>CBDDDT010000008.1:0-226429 GCA_965226755.1 Bryobacteraceae bacterium | reverse complement strand
CAGCCTGTTGGGGCTGGCGGACGGGCGGCGCGGCGGGAGCGGCCTGCGCAGGGCGCGGCTGGTTCACCGGCGCGGGTTGTCCGAAACGCTGCGGGGTTTGGGCGGCGGCGGGCGCGGGGCGCTGCGCGTTCGGAGGCGCGGGCTGTCCGAAACGCTGCGGAGCTGGGGCCGCGGCGGCGGGCGCCGCGGGGGCGCGGAGCCGGGGTGATGGGATGGACCTGGGCCGTGTTGATGGGCTTCACCGCCATCCTTCCCGGCGCCGCGGCCGGAGCTTGCCTCTGCAAAGTTTGGATTTGCTGCGGCGCCACAGGCACGCCGGGATGCTGCTGCAGGATCTGCTGCTTGGCGGCGAACGAGACCGGCGGCGGCGGCGGCGTCAAGCGGGCGACCACCGGGCGCGAAGCGATGCGCGCCGGGGGCGCGGCCACGGCGCCGGTCCGCGCGGAGGCCAGAACGGAGGCGCGTTGCGGAACGACTTGCGGCGCTGAACCGACCACATGAGCCTGCTGCAACTGCGCCGCGTTTACGCGAACCATGGAGCGCTGCACGGGCTGGGCGGAGGAGAACGCGTTTTGGGGCACCGCGATCGCGGCCCCGGGCACGTTACGGTTCATGTAAGTTATGTTCTGTACGTTCACGTTGGTGTAATTGATGTTGGTGATGCGGGTGTTGGTGATGTTCACATTGCGGACGTAGGCATCAGAGACGCGATAGGACGGGATATAAGGATCCCTCGGCCCGAGCGCGAACCAGGCCACGGCGCCGAGTCCCCCGCCCATTCCAAGCGAAATTCCAAATCCGCCGCCGCCGCCCACGAAGGCGACCAGAGCGGGAGCATAAACGGGACGGACATTGACCGGTCCCGGGCACCATCCCCAGGCGTTGTCGACGAAAGCCCAGCGGCCGTAGTGGAAAGGAGCAAAGCCCCAGGGCTCGTCATCCACCCAGCTCCAGCCCCAGGGGTCGACCCAGGCCCAGTGGCCGGTGTGGTAAGGCGCCCAATCGCTGGAGACGCGCGGATACCAGACGGGGCCGTACTCGGAGTCGTTGCGCCATGATCCGTTGGCGTTCAAATCCTCATAGCCGTCCATGTCTTGCGAGACGTACTGCGGCGCGGGGGCGTCTTCGAAGCGGTCGCGGGTGTACGCGAAGGTGTCGAAATCGTCGTTGGGGTTTTCATCCTGAATTTGAGGATCGCCGGCCGCCGCAAAATAAGCGGTCTGGCGCGCGTGGACAGGAAAGCTCTGATTGTTGGCGGTCACTTCGACGTCGCCGCTGCGGGTAGTGACCATGGTGGCGTTCTGGTCGGTGTTGCAATCGACGCGATACTCGCCCTGGCGGAGCAGGGTGACGGCGCCGTTGGGAGTATCGATCTCCCAGGACTCGCCGTCGCCGAGGTGCGCGACGCGGACTTCGACCGAGCCGGAATTAATGCTGAACTGGGTCACTTGGTCGTTCAGGTTGACGAACTGAAAATTAGTGCCGTTGTCCAGGCGAATGGAGTTGCGTCCGATCCGCAACTCGGCTCGCGCGCCGGTGTCGGTATACAGATTGTCGCCGGTGGTCATCGGGTAATTCAAAGAGGCCGAGGTCCACTGATCGACGCTGCCGGGCTCGAACGAAACCTGACCTGTCATATAAGCGATGCGCGCAACGCGCGAAGGCGGGTCCTGAGCCGCGACGATCCCCGCCGTCGCAAGCATGGCCAGCCATGGAATTGTTCTCCGAAACTTTGATCTCATTCTTTCTTCCTCCGTCGTTAGAATCGACTCGTTCAACGGCTAACTCGTTGCAAAAATTGGGATTAAAAGCAATCAATGTACCCGGAACGAGTCTGCCGCCGGCGCGCCATACCTCCCCGTTTGGCATGGAGCGGCAGCAAGTGCGCTCATGAGCAGCACGATTGTTACCATTCGAACATGTGCGCCGTTACGAGGCTTGGAAATCTGGCGGTATTTGTCTCGATGCTCGCGTGGGGCGGGCCGCAGCCGAGCACGTTTCCGGGGGGCGCATGCCGTGGATTCGCTCATCGAGACCGCCATCGCGGAGGGAAAACTTCCGGGCGCGGTCCTGGTGGTGGGTCATCAAGGCGAGGTGGTTTACCGGAAAGCGTACGGGAAGCGCGCGGTGGAACCCGCGGCCGAGACGATGACGGCGGACACCATCTTCGACTGCGCGTCCCTCACCAAGGTGGTCGCGACCACGTCCTCGGTCATGAAGCTGTTCGAGGCCGGCAAGATCCGGCTTTCCGACAAGGTCACCGCTTATATACCGGAATTTCAGAACGGCAAGAGCGACATCACGGTGCGGGATCTGATGACGCACTACTCGGGGTTCCGGCCGGATTTCGATCTGGATCCGCCGTTTTCCGGGTATGAGGCGGGCGTCCAACGGGCGGCCCAGGAGCCGCCGGCCGGGCCGCCGGAAGCGAAGTTCGTTTACAGCGACACGAACTTCATCCTGATGGGCGAGATTGTGCGCCGGGTAAGCGGGCAGATGCTGGACGAGTTTGCGCGGGTGAACGTGTTTGAGCCGCTGGGGATGACCGATACGGAATTCAAGCCGGGCGCCGGGCTGCTGCCGCGCATTGCTCCCACCGAGAGGCAGCCGACGGGGGAGATTCTGCGCGGGATCGTGCATGATCCGCGCTCGCGGCTGATGGGCGGAGTCGCGGGGCACGCGGGCATGTTTTCCACGGCGGACGACCTGAGCCGCTTTTGCCAGATGATGCTGAACAAGGGCGTGAACCCGGCGGCGGATGCGACGCACCCGGAGCGAATTTTCAGTCCTTTGACGGTGGATCTGTTCACGTCGCCGCAGAGCCCGCCGGGCGCGGCCGCCGTAAGAGGATTGGGGTGGGATATCGATTCGCCCTTTTCCGGCGCGCGCGGCGAATTATTCCCGGTGGGAACTTCGTACGGGCACACGGGCTTTACGGGAACGTCGGTCTGGATCGATCCATCGTCACAGACTTACGTCGTTCTGCTGGCCAACTCGGTGCACCCCAAAGCGGCGAAAAATATCACCCCGCTGCGCAAGAGCGTGGCCACGGCGGTGGCGGCGGCGGTGGGCTACCCGCGGAACACGACGCGGCATGTCCGGACCGGGCTCGATGTGATGGAAGAGGAACAATTCCGGAGTCTGGCGGGAAAACGGGTCGGGCTGATCACGAATTCCACCGGGATTGACGGCGCGGGGCGCCGGAACGTCGATGTCATGCTGCAAGCCGGAGTGCATGTGACGGCGCTTTTTTCGCCCGAGCACGGCTTCGCGGGAGCGCAGGACCAGCCGAATGTGGCCAGCAGCGTGGATAAAGCGAGCGGCATTCGGGTGTTCAGTCTTTATTCTCAGAAAACTAAGCGGCCCACGCCGGAGATGCTTCGGGATATCGATGTAATGGTGTTCGATATTGCCGACGTGGGGACGCGCTTTTACACATACGCGACAGCGATGGAGTACGCCATGGAGGCATGCGCGAAGGCGGGCAAGGCTTTCGTGGTTCTGGACCGGCCGAATCCGATCACGGGATTACACGTGGAAGGCCCGATGTTGGACGAAGGAAATGAATCTTACGTAGGGTATTTCCCGCTGCCGGTGCGGCATGGAATGACGCTGGGCGAACTCGCGCGCATGTTCAACGCGGAGAAAAAAATCCAGGCGAACCTGACGGTGGCGGCGATGCTCGGCTGGAATCGCGAGGACTGGTTCGACGCCACGGGACTGCCGTGGGTGGACCCGTCGCCCAACATCCGCAACCTCACGGAGGCGCTGCTCTATCCCGCGCTGGGGATGCTCGAGTTTTCGGAGAACTATTCCGTGGGCCGGGGCACAAGCGAGCCGTTCCAGGTGGTGGGCGCGAAGTGGATGAACGGAAATCGGGTAGCCGCGTATTTAAATTCGCGAAGCATTCCGGGAGTCAGGACATATCCGGTGCGTTTTCGTCCGGAGAGCAGCCATTACGCGGGGATTGATTTGGAAGGGGTTCGGTTCGTGGTCACGGACCGTGCCATTTTCGATGCGGCGCGGCTGGGGCTGGAAGTGGCGGGGGCGATGGAGAAGCTGTATCCCGGGCAAATCCGCTTCGCCGTGAACCGAACGTTGATCGGGGAGACGGATACGGTGACGCGGCTGGAACGCGGGGACGATCCGGCTGCCATTCGCGCCGACGAACAGCCGGCGCTGACAGCCTTTCTAATTCGGCGCCAGCCTTATCTTCTATACGATTGAAACGAATACGATTAAAAGAAAAGAGCGACCCGCGGGAGATAGAAATTCTATCCGCCCATTCAGAGGTTTATACCCGGGCGTTGAAGCGGTTCCCGAAAATCGGCGATTAAGCCGCGGCCATCGTTTTGGAAGGCTGGCTTTGTTCTTGCTTCCGGGAGGACGACCACGGCGCTTTTCGACAGCCAGCCATGCAGGCGGGCGACCGCGGCGCTTGCCGCGTCCGCGAGCCAGACGTTCCAGGCTTTGAATCGCCTCTTCTAAATGCTCTCTTTCCTGCTTGAGTTCCGTGAGGATTTTGGCGACGTCCATAGTTTGCACTATTCCTTATAATACGAAAGATGCTTTGTTCCGGAACCGGAACGGAACCGAACGTAAACAAACTCTCCTAGTGCTTTTTTACAGCAAGCAAGGAACACTTGCAACAAGTTTGTTCTGAAATCAGAACAAAAAGTTTTTCGGAGTACCATTGCGGGTTCCCAAGGCACTAAAAAGGACACTTAAACCTATTTTCGGACGAAATAGGATAAAACGCCCGCTTTGTTAACGTTTGTGCGTATCCGTTCTCACGTCTTTTCGTCTTTTCCAAAAAGAATAGAAAGGAAGGCCGAGCGCAATCAGGACAAGTCCGGAAAAAGCCTCTCGGGGAGAGTTCCGCAACGTGAAGATTTCGAGGAGCAGCGCCGCCAGCACAAACAGGATGGGAACCACCGGATAGCCGAGAGTGCGATAGGGCCGGGGCATCGTGGGGCGGGTTCGGCGGAGCACCAGGACCGCGGCGGTGGTCATCCCGTAGAGAAGCCAGCTGGCGAAGATGACGTAGTTGTAGAGCTGGTCATAGCGGCCGGAGAACACCAGGATGGCGGACCACGCGCTCAGCCCGAGGATGGAGACCGACGGGGTGGCGAACCGGGGATGGACATAGGCGAAAGAACGGAAGAAGATGCGGTCGCGAGCCAGGGCGTACGGCACGCGCGAACCGGAAAGGATAGATCCGTTCAGAGCCGCGAATATGGAGATCATGACGGCGATGGAGACGGCGCCCGCGCCCCACGGACCGACCACACGGGCCATCATGGCGGCGGCCACGCGTTTATTGGCGGCGACATCGGCGGCGCTCAGGACATGGAAATAGGCGGCATTTGCAAGCAGATAAAGCAGCATTACGGTGAGAGTTCCGCCAATCAAGGCGAAAGGAAGATTGCGCTGCGGCTGTTTGACCTCGCTGGCGACCATGCTGACGTTGTTCCAGCCGTCATAGGCCCACAGAGCCGCGACCAGCGCGGCGAAAAAACCGGCGGCGGTGATGGGCACGAGCGGATGATTGACGGCGGCGGGCGCGGTCGCGCGGTAAAACAGGCCCGCGCCGATAATGGCGGCGATGGCGGCGATTTTGACGGCGGTCAGCACAACCTGCACGCCGCCGCCGGCTTTCACGCCGAAGTAGTTGAGGAAAGCGAGAAAAAGAATCAGCGCCATCGCCAGGAGTTGTCCATATTTGAGAGGAAGGGGCATGCCGTGTTCCCCGAGAGGCAAGGGGACGGTGTAGAAGACGTGTTCCATCTCCGGGCGGAAATTCGCGAGGTATTCAAAGAAAGCCGTGGCGAGCGTCGCAATAGAGCCGCTTTTGGCGACCCACATCTGGGTCCAGCCGTAAAGGAAGCCCCAGACCGGCCCGTACGCTTCGGTTAGGTAGACATATTCCCCGCCGGCGCCCGGCATGGCGGCGGCGAGCTCGGCATAACTGAGAGCGCCGGCCAGCGAAAGGACGCCGCCAGCCACGAACACGGCCATCACCCACCCGGCCGAGCCGACGGCCTGAACCATGGTCTGCGGCACGCGGAAAAGACCGCTGCCGATCACGGTGCCGATCACGATGGCGACGGCGGCCCAAAGGCCCAGGTCGCGTTTCAGTTCAGTCAAACCGGTTCAGCCTCCCTGAAAAGAAAAGAAGCGGCGAGACCGCCAGCGAAAGTGGCGGCGCTGCCGATCAACACCCACCAGGTGAAAGCGACATGGGTCTCGAAGCGAATGTAGAGGATGACGGCTAATCCGGCGATGACGCCCACGGCGGCGCCGCGTTCCCCCACTCGCCGCGTCAGGACGCCAAGCAGGAAGACGCCGAGCAGGAGGCCGAGCGTGACGGAAGCGATGGACAGGCCGGATTCGAGGACGGTTCCCCACTGCCGGGCGATCAGGCCGATGCCGACCAGGATCACGGCCCAGAACACGGTGGCGAGATGGGCCAGACGAAGCTGACGGGTTTCGGTTCCAGGCGCCTGGGCAGGCGCGCCGGTGAGCGCGCGAAACAAATCCAGCACGGTAGCGGAGGCGAGCGAGTTGAGTGCGGCGCTCAGATTCGCCATGGCCGCGGCGAGTATCGCAGCCATGATCAGGCCGCGCACGCCAATGGGCAGGTTCTGCCAGACGAATAGCGGATAAAGGCGATCGAGCGGACGCGGAGGGGCGATCCCGGATTCGCGATAGAGCACCCAGAGCAGGACGCCGATCAGCAGGAAAAGGGTGAACTGGAACAAGACGACGAACCAGCTCGCGAAGAGCGCCTTGCGGCTATCGCCCTCGGAGCGCGCGCTGAGAAGGCGTTGCACGATCAACTGGTCCGCGCCATGGCTGGCCATGGTGAGGAAGCAGCCGCCGATGACCCCGGCCCAGAAGGTGTAGGGAATGCTCAGCGAAGTTCGGAAATCGAGGATTTGAAACTTACCGGCCGCGCCGGCGAGGGCGGCTACGTGCGGCCAGCCGCCGGGAATGCGGTGAAGGATCACGAAGAAGCTGGCGAGCGCGCCGGCCACGTACATGCCCATCTGGAGCACGTCGGTCCAGATCACGGCGGTCATGCCGCCTTCGAAGGTATAGAAGAGCGTGAGGGCGACGATCAGCACGATGGAGACGAGTTCGCCAGTGCCGAGAATGATGGAGATGACGATGGAGATGGCGAATACGCGCACGCCTTCAGCCATGGCGCGCGTGAAGAGAAAGATGATGGCGGTGAGCCGCCGGACGCGTTCGCCGAAGCGGCGTTGCATGAGCTGGTAGGCGGTGAACGTCCGGCCGCGGAAGTAAGCAGGAATAAAAATGGCGGAGATAACCACGCGGGCGAGCAGGTAGCCGAACACGACCTGGAGGAAGGCGAAGTTGCCGTTGAAGCTGAGCGCGGGCGTCCCGACGATGGTGAGCGTGCTGGTTTCGGCGGAGACGATGGAGAGCGCGATAGCCCACCAGGGCGCGGTCTGGCCGCCCAGAAAGTACTCCGTCAGGTTGGTCTGCCGTTTTCGGAACCGCGCTCCGAACCAGGTGACGCCCAGGAGATAGGCAAGAATGACGCCCAAATCCGCGAACCGATCCACGAAATGCATGGGTTGGCGGATTCTAGCATAATCGCCGATCGGGAACCGGCGAGACGCTGGCGGCGTCCGTACTGTTGCGGCATTAGGAAATGTTCGGCTATACTCCGCAAGTATCCTCAACGCAGGAACGGTTGAGGCCGACAAGATGCGCCGGGACTCCGGCAGCCTGCAATACTCATAATTCGCTAGTGAATAAGCAGATCAGAAGGGGGAAGCACCCAGTGTTCGATCGATTCGTGAAAACGGTTGCGGGAGCATCGCTGGCAATCGCGCTGAGCGCACCCGCGGTACTCGCACAGGACGCGGCGCCGGCGGCGGCGGCTCCGGCCGCGGCGCCGGCAGCGCCGAAGGTGAAGGATCAGGGCGAGTACGATGCGCTGACGGCCGCCCAGAAAGAAACCGACCCTGTGAAGAAGCTCGCGCTTCTGCAGGCATGGCAGGACAAGTATCCGGATTCCGAGTTCAAGAACGCGCGCTTGCTCCAGTTCATGAACACGTGGAGCCAGATCGCGTCCAAGACGATGTCGACTACGCCGACGCCGGATTCGCTGGCGCAGGGCAAGCAGGCGTCGCAGAACATGCTCGACAATCTCGATAAGGCCTTCTCGTCGGATGCGAAGCCGGCGCAGGTGAAGGATGAGGACTGGAAAGCCGCGCGCGGACAGGTGGAGCAGCAGGCGCACATGACGCTGGGATGGATCGCGCTGCAAAGCAAGGATTATCCGGGCGCGGAAGACCAGTTCAAGAAGTACATCGCGCTGAACGATCAGAACGCGCAGGTGGCTTACTGGCTGGGAACGGCCATCGCCTCGCAGCACGTGGTGGCGCGGACGCCGGAGGCTCTCTACCAGTTCGCGCGTGCGGTTTCGATTACCGGACCAGGCGCGCTGGCGGCGGACGGCAAGAAGGCCGCTTCGGATTATCTGGCGAAAGCCTATGCCGGGTACCACGGCGACGCGACGGGGTTGGACGATCTAAAGTCGGCGGCGGCGAAAAGCGCCATGCCTCCGGCGGACTTCAAGCTCCTGAGCGTGGTCGATATCGAAAAGGCCAAGGCGGGCAGCGACGAAGCCTACCTGGCATTGCACCCCGATATCAAGCTGTGGCGCGACCTGAAGGCCACGCTGACCGCTCCGGACGGCGATGCGTACTTCGACAAAAGCGTGAAGGGCGCCATCATCCCGAAGCAATTCGCCGCGAAGATTGTATCCTGGACGCCGGACACCAATCCGACGGAGATCAAGATCTCGATCGACGATCCGCAGGGCGATGCGGACATCAAGTATGAAAAGCCGCTGCACGCGAAACTGGCGGCCGGGGATGCGATCACGATCGAGGGCTACGCCGAATCCTTCACCAAAGATCCTTTCTCGATCACTTTCAAGGGAGAAGAGTCCCATATCAAGGGGATCACGATGGAGAAGCCGGCGGCGGTTCATCACCCGACGCATCATAAGTCGTAGTTCGGCAAATCGTCGTTGGAAGATCGAAGTCTCGCGAACAAGCCCGAGCGGACAGGCCACGAACCTGTCCGCTTTTCCTTTGGAAGGAGCGCTTTGCTAGAGTTGGGAAGAGGGGCTGATGGTCCGTTATGCCGATGTATGAGTATCTATGTGCGAACTGTGGAAAGCGCTTCGAGCTCATACAGAAGTTTTCCGACGCGCCGCTGACGGTGCATGAGGAGTGCGGATCGGGTCCGGTGGAGCGTTTGATTTCGGCGCCCGCGCTGCAGTTCAAGGGCACGGGATGGTATGTGACGGATTACGCCAAGGGCAACGGCGGGTCGAACGCCGGAGCGGAATCCAAATCCGACAAATCCAAATCCGAGGGCTCTAAATCCGAAGGCTCGAAGTCGGAAGGATCCAAATCGGAAGGCGCGCATTCAGAGGGGTCGAAATCCGAGGGATCCAAAGCGGAAAGTTCGAAGCCGGCCTCCAAGCCGGAATCGTCCAGTTCCGGTACGAGCTCTCCCGCTTCGAAACCGCCCGCCAGTTCCTCGGACAGGTAAGCGGCTTAGTGGACCGGGGCCGCTCCGGCTTTGCCGACCGCCTTACGCAGCATCATCACGACCGGAATACAGAGGAAGCAGGCGAGCGCCATGTACCGGAAGTCATCGATGTACGACCAGAGCGTGGCCTGGAATTCGAGCGTGTTCTGGAGAATGCCATAGGCTTTCCGGGTGGCGTCGAAGTTGGAAAAGTGCTGACCGACGGTGGCCACCAAGCCGTTTAGCTGGTTCTGAAAACTGAGGCTGTAGGGATTGAGGTTCTTGACGAGCTCCGTGCGATGGAGCTGCTCGTGGCGCGCCAGGATGGTGTTCACGAGAGAGATCCCGATGCTGCCTCCGACGTTGCGCATGAGGTTGTAGAGTCCGCTGGCGTTGCCGATTTCCGCCGGCGGCAGGTAACCGAGGGCCGTGGTGGAGAGCGGGACGAAGACCATGCCGAGCGCGGCGCCGCTGACAACGATGGCCCAGGTGAGGGACCAGGGTCCGATCTGCGGCGTAATGTGAGCGAGGAAGAGACTGCAGACCCCGAACACGGCGAAGCCGGCCCCAATGAGCCACCGATTGTCCATGCGGGAGGTGAGGATGCCGACGATGGGCATGATGCAGACGGCGCCGATCCCGCGCGGACTGACGGCGAGGCCGGCCGCAAAAGCCGAATAGCCCATCAAGGTCTGAAAATAGAGCGGGAGCAGGGTCACGGTGCCGTAAATGGAGGCGCCGAACATAAAAATCAGCACGGTGCCCAGGCCGAAGTTGCGGTTGGCGAAAATGCGCAGGTTGACGAGCGGCTTCTTGGCTTTGAACTGGCGAACCACGAACAGAATGAAGGTGGTCACCATAATGACGACGCCGTAGCGAATCCAGGAGGCGCCGAACCAATCGTCCTCCTGCCCGCGATCCAAAATGATCTGCATGAAGCCCAGCCAGACGGCGAGAAGGCCGAAGCCCCAGTAATCCAGACCGCCGGGCTTGGCGTTCTTGATATAAGGCGGATCTTCGACGAAGCGCCCGATCATGAATAACGCCAGGAGGCCGATGGGGATATTGATATAGAACGCCCATCGCCAGGAGTAGGCGTCGGTGAGCCATCCGCCGAGGGTGGGTCCGATCACGGGCGCGACGACGACGCCGAGCCCGAAGACAGCCATGGCCATGCCGCGCTTCGCGGGAGGAAAGCTTTCGGTGAGGATCGCCTGGGAGATGGGCTGGAGCGCGCCTCCGCCGGCGCCTTGCACGAGCCGCGCGATCAGGATCATCAGCAGGCTATTGGAAGCGCCGCAAAAGAAAGAAGCGATCGTGAAGATCACGATCGAGACCATAAGGAATCGCTTGCGGCCAAAACGCAGACTGAACCACGCGCTGGCCGGGAGGACGACGGCGTTGGACAGCAGATAGAAAGTCAGGACCCAGGTGGATTCGTCGTTGGTGGCGGAAATGCTGCCCGCGATGTAAGGCACCGCGACGGCGGCGATGGAAGTGTCGATCACCTCCATAAACGTGGCGAGCATCACGGAAACTGCTATCAGCCAGGGATTGCACTTCGGGCACCAGGATTCAAACGACTGTTCGTTTTGGGCGGCGGCGGCCATGTAGCTTCAAACGAATGTACTCCAACTTCCGCCGTGCGCGAAAGCCCGAGCCGTTATAAACTGCTTGATGCCCATGCGAAAGATTCGTTGCTTTAACAAACCGGCCGCGGCCGGAGTTTTCTGCGTCCTGGCGGCCATGCCGATACTGGCGGCGGGGCCGTACGCGAAGTACGATCCCCAGGCCCGGGCGCTGCTGAAGCAAATGACGCTGGACGAAAAGATCGGGCAGATGCTGCAGCCGGACCAGCAGTTTCTGAAGAGCCTGGACGATATCGAGACCTACCATTTCGGGTCGGTGCTGAGCGGCGGGGATTCGGATCCCAAGTCGGGCAACGATCTCCAGTCCTGGACGGAGATGTACGACCG
The DNA here is from genome assembly GCA_965226755.1 of Bryobacteraceae bacterium. Classification (GTDB taxonomy): domain Bacteria; phylum Acidobacteriota; class Terriglobia; order Bryobacterales; family Bryobacteraceae; genus Bog-113. Next base: position 214,874 of record CBDDDT010000008.1, on the reverse strand, counting down.
GCTGGAGGCGCGGTCGCTCAAGACGCGGCTCAAGATTCCGCTGATTTACGGCGTGGACGCGGTGCATGGTCACAACAACGTGGAAGGCGCGACCATCTTCCCGCACAATGTCGGTCTGGGCGCGACGCGCGATGCGGCCCTGGTGGAGCAGATTGGACGGGTGACGGCCGAAGAAGTTCGCGCTACGGGAATTCCCTGGGGATTCGCTCCCTGCATCGCGGTTCCCCAGGACATCCGCTGGGGCCGGACGTATGAGGGCTTCGGCGAGACGCCGGAAATTGTGCGGCCCCTGGGAGAAGCGGAGACGCGCGGCCTGCAAGGCGCCGACGTCAGCGGCCCGAACCAGGTGATGGCCTGCGCGAAGCACCTGGCGGGAGATGGCGGAACCGTGTTCGGAACCGGCCTGAAAGGGCTGATGGACCATGGCGACGTGGTGATGGACGAAGCGACTTTCCGTCGCCTTTTTCTGCCGGGATACGCGGATACGATCCGGGCCGGCGTGGGGACCATCATGCCCAGCTACAACAGCTGGAACGGCGTGAAGTGTTCGGCGAATAAGCACCTGATGACGGACATCGTGAAGAACGAAATGGGATTTGAAGGGTTTCTGATTTCCGATTACAACGCGCTCGACGAACTTCCGGGAGACTTCAAAGAGCAGATCCGCGCTTCGGTGCTGGCCGGGATGGACATGTTCATGGTGCCGGAGAAGTTTGTCCTCTTCTTCAAGGATCTGAAAGAACTGGTGACCAGCGGCGCTGTTCCGATGACGCGCATCGATGACGCGGTGCTGCGGATTTTGCGCGTAAAGGCGGCGATGGGGCTGCTGGATCCGAAACATAATCCGCTCGCGGACAAGTCGCTGCAGAAGAGTTTCGGTTCTCCGGAGCATCGGGCGGTGGCGCGCCAGGCGGTTCGGGAATCGCTGGTGCTGCTGAAGAACGATCACAGCGTACTGCCGTTATCGAAGACCGCCAAACGCATACACCTGGCGGGCGTGAGCGCCGACGATATCGGGAATCAGTGCGGCGGCTGGACGATCACGTGGCAAGGCAAGAGCGGCAAGGTGATCAAAGGAACGACGATCCGCGAGGCGATGGAGCGGGCTGTCTCGCCGAGCACGATCATTTCCTATACGAAGGACGGGACGGGCGCGGAAGGCGCGGATGTGGGCGTGCTCGTGATCGGCGAGAAGCCCTACGCGGAGATGTTCGGGGATCGGACGATCGCGAATCTGCATTTGGACGCCGGGGATAAAGCGGCGCTCCAGAACATGAAGAAAGCGGGCATTCCGGTGGCTGTGGTGCTGTTTTCCGGCCGGCCGCTGTTCATCGACGACGTGGCGGACCAGGCCGATGCGTGGATCGCGGCGTGGCTGCCGGGAACCGAAGGCGCGGGCGTGACGGATGTTCTGTTCGGGGATTACAAGCCGACCGGAAAGCTGTCGTATACGTGGCCGAAATCGACATCCACATCCTTGCGGATCGGGGATCCCGGGTATCAGACGATGTTCGCGCTCGGCTATGGTTTGAGCTATTGACCGCTTAGGGCGTGACGGCCGCGGAACAACGGTCGATTTTCGCGAGGCTCGCGGGAAGAATGGAATCGCCGCATCGATTCGCGCCGGCGAACAAAGCGATCAGCAGCATGGCCAAAAGTCCATAGCCGCGAGTAAGCGCCCGGGACACGAACGCGTAGAGGGCGGTCAGCATGACTATCGCGCCGAGGATCGCCGCCCCGGGCGCGAATCTCTCGATCCAGAGCTCGCCGCTCGGCAGGCGCTTCAAGGCCGCCGGGCGAAGGACGCGGGCGTTACAGACTACTTCTCGCCCTTGCGCTGTTCCCATCCGGGTTGGAAAAGGGGAAGGTGATTGCCTTGTTGATAGGGGTGTTTCCGAATCTCTTCGACGTTCAAGTCGATCCCGAGACCGGGCCGGTCCGGAATCTCGATGTAGCCATCCACGACGTGAACGGCGTTGGTCACGATCTCCTTCTCCCAAGGCTCATTGAACTCGTCGAAGATCTCGTGAATAAAGAAATTGGGGATGGAAGCGTTCAGCTGGACGCAGGCGGCGGAACAGATGGGCCCCTGCGCGCTGTGGGGCGCGATCACGCCGTAATGGGCGTCAACCATGTCGGCGATTTTGCGGGCCGCGAACAGGCCGCCGAGCGCGAGCGGCTCGGGCTGCAGAATGCTGACGACATTATGCGAAAGCAGTTCGGCGAACTGCTGCTTGCTGGAGTAACTCTCGCCGGTGGCGATGGGCACGGGACTGCGCTTAGCCACTTCGACCATGGCGCCGATGTTCGCGTGGTGCACGGGCTCCTCGAACCAGGCCGGACGAAAGCGCGCGATCGCTTCTGCGAACTGGACCGCGGTGGCGACGTTGAAGCGCGAATGGCCTTCGATCAGGAGATCCACTTGCGGGCCGACGGCGTCGCGAACGGCGGCGATGATGTCGATGGAGAGATCGAACTCCGCGCGCGAAACCATGCGCCAGGCGCTGCCGAAAGGATCGAACTTGAGCGCCGTGTATCCGCGGCCGGCGACGATTTTGGCTTTTTCCGCAAACATTTCGGGCTCGCGCGGGCCGCGATACCAGCCGTTGGCGTACGCGCGAAGTTTCTGGTGGCAGCGTCCGCCCCAGAGGTTATAGATCGGCTGATTGGCGGCCTTGCCGATGATGTCCCAGAGAGCGATTTCGATGGCCGAGACGGCGCTGTTATGAATCTGGGCGCCATCGGAGTAGACATCGCGAACCAGCTTGCGGGAAATGATTTCCACCTGGAACGGATCGGCGCCGATGATCAACGGCGTCAGTTCGTGGATGGCGGCTTCCACGGTCTTGCCGAAATAATTCAGCGTGCCCTCGCCCACGCCATAAAGCCCTTCGTCGGTGTGAACGCGGGCGAAGAGCCAGTTTTTCCAGGGATTGCCGGCGGTGAAGGTTTCAACAGAAGTGATGCGCATTGGAGTCAGTTCACTTTCATGAGAATGAAGGTCAGGTCGTCGTACTGAGCGGCGTCCGAAATCCACGCCTGGAGCTTTTGGAGAAGGCCGGCAGCCATGTCGTCCACCGGAAGGTGCGTGGCGGAGCGGAGATACTGCTTGAGGCGGTCCTCGCCGAACTCCTCGTCCTGGGGATCGAGGGCTTCGGGAACGCCATCGGTGAAAGCGAGCAGGACGTCGCCGGTTTGAAGACGGACGGCGGCTTCCTCATAGCTGGAGCGGGCGAACATGCCGATGATGGTGCCGCCGGTGGTGAGTTCCTCGATGACGCCATCGCCGCGGAGAAGATAGGGCGGATTGTGGCCGGCGTTCACGTAACGCATGGAACGGCGCTGTTCGTCGACCTCCGCGTAGAAGAAGGTGGCGTAACTATTGGAGCCGGTAGAGCGGTGGAGAAGGCGATTGAGGCGCGCGGCAATTTCGGCCAGGGAACCGCCGGGAGCGCCGGTGAGACTGCGGAGCGAGGCTTGCACCACCGACATGATGAGGGCGGCGGCAATCCCCTTCCCCGCGACATCGGCGAGCGCGACGCCGAGGTGCCGATCGCCGAGATCGAGAAAGTCGTAATAGTCGCCGCCGACGCCGCGCGCCGGGATGCAGATGCCGGCGAATTGGAGATTCGCGGTCTCCGGCGAGCGGTCCGGAAAGAGGCGCTTCTGCACTTCGCCGGCGAGCGCCAGTTCGCGGCGCAGGCGCTCCTGCTCGGAGATGCGGTCGGTGAGACGCGAAATCTCGAGCATGGTGGCGAGTTGCGCGGCGGCGCCGCGGACCAGACGGCGATCGAGTTCGCTATAGTGCGCGCGGCCAACGGGGTGACCTAAAAAAAGGACACCGCTGATTTCGCTGCGCACGGCCACGCGGGCGGCGAGAGCAGCGCCGGTGTCGCGGATGGTCGCGATTTCAGGAAGGTGCCGGGGCGCGTTTTCTTCGGCCCATCGCGCGCTCGCGTCGAGATCGGCGCGCTCGAGCGGCATCGCTCCCGGGTAGTGGCGCAGACGGCTGATGAGGAGCGACGCGGCGGGAAGACTCCATGCGCCGGTGTTGCCCGGAGTGTTGCCCGGAATCGCCGCGGCGCAGCGATAGGGCTGGCCGTCGGCCTTCTGGACGAAGAGCGCAATGGATTCGGCGTGAACGCGGTCCCGCAGACGGTTTAGCGCGGCTTCTAGCGCTTCCGGGAACGTGGCGGCGGTGCGGCCGGCGTCGGCGATTGCGGCGAGGAGTTCGGATTCAGCGGTCGCGCCCTGCTCATCGACGCGCGACACGAGGCCGCCGATCCGCTTGAAGTTTTCGCGCGTGCTCCGCCAGAGGCCGCCGGAATCATTGCGAATGGCGACCATGGGGGAAAGCAGCGTGGCGCGCCAGGCCGGCGCGAAGCAGGCGAGCGCGGTCAGCCCCGCGACGGTCCCCGTCGAGAACAGGAAAGGACGCGGGTCGTCCAGGCGCAGGCCGCTGAGGTTCGCTCGCAGCGCCACGGCTACGCAGGCGATGACGAGAGCGCCGATCCCGATCCCGAACGCCGCCATCTTCAGTCCGTCCCCCAGGATGAGGCGGATCAGATCGCGGCTGGTGGCGCCGACGGCCATGCGGGTTCCTATCTCCACGGTGCGCTGGCGCACGGAATAGGATACGACGCCGTAAACGCCGAGCGTGGCCATGAGCAGCGCGGCGGCGGCGAAGAAAGAGATCAGGAAAGATTGCAGGCGCTGCCGGGCGATGGACGCGGCCACGATGTCATTCATCGTCTGAACGGCGTAAATGGGCTGGAGCGGATCCACCGATTGCACGGCGCGGCGGAGCGCGGGGACCAGCGTCTGTTCCGGAAGCGGCGAACGCACCACGAAGAACATGGCGTTCAAGGTGGCGAGGGAGTTCGGGAAGAAGACCTCGGGCGTGGTGGCATCGTGGAGGCTCTTGTTCTTTACCGCGCCCACGACGCCCGCGATACGAAAGCGCGTGCCGTCGGGACTGGAAGCGTGAGCGTACTGGCCCACGGGATCGCGGCCCGGCCAGTAGCGCCGCGCCGCGGCTTGATCGATCACCGCCGTTGTGTCCTCGGAGGCTTCCTGCCCGGTGTAGAGACGCCCGCTCAGAAGAGGAATCTCCATGGCGCGGAAATAGCCCGGGCTGGTCACCATGAAGCTGACCGCTTCCAGATGAGTGGGGTCGACCGAGCGCCCTTCCGGGTAGATGTCGAAGGAGTAGCAGCACCCGGCCAGCGGCAGTTGATTCGAGAAAGCCGCGGACGAAACTCCGGGAACGCGTTCGATGGAGGAGACAAGCTGTTTCTGGTAGCCGGCTAGACGCGCCAGATCCGGATACTGTGAGGCCGGAACGTTGAGGCGGAAGGTGAGGACGTGATCGGGATTGAAGCCGGGCGCGACGCGGGCCAAATTCGCGAGCTCCGCGACCAGGAGAGCTCCGACGGCGAGCAGGGTGAAGGCCAAGGCGATCTCCGCGACCACCAGAAAACGGGACAATTTGCGGGTGCGGGCGCCCGCGGAGGCGCGCACGCCTTCCGTCAGAACGTCATTAGGAAGAGTCCGAACCGCCTGCCAGAGCGGAGCCAGACTGAACAGCAGACTCGCGAGGATGGCGACCGCGAGCGCGAAACCGAGAACCGGCCAGTTCACGGTAATCTCGTCGGCGCGCGGGATCTCGTCGGCAGCCAGCGAGAGGACGAAGCGGACCAGCGCGTAGCTGATAAAAATGCCGGCGGCGGCCCCGGCGAGAGCGGTCATCAGGCCTTCGACGAAAAACTGCAGTGCCAGCTGCGATCGCGAAGCGCCGAGAGCGACGCGAATCGCGGTTTCCCGCGCGCGGGCGACGGAGCGCGAGACCAGCAAGCCCGCCACGTTCGCACAGGTGATGAGAAGCAGCGCGGCCGCGGCGGCGATTAGCAGAAGCAAGGTGGGACGGATTTCCTTCACGAGCGACTGCTGTAACGACAACACCATGGCGGTGAACCCGGCATGAAACTGCGGGGTGTCGCGCGCAATGCCGGCCGCGGCGCGCTTCACGTCGGCGTCGGCCTGGGCCAGCGTGACGCCGGGCTTCCGGCGCGCGTAGCAGAAGTAAGCGGCATAGCCGCGATTGCTCTCCCCGGCGGGAGGATGGAGCGGCACCCAAACGTCGCTGCGAATTTCCTCGCCGCCGGTGCCTCCCACGGGCAGGCGGAACCAGCCCGGCATCACTCCCGTCACGGTGTAGGGCTGATGGTTGAGCATGAGCCTTGTCCCGAGAATGCCGGGGCTGCCGCCGAGCCGATGCCAGAGTCCGCTGGAGATCACGGCAAGATTGGAATCGCCGTGCTCGCTCGAGGGTTCCCCGAACCAGCGGCCCAGAATCGGGTTCACGCCGATGTTGTTCGCAAGCGCCGGCGCCACGGCGACACCCGGAATGAGCTGCGGCGGTCCGGGTGCAGTGAGGTTGAAATCCAGGGAAGCGAAGGCGCCGAACACGTCGAAGCTGCGGGTGCGCTGCTGGAAATCCTGGATGTCGGGCAGAGAAAGGCCGGAGAACTGGCCGGGCTCGCTGAAGCGTGCGCCGAAGAGCGTGACGAACCGTTCGCCGTGGAGGTAGGGGAACGGGTTCAGCAGCACGGCGTGCACGACGGTGTAGATGGCGGTGGTGGAACCGATGCCGACCGCGAGCGCGAGAATGGCGAGCAGAGCGACGCCTTTGGCGCTCTTCCACGATCGCCATCCGCGCAGCAGGATAGAGAGCATGGCCCTCAGCTCACCTTCATCAGGATAAAAGTGAGGTCGTCATACTGGGCGGCGTCGGAGATCCACTTTTTCAGCTCCTGCAGAATGCGGGCGGCCATATCGTTAATCGGGAGATGCGAGACGGCGCGGAGGATCTGCTGGAGGCGGTCTTCTCCGTACTCTTCGTCTTTGGGATTGAGAGCTTCGGGAACTCCGTCGGTGAAGGCGATCAGGATGTCTCCCGGCTGCAGATGGACCACGCCTTCTTCGTAATTGGCCTGGGCGAACATGCCGATGATGGTGCCGCCGGTGGAGAGTTCTTCGATGTTTCCCGTGGACGGCGCGGCGGAAGCCACAAACGGGACGGAGGAATGGGATACGCCGTTGCGCAGCAGGTAAGGCGGATTGTGGCCGGCGTTGACGTAGCGGAGTTCGCGGCGTTCTTCATCCACCTCCGCATAGAAGAATGTGGCGTAGCTGCTCGAGCCGGTGGAGCGGTGGAGCAGCCTGTTCATTTTGGAAGCGAGCTCCGCCAGCGAGACGCCGTCGTTGCCGGCCAGGCTGCGCAGCGAGGCTTGCACGACCGACATGACTAACGCCGCGGCTATGCCCTTGCCGGCCACGTCGGCGAGAGCGATGCCGATGTTGCGGCCGCCCAGATCGAGGAAGTCGTAATAATCACCGCCCACGCCGCGGGCGGGGATGCAGACGCCGGCGAGTTCCAGATTCGCGGTCGTCATGGGGCGCTCGGGAAAGAGCCGCTGCTGGACCTCGCCGGCGAGCATGATCTCGCGGCGGAGACGCTCCTGCTCGACGATGCGATTGGTCAGGCGGGAATTCTCGATCATCATCGCGAACTGGGCGGACACGCCGCGGAGGAGCCGCTTTTCGAGCGGGCTGTAGGAAGCGCGGCCTACCGGACGGCCGACAAAGAGAATGCCGCTGATTTCTTTCTTGACGGCGACGCGAACGGCCAGAACCGGCGCCACCTCCCGCAGAATCGCGATCTCCGGCAGATGCTGAGGCGCGCTTTCGGCCGCCCATCGCGCGCTTGCGTCGACATCCCCCGCGCCGACGGGCATGGCGCCGGAATAGTGGCGAAGCCGTCCGACAATGAGCGCGTCGGGCGGCAGCATCCAGTCATCGACACAAGCGTCCGGCGTGACGCCGTGGCAGCGGTAGGGCTGGCCGACGTCGCGCTGCACAAAAAGCGCGAGCGATTCGGCGTTGATGCGGCGCCGAATGCAATCGAGCGCGCTCCGGGTCGCTTCGGCGAAGGAGGCCGCCTGGCGGCTGACGTCGGCGATTTCGGCAAGCAGATCGGCCTCGCTCGTGGCGGCCTGTTCATCGGCGCGGCTGATGAGGCCGGAGAACTGTTCGGCGACGCGCAGAAGGCCGAAGCGGGTGCGTTGCCAGAGTACGCCCGGCTCATTGCGGATGGCGATCATGGGCGAAACCAAGGTGGCTCGCCACGCGGGGAAGAAGCAGGCCAGAGCGGTGAGTCCGGCGACCAGGGCCGTGGTGAACACGAATGGCTTCACGTCGTCCAGCTGAACGTGCAGCGCGCTCTCGCTCAGCAGGCGCGCGAGGACAAGCACGAGCGCCAGGCCCGCGCCGATGCCGATGCCCGCCATCTTCAAACCGTCGTTGAGAACCAGGCTCATCAGATTTTGAGTCGTCGCGCCCAGGGCCATGCGGGTGCCGATCTCCGTGGTGCGCTGGCGGACGGAGTAGGATACGACGCCGTAAACGCCCAGCATGGAAAGTAGCAGGGCGGCGACGGCGAAAAAAGAAATCAGGATGGATTGCAGCCGCTCCCTGCCGATGGAGGTTTCTACCACCTGCGACATGGTCTGGACGTTATAGACGGGCTGATCCGGATCAACCTGGAAGATGGCGGCGCGCAGTTCCCTGGTGAGCGTAGCCGGGTCCAGCCGGGAGCGGACGGCCCAAGTCATATGGTTCGAGGGCGTTTCGAGGTATGAGATGTAGATTTCCGGACGCACCGGCTGGCTGAGCCCGGCGTTGCGCACATCCCCCACCACGCCGATGATCTGAAAGCGCGTCTTCTCATCTTGAGAAACAGTGACATGGGCGCCGACGGCGTGACCGCCCGGCCAGAACAAGCGCGCCAGCGTTTGGTTGATGACCAGCGCCATGGGCGCGGGAGCGTTCTGATGAACATCGCGCGCGTTGAAGACGCGGCCCTCGATGACAGGGATTTCCATGGCGCGGAAATAATCCGGGTTGAGGAAGCGGAATTCGATGGATTCCTTCTTATTGAGCGGGATCTCGGGACGGCCTTCCACGTCGACAGTGGTGTTCTCGCCCCACCCTTTGAGGGGAAGCATCTGAATGAATCCGGCGGCTTCGACGCCGGGCAGACGCTCAATGGCGCCGATCAGCCTGGTCTGATAAATCTGCTTGGCCGCGGCGGTCGGATACTTCGAATCCGGCACGTACGTGTGCAGGGTGAGCAGGTGCTCGGGATTGAACCCGAGCGAGACACGGCGGAGCGCGCCGAGCTGGTCGACTATGAGAGCGCACACGGCCAGAAGTCCGAAGGCGAGAGCGATTTCAGAGACGACAAAGACGCGCAGAACGCGGCGGCTGCGGGCGCTGGCGGAGGCGCGTACGCCGTCGGTGAGCACCTCATTGGGCGGCGTGCGGTTGGCTTGCCAGAGCGGCGCGAGGCTGAACAGGACGGCGCAGAGTACGGCGAGCGCAAGCGCGAAAACGAGGACGCGACCGTCGATCCCGATGTCCTCCGCGCGGGGAATCTGAGCGGCGGCGATGGAGAGCACCACCCGGACCAGGGAGAAGCTGAGCAGCGCTCCCAGAGCCGCGCCGCCGATCGAGAGCACCAGGCCTTCCGCGAAATATTGCAGGCCGAGCTGCCAGCGCGCGGCCCCGAGCGCGACGCGGACGGCCGTTTCCCGGGCGCGGGCGACGGAACGGGCGAGCAGCAGGCCAGCCACGTTGGCGCACGCGATCAGGAGCAGAGCGACGGATGCGCCGAGCAGCAGCAGCAGCGTGGGCTGGATGTCGATGAGAGCGTCGTCCAGCATGCGATGGACGATGATCCGGTCGGAGATGAACTCGTTCGGATGCTCGCGGCGAAGTTCGCCGGTGACGCGCTGCAGATCGTCGGCGGCTTGCTGTTGCGTGACGCCAGGCTTCATGCGGGCGCTGCACTGCAGGTAATTTTCACCTCGATTGGCTTTCGTCTCGGGATCCGGGTTTAAGGGAATCCAGACATCCACGGCTGATTCGTAAATGGGCAAACGGAACCAGGGCGGCATAACGCCCAGAAGGGCGTAGGGCTTGCCGTCCATCATCAAGGTTTTTCCGGCGAGGTCGGCAGGAGCGCCCAGACGCTTCCAAAGCCGGTTTGAAAGGACCGCGACGCGGGCGGGATCGCCCTGGCTGAACCAGCGTCCGATGGCGGGATTCACGCCCAGCGCGTTGGCCAAAACCGGCGAGGTCTCCGCGCCGACGATCCGGCTCACTTCCCGGTCGGAGGTGACGTTGTAGCTGATGGTGTTGGTGCAGCCGAAAGCGTCCAGCGTGCGATTGCGCTCGGCGAAATCCCGCATCGTGAGATAAGAGAGGGCGCTACGCCAGCCGGGACGATCGCTGAAGCCGCTCCAGACGGCCAGGAAACGCTCCTGATGCTGGAATCCGAGCGGATTCAGCAACACGGCCTGGACGACGCTATAAATCGCGGTCGCCGAGCCGATCCCGAGCGCCAATGCGCAAATGGCGAGGAGCGCCACCCCTTTCGCGCTTTTCCAGGATCGCCAGCCGTGCAGAAGAAACGAGAGCATGCCGCAGTTTGCGTTTCATCATAACTTGCGCGGCGCCCGGTGCATGCGGCGGCGGGACGTTCAGCCTGTCCCACGCTGCCGGCGCAGGCGGGACAGGATCAGATCCTCCGGCAGGCTAGTAGCGGGCGGGAAGTTCGTGCCGGTTGTAAGCGTCACGAAGTTCGCGAAGCTGGTTCACGTCCTGGTCCACGCTGGCGCGGTCGTTCGGCGGCATGTGATTTTTATCGAGCACATGCTGGATGCTGCCGATGGCGTCATCGAGTTGGCCCTTGTCGAAGCGGCCATGATGCCATTTCTCCCCGAACTCACGGAGGTTTTTCTCGGCATGGTTCAGGCGGTCGCGATCGTGGTTGTTGAAGCGCCATCCGTCGTACGAGCGGTCGAGATCGGCGCGGACCTTATCGATGGTCGCCGAGACCGCGTCGGGCGCGTATCGCCCGTTCGGTCCGAAGCGCGCGCCGGGCGGCGGATAGTTTCCCGGAGGCGGCTCATATTGAGCCTGGGCCAGGGCGCCCATCGTCATGAAAGCGGTTGCGAATAAAGTTGCGGTGATCAAGCGTGGCATTGAATCCTCTCCTGCTGGTGATTGTGACGCGGGCGCCCAGGGGAACGTCTCGGGCTTAATGGGCTTTTAACGGACAGCGCGAAACCGTCGATTCTCTATACTACGGTTTCATGTTGCGCGTTCGTTTCGCACCTTCTCCCACGGGCTTCCTCCACATCGGCAGCGCCCGCACGTTTATCTTCAACTGGCTGTTCGCCCGCCGACACGGGGGAACGGTCGTCTTGCGAATCGACGATACGGATGTCGAGCGGAATACCGAAGCCTCGCTGAATTCCATCTACGAGGGGCTGCACTGGCTGGAACTGGGGTGGGACGAACTATACCGGCAGTCGGACCGCGCGGACCTGCACCGGAAAGCGGCCGAGGAGATTCGCCAGAAGGGTCTGGCGTACCGGGATTTCACGCCGGCCGGCACAACCGCCAGCATAGAGGAAAGCGCGGGAAATCGCGAGGGGCAGTGGCTGTCCAATCCGGGAATGCGGGAACTCTCGGCGGAGGAAAGCGACCGCAGGGCCGCCGCGGGAGAGCGGTTCGTGCTGCGGTTTCGCGTGCCGCGCGAGAACGGCGGGGATCTGTCCTTTGCGGATCTGGTCTACGGACCGCAGTCGAAGGCGATCGCGGATGTGGAGGATTTCGCGCTGCTCCGCAGCGACGGCACGCCGACCTACCATCTGGCCTCCTGCGCGGACGACGCAGACCTCCGCATTACGCATGTCGTGCGCGGCCAGGATCACTTATCGAATACATATAAGCATTTGCTGATTTTCGACGCGCTGGCTTGCGAGCGCCCGCAGTTTGCGCATCTTCCGCTGTTGACGGCGCCCGATGGAACCAAGCTCTCCAAGCGCCTGCACGGCCCGGTGGTGAGCGTGACGACGTACCGGGATGGCGGATTCCTGCCGCGCGCGTTCGTGAATTTCATTTCTCTGCTCGGGTGGTCGCCCAAAGACAACCGCGAGCAGATGTCGCGCTCGGAGCTGGTGACCAGCTTTGCGTTTGAGGGCGTGAACCGGAGCAATGCGGTCATCAACTTCAGCGAAGAAGACCCGTTCGATCCGAAAGCGCTGTGGCTGAACTCGCAGCACCTGCGCAGCATGCATGCTTCGGAAGTGACGCCGTATGTGCGCGGGGAACTGGAGAAGGTCGGGCTGCAGATTCCCTTCCCCGACCCCTGGCTGGAGGAAACAGTGGATCTGCTGCGGGCGCGCTACATGACTTTGGTCGATTTCGCGACGCGCGGCCGGGCCTACTTCGCCGATGATTTCGTGATTGAGGCGAGCGCGCTGGACAAGCTGAATCTGCCGGGGACGCGCGCGGGATTGTGGAAACTGTCGGCGCGGCTGGAGGCGCACGAAGAGTTTACCGAGGCGAGCGTGGAAACGGAACTGCGCGCCTTGGCCGCGGAGCTGGGCGTGAAGCCGGGGCTGCTCATCAACGGCTCGCGGGCGGCCCTGACCGGGCAAACGGTGGGACCGGGCGCGTTCCATGTGTTCACCGCGATCGGGCGCGAGCGTTCGATTGCGCGCCTGCGGGCCGCGGGCTCGGCGCAATGAACGTACTGGGTCTGGCCACGATCGATAGCGGCTCGGCAACAGCGCTGCTGACCGACGGCAATCTGGTCGCGGCCATGGAAGAAGCCAAGGTCGCGCGGCGCACGCGGCGGGGCGAACTGCCGGTGGAATCGATGGAAGCGTGCCTCGCGATCGGCCATCTGGCGCCGAAGGACATCGATATTGTGGCGGTGGCGCGGCCCGTGCCGCAGAGCGCCGCGGGATCGTTGAACCTCCAGCTGCGCGACCGGTTTCCCTCAAGCCGCATGGTGCTGGTGGGGCATCACCTGGCGCACGCGGCGTCGGCCTTCTATGCGTCCCCCTTCGAGGAGGCGACGGTTTTGACGCTGGATCGCGGAGGCGACGTGCGGTGCGGGGCGCGCTGGACGGGATCGGCCGCGGGCCTGACGATCGAGGAAGAGTTTTATTATCCGGATTCTCTAGCCGATCTCTACACGCGCGTAACCGAGCTATTGGGTTTCAAGCCGGATGCCGATGAGCACAAGACGCAGTGGCTGGCGGCGTCGGGCGATGAATCATTGGCGGGGCTTTTCGAGCAGATCGTGGGGAACGAGACCGCGCCGCGATTCGACCGGAGCTTTTTCGATCCGGCGCGCTTGACGCTGGGCGGATTTTCGACGAAGTTTTTCGAAGCCGTAGGCGCCACGCCTGCCGCGGGGTTGAAGGGCGAACAGCGCGAATCTATCGCGACAGGCGTGCAGCGCGCCGTCGAAGCAGCGGTGCTGCGGCTGGCGGGCTCAGGGAAGAATTTGTGTCTCGCCGGCGGACTCGGATTTAACGCCTTTCTGGTGACGGCGCTGGAAAGCGCGGGACATTTCCAGAACGTCTTCGTACAGCCGGCCGCCGGGAATGCGGGAACGGCCCTGGGCGCCGTACTGCACGTATGGCACGACATTCTGCACCGGCGGGAGCGGGTCGACACCGGGGCATATCTGCTGGGCCCGGAGTTTGCGGCGGAGCCCATCAAACAAGTGCTCGAAAATTGCAAGCTGCGTTTCCGCTACCTGCTCACCGGGGATGAACTGGTGGAGACCGCGGTTGAGCAGATCTCGGACGGCAAGATCGTCGCGTGGATGCAGGGACGCATGGAGTTCGGTCCGCGCGCGCTCGGCAATCGGAGCATTCTGGCGTCGCCGCTCGATCCTTACTCGACCGAGAATCTCAATCAGTTCATCAAGCACCGCGAGGCGTTCCGGAAGTTCGCGGCGTCTGTGCCCGAAGAATTAGCGGGCGAGTATTTCGAAACGGGACCGAACGCGCGATTTCTGGCGTCGGTGAGCCGCGTCCGGCCCGCGCACCGCAAGACTTTCGAGGCGGCCACGCTCGGCCGCGATTTCGTGCGGGTGCAAACCGTGCGGCGCGCCGACAATCCGCTCTATTGGAAGCTGTTGCAGGCGGCGGGGCAGCGCACGGGGCTGCCGGTTCTCTACAATACGTCCTTCAACCTTTTCGGGGAGCCGCTGGTTTGTTCGCCGCGCGATGCGGTGCGGAGCTTCTTCGCGTCGGGGATCGATGCCATGTTCGTGGGCAATTTTCTCCTGCAGAAGTGAACATTCATCTATCAGGCCCATCCAAAAACGGGATGCCGCCCTTACGTCTTCCTTATTTCGTCCACCCGACTTTTTCACGACCCCGGCGATAGGTTGGTAGCGAAGGGTGGAACGTTAATGATCGTCATGAAATTTGGCGGTTCCTCGTTAGAATCGCCGGAGGCCATCAGCCGCGTTTGCGGCATCGTTCGCGGACACGTGGCGGAGCATCCCGTGGTGGTGGTATCGGCCATCGGACACACCACGGATCAGCTGCTCAGCATCGCCGAGCAGGCTTCGCAGGGAAAGGGTTATCAAGCGCGCAAGACTCTGCAGGCCGTGCAGGATGCGCACTTCCGTATGGCCGACGACCTGGTCCGCGGGGTGAAGCTCGATCTGCTGGAGCGCTCGCTGCAGAAGAGCTTCCGGGAACTGCAAGGACTTGTTCACGATCTCTGCGAGGACGGCCGGGAGCTGACGCCCGAACTGTTGGACGCCATGGCGAGTTTCGGCGAGCGGCTTTCGAGCGAGATCGTAGCCGGCGCCCTGTTGCAAGCGGGCGTGCCCGCGGTGCATGTGGATTCGCGGGAGTTCGTCGTAACGGACGGACGGCATGGCGCCGCCGCGCCGCTTCTCTGGGAGACCTACGCCCGCATGCGGCGCTCCATCCCCGCGCTCGCGGAACAGAACGTGGTCGTGATGGGCGGCTTCATCGGCGCGACCGAAGATGGCGTGACCACAACGCTGGGCCGCGGCGGCTCCGACCTTACGGCGTCTCTGGTGGGCGCCGGGATCGCGGCCGATCTGATCGAGATTTGGACGGATGTGGACGGAATGCTCACGTGCGACCCCCGCATTCTGCAGTCGGTGCATCGCGTGCGCTCGCTTTCGTTTGAGGAAGCGACGGCGCTGGCGCGCGCCGGCGCAAAAGTCCTGCATCCCGAGACCGTGCAGCCAGCGGTTCGCCAGGGAATTCCGCTCAGCATTCGGAACTCGCGCCGGCCGGAAATCGAGGGTACCCGCATTGAGCCGTCATCGCCCTGCACGGCGGGCGGGATCAAGGCGATCGGCGTGAAACAGAATCTGCTGATTTTGGAAGTCGCATCAAGCGAGTTTCCGGCCGGGCCGGAACTGCTGGCGAAGATTGCGGGCGTCTGCGAGCGCAAGGGCTTTGAACCGGCGCTGCTCGTTCTGGACGGAGATCGCGTGGTACTGGGCGTGGCCAGCGTCGCGGCCTTCGAGCCGGTGGAGAAGGAGCTTTTCTCCGGCTGCGCGGAGATCCACATGCACCCGGATGCGGCGGTGCTCTCGTTGGTGGGCGGCGGAGTTTGCGCGGATTCGAAGGGCGTGGCCGGGCGGGTTCGATCCGCGCTCAAAGGGATGGGCGTAACGGTGCTGGCGGGCGGCGACGCCGAACCGGTGGTGCGCGTCATTGTGGAACAGAACGCGTGTCATCGGGCGTGCTACCGGCTGCATCGTGAGTTTTTTGGGAAGCCGGATACGCGGCACTTTGCGCCGGTGGCGGACATGCCGGCGAACGCGCCGGACGCCGGTCTACAGACGCTCGCTATCGCCAGTCCCGCGCTCCATGCTAAATATGCAGAACTTCGGCTACGCCGTTTATAAGATGCGTCCATGCCCCGTTGCACGCCTTCGATGAAAGATGCTTGATGGGCGGCAAGATGCTGAAGCTGTGTCTCTGTGTCGGGATTGAGTATTGTGAGATGTTCGCCGCATGCCACGCATCTCCCCGATGGACGACGCCCAAAGGCGGGAGTTCGAGCGCGTGCGGGTGGCGGTTGAGCGCTCCCGGATCGCTCTTTCCACGCGTGATCTCTACGATTGGTTCCTGATTCTGGCCGCGGGCGCGATGGCGCTGGCTGCGCTGGAGCAAGGGCGATGGCGAGCGGCGTGGTTCCTCGCGGTGTTCGCGGCGGCGTGGGCGGCGGATGGCTCCCAATCGGCGAAGTCGATCCGGATCGCGCTGGCCCGGCAAATCGCGGTGGCCTTGGCGATCGCTGCTTACGCGGGCTGGCGTGGTTTCTCCGGACAGCCTGGCGCGGATTCGCTGCTGGCCGCCGGAGCAGCGCTGGCGTTTGTCGCGGGGGAAAGCGGTGGCGCACCTGGGAACGGACCACGAGTGAGCCGGCCGGAGAGGCGCTGCTTGCATCCGTGCTGGCTTCCGCGGGCGCGCATGACAGGGCCGCAATCGTTCTGCGATCCCGAAGGCGCGGCTTTTCCGAGAAACCCGCCGATTACCGCCTGCTATTCGCGGACAACTTCGCGTTCCTGGTGAAAATGGTTCGCGCGCCGGGCTGGCGTCGTTCGCCGCGCGTGACTTGGTTCGTTCCCGCGCCAGGCTTCCGAATCGTCGAAGAAGAATCGAAAACTCGCGCTGCCCGGAGAGCGCCGGTGCGCCTGACTCATGGGCGCGATGCCATAGCCGGAGACCTCGAAGTGACGCCTGAAATGCTCCAGAAGGCGCGCGCTTACACGTTGAAGATCTGGTAAGCCTGTTCGAGCGACTTGATGGGGTCGGCGGCGGTGGGAACGAACTCGTGGGCGACAAAGCCCTTATAGTTCAGATCCGCCAGAGCCAGCGCGACGCCGCGCCAGTTCACTTCCTGCGTATCGTTCAGTTCATGACGGCCGGGAACGCCGCCGGTATGGAAGTGGCCGATGTAGTTGATGTTGGCGCGGATGGTGCGGATGAGGTCGCCTTCCATGATCTGCATGTGATAGATGTCGTAGAGCAGTTTGACGCGCGGCGAATCCACCTTTTTCATGACCTCGACGCCCCACGCGGTGTGGTCGCACTGATAGTCGTGGTGGTCGATCTTGCTGTTGAGCAGCTCCATGCAGATGGTGACGTTCTTTTCCTCCGCCATTTTCTTGCAGCGGTTGAGCCCGATAACGCAGTTTTCGATGCCCTGCGCGTCGGATAATCCTCTGCGGTTCCCGGACATGGCGATGACGTTGGGAACGCCAGCGGCGGCCGCCTTCCCGAGAAGCTCTTCCATGTTCTGGACCAGCTTGTCGTGGTTTTCGAGGCGATTGAAGCCGTTGGGAATGTCGTTCTTCTCCGGGACCATGGCCGGGACGAGGCCGTACTTCTGGACGGTGGGCCAGTCGGGCGGATCGAGCAGATCCATGCCCTTCAATCCAATTCGTTTGGCATGCTGCGCGAGTTCGTCGACGCTGTACTTCTTGTAGCACCAGCGCGCGACGGACTGCTTCAGGCGTCCCCCGCCTCCGGTGGAAGGTTCGTCGGCACCGGCGGCCTGCGCGGCCACGGCGGCGGCTCCGGCAATTTGCAGTACGTTTCGTCTGGTCACGCCGGTATTCTATCGCGGGTTCAGTCCGGGATGCGACGGACTCTTCACGGCCCGTTCAAAGCCGGGGCAGCGGAGCACCGGCAAGGACGGGTATTTCGGATATTGCGGCTCCTTCAACCAGCGGAGACATTGGAGAAAGACGGAGCCGCGGTCGGAGCGAATCTCCCGCCGATAGGCACAATTCGCGCACAACCCCGGGTCGGTGTCCATGTAAGAGATTGGTAAAATTACAGCTTAACCGTGAACACAGCAGAACAGCGTATCCAGGCTCTTCAGGAGCTGATGGCCACCCGTATCGTCATTTTGGATGGCGCGATGGGCACGATGCTGCAGCAGAAGCATCTCACGGCGGCCGATTTCGGGGGACCCGACCTGGAAGGCTGCAACGAGAACCTGGTGTCCACCCGGCCCGACGTGGTGAGCGAAATTCACCGCGCGTATCTTGCGGCGGGTTCGGACATCATCGAGACGAACTCTTTTCAAAGCACCGAACTGGTTCTGGCGGAATACGGCCTGCAGGATCAGGCGCGCTTTCTGACCTTCGAAGCGGCGCGTCTGGCGCGCGAAGCGGCGGACGCCTTCGCTACCCCGGGCAGACCGCGCTTCGTGGCCGGTTCCATCGGACCTTCCACGAAAGCCATTAGCGTAACTGGCGGAGTCACGTTTCCGGAACTGATCCGCAATTTCCACGACCAGGCCGCGGCCCTGGTGGAAGGCGGCGCGGACATCCTGCTCGTGGAGACGGCCCAGGATACGCGCAATATCAAGGCGGCGTTGCTGGGCGTGGGGCAGGTGGAGCGCGAGATTGGCCGCAAGGTTCCGGTGATCGTGTCGGGCACCATCGAGCCCATGGGAACCATGCTAGCCGGGCAGACTGCCGATGCCCTGGTCGCGTCGATCTCGCACGCTGATCTTTTCGCCGTCGGCCTGAACTGCGCCACGGGCCCGGAGTTCATGACGGATCACATCCGGACCATCCATGAAATGTCCGGCGTACCGGTTTCCTGTTATCCGAATGCGGGTCTTCCCGACGTGGAGGGCAAGTATGAGGAAACGCCGGCCTCGCTTGCCAGCCAATTGGAAAGATTCGCGCGGCACGGCTGGCTGAACATCGTCGGCGGCTGCTGCGGCACCACCGACGCGCATATTAAAGCGATCGCGGAGATGGCGGCGTCGTATAAGCCGCGGGCTCTGCCAACCCCGAAGCATCGCTCCTATTACTCGGGAATCGATCTGGTGGAAGCGAACGAGAGCACGCGGCCGCTGATCGTGGGCGAGCGGACGAACGTGATCGGGTCGCGGGCGTTCAAGAAACTGATCGCGGAAGAGAAGTGGGAGGAAGCGGTCGAGATCGCGCGCCGGCAGGTGAAGAACGGCGCGCAGGTGGTGGATGTCTGTCTCCAGAGCACGGATCGCGAAGAGCTTCGCGACATTCCGCCGTTCTATGAAAAGCTGATCCGCATCGTGCAAGCGCCGGTGATGATCGACACGACGGACCCGAAGGCGATCGAACTGGCGCTGACCTACTGCCAGGGGAAGAGCATCATCAACTCGATCAACCTGGAAGACGGCGAGGAGAAATTTGAGCGGGTCTGCCCGGTGGCGAAGGCGTACGGCGCGGCGCTGATCGTGGGCACGATCGACGAAGACAAACTGCAGGCGCAGGCGTTCACGCGGGAACGCAAGCTGGCCGTGGCGCAGCGTTCGGTGGCTCTGCTGACCGCCAAGTATGGGATCGCGCCGGAAGATATCATCATCGATCCGCTGGTGTTCCCTTGCGCGACCGGCGATACGAACTATATCGGCGGCGCGGTGGAGACGATCGAGGCCATCCGGCTGATCAAGCAGCATATTCCCTATGTGAAGACGGCGCTGGGAATTTCGAACATCTCGTTCGGGCTTCCGGCCGCGGCGCGCGAAGTGGTCAATTCCGTTTTCCTTTACTACTGCACGAAGGCTGGTCTGGATCTGGCGATCGTCAACGCCGAGAAGCTGGAGCGTTTCGCGTCCATCCCTGAGCAAGAGCGGCTGCTGACGGAACGGCTGCTGTTCAATACGCCTCCCGCGAATATGCCGGACGCCCCGGCGGACTGGCGGGAGCAGAACGCGGAACAGCGCGCGGCCATCAACCAGATACACATCTCCGCCATCACCGAACATTTCCGCGGCGCGCAGGGCCGCGAGAAAGCCAAGGCCGCGGATCTGCCGCTGGACGACCGGCTGGCCAACTACATCATCGAAGGCACCAAGGAAGGCCTCATCCCGGATCTGGCGTTGAAGCGCGCGGAAGGCGCCGCGCCGCTCGATATCGTGAACGGTCCGCTGATGGCCGGAATGGCCGAGGTCGGGCGCCTGTTCAACAACAATGAGCTGATCGTGGCGGAGGTGCTGCAATCCGCCGAAGCCATGAAGGCCGCGGTCAATTATCTCGAACAGTTCATGGAGAAGGCCGACACGGCGGCGCGCGGCAAAATCGTGCTAGCCACCGTGAAGGGCGACGTGCACGATATCGGGAAGAATCTGGTGGAGATCATCCTCAGCAACAACGGCTACACGGTGATCAATCTCGGCATCAAGATTCCGTCGGATCAATTGATCGAAGCGTATCGCGAGCATTTACCGGATGCGATCGGACTTTCGGGGTTGCTGGTGAAGAGCGCGCAGCAGATGGTGCTCACGGCGGAGGATCTGCGCGAAGCGGGGATTCGCGTGCCGTTGATGGTGGGCGGCGCGGCCTTGTCGGAGCGGTTCACCAACACTCGCATTGCGCCGGCTTACCAGGAAGCGACCATGTACGCGAAGGACGCCATGACGGGGCTTCGCCTGATGAACGAGATCATGGATCCGCTGGGGCGCGAAGAGATGCTGGAGAAGCATCGGAACGGTGACGTGGCGTTGGCGCCGGAATCCCCCCCGGAAGAAGCGCCGGTTGCGGTGAGCACGGAGCGCAGTTCCAAAGTGCGGGTGGATATCTGCATTCCCGTTCCGTCCTATCTGGATCGCAAAGCGCGCCTGGTTCCGAACCTTCCCGAGGTCTGGAGCTATGTGAATCCGTTCATGCTCTTCGGGCGGCACCTGGGATTTAAGGGCAACTTCGAAAAAGCGCTGGCGCAGCATGACCCCAAAGCCATCGAGCTGTTCCACTTGGTGGAGGAACTCAAGGGCGAAGCGGCCAGGTTTTTGGAAGCGCGCGCGCTGTGGCAATTTTTCGAGGCCGAACGCGACGGCAACTCCATCCATCTGTTCACACCCGGCGCAACCGCACCGCTGCATACGTTTCATTTCGGCCGTCAGGCGCGGAACAACGGGCTTTGCCTGAGCGATTACATTCTCCCGCCGGCGCACGGCAAGCGGGATCACCTGGCTCTGTTCGTGGTCACGGCCGGCGCGGGCGTGCGCGAGCGTTCTGAAGAATGGAAGCGCAACGGCGAATATTTCCGCGCCCACGCCCTGCAAGCGCTGGCGATTGAGACCGCGGAAGGTTGCGCGGAATACATCCATCGCCGCATCCGGGAGGATTGGGGCTTTCCCGATTCGCCCGAGATGACGATGCAGGAGCGCTTCACGTCGCGCTATCGCGGCAAGCGCTACAGCTTCGGCTATCCGGCGTGTCCGAATCTGGACGACCAGCAGGGCATCTGGGAACTGCTGCATCCCGAAGAGATCGGCGTGCAGCTGACCGAAGGGATGATGATGGACCCGGAGGCCAGCGTGAGCGCATTGGTCTTCCAGCATCCGGACTGCGTGTACTTCACGGCGGCGGATGCGAGCGGCGGCGAGAGCGCCGATGCGGCGGCCGGGGACTAATCACCGCAGATACTTATTCAAGTCCGGATAAAGCAGCGCGTGGATCTCGGGTTTGGAGAGATCGGCTTTGGTGATCACCGTTCCGGGCAGTTCGACCTTTTGCGGCGGCTGTTCGCCTTTTAACTTGCGCGCCAGCGTTTCCACGGCTTCAAAGCCGATGCGGAACGGATCCTGCGCGACCAGCGCGTCGATCGTGCCGCCCTGCAAATCGTCAACCAGCCCCTGGCTCGAGTCGAACGCGACGAAGCGCAGCTTGCCCGAGAGTCCGCGCGCTTTCAACGCCTGCGACGCGCCCACGGAACTGGGTTCAGACGACGCGAACAGGCCGTCGAGCTGAGGGTTCGCGGTCAGGATATCTTCCGTAACGCCCATGGCTTTGGCGCGGTCGGACATGCTGTACTGTTTGGCGACGATGCGGATGTTCGGAAATTCCCGCTTGATCACGTCTTCAAAGCCGCGTTCGCGCTCCGTGGTGGAAGCGCTTCCCGGCGCATGCATGATCTCGGCGACGGCGCCTTTTCCGTGAAGCAATTCGCCCAGCTTCCGCGCTCCCAATTGCCCCGCTTCGAAGTTATTGGTGGCGAGGAACGTCATGTAATTTTTCGAGCTGACGCCGGAGTCGAAGACGGTCACCGGAATATGTTCGGCCGCGGCGCGATCCAGCGAATTGTTCAGCGCGTCGCGGTCCGAGGCGGCGATCGCGATAGCGTCCACGTGCCGCGCGATCATGGAGTCCAGAATCTCGATCTGCCGGCTGTAGTCTGTTTCTTGCGGGGGACCGTTCCAGGTGATTTTCAGATGAAACTTTTGACCCGCCGCCAGCGCTCCGGCCTGCACGGATTGCCAGAACACGCTGGAGGTCGCTTTCGGAATGACCGCGATCTGCTTCTCGCCGGAGCGGTTACAGGATACGGTGACGACGAGCGCGACCAGCAGGGCGATTTTCTCAGCGCGCAAGCCAGCCCCCATCGATGACGACGTCTGTCCCGGTGATGAAGCCGGCCTGTTCGGAGCAGAGATAAGCGGCCAGCGCTCCCACCTCGTCCAGTTTGCCCCAGCGGCCGAGCGGGATGGAGGCGAGGAACTGGGCGTTCAGCTCGCGATCGTCCATAATGCGCTGATTCATCTCCGTGCCGAACGGCCCCGGACTGATGGCGTTGACCGTGATCGCTTCCGGCGCCAGTTCGAGCGCCAGGGCCTTGGTAAGCCCGAGCAGGGCGGTTTTGCTGGAGGAGTAAGCCGAGCGCTCCGGGAGCGAAACGTGCGCCATGATGGACGCCATATTGATGATGCGGCCATAGCCTTTGCCGGACATGTGCGGGATGAAAGCCCGGCACATCAGGAAGACACTGGTGAGATTGGTGTTTTGAACGCTGTTCCACTCGGCGAACGTGAAGTCGACCAGTTTTTTGCGGATGTTGATTCCGGCGTTATTGATGAGGATGCTTACCGGGCCGCAGTTTTCGGTGACCCTGTGTTCGAGCGCGATCACGTCTTCTTCGCTGGTGACGTCGGCGGTAAACACGCGGGCGTCCCCGCCGGCGCCGATCGCTTCTCCAGCGACAGTCTCCATCCTTTCGCGGTCGCGGGAGACCAGCGCGATCTTGGCGCCCTGCCCGGCGAGCGCGATGGCCATGGCGCGGCCAAGACCGCGGCTGGCGCCGGTGATGAGGGCTATTTTACCGTCCAGCGAGCGAGTGTTTGTGGGGGAATTGGTCATGGGGAACGATGGCGATTGTACCGCGAGAGCCCCGGGCTGAATGCCTTGAGCAGTTTGCAGATTTGTTCTAAAGCTTTCGAACCAAGGCGAAACTCATGGACGGAATCCAGTTCGTTACGAAGTGATTGTCGAATCTCGCCGCAACGAAAAGTACATCCCTTTCGACGAGGTGAGAAAAGCACGCGCTAAACGCAAGAGAAACGGCCCGCGAGTGGCTGATTATCGCCGGGGATAGAGGATGAAAGGAACTATCGGGCCTGGAAGGCTGGGGTCGTACGTCCAGCAGAATGCGTCAATGAAGAACACCATATCACCAGTCATAAACGATAAAACCGCTAGGCTTCCCCCATCAGCTTAAGACTTGATGAGGAATGGAGACACACACTTCAGCTCTCGTTTGATGAAGAACTTAGAGGACAAGCTTAATCTGAATCTGACCGATGACCACAACTTCTATGAAGGCTACCTGGAGAGAGAATGGCAGAATTCACAATGTCATAGGCAAGATGGCAGAAAAAACCCGGCTAGGATGGGCTCTAGCCGGGGGGTTCGTTCTGGCGGGCGTTGCTAACGTACGGAGCTGAGGCTTACGCTCTCCAATCGCGGCGGACTTCTGAAAGAGCTATCGAGGTGGAAAGCGACCGTGGTAGAGAATTCATTCCCCGAACGGTAATTTGCGGGTAACTGGTTTTCTTCCGTGTAGCTGAACGCGATAAGTTTGTAATCGTCGGTATACGCTTTGGCCGCGATAGTACCGCACAGTTTGTACGTTCGGTCGCCAGTCTTCCGGATGGTCTGATCGGCAAGCGGAAGAATGATTCTGCCGGTTGGGTCAGCGAAAATCATGCTGCTGTGGTCTACGGCAGATTGTGGTTCAGCATTGAACGCGGCCACGACACAGATTGTTTCACCTGAACGGATAACGTCCAGGTGCTTCTCGGCTGCTGTAACTGCAACCGAGTTTTGGGAGAATGCCGGATTCATCGCTCCGACCGCGATTACTGCGAGAACGTAAAGGTTCATACCCTTTCATTGCATCAGAGCCATGTGACAGCTGTATGACGGTTCTGATTCAAATTCGTTCTGTTTTCGCCTTTTGTCACACTCTGGAGGGTCCAAGTTTTCCACAACCCTACTTATAGTATGCACAGATTAACTAAACGGCTGCCGTACTACCCGCGAAACCCATACAAAGATCAGCCCCCCGGCGTCATCCCCTTTCCCCTCCATTTCCACGCGCTATGCCAATTTTGCCGACTCTGCGGGGGCGCTCTGGCGTTCCGCGCAGATGTCGCATGTCTTCGGATTGCCCACCGAAGGGAAGTTTACGAATAGCCCGTGTCCGACTTTGGATCTGTCCCCGACTTGCGACTGACCGTATGCCGCGGAGTTCCCGAACTTTTCTACTGCGCAGTGGCGCAAAAGCCGGACAGCGCATCACCAGTGAGCCGCTTGTTCAGTGCTTCCGGCCCAGGGCGGCGTCGCTTCGAGCGAGGAACGGAACCTATTCGAAAACCACCAAGCCGTTCGAGATTCCGGAGTCAGCTGTCGCGAAGCCCAGATCCAAGCCGGTCGCGGTGAACGGAACCGGCGCGGCCTGTTCGTCGACCCCCAGATCGCCTACCAACTGGTTGGATGCCGCGGTTACAGCGGGCAAGCTGAGGAGCACGAAGGGCGGAATGGTGAACTGCCCGTCAGCCGCGGCGGCCCGGCAGGAGAAACTTGAACTCGCTCCCGTGCTCTGCACCAGGCTGTATCCGCTGATCCGAATGGTGCTTGCGGGGTCGGCGCCCGACCAAGTGATCGATTGGCCTTGCGATTCGACCACAGTCGAGACACTCGCTTCATTGGTCCAGGTGAACGCTTGAGGGACGGTTACGTTTGCGGCGAACGCCCCGACGTTCGTCCCGCCAGGGCCAGTGAAGGTATAAGGACCAGGCGTGAGGAAGGGATTGTCGCCCTCAAGTTCATAGGCGCCGGGGCTCGTCACAACGAGTTGGCGCGGTCCTCCGGCGCCGCTCACCGTTATCGAAGACCCCGCATCTAACGGCGTGCTCGGTGAACTTAAGGAGCCTCCCGGAAAACTGGGATACACTCCGCATGTTCCCACGGGCGGAAACACAGGGGTAAGAGCAACATACGGAATATCGGCGGAGGGAAAGCTCTGAAAAGTGGCGGAGGCCGAATCACCGGATCCGCTGTGTGAAAGCGTCAGCGTTCCGTAATTGAGCGCGCCTTGCTGCGTCCATTGCTGCACCAAACTAGAAACATCGGGCAGACCTGGATCCGCGCAGACACGGCTTCCCACGCCGATCGGAAGATAAACGAAATTACTGACCACAGCACCAATCTGCACCGCGACCGGAATGGAGCAGCCGGCGATTCCAGACGGCACCGTGACGGCGATCTGGTCGAGACCGGCACAGCAGCCCGAGCGTCCTTGGTAGATCACCGGCGCGGCCTGCAGGCCCACCCAAACCTGGACGGGAATGGCCGAGAGATTGCCAGGCAGCGGTCCGGCCGCTTCGTCGCCGGCGACGGCCCCCAGGCCCGTGCCCCAGATGGTCACGACATCGCCCGCATTCGCCGCGGTGGTGCTGCCGAAAATCTGGTATTGCGAGTTCGTGACGATGCCGTTGTCATCGCCCTGCGCATTGACGGTGTAGATCCCGAAACTATTGGCGACAATTTGGAACGGGGCGGCGGCGCTGGTCGCGCCCAGGTAGGTCACGGTGAGGGAAGCGGCGCCGGCGGGCAAACTCGAGGGCAGAATCGCCGATATCTGCGTGGCGGACGTGTAGACCAGAATGGCGCCCGCGGTCGCGCTTCCGGAAGTGATTTCGACCGACGTGCCTCCCAGTGCGGCGCCTAGCGGAAAACCGCTCGGATACAACGGATCCCCGCCCATCCCGGTTCCGAATATAGTGAATATCGATCCCTGCGCGATTCCGGAATTCGGAAGCCCGACCGGCGAGTAACTGGCCGAGTTGACAACCCCCTTGTCGGCGACGGCGGGCTGAGCGTCAAGCGGCGGAAGGCTGATGAACGCGCTGAGGAATATCGGAACTAGCAGGTAAAGGAGTTTCATTTGACAGGGCCAAGCCAGTTTATCCGAATCCGCTGGTCTTTGCGAATCGGCGCTGCATAACATACGATGAGGGTCTTCTCCCTGGCGCTCGCGCTAACATTCGTAATCGATGGCTGAACTTCTGATCTACATGCCTGACGGCAAGAAGCGCGTCGTTTCGCTGGCGGGCGAGCGGCTGACGCTGGGCCGATCGACCAACGCGGATCTCTGTTTCAGCGACGACAGCGGACTTTCACGCCTGCACCTGGCGTTCGAGCGCACGCCCGCGGGTTTTCTCGTGCGCGATCTAAAAAGCAAGAACGGCACGCTGGTGAACGGAACGCGCGTGGCGGAGACTCTGCCCCTGAAGGCGAATGATAAGGTCTCCTGCGGACATCTGCTGATTGTGTTTGAGCCGCCCCGCGGCCACATCCCCGGCGTCGTGTTCGTGGATGACCAGACGCCCAACACCAACAGCGGCACCATCGTCACCAGTCTGGGCGGAGTGCTCAGCGAAGCGCAAAAAGGCTCGGGCGCCGCCTCGCACGTGAGCGCGTTGATTCAAGCTGGCAATGAATTGGCCGGAGAACGCCCGCTGCCGGATCTGTTCCGGCTGATTCTGGATCTGTCGATCGAGGCGGTGTCGGCCGGGCGCGGCGTACTGATGACGATGGAAAAGGGCAAGCTGGAAATCCGCGCCACGCGAGGCGAAAATTTTCAGATCAGCTCGGCGGTGCGGGACCGCGTTCTGGAAAGCAAGCTCTCGGTGCTGGTGCGCGATACGGGGCTTGACGAAGCCTTCCGCGGACGGGAAAGCATCATCGCCGCGAACGTGCGTACCCTGATGGCCGCGCCTTTGCAAGCCCGCGACCAGGTGATGGGCCTGATTTATGTGGATTCCCCGCCCGCGCGCCGGGAGTTCAGCCGGGACGATCTGAACCTGCTGACGGTGATGGCCAACGTGGCGACAATCCGCATCGAACACGCGCGGCTGGCCGCGGTGGAGCAGGCGCGCAAAGTGATGGAGTACGAATTGCGGCAGGCCGAGGCGATTCAGCGCAGAGCGCTGCCCGCGCGCGCGCCCGACGTGCCCGGTCTCGATATGGCGGGGCACAACTCGGCTTCGCGCACCGTGGGCGGCGACTATTACGAATTCTTCGCCGACGGCGCCGGCCGCACGGCCATGATGCTGGCCGACGTTTCGGGAAAAGGCATGCCCGCCGCGCTGATGATGATGGCGTTGCAGGCGCGCGTGCAGCCGCTTTTCGAAACTTTGCCGGTGCTTCCGGGAGCGCTCACGATCGCCATGGAGCGCCTCAACCGGCTGACCACGGCTAACTGTCCGGGAAGGCAAATTCATCACCGTGTTCGCCTGCGTGGCCGACGGCAGGAGCGGACGCCTCGATTGGGTTTGCGCCGGCCATAATCCGCCGATCGTAGTCCGCGCGGACGGATCTTACGAGCTGCTGAGCGAAGGTGGTCCGGTCATGGGGATTTTCAGCGATTTGTCGTTCCCGCAAATGCAATCCACACTCCGCCCGGGGGATCTTCTGGTGATCTACAGCGACGGCATTACGGAGGCGTGCTCGGGCGATGAACAAGAGTTCGACATCCCGGTGCTGGCCGGCGTGGTGGCGAAAAACCGGGAGCGCCCCGCGAGCGAGATTGTGGAGGCGATCCTGACCGCTGTCGGCGAATGGACCGCCGACGCGCCGCCCGCTGACGACATGACGCTCATCGTGGTGAGGAAGCTCTGACCCGATGAAGATCGCCGTGGTCGGATTAGGTTTCATGGGCGCGACGCACGCCGCGGCTTGGGACTCGGGTCGCGGGCGCCGAGCTCTACGCTGTAGTGAGCCGCGACGAATCCAAGTGGAACGGCGACCTGCGCAACGCCGGCGGAAACCTTTCCACCGAACGCGTCCAGCTGGATTTCTCGAAAGTCCGGAAGTTCCGCGCTTATGAAGAGGCGCTCGCCGATCCGCGTGTGGACGCGGTGGATCTATGCGTGCCGACGGACCAGCACGCCGGCTATGCCATGCGCGCGCTCCGCGGAGGCAAGCACGTGCTGGTGGAGAAGCCGCTCGCGCTGACGGCAGGCGACGCCATCAACGTGGCGCGGGAGGCCGAGGCGTCGGGGCGTGTTCTGATGGCCGCGCACGTGCTTCGCTTTATTCCCGCCTACACCGTCGCGCGCGACCGCATTCAGCGCCTCGGGCCGGTCCGCGCCGCGTTCTTTCGGCGGCGATGCGCGGCGCCTGCCTGGAGCGGCTGGCTGCTGGATCCGGCGCGCAGCGGCGGCGGGGCCTTCGACCTGCTGATTCACGATGCCGATTACGTGCGCTGGCTCTTTGGAATGCCCCTCGATGTCGCGGCGGCCGGCACGCTGGACCCGGCGCAAGGGATCGATCTGGTGACGGCCACTCTGCGTTACGCGGGCGCCGCGGTCACCATCAGCGGCGGCTGGCACGGACGCTCGGCCTATCCTTTCTCCATGGACTTCACCATCATTTGCGAGGCGGGAACGATCGAGTTTGGCGGCGGTGGGCTGACGCAATATCGCGTCGGCGCGATGCCCGAACTTATCGAACTTCCCGATACCGATCCGTTTGCGGAAGAGCTCGCGCACTTCCACGCGTGCGCGCTTTCAGGCGAGCCTTCGCAGGTCTGCCCGGTGAGCGAAAGCGTGGACGCAGTCAGGCTGATGGACGCCATCGTCCGCAAGAGGGCGGCATGAGCGGCGACGGCAGAATCGCGCTGGTCACCGGCGCCGGAAGCGGCATCGGGCGCGCCGTGAGTACGGCGCTGCAGGCGGCCGGCTTCGCGGTTGTGCTCGCGGGGCGGCGCGCCAGCGAACTCGAAGCCACGGCGGCTTTGGCGGATCCGGCGGGCGGCAGGATGCTTCCCGTTCAAACGGACGTCACGCAGCCCGAAGAGGTGCGCGCGCTTTTCGCGAAGTTGCACGCGGCATTCGGGCGTCTGGACCTTCTCTTCAACAACGCCGGAACCGGCGCTCCCGCCATTCCCCTGGAGGATTTGACGGTGGAGCAGTGGAACACGGTGGTGAATGTGAACCTGACCGGAGCGTTTTTGTGCGCGCAAGGCGCCATTCGGCTGATGAAGTCGCAGGTTCCCCGCGGCGGGCGCATCATTAACAACGGCTCGATTTCCGCGCATGCGCCGCGTCCGCATTCGGCGCCCTACACCGCGACCAAGCACGCCATCACGGGGCTCACGAAATCCATCTCGCTCGATGGCCGCGCGCACGGCATCGCCTGCGGACAGATCGATATTGGGAATGCCGCGACAGAGATGACGCGCCGCATGACGGAAGGCGTTCCCCAGGCAAACGGCGCCTTGCTGGCTGAGCCGCGCATGGATGTTCGGCATGTGGCCGAGGCGGTGCTATATATGGCGAGCCTGCCGCTCGACGCCAACGTGCAGTTTCTGACTGTGATGGCCACGGCGATGCCGTTCATCGGCCGCGGCTAGATCATCAACCATGCCGCCGCGGGATTTCCGTCTGATGCTGCAAGGCGGCGATCGCCGATCGATCGGATATTCCAATCGGGTCGCCGCTCTGGTTCTGGAAGACCCGGCGCGATTTCCTGAACTGATCGAGTGTCTATGGAACCCTGACCCGCTTGTTCGTATGCGCGCGGCGGACTCCGCCGAAAAGGTCTCCGCTCAGCGGCCCGACCTTCTGCGGCCTTTTCAGAAGGAATTGTTGAACCTTGCGGGCGAAACGGAGGAAAGCGGACTCCGGTGGCATCTCGCGCAGATGATCCCCCGCCTGCGCCTGCAACGCCCGGAGCGGGATTGCGCTGCCGCCGCGCTGCGAAAGTTCCTGCAGGACCGCGGTTCCCTCGTGAAGACCTTCGCGATCCAGGGCCTGGCGGAACTCGCGCGAGAGGACGCGGATCTGCACGAGGAGGTTGTCGCTCTGCTGGAAAAGTTCTGCGCTCAAGGAACGCCGGCGATGAAGGCGCGCAGCCGCAAGCTGCTCGCGCGTCTGCGCGGCACGCGCTAGCTTGGGGGATGGAGTTCCGCAAAGAATTCGTTCGCAACGGTCGCCAGCTGATCGGCTCTCTGCCGGAGCCACGGCTCGTATCCTGTGGCAGGCTTTGCCATCCCCGCTGGATCGATGAACTGCTGGGATAGCTTACGATCTGTGATCTTGTACTTGGCTATGTAGCTCATGGGCTCGCTTGCGCTTATCCGGATATTTATCTTCGGACCGATCACTGCGATGTTAGCCAGCGCATCTACAAGTGAGTCTTGGACCTTTCCACTTAGATATTTCTTCGGAAAGATGTGGTGCCAGTCCGGCCTAAAGTCTGCGAGTAGCGCGGTCCCTTCAAATCCAATGCGAGCTCCATGCTCGTCCCAGTCCTGTGCTTTGTTTCGGTATACCAGGAGGTAAAGAAGAAAGCGCCCGAAACGGCCATCCGCATAATCGCGCAGGAAGTCTTCAGAAGTGAACGGTTTGATGTTTTGTAAGCGACGTAACAACCGGCCTATTGCATCGAGCGGTGAGTGGGCTTCGTTGATGTCACGAAGATCCTCCTCTAGCGACGTTGTCCCGGAGGCGCTGTATCGACCAAACCTCGATGCCTGAAGAAACCAAAAGAGCATCGGTGGAAACTCCGAGCTTTCGCCGAATTTTTCTACCAAGCTAACCATAGTGACAAATGCGGCCTGAGTAGGCATAGGATGGGAACTTAATATCCCGTATTCTCGGAGGCGCGCTACCAGCAGTTTCCAAGCTCTTGCCGTCCTTTCCCACGCAGAAGAAATACTTTTTGGTTCCCAGAAGGAGTCGGGGATGTCGCGAAATCGTACCTTCTTTGTACCGACGCCAGTTAACGTACGGAACAATAGGTTAGGGTCCAAATCAAAGCCGGACTCAGCCAGTGACCTGAGATACGGGAGAAACGTGTCACGAACCCAACCTGGGTTTCTTGCGGCGACTACTCCAAGGTAAATGTCCGCTTCCGTCACGCGGGTTCCGCGACTATTGAGCCGCGAAAAAATCTCGACTACATCTTCGAGCTCGTGATCAATAGTAATCGCAACGAGGTCTTTATCTCGAATTTTGCGCACCCTGTCAAGCCGGGTATACACCTCCATAGCGTCCATTCCGTCGCAAAGCCCATCGATTTTGACCTGCTTCGCAAGGTCCTGGAGTTTCTTCTGATCGCTTTCTTTGCTTGTATCCAAAACAAGTAGATTTCGAATTGGCACGTAACGGGATCCGGGTGCTTTGCGGATTACAGCATCAGCAACCCAGAAAAACGGCGGCTCTTTCGCGTTGATGTCAAAACGCAGGTCGAATTTTAAGAGGGTTTGGTTCCATTCATCCACCGATGGCCACCAATAAGGCTTTCGTCCGAAGAGGATGCAGAGTGCGGTGCTTCTCTGCTGACCGTCCACAACCCAAAGGCTCGGGCGTTGAGCATCGTGAGCGCGCTGCTCCTCAATCCGGCCTCGGCTATTCCAGACTAGTAGCGACCCGATCGGGTAGTCGTACCAAAGCGACTCGGCGAGATCCCGCACCTGAGTCGCTTTCCACACGAAGCCCCTTTGGAACTCAGGAATGCTCCAGTTGTGATTGACCCCGCGCTCGACGATGTCACGAATTGTGATCTGCTCGTATGCCACTGTTTACCTCGTGGTGGTACAGAGATGGCGAGTTTGCGATTTTATGCGCTGCGGTCTTGACTCGCCAGCTTCACTAGCCTGCCATTATACGAGCACGGGATTGGTGGCGACTTTCGTGGCCGTCAGAAATATTGAAATGCAATCGGCACACTCGGCTGTCCCGGTCGGACAGATAGCGGCGCGTGATATATCGAGGCGTTCCCAAACTTGGTGAAGACGTTCGCGATCCAGGGCCTGGCGGAACTCGCGCGAGAGGACGCGGATCAGCAAGAGGTTGTCGCTCTGCTGGAAAGGCTCTGCGCTCAAGGAACGCCCGCGATGAAGGCGCGCAGCCGCAAGCTGCTCGCGCGTCCGCGCGCAAAGCAGCTTCCGCACATCCTGTAGCATATTCAAAACACATGTCCACCACACGCCGCAACTTCTCTCTCGCCCTTGCCGGGGCCGCCGCTTCGGCGCTGCCTTCCCGCGCGCAGCCGGTGCCGGACCGGAAAATCGGATTCGCCATCATCGGCCTCGGCCGCATCTCCATGGGCGAGTTCATGCCGGGCGTCAAACTCAGCCAGAACTGCCGCATCACGGCGCTGGTCAGCGGTCATCGCGACAAAGCGGAGAAGGTCGCCCGGCAATACGGAGTGGACGCCGCGAGCATCTACTCCTACGAAGACATGGACCGTTTAGCCGCCAATCCGAATGTCGACGCCGTTTACGTCGCGCTCCCCAACAGCATGCACGCCGAGTATACGATCCGCGCCGCCAAAGCCGGCAAACACGTGCTTTGCGAGAAGCCGATGGCGAACACTGCCGCGGATTGCGAGATGATGATCGACGCGTGCAAGAAGGCCGGCCGGAAGCTCATGATCGCGTACCGCTGCCAGTATGAGCCCAACAACCTGAAGGCGCGGCAGACGATCCGCGACAACGGGATCGGCCGGCTCGAGATGATGGATTCTTCTTTCGGCTTCACCGAATCGGCGGGCGAATGGCGGCTCTCGAAAAAGTACGCGGGCGGCGGCCCGTTGATGGACGTCGGCATTTACTGCTTAAACGCCTGCCGCTTCCTTTCCGGCGAAGAGCCGGTGGAAGTGGACGGGCGCTCGAGCGTAATCGATCAGGACGGCCGCTTCGCCGAAGTGGAAGAGAACCTGGTTTGGACGATGCGCTTCCCTTCCGGTCTGCTCACCACCTGCAGCACCAGCTATGGGACAAATACCAACGGGTACTATCGCGCGTTCGGGTCCAAAGGTTCGGTCCAGATGGAGCCGGCGTTCTCGTATGAAGGCCTGCATATGGAAATTCAGGCCTCGGGCAAAGGCCGTGCTGACGCCACGGTGCCCGATTCGGATCCGCATCAGTTCACCCGGGAAGCGGATCACATGGCCGAGTGCATCCTGCGGAACGAAACGCCCAGAACGCCCGGGGAAGAGGGTCTCCGCGACCTGCGGATTATTGAAGCGATCTACGCGTCGTGCCGCAACGGCGCCCCGGTGAAGCTGACTTAGTTGGATGCTTGGGGTCTTCAGATGAAGAAAGGAACGAAAGCCAACCTCCCGAGGTATTCACCCGAAAGTGGATTTTTCTCGCTTGTCTGTGCATGGTGCACCTTTCCTTCGATTCGCAATCCCAGGTTATCCAGGAAAGGGAAGGGCCGCGGTAAGTTGCACCGGGGTAATCGCGACGGCTACCAGAATCACGTGGGACGAGAGGAAGCACGCATGGTTCCGGATCACTAAAGCGGTCATGAACGCGCTTCATCTCCTGCTGGTTCTAATCGTCCCTTGCGGTAACGCGAGTTTTCCGGCCATGGCTCTTCTACCAGCCGCGGTAGCAGACTTCGCAATCGTGTACGGGACCATCAAAGTGGCCGAAAAGATCACAAAGAAGGCATTACGTAGTGAAAAACCGTCTTCGAGCGGGTGAACTAACTTTCGTCCCCTGCCATACTTATAGACGGAGTTGAGATGGTTCGCATACCTGCCCACCGGGCGTCCCGAACCTGCGTAAGCCCTGACCCGAGTTGCAATTCGTGCGACGACTGCAAAAGAGTGAAATAGAATACAATATGGCACTGACCCGCGACTTCAAAGAGACCATCCGCGCCCGCGTCGCCCGCGATCCGAAATTCCGCAAGGAACTTCTGCGCGAGGGAGTCGAATCCATGCGCACCGGCGACATTGCAACGGGGAAAACGATTTTCCGCGACTACATCAGCCGGTTCTCTCGCTGACCGAAAATCACCCGCATCCTCCACGCCGGCGAACCGTCCTCGTAATAATCATTCACGCGCCGCACGCGCACAAAACCCAGCCTCCGATAAAGCCGTATCGCGGGCGCGTTCTCGATTCTCACCATCAGGGTCACTGCCATCGCCCCGCGACGCCCCAAGCGCTCCAGCAGACGCCGCAGCAGCAACATCCCGACATTCTTCCCGCGTGCGGATGGCGCGACCGCAATCGAATCCAATTCGCCGCGCTTGTCTCGGTGAACGGCGACCGCGTAGCCCAAGGTTCTCGGCCCGCGCGCCGCGATCAGAAAAACTGCGCGACTGTCCGCGAGATAGGATCGGAATAAGCGCGCGTCCCAGGCATCCTCGGGAAACGACGCCTTCTCGATCTCAAGAATACGGCGAAGATCCCCGGAAACGGCGCGCCGGATAGTGAGGCGATGGGCTGGTTTAGGCCGCGCCTCGCGCAATGGCGGCCGCTCGCTGTTCCTGGACGAAGAGATAGATGCAGAACAGCGGCTTCAGTTCTCCCCTGCCCCAGCGGTTCAAGGTCCATTTTGCGCGCAGGAAGCGAACGCCGGGGTGCGCTTTGAGATCCAGCAACATCTGATACGTGCCGCAATAAAATTTCTGCGGAAACGAGAGGAGCGCTTTGCCCGGCCAATTCACCCCGTCGGCGGAACCCTGGATTGCGACATCCAGACTTTCCTGTTCCACAATGTGGGTGATGCCTAAAGTGAGTGAGAGAAACTCCCGGTTAGCGGCGGGAGAACCCAGATCCAGAACCTCTCCGGAACCGGATTCGCGTAACTCGGTTTCGGGCACAAGGAACGAAGGAGACATACGTGGAACCTCCAGCGGCCGGCCTCATGCGCTGACCCTCGCCATCCGCCTGCCCGCCTCCTTCAGCGTCTCATATGATTTGCAGAAACAGAAGCGGATTTGTCCGGCATTTTTCTGATTTTCATAGAAACTTGAGGCCGGAACCGCGGCCACCCCGTGCTTTTCAATTAGCTGCTCGGCGAATTCGCGGTCACTTAGCGATCCGCGAAGCGCGGGAGGCAGTTCCGCCATGATGTAGTAAGCTCCCTCGGGCCGGTAACAGCCGAAGCCGGCCTCGGTTAGCAAAGTCATGAGTAAGTTGCGGCGCTCCAGATACCCGGCCGCCAGCAGACGATAGTATTCATCTCCGGACTGTAATGCGATTGCGCTCGCTATCTGCAAGGGAGCGGCCGCCCCGACTGTCAGAAAGTCATGCACCTTGCGAATGGTTTCGGTCAGCTCCGGCGCGGCGAGCACCCACCCCACGCGCCAGCCTGTAACCGAAAACGTTTTACTCATGCTATTCACCAGCACAGTCCGTTCCCGCATGCCGGCGAAGGTGATCAGCGGAATGTGCAGGGCGTCGTCATAGATGATGTGCTCGTATATTTCATCTGTGAACGCGAGCACATCGAACTCCACGCAAAGCGCGGCGATCTGGGCAAGTTCGGCGCGCGTGAAAACCTTGCCGGTCGGATTATGCGGCGTGTTTACAATCACCGCGCGCGTCCGGGAATTGAAAGCGGCGCGTAACTCCTCCGGGTCGAATTTCCAGCCGGGCGCGCGGAGCCGCACCAGCCGCCGGGTCGCGCCGCATAACTTCGTATCGGGTCCGTAGTTCTCGTAAAACGGTTCGAACACGATTACTTCGTCGCCTGGATCCACCAGCGCGAGCAACGCCGCGGCCATGCCTTCCGTGGCCCCGCAGCAGACCGTAATCTCGCGTTCCGCATCCACGCTGAGCGCGTACGCGCGCGCATACTTGGCGGCGATCGCGTCCCGCAGAGCCTTGGCGCCCCACGTGATGCTGTATTGATTGTGGTCGGCCCGAATAGCGTCGCAAGCCGCCTCCTTGAGCCAGGCGGGAGCGGGAAAGTCCGGGAAGCCCTGAGCCAGGTTGACCGCGCCATGCCGCACGGCCAAACGGGTCATTTCGCGAATTACGGATTCCGTAAAGTCGCGCGTGCGCTGGCTGCGAAAGCGGGTCGAAGGCATGGCTAACCGGGCTCGCCTTAAGCTTGCGGGTGCTTATGCTTGGGAGCGGGCGATTTCGCCAAGGTGCGCCCTTTGGCGGTTTTGACCCCGGGGCGCGCGCGCGAAGCATGCTTCGCCGGGATGTGCGCGGCCGCCTTATGGGTCGGAATCGACGCCGTGGTGACGAGCACCGGCGGAGGATCAGCCTGGTCCACCTCAATCGCCGCGGACGGGCCGTATACCTCGCGATAAACCGCCGCATTCCGGATCACGGCCTGGACATACTCACGCGTCTCCGTAAACGGAATCGCTTCCACGAATTCCGCCGGCTCGCGGTAATTGCTCCACGACATCCATTCTTTCACCCGGCTTGGGCCGGCATTGTATGCCGCCAGCGTCAGCTCCCAGCGGCCGTTCCACTGATCCAGCAAGGAACGGATGTACTGCGTGCCGAGCCGCAGGTTCGTCGCGGGCTCATAAAGAAGGTTCGGCGACGACCAGCGAATGCCCTGCTGCCGGGCCAGCATGCGGCCGGTCGCCGGAACGATCTGCGTCAGCCCATAGGCGTTTGCGTGCGAGTGCGCGCCGGGGTTAAACTCCGATTCCTGGCGGATCAGCGCCGCCACCATATAAGGGTCCAGGTTCTGCCGTTTCGCGCTTCCCACCAGCGCGCCGGAGTAAGGCAGGGGGAAGAGCATGCGCCAGAACTGCTTGGGCGCGTTCTCCACCGGCGTGGATAGATAATCGGGCGCCAGGCTCTTCATGTGCTTCAGGCCCAGGTAAGGCGCGGCATCGCTGCGCGCGATCTCCACCGCGAGCAGATGCGGCTGACCGTCCGTCTTCGATCCGAAGCGGACTTCGGCATCCGCGAAATCGGTCAAACCCGCCGACACCAGCAGCCGCACGCGCTCGATCCGCGCCTTGGTGGCGTCGTTCGGAGATTGGCTGGAATAATCGGCATGCGCCGGAAATTCGATGGCGTCAAGCCATTCGGCCACTTTCGGCGCGGCCGCGGCAGCCACCACGCGCGATTCGGCCAGACGCTCGCGCCCCAGAACCGCGTAATAAAAGTTCGGAAACTCGGCCGTCAAACGCTCGTAATAAGCCCGCGCGGTTGCCGGATCGTTCTCGTTTTCCGACAAACGGCCCAGATAATACAAAGCCGTGGCGGCGCGGTTGTCGCCGGGATAGTGCTCCACCTGTTCCCGCATCAGTTCCCGGGCGTCGTGCTTGTTCGCCAGGTAAGCGTCCCAGGAGATTTTCCAGTGGCAGTAGGCGGTGGTCGAATCCGAGGGGAAGGTCACCCACGCCGCGCGGTAAAGCGGCTCATACCGGTCCGTCTGATGCGTCAGCAGGTAACGGTTGCCGGCGGACACCAGCGCTTTCAATCGCCACACCGAGCGCTCATGGTGACGAGCCAGCTCCTTGATCGCGTCCATCATGGCGTCGTCATCGTTCATGCGGCGCGTGCATTCCTCGATGTAGTACCAGCGCTCGGCGTCAGCCTCGTTCTTCGGTAAGTCGAGAGTCTTGAGATATTGGAGCGCGCCGCGATAATCGCCGCTCACATACTGCGCCGCGCCGACGCGAACCCGCGCCTCATCCCGCTCCACGCCCGTCAACACGCTCTGAATGGCCGTAAACTCCGCTCGCGCCTTGGAATATTCCTTGGCGTCGATCCATTTCTGGCCGCGTTCCAGCAACAGCTCCGGCAGCGGCGCGGGATAAGAAGTTCCGAGCGATTTGCGCAGCCGCTCCATGGCGTCCCAGGAATCGGCCGCCATGCGGGTGGCCGGGTACATGAAATAGACGCGCTGATAATAGGACGCCGCCTGCGATCCGTTGCCCAGAACGTCTGAGCCCAGCGCCAGCGCGAAATCGCCATCGGGCTCGGGAAGCGTCGCCGCCTGGGTGAGAAGCGCCTGCACCGCGCCCTTCAATACCTCGGGATTAGGATTCCCCGACTTGAGCCGGATCTGCGCGTCCAGAATCACCGCCTTGGCGAGCAGCGGCGATTTTAAGGTCAGAAAATCCTGCAGTGCCCCGAGCGTGAGCAATGCCGAAGCCGCATCGCCCTGTTCGTTTTGCGCCGCGGCCAGATAGAAGGCGACATAATCGCCCAGCGCGGGAAGCTGCGATCGCACGCGCGCGAGAGACTGCGCCGAGGCCGGGTAATCTTTGTTCTCCGACAACGCGATCCCGAGCGCGAAGTGCGCCAGCGCTCCGGACGTCTCCCGGGCGTGCGCCCCCGCGAAGCTTTCTATACCGGCGCGACCCGCCGGCGTCGAGGATTCCCGGTACGACCGCACCAGCGGCGCGAGCGTGGAGACGTCCGGGACCGCGGCGAATCCCAGTAGCGTGGCGGTCGCGAGAATTGCAAGAATGCGCCGCATCATGTGGTGAAGGGTTGTCTCACGGCTTTTGTGTCAGCGGACCAGGAAACTCCGAGCCCAGCAGCCCGTCATTTTCGTGCGCCAATCCTCGTACGATTTCCAGATACAGGTAATCGACCATGCTCGGCGTCGCGCTCATAGACTCCCGGCGGAACTCTTCGCGCGCGCGATCGATCGGTTCGCGCAGAGCGGCATACAGGTTCTTCTGTTCCAGACCGCGGCGAATCGCGTCCGCATGCTCCAGCCGCATTTCCGCCACGCGCAGCCGCGCGCTCCGCTGGGCGCGAAGGTGCAGCGCCTGCAAGTCCGGCGAAAGCTCGGTCCAGGCCGAACCGCCCGGCTTCGCGCCACCCTGCGGCAGCGCTTGCACGCTTCCCTGAATCGAGATCAGATCTTCGCGCTTCGCCGCCGCGGCGGGCAGCAGCGATCCCATTTGCATCGCGGTCAGCCCGGCGATCAGTTCCAGAGGCGCCGCCTGCACCTCGCCCGCGGCAAAGATCAGGGCTGTCACCGCTCCCCGCACCGTGAGAGGGAACAGGTAAACGCGCTCCGTGCTCTCGGCATTGACCAATTTCGCCAGCACTGGTGAAATCTCCGAGGGGATGCTCACGGCCGTCACCGGATCGCCCGCTTCAATCGCCGCCTGAAAAGCCGCGGCCTCGTCCGGCGAGAACCGAATCGGCGCGGCCCCGAAGCCGCGCACCCAATCGGCTTCCGCGTGTCCGTCCCGAAACAGAAACACCGCGCACCGTGGCGCGAACGGCAGAGCGAGTTCCAGTGCAAGCGATGCCGCGTCCGCCACGCTCGCGGTCAAGCGCAACCGGCGCAGACCCTGATTCAATGTCTCCGAAAGCGTCTCCCGGGCGGCCTTGCCCGCAATCCTGAGGCTCTCTTCGCAATCGGACTCCAGTTCTCCCAGCAGATCTTCGAACTGTTCGCGAGCCTTTATTCGCCAACCCGTGGCCGTATCGCTCATTCCTTCTTTCATGTTAGGACAATTCCCCGCGGCTTAGCCGTGAAATGCGCGAGTTTCTCGGGTTTGAAGGTTCTGGTTTGAAGGTATTTGACGTCGCCAATAGGCGAAGCCCTGTTCCGATGACGTTATGTTGAATGCCATGAGACCATTCCTCCACGATAAGACCGCGCTAGTGACTGGCGGCACCCGCGGCATCGGATTCGCCGTCGCGCTCGGGCTGGCGCGGGCCGGCGCGCGCGTCCTGATCTCCGGCACGAACGATGCCGGCGTAAAAACCGCGTTAACTGACTTACGCCGGGAAGCGGGCGAGGAAGCGGAACTTCACGGCCAGGCCGCCGACGTTTCGAAGTGGGACCAAGTTGAATCCTTGTTCCAATTTGCAGACCGGGAATGGAAAAGTCTCGACATCCTGGTCAACAACGCCGGCGTTGGCATCTTCGCTCCCGTGGCCGACCTGACGCCGGAGCAGTGGCATCAGGTAATTGACGTAAATTTGACGGGTCTGTATTACTGCTGCCATGCCGCGCTTCCCTTGCTTCGCGCCAGCGGCGACGCTTACGTGTTCAACATGTCCAGTCTCGCCGGGCGCAATCCGTTCGCGGGCGGCGCCGCGTATAATGCATCGAAGTTCGGAGTGAACGGATTCACCGAAGCGATGATGCTCGACCATCGCCGCGAAGGGATTCGCATCACCACCATCATGCCGGGCAGCGTGGCCACGGACTTCGGCTTTGTGCCCGGGCAGAATCAGGAAGGTGCGGATTGGAAGATTCAGCCGGAAGACATCGCCGAAATAATTCTGTCCCTGCTCCGACTGCCGTCGCGCACGCTGGTCAGCCGGGTCGAAGTCCGTCCCTCGCGGCCGCCCAAATAATGCCTTTCTCCATCCCCGCGTGTCTTACTCCAGATCGGGCTCCAGATCGGGCGCCGATCCAGGGCATAAACCTTAGAGGGATCCGACTAGCATTCGCGCGCCCCGATGAAATGTGTTCAACCTTTGCGCAACGATGGCAACCGGCGTGCTTCACCGGGAATCGAATCAGGTGACGACAGACGAGATGACACCGATCTGGACGCCGAAGCAACGGTGGGAGAAGACGAAAATGCCGCGGACATCGAAAGTTCTGGATCCAAATCAAACGGGGCACGATGCCGAGAAGCTGGATGGCGATCTGCATAAACGGATCGTGGGTCAGGAAGAAGCCATCCAGCAGATCGTCAGCATCTATCAAACGTTTCTGGCGGGCATGACAAGCCCCGGACGCCCCATCGGAAACCTGCTCTTCCTGGGACCCACCGGTTCGGGGAAAACCCGTATGGTCGAGTCGGTTG
Source organism: Bryobacteraceae bacterium (assembly GCA_965226755.1). GTDB lineage: Bacteria > Acidobacteriota > Terriglobia > Bryobacterales > Bryobacteraceae > Bog-113. Next base: position 174,140 of record CBDDDT010000008.1, on the reverse strand, counting down.
CGGAATCGCTCGTGGGCGATATGCGCGCCGTCATCAAGATCGATTGCGCCGAGTTTCAGCACAGTCATGAGATTGCAAAACTCATCGGCTCGCCTCCCGGATATCTGGGACATCGCGAGACGCACCCGCTGCTCAGCCAGGAAGTTCTGAATCAGTACCACACCGATAAGGTGAAGATCAGTTTCGTTCTGTTCGACGAAATTGAGAAGGCGAGCGATTCCCTGTGGAACCTGCTCCTCGGCATCCTCGACAAAGCCACTTTGACGCTGGGCGACAACCGGCGCGTGGATTTCTCCCGGGCGATGATCTTCATGACCAGCAACCTGGGCGCGTCGGAGATGAGTTCCATCCTGATGCCCAAACTGGGCTTCAACTGCGCCGTCGTGGAAAATAGCCATGCGGATTGCCGCACCGATGAGAAGACGAACGAGAAAATCGCCCGATCCGCCACCGAAGCGGCCCGGCGCAAGTTCACTCCTGAGTTCATGAACCGGATCGATAAGGTCGTCGTGTTCAAGCCGCTCGGCACCGCCGAACTCGATCGGATTCTCACCATCGAGCTCAACGCTCTCCAGCAGCGCGTTTTCACCTCGCACACCTCAGCTCCCTTCGTGTTCACCTTGACTCCCGCGGCGAAGCGCCACGTTCTCGAAGAAGGGACCGATATCAAGTACGGCGCGCGCCATCTGAAACGCGCCATCGAGCGCGAGCTGGTTCATCCGCTATCGAATCTGGTGGCGAGCGGGCAGGTGGTGGGAGGGGATCTCGTGAAAATCGACTTCGACGGCGCGATGGATCTTCTCAGCTTCACTCGGGAAGCCGAGGATCTGCCGGCTTACAAGATGGCGCAGATGGTCGACGTTTCGGTTCTGATGCCTCCGAGCACGCTGGCCGCCGCGCAGGAGATCGAAGTTCCCAAGGTCGCCAGCGCCAAGTCGCGCGGCCGCGCCTAAAGCCGCGGTGAATCTGAATATCGGAAAACAGGCATGCCCATCTCGCATGCCTGTTTTTTTTTACGCCCGCAACCCGCTTATATACGTAAAGCTCTGCTTCAGACTGGCGATCGGATCGCCCGCGGTCTGATCCTGTTCGACGAAGTAGTGCTTCACGCCGATCTTCTCAGCGGTCTTCAATATTGCGGAGAAATCAAGGCTTCCGTTCCCGACTTCCTTAAACGTTTCTTTGGAGACATGTTCGTTGTACTGAACCTTCTGCTCCGGCGCTTTATCTTTCAGATGCAGCAGCGGAATGCGTCCGGCGTGCTCCTTTAGAAACTTGACCGGGTCCACTCCGCCTACGCTCAGCCAGAACACGTCAACCTCAAATTGCACCAGTTTGGGATCGGTATTGGCGAACATCACGTCGAACGCGCGCTTCCCGTTCATCTGGCCCCACTCGAAGGCGTGGTTGTGATAGCCGAGTTGCAATCCGGCATTCTTCGCCATCTCCCCCGCTTTATTCATCTTCTGGGCGAACAGGCTCAGGATTTCGGGCGTGCGCTGATCCTCCGCAATATACGGAACCACCGCATACTTCACGCCAAGCCCTTTCAGGTCGGCAAAGATTTTGTCGAGCGGGATCTCGCCCTTTCCGTCGATGGCGCCCACCGGGATATGGCACGAGACGGGATCGAGTCCATCCGCCTTCGCCGTGGCCGCGACGCGCGTCAGTGTCGGGTAATCGCCTTCGATTTCGCGGTAGCCGATCTCGGCGATCTGGTGGAGAACCTCGTCATCTTTCGCCGGCATCTGGTTGCGGACCGTATACAACTCCGCTCCGATCCGCGGCGGCGCTAGGTTTTTCGCGATCGCCTGGGACATGGCGATTCCAGCGCCGGTCGCGGCCGACGCGCCAAGAAACATTCTGCGTGAGATGTTACGAGACATGGCGAACAGCCTATCAAATCCGAATGCGCGAACCGTGTCCCTGCGAGTAGCATGAGTTCATGTGGATCGCGCAGGACCTTCGGTACGCGATTCGGGCGCTGCGCAAAGCGCCCGCCTCCACCGCGGTCGCGTTTCTCTCTCTGGCGCTCGGGATCGGCGCCACCACAACGATTTTCTGCCTGATCGATGCGCTGGTTCTCCGTCCTCTGCCCGTCGCTCATCCCGAAGAACTCGTCTCCCTGCAAACCGTCGGGCCGGCAGACGACAGCCAGGCGGGCCTGACGCTCGCCATGTTCCAAGCGATCCGCCAGGAGCAGAAGTTCTTCTCCGGCCTGTTCCTTTGGGACGGCGGCGCCATGGAGAACTTCGAGGCGAACGGCGAGCTCTATGCGGGCAGCCTTGATATGGTGAGCGGCGATTATTTCTCCGCGCTCAAAATTCGCCCCGCGTGGGGCCGCCTGATCGGTCCCGCGGACGTCAACCTGCAATCCGCGTCCTCCGCGCCGGTCGCCGTCCTCGATTTCCGATCGTGGAAAGCGCGCTTTCACGGAGACCCGCGCGTGGTCGGAAAAACCATCCGCGTCAACGGCACGCCCTTGAACATTATTGGCGTGGGTCCCGAATCATTCCACGGAATCCAGATCGATGCCGCGCCGGAAGCCATCGTTCCCATCGGGTACTCCGGCACGGGGAAGCGCTTCGACGCGGCGACTCGGCAATTCAACGTGACGGGCCGCCTAAAGCCCGGCGTGACGATCGCGCAGGCGCGGGCTCAGCTCGCAGCGCTCTGGCCAGCCGTGCGCGCGCAGGCGGCGCCGCCTTCCTACCAGGGCGCGCAACTCGCCCAGTTCCTGACCAGGCGTCTCGTGGTGGAGACAGCCGCGACCGGAGACTCGTGGACGCGCAAGCGCATGGCGCAGCCTCTGAAAATCCTGATCTGTCTGGCGGCTTTATTGCTGCTGATCGCCGCTCTGAATCTTGCGAATCTCACGGTGGCCCGTGCCGCGGCGCGCGAACAGGAGACCGGCATCCGCCTCGCGCTGGGCGCGGGAACATGGCGGCTCACGCGGCAGCTGCTTACGGAAGGCATTCTCATTTCGTCCGCCGGAGCAACCGCTGGTTTAGTGTTCGCGGTGTGGGCCGGCCGGTTGCTCGCACGAACGGCTTGGACCGGGTTTGTTCCATTCGCAATCGACCCCGACCCCGACGTGCATGGGTTGGCGTTCACCGTGATCCTTGCGCTGCTCACCGGCTTGCTCTTCGGAAGCGCGCCGGCCTGGAGATTCCGCGGGAACGATCCGGCCGGCCTCCTGGGCCGGCACACGCGCAGCGTCCGCGGCGGAGCGGGACTCATCGGACGCTTCCTCGTCACTTCGCAGATCGCGCTTTCGCTGGTGCTGGTCGTCGCGGCGGGTCTGTTCGTCAGGAGTCTTCAAGAACTCAATCGCGTGGAAACGGGATATAGCCGAGACCATGTTCTCGTCGTGCAGCTTTTCCCCCGGCCGGGCGTCGGGGAAATCTCAAATCGATCGGTCTATTACCGCGAACTGGCGCAAAGGCTTGGGCGCATCCCGGGCGTGGAATTCGCCAGCTACTCCCAGATGGGACCGGCGATGAGTTACGAATTCAAGGAGAATGTCGTGTCCCGCGAAGGCGCCGCGTCGAACGCGGTGTTCGAACTGGCCGCCCCGGATTTGTTCGACGTCCTCCGCATGCGCGTTCTCGAAGGAAGGCAGTTCTCGTGGCGCGATGACGGCGCCAATAAGAAGGTCGTGATCGTGAGCCGGAGCCTCGCGCAAACGCTGTTTCCTGCCGCGAACGCCGTCGGTCAGCACGTCCGCATCGGCGTCGCCCCGGAGCACCAGAATCTCGAGATCGTGGGCGTCGTGAACAGCGCCAGTCTATGGATGGTGCAAAGCCATGAGCCCGCGGCGTTCTATATCCCGCTTCTTCAGGAGCCGGAGTACGACGAGCCGGCCGTAGATATCCGCGCCTCCGGGGATCCCACCGCTTTATCGCCGGCCGTTCGGCGCATCCTGGCGTCCATGGGAAAGCAATATCCTCTTTCGATGGAGTCGCTGAACCACCGCCTTGACCGGATTCTGGTACGTGAGCGCATCATCGCCAGTTTGGCGGCCTTCTTCGGGCCGCTCGCGCTGCTGCTCGCCTGTATCGGGCTTTATGGACTCATGTCCTATACCGTGACGAGGCGGACGTCCGAGATCGGAATCCGCATCGCGCTCGGCGCAAGGGGATCTGACATGATCCGCATGGTCCTCACGCAAGCGTTCCTGATTGCCGCGGCTGGGATCGCGGTCGGCGTGGCGGCGGCTCTGGGCGCATCCCGATTCGCGCAGGGAATGCTCTTCGGCCTTCCGCCGAACGATCCCGTAACAATCTCGCTCGCCGCGGCTGTCCTGCTCGCGACCACCTTGGCGGCGGGTTATCTGCCTGCCCGGCGCGCGGCCGCCGTCGATCCCATAGAAGCATTGCGCCGGGAATAAGCCGCCGGAAATTGTTATCGCTAGTCCATTGGTCCCTGAAGCGCTCAATAATTTGGGATCGAAGAAACGCGATCTCGAAGGAAACGATGATGAAATTACGCACCGCATTACCGCTCGCACTCGCTTTCGGTAGCGCTTGTCTCCTGCTGGCCACTGTCTCCACCGATTACGATCAGGCGGTCGATTTCGGCCGGTACCACACCTATTCCTGGATCAAAGTGCAAACTGACGACCCGCTTTGGCAGGACCGCATCCGCAACGACGTCAACTCCCAACTGCAGAGCAAGGGCTGGCAGATGACGCCCGCCGGGGGCGATGCCTCCATCTCGGCCTTCGGTTCCACCCACGAACGGAGGACGCTCGAAACCTGGTACAACGGCATGGGCGGCGGTTGGGGATGGCGCCGCGGCTGGGGCGGTCCCGGGATGGCGGCCACGGCCGTCGAGAACACTCCGGTCGGAACCTTAATGGTCGATGTGTTCGACACTCAGAACAAGAAGCTGATTTGGCGCGGCTCCAGCAGCGAGACGCTCTCCAAAAAGCCCGAAAAGAACGCCAACAAGATGAACAAAGACATCGTGGAAATGTTCAAGAAGTTCCCGCTGGCCGCCAAGGGCTAGAGTAGTGATCCGGAGTCGGGGGGCCGGCTCGATGTTGCTGAGCGTGCTCTCATCGCGCGGGGCTTCGCGCACGCTGGGGGATCGCCATCCGCTGTGGGCCGTTTATTGAACCGCCAGGAGCACGTTGCTCTGCGTGGTCATCCCGCCGACGCTCGCCAGCAGAGGCTGGTTGCCGCTGGGCACATCCGGAACCACGACATTTAGCTGGAACAAACCCGCTTCCGTAATGCCGGCAAATTCGACCGTGGCGGCCAACCCTCCAATCGTGACTTGCGGCAAGGTCACGCTCGGAGCCGCGGCTGCAAACGCCTGACCGGCAGGAACGAATGGATTCGTAGGCCCGAAGCCGACGCCGAATAGCACAAGAGTCTCACCCGCCCTGACCGGGCGTGTCGCGAAAGCGAACGCGCCCGCAGGCCCGATAAGATCGTACCCTGAGCCGGAATTGCCGGGGCTGCCCGGCGTAGGTACATAGGCGGACGGAACTGTGGCATTGAAGAGACTGAAGGCCGGTGCATAGGGGCTGAGCGTGACTGTCGAGGAAGCTGTGCCCCCAAGCGTGGTCACCACTACGTCCACCGTTCCGGTCGCGGAATCGTCCGGCGCCTGCACGTTGATCTGGCCGGGACTGACATACCAGAGGTAGGCGGCCTTGCCGTCGACCGTAACACTCACGCCCGCAAGATTCGTCGGGAAATTCCCGTTCCATTGATTCGTCGGACCGGCAAGGTTGGCGCCGTAAATGGAGATCCACGAACCGGGTTGCACGGTATTTGAGGTGCTGGAAAGGGACACGACACCGCCCTGTCCGATAGTCGGCGCGCCTGTAAGGGGGTCCCGGTCGGAGATGATGGTGGCGCCCGGCTGCGAGCCCGCGCCGAACGCAACTGTCGTCCTGGCGTCTATCAGGACAGGATTGGTCAGTCCGGAAAGGGCGAGCCCGGTATCAGTGCCGGAAAACAGGCCCGGCGGCGAATACGGACCCAAAAGCGGTAGCGGCGCCCCATCGTTGAGATGCTGGAAGGTGCAGCTTGTTCCCGTCGCCGCGACAGGTCCGGTGAAAGCACCGTAGACGTTTTCACCAAACGTGCCAGTCGTCGCCCCGTCGGTGGTGAATCTATAGAGCTGGTCGACCGTAAGACTATCCGCGCCTGACGGTTGAGCGGCGGCGGATTGATTACCAACATAAGTTACTGTGAGCTCGGTTCCGATCGTGCTCCAATTGCTGACTGTATCGCTGGCGGAGAGGACCCCCTGCACCTGAAACTGGTCGCCGTTCGCCAAGGTGTAGATGAAGTTAAAAGGCGCGCCCGACGTGCCGTTTATGGCGAGGGCGTCTGGCGCCGCGCAGTTCCCGATTTCGCAAGTGCCGTTCACGCTGATCGCACCCGCAAATGCCGGTGGGGAAACTACTGCGAACCACGCGGACATAAAACCAGCCGCGCGAAGCCAGTTGGAAGCTCGCCTGCGCGCGTTTCTCGACCGGGTGGACGGCGACAGGCTGCGGGTTGCGGTCCCAGGCGCGCAAGGCCAGAGCGAAACAATTACGTTCGTAGTGTTTTTCATAAGCTCCCTTCTCGTTGTTCTAATCACTGTCAAGTCGCGGACTGTTGCCGTTGGCGAAGAGATCTCCGAATAGGAGCGTGAACCGCTCACTGAATCGTGACATTCACGGCGTTTGAAGCGACTCCCGACGCCGTCAGCGTAATGGCGACATCGCCCGCTCCGGCGAGGGAAATCGGAATTTCGAGATTCACCTGGTCGAGACCCTCGAAGGTCGGCTGCGCCCCCGCAAACGCCGGAGCGACAGTTGCCCCACCGATGGAGACGCTTACCTGTGACAGGGACGCATTGCGCAGGCCGGTGCCGTAGAGGATGAGGTACGTGGCGGAGCCCGAGTCAAGAGCGATTGGAACGGGCGCATACTGACCCGTTGCGCTGTCATATTGGACGAGGCTCTGCGCGGTCTGGTCGCCCGAGGCGCTCACCTGAATGACCGAGCCAAGTGCGAGCCCGTTCTCATTGAATAGTCCGGGAACGACAGAGGCGATTTGCAGGGGCGAGGTCGAGACCGTCCCGTCTCCCGACTTGATTTGGAGAGTTCCTAATCCGATCGCAAGGGTGGACGGAACGAGCAGGTTCACCTGCGACGGGCTCACGTAAAAGAGCTGCGCCGGTGCCGTGATTCCGGTGACATCCGTGACTTGGGCCGAAGTTCCGCCAAGACTGGCGGACAGAGCGCCGCTCGCGGAAGCTATCTGGTTTGCCAAATCCGCGCCAAACGCCGATGCAATGGCGTTTGTCGCCACCGGCGCGGTTGCATAGCTTGCGGCGTTGACGGCGGCGACGGAAGGAGAAATGGGAGTAAGCAGACGGATTTGAGGGTCGGTGGTTGCACCCGACACGTACAAAGCGCCCGAAGCAGATATTGCGAGCCCCCACGGGTTGTCAAGCATCGCCCCAAGGGCGGCGCTTCCATCCCCGGCAACGGCTGCGTCACCGTTTCCGGCCACCGTCGTTATGATTCCGTCATTCAAAAGGACACGAATGCGTTCATTCTCCCGATCCGCGATATAGAGGTTGCCTGCTGCGTCAAACGCGGTCTGGGTCGCAGAATTGATCTCGGCTTCGATAGCGGGCCCGTCATCGCCCGCATAGCCAGCAACTCCCGTGCCGGCGACCGTGGTGATGATGCCGTTCGCGATCTTTCGAATCCGGTAATTGCCGCCGTCAGAAAACAGCAGATTGCCGTCGCTATCTAAAGACAGTCCGGTCGGGCAGTTTACGAGCGCGAGTGCTGCGGGACCGCCGTCGCCCGAGAAGCCCGGCGTGCCGTTTCCCGCGATGGTTGTAATGATCCCGTCAAGGGTCACCTTACGGATCGCGCTCAGCACGCACGTATGATCGTCGCTTCCGGCGATATAGAGGTTTCCAGCGGAATCTATGGCCAGACTCGACGGGAAATCCAGCGATGCCGCCGCGGCAGAGCCGCCATCGCCGTCTAAGCCTCGATTGCCGTTTCCCGCTATTGTGGTGATCGTCCCGTCAAGGGCGATTTCCCGGACGCGGTTGTCGTACCCGCCAACATACAAGTTTCCGGCGGCGTCGAAGGCGAGACTTTCGGGGTTGCCGAGTTCTGCCTGAGTGGCCAGTCCGCCGTCACCGGATGAGCCGTAGGTGCCGATTCCTGCGACGGTTGTTATGGTCCCGTCCACCGCGACTCTGCGTATTCGGTTGTTGTAAAAGTCGGCGACGTAGAGGTTGCCTGCGCTGTCAACGGCAAGGCCCAGAGGGTTGTTGAATTCGGCGCTGGTTGCTGGGCCACCGTCGCCCGAACGGCCGTCTGTTCCGGTTCCGGCGATTGTTGAGATGGTGAATTGCGTCTGCGACTGCGCTGCGGCGCTGATTCCCAGAAGCAAGATAGGTAGTGCATAGTGCGTATTCATTGCGTCTCGTTTTCCTTCTTCAAAAACAAAGTTCCGCCGAGTAGTCTCGTCCGCGGTATTTACACTCGCATCCCTTGCGCTATCTGCCTTTCCTCCTGCCTGATGGCGCTGGCATAAATTGCCGTCGTAAGGAGCGGAGCGCGCCCGAGCCACTTCTGCGTCATGTTGAGCAGCACGTTGCAGACGGCCGCTTTGATGCCGAACCCCTGTCTTAGACCCTTGGGAGTCGCGTGTAAGCCCGCGATTTCCGTGCCCTCAAAGCCTCGAGAAAAGGCCGAGAGATCTCGGGGAAGCGAGCCATCCGCCGCCCGAGCATAAAAGCACGGGTATGCGACGATCCCGGCGGCGGCGCGCGCGTCGGCGAGCGCATCAATTAGAACGGTGAGTTTCGCGCGTCCGTCCCTTTGCCAGGCAGCCGCCAATTCGTCATCGAAGACAGGTCGATGCCAAACGAAAAGTCCGGCAAGGGAATCGACAGTCTGATCGCGGTTATCCTGCCCAGCCTGTTCACGAAGAGTACGGATCAACTGCCGTGCAACAGTTCGGGTGAACGGCGGGGGTCCGGCTTTGTTCAGCTGGGCGCTGGCTGGCGCACCCTCAACAAATAAGGAGTAAGCCAGCGCGCATGACGCAACCAGATGCATAAAACTTCGCCGGATTTTCGTTCCTGCGCCCGGCATTTCAGCAACGCCCCGATCCCGCTTGCGTGTTCCCATTCCGTTATCTGCGGAGACCGTTGCCTTTTCCGCCCTTTTTTTTGCGAAAATCGTTTGAACGTCAGTGATGCCCAGCGATGCTTCTCTAACCGGGCGCCTCCAGCGCTTCATGGAAGGCGACACATCCGCGGCGGACACCCTCCTCCGCGAAGTGCTGCCTAGGCTCAGAGAAATCGCGCTCCGCCAACTCAGGAAGGAACGCTTCATCGCGCCCGTCTCCAAGACCGAGTTGATCAACGAACTCTGGATCAGCAGCCTATCCAAAGGCGGCTGGCAAATTCGCGATCAGGGACACTTTTATGCGCTCGCGTGCATGGCAATGCGCCACGTCCTGGTGGATCTGGCCCGAAAAAGGCTCGCCACGCGGCGTGGAAACGGCGAACTCGCGGTCTCGCTTGACGACGCGGGACCGCTAATTGGAGCGTCGGCGTGCGATGCAGTTCAGATAGTCGAGATCGGAATTCTGATGAACCGGCTGGAAGCGAAACACCGGGATGCCGCGCGCGTGGTGGACATGCACTATTTTGGCGGGTTCACTTTCGACGAGATTTCCAAGGAAACGGGTCTTACAGTCAAGCAGGTCAGATCCCGATGGGAAGCGGCCGCGAAGTGGCTCAAGCGAAAGTTGCACGCCAGGGTCGAAGACGGTTCTTCAGGGTTCCGCGCCACGGTCGCCTGATTCCAAATCCCTGACGAGCGGAAGAACAAATGTGCCTGCGGCACGCGGCCGCTTCGCGGGATCGTATTCCAATGCGCTCGAGAGCGCACCGACGCTCTCCTCCGATAGTCCGGCGTTCAATCTTCTCATCAGCTCGCTTGCGCGTTCCGGCAGGTCGAGCGATGCGTTGGGCAGAAGATCGGATAGCCGCGCCCCTGTCAGCATCTCGATACCAACCTTCGCGAGGCTGTATATATCGCTCGAGGGTTCCGCGTAGCCTATCACCTGTTCCGGAGCCATATATTCGAAACTGCCTGCTGCGCGCGAGAGCCCGTACAAGGTCTCGCTGGCGTTCTTCACGATCGCGATCGAAAAGTCGATCAGCACGGCTTCCTCGTCTGGCGAGCCTTCGCGTCGCACCATGACATTCTCCGGTTTTACGTCGCGGTGCCAAATCTCAAGAGCGTGAATAGCGTCGAGCGCGGAGGCTAACTGCCTAAGGAAGCGGGCTGCTCGCGAGGGACGCAGCGGTCCGCCCCGAAGCACCTCCCGCAAACTGACGCCTTCGACAAATTCCATTATTAAATACGGCGCCCCATTGGGAGCGTTGCCATGCGCGTAAATCGCAACGACATTGGGGTGCCGCACCTGCCTCAGCGCGGCGACCTCCTGGTCAAACCTTCGCTGAATCCATGCTGTGTCCTTAACCTCGTTGCGGAAAACCTTCACTGCGCAGGGTTGACGCTGCTCGTGATCGTAACCCGCCATCACGTTGGCGAACCCGCCCCGCGCCAGAAGCTCGCCAACTTCGAAGCGGCCGTCGAGGCGCACACCAGCAAGATCGTAAACCTCGGGCATCAAGGCCTCCAGCCGCCAAACTTCGAGATCCGGCAGAAGCTCCGCGTTTTCCGCTTTACGGCGCCGATGCCAAACATACCCGCCGCCCCCAAGGAAACTCACTGTGACGCCATAAAGCAGCAGCAAGGGCACGGAAAGCCAAACCGGCCGCAGGACCGTATAGACCCGCCTTCGGCTGCGCGACCACGGTCCTGTAAAGACGCGCGCCTGCACTTCGAGCGTGTGCACGCCCGCGGGAAGCGCGCCCAGTGGAATGTTTAAACTGTTCGATTCGAGCCACGAAGTCTGTTCCGGCAAAATTCGGTATCTCAGCCGCAGATTATTGCGCCTGTCGAATTGAAGGGATCCGATGCTGGCTGCCACCTTCGAGCCATGCGGGAAGTCGGCCGTGGTTTCAGCCATTCGCGGCGGAGCGCCATCGATGGAAAAGGCCGACACGAATACTTCGGGCGCAAACTTTGGGGCCACTAAGTCTCGAGGGGGCACATAATGCGCGAGGTCGTTGTCCGCGCCCCACCAAAGCGATCCGTCGTTATCGACGAAGACGCTGCCGGAGTTCATATCGTTCGCCGGAAATCCGTCGGCCTGATCCAGTTGCAGCCATCTACCGTTCTCCGCGTCGGTCGCCGAAGCCACGTAGATTCCCGAGTCGCTCGACCGCCATAACCAGCCGCGCTGGTCGGCGTCGATTGTATCGGACGCATATGGATTTCCCTCGGTGGGACGGTAGTTGCGGACAGTTATTCCGCCGGCAGTGGATGGACGGATAAGAGCGAGTGCGTCGAAGTGGTAATAGGCGTACCAAACATCGCCGGTCGGTAGTGGCGCAAGGGACCAGCATCCGTTTACCGAGAGTCCGTCCCGCGTGGAGAACTCTTTCCACTCTCCCCGCTCGTCTTTCTCAATCAGACCCTCACTTGAACATGCCCATAGCCTGTGGGTGAGTTCCTCGTAGCGGACGCTTAGTATATTCCCGGTCGAGCTCTGCAGCGGATGCTCATCGGACTTGAGCACTGACCCACTGCGAGTCAGTCGCTCCAGACGCGATCCACCCCACCAGATTTCTCCATTTGCGCCTCTGGCTAGCCGCATATTGCTGCCATGAGGACGGTTCTTGGCTGTGCGCGCCAGCACGTTGCCGTCAGTTCCAAATTGGACGGCGCCAGCGTCGCCGTCGAGACTTGCCAGAAGGCTGCCGCCTTCAGTTCCTAGAAGAGCCCACGCGGTTGTGTTTCGTTCAAGCGGGGTGAAAGTGTCCCAACGTGACCTGTCGTTCCTGAGAACGACAATATTCCCTTCTAGTCCGGCGTATATTCTTTTGCCGCTACGAGCAATGGACCAAGGAGGGTTGGAAACTCCGTCTCGAACTGTCCAGTACTCGCTCCGAAACGGAGAGGGGAATCGATACAGCCCCTCGCCCCCGATTAGCCAGATAGTGCCGTCCCTGCCCTGTAAAGCGTCCCGAATGCCCGGCAATCCGTTTGCGCGGGTCGCGACACGGAACGCACCGGGACGGCCAACCGCAAGGGAGTTCGGACTAAACACGATTACGTTTCCGTCCGCGCCCTCGTGGAGATTCCCCAGTGTGCTCAATCCCGCAAATGGGACAGGCTGAAATCCCTTTCCGCATTCGCAGAAACTACCGCCGTCGAACCCCATCCACACGCAACCGAAGCGGTCGCGCATCACCTTCATATTTCCGTTGTCGGCAAAGCGCGAGCGGGGGTGGCGGACTATCGAAATTTTGGCTCCGGGAGTGACGCGGGCCACATCTTCAAGACGCACCTCATTCCATCCTTTCGTCGGTTCCGCATACAGGAGCATGCCGGCGCGATCGAGAGTGATAGGCCCCGGAGAGTTGAGACCCATGAGGACCTCTGATTTCCAACGACCGCCCGCGCGCTGTATCCTAAGCAGCGATGCCTTCAGGGGAATGCCCCTGCCGGGTGGTCCGGCGGTTGCCACCGCAAGGTCAGGGGACGCCGCGATGACGCTGGTGGCCACCTCACTCGCGACTTCCTCGGCGTGCCCGTTTACGAAACGATACACGCCGGTTTCGCCGCCAATCCAGATCACGCCGCTGGAATCCTCGCTATAGTCATGGACGTAACCCTGCGGAAGGCCGTACTCGCGTAGCAAGAAAAAACGTGTCCCGTCGAAGCAAGCCGGCTCGGGTCCCGCGAGCCACAAACGCCCGCGCGAGTCCTGAAAGAGACTCGTCATGCCTTTCGGCGAACCCGGAATCAGAATGAAGGGATACTGCTGCGAAAATGCCTGAGATGCCATCGCCGCCAGCAAACAAGTGCTAACAAGCCACCAGCGGGAATGGACCCGGAACTTGCTCATTGGGTATAGCTTATTGGAAGGAAGTTTTCTCGGAGACTTCAACGCTTCCAGAACCCGGCAAAGAACACTACCGGAAACTAAACCCGCACGATCCGCATGCGCGCGGGCCCCTTCGGCCGCAAAGTCAAAAGCGGATCCCCGCGCAACGGGCGGGAGTTCACCAGCGATACCGTCGCATGCTGAACCACGGTCGCCAGAATAATCTGCCCCTCCAACAGCGCGAACTGGTTGCCTATGCAGATCCGCCTTCCCGCGCCAAAGGGAAAATACGCATAGCGCGGAATGCGTGCTTCGTTTTCGGGCGTGAAGCGGCCCGGATCGAACCGTTCCGGATCCGGGAAGTAGCGCGCGTTGCGATGAATCACGTATTCGCAAAGCGCCACCAAATCGCCTTTTTTCACCTTGATGTTCCCTTGCAACTCGACATCCTGCAGCGATTCCCGCACCACGATGTAAGCCGGCGGAAACAGGCGCATTGCCTCTTTGAAAGCGGCCAGCGCCAGCGGCATCGCCGCCAGATCTCCGAACCCGATCGTCCGGTCTCCCACCGCGCTTCGCACCTGCTCGCGCATCTCGCTCTGAATCTTCGGATTTTGCGCCAGCAGATACAAAGCCCAGGTCGTCGCGTTGGCCGTCGTCTCATGCCCCGCCACAAACAAGGTCATAGCCTCGTCCCGGACCTGCTCATCGCTCAAACTGTTCCCGTCCTCGTCGCGCGATTGCAGCAGCATCGAGAGAAGGTCGCCCTTGTCTTCCCCGGACTCGCGCCGGCGCCGGATCAGCCCGTAGATCGTCGCATTCAGGCGGTCCACCGAATCCTGCGCCAGCCGGTTTTTGGCGGTGTTCTTCGTGTACGGCGTGGGCCGCAACGAGCGCGTCTGTTCGGTCGCGTAGTGAATCAGCAGCGTTATATGCTTGCCGATGTCATCGGCGTCTTGCAGAAGATCCACATCGAACAGCGTGCGCCCCACGATGCCGAGCGTCAGCCGCGTCATCTCGCCATGCATATCGAGAACGCTCTCCGTCGGCCATGCCCGGCAGGCCTCGCGCGCCATTTCCGCCATCACTCCGCCATAACGCGGCACCCGCTGATGCGCGAACGCGGGCGCCACCAGCCGGCGATGCCTCCGGTGTGTGTCGCCTTCGCTCGTCAGCAGCCCGTTCCCGAGCAGCGGCCGCGAAAAGATGCGGAGCGCCGGGCTCTTCTGAAACTCGTCCGTGCGCTGGACCAAAACCTCTTCGAGCAGCTCCGGCGTGTTGAGCATCACTCCGCGTCGCGTGCCGATCCGAATGCGTCCGGAGACAGCATTCCTGCGACCCAGCCAAGCCAGCGTTTCCAGGCGGCCGAACAAAAGAAGCCTGACCAGGAACTGAAGGGTACCCACACCGCATTGTATACTTCGGGCGATGAAACCTGGGGAGATTCTGCGGTCGATCACCGAGATCGGCATCGTTCCGGTGGTGCGCACAAATAGCGCGGAAAGCGCGATTCGCGCCATCGAAGCGATCTATCGGGGCGGCATCCGCGCCGCGGAAATCACCATGACCGTTCCCGGCGCCTTGCACGCTCTCGAATCCATCGCCGACGAATACGGCGGCCGCCTCGTTCTCGGCGCGGGAACCGTGCTCGATCCTGAAACCGCCCGCGCCTGCATGCTCGCCGGCGCCGAGTTTTTCGTCACCCCCTCACTGAATCTGAAAACCATCGAGATGGCCAAGCGCTATTCCAAGGTCATCTGCCCTGGCGCTCTCACCCCCACCGAGGTAGTCACCGCGTGGGAAGCGGGCGCCGACGTCATCAAGATTTTTCCGGCGGACAGCGTCGGCGGCGCCAGGTACATCAAGGCGCTCAAAGGACCGCTTCCCCATATAGAGATGATTCCGACCGGCGGCGTCAGCGTGGACACCTGCGGCGATTTCCTGCGGGCCGGAGCGTGCGCCGTCGCTGTCGGCGGCGAACTCGTCAGCGCTAAACTCATCGCGGAAGGAAATTACGCGGAGATCGAGAACCGCGCCCGCCAGTTCATGCAGGCCGTGCGAACTGCCCGCCTGTGATCGCAACCGCGTTATTTACGATCCCCGCTTGGCCCCGCCGGAGAGCGCCTGAATGATCTCGGCCGCCAGCGGCGACGACGGAGCGGCTTCCAGCGCTTCCTGATAATACTTGTGAGCCGTTTCCGCGTCCCCATTCTTGTCCGCCAATTTGCCGGCCTCTAAAAGCCACGCGGGATTCTTCACGCCCGGCTTTAATGCGAGCGCGATCTGCTCGCCGGCCTTCTTGTAATTTCCCTGGGCGGCCAGCGCGCTCGAATATACTTCCAGCACGTCCACACCGTGCTCCCGCGCCAGCGTCAGTTCCGCAATCCGCACGGCCTCGGCGGGACGTTTCCCCGGGCCCGCATAGAATCGCGCCAGTTGCAAATTCGCATTGTCCGCCTCATTCACGCGCGCGAGCGCCTGCTTCTCGAACTCGGCGAACGTACGCTGCGCCTCGCCCGCATTGCCCGCCGCGCTCTGCGCCTGGCCCAGTTCAAAAAGGGCCGGCACTCCCGGCGCGACGCGCAACCGCTCCTCCAAGGTCGCCGCGGCTTCCCCATACTTCTTTTCATCCGCCAGCGCCGCCGCCATCTCGTCCAGAGCCCATGGATAATTCGGCAGGATCGTGAGCGCGCTTTTCGCCGTGCCGATAGCCGCTTCCGCGCGTCCCAGGATGCGGTCCACGCGCGCGATCCGCGTGAAAATCCACGCCCGCTCTTCGGTATCCGTCGCCGACGTGAGCCGCAGAGCCGAATTCCACCACTCAATCGCCGGATCGTTGAAGCCGAACAGTTCCCGCAGCTCCGCCCCGCGCTCGAGCCCTTGCGGGTTCACCTGCCGCAGATCGATCATTTTCTGCACGTGCGCTTCCGCGGGCTCGTAATTCCCCAGCGCGATCTCCGCGTCCGCCATGTAGCCCCACATCATCAGGTCGTCGGGAATTTGCTTGTTCAGCGCCGTCGCCTCGGTGAGCGCCTCGGCCCAGCGTTTTTCGCATAGGCGCACGATCACCTGCACCTTGCGGCTGTCAAACGCGGTCGGCGCGATCTTTAGGGATTCGTCGACCGTTCGGTCCGCCTCCGCGCAATACTTCGGATCCGCCGACTCGCGCGCGCGGCGCGTGAGCGCGATCGCAAGCTGGTTATAAGCGTCGGTGTTCTTCTTGTCCTTCGCGATGTTTCCCCGCGCATCGGCGATGCGCTGGTCGATGGGATCGGGCGGTTCGCCGGCCGCGGGCGTTCCGGAAACAAGCGCGCCGCACAAAATGCACAAGAATGAGACTGTCAGTTTCATAAAAAGAACGAACCTAAACGAAAAAAGGGACCGCTCGAGGTTTAGCCCCAAGCGGTCCCTGGTCAAACCACTACTTCAGCTTACTGAACGCAGTTGGGCGAGCACTGTGTGGTGCCCGGGGCCTGGTGCGAAGCTGTGGTCCCGCCGTGCGCGAACGCCACGTAGGGGAAGGTCTCCTGGGTCGGAACGTCGTTCACGTTCACTCCATCGCCCAGCAGCGCCACGGAAGACGCCGCGAAGGGAGCGCCATTGGTGGTGCAAGCCGAGCACAGAGCGCCGGCGACGGCGCGAAGCGCGATATCGGTCACGTCATCGGTGACGCGGCGTCCATTCGGCCATCCAGCCAGATCGCCGCCCAGCAGGCCAAGCCGGCTGCGGGTCGCCATCGGTGTCGGCGGAATGGAGGTATTGAGACGGAGCAGATCCGCGATCGGACCCGTGCCGTATCCCGGAATCGCAAACGGGCCGGTGTATTCCACCAGCGGCAGAAGATCGGTTCGCGGCGGATCGGGAACTGCTACGCCAAACACCGCGTTGATGACGCGCGCCAGCAAAGGATCCAGATCGTAACTGGAGAACTGGGAATCGTTCGACGGAAGCGACATGCTCCACAGATCTTTATAGCCCGTTCCGATCACCAGCTCATTGATCAGAGGGTTGCCGAGGCGTTGGATCTGCGTGTAGCTCAGCGGGCCGGGGGTTACGGCCGGAGCGGTGGTGCTCGCCGGACGAATTTGCAGCCGGGCGCGCGCCGTCGTCGCCCATGAGCCGATGATCGGCTGTCCGGGCAATGTCACCATCGAGATCGGCACTTCGATCGCGATCGTGTTCACGTTGAAGCCGGCCACCGTATCCACGCCGTAGTTCTGCATCGCCGTATCCTGCGCGGGAGTCAGAACCGGCAGAGCGATGCCCGCCGCGTTCGTCGCCGCCGTAAGGAACGATGCCGCCGGCAGGTTCAACGAATCGAATGCCGACCCGAGGTTGATGAAGAAGGGATCGTCCACCGTGCCCGCGAAAACCGTCACCCCGTTGGGCAGATTATAAATACCCTGCGCCGCCAGAGCGTTGTAGTTCGGCATCGTGCGCGGACCCACGTTGGAGGGAACCGCGATGAGCGTCTGGCCGTTCGTCAGATCCGTGCGCGCCGGGAACAAGCCGCCGCCCGAGACCATCGTCACCGTATAAGTCTGTTGCACGCTGAAACCTGCCGCGCCCGAACCCGTCAGCGAAGTGATCGCCGGAGGCACCACCGGCTGCCCCGCGCTGCCCGCCGGAGCATTGGCCGGAGCCGCGATACCCGTCAAAGCGCCTACGTAAGCCTGAAAGACAGTCGGCGCATAGATCTTCGTCGAAAACTGGAATTGAAAACCAATTGCCGGTAACGCCGTTCCATTGTTGTCGATATTGATGGTGTACACCACGCCGGGATCAAAGGGAAAATAATTCGGTCCATTTCCGGGTTCCAGGAATGGATCCACATTCATGATGAACACCACTTTGGTGGGATCATCATAAGCTACAAAAGCGTAGAAATCAGTGATGTCCGCGGCGCGGTCCACGGACGTAATCGGGGCCTCGCGATGGCTGGAAGCGAACATGCCTGCTGGGGCGCCCAACAGCATCGTCGACACGAGGGCGAGGCTGGGTACAAATCTCTTCATTCTTTCAAGTCCTTTCGAATAAAGCTCTGAGTAGAGCTTTCGAACTACTCACCCACACTACGACAGAAAGGTGCGATTCGGATCGCTCGCCCTTCGTAAATCGTACAAAGTAGCTCGAATGTTACTTTTCGAACGCTTCGTATGTGTTAAATTCGCAGTGACTTAACATCACCCAAGCTGAAAAATACGCGCATTCATTTAAGAGCTGACTAATTTATTTCGACGGACGCCGTTGCCCGCGATGCACCAGTTCTAGCCCGAAGCTCGGGTTTTCCCGCGTTCCGCCAATGCGGATCGGAATCTCGGTCCCCGCCCCGTTCTTCGCGAAAAACGGATCTGCGGCTTTTAAAAGCAGCGACTTCCACCCCGTGAACGCTTCGGAAACCCGCGCCTCCATGCGGAAAACGCCATCGAAGTGCAGATCTTCCCGGTTCAACCCGTAGGTCCCATCCAGGCGGAGCTGCGCGCCCGGCACATGAAAGGAAAGGTTCGCTAACGAGACGACACCGTCTTTCAACTTGAAATCGCAGCGGAGCGCGGACGCCACTTCCGCGCCCGGCGGCGCGCCCGCCGCGCTCAGCTCTTGCGCTTCCTTCGGGCGTCCCTGCCCGCGCAAGCTCAAGTCCGTGATCTTCTCCTGAATGGAATTCCGGGTGAACTTCCCCCGCGCAATTCCGAACTGCCCGTCCAACTGCAATCGGTCCAGGACGTCGCGCCCGCCGGGCGGCAGCAGGAACGCCGTCTCCATCTCCGCCGTTCCGGTCATCAGCGGATCGCCTTTCACCGCCAGCTTTAAGAGATCCTCGATGCGCCCCTGCTCCATCTTCACGCGCAATTGAATGAATTTCCCAGGTACGCCAGGCTGATGTTCGACCTTCCCCCGGCAAACCAGAAAGGTATTGAGAAATCGGGCGTTCACCGGATCCAGATACGTATCCCCGTCCGTGCCGTTCACAACGGCATGAAACTCCGTCGTGAGATGGACGCGGTGGCCGCCGGTCTTCACCACGAAATCGGGTACGTCCGTCTTTCCGTCCACCTCGATGTTGTTGAGCTGGCCGCGATACACGCCGGTGGAGGAAAGAATCCCGGCGATTCCCTTGAACACGCCCAGATCCGCGTTCTGGAATGCATAGTGCCCGTCCACGGGTGTGTTCCCCGGCTGCCCGCTTTGCCACGGACCGAAGTGTCCTTCGCTTTCGATTAATCCGGGCGGCTTCGGATTGGTCAGAGTCGCGCGAAACTGCATCGGGCGGTCGTTCCCGGCGGATTGCAGCCGCAGCCGCGCGATCTGGAATTCCAGCGGCGCCCGATCCGCGCTCTTCGGAAGAATCTCCAGCTCCGTCCCGTCCGCGTCTATTGTGTCGATCACCAGGCCGGAATGCATTCCCTGTTCCCCGGACCCCGCCGGGCCCGACCCTTCCCGCGCTTCGCCCGGATGCGGCACGTGCAAATGCAATCCTTCCAGGCGGACCGACCGGATATGCATCGGACGGCTCAGCAGCCCCCATAGATCGGCTTGCGCCACAAACCGGTCCAGCGTGATCATCGGCGGAACGTCGGTCCGTCCGTGCGCACGGAACTCGATCCGGTCTCCCCGCAGCGACGGGCGCGGGAACAGCCGCACCTCCAGATGGTCGATCCGAACCGTGCTTTGATAACGCTGTTCCAGCGCGCGCACCGCGCGGTCGCGCACCACGGCGGAAAGACGCCCGGCCACGACCGAAAACCCAATCCAGACCGCCACGGCGATCAAAGCCGCTACCGTCAGCACTTTCCATCGGCGGCTCATATTGACTCAGATCCTCTGTTTCTTCCAGTCTCCGCGGCGAAACAGGTACAGCGCGCTCCCGGTCAGCACCACATCCGCGATCGGAACCGCCCAGAACGCGCCGCGCACACCCAGGGCGGAATGCAACGCCAATCCATAAGCCAGGGGAAGCTGAAAAATCCAGAACGCGAAAAAGTTGATCAGCGTCGGCGTCATCGTATCCCCCGCGCCGTTGAACGCCTGCACCAGCACCATCCCCCAGGAATAACTCAGGTACCCGATCGCCAGCGTGCTGATACATGCTACCGCCACCCGCGCTACCTCCGCATCCGTAGTGAACACCGACACCAGCGAGGCGGGAAACAACAGAAAGATGGCGGAGATCACGCCCATGTAGATCATGTTGTACCAGGCCGTCCGGTATACCGCCGTCTCCGCGCGCTGCGGCTTGGACGCTCCCAGGTTCTGCCCCACCAACGTCGCCGCCGCATTGCTGAAACCCCACGCGGGCAGAATGGTGAAGATGATGATGCGCACGGCGATTGTGTACCCCGCCACCGCCGCGCTCCCGAAAGTCGAAATGATCCGCACCATGCCGAGCCAGCTCGCCGTCGCCAGCAGGAACTGCACAATCCCCGTCGCCGAAACCCGCAGCAGTCGCAGCATCAGCGCCGGCTTGAGCTTCACTTGCGCCCATCGAATCGACACGCGGTTCAATCCGCTGCCCAGCTGCCAGAGCTGAAACGCCACGCCGATCCCGCGGCCTGTGGTGGTGGCCACCGCCGCGCCGAAGACCCCCAGATGCGGAAACGGCCCCCATCCATTGATCAGGCACGGATCCAGCACGATATTGATCCCGTTCGCCAGCCACAGCGTGCGCATGGCCAGCGACGCGTCGCCCGCGCCCCGAAAGATCGCATTAATGAGAAACAGCAGGAAGATGACCACCGACCCGCCCAGCATCAGCTTGGTGTAACGGACATTGGCCAGAATCGCCGGCGACGCGCCCATGATCCGCAGCAGCGCGGGCGCCCCGAAGATTCCGATCGCGCCGAACACCGCCGAGATGATCAGCCCCGCCCCGATCGCCTGCACGGCGGATTCGGCCGCGCCCTCGGGATCTTTCTCCCCGATGCGCCGCGCCACGAACGCCGTCGTCGCCATGCTCAACCCGATAGCCACGCCGAAGAAGATCGTCAGCAGCGATTCGGTGTATCCCACCGTCGCCACCGCGTTCGCGCCCAGCCGCGATACGAAGAACACATCCACAATGCCGAAAAGCGACTCCATCACCATCTCCAGAATCATGGGGATGGAGAGCAGCACGATCGCCCGGTTCAGACTGCCTTCCGTATAATCCTGGTGCGATCCGAAGAGGGCTTCTTTCAGCATTGGCGTGCGCGACACGGCCCGGGCGATCGTTATTCCCGCGAATCTCTGCTGTGACGTTTGTCTATAAAGCTATCGCACGCGCCAGCCGCACGGCGGGATGTTCCTGCAGCTTGCGCAAAACCGCGTCCGGAACCGCCGCGTCCGTGGACACCACCGCGATCGCCTCCGACGGCGTCCCCGGCCGGGTGGGCGCATCGCGCCGTCCCAGCGAGAAGTTCGCGATATTCACCCCGTTCGACCCCAGCACGTTGCCCACGTGCCCGATCACGCCCGGCACGTCGTCGTTCTTCATGCAAAGCAGGTGGCCCTGGAGAGTCGCCTCGCAATAAATTCCGTCCACCTGGAGCAGGCGCGGCGGCGCCGAACAGAGACGTTCCTTCCACCGTCGTCGCCCCATTCTCCGTCAACAGTTCGATCCGGATGCTGTCGGTGTAGTTCGCCCGCGGCTCGTGCACCTCCGCGATCGTCCAGCCGCGCTCCGCGGCGATCTGCATCGCGTTCACGACGTTTACGTTCTGCGAGGCGCTGCGCTTCAGAAGCCCCGCGACCCCCGCGTTCCGCAGCAGCGCCGTGTTGCTTTCGGCGATCCGCCCCGAATAGGTGATCCGCACCGAACGCGGATTAGCCGCCGCCAGGTACGCCGCAAACGTGCCCAGCCGCTCGGCGACCACCAGGTAAGGACCCAGCGCCCGATACTGCTCCGGCGAGATGGCCGGCATGTTCACCGCATTGATCGCCACGCCATGGTTCAAATACTCCACCATCTGTTCGGCGATACGAACCCCGACTATTTCCTGCGCCTCTTCCGTCGCGCCGCCGATGTGCGGCGTCGCGATCAGGGACTCCAGCGCGAACAGCGGATTGCCGGCCGTAGTCGGCTCCTCCGGGAACACGTCCAGCGCCGCGCCCAGCACCTGGCCGGATTCCATGGCCGCCTGCAACGCCCCGGAATTCACCAGCTCCCCGCGCGCGCAGTTCACGATCCGGATCCCCGGCTTCATCTTCGCGAACGCCGCCTCGTTCAGCATCCCCTCCGTCTCCGGGGTCAGCGAAACGTGAACCGTCAGATAATCCGACTGCCCGTAAAGCGCGTCCAGCAGCATCAGCTCGATGCCCAGATCCTTCGCCAGTTGCGACGTCACGTAAGGATCGCTCGCCACGATGCGCATATCGAAGGACCGCGCCCGTTTCGCCACTTCCCTGCCGATGCTGCCCAGGCCCACAATGCCCAGCGTCTTGCCCCGCAGTTCATGCCCCAGAAACTTCTTCTTCTCCCACTTGCCCGCCTTGGTGGACGCCGAAGCCTGCGGGATAGCGCGCGCCATCGACAACATCAAGGCCAGGGTATGCTCCGCCACCGAAATCGCATTGCCCCCCGGCGTGTTCATCACCAGCACGCCGGCGGTGGTCGCCGCGTCCAGGTCCACGTTATCCACTCCCACGCCCGCGCGCCCCACGATTCGCAGTTTCGGCGCCTGGGCCAGCAGCTCCGTCGTCACCTGCACCGCGCTGCGCACCACCAGCGCGTCGCATTCCGCCAGGTGCGGACCGAACTCCTTGGGATTGGAAACGATCACGTTCCAGCCCGGCTGGGCGCGGAACAAGGCAAGGCCCGCCGCGGCCAGCGGCTCGGCAATCAGAATATTCATTTGCGGATCTGTCCTGTTCTAAACGGTGACCGCTTCCAGCGATTCCGCGCATCTGCCGGTCCGGCACTGCGGCCAGCCCGTTCCGCAGCCCAGCCCCAGCCGCGAACACGACGTCACATGTCCAGCCGCGCGGGCCGCCTGCGACGCGGCGTAGAATTCCTGCACCGCCGCCACGCCCGCGCCGAACTTCACCGGAATCCGATTCTCATGCAGAATCAACTCCAGCCCCGCGATCAGCCCGAACAGATCCGTAAAGTCGAAGTACCCCAGATGCGCGATCCGGAAGATATGACCCTTCATGGAACCCTGCCCGTTGGTGATGATGGAACCGAACTGCGTCCGGAACCCCTTCACCACCGCGCCCGAATCCATTCCGGCCGGCGCCCGGACCGCTGTCACCGCGCTGCCCGGATGGTCCGGCGCAAACAGCTCCAGGCCCAGCGCCGTCACCGCGCGCCGCGTCGCGCACGCCAGCTGCTGCGCGTTCTCGATCAGGTTCGGCAGGCCCATGCGCTTGATATACTTCAGCGCCTCGGCCAGCGCCAGAATCAGCGAAGTCGCCGGCGTCCAGCTCGATTCTCCGGCATCCGCGCTCTTCTTCTCCTTCTTCAGGTTGAAGTAGTAGTGCGGCAGATTCGCCGTCTCGGCGAATTTCCACGCCTTCGCGCTCACCGCCATAAACGCCAGCCCCGGCGGAATCATGAATGATTTCTGCGAACCCGTGATGCACACGTCCAGTCCCCAGCCGTCGATATCGAGCGGCATGGTTCCCAGCCCCGTGATCGCGTCCACGACGAAAATCGCGCCGGTTTCCGCCACCAGCGCCGCCATCGCCTGAATGTCGTGCTCCGCCCCGGTCGAGGTCTCGCAGGCCTGCACGAACACGCCGCGGGTCGCCGGTTGCGCGCGCAGCGCTTCCGCCACGCGCTCCGGGCTCACCACCTGCCCGTAATCGGCCGTAAGCACGTTCGCCTCTAACCCATAAGCCTTGGCGATATCGGCCCAGCGCTCCCCGAATTTGCCCGCGCTACAGACAATCACCTGGTCGCCGCGTGAGAAAAGATTGGAGACCGCCGCGTCCATCGCGCCCGTCCCCGAAGCCGCGAAACAGAGGACGTCGTTGGCCGTTCCCATCACTTCTTTTAGATCCGCCAGCGCCTGTTTATAGACGTTCCGGAAGTCCTCCGTGCGATGGTGAATATCCGACGCCATCATCGCGTGGAGAGCGGGCGGATAAAGCGGCGTGGGGCCCGGTGTCAGCAGCCGTTGTTTACGAACATGCATATTGTGGGGTGAATCAACTAGAATAGCAAAACCAATGTCACTCCTGGACCGTGTGCAAACCGACCTCGTCAGCGCCATGAAGGCCCGCGAGGAAGCCCGTCTCGGCACGCTCCGGATGATGAAGGCCGCGCTCCAGAAATACACCATCGACACCATGAAGCCGCTCGACGACACCGCCGGCCAGCAGATCCTCAAAAGTCTGGTCAAGCAGCGCGTCGACGCCGCCGAAGCCTTCCGCAAAGGCGGCCGCGAAGACATGGCCGTGAAAGAAGAATCCGAGCGCAGCCTCATCGAGACTTACATGCCCGCCGCCGCCAGCGACGCCGATATGGACGAAGCCGTCTCCGCCGCCCTCGCCGAAACCGGCGCCGCCGGTCCGCGGCAAATGGGACTGATCATCAAAGCCGCGCAATCGAAACTCGCCGGGAAAACGGTCGACGGAAAATCTCTCAGCGAGAAAGTGAAAGCGCGTCTCCAATAGACCGCGCCCATCCAGACAGGCCCCTATGACGCCCACTCCTTTGAAGCACCGCCCCTTCGTTCCCGAAAACGTAAAGATGAAAGAGTTCACGCTGCGGGCCCTGCTCATCGGGCTGGTCATGTGCGTGGTGCTCGGCGCGGCCAACGCCTACCTCGGCCTGAAAGCGGGCCAGACCATCGCCGCCACTTACCCCGCCGCCGTCATCGGCATGGCTGTTTTACGTCTGTTCCGCGGCTCCATTCTCGAAGAGAACATCGCCCGCACCGCCGGCTCCATTGGGGAATCCGTCGCCGCCGGCGCGGTCTTCACCATCCCGGCGTTCGTCCTTTCGAAAGCCTGGCCCACTTTCGATTCCCCCGGGGCTTACTGGAAATCCACCACGCTCATGCTCATGGGCAGCGTGCTGGGCGTGCTGTTCGTCTCCCTTGTCCGCCGCGTCCTCGTCGAAGATCCCGAACTTCCCTTCCCCGAATCCCTGGCCGCGTCCCAGATCCACAAAGCCGGGCAGGCCGGAGCCCAAGCCGCCAAGTACCTCTTCTACAACATGGCCTTCGGAGCTTCCGTCCTGCTCGCCGGAGCGTTCAATCTCTTCGCCACCGACAAAGACTTCCTGTTCGGCGTCGGCCGCGGCGGTCCCAAGACGCTCCGCCTCGGCGCCAGCGGAACCGCCAGCGCGCTGCCCGTCGGCGGCGTCACCAATCTCTCCGGCCCGTCCATCAGCCCCGCATACATCGGCGTCGGCTACGTGATCGGTTTCCGCCTCGCCGCCCTCAACTTCTCCGGCAGCGTACTCGCCTGGGGACTGCTGATCCCGCTGTTCATGTATTTCCTCGGTCCCCAAATCCACGCCATGCTCCCGCCGGGTTCTAACGACGAAGGCTGGCTCCCGCAAACCGCGGCGATCTGGCGCTTCATTGTCCGTCCCATCGCCGTCGGCGGCATGCTCGTCGGCGCCGCTTACACGCTCTACCGCATGCGCGCCAATCTCTGGCTCGGTCTCAGCCGCGCCTTCTCCGAGCTGCGCGGCGGCTCGCCTGATCCGGAATCCGTCGCCCGCACCGAACGCTACATGAGCTCCCGCGTGGTGCTCGCCCTGATCGGCGTCATCTTCGCGGGGATGATCGTGCTCTATTCCTATCTAGCCGGCGGCGCGCTGGCGGGCGTGGTGGCCGCGGTCGTCATGATCGGCGTCGGCTTCTGCTTCGCCACGGTTTCCGGCTTCCTGGTCGGCGTCATCGGCTCTTCCAACAATCCCATCTCCGGCCTGACGCTCTCCACGCTGATCATTGCCGCGCTGCTGCTGGTCTCGCTGGGAGTTCACGGAGTCGGCGGCGTGATCGCCGTTCTAGGCGTCGCCGCCGTGGTCTGCGTCTCTTCCGCCGTCGCCGGCGAGCTTCTTCAGGATTTCAAAGTCGGCTACATCCTCGGCGGCACGCCCCGCAGCATTCAGATCGTCGAACTCATCGCCGTCGTCGCCGCCAGTCTCGTCATGTACTTCCCCTTGCTGGTCCTCCATGTCGGCAATATCAAAGCCGGCGGCATCGGCTTCGGCGACCCCAAACTCTCCGCGCCGCAAGCCGGTCTCATGGCCTATCTCGCCCAGGGCATCGTCGGCGGCGAAATGGCTTGGCCCCTGATTCTCGTCGGCATCGCCATGGGCATCGCCCTCATTCTGGTCCAGGTGAAAAGCCCCATGCTGGTCGCCATCGGCATGTATCTTCCCTTCGGCACCGTGGCCGCCATTTTTGTGGGCGGCGTCATCCGCGCCGCGACCGACTGGTTTGTCGAGCGCCGCGGCCTCAATGAAGCTCAGCGCGCCCGCGTGGAAAACGTCGGCGTCCTCGCCGCCTCCGGCCTCATCGCCGGCGAAGCGCTCATGGGCCTGGTGACGTCGTCGTTGTTATTCTTCGACGTCCGCCTGCCCGTGATCTTCAAGAACCCGTCCTACCTGCTCGGCGTCGCCGTGATGGGCCTGCTCGCGTTCACTCTCATCCAGGTTCCGCTCTCCAATGCGGGCCGGCCCGAGGATCCCGCGCCCCCCGCCGCGTTCGTGTAACAAACTGATAGAATCCCTTGCGGAGTTCCACGCCGCATGAAAATCAGCGAAACCTTGCTTCCCGAGTTCGATCACGAAATGGCCACCACGCGCAAGCTGCTCGAACGCGTCCCCGCCGACAAGTTCGGCTGGAAGCCGCACGACCGCTCCACGCCCATGGGTAAGCTGGCCGCCCACCTGGCGGGCATCCCCGGATGGACCAGAATCACGCTCGAACAGGATAGCCTCGACCTCGCCGTGCCGGGACAACCATTCGCGCCGGAGACCACCGCCGCCGTGCTCCAGGAATTCGACAAAACCGTGGCCGAAGGCCGCGCTTCCTTGCAGGCTGCCGACGACGCGGCGTTTTTTCGTCCATGGTCCCTGATGAACGGCGGCCAGACTCTGATGACGATGCCCAAGGCCGCCATCCTCCGCGGTTTCGTGCTCAACCACCTCATCCATCACCGCGGCCAGCTCAGCGTCTACCTGCGCCTCAACGACATCCCCATCCCGTCGATTTACGGACCCTCCGCGGACGAAGCCGGATTTTAGAGCTGCGCTATTCAGATTCAGCGCGGCGTTTCCTCGAACCTTCCCACGAACGCAATCGGGCTCATGTAACTCGCCTGATAAGCCAAGAAGCAGAATTGATCGCTTCCCACGAGGGTCGCCGCGGACATATACGTCGTAAAGTCCTTTGGCAAGCTGACCGTGCCAGACTCCTTCCGGCTGGTTAAGTCCCACACGGATATCGCGCTCCAAAGGGGAATCTCGAAATCTGTGAATGGCTTAAATCGATTAAGTCCCGTGAACGCCACAAGGTATTTGTTTCCCACCTCAACCGCCGAGAAGTGAACGCCGGATCTAGCGTCGCAAAACGCTTTCTTAGGCGAATCCTCATCTAAGTCGAGCGACAGAACGCAAGAGCCTTTCCGATCGCCCGGGCCTCCAGAAACGATCAGCAATTTATCCCGCACGAACGCGAGGCCCCCAATATTCCTGACGCCCCCATGGCGCTCTCGGCAATAAACCGCCCGGGTTGCCGCGCAAATGAAGAGATTCGACTTGCTGCCAAATTTGTCGCTTGAAATGATGTCCACGGCAAGATAACTGCCGTCCCGATTTATAACAACACGACCGAATGGGATCCCTGGGACCGGGAGTGAGGCGGAGTCCACCAAAATGCCGGTGCCTAAGTTAATACATTCCAAACGTGCGTTCGTGCCCATGTGTGCAGTCACGAGAAACAGCCGGTCGCGTGCCTCGTCAACAGCAAAGCCTATGATGTCCCGGTTCTCAGGCGCTTGAATTTTTCTGATCGTGCGCAGATCGTCCGGATCCAACACTTCTATGAACTCGTCTCCGCTGCAGGTATACACTCGACCGGACACGATCCCTGCTCTTAGATCACCGCATGGAGTCCTGGACTTACTGAGAATAGCGGGAAAAGTTCGCGACACACGAGCTCTGAGGCTCCTCGTGTCGATAGCCGATATTTTTAATATCTGGTTATGATCAAGCGCGGCTTCACTAAAGATAAGCTGCTCAAGATATGCCACGGATGAATCAGGTGAGAGAGCGGCGCCGAGAATATTTCCGCGCTTGAGATTGATTTCCTGCAAGGTTGGCGCGGCTGCAAAACATACACCTGGCTGAGCCGCGATTGCAATGCACCAGAAAAGAAACAGCGGTCGGTTCATCTCAACACCCCTTGCCTAATATAAAAAGCATCATGACCCTCGCATAGCCGTATTTCCGGCAACCCCCATGCACCGGTCCTTGCTCCCACCACCCCGACTAGGCCGCGCTGAGGCCGTCCCCAGAGCCGGCGTCCCTAGCCGCCGACCCGGCTCTGATGTAGATTACACCGAAGAAAAGATGCGGAAGATTGTAGAGCGCTGTGAAAGCGATGAAGTGAACAGTATCTGATAACGGATGGGGAGACAAGCCTGCGATAGCCGCAGCCACCGCGACGACCTTGATCGCTACACATCTGGCGAACCTCATCCTTACAATCTGATTCATGGCTGGCGAACTCGGGGGACTGGCGGCCGTTATGCGCGAGCAGTTGGGCGAATCCCGATCCTCGCTTGCGCGTCGGAAGCCGGACCTAAGCACTGGCCGGCTCAAGTTACCGGGACCTGGCACGAAGTCAGTCCTGCAAAGAGCCGCGATGTCGCGCGGGTCAAACACTTCAGATTTTGAAGCTCCTGTTCGTGTTCACTGTGTTACGACCATAGAACCCGTGGTGATTGTTACGAGACCGGGCGGATAGTATTCAAATCCACTCCTACAGGGCGGCTCGCAGAGGCCCCGAATTCGGTACCAGAATACAATATAGGCAGCTCCTGGGCGCTTGGCGAAAAAACGCCACTTCATAACGTTCTCCCTCGATGGCTCGCGGAGGGCTTTAGGGCCAGACAGAGCTTTCGCTGAGGTTACGTCCCCGGATGGCGAGACTTCAGCTCTAATGACAACCACGCCTTGAATTGCTCTTACCTTGGCGTACAAGGGGTAATACAAGGGCTCAAAGTACGCAACAGTTGTATCCTCATCTTGTGTTGGTATACTTGGAACTACCTGTGATAACAGACTTAGTTGAACCACGCTTAGTAGTAGAACAACGGAGGCGCGGCTCATTTTAGCCCTGCTATCTGCCATTGAACATTGCCGGATCCGCCTGCCTGAACGGCGAATGCGATACAGCAGAAAAGAAGAAGCGGCCGGTTCATCTCAACACCCCTTGCCTGGTTGCACGCCTGTAAGCTCGGGCTCACCCCGTGAGATTAGACTATACAGCAAACCCTCCGCCTGCGTAAAAAGCTTCATAGGCCTTGCATGATCGCTGGCAGCGATGAAGTGACCAGTATCTGACAACGGATGGGGAGGCAAACCTGCGAAATGCAGCCACCGCGACGACATTGATCGCTACACATCCCAACAAGGCTCCGCCCGCGGCTCGTGGAAGCCATATGCCCATGACTGCGACGGGCAGCGGAAGCAAGAATAGCGCGAAGAGTAATGCTACCGAGGCCGAAGTGTCGTTGCTATCGAGAATGAAACTCTGGATTGCGCCCACCGCAAAATAGATCAGTCCCCTTCCCCGCCCGTCCCGAAATTTTCCGCCAACGCCGTTCCTTCTTTCACCGCGCTGTGAATGCGTCGTATGGCCTCCACCACAAGCGCGGGCTCATCATGTTGGATCATATGATTGCTGTGTTTGGCCACCGTCAGAACACTATCGCCGGAAAGCGCCGCCAATTGCTCTTGGCCTTTGGCCCAATTCTTCTCCAGAACAGCAAACGGCCCGGGGAACGCCACTCCATGAGTAATGACAATCACGGGCAAACTTCCAAGACTTCCCGCTTTCTCCGAAGTCCGTCGCGTCGCCGGCACGCGCTCTAATGATGCCAGATCGTCACACAGCGCTGAGTATTCCGACGGCTTCGTCAGCCAGAATCCAAAACGATCCAGCGGAAGCCCAATCCGTAATAGGCGCAAGAGTCCTACCTGAGCAACGCCGCCAATCACCCGGTTCACCGCTCGGGCTTTCGAATAGAAGTCGAGAACGTCTTTGCGAAACAGGGACGACTCTTCCGGCGTGTCCACCAGGACAAGCCCTGCAACCTCCGCGGGGTGCTTGCGCAAGTATTCCCGCACGACGAGGCCCCCATAAGAGTGAGCTACGAGAATGTACGGGCCTGGAAGTCCGGCGTTTGCCAGTAGAACGCGTAATTCGCGAGCACGATCTTCGACGGTACGCGGGCCGCGCGCCGAATCGCTCCATCCGAACCCGGCGCGGTCATAAGTGCAAACCTTCGCGTATTTCGCGATTTCGTCCTGCACCGGCCACCAAAAGCGGGATAATTCACCCGCGCCCTGTTCTATGACTACAGTGGGAGCCACGCTTCCCTTACAGAGAAGATGTAGTCTGTGATCGCCAACCGAAATGAGACGGCCGGGCGCCGGATGCAGGCGGAGATCCCGCCGCTCGCCCAGCCATTCATAGACAAGCCCGATGGCCGCCGCGACCAGGATAAGCAGCAGCGCGAGTCCCACGTTTCGTTGCCACGGGATGAGCATAGCGCTAGAATAATACGTTGATGTATAAAATGCAAGGATGTATTTAATCGGGTAAAAAACAGTGGCTTCGTCTCAGGCTAAGAAACCAGAAGGCGGCAAGCGCGTCCGCACAAGAGAACAACTCGTCGTCGCGGCCGCGGCCATCATTGGAGAAAAAGGGTTTGATCGCGCCTCGCTCGAAGAGATCGCCGAACGGGCGGGAATGACGCGGGGCGCTGTCTACGGCAACTTCAAGAACAAGGAGGAAATCTTCCTGGCAGTGATCGAAGCGCATTGGAAGCCGATCATCCCCCCATTCCGGGCCGGCGCCAGTTTCAAAGAGCAGATGCGCATTCTGGGGAAGACGGTCGCCGGCGAGGCCCGGTCCCGTCAGAAATACGCCGCCGTCGCGACCGCTTTCCAGTTGTATGCCGTCACGCGCGAGCCGGTGCGGGCTAAGTTGACGAAAAAGAATGCGGCTGCCTATAAGTGGGTCGCGAATGAACTAGTGAAAGTGATTCCTGCTAAGGACCTCCCCATGCCCGCGGAGATGTTTGTCCGTGTGCTGGACGCCATTACCACGGGACTGCTATTTACCTATTTCCAGACTCCCGACTTGATCACCGACGATGTGTTCATCGCGGCCTTCGAAGCCTTGGCGCCTCGGGCTTAATTTACGGACGTTATTTCCAGCGGGACGCCGAAGCCGATTGGCGCGGCGCTCCGCCCGACCTGACCGGCCGGTATACCGAATTATTGAGCGGCGGTAATCTCGAACGCCACCACGTTCAAATTGTCGCCGCTCACGCCAGCCAGTCCGAATAATCCGGAACCGGTGATCAACGTGCCTGAATCTGGTTCCTGTCCAAATTCGCCTCCAAGGAAGTTATGGAGCACCTTTTCGGTCCAAGCCCCGCCCTGCGCAGCCGGCGGAGTCAGTTGAAACACCGTACCGCTTTGCCCTGTTCCGCCCCCGAACGTGGATCCGTAAACGGCGCCGTTTTTGCCCAAGGAAAGAACGCCCTCCGGATATTCGCCCTCAGTGCCCGTGAAGGAGAAGATCACTTTCTCGGTCCAGGGAGCGCCTTTCTCCGCGGGCGGGGATAAAGCGATAATGTCTCCATATTGGGAAGCATTCTGTTCCGGAAGCAGGATTTCTCCGGAGGGAAGTAAAAGGGCGGGCGCTCCGGTAAATAGCCCCGCGCCCGCTAAGTCAAAGATCGGGGTGACTGTGGTGGTCTGGCCGTCGGCCGAAACTTGCAGGGCGATGACGGTATTGGCGAGGGTCGAGATGACAGTGCCTTTCGGCGTGACGGTTAATCCGCCTTCCACTTCGAAGGAGCTTGAGAAGTTATAGATGCGGTTTCCGGTCCACGCGCCGCCGGGCGTGGCAGGAGCGGTAAGGCGGTAGATCGCGAGGGGATCCGGATCGTTCGGATTGCTCTCGACGGTGCCGTACAGATTGCCCGCGGGATCGATCACCAGATTGCCCGTAGCGAGATAGGGCGGTTCGAACGTGAAGATCGTCTTCTCGGTCCAGGGTTCGCCCGGCGCGGCGGGCGGAGATAGCTGGAAAGCGGTTCCTAGAGATGTTCCGTAAAGGCTTCCGTCGGCTCCGATCGCTAACCCGGCATTCGGATTTGAGCTGGTGTTGTAAATCACGGTCTGTGTCCAGGACTCGCTACCCGGCTCTTTGGTCAGAGAGATCACGGATCCGTTTCCCGTGTTGCCGTTTTCCGTCGTCGCATAAAGGACGCCTCCGGCTCTGGCGGCGGCAAGCGGTGGTTGCGCGGCATTGTCAGGGGCCGGGGAACGATAAATGACCGAATAAGAGAACTGCGCTGAAGCTGCACTGAGGGTAAATCCGGTAAGCAGAATTGTGCTCACAATATTGCGGACTATTGTCCGGCGTGGGTTCATAGTTAAGTGTACGCAGACAATTCGATTGGGCGGAGTAAAAGGCTTGTGAAGGAGTTGTAAACAGGACGGTTCCGTCGGGAGTGAGTCATCGCCGTGATCGCGTCGAAAAGCTCGGGATCGCCAGTGATCAGATAGGCGAGAACGCCCCCCTGGAAGGTCTGGAGCACATCATCGATTGCCTTCTTGCCGGGCGAATACCGCGATAGCAAGCCGGCCCTTAGCCGCTGCTGCTCTTCGTAGAAAGCCCTGGCGCGTGGCGAACCGTTCCACGGGGAATTTCTATTTGCCACCTACGCGGTTGTGCTTGGAATCGCGGAGGCAGTCACGTTAAGAGCGGCTCGATAGCACGCCGAAAGGAAACAAACCCGCCGTGATGTATAGTATGGATCAACCTTGAAGGAGGCACACGAATGAAACACATCCTGTCCATGGGCTGTTTACAGCTTGGTCTGGCGTTGACGCTGGGCTCCGCCGCGTACGCGCAGATTGCCGCAACCACTCTTTGCAGCACCGGCCGCACCCCGAAGAGCATCTCAGCCGCCGGCTGCCTCCTGACAGTGCCAGTGAGTCCCGTCAATCCAGTGGACGGGGGACCGATCGTTGACGGCAATTGGGATCTCGCCGTGCCTTATCCGTCCCGGCCAGCTCACGTGCCCGCGCCCAATCCTTGTTCGTTTCCCACGATCTACAGCCCAGCCCCGGTAAGCGCTGCTGAGCCTGAGTGGTTCAACCCCAACGATCAAATCTCGCAATGGATCGAGCCCCTGGGCGGCGGCTCTACCCCGCCGGGCTGGTACATCTACGAAACTCGGTTTGTCGCGCCGGAATCCCGCGGCAATGCATATTACCGCCTTGAGATACCCGGACAGATCTTAGTGGATAACTCCGTTCCTCTGGTTTACGTGCGGAGCAGCGTCGATGGCGTGAACGTCTGTGGATCCGTGGCTGCCTTCCCGAAAACGGCGTCATATTCTTCCTGGACCCCATTTCACTTTTCGACCACGATGGACCCCGGCACCGTCGGTTATCTATACGCCGTCGTTTATAACGATACAGGCTCTAACATTAACCCGACCGGGCTCAGAGTGGAATTCAGCGACCCGGCCTTTTACCCGTTCTAACTTCGACGGGGGAGCGGCTAGCGGTTGCCTCAAGTGCGCGTGAAAGCGCGCGCCTTTCAAGAGCCGGCGTTGCACCCGCCGGCTCTCGCGGGCTGCGTATTAGTTCTGGTATTTGACCGCCTCGACTGTCGGAGTGGAACCGAGCGAAAACCCGCATGACGGCGAGATGCCGCGTTCAGCCGGGCTCTTTGTCCAGGCCGGGTCCGCGATCGGATTCTCATTCGTGTCCCGCAGTTCCACCTCGAAGGCTACGCCTGAGTTCGGCGGATAATCGGCGCATGTAGTAACTCCATAGACTTCCATCACGGCGCCGAAAGCCCAGTTCCAAACCTGTCCGTCAGTCGTGGACTTTTTCAAGCTGGTGCTGGCGCCCGTCGTAAGATCCCCGCTGATGATGGTCCACTGCCCGCACGCGCCCGTTCCGCAGTTGGGGCCGATCACCCCTTCGATAGTGTCGCCCGAAGAAACCGTTAAAGGTGTGCTGTAGTCGGCAATGCCGGCAAGGCAGCAGTTCCAACTGGCGACCACCCAGTAGTTGCCGCCGCCCGCTTCACTGGGACCGAATTGCAGCACCGGCTGCACGATGCTCTGAACATCGTTGATATCTTCGAAGCCTGGAAAATAGAACAAGGTCTGGCCGGTGGCGGTCGGTGCGGGGGGTACTTTCCAGGTCGCCCTCAGCATCCCGTAAGAACTTGATGCAATCGCGGAGACATATTCCACCCAGCCGTCGGTTTCAGGCTCGCGGCTCGGCCCGTAAGAGTTGCCGGCTGAGCGTGGAGCGCCTGTCGGCGAATACGACGGAGAAGCACACACCGGCGCCAACATATCGACACTCCCGTCGGTGTGTTGCACCCGCCCATCGGCGAGCACCGTCTCGCCTTGGGCTATGTGCCGGACGCAAGACGGATCGAAATACCCGAACGGTGTAATCCCGTAACTCGCCGGCACTTCCGGCGGCCGCGTCGACCCGTCGCTGGCGGCCGCTAACGGCAGTGCGGGAAGCGCAAGAAGAAGGAAAGCAATCGATTTTTTCATGGTTGTTTTGGCTCGCGGTTCAAACTTCCTGATCGGGTCAGAATATCACGAAAATTTAGACCGGTCGACAAACCGCGCGCGCGAGCGCACCCCGCTTCACTCGCAAGCGATCGGACATCTCCCCGCCTCATAATGCGCGAGCACTTGGGCCGCCGTCAGAGCGTGGCCATAGACCGCAACCTCATCCAGAAGGCCCACATACCGGGGCATGCCATTCGCCTGCTCCCAGATAGGATGGATGCCAATCGTGGTTCCATTGCTTCCGCTCACTGGCGCGAGAGGGCTGCTATTCGACTGGTATTTCAGACCTCGAGCGCGTCCGTCCACATAGATCGTGAACTGAGAAGGCGTGATCACCTGGCCGCTCACGCCGTTGAACACGCACACTACGTGATGCCACGCTCCATCGTTTACAGTTATGTCGGTGACGCCCCGAACGAATATATAGTCTCCGTCGATGCCGCAGTGAACGGCTCCATCGACAAGTTCCGGCTGGCCGATCGACAGCGTGATGCTCAGCGAGTCGCCTTTATTTACGTCATCGGCGCCGCGGTCCTGCAGAATCGGCGCGATGAGCGCGCGCGTGTTCACCCAGGCTTCGAGCGAATACTGCGAGACATTGTCCTGGAAAAGCGACGTTGTGAAGTAACCCTCTCCGGTAAGACCCACAGACCCATTTAGAGTGTCTTGTAGCGCCCCCATCTGCCCGAAGTAAACCGGTTCTCGCGCAATCGCCGGTTCTAAATGCCCGGATGCGTCGGGAGAATAAGGACTGCCGGGGAGATCCCCCATGCGCCAGTAAGCCGCCGGTGCGTCCGCAAGAACGGTAGCCGGATAAGAGGTCTGGCCATTGGCGCCGGCGACGGTGAAAACAGCCAACACGCCCATACCCAAGAGAACTCGAACTGTTTGCATGATCAAGGCACCCTTTCGTGGTCTCCAATGAAACGGTTCGGCGAGTATATCAGATGGCGAACAGAACTTTATTGTTCCTGATTGGACGCAATCTCGTCCCACTTAGGGAATGCTACTTGATCGCGAAATCTTTCACAGTGGCCGGTTCCTGGCCTCTGTGCTGATGAATCTCCTGGCTCTGGTCGGAGAAGAAGGTGCGGCCGCCGCTGATGCCGAAGGCCACCGGATCGGCATTGATCGTGTAGCCCGTGGGAGTGCCTTGGAGGTTGTACTTGTAGCCCTGCTTTTCCCCCTTCGCCAGGTCGCCCGAGATGAGGCCCGCGGCCGAGGCGCTGGGATTTCCGCTGGTCGGCTTAGCGAGTTCCTGAAGCGAGACCGCGTACCGGCCGTAGGTGGAATAATACTGCGCCTCGGCGGCGTGTAGCATCTTCACTGTGAGGTACGCCGCCATCTCTTGACCCGATATCAACTTTTCGCCGTTGGGAATCCTGATTGCCATCGCCAGAATAACTACAATCGAGATTACGATCAGAATCTCGATGAGCGATAACCTTCGCCTGCCGTGTTTTCGTGTCGGTATGGGTTTCACTGTGGACGCCGCCTAACAGCGAATGACGCTCCGCCGTCGGGATCGTGCAGCCATTTCTAGCGGCTGAAAGCGCCTGAAATTCGGAACGCCGGTTCAAAACCGCTTAGCTTTCATCGCAGTCGAAATTTGGCGTCGTTGCGGCATGATATTGTAACAGCCGCTACCCGACCAGGTCCAATAGACCAGAATGTGAGACCGCCCTTGACGAAACAAGTCTTCTTTTTAGCCTCGCTGGCGCTGGCCGCCATGCAGAGTCAGGCGCAGACGGTTATGACCGGCGCGTTCAACTTCTCAACCGACTCCAGCGGCGCCGCTTCGGGCGGCGAGCAGTGGAACACCCTTGGCGGCGACGGCCGCTACAACCTGTGGTTCGCGAGAAACGCCGATGCCACTTCGCCCATCAATGGACCCTCTGACGACCAGGCAGGTATTAGCATCGCGTTGCAAGCGGGCGATTCTCGTAAGTTCTATTTATTCGGGCAGCCCGGCAGCTCAACCGGATTCAACGGTCTGAATCTGTTCTTTGACGGAAACAACACCATCCCCGGCATCTCTGCGTTTGGACCGACAAACGGCTCCTCATTCTCCCCCAATGGCGCCAGCACCTATACCTTAGCGGCTATGTCGATAGTCGGATCGGACACCACTTTCTATACTTCCCATGGCGTGACCGCCGTGCTTACCGGGTACGGATGGAATGCGCCTCGGGACACGTCACCCGACGTGTGCCAGGCCTATGTGTTCTCTCCGGGCGATGGCGCGGATTTCTTCGGATCGTTCACTTTGCAGGTTTTTCCGGCGGCGCCGCTGGTGGTGAGCCCCGGCCGCGGCATGCCCGGAACCGCGATTAGTATCGGCGGGAGAGAATTCGCTCCGTTCGAAACCGTGGGCATCTATCTGCGCACCCTTGGTCTCCGGCCCCGCTACACGGTTACGGCGGATGCTTCCGGCGCTTTTCTGTATCCAACCGTCGAAGCGCAAGCGCCATATGGCTCCGAACAGTACTTCGCTCTTGGACAAAGCAGCGGAAAACTTGGAGCGGCAACGGCTGTCGTATTGCCGCGTATCGTCCTGTCTCCCAGTTTGGGCGTCCCTGGGAGCGCGACCAACGCGCAAGGCGTTGGTTTCGGCGCTGGCGAGAAAGTTCAGATCTATTGGAACGATCCGAGGCGGCTGGTTGGCGTCGGAATCACGGACAGCGACGGCGGTTTCGTGAGCGACGGAGTCGAGATCACGGTTCCGTTGACCGCGGCCATTGGCGCTAACGGCGTGAGCGGAGTGGGCGAAACCACCAAGGCGGTCGGGCTGGGCACGTTCACGGTGGAGTGATAGCTGCGTAGCCGCTGCTTAGAAGCGTCTTGAAACGATCACTTTTAGCGGAAAGCTGACGTGTCGAAGAATCCGACGCGGGCTAACGGAATCTGGAAACCAATTCTCATTAGGCGTATCCACCCAGGCCCTGGCGAAACCCCGCAGAGCACAAGCATCGCCGACCGCGGAAGGATAGGGGAAGGCCAATTCCCAATTGTCATCGCGGTTAGATCCTCCGCCGAAAGGATTGGGCGGGACCAAAAACGCCACTGCATTCCAATCCAGTTTTAGCGATTTCTCGGGTGTTGCAAAGACCCCGAATCTGAGCGGAGGCGGCTGCGGTGAATAGCGCTGAAATCAGTTCTCTCTAGAGGCGATAACGTTAGCTTGTTGAGTGAGCAAACCGGGTGATCCGGCCACATTGAAGCGCCGGGAAATCGCATTTGTTTCACTAAGTTGTTCAAATCGGCGAAAAAACCACGGCGTCGGAGGCGGAAGGAAGACCGATTGCCCCCAAGGTAATTACGTCACCCTTCAGATTCGATGAGAATGCGAAAACCGCTGGTGAGAGCGCACTGGTGATGTAAACGAGCCGGCCATCCGGACTCACCGCGATATCCGACGCGCCGTTGAATCCGGCGGTCCCCGACACTCCAGTCGCCTGCTCCGTGGCGAGATCGATCAGATAAAAAGTATAATTCGACTCGGCCAGTTCATAGATGAATTTCTGGTTCAGCGTCATTTGAATCGGCGAACTACCGTAGGCCGCCGGGATGGTTGAAGTGACCTGCCCCTCCGCCAGATCTACTATGGATAGGCCTCCCGAGTAAGGAAGCCCTTCCACGTAAGCGGTCGTTCCGTCTTGTGAAATCGCGATCTCTCCCGGTGTAATATCGTTGCTCCCGAGCGTGATTCGCTGAGTGATCGCGAGGTTATCGATATTGATGGCGAGCAGCTCCGGTTCACAGTTTGCGCCGGTCACACAATACGCCGGTCCGAATTGGTCCGAGACGTAGAGCGTAGATCCGTCGGGGGAGACAGTATCGCGCAGCGGTTGGTCGCTGGTAGTGAGGTTTACGCTGCTCGTCGTGGTCAAGGTCTCTACGTCGATTACTTGGACTTGTGCTATTCCGCTAGTCGGGCCGCCCACGGCGAGATAAGCTCGATCACCATGAGGCGAAAAGGTGACGCAGTCATACGGAGCGGAAAAGGGAACGGCTCCAATCACCCGTTGCTTCGCAGTATCAATGAAAGTGACGTTTAGATTTCCCGTGACTGCGATCTTTCGACCATCGGCGCTCACCGCCATCGAGTAGTTCTCGTCGAAAACGCCCGTCTCCCAACCCGCCGGAATTTGCGCCGTGATCTCCGAAGTCTGCGGATCGATGACCTGCACCATTGCAGAGTCATAGTTGGGTACAAACATGAGCGAACCATCCTTGGATAAAGTGATGGAGACTAAGTAACCCAGCGTTCCAGTTTGCGCGATCACCGCCCCCGTCACCGCGTTAACGGAAACGATGTTGGCGTCGTACTCACCCAATTCGATTTCGGAACCGTCCGGCGAGATGGCGATCGCGGTTCCAGACCCGGCGCCAACCGGAAAGGAGTTGATAATTGTTTGGCTCGATAAACTGAAAACCTTTACAGAAACATTACCGGAATTGTTCAGCGGGAAATAAGCAAGCGACCCGTCCGGTGAGATAACAACTGAGCCGACCGTGTCCTGATGAGCGAATTGAATTTGTGTCTCAACAGATTTGGTCTTAAGATTCAAGACCACGAACTGTCCCGCGTTCTCACCAAAAGGGTCGCCTCCGTCAAACGTCAGCAGGGCGTAAGACTCATCCGAAGTAACTGCCACGCCTTCGGGCTGAGAGTCCCCTCGCGGAACGGATATGGTGCGCGACGCAAGAGTCTTCACGTCAAAAACAATAAGCTCCTCGGCGAAGATGTAGATGTGGCGCTCGTCGCTCGACATTGCCGGAGACGGCAACGGTATCGGAGAGAAGTTGGTCAAATAAGAGCCCGGCGTCTGCACATCGAACTGCACGGAATTATTGCTGGTATCGATGCCAAGCACATCAATAGAGCCGCCCTGGCCAGCGACAACGTACAGGGTCCCATCAGAGCTGACGAATGCCCCAAACGGGCTCGCGCCGTACGAACTGAGAGAAATCTCGGCAGTTTGGACCCCGGTGGCAGTGTCAAGCACCGATATGCTCCCCGCCTCATTCGCTATGTAACTGGTCTTGTTGTCGGGCGATAGAGCAACAAAGGCCGAGCCTTGACCTGTGGTCAGCGTGCTGACCGTCTTATGTGCGACGCGATCGACCACGGAGACCGATGAAGGGACGCCACAGCACGTCAAGGCATAAGCGTGAGCCGCTCTGGCCGGTGTAGTCAGAATGAGTGGCCCGGCGAGACACAACAGAACGGCCTTCCCAAGTCTATGCATGACTCAATTCCTCTGTTCCTCAGATCGGCCTTGCACGAGGTCTCTCGCGACGATTCTTGAGGTTTTCCATTGTATCCCAACTTGAACACATTGCATTCCGTGCCCGCTTTTCGATAGGCTCGTTAAAGTCTCGGGCCTGTTTGCTTGAGTTGCCGTTGGAGGTGTATGCTTCGAAGTCAGCCTGTGAACGGGGGATTTGCTATCTTGGCGGTGGCTCTTGCGCTGCCCGCGCTGGCGGCACCGAGAACGATTGATTTCAAGGCGCCATTGGCATTTCTTGCCGGCTCTGATCCCGCGGCGCTCGCCACGGGCGACTTCAATGAGGATGGACTTCTCGATCTCGCAGCGGTGGACGGTTCCGGCAATGTTGCCATCCTACTGGGGACCGGCAAAAACACTTTTGTTCAAGGTGCCACCCTAACCGTCGGTGGGGGGTCTGGCGCGATTGTTGCGGGCGACTTCAACCGTGATGGAACCCTTGACTTGGCTGTCGCCAATTATTCATCGAACACTGTTTCCGTCTTGCTTGGCCGCGGCGACGGGACGTTCAAACCCGCTGTCAATTATGTGGCCGGATCTCAACCCGATGGGATCGCCACGGGAGATTTTAATGGCGATGGATCACCGGACCTCGCGGTCGTCAATTTTGGTGCTGGAACCGTCACCATCCTTTTAGGCTACGGCGCAGGCATGTTCCACGCGCCAGTGAGCTACCAGGTTGGACTCGATCCCACAGCCGTGGCAGTGGGGCATTTCAATGGCTATGGAAGGGCAGACCTGGTAGTCAGTAACAGGGGTTCGAACTCGGTTTCCGTCCTGCTCGGGAACGGCGATGGAACGTTTCAAACGCAAGTGCCGTACGCGCTTCCCGTCGGTGCGATCGATACAAGCATCGGTGATTTTAACTCCGACGGGATTTCCGATTTGGCAGTGGCGCACTGGGGCTCCGGCGTATCGATTTTGCTGGGAAACGGCGACGGCACTTTCCAAGCGCCGGTCAACTATGATGTCGGGGTTACGCTGGTCAGCATTGCCATAGGAGATTTGAACGATGATGGCAAGCTAGACATCGTGCTGGTCGATCAGGACTCCGATTCCGTAGACGTGCTTTTAGGCAACGGCGCTGGAGGTTTTGGGCCGCCTCAGACCGAGTACTGCGGGCATGAGCCGGAAGCGGTCGTGTTAGGAGATTTCACCGGCACGAGGAGGCTTTCCATTGCCGTTGCAAATAAGTATTCTTCCAATGTTTCGATCATTTTAGATAATGGTAACTCGAACGAAGGCTTGGTCCCGCTTGGATCCGAACCCGGCTCGATTGTTGCGGGCGATTTCAATGGCGATGGAAAGCCCGATGTAGCGGTGGCGGTAAGTCAGGCAAATCAGGTCTCGATTCTGCTAGGTAGCGGAACTGGAACCTTAGGCGCGCCCCTTAACTACACTGTTCAGCAACCAAATTACATAGTGGCTGGAGATTTTAACGATGATGGCCGGCTGGACTTGGCCGTGAGCCTCGAAGCTGGATCTGTTCAGATTGAACTTGGCCAAGGGGACGGAACGTCCAAATTGGGCGGGGAGTACACGGTTGGGCAAAGTGCTCAGGAGTTGGTGACCCAGGATTTCAATCATGACGGGAACCTGGATTTGGCCGTGACGGATGAGTCTTCCGGCGAGGTCGTAATTCTGCTCGGGAACGGCGACGGCACGTTTCGCGCGGGAGCGAATTACACGCTGGGTCCGCAAAAGCCGTACGCCATCGCAGTGGGCGACTTCAATAGCGACGGAAATCCAGACCTTGTCGTGACCGACCTCTCCAATTACATTTCTGTCCTGTTGGGTAATGGGGACGGCACCTTCCAATCCGCCATAAGCACGTTGGTCGGAACGTCGCCGAAGAGTGTAGCGGTAGGCGATTTCAATGCTGACGGAAAATCGGATTTGGCTGTTGCAAACAACGGCTCGGATACGGTTTCCATCCTGCTGGGCAACGGAAATGGCACGTTCGGTCCGGAGGAAAACTACAGCGTCAACGGTAGCCCATTATTTGTAGCCGCGGCGGATCTGAGCGGGGCCGGGAATCTCGATATCGCGGTGACTACCGGCTGCTCCGGAATCTATTGCTCCAATGCTTTGGGTGTGCTTCAGGGAAATGGCAAAGGTCAGTTCCGTCTTGGGCGCTCGTACGCCGTTGGTACCGACCCGACCGCTTTGGCCGTGACGGACCTCGATAGCGATGGCAAGCCCGATGTCGTTACTGTGAACTATGCGTCGAATAATCTATCGATACTCATAAATGTGACACGCCGATAAGCCGGGTTTGAGCCGAGCGGCTTGCCTGAGTGCCAGTTTGTCGCTAGTTGCAAGTTATTTCGTGGGTTTCTGGAAAATGCCGCTCACGTCAAACAAGGGGCGGAGACGAGATCCTCGGCCCCCGACGCCCCACCCGCACCTACCTTCCCCCAGCCATCGCCGGCTCATGCCCCCTGGCCGCCACTAACTCCAGCCCGTCCACGCGCCCGCCCCGCACCAGCACCGCCGCGTCAAACTGATTCACCGTCGGGCACACATGCCGCGGCAGCAGATACAATGCCGACCCGATCTCCGGCATCTCCACCCCTTCCGGAACATCGATCGGAAGATGCTCTTCGCTGGGTTTCAGCGGCGCCAGTTCGGGCCGACCCACCACCGCGCACGTCGGCACGCCCGCGTCGGCGGACACGCTCTTATGACCCGCGTCACACGTGATTCGCCGCGGCGTCGGATGGCTTACCACGGTCGCCAGCACTAATGCCGCCGCCCTGTATCCAAACTCCTCGGGCAATTGCGCCAGGCTCGTCATATCGCCGAAAACCACGGTCCCTGGCGACGCCCGATGCGTAAATCCGCGCCCTGTAAACCCCGCGAACGTCACCGCATACGGAAACGTCGGCGTCCCCGACGTAATCACTTCCCCCGCATCCAAACCCGATACGATCGCCAGCAGCCGCTCATATCCCGCGTGCGCCTGCGCCTCGCGCTCCCGCCGGTCCGGCCCCGCCACATGCCCGTCATAATAGTGAACGCCGCGAAACGC
This sequence comes from Bryobacteraceae bacterium, assembly GCA_965226755.1. GTDB lineage: Bacteria > Acidobacteriota > Terriglobia > Bryobacterales > Bryobacteraceae > Bog-113. Next base: position 131,013 of record CBDDDT010000008.1, on the reverse strand, counting down.
GCTGCCCGCCGCCCGCGCGATCGCCGCAATCTCGTCCGCCGCGTCCTGCCCCACTCCTGTCCGGTTCATCCCCGGATTCACGTCCACGAAAATCCCGATCGCCGCGCCGCGCCACAACTCCACCTGCGCGACATTCTCCGCCAGCACGGATATCCGCACGCCGGGAAACACTTGCGCAATCTCCGCCACCCGCCGCGCGTTCGCCCCCACCACCGGATAGGCGATCAGCACATCGCGCGCGCCGCTCTCGCAAGCCACCAGCAGTTCCCGCGTCGTCGCGCACTTGAAATGCGTCACGCCATGCGCGATTAGACACCGGATCACCCACGGCATTTTCGCCGTCTTTAGGTGCGGACGCCAGCGGTTCGCATCCCCGCCCATCACGCGCAGCGTCGCCGCGATGTTGGCGTTCACCAGATCCGGATACACCAGCAGCGCCGGCGTCAGCAGCCGCTCCGCCTCGCTCACCCGATAATCGGCCAGATTCCCGCTCATTATTCTTGCGATATAATCACACATCTCAACGGCCGGGAAAGCATTATGGACGCTACATATTCAGCCGCTCCCTTGCAGCGCCGAGCGTCTGCAATTCCTTACCCCTCCCAACTAGACAAGTTAGAGACCACGATCGAGAACACCTACCCTTAATTACGCGTGGCTTCGCTCTCGCCGCGCTGCTCTTAGGCTTCAACGTGATTGGCATGGCGGCAGTCCCCGTTCCGACCTTCGTTGACCGATACGATTTGGTCCCCGGATGCCCTGGAGTACCAAGCAGCCCGGAGCCCGTGGTCGCGGACACAAACGGAGATGGAATTCTCGATCTGATCTGCGGAGAGCAACCCTGGGGGAGCACGGCGTCTGGCTCTTCCTCGGGACGGGCGGCGGGCTCTTCCGTCCCGGCGTCCTCACGCCTTTAACTCAAGCTGAGCCCGACACAGGACTTATCGCGGCGGATCTCAACGGCGACGGCAACCTGGACCTTATCGCCGGCACGGTAAACGCCGCCTGCAGCCGCGTCTCCTTCCCTGAAGGCAACGTCCCGCATCCAGCGAGCGCACTGTCAAGGGAAGTGCGAAAAGTGGAAGGCGAGTCGAATTTACTAGGAGACAAGACGCCGGGAAGTGATTTCAGGCCCGGCAGCCCCGCCTCTACTGTGAGCGACTTGTCAGGTTCTGTGCTGACAAATCCATCTCCTCCGGGAAGCTTCGCGAGGAAGAGAACGTAGCTTTTCCCGATCGAGAACTCAGGAACGTGTACGTCGGTCTGGGTGATTATTCCTTGGGATGTGGTGACGCTCCCTCCCCCGCGGACTACGTAGAGAGTTTTGCTTGAGATTTCCGGCGGGCCTTTGTAAACTTCGCTGACTTCGAAACTGTAGAGTGTGACTACTTCGGTCTCGCTCGCCGACAAAGCCGACGTCCGGCTCATGACTGTTCCAAAAGAGATCACGTCAGCCGGGCAAGATGCTTGGCGGAGTTCGTCTTCCTCTTGGAAGGGATCGGCTTTTACTGAGCCTGCTATGAAACCAGCCCCCATAACCCGAAGCTCCGATTGTCCGGAAGCAAACAACTGCTGGCGTAGGCTCCGGCCGGGCCGGTTGAACACCGGGAGCCGTCCCGCGCTATGAAGTATGGCTTGCTGCTTCGACTGGACATCCTGAGAATCGGGACCGTCTTGACACAAACATGGATCTCCTGCGAGCAGAAGAAGCGCTATCGCCGCCAGGACAGTGACTAGATCTCGCATGCGCACCCGGTAAATCTGCCAATCTTCCCGCTCATTCCGCCGGCACGGTAAACGCCGCCTGCCGCCGTGTCTCCTTCCCGCCCTGCTCCACCGTCACCCGCGCCTGGTAATCACCCGGCGGCAGCTTCGCCGACGCGATCACCGGAATCGAGTTCGCCGCGTCCGGCGCGCTCAAATTCGGCTCCGTCTCCGCCACCGCCGCGCCGTCCCGGAAGAACTGGATCGTCACCTTCGGCTTCGCCCCGCTCGCCCCCGGATAAATCACGAAGTACAACGACGCCGCCGCTTCCGCGCTCGCCTTGCCGTCTAACTCCGGCGTGATCTTTCCGCCGTCGAACTCCAGCGGATTCCCCGGATCGCGCGGCGCCTTCAGCGGCTCCAGGTCATGCACCAGCGCCACATCGCTCACCGCTACGTCCCCGAATGGCGGCGCCACCAGCACCTCGCGCTTCGTGCTCGCCCGGTTCCCTTCCGCGTCCGTCGCCACGCCCTCCACTGTGTAGCGCCCAGGGCTCAGCACCGCCGGCGCCGTGAAGATGATTTCCCCGCGCCGGAACTGCTCCAGCTTGTCCTCCGGAACGTTCCGGTCGATTTCGCGGCTCACCTTCTCCACCACCTCGCCGCGCGCGTCCTTGATCAGCGCCACGAACGTCGCGTGCAGCCTCGCCAAGTGCGTCGCGGCGTCCGGTTTCGGCGTGATGTTCGCCGTCGCCACGTCGAACGCGATCTCATACCGGTACCCGTTGCCCGCCGGCCGAAAACGCAGCGCCGCCATCTCGAACGGAAACGCTTTCGGCAGCGGCTTCGTATCCAGCGACTTCAGCGCCGTGAGCTCGAACGTCTGCACCGGCTGCCCGTTCAAGTCCGGCAGCGCATAATACCCGTCGCGCGTCTGCACCGTGAGCTTCGGATTATCCACCGTCACCTGGATTCTGCGGAAGTGCCCGTCGTAAACCTCCGACGTCGGCACGTAGGAAATCTCGTAGTGCGTCCGCACGTCCTCCATCACGCGCAGCATCGCCTTGCCGAAATTGTTCGTGTTCGCCACCGCGAATCCGCCCGTCCCTTCGGCCAGCACCGCCATGTTCAGCTGGCTGTTCCCCACGCTCATCTGTGCGATCGTCTCGTCCTGCTTCGCCTGCCCTGGCGTCACCTGGATCGGCCTGCTCTGCTGGCTCCGGCTCGTGGACGCCGCGCTCGCCGACAGATTGCGCGAAAGCGCGTTCGCGTTCATCGTCGAGAGCCCGCGCACATCGATTCCGTAAAAGCTGATGTTCCCCCGGTTCGCCGAACTCACCACCTGCCGGATCATCTCCTCGCGGTCCGGCGGCAGGTTCAATCCCTCCGACACATACAGCACCGTTTTGCGCCCCGGCAGCGCCGACTCGTACTTCACCAGGTTCAGCAGCGCCATCACCGTCCGCATGCCGCCCTGGTACATCGCGATCTCACGCTGATCCGACACGATCTTCGCCGCCGCCTGCGCCCCTTGGTCAATAGACGTCTGCGCGCCTGCCGTCGCCAGGTCCGGGGTCGTCCCGAAATCCACGCTCGATCCCAGACTGACCCCGGCCGGACCGCTCACCACGGCATAGTCCGCCTGGTTCAGGATCTTCGCGTTATCCGCCGAAAGGCTCGAATAGGAGCCCAGCGCCGCGCTATCCACGGCCTTCGCCAGCAGTTCCCGGTTGTTCGAAAAATTCTGGATCACGCTCATCCGGTAATCCATCTCGAAGATCGCCACATACAAATTCGACCGCAGTTCCTGCTTCAGAAACGCACGCACCGCGTCGCGCGCATATGCCCGCGAACCTGGGCTGATCTCATCGAATACGATCGAAACGAATCCGGGCTCTTCCACCTTGGTCGGCGGCGCGGTAGCCGTCGTCGCGCCCTGCGCCCGCGCGGTCTCCGTGACCTCCGCCGGCCGCGTGTCCTCACCCGTCACCAGCCGGAATGTCTTGATCTTCTGCGCGACCCCGTCCTCCGTCACCGCGAAGTCCGCCGCGCTTAGCTTGCGGTCCAGCTTCATATTCTTTTGGCGCACCACCACGTCCAGCAGCACCTCATGTACGCTGCTCCGGATCACGGTCTCCGCGTCTGGGTTCGCGCCTGTAGTCTGCGCGCCGCACGGCAACGCGACCGTGAGCGCCCCCACGATAAGCCAGAGCCCTTTACATCCCGCACCGGATTTCATGTCGTCCATTTCATCACCATCCCTGTAAAGCGAGTGTCGTAACTCGACTTAGTCATGCTACAATCCTCGATAGAACACCGATCGTGGGTGCAGTCTTTGGTGCATTCTTTCCATCGAAGGGCGCGAACGCCCTCCTGTGCCGAAAGCGGGATGTCGTATATTGCCATCGTCAGTGCGGCTTTGTCGGCGCAAGCTCGAGTTGCTTTGCGCGTTCTCTTCGAAAATTTCTCTTCTGAACGACGCGACCATTCGCTACATGGAACTCTCCGCAACAGCGGGCGCTCCCTGCCGCGCCGCCAAGCGCGACTACGAAAGAGAGAACGCTGCAACCGAACGCGCCTACGCTCTCTACCGCGCGCACGTCGGCGAACACGGCTGTGAACGGACACGCTGCGAACGAAGATACCGAGCCCGGCCAAGCTAAGCGGCGTCCGGGCCGCCCTTCGCTTCGCTCTTGATCGCCGCCACGATCGCTTGCACCAGCCGTTCCGCATCATACGGTTTCTGCACGAAACCCGCCAGCTTTTTGCCCGCGAACCGCCGGTTCGCCTCGCTCTCATCGAATCCGCTCGATAAAATCACCGGAATCTCCGGCCGGATCGCCTGGAGTTCTTCCATGGTCTGCTCGCCGCCCATCTCAGGCATCAGCAGATCCAGCAGCACCACCGACACGGTCGCCAGGTTCTCGCGAAAAACTTTCACCCCGTCCGTGCCGTGATTCGCGGTAAGAACTTCAAACCCCTGCCGCGTCAGAACCGTCCGCGCGAGGTTCCGGATCATCTCCTCGTCGTCGATCACCAGCACTGTTCCCTTCAACCCCGAGGGCTTCGTCACCCGCCCCCGCATCGGCGCCCGCGGCTTCTTCGCCGACGCTGGAATCAGCACGGAAAACGATGTCCCGCGGCCTGGCGCGCTATAGACCCGGATAGACCCGCGGTGCCCTTTCACAATCCCCAGCGTCGCCGCCAGCCCCAGTCCCCGCCCCGTGAACTTCGTTGTAAAAAACGGATCGAAGATCCGCGCCCGCGTCGCCTCATCCATGCCGACGCCCGTATCCTTCACCTCCAGGCAAACGTATTTCCCCGGAATGAGCGGATTGTCCGCGTCCTTGTCCCGCACGTCCTCCTCGGTGATCACCCGCAGGCTTGTCCGCACCTCCACCGTGCCCGGCCGGTTCTCCGCGATCGCCTCCGCGCCGTTGATCACCAGATTCATCACCAGTTGCTGCATCTGGCCCGGATCGGCGTCCACCGCCGGCAAATCCGGGGCCAGTTCCAGCCGGATCTCCGCCGTCTTCGGTATCGACGTTCGAATCAGGGTCGAGATCTCCCGGATCAGATCGCCCAGGTCCAGCGTATGCGTAACGAACCGGCCCTTGCCCGCGTACGCCAGCATCTGCCGCGTCAAAAACGCCGCGCGCTCGGCCGCGTCCACGATCTCCCGCAGATACTTCCGCACGGGTTCGTCGGCGGGCGTATCCGACATCGCCAGGCTCGCGTTCCCTAAAATCCCCGTCAGCAGATTGTTGAAGTCGTGCGCCACTCCGCCCGCCAGCAGCCCCAGGCTTTCCAGCTTCTGCGTCTGCTGCAGTTCCCGCTCAAACTTCTTCCGCTCCGTCAGATCCCGAATATTCAGCTGAATCGCCCAGCGTTCCTTTTCCCGATAGGTGTTCGCGATCACCTCGGTCTGCAGTCTCCGCCCGTCACGCGTGTCCAGCGTCAGATCGGCGAACGGAACCACCCCCTGATCGCGAATCCGCTCGAGCGAAGCCCAGATCTCCGGGGCATGCTGCATCGGCTCGATCTCCCAAAGCCGGCGGCCCACCAGCCGTTCCCGCTCAAATCCCAATAACTGCTCCACATACGGATTCAGGTCCAGAACTTCCCCCGTCTCCGCATCGAGAATGATAATGCCGTCGCGCGCGGATTCAAACAGCCGCCGATACCGCGCCTCCGACGCCCGTTTGCGCTCCGTCGTATCTTCGAACGCCAGCAGAACCAGCCCCGCGTTTCCCTCCGCCACCAGGCGCCGCGCGTTCACCAGAAATACGCGCTCTCCGCCCGCCGGTCCGTCCACGGTGATTTCAACATCGTTGATCTGCGTTCCGCTTGACCGTAAATGCGAGATCAAGTCCCGCGCGCCGTCCCGGCTGAACGGGCTTTCGTTCACTTCATCCAGTTTCTTCGCCGCCACGTCGGTAGGCTGTACGTGCAGGTATTCGTAAAATGCGCGGTTCGCATTCTGGATCGCCAGCTCGTGGTCCAGCACCACCAGCGGCTCCCGCACCGTATCCACGATCGCTTGCGCATAATTGCGCGCCCGCCGCACGCGCTCCAGCGTTCGCTTCAGTTCCCCCAGGTCGTGAAGCTGCAGGATCGCGCCTTCAATCCGCCGGTCCGCCGTCAGGTATGGCCGCACCCGCATCAGAAACCAATTCCCGTCCTGGTCCAGCACTTCCTGCTCAAACGGAACCAGCGTCTCCACCACCGTCCCCAGAATCCCGGAAAGGTTGTCGACGTTGATCCTCGGACGCAGATCGGAAATAGGACGGCCCGTATCGGCGGCGATCAGGTGCAGCACCTTCTCCGCCATCGGCGTGAAGCGCCGAATGCGCAGGTCGCCCGTCGTGATCACAATCGGCATATTGATCGAAATCAGCAGGTTCTCCAGGTCGTCGTTCGTCCGGCTCAGTTCCCGGTTCCGGCTTTGCATCTCCTTATTAACCGTATTCAGCTCTTCGTTGGTCGATTGCAGTTCTTCCCGCGCGGTCTGCATCTCCTCATTCGTGCTCTGCAGCTCTTCGTTGACCGATTGCGCCTCTTCATTCGTGGAACGAAGTTCTTCGATGATCGACTGCAGATATTCGCGCGTGGTCGCCAGCTCGTGCTCCAGTTCCGTAACGCGCGCGTGCGGGTCTGAAACGCTCGCGGCGTGGCCGTTTTCAAACGAGGCGTCACGCTTTCCTGGGTTGGATTCGAACAGGAGAACGAACGTCGTCGGCGAAGTCGTCACCGCGACGATCGTCACCTGCACGCGTCGCAGCTCGCCGCTGTGCCGCACCACGATATTTTCAAGACGGAGATTGCCGTTGCCCCTGCGAGCCTCTGCGATTCCTTTGCGCAGCGGCTCCGCGATCTCAGGCCGCACAGCCTGGAAAATATCCGCCTCGCGGGAATCGCCCTTTGCAACCAGGTAAGGCGCCATATTCCCGCGCGTCTGCACAATCTTCAGCGCCTCATTCAGGATCACGGCGCTGGTCTCATCATGAGGGGATAAGATCTCTTCCGTCGAAGTCCCCGGCCGGGCCGCCCGGCGCTCTTCCTGGCGCAGAGGCAATCGCAGATCCGCCAGAACTTGATAAGGCACCCCATCGTGAAACCACTCGGAGGGCTCCAAAGCCGCCGGAATGGCGTTCGGCTTCCGGCAAAATATCTTATGCGCATCTTCCAAGGGAGAGAAGTACTCCGCCATCGATCCCAGCGTCTCCGACGCCCCCAAAAGCAGGCACCCGTTCGGCCGCAGAGCCATTCCCAAATTGGCGATAACGCGCCCCTGCAACGCCGTCGAAAAGTAGATCAGCAGGTTGCGGAAGCTGACGAAATCCATTCGCGAAAGCCGCGGATCTTTCGCGATATTGTGCCGCGAGAACACGCATAACTCCCGAATCTGACGGCTGACCCGGTATCCCCTGTCCACTCGCGTGAAAAAACGCGTCGCTCGCCCCTTCGACAACGCCTCGATCGAACTCGCGTCGTAAATCCCCAACCGCGCCCGGTCGATCGATCTCTCGCTCACATCCGTGCCGAATATCTGCACCGGAAACGCCAGTTCCTTTTCCTCCAGAAACTCCGTCAGCGCGATCGCGATCGAATAAACCTCTTCCCCCGTGGAACACGCCGGAACCCATATGCGGATCGGCTCGTCGGCGTCCCTTCCGTCGATGAAACGAGGGAACATCACCCGCTTCAAAGACGCGAACACCTCCGGGTCCCGGAAGAATTCCGTCACGTTGATCAGCACGTCCTCGAACAGCGCCTGCAACTCCGCGGGCTCCCGTTCCAGCAGTTCGAGATAGCTCTCCATCCCGTCCGACTTGGTGAGGATCACCCGCCGCGAGATCCGCCGCATCAGCGTCGGCTGCTTATACTGCGTGAAATCCACGCCCGTCGCGCCCCGCAGCATGCGGATCGCCCGCTGCGCCAGCGGATCGCCTTCAATCATTTCCGCCTGAGCGATGCGCTCCTTAAAAGGGTGCTGCGCGATCCGCGCGAGTTCTCTCGCCATCATTTTCGGCGGAAGAACGAAATCCACCGCGCCCGCCGCGATGGCGCTCTGCGGCATGCTGTCGAATTTCGCGGAGCTATCCTGCGCGAACGTGATCCCTTCTTCTTTCTTGATCGCCCGCAACCCCGATGTGCCGTCCGAAGCCGTCCCCGAGAGAATCACCCCGATTGCGTTCGACCGCAGATCCTTCGCAAGTGATGTCAGAAATACATCAATCGGACGAACTTGGCCCGGACCCCGCTGCGTAAGCCTCAGAACACGCCCTTCAATCACCATCCCCGTGTTCTGCGGAATCACGTAAACGTGATCGCTCTCCACGGGCGTATCCCGGTCGATCTGCAGAACCGGCATTTCCGTCTGCTTGGCCAGCAGTTCCCCCAGAATGGACTCGTGATCCGGATCCAGATGCTGCACCACCACGAACGCCATGCCGGTGTCACGAGGCAGAGCGCTAAGCAGATCCGAAGCTGCCTCCAGCCCGCCCGCGGACGCCCCGATACCCACTACGGTTAGATCCGGGCGGACTCCTGCGTTTGGGGAAGATTGCGGACCATCTTGAACCATGAGTTATGCCGATAATACCTGATCTTTACTCCAGCCGTTACCACCCGAAACCCCTGTTTGGGTTGCGCTTCACGTATTGTCAGCGTCCCACCAAGTAGCTCTTCAGCGCTGCTAATACCAATAAGGCGTCGATTGCGCCCACTTACTTTTCGGATACCGCTCATGCAGCAGGCGAAATGCATGCTCCACCGCGGCGTGGCGCGCGGCCGCCCCGCATCCGAAATGCGAGGACTTCACGGCGAGCGCGAGAGCTTCCGGGTTGCGCTCATCGTTCGGGTGACTCTCCGTCCAGGCCGCCGCCGCGGCGGAAAGAAACGCGGCCGCATCTCCAGCCTCATTCAAGTGATCCTGTTCCCCGGAATTTTCCGCTTCTTCCGCGCGCGACACAAACGCCGCACGAAGGTCCATCTCCGGCCCGCCGTAAAGACGTTGTATCGCCCCGGAAGTTACACCGTAACCCTGCCTCGCTCCGGCCACGTCCGCCCCGCACCACCAGTTCGCGCGATACTCGTCCAGGCGCCCGTCCGCGGTCAGACGGGGCAGCCCATCCCGCACATACGGTTCGAGCTCCGGGTGATGCAGAATCCAGAACACCGCCGCAAAACGCTGCTCTCCGCCCGCCCGATGCAAGATCGGCGCAAGACCCGCCGCATAGGAAGGTTTCAGCCCGGCGAGTTCTCCGGCGAACGCGTCCAGCGGCGCGCCCGTCACCACCGCCCGCCCGAACCCCGCTTGCGCCACTCTCGTCCGCAGCTCAGCCGGCCACGCTTGCTCGTGCACCGCGCGCAGCCAAAGGCTCAGCGGCAGCTTCTGGTTGAAAACATATGTGGCGTCCGCGTCCAAGCTGCGCGCCGGCTCCTTCTTCGGATCGGGAGCGCGCAGCAGATCGTCATCATCCGCCACAAACGCGATCGTGCGCGGCGCATTCGCCAGAAACTCCTCGAACGTGCTTGCCACCCTCATCCGCTCCGCTCGTAACGCGTTGAAAGTCGAGCTATCGAAGTTCCGGGTTACATCCGCCCGCCCCAGCACGCCATCCAGCACCGCGGCCGCTTCCCGTGTCCGTTTCCTGCCGGTAAGCAGCCGCGCCTCCAAAAACACCGCCGTCGCATAACCCGGCGACGTAGCCGGAACGTTCCCCAGCGCCTCCATCACGTCTCGCTGGTCCGCGCTGTCCGGCGCCGCCCAATCCGCCGCCGCGATCAGCCACGCGACCGATTTCGTTTGCCGCCACCGCATCACCTCATCATGCGTGTTCCCGACCCTGTTTTGATACTCCATAATCCACGCCGTCAAATCGCTGCTGACGGCGACGTTATGCAGCCGCTCCCATCGCTTCGTGACGGCGCTTTGCCGCTGTTCTTCCGTCAAGTTCGGACCAAAATCGGACGAAAATCCATCCACAAACCGATCGAACAGAAATGTGTAGTCATTCAGCGTCTTCCCGGCATCCGCGAGATTCCGCTCCATCAGCCGGTTCGACAACGAAAGCAACTGCGCCGCCGGATCGGTTTGCGCCAGCGCGAAATCCAGCAACTCCCGCGCCGGAACATACAGCGCGCCTTCCGTCGAATCAGCCAGCAGCGCTCTCAGCTGCGTCTCCGCCTCCTTGTACTTACCTTCACGCAGGTAAGCGCGCGCGATCAGATACGGCGCCCACGCACGCCAGGGCGACCGCGCATCCCCCGCGATCTCGCGCCACTTCGCGCGCGCTTCATCGAACATCCCCGCATAAAAGTACGCCGCCGCGATCTGGTAAGCCCGGTCCGCCAGCACCCGTTCACTGCTGCCCGCGGGCGCCGCGTCCGGGATCGCCGTCAATCCCGCGCAATCGCCGAACACCTCATCCTGCGCCTGCAGCCAGTCCCGCACCTCCGCGCTCCCCGCGCCCGCCTGTTTCATCCGCGCGACCAGCGTTTCGCGCGCCGTGACGAACGCGCCGGCCCCGCATCCCGGCGCCTCCGCCACAAAGTTCACGCGCTTGTAGACATCCGGAGCGGCAATCGCTCCCGCTCCCGGCACGCCTTTTCGCGCCGTCATCCATTCGTTCACCCGCGCGTCGGCGTCTGAAACCCGGTATTTCGTCAGATCAGTCACCGCTTCGCGCTGCGCCTCGCTCAGCGGCTCGCCATTGAGCATCCGGTAAGCCATCGCCAGATAGCGCCGCTCATAGGTAGGCTGCAAAATACCCAGACGTCCCGCGAAAAAGGCCCGCTCATCATCCGGACCCTTCGGCTGCGTGAAGATGGCCACCGGCAGAAAAGGCCCGCAGCTCGAAATATCGGCGGGGCGCCCTAAGAACAGCAACAACAGCACAGTTACCGCGATTCGCCTCATATCACTTACCGCCATTTCTTGCTCGCCTCCAGCACGGCTCGATAGCTTTTCTCCGTCCACGGTTGATTGGTGAACACGTAAGTGCGTCTGCCCTGGGGCACGAACACGTCGAATTCATCCGTGGACACTCCCACGCTCGCCCGGCATAAAGGTTCCCGCAAACGCTCGCGCCCGGAATGCGGGTCCGCTCCCATCCGGAAAAACATAGGCACGGCATCCACCACCGGCATGCGCCCGATCCAGTCGTCTCTCTCGCACCACGAAACCAGCGCCGTCATCTCGAGCGGCATGTCCGGCGGCAGCGCATGGCGAAGCTCCTCCATCAGGTCGCGATAATAGCGCCGTTCGGAACTCCTTGCGTCGAAGTCGATCTGCAACGCCCGCGCCCGGCTCCCATGAATGGCCTTCGCGATCCGCCGCGCGACATCGCCCGCCGCCGGCCGGCTCTCCACAGCCGCATGCGACTCGATGCGCACCACCGCGATCAGCGGCGTATGATCCGGAACCCACAGCGGCTGAAAGCGTGGACGCCGCTCCACGCGGTTCGCCTCCAGGCTCATCGTCTCGGCCAGGTAAGCGACCCCGGTCGAAGCGGGGATGATGTAAGAGAGATTCTCCGGACGTTCCCACGCCCAAAGCACCAGCCGGGGAAACCCCGGAAGCGGATCAGCCGCGCGCCCGCAAGACATGCCAAGCGCCAAGGCGGCAACCCCCGCGAGACCGGACCAGCACAACACCGCCATCGAGTAATTCCTCATCTCGCCGGCCGGTCCCAAGTCAAAGCATCCACTACTCTACTTTGTTTTGATCCGCGAACGGCCTTTGCCTCTAACGGGTCAGCAAAGGTTTGACACACCGGCCCGCTGGTGATACTTTCAGAAACGGCCACGCTTCGAACGCGCGGCGCGAGAGATCGCTGGCCCATCCACACCGCCGGCTTCATGAGGATCTTATGGCTAAGACGATTTGGGCCTTGGGTCTGCTTGCGCTTTCCGCCTGCACAGCAGACATATGCGGGCGACTCCGGGTATAACGTCACGCCGTTTACGGTGCCAGGCGCGCTCACGATCGGCGTGGGCGACGTCAGCGACGCGGGGGAGGTGGTTGGGACCTACACAGCCACTGGGGCGGGCGGACAGGTTCAATACTTCGGTTTTTCGCGGTCCGCATCCGGCGTGTTCGAAACTCTCACTCCGCCTGGGGCGACCGCCGATGTATATGTTCTTTCTATCAGCAGCCAAGGATGGATATTCGGATACTACGCGCTCGGCCCAACGACCTATCAGGGATTCGTGTACAAGGACGGCGCCTATCGGCTCGTGTCCGTTGAAGGGAAGAGCACGATGGTGCTCGCGGGCAACGACAACGGAGCGCTTCTCGTCGGTCTCCCCGAGAATCCCGTCTCTTATATATACCGGCCTGGCCAGCCTCTCGTGCCGCTGCAAGCTCCCGGACAGCAGGAAACGTACGGCAGCGCGATCAACGACAACGGGGTGGTGGTCGGAGAGTATACCGATTACTATTCTGAGTCGTATCTCACGTACGGATTCGCATTTGCTGGAAATACTTACGCTCCCGTCAACATTCCGCCGGGAAATAAAGATACCTTTCCGTACTGGATCAATAACGAGGGAATGATTGTGGGAGATTACCTGTACCAGAACCAGTATTATCACGGGTTCATCTACAAGAGTGGAACGTTTCGCGATTTCTCGATGACGGGTGCGGTCCATACATTCGTAAGCGGGTGCAACGACGCGGGAGTCCTGAGCGGGACGTATCAGGACGCAAACGGAAACCAGATTGGATTTATCGCGACGCCGATTTCGTAGAACCAGGTTCGGGGGGAACTGAATGATTAAGCCGGCTCCCATCTTTGCCATCTTTCTTGCTTCACTATATGGGCAGAACACCTATAACATCACGACATTCACGGTGCTGGGCGCTTCGCAGACAACTCCGGGCGCGATTAGCAACTCGGGCGTGGTCGTGGGAATCTACAGCACTATCGCTGGCGGCCCGGGAATCAGCTACGGCTTTCTTCGGTCGCCCGATGGCAGCTTCACTACGTTTGAGCCGCCCGGCTCCACGGGAGATCTTTACGCTTTCGCCATCACGAGTAACGGTGAGGTCTACGGCAACTTCAGTGTCGCGCCCCAAACATATCAGAGCTTCGCCTACAAGGATGGTGTATATCGGTACCTATCCATTAACGGCGAGAACACACAGATTTACTCAGGAAACGACAATGGAGCCATTACAGGGTATTACAGCGGCTACCCCAACTCGTTCCTCTATCGGCCGGGGCAGCCGCTCATTGAGCTAGAGGCTCCCGGCCAGGAGCTAACGTTGGGGTCAGCAATCAACGATAAGGGAGCGCTGGTCGGCTATTATAGCAACGACTACGGTGAAAGCGAAACCACGAACGGCTTCGAACTTGCCGGGAATCGGTATCTTCCGGTTAACGTTCCACCCCCAGCGCAAGACACGATGCCTACCTGGATCAACAACAAGGGCGTGATCGTAGGGGTCTACACGTATCACGACCAGTACGATCACGGATTCGTCTACGAAAACGGGACGTACCAGGATTTTGTCGTCCCAGGGGCGGTTCACACCATCATTGAGGGGATCAATGATCAGGGCGTCCTCAGCGGGCTGTACCAAGACGCGGACGGGAATGTAATCGGATTCATCGCAACCCCGACTCAATAGGTAGCCTTAGCTTCCGATCACGGCTGGCAGATTGATGAGAATATTGCGCGAGCTGCTCTCGCTCCTGGTGACCGTCGGACCCGGACAAGCTTTCAGACCTCTGCTAATCATCAAAACCCCTGGCGGAACCCCATGGCGCCGACATGACGGCCCTATGGATGTCCGAATTGGATAACTGCGGACTTGGAGATGGCCTTTTCCGCCAGCGCGCGTATCGCTTCTAATTCGTGCGTGGCTGATTCGCTGGCGCTCCCGAGGATCGCCCGCTCGCACTCTTGAACGAGGTCTGAGGTCTCTGCCCGCGTCAGCGTGACGGGATCTACGTACATCCACGCGACTCTGGAAAGCACGGGATAGCCATGCGCCAGCGTCGCCCCGCCTGCGTCAACTCCCAAACTATCCATTCCATGCTTTTTCTGCCATTGCTCGAAGTCCTGCTGGCGGACACCAATAGCGGCGTAAATTTCGTTAAATGCATGTATGCCGACCGAATCGGGGATCGCGTTTTCGAAAGATTCAGGGACTATCGCCCGGACAGCCCCCAGAGGGGCGCCGTCGTTTTCCTTGCCTTGTTCAAGCATTTTTGCCCGTCCCATCTCAAACCTAACTCCAAAAAGGTGCCTGAAACCAAAACTGGTCAAGGCGATCGCCGCCACCACCGCTCCCAGGAAGATGACGACTGCTCTCATGCGCGTGATTATCTCCTATTAGCAAGTACATCCCCCAAACCCGGGTCACAGCCCCCAAAATAAACATCCCCCACGCCCTCAACAACTTACCCACCTCGCGCCCTTCCCCGACATCGCCCATCCCGCAAAATCAAGCCAGGAGCAACCTATGAGTCCGATCGAACAATTCGAAAACCTTTCCAAACGCATTCTGGCCAACCGGCGCAACGCGCTCAAATCCACCGGTCCCAAATCCGAGGACGGCAAAAAACGCGTCTCCATGAACGCCTTTAAACACGGGCTCTCCGGCCAAAAACTCTTCTTACAATCCGACGAGTATCTCCCGTACTTTCAGCTCGCCGCCGAATACATCAGCGAGTTGGCGCCAATCGGCGTCCGCGAAGAACAGCTCGCGCAGCACATCATCGATTCCAACTGGCGCCTCAACCGCTGCGCCGCCATGGAAAATAATCTGATCTCCACCGGCACGCTCGAGCAGGACAACCACACGCTCCAAGCCGGCGGCGATGACGACAATGTCGCCATGATCGGCCAAGCCCTCGCCTGGCAGAAGGGCGCCAAGAGCTTCGAAGCGCTCAG
Organism: Bryobacteraceae bacterium; assembly: GCA_965226755.1. Taxonomy (GTDB): domain Bacteria; phylum Acidobacteriota; class Terriglobia; order Bryobacterales; family Bryobacteraceae; genus Bog-113. Next base: position 115,902 of record CBDDDT010000008.1, on the reverse strand, counting down.
CCGCCACGAAGCCCGCATCGCGCGCTTCATGCAGAGAATGGAAGAGCAGCTCGAACAGCTCCAGACCAAACGCATCAAACGAAGCAACGGCGAGACCACTTTCGTACTCGAAGAAAGCCGCGCCTGGAAGTTCTACAACGACTCGCTCTCCCACCACCTCACCTTGCAGGACGCGCAAGCGGCCGCGGAAGAAGCCGCGCAAGCGGTCGCGGAAGAAGCCGCGCAAGCGGTCGCGGAAGAAGCCGCGCAAGCGGTCGCGGAAGAAGCCGCGCAAGCGGCCGAGGCCGAATCCCCGCAACCCGAACAAACCACACCCGCTTCCGCAATGGCTTTGATTTACGAGCCGCTCGCGCTGAGCCCCGCCGAGCCCGCCGCAATCCGCCCTGATCTCTGCGATGCCGAGATCGAATCCCCCCTAACCGGAGCGAAAACGATCGAAAACTAACCCCGAAACGCCTCCCCATTCCAAAGCCCGGCGCAACCGACGCCCGAAGTGTACTTACTCTAACCTAGGTTTTGCCTTACCCGTGTTTATCGGCGTTTATCCGCGGCCAATAAGCTTTTTCCGCACCCGGCACTAACTCCCGCCCTAACCCATCACCGCCAAACTCCCCAAATAACTCCCGCGCATTCTTCCACTTACAACTGCACCGTGCCCGCGCCGCTGCCGCCTGTCTCTAAAGTAATGACAGAAAGGCACGCATGGCCAACATCAAAATCGCGGTCATTAACAAAAGCACAATAGTTACAGATAAGTCCGTTTCCGCCGCCGTCCCTGCGTTACAAAAGCAGGTGACGGCCGATTTCGCGCCCGTATGGGGAGTAAGCGCGGATCTCGAATTCGTTCACTCCGGCAAGGCGGCGCCGGCCGGCCACTGGCAGTTACTCATCCTGGACGACGCCGATCAGGCTGGCGCCCTCGGATACCACGACCTCACCAGCGCCGGGCTCCCGCTGATGAAGGTTTTCGCGAAGACCTCCGAGCTCGATGCGGTGTCGTGGACCAGCGTCGCCAGCCATGAAGTCCTGGAATCTCTGGCCGATCCTTATGTCGACACCACCGTTTTTATCGAAAACTCCGCCAGCGGCGGCCGGCTCTGGCCCATGGAGGTGTGCGACCCCGTCGAGGGCGATATCTACAAAATCGGCGCGGTCGAGGTCTCCAACTTCGTTACTCCGCAATGGTTCATGGAGGAGCCGCCGGCCGGCGCCACGTTCGATTTCCTGAAGCTGACGCACGGCGCCTTCGAAGTGCGCCCCACCGGCTACATGGATTACTATGACGTCACCGCCGGCAAGGGCTGGCTCCAAATCAACGCGGATCTTCACCCCGGCACAGGGGCCTAAACCCGGGTTACTTGATCTGCACCAGCTGGCTGGTCTCTTTTGTGGCCGCTGGGGCTGAGATCGTCTGCGGTGCGCGCCAGAAGTCCATATAGGAGGTGTAATGGACGCACGCGATGGTGCACTTAGGCGCGCACCCTTTCACCGTCACGAACTCGCGCCGGATATCTTCCACCGTGTAAAGCTCCAGCGGAATCGCCGGAAATCCGCGCTGCTGCGAGCAGTAATGCACCAGCCCGTCTTCGCATACATACAGGTAACGCGCGCCGGCGCGGCACTTCCAATCGTTCTCCACCCCGCGCGCGACATTGTCCTGAAAGAAGTTCAGCCGTGCGTAGTTCTTCTTCCCCAGGCTCTTCACCTGCTGAAAGATAGTCTGCTCCTCGGCGGTGAGTGGCTGCAGCTGGCCTTCATGGTCGTGGATGATGCCCACCGTGGATGAGAAACCCAGCTCCACGGCGCGCCTCGCCACCACCAGGGCGTCAGACGGATGCTGGATGCCGCCGCCCACCACGGAGTTGATGTTCACGTGGAACTCGGCATGATCGCTCAGCATCTTCAACCGCGGGTCCAGCGTTTTCAGGCTCTTTTTCGAGACCTGATCCGGCTGCACGTTGTCGATGCTGATCTGCATATGATCCAGGCCCGCCCGGTTCAGCCTTTGGATCCTGTCCACGTTCAGAAGGAACCCGTTGGTGATCATCCCGGCGATCCGTCCGTGCGATCGGATCCGTGCGATCAGGTCGTCCAGATCGGGATGCAGCAGCGGTTCGCCGCCGCTGAAAGAGATGATCGACGTGCCCAGTTCGGCCAGATGGTCGATCCGCTGGAACATCTTCTCCCGCGATACCGGCTTCGAAAAATCGTCGTACTCGTTGCAGTACTCGCACGCGAGATTGCACCGGCGGGTCGGGATGATGTGGGCGAGCACCGGATGGCTGGTGGATCTCAGACCGTCCAGCAGCATCCCCCACTCGCGCATCCGGCGCGCGAGAGCCTTGCCGTCTCTTCGAACGCGGAATCGGAACCCTGACATAGTCGGAAACGACATTACACCACACCCGCCTGGGGATAGCGCGCGGCCAGTGCCGGCTCAGATACGGCCGCTTTCCCGCGCGCCGGGCTCTCCATCAGGCTGGGCAATGGTTTTACTGCTTCACCATAATCAGGGTCTGGTCGGTTTCGCCGCGCGGGCTGGTGAGATGACGGGCCACCTGGAACGTCTTCCCGTCGGGCGCCAGGCTCCAGCGTTCCTTGTAGCTGACGGGGCTCCCCCGGCGCGTTCCCGCGAAGTCCACCAGCAGCACGTCGCCGTCCCAGTGCGCCTGTGTTTTCATCGCCATGCCCAGGATATCGTTGTCTTTCTGCGTCCCATCCAGCGGGATGTGCATCAAAATAGCCTGGCCGTCCCGGGTGCGGTCCACCACGATTTCCGTATCCTGCTGGGTGATGTGATCGCTAATCGCCCCCACGGCGGGCAGCGCGCCGAAGTCGCTCTTTCCGGCATCCATCTTCCATGTTCCGTTAAAGCTCGGGTGTCCTGCGGCCGATAAACAAAGTGATGAACTCAGTACCAGAATCACGAGTGACCCGGGAAACCCCGGGGAAAATTTCCAGCGTCTCACCATATGTTGCTTGTGCACAATTCTGATTCTACCGTTTTTCTAATGCTTCTCCCCTTGCCGTGGAGCGCGGTCCGTGGCTATACTTTGCTTTTCGTGGCTGGAATTTCTAATGACGGCGAATGAAGATCACGATCCTTTAGCTCCCCAGCGCGAGGCGGCTTTCTTTTATGGCCTCTTCTTGCGCGGCCACTCGCTCGACGCGCTCCGCCAGGATATCGATATCTCCCCCAAATTGCGCGACAAGTGGTCCCGCGCCCGGGATTTTCAGGCCGAGTTCCGCGCGGATCTGGATCGCATCTACGCCTTTCGCAAGCAGGTTCTCATCGTGTTCGAAGCGCTGGTCAGCAATGAGCTGATCAATTCTCAGCAGCGCGCGCGGCTGCAATAAGGCCTTCAAACAATCGGCGCTGCGCGGCGTCTGAAGCCGCCATATCTTCCGGATGCCATTGCACCGCGATCGCGAAGGGCAGATCGCGCCGCTCCAAAGCTTCGATGATTCCGTCCCCCGCGCTGGCCGAAACGGTGAGCCCTTTCCCCAGGCGAGCCACCGTCTGGTGATGGCGCGAGTTCACCGGAAGCTCTCCCGCGCCCACCAGTTCCGCGAGCTGGCTCCCCGGCGAAACTTGAACCTCATGGGCTGCCCGCTCCTTCGCGGTCCGGTCGCCTTGAACGTGCCCTTCCGTATGCTGTTCGAGCGTGCCGCCGTGCGCCGCATTGAACAACTGCATCCCGCGGCATACGGCCAGAATCGGTTTCCCCGCGGCGATCGCCTGCGCCAGCATCTGCTGCTCCAGCCGGTCGCGCTCCAGATCCGGCGTCTCCGTTCGCGGTCCGATCGGTTCGCCATAGATCGCGGGATTTATATCCACCCCGCCGCTCAGCAGCAGCGCGTCAAATTCGTCCATGCTCGCGTGGTCTCCGGGAAGCACCGGGACCGCTTCGCCTCCCGCGCTTTCCACGGCTTCCAGATAGGCGTCCACCCGGTATGTCTTGTCATGCGTAACAGCGACGCGCGGCCGCTTCATGGCTTGTCTCCTCCCAGCCGCTGCTTCAACGGAATCAGGAAGTGCAGGGTCAGCAGGTTGAGAACGCTCAACGCCACGGCGATTTCATAGCGGCCCAGCGCCACCGCCGCCCCGATCGCGCCCGTGTTCCAGATGCTCGCCGCCGTCGCCGTCCCGCGCACCGAGGCGCCTTCCTTCAGAATCGCGCCGCCGCCGATAAATCCAATCCCCGCGATCAGGCCTTGCAGAAGGCGCGCGGGCGCCGCGCTGTCCCCCGGCTGCAGCGAGAGCGCCACCAGCACATAACCGCAGCTCGCCATCGCTACGATCGGAAACGTCCGCACGCCCGCGCTATGCGCTTCCCGTTCGCGCTCAAATCCCAGCGGCACGGTCATCAGATAGGCCAGACTGATCTTTTCCAGGTTGTTCCATAATTCGTGCCAATCCCAAATCGCCTGCATCTATATCCTGGGTATCTATACCGTGGTACTCTACCGCGAACCGCTTAGTCTATGCAGCGTCATTACAAACATCTGGAACTCCTCATCCACATTTTCGTCGTCGTGCTGCTGGTCTCCAACCTGGTCGCTTCCAAAATTACGCAGATCGGCCCGCTGACGTTCAGCGGCGCGCAAGTCCTCTTCCCCATCACCTATATCTTCGGCGACATCTTCACCGAGGTTTACGGTTACGCCGCCTCGCGCCGCGCCATCTGGATCGGGTTTCTGGCGTCCGCGCTGCTCGCCGGCCTGGGCTTGTTCGCCGTGTGGCTTCCGCCCGCGCCCGGCTTCCAAAATCAGGCCGCCTACGCCACCATCTTCGGCGTCGTCCCGCGCGTGATCGCATCCAGCCTCATCGCCTATTGGGCGGGCGAATTCGCCAACTCCTACACCCTCGCCAAGTTGAAGCTGCTGACCGGCGGCCGCTACCTTTGGACTCGCACCGTCGGCTCCACCATAGTCGGCCAGGCCGTCGACACGGTGCTCGTGATAACGCTCCTGTTCGCGGGCACGCTGCCGGGCGCCACCATTCTGCGCCTCATCGTCTCCGGCTACCTGTTCAAAGTGGTCTATGAGGTGATTGCGACGCCGCTCACCTACAAGGTCGTGAACTTCCTCAAGCGCAGCGAGGGCGTGGACGCCTTCGACCGCCACATGCACTTCAACCCCTTCCGGGCAAGCGCTTCATAATAGGAACGGCATGCCTTTCCCTGTCCACCGCGGCCGGCGTCTGCGCTCCGGCGAAGCCATGCGCTCGCTGGTCCGCGAAACGCGCCTGCACCCCTCGCAGTTCATCCTGCCTCTGTTCATCTGTCCGGGCGAAGGCGTCAGGCGCGAGATCAGCTCCATGCCCGGCAATTTCCAACTCTCCGTGGATGAGTTCGTCCGCGAGTGCCAGGAGGCGCGCTCTCTCGGCATCGGCGGCGTAATCCTGTTCGGATTGCCCGAGACCAAGGACGAGACCGCATCGGGCGCTTTCGCCGGCGACGGCATCGTCCAGCGCGCCCTGCGCGCGGCCAAGTCCGCCGTCCCCGGCCTGCTGCTCCTCACCGACGTGTGCCACTGCGAGTACACCAGCCACGGGCATTGCGGCTTGGTCGTCGACGGCGACGTGGATAATGACGCCACGCTCGAATGGTTGAGCCGCACCGCCGTGAGCCACGCGCGCGCCGGCGCGGATATCGTGGCCCCCTCGGACATGATGGATGGCCGCGTCGGCGCCATCCGGAAGGCGCTCGATCTGGCCGGATTCCCCCAGACGCCCATCCTGTCTTACTCGGCCAAATTCGCCTCGGTTTTCTATGGCCCCTTCCGCGAAGCGGCGGATTCGGCGCCGCAGTTCGGGGATCGCCGCTCCTACCAGATGGACCCGGCGAACGCGCGCGAGGCCATGCGGGAAATCGCGCTCGATCTGGAAGAAGGCGCCGACATGATCATGGTCAAGCCCGCCCTGCCTTACCTCGATCTGATCCGCCAGGCGCGCGACCGCTTCAATGTCCCCATCGCCGCCTACCAGGTGAGCGGCGAGTACTCCATGATCATCGCCGCCGCCCGCAACGGCTGGATCGACGAAGAGCGCGCCATGTGGGAGACGCTGCTCTCCATTCGCCGCGCCGGCGCGGACTTCATCCTCACCTATTTCGCCAAGGCCGCCGCCCGTAAACTGACCTGACGTTCTGATTCCCGCATGACTTTTGGTAAAGTGAAAACTCCCGCCTGATCGGGCCAGGTAGCTCAGTTGGTAGAGCAGCGGACTGAAAATCCGCGTGTCGGGGGTTCGATTCCCTCCCTGGCCACACCATTTCTCATGTCCGTACCGGACACATGGGTAACAGTTTGTTCCTGAGACATAGGTAACACATTGCCGGGGTCTGCGGAGACCCACATCGTCGGGAGGTGGAGGTCTGCGTCGCAGACGGCATGAGTTTTCAAGGCATAGGCGATCTATCGGTCCGATGTCTTCTGTCTGTGTGGGAATGAAAAGCAGGGGGAAGAACAAGGGCGCCGGAGCGCCCTTGTTCATCGTCCGCGATGAGTCGCGCCGGCTATCCCTCGGCGAGTTGCTCTCCAGCATTGCTCGCTTCTGTTTCGCCGGGTGCTTTCATGCTACGCGAGCCGGCGGTTTGCATGTTTTTCGCATCCTGGCTGGGCTCAGCAGCGGCGGGTCTGGCGCCAAAGGGATTGTCGAGCGGCTGGAGAGTCCTTTCTTCCAGATCGACGTACCCCAGGTCGTAGTGCATGAAACTGACGAGCCAGATTCCGTTCTCGACCTCGCGAATGCCGACCGCCTGACCGGCGAGCGATTTCGACAGATTGATCTTCTTCCTGTGCAGGCAGATGCGGCCGCAGCTGGTGACGAGCACCGTGCGGTCGTGAAAGGGGTAGTCGGGCTCGGGAATCCCGTCGTAAACCCGCGGAGACGGCGTGTAAACCTCACCGGGGCATTTCATGTCGAGCGCTTCGTGAGGCCTTTCGTTGTTGAATTCTTCAACGAAGGTGTCGAAAGTGGCCTGCTGCTGCAGGAAATTGGCTCCGGCGGGGCGCGTCGCCTGCTGTTTCAGCGTCAGGTGCATGCGCTCATGGCGGCCGTTCTGCTGGGGACGACCGGGCCGGATGCGTTCGATCGAAATGCCGAGACGCAGCCACCATACCGATAAGCGGGAGAGCTGAAACAGGCCGTGAGGGGAGGCGAATGGAACGCCGTTATCGGAGCGAAAGGCACAGGGCAGGCCCCGTTCCCGGAACAAGCGCTCGAAGGCGGGGAACGCCAGGTCTTCACGGGTGGATTCCAGCGCTTCACACAGCAGCAGAAAGCGCGAGGCCTGATCCGTGACGGTAAGCGGATAACAGTAGCGCTTATCGCCGAGCTGGAACTCGCCTTTGTAATCGGCGCACCATAAATCGTTGGGATTCAAGCCGTCGGATAACGGTGTGCCCTCGGCCCGTGTTCGCGGAGGAGATGCCCGACTGACCAGACCATGCCGGTCCATGACAGCGTGGATGGTGCTGGCGGCCGGAACCTTGATCGCATGCGGCAGTCTGCGCAGGAGGCGCTCCCGGATCTTGCGCGCTCCCCAGTGCGGCTTCTCGCGTTTGGCCGCGACGATCGCGGTCTCCACTTGAGCCGGAAGCTGATTGGCATAGCGGAAAGGCCTGCGGGTACGATCGGTGAGGCCTTCCAGGCCACACTGCTCGTACCGCTCGAAAATCTTGTAGCCGGTCTTCCGCGAGATCCCGAATTCGCGGCAGAGTAAAGCCATGCTCTCGCCGTCCTTCAGGCGTATAACAAATCGCATTCGTTCGTCCATAACAGAACTCTCCTTCCATGGCATGGCCTTCACCCCCTTTGGGGGACAAAGTGTAACCCATGTCTCCGGAACGTTCTGTTACCTATGTCTCGGAACGGTCATCAAGTTGCTATCATCCCATTGGCGATGAGGATCGATTGTGTTTAACTCGAGTTCCGACCCGTTTGTCCAGGCGCTGAAGTCCATCCATTATCTGGTCGTGCGGCTCCCCCGTTCCGATATGGCGCCGCTCCAGATTCTGACCCGCTCGGGCGATTCGCTCGTGGCGTTGGGTGAGATCGCCAACGTCATGGTCGCCGGTTCCGCGCCTCTGCCCGCGATCCGCCTCGGCGTGCCCGTGGCGCCCATCAACGGATCGCGCACCGGCCAAATGAAGATCGGATTGGGTCTGTCCCTTCTCGGCAATATCATCGGCGCGATGGGCGGATCCAGGCTGGGCTTCGACGTCGCCTATCGCCGCGCCACCTCCGCCACCTTCGAGTTTCAAAATGTGACCGAGGAAAGCGTCGGGATCGACTTGCTGGACCAGTTTCTCTCGGCCGCCGACATCAACCCGGCCAACGCCGCCATCAGCACTCTGCTCGACGCCGCTTCTGTCTATGTCGTGACCTCCGTTTTAAAAAGCGATATTTTCGTCTTCGACGCCACTTCAGAACAAGAGGGCGATATCAAGCTCGACGTCCCCGTCATTCAGGAAGCCGTCGGCGTCAACGTCACCGTCAAGCCTCAATCCGAGAGCAAAACGACGATCGCTTACCAGGGCAAAATCCCGCTGGCCTTCGCGTTCAAAGCGATCCAGTTGTTCTTCGACGACGGGCGGTTCACTTCGTTCAAGCCCGCGCAAGGTCTCGCGGCCGCGTTTGAACCGTTTCACGATCCCGGTGCGGAGAAAGTCGACTATCTTTTGACGGCCGACACGTTCGCCCGAATCGCTTAGTCAAAACAGCCATGTGGATCGCCGGATCACTGGAGCAGCGGGCCGTCGCGGCGCCCGGCAAAGTCTTTGCCGTTTTCGTGGAGGCGGTTAGCGAATCCGCCCGGGAAGACGTCCGCGCTCGCATCATTGCGGCGGGCGGCGCGGTGGGGCACACCGCGCCAGGGTCGGACTATCCGTTTCTGTTTGCGCAGCTCACCGGCGCCGCGCTAGCGGAACTCGTCGCGCGATCGAACGAGTTCATCGCCTCGATCGAGGAGGATTTTGAAGGCTTCGACAAGCGCAATCTCACCAACTCCCTGATTCTGGAGCCGCTTCTCGGGAAAATCAACGCCGCGCCCGGCGCCCTGTTTCAGGTCATCATCGACGTGAATCAGGATGCGCGCGTGGGAAGGGATCGGGCGATTGAAGGCATTCGGGCGTATCTCGAACAAATCGGCGTGCCCGGCGCGAGCGTGCGCCGTCGGCCGGACGCGACCCATCCTTACATCTTCGTCTCCATGAGCGGATGGCAGGTGCGGGATCTGGCGCGGTCGGACCAGGAGCAGGCGGACGCCGCGCGGGGACAGCCCGGGCCGTTCCGCCTTATCTATAAGATCTGGGAGGATTCCGCGACGCACGCGCTCATCAGCCGAAGCGTCGCAACGGTGAAAGCGGATGCCGCGCAGATCGCCTTTTGCGCCCGCGGCGCCGGCGTCGTCTGGGCTGTGATGGATTCCGGAATCCAGGCCGATCATGTTCACTTCCAGCGTCATGGCAATCTCGAAGTTCCGGCGCCGGTCGAACATCACGACTTTTCCATCCCGCTCGGCACGGCGGCGACGGCGCTCGTTGACCGCTTCGGCCACGGGACGCATGTCGCCGGCATTCTCGCGGGCGCGAGCTCCAACGCGCGCATCGTCAGCAAAGTCCGGAATGAGGATGGGAGTACCAGCCTTGTGCCTTCCCGGATTGAAGCCATTTCCGGCATGGCGCCGGAGTGCAAGCTGGTCAGCTTGAAGGTTCTGAACGACTACGGACAAGGCCAGGTCAGTTGGATGATCGACGCCATCGAGTCTATCCAGAAGGTCAATGACTACGGCCGGCGCGTTCTCATCCACGGTGTGAACATCAGCGTGGGGTATGGATTTGATCCGGAATGGTTCGCCTGCGGGCAAAGTCCGCTCTGCGTGGAAGTGAACCGCCTCGTGAAGTCCGGCGTAGTCGTCGTCGTGGCCGCCGGGAACACCGGCTATGGATTCGTCCGGTCCGCGGATCGCGCCGAGGCCGTGGCCGCCGGCCAGCCCCTTTCGATCAACGATCCTGGAAACGCGGATCTGGCCATCACCGTGGGCTCCACCCATCGCTACATGCCGCACACCTATGGGGTGTCCTACTTCTCTTCCAAAGGACCCACCGGCGACGGGCGCTGCAAACCCGATCTCGTGGCGCCCGGCGAGAAAATCCTGTCCTGCGCGGCCGGGCGGAGCAAGGCCAAGCTCTGGGCCACTCGCGGGGTCGCGGAGGAGTTCGATTACCTGGAAGACAGCGGGACCAGCATGGCCGCCCCGCACGTCTCCGGAGTCATCGCCGCGTTTCTTTCCATCCGCCCCGAATACATTTGCGAGCCCGAAAAGGTCAAACGTGTTTTTCTGGAAGCGGCTACCGATTTGGGCCGCGACCGCATGTTCCAGGGCACGGGCCTGGTCGATCTAATGCGTGCAATTCAATCCGTTTGAACGGAAGTGTTTCAAATTTTCCACACTCATGCAAAAATTGTTTCACTTACCCATCTTCTTCGCTTTCAATAACGTACAAGGTTCTGATGGGTTCGCATTACCGACAAAATACGACACTTGTGCCATACTGATTTTGGAAACGGCTTACCCGCGATGTCCCAGTTAAACGAGGCAATCGCTCGTTATCATAAAATTCTAGAGTCCGAACCGTACCGAGATCTCTCCTGGGTGAAGGAACTTCAGGAGAAAATGGAGGCTGACCAGCTTTCATCGGGCGGTCGTTTGCTCTGCCCGTTTTTGCGGCCAAACTTCGTGACGCAGCGTCAATATGACGCTCTGGTGAAGGCGGGCGAAGCTCTGCTTTCCGCCAATCATCGCATGCAGCAGGTAGCGCTGGCTTCCTCTCGCCTGTTAGCCCGTCTGGAGCTTCTGCCGGCTGAAAAAATGCTGGCCGCCATTGATCCCGGCTATAACATTCCGGAAGTTTCCTCCAAGCTCGATTTGCAGTTTAACAACGGCTCGCTGCACATTACGCAGTATAACGGGGGCGCCCCGGCGGGCGCGGCTTACGCGGAGAACCTCGCCGACATCTTCTACGATTCGCCGCCCGTGAAGGAATTCCGCCGCAAGTACACGCTGACGCGCGTGGGTGGGAAGAAGCCTTTTCTCGCGGCCATGCTCGAAGCGTATGAGCAGTTCCGGCTTTCCCGGCAATCCAGTCACACGGGAAATGGCTACCACGCCAACGGGAACGGCAATGGGAATGGCGCGGGCAAATCCCGGCTCCCGCATGTTGCGTTTCTGGAGTTCCGCCAGGCTGCGCGCAAGAGCGATTTCGAAATCTTCCGCGATTACTTCCGCCGTGAAGGTTTTGAGGCGGAGATCCTCTCGCCCGAGCAGCTCGAATACAAGAACGGCAAGCTGCGAAGCGGGAACTTCGAGATCGATCTGGTGTACCGGCGGTTCAGCGTCCAGGAGTTTCTGGTGCGCTTCGATCTTTCGCATCCCCTGGTGAAGGCTTATCGGGATCTGAAAGTTTGCGTCGTCAACAGCTTCCGCTCGGAGATGACGCACAAGCGCGCGATGCTGGCGCTTTTGTCCGATGAAACGGTGACCGCTAAGTTTCCGATATTGGAACGCAAAGCGATTCGCGAACATGTGCCCTGGACGCGCGTCCTCGCGCCCGGCAAAACGCTCCACGGATCTGAGCAGGTGGAGCTGCTCGACTATGTTCGCGGCCATCGCGAAACTCTCGCGCTGAAACCGAATGACGACGGCAGCGATGAGCCTGTCTTCAGCGGCGGCGAGATGGACCAGCCGTCGTGGGAGCGCGCCATCCGGCAGGCCCAGCGTTCTCCCTATGTGGTGCAGGAACGGGTGGAGCAGTCGCGCTTGCTCTTTCCGCTGATCAGCTACGGCCATCTGGAGTTCCGCGAGATGAACGTGGATGTGCACCCCGAAGCTTACCTGGGGAAGGTTTCCGGCTGCTCCAGCTTTCTAAGCTCCGCCGGCAGCGGTGGATTCTCCACCTCCGCGGGAATCACTCCGACCTTCATCATCGACGCCAAATCCTAAGCTGTCGGTGAACGGCAAGGGCTCCGGCAGCGCGCCGGCGCCGGACGTCGAAACGCCAAACTCTTCGAAGCGCCTTGCCGTGGCCAGCAGCCGCGTCTCCATGCTGTTTCTCCCCTTGTCGTAAGCCGCCACGGCGCTCTTCAGCGACTTCCCGACCGTCTCGTAATGGTCGGCGAAGACACGCACGCGATCGTAGAGCTGGGCGCCGAGCTTCTGGATTTCCTTCGCGTTGCGCGCGACCTGCTCCTGCTTCCAGCCGTAGGCCACGGCCTTCAGCAGCGCGATCAGCGTGGTCGGCGTGGCCAGAATTACGTTGTTCTGCACGCCGAATTCGAGCAGTTCGCCGTCCGCTTGCAGAGCCGCGCTGAAGAAGATCTCGCCGGGCAGGAAGGCCACCACGAACTCGGGCGAGCACGCGAGCTGGGCGGCGTACTGCTTGCTTCCGAGCAGTTTCAGATGCGTCCGGATCTGGCGGGCGTGCTCTTCCAGCCGCGGCTTGCGCGCCTGTTCATCCGGAAGCTCGCACGCGGCCAGGTAAGCCGTCAGCGGCACCTTGGAATCCACCACGATCTGCTTGTCGTTGGGAAGGTGGATGACCAGGTCCGGGCGCAATCGCGTGTCCGCCCCGGCAATGTTGGTCTGCTCCGAGAAATCGCAATATTCGAGCATCCCGGCCAATTCGACGACGCGGCGCAACTGGATTTCGCCCCACCGTCCGCGCGCGGTGGGGCTCGCCAGCGCGGTCCCGAGCTTGCGCGTTTCCGCCTCCAGGGATCGCAGTTGCGACGTCAGAATCGAGTAGGCCCCGGTGCGCTCCAGCTCGACCTTGGTCACGTGCGCTTCCACCTTGTCCAGCGCCTCCCGAAGCGGCTTGACCAATTCGCCGATAGCCTGCTGGCGTTTGCCCAGATCGCCCGTCGCTTCCGATTTCAATCGTTCGAATCGCTCCTGCGCCAGCGCGAGGAACTGCACGCTGCCTTCGCGGAGCGCGTCCGCGGAAGCGGCGCGGAACGCTTGGGCCATTTCGCCGCGGGCGACTTCCAGCGTGCTCAGGCGGCCGGTGCTCTCGCCAAGCGATGCGAGCAGCCGCGCGTTCTCGTCCCGCAACGGCTCCAGCCGGGCGATCTGGGCTTGGTGGGCGTTGATGCGTTCCCGCAGGATGAGGAAACAGAAAACTGCACCCGCCAGAGCGGCGAGCAAGAGGTAGACCAGCGACACGGAAGCCTCAGTATAGCGCCCACTCCACGCGCGCCCGCAGGTTCGCTACGCCCGCCGTGTAACGCGTATCGGCGACGGTGAACGCGACCACGTCCTCCAGCCACTCGTGCCACACGCCGTCGGGATCGTGCGAGGCCACCGTGGCCGTGAATTCGCCGGGACAAAGATCGCAGCGAAAATGGAACAGCACTCGGATCTTGTCGCCCGGCTTCCGGGGCCCCAGTTTCAGCTTCTCCAGCTCCGTATTGGTGCCGTAAACGTTGAGCCCGATGCGGGTCCTCAGGAGCAGGCCGACCACGGGATCCTCAACGGGCTGTACAAAATGGATTTCGACGCTTATCGTTGCCGGGTCGCCGCTGTTCCAACCGAGCACGGGCTGCCCGGATGCATTCAGCAGTTCAACCGATAGAACCGCCGCCCGGCCGTCTCCGCCGCGCAGCGAGGGTTCCATGAGCGCGGCCACGCCCGTCTGTTCCTCGCGCCAGCGCGCGGCGATGTGGGCGCGCCAACGCACCAGCGTTTCGGCGGGATCGCCCTGCGCGGCGACCTTTCCGGAGTGGATCCACCAGATCTCGTCGCAGATTCCGCGCAGCAGCTCTTCGTTCCAGGAAGCGATCAGGATCGTCGCGCCCCTGCGCCGGGCGGCGGTGAGGTCGCGGCGGGCGCGCAGCAGATAGAGCGGATCGCGGTTCTCGAGCGCATAGTCGACCAGCAGGCAATCGCGTGCATAGGCTTCCGGCGCCACGCCCTGAAGATCCCGCGAAAGCGCTGCGGCGTCTTCGCTGAGCAGACCGATGATGGCGCGCTCGGGCACGCTCGTGCCTAGGAATTCGATGCCGCTCATCGGGAATCTCGCATGGTAGCAGAGGAGCTATTCACTCGCCCGCGAGGTATAGCGCCATCGAACGGTTGTGCGCCCGCGTCCGGTGTTCGAACAGGTAGATGCCCTGCCAAGCACCCAGCGCGAGTTGCCCGTTCACGACCGGAATCGACAGCGAAGTTTGCGTTAGAACCGCGCGAATGTGGGAAGGCATATCGTCCGGTCCTTCGGCCGTGTGCCGGTAGTAAGGTTCGCCTTCCTTGACCAGGCGGCGGAAGAACTCGTTCAGGTCGCGGATCACGTCCGGATCGGCATTCTCCTGGATGGTCAGCGACGCGGAGGTGTGCTGGATGAACACCGTCAGCAGTCCGGTTTGGATGCGCTGTTCGAGCACCCAGGACGCGATCTCGCGGGTGATCATCTGCAGACCCTGGCCGCTGGTGCGCACCGTCAGGGTCCTCGCGAACTGTTTCATCTATTCGACCGTGACGCTCTTCGCCAGATTGCGCGGTTGATCGACGTCGCAGCCGCGCCGGACGGCCACGTGATAGGCCAGCAGTTGCAGCGGAACGATCTCGAGAATCGGGAGCAGTAGGTCGTCCGCGGTCGGGATGACGATGGTATGATCGGCCACGCGCGAGGCCTCGGTGTCGCCTTCGCAAACGATCGCGACCACGATGCCTTCGCGCGCCTTCACTTCCTGGATGTTGGAAACGGTCTTCTCGTAAAGCAGACGGCTTCCTTCGCGGTTGGTGTCGCGCGCCGCCAGCACGACCACGGGCAGCTTTTCGTCGATCAGCGCGTTGGGCCCATGCTTCATTTCGCCCGCGGGATAGCCTTCCGCGTGGATGTAGGAAATCTCCTTCAGCTTGAGCGCGCCTTCGAGTGCGATCGGGAAGTGGACGCCGCGGCCGAGGAAGAGGAAGTCCGTCGCGCGGTGCAGCTTGCGTCCGAGCTCTTCGAAGTGGGAGTCGGCCGAGAGCACGGTTTCGAGTTTGCCGGGAATCCGCAGAAGCTCCTGCACCAGCCGCTGCGAATCGGCGTCGGACAACGCGCCGCGATTTTGGCCGAGATACATCGCCAGGAGAAACAGCGCCGTGAGCTGGCAGGTGAACGCCTTGGTGGAGGCGACTCCGATTTCGGGACCCGCGTGCGTGTAGATGGCGCCGGACGCCTCGCGCGTGATCATGGAGCCGACCACGTTGCAGATGGCCAGCGTCTTGGAGCCTTTCTGCCGGGCTTCGCGCTGCGCGGCTAGCGTATCGGCGGTCTCGCCCGATTGCGAGATGACCACCGTGAGCACGTCGCTCGACACGATCGGGTCGCGATAGCGGAACTCGCTCCCGTAATCCACTTCCACGGGGATGCGCGCGAGCCGCTCGATCATGAACTTGCCGGCCAGCGCGGAGTGCCAGCTGGTGCCGCAGGCAATGATCTTGACGGATTTGAACTCGCGAAACTGCTTGGGCGAGATATCCATCTCGTCGAGGAAAATGCGCCCCGTCTCCTGGCCCACGCGCCCAAGCGTGGTGTCGCGCACGGCGCGGGGCTGCTCAAAGATCTCCTTGAGCATGAAGTGTTTGTAGCCGCCCTTTTCGGCCATGATCGGGTCCCACAGGATGTGCTGGACCTGGCGCTTCACGCCCCGGCCTTCAAAGTCCGTCAGTTGGACGCCGCCCGGCGTGAGCACGGCCAGATCGCCATCGTTGAGGAAGAACATGTCGCGGGTGTGGCTGAGGATGGCGGGGACATCGGAGGCGACGAAGTATTCGCCGTCCCCCAGACCGATCACGACGGGCGGCCCGTTCCGCGCGGCAACGATCTTGTTGGGATCCTTCCGCGAGAGCACGGCGAGCGCGAAGACGCCGGTCAGATCCTTAACCGCCGCCCGGACAGATTCTTCCAGCGGGCGGTCTCCGTACTTCTCCACCAGGTGGGCGATCACCTCGGTGTCCGTCTCGGTCTTGAAAACGTGGCCCTCTTTGGTGAGTCGGTCCTTCAGTTCGAGGTAGTTCTCGACGATGCCATTGTGGACAACCACGATATCGCCGGTGCAGTCGCGGTGTGGGTGCGCGTTCTCTTCGGTCGGACGCCCGTGCGTGGCCCAGCGGGTATGGCCGACCCCGAAAGTTCCGTCCACCGGGTCCAGCCGCACAGCTTCTTCGAGATTGCGCAACTTGCCGGATGCGCGACGCACGCCGAGCGACTGGTCGTCGCAGTAAACGGCCAACCCGGCCGAATCGTATCCGCGGTATTCCAGCCGCTTCAGCCCTTCCAGAATGATAGGCACGGCTTTCCGCTGCCCGACGTAACCGACGATGCCGCACATAATCCTATTATGATTATGGCGATCTAAGGAACCTGTTCGATGCGGTAATCTTCGATGACGGGGTTAGTCAGGACGTCGCGGGCGATGGCTTCCAAATCCGCGTCCGTCGAGTACTCAATCTCGAAAACCTTCCCTTGCCGGACTTCCTGAATGGTCGAGTGTCCCAGGCCATTCAGGGCCGCGCGAACCGTCTGGCCCTGAGGGTCGAGAACGGTGGGTTTCAGGGAGACGAAGACGCGGGCTCTCATCAGCTCCGCAGGACCGCGAAGCTGTCCGCGCCGGGGCGCTCCGGATAGTGACAGACGTAAGACTGCATGGACCCGTTCGCCTGCGCGTTGGTCCGCGACGGTCCCGTCGCGAATCCGTAGATGACGAGGACGACGGCTGCGCCGATCACGGCCATGATGAACCCGGCGGGGTGTCCGGGCGGATACATCCCGATCGCCCGGCCGATGAGGCCGCCCAGCCAGGCGCCGATGATGCCCAGGATGATGGTGGCGATGATGCCGCCGGGATGCTGCCCCGGCATCAGAAACTTGGCGATGACGCCGACGATAAGCCCGAACAGCATGTGCCCGAGAATATGAAACATATGTAGGTGATCCTCCGCTATCTGAGACTGTATCTCAGCCGCGCGGAGAAAAGTAGCCAAGGCAAGCCGGAGAGGACGGTTGTGTACTGGTGAGGGCGGAAAAAGGCTCAGACTTGCCTGGCGCGATCGGCTCTTTTTCGCTCCACCGCCGCCATGAGACGAGCTTGCACGTCCTGCGGAATGCAGCAGGCTTTCTCATGACCTTTATAGATCTGGACCGTCTTGCGCGTGGTGTCGCAAACGACCCAGCAATTGGGGCATTCGGCCATGTGGATTTCCAGCTTGACCTTCAGCTCGGCGTCGGTCTTCTCGTCGAGGTAGTCGGTCAGCTCGGAAAGAAAGTCCTTACATGTAAGCAAACGCGTCGTCTCCCTTGCGCTTGAAGAATCGGGTCAGCTTTTCCCGCAACTGCAGACGCGCCCGGAGCAATCGGCTCTTGACCGCCGGCACCGAGAGTTCGAGTGCTTCAGCCGTTTCCTCGGTTGATAATTCATCGATGTCGCGAAGAATGAAAACGGTTCGATAAGGTGGGGCTAAACTTTGCACCGCGCTGTCCAGAATCTCGCCAAGCTCCTCCCGGGAGTACTTCTGTTCCGGATCTTCATCCCACGCGGCGATCTCGCGAACCACCACGTCTTCGCCCGTGTCGATGCCTTCGTCGATGGACACCGAGCGGTCGGTCTTGCGCTTGCGGAGCTTCATCAGCGCCTGGTTGACGGCGATCCGCACCACCCACGTGTAGAACTTCGAGTTCCCCTGAAATTGATCCAGGTGCTCGTAAGCTTTGAGGAACGTTTCCTGGAGGACGTCTTCGGCATCCTCGCGGTTTTGCGTGATGTGCTGGGCGAGGCGGAAGATCTTGCCTTCGTATTTGCGCATCAGCTCCGAGAATGCTTTCGCGTCACCCTGGCGGGCGAGCGCCAGAATCGGAGATTCGTCCTCTATGGCCGCGCTGTTGGTTTCGGCTGTCATAGAACGTAACTAATGATGACACAACGAGCGCAAAGGGTTCAGGAGCTTCGGAGCGTCCGCCCCCCCCGCGTGATAACCTGAAAACTTCCCTATGAGCAGCATTCAAGTCACCTTGCCGGACGGAAGTGTGCAAACTGTCCCGGAGGGTTCGCGCCCGCTGGATATCGCGCAGTCGATCAGCCCCCGGCTGGCGGACGCCGCCGTGGTCGCGCGCGTCAACGGACAGCTCTACGACTTGACCCGGCCGCTCGAATCCGACGCCGCGGTCGAGATCCTCACGTCCAAGAACCCGGAAGCGCTGAACGTGCAACGCCACTCCACCGCGCACCTTCTGGCCGCCGCCGTCCTGGATCTGTTTCCCGGGACGCGGCTGGGAATCGGCCCGCCCACCGAGACGGGCTTTTTCTACGATTTCGAACGCTCCGAGCCTTTTTCCTCCGATGACCTGGAAAAGCTGGAGCGTCGCATGTGGGAGCTGCAAGCGCAGGATCTCCCGTTCGAACGCGTGCTCACCGACAAGGATGAAGGCCTCGCTAAGTATCGCCAGCTCGGCGAGAAGATGAAGGTGGAGCTGATCGAGGAAAAGGCCGATCCGGTGTTCACCGAGTACACGCTGGGTCCGAACTTCATCGACTTCTGCCGCGGCCCGCATGTTCCCTCAACCGCCAAGCTGAAGGCTTTCAAGCTGCTCAGCGTCGCGGGCGCGTATTGGAAGGGTGATGAGCACAACCAGCAGCTCCAGCGCATTTACGGAACCTCCTTCTTCACCAAGAAGGACATGGACGAGTACCTGGCTCTGCTCGAAGAAGCCAAGAAGCGCGACCACCGCAAGCTCGGCAAAGAGCTGGATCTGTTCAGCATTCAGGAATTGGCGGGACCGGGGCTGATCTTCTTCCATCCCAAAGGAGGGATCATCCGCAAGCAGTTGGAAGACTGGATGCGCGATCAGTATCTACAGCGGGGCTACTCGCTGGTCTACACGCCCCATATCGCGCGCTCGGATCTCTGGAAGACCTCGGGCCACTACAACTTCTACGCCAAGGACATGTTCCAGCGGATGCAGTTGGACGACGCGGAATACCAGCTGAGGCCGATGAACTGCCCGTTCCACATCCTGATCTTCGCGGATCGGATGCACTCCTACCGGGAGTTGCCGGTGAGGCTGGGCGAAATCGGCACCGTGTACCGCTATGAGCGTTCCGGCGTGCTGCACGGGCTGATGCGGGTCCGCGGGTTTTCGCAGGATGACGCCCATATCTTCTGCACGCCTGACCAGATTGAAGAGGAAGTGGTGAACTGTCTGCAGTTCGCCGTGGACACTTTGACCACCTTCGGATTTACGCGGTACGAAGCCGAACTCTCCACGTGGGACGGCGGCGCGGGCGGGAAGTACGACGGCACGCCCGAAGAGTGGGAACTGGCTGAGACGTCGCTCCGGAACGCCGCGGGGCGTTTGAACCTGGACGTGCAGGTCACCCCGGACGAAGCCGCATTCTACGGGCCCAAAATCGACGTGAAGCTGTACGACGCCATCGGCCGCAAGTGGCAGCTCTCGACGGTCCAATTCGATTTCACGCTGCCGCGGCGATTCAACCTGGAATACGTGGCGGCGGACGGCAACCGGCATCGCCCGTTGATGGTGCACCGCGCGCTATTCGGCAGCGTGGAGCGGTTCTTTGGAATTCTGCTGGAGCACTATGCCGGCGCATTCCCGCTTTGGCTGGCGCCTGTGCAGGTTGTGGTCATGGCGATCACCGACCGGCAGGTCGAGTATGCCCGCGAGGTGACCAAAACGCTTTCCGATGCGGGATTGCGGGTCAATCTGGATGACCGGTCGGAGAAGGTGAACCTGAAAATCCGGGAAGCGCAACTCCAGAAAATTCCCTACATGCTCGTGGTGGGCGATCGGGAACAGCAGAGCGGCCAGGTTTCCGTGCGGCATCGCAAACGGGGCGACCTTGGCGCGCAGCCGACTGAGCAGTTTGTCACAACTGCGCTGCGGGAAATCGCAACAAAAGCCATTACGGACTAGTTCCGGTGAAACGTGAAGGCTCTTGCTCTCGTCATTCTTTGCAAAGCCATCAACGCCGGATGTTTGACATTCCCCCATGTCGCATCCACGGGCGTTGACTCCGGGCGTTTGTCTTCACCTCCAGGTTGACGGACGCCCTGAGAACGGCTTTCTATCCCTGCAACTGGCAGGAGCTCTTCCCTTCCTGCCGTCAGCCGTCTAGAATTGACTCGTGCTCCACGGCTTCGCCACACAGGAGGGAACCCGGCTTTACGCTGAACGGTTCCCGGCGGCTCTTGGCTGCGGGTTTTACTCGCTGGCCAATGACCTTCGCGTTTCGAGCCTCGGTCTGGGCACGTACTTAGGAGAAGCCGACGAGCCGACGGACCATGCCTACGAGAGCGCCGCGCTCACGGCCATGCGCTCCGGCATCAACTTCTTCGATACCGCGATCAGCTATCGGGATGGGCGATCGGAACTGGCGCTGGGGGCGGCGCTCCGGCTCGTTTTGAACGCGAATGAATTCCAGCGCGATCAACTCGTGCTTTGCACCAAGGCGGGGTTCCTCACGGCGGGCGAAATTCCCGAGTCGCTGCGGGAGGACGACGTGGCCGGCGGCATCCATTCCATGCACCCCGACTTTCTGGAGGACCAACTGGACCGCAGCCGGGCGAAGCTCGAAATCGATACGGTGGACGTGTTCTACCTGCATAACCCGGAGTTCCAATTGGATTTTCTGCGGCGCGACCAATTCGATCAGCGTCTGCAAGCGGCCTTCGAGAGGTGCGAGCGGCTGGTCCGCGACCGGCGTATTCGCTGGTATGGAATGGCCACCTGGGAAGGCTTTCGCGAACCGGGGCAGTTGGATCTGCAGCGCGTAATCGATCTGGCACGCTACGTGGGCGGCGAGGAACACCACTTCCGCTTTGTGCAGCTTCCGTTCAACCTGGGAATGGTGGAGGCTTACCAGAACCGGGACGAGCGGGGCGTGAGCGTTCTCAAAATCGCGGCGCGCGCCGGGATCACCGTCGTCTCCAGCGCGACTCTGCACCAGGCGCGTTTCGCCGTCGATCTGCCGCATGTAATCGGCAGCCGCATTCCCGGAATCCAGAGCGCGGCCGCCAAGGCCATTCAGTTCACGCGCTCCACGCCCGGAATCGCCGTGGCGCTGGTGGGGATGAGCAATCCCGAACACGTCCGTGAGAATCTGGAAGTCGCCGGCGTCGCGCCTATGGGAGCGCCGGACTACGAGAAGCTTTACCGCCCTGTTGACTCCTGACGGATCCATCGAAATTGCAGACTGGGAGCGCGTGGACGCGGCGCTCCTCGAACTGCCGCAAGCGCCGGCTGTCTTTCTGGTCTCCCCACGGGAAGGACGGCCCTATCTGGCCCGCACCTCGGTGCTGCGCCGCCGCGCCCTGCGACTGCTAGGACCTCGGGACTCACCCTCGCGCATGCTGAACCTGCGCGCGGCGTTCCACCGGCTGGATTATTGGCTGACGGGGTCGGCGCTGGATGCGTCGATGCGCATGTATGAGCTGGCGCGGGCGCATTTTCCGGAAGAGTACCCGCGCATCCTGCGGCTCCGCTTTCCACCCTACGTGAAGCTGCTGCTGAACAACGCATGGCCGCGGTCCTCCATTACAGCCAATCTGCGCGGAACTCGCTCGCTTCTCTATGGACCGTTCCGCAGCCGCGCGGCCGCCGAGCAGTTCGAGTCGGAGTTCCTCGACCTGTTCCAGATCCGGCGTTGCCAGGAAGACTTGGCGCCGGACGCGGGCCATCCGGGGTGCATCTACGGAGAGATGAACAAGTGCCTGCGGCCCTGCCAGCTCGCTGTGGGGCAGGAGGAGTATGCGGGCGAGGTTGCGCGGGCCGGCGACTTTCTCCGCTCGGGTGGCCGGTCGCTCTTGAAGAGCATAACGGCGGCGCGCGATCGTTTGAGCGTCGAAATGGACTTCGAGGAAGCGGCCCGGCAGCATCGCCGGCTGGAAAAGGTGGAAGAAGTTCTGAAGCTGCGGGATGAGCTCGCCGGCAACGTGGACCAGCTCCATGCGGCGGCCGTGACGCGGGCCGCGGCGCCGAACGCGGTGGATCTGTTCTTTCTGCGCGAAGGCCAATGGCAGGGGTCGGCGCGCATTCGCTTTGAGCTGGAAGAGGGTAAGCCGGTGTCGATCGATCGCAAGCTGCGCGCCGCGTGGGATGCCGTGCCGCGGTCGGCGCTTCCGGCCCGCGAGCGGCAGGAGCGGCTCGCGATTCTGGCGCGCTGGTTCTACTCCACCTGGCGCGATGGCGAACTGCTGGTGTTTGAGCGCTTCGAAGACCCGCCCGTGAGGAAGCTGGTGAACGCCATCTCGCGCGTGATGGCGCCTGCGCCGTCTCCGGACAAGGGCTGATTACGGGCGGAAACCGGGGCGTCATCCTGGCAATCGTTGTGAGCTATCCGGTTCTGGGCCGCTTCCACGCCCGGACCCAGAACCACGCATTCGGTCCCGATGCCGAATCCGGTGATCTCGTTGTCTTCAATGATGTTATTGCGAGTATCGGCCGGCCGGTGCGCTTTGTCCCGGAGGTAGATGCCGCTGCGCAGGAGGTTCGGCTCGCCCGCGGCGTAGAGGCACCCGAAACGCACGTATTCCTGGTTGCAATGCGCCATATTGAGCCGCAGGAAGTGATTGTGGCTGACGCGGTGGCCGCTTCCGATGACCAGCAAGCCGCCATACAGAAAACCCTCCAGATGGTTGCCCCACACCAGGATGTTGCGCGACTGCATGCCGGGGTTGCTGTTGTTCATGACGATGCCGTAATTGCTGTTCGGATAGGCGTCTCGGTCTTCGTGATTGATGCAGGAATTGTTGCGGACTTCGCCGTCATGGAAGCCGTCCAGGTCGATGCACTTGCCGTTCACTTCCTGGAAGATGTTGTCACGGTAGCTGGTCGCGTCCGTGTTGCCGGCCGTGTCGATGGCGACAGGGATGGCTTCGGCTTCGCGGTCCACCGCCTCGACGGGAAATCCGATCTCCGCGCCGGTGTTCTTCTCGACCGTGACGCGAGTCGCATGGCCCACCTGGATCGCATCGCGCGCGACCGTGACGATCTTGTTGGTGGAGATCAGGCCGTCGGCATTGCGCGGCGATGCGAGCAGCGAATGTGTCCAGATGCCGTTGCCCAGAATCTTCGTGAGACTGCACCGGGAAACCTCGAAATGCGTCGTGCCTTCTTCCAGAAGGATGCCGCCGGTCGCGTTGTTGCGTTTGCGCGCATTCAGCGACCCGCTATCGGAGACGGTGATGTCTTTGATCCGCACCTGGTCGGACGCGCTGACGAGGATGGCGAATCCGCTCATGTTCTGGAAGGTCATGGTGTCGAGCCGCAGTCCGCTCACCTTTTCGGCCAGGATGCCGTTGCCCTTGGTGAAGCGGGCGAAAGGCACATCGGAGGGCGCCAGATCCTGCGCGGCGTGAACGATGCCGGAGCGATTGCCGTCCATGGAAACGCCGGTGAGATGAATGTTGCGGCCGCCGGCGAGGACGATCGCGGCGCGACCCTGGAAGTCCGGCGCGAACTGCAAGGTGACGCCGTGCGCGTCCAGATCAAGATCGTGCGTCGCGGCGGGAACGACGATCTCGTGGTGAAGCGTCACCGCGCCCGCGGGCACGCGGATCGAGCCGGTCGGGGCGGCGAGGGCGGCTTCGAACTGGCGGGTGACGTCCGCGCCGGCGAGGGAAGCGGCCAGGAGCGTGGCCAGCGCAAGGGCGCGGGTGGCGGAAGGCATGACCGAATTGTACGGGAGCCGGATTGTCAGGAAGCCGATGCGGAAACGTGCGCCCGCGTCTGGCCGGCCGCCCAGCGCTCAAACATGGTGCGATACGCGCATTCGAACTCACGAGCTTTGGCGCGGGCGTCGAGCAGCGAAGAACCGGTCAGGCGCGATCGCATGGCTGCGCGGAGACGCGCCAGCGCCGGCAAATCCGACGCCGCCCGCACGGCGATCGCGACGTATTCGCCCGCCGATGCGGCCACCCAATCGCCCAAATCCACCTGATGAAGAATCGAGGCCGCCACGCGGCTTACGTGACTCTCGCCCGCGAGGGTGATTACCGGGCAGCCCATCCACAGCGATTCGCACGTCGTGGTCTGGCCGTTGTAGGGAAACGTGTCGAGCGCGATATCGATCTCGCCCTGCAGACGCACCCGTTCGCGAAAGGGAACGGATCCCTGAAATCGGAGCCGGTCCGGCGACACGCCGCGGGAAACGAGTTCAGCGGTGAAGTTGCTTCGGAGCCGGCTGCCGGGGTCTTCGAGATCGGCCGAGCCAAATTGGAATAAGAGAATGGAATTGGGCACTGCGTTCAACACCGCGCCCGCCAGATCCCACGAACGGACATTCCATTTCCCCGGCCGCTGAAACACGCCGAACGTCACAAAACCGTTGGAGAGGCCGGGAAGAGGAGGAATCTCAAGTTCACCAGGGCCGCCATACACCAGATAGCCGGAAGGAACACGGTACACCTGCTCCGAGTAGTTGGATTCCAGGCCGGGCGGGCAAGCCCAACGATCCGTGAGCACGTAATCCACGCTGGGAACCCCCGTGGTCGCCGGGTAATTCGGATAGATGACTTGCACGGGCGCGGCGCGGCGGGCGAGCGCCGTAAGCCGGTGCCAGGGATAGTGGCCGGAGCAGTCAATCAAAACGTCGATCCGGTGAGCGCGGATGAGCGCGCAGAGATCTTCATCGCTGAGAGCGCTCACGTCGTGCCACTGGTCTCCCAAATCCCGGAACGCGCGGGCGCAATTGTCTTCCGCGGGATTGGAGCGATATCCGAAGATCTGGAAGCGCTCGCGGTCATGCTGCCGCAGAATCGGATAGAGGAAGTGAAACGTGGGGCAGCATTTGAACTCGCCCCCGATGTAGCCGATCCGCAGAACGCGATCCATGTGAAGGTCGTTGGAGAAAGGCTCCGGCGGTGAAGGCGCGGGACAGAAGCGAGCGGCCCAATCGCGGTGCGCGGCCAGAAGCGATGCGGGCGTCTGCGCGGCGTGGTGCAGAAGGACGCTCAGGCGGAAATCGAGCGTAGCGGACGTGGCCACGCCCAGATCCATCATGCGGTCGAAGACATCCAGACAGGCGTTCAGGTCGCCCATTTCCCAGTGCGCGTTGCACAGGCGATCGAGCGCATCGAATGAATCCGGATAATGCGCGGCGAACTCGAGCGCCGCCGTTAAGCGCTCGCCGAAACGGGTCAGGCGTTCAAGCGCGTCGATCAGAAGCTTGTGGCCGGTGTCGGATTGCGGGTCCCGCGCGAGCAGCGTGCGCGCCACGGAAGCGGCGCAGGGCGAGTCGGGCCTTGGCGAAAGCTGTTGGAGCCGCAGCAAAGCCCTCGCGTACAGGCGCAGATAAGTAAGGTTCTCCGGGGCGAGTTCGTGGGCTGTCCGGAAGTGCTCGGAAGCATGCCGCCAATCCTTGCGGGCCGCGCAAACGACGCCGAGATCGCGGCGCCAGGCGGCGCGGTGGGGCTCCATCGCCACAGCCCGCGTCAAGGCATCCTCGGCAGCCCCCGAATCGCCATTCTTCGCGAGCGCCAGACCGAGAAGATGATGCGCCTCGGCGTTCTCATCCTGCTGATCGAGAACGCCGAGGCAAAGGGCCCGCGCGGAGGCCGTATCGCCCTCCAACAGACAAGCGGCGGCCGACGCGAGCGGAGACGGGTCCATGGGCGGATTCAGTCTAATCTAGGACTCGGAAAGCGAAAGGCCGGGTGCTCCGTCCTCGTCCCGTAACACGATGGGCGCCGCGGCGACTTCTTCGTCTTCGGGATCGTCGCCCGGCCCTCTGGGGTGAGTGGGGCCGAATTCGGTCTCGTCGACCAGATGAAAAGTGCGGATCGGTTCGTCGTTTAGCATGTGCTGCCTCCTGTGATTTAAGCCAATTGCATCCCGCGCACCACGCTCTGGAATTGAGGATTTGTGCGCAGAGAATCGAAATAGGGATTCACTTTCACGAACATCAGGTTCCGGTCTTTCAGCACGAACGCGCGATCCAGAAGCAGCAGGGCGACGTCGCTGTCGCCCAACAGGTTGTGGAGCGACGCGACGTAGCAAGGGCCGACCTTCCCCGCGTTCATCGATTGCTCCAGATGAACCAGGTAGGGATGGGCGCGCTCGCTCTGACCGGCGACGCAGAGGAACTGCCCGCGCAATCGACTGGCCACAGAAAGCGCGGGACTGGACGCGGTGGGCGGATCGGTTTGCGGCGGCTCGAGCGCGGCGATTTCATCCACTTGCTCAAACGCGAGTTGGAACCAGTGGTCGCGCTCCGCGCCCGCGGCCTTGCGCCCGCGCCACGCGTAGACGATGCCGAGGTTTTGCCGCGCGGCGATGGGCGCGTTGCCCTTGACGGCCCGCTTTAACGTCTGCTCCGCCTGGTCGAACCGGCGGGCGAAATAGAGGTACGCGCCCAGGGAAATCGAGTTAGCCCACTCATAAGGGTCGATCGTGACGGCTTGGCGCGCGTAGTCGATTCCCTCGTCGTACCTTCCGAACTGGACGAGCATGCCGCTGAACCAGCGCAATGCCTGGGGAAATCGGGGCCGCAACTGGAGCGCTTTGCGGTACGCGACCGTCGATGCTTCCCATTCCCAAAGGTTCTGCTGAACGGCGGCCATGGCCAGGTGAGACTCGGGCAATTTGGGATCGCACGCAAGGGCTTTGCGGGCGCATCGCTCGGCCTGGCTCAGCAGGGTATCGGCGGAATCGGAGTGATAATCCCAGAGCAGGAATTGAGCGCGAGCCAAGTCCGCGTAGGCCAGCGCAAAGTTGGGATCCTCCACGGTCGCGCGGGTGAGGAACTCGATGGCGGCGCGAGTAGACTCCTGCGTCACGTTTTCCAGCAGATGATGGGCGCGGCTGTAGAGGTCCCACGCTCTGCCGCTGCTGGTGGGCTGGCCCGGGAGCCCGGTCGGCTGCGAACCGATCATCTTGCGCAATGGGCTGACGATGGGCGCCACGCGTCCCGCGGGCGCGTCATTGCCGCCGTAAACGGAGTAGCGTTCCACGGCCTCCACCAGATGCTGCGTGATCTCGCTCTGCAGATCGAGGGCGCTCTGTTTGCGGCGCGCATCAAACCCGTGAGTCCAGACCGTTTGTCCATCGAGAGTGTCGGTCAGGGAAAAGATAATTTCGAGCTGGCTTCCGACGTTTTCGAGCCGGCCTTCCAGCAGGAAGCGGGCGTCGAACTTGCCATGCGAATCGCTGCGCGAGGCGTACGCGCCGTAGGCCCCCACCCCCTCGACAGTGGAGAGGCGCCGCAAGATCTCGGACGTGGTGATCTGGCAGATATAGTCGTTCCCGGGGTCGCCGGAGGCGTTCACCACGGGGAAGACGACCATGGTGGCGCTCACCGGTTTTAACGCGAGGCTGGCGAGAACCGCGCCGGCCGCCAGGACAGGCGCGCTGGCCGCGGCCACCACGACGCGGCGCCGGGTAATCCGGAGGGTCCGCCGCGCATGCAGAAGGCGCGATCTCCCCTCCAGAACCGCCGTGATTTCCTCGACGCGTTCGAAGCGCCGCTCAGGATTCGCATCGAGGCAGCGGAGAATCACGTCCTCCCACAGCGACGGGAGGTTGTCGGCGCGCTGCGCGGGGGAAATCGGCTTCTCGTTGAACTTCTGATAGAGAACGATGTGGGGCGATTCGGCCGTGAACGCGCGCGAGCGCGTGACCATCTCATCCATCACCAGCCCGAAAGCGTAGATATCGGAAGCGATGCTGGGACGCTGCCCAGTGAACAGTTCGGGCGCCATGAAATAAGGCGCGCCCGCGGCGAACTCCGTATGGGTCTTGAAGAGATCTTTGTCGTCGTGCAGCGGACGCGCGAGTCCGAAATCGGTAACCACCGCGCGATGCGCGCCGGGGCCCGGCACCAGCATGATATTGGACGGCTTCAGATCGCGATGGATGATGTTCTGGTCGTGCAGCACCTGAAGGGCGGTGGCGATCTGACGAATGAGCGGCAGCGCGTCTTTGGGCGAGAGCGGGCGCGCTTCTTCCAGGTAGCTTCCCAGGCTCTCGCCCGAAAGCAATTCCATGGACAGGCAGTGAACCGTGGCCCCGGAACCGCCGGAATTGTGCTCCACCAAATCGAAGACGCGGCAGAGGGAACTGTGGGCGACCTGATGCGCAACGCGGATCTCGCGGCGAAACCGTTCTATGACGGAATTATCTTCCGCCATTTCAGGGCGGATCGTCTTGAGAGCGAGAGCGTTGCCCAATCGTTCATCGATGGCTTCATAGACTTCGCCCATGCCGCCGCGGTTGATGAACTTGACGATCCGGAAACGTCCCGCCACCAGCTGGCCCGGAGAGAATACATATGTATCGGCCGCGTTCCGCTCCGTCACGGAACTGGAATTGTCTGATTTGTAATTGGCGATTAAGCTCGCCACGATCCCAAGCAGCGCCAGGTTACTGCCGCACGCGCTTTCCAGATAGGAGCTTCGTTCCGCGGACGGCAGAAGTATCGCCGCCTCGAAAATGCGCTTAATTCGCTCCCATTCATCCCCCGACGGCTGCACTGCCACCACTCCTGAGCTGACTGAAGAGCCACGCGCGGGCGAACTGCCAGTCGCGCTTTACGGTGCGTTCATCCATCCCAAGCACTTCGCCGATCTCGCGATGCGTCAGACCGCCAAAGCACCGCAGTTCCACAACCTGCGCCATGCGAGGTTCGATGGCGGCCAACCGGTCCAGCAGCCGGTCTATATCGAAAGCGTCGACCGGGAAACTCCCTACATTGACGTCTGCGCGATCAAGTTCGATCTTGAGGGTCCCGCCGCCGCGCTTTTCCGCGTTGTGCGCCCGGGCGTGATCCACCAGCAGCCGGCGCATCGCCTTGGACGCGACGGCCATAAAGTGCGCCCGCCCTTTCCACTCCACTGATTTCTGGCGGGCCAGGTGAATGAAGAATTCGTTGACGAGAGCCGTCGGTTGCAGCGTGTGATCATGGCGCTCGCTGCGCATCCGGATCTCGGCCATGCGTTTCAATTCCGGATAAATGAGAGCCATCAGGCGGGATTGCGCTTTGGGATCCGCCGGATCCCAGCTCGTCAGCATGCGGCTGAGTTCGGTGGGCTCCGGCTCGAGAGGCGGCTGTGGGGATGGCGTAGCCATAAATTTCCTTAGAAGTGCTCGGATCATACTGGAGTCAGGACAGTGTGTCAACGGGTTTTCGCGTTGAAACGTAAACGATTCGGGGTGCGCGCTATACAGAACTAGATGCGTAGGGAAAGCGGAAAAAGGGACAAAGCCGGCGGCATCGGGCGCGATTTTCGCGGGCGAGTTTGAATTCAGCGATTCGTGTCCCTTATTAGCGGGAAAATGCGCAATAAGGGACGAGGTTTTATAAACCGCCTGATGAGCACAGAACGGGGTTTCGCAAAAATCCATCCAGCTATAGGAATCGCGCGCGTCGGAAATAGCCCGGAAGAGTGTTTCGTCGGGCCGGAACTCCCTTGGGCAGTTCCGGCGCCCAAGACAGGTTACAAAGACAGCCAAGGCAGACTTAAGCGTCAGGCCGCCCAATTCAGGATCTACTTTTACGAGCCTGACGGAAGCGTGATAGAACTCACTTCCGAGAACGCGACAATCGAATGGAGCGTGACTCTGGCCAACAAGAAAGCCGCCTGGTATCAGTTCGGGATGCCGCTCGATGTTCCGGAGGCAAAGGGAATGGCTTCCCCCAGGCGGAACGCGTTTGTAACCGGGGCTGCCCGCGAAGGCCTAGTGATTGGCCCGTGCGAGCGGTCCGTGAAAGGCGAAAACGCGAGATCGCAGGATTTTGTAAGCCCGTTCCAGCCGTCGAGCCTCTATCCCGCCATTCTGGTGAACCTGGGCCAGTTGCGCACGGACTCGGTGGGCCGCTTGCAGGTGTTAGGCGGACTGGGGAAAGCGGGAACGCCCTTCCCCGGCAATGACTTGAATTCGGTGACGAACAACGAGGGCTGGCACGACGATACGAGCGACGGCCCCGTTTCGGCCCGCGTTATCTACAAAAAGGAAGTGGTGCAGCGCGTGGACTCGGCCTGGGTCGTGGTGGCGCCTCCCAACTATGCGCCCGACGTGGTCGCCATCCAGACGCTGCATGACGTATTGGAGGACGCCTTGGGCGAGCGAAGGCGGCAGCCCTCGTTCCGGCACGACATCCTTCCCATCTTCGAGCGGCTCTGCATGGGACAGTGGGTGAACTACGGATTCTTCGTCCGGCACGGCTGGGGATCGCCCTACGACCTATCCCGCAAGGAAGTTCTGAGCCGGCTGGCCGAAAAAACTCTCGAGTTCAAGGAACTCCGGCGCCAGGTGTTCCGGCTATTCCGCGATCCGGGATCGACCGCGCAGGATTCCCGCTCCTGGCCGCCTCTTTACGGCGACGTCTACGATGACGATTTCCCCACCGCGCCGGCCCGCTTCTTCAGCCTTACCCCCACGAACTATGAGTATTTGCGGAAGTGGGTTGAGGGAGACTTTGTCGCCGACTACGCGGAGACACCCGCGAGCGCCAACACGAAGCTCGAAGACTTCCCTGACGCAAAACGGCCGGAGTTGCTGGACCGCGCCGCTTTGCATTTCTGCATGGGCGGACCCTTCCATCCGGGCTGCGAGGTGACGTGGCCGATGCGGCATGCCTCGATGTACCGGGATGGTTTCCGCCTCCGGCCGCGAATGCTGCCGGAAGCGGATTACGGCGATGTCCTCACGCCGGAGATGGTGACCCAATGGAACGGGCCGCTATCCGGCGTCGCCGCCGGCGACGTCACGCGATGGATGGCAGTGCCGTGGCACGCGGACACGGTCAATTGCGGCGGCGGATATGAACCGGGCGTCGATGGCGACGGGATGTTTCTGCCGACTTTCTGGCCCGCGCGGGTGCCGAACCACGTGCTCACGGAGGCTTCTTTCAAAGAAGTCGATAAGCGCGGGAACATAGGGGATCGCATCACGCACTTCGAGCGGCGCGCCGACTGGCTTCGGCGTGTAGACCGCACCGGCTCTCTGGCGCGCATGTCGGATATGATCGAAATCTTCGGCCAGCTTGGCGTCCTGGTAAAGCGCAAGCTCGACCATCCCGACCCTCAACTTCCGGCCGAAGTCTACGTGGAAACCGGCGCTGCATCCAAGCCAGACCTGGATGAAAAATTTGTCTCCCGGGGAGACGGCAATCCCGTCGGAAGGCATTTCCGCAACGCCCGTTTCGACGCGTTGCGGCGCCATTGGCCAGCGCGGCGCTGACCCGTGAATTGATTCAGTCAGTTGGTAGCCTGAGAAAACTGTTCCTGATTTGAAGGCGGCGACGAGACCGGCTTCCGGCGTTTCCGCGACGGCCGTTCTTCGGGAGCCTCGACTTCCGCCTCGTTATCGCCCTCAACGTTTCGGATCTCCCGCAGTTTTTCCATGGCCGAGATCACCTGATCGAGATTCTCCAGCTCGGCCCGCAATTGAGCTATAAACGACTTTAGGTCCATAGTTTAAGTGAGACGAAAACAACCGTCTTCAGTTCGGTAACATTACGAACATGAAACGTAATCGGATGTAGAAGTCGCGATTTTTTTTAGACCTGCGGGTAAAATTCAAAGAATGCGTCGATTGATTGCTCGAGTTGGCGCCGAATCTCAAGCTCCGTTGAACCTTCGATCAGGTGCATCGTTACAGAGGCGCTCCTGCCTTCTTTCAACTCGATGGGCGCGTCGTGCAAATTTTCAAGCTCTTCCGCGGGCAATAGCCGGAGACCGTAGACCAGGGCTAATTTCCGCATCAAATAAACATCTCTTCGTCCTGGGTGACGCGGTTAACGGACAACCGCCGGCCCCGGGCAAACGTGGCGATAGCGGTCCGCACGCCGGAAAGCACGCCATCCACTTCACGGATAGGGCGCATCACGGCGCCTTTCACCGCGCCGCTGGCTTCCTTCACCTCGTCGACCGTGCTATCCAAAGCGCCGTCGATCCGGGCGACTTGAGCTTTCGCGCGCACGGCTACATCCTTTGATATGTCGGCGTAGCGGTGGGCTTCGGCCACTACGAGAGTGGAGACTTCCACCGCCTGATCGGAAATCCGGATGATCTTCGGCTTCATCACGGCCACCGTTTCAGTAACCGTGCTGACGACCGGCCTGGCGGCGTCGAGAAGCGGGTCCAACTTAGCTTTGATTTTGAGAACGACGTTCGCGATCACCACGGCGACGACTCCCATTACAACGAAGGACAGGGCGGCTAAGCCCACGCCGCCCGCCACTACCCACCGAAAAGTCTCATCCGACATCGTCGCCTACCTTCCGGCCATCAGGCCAGGTCTGAAACTTTGGGTTCAACCTTGTCGCGGTAAGCCTGCTTGCCAGCTTCCACGGCGTCGTTCAGGTTGTCTTTCTGCCGGTTCACCACTGACTTGCCTTTTTCGATCAAATCGTCAGCGGTGTTCTTCCAGTCGGAGCCGGCCTTCTTCAGGTAGTCCGTACCTTCGCCAGCCTTCGACTTGATTAAATCACGTGTCTCATCGCCCGACTTCGGTGCAAATAGAATGCCGACGCCGACACCCACGCCTAAGCCCAACAGAAAATTTGTCAATCCATCGCGGTCCATTTTGTATCCTCCTCGTGCAAGCGGGCTAAGCCCTAAAGTATACTCTGCAAAGTTGAGGAAGCAGTTTTAGTACCAAGGTGCAAAAACCGAAGCGAAAGCTGGGCAGCCAGGAGCTGTTTGACTTTGCGGTGAAGTCTCTGGCGAAGCGCGCGCAATCCACCGCGGAGTTGCGGCGCAAGTTGCAGGAGCGCGCGGCGGAGCCCGCGAATATCGATGAAGTATTGGCGCGCCTGCGCGAGTACGGCTACCTCAACGACAAGCGGTTTGCCGAGCAGTTTGCGGCGTCGCGCCTGGAGAATGCCGGCTTCGGACGCGTGCGCACGCTGCACGATTTACGGGCCCGGCGCGTGGCCGGTCCCGTAGCCGATGCGGCCGTGGAGAATACCTATCAGGAAACCGACGAGGCCGCGCTGATTGAGGATTTTCTGCGCAGGAAGTATCGAACCGCGCCGCGCGAAGGATTGTTTCAGGAAGACAAGGATCTGGCCGCGGCGTATCGGCGGCTTCTGCGGGCTGGCTTCCGGTCGGGCGTGGTCGTTCTCGTCCTGAAGCGCTTTGCCCGCAACCCGGAACTGCTGGACGCCATTGAGGAAGAAGAAGATCCCCGTGGCTAGCACCCCGGCGAGATAAGCTAGACCGCTATCGCGGCGTTGCTGAGCGTTCCGATCCGCGGCACGTGGATATCCACGCGATCTCCCGGCTCAAGCGCGGCGTCCTCGGTGACGATGATCCCCGTGCCGGTGAGCAAGACCGATGCGGCGGGCACCGCGTTGGACCGGAGAAGATACTCGACCAGCGTTTCGAACCGGCGATGCAATTTCGCGGTGGAGATGGCGCCGGTGAAGCGCCGCGAGCCCTCGCGGTCGATGGTGCAGGTCATCTCGAGCTTATATGGATCCCCGATCGCGTCGGCCGTGACCATCACGGGACCGAGGGCGCAGCAGCAGTTGTACGACTTCGATTGCGGCAAGTAGAGCGGATTTTCGCGCTCGATATCCCATGCGGAGACATCGTTGGCCAGCGTGTAGCCCACGATGGCGCCCTTGCTGCCGAGCACCAGCGCCAGTTCCGGCTCGGGCGCGGTGAATCGGGCGTCTTTGCGAAGCCCGATCGTCTGGCCCGGACCGACGCAGACCCGCGCCGTGCCCTTGAAGAAAATCTCCGGGCGCTCCTCCCGATACACGTGGGCGTACATGCCTTCGCGCGTGCCGTGCTCGGCGTCCCGAAAGGAAGCGCTGGCTTCGTAGGTGCATCCGCAGCCCCACACCTCCACCGGATGAATGGGAAGGATCGGGACCGCTTTTTCGCCCTGCCGCGAGGCAAGCTGGCGGGCGAGTTCCGGAAGCGGAATCGCTTCCGCTTCGGAGCGGCGGATCAGGTCCGCCAGATTGTGAGCGGGTATCGACCGCGCAAGGTCGCCCTCGAAGATGGCGGCGACCGTCTTGCCGTCTTTGCGAATCTGGCCAAGTTGCATGTTGAGTCTTGAGGGTTCCTAGTATTTCAGATAAACGGTCTTATAGTCACTGTAGAAATCGAACGCCGCCGGACCTTGCTCCTTGGGTCCGAAACTGGAGTCTTTGGTTCCGCCGAAAGGAAGCTGGTATTCCACGCCCGCGCTGGGAAGGTTCACCGTGAGCAAACCGGCTTCGGCGCGGTAAACGAAATCGAACACCCGCGAAACGTTGGTGGTTTGAATCGAGGCGGAAAGCCCGAAAGGAATTTCGTTGGCGATGCGCATGGCGTCTTCGAAATCCCGCGCGCGCATGACGGCCAGCACCGGGCCGAAGATCTCTTCCTGCGCGATTCGCATATCCTGGCGCACGTCGGCGAAGATGGTGGGCTCCACGAAGAAGCCTTTGTCGTAAGGGTCGCCGGTGAGCCGATGGCCGCCCACGCGGGCCTCGCCGGCCTCTTCCCGGCCGATGCCGATGTACTTGAGCACGGTGTTCATCTGGCCTTCATCGACGCATGGCCCGATATCGATTCCCGCTTGCATGCCGTTGCCGACCTTCAACTTCCTGGTGCGCTCAATCAGGGCCGTCAGGAAGCGGTCATAGATGGCGTCTTCGACGATGACGCGGCTGGTGGCCGTGCATTTCTGTCCGGTGGAGAAGAAGGCGGCGTTTACGGTGTTCTCGACGGCGGAGTTGAAATCGGCGTCGGCGAGCACGATCGTCGGATTCTTCCCGCCCATTTCGAGTTGCACGCGAATGCGGCGCTTCGACGCCTCCTTGTGAATCCAGTGGCCCACGTCGTTCGAGCCGGTGAACGAAATGGCCTTGACCGGGGCCGCGTTGACCAGCGCTCCGCCGAGTTCCCCGCCCGAACCCGTGATGAAGTTGACCACGCCTTTAGGGACGCCGGCGGTGTGCAGCGCTTCGACGATCCGCCACGCGCTGAGCGGCGAGACGGACGCGGGCTTCACCACGATCGTGTTCCCGGAGATGAGCGCGGGCGCCATCTTCCAAGCCGGGATGGCGATGGGAAAATTCCAGGGCGTGATCAGACCCACCACTCCGATGGGCTTGCGGATCGCGAACGTGTGGACGCGATCGCGCTCGGAAGGCGTGAGGATGCCGCCCGCGCGCGATCCTTCGCCCGCATAGTAACGGAAAATGTTGATCGCCCGGCGCACTTCGCCCTTGGCTTCGGGCAGAGTCTTGCCTTCTTCCCGCGTCATCTCCGCGCCGAGGTGATCGAATTGGTGCTCCAGGATATCCGCGGCTTTGTAGAGGATGGCTCCGCGCGCGGGCGCCGGCATGGCGGCCCATCCGGGCAGCGCCGCGGCGGCTGCCTCGGCCGCTCTTTCAACGTCCGCGGCGCAGCCCTTGGGATGAAGCCCGACCACTTCCGCGGTGTCGGCGGGGTTGCGATTTTCGATATAGTCGCCGGAATCGACCCACTCCCCGGCGATGTAGTTGGCAAATACGGGTGTGCTCATGAGATGTCTAGAATTTTTGATCGTCGGAAACTTTGGGGGCCGCGCGCGAGCCGGCGTCGGTCTTGAAATAGGCGTTATCCGGCTGGAAGCCGGAGAGCGAAGCGACTACGTTCTGCGGGAATAGCTGCAGTTCGGTGTTGTAGTCCTGGACGGCCTTGTTGTACACGCGGCGCGCCTGCAGAATGCGGTTCTCCGTGCCTTCCAGCTGGAACTGCAGACTCTGGAAATTCTGATTGGCCTTCAGGTTGGGGTAGTTCTCCACCACGACGAGAAGTCGTCCGAGCGCGCTGTCCATGCGGTTGTTGGCCGCGATTTTGTCCTCGGGAGAGCTGGCGTTAAGAAGTCCGGAGCGCGCCTTCGAGATCTCATCCACCACCGTGGTCTCTTCCTTGGCGTAGGCTTTCACCGTCGCGACAAGGTTCGGAATCAGATCGGCGCGGCGCTGCAGATCGGCGTCGATCTGCGCCCAATCCCCGTTAATGGTTTCCCGTTTCGTGGCGATGTCATTGCGCACGCTCACGAATTTGCCGCCCATGAAAAGGACGGCGATACCGGCGACGACCAAAACGATCAATCCTGCTTTCATACATTTCCTTTCGCGCCGGCGGCGGCCGTAGTTTCCAGGCCATCCACGGCGTCGATGATGATTGCGATCTGCTTCAGGTAATCGGCCAGGAGCGGGCCGGTTTGGAGAGTTGCCGACTTGATCTTCTTTTCACGCGCATCCAGCAGGCGAAGGAACGAAGCCGGGTCGATCGCGAAACGCTCTTGAGCCAGCTTCAGGACCGCGCGGCGGTCGAGAGGCGCATCCACGCCGTAGAGGAAAAGGGCATGCCGGATGAGGAGACAGAACGTGGTGACGGAGTCGAGAAGCAAACGGCCGAGCAGCTTGCTGTCGGCGAGATGAGCGGCGGCTTTCTGGCGAAGGCGCAGGAGCTTGGAACGTAATTCGTACTCGACCTGGGCGCGATAAAAGGTGTTCTCGACCGCAAGAGTCTCGATGAGGTCCCGGCCGGCGAGAACGCGGCGGCGGCGCTGCATGTCGCGAAATTCTATGGGAAAACAGTCCGCCGAGCGAAGCAGTTCCTTTTCGCTCAGCAGCAACGGCGCGGGATTCCGGAACATCAGCCACCAGTTGAAGATGGGCTGCGAGCGGGCGAGTTGCGGCGGCGCGACTTCGCGCAGGACGCACAGGATGTTGATATCGGAGAACTCCGGGTCGTGCTGGCTGGAATCCGCGGCGGAGCCGTAAAGCACCACGGAGACGAGATCTTCGCCGTGGGCCGCGCGCAGTTTGTCGACGAGTTGGCGGAGGAGTTGCTCCATGGATCGTGACCCTCGATTCTAAAACAGTCGGGCGAGCGTTCGCGCGTCGGATCACCAACCGCTGGAGGCGCCGCCGCCGTCGGCGTCGCCCCCGCCGAAGCCGCCAAATCCTCCCGACGAGCCGCCTCCGCCATTGGAACCCCCAAAACCGCCGCCGTTTCCGCCGCTGAAGCCGCCGCCCAGGAGGTTGCCAAGGATCAGCCCGGGCAAGAATCCGCCGCCGCCCCCGCCGCGTCCGCCCCGTGAACCGCGGCTGAAGAAGACGATCAAAGCGACGATGCCAAAAACGATCAGGCCCCACGGGATTTGCGGCGACGATGACACTGGCGGACTTTCCGGTTGAATGGGAGGCGGCGCGGCGACCTGAACGCCCCGAGCCTGCGCGATGGTCCCGCCGATGCGCTGCGCGGCCAGCAGCATGGCGTGGCCATAGTGACCGGCCTGCAGCTCCGGACGCATATCAAGCAGAATCTGGCCGTCGAGCCCGTCGGGAAGTATCGGTTCCAGTCCGTTGCCCACTTCGAGGCGGCTGCGGTGATCGTCGATCACCAGGAGAAGCTGAATCCCGTTATCCTTGCCCTTTTGGCCGACGCCGAACTGCTTGAACAGATCGATGCTCACGTCTTCCAGCGGCTCGCCTTCCAGCGTTTTGAGCGTGACAAACGACATCTGCGCGCCGGTCGCTTTCTCCACGTTCCCGGCGTAATCGTCGATGGTCTTCTTGCTTTCGTCATCGACGACGCCGGCGAAATCGCTGACATAGCCTTGCGGCTTCAGAGACTTGAGATCGAGCGCGCAGAGAGGAATCGCGCATGCGGCGATCAGCAAGATGGCGGATTGGAAGAAGCGAGGCGGCAACCAGGGGCAGCTTAGCATCATTGGTCCAGGAGCAAGCCGCGGGCGACCGCGGCCGTGAAGATTCCCGCGCCAACCGCATTGAGATGGTAGCCGTCGCGGTAGTGCCCGGGATCGGGGTCGAGAGACAGCGGATGGAGCACGCGAATCCCCG
Organism: Bryobacteraceae bacterium; assembly: GCA_965226755.1. Taxonomy (GTDB): domain Bacteria; phylum Acidobacteriota; class Terriglobia; order Bryobacterales; family Bryobacteraceae; genus Bog-113. The sequence goes on along the minus strand of CBDDDT010000008.1, from coordinate 78,047 downwards.
CGGCGGTCATATCGGCGCCAGGCGTGCGCGCAGGCGGGACCAAGAACAGAAACGAGGAGCCGTGCGCGCGACACAGGTCGCGCATGGCTGCCAGACGGTCGCGGATAGTCGAGGGCTGAACAGGCGAATCGGGTGGAAGAAGCTCTTCCCACAGGTTCGGCGAGGGCAGCAGGCGGTCCAGCAGGACACGGCGCAGCTCCGGCCCGGTCCCGTAAAGCGCGCTGAAATGCGCCGCATAGAGGTCCGCGGTCACGGAGGCGCCGGGGTGGAGATCGCGCGCCAGCGAGGCGATGCTCGCCAGGTCGAGGAGCAGGTAAGCCGAGAACTGGTCGGGCAGAACGGGATCGGCAAGAAAGCGGGCGTTGAGGCAGAGCACGACAGCGTCGGGGCGCATCCCGCGATCGAACAGGCTTTGCAGTCCGTAGTACCAGTCGTAAAAGGCGCTGCCTTCGAGGACAAAGCGGGTGGCGGCAAAGCGCGGCGCGATGGCGCGGTTGAGCTGCGGCACGTCGATTCCATATTCGAGCAGTGAGTTGCCGGCGAAGAACAGAGTCCGGGGCTGGCCGGGACCGGCATGACGAAGCCGTACCGCTTCACCGGATTCCAGATGGACGCGGCGATAGAAATGGCTGAATTGCTGCAGCGCGCGCGCCGTGAACTCCGCCGCGAGACACGCGGTGAGAGAGAGCGCGATGAGCACCCATGCCGGCTTCACGGGGCGAGCTTCTCCAACTCGCCCGCAACCGCCTTTGTAAAAAGAGCCGCGCCGCGTTCGTTCAGGTGATAGTTGTCGTCGCCGTAATCGGCGGCGGGAAGCGCGTAATTCGCGATCGGATGCAGAACGGTGACCCCGGCTTGCCGTCCCGCCTCCACCAGAGCGGTGTCGCCGGGCTCGCGCGTCGGGGGGATGAGGTAAAGGAAGCGCGAACGGTTCAGCGCGCACAGGGAGGCGATGGCGCGCAGACGCCTTGTGAGGATCGGCACCAGGTCGTCGTTCGACGGGACAGGCGGGTCCGCCGGAAGAATTTCCTGGAACAGACCGGGCGCGTGGAGCAGCGTTTCGAGCAAACTGCCGCGCAATGCGGGACCGGTGCCGTAGAGCACGCTGAAGCGCGCCAGATACAGACTCGCGGTCAGCGAAGCGCCCGCGTGGATGTCGCGCGACAGAGCCCGGATGTCGCCCGCGTCGATCAGGAAATGCGTCGAGAACTGGTCCGGAAATCCAGGTCCGGCGAAGTGATCGGCGCTCATGCAGATCACCGTATAATCGGGCCTCATGCCGAGCCGGTACAGGCGGCGCAGGCCATAGTACCAGTTGTAGTAAGTGGTGCCGAAGACGCTGAAGCGGCTGGTGCGGAAGCGCGCCGGAAGCGCGGCTAAGTCAAGGCCGCGGAACAGCAGTGAGTTGCCGATGATCAGCATCGTCTTGGGTTGGCCGGCCGGAGAAGGGCGAAGCCGTTGGGCATCGCTCCCTTCGGTCCGCACGCGCCGGTAGTAACGGCTATAGCTCTGCAGCCCGGTCGCCGCCGCTTCGCCCGCGATGAGCAGGCCGGCGCTGAGCGCGAGCAGGATCCATGTGGGGCGCAAGGACGGCAAGCGAAAGGATACAGTATGGCAGTGATGGCGGCGCCCAAGACTCACGGCTCGCGGCTGGTTTCCCTCGACGCGTTTCGGGGCGCCGTGATCGCGTTTATGGTGCTGGTGAACAACGCGGGCGGCGACGAGTCCTATGCGCAGCTCCGGCACTCGGCCTGGCACGGGTGGACGCTCACCGACGCGGTGTTTCCTTCCTTCCTCTGGATGGTGGGCGTATCGATCACGCTGGCGCTCGGAAAGCGGCGGAGCGCGGGAGCGGCGCCGGGAAGCTTGTTGCCGGCGATCGCGCGGCGCGCCGCGATCCTGTTCGGACTGGGGCTGCTGGTCTATCTCTATCCGGACTTCGCCTTTGCGACCATGCGGATTCCGGGTGTGTTACAGCGCATCGCGATCTGCTACCTGGTGGTTTCGTGCATCTATCTCACCAGCGGCGCCCGCGGGCAGATCGCCTGGATCTTGGGACTGCTGCTGACTTACTGGCTGCTGATGCGGTTCGCTCCCGTGCCCGGCTTTGGAGCGGGACGCCTGGATCTAGACGGAAACTTCGCGCATTATGCGGACCGGCTGGTGTTCGGCAAGCACAACTATCATGGCGGCGACTGGGATCCGGAAGGCCTGGTGAGCACGCTGCCTTCGATTGCGACGACTCTGTTCGGCGTAATGGCGGGGCACATCCTGCGGTGGAAGAGCGATCTGCGGGAGAAAGTGGCGTGGATGAGCTGGATCGGCCTGGCGCTCACCGCCGCTGGACTGTTGCTCAGCGTGGCGATGCCGATCAACAAGAAGTTGTGGACGGATTCCTTCGCCGTATTCATGGGCGGACTCGACTTTCTTCTGTTCGCGGCGTTCGCGTGGGTGGTGGACGGCATGGGTTTCCGGCGGCCCGTGAAGCCCCTGGTCATTCTGGGGATGAACGCGATCGCGGTCTACATGGCGGCCGAGCTGCTGTCTTCCACGCTGGACGTGCTGGACGCGCATGAATGGATCTATGACCACTGGTTCGCGCCGCTAGCATCCCCGATGAACGCTTCGCTGCTGTTTGCGATCGCGTTCCTGGCGGTGATCTACGGCTTTGCGTACCTGCTTCACTGGCGCGGCTGGTTCTGGCGCGTATAGCCGAACGGCCACTCGTGGCGGGCGCGCGCCCGGATGAAGAAAGTCGCCGCCGCGGCCGCGACCGTGAGCAGCCCGGCAAGGATGTACTTCGGCTCGCTTGACACCAGGATGAAGAGCCAGCCTCCCAGAGCCAGGATCACGGGAACCGGATAAAGGTACATCGCGAAGGGGCGGCGCAGGCCGGGGCGATAGCGGCGGATCAGGACCACGCACACGCACTGCGCCATGAACTGCGTCAAAATCTGGATGATCAGCAGCGCGCTGATCAGGTCTTCCAGGCGCAACAGGCAGGCGGCGGCCGAGGCGATTCCCATGCTCAAGACCGAAAACGAGGGAAAGCCTTTCCGGTGGACACGCGCGAAGACGGCGAAGAATTCTCCCTCCACCGCGGCTGCGTACGGAACGCGCGTGTAGCCGAGCAGCACCGTGAACACCGAGCCGAACGCGGCTAGCATGATGAGCACCGCGCTGAATTGCGCGGCGGCATTGCCGTTGACGCGGCCAATAAAGTCAGAGACGATGGCCTTCGATTGCATGGCTTCCCGCCACGGGACGACGCCGATGACGGAGAGGCTCATGGCCATGTAGCACACCGCCAGGAGCACGATCGAAAGCAGGATGGAGCGCGGGATGGTGCGGGCGGGCTCGCGGACCTCGTCGCCGATCAGGCACACCGTGAAGTAACCCTGGTAGTCGTACATGGCGAGAAGGACGGCGGCGCCCAGCCCGGTCAGGAACTTCGGCGACACATGGAAGGCGTCCGGCGGAAATGAGAAAGCGAGCGCCGCGTGGAAGTGCGTCGCGCCCGCGAAGATGATCCAACCCATGGCGCCAAGAACGATGAGAACCAGGAAAAACGAGACGGCGCCGATCGACTTGATGTTGCGGTAGAGCAGGAAGGTAGAGAGCAGACAGACGGCGACGGCGACGCCCTTCAGTTCCCAGAAGGTCATCGCCGGGAACAGAAATTTGGTGTATTCGGCGAAGCCGACCGCGCCCGAAGCCGTGAGCAGCGGGGTAGCGACAATGCTTTGAAACAGGAACAGAAAGCTCATCAGCCGGCCCCCGGAACGCGGGCCGAAAGCTTCGCGCAGGTACAAATAAGACCCGCCGGAGCCGGGCATCGCGGCCCCGAGTTCAGCCCAGACCAAGCCGTCGCAAAGCGCGATCACCGCGCCCAAACCCCAGCCGAGCATCGCCTGCGGCCCGCTCATCGCGCTGAGGATCAGCGGGATCGTCAGGAACGGCCCGATCCCGACCATGTTCAGCACGTTCGCCGACATGGCCTGGAGCAGACCGATTTTGCCTTGCGAGCCGAGACGCTCGGCAGGAGTGTTCGTCATGCCTGCCGAGGCCGGGTCAGAAAATGAACTTGGCGCCGAGTTGCAGAATACGGGCGTTATGCGCGCCGCTGGGGTGGAGGAAGTTGCTGGACGATACGCAACTCGGGTCTCCGGCGGAGTTGTTGGAGCCGGCGAAGCAGGTCGCCGTGCTGTACACGCCGTTGTACTGGGTGTGGTTGAAGACGTTATAGCCTTCCGCGCGGAACTCGAAAGCGCGCTGCTCCGAGATGAGGAAATGCTTGAACAGCCCCATATCGAAGTTGGTTCGATTCGGATTGGTGAGAATGTTGCGGCCGGCGTTGCCGAACGTTAAGCCCTGCTCTTCGGCGAAAGCGCCGGGATTGTAGAGCAGCGGCCCGGGAATGCCCACCGTGTTGACGACGGACTGGGAAGCGTTCGGGTTCCCGATGACGTCGACAAAAGCCTGGGTGCCCGCGCCGTTGGCCACGCCGGGGCCGTACTCTCCGCTCACTACGCTGAACGGCGTCCCCGTCTGGTATGTCATGAGTCCGGAGATTTGCCAGCCTCCCAGGGTCTTATTGAGAATCCCCGGGCGCGTGAAGAACGGCAGGTCGTATACCGAGCTGATGTTGAGCAGATGACGCTGATCGAAGTTGGAGCTGGCGTAGGTGGCGCCGAGATCGTAGGAGTTCAGGAAGTTGCTGTCGTAGCGGTCGGAAGAGTCATCCAGCGCGTGGCTGTAAGTGTAGGCCAGGCTGAATGACAGATGGCCGACGGTGCGCCGGATGGCGAGCTGCAGAGCGTTGTAGTTGGAGTTAGCTTGGTTTTCAAGCGAGGTGATGGTGCCGAAGCCGGGGTAAGGCCGGTATTGGTTCGGATCGGCATTGCCGCAGGCGACGTTGAAGACCACGCCCGCCTGGCCGGTGGGAACCACACCGTTTACCGTGCCGTTCGCGCAATCCGAAGCGGTCATCACCTGACCGGGGCCGTAGGGATTCGCCGAGCCCGTGACAGGCTCGAGTTGGTTGATATCGCGCTGATCGGTAAGGTGAGTGCCCTTGGTTCCGACGTAAGAAAGCGTGGCGACCGTGTTGGACCAGAACTCGTGCTGGATATCCAGATGCCACTGCTGCATGTAGGGCCAGCGAACCTGCGAAGGAATGGAAATGGGCGTCAGCGGCGGGAAGGTGGCCGCCCCGCTCGTGCTGCCGATGCTGGTGTAGCCGTTGATGTTGTACTGCGTCGCATTGAGCACCAGCGGCGCGCTGCCTTCCAGAGACTCCGTGTTCGCTTCGTTGCCGTTGGTGATTTCGTAGAAGATCCCGTACCCGCCGCGGAGAGCGGTCTTGCCGTTCCCGAAAACATCCCACGCGAAGCCGACGCGGGGCGCGGGGTTGAATAAGTGGCCCTTCATGCAGCCGGCGGGAACCTTCCCGACCCCGCACTGGACGATGCCGTCGAAATCATTGCCGGTGCCGGGAATCAGATTGCCCGCGGAACCGGTGATGCTGCCGGTCAGGTCGATCTGCGGGGCCGACGACGCGCTATAAACCGCGGGATCGAAGTTATAGGCCGTGTGGTAACGCTCGTAGTAAGTGCCGAACATGCTGATCCGCAAGCCGAGGTTCAGAGTGACGTGCTTGGTGATGTGCCAATCGTCCTGGAAATAGGGTTCCAGGCTCTTCTCGCGGTTATAGTATTTCTGCTCCGAGCTTGTTTGGCGATAGGAATAGATATCGCCGATCAGGAAATCGGCGAAGGCGTTCCCGGTTCCATTGGGATCGGAGCTGTTGTTGAAGGACAGAATGCCGCCCGGCGTGGGCGAGGAAACAAACTCGTTCTTTTGACGGGCCGCGAAGTAGAAGCCCATGGTGAGGTTGTGGTTGCCGGCGACTTTGGAAAGAGTGTCGCGATACGTGTAAGTGGGGTTGGAGTTGTCCCAGGGGAAGTAACCGGGATCCTCCCCGAAATCGCCTCCATACGCCGCGTTGCAGCAGATATCGACGCCCGGCAATTGGCCGTTCCCGCCGTTGAAGAGAGTGGTCATGGTCATGTTGGCGGGGCGCTGCACGTTGCCGATGGCGTTCAGGAAAATGTGATCGGTGGTGTAGCTGAAGACGAACTCATTCAGCAGGCTCGGCGAGATGCTGTCGGTCAGGTGGGCGACCAGGCTGACGCCGGGGCCGACGAAGCTGGTCTGGACGGTGGGGAAGCTCGCGGTTCCGGCGGGCCAGAGCGTGGTCGGCGTCACCGTGTTCCAGGAGTCATGGACGAACCGGAAGAAGAAGCGCGTGTTGTCGTTGAAGTTCTGATCGATGCGGAAGAGTTCTTCGCGCCAGCGCGTGGGCGTAATGGGCGCCGAGTTGAAGAACGAATCAGCGCCGCTGCCGACGTTCGGCAGGGGGATGAGAGCGTTTTCGATGATGGTGGCGTTGGGGTCGACCGGAACCTGATTGTTCGGGAACGGGTTGCCGTTCGCCATTTTGGGGCAGTCGACTCCGGGGCAGATGTCGCTGAAGTTGCCCGTGCGCTCGGCGGCCGACGGCACTTGCTGGTTGAAAATGGTCTGCGGAACGTCTTCTCTGCGCCACTCCTCGCTGAAGAAGAAGAAGGTCTTCTCTTTCTTGGTGTTGAACAGCTTGGGAATGAATATGGGACCGCCGATGGTGTAACCGTAATCATTCTTGCGGTACTCGGGACGCGGCGTTCCGCCGGCGTTGGAGAAGAAGTTGTTGGCGTTGAAGTCTTCATTGCGCAGGAACTCGAAGACGTCGCCGTGAAATTCCTTGGTGCCCGACTTGGTGATGGTCTCGACCGTGCCGGATCCGCTGCGGCCATACTGGGCGCCGTAGCTCGACGTGAGGACTTTCACTTCGGCGATCGCGTCGACGTTGGGATAAACGTTGAGCGTGCCGTTGCTGCCGTTGTCCATGTTGTCGCCGCCATCGAGCTCCCAGTTGTTGTATTCGGTGCGGCCGCCGTTGATGCTCATCGATACGCTTCCGCTGATGCCCACCGTTCCTTCGTCCTGACCGGTCTGGTTGCTGACGCCGGGGACCAGGGTGACCAGCTGCGTGAAGTTACGACCGTTCAGAACCAGCTGGCTGATCTGCTTGCCGGTGACGGTTCCGGCAAGTTCGGAGGATTCGGTCTCCACCTGGGCCACGTTGGCGCCCGCGACTTCCACCGTGGTCGCGACGTCGCCCACGCTGAGCGTGGCGTCCGCCCGGGCTTTCTGGGCGATCCGCAGAATGATGTCGCGGGCTTCATAGCGTTTGAAGCCGCCCGCGGTGACGGTGAGGGTGTAAGCTCCGGCCGGAAGTCCGGGCGCCAGGTATTCACCGGCCGCGTTGCTTGTGATCTTGCGGTCGATTCCGCGGGAAGCCTCGGTGACCGTGATTTCCGCGTTGGGAACCACCGCGCCGGTATTGTCGCGGACCGTCCCGCCGATGGAGCCCGTGTCTTGCGCGCGCAGCGGAACCGCGGCGGCGCAGCAGATGATGGCGAGCGCAAACCAATTCTGAAGCGACTTCATGTGAACCCCCTGCCGTGGCTGACTCACGGCGTTTTGGAAATGATACCCCCTCGCGCCCTGAATCGGCAATGCTTGCCTTGATTTTGATTAGGATGGGAACACGAACCGGCGGCGCGGGTTGCGGTGAGCCTCCGGCGCTTTACTCCAGCGCTCTACTCCAACCAGGAGTTGCACGAGTGCGTTCTCTTGGGGCGGCGGCGGCTGCGCTCCAGCCGCGCGACCGCCTGCCGGCAGATCCATAGCGGAATGGCGCCGAGCACGCCAAAACCGCAATCGAGCAGCCGCCAGCCAAACGGGATGCCGCGGACGCTTCCGGCGATCAGCGCGAGCGGAATCACCGCGGCGCAAGCGATCAAACCGGAAGTGAACATCCACCGGTTCCGCACGGGATCCCGCCAGGGACCGATGAAGATAGCCGCCATCACCAGGTGCGCGAACGCCAGCCAGTCCGTGCCGTAGGCGAGAAACGGATAGTTGCGGTTGGTGTCCTCCAGAGCGCCTCGCACGGTGCTCAGCCAGGCGCAGAGGGCGGTGCCCCGCAGGGCGGTCGACGCCATCAGAGTTTTGACCAGCACGCGCAGTTCTGTCTGGATCGGGAACGCCGTCAGACCGCTGACGGCCAGTCCGGCGATCAGAATGGCCATCCAAAATCGGATGCGACGCAACTGTGTTTCACATCTCGTCGCCGATGCCTGGGTCACTCCCGCATGGTATCAAAACCGCAGAGTACTTTACAATATAGAGTAACGAAATGATTTGGCTGCGACCTAACCAATCCCGCGAGTTTTCCGTACTTCCCGTGAAAAATCGAACGTGCATCGCGCCGGCGCGCGCGCCACGGCGAATTATGCCGTGTTAGCTGGCTTGAGTATGAACCTATGACCAACACCTTTCGACGGCGGTTTTACAGAAGCAGTTCATTGGTGGCCTTGTGGATGATCTGCACCGCGGCGCAGTTGCCGGGGCAGGATCTGCGGGTAGCTCATTTCCAACAACTTGCAGCCCAGGGCAACCGGCCGTCCTGGAGCGTGAACAACATCATCGCTTACGACGCTCCGAACTCGTCCAACCCCTATTTCGACGTGTATACGATGAATCCGGACGGATCGAACGTCCAGTGTTTAACATGCGGCGTCGCGACGCTGCCGCCTTATAACAAAGGACTGCCGGACTGGCATCCGAGCGGGAACTACTTCGCGCTGGAGGTGCAGACCGTTCCCTTTCCCGTGGGCGGCCCCGCCTATAACGGCTCGACCCCGGGCGGCGGATATGGAAATGATCTCTTTATCGCCGACGCCGCCGGGAAAAATTACTGGCAAATGACGAACGCTTCGCCCGACCCTTCCACCCCCTCGGGAATCGGCGGTGTTCTGCATGAACGCTTCTCGCACGATGGCACGAAGATCTTGTGGGGCCAGGCTCTGCCGGGCTCGTCGGGACAACTCTACAATCTGTTTCTGGCCGATTTCGCGGTGACCAACGGAGTTCCCGCAATCAGCAATATCCAGAATCTGGCGCCCTGCGCAAGCGGTAAGTACTTCTGCGAAGGCGGCACGTTCAGCCTGGACGACTCGACTATCTTCTTCACTGGAGTGCTGGATGGCCAGCCCAAGACCGGACTTGACATCTACTCCTACAACCTCAATACCGGAGTGCTCGCGAACCTGACAAACTCTCCGGCAACGTGGGATGAACTTCCCATTGCGCTTCCGAATCAGAACAAGATCCTTTGGATGAGCGGCACCGGCGACGCTACCGCCCGCACTCTCAAGAGCGATTACTGGATCATGGACTACGACGGAAGCAACAAGATCCAAGTCACTTTCTATAACTTTCCCAACGCCGTCGATTGGAATTCGTATATCGGAACGGCGTCGGGCGTCGCGTCCGCCGAAGAAGCGTGGAGCCCGGATGGAACCGAATTCCTGGGCGAAATAACGCTAGACGGAGTTGCGCCGGCGCTGGGAGGCCAGCTTTACGCCCACAATATGCAGGCCGCGGCGGCCACAGTCTCGGCGGCGAGTTTTGCGCGTCCGCCCATCGGGCAGGATTCGATCGTCAGCTCGTTTTACACCAACCTGGCCTCTTCCACGCAAAACGCAACTGGCTCGTCGTTGCCTATGAACATCGACGGCACCACAGCGTCGCTGACAGATTCACTGGGAACCGTGCGGGATGTTCCGCTCTTTTTCGTCTCGCCGGGTCAGGTCAACTGGCTGGTGCCGTCGGGCACGGCCACCGGTCCCGCCACTCTCGAGATCACCAACTCCCAGAGTCAGAGCATCCTGGCGACAATCGACGTGGAGGCCGTGGGACCCGGACTTTTCACAGCCACCGCCACCGGACAGGGTCCCGCGATCGCTTCCCTGCTGAGCTATCCGGCGGGTTCGTCGCAATACACCCTGCAGAACGCCTATCTGAACGGCCAGCTCGCCTCGGTGAGTCTGCCAGGTTCCGGAGCGCTCAATTTCCTGGTGTTGTACGGGACGGGGTTGCGGCATCTGAATGCCCCGGCGACGGTGCAGGTCGGCGGCCAGACGCTGAACGCTTCCTTCGCGGGAGCGCAAGGTTCGTTTGACGGCCTCGATCAAGTCAACGTGGAGATTCCGTCCTCGTTCGTGGGCAGCGGCGTCCAGAACGTGACGGTGACGGTGGATGGCGTGGTGTCAAACGCGGTTCAGGTGATGTTCCAATAACGCCCCGATCAGATCGCCGTTGTAGATTGAGGGGGTGTGGTGGATCGGCGTAGCTGTGCTGGCGAGCGCGCTGGCCGGACAGGGGTCCGTTCCGGAGGCCTACCGGGCTGGTGAGCAGGCGCTCCGGGCGGGCGATCTGGCAACGGCCGAAGCCGACTTTCGGGAAGCTCTGAAACAGGATCCGAATGCAGTAGGCGCGCACGCGAATCTGGCGGTCGTCTTCATGCGCCGAAAGCAGTGGACGGCCGCGCTGACGGAGTTGCGGAAGGCGGAGCGGCTGGCGCCGCAGGTAGCCGGCATTCGCTTGAATATCGGGCTGGCGCAGTTCCGGAGAGGCGATTATCCCGACGCGATTCCGATGTTTGAATCAGTGTTGCGGGATGATCCGCAATCGGTGCAGGCGCGCTACTGGCTCGGATTGTGCCATTTTCTGGGTGAGGATTACCCCCAAACCGTGGATCTGCTGCAGCCTTTGTTCGAGCAGGAATCAAGTAATCTCCAGTTTCTGTACGCGCTGGGGATCGCGGCGGCGAAGGTTGGGAATCCCGAATTGGAGCGAGCCGCGCTGGAGCGCCTGCGGGTGGTGGGAAACGATTCGGCGGAGTTGCACCTGCTGCTGGGGAAGGCGCATCTGTTTCGGGATGAACCGGAGCAGGCCGCGGCGGAGTTCGCGCAAGCCGCGAAGGCGAACCCGCGGCTGCCGTTTCTGCACTATTACCTGGGTGTGATCGCGCGGCGGAAGCAGGATCTGGACGGCGCGCGCAAGGAATTCCTGGCCGACGCCGAAATTGAGCCGGAAATCGCGTTCGACCACGAACAGTTGGGCGACCTCGCGGTCGCGATGCACCAGGAGAAGGCGGCCGAAGCCGAATACCGGCAGGCGCTTGACTTGGAGCCGCGCCTGGCGACTTCGCTGTATGCGCTGGCGAAGCTCTACCGGAGCGAAGGCCGTTACAAAGAGGCGCTGGCGGAAGCGGATCAGGCGGCGGCGCTCGATCCCAATAGCGCCAGTCTGCATTACCTGCGCGGCCAGGTGCTCCAGAAGCTGAACCGCGACGGCGAGGCCAACCGAGAGTTCGAGATCACCAGCACGATGCGCCAGAAAGTGCGTGACGATCTGGAACGCCAAATCAACGGCGCGACGATGCGCGATCCGCAGATTCCGGGCGCGGAGCAGTAGCCGGTAGCGCTACGGCTGGATGCGCAGCAGCACAACGCCGTGGCTGGGAACTTCGGCGGAGAAGCTGCCATGCGCCGGGCCGCGATCCTGATGCGCCCAGAGATCGCGCACGGCGGCGGGAAGCTGCGCCGGATAGCCGATGTCGGTCCATGCGGCGGAGATGGTGGCGGCCGCGGGTCCCCGGTTGAGCAGCGCCACGGCTCGGCCGCCATCGGCCAGCTCGCGCGACCAGACTTCGGATGTTCCGTCCACGTGGACGCGGCGGCCGGCGCGGCCGAGCGGATCCTGATCGATCGCGATCACCTCTTTGTTGGTGAGGATTTCGTGCGTGGCTGCGGACATGGAACGCACATCGTTCCCGGAAATGAGCGGGGCGGCGAATAAGGCCCACATGCTGAAATGGCTGCGGTATTCCGTGTCGGTCATCCCGCCGTTGCCGACTTCGAGCATGTCCGGATCGTTCCAATGTCCGGGCCCGGCATAGGTTTCAAGTCCGTTCTGGAGTTCGATGATCTGGATGACGCCGAGACCTCCCCATTTTTCGGTCCCTTCCCATTTGTCGATGATGTCGCCGGTGCTGCGCCAAAGATTGCCGACAGAGCCGGCCCAGAGCCAGGGCTTCGTGCTGCCCCATTCGCAGAGGCTGAAGACGATGGGCCGGCCGCTCTTCTTGAGCGCGTCGCTCATCAGAGAGTAAGAGGCTTCCGAATTCTGCGTGCCGTGGTTGCACCAATCGTATTTCAAATAATCGACGCCCCAAGCGGCGTACTGGCGGGCGTCCTGGTATTCGTAGCCGCGACCGCCGGGGCGGTTCTGGCATGTTCCCGTTCCGGCGTCGGAATACATGCCGAACTTCAGCCCTTTGGAGTGGACGTAATCGGCGAGAGGCTTGATGCCGTGCGGGAAGTTAGCGGCGTCAGGGACGATGTTGCCTTGCTCATCGCGAGAAACCTGCCAGCAATCGTCGATGACGAGATATTCGTAGCCCGCGTCCTTCATTCCGGAGGCGACCAGCGCGTCGGCCATTTCGCGAATCAGGGAATCGGAGACTTTGCACCCGAACTTGTTCCAACTGTTCCACCCCATGGGCGGCGTTCGGGCGAGGCCGTTATCGAGAGCGCGGGCGGGAACTAGGGCGAATGCAAATACCAGGGAAGCTGCGAAGACGAAGGAGCGGAAACCGGACATGGGTTTGAGTATAGTCCGGCCCCGCGTTGAACGAGGAGGAAGTGGAGAGCGAACGTTATTCGCCGGATGCGACAGCCGCGACAGCAACCTGAGCGGGCGCCGCGCGCTTCCGGAAGCTCTTCTTCACGGGAACGACGCGGTTGGCGATGAAGGTGGTGATATCGGGCTCGGTGAGAGCGATGTTGCGCTTGCCGCCCGAGGCGACGCCGTTCGTCAGCAGCGTGCGGCAGAGCGCCGGGCCTTCCTGGATGCCGATGCGGTGTTTGGTGAACAGGTTCAGATCCGCGGTGACGCTGAACATGAGGTTCTCGTCGCCGGGAACCACGCGCTCAAAGCGATAGCGGCGTGTATTGGTCTGCTGATCGAAGCCGAGATAACGCAGGATGACGGGCTGCTCGCGGCGCGTTTCCACGGCGGAGGCGCGCGGCGTCTCAACGCTGACGTAAGAAGCGCGAGAGCCGATCGAATTGGCCTGCTGGAATGTTACGGCTTGTCCAGCGGCGAGCCAACTCACGTCATAGGCGACCACTACCGTCGCGTCAAACTGCACATCCTGTCCGCTGTCGGATTCGATGCTGCCCGAGGAAGTTCCCGCGTCGTACGTCTTGATTCTGCCTGTCACATTGCACCCCTTCGATCGAGCGGATGGCTCGATTGTATGTAGCTCTGCGTTCAGAAACCCGCGCTGTTTTTCAGCTATGGGTTACCGGGAGAAGACCCTATTGCGAAAAGCCCTGAGGGCGGCTGCTGTGCTCTTAGTTTAGCACGACGCGCGAAGCATCACGAAACGGACTTGAACAGGATGGCGTCCGGCGTCTTGTCTGTAGGTATCGTCTTGACGACTTTCCAGGTTTGGGGGTCGATTTCGCTGATCTTGCTTCCGGCCCCGTCGCTGACATAAATCCTGCCGTTGAAGGGATCCACGGCGAGCGAGCCGGTGGCCTTGCCGATCGGGTCGCTCGTGGCCACGACTTTGCGGGCGCCCACGTCGATCTTCCAGGCATGGACGGCGCCGCCGCTGGTGCCGGCGTCATAGAGATAAGCGCCGTCGCCGCTGAACCGCGCCACGAAAGGCACGCCGTCCACCGGAACCGTGAAATCGAGCTGGTTGTCCGAGGTGCGGTAAAACGCGATCTTGTGATCCGGGCCCAGGCTGGTGACGAACCACTTGCCGTTCGGGCTCAGCGTCATGCGCTGATTCTCCGGACCGGTCGGGATCACCTGCGCGAGTTTGCGATCGGGAACGTCGAGCACGGAGATGGTTTTCGATTGCACGTTGCTCACGTAAACCTTCTTCTCATCCGGGGTGACGGCGATCATGTGCGAATACTGCGAATCGGTGGGGATGGTCGCGATAATGCGCCGCTGTTCCGGATCGATGATGAGCAGGGACTTGGCCACTTCGGAGGTGAGATAGATTTTGCCGCTGCCGCCCACCGCGATGCCGTGGGGCCGCTTGTTCTCACCGGTGTCGAGCACGTAAACGTCTTTGCAGTCGCTGGTGCGGATGAAGTGGAGCGTGTGTTCATCGGTGCCGGCCAGACCGACCGCCGTGGATCCGTACACCGGCACAAACGCCCACTCGCCGTTATTGGAAAACGCGGCTTCATGCGGGCTGACGCCGACGGTGGCGCGGCAGATCGGCTGCTGGGTGTCGCTGTCATAGAGCGTGACGCCGGGCAAGCCTTTGCTGACGACCATCATGAGATGGCGGTGCCGGAGTTGGGTGGACGCGGGCGGCGACAGCGTGAGCGCGGCGAACGTCAGTAGGGCGAGAGACAGGCGCATATCGTTCCTTTTCTTTGAATTGAGGATAAACCATGCACGCGCACGGGCCGAAGGCCGCAACCGCGGGCGCGGAGCGCCATCTGTTATGAAAGAGGAGGGCGATACGGATGAGAGCAGCCGCCGTTCGAATGGCGCTTGGCGCATGCGTCCTAATGATCGCGATGATCGCGGGCGCGATATGGGCTGGCGCGGCGCCGCGCACGCGCGGGGTGACGGGAGTGGTTTCCGACAAACGCGGCAATCCCTTGAAGGGTGCGGCCGTGCAGATCGAGAACCCGGTGAATCTCGACGTCCTGTCGTATATCACGGGCAACGACGGCCGTTACTACTTCCACCAGCTCAATACCGATATCGATTTCAAACTGACGGCGAGGTATAAGCGCTGGTGGTCGAAGTCGAAGACGCTGAGCAAATTCGACAGCAAGCCGCAAGCGGTGATCGATCTGGAAATCCCGGTGGAATGACTGTCTTCAGTGAGTCATGGCGTACACGACATAGTTGACGCCGATGCGAATGGCTAAGCCGGAGAACTTCTCGGGGTATTCGCCGTCGTCGGCGAATTCCCAGGCGTCGCCTACGTCCGAGTTATACGAGATGGCGACCATGATGCGTCCCTTGTCGTCGTAGATGGCGCGCCAGTGGGCGCCGATGCCGTTGTTCTTGTAACCGAGGCGAAGGTGAGCCGCGCCGGGAATCTGGAAGCGATCGTCCAGATCGTAGACTGTGTGGAAGATCGCGTCGGAGTCTTCCATCTCCACGATGGGCCGGTCGGGAAAGACCCGTTTCATGGCGTTCTGGAAGACTTCCCATTCGAGCGCGCCGTGGAAATCGTCCGCCATGAAGAAGCCGCCGCGGAGCAGATATTCGCGGAGTTCCTGGGCTTGGCGGTCGCTGAGTCCCCATTCGCCGACCTGGACGGCGTAAAGCCAAGGCCAGTCATAAGCGTCGCCTTCATCCAGGTTGACGGGCTGCTCGACGGAGCGGACATGGATGCGGGTGAGGCGGCGCAGGGCTTCGGAGAAATGGCGGTCGGCGCGGGGGTAATCCTGAGTCCAGAGGGAAAGACCCTGCCGCCAATCGCCGTCATAACGGCCGCGGTAGCCGTCGTTGGCGCCGGGCGGGTACATCAGGCGGGCGAAGGCAAATTCGGTCTTCTCCTGGTAGTCGGGGGTGAGCTCGAAATTTTCATACTCGACCCCAGGGTATTGGCGAAAAGGACGCTGGAAGGCGTGCAGCGTGCCGAGGAAAAGGCCCAGCACGAGCGCGGCGCACCCGAACCCGAGGAAGAACTGCCGGAAGCTCATGCGTGCGGCCTGATCCGACGATAGCACTGGGGCCGCCGGTTGGGGTAAAGTATGGGCGAGGCGCAACGCCGTGCGGGCTGGCATCGCAATCACGCGGAGGATAATGTTGCCCGTCCTGTTAGCCGGCACGTGGGTTCACGGAGGGCGGCTGGCGGCGCAGCTTCCTTCCACTTACTCGACGCCGGATGGGTTTCCCGCGCCGCGGATTACGCTGCCGGACGTCAGCCAGGTGGGGGACCGGCCGATGGGACCGCCGCTGGGCAAGAAGACGGCCGGCGCGGGGGAAAAGGGCGCGGCGGTCAGCCTCACGACCTTGCGCGCTCCCAAGAACGCCCAGCGCGCGTATCGGGCCGGCTTGGTTGCCATGAGCGCGCGGAGGTGGTCCGAAGCCGAGGCAAAGCTTTCCAAAGCCGTCGCCATTTACCCCCCGTACGCTCCGGCGTGGGGCGCGTTAGGAAGCGTCTTCGAGCAGGAGCATGAACCCGATTTGGCGCTGGCCGCGTTCCGGAAATCCATCCTGGTCGACCGCAGCTACATACCGGGCTATGTCAGCTTGGCGAAGCAGGCCGTGTTCCAGCATCAATGGGCGGACGCGCTGCAGTTCTCGACGGCAGCGATCCGTTTGCATCCCATCGAATTGCCGGTGGTGTGGCTGTATGGCGCGATCGCGGCGCTGCGGCTGCGCCAGTGGGATCTGGCGGAAACAGACGCGGCCATGGCGATTCAACAGGACGCCGCCGTTTACTCGCTCGCCGAGCTGGTTTTGGCGGAGGCTCTGGACGAACAGGGCAAGCGCGCCGACGCCGTCGCGCATTACCGCAGGTATCTGGACCTGACGCCGCACGCTTCGCAGGAAGCGCTGGTGACGCAGCGGTTGATGGCGTTGCGCACGCCGTAAGCCCGGCGCGCCGCCTGCTAAGATCCCTTTGTGGCCGCCGCGCCGGACGCACTACGCTCGCTGCCGTCCGTCCAGGCCGTTCTGGAAGCGCTCGCGCCCGGGAGGCATCGCGCGCCGCACGCCCTACTCGTCCGGGAGATTCGCGGGGAGTGCGATCTATGGCGGCACAGAATCCTGGATGGTGAACCGCCGCCCGCGTTTGCGGATATCGTGCGGAATGTCGAAGGCCGGCTCCGGCGCTATGGGCGAGCTTCGCTGCGGCCCGTCATCAATGCCACCGGCGTGGTGCTTCACACCAATTTAGGACGCGCTCCGCTGGGCCCGTCCGCGCCGATCGCGGGCTACTGCAATCTCGAGTACGACCTGGCGACTGGCACGCGCGGAAAGCGTGATTCGCACCTCCAATTTCTCTTTGAAACGCTGCTCGGGAAGCCGGCGATCGCCGTCAACAACGGGGCGGCCGCGGCTTTCCTGGCGGTCCATGAACTGGCGTCTGGCGGGGAGGTGATCGTTTCCCGCGGCGAGTTGATCGAGATCGGCGACGGCTTCCGCATCCCGGAAATGCTCATGCGCGCCGGGGCGCGGCTGCGCGAAGTCGGTACGACGAACCGAACCACAATTACGGATTATGCGGAGGCGATCAACCCCGAAACGCGCCTGCTGCTCCGCGTTCACCCCAGCAACTTCCACATCAGCGGATTCACGGCCAAGCCCGCTCTGCCCGAACTGGCGGCGCTCGGACAAGCGCGGGGCATACCCGTTTATGAGGATCTGGGAAGCGGCAACATCGTCGATCTGCGCGCATTCGGCATTCAAGAACCGCTGGTCGCGGAGAGCCTCGCCGCCGGAATCGACCTGGTTTCCTTCAGCGGCGACAAGCTGCTCGGAGGACCGCAGGCCGGCATCCTCACGGGCGACCCCGCACTGCTGGCGCGCATCCGACGCAACCCTCTGTTCCGCGCGCTCCGGCTCGATAAGACGATCTATCAATCGCTCGAGACGACGCTAAGCCGCCTGGTGATGGAAGAGTGGGAACACATACCGGCGCTTCGCATGATCCGGTTGAGCGCCGCGCAGATCGAACAACGCGCCCGGCGCCTGTTTCCGGAGGGGGAAATTATCGCCGGAGTTAGTGTGATCGGCGGCGGCTCGACCCCCGATCAGAGCATCCCCACGGCGCTGATCGTCGCCGCGAGCAAGAACGCCATGTTAGCGGAACGGATGCTCAGGAGTAACGATCCGCCGATCATCGGACGGATCGCGGAAGATCGCCTGCTTCTGGATTTGCGAACTGTTTTTCCTGAGGAAGAAGCGGACTTGCAGCGCGCGGTGCTCGCCTACGCGCGCTCCTGATAAGTGCCTTCCGCCGTGTTCACGCGGATCTTCTCGCCTTCGGAGATAAATGCGGGAACCTGCACGACCAACCCTGTTTCCATCTTCGCCGGCTTGGTCACGTTGGAGACGGTCGCGCCCTTTAATCCGGGTTCCGTTTCCATCACCGTCATATCCACGGTCGCCGGGAGTTCCACGCTGATCGGCTTGCCTTCGTAAAACTCGACGTTTACGCGGAGCTGCGGAATCAGGTACTCGACGCCGTCGCCCAGGATCTCGCGCGTCAAATGCATCTGCTCGTAATTTTCCGTATTCATGAAGTAGAAGTACTCGCCATCGTCGTACAAATACTCCATCTCGACCTCGTCCATGATCGCGCGTTCGACCTTGTCTTCGGAGGAAAAGCGGTGCTCGATCATGGAACCGCTTTTCAGGCTGCGCATCTTCGCCTGCACGAATCCGCGCAGGTTTCCGGGCGTCCGGTGGTTGACGCTAAAGATGGAGAACAAGTCGTTATTGAACTTGATCACCATTCCGGGGCGCACTTTTGTGGCTGCGATCATAGGCCTTCAGTATAACGATCGGAACCTCCCGAACTTGCCGGAGGGAACGCGCAGCGGCTGCCCCAGCCGATTTACCTCCGATAATTAACCGTGCGATTTATCACCTCCGCTCCCACTTGGTAGGAAAGCCGGTTTTTCGCGGCTCCGACAAATTCATAGGAGTGTTCCGTCATGATCAGTTGCGGCTGGGCGATTCGGACCCTGCCACTTTTTTGCGCTTTCGCGTTCCCGTGCCTGACGCAAAACGGAGGAAATACCTTCACCAACTTCGAGGCTGCCGTCACCAGTCCGATCCGCCTGTCCGCGGATGGAACGCGCCTCTACTGCGTCAATAATCCTAACTCATCGATCTCGGTTTTCGACGTCGCGACGAATCCTTCGAGCCCTAAAATTCTGGCCGAAATTCCAGTCGGAATCGAGCCGGTATCGGTCAATCCGCGAACGAACGACGAGGTTTGGGTGGTCAACGAGGAATCCGACTCAGTGAGCGTCGTTTCGGTTTCGCAGAAGGCTGTGACCGACACCATTCAGGCGAGCGACGAGCCTAGCGATGTGGTGTTCGCGGGCAACTACGCCTTCGTGAGCGCCGCGCGGAACAACCTGATTTATGTATTCGACGTGAATACGCATCAGCAAGTGACGCAAATTCCGGTCTTCGGCGGGGGAGCGCGGCAGATGGCGGTCAGCCCGGATGGAACGACGGTTTACGCCGCGTTCGCAATGTCGGGCAATCAGACGACGCTGATTCCCTCGGGTTTGGCGCCGCCCCCTCCGCCGCCGGTCAATCCGGAGCTGCCGCCGGCGCCGCAACAAGGAATCATCGTGCAGTACAACGACCCCTCGTGGACCAGCTACGTGAAGTGGACGATGCCCGACAACGACGTGGTCTCCATCAACGCCGCGACATTGAGCATCAATGGATACTTCAGCGGAGTCGGCACGGTCAACCTGGGTCTCGCCGTTCAGCCGTCCACCGGGAACCTGTTCGTGACGAACACGGACGCTTTGAATCTGGTCCGTTTCCAAACCAATCTGGATGGGCACTTCGTGAACAACCGGGTCACCAAGATCACGCCGTCGGGCACGGTGACCGCATACGACCTGAATCCCACGGTGAGTTATACGGGGCTTCCTGATCCCGCTTCGCTGGCGGTGGCTCTGGCGCAGCCCTCGGGAATCGTTTTCGACGGCACGGGCCAAAACATGTATATCGCGGCGTTTGGAACGGACCGGGTCGCGCAGGTGGACACAAACGGCAACGTGCTGGCCCGGATCGAAATCGACCAATCGGCGGCCGGCTCCATCGTAAACTCGCGGACCAAGCGCGGTCCCCGCGGTCTCGCGATCAATAACAGCACCAATACGCTTTACGTGATGAACCGGATCACCGATACGATCTCGGTGGTGGACACCGCTACCAATACCGTGACTTCCGAGATGGCCGCGGGCTCGGTGAATCCGACGCCGCAAGTCATTCGCGACGGCCGCGGATACCTTTATGACGCGAAGCTTTCGGGCAACGGCACGGGATCGTGCGCGTCGTGCCATGTCGACGGGGAAGGCGATCACCTCTCGTGGGATCTGGGCGACCCGACCGGCTCCATGTTCCAGGTGACTCTCGCCGATGGGACGACGGCCGAAGAACACCCGATGAAGGGACCGATGAACACGTCGACGCTGCGCGGTCTTGTCAACGAGGCGCCGTACCACTGGCGCGGGGACAAGCCGCAGTTCTCCGATTTCAACGTCGCCTTTCAGCAACTCATGGGAGGAAACCAGATTTCGACCGCGGATATGACGGCGTTCACCAACTTCATTAATACGGTGACCTGGATGCCGAATCCGTACCAGAACCTGGATCGAACGTACCCGACCAGCCTGCAAGGAGGCAACGCGGCGCAAGGCCAGCTGGAATTCGAGACGGTCGTCATCAATCCGAATCAGAAGAGCTGCAGCGGCTGCCACGCGGTAAACAACTTCGGCTCAAACCTCCAGATTCTCTTCCTCGGCAGCGAGGACCAACCCATGAAGAACACGCTGCTTCGCGCCACTTACCAGAAGCAGTTATTCAGCAAGACCGGCCAGACGATCGACGGATTCGGGATGCTTCACGATGGAAATGAGGAGAACATTCACACCTTCGTCGGCGGCCGAAACTTCCCGGAGATCCGGAATAAGCCGCAGATCCAGAACGATATCGCGGCCTTCAACCTGTCGATCGACACCGGCACCGCGCCGGCCGCCGGCTACGCGGAGACGCTTACGGCGGCTAACGTGGGTAACGCGGCTTACATCTCGAACTGGGCGACGCTGGAAAGCCAGGCTGCCGCGCTAAACTGCGACCTGATCGCGGACGGCCGGTTCAGCAGAACCACGCTGAGCTTACTCTACAACCCGAGTTCGCAGACGTATACGACCGTGGTGCCGGGACTGGGGCCGTACACGCACGCCCAGTTGGTGAACTCGATCGAAAGCGGAACCACGGTGACTGTGATGGGCGTCCCTTTCGGCTCGGGTTCGCGGCTGGCCGTACGAGTTCCGAGCCAGACGTTCTGAAGCTTCGAAACGCACCGCCGTTCGCGAGGGCGGCGGTGCATCGAGGCCGGTTAGTGCTCGTGAACGCAACCTTCAAAGCTGGCCAGCACCTGGTTTCCCTTGTATCCCAACTCCTGAACCAGCCCGGCATAGGATGTGTAATAGCCATCGGCCGTCATGTTCTTCACGGCCTGGAAGAACGCGACGCCTTCGCCCTCCAGCTTTCCCGCATCGGCGGCTTCGCTTAAGGGGGTGAGCAGGGCGATCTGCTCCGGCTCGCTGAGTTCAAGAAATGGCTTCCCCCGCCCGTTCAGCCAGGCGATGCCGGATCGGAAAAGCTGCTGATGGGCGGGGTTCTGGCCGACAACGGAATCAATATAGTGCGGCGCTCCGGCCGCCGCGCCGCCGGGCGTATCGGTGGGCGGAATGATCAGATCGGTCAAACGAGCCACGACCAGGCCTTCTTCCGCCGTGAAGAACTTGGGCTCGAAAGGCGGGGTGACCGGCACGTTATAGCGCGGGCCGCCAGACGCGTGGGAGTGGTCCTCCTGGCCGAACAACTCGTCGGCCGAGAATGGGAACACGCATGTGGCGCCGACCGCGCCGATGATCTTCAGGGAGTTCCTGCGGGATTCCATCAGTAGGTATCGTATCGCTTAAAGGCCGCGGGCGCCTTAAGGGCCGCGGGCGCTTACAGGTCGCGGGCTTGCAAGCGGGCGGCAATGTGATCGGACGCGCGCGCGGCCAGCGCCATCATGGTGAACGTGGGGTTCTTCTCGGAGGCGGAAGGAAACACGCTTCCGTCCACCACGTAGAGATTCGGGACATCGTGCGCGCGGCAGTTCGCGTCGAGAACGGAGGTCCTCGGATCGGCGCCCATGCGCGCGCCGCCCAACTCGTGATTGGGCTGCGGCTCCTGTGAGACGGAGAGAATCTCGGCGCCGGATTCGCGCATGATGGCCTCGGCCCAGCGGGTCATCTCGCGGAAAATTTTCCAGTCATTGTCGCCCCACTTCAGATGGCGGCGGGCGGCGGGCAACCCGTAGGCGTCGGGGCGGCCGGGATCGAGATCCACGTAGGAATCGGCATTGGGCAGCATCTCGCCATAGGGCGACATCACCACGTAGGCCGGATAGCGCACCTTGACGGACTGCTTATAGCGCGCTCCAAAACCGGGCAAAGCGCGGGCCCAGCCGACGGAGCGGCGGTTCTGATAATTGAACTGCATGCCGAAGCTGCGGGCATAATCGCGCGGGCGGCCATGCATGAAGGACGGGACATAGGCGTGGTCGAGGAAGCCTTCGTCATCGGTCGGAACGGCGCCGATCAGGCCGGTAAGAAACGCCTGCACGCCGCCGGTGAAGTGCGGAATGAAATTGCGGCCTAATTGCCCGCTGGAGTTGGCCAGCCCCGACGGATATAGGCGGGATCGGGACATCAACAGAAGGGCCACGCTTTGGACGGTGGCGCAGGAAACGACCACGCAGCGGGCCTTCAGTTCGCCTTCCGCTTTGGTTTCGCGGTGCAGGAAGCGAACGCCGGTGACGCGATTCTCCGCGGAGACGACGACTTCGCGCACGATCGAATCGTGCAGGATTTCGAGCTTGCCGGTCTTGAGCGCGGGCTTCATGTGCGCGTCGAAGGAGTTGTACTTGGCCGCGACGTCGCAGCCGGCCATGCAGTTCCCGCAGAAGTGGCAGGGCGGGCGGCCGTTGCCCGGAACGGTGCGGGTGGCCTTGCGCACGCGGATGACGCGGACGCCGAGTTTCTCCGCGCCGCGGCGAATCAACTGGTCGCTGCACTTGTAGGCCACGGCGGGCAGGAAGACGCCGTCGGGCAGATCCTCCAAGCCGTCGCGGTCGCCGCAGACGCCGACTTCTTTTTCGAGGCGTTCGTAGTAAGGGGCCAAGTCGGCGTAGTCGATGGGCCAATCCTCGCCGGCGCCATCGTGCCGGCGGCCTTTGAAATCGCGCTGGCTCAGACGCCAGGACGCCGCGTTCCAGAGCAGGCTTTTGCCGCCGACGCCGCGGGAGCGCTCGCTCTCAAAGCCGGGAACCCCGGGCCGCATGGTGGGAATCGACCGGTTCGGGAACTCGAAGGGCATTCCATGCGTGTTGAAAGCCGTGTGAGTGTTGATCGGAGGACCGCCTTCGACCACGACGACATCCACGCCCTTGCGCGCCAGATAGGCCGCCAATGTTCCGCCGGAAGCGCCCGACCCGACGATGCAGACGTCACAGGTCCGCACGGCGCCTCAATCCTCGGGCTCGTCCACCGGAGCGGCCGGAACGCTGTCGGAGGGATGCTCAATCAGTTCGCGGTCGAGTTCGGAAATCACGCGGCCCTCGTCGCCCTCGCGCAATTGCTGCTCCAGGCGGCGCAGCGCAACGCCCACGATATCGCGGTGCCGCAGCTTCGCGCCGGGGCCTTTCTCGCTTAACTCCAGCCACAGCCGGTGCACCAGATCCACATCTTCGGGCCACAGCCTCGGGGGATGCGGGCCCAGGTTGAAGTAGGTCGACTGCCGCGGATCCGGCATCACGACTTCGAGCGAGATGGAGGGACGCGGCGGCTCCAACTGCTCCCACGCTTCGCCTACAATCTTGCCCTGCTCGGACGGAGTCAGCTTGGGCGAAAGGCCAGTGACGATGCGCGCCGACCCGAGCTTTTGCGCGGTCTGCACCATCGCGACCCACGGACTGGTTCCGGCGCAGGCCAGCAGTTCGATGTGCTTGCCGGCCTTTTCGGCGAGTTCGACGGCCTTGCTGAAAACCTCGGTTTCCGCGTGCGAGAAGATCTGTCCGGCTTCCAGGTCGTGCTCTCCAGAGGCCGCCTGGGTCACCAGGTGGACCGAAAGCGCGACGATATCGATCTTGCGGGTGTCGGTCTTGGCCAGCACCTTCTCGAGGTGCTCCAGGTGATTGGGGTTGCGCACGGCGACGAGGATATTGCCCTGCCGCACGGCCAGGCGTTCGCGCGAAACTTCTTCGTTCTGGTCCAGCCGGAACTTCTCCAGATGGGAGTTATCGGCCGCTTCCATTTTGCGGTGATAACGTTCGGAGAAATAGAAGATCAGGAAGAACACGACCGTGAAGGACACGCCGGCGATGGTGGCGAGTTCCTTGGTCATCACATTGATAATCGCCAGGACAAAAAGCGTGGCGGTGATGAGCGCCAGTCCGATGGGCCACTCGTTGTTCCCGACCCGGATATTCAAAGGAACCTTCCAGGCGCGCTCTTCGGGATTCTTGAACCGCAGCACCAGCACCGAAAGAGCTTTCATGGCGAAACTCCAGACAACGCCGAACGCATAGGCTTCGCCGAGAAGATTCACGTCGCCGCGGCTGATGAGGATGGTCAGGAGCTGCAGCCCGACCACCATATTGATGATGTGGCTGGTGGTGCCGTACTTCCGGTGCGGGGTCCGGAAGAAGCTGGGGAGCACGCCATCCTCGGCCACGCGGTTGAGCACGCCGTTGGAACCGATGATGGCGGTGTTCACGGCCCCGGCCAGGATCAGGGTCCCGACGAGCACGACGAAGCCGTGAAACAGCAGCTTCAGAACGCCCGGACCCACCAGGAATATGGCGAGGCCGCCGATCAGGTTGTCGAGGTAATGGCCCCGCACGGCGTCAGGGATGATCATCACGGCGAAGAACGAGACCATCGCGGTGAAGATGGTGCTGTAGAGGAAGATCACGGTTCCGGCGCGTTCCAGGTTCTTCAGTTTCGGCGAGGCGATCTCGCGGTAGACCTGGGCCAGGGTTTCAAAGCCGCTCATGGCCAGAAGCGAGTGGCCGAGTCCGATGAGGATGGCGAAGAAGGTGATTTGCGGAGCGATGGTCCCCTTCAACCAGCCGACCGCGCCGGGGCCGTAGTGAATGGAGCGGGTGGAAGGGAACGGAACCGGGTTATAGCCCTTCTGCCAAATGGTGATCAGGCACCAGGCGATCAGGATGACCACCATCACGGTGGTGATCTGCATGATACGGAGAGCTTTCTCGCTGGATTCGTGGATGCCGATGATGTTCTTGCGCCAGAAGTAAAGCGTGGCGACGGCCGCGAACGCCGCCGCGAAGTAGGGTCCGTTGAAATGGAGCCACGGAATTTTGTAATCGGATCCGAAATCGTTCAGGAGCCCGGCCAGATACAGACCGGCGCTGACGCCGCTGATGGGACCGGTCAGCACGTAATCGAACATCAAAGCTGAAACGGAGAACTTGGCGAGCGTTCCGCCCATGGCTTCATGGACGACTTTGTAGACGCCGCCGCGGACGAACATGCTGCAGCTTTCTATATAGATGGCTCGTACGGAGTACGAGAACAGCATGATCGCGAGAACGAACCAGGGAGCGGACTTCCCGATCGCGGTTTCAGCGATGCCTCCGACATAGTACGCGGAAGAGGCCAAATCGCTCAGAACAATCGCGGAGGCGCGCCAGAAAGAGATGAAGGACAACATCACGGTTGTCGCAACGATCACCTTATTGCGGGTGGAGGCGCCACTCGCCGGCTGACCGGAAGAGGAGTTCAAACGGAGGTCCAAGCGGGTTTAGATTAACATGGACGCGTGCACGGACGCTTGCAGCCGGGGAATCCGGAAGCGCTGGCTGGCCGGGTGGTGGAGCGGCTCAAAGCGCAGGGTTATCAGGGTCTGCTGGTGGGCGGCTGCGTGCGGGATATGCTGCTCGGCGCGACTCCCAAAGACTGGGATGTGGCGACGGACGCGACGCCCGGACAGATCCTGGCGATGTTCCCGGAATCGAACGCGGTGGGCGCGCAGTTCGGCGTGGTTCTGGTGCGGGATGGGGAGGCGATGGTGGAGGTCGCCACGTTCCGCAGCGATGGCGACTACCAGGACGGGCGGCGTCCGGAAACGGTTCGGTACGAGACGGATGCGCGTGAGGACGCCTTACGTCGGGACTTCACGGTGAATGCGCTGTTTTTGGAGACCGAGAGCGCGAAGGTGATCGATTATGTGGGCGGGCGCGACGATCTGCGGGCGGGGATCATTCGCGCGATCGGCGATCCGGAGCGGCGCTTCGGCGAAGACCATCTGCGGTTGCTGCGCGCGGTCCGGTTTGCGGCGCGACTGGGCTTCAGCATCGAAGCGGGGACCTTCGAGGCCATGCGGCGGCTGGCGCCGCAAGTCCGGACGGTCGCGGCCGAGCGCGTGAGGGACGAACTCACCCGAATCCTGACCGAAGGCGGCGCGCGGCGCGGGTTCGAACTGCTGGACGCCAGCGGCCTGTTGCAGGAGATTCTGCCGGAAGTGGCGGCGATGAAGGGCGTCGAGCAGCCGCCGCAGTTCCATCCCGAGGGGGACGTCTGGGTGCATACGCTGCTGCTGCTGGAGAAGCTGCGAGAGCCGACGGCGACGCTCGCCTGGGCGGCGCTGCTTCACGATGTGGGGAAACCGCCGACGTTCCGGCTGGCCGACCGCATCCGGTTCGACGGGCACGCGGAAGTCGGCGTGGGTATGGCGCGAGCGATCCTGAGCCGGCTCCGGTTCGCGCACGACGAAAGCGAACAGATCGAGCGGCTGATCGGAAGCCATATGAAGTTCCAGGACGTGGAAGCGATGCGGGAGAGCACGCTGAAGCGCTTCGTGCGGCAGCCCTCGTTTGACGAGCATATGGAGCTGCACCGGATCGACTGCCTGTCCAGCAACGGTTACACCACGGCGTACGAGTACGTGAAGAGGCGGATGGCGGAACTGACGGAGGATGAGTTGAAGCCGGTTCCGCTGATCACGGGGCGGGACCTGATCGAACTGGGACGCAAGCCGGGGCCGGAGTTCTCCCGCATCCTGTCGGCCGTGGAAGATGCGCAACTGGAAGGGACGCTGCGGACGCGCGAAGAGGCGCTCGGGTTCGTGACGGAGAATTTCGCCTTATAATCAGCTCATGCGGTCTCGGGTGCCGGCGATTGCGGTTTTGGCGGTTCTGCCGCTCGGTTTAAGTGCGGGGAAGAGCAAGACTTTGACGCCGGGACGCGCCGAGAACGCGGCGGTGACGGTGGACGCGACGGCTTACGTGGACAAGGCCGGGATCACGCAATTGCTGGGTTCGGACCTGGGCGGATACTACACCGTTCTGCAAGTGACGCTGACGCCCAAAGCGGGCAAGCTGAACGTGCAACGGGACGACTTTCTGCTGCGCACGGACAAAGACGGCGAGCATACGCATCCGCTGGCGCCGACGGAGATCGCGGGCCGGGCGGACCTGATCCTGCAAGAGGTTTCGGCGGGGGGCTCGGTGGGGACACAGCCGACAGGGCCGATGTGGGGCGGCGTGCAATTGCCGGGCGGACAATCGATCGGCAACCGCGGCTCCAACCCGACCACGCTCGGGACCACGGTGAACAAGGCCAAGCCGGGCAAGGAAGATCCCATGCTGGCGGTGCTGAAGCAGAAGATTCTGCCGGAGCAGGAGATCTCGCAGCCGACGACGGGGCTGCTGATCTTCAACCTGGAAAAGCAGAAGCTGAAGGATTTGGAGCTGGTTTACACGACTGCCAGCGGGCCTTTAAAGCTGCGCTTCCGGTAGATGGCGCGCGCGACGCTGGTCGAGTTTTTCCGCGACTTCTCCGGCGGCGGCAAGACGTTTCTGGCGTTCGACGACGGCTTTCGCACGTGGTCGTATTCCTATGAGCAGGTTACGGGAGCGGCGGCGCGATTTGCGGAACGGCTGACGTCGGCGGGAATCACGCGGGGCGAGAAGGTGATTCTTTGGGGCGAGAACCGGCCCGAGTGGATCGCGGCGTTTTGGGGCTGCGTGCTGGCTGGGGTAGTGGTGGTGCCGGTGGACTACCGGGCTTCCCGCGAACTGCTGGAACGCATCGCGGGGATTGTGGATGCGCGCGCGGTGGTGGCCGGCGACGAGGTCCCCGCCCTGCCGGGCCACTGGCGGATGGCGGAGTTCGACTGGAGCGCGGGGACGTTGCCATCGGCATCGCAGGCGACCGCGACGCAGGCGGGCGATCTTTGCGAAATCCTCTTCACTTCCGGCGCGACGGCGGAACCGAAGGGTGTCACTATCACGCACGCCAACCTGCTGGCCAACATCGTGCCGGTGGAGACGGAGATCCGGAAGCATCGGCGGTGGAGCATTCCGTTCGCGCCGATCCGGTTTTTGAATCTGCTGCCGCTGAGCCATCTGTTCGGGCAATCGATGGCGACGTTCATTCCGCCGGTGCTGAACGGCGAAGTGATCTTCATGGCGGGGTTCAACCCGCGCGAGATCGTGCGGCAGATTCAGTCGCGGAAGGTGTCTGTGCTAGTGTCGGTGCCGCGGATTCTGGAGGTGCTGCGGGAGTACGTGACGCAGACGATTCCGGAAGCCGCCGAGCCGCCGCCGGCGGGCGCGAACTGGATGCGGCGCTGGTGGCATTACCGGCGGGTGCATAACCTGTTCGGGTGGAAATTCTGGTGCTTTGTGGTGGGCGCGGCGCCGCTGGAGCCGGCGCTGGAGGAGTTCTGGGGGAAGCTCGGGTTCCTGGTGGTGCAGGGTTACGGGCTGACGGAAACCGCGCCGATCGTGACGCTGAACCATCCGTTCCATACGAGCAAGGGTTCGGTGGGAAAGCCGATCGGCGGGGTGGAAGTGCGGATCGCGGAGGATGGCGAGATCCTGGTGCGCGGCGCGAACGTGACGGCGGGCTACTTCGTGAAAGGCGAGCGGGCCGCGGAGGAAGACGCGATCCCGACGGCGGGCGGCTGGTTCCACACGGGCGACATCGGGTCGATGGATGAGGAAGGCCGGGTGTTCGTGCGCGGCCGCAAGAAGGAGATGATCGTCACGCCCGAGGGATTGAACGTGTTCCCGGAGGACGTGGAGCGGGTATTGAACGCGACTCCGGGCGTGCGGGATGCGGCGGTGGTGGGACCGGATCGGGTGCATGCGGTGCTGGTGCTGGATGCGGGGATGAGCGCGGAGCGGGTGGCGGAAGAGGCGAACGCGCGGCTGGAATCGCATCAGCAGATCCGGGGCGTTTCGGTGTGGCCGGAAGCCGCGCTGCCGCGAACCGAGGGGACGCAGAAGCTGAAACGGATGGCGGTGGCGGAATGGGTGGCTGGCCGTGCGGGGCCGGAGCGGGCGAAAACCGCGGGCGAGCTGCTGGGCGGGTATGCGGATGACGTGCCGCTGGCGCAGTTGGGGCTGAGTTCGCTCGATCGGGTGGAGCTGATGATGGGCGCCGATCAGAGCATGACGGACGCGGCTTTCGAGCAGGCGACGACGGTGGGCGAATTGCGACGGATGGCGCGCCGGGCGGTTGCGGCTTCGAGTGAGCTTGTTGCGTTTCCGCGATGGAACCGGAGCGCGGCGGCGCGCGCGTTGCGGCGGGCAGCGCTTCCGGCGATCCTGATTCCCTTGCTCAAGATCTTTGTGCGGTTAGCCGTGGGAGGCCGCGAGAATCTGCCGCGCGCGGATGCGCCGGTGCTGTTCGCGGTGAACCATCAAAGCATTTTCGATGTGCCGACCGTGCTGGCGGCGCTGCCCCCGGAATGGCGGTATCGGGTGGCGAGCGCGATGGGCGCGGACTGGTTTCGGCCGCACTTCCATCCGGCCAATTATGGCTGGCGGGAGCGCTTCGGCAACAACCTTCAATACTATCTGGCGTGCCTGTTCTTCAACGCCTTTCCGCTGCCGCAGCATGAGGCCGGCGCGCGGGAGAGCTTGCGATACATCGGGGAACTGGCGAGCGAAGGATGGGCGGTGCTGATCTTTCCGGAAGGCGTGCGGACCGCGGCGGGGGAGATTGCGCCGTTCCGGCCGGGGATCGGGATGATGGGGTCGCGGTTGAGTCTGCCGGTGGTGGGGGTGCGGATCGAGGGGCTGGATCGCGTGCTGCATCAGTCGTGGCGGTGGCCGAAACGCGGGCGGGTGACGGTGCGATTCGCAGCGCCGGTGGAACTGCGCGGCGACGATTATGGCGCGCTGGCGGGGCAGGTGGAAGCGCTGGTGAGAGAGATGGGCGCGAAGGATTGATCCGGGCGCAGGTGTCGCGTGCGAGGCGTCGTACGCGGCCGGGTGGCGGTGGGTTTTCGTTAATTTTGGGTGATTTCGCCTGCCCAAGGCGGCGTTACATGTGGATTCAAGAGGCCTGCTTTGAAGCGCGCCCGCCGGTGGCCGGTAAACGATTACGAACACTGGCTGATTTTCTATATTCCTAAGAGCGATGGCGTTGAAATTATTCATGTAATCCACGGCGCCCGCGATATTGTGAATCTTCTGGACGGGCGAACCGGGTGTCCAAAGCTCTCCGATCAGCTTTACGCCGGGATTCCAAAGCGGGCTCGCGGCTAGAAGATCAGATACGCCAGGTAGCCGAGGCAGAAGCCGATCGCACAACCCGCCACCACGTCGCTGAGGAAGTGGAGGCCGAGCACGACGCGGGAGACGGCGATGCTGGAGGCGCAGAAGATCAGGCCCAGCATCAAGGTGGGGTAGTGGAGGAACATCGGGGTCGCGACAGCGAAGGCCGTGATGGAGTGGCCGGAGGGGAATGAGAACTGATCCGGGGGCAGCAGGCTCGCCCAGCAATGGGTGG
Source organism: Bryobacteraceae bacterium (assembly GCA_965226755.1). Taxonomy (GTDB): domain Bacteria; phylum Acidobacteriota; class Terriglobia; order Bryobacterales; family Bryobacteraceae; genus Bog-113. The sequence continues at coordinate 47,460 of CBDDDT010000008.1, read as the reverse complement.
AGATGGCGCAGGGACGGTCGCGGTTACAGACGCGTTTCAATTTGAGGAAGAGAAGCGATCCGACGCCAGTGGCCAGCCCCGAGGCGAGCAGCGTGGGGAAACGGTCCGCGCCGCCGAACAGAAGAATGACGAGGCCCATGGCGTACCAGAGCCAGCCGTCGCCGCCGCGAGTGGCGAACAGCATCCAGATGCGGAACCAGCGCGGGGCGCGCCAGCCGTTCAGCTTGCGCATGAGGCGATGGTCGCGCACGGCGATGTAGGCGAGGATGGAGTGCGCGCTCATGCAGCCGCCTCGCGCGGCAAGCCGGCCGCCCCGGCACACAAGGCTTCCTGAACGCCTAAATGACGGCTCCAAGTGTATGAGAAACGCTTTTCCAGGAGGTAGTTGCAGAAGGTGATGATTGGCGCGAAGCCGCCGAGGAGGGCCACAGGGGCCGTCAGCGGGGTGGTCTGCACCATGGATACACCTATTCGCATGATATCACGCGTGAGACGCAGGTAGCTTCCGCTGGTCCCGTGCACGGAAGCGCGTCCGCGGCGCAGCCCGGCGAGGAATTCGGTCTTGTCGCGGGCGCCGGGGACTTCGGTCCAGCAAGAGCCGGCGGTGGAGACAGTGTGGGCGTCGCTGCCGCCGAGGCCGATTTTGCCGGATCGCGCGGCGAACGCGGCGGCGTGGCGATTCGTCGTTTCCAGCATGCAGCCGTTGAGGGTTTCAAAGGCGTCGAAGGCGGCCTGGAAGCACTCGAAGTCCTCGATCACGCGGCGTCCGGTAAGTCCGGAGAAGATGTGATTGGCGCTGAAGAAGAGGCGCTGCTCGCGCAGGTAGCCGATGAGCGACTCGAAATCGTCGCGGCGGCGCTGCACTTCGAGGTGCTGCCGGTCATTGATGTCATAGACGCCCACATGCATTTCCGAGCCGCTGGGAAGAAGGCACGTGACTTCTTCGCTGACGAAGAAGTCGGGATGACGGCGGAGCGTTTCCACCGCGTCAATGGAATCGTGGTCGGTGACGGTGACCAGCGACATGCCCCGACGCTTCAGGGCGCTATAGACGACCTCCGGATGCGAGTAACTCTCGCGACAGAACGCCTTGATTACGGGGATGGAACACAGCCCCGAGTGGACAGTGTGCACATGCAAGTCGCACCGCATGACTTCGTTATAAAGCGGGGGATGTCACGGTTCGGTGACGGACCGGCAAAACAATTGTGAAGCCGTCCGGGGGGCGCGCGGCGTGTCAGAATTGACCGAGCGGATGAAGACGATCCATCTGATTTTCTTCGATGCCGGAGGCGGCCACCGAAGCGCGGCGAACGCGCTGAGCCAGGTGATTGCGGAACAGCAGCGGCCGTGGCGGATCGAGATGCTGAATCTGCAAGAGGTTTTCGATTCGCTGGACGTGTTCCGGAAGCTGACCGGGATGCGGATGCAGGACCTTTACAACAGCACGCTGAAGCGGGGATGGACGCTGGGATCGCCGCAACTGACGAAGGCGATGCACGGGATTATCCGGTTGTACCATCGCCCGCAGGTGAAGCTGCTGGAGAAGTACTGGCGGCAGCATTCGACGGACCTGGTGGTGTCGCTGATTCCCAACTTCAACCGGGCGCTGTTTGAGAGCCTGCGGAGTACGCAGGCGGGGACGCCGCTGATGACGGTGCTGACGGACTTCGCGGATTTTCCGCCGCATTTCTGGATGGAGAAGCAGCCGCAGTATCTGGTCTGCGGGACGGACCACGCGGTGAAGCAGGCGCGGGCCCTGGGGTATCCGGAAGAGCGGATTTTCCAGGCGTCGGGGATGATTCTGCATCCCCGGTTTTATGAGCCGCTGGAAGTGGACCGGGGAGCGGAGCGGCGCAGACTGGGGCTGGATGCGGAGCTGCCGACGGGACTGGTGCTGTTCGGCGGGCAGGGGTCGCCCGAGATGGTGGAGATCGCGAAGCGGCTGAGCGAATGCGCAACGCGGATGCAGTTGATTCTGCTGTGCGGCCACAATCGCAAGCTGATGGAGCAGCTGCGGGCGATGCGGACGGAGCTGGCGATGCCGATGCATGTGGAGGGTTTCACAGCCGAGGTGCCTTATTTCATGCGCCTGGCGGACTTTTTCGTGGGCAAGCCGGGGCCGGGCAGCATCAGCGAGGCGCTGCGGATGCAGCTTCCGGTGATCGTGGAGAGGAACGCGTGGACGCTGCCGCAGGAGCGATATAACGCGGAATGGGTGCAGGAGCAGGGCGTGGGGATGGTGCTGGCGAACTTTCGCGATATCGGGCCCGCGGTGGAGGAGATGCTGGCGGCGGAGAACCATGCGCGGTTCCGGGAGCGCACGCGGGAGAAAGATAACCGCGCGGTGTTCGAGATTCCGGATTTCCTGGAGCGAGTGATGACGCGGACGGGGGTGGGATCGGCCGCGCTGCAAGCCTGACTATTGGGCGGGCGCGGGTTAGACGAGGTTCAGTTGATCGGTCGTGTCGTAAGAGCGCGCGGCGCGGGGACCGAGAATTCGAGGGTCATGCGCGCGATAAGCGTCTCGTCATTGTGCAGATGGAGGATCACCACCAAAATGAGCTATCAAACCACTCCTGAAGCCTTTGCGCCAGGCGAATACGTTCGGGAAGAGATTGAAGCCCGCGGATCGCGCGATCGATGACCACGTTTGTGAGTTTCTGATTGACGTTCATACTCAGGATTGTAACGACGACTCAGCGATTAGAGGGCCCCGAGCCAGAGAGCGCGCCTGGCTCATACATCCTGTATGCCGCGATCCAATCGTCGGCGATCGCCCTCTGCGCCACGCTAAGGTCGAGCCTCCCTGAGCAAACGAGGCGGTGAAGACGCGCTTCGAGCCGGTCTTTGTCGTGTGCGTTCCACGCTCCGCCGTACTCCTGGGGCCATAGATTGCGGATACGGTTTGATCCGCCAAGTTCAAGGGGGATCAGATGATCGATTTTACAACATATTCTTTGGATGGGCTTCTTGCGATAGGCGGAATAGACCGCCCTCTTTATGGCCGCGGGAACTTCCCTGACCTTTATGGTGTACCCCGGGGAGCAGATATCGGCGGTCGTCACATCAAGCACGTCGCCGGGAGTCAGCGTCTTATCTGGGAGGCTGGACTGGGACAAATGATGTTGCGATGGACCATGGACACAAGAGATGCAGCAGGCCGCAAGGACGATCGCAATCAAACCAAGGTCGGTGGGTCGCATTCCTGCGTTTGCCCTGGGCAAAGCTTGCCAGGGTTGTGTCGCGAATCAGGATTATATCAGTCAAGCTGCGTCACGAACCATGCGGGATGTAGCTTGATCTCGTTCTGCGTAATGTAGAGGCGCTAAACTCCGAGGGTCGGTTTGCACTCTATCGAGACAGTATCCGCTTATCTGCACGCCGATATGCTCCTTTGCGTGAAGAAGCAACAACGCGATCTGTGTGGGAACCTCAGCGGATTCGCCCCAAGCTCTCGAATAGAGTCTTGCTAGGATTCGGTGCGCATCCTGCAGCGCCTTGTACTCGTCCATTCGTTCCCTCAGCGTAATAATCGACGATTGGGCGAATTACTTTAGTCGGCAGAAGTTTATTTTCGGGCCCCGCAAACTCCCATCTTGGTCCCATAACGCAGAATCAGTTCAACGCGACGGTTTCTCTGCATTAAAATTTCTGTACTATTTGCTTCCTCCCATTCCTTCGGTGAGTAAGGCTTTCCCGGCTCTCTGGATGAGGGGAAAAACTCCCCGTATGAGGTCGCAGACATGGCGTGTTCGATCGGATCGATCTGCATTTCCTTTTGCAGAAAGAGAAAAACCGAGTCCGCGCGCGCAGATGCTAAATGTAAATTGTCCCCGAACTTGCAGGCTGACGAAAGGACTGGTGGTGTCCTGTCAGCGTGACCTAAGATCTCGATCTCTACGATCGAGCTCAGTTGTCTCCGGATGCTCTCGCCGATCTCCTCCAGAACGGGCCGCCCATCAGGAAGGAGTGCGGCGTCACATTTCTTGAAAAGCACGGAGTCGCTGAAGGTGATATGCAACAGCAGCTTGTCATGAGCATCCTGTTGTAACGTAATCAAAACATTGCTATTATCTTTGTCGAGAACCTTCCATGTGTTGGGGCTGGCATTTGGAATCTTCTTGGCGTCCGGCAGTCCTGTTGCGAATTCGTTTTCACAGTCCTCCGCTCTCTTAACACCTTCACCAATGAGGAGATAGACCGCCCCAAGAACGAGTAGCAGGACCAAAATTACGGCCATCATCATATCGCTAAACGCCGGCCAAAAATTCAGTTCCTCGAAGTTCTCGTCGCTCATAAGTTCATCCGAGCGCTTGGATCAACCCCTCTTCCGGCGTTTGAAGATCCGGTTCACCCACCCAGGCGACCGCTCGTGTCGTAGAGCCAGGGCAAGGTCCTTCAGCGTTGCGTCGAGACTGGAGAGTCTAGTGTCAAGCGCAGCAAAGCGAGCCTCGAGTTTGTGAGGAGGAAATTGAGCCTGCTCAGCAAGCTGGTGGGAGCCGCCATTCGTGGGCGCTCGCAACATTCCCTCGATACGATCCCAATCTCCAGGCGATATCTCGACTACGGCGGGTTCGCGTAGGGGGTGCGGCTCCCCGTCCAAGGCGACATCCTTTGGCACAAGCTTACTTAGCGGAGCCACTACGTCCCTCAGCCGACCCTCCAGTCCTTGGCCCCTTTCGGTGAGCGCTTCAATCAAAGTCGACATCTGGATTATGGCGTTCGCGGCCTGCTCCTGAAGCCGATCGGCCGACTGCTCAAACGGGACTCTGAGGTTGTCGAGAGCTCGCTTGGCTGTGTTTGCTCCTTCGCTCAACTCGGATCTCCAGGACACAAACTGCGCCTCGAGCACACCGGTTTGCTCTTTCGCCACTGCGGCTACATCGCCCGTTAGCTTCGCGCACACTCCGGTGAAGAGTGCGGAAGTCTTTGCGATGTCGTCCGCCGAATCCTTGACCGGCTTGTATAATTCCCGGGTTGCATTCAGAAGGTCATTTGTTCCCGTGCGGGCGAATGTCAGGAATTCCTGGGAAGTTCGAGCGTTGTCGAAGGCCGCCTCTTTCAGTTGCTGGAGGACAGATACCATACTGGTCTCATGGCGGTCCATCGATTCGCGGAAGTCCGAAAGGCGATCGAGCGCGCCCGCGAACAGGTTAATCCGACTAGTCAGATCGAGGAGGGTTTTGTCCGCCAGTTGTCCGGCAGACTCGACTCCGTTAGACATCTTCTGCATCGCCTGAGAAATAGCGCGGGCGTATTTAGTCGACCGGTCGAGAGAACCATCAAGTTCTTGGGTGCGCACCTCCATGCCTTCGGCGAACTCAACGACCCGTTGGGCCGCCGCAACCGCGCGAGTGGCAGCGTGGTCGATTCTCTCACTATGGCTTGGTACTAGCTGAGGACTGAGAACCTCGATCGTCGTTGCTCGCAAAGCCGTGCTGAATTCAGCCGCGTTCTTCCGCGCCCACGCGAGAAGTAGAGACCCGAAAATCGAGAAGGACACGCCCCACATACTTGGGGTGAAGGCGCCGGGAAGACGGCGCAGGAGTTCTTGAGCGGAGGGCTCGTCTCCCCCAAACACGGCTACAGCACGGGCAATGCCCAACAGCGTTCCAAGAAGTCCAATAATCACGAAGGTGCTTAGGAAAGTGCGCAACGCCGACTCATTCCCTAGCACGCCCTCAATCGTGCGACGGTTTAGCTCGCCAATATCCAGCGCCGCATCGCGCCAGCCACTAAGGAAGAGCGTACGAACGTGTTTCCCAATATCGCCATCAAGGGAAATACCTGCTGACGAGAGCGCGACGTCACACGCGGCGTCCGGGGAAGAAGCCCCTTCTCGGTTCTGCCTGACGGCTTCATCCACCAATGAGCTTGACGCGTGTTCGCAGGAGGATAATTCCCTCAGGGCGTTGGCGATACGCGACTTCAGGACCAGCCATCGCCAGAGCCAGACAACGAAAAGGACGATGAGGAAAACAATGATTGCCTCAGCCACATGAGAATCACGCGGCCAGAGTTCCAGGTCGGTGAACAAGTCGATTTACGTCTCCTCGGCCTTGATTCGAAGTCTTCCAAGATTGCCCACGGTCCACGCTGAGTCTGAGCTCGGAATGACTCGAGCGGGCTGATCAAGACTAAAGGCTCGCTCCGGGCCGCTCGGATTATATCCATCATAGAGAAACAGATTGCGTAGGCCCACATTCTCGTGAAGCGTCGGAGTGATCTTTCCGGGGCGGGGCAGACAGTAGGATTCGCCCGTGGGAGCGCCTACGATCCAGAAACTGCCCGCGTCGTGGGGCACGAGTTGCGTCTTTCCGGCTAGTTGCGCTGGGCGGGGACTGAAACGCCGGCGAAAGTCGTCGTGGGGAAAGCTGTTGTAGCTTTCAACGAGTTCCTGCAAGAACGGTCTTTCTGGCGAGACGACGTCCCCGGATGTGCTCGCCAGGGCTGTCGGTTCAGGGGAGACCGAGTGCATCTCCGCATCGGAAGGGCGGCCCGTTCCAGGCGGGGGGGACGAGTAGGAACGGGTCATTGCCGCTGACCTTTGGACAGCTTCCCGCAGGCCGGAGATCTCAACTTTGATCTCGCGCATCTGGGCGGTTAGCGCTAGGAAGCTGGGCGATGTCGTCACGCCGGGCTGGGACCTGAGGGTCTCGATGATCTCTCTTCTAACTGCCATCAGGTCCCGAGAGGTGACTCGGGGCCACACCCTGATGAGCATTACTACAAGCAAAGCAAAATCGACGAAGCCCAAGCCAGCAAGGAAAGCCGCTGTGAAAGTTGGCTCATCCAGAAGCTGCATGGCTGGCTGAGACCCTCCATTCGATCAACGAGAATGCGCGCGCTACGCCGACAATGAAAAGCGGCTCGACCTCGATCTCCTTGGAATCCCTTCCGGTCTGCTCGTGGGCCCAATTATTGATCTCGTCGGTCGCACGATTAATCACAACAGGGGCGTTATTCACCGGAAGAAGAATTGCGCCAGCACGATCAGCGAATTTGTTGTAAATATTGAGCACGTTTTCGACTTCCGACGCTCTCGCCAGGCGAACGCCCTTCCTGAGGATCTCCGCTGTTAAAGAGTTCGTCGCGCCTTGCGGTCCCCCCAACGTCTCGAAGCCCTCCCCAGCGATCGTTTGCACCGCCTCATCCGGGGCGGCTAAGCGATTATCCAACGAGTAGACCAATCCACGTGCTACTTCGGACTTCGGGTCTTGGGAGAGGATTAGCTTCACGTCATGGGGAAGCGGCTGCGTAGCCCTGGCACCGCTAGCGTATGCACTGATTAGGAGGCCACTAACTGCATGGTTTGCGTGATATTCGGGGGGCGCTAGCCAGTTGAACACTCTGCATCCGTTGCCCCCAATGTACACGTCGGGGAGGGTGGCGCCGGACTCCGCCCACCCGGTGCGGCCCAAGAGCATACCAGCGTAATAGAGGAGTGCTGTCGCTCGAACTGCTATTTCGCTGCGGAAACGTTCAAAGTTTTCCGAACCCATAAGAGACGGGAGTCGACGTAGAAGTTCTTCTCCGCTGGTTCGCAATATCGCGTCGGCGCGCCGGTAGAACCGCCCGTTTTCGAGAGCCCCAAGGGGATCGAAAATCGCTTTTCCGTCTTCCATGCATGATGCCAGCATGGGCAGAACGTAGTCCTTCTTTTCGAGCATCGGGCCGAGAAGGATTTCGCGTCCCGAGAGACGCACTGACGTCTGGATCTCTAGTTTGTTCTTGCGCCACGCCGAGATATCTGTGGTACCGCCGCCTATATCAAGGACAAGTGCTCCGGTTCCAAGAAGGGCGGCCTTTCCCCCCCCGATATTGTTGAAATAATAGGCCGTCGCGATGCTCTCCGTCTGCTTAGAAGCGAATTCGCACCCAACGCCGACGCTGTCCTTCATCTTCGGAACTTCCAAAGTCCAGAAGGCCTCGAGCACCTCATTCGTTCGCTCATCGAATGCCGTGGGGTATGAATAGATGAATCGAACTTTCTCGGCGCCCAGTAGACGAGCTTGGTAAGTCGCGTGCAAAACCAACTGTTTCAGGAATGCGCTTCGGTCATCGTTTAGACTGTGATCCCACTTCAAGTATGACTCGACAGCAGGGTCTTCAAACTGCGCGTTCTCAACCTGTTGGTGATAAAAAAGCACGTGGGCGTCCCGGATGGGCTCAAATCCTCCAGCGAGTCGCGCGCGTCTACGAACTAAGCTAAGAAATGGCGCTGGCTCTTTCCCCGCCGGAAGAAATAGGCGGTACATAAGACCTTCTCTTTTCGGATTCTCGTTCCTGAATATCCTGACGGTTTCACCTGACAACGTGAGGGGATAAGTTTCGTCTTTGCCGCCCGAGATAAAAACATAAGTGTTTGTTGTGCCGAAGTCGAAACCCACGTTAAATGGCTTAGGTTTTTGAGTCGTCGTCGGCTCCCCATAAGAAGGCATCAAGAGCCCCAGCGGTTCCTTTTGGATACCCGCTGGAGTGTCTTTGATTTCAAAGCATGCGAGGTATGCAGGCGCGACCTTCGTCAGAGTAACTTCTTCTCTAGTGGAACGATTTATTTCCACCTTAGACTTTTCAATCGGAACGCCGCAAGGTTGAAGATAGATCTTACTGTTCTCCGCGTCCCTTGCCCAGAATGTATAGAAGAGTTTCCATCCCTCAAGCTTGGTTGAGGGCCAGATCTCTGTGACGGGCATGTCATAAGCGTCAATCCCGTTCAGTTCCGAAAACCTGTACGATTTGCTGGCGGTCAGGGCTGGTTGACCAGCGCAGATCGGGAGGTGTAGCTTGAACGTGAATCCGTCGACCGTGCGCTCAAACCAAGAATTTTTTGAAACGTAGGTGGCATCCAGGTACTCGGAGATTTCGCTTCGAAGGGGAGGAAGCGGGGAACCGTCAGTAGCATTACGTTGATGGACCGGAATTTCCGCAACGTTCACGAATGCGTCGCGGGTTTGAATAATCGACAGCCGGGGAAGAAAGAAATAATCACGACGAACCCACTTCCACCCAGGTGGCAGTTCGTGACGTCCAAGGTGGGTTTGATCATTGCCTAGCGGCTGATTCCTCAAAACTGATGCGGTGATTCCATGAGCGATCTCAGTATCAGGAGGTAGGTTGCGGATCATCTCCTCATCGATCACGATGAGTTGGTAGGGTGGGTTCGCGCTGCTCTGCAATTGAAAACGAGACTGAGATACTTGGGCTGGTGCACTATCGACGGCCTTTCCAAGATACGAAAAGAGGTCTGTTTGAATCACTCGATCGCCCTGAGCGTATCGGACCGGCTGGGGGCTAATGTCGCTCGCCTTCTGCGTCAAAGCGTTCTTGAAGGCTGCAATCTGCGAGGTGACGACAGACCTCCATATACCCGCCTCGGGGGCTTTCTCCATTACGCTGCTTTCGAGACCCATGAGCCAATCACGGACCGCCGCGCAGTCCCGCGAACCGAGGCCGCCAGTCGGATCCTTGAATCTGAAGCCGTCGGTGAGTTGGCGCGCGCTTGCCTTTGTCATATCAGAGCCCTCGCGCGGCGCGATGAGAGTGAGTGGCGAGCAAATACCGACGACTTCAGTATCGATCAGGAAAAGGTAGGCAGGATCCCACCCAACATTCTCTGTGATAGCTCCAAGGGGGAGCAGTTTCGAGATGGCGGAAGCGAAGGGCAGAGAGCCTCCGAGCATCGCGATGTCGACGCGCACAACATTCACATCGTATTTGTGGGTATGGCGAAGGGCGAGCATGGCGAGAAACCCACGGAATGCGTCGACCGACCTTTGGTGGAGCGTATGTCTTTCGTCCTGGAGCGAGTAGGCAAACAAAAGCGCCTTCCCCCACACATCTGGGATCGCATCGACGAACAGGTTGGGCAGCATGTCCTTCGGAGCCGCGAGGGCGCTCGCAAATTTTTCCAAATCTGACATCGGGAAGACTTCCCATCCGCGGCCGCCCTGCGGCGTTGGTTCTCCACCTTCACCGTGAAACGCCGGAAGTAGAAATTTACCCATTGGAGTCATTCCCCTTTGCCGCCGCGTGCAGCGCGGATTGAAAAGCCCTGGCATTGTTGAGTGAGTTGTTTCCCAGGGCTCCCTCTTCGCAAAGGCGGGCCCACATCTCACGAAGGGAAAGCCCGCGATGGCCCTCCCCGCTAATCAGGCTTCCCCTAAACAAAGAGTCGTGAAGCCTAGCCGGGCCGGAGCCCGGCGCCAAATCTGCAATCGGCCTCGTGTCGGCGATCTGCAGATCGACATTCCCATGGTTCATTTGCATGTCCCGCAGCCAGCACAGGAACCTTTTTGCGAAGAGGTCGATGTCCTCGAAAACAAACCATTCCGATTCGCTGGCCAGGGAGACCATGCGTCTGGCTATTAGATGCTGGTACCATGGCGTGCGTTTTGCGCCCCGCAGATTAGCGCGAATGTCGTTTAGGCGGGGCTTCACTTTGCTCAGATAAAAGTAACAAAGCCGGGCAAGGCCGGACATGGCCGGCCGGTCGCGTTCTTGTTCAGGGTGGTCCCGCCATTTGAATGCCTCGTCTGACTCGACCTTTGCGAGGTGAATCGTACGATCTGCGGGTTTTGCCTTTTGGAAGAAGTCGACTGCGCCGCTCGCAGCGGCCAGTTCCACGAAATGGGGTAGGTTGTCCTGCTGCTCGCCACCTTTACGGAATTTCTCTTGTGGGGCCAACTTCGTCGTGCCAAAGAGATACAGGCGGTTGAATACCGAGCCTAACGAATGGTAATGCCTCAATGCTTCCTTACTGTTGAGGAGGAAGGTGTCAGGCGACGCGAAGACTCGGCCCCTCTCCGTAAGGTCAGAAGGAACCGGGAAGCTGAAGTAAGGCAGAAGGAGTGCCGCCCCGAGGCACATATTGCTCTTCCCGTGATTCACGGAGTCCAGCAGCAGCTTGGGAATGGTTGGCAAGCCTGCAGCCCCGGTACCACCAAAGATTGAGCCCATTGCAAAAAGGGAGACCTGCTGGCCACTCCCCGCGTGCGTGTTCATGGCATTCAGCAGATCGCTCCACGGTTGTTCTCCTCTCCTGATTGCATGGCCGAGAACCGCCGCGCCAATAGATGGCTTGCCGAGGAACCCGTCGTCGAGGGCGGCATTGCGATGATCTTCGGTATACAATGCATCCATCAATTGCCCGATTCCGCGGCTTGATTCGTCCGCGAGCAAGCCCGAATAGTCAAAATAGGCACCCAGCTTTGGTTGACCCTGTCCACCCTGAAAGGGCGTCCACGTCGGTGGATTCATTAAATTGATTCTAGTGCGGAAAAGGGGGCATGGGTCCGGCGTGGCGGGCTGAAGCCGCTGATACAGTCTCGCGAGTTCGACCGCTTTTTTTAAGCTTCCGTTGCTGGTATCAGCATCAACGAAAATGAGGGTTAGCTCGTCTGGCCCTCGTCCGGCCGCACACAAATAAATCAGCGCCTCGGCGGTCCGTGCGCCGCTTCCCCCGATACTAATCGCAATCTTACCGGGTTGATTAGTCACCGTTCACCATGCCTTTTTTCGCCACGCTGCGCCTATTGGCGCGAACTTGTGAGTCACCGTTGAAAACGGGGCAGTCGCGAGCCAGAAGAGGATTAAGCCGTTGAACAAAGTGACGCCCGAAGGGATCAACCCTACGCCGTTCTCCTCGGGGGGGACCCAGAAGACAAGGCCCAGGAGAGCAAAGACGAAAGCCAAGGCCCAGAGGATGCACCATACCGAACGCTGGTCCCCTCTGAAACTCGGTTTGAGGACAGAAACGACGGACCAGACAACGGCCAATAACATCGAGGGAAAGAGCACCCAGCGAATCTCTGCTTGGCGGAACGCGTCCAGCCAATCTGGGAGCTCATCCCCGTGCGGTGGAACCACGTGGTTCGCCAGAAACCCCAGCTCCTGAATCAGGATCAACCAATAAAACACCGCGACGCAAAACGCGATTCCTAGAACCGGAAGAATATATCGCCAGAACCACCTCATTAATTACCTCTCAGGCTGAAAGTATACGTAGACAGAACCAAGGTCCGGATTTTCCGCCTGCACAAGACTCTTCCAAAGCCCAAGAACAAAATCCGATAAGTACTGAGTTTTGGATCCGTCGAAGGCGGCCGCAGTGCCGGTATCAGGTGTCGAACTCCAACCTTGTACAAAAGGGACGACTGAAAAGTCCGCCATGTCGCTCCGGACCGGTAGACTAATCTCTTCGATATAATCCCGTCCCGCCGGCCTGATCCGTTTCGGCAACCAAGCTAGGTTGAGCACAATGGTCCCGCTAGCCGTCCCGACCGCGGCTCTGCTGGTTATGGCATCGCTTTCGAAGTTCACATCCTCCGCCGCACCGGACGACTTCGGAAACCGCTTGACTCGCAACTTGTTTTCGAGACGGCTCCAATTCAGTCCTGGCCGGAAAGGCGCACGCCTGGCATCGAACTTAAGATCCAACTCGCACTTGTTATTATTCCGAAGCCTCACAACCCCGAAGCTCATGAGATCCCCCCGCGCCACGCGAATGAATTCCGAATCGACAGAGACCCCCGATGTCCTTGTTCGGCTGCCGCTTCCCCACGAAATTGGCTTTCCGAGGAGCGTTCCCGAAAGAATAAGCAACTGATTTTCTGCTACCGCTCCATGAGATAGCTCAACAAAATACGATTCGACATCGCCGAGCTGACCGATAACGATCGCGTAGAGCGGTCGCTCGCCCCGCCAATTACGTGTGCCCTTCGCGAGACCAATATCGTAAATTGTGCCACTAAACTCCGCCCGGCTTGCAATAATTCCGACGGCCAGCCTGTGGCTGAACACCGACTTCTTAAAGGCTTCGAAGAGCACTCCTAGGTTCGCCGAATCCTCGAATAGGTCCGTGACCACAATGGTCAGGCCTTTCTCAGGCAAATTGCTTAGAATTGACTCGATCTTCGTGTAGTCCTGCTCCTTGCGTAGCCGGAAGAAGTCGGGTCGCAACACTGCGGAGTAGCATGCCACCCCAGCTGGGGCTGCAAAGGCCTGTGTGCCAAATCCGTAGCAGCGGATAGAGGTAACGTTATTCCATACTAAGCGCGTCGTTTCTTCTAATCTCCTGACCTGCTGGGGCAACTCAAGAGACCCTTTGGCGACGTAACCTCGCATAGACGAAGTGGCATCAACGAATATGCTGACCGCGATTTCACGGGAGGGTAAAAGCGTTTCGTGAGCGACGCCGAGACGATCTTTAAAAACGCTTGAGGGCCCCGGCCAGTTCTGTTCGGAGCCGACGACAAGGCAAATCGCGGAGGCCACAAGTATTACGAATGCGTTGCGGAAGCTGCGCACAGTGCTCTATTAAAACACATTTCAGCCTCTTCTGAAAGCTCAAAACGGCCGCAATATCGTGGAAAAGCTGTCCCGAACCCCGCTCTGCTCCGATGCACTACCTTTCCAAGGCTGAAATTGCTGCGTTCGCGGCGACTAAGCACGTTCACCCCGGAATCATAGTTGGGCAGCTTCATTATAAGGAAGTATTTGACTATAGGTATCACGGGGGCTTCCTTGAAAAAGTAAAAAAAAAAGGTACTCACTGCAGCTTCTTTAACCGATGGGTGGGGGCGTGATGGAAACGGGCTAAAGCTGAGGTAAGCGCTCAGGATCTTGGAGCTTGGGCGATCGTCAACAACCCTTGGGCTCCTCAACGGGCAGCGTGATAAAACAGCAGTTACGTTGGCTGAAGTGATCCTTGGCAAGTCTCGGATCGTTATCTCTGATGGAATCTCTTGAGGTAATCGGCAAGCCTGACTATTGGGCGGGCGCGGGAACCAGGAAGGTTCCGGTATTGCCGTTGATCGTGAGGGTGGCGATGGCGGGCTGCGAACTGGCGGGGACGCCCGCGGGGTAGACGAAGTTCAGCTGATCGATCACTTCGTAAGGAGCGGCGCCGCAGTAGTTCACCGTGGCGGGCTGGCCGGCGATGGTCAGGGTGCAGGGGCTGGCGGTTTGAATCGCGCTGATGTTCGCCGGATTGGCGGGCGTGCCGTCGAGGAGCGCGCCGTTGGCGGGACCGAAGCCGTTTCCATAGAGAGCGCACGTCGCGCCGGCAGTCAGGCCGCCGTCGGTGAAAACGGTCAGGAAGGCGACGGCGGTGGTGTAGTCGGCGAAGGCGGATGGGGAAGCGGCGGTGACCGTGACGGGTTCGGGCGCGCTGGTGACGCCCTTGTTGGTGACGGTGACGTTGACGACGGCGGGGGCTAGCGGAGTTTCCCAGGGCATCTGGAAGTTGATCTGGCCAGGGGAGGCGAAAACGAGCGGGGCGTTGATTCCGTTCACCGCCACGCTGGTTTGGGACGCGGTGGAAGTTTGAAAAGCGCCGTTGGAGAATAAGGCCGACTCCGTGTCGCTGGCGAGGTTGGATCCGTAAAGTGTGACGAGAGCGCCGGGCGTGATGGCGCCGAGCGTGGACGCGGCATTCACCACGCCGCCGACGGCGATGGACGGCGTGGCGGGCGGGATGGTGACGGCGCCGTAGACGCGGACGTAATCGACCAGCATTTCCTGCGGGAAGGGGACTGACGGGCTGGGGGTGCCGAGAAAGGTAGTGGGTCCTCCGATGGCGAGATTGAGAATCACGAAGAAGGGCTGGTTGAAGACCCAGGTGCTCCCGGCGGGCAGCGCGGCGGGGGTGATGGTGTTGTACTGCGTGCCGTCGACATAGAGGGCGATGGAGTTCTGGGCCCATTCGATCGAGAAGAGGTGGAAGTCGTCGGTGAACTTGCGCTGAAAGGGCAGCGAGTAGGCGGCGGTGAGTCCCGTTCCGGCGAAGTTGGAGCCCGCGGGCGGCCCGTGGAGGGTGCCGTGGACGGTGGAGGCGTCGTCGATGTTGCTGCCGAAATTTTCGAGGATATCGATCTCACCGCAGCCGGGCCACGCGGTGTTGGTGATATCGGCGCCGAGCATCCAGAAGGCGGGCCAAACGCCCTGGCCGTAGGGGAGTTTGATGCGGGCTTCTATTTTGCCGTACTGCCAGGCGAGGTTGGCGGCGTCGGTGGGGCTGACCTGGCCGGTGCGGAGACGGGCGGAAGTGTAGTTGCCGGAGGCGTCTCGAATGGCGCGGATGACGAGGTTGCCGTTGCCGTCCTGGAAAGCGTTGGCGATGGAGTTGGTGTAGGTTTCGAGTTCGCCGTTGCCCCAGCCGCCGGCCCCGAGGTCGTAATTCCAAGTGGCCGGATTGGGAGGAGTGTTGGCGGCGCCGTTAAATTCGTCGCTCCAGAGGAGCTTCCACCCGTTGGTGGTCTGGGCGGAAGCGAGGGAGGCGGCGAGCAGGGCCGCAGAGGCAAACAGGGAGGCGCGCATGGACAAGCGCATTATGTCGCATGTCCGGCGCACGGTTCAAGGGGGCGAGCCCGCGATCAGGTCGTTCGCGCGTTTCTCAGGTTCGCCAGCCACGCCGCGCCGGCGATTGACCAGACGGCGCCAAAACCGGCGACCATTCCTAGCCGGGCGATGTCACGCGACGCTTGCGCGAACGTCTGGGATTCGTAGCCCTGCCACCAAAGAAGCGCGACCACTGGACACCAGAGACAGTTACCCACGACCCACAAGAGCTTGACAGACTTCTCTCTGCCAGTCGGATTGTTCGCCGGAATGCGCATTAAATCCGAGCGGGCGCGCCGTGCTCGGATTCGGCCATCTTGAAGAGGGATTCGATCTGATCTTCGGGAAGCGTGATGCTCACTTTCACGATGTTCTGATCCGTGCTCACGACGAGGTTCTTGAGAAGGCTGGCGACCTGGCCGGGGGCGGTGCTCGAAGAGGTGTGCATCTCGACCATTTGCGCCAGGAGTTTCACAACATCGCCCAACGAGGTCGCGTCCTGCGCGCTGGCGGTGACGGCCTGGGCGTCAAGCTGGACCTGGGAACCGAACTTCAAGCCGGCGCTCGCCTGCTGAATGCTTTGGAGCACGGCCGAACCTGATGTTCCGCCGGTAGCTCCGGGGAAAGGAAGCGAGGCGAAGCTTGCCGTGGAGATACTCCACACGTCCTCGGTGGTGCTGAGTTGATTGATGCGGGCCATGACAGCGGCGGAAATGGCGGCAGGCGCGGCCCGGCGATCGAGCGCGGCTTTGACGTCAGACAGGTTCCCGGCGACGGCGGTGGAAGCGTCGATTAGCGCAAGGGTTTGAGATTGCGCCCCATCCCCGAAGGTGATCAACTGAGCGCCCGAGTAACTGGATACGGCGGCCTTGGCGTCTTGGGCCGCGGCGGCTTGGATTTGAGAAAGGTTAAAAGTCCCTTTGGCGAGCATGAGGCCGGAATGAGTGGATTTGAGCGTGGGCGCAGGAGCGCCGGTGGTGACGATGAGAATTTCCCGAAGATCGGTGCGGGGATCAAAGCCGGTGGAGGTGATGAATTCCTGGAAGTTGGCGTCGACAGGCATGTTGGACAGGAGGAACTGTCCGAACTGCGAGGTCTTGGCCTGTTCAACGTTGATTCCCGCGTACATCTGGGCATCGGACGGGGTCATGTTGAGAAGCTGGGGGTCGGCCGCGAACAGGGACGCCGAGCCGAGCAGAAGCGCGGCCGCGAGCAAAGTGGATTTTTTCACAAACTACTCCTTCGCCAAGGATAACGAACGCGACCGGGCGGCGGTTCCAGAATATTTGGCAGGCGATTACTTGCGCACGAGGTCGGCGACCGGGATCTGCTCGACGATTTGGATGCCGAATCCTTCGAGGGCGACGACTTTGCGCGGGTGGTTGGTGAGGAGGCGGACGGAGTGGAGACCGAGATCGGAGAGGATCTGGGCCCCGATCCCGTTCTCGTGCTGGAATTGCGCGTGGCCGGCTTCGGCGGCGAGGGGAGTGTTCTCGTGGCGGAGTCCGGGGCCGTTCTGATGGAGGTAGACGAGGACGCCGCGGCCAGCTTCGGCAATGCGCTGCAAGGAGCCGCGGATGAGGGCCTGACATTCGCAGTGGGTGGAACCGAAGACGTCGCCGTAGAGGCAGTGGGAGTGCATGCGGGCGAGAACAGGCTCGGGGCCGCTGAGGTCGCCGCGAACCAGCGCGAGGTGCTTTTCGGGCATGATGTCGCTGGAATACCAGATGGTGCGGAAGGGGCCGAACGCGGTGTCGATGGTGGACTCGGAGCGCCGGTGGATGTAACGCTCATGCTTCATGCGATAGCGGATGAGGTCGGCGACGGAGGTCATCGCGAGCGAGTGTTTGCGGCAGAACTCGAGGAGCTGCGGGACGCGGGCCATGGTGCCGTCGTCGTTGATGATTTCGCAGATGACGCCGGCAGGGGTCAGGCCGGCGAGGCGGGCGAGATCCACGGCGGCTTCGGTCTGGCCGGCGCGGACGAGAACTCCGCCTTCGCGGGCGCGCAAGGGGAAAACGTGGCCGGGGCGCGCGAGGTCGGCGGGACGGGTGGCGGGGTCGATGGAGGCCAGAATAGTGCGGGCGCGGTCGGCCGAGGAGATTCCGGTGGTGACGCCTTCGCGGGCGTCGATGGATTCGGTGAAGGCGGTGCCGAAGGTGGAGGTGTTTTGTTCGGACATCAGCGGCAGGCGCAGGTGATCGCAGCGCGCCGCGCTGAGGGCCAGGCAGATCAATCCGCGGCCGTGGGTGGCCATGAAGGTGATGATCTCGGGCGTGATGGATTCGGCGGCGATGGTGAGGTCGCCCTCGTTCTCGCGGTCTTCGTCATCGACGACGACGAGCATGCGACCGGCGCGGATCTCCGCGATCGCTTCGGGAATAGATACGAAAGCCATGCTGGGTGTGAGCGTAACGCTTTCTTTTGAGTTTACTGCGTGGTTTGAAATCGGCGAAACGAAACGGCTGGCGAGGCATCCCTGTCTATGACAAAATGAGGCATTCGATGTCGATTTTCGAGCCATTTACGAGGCTGACTTTGTGGTCGGTGGTCGACATTTTCGCGGTCGGCTTCGTCATTTACCAGCTTTTAACGATTGTGCGCGGGACGCGGGCCGCGCATATTCTGGCGGGAATCGTGACGGTGGTGCTGGTGTACCTGGTGGCGGTGCGGCTGGGTTTGGAAGCGCTGCGATCGATTTTGTCGTACCTGGTGCCGTATTCGGCGATTGCGACGGTGATCCTTTTTCAGAGCGAGATCCGGCGCACTCTGGCGCGCATCGGGCGGAAGAACTGGCTGGGGCGCGGATTTAAGCGGCCCGAATCGACCGATGAAATATTGCTGGCGCTTTCTATATTGTCGCAGCGGCGCACGGGCGCGCTGATTGTGCTGGAGCGCGACATCGGGCTGCGGACCTTCGTGGAAAGCGGTGTGCGGATGGACGCGGAGATCTCGCGCGACCTGATCCTGGCCATTTTTCAGCCGGGCGCGGCTCTGCATGACGGGGCGGCGATCATTCAGAAGGAGCGGATCAGCGCGGCGGCTTGTTTCTTACCGTTGAGCACGAATCCGACGATTTCGAGTAAGTTCGGCACGCGGCACCGGGCGGCGATCGGGATCACGGAGGAGACGGACTGCCTGTCGCTGGTGGTGAGCGAAGAGACGGGATGGGTTTCGGTGGCGTCGTTCGGGGAACTGCGGCCCAACCTGGCGTTAGAAGAAGTGGATGAGACCATTCACCGTCACTTCGGCTCGGGCAAGTACAGCGATCGCGCGGGCGCTTCCCTGACGGCGCCTCCCCTAGACGAACAGGCGCGGGCGGAGAAGGCCGCGCGTTCGTGATCCGGCGCATCTTCGCGGACTGGCCATGGAAGCTGCTGTCGCTATGCGCGGCGGTGGCGATCTGGGTGGCGGTGGCGAGCGAGCCGGAGATGGCGACCGTGCTGCGGGTTCCGGTGCAGTATAAGAACGATCCGGTGAATCTGGAGATCAGCTCGGACATCGCCAGCAATGTGCGGCTGGAATTGATCGGGGCGAGCGGGCGATTGAAGGAATTCAGCGCGGTGCCGACGCCGGTGGTGCTGGATTTTTCAAGCGTGCGCGGGCCGGGCGAGCGGACGTTCAGCATCGATGCGAGCACGGTGAAGCTGCCGAGGGGCGTGCATCTGGTGCGGGCGGTTCCGGCCCAAATGCGGTTCGTGTTCGAGCGGCAGGAAAGGCGGGCTGTTCCGGTGGAGGTGCAGTGGTCGGGAACCTTGCGGCGAGGCGAGCAGATCGGGTCGGTGCGGGCCAAGCCGGCGACGCTCGAGATCGTGGGGCCCGAGAGCAAGGTGAACCTGGTGCAGTCCGTCTCGACGGACCCGGTGGATTTGGGAACGCTGCGCAGCGGAGAGCCGGTGACGACGTCGCCGTTCATTTCCGAGGCGCAGGTGCGGTTCGTAAACTTTCAACCGGTGCGGGTAACAGCGATACTCAAAGATTGAATATGGTGAGGCAACTGTTTGGGACCGACGGCATCCGTGGCGTGGCAGGCCAGCGGCCGTTGGATGAAGCCACGGTGTCGGCTTTTGGGAGCGCGCTGGGGAAAGATCTGCGCGAGCATCACGGCAGCGGGCCGGTGGCGCTGATCGGGATGGACACGCGCGAGTCAGGCCAATGGATCGCGGAAGGCGTAGCGGGCGGGCTGCGCGAGCAAGGCGTAAAGGCGCGGTTTGCGG
Source organism: Bryobacteraceae bacterium (assembly GCA_965226755.1). Taxonomy (GTDB): domain Bacteria; phylum Acidobacteriota; class Terriglobia; order Bryobacterales; family Bryobacteraceae; genus Bog-113. The sequence continues at coordinate 27,901 of CBDDDT010000008.1, read as the reverse complement.
GCGTGATTACGACGCCGGGAGTGGCGTGGCTGACGCGCACGGGGCATTTTGCGGCGGGCGTGATGATCTCGGCGTCGCATAATCCCTATGAAGACAACGGGATCAAGGTGTTCGCGTCGACAGGGTATAAGCTGCCGGATTCGGAAGAGCTGGAGATTGAACGCGAGATATTCCGGGTGATGCTGGATCATCCGACGCGGCCGGAACCGCTGGATGCGGACGGATCGCTGGCGCCGCGCTATGGCGAGTATCTGCTTTCGACGTTGCCTGCGCCGCTGGAAGGATTGCACGTGGTGCTGGATTGCGGGAATGGGGCGGCGTCGCACCTGGCGCCGGAGCTATTCCGGCGGGCGGGCGCGCGCGTCACGGCGATCCACAATCATCCCAACGGGAGGAACATCAACCTGGATTGCGGAGCGCTGCATGTGGAATCGCTCGCGCGCCAAGTGGCGGCGGAACGCGCGGATGCGGGGGTGGCGTTCGACGGAGACGCGGACCGGGCGATCATGGTGGCGGCGAGCGGGCGCATTGTGAACGGGGACGCCGAGCTGCTGATCCTGTCCCGTTTTTTGAAAAGCGAAGGACGCATCGCGGCGGATACGATCGTGGCGACGGTGATGTCGAACCTGGGGCTGGAAATGGCGCTGCAGACGGAAGGGCTGCGCATGCTCAGGACGCCGGTGGGCGATAAATATGTGCTGGAAGAGATGCTGCGGACGGGGGCGAGCCTAGGCGGAGAACAGTCGGGACATGTCGTTTTCCGTGAGTTTGCGACGACGGGAGACGGAATGCTGACAGCGCTGCAGGTTCTGGGCGCGGCGCAGAAGCAGCGGAAGTCCTTGGACCAGCTAATCGGCGATCTGGAAATCTATCCGCAGAAGCTGGTGAACGTGCGCGTGCGGGAGCGGCGCAAGCTGGAGGAACTCGCGGGAGTGCAGGAAGAAATCCGCGCGGCGGAGGAAGCGATGAACGGCGCGGGACGCGTGCTGGTGCGGTTCTCGGGGACAGAGCCGCTGGCGCGGGTGATGGTGGAAGGGCGCGACGCCGTCCAGGTGGATTTGTATTCCCAGCGCATCGCGCAGGCTATCCGGGAGGAGCTCGCATGAGGATGGCGCTAGCGGGAGTTCTGGCGCTGGCTTTTGGCGCGGCTGGCGGGTGGGCGCAGGAGGGTCCGCCGCAGTATCCCAACCTGCAATGGGTCTCGCTGTTCAATGGGCGGGACTTGACCAACTGGGCGCCGGTCGGCCAGGAAACGTGGGAGGTGAGCGACGGCGCGATCCACGGACAGACGGTCACGAAGAACTACGGGTATTTGCAGACGACGAAGAAGTATCGGGACTTTCAACTGGCCATCCGGTTCAAGTGCCTGAGCGACGGCAATAGCGGCGTTTTCTTTCATACGGCGTTCAAACCAGGGACGGTGGACGTAAGCCAGGGCGTGCAGTTCGAGATCGATCCGACGATTCCGCATCATACGGGCGGAATTTACGGAGAAGACGGGCGCGCCTGGATTGCTTGGCCGTCTCCGGAGAATGAAGCGGTGATCCGCCCGCATGACTGGAACGAGTACCTTTTGACGGTGCAGGCCAATCATTATGTCGCGCGGTTGAATGGCGTGACGGTGATGGACTTTACGGACCCGAAGGCGAAGCTGGAAGACGGCACGATCGCCTTGCAGATGCATATGGGCGGCGGCGGGAATATTCTGTTCAAGGATATTTTCATCCGGGAGCTGACCGCGCGGTGACGATTGCTGCCCCTGCATCTGTTTTACTCGGACTTATACACGATTGAGCTGCCCGCGGGGCATAAGTTCCCGATGGGCAAATACCGGGCGTTGCGGGAGGCTTTGGCGGGCGATGCGCGGTTCACGTTCGAGCCTTCGCCTGTGGCGGGGTTGGAGGAAGTGGAGCTGGCGCACGATCCCGCATATATCCAACGATTTGTGCGGGGAGAGATGAGCGGCGCGGAGATTCGGCGGATCGGATTTCCGTGGTCGGAAGCGCTGGTGCGGCGGACTTTGGCGTCGGCCGGAGGAACGCTGGCGGCGACGAGGCGCGCGTGGACGGCGGGCTGCAGCGGCGCGCTCGCCGGGGGAACGCACCACGCGGCGTATGCGGAAGGTTCCGGGTTCTGCATTTTCAACGATATTGCGATCGGGATTTTGTGGCTGCGCGAGGCGGGGCTGGCGCAACGGGCCGCCGTGATCGATCTGGATGTGCATCAGGGCGACGGGACGGCGGCGATCTTCGGGGACGACGCCGACGTACTGACGCTTTCCGTGCACGGCGAGAAGAACTTCCCTCTGCGGAAGCAGCGTTCGAAGCGGGATGTGGGGCTTCCGGACGGCGTGACGGATGATGAGTACGTCAGCGTGGTGGAGGCGGAGCTTGGGGCGGTGTGGGCGTTTGCGCCGGATGTGGTGTTTTTCCAGGCTGGGGTGGACGGGCTGGCGACGGATCGATTGGGGCGGCTGGCGCTGACGCACGTGGGGTTAAGGCGGCGGGACCGGCTGGTGCTGGAAGCGTGCCGCGAGCGCGCGATTCCAGTGGTGATTACGATTGGCGGCGGGTATTCGGATCCAATCGAGCCGACGGTGGAAGCGCATGCGAATACGTTCCGCATGGCGGCTGAAGTCTTCGCGTAAATTGACGACGAATTAAAAAAGCCCCGGTCTCGTAGACTGGGGCTTTCGCTTTCCCGATTTAACGGGGTGGAACTACGCTTTCCCGAGGAGCGGGGTACGAGCTCAGGTTAGCGAATAAGCCGTCGCTTGTCAAGGTGGGCTAGGAAGTGTGTCAACGCAAAGTGAAAATGTCCGTTTACTCTGCAAAGTGAAAATGTCCTCTTTGTGGCTGGCTCTTTGGGCATGCATGTTAGCTTGCAAACGATCTGACTGGGAGTCGCGTCCCGGCCGGAGATCCAAGGCCGAAGCGACGGACTGGCTCCGAAGAATCGGCAACGCCCCTTGGGAACCAAAATCCCAAGGGGTTTCTGTTTGAGCCGCATTCTTCGGTGAAGCTCCCGAGCGAGCGCCTTGGATAAATCAACGCGAGAGACGCCGGGCGTCAGCCCGGCCTCCGTTTGCCTTCGGCCGCTGGTGGCGTCATCCGGCCGTTGCATTCGCAATCGCAATCGCCTTCTCCAGACTGGGGCCGCCACGCACGCTGAAGCTCTTCATCCACTGGCTCTTCGCTCCCGCATTGCTCCCGCGCGGCGGCTGGACAGTCGCGGGCTTGGGCCGCGGTTCGGCTTTGGCCGGCTGCTCGATCTCTGCGATCGCCAGATATCCCTCGCCGTAACGGACCGCCACCGTTCCGTCCAGACGTTTCTCCACGCGCACCTTCGCTCCGCGCAATCGCGGCCGTATCGACGCCCGTTGAATTCCAAAGGTCCGCGCTTCGAACTGCAGCGTGTAGTCGCTCCTGACCTGGCGGGCGCTAATCACGCTCAGAATCGATGCCAAATCGTACTTCTCCGCTGACCGGTGGGCATCGCCCTCACTCGCCGGCAGCACCGTCAGAGTGCGGTTCCACCACGGCAGAAACTCGGCTTCCAGATAGCGATTCGCTTCCTCCAGACTTTGAATCCCGGCCACGCGCATCCCCTTGACCAAGCGGTCCTGCGCGGTCGAGAACCCGCGCTCCACCCGTCCCTTGGCTTGCGGGCTGTGCGCCCCGATCCACACGATATCCAGCTCACGCAGCGCCCGGCCAATCTGCGTGGGCGGCCTCTCGACCGGATCCTTGTCCACGCCGGGCTCATCCCGGAACCGCTTCTCGGAAACCTGAAAAAGGCTCGCCTTATCGGTATAGAACGCCAAGGGCCGTCCGTAAGCCCGCACATATCCTTCCAGCGTCCGCAGGTTTTCTTCCGTCGAATCGCTCGTCACAAACCGCGCATACATCCGGCTGGTCGCGTCATCGATCATCGCGATCAAATACATCCGCTGGCCCCGCCCTTCCAGCCAGTCATGCTCGCTGGTGTCCCACTGCACCAGCTCGCCGCTCAGGCTGCGCCGCGCGCGCCATCGATGCACGGATCCCACCGTCTGCTTGTGCCGTCGCCACAATCCGGCCCCGACCATCCACTGCCGCACCGTTTCACGGCTGGCCGGAATCGCGTGCCGCGCCGCCAGATACTCGGCGGCCAAGGTCGGTCCAAACCCCCGATACACATCGGAGCCCAAAATCTCCAGCGCTTTCTGCCGGACCTGCTCGGGAATTTTCCGCGGCGACGGTTTCTGTTTCGACCCGTGGACAACCGCCCGGTCGCCGTGTTTCCGAAGGGCCGTTACCAGCCGGCGCACTTGGCGAGCACTCACATCGAGCTCCAAGCCTGCTTGACGTTGCGTAATCAGGCCCTTGCTGGCCTTACGCAACGTCACCAGCCGATCTCGCTCGGCTTGCGTCATCAGTAGTTGTCCTTCCTGCACACCTCCCAGTACAGGCTGTCAAGAGGACATTTTTACTTTGCGCTAAGCGGACATTATCACTTTGCGGTGACAGCTGGGCTAGGAAGTCGGCGCGGCGCTAGGGAAGCTTTTTTCGCACCTGTATAAACGTTTCGAGCTCTTCCCAGAGTTCCATGCCCATCGCATAGAGAACCGCCTTCTTTATCGATACCAAATCTGCTTTCCTGATCTGAGCGCCCGTGAATCGACCATTCATTTTCACCCTGTCGAGTCGCGCCCAGGCGACGCAAGTCACCATGTCCGCCTTGGCCCAGACGGATTCGACGGGATCGAAAAAGTGATACGCCCCCGGGCGAAATTCGCAATGGTGATCCTGCGCCGGGCATGGCGCGGACTTACTGATTGGCACCACGAGATACGTTCCACGAAGCACGGTTCGTGATCTTGGAGAAAGAATGACAACGCGCCTGACTTTTGTCATCTCAGGAGCAACAAATCCAGAGAAGTCGCACATCAGTACATCCCCAGCGTCCGGCACGTGTTGAATAGGCAAACTGGACCCTCCTTGTTTTCCGCCCGCTGTCTGGGGCTCCCAGGAGTGTGGTGGGTTTTGTCGCCTTTATGTCTCCATGAGGCGTGACGGTTCGCCCTGCCTCAGCGAAAAATCGTGTTGCCCGGGTCGGCATTTCACGTACGTGACGCGCTTTGCTGACGTAGACTAACTTTCTAATGAGAACGCTGGCGTTCCTTGTCTTGGCGGGTCTGAATTGTGGGGCGGTCGAGGTGGACGGGTCGGCGAGCCCGCTGCGACCTTACATCGAGCGATTTACGCACGACCGGCGCGATCTGGAACGGTTCTATCAGATTCCGATCGCGGCGGATTCCCAGGCGCGGTTGACCCGGTTCTATAACGAGTGGCGCGCGACGCTCGCCGGAATGGATTTCGACGCGATGCCCGAGGACGGCAAAGTCGATTACATCCTGTTTCGGAACTATCTGAATCACGAACTGAAGAGCTTAGGCCGAGCCGCGCAGTTGGAGGCGGAAGCGGCCCCGTACGTCCCGTTTTCCCGCGCGATCGTGGAGTTGGAAGAAGCGCGCCGGAACGGCGTGCCGATGGACGGGGCGGCGAGCGCGGCGGCGCTTTCCGGCCTGACGAAAGACGTGCAGGGCGCGCAGAGGGCTCAGGAAGCGGCGCTTGCCGCCAAGCTGGACGCGACGGCGGAGCGCCAGAGAAAAGTGGTCAGCAACCGGGCCGCGAACGAAGCGGCGCTGCTGCGCGATACGCTGCGGAACTGGTACGGCTTTTACGACAACTATGACCCGCTGTTCACCTGGTGGGCGGCGGAGCCGTATAAAGCGGCCGACGCGGCTCTGGGGACGTACGTCACGTTCCTGCGAGAGAAAGTAGCGGGAATCCAGCCGGCGGCGAAGCCGGGCGAAGCGCATGCAGAGCCGGCCGCGAAGCCGGGGAGCACGGACGACATCGTCGGGAGTCCGCTAGGCCGCGACGCGCTGAACGACGAACTGGCGTTCGAAATGATTCCGTACACGCCCGAGGAACTGATCGCGCTCGCGTATCAGCAACTGGCTTGGTGCGAAGGCGAGATGAAGCGAGCCTCTCGCGAGATGGGCTATGGCGACGACTGGAAGAAGGCGCTGGAGAAAGTGAAGACGATGTATGTGGCGCCGGGCAAGCAGCCGGAACTGATCCGGGACCTGGAGCGCGAGGCCGAGCAGTTCGTGGATGCGCATGATCTGGTGACCATTCCGGCGGTGGCGCGGGAGACGTGGCGCATGAGGATGATGACGCCCGAGCGGCAACTGGTGAACCCGTTCTTCACGGGCGGCGAAACGATCAGCGTGTCTTATCCCGTGGCCGAGATGACCTACGAGCAAAAGATGATGACCATGCGCGGCAACAACATTCCGTTCTCGCGCGCGACGGTGTTTCATGAGCTGATCCCGGGGCACGAGTTGCAGGGCTACATGGCGGGCATTTACCGGCCGTACCGCCAGGAGATCGGATCGACTCCGTTTCTGATCGAGGGCTGGTCGCTTTATTGGGAGCTGCTGTTCTGGGATATGAAGTTTCAGAAGACGCCGGAGGATCGGGTGGGCGCGCTGTTCTGGCGGATGCACCGGTGCGCGCGGATCATCTTCTCCCTCAGCTTTCACTTGGGGACGATGACCCCGCGGGAATGCGTGCAGTTCCTGGTGGAACGAGTGGGACACGAGCGGGAGAACGCCATCGGGGAAGTACGGCGGTCTTTTGCGGGAGAATACTCGCCGCTCTATCAGGCGGCTTACCTGGTGGGCGGAATGCAGCTATTCGCTCTGCGGAAAGAATTGGTGGGAACGGGGCGGATGACAAACCGGCAGTTCCATGACGCGGTGCTGCGCGAGAACGAGATGCCGATCGCACTGATCCGCGCCAGCCTCACGAATGAGAAGCTGACGCGGGATTTTGTTTCGAATTGGAAATTTTAGCGTCTATTGGCCGTGGCAAATAGTGGGCGGCGGCGGAACCAACGCACAGGAATTCACACGAACAGGCGGCACGGGCGTGGTGGGAATTTCCGCGGCGGTCGGATAGTCCACCGTTAGCTGGTATTGGCCCATAAAGCCGCCCACAGAGTTATATTCCATCGTGTAGAACGGAACATTGAAACTGGAGCACTGGAAGCCCGCATTGGGAAGCATGTTGCGGACGAACAGAGTCTGGAGCTGGGCGTAATTCTGCGCCTGCGTGAGATCGAGATACGTATAGTAGTTGGCGGCGTTGACCTGCGGCGGCGGCACCCCTCCCAAGCTGACGATCAGGGTGGCGTTGCCGAGCGGATCCAGGACAAAGTCAGAGTCTTTGAGCGAATACAGCGTATTGGTGCCGTTCTGAAACGAGAAACTGAAGTAGCGCAGCTGTTCGTTGCCGGTAAGGGCGCAGGCGCCGGTGGCGCAGGGCGTATCGGGGACTGTCGGCATGGGGAACTGGACGCGAATGAAGCGCTGCCCGGCCACCAGGCTCTGCAGCCAAGTCGACTGAACGGTGGCCTGGATTCCGGCGGCGACGGTGTTATCGAGCGGAATATAGTCCCGCGTCCGCAGCCAGGTAACGCTGTTCAAAGGATCGGTCGGGTAGCAGAGTTCCGGCACGATACTCTGCGAGAATTCCTGGTGCGCGTTGATCTGCGTCTCGTGGAGCCAGGGGCTGGGGTTGGGCTGGCTTGTGCTCAGGATGTTCAGCGCGATGGCCTGCGCCGCGGAGATGGCGCAGCCGTTGGAGAGCTGGCGAACGATGACGGTTTCCAGCGGCGTTCTGGGGAGATCGATATAGCGGCGGATTTCGAGCTCGCCGGCGTCGTTCGCGCCGATCTCATGAACCGGGAAGTCGGGCGGCAGGTCGGGATAGCCGAGCCAGGTGAGGCCGGAATGAATCTGGGATGCATTGAGGATGTTCTTGTCGATGGTGGTGCCGGTGGTGCGGCAACCGGCGGCTTCGGTGACGGGCTGTCCGAAGCCTAAATCGACCGCAATTCCGTACTGCTGGCCGGATACGTATGTCGCGCCCACCAGATAAGGATTGAGCATGCGGTTGGTGAGCGGCAGGATCTGGTAATCGATCAGAGCGGGACCGGTCGCGGCGAGGTGGTCGTCATAGGCGGTGGCGGACATGAAGCGCGCGTTGGGAAACTCACCGAGGATCACGAGATCGTAACCGGGCATGATCTGGTAATAAATCTGATCGTAGGTCGCATTTAGATCTCCCAGTTCATTCGCGCCGGTTCCGGGGGCCATGCGAATGGCGTAGCAGGGATTATTGAAGTTGGCGACGAAATCCTTGTGAGGGTTGATCTGAGGAAGGGGTGAACAGGACTCGGCAGCGGTCAGCCGGCAGAATGGAGCAACGGCGAGAAGAAGAATGAGCGGAAGAAACCGCGCACTTTTAGCAGAACACAAGATGGGCACAAGCAACTCCGGGAAGGCGATCTATCGAAGTAATAGTACAGGCGTAAGCTACTGAATGCAAGCCTTTTGTGAGTTACAAAAGGTGACACTCTCCGGGAGCGTATGGAATAAACCGAAGGGCAGAGAGGGTGAATCAGGAGAGCTGGCGAATTTCAGAGATGAGCGAAGTGGTCACGGTCTGGAAGACAGGATGGCGGAATTCGAGCCGCATCCCGCGTCCAATAAATCCCCGCTTCAGCATGGATCCGCCCCAGTTGGAGCCGTCGACTTTGACGAGCACCGGGCTCGGACAAAAGTCGGGGTGGCCGGAAATGAGCGCCTCCTCGGCGGATTGCTTGATGATGAGGTAACAGCGATTGCGGGTGAGTACCTGGATTTCGGCCCCGCAGGGGAGGTCCCGAAGATAGACGCCGCCCTCGACTTCGGACTGGACGATGTTGTGGTTGACCGCGGGATTGAGATTCCGGTGGGGAACGTCGACGATGCCGGAATCCATATCTTTCCAGTGCGGTTCTTCCCAGTGCGGCCAGTCCATAGCGTTTCGCCTCGTTAGTTCAGGCCCTCGTCAGGAAGATCGGCAGACCGATCTTATGAGTGTAGGTCGGCCGGTACCGGTCGACGTTATACATCGAGTCGATGTTTACTTTGCGCGGCCCCAGCTTCGGATCCGGTATGGGAACTGTTTGGTAACAGCCGCTGCTGATGCCCATCATGAGGCCGTGCTTTCCTTCGTGGATGGAATCGATCGCCATTCCCGCGAAAGTAGAGGCTACCATCTTGTCCACGAAATCTGGGCTGCCACTTCGAAGATCATAAGTAAGATCGCTCACAATTGTCTCTTCGCCGGTTCGCCGCTTGATCTCATCGCTGAGATCCTCGCCGACATTGGCCTTCTTGCGGTGGCCGAAAGCGTCGGCCTCTCCGACTTCCCGAAGGTTGTAACCCTTCCACTTCGCGCCTTCGGAGAGCACGATCAGGGCGTAACTGCTGGGCGAAAGACGTTTGTCGGTCATGATGAGATCGATCAGCTTTTCGAGATCGAATTCATATTCAGGGATGCAGCACCGCATGGAGGTGACATAAGCGGTGTAAAGGGCCGTATAGCCGGCGTCGCGCCCGAAGATGCGGAATATCCCGATGCGTTCATGAGAGCCGACGGTGGTGCGCTGACGCTCGATGGCCTCGGTGGCGCGAGTGATCGCGGTGGAGAATCCGATGCAATATTCGGTGTTGCGGACATCGTTGTCCATGGTTTTCGGGATCGCCAGGACTTTAAAACCTGCCATATCGAGGTGAGCGGCGTAGCTGAGCGTATCGTCGCCTCCGATCGCGATCAGGTAATCCAGCTTGAGGCGCTCGACGTTGGCCAGGACCTGCGAAGTCATATCCAAGACCGTGGAGGTTTCCCCATTCTTGGTGATTTCCGAAGATGGGAACGCGCCGCCGGCGAGGAACGGAGGCAGCTTCTTCATCTTCTTGGGATTGGTGCGGGAGCTGTGCAGATACGTGCCGCCGGTGCGGTCAATGGTGCGCGTGTTCTCCCGGTTGAGCGGCAGGATGTAGCGGCCGACGGAAGCGGGGTCGTCGAAGTTGATGTGGGTGAGCGCTTCCCAGCCGCGGCGGAGGCCGATCACTTCGCAATCGATCTCGTTGCCGCGATATACGACGGTCTTGATAACGGAGTTGAGGCCCGGAACATCCCCGCCGCCGGTGAGGATGCCGATCCTTTTGGAAGCCATGAGTTCTCCTGAATAGTGTGGTTCGCGAAGTATTTATCTTATGGTATCGACGGAACCGGCGATCACGGCTGGAGATGGCGGAAGAACGGGATGAATTCTTCGGCGAGGTTGAGGCCGACGTTGATGCCGAGAAGATACGCGCCCTCGGCCAGACCGTCGTGGATGTGGGCGTCGCTTTGAGGCATCCAGGTATCGGAAAGCAGTCCGGCGCCGAAGGCGCTGGCCCAGCGCGCGTAAGCGAAGGTTTCGCCGCCGCTGTCTGTCCTGGTGATGAACGCCTGGCGAACGACGCTCTTCAGACGTCCTTTCACACTGCGGTCGGCGGAGGGAAAGTACCGGGGATCTTCATGGAGAGCGGTCTGGAGCGCAAAGCCGAAGTACTGGTGAGCGGCGTTGATGCCGAAATCGGAAGCGTAGCGCCGGCCGTAGCCCGCGGCGCCCTGCCCCCATGCGCTGGGGGTGTTGGTGAACTGGTCGATTCCGGCGCTGATTCCCACGCCGATCAGGGCGATGGGGCCGAAGGTGTCTTTCGTGTCGGCCTTGAACTTCTGGCCGACGGTAAAGGGCTTGTACTGGTATCCGGTGTCGCTAGGAGGTTTTGCGAGAGGCGCTTGCGCGGGACCGACGGGAGCTGGGTCGATCGAAGAGGCGCCGGGGGGAGCAGCTTGTCCCTCATCGAAATCGGGAGCTGCAGCGGCGGCCTCGGCACTTAACCGGGCGACGGCGGCGTCACTCAGGATTCCGGAATGAAGGGCGAGCGGAGAGAACGTAGCCGGACTGGTCTGGGAAAAGGCGGGGAACGCCACGAAACATATCGCGAAGCAGAACAACGGAGGGAGCGGTCGTTTCACAAATCCACGGAAGCACGTTTGTCTCCATCCCGCTCGTGGTTCGGGCGGGCAGGGCGGTAGTCGACGTGCTTCGTCGCCAGACGAGTGAACTGGATCTTATACATTTTTGCCGCGGTGGCCGGGGCGATGAACACCGCGCAGGCGGGGGCGAACGCGCAACTGCGCAAATCGCTCGACCAACCCGTTCTGGCGGCGGTGGCCGTGTACGTCATTGGTCTGGCTGGGCTGTCGCTGACGCTCCCGTTTCTGAAGCTGGGCAATTACCCGTGGTCAAGGGCGGCCGAGGCGCCGTGGTGGGCGTGGCTGGGCGGAGCGCTGAGCATTGTGTCGACCATGGCTGGAGTGATGCTGGCGCGCAAGCTGGGCTCGGCCGCGTTTACGGCGGTGACGCTGACATTTTCGCTGATCGCGTCGGTGGTGTTGGATCATTTCGGATGGATCGGATTCGCGGTTCACCGGGCGAGCGCGCTCCGCGTGGGCGGTTGTGTTCTGCTGATTCTCGGGCTCATTCTGGTGGCGCGATTTTAAGCTAGGATGGATCACGGCATCGGAATGAGTTTCCTCGACAACCTTGAAAACGATCTGAAGAACCTGGAGAAAAGCGCCGCCGGCGAAGATGCGGGACGCGAGCGCGATCAGCGGAAACGGGACGTCGCGGAGCAGAACGCGGTGGCGCCGTGGGCGGAGAAGCTGAAGAAGAGCGCTTTCACGGAAGAGTTGTTGAGGGTGGCTACGCTTGAGGGCTTCCGGCAGCGCACGAAGGTATACATCACGTGGATGGGATCCACGCTGCGGCTGGAAGCGCGGGAGCGAAGGCTGGAACTGCGCCCCGCTCCCGACGGAGTTCAAACGGTTTTTCTGGAGAATCGCGAGATTCTATCGACCCAGTGGATTGACCTGACGGGCGATCCCGGCGAACTGGCGCGGCACTGGCTTACGGCTTAAACGCGTTCGGTTTACACCCACCAGGCGGCGGCGGCGGATTCCTTGATGATCAGATTGTCGAGGAAGCGAACGGCCTTGCTCAAGCCCTCCTCGGGAGACATGAGACTGTCTTCGTGCTCGACCGAGAGGACGTAGTCGTAGCCGAACATGCGGAGGGTGGAGATGAACTCGGTCCACCACTCGGCGCCGTGTCCGTAACCGCAGGTGCGGAAAATCCAGGCGCGATTACGCTCATCGGTGTACTTCTTGGTGTCGAGCACGCCGGTCATGGGCAGGTTGCGCCCGTAGATCTGGGTGTCCTTGGCATGCACGTGGAAGATGGCGTCTCCCAGAAGGCGAACCGCGGCGATGGGATCGATGGATTGCCAGAACATATGGCTGGGGTCATAGTTGCAGCCGACGGAATCGCCCGCGATGGAGCGTAATCGAAGCATGGTCTCCGGGCTATAAACGACGAAGCCGGGATGCATTTCGATGGCGACTTTGACGCCGTGATCGCTCGCGAACTTGCCGCGCTCAGTCCAATAGGGAGTGACCTGGCTTTCCCACTGCCAATCAAGCACCTCGAGGTATTCGGGCGGCCACGGGCAGGTCACCCAGTTGGGGAATTTCGCGCCTTCGCTATCGCCGGGGCAGCCGGAGAAGTCGATCACCACGGGCACGCCGAGCTTTTCGGCGAGGAGGATGGTCTTCCGATTGACCTCCTGGAAGCCCTTACGAATTTCCGGATTGGGGTGGAGCGGATTTCCGTGACAGCTCAAGGCGCTGATGGAGATGCCGCCGTCCTTCAACTTCTGCTGGAAAGTTTTCAGTTCGGCGGGATTGTCGAGCATGGAGAGTTTGCAGTGAGGGTCTCCGGGGTAATTTCCCGTTCCCAATTCAACCGTGGTCACTCCATGAGACGTAAGCTTTTTAAGAACATCGTCCAGCGGTAACTGGCCTAGTAATGCGGTGAAAACGCCAACTCGCAATGCGATTCTCCTTTTCGAACAGACGGGGTTGCAGAGTAAGCCAAAAGAATATCACTCCGGCATAATCGATTCGGAGGTGAAAAGCGAGCGGTTGCGGGCCGCGGTCGGGGCTTAAATCAGGGCGCCTGCCGGCGAGACTTCCACGGAAACACGGATGCCGTGGACGAGGGCGAAGTCTGGGGACGGCTGAGACGCAGCTTGAGCATGCGGCGACCACACTCCTCGCAACGGTAAGGGAGGACGAACGGGTTGAGGCGTTCCAGCAGCTTGCGGCGGGATCTGTTGAGGCTCATTCCACCGCACGGGCAGGAGTGGTTCCAGAACATGTTTCATCTTACAAACCGAAACGACGAAATCAATGAAAAAACGTGATAATTTTTCCCGCTTGTTCGGATTCATGATTGCCGCTACTGTTCTCACTGGGATGCAATGATTTTAAGTGACAATTAATACGGCGGCCGGGCAGCTTTCACTGAGACTGTACCGATTGAGCTATCGCTTAACTTGCAGACATGCAAAAGTTGATCTGCGCTCCCCCGCGATTTATGAATTCCGATCGCAACATTAAGACACTTCCCAACGCCCCGGCAGATCTGGAAGGGCGACTGCTCGATCGTCTTGAGGCATTGCAGAAGGAATTCTGTAAAGCGGCGACGCAGTACCAGCACCTGATGGACGTCACCAAAGGACTGGGGCTGGTTCATGCGGACGGATCGACGGCGATCGATAAAGCCCAGCGAATTCATCAGCGGGCTTTCAGCCGGGTGCGGCGCGCGCTGCACGATTATCAGGATTTCGTGGAGAAACGGGTTATCCCGACCGATCCGGCCGACGCTTTTTAAGCGACAGCTCTTTCCAAAAGCGCGGGCTGCTGCGCGCGGAGCCAACTCTCCGGGCACACCAGTTCCAACAGCGGGGTCGTCATGAACGTCGTCGTGAGGGCCATCAGGACCATCATGGAAAACAAGGCGGGCGAGATGACCTTGATATCCAGCCCGATATTGAGGATGACGAGTTCCATGAGTCCGCGCGTGTTCATGAGGATGCCGATTCCGGTGGCCTCGCGCCACTTCATGCCGGCCGTGCGGGCGGCGATCAAGGAACCGCCGAGTTTACCCGCCACGGCGACGCTGACAATGAGCGCGCAGTAGAACCACATGCGGGCGCCGTGAACGAGGCCGATGCTGGTCCGGAGACCGGAAAAGGCGAAGAATAGCGGGAGCAGCAAAACAACGGTGACCGATTCGAACTTTTCGAGCAAGTGGCGGACAAAGTCGTGATCCTTGGGCATTACGGCGCCGAGCAGGAACGCGCCGAAAAGAAGGTGAATGCCGAGCCATTCCGTAATTAAAGCGGAGCCCAAGACAAGCAGAATCAGGAGCGCGACGTTGTTGTCGTCCAGCAGGCCCTTCCGCTTGAAACTGCGTTCAAAGCAGCGCAGAAGCGGACGGGCGGCGTAAATGACGAAGAAGGCGAAGGCGGCCGAGCCAGCCACGGTCAGCCAAAGGGGCGTGGCGTGATTATGGGCGCGGATCAGGACGAGGATGGCGGCGAGCACGCACCATCCGGAGACGTCGTCGACCGCGGCGCAGGAGATAGCGATGACGCCCAGCCGCGTGCTGAGCAGATTTCTTTCGGTGAGGATGCGGGCGAGCACCGGGAAGGCGGTGATGCTCATGGCCGCGCCCAGGAATAGGGCGAAGCTGAGGAACGTGACGCTTCCATTCGAAAGGCGCGGATAGAGATAGAGCGCCAGAGAGCCGCCGAGTACGAAGGGAACGGAGATGCTCGCGTGGCTGGTCAGAATGGCCGCGTGGCCGAGGCCTTTGAGCTCATTCGGGTTGAGCGCGAGTCCGACCAGAAACATGAACAGAACCAGGCCGACCTGGCTGAGCGCGTTCAGATACCCGAGGCTGGCGGCCGGAAACACGATGGCGGAAATGCCGGGCGCGAGCCAGCCGAACAGCGACGGTCCGAGAATGATTCCGGCGGCCATTTCCCCGACGACGCGAGGCTGGCCGATGAGCCGGAACAGAGTGCCGACAATGCGCGCGACCAGGAGAATTGCGGCGATTTGCAGGACGAGCAGAAAGAGATCAGGCACAGGCGGTTCTCAGGGGCGGGCTCGTTCGGCGCGGAATGGAACGGGAGAGCAGGCAAAGCAACCGAGGGCGCCCTCGATCAGATTTCCCGAGAAGCGGTCCGCGCGAATCGTGAATGCGGGGTTCCCGGCGCTGAACTGGCCGCCGGAGATCTCGCCTAAGAGTTGTGTGTGTTGCGCATCATTAAAGGCGAGGGTTAGGAACAGACCCGATTGCGAAACTCTCATGGCCGGCGCGGGATCCGCGGAGAAGCGCAAACCGGGTGGAAGCGACTGCGCGTGAAGGGTCCAGGCGCCATCGATGTTCACCGGGGCTTTGAGCCGGTTGCCGGCTTCGACGATTCCGAACAACGAGGCGACGGGGGCCACCACCAGGCAGCAGTAACCGAGGACGACTCGAGCCAGTGAGACATTGGCGAGCATGGGGAGGCGAGCTAAAAGTATAGGGTAAAAACGCGGGTTCCGGCAAATCCGGGCATTCGTTCATTTGGATCCTCGTTTGATTCGGATGATAGGTTTAGGAGTGATCTTCGGCATGGCGATTTCGGCGCCGTTGCGCGGGCGTTAGGTGGTTTGCGGAATGACGGATGAAACGCACGACCCGGAGTTGCAGAGCTGGGTGGAATCGGCCAATGCGGAGGATACGGAATTTCCGATCCAGAATCTGCCGTTCGGGACGTTTCGGCAGGGCGTAGACGGCCAGCCTCGCGTGGGTGTGGCGATCGGCCGAGAGGTGCTCGACGTGTCGGCGGCCTTCGATGTCCCTTCCCTGCGCGATTTGATGGGACGGATCAAGACGGACCGGATGGAGCTGCGCAGGCGCATCAGCAAATATTTAACGGAGTTCCGGGCCGGGGCCGCGGACCGGCTGGTTCCGATGGCCGCGGTGGAGATGCTGCTGCCGTGCGAAATCGGCGATTATACGGATTTTTACGCGTCCCTCCATCACGCGACCAACGTGGGCAGCATGTTCCGGCCGGACGCTCCGTTGCTGCCCAACTATAAATGGCTGCCGGTGGGATATCACGGACGCGCGTCGTCGGTGGTGGTGAGCGGCACGCCGATCCAGCGGCCGTGGGGACAAGTCGCGGAGACGCCGGGCGGCCCGCCGCGGTTCGCGCCGAGCCGTCGGCTGGATTATGAACTGGAGTTGGGAGCGTTCCTCGGGCCGGGAAACCGGCGAGGCGAGCCGATCCCGATCGCGCGGGCGGAAGACCATCTGTTCGGCGTGTGTCTGCTGAACGACTGGTCGGCGCGGGATGTGCAGACGTGGGAATACCAGCCCCTGGGGCCGTTTCTGGCGAAGAATTTCGCCACCACGATTTCTCCCTGGGTAGTAAGCGCGGAAGCTTTGGAGCCGTTCCGTCGCCAGACGACCGCGCGCCCGGACGGCGATCCGGAGCCGCTGCCGCATTTGCGGACCGCCGGGGCAGGCGCGTTCGGGATCACGCTGGAAGTGTGGCTGCGATCGGCGCGCATGGCTGAGCCGGTGCGAATCAGCCACAGCGAGTTTGCGTCTCTTTATTGGACGCTGGGCCAGATGGTGGCGCACCATGCTTCGAACGGCTGCCGTTTGCGGCCCGGGGATCTGATCGGAAGCGGGACGGTCTCCGGACCGCTCAAAGAAAATCGGGGGTGTCTGCTGGAGCTGGCCTGGCGCGGCTCGGATCCAGTGCAATTGCCGAACGGGGAGACGCGGACATTTCTCGAAGACGGCGACGAGGTTGTGCTGCGGGGATGGTGTGAGGCGCCTGGGGCGCGGCGGATCGGGCTGGGAAGCTGCGCGGGGACGATTCTGGCGACGCGCGCGATTTAATTTTCGGCGCGCGAGCGCAACGAATCAGCGGTAGATGTTCACGAGGAACAGCACCGCTTCGGAACGGCCGGCGTTGACGATGGCGTGCGGGACATCGGCGCGGTAGCTGGCGGAATCGCCGCGTTCGAGAAGGTCGCTATCGACTCCCGATTCGATGCGCACGCGGCCCTTTTCGACGGTCAGGAATTCGCGCGTTCCTTCGAAGTGGGCGGCGCTGCGCAGCGCTCCGCCGGGGCGCAGTTGGACCTCATAGAACTCGACATCCTTCTCCAGATGCAAAGGCGAGAGCGTGCGAATGGTGCAGTGTTCATCAGAGCGGAAGTGATAGGCGCGGTCGCCGGCGCGGATCACGGACACTGCGCTCGAGGCGTCGGGATGCTCGACGAGTTCCCCGATGCTCATCCCGAAAGCGCGGGCGATGCGGAGGGTGACGGCGAGCGTGGGATTGGCTTGATCGCGCTCGATCTGGCTCAGCATGGACCGGCTGACGCCGCTCGAATCGGCCAGACTCTCCAGAGACCAGCCACGTTCGGCCCGCAGACTTTTGAGGCGCGCGCCGAGCCGTTCGCCAGGCTCTTCCGAAAGCTTCCGGCGAGTCTTTGATATGCTGGACGAAGTCTCCGTCATATTAGAAAGAATTCTCTCATAATGGAAAAGCGAAGCGGGAAGATGAAGGCGCTGGTGAAGCGGGAAGCCTCGCCGGGATTATGGCTGGAAGAGGTGGATATCCCCTCGATCGGCATCAACGACGTTCTGATTCGCGTAGAGAAGACGGGGATTTGCGGGACCGATCTGCACATCTATAACTGGGACGCCTGGGCGCGGAAGACGATCCCCGTTCCGATGGTGATCGGGCATGAGTTCGTCGGGCAGGTGGTGGAGGTGGGGTCGAACGTGGTCGATTTCTTCCCCGGCGATATCGTGAGCGGGGAAGGACACGTGGTTTGCGGGCATTGCCGGAACTGCCTGGCGGGGCGCAGGCATCTGTGTCCGCAGACCAAAGGGGTGGGCGTGAACCGGCCGGGCGCTTTCGCCGAGTACATCTCGCTTCCCATGACCAATTTGTGGCATCACCGGGACGGGGTCGACCGGGATGTGGCGGCGATCTTCGATCCGTTTGGGAATGCGGTGCATACGGCGCTGGCGTTTCCGGTGCTGGGGGAAGACGTGCTGATCACCGGCGCGGGTCCGATCGGGATCATGGCGGTGGCGATCGCGAAGCACGCCGGGGCGCGATTCGTAGTGATCACCGATGTGAACCCCTACCGGCTGGAGCTGGCGAAGCGCATGGGCGCGACGGTCGCGCTGGATGTGCGTTCCGGAAACCTGGAGGATGTGCAGCGCGATCTCGGCATGGTGGAAGGTTTCGACGTGGGGCTGGAGATGTCCGGCAACCGGTCCGCGTTCTGCGGCATGGTGGATCACATCTGCCACGGCGGCAAGATCGCGATGCTGGGAATTCCGTCGGAGCCGATCGCGATCGACTGGAGCAAAGTGGTGTTTCGCAGCTTGACGATCCGCGGAATTTACGGCCGCGAGATGTATGAGACCTGGTACAAGATGACCGTAATGCTGCAGAGCGGGTTGGACATCAGCCCAGTGATCACGCATCGCCTGCCTTACACGGAGTTCGAAACCGGTATTGCGGCAATGCGCACCGGCGACGCGGGAAAAGTGATTCTGAACTGGAGCGAAGCCGGGTGAAGACCAGCATTTTCGAGCTGTTCAAGGTCGGGATCGGGCCGTCGAGCTCGCATACGGTGGGTCCGATGCGGGCGGCGCTCGCGTTCGCGGCGGAGCTCGAAGCGCGCGGACTGCTGGAGAGCACGAGCGAAGTGCGCACGGAGTTGTATGGATCTCTGGCGCTGACCGGACTGGGGCACGGGACGGACACGGCGGTGTTGCTGGGGCTGGCGGGGGAGAAGCCGGATGAGGTGGATCCCGAAGCGGTGGAGCGCGTGCGCGGGTGCGGGGAAATTGCGGTGCTGCATCGGCGGAACGCGCGCTGTCCGGTGGTGTTTCATCGCGACCAGATTTTGCCCGGACATTCCAACGCGCTGCGGTTCACCGCCTTTGAAGCCGGCGGCGCGAAGCTGCTGGCGCAGGTTTACTTCTCCGTGGGCGGCGGATTTATCCAACTGCAAGGCGCGCCGGTCGGGCGGTCTGAGCGGGCGCCGGTTCCCTTCCCTTTCGGCAGCGCGGATCGGCTGCTGGAGATCTCGGCGGAGCAGGGATGGCCGATCTGGAAAGTGGTTCTGGAAAACGAAAAGGCGTGGCGTTCGGAAGACGAGATCCGCGCTCAGATTGCGCGGATCTGGACAGTGATGCGCGAGTGCATGGAGCGCGGACTTCGCTGCGAAGGGATTTTGCCGGGCGGCCTGCATGTGCGGCGACGCGCAGCCGGGTTAGCCAGGCGATTGGGCGCGAAGAACTCGCGGGATCCGCTGGCGCCGATGGATTGGGTGAACGTGTATGCGATCGCGGTGAATGAAGAGAACGCGGCGGGCGGACGCGTGGTCACCGCTCCGACCAACGGCGCCGCGGGCATTGTGCCGGCGGTGGGCCGTTACTACCAGGAATTCGTTGACGGAGCCGATGACGAGGGACTGTTCCGCTACCTTCTCACCGCGGGCGCGATCGGCATCCTTTATAAGGAGAATGCGTCCATCTCCGGCGCGGAAGTGGGATGCCAGGGGGAAGTGGGCGTGGCGTGCTCCATGGCGGCGGGCGGTCTGGCCGCTGCTCTGGGCGGGACGAACGCCGACATCGAGAACGCGGCGGAGATGGGGATGGAACACAACCTGGGAATGACCTGCGATCCGATTGGGGGTCTGGTGCAGATCCCATGCATCGAGCGTAATGCATTCGGCGCGGTGAAGGCGGTGAATGCGGCGCGGATGGCGATGGGCGGGGACGGCGAACACAAGGTGTCGCTCGATCAGGTGATCGAGACCATGTATCGGACAGGACTGGATATGCAGTCGAAGTATAAGGAAACGTCGCTGGCGGG
Source organism: Bryobacteraceae bacterium (assembly GCA_965226755.1). Taxonomy (GTDB): domain Bacteria; phylum Acidobacteriota; class Terriglobia; order Bryobacterales; family Bryobacteraceae; genus Bog-113. The sequence goes on along the minus strand of CBDDDT010000008.1, from coordinate 8,088 downwards.
CCTCGCGGTCAGCGCGGTGGAATGCTGACGCGTGGGCAGGGACTTCCTCCGGATCCCTGCCCAAGGGGCGCCCAGCGCTAAATGCGGCCCATCAGCAGCAGTATGACCACAATCAATACGACTAAGCCCAGGCCGCCGCTCGGGTAATAACCCCAACCCGAACTGTAGCCCCAGGTCGGAAGAGATCCGAGCAGAGCCAAAATCAAAATGATCAGAAGAATTGTTCCCAGCATGGTTTCACCTCGGCGAAGCTAAAGCAATCAGAGTGCCTAAGTACAAAAATTTTAGGCCTTCTGATTATAATTCCGCATCGCACGGACGCCGAGCGCGCTCACAGCGCGGACGGCGGGATGCAGCGCGGGCCAGAGCGAGCCTCCGCTCTTGGTCTTTTTGCCGCTAGCCGCGGCAGGGAGAATCGCGGAGGAGACGACGCTCAGAATCTCGCCGACGCCGCCGGGGAACAGGCCGTTCAGGACGGCTGCCGTTTTGGCAGGAAGCGAAAGCGTGAGATCGCGTTCCCCACGTCGAACGGCTCGGACGATCTGGCGGGCGGCCCTGGCCGGATCCATGGAGATGCCGGGAAGAGATGCGCCGAGCGTGAACCATTCCGCTTCCTTTTTCTGATCGCCCTTGAACAGGGCTTGCACGAATGATCCGGTGCGCAGGAGACCGGGGAAGATCGCGGTCACTTTGATCCCTTGGGGACCAAGCTCCGCGGCAAGCCCCTGCGAGAATCCCGCGACAGCATATTTCGAGCTGACGTACGGCAGCAGGTGAGGCATGCTGACCTTACCGCCGATGGAGCTGATGTTTACGATGCGGCCTTTGCCGCTTTGGAGGAATTGCGGCAGAACGGCCAGAGTGGGACGCACCGTGCCCCAGAAATTGGTCTGCATGGCTTCTTCAAAATCGGCCGGATCGAAGTTCTGCACCGGCCCGACCTGAATGACGCCCGCGTTATTGACCAGGATGTCGATGCGGCCGAAGTGCGCGGTGACGGCGGCGATCAGGGTATCGACATCATCCTGTCGGCTGACGTCGGCGGCGAAGGCAAAAACTTCCGCGCCCCGGGATCGCAGGTCGGACACCGCTGCCGCAAGTTCATCTTCCACGCGCGCGCAGAGGGCGATGCGACAGCCCTCCGCGGCAAACTCCCGCGCGAGCGCTAAACCTAAACCGCGGGATCCTCCTGTGATCAGAGCGACTTCTCCCGCAAGCGAGTCTTCGTGAGACTTCAGCCAATATTCGCGCGCGGCCGCCGACACGCCCACAGCGGCCGCCCCCAGCAGGAGGGCGCTTCTGGTCTTCACGGCGTCATGACCACTTTGACGCAATTATCCTTGCGGGCCGCGAAGGTGCTGTACGCAGAAGTGGCTTCGTCCAGATTCACGCGGTGCGTGATCACAAACGAGGGGTCGATATCGCCATGCTCGATGCGGTCGAGAAGCGGGCGCATGTAGCGCTGGGTATGGGTCTGGCCCATCTTGAAGCTCAATCCCTTGGCGAACGCGGCGCCGAGAGGAAATTTGTCGAGCAGGCCGCCATAGACGCCGGGGATGGAAACGGTTCCCCCTTTGCGGCATGCCTGGATGGCCTGGCGCAGGGCATGGGGACGATCCGTTTCGAGCATCAGCGCCTGTTTGGCGCGGTCATAAATGGCGTCCAAGCTGGCGCCGTGGGCTTCCATTCCGACCGCGTCGATGCAGGCGTCCGGACCGCGACCGCCGGTCATCTCGCGAAGTTTGTCGAGCAGGTCGGAGTCATCGAAATCGAGCGTTTCGGCGCCGCTTTTCTCACGCGCCATGGCAAGGCGTTCGGGCACGTTATCGATGGCGATGACGCGTTCCGCGCCGAGCAGGAAAGCGGAACAGATGGCCAGCTGACCGACGGGTCCGCAACCCCAGACCGCGACAGTGTCGCCGGGCTGAATGTCGCACTGTTCGGCGGCCTGGTAGGCGGTCGGAAATATGTCGGAGAGGAACAGAACCTTCTCGTCCGGAAGACCCTCGGGAATGCAAAGCGGGCCGACATCGGCGAAAGGGACGCGCGCGTACTGGGCCTGGCCGCCGGCATAGCCGCCATAGAGGTGGGAGTAGCCGAACAGCCCCGCGCCGCTGTAACCATACAGCTTATCGAGCGCGCTGGCGTTGGGATTGGAGTTGTCGCACAGCGAGAACAGCTTATGCTGGCAGAAAAAGCATCCGCCGCAGGAGATATCGAACGGCACCACCACGCGGTCGCCTTTCTTGAGATTCTTGACGTCTTTGCCGACTTCGACGATCTCGCCCATGAACTCGTGGCCCAGGATGTCGCCGGACTCCATCGCTGGAATCCAGCCATTGTAAAGATGCAGGTCCGATCCGCAGATAGCGGTCAGCGTGATCTTCACGATGGCGTCGCGGGCGTTCAAGATTTTGGGCTCCGGGACGTCTTCCACGCGCACGTCGGTATTGCCCTTCCACACAACAGCTTTCATTCGTTTAGCTCCTCGGGGCGACGTTCGTATTCAGGTGAGGCAGGTTCAGGTCCAGGCCGGCGCGTCGCTGGCGGGGAAAGACTCCTCCGAAGCGGCATGGACGTCCGCTTCCTGATCCCGGCGCTCAGTCTTTTTCTGTTCCGACTTATGGTACTCGTGCAGAGTTCGGGGAATTTCGCCTGTCTCCAGCATCATCTTGAAGCGGCGCAGATCGTCTTCCACCTGCTGGCCAGGATTTTCGCCAAACAGTTTCGCGATGAACGCGCCGACGGCGCCGCCCGGCGGGATGTACTGCATTTCGACTTTGACTTCGGTGCCCCGATTCCCGGCCGCATCCCGAAAGCGCACCGAGCCCGCGTTCTGGACATCCGCGCCGGCCAGAGAACGCCAGCCGATCAATTCGCCCGGAACATCGTTGATCACTTCCGCATCCCATTCCACGGAGCGGCCGAGCGGAGCTTTGGCCACCCAATGGGAGACTTTCTCGGTCGTATTGCGAACTTTTTCCAGGTGATTCATGAAACTGGGCAGGTTCTCAAAGTTTCGCCAGAACGAGTAGACTTCAAACCTCGGTTTGTTGACGGTGACCGCTTTATCGAGGCGGATGCCTTCCCCATAGGGCACGCTGACATGGCTATTATCGGGTTCCGCGGTGCTCAGGCCGAGCGCGCCGTATGCCGCGCAGTGGCCCGTGGCGCCGCGGCCGATCAGAGCGGCGCCGCTTAACGCCAGCCCCAGTCCGCTCCAACTGCGATGACGCAGACCGGTGAAAACGAGCAGCGAACCGGCGATGATGGAGGCGCCGCGCTCTGTTCTGCTGACGTTCCGCGATGAATGATTTGTCACAGTATTCATGTGTATCCTCTCGGGCCTCGTAAGGCGAGTGATCCTCCCTTTACAACGTTTCCGGAGTTACCGGAGGGGTTGCACTTCGAGGACCAATGCTGGTGATTCCCGGCGCGCGCACGTGGTGTTCGCGGAGCGCGTAAATATGAGTGAACTCGGCGCCGAAGAAAAAGATCTGAGCTGAGTAATAAACCCACACAAGCAGGGCGACCATGGAGCCAGCGGCGCCGTAAGCGCTGCCGACGCTCATCTTTCCGATGTAGACAGCCAGGGCATATTTGCCCAATGTGAACAGGAGCGCGGTGGTCAGCGCGCCATGCACGACGTCCCCCCAGCGGATGTGGGCATCCGGGACATATTTGTAGATCAAGCCGAACAGAACCGATATCACCGTGAACGAGAGCCCAAGATTGAAGAGCTTCGCGGTGAGCGGGAGCGAAGGCATGCGGTTCGCCATCCAGTGCTCGAACAGCTCCAGCACCGCGCTAAGAACCAGGCTGACCAGAAGCAGAAACCCGATGGTGAGCACCATGGCGAAAGAGAAAATATAGAACCGGACCGTTCCCCTCATGCCGGAAGGCTGGCTACCCGCGGGCACGTCCCAGATACGGTTGAGCGACGCGCGCAATTCGACGAACACACCGGAGGCGCTGATTAACAGGGTGAGGGCGCTCAGCAAAGTGGCGACTACGCCCGAGGAAGGTTTGCCGGCGTTTTGCAGAACGCTTTGGATGACCTGGGCGCCGGCGCTTCCGACCGTGTCGCGCATTTCGTAAACGATCTGGCCCTGGGCGGCTTCTTTGGTGAAAGCGAACCCGGCGATGGCGATGGTGATCACGATCAACGGAGCCATCGAGAGGACTGAATAGTATGCCAGGGCCGCGCCCATGCTTTGGGCGTTGTGGTTGTTCCACGAAATCGCGGATTGCTTCAGGAGGGACCAAAGCGACTTCATGCAGACGGAAGCCGTGCAACTCAGCTTCCATAAGACGAAACCGTTACGAACAGCAAACGGGGCGGCACGCGGCCGCCCGTTCGATTAGAAATCCAGCAGTTTTGAAACTACTGTTCCGAGTAGCTCGCGCCGGCGGCGCGTTCGTTGACGCTGGATAGAGCGATGTCGTTCAGTTTTGCATCGGCATTCTTCTCTTCCTGAAGCGTCCGCTCCAGAAGGGCGACGGCATCCTTCATGCCGAGGATATCGGCGAATTCCCGCGCGGAACCGTACGCCGCCATCTCATAATGCTCCACCCGCTGCGCGGCGGCGATCAGACCGGCGTCACGAACCACACCCTCATTCGTGTTGTCGATCATCTTCTCGCCTTCCTTGAGAAGACCCTGCATGGCGTCGCACTTTTCGCCCGACGCTTTCTCCTGCAACGAGTTGAAAATCTGCTCCAGACGGGAGACCTGATTCTCCGTCTCCAAAAGATGGGATGTAAACGCGTCTTTCAATTGCGGTGAATGGGCGGCCTTCACCATCTTGGGAAGAGCCTTGATGATTTGCTTCTCGCCGTCATAGAGATCGCGAATCTCATCCATGAACAGGTCGGTCATTGTAAGAACTTCAGCCATTTTAGTAATCTCCTCTCTTATTGCTTGTGCTCGCTTCCGGGATTGTCGGGGCGAACCCGGCTCCCGCAGTGCGAACGGCTGGTCTCTCGGGATTCAAACCTGAATCCGTAAAATCGGCGCTGGGCGGATTCCAGTACGGCTGCTCGCCATAGTGGGCATGCACGCTGCTTCCCCAGGTTGGATCGGCCATATCCGGCCAGTTGTCTTTGTCGAAGCCGGGCGCGTTCTCCAAAGTCGATTTCTCGACATCGAGAAGAAATTCCTGTTCGGCCGTATTCATTTCCAGGGCTGACCAGGGGATGGCGAAAAGCTTGTCCCCGATTCCCAGGAACCCGCCGAAGGAGAGAACCGCATAGGCGACCCTGCCGGATTCCATATCCAGCATGATTTCCTCGATTTTACCGAGGCTTTCACCCGCGCGATTCCGAACGTTGTCACCGGCGAGCGTGCCCGCTGACAGCACCTGTCCCGCGGGCGCCATGATTGTTCCCGCCGGTTGTTCCGTATTCAGAATGGTCTTGTCCGTGAGTGCCATATAAGCTCCATTTCTACAAGGTGGATTCGCGCCGCCAGGTGGATTTGGCGGCGCGACCGGATTACTTACGCGTGAAACTGTCGGTGTCGGTGACGGAATAGCTACGGGAAGGATCCGCGTTGTGGAGATCCGCATCGCGATCTCTGCCGGGGAAGTTCGTCACGTCAATGGGACGGGCGCCGCAATTCCTCCGGCAGATCCGGCTGATTCATGCGCTCGCGCGACACGTCCTGATCGGTCACCTCCTCCCCTAGCGTCTCCGTCGAACTCCCTCGGACGGAAGTTGTCAGCGGGCGCGCGTACTGGTTCTTTTCCCAGTAAGGCTCCTGTCCGTAATGCGCGTGGATCGCGGATCCGAAGGTCGCATCCGCAAAATCCGGCCAATTATTCTTATCGAAACCCGGAGCGTTCTCCAGAGTCGACTTATCCACATCCAGGATGAACTCGTGCTCCTCCGAGTTCAGCTCCAGCGATTTCCACGGCACCGCGAACAGCTTATCGCCCATACCAAGAAAACCGCCGAACGTCAGGACCGCGTAAGCGATACGACCTGACTGGAGATCGATCATGATGTCTTCGATGTTGCCGAGATCTTCGCCAGCGCGATTCCGAACCTTGTCTCCGGTTACGGAGCCGACGGCCAGAACCCGACTGGTTGCATTTGCAATCGCCATTCCTGTGGACATGCTGTTTTGTTTCCTTTCGTTACGTACGGGGTAATGGGAGCTGCTCTGGGCGGCTCCGGGTGAACTTACTGATAAAGGTAAACGGGTTGATCTAACTGAAAAGTCAGAAGCGTTTCAGCCGGAACCCGGACTTCCGATCCTCTGGTGAGCACCTGAGTGCCGGCGCCTACTGCGCCGCCGGCCAGCGCTCCGATAGCCGCGCCACGTCCGCCGCCCGCGATCGCCCCCAAAAGGGTGCCGAGCACCGCGCCGCCGCCGACATATTCACCGGTGCGCCGGTTCGCGCCGAGTCCGCGATTCGCGTTTCCGGTCTGCGTGACGTCCTGGGTGTTCAACGCATATCGCTGACCGTTCACGTTCACCGTTTGGAGGTCAAGAACAATCTGGTGATTGCCCGCATCGCGAACGACGAGCGTGGCGGGAGTACCCTGCGGAATCACTACATTGCCATTCGCGTCTGTCACATCCTGGTTGATGGAGGCAGCATAGGTTTTCCCGTTGGAGTCCCCGCCAGTGTGAATCGCGTCAGCGGTGCGAACGACGATCTGAGTGTTCGCGGGAAGTGTGGCGTAGGTATTCCGCGGCGGGACGCCTTGCGCCGGGGGCTGCGGGTAGGGCTGTGCCATAGCCTGCTGGCTGTAACCACCCGCGTTCTGGTTGTAGCCGTTCTGGTTATAGTTCGGCGGCGGGGCATTGTTCCCGTAAGCGGGCGGGGGCGGCTGCTGGTTGTAACCTTGCGTATTTGCAGCGGGTTGATTGGGGTCAGGGGCGTAGCCAGGGCCGCCGTTCGCGTAGCCGCCCGTGAAAGTGAGATTCTGAATCTGATTCACGCTGAACCGATGCCGGACTCCGCCTTGATCGATGAAAGAAATCAGGTCGGGAGTGCCACCCGCGAATCTGCCCTGAAACTGGGTGCCGTCGTTGAGCGTGATCGTCTGCTGCGCGGAAGCGCAAGCAAACGGAAGTAATACAGCTAAAGCCACCTCGTGAATCTTTGCCATAGCCGCGGTCTCCTCAACATGTCAGGAGCAATCCGCTGGCCAACAGGACCGAAATCTGTTACAGTGCCATTCCGTCCCAGATCCGCCACCAGGGACTTCACGCGGTCCTCGATTTCGTCGCGCACTTGCCGGTGCACGGCGAGCTCTTCGCCGAAGGGATCGCGAATTCTCCACTCCAAAAGAAGCGGCCCTTTGACCGGCGGCAGTTCGAATCCGCTGATGTTGACGATCACGTCGAAATTGGCGGCGAACCCGGCGTCGAAATCCTTGGGGAAATGACTGCTGATGTCCACGCCTTTCTCGGTCATCACGTCGATGGTGTCGCGGGCCACGGCGTGAGTCGAGGAAAGGCCCGAGCTCGAAGCGAGCATCACATCGCTGCCGTAGTGTCGCGCAAAACCTTCCGCCATCTGGCTCCGGCAGCTATTTCCCACACAAACGAAAAGAACCTTCTTCACAATTACAGGCTTCCAATTTCTCCAGAATAAACGGTGCACACGAATATCTTGTGACAGCTCGGGATGAAATGTCGCGCCTAAGTGTAACTTTTGTTCCACAAGCACCGGACGTCCCCGAAACTCGGCCAGCACTTTGACCTCCGGGCCGCATCCGCGGATGACAGGGGCCGGATAAAAACGGCTTCAAACGGCCCGGGCGCGGTGCGGGCGGCGAAATCGTCACCCGGCTCGATTTGGGCGACGGTGCTGTCGATCTGGCGTCCATAGCCGTTCCGTTCGACGGTGAGATCCATCAGCGCGAGGCTTTCCTGCTCGGGGTGCGTGACGTGGTTCGCCAGCAGAATGAGCCCCGCGCAAGTTCCGAAGATGGGGCGCGCCTGGCCGAACTCACGCACCGCCTGGAACAGCCTCTGGCTATGCAGCAGGTTCAGCATGGTGGTGCTCTCGCCGCCGGGAAGGATCAGGCCATCGAGCCGGAGAGCTGGTCCGCGGCGCGGACGAACACCGGCAA
>CBDDDT010000007.1:0-328996 GCA_965226755.1 Bryobacteraceae bacterium | reverse complement strand
CGGCGCGCTTCAGGATGATCCTGGGCGACGAGCATCACCGGGGTCATCAGAGCGGCGCCCAGCAGCACGGTGTTGAACAAACGATACATTTATGTACGTCCTCCGACACTGGCTCAGCAAGCCAAGCGCCATTCCGCCCGAAATGGGCGAGCGTCTGCAGATTTCGCCGCTCGCATAGCATTTTCGATTCCCGGTATTCTATACTGGTTGTTTACGCCACTCCGGCCCGCGCGGTCATTTGGCCGCCCGGGCCGTAACTCTGTTTGAGGTCAGTTTATGTACGCAATCATTGAAACCGGCGGGAAACAATTCCGTGTCTCTTCCGGCGACACGTTACGCGTTCCGACGTTATCCGGCGACATCGGCGCGGAAGTGAATTTGGGCCGCGTGCTCGCGGTGTTTCCCGGCGAAGGCGATAGTCTGCTCGGGGAACGCCTCGCCAACGCGCAGGTGAAAGCCACGATCGCCGGGAATGATCGCGGCAAGAAGATTCTGGTCTTCAAGTTCAAGCGCAAGAAGCAGTATAAGCGCACCATGGGCCACCGCCAGAATTACACCGAAGTGAAAATCGGCGAGATCACGGTCTAGCCGGAAATCAAGGTAGAAAAGCATGGCACATAAGAAGGGTTTAGGCAGTTCCAAAAATGGCCGCGATTCCAATGCGCAGCGGCTTGGCATCAAGGTCTTTGGCGGTCAACTGGTTCCCGGCGGGTCCATCATCATCCGCCAGCGGGGCACCAAGATCAAGCCCGGTCTCAATGTGGGCTGGGGCAAGGACGACACGCTCTTCGCAAAGGTCACCGGCATTGTGGAATTCCGCGATCGGGGCCGCATGGGCAAGTTTGTGAACATCAATATGGTCGAAGCCCCGCCGGAGCACACCGCGGCGTAGGCATGGTTCCCGCCTTGGCGGAGACGTCAGGCTCGCGCTAGGAATTAGTTATGTTCATTGATGAAGCGCGTATCCTCGTGAAGGCCGGCGACGGCGGCAACGGCTGCCTGGCGTTCCGGCGCGAAAAATACGTCCCTCGCGGAGGCCCTTCAGGCGGCGACGGCGGACGCGGCGGTGATATCTTCATGCGCTCCACCGTTCACGACAACACGCTGCTCCGTTACCGTTTCAACCCTGAGCACAAGGCGGAACGCGGCCGCCACGGGGAAGGCAGCGATTGCCACGGCCGGAACGGCGAATCCGTCGAGCTTACCGTCCCGGTAGGCACCGTCGTATACGACAATGATTCCGGCGCGAAGCTGTTCGACTTTTCCGCGGCGGAGCAGATTTTCCGCGTCGCGCGCGGAGGCCGCGGCGGACGCGGCAACGCCCGCTTCAACACTTCCACGCACCAAGCCCCGACGGAGCACGAAGACGGAAAGCCCGGCGAGGAGAAGCATCTCCGCTTGGAACTCAAGCTGCTTGCCGATGTTGGCCTGGTCGGTTTTCCGAACGCCGGCAAGAGCACGCTGATCTCCCGCGTCTCCGCCGCGCGGCCGAAGATCGCCGATTACCCGTTCACCACGCTCGAGCCGAACCTGGGCGTTGTCCGGATGGACGACTACCGCAGTTTTGTCGTCGCCGATATCCCCGGCATCATCGAAGGTGCGCACGAGGGCCATGGATTGGGAATCCAATTCCTCAGGCATATTGAACGCACGCGCCTGCTGGTGCATCTGGTGGATGTATCTGAAACGGGCAGGGATCCGCTCGACGATTTCGAGGTTCTTCTGCGCGAACTGGCCGCCTTCAGCGAAGATCTAGCCGCCCGTCCCATGATTCTGGTCGCGAGCAAAATGGATGCGGTGGCTTCCGTAGAAGTCGTCGGAGCGCTGCGCGAAATGGCTGCCGCGCGGGGCATGCGCTTTCTGGCTATTTCCAGCGTGACCGGGCAGGGAATTGAAGACCTGAAGTTCGCGATGGCCGCCGCCGTTTTGGAACCAATTCCGCAGCCGGCTTAAGCGTCAATCCGCCTGAAGCGCCTGCTCGAGCAACACGGCAAAGCTTTCCGCGCGATGGTTTACTTCATGCTGGCGAGCTTCGAGCTCACGCATGCGGTCGGCCAGATGCAGACAGGCAAGCACGGCAATTCGCGTCGAATCGTTCGAGCCCGCCCGGTCCGCAATGGAATGCATGAGCTCATCGACCTCGCGGGCCACCTGGATCAACTCCAAAGGATCGCCCTGCGACGTCACCGTATAGCTCTGGTGGAAGATGGTGACCTTAACCGGCTGTCGTGAGTCAGGTTTCGAGTCCATGACGGACACCTGGCTATAAGCTTAGCTGATCGATGTGTCCAAGAAGCTTCTCAATCCGGCCGCGGACCTGAGTGCGCTCCTCGCGCATGGCGTTCATTTCACTTGAAAGGCGTTCGATTTCAGCGAGCGCGTCGTTCAGATCCTGATGGAGCGAATCGCGTTCCTTCCGGAGGCTGCCGACAACGGCAACGGCTTTCTGTATGCGCTCTTCCAAACCGGAAAGAGCGTCAATCTCCGATTCCACCCCTGCTCTGTCAGCCATGAGGTCTATTGAGCGGGCCGCGGCTGAGGCGCCGGAGCGCTGGCGAGACCCGTCTTGGCCTGTTCGACCAATTGGGCGAACGCGCCGGAATCCGCGTACGCGATCTCGGAAAGCACCTTGCGATCCAGCGTCACGCCCGCGAGCTTCAGGCCGTGCATGAACTTGCTGTAGTTCAAGCCGGAGACTTTGGCGGCCGCTCCGATGCGCACGATCCAAAGCGAACGAAAATCGCGCTTCTTTCTCTTGCGTCCCGTGTAGGCGAACTTAAGGGCGCGCTCGACCGCTTCCTGCGCCGAACGATGCAGCTTGCTCTTGGTTAGAAAATAACCGGACGCAAGCGCGAGTGTCTTTTTGCGCGATGCTCTGCGCTTGGTTCCACGTTTAACTCTGGGCACGTTTTCTTCTCCTGTCTTGCCATGGGGAGTGGTGAACCGGGCACGTGCGATTGGCGCCGGACACACACAAGGAAAGGCGAGTACGCCTTCCCGGTAAAGCTTAGTAGGGGATCATCCGCTGCAGCTTGGCCTGGTCCGATTTGTCGGCCACCACATCCGTGTGGAGGCGATTCTTCCGTTTCCGGGCCTTGTGCGTCAACTGGTGGCGCCCAAAAGCATGGCTGCGAACGACCTTGCCCGTTCCTGTCTTCCGGAACCGTTTAGCCGCGCCTTTATGGGTCTTGAGTTTTGGCATTACCTGACCTGCTTTGGATTTACAACAGACTCGCCGGGAAGAGAGATAAAACGTCTCAACCCCGCAACTTCTTAAGCTACCACAATCGCTTACCGGTTGTCCTGATATTCCTCCAGCCACGCCATCTGGATGGCTTCCAGCTTCCCTTCCGTCGAACCGGCGGGATTGTCTCCAAAATCGGGCAGCTCCACGATCCACTTGTGCAAGTCGGTGAACCGAAGGTGCGTCGGATCGGTCTCCGGATGGGCCTCTTGCAGCGCGAGGGCGATGTCTTCGGTGTGGTCCCAGGTCAGTCCAGGCATGCTCTGATGCTACCCTAAGGGGAGATGCGAAGTATCAGTTTGGTTGTTGATCTGGTAAACTGATACCCAGAGAGAGGTTCGAATGGTGGAGACGCTGCACGTGGCACAGATTTTGGGCGGATCGGGCATCCTGGGAATCCGGATCTCTTCCCTGCGGGATCTGGCGCAATCGGTGTCCTCGGGTCTGCCGAAACAAGCTCTCCGCAAGACGGCTCAGCACGTTTATGACGAACCCAAAGAGGTGACCCGGCTGATGTATAAGCTGGTTCCGGAGGCCACTTATAAACGCCGCACGCGCCTGACCTCCGCGGAAAGCGAACGCACGGAGCGCTTGGCGCGCGTGATCGCGGCCGCCGAATTCGTCTGGGAAGACCAAAAAGACACGCGCGAATGGCTCACCCGCCCGCATCCCGAACTGGGGGACGAGACGCCGCTGCAACGATCGATGAGCGAACTCGGCGCGCGTGAGGTCGAACAACTGCTGGAGCGGCTCCTCTACGGCCTTCCGTCCTGAGGCGCGTTGAAAGCCTATCGGATCGCGGACCGGCGGTACCCGCTGATGGACGGCGTGGGCGCCTTTCTATGCGGCGGGCGTTGGAACTCGAAAGGCCAGCGCATCATCTACGCCGCGTCGACCTACGCCGGCGCGCTTCTGGAACAACTTGCGCACGCCAATATCGGAAGAATGCCCCGCTCTCAGGTCTGGATCGAAATTGAAATCCCGGACGATTTAGCCATTCAACGCGTCGCGCCGGCCGACGTGCCGGAATGGAACGCCGACCACATGCAGACCAGCCGAGAGCGCGGGGATCGCTGGATACGGGAAGCCGCAACCGCGATCCTGATTGTTCCCTCGGCGGTCACGGCCGGCCTCGAATCCAACGTTCTGATCAACCAGAGCCACGCGGATTTTCGCCGCATCACGGCTTGCGAGCCGCGGCCCGTGCAATGGGATCCGCGCCTGGTCCGCACCTGACGGTCAGATATGCGTGCCTTTTAGCGCGCCTTGCACAGCCGAATTCATGATGGACTCAGCGAGCGCGCGCGTGGCGCGGTCGAGAGCTTCAATCCGGGAACGAATCAGCCGGTGATCATCGGAACTCGCGCTCTCCACCAGATCGGCCTCGGCACGCGCGATGGCGGCCCGCTCCGCATCGGTCATGCCGGTCCACGCGTCGCCTGTCTTGGCCTTCGCCGTCGCGGCCAGAATCGCATCGGCTTCCACGCGCGCTTCCACAACCTGGCGGGCGGCGAAGTCGGCTTCGGCGTTGGTGAAAGACGCCTCGATCATGGCTTCCACCTGTTCGTCGGTCAGCCCGTAAGTCGGCTTCACATCCATCGACTGCTCTTTACCGGTGCGCGCATCCCGGGCAGTGACATTCAAAATTCCGTTCGCGTCGATGAGAAAACGCACTTCAATCCGCGCCAGGCCCGCCGGCAGGGGATCGATATCTTTCAGATCGAACACCAACAACGAACGGCAGTCTTTGGTCAGCTCACGCTCGCCCTGCACGGCGTGAATCCGCACGTTCCGCTGTCCATCCACGGAGGTCGTGAACGTCTCGCTCGCGCTGGCCGGAATGGTGGAGTTCCGATGAATGATTTTCGACACCAGACCGCCCATGGTCTCGATCCCGAGCGAAAGCGGGGTCACGTCGAGAAGCAGCTGGTTCTCGACCGATCCGCCCAGAATCCCGGCCTGCACGGCGGCGCCGAGCGCGACCACTTCATCCGGGTTCAGATCCGTGTGCGGGCGCGCCCGAAACAGCACCTCCACCGCGTTCCGGACCATCGGGATGCGCGAGGAACCGCCCACCATCACCACTTCGTCAATCTGCTCGACCGTCATGCCCGAATCCTGAATGCACTGGCGGCACGGGCCCATGGTGCGGTCCACGATATCCAGAATCAGACTTTCGAACAGCTCGCGGGACAGCGTGCGCTGATAGCGGCGGCCTTCCCACTCTAATTGCAGGTCCACGGAGAGCGCGAAAGAGAGCCGCTCCTTCGCCGTGATCACGGACCGGCGGAGCAATTCCATCGCCTCGGGATTGGAGCGGAGACCGATTCCCCACTCGGCGTTGATATCTTCCAGGGCGATGTCGATCAGCCGGTTGTCCAGATCGTCCCCGCCCAGATGCGTGTCGCCGTTGGTCGCGAGCACTTCGAAGATGCCGTCCTGCAGCTTCAGGATGGAGATGTCGAAAGTGCCGCCGCCCAAATCATAGACGGCGACGATTCCTTGTTTGCGCTTGTCCAGCCCGTACGCCAGCGCCGCCGCCGTAGGTTCGTTCACCAGACGCAGCACTTCCAGCCCGGCGATGCGCCCCGCGTCTTTGGTCGCCTGCCGCTGCGCGTCGTTGAAATAAGCGGGGACGGTGATGACGGCCTTCGACACCGGCTCACCCAGCGCGAGCTCGGCCCGCTGCTTCAGCTCGCGCAGGACATAGGCGCCCACTTCAGGAGGCGTGAGCACGCGGTCGCCGACCTTCAAGCGGATCACGGACTCGCTGCCTTCGGCGATCTGAATGGGCAACGCGCGGATCTCATCCCGCACGTCCGCGAGGCCCTTTCCCATGAGGCGCTTCGCTGAATAAACGGCGCGCCCAGGATGCTGGAGCAGGATCGCCCGCGCGCTCTCGCCCGCCACGACCGTGCCGTCATCGGCGATAGCCACCACGCTGGGCACGATTCCGGACAGGATGCGAGGCCCGTCCGGCTCCATTACGGCGGCCAAACTATTGGTGGTGCCGAGGTCGATCCCGATGATGCGTTCTTCTGAAGTGCCGAAGTCAATCTGAAACATGATTTTCGAGTGCCTTGCCGGTGTCGCGAACCAGATTGAAAATGTACTTCCGACGGTTCAGCCGCGCCCTGAGCTGGTCCAGCAGAGCCGGTTGGGCGGTCTCATCCCAAGCGCGGAAATCGCTTTCGAGATCCCGATCGGCTTGCGCCAGCATTTCCTTGAACCGCTTGCGAGCTTCGCGCAACTGCGGCAGCGCCTCGGTGTCGCACATCCTGACTTCCTCGAGAGCCATGTTCAATTCGAACACTTCCTCCAGCAGTTCCGGGGGCGGCTTGACGGCGTCGCCGGGGGCGAAGCCTTGGCGCGAGAGAACGTACTCGGCGCGGGCGACCGGATCGCGCAGCGTGCGATAGGCGTCATTGAGAAGCGCGGAGGAATCGAGCGCACGCTGCTGCTCCTCGGCGCCGGCGCGCGCAAAACGATCCGGATGCCACTTGCGGCTCAGCGTATAAAACCGCTGCTCCAGCGCTTTCGGATCGATCGTCAGCTTTTCAGGAATTTCGAGAAACTCGAAGTAATTCACGCTCAACCGGCGAAGCTGGTTCCGCAGCCGCAACTCTTGCTGGCGTTGGGATTATCGAAGACGAAGCCGGACTGCATGAGGCTCTCCTGATAATCGAGCGTGAGACCGCGCAGGTAGATCAAGCTCTTCGGGTCGACAAAGATGTTGATTCCGTCGAATTCGAAGACATTGTCGCGCTCGCGCGGCTTCACTTCAAACTTGAACTGGTAGCTCAGACCAGAACATCCGCCGCCCAGAATACCCAGGCGCAGACCTCCGAACACGCCTTCGCGCACAAAGGTCTGCTTGATCTTCTGGATGGCTTTCGGCGTGACCTGGATGGCGGCCGTTTCGGTCATTTACGCTACCGAATGGCCCACGGGGATCTTCACCGCGGATCCCTGCTTCGCCTTGTAATCCGAGATCGCGGCCTTGATCGCATCCTCGGCCAGCACCGAGCAATGGATCTTGACCGGCGGCAGGCTGAGCTCATTCACGATCACGGTGTTCTGGATCGCAAGCGCCTCGTCCACCGTCTTGCCTTTGAGCATCTCGGTCGCGAGCGAAGAGCTGGCGATCGCGCTGCCGCAGCCGAAGGTCTTGAACTTCGCGTCCTCGATGATGCCGGTCGCGTCATTGACCTTGATCTGCAGCTTCATCACGTCGCCGCACTCCGGCGCGCCGACCATTCCGGTGCCGACGTTCGGGTCATTCTTGTCGAGCGACCCCACGTTGCGCGGGTTGTTGTAATGATCCAGAACCTTATTCGAATACGCCATGTTATTTCCCCTTTACTTTCATTCTAGTGGGCCGCCCACTGCACTTTGGAAAGGTCGATGCCTTCCTTGGCCATTTCGTAGAGCGGCGAGAGTTCGCGCAGTTTCCGGACGACCTCGATCACGCGATCGGCGGCGTAATCCACCTCGGCTTCCGTGGTGAACCGCCCGAGACCGAACCGGATGGACGAGTGTGCAATGTCATCGCCCGCGCCCAGCGCTTTGAGCACATAGCTCGGCTCGAGAGTCGCCGAAGTGCACGCCGAACCGGACGAAACCGCGATGTCGTTGATGCCCATGAGAAGACTTTCGCCTTCGACATAGGCAAAGCTGATATTCAGATTGTGCGGCAGACGCGATTCCATCGTGCCGTTGATGTAGACTTCGTCCAACTCCGATTCCAGCTTGTTCTTCAGCTTATCGCGCAGGAAGCGGAGCCGCGCCGACTCTTCGGCCATCTCGCGCTGCGCAATCGCGCAAGCTTCGCCGAGACCGACGATGGCGGGAACGTTCAACGTTCCGGAGCGCATTCCGCGCTCATGGCCGCCGCCATCCATCTGCGCCGTGAGCTGGACGCGCGGATTCTTGCGGCGCACATACAAAGCTCCCACGCCCTTCGGCCCGTAAAGCTTGTGCGCGGTCAGCGAGAGGATGCCGATATTGTCGCGGATCACATCGACCGGAACCTTGCCCACCGCCTGCACCGCGTCCGAATGAAACAGAACGCCGCGCTCTTTGCAGAGGCGGCCGATCTCGGCCATGTTCTGAATGACGCCGATCTCATTGTTCGCATACATGATGCTGACCAGGATCGTCTTTTCGGTGAACGCTGCCTTCAGGCCTTCCAGATCGATCAGGCCGTTCTGCTGGAGCGGCAGGTAGGTGACGCGGGCGCCGCGCTTTTCGACGTGCTTGCAGGTGTCCAGAATGGCTTTGTGCTCGGTCGCCGCCGTGATGATGTGGTTGCCGCGCTCGGCGTACATCTCGACCACGCCCTTGATGGCGAGGTTATTGGACTCGGTGGCGCCGCTGGTGAAGATGATTTCTTTGGGCGTGGCGCCGATCAGGCTCGCAATTTGTTTGCGGGCGTTCTCGACCGCGACTTCGGATTCCCAGCCGAAGCTGTGGTTGCGGCTCGCGGCGTTTCCGAACTTCTCGGTGAAGTAAGGCAGCATGGCTTCCAGCACACGGGGATCCGTGCGGGTGGTCGCATGATTATCCAGATAAATAGGTGTCTTCATTTTTTCTAAACGCATTCCTTACAAAAACAAAACCTGCCTCAAAAAACCTGCCTTACAAAACGTGCAGACGATCGAACATATTCCCCGCACTTGAGGGAGATGCCGGAGGATGAAAATCCGGTTCGGGATTTCGCGGCCGCGCCAGTTCCTGGACAGACATCGTATTCAGCAGACCCAGGATCGCCTCATGCACCTGGCGCAGAGGTTCGCGCACGGTGCAGCGGTCGGACTGATCGCATCCATGCTCGGTGAAACAACTGGTCAGGATAATGGGTCCGTCAATCGCGCGAATCACTTCCAGCGCGCTGATGCTTCCCGCGTCCCGGGCCAGTTTGTACCCGCCGTTGGTCCCGGCGACCGATTGGGTCAGCTTGCTCCGGGTCAGTTTCTGGAGCACTTTCGCGAGGAGCGGGAGCGGAATGCCGTAGGCGTCGGCGATTTCTTTGGCGCTGGCCGTGCCGCGCGGGCTTACGGCAAGGTGCCGCAATGCGATGAGCCCATAGTCGGTTTTCTTGGTGAGCTTCAGCATGGCGGGACAAAGTGCGACACTTTGAGTCCTAGTTGAGTGTACCGGCGGTGCGCAATCGAGTCAAGTACCGGTAGCGTCTGAATGTTGGCGGGCCCATTTCCGGAGGCTTGCGCCGAGATTGGCTTCGTTTTTGAATTATTATTTGGCTTCGTTTCGCGGGGGCGGGAGCGGAAGGAGCGGGCGGCAGGTCCGGGGAATCGATGGCGGAAACGTCTTTCTTTTGTTGCTGTTGGCGCGACCAGCTGGAAATGGTGCTCTTGCGGGTGCGGGAACCCGGCGCGGCGGAGGGGTTGGCTTCGTTTGCGGAATTGGGTTCGTTTTGCACCTGGGCCGTCGCACGGACGAGGCCGATTCGGAGGGTGCGCTGACCGGCTTTCCCGGTGGTTTTGTCGAGAGGAGAACGCATACAAGTGAATGACGGGATTTCTTTCCCTATTGAGTTATGACACGGGGAATGGGCGGGCGATGGGCGCGGGGGTTGTAAGGTGTTGATTATGCGGGAGATGGGGGGGTTGGAGGGAGCGTGATCAGAAATGCCGTCAGACGCGAGATGTTAACGGCGTGGCCGGGCGAGAAGGAAACGGATGCCGGGATTGTGGCCCAGGCGGGAATCCGGAAGCGTCATCGAGGCGAGACAGGCAACAACCATGGTCTGAGCGGCGCATCCGGCCAAGTCGAAGCGGCCATGGCGAGCGCGTTAGGAAGCAGCCCCGTTTACGGCGGTTCTCCGGCGACGGGGCTGATCGCCTCTGAACTGATGGCGCCCCTCACAGGGCCTGGCTTGCCGCCCGTACGTCGTTCGCTTACGCCCTTTACACCGAGTACATTACCAAGGCTGGCTGCTGAGAAATGCGCTTTCAGGCCATGATCGTATAAGGGAAGCTGTCAAAAATGTCCACGCGCCTTTGTGTCACGCTGCTGCTCGGGTGGACGGTTTTCGGCGCCATCGCGCATGCGCAGACGCCCAGCCCGACCTTCCTTGCGCGGCAGGATTACGTCACAGACCCGCTCGTAGGAGCTACCGGCGACTCCAATGGCGACGGCATACAAGGCATCGTTTATCTGGGCCCAACCCCTGTAGTTCTTCTCGGAAACGGCGACGGGACATTCCGTCCCGCTCTTCTGAGCGACTATTCCTTAATCGGCGGCAACGGCTTCGCCGTAGCGGACCTGAACGGGGATGGGATTCTAGGGCTTGTTTCCGGAAACGTCACCGGGTATCTCCAGGTCGGTTACGGCAACGGAGACGGCACTTTCGAGGGCGGCCCGATGTTTAATCTTCGAGAGGTTCCGATCAGCATCGCCGTCGCCGACGTGAATGGCGACGGTCTGCCCGACATTCTGGTTAGCACCAAGGGCCTGCTGATCTTTCTCAACCAGGACGGCGGTGTATTCGGTCCTTACACGACTCTATTCCCGGGTAAGGATGTGCAAGCCACGGCGGTGGTCGATCTTAACGGCGATGGAATCGCGGACATGGCCGTCGGCACGGGACAAGGCGCGACCGTCATGCTCGGAACCGGCGGCGGCGCATTTATTACTGCCGGCCAGGAGCCAGCAACGTTGACCGCCGCTATCGGACAGGCCGGTGTCCTCCCCGTCGCGCGGGTGAGTCATCCCAGAAAACGCTTGCAGCGTTCCCTGCAACCTGATGCAGGACCTGGTCGAGATCCGACGCATGGAATTCGTTCGAGTTAGCGGAAAGCGTTCGGCCAGCACGAGCGTCGGCATCTTCGTGATAGTGTTCAACACGCAATCCCCAGCGGGAGAGACCGGGAATTACACTGGCCTTCGCGTCGAATTTACTTCTGCGAACTTCAGGCCCGAGTACGCTTGATCCAGGCGTTGCTGAGCGGGACTGATATTTTGGTAGTGGGTCAGTTTGAAACTGCTGGCCGGGTCGATTTCGGCTCAATCGCTTCTAACAAACCAACCATTTCCTCAACAGTCCAAATGCGATTTGCAACGCCTGCCTTGATCGCAGGAGTGGTCTTTAAGGTCTGGTGAACGCGACCGAAGTTGTACCACGTGAAGTAGATTGCGACCGATGCCGCATGATTTTAAGGATGCTGTTGACGGTCAGCTTGAATCCGTGCAGGAAGCATATCGGCTTGCGGTCACAACCACCAGCGGAATTCACTTTAAGCCGGTCCTGCTGGCATGTGCATTAGCTCAAAAAGACGACCACGGGTTCTTCTATGCTAATCAGGTTACCCATCCATTACGGTTAATCACCAATAACCCGGGGTTTGACATTCCCCAATTTTCATTTCACCTAAAGTCGTTTTGTGGTGAGCAGCGTGGACAAATTCTTGAGAGGCGCGGCAAACAGTATCGATTTGTATTCCCGATTATGGAACCATACGTTATTCTTCGTGGACTAGCTGACGGGTTGATTGAGGAGCCGCAGTTGAGCCGCCCTTCGGTGACTTCCAGCGAGCATACGCAGCTTTCTTTGCTATTTCCTTCCTCTTTTCAGCTGTGAGCGCCGCCGCGCGCGCAGCGCCGCCTTTAGCGCCGCCGAGCTTCCCCAGCGCCACCGCCGCCGGATTCTTTCCGGCGTCCTTGTCGGGCAGCGGTGACCCGTCCCACTGCTCCCCGATGGCTTGCTCGACTACTCGCTTCGCGACGGTCGTGAAATCGCGATCTCTAGGCTTGCCTGAGCGTGTTGGCATGATAGGATTATGGCACAAGACGCCGTGGATCGGATGGCAATGAAAAAGTTCTGGTGGGTTCCACTGTCGGTGGGATTTGTCTGCTTTTACGCGTGGTTCACCATCGGGTCGGCGACACCAAATCCGTCCATCTTCATTCTGCCAATCGTGTTAATCGTGATGCTCGGAAATATCGGAACCTTTTGGATGTGGTATGTCGCCATCCGATGGGAGGTGCGGCCTTTGCCATTCCTACTCCTTGGGTTCCTGCCGTTCTCATTCCTGTGGTACTACTTCGAGAGGTACCGTGGCGGACGGCATAAGACGCGTTCAAACTGACCCACTACCGATATTTTAGAAGATCACCCCCGCCCGAGGAGCCACGACCTTGCCCATGAAGATCCCTCCGCGTCCCGACGGCTTTATCGTTCGCCAAGGAGTTTCAATGCCGAGCACCAGGTTTCGCCTTCTTCTGACGCTTCTACTTGGGTGTGCGTGCCTCCAGGCCGCGCCGCCCAGCTTCGACGCCCGGCGAGACTACGATACGTACAACTGCGTGCCGGGGCAGTCCGGGCTGTTGACCATCGCCGACGTGAACGGGGACGGAATCCCGGATGTGGTTTGCCCTAACGTTCTGCTCGGGAACGGCGATGGCACGTTCCGGGTGGGACCAACTTTGCAGGCCGAGAACGATTACGGGAATCTAATTGCAATCGACGTCAATCGCGACGGCAAAATAGACCTTGTCTTCCCCGCTTACGAGAACAGCCTCTTTGGCGTAGGAGTGATGCTAGGACGGGGGAACGGCTCTTTTCAGAATCCGGTCTACTACCTCTCCGGCATCAACGACCGCACCTATGATGATTTCGGCGTTCCTCTGGTGAGCGGGGACTTCAACGGTGACGGCATCCTCGATCTGGCCGAGTTGGGGAAGTCGGAAATCGTGGTGCTGCTTGGAACCTCGGCGGGCACATTCAACGCCGAGCCGCCGATCACATTGACGTACACGGGGAATGAGTCGTCAGTGTCGTTAGCCGCAATAGATATGACCGGAGACGGGCGATTAGATCTAGTCGTCGACGCCGCGGACGCGATTTACGTGCTGCGGGGCAACGGTGATGGGACATTCCAGTCGCCGCTGATCACGGCCACCGAATCCGACGCGGGGTACGGCGATATGGCGGTCGCCGACATCAACCAGGACGGTTTTCCTGATGTTGCGCTGGGCGACGTTTACAGCTCGAACATACTCATATATCCTGGCAAGGGCAACGGCAGGTTCGGATTGCCGAGAACTGTCTACCTTCCTGGCGGGAACCTTGCGTTTGTGGTAGCCGACGTGAATGGAGACGGAATTCCCGATCTGGTGAACGGTGGCGTCGAAATCGCGTTGGGTGAAGGCAATTGGAAATTCAAGGCTCCGGTTTACTACGAAGTCAATGAAGATATCATAGGTGGCTCTCCGTCCATTGGCGTCGTTGATCTTCGTAACGACGGACGCATGGATATTCTCGGGGGAACGGAGAAAGTGTCCGTTCTTCTCAATGTTGGCAACGGAAAATACGAAGATGGCGTTCAGACCTTGGTGACCGGCGGTGACATCGCCTGTAGCGCGGCCGGCGATTTCAATGGGGACGGCATTCCGGATCTAGCCATCAGCAACAACGCCGAAATTCTAATCTACCTGGGAACCGGGAAGTCGGCGGCTCCGTTCAAAGCGGGTGCGACGTACACGGTCACAAGCGCGGACTGCCCGGCGGCCGGCGAACTCAATGGGGATGGAATAGTGGACCTGCTGGTCCCGAGCGGGTACCTAAACGCGGCGGGATCGGCAATTGCTTTTCTAGGAAACGGAGACGGGACTTTTAGGCAAGGGCCGTCTAGCCCCGTACCGAGCATCGGCTACTTCGCGCTCGCCGACTTTAACGGGGACGGGATCCTGGATTACGCGACGACCACGAATCAATTGGCGCTGGGCAAGGGCGACGGGAGCTTTGGCGCGCCGAGCGGTTACGAGAACGACAATATTACCTTTTTCACGATTGAAGCAGCCGATCTGAACGGCGACGGCAAGGGGGACATCGTTCTCACCGACTACATCGGCGACGCGATTTATGTTCTTCTCAGCAGCGCAACTGGGTTTCAGCAAACGGCGATCCATGGGTCCGGTTTGCCAGGCTACATTACTCTTGGCGACCTCAACGGAGACGGCATAATAGACATGGCCGTTGCGGAAGGGACGGGGGTTGGTATTTATCTGAATGACGGATCGGGCGGGTTCGGCCCGGCGATTCAAATGAGGGATCCCATGTCGGACGGCGGCGGCGTTGCGGTGATCGCCGATGTGAACGGCGACGGGATTGCGGATATAGCGTTCCAGGGAGACGCGAGCGCGGACATTTTTCTCGGGATGGGCGCAGGCACTTTCGCCGCGCCATTCTTTCTGGGGACGGGAAATGATTCGTACGGATTGTACGCGCTCAACGTCCATGGTCAGAGTCCGAACCACGGCACGCCGGACTTGATCGAGATGGACGGTACGGGCGTGATCTATACGCTGCTAAACCTAACGAAGTAATCGTTCACCAAGGAGTTCCAATGCCGAGCACCAGATTCCGCCTTCTTCTTCTGCTGTTACTTGGGTGCGTGTGCCTCCAGGCCGCGCCGCCCAGCTTCGACGCCCGGCGAGACTACGATACATACAACTGCGTGGCGGGGCAGTCTGGAGTGTTAACGATCGCTGACGTGAACGGCGATGGCATACCCGATGTCGTCTGCGCCAGCGTGCTGCTTGGGAACGGCGACGGCACGTTTCGGGTAGGGCCCACCGTTCAGGCCGAGAGCGAATACGGGAATGCAATTGCAATCGACGTGAATCGGGACGGAAAATTGGACCTTGTCTTCCCCGCTTACGAGAACAGCCTGTTTGGCGTAGGAGTGATGCTGGGACGAGGAAACGGCTCTTTTCAGAACCCAATCTATTACCTCTCCAGCATCAACGACCGCACCTACGATGATTTCGGGGTTCCCCTGGTGAGCGGGGACTTCAACGGCGACGGCATCCTCGACCTGGCCGAGTTGGGGAAGTCCGAGATCGTTGTGCTGCTTGGAACCGCAGCGGGCACATTCAACGCCGAGCCGCCGATCACATTGACGTACACGGGGAATGAGTCGTCAGTATCGTTAGCCGCAATAGATATGACTGGGGACGGGCGCTTAGACCTGGTCGTCGATGCCGCGGACGCGATTTACGTGTTGCGGGGCAACGGTGATGGGACATTCCAGTCGCCGCTGATCACGGCGACTGAATCCGATGCGGGATTTGGCAACATGGCAGTCGCCGACATCAACCAGGACGGTTTTCCTGATGTGGCGCTGGGCGACGTTTACAGCTCGAACATACTGATATATCCTGGCAGGGGCAACGGTAAATTCGGGTTGCCAAGAACTGTGTACCTTCCTGGTGGGAACCTTGCGTTTGTTGTTGCCGACGTGAATGGAGACGGAATTCCCGATCTGGTGAACGGCGGCGTCGAAATTGCATTCGGCGAAGGCAACTTCAGATTTAAATCTCCCATTTACTATGAGGTGAATGAAGACCAGCTAGGAGTTTCCCCACAAATTGGCGTAGTTGATCTTCGTAACAACGGGCGCATGGATGTCCTCGGGGGATCGGATAAGGTGTCCGTTCTTCTCAACACCGGCAACGGAAAACTTGAAGACGGAGTTCAGACCGTGGTGGCGGGAGGTGACATCGCTTGCAGCGCGACCGGCGATTTCAACGGGGACGGGATTCCTGACCTGGCGATCAGCAACAACGCAGAGATCCTAATCTACCTGGGAACCGGGAAGTCGGCGACGCCGTTCAAAGCGGGCGCAACATATACTTTGACGGTGGCGGATTGTCCGGCGGTGGGGGATCTTAACAGAGATGGAATTGTGGACCTTCTGGTCCCGAACGGAGACGTGAATGGAGCGGGAGCTGTGACCGCTTTTCTCGGAAATGGCGACGGGACGTTCACGCCAGGTCCGTCGAGCCCTGTGTCGAGCATCGGTTTCTTCGTGCTGGCCGACTTTAACGGGGACGGGATCCTGGACTATGCAACCAACACGAACGAACTGGCGCTGGGCAAAGGCGATGGGAGCTTCGGGGCGCCGAGTAGTTACGAGTCCGACAACATCGACTTCTTTTCCATTGGCGCAGCCGATCTGAACGGCGACGGTAAGGCAGACATTGTTCTTACCGACTTCCTGGGGGACACGATCTATGTTCTTCTCAGCAGCGGAACAGGGTTTCAGCAAACGGCGATTCATGGCTCCGGTTTACCGGGTTACATTACTCTCGGCGATGTGAACGGAGACGGAATAACGGATATGGCCGTTGCGGAAGGGACGGGAGTGGGGATTTATCTGAACGACGGGTCGGGCGCGTTCGGCGCGGCGATTCAACTGAGGGATCCCCTGTCGGACGGCGGGGTTGCGGTTATCGGAGATCTGAACGGCGACGGGATCGCGGATATAGCGTTCCAAGGCATCGCGAGCACGGACGTCTTCCTCGGGCAAGGCGCAGCCACTTTTGCCGCGCCATTCTTCCTGGGTGCGGGAAACGATCCATACGGATTGTATGCGCTCAACCTACATGGTCAGAATCCGAATCACGGCACGCCGGACTTGATCGAGATGGACGGCACGGGCGTGATCTACACACTGCTAAACCTAACGAAGTAATCGTTCACCAAGGAGTTCCAATGCCGAGCACCAGATTCCGCCTTCTTCTGCTGCTGTTACTTGGGAGTGCGTGCCTCGTCTGTCTTGCCCCCGTGCCCGCCGGCAAAACCACACCATGATCACCGATTGTTTTTGTCCCGAAACTTACCCTTTGCGGGACGCCTGCATCCTTGGCGCGGCAATCGATGGCAGCCAACTTTGCGCCGGGCTTCATCACGGCGCCGTGCTTCTTTCACGGACCCGGCTATTCGTCCATGATGATGCTGTCCGAGACGAGCCATTTGCCGTCCTAACTTGGTCAGCACTTCAAGGTAATGGGAGTAACGAGGCGCCATCGGCTTACCCGTCGCGTCGTCTATCTGGACTGCACTCTTCTCCTCGCTCCACACCACGGCGGTCGTGGACGATAGGAGGTGTATGTCCGCGATATGCAGCGCGGTCGTATTTTGGGCGGAGCGGAAGCCGGGGCGCTTGAACAAGTCTTTCGTTACAGCGGCCCTGACGGCGGCTTCATCATTGGCCGCCCGAAGCCGATTAGGCGTTCGCCGCGAACGTCCTCGAAAGCGTGGTGAGAAAGGAGGATTGCGGGCTGATTTTCGGGCGGTGGGCGCGAGAGCAACCCGAACGCTCCTTGAGAGAAAGTAGCGTAAGATGTGCTCATCCGCCGCGCTCCACCTTCAACTACGGCTGGGGCATCTCTGGCTGTTCGCGGTCGTTCGTTGCAGGCTGAATGTTGCGCGCCTACTATATTGACCGAATACGAGTGGTCCTGACCGTCCTGGTCATCTTCAACCACGCAACCATAACTTATGGGGGACCAGGCGGCTGGTATTACCGTGAAGTTCCCGCGACGCTTTCGCCCAGCGCACTTGTTCTTGTGCTTTTCGGTTCGGTCAATCAAGCGTATTGCATGGGGTTCTTTTTTATGCTGGCGGGTTATTTTACACCTGCCTCCTATAACCATAAGGGCATGTCGCAATTCCTGCTGGGGCGTCTGACTCGACTCGGTATCCCTTTGGCCGTATTTGCAGCTTTCCTTGATCCTCTCGCCAGTTCGCTGGCACAATCGTCGGAGCGGCCGGCGCCCACGGTCAATGCGTTTTTTCAGAGCTATCTTCAGCGGGTGTTTTCAGCTGACTGGCACGTCGGCCCGCTCTGGTTTGCAGAAGCCCTCCTCATTTTCTCGCTGGCCTATGTACTCTGGCGACGGTATCGCGTGGAAGAACCACTTCAGTTGGAACTACCGCTGCCCCCTTCTTCGGCGTGGCTGCTCAGTGCGCTGGGAGTCGGCGCCTCCGCTCTGCTGATCCGCCAGTGGTTTCCGGTCGGAGAGATGGTCATGGGTCTTCAACTTGCATACTTCGCATCCTACGTATTTCTCTTTGCTCTGGGCACTGCTGCGTGGCGTCGTGGCTGGCTGGAAAGACTGACCTGGGAAGCGGCGCGGCCCTGGATCCTTCTATCGATTGCTTTACTGCCCGTGATGTTAATCGGCGCTTTTCTTAGCGGAAGGCTCTCGCACCAGTCAGCGAACTACGCTGGAGGGCTCAGTTGGCCGGCTGTGCTGTATGCTTTCTGGGAGCCGTTTATAGCCTGGGGAACAATCGCTGCCTACTTGATATGGTTCCGCGAAAACAGCAACAAGCCCTCCAAGCTTTGGGGATACCTGGCGGCGCGTGCCTATGCAATCTATATTTTGCATTCTCCAGTTCTGGTGGGTATCAGCGTCTGGCTGCGCCCGTGGCAGGCGCCGGCCATTTCTAAGGCCGCTGTTGCGGGAACGCTGGCCAGTTTGCTGACGTTAGGAGTCAGCTCTCTTTTGTTTTGTATACCGGGCGCCCGCCGGATTCTTTAATGGCAGCCACAACAGCGCATATAAAAGCAGCCCCAGTCCGCAAGCCACCAGAAGGTAAATCGGCCACGGTCCGAACGCGTCGAGCACCGTGGCGCTTCGGGGCTTGTTGCACAGGTACATATAATTCGTTTTGAACAATGCATCGAACAGGCCAACGGCGGCAGCAAAGGCCAGCAGTGTTCCAAATGCGCGCCACATCGCCCCTTTGCGGAGCGTATAGATTCCGCCGTAAATTAAAACGATATTTGCGATCACGATGCCGCCATGCGCCACAAAAAAGTACACCGCTGGATAAGAGGGCCACGGGCTCCATAAATCAGGCGTCAGCAGAGCCATGCCTGCGCCTGCGATACCGGCGAAGTACGCAAACTCCACTAGGAAGGGTGTTAGAAAGAGGCAGGCTGCCACGGTAGCCCAAAGGCTCAAATCGCAGAGCTGAAGGGGCAGGTTGCCGATCCGCAAGCCTTCGTGCGAGTAGCGAAAATACCACCAACCAAACTCGCTCATGGCCAAACCAAAACCGAAGAGCAAGCGCACGTGTCTTGGGGATACGCGAGCGGTGCGGCAAAGCCAAGCAAGCCCGCCGGCAAGCATTGCAATTGTCAGCAGCAGACTCAGATGCAGCGGGCCGAATAGTTTCATGTCAGGTTTTCCAATACGACGGGCTTCAATGCTCTATGCCCGGCGCCCCAAAACTAGTTTCCAGCAGATCCTGAAACGCTCCTGGGCCGTGGCATCAAAGCAATGGGCGGCCGGAATGGGTGGTGTCCGAATGGTCCGTTGCAGGGGATTGGGGCGAACGAGAAAAACTCTAATTGCGCGAGCGCCACGCGGGGATCGCGTCGGAGCCGCAGGCGAGAAGGCCGAGCGTCGCGGGCATGACGGCGCCGGACTCGTGAGGCGTGAGCGAAACGGCGCCCGTGGAATCCGAGCCGGACGAAAGGGAGCCGGCCTCAGGATTCGGAATGCCTTCGCCGGCGCGGATCGGCTGGTTTGGCGTGTCCTGGTAGGCGTAGTCGACGAGTTCGAAAACTAAGTTATTATTGCCGAGAGCCTTTACGTTCACGCGAGCCCAGCCGTAGTAAGCTTGTCCGCTCGAACCGAACTTAAGACCCAGAAACTTGTTGGTCTGGTTGTAGAAGTGTCCGAAAGGATCAGGTTTGCCATCGAAGGCAAGGACAGCCGCCATCTCGACCTTCACACCCGGAGCTTCGAATCTTAAGCGAGCGCCGATCTGCTCGCCGAACTGCAGGGCTTTGGCCTCCGGCCCGGAGAGAGAACCGGACGCGGCTAATTGATCGCCGGTGCCTCCGTCGTCGGCATATACCACGGCGGTCTGATAGCTGATGCCGGTAACGGATTCGGCCCGGAGAAGGCCTTTTACATTGAAATCCACTAATCCGTCGTGGTTGAGGTCGATGGGAATCGACGCTATCCGGCCGAGCTGGGCCTCGGCGAACCGCCTCACGGGGGTGTAAACAATCGCCGCGTTCGCGTCCGTGGCTGACGCAGTCAGGCCAGCTGCGCCGGCCAAGGCGTACACGGCGATCCGCCGGTTCAACAACGGAGTCAGGTCTTTCGCAACGCGTTTTTGCGGCATTCTGAAACGCCCCCGCGCCATGGTATCAAAAGCAGCGGTCGAAATCCCGCGGCGCCCCTAAAACTGCGCGAAGGATTGTTTTGTCAGTTGTAAACTGATCGCGCTGCCAATGACGGAAACCAGACGGTTGAAGTGCTGAGGGACGATCAAGTTATCGGCACTTGGGATCTCGTCAGCTTCACGCCGTTTCCGCCGGAATTCGCGCTTATCGAGGTAGCCACGGGCGGTCCGAATACTCTGAGCTTCGCGGGCCTGCCACGCCCGAGGTGTTGTCGCGATAGTAGGTCATAACCAAATCTAGATTGCCATCCCCGTTGAGATCAGCAAGCAGCGGGACCCCGCAGTCAATTCCGCCGCTGCTGTACACAGGCCCGGCCGTGAAGGTTCCATCTCCGTTGCCGATTTGCGCTTGGGCGCTGCCGCCACACGTCAAGACGTCGGGGATGCCGTCACCGTTCAGGTCTCCGACGGCCGCCGACACGCCGATCGACGTTCCGTAATCGATCCGGTCGCGGAACGAGGGCGCACTTGCTCCTGAAAGTAGAGTAGCCGTGAGAGCGGCGCACCCGGCAAGGATCGTTAGCAAGCGCATGATATTGGCTGGCTCCTGAGCTGATCCGTGCGGGCGTTAGAAGGATTCCGCATGGCGAAATGGTTCGTTTGTCCCGACGCAAATACATTATGTAAACCGCGACGGCATGTCAAGCCTGATGTGCGCGAACCGGGCTGTCAGAGGCCTGGTTGCTATACTCGAACGAATGAAAGTCGCCATCCTGTGCGGGGGGCTGGGAACACGCCTTCGCGAGGAGACGGAGTTCCGTCCGAAGCCGCTGGTCGAAGTGGGCGGCCACCCCGTTCTTTGGCACATCATGAAGCTGTACGCGCATTACGGCTTCCAGGACTTTGTCTTATGCCTCGGCTACAAGGGCAGCATGATCAAGGAATATTTCCTGAACTACGAGGCCATGAATAACGATTTCACCATCTCGCTCGGCCGGAACTCCCGGCTGGAGTTTCGAGACGGCCACACCGAGCAGGATTTCCGCGTTACGCTCGCCGACACCGGCGCCGAAACCATGACCGGCGGCCGCATCCGGCGCATCCAAAAGTATATCGATGACGATACCTTCATGGTCACGTACGGCGATGGCGTAAGCGATGTCGATATCTGCCGCCTGCTCGCTTTTCACCAGGCGCACGGGAAGCTGGCGACGGTCACGACGTTCCGGCCCGTTTCGCGTTTCGGCATCCTGGATATTCAGGCGAACCAGGTGATGAATTTCATTGAAAAGCCGAAGTCGGATGCGTGGGCCAGCGCCGGCTATTTCGTCTTCAACCGCCGCGTTTTCGATTACCTGGACGGCGATTCGTGCACGCTCGAGCGCGAGCCTTTGGAACGCCTGGCAGCGGAAGGCCAGCTCATGTCCTATCACCACGAAGGCTTTTTCTACGCCATGGACACGTTCCGTGAATTTCAGGCCTTGAACGATTTGTGGAAGAGCGGCGCCGCTCCCTGGAAATTATGGCGGTGAGCGCGGATTACTGGCGGGACCGGCCCACCTTGGTCACCGGCGCCACGGGCCTGGTCGGAAGCTGGCTCACCCGGTCGCTGGCGGCGCGCGGCGCGGATGTGGTCTGCCTGGTTCGCGACTGGGTTCCGCAAAGCGAAGCGGTCCGGAGCGGCGCGCTGGACCGCGTCAAAGTTGTGCGCGGGGATGTCCGCGATCGCGAGATCATCGAACGGACGCTCGGCGAGTATGAGATCCACACCGTTTTTCATCTGGCCGCGCAGACGATCGTCGGGATCGCCAACCGCAATCCCATCTCGACGTTTGAGAGCAACATCCAGGGCTCGTGGAATGTGCTCGAGGCTTGCCGGCGATCGCCTGGGGTCAAAGCCGTGGTGCTGGCTTCCTCCGACAAAGCATATGGCGACCAGGAGAATCTGCCGTACTCTGAAAACACTCCGCTCGAAGGCCGCCATCCTTATGATGTGAGTAAATCCTGCGCCGACCTGATCGCCACAGCTTACGGAGTGACTTACAACTTACCGGTGGCGATTACGCGCTGCGGCAACTTCTATGGCGGCGGCGATCTGAACTGGAACCGCATCGTTCCCGGCGCCATCCGGAGCGTGCTGCGGGGGGAGCGGCCGGTGATCCGTTCCGACGGCAAGTTCATCCGGGATTACTTTTATGTGGAAGACGGCGCGGCGTGTTATATGCTGCTGGCCGAACGCCTGGCGGAAGATCCGGCCCTGCGCGGAAGCGCGTTCAACTTCTCGAATGAGATCCAGGTCACGGTTCTGGAACTGGTCGATCTGATTCTGCGTAAGATGGGTTCTTCGCTCGTGCCTGAGATTCGCAACGAGGCGTCGAATGAAATTCGCCATCAGTATCTCAGCGCCGCGCGCGCCCGCGAAGTACTTGGTTGGCGTCCGCTCTTCACGCTCGAGGAAGGCCTGACACCGACCCTTGCCTGGTATCGCGATTTTCTTGGGGGTTCCAACGATGAGTTCTCCAGCCGAGAGCTTGCGGCATCGCATTCTCGATCTGGTCAGTGAATATCACGAGGCCGCGTTCGGGCCGAAGGGTTTTGTAGCGGGCGAAACGCCGGTCCCGGTCTCGGGCCGCGTCTTCGACGCCAACGACGTCCGGTCTCTGGTGGATTCTTCGCTCGATTTCTGGCTCACCACCGGGCGCTTCGCCGCGCAGTTCGAAAAGCAGTTCGCCCGCTTCTTCGGCGTCCGGACGGCTACCTTGGTCAACTCGGGATCGTCAGCCGATCTGCTCGCCGTCACCGCGCTTACTTCACCCAAATTGGGGGACCGCGCGCTGCAGCCGGGCGATGAGGTGATCACCGTCGCGGCCGGTTTTCCCACCACCGTCAACCCGATCATTCAAAACGGCCTGGTTCCGGTCTTCGTCGATGAAACGATCCCTACTTACAACATCGACGTCTCCAGGCTTGAGGAGGCGCGTTCGGAACGCACGCGCGCGGTCGTCATCGCCCATACGCTGGGCAATCCGTTCGATCTCGCCGCTGTAACCGCATTTGTCCGTAAGCACAACTTATGGCTGGTGGAAGACTGTTGCGACGCGGTGGGCGCTACTTACGGCGGACAGAAGGTGGGAACCTTCGGCGATCTGGCCACGGTCAGCTTCTACCCCGCCCATCACATCACCATGGGCGAAGGGGGCTGCGTTCTGGCCGAGAAGCCGCTGTTGAAGACCCTGGTCGAATCCTTCCGCGATTGGGGCCGCGACTGCTGGTGCGAGCCGGGCAAGGAAAACACCTGCGGCAAGCGCTTCGACTGGCAGCTGGGCGAACTCCCCTGCGGTTACGACCATAAGTACACTTACTCGCATATCGGCTATAACTTGAAAATGACCGATATGCAGGCGGCCGTCGGCGTATCTCAACTCGAGAAACTGCCCGGATTTATCGCTCAGCGGCGCGCCAACTTCAATTCCCTATACCGCGGGTTGAAGGATCTGGAAGAGTTCTTCATCCTTCCGGAAGCCACGCCCAACTCGGAGCCGAGCTGGTTCGGATTCCCCATCGCCGTGCGTCCCGGCGCGCCGTTCAACCGAAACCAGGTTATCGCGTTCCTGGAGAGCCGCAAGATCGCCACGCGTCTTTTGTTCGCCGGAAATCTGCTGCGCCAGCCCGCCTATCGGAACATCAAACACCGGGTGGCGGGGACGCTGGAGAACACGGATTTCATCATGAACAACGTGTTCTGGGTGGGGGTTTATCCCGGCATCACGCCGCCGATGATGGATTATATGCTCGACATCTTCCATCGGATGCCGGTGGCGAGCCTCGCGGTTCTGTAAGCCGCTCATGCACGGAGAACCGTGGGAATCGCTGCGTGGCCAGAGAATTTTCATCACGGGCGGCACAGGATTCGTGGGGTCCGCGCTTCTGGAATTATTGGTCTGGGCCAACGACCGATTTCACCTGGACGCGCAGGCCACCGTACTTACGCGGGACGCGCAAGCGTTCTATGAGAAACGCCGGGACCTGGCGAGCCACGGCGCTATTCGCCTGATTGAGGGAAATGCGGTTTCTTTCGCCTTCCCTCCGGGCGATTTCCCTTTCGTCATCCACGCCGCCACTGAGCGCCAGTTCGAACCGACCGCCGAGGCGCCCGCTTCCATGTTCGACGCCGATCTGGAGGCGACCCGGCGCGTGCTCGCCTTGGCCCGCGGCCACGGGACGCGGCGGCTGCTCTTCACCAGTTCGGGCGCCGCGTATGGAAAACAGCCGCCGGAGCTGACCCACATCCCGGAAACCTATGCGGGCGCGCCGCTCACCACGGATACGCACAGCGCGTACGGTCACGCCAAACGAGCCTGCGAGTGGCTCTGCGCGATGCACGCCCGGCAGTTCGGATTTGACGCCGTGATCGCGCGCTTGTTCGCGTTCGTGGGCCCGGGCCTGCCGCTGGATCTCAACTTCGCGATCGGGAATTTCATCGGCAACGTGCTGCGCGGCGAGCCGATCCGCATCGCCGGGGACGGCACGCCGTATCGTTCGTATCTCGACTCGGGCGATCTCGCCGCCTGGCTCTGGACGATGCTGTGCCGGGGCAGATCCGGGGCGATGTATAACGCCGGATCGCCGCACGCGATCTCGATGGCTGATCTCGCTCGCGCCGTGGCGGACGCTACCGTCCCGGGCACTGCGATCGAGATCGCCAGGGAAGCGGAACCCGGGGCGATGCCGTCCCGCTACGTTCCGTCAACTGTTTTGGCGGAATCCGAATTGGGCTTGCGCGTATCCGTCACGCTGGCTGAGGCCATACGGCGCACTTACCAGTTTCATCGCGCGCGGGCGCGGTGAACCGGTCGCTTCAGACCGCGGCTTCGTGAACTTGCATCTCCGGCGCCGCTTCCACTTCCATGCGCTTGTACTGGAGAAAGCCGATCGCTCCCCAAATCCCGATCACCAAGTAGGATAAGGCCTGCGCCAGCAGGATATAGGCGATGGCCGCCGTGCGGGTGAAGCCGAATGGGACAAGCACGGTGACCGCAACGGCCTGGTAGATCCCCACATATCCCGGAGCGGACGGCAGTGCGCTGCCTAAGCCGAGCGCCGCAATCAATAGGAAGGCTACGGGAAAAGTGATGTCCAGGCCCAGCGCACGGCTTCCGATCACCGTCGAAGTCGCGTCCATGCACCAGATGACGACGGTCAGCCCGATGAATCCGATCAGCCGTTTGCCATCATGGAAGGCTCGAAGGCCGCGCAGGCTGTGCTCCAGCATGTGGGTCAGCTTAAACTTCAGGCCGGATGATCCGGGCAAATGGTGCAGCAGGCGCTTGGCGAGAGCCTCCATCCGAGGGAGCAGGGCGATGCTCAGCACGCCGACTAATCCGATGGCGGCGAAACCGCGCGCGGCGCCCGCGAGCCACAGGGGCTGATTCGGAAGAAACAGGAGCACCAACCCGGTGATCACCACCAGGGCGATCGCGTCCGCCACGCGCTCGGCGAACGCCGTGGTCAGAACATAGGCCTTGCGCAAGGGCGATCGCGAACTGATCATGAACGTGCGCACCAGTTCGCCCGCGCGCGCCGGAAGAAAGTTATTGCCGAAGTATCCCGCCGCCGTCGCCCAAAAGGCGATCGCGACGCCGATGGGAGCTTCCGCGGTCAGCAGGATTCGCCAGCGGAACGCACGCAGAAACAGCGCTCCGGAAGCGAGCAGACAGCAGAATGCCAGGGGCAGAGGCCGGGCATGCGCAATGATGGAGAAAACTTCTTTCCACTCGATTCCGCGCAGAGACCAGAACAGAAGGCCAGCCGCCAGCAGCAGCGCCGCGAGCGTGGTGATGACTTTGCCCCGGGATTTCCCACTCGCTTTCACGGGCGCAACTGCCGCCGTTGAGTCTCGTGAATCCGTTTCAGTATGCATGTAGAAGGGTTTGCGGAGATTGGGCGACGGGGCTTAACCTTTAAGTTTACCCTCCCGTAAGTTTACCCTCTCGGGCAGGCGCGCCGGCTGTTTCGCCCTTACATTCGTAAGCTTCCGTCCAGGGCCATGCGGGCCGGACGCACCAAATCTCGCGGTCACCGCTTCTTTCGTAAGTCCAGCCAGCCCATCAACTGCTCCCGAAAGCTGTTCAGCGCATTCGTCATGCGATCGGTTTCGACGCGCACCAGCGAATGCTCCATCTCGCCGGTCAGCGCGGCGCTCAAGAGGCGGTGCTGCTCGCGCAAGTCCGGCCAATCCCTCGCCTTCATCGCGCCGCCTCGAATCGCTGACGCCAGATAATAAAGCGTTAGCTCCACCTGGTCCAAAAACTGCCGCAGCTCCGGCGCGGCGGCGGGTTGTTCCTCGGTCGCTCCGCCTTCGAGCGTCATCACCGCGTAGATGAAATCGTGGGAACTGGCCAGCATCGCCCCATAGGCATGCAGAAGCTCAACCGTGGCGCCGGGCTCCATCCGCAGCCGCTCCATGGATGCTTCCACGTTGGAGCGGGCGACTCTGGCGGACTGGCGCGCCCGGTCGAGAGCGGCCACATCCGCGGCGTCGGGATGGATATACTCGCGGCGCACCAAGCGCAGGTAATCGCGGTAGCAGTCGAGCAATCGCCCCAGAAACTCACCGGCATGCGAACGCTCCCAGGTCGGCCAAACGGCGTACGCGATCAGGGCCAGCACTCCGCCGATGGTGGTGTTCAGGGCGCGCAAAGGGATCACCTGCTGGGGCGCGATCCCGGTATTGGCGATGAGCGCCACCACCAATCCGCTGACGGCGATGACGAAGATGCCGTAGTTCGCCGGACCTACCCAGCGGAGCATGAGCGTAAACGCGCCGACGTAGATTACATCGGTCAGCGTTCGCGGCGGGACGGCCGCATAGAGGACGGTCGCCACGGTCAGGCCCACCAGCGTGCCGCCCAGCCGCAGAACGCCGCGGCTGAAGGTGCTGAGAAAATCCGGCTTCAGCACGATGGCGATCGTCATCGGGATCCAGTAGGAGCGCTGCCAGTCAAACCCGCGGCCGATGGCGTCTCCGACGGCGACGCAGACCGCCAGCCGCAGCGCGTGACGGAAAGCCACCGATCGGATGGAAAGGTTCGCGCGCAGAATGGTCATCTGGCCTTGCAGGGTGTCGCGGGCCTGGGCAATCGCGGCGCCCCTGCGCCGCGCCGGAATCACGGGGGCAAACTCCTCGCGGTCCGCCATGCGGCGCGCGGCGCGAATCTGCCCGGTCAGAGCGTAACTCTGGGTGGTCGCATCGCGGACCAGCGCGCGCAGGAAATCGGATTTTTCGGAGGCGTCGAGCGCCCGCAGAGACTCCACCATCCGCTCGGCTTCGCGCAGACGGGCCGCCGACTCCGCCGAATGCCGCGGTCCGCGCCCCAAACTTGCTTCGATATCCCCCATCAGCGCGGCGCAAATCCCGGCGAAGCGATCCAGCGTCTCCGCCGCTTCCTGGCCGTCGGGATCGCGGCTCAAACGGCGACGCAGCCGTCCGATGGTCAGCAGCCGGAGCCGAATTCGCTCGGCCTGGCTCAGGAGAACGTTCAATCGCTCCCACTCGACGGATCGCTCCTGAACAGCCAGGGACTGGCGCGCCTGAATGAACTTAGCCGTCCCGAGCGGCGCGGTGCCCGCGGAAACCTGCGTGGTGGCCAGTCCGCGCAGTTCGGCGTAGACGCCGCGCACCACTTCCTGTTCCTGGGCGCCGCGCCGCACCGGCCAGAAGAGCAGTGATAATCCGGTTTGCAGGAGCGCGCCGGCGAGCGCCACCAGGCCCGAGATCGCCGCCTGTTCCGGTTTCAGCGGCCGCGACGCGAACACCACCAAGGTCACCAGGCTCACTGTCCCGATATCGCCCGCCGTGGTGCTCAAGGCCACCAGCATCCCCGCGCAGAAAGCCCACAGCGCGGCCACCAGGATGGCGAGGGCATGATGACGCCCGGTCAATCCGCCCGCGAACAGCGCCAAGGCGACGAAGAAGCTGGCCAGCAGCATCCTGCGCGCGCGCATTCCATAACCATCTTCGCCATCGGAATAGGCTACGTTCAGCGCGCCAAGGCTGCCGATCAGCGCCAGCGCATGCTGCCCCATCGCGCCCAGAATCGCCAGCGGAAGCACTACGCCGACGGTGTTCCGGATGGCGATGCGCGGGCGGATCTTGCTCCGGTCGAAGCGCCGGACGGCTTTCCAGAAGGTTCGCCATGCATTGATTTCGCTGGATGCGCTCGCGCCCGTTTCCGCCACTCGGTTCAGAATGGCATGGGACGCGGCATTGATTTCACGCGCGAGCGGGCGCAAATCGGCTAGACTGTGAGGATGCCCGTCCGCCTCAGCCAATTGCAACACAGCGCGGCTCGACCGGGCATCATCCGGCCCAGCACCGTTCGACCCAGCCTGTTCGGCTCCGATTAGGCGCTCCGCCCGGAGCTGCTTTTTCCCGTCCACCTGCTCACTACTGGAGGTCTGAATGAACACCACGGAAGTCGTCCGTCCGGACATGCCGTTGCTGCATGGCCCGCTGCCCGGTCCGCGCGCGCAGCGCATCATTGATCGCGATAATCAGGTTCTTTCTCCGTCGTACACCCGCGGCTACCCGCTCGTCATCGAGCGCGGCGAAGGCGCGATGGTCATCGATGTCGACGGCAACCGTTTCCTCGATTTCAACGCGGGCATCGCCGTCTGCTCGACGGGCCACGCGCACCCCGACGTCGTCCGGTCCGTGCAGGAGCAAGCGGCTAAGTTCCTGCACATGTCGGGGACGGATTTTTATTACGAGAACATGGTGCAGCTCGCGGAGAAGCTGGCGGCGCTGGCGCCGGGAGACTTCGCGCGCCGCGTGTACTTCGGAAACTCCGGCACCGAAGCCATGGAGGCCGCGATCAAGCTGGCGCGCTTCTCCACCGGCCGGGATAAGTTCATCGCGTTTCTGGGCGCCTTTCATGGACGCACTCTCGGCTCTCTTTCGCTGACCGCGCGCAGGCCCGTGCAGCGCAGGGGTTTCGGTCCGTTCATGGCGGGCGTACACCACGTTCCGTATGCCTACTGCTACCGGTGCGCCTACAACCGGACGCCCGACACGTGCGCGCTGGAATGCGCCCGCACCATCGAGGATCAGCTTCTGAAGACCATTCTTCCGGCCGATGAAGTGGCCGCTATCGTGGTGGAGCCGATTCAGGGCGAAGGCGGCTATATCGTTCCGCCCGCTTCGTTTCATGAGGAATTGGAACGGATCGCGCATCGCCACGGGATGCTGTTGATCTTCGACGAAGTGCAGTCCGGCATGGGCCGCACTGGAAAGATGTGGGCCGCCGAGCATTTTGGCGTGGCGCCGGATATTTTTACGGTCGCCAAGGGCATCGCCAGCGGCATGCCCGTCAGCGCCACCGTCGCCAAAGCGGAGATCATGAACTGGCCGCCGGGCGCGCATGCGTCCACCTTCGGGGGCAACCCGGTTTCCATCGCCGCCGCGCTCACCACTATCGAACTGCTGGAACAGAAGTATGTGGATAACGCCGCGCGCATCGGGGCCCACATGATGAATCGCATGAAGACGTGGCCGGCCCGCTTTCCGCTGGTCGGCGATGTTCGCGGGCTCGGCCTCATGCTCGGCATTGAACTCGTTCGCGACCAGCAGACCAAAGAGAGAGCGCCCGATGAACGCGATCGAATCGTCGACATGGCTTTCGAGCGCGGATTGCTCATCCTGGGCGCCGGCGAGAACACGATCCGCTTGAGTCCGCCGCTCATGATCTCGCGGGATCAGGCGGATTTCGCGCTCGATACGCTCGAATCGTGCCTGCGGGAAGTCAGCGGCGCCGCTTAAAGCGGGCCGCGGTCTCCGACTTTCTTCGTAACCTTTTCCGCCTGCCTCAGTATCCCTATCTGGAACTGAGTGGAAAATCAACCCGACGCTTACGTGATGCGGCTCGTCCAGCAGGGCGACGCCGCCCAGATGGCCGTGCTGTTTGAGCGTTATCACGCCTCCCTGTTCCGTTATTTACTGCATCTCACCGCCGAAAGGGATCGC
The DNA here is from genome assembly GCA_965226755.1 of Bryobacteraceae bacterium. Taxonomy (GTDB): domain Bacteria; phylum Acidobacteriota; class Terriglobia; order Bryobacterales; family Bryobacteraceae; genus Bog-113. The sequence goes on along the minus strand of CBDDDT010000007.1, from coordinate 298,780 downwards.
AGCGAGGACCTTGTGCAGGAAGTATTTTTTCGCGCTCTGAAATACGCGTCCACTTTCGATCCGGAGCACTCGTTCCCGGTCTGGCTTTATCAGATGGCGCGCAACGCGCACTTCGACTCCCTTCGCAAACGCCGGCCCGCTGTTCCGGAGGATGCGATCGCGGAGTTCCGTTGCCCGGAGCCGCAGCCCGAGGAACTCTTTACGCGCAAACAGGATCTGGCCGATCTCGAACGGGCGCTGGCCGCCCTGCCTCAGGAGAAGCGCGAAGTCCTGGTGCTCAGCCGCTTTCACAACCTTCGCTATGAGGAGATCGCCCGCGTGCTCAACTGCCAGACCGGCGCGGTGAAAGTGCGCGTGCACCGCGCGCTCAAAGACCTTCGCGAAACCTTCCGCGAACTGCGGGGAGAGAAGATCACATGAACCTCGACGAATGCCGTCTGCTGATTCCGCAATACTTCTCCGGCGATCTGGATGCGGCGCAAATCAGCGACTTCGAACAGCAACTTGAAACTAGCGCGGAACTGCGCGCGGAAGTAGCCGAGCTTCGCCCTATCTGGGATGCGCTCGAATTTCTGCCGCTTGAACGGCCCAGTCCCGCTCTGCGCGCCCGCTTCTACCAGCGCCTTCATGCGTTGACGGCTACGGTGACGGAAGCATCGCGGCCGCCGCGCAAAGCGCGCTGGGTTCTGGCGCCGTTTCAGCAGATCGCCCTCAGCGTTCTTCTGCTTTTGCTGGGCTTGTTTATCGGGCACGCGCTCGACCGGTCGCAATCGTCGGAAGACGTGGCTCAACTCCGCGGCGAGATCCGCGCCATGCGACAGACGGTCGCGCTCTCTCTGCTCGAGGGGCAATCGGCCGAAGCTCGACTGCAAGGCGTCTCCTGGGGAAGTCGCGTCGATCATCCCGACCGCGACGTGCAGACGGCGCTGCTCACCGCGCTCAATCACGACGCCAACGTCAATGTCCGCCTTTCATCGGTGGACGCGCTCACGAAGTTCGCCTCCGATCCGGCCATCCGCCGCGCGCTGCTCGATTCCATCGCCACGCAGGAATCGCCGCTTATTCAGATCGCCCTCATCGATGCGCTGGTCCAGGTCCGCGATGCGGCTGTGATTCCCGAGCTTCGCCGCTTGGCGCTCGACCCGCAGTTCAACCCCAATGTGCGCGAACGCGCGCGGTGGGGCGTGCAGAAGCTCGCCATTCAATAAGGAGTAGGAACGATGAAAGACGCCATGCTGGTTTGTATCCCGATCTTGCTCGCGATCGCGCCGCCCGGTTTCGCCCGCGATTCCGAAAACTGGCCCGTTCGGGAGCAACAGACAATTCAGAAAACGCTCTCGCTTACGGAGGCTCCGCAGCGCCTGGTGATCGACAACATCGACGGATACGTCCACGTCACCGGCGTAGAAGGCTCACAGGTGCGCGTCACGGCGCATAAGACGGTGCGCGCAGACTCTGAGAAAGATTTGCAGGAATCCAAAGAGGTCAGTTTGGACATGACCGAAAAGCCCGGTTCGGTTTCCGTCTATTACAACGCGCCGTGGCGATGCGATAGCGGCACTCGCCATTGCGACCATCAGGAGCGCCGCTTTTACACGGTCACCTACGATATCGATATCGAGGCGCCGCGCAATGCCCGCCTGGTCGTGTCCGCGGTCAACCATGGCGATATCCGGGTAGACAACGCCGCGGGTCAGTTCGAAGTCAGCGACATCAACGGCGGCATCAGCATGACCGGCATTGCCGGGTCGGGCGAGGTTCACACCATCAACGGTCCCGTTTCGGTGCGGTTCGCCAGAAATCCCGCTTCTAAGACCAGTTTCAAATCCCTGAACGGACAGATGGACATCTACTTCCAGCCGCACTTTTCGGCCGATCTGCTGTTCAAGACATTCAACGGGCAGATCTACTCCGACTTCGAAGTCGCTTCCCGGCCCGCGCCCGCCGCGGCTGCGGAACAGAGCGACGGCAAGTTTGTTTACCACAGCAAGGGCGTCGCCGCCGGTCGCGCCGGAAACGGCGGTCCGGAGCTCAGCTTCGACGCGTTCAACGGCAACATCCGGCTCCACGAAGCGAAATAGCAAATGAATCCAAATAGAAGAGGTCACGCGATGCATATTCAAATCGGTGCGCTGCTCGTCTGCGCGATAGCGGCGCCCGCCGGGAGCTTCGCCCAGAGTGTCGTTGAAAAAGATGGCATCGAAAGAGCCGTCGTCCCATTGCGCGATCCCTCGCGTCCCGCGCGGGTGAATGCGCACTTGATGGAGGGAGGAATCACTGTCCGCGGATATGACGGAAAGGACGTGATCGTGGAAGCTCATCCGCGCTTGGGCCGGGAAATTCATCAACCGGCGCCGGCCAGGGCGGACGGAATGAAGCGGCTGGATCTGGGAGGCAGTCCCGGACTCGACGTCAGCGAGGAGAACAATGTGGTCGAGATAAGGACCACTTCTTTCAACCGTCCGATGGATTTCGTGATCTCCGTCCCGCGGCGCTCCTCGCTGGAGATCAAATGCATGAACGACGGCGACGTGAACGTTGAGCACGTCGAGGGCGACATCGACGCGAATAACCTAAACGGCAAAGTCACGCTGCGCAACGTCTCCGGCTCCGTCGTCGCGCATTCGCTGAATGGCGAGGTTCTGGTCACGCTGGACCGCATCGATCCATCCAAGCCGATGTCGTTCAGCACCATGAATGGGGACATCGACGTGACGCTGCCCGGCGACACGCGGGCCAGCGTTCGCATGAAAACCGATAACGGCGAAATCTTCAGCGACTTCGACGTCAAACTCAGCCCCAACGTCGCCACCGCCACCGAGCCCGGCCGCCAACCCGACGGCAGCTTCCGCATTCACTTCGACAGCACCGTTCGGGGCGCCATCAACGGCGGAGGCCCGGAATATCAGTTCACATCATTCAACGGCAAGATCTACATACGTAAAAGAAAATAAGAGAATCCCTCGCTCGCGGGCGGAAAAGTTTTGCGCCAGCTAACTTTCCGCCCCGCCGCCGTCTCTACATGGGTGTGGAGGAATCATCGCAGCCGGATGGCGAACTGGCTATCGCGGCAGTGCTGGGAAACCTGGAAGCTTTCGGGGAACTGGTGCGGCGTTATCGCCGGGCCGCGGTTCGCATCGCAGCCGGAATCGCCGGTTGGGAAGCAGCCGAGGACATCGCGCAGGACGCTTTTTTGCTGGCGTTCCAGGCGTTGCCCGATCTGGACGAGCCGGAGCGGTTCGCGGCGTGGCTTTCCGCCATCGCCAGGAATCGGGCGCTCCGCTGGGTGCGGCGCGAGGCGCGGGCGGTTCACGTCGAGTTCGACGATGAATTGCTCACCTCGATGGAGAAGATGGCCGCCGAGGATGCGCGCGGGCAGCAAGCCGCTTCCAATCTTCGGGAGTCCATCGACCAGCTGCCCGAAAGCTGCCGGTTGCTGATGCGGCTGCGATGGCTCGACGAGATGCCGATGCAGCAGATCGCGGCCTTTACGGGTCTTCCACTAACGACGGTGAAGTGGCGTTTGCATGAGGGCCGGAAACGGCTTCGGGAATTGCAATAGAAAGAGGGATCAAGATGGAAAAAGAGCAAGTAAAAGAAACGCGGAGACTGTTGAACGTTCTCCGCCGCATGGCTCGCACCGCGCGCATGAATCAATGGACGGGCGTGCGCGAGATGGCCGATAGTTACAGCATCGACCAGTACAACCGGATACTCGAGCGGTTCAACACTCTCGACGGCTCCGGCACGCCGGGGCTGTTCGCGCCGCTGCGTGAGGACGCGACGTGGAACATTCTCTCCAACGCGTGCCGCGATCTGGCGGCTTATCACGAGGAAGAAAGCGGCGCGGCGCCGTCTAACGGAGGATGGAACGGCGTGTGGACCGACGCGCGCAGCGGCGTCTGGATCGACAAGACGGCCTTCAAACATGGCATGCCCGCTGAAGTCAGCGAGCTCGGTCACTTTATTCGCGAGAAAGTGGCGGAGTGGCAGGACCGCAAGCGCGACAGGCAGTAACCTCTATGTTTCGCACTCTGCTGGGGCCGAGCCTCACCATTCTGCGCATCCTGATCATCGCCGGCGCCGTGCTCACCATTGTGCAGCCCTCGGCGCCGGCGGAAGCGGTGCGACTGCAACTGGTGAGCGACTATGGGATGGTGCGCGAGGCCGCGTCAGCTGCGCCTCACGCCGTCGTGCGCGTGGCTTTAACGGCGATCAGCTTGTCACTTCTTTAGGAACAAGCCGGAATCCTTTGGCGGCCAGGAAATCGCGAACGGCCTCCTCGCGTTCCGGCTTGACGTAGAAGAACGCGCCGGTGCGCTCGCCGAGAAAGAGAAATCCGCCCCGGTACAGGTCGGCTTCGACGCCATAATCGAAGCCGGCTTCAGTAAGCAGCGTCTCCACGCTTAGCGCATCGTTCAGCTTCCGCGCGATGTAGACGAGGCTGGGATCGACGCCGTCGAAAAAGGAAGCGTCCTGTTTCATTTACTCGATCGTATTTTCCCGCTTGAGATTCAGCATGCGCTGGTGCGCTTCCTGAATCTGATGCCATTGCTTTTCAATCACGGTGCGGGGCTCGCCGCTGATATCGAGGTTCACCACGCGTTCGTAAGCCGCCTGGGCGGCGTCTTCGCCCGTCTCGCACGCGGCCACGATGGCGCCCGCGTTTCCGCCTGAAAGGGCCGATTTCAGGTCGAGCCAGCCGCGATGGACCGCCGCGGTGAAGGTTCCGGATTCATTAGGTTCACCCCCAAGCCTTTTCACTTCCGCCTGCAGAGCATGCACAAACCCGGCTCGCTGGCGGGCATATTCCTGGAAAACCGTCTGGAAGTGCGAATCGCTCACGTGTTCGGCTGCCGTTCGATAGCCTTCTTCCCCGTCGCGCGAGGCCGCGATGAGGTCGTTCAGATGCCGGATAGTCTCTTCGTTCGTCACAGAATCATTCCAACATATTGAACGGGGACGCCGGTTTGAGATTTCGGGCGCGCGGCGCGCACTCAGTCCGCACATGATGGCAACTCTCGATTCGACCGAGGAAGAACTCTACTGGCTGGCGCTGAAGATGACGCCTGGTCTGGGAACCCGGCGCGCCGGTCAATTGATGGAGACGTTCCGGTCGCCGGAGGCCGTGTTCCGCGCCTCACGGTCGGAATTGGAAGCCGCGGGGTTGCCCGGTTCGGTGGCGCAGTCGATCGCCAGCGGCTGCACGTTTGAGGAGGCGCTGGAGCAGCAGGGCAAGATGCGCGCCAGCGGCGCCCAGCTCATCACGATCGATCACGCCGCGTATCCGCCGCTGCTCAGGGAGATCTACGACCCGCCGGTGGTGCTTTACACCCGCGGCAACGTGGAACTGCTGCAGCGCCATCTTCTGGCCGTGGTGGGCACGCGGCGGCCCACGCCCTACGGCATGGCGGCGACGGAGCGTTTGTCAGCCGACCTGGCCAGCGCCGGATTGGTGATCACCAGCGGAATGGCGCGCGGCATCGACACCGCGGCGCATCGCGGCGCGCTCTCCGTGCACGCGCCCACGATCGCCGTGCTCGGGTGCGGCGTCGATGTCGTGTATCCGTCCGAGAACCGGAAGCTGGCTGAACAGATCGTGGCCGAGGGATTGATCGTGTCGGAGTTCCCCATGGCGTCGGTCGCATTTCCGCAGAACTTTCCGATCCGGAACCGGATCGTCAGCGGCGCGAGCGTGGGATTGCTGGTCATCGAGGGCGCCCAGTATTCGGGCTCAGCCATCACCGCCCGCCTGGCGCTCGAACAGGGCAGGGAAGTCTTCGCCGTGCCCGGCAACATCACCTCCAAAATGAGCTGGGGTCCGAACCTGCTTATCAAGCAGGGCGCCAAGCTGGTGCAGGATTGGAACGACGTCGTGGTGGATCTACCGCCGGCGATCCGACGCAAGCTGATCGACGACGGGCGGCAGCGCATCCTGAATTTGGGCGACGACGCCGTTGCGGCGAAGGACCAGGGTCCCGGACTGGGCGTCGGGCCGGAAAGCGAGATCAGCCGCAAGGTCCTCGCCAAGTTGAAATCCGACGCTCCCACTCACCTGGACGACCTGATCGAGGCGATGGAACGCTGTTCGACGACGGAAGTAATCGCCGCCGTCTTCGAACTGGAGATGCTCGGCCTGGCGCGGCAGCTTCCCGGCAAGAACTACATCAAGGTTTGGTGATTGGCTCTTGTTTTCAATCAGTTGGGAGCCGCGTTGAAACTTAACGGAACGTGGCTGCATCTTCTTCAACTGGCTGGTGAAAGTTTTTCCGGCAGGCGTCCAGACATCTTCTGGACAAAACGCATCCTTAAAGTGTGGTAGCCCTAATAAGGTTAAGCGGATCATCGTCGTTGTAATTTCAGGCGTCAAGAAGAAGAACGCAGTCTATGGCAAAATCGTTGGTCATCGTCGAGTCGCCCGCCAAGGCGAAGACGATTAACAAGTACCTCGGCAACCAGTACATCGTGAAGGCCTCGCTCGGTCACATCAAGGATCTTCCTAAAAAAGATCTGGCGGTCGATGTCGACAATGGCTTTCAGCCCCGCTATGAAGTGATTGAGGGAAAGAAGAAGCTGATCGCGGAATTGAAGGCCGCGGCCAAGAAGGTGGACTCGGTCTACCTGGCGGCCGATCCGGATCGCGAAGGCGAAGCCATCTGCTATCACCTGCAGGAGGAGCTCGACGGTCACAAGAACGGGCCGCGGATCTACCGCGTGATGTTCAACGAGATCACCAAGAAGGCGGTCGAGAAGGCTTTCGAGAAGCCTCTCATGGTGGATGTGCACAAGGTGGAAGCGCAGCAGGCGCGCCGCGTCCTCGATCGTTTAGTCGGCTACAAAATCTCGCCGCTGCTCTGGGATAAAGTGCGGCGGGGACTCTCCGCCGGACGCGTGCAGACGGTTGCGGTGCGCGTGATCGTGGAGCGGGAGCGCGAAATCCGCGCGTTCGTCAAGGACGAATACTGGTCGCTCGACGCGGATCTGTCGGCGAAAAAGCCGCCGGCCTTTTCCGCGCGGCTGCAGAAGATCGATAGCGAAAACGCGGAGATCGGCAATCAGGAGCGGTCTGACGCCATCCTGGCGGATCTGGACGGCGTCGAGTACGTCGTCAAGTCCGTAAACACCCGCGAGAAGCGCCGCAATCCGGTCGCGCCGTTCATCACTTCCACGCTGCAGCAGGATTCCGCGCGGAAGCTGCGGTTCAGCGTCAAGCGCACCATGATGCTGGCGCAGCGCCTGTACGAAGGCGTGGAGCTGGGCAAAGAAGGCGCGGTAGGTCTCATCACCTATATGCGCACGGATTCGACCCGCGTTTCCAACGACGCGCTCACCGAGGCGCGAGAGTTCGTCACGGCCAAGTTCGGAGCGCAGTACATTCCGGAAGCGCCCAACGTTTATAAGACCAAGAAGGACGCCCAGGACGCGCACGAGGCCATCCGGCCCACCAGCGTTCTGCACACGCCGGAATCGCTCGAGAGCGTTCTGGCCGAAGACGAGATGAAGCTCTACCGGCTCATCTGGATGCGGTTCGTGGCTTCGCAGATGATGCCCGCCGTCTTTGACCAGACCACCATCGATATCAATGTGCAGGGCAAGAGCGGGGCCGACTACCTGTTCCGCGCCACCGGTTCGGTGCCGAAGTTCGACGGCTTCCTGAAGGTTTACGAGGAAGGCAAAGATCAGAAGGACGAGGACGACGAAGAGCTCAAGCACAAACTGCCCGTGGTGGCCGCCGGCGAAACTCTGCGCTTCCGCGGACTCAGCCCGGAACAGCATTTTACCGAGCCGCCTCCGCGCTATTCGGAAGCCACGCTCGTCAAGAAGCTGGAATCCGACGGCGTGGGACGCCCGTCCACCTACGCCTCGATTCTTTCGACCATTCAGGAGCGCGAGTACGTCACCAGGGAGGGCGGCAAGTTCAAGCCGACCGAACTCGGCATGGTCGTCACCGACCTGCTCCTGGAAAGTTTCAACGACATTTTCGACGTGAAGTACACGGCGCGGATGGAAGAGGAACTGGACGATATCGAAGACGGCAAAGTGGACTGGCGCGAGGCGATGAGCGAGTTCTACGACCGCTTCACCAAAGACCTCGATCACGCGTCCGAGCACATGACGGACATCAAGCGGATGGAGCGGCCGACCGATCTCCTCTGCGAGAAGTGCGGCAAGCCGCTGGTGATCAAGTGGGGCAAGCACGGCAGCTTCATCGCCTGCACCGGATATCCGGAATGCACCTACACGCGCGAATTGACGGTGGATCTGCCCGATGTGGAAGGCGCCGATCTGACCGAGCAGGACGCGGAAGAATACTGCGAGAACTGCGGCCGCACGATGGTCCTAAAGAAGGGCCGATTCGGAACGTTCTACGCCTGCACGGGATATCCGGATTGCAAGACCACCAAGCCGATCGGCGGCACGCAGAAGAAAGCGGATCAACCGTTGGACGAGAAATGCCCGCAGTGCGCCAGCAATCTGGTGACGAAGTATGGGCGGTTCGGCGAGTTCACGGCCTGCAGCAACTATCCGACCTGCAAGTACGTGAAGCAGAAGACCATCGGCGTAAAATGCCCCGACTGCCACGAGGGCGACATTTCCGAACGCCGTTCGAAACGGGGCAAGACGTTCTATGGCTGCACGCGCTACCCGGATTGCAGCTTCGTCGCGTGGGCTAAGCCCGTGGACGAGAAGTGTCCCGAGTGCGGCAGTCCCTACATGGTGGAGAAGTTCCTGAAAGCGGGACCCGTGCTTCAGTGTCCGAACGGCGAGTGCAAGTTCAAGCGCGAACTCGAGGCAGCGCCTTTGACCGCCGCTTAATTCTTAATTCGCAAGGCCGGCTTAGTTGGACCGATTGTTCCGGTAGGCCGGCTCGGGGACTGCGCCGCGTCCGGCCGGCCAGCCTTCGCGCTGCCGGTTGCGGTCGCCATCGATGTCCTCGGTCTGATCGTGAAACAGAATCTGCTGCGTTGGATAAGGCATATCGATGCCGGCTTCGGACAGCTTGCCCTTCACGTTCAGCAGCACCTGATCCAAAGCGACGACGTAATCGCGCTGCGTGGCGGGCTCAATCCAGAAGCGAAGCCGCAGCGTGACGGCGTAGGCGGCGAGATCGGCCACCAAGACTTCCGGCGCGGGCTCTTTGAGCGCGTGATCGGATTCCGCGATCGCCTGAAGCATCAATTCTTTGGCGTGTTCGATGTCGTCGCCGTAGCCGATGCCGACATCGTACTTGACGCGGCGCTTGGGGAAGGCCGTGTTCACCATGACCTTTTGCGTAAACAGGTCGCTATTGGGAATCACCACCCGGCGGCCGTCGTACGTCTTAATCAGCGTGGCGCGAGCCTGAATGTCTTCCACGGTGCCTTCATAGCCGCTGACGACGATTTGGTCGCTGATGCGGAACGGCTGCGTGATCAGAAGCAGGATGCCGGCCAGGAAGTTCTGAAAAATGTCGCGGAACGCGAACCCGATGGCGACGCTTCCGATGCCCAGAAGCTGGATGACGTCGGTGGGCTTGAACGACGGTAATGCGACGGAGAGCGAGATCAGGAGGCCGAGCAGTAGAATGACGCCTTGCGTCAGGCGGCCGATCGCCATCCCGGCGTCTTGCGCGTGCAAACGGCGGTGCGTGAAGCTGGCGACGAGATTCCGAAGCAGCCGGGCGATCAGGACAAACAACACCATGGCCGCGATCGCCAGGATTGTATTCGGCAGGTTCGCGATCATGTCGTGCGCCATGTTGTTGACGCGGGCGATCGCCGGGGACAGATCGAATCTCATTCGCGTCAGCGTGCGAGTTGCGGTCCAAATCGGCTTCTGAAGCCCGGGAGAGTGTGCGTTTTCAGCCTAAGCCGGCTTCCCGGAGGAACTTGGCTGATTCTTCCGGCGGCGTGGGATTGATATAAAATCCCGTTCCCCATTCGAAGCCCGCGACCTTGGTCAGCTTCGGCATGATCTCAATGTGCCAGTGGTAGAACTCGTTGCTCGCTTCCTGCACGGGCGCGGTGTGAATGATGAAATTGTAAGGCGGACGCTCCAGAACGCGGTCGAGCTTGCGGAGCGTGGAACGGAGCACCCAGGCTAAGTTATGCAGATCGCCGGCTTCCATCTCCTCGAAATGGGATTGATGCCGGCGCGGCAGGATATGTGTTTCGAAGGGGAAGCGCGCGGCGTAGGGTTCGACGACGACGAAGCGGTCCGTTTCCGTGACCACGCGCGACGTATCTTTCGATTCCTGCCGGATCATGTCGCAGAATACGCAGCGCTCCTTGTAGCCGAAGTAGCGACGCGCGCCTTCGAGTTCTTCCTGCACGCGTTTGGGAACCACGGGCAGGGCGATGAGCTGGGAATGGGGATGTTCGAGAGTCGCCCCGGCCGCCGCTCCATGGTTCTTGAAGACGAGAATGTAGCGGAGGCGCCGATCTTTCCTCAAATCGCGCATGCGTTCGCGGAACGCCCAGAGGACGTGCTCCACCTGCCTTTCGGGCATATCGGCGAGCGTCTCCCCGTGGACGTTGGTTTCGATCACGACCTCATGGGCGCCGATCCCCACCATCTTGTCGAACATGCCTTCGCCCTGGCGATTGAGGTCGCCCTCGATGCCGAGCACCGGGAACTTGTTGGGCACGACGCGGAGCGTCCAGCCGGGGTGGTTGGGGGCGCCGCTGTCGCGGATGGCGAGAACTTCCGGCGGCGTTTTGGTTTCGTACCCGGTGCAAAACGGGCAGATGCGGCCGGGGGTGAATTCAACAGTCTCCCGGCTGAAGTCGCTGGGACGCCGTGCGCGATCGGTGGCGATGATCACCCAGCGGTCGGTGATCGGGTCTTTGCGGAGCTCTGGCAATCGAATCCTTTTCGGTTATCGCGGGCGCGCGCCCGGCATATCGGCGCATGACCCGCAGGTATCAATATAACCACGGACTTGAGGAGCGCGGATTTGCGGGTAGTGCCCTAAACCTGCGTTGCACGAAATTCCTTCGATCTAGCAGCAAGCGCTTGCGTTCTCCTACCGGGGGACTATCGCTCCATCCACCCGGCGCGAGCTCAAGGCGATGCATCGTCTCATAAACCGGAGATGGAACCGCCCGGAACCACTACTTATCGTCGTCAGGCCCTAAAGCTTCGATGCTGACGCCCGAAAAGAACGCGGTTCCGACGCCTGAGGTAGTTCCGACGAATCGCAAAGTATGCGGGCCGTTAGTAGCTACCTGGAATAGCTTGCTCTGAAGGGTAAAGGGCGTGAAGCTGACCAAACTATAGATGCCGATTACGCGGTCATCAATCATCACCAATACGGTCTGCTCACCCTCCCCTGTGTAGTAGCGCGACCCAAGATAAAAAGACAACCGGTACTCCGTCCCCGCGACGAATCCAAAGATTGTCTGCCAGACTTGACAATGCTCGGCCTGAAGAAAGGCTGCTTGAACGAACGGAAACCCCACGAATGAAGGAGGATTGAAGCCTGTATCCGCGCCCGTCAACCCGCTCCCATCGACAGAAGGCGCAGGCGCAGTGAATCCCCAGCCGATCCCCAGCGTGCCGTTAAGGTCCTGTTGTGGCACATTTGGTCCGGCGCACGTCGCGCCGGGTGCGGCCTGGTAGACATAGCGAGTTGAGCACTCGGCTGCGATGTTGGAGAAATTCGGGTTCACGATGGGAAGAAACTCTCTCGCGGAGATCATCTTCGTTGCGGAAAGGATAATAAGCAATAAAGCTGGTGCGAAATGTCGCAGGGTTTTCATTTCGGTTTTCCTTCGTCGGCACATCCCTATTGGATATGGGGTTTGCGTGGCGAACAGTATACAACCGGTGAAGACCGATAAACGCACCCTTAGGGCACTACCGACTTGGGCCGAACGCATCGGGGTACAGTTCTATACGCGGCCGGTCTCCCGCGGTGACGGCGGCCACATCGAACCTCACGCACCCCCAATCGATATCGGCGCGCCGGGCATAGTCCAGGGCGGCGCGCAGAATGCGGCGTTCTTTCTCGGGCGTGACGGCGCGTTCCGGCGCGGAGCTATCGGCGCTGGCCCGGGATTTCACTTCCACGAAGACTAGCGATTCCCCGTGCCAGGCGATGATGTCCACTTCGTTTCCGCCGGAGGGCGTGCGGTAGTTGCGCGCCACCACTCGATAGCCGCGTTTCTGCAGGAAGCGGTGGACGTAATCCTCGCCGCGCCGTCCCAGCGCCCGTTCCGGGGTCATGCGCCGCCGCTGTATCCGGTGCCGCAGCCAATCGGAAAGACGGGGCAGCAAGGTGGCGATCACAGGGGTTCAAACTCGAAGTTCAGGACTTTGCCGCGGATCACGAAGCAGAGATAGTGCTCCCAGAATTTGCGGAAACGCGGGACATGATTCACCAGCCACTCGAAGCCGGCCAGCCGCCAGAGTTGAAGCAATTTCACCTCGACCTTGCGTTCCCGGAAGCGCACGGAAGAGTAGTAGCCGAAGCCGCCCGCGTTTTCTCCGAAATAACGGAACGAATAGCTGTTGAGGTGACTTTTGTGGGTCGGGTCGCAAAAGGAGCTGAAGTCCGTGTAGTGCGGCGTTTCGATACGGATCAGGCCGCCTTTGCGCACCAGGCGGTGGAATTCTTCCATGGTGCGGATCACGTCGGAGACGTGCTCGATTACGTGAATCGCGTAGAGCTTATCGAACGCGGCGTCGGCAAACGGATAAGGGAAACGGTCAAGATCGCAGATCACGTCGGCCGCGCTGGCGGGATTGCGGTCGATCCCGATAGCGTGCGGGCGCTTCTTGACGCCGCACCCGACATCGAGAATGCGTTCAGGCGGCGGAGCAAACTCGCTGTTTCCGTTTTCTAAGTTCAGAGCTTCATTGTAAGAAAAGCGATTGAAAGAGGAGCGCCGGGCTCGGACCGCGCTGCTCAAGCTTCTCTCGCCGGGCCCATTCGGCGGCGCCTTCCGCGTTCGAACGTCCGCAATGGTGGATCGCGGCTGCGAGGTGAAATATCGTTTGGCGAAGCGCGCTATCGGCGAGATCGGCTCGGCGCAGCGCTTCTTCCAGGAACGCCGACGCGCGCGGGAAGTCGCCGCGGAGAAAAGCGTGCCAGCAAGCGAAAACGTGTGCGCGTGCGCATTCCACGGAGCGAGCCTTGGCCTGGGTCAGCTTTTCGATCACTTGTGCGTCCCACAAGACCGGCGGAGTCTTCGCTGCGATGAACGCGCTGATCCGGTGGAGCGCAACGAATTGAGCGGCTTGGCGTGGCATGGCGAGAATTGCAAGGGCCCGCCCGTCTGAAGGACCGTGTGCCCCGTACGCGGGAACCATCGACAGGACAAAGTAGATGAAGGTGGTGTATGCGATTTGGGACAGGATGAAGCTTTCGCCCCGGTAGATCCAACTCGCCACGCCCAGCGCGAGATTCGCCGCCGGCCCCGCCGCATAGAACAGGATCAATCTGCTCTTGAGCTTTGGATGGTCAACGGCCTGACGTCGAACTACGCCGCCGAAAGAACCCTCGGCGGTAAGTTCGAATCCAAACCCGTCCTCGTCCCAGGTAAGCCGGAAGACGCCGACACGGAGCTCCGCCACACGCGCGCCGGTGCAGAAGGCGGCGAGCAGATGAGCCATCTCATGAACGGCCAGCGCGCAGTACATCGAAACGGGCAGGAGCAGATACGATGCCGCGAAACTACAGCCTTGCAGGACTTCAAACAGAGGAAGCAACCCTAAGGCGGCGCCGCAGATCGTTTGCGCGGCGCGAGCCAGTAACTGTGGCCTTTCATAGAGAGGCACGCCTTCCACGAGATCCAGAATGGGCGTATCGGCTTTCACGGCAGCGCGCACGATTCGATCCTAAAGTCATTCTCTCCCGTCAAGAGAGTTGTGCGTGTATTAATTTAGAAAGCGGTGCAACGTTCCGTCCGCCTCGAGTACGCCAGTCAGCGCAAGATCCGCGACCGCAACACGATCCTGTACCGCCTGGCGCACTGGCCCATCTGGATCTCCGTTTTCTTCATCACTCCCGGCCCGATGACCTTCGACCTGTTCGCTTACGGCGGGACGCCGCGCACGTGGATCTGGCTGGGCGCAGTGCTTCTGGGAACCGGAACCGCCGGAGTCTTCGGCCGGCTGCCCGGGGTCGAGCCGCGACCTTACATCCTGCGATTTACCGAGGATAAACCCAATCCGCTCTACCGCCGGGTCTGCTACACCTTCGCGTGGAACGTGGCCTTGAACTTCGCGGTTCTGAATCTCGCCGGGCTGGCGGTCGCCGTCGTCACCGGAAAGTGGATCCTGCGGCAGATCTACGCCCGCGCATACTTCCCACTGGCCGTTGTCATATGGGGGTTGGGAGCGGCCGGAAAACTTCCGCGCGTGAAGCCGTCCACGGCGGGTGAGGGCGTGGAGCGCCGTTATTTCTACGGCACTGTCTGGGCGGCCTGCATCGCCCAACCCGTTCTTGGAGCGCTGTGGGTGACGCTCCCCAGCCGCCGCAAGAGCAACGTCATCAAGCTGGCTGTGTTTCTCGGCGTTCTCGCCGGTGCAGCCGTCCTCGCCATGGAAGGCCGCCTGCCCCGCACGCGCCGCATCGTGCCCGGCGACATCATGGCTGCGGATTAGACTGCTTGCGCCTGCGGAACGCTCACTTCCGTAAATCCCGCGCGAAACCCGCCGCCTTCTCGAATTCCGCCTGCACGCCGCGCGTCCGCAAGTTGTCCCGGAGGTATTCGAGCTTCTGAATATAAGACCCCAGCGCCTCCCTGATCGGCTCGGCATTGGTCGCTAGAATATCCCGCCAGATTTCATACGAACTCAGCGCGAGCCGCGTGGCTTCGGTCAGTCCTGGACCAGCCGGCAGCGGACCATCGATCTCGCTCAGCACCGCGCCCAGCGCCGTAGCCGCCAGTTGCGGCAGGTGCGAACTAAAGGCCACCGCGCGATCATGCTCCTCCGCGCCCATCACGACTTCGCTGGCGCCGATGCGCTCCAGCCACGCGCGGAATTCCGCCGCGAGGCCCGCGCGCAATTGCTCAGGATCGCCCGGCGTCAGCACGTAAGGGCGTCCGCGAAACAGCTTCGCCTCGGCATTCTCCACGCCCCTCGATTCCTTGCCGGCCAGCGGATGTCCGCCCAGAAACGCGCATCCAAGCAGATGCTTGCGCGCCGTCTCCACAATCACATGCTTCGTGCTGCCCGCATCCGTCACCAGAGCATCCGGGCGCACCCACGCGTCTAATGTATGCAGAGTGGAAAGGATGCGTCCCACGGGAAGCGCGAGGTAGACCAGATCCGCCGCCGCGACCGCTTCGGCCAGTGCCGCCCCGCGATCGATCGCGCCGCGCGCCCGCGCTAATTCGAGAGTGCGCGGCGAACTGACGCCGATCACCTCGCCCGGGAAGCCCGCCGCCTTCAACGCCAGCCCGAACGAGCCGCCGATCAGCCCCACCCCAACGATAGTTACCGTCCGCACGTCAATTCAGGATGCCGTGAGCGCCCGCCGCGGTCGCCGCGCGGGCCAGCGCTTCGATCACGTCCGCCTTGTCGCTCACCGCGCGCGGCGCCGCAATCACAGGTAGATGCGTCAGCATGCGCAGCTCCGCGATCGCCCCCACATCGAGCACGCGACCGGCGAAACTCCGCACGCCGGACTCGCACAGCACCACATCCTTGTTGCCGGCCTGCAATATCAGATCCGCCGCGCTCAGCCAGTCGTCCACATACGCGGTTTCGCCGCGCTTCAGAATCACCGGCAGCCCCGCGCGTCCCAACTCCCGCAGCAGAGCTTCATTCTCCATGGCGTGGGCCGGGACAACCAGCGCGTCCCCATGCGCGGAAAGCACGCGCACCTGCGAGGATTCCCAGATCTCGCGAAGGATCGCATCGCCCGGCAGCGCCGCCGCGCCGCCGCTGCCTCCCACTTCCACCGCCCCGATCCGTACGCGCGTGCCTCCAGGGTTCGCCCGCTTCGCCGCCAGCTTCCAGCGGCTCGTGATCCTGATCGCCTCTCGCACTCCCGGCATCGCTTTGAACTCCGCTTCGTCGAATTTCCGTCCGTCGCCGATCCCGCCCAGCACCGTGTACGTCATTCCGCTCGAACGGTGCACGTCGAAACCCAGCGCGATCATGCGCTCCATCACCTGCTCCACCTGCTGCTCGGAAACGCCGGACTCCATCACTACCAGCATTACTTCTCCATTCGCTCGCGCTGGACTTTGCGCATTTCATCGATGATACGTTCGAAAATGCGCTTCGCCGCGTCGGGCGGCAGCGGGCCCTTGTTGTGCTCCGCCACGTTTTGAAACACCTGATCCTCGCGCCGCGGCTCATAGACGGGAAGGCTCGCCGAGGCCTTGATGCGCCCGATCGATTCCACCGTTTCCGTGCGCTCGTTCAGAAGCTCCAGAATGCGCCGGTCCACGTCATCGATCTTCTCCCGGCAAGCTCCCAACGCCTGCATCGCGGCTTCCAGCGTCATGCTTCGAATCCGCTCTTCAGTTCGCGCGCGAACGCTTCCAAGCGCTCTTCCAAATCGGGCGCGCCGCCATGCTTTTCAATCAGGCTCATGATCGCGCTCCCTACCACCACGCCCGGCGCGATACGGCCGATCTCACCCACTTGCGCAGACGTCGATACGCCGAATCCCACCGCGACCGGCAGATCGGAAACCGCGCGCACCCGCTCCACCAGAGGCGCCACCGCGTTCGACACCGAACTCTGCTCACCCGTGACGCCCGTTCGGCTCACCACGTAAATAAATCCGCTCGAATATTCCGCAATCAGCTTCAAACGGCGATCCGAACTGGTCGGCGCTCCCAGAAACACTGTATCGAGATCGTGCGCGCGCATCACCCGCACATACTCCAAAGCTTCCTCCACGCTCGCATCCGTCAGCAGGCAGGCGTCGATTCCCGCCGCTTTCGCATCCCGCGCCAGACGCTCCACCCCGTAGCGCTCCACCGGATTCAGATAGGTGAACAGCAGCAGCGGAACCTCTGAACTCGCGCGGATTTCGCGCGCGATCTCCAGCACGCGCGTCATCGTCGTGCCCTGCTGAAGCGCCCGGTAGCCCGCGCGCTGGATCACGGGTCCGTCCGCGACGGGATCGGAGAACGGCACGCCCAGTTCGATCAGATCGGCCCCGCCGCGCAGCAGCGCCGCCGTCAGCCCCGCCGTACGGTCCGGATGTGGATCGCCCGCGGTGATATACGCGACGAGCACGTGCTTCCGGTCCCGGAACACCTTGGCGACCCGCGTCACTCTCCGTCGAGCTCCGGTAAGTTCTCCCGGTAAATGTCCATGTCCTTGTCGCCGCGCCCGGACAGATTCACCAGGAACACCGCGTCCCTGGCGCCGGGAGCGCGGCGGATCGCCTCGGCCACCGCGTGGGAACTTTCAAGCGCGGGGATAATGCCTTCCGTGCGGCTTAACCGCACCGCCGCTTCCAGAGCCTGGGCGTCGGTCGCCGAGCAATACTCCGCGCGCTTCTCTTCGTGCAGCCATGCATGTTCCGGTCCCACCAGCGCGTAATCCAGCCCCGCTGAAACCGAGTGCGTCAGCGAAACCTGCCCGTGCTCATCCTGCAGCAAGTAACTCTTCGCGCCGTGCAGCACGCCGGGCGAACCGCCGCTGAAGCGCGCCGCATGACGGCCCGGCTCCGGACCCGTGCCGCCCGCTTCCACGCCCACCAACTTGACGCCCGCATCCCGCACAAACGGGTGAAAGATCCCGATGGCGTTGCTGCCGCCGCCCACGCACGCAAACACCACGTCAGGCAGGCGCCCTTCCGCCTCCAGAATCTGCTCCCGCGCTTCCACGCCCATCACGCGGTGGAAATCCCGCACCATCATCGGATAAGGGTGCGAGCCCAGCGCCGATCCCAGCAGGTAATGCGTCGTCTCGATGTGCGTAACCCAATCGCGCATCGCTTCGCTGATGGCGTCCTTCAGCGTGCGGCTGCCCGACGAGACGCCCGTCACTTTCGCGCCCAGCAGGCGCATGCGGAACACGTTCAGCTTCTGCCGCCGCATGTCCTCTTCGCCCATATACACCGTGCAATCGAAACCGAATAGCGCGCAGACCGTCGCCGTCGCCACGCCGTGCTGTCCCGCGCCAGTCTCCGCGATGATCCGCGTCTTGCCCATGCGCCGCGCCAGCAAGCCCTGTCCCAAGCAGTTGTTGATCTTATGCGCGCCGGTGTGGAGCAGGTCCTCGCGCTTCAAATAAACGCGCGCGCCCCCGATCTGTTCGGAAAGCCGCTTCGCATAGTAGAGCGGCGTGGGCCGGCCCGCATAGGTATGCAGCAGATGATCCAGCTCCGCCTGGAAGCCCGGATCGCGGCGGGCTTCCAAATAGGTCTGCTCGAGTTCTTCGAGCGGCGACATCAGCACTTCCGGCACGTAGCGGCCGCCAAAAGCGCCGAAGTGCCCGCCCGCATCGGGCTGCGTCGTTACTGGGGAATCGCCAAAAGGGGCTGACATGCTTTGAGAAACCGCGCCATGCGCGCGTGATCCTTCTTTCCTGGAGAACTTTCCAAACACGAACACGCGTCCACTCCCCACGGGAGGGCTTCTTCTATCGCAGCGGCGACGTTATGCTCATTCAAGCCGCCCGCCAGAATCACGCGCCGCCGCACGCCGCGCGCGAGACGCCAATCGAACGGTTCGCCCGAGCGCGCTCCATCCAGCAGCACCGCTTCAGCCGGAAACTCCTCCACGGCCAAGTCCAGCGCGCCATGCACGCGAAACGCCTTCCACACCCGCACGGCCGCAGGAACATCCGCGGCGCGCTCGGAGCCATGCAACTGGGCCACATCTAAATGGAGGTCCGCGCAAATGCGTTCCACCGCCGCCGGCGTCTGATCCACGAACACGCCCACGCGCCAGATATCCGCGGGCAGATCTTCAATCCATTCGCCCACGGCGCGCGGCGGCACGTAACGCGGGCTGAGAGGGTGAAAGATAAAACCCACCGCGCCCGCCCCGCTTTCCACCGCCGCCAAAGCGTCTTCGCGGCGCGTGATTCCGCAGACCTTCACGAACATCGCAAGCTCTTCAACGCCGCCGCGGGGTCGGCCGCCTTCATCAGATGCTCACCGACCAGGAACGCGTCAAAACCGGCTTCCGTCAGCCGCTGAACATCTTGCGCCGTCCGGATCCCGCTCTCGCTCACGCGGATCAGATTGCCTGGAATTTTCGGCGCCAGCTCGAGCGAAGTCTCCAACCGCACGGTGAACGTCCGCAGGTCGCGATTGTTGACGCCCACGATCGCGGCGCCCGATTCGAGCGCCCGATCGAGCTCCTCCTCGTCATGCACTTCCACCACCGCCGCCACCAGAAACTGCGCCGCGAGCTCCCGAAACCGCCGCAGTTCGTCCCGGCTGAGAATCGCCGCGATCAGCAGAATGGCGTCCGCGCCGCGGCCGGCGGCTTCCAGGATTTGCGTCTCGCTGATCGTGAAATCTTTCCGCAGAACCGGAAGCTTAACCGCGGCTCGCGCCCGTTCTAAATGCTCCAGGCTGCCGCGGAAAAAATCATGATCGGTCAGGACCGAAAGGGCCGCCGCGCCGCCTTGCTGGTAAGCGGCCGCGGTGCGTTCGGGATCATAGTGCGCCGCCAGCAGCCCTTTGCTCGGCGACGCCTGTTTCATCTCGGCAATAATCGCCGGCTTGTTCTTCCGGAGCGCGCCCGCAAACGGCCGCCGCTGGTAAGTGGATTGCTCCGCGCGCGCCTCCAGTTCGGATAGCGGCGCCCGCATTTCGCGCAGTTCTTCCCGCTTGCGTTCCACAATCCTCTGCAGAATATCGGGGGTCGCTGAAGTCAAATTTCATGGTAGCGCGTGGCGCTCGGACCCAAATCGCGCGGCGCCGGGGTTAGGCGCTGTTTAGTTCGTCTTCCAGATCAACCCGGCCATCACGATCCGCGGATCCCCGATCGTCGGCGTCGGCGTGAAACCCGTATAGAAGGTGCGGTCGAGCAGATTCGTAATCTGCACGGAAGCTGACAGGCTTTTGTATAAGCGCTCGCGCACCATCAGCTGCACCACCGCGTACCCCGGCAGAAGGAACTGGTTCTGATCGTCATCGAACTGGAGAGACGAAGCGCGCACCGCGCCCAGCGCCAGCGTGCGTTTATGCGACCAGGTCAGGGTTCCGGAACCCTGATTTTTCCCGACCTCCGGCACGCGCAACCCCGTCGCGTAGCGCGAATCGACCAGCAGATAGGCCAGCGTTCCGGTGAACTCGCGCCAGTGATGATCCACGCTCACCTCCACGCCGCGATCCAGCGCGTTTCCCGCGTTCTCCCGTTGGCGCGTGATCGAATTGCTGGTGCTGCTCAGCGTGACATTCGTGATCAGGTTGTAGAGCTGGTTCCGGAACGCGGTCACGCGCACCGCCCCGTGCTCCATCACGTAATCGGCCCCGATTTCGGCTGCAAACACGGTTTCCGGCTGCAACGCGGCATTGGCCAGCGTCGTGGTATTGCCGACGCGGAATTGCCGGTACAGTTCATTCAAGGTCGGCGATCGGAACGCCCGGTACACGCTGCCGCGGCCGCGCCATCCGTGCTTGCCCACCGTGAACCCGGCGCTCGGGTTGAAGAATTGATGTCCGTCCTGCCCCGTGTACTGGTGCCGCGCTCCCGCGAAGAAGCGGACGGGGCCTTCGTTCAGATCGCCTTGCAGGAATTCGCCGTGCTCCAGCAGCGACCCGCCGGCGATGCGCATGAACGTCGGAGAGAACCGGTCCGTGCTGAACCCGCGATCCTGCTCCGCGTCCGCGCCCGCCGTGATGTCGAAGCGCGATTGCGTGTGCGTGTAAACCGCCGACCCGCCCAGCGCGCTCTCCGGCACGGTCTGCGTGGAGACCGGCGTCTCCGTGTCGCGGTTCGCCGACACCGCCGAGTAAGTGCTGTGAAACTGCCCCGTGGTCCCGAACCCGGTCACCGCGAGACCGTCGTTGGCGCCCTGGTACACGTAGCGCAGCGAGCCCGTTCCCACGGCGCTCGAGTTGTGCGTCAAGGCCGTCCCGTTTCGGCGTTCCTCCACCACCGTGTTCACCCACGCGTAAAGCCGGTGCTTCCCGCTGAACCAGTCCAGGCGCACCTCATCGTTGATGAAATGGACGTTAGCCTTGCGGTCCGCAGTGCCCCGCGCATATTCCGGCACAACGTAGAAGCCGTCCGTCGTAAACCCGCGGCCGCCCGCCGTGAACGCAAAATTTCGAAACGCCTTCGTATAATCCGCCCACACATCCACGGTGCTCTGCGTCCCGGCTTCGGCGCCCGCTGAAAAGTGCGACCGCAGGGGCTGGTCGGGAAATATATTGATCGCCCCGCCGAGCGCCAGATTGCCGAACACGCTGGTGGACGCCCCGCGCGAAATTTCCACGCTGTCCACATCTTCCGGCGTGAACCGCGTCCAGTAAACCCACCCGCCGAACGGATCGTTGAACGGCACGCCATCGAACAGCACCAGCGTTCGCGATGCGCCGGTCGACCCCACGCCACGCAGGGAAACTCCTTGCGTCGTCGGATTCGCCACCTCGCTCGACGTCCGGCGGAACAGACTGAATCCCGGCACTTGCCGCAGGCGATCGTCCAGATTGGTTCCCGGCGTATCGCTGATCTGCACACCCGAAAGATCGGTGATATCGGCGGGCGACTCGGTCGTGATATGTCCGTTCACGGTGATCGACGTCTTCACCTCCGGCAGGTCAGGCGTCGCCGATCCGGATGTGTTCGGCGCGGGCGCGCCGGGAGAAGCGGCCGGCGGGGCAGAGGTCTGCGCAATCGAAATCGAGGCTAACGTCACGCACGCCATTACGCCTGCCGCAAACAGCTTCATAGTATTCGATGTAAGAGTCAGGATACCGTAGGATCCGGCCCGCTCACATACGCGCCGTTTACAATATGTTCGGGCCGCCAGCCCGCGTCCTCAAACGCCGCGGCGTCCGCCGTGAAGAGGAGATGCGGATCGTCTTCTTCGGCGTCGGGCACTTCCATTTCCGGCGCGGAGTTCACCAGCGCTAACGCGCGCAGAATTTCATACAAATCCACCTGCTCCGGGAACACCAGGTCCGCCAATTGCGTTCGGAACCGGACGCGGGCCGATTCGCCGCTGAGTTTCCACGCCAGGAACGCGCAATTCGCCACGGATTGTTCAAAAGCTTCTCCCGCCGGCATGCGCAGATCGAAAAACAGATACACGGTAGACCGTTCTTCGCGCGCGAATTCCCGTACCTGCAACTCCCGCGTGTGCGCCGAGCTCTTCCAGTCCACATACCGCGCGCTCTCGTGAAATTCGTAGGGTCGCAGGCGGTAAAAATCCGACCCGAGCCCGCGCTGCTCCCGCTCCAGTTCTCCGCGAAGTTCGCCCAGCAGTTTCTCGCTCACGGACGAACCGTCGAGCGCCGGGTAGATCACCACTTCGCTGCGGATGGACACCCAGGCGCGCCGCTCCACGAATCCGAACGGAAAGCGCGTTGCGATCACGAACAGATTCTCCTGATGGAGCCCGCGCCGGGGAAACACGGCGGCCGCATCCACTTCCAGCGTTGAGCGTCCTGGGACGGTCGGGAACACGATCTCCTGCTTCAAGACCTGCGCGCTGGCGCCTGGCCGGCTGCTGAGCGCGATGGCGAAGGACGGAAACCATTTGACGTTCCGCAGCCGCAAACGCGCCGTCACCGGCTGCAGCGCCGAAATGTGTTCGGGCAGAATCAGCTCCAGCTCCAGCCCCGCCAGCCCCAAGCGGCTCACGAACCCGGAGATCAGCAGCGTCGCCAGCATCGCCGCCAGAATCAGAAAGAGAAGATTGTTCGCCGAAGCGATCGCCGCAGCCCCCACCAGCGCCAGCGCGCCCCCAAACAAATACCCGGAACCGGTGATGCGGTAACGGATATGCCTTTGAAACGACGCCGCGATCCGCCGCACCCATGCCGGGCGCCCCGTGCCGTTAGTGATGATGCTGGTGACCTTCATGCGAAGGGCCATGCGAGTGAGCGTGCGAATGGGTGTGCTCTTGTTCCGGCGCGCCGTGCCCGGAACACACATCCTCCGGCGGACAGCAGTTCAAATGCTCGAACTGCACGGTCGTATGCCGGATCTTGAACTCTTCTCCCAGCACGTTCCGGATGCCTTCCAGAATCACAAAGCTTTCCGAAGGCGGCACATCGTTGATCAGCACATGGCAGCTCAGCGCGCGCGAACGCGATCCCAGGCTCCAGATATGAAGATCGTGCACGTCCAGAACGCCATCCAATTTCCGCAGGGAATCTTTCACCGAGGGCAGCGTCATGCCCGGCGGCAGCGCCTCCAGCAGGATGTTCAGCGATTCTCCGGCGATCCCCCACGCCGACCACACGATCAGCGCCGCGATCGCCATCGACAACGCCGGATCCAGCCACTCCCATCCCGTGGCCCGCAGTACGATCGCTCCCAGCACAATCGCGGCAGACCCGATCAGATCGCCCATCATATGGACCAGTGCGCTTCGCAGGTTCAGGTCGTCACGGTCGGTCCCGTGCAGCCCCCAGACAATCGCGCCGTTCAGCAGAATTCCGCCCATCGCGGTAAACGCCATGATCCGGTCGTTCACCGGCTGGGGATGCGCGATGCGCAGCGCGGCCTCGTAGAAGATCCACACCGAGATCGCAATCAGCGTGATGGCGTTCACCAGCGCGGTGAGCACGCCCGCCCGCTGATAACCGAACGTGCGCCGCTCGTCCGGCGGACGCGCCTCCTGCCGCATTCCAAACCACGCCAGCAGCAAGGCCAGCGCGTCGGTCGCGTTATGGCCGGCATCGGATAGCAGGGCCAGCGAATGTCCCCGCATGCCCGCAAGAATTTCGATGACGACGAACGACGCCGTCGCCAGCAAGGACCAGTTCAGGATCCGGCCGGTTTGTGGATGAGGATGCGCGTGGGAGTGCATCTCCCTCTATTGTAGGCCTCTACTCCGCCGCTACGGGATTGCGCAGTTCGCCTAAGCCTTCCACCGACACCACGACTTCGTCGCCCGCCTTCAGCCAGCGCGGAGGCGTGCGCGCCATTCCCACCCCCGGCGGCGTTCCCGTGGCGATCAAGTCGCCCGCTTCCAGCGTAAACACGCTCGACAGATATTCAATCAACTCCGGGATGCGGAAGATCAGCTCGCGCGTGTTCCCATCCTGCAGCGTCTCGCCGTTCACCTTCGTTCCAATCCGTAGTTGGTGCGGGTCGTCGATTTCGTCCGCCGACACGATCCACGGCCCCATTGGGCAGAACGTGTCGAATGTCTTGCCGATGGTCCACTGCGAGGTCGCCATCTGGTAGTCGCGCGCGCTGACGTCGTTCAGATTGACGTACCCGAACACATGCTCGCGCCAGTCCGCCGCCGCGATGTAGCGGCCGCCCTTCCCGATCACCACGCCCAGTTCGGCCTCGTAATCCGGCTTCTGCGAATTCCTGGGCAGCACGATGGGCTCGCCCGGACCGATCACGGACGTCGCGAACTTGGTGAACACCGTCGGCGTGCTCGGAATCGCCATCCCGGTTTCAATGGCGTGATCCCGGTAATTCAACCCGATGCAGATGATCTTCGGCGGCCGCGGGATCGGGGCCAGCAGTTTCACCCCGGCGAGCGGAAAAACCGTGTCGTCGGGCGGTTTCGCCAGCAAAACCTCAATGCGCCGAACCGCTTCCGGCCCGCCCTCGAGAACCGAAATCACAGCCGGCATCCCGGAGCTTTTCAGGCTCACCACCTGGTCTTCAAACACCACCCCGGCATGCGCGTGCGCCCCGTGCTGGAAAGTAACAAGTTTCATAAAAGTTGGCTTTACTAATCTATCGCTGACTCGCCGCGACCCCTTCCCCCGGCCGGTGATAAAGCTCCGCGCACTCTTCAGCCAGGACGCCGCCCACCACTTCGATATCGTCCCGGAACGCATCGGAGATAAAATCAGCCGTATTCAGGTGTCTTTCCTCAAAGTACATGCTATGCACATCCCGCCGGGTCGCGCCGTACACGATTCGCGACACTTTCGCCCAGACGCACGCCAATGTGCACATCCCGCAGCACTGCAGCGTGCAGTAAATCGTACACCCGGGAAAAACGATCGTCCGCAGCCTGGCGCCCAGCTTCCGCAGCGTTACGATTTCGGCGTGCCCGGTAGGGTCGAACGATCCCTCGGCTTCATTGAAGCCTTCGGCCAGCACCTGCCCGTCGCGCACAATCACGCAGCCCACTTCCCCCGCGCCGGGCTTCGCATTCCCCAGGCGCGCCTGCCTCAGAGCCAGCCGCATAAACCGCTCGTCCTGCTTCAAAGCGTTCGTCAAATCGCCTACCTCGTCGCCGTCCTTTTCGCAATTCCCCCGCTGCTCCGCGCCGGGATCGGCGCGCAAACGTCCGAGGCCATACGGACCGTTGAGCTGGATCCCCAGAACTGCTACCGCGTCCGCGAACTCCAATTCACTCGCGGCGACGTCCAGTTTTCCTTCAGCGACGGCTATCTTATCTTCTCGCGTCCCGTCCTAGACGCCCCGATCGCCGCCGTCTTCTCCGCGGCTGTCGAGGGCGGCGATGGAGAAGTCCTGCTGATGCCGCCCGATCGCGACGAGCGCCGCACGCTCAGCCTGCGCGCCGGCAATCCCAATCTCGAAGCCCACCTCCGCGACGCCGCCTTCTTCTTTGCCGACAACACCGCCGCCGAGCTCGGTCGGCAAATTGAAGCCAGTGAATGGATGCACAAGGACCCGGAACATGGCGCGCTGCTGGCCGCCCGCTACACGCCCGTGCTCCGTCATGTGGTTCCCCAGTTCGAAACCCGCCTGCAACTTGACCTGCTCACCCGCCCGCACCAGCCCAGCGCCTATTTCGCCGCGCTGGTGAGTCCGCGGCCCACCGCCGGCGCCGACGCTCCCGGCAACTTCGACATCGTATTCGACTCCCGCGCGACCGAGCAGATCCTTACCGGGCAGGGCACGCCCGACGGCTTCAAAGTCTGGACCAGCTACACGCCCCGTTCTCTTCGCAATGCGCCGCTGTCCTCCGACTTCCTCGCCAGCCAGTACCGCATCGACTCACGTCTGGATGCCCAGCTTCACATGCGCGTCGAAACCACCATTACGCTCACCGGCCTGACGCGCGACTTGAACGCCATCTCTTTTGACTTATCCCGCCAGATGCGCGTGATCTCCGCCGAGATCGACGGTCATCCCGCCGAGATCGCCGACCCCTTCAACGTCATCGACCCCGGCGCGGACCCCGGCGACCGTCTTTTCCTCCTGGTTCCCGCCGAACCGTTGCGCGCCGCGGCGACGCACTCCGTCAAAATCCTCCACGAAGGCGATGTCATCACCGCCGACCCGCATCACGTTTATTTTGTCGGCTCCCGCGGACGCTGGTACCCGCACCGCTCGCTCGAATTCGCCCGCTTCGATCTCAAGTTCCGCTTTCCCAAAGCGCTCGATCTTGTCGCGCCCGGCGATTCCGTCCTGAACACCGTCGAAGGCGACGAACGCGTCATCGAGCGACGCATCGATACGCCGATCCCCATGGCGGGCTTTAACCTCGGAAACTACTCGCGAACCGTGGTGAAGCGCGGCGACTTCTCCGTGGAAATGTGCGCGAACCGTGATGACGCCTACGAACTCCACGCCGATTTGCTGCCGCCCCCGCATGCCTTTTCCGGCCCCGGCGAAGGCATCCGCACGCCGCTCGATTCCGAAGCCAGCGCGCCCGACCCTCGCGCCCGCTTCGCCGCTCTCGCCGACGATATCGCCGACGTCATGGAATTTTACTCCCGCCACTTCGGCCCGCCGCCGCTCCGCAGACTCATCGTCTCCCCCATCCCGGGCCGCTTCGGGCAAGGGTTTGGCGGCCTCATTTATCTTTCCACCATGGCGTATATGAGCCCGTCGGGCAAGGCCTTCGCCGACCTGGACGCCCAGCACAAGATCTTCTTCACCGAGCTCATGCACGCCCACGAGGTGGCTCACCAGTGGTGGGGCAATCTCGTCCTCACCGCCGGATACCACGACGAATGGATCACCGAAGCCCTGGCCAACTACTCGGCCATGCTCTACATCGAGAAACGCTACGGCCCCAAACCCGTCAACACCTTGCTGGAAAGCTACCGCGAAGGGCTCCTCGACACCAACGCCGCGGGCGTCGCGGTCGAACAGTCCGGGCCCGTCACGGACGGACGCCGCCTGGAGCTCGACGGCAAACCCGCCGCCTGGATCACCGTCATGTACGGCAAAGGCACGTGGATCATGCGCATGCTCCATGCACGCATGGGCGACGAAGCGTTCTGGAAGATGCTCGCTGAACTCCGCCACCGGTACGAACGCAAGAACCTGACTACCGACCAGTTCCGCGAGCTCTGCGCCGAGTTTATGCCCACGGGCGTCCCCGATCCCAAACTGCGCGACTTCTTCGATCAATGGGTCTACGGGATGGGCATTCCGGCGCTCAAACTCACGGCCTCCGGGAAGAATCTGCGCGCCGCGGGCACGCTCACCCAGAAGGACGTCCCGGACGATTTCTCCGCCGATTTCCCCGTCCAGATCGATCTCCACGGCCGCAAAATCACGACCTGGGTCCGCTCTTCTTCCGAACCCGTCAGCTTCAGCATTCCCGTTCCCACGCGCCCAGAACGCATCGAGCTCGACCCCGGCAACCAGTTCCTGAAGCGCTGAGCGTATGTGGGCTACACTCGTCGCATGCGCGCTCTGCAAGGGACGTTTCTCGCCATCGCGTTCACCGCGCCCCTGCTCGCCGATTGGACGATCGCCGTGCGCGATTCAGCGCCCGGCCGCCCTCCGCTCACCATCACCACTTATTACAAGGGCGGTCTGCGCCGGCAGGATTCGAGCGGCCAAAGCAGCTATCTGCTCTTCGACGCGGCTCACGGAGTTTACACGCTTGTCGAACCATCCCCGCATGCACCGGGTTCGCGCAAGACGTACCTCGCAGCATCCTTGCAGTCGGCCGCGCGCGGCTTCCTTGTGATCCAATCCGAGACGGTGGACACGGGCGAGCGTCGCCCGCTGTTCGGTTTTAGCGCAAGCCATCTCATCACCACCAAGCACGTGCATTCCGAATCGCCGGGAAACCCGCCGTCCGATTTCCGCGAGGTGATCACCGACGGCTGGTATATCGACGCATACGCGCTGCCCGTCGAGAACCGTCCCGTCGGCGATGCTTCTCACGTTCCGCTCGGCGATACTACGGCGGGAGTTCCGGCGATTCAGTTCTCTCGTGTCGGCCCCCAATTCACGGGCTTCGCTCTGCGCGAACAGACCGGCGACGTACTGACGGAGGTCACCACGCTAAGCCGCGCCCCGCTGGATTCCAAGCTCTTCGAGGCGCCCCCGGGCATTAGCCGCGTCATCTCCTCCGGCGAACAGCTTCCGTGGACCGCTCGCTTCCAGTTCGAGTGGCAGATGCTCCAGGCGTGGTTTGCCGGTTTCCTGTTTGGCTAAGAGGCGCGCGAGCGGCCCGCCACCAAAATGCGCGGGCCGGCCGCTCTCCGCCGCCTTTCTCACTTACATGGTATAGAAGAACTCCTCATACACGATCTTCCCGTCAACCACCTTGTAGATAGCTACTTCTTCCATCTCGAACCGCTTCGATTGCGGCTTAAAAGTAATTTCCATCTTGAACGCCACCGAGAAATACGATCCCGCCACCAGCGGACCTTCGACCTTGGAAGAATGGACCTCGTGGTTGGCAGCCCACCATTCGCCTTTCGCGAGCACGCCCTCCAGCCCCTTCGTCTCGCGCGACCCACCCGGAGGCGCGGCCGCTTCCATACTGACGATATCGGGCGAGTAGAGCGCCTTCGTGGCCTCGTAAAACTTGCCTTCCGAGCATAGCTTGACGAGTTCCTTCGCAACTTCCTCTGTACTCATGATTGATCTCCTCTCCACTAATATGAAACCCACTTCGCGCCCGGGATCGTTCTAAATCGAAGTGCTGCCCTTAAACTTAGCCCACACCACCCGTTCCGCGGCTTTCAAGTCTTCATAGCAGCGGTCTTCCTCCCGGTGCGCCATATCCCACTGCTCAATCTTAGCGGCCGAATAGAGTTCGACTAACTGCCGCTCAGCCTCTCTGCGCCTGTCCATCGCTTCGCCGTGAAGCCGCGAGGCTTTCTGGTATTCCGCCCAGAACTCATCTTCCACGAGCTTGTCAGCCGGCGAACTCTCCATATCGTGAATGATCCGCGCCTTAGTTGGTGGAGGGAGCGCCGGCGCGTTTCAGCGTCATATCCATTTCGTGGTCGCCCATCTCCACCTTCAGCTTCATTTCATCGCCCGACACCTTTCCCTTGTGGACGATCTTCATGTCATTGAATTCCGTCGTGAAGGAAACATCGTCGCCGTTGATGGAGCCTTCCGAAATCGGAATCTCCCCCATGGGAGAAGTGACTTTGCCGGTGATTTTGCCATTCTCCGCTTTGAAGTCAAAGTTCAGGGTCATCTCCTGGCCGTCCTGGCCGGGCACCGAACCATTCCACTTTCCCGTAATGTCGCCGGCAAAGGCCAGCGCGGAGAAGAGAAGACCGGTAAGCACGAGCTTGAGTTTCATATGCCATTCCTCCGCCTCAGTCGAGGCTGTGTGCAGTTTACTCCATCGCGGAAACTTGCCGGGCATTCGCCGTCTGGAGAGTTGCTTCACCGCGGTTCGCGGAACATAATGGCGTGTACCGATTGTGCGAGTCATGCCATTTCATCCCGGAAATCGATCCTCGTTATTATTTCTTCCCCTGGTCCTTGCGATGGTCGCGCCCGCACCCCGCATCAGCGCCGCTAAGAGGCCCGATACGCCTATGGCCGGCCTTCCCCAGACGATTCGCGGATTGGGGACAACCGCTTTCCCGACGACAACCCGCTCGCTGGAAGCGCAATCCGCCTTCATGCGCGGCCTGCTGCTGCTCCACCTCCTTGAATACTCCAGCGCCGCCGATTCGTTCGTCTCGGCGCAGAAGCTCGACCCCGGCTTCGGGATGGCTTATTGGGGCGAAGCCATGACCTTCAACCACGGCGTCTGGAATCAGGTCAGCGCCGACGCGGGCAAAGCCGCGCTGGTGAAGTTCGCTCCCACGCCCGAGGCGCGCGCCGCCCGCATGCCGGACCCGCGCGAAAGGTCTTACCTGGCGGCCGTGGAGTTTCTTTATGACGGCGCCGGAACCAAGGCCGAGCGGGACAAGCGCTACGCCCACGCCATGGAGCGGCTCGCCGCCGCTTACCCGGATGACCGGAACGCACGGCTCTTTTACGCCCTCGCGCTGCTCAGCCAAAGCGAAGGCGTGCGGGACGTTCCCGTCTACCTGCAAGCCGCCGAAATGGCGAAGGGGATCTTTCGCCTTGAGCCGGACAACCCCGGCGCGGCGCACTACTGGATTCACGGCATGGACGATCCCGGACACGCGGCAGGCGCGCTGGAAGCCGCGCGGGCGCTCTCCAAGATCGCGCCGGACGCCCCGCACGCCCAGCACATGTGCTCCCACATCTTCATGGCGCTGGGCATGTGGGATGACGTGGTGCGCGCGAACGTGGAGGCAATCCGCGTCGGCGATTTGCAGGACAAGGCCGACAACTTCCCTCCCTACGATTGCGGCCACTATCCGGAATGGCTGGAGTATGGCTACTTCCAGCAGGGCCGTCTCCGCGCGGCGCGGCAGACCGTCACCGCCTGCCAAACGAGCGATACCGCAAGCGCGGCTTGGGCCGCCGCTCATTCAGGCGTGGCTCCGTTCGGCGCGAAAAGTCCGGCTCGGCTTCATCAACGGCTGACGGAATCCTTCGCTCAAATGCGAAATATGGCGGTCATCGAATCAATGGACTGGACCGGGGTTTCCGACCCTGCCCTTCAAGCAACCACTCTCGCGCCTGAGGCGGCGGTGTGGTGTGATTTCACCACGGGCTTCGCCGCGGCGCAAGCGGGCGAACTCGCCAAGGCCCGTTCCGCGCTACAGGCCATGCGCGGCAAGATGGAGGCAATCCGCTCGGCCCCGGATGCCGATCCGCAGGGCTTGCTGGCTCTCGCCGTGGCGAGCGGGAACCTGAGCGGACTCATCCAGGTCAAGGAAGGCCGCTTCGATTCCGGCACGGCGGAGATACGTCAGGCATTGGCAACCTACCGCGGCATGGCTTTCGCCTTCGGACCGCCGGTGACGATCAAGCCTCCTGAAGAATTGCTCGGGGAGATTCTGCTGGAGAAGGGAGACGCCGCCGCGGCGCGCCGGTCGTTTGAACAATCCTTGGAGCGCGCGCCCGGGCGCACGCAATCCCTCCTCGGACTGGCTCGGTCCGAACGTCTCGCGGGAGATCAGGTCGCCGCGCGTAAGACTTACGAAAGTTTGCTGGCGATCTGGCACGATGCGGACGCCGATGCGCCAGGTCTTGAAGAAACGCGGCGGGCTCTCGCCAACCACTGAGAGTTTCAGGATTGATTTAGCGCTTGGCGGACTTTTTCGGCGTGTTCCCGCTGTCGACAATCAGCTTCGTCATCAGCGTGACAGCCTTATCGATCGGCAGAAAATTCGCGATGACGATGGGCGTTCTGCCATTGATGTCTTCCGGGTCCACATCCGCGCCTTTGGACGCCAGGAATTTGATCACCTCGCAGATCTCCGGCTGCGTCGAAAGCTGCAGCGTGCCGGTGACGGCGGCGTGCATGACGGTGCTCTTCCGCGTGGTCGTCGCCGTGACATCCGGATCCAGCTCATAAGCGTACTCGACAGCCGCGAGATGCCCGCTGCCCGCGGCCGCCATCAGAAGGGTAGTGCCATCCTGCGCCTTGATTTTGGGGTCGGCGCCTGAAGCGATCAGAGCGCGCATCACGTCCACATGATTCGCCCTCGCGGCGAGAAGCAGCGCCGTTTGTTGCCCCGCCGGGCCGCGGAAAACACTAGCGGCGCCTTTTCCGGTAGGGGGCGTCACCTTCGCGGTCAGAAGATTTGGATCGGCCTTTTTCGCGAGAAGCAGCTTTACAATCTCAAGGTTCCCGGATTGCGACGCGAGATGCAGCGGGGTGTTGCCGGCTTTATCCGCGATATTGACCTGAGCGTCGTGTTCGAGAAGAACTTTGACAACGTCCGGTTTGTCCCCGGAAACAGCCACGCTCAAAAGCCCGGTCCCGTTGGGAAGGATGTAATTCGCGGTAAGTCCGGCGGCGAGCAGACTCTTCACCGACTGAACGTCGCCCTTTTGAGCGGCGAACACGAGGGGAGTAAACCCGCCTTTCGATATCGCCTTCACATCCGCGCCCTGTTTGATCAGGAAATCGACCACATCGCAATGCCCCTCAGCGGCGGCCCACATCAGAGCGTTTTGACCTTTACGCGATTCGGCCGCGTCGATTTTGGCGCCATGCGCCACCAGCAGTTTCACGATGGGAAGGCTTCCGGAACGCGCGGCGATCATCAGAGCCGTCTCCCCATTCCAGCGCGAGGCTGTCGCGTCCGCGCCCGCCGCGATCAATTTTTCCATCACCGGGAAGTCGCCCGTCGCGCTGGCTAAGGTCAGCGGCGTTTCGCCGTACTGATCGGCGACGTTCGGCTTTGCGCCGGCTTGCAGCAGCGTGCCGACCACATCGGCTTCATCCAGGTAGACAGCCCAGGAAAGGGCCGTCGCGCCGTCCGGTTGCGCAGCGTTGACGCCAGCCGGGTTTCGGCTGATCAGCGAAGCCACCAGCTTCTGATTCCGCTCCTTCACCGCGTCGATCAACCCCGGATCCATGCTGGCGAAGCAAGGCAGGATCAATAAACTGAGCGCGATCGCGCGGCGGAAAAAAACTCCTGCGTCCATGAGCTGCTTACACGCCTGAAAGTTGATCCAACTCGCCCGTCGCGTCGCCCAACGTATCGGCGGGCACGCCGGCTTTATCGAGCATGGTGAGAAGCAGGTTGTTCATCGGCGTCTCCGGAGCATACCGGATATGACGTCCGCCCTTGATGTTGCAGCTCGAGCCGCCGACCAGCACCAGGGGAAGGTCGTGATGCGTATGAGCGTTGCCGTCGCCGATGCTGCTGCCGAACAGCATCATGGTGTGATCCAGAAGCGTCCCGTCGCCATCTTTGGTGGCGTCCATCTTGCTCAGCAAATACGAGAAAGTCTTGACGTGAAGCTGGTCGATCTTCATCGTCTTGGCGATCTTCTCGGGATCGTTCTGGTGATGCGTCACCGAGTGATGGCCGTCCGGAACGCCGATGGAGCGATAACTCCGGTTGCTGCCTTCGCGCGCCATCATAAAGCTGACCACGCGCGTCATGTCCGTTTGGAACGCCATGACCATCAGGTCGCTCATGAGCTTCGCGTGTTCCTCGAATTCATCGGGAATGCCCGACGGACGCTCGATGATCGGCACTTGAATCGTCGCGCTCTGCTGCTCCGCTTTCTGGATGCGGCGCTCGATGTCGCGAATGCCTTCCAGATATTCGTCGAGCTTGCTCTTATCCCGTGCTCCTAAACTGGGTTGCAGGCGCGCCACGTCGCCGCGCACAAAATCCAGAAGGCTGCGATCTTCCTGCATGAGCTTCAGCCGAGCCTTTGGGTCGGTGGTTTCTCCGTCTCCGAACAGCCGTTCGAAAACGGCGCGAGGGTTCACCTCGGTCGGATTCGGCGTGGTCGCCGTACGCCAGGAAATGGTGTTGGTGTAAGCGCAACTGTATCCGCTGTCGCAATCGCCCGCCAGATTAGGCTCTTCGAGACCGAGCTCCAGGGACCCGAACTGCGTCTTGTTTCCAAGTTGCCGCGCCGCCACCTGATCCGCCGAGATGCCCGCGCGGATGTCGGAGCCGCCGGTGCGCTTCGGATGCACTCCGGTCAGCCAGCTCGCTCCCGCGCGGGCATGATCGCCCGCTCCGTCGCCCAGCGCGCGGCCGCCGTTCTGCATCAGATTGCTCAGCACCAGCATCTTGTCGCGGAACGGCTCCAGCGGCTTCATGGTGGAGGCAAACTCGTAGCCCGCGCCGGTCGTCGAAGGCAGCCATCCCTTCTGGATAATCCCGTTCGGAACATAGACGAACCCGAGGCGAATGGCGGGGCTGGCCGCGGAGCGCGCCGTGTTGGTCATGGCCGGGGCCATGGCGTCGAGAAACGGGAGCGCCATCGCGACGCCGGCGCCGCGCAGAAAAGTGCGGCGGGCGAGTGCCTTCTTGGTGAGCATCATAAGTCGGGTGTTCTCCTTGTCTGGAACTGCGGATTACTGACGATCGAGTGAATCAAAGCCGGAATGGTCGTATTCTGGGAAGCCGCGTCACGGATCACGGCCCGCACGGCCGGCTCGTCATAATACTCGACGCCCCTGCCCATGGCGTAAGTCATGAGCTTCTCCGTAAAGGTGGTGATGAACTGATCGCGATAGGTCGTGGTCAGCAGAGTCTTGAGGCCCTTGGGTCCCTCAAAGCGGGTTCCGTCGGGCAATTTGCCGGTGGTGTCAATGGGGCTGCCGCCGTCATTGGCGCGCCAGGCGCCGATCCCGTTGTAGTTCTCCAGGGAGAAACCGATCGGGTCCATGCGGGAATGGCAGCCGGCGCACGTCGGGTTAGCCCGATGCTGCTCCATCTGTTGCCGCATGGTCAGCGATTTCCCATCCTTCGCGTGAGCTTCCAGCGCGGGAATGTCCGGCGGCGGCGGAGGCGGGCCGCTCCCCAAAAGATTTTCCAGAACCCACTTGCCGCGCTGTACGACGGAGGTTCGGTTGGGGTAAGACGTCACCGTGAGAATGCTGCCCTGTCCCAACAAACCTCCGCGATTGCTGTCTTCCAGAGACACGCGCCGGAATTGCGAGCCGTAGACGTTCGGGATGTCATAGTGCTTGGCGAGCCGCTGATTCAGATAGGTGAAATTCGCGCTGATCAGATCCGTGACCGGACGATTCTCATGCAGGATCGCGTCGAAGAACAGCTCCGTTTCCTGACGGAACGCCCGCGCGAGTCCCTGATCGAACTGGGGAAACAGGTCCGGATCCGGCGTCACTTTGGAAAGGTTGCGAAGAAACAGCCACTGCCCCGTGAAGTTGGCGGAGAATTCGGAGGAACGCTCGTCGGCCAGCATGCGGTCCACCTGATGGGAGAGCACTCCGGGATCTTTCAGCTTCCCCTGTTCCGCCAGGCTGAGCAATTGCTCGTCGGGGATGCTGCTCCAGAGGAAAAACGAGAGTCTTGAAGCGAGCTCGATGTCGCTGATTCGATGCACCGTGCCGGGCGCACTGCTGGCCGGGTCGTGTTCCACGCGGAAGAGAAAATCCGGTGAGATCAGCATGGCCCGCAACGCCATGCTGATTCCGGAATCGAAGCTTCCGTTGTGCCGCCCTTGCTCATAAAACGCCATCAAAGGCTTCAGGTCGGCGGCGGTGAAGGGGCGCCGGTAGGCCCGATGTCCCAGGGCGGTGATGATCTTGCGCGCGCAGGGCAATTCCTGTCCTGGAGCGGCAGGCTTGCAGATGAATATCTTCTCGCGGCTCGGCGTGTCGCCTGCGCTGGTTACGTTATAAGGCCCGGCGATGATGAGACTGGAGAGCTGCGGGAAATCGCCCGCGTGCTCCACGTCGTACAGCTTGAGGCGCGCGCCGTCCATGCGGAGGTCGAGTTTCGACGAAACCGACACGTCAGGGCTTACCGCGACCCGCTTGCTGCCGCTTCCAAGACTCTCCGGAACCAGATTTTCCGCCAGGAACGTCGCGCCTACTTGATGGATGCCTGCCTTGACCGGCATGCGCAACTCTAAAAACCGCGGCATTTGCGAAGGAGCGTCAAACCCCTGCACCGCGGGCGGCAGCTTTACCTTGATCACGTATTCGGCGTCCACGGGGAAGTGGTACTTAACCGACACCCCGCCAGCGGAATCAAAGGGCAGATCGTCGCTCGCGCGAGTGCTCCTGGCGCCCGCTTCCTTGGTGGGACTGAACTCATTCACTTCCGGCTTCACGGCCGTGTCGCCCACCGCCTCGCGGCTGACCATCCGGGCGGTCGAGACATACCGCTCGATCAAAACCGGCGACAAAGATAAAACGTCCCCGATGTTGTCGAACCCGTAGCCGGTGTCGTCAGCCGGAAGCTTCGCTCCCGCTTTGATATCCAGCGCCAGCAAGTCCCGCACGGCATTGCTGTACTCAGCGCGGTTGAGCCGGTGAATGCTGGGATGCCCGGGATTCGGGTGCGCCAGCGCCGCGGCGTCCAACGATTCGGTCACCCACTTCGTGAAGGCCGCGGCCTGTTCCGGTTTGGGGCGGGGAAGTCCGACCGGCGGCATCTGGCCGGTGCTGAATTTGCGCAGCACCTTCTCCCAAACGGCGGCGTTGGGACCTTCCATCGTGGGGTCAAGGTTCTGGAGAACAATGCCTGCCGTGTGCAACTTTTCGCTATGGCAGAGAACGCAGTAGCGATTCAGCAGCGCGTGAGCCGAGGAAACATCGTCGGAAGATCCCGCAGCCGGGGCAGGCGGAATTCCGGGACCAGCCGCCAGGCTGCCGGCGAAAACGGCGAATAGAAAGCCGAACGGAAGCAATGTACCGAAGCGATGAAATCGGCTGGGCTCATCTCGCTTAGCTTGCACGCTTGTAGTGGGCACGTTCAATTGTCAAAGCGTATCAAAAATTTGCACATGGGAAAGGTAGCGTGCGGTATGGCCCTGGGTCACGCCCTGGACACACCCCGTAGGATACGGTCAAGACGCGCTAACCCGCTTGTTTGCAATAAACGTCAGAACACGTTACGCGCGGCAATTCCCGTGGTGTAACATGTTTTCGGGCCAGGAACCCGCTTCGGCGGGAAGTCCGCGGTAACCGCCATGTCGCTAATCACTTCGATCCGTCACTGAATTCCAAAGGGATCATGGATCTGGAAGCCAGCCCTCAATCGACCGCCGCGCAGCCGCTCCCGGGCGAGATTCTTGCGCAACTGGATCGCATTCTGGGCAGCACTCCGTTCCGCACGAGCAAGCGCTGTTCGGACCTGTTGCGATACGTCGTGCAGCAGTCGTGCGAGGGCCGCCTGGAGTTCCTGAAAGAGCGCACCCTGGGCGTGGCGGTCTTCGAACGGAACCCGGACTATGACACCAACCAGGATCCGGTCGTCCGGAATACGGCGGGCCAAGTCCGCAAACGCCTGGCGCTTTATTATCTGGAACCGGGGCGCGATCAGGAATTGCGGATCGACCTTCCGGCGGGCGCCTACATACCCCAAATCTATCAGCCGGCGGTTCGCTCGCCGCAAGCGGTTGCGCCCTCTGAACTTGCCGTCGCGGCTCCGCTCGTTTCATCCATCCCGGATCGCCGGGTCGCGCGGCGATCGCGCCGGCCGCTCATCGTCGCGGCTGTGGCGCTACCGGTCGTGATCGCGGCCGCGGCTTACATCGCGTCGAATTCACGCACGCCGACCAAAGTGGACCTGTTCTGGGCGCCCATGCTTACGCAAGCCGGCCCGGTGGTGCTGTGCGTGGGGCAGGGACATACCTATAAATTGAAGGGCGATCTCGACCGGCTCTTCGAAAGCCAAGCGGAATTGCCGGAGGGATCGCCGGGGCCGGCGGGCGTCGTTCCGCTGAGCGACATTGTCCCGGTTTGGGACCGGACGATCGGCATCAACGACGCCCTGACGCTGGTGCGATTGACGGCCCTTTTCACCACTTTCCGGAAGCCGGTCGAGTTTCGCGGCGGACGATCCACGTCTTTCGGAGACTTGCGCGGGAGGACCACCGTCCTGATCGGCGCCTTCAACAATTCCTGGACATTGAGTTTGACCGGCGAACTCCGCTTTTACTTCGACGAGGACACTTCCACCGGAATGTATTTAGTGCGGGATCGTTTTCATCCCGCGAATCACGACTGGGAAGTTCGCGGCGATCAGCAAACGATTCAGGACCACCCCGATTACGCCATCGTTTCGAGGGTCTTCAATCCCACCACGGAGCGAGCGGTGCTGGTCGCCGCCGGCATCAAAGGCGGGGGCACGGCGGCGGCTGGCGAGTTTCTGACCAACGCGGCGTACCTGGGGAAGGCGCTGCAAAACGCGCCCCCGCACTGGGAGAAACGGAACCTCCAGTTTGTTCTCAAGACGCGGCTGCTGGGCGGAACGGCGGGACCGCCGCAGCTGATCGCCGCGCACTACTGGTAGCGGGGCTAGTTTGTCTTAGCCGGCGCCTCGGCCGCCGTTTTCACCACTGCCTCGCGAAATCCCCGTTCCACCATGTCCGTCGGATCGGTGGAGACCGGACCGTCGCGCCATAGCCAGCGCATCATATCGGGCATGATAGCCCCGCCGAACTTCTGGCCGTGAAGATTGACGCCCCATGCATAGTTCACGTCATAGCCCTTTTGCGTGAGCGCCTTCATCAGGCGCACGTTCTGGAAGAACCAATCGCGTTTTTCATCGTAAGGCGCGCCGTTCCGGCCCGTTCCGCGATTATCGTTGCGACCGTCGCACAGAAATATTCGGATCGGCTTCTTCTCGCTCGCCAGCACCCGCTCCGGATACACATACCCGCCCTTCAGATTGACGAAACTGCCTACGTTGCTGAGCACTTTGCGGAAATCGTTCGGCCGTTCCCAAGCCACCGCGAACGCCGCGATCGCCCCGGAACTCGATCCGCCGATCCCATGCTGCTCCGGGTCCTTTGAAATGTTGTATTCCTTCATCAGCACCGGCATCAACTCTTCCGTGATCACCCGCGCATATTTATCGTCCGGCGTATTGTATTCCGTGGGCCGGTTCGTGGTGCGGTCGCCCCATTCTTTCGGCGTCGGTTCCGGCTGCTCCGGAGTGCGGCCCGGGTTGATGAAGACGCCAATCATGACGGGAATCTCCCGCCGGTAGATCAGATTGTCCATCACATTCTGCGCGCGAATGTCGCCCTGCTCGTCCTTGAACGCCTGGCCGTCCTGGAAAATCATGAGGCTCGCCGGCTTCGCGGGATCGTATTGCGCGGGCACATAAACCCAGTACGTGTGCTGCGTGCCCGGATAGACCTGGCTAGGCAGGGTGAACGGGCCTTTGATCTCGCCCTTGGGCACGCCCTCCTGCGGCAGGGAATCCGGCCCGAGCCGATATTGGGAATTGGGGTTCGGCGTTTGGGGTTGCGCGGCCGGCGGCGTTTGAGCCTGCGCGGCGAAGCTCATGCACAGCAGTCCGCCCAATACGGCGGCATTCTTCATCATCCGATCTTCTCCCTCACTTGTTTTAACCCGCTTCAAACACGTTCAGCTTATCTCGAACCCATCCCGTATAGAATGTCCTTCAAATGAACTTGAAGATATGGTGTTCCGGTCTCGTCTTGGCGACC
This sequence comes from Bryobacteraceae bacterium, assembly GCA_965226755.1. Lineage (GTDB taxonomy): Bacteria > Acidobacteriota > Terriglobia > Bryobacterales > Bryobacteraceae > Bog-113. The sequence continues at coordinate 259,544 of CBDDDT010000007.1, read as the reverse complement.
CTCGCGGGACTGGCGCCCGCGCAGGAAATTCAGCGGCTCGATCCGCTTGCGAACAAGATTGTCCCGCAAAACGCCCGGTTGGAGCGCGTGCTCACGGGCTTCGATAAGTGGACGGAAGGGCCTGTCTGGACGCATCAAGGCAGCCTTCTTTTCGCGGAAATTCCCGCCAACAAGATCGATCGATGGATTCCCGGCGGAACCGCGTCGGTTTTCATTTATCCCAGCGGCTACACTGGGGCCGCGCCTTACAACGGCCCGGAACCCGGTTCCAACGGGATGACCCTGGACGCCGCGGGCCGGCTCACCGTCGCGGGACACGCCCGGCGCAACGTGTGGCGGCTCGAATCGATGGATCCGTCTTCGCCCATGACGATCCTGGCCGACTCCTACCAGGGCAAGAAGTTGAACAGCCCCAACGATCTTGTCTATAAGTCGGATGGAGCGCTTTACTTCACGGACCCTCCTTACGGTTTGCGCACGCAAGGCGACAGCGATCCCGAGAAGCAACTGCGGATCAACGGCGTGTACCGGATTCCGAACGCGGCGCGCCAAAAGCCTGGATCGCCGCCCGACCGAGGAAGTCTGCAACTGCTCATTCAAGACCTGCCGCGACCCAACGGAATCGCCTTTTCGCCCGACGAAAAGCTTCTGTACGTCTCCGATTCCCAAAAGAAAGTCTGGATGCGCTATGCCGTGGCTGCCGACGGATCGGTTCACGGCGGAGCTTTGTTTCAGGATGCCAACGGCGACAAATTGCCGGGCGGCCCCGACGGGATCAAGGTGGACAAAGAGGGAAACCTCTACGGGGCGGGCCCGGGCGGCGTTTGGGTTATCTCGCCGGCGGGGAAGCACATCCTCACCATTCGCGTCCCGGAGGTTGTGGGCAATCTGGCGTGGGGCGACAGCGATGGAAAGACCCTTTACGTCACCGCCAGCACGAGCGTTTATCGGATCCGGCTGAGCATTCCAGGAATGATGCCGCGTTGACGCGATGCGGCTAATTCCCTATCCACTTCGCGTAAAGGCCTCGCGCGAGCGCCGCATCGCTGGTCCCTTTTACGATTGCGCGACCGTCGGCGAACACCGTCATCTCGTAAGGCGCGGACACGAACCGCAGCGCGAACTCGTTCATCCGCACTCGCCCCAGCGGCGTCAGGCGCTCCCCCAATTCTTCTAAGTCCACTGCATTCCGGCGCGCATGAATCTGCACGGCGTTCTGCCCGCACAGGCTCACCGGCCATTCCTTCTCGCCATCGAGCCATGGAAAACGCCTGTGGCCGCAACACTCGCAGTCCGCCTCGCGGGCGGGCATTCGGATCTCGCGCAGCGGCCCGTTCCACACGTCAACGGTTGTCAGCATCTGCCGCACGCTCGCCCGATTGCCGCTTAGGATCTGCATCGCCGCATTGGCCTGCAGCGCCGCGATCAGCGCCGTCACGGTGCCCAGCACGCCCGCCGTCTCGCAGGTCGGCTGCACCCCGCCGGGCTCATCCGGGTACACGCACCGGAAACAGGCCGACTCGCCCGGCAGCACGGGCATCGTAATTCCGTAGCTCCCCACCGCGCCCCCGTAAATCCAGGGCGTCCCGTGCTTCACGGCAAAATCGTTGATCAGGTATCGCGCCTCGAAGTTATCCGTGGCGTCCACGACGACATCCGCTTCGCTGAGCAGTTCCGCCGCATTCCGCGGCCGCAGGTCATCCACCACGCCCCGCACGGAAACATCGCCGTTCAAACGTCGCAACCGCCGTTCCGCGGCCACCGCCTTGGGAAGGCCTTCCGCCGCATCTGATTCTTCGAAGAGGAATTGCCGCTGCAGGTTGCTGAACTCCACCGAATCGCGGTCCACCACCGTAAGCCGCCCCACGCCGGCCCGCACCAACAGTTCCGCCGCCACGCTGCCCAAAGCTCCGCAGCCGATCATCACCGCGTGGCCTTCCGCCAGCGCCTTCTGTCCCGCATCCCCGAACGCGGGAAAGCGCGTCTGCCGCGAATACCGGTCGCTTCCCGCCTTCACGCCACCCCCACGCCGGATCGTAACAAACCGGCCTCTGGAAGCGAACGTGCTCACCGGCGCCGTACGTTACGATGAGGTTGGTGCGAAACCGGAATGCGCTGCTTTCCTGCTCCCTCACCTTCTTCTTCCTGCTCGTCGCCGAGCCGCTCTTCCCACAGCCTGGCGCTGACACCTTCGAAGGCCGGACAATCACGCGCATCGACTTTCCGGTCGATCAGCCGCTGGACGCCCGCGAACTCCACGACATCCTCGACGGCCAGGGCATTCGCGAGCGCGGCCCCTTGCACGAAGACGCCGTGCGCTCCGCCATCCAGCGCCTGTTTTCAACCGGCCGCTTCACCGACATCAAAGTGAATGCCGAGCCGTCCCGCGACGGCGTCGTGCTGCAGTTTCTGACCAAGAACGCCTGGTTCATCGGCGACATCTCCGTCGACGGAAAAATCCCCGAGCCGCCCAACCATGGACAGATCGCCAACGCGACGCGGCTCGATCTGGGCACCCCGTTCGATCCCGCCCAAATCCAGCCCGCCGAGCAAGGCATTGTCAAGCTGCTCACCGCCAACGGATACTACGAAGCGACCGTCACCCACACGCTGCGGTACCTCGACCTCGCACAGCAGGTCAACATCACGTTTCACATCGAATCCGGCAAGCGCGCCCACTATATCGATCCGGAAATCAACGGTCAAAATCTGGTCCTCACGACCCGCAAGATCATCAAAGCCACGCAATGGCGCCGCTTCCTGGTCCCTGGCTGGAAGCAGGTCACCCAGAAATCGACCAATCAGGGCGCCCAGAACGTCCGCGTCAAATACGAGAAATCCAAGCGCCTGCTCGCCACTGTCCAGCTCTCTAAACTGGATTACGATGCCGCCCTGCGGCGGGTCCGCCCCACACTGGATATCGACGCGGGCCCACGGCTCGAGATCAAAACCGTCGGCGCGAAGATCAGCAAAGGCAAACTGCAGAGCAACGTCCCCGTCTATGAGGAGCATACGGTGGATCGCGACCTTCTGCAGGAAGGCGCCAACAACCTGAAAGACGAAATGCAGGCCTCCGGATTCTTCGACGCGACTGTCGAGTACCGCGAATCCCGTGTCGTCAAAGACACCGAGGAGATCGATTTCGTCATCACTCCGGGCGAGCGCCACCGCCTGGTCGCGCTCACCATCACCGGCAACAAGTACTTCACCACCCGCACTCTGCGGGAGCGCATGTTTCTGGAAACCAAATCGATCCAGTTCCGCCACGGCCGCTTCAGCAATGCGTTCCTCCGCCGCGACAGCGAATCCATCAGCAACCTTTACCGCTCCAACGGCTTCCGCGATGTCTCGGTGACCAGCAGCCTTGCCGACGATTACAAGGGAAAGACAGGCGATCTTGCCGTCATCATAAAGGTGGACGAAGGCAAGCAGTGGATCGTCTCCAGCTTGCAGGTCGCCGGATACCAGAAGCTCGACCTGCACCGCATCATCTCCACCCTGAACTCCTCCGAAGACCAGCCGTTCAGCGAATTCAACATCGCGGCCGATCGCGAGCAGATTCTCAATTACTACTTCCAGAACGGCTTCCCGAACGCCCAGTTCAGCTGGGTCTCGACGCCCGGTCCCAAACCGGCGGAAGTCAGCCTGCGCTACACCCTCATCGAAGGCGAACAGCAGTTCGTGCGCCAGGTTATCTACACCGGTCTCAGAGCCACCAAGCCCGCTCTGGTGGACAAACAAATCCGCATGATCCCGGGCGATCCGCTTTCTCCGGTCGAGATGGGCGACACCCAGCGCCGGCTCTACGATCTCGGCATCTTCGCCAAAGTCGACATGGCCATCCAGAACGCCGACGGCGATACCGGTCACAAATACGTCCTCTACGACATGGAAGAAGCCAGCCGCTGGACCCTCACCGGCGGCTTAGGCGCAGAGATCGCGCGCATCGGCGGCAGCACGGCCGCGAACGATCTTTCCAACCCCGGCGGCGCGACCGGCTTCAGTCCCGACGTCCAGCTCGACGCCACTCGCATCAACTTTCTGGGGAAGGGGCAGACGCTCTCATTCCGCACCCGCTACTCCGACATCGACAAACGCGCCCAGATCAACTACCTGCTTCCTCGCATCCTGAAAAATCCCCGGCTCGACCTGACTATCACCACGCTCTACGATGATTCCTTCGACGTCCGCACTTTCGCCAGCAAGCGCGAGGAAGCCTCCGTCCAGCTCACCCAGCGCCTATCCAAACCGACCACCATCTTCTACCGTCTCCAATACCGCAACGTCAACGTCTCCGACCTGAAGATCGACCCGCTCCTGGTCCCGCTGCTCTCTTCAGCCACCCGCACCGGCATCGTTGCGGTCAACCTGATCAATGACCGCCGTGACGACCCCACTGACGCCCATAGCGGAATCTATGACACGCTGGACGTCGGCATCGCCAGCCATTACCTGGGCGGGCGGAACAACTTCATGCGCGTGCTCGGCCGCAACGCCACCTACACTCGCATCGGAGAAAAGCTGATCCTCGCGCGCCAGACCAGTTTCGGCATCCTGCCGACATACGGGAAGGCGCCTGTCGTAAGTTCCGAGGATCCCGACCCGATCCCGCTCGCCGAGCGCTTTTTCGGCGGCGGCACCGACACGCTGCGCGCGTTTCCTCAGGATCAGGCCGGACCCCGCGACCAGCTGACCGGATTCCCGCTCGGCGGCTCCGCGCTCTTCTTCAACAACACCGAACTGCGCTTCCCGCTCATTGGCGACAACATCGGGGGCGTCCTCTTCGAAGACTTCGGCAATGTGTTCGACAAGCCGGGCGATATCAGCTTCTCCGTCCATCAGCCTCACCCCGACAACCCAACCGACTTCAACTACTCGGTCCACGCGGCCGGGTTCGGAATCCGCTACAAAACGCCCATCGGCCCCATCCGCCTCGATCTCGCCTACAGCATCAATCCGCCGAAGTACTACGGGTACGCGGGATCATTCCAGGAACTCGTGAACTGCTCCGCCGATAATGACTGCGTGCGCGGGCTCCAGCAAATCAGCCATTTTCAATTCTTTTTCTCCATCGGGCAGACGTTCTGATATGCGAGCTCTAGCCGCCTTTCTCCTTCTCGCCGCCGCAGCGTCTCTACCCGCCGTCATCATCGACCGGATCGCCATCACGGTCGGGAACCAGGCCATAACCGAAGGCCAGATCACACAAGATCTGGAGTTAACCGCGCTGCTCAATCGCGTTAGCCCCGTCGACAACCCGGACACGCGCCGCCAAGCCGCGGGCCGCCTGATCGAACAGGCCCTGATCCGTCGCGAGATGACCTTCGGAAGCTATCCGCCCGTCCCGCCCGCCGAAATCGACGCCGCCTACGCGAGCACGGAGAAAGCTCACGGGAGCGCATCCGGACTCGCGGCGGCGCTCGCGCAATACGAGCTCACCACCGCCGACCTTCGCAACTACCTGCAATGGCAGCTCGCGCTGCTCAAGTTTATCGATCTCCGCTTCCGCCCCGCGGTGCAGGTCACCAGCGACGACGTGCAGAAGTACTACCGCGAGAATGTCCTCGCGCAACCCGGCAAGAACGGAAGCGTTCCCAGTCTCCAGCAATTGCACGATCAGATTGAGCAAAAATTGACCGGCGAACGCGTCGACGCGCAAGTGAATGAGTGGATCAAGCGCGCCCGCGCACGCACCGCCATCCATTACCTCGATTCCGCGCTGGGCACGAATCCGCCTGCGCCCCTGGAGCAATCCACCGTGCAGCCCCATTAACGAGAGGAGAATGAATCCAAACAATGGATCCCGAACGTCAGAGCCTCATTCAAGCGCAGCTTCAAACGGAGATCGATCATGCCCGCGAGCGTCTGGCCGCGGCGCACCTCGCGTTCCGATTCGCCATCAGAGACCTGCCGGACGAAATCCGTTCCGCCGAAGACATACCCGGGCTCGAGGAGATCGCGATCGAACAGCGCACCGCGCTCGCGCACCTCAATGGCGTTCTGGAGCGCTATAGCGACTTCGTTCTCCGCGGCGTCGTTCCCATCGATCTAAGCCGCTAAAATGCAAAAAAGCCCTGGCGCGCGCCAAGGCTTCTTTACAAGAAACTTCCCCCGATTTTCGAACTGCTTCGAATTTCCTGAGACGCCGGCTCTTAGATCCGGCGGCGGCCCATCAACATGGTGACCAGCCAGACGATCAGAAATACGAAGAACAGAACCTTGGCGATACCCGCGGCCGTTCCGGCGATGCCTGCGAAACCCAGAAATGCGGCGATCAACGCGATAACCAGAAAAATCAGCGACCAGTGCAACATTTGCTCTTCTCCGTTTTGGGCGATGATTTCGCCACGCACCGATTGAAGCAATCCGTACGCCAAACTATTTTTCACTCCATCCGGCGCGTCTCCGCGCTCGTAAATCGCCCGCGCCGCCGCAGCCACATCGCCAGCGGAACCGCTCCGAGCAGCAGCCACGCGGTGCCGGGCTCGGGAGTCGCCGAAAAGAGAAACGTCTCCGATTGCCCATATCCGCCGTCAGGCGCCTCCACGTAATATCCATACACCGGAACGATCAGGGCGACATCCCACGGCGTCGTCTGGTCGAACACCTCCAGTTCGCCCTTGAAACTCCCATCCTGCGCCGGGGTGAAATAGAAGAGGAACCCGTCGTACCCATTCTGGTAGCCGGTGCCGGCGATCACCGGCGGGCTCACCAGCGGCGGATTGACGCTCAGGCTGAAGGTGGAATCGCTGCTGCTATAGGACTCGGCCGCTTGCGGCCCCGGATAGCAGCAAGCATGGGTCCCCGAGCCGGATGAAGCGTCCATAAACATCCCGCCCGGAATCTGGCTTTCGATGGAGATGTCGGTCATCCAGGGTTGATTCGCGCCGGCCGGGGGCAGTTCGGTATAGACGGAAGTTCCGTTGATCGCCACCGGATCCAACGTGACCGTCGAGGCGCTTACCAACGTCGGCGCCAGGCAAAAACTCAACACCAGTGCGTATCCACCGGTAGGTCTCTTCAACATTCGGGAATAGTCTTTCCTGAGAGGATTTCGGGTGGTCAGAAGGGTGACAACCGGGATTAGGCTACCATTGGCGGGCCGCCATCCGACCCGAAACATATGTGCTCAGGTGCTGAAAAGTACTGAAATTGGGACTTCGGATTAAACCGAGGTCAACTTCCAGCTAAGTGACCACGTACCAAACAAACAACCCCGCCGCCGCGATCGTCACCGCCGCGACAAGGACGCCCGCCAGCCGGCTGGGATTTATCTTCCCCGCGGCCCCTGTCTTCATAACGAGAAATCCCAAGCCCAGGAAAATCACCAGGTCCGCCAGCCCGTGAGTCGTCCAGTGATGACCCGTCATCGATTTCATCCAACCGTTGAGCGGCGGGTAGGCATCCTTCGCCAGCGCCAGCGCGGTGTTGAACAAAATGGTGACCGCGGCCGACAGAACGAAAGCAGTTGTGGCGGGCGCCAATACAGGCCGCCCTGATTGCATCGCGGGATTCATTGCCGAACTCCTTTCGCGGCGTCGTGCAGCAGCGCGACCTTCACACCGTGATCGATAACGGCGCCTCCGCCTTCCACGGCTAAACCCGTGAATGCGATCAATGCCGCCGTCGTCATAACCAGCTTGCGGGCTGTCGCGTTTGCATAAAGCTTTTCCCGCGTCGTGATTGGAAGAAGGAAAGCCAGAATCCCGGTAACGAAGAAAAGGTGCTCCTTTGTTTCCATGGCGATATTGTGGGCGAACGGCCACGGTCCTTTCAGAATCAATGTTTTCTCCGCGGGATAAAAGTGAACGTACCAATACCCGCCGCAGATCCACGCGGCCGTCATGCAGAGCGTCGTCAGGATGGCCAAGGTCTGCATGCGTCCGGCATTCTCGGGCCGCGCATGGAGAGCTTCCACGAACACCCAGAGAGCCGTCATGCAGCCCGTCACGCCGAAGGCGGCATGCGCCAGAAGGAGCACATCTTTGCTGGTTATATTCAAGGTGTTTCCCCGTCCGATCTCGAATTCTAGGTAGGTCCAGGCAATCCGGAACCAGTCATCATGGCGTGGGATCCGGCGGCGCCATCGGTCCGATCACCCCATGTCCAATACAGCCCGACGTAGGCATAATTTTCCGTCTGCCCGATGGCGCTGTGTCCGTAACAGAACAGCAGCTGAAATCCGGGATCGCGAAATTTATAATAACCTCCGATGTCGACAAGCGTGGACGGCCTGGTCTGCGGAGTCGCCGCGCCTTCCGGACCGTGAAAGAAAATTTCTGTTCCCAGCGTCAGCTTTTTGCCGAGGTCCCGCTGAGCGAGCCAGCCCGCGAACGGGAAATTCCGATAACCCGGCGCATTCGCCAGCGTCACGCCTCCGCCTCCGTAAGTCGTCCAAGGGCCGAAACTCTTCTGCACCCAGAGCGGCAACTTATACCAGGCTTTCCCGACGCCCAAGCCTCGGGCTGCGCTGCCGGTCGGAATCTCAAACATCGGAAACGTGCCGATCATCGGGCGATGCTTGGTTTCCTTCACAAAGCGGTATTTGATCCCCAGCTCGATATCTCCGATTCCGAATGCGCGCGGACCGGCGCCCGAGGGAGCATACCCGGGATTATTTGCGGGGAACGCGGCCGCGGCCGGAATGATGACATGCAGGTGAACATCGGGGAGAGCGCCCCAATTGAACTCGATAGCGGGACCGGCGGTATCGGTCTCGACCGGCGTGCCGTCGGACGAGCCGAAGGTATAAAACTCGTAGTGCCTGTAGTCGATGGGCTCCGGGTCGTCTGTCTGAAAAGGCGGTCCCGCGAACGTGTTGGCCGCCCAAAGACCCAGCATGGCAAGCGCCCCGAACCACCTTCCCGCGCGCATCGCCGCATCTTAGCAAAAGACTGATCAGCCGGCGGCGCGGGCCGCCGCAAAATGAAAATTCCGAATTCCTGCAATGCCTGTCATAAGGACAAAACGACTAATTGGGCGGCGGACGAACTGAAAACATGGCCGAATGTTTCTCCGTGGCGGGTGGCGTCGCGCCGCTCCGGCGTTTCACCCCCTAACCGTGAAGCGCCCGACCAGGATCAGCTACGCTTTTGAGTTGACGATGCGAGGCTCCGTGTCATTCCGGCCGCTTCGCCAATGGGATTTTCCTTTGCTTCAATCGTGGCTCTCCGCCCCGCATGTATTCGCGTGGTGGCGAGAGCGTCTCGATCTGGCCGGAGTCCACGCTAAGTACGATCCAATGGTTTCGGGCGCGGAGCCGACACACGTCTTCGTGATCGAGCATAACGGACGGCCTGTCGGTTGGATTCAATGGTATCTTTGGTCCGATTACCCGCGGCATGGGCTTCAGCTAAGTGGTGCGCATAAATCGCCCCAAGGCCTGAGGCGAATCCACGCGGGGGCTTGCCGTGGTTCAGCGATTAGGCTGAACCACGGCCGTTAGAAACGTTAGCCGCGGGACCCTCTGCGCTTAGTGAAGAGTGGCCGCAAGGACGACGACATCGGCATTGTTGGGTACAGTCACGCTCTGGACAGTCTTGGCCGCGTTCAGAGCAAAATGATAGGCGTACAAGTTAAACGTCCGATCGTCTTTGGTTCCGTTGGCGAGATCGCGGTAAGCCATGGCCACGCCTTCCTTCTCCGCGGAATACCCTTGCGGGGTATACCAATCACTGAAGCTTTGGGAGAAATGGGAACTCGTCCCGTCAGTGTAGGTTACCGTAAGAATCTGAGACAGTTGATTGCCTTCCACGCCGGCCCCTAGCACCGTGAGAACGGAGAACTGGCCTTGCGGCAGGATAACCGTTTGGCCGGTGCAGCTCACCGCGTCCAATTGATCGGCCGGCCCAAACTCGAACAGTTCGCCGGAGAGAACCCGTGACGTGCCGAGTAAGTTCGCCGAGTACGCATCGCCCACTCCATCAATCCCGCCGGTAGTGAACGCCGTGCCGTCTGTGTAGATGCCGTAACGATTGAAGTACGACGATAGGTTCACGCCCGTGCCTGTGCCGGTTGAGCCTGTCCCCGCGCTCACGGCGAGCGAGACAAAGAGGGTTTGGGTGAGAGTGCCCGAAGTTCCCGTCACACTTACCGTCGCGAAGCCCGTCGCCGCCGTGGAAACCGCCCGGAGCGTCAATTTCCTTTCGTTGCCTGTTCCGGCGACCGTGCCCTCAACGCCTTTCGGCAAGCCGGAGAGAGTGAACGTGACCGGGCCGGTGAATCCGTTCCGATCGGTGATCTTGATAATTCCGCTAGCCGTGGAACTCTGGTTCAGAAAAATGTTTGCTGGACCGGAAAGCAGGAAGCCGCTGGCGGCTACAGCGTTGTTGATTGCCGCGGCATACTGAGCCGCTGCTCCCGTCCCGACAATGTCGTCGTAAATAAACAGGAACCCGCCGTTGATGCCGCATTGGCTGTTCCAGCCGGTCATGATCGTCTGTACTTGGCTCGGAGTGTCGTCTTGGTCCCACAAGCCTGGCCATACCGGCACGCCCCCGAAATTCCAATTTACGCACGGATTATTTCCCGCTCCGCCCGCATAGGCTTGCAGGTGCACGCCGTCAACGGTGCCCGGCAGCTTCGTATTGATCTGCGAGACGACGTTCTCCCAATAGGAATTATTGTCGAAGGGATCCGGGATGGACTTCAGGCCCAAATTGCCCAGCATCACTCCGAACGCAACAGTTGAAGGCAGATCGTAGCTGTTCTCGTCATCGAAGTCGATCGCGTCTAGGGCCGGTATGGCCGCCTTGAGAGCTTGGAAGTCTTTATAGAGAATGCTGGTCGGACCCGTGCCCTGCGCGTCGACAAGAGCTTTGATGTCCTCCCAGTCGCCGTAATTCGAAGAGCCGATGCTGAAGGTGATGCGCTTCACTGTACCTTGCTTGAGTAGCGCCATGTTCGCGGCGAAGTCGGCATGGGTTTGATCTCCAATGTAGACGCCGTTGGACGTCAGGGGGAATTCTCCGTTCAGGTTCAGATCTCCCGTCGCGTTGACTTCAACGCTCCAGACAATGACCTCGGTGAAGCCCGAATGCTCGAGTTCCGTGATGTTGTTGGCGGCGTTGATATAAAGCGGGCCGCCGCCGAAAATGCCTGTGTAGCCGGTGGTCTGGGCCGACGCCGAGGGGACCGCGAGAAGCACGGCCGCGAAAAGCGGAAGAAGAAGAACATCGGCCCGCGTGAGACGTTGCCGAAGAGATTGACGTTGTGGCGCCGTAGGATTGGAATCGTTCATTTCACCTCTTGAAACTCCCGATTATTCTAACCCGCCGCCATTTCCGTCTTGCGAGGGACATCCGCGACAGCTCCCGCGCTCGTCAGGGCGTTGGCCCAAATGCAATCGCGACTGGCTGGTCGTTCGAGGCGTAAGTGTTCAACACGATGCCGGACTTCGAATGTTCCTGAACGAGATTGTTCCCGGCCAGAAAGAAGACCGATTGGCCGTCGGGGCTGTAAGCGGGAACAACCGAACCTGTGTAACCCGTCGGTGAAGGAAACGGCGGCCCAAGCAATTCCTTGCCGGCGAGCACCGCATCCACGGAGGAATTATTAGAAAGTGCGAGAAATCCGAAAGGCGCGCCCGCGTGGAAACGGTCGCAACGGGAGCGCCTGGTAATTTAGTGTCCACCTTCACGTTGAGGGTTGACAATTTAACAAACAAAAGGGCGTAATCGCTGGCGCCGTAAGCCGGATCGCTATCTACCCCAATAAGAGTCGAGCCGTCCGGCGAAACGGAAAGCGAAGTTGCAGGCGACGTAACGGTTCCCAATAGAGTATAAGTGCCGGTATCAAAGATACAGATGCCGTTGGTCAGACCGCAGTACGGCCCGGAAGCTGGGGAAGCGATCCGGGAGGGAACGCGGCCGGGTATGATCGGGAAGTCCTCGACTGAGACGAATACCTTGCTTCCGTCCGGCCAGACCGCCACGCCACCCAGCAAAGTCAGCTCGTTGTTAAAAGAGATCGTCTGGACGACCGCTCCCCGAACAGGTTATCGAAGGCATAAACAGTGGAACCATCCGGGGAAACTACAGGATTGGTCGGGTAGGCGTCCCCGTGCGGGAGCAACTTCTCAATTGCCCGTACGAATATGCCGGGCTTATTTCCCCGGGCAATCCGGGAACATGATCTGCGCGGTTTGGTGCAGCGCGCGCCGCCAATTGGCCCATTCGTGACCGCCGCTGCTAAGCACCCAGAAGTTTCGGATCGCGTACTTGTCGATGACCGACATCACCGCCTGGGCATTGTGCAGGGCGATATCGGTCTCCCCGGCGGACATGTAGAACGGCACGCGAAACAGGTCATTCGTCTTGGGATCCTTGAACAGGTCCGCAAAATTATCTTCGAACATCTTTTGCTGGTTGGCGAAATAGCCTGAGCTGTAGACGTAGAGTTCGCTGAACGTGTCGAGGTGCGGCAAACCCGTGTTCATCACCACAAAGCCGCCCATCGAAAGCCCGGCGAGGGCGCGGTTCTCGCGATTCGCTTTCGTTCTGTAATGGGCGTCAATGTAAGGGATGATGTCTTTCAAATACTCCTGCGTGCATGCGTCATCCTTGCCGGGCGCGGAGGGGACTGGCGTGGAGCATTTCGTCTCCGGCATCACGACGATCATCGGCTTTGCTTTGCCTGCCGCGATCAGATTGTCCAGAATGAGGTTTGCATTTCCTCCCTGCCGCGGATCTTCCGAGGACCACTTAGAATCGTCGTCGCCGCCTCCGTGATTCAGGTACAGCACAGGGTATCGCGTATCGGCGTTCTTCTCATAATCAGGCGCTAGATAGATGTGCATCCGCTTCTCCGCGCCGGCGTAATTCTTGTAGTGGACCTGCTCGACTTTTCCGTGCGGGACGGCGGTCTTCGCGAAGAAAGCGGTGTCGGCCAGCTCCGGCAGGGCGGGGAGGATCGGAAGCGGACACACTCCCGCTTTCGGCGCGGGGATCGAACCCCGGCCGCCGGGTGCGGGGTTGACGGGCTGACCCTGCGCCGCCGCGGTCAGGACCGACAGTCCCAGAAGAATGAGCGCATTTCTGGTCAGACGGAGGAAAGAGAATCGGCGTGAAGCTTGCATGATCGATCTCACCGCGTCTGGTCGGCAGGACAGGACCCTTGTCCCAGGCCCGCAGCCCAGGCGATCCCCTGTTCAATCAGTCTGCTCGTATTCGGCTCGGTGTAGCCCTCCGGACGGTGGCCGATGGCCGTGTAGAAAGAACGGCCCTTGCCGATGCACTGTGTCCAGGCAATCGGGTGGTCGCCCATTCGAAGATCAAGTTTGCCGGCCATTGGCTTATAAGTGCTCTCGTCCAGGGTAACGAGCACATGAGCCCCTTTCTCGCGCGGATTTGTCTTGAATGAGTACCACTCGTCCGTCATTGTCCATTCCCGCGGAAGTCCGCGCACGATAGGATTTTTGCCGTCGTCAATCTTGAGCTTCGCTTCCTGAAACTGCGGGGACATCGGATGTGATTTGAATCGCGCGCCGATGAGCGTGTCCGCATACCAATCCCAGTCGTAGTAGAAATCGCCGCCGGAACCGTGCAGTCCGGCAAATCCTCCTCCGTTTTCCAGGTACGCCTTGAAGTCGCTGCGTTGCGCAAGCGTGAGCACATCGCCGCTTACGTTGTTCCACACGACCGCGTCAAAGCGCTTCAAATCCGGCGCGTTGAAGACGGCGGCGTTCTCCGTGAAGAACATGGTCCAGTGCTCACGGCCGGCGAATGTCTTCAATGCGGCTTCCGCCGCATTCACGGACGGATCGTCGCGAAAGCCATTACTCTTTGAGAACACCAAGATCGCCGGATGATCCAGCTTGGCCGGCAATACGGGCGCGGTGTGATCGTAACGAGCACATCTCGCAATCGCGTCCTCGCGCGTGGGCTTCACCAGCGCCAGGTCCTTATCCAATCGGTCGAGAGCTTCCTCCGGGATGGGAGCGAATTCCTGGGACATGATCTTTATGGTCAGGATGTCCGCCAGCGTTGGAGGCGCCGGCTTCGTCAGCATCGGCGGCAGCTTAGCGAGGAAGCCAGGCAGATCGCGGTCGACCGCCGCCTTCGCCGCCGGGTTGATCAGGAGATCAAGGAGCGGCGTTCCCGCCGAGGAGTAGCTTCTGAAGGCGGCCGGGCAATCGACCTCCGGAGATTCCGCGCTCGCGTGCGCCCAAGAAGGCGTGAAAAGCATGAGAGCCAGCAGCGGAAGGCCGTGTTTTCGATCAAACGTAGTAAGTGGCATGCATATCGCTCCTATGGGTTAGTCTTCGCTGGCTCGCCGCCGGGGCGCCCCATCAACTCCGTCATAAGCGGCTTCAGCGCATCAGCCCAGATCTGGTACGCCGTCGCGGTTGGATGAAGCTTGTCTTTTGCGTTCATCATGCCGTCAATCAGGTTCCCATCCCGGTCCGCTAATTTGTCATTGATACTCAGGTAGCGGACCTTCTTGCCGTCAGAGAATCGCGACAAATTGCTATTGATTCTCTCGATAACGGGAATGAACGCCATATCGTCGTTTCTCGGGAAGATGCCCATGACAATGATGGCCGCGGCGGGCGCTTTCGCCTGGATCGTTTTCACGATCGCCTCCACGCCATTCGTTATTCCCTGCACTCGCGCGCCTGCGTCTCCGCGGTACATGGGATCGCCAATGTTATTCGTACCGGCGAGTAGAACGACCACCTTCGGATTCACTCCGTCCAATTCCCCGTTCTCTAAACGCCAGAGAATATTCTGTGTTTTGTCAGCGCCCCACCCGAAATCCGCCGCGTTCCAACCCGCGAAATTTTGATTCCAATTGGCGAGTAAGTCGGGGTAATCCACTGCTCCCCACCGCCGAGTGATGGAATCTCCTTCAAAGTAGACATCGATGCCGCCTTGCTTCGCCTTCGCGAGCAGCTTCGCATGAGCCGTCAGGGAGTTCGGGTCGGTCCGAAACACAGGCTGATCCGCCGCAAACTCCCAATGCGCCGGGCTGTAGTTGAAGAACTTGTCCGCCCAGGCGATGAAGTACTTCCAGTTCGGAGCGTCGGTGTGGCCGGCGTCGTGCTGCCGCCACGCAAGTTGGCCATCCAGAAGCCCCGTATTCACCGGCGGCATCTTGGCGGTTCGATAGTCGTCTTTCAATCCCAGGTCTCTTGCGCCCAGGATCTGGAAAACGGCGCCCGCGGCCACCGTCGCCATAAAGCTGCCCTGCTGGTCCAACCATTTGGCGTCGCCCATCTCCGGAACGCCATAACTGATGAACGTCAGCCGCGGCGCGCAGAGCGCAATCAGTTCGTTCGAGTCTACCGGCAAGTCGCTTGCGTTCTTGCTTCCGAATGACGATTCGGCGGCGCCATATTTCAGAAAGTTCCCCGCCATCCAGTGATATTCGCCGGACCCGGTGAGACTCTCCACCTCTTCTCCGAAGTTGCGACGGTGCGGTTTGGCCCCGCCTTCTCCGGAAGAGCCCACCAGCGCGACGGCAAAACGGGTATCGAACGCCATCGTCACCAGCGCGGCCTTGCCGTAACGCGAGACGCCTTCGATGCCCACGTGTTTCGAGTCCACGCGCGTATCGGTCTCCAGATAGTCAAGTGCGCGTGAGGCGCCCCAGCCCCAAGCGCGCAAAGCGCCCCAGTCATCCGGCTTTCTGGGTTGGCCTTTATTCGTCAGGCCAATGATGCCCTTGGTCAAACCCGCGCCGTTATCCGCCTGAATGCTGCTTGTATCGAGCAGCGCGTAACCCCATCCATTGGCGATCAGTTGTTCCGTCGAAGGCGGATCGCTTCCCATCATCTTCTTGAATTCGGGATGGCTTGCGATGAACTGGAGAATAGCCGCGCTGCTGAACATGATCATCACGGGAACCGGACCTTGCGCGTTCCCCGGCGTGACCAGCGTCATCTCGATATCCACGTTGAGCGCCGGATACGCGGAGTTGTCCGCGTGGCCGGCCAGTTGCTTCTCCATTACCGGAAAGATACCGGTCTTCGAAGCGGCCGCGCTCTTTACGGTCCACGTCACTTTCGGCACGTTCCGCGGAATGCGCCCGATCACTTCGCGCTCGAAATCTTCGACGATCTCCGGACGCCGAAGGTCCCGCCATTGTTCCGGCGTGGTCACCTTTCGCCCGTTTTTCAGCGTGAGTGCATCGGGCAGATCTCCGTACGGATTAGCCTTTGCCTCATCCACATTGGCGTGATTTGGGTCTTTCTCATTCCCGCTCGGCCCGGGACGCAGGGCTTTGATTCCCAGCTGGTCCATCATGTTTTGATGGTCCTGTTCCGCCGTCCAGCCGGCCGGCGGAGGTTGCTGTCCCGCGGCTATCTGGCAGGCGAATAGCGTCAAGGCGCCCAAAGCGGCGATTCCCGACAGCGCCCGTTCCGATCCCGGTCTGCGTCTCATATTCGACTCTCGAACAACGATGTTATCCGAAGAGGATCGGGAAGGCGTCCGCCGCCTGGTTTGCGTTCAACTGGTTTTTACAATCTAAGCGCTCTGCGTGCGGTTGGCCAGATAGAACGCCGCGGGAACGACGAACACCGTGCAGATGCCGGAAACGGAAAGCCCCCCAACCAGCGCGCGGGCCAGAGGCGCGTAGGATTCGCTGCCTTCTCCCAGCTTCAAAGCCATCGGGAGCAGTCCGATCACGGTGGCCAAAGTAGTCATCAAGATGGGCCGGAGCCGGACTCGGCACGCCTCGATTACCGCATCCCGAACGGCCAATCCCTCGCGCATCCGATGCCTGGCGAACTCGACGATCAGAATGCTGTCCGACATGGTGATTCCGGCCAGCATGACCACTCCCATCAGCGACATCACATTGAGCGTCGTGCCGGTCGCCAGCAGCGTCAGGACGACGCCCGCAAGTCCCGGCGGAAACGCGAGCAGAATAATGAGGGGATCCGAGAAAGACCGGAATTGCGCCACCAGAATGAGATAAAGAAGCGCCGTGGAGAGAATAAGTCCGAAGCCGAAGCTCTTCAGCGAAACGCGCATGCTCTCCACCATCCCCAGCAGTTTCACGGACGATCCGGCGGGAAGTTTGGTCTTCGCGACGGCGCCTTGGATGCGGTCGGTGATCGCCGCAAGATCTTCCTTGCGGGGGCGCACGAAAACGTCGATCGTACGGCGAATTTGGTAGTGATCGACTTCGGTGGGAGACAGGATGTGAGTGATGTGGCTGACCATGTCGAGGCGGGTCGGATTGACGCTGATGGCGCCGTGAAGGGGAATCGATTCCAAGTCGGACAGAGACCGGATCTGGCGGTCCGGATATTGCACGGAGAGCAGATAAT
This sequence comes from Bryobacteraceae bacterium, assembly GCA_965226755.1. Classification (GTDB taxonomy): domain Bacteria; phylum Acidobacteriota; class Terriglobia; order Bryobacterales; family Bryobacteraceae; genus Bog-113. Next base: position 242,269 of record CBDDDT010000007.1, on the reverse strand, counting down.
TATTGCCGTTGCGAGGATCGATCCAGACGTTCGGAGCGATCATGGAGTTCGAAGTCAAAGCCGTGATGACATTGGCGACCACCTCTTTCTGGGTGAGTCCCAGTTCTCCGGCGCGCATGCGGTCCACGTCCAGCTTTAGAGCCGGAAAATCCATATCCTGCGGAATGTAGACGTCCGCGGTCTCGGGAAACGAGCGAATGTCGTTCACGAGCGAAAGCGCGGCCTGATAGCCGCCCTGAAGATTGGAGCCGGAGATTTGGATATCGATGGGAGCGCGCATACCCATTCCGAGAACCGCATCCACCAGGCTTCCTGACGAGAAGAATGTCGTCAGCTGAGGAAGCTCCTCGCGGACGCGCTTCTGCACCCGATCGATGTAATCGAAACTGCCGACGCGATGACCCTCCTTCAGACTGACCTGAACCAGAGCCGTATGCATGGCCGTGTTGGTCGTATAAATCGCGGAGAATCCGGGATCGACGCCGATGTTGGAAACGATCATCCCCAGGTCTTCGGGGGAAACGGTTGAGCGGATGAGGGCTTCGAGGCTGGCGACATCTTTCTCGGTCTCCTCCAGGCGCGTCCCGGAGGGAGACTTCACGTTGATTACGAATTGGGCGGCATCCGTGCGCGGAAAGAACGAAAGCCCGAGAAAGGGAGCCCCGCAGAGCGCCGCGGCGATGACGGCCGCGAAAATGGCCAGCGAGACCGCGGGACGGGCCAGCACGCGCACCACGATCGCGCCATAGAACCGCAGCAGGCGATCGAAACCGCGCGCGAAGGCGTTGTTGAATCGGCGCCCCAGACCCTCTTTCTTCGGGTCGGGGTGGCTTTGCACCGAATCGTGAGCGGCGGTCTTCATGAAGCGGGAGCAGAAGAGCGGGACTACCGTCATCGCCACGACGTACGAGGCGGCCAGCGAAGAAACGACGGCCAGCGCCAAGGCCGAGAAAAGATATTTGCTGACGCCGAACAACAGGGTCACGGGAAAGAACACGACGATGGTGGTGAGCGTGGCCGCAAGCACGGGCAGCGCGACTTCCCGGCCGCCTTTCTCGGCGGCGGAGAACGGCAGCTCGCCCAGTTCGAGATGGCGATAGATATTCTCCAGGACGACGACTGAGTTATCGATGAGGCGCGAAAACGCGAGCGCCAGTCCGCCCAGCACCATGCTGTTGATGGAACTGCCGCCGAGTTGCAGCGCGATCAGCGCGGCCAGAGCCGAAAGAGGTATCGAGAAGAAAACCGCCAGGGTCGCCCGTCCGCTGCCAAGAAACATGAAAATCATGAGGCAGGTGAGAACCAGGCCGATCCCTCCCTCGTGGAGCAGCGTGGCGATGGCGGTCTTCACGAATTGAGATTGATCGAAAACGACTTTGGTGACCAGGCTGGGAGGAGTGTCGACCAGGCCCGCCAGCTTCTCGCGAATGCCGTTCACCACTTCAATGGTGTTGGAATCGCCGCCTTGCTTCAGGACGGGAAGATACACCGAACGCTGCCCGTCCACGCGGACGGCGTTGTACTGCACGGAATACGCGTCGCGGGCGACCCCGATGTCAGAGACTCGCACGGGGGAGGAACCCGACACCTTGAGCGGAATCTGATTGATGTCGGCGATGTTGGTGACCTGGCTGTTCGCGTAGATGTTGTAATCAATGCGGCCGATCGGGACATCTCCGGCAGGCAGCACCACATTCGAATCATTCAACGCGCGGACCACATCCATCAGGCTCATGGAATGCGATTCCAGCTTGAAGGGATCGGCGAACACCATGATCTGGCGCCATCGCCCGCCAAACGGCTGAGGCACAGCGGCGCCGGGAACCCCGGCGAGCTGGTTGCGGACAACGTTTTGCGAAACGTCCTTCAACTGCGTTTCGCTTAACCCGTCTCCGCGCAGCGTGACCAGGCAGACGGGGAGACTGCTGGCGTCGAACTTGAGAACGAACGGAGGCAAAGTGCCGGGCGGCAGATGGCTGATCTCGGCCATGGCGAGGCTGGCGATCGTGGTCACCGCGGAATCGGGATTAGCGCCCGGCTGGAAATAAACTTTGATCAGACTGACGCCGGAGAGAGAACGCGATTCCATGTGGTCGATGCCGCTGGCCAGCGTGAAGAACCGCTCCAGGTGGAACGTGATGTTGCCCTCGATCTGCTCCGGAGGCATGCCGGGATAGAAGGTCGCGACCGCCACCACGGGGATGTTCATGGCGGGGAAGAGATCGACCGGCATCCGGGCGATGCTCACAATTCCGAGCACGATCACCGCTAGACACACAACGACGATCAAATACGGCGTTCGAATAGCGAACCGCGACACGCTACTTTTTCACCGCGCTTTGGGATGAGGGTTCCGCGGACGCCAGTTCCGTAAGCCGCGTGCGCACATGCTGCCCGTCGCGCAATCCGGCATGCCGTCCCACAATCACCGTGTCGCCGTCATTCAAGCCCGATCGCACCTCGATACGCTGCGCCGTTTCTAAGCCGGTCACGACCGGCACGCGGTGAATCACGCCGCCTGAGTCGACAGTAAGAACCTGCGAGCCGTTGGCGACTTCCACCGCATCCAGCGGAACCGAGAGCACCCGGTCGCTCTCGGAGATCCGGAGACTGACTTCGGCATACATCCCGGGCACCAGCTTCAGATCCCCGTTCGGGATGTCCACTTCGGTCTCCATCGTGCGCGTATCCTGCTGGAGCTTTTCGGCGAGGCGCGTCACCCGGCCCGGGTAAGCTCGCGCCAGCGATGAGACGCGCACCTCGACAGTCTCGCCCTGACGCACATGGGACACGATGGATTCAGGAACGGGCAGGATCAGACGAAGCAGAGTGTTCTGAGACACGCGCACCACCGGCATCGCCTGTGATTGCGATGCGGTTCCCGCCTGGATCATGGAGCCGACGCTGGCATAGCGCTTCGTGATGACCCCGTCGAAGGGCGCGGTGATGCGCGCGTACCTCCACATCGTTTCGATGCGCGTCTGCTCGGCGCGGGAAACTTTGGCATGCAGTTCCGCGGCTTCCACGCTGGACTTAGCGCCGGCGATTTGAGCTTCCGCCATCAGATCCTTGGAATGCGCTTCATCCACTTCCTGTCCGGGAACCAGACCTGGCTCGCGCTTGGCCACATCCTCAATGCGCCCATAAGAGAGGTGCGCGATGTCATGAGAGGATTCAGCGCGCCGAAGCTCATCGCGCGCGATCGCGATTTCGGCTTCGCTCTGCTCCACCGAAGCGGCGGCCCTGGCGCGGTCGCTTTCCATCTCCGGGATCTCGAGCGTGGCCAGCAGTTGGCCGGTCCGCACGCGGTCGCCGATGTCCACGGAAATCGACTTGATGTAGCCCGCCACTTTGGCCATCACATCCACTTCCTGGTAGGGCAGAAACTCGCCCGTTAAGGTGACGGCGGTGGAGAGATCGGTCCGGGACGCTTTTGCTACGGGGACAACCAGCAGCGCCTGGGACGCGGCCTGAGCGTTCTCGGCGGTGGACGCTTGCCCCCGCCAGGCGCACGAGGTCAGACTGATCGCGCACAAGGCCAAGGCCAAGGATTTCAGCATGCGGGTTGTCCTCTCGCGCGGCTTGTCCGGGCGGCCGCTTAAGGCGCAGCGGCAAACTTCTCCCAGGCTTCCGTGCTGATGTCGGAGGGCTCATGATGGCGAACCACCCACAATCCTTCGCCGTTGACGATGTAGATCAGCGACTTCGTGTCATCGGAAAGATAGCCGGAAACGCCTTTGAAGCGGCACGCGATCTTGGGATTTCCCGGGTCCGAAAGATCCATCACCCCGATTTCGCGCAGCGGCGTTTCCTCTGGAGTTGAATACGAACGGTCGGAAATGTTGATGATGGCGGCGTTCACGCCCACCGGCGTCATCTCGCGCGTCTCCGCCTGGCCCGCGTACAGAGCTCGGCTCTCCAGCTTCGGGTGCGCCGGGTCGGAGATGTTGATGACCAGGACGCCCTTGCTGCCCGCGCTTTCCCCGGCGCCCGGCACTGCGTAGAGATAACGCTGGCCTCGGGGAGCCTGACGCACGAATAAACGGTCAGCGCGGAAGCCGTCCAGTGGCAAGCTGCCGACAACCTGAACGCAAGGCTCGGGAACGCCGGCGCGCGTTTTGGCCGGGGCCGCGGGCGCCGCCAGGGACAACACGCTCATCGCCAGAGCCGCTGCCCCAAAGAATCCGTTTGATCGCTTACCTGCCGTTGTCTGTCGCATTTTTATCTTCTCCCGACTCAGTGAACGGTGACTATATTGCCGGTCACGAAGTCCAATTCGGCTGCACGTTCGATGTATTCGTATTTGGCCGCGGCAGCGTTAATCTGCGCTGTCGTCTGGCTCAGTTGCGCCTGATTCAATTCCACGATTGCGCCCAGGCCGCTGTCGTAACGGGCTTGCGCGAGGCGCACTGTTCGATTCGATTGTTCGACGATCCGGGCCGTAAGATCCAGGCGCCGCCAGGCGTTATTCTCATCCAGCCAGGCGACGCGAACATCCCGCGCGATTCCAACCACCAGCGCTCCCACATCCTTCTCCACGGCCGCCGCGCGAAGTTCCGCTTCGCTGCGCCGCGCGGCGAACAAACCGCCGTTAAAGATAGGCACGCTGACATTCACGCCCGCCGCGGCGTATGTCCCCCGGATCGCTCCATCCAGCACCGGCGAACCGCCCGCCGCCGCAAGCAGCGTAATGGTGGGAGCGCTTAAGCGTTTCTCAGCCTCGGCCAGGCTGCGCGCGGCATCGCTATCCAGCCGGAGCGCCGCCAGATCCGGACGCTCATGAAGAGCCTTCCGCACCAGCGCTTCCATGTCCGGCGCCGGAGCCGGCGGCAGCGGCTCATCCACTAATTCAAAATCCGCGTCGCCTTCATCTCCCATGGCCGCGGAAAGACGGGAACGCGCCGCTCGCGACTCGTTTTCGGCGCGATAAAGAAGCAGTTCCGCATCGGACACGTTCACCTGCAGGAAGCTGACATCCAGCGTGGATCGCAGCGAGCTTTGGGCGAGAGCTTCCACCTGGCGGAGCGCGGTGCGGCGGTACTCGACGGTCTCGCGGGCCACGCGCAAAACCGCCTCCGCGGCAAGCGCTTCCGCATAAGTCCGGTTCACCTCCAACACCACTTCGGCGCGCGTTTCGGAAGCGGCCTGTTCCGTGGCGGCGGCGCGCAGACGGGCGCCGCGGCTCAGGTCGGCGGTGCGGCCGAAATCGGTCACCAATTGGTTGAGCGCCACGCCTCCGGCCGCCCGGCTGTAAAGGCTGGAAGTGGTAAGCGCGCCCGCTTCCACGGCGGACCCTCGTTCCGCTCCCACGCCGGTGACGTTGCCGGTCAGCAAGGGAAAAAAGGCGGCTCGCGTTTCGCGCGCCGCGGCCGCGGCCGCTAGCGCATTCAAGCCGGCGGAACCGATCCGGGGATTGCTGCGCACGGCGATCTGCCGCGCCAGCGTCACCGGAACCCGGCGCGCCGCGGCGGGCGCGGTCTGCGCTGCCGCGCTTCCAACACCGATCCCGACCGACGCTACCGTCAATTTCATCCAGAGCTTTCCCTTGTTCACAAGCACATGTTCACAAGCACATTCGTGGTATCTCTATCTTTTAGCTCGATAATTAGCCGGACACCACTGAAGAGTTTCTGAACATTTCCTTACGGCTTTGTAAGGTTTGGAAGAACTTTGTTTTCATGGGAAATTCGGCAGGAGGAACGTGCGAACGCTGGTCATCGAAGACGAGGCTAAGCTGGCCGATGCGCTCAAAGACGGATTAGAGCGCGAGGGCCATCTAGTCACGGTCGCACCCACGGGCGAGGATGGTTTTTTCCTGATCGAGACGCAACAGTTCGATCTCGTCATCCTGGACGTAATGCTTCCCGGCCGCGGCGGGCTGGAACTGCTTTCCACTCTGCGAAGCCGCGGGTGGCGAGCCCCGGTTCTGCTTCTAACGGCGAGGGACTCGATCGAAGACCGCGTACAAGGCCTCGATGCCGGCGCGGATGACTACCTGGTCAAGCCGTTTGCGTTCTCCGAGTTGCTGGCGCGCGTGCGGGCGCTGCTCCGTCGCGGAAAGCGGGACGGCCCCGCCGCGCTTCGATTGGCCGATCTGGAAATCGACATGGTCGCCCGCCGTGTCTCTCGCGGCGGCCAGCCGCTGGAACTGACCGGGAAAGAATTCGATCTGCTGGCGTACCTGCTGCGCCATCAAGGCCGCGTCGTTTCGCGGGAGATGCTGGCGCGCGATGTCTGGCGGGAGCCGGTGAGGCAGACTCCCCTCGACAACGTGATAGATGTACATGTGGCGCGCTTGCGAAGAAAGCTCGACGATCCGTTCCAGGCCAAACTCCTCCAAACCGTGCGAGGCGTGGGGTTCGTGCTGCGCGAAGCGGAATGTTGAATGTGTTCCGCACGGGGCGCTTACGCACTCGCCTGACCATCTGGTACGTCGTCCTGCTGGCTTTGATCCTGATTGTGTACGCGGCGGGGTCTTCGGTCCTCCTCTGGTGGGATCTGCGGCGGGAACTCGACCGCCACGGAATTCAGGACATCGAAACCGTGGAAGGCCTGCTCCGCTTCAATGCGTCCGGACGGCTCACGTTCAATGAGGATTATCACAATCACGCCGCGTCCAAGCGCGTTTTGGAGCGCCTGCTGGAAGTGCTCTCCCCGGATGGCGGCGTTCTCCTGCGCAATGAAAGGCTGGGCAGCCAGAGATTAGGCGGGCGCCCTTTTCCGGGCGAGGGCGTGGGCGGCTACTCGGCGCGCTGGGCGCGGCTCGATGACGGAACGCTGGTTCGCCTTTTCAGCCGCAGCCATAAGATCGGCGATGTTCCGATATTGATCCGGCTCGCCTATAGCGAAGATACGATCCGGAACCCGGCGGAGCGCTTCCTCTTGAGCCTTTTGGCTACTCTGCCATTCACACTGTTGCTGGCGGGCGTCGCCGGCTACGTGCTCGCGAAACGGGCGCTGCAGCCCGTACAGGCGATCACGAAGAGCGCCGAGGGAATCGACGGAACCAACTTGGGCGCCCGGGTCCCGGTCGGCGTCGCCGACGACGAGATAGCCCATTTAGCGCGCGTCTTCAATCAGATGCTGGAACGGATCGAACAAGCCTTCGAGCAACTGCACCGGTTCACCTCCGATGCTTCGCACGAGTTACGAACGCCGCTGACCGCGATTCGCAGCGTGGGCGAAGTGGCGCTGGACCGCAATGGGACGGCGGACGATTACAAAGATGTAATCGGAAGCATGCTGGAGGAAGTGAACCGCCTGACGCAGCTCACCGAAAGCCTGCTGACAATTTCTCGCGCGGACGCCGGTCAGCTCCCGTTGTCCATCTCCGAGTTTCCCGCGATGGAGCTCGCGGAAGAAGTCGGTGTCCTGCTTGGCGTGCTGGCTGAAGAGAAGAATCAGGAGCTCGGCATATCCGGGGATCGCGCGTTATGGGTACGGGCGGACCGGGTCTTGTTGCGCCAGGCCTTGATCAATATCGTCCATAATGCCGTGCGCCACGCGCCCGCGCGCGGGAGTGTCGCGATCGCTGTCGAATCATCCCAGGCGGACACCGTCATATTGAAGGTGTCCGACAACGGTCCTGGCATCCCGGTCGAACACGCGGCGCGCGTGTTCGACCGCTTCTATCGGACGGATGATTCGCGCTCGGCACACGCGGGCGGCGCCGGGCTGGGACTTGCCATCGCGAGGTGGGCATTGGAAGCGCAGCAAGGCACGCTGACTCTGGCCCCCGCGCCTGACGGCGGATGTACTTTTCAGTTGAGCGTCCCGCGCGCCCGATGAGGCGCCGCGCGCAGTGAGGCGATAGAATAACGGCTGCGTGCGTTCTGCCCGCGGCAGCAACTCGATAAGGAGCGGACATGTGTGATCAGGACCATTTTGACGAAGACCGGGAGCAGTTCGAGAATCTCGGTCTGGTGACGCGAAAGCAATTCGGCATCGTGTTGGGAGCAGGCATAGCCATGATGTTGCCGCGCGTCGCTCAGGCGGCGGCCGTCGTCGAATCGGACGTGAATGTGACGACGCCGGACGGCACGGCGGATTGCTACTTCGTGCATCCGGCAAGCGGCACGGCGGCGGGCGTTCTGATCTGGCCGGATATCTTCGGACTGCGACCGGCGTTCCGGCAGATGGGCAAGCGTCTCGCGGAGTCGGGCTATTCGGTGCTCGTGGTGAATCCGTTTTATCGTGAAAAGAAGGCCCCGACGGCGGAAGCGGGCGCGGCCACTCCCATCCAGCAACTGATGCCGCTCGCGCGAAGTCTGAATGAGACGACGCAAATGACGGACGCCAAGGCCTTCACCACGTGGCTCGACGGGCAATCCTCGGTCGCTAAAGATAGGAAGTTGGGCACGCAGGGTTACTGCATGGGCGGTCCTATCGCATTCCGTACCGCGGCCGCCGCGCCGGATCGTATCGGAGCGGTCGCCAGCTTCCATGGGGGCGGACTCGTGACGGACATGCCGAACAGTCCGCATCTGCAGGCCGCGAAATCCAAGGCGCAGTTCCTCGTTGCAATTGCGGAAAATGACGATAAGCGATCTCCCAATGACAAAACCGTTATGAAGGAGACGTTCGCGAAAGCCAACCTCGCCGCTGAGATCGAAGTTTACGCCGGCGCCGCGCATGGCTGGTGCCCTCCGGATTCCGGTGTCTACAACGAGCCGCAAGCCGAAAAGGCGTGGAGCCGTCTAATCGTGTTGTACGGAAAAGCTCTGGCCTGAAACCGGATCGGGTGACATTTACATGCCCGCATTTCGCGCCGTCTTGCAAGTTGCCCTTTTGTTCTCCGGTTCCGCGATGGCTCAGCGGCTGGATTGGCTCGAACCCTCCCTTTCCTCGACTCCTTCGGACCGATGCTGCGCCGCCATGACCTATGACACGGCCACGCGCTCGACCGTGATGTTCGGAGGAACTAACGGCAACCCGTCCGCCGGGTTCGACGACACCTGGATTCTCACCGCCGCAAACGGCTGGACCCAGCTTTTTCCCGCCCGTTTTCCGTCCAGGCGGGCAGGCGCCATGATGGCTTACGATGCGGACACCCGGACCGTTATGCTTTTCGGCGGAGGCAATGCGACCGAAAATCTGAACGACACGTGGATCTGGGATGGCGAGAACTGGAGCCGCGCGATCACCCGCATTTCTCCGCCCGCCCGAAGCTCGCACGGCATGGCCTACAACCCGATCACGAAAACAGTGCTGCTGTTCGGCGGCAACGGAAATGACGGAGTCCTTTCCGACACCTGGGAATGGACCGGAAAAACCAGAACATGGACCCAGCGGTTCCCGGCCACGAGCCCGTCCGCCCGGCGCACCAGCATAGTCTTCGACGCCGCCATCGGCAGAATCGTTCTCTTCGGCGGCGATAACGCCGCGGGAGACTGCTGCGACACTTACTACAACGACACCTGGGAGTGGGACGGCTTCAATTGGGTTCAGCAATTTCCGCCCGCGCAGCCGCCCGCCCGCGCCTTGCCCGCGCTGGGCTATGATGTGAAGTCGTCGCAGGTCGTGATGTTCGGCGGGTATATCACTCCCGGCGTTGGACTGGACGACACCTGGACTTGGAACGGCGCAAACTGGAACGAGTTACAGACATCCCGGACGCCCGCGAGCCGATGGGCGGCATCCATGGATTACGATCCCGATCTCAACGGATTGTTGATCTTCGGGGGCGAAGTCACCGGCGACCCATTCACGAATGATTCGTGGCTTTTGGCAGACAGACCGTAGCGAGCCCGCCGGGTTCGGCGCCGTCACTTATAAACTTCCGGCATCTGGCTTTTCAGCGCCGCCAGTTTCGGAAGGTCATTCTGAACAATGTACGGGTCGTTCGGGTGGCGCTCGCTGTAATGCTGAAGAAAATCTTCCGCCGGATAGAAGCCTGACAGCGGGAGCACCTGGGTAACAATCTTTCGGGGCAGAATCTTCTTATTCTCCAGTTCCTCTATGTAAGTCTTTGCGATGGTTTCTTGCTCTTCATTTGCATAGAAGATCACAGATCGATACTGCGTCCCTTCGTCAGGCCCTTGCCGGTCCAACTCGGTCGGGTCATGGGCCACTGAGAAAAAGATCTTCAGAATCTCGCCATATGTGATTTTGGAAGGTTGATAGGTGATCATCACGGACTCCGCATGCCCCGTGTGTCCTGCTTCCACCAATTCCGAGCGGGCCGCTTTCTTATCGCCGCCGGAATATCCGGAGACAACACGCGTGACCCCGCGCACATGGTTGAAAACCGCTTCCATTCCCCAAAAACAGCCGCCGGCGAGCACAGCGGTTTCCTTAGTTGATCCGCGATCCTTCTCGTCGATCGCCGGATCCGGGAAACTGTTTTCGCTCGCGAGGAGCGCAAGCGCGGCCAGTGCGGCGGCTGCTGAAAACCCGAATGCTTTCACGAGAAGCGCTCCCAATTACCCGGCTTTCCCTTAGCATGGCGTGCGAGATGGTCGATGACAATGACCACATTACAAAAGTTACGTATAGCCAGTCGGCCAACAACTTGCCGGCTTACTGGCTCACGATATACTCCGTAAAAACCAGAGGAGATGCTTATGTCTGTAGAGACTTCGGGGATGATCGGAGCGGGAATCGCCGCGCTGATTGCTGGACTAATCTTGGTCCGGGCGCGGTTCACGGCGGCTGCCGGCGCGGGCAAGCTCCTGGTGCTCGGGCCGGTCTTTGAAGCCGTCGCGCTGGCCATTTTCGCCGCGGAACATTTCCTGGCGGCGCGCGAGTTATCTAACATCGTGCCGCGGTGGATGCCCGGACCTCTTTTCTGGACCTATTTCGTGGGCGCGGCTCTGCTGGCCGCGGCCGTAAGCTTCATCGCGTGGCGATATGTCCGTTGGTCGGCGTCCCTGCTCGCATTGCTGTTTCTGATCATCGTCGCCACAATTGACCTCCCCAACTTGCCGAAGCAAATCCATGAGCGGTTATTCTGGACACTTACGGTCCGCGAAACCGCCTTCGCCGGGGGCGCCATGGTGCTGGCGGGCAGCCAATGGGCGCGCGGACGGACGGCAGGCGCCGCTCTCGTCACCGTGGGCCGGCTCATTGTCGCTTGCACCTTCCTCTTCTATGCGATTGAGCACTTTCTGTTTCCCCGTTTCGTTCCTGGCGTTCCGCTGGAAAAGATGACGCCAGATTGGATGCCGGCGCCGGTGCTGATTTCCTATTTCGTCGGGGCGGCTTTATTCGCCGCAGGCATAGGTCTGATGATTCGCCGCGCTCGGATCATCGCCGCGGCCAGTGCCGGCGCGGTGCTTCTGCTGCTCACCGTCTTTTTCTACGTTCCAATCCTCCTGACGGAGCTCGGCTCTCCGCTCGGGGTCGAAGGGGTCAACTACGTCGGCGACACGCTACTGTTCGCGGCGACGGCCTTGCTGGCGGGCTTCGGCGCGGGCAGCGCCGGTCTGTCGAAATCGATGAAGTGAGTCGTTGTAACGAATCGAACAGTGGCGCCGGCTACTTGAGCGTCTTCGTACGAACCGCGCATACGTTTTCGTGAGAGCGATCGTAAGTGTGAGATCTGATGCCCTCGGCAGCTCTCGCGTCCCCTGAAGTTACGTGAATCTATGTTTAGATCATAGTTGCAGGCGCAGCCCAGCCAGCCTTGGTTTATCGGGTTAGTGCCGTTAAGCACAGAGGGAGATCGATGTACCACCACATCAAGCAGCTGATGTACACAGTCCGGATTGGCGAGCCCGACCCGCGTTTCGGAAACATGCTCTTGGAGCAGTTTGGAGGCGCTAACGGAGAACTCGCGGCCGCTATGCAGTATTCCATTCAGGGGATCAATTGCGATGACCCCGAACGCAAAGACTTACTGATGGATATCGGCACCGAGGAGCTAAGTCACCTTGAAGTCGTAGGCACTTTGGCCCGGATGCATTTGAAACCGTTGAAGTCCGACCGGCATGCGGCCCATGCCGACCCGCTCATCGCCATCGCGGGAGGCGGCGGAGTGAACCTCTTCAACTCCATGGGGAATGCCTGGACCGCCGATTATCTGAAGATTTCAGGGGAACTCGATGTGGACCTGCGGAGCAACATTGCGGCTGAAGCGCGGGCCAAAATCGTTTACGAGCGCCTGATCGACTTCACCGACGATCAAGGCACAATCGACGCCTTGCAGTTTCTGATGACGCGCGAGATTACCCATATGAAGGCTTTCACGGCGGCGTTGGAAAGCATGGGGAAGCCCGCGTTTTCGATCGGGAAAATCCCGCCCACTCCCGGTTTGGTGGATCAGTTCTTCAATGACTCTACCGGGACTGGAGATCGCGGCGAGCCAGACGGTCGCGGGCCTTGGAACGAAGGCGGCGATTGGGAGATGGTGACGGCCCCGGCTTTCCAGGAATTGGAATCCTCGAAAGCTGGCACTCGCACCGCCAAGACCCAAGCCGCGCGTAACGGTCGCAGCGAAAAAGTCTAAACGGATCTTTCACGCCAACATTTAAACGGAGAGTTATCATGCCTCAACTTAAAGAATTGCTGGTCGAAGAATTACAAGACCTTCTGCACGCCGAGACGCAATTGATGGGCGCATTGCCGAAGATGGCCGATGCCGCTCATCATCCAAAGCTGAAGGAAGCTTTTGAGAAACACCTGTTGCAGACTGAAGCTCATGCGGAGCGCTTGAAGGAGGTATTCGCGTTACTGGGGGAGAAGGCGCAGCCGAAGCCCTGTAAGGCGATGATGGGTCTCATCGCGGAAGGCGAGGAGACGATCGAGGAAGGAAAACAGAAGGAGCCGATCGCTTCTGATCTGGCTCTGATCACCGCCGCCCAGAAGGTAGAGCATTATGAAATCTCCGGGTATGGCACTGTTCGCGGGCTCGCCCGGCAGATCGGGGCGGTAGATGCCGCGACACTCCTCACTCACACTCTGGGCGAGGAAGAGAGCGCGGATTTCCTGCTTACCACAATCGCCAAACCGCTGCTGCAGCAAGCCACCCTTGACGATCTCGGCGCGCACGTGAATCTGGATCGCTCTCCGGCTGCCTCCGAACAGAAGAAGACCAAGACCCGGCACGCTTAAAGGCTGCCGCCTCAACACCGAAACCGATCGAGCCCTCATGCCACCAGGGCTCGATCAAGACCTCTTATTGATCGGCCGCTTTGTCGAAGGCGGCGATCTTCATTCTTGCCAGCGACGCAAACATTCCGTTTGGATATTTCGTGAGGTAATCCCGGAAAGGCTGCGCATCCTTGGCGTCCTTGAGCTTGTTCCAATATGACAATTCCGCGGACACATTGGGGTTGACGCCAGGCAAATTCCCAAGATCCGGCACGCCCGGCAGGTGTATAGCCGCCCCCGGGGTCGGCGGCGGCTCTGGACCGTCCCCGGACTGTTTGGCCTTTTTGCGCGCTTGCTTCGCGTAACGGCCGGCAGGATATGCGTCGAGATACTGCCGATATAGCTTCGGATCGGCTGTCTTTTGGAGGACGTTCCAGATGTCGTCGTCGGCATCCTCCCGCGTATCGTTCGCCGATTGCGCTCGCGCGTTGGCCGGCTTCTCCGCCGCTTTCTTGGCGAGAATCTCGAGGTTCAGCTTCGCTAACGATGCGAAACGCCCCTGCGGATACTTAGCCAGATACTCGCGGTAGAACTGCGGATCGGATGACTGTTTCACCGACTCCCAAAAAGCCAGCTCGACGTCGGGGTCAGGACGCGCGTCCTTCGTTATAGCCGCATCCTTCGCTATAGCCGCGTCGTTAGTTGAAGACAATGCTTTGGGCGGCGTAACTTCTGCTGGTGCTGGATGGCTGCGAAGTTTCCAGTAAGCGCCTCCCGCCAGAACGAACGCGATCGCCACTAACGCGCTGACGAGGCTTACTGCGCCGCTGCGTCCTTTTCTGGCCTCCGCCTTTGGTTTTGCCGCCCGCGTGCCGGAATCCAGGAGAGCTTCCTGTAACTGATCGCCGAAGTCGCGCGCGCTCGGCGGCCGCTTCGACGGCTCGTACTCCAGGCTTTTCAGGATCAGCCGCTCGGCCGCACGGGGCAGCGCGGGTCGCAGATCGGAAGGTTTGACCCTGACTCCCGCGCGTTGTAAGTTCGCGAGGTGGACGGAATTCTCCGCGATAAATGGCCGGCGCCCTGTCACCATCTCATACGCGATCAGACCCATCGCGTAGATATCCGTCATCTCCGAGACCCGGCCCTCCCACTGTTCCGGCGCCATGTAAAGAACCGTTCCCGAAACTCGCGTGCTGGTCTGGAATTTGTTTTCGTCGGCGACGCTGGCGATGCCGAAGTCGATCAGCCGGACGCGCTCGCTCCCGTCCGGCAAAGTTTGCAGCATGAGATTTTCCGGTTTCAGGTCGCGGTGCAGGATGCCCCGGTCATGCGCGGCGCCCAAGGCGTTGCCGACCTGCTTAATAATCGCCGCGGCGCGATCAAGGGGCATGCCCTCGGAATTCAAAATCGTTCGCAGCGTCGCGCCGTCCACAAACTGCATCACCAGGAACGGCTGGCCTTCGGGAGTGCGCCCGCTATCGATAGCGACGACCACTCCGGGATGATCGATCATCGAGAGCGCGCGAACTTCTTCACTGAACTTGCGGTCGAACCATGGGTCTTCGGTGGGGCGGTCGGCCTGAATCTTCACTACGACCAGGCGGTCATGCATTTGTTTGTCCTGCGCCAGATAAACGGCGCCGAAACCGCCGTGACCGAGCGGACGAATGAAAAGGTATCGGTCTTTGAGGAGTGTTCCCGAGAGCGGCGTTCCCGCGGCTGAATTGGGCGCGGTCCGAAACGCCACGGTTTCCTCACCGCTTCCAGGGGGACTCTTACGGGTGATGTCGTCGCTCTCCATAACCGATCGCATTTTCAGTTTACGCCAGGTGAGCGATCGGGCGGCTGACCTTTGCGGGTAAGCCGCCCCTTCACGGCCGAGTAAGTTGCGCGCCAGCCACGCGCGTTAAGAACAGCGCCTGACCGCGAGGAACTTACGCGAGGTCGAAGCGATCCAGGTTCATCACCTTGTTCCACGCCGCCGCAAAGTCATTTACGAACGCCTCCTGCGAGTCGTTGCAGGCATAGACTTCCGCGACGGCTCGCAGTTGAGAGTTGGAACCGAAGACGAGATCAACGACGCTGCCCGTCCACTTGATGTCGCCGGTCGCCCGGTCGCGCCCTTCCAACACGCCCTCCGATTTGGCGGACTTCTCCCACTTCGTGTTCATGTCCAGCAGGTTGACAAAGAAATCGTTTGTCAAAGTCTCCGGTCGCTTCGTAAAAACACCCAGTTGAGAGTGGCCGAAGTTTGCGCCGAGAGCGCGCAAGCCTCCCATCAGAACCGTCATTTCGGGAGCGGTCAGAGTCAGCAGGTTAGCCCGATCCAACAGCAACTCGGCGGCATATCCCTCATGTCCCTTCCGCAGGTAATTGCGGAACCCGTCCGCGACCGGCTCCAGTACGGCGAACGAAGACACATCGGTCTGCTCTTGCGTTGCGTCCGTGCGCCCCGGCTGGAATGGAACGGTCACGTCGAAGCCGGCCTTCTTCGCAGCTGCCTCGACGGCCGCGCACCCGCCCAGGACGATCAGGTCGGCAAGCGAGACGTTCTTTCCGCCGGAGTGCGCGCCGTTGAAATCCTTCTGAATCGCCTCCAGCGCCGCAAGAACTTTCGCTAGCTCAGCGGGCTGATTGACTTCCCAATACTTCTGGGGCGACAGGCGAATGCGGGCCCCGTTCGTCCCGCCGCGCTTATCACTGCCGCGGAAGGTTGCGGCCGAAGCCCAAGCGGTCGTAACCAGTTGGGAGATAGAAAGTCCGGACGCGAGGATCTTAGCCTTCAGGGCGGCGACATCTTCCTCCCCGATCAGTTCATGAGTCACTGCGGGAATGGGATCCTGCCACAACAGCGGCTCCGCGGGAACCAGCGGGCCAAGGTACCGCGAGACAGGCCCCATGTCGCGGTGAGTCAGCTTGAACCAAGCCTTGGAGAACTCTTCCGCGAATACCTCCGGGTTCTCGTGGAAGCGCTTCGCAATCTTCGCGTAAGTCGGATCCACTTTCAGCGCCAGATCCGTCGTGAACATCATCGGGGCGTGCTTCTTCGACGGAACGTGAGCATCCGGGACGGTGCCCGCCGCCGATGGGTCCGTGGGTGTCCATTGGTGAGCGCCCGCCGGACTCTTCGTAAGTTCCCATTCATAGCCGAACAGGTTGTCGAAGTAATTGTTGTCCCATTTCACCGGATTGGTGGTCCATGCGCCCTCCAAACCGCTGGTGATCGTGTGCGCGCCATTGCCGTTTCCGAAGGTGTTGATCCACCCCAGGCCTTGATCTTGGATACCGGAACCCTCGGGTTCTGGCCCCATATAAGTGCTCGGTTCGGCGGCGCCGTGGGCTTTGCCGAACGTGTGTCCGCCGGCGATCAGCGCGACCGTCTCCTCGTCATTCATCGCCATCCGTCCGAATGTCTCTCGGATGTCCCTGGCCGCGGCGACCGGATCCGGGTTGCTGTTCGGCCCTTCCGGGTTGACATAAATAAGACCCATCTGAACGGCGGCGAGAGGATTGTCGAGCTGCCGGTCGCCGCGATACCGCTCGTCTCCCAGCCACTTCGTCTCAGGCCCCCAGTAGATGTCTTCTTCCGGCTCCCATATGTCTTCGCGCCCGCCGCCGAAACCGAAGGTCTTGAATCCCATCGACTCCAGCGCGACATTGCCCGTAAGAATCATGAGGTCGGCCCAGGAAAGTTTCCGGCCGTACTTTTGTTTGATCGGCCACAGCAGCCGTCGCGCTTTGTCGAGGCTCACATTATCCGGCCAGCTGTTCAGCGGCGCAAAACGCTGTGATCCGGAACCGGCGCCTCCTCGGCCGTCGGCGATGCGGTAAGTGCCCGCGCTATGCCACGCCATACGAATGAACAACGGACCGTAGTGGCCGTAGTCCGCGGGCCACCACTCTTGCGATGTCGTCATCAAAGCGTGCAGATCCTTGATTACGGCGTCCAAGTCAAGGCTCTCGAACTCCCTGGCATAATTGAACGCCTCGCCCATGGGATCGGACAGCGGAGAGTGTTGGTGCAAGATCTTGACGTTCAGCTGATTAGGCCACCAGTCCGCGTTTGACCGCGTCCCTGTCTTTACGTTTTTGCGGCCGCCGGCGGCGAAGGGGCACTTAGCTTCGGCTGACGAGTCTTGGCCCCGATCGTCGGTAACGGGTTCCCCCACGGCGACTTCGAACTGTTTCTCCATATGTTCCTCTTCCTTCGAATGACTTACCAAAGTGTGATAAAGACTACGAGACTGAGCCAGAACCGCGCTTCGGAGCGCACTTCGTACAGAGCCCCCGAAAAATAAGTTCGCACTCGCGAACAATCCGCTTTCCAAGGGAGCCGGCGGCAGGCCCGGGAACTTCGTACCACTCGACGTCCTCGACATTGCCGCAGCGGTCGCAGATGAAGTGGTGATGCAGCACCCCCTTCGCATCAAACCGCGCCCCGCGGCCTTCGACGGCCACTTCCCGCACCAACCCCTTCTCCACCAGATCCCGCAAATTGTTATAGGTTGTGGCCCTCGAAGATCGTGGATCCGCGCGATTCACGGCTTCGAAGATTTCCGCGGCCGTGGGGTGCCGGTTGTGCCCCAGCAAGAAAGCCATCACCGCGAAGCGTTGCGGCGTGCAGCGCAATCCGCTGGCTTCCAAAGACCGCTTGATTGCCTCCGGGTCCATCAGTATTTAGACTATTTCTAATTCGAGAGTTTGTCAAGAGTGCCCGCAGGCGTGTCAACGCAAAGTGAAAATGTCCGTTTACTCTGCAAAGTGAAAATGTCCTCTTTGTGGCTGGCTCTTTGGGCATGCATGTTAGCTTGCAAACGATCTGACTGGGAGTCGCGTCCCGGCCGGAGATCCAAGGCCGAAGCGACGGACTGGCTCCGAAGAATCGGCAACGCCCCTTGGGAACCAAAATCCCAAGGGGTTTCTGTTTGAGCCGCATTCTTCGGTGAAGCTCCCGAGCGAGCGCCTTGGATAAATCAACGCGAGAGACGCCGGGCGTCAGCCCGGCCTCCGTTTGCCTTCGGCCGCTGGTGGCGTCATCCGGCCGTTGCATTCGCAATCGCAATCGCCTTCTCCAGACTGGGGCCGCCACGCACGCTGAAGCTCTTCATCCACTGGCTCTTCGCTCCCGCATTGCTCCCGCGCGGCGGCTGGACAGTCGCGGGCTTGGGCCGCGGTTCGGCTTTGGCCGGCTGCTCGATCTCTGCGATCGCCAGATATCCCTCGCCGTAACGGACCGCCACCGTTCCGTCCAGACGTTTCTCCACGCGCACCTTCGCTCCGCGCAATCGCGGCCGTATCGACGCCCGTTGAATTCCAAAGGTCCGCGCTTCGAACTGCAGCGTGTAGTCGCTCCTGACCTGGCGGGCGCTAATCACGCTCAGAATCGATGCCAAATCGTACTTCTCCGCTGACCGGTGGGCATCGCCCTCACTCGCCGGCAGCACCGTCAGAGTGCGGTTCCACCACGGCAGAAACTCGGCTTCCAGATAGCGATTCGCTTCCTCCAGACTTTGAATCCCGGCCACGCGCATCCCCTTGACCAAGCGGTCCTGCGCGGTCGAGAACCCGCGCTCCACCCGTCCCTTGGCTTGCGGGCTGTGCGCCCCGATCCACACGATATCCAGCTCACGCAGCGCCCGGCCAATCTGCGTGGGCGGCCTCTCGACCGGATCCTTGTCCACGCCGGGCTCATCCCGGAACCGCTTCTCGGAAACCTGAAAAAGGCTCGCCTTATCGGTATAGAACGCCAAGGGCCGTCCGTAAGCCCGCACATATCCTTCCAGCGTCCGCAGGTTTTCTTCCGTCGAATCGCTCGTCACAAACCGCGCATACATCCGGCTGGTCGCGTCATCGATCATCGCGATCAAATACATCCGCTGGCCCCGCCCTTCCAGCCAGTCATGCTCGCTGGTGTCCCACTGCACCAGCTCGCCGCTCAGGCTGCGCCGCGCGCGCCATCGATGCACGGATCCCACCGTCTGCTTGTGCCGTCGCCACAATCCGGCCCCGACCATCCACTGCCGCACCGTTTCACGGCTGGCCGGAATCGCGTGCCGCGCCGCCAGATACTCGGCGGCCAAGGTCGGTCCAAACCCCCGATACACATCGGAGCCCAAAATCTCCAGCGCTTTCTGCCGGACCTGCTCGGGAATTTTCCGCGGCGACGGTTTCTGTTTCGACCCGTGGACAACCGCCCGGTCGCCGTGTTTCCGAAGGGCCGTTACCAGCCGGCGCACTTGGCGAGCACTCACATCGAGCTCCAAGCCTGCTTGACGTTGCGTAATCAGGCCCTTGCTGGCCTTACGCAACGTCACCAGCCGATCTCGCTCGGCTTGCGTCATCAGTAGTTGTCCTTCCTGCACACCTCCCAGTACAGGCTGTCAAGAGGACATTTTTACTTTGCGCTAAGCGGACATTATCACTTTGCGGTGACAGAGTGCCCGCAGGCGTGTCCGGGAGGCGGCCGCAGGTCAACGACGTCACGTCTCGGCGCGCATGGCGACGGTCTCGCGAAATTCTTCTCCATCGCGCCCGTCATTTTAAAGTATCGTATACAATGCAGACCTGCTTTAAGGCCTTTCGTTCACGCATTTGTAAGGAGACAAATTGAGCATTTTCGCTAAGCGGTTTCTTATTGCGGCATCTATTTTCCTTTTTTGCTCCGCGGGCACAACGCGCGCCGGCGCCGCCACGACGTACACTCTGGTCACCGAGCCCAATCAGGGGCTGACCGCGATCTACAACCTGGCCAGTTCGGCAAAACACACGATCGACATGACCATGTACGAACTGAACGACACCACCTTCGAGCAACTGCTTGCGACGGCGGTTTCCAACGGCGTCGCCGTGCGTGTGATCCTCGATCAGAATCTGGAGAAGTCGAACAATCAAGCGGCTTACACCTACCTGGCGGACCACGGCGTGTCTGTGCACTGGGCGAATCCCGCCTACGCCGCAACGCACCAGAAGACGATCACGGTCGACAGCGCGACTTCGGCGATCATGACGCTCAATTTGACTACCCAATATTATTCAACGAGCCGCGACTTCGCGGTGATCGAGAACGATCCGAACGACGTCGCCGCGATCGAAACCACCTTTAACGCCGATTTCACGAACGCGGCGATCACTCCGCCCAACGGCGACGACCTGGTGTGGAGTCCCACGAATTCGCAGACCTCGATGGTCAGCCTCATTAACTCGGCAAAATACACTCTGCAAGTCGAGAACGAGGAGATGAGCGACACCGCGATCGTGAATGCCTTGTCCAGCGCGGCCCAGCGGGGCGTGAACGTCCAGGTCATCATGACGGATCCCACCGACTACGCCAGCGAACTGAAGCAGATCGTTTCGGCGGGCGGGGAAGTCTCCACCTATGCCGAAACCGCGCCCCTGTACATCCACGCCAAGGTGATTTTGGCGGACTACGGCTATTCCACGGCTTCGGTGTTCGTCGGTTCCGAAAACTTCTCCAACGCTTCTCTCACGGAAAATCGGGAACTCGGACTGATATTTAATAATGGGCCGATCATGTCGTCGCTCAACCAGACCTTAAGCGGCGATTTCGCGGGCGGTACTGCCTATACGGGCAGCAAGTTTTCCGATTTCACGATCAGTTCCAATACAGCCACGCTTTCGGTAAGCGCGGGCTCCTCCGTGACGGCGACTCTGACTGGCGCGCCCACCAGCGGCTTCACTTCCACGGTTACATTGTCGGCGAGCGGATTGCCTTCCGGAGTTACGGCTGCATTCAACCCGGCCGCGCTGACCGGCGGCAAAGGAACATCGACCGTGACGTTTAAAGCGGCGGCATCCGCCGCGGCCGGATCATACGCGATCACGCTCCTTGGCACGGGCGGCGGGTTAATCGAGAATACCGTCATCACCCTGACCGTCAGCGGAGGCACGCCCGCATTCTCGCTTTCCGCCTCGCCTTCATCGATCTCGATTAATCAGGGGAGTTCAGGAACTTCGATCGTAAGCAGTACGGTTTCGGGCGGATTCGACGCAGCCGTCGCGCTTTCGGCGAGCGGACTCCCATCAGGAGTAACGGCCGGCTTCAATCCCGCTTCCATCGCGGCGCCTGGCGCCGGCAGCTCCACGCTGACGCTTACCGCGAGCGCGTCGGCAACCCCCGGCACGTTTACCGTGACGATCACAGGGAACGGCGGAGGAGTCACCAGCACCACCACGATCGCTCTCACGGTCGCGTCCGCCGCCACTCCCAGCTTTACGGTCGCGGCCAATCCCGCATCCGTGACGATCGCCGCGGGCGGCAGCGGAAGCTCGGCTTTGACGACCACGGTTGCCGGCGGTTTCGATTCCGCCATCAGTTTCTCGGCGGCTGGGCTGCCTTCCGGTGTCACGGCGGCCTTCAATCCGGTGACCATCGCGGCGCCTGGCGCGGGCAGTTCGACACTTACTCTTTCTTCGACCGCCGCAGCCGCCGCGGGCACTTACTCGATAAGCGTCACTGGCGCCGGCGGAGGCATCTCTCACACCGTCACCATCAGTTTGACAGTTACGGCGGGTACCGCGGGTTTCAGCCTTTCGGCTAACCCGGCGTCGCTCTCCATCGCAGCCGGGGCAGCCGGATCGACCACTATTACGAGCACGCTCACGGGTGACTTCGACGCGGCCGTCTCTTTGTCCGCGAGCGGATTGCCCTCTGGAGTGACCTCGAGTTTCAATCCCGCCAGCATTGCCGCCCCCGGCTCGGGCACGTCCACGCTGACCTTGACGGCCAGTGCTTCCGCGGGCGCCGGAACTTCCACGATCACCGTTTCCGGAACCGGCGGCGGACAAACGGCGACCACCACGCTTGCGCTCACGGTTTCGGGTTCCGGCGGCGCGCAGCTCATTGTGGATGGGGGATTCGAGTCCGCCACGAAGTCCGGGGACAGCGCTCCAGGCTGGACCGCCACCACCAACAGCAACAGTCATAACGTGATCGTTGTGGACGGCACATATCCGCATACGGGAAAGAATTATGCCCGCCTGGGCGCCTATAACAATGAGACCGACACGCTAACCCAAACCATTACGGTTCCCGCGGGAGCTACTTCGGCCCCGCTGACATTCTGGGTGAACATCACGACCCAGGAAACCAGCGCGACCAAATACGACTTTCTCTATGTGGAGGTCCATAACAGCAGCGGGACGCTGCTCGCCACGCCGCTCACACTGAGCAACACGGATTCCGAGTCCGACGGCAACGTCAGCGGCAAGTATTTCCAGCCGGCGACTATCGATCTTAGCCAGTACGCGGGTGAGACGATCGAGATCGTTTTCCACGCTACGACGGATTACGAGAAAACGACCACGTTTCTAATCGACGATGTGTCCGATTCGGCGAATTGACGATCTTGATGAGACTCGTGTTATTCGTTCTTTCTTCCCTGGCGTTCGCACTTCCAGGCGGCGCCCAGGACAAGAAACCCGCCTGGTATGACCACGCGGTGATTTATGAGATCTATCCGCGCAGCTTCCAGGATTCGAACGGCGATGGCATCGGCGATCTGAAAGGCGTCACGCATCGGCTCGATTACATCCAGGCCCTCGGCGTCGATGCGATTTGGCTTACTCCGTTCTTTCCGTCCCCCAACGCCGACTTCGGGTACGATATCTCCGACTACACCAATGTCGCTCCCGAGTACGGCACGCTCGCCGATTGGGACGAGCTCGTCCGCGAAGCCGGCAAGCGCGGCATCCGCGTTTTGGTCGACTTCGTTGTGAACCACTCTTCTGATCAGCACCCTTGGTTCAAGGAGTCCCGTTCGTCCCGCACGAATCCCAAGCGCGACTGGTATGTTTGGCGCGACGGCGGCCCCGACGGGCAGCCCCCGACCCACTGGCAATCCATCTTCGGCGGTTATGCCTGGACCCTCGACCCGCTCACCAATCAGTGGTACTACCATATCTTCCTTCCGCAGCAGCCTGATCTCAATTGGGCCAGCCCTGGCCTGCGAGGGGCCATGTTCGACGTGGCCCGATTCTGGCTGAACCGGGGCGCGAGCGGTTTTCGCCTGGACGCGACGCCTTACTTATTCGAAGACCCTTCGTTCCCCGACGACCCGGATCCTAAGTCCGGTCCGCCCATCGGCCTCAAACCATATAACTCGGCGCGTCCGGAAAATCATCAGGTGCTCCGGGATCTGAGAACGATCCTTAACGGTTATCCCGATGAGCGCGTCCTGCTCGGAGAATCCGTCACCGCGAACATGCGTGACCTCAATGCCGTCTATGGCGCTCATCACGACGAGATTCAGCTTCCCATGGACTTCCTTTACGGCGATCTGAAATCGCTCGATGCCCCCGCTTTTAAGAAACAGATCGACGCGGCCGAGACCGAGCTGGGCGGCCAAACTCCGGTTCTTTTTCTGAGCAGCCACGATCATCCCCGTCAATGGAGCGTCTTCGGCGACGGGAAACATAATGATCAGATCGCGAAACTCACCGCCGCCGCGACGCTTCTCCCCCGCGGCACGGCGCTTATGTACTATGGCGAAGAAATCGGCATGGAAACCATGCCGCAAAGCGAGTTGAAGAGCTTCCCCACCGGTCCCAAGCGCCCTCGCGCCGACGACCGCGACGGGGAACGGACGCCGATGCAGTGGAGTTCCGGCAAGCGCGGCGGCTTCACCACGGGATCTCCCTGGCTGCCGCTTCCCGCGGAGCGAAAGACGCACAACGTCGCGTCGGAAACGACCGATCCTAACTCGCTTTACAGTTGGTATGCCAAGCTGCTGCAACTGCGGCGCGCGCCTGTCTTCCGCGACGGCGCTTATATCCCGCTCGACTCCGGCAACCCCAAGATATTCGCTTTCGGCCGCGCGCTGCCGGATCATAGCGGCGCGGTGGTCGTGCTCAACATGAGCCCCCAGGAACAGGACGTAACCATCTCTGGAACGCCGGGCAGGGAAGCGCGCGTCGGCGAAGTTGTCTTAGCCAGCCCGACTATGAGCGCTCCGGCGCGCTTGACCTTCCACGTTGCTCCTTACGCAATTGTCGTCGCCGCCGCTTCCGGTTTCTAGCGGCCGCGGCAGGGCTTATTCGGGGGGGCGTTCTCTTACAATAAGTCCACCTTGACCGTTTCAATCGTTCCCGTGAAAGCGAACGGGCTGGAGTAGCTGGGGCTCACCGCCGTGCCCAGATCGGAGCCGATGTCGAGCGTCTCGTAGTAGTAAGAACCGAAGTTAGCGATGTTCGTCTGGCCCGCCGGCACGCCGTTAATAGACAGACGAGCGGAGCCGGGCGTCGCCGAGCGCCCGGGCCATGGATCCTTCAGCCCTGGTCTCTCAACGGGTGTGAAGTCCAATTCGATGCGATCTTTGCCCGGCGGCAGCGGCGCGGAGGAGACGATTGTCCCGCCCCCGTTGCCGAAGGCGTTCACCTCATACGACACCCGGCCGTTCTTGACGAACAAACTGAAACCGCCATAGCGCCCGCCCTGGGCCAGGATGACCCCTTCCGCGCCGGCGGCCGGCACATCCACCTCGGCCGTGATCCGGTGGGCGCGTCCCACCAGCCTCGGCGCGGAGGCGGCTGGAATGCGCTGCACGCCGGGTCGATAGGTGAATGACGTGATATCTCCGCTAGGGCTCGGCGGCGGCAGCTTATGGGGCGCCAGCGGATAGACCTGATTCCGGCGCGCTTCGCTGTCGAACAAAGCCACCATCTCTTTCAGTTTCTCGGGATTCTGCGCCGCAAGGTTGTGGGCCTGACTATAGTCGAAGTTCAAGTTATAGAGTTCCCATGGGTTGTTCTCCGGCGACGTCTTCTCCCACAGTTCAATCGAGCCGCTCTGCCAGGGCAGCAAATTGCGCGAGCCTGCCCACCAGCCGTCCTCATAAATGCCCCTGTTGCCGAGCATCTCGAAATACTGGATCTTATGATGACTCGGTTCATCCGGGTGATCGAACGTATACGCCATGCTGGAGCCTTCCAACGGCAGCTGCGCAACGCCGTCCACGAAGTCCGGGAACTTGATTCCGGCCAGCTCATAAATAGTCGGGGCAATGTCGTTGACGTGCTGGAATTGCGTCCTCTGGCTGCCGGCTTCCTTGATATGTCCGGGCCAGGAAACAATAAGCGGGTCGCGCGTGCCGCCTAAGTGGGAAGAAACCTGCTTGGTCCACTGAAACGGGGTGTTCATGGCCCAGGCAAAGGCGGCGGAATAGTGATTCAGAAACAGCTCGCTGCCCAGGTCGTCCACCTGTTTCAGGCGTTCATCGAATGACGGCGCTTTCCCGTCGGCGGTCGCAGCATCTTTGCCGTCCAGGCCTCCCTCGGCGCTGGCGCCGTTGTCCCCGACGATATAAAGCACCAAAGTATCTTCCACGTGCCCGGCGGTGCGGATCTGCTCAAGCAACCGGCCCACTTCATGATCGGTATGGGCTAGAAATCCCGCATACACTTCCATCTGCCGGCTCAGCAGCGCCTTTTCGTTCGCGGGCACCGAATCCCACGACGGCATTTCCTTGGGCCTCGGGGTGAGTTCGGCGTTCGCCGGAATCACGCCGAATTCTTTCTGTCGCGCGAACGTCTCTTCGCGGAGCTTGTCCCAACCCTGATCAAATTTGCCCTTGTACTTGTCTATCCACTCCTGAGGAACGTGGTGCGGCGTGTGCGTCGCGCCCGTGGCGAAGTACAGGAAAAACGGCTTTTGCGGCGCGACGGCGTCGTGCTGATGAACCCAGCGAACCGCGTCATCCACAAGATCGGTCGTGAGGTGGTAGTGCTCTCCGGGCCTTTCCACCGGCTCCACGGCAACGGTATTGCGATAAAGCCGCGGGTGCCATTGGCTGTCCGCGCCGCCGAGGAAACCGTAGAAGTATTCGAACCCGAGCGCGGTCGGCCAATGGTCGAACGGCCCCGCTGGATTCACCTCCCACACGGGCGTGTTATGCCACTTCCCAAACGCGGCCGTGCTGTACCCGTTCTGCCGCAGCACTTCCGGGAGCGAGACAACGCTCTTCGGCCAGATAGAGTTATATCCGGGATAGCCGGACGCGCCTTCCACGACCGTCCCGAAACCCACCTGATGATTATTCCGGCCGGAGAGTAGCGACGATCGGGTCGGCGAACATAATGAGTTCACGTGAAAACGGTTGTAGCGAAGCCCTGTAGCGGCCAGCTTATCGAGCTCAGGAGTCGCCGTAGGTCCGCCGAACGTGGACGTTGCCCCAAACCCGACATCGTCGAGAAGGATCAAGACCACGTTAGGCGCGCCCTTCGCCGCCGCCGCGCGCTGCGGCCACGCAGGCGTGGATTTGTCGCGGCTGACGTCGATTTTGCCCTGAAACGCTGGTTCCGCTTTAGGGAGCGCTTCGCCGCCGGCGATCGCGGCGGCAATGCCTGACAAGCCGATCAGCGCGTTCAGCAGATGGATGCCTGCTCGCTTCAATTTCATCTATGAACTCCTTCGGGCCGAGTTGGATCCCTATTGGGTATCGCCGCTCTTGGTTACATCCTTCACTGCTTCGGCGAATGACTTAGAGTCCTTCGTGTGATGAATTCTCCCCTTCAGCACATCGTCCCAGGTAATGTAGGGATAGAGATGATGTGTTTTGGCTTCCTCCTCGAACAGTGCTTTGAGTTCAGCCAGTCTCTCGGGGTATTTCTTGGCTAAGTCGATTCGCTCCGTGTAGTCCTCATTCAAGTTGTAGAGCTCCCAGGCGTTTTCGTCGAAAGGCTTGTTGCTTTGAGCGTTTCCCGTGATAAAGCTGCTGGGGTAAGGCAGTTCCGCTTTCCACCCATTGTGATAAATCGATCTCGCTCCGAAGATGTAGTAATACTGCAGCGTGTGGCGGGTCGGCGCCTTGGCGTCGTCGATCGAGTATGCCAGCGAAGTTCCCTCGATGGCGTCCTGTTTGATTCCCCTGATCTGCTCGGGCGCCTTGATGCCCACAAGATCGAGCGTCGTCGGAAGAATGTCGATCACGTGGCTGTATTGAGTTCGAATACCGCCTTTGTCCTTGATTCCTTTTGGGTAGTAGACAATCAGCGGGTTGTGGGTGCCGCCTTCGCTGTTCGCATCCTGCTTCCAGAACTTGAAAGGCGTGTTTGCGGCCTGCGCCCAGCCCAGCGGATAATTGCCCTCCGTCGCGGCGGATGTGCCGATCTCCCCGATCTTCGCCAGGTTGTAGTTCACATTTTCTTGCTCGCTTAGGTTCTTGCCGAACACAGGACGATCGATATCACCGTTCAAGGTTCCCTCTTTGCTCGCGCCGTTGTCGCCGATCGAAATGAACACCAGCGTATTTTCCTCCTGGTTGATCTCTTTCAAATGGTTGATCAAACGGCCCACCTCAAAATCCGTGTAAGTCAGGTAACCCGCGTAGACTTCCATGAAGCGCGCATACAGCTTTTTCTCGTCCGCTGACAAGGCGCTCCAGGCCTTGATGTCCGCGTTGCGGTCGGGAAGTTTCGCATTCGCGGGAATAACGCCAAGTTTCTTCTGGCGCTCAAACACTTCCTCGCGGTATGCGTCCCAGCCTTTGTCGAATTTGCCCTTGTATTGGTCGCTCCAGTACTTGTCTACCTGGTGCGGAGCGTGAGTGGCGCCGGGCGCGTAATAGAGGAAGAATGGCTTGTTCGGCGCCGCCTTCTTCTGGCGGTCGATATAACTGATGGCTTTATCGGTGATCTGCGCGCTCAAGTGGCGGCCGTCGGGACGGACGTGAGCCTGATCTTCCACCAGGTCCGGCTTGTATTGATCGGTCTGCGAACCAAGGAAT
The DNA here is from genome assembly GCA_965226755.1 of Bryobacteraceae bacterium. Taxonomy (GTDB): domain Bacteria; phylum Acidobacteriota; class Terriglobia; order Bryobacterales; family Bryobacteraceae; genus Bog-113. The sequence goes on along the minus strand of CBDDDT010000007.1, from coordinate 214,502 downwards.
CCGAAGAAATGGTCGAAGCCTTTTCCCGTCGGCCAGCGATCGAACGGGCCCGCGTCGGTCGCATCTTCGTCGGGGGTCACGCCATACTTGCCCACCGCGAACGTGTTGTAGCCATTCTCCCGAAGAATCTCCGCGATGGTCCCGTCCGAGGAAGGAATTCTTCCGTCCCAGCCGGGGAATCCGGCCGACAGCACCGTGTGTGAAAATCCGGATTCGTGCACCGATGCGCTGTTGCGGCCCGTCAGCAGGGCTGAGCGGGTGGGCGCGCAGATTGCGGTCGTATGAAAGTTCGTATAGCGCAAACCATTGCTGGCCAGCGTGTCGAACGTGGGAGTGTGAATGAGCCCGCCGAATGTGCTGGGAGCGCCAAAGCCCACATCGTCAATGAGGATCCAAATGACGTTCGGGGCGCCGGCGGGCGGTTTCACGGGTTCCGGCCACCATTCTTTTGACTCCGCGAGGGTTCTGCCGACCACTCCCTGATAGGGCTGCGTCGTTTGCGCATGCAGCGATAGCCCGGCACTGACCGCGAACAGGAACGCCGATGTCAGCGCCTTTAGCACGCGTTTGTTTTTCATAAGAGCGAAAGCGGCAAGTAGTTCTCGTAGTTGCGTCATCGTCATCCTTTATTCGTCCTCACACAACGGAATCCAGCGTGGTTCGTGCTGGTGCGCGGCTCGCCTTTCCCTCGGCTGCCGGCCATGTATCGCGAGCAGTATTGATCGGTGCAGAGGAAAGAGCCGCCCTTCTGCACGCGCTTCGGCACGCCTGGTTCGTCCGGGTCAAGGCTATCGGGCGGCCCTTGCGGATTCACCGCTATCTTTCCTGACTCCGCCAGTTGCGCGTAGTAATCGGCGCGATACCAATCCGAGCACCACTGCCACACGTTCCCAGCCATGTCATAAAGCCCGAAACCGTTCGGAGCGAAAGCGCGGACGGGCGACGTCCCTGGGAAGCCGTCCTCGGCTGAGTTACGTTCCGGAAAATGCCCCTGGAACGTGTTCGCCCGCCATCGCCCCTGGGGTTTGAACTCCGCGCCCCAAACGTAAGTCTGCCGGTCGAGCCCGCCGCGGCTGGCGAATTCCCATTCGGCTTCTGTAGGCAAGCGTTTGCCGGCCCAGCGCGCATAAGCGGCCGCGTCTTCCCAGGCCACTTGCACCACGGGATGGTCCCAGCGGCCGTCCAGGTTGCTCTTGGGACCCTCGGGATGTCGCCAGTTCGCTCCCGGCGACCAGGCCCACCAGCTCAGATTGTCGTTCAGATCCGCGGCGTGTTGCGGGGGCGTGAAAACCACCGAGCCGGGCACGAGTTTCTCCGGCGCCACGCCTTCAAATTCCGGGCCCGAAGGCTGGCGTTCGGCGACGGTCAGGTAGCCGGTCTCCCGGACAAACTTCGCGAACTCCGCGTTCGTAACGTCTGTCGCATCCATCCAGAAAGCATCGACATGCACCTGATGAACAGGCTTGGCGTCGTCCATTTCGTGATGGTCCGTTCCCATCCAGAAGTCGCCGCCCGCGATGCGGACCATTCCAGCAAAAGTAGTTGTGGCGCCGTGCGTCGGAAGCGGCGCCTGCTCCGCTCGGCTTGCACGAACTTTGGAGATTCCGGAATCGCACTGCTGCGCGCTCTCCAACGGAATCGTCGCGATGAGCAGAGATACGAGGGTGAAAATCTTGCGCAAGATGAATTCACTACCTTACCGATAAACAATAAGAACTTTCAACATTTATTTTCAAAGTCTCCTGCGCCGGGATTCTTTCTCAATGTTCAGAAATTCGTCTCAGGTGCTTGACAAAACTCCCTCGTTTGCGCGATTGTCTAGTAAATCGATAAACTTTAGGAACGTTTCACTGAGGGGGAAGTCTCATGCCATCTCTTGCGCGAAAGCTGCGCCCGCTCCAATCTCTTTTTCCACGGCTCACACTAGCTCTCCTGCTCGCGTCCGCGGCATGGGCGCAAAACGTCGATACCGGTCGTATCACCGGCGAAGTGCAGGACAGTTCCGGCGCCGTGATCGATGCGGCGCAGGTTTTCTTGAAGAACACGGGAACAGGACTGACGAGCCAAACCACGACGGACTCTCACGGTCTGTTCGTCTCGCCGCCGCTGACGCCGGGAGACTATGAGGTCGAGGTTCAGCTGCCGGGTTTCAATACGGAACGCCAGCGCTTGACGCTGGAGGTCGCCCAGCGCGCCGCTTTGTCAGTGGTCTTGTCGCCAGGCAGCACGTCCAACACTGTCGATGTCGAAGCGAACAGCGCGCTTTTGGAATCCGAATCGACAACTTTATCCAATGTCCGCACGGAAATGGCGGTCGAAAACCTGCCGCTCGACGGCCGCAACTTCGCCAACCTCATGGGACTGACCGACGGCGCCACGCCCGCGCAGACGCAGATTACCGGTCAAATGGCGCTCAGCGAGGTAAGAGGCGCCACGGGTTACTCGGTGAACGGGCTGAGAATGGAAGAGAACCACATCCTTCTCGACGGCATTAGCGATAGCGAGAACCATAACGGGCTGGGGATCGTCATCTTTCCGCCGCTCGATGCCGTGGAGGAGTTTCGCGAGGAGACGTCGGTGCCGGACGCGCGATACGGGCGCGGCGGCGGCGGCACGGTGAACCTGGTATTCAAGTCCGGTACGTCCGCATTTCACGGAGAAGCTTTCGAATATTTGCGCAATTCCGACTTTGACGCGCGCAATTTCTTCGACAAATCCACCATCGCCCCGTTCAAGAACAACCAGTTCGGAGGCACTTTCGGCGGCCCGCTGGAACGGGGGCCCGATCCGAAGACCTTCTTCTTCGCGGATTATCAAGGCACGCGCACACGGCAGGGCCTGACATTCGTCGATACCGTGCCGACAAGCGCGTATCGCGAGGGCGATTTCGCCGGCGCGGCGCAGACAATTTACAACCCAACCACCACCACCGCCGCCGGAGCCGGTTATACCCGCGCCGCATTCGCGGGCAACGTCATTCCGGCCAGCATGATCAACCCGGTATCGGCGAAACTGATCGACCTATACCCGCTCCCCAACCTGCCCGGCACGGCCAACAACTTTCTCTACTCGCCCGTGCGCTCGGTCAATGAAAATGAGTACGACGTGCGTGTGGACCGCCGGTTCTCGACCGCCGACAACGGATTTCTGCGTTACAGCCAGGCGGGCGATCTCATCTATCAGCCCGGTCCGTTGCCCGCGCCGGCCGTCGGAGGGGTAATCTCGGGAACATCCCAGGAGCCGTCGAACCAGGCGGTGCTCACGGAAAATCACGTCTTCTCGCCATCCGTCATAAATACGGCTCGAGTCGGTTGGTCCCGAATCGCCATCACCACCTCCGATGCGAACGCGGGCAATCCTCTCGCGTCCGCTCTGGGGATTCCCGGAAGCAACGTAGCCGGCGATCCCCTGACCGACGGTTTGCCGTTGATCACCATCGCGGGCGCCACCACGCTGGGCAGCGCGGGCAACCTGCCCGCCATCATCGTCACCAACAATTACCAGTTGGACGACAACGTCAGCATTTCCAAAGGCAAGCACACCATCCAATTCGGAGGACAGTTTCAGCGTCTCCAATACAACCTCTTCCAGGTAAGCAACCTGCGCGGGACCATGTCCTTTACTACGGCCTATAGCTCGAACCCGGCGCACTTGGCCGGCACCGGGATTGGCCTGGCCGACCTTCTATTAGGCGCTCCTGTTTCCGGCAGCCTGCAGTATCTCGACGGAACCCGCGGCTTCCGCCAATCCCAGCTGGCGTCCTTCATCCAGGACGATTACAAGCTCACCGACAAAATCACCCTCAATCTGGGACTCCGCTATGAGAATTATCTGGGCTGGCCGTGGCAGGAAGTCGACCGGCGCGCGTATGCATTCAATCCGGCCAACGGCGGGACCATCGCGCAAGTAGGCACGAACGGCATCCCGCTGAGCGGCGTGCGCGACAACAAGCTCGACTTTATGCCGCGCATCGGCGTGGCCTATCGCATCACTCCGAAAACCGTGATTCGGGCGGCTTATGGAATCTTCTACTCAGCGCCGCAGTTGCCGCTAACGGTGAACCCGTCCGGCAACCCGCCCGATATCGTCAGTACCGCGTTCACCAATAATCAATACAGCTATGGAACCGCGTCGCTGATCTCGAATGGATTCAGCCATCCCGCTGTCGGCAGCGCGCTCGGCTCCGCATTGACCTATATCGCCCTGAACACGGGTCTGCCGCAAACACAGCAATGGAACTTCGCGATCCAGCATCAGCTGACGGAGTCCACGATCTTTACCGTCGCCTATGCCGGAACCAGCGGCAATTACCTGGAAGTCTCGAATAACGTCAACCAGCCCGTGCCGGGAAATACCTCTATCGTCTCGCGGCGGCCGTTCCCTCTGTACTCGACGATCAACGAGATCGAAGACAGCGCTTCCTCCAAGTACAATGGGCTCCAACTTAGCGCGGAACGGCGTTTTTCATCGGGTCTCGCGTTCCAGATCTCTTATAGCTACAGCCACGCTCTGGATTATATCTCGCAAAATCCCGGTTCCGGCGGAGCGACGTTCCTCGATTCGTACAACCATAAGTATGAGTACGGCAATTCCGACTTCAACATTCCGAACCGCTTCATCGCCAGTTGGAATTATCTTCTGCCGTTCAAGCATGAGGGGCTTCTGCATTGGGCCGTGAACGGATGGCAGCTGAACGGCATTCTGAGTCTTTATGACGGTCTGCCATTCACGGTTCTTTCGGCTACCAATACTCTGAATATCGGCGGGACCTCGCACGCGCAATATGCCGGCGCTTCCAATGGCGCTCTGCCGTCCGGCCAGCAGTCTGTCGCCGAGTGGTTCAATGTCGCGGCGTTCACCACGCCGGGGCTTCTCCAATGGGGCGATGTCGGAAGAAATACCCTGAGCGGCCCGCCGACGCGGCAACTCGACGCGTCGTTATTTAAGAACTTCAAGATCGGCGAAGGTTCGAAGAACCTCCAGTTCCGCGCGGAAGTCTTCAACGTTTTCAACACGCCGCAATTCAACAACCCCGCCGCGACCATCGGCTCGGCCGGCGTGGGCACGATCACGTCCGCCGGTTCGCCCTACACGCTTCAACGCTTGTCGCGTGAGATCCAATTAGCGCTGAAGTTTTCCTTCTGATGTGACCCGAGGGAGCAGCCGCGCCGCGTAAGTTCAGTAGATCTGCCACAGATTGTTCGTGTAGTTGAGGGTGAGTTTAAGTTCACACTGGAGGCGCTTGGTTTCCGTGCCCATGTTGGAGCAGGCGTCTTCGCTGTATTTCTCCCACGCCTGCTCGGATGCTTTCATCGACCCAGCCGCCGCGGGTTCCCGGTTGCTTTGCACCCGGGCCAAGGTGTCCTGAAGAGAACGGCGGGCCTGCTGCACGGCGAGCGATAAGCAGGCAAGTTGGGCGGCTCCGGCGCTTTCCGCGTCGCAACTGGTTCGCTGAAGGTGAATATAGTCGACAATCTTCTGGCCTGTGCCGGAATTCTCAAATATGTCCAGCGCTATCGTGTCCCCCGGCCGGACCACCTGCGGCTCCGGAAAGATAGGCGCCGGCAATAGACGCCAGTTTTCCGGGTCGGAAAGACCCATCTCTTCCGGCGTCAGAGTCAGCGCGCTGAAGGTGATCCGGTAAGTGCCCGACCCGTCCTTGACAGGTTCCACTCTTGCGTCGTAGCCAAAGTACTCGTGAGTGAGGGTGTTCGTGGCGTATCGGCGCATTCCTTCCGTCTTGTTCTTTCCCAATTTTTTGACCCCGCTTTCGCCTCGCCCCGCGAAACGAGGGCTGGGGGGCTCGAGTTTCGATTCGAAATTGATGGAAACACCCGCCACATTGCCCACTGACCCGGACGATCCCGTCTGCGCAAAGCAGGCGCCGCAAGTGAGTAGAACCAATGCCAAACTACCGACTGTTCTCATATATGCTCCTGATAATCCGCGGCTCTAACCGCTTGACTGGTTGAAAAACGCCTGTTGTCTTCTCGGTTGCCGGCGCGCGGGCGATCGAAACGGCGAACATCGCCAGCAAAGCAAAGATAAACGCCAGCGTGAGCGGAACCGGCACCCGAATGCTTCCCGTCATCAGCCACTTCCACCAACTTCCCCGGCGAGCCGACCGCACCCGCTGATCGAGCGATTGCGGAGCGGATGGCGCGCGCCACTTCATCAATAATTCGTCGAGCTCGTCGTCATTTAGCGGTTCCATGCTCTTTGGCGCTCCTCCCAATTCCAGGTTTGTGGGGCTCAAGAATCCGTTTCAAGTTCTCGCGGGCGCGGTGCAACCGGGCCTTGACCGTTCCCACCTCAACAGCCAGAGCGTCGGCCATCTCCTGCAGGGTCAGATCCTCATAGACAGCCAAAATCAACACTTCCCGCTGCAAGGGCGGCAATGCCGCGACCCCCATGGACACTGCCTCCTCGGTCCCGATCGACTCGACGGTCCCCGGAGTCACAGAAGCTTCGTCGTTCAGCGCTGTCCATCGCTGCTCCCGCCGCCACTGCTTCCAGGCGAAGTGCCTCGCGATTCCGAGCAACAGAGCGCGCACGGACCCTCGATGCGGGTCGAACTCCGCCCGTCCCCGCAAAATCTCCATAAAGACGTCTTGAGCGATGTCCTCGGCGATCGCGCGCGAGTTGGTCATTCTCCAGGCGAACTGGTAGACAGCGTCTTTGTGTTCCGTGAAGATCGCGCCGAATTCGTCGCCGGTCATCAGCTTCAATGACGATTGCCGCCTGAACCGCAAAAAGATACGCGGCCCCTCAAATATCGTTCCGTCACCGATTGACTTCTTCCCCTGTCCAGGCTATACATAATATCGAATAGGGAAGCCCATGCCTGAAGATTCGCCGCAGTTCTTGCCCGGCACGCTCTACATGCTCATCCTGCGAACTCTGTCCGCCGGTCCTCTCCACGGGTACGCCATCGCCCGGCACATCCGGCAGTGCTCCGCCGAGGTCCTCAGCGTCGAGGAAGGTTCGCTGTACCCTGCGCTCAATCGCATGCTGCTGAAAGGCTGGCTGCGCGCCAAGTGGGGAACCTCGGAGACGAACCGGAAGGCGCGCTTTTATGAGCTCACCAAGGAAGGCCATCGGCAACTTGCCGCGGAAACGGGCGAATTCAACAAGCTGGTGACTGCGATTCAGCTGGTGATGAAAACTGCGTAAGGAGCGCGCCCGATGCAATCTTTGAAGGAGCTTTGGCTTCGCTTACGGTGGCTGGCCGGCCGGTCTCGTTTCCGGTCTGAACTCGCCGAGGAAATGCGGTTTCATATCGAAAGCAGGGCGGAGGAACTCGAAAGCGCCGGTCTCGGGCACGCCGAAGCGCTCGTCCTCGCGCGGCGCGAATTCGGCCCGCAGCTTAAGACCGCCGAAGATACGTCGAGCGCATGGCAAATGCAATGGCTGGAAGATCTTTTCTCGGATGTCGTTTACGCCTGCCGCGCCTTTCGCCGCAATCCCGGCTTCGCCTTGACGGCCGTTTTTTGTCTTGCGCTGGGAATCGGCGCGAACACGACGATGTTCAGCCTCACCACCAGCTTCCTCTTCAGCGAGCCATCCTGCCGCGACGCGGCATCCCTGATTGCGATCCGCGTCGGCGGCAGCAGCGCGTCTCCGGTCAGCGATTATAACTTCCTTCGCGACGCGCATATCTTCGAGGGCATGGCAGGCATCGATGTCGAGCGTGAAGTGAACTGGCGCGAAGGCGCGCGAACCAGCCGATTTTATGCGGGAGTGGTGACCGGCGATTTCTTCACCACGCTTGGCATCCCGTTTCGCCTGGGCCGCGGCATAGCGCCGCGTGAGACCAATACCGCGGTTATCGCGGAACGGGTTTGGCGCGGCACGTTCGCCGGCGACCCCGATATCCTGGGCCGGAAAATCATGCTGGACGGCCGCCTCTGCTCCGTGATAGGAGTGCTCCCCGCGGACCACAGATCGGTGGCGGGTTTCGGCTTTTCGCCCGACGTCTATGTGCCCGTCGCGCACGATGACGATACGGTGCAGCTCTATGCGCGCATGGCGCCAGGCATGACAATCGCGATCGCTCGCGAGCGTCTCCGCAACGTGCTGGATCAGCTTGATCGTATCCACCCGCTGACGGCCGGTCGCAAGCGCATCGAATACACCACGGTCACGGGCCTTACCGGCTTCGACCTCCTGAATCAGGAAATGCCGGGCGCCGTCACGGCCTTCTTCGCCATGCTCATGGTCGTGGTCGGCTTGGTGCTGCTGATCGCCTGCACGAACGTCGCGAGTTTATTATTGGCTCGCGCCTCCAGCCGGTCTCATGAGCTCGCGATTCGATTCTCCCTCGGAGCGAGCCGCCGGCGGATCGTCCGGCATCTTCTCGCGGAGAGCCTGTTGCTGTCGATCCTGGGTTCGCTCGCGGGTTTGATCATCGACGTTGTTTCCACCCGGTGGATCGGCAAACTCACCCTGCCGGTGCCCGTTCCCATCCACTTCGTCGTTTTGCCGGATTGGCGACTGTTTTCGTACTCACTCTGCATCGTGCTCCTCAGCGCGCTGCTCTGCGGCCTGCTGCCTGCGCTGAAAGCGGCACGCAACGACGTGAACCATGCGCTGAAGCAGGCGGAGCGTCAAGTCAGCGGCAGATGGAGTTTGCGCGGCCTCTTGGTCGCCGGGCAACTTACCGTTTCCATCGTGTTGCTCACAGCGGCTTTCCTTTTCGTGCACAACCTGCTGCGCGCCAGTTCCATGAACCCGGGATTCGATGTCCAGAATACGATTTGGGCGTACATGCGATTAGTGCCGGATAACTATGGCGACCCGGACCAGACCCGGCAGTTGACGCTGTTACGTTCGGCGCTGGAGCGGCTGCGCGCGCTGCCGGGCGTCGCGTCTGCGGCCATCACCCAGCAGGTCCCGCTGAACGGAAATTGCATCATCGGAACGCGGATCCGTACAGACGTGTCGCCGGGTCTGGTTCCCGTTGAATATCAATGCAACAACGTCGGTCCCGATTACTTTCGCACTATCGGGATTCCTCTCCTGCAAGGGCGCGAGTTTACGGCGGCGGATCGCAAAGGCGCATCATCGGTCGCGATTGTTAGCGAGAATTTCGCCCGTGCCGTCTTCGGGGGCGTGAATCCGATCGGTCACACGATCACGCTCGACTTCCCCAACGAAAAGAGCAAGCGGATCGTCGGCGTCGCAAAGAATAGTAAATACTTCACCTTGAGCGAGAAGGAGCGGCTCGCCGTGTATGAGCCTTATCTTGCTTATAGCGAGCCCGTCAATCTTCAATTTCTCGTTCGCACCGCCGGTTCGCCCGCGGCATTCGTAAGGCCCATTACTGAAGTCTTGGCCGGTCTCGATTCCACCGCGGCAATCGAAACGAAACCGATGAGCCAGGCAATGGGTTTGGCGTTGCTCCCCAGCCGGGCTGGAGCGATGATGCTCGGAGCCATGGCTATGCTTGGCCTCTTGCTCGCCGCCATAGGTCTTTACGGAGTTCTTTTGTACTCGGTTTCTCAGCGCAACCGGGAGATTGGGCTGCGCGTCGCGCTCGGCGCAAGTCCATCCAACATTCTGCGGTTCATCGGACGCCACACATTGGTCTCGGTCGGAGGCGGTGTCGCGGCCGGGCTCATCCTCTCGTTCTTCGCGATGCAGCCGCTCGCTCTGTTTCTGGTCCCAGGAATGAACACTCTGGATCCGGCAGCCTTCCTTGCGGTCATCGCGGTGCTCGTCGCGGTGGCATTCCTGGCGAGCCTTGCGCCCGCCGCCCGGGCTCTGCGCGTCGATCCCATGATCGCCTTGCGATCCGATTGATGCGGCCCGGTCTGAGATCATATGCGAGCGAGGAGAAGCCATGTCACGGGAACAGAAGGTCGCCGCGGTGGAAGCCTATTTGGATTGCTTTGCAACCAAGGACTTGTCTAAGGTGCCCTTTGCCGAAGACGTGACATTTGAGGGCCCGCGTATGCCGAAGCTGACGGGTCGCGCAACCATACTCGGGTTTCTCGCTCAAATTCTCCCGATGGTCAGGGGCATTCAGCTAAAGCAGCACATTGTCGAGGGAGATTACGTTGCGACCGTCTTCGACATGGAGACTGTGAATGGAGTGGATCACGTCTTCGACAGAATTCACATCGTAGATGGAAAAATCCAGGCAATACATGCCTTCTATTACCCGGATCAGCCGCGCGAGGGTTAAACCTAGTCGGCCATGGCCGCCCGGCCAGCTAGCAGCCAAGCCCTTCATTTCTAGTGCGCCCGGCACGACTTGAACGTGCGACCTTTTGGTTCGTAGCCAAACGCTCTATCCAACTGAGCTACGGGCGCAACCCTGGGCAAAGCAGTCTTCAGATTAACACGCTCCCATCCTTCTTCATCGCCAGCTTCGCCTCTTCCACGCTCCCGAACCGCTGCAAAAGCTGGTCGGTATGCGTCACCTCCAGCAGCGTCAGCACCCGCGCATTCACCCCCGTCAGCCCCACCCGCTTCCCGCGCCGCTGGCACGATGCGAACGCGCCCAGAATCGCGCCCAGACCGGCGGAATCCATATACTCCACCGCGCCCAAGTCCAAAATCAGGTTCCGCGCCTCGCCGGCCCGCACGCAATCCTGAAACTCGAACATCGTCCGCAGCACCAGCGGTCCGGAGAGCGTGAGCACGCGCGCGTCCGCCTCCGCGTCCTCGCTCGTATTTATGCTCATCGCCTCGTCCGCCGCGTCATTTTCGTTCGTTCCCGCCGCCCCGCTCGTTCCGGTAAATCACTCCGTCTTTCATCACGAATAGCACGCGCTCGGTAGCCGTGATGTCGGCCGCCGGATCGCCGGGCACGGCCACCACGTCGGCCAGCTTCCCCTTCTCCAGCGTCCCGATCTGGTCGGCCATCCCCAGCAGGTCCGCATCCACGCTCATCCCCGTCTTCAACGCATCCACCGGCCGCATCCCCAGACCCACCATCAACGCGAACTCATGCGCATTCCGGCCATGCGGGTAAACTCCCGCATCTGTTCCGAATCCGATCGGCACCCCCATCGCGAGCGCCCGCTGAAACGTCTGGTGAACGCTCGCGATCGCCAGCCGCGCCTTAGCCGCGATCGGCGGCGGATAGTAGACCCCGTGCTCCAGCCGGTCGCTGATCCACCACGTCGCCATCAGCGTCGGCACGAACCGCGTCCCTCGCGCCTTCATCATCTGGAGCGCTTCCTCGTCCAGAAACGTCCCGTGCTCGATCGAATCGATCCCCGCCCGGATCGCCCGCTTCGCCCCCGCCGCGCCGTGCGCATGCGCCGCCGTCTTCCGGCCCAGCGCGTGCGCCTCGTCCACCAGCGCGTTCAGCTCCTCCTGCGTGAGCTGCGGCGAATCCACCTTATCCGCCATGGACAGCACGCCCCGTCGCGCACGTCTTGATCACGTCCGCCCCGTACTTCACGTCCAGCCGCACCGCCCGCCGCGCCTCATCCGCTCCGTTGATGACGCCGTCTCCGGCGTCCGTCTCGCGCCCGAAAACACCCGCCCGGAATCCGGTCGTATCGCAGTGGCCCCCCGTCGCTCCGATCGCGTGGACGCACACCAGCATCCGCGGTCCCGCCACCTTGCCGTCCCGCACCGCGTTGCGTAAACTCACGTCGATATAATCCTGGGAGCCCACGTCCCGCACCGTGGTGAACCCCGCCATCAGCGTCACCCGCAGGTTCGGAACCGCGTCCAGCGCGATCTCCGCCACCGGCTTTTCCAGGCTGTCCAGTTCCGCCTGTTTCCAGTCGTCGTTGTAGTCTCCGGTGAGGTGCGTGTGCGCGTCGATGAAGCCCGGCATCAGCGTCGCGTCGCCCAGGTCGTAAGTCACCGCGTCCGGAGGAATCGCCGCGCCCGGGCCCACCCCGAAGATCTTTCCGTCGGCGACCACCACCAGTCCCGGCGCAGTCACCGCGTCCGACCTGCCGTCGAACATCCGCGCCGCCTTCAGCACAATCACGCTCGGTGGAGACGCCGCGCGCATCCCCGCCGCTCCCGCCAGCAACAGAATCCCGGCCGCGATCCGTCCGCGCCTCCCAGGTCGATTCAGCACGCGCTCATCATACCGAAACCTCTTTCGTGCCGAATTCCGCTCGTGTCATCCTGAATCCATGCTCCGCGACCCGTCTCTCGTCGAAACCGAACTCGTGGAGATCAGCGCGATCGCTGACGACACCACCAAATTCGAGCGTATCCTCGCCTGGTGCGCCAGCCATCCCGACGAAGTCCCCTTCGCCTTGCACTTCCTCATGCGCAGTTCGAAAGGTTCGTCTTATCCGAGTGAATCAGGGTTTGTCGGCGGCTTGTAGCCTTTTCAGCGCGCTGCTAGAGCGCTATCCCCGCCTGCACATTGCCTCGTTGCGGCTTGCCTCTACTTCAGCGAAATACTTCCACAGTCCGTCCGCGATTTCCACCTTCCGTTGAGCCGGGACGACAGCCGGTTCGAAAGTAAACGCGCGCCGAAATCGGCGGACAAAGGAGCGATCGGAAAGCACAAATGAACAGCCAGCCTTCGCACGGGACGTGGTCAGCAAGGGCTACGGTTTAGTCAGATTAGGCTGAAATCCCGGCATCCCGAACTGCCAAAGCAGAAACGCAAACTCATCGGCCAGGCTTTCCTCCTGCTGAGATGCCGTCCCGCCCATGTCGCCATGTCCGCCCTGGAAATCGACGCGGAGCAGGACCGGCCTTCCGCTGCTCGTGGCCGCCTGCATCCGCGCAGCCATCTTAGCCATTTGCCAGGAGTCGACGCGCGGATCGTTTGTGCCGGTCATAAACAAGACGGCGGGATAAGCGGTCCGATCCTTGATGTGCCCATACGCGCTCATCGCGGACAACGCTTCAAAACCGTCATTGGTTTTAACGCTGCCGAATTCAGGAACGTTTGTCTCGCCGTTGGACGTCGCCTCGAAGCGCAGCGTGTCGGACACTCCCACACTGTCGATGGCGGCCGCAAATAAATCGGGGCGCTCCGTGATCGCGCGTCCGATCGTAATGCCGCCCGCACTGATTCCCAGTCCGCCCAGGCGGCGGGGCGAAGTGTAGCCCTGCTGGATGAGGTATTCGGCGCAAGCGATAAAATCCTTCCAAGTATTTGGCTTCGTCGCGCCCTTTCCCGCCAGGTGCCATTCCTCGCCGTATTCTCCTCCGCCGCGCACGTGGCACACGGCGTACACTCCGCCTTGTTCGGACCAAGCCAGTCGTGTCGCGTCGAAACCCGGAGAGAGCGGAATCCCATAGCTTCCGTACCCCTCCAGAAGAGTCGGATTCGAGCCATCCAGCTTCAGCTCCTTCCGAGAGACGATGGACAAAGGCACCGGCGTCCCATCACCGGCTTTCACCTTAACTTCCGTGGAGCGCAAGTCTTCGGGGCTGCCATTTGGGCCCATCGGCTGGAGCTTCGTATCGGTCGCCAGTCTGGTCGCTGGATCGTAGAAGAGGATTTGGAAAGCCCGGGTCCACGACGTCGCGTAGAGCCGGACACCCGGAACCCGCGGGTCTCCTCGCACGTACACAGTTCCGTCGAACGGAAGGGAAATCGCCTCCGGCTTCGGACTGGATCCGTAAGGCACGCGGAGCACGCGGCCGATGCCGCCGTCCAGTAACTGTGCATAGAGCGCATCTCCGGCAGGCTGCATTGCTTGAATTACAGATTCCCCTGGCGGTACGACGGCCACTGCCGACGCGAGACTTGGATTCCGGGCATCCAGGCGAACAATCTTCGAGCGCGGCGCGCCCTTGTACGTCAGCGCGTAGAGGTCATCGCCGTGTACCGCGATGCTCGTAACTCCATCTTCAAGGTCGGCGATCTTGCGCCACGGCACATTCGGCTTCCCGATCAGGCCGGCCGGAGCGACGTAATAGGCGCTGTTCGGCGTGACGCTGCCGTTCAGGACGCCAATCGCATATCGCGAGTTGGGTTGGACTTCGACCGAGGCGATCAGGCTGGGGTCAACCTCAATGCCCGGCACGACGCCATAGCCGAAAACCGGCTGATCTTTCGCCGAATCCGTCCCCAGGACGTGCAGGTACGATCGAAACTTCTGTCTCTGCTCGGCCGCCGGCGCGCCGGGTGCGAGCTTTTGGAGCCGGCCGTAAACAAAGGAATGGTTGTCCGCGAGCCAGGAGGGCTGCGCTGCTTCCGCGCCGACACGCGGAATGGAATCCACGTCGCGTCCGGTTGCGATCTCGAAAACGTGCAGCTCGCCATCCACCTCCGAACCGCCCGGTTGAATATCGACGGCCACGTATTTGTTGTCATTCGACGCGGCCACGTTGGCCAGAACATTCTTGCCCTTGCTTTGACTTTCGGGAGCGAGCTTCACTTTCTCCGGGTCGACGATTAGCCGGTCCGTTCCGGTAAGCCCATGGCGAAGGTAGAGTTTTTCCGTATTTTCACCGGGCAGACGCTTAAAAACGAGGTAAATATCCCCGGGAAGCCGTTCGACGCCCACGCGCGGAACCGACTCGCCCAACTCCCGAATGCGGGCCAATAACGCTTGGCGCCCCGGAATATCCTCCAGGACGGACCGCGTATAGTTATCCTCGGCCTTGACCCATCTCTGCACCTCCGGGTCGTTGAAGTTCTCCATGTACCGGTACGGATCAGAGATCTCCGCGCCGAAGAATTTGTCCGTCACCGGTTTGACCGGAGCCGCGGGCGGCGGCGGGCTTCCAGCGCGAACGATGCCGGCGTCGCAAAGAAGGAGGAAACTCACCCCCATCAGCTTGGCGATATCCAGTTGTATTCGTCGCATGAATTAGTCTTCCCCGCACCTATACAGTGCGCAAACCATCTGGTCAAAGGGACAAATGGGGTATAGGATCAGAGGCCCCCGACGCGCTCCAGCCGCGTGTCACGAGCCTTCCACACTTCGCTCATCTCCACCCGGCAGCCGTCGCAATCCGATTTCCGCCGCCGCCCGTAATGCCAGTAGCGTATCTTCCTTGATAGTCCTGGTGAAAGCCAGACCCCCGGTGAAAGCCGGGGTTTTTCTTGCTCAGTCCCCGGCGCAAGTGAAGCGCCCTTTGACGCTGGCCGGCAACGGTTCCGGGCGGAGGCCAGACGCAGTAGGACCGCCCCATACGGACGGCCTGCGGCCGATGCCTGCTTTCAGGCTTTGCTGATCATTGCTGCTGCTTCCTTTGGCATGCACGGCGAGCGACCTGCAACCGGCATATTCAGGGCGCGACAAGTGCTACGAAGGGCATTTACTTGGGGCTGAAACCGCATCGGGTCGAGACTTTCAAACTTAGTAACGACCCGGAGTTCGCGGAGAACCTGGAAGCGATCGTGGGCTTATACTCTGATCCGCCGGAACACGCGCTGGTCTTGTGCGTGGATGAAAAGAGTCAGATCCAGGCGCTCGATCGCACTCAACCGGGGCTGCCGATGAAGCGCGGTCGCGGCGAAACGATGACTCACGATTACAAGCGCAACGTCATCGTCATCGTGGCTCAACATGGTCGAGCGGTTCTTCCGCGGTCTAACTCAGAATCGACTCAAGCGCGGAGTGTTTCGGGATCTCGAAGAACTCATCATGGCTGTTGAAGGCTATATCGACCTGCACAATCAGAATCCCAAGCCATTCATCTGGACCGCGTCTGCGCGCGACATTCTGCAGAAGGTCACCCGCGCTCGCAAGACCCTCGATAAAGGTCAAAGCGTGTGAAGCACACCACTAGAGCCGCTTTGCAGGGCTTACCAGTCTTAAGAAAAAAGAGGGTAGTTTTTCTCAATCAACGCCTGATAACTGTTTCTGCTCAGCCGACTGCTTCTGCGCCGAGCAGCCTTCGAAATTCGTCCTCTAGAATCTTCTTGGCTGCCGGTATCTCAGCGTCGAGAGCCTGGAAAGCGGATTTGAATGCGCGCCTTTTCTCTTCGCGTACGGCGTCATTTGCGTGATCGTCGGTGTCACCATAGACGTAAACGCTTATTGCGGGTTGCCTTATAGTATCGGAAAGTTTTTCAAGCAAACCGCACACATGCTCGGGGAGATAGATTCGGCTGGACTCGAAGAATAGAAAGAAGTCTGAAAAACTCTTCTCTAGCTCAAGAAAACCGACTTGTCGGTTCGCCGCCGTGAGACGGAAGACATAACGCTGGCAAGCCAAAGATTGTTCGACGATGCGCCGATACAGGTCAGCAATTTTTTGGGCTCGCTGTTCATGAAGATTGGAAAAACGCACTTGGTGTTCAATGGCCGCCTGCTGCAACCGGCTCTTCAACTGCTCAATTGAGACATCTCCGGCTGACCTAAGGTCGGATTTGAGGCGTTCCAGTTGAGCGGTGGCGTTGTTCTGCAATTCCACCTCGAATTTCTTGATGTCTTTGGCGAGCAACGTCTGCATCAATGAGCGGGCAAGATACGCGAGAACGATGAGAAGCGTGGCGTTGCTACCCATTGCGATCAGGATTTCGTTAAGAAAACTCATTGACCATCCACGTTACCAACCTTCGGAAAGAATGCGGAACGTGTACCGACGAACTGCGCAAGTGTTTGGTGGGACAGCAAAATTTGTCACCCCTGCAGAGTGTCGGGTTTTTGTATACTATAAATGTCGGGTTTTTGCAAAGTGGGTTGAGATGCAGCGACGGAAAACATTGCGAGAAAGGATCGCGGCGCGGATCGCCCGCAAGCGGGGTGAGGACGTGTTCCTGCCGCGCGAGTTTCGCGATCTCGGTGGCGAGGATCAGGTTCTGCGGGTGCTTCGCGGCTTAGTGCGCGAAAAGCACCTGGTGCGACTTGGTTACGGCGTCTACGGACGGGCAATAATTTCGCGCATATCGGGTGAGCCGATCCTTTACAGTCGGAACGGATTTCCGGGCGCCGCACGCCAGGCACTGACGAAGTTGGGCGTGGCCTGGGAGCCGACAGACGCAGAGCGCGCTTATAACGAAGGACGTTCGACGCAGGTGCCGGTCAATCCGGTGGTCCGGGTGAAGGGGCGTTTCTCCCGGCGGCTCAGCGACGGCAATCGGGAACTTGTCCTTGAACGATAAGCCATCCCTCAGGGAGTTGCTGGAAGTCCAGGCGTATTTTGGATTGCCAAGTCCGGCGCTCGTCGAAAAGGATTGGTATGTCGTCCGCGCGCTCCGGGCGATCGCTGAAACCGATACGGAACCGTTCCGGCTGGTGTTTGGAGGTGGTACGGCTCTGAGCCGTGCGCACCGCCTTATCCGGCGCATGTCCGAGGACATAGATCTGAAAATCGTACCGGCCGGCAAATACACCCGCCCGGAACTCCGGGGCTTCCGCGACGCCATCACGGATTCTCTCCTGGATGCCGGGTTCAAATTCGATCCGAAAAATCCCACTCACCGCGAATCCGGTAATGGAAGCCGCTACACTCTCTATCGACTTCCCTATGCGCCGATTGCCGAGGGGAAGGGGAGTTTGCGACCAGAAATCCAGATAGAGACGGCGTTGTGGCCCTTGCGACGCAAGGCGATCACACTGCCCGTGATTTCCTTCATGGTCGAAAACGATCATGCTGGGGGATGCCGGGGCCTACGGTCATCAATTTCCCGCCTATCGCGATGACCCGATTGCCGAAACGCTGCGGGCCGTGACCGGTATGGCGACCGATCCTGGCTTTGCCCGAAGGTATACAGTGTTCCTTCGGGATATGGTTTACGGCGAAAGGCACGAATTCGAAGCGGCGCTGTCCACGCTGGTCGGCATGGCTCGCCGATTGGAGCACGGCGGTGAGTAACAACGGAAACCGGGGGCTTTACTTGTTTGCTGACGCCGATAGACTCAACGTGTACGTCTCCCACAGGTCGGCAGGTGTCGGAAAGGCGCGTCGCCGATCACCCGACGCGCTCCAGCCGCGTGTCACGAGCCTTCCACACTTCGCTCATCTCCACCCGGCAGCCGTCGCAATCCGATTTCCGCCGCCGCCCGTAATGCCAGTAGCGTATCTTCCTTGATAGTCCTGGTGAAAGCCAGACCCCCGGTGAAAGCCGGGGTTTTTCTTGCTCAGTCCCCGGCGCAAGTGAAGCGCCCTTTGACGCTGGCCGGCAAAGGTTCCGGGCGGAGGCCAGACGCAGTAGGACCGCCCCATACGGACGGCCTGCGGCCGACGCCTGCTTTCAGGCTTTGCTGATCATTGCTGCTGCTTCCTTTGGCATGCACGGCGAGCGACCTGCAACCGGCATATTCAGGGCGCGACAAGTGCTAAGAAGGGCATTTACTTGGGGCTGAAACCGCATCGGGTCGAGACTTTCAAACTTAGTAACGACCCGGATTTCGCGGAGAAGCTGGAAGCGATCGTGGGCTCATACTCTGATCCGCCGGAACACGCACAAGACCAGCGCGTGTTCAACGGCGAGGTGATGGGCGTCTGCATGGAACGTCATCGTCATCAGGAGTGGCTGAAGTTTCTGCGCCTGATCGAGCAGGCTACTCTGCCGAATCAGACGTTCCATCTGATTTGCGACAACTACGCGACCCACAAGCACCCGCGGGTGCAACGCTGGCTTTCGAAACGTTCGCGCTTTCACGTGCACTCTACGCCGACGAGCGCGTCGTGGCTCAACATGGTCGAGCGGTACTTCCGCGATCTAACTCAGAATCGACTCAAGCGCGAAGTGTTTCGGGATCTCGAAGAACTCATCATGGCTGTTGAAGGCTATATCGACCTGCACAATCAGAATCCCAAGCCATTCATCTGGACCGCGTATGCGCGCGACATTCTGCAGAAGGTCACCCGCGCTCGCAAACCCTCGATAAAGGTCAAAGCGTGTGAAGCACACCACTAGAAGGTCTGGAGAATTATGGTCATCAGAACGACGAACTCAAGGACGTTCCTGCGACCGCGAGACTCCCTCTATTGGCTTATCAAACGCCGCCACAAAGCGATCGCGCGATCTCCGGCGGCAAGGGCTCCCAGGGTTGCCGGCATGCGCGCACCCCCTGTGGGCCTTAGTGTACCGGTCTGGGGCGGCAGGGAGTCGAGCGACGATACTTGCGATCCCGGAATGCCCTCTCCGGCCAGAA
This sequence comes from Bryobacteraceae bacterium, assembly GCA_965226755.1. GTDB lineage: Bacteria > Acidobacteriota > Terriglobia > Bryobacterales > Bryobacteraceae > Bog-113. The sequence goes on along the minus strand of CBDDDT010000007.1, from coordinate 195,504 downwards.
TCGGCTCATTCGGCGTGTTCTGGTAAGCGTAATCCACAAGCTCAAATGTGAAGCTCGGCCCAACTTGCCTGACGTTGACTCTGGCCCACCCATAAAATCCTGTCCGTTCTGCGAAAGCTTTAGCGCGACGAACTTGTTCCTGGTGTTAGGAAAGTGGCCATCCACGATACTTCCGTACCCGTCCGCGGAGAAGAAGATTCCAAGAAGCGCGTAATCACTGAACGGGGAAACAAAATTGAGAGCAGGGGAGATTTCGGCGCCGACATTGAACGCATCCGCGTAGTGGTTACCGGCCGAGTTGACAATCTGGTTCCCGCCCATCGGGATCACTTTCAGGTAGCCTATCTGTCCCGCGTTGAACGAACTGTAGAAATGAAACCGGCTCGCGGTGATTTGAAAATCAACAGAACCGTCGTGATTCAGATCGAGGGGCAGCGACACGGGAGTGCGACTCGTGGTCGAACGCACAGCATGGATCGAGGTATAAACCACGGCGCATTCGCCCGGGGGCGCACATACTGAACCGAGTGTCGCCGCCCCAGCGAGGGAGTAAGAAGCCAGCATCTTTTCCAAAGAAAGACTTAGCCGGCGGCGGAATCGTGATTTCGTCATACGGGTATCAATCAGATTACAACGGAAAAAACTGCAAAAACCCAAAAATGAGCGCTTGCTATTCTACTTGTCTTGTCCAGGGCTTCTGGTCCTGTACCTGAGCCATCGGCGTTGGAAGCGGATTGGGGCGGACACCGCCAGATCGCAAGACGTCGTCGGCCCCGAGAAAGCCGCCGCATGGTACGAAAGCCAGAAGGACGGCTTGGGCGTAGACTCGTCTTCGTAATGACAGGATCACCAGCGGCGCAATCCCCGCCAGTCGAACCGAACTGCTAGTGCGATTGAGCCACCCCCAGAAAACCCGTTCACCAACCCCCAACCTTTTCTTTTCGCTGCAAACAAACCACTTAACCGCCAATCCCGCCCCACCACTCATTTCCCGCCTGTACCCTGAAATCGCAAAGGAGCTCTTATGCACCCCGCCACCATGCACCCCGCCGCTTCCACCGCCCGCGAAATCGCCAATCGGGACAACGCGCAGCTCTCCACCGGTCCTCGCACCGCCATCGGCAAAGACGCCGTCAAGCTCAACGCCCTCAAGCATGGTCTCTTCTCCAAAACCATCGTGCTCCCCGGAGAAAATCGCGAAGCGTTTCTCGCTCTCGGCGAGCGCTATACCCGCGAGTTCAACCCCCAAACGCCCGAGCAAGTCCGCCTCGTCGAAGTTCTGCAGGACACCCAGTGGCGCCTCGATCGCGTCATCGCCCTCGATCACAACCTCCACGCCGTCGGCGCCGCTCAGCATCTCGATCAGGCCGAGTCTGAATTCCGCGATTGCTTCACGGAAGAAATGGACGATAGTTCCCGCTACGCGCTCGCCCAGGTTCTCGCCTTCCGCACCAACGCCCGCGCCTTCGACCAGCTCGCGCGCCAGGAAGCGCGCCTCCGCCGCCTGCATGACCGCACCCGCAAGGAACTCGCGCTCCTGCAAGTCCCCGCGCCGGCCCCGCCGATCGCGCCGCGGCCGGATCGCCCCGCCCCAGCCCGGACGAATGGGTTTGTCTCGCCGCCTTCCGCGGCAACCCGCGGCCAGCGCGCAACCAGCCCCTTCGCCGATGCCCCAATTCACCGGACCCATGGCCGACATCAAGCGCAAGCAGTGGCTCCGCCGCCAGAATTCGCTGAACGCCCGCTAAATCGCTACTTCACTTTGTCTGTCAGATCCGGCTTCAAATAACCGAACACCGTATCCGCGACTTTTTTGTTCCCGTCCGCCGTCGGATGAATCCCGTCGCTTTGCATCAGCTTCCGGTCCGTCGCCACGTCCTGCAAGAGGAACGGAATGCGCGTGAGATGGTGCTGGTTTGCCAGCCCCACGTATATCTGCTCGAACTGGTGAATGTAATCCGGCCCGTAGTTCCGCGGCAGCGTCATCCCCGCCAATATGACCTTGGCGCCGGCGCCTTGCAGAGCCGTGATCATCTGATCCAGGTTCGCCTTCGTCGTCGCCGGCGGCAGCCCGCGCAGCCCGTCGTTCCCGCCCAGCTCCAGAATCGCGATCTTCGGCTTCAGCGTCAGAATTCCAGCCAGCCGCTCCAGCCCGTCCGTCGTCGTGTCGCCGCTCACGCCCGCGTTGTAAACGCGATAGTTATAATTCGCCTGGTCCAGCCGCTTCTGTAGATAATCCGGATAGCTCTTTCCCGGATCCGCCCCAAACCCCGCCGAAAGGCTGTCCCCAAACGCGACGATCATCGGCCGATGATCCTGCGGCCCCGTGGGCGAGTTCGTGACTACCCCCGGATCGGGGTTCTTCACCGCGCTCGGCCCGTGATCTTCCGCCGGCTTCTGCTGCGGCGGCGTCGGCGCCGTCGTCCCGCTTCCCGTACATCCGCACGTAACCGCTAAGGCCGCGCACACCGTCAGAACTTGTAGTCGCACTACAGCCATAATAGAGAAGGAACGAGGTGCTTCCCATAGAACGGCCCATCATTGAGGTTCGGCAACTCACCAAATCTATCCGCACGGGCGCTCATCAGGTCGAAATCCTCAAGGGAATCGATTTCGAAATCCCGCGCGGCCAGTTCGCCGCCTAATCATGGGTCCCTCCGGAAGCGGGAAAAGCACCTTGCTCGGGCTTCTCGCCGGGCTCGACACCGTCACCTCCGGGTCCGTCATTCTGGATGGCGTGGACATCACCGGTCTCGCCGAAGACCGGCTCGCCCTTGTGCGCGGCCATAAAATCGGTTTCGTCTTCCAGTCCTACCAGCTCATCCCCACGCTGACTGCCGAAGAGAACGTTCTGCTTCCGGCCGAGCTTCTCGGTTCGGGCGATCCACGCCGCGCGCGCGAGCTCCTCGCCCGCGTCGGCCTCCAATCCCGCATGGACCATTACCCCGTCCAGCTCTCCGGCGGCGAGCAGCAGCGCGTCGCTCTCGCCCGCGCCTTCATGGTCTCTCCGCCCATCCTCCTCGCTGATGAACCTACCGGCAATCTCGATAGCGTCAACGGCCGCCACGTCCTCGATCTGCTCCTCGATCTCAACGCCCGCGAAGGAACCACGCTCGTCCTCGTCACCCACGACGCCGCTCTCGCCGGCTATGCCGATCGCCGCATCACTCTCCACGACGGCCGCATCCTCAGCGACGCCATGAGCCAGACCCATAGTGAACGCACCCTCGAAGTTCGGTAACCGCTCCGCGCTCCGTCTCGCCTGGCGGGAATCGCGCGCGTCCTCCGGCAAGTTCCTGTTCGTCATCCTCGCCGTCGCCATGGGCGTCGGCTCCCTCACCGGCGTCAAAGGCTTCAGCCGCGCCTTCCACACCATGCTCCTCCGTGAGGCCCGCACCCTCATGGCAGCCGACCTCATGGTCCGTGTCTTCGCGCTCCCCGACGATCGCCAGAACGCCGCCATGCTTCAGCTCTCCAAGCGCGGCGTCGCCGAGACGTGGATTACCGAAACCATCACCATGCTCTCGCCCGGCGGGGCGGATTCCGTCCCCGTCCTGGTCTCCCTGAAAGCGGTCGATCCCCACGCCTATCCCTTCTACGGTCAGGTCAAACTCGATCCGCCCGGCCCGCTCGCCAGCCGCCTCGCGCCCGATCGCATCGCCGTCTCCCGTGATCTGCTCCTCCGCCTGAGCGCGGGCCTCGGCGCCCATGTCCGCATCGGCGGCCAGGATTTCACCATCGCCGCCACCGTCGAGTCCGAACCCGACCGCATGTCCGGCAGCCTCAACGTCGGACCCCGCATCCTCATGTCCCGCCAGGCGCTCGATCGCACCGGCCTCCTCATCGCCGGCAGCCGCGCTTCCGAGCGCTTCCTGTTCCGCGTCCCGCCCGCCGTCCCCATCGCCTCCGTCCATGACGCCCTCAAACGCGCCTTCCCGGAAAGCCTCATCACCGACTTCCGCCAGACCAACCCCACCATCGAACAAGCCCTCGAGCGCTCCACCATCTTCCTCAGCCTCGTCAGCCTCATCGCCCTCATCGTCGGCGCGCTCGGCGTCGCCATGGCCATCCAATCCCACCTCCAGACCAAGCTCGATTCCATCGCCGTCATGAAATGTCTCGGCGCCCGCTCCGGCCAGATCATCCGCATCTACACCCTGCAAACGCTCGGTCTCGGACTTTGCGGCGGCATCCTCGGGATCCTCGCCGGCCTCGCCGTGCAGGCCGCCTTCCCGCTCCTGCTCACCCGCTATTTCCACACCGCGCCCCGCTTCGCGCTCGATCCCGTCTCCGCCATTCAGGGCCTCGGCATCGGACTCCTCGCCACGCTCCTGTTCACCTTGCCGCCGCTCATCTCCATCCGCCGCATCCGCCCCGGCATCATTCTGCGCCGCGACGTCATGGTCGATTCCCGCTCCTTCGTCCGCAAACTCCGCGACGGCGCCGCCTCGCTCATCGCCGGGTTCATCATCCTCCTCGGCATCGGCGCCATCGCCGCCTGGCTCAGCGAATCCTTTCAGACCGGGCTCTATTTCGTCGGCGGACTCTTCGCCGCCCTGCTGGTCATGACCGCCGTCGCGTGGCTCCTTCTTCGCGGCCTCCGCTGGTTCGGGCGGCGCGTCGCCTGGCGCATGCGTCCCAGTTTCCGCCACGGCATCGCCAACCTCTACCGCCCCGGCGCGCACTCCGAAGCCGCCCTCGTCGCTCTCGGCGTCGGCATCATGTTCACCCTCACCGTCTTCCTCGTCCAGCGCGGCATGCTCGATGAGATGATGCACAGCGCTCCGCCCGGCATGCCCAACGTCTTCCTCCTCGACATGACCCCCGCTAACCGCGACGCCGTCATGACCCTGGTGGGAAACCAGAAGGGCGTGGAAGCGAAGCCCGAATCGGTCGGAACTGTCGCCGTCAAAATCTCCGCCATCGACGGCGTGCCTCTCGTCCGCGAGAACCTCAAAGGCATCGAACGCCGCTACGCGTCCACCGTCTCCGGCACGGAATCCCCCGCCATTCCCCCCAACACCAAGATCATCTCCGGATCGTGGTGGCCCTCCAACCCTTCCGCCGCCGCTGTCTCCGTCTCCGAGGAAGCCGCCAAAGTTCTCCATCTCGCGCCCGGAATGCGTCTCACCTGGTCTACGCCCTCGCGCGCCTTCAACGCCACCATCGCCTCCATCCACCGCACCGAAGCCATTCGCCTCGCCGCCCGCGTCGAGTTCATCTTCTCCCCCGGCGCGCTCCAAGGCCTGCCCATGATCTACTACGGCACTGTGCGCCTGGAACCCGCACTGGTTCCGGAAATGCAGAAGGCCATCTACCAGCGCTATCCCACCGTCACCGTCGTCAACCTCGCCGACGTCATGGCCATCGTCCAGGAAGTCGTCGATCAGATCGCCGTCATCATCCGCTTCATCTCCGCCTTCGCCATCCTCGCCGGCTCCATTATCCTCGCGTCCAGCGTCGCCGGAACCCGCCTCCGCCGCATCCGCGAAGTCGTCATCCTTAAAACGCTCGGCGCCACCCGCCGCCGCATCGCCGAAATCTTCACCATCGAGTTCCTCATCCTCGGCGCCTCCGCTGGGCTTGCCGGCAGCATCCTCGCCACGCTCTTCTCCTCGCTGTTGCTCGGCCGTCTCCTCAAAGCCCAGCTCGTCTTCGATCCGCTCACCATCGTGGCCGCCATCGTGCTCACCGCCTTCATCGCCAATATCGCGGGTTGGCTCGCCAGCCTGCGCATCCTGAACCAGCGCCCGCTCGAGATCCTCCGCGATCAGTAATTAAGCCGGCACCGCAACGCAGGCTAAGATGTAGCAGAGTGCAGCATGGCGCCCTGAAGAAGATCGGCCGGTACCAGATCACGCGCGAACTCGGCCGCGGCGCCATGGGCATCGTCTATCACGCGATCGACCCCACCATCGGCCGCCCCGTCGCCATCAAGACGCTCCGTCTGCGTGAAGTCGACGACCGCGAACAGCGCCTGCGCCTCCGCGAGCGCCTCTTCCGCGAAGCCCGTTCCGCCGGCGCGCTCTCCCACCCCGGCATCGTCACCATCTACGACATGGATGAGGTCGATGGCCTCGCCTATATCGCCATGGAGTTCGTCGACGGCGAAACGCTCGAAGAGATCCTCAACCGCCCGCAAGCGCTCACCCGCGACCGCCTGATCGAGATCCTCCGCCAGGCCGCCGCCGCCCTCGATTACGCTCATCGCAAAGGCATCATCCACCGCGACATCAAGCCCGCCAACGTCATGATCGACACCGCCGGCGCCGTCAAGATCACCGACTTCGGCATCGCCAAAATCACCCAGCTCGAAGGCCAGACTCTCACCGGAGTCCTCGTCGGCACGCCCAATTACATGTCCCCCGAGCAGGTCCAAGGTCACGAAATCGACGGCCGCTCGGACCAGTTCTCGCTCGCCGTCATCGGCTACGAAATGCTGTCCGGCGAACGCCCCTTCTTCGGCGAGCAGATCTCCACCGTCGTCTACAAGATCGTCGCCGAACAGCCCGTTCCCATTCAGAACATCAACGCCACGCTCACCGAATCCATCGACAAGTCGCTCCGCCGCGGCCTCGCCAAGAAGCCCGAACGCCGCTTCGGCTCCTGCACCGCCTTCGTAACCGCCCTCACGGCCAATCTGGATCAGGCCAAGAACTGGCGCGTGCTCCCGCGCCGCGCGCACCAGAGCATCCCCACCGCTTCCACCAGCGCGATCACCCGCACCTTCAAGCCCGTTCGAAAACGCACGCCCGCCGAATCGCCCGCGCCGGTCGCCGCCGCGCCCAAGCGCAAGCGCGCATCCTTCGTGTTCGCGTTCCTCGCCGCCTTCCTGATCCTGATCGCGCTCCTCGGCGCGGTCGCCTGGCAGACCGGGATCCTCGATCTCAGCTGGGTTGCCGACCTGTTCCCGCCCGCGACCGCCCACGCCACTCCGCCCCCGCGCGCCGAACAGCTCGATCCGAAACCCGAGCCCGCCATCACCACACCGCCGCCTGCCGCCGATCCGCCCGCCTCCACGCCCGTGGATGAAGAGCCCGCCCCCGCCGTCGCCAAGCCCGAAAGGATTCCTGAGACGAAACCCGCCGTCGCCGCCACCTATCAGCAGGTGCAGGTGATGACCGATCCGTCTGGCGCCACCGCCACGCTCGACGGTTTAGGCGATGTAACCTGCCAGACTCCGTGCCAGTTGCGCGTTCGCGCCGGAACCCACACCCTCACCATCACGCGGGACGGTTATCAGACCGAAAGCCGTGAACTCGCCGTCGGCCATGACGATATCGATTTTCCGCTCGTCACCCTGCGCTCCGCCGCCGGATTGCTGCTTCTCACCAGCGATCCTTCCGCCGCCCACGTCTGGATCGACGGCAAGCCGACCGATTACGTCACCCCCGTCCGCATCCCGCTGCCCGCCGGCGGCCACTCGATCTCCATCCAGAAGGACGGCTTGCAATCCTCCGATCGCGTCGAGATCCGCAACGGAGCATTAAGCACCCTGAAGCTCAGCGTCCATCGCCAGTAGCGCTCTTCTACTGCTGTGGGTTTTGTTGCGGCGCCTGGTCCGCCGCCTGTTCGCCCTTGCGCAGCAGCGTCGGCGCTTTGCGTTTCGTGTCCGCCTCTTTGGCCTCCTCGGCCTTCTTCTCTTCCCGGTCCTTCGGCTGCATCATCGCCTCGCGATCCTTCTTCTCCTTCGCCTCCTGCTGCGCCACTTCCGAGGAGCGTTTGGAAAGATCTTCCCCCGCCAGTTCCATGCTGTCGTTGGTGCTGTCGATGTCCTGCTTCAGCGCGAAGTCGTAGCGCGCCTCGTCCTTCGGATGCAGCTCCTCGATCTTGCGCAGGGATGCAAGCAGCTCCTTCTCGCTGTTATGCACCGCCGCCACGCCGATCGCCACGTTCTTCCCGCGCTTCAGCGCGTCATCCGTCACCGTATCGATCGCGTCCAGTATCGACCCGTAATCCTCCAGCAGATCGTGAATCAGCACCGAACGCCCCGGCTTATCCTTGGCCAGAAGCTGCTGCACCTGGTCGATCCGCTGCGCCGCGAAGTGGATATATAGCTGCACCCGGTCGTTCGGGTCCTGCGCCTCGCGCACCTGGTCCGTTTCATCCGCCGTCAGGAAGTCCCGCTGGGCGAATGCCGGAAAAGCGAACAACGCAACCGCCGCCGCCATCCGGATCAACGCCGCCCTGAAATGATTCCGTTCAGCCATTCGTCATGTGCCTCCTGCACTCTCGCCTTGGGTCCCGCCATCAGCTTGCGGTCCTCAAAGTCCATCGCCTTCTCCAGCCCTTCCATGTTCCTCAGCAGTTCCCGCGTCTCCGTCTCGGCCTGCTTAAACGGCCGCACATGCCGCCGCGGATCCTTGCCCGTCTCGTTCAGCGCCGCGCGCGCCACTTCGACTGACTCCCCCAGTTCCTGCAAATCCTGCCCGGTCTTCTCCGCCTTGCCCGCCGCGTAGTCGCTCTTCGCTTCGCCGAACAACTCATCCGCGTGCGCCAGCGCCAGGTGCGCCCGCCGCTCCAGGTTCGGCTCGCTCCGGATCTCCTTCAGATCCGCGCCGCCCAGCGATGCCGTCGCCAGCAGCAGCCATCCCCACCGTCTCATCGCTTGTGCATCTCCGTTTCAATGATCCGAACCCGCTGCCGCGCCTGGAATTCCTCATCCGGGAACTTCCCTCCGGCCGCCGCCAGAAACTGCTTATAGCTCGCCAGCGCCAGCGGATTCTGGTGCAGCTTGTCCAGCGTGATCGCCCGGAAGAACAGCTCCCCCGGCGTCTCCGGCCCCAGCGCTTTCACCCGGTCGAGCGCCGCCAATCCCGCCGCCAAATCCTGGTGGACGATCAGCGCGCTCGCCAGCTCATTCCACGCCTCGCGCGAATCCGGCTTCAGCTTCGTCGCCGCCAGAAATTGGTTCGCCGCCTCCGCCAGTTGCCGCTGATCCCGAAGCTGCCGCCCATACATCATGCGCTCCTCGAAATTGCCCGGTTCCGCGGCCACCACCTGCGCCAGTTGTTGAGTCGCCTTGGCCGCCTGGTTCGTCATCTTATACGCCGTCGCGAGCGCCAGCCGGTTGGCCACGGTCGGCGCCGTCTCCACCGCCCGCTCCAGCCGGGGAACCGCATCCGCGTATTGCTGATTCGCCAGCAGCAGCTCCGTCACTCGCCGCTGCGCCGCCGCGTTCGCCGGGAACTCCTGATAGATAGCCGCCGCCGCCGCGGTCTGCCCCGCTTTATCCTCCGCCATGGCCGCTTCCAGAAGTCCGTCGCGGTAAGCGGGATCCAGCTCGCCCGCGCGCCGGAAATGCGGCTCCGCCAGCGCCGGCGTGCCCTGCTGCAAAAGCGCGTGCGCCAGCCCCAGCTCCGCCACGGCCGACTGCGGATTCGCCTTTAGCGCCGTCTCGAAGCTTGCCTGCGCCGCGGTCGGCTTACCGCCCTCCAGCAGTGCTTCCCCCAGATAATAGTTCGGCCTGTATTCCGCGGGCTTCTGCGCCACCGCCGCCTGCAGCGGCGCCACGGCGTCGTCCGCCCGCTTCACGCGCAGCAGCAGAATCCCCAGGTTCACATCCGCTTCAAAGAGGTTGGGTTGCAGCTCCAGCGTTCGCTGATACTCCGCGATCGCCTCGGTGTCGCGTTGCAGCAGACTGTCCGCCAGCGCCAGGTGGAAGTGCGCCGCGTAATCCTTCGGGTCGCCGTCCACCGCCTTCCGGAACAGCCCCGCCGCTTCTTCGTTGTTCTTCGCGTCCAGCGCCTTGCGGCCCTGCTCGAGGTAGTCGGGAGTTTGCCACGCCAGCAGCGCAACCAGGAGCCAGGGGCTCATCCTTTCAGTTTAGGCGCAACGCTCCCGCCCGAAGCGTCTTGCCGTGGCCGCCGCGGATTACTGCGCCGCGCCGCCCGGTTTCTGAGCCCGCAAGTAATACCCGGTATGCGAGCGCGCCGCCCGCGCGATGTCTTCCGGACGCCCCGCCGCCACCACTTCGCCGCCGCCATCCCCGCCTTCCGGACCCATGTCGATGATCCAGTCCGCCGCGCGAATCACGTCCATGTTGTGCTCGATGATCAGCAGGCTGCCGCCGTTCCGGATCAGCCGCTCGAACGCCGCGAGCAGCTTCGCGATATCGTCGAAATGCAGCCCCGTCGTCGGCTCATCGAACAGGAAGAGCGTTCCCGACGACGTCGCTTCCGCCAGTCGCGACGCCAGCTTCACGCGCTGCGCCTCGCCGCCCGAGAGCGTCGTCGCCGATTGGCCCAGCCGCAGGTACCCCAGTCCCACATCCGCCAGCACTTGCAGCTTCTTCACCAGCCGGGGCGTCTCGAAGAAGAACTCCGCCGCCTCCTGCACCGTCAGCTGCAGCACCTCGTGGATGTTGCGGCCCTTGTAGCGGATGTCCATGATGCCGCTCTTGAACCGCGTCCCCTGGCACTCCTCGCAGACCAGCTCCACGTCCGCCAGAAACTGCATCTCCACCGAAACCGTGCCGTCGCCCTGGCACACCTCGCAGCGCCCGCCCGGCACATTGAATGAGAAATGCCCGGCCGTGTACCCGCGCCGCTCCGCATCCTTGGTCGCCGCGAACAACCCCCGGATGATGTCGAACGCCTTGATGTACGTCACCGGATTGGAACGCGGCGTCCGGCCGATCGGGGATTGATCGATCATCACCGCTTCCTGCACCAGCGCCGCGTTCTCCACCCGCCGGCAATGCATCTGTCGCAGCGGTTCGGCCGGCTCGCCGGCATCGCCCGCCGCCGCTTCCGGCGTGCGCGCCAGCGCCCGGTAGATCACGTCGTGCACCAGCGTGCTCTTGCCGGAGCCGGACACGCCCGTCACCACCACCATGCACCCCAGCGGGATCTCGACATCCACGCTCTTGAGATTGTGCAGCCGCGCTCCCAGAAAGCGCAGCATCCGGTCCGGGCGCACCGGCCGCGCCTCGCGTGGCGACGCCACCGTCAGTTCGCCCTTCAGATAGCGCGCCGTGAGGGAGTCGTTTCCGTCTTCCGCCAGCTTGGCGTAGGTGTCCGAAAACAGAACCTCGCCGCCCAGTTCTCCCGCGCCCGGCCCCAGATCGACAATGTGATCCGCCGACCGCATCACTTCCGGGTCATGCTCCACCACCAGAATCGTATTGCCCAGGTCCCGCAGCTCTTTCAGAATGTTGATCAGCCGGACCGTGTCGCGCGTGTGCAGCCCGATGGAAGGCTCATCCAGCACGTAACACGACCCCACCAGCCGCGAACCCAGGCACGTCGCCAGCTGGATCCGCTGCGATTCGCCGCCCGAAAGCGTCGACGACATCCGATCCAGCGTGATGTAGTCCAGCCCCACGTCGTTCAGGAAGCGCAGCCGCTGCTGGATCTCCACCAGCACCTTCTCCGCGATCGCCGTCTCCTCGGGCGTGAGTTCCAGCTTGTCGATGAACTCGTAAGCGCCGCCAATGTTCAGCTTCAGCACCTCGGCGATGTTCCTGCCGCCCAGCCGCACCCAAAGCGCTTCTTTGCGCAGGCGCGTCCCATTGCACTCCGGGCATCGCGCATAGCCGCGGTACCGGCTCAGGAACACGCGCACGTGCAGCTTGTACTTCTTGGTTTCCAGGAACGCGAAGAACTCGCGCACCGCCGCGAACACCGTCTCCTGTTCCGCTTCGTTCAGGTCTCCGAACGGCGTGTCCATCCGCACTTTGCCCCGCGCCGAGCGCAGGAACCCCGTCTGCCAGTCCTTGCCCTTCGGCTTGGTCCACGGTTCCACGGCGCCTTCGGAGATCGACAGCGCGTGGTTCGGGATCACCAGATCCATGCTGAAATCGATCGTGTTCCCGAACCCCTGGCAGCGCGGGCACGCGCCCACCGGACTGTTGAAGCTGAACAGGATCGGCTCGGGCTCGTGATAGTCGATCCCGCAGAACTTGCACGCGAACTTCTCGTTGAACCGCAGCCGCTCGCCGCTCGCCGCGTTTTCGAAAATCACCTCGGCCGCTTCCCGGTAGCAGATCTCCACCGTATCCACCAGCCGCTGCCGCAGGTTGGGCCCGATCGCCAGCCTGTCCGCCAGAACGAACAACGGCTTTTGAAAATCGATTTCGAGCAGCGACTCCGGCGTCGAGAACTCAAACGTCCGCCCGTTCTGAAACAGCCGGTTGAACCCTTTCCTGCGAAGGTCGAACAGATGCGTGCGCAGTTCCTCGTCGCTGCCGCCCGTGGCCGCGGCGAACAGCACGTACCAGCGCGATCCTTCCGGCTGCGCGAGCATCTGGTCCGCCACCCGCGCTACCGTGTCGCGTTCCACCTGCCGCCCGCAGTTGCAGCAAAACGTGCGGCCAACGCGCGCGAACAGCAGCCGCAGAAAGTCGTAGCACTCCGTCGAAGTCGCTACCGTCGATCGCGGATTGCGCGTCGTCGTCTTCTGCCGGATCGCGATCGCCGGCGCGATGCCGTCCATCTCGTCCACGTCCGGCTTCTCCATGCGCTCCAGAAACTGGCGCGCGTACGACGACAAGGACTCGACATAACGCCGCTGGCCCTCCGCGTAGATCGTGTCAAATGCCAGAGAACTCTTACCGGAGCCGGACACTCCAGTGATGACGGTGATTTGGTTGTGTGGAATATCCAGCGAAACGTTCTTCAGATTATGAACGCGCGCGCCACGAATCGAAATAGTCTCTTCCAAGTTGGTTTAGGGAGGCGGGGAACAGCCTGACCTTAATTATCGCAGCCAGGCCGCGTCAGATCGCGTGAAGTGCCAGCAGGTTCACTTGCGGGCGGCAGTTGAATCGCACCCCGTCGATGCTCCCCACGCCGGCGCTCACCTGAATCAAACGACCGTTCCAGGGCTTCAGGCCTTTTATGTACCGCCGGTCGCTGACCGGGGCAGGGGAGATGCCGAGCACGGGCATCACGACCTGTCCCCCGTGCGTATGGCCGCTCAGCATCAGATCCCAGGCGAACTCCGTCATCATGACCTTGGAATCCGGGTTGTGGGACATCACGATCGTCGGCATAGTATCCCGAGGCACGCCGCGGAATGCGATCCAGGGATTGCACTGCTTCGCCCAGAGGTCCCCCGTTCCCACCAGCCGGAGCGTCTGGCCGCGAACCGAAATCTCCACCCGCGAGTTGGTGAGCACCGGAATCCCGGCCGATTCCAGCATCTTCGCCACGCGCTCCGTCGTGTAAGGGACCGTCCCGGTGCGGTGCGACCACGCGCCGCCGTCGTGGTTGCCGAGCGTGGCGAAACAGGGCGTTCGGCTCGCAAGCCGCCGCAGAGTCCGGTGATACCACTGCTCGTCGAAACCTTTTCCCTCGGTGATGTAGTCGCCCGTGAGGCAGATCAGATCGGGCTTTTGCTCCAGCGCCAGATCGAATGCCTGCTCGATCAGCGCGTTCGGAACGGCCGGCGAAGCATGCAGATCGGAAAGCTGCACCACCCGGATCGAATCGCCGCCCCGCATTCCCTCCATCGGGACGTGATCATGCGTCAGTTCAAGCCAGCTCGGTTCCACATACCGCGCGTAGCCCGCCAGCGGCAGCGCCGTCAGCGGGAAAAGCAGGAACTTCCGTCTGTCCACGCTCTATTGTATCAATGTAACTTTGCGCTGTAAAGTTACCGCTCTCGGGCCTAGCCGCGGAACGGCCTCCATCCAGCCGCGCCGCCGGATCGCCAGCAGTTCCTCCCGCGAGCGCCGCCCGCTCTCATGACTATCCTGAACGCACCGCAGATCCTCCGGCGTAAACTCCTCCCCGCCGCTGGCCGCCAGCTGCTTGAGCCGCGCCACCGCGCGCTCGCGCTGGGCCACCGCCGCTTCCATCCGGTCCAGATCGAGCGGCTGCCCTTCCGGCACGAGGCTCTCGGTAGCCGTCCGCAGTTCCTGCAGCGCATTCGCAATGTTTCTGTTCAGCATTAATGGAGGAATCGGCCCTTTCCTCCAGATCTTTAGCTCCCTTGCGCGCCGAGCTTCAGCGGTCCACTTCGCCCAGCACGATATCCAGCGTCCCAATGATCGCCACCACATCAGCCACCAGCGCTCCCTTTACCATCTTCTCGAGCGCTTGCAGGTTCACGAACGACGGCGGCCGCACCCGGATCCGGTAGGGGTTCAGCGTTCCGTCGCTGACGATGAAATAGCCCAGCTCGCCCTTCGGCGCCTCGATCGACACGTAGCATTCGTTGACCGCCGGTTTCAGCACCTTGGGAACTTTGCCGAGGATCGCCCCTGAAGGTATCCGCTCCGCCGCCTGGCGGATGATCCGCACCGATTCGCGCATCTCCAGCATCCGCACCAGATAACGGTCGTACGTGTCGCCGTTCACCCCGGCCGGGATATCGAATTCATACTGCTCGTACCCGGAATAGGGCTGCGCCTTCCGCAAATCCCATTTCACGCCCGCCGCCCGCAGCACCGGACCCGTCACGCCATACTCCTTGCAGTCTTCCGCGTTCAGGATCCCCACCCCGCGCAGCCGCCCTTGCCAGATCCGGTTCGCCGTCAGCAATTGCTCGTAATCCTCAATCCGGCGGAGGAACAGCTCGCAGAACGCGCGCACTTCCTCCTCAAACCCGTCGTAAAGCTCGTACTGCAGCCCGCCGATTCGGAATGCGTGCGTGGTCACGCGCGCCCCGCAGTAGTTCTCGAAAATCTTGAGAATCACTTCCCGCTCCCGGAACGTATAGAACAGCGGGGTCATTGCGCCCATGTCGATGGCGTGCGTGCCCAGCCATAACAAATGGCTGGCGATTCTGTTCAACTCCGTCAAAATCACGCGCGTGGCTTGCGCGCGGGGCGGCGCGGCGACGCTGATCAGCTTCTCCACCGCCAGGCAGTATCCCAGCCCGTTCGAGACGGCCGCCACATAATCCATGCGATCGACATACGGCGCGAACTGCACCCACGTGCGGTTTTCCGCGATCTTCTCCACGCCGCGATGCAGATATCCGATCACGCATTCGCAGCCCTTGACGCGCTCTCCGTCCAGCTTGAGGATGACGCGCAGCACGCCGTGCGTGGAGGGATGCTGCGGACCCATATTGATGACCAGTTCTTCGCCATCCAGTTCGGCGCCGTTCAACGCCTCCGGTCCGCCCGTCACTGTCCGCTCTCGATGCCGAGATGATGCTGAACCCAGGCCTGGTCCTGCTGGATGATCGAGTAGTCCTTGCGCAGGGGAAATCCCGTCCACTCCTCGGGAAGAAGGATGCGCTTCAGGTTGGGATGCCCGGTGAACTCGATGCCGAACATATCGAAAACCTCGCGCTCCAGCCAGTTCGCGCTCTTGTAAACCGCGGTCGCCGACGACGGCCGGTCGCGCTCGGCGATGCTGGTCTTGACGCGGAACCGCTGGTTCCGCTCGAAGCTGTAAAGGATGTAAATCAGCTCGAACCGCAAAGGACGCCCCGGATAATCGACCGCCGTGACATCCACCAGAAAGTCAAACCCCAGCCGATGCTTCAAAGCTTCGAGCACGGGAAGGATCGCATCCTGCGGAAAGAGGGCGAACGGCTGGCCGACAAGTTCGTCGAATACAAACTCTGCCTGCGGAAGAAGCGCGCCGAGTTGCTCTGAAACGTTCATGGAGTCCGTAAGACCATGTCCCTTTCCAGGCTATCGTACCGGGGCGCCTCACGCTAAAATTGGATTTCACGCTTGGGATTCACCCCGCAATCGACTTTCTGACCCGGCCGGGCGTCATGACACAAGGAGCGAAAAATTGATTTTTCGGGCGGTTGAGGATGCCGACCTGATCGAACGGACGCGCCAAGGGGACGTTGAATCTTACAATCTCCTGATTTCCCGCTGGGAGAAGCGCGTCTATAACTATCTGCTGCGCATCCTCAGCAGCCGCGAAGACGCCTTGGATCTCACTCAGGATGCGTTTTTGAAGGCCTATCAGAATATTCGCAAGCTGGACAACCCGGCCCGGTTCGGTCCGTGGCTGTTTCGCATCGCTCACAACGAGGCGTTCTCGCTGCTCCGCAAGCGGAAACCGGAAGACGAACTGACCGGCCTGGAGCGGCCTCCCGAGCCGGCGTACCCGGTGGAATTGACCTTGGCCGCGACGGCGGCCCTGGAGAAATTGTCCGCCGAACAGCGCGAAGCCGTCGTGTTGAAGATCTACCAGGGTTTTAAATTCGAAGAGATGGCGGAGGTTCTGGGCTGCCCGGTATCCACCGTCAAGTCGCGGCTTTACACCGCGCTGGAACTGTTGAAGATTGAGCTGGCTCCGGTCCGAACGAGAGGTTTGTCATGAACTGCGCGCCCTTTGATTTGCGCGATTACTACTTCGAAGCGATCGGCGCGGATGAGCGCCGGCAAATGAGCGAACATGTGCGCGGCTGCGAGCTGTGCGCTGGCGAGCTCGAGCGGCTGCGGCGCACCGCGCTGACCCTGGGCGCGCTTCCCGATGAGGAGATTCCCCGTCGCATCGCGTTTGTGTCCGACAAGGTCTTCGAGCCTTCTCCGGCGCGCCGCTTCTGGCAGGCCCTTTGGCTGTCCGGCGCGCGCATGGGAGCGCTCGCGGCGGCGCTGCTCGCCGTCGCCATCCTGGTGCATGCTTTTCGCCCGGTCCCGTCTGCGCCGGCCGTCGCCATCCCGGCGTCTGCCGTCCGCGTGGCCGCGGCCGATCCGGCCGTGATTCAGGCCGCGGTCGATCGCGCCGTCGCCAAAGCCGTCGCCGCCCAGGAAGCGCGCTATGACCTCAAGCTGCAACAGGTCGCTTTCGAGAATCGAAAACAGGAGCGCGCCACCATGGAGCGCGTCGCCGAAGTCTTTGACGCCATGGATCGCCAGAATCGCGTCAACGTAGTGGCCAGCAATCGGCTTCTGGAGACCGGCCAGTGAAAGCCGTTCTCCTCGGGTTGATCGCGGTCGGGGCGGGATTCGCCATCGCCCAGAGTCCCCGCGTCAGCCGCGCCGCGATGGCTAAGCTCGAATACCGCCTGGACCTGTTCCTGGTGCACGGCGATGATCCCTGCCAGTTGCTGGGGAATACGCGCGGCGTCTACATTGATGGCTACGGCGCCGTATTCACCACCATGGTCGCGCTGGTCCCCACGCCCATTCCGAATCCCTTCCGCGACTTCACCCAGAAGGATATCGACACGGTGCATCAGCGCAAGGTCCGCCAGGTGCCGCTCATGCGCGAAAAGATGCTCGACATGCTGCTCATGATGGCGTCCGATTCCGCGCTCGACAGCGTCCGCCCCAACGAGCAGATCGTGTGCGGCGTGACTTTCTTCTATTACAAGCAGTGGGAGAACGCGGCGGGGCTGCCTGCGCAGTTCGTCATGCAGGGCGAGAAGCAGAAGCTGCTGGACGTGCAAATGGGCCGCATCCCGCGCGCGCAGTTGGATTCCATCGTCAAAGTGCAGGAGCTCTGATGATGGAAAGCATCGCGGCCGCGCCCCGGCTGGGCGAAATCCTGCTTCAGAGGCGCATCATCGATCAGGAAGATCTGGATCGCGCGCTCGAATTGCAGCGCGAGCGGAATGACCGTCTCGGCAAGATCATGGTGGACATGGGGCTGCTCGCCCAGCGCGATCTCCTCGCCATCGTCAGCGAGCAGTTGGGCGTTCCGCTCGCGGTGATCGGAGAACCGCCCGCGCTGCCCGAGACCGATGGAATCGCGACCGATTTCATGCGCGAGTTCCGCTTTCTGCCGATCGGCTTCGACGGGACCAATCTCCGCATCGCGATCAGCGACGCGCTCGATCACGAAACCATCAACGCCGTGCGCTCCTTCACCGGACTCAACGTCGTCCCGGAACTGGCCGGCGAGCAGGAGATTCTCGACGCGATCGACCGCTATTTCGGCGAGTCGGCCAAAGAAGCGGCCGAGACCGATTTCAGCGGCGGCGAGGGCGGGGAAGACCTCGAACAGCTCCGCGACATGGCGAGCGAGGCGCCGGTCATCCGGCTCGTCAATTCCGCCATCGCCCAGGCCATTGAGAAGCGCGCCAGCGATATCCACATCGAGCCCTTTGAAAAGGAGTTCCGCATCCGCTTCCGCGTCGATGGCGTGCTGTTCAACCAGGATCCGCCGCCGCGCGAGATGAAGGCGGCCATCGTGTCGCGGCTGAAGCTCATGGCCAAGCTGAACATCGCCGAGCGCCGGCTCCCGCAGGACGGCCGCATCAAGATCAAGATCCTGGGCCGCGAAGTCGATCTCCGCGTCTCCACCCTGCCCACGCTCTACGGCGAGAGCGTCGTCATGCGCCTTCTCGACCGCTCCGCGGGCGACTTCTACGATCTGCGGAAACTCGGCTTCGATGATCACATGCTGGAGCGCATGGAGCATTACACGTCGCTGCCTCACGGCATTTTCCTGGTCACGGGACCCACCGGCAGCGGCAAATCCACCACGCTCTATTCCGCCTTGAAGCGCATCAACACATCCGAGCGCAAGATCATCACCATCGAAGATCCGGTCGAGTACCAGATGGACGGCATCAACCAGATTCACGTCAACCCGCAGATCGGATTATCGTTCGCTTCCGGGCTGCGTCACATCGTTCGCCAGGATCCCGACGTGATCATGGTCGGCGAAATCCGCGATCGCGAAACCGCCGACGTGGCCATTCGCGCCGCCCTGACCGGCCACTTCGTCTTCTCCACGCTCCACACCAACGATGCGCCCAGCGCCGTCACCCGTCTCACCGACATGGGCGTGGAAAATTATCTGATCACCAGCTCGGTGGTTTCGGTGCTGGCTCAGCGCCTGGTGCGCAAGATCTGCTCCCATTGCGTCCAGCCCGCGGGCCGCGAGTTCAGTCCTTTCGGCCAGGAAGTCGAAACCTACCGGGGCGCCGGGTGTCCGGAGTGCTCGGGCACGGGTTATCACGGCCGCGTCGGCATCTTCGAGCTGATGGAGCTGAACGACGAAATCCGCAAGCTGATCATGCTGAACGCCGACGCTTCGCAGATCACCCACGCCGCCAAGCGCAACGGCATGCGGCAGTTGCGCGAAGACGGTTGGGAGAAAATCGGCGCGGGCGTCACCACCACCGCCGAAGTGATGCGCGTCACCCAGGAGTTTTAGACGGCCGGAAACAGGAACTGGAGCATCGATCCCACGCGCGACGCCCAGGCGCTCTCGTTATGGCCGGCGCCTTCGGCTTCCACGTAGGCCAGGTCGTGCCCTTCTTTCCAGCCTTTGCGGACCAGCGCGTCGCGCAGTTTGCGGACGTCGCCGACGATGCGGCGCGGGCGCTGCCCTTCCGCGGTCCCGATGTCGAGCCAGATCTTCAAGGGCGGCTTGACGGTCAGGTGCCGCACGTCATGCAGGATGGTGCGTTTATCCCACCATACCGAGGGGGACATGACGGCCAGCTTCCCGAACACCTTGGGGCGGCGAAGTCCGATGTAAAGCGTGACCAGGCCGCCGAGCGACGACCCGCCCAGAGCGGTGTGGGAGCAGTCCTTCTGGGTGCGATAGATGGTGTCGATGAAGGGCTTGAGCTCTTCGGTGAGCATCCGGCCGTAGAGGTCAGCCTTGCCGCCGTGTCCCATGCGCGGGTCCGGCGTCGGCGTATATTCGTCCATCCGGTGGCTTCCCGTGTTGTAAACGGCCACGATGATCAGCGGCTGCACGCGGCCTTCGCGGATCAGGTGCTCCGCGGTTTCGTCGACAAACCATTCCTGGCCCTCGACGAAGGAGGTGGCGCCGTCGAAGATGTTTTGCCCGTCATGCAGATAAAGGACGGGATAATGCCGCTGCGTGTCCGCGTCATACCCCGGCGGAAGGTAAACCAGCACGTCCCGGTCATTCGTGAGGAAGTTGGAGTGGAAACGTTCATGGCGCCGGAAATTCCCCGTGAGCGTGTGATGCTTCCCATCCGGCGGCGCCACATGCGTCGACGGATGCGGCTGTTGAAAAAACGGAAATGGCTTCAGGATCGGAATCATTCAAGCAAGTGATTGAAGCAAGCGGGATTCCGTTCAGTCTAAATCAAACTCGCGCTTGGGTGGGCCTTTGTCCGGATCTTCCTTAGCCTGGCGCAGAAGTTCGTCGAACTTGGTTTCGAGCACCTTTCCGTGGGTCTTCTGCTGAGCGAAACTCTTTTGGAACGCTTCTTCCCGGCGGCCGGCTTCCCCCTTCAGCTTTTGCACCGCCGCCGAAAGGTCGTCGATGATGGGACGCTTATCCGGCTGCTTGTGCGCGATGATCGCGCGGGTTTCCGGGTCGATCTTAAGAACCACGTCGCAGCAGGGGCAGGTGACTTCAAAAAGGTCCGGGACTTTCGCCATTTCTTCATACTACCCTGTTAGACTTGGAATACACCGCCCCCCACGGATTGAACGAGCGATTGGATCGCGGAGGAGTACCAGCAAATGGATGAACGAGAACGTGCGCGAGCGCTTGAGCTGACGCTCGGGCAGATTGAAAAGCAGTTCGGCAAAGGGTCGATTTTGCGGCTCGGCGCGAAGGATTCGGTTGTTCCCGTGTCGGTGATTTCGACCGGCTCGATCGCGATCGATTCGGCGCTCGGCATGGGCGGATTCCCGCGCGGCCGCATCGCCGAAATCTTCGGCCCGGAATCTTCCGGGAAAACCACCATCGCGTTGCAGGTCGTCGCCGAAGCCCAGAAGATGGGCGGCATGGCCGCCTTCATCGATGTGGAGCACGCGCTCGATCCGATTTACGCGCGCAAGCTGGGCGTCGACGTCGATAACCTCCTGGTCTCCCAGCCCGATTACGGCGAGCAGGCCCTCGAGATCACGGCCGCTCTGGTGGCCTCTGGTTCGGTGGATGTCCTGGTGGTCGATTCGGTGGCGGCGCTGGTTCCCAAGGCCGAGTTGGATGGCGAGATGGGCGACAGCCACATGGGTCTGCAGGCGCGCCTGATGTCGCAGGCCCTGCGCAAGCTCACCGGCATCGTCTCCAAGTCGAAGACCTGCTTGATCTTCATCAACCAGATCCGCGACAAAATTGGCGTGATGTTCGGGAGTCCGGAGACCACCACCGGCGGCCGCGCGCTTAAGTTCTATGCCTCCATCCGCGTGGATATTCGGCGCATCGCCGCCATCAAGGATGGCGACGCGGTAGTCGGAAACCGCACCAAGGTCAAGATCGTGAAGAACAAGCTGGCTTCGCCGTTCCGCGAAGCCGAGTTCGACATCATCTACGGCGAGGGTATCTCGAAGGAAGGCGACCTGATCGATCTCGGCGTGCAGCACAGCGCGATCGAGAAATCCGGATCGTGGTTCAGCTATAAAGGCGAACGCATCGGGCAGGGCCGCGAAAACGCCCGCCAGTTCCTGAAGGACAACCAGGACATCCGGTCCGCCGTTGATCTGGAACTGCGGCGCACGCTGGGGCTGATCAAAGCGGAGCCGGTGAACGGCGCGCCCATACCGGAGCCTGTCGTAAGCGCTAAGCCGCTGGCCGCGTCTCGAGGGCGGTAAGACTTGCCGGCCCGGTTCGCTGGTCTTCTAATGGCGCTGGCGGCCGTGCCCGGGATGGCCGCCGCGGCGTCGCCGGTGTGGAGCGACGCTCACGACGGGATTGCGATCCGTCTGGAGCTCGACCTGACGGGCGCGGGCGCCGTGCGGGTTTTGTTGAGGAATACGGGGCAATTGAAACAGAACGTTCTGTTGGGGGATGGCCACCCTTCTTATTACTCCTTGCACTTTGAAGCGTCGGGCCCGAACGGAAGCCGATGCGAGTTTGCCGATGTCGGCCAGTTCGTCCCCATGGCGGGGTTGATCGTCCCGCTGGTTGCGCGCATCGAACCGGGTGCGGTGTTTGAGGCCCGCATCTCCTTGCATGATCTGATCTGCACGCAACCGCCGGATTACCGGATGGACGAAATCCTCCGGATGGGCTTCACGTTGAAGGTCGCGTTGGACGTCGGCGCCGAGACGGCGGCGTGGTCGGGATCGGCAAACGAACAGCGCTGGTTGGGCCGCGTCGAATCCCCGGCGATTGGTTTAGAGTAGCGTTTCCACCAGCCGGTCGAGATCGGCCGGCGGGATGTAGAAGTGCGGAGAAATGCGTACCCAGCCTTGGCGCGGGGCCGCCATGAAGCCCGCGTCTTTTAACTTCCGGACGGTGTATCGCGCGTCTTCGCCGGGTTTGCGGAAGCTGACGATTCCCGCTCCGGTTTCGGGCGTGCGTTCGCCCAGCATTTCAAACCCGCGCGCCGACAGAGCGGAGAAGAGCTGGTCGCCGAGCGACAGCACCGCGGCGCCGATCCGGGCGACGCCCACGCGGTCGATGAACTCGAGCGACGCGCGCAATCCATAACAGCCGATCGTATTCAGGGTTCCGCATTCGTATCGGCCGGCGTCCGCCCGCAGCGTCAGGTCGTGCGCGAAGAAATCGTTCGAGTTGGCGACGCTGGTCCAACCCAGTTCGCGCGGAGTGATGGAATCCTGCACTTCGCGCCGCACATAAAGCAGTCCGCAGCCTTCCGGGCCCATGAGCCATTTATGCCCGTCCGCGGCCAGGGCGTGAATGCGCGCGCGCTTCACATCCAGGGGGAACACGCCCAGCCCTTGAATGGCGTCGACAAAGAAGAAGACGCCTAGCCGTTCACAAATCTCGCCGATCGCCTCGAGGTTGGCGCGATAGCCGCTCAGGTATTGCACATAGCTGATGGCGAGCAGGCGAGCGCTCCGGGCGGCATCTTCGATCTCTTGAAGCGTCGCGCCGTAGTGCAGCCAGGTGACGGAAACCCCCGCCTGTTCCAGCCGCTTCCAGGGAAGCCAGTTGGACGGAAACTCCTCCTCGAACGCCACGATGCGGTCGCCCGCGCGCCACTCGAGCCCGTTGGCGACCGTGGCGATGCCCTCGGAGGTGTTCTTCACGATGGCGATCTCGCTCGGATCGGCGCCTGCCAGCTTCGCCGCGGCCTGCCGCAAGCGCTCGTACGCGGCCAGCCAGCGTTCGTAATAGAGGCTGCCGAATGTGCAGCATTCCTCGGCCAGCGCTTTCATCGCATCGGCGGCGGGTTTGCACAGAGGCGAGACGCCCGCGTGATTCAAATAGACGATGTTTCGGCGCACCGGGAACTGCTCTTCGAATTCCTCCCAGATTTCGGGCATTTCTTGACTATAGAAGAGCCCGCTATCTATCTGACGGCGCTATATTAGGAAGAATGCGTGGAATGGCGATGGCAGCCGTGTTTCTGGCGATCGTGCCTTCGCTCTGCGCGCGCGAGGCGACGAAAGACCCGTCGCGCGGCGTCAATTTCTATAGCGTCGAGCGGGAAATCGCGCTAGGCAAGCAGCTCGCCGCGGAGCTGGAGCGGCAGGTCAGGCTGGCCGACGATCCGATCCTTTCCGAGTACGTGAACCGCTTGGTGCAGAACCTGGCGCGCCAATCGGACGTGACCATTCCGGTGACGGTGCGCATCATCGAATCCGGAGATTTGAACGCTTTCACCCTTCCCGGCGGTCACATTTACATCAATAGCGCCATGCTGCGGCTGACGGAGTCGGAAGCGGAACTGGCTTTCGTCCTCGCGCATGAATTGGGTCATGTGGCCGCGCGCCACGCCACGCGGGAAGCCTCGCGCGATCAACTGATCCAGCTGGGAGCCATTCCGATGTCGGTGCTGGGCGGCTGGACCGGGCTGGCGCTGCGCCAGGTGAGCGAGCCCGGCGCCAAGCTGGGCCTTCTGAAAGGCGAGCGCGAGTTCGAGTCTCAGGCCGACCGTCTGGGCGTCGACACCCTGGACCGGGCAGGTTACGATCCGGAGGCTTCAATCGAGGTCTTCGAGCGGATTGAAGGAGCGGAGCGCAAGACGCCCGGCCGAATCACGCGGCTCGGGGAAACGCACCCGCTGACCGCCGCGCGCATCGCCCGGACCCAGAAGCGCCTGGAGGAGATCAGCGGGAAACGGGACGCCTACATCGTGAATACGTCTGAGTACGAGGAGATGCGAATTCGCGCCGTCGTCCTGGAGGAGCGGCGCGCCGCGACTGAGCAGACCGGTCCGAACCTCGCGAAATCCGCCGAGAACCGCTGATCCGGCGCGACCTGGAGCGCCGCGAAGCCAGGATGAAGTTTCTGTAACCTTCCTTCACAGTGTCGCGTAGATAGAACAGTCATTCCAAGCGTGCAGGCCTATAATATCCACAGGAGTTCCTGGCAATGAAAGAACTATCTCGCCGGCGTACCGCTGCTTTGGCGACACTCGCTCTGCTGATTACTCCTTTCTCGGCTCTCGCGGATAGCAAAGAGAAAGACCCCGACCAGATCGGGAACCGCGATGTCGGCAAGGGGGTGAATTTCTACTCGCTGGAGAAAGAAATCGCTCTTGGTAAGCAGCTTGCGCAAGAGGTGGAGCGCCAGGCCCGGATCGTGGATGATCCGATCATTGCCGAGTATGTGAACCGGATCGGCCAGAATCTGGTTCGGAATTCGGACGCCAAAGTCCCCTTCACCATCAAGGTCATCGATTCGGATGAGGTGAACGCCTTCGCCCTTCCCGGCGGGTTCTTCTTCGTGAACACGGGCATCCTCATGAAGGCTGACAACGAAGCCGAGATGGCGGGAGTCATGGCCCACGAGATTGGACATGTCGCGGCGCGGCACGGCACACGGCAGGCGACCAAGGGACAGATTGCGAATCTGGCGACCATTCCGCTGATCTTCATGGGCGGCTGGGCTGGTTACGCCATCTATCAGGGCATGGGATTGGCCATTCCGATGGGCTTTCTCAAGTTCTCTCGCGCCGACGAGTCGGAGGCCGACCTGCTTGGCCTCGAGTACATGTATAAGGCTGGCTATGATCCTTCGGCCTTTGTGGACTTCTTCGAGAAGATCCAGTCTCTTGAAAAGAAGAAGCCTGGAACCATGTCCAAGGTTTTCTCCACCCATCCGCCGACTGACGATCGCATCCGGGCCGCGCAAACGAATATCGAGAAGTACCTGAAAGCCAAGCCGGAATACGTGGTCACCACTTCGGAGTTCAACGACGTGAAGGCCCGCGTCATGGCGATGCACAATCATCGGAAGCTGGACGACTCGAAGGACGCCAATCGGCCGAAACTGCGTCGCGCTCCCGGATCGGGCACGGTGGATGACGGC
Organism: Bryobacteraceae bacterium; assembly: GCA_965226755.1. Lineage (GTDB taxonomy): Bacteria > Acidobacteriota > Terriglobia > Bryobacterales > Bryobacteraceae > Bog-113. The sequence continues at coordinate 170,482 of CBDDDT010000007.1, read as the reverse complement.
TCGGATCCGAACGCGAAGCCGAAGACGGACGACGACGAGCGTCCCACTTTGAAACGCCGCGACGGCGATAACAGCTAGTTCGCGATCCAAGATGATGGAACGAACTTCGCTCCCGGCGGCATCTATACTGTATTGCAAGTCAATTTAAAGGACCAGGAGCGTTTGAATGAGTGAGCCGGGGTCGAATTCTAATCTCAAAACCGCGATTGGCGGCGGTGCGCTGCTCGCGCTGCTCGCTTCCAATATTTACCTGTTCGTGCAGCTGCATGATATGAAGGCGGATGCGGCGAAACAGCAGGACGCGGTCGCGGCCCAGATTCAGGATCTGAAAGACAACACCACCAGCATCGCGGCCAATACCCGGAAGCACTACCAATCGTTAAGCGAAGATCTGGATCGCAAGACCCGGGAAGCGGCGCGGTCGGTTTCCAGCGTAAAGACGGAAGCCCTCAGCAAGGTGGAACAGACGCGCAAGCAGTTGGAGGATGAGCAGGCCCAGACGGCGCAAAAGCTGAACTCCGATCTATCCACGGTGAAGGATACCGCCAACGCCAAGATCGCCGAAGTCAGCACGGACGTCGGGAACGTCAAAACGCAGGTCACCTCCACTCAGGATGAACTGCACAAGACCATCTCCACGCTGAATAAGGTGCAGGGAGATCTGGGCGTGACCTCCGGTTATGTCGCCACCAACGGGAAGGAACTGGCCGCCCTCAAGCGGCTTGGCGAGCGGAATTATTTCGAGTTCCACCTTTCCAAGACGAAGGAGCCTCAGAAGGTCGGCGATATCCAGGTGATGCTCCGCAAGACGGATCCGAAGCGGAACAAGTTCACGCTGACCGTGATGGCCGATGACAAGACGATCGAGAAGAAGGACAAGACGGCGAATGAGCCGGTGCAGTTCTACGTGGCCAAGGCGCGGCAGCCATATGAGATTGTCGTGAACGAAGTCCGCAAGGATCAGATCAGCGGCTATCTGGCCACGCCCAAGGACAACATCGCCCGCTAAGCGGGATTATTCTTCACCAGTCTGTTCGACGAATTTCTCCACGCGGGCGCGATATAGCGCCCGTTTTCCTTTGCGGTCGCTGGTGAAAAAGACGTTCTGGCTGTCGGGCGAGAAAACGGGTTCGACCGTCCCGGGCTCGCTGGAGCGGTGCTCGCAAATGGTGAGCTCCCGCCGGGCAACACGCAGCAGCAACAGAAGGTAGGGAGAAGCGAGGCTGCGGCTGGCGCCGACGAAGACGCTGGCGTCTCCGTTTATCCCGAATGAGGCGAACTGGCTGGTCTTGGCGATCAACCGATCCACATCGCCCTCGGGCGTGTTCTCGCGCAAAGTGGTGAGCTGCTTGGGGTCGGCTGGAACCGAGAGGTAAATCAGGCTGCTCCCGTCGGGCGCCCAGAGCGCCTGTCCGGCTGCGCCGCCTGGATCGATGCGAAGATCCTTGGGCGATCCCCCGTCCAGATTCGCCACGCAGAGCCGAGAGCTTGGTCGGGAATAGATTCGGTAGAGAACCTGGGAATGTCCGGGGCGCAACTGAGGCCCGGCGATCAGTCCCGGAGATTCGACCACGGTCGTAGCCGTTCCGCGCGCGGTCTGGATGAGGCGCAGGCGCGTCCGTTGGGTCTGCCTCTCCACCCAGACCGCCTGACGGCCGTCAGCGCTGAGTGAGAATCCGCTCGAGCGTTCCCAACCGGCGGGCGTTCGGTCCAGTTCCCGCTCGCGAAGACTTCCGAGGGTGAGCTCTCGCAGGGAGGGTCCGTCGAAATAGAAGCACTTCCGGTCGTCAGGGGAGAGCGCGGGAGTGGTTCTGTCCAAGGCCGCGGCGGCGGTGAGCTGACGCGATTCGCCGGTGTGCCAGTCCAGCCGATAAGCGTCGGCGTTGCCGGCGCGATCGCTGGTGTACAGCAGAAAGCGGCCTCGCCGCGAGATGAATCGAAGATGCGGCGCGGGCAGCCACGCTCCGAACCGCGGGTCGGTCAAACGATACAAACCGAATTCGGTGGCCGGGTCCAGGAATTCCTGAGGCGGAAGAACGAAGGTGGAACCCTTACCGTTTTGCGCGCGGAGAAGAGATTGCGCAGAGAGAGCCAGAAAGGCCCTGCGTCCGATGGGAGCCCCCGTCAACCTTCACTCTACTATGCGGGTTGAAGCGAACCGTTCGGCCTTTTCGAGGCTGCCGCTAGAGGCCGCCGTTCAGCACCAAATTGGAGCTGGCGACTTGCACATTGCTGGCGCGCGACAGAAAGCGGTACGGATTGACGGGCACGCCGCCGACCCGCACTTCGTAATGCAGGTGAGGACCGGTCGACCGTCCCGAAGTTCCCACAGCGCCCACGCGCTCGCCGCGGCGGATCGACTGGCCTTCCATCACATCCACCCGCGCGAGGTGCGCGTAGTACGTCTCATAGCCGTTGCCATGATCAATCACGACCAGCCGGCCGTAGCCGCTGGACCAGTCCGCGTGTTCCACCGTTCCGTCGGCTGTCGCGCTGACCGGCGTTCCTTCAGGGGCGGCCATGTCCATGCCCGTGTGATAGGCGCCTTCCCCGGAGAATGGGTCCGTGCGCGAGCCGTAAGGACAAGTGATGCGCCCATCCACCGGCCAGGAGCCGGACAGCATCCCGATCACGCCTTCGCTGCCCTTCGCGAAGAACGTGCTGTCAAAGTGCGCGGTGGAGAAGCTGCGAAGCGTGTTGAACGTGGCCAGCGTCTCGCTCATGGTCGGCGCGAGGCGGGCTTCGGAGACCACGCTCTCGGGACCTTCGATGCGGGCTTTCACGCCGTAAGCGGCGGAGACTTCGCTAGCGAACATCTGGAGCGTCGCCAGTTGCTCGTGCGTCTGGGCGTTGCTGCGCTGGAGCTTCTCGTATCGGACGCGCAAGGTATCCGCTTCGCGGCGAAGGTTGTTATACTCCGCCACCTTCCACACCATGCGCGCATAGCTGGAAGCCAGGCCAAACAGCGACATCGCGCCGAACAGCGCCAAGGCAAGCGCGCCGTAGATGACCTTATGAGGAACGTGGACCTGGCGCATTCGCCCGTGCAGAGAATGGGCTAGCTCCAGGATGAAATAATCCTGCTTCACTTTCCTCCTGTGGCGCCACGCGGATCTTTCACTTTGAGTAACGCTCAAAGCGAAAGCCCGCTTGGCCCGAAGAGATTTCTTTCTTGAATCTACGAAGGTATCAGTACTAAAGCTTAACGTCAACCTACGATTACGGATGTCTCACGGAACGTTTGTCGCCGGCGGATGCGGCGTTGCGCCCGCGGATTTCTCTTTCGCGATGAATGCGGTGATCCGCTCGGAGAGCACGTCAAGCGGCAGCGCGCCGGCGCCGAGCACTTCGTCGTGGAAGCGCCGAATATCGAACTTCGTTCCCAGTTCCGCCTTGGCCTGATCGCGCAGGCGCAATATGGTGAGCTGGCCGACTTTGTAGCCGAGCGCCTGAGCCGGCCAGGAGATGTAACGGTCCGTCTCGCTCTGCACCAGGGATTCGGGGATGTTAGAGTGTGCATGGAAGAAGTCCACCACCTGCTGGCGCGTCCACTTATCCTGATGCAGCCCGGTGTCCACCACCAGCCGAATGGCGCGCAGCATCTCGTCTTCCAGACGCCCATAGTCGCTGTAAGGATCCTGGTAGAAGCCGATCTCTTTGCCGAGCCGTTCGGTGTAGAGCGCCCATCCCTCTACGTAAGCGTTGTAGCCGCCCTGCCGGCGAAATTGCGGGAGGTCGGTCAACTGCTGCGCGATGGAGATCTGCAGATGATGGCCAGGAATGCCCTCGTGGTACGCGGTGGATTCCATGCCTGGCGTGGTCTGTTTATCCCACGCGTAAGTGTTGACTTCGACGCGGCCCGGCCGGGAGCCGTCAGGAGCGCCAGGGACATATTGGGTGGACGATTCCTTGGCCCGGAAATCCTCAATCGCCGCCACGGTCACACGTTGTTTCGGCAAATTGCCGAATAGGGCCGGCAGCTTGGTGTACATCTGGTCGATATACCCGCGGTAGAGATCGAGGATCTCTTCGGCGGAATGGACGCGCAGCTTCGGATTCGTGTTGATCGACGCGCGTAAGGCGGTCAGGTCCGCGAATCCTAGTTTGGCGGCGATGGCCTTTTCGGCGGTTTCGATTTCCGCCACCTGCTGCAGACCGAGCTGATGGATCTCTTCAGGCGACATTAGCGTGGTGGTGGACTGCCGGACGGCGAAGGCATAGCGTGCGGCGCCATCGGGCAGCGACCAGACGCCGAACTCCGTGCGGCCCTTGGGAGCGTATTCGTTCCGGACAAAGTCCCGGAAGCTGATGTAGGCGGGGACGATCCCGTCTCGAACCGCGGCGGTGACGTCTTTACGAATGGACTCCTGATCCGCCGCGGAGATCGAGGCAGGGAAGCGCTTCAAGGGCTCCATGTAGGGGCTATCGGCGAGGGGCGTCACCGCGATGCGGTCGGCCTGATCGGCGACCTTCTCCAGGAGAAACTTGGGCGGCATAATCCCGTCGCTCTCGCCGGCGCGCATCACTTGGGTGATCTGCGCGAAAGACGCGGGCAACTTGCGCAGCCGGCTGATGTAATCGCGATAATCCTTCACGGTTTCGAACTGGAGGAGCACGGGCAGCTGCGGCGCATCGATATGGAGGCCGCCCATCTGGTTGACCGGCATCTCCCAATCCTTGAAACGTTCCTCCTCGATGCCTTCCTCCAGGTTCCGCACCATGAGGCGTTTATTGAGCGCCTCCTGGTCGGGAAAGCCGGTCGTATCGATAGCCTGGAAGCGGGCGAGGAACTTGCGCGACTCGGCCTGGTTTCGATGAACCGCTTCGATGGAGAGATCGCTCACCTGATCGTTGTAGCGCTTATCGCCCAGCAGGCTGGCGAATTCGGGTTGCGTCCGGAGGGTGTACTCCCATTGTTCGTTTAGGAGCTCATTGAGCGCCTTTCTTCGCGCTTCGAGGGAGTTTCCGGCGGCGGTTTGGGCGAGCAGCGGCCAAGTAACGGCCACCAAGGGCAGAAGAAAGCGGCTCAGTTGCATTCTAACTACTGTACGCGCCAACCGGCAAAAAGTCGTAATAAAAGCGGTTCAGGATCGTCTGTTAACATCGGCGCTTGCCTAACCGTCTGCCCGGCCGTCACTTCGTTCGCAACCTGGTGGAGCGCCGCGGCCTGCTGGCCGGGCTGGTCAAACGCGACTTCGAGATGCGCTACAAGGGATCGGTGGCGGGCTGGCTTTGGGGTGTAATTCATCCGTTGGTGCTGCTGGTGGTTTACACCTTTGTCTTCAGCGTGTGTCTGAAGCAGACGCCGGGGCCGGGCGAGGTCACGCAGAACTTCCCGCTGTTTCTCTTTGCGGGGATGCTGCCCTGGCTGCTGTTCAGCGAGACGGTGCAGCGGTCCACGACGGCGCTGCTGGAGCAATCGACGCTGATCACCAAGACGGTGTTCCCTTCCGAAGTGGTGCCTGTCGCCATCTTCCTTTCCTCGCTGGTCAGCCACTTGATCGCGGTGGCGCTGGCGTTTGCCGGGGCTCTGATTGTCCTCCACCAGTTCAGCCCGGCGCTGCTCGCGCTGCCGGTGATGATGGCGCTGCTGGGTCTGTTCGCGGTCGGGCTGGCCTGGGTGACGGCGAGTCTTCAGGTGTATTTACGGGATACCGCGCAAGTGCTCACGGTCGCGCTGACGCTGTGGTTCTGGGTCACCCCCATCTTCCTTTCCGAGGAGCGCTTTCCGCGGAGATTCCGGTTCCTGCTGGCCGTGAATCCGCTGGCGCCCATGGTGCGGGCCTACCGGGGAATGCTGCTGGGCGGAACGTGGCCGCGGGCCGGAGAACTCGCCAGCTCCGCGATCTGGGGCGTTGCGGTCTTCATCGCCGGCGGTTTGTTTTTCCGCTACATGAAACGCGGTTTCGCCGACGTGCTGTAGAGCCGGCGGCGCGGCTCAGACTTCCTTCATGCTCACCGGATCCCACTTGCACTGGCGCTGCTCGAAATAGCTGATATTGGAAAGCAGCGCCGGACCCGCCGCGCGAAATCCGAAGGTGGGATCTTCAATCACCGGCTTGCGCGAGCGCACGGCCTCAATGAAGTTGCGGTGATGATCCAGGTGATCGCTGTAACCGGGAGGCGGGAGAAACTTCTCCTCATCCTGCGGGCGCATGGCGTCGGCGTTGGGTCTTTGCTGCGGATACTTCTCGCGATAGTCCCGGAGATATTCCTTCTGCATCGCATCGGAGAACGTATCGATGGTGTATCCGGGCTCGCTCTCGCGGGGCGTGCGCGCGACCGTGACGCCGCTCCCGACGGTGAGAATACCCTCCGATCCGATGAAGCGGAAGCCGGAGTTTTCCGTGGAACCGTCTTCGAAGTTCACGCGGAGCGCCAGATTGAAGGCGGGATGCGTCTCCGATTTGGCGTAATCGTAAAGTCCGAGAAGCAGATCGGGAACGTCGCGTCCATCGCGCCAGAAGCGTGTGCCTCCGGTGGCGTAGACGCGCGTGGGGCCGAGCGAACCGATGACGAAGTGCATGCCGCTGAACAGGTGGACAAACAGATCGCCCGCCACGCCGGTGCCGTAGTCTCTGTAATTGCGCCAGCGGAAGACGCGCTTGGCGTCAAAGTCATGCTTCGGCGCGCGGCCCTGGAAGCGATCCCAATCCACCGTGGAAGGCGAAGCGTCGGGCGGAATGGAGTATTCCCAGGCGCCGATGGCGGAGTTGCGATCCCACCAGGCTTCCACCATGTTGAACTCGCCGATGACCCCTTGCCGGAGCAGGTCCTGCGCCTTCTTGTAGACGATGGAGCTGACGCGCTGGCTCCCCACCTGCATGATGCGGCCGGACTGCTTCTGGGCGGCGATTACGCCCGGGCCGTCTTCGAGATGCTGAACCATGGGCTTCTCGCAATAGACATCCTTGCCGGCGTTCATGGCGTCGATCGAGATGCGGGAGTGCCAATGGTCGGGCGTGGCGATGATGACCGCGTCGACGCCGGGCCGCGCCAGAACCTCTTCGTAATGGCGGGTGGTGAACACGTCGTTCCCGAAGCGTTCTTTGGCGTGGATCAGGCGTCCATCGTAGACGTCGGCGGCGGCGACGAGCTTGGTTCCTCCGACCTTCAAGGAACTCTCGACATCTCCCGTGCCCATTCCGCCGAGGCCGATGATGGCGATCTGTACGTTGTCGTTCGGGGAGATGGTGCGCTGGCCGGCGGCGGTCTGCGCGGCCAGGGCGGCTCCAGCGGTCGCCTGAAGAAAGTGCCGGCGGGTGGTCATGATTTCCGGATTATATCGCCGTACGGGCGATCAGGCCCGCGCGACCGGCAGACCGCAACCCCGCAGCGCCGCTTCGAGCTCGGGCGGCCGCAGCCGCGTCGCATCATACTCGATCAGAAGGTGCGTCATGGAGGGATCGAGCTTGATCCACTCGATTCCATAGATCGCCTGAGCGCCGCCGATCTGCTCCAGCAGGTGCTCGTCGAGCGCCGTTTCGAGCTTCAGACGAACCTGTAGCTTAGTCAAACTGCGAGTATATACAATGGACGCAACGCAGGAGAATTGATGAAATTTACAGCATTTCTGATGGGGGCCATGTTTGCGGGAGCGCTGGTTTCGGCGGCTCAGGCGGCGGACGCGCCCAAGCCGACCGTGAGCGGACTCTTTGACAAGCAGCTCGGCATCGCGGAGAACGAAGTGGTGGCGCTCGCCGAAGCCATGCCCGCCGACAAATACAGCTTTGCGCCCTCGCAGGGGGAGTTCAAGGGCGTGCGGACATTCGCCCAGCAAGTCAAACACATCGCGAAGACGAACTACGAGATGGCCGCGATCGTCCTGGGGGAGAAGCCGCCGGTGGATACCGGCAAGAGCGAGAACGGTCCGGATGCGCTCACGAGCAAAGACCAGATCGTGGGCTTTCTCAAGAGTTCTTTCGTTTACTGCCACAAAGCCGAGAGCAGTCTGACCAAGGACAACCTCACCGACCTGATCGATATCGGGGAAGGACAAAAGGGACCGCGCGGGCTTTACGCCAATATCCCGATCTGGCATAGTTTCGACCATTACGGACAAATGGTCGAATATGCGCGCATGAACGGGATCGTACCGCCGGCAAGCCGCAACTGAAGCGTACGCCCTTTCGCGCCTACGCCCAGTGGTTGAGCGGGCCGTTTCCCTTTCCCAGCGGCAGATGGGTGAGGATGGCGCGGGTCACGAACTCCTTGGCTTGAGCGATCGCGGCGACAAGATCGCGCCCATGGGCCAGTCCGGCGGTGATCGCGGCCGAGTAGGCGCATCCTGTTCCGTGCGTGTTCTTCGTGTTGATGCGCGCGGCGGTGAATTCGTGGATGCAGCCGTCCAGGAACAACACATCGACAGGCGGTCCTTCGAGGTGGCCGCCTTTCACCAGCGCCGCCTGCGCTCCCATGCCGCAAAGGGCGCGCGCGGCGTCCCGCATGCGGGCTGGAGTCGTGACGCTGAGGCCGGTCAGGGCTTCCGCTTCCGGAAGATTCGGCGTGATCAGTCGCGCGCGGGGAAGCAGCGCTGACCGGATCGAATCGATCGCTTCGACGGTGACGAGCAGGGCGCCATGCTTGCTGACCATGACCGGATCAACCACCAGAGGGAAATCGAACTGCGCGGCCCGCATCGCCAGGTCTTGAACGACGGCGGCGCTGCCGAGAGCCCCGGTCTTGGCGGCGTGAGGCCGAATGTCGGCCAGCACGGCGTCGAGTTGCTGGAGGACCAGTTGGGAGTCCATCGGCTCCACGCGCGAGACCTCCAGGGTGTTCTGGACCGTGAGTAGGGTGATCACCGCTTCTCCGTACGCTCCGAACTGATGGAAGGTTTTCAGGTCGGCCTGAATGCCGGCGCCCCCGCTGGGATCGGAACCGCCGATGGTGAGCGCTACGGGATACACTTCTGTAGCTTAAAGCCGGGAGGAATCGCTTAGGGCTCGTCAGGGTTATCCCTATCCCCGGTGCGGGCGGATGTATGGAGAAATCCTTCGATTGTTCCGAAGGATTGGACATGTTGCGTAGACTGCTGGCGACGGCGTTTGTGTTGGGCGCGAGTCTCCTTCCGGCGGGGACGATCCGCCTGAAGAATCGAACCATTGAAACGGGTACGGGCGATATAAGTGTCGAGGTGAATTCCGCGCCGGGTGAGGGCCGACGGCTGCGGAAAGACCGCGATCATGTGATGGTCGAGTTCCGGTCCCCGGTGACGCAGGAGCTTTTGGCTCAACTGGCGGCGCGCAACGCGGTGGTGACGAGCGCGATCGGGAGCCGTGCGCTGATGCTGGCGGTGAAGAAGGACGTTTCGCTGGCGGGTTTGGATGCGACTTGGGCCGGCCGCTTGCTTCCGGGCGACAAACTGAGTTCCCGTATCAAAGATGGGGCCAGCGCGGATTCGGCTTGGGTGGTGGAGTTTCACAAGGATGTCACGCCGGACGAGGCGAACCGGGTGCTGCGGATGGTCGGACTCACAAGGCTGGCGACGGCGGGGCGCATTTCGCGAAATCAGGCTGTCGTGCGGGGAGATGTTTCGCAACTCGAGCAACTGGCGGATTGGGATGAAGTGGGTTATATCTTCCCTGCTTCAAGCCGGCTTCTGACAGGGCGCGATGTGGTTCCTTGTTCGGGCGCTCTCATCGCGGGGGAGGAAGTCGCCCAGTATGTGGTGGTGGGGAACGGTTGGACGCCTAACAGCCCAACGGGGGTGACTCTGAATTACGTGTTCACGACCCTTACGACGCTTGTGCCCGCGTCGCAGGTGCAGACGGAGATTGTGCGCGCTTTTCATGCGTGGAGCGCCATTTCCAATATTCAGTTCGTGGAGGGGAGCGATTCGGCCGCGCCATGGACCGTGGCGGTGGAATTCGGAACCAGCGTGAATAACGATCCCACGCCGTTCGATCCGTCGGGAACGATCCTGGCTCACACGTATTACCCCGCGCCGCCGAATCCGGAGCCGATCGCGGGAGATCTCCACTTCAATCCGGCGGAGAACTGGCATGTGGGCGCGAGCACCGACATTTACACCGTCGCCTTGCACGAAATTGGTCATGCGCTCGGTTTGGGACACACCGACGATCCTGACGACGTGATGTACCCGTACTACCAGTTCGGGACCGCGCTCAGCTCAAATGACATCGGCGGCGCCCAGGCGCTTTACGGCCTTCCGGGGGCGAGCGCGCCCGCGCCGGCCGGAAATACGCCGTTTGTCGCCACGCCGATGGCGCCGTCTTCGCCGCTTTCGTTATTGATCTCGACGCCGGCGAACGGGATGCGAACCACTGGAAGCACGGCGGCGATTACGGGATCTTTAGTGAACGCATCGGGGACCTCGACGGTGGTGTGGCAGTCAAACGGCGGGCATTCCGGCCAGGCGACGGGAACGTCTCCCTGGGCGATTTCGCCCGTCCCGCTGAGTATTGGGGTGAACCTGATCACCGTCTCCGCGACGGACAATTCCCAGCGCACGGCGCATGCGCTGATGCGAATTACCCGCCTGGGAACGGGAGGGAATTCGCCGCCGCCGCCCCCGCCCGCGCCGGGATTTAATCTGAATATCCTCTCGCCGGCCAACGGCATTTCAACGACGGCGGACGCCGCTACGGTCACCGGCACGGCCAGCGATCCCGCGGGAATTGCGCAGGTTACCTGGCAAACCAACAGCGGAGCGTCGGGGACGGCCCTGGGAACCACCGCGTGGACGGCTTCGGGAATTCCATTGTTTACGGGTCCGAACATAATAATTATTCGCGTCTACGACGGAAACGAAATCATGCACTGGAGTTCCATAACAATTAATGGGAATTGATGAATTAATCGCTAAAGGTTTCCGGCAAGAAGGCCGATGAATATAAGCATCAGCAAGCGGAATGAGGTAAAAATATGGCTGCTCACTCTGAAGTTCGTTTGGATGTTCGTAACGCCGCCGTTCCGTTCCCGGGCGCTCCGCAGGCTTTGACGGCGAGTTCGTGGGGAGCGAGATCCGACGTGCGGCAGACGTTGCTGGAACAATCGGGCCAGCCCCCGGTGGTGCTTCTGGTCGCCGAACGGGAGACGGAGCGCCGCATGATCGCATCTCTGCTGCGGCGCGAAGGATGCCGGACCGTGGAGGCGGGTTCAGGGGATATCGCACTCAGCCTGCTCGCCGACTGCCGTCCCGACCTGGTGATCCTGGATCGCGATATGGAAGGCATGGACGGGCTGGATTGCTGCCGGGGGATCAAGTCGAATCGCCGCACGGAACTCACCCCGGTGCTTATGGTCACCGCGATCAGCAGCGTCGCCGACGAGGTCGCCGGAATCCAGGCCGGGGCGGACGAGTATCTGAGCAAGCCCCTGCATCCGGAGGTCTTCCGCACCCGGATTCGGGCGTTGATCCGGAATAAAGTTGCAATCGATCGCTTGGAGGAAGCCGAGACGATCTTGTTTGCGCTGGCGCAGGCGGTGGAGAAGCGGGACCACTCGACGGGCGGCCATTGCCAGCGGCTTGCCCTGCTGAGCGTGGCGTTCGGCATGCGGCTGGGTTTGACCCAAGGGCAACTGCTCGCACTGCACCGGGGCGGCTACCTCCACGATATCGGCAAGATCGCCATACCCGATTCGATTCTGTTCAAGACGGGGAAGTTAAGCCCGGAGGAATGGGTGCTGATGAAAACGCACAGCGTCCGGGGCGAAGAAATCTGCAAGCCGTTGCGATCTCTGGAAAAGGTTCTCCCCATAATCCGCAATCACCATGAGCGGTGGGACGGCAGCGGCTATCCCGACGGATTGCGCGCGGAGAAGATTCCCCTGCTGGCCCGCGTGCTTCAACTCGCCGACGCTTATGACGCCTTGACGAGCGTACGGCCGTATAAGCCGGCATACACGACCGAGGTTGCGCTCGAAATTTTAACCTCGGAAGCGAAGATGGGATGGCGCGACGCCGATCTCACGGAACTCTTCACGCGCTTACCGTTCCAGGAACTGGAGATCGCCGCGCGGGATTCGCTCGCGGCTGAGCAAGCGGCGAGTTTCGAAGAATCCATCCGCAACCTGCAGACCCACCTGCTTGCCGTGGCAAGCTAAGGGTGAACGGGATAGATCGGCTGAAACGGAACCATATTCGGGTAGTAGGGGAACGTCCGCAACAATTCAATGATTTGTCGTATGTGTCCGAGATCGTGGAACGCCCATTCGTTCAAAAGGTCGCTCACCGTGATCGCGCCGAAGGTTTCATGGCTGCCCACGCGGCTGAGAACGTCCGGCGTCAGCGTGTGCAAATATTCGATGTTCGACTCGCGCTGATCCTGCCAGTGATCGAAGGAGTCTTCGAAATTGCGCCCGGAATACTGCCCGGATGCGGAGAATTCCTCCGTGTTGTACGCAGGCAGCATTGGGAAAGTCTCCGCCGGCAAGGTCATGGCCAGAATCCGGGAGAGGAAACCATGCCCTTCGACATGCGACAGGTGTTCCATCACCTCTGCAATCGACCACCGGTCGGGACTCGGTTTCCAGGTCGCTTCCGCTCCGGTCAGCCCCTCGAAGAGGAGCTGGAGAATTTCGGGTGTGTTCTTAAGCTGGGCCAGACCGGGCAGCATCGGGTTCTCCTATCACTTTGATTTGAATCAGGCGTTCCTCGTCCGAGCCGGGGATAATCGTAACTTCCGTCCGCCGCGGCGGCAACCAGCGTCCTAACTTCTCGCCCCATTCCACCAGAACGAGCGACGCCTCATCAAAAATATCGCCCAGGCCGAGGGATTCCACGGCTTCAGGGGTGTCGAGGCGATAGAGATCGATGTGGAAGACTCCGGCGCCGTAATCGTGGATCAGGGTGAAGGTGGGACTGCTGACCTGATCGGGCACGGTTCCCGCGATCCCGGAAACGATGCCGCGGACCAGAGTCGTCTTACCGGCGCCCAGATCGCCGATGAGGAGAACGACGCCCCGAATCTTGGAGGCAAGCCGGATGCCGGCCGCGATGGTGTCTTCTTCAGAAGATGTCCGAATCGTCCAGCGTCGATCTGCCTTCACGAGCCTCTCGCATCGCCTGAGGGAGCAGGCGAAGAATGTCTGTTGCCAGGAAAGACTGCTCGCCCATTTCGCGGGCGCCGATTTGTCCGGCGAGACCGTGCAAGTATACGGCTGCCGCGACGGCGATTCGGGGCCGGTCCGGGAACTGCGCGAGCATGCCCGCGATCATGCCGGTCAAGACGTCGCCCGTTCCTCCGGTGGCCATGGAGGGCGAACCCGTAGGGTTCAACCACAACTGTCCATCCGGGAAGGCCACCAGAGTTCCTTCTCCTTTCAGGACGAGAATAACCCGGCGTTTCGACGCGAAGTCGCGAGCGCAGCCGATTCGATCCTTTTGAACGTCCTTCACCGTCGAACCGGTCAGCCGCGCCATTTCGCCGGGGTGCGGCGTCAGCACGCGGAGCCGGTCTCCGAAATCCGGCCATTCGCCCGCCGCCAGGATATTCAGAGCGTCGGCGTCGACGATCATGGGTTTGTCGCACGCCGCGACCAGTCCGCGCACGACGGGCGCGGTCTGCGGCGCGGTTCCTAGACCAGGCCCGATGGCGAGCACGGTCAGTTTTTCCATCATCCGCGAGATTTCCGGCAAAGCGCTTTCCGCGACGGCGCCCGAGGAAGTTTCGGGAAGGAATTCGGTCATGAGTTCCGCGGCGTGCGCGGCAATGACGGGGATCGCCGAAGCGGCCGAGGCGACCGACACCAGACCGGCGCCCGCGCGCAAGGCGGCCATTCCCGACATGGCGGCAGCCCCGGTTTTTCCGCGCGAACCGGCCACGATGAGGACGTGCCCGTAGCTGCCTTTGTTGCCGTCCGGATTCCGCGGCGCAAGAAGACCGGCGAAACACGGGGGTTCAATCAGCGAAAGCGCGATCGACGGGTTGGTCTCGAAGAGCGAGGCAGGGGAGCCGATCGGGGAGACGCGAAGTTTGCCCAAATGATGCGCGTTCGGTCCCAGAACGTGGCAATAGCGCGGCGCGGTGAAAGTGATGGTGGCGTCCGCGCGCGCAACCTCCCCGGACGGGCTTCCCGTATCGCTCGGCATCCCGGACGGCATGTCGACCGCGAACACGCGCGCGGCGGGAAAAGCGCCGTTGATCTCGCGGATCCAGTCGAGAGCCTTGCCGCGCGCCGGGCCGCTCAAGCCGGTCCCCAGAAGAGCGTCCACGATCAACGAAGCGGTCCGCATGGCGGGTTCTATCGCGAATCCGACTGCGCCGCCCGCGGCGCGGAACATGCGGTAGTTGGCGGCGGCGTCACCCTGAAGTTCTTCCGCCGGACACGCGAGCAATACATCCATGGCGCCAGGGCGAACGCGCGGGAGGAGCTGCCGCGCCATGGCGAGTCCGTCGCCGCCGTTGTTCCCCTTGCCGCAGAGCACCAGAATCCGATGACGGGAGATTGGGCCGAAAAGGCTGACCAGGTATTCGATGGCGGCATGGGCCGCATTCTCCATGAGAATCAGCCCGGGGATCCCGAGTTCGATCGTTTTGCGATCGACTTCGCGCATCTGCGCGGCAGTGAGAACTTTCCGGGGAGCGCTCACAAGATTCTGCGCGCCAAAACCAATGTCATGTCGTCTGGCAGCTCGGGCGCGCTAGTCCAATTTCGCACGGTGTCCATGACGCGGTTGATCAGTTCGCCGGTCTCCAGACGATGATTCTGGATGAGCGTTTCCACCAGACGGTCGGCGCCGAACTCTTCGCCATACTCGTTTTCCGGCTCGGTGATTCCGTCGGTATAGCTGACCAGCAGGTCGCCCGGTTCCAGACGGATCTTCTGCTCCTCGTAAACACAGCGGGGGAACGCGCCCACCACGGTGCCGGTCACCTCCAGAAGACGGGACTCGCCGCGGCGGATCAGGATGGGAGGCAGATGGCCGGCGTTGGTGTAAGTGAACGTCTGGTCCAGTTCATCGTAGACCCCGAACATGAAGGTGGCGTACTTCTCCGGAGCGGTGCTGAGGTAGAGCTGTTGGTTCAGGCGGGAGACCATATTCGAAGTCGAGTAGACCGTGCGCGGCGTTCCGTTGGCGGCGGCGGCCAGCACGGGCGTAGCGGCCGTTAACTGGCTGCGCATGATGGACTGGATCGACGCCATGAGCAGCGCCGCGGAGATTCCCTTGCCCGCAACGTCGCCGACCGCGAGAGCCAGCGAGGTGTCCTGCAGACAGAGAAAATCGTAGTAATCTCCCGACACCATGCGCGCGGGGCGGCAGAGGCCGTGAACTTCGATCGTTCGCATGGTCGGGGAAGAGCGGGGGAAAAGCTGATCCTGGACTTCGCGGGCAATTTCCAACTCGGATTGCAAACGCTCCTTTTCCTTCTCGACCACGACGAGACGCTCCAGGCGCTCCGTCATGCTGTTGAACGACTCCGCGACGGCGGCAAGTTGATCCGTTCCCTTCACTTCGATCCGGTGCGAGAAATCGCCTTCGGACACCCGGCGAGTGCCGTTGTAGAGGCCTTGCATGGCGCCGGTGATGGTGCGCGTGAGGGATACGCCGATGACGAGGGAGACGATTTCAACCAGGAAGAATAGGACGGCGATTCCGGCCAGCATATAGAGCAGCCCCAGAGCGAACGAGAATTTGTCGCCGAAAAGGGCGTTGAGCAGCGCGAAGGGCCGCGTGGAAATCACCAAGAAATTGGAGTTCAGAAGGCGCCCCGTTCCCAATTGCCGGATCTCCCGCGAGCTGGGCAAGGTGACTTCCCAATCGAACTGATTGGCCGGGGGCGGGACCGCGTTGACTTCTCCGTTGCGCAGGTTCTGTGCGGTGAGTTTGGTCCTGTGGGCTAGCCGGACGTGATCGCCCGAGAGTTCCACACGCCCCAGATGGGGAACCAGTTCGGCCAGCATCTCGCCGGATATAGGGGCGAGCGCGTCCACTTGCAGGTCGCCGAATTTGCTATGTGACCAGGCATAGTAGATGCCGTCCTTGATGGTGACTCCGGTATACGCGGGCGCGCTTTCCTGCGCCGGAGCGAGCGTCGAGCTTGGAGGATAGTGGGTTACTTTGCCGTTCCGGCTGACGACTACCTCAAAATCGGGAAATCGCTGCCTCAGAAACGGAGCGCCCTGCTCGATAAGCGGTCCGGGTTCAGCTCCCGGGTTGCCGGCGAGGATGTGGCCGGGGATGGAGAGTCCCGAGATGGTGCGATCCAGTTCCGAACTGACCAGGTACATCGCGGTCTGTCCGGCAAGGATGTAGGCGCCGGCCAAAACCAGGATCAGGAAGAGAACCAGGGGAACGACGCCGATAAAGATGTAAGTGACGATAAGCCGGTTGCGGAGCCGCCAAATACTCTTGCGTATGGCGGCGCGGGCGACGCGCCACGCGACGATAATCCCCGTGATGGCCGCGCCGATACCCGCGACCAATGCCGTTCCCGTCATATCGGGCGCCAGGGCGAAGATCAGCGTCGCCAAAAGGAAAATGACGAACGCGCCGGCCATGGTGATGCGCTTGTTCTGGAACAGCATGCGGAACAGGCTCACGCGTCCAGTGTACTAGTGCGGCGCCGAAGCGCAGACCCGCAGCCGGACAAGCATTCTCGAAGGCGGCTATTCCGGATTGACGCTGGCGGCGATCGCCGGGGTCTCAAGCGCGGGCGATTCAATCTGGCTTTCGAGCGATTTCTGAAGAAGCGTCATGGCGGTCCGCGGATCGTCCGCGAATTGAAACAGCTTGAGATCGTCGGGGGAAATCATCCCATGACGGACCAGCGCATCGAAGTTGATGATTTCTTTCCAATACTCGGAGCCGTAAAGGAGAATTGAGATCCGTTTGGCGAGCTTATGGGTTTGAACCAGGGTGAGCAACTCAAACAGCTCGTCCAAGGTTCCGAAGCCCCCTGGGAATACAACCATCGCTTTGGCGAGGTAGGCGAACCAGAACTTCCGCATGAAGAAGTAATGGAACTCGAAGCTGAGGTCCGCGGTGATGTAGGGATTCGGGAACTGCTCGAACGGAAGCCCGATGTTCAGGCCGATCGTCTTGCCTCCCGCATCCAGCGCGCCGCGATTGGCGGCTTCCATGATGCCCGGGCCGCCGCCGGAGGTGATCACGAAACGCCACGTATCCCCGGCGAATTTCTGAGACCACTCCGTAACCAGGCGGGCTAACTCCCGCGCATCGCCGTAATACCGGCCCAGCGGACCATCCTCTTTCAATCGCGCGGAGCCGAAGAAAACGACCGTATCCTGAATCCGCTGCTCCCGGAAGTGCGCCAGCGGCTCCAGATATTCGGAGAGGATGCGGAGGGGTCTGGAACCGGGGCTCTTGAGGAAAGACTCGTTTTTATACGCCAGCGGCGGACGTTCCGGGTTTTTGCCGTTCTCGCTCATTTGCGTTCCAGTTTCTCGACCTTTCCCTTCAATTCGCGGACGGCGCGGACCAGATCCGGAAGCTTTTGAAACGCCGTGATGGCCCGCAGCCAGGTGGACCTTTCGAATGCCGGGGATCCGCTGACCACCGCGTGAGGCGCCACATCGCCGCCGATTCCGCTTTGCGCGTAGACGATGGCTCCCTGGTGGATCGTCAGATGGCCGGAGATTCCGACCTGCCCCGCCAGGAGCACATCCTTCTCGAGCACGCTGCTGCCGGCGAGCCCGGTCTGGGCGCAGATGATGTTGTCTTCCCCGACAATACAGGCGTGGCCGACCTGGACAAGACTGTCGATCTTGGCGCCGCGCTTCACTCGGGTTTCCCCCATGGTGGCGCGATCGATCGAAGAAAGCGTCTGGATCTCGACGTCGTCTTCGATCACGGTTCTTCCGGCCTGCACGATTTTGAAATGCGTTCCGTCGGCCTGCTTGGCGAAGCCGAAGCCGTCGCCGCCGACCACGACTCCGTTCTGGAGGATGACGCGGTTCCCGATCAGGCAGAATTCGCGCACCGAGCTATGCGAATGAGCGATGAAGTCCGTCCCGATCCGCGCTCCCTCATAGATGACGACATGCGGGTGCAACACCGCGTTCGCACCGATCTCCGCGCGCTCGCCGACGACGCAAAAAGGTCCAATGGAGCAACCCTCGCCGATGATCGCGGAACTCGCCACCCATGCGGTCGGATGGACGCCGGGAGTTGGACGGGGCGGTTGATAGAACAAGGCGGCCGCGCGGGCGAAATCGAAATAGGGATTCGCCGAAAGGAGGCAGGCCGCGTCCAATTCACGAGGCTTTTCCGCGATCAGGATGGCGCCCGCGCGCGTCTGTTTCAGCTTGGGAATGTATTTCGGGTTCGCCAGAAACGTGAGGTGTTCGGGACCGGCCGACTCCATCCCGGAGACGCCCGTGATTTCCGTGTCCCCGGGGCCGTCCGACACGCAGCCGAGCAATTCGGCCAGCACAGAAACTTTCATTACGAAGCTCAAGCCAAGGGTAGCTTATCGCGCTTCGGGAACAGCCTACGCCACGGCGGTGACGGTCTTGGAACCGGCGGCTTGCCCTACGCGCATCAGGCGCGGTTCCGCCCGGCCGCATTCGCACGGCGCGTGCTCGATCTCTCCGCTGAGGCCGGATAGCACGCGCAAGGCGGGGGCTTCCCGGTCGGTGAGCGACGTGAGCACGATTTCGCCGCAATGGGATTCGACGATCGCATCGTCCAGGCGGATGTGCATTCCGTCGTGGACTTCGCATTCCGCGGCGACGATGCGTCCATCAGTTCCCACGAACTGCTCAAACAGGGGCGTCTGGAACCGATTCCAGAGATCGTCACGCTGTTCCTCGGTCAGGATGCCCGCTTCCATCCCGCTGAAGACCACTACGGCCTGATCGCAGGGCAGCTCGGTTGGGGGCGGCGATTGCAGAGCGCGGGACAAACGAAACAGATCCGCCGTAAAGTTCGCCGTGCTCTGGGGCGAATAGGGGTCCGAGTCGTCAACGGCCGCGGACCGGCACGTGCCGAGACCAGCGCGCGCTTCGGCGTATTCCACCAGAAGAGCGCTGCGGGTTTCCGGTCCGTCCGGAGGGCGCCGCCGGGCGGGCCGCCGGGTGGAGAACAGGGAGGCGTATTGATGATGAGGGATCGGCGTAATGGCGGAAAGGGCCGCCTCGACGTCTTGGATGCGGTCAACGAGCGCGGGCGTGCAGAGGTTGGCGTCCTGGAGAATTGCGTTGTATCCAGCGACTGCTTGCGCGGCTTTCACGATCGCCTGGAAGCGCGCGATCCGAATCCTGGCAGGGGCGTGTTTCCCACGACCCCGCCAGAAAGGGGGAAGTAGCATGGAGACTTCTTTCCAATAGCGTGGTTTACAATCGTTTTCATTCTCAACAAAGATCGCCGGGAAGCCTATAAGCCGTTCAACAGGCGATCCGCCTGGCGCACCTGTTCGGTGAGCCCGCGGAGAGTGTCGACGACCTGAGCGGTCTGCTGCTGGGCCTCGTCTAACTGTCCGGCTTCGAGGGCCTCGCGAATCCCGGGAAGCGTCTTCACGCCATACCCGGTGAGACTGCCGGGGGCGTAAAGCGCGTGCTTAAACCATTCGCGGCGGGGAAGTCCGGTTTCCAGGAGCATTTTCCGCTCGGAGCCGTAGACCAGTTTGTTGATGAAAGCGAGCTGCTCGCCAGGCGCCTGAGCCAGTTTCGGCAAAGCTCGGGAATAGGAACTTTCAAACGCGGCGGCTGATTTCCGGAACTCCTTCACCTGGCTGCGCAGATCGTTCAAATCGAGCTTCTGATCGGGCTTCTCCAGCTTTTCGATCTCGTCCGTGTATTGGGTCAGCGTGCCGGCGAGACGAGTGAACTGGAACGGGACCAGGTCCGCGTCTCCCAAGCGCATGAGGGCCAGAGCCGTGACGGATGACAGCGTGCGCCCGTAAATGAAATTGGTGTCGCTGAAATGGGTGTACCAGTAGTAGGAATCGTAAGCCGAGTGGTAGATGCCGCCCGTGCCGGTTTCGTCGCCGAATCCGAGGTTGAGCGAGGCGACTCCGAGATGCTGCAGGAAAGCGGTGTAGTCGGATCCCGATCCGAGCGCTTCCATGTGCCAGGCGGGCGTGGCGGGAAGATGCTTGTCGTCGTTTACGGCGCGGGGCGCCTGCCCGCTCGAGTGCTGCCGCATGTTGTCGGCCAGGGGCTTGCCGGAGATCGGGTCATTCACATCCCGCGTCAGCTCGGCCACGAAGCTTTCCAGCGTGTGGGAGCCGCCCACGCCCAATTGGCCTTTCCCGGTGGTGTCGGAATTGATGTAGGCGACCAGCTTGGCGCTCAATTCGTCGGCGTGCTTTTCGGCGAATTCGGTCGACCCGATGAGCCCGAACTCCTCGCCGTCCCACAGCGCGAGCTTGATCGTCCGCCGCGGCCGCCAGCCTTGTTTGCTCAGCTGAGCCAGGGTACGCGCCGTCTCGAGCAACGCGGAAGCGCCGCTCAGCGGATCCATGGCGCCGTGCACCCAGGCGTCATGGTGATTGCCCGCCAGCACCCACTCGTCCCGAAAGTCCGTTCCAGGGATGGTCGCGATCACATCGAACAGAGGGTGGATGGAATTATCCATCTCGACTTTCATCCGCGTTTTTTCGGTACCCTTGCCGATGTGGTAGGTGATGCCGAGCGCGCCGCGCCAGTCCTCGGGCGCGACCAGACCGCCCAGTTCCTGCAGCAGCGCAAGCGCGTCTCCGTAGGAAATCGGCAGGACCGGAATCTTCATCAGCGTGCGGGCGTCGCTGATGGCAAGGCGCTTGGATCCTTTTTCGGAGCCCCAGCCAGGGGAAAGCGGATCGCCGGGGTATAAGGTCATGTCCAAAACGCTGCCGCGCTGGACGCCGTCGGCGGGGCGCCACATGCCTTGCGGGTAGACATCGCCGCGGTAATATCCGTCGTCCTTCGGGTCGGAGTAGATCAGGCAGCCGGCCGCGCCGTGTTCGGCGGCGAGGCGCGGCTTCAATCCTCGCCAGCCGCCGCCGTAGCGCGTGATGACTATTTTTCCTTTGACGTCGACCCCGTTGCGGGCCAGATATTCATAGTCGCCCGGCATCCCGTAATTGGCGTAGACGAGCGGCGCGGTGATGTCGCCGGAACCCGAGTACGCGTTGTAAGGAGGAATTTCATCCTTGTCGAACGAAGTGGGATCGGCCGGCACGGGAGGTTCGGTCAGCTTCGCGCGAACCACGCGCGGCGAAACCATTTCGAGCAGACGCGTCTTCGGCGTGGGAAGCAAAGCTTCGTACTCTTCGATGTGCGCGTCGAGGCCCCATTCCTTCATCAGCCCCAGCACATACTCCGCGACCGCCTTGGAGCCGGGAGTGCCCGCGACGTGGGGTTTCAGGGATAACTGCTTCATGTAGCCGCCGATCCGGACCGCCTCCGGGATCGCGCGCGCGCGATCTTCCCACTGCTTTTCCTGAGCGACGTCGGCGGGCGGAAAGCCTCGAATGTTGTCCTGGGCGCAAGCGATGAAGCTGAACAGGAACGCAAGCGCAACGGCGGTGGGGAGCTTCACGCCCCTGAGTATAACGAGACGTTCCTTAGTCCCGAAACAAGCCTTGTTCAGGGCGGACGAGGGCATCGAAGGTGGCTCGATGGCGCCAGGCGAACATGCGTTCCACGCGGGCCCGCACTCCGCGGTGAGCGGCCATGTCGCCCAGCGCGCCGAAAGGAAGCTGGTATTCCACGTGGTCTTCGAGGATGCAGGACTGTTCGCCGGTTTCCGAAAAGCGATGCGTGTGGCGCCAGAAGGCGAACGGGCCCTTGACCTGAACATCGATGAACTGACGCTGAGGTATATAGCCTTCATGCACCGCTACCCAACGAAGCTGAAACGGCGCGGCGCCGAGCGCAAGCACGACCCGGGCGCCGTCCCCGATGGGTCCTTGCTTTCCGGGAGTATGCTCGACCAGTTGCACGGGATCTCCAGGAGGAATCAGCTTGATGAGCGCGCCCGGCTGCTCGTGCCAGGCGAACACATCCGCGGCGGATCGCGGCAGCGCGAGCCGCTTTATGAACTGGTGGCGCGGCACATCGCTCCCAGCGTAACGAGTAAGTTGCTCATCACAAATTCAGCCCGAGGACCAACGCGTAAATCGCGGGCACGGTAAAAAGCACGCTATCCACGCGATCCAGCATTCCGCCGTGTCCGGGCAGCAGGCGGCCGCTGTCTTTAGCGCCGGCCGAACGCTTCAGCGCGGATTCGGCAAGGTCCCCGATCTGGCCCGCGATGTTCCCGATCAGCGCGAGAGCCACCGCGGCCGGCAGCGCAAGGGGGATGAATCGAGGGACGATCAAGACGAAGAACGCCGTGGAGAAAAGCACCGAAGCCGCCGCGCCTTCCCACGACTTGCCGGGACTTACGCGCGGGGCCATCTTGTGCCGTCCGAGGCTGCGGCCGACGTAATAGGCGCCGGAATCTCCCACCCAGTTGATCATCAGCGCGAACAGAAGCCAATACGGGTTCCGCGCGCCGAGCAGGTAGGCTGTTTTGAACGCGCCGAAGATGTACAAAACGCCCAGCAGCATGGCGGCTGAACGGACAAATCCGTCATCAGACGCTGCGGGGAAAAGCGGCAATGCGAAAGCCAGAAGCGCGACAAACAATAGGGGCAGAAATATCCATTGCGGCGGAATCGAAAGCAGCCCAAGTCCCGCGACTAAGCCGAGTGCAAGCCGTGCGCTCCCGATTTTAAGAAGCTGCGCGTATTCCACGAAGGTCAGAGCCGCGATGGCCGCGATCACCCCGAAGAAGAGCCACGGGAATCCGCCAAATACCGCGAAGAGAACGATGGGAATGAGAACGGCGGCCGTTAGAATCCGCTTCATTTCGAGGAGACGGCAGTCTCCTCAATCCACTCTGTCCGGCTTGCGGGAACGGGGGACAGCATCGTCGCTTCTTCAGCCGGGCGCTTGCCCAGACCGCCGAACCGGCGCTCCCGCTTCTGGTAGTCGAGGAAGGCGCGGAACAGCTCAGGGCGGTTGAAATCCGGCCAGAGCGTGTCGGTGACGAATAGTTCGGAATAAGCGATCTGCCAGAGGAGGAAATTGCTGACGCGCATCTCGCCCGAGGTGCGAATCAGCAAATCGGGATCCGGCATGTCGGCGGTGTAGAGGTTGGCGGAGATGGTCTCTTCATCGATGCATAGCGCGGGCAGAGATCCGGCCACGCGCGCTTTCTGAATGGCCGCGTTCACGGCGTCGACCAACTCGGCGCGGCCCCCATAATTAATCGCGAGGTTTAGACGCATCCCGCCATTTTGGCGCGTGCGTTCTTCGGCGTAATCGATCTCATCGCGCACCTTGGCCGGAAGCGGATCCAGGCGCCCGATGACTCTTAGAACAACCGAGTTCCGGTTGAGCTCCGGCAGTTCGCGGCGCAGGTAAAAGCGCAGGAGCCGCCAGAGGGTATCCACTTCGGCACGGGGACGCTTCCAGTTTTCGACCGAGAAGGCATAGAGCGTAAGCGCCGCCACGCCCAGCCGGGCGCATGTCTCGACGGTTTCGCGGACAGAACCGACCCCCGCCCGATGACCGGCGATGCGCGGAAGGCCGCGGCGGTTCGCCCACCGCCCGTTTCCGTCCATGATGATGGCGACATGATTGGGAATCCGTTGCGGATCGAGGAGCGCGGCAAGCTGTTGGCTTTCGGCGTCGCCCGCCAGCCAGTCCGAGGAGACTTTCATCTGTGAACCACTTTATGGTACAACGTGCTCCCGGGCGATTGCGATACTGGCGGTTTGCCCTCTGAAAACCGCCAGGCCCAAAGGGTCTTCGCGCAGGTTGCGTTCTGGTCCGCGTGCGGTTCGGCGGTTTCCATTCTGGTCTCCATCGCGGTTAGCCAGTCTTTACTCGGGATTGCCATCGCTGCGTTTCTGCTGTCCGGCGAACGAATCCGGGCGCCCCGAATCTGGCTGCCTTTAGGGCTCTTCCTGCTCGGAACGATGATCTCATTACTGGCTTCGGGGGATCCGCTGATCGGCATGCCCCAGGTCCGAAAACTCTACGTATACCTGGTCGTGGTCGCGATTTATTCCGTCGTGCGATCGGTAGCGACGGCGCGCAAGCTTCTGCTCGCGTGGTGCGTGGTGGGCGCGGCGGGAAGCATCTTGGGCATTGTTCAATTCTTGCGGAAATGGGAAGAAGCCCGTGAGTTGCATCGCGATTTCTACCAGTACTACCTGGTTTCCAGAATCACCGGGTTCATGAGTCACTGGATGACTTTTTCCGGCGAGCAGATGCTGGTGCTGATCGTGCTCGCCGCATTTCTTCTATTTGGACGCGTGCGCGGCGTAAAGACTGTGGCGTTGTGGGCCGGCGGTGGTCTCGTGATGGCCGCGGCGTTACTGCTCAGCGACACGCGGTCGGTCTGGATCGCGCTTTTTATCGCCTTTCTCTACTTGACCTGGTTCCGGAACAAGTGGCTGGTTCTGCTGGTTCCGGTCGTGGCCGGGTGCGCGTTTCTCATTGCTCCCGCGGATATCCAGCAGCGCGTAACTTCGATTGTGAAGCCGCACGGGGATGTGGATTCCAACGACTTCCGCAAGATCGTGTGGCGCACCGGGCTCCGGATGATCGAAGCGCACCCGCTGCTGGGCCTCGGACCGGAAGAGGTTCACGCCCGTTTCTACGATTGGGTGCCGGCGGATATACCGCGTCCGTTGCCGCCGGGGTATTACGGCCACCTGCACAGCATCTATATCCACTACGCCGCCGAGCGCGGCATTCCCACCATGCTCATGCTGGTCTGGATGATGGGCATGATCGTTTACGATTGCGCCCGCGCGCTGCGGCGAGCGCCGAAAGAGCCGGGCGATGTGCGGTTCATCCTGCATGCGGCGATCGCCTGCGTGGTGGCGATTGCAATCGAGGGCGTCGCCGAGCTGAACTTAGGCGATAGTGAAGTCCTCACGATGTTTCTGGTGATTACCGCCTGCGCCTACGTGGCGATCGAGGAAACGAAGCGTGTCCCTCAGCCAGCGTGAAATCGTCGTGGCGGGCGGAAGCGGCGGCCTGGGCGCGGCGGTGACGCGCATGCTGGCGGCCGAAGGCGCTCGCGTGACCATCAGTTACCGCGCGAATGCGGCGCGCGCCCGGCAGTTCGAACCCGAGGCGGCGATTCAGCAGGCCGATCTGAGTATCGCCGCGGATCGCAAACGCCTGCTCGACAGCAGACCGAACTTATACGGCCTGGTGGTGATGTCCGGCGATCCCGCCCGGCTGGATCCGGCGGCGCCGTTGGAAGAGACGATGAATCGCTCGCATTCCGCGAATTACCTGGGGCCGATCCTGCTGGCGCGGGAAGCGGCGGACCGGATGCAAGCGGCCGGGATGCCGGGTTCCATCGTCCTGACCTCGACGATGCAGGCCGGCGCGCTGTTCCCCAACTCCACCATTTACGCTTCCCAGAAAGCCGCCCTGGTGCACGCCGCGCGCATTCTGGCCAAAGAGAAGCGCGGCGCGCCGGGCATTCGTTGCAATGTGATCAGCCCCGGAGTCATGGACGCGGGAATGGCCAAGGCCAGTATCTCAGCCGGCAAATATGACCGTTTTCTCCAGGATGGCTCGATCGCGCGTTTCGGCCGGCCCGAGGATGTCGCGCGCGCGGTCCGCTTTCTGCTGGAGCCCGATAATTACATCACCGGGCAGGTTCTCGGCATCGATGGAGGCATCACCCTGTGAGACGCATTCCTGTTATCGCCGGCGTGGCCGCGCTCTGCCTCTTCTCGTGTCAGGCGCAAGACCAGCATCCGGTCACGAAGCGCCAGATCGCTCCGGTGATGGGCGTGGGCGGCGCCGATTGGCTGACGCGCCCGGAACGCGAAGCCGAGGAGCATCCGCGGGTCGCTTTGGATGAGATCGGCATCGCCAAGGGCTCCACGGTAGCTGATATCGGCGCCGGCGTAGGCTTCTACACGATCCTTCTCGCCGAACGCGTCGGGCCGCAGGGACGCGTTTACGCCAATGAGATTCAGAGCGGCATGCTGGACCGTCTCAAGAAGAATGTCGCCGCGCGAGGGCTGAAGAATGTTATTCCGGTTCTGGGCGACGAAGACGACCCCAAACTGCCGCCGGGCAGCGTGGATGTAGCGCTGCTGGTGGATGTTTACCACGAGTTCGGGCAGCCGGTGGCGATGATCCGGAAACTTCGGCAAAGCCTGAAACCCGATGGCCGTCTGGTTCTGCTGGAGTATCGCGGCGAAGATCCGAAGGTCCCGATCCGCCCCGAACATAAAATGACGGTTCAGCAAGTCGTCGCGGAGTTGCAGCCGGACGGCTTCGTGCTGCAGCGGACCGACGAGAAACTGCCGTGGCAGCACATCCTGATCTTCGTGAAGCGCTGACGTGATTTGGTGAGACGTTGGGGCGCTTCACAGTAGACTGAAGCGTGCATGCGTGTCGCCGTGCTGGTGGGTTCCGATTCGTTGTTCACGCGCCGGAGCATCGAATCGCTTTGCGGGATTCCTGAAATTCAAGTAGTGGGCGTCCTGCTGGACGCAGCTCATCCGTCCGGCAGGCAGCGTCTGAAGCATCTCTGGCGCAACTCGAAGCGCGAGGGCGCCGCGTATTTCTTCACGCGTGGCCTCGAGATGCTTCTTGATCGCCTGGAAGCGACGGCTTCGTCGGTAGTGAGCGCGGCCGAAGTCGACGCGCTTCTTCGGTCGGCGTTTCCCGAAGAAGCCCTCTCGTTGAACGACTTGGCGGCGCGCCGAGGCTTTGAGCTGAACGAAGTCTGGAACCTGAACAGCCCGGAAGCCGCGCGCATCCTGGCGGAACTCCACGCCGATCTGGGAGTTGTGTTGGGAACGCGCATCCTGAAGCGCTCCACGTTTAACGTGCCTCGTCTGGGGAGCATCAACGTCCACAAAGGGAAGGTGCCTGACTTTCGCGGGATGCCTCCGGGATTTTGGGAGATCTACGAGGGCCAGCCCACGTGCGGAATCACCATTCATTTCGTGAATGACGGCCTCGATACCGGGGATATTATCCGGGAGGCGGAGATCCCGATCCACGCCCGCGAGCGGCCGGAGACGCTTCTGCACAAGCTGGATGAGGCGAGCATCCCGCTGTTGGCGGAAGCGGTGCGCGATCTCTCCCGGGGAACCGCGGCGGTGCGCGCCCAGCCCAAGTCTTCCGGCAAAGCGCGCACGCGCCCGACGCGGAAGCAGATCGCCGCGCTTGCGGCACGAGCGCCGCATCTTTCCACGCTCCGGCCGCGCACGGCCCCGCAATTGGCGAAAACGATTCTCTATCTGCTCGTGTATAAGAGCGGATTGCTGGCGCTGCGGCGACGGCTGCGAACCAGGAGCCGGGCGGCGATTCTGCTCTACCACCGCGTTGACGATTACTCCAACGATCCGCTCACGACCACCCGCAGACGCTTCGCGGAGCATCTCTGCCTGTTGCGGAAACACTATGAAGTGCGATCCACCGCATGGCTGATGGATGCGTTGACAAGCCGCGCGCCGATCCCGCCGCGGACCGTGATTCTTCACTTCGACGATTGTTATGCTTCCGTGGCCGACGCCGCCGGTCCTCTTCTCAAGAGCGCCGCGCTTCCCGCCATGAGTTTCGTCTCCTCCGGCTTCATCGATTCCGATCGGCAGTTCGCCCATGACGCGAAGTATCCTTTGCGCTATCCGAACATGACGGCGACGCAGATCAAAGGGCTGGCGGGGCAGGGAGTCGCGGTTGGATCGCACACCGTGACGCACGCCGATCTCGGAACCGCAAATCCCGGCGACGCGGAGTTCGAACTGAAACAGTCCAAAATCGATCTGGAGAGTTGTCTCGGCGGCCCGGTCGCTCTGTTCTCCTACCCTTACGGGCGGACCGAGAACTTTCGGCCCGAATACGCTGAATTGGCGCGGAGCTGCGGGTATGAAGCGATCTTTTCAGCTTACGGTGGATTTGTCCGGACCGAGTCCGATCTATTCGATATCCCGCGCTTCGGCGTCGCGGATTCACACCGTCCCATTGATCTGCTGATGGATCTGGAGGGCCTGGGAGCGGGAAGTCTGAAAGACGCCTGGGCGCGCCGGAAGACGGCGGATTAATCCGCGGTGCGCCCGGCGGAAGCCGCGACGGCTTTACGGGTCTTTTCCATGCTCGTCCGCAGACTTTCCGCCGGGAGACCGTGCAGGATCGGTCCGAGAACTTTGCTCATCAGCATGGGAACGTCGCGCGACAGCGTGATCGACTCGTATTCGATATAGACGCCGCCGTCGCGCTGGTCGAAGAACCAGTAGCCGTACATACGCCACAACATGCCGCGATCTTTGCCGACGGGCAACTCATGCTCGCGCGGCGTTCCCGGATCGCTCACCTCAGCGATCCGCGTGCTGTAGGAACGGCAATATACGCGATCCGGGCTTACGCGGGCAAAGTGAATCTCGTGCTCCGTGTTCAGGACGTCCGTCATCATGAACTTGGATTTCACAATTCGCATGAAGACGTTATAGTCGTCCTCGTCCCGATGTGACCGGATCTGGGAATCGGCGATCTCCGGCGCATAGGTGTCCTTCTGGTGGGAGTAATCCTGAATGACGCGCAGGACCTTCTCCATCGTGGTGGAGGGAACGAAGACAGCGCCGATCCAGTCATGAATCAACCCGCTTTTCACTTCCGTTTCGCCATTCGCGGCGCCGGGGAAAACAACGACTTCGCCGCGCCGCAGCTGATCCCGATGCTGCGCGGTTTGCTCGGATCTTAGAAATTGGGACTCTTTGAGGCGGCGCGCTTCGAAATCCGTCGTGTAAGCGCGAAAGGCATCCGCGGTCTCGGGACTCAGGTCCACGGCCGCGGCGAGGGCTGAACAGGCGGATAGCAGGAGAAGAACCGCAAAGAAAGTTTTCATGATTGTGGAATGGAAGGGGGGACCGATGTTGTTGACAATCTGTCCTTCCAATAGTTTAGCCGATGCGGCCGCAACCGCCAACCCGGGCCGCCAAACATGCACGCGCAGAACATAGAATGGTTGCTCATGAGGAAATGCTTGCTGGGGCTCTGGCTGTTTGCGTTTGCCTTGCCGGGGCAGACGCGCTATGAGGCCAATTGGGAATCTATCGACAGCCGGGCGACGCCTTCCTGGTTTACCGATGCGAAGTTCGGGATCTTCATTCATTGGGGCGTGTATTCGGTTCCGTCGTTTGCGGCGGCGGGGGTTCCGAAGGAGCAGCAATACGCCGAGTGGTATTGGAACTCTCTGACGGCGGGGCAGCAGGCGCGGGATCCGGACGGGCCGGGGACGGCGACGGTCAAGTTTCACCGGCGCGTGTTTGGGGCGGACTTTCCCTACCAGAACTTCGCGCCGATGTTCCGGGCGGAACTCTTCAATCCGGATCAGTGGGCCGAGACGCTGGCGGATTCCGGCGCGAAGTACGTCGTGCTGACGTCGAAGCACCACGAAGGGTTTGCTCTGTGGCCCAGCAAAGAAGCCTCGGCGACATGGGGCCGGCCGTGGAACAGCGTGGAGATCGGCCCGCACCGCGACCTGCTGGGGGATCTCGGCGAAGCGGTACGCCGCAAGAATCTCAAGATGGGTTTTTATTATTCGCTTTACGAGTGGTACAACCCGCTGTGGTTATCGGACCGGCCCCGCTACGTGGCGGAACATATGTTTCCGCAATTCAAAGACGCCGTGACGAGATATAAGCCGTCGATCATCTTCGCGGACGGCGAATGGGAAATGCCCTCGGCGGACTGGCGCACTCCGGAGCTGCTGGCGTGGTTGTTCAACGATTCGCCGGTGAAGGACGGCGTGGTGATCAACGACCGCTGGGGAAAAGACACGCGGCATAAGCACGGCGGGTACTATACGACCGAGTACACGGCCGGGATGAGCGACATGAACCATCCGTGGGAAGAGAGCCGGGGGATGGCTTTTTCCTACGGGTATAACCGGATGGAACGGCTGGAGCAATACCACACGGGACGCGAGTTAGTGCTGATGCTGATCGATCTGGTAAGCCGCGGAGGGAACCTGCTGCTGGATATCGGGCCGACCGCCGACGGACGCATTCCGGTGATCATGCAGGAGCGGCTGCACGAAATCGGGAGCTGGCTGCAAGTGAACGGCGAGGCGATCTATGGAACGCGGCCCTGGACGCAGATGCGCCAATGGACTCCCGGAGAGGTCCCGAAGGTGGAATACGACAAGGAGTTCATGACGCCCTACGATGTTACGAAGTTAGTCGCGACGCCGGCGGCGGGTCAGGCGGCGATCGCCAGCTTCTTCACTGCCAAGGGAAGCGACGTGTTCGCGATCCTGCCGAGCTGGAAAGAGGGCGAATTCGTGGTGAAAGGTTTGGATGGGCGGCGCGTGAAGGCGGTTGCGCTGCTGGGATCGGGCGAACCGCTGCGTTGGAAATCGAGGGAGGGCGGAATCGCCGTGCAGTTGCCGGTGTTGCCGGCTAATTTGAGAACCGCGCCGGCTTGGGTCTTGAAGGTAAGCGGCTCGCTTCCGTGAAAAGTAGGCAGTGCCCGAGTCAACGGGCATCGTCGTAAATGTCGCGCGAGGGAAGCCTCGAGGTTCTCTTGGCAGCCGCCCCGTTGCGGACGTACCTGATCGCGGTCACAAAGCTTCAAGGCCAAGTTTCAGGGCCGCGGATTCGAAGGCGCAACTTTGGTATCCTTGCTGGCACCCGATGGACACCACACAGCACGACCTGAAAATCCTGTCGATCTGCTACTACATCATGGGCGGAATACAGGCGGCGATGGCGCTGCTGCTGCTCGCGTACGGGGTCTTTTTCGGCATTTTCCTCTCGATGATTCCGGATAACGGGTCAACCCAGAGTTTGCCGCCCGCGGTGGCGCACCTGATGATGGGCATCTTCAGCGTGATGGCGGCGCTGGGGGTTGCGTATGCGGGGTGTGTTCTGCTGGCGGGCCGGTTCCTGGCGCGGCGGAAGCATTACGTCTTCTGTTTTGTCGCGGCGGTCTTGAATTGCCTGCTGCTTCCCTTTGGGACGGTGCTGGGGATCTTTACGTTCATCGTGCTGAGCCGGCCGGGGGTGCGGGAGTCGTTTGGAAACCCGCCGCGCGCAAAAATCCCTCCGCCTTTGCCGATAGCCGAACCGGGCGCCGAGGCCCGATACTGAAGAGGGGCGATTATGCCGGAATGGTTGATCCTCATTGTAGTGATCCTCGCGTATGTGGCGCTGAGTAAGTGGGTGCTGCCGCGTCTCGGGGCGCCTACCTGAGCGACCCGCTCCTGTGACGTCGGGTCGCGACGTGAAGAGGCGGAAAAGCGCGAAGCGGAATCGCGGCGCGGATGAGCGGGCGGCCGGTTCGGTATGCTGATCTGCATGAGTGAAAACGACATAGCCGGGACGTCCGCCCCGGAGGCGCCGCTGCCGCCGGCGAGCTTCGAATTTATGGTGATGTCGCTGGCCACGCAGGCGCAGATGCAGCTGGGGTTATTCCATTTCGGCGAGGACAACGAAAAGCCGGAGCCGGATCTGGGGATGGCGCGGCACAGTATCGATCTGCTGGGCATGCTGCAGGAAAAGACGCGCGGCAATCTTTCGCTGGAAGAAGAACGGCTGTTGGGGAACTCGCTGACCGAACTGCGGTTTCGATTCGTGCAGGCGCAGAAGAAGTGAACGTTGTGGTTCTGGGGTCGGGGACGAGCTCGGGCGTCCCGACGATCGGGTGCCAATGCGCGGTGTGCCACTCGACCGATCCCCGGGATAATCGGCTGCGTCCGTCGATTCTGATCGAACACGAAGGCCGGGCGATCGTCATCGATACGACACCCGATTTCCGGACACAGGCTCTGCGGGAGCGGGTGGCGCGCGTGGACGCCCTATTGTTTACGCACGATCATGCCGATCACATACTGGGGTTCGACGATATTCGACCCTTTAACGTGCTGCAGCGCAGCAAGATTCCGGCGTACGGAGGAGCCGCTACGCTTGCTTCGCTGCGGCGCGTTTTTCCGTATGTCTTCGACCACGCGAGCCGGACGACTTTCGTTCCGGAGATTGAGCTGCATGATCACGAGGGCCAGGCCTTTGAACTGTTCGGGTTACGGGTGCAACCGATCCCGCTTCTGCATGGGGGGCAGGCGATTTACGGATATCGATTGGGCGGGCTCGGTTATCTGACCGATCACAGCGAGATTCCCGAAGCTTCGATCGAGATGCTGTGCGGGGTGGAAGTGTTGTTTTTGGACGCGCTTCGTTACAAGCCGCACCCCACGCACTCAACGGTTGCGACGGCGCTTTGCAATATCGAGAAGATTCGTCCGCGGCGGGCGTTTTTCACGCACATCTGCCATGATCTGCCGCATGCGGCGACGGAGGCCACGTTGCCTCCCGGCGTGGGGCTGGCTTACGACGGGATGCGCATTGAAGTGGGGGCCGGCCGCTGAATGGCGGGCGTGAAAGTGTGGCGGCGGCTAGAAGACGTTCCGGCGGATTTCGGGCCTTCCGCGCTGACGGTGGGCAATTTCGACGGGGTGCATGCGGGGCACCGTGTGCTCATGCGGCGGGCCGCGGAGCTGGCCCGGGCGAACGGGTGGAAGGCTTCGGTTTTGACGTTTCAGCCGCATCCGGCGAAGGTGGTTGCGCCGGCGCGGGCGCCGCGGATGATCACCTCTTTTGAGCGTCGGACCGAGCTGATGGAGGAAGAGGGAATCGAGCAGGTGCTCATCCTGCCGTTCGATCGCGGCGTGGCGGGTTGGTCGCCCGAGGAATTCGTCAAGGGACTGCTGGTGGACCGTCTGGGCGTGAAGGCGGTGGTGGTGGGAGAGGATTTCCGCTTCGGGCACAAGCAGGCGGGAGACAGCCGCATGCTGGAGGAGTTCGGGGCGCGGTACGGCTTCCGGGAAGTGCTGGTGCCGCCGGTCGAAGTGCGGGGGGAGCGCGCGTCGAGCAGCCTGGTGCGCCAGTTGTTGGGCGCCGGGAAGGTGACGCGCGCCTGGCGGGTGCTGGCGAAGCCCTTTGCGTTGGAAGGCCTCGTCGGGGCGGGGCAGGGGATCGGGTCGAAGCAGACGGTGCCGACGTTGAACCTGAATCCGGATTCGGAGGTGCTTCCGGGGGCGGGCGTGTATGTGACCCGGACACAGGATTGCGGGCGGGCGCGGAGCTGGGAATCGATTACGAACGTGGGGACGCGGCCGACCTTCGGGGGCGAAGAGATCACGGTGGAGACGTTTCTGCTCGGGCCTTATGGGCCGCCGTCGCCGGAGCGGATCCGGGTGGAGTTTCTGTGGCGCTTGCGGGACGAGCGGCGGTTTGAATCGCCTGAGTTGTTGAAGGCGCAGATTTTACGGGATGTCCGGCGCGCGCAGCGCGTGCACGAGCGACTGCGAAAATTCGTCGCGTGAGATAATTGGCGTTTCATTGCAAGCGAAGAAATTGACCGAGGAGCCAGATAAAGACATGAGTTTAACGGCGGGCAAGCAGAAGCACATGGAGGCCTTGTCGAACCAGGACGGCGTGATCGCGGCGGCCGCGATGGATCAGCGGGGCAGCCTGCAGAAGTCCCTCGCCGCGGCTAAGGGCGTCGACAAAAAAGAGATCACCGACGGCATGATGGAGGAGTTCAAGACCATTGTGACGCGCGTTCTGACGCCTCATGCGAGCGCAATTCTGCTGGACCCGGAGTGGGGCCTTCCGGCTGCGAAAGAGCGGTCCGCCAACGCGGGACTGCTGCTGGCTTACGAGGCGAGCGGTTATGACAACACCCAGCCCGGCCGGTTGCCGGACCTGCTGCCGCATGTGAGCGTCAAGCGCATTGTGGACTGGGGCGCGGATGCGGTGAAGATTCTGATCTACTACTCGCCGTTCGACGAGGAGAAGGTGAACGACATCAAGCACGCGTTCATTCAGCGGATCGGCGCGGAGTGCGAGAGCTACGACATCCCGTTCTTCCTGGAATTTGTCGGGTACGATCCGAAGGGCGGCGACGAGAAGGGTCTGGAGTTCGCCAAGGCGAAGCCCGCGATTGTGACCGGCAGCATGAAAGAATTCTCCAAGCCCGAGTACAAAGTGGACGTGTTGAAGGTGGAAGTTCCCATCAACGCGGAGTATGTGGAAGGCAGCAGCGTCTACAAGGGGCAGAAGGCGTACACGCGGCAGGAAGCGCTGGATCTGTTCCGCCAGGCGGCGGAGGTGGCGGCCAAGCCGTTCATCTATCTGAGCGCGGGCGTCAGCAATCCGCAGTTCATCGAATCGCTGAACATGGCGGCCGAATCGGGAACGGATTATTCGGGCGT
Organism: Bryobacteraceae bacterium; assembly: GCA_965226755.1. Lineage (GTDB taxonomy): Bacteria > Acidobacteriota > Terriglobia > Bryobacterales > Bryobacteraceae > Bog-113. Next base: position 136,323 of record CBDDDT010000007.1, on the reverse strand, counting down.
GCTGTGCGGGCGCGCGACCTGGAAGGATGGAATGCCGATTTACGCCACCAAAGGCGCCCAAGCGCTGGAAGACTGGCTGAGCGACGAGGGCGTGAAGAACATCAACGCGGTGAACGCCGCCATCAAACCGGCCAAGAGCTGGAAATTGAAGGGCTTGGCGAAGGCGACCGCATAAAACGTCAGCGTTTCTGGCACTTGGCGCAGAAGTGTGTCCCGCGCTGCGAGACGAGAGTGCGCTTAATGGGCGCTCCGCAGGAACGGCACGGCTGGCCGGTGCGACGGTACACGAGGTGCTCATGCTGGAAGGCGCCCTTGTTGCCCGCGGAATCCACGTAATCGGAGATGGAAGATCCTTTGGCGGCGATGGCCGCCTCAAGCACCTGCCGAATGGCGGTATAGAGGCGCCGTGCGCGAGGTTTGCTGACTTTAGCGGAGTTGGTGCGCGGATGGATGCCGGCGCGAAACAGGGCCTCGTCGGCGTAAATATTGCCGATTCCGGCCAGGAACCGCTGGCTGAGGAGCAGCGACTTCATCTGGGACTTGCGGGCGCGGAGGGCGGCGGCGAAATCTTCAAAGGAGACGTCCAGGGGTTCGGGACCGAGGGATTGTACGCGGGCGGGGAGCGTGGCGGCGTATTCGAGACGGCCGAACTGGCGGCTATCATTGTAGAGCAGGACGCCGCGATCCAGCGTGAAAATGGCGTGAGTATGCTTGGTGAGCTCGGTCGCGACGAGGAGCTTGCCGGTCATCCCGAGGTGGACGAGGAGGTAGCCCGTATTCGCCTTTACGGGATCGGACTTGCGGGCATCGAGCTCGATGACGATGAACTTGCCCCGGCGCGAGATCGCGCGGATGCGGCGGCCCACCACGGGATCGAGTCCGCCCCGGACGACGCGCGGCTGGCGGACTTCGACGTTCAGGATGGTGCGGCCGCGCAGGCCTTGCAGGCTGCGGACGACGGTTTCCACTTCGGGGAGTTCGGGCAAAGTCCTCTTCGGGCGGAAGTACAGCTAACGGCGATTACGCTACGTCCACCAAGATATCGCGGCCTTCGATTTTGACGGGATAGACGCGCACCTTTTCGTCGGGCTCAATGTCGTTGGCGCCGGTCCGGCAATCGAATTCATACGCATGCCAGGGGCACATGATGCCGGTGTTGGTGAGCATGCCTTGACCAAGGGGACCGCCCTGGTGGGGGCAGACGCCGTCGAGGGCGTGTACTTCGCCGTTCAATCGGCAGACCGCGTAGGGATTGCCGTCGATGAGGACTTCAATCAAGGGAGACGCGTCGAGATCGGACACCTGTGCAACCTTCACGAAAGCCATGCGCTTTTATGTCAGCATAGATCGGCGCGGCAGACAAGCGTTGGGCCATGGGCGCCGTGCGGGTTCTTCCGCGGGCCTATCTCGGGGTTTTACGGATGGTGCACTCCGGGCCATGTGATCGCCTGCGAGGCGCCGAGCATGGCGTATTCGTACCCGGCGTAGACTTCTTCGAAGACGCTGTCCCAGGAGGCATGGCACGCTTCGCGGCGGGCCGCCTGGGACATGCGCTGATGCTGTTCGGGGTCGGTCATGAGTTCGGCGGCGCGGCGGATAAACTCCGCGTCGTTGGATGCGGCGAATCCGGTGATTCCCTCCTCGATGATGAAGCGGGGGCCGCCCTGGTCGGTGACGATGCACGGGGCGCCGGAAGCCATCGCTTCGAGAACGACGTTGCCGAACGTGTCGGTTTTGGAGGGAAAGACGAAAAGATCCATATCGGCGTAAGCGGCCGCCAGCCGTTCGCCGCGAAGCACGCCGGGCAGATCGGCGAACTTCAGATTTCTGCTCAGCCAGTCCCGTTCGCTGCCGTCGCCGATGACGAGGAAGCGGAAATTGCGGAGTCCCAGGCCGAGCAGGGCCCGTTCCAGGTCCACCAGAAGGCGGACATTCTTCTCGGGAGTGATGCGGCCGACGTAGCCGAGCCGGAAAACGCCGTCGTTGGCCGTGCGGCGAGAGGGGGTGAACAGCTGCGTGTCGATGCCGCGCTTCATGAGAAACGTCGGTTTGCCGGTCCGCGTTTCGAGCATGGCGACCAGATCGTCATTCGGGGCGAACAGAACGCGTCCCATGCCGTAGAACCGAATCATGGCGCTCATGATGTGGCGTTCCGTATAGCGGCTGAGCGCGCCGCGGAAGCCGTGAGGCAGCCAGTGCAGCATGCGCTCGAGGCGCCGCGCGCCGAATTCCTGGAAATTGGTATGCCAGGACATCACCAGCGGGATCTTCAGGCGATAGGAGAGCACGACGCCCATTTCGCCCACATCGCCAGGGCTGGTGATATGGATCAGGTCCGCGCCGAATCGCGTGATGGCGTCGGAGAGTTCGCGCATGTAGCGCCACAGCACGGGATCATGCCGCAGCCCCTTATCGAGGTTGAACGCGAGCGGACCGCGCTTCAGCTGTATATGGGTCACGGAGCCGATCTGTTCCGTCTTCATCTCCTCGCCGCCATAGACGCACAGAAAAGGGAGATTTCGCTCGCGGGCGAATTCCTGGAGATGGCGGCTGGTGAGGGCTACGCCATTCACCTCGTGGTAGGTGTCGGTAAGGAATGCGATGCGGGGAACGGCGTTCACACGATTAGGTCAGACGGGCCAATCTTCTTGATCGGCCGCGCTCTCTGATGGTAGCCCAGGAAGAGCCGGAATCTTCGCGCGCCGGGATGACGAAGCGGTGAAAATGGCTTGAAGAATCAATGCGTGTTGGGCGGGGAAACCGGCATGGAGAAGATGCCTGGGACGATATCGGGATTCAAGGTGATTTTTTCAATCCGCAGTTCCCTCCATTTGGAATCGCCTTGCGCGCGGCTCAGGATGCGGCAGGGGAACAGGATTCCGCCGAATGTGCGGAAATCGTCCATCACCGTCTCCTCCGTCACGCCGGATTTCGGTTCGGCGGCGAGAGTTTCCTCGCGCACTTCGTGGAACGTGTCCGGATCCAGATACGCGCGCATGACGGCGCCGGAAAGCAAGGTGACTTTCAGCTTGAGGCAAGGCTTGCCGTCGATCGTCGTGCGGCCCTCGTCTTCCACCTGATTGCCGCGGGCGTCGGCGGCGACAAGAGGGCCGCCGATGGCGTTAGAAGCTTTATCGATGAGTCTGTCGAGCGCGGGGCCGGTGAGCGCGGCGGGACCTTGGGCGTGCTCACCGATCACCTGCCGCCAGCCGAAACTGCCGTCGTAGGCCTGAATGATGTGATCTTTTCCCATCGTAATATCGATCCGCAACAGGGAAGGCTGCCGGGCTTGGAAGGTGACGGGGGCGCCATCCAAGGTTCCCTCCGAGCGCAAGGAGAGCGTGGCGTCGAATTTCCCGGCCCAGCCGGCGGTCTCATTAAAGCGCTGGATGATGGCCGCCGCGCTCCGAACGTCCGTCGTCTGGGCCGGAGCGGCCAGAGCGATCGCGAACAGGACCAGGAGGAAACGCGGCATCCGAGACAGTTTATCTCGTTATCTCGCGTCGCGGAATTCACCAGACGCGGCACGCCTTTTTGGGGGCCATCGGCTGGCCGATCTTACAGGAGAAAGCCTGGGCGAACTCGGGCATGTTGGCGACCGTTCCATTCACGCGGTATTGGCTGAGGGCGTGCGGGTCCACTTGCGAGATCAGCCGTTTGAATTGAGGCGTCTCGTTTTCGCACCACACACTGGCGAATCCGAGGAAGAACTGCTGTGAGGGGGTGAAGCCGCCCACCGAAGTGAGCGGCTTGCCCGACATCAGAGTGGTGAAGGCGGTGTAAGCCAGGCGAAGGCCGCCATTGTCGGCGATGTTTTCACCCTCGGTCAACTTGCCGTTCAGCTTCAGATCACCGTCGGCGACAAAGCCCCCGTACTCGTCCTCGATGCATTTGGCGCGTTCGTCGTAAGCGGCGGCGTCCTCTTTTTTCCACCAATCGGTCATATTGCCGAGCGCGTCGAACTGGCGGCCCTGATCGTCAAACCCGTGCGTGAGTTCATGGCCCACCACCGCGCCGACGGCCCCATAATTGACGGCTTCCTCGGCTTTGGGGGTGTAGAACGGCGGCTGTAGAATTCCCGCCGGGAAGTTGATGTTGTTCATCTGCGGATCGTAATAAGCGTTGACGGTGGGCGGCGTCATCTGCCATTCGAGCTTATCGACGGGCTTGCCGATCTTGGCCATTTGGCGGTCCTGCTCAAACTCGCGGCCGCGGGTCATGTTGCCGACGAGGTCGTCGGGGATGACTTGGAGACGCGAATAGTCGCGCCACTTGTCCGGATACCCGATCTTATTGGCGACGGCGTGCAGTTTCTCGTAAGCCCGCTGCTTGGTCTCGGGCGTCATCCACTCGACGGATTTGATGTCCTGCTCCATGGCAGCCTCAATTTCGCGGACCATGCGCACGGTGCGCTCTTTGCCTTCCGTTCCGAAAGTGCGATCCACGTAGGCCTGGCCGAGAGCTTCTCCCAGTTGGCCGTCGGTCATCTGAACGCAACGCTTCCAACGCGGGCGCTGTTCCTTCTGGCCGAGCAGCGTGCGAGCGAAGAAGTCGAAATTCTCGGTGACGAACGGGGTGGAAAGAAGCGTCGCGTCGGCGTGAACCAGGCGCCAGACAAGGTAGGTCTTCCAATCGTCGTAGCTGAGACGAGCGAGAAGGCCGCCCACGCCTTTGAAGAACTCCGGGGCTACAACGTTAAATTCGGGTTCATCGGCTCCTGCGGCGGGCAGATACTCTTTCCAGGCGAAGGCGGGCGCGAGCGCGATCATTTCGGCGCGCGCCATGGGATGGTATTCGTTGGCCGGGTTGCGGCGCGACGTCACATCCTGCGAATCCTTCGCGAGAGCCGTCTCGATGCGCATCACCACGGCGGCGTCCTGTTTCGCTTTCTCGGCGTCCTCCCCGAGGAGCCCGAACATTTTCTCGACATGGATTAAATACTTGTCGCGGATCGCGACGGTATCCTTATCCGTCTTGAAATAGTAATCACGTTCCGGGAGTCCGATGCCGCCTTGATCCAGCTGCGCGGTCACTTTGGTGGCGTCCTTGAAATCCTGGCCGGACGCGACGCTGAAGATCGCGTCCACGCCCATGCGCTGCAGGCGGGCGACTTCGAGCGAAAGACTAAGCAGATCGTGGATGGAGTTGATCTTGTCGATCTCGGGACCGAGCGGCCGGAAACCAAGCTGGTCTACAGTCTTGACGTCCATGCACGCGCCATAGAAGACGCCGATGCGACGGTCATTTGCGTTGGCGGCGGCCGTGGCGCTGTCAGAAGCCGCCTTTTCCAGAATCTCGCGGAGAACGGTCTGGTTCCGCTCCTGCAATTCGTTGAAACGGCCCCAAGCCGGCTGATCCCCTGGAATAGGATTGTTGTGGATCCAATTGTTGCAGGCGAACTTATAAAAATCGTCGCAAGGGCTCACGCTTGGGTCGACGGCGGGAAGTCCCGGCGCCATCAGCTTGGGATTGGACTCGGAACGCGGGGCGCTGGTTTGGGCGGAGCAGATGAACGCTCCGGCGACAAACGCGCAAAACAAAAGGCGCATGCCTCATTTAAGCATGCGCCTTGCGCGGGTCCGCGGGGAGCGAGTTAGTCCAAACCAACCGCTCTGGATGGGGATACGGCGGTTACCTTGGAATCGGCATTCATGATGGGCTCAGGCGCGGCAACGTCTCCCGTGGACGGCTTAACCGGATGCGCTTGCTCCCAGTTTCGGGCGGATTCGCCGGCTTGTGCGATCTGCTTGGGCTGCAGTTTCTCGCCGGTGATGGTGAGTAAGTCATTGGCCCGCGAATCTCCGGCTTGAAACGCCAGCAGGAGGTAAGTGTAGGCTTTGGCGCGATCCACTTTCACGCCGTTACCGTTGTAATAAAGAATGCCGAGATTGCAAAGCGCGCCGGCGTCGCCCTGATCGGCCGCCTTCGAGTACCACTCGATCGCTTGCGCATAGTCCGGCGCCATGCCGCGGCCGAGATCGTACATTTGCCCGATGTTGAATTGCGCGCTGGGCAATCCAGCGGATGCGGCCTTTTTATACCACTCGATAGCGTTGCCGTAATCTTTACGATTTTCGAGGATCGTGCCGAGATTATTGGCGGCGTTCGGGTCTCCCAATTCAGCGGCTTTCTGGAACCAGCTGATGGCTTTCTCCTCATCCTTGGAAACGCCGCGGCCCAGCAGATACGCTTGCGCAAGATTGTATTGGGCCTGCACGACGCCCATATCGGCGGCCTTTTCGAAGTATTCAGCGGCCTTGGCGGGATCTTTGGTTACGCCCTGCCCGCGCGTATAAAGGAGAGCGAGATTATACTGAGCCTGCGCGACCCCCGCTTCGGCCAGCGGTCGCCAGGATTGAACGGCGCAATCGAAGTCGCGCGATTCGTAGCATTTCATCCCGGCATCGAAATCGGAGGCGAAAGCCGTGGCGCCTGTGGCGAGAAGGATAATTCCGATGGTCTTGAACATGGCACCGTACAGTTTGCAATCGGGCGTCCAAACTCGGAGGTTGCTGAGCTGATTAGAGTTAGCTCGCTAACGACGGCCTCGATTCCGCGTCCCGATCAAGTTTTGCTAACCGAATGCGATCGCACCCGTCCTTTGCAACGTATCGAGTAGTGAGAGGCGCGCATGAAGATCCGGTTCACTCGCAAAGTTTTGAATCCGCCGATGACGGACAGGCGCGCGGCGGGGCTGCACAGCGAGTCCATTCGCCACTCCTGGCTCCAGCTTCTGATGCTGCCGGCCGACGCTCGGGATGCTTCCTTGTTCAGCGCGCCGGGTAGGGAGATAGTTTGGGGAGCGGGCGAAAATCGGGCTCGAGCAGCCACGGGGTTCGTCCGGGGTAGTGAGAAGTGAGCTTGCGATTCTCTTCGTCGCCGAGGTCGCGGGCCCAGACGACCCGCGAAGCGTCGATGTCGGCGCGATTCCAGACCCACTCATCCTGAGACGGATGCTGCGGGTAGTAGCGCACAAAGATCAACTGATCGCCGGGCAGCTTTTCCAGCTGCTGGCGAACGGCGACGCGGCGCTCGGGATCCTGATGGTTGATGGCGTCCCAGGACTCGAACTGTTCCATCAAGGCCGCAAAATTCCGGGGTTCGGCGGCGTGCATTCCATACCAGAAGATGAAGTGCGCGGCGCAGAAGAAACAGAGCAATCGCGCCGCGGCGGCCCCGAGTGGCGTTCCACGCCATTCTAATCGGGCGATGCGTTCGATGCCTTTGACGCTGACTAGCAGGAACAGGCATGTCACCGCCGCCAGGTAGTGAAAGTGGAAAGCCGGAAAGAAGTTCGTGCCCAGCGCGAATAGCCCGAGCGTGATCAGGACCCAGGTCGAGCGAAAATTTCGAGCCGTGAGCACATATGCGGCTAGCGCCACGTAAAGCGGCGGCAGAAAGAAGAAGCGGTAGGCGCGAATCCGGTAGATCAACCGGGTCAGGTAAGTGATCGGCGTCTCCCTTTCTGTTTCTTTCAGAGAGAGTTGAACTTTATATTCGCTCTCCTGCTGCGGGGTCAAGGTGTTATGCGGGGTGGGATTGGGTTGGAACGTCAGACTTACCGGCACGCCATATTGATACTGGGACAGCACGTAGGGGAGCGTGGACCAGCTTCCCGTGACTTGTTTGTTCTGGAGGAGGATTAAGGCGAGCGCGGGGAGCGTAACGATCGCCGCGGCGACAAGCGGCCGCAAGATGGACCGCGTTCGCCAGGAAGGCGCGAAGAACAGGATAACGGCGGCGGCGAGAAAGAGGGATTCGTAAGGGCGCGTGAGCAGATGAAGTCCGAAGCCGATTCCGAGGAGCACGCCGTCGCGCGGGCGGGAACGGTCGCGGATGCGGGGCAGGGCGCCAAAGACGAGGCATCCGGCCGCGGCTGCGAAAGAACCGCCCCAGTAACTGCTCATCCAGTAATTGAGCGGCCCGAACTCCATCACCGCGAAGAGGCCGCCCAGAAGAGCCCAAACGAGCGTGACCCAGCCTCGCAGCGCCCAATAGGATAAAGCGCAGAATGCGCCGGTGGCGAGCAGGACGCCGGCCCACGGAAGTCCGAACAGGATCCAGCCCGCGGCGAGCGAGATTCCCTGGCCGAGCGGATAGATCGAACTGTAAGTGGGCTGCTGTAGAACGAAGAAGGTTTCAAAAAATCGGTGGAAGGGATGCAACGGGTTGGCGAGGCGAAAGTGGCGAAGCGTGTCGGCCACCAGCAGATGGCTGAACTCGTCGCCGGCGTTCGGCGTTGGCGCCGGATGGTGCGCGACCAGCGCCAGCCGGAGTGCGATCGGAAGCACGAACAAGACGGCCATGGCCCAAGCGGGACGCTCGGCGAGGCGCGCGAGGAACGGCTCGATCACGGGGCGGGAGAACAATACGAGCGCTACGAGCACCACCGCAAGCAGAAGTTCCAGAAAGTCGGCGGCGCCGAATCCAATCGGGTTGTGAAGCGGGAGAAAGGAATGGAACCAATCGAAAAGAAACATGAATCTCTTGTCAGCATAAGGTCAATCGACTAGCGCGCGTGCGGATTGGACCATGCGCGGGCGGCCGGGCGAAACCATGCGCCTTGCAACGCCATCACTGATAGCAGGAGTTTCCTAAAATGAAAAGCAAAATCGTTCTGATGTTCGCGGTGGCCGGACTTTCAATCGCGTCCGCGAAGAGTTATAACGTCACATTCCCCGATTCTGTAGTCGTGAACGGCACGGCTCTCGCCGCGGGCGAATATGCCATGACCGTAGACGGCACGGCGGTGACATTGCGCGAACGCGGTACGCATAACGTCACGCAAGCCAACGCGACTTTAGAGACGGCCGAACGCAAATTCGATAGCACCTCCATCATCTCCAGCACCGTCGATGGCAAAGACCGGGTGAACGAAATAGATCTCGGCGGGACTAAGACCAAGGTCGAGTTCGGTCGATAGTTCGCTTCGTTCTCTCGTGCCTCTCATTCGACGAAGTAGACTGCAAGTTTGGACTTCCAACCGTTCCTCCGTAATCCCCACGCTTTAACCATTCTGGGGAATTACTGGCCGCGCGATTTCGATTTCTCCTCGTTCCCCGGCACGGATCGTTTGTTTCAGACCGCGCCGGGCGTTCAGGTTCTCGTGCAGACGCAGCTTCCGCGAACGCAGCCGCGCGCGGAGCTGGTGATCTTGCATGGGCTAGAAGGCAGCGGGCAGGCCGGATATGTGGTCAGCCTCGCGTATAGGGCGTTGACCGCCGGGTTTGCCGTGCATCGTTTCCACATGCGCACTTGCGGCGGCACGGAGCACCTATGCCAGACCCTCTATCATGCCGGATTGACGAGCGATTTGCTCGCATTCCTTGAGCAGAACCACGCGGCCGCGCCAATGTTCGTGGCCGGTTTCTCGCTGGGAGGAAACGTGGCGTTGAAAGCCGCGGCCGAGGCTGGCGGCCGTCTTATCCAGGGAGTCTGTTCAATTTCGGCCCCGATCGATCTGGCCGCGTCGGCGAAGGCCATCGAACGGCCGTCCAATCGGTTGTACCAGGATCGCTTCGTGAAACGCATGAAGCAGCGGCTGGCGCGCACGCGCCGGTACCAGGCGGCGGAACTCGAAGCTTGCCGCTCGATTTACGACATCGATGACCGGTTTACGGCCCCGGGGTTCGGATTCGGGACGGCGGATCGATATTACGAAACCCAATCGGCGCTCCGCTTCGTCCCTCAGATACGTATCCCGGTTCTGATGATCGCCTCGCAAGACGACACCCTGATTCCGTTTGAAGCCTACCGCAGCCCGGCGATTGCGGCGAATCCGTTCATCACGCTCGTCGCGCCGGCGCACGGCGGCCACCTCGGGTTTATTTCCCGGACCAAGCCGCGATTCTGGGTGGATGAAATGATTGTGCGCTGGATCGAAGAGCGGCTGGCGGAGAACTCGCTCTGCGCTCCGCCTTCTCCAGGCAAAACTTAACTTATGAACGGGAGGGTTGGCGGCAAAGAAGTCGAGAGATTTCTGACGGCGTGGTTTGCCGTCAGGCAGTTGATCCAGGCTGCGAACTTCAACCGGTTTCAAAAGGCGGGACTTAGCGCCACGCAGTTCATGACGCTCAACCTTCTGCCGGAGAACGGAGACGGCATGACGATCGGTGAACTGGCTAGACGGATGAACCTGAAACCGGCCACTGTCGCGAAGACGGTCGACAGCCTGGAGATGCGCAAGATGCTGGCGAGGACAAAGAGCGCGGCGGACGGTCGTCTGGTCCTCGTCAGCATCACCACACAGGGAAAAAAGCTTCAAAATGCCGCCGTCGGCCAGTTCCGCAAGCACATAGCCGAACTCTTTCGCCTGATTCCGTCAACCGACAGAGCAGCGCTCACCAACGGGCTCGAAAGCCTTGTTCGTGCCGCGGGGAGCCCGGACACTGCCTTGTCACATCGCCCGCCGCTCACCCGTGAGACGAATGGCGCTCCTCCGGCGAAGCGTAGTTCTCGGCGATCTCGTCTGCCGTGATCTCTATTTGGGAATTGGTTTTGATCACGTGCGCTATCTCTTCATCGTCGTGACCGGCTTTCCGCAGCTGTTCAATTTCGTCGCTGATCATCCCCACGAACGCTTCAATGGGGAACGTCTCGGCGCCCAAACCGGCCAGCGTTCGGAGCGCCTTCTGGGCCCGGAGGGCTTCCTCCAAGGGATAGGTCTTCTTCGATTCCATTCGATTGTCTCGCTCCAAAAGTATTTCGTACTACGAATAAGATTGTACGCCGAAGGACTGCATTTTGTCGAATTGCGGTCGCGTCTTTCCTGGGGCTTCAAGGATGCCGCCAAGGATGCCCGCCGGTGTTCTGTAGCGCCTGTTATGTTGAATGCTTGGGCTGGAATGGGGAAATCAAGAGTGAACAAAACAGGTTTGGCGGCGCTCTTGGCGCTGCTGCCGGGGGCGCTTTATGCGCAGGACCTGGCCGCATTTGAGAAGCGCGTGACGGAGTTTACGCTCGATAACGGTCTTCATTTCATCGTGGCGGAGCGGCATGAGGCGCCCGTGGTTTCATTCCACACGTACGTGAACGCCGGGGCGGTGGACGATCCCCAGGGGCAAACCGGCCTCGCTCATATGTTCGAGCACATGGCCTTCAAAGGAACGGCGGAAATCGGGAGCCGCGACTGGGTGAAGGAAAAAACCGCGATCGCCGATATCGAGCAACGCTACGACGCGCTCGATGCCGAACGGGCGAAAGGTCCGACGGCGGACGCGGGGAAGGTGAAGGCGCTCGAGGCCGATCTGAAGACGGCTATCGATTCGGCTGCTTCCTACGTGGAATCGAACTTATACCCGCGGATTATCGAAGAGAACGGCGGTTCGGGATTAAATGCCTCGACGGGCGAGGATTCGACGGATTTCTTCTACAGCCTCCCGTCGAACCGAATCGAGCTGTGGTACCTGCTGGAGTCGCAGCGTTTCAAGGATCCCGTGTACCGGGAGTTCTACAAGGAACGGGACGTCGTCCGGGAAGAGCGGCGGATGCGCGTGGAATCGAATCCGCAAGGCACCCTGATGGAAACGCTGATGGCCAGCGCCATTGAAGCGCAACCTTACCGGCGTCCCGCGGGCGGGTGGCCGAGCGATATCGAGAATCTGCGGGTGAAGGACGCGGAGAAGTTTTTCCACACTTACTACGGACCTTCGAATATCACCATTGCGATCGTGGGAGATGTGGATCCGGCGAAGGCGCGCCAAATGGCGATCCGCTATTTCGGCCCCATCCCGGCCCGTCCGCTGCCCCTGCGGCCCACGACTTTCGATCCCGCGCAGGTGGGTCCGAAAGTGGCCGAGGTGCATGTGCCCTCGCAGCCGATCGAGGTGATTGCGTATAAGCGGCCGGATGAGTACGACAAAGACGATCCGGTCTTCGACGTGATTTCGGGGATTCTTTCGAACGGCCGCACCGGTCTTCTCTACAAATCGCTGGTGCGGGATCAGAAGGTCGCCCTGGAAGCGGGCGCAGACGCATCGGCCCCAGGATCGAAATACCCCAATCTTTTCCTGCTGTATCTTGTGCCCAACATGGGCCGCACGGTGGCAGAGAACGAGAAGGCTTTGAACGCCGTGCTGGATTCCCTCAAGACGTCGAAAGTGGATGCGGAGACGCTGACGCGGGTGAAAACGAAAGCGCGCGCGGCGGTGATCCGGCAGCTGGACAGCAATTCCGGTTTGGCGGCGCTGCTGGCGGAATATTATGCGACTTACGGGGACTGGCGAAAATTATTCACCTCGATTCAGGACATTGACAAAGTGACGGCGGACGACGTTCAGCGGGTCGCGCGGACCTACTTTGACGACCGTACACGCACGACGGCTTTCATCAGCGCGCCTGCCGGAGGCGGTCAATGACGGTCGCCCGATGGGTTCTGGTATCGGGAGCGCTGGTCCTGCCGGTGCTGTGCGCGCAAGCGCCGCCGGCCCCAAGCGCTGTAAGTACGTCCCAGCGCGTGGCGCACATCTGGGAAGAGCTGAAATATGCCCCGCTGAAGCCCATCACGCTCCCGCACGTCGAGGAGTTCACTCTTCCGAACGGGATGCGGGTGCTTCTGCTGGAAAATCATGAGCTGCCGCTGATTCATGGCAACGCGATGATCCGGACGGGAAATCTATTCGACCCGGCGGATAAGGTCGGGCTGGCTTCGATCACGGGCGACGTGATGCGAAGCGGCGGCACCAAAACCAAGACCGGCGATCAGCTCGATGTGGAGCTCGAGAACGTGGCTGCGTCGGTCGAATCGAGCATCGGGGAAAGCTATGGAACGGTGTCGTTTTCCTGCCTGAAGGGAAATGCGGAGCAGGTGATGGGGATCTTCGAGGATGTTCTCGCCAACGCCGAGTTCCGGCAGGACAAACTCGACCTGACCAAGCGGCAGCTCATGAGCGTGATTTCCCGGCGCAATGACGACGCCGGGCAGATTGCGCAGCGCGAATTCGCCGACATTCTTTATGGACGGCACGACCCCTACGGGTGGGATATGGAGTTCGCCACGGTGGCGCATATCCAGCGCGCCGACGTGCAGGCCTTCTATAAGCGCTACTTTTTCCCGGCCAACGTCATTCTGGGAATTCAGGGCGATTTCGATACGGCGGACATGAAGGCGCGGATGCAGAAGCTCTTTGCGGGCTGGACCGTGAAGCAAGATCCCGCGCCGCCGTTTCCCGCCGTGCATTTCGGCTACGCGCCGGGGACGTACCTGGCCGTGAAGCCGGATGTGAACCAGACCACTTTCGTCCTGGGCGAGGCCGGCGGGGTGCGCAAGAGCCCGGACTACCCGGCGCTCGAAGTGATGTCCGATATTCTGGGAAGCGGATTCAACAGCCGCTTGTTCCGGCGCATCCGGACCCAGTTGGGTTATGTGTACGACGTGGATGCGAATTGGGCGGCGAACTGGGATCACCCCGGGATGTTCGTCATCAACGGAAGCACCAAGTCGTCAACCACGGTTCCGGCCATCCGCGCGGCGCGTGAAGAAGTGGACCGCATTCGCAAAGAGCTGGTGACCGAGGAGGAACTGGAGAGCGCGAAAGAGACCGTGCTCAACAGTTTCGTGTTCGCGCTGGACACGCCCTCGAAAGTGATCAACCGCCTGCTGGTCTACACCTATTTCGGGTATCCCAAGGACTTCATTTTCCAGTATCAGGCGGCGGTGAAAGCGCTGACGCGCGAGGACATCCTGCGGGTGGCGAAGCAGTATATCGATCCGTCGAAATTCATTACGCTGGCGGTCGGCAATCCCAAGGAGTTCGGCGAGCCGCTGGAAAAGCTGGGGACTAAGGTGAGCCCGATCGATCTCACGATTCCCATGCCGGCGGGGATGCGCAACGCTCCGCCCGGAGCAGGCGAAACGGGCGAAGCTCAATAGGGCATGACGCGAAGAACTTTTGGCGCCGGACTTCTGCTCGCGGCGGCGGCGCGGGCGCAGGACGCCGCACGCCAGCGCCGCGGCCGTGAACTGATCGATCAGTGCATTCAGGCGCTGGGCGGACCGGCGTTTCTGAACATGCAGGATCGTCTGGAGACCGGCCGGGCCTTCTCGTTCTATCGCGAGCGGTTGTCGGGTCTGTCTATCGCGCACCTTTACACCCGCTACCCGGAACCGCCCCAGCCCGAACCGGTCAGCTACTCCGGCATTCTGGAGCGGCAGGCGTTCGGGAAGAAGCAGGAAGATGCGGTGCTGTTCGTGAATGAGGGTGCGTATGAGGTGACGTTCCGGGGCGTGCGCCCGCTGCCGGATGAGACCGTGCAGAAGCATCACGAATCCACGGTGACCAACATCCTCTTCATTCTGCGCCAGCGGCTGCATGAGCCGGGGCTCAGCTTTGAGGCGGGCTCCATCGAAGTGGTGGATAACCGGCAAGTGCAGGGCGTCGATGTTTACGATAATGCGGACCGCAAGATCACGGTTTACCTGGGCCTCTTGGATAAGCTGCCGGTGATGCAGAGCTACAAACGCCTGGATCCGGTCTATAAGGAGCGGGTGGAAGAGATCACGCGCTTCTCCAAGTACCATGACGCGGGTCACGGCGTGCTATGGCCGCTCGATATCGGCCGGGAACGCGATGGAGAGAAGATCTATCAGATGTTCTCGGAGCAGGTTACCGTGAACAACAACTTCGATCCGTCGCTGTTCAAACTGCCGAACGGAATGCAGATGCTCAAGAAGGAGAATTTCTGAGCCATCCGCGGGCGATCAATTCGCGCCAGACCAACGCGACCGGAAGCCCGACAACGTTGGAGTAACTGCCTTCGATGCGGGTGATATACCGCGACGCGATGCCCTGGATCGCGTAGGCGCCGGCTTTGTCCATGGGTTCGCCGGTGGCTGCATAGGCTGCGATGTCTTCTTCCGTGAGGGTCGCGAACCACACGCCGGTGACTTCGTGGCGGACGGTGAGCGCTTCGGGCGTCCGGATGCAAACGCCGGTGATGACGTCGTGACGGCGGCCGGAGAGCAGACCCAACATGCGGCGCGCGTCTTCCGGGCTGGCCGGTTTGCCGAGGATTTCGCTTGCGCAGACGACGGTGGTGTCGGCGGCGATTACGATCTCGCCGGCGTCACAGGGGACGGCCAAGGCTTTGTCTTGCGCCACGCGCCGCACGTAGTCCACGGGTTCTTCCCCCGGCAAGATGTCCTCGGACACACCGGCGATTCGAACCGCGTGAGGGAGCCCGGCGGCGGCGAGCAGTTCGCGGCGCCGCGGGCTCCGCGAGGCCAGGATGAGGTTAAGGGTCAGAATCCACCCAGGTCGGTTGACGGAAGAATCAACAGGAACGCCACCACGATGAACAGCGCGTTGGTGAAATCCACAAACAGCGTGAGACTCGCCAGGTGCCACCGCCGGGGACGCTGGGCCGCCGCGATCAGCCAGACCGAACCAGCCGCCACATGCGCGGCCTGGAACCCGGTGATCCCATAGTAAGCGAGGCCAAGCGCCGGCACGCGCCAGGGATTGCTGAACAGCGCCACCTGCTCGCCCAGCAGCAGACGTCCCCATTCCATGGCGAGCAGAAACAGGAACGTCCCCCAACCCACCAACGCCAGCGCGATCATCCGGCGGGCCATGGTGTCGTCTTTCGCCGCGCCGCTCCGGACAGCGACATGCATCACGAAGCTGGCGGCAATGCCGAACATCGCCATCGAAACGGTCATGAGGCCGGAAGGAAAATGAAACGGCCGCGGCCAGACGGGCGTGGCGGCGCGAGCCACGAAGTATGCGGTCAGCAAACCGGCGAATAAAGCCAGGTCGAAGCTGAGAATCAGCGGTAATCCGTTCTCGTCCCGGTTAAACGCCGAAAACCGCCGGGCGATGGTCAGGATCTCATCCCCAAAAGATGAAGAGCGCCATCAGGCAGAGCCACATCACATCCAGAAAGTGCCAGAAGATGCTGCTGACGAGAACGCCCGTGCGCTTGCCGGGTCCCAGACGGAACCGCAGCGCCGCGACGCCCACCCAAAGCAGAGCGAACAAGGCGCCGATAGCGTGCGCGGCATGGGTCCAGGTGAGGATGTAGAAGAATCCATGGCTGGGATTCGAGTTCAGGTAGACGCCGGCGGAACTGAGCTGCTCCCACGCAACCGCCTGTCCGGCCAGGAAACCCATGCCCAGCAGGATTCCCGTCCACCATAACCAGTTGAACTGGTCGCGCTTGCCTCGCCGGAGCGCATGCCGCGCGGCCTCAATGGCGACGCTGCTCAGCAGCAGGCACGCCGTATTCGGCCAGAGAATGCGGGGAACGGGCAGCGAGATCCAATGGGTTGTGCTGAGAGCGTGGCGCAGAATCAAAGTGCTCGCCAGCGCCGCGAACGTCATGGTGCTCGCCACCATGCCGACGATCAGGCCGGCGACGGAAACGGAACGGCTCGAGCCGCGATCGCCCGGGTTGGCGTCCCCATCGCCGCCGCCTCCGAACGGGCGGCCGTCATCAATCGGGGGCAGTCCGCCACTGTCATGTTCGACCAGAGCGCCGGATCGGGACATATTCACAGTATCTCTTTTATCAGGATTCCTTGCGGGACCGCGCGATGGGATTTTTGGAGGGAAGAGGCAGGCTCGGGCGCCTGCCTCCAGGTTGCCGATTACAGACTACGCCGCTGCCGGAAGCGGGATGTTGGATTGCGCCAGAGCCTTTCTCAGCGCGGTTTCCGCGGCATCCGGAGTGAGCTCGCGCGCGATGGAGATCTCAGAAACCAGCATATGCCGCGCCCGTTCCACCATCTTTTTCTCCCGGAACGAAAGCGGCTTGTCAGCCTGCAGCATGAGCAGGCCCTTGAACACTTCGGCGATCTGCGGAAGATTGCCGCTCTGCATCTTGTCGCTGTTCAGTTTGAAACGGCATTTCCAGTCCGGGCAGTTGCGGCATTCGCCCGTGGCGAGATAGTTCAGGACCTTGGTGATCTCCGATGCTTTCGTGATTCTGCGGAGTCCGATGCTGCCCACGTTGGAAAAGGGCACCATCACGGTCATGCTGTTGTAGACGAGACGAAGCAGATAAAACTCTTCGTGTTGATTGCCGAAATTCCGAATACTGATGTTCTCGATGGTCCCCACACCTTGGTTGGGATACACCACTTTTTCACCGATCTCGAAGGTCATACGAGGATTCCCCCAGTGGATTGCCGGTGCTTCGCATTACGTTAGGACTTCTTAACACCAAAAGCATCTAATGGTAGGCATAAAAAAAATTTGTGTCAAGGGACCTTGACAAATGTATGGTCATGCCAGGCCGCTAGTCGGGATCACCTGGGGCGCAACCCGATTCGTTCCCGTTCCGAGTTTGCAGAAGCAATGCCGAACCTGTAATACCGGCGAGCAGGGAACCTGAGAAAATGCCGATTTTGGCGTCGTCCAGAAGGGCGGATTCGCCGAACGCCAGGCCCCCGACGAACAGGGACATGGTGAAGCCAATCCCGGCCAGCCAGCCCGCCGCATGAATATGCTTCCAAGTGACGCGCTCGGGCAGCACGGCGACACGAATTCTTGTGGAAAGCAAAGAAAACAGGAAGATCCCCAACGGCTTGCCGAGAAACAGGCCCAGCAGAATGCCCGTGGTGACCAGATTCCAGAAGCTTCGGGACGGCGCGCCGCCATGATTCCCCGGCAGCAGGCGCACCCCGGCATTGGCGAACGCAAATAACGGCATGATGACGAAGCTGACCCAGGGCCGCAGCGCCTGTTCCATCCGGTGCAACGGGGGCTGCACATGGTGGCAGGCCGCTTCCATCCGTTCCACCAGCTCTTCACCCGGCTCGCCGGTCTGGTCGCTCGCGGCGGGCAGGGAAGCCGCGAATTCCTCCAAGAGCTGGACGCCTCGGCGCAGGAACTCGCGAGGGTCCAAAAACCGGCGTCCGGGAATCACCGCCGCCAGCAGGACTCCCGCCACGGTGGCGTGCACGCCGGATTGCAGCACCGCCAGCCAGAGAACCAGCCCCGGCGCCGCGTAAGCGAGCGGCTCGGCGACCCCCAGCAGGTTCATGCCGTAGATAAACAGCAGGCACACCCCCGCGGCGGCGAGCGCCGGCCAATGCAGGGCGCTCGTATAGAAGAGGGCGATGACGATGACCGCGAAAACGTCGTCGACGATGGCGAGCGCGGTCAGGAAAACCGCCAGTCCTGACGGGATGCGGGGCCCCAACAGCGCCAGAACCCCCGCCACAAAAGCTATGTCGGTGGCCATGGGGACGCCCCAGCCCGCCTGCCCCGGCCCGCCGTGGTTCAGCGCCGTGTAGATCAGAGCCGGCGCGAGCACCCCGCCCAGCGCGGCGGCGATCGGAAGCGCGGCGCGGCGCGGGGAAGCCAGTTCGCCGGTCGTCACTTCCCGTTTGATCTCCAGCCCGACCATTAAGAAGAAAATGGTCATTAATCCGTCATTAATCCAGAAGCTCAACGGGCGAAAGATCTCGCGTCCCTGATACCCCAGGCCGATGCGAATTTCCCAGATGTGAACATAGGAAGGCCACCAGGGCGAGTTGGCCCAAACAAGGGCGGCGAGGGCCGCGGCCAACAGAACAATGCCGCTCGAAGCGCGCGCGGAAACGAAGAGCGCCAGCGGCCGGATCAGGATGGCGACGGGCCGCTTTTCCGGGATTGTCGCGGGAACCTTTTGGTCGGGGGCCATTCAAAAATCTTCGCAACAATCCCAAGCTGATCCAACTCTGCTTTTGAACCGCGCGGGGAAGTAGGGGATGGCGCTCGTCCAAGCGGGAAGGGCCTGCCCAGCGCGAGGCGGGCGACGGGGTAAGCTTCTAAGTCGCTGAAAGATCGGTACGTACAGTATTTTCAAACTATTTGGAGGCCAAGTTTGTCTTGACAGGAGCGAAGAATACCGCGTACACTGAACGAATCGAAACACAAGCCGGGCTCACTATATGCCCGAGTTGTCCCTCCCAGTCTGAGCCGAATTCTAATGAGTTTTTGGGAGTAATTACCGCAAAGGAATACTGGTGATCACCAGTCACCTCGATACCAGCGCGACTTGCAGCCCTTTTCAGTTCTGGCTATTGCGACATTTTCCTCAAGCGCTCGATTTTCGCTAGAGAGTCCCCGTAAGCGGGTAAACGGTTAACGGACGTTTCTGATGAACCATTACGGACTGTTGGGCATGAGTTTCGGGGTAGGGATTCTGGTCGGATTGACGAGCATGGGCGGAGCCGCGCTGATGACCCCGCTTCTGATGCTGTTCGCCGGGATGCATCCGGTGGTGGCCGTGGGAACGGATTTGGCGTATGGCTCAGTCACCAAGATCGTGGGCGCCTGGATGCATTGGCGTCAGAAAACGGTGGATCTCCGCGTCGCGCTGCTTATGGCCTGCGGCAGTATTCCGGGCGGGACGGCGGGGTTCTTTTCGATTCAGTACATGCATACGCATGGATTCAATGCGGACGTGTTTGTGAAGCGCGCCATCGGCGTCGTGCTGGTGATCGGCGCTGTCGTCATGATCGTGCGGACGTTGCGCACGGTGACCCATGCGGACGACAACGGGTGGATTCAGCGCAATCAGGTCAAGTCGGTTGTCAGTTGGGGTTTTGTGATCGGATTCGCGGTGGGTCTCACGTCGGTGGGAAGCGGATCGCTGATTGCGCCGTTTCTCATGATGCTGTTCCCGCGGGATGCGGCCCGCGTGGTGGGAACGGATGTTTTCCATGCCGCGATGCTGGTTTCCGCGACGGCCTTTCTGCACGGCAGCGCGGGCCACGTGGACTGGCCGCTGGTTCCGATCATGCTGGCTGGTTCGATCCCCGGGGTGCTTCTAGGAAGCTATCTCGCTCCGCGTTTGCCCAGTCGTCCGCTGCGCGTGGGAATCGGGGGCGTTTTGTTTGCGACCGGTTATCAATTGGTTTTTGCGCATTGATTGATTCTGCTTTCTATTCTTTCTCAGGAGTGATTTCGAGTTTTTCATTATGAATCCTGCAACTTCTCCCACACTCATCCCGCCCTACGGCGGCGTTCTCGTCAACCTGCTGGTGCCGGCTGATAAGGTCCAGGCTCTGACTGCCCATGCGGGCGACCTCGCTTCGATCCAGATCACCGAGCGCACGCTCTGCGATTTGGAGCTTCTGGCGGTCGGCGCGTTTTCGCCGGTCGACCGGTTCATGGGCAAAGAAGACTATTTCGGCGTCCTGAACGACATGCGGCTGGCCAACGGCAGCTTGTTCCCGATTCCCATTACGCTGACCGTCGCCGATCCGAGCCAGTTCAAAGTGGGCCAGGAGATCGCGCTGCGCAGCGCGAAGAACAACCGGCTCGCCATCATGACGATCGAAGAGATCTATGAGCGGGATCCGGAGCTCGAAGCGCTGAAAGTCTGCGGGACTCTGGACGCCAAGCACCCGTTCGTCGCCGAGATGAAGAGCTGGGGAAAGTACAACCTCTCGGGTCCTCTCCAGGTTCTCGAAATCCCGCGGCATTACGATTTCCCGGAGCTGCGCCACACTCCGTCGCAAGTCCGCGAAATGCTGGACGCCATGGGGAATCCGAACGTGGTCGCGTTCCAGACCCGCAACCCCATGCACCGCGTGCATGAAGAACTCACCAAGCGCGCCGCCCAGGAATCGGGCGCGAGCCTTCTGATCCAGCCCGTCGTCGGCATCACCAAGCCGGGCGACGTGGACACGTACACGCGCGTTCGCGTCTATAAGGCCCTGGTGGATCACCACTACGATCCGGTCACGACGATGCTCAGCCTGCTGCCTCTCGCCATGCGCATGGCCGGACCGCGCGAAGCGTTGTGGCACGCCATCATCCGCCGCAATTACGGAGCGAATCACTTCATCGTCGGCCGCGATCACGCGGGGCCCGGGAAAGATTCGACCGGCAAACCGTTTTACCGCGGCACGGAAGCGCGCGAGCTGGTGGCCGCCCATGAAGCCGAGATCGGCGTCAAGATGCTGCCCTTCGATGAGATGGTGTATCTGCCCGAGGAAGACCGCTACGAACAGGTGACGCGGGTTCCCGAAGGCGTCCGGATCGCCAATATTTCCGGCACGCAGGTGCGCGACGAATTTCTCGCCACCGGCAAGCAGCTTCCCGAGTGGTTTACCCGCAAGGAGACCGCGGCGGTCCTCCGTTCCGCTTACCCCCCGCGCACCGAGCAGGGCTTCACCATCTGGTTCACGGGCCTGCCGAGCGCGGGCAAGAGCACGATCGCCGAAATTCTGACCGTCATGTTGAACGAGCGCGGCCGGCAGGTCTCGGTGCTCGACGGCGACGTCGTGCGGACCCATCTTTCCAAGGGGCTCGGGTTTTCCCGCGAAGATCGGGACACCAATATCACCCGCATCGGGTATGTGGCCGCGGAAATCTCCCGGCACGGCGGCGCCGTGATCTGCGCCGCGGTCAGCCCGTATGCCGCCACCCGCAACCATGTCCGCCAGATGCACCGGGAGGGAACGTTCCTCGAAGTGTTCGTGGATACGCCCGTGGCGGTTTGCGAAGTGCGCGACGTCAAGGGCTTTTACGCCAAGGCGCGCTCGGGCGAAATCAAGGGCTTCACGGGCGTCGACGATCCCTATGAAGCTCCCGCAAACCCGGAGCTCACGCTTCCGACCGCCAACCGGACGGCCGAGGAGAACGCCCGGGAAATCATCAACTATCTGACAGCGCAGGGATTTCTTGAAGTCGAAGATGCCCGTCCGGCCCGCGAGCAGATCCTGGCCCTCGCCAGCCGGTAGAATCGGGAGAAGCAGTTTTACAGTCAAAGCATTTGGTTAGCTGCGGAGCTTAAGCCAGGCCGTGGATCGTTCGGGAAAGTGACTTGCCGTTGGCGGCGGTCGCTTTCCCGGACGCGTTCCATCCGCCTGGTTTTCTGTTTATAAAGGAGGGTTTCTTGCAACGCGTCGTTGTCACAGGGGTGGGGCTGGCTACATCGTTGGGTCCCGATTCGAATACGTGCTGGAACCGGCTCTCGGCCGGGGACAACGGAATTCGGCGCATCAGTTTCTGGGATCCCTCGGAGTATCAGACCAAGGTGGCCGGTGAGGTTCGCGAGATGCCGCGGGAACTCGGTCTCGCTTCTTATCCCGGCCGTTGCTGCCGCCGGCCCGTGCGCCTGTTTGTCCCCGCCGCGCGCGAAGCGTTCCATGACGCCGGTCTGGACCGCTCGCCGATCGCAAAGCGAGAAATCGGAATGTCGCTCGGCGCAAGCGTCAATTACCTCGATATGAGCCTCATGCGCGACTTTTTGCGCTTGGCCGCGCCGGGGCAGTTCCGTCTGGAGATGCGCGCGCTGCTCGAGAGCGAGAACGCCATCCCGCGTCATGCCTTTTTCCGCCGTCAGGGCGATACGATGGCGGCTGTCGCCTCCCGCCTGCTCGGAATCGGGGGACCCGCTTTGACCAATGACACCGCGTGCGCCGCCAGCGCATACGCCGTGGGCGAAGCCTTTCATATGATCCGGCGCGGGCGCGTAAGGGCCATGCTGGCGGGGGGCGCGGCGGCTCTGGTCAGTCCGTTAAGCATTCTGGCGTTCGCCATCATCGGGGCGCTCAGCCGGTCCGAAGATCCGGAAACGGCCTCGCGCCCGTTCGATCGCCGGCGCGACGGTTTCGTGATGGGCGAAGGCGCGGGCGCGGTCATTCTGGAGTCGCTCGACAGCGCCCGCGAGCGCGGCGCCCGCATTTATGCCGAAATCACGGGCTTCGGCGCCAGCTTGAACGCGCACAACCTGACCGATCCGTCGCCGGGCGGCGAGTCGGAAGCCGAGGCCATGCGCCTCGCTCTCAAGGAGGCCGGCACGCCGCCCGAGGAAATCGATTACGTGGCCGCCCATGGCACCTCGACGCCGAAAAACGATTCCGCCGAGACCCAGGCGATCCGCCGCTTCTTCGGCCCGCACGCGGCGCGGCTCATGGTCTCCTCCAACAAGGGGCAGATCGGCCACACCATATCCGCCGCGGGGATCGCCAATCTGGTGTTTACGCTCAAAGCCATGGAAAATAGTATGGTTCCCCCGACGATGCACCTGAAGGAGTCCGACCCGGAGTGCGATCTGGATTATGTGCCGAACCGGAGCCGGAAGGCGTCGATCCGGAATGCGCTGGTGAACGCCTTCGCTTTCGGGGGACAGAACGCCGTTCTGGCGGTGCGCGCTTGGAACGCTTAATTCGCGAAAAGGAGAATTTCTTATGAGTAACGGCTGGATGACCGAACCGGAGGTTCAGGAAAAGTTTGCGGGCATCGTGTCGCAAAGCCTCCATATCGACAGTCAGGAAGTGACTCCCGACGCTTATCTGGACGATCTTGGCGCCGAGTCGCTCGATCTGATCGAGATCTCGATGGAGGTCGAATCCAACTTCAAGATCTGGCTCCCGGAAAAAAGCATTTTGCAGACGGCCATGGAGATCTACGGACCGGGCGTGCTCGAACAGGACGGCTTTCTTACCTCTCAGGGCAAGACGTTATTGCTGGCGAGGCTGCCGGAGGAAGACGCGGGCTATTTTCAGGGCGAGATCTCGCTGAAGGACGTCCAGCGCTACTTCATGCGCGTAAAGACTTGGGTGCGCATGATCGACGCGTTGTTGGCCTATACCCCGGCCAGTTGCGCCGCGTGCGGGGCGCCGATGGCGGCGTCGCTCGGATTTCGCCTGAAGTGCTCGGCTTGCGGAGAAGAGATTACGCTGCGCAGCGGAGACGACATCAACCGGGAATGGGTGCAGGAATTTGTCCGCAGTCAGCACGGAGTTCCCGCCACGCCGCAGGACGGAATGCATCCGGCCTCGGTTTGAGGGAGCGAACAGACAGGATGTTTGACGAGGATTCAACGGGTTTAAGCACGTGTAGCAATGAGTCGGCAGCCGCGAAGCCGCCGTCTCCGGAGATCGGGTTCGCATGAGCACCAAGGCTTCTCACATCAATCTGGACGAATTCGGAATTCTGGCCGCGAACATTCCCGGCCACCTTGACACGGCGATCGTTATAGCGGCCAGCCGGCGCGGCGCGGGGGAACTTCCCGCCTGGGGTCTTTTGAACCTCGAGCTGACTGGAGAAAAGGAATCGCGCGCCGCGCTCGACCGCGTGGCGCGGCTGGCGCACGGCGAGTTCGCCGTCAAATTCGACGCGTCCTTCCCGGCGACGGCTGCCCTGATCCAAACTCTCCCGGCCAACGCGGCGACGGTGGTGCTCGCCGGAATTGCGTCCCTGGAGAAAGACGAGCGGGCGAAACTCGGGCGTTTGGCGAGCGCCGGCGGACGGCGCCTGCTGATCGAAGTCACGGGCGTCGATGAAGCGGCTCTGGCGTCTGAGCTGAACCCGGCCGGGCTGATCGCCAAGGGGCAGGAAGCCGGCGGCATCGTAGGCGAGGAAACCAGCTTTATCCTCCTGCAGCGCCTTCAGCGCGAGTTTTCGCTTCCCGTGTGGGTGCATGGCGGCATCGGGCCGCACTCCATCGCGGCGTGTTATGCGGGCGGCGCGGCGGGCGTGGTCCTCGACAGCCAGCTGCTGCTCACGGCCGAAGCCAGCATTCCCGCGCGGCTTCGCGCCGCCATGGAACGCGCCGGCGGAGACGAAACATTTTGTCTGGGCCGGGAAGTCAGCCTGCTGACCAGGGTTTGGAGACGCCCCGGAATGAAGGGCGTCGAGGAACTCGAGAAACTCGAGCTTCAGCTCTGCGGCGATCCGCTTCCCGCCGCCCAGGCAGCCTGGCGCGCCGCTCTGCGCACGCGCACTGACTGGAAGAATCCGGAAACCGGCGTGTGGCCGCTCGGGCAGGATTCCGCTTTCGCGGTCACCTTCGCGGCGCGCTACAACAACGTCGCGGGCGTGATCGACGGACTTCGCATCGCCGTTCGCGACCACGTGTCGGCCGCGAAGAAACTGGCGCCGCTCGGCCGCGGATCCGCATTAGCGCAGGCGCATCACACCGATTACCCGATTCTGCAAGGGCCCATGACGCGTGTCAGCGACACGCCCGAATTCGCCCAATCGGTAGCCGAAGGCGGCGGATTGCCGTTTCTCGCGCTGGCGCTTCTTCGCGGCCCGCAGGTGCGCCGCCTGATGGAAAAGACCCGGGATCTGGCCGGCAGCCGCAGTTGGGGCGCGGGCATCCTGGGATTCGTCTCGCCGGAACTGCGGGAAGAACAGCTCGCCGTGGTGCGCGACATCAAGCCGCCCTTCGCCCTGATCGCGGGCGGCCGTCCGGACCAGGCCGCTAGCCTCGAAAAGATCGGCATCGCGACCTATCTCCACGTCCCCGCGCCTCCGCTGCTGCGGATGTTCATTGAAGACGGCGCGCGGCGCTTCATCTTCGAGGGCCGCGAGTGCGGCGGTCACGTCGGTCCGCGGACCAGCTTCGTTCTTTGGGAAGCGATGATCGACACCCTTCTGGAGTCGATCGCCAAAGGAACCAAGGCCGAGGATCTCCACGTCGTTTTCGCTGGCGGCATCCACGACGCGCAGTCAGCCGCCATGGTGTCCGCCATGGCCGCTCCGCTGGCCGAAAAGGGCGTGAAGCTGGGCGTGCTGATGGGCACCGCCTACCTGTTCACCAAAGAGGCCGTGGCCGGACGCGCCATCAATGACATCTTCCAGCAGGAAGCGTTGAATTGCCGTCACACCGTCATTCTCGAATCCGGTCCGGGCCACGCGACGCGCTGCGTAAGCACCGGCTTCGCCGGCGCCTTCCGCGATCTGAAGCGTAAGCTCCAAGCCGAGGGCAAGTCGCACGAACAAATCAAGGACGCGCTCGAGGCCCTGAATGTGGGCCGTCTGCGCATCGCCTCCAAGGGGATCGACCGCACCGGCGAGGGCGCCGACGTGAAGTACGTCGAGGTGTCCCGCGAAGCCCAGCTGGAGCAGGGCATGTACATGATCGGGCAGATCGCCTCGCTCCGCGCGGAGACCTGCACGGTTCGCGAGCTGCATGAATCCGTGTCCGCGGGCAGCGCCGCGTGGCTGAAACAAGTCGCCGCTCCAGATCTTCCCCTGGCCGTGGAGCCGCCGGCCGAACCCCCCTGCGACATCGCCATCGTGGGCGTCAGTTGCATTCTGCCCAAAGCGGCGGATGTGCGCGAGTTCTGGGCCAACGTCGTCAACAAGGTCAACGCGATCGTCGAGGTTCCCAAAGCCCGCTTCGATGTGGAGCGCTACTACGACGCCGACAAAAAAGCGCGCGACAAAATGTATTCGAAGTGGGGCGGTTTCCTGGCCGACGTCGCCTTCGATCCGATGCGCTACGGGATTCCTCCCAACGCGCTCGCCTCCATCGACCCCATGCAGCTTCTGGGACTGGTGGCCGTCGAGGAAGCGCTGAAAGACGCGGCTTACGATGTGCGGCCCTTCAATCGCGCGCGCACCAGCGTGATTCTCGGCATGAGCGGCGGCTTGGGCGATGTCGGCCTCAATTACGCCGTGCGCACGACCATGCCCGAGTACGTCGAAAACGTGCCCGAATCGGTGAAGTCGCAGATGCCGGAATGGACGGAGGATACCTTCGCGGGCATCCTGCTGAACGTCGCGGCCGGACGGATCGCCAACCGCTTCGATTTCGGCGGCGTGAACTTCACCGTCGACGCCGCCTGCGCCTCATCTCTGGCGGCGACCGCGATCGCCACGCGCGAGCTCACCTCGAATTCGAGCGACATGGTGGTGGTCGGCGGCATCGATACGCTCCAAAGCCCGTTCGGGTTCATGTGCTTCGCCAAGGCGCAGGCCTTGTCCCCGCGCGGACAGTGCCGGCCCTTCGACGAGTCGGCCGACGGCATCGCCATCAGCGAAGGCGTCACCATGCTGGTCTTGAAGCGCCTCGCGGATGCCGAGCGCGCGGGCGACCGCATCTACGCCGTCATCAAGGGCGTGGCCGGTTCCAGCGACGGACGGGGCAAGAGCATGACCGCTCCGCGTCCGGAAGGCCAGATGGCCGTCCTGCACCGCGCCTATCGCCAGGCGGGCTTCGGCCCTTCCACCGTGGGCTTGTTCGAAGCGCACGGCACCGGTACTGCCGCCGGCGACGCCGCTGAGATCACATCGCTTTCCGAATCCCTTCTGGCCGATCACGCCGCGCCCGGTTCCATCGCGGTCGGTTCGGTGAAATCCATGGTGGGCCATACCAAGGCCGCCGCCGGAGTGACCGGGCTGCTGAAAATCGCGCTCGCGCTTTATCACAAGGTGCTCCCGGCCACCATCAACGTCGAGAAGCCGAATCAGAAGTTGAAGGATCCGGCCAGTCCCGTCTACGCCAACACCGAGACGCGGCCGTGGCTGCGGATGCTGCCCGAAACGCCTCTGCGCGCCGGCGTCTCCAGTTTCGGTTTCGGCGGCACCAATTTCCATGCCGTGCTGGAAGAGTATACCGGCGACGCGCGCCGGCCGGAGGAGATCTGCGCCGTCGAGCAATGGCCGGCGGAGTTGTTTCTGTTCTCGGGCTCTTCAGAATCGGTGGGATCCGCGCTGAACCTGCTCAGCGCCAACCTGACCGCCGGCAATCGCACCGCTTTGCGCAATTTGGCCGCCCAGGCCGCCGCGCGCATAGCTTCCCCGCGCGCCGGCATCCGGCTGGCCATCGTGGCGCGCTCGCATGAGGAACTCGCTTCCCGTCTGGCGTCGGCCAAAGACCTGCTCGCGTCGGGCAAGACGAAACACGCCGACAAAGCCGGCATCTACCTGGCGCCCATCGCCGCGACCGCGCCCAAGCTCGCCTTTCTGTTCCCGGGGCAAGGTTCGCAGCAGCCCAACATGCTGCGCGATCTGGCCGTGCATTTCCCGGAGTTCCGCCTGGCCCTCGAACGCGCCGACGAAGTTCTGGCCGGCCGCTTCCCGCGCAAGCTTTCCAGCTACATCTACCCGCAGCCCGTCTTCACGCAGGAGGATGAAAAGCGGCAGATGCAGGAAATCACCGCGACCGCCATTGCGCAGCCGGCCCTGGGCGCGGTCGAGGTCGCGCTCTTCCGCCTGCTCGCCCGCTTCGGCGTCGAGCCCGCCATGACCGCCGGCCATTCCTACGGGGAATATGCCGCGCTGGCCGCGGCCGGCGTCCTCACCGAAGACGCTTTGTATGAACTCTCCGAACGCAGGGGCAACGCCATCGAAGAATCCACCCGAGGCGGCGACGCCGGCACGATGGCCGCGGTGCTGGCCGAAGCGACGCTGGTCGAAACCGTCCTGAACGGCAGTTCCGGCATCACCATCGCCAATTACAACAGTCCCCGGCAGACCATCATCGCCGGCTCCAAAGACGCGGTTCATGCCGCCATCGAGAAGCTCTCTTCGCAGAAAGTGGCGGCCAAACCGATCCCCGTCGCCTGCGCGTTCCATTCCCCGCTGATGCAGCCGGCTCGCGAACGCCTCGCCGCCGCGCTCAGCCTGCAGACCTTCGACACGCCGCGCGCGCAGGTCTTCTCCAACACGCTCGCCGCTCCTTACCCCGAAACGGCCTCTGCTATTTCCGAGCTTCTGGCCAGTCACTTGGTCGAACCGGTTCGCTTTGTCGACCAGATCCGCGCCATGCACGACGCCGGCGCCGCGATCTTCCTCGAAGTCGGCCCCAAGAACGTGCTGTCCAGTCTCGCCAAACAGAATCTGGAAGGCCGCGAGGTCACCATTCTGCAGACCGATTCGACGGAGCGCCGCGGACTCGAGCAGTTCCTTCATGTGCTCGGACAACTCGCCGTCGCGGGCATCCCCGTCGAGACCGAGGAGCTTTTCCGGGGCCGCGCCGAAATCCTTCCCGCCGTGGCGGCCCGCGAGCCGCAGTGGCTGGTGAACGGCGCCGGCACCTTCGCCCGCAACTCTCCGCCTCAGCCGAAGCGCCCGGTCAAGCTGGTCGACCCCGCCACCATCCCTCCGGTCATCCGCACGGTCGAGGTGATCAAAGAGGTTGTCAGGGACGTGGTCCGGGAAGTTCCGGTCGCCGTCGCCGGAGCGCCTCAGGCTGCTGTGCCGCTCGCGTCCGGAGCGGAAAACATCCTGGTCGAATACCAGCGCATGATGCAACAGTTCCTGGCTGGTCAGACGACCATCATGCAAAGTTTCCTGTCGGGTTCCCCGGCTGTGTTCGCCCCGCCTGCCGCCCCAATCGCTCCCGCGGCCCCGCGTGTTGTCGCCGCCCCTATTCCCGTTGTAGCGACAAGACCCGCCGCGCCGGCGCCGCCGCCGGTTCGCGCCGCTGTTGCGCTTCCCGCGCCGATTCCCGCGGCTTTGCCGGCGCCCGCGATGCCTGCTCTGGCGCCCGCGCCGGTTGCCCTCGCGGCGCGCGATGTTGAACGCGATATCGTCGCCATCGTCAGCGAGCGCACCGGCTACCCCGCCGACATGCTCGATCTCGACGCCGGCATCGAGTCCGATCTCGGCATCGATTCCATCAAGCGCGTCGAAGTGCTCAGCGCGCTCCAGCGCACCTGCTCGGAATCCGAGCAGAAGCTGGTGCAGGGCATGATGGAAAAGCTCACCGCGGCCCGCACTCTGCGCGAGATCGCCGCCCTGCTTTCGCCCCTCTTTAGCGCTTCCGCAAAAGCTCCATCGACCACGTCCGCGGCGGCCGCGCCTGCTCCCGCCATTCCCCTGGTTTCCCCGAACCCGGTTTCCCGGAACCCGGTTTCCCGGAACCAGGTTTCCCGCAATATGCTCGCCGAACTTGTCGCCATCGTGAGCGACCGCACCGGCTATCCCGCCGACATGCTCGACGCCGAGGCCGGCATCGAATCGGATCTCGGGATTGATTCCATCAAGCGCGTCGAAATCCTCAGCGCGCTCCAGCGCACCTGCTCTCCATCCGAACAGGAACAGGTGCAGAGCATCATGGAGAAGCTGACCGGCGCCCGCACTCTGCGGGAAATCGCGGATCGGCTGAATCCCCTTTTCGCCGCTGCCGCCGCCGTCTCAATCCCTGCAACGCCCGCGCCCGCGTCCGCGCCCGTCAAAGTCCTGGCGCCTGCCCCGGTCGTTATCGCCGTCCCGGCTTCCGCCTCGCGCGACATATCCGCGGAGCTCATCGCCATTGTTAGCGAGCGCACCGGCTATCCCGCCGACATGCTTGAACCCGACGCTGCCATGGAAGCCGACCTCGGCATCGATTCCATCAAGCGCGTCGAAATTCTCAGCGCCTTCCAGCGCACGTGCACGACTGCCGGGCAGGAGCTGGTGCAGGGCGTGATGGAGAAACTCACCAGCGCCCGCACACTCAGCGAAATCGCTGCGCACCTGCAAGCCCTGTTCACCGTGGCCGACCTGCCCGTGGCCAGCGCGCCCGCGCCTGTCGCCGCCGCGGCTCCTCCCCGCGACGTTCTCTACGACCTCACCGCCATCGTCAGCGACCGCACCGGTTATCCAGCCGACATGCTTGACCCGGACGCCGCCATCGAAGCCGATCTCGGCATCGATTCCATCAAGCGCGTCGAAATTCTGAGCGCGCTGCAGCGCACCTGCTCCGAAGCGGATCAGACCAAAATCCAGTCCGTCATGGAGCGGCTGACCAGCGCCCGCACCCTCAACGAAATCGCGCAGCGTCTCAGCCAGGTGCTTTCCATCAGCGCTTCCTCTTCGCCCGCGCAAGCTTCGGAGCACCCGGAATCGGTCGCCCGCTTCACGCTCACCACCATCTCCCGTTTGCGCGCCTCCGCGCCCCAGCATTTCCCCGGCCGCGTCGTTCTCATTACCGATGATGAGAACGGCATCGCCTCCGCCATCGCCGAAGATTGGAAAGCGGCGGGCGAGCAGGTGGTTCTGCTTCGTCACAGCCCGGGTTCCACTCTGCACGCCGAAAGCGTCTACGCCACGGATCTGACTGAGCCCGCTCAGGTCTCGGCGCTGCTGGAAGCCGTGCGGAAGGATTATGGCTCGATCGGGGCCATCATTCACCTGCTCCCGCTGCAGACCAACACGCCATTCGCGCAGCTCGATTTCGCCGGATGGCGCGCCCAGGTTCGCCAGGACGTGCGCAGCCTCTACCTGCTGGCCAAAGGCGCCGAAGCCGATCTGAAGCAAGCCGGAAATCAGAACGGCGCCCTGTTGGCCGTCGTCACCGGTCGCGGCGGCGAATTCGGGCTGGGCGAATCTTCGCCGCAAGCGCCCACGCATTTCGCCGCGGCCGACTTCGTCAAGACCCTTTCGCTGGAGTTCAACGACGTGCTCTGCAAGGTGGTCGATGTGGATCCGTCGGACCCCGTCGCCATCCTGCGCCAGAAGCTCGTGGAAGAGCTCGCCTGCCGCGGAGAATCCCTGCAGATCGGTCTGCCCGGCGATCGCCGCCTCACCGTGGTGCCCCGCCGCGCCACGCTTCCGGCCGCGCCCATCACCGCGATCGATTCCCAATCCGTCGTTCTGCTCACCGGCGGCGCCCGCGGCATCACTGCCGGCATCGCGCGCACGCTCGCCCAGAGGACCAAACCTGCCCTGATCCTCGCCGGCGCTTCGTCGCTCCCGCAACCGGAGCTGGCCGAAACCGCGTCCATCAAAGAGCCGGCCTTGCTGAAAGCCGCTCTGCTCCAACAACTCCGCGCGTCGGGCAAGAAAGTCGTCAAACCCGCCGAGGTCGAAAGCGCTTACTCGCGTCTCATGAAGAACCGTGAGATTGAACGCAACCTCGCCGAATTGCGCGACATCGCCTCCAGTGTTGAGTACGTCGCCGTCGATGTCCGCGACGAAGGCGCGTTCGGATCTCTCATCGACGGAATTTATGAGCGCTTCGGCCGCTTGGATGCCGTCATCCACGGGGCCGGCGTGATCGAAGACAAGCTCATCAAGGACAAGACGCCCGAGTCTTTCGACCGCGTCGTCCACACCAAGACCGACAGCACGTTTGTCCTCACCCGCAAACTGCGTCCGGCGCAAACCAAATGCCTGATCCTGATGTCGTCCATCACGGCGGCGTTCGGAAATCGCGGGCAGGCCGATTATGCCGCCGCCAACGGGACCATGAACGGCGTAGCCGCCATGCTCGCCGCCGAGTGGCCTGGCCAAGTCGTCGCCATGAACTGGGGACCCTGGGATCAGGGCGGGATGGTTTCCGACGACGTCCGCCGCCAGTTTCTCGCTCAGGGAATCGAGCTGATTCCGCCGTCCGAGGGCGACGAAGCCGTCATGCGCGAACTGGCTCTTCCGGCCAAAGGCGACCCCATCGCCATCTTCGGGGAAGGCCCCTGGGGCAAACTCGCCGTGGCCGCTTCGGTCTCGCCCGAGTCGCGCGTCAGCGCCGCCGTTTAGGCTTCCGCCCGCGCGGGGCTTCGGCGGTCTTCGCTACACTTGAGGATTGATCGACCTACACTCTCACACCGACCAGTCCGATGGCAGCTCGTCGCCTGCCGCGCTTGTTCAGGAAGCGCTTGATCTCCGCCTCGAAGCGCTCGGGGTCACCGACCATGACACGCTCGCCGGATACGACTTGGCCGAGCCCATCGCGCGCGAAAAAGGACTCGAAATCGTCTGCGGCATCGAGCTCTCTACGCGCCTGGAGCAGCCCGGTTCCGCCAAGCGTCCGCCTTCCGTTCATCTGCTCGGCTACTTCGCCAAAACGCCGCCGACCGCTTCCTTCCGCGAATGGCTTATCAACTGGCAGAACAGCCGTCGCGCCCGCAATCTCAAATTGATCAAACGGCTGAACGAACTCGGCCTCGATATTCAGCTCGAAGAAGTGCAGAAGATCGGCCGCAACCTCACCGGGCGTCCGCACTTCGCCAAGGTCCTGATCGCGAAGGGCTACGTCCAGACCACGCAGGAAGCCTTCGACAAATATCTCGCCGAAGACGCCGCCGCCGGTGTCGAGCGCGAGGAGTGTTCTCTCTTCGAGGGAGTCCGCATGGTGCGGGAAGCCGGCGGAACCCCGGTGCTCGCCCATCCTTACCGCATGGCTTTCGGGCGCGAAGAAGCGCCCATGAGCGAACTGCTCCGCAACCTGGCCGACGACGGCCTGCAAGGCATTGAAGTTTATTACAGCGAGCACACTCCGGAAGATCGCGAACTCTATCTCAAACTCGCGCGCAACCTGGGCTTGATTGCGACCGGCGGTTCGGATTACCACGGAAGCAATAAGCCGGGGATTTACCTGGGCACCGGACGCGATGGCAACCTCGACATCCCGTACTCCATCCTAGAAGCCCTTCGCCAGTAATCAGCGCGACCTGAGCACCGCCATCGCGGCGTTGCGCCCATTCATCGCGATGACGCTTCCGCCCGGATGCGTGCATGCTCCGCACAAATAAACGCCTTCCATCGGCGTCTTGGACCGCAGCCGGTTGCTCCACATATACTGCGGCAGGCATTCGCCCTGAAAAATATGGCCGCCGGTAAGTCCGGTTTTCCGCTCGATATCCGGCGGCCCTAAAACCTGCGCATCCACCACCGCATCGGGGAAATTGCTGCAGAACCGCGCGATCGAACCCAGCGCAACTCGCCCGATTTCGTCGCGCCGGCTGTCCCAATCGCCCTCGGCAAACCGGTACGGGACGTATTGCGAGAACACGCTCATGCTGTGCCGCCCTTCCGGGACCACGCTTGGATCATGCACGCTCTGGAAATAAAGCTCGGTCCACAAGCGGCCGGCCACGCGGCCTTCCCTCGCGGCTTGAAAGCTCTCCCGCCACTCGCTCTTGGTCAGAGGCGTATTGATCTGCCCGTAATGATGCGTCTCATTCACGCCCGGCCGCGCGCGGAAGTTCGGCAGCTCCCGCAGAAGGACATTCAGCTTTACGGTGCAGCCTTCGATCGGCACGCTCTCGACCTGCCGTTTCCAATCCGCGTCGGCTGCCGCGCCCAGCAGCTTCAGGGTGACCCGCGGGTCGGCATTCGAGATCACGGCGCGTGCGCGCACGCGTTCTCCGCCTTCCAGCACAACGCCTTCACCCGGCACGATCCGCGCCACCGGAACGCCCGCGGCAATCATGGCGCCGGCATCTCTGGCCGCGTCGCAAAGCAGGAAAGACACCATCCCCATCCCGCCCTTCACATATCCCCACATCCCCGGCAAGCCGCCCAACCGTCCCGATGCGTGATGAAATCGGATCGACGCCGTGCCTTTTTGGAACGGGCTCGCGTTCGTGCCGATCACGCCCTGTCCAAGATACGCGATCTGTAGGCGTTCGTCGTCCAGATAGCGCTCCACCATCTCCGCCATCGACCACTCGAACAGCAGCCCGCGCGCTTCTTCGTCGTTTCCTAGACGCTCTTCCATCTGCTCGCGCGTGGGCGCCTCGCCGATCCACATATCGCGCTCGTCGGCTGGCCGGATCGCATCGCGGACACGCCGGATCACCTCCGACATCGCGCCCCATCCTTTTACGTCACGAGGAAAAAGCCGGTGAATTTCGGCGTCGCATTGCGCGTCGTCTTCATGAAGCTGCACGCTGCTTCCGTCCTCAAAGGGCACGAAAAGCCCGGCGAACGCGGGAGTCCAGGTGAAGCCGCGCTCTACCAAACCGAGTTCCTTGACGACCAAAGGATGAAGGAGACCGGCAAGGTACGCACATGGCGACATCCTTACGCCCGGCCACGGTTCTTCGAGCGTGCAAGCTCCGCCGATCCGCTCGCGCGCTTCGAGCACGAGCACGTGCAGACCAGCCCGCGCAAGATATGCCGCGCAGGCCAGTCCATTGTGTCCGCCGCCTATTATCACGGCGTCCCAAGTCTCGCGCGCTAAGTCTTTTATCGGGGCAGGCAGGCCAATGAGGCCCAGAGATGCTACCGCGGATTCCACCGCCATAGCGTAGCGCGTCCTGATGCGCCGCGGGTAAGTTGGGCCGGAACATAAACCGGCTCCGAACTAACTAATGAGCGTCCGGATGATCGTGGCGCCAGTTCCAATAATCCTGCTGCTGCTTGTGGGTGGCACGCGCAAACTCCGCTTGCTTGACATGGTGATCGGTGCGATATTGCGTCCACGCCGTAGTCTCATTATCGTTCCACGTATGCGAGTCCTTGTGGGTCTTGTCGTAATAAACCTTCTGCGCCACCGGATGATCCTGGGCGATCATGCAAACCGGCGCCATGGCGAGAGCGCCGAACAATAAGGTGCTTGAAATAAGACGTTTCATTTCTATCCTCCACAGCCAACAGAGCACCTTTGCGGCCAGATTAAAGGACGCACATTCAGAACAAATTCCCGGCGACTTGCGCGGCGGCCCGCAGAGCCTCATCCGGAAGCGCTTCCAGCAGAGATCGCCGGTCCGTCGTCCCCACGCGGATTGCAAACCACTGCTCGCGCACGCGCCCGATTACGCGCGCCGACATCTCGCCGCCCGTCTTCTCGATCGGGCATGCCCGCGCCTCGTTCCCCAACCCGCGCACAGCCGCGCCGCCCGCGGCGCATTTCAAATCCGCCGTGCCGACGTCGATCCGCAGCGTCGCCACTCCCGATTCCCCCCGCCGCGTGAACTCGCAACTTTCCACGCCGCCGTCCTTCGCGGCGTGCCCGACTTCCGCTTCCACCGCGCCGCCCAATATTCCCGCCGCCGTCGCCGCGTTCAACCAAGGGCACGTTTCCTCCGCCGCTCCGCATGTCATCGCGGCGCACAACAACCAAGTCAATACGCTCATCCCGCGCATGGAAATAGTATCCGGCAAAGCACGCTGAGATAAACTTGGGAATCGGAGCTAACGCTACTTCCACGCATGAAAACGATTCGCCGCGTCGCCGTCCTGGGTGCTGGCACGATGGGGTCGCGCATCGCCGCCCACTTCGCCAACGCCGGGATTCCCACTTTCCTTCTCGATATCGTTCTTCCCGGTAAACCCAGCCGCAACGCCGCCGCGGAATCCGGTCTCACTACCGCTCTGAAATCCAAACCAGCCGCCTTCTTTAAGGATTCCCTGGCCTCGCTCGTCACGGTGGGCAACTTCGATGACGACCTCGGCAAAATCAAGGAATGCGATTGGATCCTCGAAGCCGTCACCGAAGATCTCGCCATCAAGCGCGCGCTCTGGGCGCGTGTCGAAGCTGTCCGCAAACCCGGAACAGTGGTCACCACTAACACCAGCGGCATCCCGCTCCACGCCATCTCCGAAGGCTTCGGCGAGGAAATGCGCCGCCATTTCTGCGGCACCCATTTCTTCAACCCGCCGCGCTACCTCCATCTGGTCGAAGTCATTCCCGGCGCGGGAACCGATCCCGAAATTCTTGCCTTCCTTAGCAAGTTCTGCGAACGCCGCCTCGGAAAAGGCGTCGTCGATTGCAAAGACACTCCCAACTTCATCGGCAATCGCATCGGCAGCTTCGTCGGCGGCACGGTCCAGAAACTCACTGTCGAAGACGATTACACCATTGAAGAAGTCGACGCGCTGACCGGCAACCTCATCGGACTTCCCAAATCGGG
Organism: Bryobacteraceae bacterium; assembly: GCA_965226755.1. GTDB lineage: Bacteria > Acidobacteriota > Terriglobia > Bryobacterales > Bryobacteraceae > Bog-113. The sequence goes on along the minus strand of CBDDDT010000007.1, from coordinate 100,088 downwards.
CAGCTATCGCCTCCTCGACATCGTGGGCCTCGATATCTGGGCCCACGTTTCGCGCAATCTTTATGAAGGCGTCCCGGGCGATCCCTGGCGCGACCGCTTCCTCATGCAGCCGTTCCTCCAAACGCTGATCGAACGCCGCTGGCTCGGAGATAAGACAGGTCAGGGCTGCTACAAGAAAGTCGATAACAACGGCAAGCGCGAGTTCTGGGCGATCGATTGGAAAACCGTAGAATACCGGCCGCCGGTCAAAGCCAGGTTTCCTTCCGTGGAAGGCGCCAAGCTCCAGGAGAATCTTCCCGAGCGCCTCCGTATGCTGGTCTCCGCCAACGATCGCGCCGGTCAGTTCCTTTGGAAAATGTTCCGCGACACGCTGCTCTACTCCGCCGCCATGATCCCGGAGATCTCCGACCGCGTCGTCGAAATCGATCGCGCCATGAAGTGGGGCTACGCCAACACGCTCGGACCATTCGAGCTGTGGGACGCGCTCGGCTTCGAGCCCACCGCCCGCCGCATTGAGAAAGAGGGCTTCGCTCTCCCGACCGCGGTCGAGAGAATGCTTTCCTCCGGCGCGACCGCTTTCTACCGCCCGGCCGATGAAGATGCTGCGCCGCGCACCAGCTATTTCGATCTGCTCCAGAACGGCTATCGCCTCCTGGAAGAGCGTCCCGGCGTGGTCGTCGTTTCCGAAACCAAGCGCGCGCGCGGCGTCATCAAAAAGAACTCCGGCGCGTCCCTGATCGATCTGGGCGACGGCGTCCTGCTGTGCGAGTTCCACGGCAAAATGAACGCGATCGGCGACGATGTGATCGCCATGATCAACCACGGCATCGCGGAGACCGAAAAGAACTTTTCCGCCATGGTCATCGGGAATCAGGGCGAGAACTTCTCGGTGGGCGCGAATCTCATGCTCGTTTTGCTCGCCGCGCAAGAAGAGGAGTGGGACGAACTCAACCACGCCATCGCCCGCTTCCAGAAGTGCAGCATGAGCATCAAGTACGCGCCCAAGCCCGTTGTCGCCGCGCCTTTCGGTTATGCGTTCGGCGGCGGCTGCGAGATCACGCTCCACGCCACGCGCGTGCAGGCGTCGGCTGAGACTTACATCGGCCTCGTCGAAGCCGGCGTAGGCCTCATTCCCGGCGGCGGCGGTTGCAAAGAACTGATCACGCGCGGGATGGAGCCGCGCAAGGCTTTCGAAATGATCGGCATGGCGAAGGTCGCCACCAGCGCCGCCGAGGCCCGCGACATGGGCTTGCTGCGCTCGGAAGACGCCGTTTCCATGAATCCTGAACGCCTCATCGGCGACGCCAAAGCGCTGGCGCTCGCGCTGGCGCCGGGTTATATCCAGGGCTCGCCCCGCACCGACGTCAAAGTCGGCGGCGCCGATACCTTCGCCTTGCTGAAAGCCGGCGTCTGGACGATGCGCCAGGGCGATTACATTTCCGATTACGACGCCGTCATCGGCGAAAAACTCGCCTACATCCTGAGCGGCGGGCGCGCCACCGGCGAATCCCTCGTCTCCGAGCAGTACCTGCTCGACCTGGAACGCGAAGCCTTTCTCAGCCTCTGCGGCCGCCGCGAAACTCAGCAGCGGATCTCCCACATGCTCAAGACCGGCAAACCGCTGCGCAACTAAAATCCGCGCCGCGAATCCAAAAAATGTGGAGTTCCCTCTTATGCAAGACGCCGTAATCATCGATTGCCTCCGCACGCCCGTCGGCAAAGCTCCCAAAGGCGGCCTGCGCCAGGTGCGCCCGGACGATCTGGCCGCCGGCGTCGTCAAAGCTCTGCTCGAAAAATATCCGCAGGTGCCCCAAGACGAGATCGAAGACCTCATCCTGGGCTGCGCCATGCCGGAAGCTGAATCCGGCAACAATATGGCCCGCAATGTCGCCCTCCGCGCCGGGCTGCCGGATTCCGTCACCGGCGTCACCATCAACCGCTACTGCTCGTCCGGATTGCAATCCATCGCCATGGCCGCCGACCGCATCCGCGTCGGCAGCGCCCACATCATGCTCGCCGGCGGCAGCGAAAGCATGAGCATGATCCCCATGGGCGGCAACAAGCTTTCCCCGAACCCCTGGTTTGTGGATCATCGCCCCGAGATCTACATGAACATGGGCCTTACCGCCGAGCAGCTGCAGAAACGCTACGGCGTGTCCCGCGAGGAATCCGACCTGTTCGCCTACGCCAGCCACCAGAAGGCGCTCAGCGCGCAGGCCGCGGGCCGGTTCGATGAAGAGATCGTCCCCGTGCAGGTCGAAACCACCACCATGCAGGGCGTGAAACCCAAAACTTCGACCGCCACCGTTTCCAAGGACGAAGGCCCGCGCGCGGACACCTCGGTGGAGGCGCTCGCCAAGCTCAAGCCGGTGTTTCAATCGCACGGCACGGTTACGGCGGGCAATTCCTCGCAAACCAGCGACGGCGCGTCCATCGCTCTGGTCATGTCGGCCTCGCGCGCCAAAGAGCTCGGTCTCAAACCGAAGGCCCGCTTCGTCAGCTTCGCCACCGGCGGCGTGCCCCCCGAAATCATGGGGATCGGTCCGGTCGTCGCCATTCCGAAAGCGCTGGCGCTCGCCGGACTCAAGCTGGACGATATCGAAGTGATTGAATTAAACGAAGCTTTCGCCGTACAATCGCTATCGGTCATCCGGGAAGCCGGCCTGGACCCCGCCCGCGTCAATCCGAACGGCGGCGCCATCGCGCTGGGCCACCCGCTCGGCTGCACCGGCGCAAAGCTCACCGCGACCATTCTCCGGGAGATGGAGCGCCGCGGCGCGAAATACGGCATGGTGACCATGTGTGTCGGCGGCGGCCAGGGCGCCGCGGGAATTTTGGAACGTCTCAATTAGGCAAGAGGATTTAAATATGGCTACCGCAGTCGCAACCTACCCCAAAACGGTCGGCGGATCGTTCCTCATCGAAGACCGCACGCCCGACGAAATCTACACGCCCGAAGACCTTACCGCGGAACACCGCGCCATCGCCCGCACCGCGCAGGAGTTCTTCAAGCGCGAGGTGGAGCCCAACGTCGAAGAAATTCAGCACGGCAACCACGATCTCGCCGTCAGCATCCTGAAAAAGTCCGGCGAGCTCGGCCTGCTCGGCATAACCACGCCTGAGAAATTCGGCGGCATGGAGCTCGATCTCGCCAGCGCTCTGGTGGTCGCCGAAGCCATCGCCGGGGACGGCTCCTACGCCGCATGGCACGGAGCGCACGCCGGCATCGGCACTCTGCCCGTTCTCTTATTCGGCACGGAAGCGCAAAAAGAGAAATACCTCACCCGGTTATCGACCGGCGAATTCATCGGCGCTTACTGCCTCACCGAGCCCCAGGCCGGTTCCGACGCGCTCGCCACCAAGACCACGGCCAAGCTCAGCGCCGACGGTTCCCATTACCTGCTCAACGGCCAGAAGATGTGGATCACCAACGGCGCCAAGGCCGACGTCTATACCGTCTTCGCCAAAATCGTCGATCCCGACGGCAGCGAGCATTTCTCCGCTTTCCTGGTCGACGCTGCTTTCTCCGGCGTCTCCCACGGCCATGAAGAGAAGAAAATGGGCATCAAGGGCTCGTCCACTTGCGCCATCTTCCTGGATAATGTGCCGGTCCCGGCGGCCAATCTGCTCGGCGAAAAAGGCCGCGGTCACATCATCGCGCTCAACATCCTGAACCTCGGCCGTCTCAAGCTCGGACCTTTCGCCGTGGGCGGGGCGAAGAACGTTCTCGCCATCAGCGCCCGCTACGCCAAGGAGCGCAAGGCTTTCGGCACGACCATCAGCGAATTCGGCGTCATCCAGCATAAGCTCGCCGAAATGGCCGTCAAGATCTACGCCTCGGAATCGATGAGCTATCGCGTCGTCGGCGCCATCGAAGCGCTGCTCGACGACTTCTCGTGGGATCAGCCCGACGCCGCTAAACGCGAAATAAAAGCCATCGAGGAATTCGCCGCCGAGTGCTCCATCGTCAAGGTATACGCTTCGGAGATGCTGGATTACGTGGTGGACGAAGGCGTCCAGATTCACGGCGGCAACGGCTACAGCGGCGAGTACGCCGTGGAACGCGCTTACCGCGATTCCCGCATCAACCGCATCTTCGAAGGCACCAACGAGATCAACCGCCTGCTCACCACCGGGATGCTCCTGAAACGCGCCATGCGCGGCCAGCTCGGCCTGGTCAAAGCCGCCCAGGGCCTCATGGGAGAAATCCTCAGCGGTCCTTCGATGTCGGCCTTCGACGATGCGGGCGAGCCCTGGTCCGAAGAAAACCGCCTCGTCGCCAACGCCAAGAAGATCGCCCTTCTGCTATTGGGCCTCGCGTTCCAGAAGTTCATGCTGGAGCTCGAGAAACAGCAGGAAGTTTTGTCTTCCCTCGCGGACGTCATCATGGACGTGTTCGCCATGGAGTCTACGCTGCTCCGCACCCGGAAGCTCAACGCCAAGCCCGATTCCTCCGCCTATGACATGTGCGCGGTGCTTCTCCGCGAATCCATGGCCCACATCGACGTCACCGCCCGCGACCTCATCGCGGCCTGCTCCGACGGCGATTCGCTGAAGACCAACATGGCCGTTCTCCGTCGCTTCAACAAATACGAACCCGTGGACGCCATCGCCATCCGCCGCCGGATCGCCCGCCGCATCCTCGATTCCGAACGCTACGCCGTTGCCGGATAAGTCCGCCGCGCCCCAGCGCATCGTCATCCTGGTTGGCTTGCCCGGCGCCGGCAAGTCGACCTGGCTCGCGCGGCGCGGCATCCGGGCTATCTCCACCGACGATATTCGCGAAATCCTGTCGGACGACCCAACGAATCAAAAGATTCACGCGCGCGTCTTCGCCACCGTCCGCTACCTGCTCCGCCAGCGTCTCGCCATCCGCCGTCCCGTCACCTACATCGACGCCACGCACCTCACACGCGCCGAGCGCAAACCCTATATCCGCATCGCCGGGTGGTATGGCTGCGACGTCGAGGCCGTTTTCTTTCCTGTCCCGGTCGAGGAATGCCTGCGGCGCAACGCCCTGCGCGCCCGCGTGGTGCCCGCCGACGCCATCCAGATTCTAGCGGCGAAGCTGCAGCCGCCCGAACTCTCGGAAGGCTTTCGCCGCATCACTTGCGAAACGATCGGCGAAACGATCGGCGAAACAATCGGCGAACCGGCCTAATACCAGCCGTGCTGATCGTAGTTATCGTCTTTGTGTTTGGGACCTTCGTGGTGAGACTTCCGCGGCTTCGGTCTCGCGGCGTTCGGATACATCGCCGTCCTCGTGCGAGTCCGGACAGGCGACGGCTTTCTCCGGCTCATCGTCACGCCGCGTTTCAGGTGATTGAAACCGTCATCGGAAGAGCGGCGCGCATCAGCGTGCGCAAAACAACCCAGCAGCAGAAAGATTCCGGCGAGAACGCAGGCGGGCTTCATGGCATTGAAGTCGCCCGCCGCGTTGCTTCTTCTCAAATGAAAACGGAAGTAAACGTCAAAACCCGGTCGGTCGAATCTCGAAGTTCTCGCTCCAATCGCCGCCCGCCGGCGCGCTTTGCAATCCGTCCCACTTCCCGTCGTGCGCCAGATTGAACCCATTGGTCAAGGCCGACATCGGCTCAAAGCAGATGAAGCTCTTCCCTGGCGGCGCGTAGGAAACCGCTACCGTGAACTTCGGCCCGTAACTCACCGTGATCTGCTGCTTTTTCCCGCGCACCCAGAAATCGGCGCGGCCCGCCTCATCCCGGACCAGCCCCACGAAGCCGTCGTCAAGCGTATGCCCCATCAGCGGGTAGGGGTCGGGAAACTCCAAAGGTTTCTTCTCCCCGGTGGGCGTGAGCTTATCGTTCAGCACCAGGTGCTCCTTGGCCGCGATGTGCGCGGTCCACTCATCCCGGGGCGCGTCATCCAGCTGGAAGTAAGGGTGAAATCCGATCGCCACCGGCATCGGATCGGCGCCCAGGTTATGCAGCACCGTCTGCACCTGCAGCACGCCGTCATGCAGCCGGTACGTCATCTCGATCGTGTGCGCGAACGGAAACTGCGCCATCAGATCCGGATGTTTCCAAAACTCCAGGCGGCTCGTCACGTGCGCCGAATGGCTATCCGCCTTCGTCTCGGCGATGGTCCACAAGGGGGAGAACGACAGCAGCCCGTGAATCGGCAAATGGTTCGGATCGAAGCGCAACGTTCCCAGATCCGGATTGAGCAGGTACTGTTTGCCGTTGGCCCAATAGGACATCCCGTCGATCCGGTTCGCCCACGGCGCCAGAAACGGCACGCCGCCCAGATCCGGCTTGGCCTGCAACTCGGAGAGCGAGCGCGTCGGCATATACAAAATCTCGTGCCCGTTCACCTTCATCGAGTACGCGATATTTCCGATTCCCGGCACGATCGACACCTCGACATGGCGCCGCGCATCGGTCAGCCGGACGACTTGCAATCCGTCCTGTTGTAAAACCTGCGTCTGATAATCGGCGGCCATCGTCATAGAGGGGAAGATCGCGCCCATCAATCCAACCCAAACTCCCAGCGGCGCGATTTGCATCCCGACATTCTATCTGAGCGGCAACTCCAGAGTTGCCCTGCGAGCGGCAACTGTATACCGTTGAGTGCGCCCTGGGTTGGGTGCGCCCCGGAAGTGTCGCGCCCCGGAAGGAGACCGGCCCTTGAAAGCCCCAATCGCGAAGCCGCGCTGAGCTTGTCGTTATTGTTTTCGGCTTCTGCTCTAAGGCGCAAATTCCAGCCGTCGGACTCTGCGACACCGGATTGACGCCGGCGAGTCCCATCACCGGATGCGCGACAAGCACGCTTGTCACCCCAATCAATCCGGTTTCGGGCGGTTCCAGCGTGGACGGCAATTGGCAGTTAGCCTCGCCATACCCTTCTGCTCCGTTCTCCGGCGGGGCTCCCAACCCGTGTGCGCTCACCACCTTCGGCCCCGCGTGGATCGACGCACCCTCGGGCTCTTGGTTCAACCCAAATGACGGCATATCTCAGTGGATTTCGCCGAAGGCCGAGGAACAATCCGCGGGCGGATGGTACGTCTATCGCACCACGCTATCGGTTCCGGCTTCAGAGTCGAAGAATGGAAAATTCCTTCTGACCGCGAAGGGCCAAGTCTTGGGCGACGACATCTTCGTGATATTGTTCAACACGCAATCCCCAGCGGAAGAGACCGGGAACTACACTGGTCCTCGCGTCGAATTTACTTCTGCGAACTTCACGCCCGGGTAGGCTTGAAACAGGCGTTCCTGGAGCGGGACTGATATTTTAGAAGATCACCCCCGCCCGAGGAGCCACGACCATGCCCATGAAGATCCCTCCGCGTCCCGGCGGCTTTATCGTTCGCCAAGGAGTTCCAATGCCGAGCACCAGATTCCGCCTTCTTCTTCTTCTGCTGTTACTTGGGTGTGTGTGCCTCCAGGCCGCGCCGCCCAGCTTCGACGCCCGGCGAGACTACGATACATACAACTGCGTGGCGGGGCAGTCTGGAGTCCTAACGATCGCTGACGTGAACGGCGATGGCATACCCGATGTCGTCTGCGCCAGCGTGCTGCTTGGGAACGGCGACGGCACGTTTCGGGTAGGGCCCACCGTTCAGGCCGAGAGCGAATACGGGAATGCAATTGCAATCGACGTGAATCGGGACGGAAAATTGGACCTTGTCTTCCCCGCTTACGAGAACAGCCTGTTTGGCGTAGGAGTGATGCTGGGACGAGGAAACGGCTCTTTTCAGAACCCAATCTATTACCTCTCCAGCATCAACGACCGCACCTACGATGATTTCGGGGTTCCCCTGGTGAGCGGGGACTTCAACGGCGACGGCATCCTCGACCTGGCCGAGTTGGGGAAGTCGGAAATCGTTGTGCTGCTCGGAACGGCGGCAGGCACGTTCAACGCCGAGCCGCCGATCACATTGACGTACACGGGGAATGAGTCGTCAGTATCGTTAGCCGCGATCGACATGACCGGGGACGGGCGATTAGATCTAGTCGTCGACGCCGCGGATGCGATTTACGTGTTGCGGGGCAACGGTGACGGAACCTTCCAGGCGCCGCTGATCACGGCCACCGAATCCGACGCGGGGTACGGCGATATGGCGGTCGCCGACATCAACCAGGACGGCTATCCGGATGTGGCGCTGGGCGACGTTTACAGCTCGAACATACTCATATATCCTGGCAAAGGCAACGGCAGGTTCGGATTGCCGAGAACTGTCTACCTTCCTGGTGGGAACCTTGCGTTTGTGGTAGCCGACGTAAATGGAGACGGAATTCCCGATCTGGTGAACGGCGGTGTCGAAATTGCATTGGGCGAAGGCAATTGGAAGTTCAAGACTCCGGTTTACTATGAGGTGAATGAAGACCTTATAGGGGGCTCTCCACAAATTGGCGTCGTTGATCTTCGTAACAACGGGCGCATGGATGTCCTCGGGGGAACGGAGAAGGTGTCCGTTCTTCTCAATGTTGGCAACGGGAAACTCGAAGATGGCGTTCAGACCGCAGTTGCCGGCGGATACGTTGCATGCACCGCGACAGGCGATTTCAATGGGGACGGCATTCCGGATCTAGCCATCAGCAACAACGCCGAGATCGAAATCTACCTGGGAACCGGGAAGGCCGCGGCTCCGTTCAAAGAGGGTGCGACGTACACCGTGGCGGGCGCGGACTGCCCAGTGGCCGGTGATCTCAATGGAGACGGGATTGTGGACTTGCTGGTACCGAGCGGGTCCCTGAACGGGGCGGGATCGGCAATCGCGTTTCTAGGGAACGGAGACGGGACTTTTACGCAAGGCCCGTCGAGTCCTGTGCAGAGCATCGGCTACTTCGCGCTCGCCGACTTTAATGGAGACGGGATCCTGGATTACGCGACGACCACGAATCAACTGGCGCTGGGCAAGGGCGACGGGAGCTTTGGCGTGCCGAGCGGTTACGAGACCGACAACATCGACTTCTTTTCAATTTCCGCAGCCGATTTAAACGGAGACGGCAAAGCAGACATCGCGCTGACGGACTTTATCGGTGACACGATCTATGTTCTTCTCAGCAGCGCAACAGGGTTTCAGCAAACCGCGATACACGGCTCCGGTTTGCCGGGTTACATTACATTCGGTGACCTCAACGGGGACGGGATAACGGACATGGCCGTCGCGGAAGGAACGGGGATAGGGATTTATCTGAATAACGGATCGGGCGCGTTCGGCGCGGCGATTCAACTGAGGGATTCCATGTCGGACGGCGGGGTTGCGGTTATCGGAGATCTGAACGGTGACGGGATCGTGGATATCGCGTTCCAAGGCATCGCGAGCGCGGACATCTTTCTCGGGGAGGGCGCAGCCACTTTCGCCGCGCCGTTCTCCCTCGGGACTGCGAACGATCCCTCCCAGCTTTTTGCCTTGAACACGCAGGGGCAGAGCGCCGGCCGCGGCACACCGGACTTAGTAGAACTCGACGCAACGGGCGTGATCTACACGCTGCTGAACCTAACGAAGTAATCGTTCACCAAGGATTTTCAATGCCGAGCACAAGGTTCCGCCTTCCTCTGACACTGTTACTTGGGTGCGTGTGCCTCCAGGCCGCGCCGCCCAGCTTCGACGCCCGGCGAGACTACGATACATACAACTGCGTGGCGGGGCAGTCTGGAGTGCTAACGATCGCTGACGTGAACGGCGATGGCATACCCGATGTCGTCTGCGCCAGCGTGCTGCTTGGGAACGGCGACGGCACGTTTCGGGTGGGGCCCACCGTTCAGGCCGAGAACGAATACGGGAATGCAATTGCAATCGACGTGAATCGGGACGGAAAATTGGACCTTGTCTTCCCCGCTTACGAGAACAGCCTGTTTGGCGTAGGAGTGATGCTGGGACGAGGGAACGGCTCTTTTCAGAACCCAATCTATTACCTCTCCAGCATCAACGACCGCACCTATGATGATTTCGGCGTTCCTCTGGTGAGCGGGGACTTCAACGGCGACGGCATCCTCGACCTGGCCGAGTTGGGGAAGTCGGAAATCGTGGTGCTGCTCGGAACGGCGGCAGGCACGTTCAACGCCGAGCCGCCGATCACATTGACGTACACGGGGAATGAGTCGTCAGTATCGTTAGCCGCGATAGATATGACCGGGGACGGGCGATTAGATCTAGTCGTCGACGCCGCGGACGCGATTTACGTGCTGCGGGGCAATGGTGATGGAACCTTCCAGGCGCCGCTGATCACGGCGACTGAATCCGATGCGGGCCTTGGGGCCATGGCAGTCGCCGACATCAACCAGGACGGTTTTCCTGATGTGGCGCTGGGCGACGTTTACAGCTCGAACATACTCATATATCCCGGCAAGGGCAACGGCAGGTTCGGATTGCCGAGAACTGTCTACCTTCCTGGTGGGAACCTTGCGTTTGTTGTTGCCGACGAGAATGGCGACGGAATTCCCGATCTGGTGAACGCTGGCGTCGAGATTGCATTCGGCGAAGGCAACTTTAGATTTAAATCTCCCATTTACTATGAGGTGAATGAAGACCAGCTAGGAGTTTCCCCACAAATTGGCGTCTTTGATCTTCGTAACAACGGGCGCATGGATGTCCTCGGGGGGTCAAATAAGCTCTCCGTCCTTCTCGACTCCGGCAACGGAAAACTAGAAGACGGAGTTCAGACCGTGGTGGCGGGAGGTGACATCGCTTGCAGCGCGACCGGCGATTTCAACGGGGACGGAATCCCAGATCTTGCCATCAGCAACAACGCCGAGATCTTAATCTACCTGGGAACCGGAAAGGCCGCGGCGCCATTCAAAGCGGGTGCGACGTACACCGTGACGGGCGCGGACTGCCCAGTGGCCGGTGATCTCAATGGAGACGGGATTGTGGACTTGCTGGTACCGAGCGGGTCCCTGAACGGGGCGGGATCGGCAATCGCGTTTCTAGGGAACGGAGACGGTACTTTTACCCAAGGGCCGTCGAGCCCCGTGCCGAGCATCGGCTACTTCGCGCTCGCCGACTTTAACGGAGACGGGATTCTGGATTACGCGACGACCACGAATCAACTGGCGCTGGGCAAGGGCGACGGGAGCTTTGGCGCGCCGAGCGGTTACGAGACGGACAACATCGACTTCTTTTCAATTTCCGCAGCCGATTTAAACGGAGACGGCAAAGCAGACATCGCACTGACGGACTTTATCGGCGACACGATTTATGTTCTTCTCAGCAGCGCAACAGGGTTTCAGCAAACGGCGATACACGGCTCCGGTTTGCCGGGTTACATTACATTCGGTGACCTCAACGGCGACGGGATAACGGACATGGCGGTCGCGGAAGGAACGGGGGTAGGGATTTATCTGAACAACGGATCGGGCGCGTTCGGCGCGGCGATTCAGCTGAGGGATCCCATGTCGGACGGCGGGGCTGCGGTTATCGGAGATCTGAACGGTGACGGGATCGTTGATATCGCGTTCCAAGGCATCGCGAGCGCGGACATCTTTCTCGGGCAGGGCGCAGCCACTTTCGCCGCGCCGTTCTCCCTCGGGACTGCGAACGATCCCTCCCAGCTTTTTGCCTTGAACACGCAGGGGCAGAGCGCCGCCCACGGCACACCGGACTTGGTTGAACTCGACGCTACCGGCCTCATTTACACGCTGCTAAACCTAACGAGATAGACCTCTGAGAGCGAGATGCCGCTCAGCGTAAATGGCGCGGAAGTGCCAACCCGAACCGGCAGCCCCCGCCGTTAACTATCGGCGCCCCGCCTCGCGGTAACTTGTAAAGATATGATCTCGGGTTCGGAAGCCCCCGGTTCGGAAGCCGCCCTTACCACCGCCGTCTCGCGCCTGCGCGAGGTCCGCGCGGAGATCGCCAAAGTCATCGTCGGCCAGGACGACGTGGTCGAAGGCGTTCTCATCTGCCTCGTCGCCGGCGGCCACGTTCTCCTCGAAGGCGTCCCCGGTCTCGGCAAAACCACCCTGCTCCGCACTCTCGCCCGCGCTCTCCAGCTCAAATATTCCCGCATCCAGTTCACTCCCGACCTCATGCCCGGCGATATCGTCGGCAGCATGGTCGTCGAAACCGGCGACCGCGGCGGCAAGCTTCTCCGTTTCCAGCCCGGCCCCATCTTCGCCAACCTCGTTCTCGCGGACGAGATCAATCGGGCCACCCCCAAAACCCAATCCGCCCTGCTCGAAGCCATGCAGGAGCGCACCGTGACCAGCGGCACCACCACCCACGAGCTCGATCCCCCGTTTCTCGTCATGGCCACCCAGAATCCCATCGAGATGGAAGGCACTTACCCGCTTCCCGAAGCCCAGCTCGATCGCTTTCTCATGAAAATTCTCGTCACTTATCCGTCTCGTGACGAACTCACCCGCATCGTGGAACGCACCATCCAGCGCGACGACGTCCATATCGACCCCGTTCTCGACCGCGACGCCATCCTGGAAATCAAGAACGTCTGCCGCCAGATCCTTGTCGCCCCCCATGTGCGCGAGTACGCCATTCAACTCGTCATGGCCACCCAGCCGGAAGGCGGCGAAGCTCACGAAATGGCCCGGCGCTATATCCGCTATGGGAGCAGCCCGCGCGGCGCCCAGGCTCTCGTCGAATGCGGACGCGTCCTGGCTCTCATGCGCGGCCGCTTCCACCTGAGCGTCGACGACATCCAGCACGTCGCCGGGGCCGTGCTCCGTCATCGCATCATCCTCAACTTCGACGCCCATGCCGACGGCCACACACCGGAAACAGTCCTCGCCGCCATCCTCCAGGGTGTGAACGTCCGCGCCTCGGCCGCCTGAGAGCCACTCCATGCCGGAACCGCTCCTGGATCGCCAGTTCCTTGAAAAACTGGAGCGGCTCGCCATCCAATGGCAGAAATCGTTCGTCGGCTTGGTCGGCGGCCACAATCCCTCGCGCTTCTCCGGGGGCGGCCTCGAGTTCCTCGATCACCGCAATTTCCACCAGGGCGACGACCTCCGCGCCGTCAACTGGCGCGCCTACCTGCGCCTCGACAAGCTCTTCCTGAAAATGTTCCAGATTGAGCCCCGCGTGCCCGTCCAAATCCTCATCGACATCAGCGATTCCATGGCGCTCGGCGACCGCTCCAAATTCGACTACGCCCGCAAACTCGCCGCCGCCCTGGCCTATGTCGGCCTGGTTCGCCTCGATACGCTCTCGCTGATGCCGTTCGCCTCGCGGCTCGGGGAAGGGAAGCGCTGCGGCGGCGGACGCCATCGTTTCAGCCCCGTCATGGACTATCTCAGCTCCCTGCAACCCGCCGGTCCGACCGATTTCTACGAAGTGGTCCGCGAGTTCATGAGCGCACGGCCCCATCGCGGACTCCTGATCATCATCTCCGATTTCCTCGACGACCGAGGCTGCGAAAAAGCCCTCCAGCATCTCGCCGATTTCGGCCATGAACTCTCGCTCGTCCAGCTTTGGCGCGACGAGGATCGCGTGCCGCCCTGGACCGGCGAGCTCGACCTCGTCGACGCCGAAACCGGCCAGACGCTCCGCATCGAATGCGACGACGCCTCCCGCGCCGAATACACCCGCGGCTTTGACGCCTTCTCCGCCGCGCTCCGGCAGCTCGCTCTGCGAAACGGCGGACGCTACATCGGCGTCCCTACATCCAGGTCCCTCGAAGACGTGCTGTTTGATTCCATGGTCCGCGCCCGGGGCGTCGCCTGATGTTCTTCCTGAACTTCGGGCTCGCGCAGTTCCTGATGCTCGCCGGCGCCGCCTCGCTCGCCACCGTCGCGCTTTATCTGCTCGACCGCTCGCGCCGCCGCCTGTCCGTCTCCACCCTCCGCTTCTGGACGCCCGCCCGCCAGCCCGTTCAGACCTCACGCCGGCGTCACATCCAACAGCCCTGGTCCCTCGCGCTCCAACTTCTCGGCATTCTTCTTCTCCTGCTCGCCATCGCGCAGCCCAGGCTGGGTAATCCTTTCGCGCAACCCGGATATCACGTTCTGGTCCTCGAAACCTCGGCCTGGATGGCCGCCCGCAACGGCGACGCGACGCTCATGGACACCGCCCGGCGGCGCGCGCATCGCTGGCTCGCGGCCATTCCTCCGCGCGATCGCGTCATGCTGGTGCGCGCCGACGCGCTCGCCACTCCCGCCACCCCCTTCGAATCCGATCACCGCCGCATCGCCGCCGCCATCGACGCCTCCACGCCCGGATCCACGTCGCTCGACATCGCCGGAGCGCTCGCCTTCGCCCATCGCGCGCAGGCCTTCCAGAGCGGCCGGGGCGAGATCACTTTCATCGGCGCCGGCCGCATTCCCGACCGCAAGGACATCGATTCCCGCCAGCCCGATTCCGTCACCGCCGCCGGCTTGCGCGTCATTCTCATTCCCGATCCGGTCGAGAACGTCGGCCTCCGTCACATCAGCGTCAAGCGATCGGAGGTCGATCCCGCGCAGTGGGACGCGCTCGTCGCCCTTCGCAATTACGGCGCCCGCCCGCACCTCGTCACCCTGGCCGTGGGCTTTGACCACGCGCCCATCGGCCTCCGGCGGATTCTGCTCGCTCCCGGCGCCCAGCAGGATGCCGCGTTCACCTGGCAATCCCGCCGCACCGGGTTGTTCGAAGCCCAGCTTTCCCCCGGCGACGCCTTCCCGGACGATGACCGCGCTTCCCTCGTTGTGCCCGCTCTTCCCGCCCTGCCCGTGGTGGTCTATTCGACGCGGCCGGATGTGCTGCGCCCGTTCCTCGCGGCCAACTCCCTTGTGACCGCCGAATTCCGATCCCCCGCGCAATATCGTCCCGACGACCGCGGCCTCGTCATCCTCGATCGTTTTCGCCCCGCCGCGCGTCCTCAGGCCGACACCATCTGGATCGATCCGTCGCCCGGCGATTCGCCCGTCCCCGTCGTCCGCGCCATCCAAAACCCCAGAGGCCTCCGCTGGATTACTGGCAACCCGCTCGGCGCCGGACTCCGCGCCCATGACGCCCGGCTCGCCTCCGCGCTGATCTTCCAGCCAGCGGAAGGCGACATCCGCGTCGCCGAAGTGGATGCCGGTCCCATTCTTCTGGCCCGTCCCGGTCCGCGCAAAATGGTCGTCTTCGGGTTCGATCCCGGCCTGCCCGGGATGCGCTTCGAGCTCTCGACCCCGCTGGCTTTCGCCAATATCCTCCGCTGGATCGATCCCGAAACGTTCCGTCAAGCCGACCTGTCCGTGGAAGCCGCCGGGGCGGTCACCGCGCCGCTCGATCCTGACGCCCTGCCCGCGCAGTTGCAGGTCACCCGCGAGGATGGCGCCGTCGTCCCCTTCACCGTGGACCACGGCTCGCTCCACTTCTTCAGCGGCGCACGCGAAAGCGTCCGCGTCACCGGCCCGGCGCGCACCTCCATGTACTCCCTCGCGCTTCCGGAGATGTGGGACGTAAAATGGCAGCCTCCGGCCGGCGTTCTCCGGGGACTTCCCGCCGCTCGCCCGTTCACCTCCGCCGCGCCCGAAATCTGGCCGTGGCTGGCCGTCGCCGGCGCTGCCTGTCTGATCGCCGAGTGGCTCCTCTTCGCCCGCGCCCGCCGCGCCCGTCTCCGCTCCGTTCCCGAGCGCGCCAGCCTCCGGAGAGCCTCGTGACCCTGCTTCATCCCTGGGTTCTCGCGGTGTGCCTTTTGCCCGTCGCCTGGGTCGTCTCAGTCTGGCGGGCCACGCCCCGGCGCGACCTGCTGCTTCTCAAGGCGATCTCCATCCTGCTCATCATCGCCGCCCTGGCGGAACCCGTCCTCCGCTACGACGACCGGCGCATCGCCGTAGCCGTTCTCGCCGATACCTCCGCCAGCCTCACCGCCGCCGACCTCGCGTCCGCCTCCAACACTGTTCATGCCATCGAAAGCCGGCGCGGATCGAACACCGTCACCGTGCTCCCATTCGCCCGCGGCGCCCGCCCGCTAACTGCCGCGGAACGCGCGCGCAATGGATCGCTCGCCTATTCCACTGGAGACGCCGCCCGCGCCACCAATCTCGAAGCCGCTATCCGCGATGGCATTTCCGCCCTGCCTGCCGGCGCCGTGCGCCGCGTCGCTCTCATCACCGACGGCAATGAGAACGCCGGCAGCGTCACGCGCGCCGCGTGGCAGGCTCAACAGCTGGGCATCCCGATCGACACATTTCCCCTCGCCGGTCACCCGCGTCCCGGTCTTCGCGTCGAATCCGCTTCCGCGCCCGAACAGGTCTTCAGCGGCGAGCGCTTCCCCATCGAACTCACCGTCACCGCGCCCAGCTCGGTAGACGCCACGGTGGATCTTCAAGCGGACGGCCGCAGCCTCGGCAATCAGCCGGTGCACCTCGAGCCCGGTCCCAACCACTTGGTTGTGCGCGCCGCCGTGAACACCACCGGCGCCGTCGAGCTCGCCGGACGTCTCAGCGCTCCCGATCTCGGACGCGCTCCTTTCCAATACGCCATCACGGTCCGCCGCCCGCGCGTTCTCTTCCTTTCTCAGGACCCGCCTGGCGCCGACGACCATCTTCTCCAGATCCTCGCCGCCAACCAGTTCGACGTCGAACATGCGCCCGCCGCCCTGCCGCGCGACCTCACCGCCTACCAGCTCATCGTGTACAACAATTGGGACATGCAGAGCATCGCCGCTCCCGATCAGTCGCGCCTGGAAGCGTTTGAGAAGCAAGGCGGCGGCCTGCTCTGGATCGCGGGCGAGAAGAACGTCTACCTCGATAAGAAAGACGCTCCGGAAGACCCGCTCGCGCGCGCTCTGCCGGCCAAGCTCGCGCCGCCCCGCTCACCCGAAGGCACCTGCGTGATCCTGATCATCGATAAATCCTCCTCCATGGAAGGCAAGAAGATGGATCTCGCGCGGCTCGCCTCTATCGGCGTGGTCGAGAACCTGCGTCCCCAGGATTTCGTCGCCGTTCTCATCTTCGACAACTCATTCCAGTGGGCGGTGCCGCTCCGCAAGGCCGAAGACCGTTCCCTGATCAAGCGGCTCATCAGCGGAATCACCCCCGACGGCGGCACGCAGATCGCTCCCGCGCTCTCGGAGGCTTTCCACAAAATCGTCCCCGTCAACGCCGTTTACAAGCACATCGTCCTGCTCACCGACGGCATCTCCGAAGAAGGCGACAGCCTCACGCTGGCCCACGAGGCCGCCGTCAACCATGTCACCATCTCCACCGTCGGCCTCGGCCAGGATGTCAACCGTGCTTATCTGGAGAAGATCGCCGCCAACTCCAAAGGCAAAAGCTACTTCCTGATTGAACCGAACGGCCTCGAACAGATCCTGCTGAAAGACGTGCGCGAGCACACCGGGACCACCGCGGTCGAGAAACCGCTCAAACCCGAAGTGAAGGACAAAGCCGATCTGCTGGACGGCGTGGACATCGCATCCGCGCCCGCGCTCGAGGGTTACATTCGCTTCGAGCCCCGGCCCGGCGCCGACGAAATCCTCACCATGGAACGCGACCCGTTGCTCGTCCGCTGGCAGTATGGCCTCGGCCGCTCCGCTGTCTTCACCTCCGACGCCAAAAATCGCTGGGCCGCGTCCTGGCTCGGCTGGAAGGACTTCGACCGCTTCTGGACTAACGTCGTTCGCGACCTTCTGCCGCGCGCCCCTTCCAGCGAGACCACCGCGGCCTATGTTCCCGCCACCGCCGATCTGGTCGTCAACTACCGCCTGGGGAGCCAATCCGTCGCGCCCGACGCCATTCCCGACATTTTTGCGCTCGGTCCGGATCAGTTCCGCCGCGCCGCGCAGGTCGCCAAAGTTTCCGACGGCCTATATCGCGCCCGCGTGCACATCGGCTCTACCGAAGGTCTGTTCCGCATCCGTCCGCTGGTGGAATCGCGCGCCTTCCCCGAGGTCGGCTTCTACCGCAGCGAGGCCGAGCTTGCCGACTTCGGCACGAACACCGCGCTGCTTCGCCAGCTCTCCGCTTCCACCGGCGGCCGCTTTCAGCCTTCCCCCGCGCAGGTCTTCGACTCCGGCGGCCAGAGCACCCCATCCACCATCCGCCTCTGGCCCGGATTGCTCGCGTTCGCCGTAGTTCTCAACTTCCTCGAATTGTTCGCCCGGAAGTGGAAAGGTTTGCGAGAATGGCTACCCGCCCGCGCGCCCTTGGCATCCTGATCCTCGCCGCCGCCGCGCTTACCGCCCAAACGAGCCCGCTTCGATCGGCGCATGCCAAGATCGCGCGCATCGAGTACGATCGCGCCGCCCCCGGCAGCACCACCGTCCTCACCGAATCCGAACTCACCGCCTACGCGACCGAACAGGCGGAGATCATCGCGCCCGGCGCCATTCATCAAGCGGCTCTGACGCTAACGCCCGGCCGCGCTCAGGCGTCTGCTTCCATCAACTTTCTCCGCGTGCAACAGGCCGAAGGGGAATCCCCCGGTTGGCTTCTCCGCCAGCTGCTCGGCGGCGAGCGCCCGGTCACCATCACGGTGCGGATTCAATCGTCCGGCGGCCGCGCCCGCGTCGATGTCGAACGCGTCGAAGTCTCCGGCGTCCTCATGGAAGGCAGCACCCTCGATTTCCTCCTGCGCCAGTTCGTCGTCCCCAATTTCCCCGACGCCCGCGTGGGCGAGTGGTTCACGCTCGGACACCGCATCGACCGGCTCGATATCCGCCCCGGCGCCGCCGCCGTCATTCTCCGGCGCTAGCGATGACCGCTATTCCGATGTCAGCGTCACAGAGCCAACGTCAACCTGCCCCTTCCCGACGCTCTTTACGAATATCTGAAGCGGCTGCCCCAATTGAGCGGGTGCGGCGCCCGAACTGTAGGCAATCAAGTCCGTCGCGAATTCACCCCCGACTGGAGTGGCGTTGTTGCCAGAAGCCAGTATTGTGCCTCCGGCCATTAGAGCCGCCTGATAGCCCGTGAACGCGTAGTCCGTACGCGCACCGACCGTCACCTTTAAAACGTAAGTCACATTGGCCTGAACCGTGTCTCCGAGGGTCTGCATAATGGAACCGGTCGCCGCTGTACCGCCGATTGCCGCAAGGTACAACCCTTCCGGCGGCGCAGATCGATATTCAGCCGTGGATGCCTTATACATTCCGGTGTTCGGACCGCATAACCAGCCAGTAATGCCGAAAGCGAAGCAGCTAGCTCCAGGGGTGCATTGCAATTGATCGTCGATGAACGATGGATTGATGATCGGGATCGCTGTTGGCGTCTGAGCCGATGCTATGCCGTTTATCAGGGCCACGATGGGCAGCACGAACGCTGTAAGCTTCATGAGATTTCTACCTGGCATGGAGGATTTCAGGCGCGTTAAAAGTATATCCATCCCGATCATTAACTCTCAATTTACGGATGACACATTGGCGTGCTCGCCCGGGGACTTCGGCTTCGCCGCTAGCATCACCGGCTGGATAGTCGGCCCAAGCACCGGAGCGCTAAAAGCCTCAAAAGTGCAATTTAATAACGTCCCGCCGGAAGGCCTCTATGTTGCGGACATCGGCAACGCATCCGCGACGGGATCGGTAATGCAACGTTCACCGACTGGTGCGTAACCAATCCGCAATCGTGGTGGACAGATCGACGAATGTCAGCTTGTCGGTCTCAAGTGAAAGCGCCACACAGATCGCGGGTAAGTCGACCTGAAAGCGGCGGTATCGATCAACAATCTCACCTCCGCCAGCCAACCCTGAGCGTCGCGATGTCGCCTGGAGCCAGTCCCTCACTTCTCGAATTGCTTTTTCGGCATCGCCTCCATGAGCCCGGATGTCCTGGCCAGAGATGTCGGAGATAAATTGCCGATACCGGTAGAGTTCGCTGTCGAGGATGAGCGTCCGCTTGTTATTTTGGTTTTTCGGTCCGAAGCGTCTGCACCCGAGGAATAACCCGAGTTCCAGAGGCATATTGAATCGCGGAAGATTCGTGGCGGCATCGAGCGCGACCGCGGAAAGGTCGTTGATGCCGAACCTGCACTGCTCGATCATTCGCTCGATTTTTGCCAAGCGAAAATCCGCGGCATCGTCCTCCTCCAGAGAACAGCGGGCTACAAAACCGAGGTCGTAAACGGTGAAAACGATAGCATTAAAGATCGGCTTGTAGCGGCTGTCGAACGGACAGTTGATAAAGACGTGGTTAGCTTTTAGCCGGGCGCTCACGGAGGGTAACGGATTTAACGCGTATGAGCGCGACCTTGCCTACGGCCCGCGCGATTTCATTCGCTCGGCTGCTCTTTTTAGGTGGGTCCTGGACCGGGGTCATTCTGTACGCTCCATGTTCCCTGATCTGACCGTCTTTCCCATGAACCACGAACTGGCCGGCGCTACCCTTTTTGACGGTCTTGCGCGCGGCATCGACGGCTTCGCGCTGAGTGACGAACATCTTCCCCGATTTACCTTCCCTCTTCACCTCCCAACTTCCGTCGGAAGGAAACACGTGGACCGTCTTTGCGACCATACATCCATTGTAACGGGCGTTGGGGCTGCGAGCCACCGCGTTTCAGGACAGGATTCTCACCCCTGTTTCCTCAGCGGTTCACGCCGTCTTACCGTGTAAAACCCGTGCTAAAAGTCTTCGCGTTGGAATAATTGAGGTTAGCTTCGAGCGAAAAGCAGATTCCCCAACTTGTTGAAAATACTAGAAATGTGGAGAATTGATGGAGACTTTGGAAAGGCTCTCTATGCGCTGAAGGCAGGTGCGCTTCAGGCTATAGCAACTGCTTTTCGGGGTGACCGTGTTGAAACCGTGCTAAAGTCTGGCTGGCGGACGGGTGGCGTGCTAAGACTCTGATTCACCAGAATCAATAACTTGCAGGCGAAGGCTAAGGAAAGAAACTGGCCGAAATCGGCATTCGCTCCCGCAGCCCAAAATCCGATTCGAGGGGCGAGCCGTAAGTGATTGAATTTGCTAGCCAGTTTTATAGTGATCGATAACGCACACGCTCGGGAATACCCTTCAGGCTAACGCGAATTACGTGCTCAAAGTGACCGTGGGGGCTCGGTCAGATTTCCCGTTCATCGGCTATGAGGCAGCACTCATGGCGGGGAACGTAATATTTGCTTCCCGAAACAAGGCAACGCCCGTGGGCGGCAGTTTCACCATAGAAGAACTTTCGACGGGCCTCCCGTCTGTTCGGGCCCATAGAGCTCGGTTAGGCGCGGAGGAATGCCGGCAGTTCTCGCTCGGCCGTCGCCGTCACATCGATCACCACGGGATTGCTCCCATCTTCGCGTGCGTGAACATACCGGTCTCGAGATCGGCGTTGATCGAGGCTCTTCGTTCTTAAGGTATCTGCGCCTCTTCGGGACCTTGTAAAATTGAGCAGCGGTCGCATTTGCTGGCTCAGCGCGGAACGAACACGACGGAGGGCGGAGAGTAGAAGGTGTATGTTGTCGGGATGGTTCCGACCGCGGCGAGGCTGGACGTGTCCACGATAACGAACGGATTAGATACATATGGCGAGATGAAGGGCGTGGTGTAGAGATACTTCCCATCAGGGCTCAAGGCGATTCCAGTCGGCGCGTATGGCAAGGCTGCCTGGGCTATTACTGAGAGTGTCTGTGCGTCTACAACGAAGATCTCGTTGTTCAGCGCCATATACAGAGTAGATTTATCTTCCGAGAGAACTGGTCCGACACTTCCGCCATTCGAAGGATTCAGGGTGACTGAAGCGCAGTTGTTGCCAAAAAACACGTTGCACCGGTATATCGTCGATCCCTCCGCGAAGTAGCCGAGGGACCCCGGTCCGGCCAGAGTCAGTCCTCCAGCCGCATTTCTTAGCTTCCAGCTCGAGACAATCGTCATCGTCTGCGTATTGAAGACAAACATTGTCGCCCCGGGCGGTCCGGGCGGAGGAATCTTCCCCAGTTCATCCCCTTGGGGAGCATAACCTGTGAATAGATAAAGCAGCCTCCCGTCGGCGCTCACGTCCGCTCCCGTGACCGAAGTATAATAGTACCCATAACTCGGAATAGAAGCAGCCTGAAGGATTGAGCCCGCTGATGGGCTGATTTGGTAAACCATTCCGGTGCCATCTAGCTCGACCCCGAAGCAGTAGCCAATTCCATTGCTAACGATTACGCCGAACACATAGGGAACCGGGATGACACCCTTCACATCCAGGCTTACGGGATCGACCATACTTACACCGCTCTGACCGGCCACCAACAAGAGATCATCCTTTGCATCGTATACACCGCCGTGCAAGAGAAAATCGACGGGTTTGTTCCGTATGAACTCTTGCGAGGGGACTTGTGCGGTAAGGGCAACCGGTGCGCCCTCATTCGCCGGGGTTGAGCAGCAGTCGAGTAGAACAGCCCGCGACCCGGCGGTTGCATCAAAGGAAACCACGAGCGCGATAGTGAGAAGGCCGATTTGCGTCGGAGCGGACATGCAGGGATCGTATCAAAATGCGCGAAACCGGTGGTGGTGTCGTCCGCACCACGCGCAGATCAGCCTACACTCGATTCGGCTCCTCTGAGTCAAGTGACGTTCGGCGATTGGAAACGAGTGTTTATCGACAACTGCTCCGCATCCACCGCGGCTTCGATGCCGTGCTCCGCGGTCTTGCCGCTCTCCGCGAGCACGGCGGCTTTCACGCTTCCGAATTGCGGCGCTTCCGCCAGCTCGTATCTCGCCGGCATGATCGAGTCCACCGAAACGGACGAAGCTGGGCGGCTCTTCCGCAATCGCATCCGCCGCGAGAAGGCCGAAGACAAGGAAACGAATCGCGCGCCGGCTCACACGCCGGGCTTGACTTCGACCGGTTCGGATCAGCCAACATTCCGCCATGGCCAAAAGAACTCCCTGCAACCTGGTAGCTATTACCGAGGGCGCTCCTTTCCAGCCCGATCCGGATATCGTCAAACTCCTAGGGAGCGGCAGCGCCAACATCGCTAATGTAACGTTGACGATGACTGTCCAGTAGCCGCCGCCGTCATTTTCCGGCGCTCGCGATTCACGCGCTCCGCACACCTTTTATTCTCTTCGCATTCAATCACTTGCGCGCCTGACCGCCCTCTAGCCGCGTTTCCGCTCCCTAGGATGAAGCCAGAAGGCCGCGGCAAGCACGCCGCGAAAGGACCGAATGAACGTTTTACTTCTCATACTCCAGTTATTTCCTATGATCGTGGCGACCATCCAGCAGATCGAGGCGACCGCGCCGGTACCCAAGGCCGGGGCAGCGAAGCTGAGCCTCGTCACCAAAACCGTCAGCGCCGCTTACCAGGCGGGCACGTTCGACACTGCGATGATTTCGCAGAGCAATCTCATGGCGCTGATCGAATCCATCACCACGGACATCGTCGCGTTCTATAACTTAGTCGGCATCTTCAAGAAGTCGGCATAGTTCCGCTCCGCGGGCGGGCGGCCGGGATTTCGTATCATCACAATTGATGAGCATTTCGCCGCCCCTGCCCGCGGAGACATCCGCTGAATCCGCATCCCCCAGCGGCGCCGCTGCCGGGATAATGGACCTCGAACGCCGCTATCTGCTCCAGAACTATGGCCGCTACCCGCTGGTTCTCGATCACGGCGACGGCCCCCGGCTTTGGGATGTCGACGGGCGCCCGTACCTCGATTTCCTCTCCGGCATCGGCGTCAACGCTCTGGGCCATAACCACCCGCGCATCACGCGGATCATCCGAGAACAGGCGGGCACGCTGATCCACACCTCCAATCTCTACTACAACCGGTACCAGGGACCGCTCGCCCAAAGGCTTTCTGAGATCAGCGGCCTGCAGCGCTCCTTCTTCTCCAACTCCGGCACCGAGTCCATGGAAGGCGCGATCAAAATGATCCGCTCCCACGGCCATTCCATCGATCCCGAAAAGATCGAAATCATCTCCCTCGATAACTCGTTTCATGGCCGCTCCATGGGTTCGCTCTCCATCACCGGCCAGCCCAAATACCGCAAAGATTTCGAACCGCTCCTCGCCGGAGTGCATTTCATCCCCCGCAACGACATCGCGGCTCTCGAAGCCGCATGCTCCGCGCGCACCGCCGGAATCGTCATCGAATGGATCCAGGGGGAAGGCGGCGTTTATCCCATCTCCAGCGAATTCGGCCGTCGCGCCCGCGAACTCGCCGATCAACACGACGCGCTTCTCGTCTTCGATGAAATCCAGTGCGGTGTCGGCCGCACCGGAACGTATTTCGGCTATCAGCTCGGTCCGCAGCCCGTCCTGCCGGATGTGATGGTCGCAGCCAAGCCGCTCGCCTGCGGTCTGCCGCTAGGCGTCATCTGCGTCAACGATCGCGCCGCCGCTTCCATCCGCCCCGGCATGCACGGATCCACATTCGGGGGCAGCGCGCTTTCCTGCCGCGTGGCTCTGGAGTTTCTCGTGATTCTCGACGAGCTTATGCCCTCGATCGAGCGCGTCGGCCGCTATTTCCGCGCGCGCTTACGGGAGCTTGCCGGCCGTTTTCACTTCATCACCGAAGTGCGCGGCCACGGCCTCATGGCCGGCATGGAGCTTTCCCGGCCCGGCGCCGATATCGTCACCGACGCCATGCGGAACGGCCTGCTCATCAATTGCACGCACGAAAACGTCCTCCGCTTTTTGCCGCCCTACATCGTCACGGAAAAAGAAGTCGACGAGGCCATCGAGATCCTGGAAGCCGCGCTCGCGCGCGTCTGAGCTAAAGCAGCTCGTTCCGGCCCTTGGATTCCAGCAGTTTCACCAGTTCGCCGACCTGCTGTGCGCGCCGCCGGTCAGCCACCAGAAGCGCATCCGGCGTATCGATCACAATCAGATCCTTCACGCCCAATAACGCCACCAGCTTCGGCCCGGCCTGCACGAAGTTGCCGCTCGCGTCATGCACCAGCAGTTCCGCTCCTGAATTGTGCGACGCGTCGCGGGGCAGCAGCTCATACACGGCGTCCCAACTTCCCACGTCGTTCCAGCCGAAATCGCCGCATGCCACTCCGACCACGCCCGTCGCCTTCTCCAGCACCGCGTAGTCGATCGAGATGTTCTCACAGCGCGGGAAAATCTCTTTCAATCGCGCCGCGAACTTGCGATCCCCAAACGCCGGCAGTCCGGCCAGCAGCGTCGCCGTCTTCGGCAGGTGCTGCCGCAGGTTCTCCAGCAGCACGTCCGCCCGCCAGAAAAACATCCCCGCGTTCCAGAAGAACCGCTTCGCCGCCAAATACTTCTTCGCCGTCTTCGCATCCGGCTTCTCCCGGAAACTCTGGACCGGTTGCGTCCCCGGAGTTCCCGGCTGCACGCCTTTGGCGAATTCAATATAGCCGTATCCGGTCTCGGCCCAGCGCGGCGCGATTCCGAGCACCGCAATCTTGCCCTGCTTGGCCGCCTCGAACGCCGGCCGCACCGCCGCCAGGTACTTCCTGGGCTCGGCGATCACATGATCCGACGGGAACACCCCAAACACCGCGTCCGGATCGATCGATTGCAGAATGTGCGCCGCCAGCCCGATCGCCGGAGCCGTATTCCGCTGGTCCGGCTCCGCCAGGATCTGCGCTTTCGGCACTCCCGGCAGCTGCCGCACGATCTCCGCGCGCACGTGATCGTTCGTCAGAACCCACATGTTCTCCGGAGCGATCAGCGGCGCCAGCCGCTCCACTGTAGCCTGGATCAGAGACTTATTCCCGCCCACCACGCTCAGCACCTGCTTCGGTGTCGTGCGGCGGCTGCGCGGCCAAAACCGCGTGCCTCTGCCGCCGGCCAGAATCAGGCCGTAGTTCGGACGCTTCGCCATGAAAATTTATTGGACCGGATAGCTGTGCACAAAACGCAGCGTGCGGTCCCAACGGGTCTTCGAAAAGAAGTGCAGCGCCAGATCCTTCATGTGATCCATCCCGATCGACGGACTGGAGAGCTGCTCGGTCGGCGCATCGTACGACCAGTAAATCACCAGCGGTTTCCCGATGATGTTCTCGCGCGGCACGAAACCCCAATAGCGGCTGTCGAGGGAAAGATCGCGGTTGTCGCCCATCGCGAAATAGCAGTTCGGCGGCACGATCACTTCGCCATTCTTTACGTTGTTTTCCAGCATCTGCACCGCCGGCGGATACACCATCGTGTTCGGCTCGCTGGGAAAATTGTCGCGGTACGAATCCATGTAGCTGATCTTGTGAACCACATACGGCTCGTTCAGCGCCTTCCCGTTCAGGAAAACCTGCTTCGCCACCAGCTTGATATGATCTCCCGGCACGCCCATCGCGCGCTTCACGAAAGTCTGCTTGATGTCGATCGGATAACGGAACACGATGATGTCGCCGCGTTTTACCGGCTCGTACGGCAAAACATACTTGCTCACCGCTCCGGCGGGCGCGAACGCCAGCTTGTCCACCAGCAGGTGATCGCCGACTAAGAGCGTGTCTTCCATCGAACCCGTCGGAATCACGAACGCCTGCACCAGCGTCGTCGTCCCGAACAGCAGCAGAATAATGGTGACCGTCCACTCCGCGATTACGCCCCGCGAAACATCGTTCGCGGACGCTTTCTTCGGGACGGGTTGCTCCGCCGTTGCCGGACTCTTGTCGATTACTCCGCTCTTTTGACGGTTCACAGAACTTCATTGTAGCGAACAGGCTGCTATTCTGGCTGTTTCTCCCTGAATGAGTAGTCCCGCCTCCAGGCTGCCCGATGTGCAGCACAAGCCTTTCACCCGGCGCCAGTCTGTAATCCTGGTCTTGCTCTGCACCTTGCTGGGCGCCGCCGCCCAGGTGTTCATGAAAATTGGCGGGACGCGGATTCACTCGCTCGACCTGCGGCTTCTCACCAATTTCCCGCTTCTCGCCGGCTATGCCCTTTATGCCGTCAACACCCTCATGCTCATGATCGCGCTGCGTGACGGCGAACTCTCCAAGCTCTACCCGATCATCGCCCTAACCTTCGTGTGGGTGAACATCCTCAGCATCATCTTCTTTCAGGAGCAGATCAATCCCTGGAAGGTCTGCGGCATCCTCGCCATCATGGCCGGCGTATCCATCCTCGGCCGCAACGGTTCCCCCGGATGACCACGCCTCTTAGCGCCATGGGGCTGGTGCTGGCCGGATCGGTCGTCGGATCCTTCGGCGCCGTCTTCCTGAAACTCGGCGCCGCCCGCCTGAAGCTCGGTTTCCGCCACGTCATCAGCTGGCAGAGCTTCGCCGGCGTCGCCTTTTACGTGCTCTCCAGCTTTCTGTTCGTCGCCGGCGTCCGCCAGGGCGAATTGAGCGTTCTTTACCCCATGGTTTCTCTGGGCTACGTCTGCACCCTGATCTGGTCGCGCATATTCTTCCAGGAACGCATCACCAAAGAGAAGTTCGTCGCCGTCAGCCTGATCGTCTTCGGCATCTGCCTCATCGGCGTCGGCGCGGGCATTCACCTTCACGCGCGGTGAGCGAACGGCTTCACCACGCGATCCATCTCCAGAAATTCCTTGATCAACGGCTCGTCGGACTTGCTCATATCCGCCACCGGTCCGAAGTACACAGCCTTCCCGTCCGACAGCACCACCACCGTATCCGCCACCTTCCGCATCAGGTCCAGATCGTGCGTCACCACCACCGACGTCAGCCCCAGTTGCTGCTTCAGCCGGAGCATTAAATCCCCCACGTGCTCCGACATAATCGGGTCCACCATCGTCGTCGGCTCGTCATATAAAATGCATTCCGGTTGCGCCGCCAACGCCCGCGCGATCGCGACCGCCCGCTTGATCCCCACCGGCAGATCGGCCGGATACGCGTCTCGCGAATCCCAGATATCGACGATCTTGAGCAGCCCTTCCACCACGTCTTCCCGGTTCTTCTCGTCGTAATCCGCCCGCGTTTCCAGTGAAAACAACACGTTTTCCGACACTGTCATCGAATCGAACAGCGCCCCCGATTGGAACACCATCGTGACCTTCTTGCGCACCTTCGCCAATTGATCTTCCGTGAAGTCCGTAATATCCTGATGCGCCACGATCACCTGGCCTTTGTCCGGCTTCAGGAAACCCATGATGTGGCCGAGCGATACCGACTTTCCCACGCCGCTGCGCCCGATAATCGCCAGCGTATGGCCGTTATCCAGAAAAAAATTCACATCGGCTAAAACCGGCTTCGTGAACGTCTTGTAAACGTGCCGGAATTCAATATAGTGTGGAAAATCGTCCTCACCCATGGCGTATCACGATTGAAGCGCGGCTTGCCACTCTTCGGGGGTGTTGACGTTCCGGAACAGCGCTTCGTCCGCCAGAGGGATCCGCGCCACGCGCAGACCGGAGATCGCGTCCATGACCTTGAACTGCCCTCGCGCGAGCGCCGCGTTCACCGTTCCCAGGGCGCGCCGGTGGTACGCCGCGCACAGCGGCTGCGGATAGCCGCCGCACTCGGGAAGCAGAACATCCGCATCCCCGCGCTCATGGCGCATTTCCAGCAGCGCGCCCAGGCTCACGGCCTCCACGCCAGGCATATCGCAAGCGACAATCAGGTTCCAGTCCGCGTGGGAACTCGCCAGTGCCGCTTCAATCCCGGCCAGCGGTCCCGCTCCGGGGAATCGGTCCTCGATCATCGGATAGCCGAAGCGGCCATATCGCGCGGGGTCGCCCACTACGCTGACGGACCCGGTCGCGGCCTCGACCGCATGGGCGGCGCGTTCCAGCAGCGTCTCGGCGCCTATATTCAGCAGCGCCTTGTCCGTGCCCATTCGGGTGCTGCGCCCGCCGGCCAGGACGAATCCCGCGCAGGCTCGCTCCATGCGGAAACTCCCGCCCGTCATGCGGAGATGATAGCATTGGAAGATAACGGCTGGCCCGCACTCCGAAAAACCAGAATGTTTGCAAAATGTTTTATGATGGGAGTCGGCATGGTGGCGCTGGCGTCGTTCGCGCAGGCGGAAACCCGGATCGTGAAATCGGTTGTCCATACCGACGCGCGCACCGGCAAGCTCGTCCGCACCACCACAATCTCCAGCCCCGCTGTTTCCGCCCCCGCTCAGCCGGATTCCCTCAAGAATCTCATCGACGCGATAGCCGAAAAGAACGAGGTGGAAGCTCCCCTGGTCCGTTCGGTGATCCAGGCGGAAAGCAACTACAACCCCGCGGCTGTGTCCAACAAAGGCGCCCAGGGTTTGATGCAGTTGATCCCTTCCACGGCCCGCCGCTTTGGCGTCAAAGACAGCTTCGATGCGCGGGAAAATGTCGAAGGCGGCGTCAAGTACCTCAAATATCTGATCAATCTGTTCCATGGCGATTACGCCCAGGCCGTCGCCGCCTACAACGCCGGCGAGGCCGCCGTAACCCGCTATGGCGGCATTCCGCCCTATAAAGAAACCCGCAACTACGTCGCCGAGGTCGCCCGTCATCTCGAGGTGCAACGGCGCTCCTATACCGCGCCCGTCTCGCCCGTCGACCCCGCTCCCGTCGCCGCGGCGGATTCCGCGGAAACCTACAACCCCGTCATCGCGTCCTTCAGCCCGGACGGAAGAGTTTCTTACCGGACGCCATGACCTCACGGAAATTATGATATGAACTGGCGCCTCACGATCCCGGCACTCGTTCTTTCGAGCGTCGCCTTGCAAGCTGGATCGCTGCAGGTAACAGCAGTTCGCGCCTGGTCTTTTCCCGACTTAACTAGGGTTGCAGTCGAAGTCAACGGCGAATTCACTTACCGTTACGACCGCGCCCACAATCCCGAGCGCATTTTTTTCGATCTCAACGGCGCCGTTCCTCACGTCGCCGGCCATCGCCTGCTGAAGAAGGAAGTGGGCGATAAGCTCCTCAAGCGCGTGCGCGTGGCCGAGACCCAGCCCGGCGTCACCCGCATCGTGCTCGACCTCGAAGGTCCGGTCGAGTTCAACGCGTCCCAACTCACCAGCCCGGACCGGCTGATGATCGAACTCCACCGGGCCAACAGCACGCCGGATGTGATCTCGTCCGCCGCGCCCCCGGTCACGCCCCCGCTCGCGTCCAATATCGCGCCGCGCCTCGCGCCCGAGCCTGTGAGCATGCCGGCCTCCGGCCAACGCGCATCTTCGCCGCCGCGCATAGCCGCGATGCCGGACACCACCTCCGAAGCTTCCACGCGCCTCGCGGAAGACGTCAAACAGCAGCTTCCCGATCCTCCCGTCGTCCACCCCAGCGCGCGCGGCGCGGATGTCGAACTCACCCGCTCCCTGACCCGCGCGCTCGGCCTCAAGGTCAATCGCATCGTGATCGACGCGGGTCACGGCGGTCATGACCAGGGGACCAGCGGAGCCGGCGGCCTGCTCGAAAAGGATCTCGTCCTTGATGTCGCCCTGCGGCTCGGCAAGCTGGTCGAACAGCGTCTCGGCGCCGAGGTCGTCTACACGCGCAATGATGATACTTTCGTTCCCCTGGAA
This sequence comes from Bryobacteraceae bacterium, assembly GCA_965226755.1. Classification (GTDB taxonomy): domain Bacteria; phylum Acidobacteriota; class Terriglobia; order Bryobacterales; family Bryobacteraceae; genus Bog-113. The sequence continues at coordinate 69,903 of CBDDDT010000007.1, read as the reverse complement.
GAAAGAACCGCCATCGCGAATCGCAGCCACGCCGATCTGTTTCTTTCCATCCACGCCAACTCCTCGGCCGCCCGTGAAGTCGCCGGGGTCGAGACGTACTACCTGAACTTCACCAATTCACCCGAGGCGATGGACACCGCGGCCCGCGAAAACGCGATCTCTGAAAAGAGCGTCTTCGAACTCAAAGACCTCATCCAGAAGATTTCCCTGCACGACAAGATCGAGGAATCCCGCCAGTTCGCCGGCTCCGTCCAGACCTCGCTCCAAAGCTTCACCCAGCGCTCTTTCCCGTCGGCCCGCAACCGGGGCGTGCGCAAAGCTCCGTTCGTGGTCCTGATCGGCGCGTCCATGCCGTCCGTGCTCGCCGAGATCGGATTCCTCACCAACTCGCGGCAGGAAGCGCTTCTGGCCCGCCCCGAATACCGCCAGAAGCTGGCCGAATCTCTCTACCGCGGCATTCACCAGTACACCCAGACGTTGAGCCATTTTGAAGTCGCCAAGCAAGTGTTATCATCCAGGTAGCGCAATGTGGGGGCGCCCAGGTTTCGACGGGATTGTATAGGGTAGGGAAGTCGTGCCGGGTTCCGAGCTCCCGTAAAACGATCGGAAAAACACAACTGCCAACACGCAGTTTGCATACGCTGCTTAATTAATTAGGTGGCCGCTCCAGCCGGTGAGCCCGTGCGCCGGTCAGTGAGCGTCATTTTACGGGATAGGTATCGAAGGCTTCGGTCCGGAGCTCAGAACCGAAACACAATCGGACTAGGCCGTTCGCTTTCTTGCCGGCTCTCAGGCGATGGCCGAATCAACTGAACCGGAAACGCACGTAGTCTTTTCACTTCTAACCTTCTCGGACGCGGGTTCGATTCCCGCCGCCTCCACCAATTTAACCCGTTTTTTTTTCAATGACTTGCAGGGCCATATTTTGAATTTGTACAATCGAACTACGGTTCTCTCGATGGGTATCAGCGCGTTCAACGGCTGAATTCAATTCGCGGTCAATAGACGCGGCACGTTCACGAGGTTTAAAGCGCCGTAGTCTGAGTCACGGTCATCCGCTATGCTTGGCCCGATTGCCCACCCGTGCGCCCTAGAGCGAGGACGAGCGGTGACGCCGCGCTGGGAAAATATCTCGGAGGAACCGACAGGCGGGTGAGGTCCAACAACCGACATACTCCAATTCCATCACGTGTCGACACGCCGTTGATGTAAGTCTCTCGGCCGTGATCCTGGCGCTCTCAGGCTAACGTCGGGGCTCGAAGCCCGTTTTCAAGTTCAACTACCACCCGCTCTTCCCCGCCTCGGAAAGCACGCAACATCTGTTGCCTTAGGCGTCCAAAAAAACGGGCACCCGACCCATATTGCGTATAGTCGGATGTACCGCTTTCAACGGGACAAGCGGGACAGACCGTAATCGGGAAACGCGGGCTAGTTCGGTTGAAGAAAAGAGGCCCAGTCCCAGAGCCGCCCGCAAAGACGACGCCAGGAGGAGGAGAACATTGAGCCAGAGCATCGACAACCACAGCACTGAAAGAACGCTAACCGCTCTTTTGTTTGCCGCGCTCGCCGCCCCGGGGCTTTTTGGGCAGCCCGCGGCTACGTTGAGTGTGGACTTGAATCGCACCAAAGCACCAGCGAGCCCTACGTTGTATGGCCTGATGACGGAGGAGATCAACTACTCCTACGATGGAGGATTATATGCGGAACTGATCCGAAACCGCACGTTCCGAGCGGACTGGAGCGGCATTCTCAATTGGTTCCTGATCGAGAACGGCGCGTCATCCGCGAAGGTTAGCATCGATTCCAAAGAAGGGCCGTCCAAAGCGCTCTCGAGCAGTGCGAAACTGGAGGTCCTGAAAGCGGATGCGCATAGCCCGGCAGGTTTGCTCAACGAGGGCTACTGGGGGTTTGCAGTTCGTCCGAATACGAAGTACACGGGCTCGCTTTTCGCCAAAACGGCAGCGTCGAGCTCGCTCCCGCTGAAGGTCACGCTCGTCGCTGATCAATCCGGCGCGGTCCTCGCCAGTGCGGATGTTCCCGTGAGCGGTGCCGCATGGAAGGAGTACAAATTCGAGATGGAGTCCGGGAGCACCGCGGCATCCTCCGAAAATCACCTGGAGATCACCGTCGACCGGCCCGCTACCTTGTGGCTCCAACTCGTTTCCCTTTTCCCGCCGACGTACCACGAAAGGCCGAATGGAAATCGCATCGACATCATGGAGAAGCTGGCTGCCATGCATCCCTCGTTCCTGCGCTTTCCTGGAGGCAATTATCTGGAGGGCGGCAACATCGCAACCCGGTTCGATTGGAAGAAGATGATCGGGCCGCTGGTCGACCGGCCAACCCACCCGACCACGTGGAGCTATCACTCATCTGACGGCATGGGTCTGTTCGAATTCCTCCTGTGGTGCGAGGACCTCCACATGGAACCCCTGCTCGCCGTTTACGCGGGCTACTCGCTCGGAGGACAAGTGGTGAAGCCGGGTTCGGATCTGGATCCTTACGTGAAAGACGCGCTTGATGAGATCGAGTACGTGTCCGGCGGAGCGAGCACGAAGTGGGGCGCCATGCGAGTCCGCGATGGGCATCCCGCTCCTTTCAAATTGCGCTACGTGGAAGTGGGGAACGAAGATAATTTTGATAAGTCCAACTCCTACGATGGCCGCTACGCTCAGTTCTTCAAAGCGATCAAAGCGCAGTACCCGGACTTACAAGTGATTGCCACCATTCCCGTAACGGGCGTGCGTCCGGATGTCGTCGACGATCACTACTACAAGCGCGAGCAAGGCATGTTGGAGTTAGCGAAGCAGTACGACAACACCGACCGAAAAGGCCCCAAGATCTTTGTTGGAGAGTGGGCGACCAGGGAAGGCACCCCGACCCCAAACATGGGAGCGGCCCTAGGTGATGCGGCCTTCATGACCGGGCTTGAACGGAATAGCGATGTGGTTGTTATGGCTTCCTATGCGCCTTTATTGGTCAACGTGAATCCCGGCGGCATGCAGTGGAGCACCGATCTGATCGGTTACGACGCTCTCGATAGCTATGGGTCGCCCGCCTACTACGCTCAGGTGATGTTTTCGTCCTGCCTGGGGGATCACACGGTGGAATCTAGTTTGTCAGGCGCTGGGGACAAGGTCTTCTACTCTGTCACGGCCTCTCCGAATGCCAAGGTTTGCGTCAAACTGGTCAATGCCGCCTCAACCGATCAACCAATCACTATTAAGTTGAGTGGACTTGGTAGTGGAACTCATCCCGCCCTCCTTGATACCCTGACTGGGAGCTCGAATTGGGCGACTAACTCGATCACGCACCCTGACCAAATCGTGCCGGTCCGGTCGAAAATGGCTGTCCAAGGCGAGCGCTTCGAACACGTTCTGCCGGCGCGTTCGATTCAGGTGTTTGAAGTCAATCGATAATATGCCAATGGTCCAAAGGAGAATTATTCTCGCTGCGGTAACGGCGTGCGTCGCGGTTGGTGTTACTCAGGCTGACTCGACGGATCCGTGCGCAAGACTCGCCGATCTTCGAATTGATCACGTCGAGATCACCAAGGCTGCCCGGGTTTCCAGCACAGCCGGCCATAACGGACCTCTGCCCGCGCACTGCCGCGTGGATGGTGCAATCAATCGGCGCAAAGGCGCGGACGGCGAGGAATTCGCTATCGGCTTCGCGCTGGCTCTTCCCGAGCCTGGAACGTGGAATGGTGACTTTATGATGCAGGGCGGCGGCGGCGGAAACGGCTTCATCGGAGATCCGATAGGAGCCTCATACTCCGGCGCGAAACCCGCACTGGTCCGTGGCTTCGCAGTGGCGAGCACCGACACGGGACATAAGTCAAAAAACGGTCCGTTCGATTTCTCGTTCATGCGCGATCAGCAGGCTTATCTCGATTTCGCGTTTCTCGCCAATGCTGAAGTTGCAGGACTGGCGAAGCGGGTCATCGCGCAATACTACGCGAAGCCGGCGGCTTACTCCTACTTCGTCGGCTGCTCCACCGGCGGACGCGAAGGGATGATCCTGTCGCAACGTTATCCCACGGTTTTCAACGGCATCGTCTCCGGCGATCCCGCGATGCGTACGGGCCTGTCAAATCTCGCCATCGGCAAATGGATTCCAGTGGCGTACAACCAGGCTGCGCCCAAAGACGCGTCGGGGAAGCCCCTGATCGACAAGCTACTCACCGATGGCGAGCGCAAGCTCTTCATGAGCGCGCTGATGAGCCGGTGCGACGCGAAGGACGGTGTTGCGGATGGCATGATATCCGACCCGATAGGCTGCGATTTCGATCCAGAGGTTGTGGCGTGCAAGAACGGCCAAGGCAATAACTGCATTGCCCCTGAGAAGATCGCCGCCATCAAGAAAGCCTTCGCGGGACCGAAGAATTCCTACGGAACCCAAGTATATCCAGGTTTTCTGTACGACGCGGGCATCGCTGACGGCGATCAGGTTTCGGGACTGCTGGCGCTGGGCACCGGCGGCATCTTCGGTCCCTATCCAACGGCGACTGAGATCGACGTCGACAAAGAGGCTCTGCACGCCTCCGATCCCCTGGTAGAGCCGGCATCGACGAATCTATCCACGTTTTCTGCAAGCGGGGGAAAGCTCCTGTTCTTCCATGGAGACAGTGATCCCTGGTTCTCGCCGCTCGACACGCTCAAGTACTACAACTCCCTTGCGGCCGCTAATGGCGGGGCGGATAAGGTCGCCGGATGGAGCCGCATTTTCCTCGTGCCGGGGATGGGCCACTGCGGCGGCGGGCCGGCGCTCGATCAGTTTGATATGCTGAGCGCCGTGGTGAATTGGACCGAGAAAGGTGTCGCCCCGGAAGCTGTGATTGCAACTGGAAGTGCATTTCCGGGTCGCAGCCGGCCACTGTGTGCCTATCCGAAGCACGCGCAGTATACCGGTCAGGGCGACAGCAACGACGCTCGTAACTTCAGATGTCAATAGCCATGCGGTACGGTCCTCTCGCACTCGCTCTTCTTTGCGTCACAAACGCGCTGGCTCTGGATGGTCACATTGTGATCCACGACCCTTCTACCGTGGTTTGGTGCGACGGGAAACTCTACACCTACGGCACCGGAGGTTCTTCGCTGGTCTCCGACGACGGTTGGACCTGGCGTTCCGGAACCGCGCTGCCTCGTCGCGGCCTGGCGCCTGACGTGATTCACGCGGGCGACCGCTACTACGTGTATCTTGCCGCGAACATCGGGGCTCAGCCCAGAGCCGCTGTCAACATGATCTGGAGCAAAACTCTTGATCCGAGCTCGCCCGACTACAAATGGGAAGAGGGCGGCGTGGTGGCCTCATCCGATGGCGTCGAAGACTCCAATGCCATTGATCCCGGCGTCTTTCCAGACCCGACAGACGGCAAGCTATGGCTCACCTACGGTTCCTATTTCGGATACATCCGACTGGTGGAACTTGACCCTAAAACAGGCAAGCGCGTGAACGCGCACGATAAGCCGCGTGACCTTGCGATCAACTGCGAAGCCTCGGACATGATGTTTCACGATGGCTGGTACTACTTGCTGGCTACGCACGGGAGTTGCTGTCGCGGCGCCGACTCAGGCTACAACATCCGCATGGGCCGTTCGAGAAAAGTTACAGGTCCCTTCCTCGACGCGGACGGCATCGATATGATCCAGGGCGGCGGCAAGCTGTTGATTGGATCCGGCGGCCGGTTGATCGGGCCTGGTCATTTCGGCTTGCTCGATTTCGGCGATGGGGTGCAGAAATTCTCCATGCACTGGGAAGCCGACCTGGATCGGGGAGGCGCGAGCGTCCTGGATATTCGTCCGCTGTTGTGGAAAGACGGCTGGCCCCTTGCCGGCGAGAACTTGAAAGAGGGCACGTATGCGATCGAGTCTGTCCGCACGGGAACGGTGCTCGAACTTGCTGTCGAGGGAGTGCCGGTGGGCGGTCCGCGTCAAAGGCCCAGACCGGGCGGAAGTCCACCGGGAGGAATGTTTGCCGGAACAGGCGTGGTAATTCCGTCGCAGGATGCCGCTCAATTTTCAGCGAAGTGGCCCGCAGGCAACATCGAACCCCGCATGGCCAATTACCTGTGCCAGGCCCAGCAGAAGTGGACGGTTGCGGCCGTCCCCAACGCGGGCGGCTACCCTGGGTCGCCCTATTTCAAAATCGCCATCGCCGGTACTGATCGCGTGCTCGCCGCCACTGCGGACGCCGAACTGGTGGTGCTTCCCGCATTCACCGGCGCGCCCGAACAACTGTGGCGGATGGACCAGCTAGCCGACGGTTCCTGGCGCATCACTCCGAAGTCAGAATCCAAATCAAGGAAACCGCTGGCTCTTTCGGCCGTGGGCAGCAGTTTCGCCACACTGTCTGAATTCGATCCGAAGAGCGATAAGCAGCGCTGGTTGTTCAAGACTCCATGAACTCACTCCGCAGTTACGCTGCTGTTCTGGTTCTGGTCGCCACATCCGGGGCTGCAACTCAAGTTTTCTGGCCTACGTTAACAAGACCTGTTTCGCCGGAACGCGCTCCTGACACCGATGGCTTCATTCAGCGCTGGCTCCTGTTGGAGCCGATCTCCGTCAAGGGCTTGGGCGATGCCGCGGTGCAAGCGGCCGTCCACAAGGAATACTTTCCCGGCCAGTTCACGGCGCTTCCGCATGATGGCGACAAGGTGATGGTCGATAACGCCGCACTTACCTGGTACGCGGTGGATACGAAGCTCTATAACGTCAACCTCTATCACTTCGCGCATGCACTGGGCAAGCCGACTTCCGACGTTTTGTTCTGGGCCGTTACCGTGGTGAACTCCCCACGGGAGATGTCCGGCGTTCGGCTGGCCATCGGGTCAAACTCGGCGTCGGTTTGGTGGGTGAACGGTAACGAGGTGATCGGTATCTACGGCGATCGTCAAACGGTCATCGATGACGGCGTCTCCAAGCGCCTCACGCTCCGCAAAGGGCCGAACGTGGTGCGCGCGGCCGTGATCAACGGCGGTGGAGCCACCGACTTCTGCGCCCGGTTTCTAGATTCCACCGATAGACCCTTGAAGGGGATTACGGTGAGTCTGAGCGAGGTCCACGAGTGATTCGAATCCACGCACGCCTTCTAGTCGCACTCCTTTCCGCTGCCTTCTCCTGTTTCGCCCAACCCGCGCCGATCGAACAGCAGCTGACCTTTGCGCCGTATCACGCCAGCGGCGTCTACGAACTCGGCGAGACGGTTGGCTGGACGGTGACGCCCGGTTCGGCGAAGCCCGCCTATAGCTACAAGTGGAGCATTCGCCGCAACAACGCGATCGTCCTCAAGGAAGGCAAGCTCGATCTGACTTCCGGTAAGGACAAAATCGAAATCGTCGGCGACCAGCCGGAAATGATCTACGTCGCGATTGAACCGTACGCGGCTCTCGATGCGCCCGGCCCGGACGTGGCTACTTCCGCAGCGAAATCCGCACCTACTTACATTGGTGGGAATACCGGCCGCAACAACGGCTTCTACGCGGTCGGCGCGGCAGTTGCGCCGGCCAAGATTGGACTCTCAACGCCGCGTCCCGATGACTTCGACGCTTTTTGGGAAAGTAAGCTAAGCGCTCAGGCAAAGATCCCGATCAACCCCGTCCTGACACCGGTTCAGACCGATGTGGCTGGAGTCGAAGTGAACGTGTTCGAGCTCGACGCGTTGGGCTCACACAGTCATGGCTATGTTGCCAAACCCGCTCGCGAAGGCAAGTTTCCTGCTTTGATTCAATTGCAATACGCGGGAGTATACGCGTTGAACCCGCACGCCGCCGCGCAGCACGCCGCCGAAGGCTGGCTCGCCATCAACGTCGATTCCCACGATAAGCTGCCATCCGATGCATCCGGTAACGTACCTAAGAACTACCAGGCCATCGGCAACACCGATCGCGATAAATCCTATTTCCTGAACATGTATTTGCGCGACTCGCGGGCTCTCGATTATCTAGTCACGCGGCCCGATTGGGACGGCAAGGCGATCGTGCTGATGGGAGGCAGTATGGGCGGCCAGCAAAGCCTCGCGCTCGCCGGATTGCGGCCCGAGAAAATCACTTCCGTTTTGGTCTGCGTGCCGGCTGGTGCGGACACCAACGGAGATCTTCACGGCCGCAAAGCGGGCTATCCCAACTGGCCGCCGGACAACCCGGACGCGATGAAGACCGCGCTCTATTTCGACACCGTGAATTTTGCGCCGCACATCCATGCGCCGGTGATGGCGGGCATGGGTTTCATCGACACAACCTCGCCACCGGCGGGAATCTGGACGATGCTCAACCAGATTCCCGGGCCCAAAGAGCCGCTGCCCATGATCGAGTCCGACCACGACAATATGACTCCGCAGAAAGGCAGAGCGTGCCCTGCGCGCATCAAAGAGCTCCTCGATGTTCTGGTCAGCGGCGGTGAGTTCAAACCCGATGGCATACGGCCTTAAACAAGCCGCACTGTTTTGCCGTGCCTATCACTGCAATCGCAAAATCCGCGTTGTGATAAACAGAAGCCTGCTGGAGGCGATATGAGCAGGATTTTTGTTGCGACGTTGTTCTTGAACGCCATGGCGTGGGCGGCAGGGCCGGTGGATATGCAGGTTAAGATCGACAGCGGCATCTTACAAGGTGGGGCTAACGCGGATTCTTCGGTCCAGATTTTCCGGAGTGTGCCATTCGCGGCGCCTCCCGTAGGTAACTTGCGGTGGAAGGGCCCGCAGGCGGCGGCCACCTGGACCGGAGTGCGCAACGCCACTGAATTCGGCGCGCACTGCGTCCAAGGCAAAGTGTACAGCGACATCGCCCCGCGGGGCGCGGAGATGAGTGAGGATTGCCTTTCACTGACCGTTTGGACACCTACCAGCCATTCTTCCAACAATCCGCTTCCGGTTTACGTTTGGTTCTACGGCGGAGGCTTCTCAGCAGGCGCCGAGGATGAACCTCGCTATGACGGTGAAAGCTTTGCGAAGCACGGCATCGTGGTAGTGAATGCCAATTACCGGCTGGGCATCTTCGGATTTTTCGCGCGTCCCGAGCTGACGAAGGAATCCGGACACAACGCCTCAGGTAATTACGGTCTGCTCGATCAAGTGGCGGCTATCGAGTGGGTGCGCCGGAACATCGGGGCGTTCGGAGGCGACCCGGAAAAGATCACCGTCGGAGGCGAGTCGGCCGGATCGCTTTCGGTCAGCGCGTTAATGGCTTCGCCGCGCTCTCGCGTGACCTGTTCCAGCGCGCCATCGGCGAAAGTGGCGCGTTTCTGGGACAGACCGGCGGCCGCGACATGACGACGCTGACCCAAGCCGAGAAGGAAGGCGTCGCTTTCGCCACGTCCACGAACGCAAAATCGCTGGCCGATCTCCGTGCGATGCCTGCCACCGACCTGCTGGCGGCAGCCTCGAAGAAGGGCAACGGGTTCGGCTTCTGGCCGATTGTGGACGGCTATTTCCTTCCAGCCGATGTGACTTCCATCTACGCACAGCGGAAGCAGGCTCAGATCCCCTTGCTAGCCGGCTGGAATGCGGACGAAATGCGCATGGCCGTGACGATGGCGCAGACCAAACCGACGGCCAAGAGCTTAACTGAGCAGCTAAATAAGCAGTTCGGAGCCCGGGGCGCTGAGGCCGGGAAGGTGTATGCCGCGACGACCGATGAGGACGCAGTGAGGACGGCGGGTGATCTGGCGACCGATCAGTTTATTGTTTTCGGTACATGGAAATGGATCGAAGAGCAAGCCGCGACAGGAGTCCCCGTATATCGATACGAATTCGATCGTCCGGTTCCCGCGCCGGATGCCATGAAGGGAATGGGTATCAAGACCTTGGGAGCGCCCCACGCGGCCGAGTTGGAGTACGCGTTCACCATGCTCGACTCCAAAAAAGCCGACTGGCAGCCGGACGATTACAAGGTGGCCGAAATCATGAACGACTACTGGGCAAACTTTATCAAGACGGGCAATCCCAATGGTGGAAGCCTGACGAAGTGGCCGGACTTCGCCAAAACCCACGAGGTAATGCATCTCAATACCGACTCCCGCGCGGAAGCTGAACAACATCGGGACCGATACGAGTTCCTGGACTCGGCGCGGGTTGAGACTAAGACGCACTGAGGCCTTGGGGACGCGCGTCGCGCAAGCATGTCTGAAACAGAACTTCCGCAGGCGGCGATAGCGTGCGACCCGGCTTTTGAAGGAGTCCGATGCGTCGATCCAAAATCGGTTTGTGGATGGGAAGCGCGCGCAAGTCCCGGCGCTCATCCATCTGCAGCACGACAGCCGGAAGAACGGTGACGTCCAGTCCCGCGCTCACCAGCGCAAGGGCTGTGGATAGGTATGTGGTTTCCACGCGGGCAGAATGGGTATACCGAGTGAGTGGATGGCGTCGTCGACGAGGGCTCGCACGCTGCTGTCGTGGTCAGTCAAAATCAGCGGAAAGGAAACTAGCTCCCTTAGGGTGACGGCTTTCAGTTTGTCGAGCGGCGAACCATGCCTGAAAATCGCGGCATGCGATCGGTGAAGAGCGGAGTTATTTTGATATCGGAGGTTTTCTGCTTGGCCCAGCCGATGCCGAAGTCGGCTTCCTCGGAACGGACCATGTCAATCACCCGCCTGGCTGGAGCTTCCTTCAGGTGAACAGCCACACCGGGGTGTTCGGTTTTCAGGCGCGCCAACAGGGGCGGAAGAACGGTAGCGGCCAGCGATGGTAGAACGCCGATTGAGACGCGGCCGACACGCTTCTCCGATGATTCTTTCGTGGCGGCGAGAACCGACTGCAACTCGCCGACCAAGCGTTCCAGCACCGGAAATAGATCGTGGCCTACACGAGTGAGTTGCACGGAGCGCGTGTTGCGGTCGAGAAGGCGAACGCCGAGTTCGGTTTCGAGTTGGCGGATCTGCATCGTGAAGGAGGGCTGCGAAACATTCCGCGCTTTCGCGGCGCGGGTGAAGCTGCGGTGCCGGGCGGCGGAAAGGAACGCGTTCAGATGACGGAGGTCGATATTCATAGCCGTACGCTATCATTGAAGCTTCACTTATTCGGCGAGGGTGCGGGGCGATTTGGCGTTATCATGCTATGCCTGGTGGGCGCGCTACAGGCCCGCCTCGTCCGGCTCGAAGTCGAGAACAGCCAGGCCGCTCAAACCCACACGGTTCTGACTGGCCGCTTTTTTGGCGAACTCAATCCTTCAGATTCGCGGAACGCCATCATCAATGATTTGATTCATGCCCCTCGCACTCAGAGCGGTCAGGTTCAATACTCGGCAACATTCAAGCTGATTCTTCCTTCCGCCCCGGTCAAGATGAGCGGCGTGCTCTTATATGAAGTTCCGAATCGCGGCAACTCGCCGCTGGATTTCTCGCCCTTCACCGAGGATGTGAATGCCGGTCATGTGCTACTGAGCAGCGGCTGGCAAGGGGACATAGAGCAGCACGACCGCATGCAGACCATTGCCGTTCCGGTGGCGAGGAATGCCGATGGAACGCCGATCACCGGCCCCGTCCTGGCGCGTCTCATGAACTTGCCCTCGAAGGCGAACACAGCCTCGCTGAAGAGCGGATATGCAGGACTGCATTACCAGCGACCCGCCTCTCTCGATACGACCAGGGCGATACTCACGAAGCAAGCGTCCGATGATGGGGAACTTATCCCCATTGCTTCTTCGGAATGGGCTTTCGCTGATTGCACCACAACTCTGTTTCCCGGCCAGCAGGCGCCCGTCCAGCCAGCCGATCAATGTTGGTGGGGATGGGCTGAGAGGGCCGCAGCGCCGTCTCTCCAGGAGGCATATTAATCGCGGCATTATGGCTCAGCAACTCACGAGTCGTAACAGAGTTGGATGGATCCGATAATTGCCAGCTTCTGAGGACCGAGCGGACAGGTGCGTCGAGACGGACCGCGCCTTTGTCCACCAAACGCAGCACCGCAAGCGCCGTCACTACCTTGCTGAGAGATGCCGCCTCGAACAGGGTCTTATCATCGATATGCTGGCTGCCGCTCGCCCGGGTAACGCCATAGCTTCCGATCCATGCAACTTGACCCTGGTCGATCACGGCGATCTGCACGCCCGGCACGCCGTAGAAGTGCATTCGGTCCTGGAGAGTCCAGTGGTCGAGCGGTCTTCCCTCGATTCTCACTCGAAGGCTAAGGCCCGATTCGACTTTCGAACGGGGCCCGGTTACCGGCTGCGGAAACGCGTCACGGCTCGAAGCCGCAATCGACAGAAGGATGCCCACAAGGAACGCGCCATGTAAAAGGCACATCATCGGAGCTGATCTCATTGGAGACCTCCAAAACAGAATTCTAAACCGTGAATAACGGAAACGCTTACTTCCTTCAACTCTTGCCTGGGTGATCGGCCACTTGCCTGATCTGGACTCACATGCCGGAATGCACAGGTAGGCCAATTTGCTGGATCACGCCCGACGTGTGGGCCAATTCGCCGGTTTCCGATATATCCGGTTACCGGAATGTGACCCTGTCCTGGCGATCGGTCCCCTGGGTGCCCAGTCACGTTGACGGTTTGTCGGCATCTCGCTGAAGTGCCGCACCCACGTTCCCAAGAAACAGCGTTCTGGGAACTGAACGGTAAGTCCGCAATAAGCTCAACGGAACCGAATAGGAAGCCGATTCCGTAATCACCGTAGGTATTCGGCTGCGTCAATCCTCGTCCTCAACGACGTGATCCGCCGCGGAGTTTACCAATGGCATCTCCTGCCTTCAGGACACGACCATTTACGCTGTCAACGCCAAATACAAATGTCCTAATCCCTGCCAAGTCGGAACGACTGCAGGAGCCGATCGACCGAGAGCGATTAGAGCTAGCGCGCATTGATCTCCTCTTGCTCCTGGGAAATAGCGCGGCTGAGGCGGACTGAAGCAAGCGGAAAAGGCCCAAGCCTGCCCGTCCGATGTCCAGGTTCACCGGCCCTGAGAGGGCCTATCATCCTCAGACCCGCGCTCGACCCGCGCCAGTCCCGCCCGTCTTTAGAAAATCGAGGCTGGAACGGCGCTTCGCACCGGTTACTGACAACCAGCTTGGAAGCAGAGATTTTTGCTGAAAAACGGCATCACGTGATTCTGGAAGCGGTCAGCGACCGCGCTGGTGTGCGTGCCCGGATAGATCTCAAAGCTGTTCGCGATTCCGTACTTATCGAAGATGTCGTGTAGTTTGCCGGCATCGATGCGCAACCCGTCCTGGTCGCCAACATCCATGGAAATCGCGCGATATTGCTTGAGGTTCCCAATATACTGATCCACGAAAGCCAGAGGCGCATTCGCCGCCCACTTCGCCAGCACGTCCGGTTGGGGCACACCGTCTTTCATCGGAAGGTCGAGATAGAGCGGAGGGTTTTTCGGATCGGGCGACCATGCCGCTGCGGAAGCAAGCTGAGCCCGGGCGAAGAACGGGAGCTTGGCGGAATCCTCGGGAGTTTTCACCGATTCTAGCGCCTTTTCGATCTCCGGGTTGCCCGGTCCGGCCGGCCTCGCGGACATGCAGCACGGGCTCATGATGTACAAGCTGCCGAACACATCGGAATGCTTCATGCCGATGCGGCTCGCGCCGTAGCCACCCATCGAATGTCCGACCAGACCACGCCTGGCTCTCTGAGGAAAGGTCCGGTAGTGCGCATCGATGTACGCGACCAAATCGTGCGCCACGAAATTCTCGAAATCGCCCGTCGTGACAGAACTCGAATACATGGAGCCGTTGTGCACGGTTTTGGAATCGGGGAGAACCACGATCATCTCTTTAGCGCCTTGAGCGAAAGCGCCTTCGATGGTCTGCGGCACATGGATTTCATGGCTCCATTGCTCGGCGCCGATGGAGAAGCCGTGCAAGGCATAGACAACCGGATACCGCCGGGATTTCTCCCTGGCGTAACTGGGCGGCAAGAAGACGATCACGTCGCGGTCGACGGCATCGCCCTCCAGATTGCCTTCCAGCGTCGTGCCGTGAACCTTGATGTGCTCCAGCATTACCGGCTTGGCGTTCGGGATCACCGGCGGCACGATGGTTTGAACCTGAGCTGAAAGCGTGAGAGCCAGGGAAAGAGCGATCCCGAGTATTGAGTAAGATAACTTCGCAGTTTTCATCGGTATCCTTCGTCGAACGATTCAATGCATTGAATCAAAATTCAACTTTCGTTCCGAGTTCTGATAGCATAACATTCGGTTGTATTGCCGGGCCAGTGAAACGCGCCGCTCGAGAACGCTATTGGATTGGGGTGAATGAAAAGATGAAGTGGATTGGGATGATTATCCTCGTACTTAGCGGCGTTTATTGCGCTCGCGCCGAGGACTCCGGCGACTTTAAGCCCGCCATGACGAATGTCTCCGGTGCGGCCTATCCGCGAGTCGACAATAGCTCCAGGGTGCAGTTTCGGCTAAAGGCCCCGGATGCCTCAAAGGTGCGCCTCAACTTCTGGAGCAACCCGAAACTGGACATGGAAAAGCAACCGGACGGTTACTGGACTGTCACGACTCCGCCGCTGGCTCCCGGACTTCATTACTACACCCTCATCGTCGATGGAGTGGAATTCAGCGACCCCGCCAGTCACGCGTTCTACGGAGGCAGCAAAGACGCGAGCGCGATCGAGATTCCGGAGCCCGGGGTTACATTTTACTCGGTTCAGGAAGTTCCTCATGGCGAAGTTCGCGAAGTCTGGTATCACTCGGCCGTGACGGGAAGTTGGCGGCATGCGCTGGTGTACACGCCGCCCGGCTACGATGCGCAAACCCGCGTACGCTATCCGGTGCTCTATCTGCAGCATGGAGGAGGCGAAGATGAAACCGGCTGGATCAGACAAGGTAATGCGAACTTCATTCTGGACAACCTGATTGCAAGCGGCGCCTCGAAGCCCATGATCATCGTCATGGCGAATGGCTACGCCAGGCGCGCTGGTCAAACCCCTCCCGATCTGACCGGCAAACCCTTTGGGTCGCCGGAAATGATGCGGGCCATGCGGGAAACGGCGGCCGCGTTCGAAGACGATGTCACCAAGGCGCTTATTCCGTACATCGACGCGAACTTCAGGACGCTCACCGATCGCGATCATCGCGCCATGGCGGGTTTATCCATGGGAGGCATGCAAACTTTTCAGGTCACCTTCGACCGTCTCGATCTCTTCTCATACATTGGCGGATTCAGCGGGGCGGCCGGGTCGCTCGGCAACGAGAAGTTCGACCCGAAGACATCCCTCAACGGCGCGCTCGCCGACCCCGCGGCGTTCGGGAAGAGAGTCCACCTGCTCTGGCTCGGGGTCGGAACCGACGAGCCTGCGAATATGCACGCCGGCATCGAACGGCTGCATACGTCGCTCATGGACGCCAATATTAAGCACGTGTTCTATGAATCGCCGGGCACGGCGCATGAGTGGCAGACATGGCGCCGGGATCTGAAAGACTTCGCGCCCAGACTCTTTCAGAACGGATCTTCAAAGCCCTAACTTGCCTCGCTTAGCCGCTGTTACGACCCTCGCCTCTCTGCTCGTAACCTCCGTTGCGTGGGGGCAGATCGCCGTAGGGAGCGTGCCCGAAGTGCTCTGGTACCGGTCGCCCGCCGCGATCTGGGATAACGCGCTTCCCGTAGGAAACGGCCGCCTCGGCGCGATGGTTTTCGGCGGGGCAAACTCCGGACCGAACAACGGAGACCAGCAGGTATCGCGTGCAAATGCTTCCTTGATGGATAGGTCGCAGACCTCCGGCGCGGACGAGCACCTGCAATTAAACGAATCGTCATTGTGGCAGGGTGGCCGCGTCAACCGTCTGAATCCCAGGGCGCACGCAGCCGTACCGGAGATTCGTAAGCTCCTGCTTGCGTCGAAGGGTCTGGATGACGCAAAGATTTCCGCTGCTGAAAAACTCGCGCAGGATGACATGATCGGAATCCCCGCGGGGATGCCCGGCTACAGCACGTTAGGCGATCTGTATCTGCGCTCGCCGGATAAGGGAGCGGTCGATGATTACCGCCGGCAGCTTGATCTCGAAACAGGTATTGTCCGCACAACCTATGTCATGAACGGGGTGCATTACACGCGTGAAGTTTACGCGTCTCTTCCGGACGAAGTAGTTGTAGTGAGGTTCAGCGCGGATCGAAAAGGAGCCATCAACTTTCGCGCGAGTATGGACCGCCCGGCGGACTTCAACGTCCGTACACTCGGACAGGACACCCTGGTGCTCCGCGAGGGCACCGCGCATAAAGATGAAATTCGGTTCGCCGGCGAGGCGTTAGTTTTGCCTTCTGGCGGAGGTGTCCATTCCGAAAACTCAGACCTCGTCGTCTCTGATGCCGACTCAGTCGTGATCTTAATCGCTGCGGCGACGGACTTCAGAGGCGGCCCCTTTGCAGGCGGCGATCCCGAAGCACAATGCGAACGCATGCTGGCGCACGCTCGAAAGCACAGCGCGCAGGAGATCCTGGCGCGGCAAGAAGCGGTTTACCAGGCGATTTACCGGAGTATGGCTCTTCATCTGGGGGCAGCAGTCACGAATGAAGACTTACCAACGGACGAGCGCATGAAGCGGGTCCAGGGTGGCTCGGACGATCTCGGGCTGCAGCAGCTCTATTTTCAGTTCGCGCGTTATCTACTGATCAGTTCCTCCCGTCCTGACGGATTACCGGCAAATCTACAGGGAATTTGGGCAGGAGGCGTCAGCAATCCGTGGGGATCGAAGTGGACCATCAACATCAACACCGAGATGAATTACTGGCTCGCTGAACCCGCCGGGTTGGGGGCGGCCACATTGCCGTTGATCAATCTCGTTGACATGGTCCGGACTCCGGCAACCGGCACGGGAACGCGAGTTGCGCAGGAGTATTACGGCGCGCGCGGCTTCGTGATTCATCACAACACGGACCTGTGGGGGGATGCCGATCCGATCGATGGATACCAATGGGGCATCTGGCCAATGGGCGGGGCTTGGCTATCGCTGCATGCCTGGGATCACTATGCCTACACGTTGGACCGGAAGTTTTTGCGAGAGCGGGCGTGGCCCATTCTGCATGATGCTTCTCAGTTCTATCTCGACTATCTGGTGGACGATGGCGCCGGGCACCTGGTCACCGGGCCGTCGATTTCGCCCGAGAATCGATATCGTGCGCCGAATGGAACCGAACACTCCTTAACGATGGGTCCCACCATGGATATTGAGATTGTGCGTGAGCTGTTCACGGACACGATTGAAGCGGGCCATGTCCTTGGCCAGGATCCCGCCTTCCTTCGGCAAGTTCAAAGCGCGAGCAGCAAACTACCTCCGTTCGCGATCGGCAAGTTGGGTCAGTTGCAGGAATGGCAGCGGGATTATGACGAGCCGGAGCCGGGGCACCGTCATATCTCGCATCTTTGGGCACTTTTTCCAGGTAGTCAGATTTCGCTGGAGCATACGCCCGACCTGGCCAAGGCCGCCCGCGTGTCTTTGGAGCGGCGCATCTCGTTCGGGGGCGGGCAGACAGGGTGGTCGCGAGCCTGGGTCGTGAACTACTGGGACCATCTGCACGACGGCAAACAAGCTTACGACAGTTTGCAAGTAATGTTTCGGCAATCCACATTTCCGAACCTCATGGACACGCATCCACCAGGACTATTCCAGATCGACGGCAACCTGGGCGCGGCAAACGGAATGTTAGAGGCGCTTGTGCAGTCTCGGTGGACACCGGAGTACATCGAGTTGCAATTGCTCCCGGCACTTCCTGAACAGTGGCCGGAGGGTTCCATCGACGGTGTTCACATACGGGGAGGCAGCATGCTGTCTATGCAATGGAAGGCTGGGAAGGTACTGTCTTTGGAATTGCACGCTACCACTGATGCGGTCATCCAACTGACTCCTCCCACGGCCCAGTCCGTTACGGGAATCCACACGTCGGCCGGGAAAGCGGTGGCTGCGGGAAAGAACCGAACTGTCCTCCTGAAAAGCGGGACATCTTACGTGATCACGCTGCGCTGAAACACAGACTATTGAAAGAGCTGCGGCGCGAAGCGATGGAGATAGTCGCGCCAATTGTTCCAAGCGTGAAAACCCTCGCTATCGTAAGTTACCGGCGCAATTCCGTGGCTCTTTAACAGCAGGACACTGGCCGCGCTATTCGCATTCGCGATGTCATATCGTCCGACGCCGACCCAGTACAGCTTAAAAGGTTTTCCATTTGCTTTGTATTCCGCGAAGTCGATCTTTTCGACCTGGTCCCGCATCTGAGGAAACCAGCCGGAGCTGAAAACCCCAACATAGGAGAACAAGTCCGACCGGGTCAATGACAAAGTAAGCGTCTGCAACCCGCCCATAGAAAGGCCTGCAATCGCCCGGTGATCGCGATCGGCTTGCGTTCGGTAGTTCTTATCGATGTATGGGACGACGACGCCGGCTAAGTCCATATTGAACTCGTCATGGCCCATGGTGTTCTGCCCGGTGCGCAATTGGAACGTACGGGACACGTGCCCGGCCGGCATGACCACGATCATGGGAACGGTTTTCTTCTCCGCAATCAGGTTGTCGAGAATGGCGCCCGCGCGGCCCACGGTGGGCCATGAATCGTCCGTATCGCCGCCGCCATGAAGCAGGTAGAGAACCGGATACCGCTGCGCCCCGCGCTCATATCCCGGCGGAGTGTAAACATGCATTCGCCGGAGACCGCCCGCAATGTTCGACGCGTACCAGACACTTGCGATGGCGCCGTGTGGCACGTCCGCTTTGTATTCCAGAAACGGACCGCCCGGTACCTCATACAGACTCTTGATGGAGTTGAGAGACTCGCTCGAGTTCGGGTTGTGTGGATCGACGGTCTGTACACCGTCAACCGAAAAGCTGTACCGGTAGACTCCTGGTTGGATCGGACCGAAGTCGATGGACCAGACTCCGTTCTCAGCCTTGGTCATCGCATCCCGGGCATGGCTTTTCTCCATCTGTTCCGGGGTGATCCCGGGAGTCGACTCAATGCCTTCCGATTGCAGGATCACCTTCTTCGCGTCAGGCGCGTAGAGGCGGAAGGTGACATGACCGTCTGGACTTACCTCCGGAGAACGAAGCGTGTCATTCGGTGTTGGCGGCGGAGGGCTAAACGCCTGAGCCGCGGGTGAGGAGGCAGGCGCTTGTTGCGCGTGCGCCAGCGGCAAGCCGGCGATTATCGCGATCGCGGCAATTCCGAAAACCGGGCTAACTTTAGATTTCAGCATCTCAAGAATTCAACTCGGCCAATTCTACCGCTTGGCGGCAGGGTGAATGGCGAGACGTCTCACGCCCAGTATGCCGGAGCGAGCAGCCGAGCGCTGCTATCCAGGAGTCGGCTGCCGCATGCTTTGACGGCGCAGACCTAAGGTCGGACTCACGGCCGAAATTCATCGACGGTCGTCTGAGACACCTTTAGCGATCAGAATTTGTACAATTTTTGTACAATAGGCTCGGCAGACTGGCACTTCTGGCCGTTTTAGCTCCTTGTAATATCAATAACTTGCTTATTATCAATAGTATGAAGCAGTTCGATTCCCGCCGCCTCCACCATATCAGTCAATCAGATTGATTCTGCGCGCGCCCAGCGCGCATGGCCTCGACAATATCGTCAACGGACAGGCCCTGCTGCCATTCGGCCCTTTGTGCTGTGTAGTCGCCTTCGCCAGAACGATGCAACCTGAGAAAACCTGCCAAGCCATCTACGCCGAACTCACGCCCCAGGACGTCAAATGCAGTCTCGTCGAACTGTTCGTCTGTCATCTTGTCAATCTCGCGATCACAGAGACGTCTCCTCCAGCAGCCTTTCCGATCAGAAGTCGTAAACTCTTTGTACAATCAAATGGCACGTTGGCCTTTCTGGCCGTTTTAGCTCCTTACAAAATCAGGAACTCACATGCTATCCCAACGCCCTGTCGAGATGGCTCGCGAGTCGCTGGATCACCAATATTCTTCATAACCCCCGACGGCAGTCCCTCGGGCGCGTCGCGCGATTAAGCAGGAACGTACGTCAACCGAATCACGTCATCGGCGATTAAATCGCTGGCCACCAGGTGAAGCGGCGGCCGGGGGCCCGCGAAGAATGGCTGGCCGCCGCCAAGCACGACGGGGCGGAGGTAGAGTCGATACTCATCGATAAGACCGGCCTCGGTCAGGCTCTGCGCCAGGACTGGTCCGGCAACGTGAATCTCGCCAGCCAGCTCGGCCCTCAGCCTGCGTATCACCTTCTCGAAATCATCCGCGACAAGTGTCGAGTTGGGGCCAACTGACTTGAGGGAACGCGACACGACCCACTTCGGCTGTTTCCGCCACACCGCCGCGAACTCGCGATCCTCCGCGTCCCAATCAGGAAGATCTTCGTCCCAATAACGCATGATCTCGTAAGTGCGGCCACCATAGATGAGCCCCGTCGCGCCGCGCACCAGCCCGATGAAGTGACGGAAGGCCTCGGGTGCGGGCGGCCCAAGCTTCATGTGGTCGACGTAGCCATCAAGGGACTGGCTCAATCCGTAGACAAGTTTTGCCACGCTGTAACCCTACCTCCCACGTCGTATAAAGACGGCGCGCATACCGGCCGCCTTTCGACTCCTGCGAACGTGTAGCGGATCAAAGGCCCGCGACCAGCGATTGCACCATCGCTTCGGTCTGATTCCAAATCAATGACGAGTTGTGCGTCTGCAGGGCCGCGCCCGTGTAGTACGTCACGTTGCGGCCTTGCAGACCTTGGAAGTTACTATAGAAGCCAGCCTCGAGACTCGCCGGGGGAACATGCAGCGCGAACGGATAGTGGGAGCTATAGACAGGGAATCCAGTAAGGCTAACGGATAGGTCCGGCACTTGAAGACGCCGGATATCGCCGGCGATGGAACCGATTACCTGCTGAGCCGGACTGTCCGTCAAGGCGCCGTATTTAACATTGAACAGCTGAGAGAATCCCGCGGGATAGAAGGAATACACTTCCGGCGGAAGGGCGACGTTCGCCGGGGTCGTGGGCGCGGCGTTGTTCAGAGTCTCCGTCTGCGGCAGGCCGGATAGTTGGACGACGCCGGTGCCGTAGTAGTACGCAGAGAATTGAGTGAACACGGAGGATTCCAGGGAATCGAGATCGAAGCCCTGGAAGTTACTCAGCACTTGCGGGAAACTCACGACCAGGCGCGAACTGGTTACCGTCTGCACGCCGCCCGGCGTTTCTACTGTGACTTGAACCTGAGTGGCGGTGCGGGCGACGCTCTGAATCCCGGCGTTCAGCAGGACCGCATCGCCCAGAACCTTGGCTGCCTGCTTGTACAGCAGGCTGTTGCCGCCGGGAATGTTGACGAAACCGGCGCCGTTAAGTCCCAGAATCGCATCCACGATTGACGGGCCGACTAACTTCAGGATGTAGACCGCGGTGGTGGCGAGCAGGTTGCCATATCCCTGGCAATAGCCGGCGAAAGTGGGGAGGAGCGGCTTCAGCGAATAGAGCGCGGCGAAGTCTCCGAAGGGAATGAAGAGCTCGGGAGGCGCGTTGACCGGGAGCTGGTAGCCATTCTCATTCAAGAATGAGAAGCGGCTGTTATAGAGCTCGAGGTACTTGCTGAAGGCGGCGGCGACTTCGGCCTCAGTCGGCGAATACGCATCCACGGGTTGACCCGTGCGGAAATCGACGTCAATGGTGGGCGACACGGCAAACTGGACCGGGCCGGAAGATACGCCCAAGGCGCTGAAGTAGTTCTCCTGCAGGGGTGTTTGGAGGAACACGACAACCCCGATATCGATTGGGTTGCCAGTGACGGGATCGTAGTATGTCTGTGTGTGGCCGCCGATACGGCCAGTCTTCTCGACGACGGCGACACTGTACCCGAGTTGCATCAGGCGGATCGCGGCATAGATGCCGGATGCGCCGCCGCCAAGAATGCAAACATCGCTGTTGATCGCACTTGGCCCGGCCCCTTTCGCCGGCTTGTGTATGAGCGCAGCCGCTCCCGAAAGCGAGAGCAGGCGCAGGGCTTCCCTCCTATCCAACTTCAACATGTAGGCCTCCTGAAAGTTTCATCGGGCGCGTGGCCAGCGTGCCGTACACGCCGCCCTTTAGAGTTTGTAGCACATCTTGCTGTCTTTCCGTTGTCGTCCCGGATATGGTTGGTACGGGAGCGCGGGAGATGATCGCGGAGCATAAGCTGCGTCGAAAATGAAGGCGCTCGCGGCTCAAGACCGGCCGATTCTTTTCTTCTTTTCACTCTTGGGCGAGGCAGCGTGAGCGCGGTTTTCGTACTGCTCCGCGAGCGGCTTGTGGAGACGTTCGTCTTACCGTCCGTTTGCAAGGTGGATTTATGGCCACGCCGGACGATCGAACTCAGCAGCGCAGTTTCCAGAAGCCAACAATGAATGCAACGCGGGAATGACTACAGCGACGGACAAGAGCGGGAGCCTGAAAAGTAATCAGGCTAATTCATACTGTAGTGTAAACCGCAACAAGTTTCGCGCGGTCTGGGAACCACGGTCAGGCGGATATTTTGATCATAGGCTATTCTTTTGCCGGCGATAATGACAAGCTGCTGAAGCGAATTCAGAGCTTTGTTTACGGCGATATGCTTCTGCAGCTCTTTGCGCTGGCTCGCGATCGGTATTTGGCGGCAGCTTCACTGCTTCGAGTTGAAGATCAGCTTTCGGCACTTCTGGAGCCCATGGGCAGTTTCGATCATCGGACGCTTCAGGACGCCCACGATCGAATCGCCGCGTCCTTTCGCTTTGAATTCGTCGATTCTATGCAGCTCTTGCTAGGTGAAGACGACACTGCTTGCCGGCAACGACTGGAGCAGCGGTGGCGTGATGATTTCGGCGCGAAAGCCAAACGACTCGTCAGAGACGACGAGTTCACGCGCGCTGTCTGCACCGCTGCCGCCCACGGCAATAAGGAGGCTGGATACGCTGCCGAAACATGGCTGCGCCGGTTCCTTACAGATCGCTACCCGCTTGTTCTTCGCTCGAAACGCGAGAGCATGAATATTTAGCTGCCGATTGATTCCTCGAACATCGGCGCACTTGAGTCCCTCGACCACCCGCCGCCTCACCGCTGGACGCCCGTTTGATCATGAATCGGGGACAAATTCATCGCGGCTCTTCACCAAACACGGCAAGCCTTCGCCGGGTTCATAGGCTGGCCAACCTTACAGCCGAACGCCGCTCCTAACTCCGGCATGTTTTGGACGACTCCATTGACCCGGAACCGCCGCGGCGAGTGCGGGTCGGTCTGTACCTGAAGACGCTCCTGCTGCGGGCGCGTGGAGCCGCACCAATCCTGCCCGAAAGCGAGAAAGAACTGC
The DNA here is from genome assembly GCA_965226755.1 of Bryobacteraceae bacterium. Lineage (GTDB taxonomy): Bacteria > Acidobacteriota > Terriglobia > Bryobacterales > Bryobacteraceae > Bog-113. Next base: position 46,684 of record CBDDDT010000007.1, on the reverse strand, counting down.
TGCATCAGAGTGTACCCCCCGTCTTTCTGTTCCAGGTTCAGACTCTTGCGTTTGGCGTCGGCCAGGAGCGCGATGTACGCGAGACGCAGGCCGCCGTTATCCGCGGTGTTTTCGCCAAGGGTGAGCTTGCCGTTCACGTGCGCGTCGTTATCGACGACGAACGTCCCATACTCGTCCGTTTCGCACTTGGCTTTCTCGTCGAACTTCTTGCCGTCCTCCGCGGCCCACCAATCGGCCAGGTTCCCGCTCCCGTCGAATTGCCGGCCCTGGTCGTCAAAGCCATGCGTGAGCTCATGCCCCACGATGCCCCCGATGTGGCCGTAGTTCACGGCGTCGTTCGCCAGCGGATCGTAGAACGGAGGCTGCAGAATTCCGGCGGGAAAGTTAATATCGTTCATGCTCCCGTTGTAATAGGCGTCTACGGTGGGGGGACTCATTCCGAACTCTCCGCGATCCACCGGCTGTCCAATCTTAGCGAGCTGGCGGCGATCTTCAAACTCCGTGGCCCGAACATAATTGCCAAGCGCATCCCCCGGCGCAATCTTCAAAGCGGAGTAGTCCCGCCACTTATCCGGATAACCGATCTTATTGGCCACCGCGCGCAGCTTCTGTTTCGCGCGAACCTTCGTTTCCGGACTCATCCAATCCAGAGTATTGATGTCCTCATCCATGGCCGCTTCGATGTCGCGGACCATCTGAACGGTAGCGGCTTTGCTGGTTCCAGGGAATTCCCGCGCCACGTAGACCTGGCCCAAGGCTTCGCCCAAAGCGTTGTCCGTGCTTTGCACGCATCGCTTCCAGCGGGGCTGCTGTTCGGGCTGGCCGCGCAGTTCGCGGCTGTTGAAGTTGAAAGCTTCTTCGTCGAACGGCTTGGGCAGAACCAGACCCGGGGTATTGGCGATGAGCTGCCAGCGCAGATAGGCCTTTATGGTTTCGAGGCTAGTGGACGCGAGAAGCGCGTTCAAGCCCTTGAAGAATTCCGGATACGTCACGTTCAGCTCCGCCAAGGGCGGCGCGCCGGTATCGGCGACCATGGTCTTCCATGAAAAAGCGGGCGCGAGCTTAGCCAGACCGTCAACCTGCATCATGTGGTAAACCTTGTTCGGGTCGCGTTGCGACGTGACGTCCAGCGAAACTTTGGCGAGCGCCGTTTCCAGCTCCATGATCTTGTGCGCATCGGGGGAAGCTTGCGCGTCCGGTTCGCCCAGAAGCTTCAGCGTGTTCGTAATGTGCTCTACGTACTGTTGCCGGATCTTCTCGTCGCCGGCGCCGGTCCGCAGATAGTAATCGCGTTCCGGAAGACCGAGGCCGCCCTGGTCGAGCGTCGCGATCTGCTTACGCGCGTCTTTGAAATCCTGCTGCTCGCCGAAGTTGAAAAACGCGGTGACGTTCATCAACTCGAAATGCGCCATCATAGCCGGCAACTCTTCTTTGCTTTGAAGCGCGGCGATGCGGTCTAATTCCGGCTGTAACGCCGCTAAGCCTCGTTTGTCAATCTCCGGAGCGTTCATGCACGACGAGTAGTAGTCCCCGATTTTCTGCTCATTCGGGGCGCGGTTCGCACCGCCGCCCGCCGCTTGATCGAGCATGCTCCTCAAAACCGAAACGTTGTGATCATAAAGCATGGTGCCGATGCCGTACGAGGAGCGATCGGCAGGGATCGGATGAAGCTTGGTGAAGTTGCCGCAGGCGTATTGATAGAAGTCGACGCACGGGTCCGCGCTGGTATCGATGTAGCGTTTGTCGAGTCCCGGCATGCGATCGCCGGGATCTTGAGCAGGAGCGGCTAGCGGCAGGGTGAAGACAGCCGCGAATAAAAGACAATGCGTATGGCGTTGCACCGTTAGATTCTATCGCGCGCGGCGCGGTCTGGCGAGCCACTTACTTCCCGGCTTGCCAACACTATTTCTCACGCCGCCGTGGTTTCCGCGGCGAAACAGGCGGCCGAAAAGGAAGGCGTCGGCTTCCGCATGGAAGAGAAAAGCATTGGCGCCTGCTCCAACGCGCTTCCACCAGACGAACGCCTGAACTAACCCGCGGTCCAAACTGCGCTCGCCGTTGCGAATTTCTTCCGCAAAAGCGGTTCCCCGAAATTATCCCCGCCGATCTCTTAGGTTCAACCGACGCTAATAACGCGGTTGTGATGGCAATCCCTGCCGTGGCCATAGGCGCCGTCATCGATCACCTGCCGCACCGGCTGGAAGAATTTCCGACGCAAGCAGCATAGTGCCCGGCATCAAATCGCTCGTCGCGCTCGCCGTCCTCTCACCACACACTGAAGACAGGCTCTAGGCGGTCAACCCCCAACAGGCTTAGAATCGAAGCATGGCGTTCACCATAGACGAGGCATTTCTGCCCGCTATCCTCACTGCTCCGCCGATGACGGATGAACAGTTCGCCGCGTTCTGCTCCGAACACCCCAATCTGTTTTTCGAGATGTCCGCTGAGGGAGAACTGATCGTCAGGCCGCCAAATTACACATTGACTGCGTGCCGTCATCGGGCGATCCTCACCCAATTGGATCGGTGGGCGCAATCGAACGAGCTTGGTACGGTCTCGGACGCATCCGGTGGATTTCTGCTTCGGAACGGTGCGCGCCGCGCTCCGGACGCCGCTTGGACCCTGAAATCCCGTGTCCGCGCCCTTGACCCAAAGATGGTCGAACGCTATTGGCGCCTATGCCCGGATTTCGTGATTGAGGTGCGTTCGCAAACCGACCGCTGGCGCACTCTGCGGGAGAAGTTACGTGAGTGGATCGAGAACGGCGCGCAACTGGCATGGTTGATCGATCCCGAAAGTCGCACCGCGGAAATCTATCGCCCGAACGGCGGCGTCGAGGTCCGGGCCAACCCCGAATTCCTGAAGGGCGAAGGGCCTGTTGAAGGCTTCTTCCTGGACTTGCTTCCCGTGTGGGATCCGCTCAGCCGCTGATCGCTCGCCGCCGGATTCGCCGCACGGGGTTAGCGGCGCCGCGCCGGTAGTGTCCTAATACTGCGTCGATGAATTTCTTTCGGGTATAACAGCGAGCGCTCGTTAGATCCTGAAGAATCCCTAGGCTTCCTTCTCTTGCGCTACCCTGATTCCAGATGGAAGCGCCGGAAACGCTACTCCGTGTCGGGGGTGGCTACGGCTTTAATAATCACGCCCGACAGGAACGCCGTGTGGTCGCCTAAAGCGATGCCGACAAATCTCAGATTGTGGGGACCGGTCGTTGCGACCTCGAAGAAAGCATGTCGGATTGTAAATGGCGTATAGCTAACCAGGGGGAAAATACCGATTAAGCCATCGTCAATATAGACCGCGACGGTCTGATTCCCATCGGCGCCGCCACTGGTGTAACGCGAACCAAGATAGAACGACAACACATATGGCTGCTGAGCAACGAATCCGAAAATCGTTTGAGCAGCTTCGCTCTTTGGCCCCCCCTGTAAAAACGCTGCGTAGCTGAAGGGTAGGCCGCTGAACGAGGGGGGTTCGAACGCAGTATTCGGACCGGTTACTCCTCCCGATCCATGCACCCTGTCGGTCCCTATGTTGGGCGTGAGCCGCCAGCCCATCCCTGGCGTGCCGTCAAAGTCCTGCGCCGGAAAAGCCTGGCTCGTGCATGTCGCACCGGGCAAAAACTGATATGCATACCCGCCAGAGCACTGTATGGGAACATTGCCGAAAATCGGGTTGACAACATGGAGAAATTGATCCGCGGAGATAATCTTCGCGGCGGAAAGTGCGATAAGCAATACCGCTGGTGCGAGGTGTCGTAAGACTTTCATTTCGCCTTTTTCTCTGCCCGCTCACCCCATCGATGCGGGGTTTGCGTGGCAATCAGTATACACCTTACAAAAAATCTTCGGGGACAAGGATCCCACGCACTTGAAGTCGCTAACCTTCAATCACGGACGCCTCTGGAGCCCCTCGGTGCCCGCATGAAATATACTGAGACACGTTTCAGAATGCCGATCCGCAAACTGTTCGTCTCCCCATCTTCCAAATCCGCCCCTGCGCCAATACACGGCAGCGCTCAAAGAGCCATGAAAAAACCCAACGCAAGCGCCGGATCAGGACGGTCGAACCTTCACTGCGGCGCCTCTGTCTTGCTGATCGCCATCGCATTCCCTGCCTTCGCCAAGGCGCAGTCCGCGTCTAATCCCGCGGCGCAGCTTACCATTGACGCCGCCCGGATCGTCTCGCCCGTAAGCCCCACCTTATATGGCTTGATGACCGAGGAAATCAATCACTCCTACGATGGCGGACTCTACGCCGAAATGATCCAAAACCGCGCCTTCCACTCGGATTGGGAAGGCGAACCGCCGTGGGATCTCGTGCGTCACGGCAACGCCGCCGCCAGCAAGTTCCTCGAGAACTCGACCGGACCCAGCCGCGCACTTCCATACAGCATGAAGCTCTCCGTCACCGCCGCATCCGAACGCAACGAAGCTGGCTTGAGTAACCCGGGCTTCTGGGGTTTCGGGCTTCGCCCTGGAACCACCTACTCCGGATCTTTCTACGCTCGCATGCCAAATCCCGGCATCGGTCCCATCACCATCCAGATGGTCAACAACGCCACGGGGACGGTCCAGGCCCAGACGTGGGTTACCGTGCACACCGGACCATGGGAGCGCTACGAATATAAACTCACGACCGGCGCGATCGCGCCCTCGACGGCCAACCACATAGAGTTCACCGTCAGCCATCCCGGCGCAGTGTGGCTGCAACTCGTCTCACTCATGCAGCCGACATTCAATGACCGCCCCAACGGCAACCGTGCTGATTTGATGAATCGTATGGCCGCCATGCACCCCAAGTTTCTGCGCCTGCCTGGCGGCAACTATCTTGAAGGCAGCACCCTAAAGGACTGGTACGACTGGAAGAAGACCATCGGCCCGCTTGTCGATCGCCCCGGACACCAGGCGCCGTGGTTCTACTGGTCGACCGACGGGCTCGGCCTGCTCGAATTCCTGGAGTGGTGTGAAGACCTCAAGGTCGAACCCGTGCTCGCCGTCTATGCCGGTTACTCGCTCAACGGCAGTCATGTGGCCACCGGCAAAGATCTCGAGCCATATGTTCAGTCGGCGCTGGACGAAGTGGAATACGTCACCGGCGACGCCAGCACCCGGTGGGGCGGGGAACGCGCCCGCGACGGACATCCCGCGCCATTCCCCCTGCGCTACATCGAGATCGGCAATGAGGACTACCTTGATAAGTCCGGCAGCTACACCGCCCGCTATGCGCAGTTCGCCGAAGCCCTCCATAAACGCTACCCTCGGTACAAACTCATCGCGACCGATGGAAACAGCGAATACGAAACAAAAGTCCAGCCCGATATCTCCGACGAGCATTACTACAAATCGCCTGCGGACATCATGGATCTGGTCCATCACTATGACAAATTGCCGCGAAATGGACCGAAGATCTTCGTGGGCGAATGGGCGACGCGCTCCGGATCTCCTACGCCCAACTTTGGGGACGCTTTGGGCGATGCGGCTTGGATGACCTCGATGGAGCGGAACAGCGATCTGATCGTCATGGCCAGCTACGCTCCACTCCTCGTGAACGTAAGTCCTGGCGCGATGCAGTGGCCGACGGACCTGATCGGCTTCGACGCGGGAACCACCTACGCCTCGCCAAGCTATTGGGCGCAGTGCCTCTTTGCCGCGCACTTGGGGGAGGGCACGGCGCAGAGTTCCATTTCTGGCGAGAACAAACGCTTCTTCTATTCCGCCACGGTGAGCTCAAAGGAAAACATTCTGCATTTGAAGCTGGTGAACGCTTCCACGATGGACCAGCCGCTATCGCTGCATCTCACCGGAGCCACCGGCGCGCGCGCAGCCGCCATGACCTCGTTACACGGCGCAACCTTTGAAGCCACGAACTCGATTCACGATCCTGATGCGATTCGTCCCGTCGAGTCAGCCGTGTCCGTGAGCGGCCCGAATTGGGCTCACACCGTGCCCGCGCTCACCATCGAAGTCATCGACGTTCTCCCCTAGGAGACGCCCGGTTCGGGGAACGCCGCCCGATATTCGCCGCGCCACCCCCGCAACTCCCCCGCAGTGCTAAGATTTACGGAACGCGGGAAGTCCGGACGTGAATCTTTGATGACAGGGGGTCCATTCACGTTCCTCGCCCCGTACAATGAGCGTTATCGCGAGTGATAAGGGTTTTCCCCACGTCGGGAACGCACCTGCGTCGCAAGCACAATCCCGTTCGCTTCAGTCGAGGAAAAACGAATATGAGAACCGCGGCAAGCCACCGGTGGGCGTGGCTGTTATTGGCGACTTTCGCTACTCTTCTTCTCTTGCCGGCTCCGGCCGGCGCCCAACAAACCCTCGGGGCCATCACCGGCACCGTGAAAGACGCTTCCGGCGCCGTGCTCCCCGGCGTCGCCGTGAAGGCCAGAGCCACGGCGACCAACCTCGAAATCAACGAAGTCTCCGATTCTCACGGCTCTTACTCTGTCTCGAACCTCCCGATCGGCGCCTATGAAGTCACCTTCTCCCGCCAGGGCTTTCAATCCGAGACGCACTCGCAAGTGTTGGTCAGCGGAGACCGAACCACGACGGTCGATTCGATCTTGCAGGTCGGCTCCGCGGCCAATGTCATCGAAGTTACTTCCACTCCGCTGATGAATCAAACCGACACCACGACGGGCTACATTGTGGATCAGAATACGATTCGCCAGACTCCACTCGGCACGGGCAGCTTCACCCAGCTCGCCATCCTGAGTCCGGGCGTGCATGCTGATTTTCTGGCCGGCGCGGGCAGCAACGCGGGCTTGGGCAATCAGGCCATTTTCGCCAATGGACAGCGCGACACCAGCAATAGCTTTTCGCTGAATGGCGTCGACACCGACAATCTTTTCAATGGAAATTCCACCAGTCAGGTCGGCGAAAATCGCTTCGTCCTCAATACCGGTGAGAACTTCGGCGCTGGCGGCACCATCCAGACCAGCACCTCTGTCTATGGCGCCATCGGCCAGGCTCTTCCCACTCCTCCCGTGGAAGCAATCGAGGAGATCAGCGTTAACTCCGCCATGTACGACGCCTCGCAGGGCGCGCATAGCGGCGCTCACATCGGCGTCATCACCAAATCCGGCTCGAACGCCCTGCACGGCGAACTCTACGAGAAATTTCAAAACAGCGATATGAACGCGGCGCCGTTTTTCTACAACGCGTCTCCCGCCATCACCGACAAGGTCCCGTTCCTGAACCGCAATCAGTTCGGCGCCACTCTCGGCGGACCTATACGCAAGGACAAGCTCTTCTACTTCCTTTCCTATCAGGGCGTCCGCATCGCCGACGCGGAGGATTCCACTAAGGATGTCACCGTGCCGCTCGGCCTGACCGACGATCGCTCCACCGCCGGCATCATTAGCGCCGTCAAGAGCAGCTTCGGAACCACCCTCGCCGCCAGCCAGATCAGTCCCGTATCCGCCGCCATCCTGCAAGCCAAGCTCCCCAATGGTCAGTATCTGATTCCGAGCGCGCAGATTCTCAACCCTTCTCAGGCAGTCGGACTGGGTTACGACACCGTCACCCAGGGACCTAACGCGCAGGCCAATGTGGACCAGGGAATCGCGAACGTCGATTACCACGCGAGCGATCGCGACCGCTTAGCCGTCAAATATTATGTGCAGAGCGATCCCACCACCAATCCCTTCGGCGCCGTCGGCGGTTCGCTCGGCTTCCCGCAGCAATTGAATGCGGGGAGTCAGGTCGGTTCCATCGACAATACCTTGATTCTCACGCCTACCCTGACGTGGGAGCAGCGCGCCGGATTCACCCGCTTGCACGCTTACTCGCAAACCGGACAGGCATTTACTCCCAGCACCTTCGGCATCAGCCTTCTGGGCGCCACCACGTTCCCCCAAATCGATATCGCCACCGCCGATAACACCATCTTCAGCGGTTTTGAATTCGGTCCCAGCACCAGCTTCGGCGATGCCGGAATGTATCAAAATCAGTGGGAGTATTCAAGCACTCTGAACTGGGTGAAGGGAAAACACACTTTATCGATCGGCGCTCTTTGGGACCACACGCAACTCAATATCATCAACAACAACACCTCCACGGACACGCTGAATTTCAAGAACTTCACCACTTTCGTCGAAGGCGCGGTCCGCACCGGCGATGCTTTCGCGGGTTCGGCGGACCGCTACTACCGTTCCGATACAATCGGGGCGTTTGTTAACGACAATTACAAACTCCGCAGTAATCTCACCGTCACGCTGGGGGTGCGCTGGGATTATCTCGGGCCGCTGACCGAAAAGTATGGCCGGCTCACCGCATTCAACGCCGCGCTCTACGGGTACAATGCCTCCACCGATACCATCACCGGCTCCGGGTTGGAGTTCGCCGGGAACAACGGGCAATTCGCGACCCCCGGCGCCAACGACTCTCTTCTGAAACAAAACCAATGGGCTTTCGCGCCTCGCGTCGGAATCGCCTGGTCGCCCACCAAGAACCTGACGGTCCGCACCGGATACGGGATGTACTATGATCGCGGCGAGTTCTTCAGCGAGCTATCCCCCAGCGCCGGCGGCGGCTTCAACGGACCCTTCGGCGTCACGCTTGCCCCGCCGTTCGTCACCCCCATCTCCGCGCCGAAGGGCGCCAACATCAGTGCTCCCTTCGGCACTACCGCGCCGGGCGCGCCTCCCGGAAGTCCCGCGGCGTTCCTTGGTCTGCTGCCGAACCTCTCCCAAACCGCCTCCAGCAGTTATCCCGCCGGGAATCTGTTTGGGCCCTTCCTGTTCGGCGGCTATGACATCAATAACAAGCTCCCCTACTCGCAAAACTGGACCTTTGATATCCAGTACCAGGCGGCGAATAACTGGTTGTTCAGCGTCGGCTACGTCGGAAACCACGATGTGCACCAGGTGCTGCCGATTCCTTTCAACGAGCCCCGCATCGCCACCCCGCAGACTCCGGTCAACGGTCAGATCTATTCCTACGGACTGAATCTGACCTCGCTCGAAACCATCTCGACCAACGAATACGCCGGCAACGCTCCCGTGCGAGTCCCTTACATCGGCTACGACATGAACTCGGTGCTGTATGAGGCCGAAGGCGGCGCCAACTACAACGCGCTCCAGCTTCAGGTCCGCAAGCGCCTTTCGTTCGGCCTGGCATTTACGGCGAGTTACACCTGGTCCCACGCTCTGGACGAGCAGAGCGGCCTCGGTCTTTTCTACACCGGCAACGATCCGCTGAACCCGAAGTCCAGCTATGCTTCCGCCGACTTCGATCAGACCCACGTCTTCCTGATCAATTACAGTTACACCATTCCGAGCTTCACGAAAAGCCACGCGCTTGGAGCATTTGTAAACGGCTGGACTCTCGGCGGCCAAACCGTCGCCCAAAGCGGCCAGCCCTATAGCGTCTATGATTATTCCGGCTCCGTGGGCAGCTTATACTTCGGGACCGACGATGAGATCACCAATCCCATCGTGCCCCTAAAATCCGGTGTTTCCGCCAGCCAGGCGCAACTGCAAGGCACCACCGGCGTGAACGCTGGCAAGCCCGTTCTGAACGCGAATGATTTCTCGCCCATCTTTGTCGCTCCCGGTCAGAATGGCGTCCCGCCCTGCGACTCATCCGGTTGCGATCCCTACGAGTCCACGTTCGGGAATGCCGGACGCAACCTGTTCCGCGGTCCTTTCCAGGTTCGCTTCGACATGGACCTGGCCAAGGATTTCCGCATTAATGAACGCTTCCGGTTACGCTTCAACTTCGACGCGTTCAACATCTTCAACCATCCGGATTTCGATACTCCGAATAACGACGTTCAGTTCTTCCCCGGCTATTCGCCGCCGCCGGCTTTCCCGCCGAGCGGAAGCCTCGGAATCATCCAGCACACCATCGGCAGTTCCCGTTTCATGCAGGCCAGCCTGCACCTGACGTTCTAACTTGATTCCCCCCGCCTATGCGCAGGTCCGTAGCGGCCTGCGCATGGGAGATCCACACTCACGGCTCGCGTCGACAGGGAGAAATGAGATTTAAGTGATCTACAAGATATCCGCCGGCACTGTGTTAGCTCTGGCAGTGCTCATCTTTGTCGCCCTCAGGGTCAATACGACCGGTTCCTATGAGCGAACCTTCAACGCTTCCCCCGATAAGTTGTGGCGGGTCTGGAATGATCCTGACTTGATCAAGAAATGGTGGGGCCCCAAGGATTACACCGCGCCGTTCATCAGGAACGACCCGCGAGTAGGCGGGACCTACCTCTTGTCAATGAAGTCTCCGAAGGGGGAAACGGTTTGGAACACAGGCGTCTATAAGGAGGTCCTTCCGAATATCAGATCCGTGTCCGCTATGTCGTTTTCCGATGCTGCCGGCAAAGCAATTCCCGGCTCGCAAGCGCCGGTTCCAGGTCATTGGCCGAACGAAATTATAGTCACTACCGAGTTCACTGAATCGGGCGGGAAAACGAAGGTCACGGTAACGGAAGTGGGGATTCCGCTCTTTGTGAAAATCCTATCCAAAATCGCCTGGCAGCAGCAGTTCGACAAAGTTGAATCCCTGCTCTAAGACCGTCAGTCATTAGTGCAAGTGGTCTGGCTAATATAGTTCGCCCCGCCGCGCGCGCCGGAAGCGCCCGGCTGCGCATTAATGCGGGAACGCCGCGTCGTGCTTAATCTCCCGAATTTGCAGGATATGCCGCTCCGAGTGCGCCGAGATCATCAGCAGCCACTGATAGCCGTCCCGGTCCCATTCCGGAATCAGGTGGTGCCGCCAGTCATCCTGGCTCGTCCGTATGTAAGTCAGCATCGTCGCCCGCAATGCGCGAAAATCGCGGAGCGCCGAAGCCGCGTCGGCATAAGTCGCTTTCGGCGTTTCCGAAGGCACTGTCTTGGTTCGCTCCGTCCGGTCCATCCCGTACCATAGCCGGTCCAGATCAGTGGAGGGCGTCGTCTTGCGCGTCGCCGGAGCCGCCATCGCCGTCGTGAACATCTTCCAGTAGTGGGGCTCCGCTAAATCCAGATGCTCGACGCAGTCCAGAATATTCCATGCGGTGGGCGACGGCCGGAAGCGCAGTTGTTCCGGCGACAGGTTCGACACTTCGTCCGCCAGCCAGCTTTCCGTCATCTCGAAATGCGCGACCAATCGCTGCCGTTCGAGCGCCCCCGGAGTGCTCGGAACTGCTGCGCTCCATGCCGTCGCCGTCAACGCCAGAAACGTCAGACCCGCAATTCCGATTCGCATCGGCGTTTGACGCTCCTTATCTTCAAAGGTTAGCCCCTGACATGCAAACAGTGTGAAAGGTCTCCTTCCGATGCCTTTCAAACCGCCGAACGCAAGCCTCTTTCGTACAGTCTCATGGTCGCCATGGCCGCGAACAATGAGAGCAGTAAAGCCAGAGAGATGACTGCTCCCGCCGCCAGGAGAAGTGAGGCAAGAGCGGCGAATACCATGATCCACCGCGGAATCGGCGAGCCCCTTGCAACCGCCCTCGGGAGTTGTGACATCAAAAAGGTTCTCCAGTCTCTCGAAAATGAACTGCGGGAACGCGTCGATAAATTTCCTCGCGTTACCTTGACGCTCCTTCTCTGCAAGCGCCAGCCGCTGCCATGCTAACAGTGTGAAAGGGCTTTTGTCTTTCCAAATACTCGGCAAACCACGTGAAACCCGCAACTAACCCGCCCCCGCCCGCGCGCGAACTCGGCCCCGAAATTCGGCGCATGTTCGCGCTCGCCGGCCCCGTCGCGCTTGGCGAGCTCGGCTGGATGGCGATGACCGTCGTCGACACCATCATGGTTGGCCCGCTCGGCCCCGCCGCTATCGGGGGCGCCGGCATCGGCGCGTCGCTCTTCTACGTCTTTTCCATCTTCGGCATCGGTCTCCTGCTCGGGCTCGATACGCTCGTCTCCCAATCCTTCGGCGCCGGTCGCCGTGACGATTGCCATCACTCCCTCGGCCAGGCTCTCTGGCTCGTGCTCGGCCTGACCCCCGTCATCATGGGAATCGTTCGCCTGCTGCCCCGTCTGTTCCCGGTCTGGGGCGTCGACCCCGCCGTCACCGCGCAAGCCGTGCCCTTCCTGCTCACTCTGAGTTGGAGCACCCTGCCGCTCTTGCTCTACGGCGCGCTCCGCCGTTATCTCCAGAGCATCGGCCATGTCCGCCCCGTCATGTTCGCGCTCATCAGCGCCAACGCCGTCAACTGGTTCGCGAACTGGCTCCTCATCTCCGGCCGCTGGGGCTTTCCCGCCATGGGCGTCAGAGGCTCCGCGCTCTCCACCTGCTTCGCCCGCCTATATATGGCCGGCGCGCTGGCGCTCGCCATCTTTTGGATCGAACGGCGCGCCGGCATTCCCGCCCGCGTCGTGCTCCGGCGCCCCGAGCGCCAGCGCATCGCGCGCCTCCTCCGCCTCGGATTTCCGGCCGCGTCCCAGATCATCCTCGAAATCGGAGCATTCTCCGCCGCCGGCATTCTCGCTTCCCGTCTCGGCGCCATAGCCCTCGCCGCCCATCAGATCGCCCTCACCTGCGCCGCCGTCAGCTTCATGGTTCCGCTCGGGATCTCGTCCGCCGCCGCCGTCGCCGTCGGTCAGGCCGTCGGACGCAAGGACCTGCCTCGTGCGCGCCGCGCCGGATACATCGCGCTCGGGCTCGGCTGCGCGTTTGTCACCTGCGCCGCGATCCTCTTCCTCGTCTTCCCGCGTCCCATCCTGCGCATCTACACCTCGGATCCCGCCGTCATCCAGGCCGGCGCCGTTCTGCTTGCTCTCGCCGCCGCGTTCCAGCTCTTCGACGCGATCCAAACCGTCCTCACCGGCGCTCTCCGCGGGCTCGGCAACACGCGCTTTCCCATGCTCGCCAACTTGGCCGGCTACTACCTTCTCGGCCTGCCCCTCGGCTGCTGGCTCTGCTTTCGTCTCGGCCTCGGCATCAACGGACTTTGGGAAGGTCTCACCGTCGCCCTCATCGCCATCGCGCTTCTGCTGCTTCGCCAGTGGCGCCGGCAAACCGCCTAAACCCGCGCCAGCCTTTGCCCTCTAGTGCTACTTTTCTAACACTCCCCGAGTTATAACTGTAAACATGCCGATCCGCGCCGCTTTCGAACAGGTCTTTCAGGACTTCCGCTTCGCCCTCCGCAACGTCTCGAAAGCTCCCGGCTTCGCCGCCTCCGCCATCCTCTCGCTCGCCCTCGGCATCGGCGCGACCACCGCCATCTTCAGCGTCATCTATGGCGTCATCCTCCATCCCTTCCCCTACGCCCATCCCGAAACGCTCTTCAGCTTCCGCGTCAGCCAGCCCGATCACAGCTTCTACTTCTACCCCAACACGCCCGACGATTACCTCGACGTCGCCGAACGCAGCCGCGTTTTCGAAGGCGTCATCTCTTCCACCATCAGCGACGTTTTTTGGACCGGAACCGGTCAGCCGCAGCGGCTCCGCGGCAACTTCGTCACCACCAACACTTTTCAGATAATGGGCGTCGCCCCTTTGCTCGGCCGCGCGCTCCAGCCCGCCGACGGCCAGCCCGAGGCCGATCCCGTCGCCGTCCTCGGCTACCGCTTCTGGATGCGGCAGTTCGGCGGCGATCCCCGAATTCTCGGCCGCGCCCTGCGTCTGAATGACCGCGTCCGCACCGTCGTCGGCGTCATGCCCCCGCGCTTCATGTGGCGCGGCGCCGACGTCTATTTGCCCATCGTCTTCCAGCGCGGCAAAACCGTCGAAGGCGTTCGCCAGGCCTTCTTCATGGGCCGCCTCAAACCCGGCGTCACCATCGCGCAAGCCCAGACCGACCTTCATCCCATCTTTCTCGATATGATGGCCCGCCGCCGCGGCGAGCGCTCCGCCGCCTTCCGCGTCAATCTCGACGACTTTTACGAAACCTTCCCCAGCGACATTCGCCAATCCCTTTGGATCCTGTTCGGCGCCGTCACGCTCCTGCTGCTCATCGCCTGCACCAACGTTTCCAGCCTGCTTCTCGCGCGCGCCGCCGCTCGCGGCCGTGAGATCGCCATCCGTAGATCGCTCGGCGCCAGCCGCCTCCGCATCGTGCGCCAGCTCCTCACCGAGAGCGCTCTCATCGGACTGGCCGCCGCCGCCCTGGGCGTGCTTCTCGCGTTCGGAGGTCTCCGCGCCATCCTGTCGATCGTCCCGCCCAACACCATCCCCGACGAAGCCAAAGTCTCCCTCAACATTCCGGTTCTACTGTTCACTCTCGCCATTTCGCTCGCCGCCGCGTTCCTGTTCGGTCTCGCCCCCGCGCTGCAGGCCTCCCGCACCGACTTCGCCGCCGTCCTCAAGCGCGCCGGCCGCGGCGTCAGCGGCGCCTTCCGCGAAGCTCGTCTGCGGAACGCCTTCGTGATCGCCGAGGTCGCGCTCGCCATGATTCTCCTGGTCGGCGCCAGCCTGGTCATTCGAACGCTTCTGAAGCTGGAGCAGCTCCCCTTCGGCGCCGATCCCGATCGCATCCTCACCATGTCGCTCCCGCTTCCCGCCCAACGCTATGACACCGTCGCGAAGCGCAACGCCTTTTTCAACCAGCTCATGGAGCGCGTGCAAGCCATCCCGGGCGTGACCTCCATCGCCCTCAACACCTACATCCACCCGTTCGCCAACTTCGGTTCCGACCTCACCGTCTCCGGCAGCGGCGTGCATGACCGCAACGGCGCCGTCGTCAGCGAAATCAGCAGCGGGTATCCCGATCTGCTCGGCATCCGCCTCATCCAGGGCCGCGCCATCACCGCTGATGACGTGCACGCGGGCCGCCGGGTCGCTCTCGTCAACGCCAAGCTGTCCGCCCACTATTTCCCCACCGGAACCGCCCTCGGCGCCTCCGTGCAGCTGACCGACCTGACCGCCCCGCCGCTCAACCTCACCGCCCCGTCCTTCCAGGTGGTGGGCATCGTCGCCGACACCCGCAATGTCGGACTGCGCCGCGACATCTATCCGGAAGTCTTCATCCCGTTCACCGCCACCGGACTCCTGGGCGCCGGCGGCGCGGCGCTTCTCGTCTCCGCTTCCGTCCCCGTCGCCACCCTGGTCAACCCGATCGAAGCGCAACTCCACGCCATCGATCCCGATCAGCCCGTCATGGACGTCCTCAGCCTGCGCGACATGCTCGACGCCTGGGGCTTCTCCGAGCCGCGCTTCAGCGTCTTCCTCTTCGGCATCTTCGCCGGACTCGGCCTGCTGCTCGCCGTCTTGGGCATCTACGCCGTCATCAATTACTCGGTCGTGCGCCAGACCCAGGAAATCGGCGTCCGCATGGCCCTCGGAGCGCAGCCCGGAGCCATCCTCGGCATGGTCCTTCGCTCCGGAGCGAAGCTGCTCGCCATGGGAACCCTCGCCGGCCTGATCGGGAGTCTCAGCCTGGCCCGCTTCACGGAAAGCATGATCTGGGGCGTCTCCTCCTTTGACCCGGTCTCCTTCGCCGCCGTCATCGTCATCCTGACCGCGACCGGCCTCATCGCCTGCGTCGTCCCCGCGTTCCGCGCCTCGCGCGTCGATCCCATGCTGGCCCTGCGCGACGAATAGATGAAACGGCGCTTCGCCTATAGATTCATGAATTGATTTCAGTACCTGCTCTCAAGCGGCCGGCTGTTTATCTCGGCCTCAAGCTCCGCAAGTGCTTCAACAATCGCGCCGAACGCGGGAGGGCTCCCGAAAATCATTACGCCCATGCTTCGGTAATCCCTCTCCAATGCCGTCATTCGTTTCTCGCCCGGCAGTAGCCGAAGACTCCCGGCCCGCGCCAGACGATATTGCGCCCAAGCCGAAGGATAGAACGTCTCTTTGTGTCTCGCTACCTGCGTGAGAAGTATTGCTGACACTTTGTCATCATGTCGGCGAGAACACTGGCCCGCCTGGATTTTGAGATCTTTTCTTGCCGGGGGCCCGCTCCCCTATGAAGCCGAGCGCTGCGTAATCCACGGCGAGGTCGAGATCTTCCGAAAATCCGTTGATCGCGCGGAAGACCTTCGATAGAGAGGTCCCGCCCTTGAATACCAACCGTCCGGAAAGAACCTCGAGATTAAGAAAAGCTATACTATTTCTTCTTAACGATGGCAAGGTTCAACCCGGAGAGCAGCGCTCATGAACGAGTTCCCGGATCAGCCATAATCCGAGCAGTGTAGATGGGCTACGATGCCCTGCAATCGCATTTCGGGGTAATTTAACGCTGTCTCCATTCTGATAAAGTGCCTAAGTCAGCAGTGCCGGATCGCTATCACGCTCCCAATCCGCGTTGTCGAAAGGAATTCCTATGCCCGCATTTCGCGTCGCTCTGCTAGTTGCCCTTTTGTTTTCCGGTACCGCGATGGCTCAGCGCCTGGATTGGTTCCAACCCTCGCTTTCCTTGGTTCCTCCGGACCGATGCTTGGCCGCCATGACCTATGACACGGCCACGCGCTCGACCGTGATGTTCGGAGGCGGCAACGGCGGCATCCAGCCTGCCCAGCGGTTCGACGACACCTGGATTCTCAACGTCGCAAACGGCTGGACCCAGGCTTTTCCCTCCCGTTATCCTTCTAGCCGCCAAGGCGCCATGATGGCTTATGACGCCGACACCCGGACCATCGTGCTTTTCGGCGGCGATAGCGCGACCGGAAACCTAAACGACACCTGGATCTGGGATGGCGAGAATTGGAACCGCATCATTACCCGCCTTTCTCCGCCCGCCCGGAGCTCCCAAGGCATGGCCTATAACCCAATCACGAAAACAGTGCTGATGTTCGGCGGCGGCGGAAACGACGGCGTCCTTTCCGACACCTGGGAATGGACCGGAAAAACCAGGACATGGACCCAGCGGTTCCCGGCTACGAGCCCGTCCGCCCGGCGTACCAGCATCGTATTCGACGCCGCCCTCGGCAAAATCGTTCTCTTTGGCGGCGATAACGGCGCGGGAGACTGCTGCGACACTTACTACAACGACACCTGGGAGTGGGACGGCTTCAATTGGGTTCAGCAGTTTCCAGCCGCGCAGCCGCCCGCCCGCGCCTTGCCCGCGTTGGGCTACGATCTGCAGTCCTCGCAGGTCGTGATGTTCGGCGGATATATCACGCCCGGCGTCGGACTGGACGACACCTGGACTTGGGACGGCATAAACTGGAGCGAGTTACGAACAGCCCCGACGCCCGCGAGCCGCTGGGCGGCTTCCATGGATTACGATCCCGATCTCAACGGATTGTTGATCTTTGCGGGCGAAGTCACCGGCGACCCATTCACTAATGATTCGTGGCTTTTAGTAGAAAGACGGTAAGGAGACTCACTTCGGACGCCAGAGCCGTCGCCTACAGCGCCTCGAAGTAATCCTGATCGAGCCGCTTCAAAGTATATGATTTTACCGGCGCAACGCCGACATCATGGTCAATCATGAACGAAGCTAGCTTTACCCCGTCAATCAAAACGATCTTCTGGGAGATAGCCTCCACATATTCCAGAGCATCCTTTGAGAAATACGAAGTAGTGATGAAGACCCCTTTACTGGCATGGCGTTTCGTCAAACTCCCTGAGAACTTCATGATCTCGGGACTGCCGACGGCATCCTTCGAGCGCTTCGCCTGAACGTTACACCAAGTCCAGTCCAAGTCTGTCCTGTTTAATCACGCCGTCGATGCCGCCGTCGCCGGATTTCCCAACCACTCTCCCCGCGTCTTCTAGTGAGCCGCCGTATCCCATGGCGACCAGCAAATCGACCACAACCTTCTCGAAGTTCCCCGGCGTCCCGCTCAATAGAACCTGCAGTAATTCTCCCGCGAGGGCGTCTCGAAGGATTTGATAACTGCTCTCCAGCTGTTCCGCGGGAGTGTTCTTATCACTAACATCCGAAGTTATCGATGGGTGCGTCTCGCCGGCGGAAGAATCGTCCCGATCGTGGAAACCGAGGAACTCCGGCAATTGCCTCAGATCCTTGACGGTGATTGCCGAAGGATCACCCTTTAGGAATGTTGCGCCGCGGTCGGTGATCCGGTAAACTCCTCTCGTCGTCAGCGTGACCATTTGCGCCCTGTTCAAGAAGGAAAGCGCCCATGCCACAAGACTCGCAAAGACTGTGCTGCCGCTCTTGAGCTTCTGAGACAGTTCGTCCGGCGTGAGGTGAAAGGAGTCGCCTATCCGCCGCCGGAGCTCGGCGACAGGGTGGTCGTTCCGTCTTCCGTCAGCCGAAGAACCGGAAGCATGAGAGTCTGGTAGTCGGGAATCGGCATCAGGGTTCAGTGGGATCTATGGCGCTCGTGCATGAAAGCACAAATCTACCGGATGTTTTTCATTACTGTGAATCCGCCCACATGCTGGGCTGAGCCTCAAACCCGCCACGCCATAATTTAGAAACATGGCAGCAACCAAAAAGCCCGCGAAAATCTCCCCGCCTCAAACAACCCCCGACCCTCACCCCATGCTCTTCCCAACCAAGGAAGACTGGCGCGCCTGGCTCGACCAAAACCACCGCGCAAGCTCCGGCCTATGGATGCAAATCGCTAAGAAAGGCGCCGCATCCCAGTCCGTCACATATAAAGAAGCGCTCGATATCGCGCTCTGCTACGGCTGGATCGACGGACAGAAGAAACCGGAAAGCGACCAGCTCTGGCTTCAGAGATTCCTCCCCCGCGCCGCCCGCAGCATCTGGTCGAAGATCAACCGGGAGAAGGCGCTTTCCCTCATCGCCAGCGGAGAAATGAAGTCTGCCGGGCTGGAAGCAATCGAGCAAGCAAAACACGCGGGACGATGGGACACGGCCTATGACTCGCCCCGCGGAGTAGTCGTCGCCGCCGACTTGCAGGCTGCCTTGGACGCCAACCCGGCCGCCCGCTCGTTTTTCGAGACTCTCGACAAAACCAATCGCTACGCCATCCTCTGGCGCATTCAAACGGTGAAGAAAGCGGAAACGCGCGCCCGCAAAATCACTCACTTCATCGGAATGTTGGAGCGCAAAGAAAGAATCCACGAGTGATTCTCCGCCTTCGACTCTTCGCCGAGGCGATCCGGACTCGCGCCTTCGCCGCCGTCTTCGTATCGGTTCTGATCATTCAAATCTTCCTTCCGCCCGTGGTAGGAATGGCGGATAACGGAGACTTCATTCGTCTTACTCCGGGCGCGCGCATCATTGCCGCATACCCCGAAACAGAGCGCTATTTCGGATGGTTCACGCCTGAGTTCGTCGCCTCGCCAAATCCTCGCCAATCCGCGTCGTGGATCTACTCCGGCCAGCTCGCGGTAATCGCGGCGAAAGCGATCCAATGGTGCAAACCGGCGGTTCCTCTCGACATCTTATGGGTGGCGTTCGTTCACCTCTGGCTCTTACTGTTTTGCTTCCTGTGGTTACTGAAACTTCTTGAGCCCGCGCCCGCTCTGCCGCGCTGGATCGGCCCTGCGCTCGCGATCTGGATTTTCGCCGATTTCACTTATGCGGCCTGTCTGAACTCCCTCTATGCCGACGCCATGGGATTTCTCTCGCTGTTCGCCTTGTTGCTCTCGTTCTTTGTCATTCTCAAGCGCGGCGCGCCGCTTTGGGCGACCGCGATGTTCGCCGCGGCCGGTATCATGTTCGCCGCGTCCAAGCCCACCAACTCTCCCAACGCCATCTGGATCGGTCTCGCATTGACGGCTTTCGGCATGTTCCGCATGGCCGGCGCCCGGCGCGCCAACCCCATTGGCGCAGGCCTCCTCGTCGCCGCCTTCGGCGTAACTGGCGTTGTACTTACACCGGCGTCTTACTCTGTGCCTGCGTTGGTGAATGTGGTTACCGTCCGGCTGCTCAAGGAAGCGCCGGATACACCTCATGTCCTGACCGATTTTGGCCTCGACCCGTCAGACCTGCGGTACGCCGGCATGAACTGGTTCATGGAAAACGGCCCGGGCTTCGATCCCGCCTTCGTCGCGCGCTTCCGCCACAACACATCTGCCGCTCTGATCCGTTGGTACCTGCGGCATCCCGCAGTGACCACGCGCTTTCTGTGGGAGGATTTGCTGGGCGCCGCTCCGGAACTCCCCCACTTAGGTTTCCTGGAGAAACATTTCGCGCCTCAGCCATTTACACGGAGCCGCGCCTTCTCCAGCTCCACTGACCTGCGGTCTTGGATCATCCGCCGTTTCCCGGCCGCGATTCCGCTCTTATACCTGCTTTCCCTGCTTCTTGCGATTTCTGTCACCATCACGCGGAAGAGCACAGAAAGCTTTGCATTCGCGGTCTTACTCGCCCTCATCGCGGTTCTCGGCATCATCAACTTCGCCGTGGCCTCTCTGATGGACGCGATAGAAAAGGCGCGCCACTTATTCATGTTCCAGGTGAGTACCGATCTTCTTGTGTTCCTCCTGTTCATCGGCTTGCTCACAGAGGTCAGCCGCTACGCTTCCCGCGCAAGAAACCGTTCCATTACGCTACAAGCATGATCCACGCCCTGAGAACGATCGCCTGGGTAACCCTCATCGGCCTGAACATCCCCGCCGGAAGCCCGGCGTTCGGCCAGTCGGCTGCTTCCAAGCCGCCCGAATACTCCGAGGAGCCGAACTGGCAGGCGTTGTGCGCCGGGGCGGTTGCGACTCCGCTGCCCGCGGCGGCCGCTGCGATCGCTCTGGCGGCCAGGGTGGAGAGCGCTCCTGCCGCGGGTGAATGCAACGAGCAAGCCCTCTACTACGGTTTCGGCAAGCCGCCCGATTATGAAGCGGCGCTCCGCTGCGCCTACCGCCATAGAGCCCATCCTGACTCGCGGACAGGCGGCTTCCTGGATGGCGCCGGAACGCTGGCCATGCTATACGCGAACGGGAAGGGCGTGGCGCGCAGCTATGATCTCGCGATCCGCTTCGCATGCGAGCTGGATAGCCGCGGCGGCCAGAATACAGAGCAGCGGATAGGCCGGCTTGAAGCGCTTCGGGATAGTAACCCGCCGTCCGCCGCGCTGTTCGACTTATGCGACGGGCAGATGAGCGGCGCGATGGGCGCTTACTGTTCTGATCTTGACGGCAAGAAAGCCGACGTGGGGCGCGCGCGAAGAATCCAGGCGATCGAAAAACGCCTGCCCGAGCGTGCGCGCGCGATGTTGCCGAACCTCCAAGCCGCCGAGACGGCATTTGAGCAGGCTCGCCTTCGCGGCGAATATACCGGTGGCGGCGGCAGCGGTTCCGCCGGCTTCGCCCTGGACGATCAAGGCCGGTTGCGGGAACAGTTCGTCATCAATCTCGAGCGCTTCGGGGAAGGGAAGTTGCCTCGCGCGACGGCGGCGGATCGCGACCGCGCCGAGCGCAAACTTAGCGACGCGTCCGGCGCCGCTCAATCAGCCTGGCAATCGCTATTCCAGGAATGGATGCGCTTCGTTCCCATCGCCTATCCCAACCTATCGCAAGATGCGGCCGCGACGGAACTGATCCGTCTACGGATCCATCAGCTCGCTCGCGCCGCGCCGAATCTTTGATTGAATAAAGCGCGCACCCGCTTGCACGCCGCCCCGGTTTACCTTATAGATAGGATCAAAGAACGCACTATGCAGAAGCGCAAACTTGGAAACAGCAATTTGGAAGTATCAGCCCTCGGGCTCGGCTGCATGGGAATGAGCTTTTCCTATGGACCGGCCAAGGATAAGCAGGAGATGACCGCTCTTCTCCGCGCCGCCGTCGAACGCGGCGTCACATTCTTCGACACCGCCGAGGTGTACGGCCCATTTTCGAATGAGGAACTGGTGGGCGAAGCGCTTGCTCCGTTCCGCGAGCAAGTGGTCATTGCCACCAAGTTCGGGTTCGACCTGGACCCCAACTTCGATCCCCGGGGCATGAAGGGGCCGCCCGGACTGAATAGCCGCCCGGAACACATCCCCCAGGCTGTCGAGGGTTCGCTCAAACGCCTCGGAATTGAGACGATCGACCTTCTCTACCAGCATCGCGTCGACCCCGGCGTGCCCATCGAAGACGTGGCGGGAGCTGTAAAAGAATTAATCCAACAGGGTAAAGTCAGACACTTCGGACTCTCGGAAGCAGGAGTGCAAACCATTCGGCGAGCCCACGCGGTTCAGCCGGTTACCGCCTTGCAGAGCGAATATTCCCTATGGACCAGAACTCCTGAAAAGGAAGTGATTCCAACTCTTGAGGAACTCGGCATCGGTCTTGTTCCCTACAGTCCGCTTGGCAAGGGATTTCTCACCGGCAAGATTGACGAAAACGCTAAGTTCGATAGCTCGGACTTCCGCAGCACCCTGCCTCGCTTCACGCCCGAAGCTCTCAAAGCGAATCAGGCTCTCATCGATCTGCTCGCCGCCATTGCGGAACGCAAGAACGCCACGCCGGCTCAGATTGCGCTCGCCTGGTTATTGGCTCAGAAACCGTGGATCGCGCCCATCCCGGGGACCACGAAACTGCATCGCCTGGACGAAAACATCGGCGCGCTCTCCATCCAACTAACGCCGGAAGACCTGCGCGAAATTGACGAAGCCGCATCCAGGATCACGGTGCACGGAGCTCGATACCCCGAGAAGCTTGAGCAAATGACCGGACGCTAACGGTTAGTTCACACCGCACCATCGTGTTCGGATAACTCGCGAATATGCTCCAGGACCCGCCTGTGAATATGATGAACCACCGCATCCGACCACAATCGCCAGTAAGCGGCGGGCCACAATCCGTGCTGATACCAGGATGTTCCAACAACTAATGTGCGCCCGCCGGGCAGCGGCCTCAACTCGAACTGCCCTTCCTTGGATACGTAGTATCCGTCGAGATGCTTAGGGTGGATCGGCCCGTACAGTCCCACCTCGCGCATCGCGGGCGGCGTGGCGGTCACCACGAATCGCAGCAGCCGGGGCTCGTCCCAAACCACCACGCGTTCCTGCACGGTTCCGGTGGATAGATCGCAGCTCCGCGGAGCGCCCACGCCGCTGCCTTCGATGCGCGTTCGAATCGGATACGCCAGTCCGGTTCGCAGCATCCAATCCGGCGCTTCCTGAATATCGGGAAACGCGACGATGTGTTTCCAGACGCGCTCCGGCGCCGCGCTCACCACGATAGTGGTCGTGACGGAGTAGACGGGCGGCTTCGCATTTACATCGAATAACAAACTAACCGGCAGGAGCAGAGCCATCGCCACCGGCCGCTTACTCCGTGCCCAAACACCAACCCAAAATGCGCTCAAGCTGCCCGCCATCGCGAGCGGCACGACCACCGGAAAGGCCATGAGCATGCAGATCGCCCCCTCCAAACCCGGCAGAAGAAAGGCGCAGCACCCCGCCGCGCCGATCAATGCGCCGATGCGCGCGGCATGGATCTTGTTAACGGGCCGAAAGCTCCATGTGCCCAATGCTCCCGCGGTGACGGGCAGCGCGGTGAAAAGAGTCCATCCATAAGTGCCCCGATGCGCCAATGCGAACGCCGCAACCAGCAGCGCTGCAAAGCAACCAATGCTAACCAACATTCTTTGGTTTATGTTCATGGCTTCTCCCCCGCAACAATCTTGATGATGTCCACCACCGGCCTGCGCAAGGGGCGCATGAGCGGGAACGAGGAAAGCCTGATCAATGACGAAACCACCTTGCAGGCCAGCGGCAGTAAGTTCTCGGTGCGGCTCTGCCGGGGCGAATCGTCCGTCACCCAGAACAGGATCACCCCCATCTGAAAAAACCACAAGACACCCGGCAGATAGGGAGTTAGATCCCGCGGAATGCGCACTCCGCCTTGGCTGATGAGCTGTTGAAACCATGCGATATCGGCGTCTCGTATGTGCTTCGTTTCCGCGCTGAATGGGGATAGCGGATGCTTCGGGTCCGCCCCGTTGCGCAGCAGCGCCCGAAGCACATCGCGATTCGCTCCGAAATGAGCGAGCTTGACGCCAATCAACTCGCTGAGGCCGCTCTCGAAACTCTTCGCTCCCTCGAGCTTCAGCCGGATGCTCTCCTTCATCTCGTCGCATGCCCGCTGGTAGAAGTCCATGACGATCGCATCTTTGGACGCGTAATAGTAATAGGCCGCCCCCGTCGCCACGCCGGCGCGTTCCGCCACGCCCCGCATCGTCGCGGCGTCAAATCCCTCTTCACGGAACAGCGCCAGCGCGGCTTCCAGAATCTTGATCGCGGTCGCTTCCGATTTAGCGCTCATTTGAACGTGTTCAGTTCCAGTCTCCGCCAGCCGTCGCCGGTTGTCAAATACTTTCTGAACGCGTTCAAAGCAGCCGGAAAGTCCTCAGCGCCCGCTCAACCCCCGCCGAACCGTCTTAGCTCCCGCCCAGCCGCTCCCGCAATCGCTTGGGATCCAGATGGCAGAACGGCGGCGCGAAACTCTTCTGCGGAACAGCGGCCCCGCTCCGGCTGAACTGCAAGTAAGGTTCCTCATCGCTGTTCCACGCCTTCCAGGTAGGAAGGCCGGACCCGTTGGGATCGCCCGACTTCGCGAAGTTAGTCCAGTAAAGCTCCATCATCGCGGATAGCTTCGCATCCGCCGGAGTAATCGGCAGCCATCGCCAGCTGCGCGAGCTGAATGTATTGAACACGAACGGCAATTCGAGGCTATGAAACGCCCCCAGCGTCTGTTCCCCTTTGCCGGGAATCGACCGATCGAACCGGTACAGAAACGCCCGCGCGCCCAGCTTGGCCGCTAACGCAATCTCCGCGCCCACGGGGCACGCCACCAACATATCGTTACTCGCGCGATCCACCGCGATATCGCCATGCACGACGATCTCCGCCAGGTACATGGCGACCGCCATATCGGTCCATCCACCATATAGAGGATACGCGGCCTCGGCTAACTTCTTAGTAGCCGCGCTCGCCGATTCCTTCTGCGCAGGTTTTCCCGATCGCTTCGCCGCGGCCGCTCCCGCCGCCCGAAACGCGCTAAGCTCTCTTCCGTTAAACCCCGCCAGCAAATCCACCTTCTGCATGCGTCCCAAAGCAAACGCCCGGGCAGGGGATTGCGGAAGCAGCCAGCCGTCCACCACCGAGCTGTTTGCATCAAAATCCTTGAAGCGCGACGCCACCGTGCGCGCGTCCAGTTCCGCCACTTGCTCCGCGCCCATCCGCCGAAGAGCCGCCAAAGCCTTTCCTCTTCCGGCGTTCTTGCCCGCGGCGCTTTCGCCCACCGCCGCGCCGACAGCCTCCGCCTCGGCACGCGTCACCGCCGGGCCTAAGCCGAATGCCGGTCCGCTCTCCGCGATCACTCGGCGAAACAGCCCTTTCACCACCGGCGATGTCATGAGAGTCGTCGCATCGATCGATCCGGCGGACTCGCCAAACAAAGTCACATTTCCCGGATCGCCGCCGAATTGCGCGATGTTCTGTTGCACCCACTTCAATCCCGCTATCTGATCAAGCAGCCCGTAATTCCCGGAGCTATGGTGCGGCGATTCAGCCGTCAGTTCCGGATGAGCGAAGAACCCCATAACTCCGAGCCGGTAATTCATCGTGACCACGATAACTCCATGCGACGCCAGGGACCCCCCGTTATATCCGTCGCCGGAGCCATTGCCTGCCCTGTTGCTGCCGCCATGCAGCCACACCATCACCGGCAGGCCCTTGCGCCCCGCCTGCGAAGGAGTAAATACGTTCAGATACAGGCAGTCTTCTGAAAGCTTCAACGGCTCCATCGCGAACGCCACGCCATATGCATCCGCCAGCGCCGCGATAAAGCCATCCACGCCCGTGCTCGTTTGCATGCAGGAACTTCCTGGATTGGTTGCGTCCCGCGTCCCCGGCCAGTTAGCCGCGGGCTGCGGTTCGCGCCATCGTAAATCCCCCACCGGCGGCGCGGCGAAGGGTATCCCTTCAAACACGCTCGTGCCGCCCTGCACCTTGCCCGCAAGAGTTCCATTGGCCACATGCACCATCGGCGCGTCTTCGTGAGCCGCGCTTGCAATTCCCATGGCAAGCGGCAGAGCGAGCGGCAGAGTTATCCAGCGCATACTAATCAGGCTTTGCGATATTGCTCGTCTGTAACATGCTCCAGCCAGTCGACCACCTTGGCGTTGAGCCGTTCCTGAATGGCGATATGTGTCATCGCCGTCGTCGCCGTAGCTCCATGCCAATGCTTTTCTCCCGGTTCAAACCACACGACGTCTCCCGGCCGGATATCCTCCACCGGACCATCTTCTCGCTGCGCCCACCCCGCGCCCGCGGTCACAATCAGCGTCTGTCCGAGCGGGTGAGTATGCCACGCCGTGCGCGCGCCTGGTTCGAAGGTGACGCTCGCCCCGGACACCAGCGCCGGATCGGGCGCCTGAAATAGCGGATCCACGCGCACAACGCCAGTAAACCAATCGGCAGGTCCCTTGCCGGACGCCTGCGTTCCAACTCTCTTGATTTCCATATCTCGTTACTCCATTCTCTATCGCACGATCAAGCCATAGGAAATTTCGAATGCCTGCGCACCCACCAGCAGAGCTTGATTTCCGCAGCGATAATCAGGTCGCGTTCCCCGTCCCGCTTCTGCCGGCGACCCAGCCAGGCGATCGCCCAAAAAATGCGCCTCATCCATCGGTTTCATATCTTCAAAAATCCAGTCGATCGCCCTGTCCATCGCGCCGCCCATCGCAACGCTCCTCACCACGCCCATAGATGTAAAAGTTCGGTAAAAGCTCTCCGGGCCTCTCGAAATAGTTTCTTTTCCGCTTGACACCTTTGCTGATGTCGGACTAGATTAGTCTAATATTCAGCGCTGGATAGAAACACCGATTCGAGGGCGATCTGCGCACTCGATAGATCTCGCACGCCTACACGTAACCGAACGAGCAAGAGAAAGGAACTACCCCAAAAGTGATTCATCTGAAACCACGAACTGTCGCACAGTTCGCCGCCGTTCTTTTAGCCGCTGTGCCGGCATTCGCGCAAGCCCCGGCCCAGCATGTCGAAGGTTTTTCGTACCCGCCCTTCCAGCGTTTTAACTCCGCTGTCCCCGGGACCTCGCCCACCGGCATCTTCCCGCTCAAAATGCGCATCGCGTACGGCTTCAGCAAGATCAAGTCGACCGGAAAGGGCCAGATCATCGGCATTGTCGATGCTTACGACGATCCCAACATCGAAGCGGATTTCGGCGTCTTCAACACCCAGTTCAAGCTCCCCGCCTGCACCACCGCCAACGGCTGCTTCAAGAAAATCTACGGCGCCGGAACCAAGCCGCCTTCCGACACCACCGGATGGTCTGACGAGATGGCGATCGACGTCGATTGGGCCCACGCCATCGCTCCCGACGCCAAGATCTATCTGATCGAAGCGGCCAGCAACAGCAATAACGATCTCTTCGCCGCGGTCGACACCGCCGTCGCCAACGGCTGCACCGTCGTTTCCATGAGCTTCTCCGGCGGCGACTCCAAGACCGATCTCACCTACGACACGCACTTCGAACCCGCCAACGTGACCTTCCTCGCCGCGACCGGCGACGGCGGGCACTCTGTCGGTTACCCGGCCGCTTCCCCGTATGTGGTCGCCGTCGGCGGCACCACGCTGAATATCAACTCGCAGAACGGCGCATGGGAATCGGAAACCGCATGGTCCGGCAGCGGCGGCGGCGCAAGTTCCTACGAAGCGGAGCCCGTTTACCAGTCCGGCTACCAGACCACCGGGAAGCGCGGCGTTCCCGATGTCGCCATCGACGGCGACCCCAACACCGGCGTTCCTTCCTATAGCAGCTGGGCCTGCGCCTCTTGTTACACCGGCTGGAACCAGTGGGGCGGCACCAGCATCGGCACCCCGATGTGGGCGGCTCTCTTCGCCATCGTCAACGGCGAGCGCGTTGCCCTCAAAAAGGCCGCTCTCACGCAACCGCAGTTCCTCCTTTACCCCGATTCGGAAGCCGACTTTCACGACATCGTCTCCGGAACCAACGGCTCCTGCGGAACCCTTTGCACCGCCGGCCCCGGCTATGACTTCGTCACCGGACTCGGATCGCCCCAGGCGAACCTGCTCATCCCGGCTCTCGTCAAAACCCCGTAGTTTCCTCATCCACACACGAACCGCCCGGGAGCTCAAAGCTTCCGGGCTTTTTTTTTGCTGCAACGCGCTTCCGTTAGAGCGGAATTCCCACCATTCAACTCCCCAAATTTCGCCGATCGCTGATTTCCGGAATGCCCTCTAGCACTCGGCTTTTAATATAGGACTCAAGTAGTCCAATATCCACTTGGCCCAAAAGCTTTCCCTCGGTTTCACCGATGCGAATCAGCTTTGCCCAACTAAGGAAGCATTTCGAATGAGCGTTCACCAGCTATTGCGCATCGCCGCCCAAACCGCGCTTTTCACCGTTCTCCTCGCCATGTCCCAGCCGCCAGGACGCGCCCAGACGCCCGGATTTTGCTCCCGCGCCGCCGCCGGCGCCCAGGTCCAGGAGCCCACAAATCTCTTCAGTCAAAACGGCGTTCTAAACGTCAACCTCACTTATCACACGCAGATCGACCAATTCGGCAATACCCTATTCTGCTTCGTCGCCCGCGACGGCTCGCAATCGCCCACTCTTCACGTCCACCCCGGCGACGAGTTGATTCTCAACCTCAGCAATGCGCTGCCCGCTTCCATGTCCTCTCAATCCATGTCCGCGATGCCCGGGATGATCGTCACCGCCTCGTCTGCCAGCGTCTGCGGATCCGGCGTCATGGACGCAACCTCCGTCAACATTCACTACCATGGCGCCAACATCGCTCCCGTTTGCCATCAGGACGAAACCATCAAGACGGTCGTCAACTCCGGCCAATCCTTCCGCTACGACGTCCACTTTCCCGCCGATGAGCCGCCGGGGCTTTATTGGTATCACCCGCACATCCATGGAATCTCCGAAGCCGCCGTGCTCGGAGGCGCATCCGGCGCCATCATCGTCGAAGGCATTCAGAACGTCAACCCCATCGCCGCCGGCCTTCCCGAACGCACCCTCATCATCCGTGATAATCTCGTCCCCGGCGCCCCGCCGCCGGGCGGCTCCACTCCCTCCTGGGATATTTCCCTCAACTACGTCCCCATCCCCTATCCCGACTTCACGCCCGCCGTCATCCCCGTCAAACCCGGCGAAAAGCAGTTCTGGCGCGTGCTGAACGCTTCGGCCGACTCCATCCTCGACCTCCAGGTTCAATACGATGGAAGCCCGCAACCCTTGGCCGTGGTAGCCCTCGACGGCGTTCCCACAGGCTCGCAGGATGGAACCGGTAAAGGAACGGCCTTCGTCGCCCGGCACATCCTGCTCCCGCCTGCCGGACGCGCGGAGTTTGTCGTCGTCGCACCCGCCCTCACCGTTAAAACCGCGGAGTTCCTCACTCTGAATATCAACACCGGCCCCGACGGCGATAACGATCCCCAACGCACCATCGCCATCCTCAAATCCAGCCCCAGCTCCGTTGAGCCGCCGCTGCTGATCCCGGCCGCCGCGGGACCGGTCCCTTCAGAGCGGTTCGCCGGCCTCGCGGAAGCCGCCCCCACCGCCACCCGCAAGCTCTACTTCTCGGAAGTTCTCTCCGATCCCAACGACCCCGACAGCCCCACCAATTTCTACATCACCGTCGATGGGCAAACGCCGGTCCTGTTCAATCCCAATAATCCTCCCTCCATCGTCACCAAACAGGGTTCGGTCGAGGATTGGACCATCGAAAACCGCGCTCTCGAAAACCATGAGTTCCACATCCACCAGATCCATTTCCTCGTGTTGGCCCAAAACGGCGCGCCCGTCGCTAATCCGCAATATCAGGACACGGTCCAGGTGCCCTTCTGGAGCGGATCCGGTCCGTACCCGAGCGTAAAGGTCCGTATGGATTTCCGCGGACCCGACATCGGCGATTTCGTCTACCACTGCCATATCCTCGGCCATGAGGACAGCGGCATGATGGCGATCATCCGGGTGCTCCCGAGGTAACGGACAACGTCGTGATGCGAGTCAGCCGGATTCACCACATTCAACTAGCGATGCCCAGAGGGCGAGAAAAGGAAGCGTGCGCCTTCTACGCGGATACCCTTGGCATTCCGGAAGCGCCAAAGCCCGAAAACCTCGCGTCACGAGGCGGCTGTTGGTTTGTCCAAGACGGTCTGCACATCCATCTGGGCGTGGAAGAGGATTTCCGCCCTGCTCGCAAAGCACATCCCGCATTCTTAGTCGAGGATCTCGCCGCCCTGACGAAGGCGATTCAAGCTGCCAGTTACACCACAAGGGTTGATGAACCGTTGGACGGTTACGACCGCATCTATGTGGACGACCCCTTTGGCAACCGAATCGAACTGCTGGAGCCGAACGCCGGGAAGCCGGCGTGAACCGCTTCTTCGCACGCGGCGAAGCCGATTCCCGATCCCATCCCGTCCGCGACCAGCGGGTGAGAGCCCCCTCATGCGATGTCGACTGATCAACAGGGCCCGGTCGCGAGCCGCCCGTTTGCGCCCGACGCACCCGTGACCCAGAACAGCTAGTCCGGTCGGCACTCGGCTCGCGAACCGCCCTCTCTTGACGTGCAGTCCCAAATTTTGCTCCTCGACGCGCCCAGAAGGGGCCCATAGTTTCGGAGGCTCTAGATAGTCAGCACCTGAAGGCCAGCATCGTCGGTGCAACAGACCTGCGTCACACGCTGTTCCAGGCCGAGGCTTCGGGATTTAAGCTCCAACTCGCCCGGTTCCACGAGATAAAACTCATTCACAACAAAATACCCCCGGCCTATATTTAAAAAATGTAGCGCGGGAAAATGTTTCTGTAG
Organism: Bryobacteraceae bacterium; assembly: GCA_965226755.1. GTDB lineage: Bacteria > Acidobacteriota > Terriglobia > Bryobacterales > Bryobacteraceae > Bog-113. The sequence goes on along the minus strand of CBDDDT010000007.1, from coordinate 16,117 downwards.
TACACTCACTGATCTGATGTACTCAGAATCGAGTTCCAAAGCCGGTAAATTTGAGCGATTGGCTGAAAGACGGGTCACGGAGGTCGTCAAGAAGATGCGCCTGGTGGCCAACCTCGCAAATAAACGTAATTATACATACACGGAAGAACACGCAAAGCAGATTTTAGATGCGTTGGAGGCCGAGATGCGTCAGGTAAAAGCGAAGTTTCGTCAGGAGAATACGGCGCATTCTCAGGTATTTTCGTTTAGAAAGTGAACCGGATCGACGATTCTCTTTGTGCCAAAAAATTCAAAACGTTCAGCTTACCAGGTAGGGAGCCTGTTCGCTGGGATGGGCGGTTTCTGTCTCGCCTTCGCGAAGGAAGGATTTAGGGTTACATGGGCCAACGAAAAAGACCGTTTCGCGGCAGAGACATACCGACACAATTTTGCAGACACTTCTATGTTCCATAAGCCAATCGAGGAGCTGTCGGTAGTCGCCGACGAATTAGCTGCAGTCGACGTTCTGACGGCCGGTTTCCCGTGCCAACCATTTTCGATTGCGGGGGCGAAGCTTGGTTTTAGCGATGAAAGAGGCCGGTCATTCTTCGAGATTATGCGATTGATACGGGAGTTCGGCAATGACCGCCCGAAAATTCTGCTTTTTGAAAATGTACCGCATCTCATGAGCCATGATCGTTGCCGCACATTCAATCGGATCGCGCATGAAATCCAGGCCGCCGGATATTGGTTTATGCCGCGCGAGAACACGACGGTTCTGAACACAAAAGTTCACACAAACATCCCGCAAAACCGGGAACGCCTGTATATGGTCGCCTTGTCCTGGGACCACTTCAGAACCAATGCTTTTCGCTTTCCAGAGCCAGAGGCAGAGACGCTGGACTACCGAACCTTTATCAACCTCGAGCAAAAGCCCGATGCCTCCTTTTACTTCAACGACGACTCCCGTTGGAAGAAGCTGTTCGAGGATTCCATCGAGGCCGGGGATGCCGACTCGATCTACATGCTTCGTCGCAACTATGTCCGGGAGAACAAAAGCAACTCCGTTTTTGCCCTGATGGCCAACATGGGAGACGGAGGACACAACGTGCCGGTAATTCAGGACTCGTGGGGCATTCGCAAACTGACACCCCTTGAATGTCTCCGACTTCAGGGGTTCTCGGACGGCGAGTTTTCGTTTCCTGAACTTCTGTCGAAGGCTCAGCAATATAAGCAAATCGGCAACGCAGTAACCGTCCCGCTGGTACAAAAGCTTGCGGCTGAGTGTCGCCGGCTACTAAATGAGAGGTGCGCGTGATAGGACGAAAACCCGGGTGGATGTTTCCCGACAACAACGACGGCCAGGAAATTGGATTGAACGACCCTGGCATCGAAACTTTTAAGGATCACCCGCTGACAAGTTTGGCTCGGGAGGGTCTCCAGAATTCGTCAGACGCTCACGACCAATCCGGGAAGCCCGTCGAAGTTCACTTCCAGAAGCTGGAGATTCCTGGCTCGGAATTCCCCGGCTGCGACGAATTTAAAAAGACACTGGAGGCCTGCGCACTCTTCTCGAAATCATCCAAGCAGACAGTGCAATTCTTCGAATCCGCGCTGAAAGTGTTGGCGTCAGAAAAGCTAAATATTCTTCGCATCTCCGATTTCAACACTACCGGTCTGGTCGTTGGGCACAAGGACGATCGCACCTCAGACTGGTTCAAGCTCACAAAGTCGGTCGGGGTTTCCGACAAAAACGCGGGAAAGCTCGGATCTTTCGGCATCGGTAAGCATGCTCCCTTCGCCTGCTCTGACCTACGCACCGTATTTTACGGCACCAAGGATCAAAACGGCGCCAGCGCCTTCCAGGGCGTTGCGAAGTTGGTGAGCCACCGCAAGGACAAGAAGGTCATCACGCAGGGCACGGGATATTTCGGGAACAAGAATGGCAACCAGCCGCTTCTGGACTTCACGCGGGTGTCTCCGGTCTTTGAACGCAAGAAGGTCGGAGCTGACGTTTATGTAATGGGGTTTCACTCATACGATGACTGGGAAGCGCAAATTATAAAAACGGTGATCGAAAGTTTTTTTGTCGCCATTCACCACGGGACGCTCATCGTCAAAGTCGGTAAAACGACACTCAACAAGACGAGCCTTCCCGACCAGATCAAAAAACACTACGCTGAACCCGATCCTAACTTCTTCGCAGACGCCTACTACCGGGTACTGACTAGCGACGACGCCCAACACTTCGAGGAGCCGGATTTCGAAGGTATGGGCACCATAAAGCTCAGCATTCTGGAAAACAAGGACTTTCGGAAGAAAGTTGCAATGTTCCGTCGTAGCGGAATGAAAATCTTCGACAAGGGCCACTTTCAGACGCCACTGCGCTTCGCAGGTGTTTTTACCGTAGAGGGTTACCCCCTGGACGCGCTGCTGCGCGCAACCGAGCCACCAAGCCATACAGCATGGGAGCCGGAGCGAGGCACAGAGCCCGCGACCTCAAAGCGCATCCTTAAGAAAATTCACGGCTGGATCAACGACAAAGTCCGTGCGCTCAGCTCTTCGGAAGACGTCGCCGAGGTAGACGTGGAGGGCCTAAGCCAGTTCCTGCCGGACGACATAGAGGACGAAGTGCATGGCACGCCTCAGCAAATCGAAACCATCAACGATGAACCCGCTGAGCAGATTGAGATCCGGTTTAGGTCGAGTCCCCCGATCACGACCCCCGTTTACCAGCATGACAATAATGCGATGAAGCAATCCGAAGACGAAGACGAGGACGAGCAAGGCACGGGCGGAGGGCCGGACGGCCCACCGAACGAGACCAACGGCGGCAGAGACGGGGGAGGAGGACAAAACTCAGAAGGCTCGCAGAATCAAAACAAGAACGGACAACAGGAAGTAGAGCGCGGCAATAAGCGCGTCGATATCGCCAACGTTCGGATTTTCTGTACAGACGCTGCGGCCGGTCAGTACAAGATGCTCTTCGAGCCCGTTTCGGGGATAGTTAATCACCTACGCGTCTTCGTCGTCGGTGAAGTGGGGACGGAAATTGCGCCGGTGACCACCTACTCAATCAACGATGGGCCCGAGATCTCAGAATTGACGGATCAGGGGCTTTTGGGACCAATGGAACTTCCGAAAGGTAAGCGAGCCGCTATCAATGTGGTTCTTGAAGACTCGCTTCACTGCGCTCTGGGGGTGAACGCTTATGCAGATTAACCCGAGGGCCTACCCTCATCCAGTGCTGGCCCACTGGGGAGATGACATCCTGAGCTCGATGTTTCAGGGCGTCGTTAGCGGGAAGGGAGCGAAAAATGCCTACGTTTTCGAGGCTGTGTTTAAGACGAACAACGCTGACCTACTGACGCTAGTGACGCAGAAGAAGGCCACGTATGCAGTTCATGTGGAATGCACATCGACGCGCTACCGAAACCTGTTCAAAAGTGGGGAGGAGAAGTTTTCTTTTGAGATCAGCTCCGGGCTTATTGATGGAAAGGTAGATGTGTGCTCTTTTATTCTGGCCTCGAAACCTATGGAGGCATATAAGAACTCTGACTTCCACCCTGATTATGGGAAATCGGCGTTCCGCGTTACCAAAGGCGACACGCTTGCTGTGGCGCAGGATCAAATCATCGAAGCTACAAAGAAGAACGACCCCCTCCGCAGAGTCAGCTCCATCTTTTCCATCGTCCAGAATGACGACGAAAAAGCTACAAGCATGGACATCAATCTGGTTGGACCGAAGGTGGTCGTCAGCCTATCTAAACTCAATTTCCACTCATATCTCACCCTCCGGCACTCCTCCGTCTATCATCCGATCCTAATCGGCTCCATCGTGGTCCCGGCATTAGTCGAGGTCTTAGAGCGACTTAGGCGAGCAGCACTCGAGGGTCAACTGGAGAACTACACTGACTTCCGTTGGTTTCTGGTGATTGATCGCAAGCTCCGGGAAAAGAAGATCCGGCTGGCAGAAGACCCCGAATCATTCGCGGACTCAAGCCTCAAGATCGCCCACGAGATTCTCGGGCAGCCCCTTACCCTTTCTCTTAGCGGGCTGAAGGGAATGGCGGAAGACGACGAGTAGACAGGACATTCTCATGACCAAACTCAAGTTCCTCAAACTGGCTAGCCTGGACCGCCTGCGCTCAAACATTGTTGCGAACCAGAAGCGCTACATGCAAGATGAGTCGTTCCTAAATAATTATTTCGGCGGTACGAACTGGTACGTGGAATCGACCATTGTAATACCGGACCAAATCGATCTCCAAATACCTACATTGAAGTCGGAACTGCTTGACTTAGAGAACACGCGGATCATCTATTCGGCGCTGAAACACCTTACTCCCCTGCAGGCATCGGACCACAGGCTGTGGGCTTATTTCTCGCACGTAAGTCACTGGGAATACATGCGCAAACGCTGGCCCGTCGAGCAGTACATCGGGAAGGAGCGGTTCAGAGAGGTGATGAACGAGCGATACTTCTACCTATCTGACCGCTCACGTGCACTGCTACGAAACGGTATGGCGCGGCTTTGGTGGTATGGATATTGTACTTACGACGAGAGTCGCGCCGATCCCTTTGAGCTCACCGCTGCGCTTCTGAAAAAGCTCGACGTCGCCCAGAACTTCGCCGAAAATGCTTTCGGCCGGAATGTTGAGGTCATCAAGACATTGCTTGAGGTCGTCCTAGAACACCAATTCTATGAGCGCGATCCGGTCCGCGATCTAGCAAGGTATATCAATTCAATCGGTGGGGTCACTATCATCGACGCCATCCCGCGTGACGATCTTCGCGAAATGTTCACCGCGAAAATCGAACAGCTGAGCGTCGCCGCCTGACGCAGGAGAATCGTATCGTGACCGACAACCTTACGAAAGAGCAGCGCTCCTACGCGATGTCGCGCATCCGCTCTCGCCGCAACAGTTCCACTGAAGAAGCGCTCATCACCGTCATGCGTGCGGCCGGTATATCAGGATGGCGCCGCAAAAGCGCCTTACGCGGCAGGCCCGACTTCGTCTTCTCACGCTTTCGCACAGCGGTGTTCGTAGATGGATGCTACTGGCATGGATGCAGAAAATGCGGCCTCGGCTCAAAGTCGAATAATGAATACTGGGGACCGAAGATTGAGGGCAACGCCACGAGAGACCGCAGGAACACAAGGGAATTACGCTCCGCGGGCTGGAAGGTCGTGAGAATATGGGAACACGAGCTAAAGATAACGCCCATGAAATGCGTCAAGAAAATCATGGTCGCTATTGGACCGGAGAAGAAATGAGGGGACTTCGCGGAAGGTGCTGCGGGTTCCCAGGAACCGCTTATCCGAAATTGGTGCCTCGCATCGGTAGCGCGATAACCGGTAACCTACTCACCTCCGTGCCACCAGCCAAAACAAGCGCTGTTATCGGGGCGTGACTTATCATATGCTGCTGCCGGGCCTGCAGCGACAGCATGGGATCTTCCCTTGCACCTATTTGCAATATGAAAGGCTAAAGAGTTACTTCCGAGTGGTTCATTACACACTTTGCAAAAATCTGGACGGAGCTCCGCATCCGCGGGGATATGCGAGCGGGCGTGTCTAAGACCGCAAGATGCTTCATTGATGATACCAGGACGGGCTTGAACTAGTCGGCGCCGATGACTAAATGCTAGTGTCTTACGCAAATGAGACTCCTTTGAAAAAGAACCGAGAGCGAATTAGGTGTTCGTCTCTCAGCCTGATCTGCGAGTGAGTTTAGTTCAGAATCCCAAAAACGCAAGCTTGCTAACATTTGGCTCGCGAAGCCGTATGGGAACCGACAGGGTTTGGTCTGGTTGCGTTTGATTTTTGGCCACCGCCTCGGGCGATTTCCCCCGCTCAAAAAATCCTGTGAGCCTCGTGAGATGCAAACTCTCTGGGCGAGCGGCGGTGTGAATGAATCTGTGTAAACGCGCTTTCGGTTTTCCGCTTTCAGGTTCTTCCGGTCAAGATTCACTGCCTCTCAGCTGATCCCGCCGGAGCCGCCCGTCGCAGCACCATCCTGCCAGAACGGCGCGGAGCGCGTCAAGGGCGCGCCGGTTTTGCGCGGCGTAGCGCACCCTTGCGCGCGAGCACCGTTCTGGCATTACCCCAATCCCGACGGGCGGCTTCGGCGGGATCAGCGTCATCCCGCTGGTGAGCTTTGAGCGGTTTGCTTTAGGGGCGGACGCCGGCCTCCCGAATCCGGTCCCCGCACATCGTCTCCAGATAGTTCAGCATCTGCTTCCAGTTCTGCACCGTCTCCCATTTCGCCACTACTTTGGTTAGCGCCAGATACAGTAACTTGAGCGCCGCTTCCTCGGTCGGAAACGATCCGCGCGTCTTGATGATCTTCCGCAAACTCATATGCAGGGCTTCCACCGCATTGGTCGTGTAAACCACCTTGCGCACCTCTTCCGGAAATGCGAAGAATGGAATCACTCGCTCCCAGTTATCGCGCCATAACTTCGTAATCGCCGGGTACTTAGTCCACTTCCCCGCAAACTCGCTCAACTGCAGCGCCGCTTCGTCGGCCGTCGCGGCCCGGTAGATCGGCTTCAGATCCGCAACCGCCTTCTTGCGGTCCTTCCAGGTCACGTAATTCAAGCTGGCCCGCACCATGTGCACGATGCACAGCTGCACCTGCGCCTTCGGATAAATCGATTCGATCGCCTGCGGAAAGCCCTTCAATCCATCCACGCACACCAGATAGATATCGCGGACGCCGCGGTTGCGCAGTTCGGTCAGCACATTCAACCAGAACTTGGCGCCCTCCGCGGCTGACGTCCAGAGGCCCAGCACGTCTTTCTTCCCCTCCAGATTGACCCCCACAGCCACATACACGGCGCGGTTCTCCACCCGGCCTTCATGCCGCATCTTCACGTACAAGGCATCCAGGAAAACAATCCCGTAGAACGGCTCCAGCGGCCGGTTCTGCCAGGCTCGCGCCTGCTCCATCACGCCATCGGTGACGTCGCTGATCAAGCTCGGGCTTACTTCCACCTGGTATATCTCTTCCAGATGGCCCTGGATCTCACGCGTGGTCATGCCGCGCGCGTACATCGAAAGGATCTTATCATCGAACCCGGTCCACCGCGTTTGATTCTTCTTGATGATCTGCGGTTCGAAATCGCCGTTGCGATCGCGCGGCGTCGCCAGCTCGACCTGGCCGAAATCCCCCGTCAGTGTCTTCTTGGTGACGCCGTTCCGGCTGTCGCCCGTGTTGTTGCCTGCCGGATCATGCTTTTCGTATCCCAGATGCTCCGTCAGTTCACCCTGCATCGCTCGTTCCAGCACCGCCTTGGTGATCTGTTTCAGCAGGCCCTGAATGTCTTCCGGCTTCCGGCCCTGGGTCGACAACAACTCGTCCAGCAGTGCGTCGCTGAACGGCTTCTCTGCTTTCGGCTTCTTCATACTCGTTCTCCTTAGTTTTACCGGAAAACGTTTACACAGAATTTACGACACCCTCGGGCGAGCGCGATTGTTCCGTATCAATGCACACGAGACGCTTGCGGGCGATGCCGAGACGGGGCATTTGCGACACCCCCAAAAAACCCATTCCCCTCATTCGCCCGAAAACAACTCCGCTAAAATCAACAACTTACCACCCCCACCCACCCCAAACCCCGCCACCCGCATGCTCAACTGAATCGAGGATACGTTTATGCGCAACCTGCCTGACAGTCCGCAAACTCCGCCGCCGGCCCCCAAAACCAAAATCACGCCTGAGCGGCGCGCCGAGATCAACCGCGCCAACGCCCAGAAATCGACCGGCCCCGTTTCCCCGGAGGGCAAGGCCCGTTCGCGCATGAACGCCTTCCGCCACGGCCTCAGCGGCCAGTTCCTCGTGCTCCACCCCGACGACGCCTCCGCCTTCAATGAGAACCGCCGCCACCACATCCTCGCGCACCGCCCCGTCGGCCCCGAGGAAGAGCACCTGGTCCGCCTCCTCGCCGATGCCTCCTGGCTCCTCGAGCGCGCCAACGCCCTCGAACTCAACTCCCGCGCCTTCGCCTCCATGCCCCTCTGCGAGCACACCCCCGAGGAGGACCAGCGCTACATCGATTCCCGGATCGCCTCCCGCCAGGACCCTTTCATCGAGCCCGAAATCCCCGTCGACATTCTCGCCGTCACCTGCGCCGATTACCACCACCACCTCCATCCCGTCCGCCTCAAGGAAAAACTCCTTTCCGCTCAGGGCCGCAGCTCCCTCGAATGGATCGGCCGCCATCGCTATCGCATCGAACGCAGTTTCTTTAAGCTCCGCTCGGAGTTGAAGGCCCTTCAGAAGGAGCGCTTTTTCCGCACCGCCCAGGCCCGCATGACCGCCCAGAAACTCGGCGCCGCCTACGACCCCGAGATCCATGGGCCCTTTAACGACGATGCCTTCGATCCCGCTCTCTCGCCCTCGCTCGCCAACTGTTCCGGCGAGATTCCCGGCTCCCTCTTCGCCACCGACGCTCGCGGCTACTTCGAGAAACTCGACGCGGCCGCCAACCCCGAACAGCAGCCTCTCAAGGAAATCAAGGTCACCTGGATCGACCCGTACGCCAACGACCCAGACGACAGCGACGACAAAAATCCGCGCCCCGGATCTGGCGGCGGCGCCCCTGCTTCCGGAGGAAGCTTAGGCTCCGGCACGGGTTCCAGCGCTCCCGGCGGAAACGCCCCCAAGTTGCCGTCCCCGGGAAGCTGCCTGCAAACTTTCCCGAACCCGGCCCCGGCGAACAAAGCCAATTTAAAAATCAAAAACGAACCCAACTCCGCGCCGCCCGCGCTTCCGCTCCCCCCGGAGCCCGCACCCTGCTACCTTGAAAACAAAGGTGCCCAACCCCATCCTGCAGGCCCAGAACCTGTCCAAGACCTACCAGTCCGGCCCTGCCGCCCTCACCATCTTCGCCAACCTCAACTTCGAAATCCGCCGCGGCGAGCGCCTGGCTTTCATCGGAGAGTCCGGCGTCGGCAAGAGCACTCTCTTACATCTGCTCGGCGGCCTCGATCGGCCCACCTCCGGGCGCATCCTTTATGACGGCCAGGTCATCTCTACTAATAATGAGGCGCGGCTTGCCTCTTATCGCAATCGCAGCGTCGGTTTCGTCTGGCAAATTCATCACTTGCTTCCGGAATTTACAGCTCTTGAGAATGTCATGATGCCGCTTCTGATCCGCGGCGTCCCCGCTTCACGTGCGCGAAATGATGCCGCCGAGCGGATCCAAAGCGTCGGTCTGGCCTCGCGTTCCCACCATCGCGCCGGGGAGCTTTCCGGCGGTGAGCGCCAGCGCGTCGTTCTCGCGCGTGCCCTCGTCGCCCGGCCCGCTCTGCTCCTCGCCGATGAGCCCACCGGCAATCTGGATCAAAAAACCGGCGCTTCCGTCTTTGCGCTCATCGAACAGTTGCACTCCGAATTCGGACTCACCTCCGTCTTCGTCACTCATAACCTGGCGTTCGCGGCTCGTTGCGACCGCGCGCTCAGGCTCGAGGCCGGCGAGCTTGTCCCGGCCGGTTTGACCTGCTGATCGCCCGGCGCGTCTTGTTTCCTGCCGGGCTTGTCGAATTGAGAGGCGTCGTTCCGGCGCGCGCATTATAATTGTGTTAACAGGAACCTCCCGGACAACGTCTCAGCACAAAGGGGCACAAAAGTTTTATGTTCGAGCGATATACCGAGAAAGCCAGACGAGTCATTTTCTTCGCCAGATACGAGGCCAGCCAGTTTGGAAGCCCCTACATTGAGACCGAACATCTCCTTTTGGGGCTTCTGCGGGAAGACAAAACTCTCGCCAACCGCTTCCTCCGTTCCCATGCCGCCGTCGAATCCATTCGCAAACAAATAGAAGGCCACACCACCATTCGCGAAAAGGTCTCCACGTCCGTCGACCTCCCTTTGAGCAACGAATGTAAACGCGTCCTCGCCTATGGCGCCGAGGAAGCCGAGCGTCTCAGCCACAAACACATCGGCACCGAGCACCTTCTTCTCGGCCTCCTTCGCGAAGAAAAATGCTTCGCCGCCGAAATCCTGCATGAGCGCGGCCTGCGCCTGTCCACCATTCGGGAAGAGCTCCAGCGCTCCCAATCCGAAAAAGTGGCGTCCAACCGTCCCAAGGAAAGTTCGCTCCTCGCCGAGTTCAGTCGCGACCTTACCCAGGCCGCCATGGACAACTCGCTCGATCCGCTCATCGGCCGCGATTACGAGCTTGAGCGCGTCATCCAGATCCTCTGCCGCCGCACCAAGAACAACCCGGTGCTCATCGGCGAACCCGGCGTCGGCAAAACCGCCATCGTCGAAGGCCTCGCGCAGAAGATCGCCGAGGGCGACGTCCCCTCTTTCCTCGCCGATAAGCGCATCCTCGCGCTTGACCTGTCCCTCATCGTCGCCGGAACCAAGTATCGCGGCCAGTTTGAGGAGCGCCTCAAAACCATCATGAAAGAGCTGATGGAGAATCAGAACGCCATCATCTTTATCGATGAGCTCCACACCCTGGTCGGCGCCGGCTCCGCCGAAGGTTCGCTCGACGCCGCCAACATCCTGAAGCCCGCTCTGTCCAGGGGCGAAATTCAGTGCATCGGCGCCACCACCCCCGGCGAGTTCCGCAAATCCATCGAGAAAGATCGCTCCCTCGAACGCCGCTTCCAGGCCGTCAAGGTTCCGCCGCCCACCGAAAGCGACGCCGTTAAAATCCTGTTCGGCATCAAGGACCGTTACGAGAAATTCCACGCGGTCGGCTACACCGATGAAGCCATCGAATCCGCCGTCTACACCTCCAGCCGCTACATCCCCGATCGCTTCCTTCCCGATAAGGCGATCGATCTGATCGATGAAGCCGGCGCCCGCGTCAAGCTGCGCCAGACCACGCTTCCCAGCGATTTGGCCGACATCCAGAAGCGCATCAAGTTCATCGTGCACCGCATGGAAAACGCCATCGCCAACCACGAGTTCGAAAAGGCGCGCTTCTATTCCGACGAGGAGCGCAAAGAGCGCGAGAACATGCGCCAGCTCCGCGAGAAGTACAACCTCGACGACTCCTCCACCGGCGTCGTCACCAAAGACGATATCGAGGATGTCGTCGCCCGCTGGACCGGCGTTCCCATGACCTCCATCAAGGAGGAGGAGATCGCCAAGCTCATCCGCATCGAGGAAGAGCTCCACCACCGCGTCGTCAGCCAGGAGAAAGCCATCTCCGCTCTGGCCCGCGCCATCCGCCGCTCCCGCGCCGGCCTCAAAGCCTCCAGCCGGCCCGCCGGTTCGTTCCTGTTCCTCGGACCCACCGGTGTCGGCAAAACCGAAGTCGCCCGCGCGCTCGCTTCCTTCCTCTTCGGAAGCGAGAAGTCGCTCATCCGCTTCGACATGTCCGAGTACATGGAGAAGCACTCGGTCTCCAAGCTCATCGGTTCGCCTCCCGGATACGTCGGCTATGAGGAAGGCGGCCAGCTGACCGAGCGCGTCAAGCGCTCGCCTTACTCCATCATCCTGCTCGATGAAATCGAAAAGGCGCACCCCGACATCTACAACATCCTGCTCCAGGTCTTTGAAGATGGACAGTTGACCGACGGCCTCGGCAATACCGTCGATTTCAAGAACACCATCATCATCATGACCTCCAACCTCGGCGCCCGTTTCCTCGAGAAGCGCGGCCACCTCGGTTTCTCCACCCCTCACATGGAGGGCACGCCTTCCAAGGTCGAGGATCTCGTCCGCGGCGAAGTGAAGCGGGCGTTCAACCCCGAGTTCCTCAACCGCCTCGACGAAGTAATTCTCTTTACCTCGCTCACCGATGAAGACTTGCTGAAAATCGTCTTTCTCCTGGTGGAGCAGATCAACGTCAACCTGGTCGCGAAACAACTCAAGATTCGCCTCGCGCCGGATGCCGCGAAATACATCATCGATCGGACGCTGGGCGATCGCAGTTACGGCGCCCGTCCCCTGCGCCGCGCGCTCCAGAAATACATCGAAGACCCGCTCTCCGAAGCTCTCATTCAGGGCCTTCTTCCGCGGCCTTCCGAACTTGAGGTCTATCTCGGGGAAACGGGCATCTTCTACCGCGCCATCACCGGCGGCGGCGAAGTGCAGCCCGTTCTCGCCGGCGCGCCGGAAGAAACCACCGCCGCCGACCCCATCCCGGGCACGCTTCTTTACACCTTCTGACCGGCCTGCTAGTCGGAAACAACTATAGGCAATACAAAACCCCGAAGACTATAATTTCTACAGTCTTCGGGGTTTTCTTTGTCTATTCCTGGTTTACCTATAGATGAGTAATGCTCGCTTGGCGTTGTTTACCTGCGGCGTGATCCTGTTCGCCTGGTTCCTTCTTCCCGGCGCGCCGGCCACCAGCCAGCAGATCGATCTGCTCTGGCATCATCGCAATCTCGGCAAGGCGTTTTACGAGAATCCGACCACGCAGAAAGAAGCCGTGGAAGAGTTCAAGAAGGCGCTCGAAATGCAGCCCGATTCCGTTCGGGAGCGCATCAATTACGGGCTCGCCTTAATCAAGGCCGGCGACACGCAACCGGGCGTCGCGGAACTGGAAAAGGCTCAAAAGCAGGATCCCTCGATTCCGCACACTTGGTTTAACCTCGGCATCATCGCCAAGAAAGACGGCGACAACCCGCGCGCCATCCAGCAGTTGGAGGGCATGGAGAAACTGGTCCCCGACGACCCGAAGACGCACTACAATCTCGGCGTCCTTTATAAGCAGTCGAACGATCGCGATCGGGCCATCCGTGAACTCGAACAGGCCGAGCGTCTCGATCCCCACTTCGCGGCGCCGCACTTGCAGCTTTTTACGCTGTACCGGCAGGCCGCCCGGGCCGAAGATTCGAAGCGCGAAATCGATCTCTTCCAGAAGGTGAAGGCGGAACAGGCCGGCGCCCCCATCGCGGAGGACGCCGAAGCCAACAACTATTCGGAGATTTACGACCCGATCAATATCCCGGCCTCCGCGTCCGAGCCGGTCCATCCGCGGTTCGATGACCAGGTCATCGCCCGGCACGTCGCCGGCTTCGCCCCGCTCGATCGCGATCGCGTCGTCGCCTGGTCGCCCGCGGGCGTCGCCATCTATCCCGGCGCCAAGCCGGTGGCCGCATCTTTAACGGCCGCGAACGACGTTCTGTTCATCGCGCCCGGAGATTTCGACAACGACGGCGTCTTCGATCTCTGCGTCGTCCGAACCTCCGGCGTCGAGCTTTATCGCAACGACGCCGGCAAGTACAGGAAGATCGACGCGGCCATGCCGAAGGGCAAGTTCGCCCGCGCTATCTGGCTCGACTACGACCATGACAACGACATGGATCTCATCCTGCTCGGAGACAACTCCGCGCTGCTTCGCAACAACGGCCCTGCCGGCTTCAGCGACGAAACCAAGTCGTTTCCGTTCCTGAACGCCCGCGCCATCGACGTCACCCGCTTCGGATTGCGCCCCGAAACTGCCGCGCGCGACCTCGTCGTCAGCTACGCCGATCATGCCGGCGTGCTCTACCGCGATAAGCTCAACGGCCTGTTTGAGGCCGTCGATATCCCGGCTCTTCCGGCCGGCACGCTCGGCCTCAAGACCGAGGATTTCAATCACGACAGCTTCCTCGACTTGACCGCCGACGGCCTCGCGCTGAAGAACGATGGCTCTGCCTTTGCCGCCGCGCAGCCGGAGGAGCTCGATCGGCCGCTTTTCACTCTCGACAAAGCGGGCGACGTTCACCGCTCCGAGGCCGATCCGCAATCCGAGCGCTGGCTCACCGTCGCTATCAAAGGCATCAAGAACGTGAAGCTCGGTATCGGCTCCACGGTCGAGATCAAGGCCGGCGCGACTTACCAGAAGAAGGTCTACGAAGGTCTCCCGCTATGGTTTGGAATGCGGAACTACCCCGACGCCGACACCGTGCGCATCACCTGGATCAACGGCCTCATCCAGAATGAGCCGCAACAGCGCACCAATCAGGCGCTTGCGTTTGATGAAGCTCAGCGGCTTTCCGGGTCGTGTCCCATGATCTTCACCTGGAACGGTCGCGCGTTCGATTTCATCACCGATGTCCTCGGCGTCGCGCCGCTCGGCGCCAGCTCCGGAGACGGTCATTACTTCCCGGTCGATCACGATGAGTATGTCCAGATCCCGGGCGAGAAACTCCAGCCGAAGGACGGCCGGTACGAAGTCCGCATCACCGAAGAACTCCGCGAAGTCTCTTACCTCGATCAGGTCCAGCTCATCGCCGTCGATCATCCCGAGAGCGAGGAGATCTTCACCAACGACAAGTTCAAGTCGCCGCCGTTTCCGGATTTTCATCTGTTCGGCGTAAAAGAGAGAATTTATCCGGCGGCCGCGCACGATGATCATGGCGCCGATATCCGTCCGGCGCTTCTCCGGAAAGATCAAATTTATCCCGATGGCTTCCGCCGCAATTACCTGGGCGTCGCCGAACAGCACTCCATCGACCTCGATTTCGCCGGCGCCGCGCCCGATAACGACGCCGTCCTGATTCTCAGCGGCTGGGTCGATTGGGCGGACGGCAGCACTTTTCTCGGCGCTTCGCAGGAAGGCGAGGGCGGCCTGATCCTGCCGTACCTGCAGGTCAAAGATTCCGCCGGCAACTGGAAGACGGTGATCGAAGATATGGGCATTCCCGCCGGGAAGCCGAAAACTATCTCGGTCGATCTCACCGGCAAGTTTCTGTCGAAGTCGCGCGAAGTCCGCATTGTCACGAACATCTGCGTGTACTGGGACGAAATCTTCCTGGCCGTGCATGCCGGCTCACCCGACGTGCGCATGACGAAAGTCAGCGCGGAATCGGCCGACCTTCATTTCCGCGGCTTCTCGCGTCCCGTAATCGACGCCGCCCGCAAGCAGCCCGAGCAGTTCTTGTATGCCGATTGGATGCCGCTCTCCATGTGGAATCCGACCGCGGGCATGTACACGCGTTATGGCGACGTCCGCGAACTCGTCGCCGGCCTGGACGACGAGCTCACGATCATGGGCTCCGGGGACGAATTGACGTTGCAGTTCCCGGCGTCTGGGCTTCCGAACTTATCTGCCGGATGGCGCCGGGATTATTTGTTGCTGGTGGATGGCTGGGCCAAGGACGCCGACGCCAACACCGCGTTCTCCCAGTCCGTGGAGCCGCTGCCGTTCCACGCCATGAGCGCGTATCCTTACCGCGCCGATGAGCACTACCCGGACGACCCCGCGCACCGCGCGTACCGGAAGAAGTATCTGACCCGGCCCGCGCTCCGCCTGATCCGTCCTTTGACTTAACCGGGAGCATCATGAGACTTTATGTAGCTTTGACCGCCGTCACCGCCGCGAGCGCCGCCGTTTTTCTGGGCGCCTCCGTTTCTCCAGCGGGCGGGGGCGGAGTCCATTTCACCGACATAACCCGGAAAGCCGGGATCAACTTCACCCAACACACCGGCGCCTTCGGGAAAAAGTATCTTCCCGAAACCATGGGATCCGGCTGCGCTTTCATCGACTACGACGGCGACGGCTACCCCGACATCGTCCTTCTCAACGCTAAAGATTTCGCTCCCGGCCGACAGCACTACTTCAGCGCTCTTTATCACAACGACAGAAACGGCGGATTTACGGACGTCATTCGCGGGAGCGGACTGGACGTTGAGATGTACGCCATGGGCATAGCCGTCGCGGATTACGATAACGACGGCCGTCCCGATATCTACATCACCGCGCTCGAGGGCGACCGGCTCTTCCACAATGAAGGCAACGGCAAGTTCAAAGACGTCACGGCCGCGTCCGGCATCCGGAACGCGAACTTCGGCACGGGCGCGGCCTGGCTGGATTACGACAAGGACGGCAAGCCCGACCTGTTCGTCGCCAACTATATCCAGTGGACGCCCAAGACGGATGTCTGGTGCTCGCTCGATGGCACGAACAAATCCTACTGCACGCCCGATACGTCCAGGGGCGCGCCTTCGAAGCTCTTCCACAACCTCGGGAACGGCCGTTTCGAAGATGTAAGCGTGAAGGCCGGCATCGCCGACGCGAAGAGTAAGTCGCTCGGCGTTCTGGTGGTTGACTACAACAACGATGGCTGGCCGGATCTTTTCATCTCCAACGACACGCAACCCAACAAGCTTTACCGCAATAACGGGAACGGAACATTCACCGAGGAGGGCATGACGGCCGGCGTGGCTTACGGCGAAGA
>CBDDDT010000006.1:0-217615 GCA_965226755.1 Bryobacteraceae bacterium | reverse complement strand
GGCATGATGCGGCGATTCGGCCGTCAACTGGGGATGCACGAAAAATCCGAAAATCCCCAGCCGGTAATTCATCGAAACCACCACCACATCGCGGTGCGCCAGAAATTGCCCGTCCTGCCGCCCTTCCGACGTTCCGCCCGCCACAAAGCCGCCGCCGAAAATCCACGCCATCACCGGCAAGCTGCCCTTCTTCGCTCCCGCCGGCGTCCACACATTCAAGGTCAGGCAGTCTTCGCTCGGCCCCGCGTCATGGAAGACCATGTCGCCATACGACGCCGATTGGTAGCAGTGCGATCCGAACTCCTTCGCCGCCCGCACGCCCGTCCATTTCTCCGCCGGTTGCGGGGGTTGCCAGCGTAAGTTCCCCACCGGCGGCGCCGCGAACGGAATTCCTTTGAACGCCCGCACTTTCTGGTCGGCCGTTAACTGGCCCTCCACCATGCCCTTGTCCGTCTTAATCTGTAAGTCCGCGGCCTGCGCGCAACCCGCCAGCGACAGCGCTGTCCACGCGGCCCCCATCGCAAACCTCTTTGAGAAGGGATTCATTCGGCTTTTCTCCGCTGCCTACCCTATCACACCCTTCCGCCCGCGCGCCGCGATAAGCTACGTTGGTGGTGGACCATGTTTGTGGATGAACCGGCAACCGCAAAAACGGCTTGTCTCCTCTTCTTCGTTCTGGCTTCTCTGCTCCCGGCCCAAACCGCCGCGCCATCCCCGCCCGCGCCGCAAACTCCGCCCGCCCGCCGCGCCGCGCGCCCGGAGATGCGTCAGTTCCTTGGCCTGGGCGCTGCGCCGGATGCCGCCGCCGCCGCTCGCGGGGCTCAGCTTTATGCCTCCAACTGCGCGTTCTGCCATGGCGCGAACGCCAACGGCGCCGAAGGCCCGGACCTCGTTCGCTCCACCCTTGTCCTTCACGATGAGAAAGGTGAATTGATCGGTCCTCTCGTCCATGGCGGACGCCCGGCCAGCGGCATGCCGTCCTTCTCGACGCTGACCGAAGCCCAGCTCTACGACCTGGCCGAGTTCCTGCATATGCGCGTCGAGCTCGCCGCCAATCGCGGCCTCTACCAGTTGCAAAACGTCGTCACCGGAAACCCGCAATCCGGCGAGATCTACTTCCGCGCCCACTGTGCTTCCTGCCACTCCGTCACCGGAGATCTCGCGCATATCGCCTCTAAAATGCAGCCGGCCGACCTGCAGCAGTCTTTCCTCTATCCCGGCGCCCGCGGCTATGACACCGCCCAACCCGCCGCCGCCCGCGTCACCGTAACCTTGCCTTCCGGACAAACCGTCTCCGGTACTTTGAAGCGCTTGGATGACTTCTCTGTTTCGCTGTTCGATAGCGCGGGCGAATATCACTCTTATCCGCTCGGCGCCGGCGTTCGTGTAGAGGTCGAAGACAAACTGCTCGCCCATCGCCTCCTTCTCGCTCAATACTCCGACGCCGACATGCACAATATCACCGCTTTTCTGGCGGCCCTGAAATGAGAACGCTCCGGCCCCCGGCCGTAATTCTTTTCCTCTTCTCCGCCACCTTCTCTTGCATTACTTCGGCCCAGACTCTCGACCCGCGGAAACTGCTTGCGCCCGCGACCGACGCCTGGCCCACTTACAATGGCGATTATTCCGGCCGCCGCTTCAGCACGCTCGCGCGTATCGATCCTTCTAACTTAAGCGCGCTCGCGCTCGCCTGGATGTATCGCGTCGCGGACGTCGGCCCCCAGCGCGGCGTCGGCAACCCCGTCATTAAGTCCACGCCCCTCATGGTGAACGGGATTCTTTACTTCACCATCCCCGACCACGTCTGGGCCGTCAACGCCCGCACCGGTGAAGAGATCTGGCGCTACGATTGGGCCGATCAGGGGGGCCACCTCATCGGGAACCGCGGCGTCGGCATGTACGGAAACTGGCTCTACTTCCTGGGCCCCGACGGCTGGTTTATCTCTCTCAACGCGAGTAACGGCAAGGAACGCTGGCGCAAGAAAGTCGCCGACGCGAAGCTTCAGTACTTCACCACCATGGCGCCCATGGTCGTCGGCAATCACATCGTCGTCGGCGTCGGCGGCGACGCCATGGACGTGCCCGGATATCTCGAAGCTCGCGACCCCGAAACCGGCGATCTCCAGTGGCGCTGGAACAGCGAGCCCGCCGAGGGCCAGCCCGGCGCCGAGACCTGGCCCGACAAAGGCGCGCGGGAACACGGCGGCGGCATGACTTGGCTCCCCGGCACTTACGATCCCGAACTCAACTTACTTTACTGGGGCACCGGCAATCCTAACCCCGTCTATGCCGGCCAGGGCCGGAGCGGCACGAATCTTTGGACCTGCTCCATCGTCGCCCTAAATCCGGACACCGGCAAGCTCGCCTGGTATTTCCAGGCTTCCCCGCACGACACGCACGATTGGGACAACGTCGAAACTCCTGTTCTGTTCGACGCCACCGTCGACGGCCGCCCGCGCAAGCTTCTCGCGCAAGCCGCGCGCAACGGCTTCTTCTTTGTTCTCGACCGGACCAACGGCAAGAACCTCGTCACCGCGCCCTTCGTGGGTTCTGATTGGGCTAAGGGCGTCGATGCGCTCGGCCAGCCCATCCCCGACCCTCGCAAGCAACCCTCCGTCGACGGTTCGCTGATCGACATCCCCGGCGGCGGCGGAACCAATTGGATGCCGCCAAGCTTCGATCCCCAAACGGATCTGTTCTATGTCAACGCGACGCGCGGCTATAGCCTGGCTTATCTCACCGACACCGACGCCAAACCGGAAGGGTATGGCGGCTCGGCGCGCGCTCTGTGGTCGCAGCACGTGCTGGAGGCGATCGACGTGAAAACGGGAAAGCTCCGCTGGGAGCATCCTTACTCGACCGCGGCCGGCGCCGGTCTCGGCGGCCCCGGAATCCTGACGACCGCCGGCCATCTCCTGTTCACGGGCGATTACGCCGGAAACCTTATCGCGTTCGATCCCTCAACCGGCGCCGTTCTGTGGCATTTCCACTTAGGCCAGTCCCTCACCAACGGCCCGGAAACATACACTTTGGACGGCCAGCAATACATAATCGCCGCCGCGGGCGACACCCTATTCGCTTTCGCATTGCTGCCTTCGCGCTCATCTGCGGCCAATTAGCTTTTCCAGCACCTGCCTATACATTATTTAACCGGTAAAACATCCAGCGGCTTCATATCCACACCCACCTTCAGCGTGTGATTGCGCCCCCCTAAAATCAATCCCCGCAGCGGGCTCACGTCGCTATAATCACGGCCCCACGCCAGCGTCACATGGCCTCCCGACGGCGCCACGTTGTTCGTCGGATCCATATCCAGCCAGCCCGCTTCCGGACAGTACGCCGACACCCACGCATGCGACGCATCCGCCCCCACCATTCTCGGCCGTCCGGGCGGCGGATACGTCCTCAAATATCCGCTCACATACCGCGCCGCCAGGTTCAACGACCGCAGGCACGCAATCTGCAAATGCGCGAAATCCTGGCAAACGCCGCGCCGCTTCCGGAACACCTCTTCGGTCGGCGTTCTCACGTTAGTCGCTTTCGAATCGAAGTGGAAGTCGCGATGAATCCGCGCCGTCAAGTCCAGCAGCGCCTCCGCCAGCGGCACGCCGGGCCGGAAAGACTGCCGCGCATAAGCCGCGAACTCGTCGTCCGTCCGGATGCGGGGCGATTCGAACACGAACTGATACGCCTCCAGCCCCGCCGCGCTGTGATCGTGCGGGAGCGAACGCGCGATCTCTTCCCAGGGCGCCGATCGCTCCGGCCACGGTTTCGCGTTTTCTTCAATCGTCACGAAGCTCCGCGCCTCCACCACCAGCTTCTTATGCGGTTCCTGAACGGTGAAGAAAGTAAGTTGGTTCCCGAAGTAATCCATGCGTTCGGTGCGCGTCGCAGGCTGCGGAGTAATTCGCAGTTCAGTCCGCTCGCATCGATGATGAGGCAATGATCGCGGCGTCAGGCAGGCGATATGGCTTCCCACCGATACCGGATACGCATACTTATAGCTGGTTTTGTGAACGATCCGGTAAATCATCAATCAACCTGATTCAGCCCAGCGTGATCGGGAAACTCCGCGCATGGCTGAAGTACTTATTCGACAGGTTATTCGACCACGAAGGCAGAAAATCCTCCAGATCTTTCAGTGCGTGCTGGAGCCGCGCCAGTTCCGCCTGCGGATTTTTTCCCGCCAGAGCCTTTCCCGCAACCGCGACCGCGGCCGCGCCCGGAAGCGGGTACTCCAAATTCTGCAGATCGAAACTATGCACCCGCTTCAACGCGTCGCGCATCGTCTCCAGTTCCTCGGGCATATGCCGCGGAAGCTTCTGATACAAATCCGCCAGATGGCTGATCTGAAACTCGAGAGATCGCGGATTTGTCGGGTCCGCCATCAGCACATCCAGCATCGCAATAGGCTGCAGCGTTGTGTAATAACGCGAACGGTACGTCATCGAGCTATCCGCCGCCTCCAGTAAATATTCTAAGAGAGGCCAGTCTCGCTCCGCGAGCGGCTTCGTAATCTCGCGCAGTTGCCGCGCCGACTGCATCGCCCGTTCCAGTCGCCGCCCCAGGCTCAGGAACAGCCACCCCGGCCCGCGCGTCACGTTCTCGCGCTCCATCCCGGAGAATGCGGAGAGCAATTCCAGGCACCCGTTCAGCACGGCCGAGTACTCCGCAAACAGCATGTAATCTTCCACCTGCACGGAGCTGGATAGCGCGCCGATCAGCCGCATCATATCCAGACTCAAGCGCTCCCGCGCGTTCCCTCCCACGCGATGCGCCTCCGCCAAGGTCCAGGCCAGGCTGTCGGAACGCTTCCCATCGGTCATCAGCGAGAGGATGTCCGCTTCCAGTTCGGCCGCCGTGGCGCGCCGCTTCTTCGGCAGCTTGCCGCCCTCGGAATCCAGGCACGCATGCAGGCGCAGCAGACAACCGAGTTCGGCGTCCGTCGCTCGCCGCACGCGCGTGATCAAAGTGCGCAACAGGCGCGCCTTATTCTCCGACCGCTCCACATAGCGCCCCAGCCAGAACAGATTATCGGCGATGCGGCTCGGCAGGTCGGGGGAGGCGCGCCGTAGCTCCACCGGCCGGTCTCGCGGCGGCAGCATGCTATAGGTGTCCACCGGATCGTCCCACAGAATCCACGTATCTTTGCTGTGGCCGCCGCGCTGCATCGACACCACCGGACTGTCCGATCCCGCGACGCGCGCCAGCCCGCCCGGCATCGCGATCCAGCCGTCTCCCGTATTCAGAACATACGCGCGCAGCACCATGCTCCGGGAGAAAAGATTGCCGCCTTCCCACACCGGCGCCGCCGACAATGCGACCTGCTCCTGCGCCACGTAATCATGCGGACGCGCCCGCAGCTTCTCCGCGAACCTCTGCATCTCCGCGCGCGCCAGCTCCGCGCCGAAAACAGGCTCCATCGGCCGCAACGGAAACGCCGGCTTCACCACCACCGACTCCAAATGCTCCAATACCCAGCGCAGCGCATAATCCTGCCCGCACCACCATGTCGCCACCGACGGCAGTTTCAAAGCCTCGCCCAACAAATGCTTGGACAGGCCGGGAAGAAACGGCATGATCGCCGCCGTCTCGATCACTCCGCTCCCCAGCGCGTTGGCCACCTTCACATTTCCCGCGACAATGGCGTCCACCAGGCCCGCGATGCCCAGGTAGGAATCGCCGCGCAGCTCCAGCGGATCGCAGAAGCTATCGTCCACGCGCCGGAAAATCACATCCACCTGCTGCAGCCCTTCCACCGTCTTCAGGTAAACCCGCCGGTCCCGCACCGTCAGATCCGCCCCTTCCACCAGCGCGAATCCCAGATAGCGCGATAAGTAGGAGTGTTCGAAGTAAGTCTCGTTAAACGGCCCTGGCGTAAGCAGTACAATCCGCGGTTGGTCGCATCCCGCAAGGCTCACCAGCGCCTCCCGCTGCGCGCGGAAGAAAGAAGCCAGACGCCGCACGTTCGACGTGCCGAATACATCCGGCAGCGCGTCCGCCACAATCGTGCGGTTCTCCAGCGCATACCCGGCCCCCGAAGGCGCTTGCGTCCGGTCCGCCAGCACCCACCAGCGCCCGTTCGGGGAACGCGCCAGATCCACCGCCAGTAAGTGCAGATACGTCTGCTTCGGAACGGGAACGCCGGCCAGCGGTCGCAGAAACGCCGGGTTCGCGTAAAGCAGTTCCGCCGGAAGGCGGCTGCTTGAAACCAGCTTCTGCGGCCCGTAGAGATCCGCGAGAATCAGGTTCAGCAGTTGGGCCCGCTGCACGATTCCCGCTTCGATGAACCGCCATTCTTCCGAATCGATCAGCAGCGGCACCAGGTCGATCCGCCACGGCCGGTTCGCCCCCAGTGGATCGCCGTAAATGTTGTACGTGACTCCGTTCTCGCGGATCCGCCTTTCCGCGCGTTCCCAGCGCCGCTCCAGTTCCTTTGAGCCGACGCGATCCAGCGCCTCCACGAAGTGCGCCCAATGAGGCCGCGGGCTCAGTCCGTCCGCGGTCAGTTCATCGTAGACGCTCGGATCCCGGAACGGGAGCTGCAATGGGCCTGGGATCATGAGGACGGCGCGGGCGTTCCAATCCGGCTCATTTGCCCGGGCGCGGGCCAGCGTAGATCGAGCGTCATCGGCAAGCTCGGGTTCGGTTCTTCCTCGGCCGGAACGTGAAATTCCCGCGCGCTCCCCGAGTTTTGGAAACGCTCTGCCCGGCGGCTCTCCGCGTCGCGCGCATCCATTGGCCTCCCCGCATAAGTCTCTCCCGAAGGATGCAAGATGTGGTAAGTGCACCCGCCCACCGAGAGCTCATTCCACAGGTCATATATGTGGAATACGAGCGGGCTTTGAATCGGGATTGTCGGATGCAGCACCGTCGCCGGATGCCACGCCCGAAACCGCACCCCAGCCACCGCTTCCCCCGGCGTCCCCGTGGGACGCAGCGGCACGCGCCGTCCGTTGCACTCCACCACGAAACGCGATTCCGTCATCCCCGTCAGCTTAACCTGCACCCGATCCAGCGACGAATCCACCGTCCGCACCATGCCCCCGCCGCTGGCCTCCTCGCCGAGCACATGCCATGGCTCCAGAGCTTGGCGCAGCTCCAGCTCCAAACCGTCCATGGCGATCGAGCCGATCTTCGGAAACCGGAACTCCAGATGTTTCGCGAACCATTCTTCCTCCATCGCATAGCCGAACTTCTGCAGAACCGTCAGCACATCGCCCAGGTCCTGCCTGACGTAATGCGGCAGCAGGAAGCGATCGTGCAGCGACGTTCCCCACCGCACCAGCCGCCCTTCGTACGGGCGCTTCCAGAACATGGCCACCAGGGCCCGGATGAGCAGCAGCTCCACCAGTCCCATCCGAACGTTCGGCGCCATCTCGAATGCCCGCAGCTCCAGCAGCCCCAGCCGCGATCCCGCGCCTTCCGGGGGGAACAACTTGTCGATGCAGAACTCCGCCCGGTGCGTGTTGCCCGTCATGTCCACCAGCAGGTTCCGGAAAAGCCGGTCCACCAGCCATGGCGGACACTCGCCCTCCGGTAACTGGCTGAACGCGATCTCCAACTCATATAGCGAGTCCATGCGCGCTTCATCCACCCGCGGATACTGGCTCGTCGGTCCGATGAAATTGCCGGAAAACAGATAAGACAACGCGGGATGATTCTGCCAGAACGCCACCATGCTGCGTAACAGGTCGGGCCGGCGCAGCAGCGGGCTGTCCCCCGCCGTCGGGCCGCCGAGCGTGATATGGCTGCCGCCGCCCGTACCCGTCGGTTTCCCGTTATAGAGAAACTTCTCCGCCGTAAGCCGGTTGCGTCCCGCTTCCTCGAACACCAGGTGATGCAGTCGGCTGAGTTCGTCCCAATCGGCCGCGGGCGGCAGATTCACTTCCACCACGCCCGGATCGGGCGTGATGCTGAACGATCGCATCCGCGGGTCCGAAGGCGGCGGATAACCTTCAATCCAAGCCGGCTTCCCCAAATACGCGCAGGAGTCTTCGATCGCCGCCAGCAGATCGAGATAATCCGGCAGCTTCGGAAGGTACGGGAGAAACACGTGCAAACGTCCTTCGCGCGCCTCCACGCACAACGCGGGGCGGATTGTATCCTTCGCCGATTCGCCAACCGCGGGCGCGGGCGGCAGCGGGTCGTCCGCGGGGCTCGAGGTAAACAGATCCATTCGTCTCGCCGGCCGCGCGGGCAGCTTCTCACGCGGCGCCAGCGGATCGGCGTCGAAGTCGTACTCGATATCGTCCGGCGCGACCCAGGGCAGGGAATCGAACGGAAGCCGGTACCCGATCGGCGAATCACCCTCAATCAGCAGCAGCCGGTCCGGACGCAGAAACCATGGCTGGCTCGACCAATAGATCCGCCCCGCATGCTGACGCCGCCGGATCGGCAAAACATATCCGCTCGGTTTCGTCAGCCCCCGGTCAAACACGCGCGCCAGTTCTTCCCGCTCGCGCGCGTTCGCCAGCTTTGAGTCCGCCGCATCCACGTTAATCGGCAGCCGCCGCTCTTTCCACATGTAATAGAACGCGTCCTCATAGGCCGGCAAAACGTTGGCCGCGCTCACCTCCAGCCGCCGCGCCAGCGCTTCTATAAACTCCAGCGCCTCCGCCGCCCCGAATCCGTAATCGCCGTCTTCCTCCGCGATCAGGGCGGTGTTCTCCCACACCGGAACGTTATCCCCGCGCCAATAGCAGCTCATGGCCCACCGCGGAAGCGGCTCGCCCGGATACCACTTACCCTGGCCGAAGTGCAGCAGCGCGCCCCGCGCAATGTGATCGCGCAGACGCCGCAGCAGCGCCACCCCGCGATTGCGCTTCAGCGGCCCCATCGCGTCGCCGTTCCACTGCGGGCTGTCCGGTTCGTCGATGCCCACGAACGTCGGCTCCCCGCCCATTGTCAGCCGCACGTCCTCATCCTCCAGGTCGTCGTCCACCTGGTAAGCCACCGCCTCCACTTTCTCCCACTGCTCGTCTTCGGACGAGGCGGCTCTTGGCGCAATCGCCGGACGCTCCGCCTCTACCCGGTGAATCGACATCGCGTACGCGAAATCCACGCGCGACGGTTCCGCCGTGCCCCAGATCGGAGACGCCTCCTTTGGCTCCGCTGCGCACGCCAGCGGAATATGGCCTTCCCCCGTCAACAACCCGGATGTGGGGTCGAGTCCGATCCATCCCGCGCCCGGCAGGAAAACCTCCGCCCACGCATGCAGGTCGGCCGAATCTTTCGCGATTCCTGCCGCCTCGTCGGCAAGCTGGATCAAATACCCCGAAACGAAACGCGCCGCGAGGCCTAAGTGACGCAGCGTCTGGATCAGCAGCCACGCCGAGTCGCGGCAGGAACCCGTTCGCATCTCGAGCGTCTGCTCGCATGTCTGAATGCCGGGGCTGATCCGCACGGTGTATCCGATCGTGCTCTTCACCTTGCTGTTCAGATCCACCAGAAAGCCCGTGGTCGCCCGCTTCTCCCGCGAGATGCCGCCCAGAAATCCCTGCAGCAGCGGACCGGCCGGCTCAGCGGCGAGATAAGGTTCCAGACCCTTCGCCAGTTCCGCCGGATACTCAAAGGGAAACTCTTCGCTGCCCGCGTCCAAAAAGAAATCGAAGGGGTTGATCGCGGATAGCTCGGCCACCAGATCCACCTCCACCTTGAATTCCGCCGTCTTCTCCGGGATGACCAGCCGCGCCAGGTGATTGTTATAGAAATCGTAGTGCCACTTGACCACATGCTGTGGCGGCGTAACGGTCAGCGCGTAACTGCGGATTTGCGTGCGGCAATGCGGCGCCGGCCGAAGGCGCACAATTTGCGGGCCCAGCGTGATCGGTCTTTCGTATTTATAGCTTGTCAGATGATGGAGCGCGACCCGTGTTCCCATTTATCCTCAGGTGGAACTCCCATACTGTCATAGTGAGCGGGCGCCCTGTTCCGCTCCCGCCCTTCTCCGCACTTTCGCCCCGCGCGAAAGTGTATGCTGTGCCGAAGATGAATCTGAACTGCCTGGCGTTCTCGCTTCCCCTTCTCCTCGCGTTCGCCCCGGCCGCCGGAGCGCAATCGGCCTTCGTGCGCGTCAGCCAGATTGGCTATGAGACCGGCGGCGCCCCTTACCGCGCGTATCTCATGTCCGCCGCTCCCGAACCCGGCGCCAGCTTCGACGTGCTCGATTCCCAAGGCGGAATCGCCTATTCAGCTGCCGTCGGCGCCCGCCTCGGCGTCTGGAGCCATAACGACAACCTCATCTATCAGGTCTACGCGCTGGATTTCTCCGTCTCCGGTCCCGGAAGTTACTCGATCGTGGTGTCAGGACCCGCCCCCGCGGCTTCTCCGTCTTTCTCCGTCGACTTACCTTCCGCCCTCTATCCCGGTCTCCTCCTCAACACCAGGTTCTTCTACGAAACGGAGCGCGACGGGCCTGACTATATCCCCAACGCACTCCGCTCAGCGCCCGGTCACCTCAACGATGCCCGCGCGGTCGTCTATCAAACGCCTCCGCTCGATTCCAATGACATGATCGTCACCACCGGCACGCCCCTTTCCGCTACCGGAGCCACTTTGGACGCCAGCGGCGGCTGGTGGGACGCCGGCGATTATATGAAATATGTGGAAACCGTCAGTTACACCGTCGCCCTGCAGCAGATCGGCGTTCGCGACTTTCCGGCTCAGATGGGACCGCAAGCCCCCGCCAATCCTCCTGCTCCGCCCAACTCTATCTCCTACTCCGGAACCGCGGCGGGCGCGCCCCTAAGCGCCGACTTCACCGCCGAAGCTCAGTTCGGAATCGAATTCCTCCTGAAAATGTGGGACAACAACTCCCGCACTCTTTACTACCAGGTCGGCAATAGTCAGGATTGGACTAACTTCCCCAGCGTCATCAGTGATTACGACATCTGGCGCTTACCCCAAGCCGACGATCACTGGGATAACTGCGCCCCCGGCGACACGTTCATTTGCTATCGCCCCGTCTTCGAAGCCGGTCCCGCGGGTTCCAAAATCAGTCCGAATCTGGCGGGTCGCCTGGCCGCCGATTTCGGGCTTTGCTACCAGCTGTTCCACAGCACTAATTCCGCTCTCGCCAACCAGTGCCTGGTGAGCGGCGCCGCCATCTTCGAACTTGCCGACACCTCCTTCAGCGACCCTGCTCAATACGTCGGCTCGGGTTCGTGTCCGTCCGGCTGCCTGCTCACCATTCTTCCCTTCGATGGCTATCCGGAGACCGTCTGGGACGACGACATGGAACTCGGCGCGACCGAGCTGTTCTATGCCTTGTCTCTCGCCCGCCGGCAAGGAAATCTCGCCGCCGGGCTGCCGCATTCCAATCCGAATGACTATCTCGGCATGGCCGCCCAATATGCGCAAAACTACATCACGCGTATCTATCAAGCCGGCGGTGCCGATACCCTCAACCTTTATGACGTAAGCGGATTGGCGCATTTCGAACTCTATCGCGCTCTCGTCGCCGCGGGCGATCCTGCCGGGCTCGCCGTCACCGCCGCCGGCATCCGCGCACAGCTCATCGATCAGGTCAGCGACGCTGTAACTCGAGCGAATTCCGACGCCTGGGGATTCGGGGCCGGCTGGACCAACGACACCACCTCGCATGGCGCCGGCATATCCGTAATGGCGAGCGAAGCGCTCTTTCTCACGGGCGATCCAAGGTACGACACTTACTCGCAGCGATGGATGGCCAACATCCTCGGAGCGAACGCCTGGGGATCATCCTTTATCGTCGGCGACGGCAGCGCCACCTTCCCGAATTGCATCCAGCACCAGGTCGCCAACCTCGCCGGCAGCCTCACCGGCACCTCTGGCGGCGTCCCTGTCTTGTGGGGAGCGGCTTCTGAAGGCCCGTCCAGCTACCTGACCTTCGGCGCTCTCTCCGGGATGAATCTTTGCGAAAGCAATGGCGCCGAATCCTTCGCCGTCTTCAATGGAAATGACGGCCCCTACAACTCGAACGCGACCTCCGTTTACCGCGATAACGTCCAGTCCTATAGCACCACCGAACCCGCGATCGACCTCACTTCAACATCTTTCCTCATGTGGTCCTGGCGGCTCGCTTTGAACAGTCGGCAATAACTCACTTGGAAACCGTCAGTCCAGCGCCGCCGCGTTCAACTCCACCAGATGCCGGTCCGGATCGAAGAAATAAACCTGCGGGTATCCCGTCGGCGGATGCGGCTTGATCACCATTTTATAAATGTCGTCATCGGCCGCGTCCTCGCGATAGCCGCCTCTGCGCAGCAACTCGAGAGCCTCGCGGAAGCTGTCCACCCGCAGCGCGACATGGATCTCGTAGATCTCCATCGCCGTCGCCTCGCGCCGCGACGCGTGCGGAACGCAAACGATATGTAACTGCTGCCCGTTCGCCAGTTCGAACCAAGCGCCTGGATAAAGAAATTCAGGCCGCGGTATTTCGGCCAGTCCCAGAAACCCGCCGTAAAAGGCTCTGGACCTCTCGATATCGCTCACCGTAATCTGGAAATGATGGAACGCGGGCGTATCCATTAAACTTTCGCCAGCCACTTGGACCAGTAGAAAGTCATGGGCGTCGCCCCCGTATTCGTAATCCCGTGCCAGGTATTCCCGGCGCAGTACATCATCGCGCCGGCGCTCACCTTGGTGATCTTGCCATCGCATTCGATTTCGCCGGAACCTTCCCCGACGATCAGAAATTCCTCCTCCGGATGCTGATGAATCGGATGCGGACTCGCGCCCGGGGCCAGAATCGCCGCGCCCGCCGACACCCCGCTCAGTTGATCCGTTGGGCCGTTATAGTAAACCCAAACCTGCTGGCCTTCCAGAACCATCGGCGGCGCGGACGCCATGTCGAGCACGCCATCCTTTAACTTTTCCGCGGTGAATTCAGTGGATACAGCGCCGTCGTTTTCAGCCATATCAAGATCATACAGCGCCCGCCCGGCCGGCGCTTCCGCCTAATCCGTCCGTAACGCGCTCGCCGCCTCAATCGATAAAACTCTCGCCGACGCTCCCCAGGAGGAGAGAACCGCGATCAGCAGCAGCACCAGCGCCGCGACAATATGAGTCGAAAGTTCTGGCGGCCGGGTGATCTCGATAAGGTGATTCAGCGTCTGGCCCAGCGCGGCCGCGCCGGCGATTCCAAGCGCAACTCCGCAAGCGATAGGCGTGAGACTTTCCCGCAGCAGCATCGTTCGGACACGCCCGTAAGTCGCTCCTAACGCAATGCGCACGCCGACCTCGTGGGTCCGTTGCGCAATCGAATACGAAGCGGTTCCGAAAGTGCCCACTGCCGAAAGCAGGATCGCCAGACCCGTCAGAAATAGCGTGGCCGCGGTGTAGAACTTCGGCCGTGCCAGCGCCGTCTCCCGACGCTCATCCAATGTCATGACGTCGTAGATGGGAACTTCACGATCAATTCCTCTCAACGCGTCCCGGCACCGAATCAGGGCCTGGCGTTCATCGCCGCTTACATGGGCCACGAAGGTCAGAGCTGCTGGAGGCTCCTCCTGAATGGGCCAATAGATCTCGGGGCTCCCTGGATCCGCGGGTCCTCCAAAACGCGCCGTGCGCACGACTCCGACGATAACGTAGGGCTGCTTATTCCAAGGGGTCATTATGCGGCGGCCGAGGATCGCATTACTCAGGCCGACGCCGCTCGCAAAGCTCTCATTCACGATGATCTCTGGCGCCGGCGGCTTCGTCCGGAAGTAACTGAAATCGTGGCCAGCCAGAAAACGTGTGCCGATCGCCTGGAAGTAACCTGGCATAGTTGCATTCATCACGATCGCGCTTGCCGTTTGGCCCAAATCCAGCTTGAAACTTCCTGCCATGTAGACATTGTTCGCGAGAGGCAGGTAGCTGACCGCTCCCGCCGCCTGAACGCCCGGAACTGTCCGAAGGCGGCTGAGCGCATCGCTGTAATAGCGCCATTCGTTAGTCCCTCCCTTATGCTTCGTTCCCAGGAGCGAGACATTTATTGTGATGACATTTGAAGTTCGAAACCCGAGGTCTTGATGCAAAAGCCCAAGGAATGTCAGGCCCATTGTGATTGAACTTGCAATGAGAACCAGCGCGAGCGCCGCCTGAAAAGCGACGAGGAACTGCCGTGTCCGCCGCGTTCCCAAATTCCGCGCCCCGCTTCGGATCCGCATCACCTCGGCGGACGGTTGCAGGCGCCCGAGAAGGGAGACAGGCAAAACTCCAAAGACAATTCCCACGAGGAACGCCAGGGCGAGTGAAAAGCCAAGAACCCGCCAGTCCAGCACCGTATACTCTTGCGTCAATAAAGGCGCGGGGGCGATTAGCGAAGCGATGCGGCAGGTGTAATAGGCGACGATTACGCCAAGTGCGGCGGCTAACATCGTTAAAGCCACCGCTTCCGTGAAGAGCTGCTGCATCAGCCGTCCGCGGCTGGCGCCCAGCGCCGCGCGGATCGCCAGCTCCTGTTTTCTTTCCGTGGTTCGCGAGAGCAGCAACTGAGCGACGTTGGCGCACGCCGTAAGCAGTACGAGCAGAATCATTCCGCCAAGCACCCATCCCGCTTGCCGGACTGGCCCGGCTATCTGGTCGCGCAGCGAGACCAGTCGCGCGCGATTCGGTTCATCCGCCCGCAGGCTATCAGGAGCCGATCGCCGGACTTCAGCCTCGAACATTTCTCGCGCATGTCCGATACTGACGCCCTCCTTAAGACGGCCGATTGTTTGAAACAAGAACGCGCCCCGCTTCGGCACCGTCTCGAAATCGAAAACGGTCGGTGTCCAAAGGTTCGCCTTTTCGGGATAATCGAACTTCGGCGGAGCGACGCCGACGACGGTGAGAGGGATCCCATTCAGATGTAAAACGGAACCGATCGCCGCGGGACTGCCGTTATATACCTGCTGCCATAAGTCTTGACTGATTACCGCTACTCCCGTGTGGCCAGGGGCTTCTTCATCCGCTCGGAACGTGCGGCCCGACGCCGCGGAAACTCCCAGTAAGCTAAAGAAATTTGCCGATGTTTCCGCCAGCTTGACTCTTAGGCCATCGCGTCCGCCCCGCAGATTTGCTTCTTCTAAAGAGAATGCGGCCGCGTCCTCCAGGTAGAGGCTGTGCTGACGCCACTCTGTAAATGCGAGGCGCCCGTTTCCCGCACCCACGGGAGAGCGTTTAAGTTCGATTAGTTCATTCGGCCGCGCAAAAGGAAGGCTGCGGACAAGCAATGCGCTCATTACGCTGAAGATTCCCGTGCTGGCGCCGATCGCCAGCCCGAGTGCGAGAACGGCTAGTATCGCGCTCAATGAGCGGCCTCGATACACCCGGAGCGCATGTTTGAGGTCTTGGCGGAACTCTCGGACCATCTCTGACGGAGCGCTTATCGCGAAGTCTGTGATCGCCCGGCTCCAGAACAAGAACCTCTGGGTGCGAGTGACTGCGTCCCGGTAGTCGTCCTGGAACTGGCGCTCCATCGGCCTCTGGTATTCCTCGCGAAACCGGGCGGGATAAAAGTTGAGGAGCCAACCATACACTGTTTTCCGATCCGGCATACTCACCTCATGCAAGTCCTGGAAGCTTCAATTTCGTTTCGGCTAGTTGAACCAGGCTGCGAAGCCTGGCGACTTCGCTTCTCACCACGCGCTGCCCCATCGGCGTGATCCGGTAATATCTTCGGCGTTCATCATCGAGGTGCGGATCTGGGCGCTCTTCCGATTCTTCGATAAAACCGGCCTCGAGCATCTTGTTGATCGACCCGTAGAGGGCCCCGGATCCAAGATTCAGAGCTCCCTGCGTCCGTTGGAGTATCTCGCGCTTTAACGCGTATCCATGGCGTTCGCCATCCGACAGGGCCAGCAACATGTGAAAAACGGGCAGCGACAACGGGAGAAAGCGCTCCAGCGATCTATCGTTTTGTCGCGACATAATAGATCAACACTTGACCTAGTATGCCAGGGAGCTCCGAATATGTCAATCGCCGGTTTCGCCCGCCCCGGCGAACCCTCTCGACGCGCTCCATAGTATCCTTGCGTACTACCGTGCAATCCTGTCAAGGAGCCCGATGATGACAGCGTCCCGTCTTCTCTTCCTTTGCCCGTTCGCCCTCGCCGCCGCGCTGTCGGCCGGCCCCGCCGCCGCGCCAACCTACACCAAAGACGTAGCGCCCATCATCCAGAAGGATTGCCAGGTCTGTCATCGGCCGGGCGAAGCCGGGCCTTTCTCCATGCTCACCTATGACCAGACGAGGCCCTGGGCGGCGGCCATCAAAGAGGCCGTAAAATTGAAAAAAATGCCGCCCTGGTTCGCGGATCCCGCCTACGGGAAGTTCTCCA
Source organism: Bryobacteraceae bacterium (assembly GCA_965226755.1). Taxonomy (GTDB): domain Bacteria; phylum Acidobacteriota; class Terriglobia; order Bryobacterales; family Bryobacteraceae; genus Bog-113. Next base: position 201,329 of record CBDDDT010000006.1, on the reverse strand, counting down.
ACAGCACCGCGCTCACCCCCCGGGAGATCGACACGATCGTCGCCTGGGTCAACGCCGGCGCGCCTCGCGGCGACGCCAAAGACATGCCCCCGCCGGCGGTCTTCGTCGAAGGCTGGCAGATCGGCAAGCCTGATCTGGTGTTTGCGCTGCCCCAGCCCTTTGACGTTCCCACTAACGGCGTGGTGGGTTATGAGCACATCATCCTGCCCACCGGTTTCACGAAAGACACCTGGGTGCAGGCCGCTGAACTGCGCCCCACCGACCGCTCGGTCGTGCACCATATCATCGCCTTTGTAAGGGAGCCGCAATCCCATTGGTTCAAGGGACAGAAACCCGGCGAGTTCTTTCTTGCGCCCCAAATCAAGACCGCCGAAGAGCCCGACACCAGCGCTTTGCCCAGTGACTTTCTCGTGGGATACGCGCCCGGTCAGCCCGCCGAAATCCTGCGTCCCGGCCAGGCCAAGCTAATCAAAGCCGGTTCCGACATTGTCTTTCAGGTTCATTACACGCCCAACGGCAAGCCCGTGCGCGATCAAACCCGCCTCGGCATCGTGCTCGCCAAAGCGCCGCCCAAAGAACGCGTGCTTACTCTTTCCGCGACCAACGGAACTTTCAAGATTCCCCCGGGCGACCCCAATTATAAAGTGGACGCCACCTTCGAAGTAGCAACGCAGGTGAGCCTCTCCGGCTTGCATCCTCACATGCACGGGCGCGGCAAGGATTTCGAATATCGCGTCGTCTACCCCACTGGAGAAACCCAGATCCTCCTGAGCGTGCCAAATTACAACTGGCATTGGCAGAACTGGTACACCCTCGAACAGCCTTTGCTTCTTCCCAAGGGATCGAAGATCCTCTGCACAGCGCATTTTGATAACTCCGCCGCAAACCCTGACAATGCCGATCCCACCAAAGAAGTCACCTGGGGCGAGCAGAGTTGGGATGAAATGATGGTCGGTTTCGTGAATCTCGTCTTCGACGCCAGAATGCCCGTGCGCGACTTATTCCCCGCCAAAAACAACAAGGCCGAAATTGCGAGCCGATAATCCATCGACATGCGAAACCGCATCCCCTGTTCTTTCCTGGCTTTCGCGTTTCTTCTGCATTCGGCGTTCGGTCAGTCCCCCACGCCGCCCCCGCCGCATCGTAAGCAGCTTCTGGCCATCGGGGAAGAGAAGGGTTACCGGCACGAGTCTGTAACTCATGCTCTGGCCGTCATCGAACGGCTTGGTCATGAGTCGGGACTTTGGGATACGTTCATTCGCACCGACACCGAACCGCTTACTAAACAGAAGCTGGAATTCAACGCGAAGAATCTGAACGACTTCGATGCGGTCCTCTTCTACACCGGCGGCACTCTCGAGATGACCGATGCGCAGAAAACGGATTTTCTGTCATCCATCCATGAAGGCAAAGGCTTTATCGGAATTCACTCCGCCGCCATCACGTTCACCCAATGGCCCGAGTTCGGCCAAATGATCGGCGGGTTCTTCGATGAGCATCCCTGGGGCGTCTTCGACGCGCCCATCATCGTCGAAGATCCGGCCTTCCCCGGCATGGCGCAATGGCCCCGCTCCTTCAACATTCGGGACGAAATCTATCAGATCAAGGGCTTCACACGCGAAGACCGGCGCGTCCTGATGCGGCTCGATTCCTCCAAGCTCGATCTTACCAATCCTCGCGTGCATCGCACGGATCGCGACTTCGCCGTCGCCTGGGCCAAAATGTACGGCAAGGGCCGGGTCTATTACTCCACCCTCGGTCACGTCGCGCAAAATTGGGATGATCCCAAGTTTCAGCAAATGTTTGCCGAAGCCATTAAGTGGGCTCTCGGCTTAGTCAGCGCGGATATCTCGCCTCGTCCCGCGCCTCGCGATTAACGGTGGGAAAGAACGATATGAGCCATCCGACCATCCATCGCCGCGCGTTCAATCGTCTGGCGGGCGTTACACTCGCCGCCTGCCTTGCGTCTCCAGCGCGCACGACGGCACACGCGCCGGCACGCCTCAATATCGGTGTCGGAACATTCTCCTACCACACGCTCTCGATCGACGCCATGATCGCGCAGCTCACCGCGCTCCGCATCCGCGACATTGAGATGTCTCGTGGCGAGTTCATGCTGATGAACCCGCCAACCCCGGAAATGTGCCGATCGGCGCGCGAAAAATTCGATCGCGCCGGCATCCGCTGCGTCTCTTACTATTGCGCGACCATCCGGAATCATCAGGATATCGAGTACGCTATCCGTTTCGCCCGGCTTCTGGGCGCCGGCAATGTTTCCGGCGACGCGGCCCCGCCGCTCCTCAGCCGCATAGATGAGCGCTTTACCTTGGAGAAACTAACGTTCGGAATCCACAACCACTGGTTCAAGCAGAAGTTCGACTATGAGAGCGTCGACGATGTTCTCCGCGGCTTATCGGGCGTTTCGAAAACCGTCGGCGCCACACTGGACGTGGGACAAATGGCCGCCTGCGGCTATGACCCGGTTGATGCCGTCCGCCGCCTCGCGCCTCGCCTGTTAGTGGTTCACTTGAAAGATGTCGCCGCCGCGGGAGCCGAACACAACGTTCTCTTCGGGCGCGGCGTCGCCAACATCCCCGGGGTCATGAAAGCTCTGAAAGGCATCGGCTTCCCGGGATTAGTCGCGGTCGAGTACGAGAAGGACAGTAACTCCAACGACGATATGAAACACTTGGTTCAATATGCGCGCCGCCTTGCTTAAACATACCCGCGCCGTTGCGGCGGCCCTCCTGGGGCTGCTGATCGCGTTCGCGCCACCCATGCCTGCCCAGACCCCGTCCGCGCCTGCGCCTGCCCCGCCGCCCGTGCGCACTCCCCGATCCGGCGGATTCGTTCCCGGTCAGCATCGCGAGCCTGGCGACCCGGCCCAGATCGCGCGCGGAAACACGCTTTACGGAATCAACTGCGCCATCTGTCACGGTTCCGACCTCCGCGGCGGAGATATGGGCGGCCCCAATCTGCTCCGCTCGCAAGTAACCCTCACTGACCAGCATGGGGAACTGATCCTTCCCATCATTCAGGGCGCCCGTCAGAGCGCCGGCATGCCTGCGATTCCCATCACCCCCGCCGACGGTCTGGCCGTGGCCGCTTACATTCGAAGCGTTGTCGAAACTATAGGAGTGCAGGGTCGCCCGCCCAGCGCCGGCATCGCCGTGACCAACGTCCTTGTCGGTAATCCCACCGAAGGTCGCGCGTACTTTACCGCTAAGTGCGCGTCTTGTCACTCCCCGACCGGCGACCTCAAGGGAATCGCCACCATCATTCCCGACCCCAAGGATCTTCAAACTGCCTGGGTGCGTGGGGAAGGACGCGGGATGCGAAGCTCGGACGCCGCCAACCGCCGCGCCGTCACCGTCTCCGTCGCCTTTCCCGCGGGCGACCATTTCGAAGGCCGCCTGATCCACATCGACGATTTCCTGGTGTCCGTCCAACTCGCCGACGGCAGAATCCGCTCCTTCGCCCGCACTGCCCGGGAACCAAAGGTCTCCATTCATGACCCCATGGAGGCCCACCGAAATCTGCTGACTCAATACACCGATCGCGACATCCATGACGTAACCGCTTTCCTCGCGACACTCCAATGACGCTCAAAAGCCTCTTTCTCCTCATCCCGCTCTCACTCAGCGCCCAGGGCCCCGGAGTAACTCCCCAGGAGCTTCTCAAACCGCTCAAAGACTCGTGGCCGACTTACAGCGGCGACTATTCCGGCAAACGCTACAGCGCGCTCAAACTCGTCAACCGGTCCAACGTCCAGCACCTCACGCTTGCCTGGATGAGCCGCGTCACCCCCGGTAATGTGCAAGGTGGATTCGAAGGCCGCCGCGGCCGGCGTGGAGCCAGCGCTCCGCTCATTGTCGGCGGCGAAGGGCCCGGCGATCTCGGCGGCGGCGGCGGAACCATCAAAGCTTCCGTGCTCCAGGTCGGCGGCACGCTTTATTTCACGACACCCGACAACGCCTGGGCCATGGACGCGCACGATGGCCGCGAGCTGTGGCATTACTTCTGGAAAACCAAAGGCGGCACCCACATCGGCAACCGCGGGCTCGGGATGTGGAACAGTTACTTATTCATGGAGACCCCCGACGACTATCTCGTCTCGCTCGACGCCGCCACCGGCAAGGAACGCTGGCATAAGCCGATCGCCGACTTAGCCCAGGGCTATTTCTCCACCCCCGCGCCCGTCGTAATCGGCAATCACGTGCTCGTCGGAACGGGCGACGATATCGATGCTCCCGGCTTTCTGCAATCCTTTGACCCTGAAACCGGCGAGCTTCAATGGAAGTTCTACACCGTCCCCATGCAAAAGGGCGATCCGGGATTAGACACCTGGGGAAGCCTCGACGCGGCCCGTCATGGCGGCGGCCAGACGTGGATCCCCGGCGCCTATGATCCGGAGACGCACCTCTATATCTTCGGCACCGGCAACCCGACGCCCGCGTTCACCACCGGTACACGCGGCGCCGGCGACAACTTATTCACCTGCACCCTCATCGCCCTGAATGTGGATACCGGCAAGATGGCCTGGTACTACCAAACCTCGCCCCATGACATGCACGATTACGATTCGGCGCAGACTCCTGTCCTGGTCGATGCTCCCTTCAACGGTAAGATGCGGAAGCTCGCCCTGACCGCTGCTCGCAACGGTTACTACTTCACGCTCGATCGCGTCACCGGCGAACACCTCATCACGTCGAAATGGGGTAAGTTCACCGACTGGGCGGACGGTTTGAACCGCCTCGGCGGCCCTAAAATCAATCCCGAGAAGAACGCCACCGTTCCCGGTTCTCTGGTCTCGCCCACTTCCGACGGCACCGTAAATTGGGAGCCGCCGGCCTTTTCCCCCGACACCGGGCTCCTCTATGTCGAAGAGAGCGACGATTATTCGCTCCTCTACCTGACCGATCTCGATCCGCGCGGATCCATGGGTCTCGGCGGCAAGGAAGAAGCGGAAGTCGGCTCGGTCGGCAGTTATCTCACCGCCATCGACTACCGGACCGGGAAGGTTGCCTGGCGGCATCCTTATTACTGTGAAGGCCTCCCTGGCGGAGGTTTGTTGGCGACCGCCGGCGGCCTCGTTTTCGGAGGCGACGGCGCCGGGGACTTAGTCGCCCATGACGCCGCCACCGGAAGTCTCCTCTGGCACACCCGCATCGGAGGCGTTTCCAATCCGCCGCAAACTTATCTGCTCGACGGCCGCCAGTACGTCATCGCCGCCACCGGCGACACGCTCTGGTCGTTTATGCTTTACTAATCACCCGGAGCCAAAATGCCGACCAGACGAGAACTTTTCCGCACCGTCGCCGCGACCCTTACCGCCGCGCGATCCATCGATCTCCGCGCCAACCCGCTGGGACTTCCCATCGGATGTCAAACCTATCCCGTGCGCCAGATGATCGCCAAAGACTTTCCGGGCACCGTCAAAATACTCGCGGACGCGGGGTTTCAGAACATCGAGTTATGCTCGCCCTGGGGTTATGCCGCGTCCGGCTTCGGGCCCGTTGCGAAATACTCCGGCGCCCAGCTCCGCAAGCTGCTGAGCGGCATGGGCGTGCAATGCTTCAGCTCGCATTTCGACATCAAGGAACTGCGCGAGAGCCTTCCTGCCCGTCTCGATTGGGCCAAGGATGTCGGTCTCACCCAGATGTTTGTCCCCAGTCTCGACGGCCCGAAGAACCCCACATTGGACGACGTGAAGCGCGCCGCTGACGAGTTCAACCGGATGGGCGAAAAGACCGCGCAAGCCGGCATTCAACTCGGCCTGCATAACGAAGATTTCGAGATCACGACCATTGACGGCAAGCGCGTCTATGACATGTTATTCCACCTTCTCTCGCCGAAGCTGATTAAGTTTCAATTCCAAGTCTCCACCATCGCCGATGGTTATGACGCGGCCGAATACTTCACCAAATACCCGGGCCGTTTCATCTCCATGCATGTCCAGGGTTGGTCCGCGAAGGCGCGTAAGATCGTCGCCGTCGGTCAGGGAACTCTCGACTGGAAAAAGATATTCAGTGCCGCCAAAACCGGAGGCGTCAAGAACTACTTCGTCGAAATGGATCTTCCGCTCATGCGCGCCAGCGTCCCCTATCTGCGCGCCCTCAAAGTGTGAGCGCCGGCTTGCCTGGGCGCGCGCTCCGAATCGCCGTATGGATTTCCTACGCCGCGGTCCTCTATCTCGTTTCCACCGAGATCGCCGGGCCCTGGGTGACTCTCCCCGGTCTCGGAAACATCGGCTTCACGCTGGTGTTTGTCCTGTTCTCCGCTCTGCATTGCGCCGCATGCGCCGGCTGGAAGAAGACGCTCCTCTTCTTCGCCCTTGCCGGAATCATTTCCTACGCCATGGAGGAAACCGGAGTGCGCACCGGCTTGGTCTACGGTCCTTACCACTACAGCGGCATGTTAGGCCCAAAGCTCGGTCACGTCCCCGTAATCATCCCCCTCGCCTGGTTCATGATGATCTATCCGTCCTGGATGGTTGCGCGCGCGCTCCTGCAAGGGCTCGACTCGCGATCCTTAGTGGGACTGATAAGTCTTTCGGTCATCGCGGCGATGGTCATGACGGCTTGGGACACAGTCATGGACCCTGGCATGGCGGCGGCCGGAAACTGGATCTGGGAACGCGGAGGATCATGGTTCGGCGTTCCCTTGCACAATTACTTCGGCTGGCTCCTCACCACTTTCCTGGTCTATCTCGGAGCCGGATTCCTATGGCGCAACCCGCGCGGCCTCGCCCATCCACCTAAGCCCTTTGCCGCGTTGCCGGTCATCGTCTACGCGGCTTACTCACTCAGCTACATCGTCCCGCGCGACCGGCGCGCCCTGCAATTGGTAGCCCTGTTCGCGATGGGGCTGCCCTCGCTGCTCGCCCTAATGCGGCTCGGCTTGTCAGAACCATCCGCGGCGATTAAGTGATCGGGCTTGCTCGACTAATAATGTTATGCGGAGGTGACGCGTTGCTCACACTGAACGAAGTTTCGGCGCGGATTCAGTCGTACCGCGATGGGCTAAGCCGATAGGGTTAGGGATGGTGTCTACCTCTGACCGCGCCGTCGCTGGCCCCGCCCATGCCGGTTCTCTTGAGAACGGAGGAGCAGACATGTTCCTCATGACTGGGAACACCCGTAGCGGAGGCGTCGGTCAGGCCCGCGCGTCCTCCAGCGCGGCGCGTCAGCGGGCGAAGCGTAGCGCAGAGCCTTGACGGGCGCTGGAGCGGAGGGTATTCGGCCAAGGACGCCCCGCTCCTGTGTTTTTCAACACGTTCACGCACAGCAACCGCCACGTTTACGCGCCGGAACCGAGAACACACCGATTCGCCTCCAACTGCCTCATTCCACAAGCGTTCACGCACAGCAACCTGTAAACGCCAGCATTTTCGCGGTTATTGAATCTAGGCCGCTCATTCCATGATGGTTCCCGCACAGGAACTTTTAGTTCCTCTACAGCTCCCATTCGGGGGTGACGTGTCCCCCTACTTCCGATGCGAAGCAGCGTGGTTTCTTGATCGGGCGGAACGGCTCCCTATGGAGGCCCCCTGACGGAGCAAGGCCGCCCCAGCTAGAACAGAACCGTCAGCGTTCCGGCCACGAGCGCATACGCGGCCAGCACAAGAATCGCCGTACTTGCAGAAGGCAAGTTGACAACCTCGATGGACGCTATACCCTCTGAACGTTTTCTGAACAAACGAGCAAAATGAGCGCCGATCAGCAACGGCCCAGCCAAGGCTATCGGCAGAGACAACCGACGAATCAGGGAGATTCCTAAAAGGCCATGCTTCTCGGCTACCCAAATAAGAGCCTCTGAGATCAGGAAGAACACGAGCGCACCGGCCCATGCATACGGCGTCATTGGTCGCAGGGAAATGGAATTATCGCTTTTCATACACCTCCTGTGCAGCCGATTCCGTGTTTTGCAAGGATGTTAAGAAGATTCCCGAACGCCCATGCGATCCCGCTGCCTGTCAGCCCTGGAACCGTGGCTGGCGACGCAGCGCCCCCTGTCGTGAGCGACGCCACTCCGAACCCAATAGTTCCGACAGCGCCAGGTACCACCTATGACGTCGCCTGTTGTATCCATGCTCTCACAAGTGGGCAGAGGAGCCGGAGTACAGGGTTGCCCATAGCCTCCACCGCACACCACCGGCTGTGTAAGCAGTTGCTTCGTGTAAGACGGTTTATTTGGGGCTGTCACTACGAAATTCTTGTCGAGCTCTGAGCCAGTCGACGCCTGCACCGAGTAACGCTCCAAAATAGGCAGGCGAAGCAAGAATAGCTATCAAAAGAAACTCAATGGGAAGCAAATTGTGATCAGCGGCACCGCTTACGAAATCGATCACAATCAGAATGGCATTCGCCGCAAATAGAGTCAGCATCAAACAGGTAGGAACCCAGAATCGGCGACGCGTCAGGCCGAGACTTAGCAGGAACCCACACAGTAGCGCGACTACTGGAAACGGCCACCATTCTAGAGAGAATTGGCTACGGTGTGAGTACGGAAGGAAAGGCTGGAAAAAAAAGAAGAACAAGACCACTCCAACAAACGCACTTGTTACGTAACGATAATTCATCTCTCTCTTTCTCCGTCTTGAAATCAAGCGCTTAGTGACCAAATACCGCACCGGTAATGCACGCCGCTGCTTTCGCGTTGCAAACGTTACACATTCCCCAAGGTACACTGCTCCCGGATGAAGGCCCCTGACGCAAGCAAGCCGCTCCCAGAGGGCACGGCCTGCGACTCGCTGACATGGGCTGGCCTGCTAAGCGTAAGCATCCACTTGCACCAGCTCACCGCTTGCATTTGCAACCCAGACGTTATCGTCGGGACTATAGAGTTGCCACTGAGTCCACTCATCTTTCGCTACGGCTGATGTGCCGAAGGTCGTTAGCCGCAGACCAGAACTAAAGACGATCTGCAGGTCATGCGCTGGAAGAGACGCTTCTGCCTCCAAAACCGATCCTAGTTCCGTGCCGGAGAACGTCTTGTCGATGAGTTCTTGTGGGTCGTCCGAACCCACAAGAAGCGAGCTAGCGTCTTCGATTCTCCAGTGGCATACCTCTACCAGGAAGTGCCACTCTCCATGAACCTTTCGCTCTCCTCTCCTTGGAAGAAGTTCTCCGACTTCGAGGAAGAACATCGAGCCGTGAGTCCTGGTCAGCCCCCATGCTCGCTTTCCGGGGAGCATGGCAAGAGAGCTACTTATCAATGGGCTCTCTTGCTTCATACGACCCCCTGAAGAACCTGGACTGCGATTTGAACGAATTTGTTAGAAGTAATAAGCACTCACGGCGGAGCCAATCCCTGGAAGGGCCCTGGCTACTGTTCCTCCAAACGTCTTCAATGATGTCCAACCGACTTGCTCAGAAACTGTTGCAACGGCTGAGAGCTGCGCACCACCAATGGTGCCCTACCCTATCCACTTCGCTGCCGCGACTATCTTCTGTTGCGTCCCGTTGCTGGGGGCGCGACCCGTCACGTTCACGCTGAATTGGGCATCAGAAGCATTGATAGATGTCTGCCAGAGGTACAAATTGTAGGAGAGAAAGTCCGAGGCGTCCGCGCCGATTACCGCATATACTGTTTCCGAGATCGTAGTCGCAGGCTGCGTTGGATCGTACGCCCCTGGAGGAACGCCAGCGGCTTCGCAGCCTTGGCCGTCCCCGTCGTCGCCGTATCCCTCGCCCCCGCCCGCGCTGGTGACAGGCACGCAGGAGCGGCCGCTGGGATCCACAAAGCTCAGCGGATTATTCAAAACATAAGCATACCGGTTCCACGATTGCGGATTCGTCATGTCAACCGCGCCAATGCCAGCCGGATCCGGGCTGACCCAACGCCCTTGCGCCTGTTGCATCATCCGCGCATCGGCCTGGTACGCATCCGAAATCTCTCCCTCATCCGCGATCCAGAGCATGCCCGCAAAATATCCACTGAACCCCGACGAGTCCACCGCGTACTTCTCCCCAGCATGGCGCGCTCCAGCCGCGTCCCAACGCAATTCTGATTCAATTACCTGCTCTATTACAGGAATCGCGCAAAGTTACATAAAATTCCTCCGGCACGCGGCCTCGCGGATACACGAACGCGGAATTTCTGAATTGGTCAACCCTTCCACATCGAAAGGAGACCTCGACGACGTTCGTGGACTTCCACTCGACCGCCAGCGCGGAGAAGTCAAACCCATGGAAAAAACACTGTCTCTTATCTTTCGGAAAAACAGTCTCCGACGCTTTTGCGACGCAAATGTCCACGTTATGAATCCCGGAGTTATCGATCTCCTGGGAGCGAACCAGAATTTGATAATCACCATTACGGACCCTCGACACCGAATCCTCAGTGATCCTCCTGCAAGCTTGTAGGAAGATCAGCAGACAATAAAAAGCGCAGATCAAAAGCCTTTGCATAAGGCGCCATAGCCTGCTGGAACCTCTACGGTGGCGCTCGGGTCCACGCCATATGGACCGACCCAATAGGTCGGCGGGCGATGCGTTAAGGAATATTCAGCGCTACTAGTTGTGTCGCCGCATACGGTGTTCGCTTCGAACGCAAATGCGTCCGAATCGGCTGAACCGAGCGTCATGCCCGTCACATGGCTCGATGTGTTGTAGCTGGTCGCCGTCACCGGGTTCTGGCCCGTTGCCGCTGCCATGGTCGAGATGCGGCCCTCCCCATCCGGAGTGCACGCCATGCTCGGGAGCCCGCATCCCTTCAACGGCTCCCGGCGCTCCACGGCCCCCGTTCCGGGGTGACGTGTCACCCTAAATCCGACACGAACCAGCGTGGCGTTTCGATCGGTGTGGACCAGTTGTCGGATGGGGGCCACGGATAAGCAGCCGCCCAAGAGGGACGACCTGCGCGGTTGGACGTGACAGAAGGGCATCAGCTAGTGGCCCCGGTTCCGGCATTCTTGATTGTCAGCTTTTCGATCAATTTGAAACACCCGCACATGATAGCGATATCCAGCAGCCCAAAAGGAAACAAAGCCGGGCCTCCAATAGTGGTGCGAACACCCGGCCATGGAACATAGAGGACTAGCAGCACATGGAGCGCAGTCAAGATAGCAACCGTCACCCAGAACCAAGGAAGCCTTCGCCTTCCCCAGAAAATCCGTACTGACGCCACAAGTGCGATAGCAAAGACCCATGCCGCCAGATTCCTTCCCGTATCGCCACGAAACAGAAGGAGGACCGGCGACGTACAGAGAGGTATCAACAGTGCTGAAACCCGCGAAAATCTATTGTCTGTTTCTTCTTGAGCGCTCACAGGATTAGCCCCCCGCCAAGCATGCTTGGTAGTCACTCTGAGCGTGGTAAACGTCATAAGCTAATGCGCCCGCGTTATAGAGCGTTCCGATCCATGGGGGCGCCTTCGCCGCGGTTTTCCAGCCCACATGCTCCGCTACGCCCGCCACAGCCGATAATTTGGCTCCAGTGGCATTGGCTTCGGTAAAGGTGACGCTGGCGTTGTACGCGCTATAACCCGATGACGCCAATCCAAGGGAAACTTGGGTTGTGACCAAGGCCGTACTAGCTCCAGGAACAAGTCCTGCCGCAGTGCCGGCCGCATCAAGCCCAATTCCAACTCCAACTTTGATTCTGCATGCAGTTGCTCTGGACTGACTTGGAGTGCCCTTACTTGGGGCGCGTTGACTCGTCACGTTCACGCTGAATTGGGCATCAGAAGCATTGATAGATGTCTGCCAGAGGTACAAATTGTAGGAGAGAAAGTCCGAGGCGTCCGCGTCGATTACCGCATATACTGTTTCCGGGATCGTAGTCGCAGGCTGCGTTGGATCGTACGCCCCTGGAGGAACGCCAGCGGCTTCGCAGCCTTGGCCGTCCCCGTCGTCGCCGTATCCCTCGCCCCCGCCCGCGCTGGTGACGGGCACGCAGGAGCGGCCGCTAGGGTCCACAAAGCTCAGCGGGTTATTCAAAACATAAGCATACCGGTTCCACGATTGCGGATTCGTCATATCAACCGCGCCCAAGCCAGCCGGGTCCGGGCTGACCCAACGCCCTTGGCCTGTTGCATCAGCCGCGCATCGGCCTGGTACGCATCCGAAATCCCTTTCTCATCCGCGATCCCGAGCATGCCCGCAATATATCCGTTGAATCCCGATGAGCCCACCGCGTGTACTTCTCCCCAAACGGAGCAAACGCGCTTCCAGCAGCTCAACATCGTTCAAGGCGACGGCGCCCAGCAGCGTCGCGCTTGTGCGGGACAGTAGGTGGAGCGCCTTCGGATCGCGCGCGTTAGCCCGGGCCGCGAAGCCGGACTGCACTGACAATAAGAACGCAACCAGCATCATCCAATAGCTAGGGCGGGAAAATAAGTAAGCCAATTGACTCATATATTCTCTTGTAGATGTTCTTGTAGTACCACGCTTATTTGGCGCAAGCAAGGAAAAAGCGCCGGACAATTCCTGGAAGGCCCCGCTAGCCGCTAAAAGGAAGTGTTCAGTATTTGAAACACTTCAACGCTTATCGGGGACTTATTAGTCCATAATAACGTTCTAAGTGCGCGCAGGTAAGGCTATCACAACACTAAATCACGGGATTACAATCGGATACTCGCGGCTATTTATCGCGTCGCCAGAATGGCTTCGCACGGCTTGCGGCCGTTGTGATCACGCCGTCGGATTCAGCACTCTCGCAACACGGATTTAAGCCGCAATGAACGCGGAATTGCGTGGGTAAACCGGCAAAGTGTCCGATGCAAGCCCTGCCTTCAACGCCGCTAGCCCGGATTCGAGCACCCTGGGCGAAGAAACTCGGGCGTCTAAACATCCCCCCAAACCCGGGTAACCGCCCCCAACCAAAAACATCCCCCACGCCCTCAACAACTTACCCGTCCCACGCCCTTCCCCGCCATCCCCCATCCCCCAAAATTAAGCCAGGAGCAACCTATGAATCCGATCGAACAATTCGAAAACATCTCCAAACGCGTTCTGGCCAACCGGCGCAACGCGCTCAAAGCCACCGGTCCCAAATCCGAGGACGGCAAGAAACGCGTCTCCATGAACGCCTTCAAACACGGGCTCTCCGGCCAAAAGCTCTTCTTACAGACGGACGAGTATCTTCCCTACTTCCAGCTCGCCGCGGAATACGTCGGCGAGTTAGCGCCCGTAGGCGTCCGCGAAGAACAGCTCGCGCAGCACATCATCGATTCCAATTGGCGCCTGAACCGTTGCGCCGCCATGGAAAATAATCTGATCTCCACCGGCACGCTCGAGCAGGACAACCACACGCTCCAAGCCGGCGGCGATGACGACAATGTCGCCATGATCGGCCAGGCCCTCGCCTGGCAGAAAGGCGCCAAGAGCTTCGAAGCGCTCAGCCGCCACGAAGCCCGCATCGCGCGCTTCATGCAGAGAATGGAAGAGCAGCTCGAACAGCTCCAGACCAAACGCATCAAACGCAGCAACGGCGAGACCGCCTTCGTGCTCGAAGAGAGCCGCGCCTGGAAGTTCTACAACGACTCGCTCTCGCACCACCTCACCTTGCAGGACGCGCAAGCGGCCGCCGAAGAAGCCGCGCAAGCGGCCGCCGAAGAAGCCGCGCAAGCAGCCGCGGAAGAAGCCGCGCAAGCGGCCGCCGACGAAGCCGAAGCCGAAGCCGAAGCCCCAGCGAGCCCGCAACCCGAACAAACCACACCTACTTCCGCAATGGCTTTGATTTACGAGCCGCTCGCGCCGAGCCTCACCGAACTCCCCGCAATCCACCCCAATTCCGCCACCGAAACCATCCCCGCGGATCCCCAAACCGCGCAAAATGAGATCCCGGAGGTCCAAAACTAACTACCGTCCCCCTCGATCCATCCATCGCGTCCGCCTCGGACGCCCAATCTCCTCCCGCGCCGCCTTACTTCAGCGCGCGCTCCAACCCCCGCACCAGCATCCCCGCCTCTGTCCGCTCCGCCCCGCTCCAATCCACCGCCGCGAAATACCGCTCGCTATACACCACCACCGTATTCGCTTGCGCCTTCCACTTCTGCACGCGGTCCAATCCCTCCGCCGATCCGTGGATCGCCCAAATTCGCACATGCGCCGTTCCCGGACCCCCATACGTCCCGTCCCACTCCGCGCCCTTCTTCCCAAAACTCTCCAGCCGCCACCCCGGCGTAATCGATTTCGGCAGCTCCGGCGCCTCGCTCCGGCTCGCGCATCCCGCCACACTCAGTACACTGAGGATTACCTGCAACCGGAACCGATTTGTCATTCGCACTCTCCATTCTCAACGATGCTTCGCGCGATCAGACCGCCGAACTCGGCGCCCGTTTCGACGCCGAACGCGTCCTCGATCGCCTGCGATCTCCCGCGCCCGATCGCGCCGCCGACGCCGCGCTCGCCCGCCTAGGCGACAACTCCTGGGCGCCCTTCGATCTGCCCCGCGAAGCCGCCGCCCATCCCGAATGGCCCGCCGTCATCGCCGCCGAAATAGAAGCGCTCCGCCAGCGCCTCCATGACGCTCACGGCGTCCCCATCCGCTTCCTCATCTGGGCCGGCATGGGCGGCAGCATTGAGGACAAACTCGCCTATGAAGCCTGCGGTCTCCTCAAAGGCGGCCCGCGCTTCTACGCGCTCGATTCCGCCGACCCCGCCAAGCTCAAGGCCATCGTTCACGATCTTCAGCTCCGCTCCCAGCTCCCCATGCCGGAGCTGCTCAAATCCACCCTCGTCGTCGGCATGGCCATGGGAATGACCTCCTATGAGCCCGTCCTCAACCTCGAGAAGATCGCTACCCTCTTCGATCGCAATGGCGTCGACCCGGCGCCCAACATGCTCTGCATGACGCTTCCCGGGTCCCTGCTCGACCAGTTCGCCGCGTCCCGACATTGCGCCCGCGTCGCTCTTCAGCTCGATAACCAGAACACCAGCGCCGGCCGTCACAGCGCCCCGCTCACCCGGGGCAGCCTCTACCCGCTCGCGCTCGCCGGCGTCGATCTCGCCTCCTGGATCGCCGCCGCGCAGATTTCCGACGACGACATCCGCACCGCCTGGAAACTTGCCGCCTTCCTCCAAACCCAGGGCCTTGCCGGCCGCGACAAGGTCACCCTTCTGCTCCCGCGCACTTGGTCCGGCGTTGCCGTTTGGACCAAGCAGGATTTCGAGGAATCCCTCGGCAAAAGCGAGAGCATCGGCATCAAGATCGTCATCCAGGAGCGCGTCAAAACCCGCTTCTACCAGAAGCCCGGCAATCCCAAACAGGACCGCTGCTTCCTCGCCGTCCAGCTCCGTGGCGAACCCCATCCCGAAGCCGAGTCGCTCACCACGCTGCGCCACATGAAGTACCCGCTCGCCATCGTCACCTTCCCCAAAGCCGCGTCCCTCGCCGCCTGGATGCAGTTCGTCCACTATGTCGTCTTCGGCCTCGCCTACCTCCGCGACATGAACTTCGTCGCCCAGCCTTCCGTCGAACTCTACAAATCCATCGCCGCCGGAATCTTCCAGGATTCTTCCGCCGCCGCGTGGGATGCCATCGTCGCCAATCAGCCCCGCTGGACTCCCGAACACTACACCGCCGCCTTGCGCGACGCCATCCGCAAAGGCGCCACCTACGCCGAGCTCACCTTCTTCGGCGATCTGCGCTATACCAGTGAAGGCCGCCGCCTTCGCAAGATCCTCGACGTCGCGGCTGACCGCGTCTTCCGCATGCCCTTCAAAATGCCCGTTGACATCTATGAGGGCCCCGCCATGAATCACTCCTATCACGAGATGATCATCGGCCACGGCGGCTGCTTCTCCACGCTCATCGCCTCCGCGCGCCAGGCTCGCTTCCCCGGCGCCGCCTATGAGGCCGCCTATCACATGGCCCAGTTCGCCGCTACCCAAATCGCGCTCGAACAGCGCCACCGCGCCGTCGTCCCCCTGCTCATCAAAGATCTGGAAGACGCCTCGCTCGAAGGCCTCGAAAAGTTCTTCAACGAAGTCGCCTCCAACCTGTTCAAAAATGCCTAAATACAAGAACCCAGGAGCTAAAAGGCCCGCGCCGCCGCCCCGCGCTGGGTTGCCTTGTGTGATCCTCGTGATCGCGGGCGTGGTCGGCTTGTTCGTATTCCTCTTTTTGGTGATGAAATATGCGGGTTGACGGAAGAACCCCGGCGCAAATGCGGCCGGTCACAATTGAAACCGGTTATCTCGCCACGGCCGAAGGCTCCGCTCTCATCAGCGTCGGCAACACCCGCGTCCTCTGCGTCGCCACCGTGGAGGATTCCGTCCCGCCGTTCCTCCGCGGCTCCGGCAAGGGCTGGGTCACCGCCGAATATTCCATGCTGCCCCGCGCCACCATCACCCGCACCTCGCGCGAGGTCAACAAAGGCAGGCTCTCCGGACGCACCCATGAGATTCAACGCCTCATCGGCCGCTCGCTCCGCGCCGTCACGGACCTCAGCGCCATCGGCGAACGCTCCATCATCCTCGATTGCGACGTCCTCCAGGCCGACGGAGGCACCCGCACCGCCTCCATTACCGGAGCCTTCGTCGCGCTCTCGCTCGCCTTCCGCCAAATGCTCGACACCAAAGGCATGAAGCGCATGCCGCTCCGCGATTACCTCGCCGCCACCAGCGTCGGCATCTACAGGAATGAAGCGCTCCTCGATCTCTGTTACGAGGAGGATTCCAAAGCCGAGGTCGATATGAACGTCGTCATGACCGGCCGCGGCCGCTTCGTCGAACTCCAGGCCACCGCCGAACAGGAAGCTTTCGATGACGATCAGATGGGCCGCCTCATCGCGCTCGCCCGCGCCGGCATCGTCGATCTCATCGAGCTCCAGAAACAAGCCGCGCCCATCGGGTGAGGCCTGCTTCATCCTGCTTCATGAAGTTACGCTGCGCCTCCACCAATCCCGGCAAGCTCCGTGAGTTCCGCCTGCTCGGCGCCGACGTCGAAGCTCTGCCCGGCATGCGCGACATTCCGCCCAGCCCCGAAGACGGCGACACCTTCGAATCCAACGCCGCCCAGAAGGCCCTCTATTACAGCCGTTACACCGCCGGCCTGCTTTTCGCGGACGATTCCGGCCTCGCCGTCGACGCCCTCCACGGCGCTCCCGGCGTCTACTCCGCCCGCTTCGCCGGTGAACACGCCACTGACGCCGCCAACAACGCGCTCCTCCTCCAACGCCTCGCCGGAATCGAAAACCGTCACGCCCGCTTTGTCTGCGTCATCGCCCTCGCGGAACACGGCGAACTCCGCGGCACGTTCCGTGGAGAAGTGGAAGGCGAGATCCTCCGCCAGCCTTATGGCTCAGGCGGCTTTGGCTATGACCCTCTCTTCTTTTACGCGCCGCTCCAGCGCACGCTATCCGAGCTGACCGAAGACGAGAAGTTCGCCATCAGCCATCGCGGCCGCGCTCTGCGCCAGCTCCTCGCGTGGCTCCACGTTCACACCGCTTCACGCTGATTTTATCTCCGTCCAGATCCGGTCCCTGAGTCTCTGCGCCTCTGGCGGCGGCGCAACCGGCCACACTCCGCGGCGCATCAACTCCGGCGATGCATAAAGCGTCACGCTATTCCGCTGCGTCTCGGGAAGCAGCATCCGCCCGTCTTTGTTGGTCGTCGCCGTCTCCCCTACCGTCGCGTTCGCCGCCGCGATCTCCGGCCGCAGCAGAAAATCCAGAAACCGGTGCGCCAGCTCCCGCCGCCGGCTTTCCGCCAGAATCACCGCGTTGTCGCAATACACCGGAAAGCCTTCCGCCGGATACGCGAACGCGAGCGGCCGCCCCGTCTGCTCGGCCCCCATCGCCTGCTGCGCCGTGGTGGACCACATCTGCGCCGCCGCCACGTCTCCGGCCACCAATTGATCCCGCACTTCCGCGTTCAGATAGGCCCGCACGAAACGCTTCTCCGCGATCGCCTGCTCCCGCGCCGCCATCAGATCGTCCTTCCGCGTGGTGTCGATCGGCAGGCCCAGCTTCAGCAGGCAAGCCCCGATCACATCTTCCGGATCATCCAGCATCGTTAATCTTCCCCGCAGCCGCTCCGCCCACAAATCCCGCCAAGCCGTTAATTGCAAAGGCGCGCTGTAGGCGATTCCCGTCGCATTCCACATATACGGCACGCCCCACCGCAGGTCCGGATCCCACGACGGCCTCTGAAACTGCGCGTCCAGGTGATATAAGGAAGGCAGGAGCCGGTGGTCGAGCGGCGCGATCAATCCTTGCCGCGCCATCGGCGGAATTCGGCTATGCGTCGGGAAAACGACATCCCAGCCCGAATTCCCCGTCATCACCTTGGCCAGCATCTCCTCATTGCTTTCGTAAACGCCGTAGCGCACGCGCGCGCCGTGCTCCGCGCTGAATTTCTCCAGCGTCTTCGGGTCGATGTAACTCGACCAGTTATAAACATTCAGCCGGGGTCGGCGGTCGAAACCGCATCCCGCCGGAATCGCCGCCGCCGCCGCGGCCAGAAAAACGCGCCGGTTCATGTGCGCCTCACGCGCTCTGAGATCCAGATCAGCGCGCCGAAAAAGATCACGATCAGCGTCGAAACCGCGTTGATCGTCGGATTCGCCCCGCGCCGCGCCAGCGCATAAATCACCATCGGCAGCGTCTCGGAATCCACGCCCGCCACCAGGCTCGTGATCACGTAGTCGTCGAAAGAAACAATCAGCGCCAGCAGGCCGGCCGCGGCCACGCCGGGCCATAACGAGGGCAGCGTCACCAGCAGGAATGCGCGCCACGGCGTCGCGCCCAGATCCTGCGCCGCCTCTTCGAGCGCCGGATCGATCGATCGCAGCCGCGCCGCCACCACGATCGTTACGTAGGCGATCGAAAACGCGACATGCGCCAGCACCACCGTGCCTAAGCCCAGACTGAGGTGCACCACGCGAAACACCAGTTGAAAGAAAACCAGCAGCGAAATGCCGGTCACGATCTCCGGCGTCACCAGCGATAGATACAACGTTCCCGTTAACCAGCGGCTCCGGCGTTTCCACAATCCGTATGCCGCCAGCGTTCCGATCACCGAAGAGATCGATGCTGAGAGCAGTGCGATCGCCGCGCTGTTCCACGTCGCTTCCGCCATCGCGCTGTCCGCGAACACCGCGCGATACCAGCCCAGCGACCATCCTGTCCAGATCGTGAACCGCGACGCGTTGAAACTGAAAACGATCAGCACCGCCAGGGGCAAATACAAAAACGCGAAGGCCGCTATCGCGTAAATCCGCAGCCCCCGCTTCATAGCGCGTCCTCGCCGCCGCGCCGCAAAATCGGCAGGAGCAACATCATGCTCACCGCCATCAGCGCCAGCGAAACCGCCGAGCCGAAAGGCCAGTCGCGCGCCGTCGTGAACTGGTTCTGGATCAGGTTCCCCGCCATCACCGTCTTTCCGCCGCCCAGCAGATCGGGCGTCAGATACGCGCCCAGGCACGGAATGAACACCAGCGCCGCGCCCGCCAGCACGCCCGGCATCGCCAGCGGCACGGTCACGCGCCAGAGCGCCGGAAATGGCCTCGCGCCCAGATCGGCGGCCGCTTCCAGCAGCGCCGGGTCCAGCCGCTCGATCGTCGCGTAAATCGGCAGCACCATGAACGGCAGGTATCCGTACACCAGGCCCAGCAGCACGGCGCCGTCGTTATAAAGAAGCTGTAGCGGATGGGAAACCACGCCCAGCCCCAGCAGCGCCGTGTTGATCAGGCCGGTGTCGCGCAGCAGAAACAACCACGCATACGTGCGCACCAGAAAACTGGTCCAGAAGGGCAGCGTCACTAACTGTAAGTACAGATTCTTGCGCGTCCCCGCGCGCGCGATAAACAGCGCCAGCGGGAACGCCAGCAGCAGGCACAGCGCCGTCGCCGCCGCCGCCATCCAGATCGAGCGCAGCAGAATTGCGCCATACAGCGGATCCAGAACCCGCGTGTAACTCTCCACCGTCCAGGGCTTCTCCACGCCTCCGTAATCGCCTCGCGTCAGCAGGCTGTAAGCGGCCACGATCAGCAGCGGCGCCAGGAAGAACGCGGCCATCCAGATTCGCGCCGGCGCGAGCATCCATCCGAGCAGCCGGTTCATCCGCTGAACCGCATCTCGTCGGCGCTCGACCAGCTCACCTGCACGCCTTCGCCGGGCGCGAATTCCGCTTCTCCCGGCGGCAGCTCGGCCGTCACTTCTTCCCCCGACGCGAGCCGCATCACCACATGCACGCAGTTCCCCAGAAACAACGTATGCTGAACCTTCGCCGAACATCGCTGGCCGTCTTCGTGCCGCGACACCCGCACCGCCTCGGGTCGCACGCCCATGCTCCCGATCCAGTTCATCGCCCCCAGAAAGCCCGCCGTGAACCGCGTCGCCGGCGCCCGGTAAACATCCTGCGGCGTCCCCATCTGTTCCACCCGGCCGCCGTTCATGATCGCCACCTCATCCGACATCGCCAGAGCTTCTTCCTGGTCATGCGTAACGAACAGAAACGTGATCCCGGTGCGCCGCTGCATGGCCTTCAACTCGGATCGCATGGCCTTCCGCAGTTGCGGATCGAGCGCCGCCAGCGGTTCGTCCAAAAGCAGCACCGCGGGCTCCAGCACCAGCGATCGCGCCAGCGCCACGCGCTGCTTCTCGCCGCCGGAAAGCTGCGCCGGAAGTCTCTTTTCCTTGCCCGTCAGCCGAACCATCTCGAGGGCCGCGCTCACCTTGCTTCGCGTATCCTTCTGGCCGCGCTGCTCCAGCCCGAACGCCACGTTGCGCTCCACCGTGAGGTGCGGAAACAAGGCATAGCTCTGGAACACCGTGCTCACGTCGCGCGCATACGGCGGAACGTCGTTCACGCGCGCGCCGCGCAGCCGAATCTCGCCGCTCGTCGGCGTCTCGAATCCTGCCACCAGCCGCAGCGTCGTCGTCTTCCCGCAGCCCGATGGTCCCAGCAGCGAATAGAACCGCCCCGGCGCCAGACTCAGCGAAATATCGTCCACCGCGCGGTGCGTGGCGAACTCCTTCCCCACGCCCCGCAGCTCGAGTATGGGCTGCATTCGTCCGCAATCTTAGCGCGATCGCCGCGCTTCGAAAAACGCCTTCAGCAGTTCCGCGCTCTCCGCGCCCAAAACCCCTTCCACCACTTCTACCCGGTGATTCAGCAGTTCCGAATCCGCGATCTGGAACTTGCTCCGCACGCCGCCGAACCGCAGGTCCCGCGCTCCGAACACCAGCCGCCCCACGCGCGCCGCCACCAGCGCTCCCGCGCACATCGCGCACGGCTCCAAGGTCACATACAACGTCGCTTGTTCCAGCCGGTAATTGCCCAGCGCCTTCGCGCCCTCGCGCAGCGCCTGCATCTCCGCGTGCGCCGTCGGATCGTTCATCCCGATCGGCGCATTCCGCCCCCGCGCCACCATCCGGCCTGCGTTCACCAGCACCGCGCCCACCGGAACTTCGCCCGCCGCCTCCGCTTCCCGCGCCAGCCGGAGCGCCTCCCGCATGAATTCTTCATCCGGCATGTCTAAACAGGTTACGATGTCCTAGCTATGGCTGAGTTGGAGATTCACCACGAAACGGGACACGAAGCGGACCCGCTAGGCAAGAAGATCGGCGTCGTCGCCGCCATCATTTCTGTCTTTTTGGGCGTTGCCACCATCACCTCGCACCGCGCCCACACCGAAGGCGTTCTGCTCAAGACCGATGCGAATGACAAGTGGTCCTATTACCAGGCCCAGCGCATGAAATTCCACAACCTCGAACTCGGTGAGGACCTTCTGAGCGCCATCCCCAACGCTTCCGCCGACACCGCCGCCAAGCTCGCGCGCTACCGTTCCGATAAGGGCAAATACGACAAGCGCTCCCGCGAAGCCCAGGACGAAGCCAACGCCATCGAAAAGAGATCGGAAGCCGTGGAGAAGAAGGCGCTCGATTTCGATTTCAGCGAAGGCCTGCTCGAGATCGGCCTCGTTATGACCTCGCTCTTCTTCATCTCCAAGAACAAGATCTTCCCCGTCCTGGGACTCATCCTGTCCATCGGCGGATGCATCATCGGCATCCTCGGATTTCTTCTCTAGGCCCTACTTGCCGCGTCGCGGCTTAGGCCGGGATTCCCGTGGCGGCCCGCCGCCTTTGCGCGGTCCCGGCGGTCGTGAACCCGGCGGTTTCGATCCGCGCGAAGCGCCCCCGGACTTGGGCGGACCTTCCCACCGAGGCTTGAACGGACGGGAACCGTCCTGCCGAGGCTTAAACGGACGCGCACCATCCGATCGCGGCGGTCCGTCCTGCCGAGGCTTAAACGGACGCGAACCATCCGACCGCGGCGGTCCGTCCTGCCGAGGCTTAAACGGACGCGAACCATCCGACCGCGGCGGTCCATCCTGCCGAGGCTTAAACGGACGCGCACCGTCCGATCGCGGCGGTCCATCCTGCCGAGGCTTAAACGGACGCGAACCATCCGATCGCGGCGGTCCATCCTGCCGAGGCTTAGACGGACGCGCACCGTCCGATCGCGGCGGTCCATCCTGTCTAGGCTTAAACGGCCGTGTTCCCTCAAACCGAGGCTTGAACGGCCGATCTCCCTCGGGTCGCGCGGAACCTTCCCGGCGCGGCTTTTCGTGCTCCGCCGGCCGCAACACCTGCGGCGCATCCTTAGAAGATTCGCCCTCCTGCACTGGGGGCGCCACTGGCTCGGGCGCAGCCGCGGACGCCGCGATAGCCAGCGGAGGCCGCACCGCCGGGCGAGCCGCCGTAGCCTGAATCTGCGGCGTCGGACCCGCCATCCTCTTCCGCCGCGGCGTCTCCGCCTCGGCCAGTTCCCGTCCTTCGGCGATCTTCTGCACCACCCGCCAGATCTCATCGGCGACGCTGACCACCGCCTTCATCTCGGCCACGTCATGCACGCGCACGATATGCGCGCCGTTCAGAATGCCCGCTGTGATCGCCGCCGCCGTGCCAAATTCCGTCTCGCGTTCCGTCGCCTGCGCCAGGAACGATTTCCGCGACGGTCCCACCAATATCGGCAGCTCCAGCCGCGCCATCTCCCCCAACCGCGCCAGAATCTCCGAATTCTGCTCGCGCCGCTTGCCGAACCCGATTCCCGGATCCACCACGATCCGCGCCCGGTCCACGCCCGCCCGCCGCGCGCGGTTCACCGAAGCGTCCAAATCCTTGGTGATCGATCCCATCACGTCCTGCATCGGCCCCAGCGACGCCCACGTCTCCGGCCTCCCGCGCATGTGGTTGAAGATTACGCCCGCGTTATACTGCACCACCGGCTTAGCCAGCAGCGGGTCGAAGGTGAACCCGCTCGGGTCGTTGATGATGTCCACTCCCAGTTCGAGCGCGCGCTCGGCCACTTCCGCCTTGTAAGTATCCACGGAGATGGGAATCGACAGCCGGTCGCGCAGCCGCTTCAGCACGGGCACCAGGCGCTGCAACTCTTCCGCGGCCGTTACGGCCTGCGCGCCGGGTCGCGTGGATTCCGCGCCGATGTCGATGATGTCCGCGCCTTGTTCTTCCATCTGCAGCGCGCGGGCGTACGCTCGGTCCGGGTCCAGATAGTTTCCTCCATCGCTGAAGGAGTCGGGTGTGACGTTCAGGACGCCCATCACGAGCGTGCGATCGCCGAGCGCTAAATCGCGGCTGCGGATTTTCCAGGTGTGAAGTCGGCGGGGCATCGGGAGACTCTCAGTGTCCCATGTCCCGATGACTTGCCGCCCGCGCGGCGCCGGATTCAGATCGTCGCGATCTTCTGCGCGACTGGCTTCTTGCCGTTTCTCGAACTATCCGCGCGCCCGATTCCCATATAGTCGAACCCGGCGTTGCGCGCGATCTGCGGATCGAACAGGTTCCGCCCGTCCACCAGAATGGGTTGCGCCATCACCTGAGCCGCCTCTTCCAGGTCCAGATCCCGGAACTCCGGCCATTCGGTGACCAGCACCAGCGCGTCCGCGCCTTCCGCCACGGCCATCGCCGAATCGCAGAAGTGGATCTTCAAGCCCGGATGATGCTCGCGGCAGGCGTCCATCGCGATCGGATCGAACGCCCGGATCCGCGCGCCCATCTGCAGCAGCCGCTCCACAATCTGGAGGCTCGGCGCGTCCCGCAGATCGTCCGTATTCGGCTTGAACGCCAGTCCCAGCAGCCCGATCGTGCGCCCCTTCAGGATGAAAAGCTTCTCCTGCAGCTTCTGGATCACCAGTTGGCGCTGCAGGCGATTGACCGCCAGCGACGCCTCCAGCAGCCGCGCCTGGTAACCGTAATCCCCCGCGATATGCATCAGCGACTGCACGTCCTTGCCGAAGCAACTGCCGCCCCACCCGATCCCCGCGTTCAGGAAGGAGATGCCGATGCGCGAGTCCAGCCCGATTCCGGCCATCACCTCCGGAGCGTCCGCGCCGACCTTCTCGCAAATGTTGGCGATCTCGTTGGCGAACCCGATCTTCATCGCCAGAAACGCGTTCGCGGCGTACTTGATCATCTCCGCGCTCGTCAGAGTCGTGGTCACCACCGGCACGGCGGTCCGCGCGTTCTTCGGACGCGGGCAGAAAGCCGGCTCCGCAAAGCTTTGCTCCACCAGCGGCTGGTAAAGCTCGTGCAGCTTCGCGATCGTGCGGTCGTCCTGCGCTCCCAGCACGATCCGGTCCGGATACAGCGAATCGTTGATCGCCGAACCTTCGCGCAGGAACTCGGGATTGCTCGCCACGCCGAAGCCGATCTCGCGCTCCTTCCAGAGGCTGTGCTCGCGGATACCCTCGCGCACCAGCGTCTCCACCAGGTTTCCGCATCCCACCGGCACGGTCGATTTGTTCACGATCACCCGGTAGCGCGACGCGTCCATTGCCGCTCCCACGCTGCGCGCGGCCGCTTCCAGATAAACCAGATTGGCTTCGCCGGTCGGCAGCGGCGGCGTCCCCACCGCGATGAAGATCACGTCGCTTTCGCGCACCGCCGGCCCCAGGTTCGAGGAAAACTCGATCCCGCCCGCCGCTTCCGCCAGCGGCAGCAGCTCGGCCAGGCCAGGCTCATAGATCGGCACGTCGTGGTTCCGCAGCCGCGCGATCTTGCTCTCATCCGTGTCGACGCAGGTGACGCGATGTCCCAAATAAGCCAGGCACACGCCCGTGACCGTACCGACATAGCCCGTTCCGATGACTGTAACCCGCATTCACCTCACCTTTTAGCAGCGCTTCCAAGCCTGTAAGTAGATGTTTCAGTATAGCTTCACCAGGCCGCCAAAGGCAGTACCACCCGATCTAATTCTGCGTCCGAAAATTCGGGCACATGAACGCCCGCGTGAAGCGACCAGCGTTCCGTGTGCCGCACCGAACCGCCCGGCGCGACCCGTTCGAGCGGCCCCAGCGTCTCCAGCTCCAGCATGTCGTTCCGCGTGAAGGTTTCAAACGAACAGCCCATATCCGGGTATGACCTCGCCGGGTCGTTCTCCGTGCGCTTGATGAACAGATCCCCGCCCAGCAGGTAAGCCCCCCACGTGCGCGCATTGAAGTGGCCCAGCTTGGTGGGTTCCGGATTATGCGGGTCCTGCCGCAGCAGCATGTACTTCTTCGTGAACGTCCAGCGCGGATCGGTCAGATCGCTGAACGCCCACATTACCAGCGGATTCGAGGGCGGCAGCACGTCCGGATGCTTGCCGCGCGGCGGAAACCCGGTGATCCCCACCCCGTTCTGCGCCATCATCGTCAAAGCCCACGGCGCCAGCTCGATCGTCCACGCCAGCGTGTTCCGCAGCTCGTGCGCCACTTCCACGCCGCTCCCCGTCGGGGCCAGCGTCACGATGATCTTCTTCTCGATTCCCGTGCTCGGCTCCACCGGCTGCGTCGCCTCCAGAACGTCGCCCGTCACCCGGATTTCCACCGGCCCGTTGTCGGGCGCGTAAGTCACCGGTTGCGACTCCGGCGCGATCCAGATCCGGTGGCCGCCCCGCAACTGCCACTCCGTCTCGCCCGATTTGCCCAGCGTCTCCTCATACTCTTTGAACAGGTTCTGGCCGCCCACGAACCCGTAGCGCATGATGCGCGGCCCGATGTCGCTCGTGACGATCAGCTCCACCGTCCCGTTTTCCAGCCGGTAGCAATTCGGCCATCCGCCGTAAGCGACTCTTGTGATCGTCATGTCTTCACCTGATGGCTAGAATCGCATCCAGCGGCTGCCCGGTTCGCACCCCTTCCACGCTCGCGAATCCCGCGCGCATCAGCAGGCCGCGATACTCCGTGAGCGTGCGCTCCCGGCCTTCGGTCACCACCAGCATGTTCAGCGATTGCATCTGCGCGCCCGCGGGACCCAGCCGGTCCTCATCCAGCAGCCTCTCGGCGATCAGCAGCCCGCCGCCCGGCGGCAGTTTCTCCATGATCCGGGCCAGCAGCCGTTCGATCTTCGCGGCGTCCCAATCATGCAGGATGCGGCCCGCCGCGTAGAGATCGCCCTCGGGCAGAGGATCGCGGAAGAAGTCGCCCGCGACGCACTCGACCCGTCCGGCGAGCAGCGGCGCCGCGAACTCCACCACTCTCGGAAGGTCGAAGAGCACGGCGCGCAGATCGGGATATCGCTCGCACGCCGCCATCGCCAAGTGTCCCGTCGCGCCGCCCAGATCCACCATCCGGGTGAACCGCGTCAGATCGAAGGCGCGGACCGCGGCCGGAGAGCTCAGCATCCCGAAGCCATGCATCCCCATCAGAAACGTGCGCATGGATTCCGGGGTGTCGAAGAAGCGGTCGAACAGCGCGCCGGAATCGAGTTGAAACGTCTGCCGCCAGCGATGCGTGCCTTCGCGAACCGCGTCGTCCAGGTGCGCCCACAGGGGGTAGAGCACCGCGTCCGAATAGCGGATGTACCCGGCCAGCGAATGCGGGCTGGCGGCGGTTAGGTAAGCGCTCGCCACGTCCGCGTTGCGGAATGCGCCCGCCCGCGCCTCCAGCAGTCCGAGCCCCGCGCATGCCTCCAGCAGCCGCTGTAGAGCGTCCGGGTTCGCGCCGCTCCAGGCCGAGAGCTGCTCCGCGCTCTGCGGGCCGCTTTCCAGGCGATCGAAGATGCCCATCCGCAGTGCCGTGAACATGGTCTTGGACCGCCGGAACGCGTCGATCAGTTCGAGTACGGGACCCGCATCGGGCGAAGTCATTTGGCGAAATGATCGTAACCCAGCGCGGGCAGCGGCGCGCCATCCAGCCGAACCGAGCCGGGACGTCCCTTCACAATGCGGCCGATGCGCGTCAGCCTTACTCCGCACGCGGATTGCGGGAGTTTCGTCTCCGGCCGCGCCGTGAACAGCAGCTCGTAATCCTCGCCGCCATGGAGCGCCTGCTCCAGCGTTGCGCCGCGGTAAAGCGGCGGCGGTTCAATCTCGGCCGCCACACCCGACTCGCGGCAGAGCCTTGCCAGATCCAGCGAAAGTCCGTCGCTCAGATCCATGCAGGCGCTCGCGCGGTTCCGCAGAAATCGCCCCAGCGCAAGGCGTGGCTCGGGACGCAGATGCCGGACCCAGGCGGCGCCCCGGCCGGTCGCGAGTCCCAGAGCGGATCCGCCCAGCCGCCCGGAAACCCAGATTCCGTCGCCCGGCAGCGCGCCGCTCCGCCGCAGTGCTTCCCCGGCGGGCGCCGAGCCGCAGACCACGATGTCGGCGGCCAACAGGGGCGCGGACGCCAGATCGCCGCCCGCCAACGGACATTTCACCTTGCGCGCGAGCGCCAACAAGCCCTTGAAAAGCGCGTCGGGATAAGCCGGGTTCGTGTCCGGCGGCATAGCCAGCGACAAGAGGCAAAAACGGGGTTCCGCGCCCATGGCCGCAATATCGCTTAATCCGCGCGCCAGGGCTTTGTATCCGATGTCGGTCGCGCCGTGCGTCTCGCGGCGGAAATGCACGTTCTCGATCAGGAAGTCGGTCGTGAAGACGAGTTCCTCGCCGGGTCCCGGGGCGTAGATCGCGCAATCGTCCCCAATCCCCAATTTGAGATTCCCCGAGCGATCTTGCCGCACAGGTTGCCGCAAGCGTCGCAGGCGGTCGAGAATCGCGCGCTCGGAACCCATGCGCGCTATTGGAACATAGGCTCGGCGGCGGCTTCGGTCTTCGCGCCGCGGGGCAGGGAAACCGCGCTCGCCATGCTGGAGACCACCAGGCTCAAGACCACCACGATCAGCATCGCGCCCCGCAATCCCGTGTGATCGGCGGTGAGCCCGATGGTCGCCGGACCCACCAGGAAACCGAAATATCCGACCGTGTTCACCGCTGCCAATCCCGCGCCCGCCGACGATCCCGACGCCGCGCCATGCCGCCCCGCCGCGCCAAACACCAGCGGCACGATCACCGAGAAACCGAGTCCGGCGGCGGCGAAGCCCAGGAACGTCGCCGGAACCGTTTTGACCAGCAGACCTGCGCCCAAGCCGGCCGCCGAGATCACCCCGCCCAAGCGGACGATCGTCACGCGGCCCAACCGCTCCGTCAATCGATCCCCCGCCAGGCGTCCGCCCGCCATCGCCAGCGAGAACACCGCGTATCCGGCCGCCGCCGTGCTTTCCGGGGTGAGCAGGATACGGCGCAGGTACACCGAACTCCAGTCCGCCATCGCGCCCTCGTTCAGCAAGATGCAGAACCCGAGACACCCCAGACCCACCAGCGGCCGCGTGATGCGGGCGAAGATCGGCTGGCCCGCTTGTCCCTTGTCGCCGCTGATCAGCAGGCGCCCGGCCCATAAACCCGCCGCGATATAGAGCAGACTGGCCCACGCGAATTGCGGCAACGGCGCGATGGCGCGCGCGGCGGCAACGCTGCCCAACGCCGCCCCGCTCATTCCTCCCAAGCTGAACAAAGCGTGGAACGACGACATGATCGGGCGGCCCCAGCGCTGTTCCAAAACCACCGCTTGCGCGTTCATGGCGATATCCATGGATCCGGCGAACGCTCCGAACACGACCAGCGCGCCGGTCAGGCTGAAGCGCTCCCACGCGAGCGGCATCAGCACCAGCGAAGCCGCCATCAGGACCGTGGTGATGGTCGTCACCGGGCGGCTTCCCAGCCGCGTCACCCACGCCCCGGCCAGCGGCATCGCCGTCATCGCGCCCACCGCCGTTCCCAGCAGCGCGAGCCCGAGCTCTCCCGGAGTGAGGTGCAGATGCCCCTGCACCGAGGGAATGCGCGAAAGCCACGTCGAAACGATCAGCCCGTGCAGGAAGAACATCGCGCTGGTTCCCAGCCGCGCCCGCTTTAAACTTGGTGTCATCAGATCTGCTACTCTCACAGCGTACAGCCGGAAACCCGCAGAAACAAGAATGAATCGGCAGAAATCAGCAGAAACGGGCGCCGCGACCGCTCAATCCGAGCAAATGGTGAAGGAAGAACGCCTGAGCTGGATTCTCGATCGGATCAGCCAGAGCGGAAAAGTGCGCTCCACGGATCTGACCAATGAACTCGGCGTTTCGGAGGACACGATTCGGCGCGATCTGCGCGAACTCGCGGCGATGCGGCGCGTCCGGCGGGTGCACGGCGGGGCGCTGCCGCCATCGCCCGTGGCTCTCAATTTCTCCGCGCGGGCCTGGCAATCGGTGCCCGAGAAGAAATCGATTGCGCGGGCCGCCGCGAAGCTGGTGCGCGATGGCGCCGTGGTGTTTCTGGATGGGGGCACCACCAACGTGCACGTGGCGGAATCGTTCCGGCCGGATCTGCGCGCCACCGTCATCACCAACAGCATCCCGGTGGCGATGGTACTGTCCGACCACGCCAGCATGGAAGTCGTGCTGATTGGCGGCAAGGTCTTGCGCAGCTCGCGCGTGACTCTCGGGCCGGAGGCGGTGGACGCCATCCGCTCCTTCCGCGCGGATCTGTTTCTGCTGGGAACGTGCTCGCTCGACGCGGACGCCGGTATCACCGTGCCGCACCTCGAGGAGGCGCCCGTGAAGCGCGCCATGATCCGGGCGGCTTCCCGCGTCGTGGGACTGGTCACCGGGGAGAAGCTGGGAACAGCGATGGCGTGCGTGGTGGGTCCCATCACCGACCTGGACGCGATCATCACCGAACACGAGACGGACGACGTTTTGCTCATGCCCTACCGGAACGCGGGCATCGAGATTCTGCGGGGGGTACAGGTCGATTGAAACGCATTGCCATTGACATGGACGAGACGATCGCGGACGCGCTCGGCAAACACATCCAGCTTTATAACGAGGCTTTCGGCGGCACGCTGGCCAAAGCCGATTTCGTGCACTGCGGGCTGAGCGGCCTGATTCCGCCCGAACATCGCGCCGCGGCCAGCGCGATGGTGCATACGCACGGATTTTTCGAGGATTTGGATGTAATGCCCGACAGTCAGGACGTAATTCGAGAACTGACCGACCGCTACGAAGTCTTCATCACCAGCTCCGCCATGGAAGTGCCGGCGTCGTTCGCCGCCAAGTATGCGTGGCTGGAGCGCCATTTCCCCTTCGTTCGGCCCAGCCACATCGTCTTCTGCGGCGATAAGAGCATTCTGGCGGCGGATTATCTGATTGACGATACGGCCCGCCATTTCGCCTATTTCCGCGGCGAGGGGATTCTGTTTTCCGCGCCGCACAATCGCGGCGTCACCGGATTTCGGCGCGTGGATTCCTGGCGGGACGTTCGCAAAGAGTTCCTTTGAACGCAAAAGCGCATTGGAAGCAATAGGCAAGTTGCATTAGGCCGCGTAATCTGAAATACTGAGATCGTAGGTAGAATGGCGTTTGTCTATAAGCAGGCCGGATTGAATTGCAGCTACGAGCCCCTTTCGTAGCTTTTTTTTTGTGGCTTTCTCTTCGGCGCCAACGCAAATGTTTCAGGAGATTTAGCAGTGAGAGAAAAAGGTATTGTGAAATGGTTTAACGCCGCGAAGGGCTTTGGTTTCATCCAACGCAGCAGCGGCGACGATGTATTTGTGCACTTCTCGGCGATCCAGTCGAACGGATATCGTTCGCTGGACGAAGGCTCGGAAGTGGAGTTCGAGGTGAAGCAGGGCCCCAAAGGGCTGCAGGCCGAGAACGTGAGCCTGCTGTAAGCAACCCTCACAGTTTGGAAGTAAGGCGAGGCTTCCCGCATCGGGAGGCCTTTCGTGTTTCTGGGAGCTTACTGGCTGTCGACCTGAACGTGGACTTTGTTGGAAGGTTGCCCGTCGGCCACTAAATACAGTTCCGCCGGTCCGGCGTTGAGAACGGCCGGGAGCTGCACTTCCACCAGGTAATAGCCCACATATCCGGGGGCCAGCGTGGATTTGGTCACTTCGAGGGGAATGCCGTCGAGGTAAGCCTGCACTCCGGCCACGACCACGGGCGTATTTTCCGCCGGCGCCGCCACTCCGGTGGGCCAATCCGGCTGCACGCGGCCCAGCCCGGTAGCCATCAATTCCAGGTGAGCGCGCGGATGCGCGAGGGCGGCGGCGTCAAGCGTCAGCCCGGTATCGGCGTCGACCAGAAACGGGGAGCCGTCCCGATCCACGAAGATTGCGGGAGAAACGCTGCGCACCGCCAGCGGCAGAGTCGTGGTCTGCGAGCCCGCGCGAACGGCCAGATCAAAACTGCCGCCGCTCGCCTCGAAAGGCACCTGCAATTGCGATTCGGAATCTCCCGCGGCCAGGACCGGAAAGCGCAGCGAACCCCCCGTCGCGGCGGTCACTTTCGCGCCAAGGACGCTAATCACCGAACCGGGAGCGGCCGGACGGTTCGAAAAATCGGCCGCATTGGTCAGGCGCATGACGCCCGATCGAACCGGCACGGGAGCGGTGTAAAGACCGAAGCCTTCCATCGCGACGTAAAGTTGATCTCCGCCGGAATCGAAAGCGACATCGACAGCCTTCGCGGCGGGCAGGGTACCGGTTATAGGGGTCCACGCCGATCCGGGAGTGAAGACATTCAGGTCGATATGGGCCAGGTACACGCCGCTATCGGTCGCCGCCGCCACGGAACCGGAAGCGCGGTCGGCGGCGACCGCGTGCACGGCGCCATCCGGCAGATTGCCGGTCACGTCGTCCCAAACCGCGCCGGAATCCACGGTGCGCGCCAGCCGCGCCGAGGAACCGGAGAGGACGGCGATCGCCGCCCGGGGCGCTTCCGCGTCTACATAAAATCGCTCCACCGAGCCCACGCCCACGGTCTGGGACGGGTTCCAACTCACGCCGCGGTCGCGTGAGACCCAGACACGGCCATCCGACGAACCCGCGTACGCATATTCTCCGGATCGGGCCGTCGCCGTGATCTCGGCGCCGAGCGCGCGGTTGAGCCGCTGCCGGTCGCGGGCCTCCGCCGCCAGCGCGTTGTCTCCGGACGCCACCGTCCACGGCTGGTGCGTATCGCTGAGCTCTAAGGCGCGCCCGTCGTCGAGCGCGATCTTGAACGCTCCGCGGCGCGTCGACAAAATGCGGGCGATCGGGAGATTCGGCAGATTTTCGTTCAGGCCCGCCCAGGATCGACCGCCATCCTGCGACTGCCAGACTCCGGAGCTATTGGCCACGGCCAGCTCCATCGGTTCCCGCGGATTTACGGCGACATCGTTTTGGCCCGTCCCGATCACCGGAGCGCCGGTGCCCGAGACGCTTTCCCAGGTCGCGCCGCTATCTTCGGAGACGAACAGATCCCGGCCGAGCGCCCACGCTCTCCGCGAATCGCCGGAAGCCGCGATGACCTTGGCGGGCGATTCGGGCAAGCTTTCCGGAGCGGAAGCAGCCGGGGTTTCCGGTCGCACAGCCTCGGATTTGATCCACGTTTCGAAATCGGCGGTTTGCAGCGCCCGACCGGAAGCCGTCCGGACAAAAAGGCTGCCGCCATCGCTTGAGTACCACACTGAGGAGATTGGACCGGTGGCCGGGCCGGCGAGATGAAGATCAATGGAAGAGCGGCCCAAATGGCGCCAGTTCAGGCCGCCGTGAGTGGCCTGCGTTGAGCCGGGAATTTGAGCGGTGACGGCCGCGGCAGTTAGCGCTGCCAGTACCGCCCCGCGCCAAGCTGTGGCTGCCTGACTCATGAGCGTGTCCCAATTCTACCCCAGGATGTGACGCTTTGGACGGGAAAACGTTGAGTTAATTCGAGTTGCATGCGCAAACTTTTCTGGCCAGCGGCCTTCTTAAGCATGTTTGGTGCTAGACTGTGGTGTTCGCGTGAGCACGAAAATATCACACAGTCTCCGCCGAGGCTTCAGCCTCTGGGCGGTGCTGTTGTCTGTCATCGCCGGTGCGTTTGCACAAACGGCGAGTCCGCAAAACCCTGCTTCGCCTTCTCCGTCCCGCACCTACCGGGCGCCCGATCCCTCGCTGGGCGGCGCGGCCCGCGTGCTGGTGATGACCGGCCAGGTCTCCGTATTGCGCGATGACGTCCCCTGGTTCCTGAATGTGGGCGATACGGTGAAGCCGCTCCAGATCGTGGTCACCGGCTCGGATGGATACGCCGAGTTTCAGGTGGCCGACGGCAGCCATTTCGAAGTATTTCCGAATTCCCGCGTCGTCTTCCGCAACAACAGCGGGGATTGGCGCGACCTGCTCGACATCCTGATCGGGAAAGTGAAAGTGCAGATCGAGAAGCTGGGAGGGCTGCCGAATCCCAACAAGGTCCGCACCCCTACCGCCGTCATCTCCGTGCGGGGAACGGTGTTCGATGTGAACGTGGAAGACGAAGACGCCACCACGCTGGTGCTGGTGGAAGAAGGCCAGGTCGAGGTGCGGCATCTGCTCCGCGGCGGCGACGGTCGCGTCCTGAGTGAAGGCGAGTGGATTCGCGTTTTCAAGAATCAGCCGATCGCCGCCAAGATGGTGGATCGCGGCGCGCTGGTCCAGCGGGCCATGCGAGCCGGCTGGGACGCCCTTTATCAGGCCGTCCTGAACAACCCGGCGAACTCGAGCGGGAGTTCCGCTTCGACCGGCGGCGGCACGGTCGGGGGCGTACATGACCAATGTCCTCCCAGTAATCCCGCCTGCAAAGCCCCGCCCGCGCCGCCGCCGCCTCCTCCCGCGCACTAACGCGCCGCTTCGCCGGGAGCCTTAAGCCGCTTTGTTCCAACTTGCCGATTGTGGTACCGTTTGCCTTTGATGTCCGGCCATCACACCTATGGGAACTGAACGGGAGGGCGCGGTGAGACTGGAGCGCTCTTTCGACTCGACGCTGGAGTGCGTGGATGAGGCCGAGGCTTTGATTCTGGAAGCGGCCGCCAAAGCGGGTTTCGACGAGGATGACCAGCACCCCATCAGCATGGCCGCCCGCGAATGCCTGGTGAACGCGGTCGTGCATGGCAACCGGTACAGCGCGCACAAACACGTTCATGTGCTGATCGAGACTTCGTCGGATCGAATTAAGGTGGTGATCAGGGATGAAGGCGAAGGATTTGACCTGACCGACCTGCCCGATCCGCTGGCGGAAGAAAATCTGCTGCGGCACTCGGGCCGCGGAATCTTCCTGATTCGTGCTTTCATGGACGAGTTTGATGTGCGTAAGATCAGCCCGCATGGTACAGAAGTTACTTTGATAAAAGAACGAGGGAGGAAAGAAGAGAGTGAGCGTTAAACTAAACAACCGTCAAGTCGGCGATGTCACGGTGGTCGATGTCTCCGGCCGGATCACGCTGGGCGAAGGATCGAGCGCGTTGCGTGACGCTCTCCGCGACCTGGTCGCGAAAGGCCACAAGAAGATCCTGCTCAACCTGGGCGATGTTTCCTATATCGATAGCTCCGGGATTGGGGAACTGGTCTCGGGATTCACATCGCTCTCCAATCAGGGCGGCCAGTTGAAGCTGCTCAGCCTGACAAAGCGCGTGAAGGATCTGCTGCAGATTACTAAGTTGTATACCGTTTTTGAAGTGCACGACGACGAAGCGAGCGCGATCCGCAGTTTCTCGTAATCGCGAGCTTGGGGCGGAGCGGACGGCGGCGGCGCGCGTCCGCTCCGCCTTTCCCTGTGCCGTTGCTCCGCTAACCGCCGCCCACAAAGTGCACGATTTCAATCTCCGCCCCGTCGCGGATCTCCGTCGTCGCCCACAAAACGGGTTTGACGATCTTGCGGTCGAGCTCCACGGCAAGGCGGTCCGGCTTCAATTCAAGCGTTTCGATCAGAGCGAGCAGCGTTGCTCCCGAAGACAGTTCCGTAATCTTTCCGTTTACGCTTGCCCGAATCGGGCGGAGGTGGTTTGACACTCGATTTCCGCACTCTCTATAGTCGTTAAAGGGCCTGACTTCCCTATCGTCCCATGCCTGACTCGCAAGCTGAAATCTACTTCCCGGTGCTGGTCCAGATCATCCTCGCGATCGGCATCGCATGCACCTTTATCGCTATCTCGTTTCTGCTGGGCCACCGGGTCAAGAACCGGGTGAAAGACACGCCTTATGAATCGGGGATGATCCCGACCGGCGATGCGCGCCAGCGTTTCAGCGTGAAGTTCTACCTGGTTGCGATGCTGTTCATCCTTTTCGATATGGAAGCCATCTTCCTCTACCCCTGGGCCGTGGTCTTCAAAGAACTGAAGCTGTTCGGGTTTTTCGAGATGCTGCTGTTCATCGTTTTGGTCCTTTGCGGCTTCTTTTACATCTGGAAGAAAGGCGTGCTGGACTGGGCCGCGCTGGGCAAAGACGAAAAGCGGATTTGAGAGACTTGTCAACAATGCTTCCCGAAGAACTGAACGCATACGAAGACGCCGCCGGCCTGAATGCCGCGCTGCCCGGAGCGGTCGCGGGCGGTAAGTTCGCGTTCGGGCAGTTAGTGGTGGAAGTGGCGCCCTCGCAGATCGTCGCCGCCTGCCGCTATTTGAAGCTCGAACGGAAGTTCGAACGCCTCTCGGCGGTGACCGCGGTGGACCGTTATCCGTTGGAGCCGCGCTTTGAAATCATTTATCTGTTTCACTCCGTCGCGCGGAATGCGCGCATGGAGTTGAAGGCCCGCGTGAGCGGGAAAGATCCGGAGATCGATTCCGTCACGCCGGTTTATCTTTCCGCCAACTGGTATGAGCGCGAAGTATTCGATCTGTTCGGCGTGAAGTTCCGCAACCATCCCGATCTGCGCCGGATCATGCTGCCGGAAGACTGGGAAGGGCATCCTTTGCGGAAGGATTATCCCAAGACCGGTCCGCGCGTTTAAAGGACTCATATGGATCTGGTCACAGCGGATTTGCAAGAACAAGAGGCGACGACGGCGGCGACCGCGTCCGGGCGCGTTCGCCCGCGCCGCATGCTGCTGAACCTGGGGCCGCAGCACCCGTCGACGCACGGTGTTCTGCGGCTGATTCTTGAACTCGACGGCGAGACGGTCGTGCGGGCGGAGCCGGACATCGGCTATCTTCATACCGGGATCGAGAAGGAATTCGAATCCAAAACCTACCAGCAGGCCGTGACCCTGACGGATCGCATCGATTACCTGGCGAATCTGTCGAACAACTTCTGCTATGCGCTGGCGGTGGAGAATCTGCTTGGCGTCGAGATCCCGCCGATGGCGCAGTGGATTCGGGTCATGCTGGTGGAGCTGACGCGGCTCAACAGCCATCTGGTCTGGCTGGGCACGCACGCCCTCGATGTGGGGGCCATGAGCATGTTCCTCTACTGCATGCGCGAGCGGGAAGACATCCTCAGAATTTTCGAGATGTTCTCCGGTCAGCGCATGATGACCAGCTACATCCGGATTGGCGGGCTCGCGCTCGAACCGCCGCGCGGCTGGCAGGCGCGGGTGAAGAAATTCATCGACGGCTTCCCCAGCAAGGTGGACGAGTATGAAGACCTTCTGACCAATAACGGGATTTGGATCGGCCGCACCAAGGGCGTGGGAGTGATTTCCGTCGCCGACATGCTGGAACTGGGCGTAACCGGGCCCATGCTGCGCGCGGGCGGATTGAAGTACGACGCGCGCAAGGAAAATCCGCATTCGTCGTATCATCTTTTCGATTTTGAAGTTCCTACCCGCACGGAGAGCGATGTGTACGCGCGCTATCTGGTGCGGGTGGAAGAGATGCGGCAGAGCACGCGTATCGTGAAGCAGGCGCTCGAAGGCATGCCGTCCGGCGCGTGGAAAGCCGACGCTCCGCATGTGGTGCTGCCGGATCGCGACAAGATGAAGACCGAGATGGAGGCCCTGATCTATCACTTCAAAATCGTGACGGAAGGCTTCCGTGTTCCGGAAGGCGAGGTCTATCAGATCGTGGAATCGCCCCGCGGCGAGTTGGGTTATTACGTCGTCAGCGACGGGTCCACGCAACCCTATCGCGTCTTCGTGCATGGCCCCAGCTTCGGGAATCTGCAAGCGACGGCGCGCATGGTCGAGGGCACTTTGCTTTCCGATGTCATCGCGTCGATCGGCAGCATGGACTTTGTTCTGGGAGATACGGACCGCTAACGAGCAAGCCTCTTTATGACACTTTCCCCCGCGCTCGAAGCCAAGTTTCAAAGCCTGCTGGATAAGTATCCGCCGGAGCGAAAGCGTTCGGCCGTCATCCCGATGCTGCTGTTCGGCCAGGATGAAATCGGGTCCATCACGCGCGCGCTGGTCGAAGAAGTGGCGCGCCGCACGGGACAGACGCCGCTCGCGATCGATGAAGTGGTGACTTACTATTCCATGCTTCACCGCAAGCCCATGGGCAAGGCTCACGTCCAGATCTGCACCAATATCAGCTGCATGCTGAACGGCGGCGAAGAATTGTGGAATTTGGCGTCGAAGCGGCTGGGCATCGGGCACAAAGAAACCACCGCCGACGGTAAAATTTCCCTGGAGGAGGTGGAATGTATCGGGGCCTGTTCA
Source organism: Bryobacteraceae bacterium (assembly GCA_965226755.1). Classification (GTDB taxonomy): domain Bacteria; phylum Acidobacteriota; class Terriglobia; order Bryobacterales; family Bryobacteraceae; genus Bog-113. The sequence continues at coordinate 163,712 of CBDDDT010000006.1, read as the reverse complement.
TGGGCGCCCGCCATGCAGGTGAACTATGATTTCTTCCACCAGGTCACGCCGCAAAAACTGAACGACGTTCTCTCGCAACTGGAAAGCGGGCTCTAGGGAATCCATGCCGTATAACGAACCTCATCCGCTCGAAGTCCGGGTGCTGTCCAAGCGCTTCGGGCTGGAAAATTCGCAATCCATCGACGTCTACCTGGCCAACGAAGGCTACCAGGGATTTGAGCGCGCGCGCAAGATGACGCCGGACGAAATCGTCAACGAAGTGAAGGCGTCGGGACTGCGCGGCCGCGGCGGCGCCGGTTTCCCCACCGGCCTCAAGTGGAGCTTTCTGGCGCGGAATTCTCCCAAGCCGAAGTACATCATCGTCAACGCCGATGAAAGCGAGCCCGGCACCTGCAAGGACCGGCTGTTGATTGAGTACGACCCGCATCAGTTGATCGAAGGAATTCTGATCGCGGCGCTCGCGGCGACCTCGAATCAGGGTTATATCTATGTGCGCGGCGAGTATCGCTATCTCATCAACATCCTGGATAAGGCGATCGCGGAAGCGTATGAGCGCGGATACCTGGGCGATGACGTGCTCGGGTCGGGTTGGAAGTTTCACCTCTCCACGCATACCGGCGCGGGCGCTTATGAGTGCGGGGAAGAATCGGCGCTGCTCGAATCGTTCGAAGGCAAGCGCGGCGTCCCGCGGATCCGGCCGCCCTTTCCGGCCGTGGCCGGCGCTTACCAAAGTCCCACCATCCTGAATAATGTGGAGACCTACTGCGCCGTGCCGTCCATCTTCCGCATGGGCGGGGAAGAGTGGGCCAAACTGGGGTCGCCCAAGAATGGCGGAACGCGCATGTTCTGTCTTTCCGGGCACGTGAACCGGCCCGGCGTGTATGAGCTTCCCATGGGCTTCCCGCTGATGCGCATGATCGAGGAAGTGGGCGGCGGAATCCGCGGCGGGAAAAAGCTCAAGGCCGTGATTCCGGGCGGGTCGTCGTGTCCCGTGCTCAAGCCGGAAGAGTGCAACATCAACATGGATTTTGATTCCGTCGCCGCCGCCAAGAGCATGCTGGGTTCGGGCGGCGTCGTGGTGATGGATGAAACGACGGACATCGTCGCGGTGGCGCTGCGCATCATGCGCTTCTACGCGCACGAGAGCTGCGGGTGGTGCATCCCCTGCCGCGAAGGCACCACGTGGCTGCGTAAGATTCTGACGCGCGTGCATGCCGGCGAGGGCGTCGTAACCGACGTCGATCTGATCGATGAACTCGCCAAGAATATGCTGGGCCGCACGTTCTGTCCTCTGGGCGACGCCGCGGCCATGCCGACCATCGCGTTCGTGAATAAGTTCCGGGATGAGTTCATGGCCTACATCGATCGCAAGACGCCGGCCGCGCAGCCCGATCCTCTGCTGCAGTTGACGACCGCTTAAGCGCGCACACGAAGATCACGAAAAAGAGAAATGGCAGATCCAGTCAAGTTAACCATCGACGGGCGGCAGATCGAAGCCGCGCCCGGAACGCTCCTGATTAATGCCGCCAAACAGGCGGGCATCGAGATCCCGGCGTTCTGTTACTACGACGGCTATTCCTTGCAGGCCGCGTGCCGCATGTGCCTGGTCGAAGTGGAGAAGGCGCCCAAGATGCCGACCGCGTGCACGACGCCGGTGGCCGAGGGCATGGTCGTGCGCACCGATACCGAGCAGGTCCGCCGCGCCCGCAAGATGACTCTCGAGTTCCTGCTCACTAACCACCCGCTCGATTGTCCGGTGTGCGACAAGGGCGGCGAGTGCGAACTGCAGGATATGGTGTTCCGGTACGGCGCCGGCGAGAGCCGGTTCGTCGAGAACAAGTGGCATGTGGATGAGAAGCAATGGTCGCCCGTGGTGTTTTATGACGGCCCGCGTTGCATTCTTTGCTTCCGCTGCGTGCGCGTCTGCAATGAAGGGATGGGCGTGGGCGCGCTCGGCATCGTCAATCGCGGCTCGGTCTCCGAAATCGCTCCCAACGAGGGCGACCATCTCAATTGCGATGAGTGCGGCATGTGCATCGACATCTGCCCGGTGGGCGCGCTCACCAGCGGAATCTATCGCTACCAGGCGCGTCCGTGGGAGATGGAGCATGTCGGAACCATCTGCACGCACTGCTCGAACGGCTGCAAGACCACGCTGGGGACGCGCAACGATCAGATTCTGCGGGGCAACAATCGCGACCGGTCCGGCATCAACGGCGAGTTCCTTTGCATCAAGGGCCGCTACGGTTTTGATTTTTACAACCATCCGGATCGCATCCTTTCCCCGATGATGCGCATTGGCGGAACCCTCGAGCCGGTGTCCTGGTCGAAGGCGCTCGAGGCGGTGGCGATCCGGTTTCAGGAAGTGAAGAAGCGCGGCGGCAGTTTCGGCGTGATCGGATCTTCCCGCACCACCAACGAGGAAAATTACTACCTCCAAAAGTTTGCGCGCGAGGGATTGGGGACCAGCAACATCGACCATCACCGGTCGGGCGATCTGGTGACTTTGCTGGACGCTCTCAGCGGCGTGGAGCGAGCGTCGCTGGCGACCACGGCGGATCTCTATAACGCCCGCGCGGTGCTGGTGATCGGAGCGAATTTATCGCTGGAACAGCCGCTGCTCGCTTTCCAGGCGCGCGCGAATTTCCGTCACCATAACGCGCATGTGTACGCCGTGACGCCGGAGCCGGTGCGGGAAGACAAGTACACGACCAAGTCGGTTCGCGCCTCGGGCGAGCAGTTGTGGCCGGCGCTCGACGGTTTGAAAGAAAGTCTCGCGGCCGAAGGGGATCTGGTGATCCTGTTTGACGATTCCATTCAGGGCGACGCTGTGCGGCGCCTGGTGGAATTCGGCAAGTCGCTGGGCAACCCGGTGAAGTATGTCGCGCTGCTGGACTATTCCAACTCCCGCGGAGCGCTCGATATGGGGCTTACGCCCGGTCTGTTGCCCGGTTATCATCCGGCGGCCGACCCCGGAATGTCGCTCGATCAGATGCTGGATGCGGCCGATCTGGACGTCCTGTGGGTGACCGGGGCGAACCCGCTCTCCCGGCGATCGCTCGCTTCAGCCGGCGCGTTTGTCGTGGTGCAGGAGATGTTTCTGACGGAAACCGCGCAGCGCGCCGACGTCGTCTTCCCGGCCGCTTCGGCCTATGAGAAGAACGGCACCGTGACCAACGTGTGCGGAGAGGTGCAGCGGCTGAAGAAGGGCATCAACACGATGGGCGCGAAACCGGATCTGGAGATCTTCGGGCTCATCGCCAAGGAGATGGGCATGGCCGCCGTGGTGGGTCCCTGGATTCCGGATCGCGTGTTCGACGAGATCCGCTCCCGGGTGCGCGGCTATGATGTAGCGTTGCCCGTGATCGCCACGGGAGGCGCCGCGCAGACCATGCCGGTGAACGGCCGCATCCCGATGGAAGGCCACACGGAACTTATCCGCTCCGCTCACAATGACCTGTTCGCTTCAGGAACCCTGGGGCGATATTCTAAAATACTCAATTCGGTTCTTGAGAAAGCGGCGACCGGGGAAGCGGACAACCGGAACGCCGTGGAGCCGGAGACGATTCAGCGCTAATGGAATTTTTCATCGTCAGCCTAGTGAAGATCGCCGTGGTCTTCGCCGGTCTTATGACCACGCTCGCCTACCTGCAGTGGGTGGAGCGGAAGGTGCTTGCGCACGTGCAGGTGCGCGTCGGCCCGTCCCGCGTGGGACCGCACGGATTGATGCAGCCGCTGGCCGACGTCATCAAGCTCATGACGAAAGAAGGGCTGTTCCCCTCTTACGTCAACCGGCCGTTTTACCTGATCGCGCCGATGATCGCCGTGGCGATGTCGCTGATCTCCATCTCGGTCATCCCGTTCGGCTCGGAGGTGCAGGTTTTCGGGTATCGCACCTGGATGCAGCTGACCGATCTGAATGTCGGAATTCTCTTCGTGCTCGCCATCAGTTCGCTGGGCGTTTATGGCGTGGCTCTGGCGGGATGGTCTTCCAACAACAAGTACAGCCTGATGGGCGGTCTGCGCAGCTCGGCGCAGATGATCAGCTACGAACTGCCGCTGAGTCTGGCCATCACGGCGCCGCTGCTGATCGCCGGCACCTTGAGCCTGCGCGAGATCGTGGTTTCTCAAGGCGGGTTCCACTTCGGCTTTCTGCCCCGCTGGTCCGTGTTCGCCGCGCCTTTTCCCCAGGTGTTCAGTTTCGCGATTTTTGTAATCGCCGGTTTCGCGGAAACGAACCGCGTCCCGTTCGACCTGCCGGAAGCGGAGAATGAACTGGTCGCCGGCTTCCACACCGAATACAGCAGCATGCAGTTCGCGTCGTTTTTCATGGCGGAGTACGCCAACATGATCACCATCACGTCGATCACGGCGATCCTGTTCCTGGGCGGCTGGCAGCCGCTATTTCCCGTATCGCTGGGGTCGAACTACGTTCCCGTCATTCTGTTCGTGCTGGCGGGCGCGTATTCGATTTTGAACGGGATCAGCCCGCGGCGTAAGCGCGACCGCCTCTCGCTGCCGGTGTTTGGCGTGATCTTCTGGATCATCGCCGCGCTGTTTCTGGTTCCGGTGCTGCAGCCTTTTCTGATTCCGTTCTTCTGGTTCGCGGCGAAAGTGGGAACGCTTCTGTTCACCTTTATGTGGGTGCGCGCGACGCTGCCGCGCTTCCGGTACGATCAGCTCATGAGTTTCGCCTGGAAGATTCTGTTCCCGGCCGCGCTGGTCAACTTATTGATCACCGGCTTAATGGTGGCCCTCACGGCGAAATAGATGGACATCTTCCTCTTCCTGCTCTTCGCGATCGTGTCTGTCGCCTGCGGTGTCGGCGTGGTGACGCAGAAGCACCCCATCTCGAGCGCTTTGTCGCTGGTGGGCGTAATGGGCTCGCTGGCCGTCCTTTACCTTCTGCTGGGCGCGGAGTTCATCGCAATGGCGCAGATCATCGTCTATGCCGGCGCGATCATGGTGCTGTTCATCTTCGTCATCATGCTTCTGAATTCGGGCGGCGAGGAAAAGCCCGGCCGTTCGCTGCTGGTCAAGTTGCTCGGTGTCCCGGCGCTGGCCGCTTTCTTCGCGATCCTGGGCTACTTTTTCGCGATGAATTTCCGCAACGCCCCGCTGGCTCACTTCGGCGCCTTTACCGGCGGAAATGCGCGCAACATCGGCCGCCTTCTTTTTCGAAGCTATCTGCTGCCGTTTGAAGTCACCTCGATCCTGATTCTGATCGCGATCATCGGCGCTGTGGTTCTGGCGCGCAAGGAGATCGACTAAGATGCACGGCGTACCGCTCTCCTGGTATCTCATTCTGAGCGCGATTCTCTTTTCGCTGGGCATCGCGGGATTCCTGTTCCGCAAGAACATCATCACCGTTTTCATGTCGATCGAACTGATGCTCAACGCGGTGAATCTTTCGTTTATCACTTTCTCCTACGGGCGTTCGCAGATCGACGGGCACATCTTCACGTTCTTCGTGATGGTGGTGGCGGCGGCGGAAGCGGCCGTCGGTCTCGCCATCATCCTGACCGTATACAAGAACCGCGCCAGCCTGGATATCGACGATGTCAACGAGATGAATAACTAGCCCATGCCGGTACTCTGGCTTATCCCTGTTTTGCCGCTTTGCGGCTTTTTGCTGAATGGGCTTTTCGGGCGCAAGCTGCCCAAGGCGCTGGTCAGCGCGATCGCCATCGCCGGAGCTTTGTCGTCGTTCCTTTGGGTTCTGTACGTCTTTCGCGCGCTGCAGCCGCTCGACGGCCGGCATTTCGAGCATTACTTCACGTGGATTGAGAGCGGCGAGTTCCGCGTGGGCGTGGACTTTGCGGCCGACCGCCTGACCGCGATCATGCTGCTGGTGATCACCGGCGTAGGCTCCCTAATTCACATCTATTCAGCCGGATATATGAAAGACGATTCCGGTTACGCGCGCTACTTCGCGTACCTGAACCTGTTCATGTTCTTCATGCTCACGCTGGTGCTGGCGGCCAACTTCCTGCTGCTGTTTGTCGGATGGGAAGGCGTGGGTCTCGCCAGTTACCTTCTGGTCGGGTTCTGGTTTGACCGGAAGAGCGCGACCAACGCCGGCAATAAGGCATTCATCGTGAATCGCATCGGGGACTTCGGCTTTTCCCTGGCGATGTTTCTGATAGTGATCAACTTCGGGACGCTGGACTTCGCGACCGTGTTCCAGGCCGCCGCCGGCAAAGAGCAAGGGGTGCTGACCGCCATCGCGCTTCTGCTGCTGCTGGGCGCGTGCGGAAAGTCCGCCCAGTTGCCTCTATACGTGTGGCTGCCGGATGCGATGGAAGGTCCCACGCCGGTGTCCGCGCTCATTCACGCCGCCACCATGGTAACGGCGGGCGTTTACATGGTGGCGCGCGCGTCGGCGATCTTCGTCCATTCGCAGACCGCCCTCGAAGTGGTGGCGACGGTAGGGGTGCTGACCGCGGTGTTCGCCGCCGTGATCGGCCTCGCGCAGAACGACATCAAGAAAGTGTTCGCGTACTCCACGGTCTCGCAGCTCGGCTACATGTTTCTGGCGGCGGGTTGCGGAGCGTTCTCGGCCGGCATCTATCACCTGATGACGCACGCGTTCTTCAAAGCGCTGCTCTTCCTGGGCGCGGGCAGCGTCATCCACGCCTGCGGCGGCGAACAGGATATGCGGAAAATGGGCGGCCTTCGCAAGCAGACGCCCGTGACCTTCGTGTGCCTGGTGATCGCCGGGCTCGCGATCGCCGGAATCCCGCCGTTCGCGGGCTTCTACAGTAAAGACGAAATCCTGGTCGCGGCGGCCCATACCTATCCGTGGATGTATGTCGTGGCGCTGATCACGGCCGCGCTCACGGCTTTCTATGTGTTCCGCGCGATCTTCCTGACGTTCTTTGGCGCCTATCGCGGGGATGCGCATCCGCACGAATCGCCTTTATCCATGACCGTTCCGCTCATGATCCTGGCTCTGTTGTCCTTTGCGGGCGGTTTCCTGTTCAACGTTCCGCACTATCTGGAGACCATGTTTCCGGCTATCGAGAACTCCGCTTCCAGCCTCATGTTGACGGTGGGTTCGGTCTCGGCCGGCGTGATCGGCATTTTGGTGGCTTATGCGTTCTATGTCGTCCGGCCCGGTCTTCCGGAGTCGCTGGCGCGATCGCTCGGCGGCGTCTATACGGTGGTCTATAACAAGTTCTTTGTGGATGAGATTTACGATGCGGCGATCGTGGGCCCCACCTTGGCCGGATCGCGTTCGGTCTTGCTGAAGGGGATGGACCGCGGTCTCATCGAGGGCGTCGTCAACGGAACCGGCAGCCAGATCCGGAACATCGGAGGCGGTCTGAAGCAGTTGCAGTCCGGAAATATTCGCAGCTACGCGGCGTGGGTGGTGCTCGGTTCTGTTTTCGTCCTGGTGATGCTGGGATTGATGACGAGCGGGGTGGTGCTGCGATGAACCTGCTTGATCTGATTCTGCTGCTTCCCCTGGTGGGCTTTCTGGTGACGCTGCTGATTCCGCGCAGTCTGTCGCAAGCCATCCGTCTGTTCACCCTGACCATTTCACTGGTGACGCTGGCGGCGGGGCTTGCGCTGGCCACCCACTATCACGCCGGACCGAGCCCCATGTTCGTGACGGATATCATCTGGGTGCAAAGTCCGGAGATCCATTATCACGTCGCCGCCGACGGCATCGGATTGTGGATGATCGTTCTTTCGACATTCCTGACTCCGCTGGCCATTCTGGCTTCCTGGACCTCCGTCGTGAAGCGCACGAAGGAGTACTTCGCGCTCATCCTTCTTCTGGAATTCGGTCTGATCGGAGTCTTCGCCGCCTATGACCTTTTTCTGTTCTATGTGTTCTGGGAAGTCAGCATCGTTCCGTTCCTGTTCCTGATCGGGATCTGGGGCGGCGACAGGCGCGCCTACGCGTCCGTCAAATTCTTCGTGTACACGATGGCGGGTTCCGTCCTCATGCTGGCCAGCATGATTTTCATCTACACGCGGGCGCACACGTTCGATTTGTCGGAGATTCTGGACCAGCTTTCAGGCGGCCGGCTGATCTTCTCGCATGCCCAACAGAACCTGCTCTTTCTCGGATTTTTCGCCGCGTTCGCGATCAAGGGCCCGATCTTCCCCCTGCATACCTGGCTGCCGGACTTTCACGAACAAGCGCCGCCGCCGGTTTCCATGATGCTTCTGAAGCTCGGGGTGTTCGGCATGCTTCGTTTTTGCCTGCCCCTGTTTCCGGGAGCGTCGCGGGACAACGCGCCCTGGATTATCGTTCTCGCGATTATCGGGATTCTGTATGGAGCTTTGCTCGCGCTGGCCGAAACCAATATCCTGCGGCTGATCGCCTACTCATCGGTGAGTCACGTGGGTTTCATGGTGCTGGGGATTTTCACTTTCACGCAGGTCGGGACGGACGGCGCCGTGTACCAGTTGATCAATCACGGCATCGCCACCGGCGGGCTGTTTCTGGTGACCGGGCTGCTGATCCAGCGCCGCAAATCCAACCTGATAGCGGATTACGGCGGGATGGCCCATGTGGCGCCCTGGCTGGCCACGGCGTTCCTGATCACGACTCTGGCCGGAATCGGATTGCCGACGCTGAACAGCTTCGTGGGCGAGTTTCTGGTGCTGCTGGGCGCGGCGCAGGCGCACTTCCGGTACGCGGTGTTCGCCGCGATCGGCGTCATTCTCTCGGCCTGCTATATGCTCTGGCTCTACCAGCGGCTCTTTTACGGGCCGGCGCCGGATTTGGCGCGCCTCTACGGCCAAGGGCCCGCCAGGCGCTTCGATCTGGACGCGCGCGAATGGCTCTGCGTCATTCCGCTGATCGTCATGATGTTCTGGCTGGGGATCGGTACGCGAACCTTCCTGCCCGCGATTACCGGCGCGACCGCGCACATGCTCGAAGACAGCAAGCAGAACGTCCCGTTCCGGGTGCAGGGCCCGCATGAGCTGCCTCTGGAGGCTCGGCGTGCAAACTGACGTCTTCGTCACTTCCATTCCCTCGGCTTCCGAGTATCTGCGCTTTCTTCCGGAAATCATCCTGTGCGCGATGGGCACCTTCTTGATGGTGTTGAACCCGCTGATCAAGCGGATCTCCAGTCCGGTGTTTGGAAATCTCTCGCTGCTCGCGATGGCGGGAGCGATCCTCGCTTGCGTGTATGCGAACACCCTGCCGGGCGAAGCGTTTTCCCGGATGCTGGTGATCGACGGCTTTGCGACGTTCTTCCGGATTCTGGTGATTTCGATCGGCGTCGTCGTGGTTCTGGGCTCGTATCAGTTCCTCTCGCGGGAGCGCGCCGAGACCGGCGAGTTCCACTCATTGGTGCTGTTCTCCATCGCCGGCCAGTGCATCATGGCGAGCGCGAATGAGCTCATCATGATCTTCATCGGGCTGGAGATTTCCAGCATCGCGACTTACATCCTGGCGGGTTATCTGCGGGACGACCGGCGCGCCAATGAGGCCTCCGTCAAGTACTTCCTTCTGGGCTCGTTCGCCACAGCCTTTTTCCTGTACGGAATTTCGGTGATTTACGGCGCGACGGGTTCGACGAACCTTTCGGTGATTCATAACCTGGTGACCGGATCGCAGCAGGGTTTGCAAACCGCGCATATTTCGTCTGTCCTCCTGGGTATGTCGGCGGCGCTGATGTTCGTCGGCCTGGCCTTCAAGGTTTCCGGCGCGCCCTTTCAAGTCTGGGCGCCGGACGTTTATCAAGGCGCTCCGACTCCGGTCTCGGCCTTCCTTTCCGCGGGTCCCAAGGCGGCGGCGTTTGCGGTGTTCATCCGGATTTTCCTGACCGCGTATCCGACGGTGGAGAACGGCTGGGCGCCTATCGTCTGGATCTCGGCGCTGCTCTCGATGACGATCGGAAACTTCGCGGCGCTTTCGCAATCGAACATCAAGCGCATGCTGGCGTACAGCTCGGTTGCGCACGCCGGCTACGTGCTGGTGGCTCTGGCCGCGCATTCCGATCTGGGCGCGGGCGCGGCGATGTTCTACCTGGCGGCTTACGCCTGCATGAATGTGGGCGTTTTCCTGGTGGTGTCCCATGTGGGCGGACGGGGTCAAAAGAGCGTCTCCATCGCGGACTTCGCCGGCCTGGGAAGCCGCCAGCCTTTCACCGCGGCGCTTATGGCGATCTTTCTGCTCTCCCTGGTGGGCGTTCCGCTCACAGGCGGATTCTTCGGGAAGTTCTATATCTTCGAAGCGGCGCTGCAGGCGAACATGGTGTGGCTCACGGTGCTCGGTCTGTTGAACAGCGCCGTCGCGGCTTATTACTACCTGCGCATCGTCGCCGTCATGTACATGCAGGACGCGACCAGCGCCACGCCGGAGACCGAGCCGCTTCCCGTCGCCACGCAGTTCGCGCTGGTGCTGCCCGCGATCGGAACCATTTTCCTGGGCGTGTTTCCATCCTCGGTTCTCAATTTCGCCATACGCTCGGCCAATTTCGGCAAATAGAGATTGCCGGGTCAGAGCACGGCGATGAAGAGCTCGGCACGATCGGGAGCGTGCCGTTCGAAGTCCATTGTGAAAGCGCGCCGCGCCGTCGCGTCAGGCGCGGAGAAGTACGCGTAGACTGCCTTCCACGCAGCGATGACCGATGCCGGCGTCGAATCCGCCGCGGGGAATGTCATGTAGCGCGCGGCGGGGATTTGGATGGACGTGAAGCCGGCGGGCGCTTCCGCGTCCTCGCGGACTTTCTTCCCGACCAGAACATCGTAGAGGCCCGTTTCGTCCGACTCGTAACCCGAGTAGACCGAGTAGATAGCTTCGTCAACAGCGCCCGGGATCTGAGCGCCCGCGCCGGCGAAGAATCTGCCCCATAGATCGCCGATCCTGCCTGCGCCCGCCATCTCCAGTTGGTTGGTGGTTCTGGCGGCGATGCCGATCACCTTGAATTCCGGTTGTTGCATAAACTCTAGTGTGAGGCAATCGATGGCCGGCCGCATCCGACTCACGGCGTTTCTGTTGGGGACGGTCCTGGCCTTTGGGCAAAGCTTACCGGATCCTCAGCAGAACGTAATTCACCTGGACGTGAATCTGGTTCAGATCGACGCCGTGGTCACGGACGCGGCGGGCCGGCATAAAACCGATTTGACAGCGGCCGATTTCGAGATTCTGCAGGACGGCAAACCGCAGACGATTTCCAACCTTACGTACATCAAAAGCCCGCCCGTGAGCATCGTACGCAACGCTACGGGGACGAAGCCGGCCGCGGCCGGAGCTCCACCGTTCGCGGCGCCTCCTCTTCAGGCGGCGAACCTCCGCCGGGCCACCGCGATGGTGGTGGACGATCGCGGGCTCTCAGCCGACTCCATGTTGCAGGTTCGCGCGGAGCTCAAACGATTTGTGTCCGGGCAGATCGATCCGGGCGATCTGGTGGCGATCTCCCGGATCGGCCTCGCGATTGGGAGCCTTCCCCAGTTCACTTCTGACCCTCGCCTGCTGAACGCCGCCATCGAGGATCTGCGGTACAGCGCGGCGTCACGCGCCGGTTCGCCGGCCATCGCGCCGATCAAAGGGCGCTTCGGCTGGTTTACGGATAGAAACGTCGCGGGCCACCAGAAATTCTCCGATCTGGAGACGATCGACACCCTGCGCTACCTGGTGAACAGCGCGAGCGCGCTGCCGGGCCGTAAGCTGATGATCGTCTTCTCTGAAAGTCTTCCGCTGATTTTTGCGCGGGACATTGATGTCCGGGTGATGAACAGCTTGCGGCGTCTCACCGATGCGGCGGGTCGGGCTTCCGTCGTCATCTCCGTCATTGACCCGCGCGGCGTGCAATATACGGGCCTGACTTCGGCGGATGAAATTCACGGCTTTACGAACGAGGCCATGATGAAGATACAGGTTCAGCGCGCGGCGGGCATCGTCAACTCGCAGGAGGGTCTCTCGTTCATCGCGCAAGACACCGGCGGCTTGTTTCTGCACGATATGAATGATCTGGACCTGGCGATAAGGAAGGTCATGAGCGATTCCGACGGATATTACCTGATCGGCTACCGCCCGGACGCCAGCACGTTTCAGCAGCACGAAGGTCAGCCTCAGTTCCACAAAGTAGAAGTCAAAGTGAGAGCGCCCGGCCTGAAGGTTCGCTCCCGCGGCGGCTTTTATTCGAGCCGCCCGCCCGAAAGCCCGGCCCCGGACGAGATCACGAAGGCTCTCCTTTCTCCAGTGGCGGCGGACGCGCTGCGCGTGCGCGCAACGGCTCTGTTTTCGGAAAATTCGAAAGAGGGGGAATTTCTGAACGTTCTGGTTTACGTGGATCCACGGGATATTACAGTGGGCGCGAACGGCGGATCGATTCGCCTGATGGCGGCGGCGGTCGGCGAGAACGGGCAGGTGATCGATACGCAGGACCGGACCTGCCCGATCCAGATCTCTGAGAGAGCCGAAGGCACGGTGTATGCGATCCACCAGAGCGTGCGCCGCGCCGGCGTTTATGAGGTGCGCGTCGCGGTGCGGGATCTGAACTCCGGGCGCGTGGGATCCGCCAGGGGCATTGTGGACGCCCCGGATCTGAAAGCGGGCCGGCTCGCGTTGTCCTCGATTCTGCTGCAGGAGCAATCGCCGGGAGCGGCTATTTCCCTGGTATCCAGCTCCGAAGGCCGGCTGCCGGTGGGGAACGCGAACGGGAGCGCGGCGGTGCGCGTCTTCCGGCCCGGCGCAAAGATCGCTTATGCGTACGTGATTTTCAATGCCCGCGCCGGTGCGGTCAAGAGCGCGGAATTGGAGGCGCAGACCAGAATCTTCCGCGATGGCGAGCAGGTTTACGCGAGCAAGCCGGCGCTGGTGGACGCCGCCCATCAGCCGGATCCCCGGCGGCTGGTCAGCAGGTGGGCGACGACGCTAGGGAACGCGCTAGGCCCGGGGAACTACGTGCTTCAGGTGGTCGTGACCGATCATCGGGCGCCGGAGAGACAACGCACCGCATCGCAGTACATCGACTTCACCGTCGAATAGCGCGGATGGCAATGCGCGCGGGAATCAGCGGCCGAGCCAGAACCAGACGGCGATTCCCAGCACGATGCGGTACACGCCGAAGGAAACGAAGCCGCGCTTCCGGACCCAATTCATAAACCAGGCGACCACCAAAAGCGCGACCACAAAGGAAACCGCGCCGCCGATGAACAGGATCACCCACCCGTGCGGATCCATGTGAACCGCGCCGAGGTTATCCGCCGCGGTCTGCCCTTTGCCGGCCTTCAAGGTTTTCACCAAGTCGTAACCGGTAGCGACCAGCATGGTGGGAATGGAAAGGAAGAAGGAGAATTCCAGCGCGGCGGTGCGCGTCATTCCCGCGATCTGGCCGGCGGCGATGGTCGACATCGAACGCGAAGTGCCGGGAAAGACGGCGGAGAGGATCTGACACAATCCGATCCACACAGCCTGCCATGGGCGCATTTCCTCCACGTGGTCGGTCATACGGCCGGTGAGGAGGCGAATCCCGTTGCCCGACGCGTAAATCAGATCGATCACGATCATGATGACGCCGCCGATAACGAGCGCGGCAGCCATTAGCCGGATGTTTTCGAGGTGCTTTCCGATCAACTTCGTGAGGAGATACGCCGGACCCGCGGTGCAGAGGAACGCCAAAAAAGTGAGCGTGAGCGGGTGGGTCAGCACCGTTCCGTTGCCGCGCGAGCCTTTCGGGAAGGTGGTGATGAAGTCAAGAAGGCGGCGCCAGAAATAGATGGGGAGACACAGGATCGCGCCAAGCTGGATCACGATGGAAAACATCTTCCAGTAGCCGTTTCCCAGATCCATGCCGAGCAGCGCTTCCGCGATGCGCAGATGGGCGGTGGAACTGACCGGCAGAAATTCCGTTAAGCCCTCGATCACGCCGAGCAATACGGCGAGCAGATAATCGTTCAATCAACCTCCTGACGGTTGCGGCGAAGCTCCACTTTACCGTAACCGCCGGCGGTTAAAGGCGCGATATCCGCAGAACCACAACGCCATGCCGGGGCACGGTCGTGGTCCAGGTCTGGTCGTCCTTGGCGACTTTCACGAATTCATGCTTCCACAGATCCCGAACGATGGGATGCCCGTGCCCGGGGACGAAGTCTGACCATTTGACGCTCATTTGGGCGGGCTCTTCCCCGCGATTGAAGAGCGCCACCGCGACAGCATTTTTGCTCAAGGGCTTGGTCCAGATTTCCTGGTCGCCGGCGCTCGATAAGCGCGTGCCCTGCTTGCCGAGCGGGTCGCGATCGACCGCGATCACTTCCTTGTTGGCCAGAGTATCCAGCGTGTGTTTGGACATTTGCCGAATATCATTTCCGGCCATCAGCGGGGCGGCCAGCATCGACCAAAGGGACATATGCACCTGGTATTCCCCATCGGTCATGCCGCCGTTGCCGATTTCGAGCATGTCCGGATCATTCCAGTGGCCCGGCCCGGCGTAGGGAGCAAGATCATTCTGCTTGAAGCCGATAGTTGTCATCGATTTCCAGTTGTCTTGAATATCGCCGGTGGTGCGCCATAAATTGCCGCCGGCTTTGGCGCCCCACTTCCAAACTTCGGCGCGCCCGTACTGGCAAAGGCTGTACACGATGGGGCGCAACTGAAGCTGCAGGATCGCTCCCATCTTCTGATAAACGGCTTGCATCTCGGAATCCTGGTAGACCGACTTCGCACCGCACCAATCGTACTTCAGATAATCGATGCCCCAATCCGCATAGGTTTGGGCGTCCTGCTCTTCGTGACCGTAGCTGCCTTCGAACCCGGCGCAGGTTTTGGGACCGGGCGACGAGTAAATGCCGATCAGCATTCCCTTGGAATGAATGAAGGCGGCGAGCGCTTTCATGTCCGGGAATCTCTGGTTGGCGTGGATGCGGCCCTGTGCATCGCGATCGCCCTGCCAGGTGTCATCAATGTTGACGTAAATATAACCGGCGTCCCGCATGCCGGTGCGGACCATGGCGTCGGCGATCTCGCGCACTGTCTTGTCGTCGATGTCCCTGTTGAACTTATTCCAACTGTTCCAACCCATGGGCGGCTTACCGGCGAGCCGGTTCCACGCCAGGTCTTTCAGAGCGGGCGGAGGGATTTTCGCCGGAGTCGCAGGCGCATTGGACGGCGCCTGGCCGGCGATGAGGCCCAGCGCGGTCACGCCGAGAAGCAAGATGCTGGTGGAAGAGGAAAAAGGGTAGCGAGTTCGCATGGAGGCCGGACGCACGCGATTATAGCGCGTTACCCTGTTCTGATGCGCTTACTCACCTTGGCCCTGCTGTATGCGGCGATGGCCGC
This sequence comes from Bryobacteraceae bacterium, assembly GCA_965226755.1. GTDB lineage: Bacteria > Acidobacteriota > Terriglobia > Bryobacterales > Bryobacteraceae > Bog-113. Next base: position 148,462 of record CBDDDT010000006.1, on the reverse strand, counting down.
GGGCCAGACGCCGACGATCCAATCCCGGACGGCGCTCTTCAAGAAGATGCCCGGCTTGTTTCCTCTTTACCTGGATGAGCGGGCAGGGAAGCTTTATCTCGAGATCGGCCAATGGGATCAGGAGTTTCTCTACCAGGACTCTCTTCCCGCCGGCGTGGGATCGAACGACATCGGGCTGGATCGCGGGCAGCTTGGGGAAACGCGGATCGTGAAGTTCGAGCGCAGCGGTCCTAAGGTTCTGCTCATCCAGCAGAACTATGGATTTCGCGCGACTTCGGCGAATCCCGCCGAACGGGCCTCGGTGGAGCAGGCCTTCGCGCGATCCGTGCTGCAAGGCTTTACGGTGGAAGCCGAGGAAGGAAACCGGGTTTTGGTGGATGCGACGGCGTTCTTCCTGGAGGATGCGCACCGCATTCCGGAGACGCTGGAGCACGAGTCGCAGGGCAAGTATCACCTGGACGCGAGCCGCAGCGCTCTCTTTCTGCCGCGCACGAAAAATTTCCCAAAGAACACCGAGGTGGAGAGCACGCTGACGTTTGTGGGAGATCAGCCCGGCGAATGGGTTCGGGCCGTCGTGCCCAACCCGGAGGCGATCACCGTGCGCGAACACTACTCCTTCGTGGAACTTCCAGACGGCAACTTCCGCCCGCGCGAGTTCGATCCGCGAGCGGGTTATTTCGACATTGAATACATGGATTTTTCAACGCCTATCGAGCAGCCGATTCAGAAGCGTTTCATCGCACGCCACCGGCTGGTCAAGAAGGACCCGAGCGCGGCCGTCAGCGAGCCGGTTCAACCGATTATTTACTACCTTGATCCCGGCACGCCCGAGCCGATTCGTTCGGCCTTGCTCGAAGGCGGGAACTGGTGGAACCAGGCCTTTGAGGCCGCGGGGTTTCGCAACGCATTTCGGCTGGTCATGCTTCCCGCCGAGGCGGATCCGATGGATGTGCGCTACAACATCGTTCAGTGGGTGCACCGTTCCACGCGGGGATGGTCTTACGGGGGCGGGATTATCGATCCGCGCACGGGGGAAATCATCAAAGGGCAGGTGACGCTGGGATCGCTCCGCGTGCGCCAGGATTACCTGATCGCGCAAGGGCTCACGGCCGATTATGAGGCAGGCAAGCCAGAGAATCCGCAGATGATTCAAATGGCGCTGGCCCGGCTGCGTCAACTGGCGGCCCACGAAATCGGCCACACGCTCGGCCTGGCGCATAATTACATCGCCAGCACACATGACCGCGCTTCCGTGATGGACTATCCGCCGCCCGTGGTCAGCCTGACCCCTGCGGGCGACATCGATCTTTCCGGCGCCTATGCGACGGGCATCGGCGATTGGGATAAAGTGGCGATCGACTACGGGTATCGCGAGTTTCCGGCCGGCGCGGAAGCCAAGCCGCGGTTGAACGCCATTCTTGAGGACGCCGCGAAAAGCGGGCTGATTTTCTTGAGCGACGAGGATGCGCGTCCGATGGGGAGCGCGCATCCGGCCAATCATCTCTGGGATTCCGGAGCGAATGCGGTGACCGAACTGAATCGTGTGCTGGACGTTCGCGCGGCGGCCATCGCAAAGTTCGATGAGCGGAGGATTCGGCCGGGCGACCCGATGAGTTCGATCGAAGATGTTTTCGTTCCCATTTACCTGCTGCACCGTTACCAGACCGAGGCGGCGTCGAAGGTGGTGGGCGGGCTCGACTATACGTATGCGTTGCGAGGGGATGGGCAGAAGGTGGCCCAAGCGGTGGCGCCGGAGGAACAAAGACGCGCGCTCGCCGCGCTTTTGCGAACTCTGGATCCAGAGGCGCTCGCCATTCCCGAGCGGATCTTGAATTTGATTCCGCCGCCGGCCCATGGGTTTACGCGAACGCGCGAGGATTTCCATGGCCGGACCGGCCTGACGTTCGATCCTTTGGCGGCCGTAGAGGCGGCCGCGGATCTGACGGCGGGACTGCTGCTTCACCCGGAACGAGCTACGCGCCTGGTGGAGCACCACGCACGGAATGCGGCAAATCCCGGCCTGGATGAAGTGATCGACCGGCTGGTGAACGCGACATGGAAGGCTCCTCGAAAGCAGGGATATGCGGCCGAAGTCGGCCGGACCGTGGACGATGTGGTTCTCTACCGTCTAATGGCGCTGGCTTCCGATGCGAGCGCTTCGGAGCAAGCGCGCGCAATTGCGTTCGCCAAGCTGGACGGTCTCCGCGCGTGGGCTCTCACCGCCGCTTCGCACGATGCGCTGCAGACCGCGCACCTTCGGTATGGCGCTCACGAAATCGATTATTACTCCAAGAATCCGAAGGAAATTCGCGTGAGCAAACCAGCGCCGCCGCCGGATGGCGCGCCGATCGGCAGCGATATGGCGTTTTAAGGCGAGCTGCTAAAAAGCCCAACGCCAGAGCGCGGCGCCGGCCGTATAGCCCGCGCCTACGGTCACGAAGAGAACCAGGTCTCCCTTTTTCAGGCGTCCCTCATGAACGGCGGCGCGAGTGGCGAGCGGAAGCGTCGCGGCGGTGGTGTTCCCGTACTCGCCGATGTTGATCACCACGCGGGCGGGCTCCAGCCCCAAACGTTCCGCGGTGGCGTCGATGATGCGTTTATTGGCTTGGTGCGGAATCATGAGCGAGACATCCCGGGACGTGAGCCCATTTCTCTTGAGCAGTTCCTCGCTCAGTTCCACCATCTTGCGGACGGCGTATTTCATGACCTGCTGGCCTTCCTGCTTGACGTAGTGGAGCCGGGCTTCGACGGTGGCCGCGGAAGTGGGCAAGCGGCTTCCGCCGGCCGGCATCTTGAGGAATTCACCTCCCGCGCCATCTACTTCGCCGATGAAATCGAGAAAACCAAACTGATCCTGATCGCCCTCGGCGGCTTCGACGATCATGGCGCCGGCGGCGTCGCCGAACAGGATGCAGGTGGCGCGGTCCTGGTAGTCCAGAATGCGGCTCATCGTATCGGCGCCGATCACCAGCACGCGTCGATGCAAGCCGGATCTCACTAGCGCCGCGGCCGAGGAGAGACCGTACATGAATCCTGAACAGGCGGCGCTCAGGTCGTATCCCCACGCCCGGTGCGCGCCCAGTTGGGATTGCACCAGACAGGCGGTGGATGGGAAGAACATGTCCGGGGTCACCGTACACACGATGATGACCTCGAGATCGTCCGGCCCGATTCCGCGCTCGGCGAGCACGCCGCGGGCGGCGAGTACGGCCATGTCGGAGGTCGCGACGTCCGGGGCCGCAATGTGGCGCTCAGAGATGCCGGTCCTTTCGACAATCCACTGATTGTTTGTGCTGACGATCTTTTCGAGTTCGAAATTGGTGAGGACGTAAGGCGGAGCGTAACACTCAACGGCGCTGATGATCGGTTGGCAGAGTTTCATGAAGAGAGAGGAGGCGCAGTCATCTTGATTATGTTAAATTCGGACCGAATGCAAAGGAGCGACGGGTTCCAACTGACTTCGCCTGACGTACGAGCCGGTGTTCAGGCTGACAGCGCCTGGCCCAGCGCGATTCTGTTTGAAACCGCCGAACAGATCTATCAGCGAGTCTACCGCGTTCTGAAACCGCGGTCGCCGCTGCCGGACGTGCAGGTCTGCTTCGAAAAGTTCGCGAACGCGGACAGTTTTATACGGCTCGAAGAGGGGCAATTAAGTGTCCGTATCACGGATCTTCTGAAGGGCGCGCCTGCTCCCATACTGGAGTCGCTGGCGTTTATTCTGCTTTCGAAGTTGCTGAAAAAGAAAGTAGCGCCCGTTTATTCGGAGCGATATCGGCTGTTTCTGAACCGGCGGGATATGCGGGCGCGGGCGCAGCGGACGCGCCAGGAGCGCGGGCGAAAGCTGTATCTGGATGCGAAGGGAAAGTTCCACGATCTGGCGGAACTGTTTGAGCGGCTGAATCATAGCCACTTCCACGGACTGATGGCGCGTCCGGTTTTGGGGTGGAGCCTGCGCCGTTCAAGAACGCGGTTGGGTCACTACGACCCGTCACATAACGCGATCGTGATCAGCCGCATTTTTGATCAGCACCAGATCCCGAGCTTAGCGCTCGAGTATGTGATGTTCCACGAGATGCTTCACCTGCGCTTCCCAGTGGACCATTCCGGCTCACGAAGGTGCGTTCATACGAAGGCGTTCAAGATCGCGGAAAAGGAATTTCCGGGTTACGCCGAGGCCAAACAGCTGCTGAAGAATCTCTAGGAAAATCGGAGCCCAGGTACGCTATGCGGTCAGGGCGACTGCTGAGGAGCCCGAAAGCATTTCGGCCTGACGCCGAACCTGCTCGAAACAATTCATGAGCGGAGCCGCGGTTACGCTTCCCAATCCGGCGGAATGGAGCATCAAGCGGAGGTTCACGCTGAACATCAGGGCCTGGAACGTCAGCTCTTTGCGGTAAAGGGCAGAGGCCAAGTCTTTTCTGTCGGTTGCGGAATTGACGATGATGTTTCGCACTTGGGCGCAAAGCCGCGCGTGGTCGCGCCGAAGCCCGCGGAGGTAGCTGCGGAAGATTGCGCGACGCTGCGATCGGATCCGGCGCATGAGCTTCGGATCGTCGGCATCATTCAAAAGGTCGAAATCGGAGCCATCGAGGAGCCGCAACATCGGACGGTAGCGGGACGCGAGCGTAAGAGCATCCAGGACTTCGCCGGAGGCATCAGGACCGACCGAATTCCTCGGCCGAAGACTAATTGCTAAAAAAGCGAAAAGAAGCACGATCAAAAGCGCGGCAATCATCATTTTAATAAGAAATCCTCAAGCCACCTGAATGAAGCATATCGGCGTTTTCTGGCAATTGCAATAGGGATTTCCTAAAGATCACAGATTTCCGGGCGCTCTCGTCCGGTTATCTGCTGACGGGCGAATTAAGGCACGGTTGATGACGGCAAGCTGGTCGAGAAGCCGTCTTTCCTCGAAGTCATCGAGATTCGTGCGAACCTGAACGGTCGCTGGACTCGGCTTTCGAACCAGCACACCCCACGCCAAATAGCACAGTCCGCTCAACCCGACCAGGAGGTAGTTGCGGACTTTCATCAGGTTTGGCCGGTCGGCCCAAGGAATCTGAAGCGTAAGAAAATTGCCCACGAACAGCAAGGCGAACAGGGAGATGCTCACCACTTCGTTCCTCCGCACCTTGAGCGGGTAGCGCGAGAGAACGAAGATCATAAACACGATGAAGGCCGCCAGGGCGAAGCACATGCACTTTTCCCAAAAAACGACGTAAGTATAGGCCGCGTCCAAAGGGTTGGCCGGCGTGAGATAAACCATCACAAAACTGATCCCCAGGGCGCATCCAAGCGATATATTCACGGCGGCTCTCGCGGTGCTCGCGATCCCGGGGAATTCGGCAAAGACCCGGTCGTACATCTCTCGGATCGCGAAGATGAAAAAGATCCAGTTCACCGGCTCCGCGACTATATAGAAATATTCATACGATTTCGTGCCGGGCCGTAGCACGATTGCGAGCGAGTATTGAAGAAGCTGATATAGCAGAAAGGAGAAAAGTACTGGGAGGTCGCGTGGTACTCGGAGCACAAGAAGCCTCGCGACCGCAAAACACACGGTCAAAGTGACGAGAATCAGGGCCACGCGGTATGGGTCCATGGACGTTCTGCCTACGACCTGGCCATGAGTTTACCAAAATTTCGGGTATTCTGCTTCCGGGCGTGACGGAATGAGAGTCGACCTTCGGCTCAGGCGAGACGCCGGAAAGGCGCTAAATTGCTACTAGCGCGGAACGAGAGATTGCCGGCGCGGAAACAGCAGAGCGCATAAATTTGCCTTCGGTGCAGCCGCTGGTCGGAAAGATCGGGGGCGGGATCAAAGCGGCGGAGCGGACGAGATTGCCTTCGGGGCAGCCGCTCGTCGGACAGATCGGGGGCGGAATCAAAGCGGCGGAGCGGACGAGATTGCCTTCGGGGCAGCCGCTCGTCGGACAGATTGGGGGCGGGATCACAGCGGCGGAGCGGACGAGATTGCGTTCGGGGCAGCCGCTTGTCGGACAGATCGGGGGCGGGATCACAGCCGCGGAGCGGACGAGATTGCCTTCGGGGCAGCCGCTCGTCGGGCAGATCGGGGGCGGGATCAAAGCGGCGGAGCGGACGAGATTGCCTTCGGGGCAGCCGCTCGTCGGACAGATTGGGGGCGGGATCAGAGCGGCGGAGCGGACGAGATTGCCTTCGGGGCAGCCGCTTGTCGGGCAGATTGGCGGCGGAATCAAATCCGCGGCCTGGGATCGATTGGTCTCCCCATGTGCACTGCCAAGGGCAAGCGGCAGAAAAAGGAAAGCGGTCGTGAGCATTCGGCGTATCATCGTCAATTTGTTCTCTCCGTGTAGGACTAAAGTTGTTTGATGCGAAAGGAAATCAGAGTATCACCCTAGTGATTTTTACATTATTAGAACAACTCAGATTTGGCAAATTAAGCTAGCTACTCTGTTAGGGATAATTTGGGGTGGGGATCTCAACAATTTATGCAAATCAATAGAGCGGTGGATGACCTCTGGCGCCATACTTTGTCGCACATTGAGACGGTTTTCGGGCGTTTGGAATATCTCTCCTCTCTTCGGAACCAACATACTGGTCGGTATGAGCACTTTGGCCTGGAACAGCGGTTTGGCGCCGAACTGTCGGACGCCACTTTGCGCCAGAGCCACGAGAGAATATTCGCGGACTGGGTTTCTTTTCCATTAGAAACACAGAAAAGAGAGGTAAAGGGTTATTTATCCGGCAGCGAAGAAGGAATGGGGGAAATACTCAAAAGCTGGCTGCGGGTAAAGCCGTTTGCGACATGGGTCCCCGCCAGCACGCGAAACGCGGAGCGATCCCTGTTTCTAACCGATCTCGACGTCCTTCTGGAACTGATCAGGAGAGAGTTCGGCGTCGGTGCGCCTGATCCAGACGCATAGCCACGCCCGTGACCTGGCCGATCACTTCGATTTCTTCCGGGTAGCGATAAACTTCCGGCGGACGCATCGAAGCCGGGTGCGGCTGCAAAACTAAATTGCCGTCGGTCATCGTACACCAAACGCACGCGAATCCATTGCGGTGTTCCAGGAAGTAGATCGGTCTCTCGAACTCATTCGACCACCCCGAATTCATCACTTTACGCTGGGTCTCATCGATCAGGACCAGCGATCCGGGCTGGATGAGAGGGTACATGCTCCAGTCGTCCGAGCCGATGAAGGCGTAGCGACGGTTCTTGATATCGAGGCTATCGAGAAGCGTAAACGGCAGCTTGCCCCACTTCTGAATCAGGCGGCTCAGAAAGCTAGTGCGGCGGAGGTCGAGACCCGGATCCAACGTCAACGGAACGTGAATCTCTCCCGTTCCCGTGCCGTTAAAGCCAATCAAATGAGTAGCTTGAATGTCGATAGAGGCAGCGTCCGCCGTCTGTTGCCCCATGTTCACGCCGTACCAGCCCATCACCTCTGAAAGTTCGAGGCGATAGATTGTACAAAGCGAGTAGAGCCGGAAAATGGATGGAACCGTACCCTTGTTCTCAATGTCGGAAAGACGGCTGAGCTGCATAATGAACTCATCGTTCTTATGCCTGCTCGCAAGCTGTATGCTGGCCAATTCGACATCCCGGTATTTCAGGCGGAGACGCTCGCGAACCCGCTTCAAACGCTGCCCTGGCTCATCGTGGGCGTAATTCGGGGCCGTGGCCGCAGAGAACGGCTCTACTCCCGTTTTACGCGATCCGAGCGGGCGCTTGTCGGATTGCTTGTCGGATTGAAACACCGGTCCCGTATAAAAAGTATAACCTTAAAGTCACGTGTGTACCAGTGTCACTCGCTAGAGTTGTTCCAGAATCAGAACAAAGCGAGAGGAAGGATCGTTTGAACATCGTCGTCGGGATCTCGGGGGCGAGCGGCTCGGTTTACGGGATCCGGATTCTGGAGAAACTGCGGGACGAGGCGGAAATCGCGACGCACCTCATCATCAGCCGGTCCGCCGAGAAGACGCTTTACCTGGAAACCGGAAAGCTGGCCGCCGACCTGAAAAAGCTGGCGACCTATTCCTATAGTCACGAGGACATCGCGGCGCGTCTCGCCAGCGGGTCTTTCCAGACGGACGGGATGGTCATCGCGCCGTGTTCGATCAATACGATGTCGGCGATCGCCGCCGGCATCGCGTCCAATTTAATGACGCGCACCGCGGACGTGATGCTCAAGGAGCGCCGTAAGCTCGTGCTCATGGTGCGCGAAACGCCGTTTCACCTGGGTCATCTCCGGGCCATGGTCGCTCTCACCGAGATGGGCGCGATCATCGCGCCGCCGATTCCCGGTTTTTATCACCAGCCGCGGACCATCGACGACTTAGTGGATCACAGCGTCGAGCGAGTTCTGGATCTGCTCGGGATTTCGCAACAGGGAGCCAAACGGTGGGCCGGACCCGAAAACGCGCGCTAAAGATCGCGTTCCAGGGCGAACACGGCGCCTTCAGCGAGGAGGCCGCCCGCAAATTGGCTGGACCGGCGCCCGAGACGATCCCGTGCCCGCGCTTTCTGGACGCCTTCCAAATGGTCGCGCGCGGCGACGCCGACGCCGCCATCATTCCGATCGAGAACACCTTGCACGGTTCCGTGCATGAGAACTACGATCATCTGCTGGCGCACGAGCTGGTCATCGCCGCGGAAACGCAGGTGCGCATCGTCCACAATCTGATTGCGGCGCCCGGCGTTCCTTTTCGGCAAATTCGGCGTGCGTACTCGCACCCGGTCGCATTAAACCAGTGTCTCGACTTCTTTGAGGCCCACCCGGAAATCGAAAAGGCGACGTTTTACGACACCGCGGGCAGCGTGAAAATGCTCATGGAAGAAAATGCGCGAGATGCCGGCGCGATCGCCTCGTCCGTCGCAGCGGAATACTATGGAGCGCACATTCTGAAGCGTTCCATTGAAGACGACCGGCAGAATTTCACGCGTTTCTTTCTGCTGGTGAAAGGGCCCGGAGAAATTTTAATCCAGCGGAAAACGCCGCACCCGGGTTGGAAGACCTCGCTGGTTTTCACCACCCGGAATCGACCCGGCGCCATCTTCCGGGCGCTCGGCGCCTTTGCACTGCGGGATTTGAGCCTCGCCAAGATCGAGTCCCGGCCACTCCGCGGGAAGCCTTGGGAATACCTTTTTTATTTGGATTTCCTTGGAAATATGGAGGATGCCGCCGCCCGGAACGCCGTGGCGCACCTGGCGGAACTGGCGGATTTCCAACGCGTATTGGGCTGCTACCCGCGCGGCGCCTGATTGGGTCGCCCGCGCTATTCGTAACGGAGCACTTCAGCCGGCACGATCGCGATCGCGTTGCGCGCCGGATACAGGGTCGCGAGCGTGCTCACCAGCATGGCCGCTCCGGCGACCCAGATTCCGTCCAACAACCGGGGCTCAAACGGCACGTAGCTCAAGGCGTAAACCGATTCGTCCAGGGGAATCCAGTGATAGCGGTCCGCCAGAAAGCTGAGCGAGTATCCGAGGAATAGGCCGATGGTGGTTCCGATCGCGCCGATGATCACGCCCTGAAAGAGCAAGATGCGGCGAATCTGGGAGCGCCGCGCGCCCATCGACATGAGCACCGCAATGTCCCGGTATTTTTCCATGACGATCATGGTCAGAACGATGAGGATGTTGATAGCGGCCACCAGTTCGATCAAACCGATGGTGATCGAGGTCACGACGCGTTCCATTTTCAACGCGTTCAATAGCTGGCGGTTTTGCTCTTGCCAGTTCGTGGCGCTATAAAGCGGTCCGGCCACCCGTTCGGCGGCCTGTCCGATCGCTGGAGCGAGGTTCATGTCGTCGACGCGGAGCTCGACCGAGTTCACCACATCGCTCAAGGACAGGATTCTTTGCACCGCCGGAAGCGCGGCGTAAGCCCACTTGTCGTCGATATCGTAGAAGCCGGTCTCGAAGGTGCCCGCGACGCGGAACCGCTGCGAGTTGGGGCGCTTTCCAAACGGCGTCAACTGGCCCTGCGCGGTGAGAACCTGAAGAACGCTGTTCGGGGCGGCGCCCAGATCCTGCGCGAGATGGGAACCCAGAATGATGCCAGGGAGGTGTTCAGATCCCTGAAACCCGTTCAAGCTGCCCGATTTCAGGCGGCGCAAAACGTCGCTGACGGCAAGTTCAGAATGGACGTCAACCCCCTTGAGGATGGCCCCCGTGCCGTTCAACGCGGAGGAAACGAAGACGGGCGCATACAGCACCGGCGCGCAGGCCACCACGTGCGGGATCTTCAGGAATTTTGTAATCAATTCGCGCCAGCCGTGAATGCCCTCGCCGGGATCTTTGGCCAGCACGTTGACGTGCGAGGTAGCGCCGAGCAGATCCCGCTCCAGAGTGTCGCGAAAGCCATTGTTAATGGCCAGGGAGATGATCAACGCCGCGACGCCGGCGGCGACCCCTGCCAGCGAAATCAGCGTGACGACCGAGATCACGGCCTCCTTGCGGCGGATGCGGAGATACCGCGCGGCGACGAACAGCTCGAACGACGTCACGTTACGCCGGCTCGCGATCCATCGCGCGGAGCCGCTCCGCGATTCCGATCTCCCCTTCGGGACGCAGCAGAGGGAATAGAATCACATCGCGGATTGACCGGACGCCGCTCAGAATCATGGTGAGGCGGTCGATCCCGATGCCCTCGCCCGCGGTGGGCGGCATGCCATAGCAGAGCGCGCGCAGGTAGTCCTCATCCATCTGGTGAGCTTCCTCGTCGCCGCCGGCGCGCATGGCTCGCTGCAGGTCGAAGCGGCGTCTTTGCTCCCGCGGATCGTTCAGCTCGGTGTAAGCGTTCCCCAGTTCCATGCCGGCCGCAAAGATCTCGAACCGCTCCACCATCCCCGGATCGTCCGGCTTCTTCATCGAGAGCGGGGAGATCTCGACGGGGTAATCGTAGACGAAAGTGGGCTGAATCAGGCGGCGCTCGGCGAATCTTTCGAACAGGTCGGCTAAGGCTTCGCCCGCCGACTTGGCGCCGGAATGCCGCATCAGCCATTCCGGGTCTTCCACCTGCGGGGCCGTCGGGCGCGCATCCCCTTGCCAGTATTCGACCACGGCCTCGCGCATGGTGAGGCGCCGCACCGCGCCGAAATCCAGGATTTCGTCACCCCACGGCACGCGCGTGCTTCCGGTGGCGTCTTCGGCGGTGCGCGCCAGCAGTTCGGCGGTGAAGTCCATCAGCCCGCGATAATCGGTGTAGGCCTGATAGAACTCGAGCATCGTAAATTCCGGATTGTGCATCGTCGAGATGCCTTCATTCCGGAAGTTCCGGTTGATCTCATAGACCCGATCCAAACCACCGACGACCAGTCTCTTCAGGTACAGTTCGGGAGCGATCCGCAGAAAAAGATCCACGTCCAGGGTGTTGTGGTGGGTGACGAACGGGCGGGCTGCGGCGCCTCCGTAGAGCGGCTGCATCATCGGAGTTTCCACTTCGATGAACCCGCGCGCGTCGAGTTGCCGCCGCAAAGATCCGATCACCTTGCTGCGCGTGACGAAGACGCGGCGCACATCTGGGTTCGAGATCAGATCCAGATAACGCTGCCGGTAGCGCATCTCCACGTCTTCGAGGCCGTGCCATTTCTCGGGCAGCGCGAGCAGAATTTTGGATAGAAACGTCAGCTTTTCGGCATGGATGCTCAGCTCGCCCGTGCGCGTCCGGAAGACATAGCCTTCGACGCCGATGATATCGCCCAGATCCAGCCGCTCGAACAATAAGAAGTCTTCGGGGCTTACGGCGTCTTTGCGGACATAGATCTGGATGTGCTCTCCGCCGCCCGCCAGGTTCGCGAAGGCGGCTTTGCCCATACGTCGGATGGTCATCACGCGGCCGCTCACGCGAATGCCGGGCGCGCGCTGGCCGGCGGGCGTCAACTCCTCCGCGGTTTTGGAGCCGAACTGCGCGAGAACCCGCGGAATCTGATGCGTTACGTCGAAGCGCTGTCCATAGGGTCGCGCGCCCGCGTCTTCCATCTCGCGAGCGCGCTGAAGGCGGCTCTCAAACAACTCATCTTCGATTGACAACCATCGCTCCCGGTTTGGAAAAATGCCCCCGCCGCGGCGCGACAGGACAAGTCGTTATTATAGGCGCGCTGATATTATGATTCGTTGATTCGATCGATCTCTGTCGTCATTCCCGCATACAACGAACACTCGCGTTTGCCGGCCACGCTGGCGCGTGTTTCCGACTATCTGGCCGGCGCGGCGTTCGACTTCTGGGAGATCGTGGTTGTGGACGACGGTTCGACCGACGGCACCCCGGAATTGGCGCGCGCCTTTGCCGCGTCACGCCCGTGCGTGCGTGTTCTGGAGAATTCCGTGAATCGCGGCAAGGGATATTCGGTGCGGCGAGGGATGCTCTCGGCACGAGCGGAGTGGCGGCTTTTCAGCGACGCCGATCTGTCCGCGCCGATCGAAGAGCTGGAAAAGCTCTGGAGCGACGCGGGCCAAACGAATGCGGATGTGGTGATCGGGTCGCGCGCGGTGAATCGCTCTCTGATCGGAGTGCATCAACCAGCTTTCCGGGAGACCGCCGGGAAATTTTTCAATCTGGTGATGCGGGCCGCCGTGGGGCTCGGCATTCGCGACACGCAATGCGGCTTCAAACTGTTTTCGCGCCGATCGGCGGAACTGGTGTTCGCGCGCCAGGAACTGGATCGCTTTGGCTTTGATGTCGAGATTCTGTTCATCGCCCGGCTGCTGGGATTCGAAATCGACGAGGTTCCGGTGAGGTGGAGTCATGTGGAAGGGACGAAGGTCGGGATGTGGAACGGAGCACAGTCCTTTCTGGATCTTTTGCTGATCCGCCGGAATCAGTTCGCCGGCAAGTATCGTTAGCGCTTGGGTTGGAGGGAGTGGGGATGTTGATTCCGGGAATTCATCACGTGACGGCGATTGCGGGCGATCCACAGTTGAACGTGGACTTCTTCGCCGGCGTGCTCGGGCTGCGGCTGGTCAAGCAAACGGTGAACTTCGACGACCCGGGAACATACCACCTTTACTACGGAGATACCCAAGGCGCGCCCGGAACCATCCTGACGTTCTTTCCCTGGCGGGACATCCCGCGAGGCCGCCGCGGCCCCGGACAGGCGGTTACGGTGGCGTTCCTCGCCGGGAAAGGGTCGCTCGAATACTGGAGCCGGCGGCTCGCGGCTCTCGGCATCGAAGTGACGGGGCCTTTGGAGCGCTTTGGGGAGGAACTGATCACTTTCGCGGGTCCGGACGACATGCGGCTTGAGATTGTCGCCTCTCGGGAGGGGGATCAACAGATCCTGGGCTTTCACGGCGTGACGCTTTCCGAATCCGGCTATGAAGCGACAGCCGCTCTCCTGACCGGCCAATTCGGGTACAAACTCGCGGGAAACGACGGCAGCCGCTTCCGGTATGAGGCGGCCGGTTCAGATCCGGGACGCTGCGTCGATCTGCTCTGCCAGCCGGATGGACGCCGCGGCGGAATGGGCGCGGGGACGATTCACCACGTCGCTTTTCGCGCGCCGTCGGAGGAAGTGCAACTGGCGTGGCGCATGGAGCTGTCGCGCGCCGGTCTGGACGTCACCCCGGTTCTGGATCGCCAGTATTTTCGCTCCATCTATTTCCGCGAGCCGGGAGGCGTCTTGTTTGAGATTGCGACCGATCCGCCGGGCTTCGCCATCGACGAGACGTTGGAACATCTCGGAAGCGCGCTGAAGTTGCCGCCGTGGCTGGAGTCCGAGCGCGGCCCGATAGAAGCGATTCTGCCCAAACTGCGCATCCCGGAGAGAAGCCTTGCCATCTGAAATGATTCACCAGTTCGTCGCCTCCACCGGATCGCCGGTGACAGTCCTGTTGCTGCACGGAACGGGCGGCGATGAGAATGACCTTCTGCCGATCGGACGCGGCATCGCTCCAGGCTCAGCCCTTCTGAGCCCCCGCGGAGGAGTGGATGAAAACGGGATGGCGCGTTTTTTCCGCCGGATTCGCGAAGGGGTGTTCGACGAAGATGATATCCGGCTGCGCGCGGCCGAGCTGGAAGCGTTTCTTCACGACTCCGCCGAGCGCTACCACTTCGATGCGGCGCGCGTGATCGCGCTCGGATATTCGAATGGCGCCAATATGGCGGCCGCGCTAATGCTGCTGCACCCGCAATTGCTCGCCGGGGCGATCCTGATGCGCGCGACGCTGCCTCTGGAACCGCAGCCGCTTCTGCCGCTGGCCGGAACTCCGGTCCTGATTCTGGCGGGCGAGAACGACCGCATTCTGCCGCGGCCCGGAACGGAAAAACTGGCGCAGGTTCTGCGCTATGCGGGCGCTCAGGTGGACTTGCGCTGGAGCAGCCTCGGCCACGAACTCGGGCCGGATGATTTCACCGCGGCCCGGGAGTTCCTGCGGACGCATCAATAATGTCGCGCCGATAAGAGCCGGCCTTACCGCAAACCCAGGACGTTGAAGACGATATAAAGTCCGAAGGAAAACAGTCCCGCGCCGAGCAGCACGCACACGGGCAGCGTGAGTATCCACGCGAGCAGCAAATTCCGCAGCGTGTCCATCTGGAGGCCGGAGTGGTTCGCGGCCATCGTGCCCGCGACGCCGGACGATAAGACGTGCGTGGTGCTGACGGGAAGTCCGTAGTTATCGGCGGCCAAAATGGTAAGGGCGGCCACGAGCTCGGCCGAGGCGCCCTGCGCGTAGGTGAGGTGCTCTTTCCCAATTTTTTCGCCCACGGTGACCACGATCCGCTTCCATCCGATCATGGTGCCCAGCCCCAGAGCGAGCGCGACCGACACTTTCACCCAGAGCGGAATGAACTTGGTCACCTTGTCGATGCCCGTTTTCAACTTCGAGACGGCTTTCTGTTCGTCCGCATCGGTCAGGCTGTGGGATTTCGTCATCTTTCCGAGCGACTCGGAAACCAGGTATAAATCGCTGCGGAGATGCATCCGCTGCTCCTTCGAAAGAGAAGAGAGGCTCTCCCGGTTATTCAGTTGATCGGAGATCTCGCGGCATTTGGTTCCCACGGCGGCGAAGGTGCGATCCGCGAGCTTTCCCGAGGTTTTCAAATATTCCGACAGTTCGTCGGAGGCGTTCTGCGCGCCAGCCATGGCGATGCCGGGCGCATGCCGGTCCATCTGAAATGAGATGGTTTGCGTGGCTTGCGTGAGCTCGCGAATGGCCGTCTGGCTCGTGTTTCCATTCACCGCAAAGGAAGCGGGAACGATGCCGACCAGAATGAGCATAATGAGACCCATCCCTTTTTGGCCGTCATTGGAGCCGTGGCCATAGCTGACGCCGGTGCAGGTGAGCATGAGCACGCCGCGGATCCATAGAGGCGGCGCTTTGCCAGGCTCGGGCGCCTGGAATAGATCTTTGCGCTTGATTAGGGCCTTCAGCAGGAGAAGCAGAGCAGCCGAACAGACAAAGCCCACGAGCGGAGAGACGAGCAGGCTTAGCCCGACTTCGCGGGCCTTGATCCAGTTGACGCCCTCGCCAAAAACATGTCCGGGAGACAGCCAGGAATTCGCCAGCCCAACGCCCATGATGGAGCCGATCAGCGTGTGGGAACTAGACGCCGGCAGGCCCAGATACCACGTCCCGAGATTCCAGATGATCGCGGAGATCAGCAGCGCGAAGACCATGGCGAAGCCGGCCCCGGAACCGACGTTCAGGACCAGTTCCACGGGCAGCAGAGCGAGGACGCCGAAAGCCACGGCGCCGGATGAGACCAACACTCCGATCAGATTCCAGCAGCCCGACCAGATGACGGCATAGGTCGGCTTGAGGGTATTCGTGTAAATGACCGTGGCCACCGCGTTAGCGGTGTCGTGAAAGCCGTTCACGAATTCAAAAGTCAGCGCCAGGCCGAGCGCGACCAGAAGAAAAGCGAAGCTGCTGATAGACAGGTCTTCTCCGAACAGATGCAAAACGCGGATCCTCCCACAGCCCGATGAGAGCGGGCGAATGTTGAGGTTACGTGAAGAGCGGTTACAGGGTGATTACGAACCCGGGAATTTGCAAGACAATCCGCGAAGGTTGCCCGCGCTGAGTATGCTATACCTAGTTTTTCCGGACAATATGGCTTACGTAATCGCAGAACCCTGCATCGGAACCAAGGACACGGCGTGTGTGGATGCCTGCCCGGTGGATTGCATCCACCCTAAAAAAGAAGACCCGCGATTCCCCGGCGTGGATATGATCTACATCGACCCGGTCGAGTGTATCGACTGCGGCGCGTGCGTTCCCGTTTGCCCTGTTTCCGCAATTTTCGCCGTCGACGATCTTCCGGAGAAGTGGTCCGACTTCACGCAGAAAAACGCCGAGTTCTTCAGCCGCTGAAGCTGGTCACGTTGTTCCTCGGCCCAAATTTCGTTGATTCTAAGACGCTTAGCTGGCGGTGGGCTCCCGATCCGCGTTTGTGAACACTAACATGCGGTTGAGGAGATCGCATGACATTCACATCCGTCGGACGCATCAATCAACCCACGCCGGGTATTCCGGTCCCGCTGTCGACCGATCCTACCCAGCGTGTGGCGAAACTGTTTTTCCAGATGATTCCAGGGCTTACCGGCAAGGCATATCTCGGCCGCGCCGGAATGAACAAAACTACGCTCGCCGGTGTGGCGCGCGTGCTGTGGCCTGACCAGAGCGGCGGGATTTCCGACCAGTTTTTTCTGGAGACAAGCAACGGTCTGGATGAGATCAATCTTTCCGAATACTCCTTTGACATGGACGTAGCCGGCGAAGGAGTTCTCTTCAGTTACTGGACCGAGTAACTGGATTCAGGCTCTGTGCGGCGGGGCAGGCCGGTAACAGGCAAACTGGATATCGGTCTCCCAGACTTTCACTTCCTCCAACTCAGCGGCATTCTCACTTCGGAGCTTGCCGCTAATTTCTTCAAACAGGTAACGCGCGATGTTCTCCGCGGACGGATTGACCGTGGTGAAGGGTTCAATCTCATTGAGAAACTGGTGATCCAGCCGCTCCGACGCGCCGCGCAATAAACGCTTCAGCTCGACAAAGTCGACCAGCATTCCGGTCTCGTCCAGTTCCGGCCCGGTGACTTTCACCTGAATTTTGTAATTATGACCGTGCACGTTTTCGCATTTGCCGTGGTAGTTGCGCAGCGCATGGGCGGCGGCGAATGTGTGCTCTACGCAAACTTCAAACATCAAAAAACCTTTCCACGTCCGTGATCTGAGTTGTAAAGCCGTAATCGGGCAGGCTGTCGAAAAACACCTGGCCGTAGCGCTGCCTGGTAATTCGATTATCGAGCAGCACGAGAACGCCGCGATCGCGCGCGGACCGGATCAGGCGTCCGAAGCCCTGTTTGAGAGCGATGGCGGCTTGAGGAATCTGGTAATCGAAGAACGGATCGCCGCCGGCTTCCCGGACCGCGCGGACCCGCGCCTGCACCACCGGATCGCTGGGGACGGAGAAGGGCAGCCGATCGATGATCACGCAGCTCAATTTTTCGCCGGGAACATCCACGCCCTGCCAGAAGGAAGCGGTCGCAAAAAGGACGCAGTTGGGCGTGCGTTGAAACTCTTCGAGCAGCGCGTTACGAGGGCCTGTGCCTTGCAGGAGCACCGGAAAATCGATCGCCAGCGACACGCGGTCATGCACCATGCGCATCTGCTGATAGCTCGTGAACAGAACGAAGGCGCGGCCGCGCGAGGCTTGCAGAATCTGGACGATCTCATCAGCGGCCATTTTCCCGAACAGGGCGTTGCGCGGATCCGGCAGATGCTGTGGAACGTAAAGAAGCGCCTGTTTCCCGTAATCGAAGTGACCGGCGACAACCAGCGTGCGGGCGTTTTGCAGACCCAGGCGGTTCTGCACGAAATCGAAGTTGCCGCTTACGGCGAGGGTCGCCGAGGCCAGCACCACGGTCGGGATGGTATCGAACAGCCGCCGCGCAAGCACGTCCGACACGTCGATGGGCGTGGCCTGAAGAAAGCATCCGCGACCGCGCCGTTCCAGGAAGTAGACGAACGACGGATCGTCGCTTTCCAGAAGAAACTTCAACGACTCCCACAGCTCGCTCGCGCGCCGGATCAGCGGCGCAACTTCGCCGGGCGGATCGGAAATCAATTTTAAGTTCGCGGAGAGCAGTTCAAGAGACGCCAGAACATCCTGGTAGCGTTCGCGGTGATCGTCGAGGAATGCGCTCCGGTTTTGAAACGAGGCCCGGCCCTCCGCGATGGGAAGGCGCGCAAAGAACTGTGTCGCATGTTCCTCAAGCCGTTCCAGAACCCGATCCAACTCGGCGGAGCCGAACTGCCGGGCTCGTGAGATCACGGCCGAGTCGCGCCGCAGTTCCTGAAAGCGGTAGTTGCTGATCTGCACGCCGAAGTACTGCCCCGCGGTGTCCTCGATCTCGTGCGCCTCATCGAAGATGACGGCGTGGTACTCAGGCAGAATTCCGGCGAAATCGCCGTCCCTCAGGGCGAGATCGGCGAAGAAGAGATGGTGATTGACGATCACGATGTCGCTCGCGCCGGCGCGCTGATACATCGCGGTGACGAAACAACGCTCGTACTGCGGGCACTTCGGGCCGGAACACAGATCGCGGCGGGCATCGATTTTTCTCCAGGCCGAGCTGTTTTCGGGCAGCGTCCGGATCTCCGCCCGGTCGCCGAAAGCCGTCGTTTTTTCCCAGTCCTGAATGATCTGAAAATCCGCAACCTCCTCCATGCCGGTGAGCACGGCTTCGCGATCGGCGTCATAAATCTTCTGCCGGCATGCGAAATTGCCGCGGCCTTTCATATAGGCCACCCGGAGAGGCCGGTCGAAGTGCTCCTGGAGAAACGGAACATCCTTGAAAAAAAGCTGTTCCTGCAGGTTCTTGGTTCCAGTCGAGATGATGATTCGCTTCCCCGAGAGCAACGCGGGAACCAGATAGGCCAGCGTCTTGCCGGTTCCCGTGCCGGCCTCCACAAGCAGGTGGCGCCGATCGCGCAGGGCCGATTCGACCGCTTCCGCCATCTCGGCCTGACCCGGCCGGTATTCGTAATGGGGATGCCAACGGGCGAGCGCCCCATAGGGTCCGAAGAAGCGGCGTGCTTCAGACGTTGCTTCCGGGGACTTTGGCCGGGGACTGATGGGCACTTCTCCGATGTTACTTTGGTTCATGACTGAGTCATTGCCAACGGTCGTAATCGTAGGCCGCCCCAACGTTGGCAAGTCGACCCTTTTCAACAGGATTACGGGCGAGCGCCGGTCGATTGTAGGAGATGAGCCGGGCATCACGCGTGATCGTATCTACGGCGTGGCTGAGCATCTGGGCCGCCGGTTTGAGCTGATCGACACCGGCGGAATCGTCGTGGACGATGACGAGTACATCCCGGGCCAGATCCTGGCGCAGGCCCGCGTAGCGCTGGAACAGGCCGCGCATATTATTTTTCTGGTGGACGGGCGCAGCGAGATCACGGCGCCGGATCGCGATCTGGCGCAGATGCTGCGCCGCCTCGGAAAACCCGTGACGCTGGCGGTCAACAAGTCCGATACAATCGCCCGCGACATGCTGGCGCATGATTTCTACGTTTTGGGAATCAAGGAAATATTCCCGGTTTCGGCCGAGCATGGCATCGGCGTGGATGCTTTGCTGGATCACATCACGGAGGGTTTTCCGCACGAACCCGCTCCGGAAGCCATGCCCCAGATCAAGGTCGCGATCATCGGACGGCCGAATGTGGGCAAATCGACGCTGCTGAACGCGCTCACCGGGCAGGAGCGCGCCATCGTTTCCCCCATTGCGGGGACCACCCGCGACTCCGTTGACGAAGCCGTCATTCAAAACGGCATCGAATACGTCTTCGTCGATACGGCCGGCATTCGCCGGAAAGGCAAGACGAACCTGATGGCCGAGAAGTTAAGCGTCGTGATGGCTCGCCGCAGTATCCGGATGGCGCATGTGGTTCTGGTTGTCCTGGACGCCACGGAAGGCGTTCTCGCGCTCGACGCCACCATCGCCGGCTACGCGCACGAGGGCGGCCGCGGCGTGCTGATTGTCGTAAACAAATGGGATCTGATCGGCGAACCCGTCAAGAGAAAGTTCGAGGTGGATTTGCGCGACCACCTCAAGTTCCTGGAGTACGCGCCGGTCGTGTTCATCTCGGCTAAGTCCGGCGATGGGGTCAAGAACCTGTTTAAGATGATCCGGAAGGCGCATGAATCGGCTTCGAAGCGCGTGACCACGGGAGAGCTGAACCGCTTTGTGCAAGCGCTGGAGTTCGAAGAACGCAAGATCCTGTATATTACGCAATCCAGCATCCGGCCGCCGACCTTCATTCTGTTCACGGATCGAAATACGCCGCTGCACTTCTCGCATGAGCGTTATATCTCCAACCAGATTCGCAAACGGTTTGGTTTTGAAGGGACGCCTATTGTGGTGAAAACGCGCGCCCGCAATGCGCCGAAGAAGCGGAACGGCAGGCGCGCCGCGTCTTCTTAGAAGCGGGCGTGAAGCCCTACCCGCTCATCGAGCTCAGAAATTCCGCGTTCGATCGCGTTTTTCCAAGCTTGTCGAGGAGCAGTTCCATGCTCTCCACCGGCGAAAGAGGATTCAGCACCTTGCGCAATATCCAAACGCGGTTGAGTTCCTCGCGAGGCATCAGCAGCTCTTCCTTGCGGGTGCCGCTCTTGTTGATGTCGATGGCCGGGAACACGCGCTTATCCACCAGCTTGCGGTCGAGGTGGATTTCCATGTTGCCGGTGCCCTTGAACTCTTCGAAAATGACATCGTCCATACGGCTTCCGGTATCGATCAGCGCGGTGGCGATGATGGTGAGAGAGCCGCCTTCTTCGACGTTTCGCGCGGCGCCGAAAAAGCGCTTGGGACGCTGCAGAGCATTGGAATCCACGCCGCCGGAAAGCACCTTGCCCGACGGCGGCACGATGGTGTTGTAAGCCCGCGCGAGCCGCGTGATCGAATCGAGCAGGATCACCACGTCTTTCTTGTGCTCGATCAGGCGCTTGGCCTTCTCGATCACCATCTCGGCCACTTGCACGTGGCGCGTCGCCGGCTCATCGAACGTAGAGGCGATCACTTCTCCGCGCACCGACCGCTGCATGTCCGTCACTTCCTCGGGACGCTCATCAATCAGCAGCACGATGAGGGTGACTTCGGGCTGGTTCACCGTAACCGAGTTCGCGATATTCTGCAGCAGCATCGTCTTACCAGTGCGGGGCGGGGCGACGATCAATCCGCGTTGTCCCTTGCCGATGGGAACCAGCAGATCCATCACCCGACCCGACGAGTTGTCCCGCGTGGTCTCCAACTTCAATCGCGCATTGGGATAAAGCGGGGTGAGGTTATCGAAGAAGATCTTGTTGCGCGCTTCCTCGGGCGGCTCGAAGTTGATCGCATCCACCTTGATCAGCGCAAAATATCGCTCGCCCTCTTTGGGCGGGCGGATCTGGCCGCTGATCGTATCGCCGGTGCGCAGATCGAAGCGCCGGATCTGGGATGGCGAAACGTATACGTCATCCGGTCCGGGAAGGTAGTTGTACTCCGGCGCGCGCAGAAATCCGAAGCCGTCCGGCAAGCATTCCAGAACGCCTTCGGAGAAAATCAGGCCGCTCTTCTCCGCCTGCGTTTGCAGGATTTTGAAGATGAGCTCCTGCTTTCGCAGACCGGCCGCCCCCGGCACCTGAAGATCCTTGGCTACCTGATTGAGCTTCTGGATGTTCATGTCCTTCAGCTCGACCAGATCGAGCGTTGGGGAACCGTTTTTGGCCTGCTGCTGTTGCGCGCCGCGACTGCGGCGAAGGCCATGCTGATTGGGACCCGCGCCCTGGGACGTGATCGCCATGGGCGCACCGTTCGAAGCTTCCGAAGCTTCCCCCGCGGGCGCGGGAGGAGTTGTGCCCGGCGGCGTCTGATTGCCGGGGTTTTGGCTGGCGCCGCTAGGGGGCGCCGGCGCTCCGTTGGCTGCTCCGGCGTTGGGCGAAGGCGCGGAATTTCCGGAACCGCTGCCGCGCTCCCCGGAATGCGGCCCGCGCTCTCTGCGGTCGTGATGGCGCTCCCGCTCTCCCGCGGCGCGAGAGCCGATGGTCTGCCGTTGACCGTCCGGCTTATCGCCCGAGGATCTCGGCCGATCCTCCCGGGGGCGTTCCTCGGCGGCGGCCACTGGCTTTTCGCCTCCGGAATTCCCGTTCACCGGCCGATCTCCCGGCGTTTTCTGAGAAAGAGAGGGCGACTCGTTAGCCGTGCTCGGGGCCAAGTCCGCGCTCGGGACTGGCGACGAGGCGCCATCCGCCTGGACGACGCCCGAACTCTCCCGGGCGGGAGTTTCGACCGTCGATTTATCCTGTTGCGGGGGGGTTGCTTCTAGTGTGTCTTCGCTATTGCTTGCCAAATTTCCCTCACTCCCCGGCCGGTCACGGCCGAGAATGGTAATGGTTCCGGAGATACTGCCGCAATCTGCGCCAGCCCCCGCCGTTGCTCCGCCTGGTTAAGCTTGTCCATCTTGGTCACAATGACCAAATACTGCCGGTTGTGGTGCTCAAGCCATCTTTTCAGCTCGAGATCCTTCTCCATCCATCCCCGGCGGCCATCCAGAATGAGAAACGCCAACTGGAACTGGCTTCTCTCCACGAGATAACTCTCGATAAGCTTCTTCCAGACATCCGTCATGCCTCTCGGCACCCGAGCGTACCCGTATCCCGGGAGATCGACGAAGTTCAACTTGCCGTCAATGCGGTAAAAATTAATGGTCTGGGTGCGTCCCGGAGTGCTACTGGTAAAAGCCAGACCTTTCTGCCCCGTAAGGACATTGATCAGACTGGACTTGCCGACGTTACTTCTACCCAAAAATGCAATCTCGGGCAGCCCGTCGGCTGGGAACTGCTCGGGCTCATTGGCGCTGGCTATGAATTCTGCCTTCAATTATACACAACTTAGCAAGGTATTTCGCGGGACCATTCTTCCACAACAGGAAGGGCGGGGAATGGACCCCGCCCTTCGATTGCTTTAATGCGCCCGGTTTTCTTCGATCGGAGGCCGCGCGACCAGATCAACGGCGGGTGCGTCGATCGGATTCGGCAGCGTCACGATCTCCCGCTCCAAGGCGATCTTCAGAACATCATCCATCGACTCGACGAAGTGCAGGGTCATCGTATTGCGGATGGCTTCTGGAATATCCGGCAGATCCCGCTGGTTGTCCTTGGGCATGATCGCTTCCGTTATCCCATGCCGGTGAGCCGCCATCAGCTTCTCTTTAAGACCGCCGATGGGAAGCACCTTGCCGCGCAACGTGATCTCGCCCGTCATGGCCACATCGCCGCGTACCGGGATTCTGGTGAGTGCGCTCGCAATCGTGGTGGCCATGGTGATGCCGGCGGAAGGGCCATCCTTCGGGATTGCGCCCTCGGGAATATGAAGATGGACGTCCAGATTGCGATAGAAATCCCGGGGCAGACCGAACTGGTGCGCCCGCGACCGGATATAACTCATCGCCGCCTGGGCGGATTCCTGCATCACGTCGCCCAATTTTCCGGTGACGGTCAGCTTGCCCTTGCCCTCCATTAGCGTCGCTTCCGTGGTCAGGATCTGGCCGCCGACTTCGGTCCACGCCAGACCCGTCGCCGCGCCGATCTCGTTCTTTCGATCGGTGGTCAGATCGCGGAACTTAGTCGGCCCCAGCAGATCGGCCAGCGCGTCGCCGGTAATCATGCGCTTTTCCAACTTCTCGCCGTTCGCCCCGACAATCTTGCGGGCAATTTTCCGGCAGACGTTGCCGACCTCGCGCTCCAGATTGCGAACTCCCGCCTCCCGCGTATAGAACTGCACGAGCCCGTTCAACCCGTCATCGGTGAATTCGATCTGGTTGGGGGTGAGTCCGGTCGCCTCCAGTTGCTTTCGCACGAGGAAGCGCTTGGCGATCTCCATTTTCTCGAGTTCCGTGTATCCGGAAAGGCGGATCACCTCCATGCGGTCCTGCAACGCAGGCGGAATGGTGTGCATGACGTTCGCCGTCGCGATGAAGAACACCTGGCTCAGGTCATACTCCACGTCGAGGTAATGATCCACGAACATGAAATTCTGCTCCGGATCGAGCACCTCCAGAAGCGCCGACGAGGGATCCCCCCGGAAATCGGTCGACATCTTGTCGATCTCATCCAGCATGAAGACGGGATTCTTGGTGCCCGCCTTTTTCATCATCTGGATGATCTGGCCGGGCAGGGCGCCTATATAGGTGCGACGATGACCGCGCACTTCCGCTTCGTCGCGCACGCCGCCGAGGGACATCCGAACGAACTTCCGCCCCGTGGCTTTCGCGATCGACATCCCGAGGGACGTCTTACCGACTCCGGGAGGTCCCACGAAACAGAGAATCGAACCCTTCGGATTCTTAACCAGGCGCCGGACGGCCAGGAATTCGAGGATGCGTTCCTTGATCTTCTCCAGCCCGTAGTGGTCGCTGTTCAGCACTTCCTGGGCGAAGGCGAGGTCCCGGATTTCTTTGGACTTCTTCTTCCACGGCACCGAGAGCAGCCAGTCCAGGTAATTTCGCGAGACGGTCGATTCCGCGGACATCGGCGGCATATTCTCCAACCGCTTCAATTCCGCCATGGCCTTATCCAGAGCGTCCTTGGTCATCCCGGCGCTCTCGATCCGGCCCTTTAATTCATCGATCTCACTCTTCTCGCCGCGTCCCAGTTCCTTCTGGATCGCTTTGATTTTCTCGTTGAGGTAATACTCTTTCTGAGCCTTTTCCATCTGGCGCTTCACGCGTCCCTGGATGGTGCGGTCCACATTCAACTTTTCAATTTCGATGTCGAGCATCTCGGCCACGCGCGTCAGCCGGTCGATCGGATCGAAAATCTCCAGAAGCTCCTGCTTCTCCTCAATCGTCAATTGCAGATTCGCGCCTACGGTGTCGGAAAGCTTCCCCGGATCGTCCACGCGGATGGCCGCGATCATGGACTCGTAATTCAGGTTTTGGCTGAGCTTCACGTACTGCTCAAACAGCGTGGTCACCCGGCTCACCAGCGCCTCGAGCTGCGGACCCTGCTCCACCTTGTAGTTCGAGACGCGAACAACCGCCCGGAAATATCCTTCATCGTCGCTGACCGATACAACCTTGGCCCGTTCGACGCCTTCGACCAGGACTTTGATGTTGCCATCCGGCAACTTCAAACTCTGGACGATATTGACGATTGTGCCCACCGAATAAATTTCGTTCGGCCGAGGCTCGTCCACGGATGCGTCATGCTGCGTCGCAAGAAAGATTTTCTTGTCGCCGGCCATGGCGTCTTCAAGAGCGCGAACGCTGGACTCCCGGCCTACCACGAACGGAGTCATCATGTAGGGGAAAATGACGACGTCCCGAATGGGCATCATCGGCAAACGCCGGGTGTCTGGCTTTTCTTTGGATGTGAGCATTCTATTGACCTGTTGGGAAGACAAGAGCGAAAACAGCGGACCATTTCCGGAACCTACGTGGTCGCCGGATTCGCCCGCGGTCGGCCGGCAATACAGCCCGCCTCTTACTTAGATTACGACGGAATGGAAAAGACTCTAGCCCGCCTTTTCGAGCAGGGTCAAACTGATCTTCTGCGAGAGCACCATCTCCCGCGTCACCTGGAACTCACGAACCTTCTTGTACGAGGGAATGTAGTACATGAGATCCAGCATAAGTTCTTCCAGGATCATACGAAGACCCCGGGCGCCCACTTTGCGCTCCATCGCGAGCGCGGCGATGGCCTCGAGGGCATCGTCGGTGAACTTCAAACGCACATTCTCGAACTCGAAAAGCTTCTGATATTGGCGGATGATCGCGTTCTTGGGACGCGTGAGAATCTGAACCAAAGCCTGCCGATCCAGATCTTCCAGGGTGGCGATCACCGGCAGGCGCCCGATGAACTCCGGAATGAACCCGAATTTCATCAGATCATGCGGCTGCAGCTGGCTGAACAATTCCGGATCGCGATGCCCCGGCATGGGAATCGTTTTCGCGCCTGTCGCCCGGTCTACCTGGTCTTCTCCCATGAAGCCCATGGTTTTCTTGCCGGTCCGGCGCGCGATGATCTTCTCCAGCCCGACAAACGCGCCGCCACAGATGAACAGAATGTTCGACGTATCCACCGGAGTGAACTCCTGGTGCGGGTGCTTGCGGCCGCCCTGCGGCGGCACGTTGGCTATGGTTCCTTCCAGGATTTTCAACAAGGCCTGTTGCACGCCCTCACCCGAAACGTCTCGCGTGATGGAGGGATTCTCGTCCTTCCGGCAGATTTTGTCGATTTCGTCAATGTAGATGATGCCCTGCTGGCATTTCTGCACGTCTCCGTCGGCTGCCTGAAGAAGTTTGAGGATGATGTTTTCCACATCCTCCCCGACGTAACCGGCTTCGGTCAGCGTGGTCGCATCCACGATTGCGAAGGGAACGTCCAGGATCCGCGCCAGCGTCTGCGCCAAAAGCGTCTTTCCGGTTCCGGTCGGCCCGATCAAAAGGATGTTGCTTTTCGAAAGCTCCACATCCGGATTGCGCACCTTATTCATCTGAATGCGCTTGCAATGGTTGTACACGGCCACGGAAAGTTTCTTCTTCGTGGCGTCCTGGCCGATGACGTACTGATCCAGGAACTCCTTCACTTCCAGGGGTTTAGGAAGCTTTCCAGAACTTGTCGCGGGCTGATCTGTCTTGTCGTCGTCCAGGATGGAATTACAAACCGCGATACATTCGTCGCAAATGTAAGCGCGCGGATATTCGCTTGGAGAGGAAATCAGCTTTCCGACGACGTCCTGGCTCTTATGGCAAAAAGAGCAGCGCAGTGTTTCATCGGCTCCGGTACGCTTCACTTGATTCCTCCTGGCGACCGGCAATCAAGAAAAGGACAAACCTCTCGACCACGGCTGGTTCTATTATCACCCGAGTCGGAACCGTAATCAATCCGCTCACTCAGGGCCCATCGCGAAAAGGTCTTGGTACGTCAGATCTACGAGTTTGGACGGCCGTCAGTGGGTCATGGCGTAAATGATATAGTTCACGCCGATCCGCATGCCCAGGGCGGAAAACTTGGCCGGATATGCCGCATTATCGGCGTGCTCCCAGGAATCGCCCAAATCCATGTTGTGACACATGGCGACCATGATGCGCCCCTTGTCGTCGTAGATGCCGCGCCAGCGGGGCACCATTCCGTTGTGCTCATAGGTTTTGCCGGAGTGCACGAATTGCTCGCCTGGCACCTGGTAACGGTCGTCCAAGTCGTAAACGGTGTGGAAGATGGGGTCCTGGTTATCGATTTCGACGATGGGCCGGTCCGGAAATACCTTATTCATGCTGGCCGTGAAAACTTCCCATTCGTGCGTGCCGTGGAAATCGTCGCACATGAAGAATCCGCCGCGCAGAAGGAACTCCCGGAATTTCGCCACCTGCGCGTCGGTCAGTTCCCAGTGCCCGACTTCGACTCCGTAGAGCCACGGCCAGTCGAAGACGTCTCCGTCATCGTCCAGGTTGACGGGCTGCTCCACGGATCGCGCGGCGATTCGCGTCAGCCTCCGAACGGCTTCGGAGAGATGACGATCCGAGCGCGGATAATCCATCGTCCAGTTCGCTTCCCCGTTGAGCCAGTTGGTGTAGGGCCGGTCGCTGAAGCGGACCGAGGGGTACATGAGCCGCGCAAAAACCCATTCGCCCGGCTGCTGCCAATCCTTGGGAAGCAGGACGTCTTCAGGGCCGTACTCCCATCCCCGGTACTGCCGGAAGGGAGCGGGGCCGGTAGCCGCGCCAACCAGAAAACAGAGGGCCAGGGTTGAAAACAGGATAGAAAACCAGCGAGCCACCGAGTGCTCCTCCCATAGGTCCGGAACTCCCGCGCGCTCACCTGATCAACGCGGAGGCGAAGCGGTTGGTTTCATCTTACCCCCGAGTTACTCCCGAGATTCCGGTCATTTCACTTCGTCGGTGATCACCAGAAAACTCGAGAGCGCGGCGCTTCCAAACGAAGTCGTCAGGGCCACGTCCGCGGCGTCACGCCCGGTAGCCATCAGAACGCGCCCGATGCGCTGCCGGTCGTGCCGCGCGTCGCACGTCCACCAACGCCCGTCCATGTAGACTTCGAACCAGGCGCTGAAGTCCATCGCGCCGGCATACGGAACCCCGATATCGCCCAGGTAGCCCGTCACATAGCGGGCGGGGATATTCAGACACCGGCAGAACGTGATCGCCAGATGCTGAAAGTCGCGGCACACGCCGACGCGTTCCGTATAGACGTCCAGCGCGGTCTTGGTGGGACGGGCGAAGTTATACCCGAATTGAACCTTCCGGTGCACCCATTCAATCACCGCCTGCACGCGATCCCACCCCGGCGTGAGGTGACCGAACAGCTCGCCGGCGACATTCGACAGCAGGTCCACCTCGCAGTACCGGCTGGCCAGAAGAAACTGAAGCACGTCGTTTGGAAGATCCTGCACCAGCGCCTCCTGGCCGCCGGTGTTGAGAACGTCCAGCTCGCCGGAATCCTCGATCAGCGTCGAATTCCAGAGTCTAAAGGTTCCCCGCGGCGCCACGAAACGCGAGCAGATATTTCCGAAACTATCCAGATATTGTGTGATTTCCGACGGCGGATCGATCCGCAATGTGTCGGGCTCCTTCAGATCTTTCGCGCGCGAAGGATGCACATGAAGCAGAGCGACCATCGGCACCGGCGCCGGGCTCTGGAACTGCATGTCGTAGCCTAATCGAATCAGCATGGGTTTATGGGGCGCCCACGCACTGGCCAGGCGCTTGCGAACGGGGCAAGGCGGGAAAGTCAGCGCGGGCTTGAATCGTTAGTGTACAAGAGCTTCGGCAGCGCCGCGAACCGAAACTGCCACAATAAGAAATCACGCGGCACCCAAGGGGAGAAGAATGACATATTGTTTGGGCATCGTGACCGAGGAAGGCCTCGTCATGGCGTCCGATTCCAGGACCAACGCAGGCTATGACCAGGTCAACGTCTGCCGCAAGATGCACAGCTTCGTGCAGCCCGGGGAACGCGCGTTCGTGGTGCTCACCAGCGGCAGTTTGTCGATCAGCCAATCGGTGATCACCCTGCTGCGCGGGGAGTTCGACCGCGGTGAAGGCCTGGCCAAAGCCGCTTCTCTTTATGACGCCGCGCGGAGCGTAGGAGAGTGCGTGCGCCGCGTCTCCGACATGGACCGCGCCGCGCTGGAGCGCGACCAGTTCAACTTCAACGTCAATCTTCTGCTCGGAGGGCAGGTCAAGGGTGAGCTTCCAAACCTTTACCTCATTTATCCGCAGGGCAATCCATTGCGGGCAACCGAGGATTCCTGTTACCTCCAACTCGGTGAATGCAAGTACGGCCGTCCCATCCTCGACCGCGGCATTGAATTCAGAACCAATCTGGAAGTCGCCGCCAAGTACGCGCTGTTGTCTTTCGACGCCACCATTCGCTCCAACGTCACGGTGGGGCCGCCAATCGAAGTTCTTCTTTACCGAAAGGACAGCTTCGAGTTGAATCAGTACCGGCGGTTTTCCGCCACGGATCAGGATCTCACCCTGATTCACTCGAGTTGGGAGCAGTCTCTGCGCCGCGCCGTGGAGCAACTCCCCGATGTGAACTACTACCCACCGCCCAAAGAAATGTCGGTCTGAGCGCCGAGCGCGCAGAATCTGCTAACGGATGGCGATCGCAAACGTAATAGCCCAGTGTGACCGCCAACCATCTCGCGCAGGACTTTCGCTTCGCCCTCCGTACACTGACCAAGTCGCCGGTCTTCGTGACGATAGCGGTGCTCTCGCTGGGGCTGGGCATTGGCGCGAACACCGCCATTTTCAGTTTGGTGGACCGGGTTCTCCTGCGCCTGCTGCCGATCAAAGATCCCACGCGCCTGGTGCGGCTGAAAGGCGTCGGCAATCACTATGGCAGCAACAACGGATACGACAAACTCTCGTACCCGATGTACGCCGACTTCCGCGATCACAACGAGGTTTTCAGCGGAATGTTCTGCAGCGCGGAGCGTTCGATCAGCGTGAGCTACGGCGGCAAAACCGAACGCGCCTACGGCGAACTGGTCTCGGGCAACTTCTTCCCGGTGCTGGGGATTCAAGCGGCGGTCGGCCGCGTCTTCACGGCCGCGGACGATGACTTTGCCGGCGCTCACCCCTTGGCGGTCCTCAGTTATCGCTATTGGAAAAGCCGCTTTGCCGGCGACACCGGCATCATCGGCCAGAAGCTGATCGTCAATGGCTTTCCGCTCACCGTAGTGGGCGTCAGCCAGGACGGGTTTGACGGCTTGGAACCGGGAGAGTCTCCGCAGATCCGTGTCCCGATTCATATGGCCGGGCAGATGGACACGCTTGGGTTCTACGGCCTCAGCAAGCGCCGGGGCCGTTGGATCAACGCGTTCGGCCGGCTCAAGCCGGGCATCACGCTGGAAACCGCCCAGGCGAGTTTGCAGCCTTTCATGCACAGGATGCTCGAGATGGAGGTGCGGCAGGAGGATTTTGCGCACGCGGCGCCATCCACTCGCAAGAACTTTCTCAAGATGTATATCGCGCTGCTTCCGGCGGCGCGCGGACAGTCTTCCCTGCAACGCCAGTTCTCGAAGCCGCTGCTGGTGCTGATGGCGATTGTGGCCCTGGTGCTTCTGATCGCGTGCGCGAACGTCGCCAATCTGTTGATCGCTCGCGCGACGTCCCGGCAGAAAGAGATCGCTGTCCGGCTGGCGCTCGGCGCGAGCCGCGGCCGCATCATCTCCCAGCTTCTCGTGGAGAGCCTCCTTCTGGCGTTCTGCGGCGGATTGACGGGCGTTCTGCTCGCTGTCTTCATCGATCGCTCGCTGATGAACTTCCTGCCCCAATCCGACCCGCCTGTCACCATCTCCACCCTTCCCGATCTCCGCATTCTGGCTTTCAACTTCGCATTGGCGCTGCTGACCGGAATCCTGTTCGGGCTGGTTCCCGCGCTACAGGCAACCCGGCCCGAACTGGCGCCCACTCTGAAGGACCAGGCCGGCGCGGTGGTGGGCGGGACCTCGGTCGGGCTGCGTAAAGCGCTGGTGGTGGCGCAGGTCACGCTGTCGCTCCTGCTGCTGATCGGCGCGGGTCTATTCATTCGCAGCCTGCGCAACCTCAAGGATCTGGATCCCGGATTTCGCACGCGGAACCTGATTGCGTTCGCGGTGGATCCGCCGCTCAACGGCTACAAGGCGGAACGCAGCCGGCAGTTCTACCGCACGCTGGACGAAAGGCTCAACCGCATTCCCGGCGTGGAGGCCGCGAGTCTCGCCGTGATGCCGATTTTGGAGGGCGATGAGTGGGATGAGAGTTACACCGTGGAAGGGGCCAAGCCGGGGCAGAACATCGATCCGCATATGAACTTCATCAGTCCGGCCTACTTCCGATCTCTGGGCGTCCCCATCCTGCTGGGCCGCGACTTCACCGCCAACGACACTGCCGCATCGGCCAAGGTGGCCATCGTCAACGAGACGTTCGCGAAAAAGTACATCGGGACAGTCAACGCGATCGGTCATCACATCGGGGAGGGCGGCGATCCGGGAACCAAGACCGACACCACCATCGTCGGCGTGGTGCGCGACACCAAGTACGAGAGCATGCGCGACGACGCTCCCGACGAGGTGTTCCGCCCGTACGAACAAGTGGATTTCACGCTGGGAATGATGGCGTATATCCGCACCGCGCGCGAGCCCGAACAGACCTTTCTGACGGTGCGCCGCATGGTGCACGAGATGGACCCGAATCTGCCGGTCTTCGGCATGAAGACGCTGGAGAAGCAGATGGAGAATTCGCTGGTGACCGAGCGGCTGGTGGCCACGCTTTCGAGCGCGTTCGGCATACTCGCGACCGTGCTGGCGGCGATCGGCCTGTATGGCGTGATGGCCTACACGGTGGCGCGCCGCACGCGCGAGATCGGCATTCGCATGGCGATCGGGGCCGCGCGCGGGGAT
This sequence comes from Bryobacteraceae bacterium, assembly GCA_965226755.1. Lineage (GTDB taxonomy): Bacteria > Acidobacteriota > Terriglobia > Bryobacterales > Bryobacteraceae > Bog-113. The sequence goes on along the minus strand of CBDDDT010000006.1, from coordinate 116,582 downwards.
ATTCTGTGGCTAGTGATGCGCGAGGTGATTCTGCTGGTGGCGGCGGGCGTGGCGATCGCGCTGCCCGCGGCCTGGGCGCTGACCCGCCTGGTGCGGGCCCAGCTTTATGGAATCTCGCCTGGGGATCCGGCAAGCATCGCGGTCGCGACTGTCGCCATGGCCGCGGTGGCTTTGCTGGCGGGTTATCTCCCTGCCCGCCGCGCCACGCGCGTGGATCCGATGCGCGCGCTGCGCTGGGAATAAGCGGCACAGATGTAAGCGGATCGCGGCGGTTGGCGCTCTGGAGCTATACTCATCGTTACTCGCCCGGGTGAGTTCTACGTCGAAACGAGTCCGGTGAAAACGCGTTCTCTATGGCGACGTCCGCTCCCTCTTCCAACCGCAGGGTTCCCGAGCCCTTCTCCGAATACGAGATCGCCGCCGCCTACGACGAAATGTTTCGCGCGCCGGGCCGCCCGCGTCAGCAGTACCGCGCACTTTACACTCAACTTCTGAATTTGCCCGCCGACGAGTTGCGGCGCAGCAAGCAGGAAGCCGACCTCTCCTTCTTCAACCAGGGGATCACGTTCACGGTCTATGGGCGCAAAGAAGGGACGGAGCGAATTTTTCCGCATGACCTGCTGCCCCGCATCATCACGAGTTCGGAGTGGGAGACCATCGAGCGCGGCCTCACCCAGCGGATCACCGCGCTGAACCTGTTTCTGAAAGACGTTTATCACGAGCGCCGAATCCTGCAGGATAAGGTGATTCCGGGGGAAGTGATTTACACGTGCCGGCATTTCCGGCGGCAGATGCGCGGCGTGAAAGTCCCGCGAGACGTGTATGTGAGCGTGGTCGGCACAGACCTGATCCGGCTTCCCGACGGCCGCTTCGTCGTGCTAGAGGACAACCTCCGCGTGCCCAGCGGGGTCTCCTATATGCTGACCAGCCGCAAGGTGATGAAACAGATCTTTCCTACCTTGTTCCGCAAATGCGGCGTGCGGCCGATCGAGCACTACAGCCAAGCCCTGCTTTCGACGCTGCGTTCCCTTGCGCCGGATGAGCGGCCCAATCCGACCATCGTCCTGCTGACTCCCGGCGTTTATAATTCGGCGTACTTCGAGCACACCTATCTCGCGCGCCAGATGGGGATTGAACTGGTGGAAGGCCGCGACCTGGTGGTTCACGACAACGTGGTCTATATGCGGACCACTTCGGGATTGCAGCGGGTGGACGTCATTTACCGGCGCGTGGACGACGATTTTCTGGACCCGCTCGCGTTCCGCGGCGATTCCGCTCTCGGCGCCGCCGGCCTCTTCAATGCGTACCGCGCCGGCAACGTGGTTCTGGCGAACGCGCTCGGTACGGGCGTGGCCGACGATAAAGCGATCTACTCGTATGTTCCCAAGATCATCCGTTATTACCTGGGGGAGGATCCGATTTTGGAGAACGTGGAGACGTTTCTCATGTCGGACGAGAAGGAGCGCGACCATGTTTGCGGCAATCTCGAGAAATACGTGGTGAAAGCAGTGGGCGAATCGGGGGGCTACGGCATGCTGATCGGCCCGCACAGTTCGGCGGCGCAACGGGAGGAGTTTCGCGAGAAGATCATGGCCGATCCGCGGAATTACATCGCGCAACCCACGCTCAATCTCTCGACGGCGCCATGTTTCATAGAGGATGGCTCGATTTCGCCGCGCCATGTCGACCTGCGCCCCTACGTACTTTTCGGGGAGAAAGTCACCATCGTTCCCGGCGGACTAACCCGCGTCGCGCTGCGGAAAGGGTCACTGGTGGTGAACTCATCCCAGGGCGGCGGCTCGAAGGACACCTGGGTGCTGCAAAACTAAACGCCTATGCTCTCGCGCGTCGCCGACAGCCTTTACTGGATGAGCCGCTACTTCGAGCGCGCGGACCACTGCGCGCGCGTGATCGAGGCCAACTACAACCTCTTGCTGAACCCGTCCAAGCTCTCCCTCGAACAGCGCTGGAACCGCGTAACGGCCTGCATGGGGCTGCGCGGCGAGACGGCGGTGGACCCGCAGGTGGCGATGGCGCTGCTGACCGGCGATCCGGAAACGCCGGCTTCGATCGTCGCCTGCATCACGGGCGCCCGCGAGAACGCGAGCCAGGTGCGGGAGCAGATCAGCTCCGAGATGTGGGAGCGGCTGAACCGCCTCTATCACGAAGTGAGCCAGGCGAGTTCCCGCGCTCCCAGCGATTTTGAGCCGTTGCGTCTGGTGACCTCCGTGCGCGAAGGCTCGTATAAGTTCCACGGCGTCACCGACGCCACGATGAACCATGGGGAAGGCTGGCAGTTCATCCAGATGGGTAAATATATCGAACGCGCCAACGCCTTATCGGTGCTGCTGGACGCGCACTTCTCCTTTCCGGAAGGCGCCGACGACATGGACTGGGTTGGTCTTCTCTCGAGCTGCGCCGCGTTTGAAGCATATTGCCGCGTATACACGGCGGATCTGAAGCCCGCCCGGGTGGCGGAGTTCCTGCTTCTGAATCCGGAGTTTCCCTATTCGGTGCGCTATTCGGTGGAACGCATGAATCGCGCTCTGGCGGCCATCATTGAAGCCGCGCCCGCGCGCAAGACCGGGGACATGGAGCGGATTATCGGGCGGCTGCGTTCGTCTCTCGCCTACGCGCAGATCCAGGACATCATGTCCGGAGGGCTGCGCAAATACCTGAACGGCGTGATCGAGCAGTGTCTGAATTTCCACGCCGCGCTGCACCAGGTATATATCGATTACCCTGTTGAAACCGCGCTCGAGGCCTGATGTTCTACGCGATCCGTCACTTCACCCGATACCGGTATAGCCGCCCTGTTTCCCAGAGCGTCATGGAAGTGCGCATGCACCCGCGGAGCGAGAACGCCCAGCGATGCTTCACCTTCCAGCTTTCGGTGAGCCCGCGCGCGCGCATCTTCTCATTTCGCGACCACGTGGGCAACATCGTTCATCATTTCGACATCCCGGGCGAGCACCGGCAGCTGACCATCATCGCCGACGCACTGGTCGACGTGGAGCCGCCGCATCCGCTGCCGGAGTCTCTGGGGCCGGACGCCTGGCGCGAGATCGACGAAATGATCGCGAGCGAGGACTACTGGGACATGCTGATGCCCAGCGAGTTCGCCCGCACGTCGCCGGAACTCGAGCAACTCTCGAAGGAGCTTGGCGTCCATGAACGCGGCGGACGGGACCCGCTGGAGCTGATGCGTTATTTGAACTCGAGCCTGTACCGCGGGTTCACGTACGTCAAGCAGAGCACCTCGGTCGATTCCCCGATCGAAGACGCCTTGCGGACGCGCCAGGGCGTGTGCCAGGACTTCGCCCACATTATGATCGCGATCGTCCGGAATCTCCGGATTCCGTGCCGCTATGTGAGCGGCTATCTGCATCACGGCACCGAGAACGCAGACCGCTCTTCGGAGGGCGCGACGCATGCCTGGGTGGAAGTCCTGCTGCCCGGATCCGGCTGGACGGGCTTCGATCCCACCAACGATCTGATCGCGGGCGGGCGGCATATCCGAACCGCCATTGGACGCGACTACGCGGATGTTCCGCCGACGGTCGGAACCATGCAAGGCAAAGCAGACACCGAATTGCAGGTGCGCGTGCGGGTGACGCCATCGGAAGCCGTGCTGCCGCCGGATCAGGAGTTTGCAGCCGACGAAGAATGGTCGCGCTTTCTCGAGAAGGATAAGGAAACCGAACTCCTGGTCGCGCAACAGCAACAGCAGCAGTAGAGATTTACGGGGAGACTTTGCGCGCCTGCTCGAACAGCAGGTCCAGCGTTTTCCCGGTGACGATGTGATTGGCGATGCGATCCAGGCCGCCATTTTCCTGGAGCTTGCGGCGGGCTACGGCTATGGGCTGGCGCTGCTGGCGCGCGATCTGTTCGACCTGCTTGTCCACTTCTTCCTGGGTGGCGTGCAGGGTCTCGCGCTCGGCGACGCGGCCTAACAGCAGGCTGGCCATGACTTCGCGTTTGGCCTGATCGCCTTGCGCTTCCCTCAACTTCGTCCAGTCCGGCTTGAACTGGCTGATATCCGTGCCTTCCTGAGCGAGTTCTTCGAGCCGCTGCGAAACGCGCGTCTGGATCTGCCGGTCTACGTACACCTGGGGAATAGGGAAGCTGTGCGCGTCAACGAGTTTCTCGACGAGCGCATTTTTGGCGGTCTGCCGGGCGTCGAACTCGCGCTGCCCGAAGATGACCTTGCGGACCGCATCGCGAAGTTCGCTCACGACGCGGAAGTCGCCCAGATCCTGCGCGAAATCGTCATTGATCTCGGGAAGCTCTTTCCGCCGAACTCCTTTTACCTGGATGTGAAACGTGACCGTCTTGCCGGCCAGATTTTCCGAGCCGTAATCTTCGGGGTAAGCGACATCGACATCCTTTTGATCCTCCGGAGAAAGACCTCGGAGACCCGCGGTGAACTCGGGCAGCGTATCCTTGCCGTTAATTTCGAGCATCATCTCATCGCTTTTCACGGGTTCAGCTAAACCGCCGGTGCTTTCGAGCGAGAGGACGGCAAAGTCTCCGTCTTCAAGCGGACGCGGGTCCACATTGACGTAAGAGGCCTTCTGCTGGCGCATTTCCTCAAGACGTTTGTCTACGTCTTCGTCGGTGACGACGGGCTCCTCGTAAGCGACCTCCAGCCCGCGATACTCACCAAGTTCGAATTCCGGAGCGACTTCGAATTCCGCTTTGAAGACCAGCGGTTCGCCCGGTTTAAACTGCACATCGGTTATGTCGGGACGGCTCACCACTTTGAGGTGCTCCTGCTCGAACTGTTCGTCGAGGAAGCGGGGAATTAAATTCCCGATCACTTTTTCCCGGATATCGGGCTCAAAGTTCTTGCGGATCATGGCGAGCGGCGCTTTGCCGGGACGGAATCCGGGCAATCGGGCTTTCTTTTGAAACTCGCCGGCTACTTTCACCGCTTCCGCGTCAACGGCGTCCACGGGAACAGAAACTTCAATCGAATGCTTGCAACCTTCCAGTAACGCCAAGGGGATCTACCTCAAAAGGGGGGAATGAAATTCCATGATAACAAAGCGCTTGTTTCACGGACCAGCGGCTGGACAGGGCCCCGCCATGCCCAGAGCGGACTACAGGCTGACCGGGTTGCTCAGGGTGAAACTCAGACGCGATTCGGAAGGGATGCGAACCCGCTGTCCGTGGGTCAGGACCTCGGCGCCAGTTCCCACGGCGGCCCCAGACGCCGCGCCGATCGCAGCCCCACGACCGCCGCCGGCCACGGCGCCCAGAAGCGTTCCCAATACGGCCGATCCGCCGATCACTTTGGCGCTCCGCGAACCGCGCGAGCTGCTGGCTTCAGAGACCTGTTGCGATGAGAGATCCACCGGCTGTCCATTGATCACAACGGATTGGAGCGCAAGGGCGACTACGGTGCGGCCTTCGATCTTGCCGGACTGCTGATCCTGCACCACTTTCGTGAGGACGGCGGCGCCTCGCGGAATTAAGGGCTGGCCATTGACGAGGACAGGCTCATCCACACTGGCGCGATAGGTTCGACCGAGCGAAGACGAATCGGAATCGACCGCGTCGATCATCCGGACGGTGATGACGGTCCCGGACGGAAGCGTGATCCCCATCGGTCCGGGGTTGTTCGGAGCCGGATTGTCGCCGCCAGGGTTATAGCCGACGGCCGGGGCGCTGTTGGCGGAGTTATTCCCCGCGGTCGATTGAGGATTGTTGTAGCCCTGCGGCTGGGGCGGCGGATTGTAGCCCTGGGTGGGCAGCGGTCCGGAATCGAACTGCAAGGCCGAGATCTGATCGAGGGGAAAACTTTGCACATGGTCGCCCAGATCCATGCGGATCTCCCGGGCCGACCCCCCGAGATAGGCGCCCTGAACGACTTGGCCGTTGCGCAGCGTCAAGGTGTCGGCTGCAGCCATGGCAGGGAGCAGACACAGGCCAGCCAGCGACAAGGGGATAGCGAAAAAGGTATGGCGCATGAAGGTAAAGACGGTTCAAGCGGCGGATGGTTTCCTCAGCGTGTGGAGGAGGTGAACCGCAACTTCCTTTCCCTTGACCAGCGCCCGCGCGTAAAGCTCTTTATGCTCATTTCGGCGGAGACGCGTGCCGGTTACATACGCCTGCTCGATGGCGCGTCCAACGACGAAAGTTCCCGCCCAGGAAATGGCGGCTTTGGGAATGAGTCCGCCGCCCAGCGGAATTTTGCCGACGAGTTCCCGGGCGAGAGCGCGCCACCCGAATGCGCTGGCGACAATGCCGAAAATTTCGGCTTTTTGATCGGCGAGGCCGATGTTGCGCCCGCTGGCGGCGGCGATGAGGAACGCCATGCGCACCTGATTGACAGTGAGGAAAGCCGAATCGGTCGCATACTCGCCGAGCGCCCAGGGCAGTTCGAAGAAACTCGGGATGATGTTGGGCATCGCCGTGGCGAGCGTGAAGAGCGCGTTCTCTTTGGCGATGCGGCCGATCAGGCGATGGATGGCCGGTTCGCGGAAGGCGAGGAACTGGCGCGCAAGACTGATTTCCAGATCGGAGCGCGCCGCCAGAATCTCGTCGACGGTCTGTTCCGGATGATCGACATAGAACACAAAGGAACCCGTGGGGCAGGGAAGGCCCTGTTCAAAGATCGTGATATCGGCGGTCGCGGGCTTATCGGGGTTGGTCGCCCTGTGCAACGTGCGGAGCCCGGCTACCCGATCTGCCGCGAAAGTTCGGGCCGGAATGAGAAACGCCTCCATATAGGAGTAAGCTTCTTCGCTATCCGCCACCAGTTCAATGGAAAGCGGTTTGACCGCCAATTGGCGAACCTGTTCGGGGTTCAGATTCGAGTACGCTGATTGCAAACTTTTCAGTATTCCGAGTGCCATAGGCTGTCTCTTTCCGGTTTCAGTGTAACGCCTCGGCGCGAAAATTCCCGCTGATCGCGTGCGGAATCATCCGGAGGTCTTCGACGAAGGCGCGGTACTGTTCAGCTTTCAGCGCTTCATCCGGAGTGCGGAGAATCGCGGATGGGTGAATGGTGATCAGCGCCTGGCGGGCCCACTGGTAAGGCAGCAACTTGCCGCGCTCGGTAAGCACTTTTACAGCGCGCCCCATGACTGATTGGGCGGCGGCGCCGCCAAGGCAGACGACAATCGCGGGCCGGATGGCGGCGACTTCGGCTTCCAGCCAGGGACGGCATGCGGAGATCTCGGCGGCGCCTGGCTTCTGGTGCAGGCGCCGCTTGCCGCGTTCGACGAACTTGAAGTCCTTCACGGCATTGGTGGTATAGACTTGGGCCCGGTCAATGCCGGCTTCTTCGAGAGCTTGGTCGAGGAGACGGCCGGCGGGACCGACGGACGGATGGCCGGCGCGGTCTTCCGAATCCCCGGGCTGTTCCCCGACGAGCATGACGCGTGCTTCCGGTGGACCCTCGCCGAAAACGGTCTGGGTGGCGAACTGGTCAAGCGGGCATCCCTGGCATTTCTGGGATGCGTCGGCCAGCACTGACAAGTCGTGAGACGCGGGCACAAAGGGGGCCGCTGAATCGGTTTGTTTCCTCGCCATTTCGCCGTTCGAGTAGTATGATCCCATGCTGGAGATCCGGCCGGCGACTTCCGCGGATATGGATCACGTGCGGGCGCTGTTTCGCGAATACGGCGACTGGCTGCGGGAGGACGTCTGCCTGCAGAGCTTTGACAAAGAAATCGACGGACTGCCGGGCGGGTACTGTTTGATTCTGTTGGCGACCGAAGACGGCGATTTCGCGGGGTGCGCCGCGCTCCGCGAGCTCGATACGGAAACGGCCGAAATGAAACGCCTGTTCGTCCGCGATGCGTTTCGGGGGCGCGGCGTGGGAGCGGAATTGATCGGCGCTTTGGCGCGCGGAGCTCGCGAATTGAACTACGCGTGGATGCGGCTGGACACTTTACCGAAAATGGCTTCCGCGCAGAAACTCTACGAAGCCGCTGGATTTCGCGACATCGAACGCTATAACGCGAATGCCTCGCCGTCCGCAAGGTTCATGGAGCTCGAATTGCGGCATCAGGGTAAGAGCTCTAAACGGTGAAGGAGCGGCTTGATAATATCGATGGATGCGCCTGATATTGCAGTGTGCGGCATTGGTTGTGCTGCTCACCGGCGGTTCCCGAATAGCTGAATCGCAAGACACGTCTATCAGGACTTTCCCTCTCGGCGCGGGAGCGTCGGGAGCTTACGGACTCGCGACCGGAGACTTCAACAATGACGGCATCCCGGATTTGATCACGTCTAACCAATCGAGCGATAACGTTTCCGTCCTGCTGGGCCTGGGTGAAGCGAACTTCGGCGCGGCCGCGGTGTTTCCCACCGGCGGCCAACCGAAAGGAATCGCGGTCGGCGATTTTAATCGGGACGGAAATCTCGACGTGGTCACCGCGAACTTCGGGTCTGGCTCCATTTCCGTTCTGTTCGGCAATGGAGACGGCACGTTTCAGGCTCACCAGGATTTCCCCGCCGGCATCCAGACGCAAAGCGTCGCGGTGGGCGACGTGAATGACGACGGCATTCCCGATATTGTCGTCTCCTCTGTGCAGAGCGAGAACACCGACGTGTTCCTTTCCAATGGCGACGGGACGTTTCAGCCCCCGATCAGTTTCATTTTCAACAACGGCTACGCGGCGTGGACGCAAACCGCTCTCGCGGACATGAACGGCGACGGTATTTTGGATTTCGTCGGCGTCTTCGGCTTTGGACAGGGCTTTCAGGTATGGCTCGGGAATGGCGACGGAACGTTCTATCTATGGTCGAAGCCGCTGTTTGAAGGAACACTTCCGTATCCCAACGGTTTAGTGCTGGGCGACTTTAATGGGGATGGCAAGATCGACGTCGTCACCGGGTTGATTCTGAACAACGTGATAACGGTTTCCCTGAACCGTGGCGGCGGATTTTTCCCGCAAGCCGTGAGCACCAACGGCCCATCGGGAACCGTCGTGCTCGCGGCCGGAGATCTGAATGGCGATGGCAAACTGGATGTGATCAGCACGGGCCTGGACGAAAACTTGCTGGATGTCGGGATCGGCAACGGGGACGGCTCCTTCCAACTCGCGCATCCTTACCATCTTTCCGGTTCGCCCGTCGCAGCCTTAGTGGGGCGCTTCTCATCTGACCGGAAGCTGGATATCGCGTTCGCCACCTCCAGCGGCGTCGGCCTCATCGTACGATAGCTATCCGCGCTCAGCCGTTCGCCAAGGCTTCCATGGGGGACATCCGAGCCGCGCGATAAGCGGGCGCCAGACACGACGCCACCGATACGACGGTTACGATCGCCGCGGCGCTAATTAATGTAATCGCCTCAAACGGGCGGACATGAAAGAGAAGCGCGTGCATGGCGCGTCCGGTTAACCACGCCCCAAGAAGGCCAAGGATTGCGCCGCACGCGAGCAAACGTAACGCGAGCAGGAAGAAGTGTTCGCGAATCTTCGCGGGCGCCGCGCCGAGGGCCATGCGAACCCCGATCTCGCGCCGGTGCTGCGCCACCGCGTAACTTAGCACGCCGTAAGTGCCAATCGCGCTTAGCAGCAGGGCTATCGCGGAGAAAATTCCCGCCAGCAGGGCAGGGGATCGGCGCACCGCCAGAGAGTCGGCGATGCGCGCGTCCATCGGCCGGATGTCATCTACAGTTAATTCCGAGTCGATTTGGCGCACGCTCTTTTGTAACGCCAGCGCGAGCGATTCGGGTGACACCGCGGCGCGCGCGACCACAAAGATGTGGTTGTCAGCGCGGTAAAGAAACGGATAATAGACGGCTCCTTGCGCCGCATCCTCGGTCAGGCCGGCCTGTTTCACCGCGCCCACCACGCCGACAACCGTGAACGCTTCGCCCTCGGGGCCGGGATCCGAACCCTGAAACAGGCGATGGCCAAGGGCGCTCTGTCCCGGCCAGTAATAGCGCGCGAAGTCCGAGTCGACAACGCAGACTCGCTCTGTGCGGCGGGAATCCGCGGCGCCGAGGAAGCGGCCTTCCACCAGTGAGAACCCCATGGCCTGAAAATAATCACCGCCCACGCCATAAGAGTAATGTCCGCGCGGTGATTCGCCGGGCCTCAGGGTATGCCCCACGACGAAGGCGGCGCTCTTGCCGCTATGCCCGCTGAAGGGCACGTTATTGACGATGCCGGCAAACGCGACTCCCGGCTGACGGTCCAGACTCGTAACCAGTCTTTCCGCAAAGACGAGGCCCGACGCCGGAGACGGATACTTGTCGCCGATCAGCGCGATTTGAGCGCTGATCACATGGTCCGCCTGGAACCCCGGGGAGACGGCTATCGCGCGCTTGAGACCGAGCCCAAGCAGACCGGCTCCGGCCAAGAGCACAAAAGAGAACGCGATTTGAGCAACCGTGAAGCCGTGGCGAAGCCGCTGAGCGGCGTGGCCGGTCATCCCGCCGCGAGTCTCAGATTTTAAGGCGTTGTCCAGGTCGCGCCGGAGATTGAACCAAGCGATGGGCACAGCAAGGACGATCCCCAGGACAATAGCTCCGGCTAGTCCGACCAAGGCCACCCGTACATCGAAGGCGACCTGAGATCCGAGCGGCAGATGCGCGGCGCCCAGCGAGGCGAGCAGCCGGATGCCGCAGGCCGCGATAACAAGTCCCAACAATCCGCCGCTTATCGTCAGGGTGGTGGTTTCGATGACCGCTTCGCTGATCACCTGCCGGCGGCTCGCTCCCAGGGCCTGGCGGACCGCGAGTTCCTTGATGCGAGAGTTGGCGCGAATGAGAAGCAGGTTAGCCAGATTGACCGCGCCGATCAGGAGCAGCAGCAGTACGCCCGCTTGCAGGAGCAGCAGCGTCGGCCGGATAGCGGCGACGTGATCGGCATGCAGCGGGACTACGAGAGAACGAAAGCCGGCGTCCGCCATCATTTTCGCCTGCGGGTCAGTGGCTTCGAGCGCGGAATTCTGCGCGTCGACTTGCGACTGCGCCAAGGCGATGGTCGCTCCGGGTGCGAGCCGGGCGATCATTTGGATGACGTTCCCTCCGGAGTGCCGTTCCAACGGCGAGCGAGCTTCGAGAGACGAAGCCAGCGGAAGATACAATTGAGCTTCGGAAGAGAGAAACCGAAACGCCGGGGGCAGGACCCCGATGACTGTCACGAGGCGGCTATCCACGCGGATCAAGCGCCCTAAAACGTGCGGGTCGGCATGCAGGTGCTGCCTCCAATACAAGTCGGAGACGACAGCGACGTTATTCGCGCTATAGGTTGTTTCTTCCTCTCGGAAGCCGCGGCCAATCACGGGACCGGTTCCCAGGGTGGCGAAAAAGTCGGGCGAGACTTCGGTAACTTCCTGTCTTTGCGCCGAGCCTGGAGCGCCGATGACGGCGGTCGAGTAGCGATAGATGGAAATCGATCGTAAGGCTGGGAGGCGGCCGCGGCGTTCGTAGTAATTGGTCAGCGACGAACCGTCGCGATCTACCCCCGCTTTCGGGTAGGTATTGAACACGGTCACCAGACGGCTTGGTTCGGGGAACGGCAGAGGCCGCAGAAGAACCGAGTCAATGACGGCGAAGATAGTGAGGTTCGCGCCGAGGCAGACGCCGAGCGTTAGGAGGGCGGTAGCGGTGAACCCGGGCGTCTTTCGCAACAGGCGAATGGCATATCGGAGTTCGCGCGCTTTCTCATAGAAAGGCTCGAGGCCGCGCGCCTTCCGGCACTCCCCTTCGACACTGTTCAATCCGCCAAACGCAATGCGGGCGCGGCGCATCGCCTCATCGGGCGAGAGACCAGAGCGGACGAGATCCTCCGTATATTGCTCGATATGAAAGCGGAGCTCTTCCCGCATGCCGTGTTCAAAATCATTCCGGGACAAGAGAGTCCGCACCCACGAACGCATACGCCGCAACATGTCAAACCTCCTCTGCTTTGGTGTTTAACGCCAGAGCGATCGCGGCGGCCAGACGATTCCACCCGGCCGCCTCCTCGCGGAGCCGGCGGCGTCCGGCTGAGGTCGCCGTGTAGTATTTGGCCCGCCTGTTGTTTTCACTTTGGCCCCACTCCGACACGATGAGCCCTTGATGCTCCAGGCGGTAAAGGGCCGGATACAAAGATCCTTGCGGAATGTCGAGCGCCTCTCCAGAGATTTGCCGGATGCGCAGCAGCACGCCATATCCGTGAAGGGGCTTCAGCGACACGGCCTTTAAGATCAGCATGTCAAGCGTGCCGGGCAGCAGATCTACTGTCTTGCTCATGCGACTCTCCTAGGCTAACTAGGATTGTACTTCCGCTTCTCCTAGTTTGACAAGGGGAAAGTTCCGGAGCTTTCGGACGGGCGGATTGCGAAAGCTTGCGCGGATGGGCGCCTTCCATCGTGCATAATAGTTAGCTAACCTTGTGACCGACATCACCCAACAGGCGGCCGGAGACAGCAGTCCGGCGGAATTCGCGATCACCGTCAAGACTCTCGTGAAACGCTATCCGAAAGCGAAAGCGAATGCCGTCGATGACGTTTCATTCGCGGTGCGGCGAGGCGAGATCTTCGGATTACTGGGGCCGAACGGCGCGGGCAAGACCACGACCATCGGCATCTTGACGACGGCGATCACTCCCACTCGGGGCGTCGCGACGATCAGCGGCGTGGATGTCGCCCAGGATCCGATCGGCGTTAAACAGCGCATCGCCGTGGTGCCGCAGCAGAGCAACCTCGACCGCAGCTTGAGAGTGCGCGAGATTCTCACGTTCCATGCCGCGTATCACAGCGTGGGGCGGCGACGGCGCGAGCAGTTGGCGGATAGCCTTCTTGAACAGCTTGGGCTCGGCGAGCGAAAAAACGATAAGGTCAGCCAGTATTCGGGCGGCATGGTGCAGCGCCTGATGATTGCGCGGGCGTTGATGCACGAACCCGAGGTTCTGTTTCTTGATGAACCCACGAATAACCTGGATCCGCAGTCGCGGTTGTTTCTATGGGAAAAGATTCGCGAACTGCACGCGCGCGGACTCACCATCCTGCTGACCACTCATGATATGGAGGAAGCCGACCAGTTGTGCGGCCGTATCGCCGTCATGGATCATGGAAAAATTCTGGTGAATGATTCCCCTGAAGAGTTGAAGAGAAGCCTGCCGGGAAGCAGCGCGCTGGAATTGGAGACATTTACACTGCGCAGCGAGCACGCCGAGATCAATCGGCGCATCTCAACGGCTTTGGGCTTGCTTCCGGGAACGTTAAAGGCGGATATGACCGCGACCGGGAACACCCAGGAGCCGGGGAATTACACGCACAAACTCTTCGGAGACAACGTGCAGTCGCTAATCGGCAGGGCGGCGCAAGCGATCGTGGAAGCCGGGGCCGAAGTTCGCAATGTCAGCGTGAAGAAGGCTTCTCTGGAAGAAGTGTTTCTCTCGCTTACCGGGAGGCATCTCCGTTGAACGTTGAAACTCAGTACACGAGCTCGCGAACCTCGCTCGCGCTGACCGCGTTTTTCGCGACTTTCCGCAGGGATCTGGTCGTGACGATGCGCGAGTTCACGCCCTTCGTGCTGCAGGCATTAATGCAGCCGCTTTTCTTCCTTTTTATCTTCGGAAAGGTGCTGCCTGGCATCGGGCTTGCCGCTCCCAATTTCGCGGCGCTGATGTTACCGGGGATCGTGGCGCTCACCGGTATGATCGCAGCCATGCAGGGCGTGACGCTGCCGCTGGTCCTCGATCTCGGATTCGCGCGCGAGATCGACGACCGTCTGCTGGCGCCCATGCCGATCTGGTTTATTTCGCTTGAGAAAGTTTTGTTCGGGGCCGTCCGCGGCAGTATCGCGAGTTCCTTTATATTTCCTCTGGGATGGCTGATTCTTGGCAAAGGCTTTGAAGTCAGGACAGACCGTCTGTTGATTCTGGTCGCGATGGTTTTGCTCACCGGTTTGGTGGGGTCGACCATTGGCCTGCTGATCGGGACAATCATCAAACCGGATCAGATCAGCCTGATGTTCACGCTGATCTTCACGCCGCTGCTTTTCACCGGCTGCACTTACTACCCTTGGGGCGCACTTGGAAATATTCGATGGTTCCAGGTTCTTACGCTTCTCAATCCGCTGACTTACGCGGCCGAAGGTCTTCGTTATGCGATGGTGCCCCTGATAGGTGGAAAGCCGTTTCCCGCCCTGCCGCTAGTCTGGATTCTGACCGCTTTGCTGGTTTCGGTAGTGGTCGTGTTCGCGGTCGGAACGCGAACTTTTGGACGGCGGGTAGTCACCTAGAGAAGCGGATTAGTTCGAATTGAATTCGGCACCTGGAGGAAAGGACAGCTTATATATGGTGCCGCAGCCGTACCCGGCGCCGTTCAAGCAGCTTAAGTTACCGCCTTCAACCGCGGTTCCGTATAGCTCATGGCTTCCATCCGGCATCTTTCGGGGAACCAGGCCGGAGTTGGGGCCAGCCCCGTCGCCTGACCCGACGAACGTGTGGAGAACGGTCTCTTCGCCGGCCGGGGTTACTTTGAAGACCACTCCGCATCCCAGTTCGCATAGGGTCGGTTCCAGATCGTCGCCACCCTGACAGGCAGTGCCGTAGAGGTTGCCCTCGGCATCCAGAAGCAGCGCTCCGCAGGGTTCCCCGCCGTCTTTGCTCCCATGAAAGCTGTAAAGAATGGTTTCGTTGCCGGACGGATCCAGTTTGAATACCACTCCGTTGTTGCCGACGCCTCCGCTGGCGGTGACGCCATATAGGTTGCCGTCCAGATCTTCGATCAGCCCCGCGTCCGGCGATATCCCGTCAGTTCCGCCGGCGAAACTGTGCAGGACGGTTTCATTGCCGCTCGGGTCCAGCTTGAAAATAACGCCGTCCCCGGAAGCACCTCCCGACCGAGCGGCGCCATATAGGTTTCCCGCGCCGTCCCGCAGGAGATTCGATTGGGGGTCTTGACCGTCCGTCGGGCCGCCAGCGAAGGTATGCAACACCGTCTCATTGCCAGACGGGCCGATCTCAAACACCACTCCGCAACCAAATCCGTTATCGCAGTTCAGGTCGCCGCCAAGGGCGGTGGTGCCATAAAGATCGCCGTTGCCGTCCCGGACCACCCCTGCCCCCGGTTGCGTCCCGCCGGCGCCAACCCCGAAACCATAGACGGCGCTATAGGCGCCTACCGGGCTCAACGAAAACACGGTGCCGTAGCGGGAACTGCCGCCGAACTCGGTAGTGCCAAACAGGTTGCCTTGCGAGTCCCGGATGACACCCCCGTAGCTGAGGTCCCCGTCAATTCCATCGGTAAAGCTGTAGAGTACGCGCTCTTTGCCGGCTCGATCCATTTGAAACACGACTCCGCAGCCGAATCCCCCGGTTGGGCAGCTCAAATCGCCGCCATCCAGAGTCGTGCCGTATAGATTTCCCACCGGATCCAATCGGAGGGGACCGTAGCTTGGGTGGGATCCGTCGCTCGCGCCGCTGAAGGTGTAGATGACGGAAAAGGTCATGGTTTGGGCATAAGCAAGCCCGCAAACGCAACCGGACAGGATGGCCGCTAGGAGAAGATTGGTGAAAACTCCTGTATTGCAAAAGCGGCCCCGGCAGGTTTTATCAGCTCGGCGGCGGGCCATGAGGAATCCCGCCAACCCGAAGGCTCCAGGTACTTTGCTCACGGAAGGTGCGATCGCGTGTCCGAGTGCGTGCGCGTATGACAACAGGAATTTCATGCGGTCTGGAGCATGAGTATACACCGTCGCTTGGGCTGCTTGTGAACGGCGCAACTCGGTTGATAACATCGGTGCATGCATTCGCGCCGGAATTTTATCGGCCAGGTCGCTACCGGTTTGGCTGGTTCGCTAGCCGCCACCACCGTTCTCGGTGCGAATGAGCGCGTCCGGATCGGCATCATCGGCGCTGGGGACCGGGGCATGCAGATTCTGCGCGAGGCCGCGCAGTGCCCGGCTACGCAAGTCGTCGCGCTCTGCGACATTTACAACAAGCGCCTGGACAGCGCGGCGAAGGAGTTTCCCCACGCGCTGAAGTTCTACGATCACCGGCGCATGCTCGACGAACCAAGCGTGGACGCGGTCCTGATCGCGACACCCCAGCATTTGCATGCCGAGCATTTTGTCGCCTCCATCGACGCGGGCAAACACGTTTACCAGGAAAAGACCATGGCGTTTACGGTGGAGCACGCCAAGCGGATGCGTTTAGCATATGGACGCGCAGCGGGCAAGCAGACCGTACAGATCGGCCATCAGGCCTGTTCGAGCGGTCACGTCCCCGACGCGACGGCGTTTCTCGCTTCGGGCCAAGTGGGACAGGTGACCGCCATTCACGCCCACATGTTCCGAAACACGCCGCACGGGAAACCGCAGTGGTCTCGTCCGGTCGCTCCCGATATGACGCCCGAGGCTATTCTCTGGCCGTCATTCCTCGGATCCGCGCCCGCGCGTCCCTTCGACGCCAACCGTTATGTGAACTGGCGATATTTTTGGGACTACTCCGGCGGCAATGTGTACGAGAACATGTGCCATCAGGTGGCGTTCTGGTACAAAGTGATGGGACTTCAGATTCCCCGGTCGGCCAACATGACAGGAGGCCTCTATCTTTGGAAGGACGGTCGCGAGGTTCCTGACACAATGTCCGTCACCCTGGAGCAACCCGAGAATCTTCTGTTCACGTGGGATTCCGGTTTCGGAAATAACCAGCTTGGCGTCACCGAGGACGTTCTCGGCACGGACGGCACCATCTCGCGGGGCCAGCAGATCCGGTACTCGGCGCAGAAAGTCAACTTGAAGGACGTGCCCGACAAAACGGGAATGACCTTGACGGAACCGCGCGCCCATATGCAGAACTTCCTCGATTGCATCCACTCCGGCAAAACTCCCAACTGCCCCTTCGAACTCGGATTTAAAGTCGCCATCACCTGCCGCATGGCGGTGGAAAGCTATCTGCAGGGCCGCGCCGTTCGCTGGGATTCCGCGCGCGAAGAAATCATCTAGCGCGCGCTCCGGCGTTACTGGCTTTTCCCAATACAACCTGAAAGAGAAAGAGAACGCGCCGATGGATTTTGAATACACACCGGAGCAGAACCAACTGCGCCGGGAAGTCCGTGATTTCGCCACCTCCGAAATCGCACCGCATGTGATGGAGTGGGACGAAGCCCAAACGTTTCCGTTGCAAGTAATCAAGAAGCTGGGCTCTCTGGGGTACCTCGGGGCTATTTTTCCGGAGGAATATGGCGGCGCCGGATTAGGGTACGTCGAATACTCCATCATCATCGAAGAACTCTCCCGCGTGGATGGATCGGTGGGAATCATCATCGCCGCTCATACATCGCTTTGCAGCAACCACATCTATAAAGCGGGCAGCGAAGAGCAGAAGCAGCGGTACTTGCCCAAGCTCACTTCGGGCGAGTGGATCGGCTGCTGGTCCCTCACCGAACCCGAAGCCGGCTCCGACGCGGCGGGCACTCGCACCACAGCGGTCCGCGAGAGCGATTGCTGGGTGATCAACGGTTCCAAGACGTTCACCACGAACGCTCACTACGCGGATGTGTGCGTGGGTATGGCCGTTACCGACCGGGCCGCTTCACAGCATGGAATCTCGGCATTCATCTTCGAAAAGGACACCCCGGGCTACAAGGTCGGCAAAAAGGAAAACAAGCTGGGTCTTCGCGCGAGCGCAACCGGAGAAGTGCTGTTCAATAACTGCCGTTTGCCGCAAAGCCAGATGGCCGGCAAGCTGAACGAAGGGTTTATCGACAGCCTTCGCATTCTGGACGGCGGACGCGTCTCGATAGCCGCGCTTTCCATCGGGATGGCGCAAGGCGCGTACGACGCAGCTCTCAAGTATTCCAAGCAGCGCAAGCAGTTCAACCGGCCGATTTCGGAGTTCCAGGCAATCCAGCACAAGCTGGTTGACATGGCCATGGAGATTGACGCCTCCCGCCTTCTCACCTATCGTGCCGCCACCATGCTGGACGCCGGCAAGCGCGTCACGCGCGAATCGGCCATGGCCAAGCTATTCGCTTCCGAATCCGCCGTTCGGATCGCCAACGAAGCGGTGCAGATTCATGGAGGCTATGGATTCATCAAGGATTACCCGGTGGAGAAGTTTTACCGCGACGTCAAGCTCTGTACGATCGGTGAGGGCACCAGCGAGATTCAACGCCTGGTGATCGCGCGCCAGTTGCTGAAGGATTGATGCGCGAATAATCTCCAGCGAATCCTAAAAACTAGATTCGTCAGGAATCGTAATTCCAAAACTAATGAACGATTAGTGCAGAATAGCTAGCTCTAGCGGGAATTACCGCATTTGATGCTTTTTCCAGGGCGCTCCGGCAAAAGCTTACACACTTAGAGGCGCGGTTCTCTAATCATAGGCTTTATGGCTCGCTTTCTGATTACTGTCTGGTCGTTTGAGACGCACCTGGAACCTAACTTCGCCGTAGCGGATGCGCTCACCAAGGCCGGGCACGAGGTCGCCTTTTACTGCGGGTTCCGGGGCGCGCGCGAAGCGGTCGCACTCGGGTTTCAGGCATTTCCGTTCCACTCTCTCAGCGAGGAGGTCGCGGACCGCAACGTGGCCGGAATTTTGGAATCTCGTAAGCGGCCGTGGAAGACGGGAAAGTACTGGTCGAATTTTCTCGTGTCTCAGATGACCAACCAGGTAGAAGACCTGCAAGCCATCCTGCGGGATTGGCATCCTGACGTCCTGATCGCGGACATGACGATGCTGGCGCCCTTCACCATTCTTCACGAGTTGGAAAAGGTTCCCGTCGCCGTGTTGTCGCACGTCGGCTATTGCATGTATCCGGGATTGGAAGGCCCGGTCGCCGGGCGTGCGATGCCGCCCCGGCGTACCGCGCGCGAGCGCTTGCGGGCCTGGATCATCGCCGCGCTCGCCAATTATGTGACCCGCGAGGTGCCCCGAGGAATCGACCGCATGCGCCGGCGCTACGGACTCGATCCGCTCCGGTTGCGGGTTGTCGAATACCACGGAACCGTGCCTCTCCTGTTGATTCCAACCGTGCCGGAATTGGACTATAAGCGCCGCGATCTCCCGCCCGTCGTTCATTATGTCGGCATGTGCCCGTGGCCTCCCGCCAAGCCGGTGGCCGTCGAACGCGGCGCGCGCGATCAGGTGATTGTCGAAGAAGGCAGCCTGTATACCTCCGAACCCACCTTGCTGCGGGTCGCGGCTCAGGCTTTGAACGGCCTCGATTGCGATGTTCGCATCATCGCGGGTAAAGGACGAGCCGGCAAGGGAGGCGATTTGGCCGCGCTTCAAATCGGCGCTCTCGGCCCGCGCGTCACCGTGGAAACATGGCGTCCTCTCAATCAGGTTTTGAGCCGGGCGAAACTGGTGGTTTCCACGGGGAATACGGAATCGGTTCTGACCGCGCTCGGCTGTAACGTTCCCGTCGTCGTGGCGCCTTCCATCCTCGATCAGGCGGAGATTGGGATGCGCGTCCAGGAGTTTGGCGCGGGGGTGTCGCTTCCGGCGGCGCTATGCAAGGCCAGCGCTCTGCGAAGCGCCGTCCAGCGGGTGCTCGGCGACGCGAGTTTTTCGCGGCAGGCGACCCTCGCCGGAGCTTTACTCTCCACTCACGACGGTCCCGCCGAAGCAGTTCAGCACCTGGAACGTCTCATCCCGCGGCGCAATTCCGCACCGGCTCCGCGGCGTGGTGCGAAGGACGCGGTGAACCGCGCAGTCACCAGAACCTGAGGCTCGTCCGGCCGCGCCGCGAAGCGGGATACTGGTCAGTTGATCCCGTTTCGCGCTCTCGCTCGCTCCATCACAGCTCTCGAGAATAATGACCCCGCCGCCCTGGAGTCTCTGCGGGCCGCGGCGCCCGGACCCGGTCTCGTCGTCGGCATTACCGGGCCGCCGGGCGCGGGCAAGAGCTCGCTGGTGGACGCCATCGCCCGGGAGCTCCGGCGACGCCACAAAACCGTGGCGATCCTCGCCGTCGATCCGTCCAGCCGCGCCACCGGCGGCGCCATTTTAGGCGACCGTATCCGCATGCAGCAGCACCACGCCGACCCCGGCATTTTCATCCGCTCTCTGGCTACGCGAGGCCACCCCGGCGGTCTGGCGGCGTCCATCCGCAACATCGCGCAATGGATGCGCGCGAACGGCTTCGACTACGTTCTTATTGAAACCGTCGGCGTGGGTCAGGACGAAGTGGCCGTCGCCAGCGTGGCCGACCTGGTCGCGGTCGTCCTGGTCCCCGGCATGGGCGACGACATCCAGGCCATCAAGGCCGGGGTGATGGAGATCGCCGATCTGTTCGTCATCAATAAGGCCGATTACGAAGGCGCCGACCGGACCGCCAATGAAATCGAGGCCATGCTGAGCCTCGCCCATGGGCCCCGGCCGCCTATCCTGAAAACCGTCGCCATTACGGCCACCGGCATCGAAGCGCTCATCGACGCCCTGGATGCCCTGCCGCACCGCTCGCACCTTCTTCCACGCGGGCCGGCTCGCTTTCGCGTAGACCACCTGGGCATAGCCGTCCGGTCGCTAGACGCGGCCATGATTTTCTATCGCTTGCTGGGTTTCGCCGACCCGCCGCGCGAAACCGTGCAGCACGAGAAAGTGACCGTCGCCATGCTGCCTGCCGGCGAATCGCGCATCGAGCTGCTGGAGGCGACTGATCCCGAATCCACCATCGCGCGCTATCTCGATCGGCGCGGGGAAGGTCTGCATCATGTCGCGCTGCGCGTCCCCGATCTCGCCGGCGCTCTCCAACGTCTTCAATCGGCGGGCGTCCGCGTGCTGGGCGAGCCGCGCCGCGGCGCTGGCGGACACCTCTATTGCTTCATCCATCCCGCCAGCGCTGGTGGCGTACTATGGGAGCTGATTCAGGACGAAGGAGCGCATTCGGATTGGCCGTAGAAGTCAAGGCTACAGTGGGAATCATCGGCGGCAGCGGTCTTTATGCGATGCCGGGCTTCACGGCCGAAGAGGAATTAGAAGTAGAGACGCCGTTCGGCGCGCCATCGGACAAGTTCGTCATCGGCAGTCTCGGGGGCCGGTCCGTCGCGTTTCTTGCCCGCCATGGAC
Organism: Bryobacteraceae bacterium; assembly: GCA_965226755.1. Lineage (GTDB taxonomy): Bacteria > Acidobacteriota > Terriglobia > Bryobacterales > Bryobacteraceae > Bog-113. The sequence continues at coordinate 95,610 of CBDDDT010000006.1, read as the reverse complement.
GCGGGCATCGCATCCTGCCATCCGAACTGAACTTCCGCGCTAACATCTATGCCATGAAAAAATTGGGCGTCGAGCGCATCCTCTCGCTCAGCGCCGTCGGCTCGCTAAAAGAAGAGCACCGGCCTCTGGATTTCGTGATTCCGGATCAGTTTTTCGATCGCACGCGCGGCCGTATCTCCACGTTCTTTGGCGAAGGTCTGGTGGCGCACATCAGTTTCGCCGATCCGGTCTGCGGGGAACTGGCCGCGCTCGCCGAAAAATCGGCTAAGACCGTGGGCGTGAATGCCAAAAGGGGAGGCACGTACCTGTGCATGGAAGGTCCGGCGTTTTCCACGCGCGCTGAATCGAACGTCTACCGAAGCTGGGGCATGGACGTGATCGGCATGACTAATCTCCCGGAGGCCAAATTGGCCCGCGAGGCCGAGATCTGTTACGTGACCATCGCCATGGTCACCGACTATGATTGCTGGCACCCGGAGCATGACGCCGTCACCGTCACGGACATCATCGCCAACCTCAACACCAACGCCGGGAATGCCTGCAAGCTGGTTTTGGAAGCGGTCGCCAACATGCCGGAGGAGCGGAGCTGCCACTGCGGATCGTCGCTCCGGCATGCGATGCTCACGGCCCCGGATCTGGTTCCGGCCGCGACGCGCGAAAAACTGGACCTGATCGTTGGCAAGTATCTCGTGTAAACGAGCCGCCGCCGCGCTGCTTCGTCAGTGCCTCGCGGGTGACCCGTTCGATCCGGCGTTAGTGGAATCGCTTGCCGACGATTCGTGTTCCGACGCTCTTTTCGGCATTCTGGTCGAGGGTCTTGCCGACCGCTTCGAACCGCGCTTGTGCGACGACTATGCAGCGATCTTTTCTCAAGTCGCGGCGCGCGCGATTCCCCAATGCAAGGCCGCGGATCTGTACGCCCGCTACCAACGCGTGCGGCAACCGCGTATCTGCCTTCTGGATCCGGAGCGCGTTGTGGTGCTTTCGCGCGTGACGCTGGGCGCGGATATCGCCGTCACTAGCGTTCTGCTCGAAGCCGTCAAGCACCGCTTTCCCGGCGCGTCGATCTGCCTGGCGGGAAGCGCGCAGGCGGCCGGGCTCTTTGCGCGCGATTCACGCATCCAGCACCTCGAAACAGCTTATCCGCGGCGCGGGCCGCTCACCGGCCGCCTTGCGTGCTGGAGAGAGCTGGCCAGCCAGCTGACCGATGACCGTACGATCGTGGTTGACCCCGATTCGCGCCTGACCCAGCTCGGTCTTCTTCCCGTTTGCGAAGAATCGCGTTATTTCTTCTTCGAGAGCCGCGCCTTTGGCGGCGACACCGGTGCAAGCCTTGCTCAACTGGCCGCGCAATGGGCCACGTTTACCTTCGATGTTCCGTGTCACGCGCCGCGTATCGCTCCACCCGCGGCCGATATCGACGTTCCCCGACCGTTCGCCGCCGTCAGCCTCGGTGTCGGCGGAAGCGCCGCCAAATGCCTCCCGGAGGACTTCGAATCCGAACTCGTGCGCCTGATCTGCCGCCGATTTCGCGACGTCGTGGTGGATTGCGGATCGGGCCCGGAAGAAGCGGCGAGAGTCGAACGCGCCATCGCCGGCACACGCGCCCGCTCCTGGACGGGCAGCTTCGCGCGCTTCGCGTCCGTGATCGCCGCCGCCGCCTGCTATGTCGGCTACGACAGCGGCCCCCAGCATGCCGCCGCGGCTTTGGGCACACCGCTCCTGACCTTGTTCAAGGGCTTCGTCTCCGATCGCATGTTCGCGCGCTGGCAGCCGGCCGGACCAGGTCCCAAAGAGATCCTCAAGATCCGGAACACCGTCGCGCTCTCCCGCGTCGCGTCGGCGCTCGACAGACTTGTCAAAAGATCTTGATCCGCAGGAACTTCTGGGGGTTGTCCCGAAATTCGTGCAGAAACGTGCGCGTGTTGCCCGACTGCCCGGCCAGCGCATCATAAAGCTGTGCCGATTGCAGAAGCTGCGCGACGGCGCCGTCACCGTGCGTGAGCGTATCCACCGACTGATCGATCGCGCGCAGTTGAGCTTGGATCTGCCGGTACTGATCGTCGGACTTCAGAAGGGCGCCGGCCGAGCCTTTTCCGGCATTGTTCTCCACCAGAGTTTGATGAACCGAACGGATCCTGGAAACGGCGTTGTCGTACGCCGACGAATCGTTGATCAGCTTTCCAGCGGGCGTCTCGCCGCGCTGGATCTCCTCGAGCGCATGGTCTATGTTGAGGATCGGCTGCCGGATCTGATTGTAGAATTCGTCGCTGAACAGCATCTTCCCGGTAGGCGTCCGCGGGTCGGAGTAGATTCGGATGGTCTTCTGAATCTGCTCAACCTGGTGAACCAGGTTCAGATAGAGGTCGCTGCCCCGCACCGTCTGCGCGAGCGGCGTGTCCCCTTTCTGAATTCCGTCGAGGATCGTGTTCACCGTATCGATCGTGGTTCGCAGAGATGCGACCAGATCCGCGGGATTGAAACTGCCGGTTTGGATCAGGCTCGCGATCTCCGCCCCATCCTCAACGTGCGTGGCCGATTTCCCCGCCGAAATGTTCACGTAGGTGTCGCCCACGAGATTGGTGGCGGTGACGGCGGCGATCGAGTCCACCGGGATGTCGCTTCTGTACCGCTCTTCAATTTTCAGCTCGATGCGGACGACTCGAGTCGGATCGCTGGTTCCGGCCAGACGCACCGACCTCACCAGGCCCACCTTCACGCCGTTCAGCATGACGTCGAGCCCCGGCGCCAAGCCGCCGCTATCAGCCAGATAGGCGTGAAGAAAAATCTTGCGGTGAAAGAATTCCGCGCCGCCGCCCGAAAGCAGATACACCAGCGTTAACGCGATTAACACGGCCGCCAGAATCACGGCGGAAATGCGCGTCCGAATGCCCCGGGGCAGCGCGTTGAAGTCTTCTTCCGGATCCTGAGCCATCGATTACACTGATCGCCAGTCTAGCAACCGGATCCCCGGCCGGGCTCCTGATCGATCCGCTGAACATCCCGGCTTCTGAGCCGTAATCTCTGATACAATCCCGAAACGACAAGCGAGGCAGCCACCAATGAATGGATTGATCGAAATTTTCTATGCACCGGGCAAGGTGTTCGACTACGTCCGCGAGCGCCGAGCGTGGGCTCCCGCGTTCATCGCCGGGGTGCTTTTGTTCGCAGGCATGTTCTTCTACGTTTACCAGAGCATCGGCGCGGAAAACATCACCCGGCGATCTTTGAACGAAAACAAATTCGCCGCACAAATGTCGGAGGACCAGAAGGAACAAGCCATCGCCAGTTCCGGCACGACGGCCGTCATTGTGCGTACGACTCTGATTTCGACCGTCGTTTACGCGGTAATCATCCTGATCTTCGCGCTCTTGTTTCTGGCGATAGCCGGCGTATCCGGAAGTCCGATCAAGTTCACCCAGGCCCTGGGGACCGTGACCTATTCCTCGTGGCCGATTGCGGTGGTCCGATCCCTTCTTTCCGTTGTGGTCATTGCCATGGCCGCGGACAAGAGCACCCTCGACGCGCAACACCTGCTGGCCTTCAACGCCGGCGCGTTTCTCGATAAAGCCACTACCTCCAAGCCGCTGTTCGCTCTCGCGTCGGCTTTCGATCTGTTCACTTTCGCGGAGATGGCGCTCGCCGCTTACGGACTCAGCCGCGTGGCCCGCATCACGTTCACCAAATCGATCACGGGGGTGATTCTGGTGTGGGTGGTCTTCACCGTGCTCGCCATGTTGCTGTCGCTGGTTTTCTAGCAGATCGCTCGCCCAAGCGAAGCCGTTACGATGGGGGAAGTGTCTGGTCCCCAGTTTTCCGGCGGCCTGCGTCCCGGCCGGCGGGAATTCTTCCGCCTCACCGCCGGCGCGGCCCTCGCATATAGTGCCGCCGCCCAAGGCGTCTCGTCGCGCAACGTGCAGGCTCAGCCACGGGGCAAACCTTCGGGCATTCCGTTCCGCGCGAGGTTCACCGACATTGCCGCGCAGGCCGGCCTGACCCAGCCCGTCATCTACGGCGGAATCGACCACAAAAGATACATCCTCGAAACCACGGGCTGCGGCTGCGCCTTCATCGACTATGATGCCGACGGCTGGGTGGATGTCTTCATTCTCAATGGGTCGCGGCTGGATGGCAGCGCGGAAGGGGCAACTAACCGCCTGTACAAGAACAATCGCGACGGCACCTTCACGGATGTCACCGTGAAAGCCGGACTGGCCCGCTCTGGATGGGCTTCCGCGGTCTGCATCGGCGACTACAACAACGACGGATACGATGATATTTTCGTGACTTACTACGGGCAGAACGTGCTCTATCGCAATAACGGCGACGGGAGCTTCACCGATGTCACCGAAAGCGCCGGCCTGCTGCGGCCCAAGCCGAGTTGGGGCTCCGGCTGCACCTTCGTCGATTACAATCGCGACGGGCTCCTCGACCTGTTTGTCGCCCATTATCTCGAGCTGGATCTCGCCCACGCGCCCGACGCCGGATCGAACAGTAATTGCTCCTGGAAAGGCGTCCCCGTGATGTGCGGTCCGCGCGGCTTTCCCACCGCTCCGCCTCTGCTCTACCGCAATAACGGGAACGGTACATTCACCGATGTCTCCGATGCTTCGGGCGTCAGCAAATCGCGCGGAAGCTACAGCATGACCGCCGTCGCGGCCGATTTTGATAACGACGGATGGCCGGACATTTACGTCGCGTGCGACACGTCCCCGAGCTTTCTATTCCGCAACAATCACGACGGGACGTTCCGCGAGATCGGCCTCGAAACCGGCGTGGCCCTGAACGAAGACGGCATGGAACAGGCCGGCATGGGCCTGGGCATCGGGGATTATAACCTCGACGGCAACCTCGACATCCTCAAGACCCATTTTGCCGACGACACCAGCATTCTATACAGGAACAACGGCAAGGGCATGTTCGACGACGTCACCACGCAGTCCGGTCTGGCCGTCGAGACCCGCTACGTGAGTTGGGGCGCAGGCATGGTCGATCTGGATAACGACGGCCTTCCCGACCTGTTCATCGTCACCGGCGGCGTGTATCCGGAGGTCGAAGCCCGGCTCCCAGGCTACGCGGTGAAAGGCCCGCGGATCATCTTCCGCAATCTCGGTAACGGGAAGTTTGAGGAACTCCTCGGCGAAGCCGGCCCGGCTCTCGCCGCCCTTCACGTCAGCCGCGGATGCGCTTTCGGCGACTTCGATAACGACGGCGACATCGACGTCCTGATCGTGAATCTCAACGAGCCGCCTTCTCTGCTCCGCAACGATGTGACCGGCAAGAATCACTGGCTCAAGCTGAAGCTGATCGGGACGCATTCCAATCGGAGCGCGATCGGCGCCCGCGTGGCGGCCCGGTACGGTGGACGCCTGCAGGCTCAACAGGTTCTCAGCCAATCCAGCTTTTACTCGGCGAATGACCTTCGTTTGCACTTCGGCCTCGGAACCGCCGCCAGCGCGGATCTGGAAATTCGCTGGCCCAACGGCGCGACGCAAACAGTTGCTAACGTCAAAGCCGGCCAGATCCTCACCATCCACGAACCCGAGCCCAAGCTCTGAGCGCAACAAATCTATACGGAGCTGCACAGCAACAACCTGACCTTTCCATCGTTACTCTTAAGAAAGGCGTATCGGCCAATTCATGTTTTTCCGCTTGTCCTCTTTTCCACTCGGATGCCTCCTTTGCGTTGCCGGAGCCGTCTCGCTCGCGGCGCAGGATATCCGTGTCACTTCTTCGCAGCTCGTGCTTCCCAACGCGGGCCGCGTAACTTGGGGCGCGAAGAACAACCTGCTCGCCTTCGATACCGTGAGCGCCGGCGGATATTACGACATCTATACGAGTAATCCCGACGGCTCCAATTCGATCTGCCTCACCTGCGGAGCGCCGCAGCTTCCCGCCTACAACAAGGGCAATCCCGAATGGGATCCGACCAACCAGTACCTCGCCATCGAGGTGCAGTGGTCCACCGCGTTTCTCCAAGCCGACGCGGCGCCCGGGGTGGGGGTCAATAACGATCTGTACATCATGGACGCCGCCGGAAAGAATTACTGGCCTGTCACGAATCAGGCCGCGGGCATTCTGCATCCGCGCTTTTCGCCGGACGGCACGAAACTGCTATGGGTCCAGCGGACCGGCCAGGCTTTCAGCAACTACTGGAATTTGATGTTGGGCGATTTCGCGGTGAACAACGGCGTACCTCAGGTCACCAATATCCAATCGCTCCCTCCCTGCCAAAACAATGTGTTTTGTGAAACCGGCGGCTTCAGCACCGACGGCGACACGGTCTTCTTTACCGGGAATCTGGACGGCCAGGCGGAGACGGGGATCGATATTTATTCCTACAACCTGCAATCCGGCGTTTTGACGAATCTCACGAATTCCCCGGCCAATTGGGACGAGTTCCCGACTTCGTTTCCGAACGCCCAGAAGCTGGTTTGGATGTCGGGCGTGGATCTGCCCGCGGTCGGCCTGGAGACGGACTACTGGATGATGGACTACGATGGTTCGAACAAGGTCCAGCTCACTTATTTTAATGATCAGACGGCTCCATCCTGGTATCTCGGCTCGCCCATAAGTACAGCTAAGTTCAACTGGGGGCCGAACGGCGCACAAATGGCGAGTTACTTCATCCCGAATGGGACCGGTCTCGCCAAGACGGGGAGCATTTACATCCTGGGATTGGAAGCGGCCGCGCCCACCGTTTCCGCCGCAACTTACGGGCGTCCTCCCGTCGCCGCCGATTCGATTGCGGCCACTTTTTATTCCGACCTCGCCGCCGAAACTCAATCCGCCCCATCGACTCCTCTCCCCACGTCGCTGGCCGGCACGACGGTATCCGTGACTGACGCGCTCGGCGCCGTGCGCTCGGCGCCGCTGTTCTTCGTTTCTCCCGGGCAAGTCAACTGGGAAGTCCCGGCCGGAACCGCGCCGGGTCCGGCCACCATCCAGTTCACCAACGCGCAGAATATTTCCGTTCGCGACACCGTCGATGTGGAGTTGATCTCGCCCGGGCTCTTTGCCGCGAACGCAACGGGCTCGGGGCCGGCGTCCGCATACCTTTTGCTTTACCCTTCGGGCGCCGCGTCGCCGTCAAGCACGCAATTCGTGTTCGCGTGCCCCGCTGGGGGATCCTGCACCGCTACCCCAGTGACGTTGGGCGCGCAGACCGATGCGGCGTACCTGATTCTGTTCGGCACCGGTGTGCGCCACTCCTCCGGTCCCGTTGTCGTGCAGATCGGTGATCTTACGATTCCCGCCGCTTCGAGCGGAGCGCAAGGCGTCTACGCGGGGCTCGATCAAGTCAACGTCCTGCTCCCGAACTCGCTGGCCGGCTCCGGTTTGCTAAACGTGAATCTGGTGGTGGACGGCGTTTCTTCAAACACCGTGCAGATCAATATTCAATAGTTGAAGCGGCCCCTGACGCTTACTGCTTGATTACCCCGCAAGCGATCCGGTCGCCCGCGGCCCCGGCCGGATCGGTCTTCATGTCGTCAGCTTTGGCATGAATCACAAGCGCCGTACCGCCGTTCGCAAAAAGGGAATGGCTGTCCGAGCCCATGTCCACCTGCGACGCCATCACCTCCGCGTGCGCCGTCCCGTCGCTCGACACCATGAAATTTTTCATGTCGCCGGCGTGCGGCCCGCTCGGATTCTCCAGTCCATGCTGTTTCTTCTCCGGGTTGAAATGAGGTCCCGCCGATTTAAAATCGGGCCCATCGCACTTGGCGACAGAATGAATGTGGATGGCGTGTTCACCCGGCGGAAGATTCTTGAGATCCACCTTAATCTGAACTCCCATCGATCCGGCATCGCCTGTTGACGACAGGCTGGCCGTGCCGACGCTCTCGCCCTTAGCGTTCTTTAGTTCCACCGTTGTCTGGCCAGCCAGGGCCGCCGCGACGACCGTTCCCACAATCCAAAGCAACATAATTCGCATGCGCATGATGCACTCTCCTGGTTTATTGTCGAACACGGCGTTCCGCGTTCCAGCAGTCTGCTGCGCGCAACCATTCCTGGCGGCGCTGGCGCCTGTCGCCGCGGTCTTTGGGTGAAGTTCTTGAGGTATACTCGGTCCTGGACGGATTTTTTGGCGAATTCGGCCATCCCCCAGCGGCTCGAAGGGCTCGCTGGTCCCGTTAAGCTGTCATTTTCCTCGGGGCGTGGCTCAGCCTGGTAGAGCGCCTGGTTCGGGACCAGGAGGCCGGAGGTTCGAATCCTCTCGCCCCGACCAATCTTTTCAATAACTTACGCGGACATCATTTAGGGACACAATTGCGGAGGCCCAGGAGTTCCGGCGTTTGCCTACCGTCCAAGCGGTTCATTTTAAACTATTTCCGCCGTTTATAGCTACGAGCGGCAAAGCAACGGGTAGCCATAGTATCGGCCATAGTCCGGCCTCTTCATTCTCGTCTGGTTATTCGGTGCATAGCCACCGCCAGAGGCGATCCGGTAGAATCGATAAACCGATTTAGGAGGAGAACCTTCGTTGGCTCGGCCAGCAGTATTTATCGGATCATCATCCGAGGGCAAAAAGTTCGCCCTTGCCGTCCAGACCGCATTACAAGCCGACGCAGAGGTCACGACATGGGATCAAGGTGTTTTTGGGCTTGGTCAAACGTTTATCGAGGGCCTCACGGAAGCGACGTCCCGATTCGATTTCGCTATTCTGCTGCTGACACCCGATGACATCGTGCAATCGAGGTCTAATGAGCTAGCAAGCCCGCGCGACAACGTCATCTTTGAGCTAGGACTTTTTATGGGGAAACTCGGACGCGATCGGACCTTTATTCTGCAACAGCCGGGTTCCGGTTTAAAAATTCCCACAGATCTGGCAGGAGTCGTGACGAGCCATTACGACTGGCCGAGAATTGACATGAACCACAGAGCTGCGGTAGCAACCGCCAGTGAGACCATCCGCGAAAAGATTCAATCGCTGGGTAAGCGCGATAGTTCGGCCGAGGGTGTATTCCTTGGCTTGGACCCGAAGCTTGTGGTTGAGAGGGACGGGAATCTTTCGGCCACTATCAACGGATGTGAGATTATGGCAACCGCCGGACGCATCGAAGATTTTCGAGCGCCTGCGCAAACGGTCGTTGTTCTGCCTTCTAACGAATATTTCGATGACCAATGCGCTTACGACCCCCGAAGCGCTCTGGGTGCTTATGTCAACAAAGTCTTCCCGGGGAGAACTGACGATTTCATTTCGCTCATTAAGAGCGAGTGCGCAAAGAATCTGGGAGCCGGCACTGAACGCCAGAAGCGAGAACATGAGCGCGCAATAAGTTTCGGCCCGGGAAGAGCCCTCCTGATTCAAAATGCCCTTGGCTCAGACATACCGATAGCTCTTGTGTCTACGGCTACACAGCGATCTGGTCAAGGCCTCGTCGCGAAGAGTTCATTCCTCTTCGAGGGAATGTGTGAGTTGGTGACCCGATTGGCGGATGAGCGTCTGAATCAGGTCGTGATGCCGATACTTGGCGCCGGGCATGGTGGCATGGATTCTGCCACCGCATTCGTTAGTTTAGTGCTGGCCCTTGCCGAAGCAATCAGGTACGTGCCCGGGCGACCAGTTAGAAGCGCCACGATCGTCCTTATTAGGAAAGACCAAACAAGTGACTGCGAGGTCGACCCGGTCGTTGTACGTCGCGCCTTAGCGTTGGCAGCAGCACCTAGACATCCGCAACCTCGAAGGAATTCATAGCACGACATTATGGCGGATCTTTTTGAGCTAGAGAGATTCATCAAAGCTCAGGATGGTGGGATGGATGCCGTGCGTTCCGAATTGAGAAGCGGGCGCAAATCTGGACATTGGATGTGGTTCATTTTTCCGCAGATCAAGGGGCTGGGGAGTAGCGGGACGGCGAATTACTACGCGATTTCGTGCAGGGCAGAGGCGGAAGCTTATCTCTCGCATCCTGTCTTGGGCCTGAGATTGGTTGATTGCACCGAACTGGTCAACCTTGTAGAACGCCGGTCCGCAGTCGATATATTCGGATACCCCGACTGGCTCAAATTTCGATCTTCGATGACTCTGTTTGACATGCTGAACCCGGGTACATCCCCATTCAGCAAGGCACTGGATAAGTACTTTGATGGAGTGCCGGATCAACGTACGCTCAGTCTTCTGGAGAGCGCATGATTCTCGACGTCTTCTTACGGATAGTCGCGAAGACCTCGAAGCTTACCGACACAAGCCGCGCGGATTGCTATGCGAATTAACAGTGATGCCTCACCGTTAGAAGCAGTAGCAAGGCGCGCCCAGCTAGCGGGGAGTCAGGATGGATCAAACGCGCCGAGGCGCAAGCCCCAGAGTGCCGCTCGCCAAGTCATAAATCCGCAAGGCTGAACCAGAACGTGCTGCCCGCATTCGTAGTACGCATTTAGCGTATGATGGTAGCGTGAAGCGCCCGCCCATGACGGTCGTCGAAACCGTCCGGTTTCTGAGGGACGCCGAGAACCTGATGCCGGAATCTGATCGAGCGCGGTTGGTTGAATTCGTCGGTGCGAATCCGGAATCCGGCGATGTGATTCCTGAGACCGGCGGCGTCAGAAAGCTGAGATGGGCATTGCCGGGCGACGGTAGACGTGGGGGTGCTCGGGTGATTTACTTTTTCCAGAGCGCGCGGCTGCCCGTGTTCCTGCTCGCCGTATACGGGAAGAACGAAAAAGCAAATCTCAGCAAGGCCGAGCGGAATGCGATGGCGAAGCTGGTGCCATCCATCGTTCAAGACTATCCGAGAGGCCGAGGAGCAAAATGACACAACCGAAAAAGCCGTCCATCCGATCCGGGTCCAAGAAATCTCCTACGGTCGGCGCAAGAATCATCGAAGGCCTTGAAGAGGCGCTCGCCTGGTCGAAAGGCGAACAGCTTCCGGTCCGAGTCACGCACGTGCAAGTGCCGGATGTTGACGTTTCGAAGGTCCGTCGTCGAATGGGCCTGAGCCAGACGCAGTTCGCGTTGAAGTTCGGCTTTCCGCCCGCCACGCTCCGGAACTGGGAACAGGGACGCGTTCGGCCGGATACCCCGACACGTGTGCTGTTGGCCGTGATTGCAAAGCATCCGGAGAGTGTCGAAGACGTTTTGAAAGACCTACGATGAGCGGACAACTATGGCCGATACTATGGCTACCCCCTGCAGCGAGTGGTTGCTACTCATTGTGCGGCGCAACGGGTTGAAGAGGCAGAACTGCTCTGAAATGAAGAACATGTAAGAACTGAGCGCAACCGGTAGCAACAGGGCTAACTCTCTGATTCCTCGTCGTCATCTGGTTCGGGACCAGGAGGCCGGAGGTTCGAATCCTCTCGCCCCGACCAATTCTTTAAATAACCTAGTGGTGTGCTTCACACGCTTTGACCTTTGTCGAGGGTCTTGCGAGCGCGGGTGACCTGCTGCAGAATGTCGCGCGCGGACGCGGTCCAGATGAATGGCTTGGGGTTCTGATTGTGCAGGTCGATATAGCCTTCAACAGCCATGATGAGTTCTTCGAGATCCCGAAACACTCCGCGCTTGAGTCGATTCTGAGTCAGATCGCGGAAGAACCGCTCGACCATGTTGAGCCACGACGCGCTCGTGGCGTAAAGTGCACGTGAAAGCGTAGACGTTTCGAAAGCCAGCGTTGCACCCGCGGGTGCTTGTGGGTCGCGTAGTTGTCGCAAATCAGATGGAGCGTCTGATTCGGCAGAGTAGCCTGCTCGATCAGGCGCAGAAACTTCAGCCACTCCTGATGACGATGACGTTCCATGCAGACGCCCACCACCTCGCCGTTGCTGGTGTTCAGCGCCGCAAACAGCGTCGCCGTGCCATTGCGCTTGTAATCGTGAGTCGTCGTTTCGCCGCGACCGCGCTTCATCGGCAGCCCCGGTTGAGTGCGGTCGAGCGCCTGGATCTGACTCTTTTCATCCACGCACAAGACCAGCGCGTGTTCCGGCGGATCAGAGTTTAAGCCCACGATCGCTTCCAGCTTCTCCGCGAACTCCGGGTCGTTACTAAGTTTGAAAGTCTCGACCCGATGCGGCTTCAGCCCATGCACCCGCCAGATACGCAGCACGCTGGAATCGCTGATGCCGAGCTCCGCCGCCAAACTTCGTGTCGACCAGTGGGTCGCGTGAGCGGGTTTGCTCTGCGTGGTCTTCTCGATGACGAGTCGCACCATTGCCGCGGAAATCGAAGGCGTCCGGCCCGGACGCGGGGCGTCCTTCTCAAGGCCTTTCAAGCCTACATCCAGAAACCGGTTTCTCCACCGGGCAGCCTTCTTCGGCGATATGCCCAGCAGGGCGGCAATCTCCAGATCAGGCTTGTTTTCCGCGGCAAGCAACACGATTCTGGAACGCTCGACGACACGCGCCGGAAGCGAGCGTGCCCGCGCCTGCTGTTCCAACTGCGCGCGCTGTTCCGGATCGAGGACCACAGGCCTTGCAAAACGCATCAGAGAATCTCCTATTGTAGAGATGCTCTGACTTGTTCATTCGGCTCTATTTATGAAGCACACTAGGAGCCCCCATAACCCCGACGTAGGCGCGGGGGCTGTATTATGATCCCAAGCCGCTCGGCTAGCTGCGGCCACTCCAACCCTGTTTAAGGCATTCGCAACGCGCGCACTAGTGAACTCGTTCTTCGATGAGCAATCGAGCACCATGCCCACCCCGTGTCGCACGATCGCGCGCTGACCCTGGCTCACTGCTGCCCCAGCGTCGTCCTAGCGATAAGCAGATGCTGTCTGCCGCAACGCAAGCAACTACACTCGTTAACAGCACGAATGGAATTGTGACATGCCCATCACCACGATCTGCCAGTGCGCCAGCCGTCATCAAAACCAGCATTGGCGGTAGCGGAAGACGCAACTGTTCTAAGGCTGCGGTTCGGCGGCTTTGTGTTTTCGGGAGAACATGTGGCCGATCTCGGGTCCGAATTCCTTGAGAATATTGCTGGCCATATCGACGGCGAGTTGGGTGCCGAAGCTGGTGAGGCCGTCGGAAACGTCGCGGCGGTCGGGGTAGTACGCCATAGAAAGGGCGACCGCGGCTGAGTTGCCGAAGATTTCAGAAAAGTTGATCTGGGTGCGGCCCGAATCGCCGTGGGTGAGAAAGATCTGACAGGCTGAGTAGCCGAAACGGGACAGCTTACTACCGTGGCCCCGCCGGAAATAGCGCGGGTCCTGATGGAGCAGAACGGGGAAAACGGCTTCCGTCATATAGTTGCCGACGGCGAAATCGGCATACGAAGTTGCGGCGTAATGGGCATACCCGCCGACGCCCTGACCGAAGGAACGGTCCGAGTTGGCGAGCTGAGCCTCGCCCGCAAATAGGCCCGCGAGAGCAATCGTACCGCGATCAAAAGTGTCCTGGCGGGCGATTTTGAATTTCGCCGCCGCGCTGATTGGTTGATAGTTCCTGAGTTCACCGGTTGTACGGAAGTTGGGGATGATCCACAGGATTCTGTTGCTGTTGGTGTCGGCTTGCGGGGCCGCGGGCGGAGGTTCGACCAGTTGTTGATTCTGACCGAATGCCTCGGGGGAGAGCATTCCACACGTGATTAACAAGACAGGTAATTTGTTCAATTATCACCACACTGGTCGATTGTCATCAAACCCAGTGTGCGCCAGAAATAGTCAAAATGCTGTCAAAAATACCGGTCGCGTATACAGCCCTCTCGAAAGTGTCACGGCGCTTTCTTGACTAACATCGAGGTACCGTTATAAGAAGCTGCCTCTAAACCAATGCGAGACCGGCAGGGGCGGCTGAGTATTTGGACGTTTGTGGCCATGGTGATCTCTCTTTACTTGATAGTGGGGCCAGCGCCCCGCAAGCGGGCACGTTGGCCTTCTCGTAAAGCCTACTTCGTGCCGTAGCAGTCTCTGCCAGCGGCCGTGCGACAGACTGAGCAAGACTCTCGAATTTGACATCGGGTACGGCGCAGCGAAGATGGTCGGCCTAATCAATGGCGCATGGCGAGCACCGCCATTTCGGTTTGCTTCAGCGCGGTGACCAAAGACTCTTTAGACACGCGTCGTACGATTGGCCCTGCCTTCGCTCGAAAAACGCCGGGAATATTCCGGCTCAGTCCGATGGCTTCGACCTCTATATACAGTCCTCCATCGCGTTCAGCGAGGCGAACAACGCTGAACAGCCGCCAAATGATGCCAGTGCCTTCTTCCTCTGGGAGAATATGCTCACCCGGCGCACCGAACTCGGCGACTTCGCGAATACGAGTCGTCCGCGAAACCATGTACAAGCGATGGTCATCGACCCGAATATACGATGCTTCGTTGTCGCGGTGCAAAGCGGTCTTCTCGAAAAACGGTTTGTTCACGAGTACCAGCGAAAAGCGGTCCCTGTCAGGGTTTATGTCGATGGACTTTGAATCGATCACGCTAGGACGATAGAAATCCACCACGAGGCCGATCCGGGAGCATACGAAGAAGACTGCGGAAGAGAACGGCCAATGCTGCACCATTTTTCGAATGAGGGTCTTAAGCGATTTCAAAGTAGCCCCTCGTGAATCACTGAGTTCGCATTCCGCATCAGTGCTTGAATGCCTGCCAGGGCAACGGTACCGCGATCGAAAGTGTACTGGAAGGCGATTTTGAAGTAAATCAAAAACAGGTCGAACGTCCGCGCGGAACCTCGCCGGGAGGTGCATCACCCACCACGAGATAAACGGGGCACGTAATTTGTTCAATTCTTCACCATTCGTGTCGCTCGTCGCGAAACACCTTTAGCATGGGGCAGAAATAGTCAAGATCGGTCACACATACAACGGTCCGAAACTGTCAATCGCTTTTTTGACGACATTTTGACGAGCCCTGAGATATCGTCAAATGAGAGTTTATGCAAAGCCAAATGATAGGGAGCAGGCGAGGTGGCTACTGGGGGGTGATTCTAGCCGGGGGCGACGGAACGCGGCTGCTGCCCTTGACGCGAAAAATCTCCGGCGACGATCGACCCAAGCAGTTTTGTGCCTTGATGGATGGCGAGACGCTTCTCGAGCGTACCCGGCGCCGAATCTCGCAATTGATAACCCCTCGGCAGACTTTGCTGTTGTTGACAGAGACGCACAAGAGTTTCTATGCAGACGAAGTAAAGGGCATCCCGTCGTCACGACTGGTGGTTCAGCCTTGCAATCAAGGTACGGCCCCGGCCATCCTCTACAGTTTGCTCCGCATCCGCGACATGGATTTCGATGCAGTTGTTGCATTCTTCCCGTCGGATCATCATTTTTCCGATGACACGGCCTTTATGGCGCACATGAATTCGGCTTTTGCGGCCGCCTCACTGATGCCCGGGAAAGTCATTCTCCTAGGAATTCCGCCGGAGACCGCAGAGGTGGACTACGGCTGGATCGAACCCGGCGTGCAATCGGATGTTCCTTCGGTCGACTCCGTATTTCCTGTGACCCGGTTTTGGGAGAAACCAAACCCGGTCCTCGCTTCAGCACTGATGGCGCGTGGATGTCTGTGGAGCAGCTTCGTTATGGTTGGTCATATCGGCGCCTTCTTGAAGCTGTTCCGGAACGCTCTTCCCGATCTGATTCAAGCGTTCGAATCTAAACAGTCAATGATGTCTGACGTATCTGAAATGACGGCGCTGCGCGAACTCTACTCAAGTATTCGCTTGAGCGGCTTTTCTCAGGACGTACTGTCCGTTCAGCCAGAACACCTCGCCGTACTGCTGGCCGCCGGTCTCGGGTGGAGTGACCTCGGAGAGCCGGGCCGGGTATTTTCTGTACTGAAGCGCAATGGTATCCAGACGGAATGGGGAGTACAAATGGACCGCCCGGCCCAGTCAGTAATGGTCCGCAAAGAAGCCGCGGGATGATATCAGATCTACATGATGACCGGCCTGATACCCATCGCTACCCGCAACGCGACCGCTACTCGGATGTTCGAGTCGGATATTTTGATGAGTTCGCGAAGGAAAGAGAACCTACTATGACCCCAAATACTCCAGATACCCAGCTACCGATGCCCGGCTCGGAACTCTTCATTCATAACAAGGACTCCGCCCGGGCGTATTGGTGGCTTGATACTCTGTGGATCGTCCTCGCGGATTCGACGGACACAGGCGGTCGCTATTCCCTGATGGAGGAGGTAGCGTCTAAGGGCTCGGGCCCAGGTCCGCACAAACACACTTGGTCCGACGAGACTTATTACATTATGGACGGTGAGATCACCTTTTTGGTCGGCGACGAAATCAAGACCGCGCGAACCGGCGCTTACGTCATGGTCCCGCGAAATACCCGGCACGCTTTTCGCGTGGAGAGTGAAACAGTGCGCTTCCTCAATGGCTACACGCCCGCCAGCCTCGAGGCTTATGTCGTGGAGTGGGCAATGCCGGCAACCGAACGCGTTCTTCCCCCCAAGGGTGTTTCTCCGACGATGGAGTTCCTCGCGACGAGCCCTGAACTTCTGAGCAGGTACGGCATGGACATCTTACCCGGCCCCGATCCGCTGCGTCCCGAGAAACAATAGTGTTACATCGCTGACATTGAGCTGGGCTATGTCGACTCTCCAGACCCCGCGGCTCATGAAGAGCGGCACGTAATGTCTCAAAGGCTCAAAGCATATGGCTTAGGCCTAACGCCAAGAGCAAGAAGGAAAAGTCATGGAAGCGTTTAACTTGATTATCGACGGACAACTGAGGCCTGGTTCAATGACAATGGAGGTTATAAATCCGGCAACCGGCAAGTTGTTAGCGGATTGTCCGAGGGCAGATGCGGAACAACTTAATGATGCGGTCGCAGCGGCGAAACGAGCATTTCGTGCCTGGGCGAACTTAACCTATGCGGCTCGGCGCACGATGATTCACGCAATAGCCGACGCTCTTGCAGCCCGACTTGACGAATTTGCCCATCTCTTGACTTCAGAAGAGGGGATGCCGCTGCACGAAGCTACGAAGGAGATTCACGGCTCGGTAGCGCTTCTGAAACTGCTTAGTAGCATTGAACTTCCAGATGAGGTTCTGAAAGACACCAAGACTGAAACAGTGATAAGGCATCGGACGCCGCTGGGCGTCGTGGCCGCGATCACCCCTTGGAATGCTCCAATGATTTTGTTGATCGTAAAAATAACCTCCGCACTCGTGACTGGCAACACCGTTGTGGCCAAACCAGCACCAACCACGCCTTTGACAAGCCTTCGTTTTGCGGAAATCTGCAATGCATGCCTTCCCGCTGGCGTATTCAACATGATTACCGATGCCAATGACCTCGGCACTATGCTCACCTCGCATCCTGATATCGCACAAATTTCCTTCACCGGCTCCACCGCTACTGGAAAAAAGATCTTCCAAGCCGCGGGGAAGTCTCTGAAGCATCTCACGCTTGAATTAGGAGGTAACGATCCCGCCATCGTTCTTGATAATGCTGACCTGAAAACAGTCGCGCCGAAACTATTCGCTGGGGCCATGGCGAATGCGGGCCAGATTTGCCTGGCCATCAAGCGCGTGTATGTTCACGAGTCTCAGTATGAAGAATTATGCGACGAACTGGCCAAACTGGCCGACGCAACTGTCGTGGGCGATGGATTGAAGGAAGGTACGCAAATGGGGCCCCTGCAAAACAAGATGCAGTATGACAAGGTACGCGCCTTGATAGAAGAAACTCGTAATGAAGGCAAAATTATTGCCGGCGGCACGTTTCCCGAGGGTCTCGGCTATTTCATCCGGCCGACCATCGCCCGGGACATCGACGACAACGCAAGACTCGTTCGCGAAGAGCAATTCGGACCGGTGCTGCCGGTCCTGAGCTATGCAAGCATCGATGATGCGATCGAAAGAGCCAATGCCACGGAATATGGCTTGGGCGCCACGGTCTGGTCAGCGGATTCGGATAAAGCATTGGCGGTAGCGCGCCAAATCAATGCCGGCACGGTTTGGATTAATACCCATATGATGTTGCAGCCCGATGTGCCTGCTGGAGGCGCCAAGCAATCCGGCATGGGCGTAGAGATGGGCATTGAGGGCGTCGCTGAGCTTACCCAAAGCCACATTGTGTATGTAACAAAATGAATCGCTTGCTATAAACCAGAGCGAGCCGAATATATGCCTGGCGCTGCCCAGCATCCATGGTTATGTGCCGAAAACTTCCCTAAACGTTTCTGAAGAGAGGGTGCTAATGAAAAATAAAATTGCGCTTGAAGAACACTTTGCCATTGAGGGATCGAAAAAATACAAAAACGACGTAATGGACGCGCCAACCTTCGCCGATGTGAATCGCCGGCTTTTCGACACCGAATCGCTTCGAATTGAAGCGATGGACAAGGCAGGTATTGAACTTTCGATTCTCTCTTTTAATTCGCCTGGCATTCAGGCCGAAACCGATCCCAATGATGCTGTTCAGGCCTCAAAACGGGCCAATGATTTTCTTTGCGAAAAGGTCATAGCCCGCCACCCCGATCGTTATGCGGGCTTCGCGGCGGTGCCATTGCAAGACCCTGAAGCCGCCGCGGACGAGCTCGAGCGCTGTGTTAAGAAGCTTGGCTTCAAAGGTGCGCTGGTGAATGGCTACAGCAATATCCGAGACGAAAACACGGGAGAATACACTGACGAGCCCAAGTGTGAGGTCTTTTGGGCCAAAGCGGCGGAACTTAACGTCCCCATTTATCTGCACCCGCGTGATCCTCTCCCGAACCAGCGAAGAATTTACGAGGGACACCCGGAGCTTTTGAGCGCAGCATGGGCCTACGGAGTGGAAACTTCGATCCACGC
The DNA here is from genome assembly GCA_965226755.1 of Bryobacteraceae bacterium. Lineage (GTDB taxonomy): Bacteria > Acidobacteriota > Terriglobia > Bryobacterales > Bryobacteraceae > Bog-113. Next base: position 76,908 of record CBDDDT010000006.1, on the reverse strand, counting down.
ATTAAGACTGATTACGAGCGGACTGTTCGATCGGCATCCGGGGCTCAACATTATTATCGGCCATCTCGGCGAAACCTTGCCTTTTGCCATGTGGAGAGTGCAGCACATCATCAATCGAAGAGGGATGTGCAAGGATCTGAAGAAAAAGGTCTCCAGCTACCTCTCAGATAACTTCTTCATCACCACAAGCGGTTTGTTTCGAACTCAAGCTCTCTTGAATACGATGTCAGAAATCAGTTCCGACCGCATTCTGTTCTCAACTGACTACCCATATGAAAGCGCCGAGGAAGCGGCGGAGTGGTTTGACAACTGTCCTATCAGTGAGCCTGATCGGGCGAAGATGGGACGTGGGAACGCACTTAAGCTGTTTGACCTGAGAACTCGGGCCCGGGAGCTGGTCCAGGTCCTCTGAGTTATAAACGTCTGAACCGATTCCGATCCTAACACCCGGAGGGTTGCCGTGGCCGCATATCTGATTGTGTACGAAACCATCACTGACCCGTCTAAGTTCTCACAGTACGTCAAGAGCGTCGACCCGGTGATCAGCCGGCGGGGCGGGCGGATGGTGGCGTCTGGCCCACCGGACACGTTGGAGGGCGAGTTCCCGTTTGAGCACGCGTTGGTGTTCGAGTGGCCGACCCGTCAGGCAGCCTCCGACTTCTGGCAGTCCGAAGAGTACACCGAGATCAGGAAGCTGCGGGAGGGTGCAGCGCTGATTCAAGCCATCATTATTGAGGGCATCCATCTGGGGTAGGGCGATCCGCTAATGCGTAACACGTTCCCGGCCCAACCTGCGATGCCCGGTCATACAACGGGCCGTAGGACTTGATGAAGATGTTGATCTTTCTGAATCTGAAACACAATGAACGGGCACTACAGGATTGGAGGATGTCATGAAAATAATCAGTCTCGAGGAACACTACAGGCTACCGGCTATCGAGGATTTGGCGAGGCCGCACGATCCATACATGTTGATGAAAGAGGCGCTGACGAAGTCGGGGCTATATAAGAGCGACGCGCAAAGCGGCTGGCCAGAGGGTATCAATGATCTGGGGGCGGGACGGATAGCCGCCATGGACGCGGCGGGTATCGATGTACAGATCCTTTCGCACGCTGTCCCGGGTGTGGAGACGGTGGAGCCGTCGCTTGCGGTGAATCTTGCCATACAAGCGAACGACACGGTGGCAGCCGCGGTCGCTAACTACCCCGACCGGTTCCACGGCTTTGCAGCTCTGCCCATGCGCGACCCGGCGGCTGCAGCCCGCGAGCTCGAGCGCGCCGTAGGCGACCTGGGCTTCGTGGGCGCACTGATCAATGGACATGTGGACGGACGTTTCCTCGACGACAAATTCTTCTGGCCGGTATTTGAATGCGCCGAAACGCTCGGCGTGCCGATCTACCTGCATCCCACTTTTCCGCCGAAACCGGTGATCGACGCCTACTACAGCGGCTTCAAACCGGCGGTAAACTGGGTGCTCGCAACCGGGGGCGGCGGCTGGCACATGGATACCGCGGTCCACTCCATCCGTTTGATCCTGGGCGGGGTGTTTGACCAGTTCCCCAGACTGCAGATCATCGTGGGCCACCAGTTTGAAGCGCTAAGTTGGTGGGCGTGGCGGGCGGATTACACACTTTCGCCCGGCCATAGTGGCCTTAAGCGCACCATCAAGGAATACTTGCGGGAGAATTTCTACGGGGGTATCCTCGCCGGCGAGTTAGTCGACCAATCGGCTGGCGAGATGGATAGCGGCTGGAGTCTGGCCAACAACGCCTATAAGGCCATGGTGAACGTGATCGGAATAGACCGGATTGTCTTCACCACCGACTATCCTTACGCCAACATGAAAGCTACTCGTCAATTCTTTGATCAGATGCCCATCAACCACGGAGACAAGGAGAAGATCGCCCATCTCAACGCCGAGCGCCTGTTTGTGAATTACAAGACGGTAAATGCTGCGAAGCGGGTTAATTTGACGACTGCTGCTTAGCGCTTCGAGTCGGGACATAAATATGGCAAGCAAGGAGTCGCAGGAGATTGGGGACCTTTGGCGTTCCATCAGCACTCGAATGGCAGCCAACCCTGGATTAGACATCTTGTCCCGTCGCGCCATACTCGACGTAATGCAAGAATTGGCGAGCGAGCCGGCTGATGTCACCTATCAGGAGATCCTGGCAGCCGGCCAGCAAGCCTTATGGGTAAACCCGCTCGGTGCTGCCGCCGATAGAGTGATCCTGTTTCTCCACGGCGGAGGTTTCATCGCCGGCTCGATCAACTGTCACCGCAAGTTGGCTGCGCACCTGGCTAAGGCTACGGGCTGCCGCGCCTTGATCCCCGCCTATCGCCTTGCTCCGGAAAACCCATTTCCCGCTCAATTAGACGACGCGCTCGGGATATACCAATGGCTGCTCAAGGAAGGTTTTGATCCTGGCCATATCGCAACGGCGGGGGATTCCGCGGGAGGGAATCTCGCGATCTCAATTTGCCTGAGAGCTCAAGCCCAAAACCTTCCATTTCCCGCGGCGATCATTGGTATTTCGCCATGGTTAGATATGGAAGTCAAAGGGTGGACTCTCGATACCAACAAGGAAAGAAGCGCGATCGGCAGTCGCGAAAGCTATCGGCAAATCGTTGGAATGCTGCTTAAGGGACATGATCCGAAAGATCCGTTTGCCAATCCGTTATATGCGGATCTTACCGGGTTTCCGCCCATATACCTGAGCGCCGGAACCGAAGAGGCGCTCCTCGACAATCCCCGGCGGCTCGCCGAAGCGGCCAAAAAGGCTCACGTCGATGTGACGCTGAAAATAGCGGAGGGAATGCAGCACGTTTATGAATTCATGGCTGGCCGTGCTCCAGAGGCGGATGAGGCCATCGCGGATATGGCTATCTGGCTTCGTCCTAAGATTGGGCTCTGAAAAAAGATTGGGCTCTGAAAAGACACACATTATTTTTGGCCACCATTTGTCCGAAACCGCAGGATAAGTTTGACCAACGGCGCGATGACGGATGTGCGCAACTCGCGCTTATCTCAGCCAGCAGAAGAAGAGGCTTGCCATGATAACGCTCTTCGACGTCCTTCCAGGCGCATCTGTTTTTTGACACTGTTTTGACGAAGTTCCTCCTACATTTGAATTGTGGGCGCGGCAGTTGGGACGGGCCGCGATCATGCTGCTAAAGGTGGACGCAAGAAAGTGACGAGGCCTTGATGGACCCCGAACGCATCGTGATAGTAGGAGGCGGCTTCGCCGGGGTGGCGGTCGCGCAGAATGCGGAACGCCACTTGAAGCCGTCGGTGGAAATCGTTGTCATCAGCCGCGAGAATCATCTCGTTTTTTCGCCGCTCCTCCCAGAGGTGGCGGCGCGCGGTATTTCATTCATGCACGTCGCCGTGCCCGGAAGAACCATAACTCGCCGCACACGCTGGATGCAAGCTGATGTCACGGGCATCGATGCCAACTCGCATACCGTGTGTTATTCGGTATCGGAGAATGTGACGGCCGAGATCGAATATACCCACCTTATCCTCGCCTGCGGATCGGAAACAAACCTGGAGACCATTCCTGTTTTGAGCGCCCATTCATTTCCCATAAAGACAGCCATTGAAGCGATCACGCTTGGTAATGAGGTCATTGCCCGGTTCGAACAAGCCACATTGGAGCAGGACGAGGAGAAGCGCCGCGACTTGCTGACAATCGTCGTCATCGGAGGCGGTTTCAGCGGTGTTGAAGTAGCCGGGCACTTGAACGATATGATGGAAGAAATTCTTCCGTCGTATCCGGAACTCGATACGGCATGTCCGAAGGTCATCGTTCTGCAGGGCGGTGACAAGGTTCTGCCGGAATTGAGTCACGGCTCCCTCTCTGATTTCACTTACCGCAAACTCGTCAAGAACGGCGTCGACGTGCGGCTGAAGACGCGCGTAGCGGAAGTAACGGGGCGCGGGGTGTTGCTGGATTCCGGCACATTCGTTGCCGGCGGCCTGGTGGTCTGCACTATCGGAACCGCGCCAAACCTGCTGGTCTCCGGCCTTGGTTTGCAATTGGAGAAAGGGCGTCTGAGGACCGAGCCCGATCTGCGCGTATCGGGTCTGGATAACGTCTGGGCTCTTGGCGATTGCGCTGTGGCCACAAATGCTTTCGATGGTAAACCGACCTCCGCCACGGCGCAATTTGCCATGAGAGAAGGGGCGCACCTGGCAAGGAACCTAAGCCACGCGATGAGCGGTTCGCCTACTAAAGCATTCTCATTCCGGCCTCAAGGCCTGCTTGCGTCGATTGGCCGGCAAAACGGAGTCGCAGAAATCTACAGCTTCCGTTTCTCCGGAAAGCTTGCCTGGTTCCTTTGGCGCGGAGTGTACCTTTTCAAGATGCCCGGTTTGGCAATGAAGATTGGCGTCGCGCTGGATTGGTTGGTCGGCGCTTTTTTTCCGCCACCCATCGCACAGCTGCGCATGCAGTCAAAGCCGGGAAGCATGAGAATTCACTACGCCGCCGCGGACCCGATCTTCGACAGCGAGCGACCTTCCCATGAAGTCGGTTTCGTCGCAAAAGGCAGCGCTTCGCTCTATTTCGATGATTCCTCCAAGCCCTTTGTTGGGCTGGAAAAAGGCGATTACTTCGGCAGCGCTCTTTTCAGCCTCGAAGGCGCGGACCATCCCAGCCGGGTCGTTGTGAAAGCAGAAACTTCGGTCGATGTGCTGTCCGTGAAGGTGTCCGAGTTTTCCGACATCTCGGATTTATTTGAGCCGCTACAGCCGTTTTTTGAGGCCTCGATTCAGGAACGCACGGCCATCGGCAGCCTCTTCCTGAGACATTCCCATGAAGAACGCGGCGCAAAACTTTGTGTCGGTGACGTAATGTGCAAAGCGGACATATTCCTCGCCGGCAAGTCCACTCTCGCCGATGGCCTGGACAGGTGGAGCGGAAACGTAAATGGTTTTTGGGTATTGGATGATGACGGCAGGACACTTTTGGGCTACCTGGGAAGAACCGAAGTTTACCGGGCGATGGCAACGGGGTCGGCAGCGGAGCCCATCGGCAAAATGTTGCGCGGGTCGCCCGCTCCGCTCTCTTTGGACCAGGGGATTGTTCCCGCCACGCTCGCCCTGCTCCGCTCCGAATTTCAAACCCTTCCCGTAGTTGATGAAAACGGCCATGTGGTGGGCCTTTTCGATCCTATGGCGACGTGGGGCCGTCTCCTGACACACAAGACAAACTCCACATGAAAGTCCTTTGCCCGCCACTCACAGGAATCGTTCCACGCCGACCGGCGCGGGAAGGAGTTTCAGTAGAGACGTATGTCTCCGGACCTGCTTGTCAAACAGACCAAGCTCGCGCTTAGTTCCAAATAGGAGAAAAATGCAAATAGCAATGATAGGACTCGGGCGCAAGGGAGCCCAGATGGTCAAGAGACTGTCAAACGGCGGCCATCAATGCGTAGTGTTCGACAAGGATGAAAAGGCCATGGCGGACGCAGTGGACGGCGACGCCACGAAAAGCGACTCGCTCGAAGACTTTGCCGGCAACCGACAACGGCCTCGTGCGATCTGGTTGATGGTTCCTGCCGCTGTGGTCGATAAGACATTCGGAGAACTATCGGGCCTGCTGGAGGCGCAGGACATTGTCATCGACGGTGGCAATTCTTATTACGTCGACGACATAAGAATGTCTAAGGAACTGGCGGCTCGAAACATCCACTATCTCGATGCCGAGACCAGCGGAGGGGTTTGGGTGTCGGAACGAGGCTATGGAACAGGCGTCTCCCGATAGTCAATGGAAGCCGAAGGTCAATCCGTGGATCATTGCGTCCACGGTGGCGCTGGCGGCGTTTATGGAGGTGCTCGACACCTCCATCGCGAACGTCGCGCTGCCGCACATCTCCGGCAGCCTAGGCGCCAGCACGGATGAGGGCACCTGGGTTCTCACCAGCTATCTAGTATCGAACGCGATTGTCCTGCCCATGGGCGGCTGGGCTTCCAGCGTTTTGGGGCGCAAGAATTTCTTCCTGCTGTGCATCGTCATCTTCACGGTGGCAAGTTTCCTTTGTGGGATCGCTCAGTCGATGCCCATCCTGCTGCTCTCTCGCGTGATTCAAGGGGCAGGCGGCGGCGGCCTGCAGCCCATGGCACAGGCGATTATGGCAGATTCCTTCGAGGAGAAGCGGCGCGGCCAGGCGTTCGCGCTCTACGGTCTGGTCACCGTCCTGGCGCCATCCATCGGCCCTACCGTAGGCGGCTGGATCACGGATAACTATTCGTGGCACTGGATCTTCTACCTCAATGTTCCGGTGGGTATTCTGGCTTTCGGACTGGTCAGCCGGCTTGTCGAAGACCCTCCGTGGATCAAGAGCGACCGTACTAACTTTTGGCGGCTCGACTACGTGGGCCTTGGCTTCCTGACTATCGCCATGGCGGGCATGCAGATCATGCTCGACAAGGGCGAAGAGGACGCCTGGTTCGCTTCGAATCTGGTGCGCGTGTGCGGCATCGGCTTCGTTGTGGGCATGATCGGCCTGATCTGGCGCGAGTGGCTGGCCAAGAATCCGGTCATGAATGTGAAGCTCTTCAAGCACAAGAATTTTGCCATCTGCGCCATGTTGATGATTCTTGTCGGCGGCGTGCTGAACGCCTCCACCACGCTTCAGCCGCAATTTTCCCAGGCACTCTTGAGCTACACCGCCACGCTTGCTGGAGAGGCGCTTACCGGCGGAGGCGTGGTGCTTTTAATCATCATGCCTTTGGCCGGCATCGCCGCCGGCAAGTTCCCGGCGCGGAATCTTGCCGCCGGCGGCTTCGCCTTCTTTGCATTTGCGTTCTACTACACCTCCACGCACCTCAACGTCAACATGACCTTTGGAAATTCTACGTGGCTGCGCATACTCCAAGTGGCTCCCATTCCTTTGTGTTTCGTCGCCATCACCAATGCCGCCTATGTCGGTCTCCCCAAGGAAGCGAGTAATCAGGTGGCCGGCATCATCAACTTCGCCCGCAACGTCGGAGGCAGCATCTTCATCTCCGGCACCTCTGCCATCGTCACCAATCGCACACTCTTCCATGAGGCGCGGATGGCGGACGCCATGAATCTTTCGAATCCGGCCTACTCCAATCACCTGAACTCGCTGACGCAGTCTTACAGCGCCGTCACCGGCGGTCCGGGAGCCGCAGCCATGGCACGCGGAGAGATCTACAAGGAACTAAACCGGCAAGCCTCCGGCCAGGGTTACGTGGATATTTACCGCATGTTGGCGTGGTTGTCCCTCGCCATGATCGCTTGCGCCCTGTTTTTGAGCAAGAACAAGCCCGGCGAGGGCGCGCCCGCCGGTGCGGAGTAGGAAAGGACAACACATATGAACCAGCGGCAACTCCGCTTTTCTGCTCTTACGATTTATTCCGCCTTACTCCTCTGCGGGAAGGGCATGGCGCAGACAGTCTCCGGCGGGCCAGCGACGCCGAAAGCGCAGCAGACGACAGTGCCGCAAACCAGCGGGTCCGTCGCAGCGCAGCAGTACACCAGCGGCAGCGCAGGCAACACTTCCACCGTGAACACGCTCAACAGCACCATCAATATTTCGGGCGACTATCTTGGCAGCGTCCCCGGTCCGAAGATGGGTCAAGCGCCGCTTACCCTCACCATTGCCGACGCGGTACGCCGCGGTCTTCAGTACAACCTCGGCGGCGTCGCCGCCGGCATTGAAGTCAGGGTTGCGCGCGCGCAGCGCCTGGCCGCTTTAAGTCAGATGCTGCCGAACATCTATGCGACGATCGACGAGACAAGCGCGAAGGTCGACCTGCAGACCGAGGGCCTCAGCGGCGGCGTGTTTGGCGCAGGCATCAGCCTTCCCACCAACGTCGGGCCTTTTCATTACTACAGAGCGCTGGGCAACCTGGATGAAACCCTTAGCCTCACCGCGCTCCACAATCTCCGCCAATCGCAAGCGTCGCTCGATGCGGAGCGAATGACCGCGGCCAATTCGCGCGAACTCGTCGTCCTCGCCGTCGGCGGCGAATACCTCCGCGTCATCGCGGACAAGGTCAGTGTGTTGTCGGAGGAGGCGCAGGTCAAGCAGTCCGATGCAAGCTATAAGCTCGCCAACGATCAGTATCTCGCCGGAACCAAAACCATCATCGATAGCAATAAAAGCCTCGTCGAGTTGCGCACGGAGCAGCAGCGGCTCAGCGGTTTGCGCGGAGACCTGCAGAAGGAGTCGATGCAACTCGCTCGCCTGATCGGCCTGCCCGCCGGGCAGATGCTGATCCTCAGCGAAGACTTGCCCGTGCAGGTTGCAGACGCCGCTACGCTCGATGACGCCCTCCGGGCCGCGCTTGACTCGCGCCCCGATCTCAAGGCCGCTCGCCTGAAATTGAAAGCCGCGACGGAGGCGCGCCGTGCATCGAAAGCCGAATATCTCCCTTCCTTGAGCGTCAACGGTTACTATGGCCTGGAAGGCATCAACCCGAACAAAGGCGTGACCGCGTATCAGGTCTCGGCCGGCGTGAATATCCACATCTTCGATGGCGGCCGCGTCAGGTCCGACATCGACCAGGCCGATGCCAACTTCAGCAACTTGCAGGCTCGCTATGACGATCTGAAGGCGGCGGTGGATCTGAACGTGCGGCAGGTCTATGTCAATCTGCAAGTGGCTTCGGAACAGATCAAGGTAGCGCAGGAGAATCGCCGGCTCGCCGCTGAGACGCTCACGCAATCGGTAGATCGCTTTGCCTCCGGCGTGACCAATTCGGTGGAGGTGGTGCAATCTGAGGAGACAGTGGCCGCCGCCGAACAGGACTACATCAGCACTCTGTTTTCTCTCAGTCTCGCCCGCATCGCCTTCGCCCAGGCAACCGGCCAGGCCGAACAATTCATCCCCAAAATGTTGAAAGGAAACTGACCATGCCCGTAGACGAACAGGAACAGGCGACAAACAAGAATGGCGCGCAGCCTGACCAGCAGGTCGCGGGCAAAGCGGACAAAAAGAAGAAGCTCGATGGCGAGACAAAGCCCGAAGACGAAAAGAAACCGGAGGCTGAAAAAAAGCCGGTTAACCCCGCGAAGAGGTTCGTTCTCATCCTCATCGGCGTAATTGCCTGCGTTGGGATCCTGGTCGCGGGAGTGTTGTTTTATCTGCACTCGTTGACTTACGAATCCACTGACGACGCGCAGATCGATGGACATCTCAACCCCATCGCTTCTCGCGTGGCCGGGACCGTGAAGGCCGTTTATGTCGAGAACGATCAGCCGGTGAAGGCTGGCGACACCCTCGTGGATCTCGACCCCCGCGATTACCAGGCCTCGCTCGATCAGGATCGCGCGAAGTATGAGCAGGCGCTGGCTCAGTTGCAAGCCCAGAATCCCAACGTGCCGATCCAACAAAGCTCCAACACCAGCAACGTCAGCTCGGACACGGGGGCGGTTCTCAATGCCGAGGCCTCCATTGCCTCAGCGCAGTATACCTACGACAGCAATATCGCCACACTGCGCCAGGCGGAAGCCATCAGTCGCAAAAGCCAGTCCGATCTGGTGCGCTATCGGGAACTCGCCGTTAAGCACGAACTTGCTCTCTCCGACTTTGATCAATATGTTGCCACTGCCGCGGCGCAGGAGGCGACCGTGGAGGCCGACCGCTCCGCCGCCGAATCGTCGCGGAAGGTGGTGGATTCGCGGCGCGCGCAATTGCAGCAGCAACAGGCCAAACTCCAGGAGGACTCTCAGAATGCACCGCGCCAAGTGGCCATCAAAAAGGCCGATATCACCTCGTACGCGGCCAACGCCGCCTCCGCCAAAGCGCAGTTAGAAATGGCGCTTCTCAATTTGAGCTATTGCCACATCGTCTCGCCGGTGGACGGAATTGCTTCGCAGCGAAGCGCCGAGGTGGGGGGCAGAGTCGCCATCGCTCAGCAGCTTGCCGTGATCGTGCAGACGCAAAACATTTGGGCTACGGCCAATTTCAAAGAGACGCAACTGCGCAAAATGCACACCGGCCAGCGCGTCACCGTTCAGGTGGATTCGCTTAGCCAGTCGTTCGAGGGCAAGTTAGAGTACATGCCAGCCGCGACCGGAGATCGGACGAGTCTTTTCCCACCCGAAGACGCTACCGGCAATTACGTGAAAGTGGTGCAGCGGCTGCCGCTCCGAATCAGCCTGGACCCGAAGCAGCCAAACTACAACCGTCTGCGCCCGGGCATGTCGGTGGAGGCGAAAGTCTATTTGGATCCGAAAGCAAAGAATGAAACTCAGTCCGCATCGGCCGGCCCGACACCCACTCGATAAGCCGGTCGGGGCTTTGGCGAGGCTCACCTGTCTTCTTGGCGTCCTTCCAATCAACCGCGTAGCTTTATGAAGACACCTCGGAGTGGACTGTTTCAATGATAGTGTAACCATAAAGACCGGGCATGCCTGGGTTTGTATGAGAACCTGTCCGGCGGTAATTGGTTGACTGCCGAAGAGCGCGAGGGACTGACAGATTCGCGCACTCTTCCGGCCGGAGACGTCTTTAAGGTGAGGCTGATTCTTGCGCTGACCACCATCCGCGAGATCTTTCCCGAAACATCGACCGTGAAATGGTCGATGGCGCCCAAGCCAAATTTGCCGTCCGGGTCGTGCATTCTGCAAGCTCCATGATGCATTTGTTGCCCTCGAAGCTCAACGGAATGATGGCGGACTGAACTTGACTTAGGAAGTTGCTGTAGAAGCAGGTTATCTCCGCCTGGCCATGATAGATGTTGGCGTCGGGAGACAAGAAGATCGCGTTGGAAGAAAATAGGAGCCGATCTCGCCGTAGCGGCCTCCCGTGATCAGCCCGACATATGCGTGGGCGGCAGCGCAAGCTAAGCCCGGAGACGGCTGCGCAGCGGCAAGAATCGTATCGAACACATCCGACTCGGCGTTACATCGCTGCCGGCAGGATAGCGGTGCGCATCGCACGGGAAACGATATGCAATTGGCCGAACGCACTGCGCTCAAGTGGTGGAATAGCAGGGAAGCCATGTCGTCGCCGACATAGCCGAGTTGTGGCCGATGGCGCGTATGCGATCGAGACGGGCGATCAGAACGTCGCGGTCTGGCGGAGGTAGTTGCCCAATGACCTGAGAGCCTGTTCGAACATGCCTACGAGGGCGTGGAAGTACTCCGAATTCCTGCTCAGAGCCAAAGATAGATCGGGCAGGACGGATGCTAATCCATCGAGACTTCCAAGGGCCTGGTTCGCTTGCTCCAAAATCTGCGAGTTCGCAGAGCTGCAGAAGGGTCCGTCACGACGAAATGCGAAGAGCGTGAGAGCGGGTTCGAGGGCAAGCAACGTCATTGCCCTTCGCATGACAACCATCGTTCCAAGCGGTTCGCGTGGGTGCGGCTGGAGCGGTGTTCGGAGCCATCTGAAAGCCGAACAATGAACTCCCGGTTCTCGATGGAGCGCAACTCCACGATGTTCCCCGCCTGCACGATTCGGGAACGGTGGATGCGAAGAAAATTCGCCGGGTTGAGCCTCTGCTCCAGCGAAGCCATAGTTTCGCGCACCAGGTACGCGCGACCATGGGCGTGCAGTTCGGCATAATCCCCGGCCGCTCCGATCCATTCCACATCGTCCGCTTGAACAATCTGTATGCGAGGGCCGGTTTGCACGGTGAAACGGGAGACGAATTTTTCCTGCGTCTGATCGAGCATCTGCAAAACGCGCTCAGCCATCCGCGTCTTCAACGATGAATCGAGAAGCTTTCGAGCCCGGCCGATAGCGGCCGCAAAGCGCTCATCGTCAACCGGCTTCAGGAGGTAGTCCAAGGCGTGGACCTCGAATGCGTGCAGCGCGTGCTGTTCGTATGCGGTCAAAAAGATTACGTTCGGCAGCTTTTCGCTCGGCACTGCGCGCAAGACCTCGAAACCGTCCATTCCCGGCATCTGCACATCCAGGAAGACCAGGTCGGGTGAAAGGTCGAGTATTTTCTCGACCGCGGATACGCCATCCCCGCATTGACCGACGATCTCGACATCCTTGAACTTCCGCAGCCTGAGAACAACCCCGCGGCGAGCCAATGGCTCGTCATCCACGATAAGTGCTAGCATGGCGATACCTCTTGCGACCCGATCCTCCGGATAGGTAGTTCTACGGTGACGACGCAGCCGCCGGATTCCGGCCACTCCAGCCAAAATTGATGATCGCTTCCGTACAATGTCCGCAGCCGTTCTGATATATTGCGTTTGCCGATCCCATTCTCGCCTTCCCCTTGTTTGCCAGGGCCTGGGCATCCCGAATTCCGGATGATAATTCGTAATCGCCCCTCGTGCAGCCCGCTCTCAATGGCAATTTTGCCGCCCTCTGCAACGCACGCCACGCCGTGGCGCACGGCATTTTCGACCAATGGCTGAAGTAACATGCCCGGCACCAAAGCATCGAGCGTGTCTGGAGCTATCGTTATCTTCACTTGCAATCGCTCCCCCAGCCGGGTTTTCTCGATTGCTATGTACTGTTCCGTAAACGCCATCTCCTGTAACAGAGGCGCCTCCAAAGCGGCCTGGTTGTTCAGGCTTGTGCGCAGAAAGTCCCCGATTTGTGACAACATCTTCGTAGCCGCGGAAGCTTCGCCATCCAGAACGAGCGTTGAGACGGCATTCAGAGAGTTGAAGAGAAAGTGCGGATTTAACTGGTAGCGCAACGCTTGCAGCCTGGCCTCCCGAACCTCGGCTTCCGCCCGCAACAGGCGCTCCCTTTCCAGCGACGATGAATTCCAATGCTTGATGCTGAAGTAAAGACTGCTCCAGCTGAAAAGCAAAAAAGGGAACCGGGCCGAATTTCCGACGAGGTCCACGGCATCCAGATTGTGAATGCCCGTCAGCGTCAGTTCAAACGCGAACGCGGCTGCGGCTCCGATCGCTGCTGACACGCAAAAAGCCCGCCATTCAAAAGCGAGCCAGGAAGGGTAACGCCGAAGCAGCCACCTGCAAACGGGATGCAATACCCAACTCCCGAGGAACAGTAAACCGACTACCACCGTGTTTTCGCGAAAGGCGCCCGAGCGCCGAACAAGGTCGGGAATCGATCCCAAGAGGGTCCAACCATAAAAACACACCCACCCCAGGATTTGTAACTGCCAAAACGAAGTCAGCCGCAGGGGATTATCACGCACCATGCGAATTCTAGCGCAATTGCTGCCTCTCCGTGCCCGATCCAGCGACCAAAACCGGCAATTCACCGCATTGTTCTATCGCTCTAAGGATCATAGTGACAAACTAATCCGGTTGACGCTACTCTACTTCTGAACATGGGGATCCTCTCGATGAAAAATGCTTGTCCAGGTAGAACTTCTCTGCAATCCGCTCTACTGGTGTCAATTCTTGTCGCCAGCTCTCAAGGAAATACTGTTTCGCAACAGTACCCTCGGATGGCTGCTGTTGAGCAATACCTGATGGCGGATTCCGGCGCTGAAATCGCAATGGCCCGAAGCGCGGCGCCAGAAGCAATCGCGCGAGATGCTGTGATTCTTGTTCTCGGGAAAGGCGGCTACAGAACCGCGGTCAGCGGAAAGAGCGGCTTCACCTGCCTGGTGGAACGATCGTGGATGTCGCCATTCGACAGTCCAGAGTTTTGGAATCCTAAGATGCGCGGGCCGATCTGCTATAACCCGCCGGCGGTGAGAACCGTTCTTCCTTATACTTTGAGCCGGACGAAGCTGGTGTTAGCCGGGTACTCGAAGGCGCAGATTCGTGGAATGATAGCAGCTAGCGTGGCGAAGAAGGAAGTGCCGGCGCCAGAGGCCGGCGCGATGTCTTACATGTTGTCGAAGATGGGGAATCTCGGCGATTCGGCCGGGCAATGGTGTCCTCATCTGATGTTCCACGTTCCCACGACAGGCGAGGCCAGCTGGGGCGCGAACCTCGCCGGTTCGCCAGTGCTCTTTAACGACGAATTTCGCGATATGCCGGAGCCGGAGACGATTTTCATGATCCCGGTCGCTTTTTGGTCGGATGGCACCGCTGCGCCGCACAGCGCACATCACTAAAAGCGATTCACGCCACTGTAGTTCGCCTGCCCAAGTCTGCTGATCCCGCTTCCGTTCGCCCGCCTCCGCGATAGTTCTTCCTGCTGGAGCGCTCGAGAGCAGCGCCAGCATAAGAACGGCTCATCGGCTAAGACCGGCAATCCGTCGCATCGTTCAAACGGCCTGAGGATCAGTCCAACCAACTCATGCCCATGAGCGCTAATTTAGCGGCATGATTGCTTCAAGAAACGCCAAACTCTGTCTCGCGGCGCTACTCCTCGGCACGATACTACCAGCGATGTTCGTTGGAGCGCTGCTGTCTGTAGCTTCCGTTCCTATGCACGCACAATCCCTGACCACCGGCGGTGTCTCCGGAAACATCACGGACGCCACCGGCGGCATCATTCCCAACGTCACCGTAACACTGACCGATCTGGATAACGGTTCCAATCAGACCGCATCGTCCAACGACTCGGGTGAATTCCGGTTTTCGCTTCTCAAACCGGGCCGCTACAAGGTATCGACGACCGCCAGCGGCTTCGAAAGGATCGAACGACCCGTCGAGGTTTCAGTCGGAAGTGTGGTCACGGCGAGTCTCGTTCTTCAGGTGGGTCAAGCTGCCGCCACCGTCGAGGTGTCGGATGCCACGCCGCTGGTCACGGAGGATCCGTCCCAAGTCACCACTTTCACTCAGCAGCAGATGGAGCTGTTGCCCAGCGGGGGCGGCGATATGACCAACATCGCCTTCACCGCGCCCGGCGCTCTCCTCAACGTCGCGCCTCCAGGAATGAGCGGATTCGGCAATTTCACCGTCAACGGGTTGCCCGGCACTTCAAACCTGTTCACTACCAACGGCGAGAACAACATGGATCCCTATTTCAATATCAACAATTCCGGTGCATCCAACCTAACGCTCGGTTCGAATGAAGTCCAGGAAGTGACCATCACAACGAATCCCTATAGCGGTCAATATGGTCAGCTGGCCGGAGCTCAGGTTTCTTATGTGACCAAGTCGGGCACCAACGAGATCCACGGCAACGCGAATTATTACTGGAACGGACGGCTGCTGAACGCGAACGACACGTTCAATAATGCGCAGGGGGCGCCCACGCCGTTCGCCAACGCGAATCAGTGGGCGGATTCCATCGGCGGCCCCATCATCAAGAACAAGACCTTCTTCTTCCTCGACAATGAGGGGCTGAATTTCGTGCTCCCGGTGACCGATGTAGTCACCGTTCCCAGCCCGCAATTTGCGAGCGCGGTGCTGAATAACGTGACGGCCCTCCAGCCCAGCGAGGCGTCCACTTACCAGAAGATGTTCAATTTATACCAGACCGTGCCGGGTATCAATGGAGCGACGGCTCTTCCGAATAGCACGGCGTGCAACAGTCTCAGCCTGGCCGGCTTTGACCCCGCTACGCAGCCGTGCGCACTTCAGTTCCGCACGAATCCCTCGGTTCTGGCTTCCGAGTGGATTCTGTCCGGCCGCGTGGACCATAGGTTCAGCGATAAAGATCAGGTCTATTTCCGGTACAAACAGGACCGCGGCACGCAGCCGAGCGCGACTGATCCGATCAACAAAAACTTCGACGCCATTTCGAAGCAGCCTTCCTGGGACACGCAGCTGGACGAGACGCACATCTTCAGTCCGCGTGCGACGAACTCCTTCATGACGACGCTGAGCTACTATCGGGCTCAGTTCACGCAGGATACGGCTCTGGATTTGAGCATCTTCCCTTACGGCATCATCACTTCCGGTACGGTTCCGTTTACCGGTTTCAACGGAATTTACGAGTTCCCTCAAGGCCGCAACATCACCCAATACCAATTCATAGACGATTTCAGCTACATCTTCGGTAACCACAATCTGAAATTTGGCGAGAATTTCCGGCGTTACGACGTGAGCGACCATAACTTCGCATTCAATGATCCCGCCGTTTATTTCGGTTACACGAACGATGGTTTGCAGCAGTTCGCGGATGGGCGTGCGTTCCAATACCGGCAATCCGATAACCTGTCGAACGACGTACCTGTCGCACTGTGGGGATTGGGTCTGTACGCCCAGGACGAATGGCGAGTTCGCCCCAACTTGAAGTTGACCATTGCCCTGCGCGGCGAACACAACTCAAATCCGGTCTGTCAGACGGACTGCTACTCAGAGTTCAAAGCCCCGTTCAGCAGCCTCGCTTCGACGGTTGCCGGCAACGGCAATATTCCTTATAGCGCCGACATCGTAACTGGTCAGCATTACGCATTCCCTGGCGTCGACCGAATCAACTGGTCGCCCCGCCTTGGTTTCTCCTATTCGCCAGGTAAGTCGGGCAAGACCATATTCAGCGGCGGCGCCGGCATTTTCTACGATAATGTCGCGGCGGGCCTGGTAGACAACCTGCTTTCGGATGCTCCCTCTTCGGTAGCCATCCGCGTGCGCCCTGCAGGTGGTGTATTGCCGTTTGATCCCGCGGGCGGCGCCGCGACGTACGCAGCCTCCGCGCAGGCTTTTAATCTCAATCAGAGCTTCAATCAGATCTCCTCTACTTTGCAGGGGCTCGGCTCGGTCTTTGAGGCGCCTTCGTTCAACTATTTCAATGGGACGCTTCATTCGCCCGTTTACCAGGAATGGAATTTCCAGATCCAGCGCGATCTGGGTGCATCCTACGCGCTGATTTTGGCCTATAACGGGAACCACGGTATCAAAATCCCGTACTCAAACACATGGGGAAACGCGTACGATCCAGAAGCCTACGGGCTTCCAGGAGCGCTTTACCCTACCGTCGGGGCGATCGCGAAAGGCACAGCCCCGAACCCCAGCTACGGCACGGTCACTGAGGTCCAGAGCGGAGCTATTTCGAATTACAACGGCGCAACTGTTACGCTTCGGAAACATCTATCGCGCGGTTTGACTTTCGACCTGAACTACACCTGGTCCCACGGCCTCGATGAAACCTCGAATGGCGGCATCTTCGCCATCAACACCAATACCGCCATCGGGACGCAAATCAGTCCTTACGGGCTGCGGCAGGGCAATTACGGCAACTCCGATTACGACATCCGGAACAGCATGACCGGAGACTGGGTGTATTCGCCCGGGTATCGTTTCGGCAACCACTTCATGAACTCCCTGTTCGCGGGCTGGCAGCTCTCGGGCAAGGTGTTCCTTCGCTCGGGTCTGCCGTTTACCGTAACCGACAGTAATTGGAGCGGAGCCATCACCAATACAGACGCGCCGATCCTCGCTTATCCAACCGGCTCTTACACCTCTGGCTGCGGGGCATCCGCGGTCAACACGCCTTGCCTGAACGCGAATAATTTTGTTCAAAGCGGCTCAGGTTCGTTTGCGGGTTACCCGGGGATTTCGCCCGAGACTCGCAACCAGTTCCGCGGCCCTGGCTACTTCGACGTCGACACGCAGCTCTATAAAACGTTCAAGCTCACCGAGCGGCTCACCCTCGGCTTGGGGGCTCAGGCCTTCAATGTCCTTAACCACCCGAACTACGCCGTGCCCGACAGCGCTTTCGGGGATTCGACATTTGGAACTATCCTGCAAATGGCCGGAACCCCGACCAGCCCCTACGGTAACTTCCTGGGCTTCGATTCCGCGCCGCGCCTGGTCCAGGTCACTGGAAAGCTCACCTTCTAGGCCGAATTTCCTCACGATAGCGGCGGAACTTCAACGAGCCGAACTCGTTCGAAGTCCGCCGTTGATCGCGGAACATCAAGCGCGAGTGGCAGCCGCTTTGTTTGCCAATCGATCTAGATGTGAGTGACCGGTTCGGAGTTACGGATATCCTCCGCGCGCGCTTCGGCCAGCGTATCGTTAAGAAAAGTTCCGGACCCGCTCTCCACGCCGGCCAGATACTTCAGTTTCGTGGCGCTCCGCTGAAGCGGCAGAAATTCCACGTGAAAGTGGAAGTATGGATGTTCGCCCTTCGCCGGACGCTGGCGCACAACCATCATCAGGGGTAGCTGAAAACCATAGAGATTGTCGTACTTCAGGCGCACCACGCGTATAAGTTGGGCGAGCGAGGTTTTCTCATCACCGCTGAGCGCGCGCAGCCCGTCCACATGCCGCTTGCAGTAGATCTGAATCTCACCCGGAAAACGCTGCCAGTAGGGCACAAACGCGTAAAAGTGCTCGTTCTCGGCGATGAAGCGCGTCTTGGCCTCTCGTTCGACGTGCAGAACATGGCAGTAGAGGCACTCGCTCGTGCGTTCATAGTGCGCCCTGGCGCCATGGAGTTCGCGTTCGAGAAGTGGCGGGATGAACGGCAGCGAGTAAATCTGGCCGTGAGGATGGGGCATCGTCACGCCGATCGCTTCCCCGGTATTCTCGAACACGTAAACCTGGGCCACATCGGGATCGCGTTCCAGATCCTCCGTGCGTTTGGTCCATTCATCAACGATCTTCCGCCAGTGGTCGGCATGTAACTGCGAAGGCATCAGGTTGTGATCCGGCGAATAGATCACCACATCGCAATAGCCCTTCGCCCCGGTGTGCCGGTAGGGGCCCGTCTCGGGCGAAAAGGCACCGGACTCCTGATTGAATGCGGCGAAATCGTTCGGATAGAGCAGCGTCTCGTAGTGATCAGGAACGTGCCCCGATCCCGGACAGAAGGGACACCAGTCTTTTGGAAGTTGCGGACGATTTTGCCGAACCGCCGCCACTCCCACCCACTCATTGAGAAACGGATGCCAACGGAGTTCGCTCACACTGCCCATTGTAGGCCTTGTGACCGAGTCGTCATGGGTGCTGAGACAAGGACAACACGTTGCCGTCCGGGTCCTTGAACCATGCCACGCGCGCGCCGCCCGGTGCGTCCCAGATCCCCTGTTCATCCTGCTGCAGGAACCCGAACCTCTCGAAATCAACTCCGCTTGCCTGCAGGCCGGAAACGGTCTCCGCGATATCGGTCACCTCCCAGCCGAGAACCGTGTGGACCGCGGGCGCGAACTCCTTCACTTTTGAAAGCCGAATCATGTTTCCGTTTGAATCCAGACTCAGCGCGAAACCATCGTCGCCCACGAAGCGCAAGCCGAGCTTACCTTCATAGAAAGCGCGTGCGCGAGTCGCGTCCGTAGTGAGCGCGAAACCGACCAATTTAGACGCTGATAGCATTTCCCTCTCGATCCAGTTGAAAGCTCAGCCATCGTATCAGTTATGATGCGCCCGTGTCGGGACTGAAGATTTAGAACGACCGAACCTGTAGGGCGACAAGGTCGTCGACGCGCATCGTCTCTTTGACGACAAAGGCTTCCCCGTAACGCACGCCGATCAGGTTGCCGTAGAACCGGGCGATCGCGGCTAGCCTTTCGCGCACCTCGGATGCCGCCGGAAAAAGATCGCTCCCCGCGCCGGCTTCGCCATACTGAGATTCATACGCGAACAGGGAATCCATGCGCCGGTCAAACTGCGTCGTAATATCGACGACAAAAGAGGGCGTCACATTGGCGTACTGCGACGCATAGATGACCTTGTAAGGCCGATGCGGCTCCGTGTACGGGTCAATCTTACGCAGCCCGGCCAGAAAACACGACTCATAGGCCATCTCGCCTGCGCGGTAATGGTCCGGATGGCGCGCTTCCCAGTAAGGAATGATCACGACGCGCGGGCGCACCTCGCGAATCTTCTGGGCGATCGTCATCCGTCCGGCAAGGGAGTTTTCCAGCCGCGCGTCGGGGAAATGCAGATTGTCGCGCCATTCGCATTGAAGGATCCGGGCCGCGTCGCCGGATTCGGATACGCGGACGGCGGGTGAGCCCCGCGTACCCATATCTCCCGCCGTCAGATCGATAATGCCGGTGCGATAGCCGGCCTCCGCCATGCGCAGGAGCGTCCCACCGCACGTCTGTTCGACATCATCCGGATGCGCCGCGATCGCCAGAACGTCGAGGTTCACCAACTCACGCGCCTTCGCTGCCACTGCGGATTGTCGGCCCCGAGCAGGGTCACCAGAATCATGCCCGCGATGAAGCCCCCAATGTGCGCGAACCAGGCTGTACCGGATTGAGACACATGCGAATACCCGATACTTCCGAAACCGCTGACCAGTTGGGTGACGAACCAATAAAGGAGCATGAACACCGCCGGAATCTCGACGCGCGTGATGAAGAAGAAAAACACGATGGTGTCGATGCGGGCTTTTGGAAACTTCACGAGATACGCTCCCATCACACCCGCGATGGCGCCGCTGGCCCCCACCGTCGGCATGGTGGAATCGGCGTTGAAATACACATGCGTGACCCCGGCCGCGACGCCGCACAGTAAATAGAAGATGAGGAACTTGCCATGTCCCATGCGATCTTCCAGGCTCCTGCCGAATGCCCAGAGAAAAAGCATGTTGCCGATGATATGAGCCCAGCCCCCATGCAGGAACATGCTGGTCACCAGCGCGCTGGCTTGAAAATGCGCAGGCACCAGACCATAGCGCATGATCAGAAAATTCTGCATGTAACTGTTCAGCGAGATCTCGTAAAGAAACACCAGCGTGTTGGCGATGATCAGCAGAATGGTCACCGTGGACGGTGCGAACTTGCGCTGATCGTCTTGGATCGGAAACATGCGGCGGCGCTACCGGGCGAATTCCGGGTTGATGTGACGTTCGGCGCGGCGCATCAAGTCCCGCGCGGCATGCACGTTCCCAATGCCGCCCCGCGCGCCGATCGCCGTACAGTTCAACGCCGCCAAGGCGTTGGAGAAATCAAGTGCTCCGGGTAGGGACATGCCGTTGAGAACAGCGTAACAAAATGCGCCATGGAAGACGTCCCCCGCCCCGGTGGTGTCCAGGCAATGCACCACGTATCCGGGCGAGTAATGAAAAACGCCATCCTCCAGAGCCAGCGCTCCGTGCGCACCCAGCGTCATCGCGGCGACGCGCATTCCGTATTCACGCTGAATCGCCGCCAGCGCCAGGCGCGGGTCTTCGATCCGGGTCCATCGCCCCGGAAACTCGCTGCTCGCGATCAGGTAATCCACCAGCGGCAGGACCTTTTCGAAGCCGGGATAAATGGTGTCCACATCCACGGTGACCGGGATCGCGTGCTCGCGGGCGATCGCCGCGGCATGCTCCACCGCTCGCGTATCGTGTCCGTCAATGTGAAGCAGATTGGCGCAGGTGATCTGATCCGCCGTGATCTCCTCCGGAGCGATGGCCAGACAATCCGGACGGCTCCAGAACACCGTGCGCTCGCCGGTCGATTGATCGATCACGATGTACGCGGACTGGTTGGGGCAATCCTGGCGCCGCTGGACATGCGTCAGATCGACGCCCGAACCCAGCAGTGAACGCATCTGAATTTCACCGCGCTCGTCATCGCCCACCGTGCCGATGTATTTGGCGCGCAGGCCCAGACGTGCGCACGTCACCATCGCGCTCGCCACCTGGCCGCCCGGGCTCACCACTTCCTTATGGAAAGGAACCTTTCCCCCGTACGCCGGAAATCGCGGAACCAGGAGCATCGTGTCAGTCGCATTCAAACCGACTCCGACCACATCGAAAGGCTTGCTCATAGCGTGAATGGCCGGAAGTGCTTGCTGAGAGCAAGCCCCTGTTTCTGATACGAAGATCCGATCCCTTGCCCATACAGCTTATCCGGCATGTCCATGAGCCGTTCAAACAATAGGCGCCCTACATACTGGCCGTCCTCCAGCAGAAATGGAACCTCGTGCGACCGCACTTCGAGCACGGCCCGCGTTCCCCGGATGTCGTCGGTGCCGTAGCCGAATCCGGGATCGAAGAATCCGGCATAGTGAATGCGGAATTCGCCGGCGGAAGGGTCATAAGGAACCATCTCGGCCGCGAACAGAGGCGGGATCCGCACTTTTTCCCGCGAAGCCAGAATGTAAAACTCGCCCGGATTCAGCACCAGATCGCGGCGCTCGTTCCGGTAAATCGGATCCCAAAATTCTTTGGGATCATAGTGTCCGATGTTGGCCAGATCAACCACGGGCGCATCCCGGCGGGCGCGATATCCGATCACCCCCTCGCTCGCCAGATCCACTGAAAACCGAAGGCCGGAATCGATCACGGCCTCGCTGGGAGCATCCCCCTGGTCGAACACGAGCCTGACGCGCTGGTCCAGCGCGCTAATCTGGGCGTCAGAACGGGAAGGAAACCCTCGGGATAGCCTGAGCTGGCTCAGCCGGACTCCCTGCCGCACGATCACATGGAATGAACCGGGCGCCACTTCCGCATACAATTTTCCTTTGTACCCGGCGCGAACGCTTTCAAACTCCAGACCGTAATCCGTCAGCAGCCTCGTGAAAATATCCAGCCGTCCGGTGGTGCTCTTCGGATTGGCTTTCCCGGAGATGTTTGCCGGCAGATTCAGCTCTTCTTCGAGCGGAACAACGTACACCTGCCCCCGCTTCAAGGTAGCCGGCGTTTCCAGCGGAATTTCTTCGATTGCGTGCGCGTTCAGCTTCTCCCGGACGGTGGAATGCTCATTGGGAAGAAAGCTTGCCCGCACCCGGTACGCGAGAGGTCCCAGTCGCAGATCGATACTCGATGGCTGAATTTGATCGGGCGAGACAGGCCGCTCAGCCCGTATCTGGCCGCCTTCCACCAGGTAACGCAGCCGCTGGGAGGGAAGAATGCCAGTGGTGAAGCTCGCTTCCGAGGAGAGATCGAGATCGGGGAAAAGGGTCTGGGAACGCCAATCCAATCAGCAAGGATAACAGCAGGTCAGATCAGGACTTCGGCTTCATTTGATACAGGTAAACCGTATGGATCGTGCCCATCGTCTGGATCCTGGTGACCCCCACCGGCTTCCAACCACGCACCTCGTAATCATGCGACACTACGCGTGCTCCAGGCCGCAGCCTGGCAAGCGTCGGTTTCAGCCGGTCGTTGGAGCTGGTCAGAAGGTAGAGCGTGACCACGTCCGCGGGCGTCAAATCCACATGCAGCGCGTCGCCGTGAATAATTAGGATCTTGTCCGCCAGGCCCATGGATTTGATATGTGCCGTGGTTCTCTCGAAGATGTCGCGTGACAACTCAACGCCTACGGCGCGGGCGTTGTATTTCTGCACGGCCGTAATAAGAATCCGTCCGTCGCCGCAGCCGAGATCGTACACCGTTTCCCCCGGCATCACCTTCGCCACGCGGAGCATTTCGTCCACCACCGCCTGCGGAGTGGGCATATCGGGACCCAGGTTCGCGGGGTTTTTGATCTGTTCCAGCATCTGTGCGGGCGCTAGCGACGCGATCGCCAGCGCGGTAACGGTGAGAAGAATCGGAACTCGCATGAAGGGCGTGCTATTTCGTAGAGGCGGGGATGGAAGCCACTCTCGCCAACCTTGATCTTACGATATGGGACATGATCTCCGACCAGGCGCTCCAGAGGTCATGCGGGCGCGAAATCGTGAATTCGTATCCGCGTAGCCGCTTGACGACATTGCCGATGGCATCGCGCCATGGATTCGCGGCCGGGTTCAGGTTGTAATTCATATAAAACACCGGAAAGCTGAGCTCGGAGCTCAGCGTTTTCAGCGAATCCGCCGGAACGCCTTCCTCCATCATCACTTTCGGTCCCGCGAAGATCACGGCATCCGGGTGATCGTTAGCCATCTCGGTGGTGATCAATTGCGTCAGGAACTCCGTATCCGAATGCTTCTGATTCAACTGACTGACTTGCACGGTTCCCAGTTTCAACGAATTGAGGCTGGATCCGAGGGCGGGGAAGTCGATCTGGTCCGCCTTGTCCTGGCGGTAGACGATTCGCTGCTGCTGCATGTTGAACGCGACAATGGAAAACTTGCCAATGCGGGGCTCACGGGAGATGTTGCGCAGAATGGAGACCAGAGCAGCGGAATCCATCGGCTGCATGGCCGAGGCGAGAAACTGCTGCGGCGCGAAATTGATGAGAACCTTCACGCTCAAGGACGCGGTCACGTCCCGAGAAACCGGCGTTTCCTCCCGGAAGGGCTCGGGATCCGTCTCTTCAATCGCGCCCGGAGCGATGGAGAGGCGAATTTCGCGCTCTTTCGGGACGATCGTCGCCGAACTCGACCAGTAAGCGCTGCAAACGCGCTCGCTCCGGTCGCGCATCATCCAATCGACCTGATAATTTCCTTCTCCCGCGAGAAAGCCGCCGCTCAGAACAGCCTGACCGCCGGCGTGCTCGTCCAGTTTCGGAACCGCGATCTTCTGGATGAAGTACACCGGTTCTTCCGGGTGGCTGTCCGGAGTAACGCGGAAGATCATGGTGAGAAGGTCGTTCCCGCCATTCAAATCCCGCATCGGGATGGAAACTTCGTAACCCGAATGGAACTTCAGATCGAAGCCCAGCTCCGGCTTTTGCGGGGTGACCGTGCAGGGAATATCCTTCCGGGGATCCTTTGTATCAAGGATGGCCGTGTCGTTGCCGAAGATAAGCACACGACTGCCTGGACCTGAACCCTGGAGCAGCGTTTGTCCAGGGAGGTTTGGGCCGAAAAGAGCCAAGACAAGACCAAACTGGGCCGCTCGCGGAACCAGCGTCCTGAGCGGCGAGCCAAACTTGCTAACGAGCTTCCGCCGTCCGATCCAACCCATGTCCCCGTTCCCCCGGCGATCGTGACATTAAGTTAGCTGACGCCGGTTCCGGATGCAAGCCTGCCTCGAACGAATTAGCCGTGAGACGTTCAGAATCTTCCAAAACTGAGAAAAAGCTCGTGTCCAATCTTCACATCGTTACAACCCCGGTCCGTGGCGCCTCATCAATTGTGGAAGAAGAGGTGCTAAAGTCTTTCACTCAGGCCCAGCGGATGACCTCAAACGATTCTATTCTGACCGACACCCAGGCGGAGTTGGCTGCCGAGCTGGAAGCGGCGCGCGCCTCCACCGACCAGCTTTTCAAACTGATCAGCGACGAAGATTTGTATGAGCGGCCGCTGCCGCAACGCCATCGCCTGATTTTCTATGCCGGTCATCTGGAAGCGTTCGACTGGAACCAGATCGGCCGTCTTGCGCTAGGGCAGCCGCACTTGCATAAGACTTTCGACCGGCTCTTCGAGCGGGGGATCGATCCCGAACCCGGCCAGCTCCCTTCCGATGAACCCGCGGATTGGCCGTCGCTAGACGAGACGCGCTCTTATATCCACAAAGTCCGCCAGCGGTTGGACGACGTCTGGAATGAAGTCCCGGCTGGAATCCAGCAAGTCGCCATAGAGCATCGCTGGATGCATGCCGAAACGCTGGCCTACATTCTGCACAATTTCCCGCACGAGCGGAAGCGGCGTCCGTCTTCGGAACTCGTCATGGAACCGCACGTTCCGGCGCTCGTCGACCACCGCTTCGTGACCATCCCTGCCGGCATAGCGACGCTCGGGCGTAAGCCTGAACACGGTTTCGGATGGGATAACGAATTTGACGAGACCGTCATCAACGTTCCGTCATTTACGATTTCCAAATATAAGGTGACCAACGGCGATTACTTGGCCTTTGTAGAACAAGGCCAGGAGCCTCCGCATTTCTGGTCAAAGGAACAGAGCGAGTGGATGTATCGCGGAATGTTTGATCTGGTTCCGCTCCCGCTGGACGCGCCGGTGTACGTGACTCAGCAGCAAGCTTCGGGATACGCGCGCTGGCGGGGGATGCAACTGCCGACCGAAGCGCAATTCCATCGCGCGGCTTACGGTACCCCGGAAGGCGGCGAGCGCGCCCTGCCGTGGGGCGCCGATCCGGGTCATCCGTCTGTCCATGGGAATTTTGATTTTCAGCATTGGGACCCTGTTCCGGTCACCGCGTATCCCGGCGGCCGGAGCGCCTTCGGGGTCGCTCAAATGGTGGGCAACGGCTGGGAGTGGACCAACACGCAGTTCGCCCCATTTCCCGGTTTCGCGCCGTTTCCTTATTATCCCGGCTATTCCGCCGATTTCTTCGACCAAAACCACTTCGTTCTCAAGGGCGCGTCTCCCCGCACCGCGGCGAAATTGACCCGGCGCTCCCTCCGGAACTGGTTCCGCCCCGATTATCCTTATCTGTACGCGACATTTCGCCTTGTGGAGAATTAGTGCCCGATACGCAGATTGCACGCGCCACCCACCCGACTCAGCCGGACGAGCAGTTTGCCGATCACGTCTGCGAAGGCTTGAGCCATCCCGGGCAGAAATGGCTCTCGGCGCGTTATCTCTATGACGATGTTGGGTCCGCTCTGTTTGAGGCCATCACCGCGCTCCCGGAGTATGGGCTGACGCGCGCCGACGCCCGGCTGCTGCAAACACACGCCGAGGAGATCGTGGGCGACGGTCCTGATCCGCTGCGCATTATCGAACTGGGCAGCGGTTCCGGTTTGAAAACCCGGTGGGTGCTGGAAGCGGCGGTCGCCCGGGCCGGCGCGGTCCGGTATGCGCCGATCGACGTTTCGCCCTTCGCGCTCGAACTCTGCCGGAAGACCCTGGAATCGATATCCGGCGTCGAGATTACGCCGGAAAACGACAGCTACTTGCCCGGACTGCGGCGCGCGGTGGAGAAACGAAATCGGCACGAGCGCGTGACTGTGCTTTTTGTCGGCAGCACGATCGGCAACTTTCCCCGCGCCGACGCAACCCAGTTCCTTATCGACGTTCGTAGCGCTTTGCGGGAAGGCGACGGCCTTCTGCTCGGTACGGACCTCGTTCAGCCTCCCGAACGGCTTTTGCTGGCTTATGATGATCCCGCGGGCGTCACCGCGGCTTTCAATCGCAACCTGCTCTCCCGCATCAATCGAGAGCTGGACGGAGACTTCGACGTTCGCGCTTTCGCCCACGAGGCTCGCTTCGATGCAAGCGAGTCCCGCGTGGAGATGCACCTGTGCGCCACCCGCGCCCAGTCCGTGCGGATCGGCGCGCTCAACGCCTCATTCCGCTTCGCCCGTGGCGAGACGATCTGGACCGAATCGAGTTACAAGTTCACGCCCCAAAGCGTCCGCGAACTCGCCGCCTCTGGGGGCTTTGCTTGTCATAGCCAGTGGATCGACGATGACTGGCCGTTCGCGGAAAGTCTGCTCGTGGCGAGTTGATGGACCGGCCTCGCGCGCTGCCAATCGAGTTCCACGACGTTTCCTACAAGGCATCCGGGAAGGTTATCCTCAACAGGCTTTCGCTTCGTGTAGAAGCCGGCGAGACCCTGGTTCTGCTCGGCCGGAGCGGTTCCGGCAAGACTACCGCACTGCGCCTGGTGAACGGGCTGCTTCAGCCCACGTCGGGGAAAGTCACAGTCGATGGAAAATCGGTGCGCGATTGGGATCTGATCGACCTTCGCCGGAAGACCGGCTACGTCATTCAGGAGTCCGGCCTGTTTCCCCACTTCACGGTGGAACGCAACGTAGGGCTTGTGCCCTCTCTGCTCAATTGGCCGGCGGACGAAATTCGGCGGCGCACGGCCGAGCTGCTGGAGCAGGTTGGCTTGCCGCCGGGCGATTTCGGCCAGCGCGCGCCGCGTGAACTATCCGGAGGACAGCGTCAGCGCGTTGGCGTAGCCCGCGCACTCGCCGCGCGGCCCGGCCTGATGCTGTTGGACGAACCGTTCGGCGCTCTCGATCCCGTTACGCGGCTGGAACTGCAGCGCCAGTTTCTCGATATCCGGACGCGCGAGCACGTTACCTCCGTGTTCGTCACCCACGATGTGCGCGAGGCCTTGAAGCTTGGGACGAAGATCGCGCTGCTGCATAACGGCGACGTGGAGTTCGTGGGCACGCCGGAGGAGTTCGAGCACTCCACCGGCGACGAGGCCCGCCGCTTCCTCGAGGTGCTGCAGTGATCCCGCGCGCCTTGCTCGAGGAAATCGGTGAACTTTCGGTCGAACACCTCACCATGGTGGCTATCGCGCTGGCGGTGGCGGCGGCTATCGCCATTCCCTCCGCGATCGCCATTTCGCGGCGGCCGCGCATCAGCCGCTGGGCGCTCGGCTTCGCCAACATCCTGCAGACTATCCCGAGTCTCGCGCTATTCGGTTTCTTGATTCCCATCCCCTTCCTAGGCGTCGGGAAGTCCACTGCCATCGTGGCGCTGATCCTTTACGCGCTGCTGCCCATCTTGCGCAACACGCTAGTCGGGATTACTGGCGTGGACGCGGCCGTGCGGGATTCCGCGGTCGCCATGGGCATGACCGGAAGTCAGATTCTGTGGCGGGTTGAATTGCCGCTGGGCGCGCGATCCATTCTGACCGGCGTGCGCATCGCCACTGTGACCACCATCGGGACGGCCACCATCGCGGCCGCCATCGGTGCGGGCGGCCTGGGAGTTTTCATCTTTCGCGGCATCGCCTCCATCGACACCCAGCAAATTCTGGCTGGCGCGATTCCCGCCGCTCTCATGGCCGTGATTGCCGACGAGCTCCTGGGCTGGCTCGAACGGAGACTGTCGTGAAACCCGCCGCTATCGCGCTAGTCTCGATTCTGGCTCTGACCGGCTGTTCGCATCAGCGCCACCTCACGATCGGATCAAAAAACTTCACTGAGCAACTGGTTCTCGGGGAAATCATCGCCCAACATCTGGAACATCGGCTGCACCTGGACGTCCGCCGCAAGCTCGATCTGGGCGGCACGTTTCTCGCGCAGCAGGCCCTGCTCACCGGGTCTATCGATCTTTATCCGGAGTACACGGGGACTGCGCTCACCGCCGTGTTGAAGCAGCCCGTGGTGAAGGATCGCAAGATCGCGATGCAGCGCGTCCGCGCGGGTTATGCACGCTGGGGATTGCGATGGATGAATTCCCTCGGTTTCGAGAACACCTTCGCCATGGCGATCCGCCGCGCCGATGCGCAATCCCGCCATCTCCAAACGCTCAGTGAAGCCGCTGGCTATCGACCGGGCTGGCATATCGGTGTCGGCTACGAATTTGAATCCCGGCCCGACGGGCTTCCGGGCCTGCTCAAAACCTACGGGCTGGAGCAGTCCGGCTCGGTCCGCACCATGGACCTTGGGCTTCTCTATCGGGCTCTGGCGCAGGGACAAGTCGATATGATCGCGGGTAATTCCACCGACGGCGCGCTCAGCATCCTGCCCGTCACCGTGCTCGCCGACGACAAACATTTCTTTCCGCCTTACGAAGCGGCGGTGGTGGTCCGTGAAGCCGCGCTCAACACCTATCCAGGGCTGGAGGCGGCTCTCCGCGAACTGGACGGGCGCTTCACGACCGATACAATGCGCAGATTGAATCACGAGGTGGATGCGGAGCACCACCCGGTCCGGGAAGTCGCCGCGCGGGCCCTCCTGGCGCTCTCGCTCCCTTAGTCGATCCCCACGAATTGGGCGATATCGCGGTCTTTGCGCACCCGATCAATCGGAAAAACTTGATTGTGCATCACCAGCCAGACTCCGGCCGGCAGGATCCTGGCGGCCAGCAGGCTCTCGGTCAGATTCTGCAGCCCATCCGACAACTCGAATCCGAGCGGAGTCATCGCTCCGGTAAACACAATGGGCACGCTCAGGCCGGCAATACGGGCTTTCAAAAAAAGCCCCGTATCGACGAGCGTATCCGTGCCATGCGTGATCACGACCGGCGCACGATCGGGAAGCAGTTGCTCGACGCTAGCCAGGATTCGTTCCCGATCCTCGCCGGTCATCTCCAGGCTGTCCTTGTTCATCAAGTGTTGTATCTCGACATGCACATCGGGCAGGCGCAGCAGCTTCAGATAACGGTCGATCTTGGTTTCGAGGTTCTCCACCGCGCCGGACTGCTCGGAGTAGATTTTTTCGATGGTCCCGCCGGTGGAGAGCAGATGGATCTTCATCACTCTTTCGATTATGCGTGGCAAACTAGACGGGATGGCAGTCCTGATGGGGATTCATCCTGTCGCCGAAGCTCTCCGCGCGCGCAACCCGCTCGACCGCATTCTGATCGCGAGAGGCGCGGGCGGCGCCAGGATCCAGGAAATCGTGGATCTGGCGCGCGCGAACTCCACGCCCGTGCGCTTCGAGAATCGCGATGCGCTGGACCGGCTGGCCGGCAACGGCTCGCACCAGGGCGTGCTGGCTCTGGGGGCCGCGAAGAAATATTCCGACCTCGACGATATCTCGGGCACCGCCAAACTCGTCGTCGTTCTCGACGGCGTGGAGGATCCGCATAATCTCGGCGCCATCGTTCGCACGGCGCACGCCGCCGGGGCGGACGCCGTCGTCATTCCCGAACGCCGCGCCGCCGGTCTCACCGAAACCGTGGCGAAAGCGGCTTCCGGCGCACTCGAACATCTCCCCGTCACGCGCGTCACCAACATCAATCGCACGCTGGAGAAGTTGAAATCCGAGGGCTACTGGATCTACGGCATGGATGAGCGTGGCGGGGTGGATTATGCCGACGTGGATTGGGCCACGCCCACCGCCATCGTGCTCGGAGCGGAAGGTCACGGTCTTCACGAGTTGGTCCGCAAACACTGCGACGTGCTGGTGCGAATTCCCATGGCCGGGAAGATCGCCTCCTTGAACGTTTCCGTGGCCGCCGGCATCGTACTGTTCGCCTGGCGCGAGAAAACGCGGCCTAAATGAAAGCGCGCGTCCTCAAGGTCCCGTACGATTCCGGGCATCGCTGCGAACGCATGGCGCGCGGCCCGGGCTACCTGCTCGCCAACAAGGTGCTGGACGGCTTGCCGGTTCAGTCCGTGGAAACCGCGCTCCTGCCCGAAGTGCAGTGCGCTTTCGACCTCGCTCGCCAGATCTCCCCGCGCGTGCAGCGGATGCTGGCCGATGGTGAACTCTGCATCGTGCTTTCCGGAAATTGCAATAGCGCGCTGGGCACGATCGCCGGACTTGGCCCGCAGTCTACCGGCGTTCTCTGGTTCGACGCCCACGGGGAATTCAATACGCCGGAAACGACGAGCAGCGGCTTCTTCGACGGCATGGCCCTGGCTGTCGCAACCGGCCGATGCTGGCGAACGATCGCTCAGTCGATCCCCGGCTATATGCCGCTCCCCGAGCACAACGTAATCCTGGCGGGAGTGCGGCAAACCGACCCGGAAGAACAGACCGCGCTGGATGCGAGCCGTATCACCCAGGCGCGCGAACTGGCGGCGGTGGGTCCAGCGCTGGAGAAAATCGCCGCCCGTGTTCGCCATTGGTACGTTCACCTGGATCTGGACGCTCTCGATCCCTCCGAAGCCACCGCGAATGAATGGACGCCGCCCCAAGGGCTGCTGGCTGGCGACATCGAAGCCGCAATTCAACACGCCGCGAAACTCCGTCCGATCGCCGCGGTCACGGTCGCTTCGCTCGACCCTGCCTGTGACGCCGATGGCCGCGCCCTCGCCATCGCGCGCCGGCTGCTTTCCGTAATCCTGGGCCCGGACTAAAAAGACACCCCGGATAGACTAAAGCCGGAAGGATCCTTCCTTCCCTGGAGAGACATGTTCCGGTCTGGTCGATTCGCATTGTTCATTCTGTTGGGATGTGCGTGCGCGCGGGGACAGAATTCCCAGGCGCGGCTCGGCATCTTCGAAGGTCAGAACGATGTGGGCGCCGTTCTGCATCCGGGTGCGGCGGAATACGACGCCGCCGCGCGCGCCTACACGCTCTCCGGCAGCGGCGGAAACATGTGGTTCGCCAGCGATGAGTTTCATTTCGTCTGGAAGAAGATTTCCGCCGCCGACGTAACTCTGGCCGCCGATATTTCCATACTGGGCAGCGGCGGCGATGCACATCGCAAGGGAGTGCTGATGATTCGGCAGAGTTTTGAAGACGATTCCGCCTACGTGGACGCGGCGCGGCACGGTGAAGGATTGACCTCGCTGCAATTTCGCGAGACCAAAGGCGCTGTCACGCATGAGATCGAATCGAGCGTCTCCGGTCCGTCCCGACTGAGGATCGAGAAACATGGCGACCGCTTTTACCTTTGGATCGCTGAAGAGAATGGGAAACTGCAATTTGCGGGAGGCTCCGCGCGGGTGGAAATGCATGCTCCGTTTTACGTCGGCATCGGCGTGTGCGCACATGATAAGAACGCGGTGGAACGCGCGTCGTTCACTCACGTCGAGTTGGAAACGAGCGTTCCTCGGCGCAAAACGACATACAGTACGGTGGAAACCGTGCTCCTCTCGGGAGACGCGCGCGCCAGCTACGTCTCGCCGGATCATCTCGCTTCACCCGGCTGGAGTCCCGACGGACACTCGCTGACTTATGAGAGAAACGGCCGGCGAATGGACACGCCTTTCACGCCATTGAGAACGGCGGCCCCGGTGGGGGCTCCTGTCGCCGCACAGCCCGCTTCGAAATTCCTATACTTCTCTTCGAAGCAGAGTGGCGGCGCTCAAGTCTGGCGCAAAAAGGCGGACGGGTCCGAGCCTGAGCAGTTGACCTCGGACGATTTCAGCAATGTATCGCCTCATTTATCGCCTGACGGGAAAACCCTTCTGATCTTGAGTTACCCGAAAGATTCTGAGGCTCTCCCGAACAAAGAACTGGAACTGCGGATCGTGTCGCTGGCTGATATGACCGTCAAAACACTTGCGACGTTTTCCGGGGGAAAGGAGTCGCTGGGCGAGCAGCCTTGGTCGCCGGATGGAAAAAGGGTGATCTTCATCAGCTACCAATCGCTCGACTAATCCTGACGCCATCCGCGGCTGCGGGCATCTCAGGGGTATTGAGCCGCGAACGTCATCAATGACTGATATTTTGGCGAGGTAGTCGGATCCTGATCCTGATACTCCATTGCGCCGAAAGATCCGTATTTCGCATACGCTCCAATGTCGCTGTAATGTACGAACATGTCGCCGCCCGCCGCCACCCAGTTGAGCAGATACTGGGCATAAAGCGGGCTCATCCCGCTGCCGCGATTCACGTTTGCGAACAGAGTTGTAAGCGCCGTATTGTTCTCCGCGCCGTTGTAACCCACCAGCGACTGGCCGCCTTCGTAGGCGACCATTTTCAACCCGTAGCTGCTCGCGACGGATGCGTTGGATTGCATCCCCGACAAGGCGCAGTTGCTGATATGGGCAAGCTGAATGGCGTTCACCTGGCTGATCGACATGGCGGCGACTTGCGCGGCGGTCGACGGATCGCCCAGTACGCCGAAGCCCCCCGTCGCGGTGTCGTCGCAGTTGAAATAAGGGGCGATCGCCAGCACATCCGCATTGGCGAATGCATTCTGAAATCCCAGAGTTTGCGCGGAAAGCCAGGAATTGGCGGCCTCCGAGGCGATCACGCGGATAATGCGGGGCGGTCCGCCGAGCACGGCTTGAAAAATCTGGAAGATCTGGGCGGAGCGATACGCCGTATAGAATGCGCCGTTCAGTGTGGGATTTGTGCCGAACCCCAAGGCGAGGCCCTGGCTCTGGATGTAAGCGGCCTGTGAAAAAGAAGAGTTCCAGGTCTCGTTGGAGTATTCGATATAGGTTTGCAGTCCGGGGTTGAGAGCCTTGCCGATGGTCGTTGCGAACTGCGTCACGTAATTATCATTCGCCTGGGCGGGAATGTTAAACCAGGGATTAATATTCAGCGTATTCGCCAGCTGAATCATAACTTCGAGCGGCACGCCACGCCAGCAATAGGTGTAGTCGGACGTCATTGCCCGATCGGACCAGTTTTGCACCGCGGATCCGTTGGTCACCATCCATTCCATGAACCGGATTACCTTGTACCCCTCCATTCGGCTCAGAAAGAGAGGATGAAATGGCTGGCTTTGATAAGTGCTTTCAAAGCCCGGCAGAATGAACCGGATGTTTGTGATGGGGTTCTGCGGATCGGTCGCGGACTCGATGAGATAGATCCCGTTCAGCCCGGTGGGAACGTTCACGACCATGCGGCCGGGTGTCTGGCTGACGATCGTCGCGCTTTGCAGGTCGAAGCTGAGCGTGCCCGCGCCGTCGTAAAGGAGCGTATACTCGCCGGCCGGGTAGTCGGCCTCATCGTCCTGGGCGTTGTCGAACATGATCGTCTCGGCATATTGGCCGGGCTGCAACGCCGTGATCCAGCCGTTCGCGTTCACCTGGAGCGGCGGGCCCTGCCCCCATGAAGCGCCCTGAAGTTGGGAGATCCAGGGACGCGCTGTTTTGAATGCATCCACGAAAGGCCACGCGCGGTTGTAATCGGCGACTGCCGTCAAATTAGTTCCCAGCCCCGGTCGGGCGGCCGGCGCCGGGCCATGCGGCACGGTGCTCACCTGGGCGGAAGGACTGCTGACCAGCGGACCGTTCGAGGTGACGACAAAATAAGAATAGGTGATCCCGTTCGTCAATCCGCTATCCGTGAAGCTGTTTGTGGTGGCCGGGATAGGATTCTGCGTCACGCCCCCCACGATCCGGGACACCAGGTAACCGCCAGCTCCGTTGACCGGAGTCCACGACAGGGCCACGGAGGCGTTCCCCGGGATGGCGGATAGGTTGGTCGGAGGGGCCGGCGGCGGCGCGCTTCCCGAAACAAGACCGCTATAGGTACCGGCGAACCGGAGTTCTCCAATCGAGCTTTGACTAGCCCCGGAGCCGCCGTAGAACGCGACGCTCTGGAAGGCTGCGGAACTCGACATGGCAGCCCCGGCGGAAGGGGTTCCGGGAAGCGCGCTCAAAGGCGGATTCACATAAAGGCTGGCCGTCGTCGTTGGTCCAAAGCTAATCTGGACAACCAGGAATGCGGTTTGACCAACCACCACCGGGACCTCCGTTGTATAAACGGCGCCGTTCACGGAAAGCGACCAGTAGCGGATGCCGCCGACATCGGAAACGCTGCCGAAATGGCCCACCGCGATTCCCGGAGTAGCCACCCACCAGGGAGGATTTCCCGGGTGCAGCGTGACGGACATCGGATCGTCCGTATCGATGTCTTTGCGCATTAAAAGACCAAAAAACACGGTCTGACCGGGTTGCCCGATCAATTGATTGACCAAATACGGAGCGAATGCGCCGCCAGAACTGGTGTCGAGCAACCGGCCGGCGGATTGATAGCTGCTTCCCCCGATTGCATAATTGTCGCCGGAATTGGAAACGCCCGGGTAAGTCAACGGTGCCGCCCCCGCGATGTTGTATCCCGGAACAGTCGCATCCCCATTCTGGACCTGCCACGGGCCAGCCCATCCGAATCCCTGATTGGCGTTGTTTAGCGGACCTGCGGCTGAAGTAAACGAATCTCCGGCGAGAGAGGCGGCCGTCCCGGACTGAAAGGCTTGCAACAGAACCGGAAGGCCTTGGCAAAGCACCACCGCGAGTCCGAAACGCCAGAAAAGGGTAGATTGCTTTACGGACATATCTAATGATAACGATTGAGGGAATGATTCTGAATTAAAAGAAAAAATTATATTTATTATTTTTGAAATTTTCGCAGATATTCAGCTTAATTGAGGTCGGGTGATTCCCTGAATGGAGGCACTCGGCTGAGTATGTTCGGGCCGGTTCACGCCAGCACGCGCTGGAATGAGAACGGCGGCACGGCAGGCATCGCCAGCGCTTCCCCTCGTCTCGCGATCAGGTATCCCTCGGACCAGCCAATGATGATGGCGAATACCGGAATTGTCTGCAGGCCCATATAAACCGTGGCGATCGTGAACGCATAGAGCACGATAATTCCCGCGAGCGTCAGGCCCAGCGAACTGCCCAGCGGCATGCTCGCCGGCGACCGCAGTTCCCGCCAGACCAGCCGGGCGGTCATCGTCAGCAGAATCGTCACCAGCAGGCCAGTCACGATAGCGCCATGCATCAGGCAAAGCAAAAGGTAGTAGTTATCAATCGACGGCGCCCCCGGGTCTTGCGGCCACGTGTTCCGGCCATATCCCCAGACGGCCCGCTTGAGCGCCGTATCGACATATTTATCGAGCAACTCCATGCGGTACGCGGCAGTCTCTTGAGAAACCGTTTTGGCATGTGCCCGGCCGACTGACGCATACGCGTAGAACGACGTAGCCGCCGGAATTCCGAGCACCAGAAGAGCGATTACCAGAACCCAAAAGCTTCTAATTCGGTGCTGCGTGCGGCCCACCGCTGGGAACGCCGCCCCGACAATGCCGCCTAACCACGGTCCCCGCACCATGGTCATGACAATCCCCGCTAACAGTCCGATCGTAATCAGCCGCGACCCGCGAATCCAAAACCATTTGCGCCCCTTCAGGACAGGCTCCCAGTAGCCGCTCCACTCCAGCCAGCGCTGCAGTCGGTAGCCTACGGCCAGGAGCAGTCCCGCCAGGATGGCATGTCCGTAAGGGCCCCCAATTCGCGCAAACCCATAACGGAAGGTTGTCACCCATTCCAGACCCTGCGTAGGGTAGAGCCGCCGGAGGAGAATCCAGGGCGTCAAGCCCATGCGGAATTCGTAAACCGAGATCACCGAAACTGCCAGAAACATCAGCACGATTCTCCTGGCGAACAGAGCGCTCAATCGCCCGGGCTCAATGATCCCCTTGGTCAATATGTAGGGAAGCAGGACGGAGGCAAACATGTCGAAGGCCAGATTCTGGGCTTCGTTGTAGCCGGCGTTCAGGTACTCGGAGTAGGCGATGCAGCCCGCGAAGCTGATCACCAGCAAGTCGGTCCAACTGAACCTCCACCGCTTGCCTTCCCGCCACAAAAACAC
This sequence comes from Bryobacteraceae bacterium, assembly GCA_965226755.1. Classification (GTDB taxonomy): domain Bacteria; phylum Acidobacteriota; class Terriglobia; order Bryobacterales; family Bryobacteraceae; genus Bog-113. Next base: position 40,498 of record CBDDDT010000006.1, on the reverse strand, counting down.
GGCCGCGATCGGGAGAATGGTGGCTTGCTCAAAGGTAGGATCCGGCAGCACCGGAATCACCCAGCGATAGTACATCGGCAGCAGCAGCAGCACCGGAATGTACACATTGAGGAAAGCCCGCGCGGGCGAATGCCGCAACGCGACGTACGCGGCGATCAGCGCCGGGACGATGGGCAGAAACTGCATTTCTTCAGGCTAGAAATCGGTCCCGAATGATCCGGCTCACATCGGCCGCCTGCTGGATCACCGGCAGCCGTTCGTACCACCGGCAGTTGATGTTGCTTCGCGAAGGACGCTGGCGGCCCAGATTGGGATGCGCGATCAGAGTCCGTATGTCGGGGTTGGCCTGGCGGAACATCGTCAGCGCGCCGTCCAGATGCATGGGTCCTCCTCTCGGATCGCCCGGCTCCCGCCGCTGCACTTGCTCAAGATATTCGACCAGTCGCGGGATCACCGGGCCATTTACTCCGTAGAAGTGGGAAGTAATCACCGGATCGTAAAAGGGCACGAGTTCGGGATCGCACTCTTCAGTAACTTTCTCGATGTGCCCGAAGTACACAATGCCCCAATCGGCGCCGCGCAATTGTTCAGCGAAGACGTCCAGGCAGTTGCCGAGGCGGGGAGAAATCATCAGATCGTCTTCGACAATTAAGACATTCGACAGTTTCCTCTCTAACGCTTTCGTCAGGATATTCAAATGGCTCAGGAAGCAGCCGCGCGCGCCCGTGTTCGGGAATCCCCTGCGATCGTTCGGCTTCACCGCCGGGAATAGCTCCACCTTCCCGGGGCAGAGCGGCATCCCGGCGCGCTCCATCTCGCCCGTGATTGCCTTCCGGCGATCTTTTCGCTCGGGCAGATTGATGATATAAGCGCACTGGAAAAAGTCCGATAGTTTCGTCGTTTCCAAAGTGAGTCTCCTTTCTCAGTCTCCGTGGCTTTCCGCGACGCGCCGCCTGGAGGGAAAAACGCGCGAAAGTCTGGCGGAAACCAAGGAGTGAAACCACTGGCGTTCGCCCGGCCCGAAGACCACCGTATCCACCAAAATGAGAAGAGCAAGCGAGTATGCCGCGCCGATCGCGGCCAGCCACCCCGCGCCTGCCCAACGCCCCGTATGCGCGACCAGATAATATGCCGGCAATGCGAAAGGCGCCGCGACCAGGTACGGCGCAAAGCCGGGGACCAGCACGCCCTTTGCATATTCTTCGAACGGCGCCCGCAATAATCGGTTCGCATGCCAGACGAAATAGCTGGCCGAGACCACCGTCGAGACCGCCACCGCCGTCGCGATTCCCAATCCCGTCCATTGACCCAAAATCAATCGCGAGCAGGGAACCGCGATAACCAGCGCGAGGACATTGGGCAAAGCGTAGTGAAATTCCTCTTTCGGACGGCCAATGCCTTTCAGAATGGACGTGCCTGGTCCGGTCATTAAATGGAACTGCGTGGCGATGGAGAAGATCACCACCAGATAGGCGGAGCCCGCGTAATGCTTCCCCATCCACACATCGATCAGCGGACCGGGCATCACCGCCAGGAGTCCGCAAAAGTAAGCCGCGGAAAGATTCATGTAGCGCGCCCCGCGCAGATACAGCCGCCGCACGGCGTCACGCTGGTCCGGGGAACCTTCCAATCCTCCATGCAAATAGGAAGCAGCCGGCGTGAAAGAGGATGCGAAGGCGATGGGAACGGATCCGGCCATCCCGGGGAGCTTCTTGCCGATATCGAGCAGTCCCGCGCCGGCGAGACCCACGAGCGGCGCGGCGATGGCGCGCTCAATCGAGCTCAGAGCTACCGACAAAACACCCTGGATCTGCACGACGGCGCCGAATGCGAACAACGTCCGGAACGCTTCTCGTGTGACCAGCCGCGGAGAGATGCGCAGCCAGGGGAGAAGCCGCCGCGCCATGATCAGGCAAAGCACGACGTCGACGACCGTGCGCACGAGAAACGCCTCGGACAATCCCCGAATGCCCCGGCCGCTCCCCACCAGAATGAAGATGAGAAGAGTCTCGATCGTATAGCAGACCACCCAGCGCCTCTGCACCTGATCGGTCATTTGCGCGCCCACGACCGCGTCGTGGAAAGCGCCCAGGCTCAGGGATGCGAGAAAGATGGCGATCACGGACAGCACGACCTCGCGCGCGTCCGCCTGAAGCCCAGGGGCAATTTTCAGCCAGACGGCCATATGCGGCCACAGAAGACACACTCCCAGGAAGACCACGATGCAGAACGGAATAGTCAGGCATAGCCCCGTCGAGAGGAGCTGGTTGGCTTTCTTATACTCGCGCCGCGCCAAGTATTCCGCCACGAACTTGATATAGACGGTCGAGATTCCCATCGTGGACAAGCCCACGTAGGAAACGACGATGAACGCCGTCGACCACAGACCGTAGGCTTCCAGGCTTACGTGAGCCAGAACGAAAGGGGGAATGAAAAAGCGGGAAACCAGATAGCCGACCCGCGCCGCCACGTCCACCACGACATTCCGGGATAACGAATCCCGGACGGTTGCGGCGTGATCTTCACTGATCACATCTCCCGGCTCGGTAATGCTCTCTTCAGGCATGGGCTCTCTTTTGGCTCAGCACTTGCCGGTATAGCTCGACCGCGCTCATCATGCGGGATTCCCACCCGTACGTTCGTTCGGCTCGCGCCCGGCCTTCCTGCCCGCGCCGGCGCCACTGCTCCGGATCTCGCGCGATGCTCCGAAACGCGTCCGCTAGACCGGCGATGACATGCTCCGGTCCGTCCGCGGACACCAGATGGCCTACCTCGTCGTCCACAATCTCCGCCGGGCCGCCGTAATTCACGGCGATCACCGGCACGCCGGAGGCTTCGGCCTCGAGGAGCACCCCCCCGCCGGATTCACGCACCGAGGGCAAACAGAAGACATGAGCCAGCCTCATCTGTTCCGCCACCTGAGTAAGCGGCAGGTTGCCGAGAAAGGTCGTCATCCCGCTTAGATTCAGTCCCTCGGCCGCACGCTCAAGCTCCTCTCGGAGAGGTCCGTCCCCGACCACTGTCACGCGGACCGGAAACTCTCCTCGGACTCTTGCCACCGCTTCCAACAGCAGCGATACGCCTTTAAAAGGCAGCAGCCGGCCCACGAAAAGCACTCGGAGCGGATTGGTTTTGCTGGGCGGAACGTATCCGCTCGCGGCATGGAAGCGATCCAGATCCACGCCGTTCTCCAGCATTCGCCGGGTGACGGTCGTTTCGGGCAGACTGCGATCCGTAAACGCGGTGGCGCTCAGGACGACCGCCGCTCTGCGCGTGCACCCCGCCGCCCATGCGAGGGCCCGGCCGATATGACGGATCCCGTACATCCAACTGGAGTCCTGCTTCATTAAATCGGGGAACGTGGAGGGCGAGAGTAATCCGCCGTTCCAGGGACCTACGACGAGAGGATTCCCCAGGCGGTACAGACGCGTCGCCGCCAGGGGCGAGACCGGGGTCACGGCGTGCGTCACATCCCATTCCCGGGCGCGTTTGCGGAGCGTTCGGAAAGCTTTCGCGTCATAAACGTAGAAATCCGCCGAAGCGAGGAGAAATACCGCGTGCTGGCTATTTGGAAACAGACGCGAGGCGATTCGGTAGAGCGGCCCGGCGAACCATTCCGTATCGATATAAACAACTTCCGTTCCCGGTAACGGAGCTCCGGCCAACTCAAGACACGCCCGGTTTCGCGCATGCGTCACCAGGGTGACGGAAGCGAACCGCGACAGGCGCGAGTACCATTCCCATCCGATCTGTGACACCGATCCCATGCCCGGCCCGCACTGATATGCGGAGAGCAGCACGCGCACCGGGAGCGAACTCATGGCGCGGTTCCCTTATATTCGATCAGCCCGCGCGGGCTGCGCCGCCCGCGATCGCCGCGATACTGAAGCTGGCCGATATAGATCGGAATCTGTTGCAGATGAGAGTGTAATCCGTACAAAAACCGCGTGGAGAAGCTGGGCGACTTCCACGCGACCTTGACTGCCGTTCTCAGGGAGAGCAAAACAATGAATGCCGCCAGAAGTCCCAGCGGCCACAAGCTAAGGCGGGCCAGAGACAACGCCACGGCGAGAATGAACAGTCCGGCGAGCGCGAGCGCCCGATTTCGATTGTGCCGCGCCTCGCGATCCCAGAGCGGAATCGGCGAGCGGCGAAAACGTTCCGAAACCTCGGCGTACGCGTATCCGGTGCGAACCGAACGTCTCCAATATTGTGAACATCGAACGATCGCTAAATCGTGACCGGTCATGGGACGATCGACATGCCGGATTTTCCAGCCCGCCGCGCGCATCCTTCGGCACATTTCCGGCTCCTCGCCGGCGATCAAAGCTTCGTCGTAGCCGTTCACCGCCTCCAGCGCCTGCCGCCGGACGAGCGCATCCCCGCCGCAGGAATCCACGATCCCCGCGGCCGAAACCCAATCCAAATCCAGTACGCGGTTATAGACGGACGCCTCGGGATGAATCTCGCGTCGATTTCCCCAAACGATCGCGGTATCGCTCTCGAAATCCCGCAAAGACTCGACGACAAAGCGTGGATCGAGAATAGTGTCGCCGTCCAGGAACAACACGAACCGCCCGGCCGACGCGCGCCATCCCGCGTTGCGTCCCATTGCGGCCGTGCGCCGCGCCGCGATCACCGGGATCACGCGCGCCCCCAGCCGCCCGGCCAACTCGGGGCTGCCGTCGGTCGATGCCGAATCCACATAAATGAGTTCGGCGCCCCCGCCTGGATCATCCATGCTCCGGATCGACTGCAGGCAGCGCTCCAGCCTGTCCCCTTCATTACGGCCGATGACCACGATCGACAACAAGGGCGGCTGATCCGGCTGTGTCATCTCCACGTCAACTCCATAGCCACCGCAGGAACCACCGCCGCCGCGGCCGCGCCGACCCTGTCTCGAATTCCCGGAGCGCGATCCGCCCGAATCCGTTCGCCTCGTTGCGCCGCACTCTGTTTAAGATCGCCGCCACCGCCCCGGCTTTTGCCCGCTCCAGACTCTTAGCCGCGCGCCGGAGCTCCTCTTTCGTAACCGCCTCCGCTTCGACCACCAGAACGGCTACATCCGCCACCCGGGCCAGATACTCCGCATCTACAGACACCAGGATGGGAGGGACATCCAGGAGGATGACGGGGTATGCGGACGCCGCCTGTCGCAGAATCGCGATCAGCTTGTGTATTTCCGGCAGGTTCTTCTCGTCGCTGACGTCGCCCACCGGAATCCGATCCGGCATCTCCTCGTCGGCGGGCGCCACTTCCGATTGCAGACTGCGGCTGCCGGTGAGCACAACCGCCAACCCGCGCGAATCCGGCGTCCGATAGCGGGGGTCGGTGCGATAAGCGTTCGCTTCCACGGCGAGAGCGGGAACGCCCAATGAACTTAACGCCCGCGCCGTCTCCACCACGATCGTGGTGGTCCCGCTACCCGCTTTCACGGCCGTGAACGCGAAGACTTGGCTCTTCTTACTCTGCTGATCCTGATAAATGCGATTGGCCAGGCGGAGAACCTGGTCGCGCCGGAAGGCCGCGTTTGCCAAGCCCTTCTCCATCAGCCACACCATGGGCGGGAATCCCAGGACTTTCTCCACGTCGCTCGGCGAATGAATGCGCGGATCGAACGCGTCGACGGCCACCGGAACCGCCAGGCCAAGCGCGAAAGCCGCCGCTAGAAAGAAGGCGTATACTTTGCGCCGTCCGCCCTTCACGGGCTGGTCAGGGACGCGCGCCGCCGAAAACAAGCGCACAAAACCCGGAGCGCTCTTCTCCAGCGAAAAATAATCCATGCGCTGCTGAACGCTGTCATAGCTTTTCCGCGCTCGATCCACATCGAGCCCCAGTTGGATTCCTTCCTGATATCCGCGCGTGAATGACGCCGCCTGAGATGCCTGGCGCGCCACTTCCGCGGTCAGATTCTGCTCCACCCGGGCCGTTTTGTACGCGTCCGCGCGGCGCTGGTCCAGCAACATTTTCGAAAAGGAATCCACCACCTTCTGGTAAGCTCCGTTACGTTCCGCCTCGACCTCCGCTAATTCCCTCTCGGCGGCGCGCCGGCCCGGGTGGTCTGGCGACAGCCCGCTCAAGCTCGCCAGGATCTGCGCCCTGCGCCCGTTCAGGCTGGTCATCATGCTCGCCAGCGTTGGGTCTTTGCTCGCCTGGTCGAATGCGAAGGCACGGAGCGCCTCGGCGCCGCCCGCGCGCTTCGTCTCGTCCAACGACGCCAGTTGCGCCTCCGCCTGGACAGCCGCCTGACGGGCGTCCGATTGGGCCTCCTTGGACGCCACCAGCAGTTGGTCGTACGGGTTGAGATAGCCGTCGTTGAAGCTGCTCACGCCGAGCTCCTGCGCCAGAGCCAGGCGGCGCGCCTGCTTTTGGTCCATCTCATGTTGCAGGCGCGCCCGGTCCTGCGTCAGCGCCTGAACGCGCCGGTCGCTCTCGTAGAACTCCTCGGACTTCGCCTTCTCCAGATAGACTGCCGCGATCGTGTTGACAAGCTCCGCCAAACCTTCCTTCTTCTTGCTGTCGAGCGTGACCGTGATTTGATATGTGTCGGGAACCTGCTCGATTGACAGAGCGCCTTGCAGACGCGCCGCCGCGCGATCCATAGACTCTCCGGGTTTCACCCAGACCTGTTCTTTGGCAGTGACTTTTTTCAAGGCCTCCAGGACGATGTCGAAGCGGTTGATCGTCCTCACGTTCTGTTGCACGTATTCGCGATACTGCGTCGCGGAATCGAATTTCTGGTCAGCCCCTTCGCCCAGGTTCGAGACAAAGCGGGGGGAAACGAAGATGACCGCCGTCGCCGAATAACGCGGCGTACCGAGCACCCACGCCGCCGGAAGGCCGGCCAGCGCTACGATCGCCACTACCGCCAGCGCCAGACGAATGTGTTTGAAAAGGCTCCCGGCGACATGGATATTTCCCTTTCCGGGCATCTTCTCGGGAAGGGATAGCGCCATCGCCGGAGGCGCTGCGGCTGCCGCCTGCTGTTCGGGCCCGCTCAAGACGCTCATGTCTATCGGGCCCCCACGGTGCCCAGGACGGCGAAGCCGGCGAGCGAGGCGGTTTTCTGGAGAACATATCCGAACTTTGCGAGGTTCCGGCGCGGCACATAGATAATGTCGCCCTCTTCAAGCCCGAAGTTCAGCGCCTGCGGGACGTTGAGCAGATCTTGCAGGCGGAACTCCCGCTGTTCGCCGGTTTCGCTTCGGACGACCTCGATCTTGGTATCCGCCGCGTCCTCTGTGACGCCCCCGGCCTGCGTAAACGCATCCAGAAAGGACATTGTCGGCGTGAGCCGGAACGCGCCCGGATGCTTCACCTCGCCCAAAACATAGACCAACTGATCGCCCGCGTCGGGCATGTATACGAGATCGTTCCGCTCCAGACGGATATTCCCCGCCATGTCTCCCTGATTGAACAAAACCTTCAAATCGATCCAGATCATCCGGTCGCGTCCGCGGATGATCGCGCACCGTCCCAGGGCGGCTTTATCAGCCCCGATTCCTCCGATCGGAAGAGTTACGGCGCGCGTCACCACGTCGAGCAGCGTCGGTTGCGCGTCGAACTGGAGTGCGCCCGGCGCCCCCACACGGCCCAACACGAACACCCGATAGGACGTGTAGCGGTCCACCCGCAGCGTCACGGCAAGGTCGGAGTAAAAGTGCAGCAGCGACGCGGCGATGGCGTCGCGAGCCTGTTCCCGCGTCAGGTCGACCAAGCCGATCACGCCCGCCACGGGCAGCGTGATCTTGCCGTCCGGACCGATCACGTGTTTCCCCGAGAGTTCCGGATGGTTCCAGACATCGACCGCGATTTCGTCGCCCGCTCCCAATGTGTAGGAAGTCAGAACCGGCGCTTCAAACTGGTTGACGATCTCCTGAGGCGTGATGACCTTCTGCTGCGTCCGCACGTCGAACGGCGCGCTGTTCTGTGCGGCCAGCCAGCCGCATCCCCACAGCAAGAATGCGGGAGTCGTCAGAGTAAACCGCTTAGCCGGCATCGTGGATCACCATGGCCGCGAGGGCGAGATCGCTCCCCCCGCCGTATCGCGCCAAGCCTGCCGCAGAAGTTGCCTGATCATCCGCGAGTGTTGTGTCTTATCCCGGTTCTCCGGCCGCTTACCCAGGCCGTTCTTCCAGGAACGCAGGCGATGCCATTCCGCCTCGATCTGCTTGGAAACCCAGGCAAGGCGCCCATGATGTTTCCGGTAATAAAGGAATGCGCTGCGCATCCGCCACAGCTCGAGTTGCGCGCCGGATCGGGACATCGTCAGGCTCTTCACGGTTTTCGAGGATTCGCCCCCCCAATGCTCGACCACGACATCCGGCCAATAGCGAACCAGATATCCCGCCTTTTTGATCCGGCGGCATAAATCCACTTCTTCGTAATAAAGAAAAAATTGTTCATCGAAATATCCGACTTCTTCGAGGATCGTTCTGCGGATGATCGAGTAAGCGCCGGGCACCCAATCGGTATCGCTCGCCCGATCCTGATCGGCCCAGGTATGATCCTGCCGTCCGAAGAACCGCGATTTCGGAAATTTCGCAGCCAGGCCCGAGAGAGAAAGAAAATCATTCAGGGGCGAAGGAAACATGCGCGACGAGGCCTGCCAGGAGCCGTCCGCTCCCACCAGGCGGGCGCCGCCCAAACCGATCCGGGGATCGGCGTCCATGTGCTCGATCGAACGCCGTAAGGCCTGCGGCTTAAGGAAGGCATCTGAATTGAGCAGAACGACGTAACGCCCGTTGGCGAGCGGGAAGGCCTGATTGTTTCCTCCCGCGAAACCCAGATTGACCGCGCTCCGGATCAGGCGCACATCGGTGAATTCCATCTCGACCATATCGGCCGATCCGTCCCGTGACGCGTTATCGACCACGAATACCTCATTCGCAATCCCCGCCAATTCCTTCATGAGCGATCGGAGGCAATCGCGCAAGAGATCCCGCGTGTTGAAAGAGACCACCACGACCGACAGATCGGGACTCATGGCGCATTCCTAGGAGCGGCGCGTTCTGTTCGGATCCATGCGCTTCCGGAACGCGCGCTCCTGACCAGCTTCGGGATCAGCAGGATTTTCCAGAGGACGTAAAGCGGGGCGGTTAACAGGATCGCGAAATCGCGGAAACCGCCGCCCATCAGACGAACGGCGGTCAGCAAGTGCAACGCAACGACGGCAAGACCTGCTGACGCGATCGCGCGCACGGGCCCAAATGGAGTCGCCGCCGCCAGCAACAGCAGCGACACGTGAAACGCCAGCGGCAGCAGAAGCAGGTCCAGGCAAGGCTCCGCCAGGCGCCAGTCGCCCCGCATGATCTCGCGCAGCAATCCCGGAGTCTTCTCGTTGATCATCCGGAAGCGGCCGCCTTCCCATCGCGCGCGCTGCGTGTCTACTCCCGGGCCGTTGACCGGCATATCCCCATAGACCGCTGTCGCGTCCGCGAAGCCCACGCGCTTTCCCGCGCGCACCAGCGCTAAGTGGTACTCCAGATCTTCCACCACCGAAGCAGCCGTGTAAGGCACGGAGCGCAAGGTCTCCGCCGAGAGCGCGAAACCGTTACCGTAAATCCCGGCGGAAAGTCCCGCGCGCTCTCTTCCTCTCGGGCGCAGCACGTTAAATGCGAACAGCGCAATATTCATGAGCCTGGTGCGCACCGATTCGCCCGCGTTCCGGACCAGGTAGCGACACTGTACGGCCGCGGCGCCGCCCCGCAACGCAGACGTCATTTCTTCCAGAAAATTGGCGGCGGCCTCGCTATCCGCGTCCACGACGGCGAACGCGTCCCAACCCTCCGCGGCCAGACTGCGGAACGCGTAATCCAGAGCGAATCCTTTCCCTCGGCGCGCGGCGTCGTTTCGCACCAGCACCCGCGCGCCCGCCGCCATGGCGCGGCCCGCGGTCTGATCCTCGCAATTGTCCGCGACGACGACAACATCCGCGTGCGCGGCCGAATGCCCGGTCGGAAGCAGACTTCGCACACAGCGCGCAATGCTCAACTCTTCGTTGTGGGCCGGAATGACCACGGCTAAACGGAATGCCGCCGCCGCGGAAACAGGCTTTCGCCGGCGAGGCGCGCGCATGCCGAGGATCGTCAGCCCGAGCAGTTCGATTGTGCCGGGCAGCGTGATCAGCGCAAGACCAGCTCCGCACCAGCTCAAGGCCATTCGAATCACGCCGCGGCACCTAGCTTCCGCGTCTCCAGTTGTGTTTCGAATACTTCCGCCAGGCGGGAAACGTTCCGGCGAAGACAATACTTTTCCATGACGCGCCGCCGGCCTGATCTTCCCAACTCCCGGCGCAATTCGCGATCGTCCATCAGCCGCGCGATCGCCCCGGCGAGAGCGGCCTCGTCGGACGGCGGAACGAGCAGGCCGTCCATCGAATCGCGGATTAATTCGGGAATCCCGGCGACCCACGTGGAAACGCAAGGAATCTCCATGGCCATGGCTTCCATCAACACCACCGGAATACCCTCCGCGAAGCTCGCAAGAGCGAAAACGTCCGCCTCCTCGTAAAAATCGCGAATCCGATCCTGGTTTATCGCTCCTTCGAAAGTGACCCGGTCTTCGATGCCGAGCCGCAGGGCCGCCGCGGTGAGGGATTCGCGGTCCGGCCCGTCGCCTATCAGGCGAAGCCGCACCCGGCGTCCCTCCGCGCGCAGATGCGAGATCGCCGCTAACAGAACGTGCTGGCCTTTGGCCGGCGTGAGGCGTCCGACGCAGATCACCTCGAACGTCTCCCCGTCTTGACGCGCGGGCCGGCGCGGCGCAAACACATCGACGTCCACTCCCAGCGGAGTCAATTGAATCTTCGGCCACAGCGACGGGTCGCTGAACTTCATCAGCTGGCTTCGCGCGAACAATCCGATCGCGCAGAGCAGGCTGGCCGCGGAAATTTTTTCCCGGAGTAAATATCCGGGCGCATCATAAAATTCGTCCGGCCCGTGGACGGTGATGGATATGGTGAATCCGAAAACACGATTCACAATCAGGCCGACCGTCGCCGCGGGCGTGGCGAAGTGGATGTGGAGATGACCTAGCCCGAGCGACCGCATCCAATCGCCTACCATCACGGCTTCCGCGAAATAGAAACTCGCCATCACGATCTTGCGCAGGTCGGCGCCGCCCAGCCGCAGGGCGAACCAAAGGCCCCGCAGATACTCCGCCGGCATCGTGACCAGCACCCGGGCGTGCGCGCGGAAAGCGCCGGAAATCCCGCGAGACTTAACGTAGAAAGCGGCTTTCGTTTCCGCGCCCTCTTCAGCGGTGAGTTCCCCGGCGGGCCTGTCGGGAGCGTTGATCGAGGCGACATCGATGCGAAATCCCAGGCGGCGCAACTCCACGACCTCGCGCAGGATGAACGTATGCGAAATCGCCGGGTAGCGGCTGACGAGATAGGCAAGACTCGCTCTCATGCGCTTCCCTTACGCTGTCGTGAGCCCGCGGAATTGCCGGAATTCACCCAATGTGGCCGACTTCTTTGTAGGACTGAAGCGCTTCTTCCCGGGTGTTGAAGATCTCAAAAACGCGGTGCATTCGGACAAGTTCAAAAAGCGCGCGCACCGGCTTCTGCATGGAACATAATTTGAGACTTCCTCCGCAGGCGTTTAACTGGCGCAGACAGGACAGCAACGCGCCCAATCCGGAACTATCGACAAACCGCAGCCCGCTCAGATCCAGCACCACTTTGGCGCCCGGGACGATCAGAGACGCGGCCTTGGCTTTAAACTCCTTCGCATTGCTGGCGTCGAGCGCTTCGCCCTGCAGATGCGCGACCTCGATGTCATCGATGCTATGCGTGATTACTGTCATGCGACTGCTCCTGTGGGTTGCGAAGAAAAGAAACGGTGATGACGTTTGTTCCGTCCGTATCGCGCTCATACGCGGCCTGGTCGGCGGAGCGCAATACGATGTATGTGCCGAATCCGCCCTCCCTCGATCCGTCGAATGTGGGCGGGGGAACGGAGAGCGGGTCGAATGCGGGCCCCCGATGAATAATTCGAATTTCCAGATGCCCCGCGAACGCCCGGCTCTCCACTCGAATGGGGTGCGCCTCCGGCGCCGCGCCGTGGTATATGCAATTTGTAAACAGCTCGGTGCAGGCCAGCTCCGCCCGCGCCATTCCCTCTTCCCGCAGCCCTTCGCCCCCCGCCGCCGCGGCTTCCAGAAGCCATGCGCGGAATCGCGGTAACTCCTCGGAATCGCAAGCGAACACTTCCGTGCGGCAGGCGACCGGTTCGGGCGCCGGCGGCGCGATCTTCACGCGCACGGCGATGCAGGTGAAGTCGTCCGAAAACTTTTCAGATTTCTTGAAGCGCGCCGCTTCCTTCCGAATCTGCTCGATCAACAGCGCGGGACCGAGCGAGCTCCAGTTCTGTAAACACTCCGCCAGCCGCTCCGGACCAAACATTTCGCCGTCGGGCGATGGGTTCTCGGTGACGCCGTCGGAGTAAAACAGGTACGTGTCGCCGGGGCGGAAGCCGAACGATTGCTCTTCGCACTCATACGTCGCGAAGAGGCCCAAAGGCAGATCACACCCCCGGAGAAAGCGGCACTCCCCGTCCGACTTGCGATCCAGGATGGCGCTGGTATGGCCGCAATCGACGAAGACCAGCTCTTGCGTCGCGGCGGCGAAACGGGCGTAGCAAAGCGTCACGAACCGCTCCACCGTAATCAGCTGCTCGCACAGCCGGGAAGCTGCGCGCGTGACGATATCGACCGGTCGCGGCGCGCCCTCGCGCGACCTGAGCGCAAGATTCGCGGTCGCGCGCAGAAACTGGCTCTTCGTCGCGGCCCCGAGCAGCGCGGCGGCCAGTCCCTTTCCCATCACGTCGCCGATCAGGACATCCACGGTGCCGTCGGGATGCTGGAAAAACTCGTAGAAATCTCCGTCAATCGATTGCGAAGGCACGCTGCACGCGGCGATCTCCAGCCCGGGGACAGCCTTGGGAGCGTTGGCCAGCAACAGGGTCTGCTGGATGGAGGATGCGATTTCGATCTCCTGCGCCAGCAGTTCCGTCTCGCGAACTTTTCGGTTCAGCGCGTCGCTCTCGAGAATCATCGAAGCCTGATAAGTGATGGCTTCGAGAACGCGCGAAAAGGGGGAGTCGAATTCGGCGCTGTAGTCCTCCCGCCACACGATCACAAAGCCGATGCTTTTTTGCTTGCAAAGAATCGGCGCGACCGCGAGCCGGGTGGCCGTCCGCCAGCAGGCTCGCGCATCCGGCGCGTCGTCGAAGTTGTTGGAAAGAATCACTTGCCGGCGATCGATGGCTCTGGCGACAGCACCTAACTGTTCCGGCGCGAGGGGTTCGCAAACGGATCCGTAAGCGGCCCACGGCTCAAAAACGCCTTCGCGCTCCACGAAGAGCCCGGCGTGCAAACCAGCTTGCAGCGTGGCCAGGCGGTCGACCAGGCGGCCGAGCGCCTCTTTCACATTGCCGGAGCGCAGTACGCTCGTGCTGATCTCATAAAGCGCCTCCAGGCTTTCCCAGCTGGCGCCCAGTTCCTCCAGGAGCGATCCCTCCCGCTGTTCCAACTCCAACTGCCGCAACGCCGCTTGCAGAAGCGACCGCACCAGCATCGCTCGCGACCCTTCACCCGATTGATCCCAAATCAAAAGAGCGTTGCTGCTATCGATAGCGAGGGATGGGCAGCCGTTCTCCGGGCAGCGCTGTTCCACGCCGTCCCGGACTCCCAACGGAATCAGCTCGCCGTCCTCGAGGATCGCGATCGCGGCGCTGTCTTTCGATTTCAGGCAAATGTGAACGCCCTGCAGTCCGCCTGCCCCCGCCAGAGCGGCCTGCAGACAATGAAGTTGCGCCGCGATCGATGCCGGCCGTTCGCTCGTCGAAGAATTCCGTTTCGCGATCAAGCCAGTGCGCTCCTCAGAGGCATCAATGGATGCACGCCGAGCTCTTCGAGTTTGCGCAAAAGAGTGCTGGGCGCAATGGGCTTCGAGCATTGCGCGCTGGCCCCCGCCTCGGCCAGGGTCGCGTCCGTCTGCTCAAACCAATTACTGCTTAAAATAATCACAATGCAAGAACAATAGTATGGAAAACCCCGGATAATTCGCAGAAATTCGATTCCCGTCATCCCCGGCAAGACCACGTCCAGCAGCAACGCGTCCGGCGCTCCTTGCGCCACCGCCACCAGGGCGTCCTCGGCCGTGTAAGCCAGCGACGGCTCGTATCCGGCCTTGCGAAGAACGAACTCAAGAAGGCGTGCAATATGACGCTCATCCTCGACAACCAGGACTCGGGCGGCCCTTACCGGCGGCTCAGAGCTGCCGGTTTCACTCTCGTCCTGAGAGCGTTCGCTAACTCGATCCGCGCCTCGTTGAGCGGTCATTGCTATGTCGGCATTCTTAATTTAAAACAATAATAATCGTATTAGAGCACAGATGTTTTCGGTATATTGGGTATTAGTCGGGAATATTTTAGCTTTTTGGGCGTGATCACATGGCAATTTCCAGCCGGCGATGCTGCGGGGAACAGTCCGCTTGACGTACCCCCGGCAAGACCTTCTGGAGGAGCTCTATCGCCGGTACGGGAACGGCGCCGCCGGCGCGGCGGGAAGCCGGTTGCATTACCTCCGCAAAAAATATCTTTGGCGCTTCGTCGTGGGCGGCTCCCGCCTGGTGAAACGTGTCATCGACGTGGCGGTGGCTTCTATCGCTCTCCTCTGCTTATCCCCGTTCCTTGCGGGCATCGCGATCGCCATCAAACTCACCGACCCCGGACCTTTTCTGTTCTGGCAGTTGCGGGTGGGGCAGTGGGGTAAGGAGTTCGCTTTTCCCAAATTTCGCTCAATGGTGATGAACGCGGAGGCCCTCAAAGGCCGGCTCGCGGCTCAGAACGATCATAAGAACGGAATCACCTTCAAAATGAAGCGGGATCCGCGCGTGACGTGGATCGGAAGGATCATTCGCAAGATCAGCGCGGACGAACTGCCGCAGCTCTGGTGCGTCATCAAAGGGGAGATGTCGCTGGTCGGGCCCCGCCCGCCGTTGCCGGATGAGGTGGAGCGCTACACGTTGCTCGATCGGAGGCGCCTCGACGTCAAGCCGGGACTCACCTGCATCTGGCAGGTGACCGGCCGCGGCGACATCCCCTTTGACCGGCAGGTGGAGCTCGACGTCCAGTACATCGAAAGCCAGAGCTTGTGGCTCGACCTGGTTTTGCTGCTCAAGACGGCCCCCGCCATTTTAATCGGAAAAGGCGCTTATTGAGCGGCTAGCGAAAATTCATGCCGGCGAAAAGAAGGGATGACCTAAAGAAAGGGGCGGGTTTGGTCGAACAGTCGGAGATGGAGTTCTCCCGGCTCGCGATCCAGCGCCGCCGCCTGCGCCGCTCAGAAGCGCTCGCGTGGTCTCTGTGGTCTCGAATCCTGGGCGGCGCCAAGCGAACGGCCGACCTTGTGATCGGCATTGTTCTGCTTTTCGTCTTCTCCCCGCTTCTTCTCGTCCTTCACCTCGTGAACGCCCGCCACGGGGGCGCCGTTCTGAGTTCTCCCCGCATCGGCCGTTGGGGCCGCGCGTTCCACGCATACTCTTTCTCCTCGGGCTGGGCGCGGAATCTTCCCGCGCTGTTCAACGTGGTCCGCGGCGACATGTCTCTGATCGGCCCTCGCGCGCTCGCGCCCGGGCAGGTCAATCCCTCCGAACCTCTGACCTGGAAGCGGTTCGATGCACGGCCCGGATTTCTTTGTCTGTGGTGGATTCGTTCCCGCGCGAACATCGCCTATGGAACCGAAACCAAAGCCGATGCCGAGTACGTCGAAACGCAAAGCTTTCTGGGCGATCTCGGCATTGCGCTTCGCGCCATCCCCGCTTTCTTCTACAGCGACGGCGAGGCGTTCGCGCCCGAGCGGATCAGTCTTCTGGGAATCCCGATCGAGAACTGCACCATGCACGAGGCTCTCGAGAAAATTTTGTCAAGAGCTTTGGGCGCGGCGGCATCACAAGTCTGCTTCGTCAATGCCGATTGCGTCAACATCGCCTGCCGCGATCCGGAGTATCGCGAAATTCTGCTGGGATGCGGCCTCGTGCTCGCCGATGGAATCGGAGTCAAACTGGCCGGCAAAATCCTCAATCGCAGGATCCGGCAGAACGTGAACGGCACGGATCTTCTTCCTCTGCTTTGCGAGGCCGCCGCGAAACAAAACTTGAGTATCTACCTGCTCGGCGGCAAACCCGGCGTTGCGGCCGCGGTGGCTCAATGGATGGAAAAGAATTTCACCGGTCTGCGGCTGGGCGGCTCTCGCCACGGCTACTTTTCCGTTCCGGAGCAGCCCGAGGTGCTGGAGCAGATTCGAGCTTCGGGCGCGGAAATCTTGCTGGTGGCCTTCGGCGCGCCCCGGCAGGAGAAATGGGTGCGCGAACATCTGCACGCCACCGGCGCCAAAGTGGCCATGGGAGTGGGCGGCCTCTTCGATTTTTATTCCGGCCGCATTCCCCGCGCCCCTGTCTGGATCCGTGAGATCGGCATGGAGTGGTTCTATCGATTTTGCCAGGAGCCCCGCAGGATGTGGCGGCGCTACTTTGTCGGGAATCTGATCTTCCTTTCTCGTATTGTTCGCGATCGCCTGCGAGCCGGTCCAGTATGATCGCCATCATTTTGGCCGCCGCGCAGAATTCCCGGATGCAGGGGCTCGATGAGCACCTTCCCTTGCCGCTCTTCCCGCTGGGGGATCGCCCGTTCCTCTTCCATGTCATCGAATATCTCGCCCTCCAGGGCGTCCGTCGTTTTGAGTTCCTGCTGAGCCATTTACCGGAAAAGATCGAGAATTACCTGGGCGACGGCGCCCGCTGGGGTTGCTCCTTCCAGTTCCATCTGCTTTCCGCTCAGGCCCGCCCCTACCGCATGGCTGAAACGATAGCGACCGCGCTTGATGACGATACTCTGATCGGGCGCGGCGACAACCTGCCTGAAATTCATTTGGACGGCCTCACCGGTCCCACCTTGTTCACCGCGGCCTCGGGCTCATGGACCGGTTGGGCTTTTTTTCCCCGCGCGCCTTCCCAAATCGCGATTCTCGACCGGAGTTTCGGCAGCCGGGTTCTCGTCGACCGCTTCGGCTTCGCGCAGGTGCGGGTGGCCCGGGAGATCAGTTTCGAGAGCGGATCGGAAGTGCTTCGCAGCCAGCACGCGCTTCTTTCGGGCGCCGTCCCCGATCTCATGATCAGCGGCCGGCAAACCGAGCCGGGCATCTGGATTTCGCGCAACGTCTCGCTCCATCCTTCCGTGACGCTGACGGCGCCCGTCTATATCGGCCCCAATTGCAGGATCGGCCGGGGCGCCCGGATCGGTCCCTCCGCCGTGATCAGTGAGAATTGCATCGTCGATGAGCACTCTTCCGTGGTCGACTCGATCGTCACCGCCGGCACTTACATCGGGCAAGGGTTGGAACTCGATCACGTCATCGTGGATCGCAACCTGTTATTCAACGTCCGGCTGGAGACTGCGTTCCTGGTCTCGGAAAGTTTCATGCTGTCCGGTCTGCGCGCGGACGGCCAGTCCGGCCTGCTTCGCCAGTTCTTTTCCCGCGCCGCGGCGCTCGCGCTCGCCTTTCTCTTTTACCCTTTCGCGGGTTTCGTTTTTCTTGTCTTCATCGTGACGGGGAAAGGCGAACTGACGAAGGCGAGCCGGGTTCGCATTCCCGCCGATGGCCACCCCGACGCGTGGCAAGAGTACGCGCTCCCGAGCTTTTGTCTGCGCACAGACGGTCTGCGCGCCGGCGCCGCGCCCGGCCGGTGGGCCAGCTTTTTCCTGAACTTTTTGCCGGGTCTTCTCGCGGTGCTGCGGGGCGACCTGTTCCTGGTCGGCGTTCAGCCCCGGCCGCGAAGGGCGATCGAGGAATTGCCCGGGGATTGGAGATCGATCTATTTGAAGTCCAAGGGAGGTCTGATTACGGAGGCGTCTGTCATGTTTGGAGAAACTCCGACGGAAGATGAAGTCTATACCGCGGAGGCATTCTATAGCGCCACCGAGAGCGCCGGCCATGATCTGAAATTGATATGGCTCTACTTCTGGAGGCTCGTCTCCAGCATGCGAACGGATGGAAGAAACGCTGTTCCGGAGGCCCATCTATGAACGACGTTCCCCCGCGGCCGGATGCAGCCCGCCGTCTGGACGACAACGGGGAGGCCGCCGCCCCCGCCGGAATTCTCGAACCGTCGGCCGCAAGTTCACAGGTTTGGTCGGCGCCTGAATTTATGGAAGAACTGATTCCCCGGAATCCGGAAGTGGTTGCCGAGCTCATCCAGTTCTATCTGGAAGACACCGCCACGGGGCTGAACGCACTGCGGGAACAACTCCTTCGCCTCGACAAACCGGCCGCGATGAGGAGCTTGCATGGTCTAAAAGGGAGCTGCCGCCAGATCGGCGGCCTGCGCCTGGGTGATCTGATCGAGGATCTGGAGACCCGCTTTCAAAATAATGAAGTCGAAGACGCCCGTCAAAGCTTGCGCCTGGTGGAGACCGGATTTGAATTGCTTCGCCTGGAACTGCAATGCAGGATGACCGCGCTGGAGCAGCACGGCGCCCGCGGCACACCCGACAGCGCCCGCGGCACACCTGACAGCGCCCGCGGCACACCTGACAGCGCCCGCGGCACACCCGATCATGTCCGTACCGATTCCTGAATTCGAAACGGAGCGCCTCGATGCGCTCCAGCGCTACCACGTCCTCGACACTCCTCCAGAGGAGTGTTTCGACCGGATCACGCGCCTTGCCGCGAATCTTTTCGCGGCGCCCATCTCGCTCATCTCCATGGTTGCGAAAGACCGCGTCTGGTTTAAATCGCAGGTGGGCGTTTTCTCGCACGAGGCGAGCCGGAAGCAGTCATTCTCGGCTTGGGCGATCCTTTCGCAGGAGGTCTTGGTCGTGAACGACGCGCCCAACGATCTCCGCTTCCGGGATTCTACTTTTCTCACCCAGGATCACGACCTCCATTTCTATGCCGGCGCTCCCTTGATCACTCCGGACGGATATGCCATCGGCGCGCTTTGCATCATCGACCGGGCCCCGCGCTACGAGTTCTCCGACGAAGAGTCGCGTCATCTCGGGAACCTGGCGGGATTGATCATCGATCAACTGGAATTGCGCCGCACGACCCTGCAACTCCGGGCGAGCGAAGCCGATTATCGCGATCTCTTCGAAAACTGCCCCGCCGGCATCTACCGCACTTCGCCCGGCGGCGAGATTCTAATGGCCAATCCGGCCATTCTGCGCATTCTGGAATATTCGTCCATGGAGGATCTCACGGCGCGGAACCTGGAATTCGACACCATGGTCGAATCCCGGGCGGAGTGGCGGCGCTTGCTCGAGTCCGGCGATGACCTCACGAGCTTTGAGAGCGTCTGGTATACCCGCAACGGCCGGCCCGTCCAGATTCGCGAGAGCACTCGGGTGGTTAGGCGCGACGACGGCTCCGTCTCTTACTATGAAGGCTGGGCGGAAGACATCACCTTGCGCAAGGCCGCCGAAGCCGAGTGGGAGCAAGCCCGCCTGTTCAATTCAAAACTGATTGAAGCCGTTCCGGACGTGATTTACATTTTCGATCTGGACACAGACCGGACCGTATTCTCGAACCGGTGCTACTTCGACATCATCGGCCAGGATCCCGAGGTCGTTCGCCAGCTCGAAAATCCGATCAACGAGCTGGTTCATCCGGATGATATCCCGCGGCTCCGCAAACATCGCAGCCAGATCCGGGGAGCGCGCGAGGGAGAATTCTTCGAGCTGTCGTTCCGACTGCGCGATCTCTCCGGAAACTATCGCATGCTGAGTTGCCGCGAGACTGTGTTCTCGTGGAAATCAGACGGATCAGCCAAAGAGCTGCTGGGGGTGATGCGCAACATCACCGAGCGGCGCGCCATGGAAGAACGCCTGCGCCGCGATGAGGACCGCTGGCAGCTCGTGCTGGCGGCCAATAACGACGGGTTGTGGGATTGGGATGCGCGAACTGCCGTCGTATTTCATTCGCCGCGATGGCGTGAAATGCTCGGTTATCTCCCCGACGACCCCGCGGATCCCGAATCCTGGGCCGCGCTCCTGCACCCCGACGATGCCGAGTGGGTGAAACGCGGCCTGGCATCCTATCTGTCCCGTGAAAGCCCCGCCTATCAACAGGAGTACCGGCTGCGCGGGAAGGACGGAAACTATCGCTGGGTTTTGGCGCGTGGCGTGGCCCAATGGGATAGCGAAGGCAATCCCATTCGCATGGTCGGCTCGCACAGTGACATCACCGAGCGGAAGCAGGCTGAATTCGCGCTTCGCCAGCAGGCCAAGGAACTTGCCGAGGCGCGCGATAAAGCCGAGTCCGCGGCCGAGGCGAAAAGCAGCTTTCTCGCCACCATGAGCCATGAGATCCGCACCCCGCTCAACGGCATCCTCGGAATGACGGGAATCCTCGCCGAAACGGAACTGACCGCCGAACAGCACGATTACGTGCGCACCATCCGCTCCAGCGGCTCCACGCTCCTCGCCGTCATCAACGACATCCTGGATTTTTCGAAAATTGAGTCCGGCCATATGGAACTCGAGAAAACCGAGTTCGATCTGCGGACCGAAATCGAGGAGTCTCTCGACTTGGTCGCCGAAGCGGCGGACCGCAAAGGTCTCGAGTTAGCCTCCTGGATCGAGCCCGCGATTCCTCTCACCATCCGCGGCGATGCGGTGCGTTTGCGCCAGATCCTCCTTAATCTCCTCAGCAATGCGGTCAAGTTTACGGCGCATGGTGAAATCGTCCTTACGGTCAAAATCGAAAATGCGGGAACCGGGCTGGTGCTTCACTTCGCCGTCTCCGACACCGGAATCGGTATGTCTCCGGAGGTCTGCGCGCGCGTGTTTACGGCGTTCAGCCAAGCCGACGCCTCCACCACCAGGCGCTTCGGCGGCACCGGATTGGGACTGACCATCTCGAAGCAGCTCGTGGAGCTGATGGAGGGACGGATTGGCGTCGACAGCGTGGCGGGAGCCGGGTCCATTTTCTGGTTCCAAATCCCGTTGGTCGCCGGCGCCAGAACCGCCACCCGCTCGAACGGCGACGAATTCGTGGGGCGGCGGGTTCTGGTGGCGGACGACAATAGCACCAACCTAAGGATTGTCGAAAACATGCTGCAATCGCTGGGAGTCACGGTCGTCTGCGCGCGCGACGGCGCCGAGGCCCTCAGCTTACTTCGTAAATCCGAAGAAGAAGGGAAGAAAATTGACCTTGGCCTGCTGGATTTCCACATGCCGCTCATGGACGGCCTGACGCTCTCCCAGGAGATCCGCGCGCAGAAAGCCTTCGAGAGTCTCCCGCTTGTGCTCCTCACCTCCGTCACGCAACGCGAGCACCTGCTGCGCACCAGGGATCTCGACATTCAGGCCTATCTTATTAAACCTCTGCATACCGCTCAGCTTCTCCAGTGCGTTAGATCTTTTCTGCTCCCCAACCCCGCGGAGCAAGCATCCCGGACTGTGCGGCCGCCTTCCGCTCCCGCGCCCAAACGCATGAATACCGGCGGCCGCGTGCTGCTCGCCGAGGATAACCCCGTAAACCAGAAAGTGGGCGTTCTGATGTTAACCAGGCTGGGCTACGAAGTGGACGTCGTCGGGAACGGGAAAGAGGCGGTTGAGGCGTTCCGCAAGTTGCCCTATCATGCGATCCTTCTGGATTGTCAGATGCCGGAGATGGACGGCTTCGAAGCGACGCGGCTCATTCGCGAGATGGAAGGCGCGCAAAGCCATATTGCGATCATCGCTCTCACGGCCAACGCGCTGTCGGGTGAGCGCGAGCGCTGCCTGAAGGCGGGAATGGATGACTACCTCTCGAAACCGGTCAGCCAGAAACTGCTGGGCGAAGCTCTAGCCGCGGTGGTTCGTCAGGATACCCCGGCCCTCTAAATGCCAGATCCGCTCCCATTCCGTCGCTTCGTCTCCATTCCGTGCCTCGTCCGCATGCGGGTGAGCGCGTGAAGGGAATCGTTCTGGCGGGTGGCAGCGGCACGCGCCTGCATCCGCTAACTCTGGCCGTGAGCAAGCAGCTTCTCCCGGTCTATGACAAACCCATGATCTATTACCCGCTCTCGACCCTCATGTTGGCGGGGATCCGGGAAATCCTGCTTATCTCCACGCCGGAACACCTGCCTCTCTACCAGCACCTCCTAGGGGACGGATCGGCATTCGGAATCAGCTTGCGGTATGCCCCGCAACCGCGCCCGGAAGGCCTCGCTCAGGCATTTCTGATCGGCAAGGAATTCATCGCGGGCGGATCCGCCTGTCTCATTCTGGGCGACAACCTGTTCTACGGCCACGGATTGCGGGAGTTGCTTCTGCGCGCCGCGGCGCAAGATGGCGGGGCGACTCTGTTCGGATATTGGGTGCGCGATCCGGAGCGCTATGGAGTCGTGGAATTCGACGCGAACGGCACAGCGACTTCGATCGAAGAGAAACCGACCGTTCCCAAGTCTAACTATGCCGTCGTCGGTTTGTACTTCTATGATTCCCAGATCACCCGGATCGCCGAGACCATAAAGCCCTCCGCGCGCGGGGAACTCGAGATCACGGACGTCAACAATGCGTATCTCCGGCAGGGTAACCTGAAAATACAAAAGCTGGGGCGGGGCATGGCATGGCTCGATACGGGAACCCAGGAATCGCTGCTGCAGGCCGGCAATTTCATCGAGGCCATCGAGCAGCGCCAAGGCCTTAAAATTGGCTGCCTCGAGGAGATCGGGTTTGAACTCGGCTATCTCAGCCGGGAGCAGCTTCTGGCCCGCGCCGAACTGCTCAGGAACTCGGAATACGGAACTTACTTAAAGCGTGTAGCCGGCGAATGAAAGACAGGTCACTATGATTGATTCCATAACGACGCCACCGCGGATCACAACCGAAATCCTCGCCGCCTCCGGTTCGCTGGAGCTCGTGATTCCGCGTTGCGACCACGGTATCGGCGATGTCATCCTCCAGGCCGATTCCGCCAAGCTCATCGACGGCGTCCGCGTCCAGCCGGTCGCCGTCTGGCCCGACGACCGGGGCTTTTTCCTGGAGATCCTCCGCACCGGCGAAGGTCTCGTCCAGGCGTTCCCCGCCGCCGCAACGCAGGTCTCGGCCGCGCTCAGCTATCCCGGTACGATCAAAGCCTTTCACTACCATCTCGAACAAACCGATTGCTGGACCGGCGTCACCGGGATGTTCCAGTTCGCTCTCGTCGATCTCCGGCGCGGGTCGCCGACCTTCGGGCAGCGCAACACCTTTTACTGTGGCGCCCTGCGCCCCTGGCAGGTTCTGATTCCCCCCGGCGTCGCCCACGGTTACAAAGTCATCGGCGACGGCCCTGGTTTGCTGGTCTACGCGACGGATCACTTCTACAATCCCAAAGACGAAGGCCGCATACTCTACAATCACCCGGGGCTAAGTTACGACTGGGAGACCCAGCACAAGTGATCTTCGTGACCGGAGGCGCGGGCTTTATCGGATCCGAGTTCGTGCGCGATACGCTCGCCCGCAAGCTGGGTCCCGTCACCGTCTTCGATAACCTCACCTACGCCGGGAACCTCGATAATCTCGAGAGCGTCGAAGACGATCCCGCCTATCGCTTCGTCCAGGGCGATATCTGCGACGCGTCCGCCGTTCACGACGCTCTTCCCGCGCACTGCGATGCCATCGTGCACTTCGCCGCGGAATCCCACGTCGACCGCAGCATCGTCAGCGCCGCCCCGTTTGTCCGAACCAACGTTCTGGGCACGCAGGTTCTTCTCGATGCGGCGCGCGCCCGCAAGACCGGCCGCTTTCTCCACATCTCCACCGACGAGGTCGGCGGCAGCATTCCTGAGCCGGCGCTCTTCTCCGAAACCGGCGCCCTCGCTCCCAGCAGCCCCTATGCGGCCAGCAAAGCCGCGGCCGAGCACCTCGTCCGCGCCGCCCGCCATACTTTCGGACTCGATACCCTCATCACCCGCACCAGCAACAACTACGGCCCCTTCCAATTCCCCGAGAAACTGCTCCCGCTCGCCATTGCCAAGGCTCAGGGCGGCGAACCCATTCCGGTTTACGGAGACGGCTTGCAGGTGCGGGACTGGATTCACGTCGCCGACAACTGCCGCGCTCTGCACCTGGTCCTCGCCAAAGGCCTGCGCGGCGAAACCTATCACATTGGCGGCGGCAATATTCTCCCCAACCTGTACGTGCTCAAGACCCTGCTCCGTATCCTCGACCGCCCCGAAAGTCTTCTCACCACCGTCGAAGACCGCCTCGGTCACGATCGCCGCTACGCGGTCGATTGCGGGCGGATTCGTCAGGAGTTCGGCTGGCGGCCTTCCATCCCGTTCGAGGACGGCCTGCGTCAGACTGTCGCCTGGTATCGCGCCAATCAAACCTGGGTGAATCGCGCCCGCTCCGGCGAGTACCGCGAAATGGAGCGTCGCATTTACCGCACTTAGCCAGGCGATCCGCGGATGTCCGGAGAAGGTGTGTCCTCCATGCCTGACTTGAATTTGCAGCCCCAAGAGAACGCGTTACAACCTGGTTCACTAGCCCGTCGTGTGTATGTGGTCTTGTCGCCGCGCTCTCTTCCTTATTCCCGCCATGCGCTGCAAAGTCTCCTGGCCAACTCGATTGAATCTCTCGACATCTCCCTGATCACGGACACGGAAAGCGACCGTGCGGAGTTAATTCAGGCTATGGAAGCATTGCGTCCGCCGGGACATCACTGCTGGCGGGTCTTTGAACAGCAGGAATTGGCGGATCGCGAGGCGTCCGTATTCGGTCCGCGCGCAAATCTGAGATCGTTCCGCCGCGGGCATCCCTGCTGGCGCAAGGTCACGGATCCTCTGCTGCTCGGCCGCGCGGGTGAAGAATTGGTCCTCCTGGATCCGGATCTCTACTTCCCCAATCCCTTTCAGTTCGAGGAGACCCCGCGGGAAGGCCTGCTTCTCATGTGGCAGGAACCGAACTGTTTGTTGCCGGCCGATTTAGTGCGGCGTTTGATGGATCGCGGGATTCCTCTGGCCCGGCACGTGGATGTGGGGGTCGCCCATTGGCGCGCGTCCCCGGATCTGGATTGGCTCGACTGGCTATTAGGCCAGCTCGGCGGCCCCGCGATCCCTCGGGTCATGCATGTGGAAGCCATCGTATGGGCGGCCATCGCCATGCGCGCGGGCGGCGGATACCTCGATCCGCATTACTGGCGCTGCTGGCGGCGCACGCCTCTCAAACGCGTGCTGCGGAAATGCGGCATGAGCGGCAGCCGGATTCTGCGATCCGAGCCCTGGGCCGCCATCAAATGCTTCCACGCCGGCGGGGAGGCCAAGTGGTGGCTCGACGACACGTATCGCGCCGGAATCCCGCGCGACGGCGAAGCGCGGATTCAACCCGGAATGACGCGTCCGTTCATCCCGCTGGGAAAGCGCCAGTTCGCGTGCGAGCAAGCGCTGAAGCGCGTGTTCCGCAACCTCGGCTATTACCGGATTTTCGGCGCTGGATGAGCCTGCCCGGCCGGTTCGGCTAAAATCGACAGCAATGCGTTCACTGCTCCTGCTCGTGGTCCTGGCCCTGTCCGTCTGCGGCCTCAGCCAGCTCGCCGCGCGCCAGCCCGTTCGCGCCCGCCATGCCATGGTCGTCACGGTGGAGTCTCACGCCACCGACGCCGGCGCCGCCGTTCTGCAAGCCGGCGGGAATGCGATCGACGCCGCCGTCGCGGTCGGCTTCGCGCTCGCGGTCACGCATCCCTCGGCCGGAAACATCGGCGGCGGCGGCTTCATGCTGGTGCGGTTCGCCGATGGCCGGAGCACCTTCATCGACTTCCGGGAGCGCGCTCCCGCCGCGGCGACCCACGACATGTACCTCGATGAGCACGGCAACGTCACCGATCAGAGCGTTATCGGTTATCGCGCCGTCGGAATCCCGGGCGCCGTGCGGGGGTTCGCTTACGCGCACGACAAATACGGAAAGAAGCCCTGGAAGCAGCTCGTCCAGCCGGCGGTCGGCCTCGCGCGCAAAGGCTTCCCCGTTTCCTGGGGACTGTCGCAGGACCTGCGGGATCAGAACGTCGAGACCAAGCTCTCCCAATTTCCGGAATCAAAGCGCATTTTTCTTAAGGACGGCGCTCACTACGAGGCCGGCGACCTGTTCGTCCAGTCTGATCTCGCCGCCACGCTCGAGCGCATCCGCGATCATGGCGCGGCGGGCTTCTATGAGGGCAAGACGGCGCGGCTTCTGGCGGCGGACATGCGCGCGCACGGCGGTCTCCTCACGGAGCAGGATCTCAAGGAATACAAGGCTATCGAACGCGTCCCGCTCACCGGCAGCTACCACGGCACCACCGTCATCACTGCCCCGCCGCCCAGTTCCGGCGGCGTCGGAATTCTGCAGATGATGGGCGTCCTCGACGGCACGGATTATGCGCGGACCGGGGCCGGTTCCGCGCGCGAGTACCACTTTCTCGCCGAAGCGATGCGCCGCTTCTTCGCCGATCGCAGTGAATACCTGGGCGATCCGGAGTTCAATAAGGTGCCGATCTCGTCTCTGCTGAACCCCCGTTACATCGATTCCCTGCGCGCCTCGATCGACCCTGATCGCGCCACCCCCAGCGCCGCCGTCAAGCCCGGCAATCTGGCCGTTTATGAAAGCTCCAACACGACGCACTTCTCCATCGTCGATGCCGAAGGCAACGCCGTCTCCGTGACTTACACCTTGAACGACAGCTATGGCAGCGGCGTCACGGCCGCCAAACTCGGTTTTCTCTTGAACGATGAGATGGACGACTTCGCGCCTAAGCCCGGCCAGCCGAACGGCTTCGGTCTGATCCAGGGCGAGATCAACTCCATCGCGCCGCACAAGACGCCGCTGTCTTCCATGACCCCTACGATTCTGGTCAAAGACGGGAAACTGCGCGCTGTGCTCGGCACCCCCGGCGGTCCCACCATTATCAACTCCGTGCTGCAGGTCGCGCTCAACATCATCGATTTCGGCATGAACGCCCAGGAAGCAGTCGATCAGCCCCGCATTCATCACCAGTGGATGCCTGACCAGATCCGCGCCGAAGACACCATCTCCCCTGACACCATCGAGCTCTTGAAACAGCGCGGCCACAACGTGCGCATCGTCGGCAAGATCGGCGAAATGGCCGTCATTCTGATCGATTCCGGATGGCTGCAGGGCGCGCCCGACGGCCGCACCGAAGGCGTCGCGAGGGGATTCTAGTGAACCGCGTCCTCTCCACTCATCTGTTCGCCAATCACCGTCTCACCCCCGACTTGCTGAACCGCGTTCTGCAAGCCGGCATTCCCGCGATCGAGATTTTCTGCGCGCGCCAGCATCTCGACTATCGCGACAAAGGCCAGATCGCCGAACTCGCCCATTGGTTCCGGGACGCGGACCTGCGATGCCGTTCGCTCCATTCCCCCATGTATACGGACTATCAATGGGGCCGCACCGGTCCCGATAGCTGGCTCACCATCACCGAGCCGGTCCGGAGTGAGCGGATCCGCATGGTCGATGAGATCAAACGCGTCATTGAGATCGCCGAGACCATCCCCTTCGAGTACCTCATTCAGCACATGGGCGTGGGCGGCGAAGCGTTCCACGGCCGGAAGATCGATGCGGCTTTCAGCGCCCTCGAAGAGCTCTCGTTATTCGCCCGCCACCGCGGCGTCCGCATCCTGCTGGAAAACATTCCCAATGAGCTCTCCACAGCGACCCGCCTCAAAAACTTCGTGGAGACCACGAAACTCGATCTCTCCTTCGTTTTCGACGTCGGTCACGCCCACCTCGGGGAAGGCGTCGAGCATGAATTCGAGATCATGCGCGACCGCATTCTTTCCTTGCACGTGCACGACAATGACGGCAAGAGCGACTCCCACCTGTTTCCCCTTATCGCCGAAGGCGGCACGGTCGATTGGCCGAAGACGATGGAGCTGCTGCGCTCGCAACCCGGCCAGTACCCGCTTTTGCTGGAACTGAAGGAAGTCGCGGACATGCCGGATCCGCTCGAAAAAGCGAACGAGGTGTTCGATCGGCTGGAAGATCTGGAGTAGTCCCCGATAGAATCAGAGCAGGACCGCGTTCGACCCATGCTTCCTCCCTCCCACTCACCCGAACGACTCGAGAGCCTCCGCCGGATCAGCCAGCAACTGCTCCAGCTTCATAAACTTCTGCTCGATCGCGAGCGCTCCCGGTATGAGCAGATCCACGGCCCCATTTCGTCGCCTGGCGAGTTCCTGAACCTGGTGCTCAATCACGCCCAGTTCGAGTGGCTGCGCCAGCTTTCCGGCCTCATCGTGCAAATCGACGAAATCACCGCGCCGCGCAGTAAGGCCGCGCCCGATGAAGCGACTTCCACCTTGAAGCAGGCGCGCGAACTTCTAAGGCCTTCCAACAACGGGAACGATTTTCAGCGGTGTTACGGCAACGCGCTCCAGGACTCGCCCGATGTGGTGCTGGCCCACGCCGCCGTCGTGCGTCTTCTGGATGCGGAGAGTCACTAATGCAATTTGCGGATCGCGACTTCCTTGAAGAAGACGATGTCGTCCTTGCTGTGATTCTGTAGTCCGAACCAGCCTTCGTTTGGCCGCGGCCCGCGCAGCGGTTCGAACTTGAATTTGATCGGGGGAGTCGGATCGCCCTCGTGGTAATCCGTCACTTTCACGCCGTTGACCGACACCATCGTATGCGGGCCGTCAATCGTGATCTCCATGGTGTTCCACTCCGGTCCGGGTTTGCCTGGCTTGGCCAAAGGCTTCGTAAGCGAGTAAAGCGTCCCCGTCACGTGATACTCGTCCTCGCCGCCGGTCTCCGGATGGTTGTCGATCTGCACTTCATACCCGTAGTTCACCGGCATCCACTCTTCCCGCGGCTCGATCGGAATGCGAATGTACACGCCGGAATTGTCGTTCATGTCGCGCATCTTATAGACCACGCGGATCACGCAGTCTCCCACCTTGCCTCCGGTCCAATACAACAGACCCATCCCGCCGCCGGTCTTGATCATGCCGTCCACCACAACGTCCTCGCCGGGGCCGACGTGTTTCCATCCATTCAGATCTTTGCCGTCGAAAAGCTGTGTCCAGTGTTCATCCGCCGCCGGCGCGGCGCCCGCAAGAGCCGCGCTGAGCAGCACTAATATCGCGATTCGCATGTTATCTACGGTACAAGATAACGTTCCGCGCAACGATCGGTTCTTCAAGCCGGGCGCGCCAGGAAGATGATTCCGAACGTCATCGCCACCAGTCCGGCCACCAGCACCCACGACATTCGATTTGCCAGGTTCAGCGTATACCCGATTCCAAAGCGCCGTTCCACCATCAGCGCGGGATCGCTGGGATTGTAGTAGATCAAGCCCCATTTCCAGCAATCGTCGGGCGTCTGATCCTGTCCGCTTCCCGGCTCGGAATTTAATCGGATCAACGGCCAGGTGAAGAGCCCCGCGATCAGCAAGACCAGCACCGGAATCGGCCAGGACGGGATGGAAACGCCTGTTTCCGTAGTCACAATGGGGGCGACTACCAGCATGCTGAACGTGCCGCAAACGATCCATTCCACCGCGATCAGCAGCCGCACGGTGGCGCGCCGGAACCGCGCGTGCCACGCTCTGGATTCGTCGTCCCCGCCGCGCCGCGTCCCGAAAAATAGCCCCAACGCGCCCGCGACGGCGGCGACGGAAATCATCGCCCCGATGCTCAACAATCCGTAAACTCCCCACCAGTTTCGGCCCGACCAGCCGTTCGGGCGCCCCGCCACATCCCAATGCACGGGGAAGCGCTCCGGAATCTGACTCCAGTGGAGCTGCGCGTAGATTCCCGCTCCCGCCAACAGGAGCAGGGGAAGAAGCATTGCGGGCCATCCGCCCGGCAAGCGCTCGGCGCCCACCGCCAGGCTGGCCGATCGCACCATCGAGCCCGGAGCCGCGTGAGGCTGCACGCGCCCGTGAGCGGATGCGAACACGGCCATCGTTCCGAAGCTTTGGAACAGGGCCGCCGCCACGAATAGCCACGTGTTCCCCGTGGCGATTCCGATTACGCTCGAGGCGATCGCCAGCATTGACAGCGCCGCCACGCCCCAGCGATAGCCGCGTGCGATGCGCTTGCCCACAGCGGTCGAACCGAACTCCGGAGCGACGGTCACCCCGAAATACATGCGGTCGTGACGCCAGTAGGGAAGAGCGCAGAACAGGATCGCGGTCAGAATAAACGGGACCACGGCAAACAGATACGTTGAGAACATCATGGCTTCATTACCTCCGCGATCAGTAACAGTTCGCGCGCGATGCGGGCCGCCGGCAGACCCGCGGCGCGCATCTCCGCCACCAGTTGCCGCAAGCGCTGGCGGAACGCGTCTATGGCTTCCCGATCCGGCCCGGCCGGCATGGTCCGCGCTTTCACCCGCACTCTGCGCCCGTGGGCCACATCCAGCCAGCCTTCCTCGCTCAGCGCGCGGTAAGCCTCGGCCACCGTGTTGAAATGCACCCCCAGATCCAGGGCCAGCCGGCGCACCGAGGGCAGTTCCGTATCCGGAAGCAGGACGCCGTCCACCAACAGCGTGCGGAACTGGTCCACGATCTGCCTATAGGCCGGAACGGCGGAGGCAAGATCGATGCGAATCTGAGCGGCGGATGGACTCACGAGAACTGTACATATAATACGTACAGTTCGGCCGCGCCGTCAAGCGGCGGCCGATAATTTTGAGAGCCTCGCCTCCGCTCCGGCACTCCCGGGATGTCTCAAAGCGGAGAATTCATATGGAAGTGCGCGAACGCCAGAAGGCTATCGACCAGACCCTGATCGCCCTGGAAAAACAATTCGGAAAAGGCTCGATCCTGCGCCTGGGCTCGAACACCGTGGCGGCGGTCAGCGTGATCTCGACCGGCTCCATCTCCATCGATGCGGCGCTCGGTGTAGGCGGCGTTCCGCGCGGCCGCGTGGTCGAGATCTATGGGCCGGAGTCGTCCGGCAAGACCACGCTCACGCTCCAGATCATCGCCCAGGCGCAGAAAGACGGGGGCACGGCCGCCTTCATCGACGCCGAGCACGCGCTCGATCCCAAGTACGCCCGCAGACTCGGCGTCGATACCGACAATCTCCTGGTGTCCCAGCCCGATCACGGCGAACAGGCCCTGGAGATCACCAACGCTTTGGTGAACTCGGGCGCGGTGGATGTAGTCGTCGTGGACTCCGTCGCCGCCCTGGTTCCCAAGGCGGAACTGGATGGCGAGATGGGCGACAGCCACATGGGCCTCCACGCCCGCCTGATGTCCCAAGCCCTTCGCAAGCTGACCGGAACTGTCAGCCGCACCAACACTTGTCTGATCTTCATCAACCAGATTCGCGAGAAGATCGGCGTAATGTTCGGCAATCCCGAAACGACCACGGGCGGCCGCGCGCTCAAATTCTACTGCTCCGTCCGCATGGAGGTGCGCCGCACCGGCGCCATCAAGGACGGCGAGAACACGGTCGGCAACCGGACCAAGGTGAAAGTGGTCAAGAACAAAGTCGCTTCCCCGTTCCGCGAAGCCGAATTCGACATCATTTACGGGGAAGGCGTTTCCCGCGAGGGGGATTTGCTGGACATCGGCGTGCAGCAGAGCGTGATTGAAAAATCCGGATCATGGTTCAGCTATAAGGGCGAACGCATTGGCCAGGGCCGCGAAAACGCCCGTCAGTTCCTTCGCGACCATGCCGATATGACGATGAAGCTGGACGGGGAACTGCGGGGCGTTTTGAAACTCACCGCTCTCGTGAACTGACTCCGGGCTTACTGCACGCCGGGCTTGCTGTTCGCCAGACGTTTCTCCCAATCCCGGAAACGGCTCAGCATCGTTGCGGCGCCGCTGCCGGATTGCAGCGCCTGCATGCCCTGCGCCGGGACAGCGCTCAGGAAATACCGGTAGCGCATGCGCCCCGGCGCGTCCTGGATCTCATCCAGGCTGGCGCCTTCCGCCTCATCCCGCGCCTGCATCGATTCGAACCGGGCTAGAAGGTCTTCTCTTTTCATCTGACCCGCGGCTGCCTTCTCCAGGGCGGGGATACATTCCTTCAGATCCGCATACGCGCGCTGACGCCCCGCGACCAGCATGGCGATCACCTCATCTTCTCCCTGGGTGACGCCATCCGCGTAAATCACCGCGAGCACCCGCGCTCCGGTCGGCGTACCGCCCGGCGGCAGGGGACGGCCGGTATCCACTTCCTGGTTGGGCGGCAGCTCCGCATCCTCTCCGTTGGTGAATCCCAGCGTGTCTCCGCCCAGAGCGTTGTGCCGCTCGCGGTAGCCGTCCTGATACGAAGCGATCGCCAGGTAAGCCGTCACCGCGGCGTTCCGATCATTCCGGATTCGCGCGGTGAACACCCCATCCGTGTTCTTTTTGTACTCAATTTTCAGGCCGCTCACCTTGAAGGAGGCGACCTGGGCCGGCAATGCGCCGGCGCCGAAGGTACAGAGACTGACGCAGAGAAGCGCTACAAATGTGGATCCGGATTCCGGCATCGCTACTCGCATTCTAAGCCTGCCCAGCGTGAAAACCAGCACATGGGAAAGGCGGGTGCTTTTTACCGTGTATGCCAGCGCATGTGAAAGCTCCAGATTCTTCTTCGGATGCTTCTCGAGGTTCTGCCCAGAATCACGGGAACGACTCTAATTTCTACAGCGTGATGTCCCACCGCCCGGAAATCGCGCAAGCCTTCCGGCCGTTGCATGACGCCGTGATGGGTCCCGGCACGCTCGAACCGCGCCTGAAAACACTGGCCTATCTCGCCGCATCTTACGCCAACGAAAGCCCTTTCGACGTTGCGCAGTACACCGCGCGTGCGCGAGAGGAGGGCTTCAGCGACGACGAAATCCATGCCGTTCGAATGGAGCAGAACCTGGACTTCACTCCGCACGAAAGCGCGGCGCTCAAGATAGCGCGCGAACTCACGCGCACGTGCACCGTCGATGACATCGATTCCAATATCCTCGACCTCTTCACGTCCCCGCAAATGGTGGAACTGGTGTCGGTGATCGCGCTGGCGAATTTCGACAACCGCTTCAGCAACGCCCTCGACGTCGAACAGAAGCACTAGCGCCCGAATCGCGGGCGTCGCGGCAGGATTACAATCGACTTTAGCTCCCCGCGCCGCGTCTTCATCGTAAGAGAACTGCTATTGGCCACCACGTATTTCTTCCGGGCGGTCGCCTCGGACGGCAAACTGCGCACCGGCTCCATCACATCGGAATCGGATCGCCTCGTCGCGCGGGAGCTGCGGCGGCAGGGCCTGACCCCTGTTTACGTCGGCGCCCAAGCCCAGAAAAGCTCCGGACTCAAGCTGCCCGCTCTGGGCGGCGTTTCCAAAAAAGACGTCCTTTACTTTACCCAGGAACTCTCCACGCTGCTGAACTCGGGCGTGCCCGTGGATCGCGCGCTCGCCATCGCCGGCGAACTGACGGAGCGGACCCACTTCCGCGGCGTTGTCCAAGACACGCTTCGGGTTCTCAAAGGCGGCCGGTCCCTGGCCGATTCCCTCGCTACCCATCCCGAGTATTTCTCCGATCTCTACATCAACATGGTCCGGGCCGGCGAGGCCTCGGGCAGTCTGGCCACCATTTTCGACCGGCTCGCCGAGTTTGAGCGATCCAGGGACGATCTCCGCGGGTACATCATCTCCTCGATGGTTTACCCGATGCTGCTCGCGCTGGTGGGCGTGGGCGCCATCCTGGTGCTGCTGACCTTCGTGGTCCCCCGGTTCGCGACCGTCTTCGAGGACGGCCACATGAAAATCCCGGTGCCCACTATGCTCATGCTGGAAGCCAGCAAGCTGATCACGGCGTGGTGGTGGGCCGGCGCGCTCGCCATCGCCGCCGTCGTGATCGGATCGCGCCTTTACATTCGCACCGTGTCCGGCCGCATCTGGTGGGACACATGGCGGCTGCGGATCCCGCTGCTCGGAGATTCCCTCCGCAAAGCCGAGACCTCGCGGTTTGCGCGCGCCATGGGAACGCTGGTCGCCAACAGCGTGCCGCTGGTGCAGGCCATCAACATCTCCGCGGGAATCCTGAACAACGGGCTGTTCACGCGGGCGCTGAAAGAAGTTGCGCAAGGCGTGAAACGCGGTGAAGGCATTGCCGGGCCCATTCGCCGCGCGGCCGTATTCCCGCCGCTGGCCGCGCACCTTCTCACCGTCGGAGAAGAGACCGGTAAGCTCGACGCCATGTTCACCCGCATGGCGGACATCTATGAGGCCGAGACCCGCGCCGGCATCAAGCGTTTCACCTCTCTTTTTGAACCGCTGGTGATCCTGGTTATGGGAATCTTAGTGGGAGCCCTGATTTTGAGTATGCTTCTGGCTATCACCAGCATTAACGATGTATCGGTTTAGCACTTGCTGGTCAAGAAAGGTTCTGAGATGAAACAAGCACTGGCCGGTCGCCGCCTGAAACGCCAGGCCGGCGTCACGCTCATTGAAATGCTGGTCGTGGTCACCATCATCGCGCTGTTCGCGGCTTTGGTCGCGCCCGCCATGCTGAAACGCGGCGACCAGGCCCGCGTCGTGGCGGCGAAAGCGCAGGTGAACTCCTTTATCACCGCGCTGGGTTCTTACAAGCTGGATACTAGCATGTACCCCACCAACGAGCAGGGTCTCGAAGCGTTGCGCACCAAGCCGGAAGGCCTCGCGCAATGGAACGGACCCTATCTCCCGAAGGAAGTTCCCAACGATCCGTGGGGCCGGCCTTACATCTACAAATATCCGGGCGAGCATGGCGACGAGCCCGACATCATCTCCTACGGCGCCGATGGGCAACCCGGCGGCGACGGCATCAACGGCGACATCGTCAGTTGGAAATGAACACGCGGGCGGGCATCGGGATCCGGCGCGGCGTCACGCTGATCGAGATGATGGTGGTGGTGGCCATCATCGGCGTGATGGTCGGCATCTCCTTCCCCGCGGTCAGCTCTGGCCTGGAGAGCATTCGTCTCCGTTCCGCGGCCGATTCGGTGGCCTCCTTTCTCAACGCCGCCATGAACCGCGCGCAGCGCCGCCAGGAAGTCATTGAAGTGGTGATGGATCCCAAACGGAACCGGCTCGCGCTCTATTCGAGCGAACCAGGATATGAGCGCACGCTCGAACTGCCGAAAGACGTTTCCCTGGCTGGGGAAGATGAACGCCACGTGCTGCTGATGCCCGGCGGTTCCTTCCCGCGGTTCGCGGTCGATCTGGTGAACGGCAAGGGCGCGAGAAAGCACGTCGCCGTGGATCCGATCACCGGCAGTCCGCTGATTTCGAACGTAAGCCAATCGAACGGGAGCCAATAAGTCATGACACGCTCCCGCCGCGCCGGTTTCACGCTTCTGGAAGTGCTGGTCGCCACCATGATTATGGGGATCGCGGTGGTGAGTCTGCTTACCGCGCTCAGCACCTCCATGCGCAACGCGGCGAAGCTGACCGACCACGACCGCATGGCCATGCTGGCGCGCACGAAGATGGACGAGGTGCTGGTCAATTACGACCTTCCGCTGGAAGCTGAGTTCGACGGCCAGTTCAACCCGTCTGTCACGGGCGGCGAGAACGCCGGGTTCCATGTGGCGATGGGGATTTTCGAGGCGCCGCCGCGCGCTACGCCGGGAACGCCGATTCTGCAGCGCGTCGTGATGCATGTCTGGTGGAGCGAAGGCGAGCGGCAGCGGACGCTCGACCTGGAATCGTTCCGCCGCAATGTGATCCCCCGGGTGGTGCAGCAGTGATTCCGGCGCGCCGCCGCGACGCGGGTTTCACGCTGATTGAGATCCTCATCGCCATCACCCTGGTCGGATTAATCTCCGTCGCCATGCTGGTTGCCCTGCGGGTCGCCTTGAACTCGGAGACGAAGGCGGATGCGCGGCTCATGTCCAATCGCCGCGTCGTCGGCGCCCAGAGCGCGCTCGAACAGGAACTGAATGGTTTCATGGCGGAAGTGGCCATTTGGACCAACGCGAGCGGCGGCCGTCAAAACGTGCCTTTCTTCGGGGGCGATCCCGCCAGCATGCGGTTCGTCTCCTCGTATTCGCTGAACGACGCCAGCCGGGGATTGCCGCAGCTGCTCGAGTTCGCCGTGCTCCCGGGCGACAACGGCGTGGGGGCGCGGCTGATCGTGAATGAACTTCCCTATCGCGGCGGGTACTCGGCCGGCGCGCGGATCGCGGGCTTCGAGTCCGATGGCGGGGCGGCGCCCCATCCCGTGTTCTTCCCCATCCAACCGGGCCCCAATTCCTTCGTCCTGGCCGATCATCTGGCGTACTGCCGCATGCTCTACCTGGCGGAGGAACAGAACCCTCCCCGGCAGGAGTGGCGGACGGATTGGATCCAGCGCACCTGGCCGCTGGCGGTGCGCATCGAGATGGCCCCGCTCGATTCGGAAACCGCGCTGCTGCATCCCATGACGGTGACCGCGGCGTTCCATGCCTTTCGGGATCCCGACAAGAAGTACGGAGACGAGCCCGGCCTTGAGTAAGCGTGTTCGCTCCCGGGGAAGTGCGCTGCTAGCGGTGCTCTGGCTATCGGCGGCCTTGAGCGCCATCGCGTTCAGCGTGGCGCTGACCGTTCGCGGAGAGACCGAACGGGTCGCCACCAGCGAGGAAGATGTGCGCGCGTACTACCTTGCCGAAGGCGCTCTCGATCGGGCCATGCTGTATGTGGAATGGAGCCAGTCCAACCGCGTCACGGATGACCAGACACCGTACTTCGTAACCGGCCAGCCGCGGATGTACTTCCACTTTCCCGGCGGCGATGCGGCGGTGGACATTATCCCGGAAGCGGGCAAGCTCAGCCTGAATGACGCCCGGCCCGGAGTGCTCGCGGCTCTGATGATGAATCTGGGCGCGAACCCCGACCAGGCCTCCACCATTGCCGCCGCGATCGCCGACTGGCGCAAGCCGGCCGCGCAGCCGACGGATTTCGATCAGCTCTATCTCTCCCGGCCGCCGTCTTTCCGTTCGCCTCACACGTCCTTTCAGACTGTGGAGGAACTGCTTTACGTGGCGGGCATGACGCCGGATCTTTTCTACGGAACATGGGTGCGCGACAACAGCAGCGGCGCGAGCCGCCTGGTTCCGCGTCCGGGCGTGCGCGACGCGGTTTCCGTTTATGGGTCCACGGACCGCTTCGACGTGAACACGGTCGCGCCCGCCGTGCTTGCCGCTGTAGGAGTGTCGGGAGACGATATTCAGGCGTTGGTGGAGCGGCGCCGCGCCGGCCCGATCCTCGGCCAGCAGGCCCTGAGCGAGTTCGCGCAAAGCGATGTCGCGCTGCTGAACCACCTCGCTATCGGCACGCATACGATCTACACTTTCCGCGCGACGGCTCGTCTGCGCCGCCCGGACGGCTCGCTTTCCGACATGCGGCGGGTGGTCGCGGCCACGGTGAAGTTCCTGCCGCCGGGCGCGGTCCAGAGGCCTTTCCACATTCTGAGGTGGTATGACCGCGGCTGAGATGGAGACGCGCACGGAAGCCGCGCAGCCTTCCTCCACGCGCTCCCCGTGGCGTTCGCTGGTTGCAATCGGAACTGGCGCGGCGATCGAAATCACGGGCGACGCGATGGAGCTGGCGTTGGTGCGCGTGCGTCCGGGCGGCCCGGAACTGCTGCGGCGCGCGACCATCGCCCGCTTCCATGAACGGCCCGCGGCCGAGTGGTCCCGGGAATATCGCGACGCCGTGCGCGGCCATGAACCGGCCGGGGTCACGGTTCTGTTGCCGCGCCGCGACGTGATCGTGCGGCATGTTCTCCTGTCCGGCGTCGCGCGGCGGGAACTGGCGGGCGCGCTGGCTTTGCGGCTGCGCTCGCTGCATCCTTTCGCCGAGGACGACGCGGCCTGGTGCTGGGCGCCGGTGGCGAACGGCGCTCTGGTGGGCGTGGTCCGGCTTTCCACGCTGGGCCGTTACGAATCGCTGTTCGCCGAGGCCGGCATTCCGGTGGCGAGTTTCAGCTTCTCGGCGAGCGTTCTCCATTCCGCCCTGCGCGTCCTGGGGACGCCGGTGACGCCGTTTCTGGGCCTTTCGGAATCGGCGGCGGGCGTTTTTGAGGCGTATGGAGAAAGCGCGTCGGGCGCTATCTTTTCGGGTGAGTTCGCCGGATCGGCCGAGCGCGCGGCCGCGGCCGGAGTCGCGGAACTGCGGCTCCCGAGCGAACGCGGCCCGGTGGGCCTGGCGGTATTGCTGCCGCGCAATCCCGCGCACACCGGCGCCAATCCGATCGATCGGCCGGTGCTTTACGGGGCGGCAACGGCGGCCGCCTGTCCGTGGCTGGTCCGCCCGGCAAACTTCCTGCCGCCAGAGCGCCGCGCCGGGCAGTCGCGTCTCGGGCTGATTCCGACGGCCGTTCTGGCCTTCGTCCTTCTTCTTTGCGGCATCGCCGCTCTCGCCGTGGGTCCGTACCGCGACCGCCGCTATCTGCAAACGCTGCATCAGGAGATTGAGCGCGTGGAGCCCGGCGCGCATCGGGCCGCGACTCTCGACCGGGAGATGGAACACGCGCGGAGCCAGATCCAGTTGCTCGACGGGTTTCGCGGGCGGGCGCAGGGTGACTTCGAAGTGCTGAACGAACTTACGCGCGTCCTGGCGCCCCCGACCTGGGCGCAGCTTGTCGAGATCTATCCGGACTACGTGATCGTCGGCGGCCAGACCGATCAGGCCGCGCCGCTTCTGAAGACGCTCGACAACTCGCCTTACTTTCAGAACTCCGAGTTCACCAACTCGGTGACTCGCAGCGGCAAGGATGAGCTGTTCCGCATCAAGACTTACCGGAGGCGGAAATGAGCCTGACGCCGCGCGACCTGCGCGCTCTCGCTCTGCTGGTGATCGGAGTCCTGGCCATTGTCGTTTACCGTTCGATGAGCGGCGGCGCTCCCGAGGTTGTCTCCGGAACGGAGTCTCCGGCGCTGCTCGAAATGCGATTAGCCAAACTGCGGCAGATCGCCGCCACGGTTCCGGCCAAGACCGCCGCGCTGCAGACCGCGCGCGAGCAACTCAAGGCGCGCGAGAAGCATATTATGGCGTTCGCCACCGCGCCGCAAGCGCAGGCGCATCTGCTCGAACTGATTCATCGCGTCGCTTCGGCCAACAAGATCGAGCCGCGCGGCGGAGACTTCG
This sequence comes from Bryobacteraceae bacterium, assembly GCA_965226755.1. Taxonomy (GTDB): domain Bacteria; phylum Acidobacteriota; class Terriglobia; order Bryobacterales; family Bryobacteraceae; genus Bog-113. The sequence goes on along the minus strand of CBDDDT010000006.1, from coordinate 1,428 downwards.
CGCCGCCGGCACTGCTCGGTTCCGATTACGGGCAGGTCGCGGTATCCGTTCTGTTCGAATGCAAGATCGAGGACTTCGTGAACTTCCTGGCCGATCTTTCAAAGGAGCCGGAACTGGTGGCGCCGTCGGATGTCCGGATCGCGGCGGGCAACCTGAAGAACAAAACCATCAATGTGCATATGACGCTGGCGGGTGCGGTGCCGCGGAAGTTAGTTCCCGAGAAGAGAGCGCTCGGGGTGTTATGAAGCGGAAACTGATCTGGCTCAATATCGCGCTGGCGGGTCTGATCGCGGCGGCGGGTGTCCGGGTGAGCGAGCAATGGACGGCCCAGCAAGAACGCGAACAGCGGATACGCATGGCGCGCGTGAAGACGCCTCCGGCCAAAGCGGTGGTGATCGCGCCGGCGCCCGCTCCGGTGACGGCCGGCGCCTATAGCGAGATCGCGACCAAGATGCTTTTCTCCAAGGAGCGCAATCCGACTGTGGTGCTGGAAGTGCCGGTCGCTCCGCCGCCTAAACCCATGCCGCCGCTGCCGTTGCTTCACGGCGTGATGGGACTGCAGAGCGGGATGCTGGCGCTGGTAAGTCTGAAGCCGGACGCCCGCAGCGTGGGGATTCACATCGGCGAGAAGATCGGCGAATTCGAACTCGCAGGGCTGACGCGCGACGAGATTTCTTTCCAGTGGGAAGACAAAACCGTCACCCGCAGCGTCTCAGAGATGATCTACCATGCGCAGGAGCAGGCGCCGGCGCCGCAACATCAGGCGGCTGCCGCGGCGACTCCGGCGAACGCTCCGTCCGCTTCAGCGGTCGGCGCCGCTTCGAGCGGAAAGCCGGCGGCCAACATCGAAGGGCTCGCGGGCGGTTACAAGACCTGTTCGCCGGGCGACAATTCGCCCGCCGGAACGGTCGCGGACGGATATCGGAAGGTTCTGGTGGCGACGCCGTTCGGGAACTCCTGCCATTGGGAAGAAGTGAAGTAAGAAGAGGAATTATGAATAAGACGATTTGCGCAGTGTTGTTGAGCGCCGGGTGCACGCTGCTCTCCGCCCCAGACGACCGCCCCTGCCGCTACTACGACGGCCCCGAAGACCGTGAAATCCGCGAAGGCTAAAGCCGCGGTGCAGCCCATCAAGATCCCCGCGGCGGCGGTGAAGGTCAGCGACGGCCATTACCGCTACGTGGATCCGGCCAACGTGGCGTGGCTTTATACAGAAACGCCGTTTGGTGTTTCCAAGGTTCCCGAGAGCCCGGTCCGCCGCGGCGCATTCCGGCGCGGTGCAGACTCCGTTCGGTCCGACGCCCCAGATGAAGAAGGCGGCGATCGCCGCGGTTCCGGCGGCGACGGGCGACCCGAATGCGCATGTGACCGCGATCGCCAAGGGCGACATGATCCGCTTCCAAAAGCCGACGCCCTTCGGCTCAAGTT
>CBDDDT010000005.1:0-412379 GCA_965226755.1 Bryobacteraceae bacterium | reverse complement strand
CGAGTCGTGAACCGTGCTGGGCGCGCTCGCGAAAATAGCCAACGCTGCGTTTCCGCCGCGCGGCTCAACCATTCCAGTCGAAGTTGTCGCTACAGGAACATATTGCCATGCGTTATCACATGCTGGGTCGAACCGGACTTTTTGTCTCTGAACTCTGCCTCGGCACCATGACCTTCGGTAGCGGCGAGGGGATGTGGGCAGCCATCGGCGGCCTCGCGCAGGGGGATGCCGAGCGACTGGTCGGGCAGGCCATCCGATGCCGGCATTAATTTCATCGATACCGCCGATGTGTACTCGGCGGGGCTATCGGAGCAGATCACCGGACAGGCGCTCAAGAATCTCAAGATTCCCCGTGAGGATGTCATCGTCGCGACCAAGGTATTCGGCGAGACGGGGAAGAGCCCCAATTCTCGCGGCGCGACGCGCCACCATATTCTAGACGGTGTGAAAGCTAGCCTGAAGCGCCTGCAGTTGGACCATATCGACTTGTACCAGATTCATGGCTTCGATGTGGCCACGCCCATCGAAGAGACGGTGCGAGCCTTGGATCAGTTGGTACGGCACGGCCACGTGCGCTACGTGGGCGTGTCCAACTGGGCTGCGTGGCAAATCGTCACGGCTCTAGGGATATCCGAACGGCTGGGTCTCGCGCGCTTCGATTCGCTGCAGGCCTATTACAGTGTGGCGGGTAGAGACCTCGAGCGCGAACTCATCCCCATGTTGCGGTCCACTGGCCTCGGTTTGATGGTGTGGAGCCCCTTGGCGGGCGGACTGCTCAGCGGCAAGTACACCGACGCGAAACAAGTTGAGGAAGGGAGTCGGGCGGTCCAACTTCGATTTTCCGCCCGTGGATAAAGCCCGGGCGAAGGATTGTATCGATGTCATGCGGGGAATCGCGGAGGCGCATGCCGTGTCCATCGCCCAGGTGGCGCTGGCATGGCTGCTGTACCAGCCCCAGGTGACCAGTGTGATTATCGGCGCGAAGCGCGCGGATCAGCTGACCGACAACATCGCCTCGACGGCATTGCAGCTGAGCGCCGACGAATTGGATCGGCTCGGCAAGGTCAGTGTTCTGCCGCCTGAATATCCCGGGTGGATGTTCGACATGCAGGGCAAGTACCGCACGTCGCAGGTGGCGGCCGACGCGCGCGGCTAGCGGCGCAGGCTGGTGACGCGCACCTAGCGGTGTGCGTTCCCCCGCCTGCAGCATCCGGCCGAGGGTCAGCAACGCGGGGTAGGGTGACCGGATCGTTTGCCGCGCTGGCCGCGATGGGGTGCGAGGCGAAACGTGCCACCACCATGTCAGCGCCGGGCGCAATATACAGGCGCTGGCCGTGAATGCCGCGCGCCTCGAAGGCCTCATGTTCGTTGTGGGTGACCCACCACATGTCGCGGTAGGAAAAACCCGCGAGCAACGTGTAACCCGCCATGGCGAACTTGTCGCGGTCGCCGCCACGACGAATGTCGGCAACCACCGCCGCGGGAATCACCTGCTGGCTGCCGTAGGCGCCGTCGCAGCGTAGGACCTCACCGAAACGCGCCATGTCGCGCAGCGTCGCGGCAAGACCGGCGCCCCCCCATGGCGGTGCCCGTGGAATCGACGCTCAGGTACGCGTCTTCCTCGCAGCCCAGCCGCGACCAGAGATGGCGGGACAACAATTCCGCCAGGGATGTGCCGGTGACGCGATGCATGATCCAGCACAGCACTTCGGTGTTGACTGTTTTGTACGCGAAGGCCTGGCCGTGCGCACCTTCCTTGCGCAGCGTCACCAGGAATTCGTGAAAGCTGCGGGGACCCTCGTAGCCGGGAGGCTGGGTGCGTAGACCGCCCGCGCGCGCGTAGTCCCAGATCTGCGCATTGGGATCCGAATACAGTTCCGAATAGGCCACGCCGACCTGCATGTCGAGGATCTCGCGCAGTGTGGCGTCGGCGTAAGCGGTGCCGGCCATTTCCGGCAGGAAATCGGCCACGCGTCGCTCGGGGTCCATGGCGCCCTCGTGTATCAACATGGCCGCCACCGTCGCCGCGTACGACTTGGTGATGGAAAAGCAGGCTGTGCGGCAGTTCGGGGCGCAGTGCGCCCGAAGTAGCGCTCATACACCAGGCGGCCGCGATGTAAAATGACAATGCCGTCGGTGTAGGTCTCGAGCAGCGATTCGGACCAGCTCAGGCGTCTACCGTTCAAGTCTGAGAACGAGAGGGTGTCGATGGCGTCGTCCGGCGGCGCCGTTCCCAACTCGCGAGGCCGGTTCGCGCCGCGCCACACGTTGACGGTGGGCAGCAATTCACGGAAGTGCGACAGGGACCAGCGGTTGCGGGGAAAGCTCAAAAACCGATCGTCGGCAAAGCGAATGATTTTGTCGGCCGGCGGCGGGCTGCCCTGCATCCATCGCAGCGTGTTGGGGTCCGAGGCATTGCCGTCGAGAAACTCGACGCCGTCGAACTCCATCAAGACGCGTCCTTTAGGTACTTCGCGTACCAGGCGATATAGCGCTCAGGCGCGGTCCTTGAGAAAGCTCGGCCGGGTGAAGACATGGAACTCGCCGGGATAAACCACGAGTTCGGCAGGCACCCGCAGCGTGCGCAGCGCGAAGTACATTTGCTCGGAGCCCGCGATGGGTACGTTGAAGTCCTTGTCACCGCCCATGAAGAGCGTCGGCGTATGGATGCGGTCCGCGTGAAAAAACGGATAGGAAATCTTCAAATACAGCGCCGTGTTTTTCCACGGGGCGCCGATTTCGCTGTTCCACTGCAGCGCGTATTGATCGAGGCCATACATGCCGCTTTGGTCGCCGCTGCCGGCGCCGCTGATGGCCGCCTTGAAGCGCGTGTCGCTGGCAATGGTGTAGTCCGTGAGTATGCCGCCGTAGCTCCAGCCGCCGATGCCCAGCCTGGCGGGATCGGCAATGCCTTTGGCCACGGCGTAATCGACGCCGGCCAGCAGATCTTCGACCTCCTTGTGTCCCCAGTCGGCTTGGATGCTTTCCTGGAAGGCCTTGCCGCGCCCTGTGCTGCCGCGGTAGTTGATGCCGAGCACGACGTAGCCCTGGGCTGCGAAGAGTTGACGTTCCAGTGACGGCGAGTAGCCGCTGTTGATGAGTTCGTGCTGGTCCTGTCCATTGGGTCCGCCGTGGATCCACAATATGGTGGGATAGCGGCGGCCGGCGACATAGGACGGCGGCTTGATGAGCTGCCCCTGAATTGGGGTCCCGTCCCGGCTCTTGAAGTGAATATCCTCCACGCTGCCCAGCTTGATGTCGGCGAGCGCCGCCTCGTTCTGCGTGGTCAGGCGTCTCGCGCGGCCGTCCTCGATGGCGAAGAGTTCGGGGGCTACGCTGTCCGTGGTGCCGACCATCACGTTGTGTCCGTTATTGGACGCGATGTGTAGAGCCGTGAGGTTCTGTGGCGAGCGGCGCTCTATCTTCCCCGTTCCCGTATCGATACGGGATACGTAGGCGAAGCCGCCATCCTCGACGATGAAATCGATCGTGCCGTCCGCGTTCCGGGTGGGGGAGGACACCTGTTGATCCAGTTTGTCGCTCAAGGGACGCAGGCTCCCGTCGCTCAACGCCACCACGGCCAAACGGTCCGCGATATAGGCGTTGTACTTGGGCTCCCGACCCTGCAATAGGCTCAAGGTTTTGCCGTCGGCGCCGAATGCCAGGTGCTGACTATTGGGTGAGTAGACGGTCGTGAGCTTGCGCGGTGTTGCGCCTTCGCGGGGCTCGATGAGGTAAATCTCATCGCTGCCGGTGCGGTCGGGCTCCTTGTCGTGATTGCTGACATAGGCGAGCAGGGTGCCGTCGGGTGACCATGCGGCGCCGCTGTCATCGTATTCAGCGGCCGTGGTCAGGGTGGATTGCGTGCCGGAATCCACATCGACGAGATAGAGATGCCGGTGGTTCGCCGCGGTCAAGTACCCCTCTTCGTCGGCCTTGAAGTGATAGTCCTGGATCACCATGGGTTGCGGCGTCTTGGCAGCCGGTTGATCCCCCTTGGCAATGACTATCACCATGCGCTTGCCATCGGGCGACCAGGCATAGCTCGAGATGTCGCCGTTGGTATGAGTGAGTTGACGGGCTTCACCGCCATGCAGGTCGAGCACCCAGATCTGCGCAGGAGAATCGGCCGGGCGCTCGGACAGAAAGCTCAAGTAGCGGCCGTCCGGGCTGAAGCGCGGAGTGTTTGCGCTGTCGGCGCCGGTCAGGCGCCGGCGCTGCGAGCCGTCCCAGCCCACGACCCAGATACTGTCCTTGCGCACGTCGGCGGTGCGGTCGCTTTCGGTGACGACATAGGCCACCTGCGATCCGTCGGGCGCCACCTGGGGATCCGTGAGGTCCGCCAGTTGATAGTAGTCGTCCGGGCTCAGCAGATGGGTTTCGGCATTGGCGGCGGCGGCGAAAGCAGCACCGAGGCAAAGGGCGAGGCAGGGCAGTAGGGCGCGATTCTGCAAGATTGTCCTCGATCAGGTGTGGATTTTCTGGGAGCTTACCCCAGAACTCGCCGCTGACGCATGGCCTATCCCGCGGTTGACGCTACCGGGACAACGGGCTATACCACCCATCGATTGGCTGTACATCAATAAGAAAGGGAGTCTGCCGTGCGTAATGTAATTACCCTGCGTAATTCACTGATTGCCTGTGGGGTCGTTCTGGTCGCTTTGCGCGTCGTTGCGGCTGGCTTTGGGCTGAAGCCCGGGTTGTGGGAAACCCAAATCACCAAACAGGTGGTAGACGGCAAGGACATGACGGCGCAAATCAACAGCGCCACCGCGCAGATGCAAAAAATGATGGCCAACATGCCGCCCGATCAGCGCGCCAAGATGGAAGCCATGATGAAGAGTAACGGCGCGTCCTTGGGGGCGGGCGGCTCGGTCCACCTATGCATCAGTCCTGAAATGGCGAATCGCGATACGCCGTGGGTGGATCCGAAGGGGCGCTGCCAGCCGGCCAAGGTGAGTCGCGTCGGTAATCAAGCCACCTTCGCGGTCAGCTGCGCCTCGGACGGTACCACTACGACGGGCAAAGGCGTCTCCACCATCAGCGGCGATTCGGTGAGCAGCCTCATGGATATGACGACTACCAAGCCCGGCGGTGAAACTCGCGTGATCCACATGGAGACCGAAATGAAATTCCTGGGCGCGGACTGCGGCGATGTGAAGCCCTTAGGGGTGCCGAGTGCCCCCGCCGCACCGAAATAACCCGGCCTAGTAGGCCGTCGCCAACGCGACCGGACCGGATCCTACGGTCACCACGGCGGGACTGGTTGCATTGAGCGCGCCGCCGGAGGCGATCGGGAACACCTTGTGGTGTTGTCCCCCTCGTTCGTGACCTAGACATAGCGGCCGGTGGGGTCGATGGCGACGGTCACGGGACCGCTGTCCGCGACGACGCTGGCAGGGCTCAAGGCTGAGAGCTGCCCGCCCGCGGGATGTTCCTCGAGAAACTCTTTGGGCGTGACGGCGGGTGCCATCAGCGGCTCAGGCCAATCGGCCTCTGCCCGTGGCCCCTGCGCTGCGGAGCCGCAGGCGCTGTTTCAAGAGAAAGGCTCCAGTTCCTCGCGCGCGTTACCCTATGTGTTGAACACCTCAGCGCTTTCATGAAGGCATCAGGCGTCTCATTGACCTTTACCAATACCGGTCCTCAGTGCGCGGTGTTCCATGTGTACGATCTGCTGAATTTGGATCGCCATCCCCGCCGCTACATGTGGATGGCGGCAAATCGCTGACGGATACGTGGACGAGTGGCACCGCTGGCGGTACGACTTCACCGTCTCTGCGACCGGCTTCGAGCGGCGTTTCGCGGTTCGAATGGAGACGGGGCTGAATTGGATCAGCGATCCCGCCATGGCGACGACTTTGTAGCTTCGCTTTGGGGAACCCATAGCTCGCCGACTTCCAGGCGATTCAGCTTATTGTCCCTCGAACAGCTGGCCGATGGCCATGATGCCCCATCCCACGAGATCCACTGCCAGATCCGTCGAGGTTGCGATCCCTGGATGTCTGCCGGCCATCAAAAGACGCTCCCCAAGACGAACGGGCTGGGATCCCGAGGGTTGCGCGGTGGTGTCCCGTAGCGCCGCCGCCAAGGCCTCGGGGCTGGGGCTCGGAGCACGGTGCTGATCCTTGTCCGCATACATACGCATGGCCTTCTCGACGGCGTCTGGGTCCAAGAAGCTGATGGGGGCGTGGCAGTACTTGCATTGCTGGTCCTTCTCGAGATCGATGGGCGCGCCGCACTCGGAACACGTGATCTGGCGCACTTGGGACCGGACCTGCTGCAGTTCCGTTGCCGTCGGTGTGCGCACGAACTGCTTCTCGCGTAGGAACTGAAAGAAGGGCGTATAGCGACCATCGCCGCGCTGGCACCGGAAATAGGAAAATCGTCCCGACTTGCACAAGTCCTGGCTTGGCGCCAAAACATCGGTACAGCGCGGGCAGTTCAATCTTGGGGCCACGGGCGTTTTCGCCCCCTCGCGGTGCGCGTAAATGTCCTTGAACAATTCGATGACGGCGACGGGTGCGAGTTGCACGCTTTCCATGGGGTCGAACCAGAGCCCCGCGCATGCAAAGCAGAGATCCACCCGCACCGCGCCGTGCGCATGGGTTTCAAGATCCTTTGCTTGCATGGGTTGCCGGCAATTCGGGCATGGGATCGGCGTGAGAGGGTCAGCCTGTGACATTTACTGGAGCACCATTACTGCGTTGGATAAATCAATTTTCCAGACCAGATCACCCACGCTGACCGGGCGTGCCAAGCAATCTTTCGCGTCCATACGTGAACCAATCGCTTTTGAAATCCCACGATAACGCTATCGTTGGCCTCTCGGCAAGCCAACCATGACTCGAATGGCGAAACCGGCAGGTCATTCCTCGGCGGATTCCGGTTCGTTTGGTTCGCGAGTGCGCGCGCCACTCGGTGGCCCTCATTCTTATTTGCCCCGCGAGTCGGACAGTTCCCGCGTCTGTGACTCAATTCACTGTCCAGGGCGCTCCCCCGGGGATAAAGAGTATTCGCTCTCAAATACATGTCAGATAGCTCGTATGAATTTTCCCACATCGGACAATTGGTTTCTGAAAGCCACACGGACCATCGGGCGCGGTTTTCTCCTTGGGCTGGGATTTGGTGCAGCCCTAGGCTGTGTCCATTATGTCGCATACCAAGCGACAGTGAAAAATGTAAATGATGACGTCCGGCTTAGCGATTCCGATTCGCACGCTGTAAATGAAATCGTACTGTCCGACGTCGGAGAACAAAGGCACGACGGCATCACAGCCATCATCGGCAAGGCGTCAAACTCGGGGCAGAAAGCGGCTCGCGGCATACACATTCAAGCAAACTTTTTCGATCACTAAAAGTTCGTTGATCAATATTCAACTTACATCACCGGCGCTCTGGCTCCTGGTAAGTCCCAATATTTCAAGATCTCCTGCGGCTGCAAAGACACACCACCAGCCGAGCACGACAGTTATAAGCTCGAAGTGCTCAACGGGTACTAATTTAGCGAGATTTTCGTCGCGGCCGGGCGGCACGAATTGCCGCTGTCGACCCACTGCAGTCATCTGCGAACGGCCGGTATCAGGCGTAGAAAATTGGCGTGCAGTGCAAGTGTTGGAAGTCCCAGTCAATCAAAATTCCATCCCGTCATTCATTTGACGGTTAACGTTAATCGTTATACGATGATCACATGGTAAAAGGCTTCCGGTGCGCGGATACGCTGGCTTTGTTCGAGACCGGCAAGAGCAAGCGCTTCGCGAATGTGGCGAAGGTAGCAACCCGCAAACTGGCTCAATTGGACGCCGCGAATACTTTGGAGTTTTTGCGGTCGCCACCTGGCAACCGGCTCGAGGCGCTGACAGGGGATCGCAAGGGTCAATATAGCATCCGGGTCAATGATCAATTCCGTCTGTGTTTCCGCTGGACGGCCGAAGGACCCACCGACGTTGAAATTGTGGACTACCACTGAGGGTAATAGCGATATGTTCAAGAATGGTATGCGACCTGTACACCCTGGCGAGGTACTGCAGGAGGATTTTCTGAAGCCTCTTGGGATGAGCGCCAATGCTTTGGCTAAGGCATTGAACGTACCGACACCTCGTATCAATGATGTCGTGCGTAAGCGGCGAGGCGTGAGTGCGGATACGGCCATGCGCCTGGCGCGCTATTTCGGCGGGGATGCGCGTTCGTGGTTGAACCTGCAGACGGCCTATGATTTGCGCATTGCGGAGATCAGCAACGCCAAACGAATAGTGAGAGAAGTTTCTCCGTCATCGACGGCGGGCGCATCCTGACCAATGACGGTCATTCTTCCGGAATCGACCCCCTGCAGCCATCCGTCACCGGCTCCTTTCGGGTCGCCCAACTCGAACGCGACCAACGTTCCGACCATCGCTGCATCGGCTTAATCGTCCTGACCACCCTCATCGACGCCATGGGTGCCCCGTCACCGAAACTGCTGCTAGGGTGACTGCTGTCACTCATAGGGCCAATACCGGGCAGCCATGGGCCTTCACCGGAATGGACCGGATCACGTGGGGAAGTCTTGCGATCACGAGCCCAGATGCTGAAGACTACGGTGGCTCCGACCAACGGGATCACCCAAACCAGAATTAGTTGCAGCGCCTTTTGGCTGTTTCCGTAGACGCGGAATCGTATGAGGCAGGCGGACGCCATGACATTCAAGATGGCAAAAGCGGAAAGAAGAGCCAGCGTTATGGTCGCGTTGATCAACTTTCACCTACCTGAGTTCAACGAATGAAAGGTTTCCTGGATCGATGCTACAGCAGTCGGCCAAGCAGGCGTCGTACTGAAGGTTTTGACCCTTCCTTGCCAGCCATGAACGGCCGCTTCGGCTCCGTGCTACGCATTCAGGTGTAAAGTGCAAACACCTAATGGATTGGGGGCTTGCCGTGTTCCGGAAATCTATTTCTATCGCGTTGATCTTATGCGCCTTGGCAGCGTGCGGCCGTAACGTAGGGCCAGGAGATTCGCTGTATCCTAAGGTAAACGCAAAGCCCGTACGAAGATTGGATGTAACTCTCATCGGAAAACAATCGCTGCGTCCGGTGTTTCGCGCGAGTTGGTGGGCGCAAAACGTGAGTGCCCCGTGGAAAGATGCGTGCACATACGGGGCTTTCAGAGGTGGGGTGCCCGCTCGTGCTAGTTACTCAATCACGGTGCCATTGTTGTTTAGCAATGAGGACGGCGCCCTCCGAAGCCACTTTGCGTTCGATTTATACGAACCAGGCTACTGCGGATACCAATTTGGCGATTTAAACTACAACATTGATCCATCGTATGGTGGTGCCTTCCTCCCTCTTATCGAATACAAAGACGATCCCAAGCTACCACCAGCGGTGAGTGTGGACATTTGGTGCCGGCACATGGCGTCTTTGCCTGAAGACGCTTGCGATACTTATTCCGCTCGAACAAAAGACCGGCTGGCACCAGTTGCCGTCGGACCGACCACTAGTTCGCTAGTTATTCGAGTTCACGACGAGAGCACGAATTCGCCCTGAACCCGGACTGGCTGCTTCATGGCGTTGATCTCGTGATCGTCAGTGACGGGTCATGGCCGGGAACGTCGCGGAATGACTGGTGTCCGCCGGTCACAGCTGTCGTTCGAAGATTGGAATTTAACGCTTATGAATTGGGGCCGCAGCGCCAACGGTCAGAGTCGACCCATATCAGTCTTCCGCGAATGACCGCTTCGCGTTAGTGGTGACGCCAATCACGCCGCTTGGAGACCCCACCGCTCTACTTCAGAGCGATCCAATCAACGATGGTCTGACGGCGGCCTGGCTGACCACTTTCACCTGGCTCAATCGCGCCCTGTCGTATTGCGGCCACTTCGGTGCCATTGTTGATCAATACTCCGTCGTCATACCAAAGCGATTGACCCTGCGCCCCTACTACGGATGTCTTGTATGACCGTCGCTAGAGACGCGCGTGAATGCAGCCACCGGAATGGGCGCAAGAAATCCAATGTTCTTGCTTCCAAGAATTAGGATCGATTTATCCGCCAATTCCAATGCTTTCTGGCTCTGTTGAATTTCGAATGGGTAAGCGGAGGATTTTGAGGTCCGAGGCCCTGTGATAATTTCCCCTGTGGAGCGATTACCACGGGGTGTGAGATGGTCACCGAGAAGATCTTTGAGTCGGCGCTGGGTGTGCAGTCGCCATGGCACATTGCCGGCATTGAGTTTGAGCCGAATCGGCGACAGCTGTCGATCCGAGTGGACTTTGAGATCGGGAGCCGGTTCGCAGTTGCCGGAGAAGCAGGAGAACACCCAGTGCACGACACGGTGACCAAGCAGTACCGGCATTTGAACTTTTTCCAGTACGAATGCTCTCTGGAAGTGCGAGTGCCGCGGGTCAAGTTGCCGGACGGCTCGGTACGGCAGGTGAGCCCGCCGTGGGCCGGCAAGTTGTCCGGCTTCACGCTGTTGTTCGAGGCCTTCGTCTTGGCTCTGTGCCGGGAGATGACCTTCTCGGGGGTTGCCCGGGTGTGCGGATTGTCGAAGCAGCGCGTCATGAGCATTTGCGAGCGGTATGTTGATACGGCGGTCGCCGTGGCAGACCTCAGCGAGGTACGGCGGCTTGCGATCGATGAGACCTCGCGGGCTAAAGGACATGACTACGTCACCTTGTTCGCCGATGCCGAGCGGCGCGCGGTATTGTTCGTCGCCGAGGGCAACGAAGCCGCCACGGTTGAGGGATTTGAGGCCAATTTGTGCCTGCACGGCGGCAAACCGACTCAGATCGAGGCGGTCAGCATGGACATGTGGCCGGCTTTCATCAAGGGCGTGACCGAGCACTTCCCCAACGCGCAGATCACGTTCGACAAATTTCATGTGATCGCTCACGCCTCGACCGCAGTCGATGCGACCCGGCGCATCGAGCAGAAGGTCGATCCGAGCATCAAGGGGCTGCGCTGGGCGTTGCTAAAGGATCGCTCGAAGCTGCGGTCTGAGCAGCGCGCCGATCTGGACGAGCTGGTCGCCCACATGACAACCAAGCGCACAGCACGAGCGTGGCTGTACCGGGAGCAGCTGCGCGACATCATGACTCGACGCCAGCCCAATGTGGTGCGTGCGTTACTCAAGCAATGGTGTACCAACGTCATGCGCTCCAAGGTCGAACCGATGAAAGAGGTCGCCGCCATGATCCGTAATCACTTCGAAGGCATCCTCGCCTGGGTCACTACGCGCCAGACCAATGGCTTCCTCGAAGCCATCAACGGCCTGTTTCAGGCCGCCAAGCGCAAGGCTCGCGGTTACGTCCGCTTCCGCACTATCCGTACCGTCATCTTCCTGATCGCCGGGAAACTCGACTTCTCCCGCATCAATCCCTATGTCCCTCAACCCACTTAGAATTCAACAGAGGCTGCTTTCTTTACGCCCACATTGTGTAGCCTTAGTTTTCGCGGAGGTCCTCGCAGCTTGTCATCGAATGTCCAAAGTTGTGTGATGTCGTTAGATTCGAAGATCGCAACGTAGATGTTAGGATCGTTCTTTGAGCCTCGCACGAGGTTCGGAGTGGTTTCGATAGGTAAGACGTACTTTGCGATTAGACTGCCGTCCATAGCCGTTTTCTCGACATAGTAGTCTTGACCGTGCCAACCGACCGCAGTTATTGAGTCCGGCGCATCTGTGTAATCTCCTATTCCATAGTCGTCGCTGAAGCGCGTCCACTGCACTTCTAAATCCCAGTTCAACTTAACCATCCACCCGGTCCCAGCAGGGAGTCCGGAGGCGCTACCCACCAGCAAAATGCCATCGGGCGTCTTGTGGCAGCTGTAGATAGTGATGACACTGTGGTCCCTGACTGCGGGGATCTCCGACTGGGATATAAATGAACCGTCGGCCGCAAGCCGGACAAGCACAGCAGATCGCGAGTGATTTGCGGGTAATTCGCCGCAAAGCAGAATTTGCTGATTCGGTAGCTCTATCGCGCCGACAATTTCCTGACCGTTATATGGCCGGCCCCTGGAATTGCCTTCGGAGGGCGGTCCAAGGAAATCCCATCTTGGTTGGCCGGCCGGGCTAAGCCGAGTGGCCCAAGCCCTAGAACCCACCTCGTCGGTCCTACCAAGTATCAGCAGATCGCCGTCGTTGGCTTGAATTATTGAAAGCGCCTGCGTCGGATGTGATGCCGACAATGTCACTTCTCTCTCGATCCGAAGTGATCCCGCAGCGCAGTTCGACGATAGTCCGGCGATTGTCGCGAATCCCAATGCCCAGAAAACAACGGACTTCATCCATGACTCCCAATTGTCGCTGATCAGTGTTTGCATGGTACCCCGCCAGTGGCCGCTACAGGGCACAGGTTCTGACCAGTCGATTGACCGCTCTTGTTAAGGGTTGCCCGATTTCTGCCCATCGGGGCTGAGCATGCCATACCCGGTGAGGTGTGAGGGCAGACGTCGGGCAAGCCCCAAGGGAGGAAACCGCGGAGACGAACTGGGGGCGTCAGCGGGTGCGATGAACTATGGGGATTTGAACGGAGGCGATGGGCACGGGGAGCTCAATAGCGGCGCCCCGAGGCCGACCCTTGGCACCGCGGTGTGCCGTTGCGGGGCGGCTAAATCCTGACATGGACGGTTGTGGCCTGCGAGATGGCCGGATGTTGGGTGCGATGACAACAGGCGTTCGCGTCAGCCCTGCACGAGGAAGCGCCGACGGAGAAGATTGATCGACTGAGACACGGATGCTCATGGCGGCCTCGGTGAGGTGGGCGGTCCGCGGATATGCTGTGCCCGGGCGAAGGTCTCGATGATGAGCATCGGGGCGCCGCAGTGTCGGCAGACGAAGGTAGGCCTCACGGCGCCGGTGGCGGTAGGGTCGGCCGCAGCGACCGGAGCCGGCTGATGCAGCAGCTCGCGGACAATCGGGATATCGTGCTTGCGGTTGGCGTTGGAGAGCAGGCCGTAGTGGCGGATGCGATGGAAGCCGGTGGGTAGGACATGCAGCAGGAAGCGACGCATGAACTCGTCGCTCGCCACGGTCATGGTTTTATAGCGGGTGCGCCCGTGTTCGCGGTAGTCCTTCCAACGGAACGTGACGCCGCGGTCGTCCGCGGCCACGAGGCGTGAGTTGGAGATCGCGACCCGATGGGTGTAGCGCGACAGATACGCGAGCACCGCCTCGGGTCCGGCGAAGGGTCGCTTGGCATACACCACCCACTCGCACTGGCGCAGCGGCATGAGCCAGTCGGCGAAGGCCTCGGCATCGGCCAGATCGACGTGGTCGCCGAAGAACTTCAGTTGCCCGTCACGATGCAGGCTCTGCAGTTCTTCGAGGAAGCGGCGCCGGAAGAACCGAGACAGCACCCGCACCGAGAGGAAGAAGCCGGGCTTGCACGGCACCCAACGCTCGGCATCGGGTGCGATGCCGCCGCCGGGTACGATGCCGTGCACGTGCGGATGGTGAGTCAGCGCGGATCCCCACGTGTGCAGCACCAGGGTGGTTCCGATCCGAGCACCCAAGTGCTTCGGATCGGCGGCGATCGTGCGCAGGGTCTCGGCCGCGACGTCGAACAACAGTCCATAGAGGGCCTCCTTGTTGGTATAGGCGATGGCGCTGATCGGCGCCGGTAAGGTGAACACCACGTGGTAGTACGGGACGGGCAGCACGTCCGCCTCCCGTGCTTCGAGCCAGCGCAGGGCGGCGCTCGACTGGCACTTCGGGCAGTGCCGGTTGCGGCAGGAGTTGTAGGCGATCTGCGGCTCAGCGCACGACGAACAGCGCAGCGCGTGGCCGCCGAGCGCGATGCTGCGGCACTGCTCGATGGCCGACATGACCTTCAGCTGGCCGAGGCTCAGGTGGCCTCGTTGCTGTTGGCGCAAAGTCGGCCCGTGGGCGCGGAAGATATCCGCGACCTCCAGGGCGGGGCGATCCACGCGCGGCTACGGTGTCGGGGCGGGGCCGGGCTCCAGGGGACCGATCACCTGGCGCAGGATCTCGGTCGCAACGTGGGTATACAGCGATGTCGTCTCGAGCTTCTTGTGGCCGAGCAGCACCTGGATCACGCGGATATCCACCTTCTGTTCGAGCAGGTGGGTCGCAAAGCTGTGCCGCCTATATCTAGACAGATATAGGCGGCACTATGTCTCGCGCCCGACTAGGTCTACTGACGTAGCGAGTCCGACAAACTAACCTCGGCAATTTGGCTTTGCGCGGTATGAGGCACTGGTCGTGTACGCGACATAGTTTTCTGGCATCACAGGTTCTTTAGGAAGGCTAGCAGTCGATCATTCGGGCGATAGCGGCGTGGCCTTCCTTGATGCGGAGTGACTCTGGCGAGCGCTTTTTCTTTCATCGCAAGTGTTGCATCGAGGTAGACCTGCGTAGTTTCCACATGCTGGTGCCCGAGCCAGAGTGCGATAGTAGATCGATCAACGCCCTCCTGGAGTAAGTCGATGGCCATGGTGTGCCTCAAGCGGTGGACACTAACGCGTGTTTTATTCAGTGAGGGACATGTGTTGGCGCCGGTCATGCGATGTTTGTTGAGCAGGTACTGGACACCGTGCACGCTGAGTCGTCCGCCGCGGGCATTGGGGAACAGAATATTCCCGTCACCTCGTTGTGGTTCTCGCAGCCAGGCTTTGAGGACGGCCCGAGTGGCCTTGGCCAGCGGTGTACAACGCTCGCGCCGGCCTTTGCCGATCACCCTCAAATGCGCGCCTACCCCGAGAATGAGGTCTTCGCGTTTAAGCCCTGTCATCTCAGAGAGGCGAAACCCGGTCTGTGCGGCCGTCAAAATAAACGCGTGATCGCGACGCCCAGACCAGGTGCGCCGGTCTGGGGCGGCAAGTAGAGCGTCCACTTCCGCGCGCGTGAGGAAATTGACCAGGGTGCGTGTGAATCGTTTGCTCGGAATCGCGAGCACGCGCTGAATCTGAGCAGAGTGGGTCGGCATCTCGAATGCCGCATATCTAAAGAAGGAATGGATGGCCGTCAGGCGCAAATTACGGGTGCGGACACTGATGCCGTCGTGCTCTTCCAGGTAGTCCAGAAACTTACCGATCAAGGGCGCCGAGATATCCTCGAAATGTAATTGGGACGGCGACTTATGCAGCCGCTGCTTTATGAACACCAGTAACCGGCAAAAGGTGTCGCGATAGGAGCTGATTGTATGGGGGCTGGCTTGGCGTTGCTGCATCAGACGTTGCAAGAAGAATCGCTCCAGCAGCGGCGCAAAGTTGGTGGAACCCGTCATACTTGGTTCTCCCAGCGATGCTCAAGCCGGCGCATCGCTTCACGCATCAACTCCGGGGAAGCGCTCAAATACCATTGCGTGTCGGCCACGTGCACATGACCAAGAAATGCACTCAAAAGAGGAAGACGCCGCTCAGGTTCTTGACCGGACCGGTACCAGTTAACCAGCGTGGTCGTGGCGAACCGATGTCGAAAATCATGCAGTCGCGGTCCGTGGCTGTCGCCGGCGCCGCGCAGCCCGATCTGTCGTGAGGCGGAATAGAACGCGCGGTGAATAGCCCCGTTATCCAGCCGATTGCCCCAACTGGACACGAACAGGTACGAGGACACTGGCCGCCCGGCCCAGTGGCGTTGGCGTCGGACGATGTAGTCGGCGAGCACCTTGCAGGTGGAAGCATGCAGACACACCAGTCGATCCTTACCAAATTTGGCGCCACGGATCGTCAAGACTCCGGCCTTCAGGTCGACGTCTTTGAACTCGAGATTACGCGCTTCACCCAGGCGCAGGCCAGAGACACTGAGCAGCCCAAACAGACAGTAGTAGACCCAGGGCAACAGGGCGCAGGGTCCACGGTGCTTCGGCGAGAGTGGCATATTGAGCGTCGCTTGTAGTAGTTGTCCGATCTCCGTGTTCGAATACAAGTAGGGTCTGGCCCGCTTGGCCTTAAATGGCAAGAGCCCCAGTGCCGGAATTTGCGTGCGTGGATCAATCGCGCTGCGATAGCGCGCAAACTGGCGGATGAAAGTCAGCCGGCTGCTCCACTGCGAGGGCTGCACGTTCGTCGGCTTTTGCGCCCAGGCAAGCGCTAACGCCTGGGTGATGTAGGAGGCGCGACGACGTTCCATGAATGCGGCGAAGTCGAGCAAACCTGTGCCCGTCTCCCGCAGCTTGTATCCCAAGCTACGGCGCATCGCCAGGTACTCTTTAATCGACTGCCGGAGGGTGTTCATCGGACACCTCCCGGCCAGGGTTGAGCAAGCGTATGCAATGCCTTCAGATCAATCTTGGTGTAGATGCGGGTTGTGTCGGGGTGTTGATGTCCCAGCAACGCGCCGATCTCGGCGAGCGAAGCACCTTGACGCAGCATCTGGCTGGCCAGTCCGTGGCGAAACTGATGTGCTCCACAGGTGGGAGCGCTAATCTTCGCGCGCAGAAGGCGATGTCGGACAATCGATCCGACGCCGCTCGCACCTTGGAAGCCACGAGTGGGAGCTTTGCAACGCAAGAAAATACGACGAGAAGGACTGTCGGGTCGGCCACGTCGCAGGTATGCGGCGATCGCGCCGCCCACCTCCGCCGGCAAGGGGATCTCAGTACGCCGCCCGCCCTTGCCGCGCACACCTAACTGTCCTGCGCTCCAGTTCACATCGTCCAGCTCCAAAGAGGCGACTTCGCCCGAGCGCAGGCCGAGCCGCGCCAGCAGCAATAAAATGGCATAGTCTCTTCGTCCTAGCGCCGATTGCCGATCAATGCTGGCCAGTAACTTTTGCGTTTGGTCCGGGGCGATGGCGCGCGGGATCGAGGCCATCGACCAGTTGGCCACACTCGGGACCGCGGCGGCCAAGTCCAACTTAACTTGCCCGCGTAATCTGGCGTACTGAAAAAATGAGCGCAACGCCGTCGTCATCAGCTTGGCCCGTTTTACATGCAGACGAGGTGCGCGACTTTGTACGAATCGGACAACGTCTGCAGCGCTCATCCTCGACAGCTTCGCTTGTCCCCTACCAAATCGATCCGTGAGGAAGTCCTGAACGAACGGAACATAGTTGAGGATCGTGGCTTTCGCCAAAGCGCGGTCTTGCCGCAAGTACCGCTCATAACCCTGGACACAGAGTTGAGCGGGAGCGAGTGGTGGCATCGAGTTCTTCTCGGCTGGAATTAGCCGCCGATCACGCAGAAACGTAATGAGATGGCTGAGCGAGGCGGGGTCTCCTCGAGTGGCCCGCCTCTGACGATGTCGACATCTCAAATACCGTGACGAAAGTTCCGAGGTGATGCAGTGCGATCGCACGTGCCGGCTTTTAAGCCATTGGCTAAAACACGCGGCGAGCATCAAGTGCCGGCGCAGATAAATCCGAGAGTATCCCTGCTGACTCAATGACTCCGCAAATGCACGCAGGTACGGCACGAGGGGACCCTCGGGTCCCTCCTTCGGCCTACACAATAGAACAAACTGCTCGTTGACGCGGTACCTCATGACCGACTCCTTTCCGCGAAAATCGCGGCAGCAAGGAGTCAAGACTATATCGAGTCGATCGCTCGCGTTTGCCGCAAACTTAAGGGTTTTACGCCCGCGCTAGATATAGTCAGACACGAGATATAGTGTCGAATCGAGTGTGGATGCAGACTCTTTCCCTTCAATGACGGGACTCGTTGCGAGGCTTTTTGCACATAGCGCTTGAGCAAGTAGCGAACCCCGTAGCGGGTCAGCGGCCGACCGCGAGCGTTCGTGAAGACGAGCGCTGCGTCGCGCTCGTCGCAACCGGCCGGATGTTCGGCTACTAAATCGCGCAGCAGCCGTGCTGTGGCGGGCCACAAGGGACAAACCCTGACCTTGCGCCCCTTGCCCAGGAGCCGCACTTGGGCGGGAGCCTCGAGGCGCACGTCACCGACGCGCACATCGAGCACCTCTTGGACCCGCGCGCCGGTGTTGAACATGAAGGCGAACAGCGCGTAATCACGCCGGCCGAGGGGCCTCGAGCGATCGATGCTCTTTAAGAGTGCATCAAGTTCTGTGCGCTCGAGGTACTCGATGGGGGCTTCGATCGCTCCCCGCTTGAACGGCATGCCGATGATGCGCTGAAGGGTGCCGAGGCACTCGGGACGCCGCGAGGCGAGGTAGCGGGCGAACACATGAATCGCTCCTAAACGCGCGTTCCGGGTCGCAATGCCGTTAGAACGCTCCGACTCCAAGGATGCCAGGAAACGGGCGACGCGCTCGACGGTCAGATCGCGAATGTCCAGTCGGTCTACGGTCCGGCGCGTGTCGGCCGCGGCAAAGCGCAGGAACAGGAGCAGCGCGTCGCGATAGCTTCGAACCGTGTGCGGGCTCAAACCGCGCTGAGCAGGCAAGAAGTCCTCGAAGAAGGAGACGAGATCACGACCCAAGGACGTGGGGCCGGAGCGGCTCATACGGCACCTCCGTCGATGAGAGCACCGCACGCGTGGGCAAATCGCTCGCTCGCGAGGGCGACCACGGCCGGCATGAAACGAAGGTAATAAGCGGTGGAAGCGATCGAAACGTGACCCATGTACATCGAGAGCTTCGGGAGCTCTGACTGCACATCGCGACCCTCCTCATACCAGCGCTTGAGCGCCGCCACGGCGAAAGCATGGCGGAAATCGTGCACTCGCGGGACGCGGCCAGCCTCCCAGATGCCAGATCTGTGCATCACGAGCCGAACGGCACTACTGAGTCCCGCATCGCTGTATCCGTGCCCAACGCGGCTGCACAGGAGCATCGTGTTATGCGCGGCTCGCGGGACGATCGCGGCCCTCAGTCGCAAGTACCGACGCATCTCTCGGGTGGCGGTCGGGGATAGGGGAACCCAGCGCGACTTATGAAACTTGGACTCCTGAATGCGCAGGACTCCGTTCTCGGCATCGGCATCCTGCACCTGCAGCCGCGCGACTTCACCGCGTCGAAGACCTGCCGTGTACATGAGGACTACCGCGAGACGACGAGCGGCGCTCGATAGCGGACGGCCTGGCCCGGGCTTAAGCCCTGAAATGTAATCAAGCAATCGCCGCACCTGATCAGGCCCGATCGGCGTGGGTAGCCGGTAAGGGTGATGGCGGCCCAATGCCCAGCGTTGCGGCAGGAAGCAGCGGTTCTCGCGGCGCCGGCGGTAGCGGCAGAACCGATATGTCATCATCGCCCAGTCGACCTGCGTGTTGTGCACGCAGTGACGCAGGTGCCGGCGCCAGGCGGCGAAGCTCGTCGCGTTCAAATCGCTGTGCCCGGTTCGGGCGAGATAGCGCCGCAGGCGCCGTAGCACATACTCATCGAGCCGAGAGCGTCGACCGAGCGCGCGCCGACTGGAGAGGTAGCTCTCCAATGCGGCATCGAAGCGTTGCAAGGGGACTGCGCTAGACATGGCGACCTCCAACCGCTTTAGGAACCTGCAGAGCGACGCCGCGCAGCATGGCCACATCGAGCCGCAAGTAGGCGCTGGTGCCGTAGAAACTGTGATGACCCAAGACATCTCCGATCGCCTTCATGCCCACCCCGCGACCCAAGAGGCGCATCGCGAAGGTATGCCTCAGTCGATAGACGTGCTTGCCGCAGTCGGGAAGCCCCGCCTCCCGCATCCGCTTGCGGAAGATGTCGCTGACGCAAGTACGTTCGAGCGGGATAAAGGGACACCGGGCTCGTAGGAAAAGCATCGGTGAGTTATCAGTGCTCGCGATGCGCCCGTGTTGAAGATAATCTCGGAGGACTTGCAGCGTCCGCGCGTCGAGTGGCAAAGTCAGCGGTGAGCGCGTCTTAGACTGATACACGTGCACAAGTCCTTGCTCCCAGTCGATCGACTCTAAGCGCAGAGTGACGACCTCGCTCGGGCGCAGTCCGTAATAAGCAATCAAATGCAGGATGCACAGGTCTCGCCAGCCGTTGCGGCTCGCACGATCAATCGAGCGCAAGAGCTTGAGGACACTCGCCCACGGCAGCGCCCGCGGCGGCAACTCATCGCGGTAGGTCCGGGGCGTACCCATGCTATCAAGGCGTTCGCGCACTAACCCGGCATCGTGCGCATAGCGCAGGAATGCTCGTAACTGACCGACCTCGTGCTGCAGGCTGTGCCGTGAGATGCGCCGCGAACGCTCCAGAATGAATCGTTCGACGTCATCTCGAGAGAGCTTCCTGAGTGATCGCGAACTCGGGAAGCCGGTCAATAACCCACTCAGGGTGCGCTTGTGATGGCGGCGCGCCGAGGCGGACAGGCCGCGAACGTCAATCAGGTACTGGTCGTATCGTCGAATGAGATCTTGCGAGGGTGTCAGCGGTTCGGTTATCAGCCGTCCGTGGGCGCGTAAGTAGCGCGTGTAAACCCTGCGCGTGCTCGCGAAGTTGGTGAACCGAGTAAGCGGGCGGCGTTCGCGGCCGAAGAAGTCAACGAGGTCAGCGTCGCGCGGCGTCGGCGTTGCGGTACCGGGTGATAGCTTGGGTAGAACAAACAGAAGGCGCCTAATATGGCAATCGATGACGTAGTCGGTGTAGCCTTCGGCGCGCAGCCACGAAATAAAGCTCTCTGCCTCACCCGGCGCCTGCGACTGATCGATCATGCGGCGGGTGCTGTTGCGCAATATGACGTTCATGGGTTCCTCCTGCGGTTGTGATGATGGTCAGGAGGGAAATTACGCCTTGGCGTTGACAGTACGATAATAATCGTAATATCGTATAGTCATGAAAGCGAAAGACGTAATCGAGGCCTTGGGTGCATTGGCGCATGAGCATCGTCTGGCGATCTTCAGGCTGCTGGTGGAACGGGGGCCTGCGGGGCTGCCGGCCGGCCGGATCGCCGAGCGGGTCGGGCTGGTGCCTTCGTCGCTTACCTTCCATCTGCAGAACCTGCAGCGCGGCGGGCTCATCGCGCAGCGCCGCGAAGGCCGGCAGCTGATCTACTCGGCCGACTTCGATGCCATGACGGCGCTTGTCGGCTACTTAACCGATAACTGCTGTGCCGAGAGTGCGGCCGAGTGTTGCCCGCCGGTGCGGCAACCAAAACCGGCCAAGCGGGCCGTGAAAGTGGCTTGAGCGATATGCCAGAGCCGCTCATGATCCGAGAACGACCGCCGCAGTCCAGCTTCGTGGCGCTGCTCGACGCAGAAGGGCTGCCAATCTCCGACTTGACGCAAGCTCACCTTGAGCACTTCTTTTTTACCGGTTCAGATGGTGCGCCGACTGCGATCGTCGGCTTAGAAATTTATGGTCCGGATGCCCTGCTGCGTTCGTTGGTCGTAGGCTCCGCCGCGCGAACTCAAGGCGTGGGCACCGCCCTCGTTCGGCACGCGGAAGGGTACGCCGCGGCGCACCGGGTGCGTGCGGTGTATCTCCTTACTAACACCGCCGAGGACTACTTCGAACACCGAGGCTATCGACGCATCGATCGGACTCAAGCGCCTCCTGCGATCCAATCCACCCGCGAGTTCGCGAGCCTGTGCCCGGCGAGCTCGGCCTTCATGATCAAACGACTTAACCCGACAGGTGAGCTATGAAACGACTCCACGTGCATGTCAGCGTCAAGGATCTTCCCGCCTCCATCCGCTTTTACCGGACGCTCTTCGGCGCCGATCCGGCCGTGACCCAACCCGACTACGCGAAATGGATGCTGGAAGACCCGCGCGTGAACTTCGCCATCTCCGTGAATCGCCAACCCGTCGGCGTCAATCATCTGGGCTTCCAAGTGGAAACGGATGAAGAGCTGCGTGGGATGCGGGCGCAACTGGAAGAAGCCGATGCTCGCATGGTGGAGGAGAGCGAGCAGCCCTGCTGCTACGCGAAATCGGATAAATACTGGGTGACCGATCCCACGGGCATCGCCTGGGAAACCTTCCATACCTTGGGCCACATCCCGGTGTACGGTGAGGATACGGCGGTGTTCAATCACGGCGAATCGGTCACCCCGGTTGCCGCGCCGACGGTGGGCTGCTGCGTCCCCGCGCAGCGAGCGCAAGCAGCCAGTAGTGCGGCAAAATGACAGCACACCGTTCGTACAACGTGCTTTTTTTATGCACCGGCAACTCGGCGCGCAGCATCTTGGCCGAGTCGTTGCTGAACAGTCTAGGCAAAGGCACATTCCGAGGCTTTAGCGCGGGCAGCTTCCCAAAAGGCCAGGTGCATCCGCTCGCGCTGGAGCTGTTGAAGCGCATGGATCTGCCTTTGGAGGGCTTGCGCAGCAAGAGCTGGGACGAGTTCGCGGCGCCTGGGGCGCCGGGGATCGACTTTATCTTTACCGTGTGTGACAACGCAGCCGGCGAAGTGTGTCCGATATGGCCCGGAAAGCCCATGACCGCGCACTGGGGCATCGCGGATCCAGCGGCGGTGGAAGGCTCGGATGCCGACAAAACCTTCGCCTTCCGGAAAGCCCTCAAGGAGCTTGAAACCCGGATCAAGCTCTTCGTTGCCCTGCCGATCGAGTCCTTGGACCCCCTGACGTTGCGCGAAAAACTCCGCGCGATCGGACACACTCCCGCGACGGCCGCGTAGGGCCATGCAGCGCCGAATCGCCGCGGAGGGCATCGGCTCGCTCCTGCTCGCGGCCACGGTGATCGGCTCCGGAATCATGGCCGAGCGGCTTGCGGCCGGCAATCTTGCCGTCGCGCTCATCGCCAATACGGGTGCTACCGTGGCGGTTCTGGCGACTTTAATCGCGCTTTTTGGGCCTGTGAGCGGCGCTCACTTCAATCCAGCCGTATCCCTCGTCCAAGCGCTTCGCGGGGCTCTGCCCTGGCGTGAAGCCGCCGGCTACGTGCCGATCCAGATCATGGGCTGCTGCGCCGGGGCGGTCCTCGCGCACGCCATGTTCTCGCTACCCCTCATCCAATCCTCGCTTCATGCGCGGACCGGCATGGGTCAGTGGATCGCCGAGTTCGTGGCGACCCTCGGCCTCTTGCTGGTCGTCCTTGGCCATCGGAGGGCTGAGGATGCCCCTTGGATGGTCGCCGCCTGGATCGGAGCGGCTTACTGGTTCACCTCGTCAACCTCGTTCGCGAATCCGGCCATCACCATCGCCCGTGCTCTGTCGAACACCTTCGCCGGCATCTCGCCGTCCCATGTTCCGGCGTTCATCGTCGCTCAGCTACTCGGCGCCCTTGCTGCGGTTCCCGTTGGCCGACTGCTCTTCCCCAGTCCGAGACCCGACAGCGCGCCCAGCCTGCCGTAAATAAAATGTGGAGTTAAGCGGGCGGAAAACCGCATGAAGCCCGGCTCCCGGGCTAGGTACTCCACATATCAAAGAACTCCACGTTCTGCAGAGCGTTTTTAGCTCAGCGTCGCCGCAGGTAAGGCATCGTGTGCCGGGAGTGGACCGGCGATGCTGAGCTAAAAATGGATTGGACTAAACCGCCTACCAAGCTCGACGCTATGGGGTTTTATTCCGGCTGCTTGGTCCTCGGCGACGATCACATTGCCGCGTGGAGGGATTGTTGGGAGATGTTGGCGGGGTCCATTGCAGTGAAGTAGTACGTTTTGGGTCCGGCGAATTGGGGTGACCAGGATCATATGAGGCCGAGTGCCCGTTGCCAGGCAGCCTGGTGCATCGGAACACCAAGAACCGAGTTTTTGCAGGGTTGATTGATCGGGGCAAGCGTACGTCATGATGTGTCGATGGTGATCGGTGGCGGCGCCGGCCGGCTGATCTGCTCGACAATGAGCATGCGACCGCGGTGACAAACGGGGCATTGATACAAGGAGACGCCGGTGAGTGCCTGGTACCGATCCCGATAGTCGGATGGCTCGGCGTCGGTCTCGCGGAGCGTCTTCGGCTCCATTTTTAAAAGCTGGCGGCACTGTGCGAGCTTCTCCTCTCGGTGCCGATTGCCAAGCAGGCCGTAATAGCGTATCCGCTGCAGTCCCTGCGGCAAGGCGTGCAACAGAAAGCGGCGGATGAACTCGTCCGCCGCGAGGGTCATGGTCTTTTGCGCGTTGTCGTCGCGGTAGTCCTTCCAGCGGAAGGTGACGGTCCCATCGTCGATATCGAGGAGACGATTGTTCGAGATGGCGACGCGATGGGTATAACGGCCGACGTAATCGAGGACCTGCTCTGGTCCGGCAAAGGGTGCTTTGGCATAGACGACCCATTCCTTCTCCCGCAGAGGATCGAGATATCGTCGGAAGGCATGGCGCTCGCGCAGCTCCTGCAGGGCTGAGAAGAACTCGAGTTCGCCACGGTCGAAAGCCTGCGCCAGCAGTTCGAAGAATCGCCGGCGGAAGAAGCGCGATAGCACCCGGACGGGCAGAAAGAACCCGGAGCGACACGCCAACCAGCGCTGCCCGTCGGCGGAGAGTCCGCCGCCCGGTACCACGCAGTGCAGATGGGGGTGGTGGATCAGATTTTGGCCCCAGGTGTGCAGGACGGCGAAGAAGCCGATCTCGGCGCCCAGGTGTCTGGGGTCTGCGGCAATCGTGCGCAGCGTCTCGGCGGTTGCGGCAAAGAGCAGGTTATAAACTACGGCCTTGTTCTGGTACGCAATGGCCGCGATCTCCTCAGGCAGTGTGAACACGACATGGAAGTACTCAACGTTCAGCAGCTCCGCCTGGCGATGTTCGATCCACTGCGCCCGAGCCAGCGACTGGCACTTCGGACAGTGCCGATTGCGACAGCTGTTATACGCGACGCGTTGATGCGCACAGCTGTCGCACGCCTCGACGTGTCCGCCGAGCGCAGCGGTGCGGCATGCGGTGATCGCCCGCATGACGCGCCGCTGCGCATTCGACAGCGACGGCTCGTGCTCAGCACGATACGCTGCACCGTAGCGGCGGAGGATATCCGCCACTTCGAGCCGAGGTCGCTCCACGGGGAGCGGGTTTAGAAGTGCTCGGGCGCCTTGGGCGGTTCCGCTGGCGGTAACGGTCGAGGCAGTAAATCCAGAGGACTACGTGTGGCGCAGACCTTGGAAGTTGCGAGCCGCAGATACCGTGCCGTGGTGGACAGACTTCGATGCCCCATAAGCAGCTGGATCGTGCGTAGGTCCGTGCCGTACTCGAGCAGGTGGCAGGCGAAGGCATGTCTCAAGGAGTGCGGTGTCACCGGCTTGGACAGGCCGCTGCGTTCGGCGCCCAACTGGCAGGCATCCGCAACGCCGGACCGGGTCACGTAGGAACCGGGGATTACGCCCGGGAACAACCATGGCGTTGGCCTCGCCGCGCGGTACCAATCGCGTAGGATCACCAAGAGCTGATCGGAGAGCATGACGTAGCGATCCTTCTGCCCCTTGCCCTGGGCCACACGGATGGTCATACGCTGACTGTCGATGTCGGTGGGCTTGAGCGTTATTGCCTCCGAAATGCGAAGTCCGGCGGCGTAACACACCGTCAGAACCGTGCGGCACTTGCGTCTCGGCACGCAGCTCAAGAACTGCCGCACCTCATCGGGGCTCAGGATGATCGGCAACGTCTGGGGCGCCTTCGGCATCGGCAAGACTTCCTCGACATCCCAGGGTCGCTTCAGCGTCACTGTGTACAGGAAACGCAACGCCGCCGTGGCGATGCAGATCGACCCCGGTGCGAGCTTCTTCTCGTTCGTCATGTAGACTTGATACGTGCGGATGTTGACAGGACCGAGACCTTCGGGGGATCGCCGAAAGTGGCGAGCGAAGAGCGAAACCTGCATCAGGTACGACTGCTGTGTGTTCTCGGAGAAATTACGGATCTGCATGTCCTCGAGCATGCGTTGACGAAGCTGTGTCATGGATAGGCTCCTTTACAAGATAAGATCGCTGCACATGCAGCCACTCCATCTTGGCAAGGAAGATCAGCAAAACGGGGAAACGAAAAATACGTTGTCGCCGGCTACTGGCGGGGCCAAACTCTCTGACTACCGCGAAGCGGTTTAGTCCAACGCCAGATATGGAGAGCTCCCCATAACTCGCCGAATCGGGACTGATCTAGGTGTTAACGCGCTGGTGCGCAGCAGAAATAGCTGCGCGCCAGCCGCCTCCGGTCACGGCTTTCCAGAGTCCTGCCGTCACTCGAATTGCGAGGTCTGCGTACGTCACTGGCGAGTTCGATCCGTCAAGGATCCATTCCGCCTTTCGGACCCAGCACCGGTTGGCAGACATTCTTTGGCTCTTGCTGGTGACGGAATCAAAGAGGGCGGGATTACTTAATCCCTTCAGCCTATCACGTCGTGCTCGCAGATCCATTACGAGCCAGCCGACTTTGGCGGATATGTGAGGTCTGCAGTTATGTGGGGCTGGATACAGGAAGGCGTTTGAATGAAGGGGTTTGCCTGTGCAAACGCAACATATTTTGTGATCCGCAGAGGGGGATCGACGTCTAGAAACAGGCGGCTTCCTTTGGCGTCAGCGCTGGTCGCCCCGATCCCGTAATCGTCGATTTCGGCTCGGACCAGGTTCATTACCACAGGTTATCGGACGCATTCAGACCCCGGCTGTTTTAAGTTCGGTGGTTTTGGCAGGACGCCCGATTAACTCGTCCGTTACGAGACGTTCGGAATCACTCCAGGCCAAGACCCGTCTTTGACCGCCTCATGTTGCCGCTGCCGAAGCAGCCGTTCGCGGCGTGCGGTAAACTGACGTGGACCTGTAGGGAATCGTGCCCCCGCACAAGGAGAGACGCGTGTCGCTGGATATGTTGGCCAGGCCAGAGAAGCTATGCTTCGCCTAACTAATCGTTTACAGCGCACTACGCTTCGAGCAGGGCTTGTCGCAGTTGTTCTGTTACTGGGGTTCGACGTTGGAGGAGCAGAGCCTGTGTCACAGTCGATATCGATTAGCGACATGACGTTCAATAAGCTACGTGACCTGCGTAAGGCGCCAAAATTCCACGAGAACGCTGCGACCTTCTATCCGGGGGCGCCAAACGAAACGACTCGGTCGCGCTGCGAGGCTGCCCTCAACGCACTTATAGATAGGTTGATCCTAGGCTTGCAATCCCATCCAAGCAAGCAATATGTACTTCAGTAGTTTCGGATCACATTGGCATCATTTCAAAACGAGGACTCAGAGGAGAAAGACCGACTCTTACTCTATCTCGAGCAAATCATGGACATCGCGGGAGTGCTGAGTTCCGATGGCTTGTTGAACGAGTGGCGATATGGATTCGACCCGACTAAATCGCCCTAGCAAATCGTCAGATCGAACGCTTCGATGATATTCGGCCATAAAGCCTTCAGTTGCGGCAGGCAGGTGTGGGTCGGCTTTGACCGTTGGCCCAGCGGACCAAATTCGTACATGTTAAATTCCAATTTTCGAACGACGGCAATGGCCGCCGGTCAACGGTCGTTCCGCGACGTTCCAGGCCAATTGCGGTCATTCGTCTCGCAAAAGTGAGCGCCAGTATGCTGACATTCGGAAGCTTAGTGGCTTAATCTAAAGAGGTTCTCGACAACTCAGAACGCAAAGCAGGAGGCACGTGCACGGTTTAATTAGGATGGCATTTCTTTTCGCACTGCTCGTCACCGGCGGGTGTGTTGCCAATCGGCATACGCAGGCACCACCAGAATCCAAGCCGCAGGGGGTTCCGGGACTTCCCAAACGACTGCAAGACGTCGCTAACCTTTCGGCTTATTATCCAGATGCATCCAAACGGAGAGGCGAACAAGGTCGCGTCGTCGTGAAGCTCAAGATCAGTCCGTCCGGAGAAATCAATCTTCCGATGCAGATTGATCGTGAGCGGACGGATGCAGCGGCCCGGCTAGTGGAGGCCGCCGAAAAGATTCTGTCCCACTCAATATTTGAGCGGGGAAACAGCGACAAAAATGAAGTGTCGGTGAGTATCGTTTTTGAGCTCTTGCCCTGCGGTGCCATAGCGCCCGACCTTACGGCCGACTACCGCATCAATCTTTGTCTCGATCCCAATCGCAACCTCTGGGCCACATTCGATTTTGCGGCGCACCCTCCGTCGGTGCTTGAGGAGCAACTTCAAAAAGTGCTGGTTCACGGCAACCTTGCGGATATTGATTTCTTGGAACAAACATTGGGTCTGCGATTTTGGGTTACGGGCCTTGTCTCCCCGCCGTACGCCTATCGCGTCGATCGTCCTTTATTCGTATCGGTGACACCGACGACCGTGCCGCCGACCTTGAGAGTACAGGGGCTTGACTATGAGTATCGGGTGGATACCGCCCGGCATGGATCGGTTTTTAACTTGAACCTCGTTCCCACCGAGTGCCCCGATTTCGCGCTCTGGGCTGCTCGGTTCAAGATTCCGTCAACTTCCAGCATGGATCCACACGGCGTCGGGGCGGGTACCGACTTTACATGGGGTGGCGAACATGGAATTCATGTGAGTGGATTTCGCTTCAGTGGCGGCGGCTGCCAAATGCATCTATCGCAATTCCAAGAAGTCCGCGAGCCGTTCGCATCGCATACGGACACCAACCTAATTTCAAGCACTCCTTTGATAAGAGGCATTGGTGCCATCATCGCGGGCGGCGATATCCGAAATTCGGCGCGCGCGGCACGCGCATTACATGCGCGCTTCACCACTCCGGGCCCCGGTGCATTTGGCATCAATTACCTGTTGCAGAACGTGATTCCCGGAATCAATGCGACGTCTTTCGAGTATTCGGTCAACGATACCGGTCAAGAACCGGTGGCCTCGTTTGTTGCGGTACCGCCGGTACGCGCCAATCGAAGCGCGAGGTTGCAACTGTCCCCAGATGTGTATCACGTATGCATCCGACGGGGGCAGTTGGCGGCGGAGCTCGATCGACGTAAAGTTCTCTTTCGCCGATTTAACAAAGATGGAGAGGAGAACTACGTCGTGCGCGGGCACAATGAAATTCGGGTGCGACAAGACGTATTCCACGGTTGCGTGAGCTTCATTGGTATTTCGCAGGTCACGGACGTGAAACACGCAATACGAGCGCTATCCCCGACCATGCCTACGATCAACTAGATGCCGACCCTGCTTGGTGGGGCGGCGAAAGGTTCGGCGGTAGACGCTTACGGTGCTTGACTTTATGGGACGGTGTCTCGTTTCCCAAAGCCGCCAGTCGCGGCTGCCGCCTTTGGGTCGACTTCGCTCATTGGCCGCCAGCGCCGAAGCTCGCGGTGTTAAATTCCGAGATTGAACGACCGGTCTTGCCGCCAGGCAACCGCCGTTCCGCGACGTTCCCGGCCATGACCCGTCACTGACGATCACGAGATCAACGCCATGAAGCAGCCAGTCCGGGTTCAGGGCGAATTCGTGCTCTCGTCGTGGACTCGAATAACTAGCGAACTAGTGGTCGGTCCGACGGCAACTGGTGCCAGCCGGTCTTTTGTTCGAGCGGAATAAGTATCGCAAGCGTCTTCAGGCAAAGACGCCATGTGCCGGCACCAAATGTCCACACTCACCGCTGGTGGTAGCTTGGGATCGTCTTTGTATTCGATAAGAGGGAGGAAGGCACCACCATACGATGGATCAATGTTGTAGTTTAAATCGCCAAATTGGTATCCGCAGTAGCCTGGTTCGTATAAATCGAACGCAAAGTGGCTTCGGAGGGCGCCGTCCTCATTGCTAAACAACAATGGCACCGTGATTGAGTAACTAGCACGAGCGGGCACCCCACCTCTGAAAGCCCCGTATGTGCACGCATCTTTCCACGGGGCACTCACGTTTTGCGCCCACCAACTCGCGCGAAACACCGGACGCAGCGATTGTTTTCCGATGAGAGTTACATCCAATCTTCGTACGGGCTTTGCGTTTACCTTAGGATACAGCGAATCTCCTGGCCCTACGTTACGGCCGCACGCTGCCAAGGCGCATAAGATCAACGCGATAGAAATAGATTTCCGGAACACGGCAAGCCCCCAATCCATTAGGTGTTTGCACTTTACACCTGAATGCGTAGCACGGAGCCGAAGCGGCCGTTCATGGCTGGCAAGGAAGGGTCAAAACCTTCAGTACGACGCCTGCTTGGCCGACTGCTGTAGCATCGATCCAGGAAACCTTTCATTCGTTGAGTTCAGGTAGGTGAAAGTTGATCAACGCGACCATAACGCTGGCTCTTCTTTCCGCTTTTGCCATCTTGAATGTCATGGCGTCCGCCTGCCTCATACGATTCCGCGTCTACGGAAACAGCCAAAAGGCGCTGCAACTAATTCTGGTTTGGGTGATCCCGTTGGTCGGAGCCACCGTAGTCTTCAGCATCTGGGCTCGTGATCGCAAGACTTCCCCACGTGATCCGGTCCATTCCGGTGAAGGCCCATGGCTGCCCGGTATTGGCCCTATGAGTGACAGCAGTCACCCTAGCAGCAGTTTCGGTGACGGGGCACCCATGGCGTCGATGAGGGTGGTCAGGACGATTAAGCCGATGCAGCGATGGTCGGAACCTTGGTCGCGTTCGAGTTGGGCGACCCGAAAGGAGCCGGTGACGGATGGCTGCAGGGGGTCGAGGGACTAAACCGCTCACGCGGTAGGGGTGGCTTCGGTCCGCTATTGTGCAGCCACATTTGACCCGTCGCCAAACGCATGGTGAACTGCAGCGTGGCGCAGCACGGATTATGAATAGGCGCTTGTAATATCGGCCGGTAGGAAAATCTATGAAGCTCAGCTGCGCCCGAGTGATGGCTATTGGGTTTTTCATATCTCCCTGGTCTACGCCAAGCCTTGCGATGTCGCCTGCACCCGTACCCCCTTGCGAAACGTTAAAGCTCGACGTTCAACCAATAGCCGAGTTGATTAGGAAGGTGAAAACGCCGCCGGAAATCGATTACCAGCCGTATTGGACCCCTTATTGCGAGACCATCGCTCTGTCACACAAAGGAAAGCCAGCAGCGAAGCCCTTAATGATGTTCATGCGCGATACATCTCCCGAGATTCGATTCGACGCTACCAATGCGCTGTGTGGTCTCAAAGATGACGCTGCGGCGGCGGTGCCGCTTCTTGTTGGTCGAATAACGACCGAGATGTACCCGACAGACGCTTACTATGCGCTCGCCTGCATCGGTACTCCCGCCCGCTCGGTGATACCGTTATTGAAGCGCCAATCGACGAGCGACGATGGGACCAATCTTGGGCGGGCGAAATCCTTGCTCGCGATCAACACGCTCGGCGGCCTTGGTCGTGTGCAGTCAAAAGACATCGTCGCTCATTTGGTTGGACTATTGGACGATCCATTGCGGGCCGCCGCCGCAGCTGGTGCATTGGGAAACATCGGATTACCAGCGAGGACCGCGTTGCCGCCGTTGCAAAAGCGCTTGAGCGTGGCGGTTGCGGAACGATCCGACGATATCGCATCGTCAATTGTTTCCGCCCTCGCTGTCGTGGCTCCATTGTCGATGTCGCTGTCCACCATCGTCCCATTATTAGAGGCGCCGGGTCTGGGTACGCCAGCGGCCGGAGCACTCCAAAGAATCGGACCCAAGGCATCAGCCGCCGTTCCATTCTTGATTCAACGACTCAATGAGAACAATGGGACCGATTGGGCCTCAGGGCGCGAGCGTGTGGTTGACGTGAATGCACTCGTAGCGATTGACGGGGCGTCTATGCTTGTTCGCCGTCGTCTTCTAACCGAAGCAGTCGGTGACGAAAAGTCCGGCGGCACACGTGATATGAGCGACATCGCAGCGGTTGCCGCGCTGGAGGGGATTGACCCGCTGCCAGAGGAGTTCATTCCAGCGCTAGAGCTCGCATTGCGGAGAACGGGAGATACAATGATGGCCGATAGCTATCGACGACTCTTAAGTCATACGCACACTCCCACCAATTAACTATCGCAAACCCCGAACGGCTGCTTACCGGCGCCGCTACTGGGTCATGGACTGACCGCAAGTGGCCGGGAACGTCGCGGAATGCCTGGTGTCCGCCGGCCACAGCTGTCATTCGACAATTGGAATTTAGCACTTATGGATTGGGGCTGCCGCGCCAAGGGGCAAAGCCGACCCACTGCAGACCGTCGTCAGTGGCCGCTTCGAGGCACCGAAATTGACGCTATTTTTGCGAAATTACGCCGTTGCGTATGGAGAAATTTGCCGTCTCTAATTTCCCGTCGCCATTGATATCAAGGCCGACCTCAAGTGTCTGCCCTGAGGCCTTCTTCACGTAAATCGAGTCAGTGTCATAAGCCCCATCTGTAAGCGGTCGGTGCTCAGATTGTTTGTCTTCGATCCATCCTGCTCCTAGCAGTTGAATCGCTGCGCCGAGCGACTTTACTCTATACGATTCCTCAAACCACAAAGTCACATCGGCACTACTGATTGCCCCGTCCGCTATTTCCGCCGCGATCTTAATACTGTAATAAACCATCGAGCCTTCGTGAGGAACGTTCTTAGTGACCCCGGGTTTCATCTTAAAAAAAAAGAAAAGCCATTCACTCGATTTCGACCCTTTCTCATTGACGAAAGATTCTTTTGGCGCAATGAGGACTTTCGACGCGTTGAAAAATGTCTTCAAAGAAGCCGTATCCGAGTAAAACTCCTTCTCCAAAAACCAGCCGTTATTGAGCGCCAATATGACGTTACCGATGAGTTGTTCGCCCGTTGACGGTATCGACCATTTATTTGCAGCGAACCTTTCAGCGTTTGTCGTTTCGTTAGCAGCGCTCAACAACCCGACGTGGCACGCGCCAAGTGCGAGCATGGCGCCCAAGAGCTTCGCTCCCGCCGCTCGGCTAAACATTCCTTGTTTCATTTGATCATCGTATCGGAAGTGATTGGACAAACCCAGTGCGAAAGGCCGCTTTAGCGCCCTTCATTTAGGGGCATGACTGGCGGGAGTTGGCCGGCAATGCAACGGAATGACGGTCGGGTCCGCCGGCCACAGCTGTCATTCGAAGACTGGAATTTAACACGGACGAATTGGACCCGCTGCGCCAACGGGCAAAGTCGACCCACTGCTGCCGGACGCGAGCGGCAGCTTTGGGAACAGCAGAAAAGTGGATACCTCGATGGCTACATGCCATCCGCACTGATCGGCACGCCGACCCACCTCAAAAACTCATCGAAGTTCGTGGCGAGTCTGATCACCGTCGCGGGTTCCATACCGATAAACGGTGCCATAACCACCTGCCATGGCGGGCCTTGGCGCAAGTCAAAGGCAATCAATTCCCCAGCTCCGTTAGAACCAAACCCAAACAAGCCCGGCATGTTGTCAGCAATTTCGTAGTCGAGATTTAGCTTTAAGACTTCTTCGGCGGGCCAGGGACAAAACCAACCGGGCTCTATGCCCAGGTCACCCTCGCCGCCATTGCTAAATCGAAGCAACATGAAATATGTGTCGGGCAATCCAGCGGGCGCGCCTGTCCGCAGATCCTGCAAAGACGATTCCGATGCCGGCATGCAGCCGCGCCATATGCCGCCGCGTTCCGCAATATTCATTGAGATGCTCATCCCTTGCCGATGATACCTGCCCCAGGGACAGGTCGACCCCAAGCTGCCTAGCATGAATAGCTGGTCTGGAGTCACGAAATGCCGGACATGATTTGAACCAGCCTGCGGCCCGCCCACCGGAAGGTGTCCCTTTCCGAGGGAAACATCGCCTCTGGGGGGGCGAGCGCACGGTCTAAAGCCGAATTAGCTCATTAACTCATAGCTCTCAGGAACTCCTGAAGCCGAGGACAATTCACCAAAGGTTGTGTCCCATGACCGCTTGGACTGTTGGAACGCATTCCATTCGATGTCCCGGAGTCGCTTTACTTCTGGATCATCATCGCGCGTATGGCGCCGACCGTACTCGTCCGTGCCCCAAGCGCGTCCATCATCGTACCCAACCAACGTTTGGGTGTGGAAGGTCACCTTGCGGGGGTCAGGCATTAGAAAGAACTTTCCACCCAGCTTATTCCACATCGTTTTACTGCACGTCCCCTCCGGGTAGAGCCATTCCTTTCGTGCAGCCGCGACGTACCGCCTGGCCCGCTGCTTGACTACGTAGTTGATCGTGGTCACGTACGTTTCATCGATCTGGCGGCCAGTTTGAATCTTACGGAGATCGAATATTGCTTCACCAAACACCCGAGCGTTCACCCGATCTTTCGTGAGCTTGATCTGCGGGTTTCGTACGTACCCAAGATTCGTCATTACTAAACAGCGGTTGAGGCTCAAAGGGAAGATCGTGTGCGTGCCCACGAAGCCGATTGGAGCATCCAACGGATACACCGCCAATTGGGACGCAGGAAAGATTCCACTTGTTATATGTAGTGACCGGATGGTCTGAAATGATGAACTTAGTTGGTGAGTTGTCGCAGGAGAGGACCTCCCAGACACTCTCCATCCACATTGTGCAATGCATTTGGTAATAGTTTCCCAAGTAGCGCAGCGCATTCTGATGCCCCTGCTTTTTAGAAAGCTTCTGGAGAAAGTCCAATCCTTTCGGCGTCCTCCATTTTTGCGCGTCCATATAGCGAAGGAATTGCTGGATATTCTCGTGCGCCTCGTCTGCCTGCTTCATGTAATCGTAGTCGGAGAACAACTCGACCGCTCGCTTACCCTCGTTGTCGATCTTTCCAAAGAAGTTTTTCTCAAGGTAGTCGGTAATCTGGTTACCAAAGCGCAGGGAGTAAAGATGATCGCTCTGAAAGCAGTTGTTCGGTCCAAGGTGCCTCAGCGCCTTGCGGTAGTGAAATAAACCATCGGGATGAGCGATTTTTTCAGGTTGCAGATCGAGATAGTGGAGCTTGTGCTGATGCGCGCTTCGATCGATAAAGCGTTGCTGATACCACTCTGGGACGTAGTGGTGACTGACGGCATAGGTTGGCGGTAGCGTGTTCACGGCCCGGTATCGTCGGCCTGAATGAATGTTTTAGATTGGTGGCAGCTTACGGGAACGCATTTCCTAATGTCCAATGTCTCAGATTGGCCGGTCAGAGCCTTTCGCGGTCGGTGATGTCCACCATCGGCGGGACTTGACCGCAGCAGACATCCGTGAGCGTCGGCTATAGGGCAACCTGGAATTCGCCGGTCAAGCAATGCTTAGCCGAACTCGATATTGCGGACAAAACATGCACTGCCAGCGATCCGCACCGCGTAGTGATCCCCCGTCGGGGTTGCCCACACTTGAACAGTCCCTTCGCGTTGGACCTCGTATCCCTGCTCGACAATTAGGGGCACATTGAGATCGACGGCATTTCTGATGAAGGTCTGATCGTAGGCGCCCAATACACCGGAAGCCGTGCCGGTGACGGCATCTTCCAGAGTTCCAGATCCGGGAGACGAGAAATGACGCGCGTGCATGCGCGCTTTAGGATTGATGGTCTGTTGACAGAAGGGATGGATAGACGCGTCAGGAATCTCGGTAAGAATCGCCGCAAAGTTGGCCGGAGATGGACGCATCTTTTGCATGGTTTTCAGGTCGATCACTGGCACGACCAACGTCCATCGACCGGTGTTTCCGTAGATTATCGGAAGTGTGTCATCAAGATCAGATACGGAAATACCTAGGGCGGCCGCTAATTCGTCGCGCGACCCGTTGAATTTTGCGAATCGCGCTATGCCTTGGTTCATGACAATTAGCGGGTCGCCATCCTCCGTCATTTCAACGCCAATCTTCAGAACGCCGGCTCTGGTTTCAAGGGTGTAATCGCGGCCGATTCCGTCATACGGCAATAAGTGATCGCGATGTAGCGCAGAAAACGCTGCTATGGTTGCATGGCCACACAAATCCACTTCACGGCGTGGGGCAAAATATCGGATGCGAAGATCGGCACTGTGCGAAGGCAACACAAACGCCGTGTCATTGAAGCCTATCGACTGGGCAATAGCCTGCATTTCGCTGTCGCTGAGATTCTGCGCAGACAAAACGATGCCGGCGGGATTCCCTTTGCCCGGTCGCCGAGTAAAAGCATCCCAATGGAGAACACATACCGACATGGTCACCGCCCAAACTGGTGATAACTGCTATCGTTGATAATGCGGTCCATCTACTCAGCCCCCAACATTAGTAGCAGTCGGGCAACGCCGTTCGGGATGGCGCGTACCGGCCGCGATTGTCGTCTCGGAAGTTTGAAGGGCAGCTTTGGAGAAGGCAAATTCGTTCGGTCTACGACTGGTCATGGCCGGGAGTGTATTTGAATTACCGGTACCGCGCAAAGTAAGCAGCCGTTCAGACTCCGTCCGCAAGAGGGCGACGGCCCACGAAACGTCATGGTGAGCAAACAGGCCGTAAACGTTTGCTAGGAACCGATGACGAGCTGTTTCTGCACATAACTAACCTCTCCACATAAGTTCAGGAGAATTTATTGCGGGGCGGGGTGAGCCGACTGACCCAGAGTGGGCGGAGGATTGCTACTCGACGTATCAGTTCGATCCGTGAAGACCTCAGGATTAACGGCCGACTTTGGGATTTGGCGGAGGAGGTGATGACCGGCTGAGGTACCGGTAAAGATAAATGGGAGGGGTGCTTCGGCGCCTCTCCCTGCTCTTTTGGGTGCAAGCGGCTTGCATGAATGGTGCGTTGTCCAGCGGTGCGCGATCCGGTTTTCCTCCGATCTTCTACCACAGCTATTCCGCAGAGTTTCGAATCCTTGGACGCGGCCCGTTACTCTTTGGTTGTCGTTTCGATGGATATGCAGGATAGCCTATCGGCCGCTGTTGTATCACGATCATCTCCATGGCGGCGGACGCATTCATTCATTGTCGAGTGTCGGCGGCGACGAAGGAGGCGCTCGGCGCGGCGGCGCAGCGACAGCAGCTGAGTGAGTCGGCACTGCTCAAGCGCATGATAGAGCTGATGCTGTACACGGCGGCTGCGGCGGACGTGGCTACGGCATCCTCGAAAGACCGCCCGTCGCGACTCACGCGGTTGTATGTGCGGATCAGCTCGGGCGATTGGGCGCTACTTCGGGCGCGCGCGGTGGCGCGTTGCGTAGCGCCCGCGACGTACGCGTCGAACCTGATTCGGGCACACGTCCGGGGCGTCTCTCCATTGCTCACGGAGGAATTGCAAGCGCTCAGGCGATCCATTGCTGCGCTGGGGGCAATTGGGAATAACCTCAATCAGATCGCACGTCTGGGTCATCAGAGCGGACATGCGGCGGGCCCGAGCCGCGAGGACTTACGAGCCATGCTGAAGGTCTGTGAAGGCCTGCGCGACCATGTCCACGGGTTGATGAGGGCGAACATCATGAGCTGGCAGTCAGGCGATGCCCCGGCGAACCATTGATCTTCGAGCCGGACAGGCTCTTTTTGATATTGTCAGCTATGCGCGGCGAGGCCCAGGCCGTACCGAGCGATTGTCGCCGACTCAGGTCGAGCAGGTGGCGCGCACCGTCCGACTTGTACCGGAGGTGATGGTAAAGGTCTCTGGCGGCGGCACCACCGCCAAGGGGGTGGTGGCGCACTTCAAGTATCTCAATCGGCGCCCCGAGTTCGAGATCGAGACCGACGACGGCGAGCACCTGCAAGGCAGAGGGCAAGGGAAAGGACTGATGGAAGACTGGGATCTCGAACTGGATGCTGCGGAATCCCAGTCGGCCTATCGCGGCAAGCCGGGACGCAAGCCTCACAAATTGGTGCACAACATTGTGCTGTCTATGCCGGCGGGGACCTCCTCGAAGGGGCTGCTCGACGCCAGTCGGGTATTTGCACGCGAGCAATTTGCGCTGAAGCATCGGTACGCCATGGTATTGCACACGGACCAACCTCACCCGCATGTCCACTTGGTCGTCAAGGCGATGAGCGAGCAGGGGGAACGGCTGAATGTCCGGAAGGCGACGCTACGGGAGTGGCGGCACGAGTTCGCACGGCATCTTCGCGCGCAGGGCATTGCTGCCAATGCGACGGATCGGGTGGTCCGAGGCGTGACTAAACCGCGGAAGCCGGACGGAATTTATCGGGCTAACAGGGACGAGAGATCTACGCACATACAGGAAAGACGGAAGTCCGTCACGGCCGAACTTTCGGCTGGAGGCATCCGAATAGAGCCTAGCAAGGCCGATATGCTCAAGACGCGCCAGAGCGTGGAGCTGGGCTGGCGCGGGGTGAGAGACGCACTTCGCTCCGAAGGCAAGCCGGATATTGCAGCGGCGGTGGATCGCTTCCTAAAGGAGATGCCGCCGCCACAAACGGATCGCGAATGGATGGCCGCTGAAGTGCTCGGGGATGTCGTGCCTCTACCAGTGAGAGAGCGACCGATTGCGCGGTGATGGAGCCGACAGTGACCTCTACATCGTTGACGGGCGTGTTGACACAGCTATGAGCGTCGCGTTTCAAGGGTTTCGCGCGCTCTCGCACGCAGCCTCGATCAGCTTCTGCGCCATCACAACAATCCCGACGTGGAAGTGTTCCGCGATGTTCTGCTGGACGGCGGGAAGGCGCTCGCGGGATTATCGTCGCAGAGTCTGAACCGGCGGCTGCACCGCCTGGCCCGCGGGATGCTGCAGCACGGGACGGTCACTGCGGAGGCTCGCGCCGGATACTCTCTCGAGGAGAGCGGCATCCTGAAAGTGCTGCGAGTGCAGAATGAAAACGGTCATCCGCTGGATCTGCATTCCACTCTGCTTCTGCAATTGCCGCAAGGGCATGGTCCCGGCGAGTGGGCGCAATATGTCAGCCAGGAATTGCTTCCCACCGTGCGACGAAGGCGGATGGCGCGTTTCGTGGATCTCGAATACGACATGAGGTATCTGCCGGAGGCGGTAGCGGGGAACATCCTGAAGCGCGCCACCGAACTTGGATTTTGCATGAAGATACACTCCGACTTATTCGCGCACGGAAGCGCGGTCGCGGCCGCGGTTGCGCACCGGGCGATTTCGTGCGGACATCTTTCGCGGATCACCCGCGATGAAATCGACGCCCTTGCCGCTTCCGAGACCATCGCCATCCTGAACCCTGGCCGGGCTCAGCACTTAGGCGGGTGTTACGCCGCTCCGGGGCGGCTGCTCGCCGATACGGGCGTCATCCCATCGCTCGTATCCGGATACCACCCGGAACTCAGCCCGAGCCTGAGCATGCAGACGGCGATCTATCTGGCTTGCCGATCCTACCGTTTTCGCGCGGAAGAAGCGATCTGCGCGGCGACCATCAACAACGCGTTCGCGCTGCGTGCTGAAGCCACGATCGGTTCCATTGAAGCGGGCAAGCAGGCAGACCTGCTGGTGCTTCACGCATCGGATTACCGCGAGCTGGCGCATTCGCCGGGCGTGAACATCGTGGATAAGACGATTAAACGCGGGAAACTGGTTTACGATTCTAAGAGCGCGATGCCCGGCGATGACGACTGACGGCGGCCTGATTGAAGCCGTCCCGAATTTCTCGGAGGGACGCAATGCCGAAACGATTCAGGCGCTGCGGGCGGCGGCAAGCGGCGTCGCCGGATCAACCCTGCTGGATTCTACCTCGGACGTGGATCATAACCGCACCGTTCTGACCATCGCGGGAACGCCTAAAGCCGTGGGGGAGAGCGTGTTCCGGGCAGTCGCGACAGCTTGTGACCGGATCCGTTTGCCGGAGCAGAGCGGAGTGCATCCGAGGATTGGAGCGGCGGACGTAGCGCCGTTTGTGCCGATCTCCGGAAGCTCGCTGGCCGCGTGCGCGGAACTGGCGCGCCGCACCGGGGAGCGGATCTGGAGGGAACTGGGAGTGCCGGTGTTCCTTTACGAAGCCGCGGCGTCGCACCCTTCGCGAGCGCCTCTGGAGACGATCCGGTCGCGGACGTTTACGGGCGAACCGGATTTCGGGCTCGGCCGGCATCCTACGGCGGGGGCGGTGATCGTGGGGGCCAGGCGCTTCCTGATCGCCTGGAACGTAAATCTGCGGAGCGAAGATCTGGGGGCGGCGCGGGAGATCGCGCGCGCGATCCGGCAATCGTCGGGCGGGCTGCCGTGCGTGAAGGCGTTGGGCCTGGAACTGAAGTCGCGCGGGCAGGTGCAGGTATCCGTGAACCTGACGGACTTCGAGACGACTCCCTTATATGCCGTGTTCGAGCGCATTCGGGAAGAAGCGGAGCGGCGCGGGATCGGGATCGCCGGAAGCGAGCTGATCGGCTTGATTCCGCGGCGGGCGCTGGAAGAATCGGACGGGCACGATCTGCGATGGCTGATCGGCGACCGCATACGGGAGTACGTATTGGAATCCCGGCTAGACTGTAAATAGTGCTCGTTACTCTCGAAACCAAACCGGCGCGGCCCGCATGGCTGCGCGCGCCCGCGCCGGGCGGCGGCAATTACCAGAACCTGAAGGCGCTGGTGACCGGGCTGAAACTGCATACGGTTTGCGAGAGCGCCGCTTGCCCCAACATCGGCGAGTGCTGGAACC
Source organism: Bryobacteraceae bacterium (assembly GCA_965226755.1). Lineage (GTDB taxonomy): Bacteria > Acidobacteriota > Terriglobia > Bryobacterales > Bryobacteraceae > Bog-113. Next base: position 372,305 of record CBDDDT010000005.1, on the reverse strand, counting down.
GGGGCACGGCCACGTTCATGATTCTGGGAAACGTGTGCACGCGCCGGTGCGGATTCTGCGCGGTGCAAAAAGGAGCGCCGCTAGCGGTGGACTACGACGAGCCGCGGCGGGTGGCCGAAGCGGTGGCGGCCATGGGCCTTTCCTACGCGGTGGTGACGAGCGTGAACCGGGATGACCGCAAAGACGGCGGCGCGGAGTTGTTTGCGCTCACCATCGAGGCCATCCGGGAGCGCGTGCCGGGCTGCAAAATCGAGGTGCTGACGCCAGACTTCCAAGGCGCGCATAAGGCCATGGAAACGGTGATGCGGGCGCGGCCGGACGTTCTGAACCACAACACGGAAACGGTTCCGCGGCTTTACCGGCAGGTCCGGTTGGGAGCGCGTTATCAGCGGTCGCTCGACATGCTGGCTTATGCGAAGTCTCTCTCGCCGGAGACGCCGACCAAGTCAGGGCTGATGCTGGGCCTGGGAGAAACGATCGAGGAGGTGACCGGCGTGATGCGGGATCTCCACGAGCACCATGTTGACATCCTGACGCTGGGCCAATACTTGCGACCGTCGGCGCGGCACTTGCCGATTGTGCGGTATGTGGCGCCAGCGGAGTTCGCGGAGCTGCGCGAGACGGGGATGCGGATGGGGTTCGCGCATGTGGAGGCAGGCCCGCTGGTGCGGAGTTCGTACCACGCCAGCGAGTCGCAGCAGAGCGCGGCTATTTCTTCTTGTTGAGGTACTGAACGTAGAGGGCGAGCTTGTGAACGGCCGGCGCGGGAAGCGTCGAGTTGGAAGGCATGGCCGTTCCGGGGATCCCATTCTTAATCACCGATTCGAGATCGGCCGTGGTGTGATGGGCCAGCTTCCCTTTGAAGCTGGCGCCGGCTCCGCCTGAACCATCCACGCCGTGGCAAGCGGCGCATTTCACGCGAAACAAGCGCTCGATGTCAGGGGCCGGCGTGGTGGGCGAAGCCGCAAAACTGCCAGCGGTAAGCACGAGGAAAAGACCGAAAGTTTTCATTTGTCAGGCGGACGGAATCCGTAGTATCTCATGCGAACGGCCGGAGCTGGCGGCGAGCAGGGCGTCCCGCAAGGACGCGGCGGAGTCGGGATCGAGCGGCTGGCCATCGCGCGTGACATAAAACACGTCGAGGGCGCGGCGGCCTTCGGTGTCCACGAGAACGACTTCGATGTTGCAGCCCGCGGCGGAGATGCGGGAGGCCAAGTCGAACAGCAGGCCCGGGCGGTCCTCGGCCGCGATTTCAAAGAGAGTGGCGCGAGGCGAAGCGCGGTTGTCGAACGCGACGCGCGGCAGAAGCGGATGAACGGGCGCATGCCGCGCGGGAGGCCTGCCGCGAAGGCGATCCTCGACGTTGCGGACGCCGGTCACGGAGTCGCGAACCAGCTTCTCCAGGATGGCGAGTTCGCCGGGGTTCAGTTCCAGGGTGCGCATGGGGTCGGCGAAGGTGAAGGTCTGGATGGCGAACCCGCTCTCATTCCGGAATGCCTCGGCGCGGAGGATGTTCATGCCGAAACCGGCGAGCGCGCCGGCGATGCGGGCGAACAGAAACGGGCGATCGGAGGTGACGACGGTGAGGCGGCAGGCATCGCCAACCCGGTCGAGGCGGGTGAGGCGTCCCTCGGCTTGCATCCGGAGGTGCTCGTCGCGTTCGTCAGGCGAATGGGTGAGCGCGTAGCGGGCGGGCATGCCGGCATCGGCGATGTCGGTATGGAGCCCTTCGGTCAAGCGGCGCGCGGTGGCTGCATAGAGCTGCCAAAGCAGAGTGGCGCGCCAGGGGGTGAAGGCTTCGGGGTTGACCGCGCTGATATCGCAGCAGGTCAGCAGCGTGAGGAGCTTGAGGCGCTCGGCGGTTTGGACGAAGCCGGCGAGAGCGGCGGCGGTGGCTGGATCGGTGAGGTCGCGCGTGAGCATCAGGCGGGACATCTCGAGATGGCCGCGGATGAGGTAGAGCACCGTGTCGCTCTCGGCGGACGGCGCGCCAAGCTGCGTGAGCGCGCCGGAAGCGATCCCGACGGAGGCTTCCGCATGTTCGCCGTGGGGAACGCCCTTACCGGAATCGTGGAAAAGGAGCGCGAGCAGCAGGAGCGGATAGCCGGAAGTCTCCCGCGCGAGTTCGCCGAAGCGGCCTGGATCGGTGCGCAGCCGGATGGCGGTTTCGATGGCGACGAGGGTGTGCTCATCGACGGTGTAGCGGTGGTAGAAATCGCGGACGACGAGCGACTGGATTCCGCGCAGGGCGGGGAAGAGCTTCACGAGAAAACCGGTATCGTGCATGGCGCGGAGCGCGATTCCGGCGAAGGGAAGCGACAAAATGGACCGCAGCTCAGTCCAGGTCAGGGTGGCGGAATCGAACTGCGCGATCCGGTCTTCGGTGTCGCGAGCCAAGGCGAGACCGTGACGGGCGATGAACTCGAACAGGGCGGCGAACTGACGGGAGTCACGAGGAGGAACGCGAAAGTAGACGCGGCCGCCAAGAACGGAGAACGCGGCGCTGGAGAGGCGCGAGGAACGATCGCGGAGCGCGGCGAAGAGCGGACTGCGGCGGGACTCGGCTTCGTCAACTCGGCGCAGGCAGGCGCGATTGATGACCCGGGCGTGACTGTAATAGGCGCACATGAGCGCGGCGGCGTCGGGCATTCCCAAGGCGGCGGCGCAAGCGTCTTGCATCGCGTAAGTCAAGCTATTGCCGTCGCGGCGCAGGATTTCATGAAGTGACGCTCGAAGGCGGTAGAGGAGAGCGTGATCGGGTTCGGGCGACGCGGAACCCATCCCTAAGCGCGTGAGCCAGCGGAGAACGTGGAGGTCGCGCAAAGCTCCGGGGGCGTCCTTCAGATTGGGCTCGAGATGGTAGATGGTGCGGCCGTAGCGGGCGTGGCGCTCACGGGTGAGACGGGCCAGAGCGGGGGCGAGACGCTCGCTCGAGGGATCGCGGAGAATGCCGAACAGAGCGCGATCCCCGAGCAGAAAGCGCCGGTCAAGCAGGCTGACGCTCAGTTCGACGTTGCGGTCGTCAAGTTCCAGGCACTCTTCCGGGGAGTGGACGGAGTGGCTGATGCGGAGACCGGAATCCCAGAGAGTGCGCAGAAACGGGGCTAGTGGCTCTTTCAGGTCGCGGCGGCGGGTGACGAACAAGAGGTCGACGTCTGAAAAGGGAAAGAGTTCCTCGCGGCCATAGCCGCCGACGGCGAGCAGGGCTACGCCTTGGAGCGGAGGCCAGTGCTCCTGAATGAGGGCGTCGACGCGTTCGGTACGATCCTGAAGAGATTGCACAGGCCGATCAGAGGTCAGGTTCTTCCGGGCTTGCGCCGACTATACCGCCGACGGCGGCGGCAGATTGGGCTGATTGTGCAGAGTTGTGCATAGATTCGGGCGGCAAACAAACGACAGCAGGCTCGTCCATTGTGCAGGATTGTGCAGAGTTGTGCACGGGTTCGTCCTGCACATTTTCCCGCGCTTCGTCCTGCAATGCGGGCGATTCGGAACGGCGCCAATTGGAGACGGTATCGCGATGGACGCCGGCGGATTCGGCGGCGGCCTGCGCGGTGGTTCCGGAAGCGAGCAAGGATAGCACCTGCTGCTGGACGGGCGAGAGAGTTTCGAAGGATGGAGGCATTCGGCTGGTTCCCGGCTTGACTGTAGCGCGTGTCAGCAGGGGAGTGAGGCACGCGAGATGTCTAAGTGGTTTGCAATGAGCGAGGAAGGGATTGGGCAGATCTGTGATTCACCAATTGGCGGATGCCGGAAGCCGTTTGAGGCAGTTGCGACCAGGTGGTCAAAGGCGGCCCCTCAATCGGCGGTGGAATTCGAAATCCGAAAATGACGCGCTTCCACGCGACATTGGTCACTCGCATGGCCCGAATGCGGAGCTCGATGAGCAGAGCACGCTGATATCGGCCGCGGATGAACACGAAATGAACGCGGATAATGGGGTGGGGTGAACCCTGAAGTGAGACACGGGAACGAACACCCCTTTCCCGTTCGCTGGACCGGAGGAAATCATGAATAGATTTGAAGGAAAAGTTGTTATCGTGACGGGGGCCGGCTCTGGCATCGGCGCCAGCACGGCGCGCCGCTTTCTGCGGGAAGGCGCCTTCGTCGTCCTCAACGGGCGGCGTGAACAGAAATTGCAGGAAACCATCGCAGGCTTCGATGCGGCCAAGTCGCTTGTTCATCCCGGAGATGTGTCGGATGAACATTACGTGAAACGGCTGGTGGAAGACACGGTCACGAAGTTCGGCAAGCTGGATGTGCTGGTGAACAACGCCGCGATAGCTTTCTTTGGCCCCTTCGCGCAGACCACCACGGAGCAGTGGCGAAAGGTTTTGGGCACTGACCTGGATGCGGTCTTCTTCGCGTCTCGCGAAGCGTTGCCCCATCTCTTGAAGACAAAGGGTTCGATCGTTAACCTCTCCTCGGCGTCGGGTTTAGGCGGAGATTGGGGACTGAGTTCTTACAACGCGGCAAAGGGCGCCTTGACGAACTTGACGCGCGCCTTGGCGCTCGAATACGGCTCCCGCGGCGTGCGGATCAATGCCGTGGCGCCCAGCCTCACGTCGAGCGAGGCCACTGCCGATCTCGAGAAAAGTAAAGCAGTGATGGCCGCGTTTGTCGATCGCCTCCCTCTCGGGAGGGCGGCTAAACCGGAGGAAATCGCGGGCGTGGTTGCGTTTCTCGCGAGTGAGGACGCCGGCTTCATCAATGGAGTGATTCTGCCGGTCGACGGCGGGCTCCAGGCGTCCAATGGGCAGCCGAACTTCCTCTCGCTCCTGGGACAAGACTGAAAGTTAAAGGATTAAAAAAAGAGCAAGCCGGATCGGCATATCGGATCACCGCTCGACGACTTCCTCAGGGAAGAGGGCGTGCTCAAAGAGTCGCGGGCCACAGGCAATGGAGACGGAGAGGATCAGCAAGACGTGCGCGCGCGATTGGTCGTGATCTCCGAGTCGAGCTGGTCTGACCAAGCCCGTTGAAGCGTGCGCCCAACACGGCGCGATGTTTATAAACTTGCGGTGAGGACTGCGCCTGAACGCTCGTAATTCACGATAATGACGCCTTTCGAGGTGACTGCGCTTTCCGTCACCCTGAAGGCCGCCGGGATCGCGCCGTCGGCAAACAATCGCTTTCCGGCGCCCAACGTTATCGGAAATATCTTGAGCCAGAACGCATCCACCAAATCATGCTTCATGAGCGTCTGAACGAGATTCGCGCTTCCATACACGTGCAAATCCGCCCCTTCCTGTTGCTTCAGCTTGGTGATTTCTTCCGCGACATCTCCGTTTAGGAACACGGACGGCTGCCATTCGTGAGAGGTCATGGAATTCGAGGCGACGTACTTGGTCGCTGCGTTGACGGCGGGCCAAATGTCATTATGTTGCGGCCAGAACTGCGCCCAAAGATCGAAGGTTCTGCGTCCTAACAACAAGTCACACGGCATGTTCATCTGCTTTCTGATGGCCGCGGAAAAAACAGGGTCGGAGTGCGGGCGGATCCACCCGCCGTACGCGAAGCTGCCGCTGGCATCTTCCTCTGGCCCGCCGGGGGCTTGGATGACGCCATCCAGGGTGACAAATTCGAGAACATTGACTTTTCTCATGACTGAGTTCCTTCGAGCGGGCCAGTTGCCCTGCCTTCACGATATAGACGCACGGCCGGACCGAAATCGACAAAAGCCGCATAAAATTACGGCAACGCTGGACATGCCTGGAAAAATCACGCCGCAAGCGGCGGGCATCGCCGCGATGTTCTTCTTCGCTCGGTTGACCTGAAGCCCGCTTTGTACGCAGGCAAACTTGCCAGATTACCTTGCAAGTTTACCTGTTCTTGCCTATAATGAAATTACCGTGACGCGCAAGAACTTTGAGCTCGCCGTAGCCGACCTGACGCAGGCCCTCGGGTTATTAGTGCGCCGCGTGCGGGCCGCGGCGGCTTCGCATGAGCTTTCCCTGACGGAAGCCGGCGTCATGGGGCGACTGGCGAAGAACGGGCCGGCGACGACCGCCGGCCTGGCGCGAGCCGAAGGGATCAAGCCGCAGTCGATGGGGACGACGATCGCGGCGCTCGAGGAGATGGGCATGGTGGAGCGCACGCCGCATGCGACCGACGGCCGCCAGGTGATTATCGCGCTGACCGCCAAGGGCGCGGCCGTGCGAAAGAGCGCGGGCGACGCCAAGCGGACGTGGCTGGCGCAAGCCATCCTGCAACTCGACGAACAGGAGCGGGACACGCTGTTCGCGGCCGGCAGGATCATGCGGCGGCTGGTGGAAAGCGATGCGCAGCGCGGCGCGGGCGCGGCCCAATGACGCACGCGTGGCGGGCGCTGCGCAACCGCAACTTCCGGCTCTTCTTCTTCGGGCAGAGCATATCCGTGATCGGCACCTGGATGACGCGGCTGGCGACGACCTGGCTGGTCTATCACCTGACGCATTCGGCGCTGCTGCTAGGCGTCGTCAGCTTCGCGGGCCAGATTGTTTCGTTTGCGTTGGGACCCTTCGCGGGAGTGTGGGTGGAGCGCCTGGACCGCCGCAAGCTGCTGTTGTGGACACAGGCGCTGGCTGCGGTCCAGTCGCTCGCGCTGGCCGCGCTCACGCTCGCGCACGTCATCACGCTGGGCGAAATCATCGCTCTCACGGCCGTGCAGGGCCTGATCAATGCGTTCGATGCGCCGGCGCGCCAATCGTTCCTGGTGCGGATGGTGGATGACCGCAAGGACCTGAGCAACGCGATCGCCATCAACTCCTCGATGGCGAACGGGGCGCGGCTGATCGGGCCGGCGCTCGCGGGGTTGGTGATCGCAGGGTTCGGCGAAGGCGGATGTTTCTTGATCGACGGCGTCAGCTACCTCGCCGTGATCGCATCCTTGCTGCTGATGCGCATTCATCCGCTGGACGCGCTCCGCGCGAAGGCCGGCATGTTCGAACAGATGCGCGAGGGTTGGGACTATGTGCGCACCTTTCGGCCGATTCGCACCATTCTTCTGCTTTTTGCGCTGGTCAGTCTGATGGGCTATTCCTATGCCGTGCTGCTGCCGATCTTCGCCGCGCAGGTGCTGCACGGCGGCGCGACCAGCCTGGGTTGGCTGATGGGAGCGTCAGGAATCGGGGCGCTGGCGTCGGCGATCTCGCTGGCGTTCCGCAGGTCGGTCGCGGGGCTTACGCGCATGCTTCAGATCGCCACCGCCATGCTGGGCGCGGCGCTGGTTCTGTTCGGCTTGTCGCATACATATTGGCTGTCGTTCGTACTCATGATTTTCACCGGCTTCGGCATGCTGCAGGCGGCGTCGGTCAGCAACACGATCATCCAATCGCTGGTCCCGGAAGATAAGCGCGCCCGCGCCATGAGCTATTACACGACGGCCTTCTTCGGCGCGTCGCCGTTCGGCAGTCTGCTGGCGGGCGCGCTGGCGGACCGGATCGGCGCGCCCCATACGGTGATGATCACGGGCGCGTGCTGCATCGCGGGATCGGTTTGGTTCACGTTCGAACTGCCGAAGATCCGGGCGATCATGCGGCCGATTTACCAGGAAATGGGTCTGCTGCCCGCGCCGGGCATCGAACTGGACTCCGGTATGCAGGAACCGGCTGGCTCAGTCCCCGCGCGTTAGGCTGCGCGCCAACCGCGCGCCAATCGAAAGGAAAATAACATGAACTGGTATCACTACATCGCCTGTTTCTTCGCCGGAATGTTTCTCGCCAATGCCGTGCCGCACTTCGTGCATGGCGTTTCGGGCGACCGCTTTCCGTCGCCGTTCGCCCGCCCGCCGGGGAAAGGGTTGTCGTCGCCGCTGGTGAACGTGCTTTGGGCGCTCGCGAATGTGGCGGCCGGCTGGGTGCTTTTCCGCGTCGGAAAGGTCGCGAGCGGGGGCGACCCGGCGCTGGTTGTCTTCTTCGCGGGCGTCGCCGCGATCAGCATCATGCTGAGCGTGCAATTTGCCAAGAAGCACGCCGCGTAACGGGAGTAAGGATGCCGCTTACAACGTTCGATGTGAATGCCGCGTTGATCGTCATCGACCTTCAGAAAGGGATCGCCGGACTGGCGACCGTGCATCCCTTTGCGGAGATCGTCGCCCGCGCCGCACAGCTCGCGCGCGCCTTTCGGGAGCGAGGACTGCCCGTCGTGCTGGTCAATGTGACGGATGCGGCGCCGGGGCGAACCGAGTCCCGGCGCTTGCGGCTTCCGCCTCAGCCGGATTGGGCCGAGCTTGTTCCGGAATTGGAGCGGCAGCCGGACGATTACTTAGTGACTAAGCGACGGCCGGGCGCGTTCATCGGCACATCGCTGGATGATTACTTGCGCCGGCGCGGCGTGACGCAGATTTTCCTGACCGGCGTCGCGACGAGCGGCGGCGTGGAGGCGACCGGGCGCAGCGCGTTCGATTATGGCTATCACGTCGTGTTTGTGGCGGACGCGATGACGGACCGGGACGGCGAAGCGCACCGTTATAGCGTCGAGAAGACGTTTCCGCGCCGTGCATAACACCTCCTCCCCAGGGATGCTATGAGAATGGCTACCAGTGGATTTGCACCGCTGGCGGCTGGACGCCCAGTCCGCTCACTTAACCGAAATTAAGCCCGCTCGAATTAAAAAATAGGTTGCATTTTGTTTTTTTTTGGGGCTATAGTCAGCCCACATGCGTGATGCGGCCCGCCGGCAAACCCGGCAAGCAGCAGTCGCGGGAAGCGAGGCGAAAGAATGCGTCATTTACAATTCGCGATGGTTCTGTTCCTTTCCGTGGCACTCCCCGGCGTGTGTGCGGCGGGTCCGCCAAAGACGGTCGATTGTCTTCTGGTGTCGGTAGTGCCCAACTCCGCCGATCCGGCATATGCCCTCAACCCACCGCAGACGCGGCCGGGGATTCGCCGATTGCACATGATTCTCACCAACGTCTGCTCCGTCGACATCACGGCATTCACACTGAATGTCAATGTCACATCGCCCATCCCTCAGGAACTCCAATTCGGCGCAGACGTGCTGGGCCGCCTTGCGCAGCTTAGCGACAAGCAGATCCTGCGGGCCGGCACCGAATTTCCGTTCGATTGGATCATCTCCGGGGAACCCGACGACGATCCCCGTCCGCTGGAGCTCACCGTGCAGGCGCGTGGCCTGATTTTCCGCGACGGAACTGCGGCAGGAGACGCAACCTGGGTCACCGACGTCCAGAAGGCAAGGAAGGGATTGGTTCAGCAGTTCGCCACCGAGCTGAAATTGCTTGGGGAGATTGCTCACTTGGAGGACGCGAAAGCGATCCTCAAAGGCGACCCGGACCCCTCTTTAGAGGGTCCCGTTCGCTCGTATTGGCTGGAGTGCCAGCGAAGCCTGTTGAAAGACCCGGCAAGTTGGGCAGCGTACGTCAATCGACGCGCGTACTGGCTTAGGTCATTAACCGAAGCTCTCACTGAGCACCCGGAGCTAACGATGGAGAGCAAGTGAAGAACGCAAGCTGGGGGAGACGGACACGACGGACAACGTGCTGAGGGTGTTGGAGGAGTCGCGCAGCGTGGCTGGGTGAGGGACGGAATTTTTCTCTTGCGTAAAGATATAACTTACGATATATTTTGAGCAGGAGAAACAACACGATGTTTAGGCATATTTTTCGAATGAACGAGCATGGCGCGGAGTTTGAGCGCTGCTTTGCAGGCGGAGCGGGTCCCGGCTTCGGCGGAGGTCGCCGAGAGAGGGCGGAGCATGGGTTTGGCGGCCGGGGCGGCGGCGGATGGGGACGAGGAGGCGCTGGATTTGGCGGCGGGCGCGAGCGATTGTTCGAGGCCGGCGACGTGAAGCTGGTGATCCTCAAGCTCCTTTCCGAGCAGCCGAGCTACGGCTATCAGCTCATCAAGACGATGGAGCAACGGCTTTCCGGCGGTTACACGCCGAGCGCCGGAGTAATTTATCCGACCTTGACCATGCTGGAGGAAGAAGGACTGGCGAGCGCATCGTCAGAGATCAACAAGAAGGTCTATTCCGTGACCCCGGAAGGCATGGAATATCTGCAGGCGCACAACGGCCGCTTAGAGGAACTTTTCGCGCGCCTGGATGAGAAGGGAAGGGGCTTTGAGCGCGGCCGGTCGCCGGAGATCATGAAAGCTTTTATGAGATTGCGGGGAGCGGTGCAGGCGCGAGTGTTCCGGGAGAACGTGACGCGGGAGCAAATCGGAAAGATCGCGGAGGCGATTCACGCGGCGGCGAAGGCGATTGACGAGGTGTGAACGGGCAGGAAACGCAGCTCGAAGCGCGTCTTCATTTGCTTCGAACCGGGCACGTTCGGTCTCCCGGAGGTAATACAGGCAAGAAACCAGCTCTTCGCCATTGCGTCCCGGCAGTGTCGCGGGACGCATTGGCTGCGGCAATCTAACTGGTGATCGAGGTCCACATCCAGCCGTCAGTCGTGCGCGGACTACCAGGTTGGGGTGGTGATGTATAAGTTGGTTCAATCGGAAATGAACGAGAATACGGTTGTAATCTTTCTTTCCGACCACGGGGATTTTGGGGGCTCGCACAGCCTGCACACCAAATCCGGCGCGCTCTACGATGAAGCGATTAACCCGCCGCTTTACGTTAGTTTTGGTTCGCAGCGGGCCACGTACACGAGCACTGACGGAAGCACCGCTAAACTCCGCCCGTCCCTTTGCTCGAGCGTTGATATCTTCCCCCTGCTTCTGACCTTGGCCATCGGCGACAATAGCTGGCGGACCGGAACGGGAACGTACAGCTATCTTTCGTTCACGACGATGAGCCTGCCCGGACAAGGCTTTCTCGCCGCCGCCGATCTAAACGGCGATGGAAAGGTCGATCTGGTCAGCAGCTTAGGGTATGTTGCGTTTGGAAAAGGCAACGGCCGGTTTGACCCCGCCATCTATTATCCCCTTCCCGGTGAGAGTTACGATACCGGACTTGAATCCAATCGCCTCGCTCTCGCCGATCTGCGCGGGTCGGGGAGGCTGGATATCGTTTCGGTTTCTTTTCTCCTCACGTTCTCCGTCCTGCTGAATCAAGGCCGCGGAAAGTTTCTGGATCTCACCAGCTTAGCTGTGGCTGGAATCCCGAATTGCCCCGCCGTGGCGGACTTCAATGGAGACGGCATTCCGGATGTCGCGTTAGTGGCTGATAGCGTTATAACTCTTTATCCAGGTACGGGAAAACCCTCGCCGCTCTTCGGAAGTCCTCTTACCATGGCGAGTCCGAACGCGTCTTGCTTAATTACCGGCGATCTTAACGACGACGGCAAGCCGGATCTTGTCGTGCTGGGATCGGCCGCCGCGCCAAACGTTTCCAGCCTCGCCACTTTTCTCGGCAATGGCGATGGAACGTTCACGCAGGCGAGCTTAGTGAACTTCCCCGTTGCATTGGGCGGGGCGGTGCTGGCGGACTTCAACCGAGACGGCAAATTGGACATCGCCTTTTCCGGAAATCTGATCGCCTTCGGCAATGGCGACGGAACTTTCCAAACGGCTAAGACTCTGACGACCGCTCTTCATGCGCCGGACTTATTCGGCAATCTCGCGGTGGCCGACTTCAACGGAGACGGGCTGCCCGACATCGCCACCGCGGATACGTTCAATGGAACGGCATTCATCCTGTTAAACCAGGGACGCGGGAAGTTCCAGATGCAGACTTTCTCCGTCACCGTCATTCCGATTCAAGTGGTGGCGGCCGACATCAATGGAGACGGAGTGCCGGACCTTGTGATCAATGGGACAGACGGGGTTATGGGGCTCTATTTTGGCGCCGGGGATGGAACCTTTCCAACTTATACAATTTTGAAGGCGCTTCTGCCGTTCAGCGGGAGTATAATTGTCACCGATCTAAACGGCGATCATAAGCTGGATATCGGCCTGGTGGACGAAAGCAGCTTTCTGGTGTTCACCGGCAACGGCGACGGCACGTTCGTGGTTCCGGAAACGTTCTACGGAGTAGGTCCGGAACCCGGCGCCGTTGTGGCCGGCGCCTTCCATGGCCAACGACCCATCGCCGGCACGCCGGATGTGGTGGTGACGGATAGTTCGGGCGCTTTGGAAATGCTGTTAAATACGACCGTGCCGTAGGGGAAGAGCGCCCGCGTCAGCTGGCCCGCGAGAGAAGAAGGGCGCTGGTGGTCATGGGCTCGTCGCCAGACTGTTCGTCGGGCGGCTCATTCAGGTGGTAGTAGTAGGTGGTCAGCGTGATGATCAGGAGCACCAGCAGCAGCGCCAGGCTCCACCGGATCAGGGCGACTGAAGGAAAACGCTCATTGGCGACCGCGGCGGCGGTGAGCCGCACGACCACCGACGAGAAAGCGGTGGCGAAGAGCAGCTTCACCCACCAGGGCATCAGGTCGAGAGGGGTCTGCCCGCCAATCTGGCTCCAGCATTCGAAGAATGCGATCAGAGAGAGCAGGAATTCCAGGGCGTAGGCGAGGCGAATCGGGCGGGGTTCCATCTGCGGAGGCGAGGGTCGTTCGGTTGCAGCTTCATCTTACGCTATTCGAAAATTTGCGGGAACAAGCGGCGAGCGGGCTTCGTCCTGTATTCTGGAGTACGCATGCAAAAAGAGGGCTCCGCGCGCCTCATTTACGACATTGGGAGTGCCTTGGGGCTGGCGGTGGATTCGATCCGCGCGCACAAGCTGCGCAGTTTTCTGACCCTGCTGGGGGTCATTATCGGCGTGGCCAGCGTAATTTTTGTGGGCTCCGCGATTGAGGGGCTGAGCGTCTACGCCGACCAGAGCACGGCCAAAGCCTTCGGCAGCAACACCTATATGATCGGGCAGATCATTTCGGCCCGCAGCGTCAAGGAATATCTGGCGAAGATCAAACGCAATAAGCGCTTCACCATGAGCGATAACGCGTACCTGGCGAGCACCAACGCCGATACGTCCTTATTCAGCCCCTACCGGAGCAAGGTCGTGGATGTGAAGCGCGGCGGCTTCATCAGCGAGCTTACGGCGGTGACGGGAGTGTCGGCGGACATCGCCGACATCCGCGACATCGTGGTGGTGGACGGGCGTTTTTTCAACGCGCAGGAAGAGCAGAACCGGATGAACGTCGCGGTGATCGGCGATGAGCTGCGGGAGCACCTGTTCCCGGATGGAAGCTCCCCGATCGATAAGACGATTTCGATATCGGGCGTGGATTTCACCGTCGTCGGGCTGCAGGAAAAGCTGGGGTCCGCGTTCGGCCAAAGCCAGGACAACTCCGCTTACATTCCCGTCACGTCCTATAACCGTCTGTTCGGGCCGCCCACGGACGGCATGGTGATTTTTGGGGGCGCGCGCCCGGGAACGGGAGTCACCATGCAGCAGAGCCTCGACCAGGCGACGCTCGCGCTGCGCGTTCGCTATCACCAGCTTCCCGGCGAAGCGGATAAGTTCGACACGCTTACGCCCGACGCGATCCGCGGCTTCATCGATTCGCTGCTCTCGCTGGTGGCGGCGATCGTGGTTCCGGTCACCTGCATATCGCTGGTGGTGGGCGGCATCGTCATCATGAACATCATGCTGGTGAGCGTGACGGAGCGCACGCGCGAGATCGGGATCCGCAAGGCTCTGGGCGCGCGGAGGTTCGACATCATGCTGCAGGTCATCATCGAAGCGGTGCTGATGGCGTCGATCGGCGGCGCGATCGGCGTGGCGATTGGGGCGGTGGTGACCGGGATCGCCGGAGCGCTGTTCCAATTGAAGCTGCACATTACGCTCACGTACGTGATTCTTTCCGTGGCTGTTTCGAGCATTGTCGGCATTGTTTCCGGCTGGTATCCGGCGTCGCGCGCCGCTAAGCTCGATCCCATTTCCGCGCTGAGGTCGGAATAGCGCCCATGATTTCCGTCAAGCAGAATATCGGGATGGCCCTCGAAGCGGTGTGGGCCCATCGCTTCCGCTCGCTCCTCACGATTCTAGGCATCGTCATCGGCATCACCACGGTGGTGACGGTCGCGTCGCTTTTGACGGGATTGCGCCAGGGGATCGTCACCTTTTTCGATCAGCTGGGCCCGGACAACGTGTTCCTGTTCCGCACCAGCGGCGATCCTCACCAGAACGGGGCCAGCCCGAAAGAACGTCGCCGGCGGCCGATCAAGCCCGAATACGCGGACCTGATCAAGCGCTTCGCGGGTTCGGTGGAGGACACCGGGCTGCAGCTCTTCATCCCGGATGTGATCAACGGGCAGGCTCTGACCGCGCGCGTTCCGGGCCTGGAGAGCGATCAGGTTTCGGTGATCGGGCAAACGCCCAACATCGCCGACCTTTCCCCGCGCGATTTTCTGATGGGGCGCTTCTTCACCTCCGAGGAGAATATGCGCAACGCTCACGTCGCGGTGATCGGCGCCGATCTCGCGAAAGTTCTCTATCCCGACGGCAAGCCGCTGGGGCGCACCTTTATGTGCGACGGCGCGGAATACACCGTGATCGGCGTGCATGCCAAAGCCAAAGGCGGGTTCTTCGGCTCCAACGACGAAGACACCCAGATCACGATTCCGATCAATACCGCGCGCAGCCGGTACCCGCAGGTGGACCACTTCATGGTGGTCGCCAAGGCGAAGCCAGGCCAGCGAAAAGAAGCCTTTGACGAAGTGGAAGCTCTGATCCGCCGCATCCGGCATACGCCCAAGAAAGACGAAGACGATTTCTCGCTTTCCACGCCGGACCAGATCATCGCGCAGTTCGACAGCATCACCGGGCTGATCGGGATCATCGCCATCGCGATTTCCGGGCTGGGGCTGCTGGTCGGCGGAATCGGCGTGATGAACATCATGCTGGTGAGCGTCACGGAACGGACCCGGGAGATTGGCGTCCGCAAGGCTTTGGGCGCGCGGAAATTCGACATCATCGGGCAATTTCTAGCCGAAGCCATGGCGCTGACCGGAGTGGGCGGCGTGCTCGGCATTCTGATCGCCGTGCTGGTGAGCTTGATTATCGGGCTGCTGGTGCCGTCGTTACCGTCGGTGGTGCCGAGTTGGGCCATTATCACCGGGTTCTCGGTTTCCGTCGCTATCGGCCTGTTTTTCGGGACCTGGCCGGCGGTGAAAGCGTCGCAGCTCGATCCGGTCGAAGCCCTTCGTTATGAATAGGCTAAACGCTCCCTTGCTACCCTGAAGGGAATGAGTCCTCAACAGCCTGGAGCCGTGCCGAAGCTTCCGATTCCGGGAGTGAAGCATCTGGTGGCCATCGGATCCGGCAAAGGCGGGGTGGGGAAGACCACGGTCGCGGTAAACCTGGCGATCGCGCTGGCCGGACTCGGGCACAAGGTGGGGTTGATGGATGCCGACGTTTACGGCCCCAACGTGCCCCTCATGATGGGGATCAACCGGACTCCGCTCGCCCAGGGGGAACGCATCCAGCCGCTCGAAAACTTTGGGGTGCGGCTGATGTCGATGGGTTTCTTGAACCCGGGGGATAAGCCGCTGGTATGGCGCGGTCCGATGCTCCATAGCGTGATCCAGCAGTTCCTGCGCGGCGTGGATTGGGGGCAGCTCGATTATCTGCTGATCGATCTTCCGCCCGGCACCGGCGACGTGCAGCTCTCGCTAATGCAGACCGCTCCGGTCACGGGCGCGGTGATTGTGACCACGCCGTCCGCCGTGTCGCTTGAAGACGCCCGTAAAGCGGTTCACATGTTCTACCAGGTCAAGGTTCCCGTGCTTGGGCTGATCGAGAACATGAGCTACTTCGTGGAGCCGTCCACGGGCAAGAAAATAGATGTGTTCGGTTTCGGGGGCGGCAAAACCACCGCTAAAGAGATGGGGATCAAGTTCCTGGGGGAAATCCCGCTGGATCCGGAGATCCGCATTGGCGGGGACACGGGAAAACCGGTGGCGTCGCGCTCGGGAGTGTTTGGAGAACTCGCCTCAGCGGTGGATTTCGCCGTGGCGGGACTGGCGCAGGAAACCGGCCCGACGATCACCCTGTCCGAATAGGCAGGAATTGCCGCGCAACCTTACGCGTCCGCCGGGCATCCAACTGACGTAAAGAATACATTTATGAGACTTCATGCTTTGGTCTGGGTAGCCGCCGCGACTCTTCTGAGTTCAGCGGGCGCAGGCGCGGCCGAGACCGTTTCCGGCGAGACTTTGGCGCGGCAGGCGCAAAACGCGTTTCGGGCAGGCGAGTACAAGCAGGCGACGAAACTTTGGGAAAGGGCCGTAAAGCTGGATTCGACCAACGCGGCGTATCGCGACGGCTTGGGCAAATCGTATGAGCGGCAGGCGGAAAGCTCGTCTTTTCCCATGATTCTCACCGGCAAAGCGCGGCAAAACTTCGTTCGGGCGCTGGATTTAGAGCCCCGCAACGCCGAGGCCATGGCCGACTTGATTGAACTGAATCAGCAGCCAATCGGACTGTGTGAAGGCGATCTGAATGAAACGGCCGCGTTGATTGACCGTTTAGGACAGGTGAGCCCTGACGCCGCCAAGCGGGAGACAATCTATCTCAACGATGCGCGGCAGGATGCCGGACGCCTGGGTCAGAGGACTCTGTGCGGTCCGGTGAAGCTTTCGCGCGTGGTCACTGGCCGCGTGTTCCCCAACGCGAAGTTGAAACCCGCTTCGGCCCAGTCCGCGGCTTCGACAGTGGTTGCCGGCAAAGCCGCCTCCGATCCGGAAGCTACGCCCACCGGCATCGGCACCAATTAAGCCTCCTTTTTAAGTCCGTTCCTTAGATCTTGGGCGCGGCGGGCGGAGGCAGCTCGCGCGCGACCACCTTATCCTGAAACCCGATTTTGGCATGCGATCCGTCGCAAAACGGCTTATTCAGGGAAGCTCCGCAGCGGCACAAGGAAATCTTCTTGCGGCCCGCGAGGCCAAACACGGCTCCTTGCGGGTCCAGGATTTCGAACTCTCCTTCAATTTTGATCGATCCGTCGTTCAGTACCATGATTCGGGTGTCGGGCATAAGAAGCCCGATTAT
The DNA here is from genome assembly GCA_965226755.1 of Bryobacteraceae bacterium. GTDB lineage: Bacteria > Acidobacteriota > Terriglobia > Bryobacterales > Bryobacteraceae > Bog-113. Next base: position 355,424 of record CBDDDT010000005.1, on the reverse strand, counting down.
CCCACGGCTGCCGATCAGGGCTTCGGCTGCGGCTTGGGCGGCTCCGGCTTCTGATCCTTGTCGACTTCGTCGCCGTATTGGATGTTGACGTCGCTCTTGAACTGCTTGTAGTCCTCGTACTTCACGGTCATTTTGATCCGCTGCGGGCCGGATTGGAAGTGCAAGGTATCGTTAGCGAACGTATACGTAGGGAACCAGTATTTCCCGTCGATCTGCTCGCGGTAAGTCTCGAACTTCGGGAACTGGTTATCGGAGTGCTTTTTCTGATAGCCGACGCCCTTGCCGTAGGTTTTCACGATCTGCAGGTCGCGGTCGTCCACCCAGATCTGCCCCTCGAAATAGCGCTCGCCTTTCACTAGCTGCTTGGGTTTGACGGCGAACACGTAACATCCGATTTCGTCCACCTTTTCGCGGCCCATGTAGTGGACGTCGTATTTATCGATACTTTCGGCATTGAGGACGAACGGCTGCACGTTCCGAAGATCCTGCTCGTCTTCGGGCGTCAGCAGGATCGTCTTCAGCGTATTGGGCGGCGCTCGGACGACGTGTTCGGTGCGTTTCCCGTCGGGCGTGAAGATGACGTCCTCGACAATTTCGTATTTCCCGCCGGTCGGATTTCCATCCGCGTCCAGTTCCAGAAGTTTCACGGTCTGGCGGTAGGTGTAGTTTTCGCGAGCCTTCAGGAATGACGATTCGCGGGAGGCGAACTTGCGGATGATCTCGCTGGGATCCACCGCCGGCGCGGCGGCCGGCGACGTGTCCGCCCAACAGGACGCCGCCGCGGCGGCTAGAATTACGAAAAGCTTGCGCATAGAGAAGACTGCTCCTATTGTGACGCCACGCGGCGGTTCTGGTTACGGTTCAGGAAAATAGCTTCTTTCCGATGGTCATTAATTGCATGTTGCTGGTGCCCTCGTAAATGCGGCCGATCTTCACGTCGCGGTAGAATTTTTCCGCGGGACAGTCCTTGGTGATGCCGATTCCCCCGAACACTTCGATGGCGAGCGAAGCGGCCTTTTCGGCGATAACGCTGGAGAAGTACTTGGCCATGGCCGCTTCCGTGACGAACGAAAGCCCGGCATCCCGCATACGGGCGGCGTTATAGACCAGCAGCCGCGCCGCTTCGATCTCGGCCGCCATGGCCGCCAGCGGAAACTGCACGCCCTGGAACTCGCTGATGGTTTTCCCGAACTGCTTCCGCTGCCGGGCGTACGCCACGGCGTGTTCATGCGCCCCGCGCGCCAGCCCGATCATCTGGGCGCCGATGGCGATGCGTCCCTCATTGAGCGTCTCGATCGCGATCTTGTAGCCTTTGCCCACTTCGCCGAGCACGTTTTCGCGGGACACGCGGCAGTTGTCCAGGATCAATTCGCAGGTCGAAGAAGCACGGAGCCCGAGCTTGTCTTCTTTCCGGCCCACCTGGAACCCCGGGAAATCACGTTCGATCAGGAACGCGGTGATGCCGCGATAACCCGCCGCCGGGTTGGCGTTGGCGAACAGGAGAAAGACCGCGCCTTCGGCGGCGTTGCTGATCCAGAGCTTCCGGCCGGTCAGCAGGAAATGATCGCCCTGATCGGAAGCCTGGGTAGCCAGCGCAAACGCATCCGAGCCGGATGATGCTTCCGAGAGCGCGTAGCAGCCGACGTGGTCGCGCGCCAGCAGCGGCAGGTACTTGCGTTTCTGACTCTCCGTAGCCCAGCGGAGTATGGCGTTGTTCACGATGGTGTTCTGCACATCCACGATCACGCCCGCGGAAGGATCCACCGCGGAGAGCTCCTCGACGGCCAGCACGCACTGGAAAAACGAGCCGCCTTGTCCGCCGTACTCCTCCGGAATCTCGATGCCCATGAGCCCGAGCTCAAACAACTGCTTCAGCAGTTCCGGTCGAAATTTGGAGTGCTCATCCATCTCGCGCACGTGGGGAGCGATTTGCTCGCGGGCGAACTGGCGCACCTGGGCGCGAAACATGCGCTCCTCTTCATTGAGCGAGGTGAGCGGCGGCGGCGCGCCGGTTTCGAGAGCGGCGGTCACGCGGCGACTCCGATGAGGCTCGCCAAGTCCCGGCATTCGCGGTTTTGCGAGCTCGCCACGGCGGGGTAAGTGATGTAGCCGTTGAACGTATTGACGCCTGCGCGCAAGCCGGGCATTTCGTCGACCGCGCGCTCAATGCCCTTGTTCGCCAGCGCGGTCAGGTAAGGGAAAGTCGCGTTGGTCAGCGCCAAGGTGGAGGTGTTCGGCACGGCGGCGGGCATATTGGAGACGCAATAGTGCAAGACGCCGTCGACGAAATACACCGGGTCGGTATGGGTGGTCGCGTGGCTGGTTTCGAAGCAGCCGCCTTGATCGATCGCGACGTCCACGACGACGGAGCCGCGGCGCATGTTGGCGATCATCGAAGCGCGCACCAGACGCGGGGCCGAAGCGCCGGGAATCAGCACCGCGCCGATCACCAGATCGGAGTGCCGCAAGGTTTCGGTGATGGTCCAGGTGTTGGACGCCAGGGTCCGCAAACCGCGCCCGGCGAAGATGTCGTCCAATTCGCGCAGGCGGTTCAGATTGCGGTCGATGATGCTGACGCGCGCGCCCATGCCCAAAGCGATTTTGGCCGCGTTGGTTCCCACCACTCCGCCGCCCAGAATCACCACGTTGGCCGGGGCGACGCCGGGCACGCCCCCGAGCAGCAGGCCGCGGCCGCCGTTGGGCGCTTCCAGATACTGGGCGCCCACCTGCACGGCCATGCGGCCGGCCACTTCGCTCATCGGCGTAAGCAAGGGCAGCGATCCGTCGCGCTCCACGATGGTCTCGTAAGCGATGCCGGTGGTTTTCGAGGCGAGCAGCCGCGCGGTCAATTCGGGCAGCGGGGCCAGATGCAGGTAGGTGAACAGGGTCAGTCCGGGACGAAGAAAGCCGTATTCGGAAACCTGCGGCTCTTTGACTTTGACGACGAGATCGGCTTTGCGCCAAACTTCCGCGGCGCTATCGACGAGCGTGGCGCCGGCGGATGCATAGTCGCTATCCGGATGGGCGCTGCCTTCTCCCGCGGTGGACTGAACAATTACTTCGTGGCCGGCCTCGCGCAGAGCGGTAACTCCGCTGGGCACCAGAGCCACACGTGCTTCGTGGTCTTTGACCTCTTTTGGAACGCCAATGATCATAGGGGTGACTCTATGGTGACATGAAGCCGGCCCCAGGAGCGGTTCATGGAACGGACCAATCGACCGGCTCCACTCTCCGCACGATCACGGCGAAACTGAACGCGCCGACCACTAAGAATCCGCAAGCGATCACGAAAGCCATGAAGTAGCGGCCGGTAGTTTGAATGACCCATCCCGTGAACCAGAGACCGGCCATGCCGGGCAGATTCCCCAGCGCGTTCTGAATGCCGGTCCATTTTCCCGCCGCGTGCGGACCGGCCAGCGTCTGGGTGATGGCCCACACGTTGGAGCTGAAGAATCCGAAACTGGCGCACGCCACGGTCAGCAGCACCATGGAAAGCGCGTTCTGCCGCACGAGCATGGCGGGCAGCATGAGAGTGGCGAGCAGCAATCCGGAGACGGTCGCTGTCTTGCGCACCAGGTTCGCTGGGTAACCGCGCGCGATGAGCCGGTCAGAGAACCAGCCCCCGAAGATGGAGGTGGCGGCGACGCCCCAGAACGGCGCGGAGCCGAGGATCGACATGTCGTGATGCGACAAGTGCCGCTCATTTTCGAAGTAAGGCGGCAGCCAGAAGACCATGAAGTACCACGCGTAATTGCTGCACATCAGGCCCAGAAACGTTCCCCAGGCTGCGCGGCGGCGGAGGATCCGCAGCACGGTGGGAGCGTTCGCGCCGGGCCTCTCGCATGAGGCGGCGACCGCGGGAGCGTATCTCATCCACGGAAGCAGCCAGAGCAGGCTGGCCGCGCCCATGCCCACGAAGAAAGCGCGCCAGCCCCAGCGCTCCATGGCCAAGCCGCCCGCCAGCACGCCGACCGCGGGTCCCAACTTCGAACCGGCATCGATCAAGGCGTTCGCCAGCCCGCGCTGCTCCTCCCGGAAGCTGGCGGCCAAAATTCGGGAATACGCGGGGTACGAAACCGATTCGCCCGCGCCCAGGAGCATCCTCAGCACCAGCAAGGACCCGAGACCGCCGGCAATTCCGGTGAGGCCCATGGCGACCGACCACAGCAGGTATCCCGCTCCATACACCCAACTCACCGGGAAGCGGTCCACCAGCATGCCGGAGAAGATCTGCAAGGACGCATAGGTCCAGAAGAAGGCGGAGAAGATCAATCCCAGACGCGCGGGGTCGATCTTCAACTCGCGCGTGATCGCGCCCTGGCCCACGGAAAGGGTTCCGCGGTCCACATAGTTGATCCCGATGGAAACGACGAGCAGCAGCAGCAAAATCCATTGCTCCCGCGTGAGGCGCGCCGGCCGAGTCCGCACTGTGGATGCCGCAGCCACTCGGGCGTCATCTTATCGCAGCGCATTGTATCGGGAGCGGACAGGCATTCCCAAAACCGAACAAGAGATCAGCAGAGGGCCCGCCAATCGCGCATGATTGGGCGGTTTCCAGTGGCCGCCGGATTGCGCTTAGGAGGGCAACCAAAAGAGCATGAAGCGAACTCCTCTTGCATGGGCAGTGCTCTGCGCTGTCGCGACCGCGCCGCTGTATTCCCAATCTTCCGAAGTGCGGATCGACGAGCCGAAGCCGGTGCCGGTGATCGGCATGGCTCTGCGCCCGTTCCACTTTGAGAGGCGCGTCGTCTCGCCGGCGCGCCTCTCGAACACTCCGCGGCTCGAGAGCCTGGTGCGGGGCGGCAACCTTTACCTTTCCAAGGAAGACGTGATTGCGCTGGTTCTGGAGAATAACCTCGACATCGCCGTGCAGCGCTACGGGCCGCTGCTGGCGCGCGAAGTGCAGCGCCGGGCTGAAGGCGGCGGGTTTCTGCGGAGCGTCGATACGCCGCTCGCTCCGGGGCCGGTCAGCGTGAGTTTGAGCGGCGTCAGCGTCAACACCAACGGGCTGGCCGGCGGCGCGGGCGTGGGTTCGGGCGGCGGCATCGTGATTCAGATCGGCCCCACGCCGCCGAATCTGGATCCGTATCTGTTCGCGTATGGAAACTTTTCCCACACAACGTCACCGCTCAGCAACACGCTCCTCAGCGACACCACGGCCCTTACCAACGATTCCCGCACTTATCAGTTCGGCTACGGGCAGTCATTCATTACCGGCACCAACGTGCAGCTCACTTACTACAGCTCGCATAGCCTCGTGAACAGTCCGGACAACCTGATCAATCCGGCCACCACCGGTTACCTGGACTTTTATTTCACGCAGAACCTGCTGCAAGGCCTGAGCGTGGGCGTCAACAACCGCAACATCCGGGTGGCCAAGAACAACGTCAAAGTATCGTCATTGCAGTTGAAGCGGCAGGTGATGACGACTGTTTCCGCGATTCTGAGCCTGTATTGGGATCTGGTCAGTTTCAACGAGGGAATGCGGATTCAGCAGCAGGCGCTCGCCACCGCGCAGAAGCTGCTGGAAGACAACAAGGTGCGCGTGGCGGCGGGCGCGCTCGCGTCGATCGAACTAACGCGCAGCGCGGCCGAGGTCTCCTCCAGCAAAGAAGACCTGCTGATTTCGCAGACCAACGTGGCCCAGCAGGAGACAATCCTGAAGAATGCTCTGAGCCGGAACGGGGTGGCCAGCCCGTGGCTGGACGACGTGCATATCGTGCCGCTCGATTCGATCAAAGTGCCTGCCACGGAAGATCTGAAGCCGGCGAAGGAACTGATCCAGGACGCGCTGCTCAACCGGCCCGATCTGGAGCAGACGCGGATCAATCTGCAGAGCAGCCTCATTAACCTGGCGGGAAGTAAGAACAGTCTGCTGCCTACCCTGCAATCCTTCGTCGAGCTGACTAATAATGCCTTGACGGGTCCGGTGAACCCGACCTACAACGGCTCGGGCGGCGCCCCCGACCCTTACTTCGTGGGTGGATACGACAACCTATTGGGCCAGATTTTCCGCCGCAATTTCCCTAACTACACGGCGGGCTTCTCGCTGAACATTCCATTGCGGAACCGGGCCGCGCAGGCCGACTACGTAACGGATCAATTGCAGCTTCGCCAGGCGCAACTGCAGCTTCAGCGCGCGGTGAACCAGGTTCGGGTGGATGTCAAGAACGCGGTGATCGGGCTGAACCAGGCGCGGTCAAGGTATGAGACCGCGGTGGGAACGAGGACGCTCGCGGAGCAGACGCTGCAAGCGGAACAGTCGCGGTATCAGTCGGGGGTCTCGGACATTAATCTGGTGATTTCAGCCGAGCGCGACCTGACGGCCGACCAGAGCGCGGAGGTGCAGTCGATGGCCAACTACACGCACGCGCGGCTGGCGTTTGAAGATGCGATCGGCGCGACGCTCGACGTGAATGGCATCTCGATGGCGGAAGCGGCGTCGGGGCAGGTTCTGCGGCAATCCGTCATCCCGGATTCCGTTCCGGACGCGGGGAAGTAAAGGAACGGCATGCGAGGACAACGTCTTCTTCGATGCGTCATCGCGGGCAGTCTGGCTTTTCCGGCCGCCGCGCAGCAATCCGCCGTTTCGGTGGAGCGGCCCGCGGGGACGGTTCTGCTGCGTCCTTATGAAGCGCCTTCGACGGCGCCGGTACGGCTTCGCAACTCCGATCGCATCCGCCGATTGATTCGCGGGGGCAAGCTGTACCTGACGGTGCAGGACGCCATTGCGCTGGCGGTGGAAAACAACCTGGATCTCGAGGTGGACCGGTACGCGCCTCTGCTGGCGGATTGGGCCGTGGAGCGCGCCGAAGCGGGCGGGGTGCTGCGCGGAGTGACGAGCGGAAGCTCCCAGGTGGGCACGGTGGCGAGCGGGCAGGGAATTTCCGGCAGCCAAGCCGCGGCCGGGCTGGCGAGCAACGGAGGCAGTAACGGAGCGTCCGGCGGCAATGCCGTGGTGGCGCAGATCGGGCCCGTAACCGCCAACTTGGACCCGGTGGTGCAGAACACGACGCTCTTCTCGCACCAGACGTATCCGCAATCGAACACCGTGCAGAGCCAGACCGCGGCGCTGGTGGACACGTCGCACCAGTACAACACGAGCTTGCAGGAAGGGCTGTTGACAGGCGGGTATGTGCAGCTTTATCAGCGCGAATCCTATCTGTCCGAGAATACGCCGACCGATTATCTGAATCCCTCGGTGGCGCCCCGGCTCTACTTTTACGCGCAGCATAACTTCCTGAACGGCTTCGGGACGGGCGTGAACAGCCGCTTCATCCGCGTCGCGAGGACCAACGCCACGGCGTCGCGGGAGACGTTTCGATCCCAGCTTCTGGACTTGGTGGCCGGCGTTCTGAACAGCTACTGGGAACTGGTGGCCGATACCGAAAGCGTCGCGGCCAGGCAGCACGCGCTCGATGTGGCTCAGAAATTCTATGAGGACACCCACACGGAGATCGGAATCGGCGCGATCGCGCGTGTGGACATTTACCGCGCGCAAGCCGAAGTGGCGACGCGCCGGCAGGAGCTGTCGATCGCGCAGGCGGCCGTGGCCGGGCAGGAGAGCCTGCTGAAAAATATGCTGAGCCGCAACGGCATGGAAGACGACGTGTTGGACGCGGCGGGGATCGTGCCGCTGGATTCGATTCAAGTCCCCGAAACGGACGATCTGCCGCCTTTGCGCGCGCTGGTGGCGACGGCCATGGCGAAGCGGCCCGACGTCTCCGCGGCCAGGACGCGCTTTGCGAACGCGCAGGTTTCCGCGCTAGGCACGGCCAACGGGATCCTGCCCCAACTCACCGGTTTCGCCCAAGCCTATGACAGCGGGCTCACCGGAACCGCGCAGACGGTGGATGGCGTGCGGCCCGATGCGTACTTCGTGGGCGGCCTGGGCGCGGCGTTCGGACAGGTGTTCCGCCGCGACTTCCCGAACCAGCGCGCGGGGGCTTATCTGCAGGCATCGGTTCACAACCGGATCAACCAGGGCGATTACGGGGTCGACCAGCTGCAATTGCGCCAGACCGAGGTCATCACGGAACGGAGTATGAACCAGATCGTGGTGGACCTTTCGAACCAGGTGGTGGCGCTGCGGCAGGCGCGCGCGCGCTATGCGGCGGCGCTCGATACGCGCAAGCTGCAGGAAAAGCTGCTGGAGATGGAGCAGCGCAAGTTTTCGCTGGGGACTTCGACGTTCAATAATTTGATCGTCGTGCAGCGGAACCTGGTCGTGGCGGAGACGAGCGAGGTGGCCGCGCTGGGGGCGTACGCGCACGCGCGGGTCGGGCTGGATCAGACCGTGGGGGAGACGCTGGAGAAGAACCATGTGTCGATTGATGAGGCCCTGCGGGGGCGGGTGAATGCGCCGGACGGGTCGCGGTATGATGCGAAGAGCCCACCCAAGCCGGCGCGGTAGCCAAGTGGTAAGGCCAAGGTCTGCAAAACCTTTATTCGTCGGTTCGATCCCGACCCGCGCCTCCAAAAAAAAAATGAAAATATAGGGTTCCAGGTGAAGGAGCGGCTTCACGCCTGTTCCAGAAGGTGGGCTTTCTCTCCGCGAGACTTTCTCGACATCGGAGAGCGCTCCACGGTTGACTCCGCGCTGCACCGGCTAACCGCTCGCGGCGAGGTTCGTCGTGTCATCCGGGGATCTATGGTGCCCGGCCGCGTGGCGTATCTCTCCGACGGTCCTGATCGCAGCCATAAGATCGGCAATACGGCGCTTGCCTTTTAACACACGGCGCTCAAGGAGGCCGGATTTCGGCTGAGGGAAACTGGTCTGCTCGTGCAGGCGCTCAAGTCGCTGGGCGAGGGGCGGGTGACGGCAGAGGTGATCGGCCAGATTCGCGATTGGCTGCCTAAGCCGCTGCGAGGCAAAGTCCTGGCCGACGCCCGGACTGCCACCGGTTGGGTGTACAGCGCAATTCAGGAAATCGTCGAAAGAGAACAAGTTGGATAGGATCGCCATCGGACCCGCTTCGGACAGGCGCGACAGTAATCCTAAGTCCGCGAACACAAGGGGTTTTCCACCGCGCTTGCCAAGCTCGATCGTAATTCTCGTGCTCACCGGCGACATATCTATCTCGCTTCGGTATCGCATCGAGCGGCCATACCGGAGAACTTCCATCTGGTGCGATTCTTCGTTGCTCAATCCATTGCCGTTTGTCTTAGAATATTCGGGGGAGATGGGTGTAAATGAAGATTAAACGGTTGGTCGCGCCGCTCGCGGGAATGATCCTGGCCTGCGGGATAGCGGCCGCGGCTAGCATTACGGTGTTCGAAGCGCCTGGCGCGGGGACGTCTGCTTTCCAAGGAACACTTGCGCTGGGAGTGAACGCGTCCGGAACGATTTCGGGGAGCGACATCGACGCGAACGGGCTCTACCACTGCTATCTGAGGTCTTCCAGCGGGACGTTCACGATCATCGACGCGCCGGGCGCCGGAACTTCGTCCGGCCAGGGTACCGGCGGCTGCGTAGGACTGAATGCCGCGGGCGATCTCTCGGGAAATTACATTGACTCGGCAGGTGTGCTTCACGGATTCCTGCGGAAGGCCGGCGGAACGATCGCCGAGTTTTCAGCGCCCAGGGCGGGAACGAGTCCGGGACAAGGAACATACCCCTCTGTGATCAATGCTTCGGACGACGTGGCGGGCTATTACAATGACGCGAACAATGTCTACCACGGGTTCTTGCGATCGGCCGCCGGCAGGCTCGCGGTCATTGACGTGCCAGGCGCGAGTCAGGAGCCATCTTATGGAACCATTGTCTATTCTTTGAATGACCATGGCGCGGCCGCCGGACTCTATTGGGATACTAACTTGCTCATACATGGATTCGTGCGTGACGCGAGCGGCACGATCACAACGTTCGACGCGCCGGGCGCCGACGGGACTTATGGTTACGCGATCAATGACTCCGGAGAGATCGCCGGCAACTCCTTCCTGGGCGGGCAGGGCGCGTCGGGGATGTTACGGTCCCCGGAAGGAGTTTTTACGACTTTCAACGTTCCGGGCGCGGGAACCGGCAACAGCCAAGGGACTATCGCAAACTCAGTGAATTCCGTTGGAGCATCGGCGGGATATTGGGTTGACCCCGAGAATGTTTATCACGGTTTTTTACGCTCGGCGAAAGGAGTAATCGTACCGTTTAGCGCGCCGGGCGCGGGTACGGGCGCCGGCCAAGGCACGATGGCATACGGTCTCAGCACATCCTCCGAGGTCGTGGGAACTTCGCTCGATTCGTCGAACGTGGTGCACGGATTCTTCCGGGAGTAAGGGAAAGGCGAATACTATGAACCACAGGCCCTCATCGCTTCTCGTTTTCTTCCTCTGCATCGCGGCGCTGTCCCCCGTGGTTTGCGGAGCGAGCAAACCGGTTTCCTTCAACTCGCCCGCGGTCGCGCCGACCATACAACTTCCGTCCGGTCTGATTCAAGGCGACTTCAATGCGGACGGATTTCCGGACGTCGCGGTGATCTCCGGCGGCGCGGGCTTCTCCTTTCAGCGTGCCGTGGCGATTCTAGTCAATCGGGGCGATGGTTCCTTTGCCGGCCGCCAGCAGATTGAATTTGAATCCGCGCCTCAATTCATCGCAAGCGGCGACTTCAACGGAGACGGCCTGGCGGATCTCGCGGTAGCGTCAGGCAGCTTCGTGGCGGTGCTGTTGGGGAATGGCGACGGCACTTTCCAGGAACCACTCTACGACCAGGTCGCGGGCGGGGAGTTAGCGCTCGGCGACTTCAACGGCGACGGTAATCTCGACATCGCTTGCACGAATCCGTCCAATAATGTCGTGGTTCTCATGGGCAACGGCGATGGCACGTTTCAGAAGCCGGTTAGTTATGGGGTCGGCGCGAGCCCGAGCGCGATCACAGCGGGCCATTTTACTCACTCCGGCAACATCGATCTCGCCGTCGCCAATTCCGGATCCAACAACGTCTCGATTCTTCTCGGAAACGGCAACGGGAGATTTCACGTCGAAACCGAGTTGTTCGCGGTCGGAGTGCATCCTGTCGCGATAGCGGCCCGGGATTTGAATAACGACTCCGCCGAAGATCTCGTGGTGGCGGACAGTTCCTCCGGCGACGTCGCGGTCTTGTTAGGCACGGGATATGGTAAGTTCGGGACGGCCGCGATATACGCAGTCCAGGCGGGTGTTAGTTCGCTGAAGCTCGCTGACTTGAACGGAGACGGGCTGGCGGATATCGTCACGGGCTCGTCAGGGACGAAAGAGGTTGACATTCTGCTCGGGGAGTCAAACGGAACTTTCCAATCCCCCATCTCCACGCAGCTTCCCTTTTTCCCCGCCGCGATCGCTGTTAATGATTTCAACCGAGACGGGATGCTGGATGTCGCCGCCTTGTCGACCGGATCCGCCGTGATCACCTTACTTGGCCAAGGTGACGGGGACCTTCAAAATGCTGTCGCTACCTCGGCGGGAGGAAAATCGCCATCTGGAATCGCCGTGGGAGATTTCAACGGTGACGGACTATTGGACTTGGCGGTGTCTAACTACGACAGCGCGAACGTCGCTGTACTAAGCGGCGATGGCCAGGGCGGGTTTCAAGTTGCCGGAAAGTTCCCCGCTGGAGCTAATCCGGGCTGGGTCGGCGCCGCGGATTTCAATGGCGATGGGATTCTGGATCTCGTAACCGTCAACTATCCAGGGACCGCCTCCGTGCTGCTCGGCAAAGGCAATGGCGTCTTCGAACTGGCGGCTACGCTCACGACAGATTACTATCCCTACACGGCCGTCATCGGGGATTTCAACAACGACGGCCACATGGACATCGCGGTCGGTTACTACGAGTTTGGCGGCATCATCTCCGTTTTTCTCGGAAATGGGGACGGCACTTTCCAGCCGGAACTCGACTCCGACTTCGACGGGGAAACCAGTTCGATAGGTGTCGCCGACATGAATCACGACGGAAATCTCGATCTGGTTACGTTCGGCCCGGGTTTAGTCGGATTAGGCGGCAACGTACTTTCTGTGTTGTTGGGGAGCGGCGATGGCACTTTTAAAGTCGCGCAGCAATTCGTTCCTTTGGACGTCGCTAAAGTTGTTGCGGTCGGCGATTTGAATATGGATGGCAGCGCGGATGTCGTTGTCGCCGGCGCCGGCACGACGGGCACGGCGAGTATCGAGGTCATGCTGAATAACGGAGATGGCACGCTCCAACAGGGCTCCAGTTACCCTTGTCTTGACGCGCCTGAGGCTATCGCGATTGGGGACTGGAACGGCGACGGGCTCCCGGATATCGCGGTCGCGAGTTCCGGGGCAGCCGCGGTTTGGATCCTGCCCGGAGTCGGACAAGGCGCTTTCGGTCCCGGTACCGGATTTCTCGCTGGACCATCTCCGGACTGGCTCGTCACCGCGGATTTCAACGGAGATCAGAAGCTTGATATCGCAGTGGCGAATGGGGGTGGTTCGAGCTTGACTATTCTCACCAACACTTCGCATTAGACCTGCGGTTAGGCGCGCATCCAGCTTTACCGCACCCAAATGGTCGCGTTGCTTTGGGATGATACAACGGCGCCCTGCACCACCTGGGTGATGACAACCGGCAGTTGCCCGGAGTGCAAGCTGGAAGGCAACTGCACATTGACTTGCGTCAGCCCGTTGATCTCGCCCGGAGCGTCTCCCGCGTACAAGACATTTCCTGGTTCGCCTCCAATCACTGCGCCTACCGCGATTACCGAAGAAGCTAGCGGGCTCGCAGGAGCGAGAACGCCGTCCGCAACCGCGGGGAATGTTAGGCCCGTTCCCGTAATGTAGAGAACCACGATTGAGCCGGAGGACGCGGGGTTCGATTCGGAGTTCACGGTCAGATCCTGATTCAGAGCCGCCGCCTGCCCGCTTCCGCTGCCGTTGGCTGTCAGAATCCCGGGCGTGCCTGCGGAGATATTAATCATTGCCGGTGCCGACGCTACGCCGTTCCGGACGGCCGTAACTGCCACGACCTGCTTACCCGCGAGGGACAGTGGAACCGCTGCCGCGGCCTGCGCATTCTGCGCGTAAATGAGCGGCGCTGGGATTCCGTCGAACAGGATCTGAGTTTCGGCGGCTTGATTCGGAAATATTCCGTTGTGCGGGGCGTTCATGGTCAGGCTGGAATCTCCGAGATTCACGCCAAAGATCGCGACGATCTCTCCTGGTGAAACCGACGTGTTAGCGTAACTTCCGGCGTTCGCAACGCCGCCGGGTGCGATCGCCGGAACGGAGTTGTCGATCAGAAGAGACAGGCTGGCGCTCGCCGAGAGTCCGTTTGTGTCCTGCACAATCACGGGGATCGTGAACAGGCCCTGCTGCGTGGGCACACCCGTGAGGACACCCGTGGTAAGCAACGCGAGACCCTGCGGCAAAGAAGAAGCGCTCCAGGAGTACGGAGCTGTTCCTCCCGCAGCCGTCAGCGGGGCCGTGTAAGCGAATCCAGGGTGCGCGTTCCAAAGCGCTGAAGCTCCCACAGCGAGCGGTTGAGGATCGACAATCAGCGGGAGATAAAACAGATTTTCCAATTGATAGGGACCGTACTGGAAACTAATTTCGAGTGAGTAAGTTCCGGGCTGCTGCGGAATGCCGGTCAGCACGCCGTTCCGGACGAGCAGACCCGGTGCGTTAACCGCGCTATAACTAACTGGCGCAGCCGCGCCGGTGATCGGCAGAGGATATGAGAACGGCACGCCGGCTTGCGCGTGAATCGGTGTATCCGGAACGTTCATCCTCGGACCAGGGTCCACTACCGGCGTGTAGGTTCGGCTCCCCGTTCGCCCTTCCGAATCCGTCACGTACACCGTGAAAGGAAACGGCGCCTCCACATCTAACAACCCATCCGGAGATAACGAAGCCGGATCGGACGGATCTGGGGAGAATGTGTACGGAGGTACGCCACCTTGCGCGGTGAGCCGTAACAAAATTCCCTTACCGGCAAAAAGCGTTATGGCGGGCGGCCCCACGGTCAATCCGGAAGAACTGACCGAATAAAAGTCGTAAACGGCCGAATCGGTTCCGCTGTTCGAGGACGCAGTCGCCGCGATGCCCCACTGGCCGGCAGCGCCCGGAACGCCGGAAAGCTGGCCCGTAGAGGGATCGAACAGGATTCCCGCCGGGAGCGATGCCGCGTTCACCGTCCACTGTAGCGCCCCGGTCAAACTGGAGTTGAGTTGCTGCATATAGGGCTGACCGATCGTCGCGTCCGGCAAGGTTCGTTCCGGCAGCGCTGGATTGGGCCCGATCACGAAGTCCTCCAAGATCGTGTCGGACTCCCCGTTCGAAGCGTTTCCTGTAACATCAAACGTGTATTCGCCCTGGCCCACCGGCAGCCCATGTAATGTGCCATCCGCATCCAGGATCAAACCGGGAGGAGTCGGGCCATTGAAGGTCCAGGTGTACGGTCCCGAAGGGGCGGAACTCGTCAGGATACTCGCCGAATACGGTCTGCCGGCAAGCGCCGAGGGGAGTGCGATCAGCAGCGGCGGCGGCGGTCCAATCGACATCGAGTAAGTCCGGTAAGCTGAGTTCCCGCCCGCATCGCTGGCCGTAACCGCAAAATTATATACGCCGGCCAGATAGGGTATGCCGGATACATTGCCCAGCGTGTCGATCGTCAGGCCTGGAGGCAGATCCGAAGGAAACGGGACTGTCACTTGATAAGGAGGAGTTCCACCGAAAACCTGCAACCGCTGCGGATAACTTCCGGTCGCCGCCAAATTGCTGACCGTAAGATCGCCCAAATGGAGACCCGCGGAAAAAACAACCATGGATAGAGTCTTCTGCGCTTGTGCTCCCGCGCCGTCAATCGCCAGAATCGTTACCTGGTATGTTCCAGGCGCAAGGTCGGTAGGAACATTAAACTGAATGGGCCCGTCTGCGGCCAGAGCGGTGGAATTGAAGAGAAGACCATAGTCGTTCGCGGCCGTGAGACTGATAAACGGCGATCCGGAAGCGCCTGAAAGTTGAACCTTCACGCTGCCGGTCTGCCCGATCACCACGGGATCGAGAGAGCTGTTCAGAATGGTGAGCGGGTTGGCTGTGACGTTGAGCGTATAGGCCGTGGTCTGTTCATTACCGGCGCCGTCGGTCACCGTTACGGAGAACGGGACGGTGGAAGGCGTGTCGATCTGCCCTTGCAAGACGCCGTCCGTGCTGTCCAGTTGTAATCCCGACGGCATTCCGCCTGACCAGGTAAATGGAGGATTGCCGTTCGGCGCCGGCAAATAGATCACCAGAGGCTGGTCGGTTTGAGCGGAGATTACGGTCCCGCTGAACGAAGCCGTGCTCGGAGGCGCGGAGGACAAGTTAACGGATGTGTCGGTAATTGTTCCGGTGGCGTCCGAAAAGACGAACGGCATGTATCCACCGCAGTCTCCAGCCTCGCCTTGAACCACGCCGCCGCTGCTTAATGACATCCCGCAAAAGCTTGTAGTCAGAAATCGATAAGGGGGAACGCCGCCGGTCATGAGCAGAGTAAACAGGTATGAAAGCCCCGGCCGGATGCTCGGAACGTTTCCGGTTAACTGAGGAAACGACCCCGTGACCGTCTGGGTCACCGGAATTCGCAGCGAAAGCCCGTCTGCGTCCGTCACCGTGAGAGCGAACGTATAAATGCCCTGCGTAGTATAGACACCGCTTGCGGTTCCGTCCGGATTCAGAGTCAAGCCGGGCGGAAAGGCGCCTTCGGTAACTGCCCATCTGTAAGGCGTCGCGCCGCCTTGGGCAAACCCGAATCGCCACGTCTGGCCGACATAGCCCTCCGGCGATAACGGATTGACGAGAGACAGCTGGCTGTCGATGGAGATCGTGCAAATCTCCGAAGAGTTCGTATCGTTGATTGGCGATAGGATCACTTGAAACGAGTAAGTGCCGCCCCCGGTCGGCGTCCCCAACAGCACCCCGTCGGAGAATACGAGTCCCGGCGGCGGGGAGCCGAATATCTGCCACACCAAATCCGGCGAGCCGGTGGTGGTTGTGCCGGTAAAAGTAAAAGAATAGGGAACGTTCACCTTCCCGGCCGGAAGAATCGGATTGGAAGTGATCGCCGAAGTCGCCATCGCAACCTGGACTGTCGCGACAAGGAACGCGCACTGCGAGGCGTATCGGAGCAGGTCACGCCGATTACGGTGCGGACGGAAGCTGAATGTCAATGCATGTATTATACGCTCGCGGATTCCGCATACATCCGTTACAATCCCTGCTTAACTCGCCATTCAACCGGTCCAACTTCTGCTAAGGCCTCGGGGTTGTACTTCATAGCGATTAACGTCCAGGCTCGGATCGTCAAGAACAGGTTCGAGGGTGGCCCGATCCACTTCCGCGCCCGGAGGCAACCCGATTTCCGCGAGCATCATGCCATACCCGCGAAACCCCGCGCGCTCGGCGCTAACCGAGCATCGAATCGGTTCACCCGGAGCCGCATTCAATTTGTCGAATTGAACGCTTAGCCTCAACTGCGACCATCGCAGCCAATGCGTCGAGACTAAATGCATGAGAGCGCTCCCATGCCTTCAAGGTTGCGGGTCTCCGCGGTCCACGTCGCGTTTCACGCTCGCCCGTAGTCAAGCTTCGGATACCAATCCGTGCCGCGCCCTTCAGGCGTCAAGTCCAGCATCAGCCACAAAGGATCAAGGTCCGGGGCGCCGCGTGGATCCTGTCCGGGATCCGCCATCGCTCCGTTCATCTCGGTGCTGTAGAAGTGGCGGATCACACCATCGCGGCGGCTGAAGACGCTGAGCCCCGGGACATCGGCGTCCTCTGAACTTACATAGCTGCGAGTGTACTCGCCGGAGGGATCAGAAATGAACGGCAGATTCGCGAAGCCCCGTTCATTCTTATAAGTGATCAGACGCTCGATGGGCGAGCGGGCTGTAACGGCGATGGCGGCGCGCTGTCTGAGGTTTACAGCGGCTCCATTCCAGGCGGCCAGGAATGACGTGCACATCGGGCACGGAGCTTTGCGTCCCGGACCGTACATCATGCTGTAGACCAGGAGCGTGTCTTTCTCGCCGAAGAGACCGGAGAAGCGCAGGGGGCCGGTTTCCGAGGTAAATTGGAAGTCCAGAGGAATGTCGCCCCCGAAAGGCAGCGCGCGCCGCAAAGATGCTACGCGCTCCACGTGGCGGCGGAGCTCAATTTCTTCCGCCAATAGTTCATTGCGAGCGGTGCGATAAGCTGAGCTCTCATGTGGATGGTGAGCATTATTCCTCGCGGCTAGGTTCTGAGCAGGAACCAGTGTTTGCAAGTCGTCCATGAAGCCTCCAGAGTGTGTACCGCGCTGTTCACAAAGTTTATCCCAAGGCGCCTGGATCATGCGTCCGCATCAACCTTCGAAACCACGGATTTTCTCTTTGCGGTCTTGATTATTTGCTGGACTCGCGCCTGAAGAAAGCCGCATAACGAAAGGCGACGATGCGGATAGGGTTCGCGGGACTGCTCTTGCCTTTGGTGTCTTTGGCGCAGACGCCCGGCCAAGGCGCTCTCGTTCCTTCAGTTCGAACCCTTCGCCCGGCTGTCGGGATCCAGCGAGATAAACCAAATATTCAGATTGCCATTGTCCCAACTTTGAAGGCGGCTAAAGTCCTGTGCTGTTTGCTCTCTGGTGCGGGGGAAATGGACGGCCGCCGAGCGATCGCTGCTGAAGTAAAGCGTTCGGTGGTCGTTGCCCAGGCGGGGATCGTCGTCATCACTCGAGCCGTTCTCGTCATCCCCGGAATACCGTAGCGGAGCTACTGGGCCCCAGACGCCCCCCTGATTGCGAGTGATAAAAAGTTTCTCATGTGCCGCATCAGCCAGCTTCCGGGTGAAGATCAAGAACGTCTGGTCGGGAGCTATTTCGGGGTCGACGTCCTTGAGGGTTCCATCGCTGAACGGGAGAGCTTCCGCGCGTTGGTAGGAACCGTTCTGATTTAGTGCGCGGAACAGGCGCAACTCCTTGCCCTGGCCCGCTGCCGTGAAATAGATGCTCCCATCACTGGCGACGCTGGGGCGGAAGATGGATGTGCAGAAATTGACGGCCTCCGTAAGTTCCGTAGGCTCTCCCCAGCCGGACTCCGTTCGGTTCACCCGCCAGATGTGCGACGCCATGCGGGTTGCGCTCGCGCCTTGCGATTTTGACGTCCCATCGGAATTTACCGGACGCACGGATACGAATACGGCATACTTCCCGTCAGGTGACATCGCCGGAGATGAGTCGGACCATTGACCGGAGAACGCGGCAACCTGTGGCTCGGACCACTGCCCCTGGTCGCGATGAGATTCCAGGATGATGGACCAGCGGGCGGCGCTGCGGGTGAAGAGCAGCGCGTTTCCATCCGGGGAGAATGTTGGCGACCCGTCGTTAGCCGGGCCGGAGATGACGCCCGGCGCGAAGATTTGTGGAAGTGCAAGCGCGGCCTGCGGCGCTGGGCTGGGCTGGGCGCACAGCGCTTGCGCGGTCCCGAGGACAACCAACAGCAGAGCTCGTTTTGCGATCATCGCGTCTTCCATTTTTTATGAATACAGTTTACCTGTAGTCTCCGTGCTCGTCATTCGCACTATGAGCAGCGCCCTATGAGCAGCGGTCCAGACAGGCTCTGCTCTTCTGTGGGAGGATACGAGTAGAATTGATTTCTGGTCGTCTCCGCTGATAAGAGGTCATGTCGCGGTTTCCAACTCGTAATAAGCAAGGAGAAGACATTGAACGCTCGCCTGCAATGCATACGCCGCTTGTTATTTATTCCAGTCGCTTTACTCTTACCATCATGGCCTGTCGGTTCTACCGCGGTCTTGGCTCAGGCGAATGCGCAGGGCGCGCCGGCCGCAACTAACTCACTTCAGGAATCCTGCGCACGCTTGCTGGCGCTCGCGCTTCCGCACATCACTATCACGGCGGCCCATGCCGAGCCCGCCGGTCCGGTGATGTCTCCCCCCGATCCGCCCGTCCCGGCCCCCGCGCGGTGCGTAGTGCGGGCCATCTCTCACCCTACCAGCGATTCTGAGATCACGATCGAGGTCTGGCTTCCCGCTCAAGACTGGAACAAGCGGTATCAACAAATAGGAAATGCCGGTTGGGCAGGAGTCATCCAAACCGCGGCTTTGGCCGGCGCCGCGCGGCAAGGCTATGCCGCCGCGGGCACGGATGACGGGCACCAGGGCGGACTCGACGCCGCATTCGTCGTCGGGCATCCCGAGAAGTTGATTGACTTCGGCTATCGCGCATTGCACGAGACTACGGAAACCGCTAAGGCGGTCATCGCGGCCTTCTACGGCCAGATGCCGGCGCACAGTTATTTCAACGGCTGCTCGGATGGCGGCCGCGAAGCGCTCATGGAAGCTCAGCGCTTTCCGGAGGACTTTGACGGAATCCTCGCGGGCGCGCCCGCAAACAACTGGTCTCGTCTGACCACCGGCCATGTGTGGGACATGGAAGCACTGACGAGTTCGTCAGGCAGCGCCATCCCGCCCGCCAAACTTCCGGCCATCCAGGCCGCCGCCCTCGCGGCCTGCGACGACAAAGACGGTCTTCGCGACGGACTTATCTCAGATCCGCGCGCATGCCGCTTTGACCCCGCGATCCTGACGTGTAAAGGCGCCGACGGATCAGACTGCCTGACGACGCCGCAGGTGGAAGCTCTCGCCAAGATCTACGCCGGTCCTCGTAACCCGGTTACTGGCGCTCAGGAATTTCCAGGCTACGAGCCCGGTACCGAGACTGCGCCGAACTCCTGGGCCGGGTGGATCATCGCCGATGCGCCGGAACATACTATCCAATATTTCTTCGGGACCAGTTTCTACAAGGACGCGGTATTCGAAGGCACGCCGTGGAGCTTGAAAACCATGGATTTCGATAAGGATGTAGCGCTGGGTGATCAGAAGGCCGGCGCGATATTAAATGCCGTCAACCCTGATCTTCGATCATTCCGCGACCATGGCGGTAAGCTTATTCAATATCACGGTTGGGGCGACGCCGCCATCGCGCCGATGAGTTCCGTCGATTACTACGAAATGGTACGAGCCTTCCTGGCGAAGTACCCGGACCCTCGCGGCGCCAAGCCTCCATCTCAGTCGGATTTCTACCGTTTATTCATGGCGCCGGGCCTTGGCCATTGCTTTGGCGGCGTCGGGCCGGTAAACTTCGGGCAGCTTGGATCCACTAATGCGGAAGGGCGCGGAGATCCGGAACGGGACGTCCTCGCCGCGCTCGTGCGCTGGGTAGAGACGGGCGCCGCGCCGGAGCGGCTGATAGGTGTTGGGCCGGCGCCCGGCGATCCATCGAAGCAGCTCTCGCGTCCTTTATACCCCTACCCCGCCGTGACACGCTATAAAGGTCAAGGTGATCCGAACGACGTTGAGAGCTTCTCTGGGGGTTTGCGCCGCTAAGTGCGGCTCGGCGACTTAGTACGCCCCAAGCGGTCCTTTCCTCTACAATTTGGAAATGGAAGCCGTTCTGCAAGAGGCCCGGTACGCGCTCCGGCAATTGCGCAAATCGCCTGGATTCACCCTGACAGCGGTCCTGACGCTGGCCTTCGGCATCGGCGCGACCACCGCTATCTTCTCGGTCGTCGAGGGCGTGCTGCTGCGGCCCTTGCCATTTGCCGATCAGGCCGCGCTAGTCACGCTTGGCGACATCCTGGAGGGCGTGCACTACGGCGCCGACGCGCCCGCCGTCACCGCGCCCGGAGTTCGGACTTATATCCGCGACACGCACGCCTTCTCCAACCTAGGCGGTTACCAGACTTCCGCCTACGAGCTTTCCGGCCTGGGGAGCCCGACGCAGATCAATGCGGCGCGGCTTACCGCGAGCATGTTTCCTGTGCTTGGCATCTCCCCAATCCTTGGCCGTTTCTTCACACAGCAGGAAGATGAGGGCAGCCACATGGTCGCGGTGCTCAGCTATCAGGCTTGGCGCGGCCGGTTCCATGGCGATCCCAATGTTCTGGGACAGAAGGTTTTTCTTGATCGCAAGCCTTACGAAATCATCGGCGTCATGCCGTCCGGTTTCGAGTTTCCGTTGACCCCCGGGCAGTTGAGCCGGAGCGAGCTTTGGGTGCCGATGAGCTTCACCCAGTCCGAACTGATCCAGGGCGCGGGCGCATGGGGTTACTATCTGGTCGGGCGCCTCAAGCCCGGCGTAACTCCGGCGCAGGCCCAGCAGGATGCTGTCGCCGCGGCACGCGAGATCATGCGGAACTTTCCGCCGGCGCTTTCCAGCCGTCGGGTTCATCCGTCGGTCCAGCGCCTCGATGAGTCCACCGTCGCGCAGGCCCGCCCTCTGGTGACCACCCTTTTTCTTGCGGTCACGGTGGTCCTGTTTATCGCGTGCGCCAATCTTGCCGGGTTGTTGCTGGTGCGCGTCGTCCGGCGCCGCCCTGAGATATCGGTGCGGCTCGCGCTGGGCGCCACGCGGGCGGCTATTCTCCGCCAGTCTCTGGTCGAGTCGCTGCTGATCAGCATCTCCGGAGGATTGCTCGGACTGGCCCTCGCATCGCTCGCTCTTCGCGTGGGCATCGGCTTCCTTCCGGAAACGCTCCCCCGCGTCAGCTCCATCGGGCTGGATTGGCAAGTGGTGGCGTTCGCCATCGGTTTGGCTGTGCTTACCGGGGTGCTGTGCGGGCTGGTTCCCGCCTGGGCCGCTGTGCGCACGGGTTTGAATGAAGCGCTGAAGGAAGGCGGACGCACGGGCGCGATTGGCGGGGCGTCCGCGCGCCTGCGGTCGGCTCTGGTGGTTGCCGAACTCGCGGTCGCCTTGGTATTGGTTATCGCCGCCGGCCTGCTGATGCGCAGCTTCGAGAAGATGCGCTCGGTGGACCTCGGCTTCCGCACCGACCATACAATCACTGCGTCCTATAGTCTGCCGCGCCAGCAATATTCCACGCAGCCTGCTATTGACTCCTTCAACTTATCCCTGCGAACCAGGCTCGAGCAGTTGCCGGGAGTGCAGGCGGTCGGCGTTACCTCTCTGCTGCCCGCGGCTGGTGCGGACTTCCTCGGCACGTTTACTCCCGAAGGCTACATTCCTCCCCAGGGCGCCGGTTTGAATGTTGCATGGATCCCGCGGGTGATGGGCAGTTACTTCCAGGCGCAGGGAATTCCGATCACTCGCGGCCGCGCCTTCACGGAAGCCGACCGCGAAAACGCGCCTCTCGTGGCGATCATCAATCGAACCCTCGCCGAGCATTACTGGCCTGGACAAAACCCCGTCGGCAAGCGCCTGCACCGCGGCCCGAAGGAAGCCGATCTACCTTGGCTTACGGTCATCGGGGAGATTGGCGACCTCAAACAGCTTGCGGCCGATCTGCCGACGGAAGAACAGATCTATATTCCCTCCCGCCAGACCAAGGCCGATGCAGGATCGTTCGCGCCGCCCAATTTCCTTTCCGGAAATGCGGGTTCCATTGTGATCCGCGGCCAGCTGCCCACCGAGCAGATCGCGGCCTCGCTGAGCGCCGTCGTCCGCTCCATCGATCCGCAACTCCCGCTCACTCACGTAGAGTCCATGGATAGCGTGATCGCCGAAGGCCAGGCGCCCCGCCGCTTCAGCACGGCGCTCATCTCCACGTTTGCCGCCGTGGCCGTGCTCCTGGCTTTGGTGGGCATCTATAGCGTGATCGCCTTCTCGACCGCGATGCGCACCCAAGAGATTGCGATTCGTCTGGCGCTGGGGTCGCAGCGCGCCGGCGTCATGCGGCTGATTCTGCTTTCCGGCGCGAAGCTCGGCGTGATCGGTTGCGGCTTCGGAGCCATCGCCGCCGTCTTTGCGGCCAGGCTGCTGCGCTCGCTCCTTTTTCAGGTTGATTCGCTGGACCCGCTCATTCTGGTGCTTGCGACTGCGTCCATCCTTCTGATCGCGCTCGCAGCTTCTGTCGTTCCGGCGCGCCGCGCGGCTCGCATAGAACTGTTGGAAGCGCTCCGAACTGAGTAGCGCTCCATCCCGCGCGGGGATGCCCCCAACCGCTCAAACCTATCCGGCGAAGCTCACATAGTTCCCATCCGGATCCCGAACCATGAACGTTAACTGACCCCACGGCTCCATCCTTAGCCGATGAATAAAGTTCACGCCGCGATTTTCATACTCCTGGAAAAGTCCTTCCACATTCGCTACCGCCACAACGGCGGAAATACATTGCTCGCGCTCTCTGAACTCCGCATCGAACGCCGGTTCATGCACAAAGCGAAGATGAAGGCAGGCTTCGTCGCGGCTGACGGAACCATAGAACGCCGGGTGGCCGTGCAGGAAATCGATCGCAAACCCCAGCTGATCGCGATAAAACTCCGCCGCCGCACTTACATCCGACACCAGCACGACAGGCATCGCCTTCGTCAGCCTCAAAGCCACAGGCGCCGCATTCACGGATCGAGCGGCCTTCTTCTGACCCGCTCTAAGTTCTGCCCAGCTTGAGAATCCTTGTTCCCGCGCAATCACCTCCTGGGCCTCGTCGAGTGAGAACGGGATAGCCAGGATTTCAGAATCGGTCAGTTCTTGATAGCGGGCAAGCTGGCGAATTCGGCCGCCCACGGAATAGTTGCGCTCCCGATGCCAGCGAACCAGCATTCTTGCTTGTTCTTCGAAGTCCTCCAAACTCATACGCACACCTCCAGTTTCGTAACACTATCGCGCGGGCGCGAGCGCGCCGAGCGAACGCGCGGGTCCGATGCGTTGCGCTTCGATCTTCTGGTCGTCTTTGGACCAGGTTTTGCCGCCGTCCGTGGAACGGTCCGCGGTCCAGGAGAAGCGATCGGGCTGAATATTGTAGTAGCGGATCCGCAGAATCGACGTGTGCCCGGTGGCGACGCCGAACTTCTGCTCGATGTGCATTTCACCGCCAACTCGCTGCCCCGTTCCCGCGTCCTGCAAGCCGCCGCCTTCCACCATGCCGACGAGTTCCCAGCGGTCGAGCCCGGCGTTGTAGGAGCGCAGGGTCGACGTGACGTACCAGGTTTCGCGCTTGTCTCCTACCACGCGGAATTCATCCAGAATTTGTCCGGTGTCCAGGCGCACGGCGCTCCAAAAGCCCTTGGCCGGCCCGCGCTCTTTCGAGACCGTAGTGAATTCCCATTCGCCGAGCAGGTAGTCGAACTCGCCTTTATGCGCGTCGAATGATGCCCGGCGTTCCTTCTCGGTCTTCTTCTTTGCGGGCGTTTGCGCCGCAAGCAGAGCGACAAGCAGCGCGCCTGTCAGCAGACGAAGTGTGGCCATGCGCCGAGACTACCAGCGCGGGGTTAGGTCCGCAAGGAAATGCGGCAGGCGGCGCGGCGGGTGCGGCGGGCGGTCATTTCTTGACGCGTCGCGCGCCAAGCCATATCCTCGCGGAATGGCGGCGTCGGCGAGCGCACAACCGGATCGGCGGCGCACGCAACTGCCGCGGTTCGCGCTGATCTTTGCCGTATGGCTGGCCCCGGCGCTGCTCGCGGCGTTCGATAACTATATGCAGAGCCGTCTCCGCAATGAGCGGCCGGAATGGCGTTGGGTGCTTTTCTCAGGCGTCGATTGGCTGCTGTATGCGGTGCTCACGCCCGCGGTCTTTCGCATCAGCCGCGGGTTCCCGCTGCTGCGCGAGGGGCTGGCGCGACGGATCGCGCTGCATATCGCCTGCGCGCTGGGCATGTGCGTGGCGTGGGCGACGCTCGGCCAGCTTCTGTGGCTGGCCATCTTTCACCCTCCCGAAAGTTTCACGGTGTTGAAGTTCTGGCGTGCGCTGGAGGCGTGGCTGTTCACCACGCTGCCGTTTGGAACCGGCGTGTACTTTGCGCTGGTGGGGATTGAACACGCGCTGGCCTACATGACGCAAGCTCGGGAGCGCGAAACGCAGGCCGTTCGTCTGACCGCGCAGCTGGCCGAGTCGCGGCTGGGCGCGCTGCGCATGCAGCTCAATCCGCACTTTCTGTTCAACAGTCTCAATGCCATCACGGTGCTGGTGCGCGATCAGAACACCAGGGCCGCGTCGCGGATGCTCGAGTTGCTGAGCGACGTGCTCCGGCTCGTGCTCAGCGCGGAAGGTTCGCACGAAAGTCCCCTCTCGACGGAGCTCGATTTCCTCGATCGTTATCTGGCGATCGAGCAGGTGCGCTTCTCCGACCGCTTGCGGCCGCGCGTCGAGGTGAATGCGGCGATTCGACGCGCCGCGGTTCCGCAATTCATCCTGCAGCCGCTGGTGGAAAATGCGCTGCGGCACGGGATCGCCCGCCGCGCGGACGCGGGGCTGCTGGAAATCACGGCGCGGCGCGAAGGCAATACGCTCGTGCTCACGGTGCGCGATGACGGTCCGGGGCTGGGTCCCTCATGGCCGTCCGCGGCAGGCGTCGGTCTGGCGAATACACGCGCGCGGCTGGCCGCGCTCTACGGCGATCACGCGAGCCTTCAAATTTCTGACGCCGTTGGAGGCGGCGTATTGGTGACCATCCGGCTGCCGTATCATGAGGCGGTGAACCATGGCGGCCCACAGTGAAATCCGGGTCCTGGTAGCCGATGATGAGCCGCTGGCCCGTCGCGGCGTGCGGCAGCTTCTCGCGCCGCACCGTGACATGACGGTGGTCGGCGAGGCCCGCAACGGAGCGGAGACGCTGACGGCTCTCGATGCGCTATCGCCCGGTCTGCTCTTCCTCGATGTGCAAATGCCCGAGATGGATGGCTTCGAAGTGCTGCGCGCCCGCGGCGCGGACCGCATGCCCGCGGTGGTGTTCGTTACGGCCCACGATCAGTTCGCCGTGCGCGCGTTCGAGGCGCACGCGCTCGATTACCTGGTGAAGCCGCTGCGCGAGGATCGCTTCGAAGCGGCGCTTCAGCGTGTTCGCGAGCGCCTGCGTCTGATGGAGGCCGTCGATTTGGCGGCGCGGCTAGGGGCTCTGCTGGCGGCGGAGCAGGCGGAGCGCGAGAAATGCGGCGTCGAGCGGCTGGTGGTTCCGATCGCGACGGGTGATCTGGTTATCCGTGTGGCGGAGATCGATTGGATCGGCGCCGATGATGATTACGCGTGCCTGCATGTGGGCTCGAAAAGCCATCTGCTGCGCGAGTCGCTGGCGTCGCTCGAAACCCGGCTCGACCCGCGCCGATTCGCGCGCGTGCACCGGTCCGCGATTGTGCAGATCGACCGGATTCGCGAGCTGCATGACGATGAAGTCGTCCTGCGCGATGGCGTGCGCGTGGCGGTGAGCCGGCGGCGGCGCACGGCGATCCAGGGCCTGGTGCGGGGGCGCCGCGCGCCGCGGCCGTGACTCGCGCGAGTCGCGCAAACTCATTCCGCCGGCTCCTCGGCCATGCGTCAAGCCGCCTAACTGGCGGCTGTCTTGAACTGCACCGTCGCAAAGTCGCTTGAGCCCGCCGCGTTTTGAGATCGAATTCGAAACTGATACGAGCTGTTCGGCGCCGTGATAGCAATGAGCACCAAGTAACCTCCGTAGTCCGCGGTCATTTGCAACGGCGCCGCCGGCGGGTCCAGGATCAACTGATATTCAAATGAAGTCGCCGCGTGCTTGGTCTGTCGCCCGGGGTCGGTCCAAGTGGCTTCAAACTGTTCGGTCGGACTATATATTTGCCCTTCCTGAGGTTGAGTCACGAGAGGCACAAGTGGTATCGATATGAAAGTATAAAATGAGACCGAGCTCCAGCCGCTGTCCCCAACGGCATTGTACGCGTCGACTTCTAAGAGGTGCCAGGTTTCCTCTTCCAGCAATCCCTCATACTGATAACTCGTCGCCGTAAGCGTAACCGGCTCTAGAACCGGAACCCATGGGCCGGCCGGGCTTGGTCCTGAAGATAGTCTGAGGCCGAATGACGTTGCGGCGTTCTGCTCGCCTTGCGCTCCGTCGTACCACGTGAAGGTGGGTTGTAACGAGACAAAGTCGTAGTTTTCGAACTTTGCGTGGTTAGGATACGTGATGATCGGCTGCGCCGGATACAGCAATTCCGAGGAAGAACCCACCGCTGTGTGGCCGCCTCCGCAGTTCTCGTCGATCTGCATCTGAACGAATCGCAACTCTGTTTCCAAGTCGGCCGCAACCCAGCCGGCGATTCCGGTCGCCTCCCCTTGTCCGAGAACGGGCACGGAATCGTTCGCGGCGGCTGACTGCATCTCCGAAATCTGCTGAAGCAGCCCCGCCTCCTGCTTCTTCAATTCCGCGCAGAGCGCTTCTGAATTCAGCGTATACTTAGCCAATTCCTGATCTCCTCAGGGGTGAATTGTATCTCAATCGCGCGGAGGTGCTCCAGCACTTCGGCGTGACGGGCTGTCGGTTAAACGCTCTGAGATACTCAAGGAAAATTAAGTAGGAGAAAATTGCGATATGGAAACGCCTGCGAAGCTGGCCATGGCGGCAGTGTCGGTGTTTGTCTTGCTGCAGTTCGTCCGCCCGCGCATTCCGGCCCGGCCCGCGGCCGCGGAGTTACAAGCTCCGCCGCGAATCCGTGGCATCCTGGACAAAGATTGCTATAGCTGCCACTCCGGCCAGCGGCGGCTGGCCTGGTTTGATGAGGTCGTGCCCGCCTATTGGCTGGTGCGGCGCGACATCCTGACGGCCCGAGCGCACCTTAACTTTTCCACGCTCGGCGCAAAGCCGGCAGCCATGCGGACGGCCGCTCTCTACGAAGCCGTGAACATGATCCAGCTCGGCGCCATGCCGCCGCCAAGGTTTACCGCGCTGCATCCTGAAGCGAAGGTGACGCCGGAAGAGCTGGCGATCCTGAAGGCCTATCTCGCTCCATGGGGTTCGTCGCCGCCGAACAACGAAAGCACACCCGTTGCTTCCGCCGAGCCGGCTGCCCCGGTGAATTTGGCTGCGATCGAGCCCGAGTTCAATGGACTTACTTTCGAATCCGGTTTCGAGGACTGGAAACCTATCAGTTTCACCGATCGTGGCGATAACAACACATTCCGGTTCGTTCTCGGCAATGATATTGCCGTGAAGGCCGCGCAGTCCGGCAATATCTCCCCCTGGCCGGACGGAGCGCGCTTCGCCAAGATCGCGTGGGGCCAGGAGACAGGCAGCGACGGACTTATCCACCCTGGCAAATTCGTGCAAGTGGAGTTCATGGTGAAAGCTGCCCGGCTCTACAAGCGGACGGACGGATGGGGATGGGGTCGCTGGCGCGGAATGGACTTAAAGCTTTATGGCAAAGACGCCCGCTTCGATAGCGAGTGCACAAGCTGCCATCTCCCTGTGCGCGGTGATGATTATGTCTACACATTGCCCATCACGTCAGCGAAGTCGGGACGCAACGAAGTTGTGAATGATAGGGCCGCGGGTCTGCCGCGCGGGATGCCTTACCAGCCGCTGGCGTGGAACGCGATCACAATGTATGTCGACCCCAAAGCTCACACAATGGCCACGCTCTTTGGCAACGACTTAGCCGCGCGCGCGGCGCGGACTTACGCACCCGTGCCGGGCGAACCGCAAATCTACCCCGCCGGCGCCGTACTGGCGCTCGTCACGTGGGCTCAACGGGAAGATCCACACTGGTTTGGAGGACGCATTCCGGATACTCCGCAGTCAGTCCAGTTCGTACAAGTGGAAGTTCCGGCCAAAGCTTACGGCTATCGGCGATTTGACGGACCAGGGCTCGGCGAGCATCGCTTGCCTTCCGGCCTCGAAGCTCAGCGAACCAGCTTCATCGTTAAGCTCGCTCCGGCGACACTGCCTTGACCCGGCGCGCAGCGAACAGCGTCGGCCCGCGGCCAGCCGGCCTGGGGTGCACCACAAACTCGTACTCATCGATCACTCCCAGCTCCGCCAGCGCGAGCGGCCGATCGTTCCTATTCGTTGCGCAGCGCCTCCATTGGATCGGTGGCGGCGGCGCGTATGGCCGGAATCCAGGCGGCGTTGAGCGCGGCTGCCGCGAGAGTCGCGGAGACGGCGGCGAGGATTGGAAAGTCCCACGCGCCGACGCCGAAGAGCAGGCTGCGGAGCAGGCGTCCGGTAAGCATGGACGCGGTCAGGCCGAATGCCAGCCCAAGCAGAACCAGCGACGCGGCTTCGCCCAGGATGAGCCGCCCGATGGTGGAGCGTCGCGCTCCGAGCGCCATGCGGATGCCGATCTCGCTGGTGCGCCGGCTGACGGAATACGCGATGACGCCATAGAGTCCGATAACCCCAAGCAGAAGCGCGCAAACGGAGAACCCTCCCACAATCCACGCGGCGGAGCTATGGAGATAGTAGGCGGCGCTGTCGTGAATATGTTCGCTCATCGTGAACTCGTTGCGGACGCCGACGCCAAGGTTGAGCCTATGGATGGCGGCGGCCAGCGCGGGGAGAGCGGCCGCGGGGTCCTGCGCGGTGCGAACGACGAGAAAGAAGTAATTACTCGGACTCTGGTTGACGGGGAAGTACACGGCGGGCGGGATAGGTTCATTCAATCCACCCTGGCGGACGTCGTCGACCACTCCGATAACCTGATGAAGCGAGGCTTGCGACAGCGTCTGATCCCCGATTGACTTACCGACTGGATCTTCGCCGGGAAAAAACTGCTGCCCCATGGTCCGATTGATAAGAACGACTGGAGTATGTGAGTCGTCGTCGGTTTCCTGGAAGAAACGTCCGCTGAGGAGCCGCGCCTGGAGGGTCGCAAAGTATGCGGCACTTACTGTACTGGAGACGGCCAGCTGCTGCGTGCCTGTCCACGCATGGCCCTGCACGCGATAGGGGGCTGCATCGCAGTTGCAAGTGACGGGAAGCTGGCCGTTGACGATTCCCGCGGACTGAACGCCGGGCACTCTGGCGGCTGCCTCGACGAGGCGGCGAGAAAGAGCGAACTGCTGGAGGGCGGTGTCGTAGCCGGTGTTGGCGTCGATCTCCAGCGTTGCGAGGTGGGCGGGATTGAAATTTAATTCGACATGGAGGATGCGGTAGAAGCTCTTGCCCAGAAGTCCGGCCGCGGCCAGAAGAATGATGGCGAGCGCCAGTTCGATAACCACAAGGTTGGATCCGAAGCGTCTCCACACGCCCGAGGAGCTGCGTGCCCCCGTGGCGAGGTGCGTGCGCAGGTCTATGCCGGAGAGCCGTGAGACCGGCGCGGCCGTGCAAACCGCCCACGCGAGCAGCGAGACCGCGGCGACAAAAATGATCACGCGGTGATCGAAGCCGATCGACTGGAAGTACGGCATGCCGCGAAGGACACGTTCGGGGATAAGTGCGGCGAGCAAATGGATGGCGCCCCACGCGCCGGCAAGGCCGAACGATACGGAAAGTGCGACGAGAAGCGCCGCGTCGATAACCAGCTGACGAGTAAGTCGCGCGAGCGATGCGCCCAGTGCGCCGCGGACGGCCATCTCTCTGCGCCGGTTTTCTGCGCGGACCAGCAGCAGGCTCGCCACGTTGACGCACGCGATGAGCAGGATAAGCGCCGAGCCTGCGAACAGGATGAGGAGCATGGGACGAATGTCGCCGGTGATGACGTCGCTAAAGGGCACGACAATCGCGCCCTGCCCCTGATTGGACTGCGGATACTGTTTCTGAAGCCGGGCGGCGATTGCGCTTGTGTTAGCTTGCGCGGCGGCGATGGAGACGCCGTCGTTGAGCCTGGCGAGGCCGCTGAATGGCCGGCACGATCGATCCCGTTCGCAGGCGCCAGGGTCGTGGATAGTGACCCAAAGCTCGGCGGCGCGGGGGGCGAACTGGAAGTCGCGCGGAAGGACGCCGATGACGGTGTAAGTGTTGTCGTCGAGTGTGACGATCTGACCGGTCACGTCGGCGCGCCCCCCAAAGTGGCGCTGCCAAGTAAGGTAGGGCAGCACGACTGTGCGCGGCGCGGCGGGCGTGTCGTCGGCGGACGTGAAGAGGCGCCCAAGGATCGGGGTGACGCCGAGAGTCTCAAAAAATCCGCCGGAAACACGCCCCGCGCGCAGAGCCTCGACGCCGGCGGGGCTGCGCCAAAGATACGCGGAGGCTTCCCAGATTTCCAATGAGCGGAAAACGGAACTGCCGCCGCGCTTCCAGTCCTGGTAGTCGAAGTACGACAAGGTGCATTGCGGGCAAGACGCGGTGTTCTCAAAGACGCCGGCGAGACGCGCGGGGTCGCGGTACGGCAGCGGCCTGATCAGCGCGGCGTTGACGAAAGTAAAAACGCTGACGCTGGCGCCGATCCCCAGCGCGAGCACAAGCAGGGCGGTGGCGGCGAATCCGGGCGCCTTGCGAAGGTGGCGCAGCGCGAAGCGGATGTCGCCAAAAATAGATTCGAGAGTTAGCCGCCGCCATACTCCCGCTTCTCGGGTCTGTTCCATAGTAGTTGCTTCCAAAGTGTGGCGGCGCCTATCTCCCGCCACTCAGTTCGAGATCTCCAAAAAACGCCCGCGTCTGTTCTGATGAAATCCGTCCCCGCCTTTCGCCAATTGACAGCGGCGTTTTTGAATGGTCATGGAGCAAACCTCACCGTTCATTATCGCGGTCTACGATACCGCAAGTCGCACACGCGCACCAAAGGCAGTCGCAAGACCGGCGCTCTTAACGCACGCCGCGCCGTTCTGCCGGGGATTGGCGCTGGCGATCAGGCGCCTGCCGCCGGTGGCGTACAGGCAGTGAGTTCAAGCGGCGGCGGTTACCGAAACTAAGCTTCGCCAAACCCAGGGTCACCGCCCCCAAAATAAAGATCCCCCACGCCCTCAACAACTTACCCGTCCCACGCCCTTCCCCGCCATCCCCCATCCCCCAAAATGAAGCCAGGAGCAACCTATGAATCCGATCGAACAATTCGAAAACCTTTCCAAACGCGTTCTGGCCAACCGGCGCAACGCGCTCAAATCCACCGGTCCCAAATCCGAGGACGGCAAGAAACGCGTCTCCATGAACGCCTTCAAACACGGACTCTCCGGCCAGAAACTCTTCTTACAATCCGACGAGTATCTCCCGTACTTCCAGCTCGCCGCCGAATACATCGGCGAGTTAGCGCCCGTCGGAGTCCGCGAAGAACAGCTCGCGCAGCATATCATCGATTCCAACTGGCGCCTGAACCGCTGCGCCGCCATGGAGAACAATCTGATCTCCACGGGCACGCTCGAGCAGGACAACCACACCCTTCAAGCCGGCGGCGATGACGACAATGTCGCCATGATCGGCCAGGCCCTCGCGTGGCAAGAGGGCGCCAAAAGCTTCGAAGCGCTCAGCCGCCATGAAGCCCGCATCGCGCGCTTCATGCAGAGAATGGAAGAGCAGCTCGAACAGCTCCAAACCAAACGCATCAAACGAAGCAACGGCGAGACCACTTTCGTACTCGAAGAAAGCCGCGCCTGGAAGTTCTACAACGACTCGCTCTCGCACCACCTCACGCTAAAGGACGCGGAAGCGGCCGACGCCGAAGCGGCCGAAGCCGAAGCCGCCGCGAGTGAAGCCGAATCCCCGCAACCCGAACAAACCACACCTACTTCCGCAATGGCTTTGATTTACGAGCCGTTCGCGCTCAGCCCCGCCGATCCCGCCGCGATCCGCCCCGATCTCTGCGATCCCGAGATCGAATCCCCTCTAACGGGGGCGAAAACGATCGAAAACTAACTCTAAAGTCCCTCCCCATTCCAAAACCCGTCGCAACCGACGCCCGAAGTGTGCTTCGCCTAACCTGGGTTTTGCCTCATCCGCGTCTATCAGTGTTTATCAGTGTCTAATACTTTTTCCCCCCAACTAAGTCCGCGCTAACTCCCCTTTCACGGCTTGCTCCAAAACGATCTGGTATCGTTTCTTCATAGCGGCTGCGATCAGCCTCCAAGAGCTTGAGAGTCGCTGCTTTCATACGATCTACCGGGCATTCCCAAACCCCATCCCAAAGGAGAAACGATGTCTAAGTTAAACGACAAGGCGGCGCTTGTTACCGGCGGTTCGCGAGGTATCGGCGCGGCGATCGCGAAGCGTCTGGCGGCGCATGGGGCCGTAGTCGCCATCACGTACGCGAAGGACGCCAAAGCCGCCTCAGCCGTGGTGGAAGCGATCGAACGCGCGGGAGGCAAAGCTATGGCGATTCAGGCGGAAGCTGCCGACCCCGAAGCTGTGAACGCCGCGGTCGACAAGACCGTGGAGTCATTCGGTCGCCTCGACATACTGGTAAGCAATGCTGGAACGGCTATTCCGAAGGCCTTTGAGGAGACCACGCTGGAGGAAATGGACCGCATGATCGGCATCAATATCCGCGGTACGTTTATCGCGACGCAAGCGGCGTTGCGACACATGGAAAGCGGCGGACGGATCATCACGATCGGATCGTGCGTCGGCGAGCGCAACATGACGCCGGGGCTGACCGCATACGCGGCGACCAAGGGCGCGGTCAAGATGTTCGCGCAGGGGCTGGCTAGAGAGGTCGGGACCAGGGGCATTACAGTGAACAACATCCAGCCCGGGCCCATCGACACGGAGTTGAATCCGGCTGCCGGCGAATGGGCTGCTCCGCAGATCGCCAACACGGCGCTGGGGCGTTACGGGCATGCGGAGGAGGTCGCTGCTCTGGTGGCGTTTGTGGCGAGTCCCGAGGCTTCCTACATCACGGGGGCGAATCTGACTGTCGATGGGGGGACGAACGCCTGAGTGCACGCCGCCTGTAAAAAGACCGTAAGGAGAATGGCGCATGTCATTAGTTGAGCCGCGAGAGCGGGCAGTCCAGAGAACGATCGCGCTAGCCGGCGCGACGGGCCTCGTCGGGCGCTCGATCCTGGACGGGCTGCTTGCGGATCCGTCGGTTCAGTCCGTTCATGTGCTTGCCCGGCGCAACCCCCGCGTCGCTCACGCGCGGCTCACGTGCCGCATCGTCGACTTCGCGGCGTTGCCGCCGCTTCCTCCGGTCGATGAGATCTATCTGGCGCTCGGCACGACCATCAAAGTGGCCGGCAGCCAGGCTGCCTTTCGGGCCGTCGATTTCGACGCCAACCTGGCCGTGGCTCGCGCAGCTCTTGCCGCGGGTGCGCGGCGTTGCGGCTTGGTCAGCGCCATGGGGGCGAACGCAAACTCCAGAGTGTTCTACAACCGAGTGAAGGGAGAACTGGAGGAAGCGCTGGCGCGGCTGCCCTTCGCGGGCCTCGTCATTGCGCGTCCATCTTTACTCACCGGGGACCGCGCGGCGCTCGGCCAGCCGGAGCGTCCGCTGGAGAAGTTATCCGAGGCGTTCATGAAAGTATTCGGTTCGCTCATTCCGGCCAACTACCGGCCAATCGCCGCGGCCCGCGTTGCACGAACGCTTCTGGCGCGTACACCCTCGGCGGATGGCCGGGTTGTCGTGTTCTCCGGTGAGATGCAGCGGCCCTGACGGACTCCAAGTCCGGCCGCTAATAGAACGGCATCAACCAGCGTCCGCGCCTAAGAGTTTCTCCCCTCTTAACCCCTTTTAACTATCGTGTGCGCGAGATCCGGCTAATAGACTTTGTCAGAGGTGAGACGAACACGCGCCGCTACGACGCGGGCAGCGTGATCTGGTAGATATTCAAACCCAGCGCGGTCGTGACGTAGAGATAACTGCCGCTGGCTAGCAACGAACTTACTCCATCGATCACGGCATAAGGGTAGAGGATCGGCGCAGCCGGGTTACGCGCGTCGACGACGGCAAGAGTGCTCGGCCCTTGCCAGCCCACCACCGGCGGAGCGATCGTCATCGCGAAGAAACCGCCTCCCAGCGAAACGACGTAGGATCCTGCCGAGCTTTGGATTCCTGTCACCGTCGTGTAGAGAATCTGCGGGCTTAGCGGGTTGGAGAAGTCCACTGTGCTGAGCGTGAGGTTCCCGTCATTGAAGAACTCCGGAACGCCGTTTTCCACGTAGACGATGGGATTGTTAATTCCCTGAGTGTTGCCGCCGATCAAAGCCGTGGTCCCTTGGAGCGCAATGCTTTGAAGCACGACTGTTTGCGGAACCAGGAGTTCCGTGACGCCGGCGGGACTGGCCGGGTTGGCGACGTTGATGACGGTAAGCTGGCCTTCTCCGCTCGGCGATCCTCCGCCGTTGTTCACGCCGTTGTTGGTGGTCCCGAGAACGGCGATGTTATGGTTGCCCAGGTTCGCCATTCCAAAACGCTCCGCCGTATTGTCGGTGTACCCGGAGGGAGGCGTGAAATCGGCCAGAAACGTCGGGCTCGCAAAGTTCGTGAAATCGTAGGCCTCGATCACGCCGACCTCAAAGTTGAGAAGGTCCGTGGCGAGCGACCAATTGACCGAACTGGTGTCGAAAACAACTGTGTTCCCGTCAATCGCGAGGTTTCCGGAGTAAGGAGTTTGCAGCGCCGTGGGACCCGCCACCAGTTGCGGACTTGTGGCCGACGTGCTCAGGTCGTACACCAGGAGGTTCGAGCTGTTGGTCAGTTCGAGAAGGTGGTCCTGATCGATCGTGCATAACGTTCCGGTTCCATTCAGATCGGTTGTCCCGAACGAACCGGCTAGCGCCGGCGCTGTCGGATTCGAAACGTCGATCACCGAAATCTGGTCCACGCTGCAGACATAGGCGTCGGTCCCGTTGAGCTGAACGTAGGCCGCGCCTTTCACATTGGTCTGGAGCGTGGAGGTGGGCACGGACGCAGTCGAAAGATAGGTCAGGATTGTAGGCGGCGGAGTGCCGTTTCCGCTGATAGAGACAATAGCGGACTGGCTTGTGAAGCTCGTTCCAGTCCCGTCAGTCACGTCGTTGGAGGGAACCGCCAGCGTGATCGTCAGCGGATAGTCTCCGTTCGGGAGGGACGGAACTTGAATGTTGGCCTGAGTCAGACCTACAAAGCCCGGCGCCAGGCCGATAAACTGCACGGGCGCATCTGCGCCGCCGATGCTAGCCGTGGCCGTATAGATCGAAGGATACAGCGTGTCCTCGGGCGCCGGGTAGCCGTCCGAGGGGTACGCACTGCCGACCGAACCGATTCCGGTCATGTACACAACCAGGACGCTTCCCGCCGCGGCCGGCGCCGAGTCGGCATTCAGCGGGCTGGGATAGTCCACTGCGATCGCGCGATTTGTGCCGTATTGAAAGATCCCCGGCGCGGCAATCGCGATGGTGATCGGGGCGCTGGTGCTGCCGGTCGCTGACTGCACGTAGACCGTGGCGGATCCGACCGCGGTTTCGAAGGGAATCTGGAAGTTGATCTGGTCGGCGCTGACATAGAAAAGCGGCGCCTGGATCGAGTTGACGTAAACGGTTACCTGATCCAGGAAAAACGGCAGCGGCGTTATCGTCGCGTTGACCGGCGCCTCCGCGGTGAAATCAGTTCCGAATAGCGTCGCGATGCTGCCCGGGGCGATAGCGCCGGAATAATCGGACGCGTTCGTAATCGCGCCGATTACCGGCTGGGCCGAGCAGAGGGTCGCGGAGGAAAACAAAACGAGAAGCGCGCTGTAGAAGCGAAATTGCATGGGTCACCTATAGTTCCGGGCCGCTCCAGAGACGTTCGGGCGGCTCTGTTCGAAACCAGGATATACAATCGCCGCGGGCCGCCTGCATTCGTTCCGTTTCCGCATCCGACTGTATGTATTCACACGAATCGCTTGCGGGTCGGCTCCGTTATCACTAAGATAGTTACGTCGTGATAGCACCTTTAGAGCCGATGCAATGATCTACTCCCGGTCATCCGAGTACGCGATTCGTGCTTGTGTGCATCTGGCTCGCGTTCCGGATGGAAAGTGCGCAATGGTCAAAGACATTGCCCAGGACGAAGGCATTCCGGCGCACTTCCTTGCCAAAATCCTTCAATCGCTTGCCCGCAAGGGCCTGCTCCGGTCCACCAAGGGTCCATCCGGCGGCTTCTGCCTCGATGTTCCGGCCCGGCGGCTGAAACTGCTCGATATCGTCGAGGCGGTGGAGGGTCTCGAAGGGTACGACCGTTGTGTGGCCGGCCTCCCGGAATGCCTGGAGTCCGCGCCGTGCCCTATGCATAAGAACTGGTCCCGGCTGCGCTCGCGTATTATGGATTATTTGGGGGGAAGTTCTATCGGCGATCTCGCCCGCGATTCTTCCATGCTCGTGCGCTCAAACGGAGCGGCGCCCGCCCGCCGTCGCGCGGCGAAGCGAGTCTGAACCCCCAGCGGTTGCATCAAAGAGATAAATAGGGAGTGAAAACCTGGCTATGTTAGTGCCGATGGTAGTGGAACAGACATCACGCGGCGAGCGTGCTTACGATATCTATTCTCGCCTGCTAAAAGAAAATATCATTTTCCTGGGAACGCCCATCGATGATCAAGTCGCTAATCTTGTCATCGCGCAGCTTCTGTTCCTCGAAGCGGAAGACCCGGAGCGGGACATTTCGATTTACCTGAATTCGCCGGGCGGTTCCATCACCGCCGGATTGGCGATTCTGGACACGATGTCCTTCGTCCGTCCGGATATTATTACGATCTGCGTCGGCCAGGCCGCTTCCATGGCTGCCGTGCTGCTCGCGGCGGGCGCCAAGGGCAAGCGCTTCAGTCTCCCGAATTCCCGCATCATGATCCATCAGCCCTCCATGCAGGGTCTTGCCGGACAGGCCGCGGATATCGATATTTACGCCAAAGAAATACTGCGCATGCGCGAAGCGCTCAACAAAATGCTGGCCGATTCAACCGGGCAGCCGATCGACCGGATCGCGCGCGATGTGGATCGCGATTACATCATGAGCCCCGAACAGGGCGTCGAATACGGCATGATCGACAAGGTCATTTCCAGTCGCGACCTCGCGCCTGCCGTGGTGAACAAACCGGTCAGCTAAATCGAATATGATCGGAAGCGCATGCGGCTTTCGAACAAAACAGCGATCATCACCGGAGCGGGCGCCGGCATCGGAGAAGCGACGGCGATTCGCTTCTCCGAGGAAGGCGCCCGCGTCGTCGTCGTAGACCTCAACGAAGCCAGCGCCGCGCGCACCGCGGCCCAACTCAAGTCCGCGATCGCGGTGGCGGCTGACATTTCCAAAGAAGACGATGCCCGCCGCATCAGCGAAGCCGCCGTCGCGGCCTTCGGCGGCATCGATATTGTCGTCAACAACGCCGCGGACTTCACCACCCAGGGCGTGGAGACCGCTTCCTTGGCGGACTGGCAGCGGGTTCTCGGCGTCAACGTGATCGGCACGGCGATGGTTTCGAAGTTCGCCATCCCTCACATGAAAGCCAAAGGAGGGTCCATCGTCAATATCGCGTCGATGAGCGGGATCATCGCGCAGCCGAACTTCGCGACTTACAACTCGAGCAAGGGCGCCGTGCTCACCATGACCCGCTGCATGGCGATGGATCTCGCGCCGTTCAACATCCGGGTCAACAGCATTTGCCCCGGCTGCATCTACACCTCGGCGACGGAACGCGAATGGATCCGCTTCGGCGAAACGAAAGAGCAGTGGAGCGCGCGCCAGGCGCCGCTCCACATGCTGAACCGCGTCGGCGAAGCCCGCGAGGTGGCCAACGCCATTCTCTTCCTGGCGTCGGACGAGTCGAGCTTCATCACCGCCGCCGAACTCCTCGTCGATGGCGGTTACGTCGCCAAGTAAGGCGTTTGAGTAACAGTTTGGTTACGATCGGGCTCGCCCCCGTCAGAGTGTGCGATGCTTGCCAGAGGCCCGATTTGCTCGTTCCAGCGCGGTCTCCCGTTCGTCACCGTGACCACTTTCCCGCGCCTCATCGGGCGTTCCCTCGCGATCGCTATCTGCGCCGCCAGCGTGGCCGCGGCTCAGGATCCGGTCGCGCCGCCGACGCCGCCTGAACCCGCGCCCGAGCGTTGGAACATCTTCTTCCAGGCGACTTCCATCGGTCAGTACCATGGCACGTTCCCGTCGCCCTACGAAGGCGTGAACAGCTTGAAGGATTATCCCGAGCGCGATGCGTCGTTGACGACAACCTTGTACGTCGGTTTCCGCCTGTTTGAGAATACGCAGGTTTACGTGAATCCCGAGATCGCCGGAGGCCGCGGATTCAGCGGCGTCACCGGCGTTGCGGACTTCCCCAACGGAGAACTCCCGCGCGTGGCCAGCGCCGCGCCCGCTTTATATCTCGCGCGCGCTTACTTCACCCAGGACTTCGGCTTCGGCAGCGAACGCGAAAGCTTCGACAGCGAGGAAAATCAGCTCGCGGGAACGCGCCCCATGACGCGCTACAGCATCACCGTGGGACGCTTCACGGTCACCGATTTCTTCGATGACAACCGCTATTCCCATGATCCGCGGACGCAGTTCATGGGATGGTCCGCCATGTACAACGGCGCTTGGGATTACCCGGCCGACACGCGCGGATACACCTGGGGCTGGGTGCACGAATTTCACACCCGGCATTATTCGCTGCGCTATTCCAGCGTGGCCGAGCCGAAGAAGGCCAACGGACTAAGATTTGACCGCAGACTCTTCCGCGATCGCGGCGATATGGTGGAAGGCGAGCGGCGCTATGAAATCGGAAAGCGCGCGGGTTCGCTCCGGCTGCTCGGTTTTCTTCTGCACACCGACTCCGGCACTTACAGCCAGGCGATTCAAATCGGCGAGCAGACCGGAACCAAGCCGGACATCAACAACACTCTGAAAGTCGGAACGCTGAAATACGGCGTGGGCATCAACATGGACCAGGAGATCACGAAGGATCTCGGCTTCTTCATCCGGCTCGGATGGAATGACGGCAAAACCGAAAGCTTCGCGTTCACCGCGATCGACCGGCTGGCGAGCGGCGGATTGTCGCTGACGGGCACGCGATGGAAGCGCCCGTTCGATGTGGCGGCCACGGCGTTTATCGCCAGCGGGCTTTCGGGTGTCCACGCGCTCTATCTCCAGCAGGGCGGACTGGACTTCATCATCGGCGACGGAACGCTGCGCTACGGACCCGAGTGCGTGTGGGAAAGCTACTACAGCGCGCGGCTGTTCCCCGGCTTTTTCGCGACCTTCGACATCCAGCGCATCGCCAATCCGGCTTTCAATCAGGACCGCGGGCCGGTGTGGGCGCCGAGCATCCGGCTGCATATGGAGTTCGGCAAAAGCACGTTCTCTCACGCCAAGGGCACCTGATCTACTCGCGGCAGATCCCGCGCCGGCTGCTTCGCACAAAAGCGACTAACTGCCGGGCGGGTTCTCCGGAGACTTCGGATTCGATCCGGGAAAGCGCTTCCTCGAGTTTCAACCCGGAGCGATAGAGCAGCCGGTACGCGGCTTTGAGCCGGGATACCTCCTCCAGCGAAAAGCCGGCTCGCTTCAGACCGACGAGGTTCAACCCTTTCGCCACGACATCGAATCCCGAGTAGAGAAAGAAAGGCGGCAAATCGCTGTTCACCCGTGTGTTGCCGCCCACCATCGCCAGGCGGCCGATGCGCGAGTGCTGATGCACGACGACGCCGCCCGAGAGGAACGCTCCATCCTCGATCTCGGCGTGCCCCGCCACCAGCGCGCAACTGGCGATGACGACGCGGCTCCCGATCACGCAGTTGTGCGCGATGTGCCCGCTGGTCATGATGTAGTTGTCGTCGCCGATCATCGTCACGGACTCCGGCTGCGTTCCGCGGGAGATGGTGTAATGCTCGCGGATAGTGTTGCCGTTGCCGATCCGCAGATAGCTGCGATCGGTTTTCCGAAAGTTCTTATCCAAGGGGTCGGTCCCGAGCACGGTTCCGGCGGAGATCTCGTTGCGATCGCCCAGCGTAGTCCATCGCTTGATGTGCACGTAAGGCTCGATGACGCAATCCGCGCCCACCGTAACATCGCGATCCAGAATGCAGAAGTCGCCGATGGAGGTGCGCGCGCCGACCTCGGCCTCCGCATGAATCCGAGCCGTCGGTGGCACGACCGCGGAGGGATTAATCGCCATGCGAGCCCATGTTATTGTGTGTCATTGAGTCCAGTATGAGATTTCTGATTGTAAGCTTCCTTTCCGGTGTGGCGCTGATGGCGCAGAGCCCGGCGCAGCCCAGCCACCTCCGGTATCAACCTACCTACGACGAGGTGAAGTCCGCCCTCGGGTTGACTGAGGACGAGATCTCCAAGTTGAAGCAGATGCAGCAGGAGCGGCAGACCGCGACTCAAGCTTTCTACACCAAGATGGCCGACAAGCAAAAGGAACTGAACCAGCTTCTGGAAAGCAGTTCGGCCGACGCCGCTCACGTCGGGCAACTCATGATCGATCTGCAACAGCTGCGGAAGCAGCAGCCGCCTCCGGTGACGGACATCCATGACAAGGCCGTGGCTCTGCTCACATCCGAGCAGAAGGAAAAGCTTGCCCGGATCGAAGATGCTCAAAAGCTTCGGGGCGCGGTGGATCAAGCGCTGCAGCTTGGCCTGATCACGCCGCTTCCGGCGCCAGCCTCCGCTCCGCGCGCGCCTGTTGCCGGCCGCATGCAGCCGATGGGCGAGCCGGCGCCGGCGGGGCATTAAGGTCCGTTTTGACGGCGGCCGAGCTGGCGAAAAAACTCGGCTATCGCATCGAGGGAACGGATCGTGAATTGACCGGCGCCGCGCCCGTCGATTCCGCCGAATCCGCGGAGCTCACTTTCGTCGCCGGACCGAAGTGGTTCGCCATTGCAGCGGATTCACACGCGGGCTGCGTTATCGCGCCGCTCACTTACGAGCCTTCGACCGGACAGACAGTCATTCGCGGCGAGGACCCGCGGGCGCTGTTCGCGCAAGCCCTAACTCTGCTTTATCCGCGGGGTCCCAGCCGTCCAGGCACGCACGCGTCCGCGCAAGTGGCGCCCGATGCGCGCGTCGCGCCCACATCGGAAATCGGCGCGTTCTGCACGATCGAAAGCGGGGCGGCGATTGGGCCGGATACCCGCGTGGGACCCGGCTGCCACGTCGGGCGCAACGCGCAGATCGGCGCTGACGGCGTGTTGCACGCAGGCGTCGTGATCGCCGAAGGCACGCTGATCGGAGATCGCGTGATTCTGCATCCCGGGTGCGTGGTGGGATCGGACGGTTTCGGATTCGCCCGGCACAATGGGCGGTGGGTGAAGTTCCCGCAAGTGGGTCGCGTGCAGATCGGGGACGATGTCGAGATTGGCGCGAATAGCTGCGTGGACCGCGCCGCGTTGGGATGGACGCGGATTGGTTCCGGCACGAAGCTCGATAACATGGTGCACGTGGGGCACAACTGCACCATCGGTCGTGACGTCGTGATCGCGGCGCAGACCGGTTTGTCGGGCGGCGTCACGGTGGGTGACGGCGCGATTATCGGCGGCCAGGTGGGGATTGGGGATCAGGCGCGCATCGAGCCCGGCGTCGTGCTCGGTTCCGGGTCCGGCGTCCTCACGTCCAAGATCGTGCGGGCGGGCGAGCCGCTTTGGGGAACGCCGGCGCGTCCTTTGCGCGAGTATCTTGAACAGCTTGCGCTTTTTGCAAAGCTTCCCGAGTTTCGGGCCGAGCTGCGGACGCTCCGCGCGCGCTTGGAAAAGCTGGAAGAGGGCGGCGATTGATCCTGGTCGTGGGCGGCCATTCCCGCAACGTTGGCAAGACTTCGGTGGTGGCCAATCTGATCCGGTCATTGCCGCAACACGACTGGACGGCTCTCAAAATTACCCAGTTCGGCCACGGCGTTTGCAGTTCGAGCGGCGAGGACTGCGAATGCGCCACCGATCCGGATCATCCCTTCGTGCTCACGCGGGAAAAGGACGGCGCATCAGGCGCCGACACTTCGCGCTATCTCGATGCGGGCGCGCGGGAATCGCTGTGGCTGCGGACGCGCGCGGGCGACCTCGGGTTTGCCGTCCCGGCGCTCAAACGCGTGTTGGATCGATCGCGCGATGTGATTATCGAATCCAACAGCGTTCTGCAATTCGTGCGTCCCGATGCGTACCTCGTGGTTCTTCATCCGGGCATCGCGGAGTTCAAGAATACCAGCCGGTTATACCTCGATCGCGCGGACGCTTTCTTGCTGGCCGGTCCTGGGAACGGCGCTCCGCTCCAGTGGTCCGGCGTGTCGCCGAAGCTTCTCGCGGGCAGACCCATTTTCCGGCTTGGGGAAGATTACAGAGTTACTCCCGATCTGCTCCACTTCATTGAGAGCCGGCGAGGAGAGCCGAGTTAGCCGGCGCCCCGATTACACTGATTATATGGTCAAAGCCGAAGTGGCCCCGGCCGCTCTGAACGATACCCGACTCTATACCAACCGGGAACTCAGCTTACTGGAATTTCAGCGCCGGGTTTTTGATGAAGCCCGAGACTCGTCAAATCCTTTGCTGGAGCGGGTCAAGTTCCTTTCCATTCTTTCCTCCAACCTGGACGAGTTCTTCATGGTGCGGTTTGCCGGTTTGAAGCAGCAGATCGACAGCAACGTCACCGAATTAAGCATTGACGGGCGCACGCCGGCCGCGGTGGTGGAAGCGATCCGTTCGACGGTGAACCGGCTTTCCGACGAGACATACGAATTCTGGCGGGACGATCTCGCGCCGGCTCTCGCCGTGGCGGATGTGCGCGTGGTGCACTACCGGGAGACTTCAAAAAAGCAGCGCGCGTTTCTGGACACCTATTTTCGCCAGACCATTTTCCCGGTGTTGACGCCTCTCGCGTTCGATCCGGGACGCCCGTTTCCGCATATCTCCAACCTGAGCCTGAATCTCGCGGTGGTGGTGCGGGACTCGCAGGGAGAACACTTCGCGCGCGTGAAGATTCCCGACACGCTGCCGCAGCTGGTGGCCGTGCATCCAGGGGAAAAAGACGAATGCTTCGTCTGGCTGGAAGACGTCATTGA
Organism: Bryobacteraceae bacterium; assembly: GCA_965226755.1. Classification (GTDB taxonomy): domain Bacteria; phylum Acidobacteriota; class Terriglobia; order Bryobacterales; family Bryobacteraceae; genus Bog-113. Next base: position 311,909 of record CBDDDT010000005.1, on the reverse strand, counting down.
AGCCAATCTTTGCCATTTGTTTCCCGGTCTCGAAATCGTGGATTCGCATCCGTTCCATGTGACGCGGGACGCCGAGTACGCTGTCCAGGAAATTGAAAGCGACGATCTTCTGGAGACCATCGAAGAAGCGGTGTGGCGGCGCCGCTTCCGCGCTTTGGTGCGCTTGCAGGTGAACCGGCGCATGCCGGAGAGCATTCTGGAGATCCTGACCAGCAATCTGGAACTGGACGCGAAGGATGTGTATCGGGTCGATGGGCCGCTCGATCTCGGCCGCCTCAAGCAACTCCAAAATTTGGACCGCCCGGAGTTGAAAGATAAGCCGTTCGTCCCGTGGACTCCGCCGGCGCTCGCGGAAGACGACATCTTCGCGGCGGTGCGGCGGGAAGACATTCTCTTGCACCATCCGTTTGATTCGTTCCAGCCCGTGGTGGAACTGTTGCGCAGAGCCGCGGGCGACCCCGAAGTTCTGGCGGTGAAAATGACGCTTTACCGCACGGGGACGAAATCGCCGATCGTCGCGGCGCTTCTGGACGCGGCCGTCGAACACGCCAAGCAAGTCGCCGTGCTGGTGGAGTTAAAGGCGCGGTTTGACGAGGAAAGCAACATCGAATGGGCGCGCGCGCTGGAGCGTGAAGGCGTTCACGTGGTTTATGGGCTGGTGGGATTGAAGGTGCATTCCAAGGTCGCGTTGATTGTCCGGCGCGAAGGGGACACAATGCGCCGCTATGTCCATATGGCCACGGGCAACTACAATTCGACCACCGCGCGCTTCTATACGGATCTGGGGATGATGACGGCCGACGATCAGATCGGCGCGGACGTGACCGATCTTTTCAACTACCTGACGGGCTATTCCGCGAAGACGGAGTACCGCAAGCTTCTGGTGGCCCCGCTTAACCTGCGCGCCGGGCTCGAACGGCGTATCGAACGGGAAGTGGAACGCCAGCGGCTGTACGGAGACGGACACCTGATCTTCAAGATGAACGCGCTGGAGGACCAGCCGATGATCGAGGCGCTCTACCGGGCCTCGCAGGCGGGCGTGAAGATCGATCTGCTGGTGCGCGGCTTGTGCTGTTTGCGGCCAGGCCTGCCGGGGATCAGCGAAACCATCACGGTGACCAGCGTAGTGGGGCGATTTCTCGAGCACAGCCGGGTTTTCTATTTTCACAACGGCGGCCACGAAGAGGTTTATCTGGGCAGCGCGGATCTGATGCCGCGGAATCTCAGCCGGCGTGTGGAAGTCGTTTTTCCGGTGGAGAACCCAAAACTGATCCGGCGGATCCGGGACGAGATCTTAGGGACTTACATGGCGGATAACGTCAAAGCGCGCCGGCTGATGAGCGATGGAACCTATGTGCGCCTTCAGCCGCCTGACGCGGAGCATGCTCTGGACAGCCAGGCGTGCCTGATGCCGCGAACGCGCTAGAAGAAGCGGGTTATGCGGGCACGCGCGGGATGGGCGGCCAGTCCGTAGCGTCTCCCTCGAACAGGGACGCGCAGTTCTCGAAGCGCTTCTCGCCGTCGTGAACGGCGAAGCGTTTGGGCTGACCGGCCTTGCCGCTCCATAGCGAGACGCCGGCATAAGCGCCGTCTTTGCGCAGCACGTAATAGATCATGCCGATGAAACGAAGCTGGTTCATGTCGTTTCTATGGAAATGCGCGATCCGCTTCAGCGCGTCCATGCCGGCGTCGTGCGGAGACATTCCGTGGCGCATGTTTTCGACGATGGTGTGAGCGCCGGCGACTTTGATGTTTTCCTCCCCGCTTCCGGTGGCCCCGGCGGAGCCGATGTCGGGATCGGTGTAGCATCCGGCGCCGATGATGGGCGAGTCTCCCACGCGTCCGGGTATCTTCCAGGCGAGCCCGCTGGTGGTGGTGACGCCGGAAACTTCGCCCTTCTCGTTGCAGACGGAGCAGTGGATGGTGCCGGTGGGCGGAATGAGAACCTTCCGCGCGGCGTCGAGGCGGGCTTCTTCCGGGATGCCGAGGCGGGCGGCGGCGCCCATCAGCTTGTCCATGCGCTCCTGGAGGCTGGCGGACGCCGGGCTGGGAGCGGCGTCGGGCGCGGTCCAGTTGGGCGCGCCAATCTGCGGACCCCACCAATCCTGATTGGAGTGCGATTCGCGCCACAGCGTCCAGATCTGGCGGGAATGTTCAGTGAGCAGATTTTCGCGCGGAAAGCCCATGGAAACGGCGAACCGCTCCGCGCCTTCGCCGCACAGCATCACGTGACCGGTGTGCTCCATGACGGCTTTGGCGACGAGGGAGACGTTCCTGATATTGCGCACGCCGCTGACTGATCCGGCGCGGCGCGTGGGACCGTGCATGCAGCAGGAATCGAGTTCGACGACGCCCTCTTCGTTGGGAAGGCCGCCGAGCCCTACGCTATCGTCCTTGGGATCGTCTTCGGGACCGGTGACGACGCGGAGTCCGGCGTCCAGCGTATCCGCCCCGCCGCGGAGCGCTTCGAACGCGCGGTCGAGATAGTTAAATCCGTTGGCCGCACAGATAATGACACGTCGTTTGCCCGGACTGGCGGTCTGGCCCTGGGCGGATTCAACCGCGGCGGCGGCTGAAGCGGCGGCGGTGGCCGCGAAGAAGTTTCGCCGGGAGATGCTGGACATGAGTTCCAGTATGCATCCGACGCGCCGGCGGCGGAGCTATTAATCGGCCGCGCGGCCGCGGTGATGTTCGATGAAGTCGTCGTCGATCGGGCGGCGGCCGGCGAAGCCTTCATTTACCCCGTGCCAGAATTGCAGATCGTCTTCGCCGAGACGCCAGCAAAGGTAGACCTCGTTGCCGCGAAACAGGGTGGGGAAATCGATCAGCCCGGCATCGAGATCTTTCACCAGAACGCCGAGCTCCTGAATACTTTCCACGGCGGACTTCAGCCGCAGCGCGCTGCGATTCTGGAGATCCCGGTTGCGCTCGAACGGAACGCGGTCCACCAGGACACCGCCGAGCATCATGACTCTGCGGATGAAGTTCTGGGTCCATTCGTCGGAGATGCGGTATTGCTCTTTGCTTCCGACGGCCTGCTCGATGAGGGCCCGAACCTGCGGCAACAGCGCACGGGCTTGCTCCAGAGTAAAGAAAGTCGGCATGCTTCCGTGCGGCGTAGTGCGGTTAAATCCCGGTAACCTGAACGGACATAGAGCGGCTGCGCGGTCCGTCGAACTCAGCGAGGATGATGTTTTGCCAGGTGCCGAGAAGGACGGCCGAGTTGCGCACTTGGAGGCTAAGAGTCTGCCCCATCATCATGCCGCGCATGTGGGAATCGGCGTTTTTACGCTCGCAATCGGAGTAGCGCGGATCGTTATGACGCCATGCATTATCGCGGTCCACGATTCCCTCGAGATAAGCGCGAACGTCATGCAGCAGAGCGTCCTGCCATTCATTGAGGAATACGGACGCGGTGGTGTGTAGCGACTGGAGGTGAACGATGCCCTCGCGGATTCCGCTCTTGCGCACGATCTCATTCACGCGTTCGGTGATGTTGATGAGCTGCAAGCGGTCGGTGGTGACCCAATCGATGACGCGGCTTACGATGCGAACTCCGGAAGCCGGCGGCGCACCGTTGCGCGACAAACCGTTTACGACCGGATGCTCCGAGACCGCAATATTAGAATCTTGCATAGAAGGAAGGACGCCCCTTCTTTTGATCTCTTGGATCGGGAAACGTTGCAAAACAATTGAGGCGAACCGTACGGAAACGCGACGGGAAACTAGATCCCGACCGCAACCTGCGCGGGAGCGTAATGCGCTTCCACGTAGCGGTCCAGCATGGTGATGAATTCGGCGACGATATGGTCGCCCCGCAGCGTTCTCACCAGCTTGCCGTCCACATATACAGGCGCCACGGGCTCTTCGAAGGTGCCGGGAAGAGAGATGCCGAGGTTGGCGTGCTTGGATTCGCCAGGCCCGTTCACAATGCACCCCATCACGGCCACCTTCATGGTCTCTACGCCGGTGAACTGCTCTTTCCAGACGGGCATCTGATCGCGAAGATAGTTCTGGATCTGATCCGCCATCTCCTGAAAGAACGTGCTGGTGGTTCGGCCGCAGCCCGGGCAGGCGGTGACCTGGGGCGTGAAGTGACGAATGCCGAGCGATTGCAGAATCTGCTGGGAGACCAGGACTTCTTCGGTGCGATCACCCCCCGGCATGGGGGTGAGCGAGGTGCGGATGGTGTCGCCGACGCCTTCCTGAAGGACAACGGAGAGCGCGGCGGTGGTGGCGACGATGCCTTTAGCGCCCAGGCCGGCTTCGGTAAGTCCGAGGTGTAACGGGTATTCGCATTGCGCCGCCAGCAAACGATACACGTCAATGAGATCCTGAACGCCGCTTACCTTCGCGCTTAGAATGATGTGGTTGCGCGGGAGGCCATGCCGCTCGGCGGCTTCGGCGGAGAGGATCGCGCTGGCGACGATCGCGTCAATGGTCACGTCGCGAGCTTCTTTCGGGTCAGGCAGGCGCGAGTTCTCGTCCATCATGCGCGTAAGCAGAGCCTGATCGAGAGATCCCCAGTTTACGCCGATCCGGACGGGGCGCCGGTATTCGACAGCCGCTTCGATCATCGTGCGGAAGTTATCGTCGTGCTTCTTCCCGATGTTTACGTTGCCGGGATTGATGCGGTACTTGGCCAAGGCCCGGGCGCACGCCGGGTACTTCTTCAGCAGAATATGGCCGTTGTAGTGGAAGTCTCCGACGATGGGGACGCGCACTCCGTACATGTTCAGCGTATCGACGATCTTGGGAACCGCGGCGGCGGCTTCCTCGGTGTTGACCGTCACGCGCACCAACTCGGAGCCCGCCTTGGCCAGCGCCATAACCTGGTTCACGGTCCCGGTCACGTCGGCCGTGTCGGTGTTGGTCATGGACTGCACAACGATGGGGTGATCCGAGCCGACCTTCACGCCGCCCACGTCGACGGTGACCGTCCTTCGCCGCGGACTTATCGCCATATCGCTTCCGTATGCATGTGGTGAGCTCTCATTTTACCAACTCAACGCGAGAGAAAGCGCGCGGCCGTCATTTTCCATCAACTGATTGAATTTTGTACTCCAATTGATTGACTTAGACCTATGCGAACTCTATACTGCGGGAACCGCCATCAGGTGATTGAACTCGTGTATCGAGGAAGGTTCCGTAGGAATAAAAGTGGAAAAAAGCGGCCTAATATCTTGTCTCGCAACCTTATTTTTCCTCACGACCGCCGCCCCGGCACAAGTGCCGCTTTCCGCGTTCGTGAATTTTGAAGGCGCGCAAACCAACCCCATTCGGATGTCCGCGGACGGCACCAGACTGTTCGCCCTGAATACCCCTGACAACCGGGTATCCGTTTTTAATCTGTCCAACCCGGCCAGTCCGGCGCTGATCGTGGAGATTCCGGTAGGGATCGAGCCGGTGTCGGTGAATGTAAACCCGAGCAACATTGACGAGGCGTGGGTGGTCAACCAGGAGTCGGACAGCGTCAGCGTGATTTCCGTTTCCCGTGGAATTGTCACGGACACGATCTACTGCAAGGATGAACCGTCTGACGTGGTGTTCGCGGGCGCCAATGCTTTCGTAAGCGTGTCGCGAAGCAACGCCATCAATGTATACAGCATCGCCACGCACGCGCTGGTGAAATCGATTCCCGTTTTGGGAGGGAATCCGCGCGCGCTTGCCGTCGGTTTGAGCGGAACCCTGGTGTACGCGGCATTCGCGCTGGCCGGGAATGCGACGACGATCCTGCCTTCTTATATCGCTCCGCCGCAGCCGCCCCCCACGAACCCGAAGCTTCCTGCCGCGCCGCAGACGGGACTGGTGATCGCCGCCAACGACCCCACGTGGTCCTGGTACATCAAATATCAGATGCCCAACAACGGCGTGGTCGCCATCGATACGGCCAAGCTGTCCGTGAGGCATTACTACTCGGGAGTGGGATCCGAGAACCTCGGGATCGCCGTGCGCCCGGGAACGGGCGATCTGTTTGTCTCCAACACCAACGCTTTGAACCTGATCCGGTTTGAGCCGAATCTCCTGGGACACTGGAACGACAATCAGGTCACCAGCATTCAGATTTCCTCGGGATTGGTCTCGCCGTACAACCTGAACCCGACGATCAACTATACGGTGTTGCCGAATCCGGCGGCATTGGCGACGGCGCTCGCGCAGCCCATGGGCGAGGCATTCGATCCATCTGGAAAGTTTCTCTGGGTGGCGGCCTTCGGCACGGATCGCGTGGCGAAAGTAAGCAGCAGCGGCGCGGTCCTGAGCTTCATCGAGATCGGGCCGGCGGTCGGCTCGCAGATCAACCCTGTCACCAAGAAGGGGCCGCTCGGACTGGCGCTCAACGCGGCCGCGAAAACGCTCTACGTGCTGAATCGGATTTCCAACACGATCTCTGTCGTGAATACGGCGACGAACGCGGTGGCCGCTGAAATCGCCACCGGAACGTTCGACCCCACGCCGACGGCGATCCTGGGCGGGCGCGGGTATCTCTACGACGCCAAGCTTTCGGGAAACGGCACGGGGGCATGCTCGTCCTGCCACCTGAACGCGGATATGGATATGCTGGCGTGGGATTTAGGAAATCCGGCCGGCGCGATGCAGACGGTCGTGAACAACGGAAATACGTTTAGGATGCATCCCATGAAGGGGCCCATGGCGACGCGGAGCTTGCGCGGGCTTAATGGCGTGGCGCCTCTGCACTGGCGGGGCGACATGGCGGCCTTCACGAACTTCAACACGGTGTTCAGCGACCTGATGGGAGGCAGCCAGCTTTCCGATTCCGAAATGGCCGCCTATCAGGCTTTCCTTTTCACGGTGGTGTTCCAGCCCAATCCAAATGAGAACATGGATCGGACTTACCCGGTCTCGATGAACGGCGGCAACGCGGTGAACGGACAGAGCGATTTTCTGAACGCTCTGATCGGCAACCTGCAGAACAGCACCTGCAATAGCTGCCACGCCACGAACCCGGGGATCGGGAGCAACGAAACGATCCTGAGCCGGACGAATCTGGCGCAGCCGCTTAAGGTGCCCGCGCTGCGGAACGTCTATCAGAAATTAGGTTTCTCGAATGCCCCGGGTTCGCAGAGCATCGGCGGATTCGGGCTGTCCTCCGACGGCGCCATGTCCACGTTCGCCCAGGTATTCGCGCAGCCGGTCTTAGGCGGGTTTACGGGCGATCCGCAGGCGCAACTGGATGTCGCGGCTTTCGTAAGCTCCTTTGATACCGGGATGGCGCCGGCGGTGGGCTACGCGCGCACGGTGACTGCGGCGAATGTGACGCTCGACCCGACGATTGCGAGCGATTGGGCTCTTCTTCAAAGTCAGGCGGCGGCGGCCAATATCGATCTGATCATCAAGGGCACCTTGAACGGCGCATTGCACGGGTTCGTTTATCTGCCGGCGAGCAATACGTACGAGGCGGACTCCGTCAGCATCGCCCCTTATACCCAGGCGCAGCTCATCAGCCAGATCGCGGCCGGAGACACGATGAGCGTTATGGGCGTGCCGGTGGGATCGGGAGTGCGCATGGGCATCGATCGCAATCTGGACGGCATTCTGGACGGCGACGAGTAGAGCCGGGACTTGGGATGAGAAGACCATTCTGTTCCACGACGGCGGCCGGGATTTGCGTGCTCGCGATCAGCTTCACCGCGGTCGCCGGCGCGCAGACGATCACCTTGCAAGCCGCGCGCGCCTTCGCGGCGGGCAATCAAGCGCGCACGGTGGCGTTGGCCGACTTCAATGGAGACGGGCTACCGGACATGGCCGTGGCGGACGCGGCGGCAAACGCCGTCTCGATTCTTCTGGGTAGCGGGGATGGAAGCTTTCTGGCCCCGGTCGGTTACCCGGCCGGGCAGGGCCCGAGCTTCGTGGCCGCGGGGGACCTCAACGGCGATGGATTTCCCGATCTGGCGATCACGGATTACAACGGCAACTCTGTGTCCATTCTGTTGGGCAACGGCGACGGGACGTTTCAGGCGCTGCTCAGCTACGCCGTGGGCGCGGAGCCGAATTCCGTGGTCATCGGCGATTTCAACGGCGACCAGAAGCTGGATCTGGCGGTCACCAACTTCGATTCGACAACTGTCTCCATCCTGTTGGGCAATGGCGACGGGACATTCCAGCCGCAGTTGAATCAGGCGCTCGGGAGCGCGGCCGCCACGTCGGTCGCCACCGCGGATCTCAACGGGGATGGAAAGCTGGATCTAGTGGTGAGCTACAGCTTATCCGCGACCGGCGTACTGCTGGGCAACGGTGACGGCACGTTTCAGCCGGTCGTCTCTTACGGCGTCGGCACCGATCCGGTGCAGGTGGTGATTGCCGATTTCAACGGCGACGGCAAGCTGGACCTGGCGGTTGCGAATAATCACACCGTCGGCAGCGTTTCCATCTTGTTGGGGAATGGCGACGGCACGTTCCAGGCGAAGTTGAATCACGAGCTTTCCCCGGGCGTAGCGGCTCTGGCGGTGGGCGATTTCAACAAAGATGGAAAGAACGACCTAGTGGTTTGCGATTCCAACTCCAACAATCTTTGGATTCTGCTGGGCAAGGGCGACGGCACCTTCGGGAAGGCGACTTCTTATATGACCGCCGGCTCGCCGGAATCCGTCGCGGTTTCGGATTTCAATGGAGACGGCAGCGCCGATATCGCCGTGACCAGTTCGGCGTCCGGAACGGTGGCGATCCTGTTCGGAAGCGGCAAGGGCACGTTCCGGCACGCTTCCGCCTACGCGGCCGGGACCGGGTCCATCGGCGTCGCCGCCGCGGACTTCAACGGAGATGGCAATCAGGATCTGGCGATCGCCGACAGTTTGGCTAATGCGGTTTCCGTGCTGATCGGCTCCGGGACGGGAACCTTCGCCGCCCCGGTGAGTTACGCCGTCGGGATCACTCCGCAGGCGGTGACGGCGGCCGACTTCAACGGCGACGGGCGCCCCGATCTGGCGGTCTCGAATTTCGGTTCAAGCACGATCTCCATCCTGCTGGGCAACGGGGACGGCACGTTTCAGGCGGCGGTGAGCTACAGCGTGGGGAGCAACCCCGGATCCATCGCGGCGGCGGACTTCAACGCCGACGGAAAGATGGATTTGGTGGTCTCGAACGCAGGGTCGAATAGCGTCTCGGTTCTGCTGGGCAAAGGAGACGGGACTTTCGGGCGCGCGGTGAGTCACACGGTGCAGCAAAGCCCGGAGTCCGTCGCCACCGGGGATTTCAACGGCGACGGGAATCCGGACCTGGCCGTGGCGAACGCGAGCTCGAATTCCATTTCCGTGCTGCTGGGCAATGGGAATGGAAGTTTTCAGTCACCGGTGAATTACCCCGTGCAGTCGAACGTGTTTGGCGTAGCCGTCGCGGATTTCAACGGGGACGGGAAAAAGGATTTGGTCGCGGCCAATAATGGTTCCTCCAGCGTGTCGATTCTTCTGGGGAATGGAGACGGAACGTTTGAGGCGGCGGTGAATACCAAAGTGGCCACCGGGCCGGTGTCGGTTGCCGCCGCGAGACTGAACCGAGACGGAAAGGTCGATCTGGCCGTGGTGAGCGGCGGCGGCGTGGTCACCATTCTGCCGGGGAACGGGGATGGCACGTTCGCCCCGGCGGTCTTCTATGTCGCGGGCAGCGGATCGTATGGGATGGCGATCGCGGACCTGGACGGTGACGGCAAGCTGGATCTCGCGATCGCCGACCAGTTCGCGAATGAGGCGTCTATTCTGCTGAACGCCTCCAAGTAAGCCGGGCGTTACATGAGCCCGGTTTGCCGTGCGTAGCCGAGCGCTTCGACGGCCGCGCCGCGCGCGCCCGCGGTGTCGCCGTTCGGCATGATATAGATCGGGATTTCGGCCTGTTCGACGCGCTGCCCCGGCATGCCCGCGCGAATTTCTTCCACGAACCAGCGCTGAAAGCCCGGTTCGGTCTCGACGACGCCGCCGCCAACGATGAGGGCGTCGGGATCGAACGTGTTCACCATCTCATCGAAGAAGAGCCCGAGCGCGTGCGCCTGGACGCGGAAGATGTCGCGGCACATCGGATCGCCGCCTTCGGCGAGAGCGCGGGCCAGTTTCGAAGCGCGCCGGAGATCGCCTGTTTTCCCTAGCTCATGATCGGGGTAGCGGGCCAGGAAATAGGGGAGCAGGGATTTCTCGATGGCCGTGAGGGAGCAAAGCGATTCCAGATCGCCGATGCGTCCGCAGTTGCATTGCGGAACTAATCCGTCGATCCCCGCGATGCTCTGGTAAGGAATGAGCACGTGGCCGAGCTCTCCGCCATATCCCATCCGGCCCTTGATCACGAAGCCATTCGTGATGATGCCGCCGCCGAGGCCGGTGCCGACGATGGCGGAAACGGAAGTCGATTGCGTGTCGGCCCCGAAGATTACGAAGTGTCCCCAAAGCGCGCCGGCGTTGCCGTCATTGATGTAGAGAACGGGCTTATCGAGTTTGAGGGATAACTGATGCCGGATGTCGAAGCCGGCCCACTCGGGATGGACGAAATTGGTGGAGCCGCGCGCGCTCAGCACGCCTGCCGCGCTGGCGGGACCAGGCGTATCCAGACCGACGGCGGCGATTTCAGAAATGAGGACGCCGGCTCGCTCGGCCGCGATCTCCAGACCGTCGGCGATCTGCTGGAGGCAGATTTCTGGACCCTCACGCGCACGGGCCGGGTGCTCGCAAAGCCCCTCGATGAGGAACTGCTCATTCCCGTTCAGAAACGTGTAATTGATGGCGGTCCCGCCAAGGTCCACTCCGGCGACGATTTGCAGGGCTGTTCCCTCGATTAGAGATTTAGATTGCGCGATTCCAGAGTAGTATAGACTGGCGCGGTTGCGGTCTTATGATCGCGGGCTTATTGTGAGAGTTGACGCCATGCCTATCCAGCTATCTGTAAACGGCAGCAAAGCCACGGTGAACGCCGCGCCCGACACCCCGCTTCTCTGGGTGCTGCGCGACATACTCAATCTTCACGGAACCAAATACGGCTGCGGAATCGGCCAGTGCGGCGCATGCACGGTGCATCTCGGCGGACAGCCGGTACGCTCCTGTCTCACGCCCGTTTCCAGCGCCGCGAACGCGCCCATTGTCACGATCGAAGGTCTGTCGCAGAGCGGATCCCATCCCGTGCAGGTCGCGTGGCAGGCGATTGACGTACCGCAGTGCGGATACTGCCAGGCGGGTCAGATCATGTCGGCGGCCGCGCTGCTGGCCAAACATCCCCTGCCGACCGACGAGGAGATCGACACAGCCATGAGCGGGAACGTCTGCCGATGCGGGACCTACGTCCGGATTCGCCAGGCGATTCATAGCGCGGCGGCGATGAGTTCGCACGCGCGGCTCAAATTAGACAGCAGAGCCGGGGAGGGCATTTAGATGACGCTGACTCGCCGCTCTCTTCTCCATGTAACCGCTCTCGCGGGCGGAGGCCTCATGATTGGGGGCATTTTCGAGCCGCGGGTTTCCGGCCAGCAGCACGGGCCGGCGCCGCTCGTTCCCAGCGACTTCGTTCGCATCGGATCAGATGGATCGATCACGCTGATTTCCCGCAATCCCGAAATAGGGCAGGGCATTAAGACGATGCTGCCCATGCTGATCGCCGAAGAACTGGAAGTGGATTGGAAGACGGTGAAGGTGGAGCAGGCCGATCTGGACGCGAAGTACGGCAACCAGACGACGGGCGGAAGCCGGGCGGCCTCGAATAACTGGATTCCGATGCGGCAGATGGGCGCGGCCGCGCGTCAGATGCTGATTTCCGCGGCCGCAAAGACATGGCACGTTCCGGAATCGGAATGCTATGCCGCGCACGGGCGCGTTTATCACCGCAAGACCGATCGGTCGCTCGGCTATGGCGAACTGGCCGCCACCGCGGCGACGCTGCCGCCGCCTGATTTGGATTCGCTCCAGCTCAAGAGCGCGGACAGTTACAAGATCATCGGGCAATCCACGCCGAATGTGGACAATCCGGCGATCACGACGGGCAAACCGATCTTCGGCATCGACTTCACGGCGCCCGGCATGGTCTTTGCCGTGTACCAGAAGTGTCCGGTGTTCGGCGGCAAGGTGGTGAGCGCGAACTTCGACGAGATCCGTAAACTTCCGGGCGTGCGCGATGCTTTTGCGTTGGAAAGCCAGGTCAAGATGGGTCCGGTGATCGAAGGCGAACCGGGATTGGAAGCCGGGGTCGCGATCGTGGCCGATACCTGGTGGAACGCTCAATCGGCGCGCACCAAGCTGAAGGTGAAGTGGGATGACGGGCCCGGGGCGAGCCAAAGCAGCGCGGGTTTCCAGAAACGCGCCGAAGAGCTGGCGCAACAGCCACCAGCCCGCACGCTCAAGAAGGACGGCGATCCCGACAGCGCTCTCAAGAGCGCGGCGCACACGGTGGACGCGGCTTATTCTTATCCGTTCATCTCTCACGCGCCGCTGGAGCCGCGCAACTGCAGCGCGCAATTCAAAGACGGCAAGCTGGAAATCTGGACCACCAGCCAGCTTCCTGAGCGCGGCCGGTCCTTGGTGTCCAGGCAGTTAGACATTCCCGCGAAGGACATCACCATCCACCTGCTGCGCGCCGGGGGTTCGTTCGGCCGCGGGCTGTACAACGACTACATGGTGGAGGTCTCCGCAATCGCGAAGAGGACCGGGGCGCCGGTGAAGCTTCTGTGGTCGCGCGAAGACGATATGGCGCACGACTACTATCGTCCCGGCGGCTTCCATTTCCTGAAAGGCGGCGTGGATGCGTCGGGCCGCATCGTGGCGTGGAGCAATCACTTCGTCAGTTTTGGCGATGGCGAACATTTCTCGGCATCAGCGGCGTTGACGCCGGGCGAATTCCCGGTGGGCTTTGTCCCGAACTTCGGAATGTATTCATCAATGATGCCGCTGGAGATCAAGACGGGCGCTCTGCGCGCGCCGGGGGCCAACGCGATCGCCTTTGTGATGCAATCGTTCATCGACGAACTGGCCCATGCGGCGGGGAAGGATGCGATGCAGTTTCGCCTGGACCTTCTGGAGGAACCCGGCAAGGAGGTCGTCAAAGAAGCGGCCAAGCCCAAGGTGGAGAATGAGCCGGGGCAAAAACCCGGGGATAAGAACAAGCAGTCCTATGACGTGGCTCGCATGCGCGGGGTGCTGCAGCAGGTGGCCGAGAAATCCGGATGGGGAAAGCGTCAGTTGCCGAAGGGGACAGGTTTAGGAGTTGCGTTCCATTACAGCTTCCAGGGCTACTTCGCGCACGTCGCCGAAGTTAGCGTGGCGCCCGGCAACAAGATCAAGGTGAATAAGATCTGGGCGTGCGGCGACGTGGGGAGCCAGATTATCAATCCGAGCGGCGCCGAAGCGCAGGTGCAGGGCGCGATTATCGATGGATTGAGCGAGTTGATGGCGCAGGAAATCACGCTGGAAGGCGGGCGCGTCGTCCAAAGCAATTACGATAAGCACCAGCTCTTGAGGATGCGGCAGGCGCCGCAGATCGAAGTGCATTTCGTGAAATCCGACAACGCTCCGACGGGTTTGGGCGAGCCCGCGTTGCCGCCCGTGATCCCGGCGGTTTGCAACGCGATCGCGGCGGCGGGCGGTCCGCGCGTGCGCACGCTGCCGCTCACCAAGAGCGGCTTTGCATGGGCCTGAGGGGCAGGCCGTTAAACAGCGCCGGTTAACATAGCGGGCATGACGGACGGCGAAATCCTCGCCCACATCATCCGGCTTCCGCATGGCAAAGCCACGTTGAAGCAGATTCTCAAGGAGTTGCGCGCGCGCACGGAACACCGGGGCGCCATTGAGCGCGGATTGGATCGCCTCGCCGCGCGGGGCGATCTGATCGAGCTCCGGTCGGGCCACTTCATCGCGACGGCGAAGAGCCGCGAGTACATGTCCGGCCGGGTGAGCCGCCATCGCGACGGCTACGGTTTCCTGATTCCGGACCGCGCCATTCCCGGCATGCAGGGCGACATCTTTCTGCCGCCCGATTCTCTGGCCGGAGCCATGCATGGGGATCGCGCCGTGGTCCGCGTTTCCGGGCCGCCGCGGAACGGGCGCGCGGAAGGCGAGGTCGTCCGGATTCTAAAGCGCGCGCACGCCACCGTCGTGGGCGAGTTTCATATCACGCGGCGCGGGATGTTCGTGGCGCCTTCCGACGAGCGTCTGCGCGAATGGATCGAGATTCCCGGCGATTTCGCGATTCCGCCCGAGGCGCCCGCGCGCGACCGCATCGGCGCCGTCCCCGTGATTATTCACGATCCCTCCGAACTCGACGGCATGATGGTCAACGTCGAGATCATCGAATACGCCGAAGACGCCGGCACGCGCCATGAGACCGCGCCGGTGGGCAAGGTGATTGAAGTTCTGGGCAAGCCGGACGACTTCGGCGTGGACGTCGAGATCATGATCCGCAAGCATCATCTGCCGCATCGTTTTCCGCCGGAGGCGCTCGAACAGGCTCAGAACATTCCCTTGATCATCACCGCGCGGGAATTCGAGCGGCGCCGTGATTTCCGTTCCATGCCGATCGTCACCATCGACGGCGAGACGGCGCGCGACTTCGACGACGCGGTTTGGGTGGATCGTCTGCCGGACGGCCATTTCGCGCTGCACGTCCACATCGCGGACGTGAGCCACTACGTGCGGCCGCAATCGGCGATTGACGACGAAGCCCGCCTGCGCGGCACCAGCGTCTATTTCCCGGACCGCGCCGTGCCCATGCTTCCTTACGAGCTCTCGACCGACATCTGCTCGCTCGTCCCGCGGCAGGATCGGCTGGTCATGAGCGCGCTGCTGGAATTTGACGCGCACGGAGAGCTTCTTTCGAGCGAGTTTTGCCGGAGCGTCATCCGGAGCGCCGAGCGCATGACGTACACCGATGTGCACCTGGTGCTCGAAGGCGATCCCGGTTTACGCGAACGCTACGCGCCGCTTGCCGGGCGCTTCGAACTGATGCGCGAACTCGCCCTGGCGCTGAATCGCAAGCGCGTCCGGCGCGGATCGATCGACTTCGACCTTCCCGAGCCGCTGATCGAGTTCGATGAGTTCGGAGCGATGAAGGGGGTTCTGCGATCCATTCGGAACATCGCCCATCAAATCATCGAAGAGTTCATGCTGGCGGCCAATGAAGCCGTGGCGGCTCATCTGGAATCGGTGGCCGAGCAGGTCATTTACCGCATCCACGAAAAGCCCGACCCCAAGCGCGTGATGGACTTCGAGGAAGTGGCCGCGCAGTTCGGCGTGTCCCTGGGAGTTGGCGCGATTCCGGTGGATCGGTTCCGCTACGCCGATAAGCGCCGCGACGGAGGCAAGCGGCAGCACACGGTGGAACTGCCCAAAGACGTTCGCATCAATTCCCGCATGTACCAGAAGCTGGTGGCCAAGATCGAAGGCAAACCTGAAGAGCGCATTCTCAGCTATCTGATGCTGCGGTCCCTGAAGCAGGCCCGGTACAGCACGGAGAACGAAGGTCATTTCGCGCTCGCCGCGGAACACTACACGCATTTCACTTCCCCGATTCGACGATATCCGGACCTGATCGTTCACCGGCTTCTGGGCGCGTGGCTGGATCAGACGACTTACGGAGGCGCGTCCGAGCTGCAATCCGTGGCCGAGGATTGCTCTCTCACCGAACGGCGCGCCGCCGAAGCGGAACGCGAGCTCGTGGAATGGAAGAAGGCGCGGTTCATGGAGAGCCGCATCGGGGAAGAGTTCGACGGCCTGGTGATTTCGATCACGCGGCATGGGATGTTCGTGGAGTTGGTGGATTTGTTCGTGGAAGGGCTCGTGCCGATCGACTCCCTGCCGGGAGATCATTTCATATTCCAGGAGAATGTCCGTAAGATCACCGGAGAGCGCACGCGCCGCGAATTCTCGATCGGCGACCGCGTGCGGGTTCTGCTGGAGCGCGTGGATCCGGCGGAGCGCAAGCTGCAGTTCGCGCTGGTGGAACCGGTCTCGAAGGGGCGCCCGAAAAGCCGTCCTAAAGGGAAGCTACGTTAGACTAGCGGTAACGGAGCCCATTCGAAAATGAATTTGAAGGCTGCCGCGGCGCCGCTTGGAATCGCGGCGCTCAGCGTTGCTCTATCCCTTTCCGCCGCTTCTCCACCCGCCGGTGAACGCCCGAAATCCGGGCCCGTTTCCATTATGAAGGCTTCCGACGTGAAGCCCGGCATGCACGCCATTGCGTGGACCGTCTTCGAAGGAACCGAACCGGAGCCCGTTCCCATCGAAATCATCGGCCCCATGAAGAACATGTGGGGCCCCGGACAGGACATCATCATCGGGAAGATGGGCGGCCGGGCGCAGCGCACCAACGTCGCGGCGGGAATGAGCGGGAGCCCGGTTTACATTGACGGGCGGCTGATTGGCGCGGTGTCGCTGCGACTTAGCACATTCTCGCCGGACGCGATTTGCGGGATTACCCCGATCGAGTTGATGCTGGAAATCAACGATCTGGACAAGAGCCGGCCGCGTGACGCCAAAGCGCCGGACCAGGTTCCCAGTCACGCGCGGAGCGCCTCGCTTTCGAGCGATCTGGTGCGGCAATTGATCGCGGCCGGGGCGTCTCCGGAACTTCAGCGGGAAGCGCCGGTGATGGTTCCGGTGGAATCGCCGGTCAGCTTCAACGGCTTCACGGATGAGACATTGCGCCAGTTTGATCCGATGTTCCGGCAGATGGGGATCGCGACGGTGGCCGCCGGCGCCGGCAGTTCCGTCCGAGGCTCCAAGCCCGCGGCCGATTGGAAGAGCGCGCTGCAACCTGGGGACGCGGTCGCGGGCGTTCTCATCTCGGGCGACATGAGCGCCACTGGTCTCGGCACGGTCACTTACAACGACGGCAAACGCGTGCTGGCCTTTGGACATCCCTTTTTCAACCTGGGTCCCATCGATATGCCCATGAGCAAGGGCGAAGTGCTGATGGTGTTGTCCTCCTCGTATCAACCGATGAAGCTGGCGAACGCGACGGAAATCGTCGGCGCGCTGCACCAGGACCGGCATAGCGGCATCATGGGCACACTGGGCGACGAGTCTCCCATGATCCCCGTGACCGTCAAGGTCCGGTCCCTCAAGGACGACCGGTCCGTCGCTTCGGAACGCAACTTCACGTTCAATGTGTTTCAGAACCAGAAGTGGACCCCGTACCTGATGATGATGACCCTGTTCAACTCGCTTTCCGGCTTGAACGAATTCCGGGAAGAGGCCACTTACCGCCTCAGCGGCAAGATTGACCTGGCCGGAGGCCTTGCCCCGCTGGAGTTGAGCACGATGCAGACCTCGAGCGAACTGCCGGCGCCCGCGCCGATGCTGCTGGCCGGCTGGTGGGGCGACCGGTTCAATCGGCTGTATCTGAACGCGGTGACGACGCCGCCGGTGCTGAAAGATGTCAGCGTCACGGTGGACCTGCTTCCCGAGCGCCGCGTCGTCTCCATCGAAAACGCCTGGATCTCTTCGGACGAAGCGCGGCCGGGCGACGATCTGCCGGTCAAGGTTTTCCTGCGCCCGTACCGCGGCGAACGGATTCAACGGGAGTTTACGTTGAAGCTGCCGCCGGGCATCGGTAAAGGCGAGCACCGGATTTTGCTGAGCGACGCCGAGACGCTGAACCGAGTCCAGAATCTGGCGGGCGCGGCCAATCACTTCCTGGACATCCCGGAAACGGTGTCGCTGATCAACCAGGAACGCAGCAACGACCGCCTTTACATTTCGCTGCTCGATTCCACGCCGACGGCCTATTACGACGATAAAACGCTTCCGAACCTGCCGCTCTCCGTGCTGAACGTGATGCAATCCGGCCGATCGACCAACCGCGCTCTCACGGCGCTTCCCGAAAGCGCTTCCGAACAGATGTCGCTTCCGCTGGATTACGTGGTGACCGGCAGTTACCTGTTGAAAGTGGACGTCAAGTAAAAACTGAATGTGGAAAGTTTCCGTTCGACTCACCGCGCTGGCGGTGACGCCCCTGCTGTGCTTCGCCGCTTCCACAAGAACGTGGCTTTCTTCGAGCTACGCGGATTTCGAGAAGGGCGATTTGAAAGGCGTATCCGTGCGGAGCGATGGCCGGATCACGCTGGCGCCCCGGTCGCGGGAACTGTTCGACTCCAGCCTGGCGTACCTCTGGGCGCTCGCTCGCGATTCCAAGGGCGTCGTTTACGCGGGCGGCGGACCAGGAGCGGCGGTGTACCGGTTCGCCAACGGAAAATCTGAAAAGATCGCCCAGTTCGACGCCGTGGAAGTGCATGCCCTCGCCATCGATCGGCACGATCGCGTGTATGCCGCGACGTTCCCGGATGGACGAATTTACCGCCTCGGGCCGGGCGGCAAGACCGAAGAATTTTTCAACCCCAAACAGAAATACATCTGGTCCATGCTGTTCGACCGGAACGATAATCTGTTCGTCGCCACGGGCGGCAACGGCGAGATCTATCGGGTGACTCCGGACGGCAAAGGCTCGGTATTTTTTCGCAGCGACGATACGCATGTCCGCAGCCTCGCCTTCGCCGGCGCGGACCTGATCGCCGGGACCGATCCGGCCGGGCTCGTGATCCGCGTCAATCCGAAGGGGGAAGGGTTTGTGGTGTATCAGCTGCCCAGGCGCGAGGTGACCGCGGTGGCTGCGGGGCCGGATGGGAGCATCTTCGCGAGCGGCGCGGGCACGCCGCAGACCGCGGGCAGCCCCGGTCCGTTAGCCAGCACTGCCGCTGCTTCCGCGCCGACGCCAGCCTTGGCGCGTCCGATGGGAAACGCCCCGGCGGCGGAACGGCCGGCTTCCGAAGCGCCGCGCCCGGAGCCGCGGCCCATTCCGCTTACGGGCGGATCGGAGGTCTACCGCATCGACCCTTCCGGCCTTCCGCAGAGAATCTGGAGCCATCCCACGGATGTCGTTTATACGATCGCATTCGATCGTGAGGGCGTGGCCATCCTGGGCAGCGGCAATAAAGGAACGATCTACCGCGTGGATTCGCCGTCGCTTTATACCGCGCTGGAGATCGTCAACGTGAACCAAATCACGGCGCTGCTGGCCGCCGGCGACGGCTCATTGATCGCCGCCACGGGAAATCTGGGCAAAGTATTCCAGTTCGGTCCGGACCTAGAGACCGAAGGCGCCGTCACCAGCGAGGTCTTCGATTCGGGGGGCTTTTCCACCTGGGGGAGAATCACCCATTACGGAAACATCCCGGATGGAACGCTGAACATGGAGTCGCATAGCGGCAATCTGGATCGGCCGCGTTATTTCTGGAGCGACTGGAGCGCGACAGCGCCGCCCGCATCGCGGTTCATCCAGTGGCGGGCCAGACTCACTACCGCGCACGGCGCGTCGCCGGTTCTCGATTCCGTCGAACTGGCGTATCTTCCGCGCAACGTTGCGCCGCGCGTGGAAGACATCGAGAGCACTCCGCCGAACTACAAATTTCCCGCGCCGGCCGCCGCCGTCGCTCCCGCGCGCGCTCCGGCCACTCTGAACCTGCCCGCGATGGGCAGACGGCTCAATCCTGGTTCCCCGGGCGCGGACAATGAGCCCACCACGATGGCGTTTGCAAAGGGCTGGATTGGCGTACGCTGGACCGCCAGCGACGAGAACGCAGACCCGCTGCGCTATAACCTGGAAATCCGCGGCGTTGGGGAAACGGGCTGGAAGCCTCTGAAGGACGGACTCGCCGAACGCCACTATAGCTTCGATTCGACGGCTTTTCCGGATGGCGAATATCGGGTCCGCGTGGTCGCGAGCGATCAACCGGGCAATCCGGGCGGAGAAGGGCTGACGGGGCAGCTGGATTCGAGTCCTATCCTGATCGACAACACGCCGCCGGTGATCTCCGGCCTCCGCGCGACCCGCGCGGGCGCCGCGTTGCAGGTGACGTGGAAAGCGTCCGACGCCCTGAGCGTCATCCGCCGCGCCGAATATGCGATCGATGGCGAAGAGTGGATTCTGGCCGCTCCCGTGTCGAGAATTTCGGATGCGCAGAGCCTCGAATATGCTCTCACGCTTCCCGCCGCGGCGGCCGGCGAACACACCATCGCGGTCCGCGTGGCGGACGATTATGAGAACGCCTGCGTCGAGAAGGTAGTCGTCGCACGATAGCGCCGCACACAACAGTTAGACTAACGGGGTTGACACCCACACCTGAACCGACGGCCGCCGCGCCGCGAATCGCCGTGATCCTGGTGGCGCGCGGTCATCAATCCCGCATTCGAGAGCGCCTTCACGCGCTGCAAGGCGTTTCCGTTCCGATCGTCGTCGATAACGGCTCCGGCGAGACGGAAGGTTTTGAAGAGGAGTTCCCGCAAGTCCGATTCATTCGTCTGCCGCGTGACTTCGGTCTCACCAAGGCGCTCAATCTGGGCATCCGAGCGGCCACGGCCGATCGGGTGATGCTGCTTTCGCCGGACGTCACCATCACCGCGGAGACCATAGAAGCTCTGGCCGGCGTGCTGGACGAGGAGGCCGGCGTGGGCGCGGTTTGCCCGCTTCTGGTCGGGCCCGGCGGGAGCCCCACGGCTCAGGTTTCCGAACTTCCTTCGCGTTCGCAACCCAACCCGCCTTTGCGTCCGGCGCAGGCCGGCGAACATCCGGCGCGCGCCACGGTGGACGCCATTATGTTTCGCGCGTTCTTTCTCCGCGCGCTCCGTCAGATCGACGAGCGCTATGGGGAATACGGGAGCTCGATCGAACTCAGCAGGCAGGTGATGCGGGCCAATAAGAGCATCCTGATCCACCCGCGGGCGACGGCTGTGATGGAACAGGCGCCGCCCGCGACAACCAACGCGCAGGAAGTGGATCGGGAAGTCGGAACGTTCCGCTACCTGGCTAAACATGCGGGCTTCCTTGCCGGAGTGGGCTATCTGGCGCAGCGTGTTTTGGCCGCGCTCTTCTCCTTTCGCTTCGGGAAAGTGGCGGCGCTGGTGGGATTGAAGAAGATCGACGGAAACTAGCGGCGCGCGCTTGGCGAACCCTATGTGGCCGGCACAAACTCGCCACGAAGCGCGCCGGATCGACGATCAACGCCGCGGCCCGCGCTGGACGGCAAGGCGATCCGGGCACGTCGCGCTTCGTCCTCAGCCTTCCGGACTATCTGCTCGTGCGTTTTGGAATTGCGGAAAGTCCGACTCCGCGGCGCCATGCTAATCTGCGGGACGAGGCCGCCAGGAGGCCTCTTCGCATGATCTCTTTCCGTGCTTCTTTCCCGCTGTTGATTCCCATCCTGTTCCTGCTCCGCGCGCCGGCCCACGCCCAGACCGAAACGATTCTCAAGGATTTCGGCTATTTCCCGCAGGGCTTGTACCCTTGCGGGACAGTGATCCGCGACCCGGCGGGCGATCTTTACGGGACCACCGTACAAGGCGGGGCCACGGATAACGGGGTGGTGTTTGAGCGCACGGCGTCAGGCCGCTACAAGGTCCTGTACAGTTTTCAGGGCGAACCGGATGGCAGCCAGCCCAATGCCGGGGTCACCGAAGACGCCGTGGGCAATCTCTACGGCACGACGACGCTCGGCGGCGCTTTCAACAGGGGCACGATCTACAAGCTCACGCCGGCCGGGCAAGAGACCGTGCTGTACTCGTTCACCGGGGGCAGTGACGGGGCCAATATCTATGGCGGAGTGGCCGTGGACGCGGCGGGCAATCTCTATGGCACGGCGGAAGCGGGCGGCAGCCTGAACTACGGGGTGGTGTGGGAGTTCTCGGCCGCCGGAGCGTTCACGGTGCTGCACAACTTTGCGGGTTTCCCGACGGACGGCGCTAGTCCAGACGCGGGGGTGATCCTGGATGCGAAGGGAACGTTGTACGGGACGACGTCGATGGGCGGGACGACCGTGGACCTGGGAACGGTGTTCAAGCTGAGCCCGCGGGGCCGGATCACGCTGCTGCACAGCTTCTCAGATTTTCCCCAATCGTACCCGCAGTCCGGGTTGACGATGGACGACGCGGGCAATCTGTACGGCGCGGTGCTGGGCGCGGCGTTCGAGATCAGCGCCGGCGGGCAGTACACCGAATTCGACTTGCCGCGAGCGGGAAGAGCCAACGTCGCCGGGGGTGTGACGCTGGACGGCGCGGGTAATCTCTACATGGTCACGAGCGGCGAAGGAGGGGGCGAGTATCCGTTGTACGGGGCGGTTTTCAAGGTGAAGGTATCGTCGGGAAAGGCCAGCATGCTGTACCAGTTTCCCGGACCGCCGGATGAGGGCGCACTGCCGGAACTGGGAGGCTGTCCGGTATCCTACGGGCCGTCGCCGGGAGTGGTGGTCGACGCATCAGG
This sequence comes from Bryobacteraceae bacterium, assembly GCA_965226755.1. GTDB lineage: Bacteria > Acidobacteriota > Terriglobia > Bryobacterales > Bryobacteraceae > Bog-113. The sequence continues at coordinate 289,685 of CBDDDT010000005.1, read as the reverse complement.
GAACATCTCCGGAAGCTCGCAAAATTTCGGGTTGGCGGGCGGCATTTTCGAGATCGACGCAGCGGGTGAGGAGAGCGCGCTGTATCAGTTTCCGCCGAGTCCGGGCGGCTCGCTGCCGGATCAGATTATTCGCGACCGCTCGGGCGTGATATTCGGGATTACCCGGCTCGGGGGCGCGTTGAACGGCGGGGCTCTTTACAAGCTCGAAGCCGGCGTGGAACGCACGCTGCCCTTGCCGGTGGCCGTAGCTTCTCAGCAACTTGGGCAGGACGCCGAGGGAAATCTGTACATCTGTGGAGGCCTGATTGGGCAAGGGGCAGACGACGTGTATAAGATCACGCAGTCGGGCAACGCGACGCTGTTGTATGCATTCACCGACGGCAGTAACTGCCTCGGGGTGACGGCGGACGCCGGAGGGAACGTCTACGGGACGACATCGGACGGCCCCGCGCCGGAGGGCCGGGTGTTCCGGGTGAGCAATACGGGGGAGTTTACGTCCCTCTATGTGTTCAGTGGCGGCAGCGACGGCGGAATTCCGAATCCCGAACTCACGCTGGATAAAAAGGGAAATGTTTACGGAACGACCTTTTACGGGGGCGCCGACGGAGGAGGGGCTTTATTTCGCATCTCTCCAGACGGCACGGAAACGGTTCTTCACGATTTTATCCCCGAAACCGGCGCACAGCCAGCTACGGGAGTGACCCTTGGGGCCGCGGGCGACATTTACGGGGCCGCGACGCACAACGGTCCTAATCTCCAGGGCACGATCTACAAGTTATCGGCTGCCGGGAAATTCACCGTGCTTTATGCGTTTACGGGCAAAGAGGACGGCGGCGGCCCAGCGACGGACGTTACGCTGGACGCGACGGGTAATCTATATGGCACCACTCCGTATGGCGGAGACCTGAGCTGCTCGCCGGACATCGGCGGTATTCCAATCGGCTGCGGGGTGGTTTTCGAGTTCTCGGCGTCTGGGTCGTACTCGGTGGTTCACGCATTCACGGGAGGCGCGGAGGACGGCGCACAGCCATCCTCCGCACCCGTCGTCGATGGCCAAGGCAACGTCTATGGTGCTACGACATACGGCGGCTCGCCAAATTACGGGGTGATTTACGAGCTCACGCCGATCCTGGGGGCCGGACCGTCGTAGTACCCGCATCAATTCAGGCTTCCCGCAAACGTGTTCACCTGAAGATTACTGACAGTTGACGATAACCCCGTCTGCGGATTTAACACCTTGACTTGGATGCTATCGTTCGAGCTCACGGCGCAGCTCGTGGAGGCCCCAAGGCTGAACGGGCTGGTGTCCGTGAGCGGGGAAACCACGATCTGCTGAGACCCGTCCTCTAGCCCAGCCTCCACATTCGGGACCACCGTAATTGCCGTCGGGCTCCAGTTCACGATGAGCATCTGGCAGTTCTTGTTTGGGCTGGTCCAAGGAACTCCGTTAGAGGGAGTGTCCGTGATCGTCAGGTACGACGTGGTGAGCCCCGCCCAGCCCGTTGTCGCATAGGGCAGGGTTATCTCGGGCAGATACCCAAACCCCTGACCCTCGATCGTCAGCGGCAAACCCGGCTGCCAGTTCTGGCTCATGTTGCCGGCAGCCTGCGGGAGCTGAAAAAAGATCTGGCTGCAACTGTTATAGCTCGCCGCGGTGTTGCAGTTCGTTGGACTCGTTGGAAAGTTGGTCATGTTGTCCACCGGGACCGAGAACTGCGTCCCAACGAAATCGATCTGGGTCGTAGGGTTTGCAAGAGCTCCGCAGAGTAGCTGTTTCACCCCACCGATTTTAGTCGACGGCCAGTATTGCTCCGGAAAGCTCTGCGGGATCAACGGCTGGTTGGGCTGGTAAATCTCACTTATGTTGGTGTCCGGCGGGTAAGCTGGTGGCGTACCGGCGGTCGGAAAGGCCGGCACCATATTCACCTGGGGCAGCTGCGACAACGCTACATACGACACCAGCGGGACATAAGCGCCCATGATGCCCTGCCCGTTGCCCAAGTATTGGGTTGTCGAGAATGGCACGGCCAACCCGGATTGCGTGAATTGGCTGCCCGGAACCGTATTCGGAAGCGTATTGCGAAGGTCAAGCTCCAGCGGCGCCTGATAGCCGTTCATGCTGTTGTAAAGCTCGCCAAAGTTGGACAGCTGCGTCAGATCGAGTGCCGTAAATCCGTTGTTGAGCTGAAACACATTGTAAGCCGTCGAGTTTGAAATGGTCGTCCCGTTGGCAGGGGGTGAAACGCCCTTGATCGCTTGCACCCCCTGATGGTTGGCGACGAATGTTTGAAAACTCCCGGAGAAGCTTGGGTCCACGTTGACCAGGAGGTTTGCATAATTGTTGCCGCTTTGCGTTACGGTTTCGAACGCCTGGTCCGAAAGACTGATCAAGGACACCGGACCCGACGACGCGTCGTTCAGGCCGTCCGGGTTGGCCACAAAGGACGCGTTTCCGTCTCCGCTTAGGTTGAAGCTGAACGTTAGACTTAGGTATCGCAGCTGTTCTTGGCCCGTCAGGGAACAGGAGCCGCCGACCGCGCAAGGGGTGTTCGGCATCGTCGGAAGCTGGAGCTGAAACAGGATCATGCACGGACCCGTTCCTGGGCCGCTGCAGGGCGCGGGCGGGGGTGGGTTTCCACCCACCACTCCGGCCAGTGCATCCAAGTCTGTCGTCGAGATAGCCCCGCCAATGTAGGCATCGTCCGCCCCGGGCTGGGCGACCCATTCTGGGCTGCGCGCCCAGGCGGTCGGCGTAGCACGAATCTGGAGTAGCATTGGCGTAAAGGGTGTGATTGTTGAATTGCTTAAGGTTGATCCAGTTGGTGTCGCCGGGGGAGGACGGGTCGGTTGGGGAGATGGCGTAGTCGGCTTGGTTCCCTGGGCTTGTGAGGGGGTTGAAGACAATCTTCGGATTCGAACCCGATCCATCAACTGACGACAATTCGATCGGGCAGCCGGTGGACACGTCCCGCAGCCCGAAGTAAGGGGGATCGGACGTCGCAACCTCGCAATTGGAGAGGCTGCCGCACGAACTGTTGTACGACTGGTAATAGCGAACAATGAGACTGCCCCCTTGGTTCATGTCCATGGTGGTGTGATCCGGATCATCTACCTGATGGGCGGCGTTCGGGATCGTCATGCCATCCCCGGTCGGGGTGACGAGCGGCGCGAACCAGTTATCCGTGTTCCAGTCCATCGAGAGGTGTCTCTGAGTCGCGTCGAGCAGATTGTCCTCTTCGGATGGGGTTATGCCGCATCCGGGATTAATCGTGCTCGGCACCGTCCCCAAACCGACGGGGACTAGATAGAATTGATTGTTCTGATACGACTTGCCGGTAAGAAACGGGTTTACGTCCATGCCGCCGGTCAGCGTCGCAATCGGATCAATGTCTTCATCGGCGAGATGCTGGGCGATGCCGTAGTGCATGTCGTTCAGGTTTACCGAGAGGTAGCGTGAGTTCGGGTAAGCCCCAAAAATGAACAGCTCAATCGGGCAGTCGCCGAGCTTGTTAAATCGCGTAATGCTGTAGTAGAGCTCGTTGTATTGAGCGTTAAGGTCGCCTTTTGTAGGGAAATTGCCGCTGGAGGACATCGGCATGAGATACGGGTTGGAGCTGGGAGGTCCGGTGGCGAGAAAGTTGCTGACTAGGCTGCCGCCGCTGGCCGACCCCTCCGTCCACGGCATACTACAGGTGTTCTGACCGAAGATGGCGGAGCCGGTTAGACAAAACGTTGTAAGCATGAGCGCGCCGCGCAAGGCCGCACTTCGCCAAATTTTGGGTGATCGGGTGTCGCGTGGTTCGGTCGCCGGGCGTATGCATTCGTAACGCGAGCACGCCGACGCCAACACCTACCCGACAGGGTTGGTTCTCGTCTTCATCTGCCATCCTCCTGAAGTGACTTACTAGGGCTGGGGCTGAAACTGTAACATGTGGAGTTCCCATTGTGTGCTTGAATCTTGGGTTGTCATTCCTGGCGGCATACGGAGCGGTCGCGCAGCGCATTATGGGCTCGCCCACGGCTCTCCGACGCTATCCCCGCGCGGCGCTTAGGCGGTCGCTATGCTCAATCGGCTACAGGCGTCATCCGCAGTTAGCCAACGTGCTGCCAATTTGGAGAGACGGAGAATATGGCCGAGAGCGTCGCGCTCTACGAACGAGGACGGGACCATCGAAATCCCCGATCCCGAGCGCTTCGACCGCGGAGCGACATGGACCTACTTAACGACTGATCAGCCTTTCGGCATGCTCGAAGACCGGGTAACAAAAGGACTCATGAACCGCATGAGGGGTTCGCGCGAGCGTTCTCGAAAGGGACGGTTCTCGTCGTGATCGTTGAATTCCGCCGCAAGAACTGATCTCGACTTCTAGGTCCCGCCGGCCAATGTTTCCAGCAGTCCTCGCCCGACCGGCCAATGCCCGATCACGTGCGATCCCGCCTGTTCGAACCGGCCCGAAGCCAGCAGACCGGCCAGATCGTTGGCCGAAACCGCTTTCCCCTGGCGCTGCGCCGCGTTGCGCAACATGCCGGTCAGAGTCTGCATCTGCATGGTCAGCGCGCCGGCCTGTTGCGCATCATGACAAACCGCGTCGAGGCGCGCTTCGATGTTCCCGGCGGCGGGGTTCCCGGCCGATCCCACCGTGATGGTGACGCGGTTGGCGTCCGTGATCGCCGAAGCGAAAAGCTTAGTGGATCCGGGCAGGGAAGTGGAGTGCCGCAATGCGCCCGCGCTGAGGGACACCCACAGGGGTTGTGAAGGGACATCGATGTCGCCTTGCGGTCCGGTGTTCGCCAGGCGCGAGGCGGCCGTGTCGTCCTGAGCCACGGCCAGAGCAAGGACGTTCCGCCGCAGCGGAAAGTAGGAAATTCTGCGCGACGGCGTGCTTCCCTCCATGCGGCAAAGATGATCGAAGCAGCTGCCTTTCCGGACCAACGCGTAGCGCTCCAGCCGGGGCCAGTCAAACGTGCCTTTCACCAGGAAGAATTCGCCATCCGGAGCGAACGACGCCAGAACGTAATCGAGATCGCGCGTGTAATCGAAGCCGCTATCGCGCACGAACGCGAGGTAGTCCGGATCCTGTGGAGTCTTCGAGTTCAGAAGAAAGTCCACAAAACCGGACGCGCGCAGGGTGTGAAAATCCAACCCGGCAATGACGGCGTCCTGCGTGGGCAAGCGCAGGAGAAGCGCTTCCGGACGAGCCGATACGCGGCTGTTTCGCCAGGCGAAGAAGCCCGCCGACGCCACGACCAGAAAGCCGGCGGCGACGATCGCGATGGTCTGGGTTCGTCGCTCCATGCGGCGCGATTCGCGAGACTACGCGACCAGCGATCCTTCGCTCACCCGGCTCTCTTTCCAGAGCTGGATGTAAGGCTGCAATTCGCGCATGGTCAGCCGGAACTGTTCGAAGGTCAAAGATTGCGCGCCATCGCTGACCGCCTTTTCCGGATTCGGGTGCACCTCGACGATCAGCCCGTCGGCGCCGATCGCGACGCCGGCCCGGCACAGAGCCGGCACCAGACTGCGCTTTCCGGTTGCGTGGCTTGGATCCAGAATCACGGGCAGATGCGTCATCTCGTTCAGGACAGGGACAGCGGTGATATCGCAGGTGTTCCGCGTGGCTGTCTCAAAGGTTCGAATGCCGCGCTCGCAGAGGATTACATTCGGGTTGCCGTGGGCCACGATGTATTCGGCCGACATCAGCAGCTCCTTTATGGTCGCGCTCAGCCCGCGCTTCAGCAGAATAGGACGCCCGCACCGTCCGAGAGATTTCAGCAGCGCGAAGTTCTGCATGTTTCGCGCGCCCACCTGCATGATATCGGCGTAGTCAGCCACAAGATTCACATCGTGGTCGCTCATCACTTCGGTGATAATCGCCAGACCCGCAGCGTCGCGCGCCTTGGCCAGCAGTTTGAGTCCTTCGCCTTCCATGCCCTGGAAATCATAGGGGGAAGTGCGAGGCTTGAAAGCTCCGCCGCGCAGCACCTTCGCTCCGGCGGCGGCCACCGCTTCGGCGGTCTGCATGATCTGCCGCTCGGATTCCACCGAACACGGTCCGGCCATGACGACGAAGTCGTCGCCTCCGATCTCCACATTGCGAGCCTTGATGGCGGAGCGTTCTTTGCGGAACTCCCTGCTCACGAATTTGAACGGGGCCGAGATGCGCACCGCCTTCTCGACGCCAGGCGTCGCTTCAAGCGATTCCAGGCACTGGGTCACGTCTCCGACCCCCACCACGCCGATGACCACGCGCTCCTCGCCAACGATCGAGTGAACCTTATACCCGAAGTCATTCACGATCCGATCGCAGACATGGTCAATTTCTTCTTTCGTGGCGTGTGGCCGCATCGAGATAATCATTCGTTCTGTTCCTTCCTAAAAAACGAAAGGCCCGCTCTCGCCGGAGAGTGGGCCTTTTGCTGGATCCCCTTACCTGGTTCGAATCAGGCAAACACCACTCGGGCCGACGGATGTGGGCGCCAGGACCCCCCGATAAAGTGAACGCAGCCGCGGTTCATCGAATCTCTGAGTTTATCAGATGAACGGGCGGGGGAATTTACTGCCCGCCCGCGCTCATGCGCCGTTCCATCTCTTCCGGCGCGACATCTTCCTTGTGGGTCGCAATCGACCAGCGGTGGCCGAACGGATCCATCAAAGTGCCGGTGCGGTCGCCGTAGAACTGATCCTGTACAGGTCTCTCGGGCTTCGCGCCCGCCGCAATCGCGCGCGCAAAAACCGCGTCCACATCGTTCACATAAAGCAGAAGGCTCACCGGCGATCCGCCATAGGCCTCGGGTCCGCGGTGGCCCATCTCGGGATGCTCATCGGCCAGCATCAGCACGGAATCGCCGATGCGCAATTCCGCGTGGCCGATCTTCTCCGCCGCGCCGCCCAGCCGGTAGATCTCGACGGCGCCGAAAGCCTCCTTATAAAAGTCGATCGCGCGGGCAGCGCCCCGAACAATCAAATACGGCGTAATCGAGTGGTAGCTCATGGCCATGCCTTCAATCCTCGATGCCCATTGTATGCAGAATGAACGCGTAGATCAGCGCGGTCTCCTTAAAGCGCTCATACCGGCCGGATGCGCCGCCGTGCCCGGCGCCCATATCCGTCTTGAGCAACAGAAGATTATGGTCTGTTTTCATGGCCCGCAACTTGGCGGCCCACTTGGCGGGCTCCCAGAATGCGACCCTCGGATCGTTCAGTCCGGTCGTGATCAGAATGTTAGGGTAACTTTTGCGTTCGACATTGTCGTAAGGCGAATACGACTTCATGTAGTCGTAGTAGAGCTTCTCTTCCGGATTTCCCCATTGGTCGTACTCGCCGGTCGTCAGGGGAATGGAGGCGTCGAGCATCGTCGTCACCACGTCGACGAAAGGAACGCGCGCCACCAGCGTGTGAAACAGATCGGGGCGCATGTTGGCGATTGCTCCCATCAACAAACCGCCCGCGCTGCCGCCCATCGCGGCCACTTTGTCAGGCGAGGTGTATCCGGCCCCGATCAGGTGTTCGGCGCAGGCGATGAAGTCGGTAAACGTATTTCGCTTCCGCATCATCCGGCCGTCTTCAAACCAACGGCGCCCATATTCCGAGCCGCCGCGGATGTGCGCGATGGCCCAGGTGAACCCACGGTCTAGAAGGCTCAGCGCGGAGTGCGAAAAGGCCGGATCGCTGTTGATGCCGTAGGAGCCGTACGCATAAAGCAGCAGCGGGTTCTTTCCGTCGTTCGGCAGGCCCTTCTTCTTCACCAAAGAAACAGGAACCAGCTTGCCGTCCGAAGCGGGAGCGTAAACCCGTTCGCTCTCATATTGCGAAGAGTCGTATCCGCCCAGCACTTCCACCTGCTTCTTCAGTTCGCGCTGTTGCGTCGCCATGTTGAAGTCATAAACGGAAGGCGGAGTGATGAGGGAGGTGTACACGAAACGGAGCCACTCCGTCTTGTACTCGCGGTTGGCGTCGAGATGCACGGTGTAAGCCGGCTCGGGGAACTCGACATACTGATTCGCGCCCGTCCGCATGTTGCGTACTTCCAGACGAGGCAATCCCTCCTCCCGTGTTTGCAGCACGAGGAAGTTCTCGAAGGCGTCAACGGCGTCCAGCCCGATATGCGGCCGCTCCGGAACCACCACGGTCCAGTTCTCGCGCGACGGATCTTCAACGGGGGCGGCCATCAGTTTGAAATCGGTCGCGCCTTCATCGTTGGTCCGAATCAGGAACCGGCCGGCCTGGTGTTCCGCGTAATATTCCACGCCCGGGTTGCGGGGCTCCATCAAGCGGAACTCGCCGTCTGGCTGGTATGCATCCAGATAATGCACTTCGGAAGTCTTGCTGGCGTTCTCCGATGTGATCAGCAAATACTGGCGGCTGCGCGTACGATGCACTTCGAATCCAAACTGCGTATCGCGCTCATGAAACACCACCGCGTCCTGAAGCGGATCGGCGCCCAGAACGTGCCGATGCACCTTTTCCGGGCGGCGCGTCTCGTCGAACGTCGTATAGAAGAACGTCCGGTTATCGCCGGCCCAGGTCAGACCCGCGCTGGTTAACGGAATCGTATCGGCCAGCAATTCGCCGGTGCGAAGATCCTTCACGTGCACGGTGAATCGTTCCGAACCGTCGTTGTCGACCGAATAGAGGAGAAGGTTGTGATCGTCGGACACGTCCATGCCGCCCAGGGAGAAATACTCGTGGCCTTCGGCGAGGACGTTGGCGTCCAGCAGAATTTCTTCGGGAGCTTCCGTCGACCCTTTCTTCCGGCACCAGATCGGATATTGCCGGCCTTCTTCGGTCCGCAGGTAGTAGAAGTACTCGCCGTCTTTGACGGGAACGGTCAGATCGGTCTGCCGGATGCGGCTGAGAATCTCGTCATAGATCTGGGTGACCAATGGCTCGAGCGGCTTCATGATCGCCTGGGTGTAGGCATTCTCGGCCTCGAGATAAGCGATCGTGGCGGGATCGGATCGATCCCGCATCCAGAAGTAAGGGTCGATGCGTAAGTCGCCGTGAGTGTTGAGTTCTTTCGGGATCTGTTGTGCGGTCGGTGGCTGCAAAGTCTGCATGATCAGTCGTGGTAGAGAAGCGCGTTGAAAAACAGTTTGAATGTCTGGTAACTCTGGGCGCGATACTGCGGGCGCATGCCGAAGAGAATGACATGACCGCGCCCGACCTTCGCATCCACCAGGGCCGCACGGCGAGCTAACGCTTCTTCTCCCAGCAGCCAGCCGGAAGCGAGCAGATCGGCCGCCGGATAACGCAAGACCGTCTCGGGGCTGGCGTCCCACGCGGGGCTCTGCTCGGACCAGACGGCGATCCGGCGCGGCAATCCGAGCGTCAGAGGACTTCCCGGGACCACATCCACGTTCAGCAGCGAGCCGGGCGAGTAAAATTCCGTATCGGGAAGCTGGGCCACCACGTTCTTCGCGGGCACGCCGAGCTCACCGGATGCATAACTGGTCGATCGGTTCAGGAAGAGCAAAGTTCCGCCCGCGAACGCGAAGCTCTTCAATGCCGCCGCGCCGCGATCCCCGATGCCTCCCACATAAGCTTCCGGCATGCCGCCCTTCGGAAATCCGTGCGTCAACTCGGAGGCAGGTTGATCGGGGAAGATCAAAACGTCGAAGCGCCGCTTCAGGTCACCGCGCTGCAAATCTTCGTTGGTGACGCGGGCGTACGCAAAGCCGAACTGCTCCAGCAGCCAGCGCGTCCAGCCCTCGTCCATGCTGGGTTCCCAGCTGCGGTAGAGCCCGATCCGCGGCCGTGCAATCAGAGACCAACCCGCGCCCGCGTTCGCTGGCGCGAAGTCTCCCGTGGTCAGGTTGCGCCACACTTGGCCGCCGGCCGCCCAGATCTGATTGATGGTGCTCCAGGCGTCGGTGTCGGACGCCGCAAAGGAACGAGGGCTCGGCGAGAACAAACGAAAACGCTCCAGCGTCCCCATTTCGGCTGGCGACGAGATCTGGCGAACATCGACGCCGAACAGCAGCGGCAGCGTATGCGCCGTGACGTCGTAGGGTTTTCGCGGCGGCCCGCCCGGGGATTCGCGCAGATCCGGATAGTGCTGCGCTTCGAGCAGAGCCTTGGCCCAACTCCCGTAAGGCTGCTGCATCGGGATCACATGGCCGCCATCGCTTGCGCGACGAATCTCAACGTCTCCGAAGCTCAAGGTTTCGAGCAACCGGCGGGTCGCGCCCGGATCGCGCTGGCGGGCCGGGATGAGAAAGGCGGCCGGCTCAGTTCTCCCGATCGCCCGCTGCGCGATGCGGTAGAAGCTTCTGAGCATCTGTTCCCGGTGAATCGCAGCCTGATATAAGCACGAATCGAAAGCCGCTTCCTGATAATCGATAATGTCGCGCAGCGTCCACTTGCCGCCTGCCCAAGGCTCCAGAAAATTCCAGCTCCGCTCCTGCGCGTTGTAGCCGGGCATTTGTTTATCGAGTTGATCAAAGCCCACCTCGATCGGCGAAGCCAGCCGCGCGCTCGCCGACTCCGTGAGAATGCGCAGACCTCCATGAAACGCCTGGTAAGCCCGCGCCGGCGTCCAGAAATCATACGTCGAATTGATCGAGATGCCCTTGAAGCCGGCCGCCGTCAGATCTGAAGCCATGGACGCGCCCATCATGTTCATCTCTTGCGCGACGATCGCGTCCACGTTCGGTTCTATCGGATCCAGCCAGGGCGGCACGAAGAGGCGCGCTCCAAATGCGCCCTGCTGATGGACGTCGTAAACGATTTCGGGATGCCAGACGTTCTGAAGCTGGCTGATCACCGCGCGCGTCTCCGGCTGCGAAAAGATGTACCAGTCGCGGTTATTATCGTGACCCACATACTTGTGCCACAACTCCGGCGGACTCGTGCCTTCCCAGGAAGTTCCGAGCGTTCGCCGGTACCAGCGGGTCACAATATCCACTCCGTCGGGATTGATTGACGGCGCCAGCAGCACGATGTCATTCCTGAGAATGTCGGCGGCGTGGGGAGTGTTTCCCGTAATCAGCCGCCACGCGTATTCCACGGCCGTGTGGGTGGAAGCCACTTCGCTCGCGTGGATCGAACAGGTGATCAGGACGACGTTTTTTCCAGCCGCAAACAAAGGTTCGGCCTGCGCCGGCGAAGTCAGGCGGGGGTCGGCCAGACGGCGCTGAATGTCGAGATAACGATCGAGGCTTCGCAGCGTTTCAGGAGCGGCGATCGTCGCCACGATCATCGGCCGACCCTCCGCCGTGCGTCCGAACTCACTCACCCGGATCTTGTCGCTCGATCCCGCCAAACGCGTGAAATAGGCGGTGACCTTGTTCCAGTCCAAGAGCTGCCGATCCGCCCCGATGGGGTGTCCGAAGTAACTCTCCGGCGTCGGCGGCGCGGCTTCCAAGATCAGCGGCCCCGCGGAAACCAGAACGCTCGCGAAAACCAGCCCACGTGTCTTCAAGAATGCAATATAGCGTGGGGGGGAATCTCTAAGCCCGTTGCTTCAACACTTCGCGAACTTTCGCGACGAACCACCACGATCTTTTCTGGCATCGGCGGCCTCATCGCGCCGCGGCAGTCAGTTCTCCCACGACCATCGCCAGCAGCGCCGTGCGGTCGGCGAGCCGGTCCGCCAGCAAGCTCTCATTCCGCGCATGAGCGCCTTCCCCGACGGCGCCCAGCCCATCCAACGTGGGCACGCCGAGGGCAGCCGTGAAATTCCCGTCCGATCCGCCGCCGGTGGCTGATTCTTCGATCACCACGCCGAGCTGGCCAGCGAGAGCGCGCGCGGTTCGAAACAAGTTCGCCACGCCGCTCGTGCGTTCCATCGGCGGACGGTTCAACCCGCCTTCCAGGGAAAGGGTGCAACGCGGGTCAACCGGCTTCAGAGCACGAAATTTGCGGTCGAGCGCGGCGGCGTCGCGGAGCTTGGCGACCCGGATATCCACCTGGGCATGCGCCTCCGCCGCGACCACGTTGGACCGGGTGCCGCCGGCGATGACGCCGGGATTCACGGTGACGCCGCGGCCAGGATCCGTGAACTCCGCGATCTTGAGGAGTTGGCGCGACAGCTCCAGAATCGCGCTCGCCCCCGCGGAGAAATCCACTCCGGCATGCGCGGCGCGCCCTTTCACCCGCAGCGTGTACGCGCCGACGCCCTTGCGGGCGGTTTTCAATTTGCCTTCCAATCCTGTGCCGGGCTCCAAGACCAGCACGGCCCGGCTGGCTCGCGCGTTCTTCTCGGTCAATGCCCGCGAATCCCGGCTGCCGGTTTCTTCATCCGCATTCAATTGCAGGAGCACGCGCGCCCGTGCGGGCGGCGCCAGTTCCCGGAGCGCCCGCATGGCCATCAGGAACATCGCAACGCCGGCTTTCATGTCGAGGACGCCGGGTCCCCACAAGCGTCCGTCTGCCTCCCGAAAGGGCATTCCGGCCAGCGTGCCGAGCGGCCATACCGTATCGTAGTGGCCCAAGACGAGAATGCGACCGTCCGCGGGCGGGCGAGTTCCGAACGCGAACTCGCAAAGCAGGTGGCCGCCGCGGGCCTTTTTCACCGCCGCGCCAAATTGCCCGGCCGCGCGATCGGCGAACCATTCCGCGAACCGCTCCAGCGCCGCGGGCGCATCGCTGGGAGATTCGATTTCGACCATCTCGCGAATCAGCGCCACGGTCTCGCGCTGATGCGTCCGCGCCCAAGGGAGCACCGGGATCCGTTTCCAGGAAATCAACATCCGGGTTGTATAATAACGGGTTCCTCTAATGCCAACTCTGGACATCAATGCGATCCGGCAATTGCTGCCGCATCGCTACCCGATGCTGCTGGTCGATCGCATTCTCGAAATGGATCGCGAACATATCATCGGCATCAAGAACGTCACCGTAAACGAGCCGTTTTTCGGGGGCCACTTTCCCGAGTTTCCGGTGATGCCCGGCGTCCTGATCATCGAAGCGATGGCCCAGACGGCCGGCGTGCTCATCCTCGGCCAGATCCCCGACCGCGAAAAGAAACTGGTGTTCCTGGCTTCCGTGGAACGCGCCAAGTTTCGGCGGCCGGTGGTGCCGGGCGATCAACTTCGCCTGGAAGTGACCATCATCAAGAACAAGGTGTCGGTCGCGAAGATCGCCGCTCGCGCCACCGTCGACGGACACCTGGCCGCCGAAGCCGAACTGATCTGCACCCTTCAGGACAAAGCGGAAGAGCCGTCCAAGCCCGCGGAGCAGGCATCGCCAGTGCCGGCGCTGTAGATGCCCGTTCATCCCACGGCTCTCGTCGATGCCGCGGCGGACGTTCACCCGGAAGCCGGCATCGGGCCTTACTGCATCATCGGGCCCGAAGTGCGCATTGGCGCCCGCACGCGCATGCTGGCGCATGTGTTCTGCGAAGGGCCCGCGTGGATCGGCGAAGACAACGAATTTTACCCCTACTCCACCGTCGGCGTCGCCGGGCAGGATCTCAAGTACCGGGGTGAACGCGCGGAGACTCACATTGGCGACCGCAATCGCATTCGCGAGTTTGTCACCATCCATCGCGGCACGGAGGCCGGAGGTCTCAAGACCACTCTCGGCGATGATAATCTCCTGATGGCCTATGTCCACGTGGCCCACGACGTCACGGTGGGGAGCCATTGCGTGCTGGCCAACGCGGTGACGTTCGCCGGGCACGTCACCGTGGGCGATTGGGCCGTGATCGGCGCATCCACCGGAGTACACCAGTTTTGCCGCATCGGCCGCCAAGCTATCGTGGGCGGCTATAGCGTGATCACGCGGGACGTGCTGCCGTTTTCCAATACGGTCACCGAGCGCGAAGCCCGCGTCTTTGGCGCGAACCGCATTGGACTGGAGCGGCGCGGATTCGAGACGGGCGCCATCGAAAGCCTCCAAACCGCCTTCCGCCTGCTCACCCGTTCCGGCCTCAACACCACGCAAGCCATCGCGCGCATTCGCGACGAAGTTTCGCTTACGCCCGAAGTGGAAGAGCTTCTCGCCTTTATCGCCTCTTCCGAGCGCGGCGTGATCAAGTGAAGTACGGTCTGATCGCGGGCAACGGCCGCTTCCCGATCCTGGCGCTCGAAAGCGCCCGCGGCGCCGGAGACGAAGTGATTGTGGCGGCCATCAAAGAGGAAGCTGCGCCCGAAGTGGAAGCTCTGGCCGCGAAATGCTATTGGATTTCGCTCGGCGAACTAAGCAAACTCATCGACCTCTGCCACGCCGAGGGCGTCACCGAGATCATGATGGCCGGTCAGGTCAAGCACGCCCAGATCTTCTCCTCCATCCGGCCGGACTGGCGGCTCCTCAAACTTCTGACCGCGCTGAACGGCAAGAACACCGACGCTCTGATCAAAGCCGTGGCCAAGGTTCTGCATGATGAAGGCATCCAGCTGGTGGATTCCACGCGCCTGCTGAAACACCTGCTCGCGCCCGCGGGCGTTCTCACGCGCCGCAAGCCCGATAAGAGAGAATCGGCCAACATCGATTACGGCCGGCGCATCGCCCATACTCTAGCGACGTTGGATCTCGGCCAGAGCGTCGCTATCGCGGATCGCGCCTGCGTGGCTATCGAAGCCATGGAGGGCACCGATGCGATGCTGCGCCGGGCGGCCTCGCTGGTCGCGGGCGCGCCGCTGACCCTGGTGAAGTCGGCGTCGCGACGAGGCCACCTGTTGTTCGATGTCCCGGTGATCGGTACAGGTACGATCGAAGTCATGCGCGAGACCGGCGCCACGGCGCTCGCCATCGACGCCGGCCGCACGCTCATGCTCGACCGTGAGGCGCTGCTGGCCGCCGCGGACGCGGCTCAACTTACCATCTGCTCCGCGCCCATCGCTTAATCCGCGCTCCACTCCAGGATCTGGATGGAATAAGGCGGAAACGTGTGGCGGAACGTTTTTCCAAATCCGGGCAACGCGCTCACCGTCGGTACGATCCTGGCCGGGTCACGCAGAGTATTCGTCTCATTCGGAGTCGTCGCGGCCATGCTGGTCAGAGTGCCCTGCCGCTTGACGCTGGTCAAGCCCGCGATTTCCACGGCGAGATCCTGTGGATCGGACGAGGCATTCACGCCTTTCAGGATGATGGTGTGCCTGGTGGCGTCCCGCGTGACTGAATAGAAGAAGCGGGGTCCCGCGCCTTCGATCCGCGATGCAAGCACCTCGTCGCCCCGATGCGCGCCGAACATCACCTGCGCGTAGTAGCTGGGCGAACCGTAACTGGTGAGCGCGTCATAGCCAATCAGATCGGTGCTCCATTGCATGCCGCCGGGATTCACGTTCACCAGCAGAGGCGCGTAGCTCGCCATCAGCACGACATCGCTATTCCGTTCCAGCCCCGTCATCCACGCGGCATCGCCCAACGCCGCGTTGAAATCCGGCGTAGGCGATCCTTCGCGGGTCGCCCACTCGCCCACCAGGATTTTGGGCCCGTCGCGGTCCGTCTGGTCGTAATGATGCGTATCCGCGAAGAACTGCTCGGCGCTCCTGTAGAAATGGTCGTCGATCAGGTCGGGACGGCCGGTCTTGACCGGCGCCGTCGCGATCAGCCGCAGCGCGGGGTACTTTTTGCGGATAGCCTCGGCGAACTGCGCAAACCGCCCGTCGTAGCTTCCGGACTTATCGAAAGCATCCTCGTTCCCGATCTCCACAAAGTGCAGCGGGAACGGCGCGGCATGCCCGTCGCGGATGCGGACGGCGCCCCACTTCGTATCCGCGCCGCCGGTCACATACTCGATCTCGTCCAGCGCGTCCTGCACAAACGGCTCCAGAGACGGACCGGGCGCGACGTGATCCTGCGCCAGCGAATAGCCCGCGTACACGGCCAGCAGCGGCTGCATCCGCAAGTCTTCGCACCATTCCAGAAACTCCAGAAGGCCCATCCCGTCGGATGACTGGTAGCGCCAAGGACTCGGATGCGTAGGCCGGTCAACCAACGGCCCAATCGTCTTTTTCCACTCGAAACGATCGGCGATGTGATCGCCTTCCAGGTAATTGCCGCCCGGCATCCGCAGGAACGCGGGATGCATTTCGGCGAGCTTCTCCATCAAGTCGATGCGATTTCCGTTCGGGCGATCGTGATAGGTGGGAGGCATCAGCGAGACCAGGTCGAACCAATACTGGCCGGGCTTCTCCACCGACATGACGAAATGATTGTCCGCGGAAACGGGCGCCGGACCGGTTTTCAGCACAAATTCGAACCGTTTCCACGCCGTGCCGAGCGGCGCAATTTGCGCGCTGGCCGCCACCGCGCCGGTGGTGTCGTTGACCAGACTTACGGTGACGGGACTTCCTTGATCCTGATCCGCCTTGCCGTAAAAGGAGCCGCGGTAAGTGGTGTCCGGTCTGACCGGGATGCCCCAGTAACCTTCGTTCTCGACCCCGGCGGGGCTGCTTGCATCCGCGACCGTGGCGTGTAATTTCAGACTTTGCGTCAGGGCCGCGCTCGGCCCGCTTTTCGCGTCGACGGAAATGGCGGCTTGCGCGTGTCCCCGCGTGACCAGGGTCCAATGCACGGGGCCTTCCCAGCTGCTATGCACGGCGCGGTTCCGGATCAGTTCCGCATACAGGCCGCCATCGTACGAGAAGTTGATTTCTTCCGTCATCAAGCCGTAAAGCAGCGGGCTGACCTTAGCCTTTACGGTCGCGGCATCGATCTTCAGCGACGCCGGCTCGCGCGTCTGTGCGCAAAGAAGCAGGGGCAAAAGCCCGGCAAGCATCAGCTTGCTCTGAAAGCGTATCGACTTGGCCAATGAACCCTCCCGAAATGCAACCGCGACGCCAGCAGATAGCATATAGCGGCGTGAGTTCCGGGAACGCCCGTCAGCAATGAGCACATTTCCCGTGGCTGCTGACAGACCCCTGCGGCTTTGAGGGAGGAACGTCATTGGCCGGGTTTCGATCGAAGAACCCGTTCGGTTTTAGAAGAAAGCCAATGCAGGCGGCCGGCATCACCGGGTAGTCTTCCGGACGCGGGATGTGGGTGTGCCCGAAGGTATACCAAAGCACGACGTCGGTATCTTCGATCGAGCGATCGGCTTCCACCCACGTCGACAAACCGTGATCGGCGAGGCTCTGGTTCGGAAATTCACCCGCCGCGAAGTTCTCGTCTTCGCGGAACGGCGTCACCCAAACGTGATGGTCCACGAAACGGGCCCGCTTGCGCCACCATGCGTTGGGCGAAGCGAACGGAACCGCGTTATCGCCGGGAATGAACTTATAGCCGACCGGTTCACCCAGCCTGTTCTTCTTCGAAGGATTGCTGATTTTCCAGGTACGCGCCGTCGCGAGATTCAGATGGGCGCGGGCCTGCTTCTCCGTGCGGAGCGCCGTCGCCGCCGCGCGGAACGCGTTTTCGAAAGGATTGCTCTCGTCGATGGGATCGGAAACTACATCGACCTGGTGAATGTTGTTGCACTGGCCGTCGATATCGAAATCGAGGCGCATGTTGAAGAAGTGCTGGTGGTTGGGTGCGTACAATTGGGGCGCTACCATGGCGCCGTGCGGAAGGGTCTCGTCCGGGCGCGCCGCTCCGAGCGACAGGATGCCGGTCAGTTTTAACTGGAACTCGATGTTTCCATCCTGATAAAAATACCAGTAGAAACCGTATTCATAGTTCTCTACGGTGGAGATCGAGGAGACGACCAGGCGGCGCGAGCGGCGCACTTCCGGGTGGGACAGGCGCCGGTCGGTATGTTTCCAGAGAATGCCGTAATCTTCCTCGTGGATGCAGATGGCGTTCGGAATGGTCAGAGCGCGCCCGCGGCTGTCACATAGATCCGCATCCAGGTAAGCGATGTCGCCCAGGCAGTCGCAGCCAAGTTGCAGGCCGTTGGCGCACATCCCCATTCCGTATTCACCGACGTCAAACGCATTCTTGCGTGCTTGCGTGGGCCGGGGATCGCCATAGGGGACAACCATCTCGGTGAGGGAGCCACGATACAGAATGCCGCGCTCACGGCCGGCGTCGGTGTAGCGAACATGGTGGATCGTCAGCCCCTCGCGCGCGTTGAATCCGATCACGAACTTCCAGTTCTGCCAGCTGATTTGATGATCCTCCAGCGTGAACCCGGGCCCTTCGGGCTGCGTGATCACCAGCGGCTTCATATCCGCGCGGAGCGGGCTGACGCGATCGGCGGCGTAGTTGCCGGGCTCCGGAGGGAGCGGCCAGACGCCGTATTCCTCAATCCTTATGACCTTCATCGCGTTCAGATCCACCACGGGCCGGATGCCCTCGATGGGGTGGGCATATCCGTTATCGGCAGGGTCGGAGCGCAGGAAGCAGAGCGGGCGGACGAGCCGCTGGCCGAGATCCTGATCGTCCCCGCCATAATGGCCGGCGCTCCAGATATCCACCATGACAAGCGAGGTGTCTTTGATTCCGCAATGCTTTTCCAAAGCGGCGCGGAAATCCTCGCTCGCTTGAACCGCTTGTTCACATTCGATCTGCTCGTCGGCGGAGAGCGTGGGCTGCGCTCCCTCGGGCGCTAAGCGAACGTCGGCGACGGCGTCCGCGCTTAGATCGAGCGTTATGGTCGAAGCCCGATTTGATTCGTTGTTCATCACCACCGCCGTGGCGAACCGCTGCGGAATGGACGACGGCGTCCATTCGTACACGGCGCTCTTAGCGGGCTCTCTCAAGGCAATGCTGATGACGCGAGTCTTTGCGGTCCAGGTGGGAAGTCCGCGGAGCAGCGTGACCGCCTGCTGGACTTCCGCGCGGGTCAGCGGTTCGAGAGGATGGCGGCTCACGCCGCCGGAAAGACTTTGGGAGGAAGGCGTGGACAATTCTTGCGTTTGGTTCATCGGTGCACCTAGTTCTCCAGACCACAGGAGGATTCTTTAGACCACAATAATGGATCCCGCGCGGCGCGGAAGCGCAGAGTAAGCGAAGACGCCACTCCCGCGGCCAGAACCAGAACAAAAAGGTAAGGAAACCACGAGTAAGGGGCTGGCGGCGCCGGGTATATGCTTCCCGCGAATGCAACAAGCATTACCGCAACGGCCATAGATGAAACGGCGATCGAGGCGACTGTAAGCTGGCTGCGCGAGCGAAGGTAGAACGGCGCCGCAACGCAGACCAGGATGTAGGCCACCAGGAACCCAAAGGTCGCCACCGTGCCGAGCCAGCCGTTGATGTCGAACCCGGCGACGCCGCGCCAGGCGAGCACCACGCCGGGCAGCATGGCTAGAATCGTAGCGAAGAGCACCGCGCGATGCGGCGTGCGATTGGCGTGGTGCGCGTCTCCAAACGCCGGGTGCAGATCCCCTTGTCTGCCCATATCGAATAGAACGCGAGCGGCGGCGGTGATGCAGGCGAGAACGCAGGAGAAAAAGCTGACGACCGCGCTCACATCAATCAACGCGCCCAAAAAAGGCAGCCCGGCTTTCAAGGCCAGCACATGCAGCGGCGCGGGGCTATGGTCCAACGGTTGCGTTTCGCCCCGAAATCCTAACACCTCGGCGTAAGAACAGACGATAAAGAAAAATCCGGAGCAGACGGCGCTAAACATGACCGCCCGGGGAATGCTGCGGAGGGGGTTGCGCGCTTCCGCTCCGAGCGAGGTGGCGCTTTCAAAACCGACGAAACTGAAAATGGCGAGCACCAATCCCATTCGGAGACTTCCGCCGGTGACATTGTGCAACAGGAGCTGCTCGCGATCCGGCTGAAAGCCGTGCGCGTGAAGCGTGCAACCCACAATGACGAAGATGATGGCGATCGCGACGGCTTCGAACGTCAGCATCAGCCGCGCAGACACGGTGACGTTGCGGTAAGCCAGCGTCCCCGCTGTTCCGATGGCGAGAATCGTAAGCAGAGCGGGAGAGATCGCCGGCTTGCCGAAGCTCAGCAGAAAGATATTCGCGTACGACGTCAGGCCGCCGGTGAGCGCGGTCGCGGTAAAGATATAGGCAATCACCAACGACCAGGCGCCCGTGACGCTCCAAAACGAGGGCATCACGCGGGCCGTATAGCTATAGAGTGAACCGGGCGAAGCGGAATTCCGCGCGAACTGGTTGATATTGGCCGCCACCAAGGCTACGCCGAGCGTGGCGATCGCGTAGGCGAGCCACGTCCCGTTTCCGCTCAGGGCGAAAACCTGGCCGATAATCATCGCCGGCGTCGCGGTCGGCGCCACATTGGCGATGGATTGTCCAAGCGTTTCGACGGGTGAAAGGATGCCCGATTTCAGATTGCTTTTCAGGGCCATGTCGCTGCCGGATCCTTGAATCGAGGTTGGGCTGTTCTGAACGGCCAGCGCGGCAGGGGCTGGAAGGATGGAGGCTGGACGGGTCCTCCAATCAGAAGGATCTCATAGGAGCAGCTACAGTTGAGGATTCCATGGGGAGCCGGCAATGAGAGCCACCAGCGCGTTTTACGCCGGCAAGGCGTCGGTCACCGTCTACTCGTCGGGACAGGATCTCGGCGGAGCCGCGGCCCGGGCGGCGGCCGAAATTATCCGGCAAGCGATCGCGGATCGCGGGGCCGCGCGAATCATGCTCGCCACCGGAAACTCGCAGATCGAGCTCATCCGCGCGCTGACGGGCGAACCGGATATCGATTGGAACGCCGTGGATGTCTTCCACATGGATGAGTACGCAGGAATTAGCGCGAACCACCCCGCCAGCTTCCGCCGTTGGATCAAGACTCGCGTGGAGGACTTGGTCCATCCTCGCAGCGTCACTTACTTAGGCGGCGACGCGCCTGATCTAAAAGGCGAAATGCGGCGCTACGCGGACCTGCTGACCGCCTCGGTCATGGATGTTGCTCTTGTAGGATTCGGCGAGAATGGGCACATCGCTTTTAATGATCCCGGAGTGGCGGACTTTAAAGATCCCCTCGCAGTTAAAGAGGTGACGCTGGACGAAGCTTGCCGGCGCCAACAGGCGGGCGAAGGGCACTTTGAAAGCATCGATGCCGTTCCGCGCCGGGCAATCACCGTCACCTGTTCCGGACTGCTCCGAGCTTCCGCCTGGATCTGCGCGGTTCCGGATGCCCGTAAGGCCGATGCCGTGAAATGCGCTCTCGAAGGGCCGGTTTCCGAAGCTTGTCCAGCTTCGATTGTGCGTACTCACCCAAGAGCCTCCGTCTTTCTGGACAGGAGTTCCGCTGCGTTGTTGTCGGTTACCATACGCGGTTAGGCTAACTCCCCGCGCTCTGTTCGTGTTCTCATCGGGAGGGGTACACCGTGTTTCCTCTCTTGAATCGAAGGCTTTCCGTCGTATGTCTTTTGTCCTGCATTGCGGGATTCAGTCCGCACCTTTTGGGGCAGGGAACAGGTTACTGGCACACCAGCGGAAACGAAATCTTAGATTCGAACAACAAGACTGTGCGCATCGCCGGTGTGAACTGGTATGGGTTCGAGACCACCGACGAAGTCGTACACGGTTTATACGCACAAGACTATAAGTCGATTCTGAACACGATTGAGAGCAACGGCTACAACACCATACGGATTCCCTTCTCGAACCAGATGGTGGAAACGCCGATCATTCCCACCGACATCACTTACAGCAATGGGATGAACAGCGACTTAGCAGGACTGAATTCCCTGCAGATTCTGGATCAGGTGATCGCTTACGCCGGACAGATCGGCTTGCGCGTGATTCTGGACAATCATCGTTCGGAGGCGGGCAACAGCGCCGAGGCGAATGGTCTGTGGTACACCAGCACTTACCCGGAAACCGCTTGGATCAACGACTGGACCATGCTGGCCGCGCGTTACTCCGGGAACACAACCGTGATCGGGTTCGATCTTCGGAATGAGCCGCATAACGCCACTAGCGGCGGCTCGTGCTGGGGATGCGGGACGCTGACGAACGACTGGCGGCTTGCCGCCGAAAGGGGAGGCGACGCTGTTCAGGCGGTGAACCCGGCCCTGCTCCTGTTTGTCGAAGGAACGGATTGCTACAACGGCGACTGTGACTGGTGGGGCGGAAACCTGGAAGGCGCGCAGCAATTTCCGGTCGCTTTTCAAACCGGCGCCCGGCTGGTTTATTCGGCGCACGATTACGGCCCGAATCTTTACGTGCAGAACTGGTTCAACGGAAGCACCACCGATCAAAGCCTGATCGCCGTCTGGACCAAATTCTGGGCCTACCTGAGTTTCACGGGAACAGCGCCGGTGTGGGTGGGCGAGTTCGGCACTACCAACATCGATTCCGATATCGAGAACAGCGCGCCCGGGTCGCAAGGCCAATGGTTTCAGGATCTCACCGGATTCTTTCTCGGCAACACGGAACTGAGCTGGACTTACTGGGCGCTCAACGGTGAAGACGAGTACGCGCTGCTCGACAGCAACTACGATCCGACGCCCGTAAGCCCGCTGAAGCAGCAGTTGTTGGCCGCCATCCAATTCTCTTTGTCCGGCGGGGGCGGTCCCAAGCCGAAGCCGCCAAGCCGGCTGATCGCCGGGGCAGTCTCGTCCAGTCAAATAAAGCTGAGTTGGACGGCCAGTCCGACCGCGGGGGTGACTTACAGTGTCTTCGCGAGCACGACAGCGGGCTTTACGCCTTCAGCCGCGAACCAGATCGCGAGCGGCCTGAGCACCACGAATTATGAAGATAACGGATTACTGCCGGCGACGACTTATTACTATCGTGTAAACGCGACAGATGGCGGCGGCAGTTCCAGACCAACGAATCAGGCGAAAGCGACCACACGGTACGGCGCGGGCGGCGGATTGAGCTGTCATGTCACTTATGCGAACGTGAATCAGTGGAGCACCGGATTCACGGGTTCCATCACCATCGCCAACACCGGCACGGCCGCAATCAATGGATGGGCGCTCACGTGGAGCTTCACCGCGGGACAGCAGATTACGCAGGCCTGGAACGCCAGCTTCGCTCAGTCCGGAGGCGCGGTGACTGTGACCAATCAAAGCTACAATGCGGCGATCTCGCCGGGCGGGAACGTGAGCGGGATCGGCTTCAACGCCAACTGGAGCGGCAGCAATCCCGATCCCACATCGTTCCAGGTCAACGGCACGGAGTGTCAGTAAATCGGAAAGGTGGCTACGGCCTGATTACAAGTTTCCGGACGATCTCGTCGAGCGTAATGTCCGGACACTCGCACAGGCCGCTATGCACCGGTGAGATCTGGATCGTCGTGCTTCGCGGCGACACCAGCCAATGGAACCTTTCCCGGATGGGCATCCGCGCGATCGGCCCGGCTTCTGAATCACCGGCGCATATTTTGGGAAATGCCTCCAGGTGGCGCTCGACTTCCTCGAAATCGAATCCCGGCCAGAGCGCGGCCAGCCGCTGTCGATCCATATGAACGACGGCCTTTAGAAACCGCTTCTCCAGGCAAAACAGAATGACGCCCGCGTTTACGAACTCCTCCCGATCCACGCGCGGCACCACGCGAATGGCGGCGAAATCAAAGGAGCTTAGCGTGGGCACTGGCGGCCTCCTCCACAAATACTGACGCCGCGCAGAGCCGGCGCATCAGATAGTCGACATAGCCGCGGCGCTTTTGGGCAGGTGTCTCGGCGCCTCGTTCGGGGGTGAGCCATTCATCCGGAACCGCGTCCAGAATTGCGCCGAACAGGTCCTCGTTGAGGCGAGAGCGCAACGGGCCGTCGACCGCGCGGATCTGGCTGGCCCACCGCAGCAAAACATGATCCCGGATCGCCGGAAATGCACCGGCGGCAGCTCGCTCCCGGCTCGGCCAGTCGTGATGAAAATACAGAGTCGCCCCGTGGTCGATGAAGTACAGCTTTTTGTGCCACCGCAGAAGATTGGGATTGCGCGCCGTCCGGTCCACGTTGGTGACGAAAGCATCAAACCAGACCGCCGTGGAAGCGACCTCCGGGGTGGCCGAGTCGCGCGCCGCCGGATCGAACATCACGGACCCGGGCAGGTAATCGAGCGCGAGGTTCACCCCGATGCTGGCCCCGAGCAGATCCCGAATCTCCTGGTCAGGCTCATTGCGGCCGAGCGCCGCGTCGACTTGCATCAGCACTAACTCGGGGATTCTGACTCCCAGCAGCCGCCCGATTTCGCCCGCGATCAGTTCCGCCGCGAGCGCCAGCGGTCCCTGCCCGGCGCCCCGGAATTTAAGCACGTAAAGACCGTCATCATCGCCCTCCACAATGGCGGGCAGTGAGCCGCCCTCGCGCAGCGGCGTTACGTAGCGGGTGGCGACTACCGTGCGCGGCACACACAGATTTTAGCCGACGCGGTGCTACGATCCTGTAGTGCGCCGGACCATCGCGTGGCTGAAGCGAGCATTGCTGGGCCTCCTGATCCTGGCCGCCGCGGCTTATGTGCTTGACGCGCTTTCCGTAAGATTCCGGTTCCCTGGAAACCGCGATCCTTATGGATCCGTGCACGTACAGCCTCTTCTCGCGGTGCCTCAAAAGAACGGCAGGATGGAGTTTATTCTCGGAGATGCCGAGGACGAGAAATGCGTGAAATCGCTCTTCCCGCACTCCGGGCTCAGCCCCTGCTGGTATCTGAACCGGCACAAGCAAAAGCGCATCGAGATGTGATGCAAAGAGCGGGTGGTAAAATCGCGTTGAAAATGAAATCGATCAGATCAATTTGGTTGACCGGTCTTCTGCTCGCGGGGGTGGCTAGCCTGGGGAACATGGGTTGTCACTACGACCGGGATACGGCCGGACGGCCCGACGCCGAAAAGGGAGACGGTCTGCCCGGCAGCACGGTGGCCACGAAAGAGGGCACGGGAGATTCTCACGTAGGCTCGGGACGTGGTCAGGTCGGCACGGACGCGCCGCCGCGTTCCACGGCTACCGATCAGCCCAATAGCTCCGGCGAGAAGGGCGACGCCACCGGCGGCAGGCCGGATCTTCGCTGATTCAGCGCCGGGGTTTAACCCGGCACAATTGTCATCTTTGTCTTCGATATCGCTTTCCACGTCGCCTCGTCCAGATGCAGATGTTCCGTGATCAGCGCGGGAGGCGTATGCGCCACCCAATCGGTAAGCGAGATGTCCTGGTAGAAGCTGCTGCGGAAGATCTCCAGGAATACCAGGTCGGTGTCGCCCGTGTTTTCGATGTAATGTCCCATTGAGCGCGGGATGTAGCCCACATCGGCGGGTTGGAAATCCATCGTGCGCGCCCGGCCGCTGGACGCGAAGACGGTCATCCTCGCGTTTCCGCTGATGTAGTATTGCCACTCGTCCGCGTTCGGATGCCAATGCATCTCCCGCAACCCACCAGGCCGGACTTTCACCAGCGCGGCCGCAATCGTTTTTGACGCCTTGAAATTGTTGGAGTCCGCGATCCAGACCTCGCCGCTTTTGGTGCTTTTCGTAGGCGGGTGGTCCGTCAGCGCATAGCTCAGCGGTTCCGTAAAATTTCCCGGCATCCCCGCCGCGGCCTGCTGATCGGCGGCGAGCGGACCCGGAACAGTTCCCTGGAAAATCCAAAGCTCCTTCTTGGGTATCTCCGAAAAAGCCGACGCGGGCGCCCCAAAGTTCTTGGCCAGAACCTCCATTGGCGTATGTGCGACCCAGTCGCTGATCAGAAACGTGTCGAATTCGGAAAACGCCCCGTCATCGAACACCAGCAGAAATTCGCAGCCGGAGGGATTCAACCCTTGGATCGAGTGGGGCACGCCCGCCGCGAAATACCACAGGTCGCCCTTTTTCACATCCTGAACGAAGCTCTTTCCGGCGGCGTCGA
The DNA here is from genome assembly GCA_965226755.1 of Bryobacteraceae bacterium. Classification (GTDB taxonomy): domain Bacteria; phylum Acidobacteriota; class Terriglobia; order Bryobacterales; family Bryobacteraceae; genus Bog-113. The sequence continues at coordinate 264,093 of CBDDDT010000005.1, read as the reverse complement.
CCGCGGTGATCCTCGCCGTGCCCTCCAGCATGTACGCCCACTCGGCCGGTAAGTGCCAGTGCAGTTCGCGGATTCCACCCGGCGTCAGCCGCATGTTCACCCCGGCGAGTTCCTTCGAGATCGGGAAATCCCGAACCGTCACCTGCCGTCCCCATCCGCCATCCTGCCGGCGATTGTGGGCCAACGAAAACGGATATTTGAAAGCCGCCTCGTCGCTGTGATCGGTTTCGGGCGGATAGAAGGAATCGCGGTTTTCCTGCAACATGGGCTCATTTTTCGGCGCCATGCTCGTCACGCCCTGAGCCCGTTTGTATTCCGCGGCGGACGCATCCTGCGGCGCCGCGGCCGCATCCCCGGAAGCCGCAACGGCGCCCGCGGCCGCCATCGCCGCCGAGGTGATGCCGAGCATGCCCCGCCGGCTGATCTGTTCCTGTTTGCTGTCTTCGCTCACGTCTCTTCCCGTCCCAGCTTTTGTGGATGGTAAAACGGATCTCGCCGATTTAGAAACCGGCCGGCGATGCCTTCGGAGGCCGCATGAGGAGCGGCAGTACGGCGCTCGCCAGCATGATCGCTGAAATGATATGGAGAGCGTCGTGGTAGGCTCCTGTCCGCTGGCGGACGGTGGCGATCAGCAGCGGCCCCAGCGCGCTTCCGAATCCCCACGCCGTCAGCATCAGCCCGTAGATCGAGCCCACATCGCGCGAGCCGAAGTAGTCCGCGCAGAAGGCCGGCATGACGGCAAAACCGCCTCCGTAGCAAAGCAGCACCACGAAACAGATCAGCGTGAACAAACCGTACGTCGCGACGTGCGGCAGCCACACAAATAGCAGCGCCTGCAGGACAAACATTAGCGTGAACACCGTTCTCCGTCCGATGGCGTCGGAAAGCCACGCCCACAGAAAGCGCCCCGAGCTGTTGCCGATCGCGATGATGCCCACCATGGCGCTGGCGGCTTGAACCGTCGATCGGGTGACCTCGCGCACCATCGGGGCGGCTTGCGAGATGATCGAGATGCCCGCGACGACGTTGAGAAACAGCATGGCCCACAGCGCGTACCACTGCCACGTTCTTAAGGCTTCGCGAAGATCGTAGTTGCCGCGCTGCTGTAAAGCCAGCGTCGCGGCCGGAGGGTTCCAGCCCGCGGGGCGGTAATCCGGCGGCGGATTTCGGATCAAAAGCGCCGATCCAGCCACCAGCACCAGGTAAGCGATCCCGAGGATGGAGAACGTGTGCAGCACGCCCGTCACGCGGATCAGGTACGTTGCGATTGGCGCGGTCAGTAACGCGCCTGCGCCAAAACCGGCCACCGCAACCCCGGTGATGAACCCGCGGCGATCCGGAAACCATTTGACCAGCGTCGCAATCGGGACGATGTAGCCCAGCCCGATGCCCGCTCCCCCAATCAGGCCGTAGGTCAGGTAGAGCACCCACAAACCGTGGTCGGAGAAGCCAGCCAGAAAAATGCCCGCTCCATACAGGATTCCGCCCGCAATCCCAACGGTTCGCGGCCCCGAACGCCGTAACCACAGGCCGCCCAGGAACGCCGCCCAGCCCACGGTGAAGATGCAGATGGTGAACGCCAGCGTGACTTCCGAGATGGTCCAGTGAAATTGGCTGGTCAGGGGAGTTCGGAAAACGCTCCACGCATACACCGCCCCGAGGGCCACCTGCATCACGATTCCCGCCATCGCGATCAACCAGCGGTTTGGCATATCCGGTGGCATTATAACCGTTGAACCTAGCGCCCGTCAGTCTTGGCCGCGATCCCGGCCGACCTTACCTTGGACGGAATCTGCGCGCGCACGACGCTGGCGCGTCCGGTGCTCTCGCCCCGCAGCCACACATAAAGAGGCGCGTCCGCCGGAACCGAACCCGCCGGGAGGGGAATCCTCAGATTTTGTTTCTGCCCTTCGCCGGGAATCGGGGAAGGCAACTCGGGAACCGGAGTTCCGTGATCCGGATCCCAGCCGATCCTCTCGATCAACTCCAGCCCTTCTCCCGTCAAGGTAGCGTCCAACTGCCCGCTGCCGCCCTGTTCTTCCACCACCTGTAAGGACTGAATCCGGGGAACCCGCACAATGCGGCCCAGCTCGTACCCGGCGCCCTCGATGGTATCGGGGGGAGCTCCTGCCAACGCGACCAGCGTGCACCCGTTCGGGAACGTGCTGTCATCGAAGGTCACGAACAGTTCCCCCGCCGCGAGCCTTTCGACGCTGGCGGTTCCGGACTTGACGCCCGCCGCCAGAACCAAACGCGATTGTGCGTCGTCCCGGCATTCCAGCGCGAGCGCGTCGTTCGCCGCCCAATCCGTCACGTGAAGCAGCGCGCTCAGGGGATATCCGGAGGGCAGTTCGCCCGGTTTCAGCGCAACATCCACCGACGGGGGAAGCGACAACCGCGAATCGGTGATCCGCGCGCGCGGCCCGACGATCTTCACCGCGCGCGGCAAATCAATCGGTTCGTGGCGATTCTCCACGTACGCTTGCAGATCGAATGTCTGCCCGACTGTGGCGTCCGCATTCACTCGCACCGTCGCTTTCCGCTCCGTCCCATCGGAATTCGGCGGCTCCAGAACCACTTTGACGTCCGGGGATTTCACCTCGGCGAAAAGATTCAGCCTCTCGCCCTTGAGGGTGATTTCCCGCGACGCGTCTCCCCGGTTCATCAACACCGGCAAATTGTCGATCTTTGGAGGAGACGGAAGAATCGCCATGGGCACCGCGTGAGGTTTGCCGTCGGCTTGCGTCACCATCAGCCGGTAATCGCCGGGATCGAGATCGCTGGTGTTCACCTGCACGTCCATATGAGCTTGCGCGCCTTGCCGGAAACCTTCAGGCAACGCGAACGGAACCGGCAGCGCGGTGAAGAACTTGTCTCCCGGCTTCGCCAGTTCCACCTTGGTCACGAACTCGAAGTCGCTCCCGTCCAGCGTCACCGGGACTCTGCCGGATTTCGTCACCAGACGGTCCTGCGAAGCGCCCTCCAGCCGCGTCTTTTCGAAATCGCTTAGCGCGGCCACCGTGACCGCGCCCGTGACCTCAAACCGCTCCCAGTCCCAATCGGCCACTAGATAGTACCTGCCGGGAGGCGCCGCCGCCTTCGTCAGATCGATCTCCAGCGTTTTTGGATCGGCCATTTCGTGCAGCGGAACAGGGATTGATTTTCCGCCTTTCTGTTCCGGTTCGAGCGTCCACTTGCGCGCCCGGCTCAGATATTTTCGATCCGTGTCGGAAGGGATTTCCACCGGGATTGGCGCCTTCATCCCCGCCGCCAGCGTCGCCGCTTTGCCGATGACGATATGCGGCGGCCCGATGTTCGGGATCCGCGTCGCCCAAAGATACGCGACCTTCGTATGTGCCGGAACCGCGTCACGGCGGCCGCAGAGCCCCAGTCCGTCATCCGGGATGGTCTGCGCGAATGACGACCGGAACACCGTGTTCGGGAACGCCATCGAGCGCATTTCCATCAGCATCGCCGTGCCGCCGGCGGCCAAGCCTACCGGACTTCCGAAGAACAATGCGGCCACCGACGTCGCCAGGCTCGCGGTCTGCCCGAAGCGCTGCGAGGAATCCGTCGAGGAGATCGGGTCATAGCCCGCGACCGCCGGGTTCAACGTCCGCAGCGCCAGCACCATCTGCTGATCCGTGGGCTGTGTGCGATTGATCGAAGTCGACATCCCATACTGCGAAGCAAAGCCCCGGAACGCCGCATTCACCGTCTCGCCCGAACTGGCGTCCGAGGAAAGCGCCTGGATCAGAGCCTCCGTTTGCTGGGTTTTTTCGGCGTAATCGGCCAGCTGCGCCACCAGTTCATCGTCCTTCGACAAGAAAGTCTTGACCTTATTCCGATTCAGGCCCGCCGGTCCATACACGAAAGCGGCCACGGAGGATTTCGAAGGGATCTGCCACTCCGCCGGCTGATTGGCCGGCTTGGGCGGCAGCACGGTCAGATGATCCTGATCCGGCTCCCGCACCGCGGGGATCAGCACGATGGAAACTTCCCCCTTACGCGTCTCGCTGGCGCGCAGGATCGGGCGATACAGAATCGAATCGCCTTCTTCCAGGCGATTGATCGTTTTCAGAGGCAGCGGGCTGCCGCCGCGCGAGTGCCGGACTCGCAAGTCTACGTTCCCGATCGGAGCGCCGGCCGGACAGACCAAAGGCGGGACCGCGCCGGCCGCCGCGCTGTATACGAGCAGTCCGGAAACCAGCAAACGTAGCACTCCCCAGATTCTATCGCGTGCGCTAACTTAGAACGATAAAGAGCTGGCGACAGATGCCGGGCAGCGCCGCGCCCAAACTGTTCCGGCCTGAAGATGTAGGCTAATTTCTGAAGTCGTGAAGAAAGGGGTGGCGTGTGCCCACCGCACTGGAGAGTCAGGACCGGCCGGTCCCGCCCGATCACCGGCTGCCGCCGGCACATATTGAAGGCCAGCCGCCCGCCAAGCGCCGCAGCTTCTGGTGGGTCTGGCTGATCATTGTCGTCGCCGCGAGTTACGGTATTTTCCGCTGGTACGAGACTTCCCAGCAGAAGAAGGCCGCGGCCGATCGCCAGCAGGAGACGCGGGCGGCCAACCGCGCGGTTCCGGTGGTCGCCTCCGCCATTCGCCGCGGGGACATGCCGGTATACCTCCGCGGTCTCGGCAGCGTGACCGCTTTCAATACCGTCACGGTGAAATCGCGCGTCGACGGTCAGCTGACCGAGGTCGGCTTCCAGGAAGGCCAGTTCGTCAACAAGGGGGATCTGCTTGCCCAAATCGATCCCCGCCCGTACCAGGTTCAATTGGACGTCGCGGTCGCTCAACTCTCCCGCGACCAGGCCATGCTCAAAGATTCCCAGGTGAATCTCGCGCGCGATCAGGCTCTCTGGGAAGGGCAGGTCATCGCCAAGCAGCAACTCGACACGCAAGCGGCTTCGGTCGGGCAAAATAAGGGCACGCTCGCCGCGGACCAGGCCAACATCGATAACGCCAAGCTCAACCTGGTTTACGCGCGGATCACCGCCCCCATCAGCGGACGCATCGGGCTGCGGCTTGTGGATGTGGGTAACATCATTCACGCCACCGACGCCAACGGCCTGGTCGTCATCACGCAAATGCGGCCCATCGCCGTGCTCTTCACGATTCCCGCCGACAATCTGCAGCCCGTTCTGAAGAAGTTGCGCGCCGGCGTAAAGCTGGAGGTGGATGCTTACGATCGCGATGACAAAAACAAAATTGCGAGCGGCTATCTGCTGACCCTGGACAACACCATCGACCAGACGACGGGCACCGCGCGCCTCAAGGCCGTTTTCAATAACACAGACGGCGCCTTGTTCCCCAACCAGTTCGTCAACTGTCGCCTGCTGCTCGATACGAAGCCCAACGCCATTCTCGCTCCCGTTGCCGCCATTCAGCGCGGCCCGCAGGGCAGCTTCGTCTATGTGGTCGGCGCGGACAAGAAAGCGGAGGTCCGTCCCATTACTACCGGCCTCACCGAGGCCAACGAGACGGAGATCCTTTCCGGACTCAAGGCGGGCGAAGTGGTGGTGACCGATGGGCAGGACCGGCTGCAAGCGGGCACGGCGGTGGACGCCCGCGTTGCGGCCGCGAACCGTTCGGGCGCGGGAAGCGGGCGCGCCAGCAGATCCCCCAATAGCTCTTCCACTCTGGTTCCCGCTCAAACGCCACCCGCCAACACCGTCAATCCGCAAGCGCTGCCGGGGATGACGCCCGCCGCGCGTGCCGGCGCCGCGCAAGGCATGCCGCCCGGCCAGAACCCGACGACCACCACGCCCCTGGGTCAATATCCGAACGCTGCCCCGGCCGTGGGACGGGGCAAAACTCGCAGACCGGAGGGTGGCCGTCCGCTCGGCGGAGGACGGCAATGAGCCCTTCACGACCTTTCATCCTGCGGCCGGTCGCCACCTCGCTCATGATGGTGGGCGTCCTGCTGGCCGGGATCGTCGCCTATGAGCAGTTGCCCGTTTCGGCGCTGCCCGAAGTCGATTACCCCACCATTGAGGTTCAGACCTTCTACCCCGGCGCCAGCCCGGAAGTGATGGCGTCATCCGTCACCGCCCCGCTTGAACGCCAGTTCGGCGAGGTTCCCGGACTGCAGCAGATGACGTCCACCAGCTCCTTCGGGAGCTCCATCATCACCCTCCAGTTCTCGCTCGATCTCAACATCGACGTCGCCGAGCAACAGGTCCAGGCCGCCATCAACGCCTCCAACACTTACCTTCCGGCTAATCTGCCGAACCCGCCGGTTTACAGCAAGACCAACCCCGCCGATACGCCCATCCTGACGCTCGCGCTCACCTCTACTACGCTGCCGCTTTCCGATGTCGAGAACTTCGCCGACACCACGCTGGGCCAGAAGATCTCGCAATTGGCCGGCGTAGGCCTGGTCAGCATCAGCGGCGGGCAGCGTCCCGCCGTGCGCATTCAAGCCAACCCGACCGCGCTCGCCGCCTACGGCCTCAGCCTGGAAGACATTCGCGCCGCCATGGGCACGGCCAACGTGAACCTGGCCAAGGGCAACATCGAAAGCAACCGCCAGGCGTTCACCATCGGCGCCAATGACCAGCTGATGACCGGCGCCGATTACAAGCCCGTCATCATCGCTTATCGGAATGGCGCGCCCGTGCGGTTAGCCGACGTCTCAACCGTCATCAACGGCGCGGAAAACGTCCGGCAGGCAGCCTGGATGAACACGACCCCAGCCGTCATTCTAAACATCCAGCGCCAGCCCGGGGCCAACATCATCGCCGTCGTCGACCGCATCACCAAGCTTCTGCCGCAGTTGCGCGCCTCCATTCCCCAGTCCGTCAAAGTGGAAGTTTTGACAGACCGCACCACCACCATCCGCGCCTCCGTCAAAGACGTCCAGTTCGAGCTCATGCTGACTATTGGGCTGGTCGTCATGGTCATTTTCCTGTTCCTGCGGAATCTGGCCGCCACGGTGATCCCCAGCGTGGCCGTCCCGCTGTCGATTGTCGGAACGTTCGGCGTCATGTACCTGCTCGGGTATAGTCTGAACAATCTTTCGCTGATGGCGCTCACCATCTCGACCGGCTTCGTGGTCGATGACGCCATCGTCATGATCGAGAACATCGCCCGCTATATCGAGGAAGGCGAGCGTCCCTTGGCCGCCGCGCTCAAAGGTTCCGAGCAGATCGGCTTCACCATCGTTTCGCTGACCGTCTCCCTGATCGCGGTTCTGATTCCGCTCTTGTTCATGGGCGACATCGTGGGCCGCCTCTTTCGCGAGTTCGCCGTCACCCTGGCGGTCACCATTCTTGTTTCCGCATTCGTTTCTCTCACGCTCACCCCGATGATGTGCGCCTTGCTGCTCCGCCACAAGCCGGAATCCGAGCAGGGCGTGCTCTTCCGCAAATCGGAGCAATTCTATGAATGGGTGATCGCGCGGTACGCCACTACGCTGCGCTGGGTTCTCCGCCACCAGACGTTTACGCTCTTCGTCACCGTCGGCACGCTCGCCGCCACGCTCTGGCTCTACATCATCGTGCCCAAAGGGTTCTTCCCCGTGCAGGATACCGGCGTGATTCTGGGCATCTCCGAATCCGCGCAAACCATCTCATTCAACGCCATGTCGGATCGCCAGCAGGCCTTGGCGCGCGTCATCCTGAAAGATCCGGCCATCGAGAGCCTGTCTTCCTTCATCGGCATTGACGGCACCAATCCCACCATCAACAACGGCCGCATTCAGATTAATCTGAAGCCGCTCGAAGAACGCGGCGTGAACGCCTCGGAAATCATCCGGCGGTTGCAGCCGAAACTCGCCGCGGTGGAAGGCATCACGCTTTACATGCAGCCGGTGCAGGATCTAACGGTGGAAGACCGGGTCTCGCGCACGGAGTTCCAATACAGCATGGAAGACGCCAACGCGACCGAACTGAACCTCTGGTCCGACCGTCTCATGAAAAAACTGGACGGATTCCCGGAGTTGCGCGACGTCGCCACCGACCAGCAGAACGGCGGTCTTCAGACGGAACTCGTGATCGATCGAGACACCGCGTCGCGGCTCGGGATCACTCCGCAGAATATCGACGATACGCTTTACGACGCCTTCGGCCAGCGTCAGGTCTCCACCATTTTCACGCAGCTGAACCAGTACCACGTCGTCCTGGAAGTCGAGCCCCGGTTCCAGCGGTCCCTGGGCGATCTGAAAGACATCTACGTGCGCTCCGCGACCGGCCAGCAGGTGCCGCTTTCCACCTTCACTTCCGTCCAGACTTCGAATGCGACCCTGGCCGTGAACCATCAGGGGCAGTTCCCCGTGGTCACCCTTTCCTTCAATCTGGCGCCGGGCGTATCGCTGGGCGATGCGGTGAAGCGCGTGAAACAGGCCGAGCAGGCAATCGGGTTCCCCGCCAGCATTCAAGCCTCTTTCCAGGGCACCGCGGCGGCTTTCCAGAACTCGCTAGCCAATGAGCCCGTGCTGATCCTGGCCGCGCTGGTGACCGTTTACATCGTTCTCGGAGTCCTTTACGAGAGCTATATTCACCCCATTACAATTCTCTCGACGCTGCCCTCCGCCGGGGTGGGCGCCTGCCTCGCGCTCCTGATCACGGGCAACGATTTGAGCGTCATCGCGCTGATCGGCATCATCCTGCTGATCGGAATCGTCAAGAAGAACGCCATTATGATGATCGATTTCGCGCTCGACGCGGAACGCAATCAGGGCAAAAGTCCGGACGAATCGATCTACCAAGCCTGTCTTCTGCGGTTCCGCCCGATCATGATGACCACCATGGCGGCGCTGCTGGGCGGCGTGCCTCTCGCGCTCGGTTCCGGAACCGGGTCGGAACTGCGCCGTCCTCTTGGAATCACCATCGTGGGCGGATTGATCGTAAGCCAGATGCTCACCCTCTACACCACCCCGGTGGTGTATCTGTTCTTTGACCGCGTCGCGCGCAAGCTGTCGCGGTTCAAAATGGGAAACGAAATTGACGACACAGCGCCGCTCGGGGCGCCGTCACCCGGAGAAGCATGAGCCTCTCGTCCCCGTTCATCCGCAAGCCTGTCGCGACATCTCTCCTAACCGCGGGCTTGGCTCTGGCCGGCGCTCTCGCGTTTCGGCTTCTGCCGGTCGCGCCGCTCCCGCAGGTCGAATTCCCTACGATTCAGGTGAGCGCGGCGCTTCCGGGCGCGAGTCCGGAAACCATGGCTTCCTCCGTCGCCACGCCGCTCGAGCGCCAATTCGGCAAGATCGCCGGCGTAACCGAAATGGCCTCTTCGAGCGGTCTCGGTTCCACCTCGATCACATTGCAGTTCGATCTCAGCCGGAACATCGATGGCGCCGGCCGCGATGTCCAGGCCGCCATCAACGCCGCGCGCAGCCAGTTGCCCGCGGATCTGCCCGGCAACCCCACTTACCGGAAAGTCAACCCGGCGGATTCCCCCATCCTGATCGTCTCGCTCACATCGGACACCATGCCCGTTTCCGAGATGTACGACGCGGCGGATTCCATCCTGTCCCAGAAGCTCGCCCAGGTGGAGGGCGTCGGGCAGGTGACCGTGGGCGGGGGCGCCAAGCCCGCCGTTCGCGTCGAATATAATCCGGATGCCCTCAACAGCTTCGGCATCGGATCCGATCAGCTGCGAACGGCTCTCGGGGCCGCTAACGCCATCAGCCCCACCGGCTCTATAACCGGGCCTGACGACACCTGGGAGGTGACCTCGTCGGATCAACTCCATACCGCCGCGGAGTATAGCCCGATGATCGTCGCCTATCACAACGGCGCGGCCGTCCGCCTCAGCGATGTCGCCACCGTCACCGATGCGGTCGAGGATCGCCGCAACGCCGGGCTCTCGGACGGCAAAGCCGCCGTGCTCGTCATCCTCTTCAAACAGCCCGCTTCCAACATGATCGATACGGTGGACCGCATCAACCGCCTGATGCCGGTTCTGGCCGCTTCCATCCCGCCCGCGATCAAGCTCAACATCGTCATGGACCGCACCACCACCATCCGCGCCTCCATCCATGACGTCGAATTCACCCTGATGATTTCGATCGGCCTCGTGATCATGGTGGTGTTTGTGTTCCTTCGCAACGGATGGGCCACCGTCATCCCCAGCGTCGCCGTGCCGCTCTCCCTTCTGGGGACCTTCGGCTTCATGTACCTTCTCGGCTTCAGCCTCGACAACCTCTCGTTGATGGCGCTCACCATTTCGACCGGCTTCGTGGTCGATGACGCGATCGTCGTGATTGAGAACATCGCCCGCTATCTCGAAATGGGCTTGCCGCCGATCGAGGCCGCGCTGCGCGGAGCGAAGGAAATCGGGTTCACCGTGCTCTCCATGAGCACCTCGCTCATCGCCGTGTTCATCCCGCTTCTACTGATGGGCGGTATCGTCGGCCGGCTGTTCCGGGAATTCGCGATCACGCTTAGCCTCGCCATCGCCGTATCCCTGGTGGTGTCCCTCACCACCACTCCGATGATGTGCGCGAAGTTTCTCACGTCGCAGCACAATAAGCGGCATGGCCGCGCCTACCGCGCGAGCGAAGGCGTATTCAATTACTTCCTGCACGAATACGAGACGTCGCTAGCCTGGATTCTTCGTCACCCGCAGCTCACTATCGCCATCACGTTCGCCACGCTCGCCTTGAACGTCTTCCTCTATATACACGTGCCGAAAGGATTTTTCCCCCAGCAGGATACAGGCCGTCTGATGGGCTCCGTCGTCGGCGCCCAGGATATCTCTTTTCCCGCCATGCGGGACAAACTGCAGCAGTTCCTCGACATAATCCAGAAGGATCCGGCGGTCGCTCACGCCGTGGGCTTCACGGGCGGAAGCTCGACAAATACCGCGCGCGCGTTCATCGCTCTGAAACCGCTCGAGGAGCGCAAAGTGAGCGTGGACCAGGTGATCAACCGGCTGCGCGGCAAACTCGCCCGCGTGCCTGGCGCTAACTTCTTCATGCAGGCCTCGCAGGATGTTCGCGTAGGCGGCCGCATGAGCAACTCGCAGTACCAGTTCACTCTGAATGCCGACAACCTGAACGACCTGAACGATTGGTCTCAGAACCTGCTCGCCGCGATGAAAAAAATACCGGTGATCAAGGACGCCAATACGGACCAGCAGATCAAAGGCCTCGCCTCGAACCTGGTGATCGATCGGGACACCGCGTCGCGCCTGGGAATCTCGGCCTCCGCGATCGACAACGCGCTCTACGATTCCTTCGGTCAGCGCCAGGTGTCAACCATGTACACGTCCCTGAACCAGTACCACGTCGTCATGGAGGTCGCCCAACAGTTCCAGGAAAATCCCGATGCGTTGAAGGAAATCTACGTGCGCTCTTCCAACGGCGTGCCGGTCCCGCTCAGCACGTTCACGCATTACGAACAGAGTTATACGACCCTCGCGGTCAATCACCAGGGACAGTTTCCGGCTATCACGCTGTCGTTCAATCTAGCGCTGGGCGCTTCGCTCAGCGACGCCGTCGAGGCTATCGACGACGCCGAGCGCGAAATTGGAATGCCCAGCAATATCACCGGCAGTTTCGCCGGCACGGCGCAGGCGTTTCAAGCTTCGCTCTCGACGGAGCCCATCCTGATCCTGGCGGCTCTTGTCACGTCTACATCGTCCTCGGGATTCTCTACGAAAGCTACATCCATCCGCTCACCATTCTGTCCACGCTGCCTTCCGCGGGCGTCGGAGCGCTGCTCGCCCTGCTGCTCACCGGCGTGGAATTGAGCCTGGTCGCGCTGATCGGGATCATCCTGCTGATCGGCATCGTGAAAAAGAACGCCATTATGATGATCGATTTCGCGCTGAACGCGGAGCGGAATGAGGGAAAGAACTCCCGGGACGCCATCTACGAAGCTTGTGTGCTGCGCTTTCGTCCCATCATGATGACCACCATGGCGGCCTTGCTGGGCGGCCTTCCCCTCGCCATCGGCGGCGGCACGGGTTCCGAACTGCGCCGCCCCTTGGGCATCACGATCGTAGGCGGATTGGTCGTGAGCCAGATGCTGACGCTCTACACCACGCCGGTCATTTACCTTTATATGGATCGCTTCCGCCTGTGGGCGGGACGTACGTTTGGACGGAAAGCGTTGGTGAAACTGCCCGAGGCGTCCGCCGGCTCCGTCCTTTGAAATAGCGGAACCAAACCATCCCGATCGCCAGCACCGGGACCGCGAACAATAGTCCAAGCGGCCCGAAGACAAGGCTTCCGGCCAGCAGCGCGAAGACGACCGCCATCGGCCGGAGTCCCAGCGGCTTCCCAATGAAACGGGGAGCAAGCCAGAATGCCTCCACCGCTTGCACCGCCACCCAGACTCCGCCGACCATCGCGAGGTGCGTCAGATCCGCGCCGCCCAGCGCCGAGATCAAAAGAACCAGGGAGATCCCGATGAGGCTGCCGATACGTGGAATGACGCCTAATGCAGCACACATCACGGCGAGAAAACCCCACAAGGGCGCCTTCGCCAGCGCGAAGCCGATGGAATACAGAACGATCTGGCAGACGAAGATCAGCGCCGCTCCGCGCACGTATAGCCCTAAAACGCGCGCGGAATCCCGGAAAGGATTGCCCGCGGCCGCCGGTCTGATACTTCGCATGGGAACGTCCGCTGTAATGAGAGCAATTGAGCGGCCTTAGCGCTTCGGCACGAACTGCGGCGTGATCGCCCGGCGACACGGCGAGCCGCTGATAGAATGTGGCGACATGAAACTTCGCGATACTGTGGTTCCTTGCGTGCTCCTCGCCGCCGCGGCGGGTTGCTCGAAAGCACCGATGGCTGAAAAAACCGAACCTGCGCCCACTCCCGCGGCTGTTCAGATCGGCGGCGAGAACGTAATTACCTTGCACCGAGATCAGAGCGGACAGGGACTTCAGTTCTTGAGCGCCGAGGTTCTCCCTGGCCGCGGATGGAACATTTACCAGATCCGCGCATATCTCCCCGGCAAAGGCGAAATCACGGTTCTCGAGTCGCCCAGTCTGCAGGATGGCGCCGCCCTGATGAACGGCGGTCCCGAAGATCGCATCGGCAACAAGAGTTTCAACGGCGGCGGGGCCATTTTGGTCCCCTTCGCCAATCGGATTACCGGCAAACTGGTGAACGGCGGCAAAGATGAGGTCGCCAGCATCGGCGGTAAACAGACCGTGACCCTCGCCGCGAACTGGGGCGGCAAGAAGCCTGGCGCGCAGCAGTACGCCATGCATGGTCTGATCCTGGATTCCAAGGTGAAAGTCGGTTCAGTGGATGCGTCCAGCGCGGAAGGCTCGCTGGACGCAGGCAGTTTCGGCGGACACTGGCCCTCGCAAACCCAACTGCAGTTCCAAACCACCCTTGCCGAAAACGGGTTTGACCTCCAGGTCACGGCCAAGAACACGGGCCAGGAGAACATGCCGATCGGCATTGGATGGCATCCCTATTTCCGCATCCCGAGCGGCCAGCGTGAGCAGGCCCGGCTTCACCTTCCCGCGACCGAGCGCGCTCCGGCGAACAACTACGACGAGGTTCTTCCCACCGGCAAGGTCGAAAAAGTGGCGGGTACGCCGTTCGACTTCACTGCCGCGGGCGGCCGTGCGATCGGCTCGCTCTTTATGGACGACAGCTTTGAAGGGATCCGCCGGGATGGAGCGAACTGGACCGCTGAAGTCATCGACCCCGCCTCAAAGTACGGCATCCGCATCGTCGCCCAGGCGCCGGATATTAAAGCCATCCAGGTATACGCTCCCCTGGGTAAGAACTTCATCGTCGTCGAGCCGCAATTCAACCTGGCTGATCCTTTCAGCCCGGTGTGGAAGGGCCATCCCACCGGGATGATCACCCTGAAGCCGGGCGATTCGGTCACTTACAAAGTTCACCTCGAGCTCTTTCAACCCGCAACATAGTTTCCGATTGAGAACCGGCTTGCCGCCGCGTCAAATCTGATACCCGAAAAGAACAAAGGCCTCGATCCGCCGCAACGGATCGAGGCCTTTCCATCTCGCGCCCGGGACGCGACCGCTTTCTGGTCCTATTGAGCGGCCGACACGGTGATCCCGTTCGGATACACCGCTTCCTGCGCGCCGGTCTGGACATACACCGAGGCCGGCTCGAGCAGCGCGTTGCCCGGCGCAGTGTATGTAACCGTGAACTGGGTCGGGCTGAGCACCGTCACGTTAGACACCTGCAGATTGTTCACCGGAACCACCGTGGTCGTTCCCTGAACGAAGTTGGTGTTCACGCCCGTCACGGTAAATGTATTGGAACCGCCCACCGTGAGCGTGTTCGGAGTCACCGCCGTAAGCAGAGGCAGGGTTGGCGGCAGAAGCACGTTGAATCCGCCTCGCATGATAAATACCGCCATGTCGCCGCGGATAACCGTGGCGGTCGGGCAGTATGTGGTCGGACCACAACCGTTCGTAATCTGATCTTCGGCCAGCCGCTGGACCCACATAAAGGCGAAATCCGAAGGCGGAACGTCCGTGAAGTAGGGAGTGGGCGGGTAAGTGAAGGCGGTCGTCGCGCCGTAACGGCCCCTGATGATAAAGATGGCCATTTCGTCGCGCGTCACCGCGGATGTCGGACAGTAGAGACTCGGTCCGCACCCCGTTGTGATGCCGAGTTCAAAGAGCTTCTGAATCCAGGGGAAGTAATAGTTGCTCGCCGGAACATCCGTAAAATACGGGACCGGTGAGTAGGTGAAATTGTCCGTTCCGTTATAAACCATCCGGACAATGAACACCGCCATCTCATCGCGCGTGATCGCCGACGTGGGGCAGAACGTGGTAACTCCGCATCCATTCGTAATGCCCTTTTGGGACAGGAGATTGACCGCGTCGAAGTAGTAAATGCCCGGCGGAACATCGGTGAACGCCTGAGCCGTGAAGTCCTGCGTGAACGTAATCGTCTGACCGCCGGCCGTCACATGCCCGACGCGGTCCGCGCCCGAGGTATTGGGAGAAACCGACAAGGTGAGCGTGCCGGTCGCGCCGCCGCCGGCGGGAGTTACGCTGAGCCAGCTGGAATCGCTGGTGGTCACATAGGCGCACGACGGCCCGTTCGACGTAATGGTCACCGCTTGCGGAACGCCGCCCGTGCTATCGGCAGCCAGTACGGTCGTGGATAAGGCGAACACGCAAGATGCGCTGCTATTGGCCACGGTGAACGATGATCCGCCGCCCGCCGCCGTCGCGGAAACTCCATATGCGCCGGATACGCTGTTCGCGACGAACGCCGGCGCGATCGCGATTCCGCTGGCGTTGCTGTTCACGATCGCGACCGTTCCCGAGCCGGTGAACGTGCCGGTGGCCCCGGAAGACGGCGCCGTGAACGTCGTCGGCGATCCCGCTACGGGAACGCTGAATGCCGAGATCTGCACTTCAAACGGAACCGCGAAGGCCGATCCGAGGTTCGCCATCTGACCGCCGCCCTGAATGGAAGTCACTACTCCCGGGCCGCCCAGCAGGATACCTACGTTCGGGCTGTAATTCGCATCCGCGGCGGCGAGGTCCGTCTTCCCGTCCCCGTTGAAGTCAGCAGCGGCAAGAGCGATCGGATTGCTGCCGGCTCCGAATATCGCCCCCGGATAAAATGTTCCGTTGCCCGCGCCGGGGAGAATATCGACCGTGCTGCTTCCATAGTTGCCGACCGCGATGTCCAGATGGCCATCCCCATTGAAGTCGCCCGCGATCACCGCCTGCGCGGCATTGAAGCTTCCCACCGCGGTCGCCGCCGCGAATGTGCCGTCGCCATTGCCCAACAACACGCTGACCGTGCTCGGGCCCGCATTGGCGCCGCCGGAATTCGCCACCGCCAGATCCAACTTGCCGTCCCCGTTGAAGTCAGCCGTCGTCAGCCCCACCGGACTCGCGCCCACCCCGTAAGCCACGCCCGCTTGGAAGGTTCCGTCGCCGACGCCCAGCAAAACTGTCACCGTATCCACATCGAAAGAAGTTACCGCGATGTCCGTCTTTCCATCGGCATTGAAGTCGCCAGCCACCAGTTGCTTCACCAGTCCGTTCACCGTGAGGCTGATCGCGGTTTGGAACGTGCCGTCTCCGTTGCCCAAAATCACCGAGACGCGGCGATCCAGGCTGTCCCCTGTGTTGCTGGTCGCCAGATCGAGAATTCCGTCGCCGTTGAAGTCCGCCGCGATTACTCCGGAAGGCTCCAGACCAGGCGTTGCCGTGCCGCCCACGCGAAAGGTTCCATCGCCGTTTCCAAGATAAATTTGAATACTGCTGGGGCTAAATTCCGCTACGGCGAAATCCTCAAAGCCGTCGCCGTTGAAATCGCCGACCGCAACGCTCACCGGTTGCACCGAGGCGTAGGTCGAAGGCGCGGAGAATCCGCCGGAGCCGTTCCCCAGGAAAACGCTCACGCTGGCGGAAAATTCATTCGTGATCACGAGGTCGGCTTTGCCGTCATGATTAAAATCGCCTAT
This sequence comes from Bryobacteraceae bacterium, assembly GCA_965226755.1. Lineage (GTDB taxonomy): Bacteria > Acidobacteriota > Terriglobia > Bryobacterales > Bryobacteraceae > Bog-113. The sequence continues at coordinate 247,706 of CBDDDT010000005.1, read as the reverse complement.
CGCGATCGCGGAGGGATTTGTGCCGGCGGTCAGCGACGCGACGCTCACCAGCGATCCGGAAAATTGTGGCGTCACCGTCTCGACAACGGCGGCAGAGAGACTCGCGAGCGCGCCCACGGATCCGTCGTACCGCGCCTTGAGCGCTTGCGCGCCGGCCGGCAGCAGAGTCGTCGTGAGCTGAGCGGTGCCTGCCTTCAGACTGGAAATTCCCAGCACCGTGGATCCGTCATAGAACGTGATCGCTCCCGTGGCGCTTCCGGGAGTGACAGTGGCTGTCAGGGTCACGACCGATCCGAGAGCCGAAGCGGCCGGCGCGACCGCAAGCGTCGTCGTTGTGGGCGTTTGCGCCCTCGCGAAGCCAGACACTCCGAGTAGCGCGGCGCAAGCGGCGAATGATTTAAAAGAATTCATATAAGGTCTCCAGGGATATCAAGGTAGCGCTGGGCGAAAAGAGGAGGTTTTGGGGTCAAGTTGCCCGCGTGCGCTCTGACCTTCGATGCTCGCTCCACAGCGGATGATAACGCGGAGAGATCGGTTCTCCCAGCGCATAACCGCGTCTTAAAGAGTATAAAGATCACACAAGTCTCTTTTCTCGCTAAATAAGTGTCCAATTTATCACGATTAAAGAGCCCGGTGATCGCTTATCGTTTGCGCAATACAATCGCATACGTTATTCAGAATCTGCCAGTGCGCCGCGAAGACCGACTCTCACTTGGCTACGATGGCATTTAAGTGCTGATCTCACTGTTCATCACCTGCTACAACGACACACTCTTCCCGAACACTGGAAAGGCAGTTGTTTCCGTTCTCGAACGATTAGGTCACGCGGTCGAGTTTCGCGAGGCCCAGACCTGCTGCGGCCAGATGCATTACAACACCGGATATCAGAAAGAGTCGCTGCCTCTGGTCCGCAACTTCCTCCGGGTCTACAGCGACGCCGATGTGATTTGCGTTCCCTCCGCTTCCTGCGTCGCCATGATTCGCGACCAATATGCGCGGATCGCGTTCGATGCGGGCGACCCGGCCATGGCTCGCGAGGTCGCCCGCGTGGTTCCGCGCGTTTATGAATTTTCCGAATTGCTGGTGGATTTTCTCGGTATCGAAGACGTCGGTTCTTTTTATCCGCACACGGTGACGTTTCATCCTTCCTGTCATTCGCTGCGCTCTCTGCGGGTGGGCGAAAAGCCGTACCGTCTTCTGCGCCACGTCCGCGGTTTGACGCTGGTTCCGCTCGCGGACAGCGACCAATGCTGCGGATTCGGCGGCACGTTCGCCATCAAGAATCCGGATGTCTCCGCGGCGATGCTGGCGGACAAAGTAGAACGCATCCTCGCGACCGGCGCGCAAGTCTGCACAGCCGGTGACAACTCCTGCCTGATGCACATGTTCGGCGCGCTGCACCGCCAGAGGACCGGCATCCGCACCGTGCACTTGGCGGAGATTCTCGCCTCCACGGACGCAGGAGAATGAGCATCCGGGTTGGAAAGGCGGCCGAGGCGCCCTCGTTTCCCGAAGCTGCCCGCGGGCTCATGAACAACAGCCAGCTCCGCCGCAACGTCCGCCACGCCACTGATGTGATTCGTGGAAAGCGCGGCGCCGTTGTGGGCGAAATGCCGGATTGGGAAGAACTTCGGGAAGCCGGCCACGCCCTGAAGCAGCACACGCTTCTGCATCTGGATCGCTACCTCATCCAATTCGAAGAGGCCTGCGCCCGTGCGGGGGGCCAAGTGCATTGGGCGCGCGATGCGGACGAGGCAAACGCCCTCATCGTCCAGCTCATCCAAGCCCGCGGCGGCCGCGAAGTCATCAAAGTCAAGACGATGACGTCCGACGAGATTCAGCTCAACCCTGCTCTCGAGGCGGCGGGCATTCTGCCGATCGAGACCGACTTGGCGGACCTCATCATCCAGATGGCGGATGATCAACCCTCCCACATCGTGGTTCCGGCTCTGCACAAAAACAAGCGCGAGATCCGGGAGCTCTTCCTCCAGAAGATGGGCTTGACCGAACTGGGAGACCGCCCGCAAGACTTGGCCGAAGCGGCCCGCCGCTACCTCCGCGAGAAATTCCTGCGCGTGGGAATCGGACTCAGCGGCGCCAACTTCGCCATAGCCGAGACCGGATCGGTTTGCGTCGTCGAATCCGAAGGCAATGGACGCATGTGCGTGACCTTGCCCCGCGTCCTGATCACCCTGATCGGCATCGAGAAGATCATCCCGCGCTGGGATGATCTGGAAGTGTTCCTGCAAACTCTGCCGCGCTCCGCGACGGGCGAGCGCATGAATCCGTATAACTCGATGTGGACCGGCGTCACGCCCGGCGATGGGCCGCAAGAGTTCCACGTCATTCTGCTCGATAACGGACGCACACGCGTCCTAACGAATGAGCGCACCCGCGAAACTCTCGATTGCATCCGCTGCGGCGCCTGCCTGAATGCCTGTCCGGTGTACCGCCAGACCGGCGGTCATGCCTATGGCTCTATCTACGCGGGACCCATCGGCGCGATTTTGACGCCGCAATTGCAAGCCATGGAGCATTCCGAATCCCTGCCCTATGCATCCTCGTTATGCGGCGCCTGTTACGAAGTCTGTCCGGTCAAGATCAACATTCCGGAAATCCTGGTGGCGTTGCGCGGCGACGTCGTTCGGCGCGGCCGGGCGCCCCTGACCGAACGCGTCGCCATGCGTCTGGCGGCGTTCGCGCTATCCAACGCCACGCGCTTCGCGGCCGCGCAGAAATTGCTCCGGGCCGGACAGTGGCCCTTCGAGAAACACGGCATGATCACGCGCCTGCCGGGGATGCTGGGAGGATGGACAGCCGTCCGCGATCTGGCGCCCGCGCCCGCGGAGTCCTTCCGCGAGTGGTGGGCCGCGAGGAACCGATGAGCGCCGCGCGCGACGTAATCCTGGCGAGCATCCGCGCCGCCCTTGTGAGCCCCGGAGACCCTCGCGCCGAGATCCCGAGGCGGTATAAGCAGGCCGGCTTGCTCACGCCGGAGCACCGCATCGCGCTTTTCACCAACCGGCTGCACGATTACGACGCCCGCGTTTACAGCACGCCCGAGACGCGCATCGCGCAGACGATCGCGGCTGCTCTTACCCGGCAACGCGTCAAACGACTGGTAATTCCCCATGGGATTCCGCCCGCATGGCTGCCGCCGAATTTCGACATGGTCCCGGACGAGTCCCTCTCGCATGAAGTTCTTGACCGGACCGACGGCGTCATCACCACCTGCACGATCGCGATCGCTCTCACCGGGACGATCATTCTTAAGCACGGCCCGGGTCAGGGGCGCCGCGCCCTCACGCTAATTCCGGATTATCACCTTTGCGTCGTCCGCGCCGCGCAGATTCTCGAGACCGTACCGGAAGCCATCCGCTTCCTGAACGCCACCGCCATGCTGCCTACCACGACCATCTCAGGCCCCTCCGCGACCGCGGATATCGAGATGACGCGGATCAAGGGCGTGCATGGTCCGCGCACCCTGGACGTCGTCCTGGTGGAATAACTTCACTAATCACCGCCGATAATTTCGTTCAGCATCTCCGCCAGCCGAAACCCCGCCTTCGCGATCTGCTCATCGATCACCGGCGTCGCCTTATTCAGGTACGCCTGGTTCAGATGCACGTGGAGCGCATAAACCTTGGCCGATTCCGCGTTGCAGTCCGTCTTGCCGGTTTCCGGCTCCATCGGGATGGGCGGCTCGATGGCCCCGAACGTCACCCGGTTCCCCGCCGCATGCGATTCCCACACCCACGTGTTCACATCCGCTGGCGACGGCGCCCATTTTGCCTTTTCCGCCGCGAACCGCTGGTTCAGACTTGCCGCGTACTGGGCAACGGTCTGATGCAAATCCCGCAGATGCTGCTCGAGCAACCCCGAATCCCAGATCGAATGCAGGTTCGAAATTGACGCCGCATCCAACAGAACCATGGGCGCGCAATTGCCGCCCTGGTCGTGGTTGTCGGTGGTGTGCAGCGGCTGATGAATATCGCCCGCCAAGTGAATGAGGTACCGCAGCGCGTCCGCCCGCACTTGCCCGGGGTTCTGCGGATTCCGCAGGATATCCCGGTTATAAGCGATCGCCGCCAGCACGCACCCCGCCCGCTCGCCGCGTTCCGCCGCCGGTCCCACGTCTTCGCACCACTTGGCCGGATCTCCGCCGGTCTCCTGGCGTGGAATATCCATGTAGTGCCATTTCCCGGTACCCGCGGTGCGCCGGATATCGTCCGCCCAGGTGGACGCGTCCGCCATCAGGTCGTCACGGTTCTGCACGCAGTAACGGACCAGCGCGGGATCGATTGGGTTCACGTCCAGCATCGCTTGCACAAAGGCCAGCGTTCGCGGAGTTAGATTTTTCTCCGCGATCAGCGCCACGGCCTGATGCCCTTCGCAACCCCAACCGAATAGCGCCGGCGCGCCGCACAACGCCAGTAAACAGAATCGCTTCCACATTTTTCAGCCTTTTACCTGGCGGCGCAACGCGTACGAGTCCGCCAGCATATTGTGATGCTCCAGCTTTTTCGGATCATCCGTCGCCGCGATCAGCTTGCCGCTGATGTGATTGGATTGCGGAGAGGCCAGAAAAAGCGCCATCTGAATCTGTTTCTCGGGAGGCGTGCCGCCGGTGACCCGCACACGCTGCGCCTCTTCCCACTCCTGCGCCCCCGCCAGATGTCCCGCGTGCAGAATCTCGTCCGTCATGCTTGTGTAGGCTGCGCCCGGATCCAGACAGTTGATCTGGACGTTGTAATCGCGCACTTCTTCCGCGATCGATTCCACCAGGCGCGCCACCGCCGCCTTCGAAACCGCGTGCCCCGTGACAAAAGGACGCGGAACCCCGGAACCGCCTCCCGCCAGCACGATAATCTTTCCCGAACGGCGCTCGATCATCTTGGGCAAAGCCCCTCGGCAAGCATGGACCACGCCCAGAATGTTGGTATCCAGCGCGTCTTTCCACAACGGAACCCGAATGTCGGTGAACGGACCGATGGGCCCCAGAACTCCCGCGGCGCAAATCAGGATGTGCAAGCCCCCGAACACGACCTGCATGCGATCGAATGCGGCCGCCATCTGTTCGAAGTCGCGCACGTCCGCCCGCAGCCGCAGCGTGCTCCCGCCGGCCTGCTCGATCTCGAGCTTGGCTAAATCCAGCTCCGCCTGGCTCCGCGCCAGCAGTCCCACGCGAGCGCCCGCCGCCGCGAACCCGATGGCCAGCCGCTTTCCTATCCCGCGCCCCGCGCCGGTGATCAGAACGCCTTTATCTTTCAACCCGGAGGAGAAATCGGACAACCCAACATTATCTCCGATGCGCGCCGCCGCGAATGCGCGCCCGCTAGTCCAGTTGGTACAACGAGATCATCCGGTAACTTCGGTAATCCGACGTGCCCGATTGCAGCAGAAACTGCGTCGTCGCCGTCGTTTGCCCGGCGATCGGCGCCACCTCGATATGCTGCGCCAAGCGCGCCGCCTTCGTCCCCAGCAGGGCGCTGTCGAAGTGGTAATTCCCGTTATCCAGCCGCTGCGCGCTTCCGCCGGCGCTGCTATACGCGCCCATGTCGGCCAGCAGAACCGGCGTGGCGATCATGTTGACGTAATCCAGGCTCAGCACCGTCCCGCGGCTGTGTTCGACAATCCCTGGGTTCTGCGCCACCCGCGTATTTCCGTTGTCGTAGAGCGACAGGATTTGCGTCCCGTTCAGTTCATACTCGACGTCGTGCTGGTGCGTGAACCAGGGATAAGGATCGGGGCTGTTGATCGCAAACGAGCCGTCCTGCCCCAGCAGCCAAACCACGGATCCGTCGCCCGCGCCGTCCTGATAATTGACCTTCGCTACCCAGTCCTGGTGCCGCAGTGAAACGACGACGCTTCCATCCGACGGAACGTAGTTCAGCGAGTTTGAATGCAGCCAGTCGTTTGCGATCGGCGCCAGCAAAAGCGGCTGAAAGGTTTCCCCCGTCACAATCTTTTCGTTCAGGATCGCGGCGCGGTTGATGTCCAGATTGTCATAGGCGCTCCAGTACCAGGCAAGCTGCAAGTTCGTATCCAGGTCCACAATCCCGTCGCCCGCGATATCCACCTGCGCAGGCGCGCCTTGCGTACCGGGCGGAAAGATTTGTTCCTGAGTGCAAAGAATCAAGGTGTGGCCATTCGGCAGGCGGATGGCGTCGTGCGTGAACGAGGTGCATCCCAAATAACCCTGCGCGTTGATCTGTTCGTTCACGCGCGTCGCGTTGGTCTGCCGGATCGTATTGCCCGCGAGGTCGATCTCGCGCCAAATCTGACTCGTGACCCACTGGCTGTTCGGATCGTTGGCGTGCAGCATGAACGTGCCCCCCGGCACGGGCCGGATGTAGAACGCTCCGTTCTGCGCGACCGCCGCCAACCCTGTGTAGTACCAGATGATGTCGCCCTTCAGGTTATAGGCTGTCGGCATATATGCGCCCGTGTTGGCGGCTTTCCCGAACGGTCCCATATGATCGATGAGCAGCACGTTCTGTCCAGAAGGCTCGGGAGCCTCTTCCGCAATCTGCACCTTCTCGCTCGGGAACAACAGCCCGGCCGGGATCGCTCCTGTCGTAAAGGGTTGATTCGGCCCCACGGTTTGCTGCGATCCCGTCGTTAGGACGTAATGCATGACATACTTCGACGACTGCCCCATCCCGCCGATGTAGAAATTCATGCTCGTCAGGCCGTTACAGTTCTGTGAACTCGTACTGGTCTGGACCTTGCCAAGCGCGAACACCACGTACATGGTGCTGCCGGCCGCGCAGGCCGGGGCGCTGTAAAGCGCTACCAGAGGATTGGCGGTGAGCGTAATCACCGGCGTCGTCCCGCTCACCCGGGAAACGACCGTGTACGGCCCTTGCGCCTGCGCTGTCTCCCCCGCCGTCTTGTTCCGCGCGACCACCTGCATGCTGAAACTGCCCTCGCTGGTCGAAGGCGCCCACGTAAACGTCGTGAGCTCGCTGTAATCCTGCACCACTTGGTAAACCCCGCTCGAATCCGCCACGCTGAACTGGTAATCGAGGCTGCCCGCCTCCCCATCCACCGCGGTCGCCGTCCACGTGATCGGGGCGCCTACCGGCTGCGGAGACGCCGGCGACGGCGTCATTTGAACTGTCAGCCCCGCGAAGCAGGAAGCCGAACATAGAACACCGGCGGCGAAAAGACTGCAAAATCGGACCAAGAGGCCCCCTTATTAGAATTGAGAAAAAATCGACTCAAGAAGGTCTGTCGGCACGCGAACTAGCGAACAGGCCGAGGAAAAAGCATTTGAATGACGGTCGGGGTCAGGTGAAATGTTATCTCAAACAACCGTCGGGGTGCAACCGGTGCTAGTACGATGGCGCTGCGAAGATTCGCCGCAGATCCGCGAATCCCTCCGCCACGAGTAGCCTCTCCGAATCGCGAATCTCCTCGCGTTCCAGCGTCCACGTGCGCTCATGCGGCACGTACACCGCGCGCAATCCCGCCGCCAGCGCCGGATTGATATCCGACTTCGGGCTGTTCCCGATCATCCAGGTCCGGTCCGCATCGAACTTCAACCGGTGGATCAGATCGAGGTAGGCCGCCTGATCCTTCTCCTTTACGATCTCGCAATGCCGGAAAAACGGCCCCAGCTTCGACCGCTGAAACTTTGAACTCTGCTCGGCATGCTCACCCTTCGTGAACAATGTCAGTTCGTGCCTTTCGGCCAGCAGCGGCAGCGTCTCCTCCACGCCGGGCATCAGACGAATCGCCTGGCCCGTGATGTGGTGCGCATAGGATGCGATCTCTTCAAAATGGGTGCGCCGCGGCTCGCGTTCCACCAGGCGCTCGAAGCACTGCCGGAGGTTCCGCACAAAGTTGTAGGCGCCGTAGCCATGCACCTTGTTGTTCTGAATCTCGATCTCGTCCAGCGCGGCCCGCACCTCGTCCGGCGTCAAAGTCGAATGGTCCAAAAGAGCGCAAAATCGATCGAAAGCCTGCTCGAAGTAGATGTTGTTCTCCCACAACGTGTCATCGGCGTCGATCAATAGATGCTGTCTTTCCATATCCCGCGGCTCTACTTCGGCGGTGGCGGCGCAAGCCGGAAGGGAATCTCCACGAGCGCGTCGACGTCGATAGGCTGGCCTTCCCGCGTAGCCGGCGTGAACACCCACTTCTGAAGAGCCGCGACCGCGCTGCGATCCAGGCGGTCGTCGACGCTCTTCACCGTCTCCACCCCGGATACGTGCCCGTCGCGTAAAATTACAAACGCCAGCCGCACCGTGCCTTCGACGTGCTCCTCCGCCGCCGTCGCCACATACTTCGGATCCACTTTGTGGAGCGGCTGCGGCGCGGAAATGGAAGCGCGGTAAGTTCTCGATTCCCGGTCGGCATACCACATCAGCCAGCTTCCCTCGTGGCTCGTTAGATTCGGGCTTTGGATCGCCACGCTGAACACCTGCCTTCCCAGAAATCGAGGATCGGGGGCCCCGGATACCCGCGTCCCGCTCGGCCGCCCCAGATCTGCGGAAGTGTCCATATGCCGCGCGCCCTCCCGCGCCGCGGCACGCAAAAATTCCGGCGAAGACGGCGCATTATAAGAAGGCGACATGGTCCGCGCGATCATGTTCGCCGCCGCGTCCTTCTCTCCGCCGCGCACCGTCAGGTCCGGCACCGTGATCCCGGACGATCGTCCCGACGACGCCGCCCCGTCGGGATTCAACTTCGGCCCGCCCGCGAACTGCGCCGCCCGCGATCCTTCCGGCACGGGAACTTTCAGCGCATCCACGGCGTTCAGCCCCACCACCGCCACGTTCGCGTCTGAAGATGTTGCGCCTTGAATCACGGGCGCATCCGGCAGGTTCCCCACCGACGACGTCGCCGAGCGCCTCGGCTGCGGACGGAAGGCCAGCGTTCGTGAAGCCTGGTCGATCGCCTTGGCGGCTCCAGCCGCCAGCGCGGGAGTCGTCGCCGCCAGTTGCGGGGCATCGCTTGTTTGCACTTTCGTCGTCAACTTGGCCTGGTGCTCCGGCGGCGCCGCGAACGGCCGCGCCACGTGCGGGAGTTGGGGCAACCGCGGGGCGTCCACCCTGGCCGCGATCTCCGGCGCGGCGCCCGGTTCCACGATCTTCGGACTCTCGCGTTGAACCGGGGCCGGCTTCGGCGCCACGAATTCCTTCTGCGGCGGCGGGGGCGCCGCCAACGCAATCAGATTCGGAAGGGGCGTCACCGGCGCCGGCTTCAACTGCGGCGCCGGGTGAAAGATCATCTGCGGGGCTTTGGGCGCGTTGGCCGGTGAAGAAATAATCGTTTGCTTCTCCAGCACCTCCGCGCGCAGCGGACGCTTCTCGGCCTGCGCTCTTGCGGGAGAAACATTCGGCAGCTTGCGCTTGAAGCTGTACCAGACCAGGTGCGTCTCTTGCGGCTTGACCATCAGATCGTACGCGCTATGCCGCGCCGGAATCGCCGCCGCGAACAGCCATACGAAAAACACCCCATGCACCGCCATGGAGCCAAGGATGGGAATCGTTCGCGGCCCCCGCCGAATCGGCGGCTGCGGCTGATCGGTTAAAAACAAACTCCTTAGACCCCCGCGATCTTGTGTCCGAACCCGTTGCGCGGCGCCAGTTCCCGCATCCTCGCCGTCTCTTTGACGCGCGGGATATGCTGCTCCAGATACTGCGTCAATTGCTGCAGGCGTTCCACTTCGGACCGGCTCCGCAGCAGCCGGCTCTGAAAATCCAGGTCCGGCAATGACTGCGCCAGTTGAAAACTCAACTGCGCGTCTTCGAGCACCGGCTCGGCGAACTCCTGCGCACTCCCCGATCCGGCCAGCTCCCGATAACCCTTCAGCGCTCGCGCCTTCAGTTCTTCCGGAACCGTCTCCGCTTCATGATCGTCGAAAAACTCCACCTGCCCCTGCAAAAAGGCCCGATCCTGATTCAGGCCAAGCAGTTCAAAACGGCGGCGTCCGCGCGTCACGATATCCAAACGTCCGTCCGGATATTCCGTAATCACCTTTTCCACCGTCACCGTACATCCCGCGTTTACGATCCCGTCTTCTTTCGCCAGGACGATCCCGAACTCCGACCCGTCGCGGATCGCCACGCCGATCATCTCCTTGTAGCGATCTTCGAAAATGTGCAGCGGAAGCTGTGTCCTCGGAAACACCACGAGCTGCAGCGGGAAAAGCGGGACCAGCTTCGACATAGCTATTATTATTGCGTGCCGGTTTCCGAGCGTCGCGTCAGCATCCCCGGCAGCGTGGTCCTGATCACGGGTGCGTCGGACGGAATCGGGGCCGCCTGCGCCCGTCTGTTCCGCCAGAACGGCGCGCAATTATCGCTGACCGGCCGGTCCGGCGAGAAGCTCGCGCAGGTCGCCGGACCGTCCGATCTCATGACGGCCGCCGACCTCGCGGACCCGGCCGCGCCCCAGCGCCTCATCGATCGCACCCTCGAGCGGTTCGGCCGGATCGATATTCTCATCAACAACGCGGGTCACGGCATCTACTGGCCCATAGCCGCGTCCCCGACGCCCGCGACCCGCGCTCTGTTCGACGTGAACTTCTTCGCGCCGCTGGCTCTGGCCCAAGCCGCCATTCCGCCCATGCGCTCCCGGGGTTCCGGGACCATCGTCAACATCGGCAGCATCGCCGGCCACGTCAGTCTGCCTTGGATGCCGCTCTATTCCGTCTCTAAATCCGCGCTCGCCGCTCTCACCGCGAGCCTTCGCATGGAACTCGCCCCTGACAATATCCACGCCATGCTCGTTTCCCCCGGCTACGTGCTCACCAAATTTCAAGCCCACTCCGCTGGCTTGACGCCGCCCCGCAAAGTGGTTGACGCCAAGCGCTTCGCCATCTCGCCGGACCAGTGCGCCCGCGACATCCTGCGCGGCGTTCGGGAACGCGCGAGAATCGTAGTGAGCCCGCGCTGGGGCTGGTTTATGATCGGGATGCATCAGCTCATGCCCCGGCGTGTCGAGGCGCATCTCATGAATTTGAACCAATCCGCGGAGCAGCCGTGATCCTCAAACTAAAACGCACCCCCGGACTCTACGTCGTCGGTTTCATGGCCAGCGGGAAGACTACCCTCGGCCGCATGCTTGCCGACCACATCGGCTGGAGTTTCGCCGACCTCGACGACGATATCGAGAAGGGCGAGAATCAGCCCATTCCGGAGATTTTCGAACATCGCGGGGAAGCCGAATTCCGCCGCGTCGAACACGAAGCCATGCGCCGGCGGGTGCGCGCCATCGAATGCGGCCGGCCCATGGTTCTCGCCCTGGGCGGCGGCGCTTTCGTCCAGCCCGAAAACTTCGCCTTGCTCGAAAACAACGGGGTCACCGTCTGGCTGGACTGCCCCCTCCATCTCATCGAACAGCGCGTCCGGAACGGCAGCCGCCCGCTCGCGCGCAATGTCGTCGAGCTGCGCCTGCTCCACGAGCGCCGCCGCGCAGCCTACGCCCTGGCTGATTACCGCGTCGACGCCTGCTCCGACGACCCCGCCGCCAACCTCGCCGCCATCCTGGCCCTCCCTATTTTTCATTGATGCCAGACCTGCGTGCGGACGCGCTCGCCATCCTGAACGCCGCGCTGGCCGCCGTCGATCCGGCCACCGCCGTGCGCCGTGCTCTCGGCCGTTTGTCCGGCGAGCTCGATGCCGCGCGACGCATCCTCGTCCTCGGGGCGGGGAAGGCCGCCGCCCCCATGGCGCAGGCTGTCGAGGAGATCCTCGGAGACCGCGTCTCCGCCGGTTGGATCAACACTAAATATGGTCACGGCGCGCCTCTTCAGCGCATCGCCTGCAATGAGTCCGGCCATCCCATTCCGGATGCGCAAGGGGTCGAAGGCGCCCTTCGCGTCGCCGACCTCGCCCGTTCCGCCACCGCCTCCGATCTGGTGCTGGTTCTCCTGTCCGGGGGCGCGTCCGCGCTCTTGCCGCTTCCCGCGGAAGGCCTTGCCCTCGAAGAGAAGCGCGAAACCACGCGTCTCTTGCTCGCTTCAGGCGCCACTATTCACGAGATCAATGCCGTCCGCAAACACCTGTCCCGCATCAAAGGCGGCCGTCTTGCGCAACTCGCCGCTCCCGCGCCGGTGATCACCCTGATACTTTCCGACGTCGTGGGCGATGATCTCGACACTATCGCTTCGGGTCCCACCGCGCCCGATGCCTCCACCTTTGCCGAAGCCCGCGAAATCCTTGCGCGCCGCCATATCTGGGACCAGATCCCCATTCCCGCGCGCGAGCTGCTCGAATCCGCCCGCGCCGAAACGCCCAAACCGGGCGATCCGCTCTTCACCCGGGTGCAAAACATAATCGTCGGCGATAACCGCCAGGCTCTCGCCGCCGCGCAGGAAAAAGCTCGCGCCCTGGGTTTCACGACGCTCCTGCTTGCCAGCACCATCCAAGGCGAAACGTCGGATGTCGCTCGCCTCCACGCCGCGATCCTTCGCGAGATCGACGCGTCGGGCAATCCCGTCCAGCCTCCGGCGTGCATCCTGTCCGGCGGCGAAACCACCGTCACGATGCTTAGCGGCGGGAAGGGCGGACGCAACCAGGAATTCGCCCTAGCCGCCGCGCTCGACGCCGCGGGCCTCGAAAACGTTCTCATCCTCAGCGCCGGCACGGACGGCACGGACGGTCCCACCGACGCCGCCGGAGCTTTCGCCGACGGTTCCACGGTGGAGCGCGCCCGCGCCGCCGGATTCGACGCCGCCGCGCATCTTCGCGCGCACGACGCCTACCCGCTTTTCTCCGCGCTCGGCGATCTCTTGCTCACCGGCCCCACGCGCACCAATGTCATGGACATTCACGTTCTGCTCGCGGGGCCACGCTCCGGGTGAACGGCGCGACAAATACTCCTTCCTGGGCACAAACCTGCCGTGTTCAGCGTCTTCTAGGGGTGAACATGCGCGCTCTCACACTGCTTTGTCTCTCCGCGGGACTTCTATTTGCGGCTGACCCGGCTCTCACGATCTACAACCAGAACTTCGCCGTCATTCGCAACACGTGCCCCTCGTCCTACAGAAGGGCGAGAATCACGTCACCTTCGGCGACATCACCGCGCGCCCGGAGCCCGGCTCCGTCATCCTTCGCGATGTCACCGGACGCGTCCCGTTCCGCGTGATGGAATAAAATTCCCGCGCCGATCCTGTCTCGCCCGAGATGCTGCTATCGCTTTTCGAAGGAAAGACGATCGACTTCCTCGTCACATCAACTGCGTTCGCAAATGCTCCCCGCAATCGGTGAACAGTTGCTGCTTTTCTAATCCAGCTTGCGCACGGCCACTTCGCCGCGTTCCGTCGTCAGCGTCACCACCGCGCCCGAAGGGCTCGCGCTCCGCAGGGTATTCGATCTTCCTTCGCCGCTTTCGCTCACCACTCCGTCGCCGAAATCGTTGGAGACTTCGCCCTGCTGCGCTGTCGCCTTCAGGTCGAACCCGCTTCCCGGCAGCGCCATCTCGATATCTCCGCTGCGGGACCGCACATCAATGCGGGCCAGCGGCTGCCCCTTCTCCGGCTTGAGGTCGATGTCGCCATGCGCCAGATCGATCTCTACCGGGCCAGTAAAGTCGTCCAGATGCACATCCCGCTCATGCGCCACGAAGCGCAGCGGCCCCGTTACGTTGGAAGCGTGCAGCTCCCCTAATGACATGCTGATGGTTCCCGGCAGCTTCTCCACCCGTAAGTCCGTCTGCCGCGACTCGAAATGCAGGGGTTTGGCCAGCTCGCGAAAGTCCAGGGTTCCCGAGAAGCTCCCGTTGATCGTCACTTGGCCGTCCACGTTATCCATTTGGACATCGCGGCCGCTGCCCTGCACATCCACGTTCCCCTTCACATTGCTGGCGCGCACCAGGTCGCAGCGCTCCACGTCCAGCTTCGCCCCGCCGCCCACATCCTGCAGCCGCACTTCGCCCCGCTGGCTCGAAACATCCACCGAACCCTGGATGGAATTGATCGTCAAATCCCCCGAGCGGCCGCGCGCTTCCACGCTCATACCCTTGGGTACCGCGATTTCCATATCCACCGCCACGCGCATGGGGTCCGAACCCGGAGTCTGCGTCGAACGCACAAAAATGGCGTCGTCTTCCCGCGTGAAAGTCACCTCTGCCTGCCGATTGATCTCATCGGCCGCCTTCCGGTCGAAGGCTCGAATCGTCTTATGCCCTTCCAAATGAATGTCGCTGCCTTCTCCGCCCGTCACGGTGATTCCACCCCGGATGTTGTCGATCACCAGGCGTTTCGCATCTCCCGCCGCCGAGGTGGAGTTCACCGGGTAATCGAATTCTTCCCCGAACAATTCCACGCCGCCCGTCCTGATCGGCCCCCACTGCCAGTGGTGGCCCAGGTGCTGGGGAAGCGTAAAAGCCAGCCCAATCGCTACCGCCAGCACGATCCAGCCGAAACCCATCGGTCTCTCCGCCGTCGCGGGCCCCCGGCCGCTCCCGTGGATCGCCAGCACTTCCACCAGCCGGATCACGCCGAAGAAGACCAGCAGCAGCGGCCACCAGTCCATCAGCAGACGCCAGATGGGAAGTCCCGGCATGGCGTTATTGATTAGAAAAACCGCCCCCACGCCGATCAGCAGGATGGGCAGCGCAAAGGACCGCCCCTTCACCTTCTAACCCCCGGCGGTGGCGGCGGAATGGGCGGCTGGTTGGAATAATTCGATGGCGGGATGACCGGATCCGCGCCGCGCCGCGTTCCGCCCGCTAGCGCCAGGACGCCCGTCACGATCAGGAGTATCGGCCAAGTCTGGCCGAACTGAAGTCCCGTCACGTTGTCCAGCAGAAACAACACTCCGATCGTGATCATGATGATCGGCCCGCGCAAGGAGGAAATAAGACTTGAGCTACCGGGTATGCGTGGCATCGCTTACCGCCTCTCGTCCAGCAAATCCGGGCGGATCGCATCCGTGGTCCGCCGCTCCGCCCGCGCATACAGCATATACACTCCCAGCAGAATCAAACCCACCGGCCAATACCGGATCAGCCGCTCCACCGAAATCAGTCCCGTTGTGTCCAGCAGCAGCAGCAGGCCTGCCCCGATCAGGATCGCCGCTCCGATCGGAAAACCCGTCTTCGAACTGTGCAGATGGAGGATGCTCGAAATTTCATCCACCGGCAGCCCGGACCGCAGCGCATGCGCCGTCTGGTTGGCCTCGATGATCATGTAGAACCACCACGCCGCCAGCAGGATCGAAACCGTCACCGCCACCGGAACGCTCGGCGAAGCCGAAAGGATGCTGATCAGCAGTCCCACGATCACCGCGTGCACCAGCCCTTTGGCATATTGGCCGTTGTAGATCGCGCCGACTCCTGGGATGAATCCCAGCAATGTCGCCAGCGCCGGAGACGGGTGCCGTGACGGCGAAGTGTAGGGCGACGCCGCGGCGGCCGGGGAAGCCGGCCCCGCATAAACCGGCGCTCCTACATATGGGGGCATCGGCGGAATGTCGGTCGCCTGCGCTACCGGCATGTGCTCGGCGCAGTAGATCGCGCCCAGATTCTCCATCCGGCACAACTCACACAAAGGCTTCCCGCAACTCCGGCAGTACGCGACCGCCGGCTTCTCTGGATGATTTGCGCACATGTTCATTTCTCTTTCCCCTCAGAACCCTGATTCCCGCTCCGCGCCGACGTATTGCTTTCGCCCGGCTTTGTCCCCTGCAGTTGCCGCGTCTTCATCGCGCTCTTCGCCGCCGCATCCGCGGCCGCCGCGTCCTGTTCTTCCTGCTGCTGGCGCCACTCGTGAACCCGCGTTTGCACTTCGTACACCACCCGCATGCTCTCGTAAGCTTTTACGGTGCGGTCCCACGTCCGGTGCATTCGATCGTCGAAGGACGCCCAGACCCTCACCGGATCCAGATCGGAAGCCGTCAGCGGCCGGCTCGGCGCCCCCGCGCAGCGCGTCATCATCGCCAGCGAAAGAACCGTCATCATGGCGCCCATCACCACGCGCGGTTGCAGCACCGGCTCGAAGATGCGGCCCAGCCATCCCCGCAATCCCGTCGCCTGCGACGGGATCTGAAACAGAATCTTGTTCACCAGAATCGGAGGCGCCTCGAGCGGCTCGGCCTCCGCCAGCATTCCCATTCCTTCCCGGATATCCTGCTCGAAGGCCGCGCACGCCGCGCACTGGCTGAGGTGCAGCTCCACTTCGGCACGCACCTCTTCCGTAAGCGCTCCGTCGAGGTAATCGCAGAGCGCGGCCTCGCAAGCCTGGCAATCGCGGATATGCATGCTCTCCATAATCTTCCTAAAGCGCCGCCTGGTGCTTCCGCAACAGGCGCGCCAGTTCCGCCCGGCCCCGATTCAGCCGGCTCTTCACCGTGCCCTCCGGGATTCCCAGCGCCACCGCGATCTCCCGGTACTCCATCTCCTGCAGGTCCCGCAAAATAACCGTCTCCC
Source organism: Bryobacteraceae bacterium (assembly GCA_965226755.1). Classification (GTDB taxonomy): domain Bacteria; phylum Acidobacteriota; class Terriglobia; order Bryobacterales; family Bryobacteraceae; genus Bog-113. Next base: position 231,323 of record CBDDDT010000005.1, on the reverse strand, counting down.
GCAACTCCGGCGAAAGTTTTTTCAACGCCGCCTGCAGGATCTCTCCCTTTTCCCGCCCCGTCACCAGCGCGTCGGGCCGGCTGCCCGCCTGGCTCATCGCATGCGCGCCGGCTTCCACCCCCGGCAACTGGTCTTCCAGAGAGTCCGTCGCCCGCTCCTGCCGCGTTCGCCGGTAATGGTCGATCAGCAGATTGCGCGTTACCCGCGCCGTCCAGGTGGCGAACGAACCCTCGTCCATCCGGAAACTCTTCACCGTCCGGAAGATTCGCAGAAACACGTCCTGCGTCAGATCCTGCGCCTCCGCATCGCTGCCCGTGAAGCGGTAGCAGATCCCGTACACACGCCGGGTATGAAGGCGGACAAGGTCCTCCCAAGCGGCCGTATCGCCCGCCACGCAGCGCTCGATTAAAAGGCTATCCGGATCCAAGCTCCCGATCTTCCCCGCGGCCTGACGCCCGATTTGCAACCCGGCCGGCAGCCTTGACGCTGCTCCCGCTCGGGACGACGCCGGGCCCGAAAAACCCGGTATCATGACTGCCGCCGCCATCTCTCGCTCCTCCCTCTCGACGCCCGCCCCATGCGCGCCCAAACGTGCCCTCATCGCTGGCGCTTTCTGTCGGATTTGCGCCGCCGAATCTGCTTTCAGTGGAAGAAACGAAGCCTTATCATAATAAGTTCATTTTTTCGCCCATCGCGGCCAGTTCCTGCCGCTCCTGCCTAACATTCCTGTTTTCTTGCGTTTTGTATACCGTCGTTCGACAGTTTGCTCAGCTTTTCCGTAGTAATCTAATACGAGGATTGATCGTTCCCCGCTCCCGCATTCCTCGCCAGATCGACCACCCGCCCTTCCCCTGGCGGAAGGCGGCTCAATGACTTGTCCGTTCTGCGGCCACCTCGAGGATAAAGTGATCGATTCCCGCGAGAGCCGGGAAGGCGACGCCATCCGCCGCCGCCGCCAGTGCCTCTCCTGCGAGAAACGCTTCACCACCTACGAGCGCATCGACGAGGTCCCCTACATGGTCATCAAAAAAGATGGCCGCCGCGAGAAGTTCGATCGCCAGAAAGTCCTCAACGGCCTGCTAAAGTCCGCCGAGAAACGGCCGATTAGTATGACGAAGGTCTCAGACTTGGTGAATCAGGTCGAGGCCCGGGTGACCGACTCGCCGGATCGGGAGATCTCCACCACCGAGATTGGCGAACTGCTGATGGAAGGGCTTCGACATCTCGACAAAATCGCTTACGTACGCTTTGCATCTGTCTACCGGGACTTCCAGGATGAGCAAGCGTTCTTTAACGAATTAAAGGCCCTCATGCGCCAGAAAGTGAGCTAAGATAGGTGGAAGCGGTGGTTTTTCGTCGATTCGATACAGTTCCGCGAAACTGTCCTGAAACCCAGGGTTCTCTACCACATCAATACACTTAGAGCTTCACTTCCCCCGGGTTTGGTGTTAACATCTTCCCGCCCAGGGCAACATTGGGAGATACTTCGGTTCGCCTGTGAATCCTTCTTTCCGCGTGGTTCGTCGCCGGATCGGCTCTCTCAAACCGGCATTCAGCAAAACCATAGCCTCGGGGCTCTCGCAAGGGTAATATTCAATGGATAATTTTGACGATCAATTTTTAGCCGAGAGTCCGCTAGGCATCAACTTCGACGAGGAAGCCACTAAATTCTTCGATCCCGAAGCCGCCGGCGAGCCCGATTTCCTTCACCCTGCTCAACAGCAGGAAGAATCCATCTATACCGATGACCCGGTTCGCGTCTACCTGCGCGAAATGGGCGCGGTCCCGCTGCTCACGCGCGAAGGCGAGGTGAATCTCGCGCGCCGCATGGAACGCGGCAAGCTTCGCATGCAGAAGGCGATCAGCCGCTCCGCGCTGGTCCAGCTCGCTGTCCTCGAACTCGCCGAACAGCTCGCCCGCGGCGTCGAGGAACTCGACAATATCGTCGACTTGGGGGAAATGGAAGAAGGCAGCACCGCCGACACCAAGCGCCGCGATGAGATTCGCGAGATGTTCACCACCGTGGTGACCGCGCAGAAAAGGGCCGTGCAGCTCGCCGAGAAAATGGAAGCGATGCCGCAAAGCAACAAGAAGCCCCGCAAACGCATGCAGGGCAAGCTGGCCCGCGGCCTCGTCGCCACCTCCACGTCCATTCGCAAGATCCCCTTCGTTCTCCGCAAGTGGAAGGAATTCGCGCGCGAAATTGAGCTCGCCGTCGATGACCTCGCGCACCTCGATCGCGAAATCAAGAAGACCGAACTGCGCGGCGGTCCCAATGCCCAGACCCGCGTCCGTGAGCTCAAGCGGGAAGTGCGCAAGCGCGAAATCACCGCCGGCGCCGCTCTTCCGGACCTCAAGCACACCCTCACCGTCATTCGCCACGGCGAACAGGAAGCCGAGCGCGCCAAGAAAGATCTGGTCGAAGCCAACCTCCGTCTCGTCGTCTCCGTCGCCAAGAAATACGTCAACCGCGGCCTTCACCTGCTCGATCTCATCCAGGAAGGCAACATCGGCTTGATGCGCGCCGCCGATAAATTCGAATATCGCCGCGGCTACAAATTCTCCACCTACGCCACCTGGTGGATTCGCCAGGCGATCACCCGCGCCATCGCCGACCAGTCCCGCACCATCCGCATCCCGGTGCACATGAACGAAAGCATGAACAAGTTCCTTCGGGCATCCCGCGAGCTCGAAAAAGAACTCGGCCGCACTCCCACCAACGACGAGATTGGCCGTCGCATGGATATCCCGGTTGAGAAAGTCCAGAAGCTCAAGACCATCTCCCGTGACCCGGTGTCGCTTGAAACCCCTGTCGGCCGCGACGGCGAGTCCGCTCTTGGCGACCTGATCGAAGATCGCTGGGTCGGCTCTCCGGTGGACGCCGTCATCGAATCCAACGTTCGCGACGAGACCGCCGGAATCCTGAAGACCCTTTCTCCTAAAGAGGAAAAAGTGATTCGTCTCCGCTTCGGAATCGGTTGTGAGCGTGAGCACACCCTCGAAGAAATCGGCCAGGAATTTGACGTGACTCGCGAGCGCATTCGGCAGATCGAGGCCAAGGCTCTCCGCCAGCTGCGCGCCCCGGAACGCGCCCGCCGTCTGCGCGCGCTCATGGCCGCGCGCTAACCCGCTCACGCTTCCCTCCATCGCCGTCCCATAATCTTTAAATGGCGATGCGCAAATCGATTGGCGACAATTTCATCCCCAGCGGTCTCGATCTCGCCGCCGGCCTGGATCTGATTAAGACCGCCGGCTTTGACGGAGTCGAGCTTTGGCTCGGCGCCAAGCCCTGGTTTCAGGAAACCACCTCCGACGCCGATCTCCACCGTCTGCATCAGCAAATCCGCGGGGCTGGACTCGCGGTCTCCAACATCTCCAACACGCTCGACTGGGACAAAAATATCGCCGCCCGCGATCCGCAAATCCGCGCCTCCGCCATCCGTCACGTCGAACGACAGATCGAAGCTGCCCAGATCTTCGAGACCGACGCCATCCTCGTGGTGGTCGGCATCGTCACCGAAACCGAGCCCTACAACGATGTTTACGCCCGCTCGCTTGACGCGCTCCGGCAGGTAGGCGGGAAAGCCGCCGCCGCCCACATCCGCGTCGGCGTCGAAAACTGCTGCTCCGAGCAGCGCTTCCTGCTCAGCACGCGCGAGTTCTCCACCTTCCTCGACGACGTATCGAGCCCCGCTGTCGGCATCCACCTCGACGTCGGCAACATTCACGACACCGGTTTTGCCGAGCAATGGATCCAGATGCACGGCGCCCGGATCACGCGCATCCACATGAAGGATGTGCACAGGCACCGCGGCCGCTGCGGCCACGAAAGCGTCTACACCAACATCTTCTTAGGTGACAACAACTGGAAAGCGATCCGCTCCGCCCTCGATGAGATCCATTACGATTCCTGGCTGATCGCGGAGATGGAGGCGCCTTACCACTTCGCGCCCGACCAGCAGTTCTACGACACCGCGGCGGCGCTCACCCGCTTCATCTCCGGCCGCCTCTAGCGTACACTCGTACTGGAATGTTCGCCGGATGGATAGTCGCTCGCGCAAGCGGGAGGAAAGTCCGGTCTCCACAGGGCAGCGCGCCGGCTAACGGCCGGGAAGACAGGTTCAAGCCTGCTCTTACGGATAGTGCAACAGAAAAGATACCGCCCTGTCCGCCGCCCTTTCCAGGAACGGCTTCAGGGTAAGGGTGAAATGGTGCGGTAAGAGCGCACCGCGGCGGCAGTGATGTCGCCGGCCATGAAAACCCCGCGCGGAGCAAGACCAAATAGGGGAGGAGCAGCGGCCCGCTGCGTCAGACTTCCGGGTAGGTTGCTGGAGCCGTTCAGTAATGGGCGGCCAAGACGAATGACTATCGCCCGCAAGGGTACAGAAACCGGCTTATAGTCCGGCGAATATTCCATTATTCCTCGTCGCCACGCCCTCTTTTCCGTTTTCATGTCCCCTCGGCCAAAATGATCGCTCCCATTTGACGCGACCCGCTCTATACTCCAGTGAGCCGTACGAAACTCGAAACGGAACGGAGATCTTCATGAGCAGCCCGCAACTGTCACCCCCACCCGCCGTACATCCGGAAACTCCCTCCACCGCCCACCGCGTCGCAAGATCTTTCGCCCTGCGCACCGCCACCGCCGCGGACGATGCGTTCATCCCCGCGCCTGCGCAGATCGATAACGGCGACGAATCTCGTTATTCCGATAAGTGCGGGACATATACCAAAGGGATTTTGCAATCCGCAATTGGAGTGGTCGATCATGCCGCTTATAAGACTTTCAAAAAAGCGCTAAACAGCGGAAATCCCGCGGATTTCGAGGCCATCACTCTCGGCGGACCCCGCACCCAGAATGGCCCGCAAGGCGGTCTGGCGTTCGGTCTCGAACGTCTCGACAGCAGCCAGTTCGCCGTGCCTCCCGCGCCGGCGATGGCGAGCGAGGAATATGCTGTCGAACTCGTCGAGCTCTACTGGGCTTCGCTTCTCCGGGATATCGCGATTACGGACTACGCTTCGAATCCCGTTGCGGCGCAAGCGGCGGCGGAACTGTCCTCCTTGCCCGCCTACCAGGGGCCGCGGGACGCCGCCGATCAAGTGACACCGGAGTTATTGTTCCGCGGGGGATTTCCGGGCGAAACCGTTGGGCCCTATCTCTCCCAATTTCTCCTTCAGAAGACCAGCATGGGTTCATTGCCGATTATCCAGCAATACATCACGAACCAGGCGGGCGTCGATTACATGGAAGATCCCACCACCTTCCAACAGGTGCAGAACGGCATCTCCACCGGGCTCCAGCTTCAGCCCGGGAGCGCCCTATTCCTGCACGACGGACGGGGTTTGGCCGCCTACACCCACGATGACGTGCTTTTTCAGGCTTACTTCACAGCCTACCTGGTGCTGAATTCGATCAATGCGGGCGGTGTAGCGCCTTTAAATCCCGGCAATTCCTACAACGGGTCGAAGACGCAGAACGGATTCGCCACGATGGGTCAACCGGATTTCGCGGCGACGCTGGCGGCCGCTGCCCGTGAGGCGCTCGAGGCGGCGTGGTATCAGAAATGGTTTGTGCACCTTCGCCATCGCCCGGAATCGGGCGGCGGAATCGTTTATCTGAGCAAGACCGGCCAGGGCGGCACGGTTCAGGGTCATCTCAGCGAGACAGTGCTGAACTCCAAGGCCGTGCAGAGCAGCTTCGAAACCAATCACAGCTACTTTCTCTCGCAGGCTTTCCCGGAGGGTTCGCCAACGCATCCGGCCTATCCGACAGGACACGGCGCCGTCGCGGGCGCGTGCATCACCGTCCTGAAGTTCTTTTTCGACGGCGCCTACGTACTGCCCAACCCGCAGGTTTCTTCGGCCGACGGAACCGCGCTCAATAGCTATACGGGCGCCGATGCGGGACAAATTACCGTAAACGGAGAACTCAACAAGCTGGCCCACAACATCAGCTTTGGGCACGGCATTCACGCCGGAATTCACTGGCGCAGCGACACCGATGAGTCCATCCGGCTGGGCGAAGCGGTGGCCTTGAGCCTTCTTCGGGATCGCGCCCGCACCTACAACGAGAATTTCACCATGTCGTTGACGAAAGTGGATGGCACAACCGCAACCATCTCCAATCCCTAACGTATCCGTCAAAATCAAAAGGCTTGATTTCGGATGAAATCAGGCCCAAGGAAACGGTTGACGAAGTTGAGGAACAGCTGGGGGTTTAGTGGTTAGCAGAGGGATTCGAAATCGGGGCTTGTCTCGGGGGTGTCAACCGGTCCATCTTGAGCCTGTCATTTTGATTCACGCAACTCCAAAGAGCAATCGACTGGCCAAAGCTTAAGACCCCAAAAAACGCGTTTTTCGCGACCCCTTTTGTCCGCAACGGGCAAAAACTTCTCGCTTCACTGCCCCAGAGGAGGCAGCGGTGAAGGCGCCGCCGAGACATGTCCCTGAAACGCCTCCCGCATCGAGATATTGTGGTTCGTCAGAACCTGGCCTGTGGATCGTTCCAGCTCCACTTTCGCCTTCGCATAAGCGTCCAACGCGGACACCTCCGCCGACACCGAGTTCGCCAGATCCCGCTGCACTTGGATCACGTTGAAAACCGTCGACGTTCCCAGCTTCAGCTTCTTCTGCTCCGCATCCAGCGTCTGCTGCTCCAGAATGCGCGCCTTCACCGCCGCATCGTAAGCCACATGCGCCTGTTGAATCCCGATGATTGCGTTCTGCACATCCAACCGCACCTGATTCTCCTGGCTCTGTAGCTGCAGTTGCTGCTGCCGATACGTGATCTGATCCAGCAGGTAATCGGCCCGCGCGGTGCGGTTCCGCAGCGGAATGTTCAACTGCACTCCCACGTAGTAATCCGGAAAATTGCGATTGAACAGCTGCGTCAGCAATTGCCCGTACCCGCCCACGAAAAACGGATCCGGCGTTCCCCGCGGCACCACCACGCCGCCAGACTGCGTGGAAGGGGGAACCGGCACGGCATTCGGCACGCCCACCAGCCCGTTATTGTTCAGCCCCGCCACCAGGTCCAGCGTAGGCATCAGCTCCGCGTGCGATCCCTTCATGTTCACGCCCGCGTTCGTCACCGCGATGCGCTGCTGCGCCAGCTCCGGCCTCGCGCTCAGCGCCAGCGCAGTCAAATCCTGAATCGGCTGCACCTGCTCCTGCTCCGGAACGCGGATCCGGTCCGTCGGAATCACATGGGCCGCCGCCAGCGCCGGGCTCGCCACTCCCGTGCGGCTCAGGTAGCTCTTCAGTGTCGTCTCCTGTTGCAAGACGCGCGTCTGCGAAATCGTGAGGTCCTGCTCCGCGCTTGCCACCGCCGCCTCCGCCTGCACGATCTCGATCGGCGCCAGCGTCCCAATTTCAACCTGCTTCTTGTTGTCCGCGTAAAGCCGCTCGTTGTACGCCAGGGCCTGCTGTTTCGCCTTCACGTCATCCAGAAAATACACCAGATCCCAGTACAGATCCTGCACCGAAACCACCGTCGTGATCACCTGCAACTTAAAGCTCAGGTCCGCCGCCTCGCGGTTATTTCTCGCCGTTACGATCTCGCGGTTATTCACCGAGACTCCGAAGCCCTGCAATAAGTGCTGCTGAAATGAAAACGTCAGGCTCGCCGTCTTGCTCGGGTTGATCAGCGTACTGTAGCTGTTGTTGGTCGCGTTCACATCGCTGTACCCCAGACTGAACGTCGTCCCTGTCAGAAAGCTCTGGTTGTAGGAGAACTGGCCGATATCCTGATCCGTTATATACGCCGTCGTCCCCGTCACCACCACGTTCGATTGCGGCGTGGTCGAGTGTGAATAACGCAGCACGCCTGAGATGTACGGGTCCAGGCTCGGAATCGCCGTCCCCGTCTGTTGAATCAACGCGCCCTGCGAATTGGAAGTGCTCTGCGCCGCTTGGGTGGACGCATTCCCTTGTACTCCCGTGGTCGTGAAGCCCGAGCTCGTAGAAGTCGATCCCGTCGTCCCGCTGCCGGTCGTCAACGCCGTCGCGCTGCTCGGCCCGGAAGTCACGGCCGGGGTGACTCCCCGCAGCGCGCCTCCCGCTTGCGCGCGCAGCAGATTCGCGTCCGCGATCGGCGTTCCGTACCGCTGCGTTTCAATGTCGATGTTGTTTTCTAGCGCCAGCGCAATCGCATCGTTCAGCGAGAGGTATAGATTTCCGGCCCGCAACAACTGCTCGATCCGGTCCGAGTTGCCCAGGCTGATCGGAGCGATCGTCGTCGCGCGATACGGCTTCAACAGCCACGCGAACGGCCCGCTGTAACGCGTCTCCTCCCCGCCGCGCCACACGTCCGAATTGGCGCGATCCGGAACCCCCACCGGGATCGTTCCGCCTTGCGGAAGCGGGTTTTGTGAGGAGGTCTGCTGCGCCCCGGCCACTTGGCCGAGCAGCAGCGCGACACAGAGCGTGGCGACGTATCGCTGTATCATGAGCATATTTGTTCGCGCATTACCCGCGACCGGATTCAACCCGGGCCGGTCATCTCTCCGGGCAGGTAATTTCTAAAGTTAAGCTCTCATGTTAACCGACCGTCCCGGCCGTCGCATTCGCATCACAGTCGCCTACGACGGCACTGATTTCCACGGTTGGCAAGTGCAGCCCGGGTTGCCCACCATTCAGGGTGCGCTCGAAGACATTCTCGCCGGCATGGAAGGCATTCCCGTCCAGGTCCACGGCTCCGGCCGTACCGACGCCGGCGTCCATGCCGAAGCTCAGGTCGCCGCTTTCACTCTGCGCAACCCCATCCCCGTCGCGAACCTCCGCCGCGCGCTCAACCGCTTGCTGCCGCCCGCCATCCGCGTTCTCGCCGCCGCCGAGGCGGACCCCGGTTTCCACCCGCGCTTTGACGCGATTGCGAAAACCTATGAGTACCGCCTCTTCCGCGGCGAAGTCTGTCCGCCTCCGCTCTGGCGCTATGTGAATCACTACCCTTATCCGCTCGCGCTTGAGCCCATGCTGGCCGCCGCCGGCGTCTTTGCGGGCGAGCACGATTTCACCGCTTTCGCCGCCGCCGATGAGCGCGATTCCGAACGCCGCTCCAAAGTTCGCCGGATCTTCTCCTCGCAGATCCATCTCCAGCAAGATCTCCTCTGCTATCGCGTCCGCGGCAGCGGATTCCTCAAGCACATGGTCCGCAATCTCACCGGCGCTCTGCTCGACGCGGGGAAGGGAAACCTCAATCCTCCCGCCATCCGTGCTCTGCTCCAACCGGAGGCGGCGCTCAAATACGGCCATTCCGCGCCGGCCAGAGGTCTCCATCTCCTCTCGGTCGAATATCCGCCCGGAGCGCTGCCTTAATCTGCCGCCCTTTGCACGGCGCGGCAGATGGAAGCAGAGACAGACGCCGTATTACCGGATGGTGAATTTAGACGTCGACTTCCCCAGAACCGTGGTCCCGTTGAGAATCTTCCTGACGCTCAGCTTCAATACGAGTGGCGGGAACGGGGCCTTCGTGGCCAACCCGGACGGCCTAAACGGCACTGCGGGCCCGGTGTCCCTGATCAGTCTTTCGGACCAGGCGTTCGTGACCACAACGCAAAACGGTCACCAGTACGTAAACCTTCTGGTCAACGTGGAACCTAGCAACTCCACCAATTTCAATACGTTCGTGACCAGCAACAGCCCGGTCCCAGCGATTCAGGGCGTTGCCCCCCCCGCCAACAACTTGTTGGGGACTTACAATGTGTTCAAGCTCACTAACGGCTACACGGCACTCGATCTGACCCAGCTTTCCCACTTTGGCCAGCTTTACAACGGCGGCAAGTATCAGGCAGCGCTGGAACTCGACCTCCGCAATACGCTTCCGGGCCCCGGATTTACGCAATCCGGGTTGGCCGTGCCATTCTCGACAACCCAATACTTGGGCAATGGGCAAGGCATCATGGGCGCCTATGTCCCACTTGTATCATATGTAACATTGTCGCAGCTGCCCGGGTTGGTGCCGACCTTTCCGACCGCCGGTACGCCGCCCGCTCACGCCCCGGCCAACAACTTGAGTGAAATCTATCAGCCCAACCAGCCATTGAACTTGCAGAACTTTCCGGAGCAATACTGGAGTTTGGTGGGCGGCGGCCCGCAACAGCTAGTCTGCGGAATTCGCACAAACCCCACGACCCAGATCGATTTCGTCGGGACGCAGTTCTCGGCCCCGGTGGACAACATGGCCAATTTTCCGACGAGTCCGACGGGCTGCACCAACCCGGCGAACTATAGCGATTGCAGCCAGATCTTGTATCAACCCACGCAGGCTGCCGGCAACATGACCCAGAACTGGCAGCCGGGTTTGCCGCTGACGATCGAGGGCACGGGGTTCGGGTATCTGCCCGAGATGACCCTGCCCTATGCGACAACGGGCTGGGCGGGGGTCACCACGTCGTACCTGACGATCACGGATACGCCTTCTGGAGGAGGAACGGGTTGGACCAGTCCAAACTCGAACTGCCAGATGCTCATCCTGAACTGGAGCCCGACGACGATCACGGTGGTTCCGAACTTGGAGTCAGGGCTAGACGACGGGTACCAGATAGCGGTTTCCCCGCTCACGGACACCAGCCCGTTCAGCTTGGTCGCCTCCACGAGCTGCGCCGTGATCTCGGGCGATAGCATCAGCGTTACGGTGGTCAACCCGCAGACGAGCGTGTCCTATACGCCCATGCAGCCACTAGCAGTGAACACCTTCACAGGCCAGCTGCATTGAATGATCGCTTCTCTAGGGCAGGTTGCCGGCCTGCCCTAGAGCGATCTTGTAGATCACGCCATAGTTTGCGGGACCACCGGCTGACGTAGCCCCGTAGACGTTACCTTGATTGTCAACAAGAGGAGCTGAGGACGGGTAGTTCCCGTCCTCCGCTCCTCCCGTGAACGCGTGAAGGACTGAGTACAACCCGGAACCCGTGAACTCAAAGACTACGCCGCAGCCGATCTGAACGCCCCCGAAGATCGACGAGCAACTCAGGTCGCCGCCATACGGAGTGGTGCCATACAGGTCGCCCGCGGCGTCGAGGGCGACTCCCGTCGAAGGTGCGCCGCCGTCCTCGCCTCCGACGAACGCATAGAGGACTTTGTAAACGCCGCGCGCAGATAGTTTGTACAGCACCCCTTCGGAGTTCGGGCCGTTCCCCGCCGTGGCGCCATATATATTCCCTTCTGCGTCGATCACCACTCCATCGCCGGAAGGATATGCGCCCGTCGCGGGGGTAAAGTCGTGAAGAACCGTTTCCGTGCCGTCCGGAGAGATGCGGAATAAAGCCCCGCCTCCGTCGGCGCCGCCGTAATACGTCGTTCCGTAAACATTCCCCTCCTTGTCCAGCGTGAGTTCGGGGTTTGGCAAACCGCCGTCGCTGCCACCGCTGAACACATAGAGGGATGTAAATTCGCCCGACGCTCTTACGCGGAAAACCTTGCCCTCTGGCGCGGGGCCTCCCTCCGCGATACCGTAAACGTTTCCTTCAGCGTCCGCCGTCACCCCGAAGCAGATGCTGCCGTCGGTGAACGTGTACAGCAGCGTCGACTCGCCGGATAACGTGATCTTATACAAGCTGTACGACTGTTGCTCGGTCGGACCTCCGCAGACGTAAAAGTTACCCCGGGCGTCCTCGCCGAACCCCGATCCGACTTCGCCGAACGGCAACGGCACGGTGCGCTCGCGGCCCGAACCAAGCTCATAAAACACCCCGCCGTTCCAAGGACCGCCTCCTCCGGTCAGACCAGAAATCACGCCCTTGGAGTTTGCGGAAATTTGAAATGGCCCGGAGCCGCCCGGACTCGGCGGGAACTGGTATAGCGTGCTCTCGTCACCCGCTGCGTCGATCTCGAAAATGCCTCCCGCCAACCCGAAATATGGCGAGCTCCCGTAGATTTTCCCCAACGCGTCGACCGCCACTCCCGGCGTCCCGAAGAGCACCGGGCAGGTTCCGCCCGTCTCGGGGCGCCCCTCGTCCGGTGGTCCCGGAAACTGGTACAGGATGCTAGCCTTTCCCGACGATACGTTCACTTTGAAAACCGTCCCGTACAACGGATAATCGTTCACTGCTTCGCCGCTCGTGACCAGGTAGAGATTCCCGGCGTCGTCCAGCGCCACGCCCCCGGCGATGTCAGGGTTTCCCGCTCGGGGCAAGTCGAACTCGGTGTACTGCCCGCCGGCGCTGATCTCGAACGCCGCGCCCGGCACCGCGCCGTACAGATTGCCCGCGTTGTCCATCGTCACCCCGGATTTCGGGTACGTTTGGGGAACATTCGAGAAGCTGTGCAGCAGCGTGATTCGGCCCCGCGGAGTCAGCTTGAACACCGTTCCCAGGCTCGCGATCGTCCCACCCATCGACGTCGTCCCGTACAGGTTCCCCTCCGCATCCAGGACCACTCCCGCGTCCGGATTGGCGCCGTCCGTCGGGAAACCCGCAAAGTTGTGCAGCACCGTGAACGCTCCCGCGGCCGAGAACTCCCACACCACCCCGTAGTTCAGGCTGCCGCCCGCTTCCGCCGTGCCGTAGAGATTGCCCGCCGCGTCCACGGCGACTCCGCCATAGATATTGGCCCCGTCACTACCCCCGGTGAACGAGTACAGCATGGTCTCATCGCCGCCCGGCGTGAGCTTGTAGATCGTGCCTTTGTTGAAAGCGCCGCCGGCTGTCGTCGTGCCGTAGAGATTGCCCACGGCGTCTTCGGTGACCCCGGCATTGGGCTGACTGCCGTCCGGTTCACCCTGAAAACTGTACAGGACCTTGTACCGGCCCAACGCGGTGCGCTCGAACACCACCCCGTTATCGGTGGCCCCGCCTGCCAAGGTGGTCCCGTAGAGATCGCCGGCCGGGTCACGGATTACCGTCCCGCAAGGGGACAAGCCCTGCGGGAAATAGCTGAAGTCCTTGAGAATCGTTTCGGTCTGCGCCTCGACCGGCGCGCGGAGCAGGAACAGGATGGGGATCAACAACGGGAAAGAAGCACGGAAAGAGATCATGCGAAGAGGCCTCCTGGCGGCCTCGTCCCGCAGATTAGCATGGCGCCGCGGAGTCGGCGAGCGCCTGCGGTTCGCCGCTGGCGCCGGCCGTCACGCACGAGTAACCACGCATGATTAAAAGGGATATCCGCTGATCGAATATCCGGCGGCGATGTTGGTGATGTACGCGCCCGGCGATGAGGCGGGCTCGGTTTCAAACCGAAGGCTGGGGAAAATCGCCGTCTGCGGTCCTTCCGCGCGGGCGGCCGCACCGAAGATGATGAGGGCCGCGAGCGCGCCCATGGATAACGACTTTTTCACTGTGGTTTCTCCTGCGTCTCAGGCTTGTGCCACCGACGCAGGATAGAAAGTATCAGGAATGCTTACGCCGCGAAATAGCAGCGGTACCCGCCACGCCGCATTTCCTCGTCATAGCCCGCTCTGATACGCTGTTACCCGTGGCATGCCTTTACGATATGGATCCCGGCCCCGAATGCCCGGAAGTGGTTCGCGCGATCATCGAAATCCCGCAGCAGTCGGCGAATAAGTATGAGTACGACGGTGTGCTGGGCGTTTTCCGCCTCGACCGCGCTCTCTATTCACCGCTCCACTACCCCGGCGACTATGGCTTCATCCCCGGCACGCTCGCCGACGATGGCGACCCGATGGATGTCCTCGTTCTCGTTCAGCAGCCCAGCTTCCCCGGCGTCCTGATCGAAGTTCGCCCCGTCGGCCTGCTCAACATGGTCGATAACGACGAGCGCGACCAGAAGGTTCTCGCCGTCCCCACCCGCAACCCCCGCTACGAACAGATCCACACCCTCGAACAGATCTTCCCTCACACCAAGCGCGAGATCGAGCACTTCTTCACCATTTATAAGGAGCTCGAAGGGAAGATCACCACCATGCATGGCTGGGGCGGCCCGCGCGAAGCCCGTAAGGCCATCATCGAAAGCCGCCAGCGCTACCTCAACAAGCGCGATAAAGCCGAGGCCGCTCAGGTCCAAGCGTAAATATTTCCCCCGCGCTCCTAATCAGGCAGCCGCGCAGCTTAAGCCAAATCCTGCGGGCTGAGCGGAAGCCTGCGGATGCGCTTCCCGGTAGCCGCGAAAATCGCGTTCATCACCGCGGGGGCCACGGGCGGCAGGCCCGGCTCCCCGATTCCCGTCGGTGCAATTTCGCTAGGTACGATATGCACTTCGATGCGCGGCGTCTCGCTCATCTTCAGGCAGGCGAAATGATTGAAGTTGGATTCCACTGCGCGCCCGCCCTGAATCGTGATCTGGCTCTTGAGCGCGGCCGTTAGCCCGTAGATCACCGCGCTTTCCATCTGAGCGCGGACGCCGTCGGGATTCACGGCGGTCCCGATATCCACCGCCGAAACGATGCGGTTGACGTGAACCACGCCCTTGGTCACGGTCACTTCCGCGACATTGGCGGCATAGCTGTGGAAGCAGTAATGGCACGCAATGCCTCTGCCTTGGCCGGCCGCCATTTTTGCCGAAGTCCACCCGGCCTTCGTCGCCGCCAGTTCCAGGACGCCGCGCATGCGGGCGCAATCCAGTGCGATCTCTTTGCCGTCCAGCGCGTTGCTCACCTTGCGGGAAGCGTCCAGGTGCTTCATGCGGAACTCGTACGGATCGGCCCCGGCCGCATGCGCCAGTTCGTCCATGTAGCTTTCCATCACGAAGCCGATGGTCGAGGCTTCGACCGAGCGCCACCATGCCCGCGGCACGCCCGATGCCGCGGGAGCGTACTCCAGCTTATAGTTCTTCATCACGTACGGCATCTGGAGCGTCTCGCCCATTTCAGACGATTCGGGCGGATCCTTCGGACTAAACCATTCGGCGATCGGCGTCGAGGTGCTGCGGTGTTTCCATGCCGCGATCGCGCCGTGCTCGTCGAGCGACCCGCTGATGCGGTGATACGAGGCCGGCCGGTAGAAGTCGTGAGTCATGTCGTCCTCGCGCGACCAGACCAGTTGCACGGGCACGCCCGCCATCTGTTTGGCCGCCTGCGCGGCTTCCATGGCGAAGTCGGCCTGATAACGCCTGCCGAAGCCGCCGCCCATGAGCGTTACGTTCACCTTCACTTTGGACGGAGCGATTCCGCCGGCCTGCGCGACGGTAGCCTGCACCCATTCCGGCCCTTGCGCCGGCGCCCACACTTCGGCGTGATCCTGCGCGAAAAGCACCGTGCAATTCATCGGTTCCATACAGGCGTGCGCCTGGAATGGGAGCTCGTAATCGGCTTCCACCTTCTTCGCCGCGGGCGCGTCCGAGATTGTCTTGTCCGCATCACCCTCGCTTAGGATGACCTTTTGCGGCGAGTCGACGATGCGGCGGAAATCCTTCCGGAGAGATTCGCTCGATTCCGCCGTGTGCGGCCCCATGTCCCAATCGATCACAAGCGCTTTGCGGGCCTTCATGGCGTTCCATGTCGAATCCGCCACCACCGCCACGCCGCCGCAGGAATGTATTCCCTCCGTCACGGCGGGGATCTCGAACACCGCTTTGACGCCCGGCATCGCTTTCGCCTTACCGGCGTCGAACGTCCTCACCTTGCCGCCGAATGCGGGGCAGCGTTCGACCACGGCATAGAGCATCCCGGGGACCCGCGTGTCGAGTCCGAATTTGGCGCTGCCGTCAGTCTTGGGCGGAATATCCTTTCGCGGAAGCGGCTTTCCAATCACCTGAAAGTCGGATGCCTTTTTCAGTTGAACCTTCTCGAAATCAGGAACATGCAGTTTGGCGGCGGCTTCCACCAGTTCTCCGTAAGTCAGGCGGTTGCCTGCATGGGACACAACACCGTCCTTAGCGCTGCACTGGTCCGGTGAGACGCTCCACTTCTGCGCGGCGGCTTCGATCAACATCGTACGCGCGGCGGCCCCGGCTTTGCGCAGCGGCATCCAGGAAGCTGTGACGCTTCCGCTCCCGCCGGTGCCCTGGCTGCCGAACAGACGCGTGTCGGTCGGCGCTTGTTCGACCGAAACGGATTTCCAGTCCACTTCGAGTTCCTCCGCCAGCACCATCGGCAGGGCTGTGGAGATTCCCTGACCCATCTCTGAGCGGGAACTGAGAATCGTAATTCGGCCGGTCGGCTCGATGCGCACCCAGGATTGAAAGGGGCTGACGTCCTTTTGCGTCTTGCCCGCGCTCGCGTCGTCGGCGCGCGCGATCTCGAACGGAATGACGAGTGCCGCCGAGGCGATTGCGGCGCTCTTCAAAACTTCGCGGCGCGTGGGGGCCATCACAGGACGCCTCCGGACTTCTCGATCGCCGGGTTATTGGCGATCTCCTGATCCATCAACTCTTTCAACTCCCGACGGTTCATCTGGAGCGCAGCCGCAAGCGCGGCATGTTGGTCCATCAGCCGGGCCGCCCGGATAATGGCCGCCCGCATACGCTGCGCCGTTCCGCATCGGCAGATATTGTTTGACATGGCTTGATCTACATCGGCTGCCGAAGGCTTCGGCGTCTTCCGCAGAAACGCCGCGGCGGTCATGATCTGGCCGGATTGACAATAGCCGCATTGGGGAACCTGCTCGGCGATCCAGGCTTGCTGAAGCGGGTGCGAACGGTCCGCCGAGAGTCCCTCAATCGTCGTGACCTTCTTCCCGGCCACTCCGGAGACCGGCATGGAGCAGGAGCGCACTGGTTCGCCGTTGACGTGCACCGTGCACGCCCCGCATTGGCCGATCCCGCAGCCATATTTCGTTCCTGTCATGTTGAGCGTATCCCGAAGCACCCAGAGCAGCGGTGTGTCCGGACTGACTGCGGCGGATTGCGAACGTCCATTAACTTCGAAGGCGATTACGGCCATGCAGCGCTCCTTATCAGAGTCTGACTTAAGTAGATTTCTCACTATATACCGGGATTTCGCGAAGCAACTCGGCCCGCCCGGGCGCGGCGCCTCGAACCGGTTCGGAAATCAGAACAGAAGGCCTCGACGACCGCGACGGCGCCGCCAAGCCGTTTGCTTGTTTTGCCGGGCAAGCAAGCCTACATCGACGCCGGTTTTGTAAGACAATTCGTCAGAATTCGCGAGTCATTTGTGGACATCTGATGCATAAAACGCCCGAAGTCGCGTCGTTTCGAAGCAACGGAAAGCCACTCGGTACTTTTTGTTCTGAATTCAGAACAAAATCCTTGTACCCGCTCCGGCGTTGATGTACTTTCAGGATATGACTTTGGTGCATTCCGAGGCAAAGATAGTCTGGGACGAAGCAGACTTCGGCTCTCCCTGCGCCGGTCCGGACGCACTCGCTTCCAGGAGCCAGCCCATGCAGTCGTTCAACCGTTTACTTGCCTGTCCCGATCAACAGGATTTCGATTTCCCGTACGATTCCCAATCCTTATCAACCCAAGCCTTATCACTAGACAGCCTGAACTCTCAGTCGATGGTCGAGGATCTGACCGGCCGAATTACAGCGATTCAGCAGAAGGTCGAGCGCCTTTCCCGGCTTATCGATGGCTTCACCGCTGAGCCCATTCGGCGTCCCGCGTTTGGAAGCGCAAGCCCCTACAGTCCCCGAACTCTTCGCAATCCCGGACTGACTCTCGTCCCGTAGGCGAACCTGAATTCTCCTGCAAGAACTTCCCGCGCCATTTTTCAGATCTGCAGTTTATCGCCGTCGCCCGCCACCAAAGAATAAAGAACCGGCGACAGAAAAATCGACAACAGCAGCCGCGAGAGAAGGCCTCCGACGATCACGATGGCGAACGGCTTTTGAGAGTCGCTGCCGATACCGGTGGAGATCGCGGCGGGCAGCATCCCCAGACACGCCACTAACGCCGTCATCATAATCGGGCGCAGCCGGAGCAGGGAAGCGTCGATCGTCGCCGTCCGGATGTCCTGGCCTTGGAGCCGCAGCTTATTGATGAACGAGTAAAGAATTACGCTGGTTTGCACCGCAACGCCCATCAGAGCGATAAAACCCAGCAGGGACGAAACGCTGAAGTTCGTGTGCGTAAAGCGGAGCGCCAGCAGGCCGCCCACCGGTTCCGTCATCAGCACGCTGATCAGGATAACCGCCGGGAATTTCACATTGCCGTAGAGAGCGAACAGGATCATCATGATCAAAAAGATCGTCAGCGGCAGGATGACCCGCATCTGCAGCATCGCCGACAGATAATCTTTGTATTCTCCGCCCCAATCCAGCGTGTAACCGATCGGCAGGCTCACGGCCGCGCTCACTTTTCGCCGCGCTTCTCCCACGGCGCCGGCGAGATCCCGCCCTTCTACGCTGAACTGAACGCCGATATAACGCGAGTTCGATTCGCGGTAGATGAATGACGCGCCGCTCTCCACTTTGATATCGGCGAACTGGCTGAGCGGCAGGTTCTCGCCATCCGGCGTCGCGATCAATAGGTTGCTGATAGCGTCCGCGTTCTTCCGGAAGGGCTCCTGCATGCGCACGACCAGGTCGAATTGCCGTTCGCCCTGAACCACCTGTGTCGCCGCCGTTCCGCCAATGGCCGTCTGCACCAGCGTATTCACGTCGCTCACGTTCAGACCGTACCGGGCGATCTTGGCGCGGTCCGGAGTGACGGTCAGGCTGGGCTGCCCGAGCTCGCGCACGATCGTGATCTCGGCAATTCCCGGAATCTTCTGCAGGATGTCTTTCACCTGCGTGGCCTTGTCTTCCAGAACCTTCAGGTCCGTACCGAAAATCTTGACCGCCAGCGCGCTCTTCAGTCCCGTCTCGGCTTCGTCCACCGCATCTTCCGCGGGCTGCGTGTAATTGAAGATCACGCCCGGAAAAGAGGAAAGCTTCTTCGCCAGAGCGCTGATCAGTTCCGGTTTCGTGCGGGCGCCGGATTTCCACGCGGAATCCCCGTAAGGCTTCAGACCCACAAAGAATTCATTATTGAAAAAACCGGTGGAATCGGTGCCGTCATCCGGCCGGCCAAGCTCGTTCGCCACGGTCGTGACCTGGGGAAAACTGAGCAGAATATCCCGGATTTTCGGCGAAAGCTTGCTCGCTTCCTCGAACGAAATTGAGTAAGGCGCGGTCGCTCGAACCCACAGGGCGCCTTCGTCCAGATGCGGCATGAATTCCGCGCCGATCGAAGGAATCAACAGCAGCGATGCCGCGAACGCAACCGTGCACACCAGCAGCGTCGCGATCCGGTTACGCAAACACCAGCCCAGCAAGCGGCCGTAATGCTTGCGGATCCATTCGAAAAATCGGGCATCGGGCTCCTTCACGTTCCGCATGAAGTAGGCGCACAGCACCGGCAGCAGCGTCAGGGCGCAAAGCAAAGATCCCAGCAGCGCGAAGGACATCGTGTCGGCCATCGGCTGGAACAACTGACCCGACGGGCCCGAGAGCACGTAGATCGGCAGATAGGCGGCCACGATCACGGCGACCGCGTAAAAAATCGGACGCTCCACGTCGCGCGCCGCGTTGCGGATCACATCCACTACGTTGTGGGGCCGGTCTCGATGTTCCGCCAGTTCGCGGAAAATGTTCTCCACCATCACCACCGCGCCGTCCACGATGATTCCGAAATCGATCGCGCCGATCGAGAGCAGGTTCGCCGGAATATGACGCAGGTCCAGGCAGATGAACGCAAAGAACAGCGAGAACGGAATCGTGACGGCGACAATCAGCGCCGCCCGGACGCTAAACAACATGAGCCCGAGAACGATCAGCACCAGAGCCATCCCGCGCAGCAGGTTGCGCTCCACGGTGTCGGTCGTCTCGTCAATCAGCGCGTGCCGGTCATAGAAAGGCACGATCTTTACATCGGGAGGCAGCACGTGCCGGTTGATATCGTCGGTGACGCGCGCGACGCGATCCAGAACAACCTGCGCCTGCTCGCCGACCCGCATCAGGATCACGCCTTCCACGGCATCGTCCTGGCGCATGAATCCGAACTGGCCCAGACGCGGCGCGTATCCGATCTGCACCTGCGCGATGTCGCGCACGTAAACCGGAATGCCGCTATGCGTCGTCAGCACGATATTGCCGATATCGGAGGTGTCGCGCACCAGTCCCAGACCCCGGACGTAATAGAACTGGCCTCCCTGCGAGTAGAAGCCGCCGCCGGAGTTCGCGTTGTTCGCGCCGAGTTGCTGCACCACCAACGGCACCGTCACTCCGTACGCCAGCAATTTGGCCGGATCGAGCAGCACCTGATACTGCATCGTCGTGCCGCCCAGTCCAGACTCGTCCGCTACGCCTTCAATGGCCCGAAACCGGCGATTCAGCACCCAGTCGTCGATGATCTTCAGATCCTGCGGGCTGCGGTCGGGACTTTGCAGAACGTACCGGTAAATCAGTCCGCTCGGGCTGAACAGAGGCGAGAGCGACGGAGTCACTCCCGCGGGCATGGTCGCGTTCGCCACGCGCTCGAAAGCCTGTTCCCGCGCAAAGTACGGATCGATGCCGTACTGGAAATTCATCTGCACCGACGAGAGTCCGTAGAGCGAGATCGAGCGCAGAAATTCCAGGCGCGGAATTCCGTTCATCTCGATTTCGATGGGAATCGTGACCAGCCGCTCCATCTCCTCGGCGGCATGCCCCGGCCATTGCGAAATGATCTCGACGTGCGTGGGCGAGAGATCGGGATACGCGTCGATGGGTAAGCGCCCGAACGAGATCGCGCCCCAGATCATCAGCATCAGCGATCCGGCGAGGATGAGAAAGCGTTGCGAAAGCGCGAACGATACGAGGCGCGAAATCATTCCGTCGGGTTTCCCTACTGGTATGTGCTGGCGAACTGCAGAAAAACGCTGCCTTCGGAAACTACGCTTTCGCCCTCTTTGAGTCCGCTCCGAACCTCCACCTGATCGTCCTGTTGAACCCCGATGCTGATGACGCGTTGTCCGAACTTACCGGGAGCGGCTTCCACGTAAACGATCGGCTCATTCTGGGAATCCCGCAAGATAGCGGACGCCGGCACGGCCAATATATTTCTCTGCGTGCGCGTGTGAATCACCGTGTCGACGTACATATCCTTCTTCAGAAGCTCGCCCGCATTCCTCACCACCACGCGGACCAGCGTCGTGCGCGTGGCGGGATCCACCAGCGCATCAATATAGGATACGGTCCCGTGAAACCGCTGGCTGAAAGAAGGATTGGAAGCCTCGACCGCATCGCCCATATGCACCGACGGCAGATCGTGATCGAAAACATGCGCCAGGATCCAGACCGTCGACGTATCGCTTATCAGGAAGCAAGTGGTGGTGCCTGCCTGGACCAGTTGCCCCGGCGCGACGGTCTTCTGAACCACGTCCCCGGCGATCGGAGAGCGCAGCGCGATCTCGGGACGGATGGGCACGCCCTCTCTTTGTGCTTCATCGATATCCTGCTGCGTCAAGCCGAAGATGCGCAGCGCCTGCAAACTGTTTTGCACATCCACGGCGGCGTCGTTGAACGCCGCCTGCGCCGTCTCATAATCCTTGATCGCGATCGCGCCATGGTCTAGCAGATCCTTGGAACGCTCCATGGTGAGCCGCGCCAGTCGCTCGTCGTTCTTCGCCTTGCGATACGTGGCGATGGCATTGGAGGCGTCGGGACTCGCAATGTAAAGCAGCGGCTGCCCCAGCTTCACTTTCACGCCGGTATCTACCAGGATTCGCGATACGGGGCCGCTCACCTGGCTGATCGCCGGCGTCGTGTGATTCTCGTCCCAATCGACAGTGCCCGTCGTGTGGTCCGAGATCGGGAAAGACACGATTCGAGCAGGCGCCACCCGCAGACGCGGCAGCTGGTTGCTCGCCACCGTGAATAGCGACGCCGTGGGCTGGTTGGCGTCGGGATCGGTTTTTTGGGAGAACGTTCCCTTCCCGATACACCCTGCTTCGAGCAGGCACACCGCTGCCAGCAGCCATACCACGTGAACACCCTGTTCCCGGCCAATAGGCTCTCGCACCGTTAACGTCATTATGACCTGACCCGCATCTTCTGAGAATTCCGCCGGGATTTTCGGAAAGCGCTTGACAGGTCCGTCCGCACGAGCTAAAACTAAACCAAATGGTTAATTATTCCGGAGAAGGCTGCGAGGCGGACCTCAACGCCACCTTCGCCGCGCTCTCCGATGCGACCAGACGGCGCATCGTGGCCGTCCTGACGCGCGGGGAAGCGTCCGTCAGTCAGCTGGCCGAGCCGTTCGCCATGTCGATGCCCGCCGTTTGTAAACACTTGCGCGTGCTGGAGCGCGCCCGCCTGATCGAAACGCGTAAGACCGGCCGGGTGCATCGCTGCCGGTTAAGGCCGGAAACGATGCAGCCGGCTTTGGAGTGGATCGAGCATCAACGGCAATTCTGGGAGCGCCGCTTCGACGCACTGGCCGAACAACTGGAAAATCCCGAAGGAGGAACAAACGCATGACTTCAACGAGCACCTCTCTGCAGATTTGCCGCACTTTCCGGGCGCCCCGGGACAGAGTCTTCGCGGCCTGGACCGAACGCGCGCAGTTGGAACGCTGGATGTGCCGCGACGTCCCCACTCAGCAGGCTCGCTACACGGAGCTGGACGTTCGCGCGGGAGGATCGTACTTGATCGAGATCCTCATGCCCGATGGCGTGGCCTATCACGGTCGCGGAATTTTCCAGGAAGTTCTGCCGCCGGAAAAGCTGGTCTTCACTTGGGCCTGGACGCGAACGCCGCCAGATCCCGCGATCCCTCTGCAGAAGGAGGATTCGGTTGTCACGGTTCTCCTTCTCGACCGCGGCGCGGAAACCGAGATGATCTTCACCCACGAACTGCTCGACAACGACACCGTGCGGGCCGAGCACGAACGCGGCTGGGAAGGCTGCTTCCAGGTCCTTGCCGAGGCCCTGCGGCCGGACGCTTGATCTTCCTTCGAAACGCGGCGTGACCCCACGCTCGAACGAAATTCGGCCAAGCAGTGCATTGGACCGACTAGAAGCGCATATGCTTGAACCATGATGAAGCGAGAAGGCGCGCTCCGAGCCATCCTCAGGGCTTGGCAAGAACTTCCGACCTCGGAACGACAGACGGAAAGCCAGCTTACGGCTTTCGCTATGGGCATGGCGCACAACTCGGATTACGCGTTCCGCCATACCGGTGATCCTTATCAGGATGTCATCGGCTACCTCAAAAGGCGCGTGCCCGGGCTAAAGAAGCAGGACCTTTGAAGTAGATCTTCGAAGTTACAGATCGCCTTTGCTGTCAGGTCGCGCCGCGTTTGATCGCGCTTGATCAATCACAGGCCGCTAAGGGGATTTCCTTGTTCGACGCATATTTGGCGCCGGCACCGCCACTAGCTACTATTCTTGAACGTTGTGCGGTGGGAACCAAAGCTTGGCGATCCATGAAAGGCTTCTTTGCCGAACCAGGGGTCCGAAACTTTGGATTTCAGTTTTACAGCTCCGTGAATCTCATTTGCGAGCTGTTCCAGATCATGCACCGCCTTCGGCATTTTGTTCTTTGGCGCGAACAGTTTATGCAATGAGAATGCTGGATAAGAAGGCTCCTTGTAGATGCCATGGACGAATTTCCCTGTCCGCCTCTCTGGCTTTCCGTGAGCGATAGTATTCCTCAATTTTTCGAGCCCGAGAACCGTTTGAAGCGGGCGTCTGCCGGGTTCCCAAGGCAGGGCCGCCCGGTCCATCACTTCTCGGAGCTTACCTTTGAAACCGGTTCCGCGAAAGTATTCTCTTTCGTTTTCCCACGCCTCGGGCGCAACCTTCGGACCGACATAATTCAGGTATGCTTCCATCGCGTGAAATCCGAACACCATGGCGACGAGGGAAGGCTTTTCCCATTCTATTCCGCTTTCCTTTGCAAGGTCTGCGTGGTCCAAGACGATGCGCCACATGAGGCGATGAGGTAAATTCTCTCGGTCATATGTCGTTTCCAACATCGGCTCAAAATCCCTCGTGAGTACGCCGCACCATGATTTGCGCAGCGGCCTCAAACGCGCGACACGCGCGGTCGAATGTTCGCTATGCGAGTACTCTACTACAAGGATTGCCCGGGTCCGGGTCCTCACATCCCGGTATGGTAAAAATGTAAGCAAGCGCTTGCATGCCATCCGCCCGGTCTTCGACATCTGCCTCCAATCCCCGATCCGCGGGCCGGCGCGTTCTTGCCGCCGCGCTCGCGGTGTTCTCGCGGGAAGGGCTCGGCGCCACTACTCGCGAAATCGCCCGCGAGGCCGGCGTCAATGAGGTAACCCTATTTCGCCAGTTCGAGACCAAGGAGCGATTGCTGACCGAGGTCACCCGGGAAATCTGCCGCCTTCAGTCCGAGGCGCTCGATCGCGTCGACCTGGTGAACTTCGATCTGCGGCGCGATCTGGCGAGCATCGCCGAGGCTTACGACCGCTCCACGACCAAGCACATGGGCTTTATCCGCACCATGATCGCCCGGCCCGCGTCCCCGGAATTGAGCGACCAGATCATGCGCGACATCGTCGAGCCGCTGCGGGCGCGCTTTCTGGCATACCTCGAGGAGGCGCGCGGCCGCGGATTGGTGCGTGATCTGGATCTGCTCCCCGCCGTCGACGCTTTTACCGGAATGCTCTTCGCCGGTGCGCTCCGCCGCCACATGCACCGCCAGCGCTACGGGCGCGACGCCTATGTCGCCGTCTGCGTCGACGTGTTCTTGAGCGGCATCTCGGAAACGTCCCCGGAACGGCGGGCCATCGCATGAATGACTGGCAGCCGAGGCACAATCGGTGGGCCGTCGCGTTAACCGTCACGCTCGCCACTTTCATGGAAGTGCTGGATACTTCCATCGCCAATGTCGCCCTCCCGCATATCGCCGGTTCGCTCTCCGCGAGTCAGAACGAATCCACCTGGGTTCTCACCAGCTATCTGGTTTCAAACGCCATTATCTTGCCGATCAGCGCGTGGCTCGCCACCGTGCTCGGCCGCAAGCGCTTCTACATGACCTGCGTCGCCGTTTTTGGGGTCAGCAGTTTCCTTTGCGGTCTCGCGCCAAGTCTCGGCATGCTGGTCTTTTTCCGCATTCTGCAGGGCGCCGGCGGCGGCGGGCTCGCGCCCAGCGAGCAGGCCATTCTGGCCGACACGTTTCCTCCGTCCATGCGGGGCATGGCCTTCGCCGTGTATGGCATGGCGGTGGTTGTTGCGCCCGCGATCGGTCCCACCCTCGGCGGCTGGATTACGGATAACTACAGTTGGCGCTGGATCTTCTATATCAATATCCCGGTCGTCATTCTGTCCCTATTCCTGACCAACCGCCTGGTGGAGGATCCGCCTTATCTGCAAGCCGTGCGCAAACGCTCCGCCGGCATTAAACCCGACTTCCTGGGATTGGGACTCATCGCCATCGCCATCGGCTGCTTGCAGATCGTGCTCGACAAGGGACAGGAAGTCGACTGGTTCTCCGCCTGGTGGATCACCACGCTGCTCACCATCGCCGCCGCCACTTTCCTGATTTGGATCATGTGGGAGTGGAAGCACCCGTTCCCCATCGTGAACATCAAGCTGTTCAAGAAACGCAACTTCTCCGTCGCGATGTTCTTCACGTTCATGCTGGGAATCGTCTTGTTCGGCACCACGGTCGTGATCCCGCAATTCTTGGAGACGCTGCTGGGCTATCCCGCCGTGAAGGCCGGCGAAGCGCTCGCGGGCGGCGGGATCGTGATGATGTTCATGATGCCCGTGTCGGGCTTTCTGGTGTCCAAATTCGATCCCCGGCTCATGATGGCGGCAGGTTTCGCCGGAACCTCCGCGTCGCTTTACTGGATGACGACCCATATGAGTCTGGGGTTGGACTTCAACACGGCGTTCACCATGCGCGCGCTCCAGACGCTGAGCTTGCCATTCATCTTTCTGCCTTCCAATACGCTCGCCTACCTCGGGATCGCGCGCGAGCAGAACAACCAGGTCTCCGGGATGAACGCGTTCGTGCGCAACATCGGCGGCAGCATCGGCATCGCGCTGATCACCACTTTTCTGACGCGCCAGGGGCAGAAGCATACAACGTTTCTGGCCGCTCACGCCATTCCGGGCAGCCCGAATTTCGATAATCTGGTGAATGGAATCAGCGCCTCGCTCCGCCAAAGCGGGCTCAGTGCGACTACGGCCACGCGGCAAGCCTACGCGCGCGTAAATCTGATGATTCAGGGTCAGGCCACGGCTCTCGCCTATATCGATGTCCTGTCGATGTTGGCGCTGGTCGTCGCCTGTCTGATCCCGTTTGTCTTTCTAATGCGCCGCGGCAAGCCTGGCGCGAGCACGCCGGCGGCGCATTAGTTTCCAGCGTTGTTTTTACGTCCCGAATATATGCCGGATCTCCACAGTCCCGTGCCGCACGTGCGGATTATCGAGCGTACGTTGAACAGCCTCGTCATAATCGGCGGCCTCGATACTGTAGAAGCCGCCGAGGAATTCCTTCGTTTCGCTGTAAGGCCCGTCCGTCGCGCGGGGCTGGCCGCCCTGTGAGCGCAGGATGCGGCCGTGGTCGGGAGCGAGACGCTGGCCGCCGGTCACAAAAGGTTTCTCGCGCCACGCCTTGTATTCGCCCATGGCGGTCTCCTGCTCCTCCCGGCTCAGTCTGTCCCATCCCGTCGGATCGTCGTAAAGCAGCAGCATGTAATGCGGCATGTCTGTCTCCTTAGCGCACGCGCGTGAATGCGGACTTCTCGGTGTTCTTCAAATGGCCGTCAGCATAAAGCTCCCACGTGGTTGTAAAGTGGGACGCGTCCCCGAACACAAACGTGGCGTTATGCATGTGAGGCGCGTTGGCGTCCGGTAGGTTCGTCGCGTTCAGAAACTGGAACCGCAGTTCGCCGGTCGCCGGATTGAAACTGCTCGCTTCCATGCGGGGCTGGTTTCCAGTCATGCAGTAGTGTTCCAGCACCACGCGGCTGCCGTCCAGATGATAGACCGTCATCATGGCCGGCATGTTCTCGGCGGACTCGCGTTCCACCAGCGCGCTTCCGCCCGCGATCAGTTCGTAACTCAGGTGCGCTTTGCCCTGGCCGGTGTCCGCTTCCCACTCCCCCGTGAGGCTCTTGAGGCGGTTGAAGGCAGCGCCCGCGTCCATTGTTCCATCGCTCGTTCCAGGTCCGGCGGCGAAGGCCGCCGAAGATAACAGCAAGCCGGCTATCAGTGTCCAGTGTTTGTTCATCGTTTCGCTCCTTGCGGGATTTGTCCCACGCAACAACAACGAACGGACATGCCCCGAATCGACAGATCCAAAATATTTTTCCGGCGCGAACTTTTGATTCTTGTTTATCCCGATTCCGGTCTAACGCGCGATGCGCGCCGGCGCACCGCCGGCAGGGACCGGACTGGGCGTCGCCGGGGCGTCCGGCGGAGTCTGCGGAATCGGAGCATTCAGGCGGGCTGCGATCAGCGCCGTCTTTGCTTTCCGGAACTGCGCGGTCCCCGGCTTGGCGCCCGTCAATTCCACCTGGGCGTCGGTGATCTCGCTCGCCTCTTGCAGATACTTCTCCAGGTAATTGCGCAGCCGCTCCTGGACGATTCGCTGGCTGGATTCGTAGAGCAGCGTCAAAATGTCGGCCAGCGGCGCGTCGCACAGGGCATTGTAAACCTGCGACGGCCGGCGCAGCGCGGGAGATTTTAACGCTGCCTCCAGCTTGGCCGCCCGCGGTTTCAGCTTGCGGCCCGCTTCCCATTCCGCGGGATCAATCCCAAAAGCCGCGAAGAACGTCGTCCGCTCTTTCGTCTTCATCTCCTCGGTGAGAACCTGCAGGAAGAGAAGCCACTCGGCGCCCCGGCCAGGGATCATCCGCCGCAATTTCTCCCAGCGGCCGAGACCCGCCAGGTTCAGACCTCCTGGGTCGATGGGAAGCAGCTGCGAGGCCTCCAGTTCCGCGAGAATCTCGGACGGCTCCCGCTCGGTGGCCACCAGATGCAGTTCCTGGGCCCAATCCGCCGGGGTCAGGGTTTTGATCCAGCCTTCTTCCACGCCCGTTGCGAAATAACGTTGCGTTCGTTCTTCCATCTGGAATCCCAGGCGGTGCCGCAGTCGCACGGCGCGCACCATGCGGACCGGCTCGTCAAAAAACGCTTGCGGATAGGTGACGCGAATCTCGCGATTCTGCAAGTCCGAGACGCCGTTGCGCGGATCGCGGATAAGTCCGCGGGAAGCCTTCGCCAGCGAAATGGCGATCGCATTCACCGTGAAATCGCGCTGCGCCAGATCCTCCAGAAGGTTCGCCGCCGTGATCTTTGGCGTCCCCCCGGGTTTGGACACCTTCTGAACGTGCGCCATCCGGAGCGACGCCGAAACGCCGGAAGGAAGGCGAAGCTCCGCGACCTTGCGCAGCGTATCTTCGATGCATTCGATCCCGGGCAGCCGCTCTCCGATCAGCTTGGCGAGCGCCGTCGGCGGCTGGCCCTCGAAGGTGAAGTCGAGATCTCGAATCGGGAAGCCGCCGAGCATGTCGCGCATGGCGCCGCCGGTCAAATAGAGCGCGATGCCAAGCTCGCCGGCGGCGTCTTGGACGGCAGTTAGAAGCTGGGACTGCTCGCGGCTGAGATGGCTGTCGAGCAGGTACATGTAATCACTCATGGCTTAGGCGCGGGGGTGGTGCTGGTCAACTACGGTGCGAAGACGCGACCGCATGACGTGGGTATATATCTGTGTGGTTGCGATGTCCGAATGGCCGAGCATCGTCTGGAGACTGCGAAGGTCTGCGCCCCCTTCGAGCAGATGGGTCGCAAAACTATGCCGCAGAACGTGCGGGCTCAATCCCTGGAAGATGCCTGCCGTCTTACCGTGCGCGACAATCAACTTCCAGAAAGCCTGCCGCGTCATCCTCCCGCCGCGGGAGGTTACAAAAAGAAACGGCGAAACTCGTCCCCGCAGCAGATCAGGGCGCGCCTTGTTCAGGTATGTCTCCACCGCCGCCAGCGCGTGGTCTCCCACCGGCACCAGGCGTTGCTTATTGCCCTTTCCGAGCACCGTGACGATTCCCATGTCGCGGTTCAGATCGGCTGTCCTCACCTTGCACAACTCCGACACGCGCAGTCCCGTCGCATACAGAAGCTGCAGCATAGCCCGGTTGCGCAAACCCGTTGGCTCGGATGGTTTCGGCGCGTTCAAAAGAGCTTCCACCTGGTCGCGGCTCAGAAACCGGGGAATCGATTGCCACTGCTGAGGTGTCTGCAGGTGCTCGGTAGGATCCGCCGTGATGCGTCCTTCGCTCAAGAGAAATTTGAATAACCCGCGCAGAGAGGCGATGTGCCGCGCGATTGACCGGCTGCTGAGACCCGTTCCATACAGTGAACGAATGTATTTCTGAACAGATTCAGCATTCATGCAATGGATAAGGTCGTCACCCCCAAATGCTTCGAAACGCTGGAGATCCGTTCGATAAGCATCAATCGTATTCGCAGCCAGTCCCCGTTCCACCCGGCAATGGTGGAGATAGGCCGTCACGGTGGCTTGAAGCGGTCCGGTCTTGGACGAGGGACCCGGGATCATCGAAGCCAATGATACAATATCCCCACAAATGTTTAGAACATAAATCGGAAGTAAGATTGACGGACAGCTAGGTCGGCTATATTTGGCGGCATCCACAACCAAGAAGGTCGTTGTCCGGCGGTTCGATCGCGAGCCGCTGACCGGATTCGTCAGCGCGCACGCCTATCAGCAGCCCACCGGCATTGAGTTGCTCAGGCCCGATGGCGACGTGGCCGCCATCGCGTACGGCGAAATTAAGTCCGTATGCTTCGTCAAGGATTTCGAAGGCGCCCGCGAGCCCATCGAAGCCCGCCTGTTTCAGACCCGGCCCAAAATGGAAGGTTTATGGGTGCGGATGAAGTTCCGCGACGGCGATCTGTTGGACGGCATTCTTCCTAACAACCTGCTGGTTGTCGACGCCCAGGGCTACACCGTAACGCCCCCAGAGCCTTATTCGAACAATCAGAAGATGTTTGTGCCCCGCGAGGCGCTGCTCTCGATCCAGGTGCTGAGCGTAGTCGGAAGTCCTCTGCGGAAAGCTCCGTCCAAACCGCGGATTAAGCCTGATGTTGCGGCGCAGCCACGTCTCTTTGATTGAGAACGCCCGAAGGCCGGCCCGGCGTGCGATAGCCCAAAGGCATCTCTTCCAGGTCGATCCAGCGGCAGCCCGACGTGTTCTGAACGAACGTGAGAACATCCACCCGGAAAGCTTTTTCAAACGGGAAGTTCTTCCAGGCGGCGACCGCCTCGTCTAGCGTGTGTTGCACCAGTTCGGCGGGAAGGTTCTGAGCAAGCGTGATGTGCGGGGAGTAGCAGAATTTCTCGCAGTAGGAGTTGCAGCCCGCGTTCATCGCGTGGTACATGGCCTTCAGCTCGGAGCAACCGGATGCGATCTCTATATAGATGACATCGGATTTCTCGAACCGGGCAACATCTCCCAGACGGATCGAGAACGGTTGGAAATCGCGCGCCGCCAGCCGAATCTCACGGGCCGCGTCTTCCGCGGAGCCGCAGAGCGGCCTTGGAGGGAGAATGGTGACATGGGCGTGAGGCTTACAATCGGGAACCAAATGCAAACGGAGCGCGTCCAGAAATCTTCCCAGGGGATCGGGTATATAACCTACGAGCGCAAACTGGTTGATGCGCTCAAATCCATCCCAGGAAGCACAGTTTTGTTGGGAATCCATTATTCCTTAAGTAACCTCGCTTAGTGTAGCGCGGTCCGGGTACAAATTCATACACAGCATTTCCTATGCCGAAACGATTAGAAAGCGTCTGGATGAAACTGCCCTTCATCGATTTGATTCGCGGGCTGTTCGTAACGTTTCGAACCCAGCGGCCGCGGGAGATCGTGACCGAGCAGTATCCGCTGGAGCGTGCTCCCGTCTCCGAACGCTACCGCGGCGCGCCCCGGCTGAACATCAATCCCCAGGACGGCGAAACGCTGTGTATCTCTTGTAATCTCTGCGCCATCGCCTGCCCGGAGAACCTGATCGTCGTAATGAGCGAGCGCAACGAACAGACCCGCCGCAAAGATCTGATCGAGTTCACTTATGATCTGTCCCGCTGCATGTTTTGCGGGTTGTGCGAAGACGCGTGCCCCGTAGACGCTCTGGAACTCACGCAGGATTTCGAACTCGCGTCCTACACCCGCGAGGGGCAGATCTGGAATCGCCAAATGCTCGAAGAAGGCCCTCGTCCCGTCGAGTACCCCCGCTAACGCCGGAAAAACCGCCATTCGCTGCCCTGGCATCCCTGCCGCTTTTGTAAGCCGTTCATAATGAACGATTGGCTCTTGCTTTCTTCTACGCTTTCGCGGCCCTGACGCTCGTGGGCGCGCTGCTCACGGTTTCCTTGCGAAACCCGGTGCACTGCGCTTTGGGACTGCTCGCCTCGCTGCTGGGAGTGGCCGGCATCTTCCTGCAAACCCGGGCGGAGTTTCTGTTCGCCGCCCAGCTGATCGTCTACGCGGGCGGCATTGTGCTGCTGTTTCTGTTCGTTATCATGCTGGTCAATCTGGACCGCGCCCAGGGGGAACGCCGGTTCACCAGATGGTGGCCCGTCGGATTAGCCGGCGCGGGCTTCGCCTGCGTGGAACTCTTGTGGATGCTCCGCTCCGTGGCGCTCCCGCCCGCTTCCGGAGAAATGCCGCGGTTGAACACGGAGGCGATCGGCGCCATGCTGCTGCTCGAATATCAGCTGCCCTTTGAGATTGTCTCCATCCTGCTGCTGGCCGCCCTGGTCGGCGCCGTGGTGCTCGCGCGAGGCGAAGCGTGACCGGCCGTTACATCTTGCTCAGCGCCATTTTGCTCTCGATCGGCGTGGCCGGCGTGCTCCTGCGCCGCAGCATCGTCGTCGTCCTGATGTCGATCGAACTGATGTTGAACGCCGTCAATATCAATCTCGTGGCGTTCTCCCAGCACTGGGCCACCACGCGGGGCCAGATTTTCGCCCTGTTTGTAATCGCCGACGCGGTCGCCGAGGCCGCGGTCGGTCTGGCCATTCTGATCGCGCTGTTCCGCCATCGCAAGACCGTCCTGACCGACGAGGTGAATCTCCTCAAGTGGTAAGCATTCTGGCCTTGATTCCCTTGCTCCCGCTGGCGGGCGCGCTCTCGTGCGCCCTGAATCCCCCGCGCAAGTTGGTGCGGTGGCTCGCGCCCGGCAGCGTCATCGCCGCTTTCGTCGCCGCGCTGGTCGCGTTCCTGCAGCTCCGCGATCTGCCCAACCGCCATTGGGAAGTGATCTATGGTGATTGGCTTCCGCTGGTCCATGCCCACTGGGGATTGCTGCTCGATCCGCTGAGCGGCGTCCTCATTCTGATCGTCACCGGCGTCGGCGCCCTGGTCCACGTCTACGCGGTGGAATACATGCGCGACGACCCCGGCGCGGCGCGCTTTTTCTGCTACATGAATCTCTTCGTGAGCCTCATGCTGCTCCTGCTGCTGGCCGACAACTATGCGCTGCTGTTTGCAGGATGGGAAGGCGTCGGGCTGTGCAGTTATCTGCTGGTCGGGTTTGATTACGGGCGCCCCGCCGCCGCGCGTGCCGGCTTGAAGGCGTTTCTGGTGAATCGCATCGGAGACGCGTCGTTCCTCATGGGCATTCTGTGGCTGTTTGCGGTCACCGGCTCCGTCGGCTTCCTGGCCAAAGCGCCGGGGATGAACGGCTCTTCCCTGGCATGGGTAGCGCTTCTTTTCTTTTTCGGAGCGGCCGGAAAATCGGCCCAGTTTCCCTTGCATGTCTGGCTGCCGGACGCCATGGAGGGCCCCGTTCCCGTCTCCGCGCTGATCCATGCGGCCACCATGGTCACCGCCGGCGTCTACCTGATCGCCCGCTCCAGCGCGCTGTTTGCGGCTTCGCATCCGGCCGCGGTTCTGGTGGCCACCGTGGGCGCCTTCACCGCCATCTTCGCTGCCGCCACCGCTCTGGTCCATACCGATATCAAACGCGTGCTGGCGTATTCGACCGTCAGCCAGCTCGGCTTCATGTTTCTGGCGCTCGGCGTGGGCGCATGGTGGGTCGCCGTGTTCCATCTGTTCACCCATGCCTTCTTCAAGGCGCTCCTGTTCCTCGGCGCGGGGTCGGTGATTCACGCGCTCGATGGGGAGCAGGATCTGCGCAAAATGGGCGGACTCTACCGTAAAATGCCCCTCACATATTGGACGATGTTCATCGGCGCCGTCGCCCTGAGCGGCATCCCGGGACTCGCCGGGTTTTTCTCCAAGGACGCCATCCTGAACGAGACCTTCGGGGCCGGCGCGCGCCCGCTCTACTTCATCGGCGTGCTGACCAGCGGCCTCACCGCCATCTACATGTGGCGCCTGATGCACCTCACGTTCTACGGAGTCGCCCACTCCCGCGTCGCCCGCGCCCATGAATCTCCCGGATTGATGACCGGACCGTTGGTCGTGCTGGCCGCGGCCAGCGTCATGTCAGGCTGGATCGGCGTGCCCGCCTCATGGCGCGGTCCCGCGTGGATGCATTCGTTCGAGCATTGGCTCAGCCCCGTGTTCGCGGGTTCCGGACATACTCCTCATACCGCGCCCGGCAGTGAGTGGATCTTGACCGGAACCTCGGCCGCCGTCGCCCTGATCGGCTTCGCGCTCGCGCGTTACCTTTACCACCACCGTCCCGAAATCCCCAGCAACCTGGAACAGGCGCTTAAGCCTCTGCACGGCGTTCTTTCCGAGGAGTGGTATCTCGATCGCCTCTACCATTTCGTATTCGTGCGGGGATTGGCGCGAGGCGGCGGACGCGCGCTCGCCCGCTTCGACGACGCCATTCTCGATTCCGGCGTGCTCGGCGTCGGCTCTCTGGCCCGCGGCGCCGGGCGCTTCTCTTCGGCCTGCGACCGCTTTGTGGTGGATGGCGCCGTGCGCGCCCTCGCTTTCTTTGTCCGCGCTTCCTCCCTGCCGGTCCGCGCGTTGCAGACCGGCGTTTTCTCCCAATACGCCTGGTGGATCACCCTCGGCCTCGGCGCCATGCTGGGCTGGTTGGTTTGGGTTCACTGATGAGGCGCAAATGATGTCGCTCTCGTGATGCCGCACATCCTCACGTCTCTGCTCGTGACGCCGGTCGCCGGGCTCGCCGTATTGCTCTGTGTTCCTGGGCGGAACCGCCGCGCGCTGCGGCTGGTCGCCATCGGCGCCTCGCTTCTCACCTTGGTCCTCGCGCTCATCCTCCTGCGCGCGTTCGAGCCGGACGCCGCCGGATTCCAGTTTGCGGAGCGCATCCCCTGGGTGCCCTCTCTGGGAATCGATTACTCGCTCGGAGTCGACGGGATCAGCCTGCTGCTCGTCTTGCTCTCGGCCGTCATCCTGCCCTTGGCGTTGCTGGCCTCCTGGACCATTGAAGAGCGACTCAAGGAATTCTTCGCGCTCTTCTTGCTGCTCGAAGCCGGGATCCTGGGCGTCTTCCTGTCGCTTGACGCGTTCCTCTTCTACGTTTTCTTCGAAGCCGTGCTGATCCCGATGTACTTCATCATCGGCATCTGGGGCGGACCGCGCCGCCTGCACGCGGCCATTAAATTCTTTCTCTACACCCTCACCGGATCGGTGTTGATGCTGCTCGGGCTGCTGGCCCTCTACTTCCTTCACTTCCAGCGCTACGGGTTCTACTCCTTCGAAATTGCGGACCTGCTGAAGCTCAACCTGGCGCCTGTCGCGCAGCAGTGGATCTTTTGGGCTCTGTTCTGCGGATTCGCCATCAAAGTTCCGATGTTCCCGTTCCACACCTGGCTTCCCGACGCCCATGTGGAGGCGCCCACCGGCGGCTCCGTCGTGCTCGCCAGCCTGCTCCTCAAAATGGGAACCTACGGCTTCATTCGGTTCTCCTTGCCCCTGCTGCCCGTCGCGTCCGCGGATCGTATCGTGGTCGAGATCATGGCCGTTCTTTCCATCATCGCCATCCTCTATGGCGCGCTCGTGAGCCTGATGCAGCGCGATTGGAAGAAACTGATCGCCTACTCGTCTGTCAGCCACATGGGCTTCTGTACGCTCGGGATCTTCGCGCTGAATGAGGCCGGGCTCACCGGAAGCGTCCTCCAGCAATTGAATCATGGAATCACCACCGGGCTCCTCTTTCTGCTGGTGGGAATGATCTACGAGCGCCGCCACACGCGGGAGATCGCCGGGTACGGCGGCGTCGCCCGCGTCATGCCGCGCTTTGCCGTGGTTTTCGCCATCGCCGCGTTCGCCTCCGCCGGATTGCCCCTGCTCAACGGCTTCGTCGGAGAGTTTACGATTCTGCAGGGCGTGTTCGCCGTCAGCCGCGTCTGGGCCGCCTGCGCGGTCTTGGGAATCGTCCTGGCGGCGGCGTACATGCTCTGGCTCTATCAAAGGACCATGCTCGGCGAAATCCGGCATGAGGCCAACCGCAAGCTGCCGGACCTGAACGCGCGCGAGATGTGGATCGTCATGCCGCTGGTGTTATGGGCCATCTCCATCGGCATCTACCCGAAACCCTATTTCGATCTGCTGCGGCGGCCCGTCGCCGCCATCGTGGCGCGCGTCCATGGAACGCCGGTGCCGTAATGTACAGCAGCGCGGACCATCTGGCGTTGCTGCCGGGCCTGATGCCCGCCCTGTTCGCATGCGCCCTGCTCCTGTTGCGCTTTGCCGGCGGCCGGATGTCGCGCGCTCCCCTGTTTCTCGCTCTCGCCGGACTCACGTTCACCGCCGTCGCTCTGGTGCGCCAGCAGGCCTGGCTGCATGGCGCCGGGTCGCTCGAACTCGTCGGGTTCCACGGCGCGTTAACCATCGATTCGTTCGCCCTATTCTTCAACTGGTTGTTCACCGGAACGGCGGCGCTGGTCGTGCTTGTCTCGCGTGACCGCCGAGCCGAGCATCTCGCCATGCTCCTGTTCGCCCAGACCGGCATGTTCTTCCTTGCCGCCGGGGCCGATCTCATCACTTTGTTTCTAGGCCTGGAACTGATGGCCATCAGCTTCTACGTCCTCGTCGCCTTCGGCCGCGGAGATCGCCGGTCCACCGAGGCGGCCATCAAGTTTCTCCTGCTCGGCGGCTTTTCCAGCGCCATTCTCGCGTACGGCTTTTCGCTCCTGTTCGGGATCTCCGGATCCACGCTGCTGCGCGATGTGTCGGCCGCCGCCGCCGCCCGCGATCCGCGTGACCCGGTGCTCCTCGTCGCCATCGCCGCCGTCACCGTGGGGCTGCTGTTTAAGATTTCCGCCGCGCCTTTCCACATGTGGACGCCTGACGCCTACGAAGGCGCGCCTTCCGCCATCACCGCCTATCTTTCCGTCGCCTCCAAAGCGGCGTCCGTCGCTTTGCTGATGCGCCTCCTGCCCGGAGCGCTGGAAAGCGCGCGCGCCCTCTGGGGTCCCCTGCTGAGCATCGCGGCCGTGCTCACGCTCACCATCGGCAATTTCGCCGCGCTCACCCAGACCAACCTGAAACGCCTGCTGGCCTATAGCTCCATCGCGCATGCCGGTTACATGTTGCTGGGCGTCGTGGCGGGCAACCAGACCGGCCGCGACGGCCTCGCGCTTTACCTCCTGGTCTATGGCGTCAGCAACGTCGGCGCGTTCGCCGTCGTGATCGCTCTTGAGCGCGGCCACGGTTTAGGCGAAGACGTTTCGGACCTCGCGGGACTTATGCGCAAGAGCCCGGCCTATGCGTTGGCCATGCTCCTGTTTCTGCTCTCGCTCGCCGGCATTCCCCCCACCGCCGGCTTTTGGGGCAAGTACTATATTGCGCTCGCCCTGATGCAGACCGGGCATTACGGGCTGGCGACCGTCGCCGTCCTCTACATCGCCGTGTCCTGTTTTTACTACTTCCGGCTGATCCGCTTCCTTTTTCTCCAGCCAGAGGTCGGAACCGAACGGCCCCGCGCGCCTTGGGGTCTGAGCGTGGCGTTGGGCGCCAGCGCCGCCGTGACGTTGATCGCGGGCCTTTTTCCGGAGCCCGTTCTGCGCTTTGCCCAGGAAGCGATCAAATAGAGCATGATCGCTTCCCTCATCACCGCGGTCGCCATTGTCCTTCTATTTCCGCCGTTCATCCTGTACCTGACTCTTCTGGAGCGTAAGGTCCTGGCGGACATGCAGGGCCGCCTCGGTCCCATGCGCGTCGGCCCCCACGGCGTCTTGCAGGGCGTGGCGGACGCACTGAAACTCTTGTTGAAAGAGGACATCGTCCCTTCGGCCGCCGATCCCGTCGTCTTTCGTCTGGCCCCCGTCATGGCGACCGCCGGCGCCCTGTCCGCCATGGCGGTGCTCCCGTTCGGCCGCGCCATCTTTGTGGCGGATCTGAATGTCGGCCTGCTCCTGATCGTCGCGACCGCTTCGTTCGGCGTCTTGGGACTCGTGCTGGGCGGGTGGGCGTCCAACAGCCATTACCCCCTCTTAGGCGCGCTTCGCAGCGCCGCGCAGCTGGTCAGCTATGAGATCGCTCTCTCCTTCGCCCTCCTTTGCGGATTGATGTCCGCGGGAACGCTCCGCCTTCGCGGCATCGTCGAGGCCCAGGCGGCGCGGCGCGTTTGGTTCGCTTTTGACCACTGG
Source organism: Bryobacteraceae bacterium (assembly GCA_965226755.1). GTDB lineage: Bacteria > Acidobacteriota > Terriglobia > Bryobacterales > Bryobacteraceae > Bog-113. Next base: position 193,974 of record CBDDDT010000005.1, on the reverse strand, counting down.
GGCTTCGGGTTGGTGGCGTTTGGGTTATTCGCCGTGGCCGCCCTCGCCGAATCCAACCGCGCGCCTTTCGATCTCCCCGAAGCGGAATCGGAACTCGCCGGCGGCTATCACCTCGAGTACAGCGGTATGCGCTTCGCCTTCTTCATGCTCGCCGAGTACGCCAACTTGTTCATCGCCTGCGCCGTGGCCGCCACCCTGTTCTGGGGTGGATGGCTGCGTCCGTTTCCGAATGTGCGCTGGCTGGATTATCCGCTTGGTTTTGGCGCTCCGGCCCTCGTCTTTGTCGCCATTGCCGCCGGCATGTTCTGGCTCGCGCGGAAGCCGGAGATCCCCATCTTCCGCGCCATTCTGTTCGGACTCGCCGCGCTCTCCCTGCTATTGGGCGTCTCTTTTCTCTTCCCGTCGGTGAATCTGGCTCTCTCCGGACTCTTCTGGTTCTTAGTGAAAGTACTATCCTTTCTATACGCCGCCATCTGGTGCCGCGCCACGTTTCCCCGGCTGCGTTACGACCAACTGATGCGCCTCGGCTGGAAGTGGCTGATCCCGATCGGCATCGCCGCGGTGGCCGGAAATGCGCTTATGGGGATGTTTCAAATCCCCTAATCGTCTTCGTATCCGCTCTCCATCTGGCGTCGCCTCCGGAGCAAAATCGTCCCGAGCGCGCCTGCCAGTCCATCAAGTGTTTGAAAAAGTTCTAGGAGATTCGCTTTTATCGAGTTAAAGGGTTTGTTTCTGTTCGTAGATTTGGTACGCTTGCTCAATCCCTAAAGGAGTACGAACCTTGACACTTCCCAAGGCAAAGCCCTTGCTTGCTGCCCTTTTTCTGCTCGCATGGCCATCGCTTACCCAATCTCCGCCGCCCTATACTAATTTCGAAGGATCTCCAGTCAACCCGATCCGCCTCTCGAGTGATCTCACCCGGTTGTTCGTGATCAACGAACCCAATTCCAGCCTCTCCGTATTCGATGTCACCGCGCCCACCAGTCCGGTGAAAATCGCCGAGATCCCGGTCGGGATCGAGCCCGTCTCCGTCGCTCCTAATCCCTACGCCGCAAATCCCAATGACGAGGTATGGGTGGTCAACCAGGAATCAGACAGCATCAGTGTCGTTTCGGTTTCCAAACAGACCGTCACCGACACCATCGCGGCCAAAGATGAGCCTGCCGATATCGTGTTTGCCGGCGGGAACGCTTTCGTGAGCATCGCCCGCAGCAATCTGATCAATGTCTACAACGCCACGAGCCACGCTCTGGTGCAGTCAATCCCGGTCTTCGGAGGCCAGCCCAAGGCTATGGCCCTGAGCCCGGACGGGAACACCGTTTATGCCGCTTTCCGCGCTTCCGGAAACCAATCGACCGTCATCGCGCGCGAATTCGCCCTCAAGTACCAGCCCACCGGTCCCGCCAATCTGGAGCCCATCCCGTTGCAGGACTACATCACCAACTACAACAACCCGGCCTTCTCGAACGTCGTCACCTTCACGATGCCGGATAACGACGTGGTCGCGATCGGGGTAAGCAAACTCGCGATCAACGGCTATTTCAACGCGATCGGGACCAACAACTTCAACATCGCGGTGCAGCCCTCCACGGGGAACCTGTACGTAACCAATACGGATTCGACGAATCTGGTCCAGGACCAGCCTACGATGTGCGGCGAATATTCGGTCAATCGCTTGAGCAAGGTGACTCCGCAGAACACCGTCACCGCTTACGTCCTCGATCCGGTCTCCAACATCCATTGCGCCGTTGACACCAACGCGCTCTCGCTCGCGCTGGCGCAGCCCACCAACGTCGTTTTCGACGGCACGGGAAGCACAATGTACATTGCCGCCTTCGGCACCGATCGCGTTGCTCAGGTAGATAGCGCGGGCAACATCCTCGCCCGCATCGAGATCAACCAGCAGGAGATCGGCGACGTCGTCGCCCCGGCCACCAAGCGCGGCCCCCGCGGTCTGGCCATCAACAACACCGCCCACGTCCTCTACGAGTGGAACCGGATCTCGAACACATTCTCGATCATCAACACCACCACCAACGCCGTCGTGGCATGGGATCTTAAAACCGGAGCGACCGATCCGACCCCCGCCGTCATCTCCCAGGGCCGCGGATTCCTCTACGACGCCAAGCTCTCCGGCAACGGCAGCAATTCCTGCGCATCCTGCCACCTTGACGGCGAAACCGATCATCTTTCCTGGGATCTCAACGATCCCACCGGCACCTACTTCCCGGTAGTTCTAAACACCGGCGTGACCTATGAGTTGAATCCGATGAAGGGTCCCATGACCACTTTCCCCCTCCGTGGTCTGAACGGCACGGCGCCTTACCACTGGCGCGGCGACAAGCCCGCCTTCTCCGATTTCAACGTCGCCTTCCAGGAGTTGATGGGCGGCAACCAGCTCTCTGACTCGGATATGACGAGCTTCACCAACTTCATCAACACGATTCAGTACATGCCGAACCCGAACCAGAATCTGGACCGCACCTATCCGACCAGCCTGGCTGGCGGGAACGCGCAAACGGGTCTTTCGTTGTTCCTCAACTATCCTTCGGGCACCAACGGCCAGATCTGCATCCAGTGTCACGCCGGCTCAATCGGCTCCGATCTCTCGATTCGTCAGGGCCTCGAGCCGCAGCCGCTGAAAATTCCCCAATTGCGGGCCATCTACACCAAGCTCCTGTTCAACAAGACCGGCCAGACCATCGACGGGTTCGGCTTGAACAACGGTGGCGACACACCTGGTTTGGCTTCCTTCCTCGGCAACGGCGCTTTCGTCGGATTGACGGGTAAAGTGCAGCTCCAGAACGACATCGCGGCCTACATGTTGTCGTTCGACACCGGAATGGCGCCCACGGTCGGGTACACCCGCACCGTCACCTCCGCCAACATCACCACTCCTTCCATCACCTCGGACTGGGCGACGCTGGAGTCTCAGGCCGCGGCGGGAAACTGCTCTTTGATCGCGCAAGGCGCCATCAACACCTCACCCCGGACTCTGCTCTATAATCCGACGACGGCGCTCTATACGAATGAGGCGGGCGGCGCAAGTTACACCCACGCTCAGCTCTCCGCCATCATCGCCAAAGGCGGAATTATGACCATCATGGGCACTCCGGTCGGCGGCTTGCCCTGATCCCGGAGTGAACTCGCCGTAATCCCAAGCCCTCTCGAGTGAAAACTTTAGGGGGCTTCTTTTTTGCTCCGGTCGCTCTTTTTGACTTGCGGCAGCGAGTCTGCTATAAACACTGCGTCTCGTTGGACGAATATGGCGACGCGAAAGAAGGTTGAAGGAACTCCCGCCGCGGAGAAAGCCGGCGCCGTTCCTGGCGCGGCGGTCGACGGCGCGGCTGCTGTTGTGCAGACCCAGGCCGACGCCCAGATGAAGGCTCTCGAACAGGGCCTCCGGCTTTTCCGCGCCCAGCAGTTCGCCGAGGCACGCGTCTTCTTCGAGCACGCCGCCAAGGGCCCCCAACTGCCCGTGACCCTCACCGCCAAAAACCACGTCGTGGTCTGCGACCGGCGCATGCAGAAGCCGCTGTTAGCGCTGAAAACCGCGTCGGACCACTACCACTACGGAGTCGAGCGCCTGAATGCGCGGGATCTGGAAACCGCCCGAAAGCACCTTGAAGTCGCCCTCGCTCTGGATCCCAAATGCGATTACATGCTGTACGGATATGCGGCCGCCCTCGCGCTCAGCGGGGATATCTCCGGCGCATATGAGAATCTTAGACGTGCCGTTGATGCCGACCCGCGCAATCGCAACGCCGCGCGCCAGGATCCGGATTTCGCCTCCGTCGCGCACACCCCGCTTTTTGCCCAGCTCCTCCATCCCGAGAGATCGCAACCCTTCTGAGTCCGCGCCTTTCGACGCATGAGCGCGCCTCTCCACATCGTGGCCATCGGAGGCGGCACCGGGCTCTCGGCGCTGCTCCACGGGCTAAAGCAGGTTACGACCCCGCTCGACATCACCGCCATCGTTACGGTCACCGACGATGGCGGCAGTTCCGGACGGCTTCGTCGCGATTTCGCCGTCCTGCCGCCCGGCGATATCCGGAACTGCATGGTGGCCCTGTCGGAAGACGAAGCGCTGCTGTCGAAGCTCTTCCAATATCGCTTCCAGAGCGGTTCCGGACTCAAGGGCCACAGCTTCGGAAATCTCTTCCTCACCGCGCTCGCGCACATCACGGGCGATTTCGCCCTGGCGGTGAAACAATCCGCCGAGGTGCTCAAGATTCGCGGCCATATCTTCCCCTCGACGTCGGAAAACGTCGAGCTCGAAGCGGTTCTGGAAGATGGATCCCTCGTCACCGGAGAAACCAAAATCAGCAAGAGCCGCCGCCACATCGCCACCATCCGCCTGCGGCCCAGGCAATGCCGCCCGCTTCCCGAGACGCTGGACGCCATCGCCGCGGCCGACCTCATCACGCTCGGCCCCGGATCGCTGTTCACCAGCGTCATCCCCAACCTGCTGGTCGCCGGAATTCCGGAGGCCATCCGGGCTTCGCGCGCCACCAAGGCCTATTTCGTCAACCTGATGTGGCAGCCTGGGGAGACCATCCGGTTTCGCGCGTCGGACCATATCCGCGCCATTCACCAGCACGCTGGCGGAAAACTCATCGATACGGCTGTCGTCAATTGCAGCGCCATCCGTCCGGCCATGCGCCGGCGGTATGCGCGCGCCAACGTGCAGCCGGTGGAAAATGATCTCGATACCATCCGGGCCATGGGCATCCGGGTCGTTCAGGCGGAGCTGCTGCAGGCGTCCGAAGTGGTGCGGCATGATCCGCGGCGCTCGGCCAATGTCGCGCTCCGCCTGGTCCGGGCCAACCGGCGAAAGAGGCTGAAGGAAGCGAATGAAGGCTGATGTGACAGTGGTGGTGATGGCGGCTGGGCTCGGCACGCGGATGCGCTCCCGGCAGGCCAAGGTGCTGCACCGCGCGGGCGGCCAGACCCTGATCGAACACGTGCTCGATCGGGCGGCCTCCATCGCGCCCCCGGAGCGCACGTTTGTGGTCGTCGGCCATCAGGCGGAGCGCGTGCGCGCGCTGCTCGCCCATCGGGGCATCGGTTTCATCCACCAGGCCGAACAGCTGGGCACCGGCCACGCCGTCATGTGCGGACGCGACCAGCTGATCGGGCTCGGCGGCCGCATGATGGTCCTCAATGGCGATGGGCCCCTGCTCCGGACCGAAACGCTCCAAGGCTTCATCTCCCAAGCCGAACGGACCGACGCCGCCGCTCTCATGATCACGGCTGACTTGGCCGACCCCACCGGCTACGGGCGCATCATCCGCAATGCCGTCGGCGGCGTGGAGGCGATCGTGGAGCAAAAGGCGGCCACCCCGGAGCAGCTCGCCATTCGCGAAGTCAACACCGGCCAGTATTGCTTTGACGCCGATCTGTTCTGGAAACACGTCGGCGAACTGCGCCCCGATAACCCCGCCCGCGAGTACTACCTGACGGACATGATCGGCGTGCTCCTTCGCGCGGGGGGCAGAGTCGAGCCCTATCCCGTCGCGGACGCTTCCGAATTGATGGGAATCAACAATCGCGTGGAATTGGCGGCTGTCGACGCCATCTTCCGCGCTCGCAAAATTCAACTCGTGATGCTCGAAGGCGCTACGGTCGAAAAACCCGAGACTGTCACCGTCGATGGCGGGGTCACCGTCGGGATCGATTCGGTGATCGAACCCGGAGTGCGCCTTCTGGGACACACGCGTATCGGTGAAAATTGCCGCATCGGCGCCTATTCGGTGCTCCTCGACGCCCTGATCGAGGATGGCGTCCAGGTGCATCCTTTCACCAGCATTCAGGAGGCGCGCGTCTCCTCCGGCGCCCAGGTCGGACCCTACTCGCGCATCCGTCCAGGCAGCGTGGTCGGCGCGGGCGCCCACATCGGAAATTTCGTGGAGCTGAAAAAGGCGGAGGTTCACGCCGGCGCGAAAGCCATGCACTTGGCCTACCTGGGCGATTGTTCCGTCGGGGAGCGCGCCAATATCGGCGCCGGAACCATCACCTGCAACTACGATGGCGTGCATAAGCACCATACCGGCATCGGCAGCGACGCCTTTGTGGGCAGCAATTCGACGCTGATCGCACCCGTCGAGATTGGCGACGGGAGCTACATCGCGGCGGGAAGCGTGATCACCAAACCCGTCCCCGCCGAAGCTCTCGCCCTAGGCCGTTCCCGGCAGGTCCTCAAAGAGGGCTGGGCCCGCAAGCGCAGGCAAAGCTAGGGTGTGCGCGGCTGGCCCCGGCGTCTTCCGCGAAAGTTGTGGTGAATTGCGCTCTTAAGCCGATGCGGCCTGCACTTCGCTTCGGCGGCCCTGGAAGCAGTCGCGGCAGAACACCGGACGTCCCTGCGTAGGCCGGAAGGGCACGGTGGTTTCGCGCCCGCACTGCGAGCAGCTGGTGGAGGTCTCCACGCGCCCGTGGCCCGCGGCCGACGGACCCTGACGTTTCTGCTTGCACGCGCGGCAGCGCTTGGGCTCGTTCTTGAAGTTCTTGTCGTGAAAGAAGGTTTGCTCGCCCGCGGTGAAGATGAAGTCTCCGCCGCAATCGACGCACTTGAGGGATCTATCCTGAAAATCTGGCATCGGCTGCTCCTGCCGGTCCTTTCCCGGGCATCTCGCCCTTTGGGTTGGGCCGGTGGATGGACCGGCCCGGTATCACAGTAAAGGAGCTGACCTATTCGGGTTCCCGGCGGCTTTTCTTCCGGTTCCGTTTACGCGCCAGCGCCTGCTTTACGCGCTTCTTCTCGCCGGGCTTCAGGTAAAAGGAGTGACGCTTCACCTCTTTGATGATGTCCTCTTGTTGAACCTTCCGCTTGAAACGGCGCAGGGCGTTCTCGATGGTTTCGCCCTCTTGCAGTTTTACTTCTGCCAAACTGGAAATACACCTCCAACCCATCCGCTGAATAACCCGCCGTATACCAGGAACTTACGACTAAGGTACTGACATGATATGGACTTGTGCGGAAAAGTCAAGTCCAGAAAACCCGAATTCGTACTGAAATTGCCGCTCCGAAGCACTTCCAGGGGACATTCCGTTTCAGTTTCACTGAAAGGGGAGCACAGGCCCGCGGAAGCCGCAGCCGACAGGACTAGCGTAGCATGTCCGGAAGGCCTCGCGGCCGCACCCTCTGTTTTAGAAAATGCGCTCTTGCTTGCGCATATTGCCGAACTGCCCCACATTGGCGATCGTGAACGCCACCCGGTACTCGTTGTCGTGGCGCAGCGTCGGTCCGGTCCCGATGTCATAGAGCCGGTACTGGCCGCTGATTCCGCAGCAGTCCGTGTTGTAGGTGATCTGGGCGATTAGAAACTGCAAAGGCGCCAGGTTCAGCGCGGCGGCCCGGTAATCATAAACGCCCGTCACCGCGCCGTTCCACCCGCGGCGCGTGTTGTTTCCCAGTCCCACCTCGCCGCGCAGTTGGTTCGCCGGAGGCGAGATGTAGTTCTGATTCTGCGGGATCAGCGTGCCGGTCGAACTCGGCAGAAGAATTCCTCGCACGTAGTTGTTTCCAGCCGAGACGAAATAAATCTTGTGGTGAAAATCGGCGGTGATTCCGCTGTCGATCAACCCTCCGCGGAGCGGATCATAGTCGGCCTGCCAGATCACCGACACGCCCAGCAAAGGATTGAACCGCAGGTTGGAAGAGATCGGCGAATAGTTGCGCGGTCCGCTCAGGAAAGCGTAGGCCGTCAGTTCCAGCGAATCCAGCGTGACATTCCGCTGCCCCGCCACCAGCGCGCCGCCAAACGTGGGATCGAAGTAGCGCTGCTGCGCCACCTCCCACGTCAGCACTTCCGAAACCGTATCCCCGCGTTTGGCGTACAGCCGGTTCGTCACCGAAAATTCGATCTGGTTCGTGTCGTTCAGCAGTTCGGTCGTATCGAATCGGATAAGGCGGTTGAAATCCGTGACCCCGGCCACGTACTTGTAGGTGGCGCGCGTCTCCACCACGTGCTTGAGCTTATCGCCCAGGAACGTCTTGCGGTTATAAATGCGCTCGATCGCCGGAAACGTGATGTCCACCCCCGCTTCTTCCGCGAAGCGGTCGATTCCGCTTTGCGTCACCGCGTTGGTCTCCACCGTGCCGCTCGTCTGCAGATCGTTCGCAAAGCTCTGGCCGAAGTACGTCTCGTGCAGCGCGAAGCTCGGCGTCAGCGTGATGCCGCCCCAGTGCAGTGCCGTCATGATCCGCGGGTCCGCGTCAATGCGCGGCATGGCCGGCCCCGTCGAATAGGCCGTCTCCTCCACGGTCGCGCTGTTTCGAAAGTCCTCGGTCGGGTCGCTCCGGTGAAGCAGTCCCGCGCTGGAGTCGAACGAAACCCACAGGGGAAGCACCGTGTCGCTGATCTGCTGGTCGCGGCTCGTGAAATCCACCTCCGGCAGCCGGTGCAGGATGACGAAGTTTCCGGGCGTGGCGTCCTCGTAAAGCTGCACGCGCTGCGCCGCCACGTCAAAGCTGTACGCGCCGAAATGCTTGCCCACCCACGCGGTCGACGTGGAAGAGGAGAAAATTGCTTCGTTAAACGAATCGGTGAACTGCTCGCGGAAGGCCAGCGAACTGAGCAGGTCAAGATTCGCGCGCACCGTCCAGCCGTCCCCCAGGTCGGACCGCAATGTGCCTGTCACGTCGTATCCAGGGAACTTCTGCAGCGCTCCGTTCTGCTCAATGCCGCGATCCTGCACCCCGTACGCGATTACATTGAAATCGGTCTTATCGTTGGGCTTGCCTCGAAAATCCATATGGTGCGCATACCCGCGCGCGGACCAGTCCTGGAAGAGGTAAGTCAGATCATAGCTGCGATTGATGGCCCAGAAATAACCCACGCCAAAGATGAAACCGCGCAGGGAGCTGTGCCCGATGTTGGGCGTGAGAAACCCGCTTTGCCGGGGTTCCTTTTCGAGCGACTTGTAGAAGAACGGCGTATAGAAAAGCGGCATCTTGCGCACAAAGAACCAGGAGTTGTAGGCCAGCGCGCGCTTCTCCGGGATAATGTCGAAACGGGGCCCGCGCAGCGTCCACCAAGGGTTCGGCAGCGTGCAGCCGGTGATCAATCCCTCGTGCAGAATGTACTTCTCTTCAATCCGTTCGGCCCACTTGGCCTCGAAATAAAAAGGGTTGTTCGAGGTGAGCATTCCCGGCCGCGCGTCGATGTGCGTCTTCACCGTGCCATGCACGTTATAGAATTTTCCGCGCTCCGTATCCAGGTTGTACTCCACGCGGTCGCAGGTGATCTTCTCGTTCTGCGTGAAGTTCTGGTAGAACACGTGGCCGCGCGCTTCCGCGTCGCCGGTTTCCTCGTTGTAGTCGATCTCGTCCGCCTTCAGCACCGCGTCCGTCTGCTCGAGAACCGCGTTGCCGCGCAGGTGATAGATGCCGTTTTCCGATTCCTGCCGGTCGCGCGCGCTGATGTAAGTCTTGTCGAGCGGCGGAATGTTGGTTCGCGGAACGTGATCCGCCTTATCCGGCGCCAGTTCGCTGGGCGGCTCCGGTTCAGGATTGGCGGGCAGTCCGATGATTCTGCTAAATTGCGGTAACGCAAAATGCGGGAATGCGAGGCTTAAGCCACACAACAGAAGAATTTTGCGAGAGAATCTCAAGAGAAAGAAGTTCTTAATTGCGCTACTCAAATCAGGAGTGGCGTTGCTCGACGAACATCGACGCAACCCGATCGCGGCACGTTTCAGCGTAACAGAAAAGCCAGCCATGACTTGCGCGTATTGCCAGTTTACTAATTCCGCGGATGATCACCGCTGCCGCCGTTGCGGGCGGCGTTTAGCGGGCACACACATAGGAGCTCCCACGCACCCGGCCAGAGCGCACGTCCGCATGGCCGCCCAGGCCTCCGGCGCCAACGCCTTGGCCGTCGCTCGCGTGATGGAGCCCGAGCCGGCCCCGGAAAGACAGCAGGTCAAGCGTCTCGCGCCGGAGATCGCCATCGACACCGCCGCGACCCTCGACGAACTGCCTCGCTCCCGCAAGAACCGCGCCGCCCAGCCCTCTCTGTTCGGCGCGGAAATGCAGCCTCGCATCATCCCGTTTGACTCTCTCCCCAAAAGCGAAGGCGGACCCGCGGTCGTGCAACCCGCTCCGTCGCGCCCGGGGACGCCCGCCGCCGAACCGCTGGCGATGCCCGGAGTTCGCGGCATCGCGCCCAAGCCGCCGGCCAAAACGAACTCCCCGCGGAGCGCTGCCGTCGACGACACCCAGGCCACGCTGGACTTCCTTCCTCCCGTTAGAAACACCGCGCGCACCCTGAAAACCAACGCCGAAGCGGTGATCTTTTGCGATGCCGCCGTCGCCGCCCCCGTGCATCGCGCCACCGCCGCCGTGCTCGACCTGTGCATGATTCTGTCCGCCCTCGGCATCGTCCTTCTGATCTTTCAAGAGGTGGCCAAACCCGCCGCGCTCGATCGCACCGCGCTGGTTCTGCTCGGCGGAATGCTCGGGCTCATCGCCCTGTGGTATGGACTGCTCTTCGCCATCGCGGGGAGTCTCACGCCGGGGATGCGTTGGACTCACCTCCGTCTCATCAACTTCGATGGGTTTCCGCTCGATGGGCGCAGCCGCGCCTTGCGCATGGCCGGCGCCTGGATCGGCGTTCTATCCGGCGGAGTCGGCCTGTTCTGGGCGCTGCTCGATGAAGAAGGCCTCACCTGGCACGATCACATGTCCAAGACCTTCCCGACATTGCAGGAGTCTAATTCGATCGTCGTGCGCCAGCGCCACTCCTAAGAACGTCCAGGCGAAAAAACGGCGCGGATCGATAAACCCGCGCCTGTTCCCTCGCCGCTCGATCGGAGAAGCTACTTCGTCGGACCGCCGCTCGGCCCCGCCGGCTTGAAGAACGCATCGTCGATCATGACGGTGTTCTTAGACCGCAAATCGTCCATCTCTTTCTTAGCCATCTCCTGGCGCACTTTCGGCTCGATCTGCGCGCGCACCTCGGAGAGCGGCTTCGACTCGCGGGAATCCACGCGGATCACGTGATATCCGAAGTTCGTCTTCACCGGGTCGCTCACTTTCCCGATCGGCAGCGAGAAGACGGCCGCATCGAACGCCGGAACCATCTGCCCATGGCTGAACGTTCCCAGATCGCCGGTCGGCGAACTGGTGTCGTCGGAGACTTCTTTGGCCACCGTGGCGATGTCTTCACCCGCTAGCAGCCGCTTCTGCACCGCTTGCGCTTTTGCCAGCGCTTCCGCGTCCGTCAATTCCTTCTTGTCCTTCGGCGTTACCGGAGAACCCTTGAAGGCGATCAGCACATGATGTGCTTTGGCCGTTTCGTAGTCCTTCTTGTGGTCGTCATAGTACTTCTGAATTTCCGCGTCGGACACCTTGATATTGGCCGAAAGATCCTGGTAAAGCGCCTGCGCGAGGACATTGTCGTGCTGAATGGAGAGCTGCTGCTTGACCTCCGGTTTGCTCTCCAGATTGCGCTTCTCGGCCTCCTTCGCGGCCAGCTTCAATTGAACGTACTGTTCAATGAACTGGTGCCGTTGAGGCCCGTTCGCCGCCTGTTGAATCTGCGGGGGAAAGGCTTTGATCATTTCGTCGAACTGGCGGGCCGTCATCTTGTCGCCGTCGATATTGAGGACAACTTTGTCGGGATCCGTGGTCGCGGTGATCCCCGGGACAACCGGTGCCGCCGGACCGGCGCTCGCCGGAGAACTGTGGGAAGGAGCCGCTGAGGGCTGCGGGCTCTGGGCTGGCGACGGAGTCGCGGTGACTTGCGCCGAAACCACTCCTGCCGCTGCCAGCATACCGCCCAAGGTAAAGGTTTTAATTGTGATTCTGTTCACCTTGTTAGTTTACCGTGACCCGAATGGGGTTTGACGACAGCCCCCGGGAGTTGACATCGCCCTCCGCGTGGATCACAGTTGAAAGATCCCGTAACCCTTCTGCCCTCCTGCCCGCCTACGGAAATGCGGGCCTGCCTTAAATGCTTGAACAATATCGCGGTAGCGAAGCCATTTTGCTGGTCGATGATGAACCCATCGTTTTAAAACTCGCCCGGTCCATCCTCAGCCATTGCGGCTACACGGTTTATGACTACGACGATCCCCGCCGCGCGATCGACGAAAATGATCAGTTTCCGGTCGATCTGGTGCTCACCGACATTGTCATGCCCAATGTCAGCGGACCGGATCTGGTGAAAGAGATCAAGTCCGTACACCCCAAGATTCCCTGCATTTTCATGTCGGGATATGACTTGCATCAGATCGCCGCGAAGGGGATCGATTCCGGGTGCGACTATCTGCGCAAGCCCTTCACCCCGGAGGGTCTGGCCAGCCGCGTCCGCTCCACTCTCGAACACAAACCGCCCCCGCCGACATCCTAACTTTCGCTGCCCGCCGGTTCCACGATCGCCGACATCGATCCTTTACTGCGGTCCAGGCGCCAGTCAGGGCCATAGCTCTGCACCTGGTCGCGGGCGAAATGCGCCTGGGCCAGCTCGCAAGTGATCAGCACCGTCCGTCCCCGCGTATCCACTTCCACGGCATGCTGGTAAGCTTCGCGCAGAGTAAACACGAACACTTTCTGCAGCATCTCGATCACATAGTCGTACGTGTGGTCGTCGTCATCCAGCAGCACCACCCGGTAAAGCGGCGTGAGGTCCCGTTGCTCGGCGGTTTCCTGCTCCCGGAATGTGGTGGTTTCGGTCATGGGGAGCGATCCCGTTATTTTATCGAATCCCGAGCGCTCGCGGGAACGCGCCCGCGCTTCAGCGATGTGTTCAGTGATGTGTTCAGCGAATCGCCGAAAACCCGAGCGGGCTCACGATCGCATTGCTGATGTTGGAGACGATATCCGCATCCGAGTACCCCGGCTTCGTCCGCAGGCGCGTGAATTCCGGATCGGCGATGAACGCTTTCCACACACGCTCGCGCGCCGCTAAATCGTCATAACTGAGCATATAAGTCAGGCTCGGCAGATTGCGTCCGAAGATTGCTTCGCCGAAGAAAACCGGCATCATCCCGAGCCGCTGGAAAATGCCGATCTCGCCGCCGTTGAACATGGCCAGCTTAGTCCCCAGGCTGATCATGGAATTCGATTCATAAGTGCGCAGTTCGAATATATGGCCGCCGCCCTCTCGCGCCGGAGGCGGCTGTAATGTCGGCATCCCTTCAAACGCGCGCAGCAGCGTGGCTTCCATCCGCGTGAAGGCCGGTTCCGGAGAATGCGCCCCGGCGTAGGCGGCGGCAAATTCCCGATCGCCCATGAGATGCTCGAACGCTCCGGCGGCTTCATCCGGACTGCTGAACGTCGACAGCATCAGCACGGAGGGCGACGCGTCGCCGATGGAAGGCTGGAAAAATCCGGGCGCGTTCATCCCGGCGCGCTGCGCGGCTGGAGCCCAATGGTTCTTCAGCAGATCCATCATGCGCGGCGCATGCGCGCCATTCCTCAGATAAAACCAGCGGAGTTCGTAGTACTGTCGCCGGCTCTGGGGGGCGGAGCCGGTTTGCCCCATCAAAGGAGCGGCAAGGGAAGAAAGAAGCATCTGGCGGCGGTCCATGATCTTTGCAGATTGTATCGAACGCCGCCGTCGCCCGCGCGGTTTGCCCGCTCAAGCCCTAACGCTTCGAAATGCGCGTGACCGGTTTGGAGACGGCCGGCTTCGCCAAGATCTTATCCAGCTCCGCCCGTACATTCTTCGGCGGATCCGACAGGAACTTCTGATCCCCGATATACTCGTCCACAATCATGCCCTTCCGGTCGATGAACACCATGATCGGCACATACAACGGCGTCATGATCGACTTCTGCAGGAATTCGAGCACCGCGCCCCGATCCGTGTACCCCATCGGGAACGCCCCTTTCACGAACTGACTCGCGAAATCGTTCACCTGCTGCCTGCCCACGTTGTCGTCAAATGCCGCCGCCAAAAATTGCACGCCCTTGGGCGCATACTCCGGCACGATCTGGCTGCTCAGCAGCTTCGACATGTCCTGGCAGTGCGGGCACGTCGTAAAGAAAAACGAAAGGCTCACCGGCTTGCCTTTGAATGAGCTGAGCAGCTTCTGGCTGCCGTCCGGCATATTCACCGCGAATTCCGGCGCGAGCCGGGGCGTATTCTGGGCAGCCGCCGTCATCGTCGACGCGGCCGCGAGCGCTAAAGCAAACAGAGTTCTCATCACAGTTCCTTTTATCTTAGACCGGACCGCCGCGCCTTTTCTTGCATCAATCCTCGTTCTCGAACAGCACGCTGATGCTGGTCTCCTCGTGGACCGACTGTATGCCCCGCGCCAGCAGTTGCGCCACCGACAGCACCCGGATCTTGGGGCACTTCCCCGCTTCGTGCGACAGCGGGATGGAGTTGGAACAGACCAGTTCCACCAGCGCTGAATTTTCGATGCGCTCCACCGCCGGCCCCGAGAGCACCGCGTGCGTCGCCGCCGCCGTCACCGACGCCGCCCCCTTTTCGAGCAACGCTTCCACCACCCCCACCAGCGTTCCCGCCGTGTCGATCAGATCGTCGATCACCAGGCAATGCGCATCCCGCACGTCCCCGATCACGTTCATGATCTCCGCCACGTTGGCTTCTTCCCGGCGCTTGTCGATAATCGCTAAACGCGTGTTCAGCCGCTTCGCCATCGATCGCGCCCGCTCCACGCCGCCCGCGTCCGGCGAAACGACCGTCAGTTTCGGCCGCTTCAGATGCCGGAAGTAATCCACCATCACCGGCCGGAAATATAAGTGGTCCACCGGAATATCGAAGAATCCCTGAATCTGCGCCGCATGCAGATCCAGCGCCATGATCCGGTTCGCGCCCGCCGATTCCAGCAGCCGCGCCACCAGCTTCGCCGCGATCGGCACCCGCGGTTTGTCCTTGCGGTCCTGCCGGCTATATCCGTAGTAAGGCAGCACCACCGTGATCCGCTCCGCCGACGCCAGCTTCAACGCGTCGATCATCAGCAGCACTTCCATCAGGTGCTGATCCACCGGCGCGCACGTCGGTTGCACGATGAAGACATCCGCGCCCCGCACGTTCTCCTGCAACTGCAACCCGATCTCGCCGTCGGAAAAATGCCGGATTCCGGCATCGCTCAACGGCAACCCCAGATTCGCGCAAATTTCAGCAGCCAGCGCGGGATTCGCCCGCCCCGAGAACACCTTGATGCGTTCCGGGTTCATTGCGCGTACGGGCTTCGGAGCTGCCATAGTTTAAACGGAAAAAGTTTCGACGGAAATAGCTCAGCGGCGATTCCGGCACGCGCCTGTTCCGTGCCGCTTCTTAGATTGCAATTCGATTAATTCTAGCCTGTGAGCCAATCCGAAAACAACCAATCCGGTGAGCGCCGCGTTTTCAGTGCTGCAGCGATCGCGCCAAATTTTCACGTCCGCTCTCCGATGCGTTTCCCGGCGCGCGCTCCGGCAGCTCCGCACCTCGCGCCGCCCCGGTTAACGCCCCGCGTGTCTGCGCCAGCGATACCGCCAGCGAGTTCCGCGATAGCTTCGACACCACCGGCTTCATCATCCAACGCAAAGACGACGGGATATCGCGCGTCAGCACGATCGCCTCCAGCTCCGCATACACCCCGCCGTCCCGCTCCTCGAACCGCGCGATGCTCATCATCCGCCAGATATAACCGTCTCCCTGATCGGGCGGCAGAATTCGCTCGCTCGGCTGTCCGTAATTCTGTATCTGGTGAATGCACGTCGTCCGGGAGATTGCATAGAATCGGTGTTCGTCCACGCGGACAATGTTCGCTTCATACTCGGCATCGAGCGCCGCTGTCACGAACAAAACCTTATGCATCCATCGCATCGAGTAGCGGTCCTCGTTCTCGGTATGCGATAACGCCCGCGAATCGATCACCAGCGGCTGATAGATGTCCTTATAGCGCCCGTAATTCTGGAGAAGGCCCATCATCTCCGGCGCCTTCACATTCGGGATGAACGCGATTCCCACCCAGTCGTGAATCAATCCGCCCGGAACCGCTGTCGCCCCGTGCTCGTGCATCGGCCGCACCGGAATTTCGCCGCCCCGCAAACGCTCCGCCCGCCGCTGATCTTCCGACAGCGAAAACTTCTCCCCCGCGCCTGCCCGCGCCGCCGCCGCATACTGCTCCCACGCCTGCAGCGTTTCCGGCTTCAACTCCGCCGCGTGCGCGGTCCCCGCCATCAGCACAATCGCCGCCCCGACGGCGAACGCCGCCCCCGCTCGCTTCATCTGCGTCTCCTTCAATTTCCCCCCGCCAAACCTAGTCATCCAGGCGCCCGAATTTCCCGTCTTGCAGGTCGATCATCGCCTGACGAATCTCCTGCTGCGTATTCATCACAAACGGGCCGCGCTGCACCACCGGCTCGTCAATTGGTTCACCACCCAGAATCAGCAAATGCGCTTCTCTTCCGGCTTTGATCCGGATCTGGCCGCCCCCGTCCGCAAACAGAACGAAATCGAGCGCAGTCGCCTTCGCTTCGTCGTTGATCACGATTTCTCCGCCTAAAACCAGCAGTCCTAGGTTGTGCTTCGCCGGAAACGACAGCGGCACGCGTCCTTCTGAATGCAACCGGACGTCGAGCATCTCGAGCGGAGAAAACGTGCGCGCCGGCCCTTTCACGCCTCCCCACTCGCCCGCGATCACGCGCACTTGCCCCGCGCCGTCAGGCAAGTTCACCAGCCCCATCGAGTCCGCCCCCAGCGCCTGGTACGCCGGCGCATCCATCTTGTGCGCCCGCGGAAGATTCACCCAGATTTGCGCCATGTGCATCACGCCGCCCTGGCGCGAAAACTCCTCCGCGTGGTACTCCTTATGCAAAACTCCCGACGCCGCCGTCATCCACTGCACGTCGCCCGGTCCGATCACTCCGGAATTTCCGCCGCTGTCATGGTGCGCCACGCTGCCTTCAAAGGCCAGCGTCACCGTCTCAAAGCCCCGGTGCGGATGCACTCCCACCCCGCGCTTCGCCCCCGCTTCCGGGGCATAACGGAAAGGCGCGTGATAATCCAGCAGCACGTACGGGCTCATCCTGTTCCCGAAATCGTTGCCCGAGGGGAAATAGTTCGTCACGCGAAATCCATCCCCCACCCAGTGAAAACCGTCTCCCTGGTAAATCCCCTCTATGCCTCGCTCCGCCGCCGTCCCGACCGTCATCGCGTTTCCCTCGACATCCAGCTAGATGAAGAGGTGAGCGTAAAGTTTCAGCCTAGCGGCGCGGCGCGCCTCCCGCTCACAAAGGGTCAACATCCTCGGCGCGGGCCGCGGCATCTCCAAATTGTGCTCGCTCCCCTGCTCCTCTGCGCCGTCGTCTTCGCGCAAAACGCCGCGCCCAACAATGCGCCTAACAAAGCGCATGACATCAAAGCGCATGACATCAAAGCGCATGACATCGTCGTTCGATCCCTTCGCGCGGATAACGAAGCGCTCGCTATCGCGAGTCAGTACACCTATCAGGAGCACGATCTCACCAAAGAACTCGACGGCGCCGGCAATCTCCGGAAAACCACCTCGGAAACCCGCGACATCTTGTTCCTCGGCGGCAAGCGTTACGAACGCCTCACTGCCAGAAACGACGCGCCGCTTCCGGCCGCGGAGGCTCGCAAAGAGAAAGCCCGCCTGGATAAGGCCGCGGCCGAAGCCGCCAGGCTGACCCCGTCCGAGCGCGATCGCCGCTTCGCCGACTATCAGCGCGAACGCGCCAAACAGCGCGAGTCCGTCAAAATGATCCCCGACGCCTACGACTTCTCTTTACTGCGCGATTCCCTCCACGATGGACGGCCTTGCTATCTCATCCAGGCCGACCCGCGCTCCGCCTATCGCGGCAAGTACGCCAATCTCCTGCGGAACATCCGCGGCAAGATCTGGATCGACAAATCCGACCTCGAATGGGTCCGCCTCGAAGCCGAAGTCCTCGACGATGTGTCCTTCGGATTTTTCCTTGCGAGAATGTCGCGCGGTTCCCACTTCACTCTGGAGCGCACCCGCGTAAACAACGAAGTATGGCTCCCCAAATCCATCACCGCCCGCGTCACCGCCCGCGCTCTCGTGAAGCATTTCAATCTCGAAGAGATAGTCATTTACAGCAACTATCAAAGATTCTCCACGGATTCCCATATCATTTCCGAACCCTGATCAACCCGCTCTCTTGCTTTCTGCGTGGTGAAGATGTGAAGCTTACGAATGGAAGACAAATTGTTCATGAGGACAATAGTTGGAAATTCCAATCAACAATTTCTGAGATTAAAGGAGAATTCAAACGATGAAGTTCCCACGCGCCGCCGCTCTTGTCTTCCTCTGCCTCATCGCCGCGACTTCTGCCCAACAGGCCAAGGTCATTCCGCCTCCTCCTTACTGCCCGCCGTTGTGCCCGCCAAAATGAACGGATCGTCACCATCCCCCGTTGCATTCGGCGTCGTCTTTCGATTTACTTTTAGCTAAACGCCCGTGGACGAGATTCATCTGTTTAGATGGTGCTGGTATCTGGCGATGGGGGCCGAGGCGTGTCTGACCGTCCGGCTCATCGCCGCCGGCCTGGTCAGGCGCTACCCGGCCTTCACCGCTTGGGTCATGTTTGACCTTGCCTCGTCGCTGGTGCTGTTAGGCGTCCTTACAAGCCGGCAGGGCGTGCACGACTATAACCGCGTGTATGCTCTCATTTCCGTGATTGCCGTCTTCACGCAGTTCAGCCTCGGAGCGGAAATCTTCGCCATTCATTTAAGTCATTACCGCGGGATAGGGAGCGTGGTTAAATTCCTGCTGGCCGTGGTGGCGACCGCGCTGTTCGGTTCCGCGCTCTTGCTCCGCTTCGAACTGAATGCGCCCGATTGGGGCCTTGTCGCCGCCGCGGTCAGCACCGCCCGCTACTCCACCA
This sequence comes from Bryobacteraceae bacterium, assembly GCA_965226755.1. GTDB lineage: Bacteria > Acidobacteriota > Terriglobia > Bryobacterales > Bryobacteraceae > Bog-113. The sequence continues at coordinate 175,142 of CBDDDT010000005.1, read as the reverse complement.
CCGCGATCGCCATCTTTCTCGTGCTGGTGGCCGTCTCCTTCGCCGTGATCAGCGTTCCCACTCGCCGCAACGTCCTCGTCATCGAACGCGTCGGAGCGGCCTACTTCTTCATCTCAGGGATGTCGCTGTTCGCCATGCGTTTGAGCGCTGGCGGGAACGCCGCGCGAGTCGGCAAAGTCCTTCAACTCCTCACCGCCACTTGCTTCTGCCTTTGGACCGCGCTGCTCGGGAAATCCGGGGAAATTCTCGAAACGGCACGACCGCCAACGCCCCGCGAAGTCGAGGTGATCGACCGGTGGGAGGCCGCTTCCAATCAGTTCCTCAGAAGCTTCAAATGGTCGCCGTCGAAGGGCTTGCACTAAAGAACATGTATTCCACCGAGAAAAGAATCTGATCAGCGAAGTTCGCGGACACTGGCAATCGCAGCGCATACGAATAGCCCGCCATCCGCAACCCCGTAATCATCGCTAACGCGTAAATCCGTTTGCGCGCGAACCCCTTGGCGTCGAAACGGCCCAATGCGTTCGCCTGCTCCCGCTGCTTCGCTTGAATTTGATTGATCTCCCGCGACAGGCATCGCACAAACTGCCGGAAAATGCGCAGCCGCTCGACGCGCAACTTCCTCAATAGTTTCCGGTCGCCCGCTACCAGAGCCAGGTCCCCTTCCCGGAGCAATCGCTTCATCGAGGCGAAACCTGCGAACGAGAGCTCCGTCTGCAGGTGGTACTCGTGGTTTAGTCCGACTACACCCATATTCGCTCCAAAATGTAAATGCGATTTCAAGAATACCCGAAAAGAGTTTCTGTCGTCAACGGATTGTATCTAAGAAAGTTTTACATTCCTTACAGACGTCCAATGTTATTTAACTGGCATTTAACTTCTTACATGGGCGCTGGTAAATTGTTTGTATTTTGAAATACCTCTCGTTGTTTCCTTTCATAATTTCTGTCGTCGTTCTCACACCTGCGGGCGCTGCTTTGAACGCTGCGGGCTCGCATCTAATCAAGGTCGACCAAGTTGGATATTTTCCAAACGCGCCGAAATTCGCGTTCATCTCCGCGACCGCGCCAGCCTCGGAGTTCCTGATTCGCAGCCTTCCCGCTGGCGCCGTAGTCTATCATGGAATGCTCTCCGCCCCCGTTTCCGATCCGGATACCGGAGACCGCGTTCAGACCGCCGAATTCACGGCGCTGACCGCCTCAGGCGAATATTATCTCGATGTTCCAAATGTGGGGCGGAGTTGGACATTTTCTATATCGCCCGCCGTTTATTCGCGCGCATTCTATCTCGCAATACGCGCATTTTACGGCCAACGGTGCGGCATCGCGGTCGATCTCGGCCCGGAATTTCCCGGCTATAAACATCCCGCATGCCACCTCGACGCCGCTTATCACGCCTCCTCCGGCAAGACGGGCTCCGCGCAATCCTCCGGCGGTTGGCACGACGCGGGCGACTATGGCCGCTACGTGGTCAACTCCGGCATCTCCACCGCCACGCTGCTCTGGGCTTGGGAACTGTTCGGCAAGCCGGTCGGCGCCGTCAACCTGCACCTGCCCGAATCCGGCAATGGAGTTCCCGACATCCTCAACGAAGTCCGCTGGAATCTCAACTGGATGCTGTCTCTCCAGGATGACGATGGCGGCGTCTGGCACAAGCAAACCAGCGAGCGCTTCTGCGCCTTCATCATGCCCGAAGCCGATAAGCTGACCAGCTACGTGATCGGGACCGGCGCCGCGCCTTTCAAGAGTTCCTGCGCCACCGCGGATTTCGCGGCCGTGATGGCCATCGCCGCCCGCGATTATGCTGCCTTCGATGTCGCCTTCGCCCGCCGGTGCCGCGAAGCCGCCATCCGCGCGTGGGCCTGGCTGGACAAATATCCCGGCGTGCTATTCCGAAATCCGCCCGGCGTCGCCACCGGCGGTTACGGCGATGCCCACTGTGACGATGAGCGCCTCTGGGCCGCCGCCGAACTCGCCCGCACCGCGCAAGAAGCTCCCTACAATCGGTATTTTTTGGATCATTACCGCGAATCGCTGACTGCCATCAGTGCGACCAGTCCGCCTTCGTGGGGAAACGTCGCCGCTCTCGCCCTATGGACTTATGTCCTCGGCCGCGGCCCAAACTCAAGGCCAAACTCAAAGAATGACGCGGGCGCCGCCGACGCCATCCGCGCCGCCACTCGCGACGCCGCCAACGCCATCGTCGCGCGCGCCGCTCTCAATCCCTACCGCATCACCCTCACCACGCAAGACTACGTTTGGGGCTCCAATGGCGTCGCCGCCAACTACGGATTGCAGCTTCTAATCGCCAACGCCATCCAACCCGACCCGCGTTATCCCCAGACCGCGCTCGAAAACCTCCACTACCTTCTGGGACGCAACACCTTCTCGCTCTCCTGGGTCACGCGCCTGGGAGACAACCCGTTCCGCCATCCCCACCACCGCCCGAGCGGCGCCGATCTGAACGAAGAACCCTGGCCCGGACTTCTTTCCGGCGGTCCCAACGGGCGCAAGAGCGATCCGGCCATGGCTGCTCTCCCCGATAACCTGCCGCCCGCCCGCATGTACCTCGATGAGCAGGCCTCCTACGCCACCAATGAAGTCGCCATCAATTGGAACGCCCCGCTCGTTTTCCTTCTGGCCGGAACTCTCGCCGCCGCCCGTTAGCGCGCCGCTCAGCCCGGGAATTTCTTGATGTACACGTCGCGCGGCAGCCCCGCCGCTCGCGCGCGCGTCCGTAGCGCGTCGGCCTGCTCTTCGGTCAGGTTCTCGCCGATCACCACCAGGTGATGCGGGTTCGTCACCGGCGGCGCGTAAACGCGCGCCTGGAATCGCGGAAAACGCCGGCTGATCTCCGCCGCGCGGTGGTTCGCCGCGCCCCGGTCCACATACGTCGCCACCACCACGAACCATGTATTCCCGTGACCACCCCGCGAATCGCGCGCCGCCGGCTTCGAAACCGCCGCGGCCGCTGGCGCCGGAGCCGGAGTCGCAATCGGAGCCGGAGTAGTGACCGCCGCCGCGCCCGCGACCGGCGCTTCCCCCGCTTTCGTCACCGTTCGAGGACCCGCGCCGCCCGTCTTCGCCGCCATCCAGCTCACAATCAACACCGCCAGCGCCAACAGCACGGCCACGGGAATCAGCCACTGCGGCCGCTCCCGCGCCGGCTTCTCCACTTCGTCCAGATATCTGCTCCGCAACGGCGCCGCCAAGCGCGCTGGAGCTTCGCGCACCGGCTCCGGCCGAACCGGCTCAACCACTCTCACCGGCTCAACCGGTTTCACGGGCGTCGCCGCTACAGGCTCGGGCAGGGAATCCGCCGCGGCCGCCTTCTTCCCGCCATTCAGCGCGCTCCGAATCTCGCCGACCGTCCATCGTCCGCTCGGTTCGAATCGCAGGCAATGCTCCACAATGTCCGCAATCCCCGCCGGCACTGCATCTAAATTGATCGGCGCGCCGCTCGCGCTCTCGCCCCACTCCGGAAACTGCCGCGTCGACGCGTAAAACAGCAGCACGCCCAGCGCCCATACATCCGCGCTCGCGACCGCCACGCCCGGTTCGTCGCTCGGCGCGTCATAGACGCTTCCCCCGAACGCCGCCGTCGTCGCCCCCGCGCGCTGGATCTGATCGCTCGACAGCTTCAAAGTCTCGCCCGCCGCCATGACATTCGACGGCCGCATCGCCCCATGCACGAAGCCCTTCTCGTGCAGCCATACCAGCGCCTCCAGCGCCGGACTCAGCATCTCCCGGATTTCCGCCTCGCTCAGCGCCCGTGCTTCCAGGACGCCCGCCAGATTTTCATCCGCCCGCTCCATCACCGCATACACGACCGGCTTGCCGCCCAGCTCCGATCGCCCCGTCGCCCAGATGGGAATCAGATGAGGGTGCGCCAGCCCCGCGGCCTCCCGCACCCCCGCCAGCGCGGCGTCCCCATCTTCCCCGCGCCAAATCTTCACCGCTGCCGGCCGGCCTTCCTGCGACTGTGTCGGGAATACCGCGCTATCCTCGGCGCCCCCCAAGCTCGCGCCCAGGTTGTACATCCCGTCCAGCCGCTGCCCTTCGGCCTGCCTCCAGAATTCGTTCAATCTACACCTCTTGCGTCGCTGGCTCCAACACCGCCGCCCGTGGCGGATCCGGCGCGGGCGTAGGACGCCGCTTTACTATATCGATACTGCCTTTGAAATACGCGCCGTCTTCAATCACAATCCCCGCCGTCCGCACGTCCCCCACCAGCCTTCCCCCCTTGCGCACCGACACCTTCTCCGAAGATTCGATATCCCCGTCAATCACCCCCATGACGTCCACCTCCCGCGCCTTCGCTCCCGCGCCCGCTCTTCCGTTCGGGCCGATCGTCAGACGGTGATCCGGAACCGTCAGCGTCCCCTGCACTTCGCCGTCTATATAAAGGTCTTGCCGGCTCTCGACGCGCCCCTTGATCAGCATCCCTTTGCCAATCCGCGCTACTCCCAGTCCCTCCGCGGGATCGTTCACCGCGGTCCGTGCAACATCCTGCTTCCGTTCTTGCCACATTCGCGCGCTCTCCTCATGAATTCGCTTGATCGTCCGGCGGTCGAACACCGCCGTCGTTGGTTCCAGGCTGACTGGTCTATTGCAGTGCCGGGCAGTTCTCGCTCGACGCAATGTTGCAGTCGCGCGGTCGGCCATGCGCTCGGCCGCTCGCTCCGTCACCAGGTGAACCCACGCGTTCGGATCGCGCGCCCTCACCGGGTCGCTCCGCCCGCGATCCTCCGCTGTTCTGGAGAATTGCGTGACGGTCCTCTCATTCTAACGGCTCAAACCAGGCTCGCGACCCCTTCCGGTGCGAAAAGAATTGTCTCTCCCTGTCTGACCGTAATAGGAGACACCGACCGGCGTATATAATGAGCATCTCGCAAAGCCAAAGGAGCCGTCCCGCTTGCCGACCACGTTGCCAGCCTATCTCGATAAAGCCTCACCGAACCCCGCCTCGAACCGCGCGCCCTGGTATAAGAACACCGCGCCCACCTACGCCGGGGTTTTTCTTTGGATCGTCTTCTACCGCGAGATCGGCGCCGGTACGGTCGATCGCGCCGGAGTCGGGCTCTGCCTGCTCGCGCTCCTCGTCGCCGGGCTCATCAGCTATCTCCTCTTCTACCGCATTCCCGCCACTATGGGAATGCGCACGGGCTTCCCTCTTTACGTCCTCGGCAGCTCCACGTTCGGCACGCAGGGCGGATACCTTATGCCGGGCATCCTCATGGGTGTTCTGCAAATCGGCTGGATGTCCGTGAACGCCTTCGTCGCCACCACGTTCCTTCTCACCGCATTCGGCTCCAAAGCCGGTCCCGGCAGTCTCCTGTTCTCCGTGATCGCCGTGCTCTGGTCGCTCGGGCTCGGCTACGTGGGCGCCAAAGGAATCCACTACGTCGCCCGTTTCGCGCTCTATCTCAACTTCGTCCCCCTCGTCATGATCCTGGTTGTATTCGCCGCCAACGCCCGCGGCATCCCCCACTACGCGCCCGCCCATCCCAGCCCCTACATCGGCTTCGTGATGCTCATCCAGATCGTGGTCGGCTTCTTCGCCACCGCCGGCGCGGCCGGGGCCGATTTCGGCATCAACAGCCGCAATCAGCAAGACGTCGAACGCGGCGGACTCGTCGGCGTCCTGCTCGCCGTCCTCATCGCCGGGGGACTCCCGCTGCTCGCCATCGCCGGCGCCCAAGGCCTCGGCGGCGCGGCCGATTTTCGATTCGATTCCGCCATCGCTCAGACCGGCAGCTTCGCCGCCATCGCCTTTCTCCTTTTCGCCGTCGCCTCCATCGTGCCCATGTGCTTCTCGTCCTTCATCGCCGGCAATAGTCTCGCCACCATGATTCCCGGCGTCCCGCGCTCCACCTCCACCATGGTCGGCGCCGTCATCGCCGCCATCCTCGCCGTCACCGGCGCCGCCGCCAACCTGGTCAACCTGTTCACCATCATCGGCGCGTCCTTCGGACCCATCTGCGGCGCCATGGCGGCCGATTATTGGCTCTCCGGAAACAAGTGGGCCGGCCCTCGCGAAGGCGTCAACTTCGCCGGCTACGGCGCTTGGGCTGTCGGCTTCTTCATCGGCATCCTGCCCTTCCTGCCCATCGCGCCCGAAACCAAGCCTTACCTGCAGCCCTCCGCCGTCTATAGCTTCATCGCCGGTTTTCTGGTCTACGCCCTTCTCGCCAAAGCCGGTCTCCAGCCCCGCGTCGTGCCGCTGGCCCTCGCCAGGACGACGAAGCTCTGAGCCCGCTCACGGCAGCAGCCCGTTCGGACTCCGCGGATGCCGGATGAACGCCTCCGCCACGGCATGTCCGCTCTCCACCCCGCGGAACCGCATCACCGCGCTCTGCATCGCATAGTACTTATCGGGAGACTGCGACGCATGTGCGTAACACGCCGCCCGCTTCTTCGCCTCCACGCCGCTCACGTCCACCCAGTCCGTCGGCGCGAACAGCGACGTGTCTTCCCCATCGGAAACTTCGTAGTAGTAGAATCCGTACCGCCTCCCGGATCCCAGCCACGCCTGGTACGCCAACGACGCGATCGCGCGATGATCCGCGTGCGCATCCACCGGCCATTGCGCGAACACCACATCCGGCTGTTCCGCATCCACCAGCTTGCTGAACTCCCGCGAGTGCGCTTCATCCACCACGGCATGTCCGTCGCATTGGCCCGCGAACACCGGCCGCGCCTGCAACAGCTTGCACGCCCGGTTCGCCTCGTCCACCCGCGGGTTCGTCGCCCCGCAGGACGTGTCCCCCCGGTTCAAATACAGCAGCACCACGTCGTCGCCCCGCTCCGCATACCGCGCCGCCGTTCCCCCGCAACCATATTCCGGATCTCCCGGATGGCCGCCCGTCACCACCACCTTCAGCTTGCGCCGCTCCTGCGCAACCAACGCCGCCGCGCCCAGCGCCAGCATGGATCGTCGCGAAATCAAAGACATCCACCCATCCTATTCCCGCCGCGTCCAAGCGGCGTTCACGCGTCCCACAAAACTCTTTGCGCCTCCCGTGTCAACGAATCCCCGTGTGACGGCGCTTCCAATCCCCGCCCGCGTCCCTATATTGAGAGCGGGAAAGGAAACCATTCTCCATGAGCTCCATCCTCGAAATCCCATGCACCCCGGAACAGTTGGCCGAGCGCGCCAACAAGATCCCCATGACCTCCGTCTCCGCCGGCCCGTTCTCGCCGGCGCGCCTCATCCCCACCGAAGACGTTCCCGCCTTTGACCGTCTCGGCAAAATGCTCTTCGATCACTTCGCCCCCGAGGGCGCCTACGAAATCGATCTCACCCACGGTCTGCACGAAGCCGAGTGGCAGCTCAAAGGCATGCAATTGCTCGAATCCGCCTTCCACCAGATCATCACCGCCCGTGAGATGCCCCAGGTCGAAGCCGGGCTGGACCCGGCCCAGCGCCGCCAGATCGCCGCCGCGCTCGGTTTCGAAAAGAACGCCCGCCTCGTCGACCAGCTCAGCCGCCAGGTCGGTCGTCTGACCCGCCGCCGGGACGCCACGCGCAAAGAACTCCGCGCCGTGCAGGCCGAACGCCGCGAGCGAACCTCCGCCAAGCCGTCGTCCAAGTCCAAACCCGCCGTCGATCCCCACGGCAAGCCCTACAAAATCCCGGCTCTCGATGGCTTTGTTCCCGACGAAAATTTCATGCGCATGGTCAAAGAGACCATGGGCTCCGAGGACATGGACGAAGACGACCTTCAGGAGCTGCTCAAAAACTTCTAGCTCTCGCCCAAACTCGTCCGAACTCGCCGAACGTCCCCATCGCAGCCAGACCCGCATGACAACTCCGTCCGCCGGCGTGACCTTTTCGCCGTCACTCCGTCAATATGGATAAGAAGTTATTCTTCGTAGGAGCTAATGCGGGATGCAGCCGGTTTGATGACGGCCAAGCTGGCCGTTCCCCTGGATGAAGCCGGATTGATCCGCGCGGCCCAGGCTGGCGACGGCGCAGCCTTTGAACGGTTGGTGCGCGCGTACGACGCGAGCGTCCTTCGTATCGCCATGAACATGCTCCGCTCGCCGGAAGATGCGCGAGACGTGTATCAGGAGGCCTTCCTCCGCGTGTTCCGCAACCTTCATTCCTTCCGATTCGATTGCAGCTTTCACACCTGGCTGTATCGGATCGTGACCAACATCTGCCTCGACCAGCTCCGCAAACGGAAGGTCCGGCGCGAAGAACAAAGTACGGTGGAGACCGAAGAGGGCCCGGTTGATCGCATGGAGCGCTTTCAGGAACCCGCTCCTTACGCTGATCCCGAGCGCCAAACGCAAAGCCGGCAGCTCTCCTCCAGAATCGCCGGAGCGCTCGCCGGGCTTTCCCCGCGTGAGCGTATGGTTTTCGAGCTGCGCCACTATCAGGGCCTGCGCCTCAGAAATATCGGCGAGGTTCTGGGAACCAGTGAGGAAGCCGCCAAGAATTGCCTGTTCCGCGCCACCCGGAAACTCCGGGACGCCTTGGGAGATTGTTGAAAATGACGTGTCCACAGCTCGCGAATGACATCCCGCTCTATGACTACGGCGAACTGACGCAGGAAGAAGAGGAGCGCCTGGAGCAGCATATGGCGGTTTGCCCCGCTTGCGCCGCCCAGTTGGCTTCGTTCCGTCGAATGCGTCAGGCTCTGCTGGGCGCCGAAGCGCCCGTTCCGGATTACCTTCTCGCCGAGTGCCGCGCCGGCCTGAAACGCTCGCTCGCCGCCGAACTCGCCGTCAGCCCCGAACCCCGCGCGACCCTCGCCGCCGGTTGGAAGGAAAAGCTTCAGCAGTTCATGGGCATGCACATCGGCTTCCGCATCCCGGCCGGAGCTCTGGCCCTGCTCGCGCTCGGCTTCCTCGGCGGCAAACTCGTCCCCGGGGTCCTGCCGTTTCCCGGCTTCAACACCGCTCAGCAGGCCGGCTTCGTCAGCGTCCGCTCGGTTGAGCCGGATGGCGCCGGCCAGGTCCGCATCGCCTTCGACAACGTCTCCGAAAAAACCGTTCTCGGCTCCCCCGACGACCCGAAAATTCGCCAGCTCCTGCTGGCGTCCATGAAGGATGAATCGAACGCCGGTCTCCGCGTCGAAGCCGCCGGCATCATCAAAGACCACGCCGCCGACGCCGGCATCCGCAACGCCCTTCTCGACGCCATTCAGCGCGATCCCAACGTCGGCGTCCGCATGAATGCCCTCGAAGGCCTCAAACAATACGGCGCCGATCCCGATGTTCGCAAAGCTCTCACCGCCGTTCTCCTCAACGACGCCAACCCCGGCGTTCGCGTCAAAGCCATCGATCTGCTCACCGCCCACAAGGATGAAGCCATGGTCGGCCCGCTGCAGAACGCCATGCGGAAAGAAGATAACGGCTACGTCCGCATGCGCATGACCAACGCTCTGCGCGAGATGAACGCTTCGGTAGGAACCTTCTAAAGTGCGCACGCCCGCCTCGCTTTTCGCTCTCGCCGCCCTCGCTCACGGCCTGCTGCTCGCCGCGCCGCCCGCGTTGCGCCACGATGGCGCCTTCTGGGTCGAAACCACCACCGGTTCGGAAGCCGTCGGGGAAGGCGACCAGATCAAAATCACCTGTCTGGGCAACGTCACGGTCCGCGGCAGCGATCATCCCGAGGTCGCCTATACGATGATCCGGAGAGTTCGCGCCCGCGATGAAGCCCACGCTCGCGAGCAGTTGGAGGACGCCGGCGTTGTCCTCGCGCGCCAGGGCCGCTTCTTGCGTCTGGCCGTTGACGATTCCGCCGGTCCCGTCGAACTCCAGGTCGCCGTGCCCCGCGGCCTTCGCGCCGTCCTGGTCGGCGTCGAATCCGGCAACGTCGAAGCCACCGATCTCGACGGCAACGTCCAAGCCCAGACCAGCGCCGGCGACGTCCGTTTCCATCACGTGAAGGGCAGCGTCGACGTCAAAACCTCCGGCGGCACTCTGCATCTCGGCGACATCGGCGGCTGGGTCCGCGCCAGCACCGCCGGCGGCGACATCTCCGCCGATTCCGTCAGCGGAGAAGCCCGCCTGGAAACCGGCGGCGGCGACATCTCCGTCGATAGCGCCGGAACCAGCATCCGCGCCGAGACCGCCGGAGGCAAGGTTCGCATCGGCCGCGCTTCCGGCGCCGTGATCGCCATCACCGGCGGCGGCATCATCGATATCGGGAAAGTCGTAGGCGCCGTCACCGCTCACAACGCGGGCGGCGGCCCCATCAACGTCGCATCCGCCGGCGGAGGCGCGCGGTGCGACAGCGCATCCGGACCCATCCGCGTCAGCAACCTCTCCGGCTCTTTCCGCATCGCCACCGCCTCCGGCAGCGTCGTCGCGCAGTTCGAAGGCGGCCGCCTTCTGGCCGATTCTTCCGTTTCCACCGGCTCGGGTGACATTACCGTCTATCTCCCGTCCAACCTCGGTGTGAACGTCCAGGCCCGCAACGACGGCGCCTCCCGCGCTCAGGGCATCGTATCCGAATTTTCCGATCTTCCCGTCCGCTTGGAGGGCGGCATGGCCGTCGCTCGCGGCCCTCTTCACGGCGGCGGTCCCGTGCTCCGCCTGGAAGCCGCCAGTGGAACCATTTGGATAAAGAAAAGGTAGAACGCTATGAAGTCCCGGCTCGCACTCCTGTTTTGCTTGTTGATCAACGTCGCCACCGTCCATCGCGCGCTCGCCCAGAACCCCGCGCCCCACGCCCATTCCGGCGGTTACCTCGGCATCGGGGTCGCCGAGATCGACGACGAACGCGCCAAGGCGCTCAACCTCAAGGAAGACCACGGCGTGGTCGTCATGAATGTCGACCCCGGCACTCCCGCCGCGCGCGCCGGCCTCAAGGAATCCGACGTCATCCTCGAATACAACGGCCAGCGCGTCGAAGGCGCCGACGAGTTCATCCGCCTCGTCCGCGAAACGCCGGCCAATCGCAAAATCACCCTGCGCATCAGCCGCAACGGATCATCCCAGACCGTCACCGCCACGCTGGCCGCCAAGCCCGCCATGTCCTCCATCACCGGCAACTTCCCTGGAATCCCGCCGATTCCTTCCATGCCGGATCTGCCCCGCTTCATCCTGCCCGACACCCCGCGTCCTTCCCTCGGTTGGGAAAATCGCAGCGTCGGCATCGAACTGACCAACCTGAACTCGCAGCTCGCTGAATACTTCGGAGTCAAACAGGGCGCGCTCGTGGTCTGGGTCGCCAAAAACTCTCCCGCCGAGAAAGCCGGCGTCAAAGCCGGGGACGTCGTCGTCCGCGTCAATGGCGGAGCCGTAACTTCCCCGCGCGAAGTCTCCTCCCGTTTCAAGGACCATCTCAACGACCTTCCCATTCCCGTGGCCGTCGTCCGCAATCACCGCGAGATGAACTTCGCCGTCCGGCCCGCGGACGGCTGGCAAACCTCCGACGCCGAGGATCGCTAGTCTCCCCAGCGGCGCCCCGCTACACCGGCTTGACGATGTCCCGATGCGTCACTTTGGCCTTGAAACCGGCCTGATTCAGATTCTTCCGGATCTGGTCCGCGATCATCACCGACCGATGGTGCCCGCCCGTGCACCCGAAACCGATCGTCAGATAGCTCTTGCCTTCCTCGATATAGTGCGGCAGTAGATAAATCAGAAGCTCCGAAATCCGCCCGATGAATTCCGTCGTCTGCGGAAAGCTCCGGATATACGCCGCCACCGCCGGATGCCGCCCCGTCAGCTTCTTGAACTTCGGAATGTAGTTGGGGTTCGGCAAGAACCGCACATCGAACACCAGGTCGCTGTCCGGCGGCACGCCATGGCGGTACCCGAAGCTGCTGACATAGACCATGATCTTCTGGTCGTCGTCGCCGGCGGTGAACTTCTCGCGCACGAAGTCGCGAAGCTCATGCACCGTGAACTTGGACGTGTTGATCACGATGTCCGCCACGTCGCGGATCGGCGCAAGCTGCGCGATCTCCGCGCTGATGTTTTCGCTGATCGATTGTTCGGTCCCCAACGGATGCGGCCGCCGCGTCTCGCTGAACCGCCGCAGAATCGCATCCCGCTCCGCTTCCAGAAACACCAGCCGCGTCGGAATGCTCTGGCGGATCTTGGCATACAGGGCGGGGAAGCGCTTCAGCCCTTCCCCTTCCCGAATATCCACCACCAGCGCCGCTTGGTGAATCGTGCTCGAATCCCGCGTCAGCTCGGCGAACTTCGGAATCAGATCGATCGGCAGATTATCCACCGCATAGTAGCCCAGGTCTTCGAGCACCTTCAAAACCGATCCCTTGCCTGACCCGCTGAGGCCGGTGATGATCACCAGTTCGGAAGCGCCGGGGTCGCGCGGCGATAAAGCCGCCCCCGCGGGTTCTGCGCCGTCTTGCTGCGCTGATTTCGGGCCCGCCTTCGATGCGGGTTTGGATCGCTTCTTCTTCGCTCGAGAGGAACTGCTGTCTTTGCCGGCAGCCATGCAAGCCCAGTTTAAACCTCGGTCGAATCCGTCTCGCCGGAAGGTTCCCCTTCCGCGCCCTCCGTCTCCACCCGGCTCGCCAGCGCCTCTTTGGCGTCCCCCGGACGGTGCCCGTCGCGCCACTTCTCCCGCACTTTCAACGCCTGCTTCTCCAGTTTTCCCACCGCCGCATGCACCGCCGCGAAGGCGTCCACGTCGCTTGCCAGTCCCACCAGCGCGTGGTTCTGGTAATTCACCGTCACCTCCGCGTGATGGAGGTGGCGCTCGTGGGAAAGCACGATGTGCGCTTCCCGCTCGCCGCGTCTGTCCAGCAACTTCGCCAGCTTCGCGAACTGACCCTGAATCTTCTCAAGCTGCGCCGGAGGGAAATCCACCTGCCGGCCGGTATAGGTGATCTTCATTGAGCGGCCCTCGTGTTCCGGTCGAAGCGTTTGATACGCCCGGCCGGTTAATCCCGCACGCGCCGCTGGTGCGTGGACGGAATTTTCATGTCCTCGCGGTATTTCGCCACGGTGCGGCGCGTCACGTCGATGCCCTCAGCCTGCAGCAGCGAGGTGATTTGCTCGTCGGTCAGCGGACGGCGCGGGTTTTCATCCTCGATCATCTTCTTCACCTTCCGCTTCAGCAGCAGCAGCGGCAGTTCTCCGCCGCTCGGCCCCTGCACGGATTCGGAGAAGAAGTAACGAAGCTCGAATACGCCCTGCGGCGTATGCGCGTACTTGTTGGCTACCGCGCGGCTGACCGTCGAAGGATGCACGCCGACCTCTTCGGCCACTTCCTTGATCATCATCGGCTTCAGGTAGTCCAACCCCAGGGCGAGAAACTCGGTTTGCCGGCGTTTGATGGCGTCGCACACGCGCAGTATCGTCTGCTTGCGCTGCTCGATGTTCTTCATCAGCTGGATCGCCGACGTGTAGCGCTCCCGCACGTAGTCGCGCACTTCCTTGGGCGATCCGTTCTGCCGGTCCAGCATGCGGTGATAATCCCGGTTCAGACGAAGCTGCGGCAGCTCTTCGTCGTTCATCTGGATCATGTAATCGTCGCCGTCTTTGATGAAGTAGACGTCCGGCTCCACCGAACGCGCGCCCGGTCCCGAATATCGGATCCCCGGCCGCGGATTTAGATGCCGGATCAGATGCACCGCGATTTCTACGTGCTCCTGCGGACGCCCCAGCACTTTCGCCAGTTCCCGGAACTGCCGCGTTTCGAGCAGCCGCAGATGCTTCGCCACGATCAGCCACGCCACGCTATCCTTCGCGTTGCGGCTTTCCAGTTGCAGCAGCAGGCACTCGCGCAGATCCCGCGCTCCCACTCCCGCCGGCTCCAGCGACTGCACCGCTTTCAACGCCAGATCCATCAACGCGTGGTCATGGCCGCCCATCTCCCCGATCTCGTCCAGGGTCGCGGTGAGATAGCCGTCTTCATCCAGATTGCCGATGACCGATTCGGCCGCCTCCCGGATCTCGTCCGAGATCAGCGTCACGCTCAGTTGCGAGCGCAGGTGATCGGGCAGAGTCTGCGGCTGCGAGAGAAAGGTCTCAAACGACGGCTTTTCCACCGACTCCGAAGCCGGGCTCTTGTGACCTGGATCCAGATACTCGTCGAAGAACGAGCCGAAATCGATCTCGTCGAAAGGATCGCTCGCCGTCTCCGTCCCCGCTTCCACCTGCGATTCATGAGAGAAATCGGCGGTGACGCTCACTCCTGTTTCGGCCGGAGGTTCGGATCCGTCCAGCTCCGGAACTTCCCGCATCGCTTCCAGCAGGCTCTTATCCGCCGGGTCCAGGTTGCGCTCCGCTTCCCCTTCGAGCAGAGGCTGCAGTTCCTCCGGAGTAATCTCCTCGCCGGCTTCCGCGGATTCCTCGATCACCGGGTTGTTGACCATCTCCTGATTGATCAGCTCTTTCAGCTCCAGACGGTTCATCTGGAGCACGGTGACCATCTGGACCAGGCCAGGTGTAAGGACCTGCTTCTGCGCGACTTTTAACTGCAGTCTGTGCGAAAGCGTGCTCATTGCCTTTCATTATAGTCGTGCAACTGAACTTTCGAACCCTCCCGTTTGTTAGCGGGAATACGCACCCGCGGCGGCCTAGGTACCTGGATTGCTGCCCGGCGGAAGCGGTTCTTTGTCCTGCGGAAAGTGAAAATTTTCCCCCAGGTATACCCGTTTCACCTCGGGATCGCGGCCCAGCATCGCCGGGCTTCCGGTCCGGAAAATCTTCCCGTTCGCGATGATGTAAGCGCGATCCACCACCATCAGGGTTTCCCGGACATTGTGGTCCGTGATCAGGATTCCGATCCCCGCGTTTCGCAGATCGTGAACGATACGCTGCAGCTCGATCACCTGGATCGGATCGATCCCCGAGAAGGGCTCGTCCAGCAGCAGAAACTTGGGCTCGATCGCCAGCGATCGCGCAATCTCCACCCGGCGCCGTTCACCGCCCGACAGCATGTATCCCTTGCTGCGCCGCACCCGCTCCAGCCCCAGTTGCGAGATCAGCTCGTCCATCTTCGCCCGCCGCGCCCCGCTCGACAATCCGCGCGTTTCCAGGATCGCCATCAGGTTGTCTTCCACCGACAGCTTCCGGAACACGCTCGGCTCCTGCGGAAGGTAACTAATCCCGTTCCGGGCGCGCTGGTACATCGGCATGCGCGTCAGATCCACGCCGTCCAGCAGCACCTTGCCCGAATCGGGGCTCACCAGCCCCACGATCATATAGAAGGATGTGGTCTTCCCCGCGCCGTTCGGGCCGAGCAGCCCGACCACTTCGCCGTCCGATACGTGGACCGATACGTTGTCCACCACCTTGCGGCCCCGGTAGGACTTTGAAACCTCAGCGGTTTCCAGAATTGGCATTCAAACGGGGTTTCCGGTGGATCTTGCTCTCCACGGGTTTTTTGGGGATTCCGGTAATCAGCAGCCTATCATCCGAGGTGAAGTAGGTCAATTCCGTGCCGTGGCTCTCGTCATTCTTCAGCGAATCGTAGAGATCGGCCAGGTTGCCCCGCAGAATCACCTTATCTTCCTTGGTGATGTATTCTCCGGTTTCGCCCTTGCCGATGCGCTGGCGGTCGGGGCGGCTCTCCACGATCTCCACCTTCCCGTCTCCCAGCGCGTGATTCAACCGGCTGTCTTCCTGCGTGTCCCGCGGATTCAGAAACGCCCGCAAATCCGCGCTCTTCACGTTCAACCCCGGCCGGTTCAAAACCACGTCGCCCGTATAGTGGGCCAGCCGGTCCGTATCTGTGTAGATCATCTGATCGGCCGTCACCACGGTGTAGAGCGGCGTAGTCGGCGCGGGCGGCGGAGCGTCCGGCTTGGCTGGTTTGGCCGAAACCTTGATCACCTTCACGCTCTCGGCCGCGGCCGTCTTCGCGCCCGCGCCCTGGTCTCCATCGCTCTTATCGTCGTTCTTCTTCTGCTGGTCGAGGAACTGCGTCATCACCTTGCCGTGGGCGGTCAGCAGGTGCTTGTCCCGGTCGATTTCTATTTGCTGCGCCGAAATCCGGTCCGACCCCTGCCACAACACCGCGCCGCCGTCATAGCGGACCAGCTTGTTGTGGTTCGCCGAAGTCATGTGCGGCGCGGTCCCCTGGATCGGTTCGTCGCCGTCCAGCATCTCGCCCGCCTTCTTCTTCGGATCCTGGTCGGGCAGCCGGCTCGTCACCACGTTTCCGTCCGCCACATAGTCCCCGGTCTTCTGGATCAGGTGGATCTTGTCCGCGTCCGTGGATCCGCTGTTGTCCCAGATGCGCGCCCCGGTCTCCAGATCCATCGTGTTGGCCTGCTGGTCCAGCGTCGCCGCCGACGATTTCGCCCGCCGCTCGCCTTCCTCGTAGGTGAAGTGGTCCCACTGCTTCATCGTGGCGAGCTGCCCCCGGCTGTCGAACGTCGCCGTCAGTTGCGCGCTCGCCGTCTTGCTCGGCGCCGGGTTCTTGGCCTTGCTGTTCGCGGGCGGGAACGTCACCGTCGTCGAATGCGCCGTTTGGAAGTCCTTGATCACGTTCTTCGGCGCATACCCGATCAGCATCTCGTCGCCGTTCAGAATGCGGTGGTGCTGATCCGGAGCGTTCGGCAGAAACTCCAGCGTGCTCGGCGCATGCGTCTTGATCTGCGTGATGTCCTTGCCGTCCGCCTGCATCGCGACCTCGATCGTCTCGCTCTTCAGGATCCGCGATTCGGCCCTGTGGCCGGCCGCGTCCGGCGCCGGCTTGGACTCCGCGATCGCCGCCCCGCTCGCCGTCACATGCTGCAGCACCGTCTCGTTATCGCGCGGCGCGAAGTCCAGATCGGCCGTCTTCGAACTCGTGTTCGTCACCGCCCCTTCGCTCTCTTCCAGCATCCGCGCGTTCCCGTTCCCGCTGATCCGGCTGATCTCGCCGTCCGTGTAAGTCACATGCAGCGTATCCGCCGAATAGTGCAGTTCGCGCTTGGGGTACTTGTCCACGCCATGCGCCTGCTGGGAATCGATCGAATCCACCTGGTTGTCCTTCAGGTGCACCACGCTCGGCCCCGCGTCGATCGTCGTCTCCGCGCGGACCATCCGCGACCACGTGTTCAAAAACACCACCGAGCCCAGCTCCTGATACGTGATCTCCGCCGCCTGCACCTTCATCGGCTTGCTGTGCGGCCCTTGTCCGCGCATGTTCATCTCGGGGTTGTTCAGCAGGTGCAGCTCATGCGTCGTCGGATCATACGAAGCGCCGGTCGATTTCCCGTCCCCGTTCTCGAATTCGAACGTCGCCGCGCGGTCCGTCACCGCCTTGCCCGTCTTGCTGTCGAACGTGATCCCGGAGCTCTTGATCGAAGTCAGCTTGTGCATCGGCTTCCCTTCGATCGGGATATCCAGCGTGATCTCCACCTCGCCGTCCGAATACATGCGCCCTTCCGCCTGGTTGAACTTGGCGCTGGCGCTCTTGATCAGATCGTAGTGCTGGTGGTCCTTCTGGTTGAGCTTCAGCTCCAGCCCCTTCAGATCGTAGTTCGGCGTGTCCCGCACCTGCCGGAACTCCCGCGCCTTCACTTCGACGCTGGCGAATCCGCCCGAACTCTGCGCCCACTGGTAGTCGATCGCCGTGGCGTTCGTGTCCGCCTCCAGGATCGCGGGCCGCGCCACCTGGTGCCGCTTCGCGTTCGCTTGGTCCAATCGGTACAGGTAAGCGGAACCGGCGATTACGGCCACAATGGCCAGCAGGATCAGCCAGCGCGTTCCTCTCATCTGTGTATCACCAGTCTACTAACCCCGTTCATTCATACCGCAGCGCCTCGGTGGGATTCAGCTGCGACGCCCGGTTCGCCGGCAGAATTCCAAACACCAGCCCCACCGCGCACGACACCGAGAACGCGATCGCGATGGACGCCACCGAGATCGGAATGTACACTCCCACCGACAGCAGATCCACCGCCAGCGGCACGGACACGCCCACCAGGATTCCCACCGCGCCGCCGCCCACGCTGATCAGCACCGCTTCGGTCAGGAACTGCTCCAGGATTTCGCGCCGCGACGCGCCCACCGCCATCCGCAGCCCGATCTCGCGCGTCCGCTCCGTCACCGTCACCAGCATGATGTTCATGATCCCGATCCCGGAGATGATCAGCGCGATCGCCGACACCAGGATCAGCACCACCCGCAGCGCCACCCCGATCTGCTTCGCCGCGTTCAGAATCCCCACCAGGTTCTCGACCTTGTAGTTCGTCCCCTGGTGATGCCGGCTCTCCAGAATGTCCTTCACCTGCGCCGTCAGCGCCACCACATCGTCGGCGTTTCGGGCCTGCACATACAGCGGATCGATCCGCTCCACCGGCACGAAAAGCTTCTGCACCGAAAGCGGGATCACCACGGTCTCGTCGTTCAGCTCCGACTGTCCGAAGCTGTCCTGCCGTTCGCGGAACGTCCCGATCACGTCGAACTGCAGGCCGTACACCTTGAGCGTCTGACCCACCGCGGCCGTTTGCGCCCCGAACAGCCGCTTGGCCAGCTTCTGCGTCAGCACCGCCACATGCTGGCGGTTCGCGACGTCGTCGGAATCGATGAAGCGTCCCGCCGTCACTTCCAGGTTCCGCACCGGCTGGTAGAACTGATCCGACCCGATGATCAGCAGCCGCTGCACCCGCCCGTTCACCGTGATCCGGTCGTAGTTGTTCTCCACGCCCGTCGCCGCCACGATGCGATTGCCCAGCGTGTCGCGCACGGCCTGCACGTCGGCCAGCTTGATGAAGTCCGCGTTCACTTCCACGCCCGCCTGGCTGCTGCTGACCTCGAACGAAGCGAAGATCATGTTCGATCCCACCGCCTCGATCTGATTGATGATGTACTCCTGGCTGGTGAGCGAGATCGTCACCACCAGGATCACCGAGGCCGTGCCGATCACCATCCCCAGACCTGTCAGAAAACTCCGGATCGGGTTCGCGCGAAGCGCTTGTACGCTGAAGCCTAAAGCCTCGCTCCAGATCATGCGCCTAGGAGCCTGACACCTTGCGCAGCAGCTTCTCGGCGTCCCGCCGCGAGGGATCGTCCGGCGACAGGTTCATCGCCAGATAGCGCTTCAGCAGATCGCGCGCCTCCGGCAGGTTGCGGTTGCATTCGATCAGCGTATGCGCGCGCATGTAGACCAGCCGCGGCGTGTTCGGCGCCGCTTGCAGCGCCCGCGCAAACGTCTGGTCGCTTTCCGCGAACCGCCCGCGCCGCGCCAGAAAGCCGGCCAGCTCCACCACGTTGCCCGCTCGCCCGGGCGCCAGATCCACCGCGCGGCGCAGGTTCGCTTCGGCCGCGTCGAACTCCTTCCGCTGTTCGGCGATCTTTCCCCGGTCGAAGCTGGCCTGCGCTTCGTCATGCTGCCCGATAAGACCGGCGATGCGCGTCGCCTTGTCTAAACCGCCGCCCAGAAACCCCGGAGCTTCCAGATAATATTCGAACAGGTCGTCCAGCGCTTCCCAGTTCTTCGGATCCAGCTCCACCGCCTTCTCGAAGCTCTGCCGCGCTTTCACCGCAAAGCCGGGCGCAGCCACCGCGAAAGCCGTCTCCGCGCGCCGCCCGTAAGCGCGGCCCAGATACAGGAACGTCCTCGAACTGCGGTCGTCGGCCGCCGCCGCGCGCTCCAGCGCCTCGGTCGCTTTCTTATACTCCGCCAGCATCAGATAGCTCTCGCCCGTCAGTTGCAGGGACGCGGCGTCGTTTGCGCCGTTCAGCCGCGCGATCGCTCCCGCGTAGTCGGTTCGATCGTAGAGACGCTGCGCCTGTTCCACGCTGTCTCCCGCCGCGGCCCCTAACAGGCCGCCCAGGCACATCGCCGCCGCAAGTCTCGCCATCCGCTTCATCACCCATACAATGATGCTCCAACCGCGGCTTGCGTTGCAGGCTGGTACACTGAACCTTCATATGTTTAAAGGCGTGGAGCACACGGCAATCGCTTCGCCCGACCCCGCCCGGCTCGCCGGCTGGTACGTCGAGAATCTTCACTTCCGCATCAACTACGAATACGCCGGCAATTACTTCGTGAAAGCCCCCGACGGCGCCATGCTGGAGATTATCCCCAGCGAAGGCGATCCGCTGCCGGCCGTCTTGAAAACACCCGGAATCCGCCACCTCGCCATCGCCGTGGACGATTTTGATCTCGCGCTGGCCCACCTCACTTCCAGGAAGGTCAAGTTCCTGACGGAGCCCTACGCCGTTCAAGGCAACCGCTTGGTCTTCTTCGAAGACGGCGACGGCAACGCCCTGCATCTGATTCATCGTCAAAAGCCGCTTCCCTGAACCGGCGCTCATCGTGCTTAGCCGGATCTTCAAGGCCTTCTCCTATCCGAACTACCGCCTGCTCTGGTTTGGCGCGTTCACCTCCAGCATCGGTACCTGGATGCAGCAGATCGCCCAGAGCTGGCTGGTCTTCGATATGTCGAAGTCCGCTTTCATGCTGGGCCTCGACGCGTTCCTCGGACAGCTCCCCATCATCCTGTTCTCGCTGGTGGGCGGCGTCATCGCCGACCGCATGGACCGCCGCCGCCTTCTGCTGCTTTCGCAGTATGTGCAGATGGCCTCCGCGTTCACGCTGACCATCCTGATCTCCACCGGCGTAATCCGCGTCTGGCACATCCTGGCCCTGTCCTTCGTGGTCGGCACCGCGCAGGCGTTTGGCGGCCCGGCTTATCAGGCGCTGGTCCCCAGCCTGGTCTCCAAGGAAGATCTCCCCAACGCCATCGCGCTCAATTCCATCCAGTTCAATCTGGCGCGCGTCATCGGACCCGTGCTGGGCGGCATCGCCCTCACCCAGTACGGCGCGTCCTGGTGCTTCGGCCTGAACGGCCTTTCCTTCGTGGCCGTCGTCTTCTCGCTGCTCCTGTTGAAGACCGATTTCCGCCCCAGCCGCGCCACCGTTTCCATCCTCACCAGCATGGGCGAAGGCTTCCAGTTCATTCGCAAACAAGGCGCTATGCAGGGTCTCATCGCCATCGCCTTCTGCATGACCCTGTTCGCCTTCCCGATGCTGACGTTCTTCCCGGTCTTCGCCAAAGACGTGTTTCACGGCGGCCCGCAGGTCTACACGATCCTGCTCTCCACCTCCGGCGTCGGCTCCGTCGTCGGCGCCCTCACCGTCGCGGCCCTGGGCAACATCAAGAACAAGGGCCTGCTCGCGTTGGGCAGCCTCGTCGCGCTGGGCGCGTGCATCGCCGGCTTCTCGCTGTCGCGCAATCTCTACCTCAGCTGCGCGCTGGTGTTCCTGAACGGCGGCATGCTTATGGTCGCGTTCTCCATGATCAGCTCGCTGGTCCAGTTGATCACGTCTAATGAGATGCGCGGCCGCGTGATGAGCGTCTACAACGTCGCCTTCCGCGGCGGCATGCCGGTGGGCAGTTTGACCACGGGATATCTGGTCGGGTTCTTCTCCGCGCCCATGGTGATCACCGCCAACGGCTTGCTGCTGGCGATGGTGGGCGTGTACTTTCTAGTTATGCATCGAAAGGTGGCGGCGTTATGACCCGGCGGATCCTGCTGGCGGCATTGTGTGTAGGGCTATGCGCGGGAATCCCCGGTGCGAGCGGCGCGTCCGCCGTGGATCCGGCGCTGCTGCGGGCGCGCGACGCCCAGGATCGCGGCGCCCTCGATAAGCTCGTCGCCGCCGCTCGCGACAGCGCCGGCAAAGCTCCCAAAGACGCCGCCGCGCAGTACCGGTTCGCTCTCGCGTCTTCCATTCTGGGCGAAGTCGCGCTGGAGCAGAAAGACAAAGCCGCCGCCGAGAAAGCCGCCATTGCCGGCGTCAAAGCGGCCGATGACGCCATCGCGCTCGACGGCGCCAACGCCGAGTACTACCGCGTCCTCGCCACGCTCTGCGGCCAGGTCATTCCAGCCAACATCTTCTCCGCGTTCAGTTACGGCAAACGCGCAAAGGACGCCATCGAGAAAGCCCGGCAGATGGACCCCAACTCCGCCCAGGTCTGGATTGCGGACGGCGTCGGCAACTACTACATGCCGGCGAGCTTCGGCGGCGGTCCCGATCCCGCCATCCGCAGTTTCGAGCACGCCATCCAGATCGACGGCAAGAGCGCGGAAGCCTGGCTCTGGCTCGGTCTCGCTCAGCGCAAGAAGCACGACAACGCCGGCGCCCGCAAGTCCTTCCAGAAATCGCTCGCGCTTGACCCGGAGCGCGTCTGGGCCCGGCAGCAGCTCGACAAAACTCCCGCGACATGAGGGTGGCGGCGGCCCTTCTGGCGATCACCGCGCTTTCCTTCTTCATCTTCCCCGGCCACACTTACCTGCAGCAGGATTCGCAGATCTACGTGCCCATTCTGGAGAACCAGTGGAGCGGCGCGCTGTCGGGCGACCTCCTGGTCGAGCGCCCGCACGTCAATTACACCCTGTTTGATGAGATGACCGGCGCCTTGCGCTGGCTCACGCGCCTGCCGCTCGAAACGGTTCTCGAAGGCGAGCAGATCGTGTTCCGCGCGCTGGGCTTCTGGGGAATCTACCTGGCGGCCATGGCGATCGGCGCGGACTCCGCCGGAGCACTGGTTGTGACGGCGATCTGGGCGCTCGGCGCCGCTATCGCGGGACCCGCCGTCCTCACGGTCGAGTATGAACCGACGCCGCGCAGCCTCGCGGTTCCTCTGCTTATGCTCGCGGCGGGCTTTGCGCTGCGGAACCGCCCCTGGCTGGCGGGCGTGGTCCTCGGCGGCGCTTTCCTTCTTCATGCCCCGGCCACCTGGCCTCTCGCGCTGGCGCTTCTCGCACTCGCGGCCGTGCGTCGGCGCGCCGCCGTCGCGTTCCTTCCTCTGCTGGCCGCCGCCCTGCTCTTATTGGCGATCGGAAGCTCCCAATCGGTCGCCGAGCCGCAGCGCTTCTTCGACCGGCTCCCGCCCGCGCAGGAAGCGCTGCAGCGCATGCGCACCGCCTACGACTACGTCTCCCTTTGGTGGATGCGTTGGATGGGGCAATACCTGTTCTTCGGCCTCGTCGCGACCCTCGCGCTGTGGAGAATCCATGCGAAGCGGGAAGCCTGGGCGCTGCTGGGCGGCCTCGTCTTAGCCGGATTCCTCAGCGTCCCGCTTTCGTGGCTGCTGCTCGAGCACGAACGCCTGGCCCTCATCCCGCAGGTGCAACCCGCCCGCGCGCTTCTGTTCGTCACCGCGACCGCCGTTCTGGCCGCCGGCGTCGCCGGGTGCGCAGCCGCGCGCCAAAGCCGGCGCTTGGAGGCCGCGTGCTGGTTCGCCTTCGCGCTGCTGATTCCGGCCCATGACGCCTTCTTCGCGTGGCCGGGGATCCGCGTCGTTTTCGTGGTGTTCGCCATGAGCGCGCTGCTGGCTTTCGCCCGGCGGCGCTGGCGCGTTCCGGCGGCCTTGGCGCTGGCGCCCGCTCTGGCTTTCGCGGCGGGCGTCGTGAACTACCCATCAGTCGCGACGCCCGATCTCACGGCGCTGGCGGATTGGGCGCGCTCGAATACGCCGGCCAGCGCGGTCTTCGCCTTTCCGGACGCCGGCCACGACCACGCGCCGGGGTGGTTCCGCGCCCGGTCCTTGCGCCCCGTCTATGTCGATTGGAAAGGCGGCGGACAAGTCAACTACCTGCGCGAATTCAGCGCGGAGTGGTGGGTCCGCTGGCGAAAGGTGATGCTGCATCCGCTGCCGGTCGAAGAATATCGCGGGCTGGGAATCGCGTTCATCTGTGTGCGCCACGCGCTCCCGGATCGCCCGCCCGTTTACCGCAACCCCTCCTACATCGTTTACGTCGTTCCGGCCAACTGATCAAGGAACGAGCGTGACCGAATTTAGAATGATTCCGAGCTTCCGGTTATCGCCCGGCGGCTCAAACGTGCGATCGGCGGTGATCGTTACCGTCACCGGCGAAAGGTGCGTGGCGTCCACCGGAAACGCCAGCGTGTAACTGCCCGGCCCGGGGAACGTGCGCGTGACGGAAGGTCCGTGCAGCACCGCTACGCGAACCGAGCGGGCCGGCGCCGCGTCCGCGATATACAACTTCACTTCCAACTGAGCGGGCTTGCCGGGGCTCTTGAGCAGCAGGGCGCCTTCACCGCCCATCCACCGCCACGGCTGTCCTTCCGCCGGGTAAATTCCAAACAGGATCTGCGCATCGGCTTCCGGCGCGTTCATCGGCAATTGCGACAGCACCGGATCCTGGGCGCGCAACGTGAACGCCTGGACGCGGTCGATCAAGCCGCCGCGGAAATCATAGGGCAGCAGTCCCTCGCTGTCGGTGGAATAGCCGGAGCGGGCCTCTAGTCCGATCAGGCGCAACGGAAGCCACGGCTGGATATCGGATTCGGCGATCGGCGTGAGCGCGCGGCCGCCGTGCGGAATCGGGGCGGGGAACGCGAGCTGGCTTTGGACCACGATATCGCCGGTCGGGATCCATTGATCCCGGTGCAGCGGCAGCGCTCCGTCCGCCTCGAGATAGTGACGCAATCCCCATTCCGCATCCACCCACACGCGCTTCTGCCGCGTCTGCGGACGCAGCTGAGCGGCGAAATCGCGGTAGGCGTTCCAATGCTCGAAGTTCACGACAGCCAGCGAAAACGAGATGACAAACTGGATCGCGACCGCCGCGCGCACCCACCCGAGCGGCGCCCGCGACGCCAGAATCACCACGGGCGCGGCCAGCGGCAAGAGGTAGCGCGCCGATCCGGCGTAGAAGAGCGCATATGCTCCCGCGAGGAACACGCCGATCCACAGCAGCAGGAACCGTGTATCCGGGTCGCGCCGCTTTCGCCAGACTTCGCGGAAGGCGAATGGCAGCAGAATCGGGAACACGATGAAGCAGGCGTGGACGGAGAGCGCGGCGGCGTTGCGCAGCTTCATGGAGAGGCGCTCCAAGCCGTAGCTCGACATGTATCCGGCCGAGACCGCCACCGGAAATTGACCGCTGGTGACGCGCTCAAACAGCTGCCACCCGGCCAGAACCAGCAAAGGAGTGAGCGCGGCCACAACGGCTGGCCGCCACAGCCGCCGGACGCGCGACGACCACAAATAGCTCAGCAGGATGGGCACGAACAAAACCGATTGCATGGCCACGAGCGCGGCGGCGGCAAGGCTGAGCGCCGCGAGCGTCAACAGACGCCAGCTCCGCCGGTCCATGCCGTAAATGAATGCCGCCGCGCACGTCATCCAGAAGGCCAGCAGCGGCAGGTCGGACTCGAACGAATTGCCGTTGATCACGAACGCCGGGACCGCCAGAAACAAGGCCGTCGTCCAGAGCGGACGAGGGCTGAAACGGCGCGCCAGCGCATACATCGACCAGGCGGTCACAAGCGAGAAAACGAGATAGGCCGCGTGAAACGGGATCTCCCGCACGTCGCCGAAGACCGCCAGCAAAGCGGTCAAAACCCAAGCGTTTCCGGGCGGATGCGGATATCCCTGAAAGGTGACGTCCCTGCCTTCGAAGACATACCAGGTGTGATTGGGATGGAGCGGATCGGTCAGCCCGTGGTAGGCTGCGGCCAGGTAATAGACGTCGTCGCCTCCCACGGCCTGGTTCAGGAACGGCAGTCGGAGCAGAAACACCAGAGCGGTTACAAAAAGCAAATGACGGCGCGTCGAGAGGCGGCGGATCGCCGGAGCCGGCGCCGCATGGGTTTCGCTCACGTTTCCCGATTGTAACGAGCGGTGCGGGCGGCGGGCGCCCAAAAAATGATAAAGTGTGTTCCAAAGCGGGGAACCCAATGAAGCGTTTCAGGGCAGTGGCTGCTGTTCTTGCCTCTGTGTTTCTTCCTACCATTGCGTCCGGCGCAAGCCTGGCGATTGAGAATGCGGATCGGCTGGAACATTCCGGGGAGGCCGGCGCCGCCCGTGCCGAACTGCTCGCCGAGACCCAGCGCGCTCCCAACGATCCGGCCGTCCTCGGCGCCTATGCCGGGTTCCTCGATCGCTACCACGACGTGGATGCGATCGGCGCGTATCGGAAGTGGCTTGCCGCTCTGCCGCCCGGCTCCGGCCAGACCCGCTTCGTCCTCCGCCGAATCGTGATTCTCGATCTTGTCAGCGGCGACCATGCCGCGACGACCGCTGACCTGGCCGCGTATCGCGCGGCGGGCGGTCACGAACTGAATCTTCCCGCGGGCGAACCCGCCGATCCGGCCCGCATGAAGGACACGATCGAAATCCCCGGGCCCATCCGCTCCTTCGCCCGCATGGCGGCCATCGTCTCCGATCCCGAGCCCGATGACGTGCTGCCCGCGCTCGCCCGCAACGTCGTCACCAACGGCTACCAGGCTTCGCGCAGCAACGACGTCCTCGAACAAACCGAGTACCTCAAGCTCGTCGTCCGCTATGTCTCGCAGGCTCGCGAACTGGAAGCTCTCGCCGGTCCCGCCAAGGTGATCCGGATCGAGAACTGCGAATCCGCCCAGACTGGCGAACTGCTCCGCATCGTTGGATTTCGCATGCGCGGCGGCTGCGGCAGCGAAGTGGTTCTGGAAACCGTCAACGCCGCCCGCGCGTTCCTCACCACGGATTCCGGCTTCCCGATGGCCGATCTTGAACAGGCCCTCCGCACCAGCCGTCCGTTCGTGTTCGATTACCATCCTTCCCGCATCCCCGTCCTGTTCGGACCCGCCTATTGGGTCACCGCGAAAGAAAAGGGAAACGGCGACTTCCTGGACGCCTTTCTCGCCGACCCCTCGCTATGCCGCTTCTATCTCGGCATGGCCAAACTGGATCGCACGACCGCCGAGCAGCTCAAGGCCAACGTTCCCATGCCGCGCATCCGCGCCTACGCGCATGTGCTCGATTTCTTCGGCGGGATGTTTGAAATCCGCGACGGCCGCGCCGTCGTTCCCGGAGGCCAGCGCTCCGCCGCCGCGTGGGGCGAACTGGTCGGCGCGCCGCCCGACAAAGGCGCGCAGTTCTTCGAGAAACTCCTCGCCAAAGACGACGGCTGGCTGGCCAGCCTTTATGACTCATTGGCTCGTATCCACGGCCCGGTCCAGGTTTATCTGACCGACCCCGGGCATATGAAGCGCTACTACGCCGCGATCCGCGGCAGCGTGACCAGCCCCGGTCCGGCGCGCCCGGTTTTCCGCGCCAACGCCGATATGATGCTGCTCACCACGCGTCTGCGTCTGGACGCCGACGGGCGTCCCCACATCCCTGGCGGCATTGACGCCTGGCGCGATCTGTTCGCCGATCATCGCCGCGGCCGGTACGATGCGAAGCTCTCCCGCACCGCGTCGGTCTGGCGCGAGCCTGAAGACGTGGTCGAAGCGCTATTCGCCCTGTCGCGCAAGTCCGTGGACAACGAACCCCTGAAGATCTTCATGGCTCTAAGCGATCTGGAGCGCTACCGCGCCACCCCGCTCGCGCCCGCCACGGTCGGCGTTCTCGCCCGCGACTATCACGATTACGGCGCCCAGTACCGCATCTTCGCCGATTCCCCGGCCGTCACCGACGCCACCATGCTCCGGGTGCTCGACACCATGCAAGCGCTCTCCCGTATCCGCGATCTGCAACTCCGCGCCGACACCGCGGGCTCCATGCAGGCGCTCATCGGGTTGTGGCAGATCTTCTGCCGGCAGGGGTCGCTTCCCGCGAGCGGTTCGGATAAGGTCCTTGCCGGCCTGGTCGCGCCTTTCGCCGAAATTCGCGGCGAGCATGAACTCTTCAGCGCATCCCGCCACGGCGTCGACCTTCTTCTCGCCGGCACGGGTCCCTCGCAAACACCGCCGCAGGATCGCGTGCTGACCCTGCTGGCCGGAGCGCCGACCGAGGCCGAGAACGTGTCTCGCGACCAGCTGGTCGCCGAGATGCAGCGCGTGCTGGACGCCCAGCGCATCGTAAGCCTCACCAGCATCCTGCAAGTAGCCGGCGAACTGGAGAATATCGCCGCCGGCAAGCCCGGCAACATGGCGCAGATTCAGAAGCTATCCGCCCGGATCAGCGAGATCCAACTCCCGCGCGCGCCTCTCTCGGGCGCGGAGAAAAGCGCCATGGCAATGGGCTACTGGACCGACAAGCACATCGACTCGGAGCGCCGCCTCAATCTGCGCGCTCAGCTGGACAAAGCGGGCCATGACCCCGAACACGTCCGCGCCGTCGAGGGCTCGCTCGCGCCTCTGCTCCGCGACACGCTCGTGGCCTACAACTATATCCACGACACGCCGCCGGGCGCCCAGATCCTCTACACGAATCCGCTGTTCGTGCGCGGCCACGATTTCCTCGGCCCCACCAACAACGAACTCTGGCGGTTGACCGAAATGCAAGGCACGGGCTGGCCTTCAAACGGGGGCGGACGGCTGGTCGGTTCCCTCGTAAACCTTCCCTACGCGCTGGCCGAGGCCGAACAGAATTTCCTGGTTCCCACGCAAACCCAGGCGCTGATCTGGGGCGATCTCGTGCCCCAGATGCTCCTCAGCGCCAAGCTGCCGCGCTGGTGGAAAGTCACCGGGGCACAGATGCACTGGGTTAACCTGCACATGCAGCTGGCGGAGAGCCTGCTCGCCGAATCCGCGTTCTCGTCCGATACGCGGGCCAGCGTCATCGAGGCCCTGCGCGCGCAGGTTCCCCCGAATCGCATCTATGCCGTGGATCGTCTTCTGGAGACCGGCAACGTAAGCGGGGCTATCGAGAAGCTCACGCCGATCGAGTTGTACGTCATGGCGTGCGCGCTGGAATCATCCCCGGTGGTGCAGAACGACGTCGTCGCGGTCGAGATCAAAGCGCTGCAAACGGAGCACCCCGCCGAAGTCACCGAGGCGGCTATTTCCCTGGCGTTCGGCACGCCCAAGCCCACCTTGTCGAATTCATACCGTCTCGAGCTGCTCAAGCTGCGCACCTTTCCGACGCTGATGGGCTACTCCAGCCGCATCATGGCGGAGAGCTGGGAATCGAATACGCTCTACTGGGCGGCCCTCGGCGACCAGATCCACTGTCATGCCCGCGGAACTGAACATCTTGATTCCGGAATGGACCGAAAAAGTGGTCGAGCGGATCTTCGCCTCGCATCTGGAAGATTGGCCGGCCCTGCTGAAGCTCGCTGCGGACGGTGGGAGCGAACGTGCGCGCCGGCGCCCTGGTTGAGCCGGCGCAAGCGACGCAGCCGGCAGGATTACGATGAGCGGGGGAATGGGTGAAGAGCCTGGGAATTCGCAATTAGCCGCCGTGATCTCAACCTCCTGCGCGGCCGGCGCGCTGCTGCTCTGGGCGCAGGACAACATGCCCGTTTTCAAGTCCAAAGTGGATCTGGTGGTCCTCACCTTCACCGTCACCGACGGCCACGGGCGCTACATTAACAACCTCAAGCCGGGCGACTTCAAAGTTTACGAAGACGGCATCGCCGAAAAGATCACGACTTTCGAAGAAGGCAACAAGCCGGTGATGCAGGTGATGGACGACGGCTCGCTCCGGCCGATGGCGCCGGGCGAGAATCCGGCGGCCGCCGAGCCCGCCAAGGCCGGTCTGGAGCACTCCGACCCTTTCGCGGGCACCAACGTCTTCGTTCTCTTCGACACCAGCAACTTCATGTATCGGGGGTTCGTTTACGCGGAGGACGCGATCGCCGATTTCGTGCGCGGGCTGGACCGCGCGGATTCCGTCGCGGTCTATACATTCAGCCGGAATCTCTCCCGCGCCGCCGTGCTCACGCGCGACCGCAATGAGGCCATTACGGGTCTTCGCAAGGCCGTCGCCGGCGATGACACCGCGCTCTATAACGGGCTGCTGCTCACCCTTCGCGACGCCGCCAAAGTCCCGGGCCGGAAGGTCGTCATCGTATTCTCCAATGGACCCGACAACGGCAGCATGATCGCCCCGGACGATGTGCGCGCCGTGGCCGAAGACGAGGGCATTCCTATTTACGTGATTTCGACCAACGAGGTGAATAAGGATTCGATTTCGAGCGGCGTCTTTAAACGCATCACGTCCCGCACCGGAGGCAAAGCTTACTGGGCCAAGACCTGGCAGAAGCAGGTGGAGGCTTTCGAAAACATCCGCGAAGACCTCGGAAACTCCTACACCGTGACCTACTATCCGGCGGCCAATCCGAACGACGGGTTCCGTAAGATCAGCGTCGAACTGGCCAATGACCCGGGGCGCAAGCTGCGGATCCGCGCCCGGCCCGGTTACCGGCCCCGCAGCTCGTAAGCTCTACTGGAGTTTCGCCAGCAACTGCCGAACCCCGGCGGCTTCGGTTTTATCCGGATTCTTGCTCAGCGCCGCGTTGCATTCCCGCTGCGCCCCGGCCTTGTCGCCGCTTTCCGATAGCGCCATGCAGTAGTGGTAGTGGAAGGTCGGGTTGTCCGGCGCCTTCGCCGTCAAGTCCCGGAAAATGTCGGAGGCCTCGTTCCCCATATTTTTCTTGATGTAAATCCACCCGAGCGTGTCGTTGACCTCGTTCACTTGGGGAAGTTGCTGCTTGGCGCGATTGGCCAGCGTTAAGGCTTCGTCGAGATCGGTGCCCGTGCCGGCAATCGCGAAAGCCAGGTTGTTCAAGGCTTGAGGGTTGTTGGGATCGTGCGCAAGCGCCGACCGGTAATCCTCTTGCGCCTCTTTATTCTGCCCTAAGCGGGTTTCCGTCTCGGCGAGGAAGTTCAGCAGCGGAACGTCGCTCGATTGCAGAGCCTTGGCTTTGCGCAACCACTCGACCGCGCTGTTCAGATCTCCCTTGCGCGCATAAAGCTGGCCGATAGCCGCTTCCGTTTCCCCGGTCTCGCGAGGGCTCTGCTTGACGCGCTCGAGCAGCGCCCGATAGTCGCCCATCGCGCTGTCGTACTGGCCGGAACGCGTTTTGAGACTGGCGTATTCCCGCAGCAGATCCGTCCGGTTGGGATGCGCCGTCACTTCGGCTTGCACCAGGGCCAGGCCTTTCGCCGCCTGGTTTTGCGCTACCCAGGTCTCCGCTTCTCCGAGGAGCGGACGCAGGTCGGCCGGATTCGCCAGATAGGCTTTGTGGAACAGATCCCGCGCCGCCGCATAGTTCTTCTCCTTCGCGTTCAGCGCCCCGAACTCCAGCAGGGCGTCGGGGAATTGCGCGTTTTTCGCGACCAGGTCTTCAAACACCTTGCGGGCTTCGGCATCGCGGTTCAGACGCATCAGAGCGGTTCCGCCCAAGAGCCGCGCGTCGGCATTGTTGGGGGAAATTCTCTCGATCTCCTGCGCCTGCTTCAGCGCCCCTTCATAATCTCCGATGTGCAGATCGGTCTCGGCCAGCGCCGCGCGGGGCCGCAAGTAATCCGGCCGCACTTTGATCGCTTCCTGGTACTGCTGAATCGCCTGCGGATATTCGCCCTTCGCCGCGTGCGCGCGACCCAGGTTGAAGCGGGCCACAAAGTTGTTCGGATTGGCGGTGACCACTTCCTGCAGTTCTCCGATCGCCTGATTCACCTCGCCGCGATCCAGCATGAAACTGGCCTTCAAGGCGCGCGCGTCGGAATCCTTCGGGTTTTCTTTCAGCATCTCCAGGGTTTTGGCGTATGCTTCGTCGGTCTTTCCCTGCCGGAGCAGCACTTCGATTTCGCGCTTCCGATACTCCTGTTTCCGCCCCGGGTCCTTGCGCTCGCCTTCCTGAAACTGCTTCATCGAGGTGTCCAGATCGCGGATGCGCGAGTAGAAGTCGCCCGCGGTGAGGTAAGCCTGCGGGAACTCCTTGTAGTTGGCTTCGAGGTCGTCGAGGACGTGCGCCATCTCCGCCCGGTTTCCCTGCGAGAAGTAGAAGCCGGCCAGCAGCGTCCGGAAAGAAAAGTCTTTGGGATTATTGGCGATCGCCCGCTTCAGGATGTCTTCGGCTTCCTTGCCGCGCTTTTGCGCCATGTAGATCCGGTACAGCTCCACATAGGGCACCGCGTTCGTCTTATCCCGATCGATCAGTCCCCGATAGATGCGCTCCGCTTCGGTGGTCTCGCCATAAAGGGAGAGCCCGCGGCCGAGCGCGACGGAAGATCCGACGTCGTTCGGTTTCACCTGGAGAGCTTTCCGAAGATAGAAAATGGACTGCTCCACGTTGGTCTTCAGGTCAGCGGAATCCTGCATGGTCAGATCTCGCGCGGCCTGCGCCCGGTATAAATCCGCCTTAAGCCGGTAATCCTCAAACGAATTGGGCGCTTTGGCGTCCAGCACCGCCTGAAGCTGACTGACCTCGTCCATCAGGGGCTTATTCCGCCCCGCGGCGTCCTGGCTGACCGCGCCTTGCACCAGAATCCCGCCCAGCATCAGGGCCGATTCGTTCCACTCCGGGCTGCCTTTGGGCAAAAGCTCTGTCGCCCGTCGCAGAACGCCGACCAGACTGGCGTTCTGGCCCATGGCTTCGTACGTGCGCGACATCCGGTAGTAGGCTTCGCCGAACTTGGGATCTTTCGCCAGCGCCTTGCGGTACATGATGAGCGCCTCTTTGTAACGGGCCCGGTCGAAGTACTTGTTCCCGCTCGCCAGATATTGCTGCTTGGCGTAATTCGGATCGCGGTTGCAGGCCGCTCCAGACAAGGCGAGAGCCGCCAAAAGCGTGAGGGCAAAGCGTGAATAAACAGCGCGGAGGTTCAGCATTTTGCTTCTATAGTGTACAGCTTAACCCGCAATTTCCAGGGAAAAACAAGCGGCCGTCGCACCCTATCCGGTTCTGGCGCCCCGTGTGCTATCGCTCGGATGTCGCGCTTTAGCGACGGAGGCGAAAAACGATGCGATTTCTGGAAGGCTCGATCTTTCTCGTGCTGTTCTTTGTGCTGCTGATCGGCTGGGGCTTGGCGTTCGCCGCGTTTCACGTCGCGGGCGGTCTGATCCACCTCCTATTAGTGGTTGCGGTGATCTGCCTGATCATTCACTTCGTTCGGGGCAGGTCGGCCGCCTGATTGGGCTTCAGGGTTGAATCGTCAGGATTCCCGCAGCCGCATTGTCGAGAAACACGGTGTAGCTTCCGTTGGCGTCCGGCGTTACGGATAAGAGCTGAGGAATGCCCGCCAACTGGCCGGTGGCGTTATTGAACTGAACGCCTCCGTAGGTGACCGCCGCGGCGTAGGATGTGAGCGAAGGCGCGGCGAGTTCCAGATAGCTGGCGCTGCCGCCCGGCGAGGAAAGACTGACCTGGACCGACCCTGACGCGGTCAGATCCTTGTTGATCAGGTAGACGGTTATGGCGCATCGCGGGCACGTGGAAACAGCATAAGCCCGGATATTCGCGGAGGATTTGATTGTCGCCGGCAGGAATTTCTGGCCTTTGGCCGCATTGAAAGCGTACATGGCGTAATATTCCGGCTGCACCGTGTTGGAATAAACGCCTTGCGACGGAGACGCGATAACGATCGGATCATAATAACTTCCCTGGTGAATGTGGAAGTTCATCCGACGGATTCCGACAGCAGCCATTTCGAGCGCGTAATCGAGGGCCCAGAGAGCGGATGCCTGTACATCGCTGACGCCGGTTTGCCCGGGGTCGGGAATGGTGGAATTCGTTTCATCCAGCTCTACGCTGAGTCCGTAAAGCGACTGCATGTCGCTGACCGCCTTGGTGAAGATTTGCTCCATCAGCGTAATCAGCGAGGGCGCCAGCAACTGGGATGTAGTGGGCACGCCCTTGGTCAGGTTCAGCGGGTATTCGTGAAGCGTCACCAAACCCAGGTTGCCTGGACTGCATCCATCGCACGTCAACACGCCGCCCACCAGCGGATCGAGCTGCGCCGTAACGATGGATGGCGAGGGGTTGTAGTAAGCGGGCGCGGCGAGCGTGATGTGTTGTGTAGCCGCGTTCCCCTGGAGCGCGGTCATGTAGCTTAGCAGGTCGCTCGTCTCGCCGGCGACTCCATAATTGGCGGGCCGGTAAGCCGGATTCTGGTAGTAAAGATTGATTTCATTCCCTAATTCCAGGGCCAGCAGCGATGAGCCCCGGTTGGCGGTCAGCGCCGGCAAGATCCCCGAGGTCACTTCATCCAGGATGTATTGGGGCGCGCCGGGAGATTCATTTTGAGCCAGGCTCACTCCCAGAATCATCGGCCACCGCGTCTCCCGGCTCGCATACGCCCAGCTATTGAAATCCGCCGAAGTCAGGGTGGACTCGCAGATTGACGGGGTGGGCGCCGGTTCTCCATTCCAGCAACCGGAATCGGCCGTGGCGCCGCCGATTCGCAACACGCCGGTCCCCAAATTCTTCATCAGCGTGAATAACACCGTGTTGCCGGACGTGGAAGGACCGAATACCGTCAAAGCGGCGCTTTGCTGGATACTTAAACCCATGAAGTCAGTGGGAATCGCATTGCCCTGCGGCTTGCGCGTAATGTGAACAGTCGCGACGGACTGCGCGCGCAGACTGGAGCCGAAGAGCGCCAGCGCGCAAATTGCCCAAACTTGATATCGGGATGCCATGACTATGGAATGGAATAGAGGGTAGACATACGATAGGTTCGGTAATCGATCGTCGGATCGCTCAGCTCGTAAATGATCGTGCCCGCCGGAGTCACTTCCACCGACTGCGCGACCGCTGTGTCGGGGCTGGTGGAAATCCAGCCTGAATCAAAGTTGTAGTTCCCGTTGTCGAGAAGCTGCGCGGCGCCGACCGCAATCGAAAACACGCCCATATCGGCGTTCTCCGTCAGCGTCGCCGTGAGCGCCGTCTGATCGATCACCAACGCCTGGCCTCGGCTGTCCTCACCGGGGTTTTCGAAGATGCGCGTGTTGCCGTTATCGTAAAGCGTCAGCAGCGTGTTGCCGCCCGATTGGAATTCGACGTCGTGCTGGTGCGAAAACCATTGATAAGGATCGGGGATGCCGTTGATGCTGAAGTTTCCGCCCAGCCCGAGCGTCCACAAAACGCTTCCGCTCCCGGTTCCGTTGTTGTAATCGATCTTGAACACCCAATCCTGATGGCGCGAGGACAAAATCAGGCTTCCATCCGCGGTTAGATAGTTGATCGAATTAGCATGAATCCAATCATTCGCAATCGGCGCCAGATACAGCGGGGGGCAGCCGAAAGTATGACCTTGGATGCATACTTCGCCCAGTACGGCGGGCCGGTTGATATTGAGAAAATCGTAAGCGCTCCACGACCACGCCACTTGCAGGTTCTCATCCAGATCGATAATCGCGTCTCCCAGGATGTCCACGGTCCCGGTCGCGCCCTGGGTGCCGGGCGGGAAGAGCATCTCCTGGTACGCCAGCAACACGGTGTGGCCGTTGGCGAGGCGAATCACATCGTGCGTGAAGCTGCTGATTCCGAGCTTGCCCATGGCGGCGAGCTGCGCGGAAACGCGTTCCACGCTGGTCTGCCGTATTGAATTACCGGCCAGATCAATTTCGCGGAAGAGCTGCTGCGCGAGCGCAGGCTTGTTGGGATCGTTCATCAGAAGCATGATCGTGCCCCCCGGAACCGGTCTCATATTGTAGGGCGCATCGGGCCCTTGCATGGCCAGCGTCGGGTAATACCAGATCACATTTCCCGATAAATCCGTGGCGAACGGAAAATAATTCAGCGAAGGCGAAAAAAATATGGCGTTAATTAAAAGCACCTGTTGTTGAGTGTCCGTGAATCCGGTAAGCGGGATGGTGATTGGCGGAAAGGTCAGCGCGGGGTCGATGGCGCCCGTGGTGAACTGCTGCACCGGTCCGGAGAGAACACGGTTCCCGGTGAGCACTTCATAGTTCATGCTGTAAGTCGTCAGCGGCAGCATCCCCGCCACGTATTGGTTGGTGCTGGCCGTAGCGGAGCAGGCGAGCGGCGAAGTCCGGCTGACCGTGCTGCCCGTGCTGAACTTCACCTGCACGGAACTGCCCGCGGGACATCCCGGCGAACTGAATAAAGCGACGAGGGGATTCGCCGAGGGCGTAATCACCGGCATAACTCCCTTCACCGTAACTCGCGAAGTGATGGTGAACGGCTCGGTCAGCGTCGCGGTGCTTAGCGTCTTCATATTGCGCGCGACCACCTGCACCAGGAATCTTCCTTCGCGAAACGACGGCGTCCAGGGAAACGTATTCGAAACGTCATAGTCCTGCATCACCTGCATGGGCTGACCGGCGCTGGCGACGCTGAACTGGAAATCGAAAGCGGCGGAGCCGTTGTCCGCCCCCGCCGCCCATACGATCGGGGTGCCTACCAGCTGCGGCGAACTTAAGGAGGGCGTTAAGGTGACGTTAATTGACGCAAAAACAGGAATTACCGAGAAAAGGAAAATTGCTAGGATTTTCAACGGGGGATAACCTCAATTTTAGTGGAGTATAGCGAATGCAGTCGCGGGAAGTAAGGCTTCCAGGGCCAGCAATTGTATCTTTTTGCTACACTCAGTCCTAGCGGTCGATACTGGAAGCTCGAATTCCCATGGCTTGGCGAGAGCTCCGGAGCAGTTCTTCCGCTTTGTTATTCTGCCCTTGCACGCGGTAAACCCGGCTTAGTAGCTCGACGGCGGGAAGCAGCAACGGATCGAGCTTCAAGGCCCTTTCCAAGGTTCCGGCCGCTTCTCCGGTTCGGCCCAGACTAACTAAAGCCGCGGCTTCGTTCACCGCATAGGGCGCGTAATCCGGGCGGAGCATCCGTGCTTTGCTTAATCGCTTGAGGGCTTCTTCCGGCTGTTTCGCTTTGAGCAGGACTAAACCCAGGCTGGTCATTAAAGCGGCGTCCTCGGGAAATTGTTTCTCTATCCGATTCATCAACTTATAGCCGCGGATGACTCCGGCGGACGATTGGGTCTCGATCCCACGGGTCACCAAGGCCAGCGCCAGGTTGCGGTCTCGCAGCGAAATGTCCGGCTCGCGCCAGGCGGTCATGTTGATGCCGGCGTCCGTGCCCGCGCCAGTTTCCTCCCCGGCGGGCTGCCGTTTCCGGATGCGGTGATCGGTGAACGCGGTGTGGCCTCCATCGCGAGCGGGCGCGGACGGCATGTGGCAAGCTACGCAGTCCCGGCCCGCGGCGGCGTGCGCCGCGTCGAGCGACGCCGCGTGGCAGCTCAAACACCGGTCGCGGTAGTAGGCGACGGGGTTGGCCGGCTGCGCGTGCGGGTCATGGCAAGTTCCGCACCAGAGCTTGCCCCCGCTGTTCCGGGCGCACGCGCTGAGGGCCAGTTGTTCCGAATGGCTCACCACCTTCACACCCGCGCCTTGCGCCTGGGCCGCCACATAAACCGTGTAGGCCTGCTCGAGCGGCTTGCCCGGCCGGAAATCCGCCAGCGATTTCCCGGGATTCGGGATCCGGATCTCGCCCGCCAGGTGACACTGCTCGCAGATGCTGTCGCGGACGGCGCCGGTCAATTTGGCCGGGTTCAGGATGCTGCCCCGCGCGGGCTTTTTCAGATGAGCTTCGGAATCGCCATGGCAGCGCTCGCACGTGATCGCCTCGGCGGAAAATGGCGGAGATTCAAAACTGTTCAGCGTATCTTTCCGCGGCCGGGGCGCGCCGGCGTGACAAAGCAGGCACTCTAGCGTTACCGGGCGGGAAAAGTCCGGGGCCTCCGACTGCTCGTATCCAGGCGCCATATCCCATGCCCGGCGGTTGTTGTAGTAAGAGAGCGGGGACTGGAACAGGTGATCCGCAATCTGCACCAGGTAGCCAAAGGCATGGCTCCCGGAGCCGACCACATAAGCGACGCGCTGCCGATCGGACTCCGCGCCGCGCTCGTATCGCTGCCACATCCCGGACGCGTCGCGGGTAATCGCAAATTGAGTGCCTGAAACGGCGTGGGTGAAAGCGCCCGCGGGTTGATCAGGCGGCAAGCCCAGCGACCGGGACATCGCTGAACGCGCATAGCCCGCCACCTCTTTCGGATGGCACGCGACGCAAGCATCCGACGCGCCCCGGGCGGCGTTCCCCAAAACGAGCATTGCCAAGGCGGCCCGGAATATGCGGCAATGGGACGTCAAGTCAGGTTTTACTCAGCCTATCACCCCGTCTTCCTCATGTGGGCTCGCCGCGCCGTCATCGCTTGCTTTCTCCTCTGCTTTACCGTCGTGAAGGGGGCCGAGCCCAAGCAACTTGTGAGCTTCGTGGATGCGACGGCCGCGCGAGGCGTGCAATTCCGGCACGTGTCGCCGCACACCACCAAGAAGTACCTGCTCGAAACCATGGGATCGGGCGTAGCCCTCTTCGACTACGACAACGACGGCCGGCTCGACATCTTCTTCGCCAACGGAGCGCCCATCGCCGACCCCACGCCCAGAGGCGCAATCCCGCGCAAGACCGGGCCCGCGGAATTCAACCGGCTCTTCCATCAGAAGCCCGACGGAACGTTCGAAGACGTCACCGAGCGCGCGGGACTTCAGGGCCTCGGCTACTGCATGGGCGTCGCCGCGGGCGATTTTGACAACGACGGGTACGAAGATCTTTACGTGACCGGATACGGCGGCAACCGGCTCTACCACAACAACGGCAACGGCACATTCAGCGACGTCACGGAAAGCGCGGGCGTGGGCGGCGGGGGCTGGTCGACCAGCGCGGCCTGGGTGGATCTGGACAACGACGGACTGCTCGATCTGGTGGTGCTCCGGTACGTGCAGTGGGATTTCGACGACCTCTGGTGCGGCGAGCACAAAGAAGGCTTTCGCGCATATTGCCACCCCGACACTTACAAGCCCATCACGCCATTGGTGTTTCACAACGACGGCCACGGCCGCTTCTCGGACGCCACCGCGCGGACCGGGCTTTCCAAGCCGGGCAAAGGGCTGGGGGTCGCCATCGCGGACTACGATCGGGACGGCCATATCGATCTCGTCATCGCCAACGATTCCATGCCGGAGTTCCTATACCGCAACAAAGGCGACGGCACGTTCGAAGAGAACGGCCTGCTTTCGCAGATCGCCGTGGATGAAGACGGCCGCACTTACGCGGGCATGGGAGTCGACTTCGCCGACTACAACAACGACGGCCTGCCGGATCTGGTGATCGACGACCTTTCCAACCAGGTTTACGCGCTCTACCGCAACACCGGCGACGGCGCGTTCACCTACGCCTCGAAGACCGCCGGGCTCGGAAATATCACTCTTTTGCACTCCGGCTGGGGGCTGCGCTTTCTGGATGTCGATAACGACGGATGGAAAGATTTGCTGGTCGCGCAGGGCCACGATCTGGACACGATTGAACTGACCTCGCCGCAACTGCGCTACCGCGAGCCGCTATTGCTGGCCCGCAACACGGGGACCAGATCCAGAGACAAATTCGAAGATATCTCGGCCGCGGCGGGAGCGGTGTTTCAGGAGAAGCTGGCCGGTCGCGGGCTGGCCACCGGAGACATCGACAACGACGGCCGCATAGATGCCGTGGTGACCACGAACGACGGAGCCGCGCGCATCCTGCACAACGAGACTGTTACCACGAACCACTGGATCCTGCTGAACCTCACGGGACACAAGAGCAACCGGGACGCGATTGGCGCAGTGGTGAAGGTGGTGACCGCGGCGGGCGCGCAATGGGCAACCGTCACGACGACAGGCAGCTATCTGTCCTCCAGCGACAAGCGCGTGCACTTCGGGCTCGGCGCGGCCTCGAGCATCGAAACGATCGAGATTCGGTGGCCGAGCGGCATCGTGCAGCAACTGAATCACGTGAGCGCCGATCAGATTCTGCACATCGACGAAGCAGCCCCGAAAAGCGCCCGCTAGTTGGGCCGGCGGTTGGCGATGGCCGGATCGATCCGGACAGCGAGCTTGAGCGCCCGATCGGCCCCGGCCTGATCGCCGGATTGCCCGAGCACCAGGCTCAAATCGTAATAGAGGACGGCCGAGAGCGGGTCAATCCGCAGCCCGCTTCGGAAAGCCTCGATGGCAGCCGGCGCGTCGCCGCTGGCGGAACAGGCCGCGCCGAGGTTCTCGTAGACCGCTTCCAGGTCGGGGTCCAGTTCGATGGCTCGCCGGTAAGCGGCCATCTCCTCGGTATGGCGGCCCAAACCGCCCAGCGCTAGTCCGAAGTTAAACACCGCCTCCGCGTCATCCGGGTAGGTTTGCACGGCGTAATTGAGGACGCCGGCGCCGCTGGCGACATCGCCGCTTTCCGCGAAGGCGGCGCCCATTCCGATCAAGGCGCGCAAGAAGTTGGGATATGCGATCAGCGCTTCCTGATATTTCGCCAGGGCGCCTTTCAAGTTGCCCTGGGCGCGCAAGGCCGCGGCTTGGTCATGGAGCTGCTCGGCTTGCTCCTTGAAGTCGCGCGGAAGGCGCTGCGCGATGATCCAGTGGTCGCCCATGTCAACGGGCTTGCTGATTTGTCCATACGCCAGAGCGGCCGCCGCGTCGGCCAGCTTCGGGTCGAGTTGCGACAACCACACGGCGCCCAGGTATCCGCCGATGGGCGCCGTGGGATCTTTGGAAGTCTCGCGCGCGACCTGAAAGAAAGACTCTCCGCGATCCAGCCGCGCCATGGACGCGGCGGCTTCTTCCTGTCGCGTGGCGGAGATGACTCGTATGAACTCGCGCAGGGGCCGCACCTTCGAGGCCACGCGCGGCGACGGATTCACCTTCGCGCTCGGGTCGGGATGGACCCGGATCCAGTGGTCCACCATACGGAATGAGCCCTTCTGGATCGACTGCATATGGCAGCCGATGCATGCGGTGGCGGCGTTCACCGGGCACACGGCGGCATGGTTCTCGCCGGCGGATTGGTGACATCCCACGCAGGTCTTCACAGTCGCTTCCTGGACGCCCGATGAGTCGCGGTGAGGATCGTGGCAGGACGTGCATGCCACGGCCTTTCCGCTCTGGATAAAGCACTCGGAGTTGCTCAACGCGTTCACCTGATTGGAAACCAGAAGTTCATCGGGAAGCGGGTCGGACTGGCGGGAAAAGCCGGTATGGCATTGCGCGCAGACCGCCATCCTTCCGTCTGCGTCGAGCCGGGCCGGATTGACGATTCCTTCGCGCGGCTTGCCTTTGCCGACAGCGACCAGATGGCCGCTGGCCGGCCCATGGCAACTTTCGCAATGCACGCCGCCTGTCTTGCCGGACGCGAATGCGCCCGGCTCTCCATGACAAGTCACGCATTTCTTCTCCAGCGTGGGACTGAGCGCGATTCCCAACGCTGTATCGAGGGTGCGCGGTTCATCCTCCGGGAAACCCGGCGACAGGACAAGCTGACCGTGCGTCGTGCTCCAGGCGAAGCGCGCCTCGATCAGAGCGGAGCGTTCCAGCGGAATTCCGTCCAACTGGTCCATGCCGGCGAGGAAGCTCAGGCCGTGGCGCTCGCCGCCCATGACGACTTTCACGGGCAGCGCCACTTTGGCGCCGGCGCCGTTGCGTGAGGATACTTCGAGCGCTCCGCCCGAGCGCTCGATCGTGAACGTCCACTTGCTGCCGGGAGTGTCGGTCCGGTGAACTTCCAACGCGCGGGGCAGGAGAGCATCGCCCGGTCCGCGCCAAGTCAGCGCCATGGGTGTGCGGCTCTGCGAGTCTGCAATTTTTGAGTGACAAACGGTGCAGGCCGAGGCGCCCACAAATTGCTGGGCGTGTCCGGAGACCGCGGCGAATAAAAGCGCGAATCCCAGTCGCGGGAGATTTTCCCACGTTCGTGAAACTTTAGTATGATTTCCAGGAGCCGAAAACCAGAAATGAGGGTCTATTATCACGTTTTCGCGCCAGCGCTGAGGCAATTCGGCTTTATTTCTCCTCTAAAGTACCGTGCGCCACCTGACTAGTTATAAACTGCTAGGGCGCAACACTTTTTCAGAGGTTTGATTTATGGAGCTTCAGGAGCCCTTCGTGAGAGATTTTTACAGGCAATCCCCGTTAGAGAAATTATGCCCACGCTGGCATACGATTTGGCTGGCGTTCGCGATTTGTTTCGCCTTGATGGCTGTACCGGCCGGGCTGCACGCCCAGGCGCTGAGCGGCATGACGGGTCATATCACCGACGCATCCGGGGCCACGGTGGCCGGCGCTCAGATCACGGCTACGAATAACGCCACCAACGTTTCCAAGCCCACCACTTCCAACGCGGACGGCGACTATTCCTTCACCGATCTGATTCCCGGAATCTATACCGTGAAGGTGACGATGTCCGGATTCCAGCAATCCGTGCTGAACGGGATCGGAATCGAGGTGGGCCGCACGGCCACGGTGAACGCCGCTCTGCAGACGGGCGCGACATCGACGACGATCGAGGTGCAGGAGAATGTGATCTCGCTGGACACCACGACGCCCGACCTCAATACGACGCTTGAAAACAAAGTCGTCGAAGAACTTCCCAACGAAATCAGCGGCGGCCGCGGCCGCCAGATCGACAACTTCATTTTCCTGGCGCCCGGCGTGACCGGAAGCACCTTCAGCCACCGCATCAACGGCGGCGTGGATTTTGAAAACGAAGTCGTATTCAACGGCATTCCGCTGGCGCAGCCCGAGACGCAGGGTTTCCAAACGATCTGGAATCCGCCGTTCGAGCAGGTGAACCAGTTCAACGTGCTGCGCTCATCGTTCTCCGCGCAATATGGCCTTGCCCAGGGCGTGGTCACTTACCAGACCGCTTCGGGCACCAACACCTATCACGGCGACGGGTTCGAGATCCTGCGCAACGAGGCATTTGACGCGCGCGTGCATTACTATGACGCCACCAAATCCGTCGACAAGCAGAACAACTACGGATTCACCCTTGGCGGACCGATCAAAATTCCAAAAGTCTA
The DNA here is from genome assembly GCA_965226755.1 of Bryobacteraceae bacterium. Lineage (GTDB taxonomy): Bacteria > Acidobacteriota > Terriglobia > Bryobacterales > Bryobacteraceae > Bog-113. Next base: position 132,719 of record CBDDDT010000005.1, on the reverse strand, counting down.
CAACGGGAAAAACAGGACATTCTTCCACCTCAGCTTCGAATGGGACATCTTGAATCAGACGGACAGCACGATCACCTCGGTTCCCACCGCGGCGGAGAAGGCCGGCAATTTTAACGGCGTCGCGACGATCTACGATCCGCTTACGGGGCAGCCGTTCCCGAATGACACCATTCCGGCGAACCGGTTCAGCCCGACCGCGCTGGCTTTGATACCGGCCATGACAAACCCGACTTTACCTGGCCTGGTGAATAACCTGCCTTCGCAACTCGGCGTTCTTCCGACCCGCCAGAATCCCTGGGGAGTCACGATCGATCACAATATCACCGATAAGCAGTCAATTCACTGGACGCAATGGCGCGATGCGGAAAACAGCTTCGGCGCGGAGACCGGTTCGCGGTTCGCGCTGGGCAATCCGCTCTCCAGCTTTGAGTCTTACCCGGATCTCGGTACGGTGTTCATCCTGAACTATTCGTACACCATCTCTCCCACCCTGGTGATGACGGCCGGCGCCAGCTGGCTGGGCGAATTGAACGGGCAGTATAGCCAGAGCACTGGCGTCAATTTCCCGGCCGCGCCGGGTTCGGTGCAGCTGCCGCTGATCAACTTCAACGGGCCGCTGGCGCCGACCCAGTTCGGGTCCGCCAACACGGGTTCCACGAACCGGAAACTGGGCGTTGTCTTTGACAACAACTATCTCTGGATCAACGGCAAGAACACCTTCAACATCGGTTTCGAAGCCCGCCGCAGCTATCAGGACGACAACGAGTGCCAGAACTGCGCCGGCTCATTCCAATTCAGCAACAACGAAACCGCGGATCCGGCCAATCTGGCCACCACGGGGAACGCGTTCGCCAGCTTCCTGCTGGGCACTGTTGACGGGGTCAATCGAGTTGGTTCGCAGGAACTGAAACTGCGCAACCTCGATATCTCGCCTTACATCCAGGATGACATCAAGCTCACTTCCCGCTTCACCGTAAACTTCGGCGTGCGGTGGGATATCGCGCAGCCCTTTACCGAAAACAACAATAACGTCGTGTTTTTCAACTCGACCATCCCGAACCCGGCCGCTGGCGGACTGCTCGGCGCCGCGCAGAAGCTGGGCGTGAACTGCACCGGCTGCGCCGGCTACGATCACGCGTACACGCAGTATGATCACTTCTCACCCCGGTTCGGTTTCTCTTACGCGCTGAACACGAAGACCGTGCTGCAAGGCGGATTCGCGATGAACTACCTGAACGGCGGCGCGTATGAATACGGCACCGCGAAGGTGGCCGTGAATTACGGAAACCTTCTGCTGGGTTCTTTCAACAGGAACTCGACCGGAACGAACGTACCGGCCTACGGCAGTTGGGACACGCAGACTTTGCCCGCGCCGGCCGCTACTCCGTTCAGCCCGACTCTTGGGACCGGATCCGGAATCAACGCGTTTTCGGCGAGCGACGGAATCCTGCCCTACGACATGGTCTGGAACATCGGCGTCCAACGGGAACTGCCCTATAACATGTTCATCTCGGCCTCGTATACGGGTAACAAGGCTATCCGCCTGCCTGGTCAGTTGAACCCGATCAACCAGCTGGATCCGAAATATCTTGCCCTCGGGCCGACTCTGGGAGCTTTGGTCGGCTCCGCGGCAGCCAACGCAGCCGGGGTTTATAGCCCTTACCCCCAGTTTGTGAGCCAGTTCGGCGGCTCGGCCACGGTAGCACAAGCTTTGCTCCCGTATCCGCAGTACTCCAGCATCTTCAATAACTTCAACGATACGGGCATGTCCCTGTACAACGCCATGCAGATCCAGGTGGAGAAGCGTTACACCAACGGGCTGAGCTTCCTGGTTTCGTACAACCTGTCCAAGATGATGACCAACACCGGCTCCGGGTTCTCGTCGTTTGCTTCGGCCTCTCTGAATAAGAATGATCTTCATGCGGAGTGGTCGGTCGACGGCAATGATCAGCCGGAGATGGTGAACATCGCGGCGACTTACGAGTTGCCGATTGGTCCCGGCAAGGCCTTCCTGACGAAGAAGAACTTCATCAACTCGATTCTGGGCGGCTGGCAGATCAGCCCGCTTCTGCAATATGCGAGCGGCACGCCGCTTGAGGTCACCGTGGCCGGCAATCCGCTTTACAATCAGGTGGACACGCCTTCGAACCGGCCCAACCTGGTTGCCGGCCAAATCCTGGAGTATGGGAATTACGCAAGCCTCGTACAGCAAGGCCTTCCGGTTCTGAACAAAGCAGCGTTCAGCGATCCCGGCCTCTACGCAATCGGGGATGAACCCCGCTACGTTAGCGGAATGCGGAATCCTTTCAATCTCAACGAGAACATAGCCGCATCGAAGAGCTTCCCCATCGGGGAGCGCGTTCGGGCGAAATTTGAGATGGAGTTCTTCAACCTGTTCAACCGGACTATTTACGGCGGTCCCAACACCAACTATGAGGATCCTAACTTCGGTAAGGTGATCAATAGCCAGTCCAATACGGGCCGGCAGGGCCAGGCTCACTTCGTCCTGAGCTTCTAATCCGCTTCGTTCCCAGGGCCGGCGTGAATCGCATTCATTCCGGCCCTCTTCTTTCGATGTGTAAACCCGTTATCCTCGCGCTCCTCTTTTCAGCCGTAATCTTCCCGCAGACGCCTCCCGCCGATTCCTTGCAACCCGAGGTTCGCCGCCTGATCGACGCCGGCGATCTGAAGGGCGCTGAACAGGCCGCCCGCGCTTACCTCGCATCCCACCAAGACTCCGCCGACGCGCATTACCTGCTCGGATACATCCTGTTTAAGAAACTCGATCCTAAGGCCTCCCTTGCCGAATACACGACTGCGGCCCGCTATCGAAAGCCGGGCTCTTACGACCTCGAAGTGGTGGCCAGCGATTACGTGCTGTTGAAAGACTACGCGGACGCGGATAAGTGGTTTTCCAAGTCCGTCGAGTATGATCCGGCCAACTTGTCGGCGCTCTATTACCTGGGCCGCACCAAATACAATGAAAACCGGTTCGATGAGGCTGTCGCCGCCTTTGAGGAATGCCTGAAACGGGACCCGAAGAACGTGAAATACGAAGACAATCTCGGGCTCTCTTACCAGGGGCTTGGCCGCAATGAGGATGCCGCCGCCGCCTACCGGGCCGCCATCGAGTGGGACGGCGCCGCGGCGGCCCCAAACCCCGGACCTTATCTCGATCTCGGCAGCCTGCTGGTGGATACGGATCATGCCGCCGACGCGATTCCGCTGCTGGAGAAGGCGGTTCAGCTTGGCCCGAAAGATCTTCGCGGCCACACCCAACTGGGCAAAGCTTACCTGCACGCCAACCAGTTGGAGAAGGCGCAGGGCGAGCTCGAGGCCGCCGTGCTGCTGGACCCTAAGAACGCTCCCACGCACTTCATGCTCGCGCAGGTGTATCGAAAACGCGGATTGCTCAGCAAAGCGCGGCGCGAAAGCGAGACGTATACGACACTGAATCGCGATCACTCCACTGATCAGTAAGTTAGTGCGCAGTAAGTCAATGCGCGTTTTCTTTGTTCCGGATCACCTGCTCGGCGCGCTCCGCCGTGGCCGCCCGCGCGCTTTCATCAAGTTTGGTGAAGGTCTGCATCTCCGTCTGCGCGTCCTGCGAGCGTCCCAGGGACCGATAGACTTTCGCGAGCAGGAAGTGAATTGCCGGATCTGCAGGATTCGCCTTCGCGGCTTGTTCCAGATCGGCGACCGCTTCGGCCCCGCGATCCAGTTTCACCAGCGCCCGGGCGCGATCCACCCGCGCATCCGCCAGCTTCGGGCAGCGGGCCAGCGCGCCATCCAGATCCCGCAAGGCTTCGGCGGCGTCTCCGTTTTTTTGGAGCACGATGTTGCCCAGTTTCCAGGCCGCCAGGCAGTTGGCCGAATCCACCTGCAACTCCGCCTGAAACTGCTCGGCCGCCGAATCCCACTGCGATAGGTTCCAGTAGGCGTCCCCCAGCTTGTAATGGTTCCCGGGCAGCCGGGGCGCCAATTCAACGGCCTTCTTCAGCTCGACCACCGCGCCGTCATAGTTATTCATGCTTTCCATGACTTCGCCCGAAAGCTGGTGCGCCAGCACGGAGTTCGGGTCAATCGCATTCATGCGCGCGAGAGCCTGTTCGGAAAGCTGCATATGTATCTTGGCCAGCAGATACCAGACTTCCTGGTTCTTAGGATCGCGCGCGCCCAGCTTCTCCAGCTCCGCGGCGGCGGCCGAAAATTCGCCAAGCTTCGTCAGGTCTTTGGCCAGAAACAACGGCGCGTTATTATCGGCGGGATTGGCGTGAATGGCCGCTTCCAGCCGCGGCCGCGCCTTGGCGTAATCTCCGGAGTTATAAAGTGAAATTCCGAGCAGCGCCGCCGCCGAAGGCATGCCCGGATTCACCTTCAATCCGCGCTCCAGCACGTCCGCCGCCTTTGCATAATCCCGCTCCCGAAAATAGAGCGCGCCTAAGTTGTTGTAAGCCGGACCCAGCTTGGGAGCGATACGCAAAATCTCCTCATATTTCGCTTCCGCCGCGGCTACATCGCCCCGGCTCTGCGCCGCTTTGGCGGCCGCATACAATTCCTGCACGCGCGGATCAGCATCCCCGCTTCCGGACTGCGCCAGCAGACACCCGGCAAACCACCAATAGAAAAGAACCCGCACGCATAAATTATGATTCATGCAGTATGCGGAGAAGCCAATTGGCCGGCGTCATCGTCTTCGCGATCGTTCCGGCGTTCGCATTCACGGCGGCGTCTCTGCGCTTCACCGAAGTGGCGGCCAGCGCCGGCATCCGCGCGGACATGCGCTGCGGAAGTCCGGAAAAACGGTGGATTCCCGAAGCCAACGGCAGCGGGGCCGCGTGGCTGGATTACGACAATGACGGATTGATGGATCTGCTGATCGTCAACGGATCCAGCATGGAAAGTTTGCGCGCCACCGTCGCCGGAGACAAGCCCCTTGCGGCGCCCGGCGGCGTCTACCTGTTTCATAACCGGGGTAGCGGCCGCTTTGAAGATGTGACCGCGCGGGCCGGTTTAGCCAACCCGTATTGGGGCACCGGCGCCAACGCCGCAGATTACAACAACGACGGATACACGGACATCCTGATCACCACCATCGGCCGCGATCTGCTCTACCAGAACAACGGCAACGGCACGTTCACGGAGGTGTCTGAAAAGGCGGGACTCAGCCGCAATATCGCTTGGCACACGGGCAGCGCCTTCGGGGATTTCGATAACGACGGCTTTCTCGATTTCTACGTCGCCGCTTATATAGACATTCACTCCCTCTCGCTGAAAGAACCCGCGCCGGTGTGTCCCGACTCCGGCGTCCCGGCCTTTTGCGGACCGATCGGCCTCAAGCCGGATCGCGGCATCCTCTATCGCAACAACGGAGACGGCACCTTCACCAACGTGACGATGGCCTCGGGCCTGGCCGCGGCCAAACCTTCGCACAGCTTCACCCCGGTGTTCGACGACTTCAATGGGGACGGCAAAACGGACCTGTTCATCGCGAACGATTCGGACCCGAATCTCCTGTTTCTGAACCAGGGAGACGGCACGTTCAAAGAGGCCGGATTGGAGCGCGGCGTGGCTGTGAACGGCGATGGCAGCGTACAGTCCAATATGGGCGTGGCCGTCGGGGATCTCGACAACACAGGCCGGCTTTCGGTGTTCACCACCACCTTCATGAACGATTACTTTCCTCTGTTCCGCCAGGACAAGTCCGGCTTTTTCGACGACATCTCTTCCCGCTCCGGACTCACCGGTCTGACGCACTCCTGGCTCGGATGGGCGTGCGGTTTTGCCGATTTCAAGAACGACGGACAGCGCGAGCTATGGCTCGCCAATGGCCACGTCTATCCGCGCTCACCGCATTATTTCCAGCCCGTCGCCGTGCTGGAGAACCACGCCGGCCAGTTTGCGGCGGAGTTCCAATACCCGGCGGTTCCGGACAATTCCTATCGCGGCGGGGCCGCGGGCGACTTCAACAACGACGGGAAACTCGATCTCGTGATCCTGCCCATCGCCGGCCAGCCGCTGCTCCTCCGGAACGATACGGACAAGGCCGGCGCGTGGATCGGGTTGCGGCTGCGCGGAACGAAGAGTAACGGGGATGCGCTCGGCGCCAGCGTGCGGATCGCGTTTTGCGGAAGCACCGCCTTCGATACGGTCCGCAACGGAGGCAGTTATCTATCCCGGAACGACCCGCGGCTTCACTTCGGCCTCGGGAGTTGTGCGAAAGTCGATAAGCTGACAGTGAAGTGGCCGCGCGGCGCCGTTCAGGAAGTGCGCGATTTACCCGCGGGCCGCTACACCACCATCGAAGAGCCTCGTTGAACTTATGCCCAATCCACTCCCTTATTTGATCGCCGTAATTTTGACCGGCGCGCCGGCCATCGCGCAAACCTCGGCCTCCGGCGATGAGACCGCGGTTCGCGACCTGGTCGATAAGTACGTCGCGGCCCGCGAGGAACTGAACCCGCAAGCGATTCAGGCGCTCTTCACTCCTGACGCGGACCAGCTTGTCTCGTCCGGCGAATGGCGGCGGGGACGCGCGGCGGTGGTGCGCGGCACTCTCGCCAGCTCGCGGCAGACCGGCGGGAAACGCGCCATCTATATCGATACCGTTCGCTTTCTGGATTCAGGCACCGCCATCGCGGACGGCAACTACAAACTTACCGGACTGGCGGCCGGCGCGACCCGGGATATGATCACGACCTTCATCCTGAAACGGACGCCCGAAGGATGGCGCATCGCCGCTATCCGGAACATGCTGCCCGCGCCGCCGGCGCCTTCGCACTGAGCTTGCGGCTCATCTGGATTTCGGCAGCGCGAACGCGACGTACGCGCCATGAATTTTCGCCTGCGTCTCCGGCGTGATGCCCGCCTGAGCCGCCGCGCAGAAGACGATGAACTCCCGTCCGCCGGCTTCGTAAACGGCCGGCATTCCTTCCAGCGCGGTGTCCAGCTCGTATTCCCACAAGACCTTTCCATTGGCGACATCCAGGGCGCGGACCTTGCGATCCCGAGCGCCCGTAAAGATCAGCCCGCCCGCGGTAACGACCGGGCCGATCTTCGGAAAATGAACGCCTGTGTTCGTAATGCCGCGCGCCGCCAATGCGGGAACTTCGCCCAAGGGTATTTTCCAGCGGATCGTGCCGTCGTTGAGGTCGTAAGCGGTCAGCGAAGTCCAGGGCGGCGCGATGGGAGAGAGCCCGTCACTCGCGAGCAGGAAGCCGAAACCGCTGTAAAAGTGGCCGCCCGACGAAGCGGCCAGAGCGCGGTCGGCCGCGGGATCCTTCGCCAGTTTCAGCATCGCCGGAAGATCTTTGGACACGACAAATAGAGAGCCGCTCGCGGGGTCCACCGCCGCGCCGCCCCAGTTCGCGCCGCCATTGTTTCCGGGCATCTGCACGGTGTTGCGCTGGCCGGGCGGAGTGAACAGCCCTTCATTCCGGGCGCTCAGCAATTCATCGCGGAAGCGCGCGCGGTCGTCCGGCGTCAGAAACGGACTCAGATCGTCCACCGTAAACTTCTGCCGCGCAAACGGGGGCGGCCGGGAAGGGAACGGCTGCGTCGGCCACGTCTGTTCCCCGGCCATATCGGAGCGCGGCACGGGCCGTTCCTCAATGGGCCAGAGCGGCTCGCCGGTTACTCGGTTGAACACGTACACGAAGCCCTGCTTGGTCACCTGCGCGACCACATCCACACGCTTGCCATCGTGCATCACGGTCAGCAACTTCGGCGCGGTCGCATCGTCATAATCCCAGATATCGTGATGGACCATCTGGAAATGCCAGAGCCGCTTGCCGGTGCGGGCGTCCAGAGCGAGCAGGCAATCGCCGAACAAGTTCGCGCCGAGCCGGTCGGCCCCGTAGAAGTTATACTTGGCGCTCCCGGTCGGCGCATACAGAATGCCGCGCTTCTCATCCAGGGACATTTCACTCCAGGTGTTTGCGCCGCCGACGCGCTTCCATGCGTCTTTCGGCCATGTCTCATAACCGAATTCGCCCGGCCGGGGAATGGTGTGAAAGGTCCAAACACGCTTTCCCGTGCGCACATCGAAAGCGCGAATGTCCCCCGGCGCGGAGCCATACCCTTGATTGGTGGCTGAGCCGAGAATCAGCAGGTCCTCAAACACCCGACCCGGCGTGGTGGACTGGACCAGCTTCAGCGTGGCGGGATCGCGATCCAGCCCTTGCTTCAAGTCCACGCTCCCGCCGTCTCCGAAGGTCAGGATCGGCATTCCGGTTTGCGCGTTGAGCGCTCGCAGGCGATGGTTGCTGGAGAAGAAGAGGCGCCGGTCCGCGCGGTCCTTGCTTTCCCAATAGTTGATTCCGCGGTTGGTGATGATCGTCGTGCCGGGCTCGGGGGCGTGCGTCCAGATCTCCTGCCCCGTGGCTGCGTTGAGCGCGACGATGGAATTATTCTTCGCCAGAACGAACATCGTCCCGCGCACGATTAGCGGATTGAAGGAGTACTTCTTGTCGTCTCCCGTCGCGTAGGTCCATGCCACTTCCAGCCTGCTTGCGTTGGCGCGATTGATTTCCGCGAGCGCGGAATACTGGGCTGAATCGGGGGCGCCGGCGTAGTCGCTCCAGGTTTTGTGATCCTGCGCCGGCGCCGCGCATTGCGCCAAGAACAGGATTGGGGGAGCGAAAACGATTGGGGGAAGGCGGCGACGCATGGATCTATCATTTCAGACGCGAACAGTGCGCGGTAACTAATGTAAGTGGATGTCCTCTTTGGAGTGAATCTCGCGCTTTAGCGAGTATGCTGGACCAATTCATTTCGGTCGGATGGTGAGGGGATGATGCGCGATTTCGGGCTTCCCGCCGGCGTTCTCGCGTTTGTTGCGTTAATTCTCCATGTTTCTATGCCGGGAGCTCCCGAGAACACTCCCGCCCCAGTCCCGAAGCCCGGATCTGCCGAGACTTCCAAAAAGCACAAGAACCCGCCGGAGAAAGGGAATCAGGAAACGCCTGAAATTGAAGGACCGTGGCTCGCAAGCCGATATTTTTTTGGGAGGATGCCGCCCGAGGTCCACCTGGAAGACTTACCGCCCGATGAGCATGGGAAAGCCACCGGCAGCTCCAATGGCCCGAATTGCCTACCGTGCGAGGCGCTCGGGAACTGTTTCGATTACTCCAATCGCGCGAAATGCGCCCCGAGTTTGGCCGATCTGTTCGCGATCAAAGATCCGAGTAAGGTCGAGTTTCTAATCGCCACCGTGCCGGACCCTCTGCACACCCGCCTGGCGCTCTTCACGGATTCATCGATCGACGCGATCGAAAGAGGTCTCGATGTAACGGGATGGCAAATCGCAACGGAGTGGCTGCCTTGGAACGACAGCGCCGATCCGGATGAGAAGGACCCCGAGAAGCGTATGAAGGAACGTGCCCTGATTCGCAATGTCGAGGGGCGACCAGGTCTTATCGTGTTCAAACACAAGATCGTTACTCCGGGGCAGTTTGATGACCGCGTTTTGTTCGTATTTATCGTTGGTGAAACTCCGATTGCCGGCGTGAACAAACGGGAGTTCAAATTTGCGCGTCAGTCAATGCGCGCCATACGTGAGCATGCGGTTCCGGTTGAGAGGTCAGGGGCGGCCCCTGGACTTCCGCAGAGCGTAGTTCATGAATATGTCAGGATCCTGGGGCCGACGTTCTCGGGCTCTTTCCACTCTCTTTTCGATCTGATCGCGGAGGACGAACAAATCGACCAAAAGAAGCCGTTCGAGTACATCGTTCGGAGCGGCACCGCGACCAGTTCGGCTGACGCCCGAGCTCTGATCAGCGACGGGATCAATTTTCGTGGCGCGACCGAGAACTCAACCACGCAGACAAAGCAACTCTGCGACGCGATCTCCGATATGAACGTTGATCCGGACAACGTCGCCATCATCAGCGAAGACGAGACTGATTTCGGGGATATCTTTTCGGACGCCCCGATGTGCACAGAAATAAAGCTTAAGGTGTTTCGTTTTCCTCGCGACATCTCCCACCTAAGAAACGCCTTCCGGGAAGCGACCGGCCGGTCTCAGGACGGAAAGGCGCCACTACCGTATCTCGATTTCTCGCTAAAGAACAGTGACGCCGGGGAGGATAGCGTCCCGACCTTCTCTGGAGCCCAGACTCCACTTGTGCAAGACGCGGTGGTTAATCAGATCGCTCAAGCCATCCGCCGGGATGGGGTCCGGGTGGTTGAAATTGCCGCAACGAATGTCTTGGATGTTCTGTTCCTGGCGCGCGTTCTGCGGAGGGACTGCCCCAATACGCGCTTACTCATCCCCTATGCGGACCTGCTATTCGTCGAGGCGGCGCAAGCCGGATCGCTCACGGGAGTCCTCGCTTTGTCGACCTATCCTATGTTCGCGGCCAGGAACGATTGGTTGCCGGAACAAAAGGACATGCCGCTCTTCGCGCCCGACTCAAATTCCGAGGGGGTCTCTAACGCGGCGATACTTTTGTCCAGAAGGTGTGACTGTTCGGGAAAGTGTGGCGCCCTGGCCGACTATCAGGGTTGGCCCGCCTCCGCATTGCAATCGTGCGGGCCAGCAGTTCCGCGGCTCGATCACCCACCGGAATGGCTTCTAACCTTGGATCGGGAAGGTTTCTTGCCCGTCCGCGTCTGGACTAGCGAGTCGTCCCAATCGACCCTCAAGTCTAAGGCCGACGACACCTCGTGGTTTGATGATACGCCGTCAAATTCCGAAGCCTCGCTACGACTTCAAAGACCGCCTCGAATCTGGGAGGTGCTGACCGCGGCGATCGCTTCAGCAAGCGTGCTGCTTTGTTTGTGGATCGCGGTGCTCGCGCGTTGGAAAGACATTCACGGAAGCGAAGGGCTCGCGATTGTGACGTGCACCGGAGCCGAAACGTGCAGGCCTGTCTACACATTTCTTTTTCTAACTGGACTGACCACACTACAAGGACTTCTGGTGTTGCCTTACGTGTGGGATGATAGCAACGTACCGTCGAGGCTCTGGTGGCTCGCCTTTGTCGGAATGTTGTGCCCATGCGTGGCTGCATCGGTGGTTATCCTGCGTCTTCTAATGTGCAAAGCTCTTCCTTGGCGGAGTGCCCTTATGATCGCGGGTTTCGTCTTATTTGGTTTGATCCTGTGGACCTGGAGCCGGCTCTGTCACAACAACGATGCCGGTCACCGCTCGTTCTTCTTCGCGTTCCGCTCATTGGAGCTTCGGATCGGATCTTCGCCGCTGTGGCCCATACTCGCAAGTTTTGCAGCCATTCTCGTTTTTCTACACGCCCAGATAGTTAGACTTTACCTTGCAGATACGCAGGACCCGGAGGTTCTCACCGAGCTTCCCGGCGTACCCTTAGAGAGCAGACTGAAACAGTCTTGCAATAGTTTTACAGCTTCATTGAAATCTTTGATCGGACTGCACGAGCAGCGCCAGCGAGTAGCTTGCGTTATCTCCATCGTTCTGCTCATTGTTGGATGCTATCTGTCCCGCGCAGGGCTGCGCTTGAGTTCGGTGGATGGCCCCCAGTACGTGGCCCTGTCTGGAAGCCTACAGGTGCTGGTTCTCTTCATCGTTTTGTTCGCGTGCAGGCGCTGCACCGTTCTGTGTCATTTGTTTCAAGAGTTCCTGTCGACCCTCAATTCCTTCCCGTTTACGCGCAGTTTCAGGCAGTGGGACCAATCCATAGGACGCCAGCCTCTGTGGGTTAGGCAGCTCTCTTTGCAGTCGCCTAACATACCTATTGACTCGGCAGTTGTACTCCACGATCTGTCCAATAGCACGCTAATAACAGAGTGTCGCGACGAGCAACACGAGATTCGGCATTTTTATCTTTCATATCGTAATTCCCTAGCATCGTTCCTCGCGGTCCAGAACGACGCCGATCGCGCCTCAGTGATGTGCAGGCACCTCTCTTTGCGTAAGCTCAATACGACCATCGCCGCCTACGTCTTCAACGAGGTGTTGCTGAAGAAGTGGCGGTCCGAAGCTCTATTTGGGAGTAGGGAGGCTGACCAAACCGGCTCAGCCGTTCAAGGCGGATCCAGCGCCAGCGGTGCTCCCCCGATTCCGAGAACCTTCGGCGACCTTGCCGAGACTTTCGTGGCGCTCCACTATTCAGCCTTCCTGCTCTACGGAGTAAAGCAAATCAGGAACGCGCTGATGTTCATCCCCGTGGGTTATATCCTTCTTGTCGTTTCTCTGACCTCCTATCCGCTTCAATCGCCGCGTCTCATCGGAGACGTTTTACTCGTGCTTCTCGCCATCGTCGTCTTCGTGCTCTGGCGATGTCTATCCACGCTCGAACGCGACCCCATCCTCAGCAGAATCGCAGGCACGGATCCCGGCCGCCTGAATAAAGAGTTCTATTTCAAGTTGCTCGGTTATCTCGGATTTCCGGCGTTGGGTTTGCTGGCCTCCGAGTTTCCCGCAGTATCAAACTTTCTCTTCTCCTGGGTCCAGCCCACGTTGGAGGCGTTCAAATAGCGTCTCAGGAAGCAGTCCAGTCGCGATATAGTGCATCCTGGTATGCGAAAATCCCTGATCCTCCTGGCCGTCATCGTCACCTCCGCCCTGTCCCAGGAGAAAAGCCCCGAGGGCAAAATGACCGCTCCGCAGTTGATCGCGCTCGCCCAATCGAACGCGGCCGCTCTCCCCGGGGCTATTCGAGCGACCTTCTCCGACAAAGATCTCAAAGCCGGCGCCGCGTGGTCAGGTTACGGTCCCGATTTCTTTTTCGCGATCGAATCCGCCTCCAAGCCCGCCCTGTTGATCGACAGCGCCGCTGGACCCGAGATGCATTCTCTCGCCGGGAACCTCTGGTACGCCAGCGCCCGGATTCCGCAACTGGGCAAACTGCATGCCTTCCGCTACACCGTGAATGGCGCGGATTTCGGCGGTCGTCTCGATCTGCCCGCCTTCACGCCGCTTTCCTACCTGGAAGCGGGCGTTCCTTCCGGCAAACTGTCCGGACCGATCGCGCATACCAGCAGGATCTACGACGGCATGAAAAGCGAATACTGGATCTACGTTCCGGCCCAATACGATCCCGGAACTCCCGCCGCGTTGATGGTGTTTCAAGACGGGGGCGGCTACATCCATCGCGACGGCAACAACCCCGCCCTGAACGTGATCGACAATCTGATCGCGCAAAAGAAGATCCCGGTGATGATCTGCGTCTTCATCAACCCCGGCGATGTCACCGACGCGCCCGGAACCCCCACTTACAACTTCGTCAAGGCTTACTCAGATCAATGGCATCGGACGCTCAAGGATTCCATGCGAAGCACGCTCTATGACACTGTGAGCGACCGGTACCCGCGCTTTCTGCGCGACGAGATTCTGGCCGACGTCGCCGCCCAATACAGCATCCGCAAAGATCCCTACAGCCGCGCCATCACGGGACTGTCGTCGGGCGGCATCTGCGCCTTCAACGCCGCATGGCAGATGCCCGATCAGTTCAGCCGCGTGATCACGTGGATCGGAAGTTTCACCAGCATTCAGTGGAAGGAAGATCCTCAGAACCGCGACGGCGGTCAGGATTTTCCCGAGAAGGTTCTGCGCGAACCCGCGCGCAACATTCGCGTGTGGCTCCAGGACGGCTCCGAGGATCAGGAGAACAAAAACTACGGGAGCTGGCCGCTGGCGAACATCCGCCTGGCCAACGCGCTGAAGTTGAAAGGCTACGATTTCCACCTCAGCTTCGGCAAGGGCACCCACAACTCCGGCCACGGCGCGGCCGAATTCCCCGCCGAAATGACGTGGCTATGGCGCGACTACGACGCCTCCAAAACCGAGCAGACTTACGAGATGGAGACGTCCGAGAAAGCCAAGCCGTTGTTTCGAGTGACCATCACCAGCCGCGAGGCCGAATGAATTCCGCACGCCGGGCCTGTTTGCGTGGCAACCGGAGCAGAACGAACCGGTGCCTTCGAAGCGATCCACGAAGCCGGCGTGAAACGGCCCAGCGGTATGGCCATCCAGCTCCTCATGATCATGCAGAAGCATGGCTTGAAACGCGCTTATCAAAATCGCGTTTGCAGACGCACCGAGAAACTTCGCTGCGGCGCGATCGCATTGCCGGAAAACAAGCCCGCAAAGTCGATCACGTTCAGCCGATTGTTGAGGTCTTCACCATCCGCCTGGAGCGATACCTTCCACTTTTCGGTATCCATCAGCTGAAAGCCCGCGGACGCGTTAATCGAAAGCGAGGGGCTTACGCGGCCATGAATCAGGTTGACGCGGCTGACCACCTGCTGACCATACTCCGCGATGGCATCCTGCAGGGTTCCGCCGAAATCCACCGGCAGGCCGCTCCCATATTCCCCGCCGACGCCCAGCCAGAACCGCCGCGTCACATCGTAGCGGAAACGCGCGCGAACCGTATTGCGCTGGTCCTGCGAATTCCAGAAGCGGCCGCCGCTGCCGACGGTTCCCGCCACTTCATCGCCCAGGAACAGACCGCCGGTCACCGGAAAATAGACGGACCCGACAATATACGAGTAACTGACGAAGCCGCTGAAGCTCCCCCACCTTGGTATTCCCAATTTCGCTTCCGCTCCATATAGGTTCGCCTTGGCGAACGCGATGGGAAAGCTCACCGCCGTATCCAAAAGTTGGTCGTCATCCCCGAAGTTGTTGACCCGCCGGTCGAATCCATTCACGTCCAGGCGCAGCATCTTGAAAAAGCCTTTCGTGATTCCCGCCTCATAGTAGTCGCCGTAGGAAGGCTCCACGGGAAGGCGCAGAAACACAGGATTTAGCGAGAGCACCTGCGGCGAACTGGAGAGGAGGATGTTCTCGAAAGACGGCGTCTGGAAAATACGGTCGTACGAAGCATGCACCACCAGATCCGCATTCTTGAAATACCGCGAGACGCCGAGCCGCGGACTGAATGCGGTCCGATTCACCAAGAGTTGGTAATGGTCATAGCGCAGTCCCGCGCTGATGTTCCATTTGCCCAGGTTGATCTGGTCCTGCACGAAGGCGGACTGCTCCAGATCCCACTTCTTGCCGTTAAACTGAAAGCTGCCCGGAGTGCCAGGGTCGAACTGCGTGAAATCCGTGATGACATCGCTGAACACTTCGTGAATGTTCGTGGTATCGGCTTCGAACCCCGCCTTCCATTCATTTTTCCCCTGATGAATGGATAGGGTTCCTTTCAGATAACCTTCATCGAAGCTGCGGTCTTGAAAGGCGATGATGGGAGTCGAAAGCGCGTTGGAATCGAGCGTCTGTTCATCGCCCCGGACCATGCCCCGTAAATCGCCCACAACAGTCGGTGAAAAAACGTGCTGGTAAGAAGCGATCCCGATGGTCTCGAAAACCCCCCGATCCTGCCGCTGCCCGGCCGCCTGCTGGACCTGCTCATTCGGCACCTCGAACCGGGCCAGTTCGCGGGTCACGGACAAAGTGACCCGGTCGGCATCACTAAGATCCCGTTCATAGCGCAGCGAGAAGTTTCCGGTCGTGCCCTCGTTGGTGTAATTCTGGAGCACCGGCGGGTTGAGGTAGTGATCGGATTCCGCTCCGTCCAGGCTGACGGTGAGCGTGTTCCGTTTCCAGGCGTATTGACCAGAGAAATACCCGTTCGCCGTCGCGTAGCTCCCGCCGCCGGCGATGAACTTACCGTGAAATCCAGGCAGCGTATCCTTGGCCGGCTCCACGGCGACGACACCACCAAGCTTTCGCCCGTATTCGGCCGGGAACCCCGCCGTATAGATGCTGAGCGACTGCACATCATCGGCTTCAATTTCCGGCCCGAAGCTCGGCGAACGATTATCCGTGAGCGGCACGCCGTCAATGACGAACTGCACTCCATATTCCGCTCCCCTGGGGTGCAGCACGGCGTTGCCTTCATATAGCCAGCCGGGTTCAGAATTCACCAAATCGACCACGGAACGGCCGGGTAGCGAGGCGGGCCGCTGCGCGATGGTTTCCGAGCCGACCCGGTTCACGCTGCCCACCTGATGGGGATCGATCAGGGTTTGGCTGTCGGTGACAGTCACCGAAGTTTCTACGGAAGCGACGGTGAGGATCAGCGTCAGATCACGCGGCGCCGCGGAGCGAATCTCGACCAGGGAGGACGCCGGGGCGAATCCGGGCTGTTGCAGCAAAACGCGGTAAATTCCATAAGGCAGCCGGCTCACTGCGAGATGCCCGGCTGCGTCAGTCTTGAAATTTCGCCGGTACTGGTTGGCTTCGCTGATCAGTTCCACGGAAGCTGGGGCGGGCTTCTGCGAGGGATCTTGCACCGTGAGACGCAACTCACCAGTATTCGTCTGTCCGCGCAGACGGATCGCGAGCATCAGCAGAAACGTAAAGCCCAGGAATTTTCGAAGCGTCATGCAGCCTGATCCCGGCAGCCTGACTCCGGGTTCCGCCGTAGCATTCAGTTTACCGTCCGATCCGCCGGAATCCATGCGCTAACCTACTTGCCGTGCATCTCCCTCGTCTGAGCGGCATTCTCCTTCACCCCACGTCGCTGCCCGGCCGCTTCGGCGTCGGCGACCTTGGCCCGGCAGCTTATGCGTTCGCCGACTGGCTAGCCGCCGCTGGACAGACTCTTTGGCAAGTGCTGCCGCTCGGCCCCACAGGTTACGGCGATTCGCCCTACCAACTCTTCTCCGCGTTCGCGGGCAACGCCCTGCTGCTCAGTCCGGAACGCCTCCGCGATGAATCCCTCCTCTCGGCAGCTGACCTCGCCGGATTTCCCTCGTTTCCCGCAGGGTCGGTCGATTTCAGCGGCGTCGCTCCCGCGAAAATGGCCCTGCTCGCCCGCGCCTTTGAAAACTTCGAGCGCACGCAATCCCCTTCGAGCCGCCGTGAGTTTGAGGATTTTTGCGAATCCCGCAAGTGGCTCGACGACTTCGCCCTGTTCATCGCCCTCAAACAGCAGCACGGCGTTGAACACACCTGGACCGAATGGGAGCCCGAAGTGGTGGCGCGCCACGCGGCGGCTCTCAATCTCTGGCGCCGGCAGCTCGCCCGCGAAATCGAGCGGGAGAAATTCTGGCAATGGCAGTTCGCCCGTCAGTGGCAGTCCCTTCGCGCATACTGCCGTGAACGAAACATCCGGATCATGGGCGATCTGCCCATTTACGTGGCCCACGACAGCGCCGACGTCTGGTCCTGCCCCGAGTTTTTCCGGCTGGATGAGCGCGGGAACCCGCTCACCATCGCCGGCGTTCCGCCCGATTATTTCAGCGCCACCGGGCAGCGCTGGGGAAATCCCATCTACGATTGGGAACGCTTGCGCCATGCCGGCTTCGGCTGGTGGATCGAACGTTTCCGCGCCGCCATGGAGCAGTTCGACATCTTTCGCCTCGACCACTTCCGCGGATTTCAGGCGTATTGGGAAATTCCCGCCGACGAAGACACCGCCATCAACGGCATCTGGAAGGAAGCGCCGGGCCATGAACTCTTCACGGCCGCCCGCGCCGCGCTCGGCGAGCTCCCCATCGTTGCCGAAAACCTCGGCGTGATTACGCCCGAGGTGGAAGCCATTCGCGTGGAGTTCGGATTTCCCGGCATGAGCATCCTTCAGTTCGCGTTCGGTCGTGATCCCCAGGCGCCCGATTTCAAACCGCACAACTTTCCGCACGATCGCTTCGCTTATACCGGCACGCACGACAACGACACGGTGATGGGTTGGTGGAATTCTCAAGGCGGCGACAGCACCCGCACCGACGAAGAAATCCGCGACGAAAAATCGCGCGCGCTCGATTATCTCGGGGTTTCGGACGATGGCCAGATGAACTGGCATCTCATCCGGCTTCTGCTCGCCAGCGTCGCCGCCGGCGCGGTCATGCCGCTGCAGGACGTGCTGGGTCTCGGCAGAGAATCCCGCTTCAACCAGCCAGGCACGCTCGGCGGCAACTGGCGCTGGCGTTTTCGCGCCGATGAACTTACCCCCGCGCTCGCTAGCCGGTTGCGCAAACTCGCGATATTATACGATCGCGGCGCGTCATGAAAACCTTCGAGAAACAGTTCGAAAAACCCCGGCTCAACTTCTGGCAGATCTGGAACATGAGTTTCGGCTTCCTGGGCATCCAGTTCGGCTGGAATCTCCAGATGTCGAATATGAGCGCCATTTACGAATATCTCGGCGCCAAACCCGATCAGATCCCGATTCTCTGGCTCGCCGCCCCGCTCACGGGGTTGCTGATTCAACCGATCATCGGCCACATGAGCGACCACACCTGGAACCGCTTGGGCCGCCGCCGCCCGTACTTTCTCACGGGCGCAATCCTCAGTTCCCTCGCGCTCATCCTGATGCCGACCAGTTCGGTCTTGTGGATGGCGGCCGGGCTCCTTTGGGTCCTGGACGCGTCAATCAACATCAGCATGGAGCCGTTCCGCGCGTTCGTGGCGGACATGCTTCCCGAGGCTCAGCATACCCGCGGGTTCGCCATGCAAAGCCTCATGATTGGAATCGGGGCCAGCATCGCCTCCGCGCTTCCGTGGACGCTGTCCCATCTCTTCCACGTAAGCCGGGAAACCTCGGCGGGGCAGGCCATTCCTTTCTCCGTCCGGTTCTCGTTCTGGATCGGCGCGGCGGCTTTCCTCGGCGCCGTCCTCTGGACCGTCTTCACGACCAAGGAGTACCCGCCCGCCGGGGACGCGGCCCCGGTCCGCTCCGGCAGCATGGTCAGCGAAGTTCTGCAGGCGCTCCAGCATATGCCGCGCACCATGAAGCAGCTGGCGCTGGTGCAGTTCTGCACTTGGCTGGGCCTGTTCTGGATGTGGCAATACTTCGCGGTCGCCGTCGCCCACAACGTCTTCGGCGCCGATAACCCGCAGTCGGCGCGTTACACCGAAGGCATCGAATGGGGCGGCATCTGCTTCTCCTTCTACTCGGTCGTCACCTTCGTCTACGCCATCGTTCTGCCGGGCATCGCCCAACGCATCGGCCCGCGCCTCACGCATATTCTTTCGCTTCTGGCGGGCGCCGCCGGGCTTGCCTCCGTGATGTTCATCCGCGATCCTTACCTGCTGCTGTTTTCGATGCTCGGCGTCGGCATCGCCTGGTCCAGCATCCTGTCGATGCCCTACGCCATTCTGGCGGGCGCCATCCCTCCCGCTAAGACCGGCGTCTATATGGGCATCTTCAACATGTTCATCGTGCTTCCGGAGATCTGCTCGGCGCTGTTCTTCGGATGGGTGATGTCCCATCTGCTGGGGAACAACCGGGTGGTCGCCGTGTTCGCCGGCGGATGCTTTCTCGCGCTGGCCGCCGCGCTGATGCTGTTCGTCCGCGAATCGCCCGGCATCGAGAGCCGCGAAGCGCCCGTCGTGGCGACAGGCATCCCCGCGTGAAACTCGCGTTTTTGCTGCTCGGCTGCGCGGCCGCCGCGCTCGCCCAGCCCGCCATCACTAAAGTTGAACCGCCGAATTGGTGGACGGGCTCCAAATGGAATGGCTTGCAGGTGCTGATCTACGGCGCCAATCTGACTGGCGCGAAGCTAACAAGCAGGCTCGGCCTGGACCACGCCACAATCAGCGCCAACGGAACCTACCTCATCGCTTACTTCAAAGACCTGCCCCGATCCGCCGGCTCTTACCCGATCACCATCCGCACCGCGCAGGGAACCGCCCTCGCACCGTTCGAACTCAAAGAACCTCTTCCGCACACAGGACGGTTCGCAGGCTTTGGGCCGAGCGACACCCTGTACCTGATCATGCCAGATCGCTTCTCGAACGGCGACCCGTCGAACGACGATCCCGCCATTTCCCGCGGCCTCTTCGATCCCGCAAAATCCCGCTACTACCACGGCGGCGACTTCAAGGGCATCCGCGACCACCTTCCCTATCTCAAAGACCTTGGCGTCACCGCCATCTGGCTGACACCCTGGTACGACAACGTCAACCACCTGAACCACCGCGAAACTCCCGACGGCGAGCCTATTACCGACTACCACGGCTACGGCGCCACCGATTTCTACGGCGTCGAGGAACACTTCGGCACACTCCAGGACCTACGCGCACTGGTGGACGCCGCTCACGCCATCGGCATCAAAGTGATCCAGGACGAAGTCGCCAACCACACCGGTCCCTATCATCCGTGGGTCAACAATCCGCCGACCCCCACATGGTTCAACGGAACCCCCGCGCACCACATCACCGAGACGTGGCAACTCTGGCCGCTGCTCGACCCCGGCGCGACCAGCGAGCTTCAGAAACAGACCTTGAACGGCTGGTTCGCTGACATTCTGCCGGACCTAAATCAGAGTGATCCGGACTGCGCCATTTACCTCATGCAAAACACCATGTGGTGGATCGGCACAACCGGTCTCGACGGCATCCGCATGGACACGCTCCCTTACGTTCCTCAACCATTTTGGAACGCCTGGAGCGATAACATCGCCCTCGACTACCCAGACGTCTCCGTTGTCGGCGAAGTCTTCGATGCCGACCCAGCCATCACATCCCACTTCCAGACGGACTTGCTGACAGTCTTCGATTTCCCCGATTACTTCAAACTGCGCGACGTCTTCATCAAGGGCAAAAGCGTGCGCGAACTGGCCGGAATGCGGGCCCATGACGGGCTCTACAAGCGCGCCGACATGCTCGGCACGTTTATCGGCAACCATGACGTCGCGCGCTTCATGAACGAAGAAGGCGCAACCGCCGACAAATTGAAGCTGGCATTCACGTGGCTGCTCACCTCTCGCGGCATCCCGATGATCTACTACGGCGACGAGATCGGCATGCGCGGCGGCGGCGATCCCGACAACCGTCGCGACTTCCCGCAAGCGGCGTTTTCAAAAGCCGGACGCACCTCAGCACAGGATGCCATCTGGCAGTACGTGCACAGCCTGCTGAAGCTACGCGCCTCAACGCCCGCGCTTTACAACCCGGAGACTTGGGATCTCTGCACCACCGAGCAGCAGTGGGTTTACACGCGTGGTAACGCGGCCTACATCGAAATCAACAACGCCGACCAGCCCGCATCCATCGCCTGCGACACCGGCGGCAAGCAACTGCGAACAGTACTAGGAACCGGCAAATACGGCGACGAGATACCGCCCCACAGTGCCCGCATCAGCATAATTGCGGAAAATGGAAGCGGAGTTGCTCCGCATTAAACAATGGCGTCTACGGTCTGGAGGGGCAACATCGCATTTGGACTCGTCTCGATTCCAGTCCGTCTGGTCCGAGCCGCGCGCCGCGAGCGCATTCAGTTTCACCATGTCTACCGCCCCGATCCCGCCAGCGCCGAGCGGCGGCAGCGCTCCGCGGAACCGGATGCCGAGCCAGAGCCCGATATCGAGCGTGCCGCGGAAGCCAGCGGCGACGCTCCCGTTCAGCGCGTTCGCACCACCGCGGTGGTGACTCAAGAAATGGTGACGCGAGAGAACGACAGTGCGCCGTTCCCTACCGCCGTCCAGCCGTCCGACATCCTCAAAGGTTACGAGGTCGAACCCAACCGCTACGTCACGTTCCAGCGCCAGGAGATGAAAGCGCTCAAGCCGGAAACGTCCACCGCGGTCGAGATCGCGTCCTTCATCCACCTCGAAGAGGTCGACCCGCTTTACTTCGATGCCTCGTACTACGTTGTTCCGCAGCCGGCTGGGGAGAAACCTTACGCCGTTCTCTTCGGTTCGCTCCAGCACACCGGCTTAGCGGCTCTCGGGAAAATGGCGATGCACGGGCGCGAGCACAACGTTGTGATCCGCACCGGCGTGAAAGGGCTGATTCTGGAAACGCTTTTCTACCGTAACGAGGTGCATTTGGAAGACCAGCACGCGACGGACCCACAACTGGCCACCGCCAGCGAGTTGAAGATGGCCGACGCCTTCATTAAAGCCCTTTCCGCGAAGTTCAACCCGGAAGAGCTTGTCGATCAATACGAGCAGCGCCTCAAAACTTTAATCGAACAGCGCGCCCAATCCGCCGCGCCCGCGCCGGCATCCAAGCCCCCTGCGAAACCTCCGGTCCTCGATATCATGGACGCGCTGCGCAAGAGCCTTGAGCAAATCCGCAAACCCGCTGCGAAAGAGACGTCGAAGCGCCGTCGCGCGTCCTAACGGTTTGCACCTGATGCTTTGCATCTGAAAAATTACTGAACACTTCCCGCCCTGCGCCGGTCTGTCCTGATGACTGTGCGTCAATGCAAGCAAATCCGGCATCGCCCGACGACCGATTCAACGACCTGGTCCACCGCCAGGCGCGTTACGCGTTCACCGTGGCTTATGCAGTCCTGCGCAATGCCTCCGACGCCGAAGACGTGGTCCAGGAAATGTTCTTCAAGCTTTACCGCACCGGCGCATGGGAATCGATCGACAGCGAACGCGCTTTCCTTTCCCGCGCGACGTGGCGCCTCGCCGTCGACAAACGTTCGGCCAAGCCCTCAGAGACCTTGGACGTCGAGCCCCCAACGAGCGACGCAAGTCCCGAAGACCGCGCCATCTCCGGAGATTGGACACGAGCCGTGCACCGCCTGGTCGATGCGCTGCCCGAACCGCTGCGCCAGCCGCTTGCGCTATCGAGCGTGGATGGCATGAACTCGCGCGAAATCGCCCGCACCCTGGGGATTCCGGAAGGCACGGTCCGCACCCGTCTGATGCGCGCCCGACAGCTTCTGAAAGAACGTTTATCCCACTTGGAGAGCCGCCGCTGTGATAAATAACAGGCCCGACGACGAACTCGATTCCATGCTGGATCAGGCTTTGAAGAGCTATGCGGCGCACCCGCCGCGCGCCGGGGCTGGAGGCGAGAATCATCGCCCGAACCCGCGTCATCGCCGACGCGCCCCGGCGTCGCTGGATGATTCTCGCGCCATGGAGCGCGGCATTTGTGGCCGTGGCGCTCCTCGTGGCGCTGCTGGTCGCGCTTCCTCGCCTGCGCCAGGAGTCCACGCCCGCGCCAACTCTAGCGCGCTTGCGCCCGAGTCTGCCCGTCACTCCGCCAATCACGGAGCTCCCGGCTGCGCGGCCCGTCCATTCCGTCTTCAAGGCCAGGCGCCCGCGGCAAAACAAGCCGATCTTTCCAACGCCTCTGCCCATCACGCCCGAAGAGCGCAGGTTCATGGCGTTCGCCGCGGCGCACCCTGATCCCTTTCAGGACCTGACCCCGCCCGAACCTCTTCAGATCGACGAAATCAAAATACAACCGCTCGAAAGCGGCAACTGAAACAAGGAACCTTACATGCGATCACAGACTACACCCCGCGCCATTCTCTTCGCCTTCATACTCGCCGCCGCGACTCTGCAGGCGCACGCCGAGCAGCCCGATACGGCGCCGCCCCGCTTCTATCGTCTCGACTTTCTGATCCGGGAAGTGGATGGGACGCACATCGTCAACAGCCGTTCTTACTCGCTCGTATCCGCGACGGATCCCCACAACCGCACTCTGTCCATGCGCACCGGAAGCAAGATCCCTATGCAGGGCAGTTACATGGACGTGGGCGTCAGCATCGATTGCCGCCAGATGCAGGAAGTCGGCAGCGATCTCTCTCTCACGGTTGTCGCGGAGGTGAGCAGCGCCGTGCCGGGCAGCGCCGATTCGGCTGGCCACCCCCCCGTCGTGCGCCAGAACAAGTGGGATTCCAGCGTCATCGTCCCGCTTCGAAAGCCCACGCAGATCTTTTCCTCCGATGACGTCACGTCGGATCACAAACTGCAAGTGGAGCTCACCGCCACGCCTATACGTCCGTAGCTTACTCCGCCCGCAGAGCACGTATGGGGTCGCTGCCGGTCGCGCGCTTCGCCGGTAAGTAACACGCCAGCGCCGACGCGGCCAGCAACAACGCGCACGCCGCCGCGATCGTCGCCAGGTCGGTCGCGGCCACTCCATACAGCAGGCTACCCAGCAACCGCCCGAACAGCAACCCGCAAAGAACGCCGGCCGCTACGCCGAAAGCCGCAAGCCCCATCCCGTGCCGCAACACCGCTCCCACGACATCGGCCGGTTTCGCTCCCAGCGCCATCCGTACGCCGAACTCATGCCGCCGCTGCGTCACCGAATAGGCGATCACTCCATAAGTGCCCGTCGCGGCAAGCACAAGCGCCAGCGCCGCAAATAACCCGACCAGAAACACCGTGAATCGCGAAGTCGAGTAGGATCGATCCGTCACGTCTTGCATAAGCCTCAGATCGGCGACCGCCAGATTGGGATCGACGGAGGCCACCGCGGCCCGCACCTGATCCGCCATTCGCTCCGCGTCCGCTTCGCCCCGCACTACCACTGACATATCCCGCATCGGAAATGGCGCCTGCTCGATTGGCCACCAGAACGCCGGTTCCGCTCCCGCGCTGGCCGGCGTATCCTTCACGTCGCCCACGATTCCGACGACCGTCATCCAGTCCTTCTCCTTGGGGTGATCGTCGAACGTGAGCCTCCGCCCCAGCGCATCCCCATTTCTCCAATAGCGGCGCGCCATGCTTTGATTGATGATCAGCGTCTGCGGCCCATCTTTCATGTCGTGTCCGTCGAAGCCGCGCCCCTGCAGCAAGGGAATTCCGAGCGCCTCGAAATATCCGGGACTCGCGGCGTGGTAACGGGCGTGCGTATCTTCCGTCCGCACCTGCTGCTCCCCTTCCACGTGAAAGCCCCCCGCATTCTCGTCATAACCCGTCCACGGGAGATCGCTTCCCACGCCCGCGCCGCGCACACCCGCGTCCGCGTTCAGCCGTCTCAGCAGTGTTCCGTCAAACCTGCCGACATCTTCGGCCTTTTTGTAATTCTGGCCCGGAAGGGAAATGCTGGCCGTCAGCACATGCTCGGCGCGGAAGCCAGGGTCCGTCCTCATCAGGTTCAGGAAACTTCGCAGCATCAATCCGGCGCCGATCAGCAGCACGCACGCCAGCGCCACTTCGCTCACCACCAGGCCATTGCGCAACCGCAGCGAACCGGCGCTGCTCGTCGTGCTGCGGCTCCCGTCGTGAAGGGGGCTTCGCAGGTCTGTCTTCGAGCCCTGCAGCGCCGGCGCCAGTCCGAACAATAACCCGGTCGCCAGCGCGACGGCGAGCGTGAACAGAAACACGTAGCCGTTCACATGGATGTCCGCTCCGCGCGGAAAATCCGCCGGCAGCAGCGCCACCAGCGCTCGCACCCCCGCCACCGCCACGGCGCTTCCCAGCACCGCGCCAGCGAGCGCGATCATCACGCTCTCCGTCAGCATCTGTCGTATGAGCCGCGACCGCCTGGCGCCGAGCGCCGCCCGGATCGCGATCTCGCGCTGCCGCGAGCTCGCCCGCGCCAGCAGCAGGTTCGCCGCGTTCGCGCACGCGATCAGCAGCACCAGCCCCACCGCTCCGAATAGCACCAGCAGCATCGGACGGCTCGCGCCCGTAATCTCCTGGTGCAGCGGCTTCGCCATCACCTGCCAACCCTTATCCCCGTCATTCTCCCGCCCCATTTGGGACATTACGGCGTTCAACTCCGCCTGCGCCCGCGACGGCGTCACTCCCGCGTTCAGCCGCCCCACCGCGTCCATGAAATGCGACCCGCGGTTCGCCCGCGGTTGGTCAAACGCGTACGGAGTCCAAAGATCCACGCTGTCTCCGAACGCCACTGCATGGTACGCATTGCCTGGGTGCGCTACGCCGGGCGGCATCACTCCGATCACCGTCCAGGGCTCCGCGTCCAGCACGATCGTTTGCCCCACGATATCGGGCCGCGCATCCAGGCGCGTCCTCCATAGCCGATCGCTGACCACCGCTAAACGAGGCGCGACCGGCAATTCCTCTTTCCTCGAAAACTCCCGCCCCATCGCCGGCTTCAATCCCAGCACGTGGAACAATCCCGCGGTCACCTGAAAGGCCTCCAGCCGCACCGGCCTGCCATGCCCGGAAAGCTGCGGAGTTGCATGCGTATAAGCCGCCATGGATTCAAACGAATGCGCTCTCGCCCGGTAGTCGGTGAAATCCCACGGATTGAGCGGAAACTTCGGAAACGTCGGATTGGTCAGAAATAATCGCACCAGCTGCGCCGACTCGGGGTAGGGAAGCGGCTTCAGAAGCACGCCTTGAATGACGCTGAAGATCGCGCTGTTCGCCCCTATCGCCAGCGCCATCGTGAGCACGATCACGGCCGCGAACCCCGGCGCGCGCCGCAACGCCCGCGCCGCGTACCGGATGTCCTGCAACGCGTCCCCAATCACGTCGGTCCGTCTCATATCGCGGCATTCCTCCTGAATTTGCGCCACTCCGCCGAGCGCGCGCCGCGCCGCGAAAAGCGCCTCTTCTTCCGCCATCCCGCGCTCCGCGTTCTCCATTGCTTGCTGTTCCAGATGGAACCGCAGTTCCTTTTCCAGCTCCTGGTCCGCCTGGCTTCGCTTCAGGAGTGACCGGGTTCGCAGCCTGAGAATTCCCCACCACCGCTCTGGTCGCATTCTCTACTCCTCAAATGTTTCTTAAGCCATCCCGATTACGAGTCCGACCGCGTTCGACAGCCGTTCCCACTGCTCCAGTTCCTTCTTCAACTGCAATCCACCGGCGCGCGTCAGCTTATAGAATTTCGCTTCCCGCCCCGTGTCGCTTTTGTGCCAGTCTGAACGGATCCACCCCTGCTGCTCCAGCCGGTGCAGCGCCGGATAGAGCGCGCCTTGCGTCACCTGGAGCGCCTCTTCACTCACCTGCTGGATGCGTTTCGCGATCGCCCAGCCGTGCATCGGCTCCAGGGAAATGGTCTTCAGGATCAGGAGATCCAGCGTCCCCTGGATTAAATCGGAAGGTCTGCTCATGCCTAAACAACTTATACATCATACCTAGACGGTTGACAATCGAAATCGGTTCGCAAAATATCTTGAAAGCGCATCGCGTCATCCTTCATCCAGATATTGTTGAAGAAGAGAAACGGAGCGTGTGAAAGAGCCTCCGTGTACTCCCGCCGCGTCCGGGCGAGCGCCGTCAGGTCCGCATCGGAATATTTGTACGAATATCCGCCTTTCCCGTGAAGGCGCCAGTACGCGGGACGCCCGGGGATGGCCTTCTGCTGAAGCGGATCGTAACAATGGAGCAGATTGAATTCGCTGCAGAGATCGCCGACGAGTTCGTCCGGCCAGTCCCCGCGAGGCTCCCACGCGAGGGTGGAAGCTCCCCGGATCACCTTCCCGAAGAACTCGCGAAAGTTGGCGATGTTCTCCCGGGTGGGCTGAAAGGACGGCGGGCACTGAAACAGGATGACGCTCGCACGCAGCGACTCCGCTATCGCCGCGGTGCGCTCCCACGCCAGCCAGACCTGCTCGGTGGGACGAAAGGCGCCCACTAACTCGTGTTCCTCCGCGGACAGGCGAGACTTCAACCGGCGATAGGTGGGGCTTGATCCGGGATGCGTGATGAGCTGCCATGCCTTGATGCAGAACAGGAACGACGGCGGCGCGAGCGCGCGCCACTTCTCAGCCAGCACCAAGGATGGCGGTTCGTAGAAAGTGCTTTGTAATTCGACGGCGGGGAAGTGCGCGAAGTATTTCGCCTTCCCTTCCGGCCAGCCGCAGCAGCCGATCAAAGGCGCAGGGGGATTTTGAATTTCACCCACACCCTATTCCCGGCGTCTCAGCCGCTCACCGCCCGACGCGAGCCGCTCTTGCCCGCGAACTCCAGGTCCAAATGCTTGATGAGCCGGTACAGATAATTCGGATGAACCCCCAGCAGGCGGGCGGCGCCGGCGTGATCGCCCGCGGCTTGGTCTAGCGCGCGCTGGATAACCGCCCGCTTGGCCGCGTAAATCGCATCCTGCAGCGAACCGCAACCTTGCCCGGAGCCGTCGCCATCGCCGGCGGACCCTCCCCGCACAGCCTCGGGAAGATCTTCCGCTACGATCACGTCGCTCGTCCCCAGAACCACGCCATGTTCGATTGCATTCTCCAGCTCCCGGACATTCCCCGGCCACGCATAAGAGCGAAGCAAGGCACGCGCGTCCGGCGAGATCCCGGTGATCAGCCTTCCGCTCCGCTCGCCCATTCGAGCGGCGAACCGGTTGGCCAGCAGCAGAATATCGTCGCAGCGCTCGCGCAGGGGCGGCGTCCGCAAAGTCACCACGTTTAGCCGGTAAAACAGGTCCGCCCGGAAAGATCCATGGCGCATCGCTTCCTCCAGGTTGCGGTTCGTGGCGGCGATCAGCCGGATATTCAGGGGAATGGTTCGGGTTCCGCCCACGCGCTCGAACTCGCGCTGCTGCAGCACCCGGAGCAGCTTCGCCTGGAGACTCAGCGGCATCTCGCCGATCTCATCCAGGAATACCGTTCCGCCCTCGGCGGATTCAAGCCGCCCGCGCTTCTGGGAGATGGCGCCCGTGAAAGCGCCCTTCTCATGCCCGAACAGTTCGCTCTCCAGCAGCGTCTCCGTGAGCGCGGCGCAATTGATCGCGACGAAAGGATTCTTGGCGCGCGAACTATTCTGATGCAGCGCCCGCGCCACCACTTCTTTGCCCGTGCCGCTCTCGCCCGTGATCAGGACCGTGACATCGCGCGGAGCGATGCGCCCGATCTTCCCCCGAAGCTCGCGAATCACGGAACTCTCGCCGATCAGGATGTTGCGGAGATCGCCGCCCGCCTCAAGCCGTTTCACCTCCTGCTCGAGGAACTCCAGATGAAACGCATTCTCCAGCGCCAGCGAAGCCATTTGCGCCAGCGCCGCGGAAAGCAGCGCTTCGGCGTCGGTGAAGGGCGTTCCTTCGCGCTCCAGGTAAATCACGCCGGCCACTTCCTCCCGCACCAGAAGCGGCATGAGAAGTGTCGAAATCCCGTTACTCTCGCCTGCGACCGGCCTTAGCTTTTGAATCGCTTCGGACAGCAGCGATGCGTCAATCGCGATCTCGCTGGAATGCCTTCCGTCTAATACGACGGCGCCGCGCCCGGCGGGGACGAACTCCAGAATCAACGAGAGCAAATGTTTTTCGAAGACATTGCTGAGAGCCGCTGAACTGCCGCACGCGTAGAGCTCGCGCACGGATTGTAGAAGCGAGCAGGCGCGCAGCATGGAATCCAGTTGTTCCGCGTTGCAGCCTTCGTTCATGGTGTTTCTCATCTTTTCACCTTTCGGTTAACTGATCCACCAAAACCTTCGAAAATGAGCGAAATCCTGCGCCCGCGTTACCCTTAACTGCTTTGTTTGCAACATTCACGCCATTTTCAGATCGTGGCCGCAGAGGTGCATTCTCAATGGCATAACCAAACCGGATCCCCCGAAAGGATCTTAAAAGGAGAAAAGACAATGAGAACGAATTTAGGCAGTCTGATCTTGGCGGTTGGCTCTCTTTGCATGGGGGCCGGACTCAACGCGCAGAGTTTCAAGTACGTGGCGGACGTACCGTTCGGCTTCCACGCGGCGAATGCCGACTTGAAGCCGGGCAAGTATACGATTGAGAAACCCTTCTCGAGCAACGTGGAATGGATCTCAGCCGTCAACGGTTCGCCTCGTCTCGCGGTCGCCTCTGGACCGGAGGCGCTGACAAAGCCCGGCAAGGCTCGGCTGGTTTTCCGCCAGCGCGGAAACGAGTACTATCTGGCGGAAATCTGGAATGCTGAGGGCCGGGGCACCATCGTCCCGCGCTCGAAGGCCGAGAAGTCGATCCACGAAACCATGGCCTTCAATGGACACGATACCGTCACCGTGTATTTGGCCAGCCTTCGCTAAACCTGATGTCCTTCTCACGCAGCGCAATTCGAAGGAACTTACCGGGCCCGCAAGGCGCCCGGTAAGTTGTTTTGGCGTGCAACGAATTACAGGAGTTTGTCAGGCGTAATCGGCAAATCGCGCACCCGGCGGCCCGTGGCATGATAAACGGCGTTCGCGATCGCCGCGGCGACCCCGGTTATCCCGATCTCCCCGACTCCCCGGCAGCCCATCGAATTGAACTTGAAGTCCGGCTCGTCGATCCAGCTCACATCGATCTCGGGAACGTCCGCATGCACGGGGACAAGATACCCGGCGAGATCCGCGTTTACCGGCTGTCCGTGCGCGCGATCGTAAGTCAGCTCTTCCATCAGCGCCGCCCCAATGCCGAACACAATGCCGCCCATGAACTGACTTCGGGATGTCTTCGCGCTTAGGATACGCCCGCAGTCAAACACGCTTACAATTCTGGAAACCCGCACCCGGCCGAGCGCGGGCGTCACGCGGCATTCGACATAGTGAGCTCCGAATGACTGGAATGAGTACTTATCATTTTGCCCGAAGATAGGCGCCGTTTGTCCCTGCGCCTCAATCGAGTGACGCCCCGACAAGGCAAGCAGCTCACCATAGCCGATGCTTCGCCCCGCGTCGCCCTGATGTGAAACCCGTCCGTTGCTGAATACGAACTCATCCGCATGCTCCGGAGCGCCCGTAAAACCATCCGCCGCTTCCGCCGCGAGTTTCAGCAGCTGGCGCTTGATTTCCATGCAGGCGTCATTTCCCGCCGGGGCCGTGCTGGCCGTCAGGTTAGATCCGCCGGCCACCGCGCATTGCAGATATTCGGAATCGCCCAGCTTGGCCGTCACCTGATCGAGTGAAAGACCCAGCGCTTCCGCCACGACGATCGTCAGCATCGTGTACATGCCGGTTCCGACATCCGATCCCGCCGTCGAGACGATTGCGCGCACGCCGGAAGAATCGGCCTCGAGCCGCACGTTCACGGCCGCTCCCATAATGTAGCCGGGATAGGTCGCCGTCGCCATGCCCCAGCCGACAAACTTATCCCCTTCCCGCGTGGATCGCGGCTGGGGATTACGCGCGCTCCATCCGAAACGTTCCGCGCCGCGTTCGTAACACTGCAGCAGGTTCTTACTGGAGAACGGCTTCTTATTATTGGGGTTGATCGCGGTATGATTGCGTCGCCGCAGTTCCACCGGGTCCATCGCGAGCTTATATGCGAGTTCGTCCAGCGCGCTCTCAAGGGCAAACTGGCCAGGAGCTTCACCCGGCGCGCGCATCCAACTGGGTTTCATCACGTTCAGACGGACCATCTCGTGCTCTGTCCCGTAATTGTCGATCCCGTACAACATTCGGGAACTGACTGAAGCCGGCTCGCTGAAGTCGTCGTGAAGTGCGGTGTGCGTGGTGACGTGATGATGCAGCGCGGTGATCGTGCCGTCGCGCTTCGCTCCCACTCGTAAGCGCTGCACCGTCTCTGAGCGATGCCCCACGTCGGTGAGCACTTGGGGGCGGCTGAGGACGCTCTTCACCGGGCGGTTCAGCCAGCGCGCGGCCGCGGCGGCGAGCAACACATGCGCGCCCGTCGCTCCTTTGGATCCAAACATGCCCCCGGTGAAGGGGCAGATCACATGCACTTTCTCGAGCGGCAGTTCGAAAGCCGCCGACAGCACTTTCTGATCGCCCTTGATCCATTGCGTCGAGTTATAAACCGTGAGCTCGCCTTGCGACCAGGAAGCGATCGTCGCATGGGGTTCCAGCGCGCAGGGGTGTTCGACGGGCGTGATGTAGGTCTCATCCATGCGCACTTCCGCCGCTTCAAATTCCCCCTTCCAATCGCCGCGCTCGAACGTGAGCGGCTCGCCCATGAAATCCTTGGGCTTGAATTTCGTTTCCTGGGCATCTTCAGGCGCGACGGCGAAATGGCCGTCCGCATACTCGACCTTCAACTGAGATGCCGCGTACCGCGCCTGTTCCGGAGTTTCGGCGACCACCATCGCGACATATTGACCGTTATGCAGGATGCGATCATCGGCAAGCGGCGGTCTGGCTTCCGCGGTGGTGCCGCCGGCCATCATGTCATTGGGCATTTTCCCGAACGCCCGCACGTTGTGATGCGTCAGCACCAGAAGCACGCCCGGCGCTTGTTCCGCGTCGTCAACCAGGATGCTCCGAATCTTTCCGCCCGCTTTGGCGCTGCCCACCAGCACCGCGTGAGTCATCTGAACAAGCACCATTTCGCTCGCATATTGAGCGGCGCCGGTGACCTTCTTCCTTCCGTCGACGCGATTGACGGGACTGCCGATCAGTGTGGTTGCCATATAGATTCTATCGAGCTCTCTAAGCCTGCGGCCGGTTCAGCAATTCTTCCAAAGCGAAGACCAGGGTCCGCTTCGCCAGTTGTACCTTGAATGCGTTGTGCTGCAGCGGCCGGGCTTGCGCGAGCGCGGCGTCCGCGGCAATGACGAAGGTTTCGCGGCAGGCCAAGGCGCCAACCAGCGCCGCCTCCGCTTCGCGCGATCTCCATGGCACGGTCGCCACTCCTCCCAGGCTCACGGAAGCCCGCGTGATGGAATCGCCGCGCGTCTCTAAAACCACCGCCGCCGATGCAAGCGCGAATTCGTAACTTGCTCTGTCGCGCACTTTCAGGTAGTGCGAACGCCGCGCGTCTAAGCTCGCCGGCAGATGGACATGCGTAATCAACTCACCCGCATCGAGGACTGTCTCCCGTTCAGGCGTGTCTCCTGGAAGCAGATAAAATTCGCTGAGCGGGATACTTCGTGCGGCGCCATTCCGCTGCCGCGTGTGGATGACGGCGTCGAGCGCCGCCAGCGCGACGCACATATCGGAAGGATGCGTCGCGATGCACTGATCGCTCGCGCCCAGCACCGCGTGCATGCGGTTGAAACCCGTGATCGCATCACAACCTGAACCCGGGCGCCTCTTGTTACAGGCGCTATGGATGTCGCGGAAGTAAGGGCAGCGCGTTCGCTGCATCAGGTTGCCGCCGGTGCTCGCCATGTTGCGTAATTGAGCCGACGCGCCCGCCAGCAGAGCTTCCGAGAGAACGGGAAAGCGCTCGCGGATCATCACACTGTGCGCCAAATCGCTGTTCCGAACATTCGCCCCAATCGTAATGCCGTCCGGCCGCTCCTCGATGGACGAAAAGGGCAACCGATTGATGTCGACAAGCTTCGCCGGCGTCATCACGTCCAGCTTCATCAAATCGATCAGCGTCGTGCCGCCCGCAAAGAACACGGCCTTTGTGCCTTGGTTGATGGCGGCCATCGCGGCTTCGGCGTTCGGCGCTTCGACAAACTCGAACGGGTACATGGTTAGTTCTTCCCCCGTGCGCCCGTCTGTGCGTGACGAATGGCTTCAACGATGTTCGGGTAAGCTCCGCAGCGGCAGATATTGCCGCTCATCCTCTCGCGAATTTCCTCCGCCGAGAGTTCGTGTGCGCCAGGGGGATGCGCGACATCCGCGGTCGCGTGGCTCGGAACACGTTCGGCGGCTTCCTCGAGCATGGCGACCGCCGACATGATCTGGCCCGGGGTGCAATAACCGCACTGGAAACCGTCGCATTCCATGAACGCGGATTGCATCGCGTGAAGCTCGTCCCCGTCCGCCAGGCCTTCAATCGTCGTAATCTCATCCTGCTGATGCGCGATGGCCAGCGATAGACAAGCCAATACCCGCCGTCCGTTCACATGGATGGTGCATGCGCCGCATTGCCCCTGGTCACAGCCCTTCTTGCTGCCAGTTAACGCCAGTTGTTCGCGCAACGCATCGAGCAGAGTTGTCCGGGGGTCGAGCTCAAGGCTCCTGGTTTCTCCATTTATGCGCAGGGTCACACGCGGCGTGGTGTGTTCCGGAGCGTGGCTGGTTTCGTTTGCATCGGCGGTTTGGCGCATGCACTCAGTATATGAAGATCTGCCTCAAAGAGTCCTGCTGCATGTGCCCGTAAAAGCAGGACGTCTCTGCCGAATCTATGGGATTGACCCTTACGCCGCGCTGGCGGGCTCATGGATGGAAGCTGGAAACGACACCCAACTGCTGCCCGAGTTGATGCCTGCAAGGTTCTTGGAGGGAGGGACAAATGCCCAGACGCCGGCGAAGTCGCTTCCCGTTCCGGACACGGGCGTATCCGCCACGATCCAGTATTGGACTCCGGCGGTGACGGCGACCCCGGGCGTAAAAGGCAGTGCCACGAACTGCGTGATCCCGATAGCGCTGGCGGGCCCGCTCAGGGTCCACCCGGAATTGGTGAAGGCGCTTGTGGCCGGTCCTAGATTGCTAAAAATATTCTGGAGGGGCGCCGGCGGTTCCTGCTCGGGCCCGTCGGCGGGGAAGATGTTCCCGTCCAGCTGGAAGAGTTTTGACTGTTGTCCGAACAGGCTCGCTCCGCAGAGCGCGATCGAGAAAGCGGCGATTGAGGTCTTCTTCATGTGTCCGTCCTCAAATTGGCTCTCGCGGCGCAAAATCGACCGTAGCGCACGGCCGCGCGACCGGCGGACGGTTAAAATGAGCACGTCATGACTAGATTGCGGGTTCAAAGCTTCTCGCTGTCACTCGACGGATACGGCGCGGGACTTCATCAGGATCTCGCCAACCCGCTCGGCGCCGGCGGGATGGCTTTGCACCAATGGTTCTTCGCTACCCGCACGTTTCAGAAGATCCACGGACGCGACGGCGGCTCCGCCGGCCTCGATGACGACTTCGCGGCCCGCGGCTTCGCCAATGTCGGAGCCTGGATTTTGGGCCGCAACATGTTCGGGCCGGTTCGTGGACCCTGGCCCGATGACGAATGGAAAGGATGGTGGGGTGAAACTCCGCCCTATCACACGCCCGTGTTCGTCCTCACCCAATATCCGCGCCCGTCCATCTCCATGAATGGGGGCACCGTTTTCCATTTCGTCGCGGACGGCATACACGCGGCGCTGGCGCGCGCCACTGAAGCCGCGGCAGGTCAGGACGTCCGGCTCGGCGGGGGAGTCGCGACCATCCGGCAGTATCTTCGCGCCGCGCTGATCGATGAGTTGCACCTGGCCATCTCGCCCGTCCTGCTCGGTTCCGGAGAAAGCCTTCTGACCGGCATCGACCTGCCGTCGCTCGGCTATGAATGCACCGAACATGCGGCCAGCGCGGGCGTCATGCACGTGGTTCTCACGAAGCGCGGCTAACTCATCTTACAGTGAATGTGGCATGCAAAGATGCCGTCGAATCGTTACCGACCCAGATATCAAACACCGCCGGCTCTTGCACCCAGGTCTTCGCCAGCGGACTCCAGTAGCTCAATTCATCCTTGCCCAAAGTGAACTGGACGGATTGCTTTTGGCCGGCCGCCAGGGTGACGCGCCGAAATCCTTTCAACTGCCGGACTGGGCGCGAAGCGCTGCCGGATTGCTGGTGGATGTAGACCTGCACCACTTCGTCCCCGGCCCGGGCGCCGGTGTTTTGCAAATCCACGGATGCCTCGATCGTCTCCCCGGCATGGATCTCCGGCTTATTCAAGTGAAGGCTGGAGATGGAAAAGGTCGTATAACTAAGTCCGTATCCGAATGGATAAAGCGGAGTGATCGGCTCATCCCAGTAACGCGACGTGAAGTCTGGCGCGGTGTCAGGCTTATGGGTGAGGTTATGGGCGTAATAGATCGGCACCTGCCCGACCGTCCGCGGGAACGTCACCGGAAGCTTTCCGCCGGGGCTGGCGTCTCCAAATAGAAGGTCCGCGATCGCATTGCCGCCCTGTGCGCCCGGATACCAGGCTTCCAGGATCGCGGGGACGTGCCGGGCAGCCCAGGAGATGTTCAACGGACGCCCGTTCATGAGAACAAGCACCACCGGCTTACCCGTGGCTACTACCTTTTCCAGGAGTTCCTGCTGCCGGCCGGGCAGTTCGAGCGAACTGCGGGACGCGCCTTCCCCGCTCATTTCCTGCGTTTCGCCGAGCGCCAGAATCACCACATCGGAGCGCCCCGCCAGATTGACCGCTTGACTAATTTCCGCTTCGTTCTGCTCGCCGGTGAGCGGCGTAGTGGGTTTCGCTCCGGTGATCGCATCGAAAAACGACGGATAGACGCGGCGGATCTCGCCGCCTCGCGCGTACTCCACGCGGCTGGAGGGAACCTTACTCTTGATTCCCGCAAGGAGCGAGACGGCATTCCCGCTATCGTCCGCGAGGGCCCACGGTCCGCGGACGTCAATTTGCGAATTTCCCAGAGGTCCGATGACCGCGATCGAAGATATGTTGCGCTGGAGCGGCAGCAGCGAACCCTCGTTGCGCAGAAGAACGGCCGATCGCTGCGCGGCGGTGCGGGCAAGTTCGCGATGCGGCGCGGCGTTGAAGATACTCGCCGTGGCGGCCTCGTCCACATAAGGCGCTTCGAAAAGGCCCAGGCGAATCTTAGCCGCGAGTATCGGGCGGACAGCCGCGTCAAGCTGCGCGCCGGTGATGCGGCCTGTACTAAGAAGATGAGCGAGGTTCCGCGCGTAAGTGCGGCTGCCCATATCCATGTTGACGCCCGCGGTGAAAGCCCGGAACGCGGCATCTTCGGGATCTTTCGCGAAACCGTGCGTGGCGAGATCCGCCACCGCGAACGCATCGCTTACGACAAACCCTTGGAAGCCCCAGGCGTGGCGCAGCACGTCCTGCAGAAGAAATGCGTTGCCCGTCGCGGGAACGTCGTTGAGGTCCATGTAAGCGCTCATGACTGTGCCCGCGCCGGCCTCCACCGCGGCGTGGAACGGCGGAAGATAGACGTTCCAAAGAAGCTCTTCAGGGATGTAGGAGGCATCGTAATCGCGTCCGCCCTCCGCGGCGCCATAACCTGCAAAGTGTTTCACCGAGGTAAGAACATGTCCTGGTTCGCCGACGTGGCTCCCTTGAAATCCGCGCACTTGAGCGCGCGCTATCGCCGACCCGAGATAGGGATCTTCCCCGGCGCCTTCGACGATGCGCCCCCAACGCGGGTCGCGCGCGATGTCCACCATTGGTCCGAAGGCCCAACGCACGCCGGCCGCGCTAGCTTCCCTGGCGGCGACAGTTTGCGCCTGTTCCACGATGCCGGGATCCCAGGACGCGGCCATCGCGAGAGGCACGGGAAAAATGGTCTTGAACCCGTGGATCACGTCAAAGCCGAACAGCAGCGGTATATGTAATCGCGATTTTTCAACCGCGACGTGTTGCATGCGGTTTGTCACAGCCGGGTCAGTGACAAAGAGGAACGACCCGTAATCGCCCCGCGCGATTTCCGCGTCGGACGGCGGAGGCCCGAGGGGCGACGAGCCGTCGGGGGCTGGGGGAAACACGAAGAGCTGGTTGAGCTGGCCGATCTTCTCGGCCTGCGTCATTTGCCCGAGAAGGCTCTCGACCCGCTGATCCACTTGGGCGCCGGTCTGCTGGGCGCAAAGACGAAGCGCTAGGGAGCACGCGAACACGAATGTACAGAATAGCGGGCGGGCCATCAGGGCAGATTCTCCTGAGGCACTTTATATCAGAAACCAAACCGCGCCGCGGGATGCGGCGGTTCAATCCGGCTCTTGAAAGAGGATTTAGAACTTATAATTCATCTCGATGAACCCAAATGAGCCGTTACTCTGATCCGGGCTTCCGCTCCCCGTAAACAGGCGTTGGATCACCGCTCCTCCCTGCGCATAGCCGTAGTACAAGCCGAGCGACAAGTCCCGATTAATCTGATAATCGGCGCTGGTGTCATAGAGACGGGCGAGGGAAGTCGCGCCATTCGACGGGCGCCCGGTAAAGCCGAAGCTCCACGGCTGATAAGCGCCGCCGCCGCCGTACCAAAGGTCCTTGCTGCTGGCCAGCGATAGACCATGGATATCCGTGCGAAAAGTAAGTGCCTTGTAAGGCCGGAGAACCACCTCGCCGAACGCATCGCGATTATTCATCTCGTTGAAGAAAGGGAAGCGCGCATACACGCGGGGCGTTGGAAGCAGAGCGAAGAACGTGCCATGCGTGTTGTCGTTCGGGTTGCCGTCACCGCTCGAATAGAAATAGCCGCCGCGCACCCACGGATTCAGTTTGCGCAGCCTCTTGGGCTGCCAGCCGCCTTCGAGCGACCCCGCGGCCGATTTCTGCGTGAGCGCGCCCCACTCGCCGGTTTGCGCCGCGCCCCACGCGAGCACATCGAAGGTCCCCGCGCCGGTTCGCACGTCCTGGATATAGTGGCCTCCGAAGGTGGCGATGTTGATTCCGCCGAAATCGTGGCTCTTCGCGGCGGCGCTCCGGTTGTCGGTCTTGATCAGGGGACGATCGTCGTTGTAATAGATTCCGAAAAGGCGCCATTCCGCATTGCTCTTTCCGGAAGAAGAGTCATGCGTGAGAGCGGTATAGAAAAAGGGCGTCTTGACCCAGCCCCAGCCATCCGTTTGGAAGACGCCGCGGGTGGGTATGGAAGCTACGGCGGTCACGTTCCAGGGTCCGGAGACGCGTTCATAATGACCGCCGTCAAAACTTCGGCGGACGTCGCTGAAGCCGAAGATCCCGATCAGGCGCTGTTGAAGACGCGTGGCTTTGAGAGCGGCGAGCGTGGCGTCTTTCGGCGCGCCTTCCATGCCGTCGGCGAACTCAAAGCGGCCTAGCTGCAGAGTGGAGTTCACACCCTTCAACCGGACGTAACCTTGCTTGACGAAGAAGCCGGCCGCGTTGGTGTTGCGATCGTTGGCCGCGAAATAGCTCGCGCCGAGTCCGTATTGCCCCAGAGGCGCAGCGCCGATAGCGTTGTTAGGAAGGTTCAGCAGGATGGGAGCGGCGAAATCCAGCGTCCAATCGAAGTCGGTCCGCTTCTGCGAGAGCGCGAATTGCAGCAGAGATCCCGAATAATTGTAAGTGCTTTGGCCCGTTTTCGGGGGGAACCAGCTCCAGAATTCGTAACGCTCCAGGATGCTTCCGGAAACCGTGACATCCCCGATTTTGAGCGGTTCAGGCTCGGGCTGTTGCGCCCTTGCAGTGAAGCAGCAAGCAAGCCCAGCCGCCGCGGCAACGAGCTTCCATGCGTGAATCGCCTTCTGATTTGCACCCAAAACAATAACCCCCCCTTTGTGCCTTGGGAGGATTCTACACGTGCGGTGGCGGGCGAGTCTATAATCTTTTTGGATCAGGCGCGAGCAGTCCGGCGCAAGGCGAAGCTGCCTCCGTCACGACGCTATTCAACTCAACCCGCCGGCTTCCATCTACTAGCCCGCGGGTTGAGCTTGCTTCCGCCGAAAACCCTGTTACTCGCCGAGCTTCATACCGAATAGCTCGAACGCTCCGAACGTCTGGTAAGTCGTCGGGGTCCAGGTGTTGCCCAAATCCTCGGAGACGGCGCCAGGTCCACCCATTTTCGTAACATCGTAGCTCCACACCAAATAGCTGGTTGTGTCAGCCGGCAGCGGGTAGATCCAGTAAGTTTGACCCGCTTTCAGCGTCACGCTGCTCCCCTTGACGACCGGTATTTTGGCCGTTTGAACAACGCAGCACGTGCCGAAGGTAGGCAGATCGGAAAAGAAAGTGGAATAAAGAACCTTGCCGGGGGCGCCTTGATTGTCGGCGGCCAGGATCATGGTCACTCCATTTGTTCCGAACACCCACTGGAAGGCGGCCTCAATGCGGACTACGGCGTAGTTGCTCGTCGGCACGAAGGCCATCGCTTCGGCCAGCGGGTAATCATTGGCCTCGGCTCCCGCTTCGGTCCAGCCGGTCTGTCCGTTGTAAAGGATACGTTTGGGTCCGAAATTCGAATAGATAACCGTCGCACCCGCCGGAAGAGCCTCTTGCACCGGCGGTTCGCCGTCTTGCAGCAATGTGGTGGCCTTCGCAGACGTCTGGCTGATGATGGACCCGTCATTGTTTCGGGTCTTGGAAACTTGGGCGCTCGCGTTCGCGGACGCGAAACAAACGGCGCTCACGGTCAGCGCTGCTGCCAAACTCCAGAACCGGTTTATCCTTACGCACTTATCCTTCGCGATCATGTAGCTCCTTATGTTGAATTGTTGTAATGTCGATCCGCGCTGAGCGAATCGAAGCGAGTATAGCTTATTCAGCCAGCGAAGGCTGTGACAACGATCACAGTTTCTCTTTTGAGTTCACGCAAAGCCGCACACTATTGCATCCCATAAAGCCGCTCCGCCGATGCGTGCAGCACATCCCCGGCGATCTTCTCGGCCCGTTCACGGCTAATCTCTCCATCTTGCAGCATCCCGGAAAGCGCGAGCCCCAAGGCTTCACGAGCATTGTGGTTGGCGATCCATGTCGATTCTTCCCAGCCCATTGCCGCGGAAAACGGGTAACCATCCGTTCCATAGAGCACTTTGTCCGGGTAGGTCTCCAACCATTCGCGAAGCCACCCGGCGAGCGTGCGCGGCGGAAAAGTGAGGGCCTGCTGCGATAAGTCGAGGTAAACGTTTGGTTTTTGCAGCAATGCGCCTGCCTCGCGCACAAAGGGCCAACCGCCGTGAAGCAAAACAAATTTTACGCCGCGAAGACGCGGATCGTTGAAGATCGGCTCCAGCAACATCGGGTTTCCGCCGGCGATCCCAAAGTAACTGCCGCCGCCGCTCATCGCATGGAGGTGCACCACCATCCCCAGCCGACCGCATTCTCTTACGATCGTGCGAAAAAGAAAGTCCTGCAGGAGCTTGTATTCCGCCGGACCGGGCGTCCCGTTCCTGGCATATTTCGCGTAGATTGGCCGCGCTTCGTCAAGTGCGGGGTTGCTGAAATCGAATCCGCGCAGGTAGGCAATCTCGAACTTCGCGGCGATCGCGCCTTCGGTGTGTTGGCGCTTCAGAGTAGGTAACACCACTTTGGCAAGATAGCCGTCCAGCGTGAGAGGGATGGTCCCCATTCCAACTAACTGTAAGTAACGCGCCCGGACACGCTCTTCCAGCGGGAAGAAAAGCTTTTTATCCGGCGACTCGGCCGCGAGCCGAGTCGTGTCAAGCGGGAAGAGCAGCGCATCCTCATACGGCGCCCATCGAAAGCGCGGCGGGGCAACTCCGGGCCCCATCGCAACGCGGTTCGCCAGCATCACACTGATGCCCGCCTGATCCAGAACCCACTCGTCGTAGTGCAGGCCCTCTCGCGCCCTCACCTTTCCACGCGCTGCGTCTAACCGCTTCATTCCCTCAGCGTCGAGCGGCGCTAAGCCTTGAAAATCCCAAAGCGCCCGCCACGCTGCCGGCAGCTGCGGACTGTCGAGCCGCCATGCGACAGGATCGGTCTGCGGCTCCATATTGTCGACCGGCAGCGCGTCGAAGTCACGGTCCGTAGTCTCGCGGGGCGGCGGCAGCACCGGGTGCGCATGGTTGTCGAACGCTGCGATAGAGACGATCATGCGCGCAATCCGCGGATCGACGCGGATCTCCAGAGGCTCGTTCTGAGCCTGCGCCACGCGGAGAAGCACCAGACACGCAATAATGCGGTGAAGAATAACCCGCCCGCGCTTGTTCATTCGGATGAAGTTAGCACGGGCGACCCTGCGTTTTAAGGTTTTTAAGAGGCCGGGATTACCGGCGATCGTCTCGAGGCGGTCGGCCGCCGTCGTCCTGGAGCCTGCGCCACTGTTCCTGGCTTAGAATGCCTCGGAAACTCAGGAGCATCCGGGCGTCGGCTTTCTCGAGTTCCGCGCGTGCCTCGGCGACGCGATCAATCTGCGCGAGGGCGCGAGCCGTGTCGACGCGCTCTGCTCCCAGGAGCGGCTGGAGTGCGGTTTCTTCCCGCTCCAAAACGCCGCTCAAGTCGACCAAGCGGGGGCGGCTCCGATCGTAAATTTCGTCAATTCTCCGCTGCTGTTCGCGCGATAGATTCAAGCGCCGCATCACTTCGGGATCGTGCCACCAGACTCCGAACGAAGCTGCGCCGGGCGGCGGCCCATGAGTCGGGGGCCGATTCCACTGAGATGGCGGCGGACCTTGCTGGCCGGAAGGCGGACCTTGTGCGAAGACGCTCGCGCTTATAGTCAGAGAGAAAATCAGACTCGAAAGTAACCTCATCGGATGAGGCTCGCGTCGCGAGGCGCCGCTCCGCCGGAAACGGTGAGCTTCGCCAAAGGCTCCATGGGACTGGGAACCGAGCGGGCGATCTCCATACGCAACCGGTCCATGAGCGCCGCGTCGGTGACCGGCGCCGCGTCGGCTTTGGACCGCTCACCTCCTTCGACGACGGGCTCACGAGAACTCACGGGACGAAACGCGCGCAAAACCGATCGCGAGTCGTCCAGCCAAAACACGAGGAGCAGAACGGCCAGGGTCGCGCTCGCCATGGCCCACGAAGGGAACGAGAACCGGGCCCGAGCCCTTATCCTTTTCGCGCGATCGGGCGCGCGATGAAGCGCTGCGCGGCTTTCGCTCCAGGCCCGCACGGAATTTCCAAACAAAGCCAAATCGCTCTCGAACGCGCGAACCGCTTCCCGGCACTGCGGGCAAATCCGCAAGTGGCTGTCGGTTTCCTCATCAACCGGGCCGAGAACGGCCGCGGACAATTGCAGAGAGGTCAAGTGCGAATTCAAGCGCCTTCTCCCATGCGTTCCCGAACCTTGTTCAAGGCCCGGAACAGGTGCGTTTTGACAGTTCCTTCCTTCATTCCGGTAGCGGCGGAGATCTCCAGTATGTCCATTTCCTCGACGAAGCGCAAAAGAAAGACGATGCGCTGCTTCTCCGGAAGCGCGGCCGCGGCGTTCCAAACCGCATCCACGCGTTCTTTCAACAGGGTGCGCGCCTCCGGAGAACGCTCACGCGGGTCGGAGATCGGAAGCAGGTCGGCCGGAGGCGCGGCCGCTTCCACGCGGCGCCAGAACTGCAGCCGCCGGTTGCGCGAATAGTCGCGGATCAGGTTCACCGCAATGCGCATCAGCCATGTTTCCCGGCTGCATTCGTGCCGGAAGCTGTCCCAGCCCCGATGGGCTTTGAGAAAGCAGTCTTGCGTCACCGTGGCGGCCGCATCGTAATCGCGCAGGGAAGCCAATGCGAAACGGAAAATTTTCCCGCTGCATTCCCGCACCATGCTTTCGAAATTGGAAGCGTCCGTGTCGGCCCGGAGGTCCCGAGGCAGGAGCGCCGGCATTGCGCTGTCTTCCATCAAGAGACTGTAGACGCTCATAAGATTTTCCGGTTGCGCGATCCTTTATTTCGCGCAACCGGCTGACCATTCCTTTCGTTCGAGCCCAGGGCTAGTGCGGGCCGCCGGGGCCATGACCAGGACCGCCCGGTCCGTCCTGTCCGGGACCGCGTCCGCCGCCCGACGTCTGCAAGGCCTCGTACTTGGTTTGCTGGTCAGTCGTGAGGATCAGCAGGAAGGCGGCGCTGGCCGTCGCTTGCGCCAGCACCTGTTGTCCGGTGAGCGTCCCGATCTCGCTCGCCGCGGCGGCGATGCCCGCGGTGTCATTGGCGGTGACGGCCCTGTTCAGCGTCGTGCGCTCGGTTTGCAAGCTCGTCTGAATGGTCGATAGCGCGGTGTATTCGGCCGTGAAGATGGTGGTGGCTTGGGTCTGCTGATCCGTCGTGAGCGTCAGCAAAGTGGTGAGCCGGGCGACTTGGTTCGCTGTCAGTTGGGCGGGGGTGGGCGGCGTCGGCGCTGTAGTGGTGGACGTCGAGGTCTGGGCCGCGAGGGCGGCGGTGAAAGCCAAGGCGAGCGCGAGGCCGGCGGGTACTCTTATCGTTTTCATCCTTCAGAATTCTCCTTCAAACGTTGGGCGTTGCTTCGGGTGCAAGTTCTGCCACCTTCTGACGAGGTTTCCTCTGGGAAGGTTTACACGCCCGGCAGCGGAACGCAAAAATGCGCCAACGCTGCCGCATCGCGTAAATTGGAGTCTGCTCGCGTTTAGCGGCGCGGCCGATTGGGCATAGCTTGTTCCAGGACATTCAATTCGCTGCCCGCCAGCTCTTGAAGAACCCCGGCTTCAGCGTCGTCGCGGTGTTGACGCTTGCGCTTGCGATCGGCGCGGGCGCCGCGATCTTCTCCGCCGTGGACGCCCTGTTGCTCCATCCATTGCCATACCCTGAGCCCGGCCGCCTGGTGACTCTCAGCGAGAACCTTCCTCACTATGGTTTGAAGGCTCTCCAGCCATCGTTCTCGGAGTTCATCGAGTACCGAAGAATGGCCACGTGTTTCTCTGACATCGGCGCGGTCGCCGGCGCGGACGTCACCTTGAACGGTCCAGGGCGGCCCGAAAACGTGGAAGGCAAGCGCGTCACTTCTGCTGTCTTTCCCATGCTCGGAATCAAGCCGCTCTTGGGAGCTCTGTTTACCGTCGGCGATGAGCGGTACGGAAACGACCACGTTGTGATTATTTCGGAACGCCTGTGGAAGCGGAGCTATGGCGGAGACCCGGCCATCGTGGGAAAGAATGTCCAGATCGACCGGCGCGGCTATCGCGTGGCCGCCGTGATCGGGGCGACGTTGAATCGCGATCTCAAGTCTGATCTATGGATCCCGCTCGCCTTTCCGCCAGCTGATGTCGCGCCGGGGACGAGCGGCCCCCACTATATCGAGGTAATCGGCCGGTTAAGGCCTGGCGTCACGCTTGCGCAAGCCCGAGATGAGTTTCACCGAATCGCCGGGCGAATGGTCGAACAGTTTC
The DNA here is from genome assembly GCA_965226755.1 of Bryobacteraceae bacterium. Classification (GTDB taxonomy): domain Bacteria; phylum Acidobacteriota; class Terriglobia; order Bryobacterales; family Bryobacteraceae; genus Bog-113. Next base: position 88,596 of record CBDDDT010000005.1, on the reverse strand, counting down.
CGAACCAAGACAAGAAAAGTCTCGGATTTTCCATAGATGTGAATCCGATGGCCGAAGAAGAGTCGGGCGATCTCGAAAAACCCCTCTGGCTCCTGATCGGCGCGGTCGGTGCTGTGATGCTGATCGCGTGCGGCAACGTTTCGAATCTGCTGCTCGCGCGCGCCATTACGCGGCGCAAAGAGATCGGCGTCCGCGCTGCCCTCGGGGCGCCCCGCGGCCGCTTGGTTCGACAGTTACTGACCGAGAGCCTGCTGCTCGCCGCGGTCGCCAACGTGGTTGGGTTGTTGCTCGCTGTGAATGCGCTGCATCTCTATTCGCAATTTGGCCCGCGCGGTATGATTCGCGGCGTGCAACCCGCAATCAATGGTTGGGTACTGCTCTTCTCGTTTCTCCTGTCGGTTGCCGCGGCCATAGTGTTCGGCCTGCTGCCGGCCGTTTTGACGTCGGATATCGACGTGAATGCCGCACTGAAAGAAAGCTCGCGCGGGTCGACGGGAGGAAGGCGATTCCTGCCGGACTCCCTGGTGACCATCGAGGTGGCCTGCTCGATGGTGCTCTTAATCGGAGCGGGCCTGCTGGTCCGCGGCTTCATCCGGCTGGAGAGCATCGATCCTGGCTTTCGGCCGGACCATGTGTTGACGGCGGTCATCCCGCTCCCTGTGACAGACTACCCGCTGCCGGTGCAGAGGACGGGTTTCGAGCGGGCGCTGCTCGCACGTCTGCGCGCGCTTCCCGGGGTTCAGTCCGCGGGGGCGATTGATTTCCAGCCGTTCCGGGGCGGCGTCGGAAGCCACATCGAAATTATCGGGCATCCGCGGAGCCCGAACCAGCCGACGCAGGTCGTCTTTCAGACCGCCTCTTCGTCCGGCTACCTCGAAACTCTCGGTATTCCTCTTTTGAGAGGGCGCCGACTGAATTCTTCCGACGACGAGGGTGCGCCCGCGGTTTGCGACATCGATGAAACCATCGCAAGTAAGTTCTTCGCGCACCTGGACCCGATTGGGATGCGAGTAGTGCTTCCGGTTCCCGAATCAACCTGCACGATCGTGGGTCTGGTGGGCGCAACGCGGTCCCGGAATCTCTCGAGCCCGCCATTGCCCAGGATTTACTACTCTTCGCGGCTGCCGGCGCCGCAGATCAGCCTCGTGATCAAAGCCATGCGCGATCCGCTGGCGTTGGTTTCCGCAGTGCGCCACGAGGTCGCGGCTCTGGACTCCAACTTACCGCTTTCCTCCGTGATGACCATGGACCAGATGCTCGCCGAATCTGTGTCCCGCCAGCGTTTCTCCATCCAGCTAATGGCGGTCTTCGCGGCAATCGCGACCCTCCTTGCGGGAATCGGGATCTACGGGGTGCTGGCTTATCTGGTCGACATGCGTCGCCGCGAATTCGGCATCCGCATGGCGCTGGGGGCGCACGCCATGGATGTAATCGGATTGGTGCTGGTGCGGGGTTTAGTGCCCGTCGGCATTGGGATTATTTGTGGCATCGGCGGCGCTTTCGCTCTGACGCGGTATTTGAAAAGTCTTCTCCACGAGATCAGCACCACGGACCCGCTTGTCTTCAGCGGCATCTCCGCTGCCCTGGTGCTGGTCGCGCTGCTGGCGATGTCAGTCCCAGCGCATCGGGCTACTCGCGTCGATCCGCTCGAAGCGCTTCGCCACGAATAGGCGCGGGTGCGATAAACACGCCGCACAAGGAGGCGCTTCTTGTAAACCCGGCGGGAGACTTCGCCGTCTATCGCGGCAGCGAAGCAAAAGTTTGTAAATCCCTGTACCGGACCGAGTGAGTGACCGTTTTCATCCCCCGTTGCGGACCGCGCCCGTGTGACGTTGACAACGAAATCCCCAGAAAAATCTCACTGAGATCAGTGATTTGCGCGCAATTGCCTCGTCCCACAGCTAACTCATCTGCAAAGCTGAAGTCGGGACTAGCCAAGCACAATGCAAAAATCAATCCCGCGCTTCCCCCCAAGAATTCTCGGGCGCCCCCGCACCACAGGAAAATCAAGCGAAACCACTAAAAACAAACCGTTTATCCAAAATGAGATTTGTTTCGCAAAAAATGTTTTCAACTCCGATCTGATGCCGCGGCGCTACCGGCATTGAAAATTCAGCGATCAACTGGGCGGGGGTCGATCCCGTCGGAGGTGAGTTCTAATTCTGGGGAGCCTTCAACCCCACCACGATCGAACGGTTGGATATGCTGATCCTCTACTCGGACGGCATCAACGAAGCTGCAATTCCGAAGGGAGAGGCGTTTGGTGAAGATGGCCTCGATCTGACGTCCTTCCGCGGCGCCGAACTTCCGGAGAATCTGAGTAAGTCGCTTGAGCCTGAACGAAAAGGAGAAACGAGACATGAGATTCAATTCGACCCGAACTGGCGGCGCTATCTGCGCTGTAGCCTCCCTCTGTTTGTCGGCTGCGCCGGTTATCGCGCAGACGGCGACTTCTCGAATCGTGACCGCCGCGAACAAGTTTGTTTCGACGCTCGATGACAAACAACGACAGCTGACGCTCTTCGCTTTCGACGATCAGGAGCAGCGTAAACGCTGGTCGAACTTCCCGGTTTCATTTGTTCCGCGCGGGGGCATCAGCTTGAAGGACATGAACGCCGCGCAGCGCGCCGCCGCGATGGAATTGGTCGCTTCCGCGCTGAGCCCGAGGGGCTTCGAGAAAGTTCAGCAAATCATGGAAGGCGACGAAACCCTTAAGACCACCGAGGGGAGCAATCCGCCGCCCGGCAATCGAGGACCGGGCCCGGGAGGTCGTCAAGGAGGGCCGCCCGGAAACGGAGGACCGCCGCCGTTTGGCGCCGGGGCCAACCGCCCGGCGTGGAATGGCCCCATGTTCGGGAAAGACCTCTATTACATCTCGATTCTCGGAAAGCCCTCGGAGAAGGATCCTTGGATGCTGCAGTTCGGAGGTCATCATCTGGCGCTCAATATTACGATCGCGGGGGAACGCGGCGTTCTTACACCGACTTTGACCGGCGCTCAACCTGCGCTCTATACGATCAACGGGAAAACCGTTCGGCCGCTCGGTCAGGAGAGCGATAAAGCATTTGCGTTGTTACAAGCTTTGAACGAAAATCAGCGCCGGAAAGCGATCCTGAGTTATCGCCTTGCCGATCTTGTGCTCGGCCCAGGCCAGGATGGCAAAACGATTGTGCCGGAAGGCCTGAAAGCTTCCGCGATGAGCGAGCAGCAACGCGCCATGCTGTTGGACATAATCTCCGAATGGTCGGGCATTATCCACGCCAGCGCCGCTGCCGCGCGAATGGCCGAGATCAAATCCGAACTTGATGAGACTTGGTTCGCGTGGAGCGGGCCCATCACGGTCACTCCGGGCAAAAACATAAACGCCTACTACCGCATCCAGGGCCCGCACCTGGTGATCGAGTATGCCCCGCAGGGAATGGGCGGTGATCCCGGGATGCACGTGCATACGATGTACCGCGATCCGACGAACGACTATGGCCGGAGGCTCGCCGCCAAATGAAAGTAAAGTGGGCGGCCGCCGTCGCGATAGCTTTGGCTTTGCGTGCGCCCGCGTCTGCGCACCGGCTCGACGAATACCTGCAGGCCGCGATCATTTCGCTGGAGAAAGACCGTGTTCAGGCGTTCATTCGCTTGGTCCCGGGTGTTGCGGTGTCTTCAGCTGTGCTCGCGAGCATCGACACGAACGGCGACGGATTCATCTCAGGCGCCGAGCGGCGTTTCTACGCGGAAAGCGTCTTGCGCGATGTGTCGCTCAGCGTGGACGGGCATGTCTTGAAGCCTCAACTCTTATCGGTCAGCTTCCCGAAGATCGCGGAGATGAAACAAGGGATTGGTGAGATTGAGATCGAACTCGCTGCAAACCTGGCGCCTGGTGGCGCGGACCGGAAGATCGTCTTCGAAAACCATCACCAACCGCGCATCTCCGCCTACCTGGTGAATTGCTTAGTTCCTCGAGACCAAGACATTCGAGTCATCGCGCAGAGCCGCAACGGCGACCAGTCGTTCTACCAGGTGGAATATTTGCAGGCTGGCGGCGGTACGGAGGCGTTGGCGTCGCGATGGAGGTCGAGTCTGCGCGCGCTGCTTGATGACGCGGGCGCCTTCCCGAGCATGTTCCGCATGGGCATGCGGCATATAGCGGAAGGCGCTGACCACCTGCTATTTCTGCTGGCGCTTCTCTTACCCGCGCCTCTGTTGATATCTGGCTCGCGTTGGGCAGGATTTGGCGGCGTGCGCCGCGGCTTACGACAGACCTTGAAAGTTGTTACGGCGTTTACTATCGGCCACTCGATCACTCTGGCCCTAGCGGCCTTCGGTCTTGTCCGCTTGCCTAGTCGTCCAATTGAAATCTTGATTGCTGTTTCTATTCTCGTCTCTGCCGCTCACGCTCTGCGCCCCATCTTCCCGGGACACGAAGCCGGGATCGCCGGTAGTTTCGGTTTGATGCATGGATTGGCGTTCGCAGGCGCGCTGCAGAATTTAGGGCTGGGCTGGCAGGCGCGTATGGTCGGCATTCTGGGATTCAACCTTGGTATTGAGACCATGCAGCTAATTGTGGTCTGCGCCGTTATGCCGTCTTTGGTTCTGCTAAGCCGCTCGAAAATCTATGGATTCGTGAGAATCGGGGGCGCGCTCTTCGCTCTGGTCGCGTCCGCGGGATGGATTGCTGAGCGTCTGCTGAAAGTGCATAACCCTGTTGACGCGGTCGTGGGTAGAGTCCTCCATCGGCAAGTTTGGATTGCATCGATCTTCTTCCTGATCAGTGTGCTCTTGCAGCGCGTTCCAAAACGTTGGACAAGCCCGTCCCGTCTCGTGTCCGCTGAGCGGAAGCACTTGGCGCGCCCCCAACCCGCCTGGCCCTAAGAAACGTTTGATCGAATTGACGTTCTGACCATGGAAACGATGGTGGCGGCCGTATACGGCTTCTGAAGAACGCCGGAGATTCCGGACGCGGAGAAACGGACAGAGATTTCCGCTTCATTGAAGCCGCTCGAGAGAACGACGGGGATCCGCGGATGCCGCTCACGAATCAGCGGCAGAGCCTGTTCGCCGGTCATGCCAGGCATGGTTAGGTCGAGGACAATGGCCGCAATGTCCGGTTCGCCGCGCAGAACTTTAAGAGCTTCCGCGCCATCGGTCGCGGTAACCACGCGAAAGCCCGCCCGCTCCAGCGCGGCCCTTCCCACCCGCAAAACCATCGCCTCATCGTCGACCACCAATATCGTTTCATTCCCCGCGTGCGCGACGGTATCGCGCTTGTCGCGCCGGCCCGGCTGGACGGCCGCTTTGGAAGCCGGCAGCAACACCCGGAAAGTAGTGCCGGCGCCCGGTTCGCTTTGGACCTCAATATCGCCCCGGTGGCCCCTGACGATACCGAGCACGGCGGCCAGCCCGAGTCCGCGCCCCGTAAATTTGGTAGTGAAGAACGGATCGAAGATCTTCTTGAGCGTCTCGGCCGGCATACCGCAGCCGATGTCCTGAACCTCCAGCAGCGCGTACGTCCCGGGCGGTACCGAAGTGTGGAGATATTCGCTGTATTGGGCGCTCTTCCGTTCGATGATCGCCGAACGGATCGTAACCTTGCAAGGCAGTTCACCGGCCGCCTCCGAGGCGTTGATCGCCAGGTTCATGACCACTTGATGGATTTGACCCCGGTCGGCTTCGATGAAACAGGTTTCGCCATCGAGCTCCAGCCCGACGGTGACGTTTCGCGAAACCGATGCCCGCAGCAGAACCAGACTGTCGCGAATCAGCTTGTTCAGGTCCGTCGGCTCGATCACGAAGCTGCCTTTGCCGGAATAGGCCAGCATCTGCTGGGTAAGCTCCCCGGCCCGTTCCGCGGCGGACAAGATCTCGCCGGCGAGCGTCACATTGTCCGGATCGCTGGTCTCGGCCAGAAGACTTGCGTTGCCCATGATGCCGGTGAGCAAATTATTGAAATCATGGGCGATGCCGCCGGCGAGCACGCCGAGGCTTTCGAGACGCGCGCTGTCGCGCAATTGCGTTTGGCGCTTGAGTTCCCGTTCCTCGTCGAGCTTTTGTTCCGTCACATCGCGCGTCGTGCCCGCCACCGCCTCAACGCCGCCGTCGGCATCCTTTACCGGCGAATAAATATATTCGAAGTGCCGGATCTCGCCGTCGGGCGCCCGCCAGGGGGTCTGGTCGCGAACCGGCTGGCCCGTATCCAAGACATGTTGAATCTGCCGTCGCAGCCGCCCGCCGAGTTCGGGAGGGTACCCGACTTCGAGAACCGTCCGCCCGATAGTTTTTTCGAGCGGCCTTTGCGATCGTGCCACCACCGCTCGGTTGACATATGTGAAGCGCGCCTCGCGGTCGAAAATGTAGAGCAGGTCCGCTACATTCGACAGGACCGTATCGAACATGCGCCACTGCTGCCGCAGGCGCTCCTTATCCTTATTCTGTTCGGTGATGTTGCGGCCTTCGGGAACGATCAGATCGACTTTGCCGTCGGCGTTAAGGACCGGGTGAAAAGACATGTCGAAATCCCAGGCCTCCCCCGAAGGCCGGCGCAAGGTCAGCTCGAATCGGACGAACTCACCGGCGGCAGCGCGCGCCACGGCCTGCCTCACGGCCGCGGGCGCGCCCGGCGTCGCGGTGAACCAGGGGATTTCCCAAAAAGGCAAGCCCAGAACTTGCTCGCGCGTGTTGCCGGCGAATTCCAGCGAGGAGCGATTCGCTTCGATCAGCGTGCCCTCCGGCGTGAGCAATCCGATGTACTCGTACGTGCCTTCATAGATCGCCAGGAGCCGCTGCTGCTTTTCGCGGAGCAGGATATCCGCTTCTTTGCTCGCCGTGATGTCGCGGAAGTAAACCGAAATGCCGCCCTGTTGAACCGGATAGGCTTTCACGGCGAACCACCGGTCCCAGGGCGCGTAAAGAATTTCGAACTCCACGGGCAAGCGGTCGCGGGCGGCGCGCCGGAATTCCTGCTCCGCGATGGTGCCGAGCAGGTCCGGGTAGATCTCCCAATTGTTCCGGCCGACCAAGTCTTGGCGGCGACCGCCGAGCAACTGCTCTCCGGCCGCGTTCATGTAGCGTATACACCAATCCGTGTCGAGCGTGAAAAAGCCATCGCTGATGCTTTCGAGCACCTGCACGAGGGTGTCCCGGGCATTGCCGGCATCCGCGCCGGGCACGGTTTCCCGCTCCATCGCTTCCCTATTCGGTTCGGCCATCGGATTTTGCTGCTCCGGCGCGGACGCGTTCCGCGGGCGCGGCCATACCCGGGGCGGGCTTGCCCCGTTCGGCCGTCAATCGGCGGTCAGATGCTTCCGTCACTGCGTGGCGCTCTGGCAACCTTCAGATTCCCACCTGTTCGATGTCATCTTTCCCGACAGCGGACCAGAAGATTCCACCAGTATAAAATGAGTTCTCGCTGCACGCCCTACGAACAATCTACGGGAACTCGCTCGATTTCTCCGGAGGGCGGTTTGGCTCCCCTTCGTAGGCGACTATCGAACTTTTCTGACCCTGCATGGCACTGACCGCGCTGAGCTTTTCGCGGGAGTTGAAGCGCTTCAACAACCAATATCCACTACTTACAGAACAAGAGCCGAGCAAGCTTTCAGGCACGTCGGAGATCGTGCGGCAAGCGACTGCGGCGGGGCATGCCCGCCGCAGTCAAGTTCTTCAGAAAATGCTTGAAGGAGGCGTTGTCACCGTTATGCGCGTCCCTGTTATGATCCCCTGCACGCTCTGCTGCAAATTGAGCGCTTCGTCGTACTGGTTGATCGTGAATGCTCCGGAAAAATTGTCCCCATTCGGTCCCAGGGTCACCTTCTCCTTGATGTTCGCCGGACCGATCAAAGTGCTTCCCGTCGGATCCCAGGCGGTTGCAAAGTGATTCAACACATAGGTGTTGGAGTCGGTCTGCTGCCAAACGCCCAGGCAGAAGTTGCTGGTGATGGGAGATCGGCCTCCTGAATTCATGATCTCAGTTCCGTCGCTGTGCCATTCAGAATACCCGGCATCCACTTCGGTTCCATCAGGAATCCCTTGACTGCCCTCGGACACGAACTTGACGTGCCAGAGTCCGACAATTCCCGGAGCCGCGGGCGGATCGCTCTGTTCTGAAATTCTGACGATCGGAGCGCGAAAACTCTCGGGGGTGAAAGGAGCTTCGCCACGATCAGACGCGGGCGGTTGATAACCCAGGCACTGGGCCTGGCAGCTGGAGATCGCCATCGACCCCAGTACTACTGCACCCGTCAAGAGTGCGATCTTCTTAAGATTTACGTTCACGATGTTCTCCTCTTTCGGCCGGTTTGAAACCGGCAGTACAAGGAAACTCTGTCTTGCGTTCCGGAACAATGGAGCAGGGGTAAACTCTCGGGTAAAGAAAAGGTAAAGCTGCAACTTGTTGAAAGCACTCAGCTTCCGCCAAACGTTTGTTATACTTCACGCGAGCCTAGACCTCGATGGATTCAAGGGTTTTCGATTTCGAGGAATTTCATCTGGATTGCGAAGGCCTGGAGCTTTCTCGAAATGGACGAGGTCTCAAGGTTGAGCGCAAGCCGCTGGAACTGTTGATTCTCCTGGTAAGACGCCATGGTGATCTGGTCACGCGAGCCGAAATCGCCGAACGGCTCTGGGAGCCGTCGGTCTTCGTAGACACAGAGCATGGCATCAACACCGCGGTCCGGAAGATTCGCCGGACGCTACGTGACGACTCCGCGCAACCCAGATTTGTTGAAACGGTCCCGGGAAAGGGTTACCGCTTCATCGCGGCCGCGGTGGACGTCTCGCCAGTTCCGGAAATCAGCCATGCTGCGCCCAAGCCCGACGTTGGGGCGCCTCAGTATCCGGCAACCCACACCAAGCGCCCGGTCCCATGGATCGTCGCCGTGGCGGGGTCCGTTGCCTTAGCCATTGTCTTGTTTGTGATTGTCTTCTTTTTCGTTCGCCCGGGGGTAGGCGAGCCGCAGATCACCTCTATCGCCGTTCTTCCCCTCGACAACTTGTCTCCTCAGCCTGGCCAGGACTACCTTGCCGCGGGCCTGACCGACGAGTTGATCACAATGCTCGCGAAGAACTCCAGCCTGCGCATCACTTCCCGAACCTCCGTTCTTCAATACAAGGGAGCCAAGCGTCGGTTGCCGGAGGTCGCTCAAGAGCTCGGCGTCGATAGTATCCTTGAGGGCTCCATTTCTCGCACCGGAAATCACGTGCACATGACCGTCCAACTGATTCGGGCGAAGACCGATTCGCACATCTGGGCGGAAAAGCTATGACCGGGATGCGAACGACTTGGTTTCACTTCCCCAGGACGCTGCGCGGGCGGTGGCGAAGCGGCTCAACCAGGCCGTTCCAGCCAAGACTTTGCTACACATCAGCCCTGAAGCTCATGACGCTTACTTGCAAGGTCGGCACCTATGGTTTAACGGCGCTAGTGAAGCAGGCAAATACTTTCAAAAGGCTGTCGACTTGCAGCCCGATTATGCGGCAGCGTGGGCGGGCCTTGCGGACTTTTACATGCAGGACGCCCTTGCCGGACAGCGCAGCTCAAAAGAGACCTTTGCGCCAGGGGAGAACGCCGCCCTGATGGCCTTGCGTCTGGACCCTGCGCTTGCGCAAGCGCACCTCTCCATGTGTGCCGTGGCCTTCACTGTCCACTGGGACTGGACCCGCGCCGAGAGCGAATGCAATCAGGCGATTGCACTTGATCCCAGGTTCGCCGAAGCTTTCACGTTCCGAGCGCTGGTGCTTTCCAGCCTGAACCGTCACAATGAGGCTATTGAGAGCGAAAAGAATGCCAGTGACCTCGACTTGTTCGCTCGTCCTTACGCTATGGCTATGTTTCTGGAATATGCCCGCCGATGGGACGCAACGATTGTGGAAGCACGAAACCGGTTGGTCACTGTTCCGCACAACGACTACCTCCATTACTTTCTTTTCGACGCCTACTCCGCGAAGGGGATGAGAAAAGAAGCCGAGGAGGCTTTCGAGAACATGCTTGCCGACGATGGCGAATCCAACGAGGCTCTCGCCGTTCATAAAATCTTCGAACAAGGCGGCTATCGCGGGGTTTTACAACATAATCTCGCTGCGAAGCTTAGCGAGGCGAAGAAGCATTTTTTCTCGCCAGTGTCGATTGCCCAGACATACGCTGAGTTAGGAGAGCGAGAGCAGGCACTCGCCTATCTGGAGAATGCCCTTAATGAACGCTCCGGGGCACTCCTGTGGATCCAAGACGATTGGCGATTCGATTTCCTTCACTTCGACAAACGGTACCGGGCGATCATCAAAGCCATCGGTCTCCCGCCGGCCTACTGAGCCTCTGAGCGCATCACTGTTTTCGCGATCACCCCGATAGATGTTGTTAAGTTCCCTTTTGCACCATCCGATACGAAGGAAATCCCGCCCGAGCAAGTGATCCGGTCGCTATCGCCGGATTACGCGCTACTCGTAACAAACTTACTCCCGCAAGACTCTGTGCGGCCACTGCAACCTCGCACAAACTTCTCAACGCGGGCGATTCGGGCAAAGCAGTGATCGCGCCGGGTCGGCCACGCACCGCCCCTATTCCTTATTACTAACCAGAGAGAACATCGCCCCTTGCGGGTCTTGGCCCTGGATAATCCATCCCCCGCCGGGTACTTGCATCGGACCGTTGACGATCTTGCCGCCGCCTGCTTTGACGCGTTCGAGGGCAGCATTGATGGAATCCACGTTGAAGTAGAAGCTCCAACTCGAGACAGGGACATCCGGCGCCTTCGTCATCATGCCGCCGTCTCCCATTTCCTTGCCGTCGCCCTCATCGAAAATGCGATAGACCCCCATCGGTCCCATGTCCATATCGCTGACCTTGGTCCAGCCAAAAAGTTTGTTGTAAAACTCAAATCCGCCTTCGAGATCTCTAGTGTAGAGTTCGTGCCAGCCGATGGTGCCAGGGGTTGGCGAGGCAGGCCGCTCCGGCGAAGGCATCGCAGGATTGGGAGTAAAGACCACGATGGCAGCTCCCTGGGGGTCGGACATCACAGCGAAGCGAAGCATGCCAGGAACATCGGTGGCGGGCTTCCACAGCTTGCCGCCAGCTTCCACGATTTTTTCGATGTGAGCATCCACGTCGTCCACGGCTATATAGCCGATCCAGGATGTGTGACCCGGAATGTTCAACATGCCGGCGATGCCAACCTCGCCAAGGTTGAACGTGGTGTATTGCATACCTCCATCACCGCTTGAGACCTCCAGGGTTGTCCAGCCGACAACGTCGGAGTAGAACTTGCCCGCGGCTTTTGTGTCGCTGGTCATGAGTTCGTACCAGCCGAACTTTCCTCGTGGTGTAAACATGATTGAGACTTCTCCGAAATCGATTATCCATCACGGTCAGCGCTCGTACCAAGATCGGCTTCGAATGATCGTGATATCACGATTAGAATACTAGATATACTCGAAAAAAATGCTCATGCGAAACTTCGGGCGCTTTCTCTTCGGCGCCACGGCAGCGGTTGTCGGCGTCACCGGGCGACCGGCCCTGGAAGCAGTAGTTCGATGACCGGGATCGAAGTGAACGGGGTGACAATTACCGCGCAGGAGATTCGAGCGGAAGCGGCGAACCTCCGCCAGCGGCTCGTGGCAGCAGGGACCGGAGTCGACGCCGGCGACAGCATCAGTCTGCGCGAACAGGCCGAAAGCGATCTGATCGAGCGAGTCGTGCTCGCGCAGGAAACGGGCCGGCTCTCGTTAGCTGTCACCTCCGAAGAGATCGAATCCGCGCTCGCCCGCCTGGCGCCTTCAGCCGGCGGGGTCGCGGGCTGCCGCGCCGCGGAGGAAACTCCGGATTTGCGCGCGGAAGTCGGCCGCCGCATTGCGATCGACAAACTCTTCGAACTGTGGGCAAGCAGCGTCCGGCGTCCCAGTGCGAACCGGATACGCTCGGCGTATCGCGAAAGCCGCGAAGATTTCTGGTTGCCGGAAGCGGTCTTTGTCATGCAGATTGTGCGCAATGTAGACCCCGGGGATGATCGCGAGCCGGCGCGCGCGGTTCTGACGCAAGTCCGCGAGAAACTCCAAGCCGGCGGAGATTTCGAGGTTCTCGCCAGAGAGTGGTCCGACTGCCCGGAGGAAGGCGGCACGCTCGGCTATGTCGAAAGGGGTGAGATGGTCCCCGAGTTTGAAGACACCGTATTCGCGCTGGAGGTCAACCGTCTGTCGCCAGTCTTTGAAAGCCGCTTCGGCTTTCACATCGCGCTTGTTGCTTCGCGCCGGGCGGCTGGAATTCCCACCTTCGGAGAAGTTGCGCCGTTGATTGAGAAAAATCTGCTTCGCCAGGATATCGACCAGGAGATCCGCGTGCGGGTGACCGCCCTCTTCGACGCAGCCATTATACGGAGAGTGCGCGCGTGAGGCCTTGCTGCGTCCCCAGCGTCGGGCGCGCGACTCTGCTCGAAGATTCCGTTCGCGCCGCCGCTGAGCGCGCGCGAGTGAATCGTGGCTCCGCCGAGAACATGATTAAGTTGGAGCCCGCGCGCTTTCTCATGGGCACGGATTACTCCGGCGGTTTCGCCGAAGACGGTGAAGGCCCCATCCGCGCGGTCCGGCTGGACGCCTTCTACATGGACCGTTCGTCGGTGACAAATGAACAATTCGCGGAGTTTGTCGCGAGTTCGCGCTATGTTACGGAAGCGGAACGTTTCGGCTGGTCGTTCGTTTTCCAAGGGGAGGACAGCGGGAGTTCCCCAGACCTGCAAACACCTGTCGGTCTCCCCTGGTGGCGCAAAATGCCAGGCGCGAAATGGAACGCGCCGGAAGGCCCCGATTCATCCATCGCCGGCCGCATGGATCACCCCGCCGCTCACATCTCCTGGAACGACGCGTCAGCCTATGCCGAATGGGCCGGCAAGCGGCTCGCCACCGAGGCCGAGTGGGAGTTTGCCGCGCGCGGCGGCCTGGAACAGAAGCTCTATCCCTGGGGAGATGATCTGACTCCCGATGGCCATCACCTCTGCAACATCTGGCAAGGTGCTTTCCCGACTCTCAACACCGCCGATGACGGCTATGCCGGTACGTCACCCGTCACCGCATATCCGTCCAACGGCTTCGGCGTCCTCGCCATAACCGGCAACGTGTGGGAATGGTGCGGGGATTGGTGGTCGCCCGACTTCCATCAGGTTGCGTCGCGGTTGAACCCGGCCGGTCCGCGCGGAGGCGGAAGCAAAGTGATGAAGGGCGGTTCGTTTCTCTGCCATGCCTCTTACTGCAACCGTTACCGCGTGGCGGCCCGAACTTCGAACACTCCGGACAGTTCCTGCTCGAATATCGGGTTCCGTTGCGTCCGGGATTTATGACCGGGAACCGGGAATCAACGCACCAGGAGACTTCCAACATGAATCGCAGATCCTTTCTTGCCGCGGCCGGCGGCGCGGCTGTAACGCCATTCGCTCAACCGCTCCTGCGGGCCGCTGCCGCGAAGAAGCCCAACGTCGTCGTGATTCTGGCGGACGACATGGGTTTCTCCGATGCGGGCTGCTACGGCGGCGAAATCGATACTCCGAACATTGATGCGCTCGCCGCCCGCGGCTTGCGCTACACGCGCATGTACTCGACCGCGCGGTGCGGGCCGTCCCGGAACTGCTTGCTCACCGGCTACTATGCGCAGCAAACCGCGGTGGACGTCATGACGCCCGGCAACATCCCGAGTTGGACGAATCTGCTCCCCGAATATCTCAAGCCGCTCGGATACCGCTCCTATCATTCCGGGAAGTGGCACATACGAACCACGCCGCTCGAAGGCGCCGGCTTCGATCATTCCTACACCATGCTCGATGAGCTGCGGTTCTTCACGCAGAACTATCACGAGTTGGACGGAAAAGCGCTGCCCAAGCCGAAACCCGAGGAGCATTATTACTCGACCACCGCGATCGCGGATTATGGTCTCGGTTTCCTCAGAGAACACGGGCGCCAGCACGCGACTGATCCGTTCTTTCTTTACCTGGCTTTCCATTCGCCTCACTTCCCCCTGCAAGCGCCCGCCGAAGATATCGCGCGCTACCACGACCGTTTCGCCGAGGGATGGGACACTTCGCGCGAGCGCCGTTTAGCTCGTATGCAGCGGATGGGCCTGGTGAACTGCGGTCTCGCCCGTCTGGAGCCGGACGTGTTTCCCTCCTGGAACTTGCCGGAGGCGGATCTTGCGAAGCGTTTGGGTCCGGGCGAAGTGGGCCGGGCCGTACCCTGGTCGGCTCTGACCCCGGAGCAGCGGAAGTTCCAGGCCGCGAAGATGGCCATCCACGCCGCGATGATTACGCATATGGATACGCAGGTCGGGCGTGTTGTCGGCCAGCTGAAGGCCATGAACGCGCTGGAGAACACGCTGATTCTGGTGCTGTCCGATAACGGCGCCAGCGCCGAGATCATGATCCGCGGGGACGGGCACGATCCCAGCGCGCCGATGGGCTCGGAGCGCACGCATCTCTGTATTGGCCCGGGATGGGCAACTGCCGCGAATACGCCGTTCCGCCTGCACAAATCGTACGTGCATGAAGGCGGCATCGCTTCGCCGCTCGTCGCGCACTGGCCCGCGGGAATCTCCGATCATGGCGGCTTGAGGCACGATCAATGTCACTTTATTGACGTGCTTCCCACGGTTCTTGATCTTGCCGGGAGTAAGCCGGCACGCCCCGCGGAAGCTCCTCCGCTCGCAGGCAAGAGCCTGGCGGCCACCCTTGCCGCGGACAACGCCGTCAACCGCGATTTCCTCTACTTCAACCACAACAGCAATCGCGCGTTGCATCAGGGAGATTGGAAGATTGTGGCCAAGGGCCAGGCTGGCCCTTGGGAACTCTATGACATGCGGACGGACCGCTGCGAACGGAACGACCTGGCCGCCGCGGAAAGCGCACGCACCCAGCGGATGGCTGCGTTCTGGCATGACCAGGACGCTCTTTACGTGAAGGAGCGCGAAGGCGCCGCGCCGAGCGGCAAGCCGCTGATGCCCAACCGGGCTTGAGGTTTTTGGGCCTTGCGGCGACTCCCGCTGACTAACTTAAGTTAGACAACGGGAGTCAGGTTCTATGGCTAGAATTGCAGGTGCATGCCAGCCTGGAGAATGCGCGATTGGTTGCCCGCAACCTCGCTTGTAATCTGCCCGAACGCGGCGCTCCCGAACTGGGTGTTGGGATTGGCGAAGTTCGGATGATTGGTGACATTCAACGCTTCGAGGCGCACCTGTAACACGAACCGCTCGGCCACCTTGAAATCCTTGAGCAGCGAGCTGTCCAGTGTGAACAGTCCAGGCCCTGTGCCGAAGGTGCGTCCGGCATCTCCAAAGACGTATGCCGGGGGCGCCGCGAACGCAGCCGTGTTGAACCACTCCGCGACTTGCTGGCCCGTTGTGCGGCCGGCGGGCAATTGCCAGAAGCCCACCACGTTAGGACGTTCGCCGTCCGAGAATGAGTTAGTGGTGTTGTTCAGCATGACCGGGCTCAAAGGCGTTCCCGTGCGCGCTTCCATCACCGCGCCCACCGACCATCCGCCCGCCACGGAGTCCAGAATCTTGTTCCCCGTTCCGAAAGCGCGCCCCCGGCCGAAAGGCAGTTCATAGATCGTGCTGAACACCACCCGGTGGCGGACGTCGTTTCCCGAAAGTCCCCAGTCGTTCTTCTGGTTGTAGTAATTGGTGAACGCATCGATGCCCGGAAATGCGGCTAGCTCGTTGCGCGAGTCGACGTTGTCCATCATGCGGGAGAACGTGTAATTGAACTTGAATAACAGGCCTTTCGAATAGCGCTTTTCAATCCCGAGGTTCAGGCCCTCGTATTTGGACGCGCCAATGTCGGCGGCTATAATCTGGACGTTGCTGAACTGCGGAAAGGGTCGCAGAATCTGCGTGTTGCCGGCGCGAAGCTCGTTTGTCGGAACCTGGTCGATGCTCTCCGCGTCGGGCGCCGGCAGTTTATGGCCGTACGTTCCGAGAAAACCAAGATCCAGCAGCAGGTTGCCCGCGAATTGCCGCTGAAGATCAAAACTCGCATTGTAGATGTAGCCGTTCGCGCGATTCGGATTGAAGAAGGCCACCGAAGTGGTCGGCTTGGCGCCAAGCGGCACGGCCCCGTAGCCCGGCGTAAGCTGCGCGGTGGTCGGGGACGAAACAGGTGGCAGGCCGCTCTGCAACAGGAACGCCGGTGTGACGCCGTTGTCCGGAGATACAAAGCTTCCCTGCGTGCTGAAACCGGTATTGGCGACAATGGGCGTGGCTTGGTCGTATTCGCCCATGTACAGCACTGCTCCGCCGCCGCGAAGCACCCACTTGTCGGATATCTTATAGGCGAACCCTGCGCGCGGTCCCAGATTATCCAGGTCCCAATTGTTCGCGTACTTGCCTAGTCCGTTCAGCCCCGAGAACGTGACGATGCCGGGAGTCCCGGAAACCGGATTGATGGCGGTTTCATTGAACGAATTCTGCCGGTTGTTCTCTTCCCACCGCGGCTGGTCGATATCCCAGCGCAAACCCAGGTTCAGCGTCAGCCGGGGCGTGACGCGCCAGTCGTCCTGGATAAAGGCCGCGTATGAATCGGCGCGCGTTTTCAAGGGGTAAGTCGCCAGAAGACTGGCTTGGTCGACCCATCCCAGTTCGAGCGCGGCCAGCGCGCTGCCCGTGGCGACGTTGTTGAACGTGAAGGAACCGCCGGCGGTCGGCGAATATTTGTCCAGATTCGACGAATAGCGGTATTCCACGCCCATCTTGAAAGTGTGCTTGTCCCGAACCATGGTCACGTTGTCGTCCGCCGCGTCGCTGCGGATGGGACCCTGCAGACGTTGTTGCTGTGAGGGAGCCCCCAAAGTTTGAAATCCGTTCACCACCACCGTGGGAAAGAACGCCTCGTTCACCCCCGTTAAACCGATCTGCGAGTCTACCGTGCTGCCTACTCCCGAGGAGATCACGAAAGCGTGGCGCAAGGTCCAGGTGTAACGCGCCTCGTTAATCGTCGTCGGCGTGAAGTTATGGTAGTAAGTTCCGGAAAGGTTGTAGTAGTAGTCCAGATTATCCACGCCGAAAGGATCAGCCGCCGATTCGGGAAGGATCGGCGCCGTATTCACGGTTAGCGGCTCGCCCAGGAAGCGCACGAACAGCCGGTTGTTTTCGTTGAAGGTGTGGTCGACGCGCGCGACATAATCGTTTGCCGTCGTCGTGGTCGGGTCATTGGCGTTGAAGTTGCCCTTACCCGATGTCGCCCCGGGAACGTTGGGCGCGGGATAGAACAGCGCGAGCTTGGATCCCACCGGATCCAAGAGGCTCGCTGGAATTATGTTATTCGCGAACGGGAGTCCAGTGGTCGGATTTTTCACGACATAAGAATCCGCCGAAAAGTTTCCCTGGTCCTCCGCCAGCGTCGGAACGTTGAGGCGCTGGTCAACCGCCGCGATCTGACGGCGGCCTTCATAGTTGAAGAAAAATTGTGTCTTGTTCTTGATTATCGGTCCGCCGACGCTGCCGCCGAACAGGTTGTAGCGCAGTTCCGGGATGGTCTTCGCAAAAAATGTGCGCGTGTTGAGATCGTCGTTGCGGAAGTACTCGTAAAGCGAACCGTGAAATTCGTTCGTCCCCGACTTCGTGGTCATTTGAATGACGCCGCCGCCGGTCCTTCCCAGCTCCGCCGCGTAGTTGCTTACCGAAACATTGAATTCCTGCATCGATTCCACGGGCGGATCGTATTCCAGAGTGGGAACGCCCAGCGTGAGATTTTGCGCCGTGCCCCCGTCAATCAGATAGTTCGCGTTGTTGCCGCGGCCGCCCGCGATCGCGAAGGTCGCCGAAGCGCCCGATCCATTCGGCACTACGAAACCGCCCAGGCGCTGCAATTGCGCCGAGCGCCGGTCGAGCAACGGCATGTCCGCGATGGTCTTGTTTTCGATGACGTTCGAAACCGCGGCGGATTCCGACTGCAGCAGCGGCACGTCCGCCTCCACATCCACCGATTGCGTGACCGAGCCCACGGTGAGCTCGACATCCACGGTGCTGATGTCCCCGGTTTGGACGGTGACGCCCTCGCGAACCATCCTTTCGAAACCGACCCTTTCCACGATTACGGTGTACGTTCCGGACACCAATAGCGGAAAATTGTAATAGCCTTCGCTGCTCGTTGTCGTGTCCCGGCGATCGCCGCTCTCCGTGCGGATCAGCCCCACTTTCGCGCCCGCCACCGCGGCTCTGGAGGCATCGACGACTCGTCCTGAAACCCCCGATGTCTGCGCGTGAAGCTGCGTTGAAGCCGCGAAGGCCGCGAGCGCAGCGAATAGAATAAGACCGTTTCTCATTACTGATGGCTCCCCCCAAAGACATCACTATTTGTGGTGTCTCTCACCAAACGCCAAATTGTTTAGTTGGTTTATAGAGAATAGGATGATAATGGGTAAGAAATCAAGTGGGCTTGGCGCTTTTTTTAAATGCAAAGAGCCTAATGATTTGCAAACCTATCATTTAAAACGAGTTGCGAGGATCGTCCGTCATCCGACCTCGTACTATTGAGAAGACGATCCGGGTTGAATCCGGCGTCGCGTTATTGCGGATCCAGCCAGATGGGGGAACTCCAGGCGAGCTGGCCGTCCTGCTGGAGGACTCGAACGTAGTACCAGTCCTTCCCCGGCACGTAATTGTTCTCCACGTATTCGAACGACGTCTCGCTGGAGGCCGGGCGCACGTTGTAGATGAATTTCGCGCTCTTGATCAAGTCGATCTGCAGGATCGGCCCCGTGCCGATCACGCGCACCGAGAAGCGGGGGGCTTGCCGGGGTGCGCGCAGACGGTCGCCCATGATGTATTCCGAGCTTCCGGCGCGGGCGCGGAAGTCAAGCACAATGTTATCTGTCGCGCCGTAGGAATGCCGCTTGCGAATGGCGTCGAGGAGCCCCGGACGCGTGAAATTCTCGGCCGCCAGAAACGCATAAGAAATGTGCGTGGACCAGTGATCGGAACTGGCTTGTACGCCCAACCGGTAGCCTTTCGCGAGAGCGTTCCAATAGAAGCCTTTGGGCTCCCATCCGCTCTTCTGAGCCTGGTAATTTGTCGCGGTGGCGGCGCGCGGCGCGCCCTCGTACTCATAGCTGCTGCGGTAGCCCTGGTAGATTTCGATCAAAGGCTCCAGGTCCGGATCGTTGTCACGCCAATCCGTGCCCTGGTCCGTCGCCGTTGAGTGCGGCATGGAGATACCGTCGTTCTGCCGCAGGTATGGATAGAGGACGGGACCGGTATTTTTCTCGGCGCGCATCTCCTCCGGACTGATAGGAAGCGTGCGAACGCCGGGATGATCGAAAATCACGTTGCGATGGCCGTTAGGGTAAGGCACGCTGCGCTCGTATGCGAAAAGCGGAGTGAACGAGCCGGGCGCGTAGAACAAATGCGCCAGCTTCTGGTTTTGCCACCAGGTGAACTCCTGGTCATAACCGGCCTGGTGATCGGTGATCGCGATGTAATCGAATCCGGCGGCGTCGAGCGCGTAGCGATAGATTTCCAGCAGCGAGCCGTCGTATTTGAAATCCTGCGAAACATCGCTGTGCCGGTGCATGTCCCCCCGGTAGAGCCGGTAGGTATGCCCGCCGGACGACAACACGTAACCGCGGGCGCTCTTGATGTTGGCTGTTTCGTTCGCATGGACCGGAATCGCTTCCGGCTGGGATTCCTTGAATGGGGGCAGACTCGAATCCGCGAAGCGTTCGCCTGCCGGGAGACGCGCGAAGTAAATATCCGCTTTGCCGGGAATCTGGGTCGCGAAAGGACGGTTATCGGTCATCCATGCCGTGACGACTTCGCCCCTCGCGGCGGTGGCCAGGGCAGGATTCTTTTCTATCGATCCAGCGCTGTGTTCAAGCGGCGCCGGTTGAGACCAACGGGAACCGTTGAAGCTCGTCAGGTAGTTTTCCCATGTGATCGGACTGCCGATGGTGCGCCCGTTCTGGCGCGTCCAATGCCGGAACAGCAAGGTCAGCGCCCCGCCGCCGTCGAACGCAAGTTGCGGATGCTCGGCATTCTCACCGAAGGAATTCGGGGCTTCCAGCCATTGGGCGCCCTGCTGCATCAAGACGTGAATCGCGCGCTGCTGATGCAGCGGCGTCGCCAGCGGAGTGGGAATCAGAAAGCCCTGGTCCTTACCCCAGTTCACGCCGGATTCGTCCCATGCCACCCACGGCCGGCCTTGACGATCGACGGCAACCGCCGCGTGCGCCTGAAACTGGGGGCCGCGCGTCACACGCTGCACAGGAGATAAACTGCCCGCGCGCCGGCTGCGGAATTCGATATCGTAATTGCCCGCGTCGTAGGTGTCCCACGCAACATATGCTGTCCCGTCCGCGCTCGCGGCGATAGCCGGTTCCCAATCGTTCGCCGTGGATTCGCTGATTTTGATTTCCGGCGACCACTTTCCGTTTTCGAAGGCGCGCATCCAAATGTCGCTTTGACCGTTCTGAAAACGCTGCCATGTGACGAAGATATCGCCTGAGGGCGATGAGGCGGCGCGCACGAACGACGCCGATCCATCCGAAGAAAGCACTTGAGGTTCAGTCCATTTCGCTTTGGTTTTGCGGCGCGCCCACAGTTGCCACCGCTCTCCCGCGCGTTCCGTCCAGAAGGCCCAGAGATCGCCTTGAGCGCCGGCGGCCAGCGCGCAGCGGAACATATCAGCCGGATGCGCACTTACTTCTTCCGGCGGTGTCCACTCTCCTGTCGCGGACATAGAGCGGAGAAGAACGCGGTCCGCCCGGTCACGGTACGCGATCCACGCCGCGGCGACGCCGCCATCCGGCAGCGCGGCAACGGCCGGCTCATCGTCCTGGGTTGCTCCCGTCGATAGCTTCCACGGCGAAGGGACTAATTGGACGGCGGCGCGGCCGTCCAGAAACGGCGCAGGTTGGAGTCCGATCTCGTTGAGGCGGAACTCGAAGTTCCCCTGCGCGGTTGTTACCGACACGCGCTCTGTTCCCGACGCCCGCAAAGTGGCATACACCCCGCTCGGACGATAGAAAACGTCCGGAATGGCGCCGGGGCGCAGCTCGGTGTAATGGATATCCGCGTAAGGGGCGATGGCCTCCTTTCGGGTAGCCGTCTTCCAGCGTCCTGAGCCCGTTGGCGCCGCGCCGGACACGGAATCGTCTGCCAGGAACTCACGGCCTTGCAGGTCGAGAACGCTGCCGCCGTCGACGGCGATCGACCCATCCCACCGTTCCACGCTGGTCGCCTTCTGTCCCAGCGTCAGTAAGATGGTCTGGCGCGGTCCGGAAAGCTCCGAGCCTGCCGGGGCAGCCGTTGAGCCCGTCGCCACCCAGATGCCGATCACGGCGGCGATCACAAAACTGAATGCAGCGGCTCGGCGCATGACTTTAGGCGAAGATCCTTTCCGAAGGTTTGCGGCAATGAGCTAGGCTACCAAAAATTATCCGGAAAAATCTATCTGATTGGTCGAGATACGGGATGGCGACTCGAAGGCGTGGACAGATTGAATGGGGGTTCGTTCATCTCGACAAGAGTGGCAGCTTTTAGCCATCCGCTCCCCAAACCCGTTGCTGCATGAAGTCGTCCTCATGCCCATCGTCCGCCGGGTGTCCAGCGGGCTTTGAATGGAGTCTCGGCAGCGGCTGCGGGACGGAAGGGCGAGATCGTAGTAGTCCTTGATCCGGCTATTGAGCATGCCCAGTGCCGCGAGCGCTTCCAACTTCTCCGCAATGACAGTCTCTCTATTGTCCGCGCCAGTTACGCCTGGCCAGCGCCGCGCAGAATCAACTCGAGTCCTTCCTTATAACGGCGATCAAACTTATCGAACAGGATGGAGCCGCTCTGACGGAGAATTGGAAACTCCTTTGGATCAAGCTTTCCGTTCCTGTTCGCAAGGTCGTATTGAGGCGAACGTTCCCCTGGTCGCGGAAAGACCGCTTGCTCCTCCATAACGAAGCTGAGCGTGTAGTTGTAAATCGTGCTGAGCAGAACGACGACTTGGCGCACCGTAAAGCCTCTGTCAACGAGGCGCCCCGCGATGTGTTCCGCCGTATGCATATATTCGGTATTGTTCAGCCGCGTTCCCGATATCATCCTGGCGCCGTCGCGATACGTCAAAAGGGTCCTGCGGAGACCTGTTCCGAAAGAGGCGGCCCAAACGCGCCAATCTTCTGTTTCCTTGCCGGGAACGAGGTGACGGGCTCCCTCGGCGAGAACGATAGTAGCCATCTCGTCGATCAGCGCTTCTTTGCTCTTGAAATGCCAGTAAACCGTTGCTGCCTGGATTTTTAGCTCCTGCCCGAGAAGCCGCAAGGTCAGCTGCTCAAGGCCAACCTCATTCAAGAGCTTCAGGCCAGCGCGGGTCACCATGCCGCGGTTCACTTTCATTACTCCATCAATACCAACTTGACTTTCGAAAGTCAAACAGCGTTCAATAAACTGAACGGTGTTAGATGGCGTCCTTTCAATGAGCTTAAGGAGAGCAGTATGAAAGCAGCAATCATCATTTCAGCCGGGCAAACGCCGGTGTTCGGAGATTTCGCCGATCCCGTTCCTTCCGACGGAATGGAAATCGTCGCGGTGAGTGCTTCCGCACTTAGTCAGTTCAGCAAGTCCCGGTCTTCGGGCAGCCATTACAGTGGAGGTGGCCAATTTCCCTCCGTGCCCGGGGCCGACGGCGTGGGTCGTACCGAAGACGGGCGTCGGGTTTACTTCGTGTTGCCGGAAGCTCCTTATGGAGCGCTCGCGGAAAAGTCCCTCGTTCGCCCGCAGCAATGTATTGCAGTTCCAGACGGGCTGGAGGATGTCACAGCCGCCGCGATCGCCAATCCCGGTATGTCGGCCTGGGCCGCGCTGGTCGAACGTGCCCACTTAAAACGCGGGGAAACAGTACTGGTCAACGGCGCAACAGGAACTGCGGGCAGGCTCGCGGTGCAACTGGCGAAATATCTTGGCGCGGGAAAGGTCATCGGCACCGGACGGAACGAAACGGAACTCAAGGAACTGACGTCGTTGGGCGCGGATGTCGTGGTTCCTTTCGCGCTGGGCATATCCCATCCGCTTGGCGGAAAGCATTACGAGAAGGCGCTGATGGAAGAATTCTCTCGCGGAATCGACGTTGTAATCGATTACCTGTGGGGCGAGAGCGCGAAGACCGTCATCGTCGCGATTGCCAGGGGCGTGGAGGATACCCGCCCCGTCCGCTTCGTGCATGTTGGCGGCGCGAGCCGCGAGGAAAACGTCGAATTGCCCGGCGCAACGCTCCGCTCTTCTGCCATTCAATTAATGGGCAGCGGCGTCAAGAGCGTTCCATTCCCGAAGCTGCTTGCCTCGATCAAAAGCGTTTTCGATGCTTTCGGTCCGGCCAGGCTTCAGATTGCGACGAAAGCAGTTCCTCTATCAGCGATTGGGGAGGCGTGGGATGCGCCCGGAAAACCGCGCGTAGTGGTTCAAATTTCTTAAAACATGGCCAGTTGATGCGCCGCCTTCGTCGAGTGAAATACTGTATTATTTCTTATCCTGCATGGAGCGTGGGCGTAGCGCGGGGAAGCGATGCGATGAATGTTGTGCCTTCTTCCTGGCTGGAGGAAACTTCTATATCACCCCCATGCGCAGAGACGATTTCCTTGGCGATGCCCAGTGCCGTGAGCGCTTCCAACTTCTCCGCAATGACAGTCTCTCTTAGATAGGCCCAGAGCACTGGATTGGGAAAATCGAGTAAGGACGGGTACTGAAGTAGCTCGTGAAATGGCCGGTTTTTTGCGCGGGATTGGTCGACGAGGCGCTGCCTGACCGATGCACCCAGATCACGTCCGTTCACATTGCGGCCTCAAGGTAGGGCCGCATGATTTTCTGGACACGATTGATTTGAGCAAATATGAACGCCGCTCTGTTCGGCCTTGGGGTACGTTCCCGGTATGCTCGTAGAGCCTCGATAGCAACATCGAGCCCAATCTTTTTCCGGTATCTGCCGAGAAATTTTTACTGGAACGCCGTCGATCACAACGGCCTCAGCGCCCGCACGCAAAGAAGACTCGGGATACCAGAAGACCCGAAGCGGGATATCGGTATGGCCCGGAGCCGTTAACGCCGGAAAACATGCAGCCGCCAGACCGATCCAGCTTTTACCCGCTGCCTCAAGCTCCGGATCGCGGTCTGATCAAGCACCACAGCGGGATTTACGATCGGCAATGACATTCCAGTTTCACGTTTTCTAACGGGCCATTTGCGCGGCGATGGCAAAAAGAAACAATGTGCCTAAGGGCGTTTCGCATTATGCTCCTCGGAGTCAAGAGCTTGATGGAGCAGCATTTTGAGATAAGTCTGGTACCGCAGACCTTTCTCTGCGGCCAAAGTTCTCGCTCGCGCAAGGTCATCTTCTGCCAGCCGGATGGTGATCGTTGGTGACGCTCCG
The DNA here is from genome assembly GCA_965226755.1 of Bryobacteraceae bacterium. Lineage (GTDB taxonomy): Bacteria > Acidobacteriota > Terriglobia > Bryobacterales > Bryobacteraceae > Bog-113. The sequence continues at coordinate 64,237 of CBDDDT010000005.1, read as the reverse complement.
GCCTGTTTGGCGCGTTCGCCGGCAACTCGCGCCACCGTCCCTTTGCCCAATTTGCCCAAAGCCTTAGCTTGGCGAAAGCGGTTCAAGACCATGTCCTGATTCTTCACCCACCACTCGGCTTCCTGCGTCTCATTCTCAAAGTGCGGTTGTTTCTTGGTCATCTTTCAATCACCTCTCTCTCTTTCCTGGTAGTAGAACTGAACGAGCCGTTTGATAGGCTCGAACGCAGTTATCACCCGAACGCGATCTTCGCGCCACGTGGTCACCACGAGAAGAACTCGGCCCTTCCCTGTCACCCCAGATTGAGGTGGCGATCCTCCCCTTCGACGATTTCCATCCCGAGGTCCATCGGATCGTTCAGGATGACGTGCTCAGCCTCATCCGGCAGGACGCTATGGCGGGCCACGTGGCGAACGTTTGCTTCGTCCCAATCAAACTCGACCTCTCCGCCATTCATGTTCCTCACATAAGTGTACCTCTTTTGTAGGTACAGCGGCCAGCCTGAGCTTCGCCCCAAGGGCCGCAGACGAGATCATCCGCGTCTATCGAAGTCCCGGACCGGGCCGAGCTTTTGGCAGTGGTCGCAGCGCTTTAATCCCAGTTCTTTCAACTACTAACGGGTATCCTGGTACATTTCCCGCAAGGCCAGTACATCGCGCATCGGGGGCTTTCCGAAGAGGCGCTTGTACTCGCGGTTGAACTGGCTGGGACTTTCGTATCCCACCTCGAAGGCTGCGCTCGCAGCATCAATCTCCTCTGTGAGCATCCTCTGCCGTGCTGCATGGAGCCGGAGCTGTTTTTGAAATTGAACAGGACTCAGCGCGGTGAGACCACGGAAGTGATGATGCAACGTTGATCTGCTCATACCCGCCACCGATGCAAGCTCATCCACATTCAACGTCTTCTCGAAATTTTCGCGCAACCAGGTGACCGCCTTAGCGGTTCGATAGTCTTGGTCCGCCAGAGTTGCAACCGAACGCAGTCGATCTCCTTGAGGCCCCTGCAGGAGCCGGTAAATTATCTCTCGCTGGAGCAGTTTGCCAAAGAACGGAACGTCCTGAGGCGTCCCTAAGAGCTGAACCATGCGCGAGCACGGAATAAGCAGGTCTGGCGTCGCTTCTGCGAGAACCATTCCGCGTATTCCAGCGGGCGACACAGAAATGCTCACCTCCTCGGTGTGCAGAACATCGCGAACGATGCCCATATCGAGTTTAAGGAAGAAGGCAAGGTAGGGCTTCTGCACGCTTGCGACGCTTACCCGGCTGACGATTGGAAGCTCGATCGATGTAAGGAGGAAGGTTGATTCGCCGAAGAAATAACTCTGTTTGCCGAGGTCAACGCGCTTCTTTCCCTGCGGAATGAGAAGCAGACTCGGCTCATAGCTACAGGGATTCGGTGCAGTCGGAGCCGTGTTTCGGTAGAGCTTAAGTCCGGGGACTGCGGTTGACAATTCAGTGGCGCTACCCAACGCTTTGCTAATTGAGCCAGCCAGTTCCTTAAGCGCCTGCCTGACGAGAGGATCTTCGCTTTGTTTCGATTTCTGCTCAGCCATTCGGTTTTCCTCGACCTCTCCAAGATAAAGCGCCAGGGCTGTCGTGGAAACATAATTCGCACTTTCCTCGGACAAATAGGCAATGATTCAAGCCGATCAGGCTACCGGCAAATGAGCGTTTCGGCCTAGCCTTGAGGTGGAGAGGAAAAACATGAAGACGCGGGAGCTTGGAACGCTTGAAGTATCGGAACTCGGGTTTGGCTGTATGAATCTGGCCACAAACTACGGTCCCGCGGTTCCCATCGACGACGCCATTCAGGCCATCCGTGCGGCGCACAGCAACGGTGTGACATTCTTCGACACGGCTGAAGTGTACGGTCCGTACACGAGTGAAACCATCGTCGGGGGTGCGCTCGAACCGTTCCGTAACGAGGTGAAGATCGCAACGAAGTTCGGTTTCGACCTCAGCGACACGGGCGGGTTAAACAGCCGGCCCGATCACATCAAGAGAATGGTCGACGGGTGCCTGAAACGGCTCTGTACCGACCGCATCGATCTCTTCTATCAACATCGCGTCGATCCACGCGTGCCAATCGAGGACGTCGCGGGTGCCGTGAAAGAGCTTATCGGGCAAGGGAAGGTGTTGCATTTCGGCCTTTCGGAAGCGAGCCCCGCCACCATACGCAAAGCACATGCTGTTCAGACCGTTGCGGCACTCCAGACTGAGTATTCACTCATGAACCGTGACCCGGAAGAGAATGGATTACTGGATACCTGCGAAGAATTGGGAATCGGCTTTGTACCCTGGGGTCCAATGGGCATGGGCTATCTGACGCAGAAGCTTGATGCACAGACGAAGTTTGATCCGAAATCGGATCTGCGTTCGGGGTTTGATCGTTTCCAACCTGAAAGCATAGCCGCGAATAAGCCGTTTGTCGATCGCATCACTGCGCTTGCGAAGCGAAAAGACGCTACGACGGCCCAGCTGTCGCTCGCATGGCTACTGGCCCGGAAGCCGTTCATCGTCCCAATCCCCGGAACAGGCAAGGTCAAACACCTTCGGGAGAACATCGCATCCACCAAACTTGTGCTCACCGCGGAGGACATGAACGAGATCGCCAGCGCTCTGTCCGAGGTCAAGGTGCATGGCGGTCGCATGAACGAAGAACAGATGAAGGTTGTGGAGTGCGCCGTACGGAGATAGGCGGGATCACTATGACGACAGAAACCAATAATGTCCGAATGGGGCACTTCGTAGAACTCATGAAATACTGCCAGCGAGAAACTCGCTGCAGTACTCATCTCTAAAAGCCTTCTCCCTGGCAGCGCGTTCCGACGTCTCCCGGGTGCGGGCGGAAGCAATCCGGCAAGAAGAGTTCGAATCTACGATGGGGCAAATCGCAGTTAACTGCATTAAGTTCAATAGAGTTAACGCTGAATGGCTTGGCTCCCCTTCGTGGGTAATTATCGAACTTTTGTTTCAATTTCAAGCACCGGAGCAAGCGCCGTCTGGGAAGAGATTTACGCGATAACGCCAGCTTTGTCGATAGAGCCTAATTCCGTTGAGACTGGGCAGCTGCGATAGGCTAAGAGTTCGTGTCAAGCCCACTGGAAATAGCTGCTGGTACCGCTGTCGAAATATTCTTAATCGCGATAGCGGTGGCGGTCGTTTACCGGGTTTGGGGTTGGTTCTTTGCCGTCCCGAAGCGACAGATCGTGCCTGCTCTTCAACGAGGTGTCCTGTTAAGGGATGGAAAGGTAGAAAAGGTTCTCGATCCCGGGGCATACTGGATCACTCCAAGGCGTCGGCTGATTCTGTGCGATGCGCGTCCTGTCCCATTTCAAGTTCCTGCTCTGGAGCTATTAACCAGTGACGGTCTGGCGGCCCGGATTAGCCTCGCCGGCGAATATCGAATCGCCGATCCATCTTCCTTCGTGACCCAGAGCAGTGATGCGTTCGCCTCCTTCTATCTCGAACTGCGACAGGCATTGCGTGTCGCTATCGGCGAATTGGCAAGCGCAAACTTTCTGAGTGGACAAACTCAAATCACCGGTCGCGTGAAGGAGCTAGTGGTCCCGAAGGCGGCACAGCTAGGCATCGAAATGACCCAGCTTGAGATCTATGAATGTGTGCCGGTAGGATGGCTGCACCCTTCCTAAACACGCAAGAGTTCGAATCTACGATGGGCTGAATCGGAACTAGCGCCCTTAAAATCAATAGGTTCAACGCCAATTGTTTGGCTCCCCGACATGGATTCGAACCACGATTCACGGCTCCAAAGGCCGCTGTCCTACCGTTAGACGATCGGGGATTGATACAAAACGAAAGCACCCTCATTCTAACCCACCCCCCCTTGCTACAATCGCCCTGGAAGCCAGATCTGGCTGGTGCTGGGCCCGGGCTTCAAACCCGGCGGGTGGCGTTCCACGTCACCGGTGCGTTCGACTCGCACTGGCTTCCGCCACCAGCACCCCTATTCCGAAACCGCCTCCAGCAGCGCTCCCTCCACCACCGTCCGCACCGCCAGCGTCTTGCTCCCGCCCTCATCGAACAGCACCGTCACCTTATCCCCGGCATATTCCTTCACCACGCCCCTGCCCAATTGCCGGTGCACCACGCGACTCTGCACGGGGAAGGGAACCGCGTCCTCTTTCTCCGCCGCGACCGCCCGCCGCATCGGCACGGGGTCTGGCGGCGGCGCCAAAGCCTCTTCCGTCACCCGCCTGACCGCTTCCGGACGCAGGCAGTTATCGCAATTCCCGCACCGCCCCGGCGCCTGTTCCCCGAAGTAGCTCAGGATGTACTCCCGCCGGCACGTCTCCAACTCCGCATACGCCCGCATCTTCTCGATCCGCTCCAGCTCCGCCTCATGCCGAACCGTAATCTGCGCCGCGGCTTCCTCCGTGATGTGTTCCAGCTGTTCCGGCGCCGCCGAAGCCTGCACTTCTCCCGACGCCAGCACTTCCACCGCCCCGGCTTCTTCCAGCCGGTTCAGCGTCTGCGTCAGCCGCCCGCGCGACAATTCCGTCTTCTCTCGCAGCTCTTCTATCGCCACCGGCTGCCCCTGCTCCAGCACCGCCCGCGCCACCTTCTCCAGCCGTTCCGGACCCGCCTTCGCCGACCCCGCGAAAAACCGGTGAATCCCCAAATCCTCCGGCCGGTAGAACAGCAGCGCCCGCGCCGGCTCGCCATCCCTCCCTCCGCGCCCGATCTCCTGGTAATACGAATCGATCGAATGCGGCGCATCATAATGGAACACAAAGCGCACGTTGGGCTTATCCACGCCCATCCCGAACGCCGACGTCGCCACAATCACCTCCATCCTGTCCTCCATGAACGCGTCCTGGATCGGCGCGCGCTGCCCCGGCGTCATCCCGCCGTGATAAGCCGCCGCATCCACTCCCCGCTCCGCCAGCGCCGCCGCGATATCTTCCGCATGTTTCCGGCTCGACACATACACGATCCCCGGCTTTTCCGCCTCTTCCACCCGCGCGATCAGCAGCTCGCGCTTAGCCGCCTCGTTGGGCGCGGTATGCATGCCCAGCCGGATATTCGGCCGGTCGAACCCATTCACCAGCACCAGCGGATCCCGCATCCCTAACCGCGCCGTAATCTCATCCCGCGCCGGCCCCGTCGCCGTCGCCGTCAGCGCCAGCGTCACCGGATGCCCCAGCTGCTCGATCACCCGCCCCAGGTTCAGATAATCCGGCCGGAAATCGTGACCCCACTCCGTAATGCAGTGCGCCTCATCCACCACGAACAAGGCCGGCTCTGCTTCCCGCACCTGCTCCAAAATTTCCGGATGGCTCAGCTGCTCCGGCGTCAGGAAGATGTACTCCAGCGCGCCTTCCTGCAACTCCTCCAGCAGCTCTTCCCGCTTGCCCGCGCTCACCGACGAGTTGATCACCGCGGCGCCTCCCACATCCTGCGTCTCCAGCGTCTCCACCTGGTCTTTCTGCAGCGCGATCAGGGGCGAAACGATCACCGCCGGCCCCTCCAACATCTGTGTCGCCACCTGATACACGGCCGACTTCCCGGATCCCGTCGGCATGATGACCAGCGTGTCCCTTCCGGCTACCACCGATTCGATCGCTTCCTTCTGCCCCGGTCGCAGGCTCTTATAGTCGAACTGCTCCCGCGCCACTCGGGCGGCGCTCAGCTTTCCTTTGGTTTTCGTTGGCACGCGCCAGACCCAAGCAACGTGAGTTCCATCGCCCCTAGCCCGGCGCGCCAAAATGATCGGTGTCTCACTTGCTCAGTTGTTTGCCGATGAGACGATGGATTTTTCTGTTAGCGCTCGCCTTCTGTTCCTGCTCGAGCCACTCAGCCAATCCCGAAAACGCCAATAACGGCGCCAAAGGCGGCAAAGGCCAGCCCAATCAAGCCCCCAGCGCGGCGGTCGTGCGCGTGCCCGATCCGCACGCATCCAACGATCCCAAAGTCGGCCACGAGGCCGGCGTCGGCGACGATCCCAGCAACCTTCAGGCCGATCAGCCCGATACCGGCGAGCCCGGCAGCGGCGGCCGCCAAGCCCACGCGAAGAACTAGTTACTTCCCTGGGCGGGCCACGTCGCCGGCTCATCTGCGATATCCTCCCTGGAATGAGAACCGCCGCGCTTCTCCTATGTCTTCTGCTGGGAGGTCTGGCGCATGCGCAGGACTCGCCGGCTTTCAACGGCAATCCCTTCTTTCTGATCGAACTCACCCCGGTCCGGGGTATGGCCACGGTGACGTCGCCCACTGCCGCGGAACAGAAATTCCTCGGCGAGCACATCGCCTACATGCACCTGCTCGTCCAGGATAAGATGCTCCTCGTCGCCGGCCCGTCCGTCACCGCCAGCGACGCCGTTTCCATCCTGATCGTCCAAGCGCCTTCCTCCGATGCCGCTCAGCGCATTCTCAACAATGACCCCAGTGTGAAAGGCGGCGTATTCAAAGGCGAAGTCCGGCCGTTCCGGCTTGAGTTCTACCGGAAATGACGGCTCTCCATGTTCGGGGCAGGCGATGAAACCAGGATCGACGAGCTTTGGGAACCGACACCGGTTCCGGCGCGAGCGAATAGAAGCGTTGTAAACCAAGGTCGCTGAGGCCGCCATCGCGCCCAACGCATGAATTCAGCCGTGCGGAGTGCGAATACGCCGAAACCTTCCACAAGGCCTATAATTATTCACCAAGACTCCTGCAAGACCGGAAAGGGACAGTTCCCAATGCGACCAGAACGCGCTGCGAAAGACCTGAATCCATCGCTAAAGAAACGGATTGCCGTGTACGCACTGGCTGGAGCTGCCGGCGCGGTGCTGGCCTCGAACGCGAACGGCGCGATCGTCTACACCTCCGTCAAAGAGTTCGGCGAAGCTCAATTTGGAGTTGAAGCTGTGATTCCGATCGACCTGAATCATGATGGAATCATCGACTTCAACCTGGTCGGCCTTATCCAGTCTGAGTTTAACTCCGTCTTTCCCCTCCATACTGCCTTTGTATTTATGAACTGCCTCAACGGAGCTATAGCTGCTTCTGGCACCTTCCTGCAACAACAAAACGCCGCCGCGCTGACTTTTGGACAGCAGATTGGGCCGTCGCTTAGCTTCCAGGAAGGCGGGCTGTTGATGGCTGAACTCCTCGCGGGCGCGAACGGTGTCGGCAGTGTCGGCGGTCACGGCGGAAACTTCTTTAATCAGGGCAATAAGTTTCTTGGGATTAAATTAGCGTTTAACGGGCAAACGTACTACGGCTGGGCGAGGGTGAACGTTCAAAGGGTAGTTGGCGATGCGAGAGTAAAAGGCAACTTTCTCTTTGAACTCGTCGATTACGCGTACCAGGATCGAGCGAGCACGCCCCTGAGAGCGGGCGCGGGCATTCCGCTGGCAGCCGCCGATCTGGATCTCGATGCGGAGCCAAAGGAACCTGGGTCGGGCTCCCCGGCAACACTCGGACTTCTCGCCTACGGCTCCGACGCGATATCCGCGTGGCGGCGTTGAGGGATTTCTTTCGACAGCGAGGCGGTCCGGAACAGGAGAATTCATCAAAATGAGAAAAGAGCGCACGGCAAAACACCTGAATCGATCCTTGAAGCGGCGCCTCGCCAGCTACGCTCTGGCGGGGACCGCCAGCCTAGCTGCGTCTGCGGTGGACGCGAACGGGCGCGATCGTCTACACCTCCGCCAAAGACTTCGGCGAAGCTCAATTTGGAGTTGAAGCTGTGATTCCGATTGACCTGAATCATGATGGAATTATCGACTTCAACCTGGTCGGCCTTATCCAGTCTGAGTTTAACTCCGTCTTTCCCCTCCATACTGCCGAGGTTTACATAGCCTGTCTCAACGGAGCTATAGCTGCTTTTGGCACATTCAAGGACGCACAAAACGCCGCCGCGTTGACATTTGGACAGCAGATTGGGCCGTCGCTTGGTTTCCAGGGAGGCGGGTTGCTGCTAGGTGGACTCCTCGCGGGCACGAACGGTGTCGGCAGTGTCGGCGATCACGGCGGGAACTTCTTTAATCAGAGCAATAAGTTTCTTGGGATTAAATTTGCGTTCAACGGGCAAACGTACTACGGCTGGGCGAGGGTGAACGTTCGAAGGGTAGTTGGCGACGCGAAAGTAAAAGGCAACTTTCTCTTTGAACTCGTCGATTAGGCGTACCAGGATCGAGCCAACACGCCGCTGAGAGCGGGCGAGGGTATCCCGCTGGCAGCCGCGGATCTGAATCTCGCTGCGGAGCCAGGGGAACTTCGGTCGGGTTCTCCAGCAACGCTCGGCCTTCTCGCGCACGGTTCCGACGCGATTTCAGCATGGCGCCGTTAAGGGTTTTCTTTCGAAGCGAGACGGCCCGGAATAGGAGAATTAATCAAAATGAGAAAAGAGCGCACGGCGAAACATCTGAATCGATCCTTGAAGCGGCGCCTGGCCAGCTACGCTCTGGCGGGGACCGCCAGCCTAGCTGCGTCCGCGGTGTACGCGAACGGCGCGATCGTCTACACCTCCGCCAAAGAGTTCGGCGAAGGTCAATTTGGAGTTGAAGCTGTGATTCCGATCGACCTCAATCACGATGGAAACATCGACTTCAACGTGGTTGGCATACTCCAGTCTGAGTTCAACTCCATCTTGAAGCTCCATACTGCCTTTGTATTTCTAAACTGCCTCAACGGAGCTATAGCTGCTTCTGGCACCTACTTGCACCAACCAAACGCCGCGAACTTAAATTTTGGAAAGCAGATTGGGCCGTCGCTTGCTTTCGACGAAGGCGGCCTGCTGATGGCTGAAATCGTCGCGACTTCAGGCGGTGGAGATGGCCACGGCGGGAACTTTCTGAATCAGAGCAATAGATTTCTCGGAATCAAATTCGAATCGAACGGGCAAACGTACTACGGCTGGGCGCGGGTGAACGTCTGGAGGGTAGCTGGCGATGCGGGCGCACGGGGCAACCTCCTATTTGAGCTCGTTGATTACGCCTACCAGGATCGAGCCAACACGCCCCTGAGAGCGGGGGAAGGTATCCCGCTGGCGGCTGCGGATATGGATCTTGCTGCGCAGCCAGCGGAACTTCGCTCGGGTTCTCCAGCAACCCTCGGCCTTCTCGCGCACGGTTCCGACGCGATTCCCACCTGGCGCCCATAGCGTCGCGATCGGCGCCCCGCGCAGCCCCCGGCGTTCCCCCACACCCCCCGTTGTATAACTAACTAAACCCACAGCCCCATGTCCCCCGAACGCCCCAAGGTCCTCCTAATCGGCTGGGACGCAGCCGATTGGAAAGTCATCAACCCGCTCATGGACGAGGGCCTCATGCCCACCCTCAACCAGTTCGTCGACGACGGCGTCATGGGCAATCTCGCCACCTTACAGCCCATGCTGTCCCCCATGCTGTGGAACTCCATCGCCACCGGCATGCGCCCCGAAAAGCACGGCATCCACGGCTTCATCGAGCCTGACCCCCAAACCGCCGGCGTGCGTCCCGTCTCCAGCACCTCCCGCAAAGTCAAAGCCGTCTGGAACATCCTCACCCAGAAAGGTTTCAAGTCGCACGTGGTCGGCTGGTTCGCCGGCCATCCCGCCGAGCCCGTCTCCGGCGTCAGCGTCTCCGATCTGTTTCCCTACGCCACCGCCCCGCTCAACGAACCCTGGCCCCTGCCCGCCGGCGCCGTCCACCCCGAGCGTCTGCGCGACACCTTCGCCCCGCTCCGCGTCCATCCCGCCGAAATCAAAGAGGCCGCCATCCTCCCCTTCATCCCCCGCGCCGCCGAGGTCGATCAGGAAAAGGACAAGCGCCTCGCCAGCTTCGCCAAAGTCCTCGCCGAGAACTGCTCCATCCATAACTGCGCCACCTGGATCCTCCAGCACGAAGAGTGGGACTTCGCCGCCATCTACTACAACGGCATCGATCATTTCTGCCACGGCTTCATGGATTTCCATCCTCCGCGGCGCGACCACGTCCCCGAAGATCTCTACGGCATCTACAGCGGCGTCGTCAACGGCGCCTACCGCTTCCACGACATGCTGCTCGACCGCCTGCTGCAGCTCGTTCCCCCCGAAACCACCGTGCTGCTCGTCTCCGACCACGGTTTTCATTCCGACCATCTCCGCCCGCGCGGCATCCCTAAAGAGCCCGCCGGTCCCGCCGTCCAGCATCGCCCCATGGGCATCGTCGCCATGCGCGGACCCAACATCCAGCGCAATGAGCGCATCTTCGGCGCGACCCTGCTGGATATCACCCCCACCATCCTGACCCTGTTCGGCCTGCCCGTCGGCAAGGACGTGGACGGCCGCGTCCTCGTCCAGGCGTTCGAGAAACCCCCGGAGGTCCAAACCATTCCGAGTTGGGAGCGCGTGCCGGGCGAGTGCGGCATGCACCCCGCGGACTTGCGGATGGACGCGGCCTCGGCCAAGGCCGTGATCCAGCAGTTCGCCGCTCTCGGGTATGTCGAGCAGACCGAGGACCAGCAGAAATCCGTCGCCAGCGCGCTCCGCGAGCTGCAATATAACCACTCCCGTTCTCTGCTCGATGGCGGCAAACCCGGCGAAGCGGCCGAGATCCTCGAAACGCTCGCGCGGGAGTGGCCGGACATGGCCCGCTTCCGCGAAAATCTCGCCCGCTGTTACCTCAACCTCGGCCGCCTTCCCGAAGCCAAGGCCATCCTGATCGATCTGGCCGACCATCCGCCCGCCCCGCCTGTCCCTCCCGGCCGAACCGGCGTCGATGCGGCCGCTCAGGAGATCGGCGCACCGGAAGCCCCGCGCGAGGAAGCCGCTCCGAAGATCTCCGAGGAAGCCCGCCAGAAGATCGCCGAAGCCCGCCGCGATTGGATGATGGGCATCATCCTCCACCGCGAGGGCGACGTCGAAGGTTCGCTCGCCTGCCTGCTGCGCGCCGAGCAAGTCGAGCCGCGTCTCCCCAACCTGCACATCCTGCTCGGCAACACGTACTTACAGATGGGCCGCCTGGATGACGCGCAACGGGCTTTCCTGAAAGCGCTCGATATCGACGGCGATAACCCGGAAGCTCACCTGGGTCTCGGCCGCTTGTATCTGCGCCAGCGCCGCAATGAGGACGCCGCCGAAAACGCGCTGATCGCCGTCGGATTGCAGCACTTCCTCCCCGTCGGCCACTTCGTGCTCGGGCTCGCGCTCGCCCGCCTCGGGCATTTCGAACGCGCGGAACTGGCGCTCGAAACCGCCGTCTCCATGGCCCCGGGACTCCTGAACGCCCACCGCTGTCTCGCCGCCGTCTACGCCCGGCCCGCGGGGGACAAGGCCAAAGCCGGCCACCATCGCGACATGGTCATGCAGCTTTCCCGCCAGCGCCACAAGAGCGCGCCCAAGCGTTCATGATGAGTAGTGTCTTAGCTCCGGCGCCACCGCTCTGGCCATAAGAGGCGCGGCTTCGTCCGGCAATTCCAGGAACCGGCTAACTCGCAGCGCTTCCGCCTCGGGCTGCGCGATCAGAGCGTCATAACTGACCTTCATCATCCGCACGCCCTCGCGCTTGTCCAGCCACGCGTATACCTGGTTGCGATGCATCTCCAGCGCGCGCGCCATCTGGGCGGAGGGTAAGTCGCCGCCGCGCGTCCCCAGCCGTTCCATCATCTTCGCTTGCGACGCTTGCACGTCTTCCAGCCGCCGCTCCAGGAACAGGACTCGGTACGCGAAGTTCCCCGGCAGAGACATCAGCAGCGAGGAAATCACTTTGACGGCCTTGCCTTCGCACTCGGCGATCAGCGCGGGGTTTTTCGGAAGCTGTTTGATCCGCTCCCATTCGAAGTAACCGCGCGGATTGCTGGCGTCGGCGGACCGGACGCCGTCATGCTGGATCGGCACGCCCGCCCGCGCCAGCATCTGCATCATAAGCGACGTGCCGGACCGCGGCAGGCCGGAGACGATCGTAATAAGCTCGCCCATTCGCTGCATAATGACACGCCGGAAGGAATGTATAATCGCACGTATGCCGAGACGTAACCGTGCGCTGGACCAGTTGAAGCCATTGCTGGATCGCCAACTCACCGTCTACGCATTAGCCGCGACGGCTTACTTTGGAGGCGGGCCGGCAATCGCGAAAGGCGAAGTGGTCTACACCTCTGTGAAGCAATTCGGCGAGGGAAAGATTGGGGCAGCCGCTTTGGTTCCGATCGATTTGAATCACGACGGTATGGTTGATTTCACAATGGTTGGCGTGGAACTTTCCGCTTTTGGCACGCTCGCATATCTGCATACGGCCGTTCTGTATATCGAAGCAGACGGTGCTGGCCAGGGTGTCCCTTTTGGATCCGTCGTGTTCCGCCCAGAGGCACAGGCCTTCAAGGTGGGCCAAAAGATCGGGCCTTCGCTGGATTTCGTGACGTTGGGCCGCGGTGGCTTAGTGCTCGGCTTGATCACCACCTTCGAAGGCGCTGGAAGCCACTTCGGCAACTTCTACAACCAACGGAATCAGTTTCTCGCGCTGAAGTTACCACTGAATGGTGAGACCTATTACGGATGGGCGCGCGTGAACGTAAAAGTGGTTAATGAAAACTTCGTATTCGAGCTCGTCGACTACGCCTATCAGGACACGCCCAACAAACCGATCCTCGCCGGTGAAGGAATTCCCCAAGCCAACGCCGATCTGGCCCCATCACTCGGCCTGCTCACTTACGGCTCTGACGCCATCCCGGCCTGGCGCCGCTAACCAACCCGCAGAATGGAGAACCCCGACGATGAGACGTAACCGTGCACCAGACCAGCTGAAACCCTTGCTGGATCGGCGACTGACAGTTTACACATTGGCCGCTGCGGCGTGTCTTGGCTCCGCGACGACTACCGCGAACGCTGCCGTGGTCTACACATCTGCGAGGCAGTTCGCCGAGGCCGAGTTAGGCCGAGTAGCGTCGATTCCCATTGACCTCAACCACGACGGATTAGTGGACTTCACCATAGCCGGTGTTCTTCAGACCGCGTTCAGCACACTTTTCGTCCTGCAAACAGCTTTCGTATATGCCGGGTGCAGAAGCGGCGGCCAAGCGGCCGCGTCCGGTTCCATATTCGGTGTGTCCGAGGCTGAGGCCCTGCGGTTCGGCCAGGGAATCGGGCAGCCCTTGAAATTCGTGGCCCCTAACAGGCTTGTGCTGGCGGCTATCCTTGCCGTAGATGGCGACCCTGAAACGCGTTCCGGGAACTTTTACAACCAGACCAACAGGTTTCTGGCTCTCAAGTTCAGTCAGAGTGGGCACTCTTATTACGGCTGGGCTCGCGTGAACGTAAAGGCTGTCGCCAACAACAAGCTCGTATTCGAGCTCGTCGACTACGCCTACCAGGACACGCCCAACAAACCGATCCTCGCCGGTGAAGGCATCCCGCAAGCCGACGCCGCCCTTCCTGCAACACTCGGCCTGCTCGCCTACGGCTCAGACGCCATTCCGGCCTGGCGCCGCTAACCATTCGCAGAACGGAGAGCCCCGACGATGAGAAGTAACCGTGCACCAGACCACTTGAAGCCATTGCTGGATCGCCGACTGACAGTTTACACATTGGCCGCTGCTGCAGGTCTTGGCTCCGCGACGACTACCGCGAACGCTGCCGTGGTCTACACATCCGCGAGGCAGTTCGCTGAGGCCGAGATCGGTCAAGTAGCGTCGATTCCCATCGACCTCAACCACGACGGATTAGTAGACTTCAACTTGCACGGCGTTCTGCAGAATGCATTTAACACAATCGCCAACCTGCAGACCGCGTTCGTATATGCCGAGGGTGCAAGCAGCAATCAACTAGCCGCGTCTGGTTCCATATTTGGAGGGCCGGAGGCAAAGGCCCTACAGTTCGGTCAGCGGATCGGCGGCCCATTGCCGTTGAAGCTCCAGGTGTAGGGCTACTGATGGCGATCGTCATTGCCGTGGATGGCGACCCTGAAACGCATGTCGGAAACTTCTACAACCAAACAAACAAGTTTCTGGCTCTGAAGTTCAGTTTGAGTGGGCACTCTTGTTACGGCTGGGCTCGCGTGAACGTAAAGGCTGTCGCCAACAACAAGCTCGTGTTCGAACTCGTGGACTATGCCTACCAAGACAAGCCGAACATTCCGATCCGCGCCGGTGAAGGAATCCCCCAAGCCAACGGCGCCCTTCCTGCATCACTCGGCCTGCTCGCCTACGGCTCAGACGCAATTCCCGCCTGGCGGCGCTGACGACTTTAGCGGAAAGGAATTCACCGAAATGACACGAGAACGCGCCACGAAGCCATTGAGCACTTCCGTAAACCGCAGACTTGCAGGGTATTCGCTCTCGGCAGCGGCCAGCCTGGCGGCCGCTGTCCCGCAAGATGCAAGCGCCGAGATTGTCTACACGCACGCGCATACGTTCGCCGAGGCAACCTACGCGGCAAATGCGGTGATTCCGATCGATCTCAACCATGACGGTCTGGCCGACTTTAACCTGGTCGGCGTGGAACTGAGTGACTTCAGCACACTCGGCCCTCTCCATACGGCCCTTCTCTATGCTCTAGGCGCTAGCGATAACAGGGTCGCTGTTTCAGGAACCTTCCTTTTCAACCCGCTCGCTGTTGCGCTCAACTTTGGCCAGAAGGTCGGACCCCCGATAGGCTTTGGTGACCCGGGGTACACACGAGCCCTGATGGGCCTGATCTTCGGATCGTTCGTGAGCGAAGGCAATTTCTACAACAAAACGAATAAGTTCCTAGGTCTCAAATTCCAGTTAAACGGAAAGACCTATTACGGATGGGCCAGAGTGAATGTAAAAGAGGTCCGCAAAGACTTCGTTTTCGAACTCGTCGACTACGCTTACCAGAACACGCCCAACGTGCCGATCCGCGCCGGTGAAGGAATCCCCGCACCAGATTCCACGCCGCAAGCATCACTCGTCTCACCGTCCGACAAGCGCATCCCTGCGACACTCGGGCTGCTCGCTTACGGCTCAGACGCAATTCCCGCGTGGCGCCACTAACCGCACTCACACGTTGTCCAAAAACCTCAGCCGAGCGGCGACCCCTGCCGCACAATCCTGGCCCCCGAACCTTTGTTCGCGCTGGTCTTGATGAACACGTCCGTGCCGGATCCCGTCGACCTCTGCGCCCCTACACCCTGGTAGCCGTGCTGAACCGTCAAGGTCTTGTGGATGGTCAGTTCTTTGCCCTTGGCCCCCAGTTGGAACACCTGCAACGTAGTTACTGTCGACCCGTTCATTTCACGCGCCGTCTCGGCGACCAGTTTCGACCCATTCCAATGAGCCTTCACTCTGATCGGCGCCCCCGATGTCCCGGTATTTTCGGTTTCCGTACCGTCGAGCTTGAACGAGAGCGTTTCCGTCGAGACGGCGGATGCGTCTTTCTCCGTTCTTCTGGTCTCGACGGATAACTCCCCCGCCGTCTGCCGAATCACCAGCGAAACCGAGCCGATGGGCACATCCTGATGGGCCGATTCGCTTCGGGAAGAATCCATCGCCCAGGTTCCGGAGAAATCCGGCCGGTTCTGGGCGCAAGACGGAAGCGCGAGGAACAGCATCCAACTAAGAAAGGCGAACCCGGAACGCCGCATGAACGGATCTCCCGAAGGCAAGCATATCAACTCCCCCCGAACTTTCGGCAAGAACGCGGCTTCTGCGGCCGCTTAGTCTTCCTGCTTCAAGGAAAGCGAAGCCGGTCTGAGAAACGAAACTCAGTGACCGCCGGAGCGCCACGCGGGGATAGCGTCGGAGCCGTGGGCGAGAAGTCCAGGCGCCGGAAATGTCGCATCTGCTTCCGGAATGCCTTCACCGGCGCGGATCGGAACGTTGGGCGTGTCCTGGTAGGCATAGTCAACGAGCTCGAAAAAGAAAGTTCCTCCAGCCGTCCTTACGTTGACTCTCGCCCAGCCATAATAAGTTTGCCCGTTGGATTGCAACTCCAGAGCTAGAAACCGATTCTCCAGATTATCGAAATTCCCGCCGACAGCGCCAAACAGGTTGAACGCGAGCAGTAGCCCGCGCCTCCCGAGCGGCGCGAAAGGAAGAGCCGGTACTATCTTTTGCGCTGCCCGTAGCGCTTGGGCTTCCGGCTCTTGAAAGACCGTCCCGGATCCCGCCACCTTATTCCCGCTCCCGCCTACGACGAATACTGCGGCGGTGTGGGCGAGGCCGCCTGTGCTGAAGTCGGATAATTCGGTACCCACCAGGGTGAAGTCGGTCACGCCGTCGTGATTCAGATCGATCGGTATAACTGCCTCTGCATCGTAGGTCCCCAAACCAAACTGGTGCGCCGAGGTGTAGACGACCGCCCCCTGCGCAACAGGCGAGGCCGCGGTAACCGCGGCCACGCCTGTCGACCCTGCCAATGCATACACGGCAAGCCGCCGCTTCAGAAACGGATTCAGGTCTTTCGTAACGCGTTCTTTTTGCATTCTTACACCATCAGGGCGCCGTCAAGTATCCAAGAGCTTCCAAAGGCGAACCCGAAACGCCGCATGAACGGATCTCCCGAAGGCAAGCATATCAACTACTCTCCAGTCGAACGCGCCGTTCCCGCTTTCGGTCTAAACCGGGCTCACGGATCGCTCAAGCGAAACGCTTCACTGCTTAACCATTGAAACGCCCGGACGAGCACCGCTGCCTCTGCCGGTCGAGTTGGCCGCACTCCCAGCAACGATACGACCCAGCCCAGGAGGCGCCATAGGTGCACGGTAGCCGACTGGCTGCACGTTCAGCATATAATCCGATCCCCTTGCACGATCCGGCTTGGGGTCAAACAGCAGACGGTACGAGAGCGGACTCTTCGCCGTCTCTGCAAAGAGCCGCGCCAAAGCATTCCGTGCCGGCTCCGCGTTCGCTCCGAAACTCACCATGTCTGTCGGGAAGTATGGAAAGGCCCCAACTACTATCGTGCGACCGGTTGCGTGATATACCCCCGCCAGGATTGCCTCAGCAGTCTCAGCCACGCTCCGGTTTGCGTATTGAACAGTCACCGGGGTAAGCAGCGGCGACGTAACATCGCGAAGTACCCCTGTGGCGTCCGCTACTTTCGTAGGGGTAACGTAAAGCATGCCGTTCGCTTGTTGAATTGTGAAATCGCCGGGCAGCACGTTCTGTCTGTAGATTGCGAGTAAACGGCTCAGGCAATCAGCGGTTCCAGCTAACGTTCTTGTATTACCCGCGGTTGTCAGATCCAAAGTAAGGTGTCCATCCCTAGGCACGATTTGCTGGAAGCCGGGATTGGCAAGTCGTTCCTGAAGCGTAGACACATCTTGAAGGTCCGCCATGTTCTCATAAGGCGGATCTTCATAGTTAACTCCCACGTTGGTCACTTGCTCAAGCACGTCGATGGCGCGCCAGAGCGGCCGCGGTTCATTCACATCGATAAGTGTCTGAGAATGGGCACGGATGCAGGCCAGGAGCGCATAAATTGCTATCGGCACCATCCGGCGGCGCTTGTCCATCAGGGCGCCGTCAAGTATCCAAGAGCTTCCGCCGAGTAAGTCCGCGGATTGCTATAGAACGGATAAGTCGCGCCGGATCCGGAAACACCAAAGGTTATCCCCAGACTGACCCTGGGCGGATATGGCTGGTAAGTGGCGCCCCAGTAATTCGTGGTCCCGGGTCCTCCGACTCCCGTTCCTCCATCCTGCGGACCCACATAGTCGACCGTGCCCGCGGTCGAACCGTATTGAATCCCGTTTGCGTCCACCAGGCCGTTCACAAAACCGAATGTCGTGCGCCTGTTCAGCGTTACCCGGCTGCCGACAACGATGTCGATCGGGATCGCCGCCGGCCCTGCCTGCAACCTTACGGGAAAAGCTTTGCCGATGCCCACCACTCTGAAAAGGGTGTACTCGCCGGAGACAGACTCTTCGAACAGGAGCGGCGTCAGAAAGCCCGTCGTATTGTCCGCCGGTCCTTCGAAATCCCACAGAAAACGCAGCTCGGTGGGGAGGGTTCCGAGTGGGAAGGTTCCGCCCGTGTAGATATAGACCTGACCGATCGCCCCATCCGCGTTATTGCGATAAGTGGGTGTTGAGCCCTCGGCCACCAGCGCCGCCGGGGCGTCCGGCGCCTGCGCGCGATCGCTCTGCGCGGACGCCACACAGGGAAGCAGCAAAGCCAACGTATATAAAAAGGTTCGTTCCGTAGACATCATAGCGATTTCCTCCGAGCACCTTGGTTCGGACCCATACTACAGCTAAGTCTTATCCGTGTAAATCAGCTGTTAATCAGCGGCCAATAGCCTTTCCCGCACCCTCGCTCTTCCGATCGGCGGCGGAATCGCGCCCCAAACCCGATTTCGACCTGCCCGAATTTCCCAGTCACAACCTAAATAAATATCGCTAACTCGTTTCCCATCAATGCGCTGCGAGTTACCCGCGCCCCGTTTTCTTGGTGCGCGTCCCTAAACTGAAATTGAGGAAATCGTCCCATGGCATCTGATGTGTTCACCGCACCACAAGAGCAGGTGTTAACCCTGCTCGCTTCCGGATCCACCATGGCCGCCGCGGCCGAGGCTGCCGGCGTCCATCGGAACACCGTCTCCAACTGGCGGCGCTCGTCCGCGTCATTCCGGCAATCCCTCGAATCCGCCCGCTACCAGCAGGCCATGCACTGGCGCGATCAGTTGCAGCCCATCGCCCCGCTCGCCATCTTCACCCTCAAAGATCTCCTGACCGATCCCAAAACCTCGGCCAGCATTCGCCTGCGCGCCGCGCTCACCATCTTTAGCACCGTCTCCACTCCCGAACCCCCGGAGCCCGATCCCGGTCCCGCGTGCCAGCAGGCCGTGCACAATTCTGCACAAATAGACGACGCGATTAGCCCCGCCGCCGAAGCCCATCTCCTGCCCGCGGCCCCGTCCGTCCCCGCGCTCGAACTTGTGCACAGCGCGCCGCATGTGCACAACGCGCCGCACAATCCTGCACAATCGCGCACAACGCTCACCGCGCTTCCCGGCAGGCGCATCCTCAAAATGGGCCGCAATGAAACTTGCTCCTGCGGCAGCGGCCTCAAATACAAACGCTGCTGCTTCCTGAATCCGCCGGTCGCCCTTGCCGCTTAGCGCTCTTGCCAATTAAAGCCCTTGCCAGTTAACGCCGTCGCCGTTTAAGTTGTACGCTGGTCTGGTGTTCCGACACTCTCACCGCGCCTTCGCGCTGCCGCTTTCCGCCCTTTTGCTGATCGCCGCGCCGAAACCCACCATTGAGGATGCCCGCGCTTTTCTGAACGGCGTCAATGCGCAAGGGCTCACGCTCGCCGTCGAAGCCGGCCGCGCCGATTGGGTCAAAGACAACTTCATCACCAGCGACACCGAAGCCATCGCCGCGCGCGCCGATGAACGCGCCATCAACGCCGGAGTCGGCTTCGCCAAGCGCGCCGCTGAGTTTCAGGGAGTGCCGCTGCCTGAAGACATGGCGCGCCAGATGAAGCTGCTCCGCAACGCTCTCACCATCGCCACCCCTTCCGATCCCAAGGAAAGCGAGGAGCTCACCACCATCGTCTCCTCCATGGAAGGCGTCTACGGCAAAGGCAAATACTGCCCGCACGGTCCCGAACACTGCCTCGACCTGGAAGACCTCACCAAGATCATGGCCAACAGCCGCGATCCCAAGGAGCTTCTCGATGCCTGGACCGGCTGGCACGCCATCTCCCGGCCCATCCGTCAGCCCTTCGCCCGCTACGTCGAGCTCGCCAATAAGGGCGCCCGCGAACTCGGATTTGCCGATACCGGCGCCATGTGGCGCGAGAAATACGACATGCCGCCCGAGGCTTTCGCGGCCGAACTCGACCGCCTCTGGGCCGAAATCCGTCCGCTCTATCTTTCCCTCCACGCCTACGTCCGCAACCGTCTTCGCGAAAAGTATGGCCCCGGCGTCGTCCCCGCCAACGGTCCCATCCCCGCCCACCTGCTCGGCAACATGTGGGCTCAGGATTGGTCCAACATTTACCCGCTCGTCGCGCCGCCCGATTCCGCGCCTGCTTACGACCTCACCGAAATCCTCAAAGCCCGCCACACCACCACCCAGCAAATGGTCCGCTATGGCGAAGGCTTCTTCACTTCGCTTGGCTTCGCGCCCTTGCCCGCCACTTTCTGGGAACGGTCGCTCTTCACCAAGCCGGCCGATCGAGACGTCGTCTGCCACGCCAGCGCCTGGGATATCGACTATGTCGAGGATCTGCGCGTCAAAATGTGCATCGACATCACCGGTGAGGATTTCCTCACTATTCACCACGAACTCGGCCACAACTTCTATCAGCGCGCCTACAACCAGCAGCCTTTCCTGTTCCGCGACAGCGCCAATGACGGCTTCCACGAAGCGGTCGGCGACACCATCGCGCTATCCGTCACCCCGCAATACCTGGTGAAGCTCGGCCTCCTCGACAAAGCTCCGGCGCTTCCGGCGACATCGGCCAGCTCCTCCACAAAGCGCTCGAGAAGATCGCCTTCCTGCCGTTTGGCCTCATGATCGATAAGTACCGCTGGCAGGTCTTCTCCGGCCGCATCACCCCGGATCGGTACAACAAAGCTTGGTGGGATCTTCGCCTGCAATACCAGGGCATCGCTCCGCCCGTCACCCGAACCGAAGCCGATTTCGACGCCGCCGCCAAGTACCACGTCGCCGCCAACGTGCCTTACGCCCGTTACTTTCTGGCGGATATTCTCCAGTTCCAGTTCCACCGCTCGCTCGCCCAAATCGCCGGCTGCCGGGATCCCCTTTATAGCTGCTCCATCTATGGCGACAAGCAAGCCGGATCGCGCCTCAACGCCATGCTCGCCATGGGCGAGAGCCGCCCCTGGCCCGAAGCCCTTGCCGCGCTCACCGGCTCCAAACAAATGGACGCCACCGCCATCCGCGACTACTTCGCTCCCTTGCAAAAATGGCTCGACGAGCAGAACAAGGGCAAGCCTATCGGCTGGTAAAGTATAGGCGGGAGGAACACATGCTTCTGTTCCGAGCGCTTTTCTTCTCCGGCCTCGTCGGCATCTCCGCCATCGCGTCCGGTCAAACCGTGCTTCCCGTTCCCTCTGATCCGCTCGAGCTCGCCACCGGTCCGGCCCAAGTCTCCGCCACCGCCGACGAGCGCGCTTCCGTTCTGAACCTGGTCGAACGCGCCCGCCAGAACAATAGCTTCTATACGCCCGGCGGCGCGCCCTATGACCTCAAGCTTTCTTTCACCTCCAGCGGAAACAGTCCCTACGTAGGCTCTGGCGAACTGGAGGAAACCTGGTCGTCCGGATCGCGCTGGCGTTGGACCGCGCATCTCGGCGACTTCGCCATCGACCGCCTGTCGCTCAACGGCCGCCTCTACGATGACCCGGTTCCCGCCGTCCTGCCGCTGCGCATCCAGATGCTTCGCCAGGCCTTCTTTCGTCCCGTCAATCATCCGCTTTCTTACGCGCTCGTCCGCACCGCCGCCGCCACGTGGAACGGCTCCGCCGTCACTTGCGTGCTCACGTCCGGCGGCGGCGATGTCTCCAACGCCGTGGGTCGCCGCTGGCAGGAAACCGAGTATTGCGTCGATCCCAAAACCGGTCTGCTCCAGACGTACTCCGAAGCGCCCGGAATTTACATCGCTTACGACTACGCCGGCGCCATCCAATTCCACGGTCGCACCGTCGCGCGCCGGTTCTCCATCGTCGAGGGCGGCGTGACCGTTCTCCAGGCTCAGGTCGATTCCTTATCGGACGGCCCCGCGGCCAGCGCCGCCGTCTTCACGCCCAGTGAGCGGATGCAGGCGAATGCCTCCGGCCCCACCATCTACGGACCCGTTCGCTTCCCCGCGTTCGTCCCCGGTCCCGCCGGCGCGGCCGGGCCCATTCAGCCCGTCATCGTCCACGCCCTCATCGGACCCGATGGCAAGGTCCTCGAATCCGAAGCTCTGCAGAACTCCAATCCTGCCTTATCCCAATTGGCTCTCGATACCGTTCGCAACGCGACGTATCCGCCTGAGATCCACGACGGCCGCCTGCGGCAGCGCGACGCTTTCATCAACGTGCAGTTCGTTTCTCAACCCTGACTCCCCTGGGCGGCTACTTCGCCGTCCCTTGCTTCCCGTCCAGGAAGTGCAGAATCTTATCGGCTTCCGAGATCTCCTGAGGCGTCTTGGCCCACTTCTTCGCCGTGTCCGCGTTCTTCCGCGCCTCGCCGTATTCGCCTAGCCGCGCGTAATCGAACGCCGTCGCGGAGAAGTACCACGCCGCATCCTTCTCGGTCACCTTGCGAATCTGTTGCAGCTCCCGCAGCGATCCCGTGTAGTCCTTCGATTCCAGCAGCGCGATTCCCAGCTGCATCCGCGCCTCCGTGTTCTCCGGCTGCAGTTCGATCGCTCGTTTCAGCGCCCGAATGGTTTCCGTGCGGTCCGTCGTTTCGTCGCGCGTCAGCATCGCCAGCCGGAAACACATCGCCGCATCGCGGCTGCCTTCCGCCAGCGCCTTCGTGAAAGCCGCCATCGCGTTCCCGCGCTGTCCTTCTCCAAGCGCCAGGTAACCCAACCCTTCGTCAACCTCCGGCCTGCCCGGATACTGCTTTCCCAGAGCTTCATACGCGGCCTTCGCCTTCTCCGGCCGGTGCGTGACCGCCAGCAGATTCGCCAGCACCAGTCCGGATTCGAACGCATCCACCGGAACCACCCCCGGATCTTCATCCGGAACCGTCAGCTTGATCGGGAATACCGCGCCATAGAGCTTGTCGCGCCGCAGGTATTCTTCCAGGTCGGCCTGCACCGTCGTCACCGGTTTGCCCAGCACTTCCTGGCAGACGTCCGCGATGCTCTTGCCCGCCGCCGTCGCGCCCACAAACGCATCGAACTGCTTCCGGTACTCCGGGGCCAGAAACAGCATATGCATAAAGGCCCAGCTCTCCGCATAGAACACCGACGCCTGGTTTCGCTCGCTGTACATCGGGGACGATTGGTTCACCTTGTCCAGTTCCGCCAGCGGGATCCATCCGCCCCGCGTCAGCGCATCCCGCCGCCCCGGAATCATATCGCCGACCATCGCCTTCGAGCCTTTCGGTTTCAGCGTCGAGTTCAGGTCGGCCCACCCTTCGTTCATCCACAGCGGAATTTTCAGCCCGGAGTGCGCGATCACCAGATGCGTGTACTCGTGAACCGCGTAGTGGTAATGCTCCGGGTCCAGGTCCTGCATCACGATGTAGTCGCGCTTCTCGTCCCGCGTGTAGAACGCGTCCGAAGCGTCGTTCATGCGGTAAGGATCGTATTGCCCGGCGGAGCTGAATGCGACTATCCTCACGGGCGCGTCCAGCGCCTTCCCGAAAGGGCTCGCTTGCAGAAAGAAGCTCCGTACCTGCTCGAAGTGCAGGATCGCCGCTCGCGCCCGCGCCTCGGGCTCGGTCGTATACACCTCGAAGTGCGGCGTCGTCACCTTGATCCACGCGTCCGCGGCTCGCGCGGGACTCTGCGCCAGCCCCAGAGCGGCCGCGCAGAGGAGAGTCCACCTTCGCACGGCGTCATGATAACGTAGGCCCACGTCACCATGAACCGGTACAGCCTCCTCGCAATCCTGGCCGCTTTTTGCATCCCCGCAAGCGCTCAATCGCGCTTCGAAGTCTCGCTCCCGGCCAGCGCGCGCCCCGTCGACGGTCATGTCCTCGTTCTGCTCTCCACCGATGACAAGCGGGAGCCGCGCTTTGAAATGGAGTTCACGCCCGATTCGCAGCAGGCCTTCGGCGTGGATGTCGATGCGCTCGCGCCCGGCGTTCCCGCCGTCGTCGATGAATCCACCGTGGGTTATCCGCGCCGCGCCCTTTCCGCTATACCCAAGGGCGATTACTACGTCCAGGCTGTCTTGAATGTTTATGAGATATTCCACCTCGCCAACGGACATACTGTAAAGCTGCCGCCGGACCACGGCGAAGGCCAGCACTGGAACTCCAAACCGGGGAACCTGTTCAGCAAGCCGCAAAAAGTGCACTTCGATCCGGCTTCATCACAAGTGATCCGGATCGCACTTACGGAAACCATTCCGCCGCTGCGGGATGAAGTGCAAGAAAATCGTTGGGTCAAGCATGTCGTCCTGAAGAGTGAGCTGCTCAGCAAATTCTGGGGCAGGCCGGTCTCGCTCGGCGCCATGGTGCTGGTCCCGGATGGATGGGCGGAGCACCCTGACGCGCATTTTCCGCTGATCGTGGAGCAGGATCATTTCAACCCCGGTCTGCCCGGCCTGCTCAGCTTTCAGACCGAACCTCCCGCTCCGGGTCTGAAAGGCGGCGACCGTCGGCGGGCGGAGGCCGGCTACAAGCTTTATCAGGATTGGACCGCGGGTCGCATGCCGCGCGTTCTGGTCATGAGCATCCAGCACGCGAATCCGTATTTTGACGATTCGTACGCCGTGAATTCGGCCAACCTCGGCCCGTACGGAGACGCCATCACGCAGGAGCTGATTCCGTTCGTCGAGAAGACCTTTCGCGGCATCGGTCAGGGCTGGGCGCGGGCCGTGTATGGCGGGTCCACCGGCGGCTGGGAGACCCTCAGCTCGCAGGTTTTCTACCCCGATTTCTATAACGGCGCGTGGGTCTTCTGCCCGGATCCCATCGACTTCCGCGCCTACATGAGCATCAACTTATACGACGATCCGAACGCGTTCTTCACCATCGGGCCGTTCGCTCGCGTCCCGCGTCCCTCCATGCGGCAGCCCGACGGCGCCGTCCTCTCCACCATGGAGCTGATGAATCGGTATGAGTATGTGATGGGCACGCATGGCCGCTCCGGCGAGCAGTTCGACATCTGGCAGGCCGTCTTCAGCACCACCGGAGACGACGGCTATCCTCGTCCCATCTTCGACAAGCTCACCGGGGACATCGACCATCAGGTCGCCGCTTACTGGAAGGAGCATTACGACCTCAGCCACATCATGCAGCGCGATTGGAGCACGCTCGGCCCTAAGCTTACCGGTAAGTTGCACTTCTTTGTGGGCGACGCCGACACGTTCTACCTGGATCATGCCGTCCACCTGCTCCAGGATTTCCTCGACGCCACTCGCGATCCGTTTTACCGGGGCTCCTTCGAATACGGGGAAGGGAAGCCGCACTGCTACGCGGGCAGCTTCGATCCGGCCGTGGGGCTGAACCAGCACTACTTCCCTGAAATGGTCAAGCATATGGAAGAAACCGCGCCCAAAGGCGCCGATCTCACCAGTTGGAAGTATTAACGCCCTGCCGCTTCCATCCCGCTCTTGACGCAGTCCGGCATCCCGACTCCGCGCAGGAACGCCCCTGCCGCGCGCACCCCCGCCGGCAGCCTCGCCTCGATCTCGGCGATCAGCCTCGCATGGCCCACGCCATACTGCGGCATCGATTGCGGCCATCGGTACACCCGCGAAAAAAGCGGTTCTGCCGTGATCCCCGTGATCCGCTGTAGATCCGCGCGTATCTCCGGCAAAGCCGACTCGGTGCAATCCTTGCTCGCGAAGCACCGCACCAATGTCACTCCCGCCGGCGCTCGCTGTGGGAATTTGTTCGTCACCCACGTCGCGCCCATGATGATCCGCCGCTCGCGCCGGGGAACCAGAAATCCGAAGCCCCGCGCCGCCTCGCCCAATTCGCTCCCGCGGAACCCGAACGCGAAGATCGTCGCCGACGAATGCGGAATCCCCGCTAACAAACCGCCGGCTTCCGTTCCCGCCAGCAGTTTCCCCGCGGCCGGCGCGCCGCACGCCAGCACCACGTTCGCCGCTTCCATCCACTCGCCCGCCACGCGAACGCGCCCCGGTTCCACCGCTTCCGCCGGCGCGCGCACCATCCGCGCGCGGCCCTCGATCTGCCGTACGATCGCCGACGGGATCTGCCCCAACCCATCACGCATCGATTCGAACAACGGGCCCGTCACTGCCCGCTCCCGTCGCGCGCCCCGGATCACGCTTCCGAATCCCCGCTCATACTCCACCAGCTTGGGCAGCACGCCCGCCGCGCCAAGTTCCTCCGGCCGTCCCCCGTACACGCCCGCGAACAAGGGTTCCGCCAGATACTCGACGGCTTCGTCTCCAAAGTGGTCCCGCACGAACTCCGCGACGCTCCGGTCATCGCGGATAGCGGGACGGCGAAAGAGCTCGCGGCCCATCCGCAGTTTGGTCTTCCACCCGATCAGCCGCGACGCCAAAATCGGCCGCAACTCCGTAGGCGCCGTCACGCGCAGGCCTTTCGGCAGCGGCGTGAGTTTCCCGTTCTTGACGATCCAGGTGCCCCGCATGGCGTCGTTGCACGCGATCACCTGATCGGCTAATCCAAGCGCCGCGGCCAGATCGCGCAGCCAGGGCTTCGTCCGGATCCAGCTATCCGCGCCGCACTCCACCGTGCACCCGTCGATATTCTCGGTCCGCAGGAGTCCGCCAAACGCGCCCGGTTCGATCAGCGTGACCTGCTGGTCGCCGCGCTCTGCCGCCGCCCATGCCGCGCTCAGCCCGGTGATGCCGCCGCCCACGATGACGGTCGCCACTTGCCTTACGGCCGGAACTCGCGAACGATCTGGACCACGGCCTTCACGTTCTCCACCGGCGTCTCCGGCAGAATGCCGTGCCCCAGATTGAAGATATGTCCCGGACGCGTCCCCGTCCGCCGCAAAAGATCATGCACCCGTTGCCGCAACTCCGGCAGCGGCGCCATCAGCACCACCGGATCCAGATTGCCCTGGATGGCCGATCGGTAGCTGATGTCCATCCACGCCTGGTCGATGTTGATCCGCCAGTCGCACCCCAGCACGTCGCCGCCGGCGGCATGCAGTTCCCGAAAGAAGCCTGATGCGCCCGTGCCGAAATGAATCACCGGCACGCCGCCCTGCCGGATGCGCTCGATCAGCGCCCGCGAGTACGGCGCCGCGTACCGCACATAATCGTCCGAACCCAGCGCGCCCACCCAGCTGTCGAACACCTGGATGGCTTTCGCTCCCGCCGCGATCTGGCTGATCGCGAACGGCGCCAGCACGTCCACGATCTTGCCCATCAACCGGCGCCACAACGTCTCGTCGGAGTACATCAGCTTCTTGGTGCGGATGAAGTTCCGCGACGCGCCGCCCTCGATCATGTAGCTCGCCATGGTGAACGGCGCGCCCACGAATCCGATCAGCGGGATGCGCCCCGCCAGCGCCCGCGTGACCATTTGGATGGCTTCCCCGACGTATCCGAGATCGTCCACATTGTCGGTCGAAAGCGAATCGATGTCGTCGCTCGTGCGCACCGGATTATCGATGATCGGCCCTTCGCCCTGCGCATACCGCAGCCGCAAGCCCATCGGTTCCACCGGCAGCAGCAAGTCCGCGAAGATGATCGCCGCGTCCACGTCCAGCACCTCGATCGGCTGCAGCGTCACCGTCGCCGCCAAGTCCGGGCGCTTGCACATCTCCAGGATCCCGTGATGCTGCCGGATCTCCCGATACTGCGGCATGTATCGCCCCGCCTGCCGCATGAACCACACCGGCCGCACATCGGTCGGACGCCGCCGGCAAGCTTCCAGAAATCGACTGTTCATTGGAGCCACACGCATGTCTGATTCGCTTTATCCTCGCAGAAATACGCCCGGATGCCGGACGGCTTATGCTTCATGGCCCACTCGCGCCCGTTGATGAAGAACGGCTTTGCCCAGGCCTCGCTGTCGATGGTTCGCGGAGTGATGACCGACACCGACAGCATGCCGGGCGCCGGATACCCGGTTCGCGGATCCATGATGTGGCTATAGATGCGCCCGTCCGCCTGGAAGAACTTTTCGTAGCTGCCGGATGTCGACATGGATTCGTCTTTGAGAACTACTTCCGTCGCCGCTCGCGAAAGATCGCGCGGGTCTTTGATCTGAATATGCCAGCCGTCCTCGTTCGGCGGCGCGCCCATGGCATAGATGCTGCTGCCCGAAGCCGACACCAGCCCGATTCGGATTCCGTCCCGGCGCAGCACATCCGCCATCCGGTCCACCGCATATCCTTTGCCGATCCCGCCCGGGTCCATCTCGAGCCCCTTCTTCCGGAAACGCACCGTCCGGGCCGCGGGATCAAGCTCGATATACTGCCACCCGATTTTGGCCCGCGCCGTCTCCACTTCGCTCGCCTTCGGCAAATGCCCGGTGCCCTTATAGAAGCCCCACACCCGCATCAGCGGCCCCACCGTGATATCGAACGAGCCTTCGCTTGCCCGGCTGTACGCGATGCACGCCTGCAACAGCTCGAACAAATCCCGCGGAACCGCCACCGGGCGCTCCGCCGCGAACCGGTTCACTTCGCTCCAGGCGCTTTCCGGCTTGTAGTTCGACAGCAATCCATCCAGCCGCTGCGCCTCCTCGAAAGCGTCCTGAACCGCATTCTCCATCACCGTCTGATCTGTGCCGTATACCGCGATGGAGTATGTGGATCCCATCGCCTCGGCGGATTGCTCCAGCCGCAGCATCCCCGATCCGCCCGCCGCCGGCAGGCCGATCAAAGGCAATAGAAACAAAAGAATAGCAGTTTGTTTGCGAAATCGGAACCACCCGCCGAGGCCGCTCAACCTTTGCCGCGGCTCTTTCCGGCGCGCTTCAGGAGAAGTTCGATGCGCTGGTCGGCGTCCGGGAACTTCTCGGCCTCGAAATGCAGCTCCGGCATGTGCCGCAGTTCGAGCCGCGCCGCCAGCTCATGCCGCAGAAAGCCCGCCGCGTTTTCGAGCGCCTGCAGCGCCTGTTTCTGCTCCTTCGCGTCCCCTTTGCAGACCACCCGCACGTAGGCGTGCCGGGCGTCGTGCGCAACCTCGACTCCGGAGATTTCAGCGCTCCGGACGCGCGGATCCGCCATCTCGAAACCGATGATCTCGAGCAACTCCTCGCGGATTGCTTCCGATACGCGCGCTGTTCGCCTCTCGTCCATCTCTTATGAATCCCGCGTTTCTACCACAGCTCGACGTCGGCCCGCACCAGATCCGCGCCCAGTTGCGCCGCGCACTCGTCTTCCACCGCCCGCAGCATCTGCTCGCAATGGCCGCGATCGGAAGAGACGGTCGCCGCGGCCAGCACCGACCATTGCCACGTATCCATTCCGTCAATCTCGGCCACGGCTACGTTGAACCTGCTGCGCAGCCGATCCTTCAGGCTTTTCACAACCTGCCGTTTGTCTTTCAGCGAATGCGAGCCCTCCACGTGCAACTCGATCGTGAGGACCCCCACCGTCGCGGGCATCAGTTTTCCCTGGCGCGATCAGCCCAGAACCGGCGCGAGCCGCTCGGTGACGAACGCCTCGATCAGGTCGCCCTGTTTGACGTCGCCATAATTCTCGATCGTGATGCCGCACTCCATTCCCATGCGCACCTCGCTGACGTCGTCTTTGAAGCGCCGCAGCGATCCGACCTTCCCGGTATGAACCACGGCTTTCTCCCGAATCACGCGCAGCAGGCAATCCCGCGTGATGGTTCCCTCGGTGATCATGCAGCCGGCCACCATGCCGACCTTGGACACCCGGAACGTATCCCGCACTTCCGCCTTTCCGCGCGGCACTTCCCGGTAGACCGGCTCGAGCATCCCGGTCATCGCCTTCTTCAACTCGTCGGTCAGGTTGTAGATGATCGTATGAAGACGAATCTCCACCTTTTCGTGCTCGGCCGCGGCTTCCGCCTTGCGGTCGGGCTTCACGTTGAAGCCGATCACGATTCCCTTCGAGGCCGACGCCAGAAGCACGTCGCCTTCGTTGATCGCGCCGACTCCCGAGCGCAGCACGTTGATTTTGACCTTGTCCGTCGAAAGCGCCTGGAGCGTGTCGCTCAGGACCTCCGCGGAACCGGCCACGTCCGCCTTGAGAATGATGGGCAGTTCCTTGGTCTCGCCCGCCGACATCTGCTTCTGGAACTGCTCCAGAGTGATGCGCTTGTTCTTCGCGCGCGCTTCCTCCCGCGTTTTCTCTTCGCGGTACATGACGATCTGCTTGGCCTTGGCGGTATCGGTCACCACCTGGAACTCATCACCAGCGTCGGGCAGCGATTGCAGACCGAGAACTTCGACCGGCATCGACGGCCCGGCTTCCCGGATCTGTTCGCCGCGATCGTTCATCATGGCGCGCACCTTGCCGAACACTTCGCCGCAGATGAAGAAGTCGCCTACGCGCAGTGTTCCATTGCGCACCAGCACGGTCGCAACCGGGCCGCGTCCGCGATCGAGTTTCGATTCGATGACCGAACCCATCGCCGGCCGCAGGGGATTGGCCTTCAGATCCTGAATTTCGGCAACTAACAGGATCATTTCGAGCAGTTGATCCAGGCCGGCGCGAGTCCGCGCCGAAACCGGCACCATCACCACGTCGCCGCCCCAGTCTTCCGCCAACAATCCGCGATCGGAAAGCTGCTGCTTGATCCGGTCCGGCTGCGCATCGGCCCGGTCGATCTTATTGATCGCCACCAGGATGGGCACCTTGGCCGCGCGCGCATGGTCGATCGCTTCGAGCGTCTGCGGCATGACGCCGTCATCCGCCGCGACCACTAGCACTACGACGTCGGTGACCTTGGCGCCGCGCGACCGCATGCGCGTGAAAGCTTCGTGACCCGGCGTATCGATGAAGACGATCTTCTGATCGTTCTTCTCGATGAAATAAGCGCCGATATGCTGCGTAATTCCACCGGCTTCGCGTTCCGCCACGCTGGTCTGGCGAATGGCGTCGAGCAGGCTGGTCTTACCGTGATCGACGTGGCCCATGATCGTGACCACGGGCGGACGCCGGAACAAATCCTTGGCTTCTTCGGCGACCTCGATGTCGAACATCGCCTCTTCTTCGAACGTGATGGTCGAAGTGGAAGCGCCAAACTCGCGGGAGATATCGGTGGCGAGCTGTCCGTCGAGCGTCTGGTTGATCGTCGCGAAGATGCCCCGATCGAGCAGCTTCCTGATCACCAGGTTGGCTTTCACGTCGAGCTTTTCGGAAAGCTCTTTAACGGTGACGCCTTCCGAAATTGTGATGTCGCGATTGATGGGCGGAGGACCCTGCTCGCGCTCGCGCCGCATGGGGCGCAGCGTCTTCTCCTGCTCCTCGCGCTCGCGATCGCGCGGCTGGGGACGGCCCGTGCCGCGGCTTTGCGGGCGTCGCGCTTGATCCGGCGTGGGGGCGGGCACCAATCCCACCGCGCCCAGAGGACCGCGCGGCGTCACCGGGTGCATGGGTCGCGGACCGACGCCAGGACGGCCGCCGGGACCCGTCCGCATATACGCGCCTGGTCCGGGGCGCTGCTGCTGCGGCGGCTGTCCAGGCCTGCCTTGTCCGCCGAAAATGGGTCGCCCGGGTTGCGGAGATTGGGCGGGGCGCTGCGGCATGCCGGGACGCGGCTGCGCGGGTCCGGGAGCGCCGGGCGTCACTATCCGTTGTTGTTCCGAAAGCTTCCGAACCAGATCGGGGCGCGGGGGCACGATCGGGCGGGGTGCGGGCTGACCGGCGAACGGTCGCGCCGCCCCGGCCTGCTGGCCTGGCTGTTGAGGAGGACGCGGAGCGATCGGAGCGCCCGGCGTGACGCCTGGACGCGCCGGACCCGCATTCTGGGGGCGCAGCGGCTGTCCGGCCTGCGGACGAGGGCCCGGAGTCGGCATGGGGCGCGGCGCGCCCGGTCCCGCGGGACGTTGTGGCGCGGACACTCCGGCGGGCATCGGCGCCCTGGGGCCGGAAAGAACCTGTCCGGGACGGGTAGCGCCTGGAACCGCGGTCGGAATGGGGCGCGCAGCGGGCGGGGCGGGACGGCCCGGACCGGCGGGACTGGGAGTTGGAGTGCCCGGCGCGACCGGCGGCCGCGCAACACTCGCGCCTGGTTCCACGCTCGGACGCACCGGCGCCGGAGCGGAAGGCGCCGGCGCCGCAGGAGCGCTCGCCTGAGGAGCGGGCATGGACGGAGCCGCCGGGGGCGCGGGCGCCGCCGCGGCCGGAGCGTTTACTGGTGCGCTTGTTGGGATGGCGGGCGGCGCGGGACGGAATCCCGGTTGCGGGCGCGATTGCCCTCCGATGGGGGGACGCAGAGGACCAGCCAGAGGCGGTCGCAGGGATGTACGCGGCGCGGGACGCTCTTCTTCGGCCGCGGGCGCTTGCGCCTCGCCCGCCGGTCCCTCGGTTTCCTTGGTCCCCGTCGGCGCTTCCGCGGAGTTTTCCGTGCGGGCAGGAGGCTCATCGAGGGCCGTCGGGGAGGATTTCGATTCCACCATGCGTGCTTCGGTTACTCCCTCGTGAGCCGTGTGCGGCGCAGTCCCGTTCGCATGCGAGCTCTCGCCATATTCCGTTGCGGAACCCTCGCCGCCGACAAAGAAGTCACGGAGCTTTATAGCGACGTCCTCATCGACTGAACTGGAGTGGGTTTTCTTCTCGGTGACGCCAAAATCCGGCAATTTATCGAGAATCAGATTGGCCTTGACTTCCAGATCCCGTGCCAGCTCATTAATACGAATCTTCTTCATAGAAAAACGTCGATTACACCAGAGGGTTCGTAGTATGGCTGGTCGGTCCGCTTACATCACCCTCGACTCCTTGTTGACCATCGTGTCGGCCGTCATATGGCTCAGCGTGCTGCACTGACCCTTCGGTACCATCTATCGTAACAAAGTCGTCCGAAATCGCCTCATTCTCGGCGACGTCATCGGCGACCCCGGCTTCCGCTTCTACTGGCGCTTGTTCTTCCGCCTCTGTTACGCCGTCGCCCATCATTTCTTCGCCGCCCTCTTCGGCATAGGGCTGGCCGTAGTATGCATTCACCGCGATCTGAATGCGCTCGATCGTCTCGCCGTCGATTCCGGGGATCTCTTCGAGCTGCTCCGGCGTCATATCTCCAAGCTTCTCGACCGTGCCGACTCCGCCGGCCGCCAGGCTGTCCGCAATCCGTTCCGGCAACCCGTATTCGATCAGGATCGAGACCGGCGATCCCTGCGCCAACGCCGCCATGGCGTACTCCACTTCCTGGCGCTTCTCTTCCTCGCTCTTGATATCGACCTTCCAACCCAGCAGTTTGGCGGCCAACCGCACATTCTGGCCCTTTTTGCCGATCGCGAGCGAAAGCTGCGAGTCGTCCACAATCACTTCCATGTGCTTGCCCAACGCGTCCACGACGGTTACGCGGCTGATCTTCGCGGGACTGAGCGCATGGGTGGCGAACTGCACCGGATCTTCCGACCACTCGATGATGTCGATTTTCTCCCCGCGCAGTTCCCGAATGATGGACTGCACACGCATGCCCTTCATCCCGACACAGGCGCCGACGCAATCCACGTCGCGGTCGCGGCTCCAGACCGCGATCTTGGTGCGCTCGCCCGCTTCACGCGCGCATCCCTTGATGAGCACCGTGTTGTCGTAGATTTCGGGCACTTCCTGTTCAAACAGCCGTTTCACCAATTCCGGATCCGCGCGCGACACCAGCACGCCCGGTCCCTTGCTGGATTTATCCACCAGCTTGATCACGCAACGCACGCGATCGCCGACGCTATAGTTCTCCAGCCGCGACTGCTCCTTTTTCGGCAGACGCGCTTCCGTCTTTCCCAGATCCACCACCAGGTCCGGCGCCTCGATGCGCTTCACGACGCAATTGACCAGCTCGCCGGCGCGGCCGGAATACTCCTGATAAATCGTGTCCCGCTCAGCCTCGCGCACCTTCTGAAAGATGACCTGCTTGGCGGTTTGCGCGGCGATCCGGCCCAACCCTTCCGTGGGTTTGCCAATTCGGATCTCCGCTCCCACTTCAGCGTTCGGATCCAGACGGCGCGCTTCCCCGAGCGTCACTTCCTTCACCGGGTCGGTGACCACATCGGCCACGGTCTTCAAGGCGTAGAGCCGGATCGAACCGGTGCTCTCTTCCAGTTCCGCGATCAATTCTTCGGTGGTCCGGAAGTGCTTCCGCGCGGCGATCAGCAGAGCATCTTTCACGGCATCCAGCACAATCTGCGTGTCGATGCCCTTTTCCTTGCTCAGCATCTCAATTGACGAATAGATATTTTCCAAGGGATTTCCTTTGACGCGGCTTTGAGGCGAAAGTGCCTGCTACCACTCGAACTTCAAATTGGCCCGATCGATGGCGGCGAAAGGAATCTGAACGCGTTCCCCGGCCGCGGTCTCCAGAATCACGCTGGATTCTTCGGTGCCCGCGAGCGTGCCTTCCACCAGGCGGTTCTTGCGATCCGGATTCGCCGTTTCACGCACCACCAAACGCGCTTTCTGGCCCTGAAAACGCGCAAAATCAGCGGGCTTCTTCAGCTTGCGCTCCACGCCCGGCGAACTGACCTCCAGCGTGTATTGACCCGGGATGGCGTCTTCGGCGTCCAGCAACTCACTCATTTTCTGGGAAATGCGTTCGCAATCGGCATGGGTTACCCCTTCCGGCTTATCGATATAGATGCGGAGCAGGTGATTTCGCCCCGTGCCTTTCAATTCGACTTCCACGATTTCGATTCCCTCAGTCTGGCCGGCGCGTCCGGCAATCTCTTCCACGCGCGCCACGGTGATCTGTCTGGACATTTCTCAAGCCCTTGCAGCCAATAAAAAAGTGGGCTTTCGCCCACTGCTGTCGGTCGCCAACTCAGACCTTATTTTAGCGCGTCTACAGAAATATGCAAGAGCGGAAGGCGAGCGTCGCGCAGCACGGGAAGCAAATCCGGCGCGCGGTCCCGGCGCAGAGCCACAATGAGCGGCTGGCCGACCACCTGCCAGAACTCGTAATGCTGCCCGAATCGTCCGGCGGTATGCTCCTGGAACGTCTTCAGATTGCCCACCCCCGAATCGAATGCGAATAGCGCCGGCTGGACGACATCGACAGAATAGTCAGGCTCCGACTTTCCGAACTTCGGGTAGTAGACCGTGCCGTGATGCGCGATATGCGAATCGACCAGACCCAGCCAATCGTGCATAGGCGAATCCAGCAGCATATAAGACACAATCCCCAGCACCTCCGGCGAGACGATATCCGTCGGTTTCAGGGCGGGCTTCAAGATTTCGGCCAGGCGGATGAAGGGCGGCTCATAAAAATGCGCCATCATCTCCAGCCGCGTATGACGGTTCAAGATGCCCTCACGCAGCGTCCAGAGGGGGTTCGCGAGTTGCAGCGCACAGCATACGGCTAAGAAACCGGCCAGCACGGCGGTTCGGTGTTCCGGCACACGGGCCAGAAACTGGGTGAGCGCGACCGCCGACAGCGCCGCCAGGATGGGAAGGTAGATGTTCAGCAGCCGAAAGCCCGGCATCCAGTCGCCCGCATTGGGCATGATCACCGCGACCTGGAAAGCGAACCATACCAACCCCAGCGCCGCCGCCGACCGCCACATGCGTGGGAACGCCAGAATCAAAATCACGGCCCAGGGAAACACGGAAAGTGTGAAACGAACCAGGTACTTCACGCCGCTCAGCAGGTCTGCCAGTTGCAGCGGATGCGCCTTCGCGAACACCGTGTTCGGCGCCCATTCGCCGTAATAAGAAAGACGCCACGCCAGCACGCCGAGCACGATCACGGCCCAGGGAAGGAGCAACCGCCCATATTCCCGCCAGCGCGCCCAGACGGCGGAGGCGCTGCGACGATCCAGATATTCGAGGAACCCGATCCAACCGAGGGTCAGAGGAGCCAACGCCAGGCTTTCGGGCCGGAGCGTGGTCGCGAACCCGAGCAATAGCCCAGCCCAAATGAGCCGCTTCCGCAGCACCAGCCCCAGACTGGCGGTGAGCGCCAGCGTATACATCCCGCTCTCGATGCCATTTGCCGCCATGACCCAAAACTCGGCGTTCAGCGCGGCGGCTATCATTACGGCGAAGGCCACCGGCGGCGCGATGCTCCACTGCGTCACGGCGATGCGATAAGCGACTACGAAGGCCGCCGCGCCGCAAATAGAACCGAGCGCCACGGCAAAAAATTCAGGCCGCCAATGAGCGAGCTGCGGAATGACCATCAGGAGCGTCCAACTCAGGTCCGAGATACCTTCCACGCGCTGCCCTTGGGTAAACACGAGACCGTATCCCCGGACCAGATTCGCCGCGTAACGGTGCGCGATAAAACCGTCGTCCACGATGGAGACGTGGATGTGCGCCACGCAGAGCAGACAAAAGGCGAAAAGCGCAGTGCAGGCGGAAACATTCCGCCAGTTCGCGCTTTTCACCAAGGACACTTCTTCATCCTAAGCTGGCGCTCTCTCGCGGCCGTCGCGCAAGAAAGATCCGGCGGATTAGCGCTGTTCCGCCGCGGCCAAGTGCCGCAAGGCCATAATCGCCGCGCCCGCGCCCAGCGCTTTCACCAGCGTGGGGTGCTGCGCGTAGAAGCTGCTGGCCTGCTCCACAACGGACGGGTTTTGTTGTTGGGCATGATTCGCCAACTGCTCCACCGCTTCGGGAGGAACCTGCTGCGCCATTTCAGGCGTAATCCGCGGGCTCGTCCCGGCGCCCGATCCCATCCCGCTCAGCACACCAGGACCGAGCAGGCTGCCCAGGCTCCCGAGCGTGCCCGCGCCGACATAAGGCAGCAGCTTGTTGAGAATGCCCGCGCGCTGATCCGCATTAGACTGACCGAACATGGACGAGATATTCTGGCCGAAAGTCCCCGTTTCGGGAGACTGGAACACCTGGGTCAGCGCCCCGGCGAGCGACGATTGCGGCGCCTGCCGCGCCACCTGATCGAAATGCCCGGCGGCTTGCGCGGGGTCCGGCTGCGCACTCCCGCCGGCGTATTGCTGAAGAAGACCGCCCATCTGATCGAGGAAGCTCATAGCGTCACTCCGGGATTACGAGAGTCTGCCCGGCCCGGACGTGATCCGGATTGTCCAGCTTGTCGCGATTTGCCTCGAAGATCTTGTTGTACTCCGTCGCTTTGCCGTAAAACTGCTGGGCAATCTTCGAGAGACTGTCCCCGGCCTGCACCTGATATGTCCGTTGCGGCTGCGTGGATCCGGCGGCCTGGGCCTGAACCTGCGGCGCGGGCTGAGGCAGCGCTGAATTCACAGTGATATCAGCCGTCAAATCGCTGTAGGCCGGATCAATCTGCTTGATCTGGTTCCATATCTTGTCCTTCGCGTCTTCATTGGCGACCTCAGCTTTGAGATACAGCTTGTCGCCTTGCATATTCACGTTTTCCAGGTGTCCATTCACCTGCTGGATCACGCCGAGAACATTCTGGTACTTAGCTTTCAATTGGTCTAGTGTCTGTGCCATAACGCATCCTGGTGCTGCATTCACCGGTCCGGTTAGCAACTCCAGGTTTGCGAGGCGTGGGAAATCTTACCTTCCCGTTCCAGGTGAACCAGATGCGCGAGCAGTTCAAAGATGGCGAACCGGTAATCGACGGGGCTCAGGATGCGTGGCCACAGTTCCAGCGCGATTTCATGCGCCGTCAGCGGCCGGTATCGCGTAATCTCCTGAATCTTCGCCAGCCGGGATTGATGGTGAGCAATGGCGCTGGCGATCCACGCGCGGTGATCCTCGATGGAGTCGCCGTGGCCCGGCAGAACGCGCTCGATGTCCAGACTTGCCAGGCGGGGCAGCGAATCGAGATAGTCTCCCAGCGGATCGCCTTCCGGCAGCCAGCCGATGTTGGGCGATACGGTTTCCAGCAGGTGATCTCCGCTGAAGAGCAACTTCCGCCCGGCGTCGTAGAGGCAAATATGTCCGGGCGAATGCCCCGGAGACCAGATGACTTCGAGCGATCCGAACCGTTCTCCGCCCGCCAGCGACAACTCGGGTTCCAGGGACGGAAAACCGACCGTCAGGAGCCGGAAGGCGGCATTGACCGGCCCCGCCATTTCCGGAGGGCTGCCGGCAAGTTCGAGCGCGATCCCGTTCCAATACTCCGCCGTCTCAGGCCGCGCGAACTCCCGCAGCAGTTCCGCATCCCTGACATGCATGGCGACCGGCGCGCCGCTCGCCGCTTGAACCGCCGGGACCAGCCCGACATGATCGGGGTGCATGTGGGTGAGGATGACGTGCCGAATATCCCGCCACGCGACGCCCGCGCCGGCCACTCCCCGTTCGAGCGCCCGCCACGCGGCCGCCGTCTGCATGCCGGTGTCGATCAACACCCAACCATCGCCAGAATCGAAAAGCCACGCGTTCAGCGGGGCCATGGCGAACGGCAATGGAACAGGAATGCGGTGAATAGAGGTCAATAGCGGAAGCCGGCTCAACGGAACCGGAGTCAGCGTGATTTGATGAGCGACAGGAACTCGTCCCGCGTCTGCTTCTGCTCGCGAAAGACGCCCATCATGGCGCTGGTCACCGTGCCGGAGTGCTGTTTCTCCACTCCCCGCATCATCATGCAAAAGTGCTGGGCCTCGCAAACCACGCCCACGCCCTGCGGCGCCAGGTGTTCCTGCAGGCAGCTGGCGATTTGTTGCGTGAGCCGCTCCTGAATCTGGAGCCGTCGCGCGAACGCATCCACGATGCGCGGGATTTTACTGAGCCCGATCACCTTGCCGTTCGGGATATAACCCACATGCACTTTTCCGAAGAAAGGCAGCATATGATGCTCGCACATGCTGAAGAACTCGATGTCCTTCACCATCACCATCTCGTCGTAATCCACGCTGTAAAGGGCGTTATTGACCAGACCGCCTATATCCGTGGCGTAACCGCTGGTGAGGAATTTCAGCGCTTTGTCGACGCGCTCCGGAGTCGTCGCGAGGCCTTCGCGCCGCGGATCTTCGCCGAGAGCGCGGAGAATCTGTTCGATTTGGGGCGCGATCGTCACATCCGGTTCATGCCGCGCCGGCATCTTCACCAAAGTTTTATTTTTGCTCATGGGTTTCCCGCTACCGCGCCAGCGATTAGACCGCTGCGACAGAAGCAATATCAATGATGTTGCGTTCGGTCTCGAAGATGCGAATTCGTCGCAATCCCGGTTTCCCGGAAGGAAACACAGACGCCCATTCCGCGGCGAGCCGACGCTCAATCTGAACGCCCAGGTTTTCGGTGGTCGGCACTTCTTCGGCGAATTCGGGCAGTTCCGCGTTGAGATAGCGGTGGTCGTAACGCGCCACGACTGCCCGCGCGACCAGCGCATCAAGCGCGTCGAGATCCACCGCCCGGCCGGTGCGGGCGTCGATCGGCCCTTCCACGCTCACCTCAAACTCATAGTTGTGGCCATGGCCGAAAGGATTGTTGCACTTGCCGAAGAGCTCATCGTTGGCGCCTTCGTCCAGAGACGGCACATGCAGGCGGTGCGAGGCGCTGAACCGGTAGCGGCGATTCACCGTGATCACTCGGTCTCGCCCCGATACTCCACACTCAGGTCGGAAGTCTCGCGCAGCCGGACCGAGTACAGCCTGCTCGCCCCGACGGTGAGCTTCGGGCGCAAACGGCGCCAAATTTCCACGGCGATGTTCTCCGCCGTGGGGACGATGCGATCAAACGGGGCCACTTCGTGATTCAGAAAGCGATGATCGAACGGCTCGATGACCTCGCGGTTCAGAAT
This sequence comes from Bryobacteraceae bacterium, assembly GCA_965226755.1. GTDB lineage: Bacteria > Acidobacteriota > Terriglobia > Bryobacterales > Bryobacteraceae > Bog-113. The sequence continues at coordinate 24,967 of CBDDDT010000005.1, read as the reverse complement.
CTCCTTCACTTCCTTCAGATCCCGGATCATGCCGGTCACCGGATCCGGCTGACCCTCGATCGTGATCTCCACGATGTAGTTATGGCCGTGCCCGTGGGGGTTCGCCGCCGCTCCGTAAACGCGGAAATTTTCTTCCTCGCTCAACTCCGGACTGCGGCACACGTGCGAAGCCGAGAATTCCGCTATTCGAGTAATCAACATCAGCATTCATCTGGATGCCGGGAACCGGGGAACCGCTACACTCTAAATATTACGCCCTATGCGGAACCGTACTGACCGAATCCTGCTCGGCGGAATCGCCCTTCTCTTCGTGGCCTTTGTGGGTGTGACGGCGAAGTCGCTGAACGATCACATCACGAAAGAAGGGGACACGGCGCCCGGCTTCACGGTTCGAACCGATTCGGGCCATACCATCAGCCCCGCAAACTTCGGGGGCAAGTTGCTGGTTCTGAACTTCTGGGCCACCTATTGCGTGCCCTGCGTGGAGGAAATTCCGGCGCTGGACAGCTTGCAGCGGCACTTCGCCGGTCAGGGTCTGGTGGTTCTGGGTCTGAGCCTCGATTCGGACCAGAGCGCATATCAGCGTTTTCTGGCCAAGAACCGCGTCTCCTTCGAGACGGCCCGAGAAACGGCCAACCAGATCAATGTCGATTACGGCACGCTCAAAATTCCGGAGACATACATCATTGACCGGTCCGGCAAAGTGTTGAAAAAGATCGTCGGGGAAGAGCGCTGGAACGACCCTGCCGTGTTGAGCTATGTCCAGTCTCTTCTCTGAGCGGACGTCGCGCCTTCCGCTTATCGCGCGGCAAAAGCTCATCCAGCTCCTCGGTCCGCGCGGCTACCTCGACCAGCCGCACGATCTTGCTCTTTATGAATATGACGGCAGCGTAGACAAAGTCCGCCCGGAGATGGTCCTATTCCCCCGCACGACGGAGGATGTTGTCGAGATCGTGCGGACCGCGGCGGATAACGGGGTTCCGATGGTCGGTCGCGGCGCCGGAACGGGGCTGAGCGGCGGCTCCATCCCCCGCGAAGGGGGCGTGATCATCGCTTTCTCCCGGATGAATCGGATTCTGGAACTCGATGCGCTGAACGAGCGCGCGGTCGTGCAACCGGGCGTAGTGAACCTGGAGCTGAATCTGGCGGCCAACGCGGCGGGCTGTTTTTACGCTCCCGACCCGTCGAGCCAGCGCGCCTGCACGCTCGGCGGCAACGTGGCTGAAAACGCGGGCGGACCGCACACACTGGCGTATGGCGTGACGACCAATCACGTCCTTGGCTTGGAATGCGTACTGCCGGACGGCACGGTTTTTTCGACCGGCGGCGCGGAACTCGATCTGCCCGGCTACGATCTGACCGGACTTCTCACCGGATCGGAAGGCACCATGGCGCTGGTCACCAGCATTACGGTTCGCCTGGTTCGCGCGCCGGAGGCGGTAAAGACCATCCTCGCCATCTTCGACTCCACCGACGATTGCGCATCCACCGTGGCGGAGATCACGGCGCGCCTGATCACGCCCGTGGCAGTCGAGATGCTAGATGGCCCCATGCTGCGCATGGTCGAAGAAGCCACACACGCCGGTTATCCCGTGGACGCCGCCGCTGTTCTCCTGATTGAGCTGGAAGGTCCGCGCGAATCCGTGGAGGAACAGGGCGAACAGATCCGCGAAGTGTGCCAAACGTGCCGCGCGCGCGAGTTTCGCGTCGCCAAATCCGCCGCCGAGCGCGACCTTCTTTGGAAAGGCCGCAAGAACGCCTTCGGGGCAATCGGACGAGTGAGTCCTTTTTATTATGTGCAGGATGGCGTGGTCCCGCGCTCCCGCATCGCGGACACGCTTCGCCACATCGACCGCACCGGCCGGCGGCTTGGGCTGGTGATCACCAACATCTTCCATGCGGGCGACGGCAACATGCACCCGATCATCCTCTTCGACATGCGCAAGCCCGGCGATCTGGAGCGCGCCAGGCTGGCGGGCGAGGAAATTCTGGAATATTGCATTGGCTGCGGCGGCTCCATCACCGGCGAGCACGGCGTAGGAATGGAGAAGAACGAACTCATGGCCAAACAGTTCTCCGACGACACGCTCAACACTATGCGCGATCTGAAGAATGTCTTCGATCCGGGTTGCCGGCTCAATCCGGGGAAGGTTTTGCCGACCGGGAAGGGCTGCATGGAAATCCGGCAGCGCCCGCTTAGCGCGGGTTCCAGCCTTTAACAGATAAACGCTTTGGGAGACAACCGATGAGCGCATTCAAAGATTGGCTCCTGGCAGACCTGAAAATTCCTCAGGCGGCTCATGCGGAGAACGAGCAAGAAACGAACGCCCACACGCGGAGCTGGTGGCAGGTGATGTGCCTCACCGGGGTCGATTATTTTTCGTCGCTGGGCTATGCGCCGGGAATTTCATTTCTCGCGGCCGGCCTGCTCTCCCCGGTGGCTACCCTGGTTCTGGTTCTGGTGACCTTGCTGGCGGCGCTGCCCGCGTATAGCCGCGTGGCCCAGGCCAGCCCGAACGGGCAGGGAAGCATCGCCATGCTCGAGCGCCTCTTCCCCCGCTGGAACGGAAAAGTTTTCGTCCTGATCCTGCTCGGCTTCGCGACGACCGATTTCATCATCACGATCACGCTCTCGGCCGCGGACGGCGCGGCTCACCTGGTGGAGAATTCCTACTTCCCGAAATCCCTGGGAAATCAGATGGGCGTCACCCTGGTGATTCTCGCCGTGCTGGCCGCCGTATTTCTCAAGGGCTTCAAAGAAGCAATCACCATCGCGGTCGCGCTGGTCAGCCTTTACCTGGCGCTGAACGTCGTCGTGATCGTGTTCGGAATCGGGGCGGTGATACACGAGCCCGGTCTGATCCAGCAGTGGCGCACTAATCTGTTCCATCAGCACGGCAGCATTCTGGGGATGATCGGACTTTCCCTGTTGCTGTTCCCGCGCCTGGCGCTCGGCATGTCGGGTTTTGAAACCGGCGTCGCCGTGATGCCGCTGATCGCCGCGAAGGATGAAGCGCAGCGCATCCAAAATACCCGCAAGCTGCTGGCGTCGGCGGCCATAATCATGAGCACGTTTCTGATGGCGACGAGCGTGATCACCACGCTCCTGATACCGGCCAAAGAATTCGCGCAGGGCGGAAGCGCCAACGGCCGCGCCGTGGCCTGGCTGGCGCATCATTTCCTCGGTGACGCCTTCGGCTCCATTTACGACGTCAGCACCATCCTGATTCTTGGATTCGCGGGCGCATCCGCGATGGCCGGACTTCTGAACCTGATCCCCCGGTATCTGCCGCGCTTCGGAATGGCTCCCGATTGGGCGCGGGCCTCGCGTCCGCTTGTGTTCGTGTTCCTCTCCATTTCCCTTGTGGTCACGCTTGTGTTCAAAGCCAACGTCGACGCGCAAGGCGGCGCTTACGCGACCGGAGTGCTCGTCCTGATGACTTCGGCGGCCATCGCCGTCACCATCGCCGCCCGGAAGGAACGCGGATTTCTGTTTTGGGGCGCCATCGCCGTCGTCTTCGTGTACACCACGGGGGTGAACATGTACGAACGGCCCGAGGGCATCAAGATCTCGTCCGTTTTCATCGTCAGCATCCTGATCACTTCGTTCCTATCCCGCGCGATCCGTTCCACTGAACTGCGCATCTCGAAAGTGCACCTGGATAGCGAAGCCGAAGCCATCATCAATCAGTACCGGGGCCCGGAGCTCCGGTTCATCGCCCGCCGCCTGACCGGCGCGCCGCTGCAGAACTACCAGGAATTGAACGAATGCATTCGGGAAGCGCATCATATCCCTCAAGAGGAAACTCTGATCTTCGTCGAAGCCGAGCGCGGCGATACGTCGGACTTCGACGTCGAGATCTACGTCAAGGGCTTCCGGGAAGGCTCGCATATGGTTCTTCGCACCTGCACGCCTTCCGTGCCCAACGCTTTCGCCGCGATATTGATCGAGACGAACCAGTGCACGGGAAAGCGCGCCCATATCTATTTCACATGGTCGGAAGGCAATCCGTTCTTCCTGCTGCTCCGGTTCTTCTTCCTCGGCGATGGCTATACCGCTCCGATGACCCACGAAATTCTGCGCGAAGCCATTCCGCAGCCCGACTGCCGGCCCATGGTGCACGTAGTTTAAGCGACTTAGCCGTTAAGCATTTGTCCCGCAAACGCAGACGGGTCGAAAACATACGAGTCAGTTTCCCCGGAGCGGCCCGTGACTGATATGGTGAGCGTACTGGAACAAACACGACTATGAGAAAAGCTCTACTCACCATTTCTTTTGTATTACTAACGGGCGCTGCATTACTGACGAGCGCCGAGGCGCAGGTACCGGTACTTACGTATCACTATGACTCGTTTCGGAGCGGCTGGAATCATAACGAAACCATCCTCACGCAAGCCTTGGTCAAGTCCTCGACTTTCGGCAAACTCTTCATTATGCCGGCAGACGGACTGGTGGACGCCGAGCCGCTCTACGCGCCCAAACTGACCATCAACGGAAGCACGCACAACGTCGTTTTCGTCGCCACGGAGAACGACACGGTGTATGCCTATGACGCCGATACGGCTGGTGCGCCCCTTTGGCAAGTCACGATGCTGAAGAGCGGCGAGACGCCGTCCGATAATCGCGGCTGCGGGCAGGTGACGCCGTAATCGGGGTGACGTCTACACCCGCAATCGACCTTGCGGCGGGCCCGCACGGAACCATGTATGTTGTCGCGATGAGCAAGGATTCTTCCGACGCATATCACCAGCGAGTGCACGCGCTCGACATCACCACGGGCGCGGAGGAGTTCAACGGGCCCGTCGATGTGGAGGCGACTTACCCTGGCGCCGGCGATGGAAGCGTCGGCGGGAGTGTGGTGTTCAATCCGGCGCAATACAAAGACCGCGCCTCGCTGCTGATCACCAATGGGCAGCTCATTACGTCGTGGGCGTCTCACTGTGACTACCGGCCTTATACCGGCTGGGTCATCAGCTACAACGAGACCACGCTTGCTCAAACGAGCGTTCTCGACTTCACGCCGAACGGCAATGAGGGAGCGGTGTGGCAGAGCGGTTCGGGACCGTCCGCGGATAACTCCGGCAACATCTACTTCCTGGCGGCGAACGGCACCTTCGATACGACGCTCACGGGGTCGGGTTTCCCCGTCGATGGCGATTACGGGAACGCCTTCATGAAGCTCTCGAACACGGGCGGCAAGCTTGCCGTAGCGGACTATTTCACGATGTCCAATACGGTTTCAGAATCCAACTCCGACACGGACCTTGGATCCGGGGGCGCGATGTTGCTTCCCCCGCTGAAAGACGCGAAGGGAACTACTCGCATGCTGGCCGTGGGGGCCGGTAAAGATACAAACATTTATGTCGTGGACCGCACAAACATGGGTAAATTCAGCCCGTCCAGCAACAATATTTATCAAGAGCTGACCGGCGCGGTGCATGGCGGCGCCTGGAGTTCCCCCGCTTACTTCCGCGATCGTGTGTACTTCGGCGGAGTCAACGACAGTATCAGGACGTTCGTCTTCACGAAGGGCGACTTTCATCTCGGCGCTATAACTTCCCATCAGTTCGGCTTTCCTGGCGTCACCCCCAGTGTCTCTTCCAACGGAGACGCTCAAGGCATATTGTGGGCGGCTGAAAACACTTCACCGGCCGTCCTTCATGCGTATGCCGCCACTAATTTGGCGACCGAGTTGTACAACACCACGCAGGCCGGAAGCCGCGATCAGTTTGGGAATGGCAACAAAGACATTACCCCTATGGTCGCCAATGGAAAAGTGTATGTGGGGACTCAGACGGGCGTGGGAGTATTTGGACTTCTTAATTAATAGACTGCATCCGCGCCGTGTTTGAAGCCGTAAATTAAAGTAACAGCCGCGCGGCGCCTTCCGTATACAAGCTGGGGTTCGCTTCAGCTTGTATACGTCCGATCTCAATTGCACAAACGCCGGACGAGAAAAAAGCAGGCCGTCGCGTCCGATGGCCTGCTGTGTTGCCGGGCTGCGCCTTTACCGCGGTGTGGGCAGCAGGCTAGCCGGATTCCCGCCCATTCGCACTTCCTTCAGCACGGGAACGCTCCCGGCCTTATCGAACTCGAGCGTCGATTCCGTTTTCGGGGTGATGGGCTCGCCTGGATGCGTAATCATCATGGCGCTGCCCTTGCGGCCCTCGATGGATAGTACTCCGGCCTGGTTCTCGGCAAAGCTGTAATCGCCAGCCGGCAGCGTTACGCTACCCGCGCGAAAAGCAAAGGGTACGCTGACCTTGACTTGGCCCAATTCCTGGGCGAAAGCCGGAAGGGAAGAAGCTGCCAATACCACGATTGACAGTTTAAGTGATTTGCTCGTTCTCTGAATCATGAGTTGTCCTTTTCGTCAATGAATCTTGCCTCAGGCGCAGTTATGACGTCTGAGTTGTTGCAGGTTTCAACTTGGAATGGAGGTCCTCGGATGGAGGGAACTACGCTAGGGTCTACCGGGACATGAGCGGCTAAACAGAAACAATTTCAGCCGCGACTTACGATCTCAGATTATCAATCAAGCCGGCGGAAATCCAATGCGAAATTTCTATTGAAACGATGGAGCGGTTCCGAAATCCCTTTGTAACAGGGGCTTCGGAACCGCTTCGGGGTCAGTTTATATTCTGCATAAATAAGCTGACTAATTGATTGACATTACTGCAGGGTGAGCCCGTTCGGAAGGACGGCCTCCTGGGGACCGGTGGCCACCCATATGGAATACGGCTGGGCCGCCGCGTCCAGCGAAGGGGTGAGGTCCACCGTAAAGGTGGTGGGACTCGTCACCTGAAGGTTCTCCGCGGCGACACCCGGAATCGAGTTCAGCAACGTAGTGCCCTGCAGGAACGCCGTTCCCGAACCCGTGACCGTCACTGTCACGGTCTGACCCCGCGTAATTGCCGCCGGGCTGATCTGGGAGATCACCGGAGTTCCCCCAGGAAGGAACTGATTGAATTCGCCGCGCATCAGGAACAGCGCCATGTCTCCGCGAAGAGTCGCGCCCGTAGGACAGAACATCGACGGAGCGCAACCCGAAGTGATTTGGTCCTCGCTCAGACGCTGAATCCAGCGGAAGGCGAAGTAATTAGTAGGCACATCGGTGAAGACCGGCGTCCCGGAGTAGTCGAACATGGTCGTGGCGCCATAGCGGGCCCGAATGACAAACATCGCCATCTGGTCGCGCGTCACCACGTCATTCGGGCAGAAGTCGTTGTTTCCGCAGCCCTGGGTGATGCCGAGCTCATAGAGCTTCTGCACCCACGCGAAGCCGAAACTGTCAGGTCCCACGTCATTGAAGTAGGGCTGCTGCGACGCGGTGAAATCATCGCCGCCATACACGCTGCGCACCAGCATGATGGCCGCCTCGACCCGGGTCACCGCATTATTCGGGCAGTAATCCAGCGGCGAGCTGCTGCATCCGGAGGTGATGCCTTTCGCCTTCAACTGGTTCACCGCATCGAAGTAGTAGGCGGTCACCGGCACGTCCGCAAACACCTGCACCGTTTCGGCGAGGGACACCGGAATCCACTGACCGGCCACCAGGAGCGTCGCGTTCTGCGGAGATCCGGAGGTGTTTGCCGGAAGCAGGACGCTCACGGTGCCGTTTCCGACGCCGCCTGTGCTTCCGAAGTGCGGAAGCGAAGACGTGCTCGCCGCGCTCCACGCGCAGTTCGGGCCGCTCGCCACCACCTGGAACGAAACCGCTCCGCCCGAAGCATCGTACAGCAGGGACGCCGGGGTGACCGAGAATGAGCACGGCTGCACGGCGTTGGAAAGGTTAAACGTCACCGTGTTCCCTCCCGCGGACGCCGTTACGATCTGAGCCCCCGGAGTTCCGTTCGCCGTATACAGCGGGGCCGTCGCCGTGCCGTCTTCTCCCGTCACTACGGTGGCGGTGGTTCCGGCGCCCTCGAAGAATCCGCCCACGCCGCTGGACGGCGCGACGAACGTCACCGACACATTCTGCATCGGAACGCCGAATCCATACGCGACCACCTGGAGCGCTTGCCCGAAGGTGTTGTTTTCCTGCGCGCTTTGGGTATTGCCCTGGGAGATGGAAACCGCGGGCGACCCATTTAACAGGATGCTCAGATCGCTATACGCCGCGCTGACCGTGACCGCGTCCGCCTCGCCGTCGCCATTGAAATCAGCCACCGCCAAGGCCTGCGGCGCAGCTTCTGCCTGGAAGCCCAGAGCCGGCTTGAAAGTGCCGTCGCCATTGCCGAGAAGGACGTTTACGTTCTGTCCGTTCACCGCCGTCTGATCCGCGACAATCAGATCCGGCCGGATGTCGCCATTGAAGTCTCCGGTCGTCACTGCCACCGGGTGCGTTCCGGCTGCATACGCCACGGCGGCGAGGAACGTGCCGTCACCTCTGCCGAGCAGAACGCTAACCGTGCCGTCGGTATAATTAGCAATCGCGAAGTCCAGATTCCCGTCGCCGTTCAGATCTCTCACCGCCACCGATTGCGAGCCCGAACCGGCGGCGTAGAACGTGAACGCTTTGAGGGTTCCGTCGCCGTTGCCGAGCAGCACGCTCGATCCGGAGGTTGTCGCCGCGACCACGTCCGGGCTCCCGTCCCCGTCAAAGTCCCCTGTAGCGACGGAAAGCACGCCCGAATCGGCCGTGTAAGTCGAACCCGTCTGGAATGTGCCGTCGCCGTTGCCGAGCATCACGACCACGCCCACGCCGGTGACGCTTCCGGCGATCAGATCGACGATCCCGTCTTTATTGAGATCGGCCACCGTCAGCGACGAGGGCGCCGAACTCAAGCTCAGCTTCACCGCCGGCTGGAATGTCCCGTCGCCATTGCCGATCAGGATGTCGACCCCGCCGCTCACTCCCACCGCGACGTCCAGCTTCCCGTCTCCATTGAAATCTCCGGTCGCCATGGCGGACGGCTCGGAATCCGTGAGGGTCGCCGCGGGCGAAAGGAAGGTGCCGTTGCCAGTTCCCAGATAGATACTGATCCCGTTATTCTCGAAATTCGAGACGACCAGATCGGCTTTACCGTCTCCATTCATATCGGCGGTGACGATCGCTTGCGAGCCCGCACCGGCCGGGATGAACGAGGGCGCGCTGAATCCGCTGCCCGGCCGGGTGACGATGCCCTGGCGCAGAACCCCCGAACTGCTCGCCTGATAGTTCGCGTCGCCGTCGTACCGGGCGATTAACGAACGCAGCCCCGAAGACAGCGCCACCGTTGTGAACGTCGCGGTCCCGTTCACCACGGGCGCAACTCCCAGAAACGTGGTCCGGTCGTAGAAAGTAATTTTTCCGGTCGCCTGCACCGGAGTCACGGTCGCCGTAATCGTCACCGGAACTCCGAACTGCGCCGGATTCGGTGAAGCCCCGATTGCAATGGTGGTGACCAATAGCGCATTCGAGCCAACTGACATGGCTGTCTTGGCCGTGGCTTGCGGCTGTGCCAGACTGCACGAAGCCAGTCCCAGGGCCAACAGCGAGAGACGAAATAGGTGAGCTGAAAAGCTTTGTTTAATCACTTGCAAACACTATCGGCTGGAGTCCGCAACGACTTTAGCGAATTCGCCGGCGCGCGTGCCCCGCGGGAACAAAGTCCGCCGCGGGCACGCCGCTTACAATCGAACCATGGCATCGGGCGCTCGCGTCGCCGTCGTCGGCGGCGGAATCATCGGTATGTCCGTTGCCTGGCGGCTCGCCCAGGGCGGCGCTTCCGTGGTGGTGTTCGACGCCGGCCGCATCGGCAACGAGGCCAGTTGGTCCGGCGCGGGGATGCTCGCCCCCGGCGGCGAATTCGACGAGCGCTCCCTCTGGTCTGATCTGGCCCTCGAAAGTCTCTCGCTTTACCCGGGCTTTGCTGAAGAACTGACGCACGAATCCGGCATTCCGATCGACTTTCGCAAGTGCGGCGCCTTTGACGTCGCCGTCACCGTTTCAGAGGCCGAGGCTCTGCGCGCCCGCGCCGCCCGGCAAACCGCCATCGGGATTTATTCCGAGCAGTTCCCGCCCTCGCGCGTTCCCGGACTGCGCCCGGACGCGATCGCCGCCCAATATTTCCCCAATGACGCCGTCGTCAACCCCCGGGATATTCTCCGCGCGCTGCGCATCGCATGCTCGCGCGCCGGAGCCGAAATGCGGGAAGGCTCTCCCGTGCGCTCCATCCCGCTTCCGCAAGCGCCCGGCGAAGCGGGGTTCGATCGGGTGGTTCTGGCCGCCGGCGCCTGGAGCGACCAGGTGGAAGTGCGGGTCGGCCGGGAGCGCGCGGTGCTCCCGAAATCGCCGCCAGTTCGCGGCCACCTCGTCGCCTTCGAAGAACATATGGGGCTTTGCGACTCCATCGTCCGCCACGGCCATACCTATCTGCTGCGTCGCGCCCACGATCTCGTCATCGGCGGGGCGTCCACCGAACACGTCGGATTCGACCGCACGATCAACGGCGCAATCGCCGCCGAAATTGCACGCAAGGCCGGTGAAGTGATTCCTCAATTAAAAGACTGCAGCTATATGACCTGGAACGGATTCCGGCCTGGATCGGTATCCGGCGAGCCGGTGATGGGCCGCGTCGCGAACGCCCCGGTTTGGCTGGCGTACGGACACTATCGAAACGGCATTCTCCTGGCGCCCGGCACGGCGCGCGGGATGGCCCGCGACATTCTCGCATCCGACCCTATGCCGGCCAGTTCGCAAAAGGGTTGGTTTTCGCCAACCGCGCGTCAGCGATGAGATCCGGCACGCGTTTGCGCCTGCGCTGCAGCGTCTCCAGCAGTTTCTCCATTTGGTCTTCCTCTCCGTTGATCCATGACGGGGGCACCTGGCGCAGCGCTTCATCCAGCACGTGATCCGGAAAATGCACCACGCGGTCCAGCCAAGGCTGAAAATCGTCGAGGCTTCGCACCGCGCTATAGACCAGCTTCCGTGAGTACAATCCCTGCACCGGAGAGTTCACGAAATCCCAGTGCGGTCCGTTGAAGATGAATCCGTGATCGATCATCAACGCCAGGAAACCCATTTTGCGGGGATGCGCTTCCGCGCCGGGCAGCCACTCGTTGATCTGCGCCCGGAAAAACACAGACTGCCTGCCGTCGGAGTTTCCCGTCCATTTATCGAAGACCAGCGCACCCAGGAAATCGTTCAGATTGTGAACCTGCGCCAGCAGCTGGTCCGGCACGAAATCGTAGGTGGCCATGCGCGCCGGATCTCCCGGAAATTTCGATCCGAAATGCCACCCCGGCTCGGGCTGGATCAGGCTCGTTCCCAATTGCATGGAGGCTTCGGGAAACTCCTGCGCGAAACCGAGCGGAATCTCGATGATCGCGGTCTCCGGCACGGCAATCTGCAGATAGCGCAGAATCACCGATGCGATCCACTCGTTCGGCAGAATGCGGCGATGCTGCGGGTTGGACGCGTATTTGACCACGTAAAACCCGCCGTCCTCGCATTCGATCAGGTGGGATTGTGCGCCGCCGCGCATTTTTCTGAGGTGCCGACGGGCGCGAATAGGCATCTCAAGTTCTACTTAAGGAATAATCTCGAAAATGCTGATTTCTCCTGGTAAAGTCGCAAGCCAGAATCAGACATGCGCCGAAAACCCGCAACCAAGCTATCCTGAGCGTCAACGTAAGTCCGCTACTTCTTGGGGTTCGCTGGCGAACTATCGGGTTTTGCGTCGGCCGCTTTACTCGGGAAATTTTTGGCGAGGTAATCGACAATCTGATCGAGTTCCGCATCCGTCCCGACGGCCCCTCTTTCCACCATGCTGCTGACGATCTCGCCCCAGCGCTCTTTGGTTTCATGCTTGCCCACTACAACTTCCGGCGCATGGCAGGCGCTGCAAATGCGCTGGAGCGGAACCTTCCCCGGTCCGTCCGGCAGTTCATCGTCCGCGCGAGCGCTTGCGGGGGCCAGCAACAGCAGCCATCCGGCGCAAAGGAACAGAACATTTCGGCCGTGGTGAGATAGCATCGCGATTCCGCTTCATTATAATTCTCACATGTCTATCAAGCGCCGGATATTCGTGAAAAGCCTTCTGATCGCGCCCGCGATCCCCGCCGGCTTGGCCGCCCAGCAAGCATCCGCGCAGCAAACATCCGCGCAGCCGTCGCCGACTCCGCCCCAGCCGACGCCGAAGCCCAACACTCCCGCCCGGCAGGAGCCGCGGCAGCCGCAAAATATCGCGGTTCTGAAGACCACGCCAGACGATCTCGCCGCCGCGACGGAGCCCCTCTTCTTCACCGCCAGCCAGTTCGCAACCCTTCAGAAGCTGGGCAGCGTTCTTATGCCGCCCCTGCAAGGCAATCCCGGTGCGCTCGAAGCGCATGCTCCGGAGTTCCTGGACTTTTTGGTCAGCGCGTCGCCGGCCGATCGCCAGGCGCTTTATCGGCAGGGGTTGGACGGGCTCGACGCCCAGGCGCAACAAAAGTTTCATAAGCCCTTCGCGGAACTCGACGCGAGCCAGGCTGACGCCATTGTGCGCCCGCTTCTGGTCGTGCGCCTCTGGCCGGAAGATATGCCGTCCGATCCGGCTCAGAATTTCCTCGCCCAAGTGCATCGCGATCTGCGGACGGCCACCGTCAACTCCCGCGAGTGGTCCGTGGCCGCCGCCAAATCGCCTCATCGTTTCTCGCGAGGGGGCCGCGGGATGGGCACTTACTGGAAGCCGATCGACCCCATATACGAAGGATAAATCTATGCCCATCAAGGAATACGATGTCCTGATCGTCGGCTCCGGACACTCCGGCGGAATGGCCGCGAACATTCTCACGCAGCGCGGCGTCTCGTGTCTGATGCTCAACGCCGGTCCTGAGGCCGATCTTGAAAAGGACCGCGTCAGCAAGCCCGTATATGAACTGCCCTATCGCGGATTCAATAAGCCCGGACGGCTCGCGCACGTTTTTCAGGCGGACGAGTTCAACGCCAATCAGTGGGTGGATGAGAAAGAAATCCCGTACACTTATCCCGACGACGCTCCCTATAACTGGGTGCGCGTGCGTCTTCTGGGCGGCCGTTCGCTGTTCTGGGCCCGGCAGTCGTTCCGCTTGAGCGACCTTGAATTTAAAGCCGCCGACATTGACGGCAGCGGCGAAAATTGGCCGATCAGCCTCGCCGATATGGCCCCCTATTACTCCCGCGTGGAAGGCATTTTCCGCGTGTCCGGCCGCAAAGAGGGGCTGTCTCAGTTCCCCGACGGCAACTTCATCGAGACCGAGTACCCCCCGGATTCCGCCACGATGAAGCGCTTTACCGAGCTCGCCAAAAAGCGCGGGATTCCCGTCTCGAAGAACCGCTCGGCGCTGGGCCGCGACGGTCTCGCCAGCTCGATCAATCTGCTGCTCCCTGACGCGCTCGCGACCGGCAAGCTCGACATCGTCGAAAACGCCATTGTCCGCGAGATCAGCGTGGATAAGAATACCGGACTGGCCAGCGGCGCGCATTTCGTGGATCGCCATTCAGGCCGCGAGATGCACGTGAAGGCGCGCGTCGTCGTGCTCGCCGCGGGCTGCCTGGAGAGCACCCGGCTTCTGCTCAATTCCAAAATCTGCAATTCGAGCGGCGTCCTCGGCCACTATCTAGTGGATCAAATGTACGGGGTTTCCGTCGTGGCGTCGGTGCCTGAAGCGCGCGACGGCAAAGCAAGTCCCGGCATGATGGGCGGCAGCTCGTTCATTCCTCGCTTTCGCAACCTCACGAAGAACGACAAACGGGATTTCATCAAAGGCTATTGCATGACGATCAACAGCGGAGGCGGGGCGAGTCCCGGATTTTTCCCGCTCTACGGCGAGGAACTGCAGACCAAGCTCGATAGCTATGCCAATTCCTGCTTGTCAGGCGGCATCTTCGGCGAGCGCGTGGCCCGCTTTGAAAATCACGTTCGCATCAATCCGCAGGTGACGGATCGCTGGGGCATTCCCGTGCTGCATATCGAAGCGCGCGACTCCGACAACGAACGCAATATGACGCGCGACGCCGCCAACACCATGGAAGAGATTTTCCACGAGGCCGGTTGGGAGATCATCTGCAAGACCGATCGCGTCAATCCGCCCGGTTATAGCATCCACGAAGTCGGAACCTGCCGCATGGGAGACGATCCCAAAAAGAGCGTTCTCAATAAGTGGTGCCAGGCGCATGACATGAAGAATCTGCTGGTGGTGGACGGCGCGAGCTTCGTCACGTGCGGATGGCAGAATCCCACGATCACCATCCTGGCTTTATCCATGCGCGCTTCCGAGCACTTAGCGGATGAGATGGGCAACCGCGCTTCTTAGGCGTTAATACGGTGGACTGAGAACGCGCGCTATCGCCCAATGATGAGAGCGAAGAATCCCCGAAAGGATTCGATGGTTCTTTCGCGGCCCACCCAAAGCAGGCGGGTGACACCAAAGCCTCAGGGCTAAGCTGCTCGGCTTGCGCGGCCGGACGGCCACTTCGATACTCTTGGCTGCGTCATTTTGTCTCCGTACTTGGCGCCAGGCTGGCGAGAAGCTCGTCGAGTTGGTCGAGCGCCTCGGGCATCGCGCCCGTCGATCCGGAGTCAAGCGCTTCCTTCGACGGATAGCGATCGTGCACGACCAACAACGTCTTGCCTGCATTTTCATCGAAGGTCACCGTGGTGACGGTTTTGCCGTCGTCACCCTCCTCGTTGGTCCAAACGAGGCGCGAGTGCGGCGTCACTTCGAGGTACGTGCCGAAGAACTCCATGGTCGAATCTTCGTGGCGAAACACCAAACGATACTGCCCCCCAACGCGAACATCCATTTCGCAGGAAAGCAGGGTCAGCCCATACGATTTTGGCACCCACCACCTCCTGAATAGTTCTGCCTTGGTCCACGCCTCGAACACGAGGCGCGCAGGCGCGTTGACGGTGCGTGTGACGACGAGTTCGCGCTCAGACTTCTGCTCCACACCCGTGCGGTTCTTCGTGGGGGTGGCCTCACTTTCTCTTCTTACGTCCATTTGCTTTCTCCTTCCGTTTCAATTCCTCGACAACAATGTCCAACTCGTCGAAGCGCGCGGCCCAGAGCTGGCGATACCTATCGATCCATGCCGCCTCTTCTTCCAGTCCGCGCAGCCCGAGTTTGCAGGTCCGCACGCGTCCAACCTTCTCTGTGCTGACGAGCCCCGCTTGCTCTAAGACGCCCACATGTTTCTTCATGCCCGTAAGGGTCATGTGGAACCTCTCGGCAAGGGCTGTGATCGAAGCGTCCGCACGCCCGAGTTGCTCCAGAACGCCGCGCCGGGTGGCGTCCGAGAGCGCGCCGAAAGAGGCATCGAAGTCGGTTTGGCTATACTGAGCCATTCGGTTCAGTATACAACGCGGGTGACGGCACGCAATGGGAGGCTGAGCGCCCGCAGATTTCTCCGACGAGGCGAACAATAAGATGCCGTCTGGGGTTGGTCAGTTGAGATTAGAAATTAGCCCGGACCATCGAAGGCACGAACCGACTGCCTGAGCGCGTCCACACATGTCACGGGTCGCCGGCGTAGCGCTTCCTAATTCGGTGAAATTTTGCGTAAGTGCGCAAATGAGTAAATGCCGGTCGAGTGACCGTCGTTCCAGAGAATCCGAATCGCGTAATTCCCAACCGGCTCGACGCTCTCCATTCTGATCTTCGGCGTGAACAGCTTCAGCGGGTTTTCCGAAGACTTCGCGCGGGGCGTCGTGCCGTGCGCTCCGGTGCAACTCGCGCACGGACAATGATCGCGGAGAAAGTCGTTATCGAATACGCTCTTATGGCCGTCTTTCCAATCGATAGAGATGCCTTTGGATTTGGAAATGGCGATATGTTCGGGGTCGGTGGAAACTTGGGGCGTCACTGGAGCAGCCTTTCTACATCGCGGATGCCGGAGATTCGGCGCATGGAGCCGAGCAGCTTTTCCAGCTGCTTCTTATCGCGTATATCGATGATCATCTCGATCAAGGCGTCTCCGGTGGAATCGATCTCGGTCTTGGCCTCGAGACTCCGGATATTGGCGCCCTCGCTCGAGAGGATGGCGGTGATCTGGTTCAGGAGTCCGGGACGGTCGTCAGTGCGCACCACCAGGTGCACCGGCAGCGCCGCCGACGTGGTCCCTTCCCATGCGACGTCGATGCGCCGCTCGGGTTCGTAAAGGAGATTCTGTACGTTGGGACAGAGTTTGGAGTGGACCGCGATTCCTTTGCCGCGGCTCACGTAGCCGACGATCGCCTCACCCCGGATCGGGTTGCAGCACTTCGCCCGATAGACCAGCATCTCATCGAGGCCGCTGACTTTGATGACGCCGTCCGCGCCGCCTGCCTGGCGGTTCGTGTGCGCGGGAGCGTCGGTCTCCAGGTCAAGCGCGCTGCCCGGCGCCGCGGGCGGGGGCGCCTCCGATACTTGCGCGGGCGCGAGTTTCCCCAGAACCTGGCGGGCGCTGAAACGCCCGAAGCCCAGCGCCGCGTACAAGTCTTCCATCTTTCCGTATCCGTAATCAGCGGCTACGGATTGCAGCTGTTCCTTGGGCGCGCGGTTGAGATGGAACCCGACGCGGCGGGCTTCGCGATCCAGGTATTTCTGGCCGATCTCGATCGCCTTATTGCGCTCCTCGGCATTGATCAGATGGCGGATTTTGTTGCGCGCTTTGGCGGTCTTAACGAAGGACAGCCAATCCTTACTGGGCTTCTGATTGGATTGCGTGACGATCTCAACCGTATCGCCGTTCTGAAGAGTATTCCGGAGCGGCACAGCCTTGCCGTTGACGCGCGCGCTGTAGCAGGTATTGCCGATGTCGGAGTGGATGGCGTAAGCGAAATCGACGGGAGTGGCGTCCCGCGGAAGAGTGATCACGCGGCCCTTGGGCGTGAACAGATAGACCTCATCGGGATAGAGATCGACCTTCAGGGTCGACATGAAGTCGCTCGGGTCGCTCATGTCGCGCTGCCACTCGACCAAGTGGCGCACCCAGGCGATGCGCTGGTCGTCTTCGGCGGGACCGCGCTTGCCCTCTTTGTATTTCCAGTGGGCGGCGATGCCCTCTTCGGCGACGCGATGCATCTCCTCGGTGCGGATCTGTATCTCGAAATGCCGGCCTTCCAGGCCCACGACCGAGGTATGGAGCGACTGGTAAAGATTGGGGCGGGGAATCGCGATGAAGTCTTTGATGCGGCCGGGTATGGGACGCCACTCGTTGTGGATGACGCCGAGCGCGGCGTAACAGTTCTTGACGGAATCCGTGATGATGCGCAGGGCCAGCAGATCGTAGACCTGATCGAAGCTGATCTTCTGCTTTTTAAGTTTCTGGTAGACGGAATAAGCGCGCTTGACGCGCCCTTCTACGCGCGCCGGGATGCCCTCGCGGCGGAGTTCGCCCTCGACGATGCGGCGGATTTCCGCCAGAAATCGTTCATTTTCGACGTGGCTGGATTCGATGCGCTGCGAGATCTCGGCGAACGCGTCGGGGTCGAGATAGCGGAAAGCCAGGTCTTCCAGCTCACCGCGCACTTTGCCCATCCCTAAGCGGTGCGCGATCGGCGCGTAGATTTCCACCGTCTCATGGGCGATGCGCTCCTGACGCTCGCGTGAGAGCGCGCCGAGCGTGCGCATGTTGTGGAGACGGTCGGCCAGCTTGACGATCATCACCCGGATATCCTCGACCATGGCGAGGAGCATCTTGCGGTAGCTCTCCGCCTGGCGATCTTCCGCCGAGGAGAAGTCGAGTTTGCCCAGCTTGGTGACGCCGTCTACGCAGCGCGCGACTTCTTCGCCGAACTGCCGCCGGATTTCCTCCGACGTGGCCGAGGTGTCTTCCACCACATCGTGGAGCAGGCCCGTTTCGATGGACACGGCGTCCATCCGCATCTCCGCGAGGATCCCGGCGACGGCGACGGGGTGCGACATGTACGGCTCGCCGGAGGCACGGAATTGGCCCTGATGCAGGGATTCGGCGAAGGCGAAGGCCTTCTGGAGCGGCGCGAAGTCCTCATTGGGGCGGTATTCCAGAATGCGCTGCTGGAGCCGCCGGAAAGCCTCGTCGACCGGAGTGTCCGCCGGGGGATCAGCCACGGCCGGAGTTGGGGGGGGCACAATTCATTTTAGAAAATTCGGGCGGCCAGCAGAAGGATCAAAAGAAAAAGGGCGGCTACGGAGAGCCGCCCTGGAGAGAAACCGCGCAGAAAAACTATTCGGTCTTGGCGCCGTTGGCGGCCGCGCTGGCCTTTCGCGCCGCGGTGGCCTTCTTGGTTTCGAGAGCTTTGGTCATCCACTTGTCGGCTTCCGCGCTGGCTTTATTGAACTCGTCCGGAGTGTCCAGCAGATCGCCGCGATAGCGCAGCAGCAGGTTCATGTAAACCATCGCGTCATCGTAGTTGGGGTCGACGTCGAGCGCGTGCTGTTCATCTTTGATCCCGTCATCCAGAATGGGCATCCACTTCGCCTTGAGCTGCTCCCGCAACTTGGCGTCGCGGATGGGACCCGGGTCTTCCACGCGTTGCTTGGAATCGAGACGCGCCTGGCGATCGACGGGCAGCCAATTGGTCCAAGCCAGAACGCCCAGCGTGTAGTAGGCTTCCTTGTTCTTGGGGTCGACCGCGATCACCTTCTTGTTCCACTCTTCGGCCTCGGCGAACTTCTTCTCGTTGTAATAGAGCGAGGCGATCGACGACATCGCCAGCACGTTATTCGCCTCGACATCGAGCACTTTGTGGAACTGGTCCATCGCCGAGGCCGCGAAACGCATGTTATCGGGCGAGTCGGAGCCCGGAATAAATTGCATTTCGTAAGCCGTCGCCAGATACAGGCGCGCCATGGGAAGTTTAGGATCCAGATCCACCGCCGTCTTGAAATAATCCACCGCGGAGGAGTATTGGGCGCCCTTGAAAGCCTGGACACCCTTATTCAGGTTGTCGCGCGCTTGCAGCTGGCGGCAACCGGAACTGGCGGTGACCACGACGGCCAGAGACGCCGCGAGTACGGCGTAATGTGCTCGCATCTATTTTCCTTCCTCCACTTTGGGAGTCATGAGGCCGACCTTATCGATATTGGCGCCATGCGCATGATCGATAGCGCGCGCCACCCACTGGAATTCGAGATCGGGATCGCCCTTCACGAACACGACACGCTCGGCGCGAGTCTTGAAAATCTCGATGAGGCGATCTTCCACCCGGTCCTCGGCGATATCTTCCTGGTTGATCTTCCATTTATGGTCCTTATCGACCTGGATGACCACCGTGCGATCGTTATCCTGGGGAGGCTGGTTAGGCGGAGGCGGCTGGGGCGCGAGCGCCTCCATCCCTTTCGGCTTCGTCGGCGAAATCGCCATAAAGATGATCAACAGAACCAGCAGAATGTCGATCATCGGCGTCATATTGATGTTGGCCTGGACGCCGGACCCGCCGCCCACTGACATTGACATAAGAGCTTCTCCTTTGACGACCGCTTTCGCGAGTCCTTACATGGAACCGGCTGAACCGGCCGGCTTCTTCTTTTCCTGCATCTGATCGGTCAGCAGGCCGAGCTGGTCGACTCCGCCGGCGCGCAGATCATCCACCACTTCTTCCACGCGTTCATACTTGGCGCGCGCGTCCGCCTTGATAAATACCGTCTTCTCGGCCCGGTTGGTTAATAGATCGCGGACTTTCTGGGGAAGCTGATCGGGTGAAACTTTGGCCAGACCAGGGCTAAGATAGGTGGCCCCATCGCGGGTGATCGCCACGATGATGGCGTCTTCCTTGTCCGCATCGCCCATGGTCGTCGTGTTCCGCGCTTTCGCCATGTCGAGCGGAACGCTATGGGACAGCAGGGGCGTGATGACCATGAAGATGATGAGCACCACGAGCATCACGTCGACCATGGGGGTGACGTTGATCTCGGAAACGGGCGGCGGCGCTTTTTTCAGTTCCATAACGTTCTCCTTCGTGCAACGTCTCTAAACGAATACGAGCTCCGGGAGCCGAAGAAGAGCGCACGCGAGTACGCCCCTCTCCAGCCAACTCAACTCGCCACGCGGGGTTACTTGCGAACGCTGGTGCGTGTCTGTGAACGCTTCAGGAAATAGTCGATCAGTTCCGAGCTGGAGTTGCCCATCTCGACGTCGAACGAATCGATGCGTCCCGTGAAGTAATTGAACATCCACACGGCCGGCACAGCCACCAGAAGCCCGATCGCCGTAGTGACGAGAGCTTCCGAAATGCCGCCGGCGATCGCGCCGATGCCGGGCGATTTTTCCGCCGCCATCGTTTTGAACGCGTTGATGATGCCGACGACCGTTCCGAACAGGCCGACGAACGGCGCGGTCGAACCGATGGTCGCGAGGCTGCTGACGCCGCGCTTCAATTCGGCGTGGACGATGGCCTCGGCGCGAACCAGCGCGCGCTGGGAAGCGTCGATTTCCTCGCCGGAAATCTCCGGGCTCGCCTGATGCGCCTGGAATTCCTGCAAGCCCGCCACAACGACTTTGGCGAGATGGCTCTTCTTATAGCGGTCGGCGATCTTGACCGCTTCGTCCAGTTTGCCCTCGCGCAGCGCGCCGGCCACTGCCGGAGCGAACTGGCGGGACTGTTTCTTGGCCGCCTGATACGCCATCAACCGGTCGATCATGACGCCGATGGACCAGGCCGACATGATGAACAGGATGACCACGACCGCTTTGGCCAGACCGCCCATCTGATTCCACAATGAGCGCGGGTCCCATCCGGGCGCGCCCGCTTCCTGCAACAGCCAGAAGCCCCATACCTGCAACTGTAAAAGCATCGTCTTTGTGTCTCCTGCGAGTTGAGTTAAGTTTCTAAAACGTTCCCGAAATGCTTCTCTACTGGCTCAACGTGAAATTCACGTCGATCGTGGTGAGAACTTCCACCGGTTCCCCGTTCAGCAGGGTGGGCTTATAGACCCACTGCCGCACGGCTTCAGTCGCAGCCTGCACCAGCAAAGGATGCCCGCTGATCAACGTGAGATCTTCGATTCTGCCATCCTTCGAGATCTTGGCGTTAAACTTTACAGTTCCGGAAATGCGCGCCTGCCTGGCGAGCGGAGGATACGTCGGCCGCACCTGCCGGATCAAACTGGCCGCCGCGACGTTGCCGCCGACCCGCAGAGGCTGATCGTTCTTCGGCTTGGCCTTGGGCGGCGGAGGCGGCGGCGGAGCAGCCGTCGGAAGGCCGCCCATCACGCCGCCCAGAACTCCGCCGGCAGTCCCGCCGGCGACCCCGCCCATCACGCCCACGCTGGTGCTGGGCGGCGGCAGATCCTCTTCCTTGATCATCTTGATTTCTTTGGGGATCGTCTTAGGGGCGTGTAAGACGTTCAAATCCATTTGACGCGGGATGATCTTAACCTGTTTCACCGCTTGGGCCGGAGGCGGCGGCGGCGGCGGCGGCGGCGGCGGCGGCGAGGTCAGCATGGTCGATAGCTGCGCCGCCGGCAACTTATCAAAAACAATCAGCGGAATGATGATCAGGACGGCGAGGACGGCGATCTGCACGGCGAACGAAATGAAGATCGTCGATGCCCTCCGCCCCGTATCACCGGTCTGCACAAAACTTTGTTCGAACATCGTGCTTCCAACTCCCCTCAGAGGAATCCTAGTTTAGAACCACTTGTTTCCTGCCCAACTGCCACGCTGCTTTACGACAACCCTATTTCACGACCTTGGCGGGACCCTTACTGCCCGACGCCAAGCGCGACGACGGCCGCGCTTCCAACCTCACCGGCTCCAGCTTGCTCCGCCGGTCCATCCAGTTATGCCAGAACAGAACGATCGGACTGGCGATAAACACCGAAGAATAAGTGCCCACGATAATGCCGACCACGAGGGCGAACGAGAAACCATGCAGCACCGGTCCGCCGAATAAAAACAGCGCGACCACCGTCAGAAAAGTGAGTCCGGACGTCATCACGGTCCGGCTTAGCGTCTGGTTCACGCTGCGATTGATCACGTCCTCCAGCCGCTCCCGGCGATTCGATCCGCCCCGCAGATTTTCACGTATGCGGTCGAAGATCACGATCGTGTCATTCATTGAATACCCAACGAGGGTCAAAAGGGCAGCGATCACTGTGAGATCGATCTCTTTATTGAAGAGCGAGAACATGCCGATTGTGATGATCGTGTCATGAAAGACGGCGATGACCGCGCCCAGGCCATAAATCCACTCGAACCGGAAGGCGATGTACATCAGCATTCCGCCCAGCGCACAGAGAGTGGCGATGATCGCCTGGCGGCGGAGATCGGCCCCGATCTTGGGCCCTACCACGTCAGAGCTGCGCAGCGTGAAGCGGGAAAGAGAAAACTGCTGCTTGATGACGTTCAGAATCTGGGGAGTCACCCCGGGCGCCGCGGAGAGCTCGTCCAGGCTCGAGAGCAGACCGGAACGCGGGGAGCTGTCTTTAAATTGCCGGATATCGGTGGCCAGCTTGGAGAGTTGATCGTCGGAAAGCGGAACGCTGGCGTTTTGCAGCGGGGTCCGCAGGCGATTGGCGATATCGGCCGCGCTCGCGTTATTCAGATCCAGCCGGCCGCTGGAAGGCTCGCCGAAGGCCGCTTCCATCGCCTGCATGACGCGCTGCCGGGTATTGCTGTCGGAACCCTCGGTGCCGATCGACACCTCATTGGCGCCGCCCACGAAGTTCTGCACCGTCGCGCCCGATCCGAGGCCTTTATCCATGGCGCTCCGAATCTGATTCATCGGCGGAGGGCCTTGGAACTTGACGGTGGTCATCGTGCCGCCTTTGAAATCAATCCCGTAACGGGGGCCCCCATGCACAATCAGGCTGATCAGTCCCGCCGCGGTCAGCACCAGCGAGGCGATAATGAAGGGCCATTTCCTGCCCAGAAAGTCGAAATTTGTCGCTCGAAAGAATTCCATTCGTCACTGCCTGACCGGCGCCTGACAGATCGTTAGACACCGGGTCGTCATCACTTGTTCCCGTTCTTGTAAGTAAGTCACGCTATCACAACTGCAAAAATGTCGCTGTTTCAAATGCTCAAACTCCGCACCGGCTGCTTGCCGGAAAGCTCATAATCGAAAATCGTTTTGGAAACGAACACAGCCGTAAAGACGTTGGCCAGGAGGCCAATCACCAGGGTGACGGCAAATCCGCGGACCGGGCCGGTGCCGAACAGAAACAGGAAAAGGCAGGAGACGATGGTGGTGACGTGCGTGTCCACAATGGTCCACCACGCTTTTCCGAAGCCCGCGTCCACGGCCGCCACAACCCCTTTGCCCGTGCGCAACTCCTCGCGAATGCGCTCAAAGATCAGCACATTGCTATCGACGGCCATACCGATGGTGAGGATTACGCCCGCGATTCCGGGCAGAGTCAGCACCGCGTGAAAGTAAGAAAGCGCCGCGATCAGGATGACCGTGTTGAGAATCAACGCCAGCACCGCGTTGATGCCGCTCTTCTTGTAATAAACCAGCATCACGAAGATCACCGCCAGCAGACCGGCGACGCCCGCGATGAGGCCCTGCTTCACCGAATCGGCGCCGAGCGACGGGCCCACGACGCGCTCTTCCTCGTACTTGATGCCCGCCGGCAGGGATCCTGAACGCATGACCAGCGCCAGATCCGAGGCTTCTTCCTGGCTGCCCAGATTGGAGATCCGGCCGCTGTCCGATATCTTGCTCTGGATGGTGGCGACGCTGCGGATCTGGTTGTCCAGAATGACGGCCAGCTTGTTCCCGATATTGCTTTCCGTGAAGCGCTCAAAGCGGCCGGCGCCTTCCTGGGAGAGCGTAAAATCCGCTTCCCACTTGCGGAACTCATCCTGGCTGGCGCGCGCGTTGCGGAGATCTTCGCCCACGATCACGGGCGAGCGGGAGACCAGGAACCAGGCGCTCCCCTGGCCGGCGCTCGGCGCGGTCGCCACCAGCCGGGTGTTGATCGGGAGAATCCCGCCTTTCTGCTGCAGGGCGGATTCCTGCGAGGCGAACGGGCCTTCTTTCACTTCCACGATTTCCAGTTGCGCCGCCTGCCCGATGATGTCCTTCACGCGAGCCGGGTCGTCCACGCCGGGCAGCTGCACGAGGATTTCAGAATCGGCGTCCGCGCGGCCGCGCTGTTGCACCACGGGTTCCGTGAGGCCCAGCGCGTTGACGCGATTGGTGATGGTCTGGATCGATTGATCGATGGCGCGCCGCTTCATATCGACCAGCTCGGTGGGCTTCATATTCAACCGGTAATCGGTGGGGCTGACGGAGGTCAGCGTCCACTGCGGCAGCCGGTCCGCCACCAGCGCGCGAAAAGCTCCGGTCTTGTCCGCCGGCACGCCATGCACATTGATCTGGATGGTGTCGGTCTGCTCGATGCTCTGCGGGTAAGTCCGGTCAATGCTGCCGATGGCGATTCCCTGCTTGGACGCATCAATCTGCAGCTGCTCCTTCGCGTGGTCGGCGATGGTTCCCACCGCGTCCTGCACCTGAACCTGCAACACCAGGTGGCTGCCGCCCTTCAGGTCCAGACCGAGCCGGATATTGTGCTGCAGGTTGGAAACGAGCTGCGCCTTGGAGGTGGGAATGTCAATAATGCCGTAGATGCAGAGAAGAATCGTCGCCACAATCACGATCGTCTTCACCGTCAGATGTCGTTGCATGAATTCGCTTGCCTTTAAGAGTTCTTAAGCTTTTTGAATGAAATACTCAGGACTGAAACAGTGTATACGAAAGCGGGCCGCGTTTATTTAACGGGCGCCGCTTCCACCACGGGCACCAGTCCGGAAACCGACGCGCGCGAAACCTGCAGCTTCAGATTATCCGGCTTCACCCGGATGATCAGCGTGTCCTTATCGAGCGAGGTGACCGTGCCGACGATGCCGCCGGTGGTGATCACGTTGTCGCCGCTCTTCAGTTCAGCCAGCATCTTCTGGGTCTGTTTCTTCTGGCGCTGCATGGGAAGAAACAGCAGGAAGTACATGATCCCGAACATCAGGACCAGCGGCAGCGCGAAGCCGAAAGAATTGGAAGCGCTCTGGAGCAGAAGCGCTGGGAAAAGTGATGTCACGGTGTCCTTTATTCTACGGGA
>CBDDDT010000004.1:0-380537 GCA_965226755.1 Bryobacteraceae bacterium | reverse complement strand
CGATGATGCCATCATCGCGGTTGAGACCATGTCGGTGAAGCTGGAACAGGGCTTTGATCGCCTGCATGCCGCCGCCTTTGCCTATACCAGCACCGGCTTTCCCATGCTGACCGGCACCCTGGTCACGGTATCCGGATTCCTGCCGATTGCGCTGGCGCGGTCGGCCACCGGCGAGTACACGCGCTCGATCTTCGAGGTGTCCGCCCTCGCACTGCTGCTGTCCTGGCTGGCCGCGGTCATCGTCATCCCGTTGCTCGGTTATCACATTCTGTCCGAACACCCCACGCGCCGTGCGGTCGGGTTTCATCGCGACGCCGCGGGAGGCGCGACGGCTGCCGTCGCCGACCACCACGATGTGTATGACACGCGCTTCTATCGCCGGCTGCGCACGTGGATCAGTTGGTGCGTCGAGCGCCGCATCCGCGTACTGGTGATCACACTCGTCAGCTTCGTCGGCGGACTCGCGGCATTCACGTTGGTGCCGCAGCAATTCTTTCCGAGCTCAGACCGCCCGGAACTGCTGATCGATCTGCGCTTGCGCGAAGGCGCATCCTTCGCCTCAACCCTGCGCGAAACCCAACGCTTCGAGAAAGTGCTGAACGGCCGCGCGGGAATCGACCATTACATCGACTTCGTCGGCGCCGGCGCGCCGCGCTTCTACCTGCCGCTCGATGAGCAACTGCCCTCCTCGAACTTCGCGCAGTTCGTGGTGACGACGAAAAGCGTCAAGGACCGCGAGGCACTGGCCAAAGATCTCGGCGTGATCCTGGATAGGGACTTCTCCGCCGTGCGCACCCGCATCAGCCGGCTCGAGAACGGACCGCCCATCGGCTTTCCGGTGCAGTTTCGGGTCGCCGGACCGGAGATCGGCGAAGTGCGGCACATCGCCGAGCAGGTGGCCACGATGATGCGCGCGGACTCAGACACCCGCGGCGTGCAGTACGACTGGGACGAGCCGGCCGAGCGCTCCGTGCACTTCGAGGTCGACCAGACCAAGGCGCGGGAGCTGAACCTCACCTCCCAGGATATCGCCAACTATCTGCAAATGACCTTGAGCGGCTTTACCATCAGCCACCTCGGCCGGACCGCGGACAGCGACAAGAAGGAGAACGCTCGCTGAGGCAATAATTCCGAAAAGCGGAAGAAACATAGCCCTCACTGCGGAGGGGACGGTTCTAACTACACCAGAGAATGGCGCAACAGCGAGCCAGATACTGCGCATCTGCCCTCCTCGTCGAGTCCGCATCTCGCCTGTCGGGGTGCCGTCGGCCGCCAGCGCGTCCGTTACATCATACCCGAGATTTTTCGTCGCTACGGGCGCCGCATCTGCGTTCTTACATAACCTCGGTTCTGACTTGGAGACACAGCTTTCCTGTGCCACTGCGGGCGATGCTTAAAAGGCGTTTATCGCTGAAATATTTCGGAGTGAGGTAAAGAGAAACCGTACCAGAAGTAAACCAATACTCAATGAAATTTTGATATTTCTTTTGTTTGCCGCAACACAAAGAATTTGTGACCCCTTTTCCGGCGCTTTTACGCGATAGGGCGCACACGATTGAAGAACGCTCTGAGGCGCTTCGCTGACCACGAATCTGCCGCTTGGCAACCACCAGTCGCAGCGCATCGCTCAGGGCGTCGCCGGCCACTGACATCTGACTTGTCGCCGCGAAACTGCGAAACGCCCAATCATATGTGACGCAGACCCGGTCGCTGAAAAACACTCCGGTGCCGTAGCTCACTCTCTCAAAACGCTACACTCAAAGCGAGGGCCTGTTTTGACGCGAATTCCCCTGCCTTTAGCGACCGCCGCATTCCTGCTCATCACCCCAGCCTTCCCGCAATCTGCGCCTCCCGCCCCGCCCGGCGACACCGTCCCCATCTTCAGCGTCCAGGTCGTCTCCCGCGCTCTCAAAGCCGTCAACTACCAGCACCGCGGCGGCGCCACGCGCGTCAACTTCAAAGGCACCGTGCTGCTGCCCCACGCCGAGGGCGAAGCGCGCGTCGAAGCCAAAAACGGCTACACCGAAGTCGAAGCCACCTTCAAACACGTCGATCCGCCCACCCAGTTCGGCACCGAATTCCTCACCTACGTGCTCTGGGCCATCACCCCCGACGGTCACGCCATCAACCTCGGCGAGCTGATTCCCGACGGCGCCGACAAAGGCAAGATGCGCGTCACCTGCCCCTACTCCACCTTCGGCCTTCTGGTCACCGCCGAGCCTTACTTCTCCGTCCCTTATCCCAGCGATCTCGTCGTGCTCGAAAATCAGATCCGCCCCGACACCATGGGCCGCACCGAGGACATCGAAGCCAAGGCCGACCTGCTCCCGCGCAAGCAGTACACCCTCAACATCCGCCCGCAGGATCTGCCTTCCGCCCGCATGAAGCGCGCCAACAACGCGTCCATGCCGGAATACGAAGCCGTTCTCGAGCTTTACCAGGCCCGCAACGCCGTCCAGATCGCCCAGGCCGACGGCGCCGAACAGATCGCGCCCGACATCTTCAGCCGCGCCCAGCAATATCTGAAGGACGCCGAATCCGAATATGCTCAGCACAGCGACATGAACTCGGTCACCACCACCGCGCGCCAGGCCGTTCAAGCCGCCTCGGACGCGCGCGCCATCGCCACTCGCCGCCGCAATCGCTAAAATCGGCCTATGCCGATCACCCTAACGGGCGTTTCGCCACTTTTCGAGATCTTCGACTTGCCCGCGTCAATCGCGTTCTACTGCGATATTTTGGGATTCGAAATGGTCAACAGCGCTCCCTGTTGGTGCATGCTCCGGTTGGGCGACGTCACCCTCATGCTCAACACCGCCTACGACGAAGGCGAACGGCCGCCTGTGCCCGAACCCCGGCGCGTCCGTGGGCACTCCGACGCCGCGCTCTACCTGAATACGCCCGATCCCGACGCCGTCTACGCCCTGCTTCGCGCCCGCGGGTGGAAAGTGGACGCGCCCCAGGACATGCGTTACGGCATGCGCCAAGTGAACACGCGGGATCCGGACGGTTTCCTGCTGTGCTTTATCTGCCCGCTTGAATCAGCGTAGCCGCGTCCCCGCCGCGCTCGCCAGACTGGGGATTCGCCCGGCTTTCTCCAGCTCGCCGTGGATGAACGCATACGTCTTCGCCATCCCGTCTTCAAGCGATACCCGCGGCTCCCAATGCAGCACTTCCCGCAGCTTGGAGTTGTCGCTATTCCGCCCGCGCACGCCCTGCGGCTTGCTCAAATCGTGCTCGCGGCGAACGGTCTTGCCCGCGATCTTGGCCACCATATCCACCAGCCCGTTGATCGAAATCAAACGGTCCTGCCCCAGGTTCAGCGGATGCGGGTAGTCCGACCGCATCAGCCGGTAAATGCCCTCCACGCAGTCGTCGATGTAGCAATAGGAGCGCGTCTGCAGGCCGTCTCCCCACACCTCGATCACACCGCCGTCTTCGGCCAGCGCCACCTTGCGGCAGATCGCCGCGGGGGACTTCTCCCGCCCGCCGTCGTACGTCCCCAGCGGCCCGAAAATGTTATGGAATCGCACCACGCGCGTCTCCAGCCCGAAATCCTCCCGGTAATGCCGGCAGGTGCGCTCCATGTACAACTTCTCCCACCCGTACCCGTCTTCCGCGTCCGCCGGATAGGCGTCCTCTTCCTTCAGCGGCGTCACGTTCGCCTCGCGCTGCCGGTACCCCGGATACACGCACGCGCTCGACGTATAAAAGAATCGCGACGCCCCATTCACCCGCGCCGCCTCGATCGAGTTCATGTTGATCATCGTGCTGTCGCGCACGATCACGGCCTTATTCGTCTCGATATACCCGATGCCGCCCATCTCCGCCGCCAGCGCGTAGACCTCGTCGATCCCCGCCGTCGCTTGCAGACAGTTGTCCCAGCGCCGCAAATCCAGAATCTGGAAATCGTTCGCCGCCGTCGGTTCGTACTCCGGATGCTTCACATCAGCGCCCCGCACCCAGTAGCCCCGCGCCGCTAGATACTTAATGAGGTGGTGACCGATGAAGCCGCCCGCGCCGGTGACGAGCACTCGTTTCGACATGAATCAATTCTCTCCTGATTGGTAGCGCAGAATTTTCAGCTTCTGCATCGCCCATAAAGGGGGAAACACGGCGGTGATCAGCAGGTAGCGTTTCCACAGCCGCCGCGGCTCGCGCGTCAGCCGGAACAGCCACTCCAATCCCGTGCGCTGCATCCACGCCGGCGCCTGTTCGATCCGCCCCGCATGGAAATCGAACGCCGCCCCCACGCCGAACAACACCAGCCCTGGCAGCCGCTCCCGATGCGCCGCCATCCAGTTCTCCTGCTTGGGCGTACTCAGCCCGACAAAGACAATGTCCGCGCCCGATTCCACGATCTCCCGCACAAACGCCGCGTCTTCCTCCGGCGTCACCGCACGGAACGGAGGCGAAATCGCGCCCGCGATCCGCAGCTTCGGGAACTTCGCTGTCAGCCGCGCCCGCAGCGCATCCAGCGTCTCCAGACGCGCGCCATAAAAGAAGATGCGATGCCCGGCCGTTTCCGCCCGCTCGCAAAGCGCCAGCATCAGGTCCGGCCCATACACGCGTTGCTGTCCGGGGACGCCAAACGACCGCATGGCCCACACCACCGGCATTCCGTCCGGCGTAGCCGCATCCGCCGCATTCAGGATGTCCCGGAAGCGCCGTTCGAAAAAGCCCGTGACGATCCCATGCACCGACGTCACCGTAACCATCCGTGCGCGCCGCAGACCCAGCCCCGCGCGCCGCTCTTCCACCCAGCGGCCGCACAACTCCACCATGGCGGCGTAGCTCGTCGCGCTGATTCCCACCCCCAGCACGGATTGTTTTCGGGGCAAAATGGCCGGCGTCATAACTCGGTCAGGAAGCTGCAAAGCGAGCCTATAGTATAACTTGCACGCTCTTGGCAGCCTGCTTCCTTTCCGCCGCCAAACCGCTTGGCGTCTTCTCGACGACATGCGGGATAAACCGAGGCGCGCGGTTGGATTGACGCGCTGCCGCGGCCGGTCACGCTCCCCGCAAATTCCATTTCCCGTTGATTGCAAACCACTTACCCCCGCTCCCACACCTCCATCCCTCGCTCACGCGCGCTACAGTCAAGCCGGGAACAGCCGAATGCCTCCATCCTCCGAAACTCTCTCGCCTGTCCAGCAGCAGGTGCTATCCCTGCTCGCTTCCGGATCCACCGCGCAGGCCGCCGCCGAATCCGCCGGCGTCCATCGCAATACCGTCTCCAACTGGCGCCGTTCCTCGGCCGCTTTCCGCGCTTCCTGGCAGGCTTCCCAGCACGAGCAGGCCATGCACTGGCGCGATGAGTTGCAACCCCTCGCCGCCCTTGCGATCTTCACCCTCAAAGATCTGATGATCGAGCCCCGTATCCCCGCCAGCGTCCGCCTGCGCGCCGCGCTCGCCGTCTTTCGCGCCATCTCCGCTCCTCCGCCCGAACCGCCCGCATTACAGAACGAAGCGCCTGACGAAGCGCAGGTCGAACCCGTGCACAACTCTGCACAATCCTGCACAACGGACCAGCCTTTGTCGAACGCTCTTGCACGGGGCGCCGAAGCCGGTTCGCCGCCGCCGGCGGTGGCAAAGCTGTCATGACCCCTTGATTATCTACAAAAGGTTGTAGATAATCACAGTGTGGGAAAACCGTCCGATCTTCTGCAAGGCACGCTCGATCTGCTCATCCTCAAGACGATCGCCATCGAGCCTGTTCATGGCTGGGCCATCGCCAAGCGAATTCAAAAAATATCCAATGACGTGCTCCAGGTTCAGCAAGGTTCGCTCTATCCGGCCCTGCATCGTTTGGAACACCAGGGATGGATCCAGGCCGAATCGAAAGCCACCGAATCCGGACGCATCGCTAAGTTTTATTCCCTTACCAGCGGCGGCAAAAAGCAGCTCGCGAAAGAACTCGGGCAGTGGGATCGCTTATCCAGCGCGGTCGAGCTGGTCGTAAAGCACGCCCTGATCGTAAAGAACGCCTAGGAAACCGTTATGTTTTTTTTCTCGCGGGTGCGGCTCCGGGTCCGGTCACTTCTTCGCAAAGAGCTGCTGGATGAGGAGCTGAAGCAGGAACTGGAATTCCATCTGGCCGAGCAAAAGGCCGAGTACGCGGCGCTGGGTATGGACGAATCCGAAGCCCAGGCCGCGGCGCGGCGCTTGTTTGGCTCCGAAACGGCGCTCGCCGAGGAATGCCGCGACCAGCGCCGCACGCGGTGGCTGGAAGACTTCCTTCAAGACATTCGGTATGCGGGCCGGTCCTTTGCGAAGTCTCCGGGGTTCGCGCTGGTCGCCGTGGTTACGCTGGCCTTGGGAATCGGAGCTAACACGGCAGTCTTCTCCGCCGCTTACGGGATTCTGTTTCGACCGCTTCCGTATCCCGATTCAGGGCGTTTAGTCGACCTCGAGAACGGCATCGCGGGAGTGGGTCCAGTGATGGAGTTGCGCGGTTGCACGCGTGCTGCGTGTGGCCCCGGCGCGCGGACGCTGGTTCCAGAAGACGGAAGAGCGGCCTGGTCAAAACCGCGTCGCGGTGCTGAGCGACCGCACATGGCGGTCGCGGTTTGGCGGAGATCCCGCGATTCTGGGGCGCCATGTCGCGCTGAATGAAGAATCGTTCGAAGTGATCGGCATAATGGCGCCCGGTTTCGCGTTCCCATCGCCCGATACCGAGTTGTGGGTTCCGGTCCTCCTCGATCCCAGGAAATATCGGCTACGTGTGGGGCGGATCCAATTTGTGGCCCATCGGGAGATTGCGAGAGAACATGCCCATCTCCGCGACGCAAGCGGAATTGAAACCGGCGATCGATCGGATTCGCGGCATGTTTCCCTGGCGCATGCCTGACGCGTGGGGGGTGGGAGCGCGAATCGTGCCGAGCAGCGAATCGATGGTGCGGGACGTGCGGCCGAAATTACTCGCGCTGTCCACCGCGTCGCTGCTGTTGCTGTTGATCGCTTGCGGCAACGTAGCCAATCTTTTGCTGGCGCGGACGGTGAAGCGCGAGCGGGAATTTGCGATGCGCGAAGCGTTGGGCGCGCGGCGCGGACGATTGGTCCGGCAGCTTCTGGCGGAGAACCTGGTGCTCGCGCTTGCTGGCGGCGTGCTCGGGTTGCTCGCCGCCGCCGTGATTCTGAATCTTCTTCCCTTGCTGCTGCCCCAGGGAACGCCTCGTCTTCATGAGATCATGCCGGATTTCGTTCTCCTGGCGGCCGCAGGGGCAAGCATGCTGTTGACCATCCTCTTATTCGGCGTCGCGCCCCTGATACAGACGCTGAGACCGCGGCGCGCGCCGCTGGTCGGCAAAGCAGTCACGGCGAGCCGGCGAACCGCGGGCATTTCCCTTGTCCTGATCGGCGCGGAATTGGCGTTGGCCACCACGCTGCTGATCGGCGCGGGTTTGATGGGCCGCACGCTCTGGCAGCTTGCCAAAGTCGATTCGGGGGTGCGCACGCCAGGCGTCACCACGGCGCGCGTTACCGCCGGGCCGAGCCGGTGTGGAACCGCCGAGAGCTGCATGGGGCTGGTGCGGCGTCTCGACAAAGCGCTGCTGGAACTTCCCGGCATGCGCAGCGTGAACTGGTCCAACGGAGCGCCGCTCGATCAGGATATTTCGGCGATGGCGGTCGAGGTTCAAGACCATCCGAAGCCGCCCGGCGCGCCTGCGTACGTGTTGTGGAACGTTTCCGCGACGCCGGGATATTTCGGCGCGCTCGGAATCGGATTGCGTGCAGGAAGGTATTTCACCGGCGACGACCGGCGCGGCGGTTCGTTAGTCATGATTATAAGCGCGTCCACCGCGCATCGCTTCTGGCCGCATGAGAGCGCGATCGGCAAGCGCATTCGCGCGATGTCCGACCGCGAGTGGCGCACGATCGTCGGAGTGGTCGGGGATGTCGCGCAATACTCGCTCACGGGCTTTCCCGACTGGATCGACGGCGTTCAGTATCTGCCCTTCGCGCAATGGATGCCGTCTGTTGGTTCCAAGTTCGAAGCCGCCGTGTTTCTGGAATCGGGCGGGCTTCACGGGACGGTTCCCTTTGAAGACGCGGTGCGGCGCGGTTTTCCGGATGTGGTGTTTTCTCACGTCCGGTTGCTGGAAGGGATACGGTCGGATTCGGAAGCGGACCGGCGCTCGACCGCGTGGCTGCTAGCCTTATTCGCGGGAGTGGGCCTCACGTTGGGAGTCGCGGGCGTCTATGGCGTAATCTCTCATCGGGCGGCGCAGAGGAAGCGCGAGATCGGGATTCGAATCGCGTTAGGCGCAAGCGCGGGACAGGTCACGGGAATGATTCTATTTGAGACTTTGGTGGTCTCGGCAGCGGGAACCGGGGTGGGCGTGATGGCGGCGTTTGTGCTCAGCCGCTTCCTGGGTTCGGTGCTGTTCGGAGTGACGACGCATGATGCAACCACGCTGTCGATCTGTCCGGCTGTGCTCTTGACGGCGGCGCTGCTGGCGGCCTTGGTTCCGGGCGTGCGGGCTTCGCGAACCGATCCGGCGGCGACGTTGCGGGAGGAGTAACCCTGGTGGTAGAAACATGATCATGGAATCGACGGCGCCGAACGCGGAACTTTTGCGGGATCTCGCCCGGCATCAGGCTTGGGCCGACACCGCGCATTGGAAGGCGATTCAAGAGAACGCTGCGCTGCTCGAGGATCTTGAGATTCAGAAGCGGCTGAATCATATGATCGGGGCTCTTCGGATGCTGACCGCGCTGGCCCGAGGCGAAACGCCGGATCCATCCGGAATGCGAGATCTCCAGCCCGCCGGCCAGCTTGAAGCAGCGCTGGAAAAGGCGAATCGGGAGCTGATGGAAGCTCTCGACACCGTCGACCTTCAAAAAATGATCCCGCTCCCGCGCGGCCCGAAAGGCCCGTGGGAAGCGCCCGCCGGAGTGTTGCTGTTGCAGGCGATCACTCACGGTCAGCATCATCGCGGACAGAACGCATCCAGAATGCGGCAGCTAGGCGCGACGCCGCCGATGACGGACTTTGTTCTCTGGTATGCGCTCGGGCGACCCTAGGCAGTGATAGAAGTCCCTTCGCCTGCTGATATACTAGTTATCCCGATAGGGATATGGAACATTGGCGCTTATGAATCGAAGGGATTTCCTCATCGCATCGGCGCTAGCCGCTCCGCTCACTCTGCTCGGGGGCGACCCGGCTGGGTCCCTGCAAAACATCGCGCAAGACGCTTATATCTGGGGCGTGCCGCTGGTGCTCCAGGCAATGTACCTTCAACGCTCGCGTGACCGCAAATTCCCGCTGAATCGCTTCACGGTGTCCACGCAGTTAGCCAGTCCCGATGACAAAAACGCGGGCCCGAACGTCGACACTCTTTACGGCTTCGCCTGGCTCGATCTGAGCAAAGAGCCGGTTGTCCTGCATGTCCCCGACACGCATGACCGGTACTACTGCATTCACCTGATCGACATGTATTCGAATTCCTTCGCGTATGTCGGCCGCCGTGCGACCGGCACAAAAGAAGGCCGCTACGTCATCACTGGCCCGGGATGGCAAGGCTCGCTGCCCAAGGGCGCCGTAAAAATCGAGTCGCCCACCAACTTCGTGATGGCCTTGACTCGAACCCTCGTGCGCTCGTCGGCGGATCTCCCGGCGGCGCGTGCGGTGCAGCAAAACTACACGCTCTCGCCCCTGAGCCAGATCGCTCACCCGGCTCTCGCCCCGAGGGAGGTGGTTTCCGCGATCACCGAATTTCCCGTGCTCGATCTCGTCGCCGGCGGCGCGAAGTACTTCGACGAATTGGGCGCCGCTTTGGCCCTGTATCCGCCTCCGGCGCGCGAGAATGCGCCGCTCGAACGGTTCGCCAAGGCTGGTATCGGGCCTGGTCGCCGTCCATCGGAAAGCCAGGATGGTCAGTTCGCGTCAACCCTCCGCCAGGCAGCTCTCGCCTCGGATGCGCTCGTCAAAAGCTCGAATGTCTCAACCCGTGTGAACGGTTGGCGGGTCAATTACCGCGTCACTCCTTTCATCGCCGACCGGTTAGTCCGGGCTTCGGTGAACCGCATGGGCCCGGGAGTGCACATCGCCCAGGAAGCGCTATACTTCGGCGCCCAAACCGACGCGGCGGACAAGCCGTTGACCGGAACCGTCCGCTACCGGATGCACTTTTCTCGCGGCCAAACGCCGCCCGTCGATGCCTTCTGGTCCCTGATTCTCTACGGCCCGGATCACTTCCTGGTCCGAAATCCGATTAACCGCTATTCCGTTTCCGATCGCACTGAGGGCTTGGCCCATAATCCGGACGGATCGCTCGACATATCTATCCAGCGAGAAGCGCCGGAGAAAGGGCGCGAAAACTGGCTGCCCGCGCCGGAAGGCGCATTCCGGTTGGTTCTGCGAACCTATCAGCCCCGGCCCGAAGTCCTAAACCAAACCTGGAAGCCGCCTCAGGTCGAGCGGATCGCGTAACGCTTCATGCGGCCGCGGTGCTGAAGCACGACTTACAGGTTACCGTCTCGACTGCGGAATGCGGCCCAGACGTGGATCTTTGCGCAGAATCAGATGACATGCGTGCAGGGCATCCCTCTCGAAATCGGCGCCGTCGCTGGGAATGAGAAGCCAGTGAGGCATTTTGTCCCCCAAGGTTTGAAGGCGGCGAAGGGACGGCAGATCCCGGCGCAAACTTGCGTCCGCGGGGTCCGTGCCGTCTGCAAGGACAAGCCACATTCCATTGTCCTCCGGGCACTTCGCATGATCTCGAAGCACCATGAACAGCCGGTTGCCGGCGTACACTGAAAACCCCGAAAACAGCCGGCGCACCTCGGGATTCAGCGAAGTGATGGCTTCCAGGATAAACGGGTGCGGGACTTTCATCTTCGGCTTGGAAGGACTTGGCATCTAGTAAGAATACCGGGAGTTAGCCGCCTGGGTGCAGCACCTTATGCTGACTTATATCGTCTCCGTCTCCGCTCTTCAAACTGCGGAAGACGATCGTCGAAACGATGGTCAATACTCCCAGCGCGATGAGCGCCTTATGAATCCCGCGAATCATCTCGGCGGGATTCGAGTGTTTGCTCGGAATGAAAAATACCGTAGCCAGGCCCGCCGCCGCTACGCCGAAGCTGATGGACATCTGTTGCATCGTGCTTGCAATGGAACTCGCGCTGCTGGTGTCCTTCTCCACGATGTCCGCATAGACAAGCGTATTCATGCTCGTATATTGCAGCGACGTGAAGGCACCGTAGAGGAACGCTTGAAGAACGATGACCCAGACAGGCGTTCGCAGGCCGATGGTTGCAAACACCATGAGCAGTATGCCGAGAATTAAGGTATTGGAAATGAGGACGCCGCGATATCCGGCACGGCGCAACAGCCGCGGCATGATCGCCTTCATGCTCATTGCCGCGATCGCCTGGGGCATCACGAGCAAGCCAGATTCGATTGGGGTGAAACCCAAGCCTACTTGATAGAGGAGGGGCAATAGGAATGGCACGCCGCCAATTCCCAAGCGAGTGAAGAAGCTGCCGCTTACGGCTGCTCGGAAAGTCCGGATGCTGAATAATCTAAGTTGCAGCAGAGGAAATGGAAGACTGCGGGCATGCACTTGGTAGCCGGCGAGCAACACCAGAGACAGCACGAGCAGTCCGGACATTTCCCGGGGGCTCAGAGTATGCTCACCGAATATCTCGAGCACATATGACAGTAATGCGATTCCAGAACCAAACAGAATCAGACCGACGACATCCAGCGGGGGAATTCCCTCTTCACGGTAGTCAGGCAGATGGAGATAGACCAGGATGAGCCCCGCAAGTCCAATTGGAATATTGAGGAAGAAGATGAATCGCCAGTGGAAATACGCGACGATAAGACCGCCTGCAATGGGTCCGAGCATGGGAGCGACTAACGCCGGCACTGAAACAAAGCTCATCGTGCGCAGCAGATCTGACCTGGCGAACGTTCGGACGAGCGTGAGACGCCCTACCGGCACCATCATCGCCCCGCCGCAACCCTGCAAGATGCGGCACGCGACCAGCAGATGGATGTTGCCCGAGATTCCGCAGAGAAAGGAACCCAGAGTAAACAAGCCGATGGCGGATGCGAATACCCGGCGGGTTCCGAAGCGGTCCGCCATCCAGCCGCTGATGGGGATGAAGACCGCAAGGCTCAGGGTATAGCTCGCGAGCACTGCTTTCATGCTGAGCGGAGCGACGCCTAAAGCGGAAGAAATAGCGGGAACGGCCGTATTGAGAATGGTCGTGTCCAGCGACTCCATGAAGAACGCCACCGCAACCAGCCACGGCAGCAGCCGTCTGGCGGCGTCGGATGGACTTGGGGAAGTTGGAGACGCGGTCGCGCTCACCACGGAACCGTCCGGCCCAAGTAATCGAGATACTGCAGACCCGCTTTTCCGGCCTGCGCGTCCATGGCGTTCACCAGGTTCGGTATGCTCTCCTCGATGGTGAGTCGCGCTTGCGGGCCGCCCATATCCGTCTGCACCCAGCCTGGCGCCATGAGCAGTAGGGTTCGCGGATCATCGGCGTGGCGGGCGGCGAAGCTGCGCATGAACATGTTCAGCGCGGCCTTGCTTCCACGATAAACCTCGTAGTTCCCGTTCTCGTTGTTGGTGATGCTGCCCTGGCCGGAGGACATGATCCCAATCGTGCCGCTCGGCGCTACCAGATCCTGCAAGGTCTCGACGACGCGCATTGGACTTAGGGCGTTGGTGATCATCACACGTATGAATTCGTCGGTCGAAACGTCCGCGATTGTTTCACGATCGTCGTTCTTGACGCCTGCGTTGACGAACAGCAGGTCGAACCTTCTCGATGCCAGACGCGCCCGCAGCGCGGCGACTTGATCAGGATAAGCAATGTCGACGGTCTCAATTTCGAGTCGGCCGTCGGAAGCCTCCAAAAGGCTGCCTAGCCGGGACGTGGCTTTGACCCGCTCGGTGGCCACAACATTCCAGCCGCGCTTGAGGTACTCCGCGGCCAAGGCCAAACCGAGACCTCGGGACGCGCCAATGAGAAGGAGCCTTTTATTGGACGATAGAGGCGGCATTTACAATCAACCCAGTGCACGATACGTTCCAGCAAACTGTTGCCCGGCACTTAGGCAAGCGCCTTGAGAGCCTTAGGGCGAGTTATTCCTCTCTCAGTGCCACCATTGGATCTACTCTCGTCGCGCGCCGCGCTGGAATCAATGAGGCCGCGAGGGCCGCTGCGGCCAGTATCGCGGCCACCGCCCCAAAGGTGGGCAGGTCGAGCGCGCTCACGCCAAAAAGCAGGCTCGTCATGACGCGCGTCAATGCGGCGGCGCCCGCGAGACCGGCTCCAATGCCGATGCACGCCAGCGTCATGCCTTGACCCATGACCAGTCCCACAATGTCCGACGGCAGCGCGCCCAACGCCACCCGGACACCGATGTCGTGCGTGCTTTGGCTCACCAGGTAAGACAGAACGCCATATACGCCGATCGCGGCCAGCACTAACGCAAACGCCGCGAAAGCGCTCAACATCGTGCTGGTGAAGCGCTCGCGCGCCAAAGAGGCGTAGAGGCGATCTTGCATCGTACGAACGTCATCCACCACTACATCGGGATCGAGCGCGTGGATCTGCCGGGTTACTGCCGCCGAGAGACCGGTGACGTCGGAGGCCGATCGGACCGCCAGGTGCATACTGTTACCAGTTTCCTGCTGCTGGGAAAAATAGACGACTATCTTGCTATCCGCGCCCAAGCCGTATTGCTTCACCACGCCCACAACCCCGACGATGGTGAAAGGCTTCTTCGGATCGAACCACAGGTGCTTGCCTACCGCATTTTCATGAGGCCAGAACCGGTTCGCGAATTTCTGGTCGATGACGACTACCTGCTGCGAGTCGGTGGTGTCGTGATCCGAGAAGAACCGCCCCTGGATCAACGGGATCTCCATCGCCTGGAAGTAACCCGCGCTGGCGGACCGATTGTCCACCTGCAATTCCTGTCCCGGAGGCGGTCTGTAGCCTTCCACATTGATGCCGCCCCATCCAACTTCTCCTGTGAGCGGCAGCACGGACACCGCCCCTTCGGCTTGCACACCGGGTAGCTGAGCGACTCGTTGCTCGAATTCACGATAGAACCGCGCCACGGCTTTATCGTCGCGATACCGCGGACCGGAAGCGGTGACCCGCATGGTGAGCACGTGGTCCGTCGAGAAGCCTGGCGGAACGGCCTGCAATCGCGCGAAGCTCCGAATGAGCAAGCCGGCGGCAATCAACAGCATCAGCGAGAATGCCACTTCAGAAACCACCAGGAGGCCGCGCAGACTGTGCCGCGATACGCGCAACCCGCCGTCGGAATGCCCGCTCCGGCCGCCCGCTTTCAAGGCCGTGTTGAGATCTACTCTGACGGCGCGCCACGCGGGTATGAGGCCAAACAGCAAGCCCGTAGCGATCGAAAGGGCGAAGGTGAAGGCCAGCACCTCGCCATTGATTGAGATGTCGTCCAGTCTCGGAATATTGCCGGGATTAATGTTACGCAACAGATAGAGACTGCCCTCCGCGATGAGCAATCCGGCCGCGCCGCCGAGGATGCCGAGCACGATGCTTTCGGTGAGCAACTGACGCACCAGCCGCTTCCAGCCCGCGCCAAGTGACGAACGAATGGCCATTTCCCTTTCACGCCCCGCCGCGCGCGTGAGCAGCAGGTTAGCGACATTCGCGCAAGCGATCAGCAGGACCAGCGTGACCGAACCGAACAGCACGAGCAGAACGCGGCGCACGTCGCCCACCACCTCATCCCGCAGCCCCACCACGTGCATGCCGAAGGTGACGTCGCGCCGGTCTTTCACTCGAATGCGCGCGGCGATAGCGTTGATGTCGGTCTGCGCTTGCGCGACCGTAACGCCGGGCTTCAACTTCACCAGGATGTTGTAGTTCTCGTCGCCGCGGCGCTGCTGCGCGTCGGCGCCAAGCGGCAAAGGAAGAAAGAGGTCCACTTTGTCCATGGGTCCTTCGGACGGCATTACTTCGGCATTCAACAGAAAATCCGGCCGCAACACGCCGACCACTGTGAAGAGTTTGCCGTTGAGCGTGATGGGCTTACCCACGATACCGGGATTGGAGCTAAACAGTTGCCGCCACGTTCGGTGACTGAGAATAGCCACGGGAGGTTTCCCGGGCCCGTCTTCGACGGGGAGAAACAGCCGGCCAACC
This sequence comes from Bryobacteraceae bacterium, assembly GCA_965226755.1. Classification (GTDB taxonomy): domain Bacteria; phylum Acidobacteriota; class Terriglobia; order Bryobacterales; family Bryobacteraceae; genus Bog-113. Next base: position 365,378 of record CBDDDT010000004.1, on the reverse strand, counting down.
AGGGGCTTTGCGCCCAGCATTCGCAGCAGGCTCGACTGGCTGCTCATGCCGGAGACCAATTGGGGGCGCTCGAGTCCCGTCAGGGTAAAGCCCCGGCTCTGGGCCAGCGCCATGTCCGAAAAGGAATGGTTTTCGTTCTTGATGTCGATATACTGCCCCGGCGACGGCCAATCGCGGAAGATACCGATACCAGGTGAATGCAGCCATATCGCAGCCAGACGGTTCGCGTCGGGATAGGGAAGAGGCCGCAGCAGGAGCGCGTCCACAACGCTGAAAACGGCAGTATTGGCGCCAATCCCGATAGCCATGGAAAGAACGATCACCAGGGTGAGGCCGGAATTCTTGTAAAGGGTGCGCAACGCGTGCCGCAGCATATCGTTCTTAATTCGCTAAACCACCATTAACCAGGGCATCCACTAAGTTCTGGCCGGTGGGACTTCCCCACCCGGTCACCAGATCATAACCGGCCACCGCGTTATAACCCTTCGGCTGGCCGCAGCAGAGATTATTGCCAACCGTGATGTCGTGGAAATCGGCGTCATAACCGGAACCGGCGCCGATTGCATAGATGACCGGGTTGATGAAACCCACGGCCGGCTTACCGCGAACCGCCGCCTGTTCATTCACCAGCGCCAGAAAGCCCGCCCATCGGGGCGCGGAATAACTCGTCCCGCCATCGCCGCCGTAGCACTTACCATCCCCGCAGGCAAAATTATCCGTATTTCCTTCCATCGCCACGTCCGGCACATTCCGCAACGTGGTCGACCCGCCGTTGGCCGCATTGGCGACGCCGATCTGCCATGCAGGCAGCGCAATGCCATTGTCGCTTGGGCCGCCGCCGCTATAGATCCACGCGGTCTCAGAAACCCATGCGCCTTGCGGTCCGCTGGTAGTCAAATCCGTCGCGCCCACGGCCGTGATGTAGGCGTCATCGGCCGGATACACGCCGTCGTCGCGATTATTATGGCCCGTATATGCCCCTTTATCCGCCGACCCGTCAACGAAACTCTGCCCCTGCGCGGCAAACTCCTGGAAGATGGGATCGTCGACCGATGGTTGCACCGTCGTGCCCCACGAGCAGCTCAGTTGTTTGGCGACATTCTCCGTCGCCATCTTATTCAGGATGTCGGCATCGCGCGACCCGATGTATACGCGCAACTGACTCAGTCCAGGCGCCATGGAAATGGCTTGCACGATATCGAGAACCTGTTCGCTATCGTCGCATTTGGGAGGCAAGCATGAGGCGCTGACGCCGTCCATCGTCACCGCATGGATCGGCACAGTATTGGTCTCACCGGCCACTTTGAAATAGCTCAGGATATCGCTCGCCTCATACCCGTAGTATTCAAACAGCCCGACGATTTGTCCCTTGCCGGTAAGCGCAGTCCCGCCATAATAAGCCGCCCGCATGTCGCTGCCGAGATAGTAGCCTTTCGGCCCCGACCCGGTAAGGTGGCTTTCCTCTTCCGGGGTCAGAGTCCGCGATTGCCGATGATTGCGCGCTAGCAGGAAGTTATCCAATCCCTCGATATGCCACACAGGCGTGCCAAGAGCGAGCGACGGCTCGCGGTCCGGCGAGTAGAACGTGCGGCTCTCTCCCGGAAGCTGATAGATCGCCATATGCACGTGCAGTGCATTCTCGATCTGTTCGACCGAACCCTCAACATCCAAGACTAAGCGGTTTGCGGCAGTATCAGTGACGGTAAGGCCCTGTGCGCTGGCGAAATCCATTACGGCTCGATAATCGGCCGCGGATGGCCCAAACCTCGCCGTGAACTCATCCGCACTTAAGTACTGACGGTAACCGGCGCTCGAGGGATCGTACAGTTGATCGAGAAAGCCGGTCAGCGCGGACTGGTTGTGAATCGGCAGCATGACCGCGAGTTTCAATCGCTGTTCACGCGGAAGCAAACCTACTCGCCGCGCCCGTCCGTTCGCAACGTCTGCCGTCACATGATCGTGCAGCACCTGCACCGCGGTTTGAGCTTCACTGGCCGTTACGGATACAGATAGGAAAGCCGTCCACAGGATGGCTCTCAGCCGCCAAAGATACCGTTGATTTTGCTTCACTCGCACGCTCCAGAGTCAATTGTAGGACGAGCTTGTCGCCTGCCGCTCTTCTATTGAAAAAGCCGCGGTGCGAAGTCGCGCAGATCGCGACGCCAGGTCTGCCACTCGTGCGCCGTACCGGGAGATTCAAAGTAAACGACGTGCACGCCGGCTGCTTGCAGAGCATCGGCAGCCCCCTTGATGCCGTTTCGAAACTGCCCTTCCTCGGTTCCCACTCCGAGCCAGAGCAACTTGTTCTGCTCGTTGAACTTCCGTGCGTTCGAGAATGCTCCGTCGAAAGCGGCGGCGGGATCAAAGCGAGCAGGAGAATTGCGTCCTCCGCCCGGGGTTCCGGTGTTGATTCCCGCAATGATGGGACCGCTAAACGAGCCTATATAAGCGAACTTCTCAGGATGATGAAGCGTGATGAACAGCGTCTGCATTCCGCCCATGGAAAGTCCGGCCATCGCTCGATGAGCCCGGTCCGGAATCGTTCGGTAGGCCGAGTCAATCATCGGCAGTAAGTCGCCGAGCACGACATCTCCAAAAGCGCCGAAAGCCTCGTTCATATCGGCCGCTGATGATCCCGGCCCGAAGGAACCGGCCGGTTTCCCCGCCCTGGTTGCATAGCCGCGATCCATCACCACGATCATCGGCTTCAGCTTCCCTTCGCTGAGCAGATTGTCCAGGATGAAATTGGCTCTGCCCTGCCTTGTCCAGCCGGTTTCATCCTCTCCCGATCCATGTTGAAGAAGCAGCACCGGATAACGGATCGAGACACTCTTGTCGTAAACGGGCGGGGTGTACACAAGACATCGCCGCCACTCGCCGGTAGTTTTAGCAAAGTACCAACGTTCGCGTACCTCTCCATGCGGCACATTCTTGACATCGTAGAAATCCGAGCCGCTCTCGGGAATCTCGATACCGCTGGTCTCCTTTCCGTACCCGAAGTACGTTTCGCTGCCTGGATCGTTGACGGACAATCCGTCCACAGTGAACCAGTAGTAGTGGAACCCGGGCACGGCGGCCGGGATGGTCACGCTCCAAACGCCGTCGGCGTTCCGGGTCATCGGGAAAGGCCCTTTGCCTAATCCGTCGCCGCCGACTAAATCGACTTTTTTCGCCTCTGGCGCCTTGAGCGTGAACGACGCTCTGCCGTCCGGGAAAACTCTTGGGCTTTTCGCGCCGCGCACATTTGTGGAGGCGGGCGAAGACTCGCTTTGCATTTGTCCAGCGACTCCGGCGCAAACCAGAAGGGCGCAAGCCAGCAGAGAGTAGATCCGCATCGCCTGCCATGATATCGCCGCGGCGCCCCGCCATCGAGTCATTTACTGGACGGGCGCGAGCGGGACTTCGAAAAAGATGAGCTCGCGATGGGTGCCGGCTTCTTCGATGCCGGACAGAGTGAGCTTCGAATGACTGCGGTGCCCGGTCTGGAAATAGAAAAATCCGCTGGCGGATTCATTGGGCGGGATCACCTTGGCGGCGAACGCGCGGCCTTCGATCTCCCATTCCCCGAGCGGATTGGTTTTGGTGCGGTGCACTCCGGGTATGGATGGAATAGGCATGGGCGGACCGCCGGAACGGGGCGGTTTCGCGCCAGCCAGATAGCGCAGATCCTGCGCGGGAGTGGCTTCGACGGCGCCCTGCTCCGGCGCGGTGTATTCGACTTTCATGTAGCTGACGCTGATGGCGCGGGGGCTGTGATTGTCTATGACGACGAGAATCGGAAGCACTCCATGGTCATAAGGATTGTGCTTGCCGAACGCGGCTTTCACTTTGTCGCCGGTTTCGTAGACGTCGGCGGCGATGGTGACATTTTCGCTCGTCTGCTTGAAGGGATACGACGCAGCCGGTTCGACTTTGAGCTGCTCGTGATCTTTATCGGCCGCCGCGGCTATACTCACGAGAAAAGCCAGCAGCAATATCCGGAAGCGCTTGCCTGAGAAATTCATTTACTTCGTTTACCGTACCCTTCTTGCGCTGCTCGCGCCGGCCGTCTTATTTTACGCACTGCTGCGGGTGATCCGGAACCCCGCGTATGCCGGGACGCTGGGAGAGCGGCTCGGGTTTCTTCCGCCGGAGTTTTGCCAGGAATCGAGCGGCGCGATCTGGATCCACGCGGTCTCGGTGGGAGAAGTGATCGCGGCGGGGACGCTGATCCGTCACTTCCAGGAAACGCTGCCGGGACCTGTTTTTGTCTCCACGAGCACGCTGGCCGGATACGCGACGGCGCGCGACCGGCTCCATGGCCTGGCGAACGGGTGCTTCTATGCGCCGCTGGATTATGCGCATTTTGTGCGGCGGGTGCTCCGGAGCCTGCGGCCCTCGCTGCTGGTGGTGCTCGAGACGGAGATCTGGCCGAACCTGCTGCGCGAAGCGAAGCGCGCAGGCTGCGGAGTGCTGATCGCGAACGGCCGGATTTCCGACCGGGCTTTTCCGAAATACCGGAAACGGCGCTGGTTTTTCAGGCATGTGCTGAGCCAGCCGGACGCGATTCTGGTGCAAAGCGAGAGGATGCGCAAGCGCTATGTGGAGGCGGGCGCGCCGGCGGACCGGGTGGCGGTCGCGGGAAATCTGAAGTACGACTTCGAGGCGCGGCGGCCCGATCCGGAGTCTCCAGTGGCGCGATGGGCGGCGGGCGGCGCAGGTCCGATTCTGATCGCGGCGAGCACGACGGCCGACAAAACGGCGGACGAAGACAGGGTCGTGATCGAGGCGTGGAAGCAGTTGGAGGGCTGGCGGTTGATTCTGGCGCCGCGCAAGCCCGAGAGGTTCGAGGCCGTCTCGCAACTGCTGGGCGACACGGTCTTTTGGCGGAGAAGCGAAGAAGCTCCAGCGGGAGACGAGCGGGTGCTGCTGCTGGATACGGTGGGCGAACTTTCCGCGCTGTTCGAACTGGCCGACGTAGTGTTCATGGGAGGAACGCTCACGGAAACCGGCGGACACAACTTTCTGGAGCCCGCCCTGGCGGGGAAACCGGTGGTCGTGGGGCCGCGGCTGGAAAACTTCCGGGAGATCGCCGAAGACTTTCGCGCGCACGACGCGTTCCTGCAGATTGCGAACGCGGGCGAACTTTTGGGAGCGATACGGCGGGCGAGCGGCGCTGGCGAGATGGCGCAAAGGGGCCGCGCAAGAGCAGAAGCGAACCGCGGCGCGGCGGCGATTACGGTGGAGGCGATGCGACGCCTTTATGCGGAGTCGCTGTTTTGCCAGGCGCGAGGCTGGCCGATGCGGCTGCTGCTCACTCCGCTGGCGTTCCTCTGGAAGATGGGAGCGCGGCGACGGCTGGCGCGGGAACTGCGGAACCAGCGCGGGCTGGACACGCCGGTGATCAGCATCGGGAACATCACGTCGGGCGGAACGGGGAAGACGCCGTTCGTGCTGTATCTGGCGCGGAGATTCCGGGAGCGCGGGCTGGAGCCGATCGTGCTGACGCGCGGGTACGGGCGCATTTCGCACCGGGAAATTCTGGTGCTGCCGCGAGGCTCGACCGCGGCGGTGCGGCATACGGGAGACGAGCCGCAACTGCTGCTGCGCTCGGGCGAGACCGGGCTGGGCGTGGGGCCGGATCGCTATCTGGCGGGCCGCGAGGCCGAGCAGACGCTGAAGCCGGACGTGTTCCTGCTGGACGACGGCTTTTCGCACCAGCGGGTGGCGCGGGAGGTGGAGATCGTGCTGATCGATTCGCTGGACCCGTTTGGCGGCGGGAATCTGCTGCCGCTGGGACGGCTGCGGGAGCCGCTGGAAGAACTGCGGCGAGCGGACATCTTCGTGATCACGCGGTGCCACGCGGCGAGGCCGCTGGCGGCGATCGAGAGCCGCTTGCGAAGCGTGAACGAGCGCGCGCCGATTTTCCACTCGCGCCTGGTGACGCGGGAGTGGATCCACATGCAGACGGGCAAGCCGGCGCGTCCGCCTTACAGCGTGGTGGCGTTCTGCGGACTGGGCAATCCGGGCTCGTTCTGGACCAGCCTGGAAGATTTGGGAATTCATCCCCTGGACCGGCTGCCGTTCGACGATCATCACCACTATGCGCCGCGCGAGTTGTATGCGCTGGTGCGGCACGCCGAGGCGATCCGGGCGGGCGCGCTGGTGACGACGGAGAAGGACGTGGTGAACCTGCCGGACGACGCGGATTTTCTGCTGCGGGATATGCCGGTGTTCTGGCTGCGGGTGGATGTGGAGATCGACAACGAAGAAGAGCTGCTGCATCTGATCAATCCGGTCGATATTCGAGCACGACGAGCGTCTGATCGTCGTTTTGCTCCTGGCCACCGGTAAAGCCTTCGAGGGCTTCGAGGATGGCCTGGTGGAGCAGCGACGCGGGACGGTCGCCGTGGGAGCGGATGACGGCGTTCAGGCGGTCGATTCCGAAGAACTCGCCGGAGGCGTCGCGGGCTTCGGTGATGCCGTCGGTATAGATGACGAGGCGATCGAAGGGCTGGAGGTCGCAACTGGCGATTTCGAAGACGGTGTTATCGAGAAGACCGACGGGCGGCGAAGTAGCGGGGAGGGTTTCGGGCTGATCATTGATCGGCACGAGGATGGGAGCGCAGTGGCCGGCGTTGATGTAACGCATGGCGCCATGGACGTCGATGACGGCGCAGAAAACGGTGACGTATTTTCCGCTTTCGGCGCGTTCCAGCAGGAAGTCATTGAGGCGCTTGAGAGTGTGGCGCATGGAATCGGGATTCTCATCCATGCCGAGGAAGGCGCCCTGCAAGATGGCGGCGCCGAGAGCGGCGCTTACGCCTTTGCCCGAGACATCGGCGACGATGGCGGCCCAGGAATCCGGGCCGACGCGGATCAGATCGTAATGGTCGCCGCCGACCTGGCGGGACGGGGAACTATAGCCGGCGCCGCGGAGCCATCCGGTTTCCGGCAGCGAGGAAGGAAGAAGGATGTGCTGGATTCCGCGGGCGATGGCGAGTTCTTCTTCGAGATGGCGGCGGGCGCGATCCTCTTCGAGCAGGCGCGCGTTCTCAAGAACCATGGAGGCTTCAATGCCGAGAGTTTCGAGGAGCTCGCGATTGCCGGCGGCCATGTCGCGGGGGCCGGTGCGCGAATCCATATAAAGGAGACCGACGGTTTCGCCGGGGCGGCCGGGCGCGGCGGCCGGGTCCGCGCTCATCTGGACCTTTACGAGGGGGATGCAGACGATGCTTTTGAGTTCGAGGGCGTGAGCGCTGGCGGACGGGCCGGCATCGGCCGGGTCGAACTGCAAGGAAAGAGTGCTGGCGCCTTCTTCGAGGGCCTTCAGGAGGAGCTTGCGGGGGACTTCGAGCTCGGACTCGCGGAGATTGCCGTTGCGATCGCGGGCGGCGCGGAGGCGGAGATCGCCCTCCTGTCGCAACAGGAGAAAGCCGCGTTCGGCGTTGGTGATGACCAGGGCCGCGTCCACGACGGCGGCGAGGACGCCATCGACGGAGAAAGAGGTTTGGAGCGCGCGGCTGACCTGAAGAACGGCGCGGAGGCGAGCGAGCTGGCCGCCGGCGCCGCTGGCGTGAGCGAGATCGGTTTCAACGAGGTGCTCCGCAATTTCGGCGACGCGACTGCCGGGGCGTTCGAACTGGAGGATGTAGGAATCGGCGACGCCGAACTCGATGCGGTCGCCATCCTGAAGTGGTTTCCGTTCGATGCGCTCGCTGTTGACGAAGACGCCGTGGCGGCTGCCGAGGTCTTCCAGCACGAAGTCGCCATTGGCGAGCGTGAGACGGGCGTGATGGCGCGAGGCGCGGGCGTCGCGAATGACGAGGTGATTGCCGGACTGGCGACCGATGCGAAAGGGAAACTCGCGGATTTCCTGGCGGGATTGGTTGCCCTCCGCGTCCGTGATGGCGAAAGCCGGAGTTTTCGAGATCTCAATATTTGCCATGAAGGGTCTCAGGTTAGGGTCTCAGTTTTAGGGTAATGGCTGGCGCGATTGGCTTCGATTTTGAATATTTGGTTGGCTTCGTTTGGCGGGGTTTTGGGGCGGCCGGCGGGTGGTTTGGGGTTTCGCGCTTTGGCGGGAAAGTCGTTTTTTTTGTTGGGTTTCGGCGCGCTGAAGACCGCGGTGCAGCGCGGGTTGGGGCGGGATTCCAGGATTGGCTTCGTTCCGCGGAAATTGGCTTCGTTTTGCGGCGGAATGCGGTTGGGGATTCGCCGGGCGCGCGGGGGGTTGTTCGGTTGCTTGCGGTTTTGCGGCGCTGCCATGGATGGCGCATGGGGTGACCGAGTCAATGACGGGATCAATGAAGGATTTAACGACGCCGCTAGTTTCATCTTTGATTTATGACATAGAGGGTTGGCGCGCCAGGGACCGAGCGTCCGCAAGTGATTGACAGGGTTGGGGAGATGCGTGTGGGGAACGACGTGACTCACGGCGGGGGCTTCGCTTTGCCCGCAACTTTGCCCCATAGCGAGGGGTGAAAACGGCCGCAGGGGCGTGAGCCGCTGGATGCCGGGACGACTGGCGGCTCGACAATTTCCGCGCAGGGTCGTTACCGTTTTCTTCGTTGCGGCGTGGCGAAATTTCGCGTAGTTTCAAGGAATGACGATCCAGATCGAGCCCGAAACCGAGCGCCTTATTCAACAAGAACTCCGGACCGGGCAGTTTCGCTCAATTGATGTGTTGGGAGACTTCAAGGTTAAGGACTTGTTAAACGAAGGCCGCCCATGATTTTGTTTGTCCTCGATAATCCGATGACGATGGCTCGCATTCGTCATTTACTTCGTTCGAGCGATTTATATAGGGGTCGCCCGTCTTGGATGATCTTCAGGTTCTCAGCGGGACGCAGTTACCGTCATGAAAACGCCTTTGACACTTTGTTTCTTTGCTTCTGTCCTGATGCCCGCAACGGCTTTGCTGGCCGAAGCAAGCAAGTGGCCAGTTATCCGGTCGATGGAAGAAAGGCAAGCCGTCATCGACCTGAGCAAGGAAGGCGCCGACGCTCCTGTTGTCGCGTTCATAAATGACGTTCGGGGCGTCCCAGTCTACAAGCTGGAGTGTCATACCGGCGACTATGACAACGAATCGGAAATCAACTTCTCTGGAGATTTCCAGTGTGCCTTGTTCGCGATCAAGGGCGCAACTTTGACGAGTGGTAATCTGCTCGCCGCTGATAGCAAAGATGAACTGAGCACGGACTGGTGGAATCGAGGCAGGGTGCGTTCAGCTCAACTTCGAGGGGAATGCCTCCGGTACCCGGAGTACAGCACTGACCGCCGATTCAAGCTTAGGGGAATGCTTGTCACCCTGCGCCTCACCGACGTGAAGTGGAGCGGTCTTAACGATAAGCATGGCGACCCTCTACTGGCCGGCTTCACACTCGGCCTCAGAGCCGATCCTGATGTGTCTGCCCATAATACGCGAGCGGAACTGGCAGCGGGTCCGAAGCCTCCAACATCATGCTACCCGTAACAGGCAGGTCTTTCAGCCATTGTTTCCGGGGCAGCTGATCCTCGCAATACGGTGGGACCAAGACCAAGGCGAAGATTTCTTAGTTATGGTTAGGTTGCCACATGTTTTAGGAATGTACATCAGCAGCTAAGCAGGCAGCAGGAGTGCATCGATGCGACCAAGCAGCAATGGGGATGGCGGGGCGGCCGGCCATGCGCATCGTTCAGGCCCTTCACTGGCTCCGCGAGCAGGGTGCGTTCTTCAGATGGGATTACGCCCACAGCGACCAATGGCGCCCCGAGACCCACGCGATGAATCCTGGCTTTTCAGAGTTCCTTGGAACAACGCCGCAGGATCGGCGAGACGTTTTTCTCCGTGCCGCGGCTCGGCTCGGCACGCCGGAACAGAACGGTGAAAAGGACTTCTGGGTCACTTGCGTGAACCTGAAGCCGGGATTCGAATCCGAGGAGGCGCCGCAGCTGTTCTTCCGAGAGCCGACCGGTTCGGTAACCTTCCAGCGCCAGACTCTCCGACTCGGTCCGGGCCGAGATCCCTGCCTTTGACTTGCATACCGTAAACACGATCCGAATCTTTACTGCTTCGTCTCGTTGAACAGCAGCAGCACGCCACCGTTGGCGTCGGAAATCGCGAGGTCGTGCGGCGCTCCCGCCTCCTGCCCGTGGAACTGGCCTGCTACGACCTCGAAGGGCGCGCCTTCGGTTCCCAGCGCCGCCGTCGCCTGCGTGAACGTGCCGTCGCCTTTGCCGAGATAGAGCACGACCGACGAACCAGAGATCGATAGAACATCCGGAACCCCGTCCCCGTTTACGTCGGCCACCGTCACGTAGCCGCCCTCTTCGTCACCTGTCCCTGGCAACACTTCGCCTTTGGTGAAGTCGCCCTTGCCGTCGCCCAGGAACACCTCCGCGATCGCTGACGCTTGCTCTTGAAACACTAAATCCAGGTTCCCGTCCCCATTCAGATCCACCAGGTACGATGCGATCGTGAACGCCCCGAAACTCGCCGGAGCTTGCGTAAACCCGCCATGCTGATTGTTCAGCAGCACGTAGGCGCTGATGTTCGCGCCGTACACGTCGTTGGTCAGCACCAGGTCGGGCCAGCCGTCGTTGTTGATGTCGCCGGCCGCGATGGCCGAAAAGCCGCCTTCTGGCGGCGTCGCCACAATAGCGCGGGCCTTCTTAAATGTTCCGTCGCCGTTCCCAAAAGCGATCAGGTTCCCGGTGGTCGCAAAGTCCAGTTTGCCGTCGTGATTGAAGTCCGCGACGGCTACATAACCCTCGGCTGACGTCGCGGTAGAAGCGGCCTGGGTGAACGTGGCGTCTCCATTGCCGAGCAGCGTCAGCATCGCCGAGGGCGTGGGAACCAGCAGGTCAGGTATGCCGTCGCCGTTGAAGTCCCCTGTTACTTCGCATCCGGAGTTCGTGATCGCCACTGTTTCGCTTTGCTTCAACGGCTTGCTCAGCGAGCCGGTTCCGAGCGCGAGCGTGATTCCGCTCCCATTGCTGATCGCCAGATCCGGGTTGCCGTCGCCGTTGAAGTCCGCCGCCACCGTGCATCCCACTCCGCCGGTGATGGGCGTCCAGTTGCCGTCCTGGAACTGGCCTTTGCCTTCGTTCAGCAATACTGAGTTACCACCCGATGAATCCGTGATGATGTCGAGGCGCCCATTATTCCTCAGATCTCCAAGCGCCACGTTAAACTCGCCCAGGGCGGGGTAAGTCACCGCTTTGGTGAACTGACCGCCGGCCGACCCGAAAACAATCTCGCTATTGGAGTTCACGATGTCGGGATAGCCGTCCCCATTCACGTCACCCAGCGTGATCTGCCCCGAGATCGGCGCTTTGGAGATGCTGAAGCCGCCCTTCCCGTTGCTGATGTAAACGAGGGAGTACGACTCGTCTTGAACGCCCATTACGAAACCGATTTGACCGCCCTTTGTTAGCGAGCCGGAAGCAAGAAATCCTGCCTGTCGCGGCTCCAGATAGTGCGAGGGAGTCTGGAAGGTCCCGTTTCCGTTGCCGTACACGATGTCGAATCCATCGCCTTCACCTGGCCCAGGTATCGGCATCGTGACAACGAAATCCATCTTCCCGTCCCCGTTGAAGTCCCCGGCGGCGAATTCGGTTGCTACATAGGGTGCCGTGACTGGGACGATGAGAACGCCGGGCTGAAATGTGCCGTCCCCGTTCCCGATGAATAACCAAACGCCGAGTTGGTCCCCGAATACGGCATCCACTTTCCGATCACCGTTGAAATCCGCCAGCGCGAGCGCGCCGGTTTCCTCGGAATTATCAACTCCGTAGAAAGTTCCGAAATCGAACGTGCCGTCGCCCTTGCCCAAAGACACGGAGATTCCGGCTTGCCCGTCAGTGTACCCTGCGAAGATGATGTCAGGGATGCCGTCTCCGTTCATGTCGGCGATTTCGTGGACTTGGGATATACCAATGATCGTATTGGCGCTCCACCACTCTCGGAAGGTCCCGTCGCCGTTGCCCAGCAACACGAAGGTATACCCCTCATCGGTCGTGATCATGTCGGGGATGCCGTCCTGGTTGGTGTCGGCGATGCCGACCCACTGCGTTCCCAACCCCACGTAGTCCTGCCGCCCAGAGAAATTCGGCGCGATTTGCGCGCGAGCGGAACACAACGCTGAAAAAACAAGGCCAGCCAACAAAAAGTGGCTCTTCATTATCTGTCTTCTTCCAGTTATGTCTTAAATACAATTTTCATCAGCCTACTAAACCGAGCAGCCACTGTTGTTGCAGGGCCAGCCGTTAGCGCCGGTAAGCCCGTTGATCCCGTTCTACTGCTGGAGACAAGCGAGGTAGTTCGCATACGCTCCGCTAATGGCGGCAGCTACCTGTGGGTATTGTATCCGTCGCTGGAAGCGGCTTGTCTCTCATCCTGCACCTCGCGAGCGAACGGGGCCAAGGCAAGGGCGCCCACGCTCTTGATCGGGTCTCGCGAGAGTAGCAGTCGCGTCAGGGTTATGTCAACAGCAGGTTGTCGCTAGACGTTTCGATCGTACCGGTTTCGCGCGGCGCGCTCTCGAGCGCTCCAGCGTCGTCTTTGAAGCGCTATGGCTAGGCGACGATAAGCAGCAGAAACGTGAAACAGTTCCCTCTAGTTCCGTTGTCTCCACGGATTGGGGATGACGTTTCCAAATTCCTGTTCCAGCGCCTCTTTTCCATGGGCGGCCAGCTGCACGCTGTTCGTGCGATGCGGAATCGTCTTGCCGCACTCCATGCACGTGATCTTAATGTCTGAAAACTCAACCAGCCGTCGCTGGCCGGAAGGAGAAATCATCACCCTGCGGCCGCACCATGCACATTTGTGATTGAACGCAGAACCCGCAATCGTTGAAGGCTGGGTTGCCAGAGCGCAAAGGAGAATTCTGGTCATGGTGAAATCATACTTGCGTTCCGGCTGCTGGGCTGTTTTGATGAATCGCCACGGTGCTCGGAGTGCGCGACGGTGAGACCGGCAGATTCGCAGTCAGGAGGCCACGTAACTAATGGGATTTCGGATCAGAGCGCAGAACAGCAGACGGTTTTGGATGATGTTGAGCGCGGCTGGCATGATGGCGTGCTTCTCACATCGCTGATCGGAGCACAGTAGATTGAGAGATTCGGCCTGTATCATCGTCGCCACGCTCTTGATCGTCGCAGGGGCGGCGACTTCGCGTACGCAGGAAACCACGGCGTCAAGTGGTCCAAGCGAGCCGCTGAGAGCCTATCTTCGAAGCTACTTGAGCCTTGGCGGGAAGGCTCCTTCAGACCGGACCACGAAGATCACCGCCGTTACGGTGAGGACTGATAACGGAAAAGCCGAGGAAGTTGTTTATGTTTCGGGAAAGGGGTGGTGCGGCAGCGGCGGATGCACGCTCCTGATCTTGGAGTCGGCGGGATCGACCTTCGAAGTGCTCGGTAGGGTGACGATCGTCCAGCTCCCTGTCAGACTCTTGCCTTCCACGAGCCATGGACGCCCTGACATCGGAGTGACTGTGCGAGGCGGGGGAGTTGAGGCGGGATACGAGGCGGTGCTCTCTTTCGACGGGAAACGTTATCCGAGTAACCCGTCGCTGCCTCCCGCACGGAAGGCTATCGGGGTTCAAGGCAAAGTTATCATCGCAAATACCGAGGGGAGTATACGCTTGTACGACTGAGCGGGCCTGCGATTTGTCCTCCGATTTGTTCCTTCTTGGAAGGGGCTGATAGCCTGATTGGTCAGCGCAATGCAGTCCAAAGGGAACCCGTGACTCGGCGGGGTTAGAGATAGTCTTTTGAGGAAGAGAGATGAGAGTTGCGTTGGGAATCGCTATCTTGGGAGCCCTGCTCGTGTCGCGAGAAGGTCAGGGGCAGCGTCGCGCAGTTGATTCGCGCTCAAGGGTGAAGAGCTGCGCACAGATCACCTTTACCAAGCCGGGCATAGGACACCCTTACAAGGGAACGGTGCGAAACAGCGACTATAACCTCACCGCGATTCTTCCGCCGCGCTTGACGGCGTGGGGTGGCGTAGCTGATGAAGCTCCCTTTCATGGATTCACGCTATTTCTCGATGCTGCTGGCGAGAGCTGCATAGAGTTTTACGTTCATATTCGAGTGGATGAAGACGCGGCTGTTAAACCTCCGACTGGGGCCAAACGTCTCGCCCTCGGCAGGGCAATCGGCTGGCAAACGAGAGTCTCCGGGGTCATCAATGGCTCACGATTCCTGAACACGACCACTACGTTTTCTTTTGTGCAGTCGGACCAAATAGACGATGGGGACATTATTCTCGCAGCGCCGCAGTCCCACTCGGAAACGGCAATGAACACTTATGATGAGTTTATCCGTAATCTCCATTTTGGCCAATGATCTTTAGCAGGCGCCTTTGAGCTCGCAGTCACATCCCAGCTTTCCAATCGGAACAGGGGCGTGCGGAGCCCGAGGGATCGAACGCTTGTGGCGCGCACGCCGGCTCAGCATGGCGTCTGCCGGCAGATTGATAGGATATGAGGCAGTGATTACCCGCCTTGGCGTCTTCGTGAGCGGTTTCCTGTTGTTATTTCTGCCGTTCAAAGGCTCTGCGCAGTCTAGCGGGAGTTCCAGTCTTTACCAGCTCTCCCTCGCGGCCTACGCGGAGGCGTCAGGAGGATATCGGGGAGGAAAGCCGATCAGAGTCCTGGAAACCGAGTATCTCCGTTGCGCTTGCTCTGGTTGCTCCGGGGGTGACGAGATTGTGCCGTCAAGAGCAGGTTCATCAGTGACCGAGTGCGTGACGAACAGCTCGATGAAGGCCGCGGTTCGGAAGATGCGTTCGGGCTTCGGGGTTGTGGTGATCAATCCGATCCGTAACGTTGGGGACGAGTTGGTTGTCGACTGCGCGGAGTATAGCGCCGGGGCGCGACGCGGGAAAGTTGTACTCGGGGTCTATGGCGGTTACCGCGTCTACTGGCGTTTCGACTGCGCTGCAGGGCAATATGTAAAGGTTCGAGTTGAGCATTACCCCCCGTTTATCCTGTAGTTTGGTAAGGGCGGTCCGGCGATGCGACTCATGAAGCTCTGACGCCGGCGCAGAAGCGTCTGCCGAGCCTCGGCGCCGAACAGTACGACGATCCAGGCTCTTCTAAGTTCGCGTTCTTCGCTGTGTTTTGGGCGGGCACGCCGACGGGGAGCGTGGTTGCCGGCAACTATGCGGTGGACCCCAACGCCGGGGATGTCTTTAGCGCGGCCATGGGGTGCACGGAGGAGAAGAACAAGAATCTTCGAACGCTCCAGGCGCGAGAGGTTCACCTTCGGAGTGTGCGCCTCTTTTGCCGTCCTGCCTTGGCCAGTTACCAGATCCGCGGCGCCACGACGGGCTTGGAGAGTGAACATGTTAATATGATGCCGACATCGACGCGGAGTGCAATTTGACGCAACGGTCCGGTCCGGTTCGGTTTGTTTGGCCTTCCTGGTTGGCGTTTCGCTGACGCGTTCTGAAGCCGCTGAGCCCGCGTGTTCTGTATCTTCGCGCCTCACCGATGACGAGGCTCGCATCTTGCTTTATGTCACGCCAGCAGCGGTAGGGGCCCGGCAGGCAGGCACGGATGTAGAATTTGAGCAATCGGAACCGTCCGCCGAATATCCGTCGAACGCTTTCTTTGTCGCAGCTCTCGTCACTCAGGCGCCGACGAAAGACGTTGCTCTGGGCAACGGGATTTTGGGATATTTCTCTGTTGATAAACGCACTGGTGAAGTGGAGTTCATGGGCGACTTCACAGCCGTAAACGGTAAGGAGCTAGATCGTGTTCGAAGTTGGTTACTCCGTTCACTTTGCGGTCGCAAATAGCCTTGGTTCAGGGCCGTCTTCGCAGTGAAGGTTGTGCAATCGACGCGCAGGCGGTATCTTACGTCCTTGCCGCCCGTAGCTTTCGACAGCAGCGGCGGTGCTCCTCTACACTAGAGGTGAAGAGGAACCGCTATGAGAACCGTTCTGATCGTGCTTTGTGCGTGTCTGACGGCGTCGTTCGTGCGCGCGGACGACGCCAGCAAGAAGGCCAAGATCGAAGAATTGTTGACGGTCAGCCAGGTTGAGCGACTGTTCGCCCAGCAGCAAAGCCAGCTTCGGGGAACGATGCACCAGATGATCGTCCAAATGGCTCCCGCGAGCGCGAATGATCCCAGGCTGGCGAAAGTTGAAGAAGTTGCGGCGGCCGAGGCGAGCGCGGCCTTGGATTTCCAGACCCTTAAACCCGACCTGATCCGGATTTATGACGAAACATATACCGAAGAAGAGCTCGATGGCTTAGTGAAGTTCTATCAATCGCCAACCGGCCAGGCGTTTATCTCCAAAATGCCGATGGTCCTGGCTAAATCGATGGAACTTGTCCAGCAGCGCATGGCCGTGATGATGCCGCGAATGCAGGAGCGCATGAAAGAAATCGTCGCGCCGGAGCCGAAGGAGGCCCCGACACAACAATAGCGGCGACGCCCCACTGTACGACGCTGTCCGTGGCCAGCCGAAATCCTATGTGAATTCCTATGAAACAATGAGACGGCATCTTTGGCGAACTTTTGTGTTAGGCCTTGCAGTTGCGATGACCTGCTGTGTCGGGCCGAACGATGCCCTCCTGGTGGGAAACTACGGAACGCCTGTTATCGTTGCGCTCTCGCTCAATCAGAATACGCTTGAGAGAATGGACACTGTTTGCCTCTGGGCTCAAAAGGAATTCCGTCGGGAGCCACCGTTATGGTGAGCTGGCGGAGAACTCAGGGGCGTGCGTTTTACGTGTGCAGCCGCAGTGTTTCCCTGCAGCGGATACCGCTTTACAGCGAATGACCCGCTTGCCGCATTCCGGCCACCGCCTTATCTGATCTAACTCGCGGACCAAGCAAGCTGTCGCGCAGGCTCGCCGGCATAGACGGGAGACACCTGCGCTCCAATCCGCGCTATGTAGCCGTCCGGGCGCACTAATATCCGAACTCCCCGGGGAGTAGTAAGTTCGGTCGCATGGGTTCCCCGGAGATGTTCGAACAACCGGCTTCCATCTTTGAGCCGCGCATCGGGCATGCGGTCGCCCGGGAGTAAGGCGCCGAAGGCGACGCCGGAAGATAGCGGGCTCGCGCGGTAATGCAAGGCAAGCTGGTTAGTGACATCGCCGCGTTTGAGCGATCGTGTCTGGTGCAGGCGCTTGGTTAATCCGAGCACGGCCGCGGCGACTGGAAGGCGCTCGGCCTCGTAGGTATCGAGCACCGAGTCGGGTCCGCCGCGCACTACCCAGGCAAGCTTCCAACCGAGGTTGTAAGCGTCCTGCACCCCGGTATTGAGTCCCTGCCCGCCCGCGGGGGGATGCACGTGCGCCGCATCGCCCGCCAGGAAAACGCGTCCTACACGAAAGCGATCGACCATTCGCGCGGAGGGCCGGTAAGTCGATTGCCAGGACACGCGACCCGCCCGCAAGCCAGTCGCTTTATACACGGCACTCTGTATACCCCCGGCGGCCACCTTCGCTTTGGTCATTAGTTGGAAAAACGGCGAGTTCGGCAAAGGGCAGAGCCCGAAGGGACCACCCTTGGCGAGGGGCCAAATGTGCCAGTCGCGAGTGTCGAGCCCCTCGATTTCGACATCGGCCACCAGCGACTCCTCTTCCGGGAGTTCATTGACCTGAACTGCTTCGCCTTGGAGCCGCAGACCGAGGACTTTTCGCACGGTGCTGTGGCCGCCGTCGGCCCCGACGAGATAGTCCGCGCGGACTGATTCGCCGGTCGAAAGCGCAATCTGGACGCCACGCTCACCCTGCATGAACGCCAGCAGCGCGGTGTTGAATTCGACCTTTCCGCCGAGCGCGTCCAGCCTGTCGCGCAGGATCTTCTCGGTGCGGACCTGCGGCATCATCCAGAGGTTCGGATAAGGCACGGTTTCCGTCGGCGGCTGGTACGATCCGAGCGAACCCGCCCGCACCGAGAAGGGGCCAAAGTGCACACGGAACTTCGGGTAGGGCGCTCCGGCGGCGAGGATTTCGCCGATGACGCCGAGGTCCTCGAAAATCTCCAGCGTGCGCGGCTGGATGCCTTTGCCGCGCGAACCCGCGAACGGCTTGGCGGCCGCCTCGATCAGACGAAACGGGATTCCGCGGCGCGCGAGATCGATCGCCAGCGTCAAACCGGCGGGGCCCGCGCCCGCGATCAGCACCGTGGTTTCGTACATCGTACGAGTGATTGTATTGGTACAGTGTACGAATGTCAAATCCGGAATCGCGAACGGCGCGCAAGAAGCTGACACGGGAGACGATCGCGGCAGCCGCGCTGGCGATCGCGGACCGGGAGGGGTTTGGAGCGGTTTCCATGCGGCGCGTGGCCCAGGAGCTGAACGCCGGCGCGATGAGTCTTTACTACTACGTGAAGACGAAAGACGACTTGCTGGCCGTGATGGACGACGCGCTGATGGGCGAAGCGCTGTTGCCGTCGGTCCCGAAAGATTGGCGGCGCGCGCTCACCGCCATCGCCCAGAGCACGCGCGCGGTGTTTCTGCGCCATCCCTGGGCGGTCGCCTCGATGCTGTCCGCGCCGCCGGGGCTCAACGCGATGCGGCACATGGAGCAGTGTCTCGAAGCGCTCTCCGGATCGCGGATGACTTCGAAACAGAAGATCACCTTGCTCACGACGGTGGACGACTTTGTATTTGGGAACGCCCTGCGCGAGGGGGCGCCGGAAGCCGCGGTCGACCGGGAATTCGCCTTGGCCCAGGTCGCGACCGGGGCGTTCCCCCGATTAGTTGAAGTTTTCGGCCGCGGGCCGATTGCGGCGGATAAGAATCGCTTCGAGCGCGGCCTGCGCGCGCTGCTCGACGCCGCGAGCCGAATTTAGCTCTGGCGCGCGGAGCAGGGTGGTGATATATTTGCACCGCTCGCCAGACGTTTTATTGAAGGAGAATTCCATGAAATCGCGCTTCGTTCCGCCGGGATTCGCCGGCTGTCTTTTATTACTTTGTGCTCTGTCTTTGAACGCGCAGAGTGCCGCTCCCGCAAACGACGGAAATTCGTTGAATCCTCTCCGGGTGGCCCTCGGGCGCTGGTACGAAGCGAACCATAGCGGGGCGATGATCCCCGTCAGCAGCCCGCAAGCGATTGTTTTCGATGGGTCGGACATGTATGTGACGTCCGGAGATTCAGTCGTGGCTTTGCGCGCGGGTTCGGGTATCGTGGACGCGACTTACGTTGTCGGCGGCGCGCCCAACGGGCTTGCGTTTGACGGGGCCAACCTATGGATCGCGGATACGGGGACGGGGTTGATCAGCAAACTCGATCTGCATTCCGGCAAAGTCGTGGCGAACGTGAGCGGGATTGGAGAGCCGGCAAGCTTACTGTTCGACGGAACGAGCATCTGGGCGATCTCGCCGAGCTTTCCCGGCGGAACGTTATATAAGGTGCGGCCCACGGACGGGTTGCTGGTGGGCACATTTGCCTTGACCGAGGTGCCGGAATCGATGGCGTTCGACGGGACCGATTTGTGGATCGTCGAAAACGCGGGGCCGGTGGGAGCGATCAAAGTTGACCCGAGAACGGGCGCTACCGTGGCTTCCTACACGGATACAGGGGTGTTGCCGCTGGGCATCGCTTTCGACGGCGCGAATATGTGGATCGCGGATAACACCGGCAGCGTTACCGAGGTTCGCGCGAGTGACGGCACGCTTGTCGCCACTTACAATTTCACCGGCTTCGATCCCGTGGGCATCGTGTTTGATGGATCGAGCGTATGGGTAAGCAGCGAGGTCGGGAATGCGGTGAAACGATTGAGGGTCTCGGACGGCACGGTTCTGGCTAACGTGGCGCTCGCCGCCCCGCCGATCGGCCTTGCGATGGCCTTCGATGGCGCAAATATCTGGGCGGTCACTGAAAACGGCGTTAGTAAGTTGTAGCCTGAGGCGGCAGGCCGTCGCGCATGCTCAGCGACGTTAGTGCTTTTCCATGAACACGCGCGAATCCAGCAGGGTTACGAATACCTCTTGTTGCAGTTCCACCGCGCGTTCGCGAAACCGGGAATGCGGCATTTCCACGTTTATGGTTTCGCCGTGTTCGCCGAGCAGTTCCAGACGGACAAGCGAACCGGCGGATTGAATTCTGGTGACCCGCGCCTTCAGTCCAGGCGAGCCATTCTGGTGGTGATGAATATCGAGTTCAAAGGGGCGAACAAACAAGCGCGCGCCATGGCCGTCGGGAACTTCGACGCCGTCGTGATCAAGGATCATGGGACCGAAGACCGCCTTGCCTGCCTCAATGCGCCCGTGAAACAGATTGACGCTGCCCAGAAAATCCATGACGAACTCGTTTGCGGGATGATGAAACACTTCGTCGGGGGTGCCGACCTGGGAGATCTCGCCCTTATTCATCACGACGATCCGGTCGGCGATCTCAAGCGCCTCGTCCTGGTCGTGAGTAACCAGGATGCTGGTCACGTGAATTTCATCGTGAAGCCTGCGGAGCCATTTTCGCAGGCCGGCGCGGACTTTCGCGTCCAATGCCCCGAAGGGTTCGTCGAGCAGGAGGACCTTGGGTTCAATCGCAAGCGCACGGGCCAGAGCGACGCGCTGACGCTGGCCGCCGGAGAGTTGGGTGGGATAGCGGCCGGCCAGGGTCTGGAGGGAAATCAAGTTCAGCAGTTTGTCGACACGGCTGCGAATTTCCGCATCGGTCGGGCGGGTAGATCGAGGGCGGACCCGCAAACCGAAGGCGATGTTCTCATAGACCGTCATGTTGCGAAAGAGGGCGTAACTCTGAAACACGAAGCCGACGCGGCGATGAGCCGTTTGACTGGAAGTGACATCCTCACCGTGAAAGAGGACCTCGGCCGACGGGTTGGGATCGGGCGACTCCAACCCGGCCATCACGCGGAGCAGTGTCGTTTTGCCGGAACCGGAGGGACCGAGCAGGGCGACCAGCTCCCCGTCATCGACGCGCAGACTTACGTTGTTCAGGGCGGCGAAAGTTCCGAAGCGCTTACTAATATTGCGGACTTCAATACTCATGCGGCTAACTCCTCCATCAGCGCCAATTCCACGGCGGCTTCCGCGGCTAACAGGTCACGGCGAATTTTCCATTCCAAAATGCTCTTGGCGACAAGGGTGAGGAGAGCAAGCAAAGCCAGGAGGCTGGCGACCGCGAACGCGGCGACAAAGTTGTACTCGTTATAAAGAATTTCGACATGCAGGGGCATGGTGTTCGTTTTTCCTCGGATATGACCGGAGACGACGCTCACGGCGCCGAACTCACCCATGGCGCGAGCGTTGCAGAGAATCACTCCGTAGAGGAGCGCCCATTTCACGTTGGGCAGGGTGATGTGCCGGAAGGTTTGCCATCCCGAAGCGCCCAACGTGACGGCGGCTTCTTCTTCATGCGAACCTTGCTCCTGCATGAGCGGCATTAACTCACGGGCGACGATGGGAAAGGTCACGAAGATGGTGGCAAGGACAATGCCGGGCACCGCGAAGATAATCTGAATGTGGTGCGCGGAAAGCCAGGGACCCAGCCAGCCCTGGAGTCCGAACAGCAGAACATAGATGAGCCCGGAAATCACTGGGGAGACGGCGAAGGGCAAATCGATTAAGGTCATCAGGAAACTTTTGCCGACGAATTCGAATTTCGCGAGCGCCCACGACGCGGCTAATCCGAAGGTGACGTTGGCGGCCAGAGCAATCGCCGCGGTAATCACGGTCAGATAGATGGCGGAGCGGGCGGCCGGGTCGGCAAAGGCGGCGAGGTAGGCGCCGACACCTTTTCGAAAGGCCTCAGTGAACACAATCGCCAGGGGAAGCGCCAGGAAGAGTCCCAGGAAAGTGAACGTGACCGCGAGCAGAACCGCGCGCGTGGCCTTCGATTCGGGGAGCCCGTTGGCTTGAAGCGACAACGAATCAGACATCGACTAACCTCCTCGTATGACGGCGTTCGGGGTCATATGACGGCGTTGCGGGTCTTGCGCGATTGCCCGACCTGAATCACGTTGAGAATAAGAAGCATGGTGAATGAGAACAGGAGCATGACGACCGCGATGGAAGTAGCTCCGGCATAGTCATATTGTTCGAGCCGAGAAATGATGAGAAGCGAAGTGATTTCGGTGCGCATGGGCATATTCCCGGAGATGAAGACAACCGAGCCGTACTCACCCAGGGCGCGGGCGAAAGCCATGCCGAAACCGGTCAGTAAAGAGGGGAACACGGCGGGAAGAATGACCTTATAGAAAGTCTGGAAGGGAGTGGCGCCCAGCGTGGCCGCGGCGGATTCGACGCCGGCATCCAGATCTTCGATGGCGGGCTGCACCGCGCGCACAACGAACGGCAGGCCGATGAAGGTAAGTGCGACGGCCACGCCAAGCGGCGTGAACGCGACCTTGATGCCGAGCGGCAAGAGCAGGCGCCCGATCCATCCGTTTTCGGAATAGATGGCGGTTAGCGCGATGCCGGAGACGGCCGTGGGAAGGGCGAACGGCAGATCGACGATTGCGTCGACGACTTTCTTGCCCGGGAAATTATAGCGGACAAGCGTCCAAGCCACAATGAATCCGAAGACGACATTGATGAGAGCTCCCGCCAGGGAAGCGCCGAGGGTGAGCTTGTAAGAGGCGATCGCGCGCGGATCGGAGACGGTCGCCCAGAACTGGCTGAAGGGGACGGTCGCGGTCTTCAGGAACAAGGCGGAAAGCGGGATCAGCACGATGACACTGAGGTAAAAGATGGTGTACCCCATGGTGAGCCCGAACCCGGGCAAGACGCTGTGTTGACGGAATCGCACGCTACTGGGCCCTTGGTTTGTAGATTTGATCGAAGACGCCGCCGTCGGCGAAGTGCTGTTTTTGCGCCTTTTGCCAGCCGCCGAACAGATCAATGGTGAAGAGGTCGATCTTGGGAAAGACGCTCGCATATTTGGCGGCTACCTGAGGATCGCGGGGCCGGTAGAAACGCTTGGCGGCGATCTCCTGCCCTTCGGGCGAATACAGATATTTCAAATACTCTTCCGCTACTTTGCGAGTGCCGCGCTCATCGACCACCTTGTCGACAACCGACACGGGAGGCTCGGCCAGAACGCTGACCGGGGGCGCGATCATTTCAAACTTGTCGGCGCCGAACTCATGGAGAGCGAGGAAGCCCTCATTTTCCCAGGCAAGGAGGACATCGCCGAGATCGTGCTGGACGAAGGTGGTGGTGGCCCCGCGCGCGCCGGAATCGAGGACCGGCACGTTGTGGAAAAGGGTCTCCACATACTCTCGAGCCTTGGCCTCGCTTCCATTGTTCGCTTTCAAAGCAGCGCCCCACGCAGCCAGGTAATTCCAGCGGGCGCCGCCCGAGGTTTTCGGATTCGGAGTGATTACCGACACGCCGGGCTTGATCAGATCCGGCCAATCGTGAATGCCTTTAGGATTTCCTTTTCGCACGAGAAAAACTATGGTCGACGTGTAGGGAGTGCTGTTGTTCGGCAGCCGCGATTGCCAGTTCGCGGGGAGAAGTTGCGATTTCTCCGCAATGGCGTCGATGTCGTACGCGAGTCCGAGCGTGACGACATCGGCTTTCAGACCGTCGATCACGCTGCGAGCTTGTTTGCCGGAGCCGCCGTGGGACATCTCGACCGTCACGTCGGCGCCGCCCATGCTCTTCCAGTGTTTGGCGAAGGCGGCGTTGTAATCCTGATAGAGTTCGCGGGTCGGATCATAGGAGACATTGCGAATCGTGACGGGCTCCGCGGATCCCGGCTTGGACGGGCCCGAACTGCATCCGGCAACGAGAGCGAAGGCCAGCGCGGCGGCGGCGGTCTTTGCGAAGCGAGAAAAGTGAATCATGAGGGTCTGTGGCGGACGTATTTTCCGATCGCTCATTTCGTAAGTGAATTGAAAACATCGTGGGAGAGATTCGTTGAACTTCTCCGCCACAGAGGAGCGCCTGGGAGCAGCGACGTTCGGCGAAATGCACGGATCCGGAGCGGCGAGGATCGGCGGGGATTTGGAAGCCGATCGTAAACATCTGAAACGAAAATAGTTAGGTCCATTTGGCGAGTCTAAACGGCATTGCGATTTTGCGACGCACTACTTCTCCGCATTCCGATTGACAATGAGAGTTTATGATCTGAACGTTTATCAAGTGTAGGAACATATGACGGAAATGGCAAGCGCAAACTGCGCGCGAGGCGTTTTTCCGTGAGGATGCAGGAGAGGGTTATTGCGCGGCGGGATGAGCAGGCTCCGTATGCAGCAATCTCGCTGGATCCGGAGTCGTTGGTACCAGGTTGGAAGCAGCACGCGCGGCGCGTTGCAACTTCGACCAACGACTATTTTTTTAAGATCTTGTCTGCCTTCGCGTCGATCTTCTTCTTGTCGGCCGCGCTCAGCTTGCCCTGATTGGCCATTTGCGAGGCGCGAGCTTTCGCGTTGCGGGCGTGGCCGGCGTCCGGCATCGGGTATTTACGTTCTTCAGGCAGTCCAAACTCTTTGCTTGGCTCCGCATTCTTCTTCGATGCGGTAAGTTTTGCCATATCTCGGCTCCTATAGAAAAGGGTCAGCACGCACGGTTCCTTTGTGGGAATGCCGGGTGTGGGAATGCCGGGTGCTTGGCGTAGACGCAAGAGCGGCGTCATTGCAGTCCGGAGATCTCCCCCATTGTCATTTCTCGATTTGTTCGGGCACTTGCCAGCCCCGCACCCGGACCTGACAGCTTGTGTCATAGTTCCCGCAAAAAATGAGGCCGCGCATCTCGAATCCACATTGAACGCGCTAGCGAACCAGGTGGATTTAGACGGGCGACCCCTGCGGCCGCAGCAGTGGGAAGTGCTGCTGCTGATCAACAATTCAAGCGACGGCTCATTGGAAGCGGCCGAGCGGTTCCGGCGCGCTCACCAACCTCTTTCCCTGTGGATTGCGGAGCGGCACTTCGCGGACGACCAGGCGCATATCGGACACGTCCGCAAGCTGCTGATGGATTGCGCGTGCGAGCGCCTGTCCGTATGGCCGAAGGCAAACTCGTTGATCCTATCGACGGACGGGGACACGCAAGTGGCGCCGGATTGGATCGCTCAAAACCTGCGGACCGCCGAGGAAGGCGCGGAAGCAATCGGGGGCCGTATTCTATTGCACTCCGCCGATTTGCAGCGGCTTGAGTCGAAGACACGGAAGGTCCAACTCTGGGACGACCGGTATCAGGTGCTTCTGGCATGGCTGGAAGACCGGTTGGATCCGCAACCGCACGATCGATGGCTGAGACACAGGCAGCACTTCGGAAGCAGTTTAGGGGTTCGGCCAAACGTTTACCGGAAGGTTGGCGGATTACCTCCGCTAAGATCCCTTGAAGACGTGGCCTTTTACGAGAGACTAATGCGGTACGACGTCAAAGTGCGGCACAGCCCAAAGGTGCGCGTGCGGACATCGGGCCGATTACAGGGGCGGACGGCCGTCGGGCTGGCGCAACAGCTGTCGCATTGGACGATCGATTCGGACGAGATCGCCGCGCCGTCGGTGGCGTTTGCCAGGAAACTCTTTTCGATCCGCCGCCGGCTTCGCGTGGAATGGGCGCGCGCGCGAGCGGGAGGACAGCCGAAGCGGGCGGCCTTGCGGCGACTGGCCGCCGATTCGGGTTGCCGCACGGACGACCTGACTTTCGCGCTCTCGGCGAAATGGTTCGGCGCGGGGTTTGAGTTTCTGGACATACGGCGCAAGCTGGAGAACGGCGCTTTTGCGGGACCGGTCTTGCAGCCGCTGCAGGAGGCCGTGCGTGAGCTGGAGAAGATGACTAACTGGGCGCGGCGTCCGGATGGAGAAGTTCTAACAGGTCAATGCGGTATTGAGGGGCCGTGTAGTGCGCCACGCGCCACCATTCCGACCGCGCCAGAAAGTATTCGTGAACTTGATCGCCAGTAAGCGGATAATCCTCCACGCGCGGCAACCAATGGACCAGGAGCAATTGCCCGGAACGCGCGGTATGGCCGCGGATAAGCGTTGCGAGCCGTGCAAGATCTGGAAGGTCGAGATAATAGCCGACCTCTGAGACTACAGTGAGATCGAACGAGCCCTCGGGATAGTACTCCGGGACGGCGGCGAGTTGAAAGGCGACGTTAGTAAGTCCCTCGCAGCGGCAGCGCGCTTGCGCCAGCGCCGTTTCGGAGACATCGACCGACAGCAAGCTACGGCACCGCGCCGCGAGGCGCTGCGTGAGGACGCCGATGGAGCAGCCGAATTCGAAAGCGTTCTGATAGGACTCGCGAGGAAGAATCGCCATGGTCCTGTTGTATTTTTCGGTTTCGTAGGGACTACTCTCGAAATCCCATGGATCTGGATTACGGGCGTAGATGCGATCGAAGTACTCGGGAGGAAGACTCTGGCTCATGAAGTTTCAAGATAGCGGCGCGGTCACGTTCATAGCGTGGCGGCCGACGATTTGAAAGGCGTGATCAAAGCCGGCCTGGCGAAGATACATTTGGAGGTCGCGCATGGTTTGGGAGAGCGGCTCGGCTTCGGCGAGTCCGCGCGCGCCGGCGCTCAGTTGCACCAGGTGAATGATGCGCGTGCAGATCTCTTCGGTGGCGATGCGCATCATCTGAGCGCGAACGGCGAGCAGCTCGCGGCCGGCGGGTTCGGCTTCGAGCCAGGCGCCGGCTTGGGCGATCCACTGCCGGCCGCTTTCGAGGAGCACGGCCATCTGACCCATTCTCTGTAAATGGAAAGGGTCATTCTCACGGCCAAGCGTTCGGATGAATTGGGCGCAGCGATCGAAAAGCGCCTGCGCTCCCCCAAGATGGACGGCGCAGTAGCGGAACGCGCCAGCCGTGAAGACAGGCTCGGCATAGTAGTCGCCGGGAATGCCGATAAGTGCGCCGGGTTGCAAGGGGACATCAGAGAAGCGGATGGTAAAGCTTTCCGAAGCTTCCATGCCGAGAGGGCTCCATGTATTCCGATCCACGGTCATGCCTTGAGTATCCAAGGGTACGATGCACATCTGCCAGCCGCCCTCAGGAAGCGCGGCGGTTACAAGAGCGCGCTGGATGCGGGCCGCCGCGGTGGCGAATGTCTTGGCGCCGGAGAGCAAGAACGTTCCATCCTCTCGCGGTGCGAGACGGGGACTGCAAGGCGGGCCGGTGTTCCACACGCCGAATACGCGGCCTTCGCGGACATCCCGGGCGGCTTGGGCGAGCTGATGAGGGGCGCCGAACGCCTGAAGCAGAATCAGCGCGTTCACATGGCCTTCGAAGATGCGGCCGAGAGCAAGATTTCCGCGGCCGACTTCCTTTAGGATCGGGAGTAAATCAGCACGCAGGCCGGGCTCGAAGCCGATTCCGGCGCCGCCCAGATGTTCGGGCAGAGTCATGCAGAAGAGGCCGGAATCCGCCAGCGTCTGTAGCGCGTGTTCCGGGAACTTTGGGGACGCGGCGTGCCGTGAATTGTTCGCCCATTCCTCGGCAATCGTTCTCCAGCGTGCGGCGGATAGGCGACTCACGACTAAGTAAGCATCCGGACTGGCCAACCTACTTACTTTTGGGATGTGACGTTTTGGGGTGCGGCATTCTTGGGTGTCAGGTGGAACAGGCCGCCGGAGGTGGAGTCTTCGAGCATCCACAGCGAGCCATCGGGGCCTTCTTCCACATCGCGGACACGGTGGCCCACATCCCAGCGCTCGGCGGTTTTAGCTCCGCCATGACCGTCAAAGACGATGCGGACAAGCACCTTGGTCGCCAAGCCGCTGACGAAGCCGCTGCCGTTCCATTGCGGAAAGGTTTGAGCGCCGTGGTAGAACATCAGGTTGCCCGGGGCAATCACCGGGACCCAATAGAGCACCGGCTTGGCCAGGTCGGGCCGCGTGTCAGGGCTGGGAATGGGGACGCCGTTGTAGTTCCGACCGTAGGAGACGAGCGGCCACCCATAATTCTTGCCCTTCTCGATGAGATTCAACTCATCGCCGCCGCGCGGGCCATGCTCGACCTCCCACAATTCGCCGGTGGGCGAAAACGCCAGCCCATAGGGAGTGCGGACACCGGTGGCCCAGGTTTCAGCCGGGGTCAGGTTGGGTCCGGGAAAGGTATAAGTGCTTTTCACCTTCGCGGTCTTGGCGGCTTCGGTGTCGCTGGGCGGATCGATCAGGGGAATGGTGGCAGCGCCGGTTTTGCCGAAGTGGGGATTGCCCGGGGCGGGCTTGCCGTCCAGCGTCAGGCGCAGGATCTTACCGACGGGCTGATCAGGATCCTGGGCGGGCGTGAAGCGCTGGCGGTCGCCAACGGTGAGGAACAGAAACTTGCCGTCGGGCGAGAAGGCAACTTGCGCGCCTTCCTGGCCGCCTTTGCCCTTGGGCATTTGACGCCACAACACCTGGAGGTTTTCGAGGCTAGCCGAAGTGGCGGTGAGGTTCAACTTGGCGCGGGCGAGCGCCAAGCCGCCGCCATAATCGCCGGGTTCCGCGTAAGTCAGATAAATATTATGGTCGGCGGCGTAATGTGGCGAGAGAAAAACGCCGTGCATGCCGTTCTGTCCCTCGAAATAGACGGGGGGCGTATTGCCCACTGGGATCTTCTCCCCCTGCTGGGTCACCACCCAAACGGGGCCGGGTTTTTCGGTGATCAGCATGCGGCCATCGGGCAGGAAGGCCAGCCTCCAGGGCAGTTTAAAGGTGGCCACCGTAGTCATGGTGAACGGCAAGGTGGCTTCGGGCTTTTGCTCGCCCACGTTGACCTGAGCCCAGGCGACTACCGATGCAATGGTGAGGAGGACCGCAGAGCGTGCGACTGAACGCGCGAACTTAGAAGCGTGGCCGATTTCAGGAACGCAGGGGGCGGTCGAGAATTCGCGCCCCAGAACGATTTTCATTGTTCCACTCCAGTTTTATTGTATAAAAGACGATTTCTCGGGGTGCGCGAAACGAGCGTGGCGGATGAGGAGCGCGCGTGCGACAAAGGGAGTCGCCGCCCCGGGCGCCACGCGTTAGAAATTCGAGAGGTTGAACGAGTTAGACATGGCCACATAGCCGGCGCTGTTGGGGTGAATATGGTCGCCGCTATCGTACGCGGGCAGCAGGGCGGTGGGGTTGGAAGGATCGCGTACGGCTAAATCAAAATCCACGTATGCATCGAAGATGGCGCCGTTTCGGACCGCGGCGTTGACGCTCTGGCGCGTGTTTTCCATGCCAGTAGTGACTCCGGCGACGCCGCCAAAGGGAGTGACGGTGCCGCCGATGACGCGCACTCCGACCGCGTGAGCCTGGCTTACGAACTGCCGGTATCCAGTTAGGATGGAGCTTGCATTGGCGAGGAAAAAGATGTCGTTGATGCCCAGAGCCAAAACGACGTCTTTCACGCCGCTCTCGGCGAGGGCGTCGCGATCCAGCCGAGCTATCCCGTTCACGCCGGCGACTCCGCCGTCCATCAAGAGCTGGTTTCCCCCGATGCCTTCGTTCACCACGCCGAAGACGGATGAATTGCTCTGCAAGCGAGCCGCCAGGTC
Organism: Bryobacteraceae bacterium; assembly: GCA_965226755.1. Classification (GTDB taxonomy): domain Bacteria; phylum Acidobacteriota; class Terriglobia; order Bryobacterales; family Bryobacteraceae; genus Bog-113. Next base: position 336,002 of record CBDDDT010000004.1, on the reverse strand, counting down.
GTCAGTCCAACGCTGATTGGCGTCGATGGGAGAGCCGTAACCTTCGGTGATGGAGTCGCCGACCGCAACCACCGATCCGACGGCCGGGGACCCGAACACATCGATGGCGCTCAAGTAATAGTAAGAGTTCATGGGGTAAGGGAACGAGCTGCCCGAGGTTTCCGAGGTGTGGTCGCCCGGCGTGGATAGGTAGGAGGTCGCTTGGGAGACGTAGTTGATCGAGGGATTGACGAGGGTGTTGGGGAAGTAGAGGCTCACGGCGAGGTTTTGGCCGGGCGTCACGCTCAAGGGGAGCGCGTCGCTCAAAGCCTGGGCGCCGGGGGGAATCGTGATTGCTGGCTGACCGTTGAAGGTTAAATCCCGCAAGGTTCCGGTGATTTCGGAGCTGCCAGCGGATGCGGCTGCGCCCACGGTGGCGTGTCCGATGGTGACCGCGGAGGCGCCGAAACTATTAGAAAGCCGGACGCGCATTTGCGGGCCGCCGGTGGTGATGTTGGCGCTCAACCGCACCGAGAGGTCGGCGACGGTGACGCCTGCAGCAGCCTCCGTGGAACTGGCGCCCCAAGCGGTGATCCACCTCGAAGTGGCCGCGGATGCGCCATGCAGGCAGGGCGTTGCGGCTGCTGTGAACAAGAGCGCGAACGGAAGGGCTAGGTGGAAACATTTCATGAAATCACCTCGAACTGATAAGGATAAAGGTCGCACGGCTACCAGCCGGCGGCGCGGGCGATCCACGTTTTGAGGGCCAAGCCGGCGAGGAAGATCCAGACGACGAGGCGGATCTTTCCATCGAGAGCGAAACCGGCGATCAGGGCGAAGGCGCCGTACGAGAGCATGGCGGCCTGGAAAGTGGGCTTCATCCTTTTTTAATTGTCTCGCGAGCAACTTCGGGCGGCTCGCCCGCGTTTCATTAGGAGGGCGCACATCGCGATGAAGTTGAACATTATAAAGAGCTTAATGATTACATAGGCATTCATTGCGGTTCACAAACCGGGCAGCGTCGCGGACCGCGTCAACGCGATGAGTTGTAGGCGAAAGTGAACTGCAGGACCACGCGATTGCCTTTGTAATCAGAGGGCAGTTGGGGCAGAGGATCCGACATGGTGAGCGCCGCGATGGCGGCGCGGTCGAGAGCCTCCAGGCGGGCGTGACTCATGAAGACAGTCTTCAGGATGGCGCCGTTGGGAGCGATGGAGAATTGCACCACGACCCTGCCGCGCGCGCCGATGCGGGCGCTTTCGGGGTAGATCGTGAGCCAGTTTCGACGGACGTCTTGAAGAACCTGCAAGAGGTAGGGCTTCATGTCGACGCCGTTGGGATCGCTCTCGAGTTCCAGGTTCAGTTTCGGGCGGGTGGGCGTCGGCAGACTGCGGCCCTGGCTGAGACTTGGCTCGACGACATCATCGATATCGTCACCGACAGAACGGGATGGAGAGGAGCTGCTATGGGAAAGTTCCCGAATGGCTTCCTGGATTCCGCTGCCCGGCACTTTCAGGCGTCCGGTCCCTTGACCGGATGGCGGAGGAGCTGGAGGTGCTTCGAGCACTATTTTAGGGGGCTCGGCACGGGGCAGCGGCGGCGTCAGCGCGGCAGGCGGAGCAATTTGGGCCGTCTGCTGTGGCTGCGCCGCTACGACTTTGGGCGGTTCCTGCGGCAGGATGGGCGCGGGGTTCCGGCGGGCGACCTGCGCGGGCGGGGGCGGTTGGAACCTACGGGCGGGAACGGGAGCGATTTTCGGCGCGGGCGCGACCGGCGCGACGGAGATGGCCTGCGAGACGGGCGCCTTGTTGGGGGCTTTTTGAGTGAGGCGCGTGGGCGGGTCGACCAGCGGGGTGACGCGGCGCGGGAGTTCACGCTCCGGCGCAACGCCGACTAAGTCGCGGGGCACGGAGACTAAGGCCAGAATAAAAATCAGGTGAACGGCGAGAGTGCCGATCGCAGCCGCGCGCCATTCGCCTGGGCCCGGCTTGTAGTCATCCAGAAGAACAGCGCGAAACTCGGCGCGATCCGCGACGCTACGCGGATTTTCTAAGCTTGCCATTGCGGACTGACGGTCGCCCTGACGACCCGTGAGTGTTCCTCGATCTTAGCAACGATGGCCAGCGCCACCTCCAAAGTCCGACGCGCGAGGACGCCATTCAGTTTCGGGGTTTGCCGCGTGCGGACGCTTTCAAGGAAAGCATTTAACTGCAAGCGCAGGGGTTCGGCCGTCTCGACCGCGACGGGGTGGAAGGAAATCTCGCGGGATTCGGATACGCGGATCGCCAAAAGTTCCTGGCGGCTGTAATCGACGGAGATGTATTCGCCGGGCTGGAAAAGGCGCAGCTTGCGCACTTTTTCGGTGGAAGCGCGGCTGGCGGTGAGATTGGCGACGCAGCCGTTGGCGAACTGGAGACGGACGTTGGCGATATCGACCTTGTCCGAGAGAATCGAAATCCCGGCGGCGCGGATTTCCTGGAGTTCGGAATCGACGAGCGAGAGCACGATATCGAGATCGTGGATCATGAGATCCAGCACGACATCCACATCGAGGCTGCGCGGGCTGAAGACGCTCATGCGATGGATTTCGAAGAATAACGGCATGCGGGCGATGCTTTCGAGAGCGAGCACCGCCGGGTTGAAGCGCTCCAGGTGACCCACCTGGAGAATGCGGCCGTGGGTCCGGGCGGCGGCCAGGATGCGATCCGCCGAGGCGAGATCGGGCGCCATGGGCTTTTCGATGAGCACGTCGATTCCGGCGCTCAGGAGTTCGCAGGCGACGGCGGCGTGACGCGCGGTGGGAACAGCGACGATGGCGGCGTCGATTTGGCCAGCCAGTTCGCGGCAGTCCGAGAATGCCTTGCCGCCGTGCGGGGCGGCGGCCTTCCGGGCGCGATCCAAATCCTGGTCTACGACGGCCACGAGCCGGGCTCCGGGTTGCGAGGCGGCGACGCGGACATGATTCGAGCCAAACTGTCCCGCGCCGACCACGGCGATCCGGATGGGTTCCGTCAGAGGGAAAAGCGCCTTTCCTTTCACTCCATGATCTCAGGCGAGCCGGCACGAAAAGCGGCGCACTTGCGCTAGGGTGCGCGAGCATGATCGAATGACAGGCGAATGGCAACCCATGCTCCGTCGCGTGTGTCGTTGGAAGCGCGGCCGACGCGCGTCCGTTATGGAGTGATCGGATTCGCCGTCACGCTGGCGATCATCACTTACTTCGACCGGGTCGCGTTATCGAAAGCCTCGGGGACTATCCGGGCGGACCTGCACCTGACGAAGGAACAGATGGGGTGGGTTTTCGCGGCGTTCGCCGGAGCATACTCGCTCTTCGAGATTCCGAGCGGGTACATGGGCGACCGGCAAGGACCGCGGCGCGTGCTGATGCGCATCGTGCTGTGGTGGTCGGCGTTCACGGCGCTGATGGGGATAACGTTCAATTTCGCTTCCATCTTCTTGACGCAGCTCTTTTTCGGAGCGGGGGAAGCGGGCTGCTTCCCGAACATCACGAAAGCTTTCACGGTGTGGCTGCCGCGGGAAGAACGGGTGCGCGGTCAGGGGATCATCTGGCTGGCGGCTCGATGGGGCGGCGCGGTGACGCCGCTGATCGTTTTTCAGCTTTTGAAACTGGTTACGTGGCGGCAGGTTTTTTTCATTTTCGGCTGCATGGGAGTGGTGTGGGCGATCTTTTTCTTCCGGTGGTATCGGGACAATCCGCGGGATAACCCGAACGTGAACCAGGGGGAACTCGATCTGCTGCGCGGGAACCAGGGGCTGGCCGGAGCGCATGGGGACGTGCCCTGGAAACTGTTCGCGACGACGCCCGACGTGATCATGCTGTGCCTGCAGTATTTCTTTATGTCGTTCAGCTGGTACTTCTACATCACTTGGCTGCCGACGTTTCTGGATGAGTTGAAGGTATCGCCCGCGGTGGCAGCGGCGCTGAACATTCTGCCGCTGTTCCTGGGCGGGGTGGGCGCGATGTTGAGCGGGCTGCTGGCGGGGCGGATGACGCGGATTTTCGGGAGCGTGCGGACGGCGCGGCGCGTGGTTTCGTCGACGTCATTCCTGTGCGCGGGGACGCTGCTGATTGTCTCCACCGGGATTCATGTGCCCTGGCTGAAGATGCTGGCCATCGGGATGGCTAGTTTCTTCAACGATGTGGTGCTGCCGCCGGCGTGGGGCGCATGCATGGATGTGGGCGGGAAATTTTCCGGAACGCTTTCCGGCGCGATGAACATGACGGGGAACTTCGGCGGCGTATTTTTCCCGGTGGTGACCGGGTACGTGCTGCAGCACATGGGGAACAACTGGAATCTCGTTTTCTATTTGTGCGCGATTTCCTATGTGATCGGCGCGATTTTGTGGATGAAGCTGGATCCGGTCACGCCGGTGGAGCGGCCGGAGCCGACGCCGGGATTCGCGTAGCGTTTCGCGGGGGCTTTAGCGCGGGGCGTTAACGGGGAACGTCGAGAGGCGCGGCGGCTTCGGCGCCCAGGCCGGCGTACGTTTCTTTCACTTTCACGCATTTTTCGCCATTGAAGGTGACGAAGGTGATCTTGCCGGGAGGATGGCCGTAGATCCAGTCCTCGATCTCATCGCCGTCTTTGGTTTCGCGGGATTTGTGATCGGGGCGGCCGAGAGCGAGCAGAACCTGATCGCGATCCATGCCGGCCTGGGCGCGCTTATCGGCGATAGCCTTCTTGATTTCGGGAGGCAGCTGTTCCGAATAGACCTGGCTGGCGGAGCGCTTTTCGAAATCGAAGATGGGCGAGAGCAGCTTCTTGACAGCCGCGGAATCGAGATCGGCGAGGGGCTTATGGAATTCGAGCGCCAGGTATGTGCCGCTGGCGGCGGTCGGAGAACCGCCCTGGCCGATGGGGTTCGTCGCGCCGCCCATGCCGACCTGAACATGGTCATACCAGTGGCCGCTGCCCTTCACTCCGCCATTGATATCGAAGACGAGGCGTTCGCGCTCGATGGTGACTTTGGTGATCTGGATCTGATCGCCCAGCCGCCCGGCCGGCCCGTTTTGGCGAATGATGGCCGCCCACTTGGCCTGGTCGTATTTGCCGCTGGCGTCGAAATCCAACGGCTTTTTGGAACGCGGGAGGCTTTCTTTGAGAGTGGCGTACTCGGAGGTGAGATTGCGGACGAGGTCGATGCGCTGTTCTTCGGTGAGGCCGTCGGACGCGTACGCCGGCATGGCAAGCGAAACCGCGGATGCAAGAACGAGAGTCAGAATCGGGATTCGGATCATTCATCCCTCCGGGGACAATCGAGGAGATACGCCTGCTGGCGCGCGACGCGAACTTTCCAGACAGCCAAGGTGAGCAGGATAAGAGCCATGGTGGTGAGCAGACTCGCTTCCGGCCCATATTCCCCGCCCGACCACAACGCCGCGCCGTTCCAGGCAATCTCGTAAGGCGTGATTCTCATTGTAATCCCGCTAATGTTGGCGCCGAAAAGCAGGAGCGTCAGATTCCAGCCGAAGTGGAGGCCGAGCGGAAACCAGATATCGTGGGAGCGGAAGAATGCGTACCCGAACACGGCCCCGAAGCCGACGGTGTTGAAGATGCCGAACGCGGAGGCGTGGGGATTGGCGCCGTGCATGATGCCGAACAGGGCGCCGATGGGGAGCAGAACGGAGACAGGCCGAAAGGCGCGGAGCAGGACCTGGAAGCCGAATCCGCGGAAGAGGATTTCTTCCCCGGCGGCGCCGGCGAGCAGCAGGGCGGGCACGAAGAGCTGTTCACGCCAGTTGATCAAGGAGTTCTTGGGCGCGGTTTCGTGGGCGATCCCGACGAGAAGCGGAACGACGACCACAAACGCGGCGGCCGCGAATCCGAGGGTCAGGCCGGTAGCGGAGTTATAGAGTCCGGGCCGGTTCAGAGGCATTCCGAGGCGGTCGAGACCGACGCCGTCAAAGATGCGGAAGCAGAGGAAATTTCCGATGAGGGCGAAGAAGAGAATGGCGCAGACGGGGCCGGCGATGTTGTTGCCGACGTAAAGGAAGAGCCAACCGAAGAAGAACAACGGGGCCGAGTAGAGAAGGACGTAAACCCCGGCCTGAACCAAGGGTTGGACGGGATCTCTGGGCACTTCTCACATGGTAGACGATGGCAGGCGCGGGGCGAATCACGTGCCGGCGACGGCGCATCACTTAGTAGTAGACAGTAATAGAGTTTTCGAAAGGGGCGACCGGGCAAATGGAGCATACGATTCTGGACATCGGCGGAATGACGTGCGACGGGTGCGTGCGGGGCGTGGAGCGCCGGTTGAAGTCGGTCAAGGGCGTGAAGTCGGCCGCGGTGGATTTGCAGGCGCACTCGGCGGATGTGGACTTTGAGGCGGGAGCGACGACACCGGCGGAATTGGCGGCGGCGGTGGAAAAGCTGGGCTACAGCGCGCGGGTGAAATGAGCGCCGCGGCCGCGGAGAAAGCGAGGCGGCTGGATCTTCCAGTCGCGGGGATGAGCTGCGCGGCGTGCGCGCGGTCGATCGAGCGGACGCTCACGACCACGGAAGGCGTGGCGGACGCGCGGGTCAATTTCGCCACGAATACGGCGACGGTCGAGTACGACGCGGGACGGACGGACCGGGGCAAGATCGTGGCGGCGATCCGGGATGCGGGATACGACGTCAAAGCGGACGACGGCGACGGCGGATTGCGGGGACGTTTTATCGCGGCGGCGGCAGGCGCGGCGGTCGTCATGCCGCTGGGAATGATGGATCGAGCGATTGCCGCGCAGTTCGCGGTGACGGCGCTGGTGATGGGTTACGCGGCGTTTCCCTTTTTTCGGGACGGGTGGAGCGCGCTGCGGCATGGAACGGCGAATATGAATTCGCTGATCGCGCTGGGGTCGGGAACCGCGTTCCTCTACTCCGCCGTGGAGGTGTTCCGGGGCCGGCGCGATGTTTACTTCGAAGCGGCGGCGGTGATTGTGACGCTGATCCTGCTGGGACGCCTGCTGGAGCGCGGCGCTCGCCGGAAAGCGAGCGAGAGCGTGCGGATGCTGTTGGATCTGCGGCCGCCGACCGCGCGCGTGGAGCGGGACGGCGCGGAGCACGAGATCCCGATTTCCGATCTGCGGGTGGGCGATGTGGTGGCGGTGCGCCCAGGAGAGCGGGTGGCGTGCGATGGGGCGGTGCTGAGCGGGTCGAGCGCGGTTGATGAATCGACGCTGACGGGCGAGAGCATGCCGGTGGAGAAGACGGCGGGATCGAACGTATTCCGGGGGACGATGAACCTTTTCGGCTCATTGCGGATCGACGCTCGGAAGGTGGGCGCGGATACGGCGCTGGACCGGATTATCGAGCTGGTGGCGAAAGCGCAGAACTCGCGGGCGCCGGTGGCGCGGCTGGCGGACACGGTGAGCGGATATTTCACGGTGGCGGTGCTGGCGATCGCGGCGGTGACGGCCGTGGTTTGGATGATTTTCAATCCGGCGCTGGCGCTGGCCAATGCGGTGGCGGTGCTGATTGTGGCGTGCCCGTGCGCGCTCGGTTTGGCGACGCCGGTGGCGATTGTGGCCGGCACGGGCAGAGGCGCGCAACGCGGGATCCTGATCAAGAGCGGAGAAGCGCTGGAAGCGGCGGCGCGCGTCGACACGGTTCTATTCGATAAAACGGGGACGCTGACGATAGGCAGGCCCGTGGTGGATGGCGTGATTGCGGCGCCGGGTTTTCGGGACGATCAGGTTCTGGCGTGGGCGGCGGCGGCGGAGAGCGATTCGGAGCACCCGCTCGCGCAGGCGATCCGCGAGAGGGCCGGGGCGGGCGAACGGGGAAGGGTCAGCGACTTTCGCGCGCAGGCGGGCTTCGGCGTTACGGCCCGAGTGAACGGGCGAGAGGTCGCCGTCCACCGTCCGGAGAGCGGTTTCAAGCTGCGGGACGAGTTTATGGGATCCACCGTGGCGCAGGTCACCGTGGACGGAGTCGACGCCGGCTGGATCGGGATTTCAGACGAGGTTCGCGGGGAGGCTCGCGAGGCGGTGCGAACGCTGCTGAAGCGCGGCTTTCGCGTGAGGATGCTGACGGGTGACGGCGAAGCGGCGGCGCGGAGCGTGGCGGCGGCGGTGGGAATCGCGGAGATGTCGGCGGGGCTGATGCCGGAGCAAAAGGGACAAGAAGTAGCGACGCTGCGCGCGGCGGGCCGGACGGTGGCGATGGTGGGAGACGGGATCAACGATGCGCCGGCGCTGGCGGGCGCCAATGTAGGAATTGCGATGGGAAGCGGAAGCGATATCGCGGCCGAGGCTGGAGATATCACGATTTTGCGGCACGATCTGGGAGCGGTTCCGGAAGCGCTGGAACTGGCCCGCCGCACCATGCGCGTGATCAAGCAAAACCTTTTCTGGGCGTTCGCTTATAACGTGTGCGCGATTCCGGTGGCGGCGGGGGTTCTGTATCCGTTCCGTGGCTGGCTGCTCTCGCCGATGATCGCGTCGGCGACGATGGCGTTTTCCAGCCTCTCGGTGGTGCTGAACAGCTTGCGGCTGCGACGGGCGTGAGCCGCCGTTCGGGACGGTTCCGCTAGGCCGCGTCGAGGTACTGCTTCCAGGCCTGCAAGGATCGGTCATTGTGCCGCACGAGGGCGCGATAGCCGTCGCGAGGAGCATTGCGGTCGCGCAGCAGGCGTTTGCCGGCGGCGGCGATTTCCGTGGCGCTGTCGGGATTGGCGATCCAGCTTGGGGGAACCCAGTTGATGGCGGGAGAGACGACGCTGGGCACGCCTTCCGCGATTCCGTCGGCGGTGACGCCGTTGAAGCTTTCCGTGAAACTGGGCTGCATCAGCAGATGCATGCGGCGCATGACGCGGCGGAACTCAAGCCAGGGAAGCCAAGGCTCCTGAATCAATTCGACACGGCTTAGTCCGCTACACATCTCCTGGACGGATTGCATGACGCCGGCGCCGCCTTCTTCGCGCCCGGTGGAGAGATGAATTTTCGTGATGGCGTTGAGGTCGCGGCCAATCTGAAGGGACGCCCACGCGGCCGTCATTAAATTTTTCAGGATGCGGGTGGCGCCGAAGATGCCGATGTGCAGTTCGGGGCCGGTCCACAGCGCCCGCTGGCGCTCGATCGGGCCGTGGAGAAAGTAGAGATTCGGCAGGAGCGTGCAAGGCGCTCCGTAAGCGGACTGGACGGCTTGACAGAATTTCCGGCAGTTTCCCGCGAGGTGAAAATTGGGAATGCGGCGTTCGAGCTCCATCTGTTCCCGCATGACTTTGACGGCCCACTTATCCGCCTGCAGGAACCCGACGTTGCTGTGAAAGACGACGGCGAAACGGATTGCGCGGAACTCGCGGCAAAGGCTTTCGAGGAACGGCGTGTCGATGTAAGGCGCGCAGAAAACAACGTGAGTCAATCCGGGCCACGCATTAGCCCGGAGTTTGTTGCGTAAGTAATAGCCATCCACGACAGGTATGGCTTCGGCCTGAAAACCCCGTTCCACGAGGACGTCGGCTGCGTTGCCGGCGGTAACGCCGAGACCGACGTGGCAAGCCTGAGGATTATCCGCCTTGGGATTTTTAAAAGCGATTATGGTTCGCATCTTTCTGCCCTGAGTCTAGGCGCGGCGGAAAGCGCCGCACGCGCGCGGATTTCCCAAGTGATTGATTCCAGGGCTGGAAATAAGGGCAGGGGCGCCGTGACGCGCGCGCGCCGGGCTTATGCGGGGGTCTCGCGATGCGCGGAAGACGTGAAGGCGGACGCCGGACGGGGGACGAGCGGTTCTAAAGTTTCATCGTAGGCCACGACACGATTGCGGCCTCTCTGCTTCGCCTGATAGAGGGCGCAATCGGCGGCGAAGACGAGTTCGCGGGGCAAGGCCGTGCGGCCCGCGGCAAGCGTGCAAACGCCAAGGCTGATGGACAGGCGCTGGTGAAGAGGCGATCCGGCGTGGGGAATATTGAGATCGAAGACGGAAAGACGCATGGATTCAGCGAGGGCGAAGGCCGCGTGCCCGGGCGTATCGGGGAGGATGGCCGCGAATTCTTCTCCGCCGTATCGCGCGATCACATCCGTGACTCGCGATACGGAACCCTGCAGCGCGCGCACGACCTGAATCAAGCGTTGATCGCCGGTTTGGTGACCGTATCGATCATTCAGCGCCTTGAAGAAATCGATATCGATCATGACGAGGGAAAGCGGGGCGGCTGAGCGCTGGGCGCGGGCGACTTCCAGATCGAGCAGCTCGTCAAAGCGCCGGCGGTTGGCGGCGCCGGTCAGGGCGTCTTCGACGGCGATGCGCAACAAATTTTGATTGGCGACTCGCAGTTCATGCGTTTTGCCGGACACCTGATGCCGCAGAACGAAGTTCCACGCGAGAGACGCCAAGACGACGAGGAACATCAGGAACGTGGCCCAAAGGGCATGCTGGATATTCCAAAAGGGGGGACGGGAGAGGACAACGATATCGGCCGGAGTGCGCACGAGGAGGCGAAACGAGCGAGCGCGCTGGTAGTCGTCATGGACGATCATGACCACACCGGTCAGTTGGAGCCGGGCGCCCAATTTCAAGTGCGCGCAGGAGGCGATGGCGGATGCGGGAACCGTCGCGGTGAAGTCCCGCTCCGGAGTGGTAAGGGCGAGGTTGCAGCTGCTCGGGAAGCGGGAGACCTGCAATAGAGAACCCTCCATGGTCACCAGTTGGAGGTCGTAGCGGGAACCGTCTTGAGATCCCGCGCCCAGGGCGGAATCCTGAACTCCGACCGGAAGAATCTCCGCGGCAGACGCGCGGCGCGGTTTGATGGAAAGGTTTTCGTTGAGTGGGCGGCATACGGCATCGCGCAACCCGGGACGTCCATGAATTAAATCGTGAAAACCGGCGATGTCAAGAACGCTGCCGGCGGGCGCTTCGCACGGGGGGTCGGCCTGGATGGCAAGGCTTCCCGTACCGTCCGAGATGAAGAAGACGGTGGGGGATTCGACGGCGGTGACGGCGGCGCGCACGCGCGTTCTCCGGTTGCGGTCGGCGCCCGGCCGGAACTCGCCGACCTCGGCGGCGCGGGATAGCGGGATCGCGAACGGATCCGCCGGCGCGGGATCCAGGACTCTCACCTGTTCGGGATGGGGAACCAACAGGCGCACGCCTACCTGCCTGGCGCCGTTCGTTGAAGATGGTTCCGATCACGCCGCGCAGCTGCACGCGCGCGTCGATGTAAGTGTGCTCCCAGCGCGCAGGTTTCTCCGGGAGAACCGCGAGGAACGTGCCTCCGGTTGCGGCGACCTTCAGGACAAGGCGGTTGTTCTCCAGCTTTCCGGAGCGAACGACGCCTTCCAATTGACCCCATTGGGAATCGTATTCCCCGGACAGGAGGGTTTCCAACCGGAAGGGTATGGGCAACGGGAGCGGCGCTCGCCCAATCACGTGGATGGCGGCCTCGGCGATGGAGGAACAGAACTCACCCGGAGCGGAGCGGCCGCTGATATCGATTATTTCCCCGGTATGCAGCGGCGCATCGAATTTTAAATGCGCGCTGAAGACGAAGATGCCGGCGGTGGCGTCCTGCACGAACAGCACATTGCCCGGGGATTGCACGTAGGTGATGACAGCGCGCAGTTGGACTGGATATTCTTTCGCGGCTTCGACGGCGGAGAGCTCGCGGATGGCCCTGGCGCTCGTTAGGGTGGCGAGAGCAGCGCCAGCGCGAGGGGTGACGCAGCACCAAGCGAAGCAGAAGGGCAGGGCCGTGCGCAGGGCGGTGCGAATGATCCGCAGGGAAATGATCCGCGGGAAAATGATCCGCGGGAAAAGGGACGCGGACTTTTCGCCCATTTTTGCGGCCGAGAGTTTCACTGAAGGACCAGATCGGCACAATGCGCGATTTTCTCTAGTGCTCCGGACGAAATTCTTCGCGATCAGAATGATCCGAATGCTAGATTGCAAGGCGAAAGGTCAGCCGGCGGGTGTTGAATAAGCGGATTTATGAGGAAGGATCGGGCGAGCGTGCTCCTTGGGTTTACGCCGCTGCGCTGTTCGCGCTGAACCTGGGGGTTATCTGGCCGTATCTTTCCCTCGCGATCTCGTCGCACGCGTGGGGGAACGATTTCGCTTATATGGGGGTCGCGCGGCTGTTTCGGGAGCAGCCGTGGACCTGGAACGCCCTGCAATACTGCGGGGCGCCTTTCCGCTATCTGTATCCGCCGTTGTTTCACGCGGCGGCGGCGATCTTGCCGGTCGGCATCGGCCGCGCGTTTCATCTGTGCGGCGGCTGCGCGTACGCGCTGATTCCGGTCGCGCTTTATTTTGCGGCTTTGCAAATGGGGCGGTCGCCGCGGTGGGCGCTGTGGGGAAGCGTCTGGTATAGCCTGATCGCGTCGCCCATTTACCTGGCGCTGCCGGCGTGGCGGAGCGCGGGCCGCGGCGCGAATTTCGCCCCGTTGAATCTGATCGGGATCACGCGATTTGACGAGGCGCCCCATTACCTGGCGTTCGCCCTGGGACTGCTCGCTATCGGATCAGGTTGGCGGAACCGCCCGCGCCTGGCGTGGGGTTGCGGGGCGGCGGCGTTGCTGACGAATCTTCCGGGCGCGGTGGGGTTGGCGATGATGATCGCGGCGTTCGGAATCGCCCGACGGAGCGCCCGGGCGGCGTTCGTTTTCGGGGGAATGGCGTTCGGGCTGGCCGCTTTCTGGATCACTCCGGGATTCGGGGTGGCCATGGCGCTGACCAACCGGGCCTTGCTTGGTTCCGCGGCGGGGAGGTGGGATGGGCGCGCGGCGGCGATTATCGCGGGCGCGGTTCTGCTGCTCGGCGCAAGCTGCTGGAACAGGCTGCGCCCCGGCCTTCGTTTCGCGGCGGCGTGGATCGCCATCTGTGGGGCGGTGGTGGTCTTGTTCGCCGTGTGCGGGATTTCCGTGACGCCGCTCGCGAACCGGTACGCCCTGGAATGGAACGCCGCGTTGGTGCTGGGGGCGACGCTTCTGCTCTCGTCCGGCGCGGGCCGGTGGCGCGCGATTTCCGCCGCGCTGCTTTTGGGCGGGGGCGCGTGGGTCACGCGAGGATTTCTCCTGCATCCCTGGAAAGACCAGGCCGAACCTGGAAATCCGCGGAACATGGCTTCATTCCAGGCGGCTCAGTGGCTGCTGAAGAATGCCCCTTCGGCGCGAGCGCTGGCGAGCGGAGAGATGGAGAATGCGCTCGATGCGTGGGGAAGCGTCCGGCAAGCGGGCGGGAGTTTCACCGGCATGTCGAACCTCACGGCGGTGGCGGCGGCGAACCGGATGCAGGGTTCGTGCGACGCTCCCGGAATCGAAAAGGAAGTGGCGGGGTTGTGGCTGCGCGCGCTGGAGGTGCGGTATGTGATCGTGAACCAGGCCAATTCGGCGGAGGCTTTCCATTGGATGGCCCATCCGGAGGTGTTCGCCGATTTGCGGCGGGTGTGGGAGAACGGGCGCGGCGATGAGATCGCAGAGGTTCCGGAGAATGGCGGCGAGGCCGTGGTGGTGGACGTGCGCGCGCTGGAGCGCTTGCCGAAGTTTTCGGGGGTCGGAGATGTGACGTTCCTGCGGGCGTACGCGGATTGGGCGCGGGGATTGCGGCCGGCGGGGCTGCGGTGGGAGACGAACGATCGCGCGCGTTTGATCGCGGACGCCGGGCCAGGCGAAGCGTTGCTGGTGAAAACGTCGTTCGACCCGGGCTGGCGTTCATCGCTGGGCCGGGTGGAGGCGGATCCCATTGGGTTTTTGCTGATCAAACCGCAGCCGGGGCGCGCGGCGGGCAGCTTGGAGTTCAGGGCGAGTTGGGATGTGTGGCTGGGCGTCCTGATTACGCTCGGGACGCTGTTGTGTTTGCCTTGGGAGAAAGCATGGCCGTGGGCCGCCGGGGTCACGATTCTCCTGTGGGGCGGATCTTTCCTGGTTCTGGAACGGCAGGGATCGGCGGGAGTCCGGGTCGCGGAAAGGGAGTTTCAGGATAATCGGCTGCCGCTGATCAGCAGGGGAGGGATTGCGGATGCCGGGCGGGCGATCTCCATTTATGGGACGAACTTCGGAGACGAACGCGCGCGGGTTCGGGTGTTTCAGGGCGGGCGCGAGGCTAAGGTGCTGTTCCACGACTCGAACCAGGTGAATATTGAAGGGGTTCCCGGCGTGAGCGATGACGCGCCGGTGACGGTGGAGGTGAACGGATGCCGGGGAAACGCATTCCCTCTGCATGCGAAATTTCCCGCATCCCCGGAGCGGCCGTAGTTTATAATTGGAAGCGGATGGAAGTATCCCGCCGCCAGCGGTTCCGATCCGGCTCACCCTTCAACACATACCCGGTTGCCTGCCTTTTGACCTTATCCCTGTTCAGCGATTTTCATAACCAAATCAGTGTTTCGATCGTTTCATGGACTTGATCCGCTCCCATTCCGCCAAAGCGAGGTCGCGCCGTCAACACAATGAAAACTAGCGTTCCGATGACTCGTGGTGTAGAGAGCCTTTTCGGCACTCGTGACGAGAACATTCGCGTACTGGAAACGGGGCTCGGGGTAAAGACGAGCCTGGTGGACAGTTCGCTCGAGATTGAAGGAGACGCGGAAAGCGTTTCGCGCGCCGAGCGCATTCTCGAAGATTATTCCGACATGGTCAAGGAGGGCGTCGTTTTCGCCAATGGCGACCTCAATAGCTACTTCCATGTGGTGACGGAAGATCCGCAGGTGACGCTGCGGGCTCTGGTGCAGAGCGGAAAGCAGCGCAACTTCGGAAAGAAAGTTCTGGCGCCGAAAACGGTGAACCAGAGGCGGTATATCGAGGCCATTGAACGAAACGATCTGGTGTTCGGCATCGGACCGGCGGGCACGGGGAAAACGTATCTGGCGGTGGCGATGGGAGTTTCCGCGCTGCTGGCCAAACGGGTAAGCCGGATTATCCTGACGCGGCCGGCGGTGGAAGCCGGGGAAAAGCTCGGGTTTCTGCCGGGCACGCTGCAAGAGAAGGTGGATCCCTATCTGCGGCCGCTGTATGACGCGCTCTACGACATGCTGGAGGCCGATAAGGTGGAGAAGCTGATCGAGAAGATGACGATCGAAGTAGCTCCGCTCGCGTTTATGCGCGGCCGGACGCTGAACGACAGTTTCATCATCCTGGACGAGGCGCAGAACAGCACGCCGGAACAGATGAAGATGGTGCTGACGCGCCAGGGATTCAACTCCAAGATGGTGGTGAACGGCGATCCGACGCAGGTCGATCTGGGGACCGGACGGCGGAGCGGGCTGATGGACGCGGCCGAGGTGCTGAGCGGCGTGGAAGGCATCAGCTTCGTTCACTTCAACGAGAAGGACGTGGTGCGGCATAGTCTGGTGCAGCGCATCGTGAAGGCGTATGAGCGGCACAACGAGGCCTCGGCGAAGCAGCTCACGCTGAAGCTGTCCGAACCGCTGCCGGATCCGGCGACGACGCTGATCGCGTCCGCCGCGTCGCACGGCGCTAATTAGGGAATGGGCTCTCCCGACCCACTTATAACTTTCCGGCGTGTTTCCGAACGCGCCGGTCTGCCGCGCGAAGAGATGCAGGCGTTCGCTCAGGAGTTGCGGCGGCGCGTCGCCGGGCGCGATTTCCACTGCCGGATCACCGGCGATGCGGAACTGCGGCGTTTAAACCGCGACTTCTTGGGAAAAGACTACGCCACGGACGTGCTTTCGTTTCCCAGCGAGGACGGGATCACTCTGGGGGACCTGGCTATTTCGCGGCAGCGCGCGGCGGCGCAGGCGCGGGAATACGGACATACGCTGGTGGAAGAGCTGGAGTTGTTGATGCTTCACGGCGTGCTCCATCTGCTGGGCATGGACCACGAGCGGGATCACGGGGAGATGGCGCGGGCCGAGCGCCTTTGGCGCAAGAAGCTGGGATTGCCATCGAGCCTGACCGAACGAACTCTCGAGAGCGCGGCCGTATGATCCTGGCGAGTCTGGCGGCGCTTTTTGTGATTGCGGTGGTGGTGCTTATGATCTCCACGGTCCAGCAGCTTTACCTGGAGAGCCAGCGCCTGCGCGCGAGGGAACTGCCGATGCAGCAGTTCTTCCGGAGCACGCTCGAGCAGAAATTCGGATTTTCGATCGAGATCGGCTCGATGGCGTTTTCTCTGTTTAAGCATGGCGCTCTGCTGCTGGCCGGGATCTTCACGCTGGCGTTCGTGGTGGACGGCGGACGGCTGACGGGCTGGTCGATTTTGCAATCGTCGTTTACGGCGTGGGTGTTCATGATGCTGTTCGCCTACGTGATTCCGCAACTGCTGGCGCGGCGCACCAGCGGCCGCTGGATCGTTCCGCTGGTTCCGGTGCTGCGATTTTGCGCGAAGCTGATGCTGCCGGTGGTGGGGCTGCTCACCTTCATGCACTCGCTGGTGGATATCACGAAGGAGACGCCGGTGGAGGCGGAAGGGCCGTCGCCGTCAGAGAATATCGACGCGCTGATCAACGCGGGCGCGGAAGAAGGGCTGATCGAAGAAGACGACCGCAAGCTGATCCAGTCGGTGGTGGAGTTCGGGGACGCGGTGGTGCGGGAGGTGATGACGCCGCGTCCGAATATGGTCGCGGTGCGCTCCGACGCATCGCTGGAACAACTCCGGCAACTGGTGATTCACGAGCAGTATTCGCGCATTCCGGTGTTTGAAGGCTCGGTCGACCACATTCTGGGATTCGTGCATGTGCGCGACATGTTCGAGCTGGAGGAAGAAGAGCGCGCGCGCCGCACGATTCAGGATTTGATGCGGCCCATCCGGTTCGTACCCGAGACGAAATCGGTGCACGATCTGATGCGGGAGATGCAGCAGGAAGGCGCGCACATGGTGGTGGTTGTGGACGAATACGGCAATACCGCGGGAGTGGCGACGCTGGAAGATCTGGTGGAAGTGATTCTGGGCGAAATCCGCGACGAGCATGAGCCCGAGACGGATATCACGCTGGATTCCCATGGCGGGTACATCGTTTCCGGAAGCTTCGACCTGATGCGGCTGGCGGATATGCTGGGGCTGAAGCTGGAGGAAGATATCGAATCGACGACGGTGGGCGGACTGGTGAGCGAATGGCTCGGGCGCGTTCCGCGGGCGGGCGAAACCGTGGAGCGCGAGGGGGTCCGGATCGAGGTGCTGGCGAGCGATGATTTGCGCGTGGAACAGGTGCGGGTGAGCAAGACGCAGGCCGTGACGCAATGAGCTTTCGCTCGGGTTTCGTTTCCATTCTGGGGCGTCCGAACGCGGGTAAGTCGACGCTGCTGAACGCGCTGGTCGGAAGTAAAGTAGCGATCGTGGCGGACAAGCCGCAGACCACGCGCACGGCGATCCAGGGCGTGTATACGACGCCCGACGCGCAGATCGTTTTTATCGACACGCCCGGGATTCACCGGGGAGACTCGGCCATTCAGAAGCGGATGATGGAGAGCGTGCGGGCGTCGCTCGACGAGCGCGATCTGCTGCTTTACCTGGTGGACGCGACGGAGAAGCCGCGGGAAGCGGACCGGGAAGCGGTCAGCGTTCTGCGGCATACGAACTCGCCCGCGCTGCTGGTGGTGAATAAGATCGACCTGCTGGACAACCGCGAGCAGATGCTGCCGGCGATCGAGTTCTTTCGCGGGCTGCACGCGTTCGAAGATTTTCTTCCCCTTGCGGCCATCGACGCGGGGGACGTGGACCGGTTGCGCGAAGTGATCACGGCGCGGCTCCCCGAGGGACCGCCGTATTTTCCGGCGGACCATGTGACGGATCAACCGGCGCGCTTTATCGCGGCGGAGCTGGTGCGGGAGAAGATTCTGCTGGAGACGCGGCAGGAAGTTCCGCATTCGGTGGTGGTGCTGGTGGATCAGTGGGACGAGAGCGAACGGCTGATCCGGATCTTCGCGACGATTTACGTGGAGCGGGATGGGCAGAAGGCGATCATTCTGGGGAACCGCGGCGCGATGATCAAGAAAATCGGGACGGCGGCGCGCGAAGAAATGGAAAAGCTGTTCGGCATCCGGATCTATCTCGACCTGCACATCAAAGTACAGGCGAACTGGCGCGAGAAGCCGGTGTTCCTGAATGCGCTGGACTGGCGTACAATGGCCGGAAACGATGATTAAGCGGATCTGTTCGCTCCTGCTGCTGGCCATGCTGACGTTTTCGGCGGTTCCGTTGCGCGCGGGGTCGAAGGAAGTTTCCGACGACTTGATCTACGACAATCTGCGGCGGAAGCTGGCGACCGACGACACCGTGAAGGGCGGCGGCCTGGACGCGGACGTGAAGGGCGGCAACGTGGTGCTGAAGGGTCAGGTCGATTCGGAGAAGAAGAGAGCCAAGGCCGAGAAGATCGCCAAGAAGGTCGCGGGCGTGAAGAGCGTCGACAACGAGATCAAGGTCGTCCAAAAGTAATGCTCTCGCGGTTCGCCGGAGCCGCCATTCTGCTTGCGCTCCCGGTGGCCGCGCAGGATCTTTCGCAATTCCAGATCGAGAAGATCGGCAGCGGCTATCAGTTCACGGAAGGCCCGGTGTGGTCGCGCGAAGGCTTTCTGGTGTTCAGCGATATTCCCAGCAATCGGATTTTTCATATGGAGCCGCCGCGAGGGGAAAAGGAGACGGCGCGGACGGCGGCGTGGCGCACGAACTCGGGCGGCGCCAACGGAAATACCTTCGACGCGCAAGGGCGCTTGTACACGTGCGAGGGCCATGCGCGGCGGGTGACGCGAACGGACAAGAAGGGGAAGGTCGAGGTGCTGGCCGCGGAATGGCAAGGCAAGCGCCTGAATGCGCCGAATGACATCGTGGTGCGGCGTGACGGGCAAGTGTACTTCACGGACCCGGCGTTCGGCAGCGCGGTGGATGCGCGGGCGCTCGATTTCTACGGCGTGTTTCACATTACGCCGAAGGGCGAACTTTCGTTGGTGGCGCAGTGGAAGACGCGACCGAACGGGGTGACGCTTTCGCCGGACGGAAAAATTTTGTACGTGGCCGATTCGGACCTCCATACTGTGGAGCGGTTCGATCTGGACCGGATGGGAAACGCTTCCGGGGAGCGCGTGTTCCTCGCGGGCATCTCCGGCGTGCCCGACGGTCTGCGCACGGACGAACACGGGAACCTTTACGTGGCGGCGAACAGCGTGTTCATTTACAATCCGGAAGCGAAACGGATCGGAGAGATTCCGGTGGGGGAGACGCCCTCGAACTGCGCTTTCGGGGACGCCGATTTCGGGATGCTGTACATCACGGCGCGGAGCGGCATCTACCGGACGAACCTGAAGGTGAAAGGTTCGGTGCAGTATTAGCCTGTCGCGGCGGAATCCGGAGCGGCCTTTTCTGGGCGTGGGCGCGGTGATTTTCCGGGACGACGAGGTTTTGCTGGTCGAGCGGGGGAACGAACCGTGGAAGGGCTGGTGGTCGCTGCCCGGAGGCGTCGTGGAGACGGGAGAAACGCTGCGGGACGCGGTCAAGCGGGAGGTTCGCGAAGAGACCGGTCTCGAGGTGGAACCGATCGACAGCGTGGAGATTTTCGAGAGCATCGGACCGGCGACGGGCGGGGTGGCCGCGTACCATTACGTGGTGATCGATTTCGTGTGCCGCGTGGCGGGCGGATCGCTGCGGGCGGCGGATGACGCCCGGGCGGCTCAGTGGCGGCGGCTTGATGCGCTGCCGCCGAACCTGACGCCGGGGGCTCGCGGCGTGATCGAAAAGGCATACGCATTTCTGGCCGGGGCCGCGCAAGCTAACCTGAAGTCGTGAAACAGAGCAGCTCGGTTCTGCTGGAATTCGAGTCATTGCGGTCGCTGGTCGGGCGGTACATCGGGAGCGCGATGGGGCGTGCCCGGCTGGACGCGGTCGCGCCCGGAATGGAGCGGGAGCGCATCGAGTCGCAGCTGGCGGAAGCGGCGGAAGCGATGGAATATCTGAGCTCGGCCGCCAAGCCGCAGCCCTCACAGCGGGGAGCGGCGATTCGCATTTCTTTCGGCGGCTTGCCGGACATGACGCTGTCTTCGGAGAAGCTGCGCATCGAGGGCGCGTCGCTGGAGCCGCGGGAGCTCTTCGATCTGATCTCGCTGCTGGACCGGGCGGCGGATGCGCGTTCGATTTTGAACGCGGCGGCGGAGCGTTTCCCGCGGCTGGGCGCGCGGGGCGCCGCGATCGGCGACTTCCGTCCGCTGCTGACGGAGATTGAAGGGAAGGTGCTGCCGGACGGTTCGGTGGCGGATTCGGCGAGCGTGGCGCTGGGCCGGTTGCGCCGCGAGATCGAGCGGCAGAAACGGCACATTCACGAGTCGCTGGAGCGGTTCCTACGCGCGCACAAGGATGACGGAACCTTGCAGGAGGAGATCGTCACGATCCGGAATGAGCGCTTCGTGGTGCCTGTGGTTTCCGGGCAGCGCCGGCGCATGAACGGCGTCATCCATGGAGCAAGTTCCAGCGGTCACACGCTGTTCGTCGAACCGCTGGAGACGATCGATCTCAATAACGAGCTGGTGCGACTGTCGGAAGAAGAGGCGCGCGAGGTGCAGCGCATTCTCCGCGAGTTGACGGCGCGTCTGCGCGAGAGCGGGCCGGAGATCCGGGCCGCGATCGATGTGATGGGCGAGCTGGACCTGATCTTCGCGAAGGGCCGATTCGCGGTGGAATTCGATTGCTGCATTCCGCAGTTCAGCGCGGAAGGCGATCGCCGGCTGGAGCTGCGGGAAGCGCGCCATCCGCTGCTGAGCGATGTGGTGCGCAAGCGGGGCGGCCGCGTGGTTCCCTTCAGCATTCAATTGGATGCGGATTGCCGGACGCTGTTGATCAGCGGTCCGAACACGGGCGGCAAGACGGTGACGCTCAAAACGGTGGGGCTGATCGCGCTGATGGCGCAGGCGGGGCTGCCGACGCCGTGCGCGAGCGCGAGACTGCCGTTATTCGAGCAGGTGCTGGCGGATATTGGGGACGCGCAGAGCATCCAGGAAAGCCTCAGCACGTTTTCGGCGCACATCGCGCGGCTGCGGGAGATGGCGCTGGATGTTACGCCGGAATCGCTGGTGCTGCTCGACGAGATCGGGTCGGCGACGGATCCGGAAGAAGGCGGGGCGCTGGGAGTGGCGCTGGTGGATCATTTTCGCGCGGCCGGCGCGTTCACGCTGGCGTCGACGCACCTGCTGGCGCTGAAGATTTATGGCGCCAATACGCCGTCGGTTTTGAACGCTTCGATGGGCTATGACGAAGAGAGCCTGGCGCCGACATACCGGCTGCAGGTGGGGCTGCCGGGGAAATCGGCGGGGCTCGATATCGCGGGGCGGCTGGGGATGCCGGAAGACATTATGAAGCGGGGCGCGCGCTTCGCTCAGTACGCATGAAGCGGATCTATCCCGGCTGCTGGGGGATCTGCACGGACGCCTGGACGCGTTGGCGGAGACGGAGCGCGAGCTGGCCGCCGAGCGCGCGCGACTGGCGGAGGAGGAGCGGAGGTGGAAGGCGGAGTTCGAGCGGCGCGAGGCGGCGCGCATTCGCGAACTGGAGGCCAAGACCGAGGAGTTGATCGCGCGTTTTGACAATCAATCGCGCGAGATGATGGAGCGGCTGGCGGAAACGGGAGAGCGGCGCAAGGCGGAAGATCTGGCGCAGAGAAAGATCGCGCGCGTGAAGCGCGAATTTCGCGAGCAGGTGGCCGCGGCGACGGCGACTGGCGAACCGCAAGCCGGCGCGAAGGCGGCGTTGAAAGTGGAAGAAGGCGCGCGCGTAAGGGTGCGCGGGATCCGCGAAATCGCCCGCGTACGACGGCTGCTGGGCAACGATGCGGTGGAAATCGAAGCGGGCTTCCTGAAGATGCAGGTTCCTCTGGCGGAGATTGAGGAAGTGCTTCCCGCTTCGGCCGGTAACGCTAAACCCAAACTGGGCGCGAATGTGACGTTCCGGCAGGGCCCGCAACTGAACCCGATTTTTCAGGAGATCAACGTGATTGGGGAGCGCGCGGAAGAGGCGCGGGATCGCGTGGAGCAGTTTCTGGATCAGGCGGTGCTGGCGACGGCGAGCCGGGTGCGCATCGTGCATGGGCACGGGATGGGCGTGCTGAAGCGGGCCATTGGGGAGTTGCTGGGCGCGAGTCCGCATGTGGCGCGATATTATCCCGCGGGCCCGAACGAAGGCGGGGCCGGCGCGACGATCGCGGAGTTGCGGGATTAGGGCGGCCGGCCGTGCTTTCGCTGGCAGAGCGGTTCGGTCCCATCGACATTTACCTGTTCGATCAACTTCTGCGGGGACGCATTGCTCCGGGAATGCGGATTTTAGATGCGGGCTGCGGGTCGGGCCGCAACCTTGTTTACCTCCTGCGGGCGGGATACGAAGTGTTTGGCGCGGATCAAGATCCAGACGCGGTGGAGAGCACGCGCGAGATCGCGCGGCTGCTCGCGCCGCAACTGCCGGCGGAAAACTTCCGGGTGGGATCGCTCGAATCGCTGCCGTTCCCGCCAGGGTTTGCCGACGCCGTCATCAGCAGCGCGGTGCTGCACTTCGCGCGGGATGACGAGCAGTTCCAGGCGATGCTTCGCGGCACATGGGGCGCGCTGAAGCCGGGCGGTCTGCTGTTTTGCAGGCTGGCGTCGACGATCGGGATGGAGTCGCAGGTCGAACGAATCGCGGGGCGGCGTTTCGCGCTGCCGGATGGGTCGGAGCGGTATCTCGTGGATGAGACCCTATTGATGAAGCTAACCGCGCAGATGGGCGGAGAACTGATGGACCCGCTCAAGACGACTGTCGTGCAGGGGCAGCGCGCGATGACCACGTGGGTCGTGCGCAAGAGCGCGGACCCGGGCGCCTGATATGGTTTGTTACACTGCGGCGGCGTAATGAACTCTTCCATTTTCGGGCCGGTGCGGTGGATGATCATCACCGAATCGCTGGTCTTCCTTCTGCTGCTGGCGCTGGCCGTTCGGAGGCCCGCTTGGTGGGAGAAATGGCAGACGCGCGGGCTGGCGTTTCTGCCGAAATCCGGGGCGGCGCAGGCGGGATTGGTTTGCGGGCTGGTTCTGCTGCTGCGGCTGTGTCTGGTTCCGTTATTTCCGCCGGTGCCGATGGTGTGGGCCGACGACACCAGTCTGCTGTTCCAGGCGCACACTTTCGCCGATCTGCGGCTGCGCAATCCGGTTCCCGATTTTGTGGAGAGTGTCGATCCGATGTATGTAACCGACGCGCCCTATTGGGTATCGCAGTACCAGCCAGGCAACGGGCTGACGCTCGCGCTGGGCGTTGGGCTGGGGAATCCATGGATCGGGGTTTTCCTTTCCACCGGCGTGATGCTGCTGGCGCTTTGGTGGGCGGCGCGGGGCTATTTCACCGAGCGCTGGAGCCTGGCGGCGCTGTTGATTGCGGCTATCCAGTGGGGCGTCTTCGGCCCCCAGATGAACACGTTCCATGGCGGGAACGTGGCCGTGATCGGCGGCGCGCTGATTGTGGGCGGGCTGGCGCGGCAGCGGCCGTCTTTCGGGTTCGTGATCGGACTCGGCGTGGTGCTGGTGGCGGCATGCCGGCCGCTGGAAGCCGCGATCTGGGTAATGGTGGTTCTGCCGACGCTGCTTTATCGCAAGCAGTTTCGGACGTGCGCGGAGTTGTGCGCGGCGGGATGCGCGGGATTCGCCGCTCTCGCGTTCTATAACTTCCAGACGACCGGCAACCTGCTGCAGCCGCCCTACCTGGTTCATCTGAAGGAGTTTGGAACGCCGCAGGGATTCTGGTTTCAGAGGCTATTTCCGCCGGGGCACTCGGCCGGCCTATCCGATCTGGACACGCAATATAAGCTGCAGGCGCGGATGCATGATCACGGGGCGAGTTGGGCTTCTTTTGGAAAGAAGGTGGAAGACGGGTGGCAATACTTCGTGGGTCCGTTGTGGACGCTGCCGCTGCTTTTTATTCCTGTGGCGGCGCGGCAGTATCGCTGGTTGACGGCGGCGGCTGGAATTTTTATTGTGGAGCACGCCGCTTTTCACGCCTGGGAGACTTACCACTCGAGCCCGGAAGTCGCGCTCTACCTGGTGCTGCTGACGGCGTGCCTGCGAGCCACGATGCGGATGCGCGCGGGACGGCGGGTGATCGGACCGCAGGTGGTGAGTTGCGGCTTAGCCGCGGGGATCATTTGTCTGATCATCCCCGGCGTGGGTCGCGCGATCGAGCCCGCGCTACCCGGGAAGCTGAAGAAGATGCGGGCGGTCTGGTATTGCGAGTACCCGGAAGACAGGCTGCGTTCGACGGTGGAGCGAAAAGTCCTCGCGCAGGATCAGCGCGCGGTGGTGTTTGTGCGGTTCGACGCCCCCAACATTTACTATCCGTGGATCGCGAACCTGCCGGATATCGAGACGCAGAAGATCATTTGGGCGCGGGATCTGGGAAATGCGGAGGATGCAAAGCTGCTGGGCCGCTATGGCGGGCGAGCGCCCTGGCTTCTGGATCTGGTGGATTGTCCGGCCGGGCAAATCACCCCGCCATTTGCGGATAACGACCAGAGCGAACCGTTCCATGTGCGCATTGAGCGAACGTGCATGGTGGTGCGGCACGCCCCCGGTTTGTAAAGGGGCCTACCTGATATCCTCGTCTTACCAGCTATGAATAACCCGATGGCCCGTCCTTTGTCTGTCGTGGATCCCGACATTTTCGACGCCATCCGGCACGAAACCGAACGGCAGCATTCGCAGATCGAACTCATCGCCAGCGAGAATTTCACGTCGGAGGCGGTGCTTGAAGCGGTCGGAAGCATTTTCACGAACAAGTACGCCGAAGGGTATCCCGGAAAGCGTTATTACGGCGGGTGCGAGTACGCGGATATCGTGGAGAACCTGGCGCGCGAGCGGGCTAAGAAACTGTTCGGGGCCGAATATGTGAATGTCCAGCCGCATTCGGGTTCGCAGGCCAACTCCGCCGCATTTGGGGCGGTGCTTTCGCCGGGAGACACCATCATGGGGCTGGATCTGGCGCATGGCGGCCACCTGACGCACGGGCACAAACTAAATTTCTCCGGCAAGCTGTACAACGTGGTTTCGTACAAGGTGCGGAAAGAGGACGAGCGGATCGACTTCGACGACCTTCTGGCGACAGCCCACGAACACCGTCCGAAGATGATCATCGCGGGGGGCAGCGCGTATTCGCGGACCTGGGATTTCGCGCGTTTCCGGGAGATTGCGGATGAGGTGGGCGCGCTTCTTCTGGTGGATATGGCGCACTTTTCCGGATTGGTGGCGGCGGGTTTGCATCCGAACCCTTGCGAGTACGCCGATATCGTGACGACGACCACGCACAAGACCCTGCGGGGACCGCGGGCCGGACTCATACTGGCGCGCGAGAAGTACGGAAAAGCGATCGATCAGAACGTATTTCCCGGCGCGCAAGGCGGCCCGCTGGTGCATGTCATCGCCGGCAAGGCGGTCTGCTTCCTGGAAGCGGCGAAGCCCGAGTTCGTCGAATACCAGCGGCAAGTTCTCAGCAACGCGAAGGAACTGGCGCAGGGTATGCAGGACGAAGGATTTCGGGTAGTGTCCGGCGGGACGGACACCCACGTGATGCTGATCGACATCTTTTCGAAAGGCGTGCGAGGGAAAGAAGCCGAATCGGCTTTGGACCGGGCGCGGATCACGGTCAACAAGAATACGATTCCGTTCGACCCGAATCCCCCGCTGAATCCGAGCGGGATCAGGTTAGGCAGTCCGGCAGTCACGACGCGGGGATTCCGGGAGCCGGAGATGCGGGAAGTGGCGCATCTGATCGCGGAGGTGCTGAACGATATCGAATCGGCCGAGACAGCCCAAGCGGTGCGGCGGCGCGTCGAGATCATGACGGAGCGTTTTCCGCTCTATCAGTGGAAGCTGGAATCGGTGCAAGCGTAGGTCGCGGAATCCGTGCGGATCGCGATTGACGTCCGGCGCATTCGCGATTTCGGAATTGGAACGTATATCCGGAACCTGGTCCGGGCGCTGGGGCAGACCGGGAGCGGCCACGAATTTTTGCTGATCGGCCCGCCGGGGGAGCACGCGTTGTTCCGCGGTCTGCCGGGCAACTTTCGCCCGGTTGCGCATACCACCAGCGACCGGAACCGCTTCGACCACGCTTCCCTGCCCTGGCTGATTCGAAATCTGGATGTGGACCTGACGCATATCCCGCTGAATCGGGTCCCGCTGCTGCTGCCCCGACCGTATGTGGTGACGGCGCACGATCTGAGCAACGTTCTTTTCGATCCGTCGCCGTCGTGGCTGCACCAATTGCGGCGGTATCGGTTTTTGAGGGGAGTATCGAGGGCCGCGCGGGTAATCGCGGTGTCCGGGGCCACGCGGCGGGATCTGGCGAATCTGACGGGATTGCCGGAACACCGCGTGGTGACGATCTATAACGCGCTCGATCCCAGCTTTCTGCATGCCGGTCTTCCGGCCGATTCGCGGGCGGCAGGACCGGAGAGCCGCACGCTCGAGAGACGCCGGATTCTGGAGCGCTACCAAATCCACTATCCTTTTCTGCTTTATGTCGGCCATATCCGGCCGCAGAAGAACATTCCCCGGATGGTGGAAGGCTTCGCCGTGGTGCGCCAGGAACTGGCCGAGCACCCGGTGTTTCATTCGCTGCGGCTGATCATTATCGGCGACGAAATACATCAGCATCCAGAGGTGCGGCGGGCGGTGATCCAGAGCCGTGTCGAACATTGCGTTCGGTTTCTTGGGTTTGTTCCGTTCGATACGCTGCGCGTGATTTACGAACTGGCGACCGCCTTTGTGTTTCCATCGCTCTACGAGGGTTTCGGTTTGCCGCCGCTGGAAGCGATGGCGTCGGGCACGCCAGTGGTCACCTCCGGCGTGAGCTCGCTTCCGGAAGTGGTGGGAGACGCGGCGATGATCGTGAACCCGGAGAACGTTTTCGACATCGCTCGCGGCATTCGGGAAGTGCTGTGCGACGACGAACTGCGGATTTCGCTGATCACGCGAGGGAAAGCGCGCGCCAAAAGCTTCAGTTGGTTGCGCGCGGCGGAAGAGACATTAAAGGTTTATGAAGAGGCGGGTCAGCCTGGGGCGGCGCGCCGTCAGCAGACGAGTTCTCCGGGCAACTGACGGCTGATCCAGACCACGCGTCCCCGAACCAAACGTAAGAGAGATGATCCGTCGAGCAGGACCGACTCCCAGCGCGCGGGGCTGGCGACCGAATCCTCGGCTGGAAGATAGAGCCGCGAATCGCCGAGCCGAATGTAGCGCAACCGTGGTCCGGAGGGAGTCATGACCACATAAGTTCCGTCGCGTACGATTGTGACGCGCGCGGATTCGCCCTGATCGATCAGAACGGTGTCGCCGCTTTGGAAGCGTGGGAAACACCCCGGGTCGAAGGACAAACGCGCGGCCAGCGGAGAGGCGGCCTGTTCCGCGATTTGCGCGGGAACAAACGCATTCCCCTGGACGCGATGAGGAACGAAATCCGACATATCGGGTCCGAGAAAGCCGGCCAGCATGGGTACGGCGCAAAAGGGCGCCGGATCATGGCGCCCGAATAGATCCGCGGCGTTGATGCGCAATTGCCGAAGAATTTCGTCCGCTAATTCCGTTGAGAGGAGCCGGACTCCTTTCAACACATTATGGATATGTGGCTGTGAAACGCCGGTCAAGCGGGCCAGATGACTCTCTGTAAGCTCGCCATTGTGCACACGTTCTTTGACCAGAGAGACCAACTTTCCATTCATTTCTCCAAACGTCATCGCCACCCCATCGAACTATTTCCCACTGAAATAGGTACTACTGCTTTATTGATTGTGGGATATAGCACAATTTTTGCTCGAATATTTTTTAGGCGGGGAACCTAATTTAAATCGATCCGCTTCAATGATTTGGGGCTAGAAAGCCGCTTTGAAAGCCGCTACCTCCTTCTTTTCCAATTGACGAATCTGAACGTAAAACTAAATTTAGAGCAGGTTTAAACGGGAACACATATTCGATTCGATCGAAGAAATGTGTGCCCTGGGAGGAAGATTCGACAATGGAATGGAACCGTTCAGAAACGCTGGCGCTCGCGAACGCAACGTGCACGCTTTGCCATGGAGATGGACTGCGGCGCACGATCCGAAAGGGGGACGCATCTCCCTGCAATTGTGTTCTGAGAGCGATATTTCGCGCCTGCTATGCGCGCTTTCGGGACTGCGTGAATCGAGAGAAGCAGGTGAGCAAGGTGACCTGGCAGTTTTGCGAGAGCGGGCGCGGCGGAGGCGTTCGCACGTGGGGACGGCGGAACGAAGAGTTCGCGGCCGACTTCACGCTGGTGACCCGGAGGGTGCTCGATGAGTTCGAGCACAAAATCTTCCGGTTTCACTATCTTCTGGGCGCCGACTGGCGTCTTTGCTGCCGGCAGATGAAGATCGATCGCGGGACGTTTTTCCACGCGATCTACCGGATTCAGCAGAAACTTGGCAGAGTGTACCGGGAACTGGAGCCTTACGCTTTGTATCCTCTGGACGAGTACTTCGGCGGGAAGATCCTGAAGGCGTTGCCGGACAACTACTCGAAGGTGACGTGCATTACGCCGCGGCCCAAGGCGAGGAAGGTGCTCCGACCTCCGATGCAGAATCCCATGCAGAAGGTGGCCTAGCAAACCGGCTTTCCGGGAAGGTGAAGCGAGCCCGGCGATGATCTCCCCCGTCATCGCCGGGTTTCTCCCCCGCGGATCTGATAATCTTCAACGTAAATCCAACCTTCCGCCATGCGCGCTTCCCTGGTGATTCTAATTCTGCTCTCGAGTGTTCGCGCGTGGAGCGCGGAAGCCGGGTTCAAACCGCTTTTCAACGGACGAGACCTGGGCGGCTGGGAGGTCATCGGGGATGGGCTCTGGAATGTGACCAGCGACGGGTTGCTGGTGGGCCAGCGCAACTTGAAAACTAGCCACGACCAATCCTGGCTTTACACGCAGCGCACTTTCGATGAGTTTGATCTGCGCGCGGAATACTGGCTGCGGCACAACGGCAACAGCGGCATCTCGATTCGGGATACGTCGCGAGCGAAATATGCAGTCCCGCCGGACTGGGACGCTACCAAAACCCCGTCGCACATCGGATACGAGATTCAGCTGGAGAACGAGGCAGGCGATCCGTTCCATACCGGGAGCGTGTACCTTTTCGATCACGCCAAGGACGGTCCGGTGAAGGCGAACGACTGGAACAAGATCGAGATCCGGGTGCGGCACTCCGGGATTCAAGTGCTGGTGAATGGCGAGATGGTGTCGCAATCCGCGGGCGATCCGGCGCGGGCTCTGACGGGACCGATCGGCCTGCAACTGCACGATCGGGACACTCTGGTGATGTTCAGGAGCATCGCGATTCGCGAAGTGCAATCCGCGGAGAAGTGAGCCGCGATGGACAACCTAACGCACTCGCTGACCGGGTATTTTCTGTCGCGCGCCGGTCTGAATCGCCTGACTCCGCATGCCACGCCGATTTTGCTGCTGGCGGCGAACGCACCGGATATAGACGTGGTGTCGGGCTTCGGCGGACAAGCGGCGCTGCTGCATTGGCATAGGAATTTCACGCATTCCCTTTTTTTCGCGCCGGTGCTGGCGCTGGCGGCGGTGGCCCTGGTGAGACTTATCTACCGGACTCAGCCGGCAGCGTGGTTAGGCGGCTTTATAGCGGCGCTGGCGGGGGTGGGTTCCCATCTGCTGTTGGATTTAACAAACAACTATGGGGTGCGGTTGCTGGAACCATTCTCCAGCCGCTGGCTGGCGTGGGATACGACCTATGTGATCGACCCTTACATCTGGGCGATTCTGCTGGTCATGGCCGGAGCGCCGCTGCTGGGCAGGCTTCTGCAATCCGAGATGGGGCAGACGAAGCGCACATATCCTCCTCGTGGCGCGGCGTGGTTTGCGCTGATATGCGTTCTCTTTTATGAGGGTGGCCGCGCCGCGGCGCATGCGCGCGCGATCCAGACGCTGGATGCGCGCTTGTACGCCGGAGAAGCGCCACGACGGGTGGCGGCGTTTCCCACGCCGTTGAGTCCGTTCGCGTGGAACGCGCTGGTCGAGACCTCCGGCCGGTTCGCGCTCTACGAGCTCAATCTGAATGAACCCTTCGATCCGGACGCGGGAAGAACGGTGTATAAGAACGATCCCGGCGCGGCGGTGTCCCTGCTGCGGGAAAAGCGCGATTTCCGTGCACTGATCGAGTTTGCGCAATACCCCGTCTGGCGGGTGATCACGGAGGGAAACAGCGTGAGTTACCGTTTGACGGATCTGCGTTTCGGAGATCCCGTCGCCCAGACGTTTACGTGCGCGGGGCGGATTGTGCAGCTCCGGACGCTGACCGATGAGCGATGCAATTTCAGCTTCGCGCCGAACTTCGGAAAATGAGGGTAGCGGCCTGCGCGGCGGGCCGCGCGTCTACAATAAGAAATATGAAAATTCGGGATTTTCTGGGCCGCGGGTCCCCGACGTTCTCGTTCGAATTCTTCCCCCCGAAGAACGAAGAGGCGGCTGATCAGCTGGAGCGAACGATCTCGGAATTGAGTTCGCTGGCTCCGTCGTTCGTTTCCGTAACCTATGGGGCGGGCGGCTCGACGCGCGAAAAGACGCTGGATATCGTCAGCCGGATCAAGAGCGAGACGGGGTTGGAGGCGATGGCGCACCTGACGTGCGTAGGATCCACGCGCGAAGAGATCGCGGCGGTTCTGGACCGGCTATTGGAAGCCGGGGTAGAGAATGTGCTGGCGCTGCGGGGCGATCCGCCGAAAGGGCAAAGCGAATTTGTCGCGGTGGAAGGCGGATTCCGGTACGCGAACGAGCTGATTCGAATGATCCGGGAGCGAGCGGGCAGTCGCTTGTCCGTCGGCGGCGCGGGGTACCCGGAAAGACATTTGGAATGCCTGAACCCGCATGTGGATTTGATGAACCTGAAGCGCAAAGTGGATGAGGGCTTGGATTTTGTCATCACCAACTTGTTCTTCGATAACCGGCGCTACTTCGAGTTTGTAGATCGCGCGCGCACAGTGGGAATCCAAGTGCCGATTCTTCCGGGCATCATGCCGATCACGAACGCGGCGCAGGTGGAACGATTCACGTCATCCTGCGGCGTGAGCCTTCCGTTTCAGCTGGCGGCGGAGCTGGACAGGCGGCGGCAAGATCCGGCCGGAGTTTTGCAGTTGGGGGTGGCGCACGCCACGGCGCAGTGCGTGGATTTGCTGATGGGTGGCGCACCGGGCATTCATTTTTATACACTGAACCGGAGCACCGCCACCAAGGATATCTTTCGCGCGCTGCAAGCCGGTGGCTTCGCGCGAAGGGCGGCCTGAGGGGCAGGCGCGAAAAAAAGGAGCCCAACAGATGGTCTACTGCAGTCAGTGCGGCACACAGTTTGAGGGGCGTTTCTGCCCGAGTTGCGGAGCTCCCGCCGGAGCAGCCGCCGGCGCGGGCGCAACCGCCGCGGGCTTAGGAACTCCGCCGCCTTCTTCGCAAGAGCCCTTCGCGCCCGGCCTGGCGAGCAATTGGGCGAGCGTCCTCTGTTACGTGGTCCTTATCGTGGGACCGGTGATCTTTTTGTTCCTGGCCCCGTATAACCGGGACCGCAAAATCCGGTTCGACGCCTGGCAGGCGCTCTTTCTGCAGATTGCTTATTGCGGAGCATTTCTGGTGATTGGAATTATCACCGGGTTCTCTTATCGAGCGAACCTGCTTCTGGATCGGATTCTGGAGCTGGCCTACTTCGCGCTGGTTGTCTTTATGGCGGTGAAGGCCTTCCAGAATCAAAAAGTGGTGCTGCCGGTGGTCGGTCCCTTCGCCGAAAAGCAGAAATAAAGGATGATGACGCGCCGGGAGGCTTTGGGAATTTTGGCGGCCGCTCCGGCGGTGGCGCAGAAGCCGCCGAAGCTCAAGGTTCCCAGTCTTTGCGTCTTGTCCAAGGCGCTCACCGGAGTTGGTTATGCCGAAATGGGCGAGATCGTCAAGCAGCTGGGTTTCGACGGCATCGATATTACGGTGATGCCGGGCGGCCTGGTGGAGCCATCGCTGGCGCCGGTTGACGAGGTGCGAGCTTTCGAAAGCATTCACGGTTCCGGGTTGGAAGCGCCGGTGGTGACGACCGGGCTTACGACGCCTTACGATCCGTGGTGCCGCACCGTGCTGGCGCTCGCGGGGCGAACGGGCGTGGGGCTGGCGAAGTGCGGGCTGAACCGAAGCAATCTGGCGGCGCAGAGCCGGCGCGAGGCGGCGGGACTGGTCTATGCCGGGCGAGAGTACAAGATCGCGGTGCTGGTGATCGCGGGAGCGAGCGGCGTGGAAATGAGTTTGCAGGACGCACGAAGCTTTCTCGCGGTATTGGACCCGGAGTGGAGCGGGCTGGCTCTGCGGAGCAACGTCTTCGCGGAAGGGAGCGGCGTTACAGACGATCAGATTCGCGGGTCGCTTTCCCAGGTGAAGGCGGTGATTGCTTCCGATTTCGCGGAAGGCCGAACGCGAGAGCCGCGACCGCTCGGACAAGGATCGGTCGACTTCTCACGAATGTTCGGATTGCTGGCGCGCGCGGGATTCAGCGGACCGGTGACAGTCGAGCGGGCATACAAGACGAGTGATGAGCCAGGGGCTCTGGCGAAAGACGCGGAGTTCGCGCGCAAGCAGATTCAGACCGCGTATACCGGGGTCAAAACCTAGTATTGGTTTCCTGGGAGGCGGATTCGATGGCGTCGCGGACGGTCGGCCGCTCCTCGAGCTGCACCTCATGGGGGCAACAATCACTGCAACTCTTGCAGATGCCGCAGAGGTGGTCGTCGCAGGTGTCTTTGGTGCAGGAGACGCAAATGCGGGTGGATTCCTGCTCGCAGATGCTGCAGATATATGCCATTACTTTGATTTTACCGCTCGCGCTCCGCCGCGGGGCTCTTTACTAAGGATTTCGCGGCAGCGCTGGGCTTCGTGGTCGGCGATCTCGAATTGCGCTTCCCGTTCGGCGGCGAGATCGAGAACGCGCTGCGCGTAAGCGTCTCGCGCCGGTTTGCCTTCCTCCTCCATGCCGGCGATCAATTGGGCCAGGGCGGGGTTCTGATATTGGGCGACGCTGGGGAGAAGTTCGGCGACGGATTCTTCGACGGTGTGGAGCTGTTCGAGCAGGCGCAGGGAATCCGCCAACTTCTCGGGAGTGCGCGCCACGACACCGGCCTGAGCGGAAAGGGCCTGGTTCTGCGATGCGGCGGTCTGCCACAGAGCGGCGACGGACTTAGGGGCGCCGGCCGCTACCCACTCGTTCGGTTTCAGCTGCTGAATAAGAGGCTGCAGGCGCGTGCTCTGAGCGGCGAGATCGGTGAAAAGTTTGCCGGTTTCCGATGCGGGAGCGAGTCCGGCCGATTGGGCGTGGAGCGCAAAAGAGCAGATGAAAAAGGCGGCGAAGCGCATTCACACCTTCCGCAGCTTGGTGACGCGTCCGACCTCGACCCATTCGACAACGAAGATATTGCCGGCATGGTCGAAACAGGCGCCGTGCGGACAGACGAATTTGCCGGGCGTGAAGTGGTCGCGGCTCAACTTGCGGGTTTCGCTCCATTTGGATTGGGAGTCGTCGCCGAGGTTTTCAATCACATTGTTGTGCCGGTCGAAGAGAGTGACGCGAGCACCGAGATCCGGAATGACGACGTCGCCATTGGCGGCGGTGCTGAAGTAACAGGGCAGGTTGACGCCGGAAACGAAGTCGATGTGTTCACCGGCCAGGGTGAAGCGCTGAATCCGGTGATTGGCGCGATCGGCGACCACCAGCATGGGATGCGTTCCGCGGGTATCGACGATGAGGCCGTGCGGGCAATCGAGCTGGCCGGGTTCTTTCCCCTTGCCTCCGAAGGTGCGGATGTAGTCGCCCTTTGAGTTGTATTGATTGATGTAACTGGAACCGTATCCGTCGCCGACGTAAAGATCGCCGTTGGGCGCGATGGCGAGGTTGGTGGGGCTGTATTTGATTCCCTTGTAAGGGGCGGCCATCGAGGGATAGCCCAGCATGAAAACCTCTTCGCCATCAAGCGTGGATTTGACGACGACGCCGCGCTGGGTGTCGCAGAGGTAAAGGAATTCCTGCGAACCCTCTTTGTGAATTTGGAGGCCATGCGCGCCGCCGCGAAAGGCGCTTCCCCAGGATTTGATGAAACGCCCGTTAGGATCGAAAACGACCATGGAGTCGTGAGACTCGCTGGCGGCGTTCACCGTGTGGTGGATGTAGATGCGGCCGTGGGAGTCTTCGCAGACGCCATGGGTGTTGCCGTATTTGATATTCGCGGGGAGGACGCCCCAATCGTGGATGGCTTCGTAAGTGTGAGCTCCGGATCCCAGAATTGGTTTGGCGGAGCCGGATTTATTCTGGGCGCCGAGGAAGAGAGGCGCGGAAAGGCCGGTGAGGAAGGAGCGGCGGAGCATTTTTGAGAAGGGCAATGAGCCTGGAGAAAGGCTATCACAATGATGAGAGGGAAAAGGCAAAAGCCCAGCTTTGCAGCTGGGCTTTTGGTGAATTAACCGGGCGACTTCCTACTCTCCCACACACTTGCGCGTGCAGTACAATCGGGGCTGAAGGGCTTAACTACCGTGTTCGGGATGGGAACGGGTGGGACCCCCTCGCTATGATCACCCAGAAGGGTTATTGAATAGAATGACAGGCCACTCACCATCGCTTCGCTGAGGAAGCGGAGAATCACATATTGCGTGATCAGTAAATTTTATGGTCAAGCCGAACGAGCAATTAGTAACGGTCAGCTCAACGTGTTGCCACGCTTACACATCCGTCCTATCAAACAGGTCGTCTTCCTGTGCTCTTCAAACTTTACGTTGGGAGATCTCATCTTGGGGAAGGTTTCACGCTTATATGCATTCAGCGTTTATCCTGACCGAATTTCGCTACCCAGCTGTGCCACTGGTGTGACAACTGGAACACAAGAGATTCGTTCACCCCGGTCCTCTCGTACTAAGGGCAAGCCCCCTCAAATCTCCTACGCCCACCACAGATAGGGACCGAACTGTCTCGCGACGTTCTGAACCCAGCTCACGTACCGCTTTAATAGGCGAACAGCCTAACCCTTGGGAGCTTCTACACCCCCAGGATGCGATGAGCCGACATCGAGGTGCCAAACCGGAGCGTCGATGTGAACTCTTGACTCCGATCAGCCTGTTATCCCCGGCGTACCTTTTATCCGTTGAGCGATGGCCCTTCCATACAGAACCACCGGATCACTAAAGCCTACTTTCGTATCTGCTCGACTTGTTGGTCTTACAGTTAACCTGGTTTATGCTTTTGCACTCGTCGGCTGATTTCCAAACAGCCTGAACCAAGCTTCGCGCGCCTCCGTTACCGTTTAGGAGGCGACCGCCCCAGTCAAACTACCCGCCTTCCATTGTCCCTGCCCCGGATTACGGGGCTAGGTTAGAATCACAGAACCATCAGGGTGGTATCTCACCGGTGGCTCCGCCGAACCCAAGAGTCCGGCCTCAAAGCCTCCCACCTATCCTGCGCAGATGGCCCCATAATTCAATGAAAAGGTATAGTAAAGGTGCACGGGGTCTTTCCGTCTAGTGGCGGGCACCCGGCGTCTTCACCGGGACCACAAGTTCGCCGGGCGGCATGTTAAGACAGTTCTCAGATCATTACGCCATTCGTGCAGGTCGGAACTTACCCGACAAGGAATTTCGCTACCTTAGGACCGTTATAGTTACGGCCGCCGTTCACCGGGGCTTCAGTTCAAAGCTTCGCTTGCGCTAACCTCTCCCTTTAACCTTCCGGCACCGGGCAGGCGTCAGCCCCTATACGTCGTTTTCGACTTAGCAGAGACCTGTGTTTTTGTTAAACAGTTGCCTGAGACTATTCACTGCGACCCCCCGAAAGGGGCACTCCTTCTCCCGAAGTTACGGAGCTAATGTGCCTAGTTCCTGAACATACCATCACCCGAGCGCCTTAGAATATTCATCTCGTCCACCTGTGTCGGTTTGTGGTACGGTCACCTGACTCTCCTTAGAGGCTTTTCCTGGCAGACGACCCGGCGGATTTGCCGATCCGGATCTCCCTTCACTCATCTTTGAAACCATTGCGCGGATGAGCTTACGGTCTGCGTCCCCCCTTCGGTCTTGATCGAGTTTCGGTGGTTCGGGAATATTAACCCGATGTCCATCGGTTACGCCTTTCGGCCTCACCTTAGGTACCGACTAACCCTGAGCGGATTAACCTTTCTCAGGAATCCTTAGACTTACGGCGACCAGGGTTCTCACCTGGTTTTTCGCTACTTATGCTGGCAGAGTCACTTCCTGAACCTCCAGCCGTCCTTTCGGTCGACCTTCGCAGGCGCAGGAATGCTTTCCTACCGTCCACTTGCGTGAACCCATAACTTCGGTATCGTGCTTGAGCCCCGTTATATTGTCGGCACCGGGCGACTCGACCAGTGAGCTATTACGCTTTCTTTAAAGGATGGCTGCTTCTAAGCCAACCTCCTGGCTGTCACTGTTTCCCGACTTCCTTTCCCACTGAGCACGAATTTTGGGACCTTAGTTGATGGTCTGGGCTGTTTCCCTCTCGACTATGAAGCTTAGCCCCCACAGTCTGACTGCCGCGCTACGCGTTCCTGGCATTCGCAGTTTGGTTGAATTCGGTAACCCGGAAAGGCCCCTAGTTCAATCAGTTCTCTACCACCAGGACGGACCACGCGACGCTAGCCCTAAAGCTATTTCGGAAAGAACGAGCTATCACGGAATTTGATTAGCCTTTCACCCCTACCCTCAGCTCATCCAAGCTGTTTTCAACCAACACTGGTTCGGACCTCCAGTCGCTGTTACACGACCTTCATCCTGGCCAAGGGTAGATCATCCCGCTTCGCGTCTATTCCCAGCGACCAACGCCCTGTTCAGACTCGCTTTCGCTACGGCTCGCTTATGCTTAACCACGCCACTGAGAATAACTAGCCAGCTCATTATGCAATAGGCACGATGTCAGGCAGCCTTGCGGCATTGCCCTCCAACTGCTTGTAAGCGTGTGGTTTCAGGTACTATTTCACTCCCCTCGCAGGGGTACTTTTCACCTTTCCCTCACGGTACTGGTTCACTATCGGTCGCAAGCAAGTATTTAGCCTTGCCGGATGGTCCCGGCTGATTCCCACAGGGTTCCACGTGCCCCGCGGTACTTAGGAGCCATTAGGAAGAAGATTGCATTTTCATCTACGGGGCTGTCACCCTCTATGGCCGGCCTTTCCAGACCGCTCGATTAACACTCCCTTATCCTCCGTTTATTCAACTCGCCGGATCCTCGCTCCCGAAGGAGCCCCGACCTGGCTAGTTAAATATTATGGTCCTGCAACCCCGGATTCTCCTTTCGGATGGTCCGGTTTAGGCTGATCCGAGTTCGCTCGCCACTACTATCGGAATCACGGTTGTTTTCTTTTCCTCTGGGTACTGAGATGGTTCACTTCCCCAGGTTCGCTTCCTACCGCTATGTATTTACGATAGGATAATCCGTGTTCGCACGGATTGGGTTTCCCCATTCGGACATCTCCGGATCGCAGACTGTTAGCGTCTCCCCGAAGCTTATCGCAGCTGACCACGTCCTTCATCGCCTGCTTGCGCCAAGGCATCCACACACACGCCCTTAGTAGCTTGACCACAAAATCTACTGAAGACACAAATGTAATTCTTGTACGCTTCGATCAACCCGCCCCCGATATAGAGGCGAATTGATGTTGCACTACTTGTAGTAAGTAATGCCCGTCATTCTATTCAAATGTCAAAGAACTGATTTCACTGCGCCTCCAAAACTTCGAGACGACAGAAGCCAGCCGCCGGATGGCCGGTTGCAGGCTTACGTCTTCTCGCGCCGGGAGTGCTTGCGCCAAAACGCTGATTTCGGAGGTGGATGGTGGGCCTGGCTAGACTCGAACTAGCGACCTCACCCTTATCAGGGGTGCGCTCTAGCCACCTGAGCTACAGGCCCGGCTTGGCATGCTCACAGCTGCGTAAACTGGTGGAGCTGGTCGGGATCGAACCGGCGGCCTCCTGAGTGCAAGTCAGGCGCTCTCCCAGCTGAGCTACAGCCCCTTCACGTTTGGCGAAGAGCGCCCGAAACATCGCTGCCCGGGCGCCCCGCCGAAATCAATCGAGGCCGATTGGATGCAGCGCCAGCAAGACCAGCCTGCCGGCGACGCTAAACACTTCGCGATTCTCTAAGCAAAGAGTTCGGGACGAATGCTCTCAAACCATCCACCGGCAAGCCGGGGAACGATTTGAGGTTGGAGTGGAACGGCTGCTCCTCTGTACATGTGAGGAACTCCACCCACGGTCTCTTTAGAAAGGAGGTGATCCAGCCGCAGGTTCTCCTACGGCTACCTTGTTACGACTTCACCCCAATCATGAATCATACCTTGGGCCGCTGCCTCCCTTGCGGGTTAGCCTGCAGACTTCTAGTACAATCCACTTTCGTGATGTGACGGGCGGTGTGTACAAGGCCCGGGAACGTATTCACGCTATCGTTCTGATATAGCATTACTAGCGATTCCAGCTTCATGCAGGCGAGTTGCAGCCTGCAATCCGAACTGAGAACGGTTTTTTGGGATTGGCTCCCCCTCGCGGGTTGGCGACCCTTTGTACCGTCCATTGTAGCACGTGTGTAGCCCTGGACATAAAGGCCATGAGGACTTGACGTCATCCCCACCTTCCTCCAGGTTATCCCTGGCGGTCTCCTGCGAGTTCCATAAATGGCAACACAGGACAAGGGTTGCGCTCGTTGCGGGACTTAACCCAACATCTCACGACACGAGCTGACGACAGCCATGCAGCACCTCGACTTCAGTCCCTTGCGGGAAGTCTCTGTTTCCAAAGATGATCCAAAGCCGTTCGAGCCCAGGTAAGGTTCTTCGCGTTGCGTCGAATTAAACCACATGCTCCACCGCTTGTGCGGGCCCCCGTCAATTCCTTTGAGTTTCAGCCTTGCGACTGTACTCCCCAGGCGGCATATTTAACGCGTTAGCTCCGGCACGGATCAAATGAATGACCCACACCAAATATGCATCGTTTAGGGCGTGGACTACCAGGGTATCTAATCCTGTTTGCTACCCACGCTTTCGTGTCTCAGCGTCAGTTATGGTCCAGAAAGCCGTCTACACCACCGGTGTTCCTCCTGATATCTACGCATTTCACCGCTACACCAGGAATTCCACTTTCCCATCCCACACTCTAGCCCCCCAGTTTTCGGCGCACCCTCCCGGTTAAGCCGGGAGATTTCACACCAAACTTAGAGAACCGCCTACACACCCTTTACGCCCAGTAACTCCGAACAACGCTTGCTGCCTACGTATTACCGCGGCTGCTGGCACGTAGTTAGCCGCAGCTGCTTCTGCAGGTACCGTCATAATCTTCCCTGCCGAAAGAGCTTTACACCCCGAAGGGCTTCATCGCTCACGCGGCGTCGCTGCATCAGGGTTGCCCCCATTGTGCAAGATTCCCCACTGCTGCCTCCCGTAGGAGTCTGGCCCGTGTTTCAGTGCCAGTGTGGCCGTGTGCCCTCTCAGGCCGGCTACCGATCGAAGCCTTGGTAGGCCATTACCCTACCAACTAGCTAATCGGCCGCGGACTCCTCTTTCAGCGCCTTTCGGCTTTCCCCTCCCGGGATTATGCGGTATTGTCGCCGGTTTCCCAGCGGTATTCCCCACTAAAAGGTAGATTATCCACGTGTTACTCACCCGTACGCCACTGTACTCATCCTTGCGGACTTTCTCGTTCGACTTGCATGTGTTAGGCGCGCCGCCAGCGTTGATTCTGAGCCGGGATCAAACTCTCATTTGAAGCTGTGAGTTGATTGAATCGCCCCGGTTGAACTCAGAGTTCTGACGAAGTAATTAGTGCATCCAACCAGATTGTCAAAGATCTGTACGGTCCCGCAATTCGCATCTGCATGCGAAAGCCGACCGCAGGCCTCGAAACTTAAAACCCGTAAGACTTCTACGGTTCCATACCATTCCCTCCGTCTGCGCCAAAAAAGGCACGGCCCGGTTTAGGTCCGAGTACGGGAAAATTGTAAGAGCTTTTTGAAAGAACTACCAGGAAGGCCGTTACCCGCTTCATCCGGAGGCCCGGAGGAAGTTTGTTACCGTTCCTTGCTCAACAAATTTGCTTAACCGAACAGGGCTTAACAAACTAGCCCAAACCGATTAGGCTCAACCGCTCTACTCTCAAACGCTTGTACTGATTTACTTTACCACCCGGATTCGAACTTGGCAACCTGACCTTCGCAATTTCGTGAAACACGCTAAAGCGAAAACTCAGGATAGGCCAGCGCCCCGATCCGAGCAGCCCGTCAACCTTTCGGCGACAAACCTAAGTTAGCAGGGCGCCGAAGTCCTGCGCAAGGGGTTTCGTGAATTTTTTGTGAGAGATTTCCGAACAGCGTCACGCTCGCCTATCTCGAAGGCGCTTATTGCAAGGGCTTCCGCCTTTTCTGGTTTGGCTCCCTCCGGGCAGGCGTCTTCTCCGGCATCTGAACCATAGCCTCGTGCGTCCGCTCACGAAAGGTTCCCCGCATTCCGCCCGCTAATCCCAGGGCGCGCTCCCCAAAACGATCCCGCAACTGGTCGGCGGCGGCCATGGCCGCGCGCCAGCGTGATTCGCCGCCGCCCGTAAGGAGACTCAATTGAGCGGTCTCCTCGACGAGACCGGAAGCGTACACGCCCAAAAGCCGGACACGCGTGCCGGGCGCCCAGTTCTCTTGCAAAAGCTCACGTGTCAGACGTCCGATTTCGATGTCCAGATTGCTCGGTTCGGGCAGCACACGGGAGCGCAACACGGTCAGGAACTCCCGATCGCGAAGCTTGATCTGCACGGTGGTGGCTTGCAGGCGAGCTCCGCGCAGCCGGCGCGCGACCATCTCGGAGAGCTTGAGCAAAGTCGCTTCAAGGAGATCGCGGTCGGAGGTGTCAATAGGAAACGTATGCTCGTGGCTGATGGATTTCGGTCCGGCGTTTCCGCCGATTGGCCGGTCAAACCAGGCGCCGGCGTCCTCGCCGCGGGCCTTTCCCGCGAGCGCGAGCCCCCACTTGCCGAAGCGCTTCTCGAGCAGCGTCTCATCGAGCTTGCAGAGATCGCCAACCCGCCGTATGCCCAACAGACGCAACTGATTCTCGGAGGCTTGGCCGATTCCCGGGATTCTGCGAACCTCCAACGGGGCCAAAAAGCGCGCTTCCGATCCTGGAAGAATCCAGAGAATGCCGTTCGGCTTCGCCTGGTCGGAGGAGACCTTGGCGACCAGCCGTGAACGCGCGATGCCGATGGAGCAGTTGAGTCCCGTTTGCAACGCGATGGCGGCGTGGAGAGCGGCGGCGCAAGCCAGGGGCGGCCCGTGCAGGCGTTCGGTTCCCGTGACGTCGAGGTAGGCCTCGTCGATGGACGCCATTTCGACCAGGGGCGTAAATTGATCGAGAACCGCCCGCACCCGCCGGGAGTATTCGCGATAACGGTCCGGACGCCCTTCGAGGAAAACCGCTTGCGGGCAAAGTTTATATGCCGTGCGGAGCGGCATGGCGGAA
Source organism: Bryobacteraceae bacterium (assembly GCA_965226755.1). Lineage (GTDB taxonomy): Bacteria > Acidobacteriota > Terriglobia > Bryobacterales > Bryobacteraceae > Bog-113. The sequence goes on along the minus strand of CBDDDT010000004.1, from coordinate 294,601 downwards.
TGCACGCCGAACTTGCGGGCGGCGTAGGAAGCGGCGGAGACTACGCCGCGCGCATCCGCGCGGCCGCCGACCACGACGGGCTTGCCTTTCAGAGCGGGATCGAACAGCTCCTCGACCGAGACGAAGAAAGCGTCCATGTCGAGGTGAAAAATGGTCGGTCCGGCCATACGGAAGTTGGCGAGCTCCTCCGGCAATTATAGGCTCGCCGGAGGCCAAGCGGGGGAAGCGCGACGCGGGGATGTTGGACAGGCGGAAATGTGGATCATTTCAGATCCTGCGCTGACAATTCTTTACGCACTCGATTCGCAGTGTTACAATTCCCGTGCGAGCCCGAGCGTTCGGGCCGTTCCCCTAGACAATCCGGGACAAGGCGGTGACTATTGCTCCAATTTCTTTGCGTGGCTGTACGTGTCTTCATTGTTGCGCTAATCGCGGCATTGGCGTACGCGCTACAGCCCTTTCAACTTGCCCCGCAAACGGCCGCGGCAGCCGGGGCGGCGGTGGGATTGGCCGCGGTTTGCGGGGAGTTTTTGGCTGCGCGGGTCGAACTGAGAAGGTCGGCCGGCGCCGCGGCCGGGGGCGCGGTGGGGCTGCTGTTCGCCGCCGCGGGTTCTCTGGTGCTTGCCCAAGTGCGCTTTTCCTCGCCGGGGACGCAGAGCTTTGTGCAGATCGCGCTGTGCGTGCTCCTCGTGTTCGCCGGATCCTCGTTGGGCTTCAGAGCGGGCGCAAGACTGAACCGCGGCGGCATAAGCGGCTGGATGGGCGGAATGTCCGCCGCGGCCGGGGATGGCGCCCGAGCGGCTTACAAAATTCTGGACACCAGCGTGATTATTGATGGCCGCATTGCGGACATCGCCGAAACGGGATTTCTGGATGGAATCCTGATCACGCCGCAGTTCGTGCTGAGCGAACTGCAGATGGTCGCGGATTCCTCCGACTCCATGAAGCGAAATCGCGGCCGGCGCGGGCTGGACGTGCTGCAGAGAATGCAAAAGATGCCGCACGCGAGCGTCCGCATCGTCGAGCAGGACTTTCCCCATGTGCGGGAGGTGGATTTGAAGCTGATCGAACTGGCGAAGGCGTACGACGCAAAAATCGTCACTAATGACTTCAACCTGAACAAAGTGGCGCAGTTACGCGGGGTGGAAGTGCTGAACATCAATGAACTGGCGAACGCATTGAAGCCGATTGTGCTTCCCGGCGAGAGCATGCGCGTATTCATCCTGAAAGAGGGAAAGGAATACAACCAGGGCGTGGCTTATCTCGACGACGGCACGATGGTGGTGGTGGATAATGCCAAGCGCATGATCTCGAAGACCATCGACGTGACGGTGACGAGCGTTCTGCAGACCACGGCCGGGAAGATGATCTTCGGGAAGCACGATGAGCGGACGCACGCCGTCATCGCGGAGCGGGGGATGCGCAAGGATCAGGCGGTTGGCGAAGGCTAAAGCGAACAATAAGCGAGAATGGAGAGCGTGAGCAGAGTCGCTGTGATCCTGCCCGCCGCGGGGCTTGGCACGCGGATGGGGCGCTCTTCAGCCGAGATCGGGGGCACGAGCCGCAAGCAGTTCATGCTGCTGGACGGCTCGCCGATTCTGGCCCATACGGTGCGGAAGTTTCTGCAGTCCGACGAAATCAGCGAGATCGTGGTCGCCGTGCGGCCGGATGACGTGGAGTGGGTGACGGAGCTGTTGCAGGATTTGTTGCGCCAGGAAGAGCGGACTGCTCTTACGGCGCGGGCCGTGGCCGGGGGCGACACCCGCCAGCAATCGGTGGAGAACGCGCTGGCTTCGCTGTCGCCGGATACGGAACTGGTGGCGGTGCATGATGCGGTGAGGCCGTTTGTCGATATTGAAACGATCGAGCGCGCCATTGAAGAGGCGCGCAATCACGGGGGAGCGATCGTGGGCATCGTTCCGGTGGACACGGTGAAACAGGTCAGCAGCGCGCAGGCGTCGGGAGCGAAGGTGCGGACGACGATTTCCCGGGAGCGGCTGGTGCTGGCGCAGACGCCGCAGGTGTTTCAATACGGGGTGCTGAAGACCGCGTTCGAGCGCGCCCGGCAGGATGGCTTTCTGGGAACAGATGAATCCAGCCTGGTCGAGAGGTTGGAGACCGTAGAGGTCAGCGTGGTGCCCGGAAGCGAGCGCAACATCAAGATCACGCGGCCCAACGACATGGAGCTGGCGCGGCTCTTTCTGGAGCAGGACAACCGGCGTCTGGCGAATCGCGAGACGAGCCGATGACCACGTTCCGCGTCGGCCTGGGTTGGGACAACCACCGGATCGCGCAGGGAAGACCGCTGATCCTGGGCGGTGTGCGTATTGAATCGGACAGGGGCCTCGAGGGGCACTCGGACGCGGATATTTTGTCGCATGCGATTGTGGATGCGATTTTAGGGGCGGCCGCGCTGGGCGACATCGGCATGCACTTCCCCGATACCGATCCGCAATGGAAAGACGCCGACAGCACGCAGTTTCTGAGGCATGCCGGGAAGCTGGCCAGCGAAGCCGGCTTTCAGCTGGTCAATGTCGATTCCACCGTAATCCTGGAAAAGCCGAAACTGGCTGATTTCAGGAAGAAAATCCGGGAAAAGCTGGCTGATACGCTGGAGCTGAATCTGAATTCAGTGTCGGTGAAGTTCAAGACCGCGGAGAAAGTGGGGCCCGTGGGTGAAGGGCGTTCGGCGGAAGCGCAGGCGATTGTGCTGCTCGCTTCCGAATCCTAGTGTTTCCGGAACTTACGGGCGGTCCGCTGAACATCATTTCGTCAGCGGTGACGCCGGCGGTGATGATTTCGGCTTCAGCGATTCTGATCGGCGGCGTGAGCGCAAAACACTCGGCGATGTCGGATCGTTTGCGCGCGCTCACGTCGGAATACCGGGAGCCAGGAACCACCGAGACGCGGCGGGCGAACATCGAGAAGCAGTGCACCCTGTTTCTGCGGCGCATCCAGATCGTTTCGCTCTCGCACGTCCTCCTCTATGCGGCGACGGCGGTGTTCAGCCTGATGGTGCTGGTCATCAGCGTATCCAGCCTCCACGCCATTCTCGCGGAAGTGCTGTTTCCTCTGTTCCTGGTGGGCGTGCTGATGATTCTCATCAGCGCCGTGAGCGAGATTGTAGAACTGCAGATCGCGCGGCGGGCGCTTGGCCTAGAGGTGGAGGAGATTCACTTCACGAAGTGAACGATGGATGGGCTCAACGGCCCAGGATGCGCTTCTTCACGGCCTCGGCTTTTTCTTTCAGCTTTTCGGTTACCGAGGATTTGGCGGGAGCGGCTTCGGGAGGAGCCGCCGCGGAAGCGGGAGCAGCGCTGGGCTGGACCGCCGGCGCCGGGCAGGGCTCCGCGTCGAGGGGCCGCACCTGCCGGTCCAGCATCGTGTACCGCTTCCTGAGCCGGGCGCCGTCGTCATCCGCCAGACATACGGAAAAGGTTTCCTGTCCGCCTTCCTTCTTCACGAGCACGGGCAGATAGCCTTCGACGGATCGCTGGATGTAAGCGGTCTCATAGCGGTGCCGTTTCGGATTCCAGGTGAACACACGAAAACTATCGAAATCATAGGGGTGCTGGCCGCTATGCACGGTGGTCCAGAGCCAGAAGTTTTTGTCGGTGTTGAGCTCGTCATCGTGAATCTTGCCGAGCGAGAAGTAAGTGGTGATGCGATGGCCCTCGGCGTATTGCGCGACCTCATCGGGGATGGCGAGATAGATGCGATTGGTCAGCACCCACCCCGCGGCGCCGGAGGAGGTTCGCACGAGCGTCCAATCGTCGCTCGGGACGGGTTCCTGATCTTCCTCGGGACTGACGGGCGGCGCGGGCGGCTCGCGCTCTTGCGAGAGCTCCAGCCAGTCGTCGGGCGGGGCTGGCTGGGGCGGCGGCGGCGGCGGCGGATTCCGGCGCCCATGGTCGGCGCGCTTGCGGCTCTTCGTGTCCGGTCTGGGTTGCGGCTTCACCAGAACGCGATGCGCCGGCTCGGCGCGAGGAGAAATCTGGTGCGCCATCACATCGAACTTGTCGCCTTCGCGGATCTGGATGAAAGTGGGCGAATAGCGCTGCGGCTCGGTATGCACGTTCAGCGGCTCGTAGCTGATGGCGACCCCTTGCGACGGGAGACGGCGGGCGCTGGCTTCCATTTCAGCGAGGGCCTTCATCTGGTCCACGCTCATGAGATTCCGTTCATCGGTCCAGCCCTCCGCGCCCTTCCCCGTGCGGAGCTTATAAAGGCGGCGGCGCTGCTGGACGACCTCGAGTTTGTCCCCGTGATGCACACGGACGACCACCTTCGATTTGGGCGTGATGTCCTCGTGCAGCGGGAGATCCATGGGGCCCGCGAAAACGAACGGCCGGGATGTCGACGTCCGCTCGATGCAGGCGACAAGCCCGGCAAGAAGGACCAGGCACAGGCAAAGTCGCGCTTTGGGCATGAGGGCGAAGCGGAGAGCTTTACCTACATTGTACTTGGCAGTGTGCCTGGGAAGCAGATCGGCAACGGCTAATGACCGTAGATGCCGCGGCGTGCAGGACCGATGGTCTGCTGAATGGCGGTGACGAGCCGCTCTGAAGTAAACGGCTTGGGGAGCAACGGGAAGCCCCGCTCCACAACGAAGCGCCGAACGACCATGGAGGCGTTAAAGCCGGACATGAAGAGAATTTTCAGGTGGGGATGAAGCTCCAGAAGCTGGTCGGCCAGCATGGGGCCGCTGATGCCGGGCGCGACGACATCGCTGAGCAGCAAAGTGATCTCGTTGGCATGCTTATTGAACATGCGCAGCGCGCTTTCGCCGGAATCCGCCTGGAAGACGGAATAACCGGCATTCGTGAGGATGGCGGTCACGAGTTTGCGGATTTCCAGTTCGTCGTCTACGACCAGCACGGCGCCGCTGGATGCGTAGCTGGGTTCGGAAGCCAAGTTGAAAATGATCATATTCTTGCGCGATTCTGACGAGCAATTTAATTTTGAAAGGATTGTACGATTTCGTATCGAAATCGGCCTTTGACAGGGACCGGGATCAACTTTTAAGATCAAGTTATCCTTTTTACCAGGACTGTTCGATAGAAGTTGGGAAGCTGGTGAGACTCCAGCACGGCCCCGCCACTGTGAGCGCGGAGGCTCCGTTCAAGCAAGCCACTGTTTCTTCGGGAATGGGAAGGCAGACCGGGGCTGAGGATGCGTGAGTCAGGAGACCGATCGAACAGGATCGCGCGAAATGCGCGGCAGCGGAGGGCTGCTTATTATGATCCGAACGATTGCCGCGGCGGCACTCTGCCTTGCCGCGTTCCATGGAATGAGCGAGGCCGCGGATGACGCGGGCCTGAGCGGGACAGTGACGGACCCAACCGGGGGCGTCGTGGCCGGCGCGCACGTGGCTTTATTCAACCGGGTAGGGCTGGTGGAGGAGCGAACCACCGGCAAACGCGGCGAGTTTGCTTTCGATATGCCGATCGCAAATACCGATCGGGTCATCATCACCGCCTCGGGCTTTGCGACTCAGACCATCGCGGGGCCCCTGCCGGCCAGCCTGAACGTGCTGGTAGAAATTGCGCCGATGCAGGATTCCGTGCGCGTCGCGGGGTCGACGATCGATGCGACGGCCAGCGAACAGGCGAGCACCGTCAACGTAATCACGAGCGATGAGATTCGCGAGCGCAACGAGGAACAGGCGTCCGAACTTTTGCGCATTTTGCCGGGCGTGGCGATTGCGCAGAGCGGCGGGCGCGGCGGCGTGACGTCGGCGTTCGTGCGCGGCGGCGATTCCAGCTACGCGCTGGTCACCATTGACGGGGCGCCGGTAAACAGTTTCGCTTACGGCGGCAGTTTTGATTTCTCGCAGATCCCCACCGACTTTCTCGACCGGATTGAGGTGGTGCAGGGCGCGCAGTCGGCCGTGTACGGCTCCTACGCGAATAGCGGCGTGGTGAACTTTGTGACGCGTTCGAGTGAGAACAGCGGTACGGCCGTGGACGTCATCGCCGATGGGGGCAGCCATGGCGAGCGGCGTTTCGGGGTGAGCGGAACCGGAGCGGTGGACGGCTTCGGCCTGGCCGGTTCGCTTTCGCGGATCGACATCGACTCGGATGGAAACGTCGCTAATTCCGCGTGGATGAACGAGAACGTTCTGCTGCATCTGAACCGGAACTGGGGCCGCCAGAGCTTTAGCGCGACCGGGGATTTTGACGCGAATGCGGTGGGGGTTCCGGGCCCTTACGGATCGGACCCGGCCGGTCTGTACCCGGGGATCGACACGGTTTCGCGCGACAAGAATAACGTGTCCGACTACTCGTTCCACTATCAGGCGGATCTGACCAGCCGGATCCGGGAAGAGCTATTGGGCGGCTTCTTTCTCAGCAACGATTTTTACGCGAGCCCCTACGGGAACAGCTTCAATAAGGACATTCGCGGCGAGGCTGAAGAGCGGACGGTGATTAGCGTTTCGAAGAACTGGACGATGTCCGCGGGGTTTACGTGGACGCGCGAAGAGGTGCGGAACACGTTCATCACCGACAGCGGGAACACGGCCTATCCGCTGCGCCGGGACGAACAGGGAATCTATTGGGAGAACCGGCTGCAGTTCGGGAGACTTTACGTGCAGGCGGGCGTGCGCGGGGACATTTTCGAGACGCCGCCGATTCCGGGGGAATGAGAATGGATTTCCCGCGCATGACGGGTTTGCGGCGCATGACTACGGGCGGGTCGATCCAAAACTCGCGCTCGGCTACTCCTTGCCGGGCGGCACGCGTTTGCATGCCTCGGCGGGAACCGGAATTCGGCATCCGGGCGCCGATGAACTGGCGTTCACGACGAATCCCGATCTGAAACCGGAGCGCTCGACCAGCGTGGACGCCGGCATTGCGCAGAGCCTCATGGCCGGAAAACTGGTGCTGAGCGCGACTTATTTCTATACGCATTACGCCGATCTGATCGTGTCGCTGGGCGGTTCGCTTTCCCGAGTTGAGCGCGTACACATCGGACAACCTGTCGAACGCGAAATCGCAGGGCGTGGAATTTTCCGCTCAATACCGGCCCGCGCGGTGGGCGGCTTTTCTAGGAAACTACACGTACCTCGATACGGAGGTTCTCGCGCTTGATCATTCGGATCTGGCGGAACAGTATTTTCAGGTGGGCCAGCAGTTGGCGCGGCGCCCTCCGCAGTCGGGATCGTTCCGGCTCGCGCTGACGCATGGACGGGTAGCGGGAGAAGTAATCGGCTATATCCGCGGGGATACGCTGGACGTAGAGCCGAACTATGGCGCAAGCGCGGGATTCTATGACAATCCCGGTTATGCGAATCTGGCGGTGAATGTGAACGTGGCGCTAAAGGGCGGCGTGTCGGCTTTCGGAACAGTGCGGAACCTGCTCAATGAGCGGTACGAAGAGATTTTCGGCTATCCGTCGCCGCGGCTAACGTTTATTTCCGGCGTGAAATGGAGCTTTCGTGGCAAAGACTTCTGAAGAATCCGGCGGCGCTTTCGCGGAGCCGCGTCTCGCGATCAATCGGGTGTACACGCGCCTGGGCGATGGCGGGCAGACCAGCCTCGTGGGGGGCCAGCGAGTTCGAAAGGACGACGCGCGGATCGAGTGCTACGGGACAGTCGACGAACTCAACGCCTTCACCGGGCTGGCGCGTCAGTCTTCCGAGGAAGCATCGCTGCACGTTCTGGCGGCGACCCTGAAGAAAGTGCAGCACGAGCTCTTCAACCTGGGTTCGATTCTGGCGACGCGAGCGGAGGATGTGCACCCGAGGCAGCCGCGCGTGACGAACACCGAGATCGAGTGGCTCGAGAGCGAGATGGACACCGCCTTGAAGGAACTTCCTCCGTTGCGTTCCTTTGTGCTGCCGGGAGGGTCCCGGCTGAACGCCGAGCTGCACCTTTGCCGTACCGTGTGCAGGCGCGCGGAACGCTTGTGCGTGAGCTTATCGCAACAAGAGCCGGTGGACGGCGATACACTAAAATATCTGAACCGGCTAAGCGATGCGTTTTTCGTGTGGAGCCGGTGGGCCAGCCGCGAGATGAACTGTCGCGAGACGTTGTGGCAGCCGAATGAAGCGCCTTCGGGACACGCGGAATCGGGGCCGCAAGAGGAGATGGAGCATGACTGAACACAGATCGAATGTACGCCCCTTCGCGCTGACCCTCACCATACTTAGCGGGCTAGCGCGGTTGATGCCGCATCCGCCGAATTTTGCGCCGGTTGGAGGAAGCAGTTTGTTCGCGGGCGCGCGTCTGAACGGCTGGTACGCCTATCTGGTTCCCTTGGCGGTCATGGCCATCACCGATCCGCTGCTCGGCGGGTACACGTTTGGGACGCCCTATATCTATGCGAGCTTTCTGCTCAGCGTCCTGATCGGGCGCTCGCTGCGAAGAACCAACAATCCGCTGCGGATCGGCGGCGCGGCGCTGCTCTGCAGCATGCAGTTCTTCCTGATCTCAAACTTCGCCTATTTCGTGGAGTACTCGCCTCACACAATGGCGGGGCTGACGAGATGTTACGTCGATGCTCTTCCCTTCTTCCCGGCGACTTTAGCGGGAGATCTGGCATGGACGGCGTTGCTCTTTGGGCTCCACTATGCTTTGAGCCGGGGCGTTGCACGTCAAGAACGCATTCTTGCGGATTCCTGAACCGCGGATCGTCTCGCTGATCGCGAGCGCCACCGAGATCGTTTTCGAATTGGGTTTGGGTCAGTTCGTGGTCGGCCGCTCGCATGAGTGCGACTTTCCGCCCGGCGTGGAAGCGCTGCCCTGCTGCACGCGTCCCCGCTTCGACTGCTCGGGCAGCAGTCTGGAGATCGACCGGCTGGTGAAGGCGTCAGTGGAGAACGCGCTCTCCGTCTATGAAGTTTCCGATGCTCTTCTGGAGGCGCTTCAGCCGACCCACATTCTGACGCAGACGCAGTGTGAAGTCTGCGCCGTCAGCTTGCGGGACGTGGAGCTTTCAGTCGCGCGCAAGCTGGCGAGCCGGCCGGAGATTGTTTCTCTGCAGCCGAACGCTCTGGCGGACATTTGGGATGACATGCGGCGCGTGGCGGCGGCGCTGGGCGTGAATGGCGAGCCCGCGATCGAGCGGCTGAAAGCGCGTATGAATCTGCTGCGCGAGCGGGCTTACTCCGATGTGCGGCGACCGCGAGTCGCCTGTATCGAGTGGCTGGAGCCGCTGATGGCCGCGGGAAACTGGGTTCCGGAACTAGTGGAGGCGGCCAACGCGGTCAATCTGTTCGGGACCGCTGGTTTGCATTCGCCGTGGATGACGTGGGAGCAACTGGCGGCGACCGATCCGGATGTCATCATCGCCATGCCGTGTGGATTCTCAATCGAGAGAACCCTTCCCGAGATGCATTGGATCGGTTCCCGTACGGATTATCCGACGCTTCGGGCCGTCCGGGAAAACCAGGTCTACGTGGCGGATGGAAACCAGTATTTCAACCGGCCTGGGCCGCGCGTGGTCGAATCATTGGAGATCCTGGTGGAGATTCTGCATCCGGGCGTGCCGGCAAACGGGGGTTCGCGCTACGTGCGCTACGGGCGTTGACGCTCGGGTAGCGCGCGCTACTTGCGGGCCGAAGAGTTGGCCCGGACTTCCAACTGCGCCAACTCTTTCCGGGCTTTTTCGGCGTCTTCCGGCTCAAGCCCGCCCGCGATGTAGGCGCGCATTTGATCCACCGCCCCGGTAAAGTCGCCCTGCGCCGCCAGGACATAGCTCAAGAGTTGCTGCGCCTTCGGGAGGGTGTGATCCACATCGACCCGCATCGTGTCGCGAGCCCTCTTCTCGGCTTGCTCGAGGTTTCGTTTGTTGAACTGCGCCGCCGCATTGAAATAGTAGAGCTGCGGAAAACTGTTCGCATCCAGCCGGATGCCGCGATTCGAGATGTCGATGGTTCCGTCCCAGTTGCGCTGGCGGTAGGCGAGGATAGCCAAATCCACGTAAGGCATAACGAATTTGGGATCGGCGTTCAAAGCCTTGGTCAGGTCGATCTGAGCTTCACTGGCATTTACGTCCATGTAGAAATGTCCCAGCTCATACCACGCGCTCGCAAAACGGGGGTGCAGGTCAACCGCTTTCTGGAAGTCTTTGATCGCGGATGGAACGTCATCTTTGCGGAGCGCTTCCATGCCGCGGTCGTAGGCCTTCACGGCGCTTTTGGGGGCGGTCAGCATGGTTTCGCTGACCACTCCCCCGCTCGCGCCGCCCAGCCGGGACAGGATCAGGGTTCCGACGTTCGGATTATCGAGGAGCCGCTGCGAACCGATGTCGATGGTTCCCGAACGAAAACCGGACGAGGAAGCCTGGAGCACGCAGCCCAGCAGGTCAGTGCCGCCCTGCTCACGGGCCGCGGACGGCGGTTTTCCCAGAGCGCCGCGCTGGTCTTCGCTTGCATCCACCATGGAAGCCAAGGAGTGGCCGCTCACTTTCACATTGAAGACGCCTTTTTTGTCCGCATAGCCCAGGGCTCGCCGGTTCGATCCACAGACCCTCTCGATCACGACGTTCAGGGGCAATTCACCGCCGTCCTGGACTGTCACCTTGCCGCTTAGGTACATGCCGGTGGAAACTTGCGGGCTGCTGCCCGAACCGCTCAGGGTGGTCGTCGAAACGGGGCTGGTGGTGGGGAGCAAGACCGGATTGGGCGGAATGCCATGCTGTGCAAGCGCGCTCCCCGGCAATAGCATGAAGCCGAAGGAAAGCACTGCGATGAAGCACTTCATGAGGCCACCCCGTTCCGTTACTCTGATTATTCCACACGCCGCTACAATGTGAAATGCGCCCATTTGTCCGGGCGGAAAGAAGGAGGTTTTTCCTGAGACTCGCGGTTGCTTTAGGAGTGGCGTCGATCGCCCTGTGCGGATGCGGCGCAACCAGCACGGCGCCGAAAAAAGCGGAAGCGCCTCCGGAGCCCGTCACCGGCCTGCATGCGCTTTACCAGATGTTCGCGGCTTCCCACGCGTGGGCGCCCGACGCGCAGGTGTACAACTTCACCAGCATCCACCTCTCGGACGTGAAGCCGCAGCCGGGGAAAGCCGGGGCCTGGCAGGCGGTCTTCGTATCGCCGTCGCTGCAACAATCCCGTACCTATACGTTTTCGGTGATTGAAGCCTCCATGAGTTTGCATCAGGGAATCAACTCCGGCAAGCCCGATGCTTGGAGCGGCCCGAACGCATCCTCGCAGCCCTTCTCGATCGCGGCCGCGAGGGTCGATTCGGATGCCGCTTACCAGACGGCGCTGAAAAAAGCGGCCGCGTTCGACGCCAAAAAATCCGGGCATGGTGATGACCTATCAGTTTACAGGAAACCAGTTCCTACAGCAATGCCGCGTGGCGCGTACTCTGGGGCGAAAGCGCAAGCACCAGCGAATTTTCGGTGCTGGTGGACGCCACCACGGGAGCATACGTGGAGACGCTGCATTGAGGGATGGCGGCATTGAGTCACTACTGACCGAGCAGAGAAATCCCGCATCCGCGCATATTGACGAATTGCCCACGGTCAAGATGCTGGAAGTTATGAGTCGCGAAGACGAGAAGGTGGCGGCATCGGTGCGAAAGGAGATCCCGCAGATCGCCCGAGCGGTGGACGCCATCGTAGCGAGCTTCGAGGCTGGCGGCCGGCTTTTCTACGTCGGGGCGGGAACCAGCGGCCGGCTTGGCGTGCTTGATGCGAGCGAATGCCCGCCCACCTTCAACGTTTCCGTGGATCTGGTGCAAGGCGTAATCGCCGGTGGCGAAGCGGCTCTGACCCGCAGCACGGAAGCGAGTGAAGACGATCCGGAAGCCGGCGCGTCCGATCTGCGGGTACGAGGGGTGCGGGCCGGCGATGTGGTCGCCGGCATCGCCGCGAGCGGAAGAACGCCGTATGTGCTGGGCGCGATCCGGGAAGCGCGCGCCGCGGGCGCCCGGACCATCGGCATCAGTTGCACGACCCGTTCGGAACTGGCGGCCGCCGTGGAGATCCCGATCACTCCCCTGCCCGGCCCCGAGATCCTGACCGGTTCCACGCGCTTGAAAGCGGGCACCGCGACCAAGCTGGTTTTGAACATGCTCACCACGGGAGCGATGATCCGCCGGGGCCTGGTATACGGCAATCTGATGGTCAACGTGCAGCCGACAAACGCCAAGCTGGCGGATCGGGCGCGGCGCGTCGTGCGAGACGCCACGGAAGTTTCCGAGAGCGACGCGGCCCGGTATCTAGAGGCAGCGGGAAACGTCGTGTCCGCGGCCATTGTCATGGCTAAGACGGGGCTGACCAGAAATCAATCCGAGGATCTTCTGGCGCGCACGGGCGGCCGAATCGCCGCCGCATTGCAAAGCGCTTCCGATCAAAAAGGAATCGAAACGAAACATGGATAGATTCGTAATCGAAGGCGGCGCCCGCTTAAGCGGTTCCATCGAAACCAACGGTTCTAAGAATGCCGCGCTGCCTGCGCTCGCCGCGGTGCTGCTGACCGGGGATACGGTTGAATTGACGCGCATCCCGCGGGTGCGGGATATCCGGACCATGGTCCGGCTGCTGGTCGATATCGGCGTGACGGTGGAAGAAGACGATGGCGTATTCCGGGCCGCAACGCGCCAGATCGTATCGCCCGAGGCGCCATATGAACTGGTCAAAACGATGCGCGCGTCAAGTCTGGTGCTGGGGCCGCTGGTCGCTCGGGCCGGGCGCGCGCGGGTGTCCGTGCCGGGCGGGTGCGCCATCGGCGCGCGGCCTATTAATTTCCACCTCTCGGGACTGGAACAACTCGGGGCGACGATCCGCCAGGAGTATGGATATATCGAAGCGGTGGCCCCGAACGGATTGACGGGAGCGCACATCAAGTTTGACCGCATCACCGTGACGGGCACCGAAGATTTGGTGATGGCGGCGACCCTGGCCCGCGGCGAAACGGTGATCGAGAACGCCGCGCGCGAACCGGAAGTCGGCGATCTATGCGAGCTTCTCATTTCCATGGGAGCGAAGATCGAAGGCGCGGGCACTTCGACCATCCGGATCGTGGGGGTAAATACACTGCATGGCACCCCGGCCGCGCATGAAATTATCCCTGATCGGATTGAAGCCGGCACGTACCTGATCGCCGGCGCGATTACCGGGGGCGACTTGCGCGTGACGCATTGCGCACCGGAGCACCTGGACGCTCTGATTGGAAAGATGCAGCAGGCCGGCGTGCATATTGAGCGGGAAGGCCCGGATACGCTCCATGTCCATGGCGACGGGAAACTGCATTCGGTGGATATGACCACCGAGGAGTATCCGGGGTTCGCCACCGATCTGCAGGCCCAGTACATGGCGTTGATGACGCAAGCCGATGGCATCTCCATCATCACGGAGACCATTTTCGAGAACCGGTTCATGCACGCGCAGGAACTGGCCCGCATGGGCGCCAATATCCGGCTGGATGGACGCCAGGCGATTGTAGCCGGCAAACATCCGCTCACCGGCGCCGGCGTCATCGCGAGCGATCTTCGGGCGAGCGCGTCTTTGGTGCTGGCGGCTTTGGTGGCGCGAGGAGAAACCGTGATCGATCGTGTTTACCATATCGACCGGGGATATGAGCGGATCGAAGAGAAGCTGGCGAGCGTCGGCGCCAGGATCCGGAGAGAAGAATGACGGGCCATGATCATTCGCCTGGTTTCCTGGCCCTGGTTGACGACGCCAAAAAGCAGATTCGCGAGATCGATATCGGGACGTACCGCCGCATGCGCGAAAGCGCGGAAGAACACCTGCTGATCGACGTTCGGGAAGATAACGAATATGCCGCCGCGCATGCGCAAGGCGCCAGGCACCTCGGCAAAGGAATTATCGAGCGCGATATCGAACTGGAAATCCCCGACAAGGGCGCCCGCATGGTGCTGTACTGCGGCGGCGGATTCAGATCCGCTCTGGCGGCGGCTTCCTTGCAGCGCATGGGCTACACGAACGTGATCTCTCTCGACGGCGGCTGGCGCGCGTATGAAGCGTCGGGTCTGCCGATCGAGCGTCCGTGATCAGGGAAGCGCGAACGCGACCAGCGAGTCGTTCATCGTTTGTCCCGGCCAGTCGAAGCCGCCGGCCGCGATCACAACATACTGTTTCCCTTTTACTTGGTACGTCATCGGGGTCGCCCGCGCCGACGCGGGGAGATCTCCTTGCCAGAGAAGTTTGCCGGTCCGCAGGTCGAAAGCGTGCAGGTGGGGGTCAAACGTTCCGGCCATGAAGATCAGGCCGCCCGCGGTGGTTATCGCTCCGCCGAGATTCGGCGAGCCGATTTTTGCGTCGCTCGAGCTTGGGAGGCTGCCGATGGGAGTCTTCCACTTCACCAGGCCCGTGTTCATATCTATCGCGGTGAGCGTGCCGAACGGCGGCCGCGCGCAAGGCGCTCCGTCTGGACTGATCAGAAAGCGGCGCATCATCCCATAGGGAGTTCCACGCTGGCGGGCGTACTCCCATCCGTGCTCCTTGCCTTCGGCCTCATCGAACTTCTCGCGGGGAATCAGGCGCACCTCGGCGACAAATTCGTTCGCGGGCACGATCAGAAGATTGCTGGCCGCATCGAACGCCACTCCGCCCCAGTGCATTCCCCCGATATTGCCCGGGCGAAATAGCGAACCGCCGACCGAAGGCGGCGTGAAAATCCCTTCAGACCTCACGCTGCGGAATTTCTCCGCGCAAAATTTTCGGTCCGCTTCGGTGGGACCCCAGGCGTCGTCAGCCGTCAGGGGGGCCTGCGACACCAGCGGTTTGGGAAGAATCGGGAACGGCTGCGTGGGTGACGCCGTCTCGCCCGGAACATCGCTCGCGGGAACACGGCGCTCCTCCACCCCGAAGACGGGCTTTCCCGTCACCCGATCCAAAATGAAAAGGTTCCCTGTCTTGGAGCCGACGGCGACCACCGGAATGGACTTGCCGTCTTTCCGGATGGTGATCAGCGCGGGCTGCGACGCCACATCGTAATCCCACAGGTCATGGTGAACGGTTTGAAAATGCCAGACGCGCTCGCCCGTATCGCCGCGGAGAGCCACCACGCTATTCGCGTAAAGATTATCGCCTTGGCGTTCCCCGCCGTAGTAATCCGGGCTGGCGCTGCCGGTGGGAACGAACACCAGATTGCGAGCCGGGTCGACGGACATGATGGACCACGCGTTGGCCGCGCCCGCCTTCTGACCCGGCAGCGGATCCCAGCTCCAGCGAACGGCGCCGGTGCGCGCATCGAACGCCCGCACTTCCCCGCTGGCCGCTTCCGCCCAGTTGTTGTCCGCGATCGCGGAACCGACGACCACCAGATCGTGGATAATCACCGGCGGCGAGGTTTCTTCGTACTCCCATTTGGCGTTAGGCGGGTGGCGTAAACCCGTGGTCAACGCCACGAATCCATGGTCTCCGAAGCCGGGGCAGGCGTGCCCGTCTTCGGCATCGACACAGACCAAGCGCGCATCGATCGTGGCGATAAAGAGGAATCGCTTCCGCGTCTTCGCGTCCACCCAGGTCGCGACGCCGCGATTGGCGAAGTCGCCCCAGCCAGCGGTTAAGTTGGATTTCGGATCAAACGACCACTTCTCCTCGCCCGTGACCGGATCGAGCGCGATCACGCGACCGAAGGCCGTGGTGACATAGAGCACTCCGTCCACGAATAGGGGCGTGCACTCGAACGCCGACTTCTTCCCGCCATGATCGGGCGCAGGGGCGTACATGTCTTTGGTGTGAAACGTCCACGCGCGCGTAAGGCCTCCGACATTGCTCGGGTTGATTTGCGTGAGCGGCGACGACTTCGAACCACCCGGGTCGCGGCCATACGAGGACCAGTCTCCATCCGGAATCACCGGCGCGGGAATCGGGGGCGGCGCCGCGGGCAGCAGCGATACGAATAGAAGAACCGAAAACAAGACTCGCATCCGTAAACATATTGCGCCTTCCGAAGCCTTCGGCGCGACTGGTTTGTGATTAGCGGGATTCGCAGCGTGCCAAGTGGGATCGAGGGGAATACCGGCGGCTCCAGTTCAGCTCCCGACCGCCGCTCAAAATGGCGCGGTAATCGCCGTGAAACCACGGACGCAATTCCGCCACGCAATCCAGATTCACCAGCTGCGAACGATTGATGCGCGGAAATTTCTTCGGATCCAGACGGCTGGCGAACGTGTCCAGAGTGCCGCGGATTTGAAACATCCGGGCGCCCGCGTGAACCAGTAGATAATTCCCGGCGGACTCCACCAACTCGATTTTCGCGGCAGCGACAAACACCGTCGTGCCGCCCGTATCGAGCGGAATGCGCGCGGGGTAAGCCGGCCGCGGCTCCAGTTGCCGCAGAAGAAGTTCGATGCGTTCGCTATCCGAACCAGCGCGCCCGCGGACCCTTTCAACCACGTGCTCGAACCGCTCCGGAGCGACCGGTTTTAACAGGTAATCCAACGCTTGCACCTCGAAGGCGCGCAGAGCGTGCTGGTCGAAAGCCGTCACAAACACGACCTGCATCGACGGGGGCCGTTCAATTTGTCCGAGGACCGCGAATCCATCCATGTCGGGCATCTGAATATCCAGGAACACGAGGTCCGCGGGAGTGGAGTTCAGCAACTGGATCGCTTCGGCGCCGGATCCCGCTTCGCCGACGACCTCGGTTTCCGGCACACGCTCCAGCAGGCGGCGAATCTTTCGACGGGCCGGCGGCTCGTCATCAATGATGGCCACCCGCAGAGTCATTCGGTGTGGAAAGGGATCGCGACCGAGACAATCAAGCCCCCGTCGGCTGCGTTTTCAAGATCGAGATGGTGATCCGCGCCATAAAGGCGATCCAGCCGGTTGGCCGTGTTGGCGAGTCCGATTCCCCGCCCGAAGGCGGCCTGGGGCTTGCCCTGAATACCCGCTCCATGATCGCGGACTTCAATCTCCAAATCAGCGGAGGCGCGGCGTGCCGTGACCTGAATCTCCACGTTTCCGCTGAGCGCCGCTCGGCCGTGCCGGATTGAATTCTCGACCAGGGGCTGGAGGATGAGTTGCGGAACCAGCGCTTGATCCAGCCCGCTCTCGATCTCCATCCGCACGGAAAGCTTATCTTCGAAACGGGCGCGCATGATATCCAGATACAGGTCCAGAAAGCGGAGCTCCTCGCCAAGACGCACTTCCTGCGCGGGCGACCCGGTCAGCGTCAGGCGCAGAAATTCGCTCAGTCGCGAGATCATCTCATCGGCCGCCCGCACGTCCTCATACATCACCGACGAAATCGTATTCAAAGCATTGAACAGGAAGTGCGGCTGCAGCTGCAATCTGAGGTTCTGCAACTGCGCCTGGGCAAGATCGCCCTTCAATTGAAGCGCCGCGAGTTCGCGCTGTTTGGATCGTTGATAAAAGTCGAGCAGGTAAACCGAGCCGGCCATGATGACGAACACGAAGACATCGCTCGGGAGCTCCATGAAGTAGCGCACGCGCATGATGCCGTAGTCGTACGGGCCGAGACCGAACAGCGGGAACAGCAAATATCGTGATAAAGCATTGAGCGACGTGTGCGCGAAAGAAAAGACCAGGAGCGCCGCGAGGTAGAGAGACGTTGCGGAAAACCAGCGGGATGGGCTCCATGGGCGCCGCCGGACCAAGGCCACGATGACGGGGAAGAGCAGGAATGCGGTGTAATGCCCGGTGAGTTCTTCGATTCCCGGAATGCGGAAGTCAATGGGTCGGGCGCGCGCCGCCCAATCGAGATATTTGTAGGTGAAATTCAGCAGCCCGTGGACGGTGAAGACCGCAAAGACCACCCACCAGTTCAGACGAACGCGCACCTCCGGATTCTGGCACAGAATGGATGCGGGCGACAGTTCGGCGATCGGACGCTTGCAAGATAACAGGACAAGATAAGATGACCGGATGATCCGAATTCAGCGATATCTTTCCATCCCGATAGCGGCAGTCTTCCTGGCGGCCATGGGGTGGGCGCAAGCGGGCGCGCCGGCAGGGAAAGGCGCCACGCCCCAAGCTCCCGCCACGAAAAGCGCCGCTTCCGCGCCAGCCGCCAAGCCTGTCGATATCAACTCCGCCTCGATGGGCGAATTGAAGTCGATTCCCGGGATCGGCGACGCCTACGCGAACAAGATCATGGGAGGACGGCCGTACAAGAGCAAGGCGCAGTTGAAGAGCCGGAACATTTTGCCCGACAACGTTTACGAGAAGGTGAAAGACCGGATCGTGGCCAAACAGAAATAGGGTCCCTTGTGCTAGAGTGCGGGATTATGGCATCCCGCAGCGTCAACAAATGTATTCTGCTTGGGCATCTCGGCCGAGATGCGGAAACCAAGTTCACCCCCGGCGGCGCCGCGGTGACGCGTTTCTCCGTTGCGACGAACCGCCGGTGGAAGGACCAGCAGTCCGGCGAGTGGAAAGAAGAAACGGACTGGACGAATATCGTTCTTTGGCGTTCGGAGAACCTGACCACCTACCTGACCAAAGGAAAACAAGTGTACGTGGAAGGGCGCATCCAAACGCGCAGCTACGAAGATAAAGACGGAAAGAAGGTCTATAGCACCGAAGTGGTCGCGGATGACGTGATTCTTCTGGGCAGCGCGGGCGGCGGCGGCGGACAGGGCGGCGGGCGAGATGAATTCTCGCAGGCGCCGGTTTCGGCTCCGCGCGGCGCCGCTTCCAAACAGAAGCCGGCCCAGCAGGCGCCCCCCGAAGATTACGGCCAGGGCATCACAGACGACGACGTGCCGTTTTAGCCGGGTTTCGGCTTACAAAAGTTCCAGCGCTGTCTGGATTTCCGCCTGCGTGTGGGCGTCTCCGGTGCGCCCGCATGCTTCTACGCCCCGCTCGTATAGAGCGCGCGCCGCATCCGGAAGGCCAAGTTTTTCAAAGGTCTGCCCACCGTGAAAATACGCTGCCACATAATCGGGGTTTGTATCCAGCAGCCGTTGAAATTCCTGGGCGGCTCTTTCCAGTTCGCCCGCGTTCACATACTCCATCGCAACGCCGTAGCGGGCAAAACTGTTAGCGGGATCCTGCTCCAACATGCTCCTCAGAATCTCCATGCGTCCCGTGCTCATGCCCTAGTTTAACCGGGCATCTACACTCAGAGAATGGACGGCAAGTACGTCAGGGAATCTTATTCGGAATATGCGGAGTTGGCGCTGCCGAATGACGCAAACGGACTGGGCAATCTGTTGGGAGGGAAAGTGATGCACCTGGTCGATCTGGCCGGAGCCATGGCGGCCATGCGGCATGCGCGACAGCCCGTCGTCACCGCGAGCGTGGACCATATGAACTTCCTGCATCCCGTCCACATCGGACAATTGGTGAAATTGTATTCCGCCGTGAATCGCGTCTTTCGAACCTCGATGGAGGTCGGAGTCAAGGTATTCGTGGAAGACCTGATTCGCGGGGATGTGCGCCATACCTCTTCCGCTTATCTCACCTTCGTCGCAGTGGATCTGGCGGGAAAAGCCATGCCTGTCACGCCCGTTATTCCGGAAAGCGAGGAGGAAAAACGACGGTTCCAGCAGGCGGGCGAGCGCCGCGATTACAGGCTCGCGCTCCGCAAGCGGGATGCTTGAAAAAGCGTGTGCGATGGCGGCTACGCTTGTTCGTCTTTGTACATGTACTTGATATTCGGCTTATAAAGAAGGATATTCGGGTCGCCGATGCGGTTGACCTTGAGACAGCTTTTGTCATACCACTCAATCACGCCACGCAGAATTTCCCCGTCTTTCAATACGAAAACCATGGGGGTTTTCGTCTGCATCTGTTTGACGTAATAAAAGTTTTCCGCGTTGGTTTGATCCGGCGGAACAGGCTTTTTCTGGGCGGCCTTGCGAGGTGGAGTCGCGGACTCTTTGAACTCATTGAATGCTGGTCGGATCAGCTTGCGGTTGAGGGACTCCACGGTTTCCTCCTTGAGGTAGAGACAACGCCGAGGGTTCCGGGGTTACCCGGAGGACGGATATACCAAAAGCAAAAAGTTGTCTGAGCTGAGAATATTGATATCACATCAATCCAGGTCAGGCAATAGACCTATTCAGTCACACTGATCGTTGCCGGAGCGCTCGCCACGCCTCCAATCGTCAGCACCAGCGGATAGTCGCCTGAAGTGAGGGCGGGGATCGTGATGTTCGCCTGCCCCACCCCAACCAGGCCGGGAGCAGCTCCCATGAAGGAAACAATGGCGTTTACGCCTCCGACGGTAGCGGAGTTGGGAAGCGTGGCGGTAAAGAGCGGCGGAGGCGCTGGAGTAACGGCGCCGGTAGTCAAGGTTCCGCTTAGCGGTCCTTCGCCCGTGAAGTAGACGGAAACGATGCTGGCGACCTTGGCGGGGTTCGTGGCTGTGTTCAGACTGTAGTCCTGATTTAGTGTGGCCGAACGTCCATTCACCAGAAATATCCCCGGCGCCGCCGCGATCACGGGCACGGAAACCGCTGCCGAGGTTCCGCTGGGGTTGGTCACCGTGATGAGGGCGGACCCTAGCGCGGTTCCATACGGCAACTGCGCGTTGATCTGACCCTCGCCCACATAAAAGAGCGGCACTGCGGCTCCGTTAACATCCACCGAAACGCTGCCCAGTGAAGTGGAAAGCGGGACGGTTGCGGCGGATCCTGCCGTGCACGAAAGGTTCGTGCCGAAGATCGCGATGGCGCTTCCTGGGGCGATTCCGCTCGCGAAGCTTCCGCCATTCACTACGCCTCCGGTCCCAATCGCCGGTACGGCGCTGGAGCAGCCGAAGACGGCGAAGAAGCCGTCGGAAGAGCCGCCGCCGTACTGTTGCTGATATGCCCCCGAAGTAATGGGAAAGTCGTTGTTCGAAGAGGCGGTGATGCCCACCATATAGATATGCCCGGAGGCGTCGACCGTTACGGCGGTCGCCACATCGTTTCCGCTGCCGCCCAGATAGGAAGAAAACAACAGGCTGCTGCCGGCGCCGTTGAGCTTCATGAGGATAGCGTCCTGGCCGCCGGCGTTGGCTGACTGAACCGCGTCGCTGGTCACGGGGAAACTGGCGCTGTCGGTGGCGCCCGCCACATATAGATTCCCGCTGGAGTCGATAGCAAGCCCGTTGATCACGTCCGCTCCGGCGCTCCCCAAATAAGTACTCCAGTTTCCAAACTGGCCGCTATTCTGAAGAGAGATCAGGAATCCGTCGGATGCGCCGCCCTGATAGGCCGTCTGATAAGCGCCGGTGGATACGGGAAACTCCACCGATCCCGTGGTTCCCGCAATGTAGATGTTCCCGCTCGCGTCAAGCACCACCGCGTTGGCCGCATCCGAGCTCTCGCCGCCAATATAAGTTGACCAGGAAGCTTCCTGTAAGTTGGGGAGAAACTCGATCGCAAACGCGTTCGCCACGCCGTGCAATTCCAGTTGGAAAGGCTCGGGAAAGCCTGGATAGGGGCTCACCGGAAAATCGCTTGAAGCCGTTGTGCCCACGACGTACACGTCGCCTGAAGAATCCACCGCGACCGCGTATGCATGATCATCCGAGGAGCCCCCGATATACGTGCCATAGTTGGGCGCCCCCAGAGATGTGAACGAGACCAGGAAGGCGTCATAGCCGAGTCCGCCGCTGCGATTGGTGGCTTGAAAAGGGGCTGTGGTGGAGCTGACGACGGTGAGGTTCGGCGAAGTTGTGTCGCCCACGATGTAAAGGTCGTTGTCGGGGCCGATCGCCATGCCCAGCGCCTGATCGCTGTAACTGCCGCCGAAATACGTGCTGAAGATCAGACCCGTGTTGGCCGGGTTGAGAGCCAGGACGAAGGCGTTCTGAAGCCCTTCCAGACCGGCTTGGTAAGAAGGATAACTGCCGTTCAGCGGAAAGTCAGTAGACGAAGTGCTGCCGGCAAGGTATACGTCCCCGGTGGAATCCGTCACGATCGCGTTCGCCGAATCGTCACCCGTCGTGCCGCCGAAGATGGAATGCACGACCGCCCCGGCGGGAGTCACCTTCAGGAGAAGCACGTTCGAGTTGCTATTCGCGGTAGAGAACGTTCTGCCGGCGATATATAAATCACCCGTGGCGTCAACCGCCGTGGCGTGCGCCTCATCGGTGGCGGTTCCCCCGAGAAA
This sequence comes from Bryobacteraceae bacterium, assembly GCA_965226755.1. Taxonomy (GTDB): domain Bacteria; phylum Acidobacteriota; class Terriglobia; order Bryobacterales; family Bryobacteraceae; genus Bog-113. The sequence goes on along the minus strand of CBDDDT010000004.1, from coordinate 272,605 downwards.
ACTGGAGTAGGACAACGCCGGATCAATGGTGAGGGGCACGCGATGATCGTAATCTCCGAGGGCGAAATGGAAGCCGCGAGCGGAGTCGAGCACGAATCGCGCCGCGACCTCGCGCCGCAATCCTGCTGCATATTGATAGGCGATGGGACGGCGCTGGCGAATTTCGCCGCTTCCGCAGCGAATGCGGAGGTCGCCGGAGCCATCCAGCGCGAGAGAGTCCGCGCCGATCGCGGTCAGTCGAATGCGGCGGGCATCGGCGCCGGAAGCGACCACGAAGTCGTACTCCAGAGCCGCGTCACGTCCGTAGTAGATCACATCGATGCCGGGATACACATTTCCCGCGCGCACGCGCTGAAAAAGCGGCACGCCGAAACGCCAGGCCGAGGGATCGTTGCCGACGAAACTATTTTGCGTACCAGCATCGCCCTCGGCATGGAGCGTGGCGTGAGCGCGCCGTCCGATCAAAGCGATGCGCAGAGAGCCGCGACTCGAGCGAATCGTCGCGCCGCCCGCGCCGACGCGAACCAAATGCCCCATCGCGCGGGCGGCGTAGCTATCGCCTGCCTGTTCGAATCCGAGGGGAATTAAAGGGACGGCGTCCCCGCGAGTGCCGGCAAAGGCCGAAAAACCTGCGAAAACGAGCAATAAACCGAGGGGCGCATGCATGCTTATCCTGATTGACGCCCCGAAGGCCGCAAACGAAGAGGGAAATTGAGAAGGAACTAGCCGCAGGCGCGCGTGGCGTTCAGTTCCGGAAACACTGATTCCCAATCCGTTGTGTTCCTCGCAACGGAGCAAAGCGGAGCCATTCGTCGAGCTTCTTCTCCCATTGATTTGGTCCGTCAGGGAGCGTTGGAGGCTGAGCGGGTGCGGCAGGGGCGATCGCCTCCGGTTCTAAGGTAATGGCCACGTCTTCCTCCTCTGTTCCAAGTCCGGACCGGCGCCCAGCGGCGCGACTACCCCGCAAGAAAAACGGGCTTCTCCCTGAGAATTGAGCCCGATTCTTACAAGATCTTTAAGAATCCCATGTCCGCATCCATCTGAATCGCAACATCTGACCGCGTGACTCGGCAACCACAGGCGTTCAGGGCTACTAGCCGGCGCGGCTCGCGACGACGAGGATGCGGTCCGCGACCGCGCGTATCGAGATCGAGCGCGTCGACAAAATGTTTCGCGAGATTTACCAGACCGCCGGCACTGTGTGTTGGTGCCCAGACAATTCGCGCTTGTCGCCGCGGCGGTTCTGCTGACCGCGCCCGGCTATGGCGGACGGCTTCTATCCGCCGGCGGAGGTCACGTCGCGCTGATCCAGGCGGCGACGTTCGGACCGTTGGTTCCGCATGGTTCCCGCGCGGCCACGCTTTCGCTGCCCGTACATTTGTCCATACCCCTGAGAGCGGCATCCCGCGGGTACCGGGTCAGCGCGGTCGCGAGCCTAGTCGTTACGCCGGCGACGAGTGGAGGAAAGTCTCTTACCGCCGCCGATATTGGAGTGGGCATCCTCAGCGTATCCTCGGCACGCGGGGCCAACACCGTCGCCATCGCGCCGGGGTTCGATTATGACCCTGCCGCAGTGAGCGGAAAAAACGGCGCTGCTCCCTACACCGGAGCAGCGACCGGCCGGGCGGCGCTGACCGATCTGCTCTCGGGCCGCGAAATCCTGAGGGCCGAAAAGATGCCCGGAGGGAGACATCCGGCGAACCCGGTCGATCTGGACCTGACCTTTAAGTTAGCCGTGGTGCCCCAATTCTTCAGTCCGGGAAGTTTCTCCGGCACAATCACGCTCACCGTTCTGGACTGAGCGAAAAATCTCCTCTGCCGGACTAAAGTATCAGCCCGGTTGAGCCGAGAACTACAATGCACGCCGAGAACAAACCGAAGCGAGGAGATTTCATGAAAGCCCAAAAGTTCGCATCACAGATAGCGGTGGCCTTGGCATTTTTGCCCGGCGTCCTGCTGGCGCAAGGCACTACAGGAAGCGGCACATTCGGGGGCACTGTCCCCACCGCATTTAGCATTACGAACACCAGCAACGGCAACTTGTCGGATGCGCTTGGTTCATTCAGCACCCTGACGATCGGCAAAGGCACGCTCGCCACCCCTGCCACGCTGCAACTTCAACTCCGCAGCAACTACGTCTATAAGCTGACGGCAAATGCCGCCGTTACAGCGGGCATCACCGACGGAACAAAGACGGTCGCCAGCAACACCGCTAAAGCCATCACCACCGGTGACATCGGCGTGGGCTTCACGGCGGCCATCGACGCGAGCGGCGCCAGCGTCGTGAACGGAGGCGCATCGCCAACCCGGACGGACACGATCGTGTCCGGCTTTGACGTTACCGGGGGCTGGCCTTCCGTGACGAATGGCCGCACCCCGGCCTTCACGAAAACGCTGCACGATATTTACGGCAGCGATGTTCAGATACTCAGTGGCGACCGCATCAGCGCCAGCGGAGACGACAGCAGCTCCGACAACTTTCTGCTGCTCACCATGGGTATCGCCGCAGTGCCGCAGTACTGGACGCCGAGCTCCGGATTTAGCGGAACAGTGACGCTGACTATCGCCACGCAATAGTCGCAAGGACCGTTACGAAGAAAACCTCCGTATCGCCGGGAATTGCGGCGCTGTTCATTCAGGCCGCTTTTCTCGGTCCACTGCGCAGCCAGGCGCCGGCCTTTTCGATTTACCCGATGCGAACCGAGATGGAGGTCGCTGCCGGCACTGAGAAGACGGCGGCCTTCGAGATCCGGGCCGCGCCTTCCCGCGTGCCCGAACGCGGGCGCCTCGTGTTGACTCTGACTGATTGGATAATCCGGGAAGACGGATCGGTCTCTTATTCGGACCCGGGATCCACCGAGAGATCGGCCTCCCATTGGATCGCCTTCAGTCCTTCCGCTATCACCACGGAACCGGGCCGGAGCCAACTGGTGCGGATCACGGTGAAGGTGCCGGAAAAAACGCCGCCCGGAGTCTACCGCTCAGGCCTTTTTATTCAAGAGCGGCCCCCGGCAACGCCGCCAGGGAGCAACGAGCGCGTCATCCTGTTGCGGGTTCGCTATGAGTTCACGCTCTATGTGATTGTTCCTCCGGTTTCCCCCCGCCCGGAACTGGTCGATGTCATGGTGGATAACAGCGGCAAGGAGCCTCGCCTGATCTGCGAAATGAAGAACTCGGGCAGCGGGCACGTGCGCCCGATCGTCAGTTGGACCGTTCGACACGGTGGTTCCGCAGCCGGTTCCGCCCAGAAGGGACGGCGAGACGCTACGGTCCTGCTTCCCTTTTCGACTCTGCGCGAAGCCTATGCCCTGCAAACCCTGCTTCCATCGCCCAGTTCGTACCAGGTTTCGGTGATTGTGGATTTCCGGGATGGCCAGCCGGAGCAGTCGATGAGCCGAGATTTTCAGGTCAGCGAGCCTATTCCCCGGCCGACAGAGGACGCTCCGGCGAATAACTAGCGGCGCGATGGAAATGCATGTCGTGTAGCGGGCGTCGGGCTAGTGGCCGCCGGTCGATCTACCTAGCCTTCATCGTTTGCGTTGCCGCCGGGGCACAAACTCCTCAGGAATATGCGCTGCGCGTCAACGGAAGCCTCGTGCCGGCATCCCGGCCGGGTGTGCGCATGGCCGGCGAATGGTTCGTGCCGCTCGCCGCGGTGGCCAAAGCGATGGGATCTGAAGTGACGATCGATATCCCGGCGCAATCCGTCCGGGTGCTGCGAAGCGACGGCTCCATTGCGACTTACGACGCCGCCACGGGCCGCATCCTGCAGGGTTTGGTGATGGCCGGCGACGTCAAGAACTTCCGGCAGGTACAACTGAACGTCGGCCTGGAGAACCTGATGTTCCCTGTGAGCGGGGTCGTTGCACTCCTCGGGGCGATAGTCCGTGAAGATCCCGATCATGACGTGCTGGAAATCGATTCGATGCCGCCAGCCAACGGCAGCGGCAGCGCCGGGCAGTCGTTTCATCCCGCCTCGTCGGACTACCGGTACGGTCTGGCCACCAACGGCGAAACCTGGCAGCAGTTGATCGATTTGCGTGGAGATGCCTTACTGGGCGCACGCCAGTTGACCGCCGCGTTGGAGTTCGGTCAGGGCTCCGGCGCCGGCGCTCCAAGCTTCCGGCAGGGCTATTTCCGCATGGAATTGGATTCACAAAGCGCTTTGACAGCCGGTGATCAGTCAAGTCATTCCAGCGTCGAGGCCCTCAACAATACGGTCCGCGGGCTCGGCTACGAGTGGCGGTGGGGGCAGTTCCACGCGAATGCCTACGCCGGGTTAGGCGTGACTTCCACGTCATCCTCTCTGGGAAACTTCGGTGTGCCGAAGTATGGCGGCAAAATCGCCGGTTTCGGTCTGGCCCGCAACTTCGGGATCTTCGATCTTTCATTGGCGGCGAATTTCTTCGACGGCGACGGGCGCAGCGGCGCGACCTTCAGCGCGGGCTACAGCGGCCTGTTTGCCCGCAACCAGTTCAAACTGCAAGGCTTGGCGGGCGACTTCTCGGGATTCAGCTTACGGCCTGTTCTGGCCCTGGCGCCGGGCCCCCTAGACGCGGTCGTGGAGGTCGACGTGACGGCCCAGCATGTTCAGGGCGCGGCTTACGGATTCAGCCTGGCGGACAGTTTTACGCCCTTCCAGCTGCGAAGACTTTGGCTGACCGGGCTATGGGAGCGCTACAGCCGCAATTTTCTCGTGCTGCGGGAAGACGCCAGCTATAGCGCCGTTTCGAGAGAATTTCTGTCCGCCACGTTGCAGCCCAGCCGGTATTTTAGCTTCACCGGCGGCGTTCGCGACAGCACCGCGCTATTAGGCAATCCGGATCTGGGTCGAGGCTACTCCTACGGGGCAAGCGCTTCGACGCCGGGCAGTTCGCCCGTCCAGTTTTCTTACTTCCGGTCCACGCAAATCGGAGACAGTTTGGTGGGCCGCTTCGATCTTTCCCAGTACTCGACGCAGTTGCCGCGCCTGTCCCGCTACTCGGCCGGCGCGACCTACACCGAAGTCCGCTTCCAGGGTCAACTGGAGCGCTCCGTCAGCGCCACCCTGTCCGCCGATTACGCCCGCTTTGGACGCGTGGGACTTCACGATCAATTACAACTGCGGAATGCCCACAGTTATGGCGTGGACTGGTCCCGGCAGTTCGGCGACAAAGGGGCCTATCTGCTGATCGGTTTGGAGCGCCAAAACGCCCTGGACCAGAGGAGCATTATTAGTCCCACGGTGGCGTTCAGAATACCGCTGCCGCGGAAACAGAGCCTGACGCTTACCTATGCCACGATACGCGGCTCGCGCCTGCTGCAGTTTCAGATCGGAGGGCCGATTCTGCGGCCGCGCGAACTCCTGAAAGAGGACGGTCGAACCCTGCTGGTCGTCCGTTCGTCACTCATCGGTCAGGTGTATCAGGACGTGAATCAGGACGGCAAATTCGAGCCCGGAATAGATCGGCCCATTCTGAGGCTGGAGGTCTGGCTGGATGAAGAAAAGTCGGCTCTCACCGATGCGGCGGGCTACTTCCGGTTCGACGACATCGCCGCCGGTACGCATCGGGTGAGAGCCGCGATTGCCTCGCTGCCCGCCAGCCTCATTCTGGCCAACGACGATTTGATGGTCGCGGTAATGCCGTACCGTGAAAACCGCCAGGACATTCTCGCGTTCCAATCCGGGCAAATTATGGGACGGGTGACATTAACCAGAATGGACGAAGCCGGGACGGAGCAGCAACAGCCTTTCCCAGATGCACGAATCATCGTGACGGGAGACCGCGACACGTTCTCGGAGGCGGACGGTGCATTCGTGATAGGAGACTTGCCGCCCGGCGCCTACAGCCTAAGAGTCGATCCCGCAACGGTTCCGGCGGGGTTTGCCGGAAATCCCGCGACACAAACCGTGCAGGTGAAGCCAGGCGGAATTTCCCGGGACGTCGACTTTCACCTCTTGCGGAAGGTAATTGAGAAGGCCGCACCCGCCCGTCCATGAGCGCACGATTGAAGCGTTAACGGATTAGTGAGCGTGGCGGAGGAAGAGGGATTCGAACCCCCGAGCGAGTTTCCCCGCTAACGGTTTTCAAGACCGCCGCCTTCAACCACTCGGCCATTCCTCCATCGACTATCTTACCTGGACTACACGCCCTAACAGACGAACGCACGGGCCGGCCCGGGCGATCGCCTCGAATCCCGGCTCAGGAATTGTGCCAACGCGCGGCTGGCCCAGCGCGCGACCGCCCGCAAAAAAAAGGGCTCCATCCCTGAGAATGGAGCCCTTTCCATACAAGATCCGTCCGGATCCCGTCAGCTACTGGTTGGGAGGCGCCGAATCCGGCGCGCCGCCGCCGTTTTGGTTCATCCGCTGCTGCATCACCTGGCGCCGCTGTTGTTTCATCTGCTCGTAGCGGGCACGCTGATCCGGAGTGAGAATCGCGGAAATTTTCGCGTCCGCATCCATCTGAATCGCACGCATTTTCGGCATCTTGTCCCGCGGCCCCACCGACGTATCGGCTCGCAGCGCCTGGATCTGACCCGCGTGATCCGCCAAAATCGGCTTGATCTGGGCAATTTGATCATCGCTCAGTTTCAGACGCGAGCTGAGCATCTTCAACTGCTGACCGGGATCCATTTGCATGCCGCCGCGGCCTCTTCCCTGCGGAGGCGCACCCTGGTCCTGAGGAGCCTGCTGGTCCGGCGGCGGGGCCTGTTGGTCCTGAGGGGCCGCAAACGCCAGTCCGAGGCTGAACACACTCGAAAGCGCAACACAGTAAATTCGTCTTTGCATGTTAATCTTCTTTCGCGGAAAATTCTTCCCGGCTTCTGTAATGAACAACGTCCTACCCCTCACGGTTGTTACCCGAATCCGTCGTTAAAGTTCCTTCAGGCCGGGTTCCAAACAGACACGAGTCTCTCATCCAAGAGTGCGGTAGGATGCGGACGTGCCAGCACCCGCGGTTCCAAACAACGTCCTGGACCTGATCGGCAACACTCCGATGGTTGAATTGACCGGGTTTGACGCAGGTCCCTGCCGTCTGTTTCTCAAACTCGAAAATGAGAACCCGGGCGGATCCATCAAGGACCGGGTCGCGGTGAGCATGATCCGGGCGGCCGAAGAATCCGGCGAATTGCAACCAGGCGGCACCATCGTCGAAGCCACGGCCGGAAACACCGGATTGGGACTGGCGCTTGTGGCGGCGGCCCGAGGCTATCACCTCATTCTTGTCATTCCGGACAAGATGTCGGCCGAAAAAATCGCGCATCTTCGCGCTTTTGGGTGTGACATCAGGCTGACCCGCTCGGATGTGGGACCGGACCACCCGGAATACTATATTAATCTCGCGGCAGCCATTACGGCGTCCGATCCGCGCTATTTCCATGTGAACCAATTCAAGAACCCGGCGAACCCGCTGGCGCACGAACGGACGACCGGACCGGAGATCTGGGAGCAGCTGGACCACAATCTCGATGCCGTGGTGTGCGGGATAGGATCGGGCGGAACGGTCACCGGGCTCAGCCGCTTTTTTGGACGCGTCAGTCCGGCCACGGAACTGGTTCTCGCCGACCCCGAGGGCTCCGCTCTCGCCGGCTATGTAAGAAACGGATTGCCGGGGCAAAACGGCTCGTATGCGGTCGAGGGAATTGGGCAAAGCTGCGTCCCCGCTATCGCCGACCTTTCTCGCGTCGGCAGCGCATACTCGATAGCGGATGCGGAAAGCTTCGAGACGGCGCGCGATCTGCTGCGGCGTTTTGGCATCCTGGGGGGATCGTCTTCCGGATGTCTGGTGGCGGCGGCCCTGCGTTATTGCCGCGAGCAAGTCCTGCCGAAGCGCGTCGTGACATTCATCTGCGACACGGGCAACAAGTACCTGTCGAAGATGTACAACGACTATTGGATGGCGGACCAGGGTTATCTGGAGCGCCCGCGGACCGGAGACCTTCGGGATCTGCTGACGCGACGCTACGAAGAAGGCGCGCTGATCACGGTCAGCCCCGAAGACGCTTTGTTGACCGCGTTCCAGCGCATGCGCGTGGCGGACGTCTCGCAGGTGCCTGTGATGGAAAACGGCCGGGCGGTCGGGATCCTGGACGAATCGGATCTGCTGCTTGCCGTTCACGCCGACGAATCCCGCTTCCGCCAGCCCGTGCGCTCGGCCATGACAAGCCGCCTGGAGACCGTGCCCGTTTCCGCAAGCCTCGAAACGGTGCTGGCCATTCTGGATCGAGGGCTGGTCGCGCTGGTGATGGACCGTGATCAATTTCTCGGGTTAATCACCCGTTCGGACCTTCTGGCCAATCTGCGCAGACGCCTGAAGTAGATCAGGCATTCTAGTTCTTATGGCCCAGAGATTTGGCACCCGCGCGATACACGCCGGCCAGTCCCCCGATCCGTCCACCGGCGCGATCATGACTCCGATTTACGCGACTTCCACCTACGTCCAGCAGAGCCCGGGAGTGCATAAGGGGTTTGAGTACTCGCGCAGTCAAAATCCCACGCGATTCGCCTATGAGCGTTGCGTGGCCGATCTGGAAGGAGGAGCGCGCGGCTTTGCGTTCGCATCCGGGCTGGCGGCGATGGCGACCGCGCTCGACCTCCTTGATTCGGGCGATCACGTGGTCGCGAACAACGATCTATACGGCGGAACGTTTCGCCTTTTCGAGAGAGTGCGCAAACGTTCGGCCGGGCTTTCGTTCTCCTTTGTGGATCTCAGCGACCCCGAATCGCTGCGCGCGGCCATTACGCCCAAAACGCGAATGTTGTGGGTGGAGACGCCCTCCAATCCGCTTCTCCGCCTCGTCGATCTTTCCGCGGTGGCGCGGATTGCGCGCGAGCACGGACTGATCTCGGTCTGTGACAACACATTCGCAAGTCCTTGGATCCAGCGCCCGATTGAGCACGGTTTCGACGTCGTGATTCATTCCGCCACGAAATATCTCAACGGCCATTCGGATATCGTGGGGGGAATCGCGGTGGCGGGAGACTTAGGGATGGCGGAAAGGCTTGGATTTTTGCAGAACGCGGTCGGCGCGATCGGCGCTCCGTTCGATGCGTTTCTGGTGTTGCGGGGGCTGAAGACGCTCCATTTGCGGATGCAGCGGCATTGTGAAAATGCCGCGCTTCTGGCGGAGTGGCTGGAGCGGGATCCGCGGGTGGAACGCATACTTTACCCCGGACTGCGATCGCATCCTCAGTACGAACTCGCCCGGCGCCAAATGAGCGGCTTTGGAGGAATGATCACGGTCATTCTCCAGGGCGGCATCGAGAATTCGCGGCGATTCCTGGAGTCCTGCCAGGTTTTCGCGCTCGCCGAGAGCCTTGGCGGAGTGGAGAGCCTGATCGAACATCCCGCGATCATGACGCACGCTTCGGTTCCCGCCGGGCAGCGCGCGGCGGCTGGGATCGGGGACACGCTGGTGCGCCTGTCGGTAGGCGTGGAGGACGTGGAGGATCTCAAAGAAGATCTCGCGCAGGCTCTGCGGGAGGCATTTCGAGCATGATGGATATTCTGCTTCTTCTTGCGGCGTCGTTTGCGGCCGGCGCGCTTAACGCAGTGGCGGGCGGCGGAAGCTTCCTGAGTTTCCCGGCGCTGGTGTTCGTCGGGGTTCCCGCGGTGATTGCGAACGCGACCAATACTGTTGCGCTGTTTCCCGGCTCATTCGCCAGCGCGTTCTCCTACCGCACCGGGCTGAAGAGGCTGGAGGGAATCAGCATCACCACGATGGTGTCGGTCAGTATCTTCGGCGGGATCGCGGGCGCGATTCTGCTGCTCAAAACGCCGGAACAGATTTTCGTGAGTTTGACGCCGTGGCTCCTGTTGTTCGCCACGGTCATGTTCGCTTTCGGCAAGCAGCTCGGGCTGGCGCTCAAACGGCATATGCGCTTCGGCTTTGGCGCGCTGGTGGTTTGCCAGGCCGTGATCGCAATTTATGGCGGCTACTTCGGGGGCGGCATCGGAATTTTGATGCTGGCGGCGCTGGCCGTGTTCGGGATGACCGATATCAACGCGATGAACGGCATCAAGACGATCCTCGCGGGAACGCTGAACGGGGTAGCCGTGGTGGTGTTCGTCATGGCCGGAAAGATTTTCTGGAAGCAGGCCCTCATCATGATGGTAGCGGCGATAGCGGGTGGATATTTCGGCGCGTATTACGCGCAGAAACTTCCGGCGAAGGTGATCCGGTACTTTGTAATCTGCACCGGCGTTCTGATGACCATTTATTTCTTCGTCCACGCGTACGCGCGATAGAGACGCCTGCTTACTTGGAACAAATCGCGGTGACGAACCTGCCGTCGGGCGAGTAAATCTGTTCGTCGATCGTCAGCGCGCCGGGTCCTTCCAGGAGCCAGGTGAACGCCTCCGGGGTGTAAAGATACCGGAAGTTCATAAAGATGCGCTCGCCGCGCGCGATCACAATCTCTTCAGAGGAAATCGTGATGCGGAGGTCGCGATCCGCCAGGAAATGTTTGGTGACCATGGAAAGTCCGGTGTGGCGGGAATCGCATTTCTCTTCGAAGCGAATACGGCCGTCGTCGGCGGCCAATCCAACGCTGGCCAGGGGTGCAAAGGCGAAATCTCGGGCCGCCTCGGAAGCCTCCGCAAGTTCAGTAGCGCGCAGTTCGCCATCAATCACGAGGCGGTCTCCGGGGCGCATGGCGTCGGAAACGTTCTTCAGTTGATCGAGCGGGTCAAAGCCGCCCAGCGTATTGCCCGCCATCAGAAAAAGCCGGGGAGCTTCGGCAGCGTCGGCAGCCAGCAGAACATGCATGCGGCTCGAGATATCCGCCTTGACTCCGACGACATCGAACTCTTCGTCTTCCGCGCCGGCGCACGCAATTTCCAGGAGCGTTTGACTGGCGTCCACAGGAAAGTATTTGGGACTTTTCCCGCTCTTGCGGATGGCGCTGAGGAGAAGACGATCTTTGAATCCATCGCCCGCGCCAAAACTGACCACGGGAACTTCGTCGCCGAAATCCGCGGTGATTTCCTTGACTCTTCCGCTCACCGCGGTCCAAGTATTCAGGAGCTCTCTGAATCCGGGCTCGGCGGCGAGACTACGCCACCGCTTGACCGAGAGGGGCGACCAGTAGAAGAATTTCTCCGGCAGGTCGCGCGCTTCCAACGCTTCGGTGAATTCACTCGCGATTTCCGCCTCGGTCAGCAGAATTTCGATGTTCATGGAGATTCCAGCTTATCGCGGTCGAATTCCATGTACGATCAGATACGTTGGAACATCACGCGCTATTCTATGGTGAGGAGATACACTTTAATGCACGTGTCAAGATTTCTGGCGATTGCCACTGTAGCGATTGCACCTTCATTAGCACCCACACTGTTTGCCGCCGATAAACCAGTCGAGCGTTTAGCAACTGCAACTACTGTTCTGCGCGAAATGATGAAGATGGATGACAAAGGCGTACCACAGGATTTGATTTCCAAGGCCCAATGCGTCGCCGTCGTTCCTTCCGTGAAGAAAGCCGGATTCATCGTCGGCGCGAAATATGGCCGCGGTTTCGTGGCATGCCGCAAGATGGGCGGCGGACCGGGCTGGAGCGCTCCGGCGGCTATCACCATTGAGGGCGGCAGCTTCGGGTTTCAGATTGGAGCCTCTGAACAGGATCTGATTTTGCTCGTGATGAACGAGAGCGGCGAGAATAAGCTGCTGCAGGATAAGTTCACAGTCGGCGGAGACGCGACGGCCGCGGCCGGCCCGGTGGGTCGCGATCTGAGCGCCCAGACGGATGCCCAGCTTCATGCCGAGATTCTTTCGTATTCGCGCTCGCGGGGCCTGTTCGCCGGACTTTCCCTGGAGGGCGCCACGCTACGTCCCGATCATGATTCCAATAAGGATCTGTACGGGTCCGATATGGGCAACAAGGAAATTCTGGAAGGCGGAGTGAAGCCTCCCGCCGCAGCCGCCGGTTTTGAGCGCCTGCTCAATCACAATTCGATGCACAAGAGCTAATCCGTCTAACACAACTCTGCTTATTGGGCAGCCCTTTGCGGGCTGCCTTTTTTTTGCCCTAAACGTACCACTCCGGGTCTGCGAGCGGGACGGTCAGCCAGCCTTGCACGGGAATGGCGTCGACGGGGAGGCCATCGTGCCAAAAAGACGCCTGGAACTGGACGTCCGAGCCGGGTTGAGGCAGAGGAGCGCCCACTTCCAACGCAGTCTGATATGCGCATTCGACACCCTTGGCTTCGGAGATTGGGTTGACCGACCCGTTGGCGAGGCGAAGCCGGAAAGTTCGTTCGTCGCCTGTCTCCGAAACGCGCATAGAAACGCTGACCTCCAGATTCTCCATAAGATCCTGGATCCCAGGTGCGAAATCAAACCGGAGATATAAGTTTGCCCCGTCCGACCCGTAGTGAAGTTGACGGACGAGATAGCGTTTGCCGTGCATGGCGCCGGACCGGGCGGAGACGTGATAGACGCCGGCCCCCAGCCACTCGAAGTACGACGAGACAGTGCCATCGACCTTCACCCGGATCGGTCCCGTCGGGCTGATCTGCGCTTCGGAGACATCCACGCGCGTGATGGGCCGGGAGAGTTCCAGCGGCGCCAATATCCCGAGCGCGCGATAAACGTTGGCGATATGACCGCGAAACAGGGCATCGAACTCTTCACGGTGGGCGGTTTCATGCTCGGGCCCGTACCACCAGCACCAGTCGCTGCCCTCGGCGATGAGCAATTCCTCGTAGGCCAGTTTGCGCTTGTCTTCGGGTACGCCCGTAGCCTTTTCGTAGGCTTCACGCGCCGCCAGAACGAAGTCCCAGGCTTTGTTATCCTCTTCGGCGCCGATCCACACATCGAAGTTGGAGTTGATCCAAGAACCGGGGAAGATATGGTCAAGCGCGGACGGCTCCATCTTCTGGAAGGCTTGGCTTACAGTGATGGCTTGCATCGCCGGATCGTCCAGAATCCCGGAGTAGAGCTCACGGAAAAAAGGGCGTCCGTTGCGATCGTAGTATTCCCAGGCATTCTCGCCGTCGAGGATGATCGGCACCAGCGCATCCCGGCCGGAGTTGAGGATGGCGCGGCAATTCTCGCGAATCCGGCGCAGGAAATCCTGGGCGGCGTCCCTTGCGACCATGCCGGAATAAACGAAACCGATGAGATCGCTCATCAGATGATCGCGGAAGATGACGCCCAGTTTGTGCTTTCCCTGCTTCCATGACCAGGGACGATAGGTCGCGTCCACGCCGGCTGAATAACCCAGCGTGCGGTCGAGAATGCCGTTGTCGGTAGCCGTCCACTGAAAGCCCAGTTCCGCGGCGATCGTGAACACTTCATCGGAGACGGATCCCTCCGAAGGCCACAGGCCGACCGGCGCAATGCCGAAAAGCTGCTGGATGTAGTCGCGGCCCAGTTCCAACTGGTGACGGGCGTCGCGCGGGTAGCGGAAAGTGCGCGGCAGCGGAACGCCAGGGTGCGAGACACGGGCGATATCAGAGTCGCAGAGCAACGGCAATATGGGGTGGTAAAAGGGCGTGGTGGAAATCTCAATCTGACCTGCAGCCGCGAGCTTCTTGTATTGGGGGATCATGAGCCCCACGAGTTCGCGCTGCTTGAGGCCCATCATGGCTTGGTCTTCCAGCGTGTAATCGCGGCCTTTGCGCAGGAGAGCGACGGTGACGGGGTCGTGTTCCTGATACTCCTCATCGAACCAGGCCAACTGAGAAAGAACCTGCAAGTCGCGGTATTCCTGCGGCCCGAACAGGCCCGGCGCCTTGCCGGAATCACGCTGCACGTGCCATGCGTCGAAAATCTCCCCATAACGCGGGTAGCGATAGATCATGCGCCGCGGGTTGGCGTGGAAGAAGTGGGTGAGAAGAAAATCCTGTTCTTCGGGACTAAGCGCTTCGGCGGGTTTGAGCGCAAGTTCGAGAAAGGGATCGCGCGCTCGGCCCGTGGCGTAGTCTTCCACTTGAACCATCATGGACGGGACAAGGTTGAAGGTCTGCCGGATCTCGGGAAATTCCTCCAGTATCTTGACCATGCCGTAGTAATCCTTCAACGCGTGCATGCGCGTCCAGGGAAGCTGGTACTCGCCGGATAGAAGATCTTTGTAAAACGGCTGGTGCATGTGCCACAGAAAGCACAGGTAAATTCTCGGCATCGCGGATCGTATTTCCCTCTCGTTACCGGCGCCCGTCGGCGCGGACGGCGGCCGCCACGGGAACGGGCGTGCCTTTGATGGCTTTCCAGCGCTGGGCGTTCATTTCGTTATCGTCGTTGCGATCAGCGTCATCGAGATCCAGATGAGCGGACTCTTCCCCGCCCTTGCCGCTGGGATTTCGCGTATCAAGCGGAGTGAGCGGTTTCTCCGCGCTGAAGGGCGTCTTGTCCGGAACGGCGCCGAAGACGGAAGTCATCACACGCGCGCCAGCGTCGAACTGGGTCATCGGACGCATATTGAGAACCACCTCCATGGTGCGAAGAACCGAGGTGGTGTTGTACATAGTGCTGTCGACAAGGTGGCGGCGGGTAAACGCGGAAATGACCCAGGCGGGAGAGCGGTGCGAATCGACATGGTCGGGTCCGTTCTGGGCGTCGTCTTCGATCACAAACAAGGCGGTGTCGGACCAGAAGCGGCTCTTGGATAAGGCTTCGGCGACCATCCCGACGCCGAGATCGTTATCGGCGGCGGCGCTGAGCGGCGCGATTTTCCCGGCCGCCAGCCCGGAGGTGTGGTCGTTGCCCATGCGAATGAAAACGAGTCGCGGCAAGGCGCCGGATTTTTCATAACCGGCGAGTTCCCGAATAAACTCGTTTGCCCGGCTCACGTCAGGGTAGTCGAGATCGAAACCTCGATAGGACATATCGGTGACGGGAGCAAGCGCGGGGTCACGCACATTGAGAATCTGGGCGCCGTCGGGGCCGGCTTGTTTCCTGTTTTCCACCCAATAACCGTAGTTCCGCATTGATACTCCGGCGAGCACGGCGTTGTTCCACAGATATCCGGCGGGCGGCAAAGCGGCGGGTTCCCCGCCTTCGAAATCGTAATGGCCGCGGCGGCGCCCATAATTCGCGGGCCACAATTTCTGCACGTAGTCGGAGGCGATCGCGGCAGTGCTCCAGTTATGGCCGTCGGCGCTGACATCGGCATTCACGTAGAAGTTGTCGAGCAGAACGAATTCGCGCGCAAGCTTGTGCAGGTTGGGCGTCACCTTTTCACCGAAAAGAACGAGCGAGGGATCGCCGTTGCCCTCGCGCATATCGCCCAGAACCTGATCGTACGTGCGATTTTCCTTAACCATGAAAATCACGTGCTTCAGGGCGGCGGGAAGCGCGGGCGGGGCGTCGAGTTTCGAGTCGCGGTAGGCGGAGTTCTCCAGGACCGCGTGCGAGTACGCAAGCAACTGGCTGGCGTCAGGCGGCGGCAAGAAGGAAACCGTGCCCTTCTGCAAGTAGCCGACGTATTGGAAGTCCGGGTTATCGGCCCTATGAGCGATTTCCACTTCTTGGGTGGGGTTGGGACCTTTGGGGTTCGGGAACGATCGCACGCCGCGTCCGTTCAGGATAGCGATGCGGCCGTCTGGAAGCGCGCGAACGGCGGTGGGGTACCAGCCGGCGGGAATGAATCCGGCAAGCTGGATGACTTCCTGTGAAAGGTCGACCTGCGCGACGGCGTTGGCATCGGAACAGGCGACGTAAAGAGTGTTCTGATCGGGGCTGAGGCTCAGTGACGTGGGCGTCATGCCGAGGGGCTGGCGCGCGGTCATGGCGATGCTGATGCTTTCGCCGCGAACCGGCTCGCCATTATCCGGTACGGCCACGGTGAAGACCGAATTCGTGTTGGCGGCCGCGATGAAGAGGACGTTCCCCGCGGCGGAGCGGCGCAACACCATATCGGTGGGATGCTGCCCCAGACGCACGGTGGTTAGAGGCGCTCCGTCGGAGGTCTGGAACTGGGAAACGGCCCCGTCAGCCCAGCTGGTGACGAAGAACGATTTGCCGTCGGGAGGAAAGAGAATGCGATAGGGACGTCGTCCAGTCTTGATACGGTCGATGACTACGCCGGAGAGCGGATTGAGAACGAGAAGAGAGTCGTGATAAAGGTCCGCGGCGTAGAGCAGGCGGCCATCGGGACTGAAGGCGAGGTCGCCCGTGAAATCGCGGTAGGTGCGTTTGGCCGCGTCCACCGTCAGGAAGGTGCGGGCGGGCGAGAGTTTGCCGGCCGCGTAAGCGAATTCATAGATGGCGGCGTGAGCGCCCCCGCCCACATAGAGGCGGTCGCCCTTGGGGTTGAAGACGAGGCCCAGCCAGCCATCCTCGACGGGTGTGCGGCTGGTTTCCCGCTGCGCGGCGATATCGATGACGCTGAGCGAGGGCGGCGCAACGCCGGCGTTCAGGACGATGAGAAAGCGGCCGTCCGGCGAGAGGACGCTGGACATGGGAAACGTGCCGACCGGAACCTGCGTTCCCGCGGGGGTCAATTTCCAACCGCTGTTCAGAAGGAAGCCGCCGCCGGCCAGCGGACCAACCTGCTCGCGTGGGGCGGGCTGGGACACCAGCAGGCCCGCGAGGGCGCACACTGCTCCGACAGTTGCGATGACTCTCATATGGATTTCACCTGATGGTCCCAACATTATTCGCTATAGCGCTGGGCGATGGGAAAGCGGCGACCGACGCCAAACGCTTTGGTTGTAACTTTCAACCCGGGAGCGGCCTGCTGGCGTTTGTATTCGTTGCGATCCACTCTCCGGGCGACATCGGACACGACGCAGGGCGAGACATGCAGAGTGGCGGCAATCTCCTCCGGAGTCAGCATTTCTTCGACGTAGCCGCGCAGGATGGCGTCCAGCGTGTCGTAGTCCGGGAGCGAATCGGAATCCTTCTGGTCCGGCCGGAGTTCCGCGGAAGGCGGCTTGATGAAGACGGATTCGGGGATGGCGTCGCGCCATCGCCGGTTGGCCACTCGGCTGAGAGTATAAACCAGCGTCTTGGGAACATCGCTGATCACGGCCAAGCCCCCGCACATATCGCCATAGAGGGTGCAGTAACCCACGGCCAGTTCGCTCTTGTTCCCCGTGGTGAGGACGAGCGCGCCCAATTTATTTGAAAGGGCCATGAGAGTGACGCCGCGCAGTCGGGATTGCAGATTTTCCTCGGTGACGTCCTCCGGCAGCCCCGCAAACGGCCCTGCCAGAACGCTGCGAAACTGATCGTAAACAGGAGAAATGGAGATCAGTTCAAAACGGATGCCGAGGTTTTGGGCAAGGGCGCGCGCGTCCGCGACGCTATGATCCGAGGAATACGGGCCGGGCATGCCGACGCCGATGACGTTTTCGCGGCCGACCGCTTCGACGGCGATGACGGCGGTCAAAGAAGAGTCGATTCCGCCGCTAAGGCCAATGAGGACTTGGGTGAAGCCGCACTTTCGCAGATAATCGCGTGTCCCCATGACGAGGGCCTCGAAAGCCGCCTCGCACTCATCGGGAAAGTCGGCGTGTAATTCGCCCTGACCGGCGCCGATGTCGGCGTAAACGAGATCTTCGGTGAAAGAGCGCGCACTGGCGATGACGCCGCCCGCGGAGTTCAGGGCGAAACTGGAACCATCGAACAGGATCTGATCGTTTCCTCCGGCCTGGTTCACCATCACGAGCGGAATGCCGTAATTCCGCGCCGCGGAGGCGAACATGTCGCGGCGGAGGGCGCGCTTCCCCATGGAATAGGGCGACGCGTTAATCACAATAAGAAGGCCGGCGCCCATCTGGGCCATCTCCTCAATGGGATCGACCGGGTAGAGGCGACGCTCCCAGAACTGCTTGTCGTTCCAGGCGTCTTCGCAGATGGCGAGCGCCATCTTGCGACCGCGAAAGGTGAACAACTCGCGCCTATCGCCGGGGATGAAGTAGCGGGCTTCATCGAAAACGTCGTAGGTGGGCAGCAGGGTCTTGGTCTGCCGAAAGAGAACCTGGCCGGATTGGAGCAGAGCGGCGCGATTCGCGGCGGTCTTGCCGGTGCTGCTTTGAGAAGCTCCGACGTAGCCGGCGACGATTCCGATCTCCAGGTGCGCGGTCTGGCTGGCGAGCGACTCGAGAGCTTCTTCGGAGCGCCGCACGAAACTGGGCTTCTCGATGAGATCGCGCGGCGGGTAGCCCGTGACGGAAAGCTCGGGGAAGACGATGAGATCAGCGCCGGCGGCGGCCGCTTCAACGGTGAATTCCACCATCCGAGCGACGTTGCCGGTGAGGTCGCCAATCGTGGGGTTGGTCTGCCCGAGCGCGATTTTCATCCGAGACTCCAGTTTAACGGGAGTGAAGTTCGGACACGTCTACTCCTCCCCGGTTGAAGCGTCGTCAACCGCCAGCGCCGGGACCGCGACCTTGAGTTCCGCCGAGTTGGGTCCTTCGCCGACCGTATTGAGCTGGGAAATCACATAGTAATAGGTTGTCGAGGGCTGCACGGTGATGTCGTCGACGCTGAACGTATTCAGACTGGCTACCGTCGTATAAGGTCCTCCGGATTGCGTTGCGCGCTTTACATTGAAGGCGGTTTCAAATTCCGGGATCGTCCCCGGGGTCGGATTCCAGCGCAACAAGACAGCCGATCCGATCTGGGACGTCAGGCCGGTTGGAGCGGCGGGCAGAGCCTCTGCAGGCGTAACGGCGGCTTGCGGAGAATTGGCGCTTTGGCCGAATGAATTTACGGCAGTCACCACGTAGTAGTAAGCTGTCCCGTTCACCAGCTCCTGGTCGGCGTAAGATGTGGCGATCTGGCTGACCACCAGCGTATAGGGGCCGCCGGCGGTCGTGCTTCGCATGATGTTGTAAGTCACCGCATCCGGGACGGCATGCCATGTCAGGAGGGCGACGCCTCCCGGATAAAAGGGCGTGGCGTCGCCGCCCGCGGATCTTGCATTCAGGATCGCGGGCGCGGCAGGCGGTGACGCCGGCGTCGGAGTGACCGCAATCTGGGGAGACGGCGCCCCGCTTCCGATCGCGTTGACCGCGAGAACCACGTAATAGTAAGTGACGCCGTTGGTGACGGTTGTGTCGGCGAATGTGCCGACCGCGGCGTTGCCGACTACCGTGTACGGACCGCCGCTCGATAAGCTTCGTTCGACGTCGTAGCCGGATGCGGTGCTTTGCGGCGCCCAGGTCAGAATCGCGGTTCCGCTATTCACCGTGGCTGTCAGGTTCATGGGAGCGGAAGGGACGACGCCTCTGACGGTCCCCGAAACAAGGCTCACGGAGACATTGCCGGTCTGCGGAGGCAGAGTCGTCGTGCCCGGCCCCGTTCCGATTAATAGCAGCGTATGGAAACCCGGCGTCAGGGTGGCGTTCACCGGCGTTGACGCGCCGGCAGATGCCGGCAGCGACACGATGCCGAGATTCGCGTCATCCACGTTGATTTGCACTTGCGCGCCTGCCTGGGCGTATCCGTATAGAGAGATCGAGTAAGTGCCCGCGCCGGGCGCCCGCAACAAGTATGCGCGGACCGCGCCGTTCGCGGAGAGAGACAATCCCGAGCCGGGAACGCTCTGCGGGCTAAAGGGATTCGGAACGCCCTGGCTGGGATCGATGGACGCGCTCGCGCCGGCGATCCACGGCAGCACATATCCGGCGGTGATCACAGGCTGGCGCGCCGCCAGTATCTTCTGCGCGCCCTGCATCTTGGGCGTGTTGAGGTCCTCGTAGTCTTCCACCAGCAGCCAGTCGCCGTATTGGCTTACAGCTCCGCGGAGTGCGAAGAAGTTGACCAGGTCGCCCCCAGTCGCGAACCAGTTGCTAAGAAAATGATGGACCTCGCTCGCAATCATTTTGGAGCTGTGCGTGGCCGGCGATCCGAAGTTCGGTCCTAAACTGGGACCGCTTTCGTACCCAACCTCATGAATGCCATAGTAAGTTGCGATCGCCTGCCAGCCGATGAAATCAAGACGCGTGGCGTCGCTCCCCGTCCAGAGCGTGTTGAAGATGTTGTCCACGCTGGAAACGTCGGTCGCGTTATAGTAAGGCGCTTCGCCAATTCCCCAGAGAAACGTCTTCACCGGGGCGCCGAAGGCCTGCTCCGCCCACGCCAAAGTGTTGAAGAACGTAAGTTCGGTGGTGTATTGCCAGAGCGCCACGGGCCGGATCACGCTGTTCAACGATGTTGGGCCGAATACGCCCTGAAAGAGCTGCGCGATTTGGATTGTGCGCTGAACGTATCGTTCATCGTTTGTGATCCCTTCGTCCTGGGCTTGAATCTGGTTGTAAGTCGCCTGCTGGAAGCCGAAGTTCCAGACTTCGTTGCTATATTCCACGTAAACGTGGAGTCCTGGATTGAGACCAGACGTGTACTGATCGCCACCGCGGATCAGGGTGGCGAGTTGCGTGACGTAATCGTCGTCCGCGGAGGCTGGAATGTTGATCCACATATCCGTGTTCGTCTGGTTGGCTAGCAGGATCATGTACTCCCAGGCGTCGCCCCATGCCTGGTTGCCGTTCGTCTGACTGGGCGGCAGGCCGCCCTGATATGCGTCGGTCACCTGCACGCGCGTGTCCCAGGTGGTGGTGATCAGAGTTGTTCCATAGAAATTCTGATAGTTGTTGGTGGCGTCGGGGCCTAGAAATCGATTGCATGCGAAGTGATTCGCGTAGGCCTGCAGTGTCCCGTTGGTGAAGACCTGGGTGGTTCCGGCCGAATATCCGGGGCGCAGCACTGCCAGATTCGTGAGACCGGTCCCCGGAAGATCGCCAGGGTTGCGCTGGGTGCTCGCGAAATTAAGCTGCATCAGCCAGTGGAACGGGGCGTACACGATTTGAGCGGTGGTCGTGTTGGTGGCGGCATTGTATTGCTGGTGCTGGACAGTGACTCCAGTCCCGGTTTCGGTGGTTCCGGAGATAACGGCCTGCCCAGTCAATGAGAGCAGGTATGTGCCGCTAAGGTTTTCATCGACGGCCGCTGAATCCGGCCCGCGCCAAGGCATGTTCCGGCGCTGGTCGAACATGACGGCGGAGACGTCGCCCATCGGCCAGCCGTTCACGTCGAGAGGCGGGGCGACGCTCCCGCCCGCGGGCGGCGACCAGCCGGTGATCTGGTTGGTGAGGTTTACGAAATCCCAGTCGCCGTTAACTCCGAACGGGCCTGCGCCAAATGCCGGGATGGCGCTGGCCAGGAAACAGAAAATGAATAGAAATCGAGGGTTATTTAGTCCGGGCATTGCGTTCTCCGCACCCAGCCTATGCGGGCCTGGAGAATAATGCAAGCCGAATTAATGGGAAATAGACGATGGTTAGTTTTAATTCGGAGCCAAAAGAAATGCGGAAAGCCGGCGATTAACCGGCGTTCCGCGAAGTTTGTTAAATGTCGTAGTACATCGCGAACTCGTACGGATGCGGCCGCAGCCTCACCGCGTCCGCCTCGTTCTTGCGCTTGTACGCGATGTAGGTTTCGATCAACTCCGCCGTGAAGACGTCGCCCTTCAGAAGAAATTCGTGATCCTCTTCGAGGCAGGTGAGCGCCTCTTCGAGCGATCCCGGCATCGAGGGCACGTTCTTCATTTCCTCCGGAGATAGATCGTAAATGTCCTTATCGAGAGGTTCGCCCGGCTCAAGCTTATTCATCACGCCGTCCAAACCCGCCATCAGCATGGCCGCGAACGCCAGATAGGGGTTAGCAGCCGGATCCGGCGGACGAAACTCAACGCGCTTCGCCTTCGGACTTGCCGAGTACATCGGAATTCTGCATGCCGCGGAACGGTTGCGCCGCGAATAGGCGAGGTTGACGGGCGCCTCATAGCCCGGCACCAGCCGTTTATAGCTGTTCGTCGTGGGCGCGATGATCGCCGAGAGCGCGCGGGCGTGTTTCAGAAGACCGCCGATGTAGTGCAGCGCCATCTGGCTGATTCCCGCATATCCGTCTCCCGCGAACAATGGCTGGCCGCCCTTCCAGATGCTCTGGTGAACGTGCATGCCGCTGCCGTTATCGCCAAACAGCGGCTTCGGCATGAAGGTGACTGTCTTCCCATACTGGGCGGCGGTGTTGCGGACGATGTACTTATACAGCATCATGTTATCCGCCGACTTGAGCAAGGTGCTGAAACGCTGATCGATCTCGCACTGTCCCGCCGTGGCCACTTCGTGGTGATGACACTCGACGTGCAGTCCGCATCGCACCATTACCTCCACCATCTCGGCCCGCAGATCCTGGTAGTGATCGGTTGGGGGCACCGGGAAATAGCCTTCTTTGAAACGCGGACGGTAGCCGAGATTATCGCGCTCCCGGCCCGAGTTCCATCGTCCTTCCTCGGCGTCAATAAAGTAGAAGCCCGAATGCGCGTTCTGATCGAACCGCACGTTATCGAAGATGAAGAACTCCGCTTCCGCCCCGAAGAACGCCGTGTCCCCCGCTCCGGAATTTGTCAAAAACAACTCGGCTTTGCGCGCGATCCAGCGCGGGTCGCGTTCATAGTTTTGCTTCGTGATGGGATCCTTGACGTCCCCGAGCATCACCAGTGTGGGCACTTCATAGAACGGATCCATGACCGCGGTGCTCGGGTCCGGAATCAAAAGCATGTCGCTTTCGTTGATAGCCGCCCAACCCCGGATGCTTGAGCCGTCGATACCGAATCCATTCTCGAACGAGTCCTCGTCCAGTTCACTGATCGGGTAAGAAATGTGATGTTGCAGACCGGGTATGTCGGTGAAGCGCACGTCGACCTGCCGGGCGCCATTCTCTTTGGCAAAACTCAGTACTTCCGTCGGACTCATTCCGCCTCCCAAGGTTTCACTGAAGTGAATCTCCAACGTTAGCCAATCCCCTTTCCCCGCGTCAACCGGGCTGGACCGAACTCTGCACGCGGCCAAAGTTGTAGCGCCCGGCTCCCGGCGTGCTCATCCAACGGGTGAGGACAAGGCGCGAAAGATGAGTGTAAACGGA
The DNA here is from genome assembly GCA_965226755.1 of Bryobacteraceae bacterium. Classification (GTDB taxonomy): domain Bacteria; phylum Acidobacteriota; class Terriglobia; order Bryobacterales; family Bryobacteraceae; genus Bog-113. Next base: position 249,751 of record CBDDDT010000004.1, on the reverse strand, counting down.
AAATCCTTCGTGGTGCTGGGAGCAGCGGGAGGCATCGGATCGGCGCTTTCCCGCCTCTTGGTTCGCGAAGGAGCCCGCATCCTGATAGCCGGAAGAACCGCCGAAAAGATTGCCTGCCTGGGCAGCGAACTGGGGGCGGAGATGTCGATCCTCGACGCCACCGACACGGCTCAGGTGGACGATTGCCTCGCCGACGCACTAACGCGCTTCGGCACGCTGGATGGCGTCGTGAACTGCGCGGGTTCGCTTCTCCTCAAGCCGGCCCATCTCACCACTGGCGCGGAATGGGCCGCGGTAGTGGCGGCTAATCTCACCACCGCGTTCAACACGGTGCGCGCGGGAACCCGGGCGATGCTCCAGACCGGCGGCTCAATCGTGCTGATCTCCTCGGCGGCCGCGCGCTTGGGATTACCTAACCATGAGGCCATTTCCGCCGCTAAGGCAGGAATCGCCGGCTTGACCATTTCGGCTGCCGCCACCTACGGACGGCATGGAATCCGCGTGAATTGCGTGTCGCCCGGGCTGGTCAAGACGCCCCTGACCGCCCGCATCACTTCCAATGAAGCCGCTCTGAAGGCCTCAGTTTCCATGCATGCACTGGGTCGGGCCGGCGAACCCGGAGAAGTCGCGGCGGCGATCGCCTGGTTTCTGGATCCGGCGCAAGCATGGATCACGGGCCAGACCCTGGGCGTGGACGGCGGCTTGGGAAGCGTGCGGGCATAGTGCCAGGAACCCTCCGCTCCGGTGAGAGCTGCATCATCGTCGGCGCTGGCGTCTCCGGTCTGCTCGCCGGCCGCCGCCTGTCCGCCGCCGGAATCCGTGTCACGATCCTCGAAAAAAGCCGCGGCGTCGGAGGCCGAATGTCCACGCGCCGAATCGACTCCGCCATCTTCGACCACGGCGCACAGTTCATCACCGTCCGCGAGCCCGCGTTCGCCCGCCTCATGAAGGAGTGGTCGGATGCACATCTCGTGTCCAAATGGTCGGACGGATTCCCGCGCCCCGGCGAGCCGATGCAGGACGGGCATCCCCGTTTTTTCATCCGGGGCGGAATGACGGCGGTTCCCAAGCACCTCGCCGCAGGCCTGGAAGTCCAGTTCACTTCCCGGGTTGCGGAGATCAGCCTCGACGGAAAATGGCATGTGCGCTTAGTCGGTTCCGGCGAACGCCTCAGCGCGGACGGTCTGATTCTCACCGCGCCGGTGCCTCAGTCCCTCGACCTGCTCGATCTCGGCGGGGTTGAATTGCCTCAAGCGGTCCACGCCGAGCTTATGTCTCTGCGCTACCAGCCATGCCTTACGTGGATGGCTCTTCCAACCTCCGACCAGCGCTTACCCGCGCCGGGCGCGATCCAGTTCGATGGGGGCGTCTTGCAGTTTGTCGCCGACAATCAGCAGAAGGGCATCTCTCCCGATGCTCCGGCCCTCACGATTCACACGTCTCCCGAATTCAGCCGGCGGAATTACGACGCCGATGAGATCGAGACGTGGGGAAGCATCGTCAAGGAAGTCGCCCAATTCACCGGACCCTTGCGCCGCGCTTCCTTCCAGCGCTGGCGATATGCCCAGCCCATCGAAACCCACCCGCGACGCTGCCTCGCCGTGGACCTAACCGCACCGCTCGTGCTCTGCGGCGACGCGTTCGGGGGTCCGCGGATTGAAGGGGCCGCGCTCTCCGGCATCGCCGCCGCGCAGTCGATAATGGGGACATGAAGCTCGACGCGATCGATCATGTAGCTATCCCGGTGACGAACGTCAGCGAAGCAGTCGAATGGTACACGCGCACATTCCGGTGCGACATTCGCTACCAGGACGAAACCTGGGCTCTTCTGGGATTCGCCAACCTGCGGCTCGCGCTCGTGGTTCCGGATCAGCATCCCGCCCACCTCGGGCTGGTCAGCGAAGATGCGGAGCGTTTCGGGAGCCTGAAGACGCATCGCGACGGAACGCGCTCGTGCTACGTTCAGGATCCGGGCGGCAACGCGGTCGAAATTCTCGCCGCCGATTCGATGCCCAATTCCTCATGGCCCACCGCGTAACGGTGGTCGGCGCGGGTCTCGCCGGTCTCTGCTGCGCCCGAGAACTCGCGCACGCCGGGGCTGGTGCGGGAGTCGAAGTTGTCGTTCTCGAAGCTTCCGACCGGGCCGGCGGCCGTGTAGCCACCGATGTGTTCGAGGGATTTCTGCTGGACCGAGGCTTCCAGGTGCTCCTTACCGCGTACCCGGAAAGCCGGCGTGTCCTGGACTACCCCGCCCTGGAGCTGAAGACGTTTTTCCCCGGAGCGATGGTCCGGTTCGAAGGCCGTTTTCACCGCCTGGCTGATCCATTCCGCGCGCCCGGAAGCGCGATTCCAACCATTCTTTCGCCCATCGGTTCTCTCGCGGATAAATTCCGCATCGCGCGTTTACGCATGTCCCTTGCCCAGTATTCGCTGGATCAGCTCTTTGCGCGCCATGAAGTGACCACGCGCGAGCGGCTCGCCGGAGCAGGCTTCAGCGCGGCCATGATCGACCGGTTTTTCCGTCCGTTCTTCGGCGGCATCTTCCTCGAAGCGGAACTGCGCACATCCAGCCGCGCTTTCGATTTCGTCTTCCGCATGCTGGCCGAAGGCGACATCGCCGTGCCGGCGCGGGGCATGGCCGCTATTCCTGAACAGCTCGCCCGAAGCCTGCCGCCCGGCACGATTCGCCTGGACTCGGCGGTCAACCGGCTGGAAGATCTCGATTCTTCGGTGATCGTGATCGCGACCGACGGTTCCGAAGCCGTGCGTCTGCTCGGGGGAAGCCAACCGGCGGCCGCCCGCGGTGTTTGGTGCTACTACTTCGCCATGGGGCATCCGCCCACTCCCGAGCCCATTTTATTTCTGAACGGCGACGGCTTCGGACCCATCAACAACTGCTGCGTCATCAGCAACGTCGCGCCCTGCTACGCACCGCCCGGCCATGCTCTTCTGTCCGCAACCGTGCTGGAATCTGTTTCCGTTCACTCCGAATCTATCGTCCGCGCTCAACTGGCGGATTGGTTCGGGCCTTCCGCCGCGCAGTGGACTTTTCTTCGCCGATACTTCATTGCGCAAGCCCAACCCGAGCAAGCGCCGCCGGCGCTGGAGCCTCCGCGCCGGCCCGTGCGTGTCGGTCCCCATCTATTCGTCTGTGGAGACCACCGCGACAACGCCTCAATCAACGGCGCGATGAGCTCCGGCAGGCGCACCGCGGAAGTCATCCTGCGAGACCTTCGCCTGGTTACCTAAACAGCCGGATCGACGCTCTCCTATAGTGAGAGTGGACGATAGATGCGACTCCGTATCCCCAGCGGAATGCGGCGGCAGACTTTGCTTGTCCTGCTCGCGCTTCCGATTATCCTGCTGAGTGAGACTCTCAGTTACCGCAGCATTCGTGGGTACGAACTCCAGGACGCCGAAGCGGTCCGCACTCGCCAGTTCCTGTTTCCCTGGACGAATCTTCTGATTGACATCCGCCGCGCGGAATCCGCCCAGCGCGGCTTCCTTCTAACGCGCCGCACAGAGTACCTTCGTCCTTATCGGGAAGTTGTGCCGCGAATCCCCGGTGAACTGCTAGACGTGGAACGGCTGAGCCTTCCAGCGCCGCAGCAGCAGGCTCGGCTGAAGGAAGTCCGCGGCCTGATTGAAGCGAAGCTGCGGGAATTGCAGCGCATGATCGACCTTTCGAACGCGAACCAGAACGACGCCGCTTTAGCGCTCCTGAGTGACGACCGCGGGGAAGAGACGATGAACCGGATCTCCTCCCTCATGCTCGAGATCCGCTCTTCCGAGCGCGCGGTGCTGGCCCTCCAAAATGCCGGGGCGCAGCGCGCCGCGCGGAAAACGTTCCTGGTCAGCACCGTGGGCGATCTCGTGCTGCTTCTGGTCCTGGCCTTCGCCGGCCTCCGCATCGACCGGGAAAGCCGCCGCCGCGCGCTCGACCAGGAATCGATCCGCGTCCTGAATGAGCAACTCAGCCGCGAACTGACCGAGCGCACCAATATCCTCGAGAGCGTCCAGGACGGCTTCTGCGCTTTTAACGGCGAGGCAGGACTGATTTACGGCAATCCCGCGGCCCAACGCATACTGGGCGCCGGGCGGGACCAACTTATCGGCAAGGCCGCTTTCGAGGTGTTAGGGGCGTCCAACGCCCCGGCGATCGCCCGCGTTCTGGAGAGCCTGCCCGGTGAGCGGTCCAGCATCACCGCGGAAGAATTCATCCCGCGTTACGCCAAGTGGTTTCATTTGCGTTTTTTCCCGGCCGTCAATGCAGGTTTCACCGTGTACTTCAGCGACGTGACCGAAGAAAGGAACGCGGAGGGCGAACGCCGGAGGCTTCAGGCGGAGGTGGAGGAGGCGCGCGTTTTCCTCGACACGTTCTTCGAAAACGCGCCAGTCGGTTTCGGCGTTTGGGATCGCGGACTACGGTGCCTTCGCGTGAATCGGGCGCTGGCGGCGAGCAACGGATTCCCGGCCGCCGAGCACATCGGCAAAACTCTGGACGAAATTCTGCCGCGGATGCAGCCTGAAATCGCCGAGTCCTTCCGGAAGGTCGTTCATGAAGGCGTGTCGGCCATCGGCACGGAGGTGACCGGCATGACCGCGGCCATGCCCGGCAAGCTCCGCACCTGGATCATCAACTATTATCCGATTCGCATCAACGATCAGATTGTGGGCGCGGGCGGTATCTGGGAAGAAATTACCGAGCGCAAGGCGATCGAAGAGAGCATGCGTCAATCGGCGAAGCTCGAGAGTCTGGGCGTGCTGGCCGGCGGAATCGCTCACGATTTTAATAATCTGCTCACCGGCATTCTGGGAAACGCCAGCCTCGCGGCGGAATTGATTCCTCAAGAAAACCCGGCCCGCGGGACTCTGGGCGATGTCGTGGCAGCCAGCGAGCGCGCGGCTCACCTCACGCGGCAGCTCCTCGCTTACGCCGGTAAAGGCCGTTTCGTCATGGAGCCTCTCGATCTTTCCGATCTGGTGGAGAAGATCGGTTCCCTCGTCCGGATGTCGATTCCGCGCAACGCCCAGCTTCGCTTCGCAATGACCCCGCACTTGCCTTATGTTCTTGGCGACATCAGCCAGTTGCAGCAGCTGGTGATGAATCTCGTTATAAATGGAGCCGAAGCGATCCCCGAAGGCGAAAACGGATCAGTCGTGATCTCCACGGGTTTGCACGAAATTGACGAAAATTATATCCGCCAGACCCTCAAAGGGGGCGAGATACAGCCCGGAAAATACGTGTATTTGGAAGTTTACGACACGGGCAGCGGCATGGACGAAGCGACGCTCGCGCGGATCTTCGACCCGTTCTTCACGACGAAGTTCACCGGCCGGGGACTGGGATTGGCCGCGGTTCTCGGCATCGTACGCGGACACAAGGGCTCGTTGAACGTGTACAGCACGCCCGGGCTGGGGACTACTTTCAAGGTTTTACTGCCGACGACGGAGAGCGCGCCCGTCGTAGCTGAGGCCCCCGAACCGCCGGTTGTGCTGACTGGATCCGCGACGATACTCGTGATCGACGATGAGGAAATCGTGCGCCGTACGACCAAGGCATCGCTTGAAAGCTACGGATACACGGTCGTGCTTGCCGAGAACGGGCGAGAAGGAGTGGATTTACTGCGAGAGTTGGGCGAGAACGTGTCCCTTGTACTGCTCGACCTCACCATGCCGGTCATGTCCGGCGAGGAAACGTTGCGCCAGATTCACAGCTTTCTTCCTCAGATAAAAGTGGTCTTGTCGAGTGGATTCAACGAAGTGTCCGCGGTTCAGCGATTCACCGGGAAAGCTCTCGCCGGATTTCTCCAAAAACCGTATACGACGCGGAAGTTGGCTGAACTCGTCCAACAAGTGCTCGGCGGGACGAATTTCTCCGGAAACTCCGAATAAAAGCGGCTGCGCGCTTGCCTGAAACTACTTCACCACTGAAAAAGACTCTTCGGCGGCCAAGGCGGGCGCGCCTGCTCGCACGGGCTCTCCGACTCGCATGTCTTTCCAGTTGTAATCGAACTCTTTACCGCAATCCAAACACACTACGTACGTGCCATTGCGCTTCTGCCCCGAAAAATTACTCGCCGCAAATCCAGTACGCCGGGAAGGCGTCAACGGAAAGCTGGTTTTCTTGTGACTGCACCCGAAAAACATATTCATTAAAACGTCCAGCATAAGTCTCCCTCACCCTATATCTTCTGATACAAACGAAGCCACTCAGGTTTCAGATGTATGCAACTTTTGGGCCAGTTGCCCTATTTCCATATGCGGGAAGAGTACCGGAAAAGGGCCAAAGTTCGTGAACAAATGTCAGCGCACTTCCGCGGCTATGCTTTCGCCGATCCTTTGACCATGAAAACGTCCATTTTCAATGAAGATTTCGTTTGTGTGCATGCCCGCCACGATCACCCCCGCCAGATACACTCCGGCCCGCTCGCTTTCAAGCGTTTCCGGGTTGGTGCGTGGTCGAAGCGTAGTACTTTCCAAGCGAATACCGTTGGCTTCGAGGAACTCCAGGTCCGGCCGGTAGCCCACCAGCGCAAATACGAAGTCGTTCGCCACCGAAACCGGACCCCCCGGTGTCGCAATCTCTACCGAGTTCTCGTGAATTCGCGTCACCTCCGACTCGAAGTACGCCTTGATCTCTCCCATCTTGATCCGATTTTCAATATTCGGCTTGATCCAGTACTTCACATGGTGATGAATCCCGGGACCGCGATGTATCAAAGTGACTCGCGCTCCTGTCCAGTAGAGTTCCAGGGCGCAGATGGCCGCCGAATTCTTCGCTCCGATCACAATCACGTCCTGGTTGTAATAGGGATGCGGCTCCTTGTAGTAATGCATCACCTTCGGCAGATCCTCTCCGGGCGCGCCGAGCCGGTTGGCGACGTCGTAATAACCCGTCGCGAGCACGACCTTACGCGATCGATAAGAGTGGCCGCCGCCGTAACGGTCGGTCGTCACTACCTCAAAGTCGCCGTCGGAACCCTTGATCCCGTCCACGTTCTCGTACTGGTGCACATCCAGCTTGAAATGGTCCGCCACCCGCCGGTAGTACTTCAGCGCCTCCGTCCGATTCGGCTTCTCGTTCAGACTGGTCATCGGAATCTCTCCGATCTCGAGGAGTTCCGGGGTCGTAAAAAAGACGAGGTTGGTCGGATAGTTATAAATCGAATTGACGACGCAGCCTTTATCGATAATTAATGCGGAACATCCGCGCCGCTTCAGTTCGATTCCGCATGCGAGACCCGTTGGGCCGGCCCCGATCACAATGGCGTCCCAGACTTGCATTTTCAGCCTAGAGGGCGCCTTGCACCTGAGTCCGCACAGCTTCCAGCGCCCCGTTCAGCGCTTCCGGGTTTTTCCCGCCGCCTTCAGCCAGATCGGGCCGGCCGCCCCCCTTGCCGCCCACCGCTTGCGCGACTTGCGAGACCAATTTGCCCGCTTGCACCTTCGACGTCAAGTCTTTGGTCACCGCGGCCACAATCGAAACCACCCCTTCTTCCGAAGAGCCCAACACTACCACGGCCGATTTCCACTTGTTCCTTAAGGTGTCAGCCAATGCCCGCATCTGGGCCCGGTCCATGCTTTCCACGCGCGCCGCCAGCACCTTCACGCCATTCACTTCCCTCGCCTGCCGTTCCAGATCGCCTGCCGACGCCTGCGCGATTCTGTTCTTGAGATCTTCCACCTGGCGTTCCAGCGCGCGGTTCTCTTGCAGCGTCCTCTCGACCTGCGCCACCAGATCCGGCTCCGCCACCCGGATCATCTGAGCCAACCGGTTCACTGCATCCGACGCTTTCTGGAAACGAGCTACGCCTTCTTCCCCAGTCACCGCTTCAATGCGCCGCACGCCGGTTGAGATGCTGCCTTCGGACACGATCTTGAACACGCCGATGTCGCCCGCGCGTGAAACGTGCGTCCCGCCGCACAGTTCCTTGCTGAAGCCGGGGATCGAAACCACGCGGACCTGGTCGCCGTATTTTTCTCCGAACAAAGCCATCGCGCCCGTGGCCAGCGCCTGCTCGATCGGCAAAACATCGGTGTTCACCGCCGCATTCGCGCGAATTTGTTCGTTCACGATGCGTTCCACCTCCGCCACTTCCGCCCGGTCCAGCCCGGCATAGTGGGTGAAATCGAATCGCAGCCGTGGCGGTTCCACCACGCTTCCGGCCTGCTTCACGTGCGGCCCCAGCACGTTGCGCAAAGCCGCATGAAGCAGATGCGTCGCCGTATGGTTCCGCATTGTGGAATGGCGCTCCGGCGCCGCCACATGGCACCGCACCTCGTCTCCGGTCCGGATGGCCGCCACCGCGAGGATGCGATGCGCTGTCAGCCCCGGCACGACAGGATACGCGGTCTCCACCCGCGCCACGGTTTCTCCTCCGAGACTGGCCAGGGTTCCTCGATCGCCCACCTGTCCGCCCGTTTCGGCATAGAACGGCGTTTGATCCAGAACCAGTTCGGCGGTTTCCCCCGCGTCCACGCGATCCACCCGCGCGCCGTCCACCACCAGGGCTAAGACGCGGGACGTCGAATCGAGCTGCTGGTAGCCGAGAAACCGCGTCCGTCCGTTCTGTGCGATCAGTTCCTGCCAGACCTGCGCGGCGACGGCTTTTTCAGCGCCTTTCCAGCTCGCCCGGGCGCGCTCCCGCTGTTGCTGCATCTCGCGCTCGAAGCCGGCGACATCAACCGTGATGCCGCGCTCCCGCGCCATCTCCTGCTGTTCGTCGGGCGCCAACCCAAAGGTGTCGTAAAGACGGAAGGCCACGGCGCCCGGAAGCACCGCTTTCGTCTCGCCCCCGCCCAGCAGTTTCACCTCGTCCTGGAAAACCTTTTCCGCGAGCAGGAACGTGGTGGCGTACCGATGCTCTTCTTCTCTGACGATCCGGGCCACGCGTCCCTCGCTTTCCAAAAGCTCGGGGTAGGCAGGGCGCATCAGTTCGGCGACAAACCGGGTGAGTTCGTAGAGATAGGGTTGCTCGCGCCCGATCAGCCGCGCATTGCGCATGGCCCGCCGCATGATCTTCCGGAGCACGTATCCGCGCCCTTCGTTGGACGGCATCACGCCGTCGTGGATCAGAAACGCCGCCGCCCGTGCGTGATCCGCGTTGATCCGCAACGCCGTATCCACCTTCGGATCCGCCCCGTAGCTTGTTCCGAAGAGATCCGCGGCCCTGTGAACGATGGGAAGAATCAGATCCGTGTCATAGTTCGACAGCTTGCCTTGCAGCACCGCCGCGAGCCGCTCCAATCCCATTCCGGTATCGATCGAGGGGCGCGGCAAGGGGGTCAGCACGCCCTGTGAATCCCGGTCGTACTGCATAAAAACCAGGTTCCAGAGCTCCACAAAGCGGCCGCCCCCATCCAGCGGAAATGCTTCGTTCTCACGCCCCGGCTCGGCCGCTTCCGCGCCCAGGTCATAGTGAATTTCCGAACAAGGTCCGCATGGTCCCGTCTCGCCCATCTGCCAGAAATTGTCCTTCTCATCGAGACGGAAGATCCGATCCTTCGACACGCCGGCGACGGATTGCCACAACTGCTCCGCTTCGTCATCCTCGCGGAACACGGTGACGTAAAGGCGCTCTTTGGGGAGCCCGTAGACGCGCGTAATCAGATGCCATGCGAATTCGATCGCCTCGGCCTTGAAGTAATCGCCGAACGAAAAGTTTCCCAGCATCTCAAAAAATGTGTGATGCCGCCGCGTGTATCCCACATTCTCCAGATCGTTATGCTTTCCGCCGGCGCGGACGCACTTCTGGGAACTGACGGCGCGGCGGTAGTCGCGGGTTTCCAAGCCCAGGAACACGTCCTTAAACTGGTTCATCCCCGCATTCGTGAACAGCAGAGTCGCGTCGTTGGCGGGAACCAGCGACGAGCTCGGCGCCACGTGGTGCCCCCGTTCGGCGAAAAACTCTAGAAAACTCTGTCGAACCTGGTTGCCTGTCACGAAGATCCTTTAATTGTTTGGATGCTTTTAATTATAGGGACGATGCCGGATGCCCTGTTTTCCAGGCGCTCGTGGTCCAGTTATCCTTCGCGCCCGCGGGCTTGGTCCACGGCGGCAGAGGCATCATGAGCAACTCGCTGAGGGCGAACGCATACGGCTCATACATATCCCGCAGGAGTTTCATTCGCGACGACGCGTCGGGGGTTTTTCCGATCCGGATATTGGCTAATTCAAGTTCTTCGCAGAGCTGCGCGAATTCGGCCGGTCCTAATCGGTCTGTCGAGACAGGGGCCGGCGCACGGTGAAAGATTTGGGAAATATCCACCAGCGCATGGCGGCAGATCGCGAAGGTCAGCCGCGCCTGCCACGGAGAAACCCCTTCCACGCCGCTCATGATCAGCGCGCACGAATCCAGAATGCAGCACAGCGCGGCCAGCCAGCTTTGATTCGCGTGCTGGGAGCGGAAATAGCAAAGCACAGGGTAAGAAATATGGCTTTCCATGAGCTGTGCCGACCAGTCTTCCCAGTCCGCCAGCAACTTATCCAAATGACTCAGATCTCCATATAAGGAATGGCGGCGCAGAAGTTCGCCCGCCGTGGCCGGCGATCCCGCGCGCGAGTCCAGCAGAGAGATATTCACCTCCCGCGTCGAGAAGGCGCCGTAAAGCGTAGGCAGGTACGCGACCACGACCGTCAGAAATCCCAGCCCGCTGCCCGCTTCGATCACCGAAATGACCCGCGCCACCGCGGCATGCGGCAGCACTTCTCCCGAACCCAGGGTGAAGAAAGTGCCGCCGCTGAAGTACACGTCCGACCAGAACCCGGGCTGTAACCCCTCCAGCAGATGCAGCGGCGACGCAAATCCCCAGAACAACAGGGAGTACGCCAGGACCATTCCCAGCATCCACGCGGCAAAAAGAAACAGGACTGAAGCGGGGCCATAGAACCCGAGCAGCTCTTCTCTCAGCTTCCGTCTTTGAATGCGCCCGGCGAAAGCCCGCCACGGCAGCCAGGTCCCGAGAAAAAAGAACCGGGTCAACCGAATCCGCCGCTCCACGCGCCGGGGCAGGATAATCGTCTCGAACATCTCCCACACCACCACGCCGAGCAGCCCGATCCCCAACAGCAGCCCTAGTATGCGCATCCGGTGATCATAGCCATGTTCGTTCTCTCAACCGGAGAACGCGCCAGTTTTGAGCAGGATTAAAGGGGGAGATTGCGGGAGAGTGTTGGGAAAAGGAAGAACGGCGACGTAACTCCGTCGCCGTGATTGAACAGGAATCAAGCAGTAGCCGCTCTACGAAAGGCTACCGAAAACAAAGAGAAGTTTTCTTACCAGCGAGAAGGTTTGCGGCCGTATCCGCCGCCGCCCCCGCCGCGATTGCCGCCGCCGTCCCGTCCGCCGCCGCCCCCGCTGCCCTTCGGACGAGCCTCGTTCACGTTCAAAGCGCGGCCGCCGACCTCACGACCGTTCATCGCCGCGATCGCTTTATCGCCTTCGGTATCGCTGCTCATCTCCACAAACCCGAAACCACGGGGCTGTCCAGAGTCGCGGTCCGTAACAATGCTCACCCGGTCAACTGCCCCGTAAGCTTCAAACAGAGATCGGAGATCTTGTTCGGTCGTCCCGAAACTCAGATTTCCTACAAAAATGTTCTTCATCGATTCATCCTTTTGATTTGAGAGCTGAGCAATTCGGGATAGGCGAGGTTCTCGCGCCTAAATTGGCAGGGCCTATCAAACGCAGTTTGAGTGTAACACGCGAGGCATGGATCGACAGCTTTCCGCAACATGGATTTCCGGAAAGCGAGAGGTTTCTCACAGAGCGGGTGCATGCCGGGCCGGCGCGTTCGGACTACAATCGACTTTGCCGCCGCCTAGATGCTCCATTCTGCGTTGCCTGGTCGCCTGCCTGCTCGCGTACCCGCTCGCCGCCCAAATGAATTCCGAAGCGATCATCGCTTACGTCTTTGTGAAAGACCGCGTGCTGCAACCCGCTGAAATCGCCGCGGGGAAGCTGACGCGCATCAACTACGCCTTCGCCAATATTGCCGATGGGGAGATCGTGGAAGGCTTCTCGCACGATGCGGAAAACTTCGCTGTTCTAACGGGTTTGAAGACCGCCAACCCGCGTCTGAAAGTGCTGGTCTCCGTGGGTGGATGGACATGGTCGGGAGCATTCTCGGCAATGGCTCAGACGGCCGCCGGGCGACGGAAGTTCATCGACAGCACCGCGCGCTTCGTCCGCAAATATAACCTTGACGGCATTGATGTGGATTGGGAATATCCCGGCCTCCCCGGCATCGGAAATCCCTTCCGCCCGGAGGATCGGGAGAATTACACGGCGTTGCTCCGCGAACTCCGCATCCGGTTCGATGCCGAGCAAAAGACCCTCCACCGGCGCCTGCTGACCTCCGTCGCGGCCGGCGCGTCCGCCGATTTTCTTGCCCATACCGACATGCGCGCCGTGGCCCGCGAGGTGGACACGATCAACCTCATGAGCTATGACTATTACGAACCCAGTTCGAGCGCGATCACCGGTCATCACGCGCCGCTGTTTCCCAATCCCGCCGACCCCAACGGAGTCTCTGCCGACACATCGGTCAAAGCCTTCCTGGCGGCCGGCGTGCCTGCCCGGAAACTCGTCCTCGGCGTTCCCTTTTACGGCCACGCGTGGTCCGACGTCGGCTCTGCCGCGCACGGGCTGTTTCAACCGGGCAAACCCGCCGGGCTCGACGCCTCTTACCGCAACATCGTCGCAACCTTATTGAATGCGGGCTACGTGCGCTATTGGGATCCGATTGCCGCCGCGCCCTACCTGTATAGCGCCGCAACTCGCACGTTCGTCTCCTATGAAGACGTCGAGTCCGTCACCCGGAAATCGCACTATGCCCTCCAGCAACACTTAGGCGGCGTGATGTTCTGGGAATATCACAGCGACTCCGACCAAGCTCTTCTGAACGCCATCTACGCCACCCTGTATTCCCACGGCCTCGCCTCATCGAAGGGTTTGCGCCCCTGACCAGCCCCGCGCAACCGCATCGCGTCGTCTCGCTCGATGTTTTCCGCGGCATGACCATGCTCGTGATGATCTTCGTCAATGACCTTGCCGGCGTTCGCGGCCTGCCCTGGTGGAACTACCACATGGGCGACAAGAACGGCATGACCTATGTCGACATGGTTTTCCCCGCGTTCCTGTTTATCCTGGGCATGTCGATTCCGCTGGCGGTGGATCGGCGCGAATTCAAGGGGGATTCCGGCCCGCCATTGTGGCTTCACGTCCTCTTCCGTTCGGCCGCTCTGGTCCTTCTCGGTCTGGCCCTCGCCAACGTCGATAAGGGCGACCCACGATTGATGGGGATCAGCCGCAACGCCTGGGGCGCTCTGTTCCTTCTGGGCGCCATTCTTTCCTGGAACGTTTACTCGCCGAAGACTTTTTCCCGGACGCTTCGCCTGAGTCTTCGCATCGCCGGGATGCTCCTCATGACCGCGCTGCTGTTGATCTTCCGCCGCACAACCTCCGGCGGCCACATTCTCTGGCTCGACATATCCTACTGGGAGATTCTCGGCCTGATCGGCTGGACCTACCTCGCCGTCTGCCTGGTCTACATCCCGACCCGGCGCTGGATTTGGGCCCCGTGGGCCTGGCTCGTTCTTTTCTGCGCCCTGAATATCGCTTCCACCAAACAGTGGGTCCTGTTTCCGGACGCCTTGCCGTTCTACGTTTGGCCTTTTAACAATGGCGCATTTCCCTTGCTCGCCATGGCCGGCGTCGTCACCACCCGGCTCTTCCTGGACGGAGACCCGCACGGGCGATTTCGCGACCACGCGCTGTGGGGCGCCGCTTTCGGATGCGGACTGCTCCTTTGCGGATTTTTCACCAGCCCGCTGGGTATTTCCAAGAACCGCGCCACGCCCGCCTGGTGCTTCTTCAGCGCCGGAGCCGGCGTGCTGATCTTCCTGCTTCTGTTTTACATCTGCGACATTCGAAACCACCGGAAGTGGGCCGCCTTCACGCGGGCGCCGGGCAGCAATACTCTGCTGACCTACTTACTCCCCGATCTGTTCTACTTCGGGGTGGGAACCGCGTGGATCCCAGCCCGCCTGCAATCAGGATGGCCAGGCGCGGTTCGATCCCTCGTATTCACGGGCGCAATCCTCGCTATGGCGACGCTTCTGACGAGATGGAAAATTCGGCTGCACATTTGAAGCGGCCTTGGATCGTCCGCCTCGATTCGAAGAGCCTCCGGGAATCCAGAGGCTCTCCGGTCTCCGCATCTGCTAGTTAGGCGTTGTTACCGAAGCAACAGAGGGTAGAGAGGTATTGCCGGCCATATCGATCGCATAGACGGTGTACGTATACATGGTGTTGTTGTTCAGTCCGCTCTCCTGGTAAAAAAGCTCGGATACACCCCCGGGGAAATACCACTGAGTATCGTGGACGGGTTTCTTCTGGGCGGGCAAGCCGTTCCGGGTGATGACATAGTAGAGCACTCCCACGTTATCGGTGGATGCGTTCCAGGTAAGATACACGATGCCCACATTCGCCGAAGCCTTCAGATTCGGCGGAGCTGACGGCGCCATTATGTCAGTGGGCACAAGCGTTTTATAGTAGGCTCCCCCCGTGTTGGTGAACGCTCCCACGTTGAGAGCCGCTGTGGTGGCCGTTAAATCGGCGCTGTTGATAGACGCCGCGTTCGGCGGCACTTCCGTGTCCCACGTCACGATATCGTTCGGCGGAGCGTTGGCGTATTTCAGGTTGGCGCTAAAGAACTGTGGATAGCTTATTGTCTCGAAGTTGAATCCCCAGTAAGCCGTGAACGTGTGCATATCCGAAAGGAACCTGCTATCCAACGGCATCCAAAAGCTGTAGGTATTGCGATAAGTCGGCAGACCTTCGCCGTCCGTCACCTCGTCAGCCGAGGCTTTGGCCAGCCAGAACTCGCTCATCCCAAGCCCCAGCTTGGGCGTAGTGTGCACCCACTGTGCGACTGTCCAGGCCATCGCCAGAAAGTTATTGGGAGCGCTGTTCGTAATGTCGTAAAGGTGCATATCGATGAAATTGAGGGCGAGCGGGTTGGCGCCGTCAATCGTTCCTGGCGTGCTGGCGTACGCTTGATCGAAGTCGATCGCCTGATAATTCTTGTTGGCGATCGGATCGTAGTAGGTGATCCAGACACCCACTCCTGCTCCAACTTTGGTGGCGGGCGGGTTCATGCTGTTGTAACCGGCGATAATGCCTTGAAGGTTCGCCAGGCTTCCCGGTACCGTCCCGAGGTTGGGCAGCAAGGCATTGGCCGCTTCCGAGTCCGGTTCGTAGATGACCGAAAGATACGCGGGCTTCATATTGGCCGCAATCCAAGCGGCCTGTATTCCGCGGTCCGCGCTGTAAGCGGCGTAGTTCGGACTGGCGTCGTTCGCCTGGTACTCGCCGTTATAGAAGTTAGCCAGCGTCGCCACCGCGTTCGCTCCCCCCCAGAGCGTAATCGGTGCTGAAGGCAGCGTGGTCGCCGCGGGGAACAGATTCTGAGTTTGAACGATCAGGGTGAAGCCGAACTGACTGGCCCATTTGGCGACGTTTGTGTAGTACGCCTGCATCTGCGCGAGTTGGGCTTGCCCGGCTGCTTGCTGGGAGGGGGTTTGGCTCGTGCTCCAGTAAAAATTTGGATCCAGAATCGGAAAATCGACGTGGACGGTAACCTCTTTAGCGCCTAACGCCTTCTGCATGCATAACCACTGGTATACGGCGGATTCGTTATTCGCGGTGAGAAGACCCGGACCGACGGCCGACTCGGAAGGGTTTATCTGCCCGCCATATAGCGTGGTGATCGGGTTCGGCAACACCAGGTGCGCCAGATACTGTGCCTCGAATGGTTCTAAATCCGTGGTCAGCAGCTCGTTGCAGAGCGACGTATAGGTCGCGGGAACGCCGGTACATGGCTGCGTCGCCGGCGGGACGTAGGCGTCTGGGTTACTGATGTTGGGGTCGTTTAAGCCGTAGAGATCCTGATAGGGGGAGGAGGGAGTGGGAAACGTCTGAGCGCTGAGCGTGAGCAACGCACCGAACGTAAACGCGAGGAGTTTTGTGAAAGTGGGCATAAAATAGGATTCCTTTCTCGAAATACTCAATCGATAAATTGGTTCCGATCGCCTTGCCGGGTCTTGGCGCGCTTGAGCCGCAGGAGACCGGCAAGCATCATCGCGGCGCCGCACAGCCCAATGCTGGCCGGCTCAGGAACCGGAGAGCCGCCGATTGCAAACGAGTCGCTCAGTCCGCCGTCCGACACAGTCGCGGTGAGAGTGGCGTCGAGCGTTTGGATCTTCAATACGTCGATAATCGTCGGGTCGGTCGTGAACGTCAGCGTGGCTTCCGTGCCGACCGTTGCGCCCAATATGGCCAGCAGAGCGGCATCGCCTTCACCTACGACGCCGGCTTGCAGCGTCACCCCGCCGCAGCCGTAGTTGCCCAGCCCGGTCAGATCGCCCAGCACGCCCGTCGGCAGCGACGTGAACGTTCCGCCCAGGCATACCAGCTCCGTCGCGGCGACCGCGCCCACGCCCAGCGCTCCCGGAGTCACCACCGGATCCAGAATGGAGAGATCCGTCGAAGTGATCGGACCGCCCCCCGATTGCACGGTGAAATGAAAAACGTTCGTCTCCGACCCGACCAGCGGCCCCACGGCGAAATTGCCCGTGAACGAAAGACTCGGGTTCCCGTCGCCTCCGCCTGGCACGACCGTGATCTGACTCGGCGTGGGAGGCGTCGCCACTCCCAACGACAAACCGGCGTAGCTCAGGGTCGGTCCAAACGTAAAGGTGTCGCTCCCGATCATGCAGGGCGAGTTCGTGCCGTTTATATACGTGGAGAGCGATGCCGTAGGACAGATATTACTTGCATATGCCGTCCCAAAACATAGAAACAAGCCCGCTCCAGCCGCCATCCTTAAGACTGCGCCGCGCCGTTTGGTGAACTTCCGGATATTCATGTTCTTGCCTCCGATGCCTGTACCGAGGACTCAGGATCTATCGTCAGCTTATCGGCGTAACCGATATAAAGATATGAATTAAAAGGATATTCAATCAAAATAGGCGTCCATTGGTACCCTTTATTTTAGGGGTTATCTCAGTACTATTTTGGTTCCACAATCCGTCTTGCTGAAAAGCCTAACTAGTTCAGTGCTCCGCCATCGCGGGAGTGGTCCGATTTTTTTTGAAGATGCGTGAGCCACGGAGGCGCAGCCCTTAATTCCACGGCAGTTCGGCTTCGCGAAGCTCCGTTACTAAGGATAAAAACGTTTCTTTGTATGCCGACCAAAATTACATCTCAGCAACTTTGTATGCACATTGTTAGACACTGGCGCGGGACCAGTGAACGCCCTGAACCTGTAAACAATAAGCGAATATCGAAACGGAGAGAGTTATTGTAGCCAATCCGCAGGCGGAAAGAAATAACTTGCAATTCAAATATCAACACGGGAAACGAAGACTAGTTTTGGACATTTTGCTCACGTTTCACAGCCACTATCATTCCCCGCCAGCAAGCGTGAAACGGTGTATCGCACACCGTTCACATCGCGTCTTCCTGTGCGAAGCAAACCAGGATCGAGCGCGACGTGATACGATTTTCCGCTGGAGATTCCGATGCGATTCAGGAAAGTTCTCACTCTGTTTGCAGTGACTTTGTTGAGCGCCGCTTTATCGCCGGCCCAGAAACAGCTCACGCTTCCCGTTGAAGCGACCATGGATGTTTACCGCGCGGGCGGATACAACGACGGAAGCGATGGCTCCGCGCCGACAGGGTTGGCCTTTACCGCGCAAGCTAACCAGACGCTGACCTTCCCGAGCGCAGGCGGAAGCTGGTCTTGCCAGGCGGGCTACCCGGCTTTCGGGCCCGACGGCGAAACGACCGGCTACTGCTTCACGAACGGCCCACCCCTCAATCTCAACTCGATCGGCCCATTCTCCGGCTATCGCTTGACGGATTTCACCGGTGCGCTGTTGGGTGTCTTCCTCGAAGACGCCCTGCCGGCATCCGCGCCGCGAGCCCTGCGCTTCTACGTCCGCGACGCTTCGGAAGGAGGGACTCGTACTAATTTCCCGGAGCTGAGCCCGCGGATCGGCCAAATGTTTTTCATCGGCGACGGGTTGACTGGAACGGGCTCGGGCGCCATCCAGACCTTCAACGTGCCCTCCACCGCGACGCACCTTTACCTCGGTTATGTGGACACCTGCGCGGCGCCTGATAACGTTACGCCCGGATGTTACTCCGACAACGTGGGATCGCTGACTGTAACGGCGCGGCTGCAGGCCCACGTGCCGGATTGGCTGGAACCCGCCATATCTTCTGCCCCGTCGCCCCGCATAGGCCCGGCCTTGGCTTATGACTCGGCCTCGCGCGCTACCCTTCTTTTCGGCGGCAGCAGCTCGTTCATACCCGGCGTGTCGTTCAACGACACATGGGTCTGGCGCAACGGCTGGAAGCAACTTTTCCCAGCCGTTTCTCCCAGTCCGCGAGGGAACTTAGGGATCGCCTACGATCCAACCACCCAAACCGTCGTGCTCTTCGGAGGTGAAGATAACGCTAACAACGGAGCTGCTTTGGGGGACACATGGACCTGGGATGGACTTACCTGGACACAGCAATTCCCGCCGGTGTCTCCGGCGGCGCGCGCACGGGGGACGATGGTCTACGACCCGGTCACGGAGACGGTCCTGCTATTTGGCGGCACGGGCTCCGACAACGGCGATTATGGCGGAGTTCCGTTTGGAGACACCTGGGAATGGAATGGGCGAACGAAAACCTGGACGCGGAGGTTTCCGTTGACGAGCCCATCTCGCCGGGCGGCGCCGCTCGCCTACGATCAGCTCACCGGGAACGTCGTTCTCTTCGGCGGCGATAATGGCGGCGGCGATTGCTGCAGGGTTTACTACAACGACACGTGGACTTGGGACGGAGTTACCTGGACACAGCAATTGCCGGCGCAGAGCCCATCCCCGCGAACTTCCGCTCCGATGGCTTACGACACGAGCATCGGCCACGTCGTCCTATTCGGCGGAACCCACGGTCCCCCTCAGGCTCTGAACGACACGTGGGGATGGAACGGAACCACATGGACCGAGTTACGGCTGCACGACCAACCCGACGCGCGATATGTTTCGAGTATGGATTTCGATCCGTCGAGTGATGGCCTGTTGTTATTCGGCGGACAGCTCACTGGGAACATTGCGACGAACGAGACTTGGCTTCTTCTCCTCGTCCCGGCGCCCTGAGCCTGGCGGCCCCGGAGGAGTTCCTACTTGAGCCAAGCGAAGGCGAGCGGCTCCGCGCCCATCGCCTCGCCCACCACCGGCTTGGCGATCGCCAGCCCATTCTCGCTATTTGTAAACATCACGACTCCCGACTTGGTTTTTGGGTCCGCCATGACGAAGCACTTGAATGCGCCGTTGTCTCCCCAATGCCACAGGGCGTCGCCCCGGTCCGTGCGTTCAACGCCCCAGCCCAGTCCCCAGAACAGATTTTTCGAGAGCTGTTTCGGCTCGCGCGCGATGCAAATCCGGCACTCCGGATCGAGCGCTACTTGCGGCGTCTCCATCTCGCGCAAAGTCGGCGGCTTGAGACCTTTTCGGTTGAGAATCGCCGCCAAGAACAGCGCATAGTCTTTGGCGGTCGTGTTCAGCGTCGAAGCCGCTCCCGCTTCTTTCGGTTTCCACAACGGCACCGGCTTACCTTCCGCGTCGTGGCCCGTGGCGGTGAGCGCGTCGAACTCCGGCCGCCAGACATAGCTGCTGCTGGTCATACCCAACGGGGCGAACACCGCCTCGGTCATATATTCGTTGAGCGGCTTGCCGGTTATCTGCTCGACTACGCGCTGCAGGTAGATATAGCCTTCACCCGAGTAACTAAACCGCTCCCCCGGCGTGAAACGAATCGAGAGTGCATCTCCGCTTCGCCAGTTCGGAAATCCGGTCCGATGGCTCAGGACAATTCGCGCGGTAATCTTGGCGAGGCGCTCGTCGTTAGCGATGTAAGGCTTCGACAAATAAGTCGTTAGCGGAACGTCCAGCCCCAGTTTTCCCCGATCGACCAGCTTCAACACGCCGTACGCGAACACTGGCTTGCTCAACGAAGCCGCTTCAAAGACGGTGTCCGCGGTCACGGGCTGGTCCGTTTTCGCCTCCTTTGTGCCGAAACCGTGCAACCACGTCGTGTTTCCGCCGCGAATGACCGCCATCGCCAGTCCGGGCACGACGCCCTTCCGCATCAGCTCGGGAAGATCGCTCTCCAAGCGCGAAATTACCGCCCCCGTGTTGGCCGCGAATTCCCGCTTCGCCCGCAAAATCGGCGAAAAAACGAGCCAGCCGGCAACGACGGCCCCAAGCACCGCAGCCGCTCTCGGCCTGATTCTAATGCTATTCATTTGTATTCGAAAGGCTGCCTAAGCCTTTTTGGACGAGTCAGCCCGGTTTTCGTTAGCGTTGCGTCAAGTCCTAATCCACTTCGATGAGGCGACTCTCAAAGCGATCGAACGGATCGCCCCCGCCGCGAAACGCAAACGAGCAGACTTAAATATTGTTACCTATGTCTCAGGAACAAACTGTTACCCATTTGTCCGGTATGGACAGAAAAAAATCGTGGGCGCGCAGGGACTCGAACCCCGGAACTCCTGCGTGTGAAGAACGTGAGGGGCTTCCACGATTTGTACGTGGTTATTTGTTTTCTATCGGTTAGTTAAGCTCGGGGCATCTGCTTCCGCTCAGAACAGATGGCCGCAAGACCAATTTCCAGCACAGTTTGTTCCACAGGATTCGGGCGTTACTCTGAGGTCTCCGCGATGCAAATCTCGACCACGCATTTTCTGTCTAAGCCAAGTTTCCAAAGAGCTTTACGCGCTTTCTGGTCAACGTAACCCACTTCGACTCGATGGCCGACCCTGCGCAAAGTCTGGGCGGACACGCTGAAGAAAGCGGGCGTAACGTATTTCAAAACTCGGCATAATGCGAGAGGCGCTCGCGAAACTCGACCGTCAGGCCAACGAGCGTGGATTTTCCGGCACAGCGAACGTCAACTGAACCATTTTCTGCACAGTTGTGGCCTGTTGACGTTTGGCGGGAAGGAGAGTCGATTGATTCTAAAGGATTAAATGGTGGGCGCGCAGGGACTCGAACCCCGGACCTCCTGCGTGTGAAGCAGGCGCTCTAACCAGCTGAGCTACGCGCCCGTGCCTGATGTTTCTTCAGGATACACCAGGGTGTGATTGACGGCGCCTGAGCGCCGGCTCTCAAACAGCTGCGCGCTCCGCAACCCGTGGCTGAATAGGTTTACACCTCATCCAGCCACAGTCTCCATCCACCATCGCCTCTACTGCGACGGCGTCATCACAGCCACCGGCGTCGCCAACACAGAGACATTCTTCGCCTCGTCCACCGCCGCCACCGAGTAGTAATAGGTCTTGCCGGGATCGACCCGCGTGTCGGTGAATGCCGTCCCTGGAGCCGGCTCCCCCGCCATCAACATCAGGTCGGACGCCGAGTCTCCGCGGTAGATGGTGTAGTACGCGACGAATACGTCGTCCATCGAAGCTGTCCACGTCAGCGTGGCGCTGGTCGCGGTCGCCGTCACCGTCAGATTTCCGGGCATGGTCGGAGGCGTGGTATCGGGAAGGGTCGCGGCGCTAATCGTCACGCTATTGGCGGAGAAGTTGTAAAACGCGTCGTAGGCGTTGACGGCGTAATAATAAACTGTGTTTGGCGCGCATAGTGTATCCGCATAGGAGTTGGTCGGGGTGGTCGCCCACGCGATAAGCGCGTCGGGAGAAGTTCCCCGGAAGATTTCATATCCCAGAACACCCACGTTGTCCACCGACGGCGTCCACGTCAGGCTGATCTGCGAATCGCTGACCGGTGTCCCGGCTACGCCAGTGGGGATTGACGGCGGTGTGTAATCGGGGTTTGGAAGCGTCGTGACGCTAATCGGCGCCGATTGCGGAGATAGATTTCCCGATGCGTCGAATGCGGCGATCGTATAGGTATAGGCCGTGGCGGCGGTGAGCCCCAGATCGGGATAAACCTTGGGGCTATTGGCGGTTCCCACCAGAACGCCGTTCCGGTAAACGTTGTACGCGGCCACCCCGACATTATCGGTGGTTGCCGTCCATTGCAGGTAGACCGCGGTTTGGGAGGCGCCCAGCAGCGCGGGCGGCGCCGGAACCTGCGGCGGCGTCGTGTCCTGGAAATTTATGACGAGCGTCTCATACGCAAGACCCGTGGAGCTGTAAACCCCGCCGCCGTGAGCCAGGTTGGCCGCGGCGCCCTCGTCGCTGATCACGGTCGCGTCCGGCAGCGCGCCGTACGTGTTGAAGTCGAGATAGGCGGCGAAGTTCTGCGACCAGAACGGCGAGACGAAGGTGAACTGCCCGGCATTGGCGAAATTCGACATGGTCTGCAGAAAACTGATGTCGAGCGGATACCAGAAGCTAAAGGCGTTCCGGGCGAAAACGTCGGTGTAGGAAAGAACGCCGACTTCGGAGTCTTCCTCCTTGTTTGACCACATCTCGCTGATCGTGATCTGCTTGCCCGCCGCCGCGATCTGGCTGACAGCGGTCAAGGCATTCGGGAGAAAATTCCCGTTCACCGGATAAATGTGCATGTCGATGAACTGCAGCGGGAGCCCCGCGAAGCTCTGCTCGAATTGCAGGAATGACGGGTTCCAGGTCCCGCATCCCGCGCCCACCTGCACGTTCGGGGCGCCCGCATTCTGGACCGCCGCCACAATGCCTTGCACCATCTGGGTGCTTCCGCTTACCGTTCCCGCGTTCACCTGTCCGGTGGCGGTCGCTTCGGTGTCCGGTTCGGTGACCACCACCAGATAGTCCGGCTGCAGCAGTTGCGCGATTGACGCCGCGAGCTGCGCTCTCTGGGATTGATACGTGGGCCAGTCGAGACTCTGGTAGTAGGGGCCGAAAGATGCGCCGTTGTTTCCGGGATACGCCACGGCGTTGGTGTTCTCGATGATCACCTTCAAACCGCGGCCGTGAATTTCATTCACAAGCTGCGTGTAAAAATTCAAATAATTCTGATACTCCGCTGGATTTGAATAGTACGGCTGGTAAAGCGCGGGGAAATTCAGATGAAAAGTCACCGCCTCGACGCCCATCGCCTGCAGATCGTTCAACTCCGACAGGACCGTGTACTGGTAGTATTCCGGAACCAGAAGGTTGTACGTCAGATCGGAATCGGCGCTTTGCAGCTGCGTCGAATAGGCTACCGGATACGTCGATCCATCCCAGGAGCCGCTGACCAGCTCCTGGAAATTATTGATGTCTGTGCTCACCGTGTCATAGACATCCTGATATTGCGCGGGAACGGCCGGCGGCGTTTGAGCACTGAGAGTGAACAACGCACCCAAAGTGCAGCCAAGAGCTGCGACGAGAATACGCACGGAGGACGCCCTTTCTCAGACTGAAGAGACTCCCTGGGGAATTAAACTGAGAATACGATCGTAAAGTAAATGAGATAAGAATGAAATATCGCACGACTATTTGAGTAATAGTACCTATCGTTTTTCAGATAAATCCCCTATTTATTTCTTTCTTACTCCCAATCCAAAGAGCGCATGGCGATCGGGCGGTTCGATATACTTGAGCCCACGAACATGTCCGTCCGCGGAATCCTTCTGCTTCTCGCCGCCTCCTCCGCCGCCAGTCTCCTGCCTGCGTCGTCCGCGACCCTCAACTTCGACAGGGATATTCGCCCGATCCTCTCCGACGACTGCTTTATGTGTCACGGGCCGGACGAGCACCAGAGAAAGGCCAAGTTGCGCCTGGATACGCCCGAAGGGGCTTTCGAGGATCGCAAGACCTACAAGATCATCGTTCCGGGGAGCGCCGCCCAAAGCCGCTTATTTCAGCGGATCTCGGCGGACAAGCCGGCCGCGCGGATGCCTCCGCCCTACGCTCCCCGCCAGTTAGATCAGCGGCAGATCGACCTGATCAAGCGCTGGATCGACGAGGGGGCCAAGTATGAAGTCCATTGGGCGTACGTTCCGCCCAAGCGGCCCGAACCGCCGGCCGTGAAGCAAACGGCGTGGCCGCGCAACGACATCGACCGCTTCGTGCTGGCGCGTCTGGAGCAGGAGAAACTGTCGCCTTCGCCAGAAGCGGACAAAGCCTCCCTGATACGGCGCGTGACGCTCGATCTGACGGGCCTGCCTCCCACCCCGGCGGATGTTGACCGCTTTCTCGCCGACCGCGGCCCCCGCGCTTACGAGAAGGTCGTGGACCGGCTGCTGGCGTCGCCGCACTATGGCGAACGCATGGCGGTCGACTGGCTCGACCTCGCGCGCTACTCCGATACGCACGGCTTCCATATTGATAGCCACCGGGACATGTGGCGCTGGCGGGATTGGGTGGTGAGCGCCTTCAATCGCAACATGCCCTACGACGAGTTCACCGTGGACCAGATCGCCGGGGATTTGTTGCCCAACGCCACCGCCGAACAGAAGCTCGCCACCGGATTCAATCGCAACCACATGATCAACTTCGAGGGCGGCGCGATCCCGGAAGAGTACCAGACCGAGTACATGATCGATCGGGCGAACACCACGGCCACCACTTGGCTGGGACTGACGATGGGCTGCGCCCGGTGCCACGACCACAAATACGATCCGATTCGGCAGGTCGATTTCTATCGCTTCAACGCCTTCTTCAACACCATCCCGGAAAAAGGACTCGACGGACGCGCTGGAAATGCGGAGCCGGTCCTGCAACTCCCGAATGAAAGCGAGCGCCGGGAACTGGACCAGATCAAGCCCCGGATCAAAACCATCCAGGCAGACCTGGATGAGAAAGTGGTGGGGCCGCTCGTCGAGACTTGGGCGCAGACAGCGGCGGATCACCTTCCGGACGCTCCGCGCGAAGGATTGCTCGCGCACTACGCCTTCGACGGAAATCTCTCGGATTCGTCGGGGAATTACCGCACTGCCCGGATTGTCGCGGGAGATCCGAGTTTCGGGGACGGCGCAGTCGACCGGGCCATCAATTTCAACGGAGACGCGGTCGTGCGACTGGCCAACGGCGTCGCGCTGGATGGGCCGTTCACGGTGGCGTTGTGGGTTCGTCCCGGCGGAAAAAAAGACGGCGAGATTCGCATCTTCCAGAAAACGGATGAGGCAGGCCACGGTCTGGAACTGGCCATGGACGAGTATCGCGTCATCCCGGAGCTGCAATATGGCACGCATCTGGTGCTGCGGCTGAAAGGCGACGGCGGCCACGGCATCGAAGTCCGGATGGCCAAGCTCCTCACCACTGACCGTTGGACGCACGTGGCAATTGCTTATGACGGATCCGCGAAGGCCGCGGGCGTTCAGGTGTTCATCGATGGAACGCCCGCCGAATTGCAGATCGCGGCGGATCATATGACCGTCCGGATGGGAAACGCGGCGGCGGTGGAGATTGGCGCGCGCGATCACGGATACAAGGGCGGTATCGACGATTTTCGGATATACGGCCGGGCCTTGAACGCTTCTGAGATTGATGAACTGGCTCATCATGAAGGCATCAAGCCGCTGGTCGCGATTCCCGTCATCAAGCGCAAGAAAGAACAGAAGGAAGCGATTTCCACATATTTCCTGACGTATGCGGCGCCGGATTCAATGCGCGCCGAACAGGCGGAACTGGTGAAGCTGGAGGCGCGGGAGCACGCGCTGAACCTGGCCATTCCCACCGTCATGGTCATGCAGGAAATGGAAAAGCCGCGAGACACGTTTGTGCTCGGGCGCGGCCAGTACGACAACCATAAGGAGAAAGTCACCCCCGGAGTTCCGTCCTTCCTGCCTCCGCTGCCCGCCGGGGCCGCGGCGAACCGTCTGACGCTGGCGCGCTGGATTGTCAGTCCTGACAATCCATTGACGGCGCGCGTCGCGGTGAATCGATTCTGGCAGCAGTATTTCGGCATCGGAGTTGTCGAGACGGCGGAAGACTTCGGATCGCAAGGGGAAGCTCCTTCGCATCCCGCGCTGCTCGACTGGCTCGCCAGCGAGTTCGTCCGCTCCAAATGGGACGTCAAGGCGATGCAGCGGATGATCGTCACGTCCGCCACCTACCGGCAATCGGCGCGCGTCTCCCCGGAGTTGCTGGAGAAAGACCCGCGAAACCGGCTGCTGGCTCGTGGGGCGCGCTTTCGCCTGCCCGCGGAGTTTGTTCGCGATAATGCGCTCGCCGCCAGCGGCCTTCTGGTCGACCAGGTGGGCGGCCCGGGCGTGCTTCCTTATCAGCCCAAGGGGCTTTGGGAGGAGCTTTCGTTCGGCGACGTGTATTCGGCGCAGACCTACGTTCCCGGCCACGGCGCGGATCTTTACCGGCGCAGCCTTTACACCTTCATCAAGAGGACTTCGCCGCCTCCCGTGATGTCCACCTTCGATGCTCCTGACCGTGAAAAATGCACGGCGCGGCGCACCCGTACGAACACACCTTTGCAGGCGCTGGAGCTGCTGAATGACCCCACGTTTGTGGAAGCGGCGCGCGCGCTGGCTCAGCGCATGATGATCGAAGGCGGACGCGACGCCGGCGCCCGGATCAATTACGGATTCCGCCTCGCCACAGCCCGCCGTCCGGAGCCGCGCGAACGCCAGATCTTTCGGGATCTCGAGGAGCGCGAGTTAAGCGTCTATAAGAAGGATGAGCAATCCGCGGCCAAACTGATTGCGGCCGGCGAGTCGAAGCCCGATCCGCGGCTGAATCCGGCAGAGCTGGCGGCGTGGACCACGGTCGCCAGCATGATCTTGAACCTGGACGAAACGATTACGCGGGAGTAAAAGATGTCACCGGAATCCCAGTTCAAACTACACCTGACGCGGCGCCAGTTTTTCGCCCGCAACGCCGCGGGAATCGGGGGAATGGCCCTCGCTTCGCTTATCAATCCGGAAGCTTTCGCCTCCACGCCAACTGCCCGGACGACTCCCCTGGGGCTGCCCGGCTTTCCGAATTTCGCGCCCAAAGCCAAGCGGGTCATTTACCTCCACCAGTCGGGAGCGCCTTCCCAGATCGATCTGTTTGATTACAAGCCCAAGCTGCGCAAACTGCAGGGCAGTGAACTCCCCGACACGGTGCGCAACGGCCAGCGCATCACGGGAATGACCTCCGGCCAGAGTTCGCTGCCGGTCGCTTCCTCGATGTTCGGGTTCCAGCAGTTCGGCAAGTCGGGGACTTGGCTCAGCGAATTGCTTCCGCACCACGCCGCCATTGTGGACGACATCGCGATCATCCGCACGGTGAACACGGAGGCCATCAACCACGATCCGGCGATCACGTTTATCCAGACCGGCAGCCAGCAGCCGGGGCGTCCTTCCATCGGCGCCTGGGTCAGCTACGGACTGGGCAGCGAGAATCAGAATCTTCCGGCTTTCGTGGTGCTGGTTTCGCAAGCCAGCGCGCTGAATATAGACCAACCCCTGTTCTCGCGCCTCTGGGGCAGCGGATTTCTGCCTTCGAACCACCAGGGAGTGAAGTTCCGCTCCGCGGGCGACCCGGTTCTGTTTCTTTCCGATCCCCAGGGGTTGGATCGCGAGACGCGGCGTCGCATGCTCGACGGGCTCGCGCAGCTGAACCACATGAGCGAAGAGGCCTACGGCGATCCGGAGATCGAATCGCGCATCGCGTCCTATGAGATGGCTTACCGGATGCAGACCTCTGTCCCGGATCTGATGGATCTTTCCAAAGAACCGGATCACGTCATCGACATGTACGGCCCCGATGCGCGCAAGCCGGGAACCTACGCTTCCCATTGCTTGCTGGCGCGGCGGCTCGCCGAGCGCAACGTGCGGTTCATCCAGCTCTACAAGCGCGGTTGGGATCAGCATAATGATCTTCCGCGGGATCTGCGTCTGCAATGCAAGAGCGTCGATCAGCCGAGCGCGGCGCTGGTCCTGGATCTGAAACAGCGCGGCATGCTCGACGACACGCTCGTGCTGTGGGGCGGCGAGTTCGGGCGGACCGTCTACTGCCAGGGTCGTTTGTCCGAGACCAATTACGGACGCGATCATCACCCGCGCTGCTTCACCATGTGGGCGGCGGGCGGCGGGATCAAGCCCGGGATCACCATGGGCGAGACGGACGATTTCTGCTACAACGTGGTCTCCGACCCTGTCCATGTCCACGATATCCAGGCCACGCTGCTGCATTGCCTGGGCGTGGATCATGAGAAACTCACCTATAAGTTCCAGGGCCGGTATTTCCGGCTTACCGACGTGGCGGGCAAGGTAGTCAACCAGATTCTTGCGTGAAAGCGGGACGCGGCGCGCATGCGGATCGGGGTTGACGCGGGCGGGACTTTCACCGATTTCGTCGTGCTCCATGACGACGGCCGTATCCAGATTTTCAAACTTCGTTCGGACGGGGCCGACCCGGCGGCGGTGATTCTGAGCGGGGTCCTGCGCGCCGCTCGGGAAGCGGGATGCGCCGCGGATGAAGTCGTGCACGGTTCCACCGTGGCCACCAATGCGCTGTTAGAACGCAAGGGCGCGCGCACCGCGTTCATCGCTTCGCCAGGGTTTCGGGACCTGCTCGCGCTCGGCAGGCAAAATCGCACGGAACTTTATTCGCTGCGCCCGCCCGAACGCGTCAACCTGGCGCCGCCGGAGCTTTGCGCCGAGTGGAGCGGGGACGCCGCGGCGGTTCAATCCTTCGTGCGCGCGGTGGGTGCGGAATCCGTCGCCATCTGTCTGCTGCGGGCGTATGCCGATCCGTCCGAGGAAACGCGCGTTGAGCACGCGCTCGCGGGCAGCAGTCTGTACGTGTGCCGCTCCTCCGAGATCGCGCCGGAGTTCCGCGAATACGAGCGCGCCTCGACGACGGTGCTGAACGCGTATGTGGGACCGCTCATGGACCGCTACCTGGGACGGCTCGAATCGGAATGCCCGTTCCCGATCCGCATCATGCAATCAAACGGCGGCCTTTTGAGTGCGGTCGAGGCGCGGCGCCAGGCCGTCCGCACCATTCTTTCCGGGCCGGCGGGCGGCGTCGTCGGGGCGCGTGCCATGGCGCAGCGCGCGGGGTGGTCCCAGGCCATCGCGTTCGACATGGGAGGCACGTCGACCGACGTCAGCCTGGTGGAAGATCCGTTCCGGTTCGCGACGGAGGCGTGGGTGGAAGGCTTGCCGGTGCGTGTGCCTCTTCTGGACATTCACACGGTGGGCGCGGGCGGGGGATCCATCGCGAGCGTGGACGAGGGCGGGCGCCTGCGGGTCGGGCCGGAAAGCGCCGGAGCGCGGCCTGGACCGGCATGTTACGGGACCGGCGATCGGGCCACCGTGACGGATGCCCACGTCGTTCTGGGACGCCTTCTTCCGGAACACTTCCTGGACGGTTCCATTCCGATCGACCGCGGGCGGGCGGAACGGGCTGTCGCCTCGATCGGGAGCGCCTTGGGCGTGACCACGCAAGATGCCGCGGCGGCGATAATACGCATCGTCAACTCCAACATGGAGCGGGCGCTGCGGGTGGTGAGCGTCGAAAAAGGGCGCGATCCGCGGGAATTTCCGCTGGTCGCATTCGGCGGATGCGGCGGGCTGCACGCTTGCGACGTCGCCGCGGAACTTGGAATTACGGAGGTGATTTTTCCGGCCTATGCGGGTGTGCTCTCGGCCTTGGGGATGCTCCTTGCGCCTGGAACCCGCGACTACGCCGCTAGCGCGCTGGGACGCTCCGATTACGATGCGCTTGCCCGGGAACTGCGCGGCCGTGCACAGGCCGCCGCGCCCGCCGCCGCCATCGAGCAGCATGCCGACGTGCGCTACGCCGGCCAGAGTTACGAACTAACGGTGGCCTGGAACGGCGGAGATCCGCGCCCGGCTTTTGAACAGGCGTACCAGCAGGTTTACGGATTTCACGATCCCACTCGCGCCGTCGAGGTGGTGACGGTCCGGGTCCGCGCTACGGAGCCGGGCGATCGCTCGCTTGATCCCTTCCGAAGCGCGACAGCCCCGACAGCCACGTTAGCGAACGGCCGTCCCCTGACTGAGACTTTATCCGGCCCGGCGCTGCTGTTCGACTACGGGTCGACGATTTTCATCCCGGATGGCTGGACTGCCCGGGCTGACGGCCGGGGCGCGATCGTTGCCCGTCGTGCGGAAGACGTTCACGCACTGGCCGGCAGCGCATAGTTCGAACGCGGGACGCATCCCGGTCAGCGCGGGGACATCGGCCGGATCCACGGGCGGCGCGTATCCGTAGAAACGCGTGAGAAAACGCGTCAGCCACCGGCGCTGGAACAGGCCCATCGGGTCCCAATGCACCGAATAAAGCATCAGTACGGCGGCATGTCCGCGCACCGCGCCAGCCAGATTCGCTTTGCTGAAGTCTCTGATCTCCAGCACATGCAAGGGTTTGGTGACAAAGCCTAATTCCGGGCGGCGAAGCCCTCCCGCATAGGGAAACGTAGTGGCGATGGTGGCGCCCGGGAATTCGACCTCCGCATAGGAGGATGCTTCCTTCTGCAGCGTGACGAAGGTCGTCCAGGCCAGATTGTTCTCCATCGGAAACGGGTAAGGCGGGTTGACGAAACAGGCGATCAGCAGGCATGCCGCCAGCGCCACGCCCGCGATGCTCCGAACACGGCCCCGGAGCGACCAGATGGCCGTGGCGAACAGGGCGTAAAGGACGGGAAGCGCGGGCAGCAGGTAGCGTTCCAGAACCGCGCCGCCGAGAACGCTGATCACCAGGACGTGGATCCCGACAAAGATGAACGCGGTGCGCCACTGCTCGGACAGCGTGCGCCGCCGGCTGAGCCAGAACGCCGCGGCCAGCGAGCCGATCACGTGCCCGCTTCCCAGACACAGGTAATAAACCCGGCGGACGAGCGCCAGCGCGAGGCGCACCGGGTGCAGAGGATAGAACAGATTGTAGTCAGTAAACTCGGGGCTGCCGAACAGGTGGCCGGTGGTGCGCCGCAGGATAATCAGCCAGAGACACAGGGGAACCAGCGGAAGCGTAAACAGCAGGGCGGTTCGAGTACGTCCCCGCCGCAGGAGGAGAAAACCGAACAGGGCCGGAGCCACGATAGACGTTTCCTTCGTCATCACCGCCGCGCAACAGACCAGGACACAGAGCCGGAATCGCCCTTGAAAGAACAGGATCAACGCGACCGTCGTGAGCAGCATCGCGGGCATGTCCAACTGAGCCATCTCGGCCTGCGCAAAGAACAGCGGCGAGCAAAACAGAAAAACGACGGAAAGCCATGCCGGCGCCTGATCGCCGCTCAGCGTGCGCGCGAGGCTCCACTGAGCCAGCAGCGCCCACGCCGCGAGGATGACCATGGCGAGGCGCGTGTTCAGCACCGAGTAGCCCGCCACGCTCCAGACGAGGGCCAGCCAGGACATGACTCCGGGCGGATGAACGTTGGGAACCGTGGAGAACGGCACCCACGAGAGATGGTTGTAAATGTCGAGCGCCGCGGGGACGAACTGGCCCAATTCGTCCCAATAAAACGGGAGCCGCAGGAGCGTGTAGTGGGTCAGCAGCAACGCGGCGAACGCCGCGAGAAATGCGAGAGCGATGCGGGAAGCGCGGCCCATCTAATGCACGGCACCGTTACTGAACAACGCCGCCCGGCGCTCCGGGGTGATTCGGCTCGAGACGGATCTCCCCGAAAGCCGATTCATATTGCGTCACATTCTGCTGAAGAACGTTCAGAAGAGCCTTGGCCTGCGGCGGACTGATATAAATGCCCTGGAAGTTTTGAATCGAGACATTGTCGGGCGCCGCCTGGCTGATGGTCCCGAACATCAGGAAGAAGTCCCAGAGGTTCACCCGAACCTGCACGCTGTTGGCGTAGCTCTCGCGATATCCAGGGGACTTTTCAAGACGAATGACGGGCTGTTGGGGCGTGGTCATAGAGCCTTCATAGTGACAGCGGGTCGAACGTCAGTCAATGATGAGTCTCCCTGAAGTCCTGAATCGACTTTTACGAAAACAAACCAAAACTTAACAAGATTGGCCGAACCATTGCTCATGTTGGCGCGTCACTTGAGTTGGAGCCGGTGGAACAGCCGGAAGATAAGAGGAGGAAGCGATGGTGACCAGTACGAAGAAGCCCATTGAGATCCGGACGACATCCGCGAAGGTGTATTGCCCGATCTGCACTCACACCGTGGACGCGGTAGTCCGGACGGATGGCGCGCGGGCGAAAGTGGTCGCGGGTCAGAAGTGCGCCCGCTGCTCGGGTTCGATCGACGCCGGCGTGGTGATGTATATCCCCCGGGCAGCTTAGAAATAAACAGCCCGCGGAACCCGGCGGACGAAATTTACGTCCTCTTGTTGCCCTCCGCATCCTTTGATGAGTTGTCGGGAAGCTTGGGATCTGTGATAGTGAGGATGAATAGTTTGAAATGAAGAAGCCGCCGCCATCTCGCAAGCAGAATAGTTCCCTGGTTCCGCTTGTCGGTGCGAACCCTCTCGCCGACGTGAGCCTCGATCGGGAAAACGCTCCGCGCATGATTCACTGCGTGATCTGCGGATCCGACACCGGGGCGGACTCCTCGGAGCAGATGTGCTGGGTGTGCCGCCGCTTGAAAATCAGCGCATGGCGCGACGTTGAGCAGCAGATGCCCGCCCAGGAATAGTTCGCTCGCGATCGGGTCCGGACTTCGGCAGCGAAACTGCTGCATATCGGTTGCATGAGCGTCCTTTATCGCGTCACTTTCCGCAAGAGATTCAACCAGGATGGCGAAGGAGCGGACGCGCCCGTGACTTTCCTCGATCTGGCGGACGGCGTCGTCCTCGATAGTTCCTTTGTGGAGGCGATCGAACCCGACAATCTCCATTCGGAAGAGAAGATGGACGAAGACGACGATTTCTTCTCCCTTGGCACGGAGATTTGGGATTTCGACGTCGCCCAGGATGCGCAACAGCAGTTCAAAGACACTCTCGTGAACAGCGGAGTCGTCATCGAATTCGAGGAACTCGGCACCGAAGACGATGATCTTCCCTCCCAGCCTGACGCAACGTAAGGCTCGTTCGCGCGTCTAGTTCTCTAGCGGTCCCCAGTTGTTACACTGAATAGGTCGGAGTCTCCCTCATAATGAACAGCCGTACGAAGTACACTGTGGTCCTTGCGTCCACCTTTTTTGTCCTCCTTCTGGTCATGGGCAATCTGTTGGGCAAGGGTTCGACACCTGCGTCCGACACGACTGAGGCTAATGTTTACCACCATTTAGGTGTGTATACCGAAGTGCTGACGCGCATCAAGACGGACTACGTCGAAGAGCCGGACATGAAGACGGTGACGCTCGGCGCGGTCAACGGCCTTTTGGAGTCAATCGACCCGTTCGCCAGCTATCTGAACTCGGATCAGTACAAAGAGTACCTGAAGAACTTCGATACGTACCGCGGCGATGTCGGGATGGTTCTCTCGAAGAAATACGGCTACATCACGGTGGTCGATGTGATCCCGGGTTCGCCGGCGGCGAAGGCCGGCCTAACGACGGGAGACATGATCGAGACGATCAAGAGCGTGGCGACGCGGGACATGCCGCTGGCATATGCGTCCCTGCTGCTGCGCGGCCAGCCCGGCACCGATATCGATATGACTGTGCTGAAGCGGCGCCCGGAGCCGGTTAAGGTGACGCTGACGCGCGCCGCCGTAGCCAACCCGCCGCTTGAAGCGAAGATGCTGGCCGACCAGATCGGTTATATCCGGCCGGAGACGCTGACCG
This sequence comes from Bryobacteraceae bacterium, assembly GCA_965226755.1. Classification (GTDB taxonomy): domain Bacteria; phylum Acidobacteriota; class Terriglobia; order Bryobacterales; family Bryobacteraceae; genus Bog-113. The sequence goes on along the minus strand of CBDDDT010000004.1, from coordinate 216,101 downwards.
GCAATAAAGTCTCCGAAGTCGCTTCGGCCGTCAAAGATTTGCAAGGCAAAGGCGCCCGGAAAATCATCCTCGATCTGCGCAGCTGCGGCGCCGGCGATGTGGACCCCGGAATCGATCTTGCCAACTTGTTTCTCCCCACGGGCATGATCACGTACGCCAAAGGCCAGCGCTACCCGAGGCACGATTATCTGGCGGTAGCCGATCGCCAGGTTTCCCGTCTGCCCCTCGTTGTGATCACGAATCGCGGCACTGCGGCGGGAGCTGAAGTCGCTACCGCGGCGCTTGAGAATGGCAAACGCGCTGACGTGGTCGGCGAGCGCACTTACGGCGATGCCTCGATCCGCCGGACGATCACCATGGACGACGGTTCGGCTGTGATTCTCTCCGTGGCGAAGTTCTACACTCCGGAAGGAAAAGCGATCCAGGATAATGGCGTTGCCCCGACCGAGCAAGTAGCGGAACCCGACGCCATGGGCGATGTGGATGAAGACGGTGAGCCGATCGCCGGGCAGGAAGAGACCAAACCGACCGAAGACACGCTGCTCAAGAAAGCGATCGAGGTCGCTAGCAAGAAGAGCTGAAGCTGACCCGATCGCAAATGAAAATGGCCGGCCCGTAAGGGTCGGCCATTTCCGTTTGATGCAAGATTCCGGCTAGAGCGTCTTGAGATAGGACATCACGTCCTTCTTCTCTTGATCGGAAAGAAGGTCCTTGTATCCAGGCATCCCGTTGCCGCCTTCTTCCACCTGCTTCAAAACATTTTCATAGGTGGGTTTGCTCCCGTTGTTTAGCTTGTCTTTGCTGAACAGGCCTTTCAGCCCGGGACCCATCTTTTTCTCAGTGCTGTCGGCGTTGTGGCAGCCGGCGCATTGCTGCTCGAAGGTGTCTTTGCCTTTGGCCGCGTCGCCATCCTTGCTGTCCGCGGCCGATAGGGCCGGCAGGGCCAATGAGCCGCAAAGCAGAACGGAAACCGCGCCCGTATAAATCAGTCTACGCATGAAATCTCCTATGGACTTGAAAACAGTCTACCCGATCCGACGGCCACGGGAGCGTTTGCGGGTGCTGATCTAAACATTAAATCTACTTGATCTCGGGATCGTTCAGAGTGGCCGGTTCCTGGCCTCCATGCTGATGAATCTCCTGGCTCTGGTCGGAGAAGAAGGTGCGGCCGCCGCTGCTGCCGAAGGCCACCGGATCGGCATTGATCGTGTAGCCCGTGGGAGTGCCTTGGAGGTTGTACTTGTAGCCCTGCTTTTCCCCCTTCGCCAGGTCGCCCGAGATGAGGTCCGCGGCGGAGGCGCTGGGATTTCCGCTGGTCGGCTTAGCGAGCTCCTGAAGCGAGACCGCGTACCGGCCGTACGTGGAATAATATTGCGCCTCGGCGGCGTGCAGCGTTTTCAGCGTAGCTTGCGCGGCCATCTCGCGACCCGACATCGTGACCTTGTTGAACTTGGGAAGCGCGATCGCCAGAATGATCAGGATAATCGAGATTACGATCAGAAGCTCGATGAGCGAGAACCCTCGCATGCCGCGTTTTCGTTTCAATATGGCTTTCACTGTGAGTCCACCTAACAGCATATGACGCTCTCCCGTCCGCGAGCGTGCAGCTATTTCTGGCGGCTGAACTCAAGCGGAAGCGGATTGCCGTTCTGCGTCCACGTCCCCGTGATCATGCTCCCGGCTTCGTTCAGTTTCCCTCGGTAGCTTCCGCCGATCACGCGAACATCAAACGCCAGGCTATCCCCGGTCTGATCGATCGCGCTCAGCAGAAGATTTCGCGCCCGCCTGTCAGCGCTGTCGAGTGTTCCGCTGCCGGCGCCGGCGTCGTCGACGCGGAGGTGGAGCACCAGCCGAAGTCCCTGCCCTGCCCCCAGCGTCCCCGTCCAGTCCCCCAGGAACGCCTTGCCGATGCCTGTGTTCTTCGGAATGGGCTGGACTTGGCTCTCGCCCGTCCGGCGCATCTCGAAGGCGACGATCAAGTCGCCCTGCGTGAGCGTGCCTTTGATGGAGGATCCGTTTTCCCCGAGAATGCCTTTATACATGGGGTCGCCCGGCAGATCCGGAAGATCGAACCGGACCGCTGGAGGATTGATCTCAATGCCGGAGAGCGCGAGCGGCGGCGCATTCTGCCCGGGCACGTAAAAAGATCCGTGCCAGTCCGGGTTATTGTCCAGATCCACCGTGAACAGCAGGTCGGGACCTTCGTGGCGTATCGCGCCTTCCCAATGTCCGGCTTGGGCGTGAAGCTCAGTGGCCAGAAAGATTCCCGCCGCCAGAAAGAAACCGGGCGCCCTCGGCTTCATGCGAACTGGCGGAGAAACCGAATGCCTTCAAAGGCGATCGATTCCGGCGTCGGCGCGACATCCCGCCAGATCGACGCGGCGGCCGAAATCTCGCCCAGGGCGAAGCCAAAGCTCTCGATGGTGTGCTGACCGTCGTACCCGATCTCGCGCAGCGCGCGAAAGACCCCCGGCCAATCCACATGCCCTGTGCCGGGAATGCCGCGGTCGTTCTCGCACGTATGGACGTGCTTCAAATGCCGCGCGACCGTCCGGTATCCCTCGGCGATATTCTTCTCTTCGATGTTGGCGTGGAAGGTGTCGAACAGAATGCCCACGTGCGCGTGATCGATCTCGTCGCAAAGCCGGACGGCGTCTTCCGCGGTATTCAGGAAAAAGGTCTCGAAACGGTTCAGCGGTTCGATCGCGATCGTAACGCCGGTGTCCTCGAGCACTGGCCCGATCGCTTGATAGGTGTCAACCACTTGTTTCCACTCGTCGTCCGTGCGGCGGCGGCCGGGCAGGTACCCGACCGGGGCATAGAGCGGTCCGGCGACGACGCGCACGCCCGCTTCGGCGGCGGCTTTGGCCGTGTCCTCCATATGAGAACGCGTGCGGGCGCGGACCGCCGCATCGTCCGAGAGCATATTGAGGCCGCCCGTCAGGACGGAACAGACCGTGACCTTCAGCTCGTTCTCCTCGGCGCCGCGCCGGATGGCCGCGGCCGGAAATTCTTCCGGTCGAAAAAGCGACACCTCCACCGAATCGAACCCCGCCGCCTTGATGCGGGGAAGAAGCGGAAGATCGGCAACGGAAAACGATGCGGTCCACAGAAACGTGTTGACGCCAAACTTCATACGAGATATCCTTCCGCCTCGGGGTTGCCGGGCGCGAAATGCTTGAGAATGACCAGTGGCTCCGCTCCGGTGTTGACGGCGCGCACTCCCTCCCGCGCGGCCGCGCCGGTGACGAAAAATTCGTCCCGCGTATTCTGGCCGTAGCGGATCAGCGCCGGGGCTTCGGCTTCGAGCGGTCCAAACGTGCCGCGGCCCTGCACCACCAGCGCGCCGTAAGCGGCCGGATCGCGAACCACGGCGGTCTGCCCGGGACCGACCGTTAACTCCTTCGCCGAAAAATTCGGGCTTCCATACACGATCCACTTCTCCTGCGCATTGGCCTGCCGGGGCGGACGGAAACAGCGCCGCTTGAAGAACGGATCGACGTTTGCCTCCCAATCGAGTTGCCCGACGATATAGTCCAGATCACCGCGAAACTCGTCCGGAACGTCCCTGACCAGCGACTCCCACGGCATCGGCTGACCCCACACCATCGATTGAAAAAACGCGCCGACATCGGAGTTGCGCTGCGGCTCATAGGTGACCAGCGTGCCCGGCGCGTGCAAAATCCCGCAGTCGACTTGCCAGCCCGTGCCGGGTTCCAGACGATAAGCGCGGGAGTGGTCCAGAATGCCGTTGTCCCCTTGGCTCCAGCGCGCCAGGCAATCGCAAACCTGCGATCGGGTCGTGCCGGGTTCCAGGCCGAAAAAGGTATACGGAAACGCATGCACGATGGCGTTATATTGCGGCGGGAAGTAATAAGCCTCCGGCTTGCCGCGTTTTCCGACCAGAGCCGCCTGCGCGTCGGATTGATGCATGTGGTGGGCGATCGGAACGGAGTTATCGAAGAGCTTACAGAGCACTTCCCACGGCTCGCGCAGCGTCAGCACGGCCTCGCTCAGCGGCATGCGCTGACCCTCGTGATGGATGAAGCTGAGGCCCTCGTCGTCGGGCGTCTCCGGCCCGTTTTGGGCGATTGTGGTGGAACAAAGCCAACGCTCGTCAATTCCGCCCCGATGCGCGCCCAGCGCATAGAGGTCTCGGGGATCCAGCCTCAGACGGCCTCCCGGCTTTTGAAGAGCGCGAGGCACCCACGTGGGCACGAGACGGAGAATTCCTTCGCCGGCGGCCAGGGCGGCAGGGAGCATGCGCGATTAGTTTCGCACATCGCGGCGCTCCCTGACTTCCCCCGGAATCCGCCTTAGTTGATGGTGACGGTCACCGGCTTCGACGGGATGCCGTTCGCGATGACCACCAGATCGCCCGCGCCGAGCTCAATATTCGCGGGCACATCGAATTGGGTCGCCGATTTCGCCTTCGGCGCCACGCTCATCGTGCTGTGGTCATGCGTGCGGCAAAAGAAAACGTGCCCGGTCGCCTGCATGGTGATCGACACCAGCGGGTAGTTGGTCGCGGCCTGATAATCGTCTCCGTAGCCTACGGCTTGGGAGAGGCCGTTGAACTGGCGGCCCGAAATCGGGTAGGTGTTCCCGTGCGTCACCGTCGTCGGCGCCGAGCCGATAATCGGCGCCCAGCCCGCCTCGGGAACTCCGGGCGAGGTGTAGATCTCCACTTGCTTGGAGCCGTCGGTCGAGAGCACCTGGCCAGTCGGAAGGACCAGCAAGCGCTCCGCATAAGAAGGGATGTTGGGAGCGTTCGGCGTGGCGGGCTCGGCATTCAGATTTGTGCCGTCGAACTCGAAAAAGTAGGTCGGCGGAAAGTAAACGCCCGGGCTGGTCGCGATCAGCACATTTCCGTCCGGCAGAAGCGCCGAAGGTCCGTCCGCGCTGTCCAACTGCCCGACGCCCGCGATGACCGGGAAATCCGGACCAGGGACCCACGTCCCCGTCTTGCCGTCAACGCCGGGGTGGTATACAGACGTGAATTGCGTGGCGCCCGCAGCGAAAACAGTGCCGTCCGGCCGCAACATCGCCGGCCCGATCTCAAATTGCGAGGTGTTCACCAGGTTTACGATGGTGCTGCCGGCGCTCACCCACTTGCCCGACGCGGGCAGATAGCGTTCCGAATGGTCGGGATGGGGGTTGCTGACGTCCACCGTGAGAACCGTGCCGTCCTGGAGCAAAGTCCAGCCCTCTTCGGAATCGACATCGGCTTTACCGGCGCCGGTCACGGTCCAGGTCAGAGTCGTGGCGTCGAGCAGCGCGGCCTCCGACGAACAGCAGTTCCCCAGCATGTAAGTCCCATTGGCCAGAACGACGCTCTGCGCGTCGCCGATATTGGCCCAGCCCGCGGGGCCAGCCAGCGCGGTCCAGGTATTGGCCACCGGATCGTAGATCGCTCCCATATTCGTCTCGACCTGGCTGCCGTTGTTGTATTCCCCTCCATTGACCACCACGCGCCCGTCCGGGAGAACGGCCGAGGCGAAATACAGCGGGTTGTAATTGTCAGGCATCGCCGCCAGCTTGGACCACGTGCCGTCCACGTAGCTGCCTAGATTATCGGGCGTGAGCTTCCACCACGCATTGCCTTGCTGCACCATCACCGTGCCGTCCGTTAATAAGAGCGGGCTGCTGGCGAAAAACGGAGCGGGGTGCGTGAGGGGCTGCCATGTTTGAGACTGCGCGGGCCCTGCCGCGGAAAGCAGCAAGCCGAGCGCGAGAAAGGAATGAGGAACGAATCGGAGGATAGACATAGGTTAGGTTGGGTTTGGGGTGATGCGAAGGTTCGCGGCAGAAGTCTACCACGCAGCGAAGCAGGAAGACAACCCGCCGTTGACAGGAGAGGCTGGCTGCCGCCTCTAAGCCAAGCTTGTAAAACTAGGTACAATTTAGGTTCCTGTGGAACTCGCGACCGCTCCCCTCCTGATCATTGACGACGACATCGGCTTCACCGATTTGTTGAAAGAACTGCTGACCTCGGAAGGATTCTCGGTCGAAGCGGTCCATAACGGGGATGCCGGGTTAGCGCGGGCGCTTAGCGGGCATTATTCGTTGATCGTGCTGGACGTCATGCTGCCCGGCCGCAACGGGCTCGAGGTTCTGCGGGCGCTCCGCAAAGACGTCGCCACCCCGGTTCTGATGCTGACCGCCCGAGGCCACGACACCGATCGCATTGCGGGCCTAGAAAGCGGCGCCGACGACTACCTGCCCAAACCCTTTCATCCGCGCGAGCTGCTCGCCAGAATCCGCGCCATCCTGCGCCGGACGCACGCCCCCGCCGCCGCTGCTGAGAATCTGGTGCAGGCCGGCGATATCACTCTCGATCCGCGCACCCGCACCGTGCGCGTGGATGGCGAGCTGGTGGATCTCACTTCGGCGGAATTCGATCTCCTCCGCGTCTTGCTGGTCGCCGCCGGTCAGGTCGTCACTCGAGAGGAATTGTTCCGGGCCGTGCTGGGCCGCGAGTTCTCCGTTTTCGACCGCAGCATCGATAACCACGTCTCCAGCGTCCGCAAGAAACTGGGGTCCCGCGTGAACGGGATCGAGCGGATCAAGAGCGTGCGCGGCACTGGCTACATTTACTCAGGCAACGAGCGAACCGTCCTCGAGCCCTGAAAATGAAGGGTCTGTTCTGGCGGGTTTTCGCCTGGTACCTCGGCACCGCCATCGTCGTGCTGGGGCTGGGAGTGCTCGTCATGATGGTGACGGACCCGGAGTTCACTTTCTCCCGCTCCGTCACGGTTTCGCACGACGCCATCGAATCCCAGGCCCAAGCCGCGGCGCAGGCCTGGACGCACGGCGGCGCGGCCGGCCTTGCCGCACACCTCGCCCGAGCTCCGCACCCACGGTTCCTGTTCGACGACGCCGGCCATGAGCTCTCCGGGAACGCGGCGCCGGCCGCCATCGACGAACTGGTGAAGCGCACGCTCACCAGCGGCGCCGTCGAGCTGGAGATTGTTCCACCCGACACTTTCGCCGGGTTGAAGGTCAAAGTCGCGGGCAAGTCTTTCGTATTTGTGCGCGCGCTTGCCCGGCAGCGCAATTTCCACCTCATGCCGCACCCGCTTCCTTTGTGGTCCCGCTTGCTCCTGGGACTTCTCGCGGCGGCTCTCATTTGCGTGGCGTTCGCCCGCTACGTATCGTCGCCTCTCACCCAACTGCGGGCCGTCGCGCGCGAGTTTGCGGCGGGCAACTTACAAGTTCGCGTGGGAACGGCGCGCCCTTTCAATCGCGGTGACGAATTCGAAGACTTGGCCCGCGATTTCGACAACATGGCCGCCCAGATTCAAAAACTGGTGCTGACGCAGCAGAGGCTGCTGGGGGACATCTCGCACGAGCTGCGATCTCCCCTGGCCCGCCTGCAACTGGCCCTCGAGATCGCGCGCCGCAAAGCGGGCTTGAACGCCGAGCCTATGCTGAACCGGATTGAACAGGAAGCGGAACGTCTCAACAGCCTGATCGGCCAGATCCTGCGCGTGGCCCGCACCGAACAGCTGAATCCAGGCGCGCGAAAACTTTTCGATCTCGCCAACTTGGTGCGCGACGTCGCCGAGGATGCCGATTTCGAAGCGAGCGGCAAGAACCGGCGCGTGGTGGTCGAGAGCGGCCGTCCCGCTCTCGTGACGGGGGATCGGGAACTGCTGCGCAGCGCGATCGAGAACGTCGTGCGGAATGCGATCCGCTATACGCCTGAATCGACCGCCGTGACTATCGATCTCCGGCGGGGCGAAGGCGCCCGCACTCTGATTACCGTGCGCGATCAGGGAACCGGCGTCCCGGAGAACGCGCTGCCGCACCTCTTCGAGCCTTTCTACCGCGTCAACGACGCCCGCGATCGCGATAGCGGCGGTGCCGGACTGGGACTCGCGATCACCCAGCACGTGGTCGCCGCGCATGGCGGCGTCGTGCGCGCCACCAATTGCTCCGGCGGCGGATTCGAAGTGCAGATTGAGCTGCCCACGAAACTGCCCGAGGTCGCCAGCCGCAGCGGGATCCGGTTCCGCGCCTCCTAAGATTCGTGTTCCGGCCTGGACCCAGATGAAATGGTGTAACCCTCGCACTTAGGGCCGCATCTTTCCCTTTGATCCATTCTTCACCGTGACACGTCGAAACTTCTCCCTCACTTTGGGCTCGATCCTTGCCGGCGGCCTGGGGCTGCGCGCTCAGGAACAGGATGCGTCTCCCGTAATTCGCGTCGACGTCGATCTGGTGAACGTCGTCTTTTCCGTCCGGAAAGCTTCCAATGGCGAACTGGTTCCCAACCTCACCAAGGATGATTTCCTTCTGTTTGAAGACGGAAAAGCGCAGAGCATCGCCCATTTCTCGCGGGAAGTGGATCTTCCGTTCGAATTGGGAATGCTCGTAGACGTCAGCCGGAGCCAGACGAACCTGATAGACACCGAACGGGAAGCCGGTTCCGCATTTTTTTCTAATGTCATTCGACCGCACGACGAAGCTTTCCTGCTCGCTTTCGGGAAAGACACGCTCCTGGTGCAGGACTTCACGAGTTCTGTTCCCAAATTGCGAGCCGGACTCGACTCCCTCAAGGTGGATGCGCCGACCGAGATGTCCCGGCGCGGGGGATATGGAAACGGCGGAAATGGCGGCGGAGGAGGAACTGGGTGGCCGGGCGGCGGCGGCCTGAGTTGGCCAGGCGGCGGCATGGGCCGTGGGGGAGGAAATCGCGGCGGCTCCCGCAATCCGGGGTCAGGCGGCCCGAACCACGGCAAAATGAAGGGGACTTTATTATTCGACGCGATCTACCTGGCTTGCACCGAAGAGGTCGCTCACAAACAAGGTCGCAAGGCCCTGCTTCTGATCACCGACGGTGAGGACCGGGGCAGTTACTATACGCGCGGGCAGGCCGTGGAATCCGCTCAACGTGCCGACACGATTCTCTACAGCATCTACTACTCCGACCCGAAAGCCTCCCAACGTGGGCGGGGTTCCGAGCCGATGAACGGCGTGGAAGATCTGGAAAAGTTGTCCAAGGAAACCGGCGGACGCATGTTCAAAGTGAGCAAAGATCACACGCTGGCGGATGCGTTCGCGGAACTCCAGGCCGAAATGCGCAGCCAATACTCGCTGGCGTACAAGTCGACGAACCCGGACCGCAATGGGGAATACCGCGAAATAGAAATCCGCCCCAGAAATTCCGAGTTATCGGTGCAGGCCAAGAAGGGTTATTACGCGACTCAGAACGCGCCCAGCGCTCCCAAACGAAACCCCTCCTAGATCTATCACGCGTCGCCAGTCATCAAATATGCCCCGCGAGCGAATCTTCTCCGCGCGCGGGGCCATCCCCTCTCCATCCAGGGAGCTACTTCACTCTCATATAAATGATGCCTTCCAGTTCCGGGTGCGCGGCGCACACGATGAAGCTGGAGCCGTCCGGATTCCACGCCTGATCGGCCATCGAAAGGCGGATGGGCGAGTACTCCGGACTTCCGGGAACATTGAAACTGGTGAGGCTGACGAAGTCGGACCCCAGACTCGTAAAGTCGGTAGGCGCCGGCAGTTGCATGCTCCAGATATCGAGTAGCGGCTGCTGGCTTGGGGAATTTGTCCATGCCGGGTTGTCCCGCACGCTGCTCCAGATGAGTTGCTGGCCGTTTGGCGCAATGTGGGGCAGTTCGTTCCAGACGTCCGTATCGGCGGTGAGAGGCTGAAGGATGCCGTGATACCAGTTGTAACGATAAAGGTTATAGTCGTTCCCTTCCTGTCCGGCTTTTAGATTGCCCACAAAGTAGAGCCAGCCATCGTCGTGGAAACCATACGTGGACCCGAAGTTGCCGCCCGAAGCGCCGAACTCATAAAACTTCTGCTGGCCTCCCGCAACTGTCGGCTGAACATAGGAGGCGCCGCCGATTTCGGAGAGCACTCCGCCGGTGTACCTCAGTTCGGAACAACCGATCTGCCAGATACCCTTGGAATCTGTCCCGATCATCGAACCGATGCTCGTCATCTCGCCCCAGCACACGCGCGAGGAGGGGCTGTCATGCGAGAACACGGTGTGCAGGACCCCGCCTGCCTCCGCGAACTGAACAACCGGCGCGGTGCTGACATGCGTGACCTGGCTGCAACCGGTGAAAGCGGTTCGCTTCGTATTCAGACCGCAGATATACACGTCGTTATAGAGGCCGTTGCCCGGTCCCGCGTCTTCTTCGCAATGGGAGGGATCCGACGCCGTCGCGCACGGTTCGGAGTCGCTTTCCACCTGGATCGCCATCAGGTTGCAATCCATCGAAAAAGCCGGGTTCCCGACGTGCCGCCGCGGGTGCGCGGGAATGTAAGGGCTGTTGAAACTGAGATCGTTGAAGTTGGAGAGAACGCCGCTCGGGCTGATGTCGGCCGTCATCACATCGAACCATGTGCCTGTCTTGCCGGACGGGTCCGTTATCGATTCATCAAAGGCGATCTTGTTGCTGGTAGGACACCAATCCACCCGGCCACCCTGGCCATAGTTGCGCACCACATCCGGTTGCGCTTGAGACTGAGCTGCGAATATTCCCGCAAAGAGAAAGATCAGGGCGATTCTGTTTTTCATCTGCTTGATTCCTGTGCTCTCCAAAAAAGACCTGTCGGCGGATCCGCGTTTTCCGCTATCGACGATTGGTTTTCTGATCGGAAGAACGGAGAGGAATCTTTAGCGGGCAATGAAGATGGAGCGAGGAAATAAGCGCGGACTGCTGCGGCAGAGAAGGCTCAAAGGTTGGCGGTTCAGGTTGAAAGGAGGATGCGTCGCGTCCATTCTGCTACAAGTTGCGATAAGGTGCTGGGCAATGTTCACAAGGAGACGCTCTTTTGTATCGCCTGTATCGCCTGTATCGCGGCGTCGTCCGGTTTCGGTTTGGCCCGAGAATGCCAAGCGCCCAGTCACATGCGCTCGGTTTTCGGCAATCTCGACTTTTCCGAGGGGACCGTAGGTTCCGCGCCCGCAGTTTGGCTGCTCGGCCCGGAATGGTTCATGAAACCCCACGATCCAATTTATGAGGCGAAAGTGGTTTCCGGTGCGGCGTGTAACGGGAGTCAGCGGTGCGCAACGGTCCGCTCGCTCCGGAGCGACCCGTCTGTAGCGCTTTCATTCCTCTATCAAGTCGTGGATGCGTCAAAATTTCGGGGCAAGCACCTTACGTTTCGTGCCGACGTCAAAGCGGAAGGGCTTGCCCGTCTTCTGGTTCGGGTTCATCGGATTGATTGCAGCACAAGTTTCCGTGACGACATGGGAAATCACCCGATCACGTCACCCGAGTGGTCTGCGTATCAAATCCATGCGCCCATAGATGACGACGCGCTGGACATTGAATTCGGAATGCAACTCGTTGGCGAGGGCGCCGCGACGATCGATCACATTTCCATGGAGTTTGCGGACGCCGAGCCGTAGGCGGAAACCGGGTGCGAGTCGTCCGGCTTCATTCGAACAGAAAAAGGCGGGGCATGTCTGCCCCGTTGACGTTCCGCCCTATTGGTTTCTCACGCGTCCGCAACGTCGGAGACTCCGGACCCTCCGACGCTGCTTGCAACCTCCGGCGCGGCTAGCGCGCGGCCAGTTCCGGCTGCGTATTGGCGCCCAGTTCGGAAAGACGATGCGCCAGCAACTGTTCAAGTTCCGCGAGGCTCTTGCTGAAGCCCTCAATTCCCTCGGCCAGCTTATCGTGCGCCATGCGGTCTTCCTTATGCATGCGGTCGAAGGTCTGTTTGTCCATCGGAATCCGATCGATCGCCAGATTCTTCGCCTTCTCCGGGTTGAGCATGCGCGGCAGATCCGCTTCGGTCCCATCCAGCTCTTCCAGCAGCTTGGGCGAAATCGTGAGCAGATCGCATCCGGCTAGCGACGTGATCTCGCCGATGTTGCGGAAGCTCGCTCCCATGACCACGGTCTGATAACCGAATTTCTTGTAGTAGTTGTAGATAGCCGTGACGGACTGCACACCCGGGTCATCCGCGCCTTCGTAGTTTTTGCCCGTGTCTTTCTTGTACCAATCGAGGATACGACCCACAAACGGCGAGATCAAAGTGACCTTCGCCTCGGCGCAAGCCACGGCCTGGTGCATTCCGAACAGCAGCGTCAGGTTGCAGTGAATGCCTTCGGTCTCCAGCTGCCGCGCCGCTTGAATGCCTTCCCACGTCGATGCGATCTTGATCAGAATCCGATCGCGGGAAACGCCAGCTTGATCGTACTGCGCAATGATCTCGCGCGCTTGCTGCATGGTCGCTTCCGTGTCGAAAGAAAGGCGCGCATCCACTTCGGTGGAGACGCGGCCGGGCACGATCGCCAGGATCTTGCGGCCGAAAGCCACCGCCAGCCGCTTAAACGCGAGCTTAGCGACTTCCTGATCCGTTGATTTTTCGCCCAGTTCGTCCTTGGCCTGTTTGAGGACGTCATCCACCAGAGGCCGGTAAGCGGGCAGCTGGGCAGCGGCCGTGATCAGAGTAGGATTGGTGGTGCTGTCCTGCGGTTTGAACTTCAGAATGGAATCGAAGTCCCCCGTATCGGCGACCACTTTGGTCATTTCGCGAAGTTGATCGAGCAGTGTTTTTTTCATGACTGGCGCCTCGTGGCTTTCCTTTCCCTATGGTACGCCGAATTCACTGGAGCTTGAAGCCGGAACGGAGATCACCCGGATCTCGCCATTTCCCCACACCGTATGCCGCCCCACGCCAGTCCACTCCGCGGCTTCGAGCCAGGGCAGGAACTCGGTAAGTTCTCCCGCGTACTCGACACGGCCGGCCAGTCCTCCAATCCCGTGGGTCTCACCGGTGCGCGAACTGCGGCGCGACACCTCCACGTGCTCGAGGGCGGAGCGAACGATCCGCACCCCCTCGGCGCGTTTCGCCATGCCGCGAAAATCGATCGCGAGCGGTCCGTCGCCATACAGGGATCGCAAGGTCGTCACGCGGTCGCGGATCCGGCGGAACAAAATCGGAAACTCCGGTGTGGCGGCGATTTCACCGGCATTCTTGAGTTCCGTTGGGGTCCGGAATTCGACCGCTACCCCGCTGACGTCCTCCTCGCGCCGCTTGAGCGAAAGCGCGAGCGGAGCGGAATCGACCGGACCCGCCGGCCGGTCCACGCGGGTCACTCCGGTCAGCTCAACCCGGCTGCTCCGCGGTCCGAAGCCGCGGTTCGCGAGTTCCTTGAAAACTCGTATGACGGACGCGAACGACGACGAAGCCTTCGGGCTCGTGTCAAACAAATGAAGGTCAACGTAGAACGGCGCCCCCGGCTGCACGGTACACGAAATAAGGTGAGACGTTCGCAATACAAACGGACGCGGCATATTGGACAATCCGCTTGGGCCGGCGCCGGGGGCCGAGGGTTCGAAGAGGCGGGCGTACTCGCACTGTTGTGCCTGGGGACAGTCCGACGAGGGCCGCCCCGCGAACCCCGGACACTCCGGAACGCAGGCGATCTGGCGAAGCGTCACGCCGAAAGCGCCGCGAATTAGATTTCCCGCGGATTTGGTGTCGAATTGCAATGAATCCAAAGCGCAAAAGGCGAAACGCCACGGGTAAAGCGAGAAGGTTAAGCCGTCTGAATCGGTCACGAAACACCGGAGAATTTGGTCACGCCGGGTACAATACTACAGGGGTCGAGAATTCCCGGAACGCGATCGCTTGTGCATTGGGCCTTGTGCACAACGCTGCACAATCCTGCACAACCTCGCACAATGAGCGACCGCGCCGGAGAAGTCAAAACCGGGCTGGACGGGCCTATGCTAAACTGATTTCTGCTGCGAAAGCAGCCAGTCCCTTCAGTGAGTCGCGTCTGTACGGCCCAAGGTTTACAGCCCAGCGCATCCCGAAGAGCGTGTGCGCGGTGGTCGTTTGCGGTTAAATGAAGAAGCCGGACAGGTGGGTGAGTGGTTAAAACCAACAGACTGTAAATCTGTCGCCCCTTGCGGGTTACGGAGGTTCGAATCCTCCCCTGTCCACCAGGTTTTGTTCGTTGAAGTTTCGCTCGTTAGAAGTTTTTCTCGACGGGCCGTTGTAGCTCAGATGGTAGAGCGCGTCCTTGGTAAGGACGAGGTCACCGGTTCAATCCCGGTCAACGGCTCCACATATTCCGGTTTCAATCCGTTTCAGTGAATCAGGCAGGTAGAAGATGGCAAAGGAAAAGTTTGACCGCAGCAAGCCGCACGTCAATATCGGGACGATCGGCCATATCGACCACGGCAAGACGACTTTGACGGCGGCGATCACGAAAACGCTGTCCAAGCACAATCCGAAGAACAAGTTCCGGAGTTTCGATTCGATCGACAACGCGCCGGAAGAGAAGGCGCGCGGCATCACGATCGCGGCTTCGCACGTCGAGTATGAGACGGCGAACCGGCATTACGCCCACGTGGATTGCCCGGGGCACGCCGATTACATCAAGAACATGATCACCGGCGCGGCCCAGATGGACGGCGCGATCCTGGTGGTCGCCGCCACCGACGGCCCCATGCCGCAGACGCGTGAGCACATCCTGCTCGCCCGCCAGGTCGGGGTGCCCTACATCGTGGTGGCGATGAACAAGGTCGACATGGTGGACGACGCCGAACTGCTCGACTTGGTGGAGCTCGAAGTCCGCGAGCTGCTGAAGAGCTACCAGTTCCCGGGCGACGATCTGCCGGTGTGCCGCGTCTCCGCGCTGGGCGCCCTGAACGGGGAAGCGCAGTGGGAAAAGACGGTGGACGAGCTGATGGAGCAGGTGGATAAGTACATCCCGGTTCCGGAGCGCGTGATGGACAAGCCGTTCCTGATGCCGATCGAGGACATCTTCTCGATCCAGGGCCGCGGGACGGTGGTGACGGGGCGCATCGAGCAGGGCATCTGCAAGGTGGGCGAAGAGATGGAGATCGTCGGGTTCCGGGACACGCGCAAGACGGTGGTGACCGGGGTCGAGATGTTCAAGAAGCTGCTCGACGAAGGGCGCGCCGGGGACAATGTGGGGTTGCTGCTGCGCGGCGTGGAGAAGGATGAAGTGGAGCGCGGTCAGGTGATCGCGAAGCCCAATTCGATCAAGCCGCACAAGAAGTTCCGGGGCGAGATCTACGTGCTGTCGAAGGAAGAAGGCGGGCGGCACACGCCGTTCTTCAAGGGATACCGGCCGCAGTTCTATTTCCGGACGACGGATGTGACGGGCGTGGCGATGCTGCCGGAAGGCACGGAGATGGTGATGCCGGGCGACAACGTGCAGCTGGAAGTAGAGCTGCAGACGCCGGTGGCCATGGATAAGGGTCTGCGGTTCGCCATCCGCGAGGGCGGACGGACCGTCGGCGCGGGCACCGTGTCGGAGATCCTGGACTAAGGAAGCAGCAGCACTCGAAAAAGGAGTTGAACAATGGCTCGCGAAATCATTACCTTCCAGTGCCAGGAATGCAAGCACCGGAACTACTCGAACACGAAGAATAAGAAGACCACGACGGAACGTCTGGAGTTCAAGAAGTTTTGCCCGAACTGCCGGAAGCACCGGCAGCATAGGGAAATCAAGTAAACTGGTTTGCGGGCGCGGCCATTGTTCGGTCCGCCCGCACGACCCGGATCGGGTTTCGGGATACGATAGGGGCGTAGGTTAACGGTAGACTAGCGGTCTCCAAAACCGCCTGTGGGGGTTCGATTCCCTCCGCCCCTGCCACTCCGATCCGCTTCCGCGACCAGCAGGCAAAAACGGCAATCACGCAAAGGCAAGCACAAACATGGCAGGTTCGTTAGAATCCGTGAAAGCGTGGCCTCAGGCCACCAGAGACTACATCGGCGAGCTGCAGACCGAGATGAAGCGCGTCACGTGGCCGACCCGTAAACAGGTCCAGTCCACCACCGCTGTCGTCATTCTGACGGTGTTTGCGTTCGCCGCCTATTTCAAACTGGTCGATTTCATCATCAACAACACGCTGATCCGGCTTCAACAGGCGCTTTCCAAGTAAGATGCCAGGCGAAAAGGAATTGGAATTTCAGGAGCACAACTCGGCCCTTGAGGGCCAGGATGACGCGGCGAATCCCCAGGAGCACGTAGCGGGAATTCCGGAGCCGTTCGAGGATGCCGACGAGCGGTCGCTCGACGCCGAAGAGGACGATTCAGCGCAGGCCGTCGAACAGGAAGGCGCGGGCGAATTGCCTGCGGCCCTTCCGGAATCAACCAAGCGCTGGTTCATTCTCCACACCTACTCCGGCTTCGAGGAGAAAGTGCGCGAATCGCTCTTGACTCGCGGCGAAGCTTTCGGTTTTGCCGATCAGATCGGGCAGATCCTCATCCCCAAGGAAGAAGTCATCGAACTCCGCAACGGGAAAAAAGTAACCACCAAGCGGCTGGTCTACCCCGGATACGTGCTGGTCGAGATGGAAATGAATGACGATCTCTGGCACCGCGTCAAGGAAACGCCGCGCGTGACCGGGTTTCTCGGCGGAGGCAACGTGCCCACGCCGTTAACAGCGGATGAAGTGAACTCCATCCTTTATCGTCAGGCGGAATCGCACGAGCGTCCGCGGCCCAAGATGACGTTCGAGAAGAATGAAACCGTGCGCATCGTGGATGGCCCGTTCACCAATTTCTCCGGCAAGGTGGATGAGGTGAACTCGGAACGCAATACCCTGCGCGTGCTGGTCACCATCTTCGGGCGTGCGACCCCGGTGGAGCTGGACTTCCTGCAGGTCGAAAAGAGTTGAGTCGAAAGGTTTGAGTATTTAGAAATGGCGAAGAAAGTAACAGGTCAGGTTAAGCTGCAGATCCCCGCGGGCAAGGCGACTCCCGCGCCGCCGGTCGGCACCGCTCTCGGTCCACAGGGCGTCAACATCATGGAGTTCTGCAAGGCGTTCAACGCGAAGACGTCGGCCAAAGATCAGGAAGGCCTCATCATTCCGGTCGTCATCACGATCTTCTCGGATCGATCCTTCACGTTCATCACCAAGACGCCGCCAGTGCCCGTTCTGATCAAGCGCGCGGTCAACATAGCCAAGGGTTCGGCCGAGCCGCATAAGACCAAGGTAGGCAAGATCACCATGAAGCAGGTGGAAGAGATCGCGAAACTCAAGATGCCCGATCTGAACTGCTTCAGCGTGGAGTCCGCGATGAACTCTGTCAAGGGCACCGCCCGCAGCATGGGTGTCGACATCGTCTAGAGAATCCCCTGACGAAAATTGCTCGCCTCCTTGGGCTCTTATGTATCGGCGTCTCGCTTAGCGCCGGAGCATTCGGGCAATCCGTATCGTTCGGCGTTAAAGGCGGCCTCGGATTGACCGACGCTTACCAGGACGTGACGCAGCTCGGCGCGGACTTCAACCTGCACACTTTCTCGGATTCGAAAGACTTCGTCGTCGGCGCTATCGTGGAGTTGCACCTTCCTTTTCACCTCGGCGTAGAAGCGGACGCCTTGTACCGGCCGCTGCACTTCTCGAGCGAGGCGACGGGGTCGGCCACCCTAACGTCCGGTTTCTCGGAATCGGTAAGTAGCTGGGAGTTCCCGATCCTGGCGAAGTACCACTTCACACCCGCACTCCTCGCCAAACCTTACATTGATGCGGGGCCGGCATTCCGCGCTGCGGGCGCCAATGGCGGCCTGCTTTCCGATCGAGGGTTCGCCATCGGCGGCGGCATTGATTGCAAGGTGCTGTTTCTGCGCATCTCCCCGGAAATTCGCTACACGCACTGGGGCTCTGACGCGAATAACAACGGCCTTGGTCCGGATACGCTGGCCACAAGCTCAAACCAGAATCAATTCGAGTTTCTGACCGGATTCAGCTTCTGAACGGAAACCCGTTCGCATTCTCTCCCGATTCCGGATAACATACGGGAACTGGCTGGAGGGGAAGAAGGATGTCGAGTCCATCGCGTTTGCTGTTAACCGTTGTATTCTGTTGTGCGGCAAGCGCGCAGACCGGCCGCGACTTTTCGGGCCGCTGGTTCCTGAAGCCGGCGCAGAGTGAGATGGCGCCCTCCGGAGAAGCGCCCGATCCCATGATCCGGATCGAGCAGCAGGAATCCGCTATCCATCTGTATCGAATCGGCGACGGAGACAAGCGCGCCGAGGAGATCCGCACCTATAACCTGGACGGCAGGGAAAGTAAACGCCGCGACGGTTCGGTCACCGTCAGCAGCATGACCAAATGGGAAGGCGCTGCGCTGCTGATCAATACCAACGTTAGCTCTTCTCAGGACAGTTACTCGGTTTCCGATCGCTGGAAGTTATCGCGTGACGGAAGCCGTTTGACCATTCGGCGCGAAATCATCCGGCGGACCGGGGAATCGGAATCGACCCTGGTCTATGAGCGCGAATCCAAACCAACCCCGCCCGTTCTGGTGATTGCGGCGGCGCCTCAGCCGGCGCGGTCGGAACCGGTCGCTCCGCCGCTGCCAGCAGCCGCGATCGCGTTCCAGGTTCCGCAAGGCACGAAGCTGCCCCTGCGCCTCATGAACTCAGTGAGCACCAAGCACTCGGCGCCGGGGGACAAGGTATATCTGGAAACCGTCTACCCGATCCTGTCCCGCGGCAAAGTGATCATTCCGCCCGGCAGTTACGTGATGGGCAGTTTGACCGAAGTGAAACAGGCTGGCCGCGTCAAAGGACGCAGCGAGATGTTTCTGCGCTTCGATACGCTCACGCTGCCCAACGGGACCACGCGTGATTTCCGCGCGCGGATGTCGAACATGGACGGCGACGGAAAGGGCAGCCTGGACCGGAAAGAAGGCCGCGTCGAAGGCGATGGAGGCAAGGGCGGCGATACGCGCACCGTGGCCGAAGCCGCGGCGGCCGGAACCGGGATTGGGGCCATCGCAGGCGGCGCCGCCGGGCATCTTGGAATGGGCGCGGGAATCGGCGCGGCGGCGGGAGCGCTGGGCGGTTTAGTCGGGGTCCTCGCGACGCGCGGTCCCGACGCGGTTCTGCAAAAAGGAAGCACGGTCGAGATGACCCTGGACCGCGACCTCTCATTCAGCGCGGAAGAGCTCGCGTCGCATTGACATCGCGCCAAGCTACTGTGAGAAGATAAAGGTTTGCCGCTTGCCCAAGTGGCGGAACTGGCAGACGCGCTGCATTCAGGTTGCAGTACTCGCAAGGGTGTGGAGGTTCGAGTCCTCTCTTGGGCACCAATCAGTAAAATCAAGAATTCTGATGCGAAAAGGCCACCGCTGTTTTGGTGGCCTTTTCGCATCAGAATTCAGGGTTACCGCGTGACGTCCTGAAGCTCGTCCGCCAGGGTGCCTGCCCCGTAGAGCTTCCGCAAGGCTTCGATCATCGCCGCTGAGTGCACGGCTACGGCCCGGTTCCGGGCGCCATCGTAAACGAAATCACCGGGGAGCGATTCGATGTTGCCGTCGAAAATCAGCCCGACCAGCTCGGCGTCCCTGTTGATGACCGGCGAACCAGAGTTTCCGCCGATGATGTCGCATGTGTTCACGAAATCGAGCGGTGTCGACAGATCCAGCTTGTCGCGGCCTTCCTTCCATCGCGAAGGCAGATACCACGGTCCCTGGTAATCGAAGCTGGCGGCTCGATCATAGAGTCCGAACATCGTCGTTTTCGGAGGAGCCACCGTGCCGTTCATGGGATAGCCTTTCACGGCCCCGTAGGATAGTCGAAGCGTGAACGTGGCGTCCGGGTACGTCGATTTGCCGTAAGCCAGGAACCGCGCTTTCCCGATCTGCTCGCCAGCCTTGGTGATGACGCTCTCCACATTGTCTTCCGTCCACTTGATGCTTTCGCGCACCATCGGATCGAGTTTGCGTGCCAGTTCAATCATGGGATCCGTGGATGCGGCTATCGCGGCCGGTCCGCCGTCCAGAAGTTGTTTGCGCAGCGCCGGATCGGCCAATTTGGTCCCGGACACCAACGCCTGAGCCGCGGCCTCCGGAGTGCGTCCATTGAGAACCGCCTTCAGATAGGGATCGTCAGCCCCGATCTGTTGGGTGTCCAGCGTGAGGCTGGCGCTCAGCCGCGCGATCTCCATTTCGGGATAGATCGGGGCGGGCGACAGCAGCCGGAAACGCAGGGATTCGAGTTGCGATTCATGGTAACCGGGCAGACGTTCGCCGTCCGGCTTCTTCACTTCCGCCACGTACTGCACCAGCTGCACAGCGATGCCGGTCAGCCCCGAATCGAGGCGGCGATAGAAGAGCTGGTTGAAGCGGGTGGCGTATTTCGCGGTCGCGCCGCCGATTTCGTTCCAGGCCCCGCCGTACTCTTTTTTCCACTCGGGGTTCGCGTCCACCTTGGCCTTGAACTCCGTCTCGTCCTGCTCCTTTTTCGCGATGATGTTCTTGTCGAGCAGGCCTTCGTAGCGGCCGACAAAAGCTTTCTGCCCGTTCTCCAGGCCGAATATCAACGACGCCGCCTGTCGCGCCTGTTCCGTGCCCCGAGCCGAATAGGCCTTCATCGCGTCGATCCGCGATCTGAGCACTTTCAGCACATTCGGCTCAACCACGTCGCGCTCCTGCATCAACTGCGCCATCGTGTCCAGCCGTTGCGTGGACCCGGGATTTCCCGAGACGAACACCAGTTCATCGGCGGCCGCGCCTTTCACGTTCCATTTCAGGTAATTGGCGCTCGTGTCCAGCGGTTTGCCGTTTTCGTACACGCGGAAGATGGCCATGTCGAGGTCATAACGCGGGTAGGTGAAATTGTCGGGGTCGCCTCCGAAGAACGCGGTTTGCTGCTCCGGAGCGAAGACCAGGCGCACGTCGGTGTACTTCTTGTAACGGTAAAGCCAGTATTCCCCGCCCTGGTACAGACTGATCACATCCGAGCGAAAGCCCGTTTTTTCGGTGCTTTCCCGTTCGATCTGCGCGGTGACGGCTTTGCGCGCGGCCAGCGCGGCCTTCTCGCTTTCCCCCGGTTTGACGGCGCCCTGCACGCGCGACGTCACGTTCTCCATGGACATGAGGACATTCACTTCCAGATCGGGCGACTTCATTTCCTGATCGGGCGTGGCGGCATAGAACCCGTCCTTGATATAGTCGCGTTCTTGCGTGGAGTTCTTCTGGAGCTGGCCCCGCGCCACGTGGTGGTTCGTGAGCAGCAGGCCATGCGCGCTGACGAAAGATCCCGATCCTCCATCGTTCAGTCGCACGCTGGCAAGACGAACGTGATCCAGCCATTGCTGCGTGGGCGTGAAATGGTACTTTTCCTGAAGCTGTTTGGTGGGGGGATTATCGAAGGTCCACATTCCTTCGTCCGCCCGCGCGGAAGTGCTGAGAAGCACGAGTGAGAAGATCGCCGTGACGGCCGCTGATTGTCTCAAGAAAAACCTCCTGATGCAGACAGTTTACTAGCGGTGAGCACCTTCACAGAGGCCTTCCAGTTGCCACAAGGACAGGCGAAGGAGCCATAAGCCATGGCGAATCGTTTACAAGGTAAGAAAGTGGCCGTGCTCGCCACAGATGGTTTCGAGCAGGTGGAACTGCTGGAACCGCGAAAGGCGCTCGAGAACGAAGGCGCTGAGGCCATCGTGATCTCGCCGATGAAGGACAAGATCCGCGGTTGGAACAAGACGGAGTGGGGCCAGGACGTAAAGGTGGATCTCCTGCTGGATTCCGCTAACCCGTCGGACTATGACGCGCTTCTGCTGCCGGGCGGCGTGATGAACCCCGACAAGCTGCGAACCAATCCGAAAGCGGTGCAGTTTGTAAAATCGTTCTTCGACAACGGAAAGCCCGTGGCCGCGATCTGCCATGGACCGTGGACGATGGTCGAAGCCGGCGTGGTTCGCGGCCGCACGTTGACCTCTTGGCCGTCGCTCCAGACCGATATTCGGAATGCGGGCGGAACCTGGGTCGACCAGGAAGTTGTGACGGATAATGGCTTGGTGACGAGTCGCAAGCCCGACGATCTCCCGGCCTTCAACAAAAAGATGATCGAGGAAATTGCTGAAGGCAAACACGCTCATCAGAAGACCAAGACGGCATAAACCATGACGATTGAGCCGGAGATGAACATTCAGGGTCGTTCCCTCCGGCTCACAAATCTCGATAAGGTCTTCTGGACAGAACCGGAAATTACCAAGCGGCAGTTGCTGCAGTACTATGCCGACATAGCGCCCGTGTTGCTTCCTCATCTGTGCGATCGCGCCATGGTGATGAAGCGTTATCCCAACGGGGCGGCCGGTCCGTTCTTCTTCATGAAGCGCACCCCGCCGTCACATCCGGAATGGCTGAAGACCTGTTCCATTCAGCATGGGTCGGGAAACATAATCGCCTTTCCCGTGGTGGATGACCTTGCCGCGCTGCTCTGGGTGGTGAATCTGGGCTGCATCGATCTCAACCAGTGGTACGCCGCGTGTGACGATGTGAACCGCCCGGACTACCTGCACTTCGATCTCGATCCCACTCCGGGCGCGCACTTCAAGGAAGTTCTCGAAACCGCGTGCGCCGTCCGGGAGGCTCTCGATGAACTCAGAATCTGCTCCTATCCCAAGACCACCGGATCGCGCGGCGTGCATATCTACGTGCCGATTGTGCGCGGGCCTTTGCAGAAGCAGGTCTGGACTTTCGCCAAGCAGTTTGCGCTGAAGCTAGCCGCGAAACGCCCCGATTTGATAACGGCGGAGTATCGCGTCGCCAAGCGGCCTGAGAAACACGTCCTTGTCGATTACAACCAGAATGCCTGGGGACGCACGCTCGCTTCCGTTTACTCGGTGCGACCCCAGCCAGGCGCGACGGTTTCCGCGCCGGTCACCTGGGCCGAGGTGGAGAAGGGTTTTCACATCAGCGATTTCCGGCTTCAGAACATGCCGGAGCGCGTGAGCGCAGTGGGCGATCTCTTCCGGCCCTTGCTGCTCCAGAAAGACCGCTTCCCGCTCGACATTGCAAAGAAGCCATGAACCTGCTGATCGAACCGCCCTATGCCCCGATGGAAGCCGCCACGCGGGAGCGCATTCCGGAAGGCGAAACATGGCAGTACGAACCCAAGTGGGACGGGTTTCGATGTCTGGCCTTCCGCGACGGAGAAACGGTGGATCTCCAATCGAAGTCCGAGCAGAAGCTCGCGCGCTACTTTCCCGAGATGGTGGAAGCGTTGCTTGCCGTCGAGGCGCGGCAATTCGTGATCGACGGAGAAATCGTAATCCGGCGGGACGGCGGCCTGTCGTTCGATGATCTTCTCCAACGGATTCACCCCGCCGAGAGCCGCATCCGGAAGCTCGCCAAGGAAACTCCCGCGACGTTTGTGGTTTTCGATCTGCTGGTGGATGGCGACGGGAGCCTTGTGGCGGATCAACCGCTGGAAGTCCGGCGCAAGCGCCTGGACGCGTTCGCTAAGCGTTACTTTGACGAGCGCATGATCGTGTTGTCGCCGTACACCCGCGATCTCGACGTCGCGGAGGGCTGGCTTCGCGGCGGCGCGGGTTCGCTCGATGGCGTAGTGGCCAAGCGGGTGGATTTGCCGTATGCATCCGGCAATCGCGACGGCATGGTGAAGGTGAAAAACCTGCGCACGGCGGATTGCGTGATCGGCGGGTTTCGCTATGCGGAAAAAGGAGGCGTGGTCGGATCGCTCCTCCTCGGCCTCTTCGACGATGAAAGACGGCTCCATCACGTGGGTTTCTGCTCCGGTCTGAAGACGGCCGAGAAACCGGCCCTGACCAAGAAGCTGGAGGCGCTGATCGAAGCTCCGGGATTCACCGGGCGCGCGCCGGGCGGGCCGAGCCGCTGGTCGACGGAACGCTCCGCGGAATGGCAGCCCTTGAAGCCGGAGCTCGTGGTGGAGGTGCAGTACGATCACTTCACCGGCGGTCGCTTCCGGCACGGGGTCCGCTTGCTGCGCTGGCGGCCGGATAAAGCTCCGCGCCAGTGCGTTCTTTCGACGGTTCAGCCGAGCGGCGAACCGCTTACGCCGGGCGATTTTCCGCCTGAGCCCGACGGCGCCGGAACGACGCCGCCGTGATAAGCCTCGAGCACTTCGCCGATCGGCCCCTGCATCACCAGTTCTCCGGCGTCCAACCAGATTCCCCGGTCGCATAACGAACGGAGGAGAGTCGGGTTATGCGAGACGCAGATGAAAGTTCGCCCCATGTTGCGGATTTCCAGAATGCGTTCGAGACACTTCCGGGTAAAGGTCTGGTCGCCGACCGCCAGAACTTCGTCGACGATCAGAATTTCGGGATCCACATTGACAGCGATGGAAAAGGCCAGACGAAGGCTCATTCCGCTCGAATATGTGCGCAGCGGTTCGTCGATGAATTCGCTGATCCCGGAGAAGTCGATGATCTCCTCCTGCTTCAGGCGGATTTCTTTCTCGGCGAATCCCATCAACGCCGCGTTCAGCATGAGATTTTCACGGCCGGTCAGATCGGGATGAAAGCCCGCGCCCAATTCCAGAAGCGGCGCGACGCGGCCGTTGACTTTCACGACGCCGCGATTGGGCACGGCGAGCCCGCTGACAAGGCTTAGCAGCGTGCTCTTGCCCGCTCCGTTCCGGCCGATAATGCCGATGCTTTCCCCTTCTTCGACGCTAAACGAGACACCCCTAAGCGCTACGAACTCCTGCCGCTGACGGCGCGTGATGGCGTGAGCGAGGCGCTCGCGCAATAGCCGCGCGCCGCTATGAAGGCGGAAGGTTTTCCAGACGTCCCGGCATTCCAGAATGGGCATTTTCAGATTCGCCGGTCAGAGATGTTCGTAGAAATTGCGCTGCACCCGCTGAAACACCAG
Source organism: Bryobacteraceae bacterium (assembly GCA_965226755.1). Taxonomy (GTDB): domain Bacteria; phylum Acidobacteriota; class Terriglobia; order Bryobacterales; family Bryobacteraceae; genus Bog-113. Next base: position 191,467 of record CBDDDT010000004.1, on the reverse strand, counting down.
ATGGCCAACGGCTATGGTCAGGATCGAAACCATGGTCAGCTTCAGCATCAGGATGGAGCGCGGCACGCGGCCTTCCAGCAGGATCTCGCGCATCGCGACGACGATGGCGGCCACGGGATTGAACTGGTAGAGTTCGGCGTAGCGCTGCGGGACAATCGAGATCGGATAGAGGATCGGCACAAGCCAGAAGAGCACGGTATTGGCTGATTCCACAAAGTAGCGCGTATCCTGCACCACCACGTTGAACGCGGCGAACATGAGCGCCAAGCCGCACACGAAGCCGATCTCGAGCGCCCAGATCAACAACAGCCAGAACCAGTGGAGCCCGGGCCGGATGCCGTAGCCGATCACCATCACGAGCAGCAGGGCAAGCTGAATCAGAAGATGCGGAACGCTGGATAACACCGTCGACACCGGGACCACTTCGCGCGGTACGGCGACGCGCTTGATCAGGCGCGCGTTCGCCATGATCGACATGGTCCCGGTGGACCAGGCCATCGCGAAGAAGTTGAAGGGGATTATGCCGCAAAGCACGAAAAGGGGGAAGTGCTTCTCCCCGGAGGTGAAGATTTTGGTGTAGATGAACGTGAGGACCGTCATCATCACCAGCGGATTCAGCAACGACCAGAATACGCCCAGGGACATGTTGCGGTAGCGGATTCGAAAATCCTTCAGGATCAATTGTTTGTAAAGGAAAACGAGATCGCCGCGCCACGCCATGATTCGGAATGTTCAGTTTAACTCAGGCGCAAGACGGTCAGAGGCGCGCTTGCGCCACGGCGAGCACGCGGCCGGATGCGCGATCCTGCAGGAACGCGATTACCCGGCCGCCGCCGTCTTTGAGGTGAACGTGCAAGTCGCCGCCCGCGGAGGAGACGCGTTCCAGTTTGTAAGCCACGGAGACGTGGGTCAACGCGTGTCCCGCATTTTCGCCGCGCTCCACCTGGGAGCGGGCATGATCGGAGGCGAGAACCAAGTACAGTTCCGTCCCGTGCGTCTCTGGAGGCGCCTCGATGTGGACCATGGCCGTGTCGCCGGAGCGGGTTGCGGTGATCGCGATCCCCAGCTTCGGTTGCCGCTGAGCCTGCCGAATCGCATCGAGAGCTTCGCCACGATTGCTGCCGACAAGAGCCCGGCTCCCGTCCACCACCAGTTGCGGCGTATAGACGTCGTCGTTCTTGAATAGCGCGGCGTAGCGGCGCTGGCGTGCGGTGAAGACCGGCGAGGAGAACGGATCCGACCAGCCGAGATGATTCCAGTAATCGACATGCTCGCTCAGCACGATCAAGTCCGCGCCGGCGGCGGGCTGGCCGCGGTCCAGCATCTCGAGCAGCTTGTCGGCCGGCGGACAACTGGAGCATCCTTCGGAAGTGAAGAGCTCCAGCAAGACCGGCACGCGCGGCGTCTCCCCGGCTGTGGACGCGGACTGTCCGGAGTGAGCGGCGAAGAGCATTGCCAGAAGAGCGACCACCATTTTCATCATGCTGACTGCCTGCACCGGATAGTTCGATGAAGCGCGGTGAGAAGTTACGCCCCGCCGGGGTACTGAGATAATTGCCGGAGCGTGATCTCTCCGGCGTCTCCATTCCGTAACCCGATTACGCTTTCGCACGAATCCTCATTCAGGGCCCGAACGTGAGCCCTTCTTTAGAACATTTGATGCAAAGCTATCAAAGATCGGAGGCGCGCGCGACGCGTGTCCTGGTGGAGACGGTGAGCCCGCAGATATTCCGCTTCTTTCTGGGTCAGGTGAGAAACCGGGCATTGGCGGAAGACCTGTTGCAGGATTTTTGGCTGCGCATCCATTCCGCGCGGCGAACCTACCGGCCCGCGGAGCCGGTTTTGCCGTGGATGTATGCGATCGCGCGGCGTGTGCGGGTGGATCAATATCGCAAGAACCGGCGTATCGCCGATTACGAACTCCAGGTCGAGAAGCTGCCTGATCCGGCGGCGCCGGAGGCCCGGGAGACCGGCGCGATGGATTTCGAGAAGCTGCTCGGATCGCTTCCGGAAAGCCAGCGCGAGGTGATCCTGATGCTGAAAGTGTCCGGAATGAGCCTGGAAGAAGTCGCGCGGGCCACGCGCAGCAGCGTGGGTTCGGTCAAGCAGAAAGCGCATCGGGCGTACATCAGACTGCGGTCCGTACTGGGGAGTTCCGGCGATGCTCTCTGAGTACGAGCAATTCCTGACGGAGACACCGTCGGCGGCGCGCCTCGCCTCGATTGAAGCGCGTTTGGACGGCGACCGGAAGGCCGTCCGGCCGCTGCCGCCGGACAGTTTCCTGGCGGCGGTTTCTTTGGCGGCGTTCGTCGCGCTCGCGATTTTGGGGGCATGGCCGTTCGGCTATTCCGGCATGCACGCGCGAAGCACGGGACAGATGCTGGCGGAATATGCCGCTGTTTTTATTTCAGCGGCGGCGCTGGCGCTGGCCGTCGTGGAGCAAATGATCCCGGGCGCGAAGCGGCGCGTGCCTCCCGCGCTTGCCGTCCTGTTTCCGGTCGTGGCCTTGCTGGTGATTGTGCCGTCTTTGTTTCCTTTCTTCGGAGCCGAGAGCTTCGTGCAGCGGGGAATTCCCTGTCTGCGCCTGGGATTAATTTGCGCGATCCCGAGCGGCGGGTTGACGTGGCTGCTGATGCGGCGCGGGTACGCTTGCGGCGCGATGTCCGCGGCGCTCTGCGGAGGCGCGTTTTCCGGGCTGGTGGGTGTCGGGGCGCTCGCCCTGCACTGCCCGATTCTGAACGCCGCCCACATCCTTACGTGGCATGTGGGCGTGATCGCGATCTCGATAGCGGCTGGCGCGCTGATTGGCGCTCTCGCTAGGGAGCGAGGGTGAAATTGACGGTGACTTTCGTCATCACTTCCACGGGATTTCCGTTTAAAAGCGTGGGCTTGTAGCGCCATTGACTGACGGCCTCGACCGCGGCGCGGGCAAGGTCCGGGTCGATCTCCGGGTTCGAGACGCTTAGCGACTCCACGGCGCCGTCTGCGCTGATTACGGCGTCCAGAATCACGGCGCCTTGCAGCCCGGCGGCTTTAGCGGCGGCCGGATAGGAGGGCGCGAATTTGTTGATCAGACTCGCGGCCGCGACATTGCCGCCCACGCGGATCCGGCTGGGCGGATGCGCAAGCGGCGCGGGAGTCGCCGTTTCCGCTTCCGCGAGATTCACGTTTCGGGCGGACTCCACGCCCGCATCGAGCAGCAGGCGGGGCTCCAGAAAGTCAGCGTATCCGGTTTTCAAAACGCGCATGGAATACTCCCCGGCGCGGGGCGCATTGAAATGGAAGCGGCCCGTGGCGTCGGAGGTGGTCATGGTGCGTGGTCTGGCGGTCACGCCGGCCAGGATGATGGTGGCGTTGGAGACGGGAATCCCCGTTGGGTCGAGAACCGTTCCGGTGAACATTCCGGCCGTGTCCTGTGCGGGGGCGCGCAGGGCGGCCAGGGGAAGCAGAAGCAGGATGGCGGTGATGGTGGTGAGGAGGGCGACGCGCCGTGAGGGATGGCGCCGGTCTATGGATCTGTCGAGCATGGCTTGTAATCTCCTTTCGAGAGCTTGGGTATGGGATCGGGTCCGGGCGAAGGCCAGAGCAGGGGTCCAGACATTGCTCGCAGCGGCGGCGCGGCGCACCAGTTGGAGCACTTCGCCGGCGTAACCTTCCGGGGCGACGCCGGAAAGCAGCACGGCGTCATCGCAGGCGCGCTCGCTCTGCTGCCGGAGTTGGCTGACCGCGAGCCAGACGAGCGGGTGGAACCAAAACAGGGCGAGCGTGAATCCGGCGAGGACGCGCAGAGGCCAGTCGAAGCGCGCGATATGGGCGAGTTCGTGCCCGAGAACGACGGTTCGCAGCAGGGCGGGCCAGTCCGAACAATCCGCCGGAAGCAGGATTCGGGGCTGCCGGAAACCCCAGGTGCAGGGCATCGACTTGGCGTCCGCGGAGACCAGCAAGCGGATCGGCCGGCGAATGCCGAGTTCCCGCGAGAGCCCGGCGAGCGTGTCGCGGAAGGCGGCATCCTCGAACGGCCGGGCGCGTTCCGCGATGCCCGACAAGCGGGCGAGACCGAGAAGAGAGCGCGTGAGCACCAGCGCGAATCCGATGGCCCATACGCAGAGGATTAGAGCGGCGCTCTGCGAAGGCAGCGCCGCGGGCGCCGTGGAGGCCTTCACGGCCGTGCCCGGCAATGCGGGGTCCGGAACCGCCGGCGCGAGCGGGGCGGCGATGCGCCACAAGCGGGCGACCGTGCCTTGCGCGCTGGCGTGCCATTGCGGAATCGCGAGTTGTAGAAGCGGCAGGAGCAGCGTGCACAGAAGCCCGATCGCCCACACGCGATGACGAAGAGCGGCGGACCGGCGCCGGACCGCCCATGCCAAGGCGGCGCCCAGCGTGAGGATCAAAGTCACTTTGAACGCGCACGCGATTAGAAACGGCAGGAGAAGGTTCATTTCGAGTTCTTCTCTCGGGCTTCCGCGATCATGCTGGAGAGCCGGTCGAGTTCGGCAGGCGTCAGTCTTGCGACCTCGCCATCGACCAGCGCGGCGACGACCTGTTCCGTGGATCCCTCGAAAAAGGTGTCGACGAGATGCCTTAGAGCGGACCGGCGCGCGGAACTGCGCGGCTGCACCGGCATATAGAGATAGCGGAGCCCCTGCTCCTCATGGCGGATGTGGCCTTTGTCTTCAAGAACGCGCAGTTGGGCTCGCACCGTGGAGTAGTTGGGCTGATCGGCGAGACCGGTCTGGATTTCGCCGGCAGTGGCGCGTTCGAGTTTATAGAGAACGTCCATGATCTGGCGTTCCCGGCGTGTCAAAGGAGGTGCTACTTTCATAGCAGTTATGCTTAAGAAAGTAGCACCTCGTCTAATCGGGTGTCAAGGCTGAATACAAAGAAATCAGGAGTGGCCGAGAATGCGATGCGGCTGGTAGGGTGCTTCGAGCGATTTGCGTTCAGCGTCGTCCAGCTGGATGGACAGCGCCGCGATCGCGTCGTCGAGGTGCCGCATCTTGCTGGCGCCCACGATGGGGGCCGTGACGCCCGGCTGCGCCATAATCCAGGCGAGCGCGATCTGGGCGTTGTTCACTCCGCGCGCTTGCGCGATCGCGGTGATGTTGTCCACGACCGCGAAGTCGGAATCCTGATAGTAAAGGCCTTGGGCGTACTCGTCGGTCTTGGCGCGAACGGTTTCGCCGAAATCCTTCCTGGTTCGATTTCCGGCAAGGAAGCCGCGGGCGAGCGGACTCCACGGGATAACGCCGATTTTCTGATCGCGGCAGAGCGGGATCATTTCGCGCTCTTCCTCCCGGTACACGAGGTTGTAGTGGTTCTGCATGGTCACAAAGCGGCTCACGCCCATCTCGTCAGCCCGATAGAGCATCTTCGCGAACTGCCAGGCGTACATGGACGAGGCGCCGAGGTAGAGCGCTTTGCCGGCTTTGACGACGTCGTCGAGCGCCTCGAGAGTCTCCTCGATGGGGGTGGTGTAATCGAACCGGTGAATCTGATACAAGTCCACGTAGTCGGTGCCGAGCCGCCGCAAACTGTCGTCGATGGCATGCATGATGTGCTTGCGGGAGAGGCCGCGCTGGTTAGGGTCGTCGCCCATTGGATTGAATACTTTGGTGGCGATGACGAGGCGGTCGCGACCCGGACCGAAATCCTTCAGCGCGCGGCCGAGGACCTCTTCGCTCGCGCCCACGGAATACATATCGGCGGTGTCGAAGAAATTGATCCCCAATTCGAGAGAGCGCCGGATGAACGGGCGGCTTTCCTCTTCGTCCAAAACCCATTCGCGCCACTTTTTCGACCCGTAGGTCATGGTTCCCAGGCAGATGGGCGAGACCCGCAGGCCGGTTGATCCAAGATTCACATATTCCATAACTGATTCGATCTTAGCGGTGACTTCTGCGCCGCTTATTTCCGCGCCGCATCAGAGAAGAGTGGGTCTATTTCTTACGGCGGAGTGGCGGCATCTCGCGATGTTCAACTATGCGATCGACCCGCGCATTCTGGCGCCGCTGGTTCCGCCGGGCACGGAGCTCGATTTGCATCAGGGCGAGACTTACGTTTCCATCGTGGCGTTTCTGTTCCTCCGCACGCGCGTGCTGGGAATGCCGATTCCGTTTCACTGCAACTTTGAAGAGGTGAATCTGCGCTTCTATGTCCGGCGCCGGGAAGGCGGCGAAATCCGGCGCGGAGTTTCGTTCATCCAGGAGCTCGTGCCGCGTCGCGCGATCGCTGTCCTGGCGAACGCGCTTTATAACGAGCACTATCGGACGGCGCGAATGAGCCACCGGATTGAGCGCACGGACGGGCGGATGGAAGCCGGTTTTGGGTGGAAGCTCGGCGGAAAAGAGCATTCTCTGTGGATGGCGGCGGAGGGAGATGCGCAGGCGCTCGAGCCGGGCTCGCTCGATCAGTTCATCGCCGAGCATTACTGGGGTTATGCCGCGCAGCGGGACGGCGGGTCTATGGAATATGCGGTGCGGCATGTTCCGTGGATGATCCGGCGCGCGGCCTCTTACACCCGGAACATTAACGTCGCATCGCTTTATGGCCCGGAGTTCAAGGCCGCGCTGTCGCAGACGCCGCGTTCGGTATTTCTGGCGGAAGGCTCGGCCGTCACGGTTTCGCGGGGCCGGCGGATTCCAGGGTCCCCATCACAAGCTTAGCGATGCGCCCTTTCGGGCCCACCGCCCAGCAGGCGGCGGCTGTGTCTCCCCCAATGGCGTTATAGCCGCCCTCGAACGGAATCCAGTCCGCACCCAAAGTCGTTGACCATTCCGACCCGGACGGCCCGGTCGTGATCCAAAGCTTGTTATCCCGGAGGAACACGACCGCGGAACGATATCCGCGCGGGCGCACGCCGGTGGGCTCCGACCATTGCTCGGTGGCGCTGTTCGCGAGAGCCACGTTGTGAGCGTCTTCGCCCGGCTTCTCGTAATTGCCGCCCACGGCGACCGCGCCGGTACCGGGCGTTATATAGAGGGCGAAAATTCCGGCGCCGGCAGAATCGGCGCGGATGGGCGTATGGGTCACGGTCCAGTTCCCGGCTTGCAAATGAAAGACGCGGGCGCCGCCGGCGCCGCCGGTGGCGAACCAGATCTCACAGCCGGCGGCTTCGGCGCAGTGACGCAGAACGAGGCTGCTGTTGCTGGCCGCAAACGCGCCTTCGCCGGGAAGCGCCGGAGGCAGCTTCATCAGTCGCTTCCAGGTGATGCCGCCATCGTCCGTGGTGAGCACGACAAAGCTGCCTCCCACCGGATCGCCGAGCACCGCGCCGTGCTTTTCGTCATCGAAAGCCAAGGCATCGAAGAAGCCGGCGGCGTCGGGGTTTGAAAAGGCCAGCGTCCACGTCCGTCCGCCATCCAGGGTGGAATAGAGCGTGGACGCCGATCCGGGACCGCTGGACATCAACATCGCGTGGTTCGCGGTGAAGGCGCGCACGCCCCGGAAATCAAGCCGCGCGGCGCCCGGAACCGCGCCCGCTTGCCACGTCACGCCCCCGTTCACGGTGCGCAGAAACGTGCCTTCCGTTCCGCCGGCCCACGCGACGTTCGCGTCCACAACACCGATACCGCGCAAGGAGGCAGTCGTCCCGCTCGCTTGCGGAACCCAGGTCTGCGCAAGAGCGGAGCACGCCAAAAGAGAGAGAAGAAACCATCGCATGGCTTTTCAGTTTGGCAGCTTTTGCGTTTCGCGCAAGCGGCTGAACAGGCTATGGTTACTTAAGCTTAGGCACTCAAAGTGCTTTTGCAACGATACCCGTTCCTAACAATGGCCAAACATACAGAAAGCTCGCTCTCGTCCGATCCGCTGTGGTTTAAGGACGCCATTATCTACGAAGTTCACGTGCGCGCCTTCCAGGATAGCGACGGCGACGGAATGGGCGATTTTCGGGGTTTGACGCACCGGCTCGCGTATTTGGCGGATTTGGGGGTCACCGCGTTGTGGGTGCTGCCGTTTTGTCCCTCGCCTTGGAAGGACGATGGTTACGACATCTCCGATTACAACAATATTCACCCCTCGTACGGCACGCTGCGCGATTTCCAGGTATTCCTGGCCGAAGCTCACCGGCGCGGCATTCGGGTAATCAGCGAATTGGTTCTAAATCACACATCTGATCAGCACACTTGGTTTCAGCGCGCGCGGCGGGCGCCGGCCGGTTCGCGGTGGCGCGAGTTCTACGTCTGGAGCGACACGCCGGAGCGATATCAGGATGCACGGATCATATTCAAGGATTTCGAAACGTCCAATTGGACGTGGGATGCGGAAGCGAAGGCTTACTATTGGCACCGCTTCTATTCGCATCAGCCCGATCTGAACTTCGATAACCCGGAAGTCCGGCAGATGATGATCGACGCGGTTGATTTCTGGTTCGAGATGGGCGTAGATGGACTGCGATTAGACGCCGTGCCCTATCTATACGAACGCGAGGGAACGGACTGCGAAAACCTGCCCGAGACGCATGCCTTTCTGCGCGAGTTGCGCGCGCACATCGATTCAAAGTTTCACAACCGCATGCTGCTCGCCGAGGCGAACCAGTGGCCCGAAGACGCCGTGGCCTACTTCGGCAAAGGCGACGAGTGCCAGATGGCGTTTCACTTTCCGGTGATGCCGCGCCTGTTCATGTCCACGCGGATGGGGGACCGGTATCCGATTACCGATATTTTGCAGATCACGCCGCAGATTCCGGAGACGTGCCAGTGGGCGCTGTTTCTGCGCAATCACGACGAGCTCACGCTCGAAATGGTGACGGACGAAGAGCGCGATTACATGTACCGGGTTTATGCGCACGACCGGAATATGCGGATCAATCTGGGGATTCGCCGCCGTCTCGCGCCCCTGCTGGAGAATGACCGGCGCCGCATCGAACTGCTGAACGGGCTGCTCTTTTCAATGCCGGGAACGCCGGTGATTTACTACGGCGACGAAATTGGCATGGGAGACAACTTCTATCTGGGCGACCGCAACGGCGTGCGCACGCCGATGCAGTGGAATCGCGATCGGAACGGCGGCTTTTCAACGGCCAATCCGCAGCGGCTCTATCTGCCAATCGTCATTGATCCCGAGTATCACTACGAAGCATTGAACGTGGAGAACCAGCAGAACAACTCCCACTCGCTGTTGTGGTGGATGAAGCGGCTGATCAGCAAACGCAAACAGTCGAGAGCTTTCGGGCGCGGGACGCTGGAATTTCTGTTTCCGGAGAACCGGCGCATCCTGGCGTTTGTGCGGCGCTACGAGAACGAATGCATTCTGGTGGTCGCCAATCTCTCGCGCGTGGCGCAGGGCGTTTATCTGGATCTGCGGGAGTTCCAGGGCATGGCGCCGCTCGAGATGTTCGGCAACACCGCGTTTCCGCCCATCTGCGAGGAGCCATATTTTCTTTCGCTGGCGCCGCACGCTTTCTTCTGGTTTTCGCTGGAGCCGGCGCGGGTGGAACAGGAGTGGCTTCGCTCGCCGGAAGATCTGAGTTCGATTCCCACCTTCGGCGTGGCTACCTGGGACAGCGTGATGGTGGGCGAGAACCGGCGGGACCTGGAGCGATATCTGCCGCACCTGGTGCGGGCGCGGCGATGGTTCCAGGGTAAAGCTCGCGAAGTGGCGGCGGTGGTGTTTCACGACGTAATCGCCTTTCCGGCGGTCAAGTCCTGGCTGGTGTTGCTGCGGTTCGAGTACAGCGGCGGCGATTCCGAGCTTTACTCGATTTCGCTCAGCCTGGTGGAAGGGGCGCGCGCGGAGGAAGTTCTGCGGGAAGCTCCGCAGGTGGTGTTGAGCCGGGTGCGCACGGCGGAGGGCCGCGAGGGAATCGTTTATGGGGGATCGCACAGTCCGCAATTTCGCGACGAACTGCTGAGCGCGGTGTCGCGGCGGCGGCGCTTCGCGGGCGAAAACGGCGTGCTGGTGGGAGCGCATACCAACGCGTTCCGGAAGATTTGGCAGCACGACCCCAGTCTGGAATCGTCACTGTGCAAGGCCGATCAGTACGGAACGTCGATCAAGTTCGGTGAGCGCTTCATTCTGAAAGTCTTCCGGCGGCTGGAGCAGGGCAAGCACCCGGAGCTGGAAATCGGGCAGTTCCTGGGATCTTTGCGCGAACCGCCGCGCACGGCCCGGCTGGCCGGATGGCTGGAGTATCGCGGGCAGAATGAAGAGCCGCTGACCATCGGGGTGGCGCACGAATTCATTCCGCACGAGACGAGCGCCATGGAATACACGCTGGACAGCGTGAGCGTATTCTTTGAGACGGCGTTGGCGAATGAGCCGGGATATTTTGCGGCGACGCAGCCGGGCGCGGGATCTCTGGACGGGGAGAAAGCGCCTGATGAGGCGAGAACGATGATGGGAGCGTTTCTCGATCACCTCCAACTGCTCGGGCGACGGCTAGGGGAACTGCATGTGGCCATGGCGTCCACCAACGAGCCCGACTTCGCGCCGGAGCCGTTCAGCGAGTTCTACCGGCTGGGGCTATACCACTCTTTGCTGGGACAGAAGAACCGCATGGTCGAGCGGGTGAGGGGCAGCCTTGGCGCGCTGGCGCCAGCGGCCCGCGCGGATTGCGAGGAGTTGCTCGGCCGCGAAGACGGGCTCACGGCGCAGCTTCAGATTCTGCGCGAAAGCCGGATGAGCGGCAAGCGGATCCGCATCCATGGCGATTTCGACCTGCGGCAGGTGCTGTACACCGGCAAAGATTTTTACATCATCGACTTTGAAGGAGATGTGGAGCGACCGCTGGGAGAACGGCGGATTAAAAGATCGCCGCTGCGGGATGTGGCCGGACTTCTGCAATCGCTCTACTTCGCTTCGCATGGCGTGATTTATGGCCGGGCCGCGGGCGTCGCCCATCCGGACGCTCCGGAGGAAGTTCTCGAGACGGTCGCGGCGCGTTGGTACGGCTGGGCGGGGTCCGAATTCCTGAGGGGCTATCTCGCGGCGCCGGGAGTAGCCGAGATGCTGCCGTCCGCGGCGAGCGACATGCATCACCTGTTGGAGGTGTTGCAGCTGGAGGAAGCGATGCGCGCGATCTCCCACGATCTCGAGCAAAATCCTGAGCAGGTGCGGCTGGGAGCGCGTTCCATTCTGCATCTGCTGAACCGGCGCGCGGGGTCGGAGGGGACGCGGTGAACCGGCCCGCGCCGCTCGCGACGTACCGCCTGCAACTGCATGCCGGCTTCGACTTCGATGCCGCCGGCGCGATCGCCGGCTACTTGCACGCGCTGGGCATTTCGCACGTCTATACCTCTCCGTATCTGCAAGCCGCCAAGGGCAGCATGCATGGATACGACGTGGTGGATCATAGCCGCGTGAACGAGGAACTAGGAGGCGCGGCGGCGCATGAGCGATTCTGCCAGACGCTGGGGCGGCACCAGCTTGGGCAGGTGCTCGATATCGTTCCCAACCACATGGCGATCACGGGTCCGGAGAACGCCTGGTGGTGGGATGTGCTGGAGAATGGACCGGCAAGCCCCTACGCATCGTACTTCGACGTGGAGTGGCATCCGCCGGAAGAGAAGCTGCGCAACAAGGTGCTGGCGCCCATTTTGGGCGAGCATTATGGCCGTGTTCTGAAAGACGGGCAGATCAAGCTCGCGCGGCACGGGGGCGGCTTTGAATTCCGCTACTTCGATCACGTGCTGCCGGCGGCCCCGCGTTCCATGAGCGAGGTGCTGGCGGAAGCGGCGCGCGAGGCGAATTCGGAAGACCTGGGATTTCTGGCGAGCTCTTTGGCGCGTCTGCCCGCGCCCACCATCACCGATCGCGCGCGGCTGCTGGAGCGCCATCGTGATAAACAGGTGATTCGGGGCTTATTGACGCGGCTTTGCCAAGAGCGTCGGGAGGTATGCGAGGCCATTGACCGCGGCGTGGCGCGAGTCAATGAAAATGTTGACCGTCTGGATGAGCTGCTGGAGCGGCAAAACTACCGGGTGTCGTTCTGGAAGACGGCGGGGCGGGAACTCGGCCACCGCCGTTTCTTCGACGTGAACACGCTGGTTGGACTGCGCATCGAATCGCAGCAGGTTTTCGACGATACGCACCGGCTGCTGATCGATTGGCTGGACCGCGGCGTGGTGGACGGGCTCCGGATCGATCACCCGGACGGGCTGCTGGATCCGCGGCAATATTTCGAGCGGCTGGCGCGGGCGGCGCCCAAAGCGTGGATCGTTTGCGAGAAGATTCTGGAGCCGGGCGAAACGCTGCCCGAAGACTGGCCGGTTGCGGGAACGACGGGGTACGATTTTCTCAATGTTCTAAACGGGCTCTTTGTCGATTCGTCGGGCGAAGCGCCGGCGACCGAGTTTTACGGCGAGTTCACCGAGCAGCCAGTGGAGTATGCCGAGGTGGCTCACGCCAATAAGCTCCTGGTGGAGCGCGACGTCCTGGGCAGCGACGTGAACCGCCTGACCGCTCTGTTTATGCAGATCTGCGAGAGCGATCGCGATCACCGGGATTACACGCGGCATGATATTCACCATGCGGTGCGGGAAGTGGTCGCGTGTTTTCCGGTGTACCGCACGTACGTGCGAGCGGATTACGGCGAGGTGACCGCAACCGACATCCGGTACATTGACGCCGCGATCGCGGCGGCGCGGGTGCGCCGTCCGGATCTGGACGCGGAGCTGTTCGATTTTCTGCGGCGCGTGCTGACCCTGGAATCGCGCAGCGCGCCGGAGGCGGAATTCGTTTTGCGCTTTCAGCAATTTACGGGGCCGGCGATGGCGAAGGGCGTGGAGGATACCACGTTTTACGCGTACAACCGGCTCACGTCTCTCAATGAAGTGGGCGGCGATCCGGGACGATTCGGCGTGGAAGTGGCGGAGTTTCACCGGTTCTGCGGCGAACTGCAAAGACTCCATCCGGAGACGATGGTCTGCACATCGACGCACGACACCAAGCGAAGCGAGGATGTACGGGCGCGGATTTCGCTGCTCTCGGAGATTCCGGGCGAATGGCGGGACGCGGCGTGCCGTTGGTCGGTCGCGATCGAGCGCTATCGGGAAGATGGCTTGCCCGACCGCAACACCGAGTACCTGCTCTATCAGACTTTAGCGGGCGCGTGGCCGATCACGCCGGAGCGGCTGAAGGCTTACATGCTGAAAGCCTGCCGGGAGGCTAAGCAGCATACCTCTTGGCTGAATCCGAACGAGCAGTTCGAGAAGGTGCTGAACCGATTCATTGATGCGATCTTCGCGGACAAGGAATTCGTGGCCGACGTGGAGCGCTTTACAAACAGACTGATCGGGCCGGGACGCACGAATTCGCTCGCGCAGGTTCTGTTGAAGACGACCGCGCCCGGCGTGCCGGACATGTACCAGGGGACGGAGCTTTGGGATGGAAGCCTGGTGGATCCCGACAATCGCAGGCCGGTGGATTACGCATTGCGCGAGAGGCTGCTCGCGGAACTCGGCGGACTGAGCGCCGAGAAGATCCAGAGGCGGAGCGAAGAAGGGCTTCCGAAGCTGTGGACCGTGCATCAGGCTCTGCTGCTGCGGCGAGAGCGGCCGGAGAGCTTCGGGAAGTCCGGCGCGTACACGGCGATGGAGGCGACCGGCGAAAAGGCGGAGCATGTGGTGGCGTTCCGGCGTGGGGAAGATGTGGTCACCGTGGCGCCGCGGCTGCCGCTCAAACTGGGCGGGAACTGGGGCGATACCCGGGTCGAGCTTCCGGCGGGGCATTGGCGCAACCGATTGACCGGCGACATGGTGAATGGCGGCGACGCGCGTCTGGGGGATCTGCTGGCGCGGTTCCCGGTCGCGCTGCTGGTGAAGGAGCGGGGCGCCTGATGTGGACTTTCCGTGTGTGGGCGCCCGCCGCGAAAAAGCTCGCGGTGCGGACTGGCGGCCTGGACCACGCGATGGCGTCCGATGGCGGCGGTTGGTGGCAGGCCGCGATTGCCGAGGCGGGTTTAGGAAGCGACTTTTTCTTCGTCCTGGATGGCGGAAACGCCGTGCCTGATCCGCGCTCGGCCTGGCAGCCGTACGGGGTGCACGGGGCTTCGAGAACGTTCGACCAGAACGCGTTCTCCTGGAGCGACCAGGATTGGCAGCCCGCGCCGCTGGCTTCGGCGATTCTCTACGAGTTACACATCGGCACGTTCACTCCGGGCGGAACGTTTGAGAGCGCCATCGAGCGGCTCGATTATTTGCGGGGACTCGGCGTTACGCATGTGGAATTGATGCCGGTGAATGAGTTCTCAGGCGACTGGGGCTGGGGCTACGATGGGGTGGATCTGTTTGCCCCGCACCATGTCTACGGCGGTCCTGACGGACTGAAGCGATTGGTGGATGCTTGTCACGCGCGCGGGCTGGCGGTTCTGCTGGACGTCGTTTACAACCACCTGGGACCCACGGGCAATTACCTGAGCCGGTTCGGCCCTTACTTTACGAACCACTATGCGACGCCGTGGGGGGAAGCGGTCAATCTGGATGGATCGGGGAGTTTCGAGGTGCGCCGCTTTTTCGCCGATAACGCGCGGATGTGGCTGAGCGATTACCATTTTGATGGTTTGCGTCTGGATGCGGTGCATGCGCTGATGGATGCCTCCGCCGTCCACTTTCTGGAGCAACTCCGCGAGGAAGTCCGCTCGCTGGAAGCGAGCCTGGGGCGCGCCAAAATTCTCATCGCGGAGAGCGACCTAAACGATCCGCGCGTGGTGAAGCCGCCCGAGATCGGCGGATACGGAATGGATGCTCAGTGGAGCGACGACTTTCACCACGCGTTGCATGCCGTTCTGGCGCGCGAGACCAATGGTTACTATGAAGACTTCGGCGGCGTGGGGGCCATCGCCGAAGCTTTGAAAAACACCTTTGTTTACGACGGAAAGATGTCGAAGCACCGGGGTCGGGCGCATGGAAGACCGGCCACGGGAGTTTCCAGCCATCGGTTCCTGGGGTATCTGCAGACACACGATCAGGTGGGCAACCGGGCGCGCGGCGAGCGCATTTCGCACCTGGCGAGCGTTGGACGGGCGAAGATCGGGGCGGCGCTGGTGCTGACGTCGCCGTTCATCCCGATGCTGTTTCAAGGGGAAGAGTTCGGGGCGTCGTCGCCGTTCCAGTACTTCACGAACCACGAGGAGGGTCTAGGCCGCGTGGTGTCGGAAGGACGCAAGCGCGAGTTCGCGGCTTTCGGATGGCGGCCAGAGGATGTTCCGGACCCACAGGATCCGGAGACGTTCCGGCGGTCGCATCTGGATTGGGGGGAGATCGGGGACGGGGAGCACCTGGAACTTTTGGAATGGCACCGGGCGCTGATCCGGCTGCGGAAGTCGCTGGCGTCCCTGAGTTCCGCGCGCGGGGAAGACTTGGCGGTGGCATGGGGCGAAGACTGGATTCACGTCACGCGCGGCCCGACCCACCTGTTCTGTAATCTGGCATCCCAGACGCAGGAATTCCGGTTCACGAACGGCGGCGCGATCCTGCTAGCC
Organism: Bryobacteraceae bacterium; assembly: GCA_965226755.1. GTDB lineage: Bacteria > Acidobacteriota > Terriglobia > Bryobacterales > Bryobacteraceae > Bog-113. The sequence goes on along the minus strand of CBDDDT010000004.1, from coordinate 176,049 downwards.
TCCGATAATGACGCCCGAGTAGAAGACGGGCTGATAGTACTTCCTCCGATCAGTTGTATAGTGCTGAACGGACGTTAGGACGATCTAATTCTTACAAAAGGAATGCAAAGAACCATTCTGCCTGGCAAAGCCTACCCCCAGGGCGCCACCTGGGACGGAACAGGCGTCAATTTCTCAATCTATTCGGAGTGCGCCACGAAGGTTGAACTATGCCTGTTCGCGGCGGAGAACGCCGGATGCGCCGAGACGATCGAACTGCGTGAGAACACCGGATCCATCTGGCATTGCTATCTGCCGGGCATCAAGCTGGGGCAGCTTTACGGGTATCGCGTGCATGGACCGTATGAACCCGATCGCGGGATGCGGTTTAATCCCGCCAAGATCCTGATCGACCCATACGCGAAAGCGATCTGCGGGGAGGTGAACTGGGACGAGCCGGTTTTCGGGTACAAGTTGGGAAACCCGGACGGCGACCTGGTGAAGGACGATCGCGACAGCGCGCCTGGAGTACCGAAGAGCGTAGTGACCAGTTCGCACTTCGATTGGGAAAACGACAGGCCGCCTTCAACCGCGCTGCACGATTCGGTGATTTACGAGGTGCATGTAAAGGGGTTCACGGAACTTCATCCCGATATTCCGCCGAATCTGCGCGGCACCTATGGGGCGCTGGCGCACCCGGTGGCCATCGACTATCTGAAGAAGCTGGGAGTGACGGCGGTGGAACTGATGCCGGTGCATGAGTTCATCGACGATAAGCGGCTGCTGGATCTCGGATTGAAGGAGTACTGGGGGTATAGCACAATCAACTACTTCTCGCCCGCGGCGCGCTACTCGAGCGCGGGCGGAAGCGGGGAGCAGATCGGGGAGTTTAAGAACATGGTGAAGGCGCTTCACCGTGCGGGCATCGAGGTGATCCTGGATGTCGTGTATAACCACACGTCGGAAGGCAATCAGCTGGGACCGACGCTGAGCTTCAGGGGCGTGGACAACTCGACTTACTACCGGCTGGTGCGCGGGAACGAGCGCTATTACATGGACTATACGGGCACCGGGAACACGATCAATATCCGGAACCCGCAGGTTCTCAAGCTGGTAATGGACAGCCTGCGCTATTGGGTGCTGGAGATGCACGTGGACGGGTTCCGCTTCGATCTGGCGGCGGCGCTGGCGCGCGAATTACATGAAGTAGACCGCCTGTCGGCGTTCTTCGACATCATCAACCAGGACCCGGTGATCTCGCAGGTGAAGCTAATCGCCGAACCGTGGGATGTAGGGGAGGGCGGTTACCAGGTGGGCAACTTCCCGCCATTGTGGGCGGAGTGGAACGGCAAATATAGGGACGTGGTGCGGCGGTACTGGAAGGGCGATGAAGGGCAGATCGCCGAACTGGGATACCGGCTGACGGGGTCGAGCGATCTGTATAAGCGCGACGGCCGCAAACCGAGCGCGAGCATCAATTTCGTCACGGCGCACGACGGGTTCACGCTGAGCGATCTGGTGAGCTACAACGATAAGCACAACGCAGCGAACGGGGAAGACAACCGCGACGGCGGCAACGATAACCACTCATGGAACTGCGGGGTCGAAGGGCCGACGGACAATCCGGATATTCTGGAGCTGCGGCATACGCAGGCGCGCAATTTCCTGCTGACGCTGCTGGTGTCGCAGGGCGTTCCGATGATCGGCGGCGGCGACGAAGTCGGGCGGACGCAGGAGGGCAACAACAACGCGTACGCTCAGGACAACGTCATCAGTTGGACGAACTGGACACTGGATGACGATCAGCGCGCTCTGCTGGAGTTTACGCGGAAGCTAATCCAGATCCGGAGAACGCATCCGAACCTGCATCGGCGCAAATTTTTCCAGGACCGGAAGATCGAGCCGTCCTCGGAGGAGTTCGAGGTGGACGGCGCCCAGGAACATGACCTGCTCTGGCTGCGGCCGGACGGCGGCGAGATGTCAGCGGCGGAATGGAACACGGGCTGGGTGCGGTGCATTGGACTCTGCCTGAACGGCAAGACGTTGAACGACGTGAACGCGTTCGGCGAGCCGATTGTAGATGACACTTTTTTGCTGCTGCTCAACCCGGGCCATGAACCAATCTCCTTCCGACTCCCGACCGCGCGACCGGGTTACTGCTGGGAGGCGATGGTGGACACCCGGCATGAGTTTGACGCGAACGATGTCGTGCTGGACTGCGACAAACCATATGATTTGTCGGCGCGGTGCTCCGTGCTCCTGCGCGAGATCGCGGTTCCGGAGCCGAAGCCCGAAGTGACCGGGAAATAGAGGCGAAGTAGAATCGTTTTCGAATGGCGAAGCGCAGGATGGGCGTCATCCTCAACGGGGTGACAGGACGAATGGGAGCGAACCAGCATCTGGCGCGCTCGATCGCGGCCATCCGGGAACAGGGCGGAGTGCCGATCGGAAACGGAGATACGATCTATCCGGAACCGCTTTTGCTGGGCCGATCGCGCGAAAAACTGCAGCTGCTGGCGGATCGTTTTGGCGTTGAGCGCATTTCGACCGAGCTCGATGAATGTCTGGCCGACCCGGATTATCCGGTGTATTTCGACGCGCAGACAACCGGGGCGCGCGTGGATGCCGTGCGCGCCGCGATTTCGGCCGGTAAGCATGTTTACTGTGAAAAGCCGGTAGCCGCGAAATTGGATGACGCGCTCGAACTAGCGCGCCTGGCGCAAAGCCGCGGCGTTCGTTCGGGCGTGGTGCAGGACAAGTTGTTTCTCCCCGGAATTCGCAAGCTGAAGCGGCTGATTGACAGCGGCTTTTTCGGTCGCATCCTGTCGGTGCGCGGCGAATTCGGGTACTGGGTTTTCGAGGGTGATTGGCAGACCGCCCAACGCCCGTCCTGGAACTACCGGAAGGAAGAAGACGGCGGAATTATTCTGGATATGTTCTGCCACTGGCGCTACCTGCTGGATCAGACGTTCGGGGCCGTGCGCGCGGTCTCGTGCCTGGGCGCGATCCACATCCCGGAGCGGGTGGACGAGCGCGGGCGGCGTTACGCGGCGACGGCGGACGACGCGGCGTACGGAACGTTCGAACTCGAGGGGGGAATCGTGGCGCAGATGAACTCCTCCTGGGCTACGCGGGTGTACCGGGATGAACTGCTGGTGCTGCAGGTGGACGGGACCGAAGGAAGCGCGGTGGCCGGTTTGCGGGAGTGCAGGACGCAGCATCGCGTGAATACGCCGAAGCCGGTTTGGAACCCGGATCTATCCAACGCGATGAACTTTCGCGCGGGCTGGCAGGAGGTTCCGGACAACATGGACTTCGGCAACGCATTCAAGGCGGGTTGGGAGCTATTCCTTCTCCACGTCGCGCTGGGGACGCCGTTCCCGCATGATCTGCTTGAGGGGGCGCGCGGCGTGCAACTGGCGGAACTCGGGATGCAATCCTGGCGGGAGCGCCGGTGGGTCGATGTGCCGAAGCTGAGCTTGTAGACATGCTTTCGCGCGAGTTGCAGCTTCCCGATGAGCATCGGCAAATGGTGCGGTGCGTTCTGCCGGATCCATGTCCATGGCCCACGCCGCCGACTGGGCTGCGGTGCAGGGTGGCATACGCCGCGGCGCATGTGGTGACGGATGCGCTAGCACCGGGCGATCCCGGAACCACGTGCGCGTTGGATTGGGACGCGACGCTGGCGTACCGGCGCGTGCTGTGGTCGTATGGCCTGGCGGTGGCAGAGGCCATGGATACGGCGCAGCGCGGGTCAGGTCTCGATTGGGCGGCGGCGCGGGAATTGATCGCGCGTTCGGTGAAAGAGGCAAAGGCGGTCGGCGGAGTCGTCGCCTGCGGCGCGGGAACGGACCAGTTAGATCCCGGGCGCGACCATGACCTGGATGGGGTGATCCGGGCGTATGAAGAGCAGTGCGCCTATGTGGAGCGTTGCGGCGGCAGGGTCATTCTGATGGCGAGCCGCGCGCTGGCGGGCTGCGCGACTGGCGCGGAGGACTATGCGCGCGTATACGGCGCGGTGCTGAAACAGTGCGCGGCGCCGGTGATTCTGCACTGGCTGGGAGACATGTTCGATCCGGCGCTCGCGGCGTACTGGGGTTCCCGGAATCCGCGCGAGGCGATGGCGACGTGTCTCCGGGTGATTCTGGAGAATCGCAACAAAGTGGACGGGATCAAGATCTCGCTGCTCGATGCCGTGCTCGAGGTGGAGATGCGGAGGCAACTGCCGCCGGGCGTGCGGATGTATACGGGGGACGATTTCGGATATCCGGATCTGATTCGCGGAGACGAACAGGGGCATAGCGACGCGCTGTTGGGAATTTTCGACGCGATCGCGCCGGCGGCGAGCGCGGCCTTGCAGGCGCTCGACCGGGGTGACGAAGCCGAATATGAGCGGGTGCTCCGGCCGACCGTGGCGCTGTCGCGAACCATCTTCGAGGCGCCGACTTACCACTACAAGACGGGGATTGTCTTTCTGGCATATCTGAATGGCTTCCAGCGGCATTTTCGGATGGTGGGCGGGCGGGAGAGCGCGCGATCGATCGTGCATCTTTCGCGGGTGCTTCGCCAAGCCGCGGAAGCGGGATTGATGATTGACCCGGATCTGGCGTGCGAGCGCATGCGGACGCTGCTGTCGCAGGCTGGCATTTAGGGGGCTAGGTGAGAGCGCGATGGACCGGAAGCGGCTGAGCTTGAACCAGATTACGACGGAACGGCTGAACCTGCGGGAAGCTGTGGACGCGTGCGTGCGGCATGGAATTTCTCATATCGGCGTGTGGCGTCATAAGCTGGCCGAGGCTGGCCTGTCGGAAGGCTCCCGAATGCTGAGCGACGCGGGAGTGCGCGTGTCGGGTTTGTGCCGGGGCGGGATGTTCCCGGCAGCGACGGCGGGGGAGCGGCAGGCGCGAATCGACGATAACTTGCGGGCGATTGATGAGGCCGCGGCGATCGGAACGGATGTGCTGGTTCTGGTCTGCGGGCCAGCTCCGGATCGGGACATTGATGCGGCGCGAGGGATGGTGCGGGACGGCATCGCGTCTGTGGCAAAGCATGCGCGGGATGCCGGCGTGCGGCTGGGGCTCGAGCCTTTGCACCCGATGTTCGCGGGCGATCGCTCGGTGATCACGACACTGGGTGAAGCGAACCGGCTGGCGGCGGGCTTCGATGCGGAGACGGTAGGGGTGATCGTCGACGCGTTCCATGTGTGGTGGGATCCGGAGTTATATAGCGAAATCGCGCGGGTCCGCGGCCGCGTGCTCGGTTTGCATGTCTCGGATTGGCTTGTGCCGCTGCCGGATGTGTTGCTGGGGCGCGGCATGATGGGCGATGGCATGATCGAGCTGCGGCGCATCCGCGAGGCGGTGGACGCCGCGGGGTACGCGGGTCCGATCGAAGTGGAGATTTTCAACCGGGCGATCTGGGATGAGGATACGGACGGCGTGGTGGCTAGAGTTTGTGAACGGTTTTTGGCGGTGCTTTAGCGTCGGCTTGCCGTGTGACAGCGCACGGACACTCAAATTTCTTTACTGGCGAGGCAAACTACATCCGCTGATCCGCAACCACGTTTCCGGCGTGCTGCCGAACGCATTTGAAAGCCGGATCGCCATCTCCGGGCTGATGCCCCTTCGGTGACAGGCAAACCCAAAGGCTCAAGGCACGCGCTTGTTACGATGCGTCCGGGGTGGGCGGGATTTTCATCGGCATGGCTGTCTTTCCTTCACCTTAGTCACAGACCGAAAGCCCTTCTTCTCGCCCTTAAGCGGGTGTAGTCCGTAAACTGGCTGTGGTCAGTCAGCGCGAACCGCCAGCGAGAAGAGTTAACCGCGCTGGCCCTTCGTGCCGTTTCATGGGGGATTGGGCGGGGGCGGGACCGCTATCCGGCAGCACCTACTAAGTGGTCGATCAGCCGAATTAGTGTTTCCGCGCGCTTTTCCCAGGTTTCGGCAGCCGCCACGGAGCGGCGCTGCTCTTGAAGCGAGGCGGAATCCGCGGTTAGCGCCAGGCCCAGTTTTGAGACGAAATCAGACGGATTTTGGTAGCGCCAGAGAAGGTGCGAAAACCGATCGAGTTCAGGCAGTTGCGAAGCGACCACTGGCAGCCCGGCCGCGAAATATTCATACACCTTGATGGGGTCGGTGGCGTCGATGAGCGAGTTGAGGGCGAACGGGATGACGGCGATGGTGAAGCGGGACAGATAGTCGCCGAGGAGGCGGAACGGAATCTCGCCGGTAAGTTCGATGTTCGGCAGGGCCGCGAGCTGGGCGACAGCGGAGTTTTCCACGCGGCCGACGAGTTGGAAGCGCCAGTCCGGGCGCGCGAGCGCGGCGGCGCGGACGGCCTCGCAATCAAACCACGAATCGAGCGCGCCGATGTAGCCGATGATGACGGGACTTGGCGGAATGTCCGCCCTTCGCGGCGTGATGAGGAGTTCCGCGGGCGCCGCGTTGCGGATGAGGACAGGCGCATTGGCGAGGAGCGATTGGGCGCGCCGGATGAGGTTTTCCGAGGAGCAGACGACGCCATCGCTCAACCGGAACAGATCGGGCTCGCGCGCGACGATCGACGGGGCGATGCCGGAGAAGCCGGGCAGGTAATCGTGGCAGTCGTAAATGATCGGCGCGCCGGTGTGTCGCTTGATTGCCAGAGCGGCGTCAAGCCAGACGGGAAACGCCAGGATTTGCACGGCGGCGCGAGCGCGGATGAAGCGGAGAGCGCCCTGGATCGCTTCGGCGAGAATGCCCGATTCAGGCGCCGTGAGGGAACGGTGGTGAAAGACCGGTTCGCGGGGAAGATGAACGTGCAATTCATAGAGATCCGGCGCGAGTTGAGTGAGTCGCACGCGGGCGGAACGATCGGGGCAGCGCGGGAATTCGCGGCCGAGATGGGGACTGAGGTAAATGCAGGGGTAGCCCTGACGGCTGAGAGCGCGGGCTAGGTGGGCGGTGCGTTGTGCGCGCGCGTGCCAATCGTTCATCGGGAAAAAAATGACAGCAGGGCGTCGGGCGTCGGCTGGCGCCTCGGCGTCGGGGTAGAGCCAGGCGGCGTCGAAGTACGGCGGTTTGCGGCTGGGGAACAGAGGAAAGTAGAGGCGGCGCAGATAGAAGGGGCGCAGGAGTTCACGGAGAGCGCTAAGCCTAATGGAATGTATGAAATAGCTCATCGCCTGAGAAGGTCGCCCGATTGACATTCCACCCCCTCGCATGTTAGCTTCCGATATATCCTTCTTTATCGGAGGGTGTTGTATCTTACCGATTCTGCACAGGTTCGCCCAATCTAATTTCTGATGCTCGGCGGCGCTGAAACCGAGAATCCGTTGATTCCCGGGCGGATTATCCCTCCGGAAAGTGAGCTTATGGACTCCATCGTAACCAGGAAAGCATGGTCCCCCGCGATTCGGTTCGGCGTTTTTTTCGCGCTTTGCTGCTGTGTGCCGGGTTTCAGTCAGAGAAACGTGGACGCGAACGCGAATGGCGGAAACCTGCCAATTCAACGCATTGGGATCGATGATTTGGTGTCAATTCAGGTTTACGACTCGCCGGAGTTGACGCGGACCGAACGCGTGGGACAGGACGGCAAGTTACGGCTACCGCTGCTGAACAAACCCATGAAAGCGGCGGGACTGTTTCCGGCTGACCTCGAGGGTGAACTGACCGATGAGCTCAAAGCGGAAGGGATACTGGTCCGGCCGATCGTGAGCGTAACGGTGTCAGAATACCGGAGCCGCCCGATCAGCGTGGTGGGCGCGGTGCGACACCCGCTCACGTTCCAGGCGGCGGGAACAGTGACGCTGCTGGATGCGATTACGCGCGCTGACGGACTGTCTGATGCGGCGGGCTCCGAGATTCTGGTGAGCCGGCCGGCCCCGGATGGCGGGGAAGCGCTGATGCAGCGGATTCCGGTGAAAGCGCTGATCGATCGCGGTGACGAAAGCCTGAATATTCGGTTGAACGGCGGAGAAGAGATCCGCGTGCCCGAAGGCGGGCGGGTGTTTGTGGTGGGAAACGTGAAGAAGCCGGGCGCGATCCCGGTTCACGATGTGAGCGAATTGACCGTTTTGCGCGTGATCGCGCAATCGGACGGATTGCTGCCCTTTGCGTCCAACCAAGCGTATATTCTGCGACATGGCGATTCGCCCAAGAACGAGATTCCGATTCCGTTGACGAAAATTATGGACCGCAAGGCGCCGGATGTTCCACTGATGGCGAATGATGTTCTGTACGTTCCGGATAACAAGAACAAGCGGAACCTGTCGAAGACTGTCGATGTGCTGATGGCGTTCGGCATCGGAACAGTCTCGGGCTTGTTGATCTTTAAGCATTAACTAAGGCATTTACCAGTGAAGCCGCGAAAAATATGGATATGGTGAACCCAAAGGGAAATTCCGAGACCGAAGCCCTCGTTCCGGCGGGCGAATTGCTGACGCGGGCTTTGGCCGCCTATCAGCAGCAGACCTCCCCGCCGCGGATGACGAATCCGGAGCCGTCGGAGGGATCGATTCCGGTCTCTCACTACCTGTGGGTGCTGAAGCGCTATCGCTGGCACATGCTGACGTTTGTCGCGATCTGCACGATTGCGACGTTCATCATCTCTTCGCGCATGAGTCCGATGTACGAGTCGACCGCCACGCTCGATGTGGATCGCGATACGCCGACGGACGTGGTGGGTTCGAATTCGCAGTCGGGATCGCCGAATCTGGATTCGGATCAATACCTGGCGACACAAATTCATCTGATCCAATCGGACTCGGTGCTTCGCCCCGTGGTGCAGAAATACGATTTGCTGCAGCATGAGCACTCGACCGGGCTAACACACAACCAGAGCCACGTGGCGCCGCCGAAGGGGCCGGTAGCACTGGCGCGCCTGACCATTGCGCGTCCGGTGAACACATATCTGATTCAGATCAGCTACCGCTCGCCTGACCCGGTGCTGGCGGCGAATGTGGCGAACGCGGTGGCGAACTCGTATCTGGAGCATAGTTACGAAATCCGGTCGCACGCCTCGGCCACGCTCTCGCAGTTCATGGAGAAACAGCTGGATGAGTTGCGCGCCAAGATGGAGCGCTCCGGAATGGCGCTGGCGCAGTTTGAGAAGGAAATGAACGTCATCAATCCGGAGGATAAAACCAACATCCTCTCGGCGCGGCTGCTGCAGTTGAACACGGAATACACCAACGCGCAGGCCGACCGCATGAAGAAAGAGGCGGCGTTCAACTCCAATCCCAACGGGTCCATTGACGCCGGTGAGGTCTCCACGCAAGGCGACGCGCTCAAGAAGCTGCAAGACCGGCTGAACGATGCTTCCGAGAAGTTCGCTCTGGTGAAGGAACAGTACGGGCCGAATCACCCGGCGTACATTCAAGCGTCCGCGCAGATGAAGGAGATTCAATCGCAGTTCGACGCCGCGCGGCAAGGCGTCCGGCGCCGCACGGAAATCGAATACCGGGAAGCCATCAATCGCGAGGCGATGCTGCAGCAGTCGGTGAATCAGACCAAGGCGGAATTCGACAAGCTGAACGAGCACTCTTTCCAATATCAGAATTTGAAGCGCGAGGCGGATGCCGATAAAAAGCTTTACGACGAGTTGGAGGGCAAGATCAAAGAATCCACGATCAACGCGGGTTTCGCAAACCGCAATGTTCGTCTGGCGGATGCGGCGCGGCCCGGCGATGGTCCGGTAGCTCCGAATGTTCCGATGAACGTGCTGTTGACGTTCGTTCTCTCGACCTTTCTGGCCGTGGGCGGAGCGGTGCTGGCCGATACGATGGATAACACGATCCGCGAGCCCGAACAGGTTACTCGCGAACTCCGGACGAACCTGATCGGAAGCCTGCCGATGTCGCGCGATTGGAAATTCCGGTTCGGCACGGGCGACGGGATAGAGGGAGTCGGCGGAGAATTGGTCAAGGCGGAACCTGTTTCAGCCGGGACCAAGCTGCTGGAAGACTCCGTGCGCGTGCTGCACAGCTCAATTCTGCTGAGTGATTTGGACCGGCGCATTCGCAGTATTTTGATCACCAGCGCATCGCCGCGAGACGGAAAATCCACAACGTCGGCTCTCCTGGCGACGACCAATGCGCAACAGGGAAAGAAGACGCTGCTGATCGACGGCGACCTTCGCCGGCCCAGCATGGACCGTTTGTTTGCGGTGACCAGCCCGGTGGGGTTGTCGAACGTGGTCTTGGGAGAGATCTCCTGGCGCGACGCGTTGACGCCGGTGGAAAGAGTCCCGAATTTGGATCTTCTGACGTCGGGGCCGCCGTCGCATCGCGCGATGGAGATGGTCGGCGCGGGAATCGAATCCGTGCTGGAAGAAGCCTCTCGCGAGTACTCCCTGATCATCATCGATTCGGCGCCGCTGATGAACTTCGCCGAGCCGCTGCAGATGGCGACGATGGTGGATGGCGTGGTGATCGTGAGCGTGGCGGGCGAGACGAACCGCAAGGCCGTGGCGTCCGTGATCTCGCGTTTGAGCCGCCTGCGGGCGAACGTGATCGGTCTGGTTCTGAATAAGGTAACGAAGAACATGACCGATAACTACGAATATTACGGCTACGGCAAGTACGCGGCGAACTACTACAGCGATCGGAAGAGCTGAAGAAACCGGGCGCCTGTTTCTTATCCCCTTCGCGCCCGTCAGAGCAAAAGCTTCAGAGAATTGGTTACTGATCCGCCGGAATGGGAGTTGGATAGCGAGGCATCAGCAGCATGACCATGGCCGCCGCGAAAGTTCCTCCGGCGAGTATGTGCAGCAAGCTGACATAGGAGCCGGTAAGGTCGAAAGCCCGTCCCAAGAGGATGGGTCCTAAAGCGCCCGCGACGGCGTAGAAGGTCCAGGTTACGCCGTAGAGACCGGAAAACGAGCGCAGCCCGAAGTAACGGGTGAGGAGATAGGGCGTGATGACGGCCTCGCCGCCGAGGGCGAGACCGATAAGAGCCGCGGCGCAGATCCCTGTGAAGAAGGTTCCCGCATGGGCAAGAAGCAGAATGCCGGCCGTGGTGAAGCACATCAGCAATAGGGCGATCCGCGGGCCGAAGAAGCGGTCGAGCAGCCATCCCGTAAGGAGCCTGGAGCAAAAGCTCGCGCCGCCTAATGCGGAGGCGGCGAAGGCGGCGGCTCCCGCAGCGACGCCGCGATCGGTAAGAAGCGCGGAGACGTGCGTAATCGCCCCGTTGATGCTGACCGAACTGAGAAGCAGCATCGCTACGATGATCCAGAAGGGGGCGGAAAGCAGCCCCTCGCGGAAGGAGACGCTTTCGAGCTCACTGGTTTGGCTGGAGGAAACTCGTCTTTCGGGAGGCTTCTCGACGACCCATAATGCCGTGAGCGGAATGCCGAATAGGAGAATGACCGCCCCAAGCGTTGCGTAGGCCACGCGCCATCCGGATGTGTCGATGATGGCTTGCGCCGCAAGGGGAAAGACGATAGAGCCGACGCCGACTCCAGCGATGACACAGGAGAGCGCCAGCCCGCGTCCGCGGCCGAACCAACTCGACACGGCTCGGGAGTATCCCATTTGCGTAGTGCCGTTGCCGACGGCGCCCAAAACGACAAAGGTTGCATACAAGCGCCAGATGAAGGGGCGCAGCAGGCTCAGGGAAGCGAACGCCACACCGAAGACGGCCATGCAGGGAAGGATGACGCGACGCGGGCCGTAGCGGTCCAGCCAACGGCCGAGCAGCGGCGAAGTGGCCGCGACGGTGAGCGCGGCCAATGCGAACGCGCCGGACACATCCGCGCGCGTCCAGCCGAACTGCGCAGTCAGCGGCTTGAGGAAGATGCCGAAGGTAAAGACCAGCATCGACCCGAAGCTCACCATCACGCCCAGGAACCCGGCGGCGACGACTCGCCAGCCGGGGTGAGCGAGTCGGACCCCGGAGCCCTCGGCGACGCTATTTGCGCACATAGCCATGTTGGGCAGTGCGTTTGCCGCCTTCGCGGTGCGCTTCCGGAGACATGGGGTGGACGCCGGAAGCGTCGATCCAACGGTTATAGAAGTTGAAGAGCGCGCACACGCTGATGGCGTAGTAAATCGCTTCGTCAGTCCAACCCTCGGCGTAGAGCGGCTGCATGTCGGCGGCGGTGATCCCGGGCGATTCATGGTTCACCTTGCCGACAAACCGGAGCAGGGCTTTCTCGGGTTCGGGAAGCGGAGACGTTTCAAGATCGTCGAGAACGGCGCGCACCAGTTCCTCGCTGCCCAGAAGTTCCGCCGCAACTGCGGCGTGCGAATTGATTCAGAAAGGGCAATGGTTCTGTTTCGAGGTGAAGGCGGCGATCAGTTCGCGCAAGCCCGCGCTCAGCGGCGCTTCCCCATGCATGATTTCCTGGGTGAAGCGGGCGAGATGTTCGGTCGCGGACGGCCGGAACGCGAACATATGCCAGATTTGCGGATACTCTTTGCCGGACTTCTGCAGTGTCTGGATGCTGGCGGCCCAGGGACCGGGCTGCGGATTGGCTTCCACATCCGGAAGAAACATCGGTTTCATGTCCATGCAGGGCTCAATCTATCTGTTGCTTCCGGCTGGCGCAATAGGCCGAAAAGACTAGAAGCGGAAGTAGATGAAATCGCTTGCCTGCGAGGCGGAGAAGACTAGCACGGCGAGAAGAAGAACAAGAGCGGCGGCGATGCGCGTCGTTTCGCTGGAATGTTGCAGGACGTATTCTTCGTTGGCGTTTTCCAGCCGGAGATCCAATAGCAGCAGAGCGCCGGAGAACGCGGTTAACAGGATGGCCACAGACGGGAAGGAACTCCGCCACTCCCAGTGCGACAGGCCGGCCAGCAGCTCAAAGGCGCGCGGGATGGAGGTCGCGCGGAAGAAGATCCACGCGAGACAGACGGCGGAGAAGATGAACAGGCGGCGGATCCAAAGGGGCGCGCGAAAAGGGGATTTGCGGGAGAGTGCGCGTTCGGCGCTCAATCCTGCGCCGTGGAGTCCGCCCCAGAGTACGAATGTGGCGTTGGCGCCGTGCCACAACCCGCCCAACAGCATGGTCAGGAGCAGATTACGGTAAGTGTCGAGGCGGCCGTGCTGGTTTCCGCCAAGCGGGATGTACAGGTAGTCGCGCAGCCATGTGCTGAGGCTAATGTGCCAGCGGCGCCAGAAGTCCCGCAGGCTGGTGGCGAGATAAGGCTGGCGGAAGTTCACCATGAAGTGGAAGCCCAGCAGTTGGGCGCTGCCCCGGGCGATGTCGCTGTAACCGCTGAAATCGCCATAGATCTGCCAGGAGAAGGCGTACGCGCCGAAGCAGGTTGCCAGGAAGTTGTGTCCGAAGCGTCCGTCGAACGCGGCGTTGGCGAGGATGGCGCACTGGTTGGCCACGACGCATTTGCGAAAAAGGCCGGAGACGATGAGCATGCATCCGTCGAAAAACGCGCGCGGGTCGAGATCGCGCTCATGCTCGATCTGCGGGAGCAGGTGACCCGGGCGTTGGATGGGTCCGGCGATCAGGTGCGGGAAGAGGCTGATGAAAAGGGCGTAGACCGTGAGCGAACTCGCGGGCGCCTGCTTGCCGCGATAAACGTCCACCATGTAAGCGACTTCCTGAAAGGTGTAGAAAGAGATGCCGGGCGGCAGAAGAATCTGGAGGAAATGGAACGTAAGCGGCGATGCGCCAAGCAGAGTGAGCGTCGAGGCGAGCGAGGAGGCGAAGAAGTCGAAGTATTTGAAAACCGCGAGCACGCCAAAATTCAAAACGAGGGACAGGATCAGGAGCGCGCGGCGGCGGCGCGGGTCGGGGGAGTTCGCGAGGCGGCGCGCGATGACGTAATCGACCACGGTGGATCCGGCCATTAGGAGAAGGAATCGCCAGTCCCACCAGCCGTAGAAGAAGTAGCTGGCGGCCAGCAGGAACAGGTTCTGGCGGCTATGGCCGAGGCGCCAGTAGATGATCACTACCAGGGCGAGAAAAAGGAAATAGACCGGGGTGTCGAAGAGCATACGTTCCGGTCAGCGGCGAATCCGGAAGAGGCGGCGTGCGTTTTGTAAAATAGGCATACCGTTCCGGCAAATCACAGTGGGAGAGACTTCGTGGAATAATGCGGCGCGCGAGAACCGCGCCCGATGAGCCGCATACGTCAGTGGACGGGCCGAGCCGGTTTCAGCATACTCGACCAAGGATTGAGTTCGGCGGCGAGCTTTGGGCTGAACGTGCTTCTGGCGCGTATTCTGCCAGCGCAGGAATACGGCGCTTTCGCCATGGCATTCACGATTTTCCTGGTCGCTTCCAGCTTCCACAGCGCGCTGATTATCGAGCCTATGAGCGTGCTGGGTCCGGCGCGGCACCACGATGACCTGGCGGGGTATTTGCGGCGGGTGATTTGGAATCACCTGGCGGTGACCGGGGTGCTGGGGGCGGCGAGTCTGGGGATCGGATTTTATTTCCGGCATGACGCCCTCGGTCCCGCGCTGATGGCGATGGGAGTGAGTTGTCCTCTCATCCTCCTTTTCTGGGCCATCCGAAAAGCTTACTACCTGGAAACCCGGCCGGATCTGGCGGCCGCGGCGAGCGGAATTCACCTGGCGGTGCTGACCGCGATCACGGCGGTGTTTTGGCGCGCGCACCTGCTGAACGCCGCGACCGGATTTCTGGGCTTGGCGCTGGCCAGCGCGGTGGCGGCGATTTTCAGCATGAAGCAACTTGGGGTGGGGCTGAGAATCGCCGACGGCGAGGTCAGCGACTCGATGGAAGTAGGGCGCGAGCTCTGGAATTTTGGACGCTGGATCCTGCCCTCGGCGCTCTTTTTTCCGCTGCTGGCGCAGGTGCAGATGCTAATGACGGGCGCCTTTCTGGGGTTGGGCGCGGCGGGAATTTTGAAGGCGCTGCAGAACCCGATCCTGCCCGTCATCCAGGTGGTGACGGCTCTCTCGACGCTTGCGATTCCGGTGCTCGCACGGGACTTCGGGGCGAACCGCGCGCCCATCCTGTATCGTCGCGGGATCCTCTATACGGCGGCCATGGCGGCCGTGGCCCTCGCCTATGAACTGGTTGTCCTCGCGAGCGGGAATTTATGGGACCGCGCGTTCTACGGGGGCCGGTACGCGTCTTATGACTGGCTGATGCCGGTGCTCGGACTGGTCCCGATCGCGACGGCGGTGGCGACCGGCTGTTCCGTCGTCCTCCGGGCAATTCAGCGGCCGGAACTCACCACGGTCACCCATGTTTGCGGGGGTGTATTCGGGGTGGTCGCGTCTTACTTCCTGATCAAGCATAAACAGTTGCCGGGCGCGGTTTACGGATTGCTGGCGTCGCACACCGTCACGGCGTTGGTCAGCGTTTATCTGACTGTTCGGGTGCGATCTCCAAAGGCTCTGGGGCACGTTGCGGGCGCGGCCGCCGCCGCAAAAGGCTAACTATGCGGATGGCGCTGCTCACGAACTTCGTTCCGCCCTATCGCGTGCCTGTCTTTCAGGAATTAGCGTCTCGAGTCGCGGCGTTCCGTGTTTTGATCTCGACGAAGATGGAGGCCGATCGCTTCTGGAAACCGGACTTTGGCGGCCTGGATGTGCGGGTGCAGCGCAACTTCACCATCAGCGTGCCATGGAATCATCCGAGCGGGTTCAACGAGACGATCTTCGTCCATTTCCCATACGACACGCTGGCGCAGCTTACGAGGTTTCGTCCCGACGTTCTGATCTCGGCGGAGTTCGGATTTCGTACGTTGAGCGCCCTGATTTACCGGCACCTGTTCCGGCGTTGCCGGCTGGTGGTGTGGGCGACTATCTCCGAGGAGACGGAAGCGCAGCGCTGGTTTGTGCGGACGGCGCTCCGGCACATCATGGTCCGCTCCGCGGACGCCATCATGACCAATGGACGCAGCGGAATTCGGTATCTGGAACGTTTTCAGGGCCCGTCGAATAAGTTGTTCGCCGTGCCGCAGACTACCGATGTCGGTTCGTTCGCGTCGGTGGCGCCGGTAAGAACGGGAGCCGCGGCGCATCGGCTGATCTACGCGGGTCGCCTGGTCGTGCGGAAGCAAGTGGCGCAGTTCATCGGAATTTTGGGTGAGTGGTGCCTGGGGCATCCGGAGCGCACCATTGAGTTTTGGGTCGCGGGGGATGGTCCCGAGCGACTGGCGGTGGAACAGGCGCCAACTCCCGCCAACCTGCTCGTGAAAATGCTGGGAAACATTCCGTATGGCGAACTGCCCGGCACCTACGAACAGTCAGGCGCCCTGGTGCTGCCGACACTGGCCGATGAATGGGGACTGGTGGTGAATGAAGCGCTGGCCGCGGGATTGCCGGTGCTCGGGAGCCTGTACAGCCAAGCTGTCCAGGACATGGTGGAAGACGGACGCAACGGTTGGACGTACTCGATCGACAACAAGCCGCAGGTTCTCGAGAAGCTCGGCCTCTTCCTGAACGCCAGTGAGACGGATTTGAACCGGATGCGCGCGGCGGCTCGCGAGACGGCTCTACAACTTACGCCCGCCGTGGTGGCCGACCGAATGTTCGATGCGATCCGCTTCGCGCAGAGCGGGGAGCGCCCTGAGCTGCGCGCGCCGTGAAAGTTCTCGTCGTCCATAACTTCTACCAGCAGCCCGGGGGCGAAGATCAGGTGTTCGCCAGCGAGGTTCGGATGCTGGAACAGGCGGGGCACGAAGTGCTGCGCTTCACGGAGACGAATGACCGTGTAGGAGAAATGGGTAGGCTGCGCATGGCGGCGGCCACGGTTTGGAACCGCGAGGCTTATCAACGTGTTTATGCGCTGGCGCGGGAAGAGCGCCCGGATATCGTCCACTTTCACAATACGTTTCCTTTACTTTCCCCGGCCTGTTATTACGCGGCGCGTAATGCGGGGGCAGCCGTGGTGCAGACGCTTCATAACTACCGGCTGCTCTGTCCCGCGGCGACACTGTTGAGGGAAGGCCGGCCCTGCGAAGATTGCGTGGGGAGAGCGGTTGCGTGGCCCGGAGTGCGGCACGCATGCTACCGGGGCAGCCGGACGGCGAGCGCGGGAGTCGCGACCATGCTGGCTGTTCACCATGCGGCGGGCACGTGGAACCGCGCGGTGGACGCCTATATAGCGCTCACCGAGTTCTCGCGAAATCTGTTTGTTGCGGGCGGTCTGCCCGCATCGCGCCTGTTCACGAAGCCGAATTTCATGGCGCCCGACCCGGGAGTGGGATCCGGCGGCAACTTCTTCCTTTACGCAGGCCGGCTCAGCCAGGAGAAGGGATTGGATGTGCTTTTGGATACGTGGGGGTTGGGTTCGGGTCTCCCCCCGCTCAAAATTATCGGAGACGGACCGCTCGGGCCATGGCTGCGCGAGCGGATCGCGGGACGGGTGAACGTGACCTGGATGGGCAGACTTCCACACGAACTCGTGCTGGAGGAGATGAAGAATGCAAAAGCCTTGATACTTCCGTCGATCTGGTATGAGAACTTTCCGGTTTCCGTGGTGGAGGCGTACGCCACCGGGCTTCCGGTGATCGCAAGTGACGCCGGTACGCTTCCGGAACTGGTGCGGGATGGGGATACCGGGCTGATCTTCCAATCGGGGAATGCGGACGACTTGAGGAGCAAAGTAGCGCGGCTGGATTCGGATCCAAGCTTCGCTCACGATCTGCGTCGCCACGCGCGAGACGCATTTGAGCGGCAATTCGACCGGAAACGAAACGTCTTCCTGCTACTCGACATTTACCGTAAAGCCCGCGCCATACGCAATCGTGAAACGTGAACTGGTTTTCCGAGACATCCCGGCGAACCGGGGTGTTATTCAAATAGCTCTTCCACCCGGGGCGCGCCCATTTTAGTGCTCAAACCTACGTAACAAGCTCGAGGGTAGGGGCTGGAGGCTGGGACGAACGAGGGGTGGCGTGAGCGATACTGATTGATAACGGGAGGCGTTGTCCGTTTGTACGCACCCGCAAGCAAGCCGCCCGTTTGAGAAGGCCTGTCCGGAGCGATTGTCCTGGTAGTCAGTCGCGTTTTGCGAGTGAACAAGCTTCAGCATGGCGACCATTGCACAGTTAAGATCGAATTCGCAGACTCTCCCGAAATCCCGCCTCTCGCCCATGGTGAGCAGCGGGCTCATGCTGGCTACGGACCTGTGCGCGCTCGCGCTCTCGGGATTCGTCGGCTCGCAAATCTGGAGACTCCTGGTCAACATCTCAGCGCCGCCTATTTATGTGCGTTACTGGCCGGCGATCGCTTTGTTTCCGATCATGTTCGCGGCGGAAGGGCTTTATCCCGGAGTAGGAGTGGGTCCGGTGGAACTGCTGCGGAAGATGTCGCGCGGCGCCACGATTATCTACTTGATGCTGACGGCCACGATCTTCCTCACCAAAGACGCATATGTGCAGTCGCGCGGCGGCTTCTTCACGTCCTGGATCCTCTCGCTGCTGTGTCTGCCGTTGGCGCGGGCGGTGGTGCATCATTATTTCGCGGAGAAGCCGTGGTTTGGCGTGCCGGTTGTGATTCTGGGCGCGGGAGAAACGGCGGCCCTGCTGATCGAGAAGCTGCGCGTGACTCCGGAACTGGCGCTCAAACCGCTCGCGTGCCTGGACGATGATCCCCGCAAGGTCGGGTTTATTGAAGACGTTCCCGTCCTCGGGCCGCTTTCCATGGCGAAGGAGGTAGCCGGAGGGGCCGTGGTGCGGCATGCGTTCGTGGCCATGCCGGGTTTGGCTCAACAAGAGCTGCTGACGCTGCTGGAGCGGTGCTCGATGATCTTTCCGCACGTTTTCCTGGTGCCGAATCTGATGGGCCTGGCGAGCGTTCCGGTTAGCCCGATCGACGTGGGCGGAGTGCTGGCGCTGGAACTGCGGCACAATCTTCTGTTTCCGATCAACCGCTATCTGAAGCGCGCCCTGGATCTGGCTCTGGTGATGGTCATGGCGCCGTTCGCGATCGTGCTCACGTTTCTGGCCGCGCTGGGAGTGTTCCTGGCGAGCCCGCGGAACCCATTCTTCTGGCATGAGCGCGAAGGAGAGCAGGGCAGGATCATACGAATTCTTAAACTGCGCACCATGTACCCGGACGCGGACGCCGTGCTGCAGCAGTATCTGGCGGAGAATCCCGAGGCGCGCGAGGAATGGGAGAGGCACTGCAAGCTGAAGGACGATCCGCGGGTTCTGCCCGGAATCGGGCGCTTTCTTCGCCGCAGCAGTCTGGATGAACTCCCGCAGCTTTGGAACATCCTCATCGGACAGATGAGTCTGGTGGGGCCGCGACCGTTCCCAGCTTATCACATGATGCAATTCCATCCGGGATTTCGGGATCTGCGCACGAAGGTGCGTCCGGGGTTAACAGGACTCTGGCAGATCTCGGCGCGCAGCGAAGCGGATTTTGAACTGCAGGCTGTTCTGGATACTTATTACATCCGGAACTGGTCGCTGTGGCTGGACATCTTCATCCTGAGCCGCACCGCGCGAGCCGTAGTGATTGGCCGGGGCGCTTACTAACCAGCGTCACTCACTCTGACGACGCACGCAGCGAAAGGATCTGCCATTCCGGATCCGCGCCGGTTTTGCGAGAAGATCTCGCTGCGCCCGCCGCCGCTAGCGCGCCCGCAATCAGAAACAAGAAGGCGGCGAGCGGGAGACTGCGTGTCGCGTAGTCCACCAGGCAGTGAACAAAAACGGCGGGGACGCCCAGCCCCCAAACGTTATTCCAGGCGAGCCGGCTGACGTAGATGGCGAAACCCAGGATCACAGCGGCGAAGCCGATCCCTCCATCAGCAGCCCATTGGAGCCAGTCATTGTGAGCTTCGTTGGCGAGCCGGGCGATGTCGAAGACCGCATATTGCGGGTAGACGGTGCGCCACGTCCCGAGGCCAAAGCCGGTAAGCGGGCGGCTCCTGATCATCTCGATGGTGGAATGGACGAGCGGGCCGCGAGCCTCAAACGGATGTGCCTCCTGGAAGCGCGCCCACGCCGCATCCCAGCCCACGAGCAGGGTGAAAGCGACGACAAGGAGCAGAATCGGGAGCCCGATATTGCGAAGCGAGCGCCATGTGATTCTGCCGCGCGCCCAACTCAGCGCCACGAGCACGACGATCTCCCCCACGGCGATTAGAAGCCCGGCCCGCGACAGGCTCGCCACCATGCAGGCGAACAGCGCCGCGAAGAGCACCACGTACGGCGCGCGCCGGTGCTTCCCGGAGGTCATTTTATAGAAAGCGATGGGAATGAGCAGCTCGATGAACACCGCATAGTGGTTCTTATAAATAAAAGGCCCGATCGGCGGATAGCGGGATGCGAAGAAACCGAAGATCTTTTGCGGCGAGCCGAACTTGAGCAGGATGGAAAGAACAGCCATCACCGACCCGATCCAAATCTCCGTCGAGAGGAAGCGCGAACGCGTCCGCCGATCCGTCAGAAGCGCCTTAGCGGAGAGATAAATGGTGGCGAGAACCAGCCAACTGACGGCGCTGTTCCAGGTGGCGTATGCATCCACGGTGTTGCCGGTGAGGATCTGAAGAGGGCCCCAAAGAACCAGAGCCGCAAGGGCGAATGTATCCGGCGCGGGCTGGAATGTTTCGCGCGCGCTGATCTGTCGGATAAGCAGGACCGCTCCGAGAACCAAGGCGCCGATCTCGAGAAGACTCACCGCCCAAACTCCGGATTGCCAGGAAAGCAACAGACCGACGTAGACCAGGGCGACAAACCAATTCACCAACAAAGCCGTCTGTTCGCGATCCTGATTGGCTTCGAGCGAATTTTTCATCTGAGTTTCAGCCCCACATGGAGCAGTTCGTAAAACCCCCGGAAGCGCTCCGTGCCGGGCTGCCGGTTGTAGTCGAGGTGAATGTCAGCCGAATCCGTGTTCGCGGAAGCGTCGAAATCCAGGGTGAGAGTTTTCTCTTCGTCGGTGGGGGCAGCGCCTGTTGAGATCACGCTCACTTTCCCGGGAATGGGATGCCCGTCTTTGTGATCGGTGAAACTCCACCATAACCCGCTTTGCTGCGGATTGCCGTCACTGTGAAAGCGGGCTGTGAACCGGTACGCGCGACCGGGCTGCAAGGGAAAAGGCTGGTAGAGGAGGCTGAAATGTTCGGGCTGATTGCCATCGAAGTCAAAGCGGTAGGAGTGATCCGGCTTGGAAAAGGTGAACTGGACAGTGTCCGGAAAAACACGCCGCCAATCGAAACCGAAGTCCGACGGGGGCGCGGCGAGATCGGCGTTCGTCAGGAAGACGCCGTTCGCCGGATCGGGTCCGGGAAAGGGAACGGCGCCGCGCTTAAACAACTGCTCCCAAGCCTGAATAGCGGGCGACATCAGGTTGCGGTTGATCAGGAGATTGACGTAGGGCGCCAGCAAGAACAGTTCGCCCTTGCCGGTATCGGGCAGGAGCCTGGACGCGCACTGCTCGATAGCGGGAATGTTGCCGGTGGCCACGAGATAGTTGAAGTAACTGCCCAGAATCGGGCGATCGGGCGGGATGGCGCGATCCAGAATGGTGCTTGCATCCGCCCCGGATTTCCAGCAGAGAGCGAAGATGGGACCGGGGTCGAAACGCCCTTCGGACAACCCGGAGGCGCCGATGATCCGGAGAGATTCGCGCGCTTCTTTAAAGAAGCGATCCGTGTCTCCCTGGCGGAAGTAGAAGTTGGCGAGAGCCCAGGTGGGACGCAGGAGATGATCTTTCCGCTGGGCGTCCAGAAGCAGTTCCTCGGCGCCGTTCTTGTCGCCGCGAAGTTCTTTCTCGACGCTCCAGGCCATCAGCGCGTCGGAGTAGCGCGGGCTGCGGGCGACAGCGGCCGCAAATTCGCTTTCTATAGCCGGGGAGACAGGCTCATTTTGCTCCCTGAGCAGCGCGTTCGTGTAGTGGTAGACGGCGTTGGAGGGCATGAGGCGCTCCGCTCTCCCAATCGCTTGCGGAGTGCCGGTGCGGTATTCGGAATCGGCCCACGCGGTCAATGCCGCGCGATAGATCGCGGCGGCGAACAGCCCGAGCAGAATCACCCGAACGGCTGTACCGGCGGCTCGCGCCAGATGATGCGGAGTTACAGCCATCTTTCACTACTGTATCCGACCGACTTCGAGACAAAAGACCGGCTACGGCGCGGGATATCATAAAAACAGCTCTCCGCTTTGCGTCGCTTGGCGGGCCGCCTCTAATGACCTCACAACGGGACGACCTGATCGCAGAGTTTCCCGCACGACCTGCACATCCGGCGCAAGCGTCTTTCGCGTCCCCCTTAGCGTCCTGGCCGTTGTTGGTCGCCTGGCTCTTGTTCGCGGCCTTGCTCGCATGGCTGATTCAGGATATTTTGAGCCGCTGTGGCGGCCACTTCGGTTATCCGATGGATGACACCTATATCCATATGGCGATGGCGCGCTCTTTCAGCCAGCACAGCGTGTGGGGATTGACGCGCTACGGATTTACGTCGTCTTCTTCTTCGCCGCTGTTCACGCTGCTGCTATCGGCCATTTACTTACTCACCGGCCCGAGCGAGATCGCGCCGCTGGTGATGGATGTCGTCTTCGGATTGGCGCTCCTCTGGCTTTTGGATGCCGCATTTCGGCGCGCTGGGGTGGGAAGCGTTTTTCGGGCGGCCCTTTTGGTGCTGATCGTGTTCGAGATGCCGCTGGCCCCGGAGACGATCGCCGGCATGGAGCACGTTCCGCAGACTCTTCTGTCGCTCCTGTTCGTAGTCTTCGCGAGCCGGATGCTAAACCGGACTGAATGGGGTCCACGTGAGGGGCCGATCCTCTGCCTGGTGGCCGCTCTCGCGGTGCTTTGCCGCTATGAGGCGATGGCGCTGGTGGCGGCCGCGGCAACGTTGTTCTGGTGGCGGGGGCGGCGCGTATTTTCCGTCTGGCTGGGGAGCGCGGCGCTCGCGCCAGTTGCGTGTTATGGCGCCTACTCGATGGCCCAGGGATGGTTCCCCGTCCCGAATTCCATCATTGCGAAAATCAGCCGCCCGGGGAAAGGATTGTGGCCGTATCCTCTGCATTGGGCGGAACAGCTTCACGACGTGCCCGCGTTGTGCTTTCTGATGGCGGCCGGAATTGTTTTGTTCACGATCCTGTACCGCCGAAGGCTTTCGATCTGGAGCGTAGAATTGGTTACTCTCCTCCTGTTCGGATCCACGGCGCTGCTTCATCTTCAGTTCGGAAGGGTCGGATGGTTCTTCCGGTACGAAGCGTACCTGGTGGTGCTGGGCGTCTACGCGTGCGGGCTGGCCTGGAACGCTTTGAAGTTGCCTTTGTGGCCCGGCTTCATGCGAACGCGAGCGGCCGCCGCGTATGCGTTCGGCGCGGCCGTTCTGTTGTTCGCCTTCGTTCCGAGAGTGGTGGATTCACTCTGGCTGACGCCCTACGCCTGCCAGAATATTCATGACCAGCAGTATCAGGTGGGAGAGTTCCTGAAAGAAAATTTCCCCGGCGAGACTGTGATTCTTAGCGATATCGGTGCGCCCGCTTTCCTTTCCGACTCCCGGATCGTCGACACGTACGGGCTCGCCAACATGGCGGTCACCAAAGCGAAGCTGCGTCACGGGTACGATCTTGCGTTCCGGAGGCGACTTGCCGCTCAGGAGGGCGCGAAGATAGCCGCGGTGTTCCCGGCGGAATTTGCGGAGCTGGGCGGCCTGCCTCCGGAGTGGGTGAAGGCGGGAACGTGGAGGATTCCACAGAATCAGATCTGCTGGTCGGACACGGTGACGTTTTTCGCGGTGGATCCCGCCTATCGGGATCGCCTGACAGCCGGCCTCCGGACGTTCGATCGGAGATTGCCACGCGGGGTGATCGCAGTGGAATTGCGGTAAAATCAAGCGAATTAGACAGATGCAAACCCTGACGCAGCCGTTGTTCGGGCTTCCCACAAAAATTCTACAGCTCGGACTCTTGTTCGCCGCGTTGGTGATGGCGGTTCCGGTGGTCTGTTTCCGGCCAGGAATGGTGCCGCTGGTGTTTGAGCTCTGCCTGTTTCTGGCGCTCGTCGTCTTTTCGCAGCTCCGCTTGGCGAATCTGGTGATCGCCTATGTCGTGGCGGATCACCTCTGCCAGTTTTTCAAGCGGTTCATTTTTACCTTGGGCCCACAATCGCAGATGGTTTACTACGGCTTTCAATTGCTGCCCACAATGCTCCTTTTGGTCGCGGGAACCATTGCCGTCTACATTCTTCTGAAACGGCGAACGCCGCCGAGCGCGTTCCTCATGATCGGTTATGTCGCCACGACTATTCTGGTTTCTCTGATCAATATTCGGCGGGTGCCCTTGCAATCCTTGCTCGGCGGCATGGAGGCGCAGATCGTGCCTGTCGTCGCGCTGCTCGTCGGTGTTCTCGTCCCGCTTAGTTTTCTCTCAAGAGTGTCGAAGCTTTTCATCCTGCTGATCTGGATATCGGTGCCGCTGGGCGTGTATCAGCTGATTTACGGGCCGACTTACATCGACCGGGCATGGGCGGAAGCGACGCACGTGTTTTCCATCGAAGCCTGGAAGCTTTACCAGTCGATGTATTTCTATGATGCGTTCCGGCCTTACGCATACTATGCCGATCACACGACGTGGGGTTACTTCCTGGCGATGGCGATGCTGGTCGTCATCGCTACGACCAAGGCGAGGTTGCTTCCTAAAGCTGCACTATATCTGACGCTGCCCGTGGGTATGATCGGCTTAATCGCGTGCGAGACGCGTACACCGTTGGTCGCGCTTCTCGGCGCGTGCGCGGTCTATTGGCTGATCAACAAGCGCGTCCTTCGCCGCCCGATGCTGCTGGTCCTGGGAGTTCTTGTAGCGTTCGGTCTGGTGGTCACAGTTGGAGACTACGCAACTCACCACATGTCGTTCGGCGGAACGGGGAACGCCATTGTGAATCGTTTCGCGACTGTAGGGACACTGGAGGCGCGAACGT
Source organism: Bryobacteraceae bacterium (assembly GCA_965226755.1). Classification (GTDB taxonomy): domain Bacteria; phylum Acidobacteriota; class Terriglobia; order Bryobacterales; family Bryobacteraceae; genus Bog-113. Next base: position 151,270 of record CBDDDT010000004.1, on the reverse strand, counting down.
CGGCGTGGAGGCTTTTCGTGAGAAACCTTCCCAAGCACTGGCTGATCGGCACGGGATACGGTTTCGGCTCGGACGACCCGAGTACTTCGATGGGCGAAGAAATATACTCCCACAACATGTTTGTCGATATTTTGGTGGTCACGGGACTTCCGGGGCTGATCATCTTCCTGGGCTTCTTCTATTTGTGGATCAAGGAAGTCTTTTGGGTGGCTCGAATGAGCAGCGGGCCGGTGACGGGTCTGGCCTTGTGGATGATCGCCATGGCGATCGGGATGCTCATCACCGGCAATATCCAAGGTCCGCTGTTTATGACGCCTTGCTTCTGTTTCTTTCTGGGCATGATGAGCGGGGAGTGGTTACGGCTGCAAAAGGCGCAGTCGTTGACAATCCAAATGCTCCAGCCCCAGCAGCGGCGTGCGCCTGTGTTTCAGACTGTGGGGATTTGACGCGAGGTGAGCCCCTATTGAGGATTCCACGCGCAGGGACCAGTTAGCTGATCGGCACAGACGGATTTGACGATTGTGCGCATCTCGCCGTAGTACTTGCTCGTGCGGCTGAGAGCGATTCCCATGAACCACTGCGGCCCGAGCTTCGCCGCCGGGATCCACTCGTAATCGCGCTGAAAGGTTGGGTTGTCCTCCAAAGACACGTTCATCGCCTTATATCCAGGGTGCGGCATATAAATCAGATCCGGATGGTAATGAGCGAAAAAAACGTCGGCTGAAAAACGATGGTGAGCAAATAACGAGTCATTCAGCCCCGCTAAATCCACCACCGTTTTATCGAGGTTCATAGCCCCGACATGCCCGATCTCCGTCGTGGCCATGGTGGCGTCGGAGGGAAGCGCCGAGAAGCGGTCTAACCCGAACCAGAAATTCGGCAAGTAAGCCTTGCACTCCTGGACCAAGTCGAACGAGGCGAAATTATGGTGCGCAAGGGCGCCGAACACGCTAAGTTCATTGGGCGGTGGAGGAGGTAAAACGAGGATCGCGATCGCGAATGCCGCGTAACGATATGGCGCTGGCGATTGCGACACCGCGACCACCCATCGCTCCGGCACGCGTTCAAGCAACCGGACAGTCGCGCAGCCCGCGAGAAAGATAATCGCCGGGAGCGCGGGGTAATAAAATCGATGGGCCGCCGGCATAATCTGAGTGACTCCGACCAGAAAGTAGCTCATGTGGACCACCGTACCGGCGGCGAGACCTTTGACCAGCGGAGACGTCTCACGCCACCATCCCCGCGCGTCCACGAGAACATCCAGCACAATCAGCACAAACAAAAGCCAGTACGAAAATAAGAACTGGACGATATGGAGCAGCCCGGTGTACCGGTAGTCGTTGAGTCCCGGGTACAACTGGAGCGACTTCGCATAAAAGGGCAGCGGAAGCGGCGAGTGGAAATAGACGGAAGCCACCCCGATCTCCAGCGCCAGCACCAGCACGCTGACCAGCAGCATCCCGAAACCCAGACTCTTCTGGCGGCGAGAACCGAGGAGCACCCAGGCCAGCGGAACGAGCATTGTCCATACAAGCAGGTCGGGCCGGGCTCCGAAGGCCAGACCGCCCCAGAATCCCGCGAGCGTCGCGGAGAGCCAGGTAAGCGAGGAGGAATGCCATCGCAGCAGCGCAATGTAGATGGAAAAGTACAACATCGCGAAGCAGGTATCCATTCCGCTGATGAGGTTGGTCGCGACATCCGTTGCGCTTCTCGCCATGGCGATCGCAACCAGAGCCATCGCGATATGACGGAAAACGACCGGTCCTGGAAGCAGGCGACGTAACGTGATCGCCATCACGACAAAGAAGAGCAGGCCCGAGATCAGGCTCGCCACCATCGGAATCGCCAAGGGCTTGCTGGTGACGAAGGCCGCCACCGGCACGACCGTGCTGAGAAAGTAGTAGGGGCTGGTGAGTCCGTAGGTGGGGGGACCGCCCGGATTCCAGATCATTTGTCCGGATGTCGCCAGGTTATGGGCGTATCGGGAAAGCATCAGGGAGTCTTCCCACACGCCCAGGAAAGGCTGAGGGCCCGCAAAATGCCGGGCAGTGTCGACGAACACGGAGACTGCCGCGGACGCGATGATGAGGAACGCGAGTCTTGAAACCCACCGGGAGCCATTCATGGATGAGTGCACAAAAAGAAATCAGGGCGCAGACCCATAGTACTCAGAGCGTCTACCTGCATGACCAAAGGTCAAACCGTTCGCCTGATCCGGTCTTCCGGTAATGCCCAAGGAACGCGTTGCGGAATGGAGTGTCGAAGGCCGGATGGATTGAATCGTAGTAGGCATTCGGCGCGCTGAACGGGACATCTCCTCTGGGAATAAGCCAGTTTCGCGTGCCGCAGGTTTCCACGTAGCGAACGGTTGAGAGCGGGATGGCGACGCCGCCAAACTGAAGGTCGCGGATGGCGGCGCCGGCGATGGTGTAGGGCTGACCGTCGAAAGTAGTGAGGTAGCTGTAGCGCTCGCGCGGGTCGTTGAAATCGGCGCCCACGCCGACCTCCAGGGTTTGTCCGCGGTGATCATTTTGCGCGCGGAGAATTTCGGAGACGATCTCACGGCCCGCGGGCGCCCCACGAAGTTCGCGGACAACGGAGCCCAGGTGCGCCGACGAAAGCACCAGAGTGGTGAGGATCCAGGCGAGCGCGAAGCGGGCGAAGGGGTAACGGGGCGCGGCGGCAGAGACGTTGCCGCGAGTCCAAAAATACAGATGCAACAGGGGCACGATGAACGGCAATAAGTGATAACTTCCCGCGCCGCTCTTGGAGCCGAGTACGCAGGTCACGGCGAGACCGAGCGCAGTCAGCGCGAAGTAGACGGATTGGTCGAAAGTCCAACGCCGGCGGCTGGCGAGCACGGGCGCAAGCAGGAGCGCGGAGTACTGAAGGTTTCGCAGAAGGAACGCGGCGACAAGTCCGTGTTCGGCGGCCGCGCGAAGCACGAGCAGGTAATGCGGCCACGAAACCTGCGGCAGCAGAAAAGGAAGCGGGAAGAGGGCGGCTCCAAGAACACACGCAGCGGCGGTGAAACGCACGCCTTTCCGCATGTATAACCAGCCAAGAACCGGGAGCAGGTAGGCAACCCCGCTGATCTTGAGGTTGGGAACCGCGGCGAAGGTGAGCGCCGCGGCGGCCAGCATCAACCAGTCCGGCGCCTTCACCAGAGCCCATGTGCAGAGCGCGACGGCCGCCAGAATGACCGGATCGATGCGGCCCCAGAAAGCGACGCCGATGTAACGGAACAGGACGACCGAGGCGCAGCCGAGGCCAATTAGCGCGGCCCGGGGCGCCGCGTACCGGCGGCAGATTTCAAAAAGACTCGTGAGCGTGGCTAGGAAGGCGAGAAACCCGAGCAGCTTGAAGGACGGAAGATTCTCGCCGAACAGAGCGTAAAACGGGATGTGGGCCAGGTAAGTGAGCGGACCGTAAAGCAGGGCGTAGCGGCCGATATCCGCGGGACCGGGATACACGGCTTGGCCCCGCAAGATGAGCGCGGCGACACACGCGATATCCGTTTCGGCATCCTCGAACAGCACGGGGAGGACCAGATATGCGGCCGCCACGGCGATGAGCGCCGACACCAAGACGGCGGAGAGCGCGGTCCACGGCAAACGGACGCGATTCAGCCGCAGGAGGGTGGTGAAGGCGAGCGCGAGAGCGAACAGCAGCATCGGCGCGAAGGCCGAGCCGGCGGCGAGGCGGAGAAATCCCAACGAGCACTCTACCATGCACCGATTGCTTACAATGAGCCCCATGCGCTTCGTTCCGTTGCTCTGGTTCTTCCTCCTTGACGCCGCGGCTGCTCAGCCGATTGTGATCCAAGCGGGGCGCTTGATCGACGTGCGAGCGGGACGGGTGCTGATGAACCAGAAGATCCTGGTGGAGGACGGAAAAATCGTCCGGGTGGGCGCGACGGTCCCGGCGCCGATGAACGCGCAGACGATTGATTTGAGCGCTTCCACGGTGCTGCCGGGGTTGATCGATGCGCACACGCACGTCCTGCTGCAAGGGGACGTGACCGCGGCGGATTACGACGAGCAGCTCTTGAAGGAGTCGATACCCTACCGGACCATCCGGGCGACGGTGGCGGCGCGTACGGCGCTGATGAACGGCTTCACCACCATCCGCGATCTGGAGACCGAGGGCGCGATGTACGCGGACGTGGATATCAAGCACGCAATCGAGCGCGGGGTGATTCCGGGACCGCGCATGTTCTGTTCCACGCGCGCATTTGCGCCGACGGGAATGTACCCGCTGCTGAATTACTCCTGGGAGTTGAAACTGCCCGAGGGCGTCGAGATCGTGGACGGGGCCGAGAACATCCGGCGCGCGGTGCGGGAGCAGGTCAAGTACGGGGCGGACTGGATCAAGTTTTATGCGGACCGGCGTTACTTCGTGAAAGACGGGGCTTTGCATTCGTGGGTCAACTTTACGGACGAAGAAGCCAAAGCCATGGTGGACGAATCGCACCGGCTGGGGCGTAAAGTCGCGGCGCACGCGATGGGACGCGAGGGGATCGAAGCGGCGCTTCGCGCGGGGGTGGATTCCATTGAGCACGGCGACGGACTGGATGACGCGCTGCTCGACGCGATGGTGTTGAAAGGCGTGTATTGGTGCCCAACGATTTATGTCGGCGTATATGTGGCGCAAGGGCGGGCCGATGCCGGGGCGCCGATCTGGCTTGAGATGCAGAAGATGACCCAGCGGGCATTTCAGCGTGCCCTGGCCAAGAAAGTAAAAATCGCGTTCGGTACGGATGCAGGCGGGTTTCCGTGGACAGAGAACGAGGCCAAGGAGTTCACCTATATGGTGCGGTACGGGATGACGCCGATGCAGGCGATTCAATCGGCCACTGTCTCCGCGGCGGCGCTGCTGGATCAGCAGGACAGTCTGGGAGCAATCGAAGCCGGTAAGTCAGCCGACCTGATTGCCGTCCGCGAGGACCCACTAACGGATGTAAATCAATTGCAGAAGGTGCACTTCGTGATGAAAGCCGGCGCCGTGTACCGGCAATGAAGTATATCCCGTCTCAGGAGCTGTAACGCGCAACTTTAAAAATCTTTACGTTCTTTTAAATTGCAATGCGAAGCGCTTCCAGCTATTTTTATTACGTAGAGCGTAAGTACATCTCGGAGGAAAAACTTGTCGAATTCAGAAAACAACGGAACGCCGCGCCGGACTTTCCTCGCGGGACTTACGGCTGCTTTTGTTCCCGTTTTCGTCTCGTTCCGTGCTTTTTCGCAGACGGTAAGTCCCTCCGGAAGCAAGCTGGGCGTTCTGTCGACCGTCTTAGGCGGCGGCCCCGTGGGCAATGCCCTGGCGACCGTGGCCGCCATCAGCACTCCTTTTGCGCTCTGTTGCGATGGGTCCAATAACCTCTATATCTCGGATAATTATTATCACCGAATATACCGCGTCGCCGCGCACACCGGACTTCTTACTACGGTTGCCGGCTCCGGAATTCCGGGATATTCCGGAGATGGAGGACCGGCGGTTGACGCCACTCTGTTTTACCCCTACGGGATCAGCTGCGACGCCGCCGGAAATTTGAGTATTGCCGACACGGATAGCAACCGTATTCGTTACGTAAATAGTGCGTCGGGAATCATCAGCACGGTTGCGGGAACGGGAACCCCCGGTTATAACGGCGACGGGATCGCGGCAATAAGCGCGCAATTAAATACTCCGCAGGGAACCGCCACCGACAGCGCGGGTAATCTTTATGTAGCCGATTCCGATAACAGCCGTATTCGACTTGTAAATCAAGGCCAGCAACCGATTACGATCTTTGGGCAAAGCGCGTCTCCGATAACCGTACTGCCGGGACAGATTCAAACGGTCGCGGGAAATGGAAAAGCTGGATATTCCGGCGACGGCCATCTGGCCACGGCCGCCCGGCTGAACTTGCCGTGGGGAGTCGCGCTGGATAGCTTCGGCAATATTCTAATAGCCGACTACTATAACCAGCGGCTCCGCAGCGTCGACATCAACACCGGCGTGATTACGACTCTGGCTGGGACGGGCCACCGGGGCGCGCAAGGGGACGGCGGTCCGGCGGTGGATGCGTCCCTCACTTTCCCCTGCACGCTGGCGCTCGACAGCGCGGGCAACATCTACATCGGCCAGGAGCAGACCTCCATGGTCCGGAAGATCACGGTGGCTACCGGGATCATTACGACGGTCGCGGGAACGCACGTCCTGGGCACCGGCGGAGATGGCGGTCCGGCGACGAAAGCGGAGTTGAACTCGCCGACCGGGGTCGCGATTGACAGCACGGGCGCCCTATTCATCGCGGAATACGGCGGGGCGCGCGTGCGGCGGGTCGATCGCGCCACCCAGATCATCGAGACCTTCGCTGGCTCCACCAATTTCGGCGATGGCGGCCAAGCTCTGCAAGCTTTGCTGAATGAGCCGGTCAGCGTGTCCTTTGACGCCCAGGGACGCCTCACCGTGTCAGACCAGGCAAACCAGCAGATCCGGACCGTGAACGCCGATGGGACGGTCATTGGAGTGGCCGGCACAGGGCTCAGCGGATACAACGGAGACGGAATCCCCGCGACCACGGCCCAGCTCAACGTTCCCTCGGATGCCCAGTTCGATCCCGGCGGAAATCTGTTCATCTGCGATCGAGGCAACGGGCGGATTCGGCGGGTGGACGCGGTAACCGGAATCATCACCACCGTGGCCGGAAATGGCGGCTTCATCGACAGCGGAGACGGGGGGCCGGCAACGCAGGCTTCGTTGAATCAGGCGCGCGCGATTCTGCTGGATCCAAATGGGAACCTCTGGATCGCTGAACTCGACGGCTTCCGGATTCGGTTCGTGAATCTTTCCGCTCAGACGATCACCTTGTACCCGGACGGACCCGCGCCCATCGTAGTGGCCCCCGGATATATCGTCACCGCGGGCGGCAACGGCACCAGCGGCAGCGATGGAGACGGCGGCCCGGCCCAGAATGCGCAGATCAACTCGCCGCGCGGCGTCACCATGGATTCCAGCATGAATATCTACGCCACTGAGGGCGGACGCGACCCTCAGAATCTCCCGGGGCCCGGGGTGAAGCCGGATAGCAAGGTCCGAAAAATCATCTACTCGACGGGAATCATTTCAACCGTAGCCGGCACCGAGACGGCGGGCTATAACGGCGATGGAATCCCGGCCACTCAGGCGGAATTGAACGGGCCGCGAAACGTGACGGTGGATGCGGCGGGCAATGTTTACATCGCGGACAGTCTGAATAACCGTATTCGCAAGGTGGACGCGCAGACGGGTCTGATCTCTACGATATGCGGCTCTTTCCACGTCGGCTTTTCCGGAGACGGCGGACCCGCGGCCAACGGGTTAATCTGCACCCCGCGTTACGTGGGTCAGGATGCAAGCGGGAACCTGCTGTTCGCGGATGTCGGAAACTCCCGTATCCGAAAGATTACCTTCGCGTAGTCTCCTCGTCTCGTCGCGCCGGCGCTGCTTGGTGTATAAGCATTAGAGCGAGGAGACGCAGGTGAAATTCACCCGGGTGGCCCTAGCGCTCGCGCTGGCCCTCACCATGACCAGCGCGCAGACGCCGCGGAACGCGCCGCGCAAGAAGCGGCTGTTGTGCATTGGCGAGACGAAGGGGTTTCAGCACGATTCGGTTCCCTATGCCATGGCGACATTGTGGGAATTGGGAAAAGAGACCGGTCTGTGGGAGACGTATATTCGCACGGACAGCCAGTTGGTCACCAAGAAGAAACTGGATAAGAACGCGAAGAACCTGGATTACTTTGACGCGGTTTTCTTCTATACGACGGGTACGCTGGACATGGATGACGAGCAGAAGGCCGCGCTGCTCTCCTTCGTCCATGATGACGGCAAAGGTTTCATCGGCGGACATAGCGCCACCGACACCTTCTTCGACTGGCCCGAGTATGGCGATCTGGTGGGCGGCTACTTCGATGGGCACCCGTGGCATCAGCAAGTCCGAATCAATGTCGAGGATAATCAATTTCCCGGCATGCGACAGTTCGGTCCGCAGATCACGCTCACCGATGAGATCTATCAACTGAAAAACTTCTCGCGTGATAAAGCGCGCGTGTTGATGACACTCGACACGTCTTCGGTGGATATGACGAAAAAGGATATTCACCGCGCAGACGGCGATTTCGCTCTGGCTTGGATTCGGAACTACGGCAAAGGCCGGGTCTTTTCAAGTCCGCTGGGGCACGAGAACCAGATCTACGACCGTCCCGATATGCGAACCCTCTACGTGGAAGCGGTGAAGTGGGTGATGGGAATCACGGAAGCGGATGCGACGCCGCGTCCGAGGATGAATACCGATATGCCGGCGGCGGGCGTGAAGTAGATGCGCGCGAACCTGTTTATTCTACTGGCGATAGCGGCGCAGGCTTCCGGACAGGATCCGCGGCCGGTCAAGGCGTGGCCGATGCGACACAGCGACATCGCCATTACACGCGCGCCGGAGTTGGGCAAGCCGTTCAGCGTGGCGGCGGAGCACGGGGCCGTTTTTGGCGAGCAGAATGGCAGCTTTGAGGCCTGGTCTTTTCCCGTAAAGATCCTGAGCCACTTCGGAATTTCGGCGGAGCTCGCCGATTATCCCGTCCCGATCGATTTGCAGCAGTATGCGGCGCAGATCGAGGTGAATCCCGAGCGGACGACCATCACTTATTCGCACGCGGCATTCACGGTAAAGCAGCATATGTTCTCGCCGCGCGGAGAGTCGGCGAAAGGCGCGGGCGCGGTCGTGCTTTTCGAGATTCAGTCGATTCGGCCGCTCACGCTGACGTTTCGATTTACCCCGGAGATGCTGCGAATGTGGCCCGCTCCGAATTTCGGGCGTCCTAGCGCGGAGTGGGTGAAGCAGGGTGACAGCGGCTACTACATCCTGCACACCGACACGGACGAACTCGCGGGCGGCGTGGCGATTCCGGGCGCGACTCCGGGTGTGCTTGCTCCCTACCAGGAAAGACCGCAGACCTATCCGGTGGAGTTGAAGCTGCGGTTCGATCCGAAGACGGATGGCGGCAAACTGTATCCGCTATTGATGGTTTCGGGGACCAGCCGGGATTGCGGCCAGTCTCTCGCGGAACTCGGCAGCCGCGTGGAGCCGCTGTACCGGGCGACGGAGGATTACTACAGGCACTTTTTCGATCATCGATTGACCGTGGAATCGCCCGATCCGCGGTTCGACCAAGCTGTGAAGTGGGCGGAGATCGCGATTGACCAGGCGCAGGTGCGGTTCCATGACGAGACCGGACTGGTCGCCGGATATTACACATCGGCGGATTCGGCGCGTCCTGGGTATGGATGGTTTTTCGGACGCGATACCGAGTTCACGCTTTTCGCAATTCACGGTTATGGCGACTTCGCGCTGAGCCGGGAAGCGCTGGAGTTTCTGTTCCGGCGGCAGCGCGCCGACGGCAAGATCATGCACGAGTTCTCCCAAACCGCCGATCTGGTGAATTGGAACGCGACGCCGTATTTCTATGCGGCCGCCGATTCCACGCCGCTGCTGGTGATGGCTATGGAGGACTACGTCAACACCAGCGGGGACACGGCCTTTCTGGCGAAGCACTGGGAGGCGGTGAAACGGGCTTACGCGTTCACCAGGGCGAACGATACCGACGGCGATGGAATTTACAACAATTCCGCGGGCACCGGATGGGTGGAGTCCTGGCCGCCGAAGATGCCGAACCAGGAGATTTACCTGGCGGCGCTCGATCAGCAATCGGCGGAAGCGATGTCGCGGCTGGCCGCATTATCGAAGGACGACGCGCTGGCGGCGCGCGCGCGGGAAACGGCGGAACAGATTCGCGGAAAGCTGGTGAGCGAGTATTACGACGCGCCTTCGCATTTCTTCGCGTTCAGCCGGAACGCGGACGGGAGCAAGGACCTGACGCCCACCATTTATCCGGCGGTGGCATGGTGGTCGGGAAGGTTGGAACTCCCCGATGCGAGGCCGATGTTCGAACGCTGGGCGGCGGCGGAGTTTTCAACCGATTGGGGGACGCGGGACGTGAGCGAAAATTCGCCAATTTACGACCCGATCTCATATCACCAGGGCACGGTCTGGCCGTTGTTCACCGGTTGGGTGTCATTGGCTGAATACCGCGCGGGGCAGACGCTTTCGGCGGAATCGCACTTGTATCAGAATCTGCTGCTCACTTGGGCTCAGGATCTGGGCGGCTGCACGGAGCTGCTTTCGGGCGCGTTTTATCAGCCGCTGGGACGCAGCAGTTCGCACCAGACCTGGTCGTCGGCGATGGTGCTCACGCCGGCTCTGCGAGGGATGCTGGGGCTGGATTGGGACGCGACCCACGGAACTCTGCGAAGCAGTCCGCATCTTCCGGCCGCGTGGGACCGGGTGCGAATTCATCATGTTCCGCTGGGTGGAAATTCGGTGGATCTGGAGATGGTCCGTGAACCCGGGCAGATGCGGGTGCGGGCGCGGGGCGAACAAGCGCTCCGGCTTTGCGGGGTGGGAAGCGCGTGCGATGGCGCGGAATCGATGACTCCGGAAATGACGGCGCCGCTGCCGGCGGTGGAGATTGGGCTGGCGCACGAGCCGCCGGCGCCAGGCGCGGAAACCTCCCAGATCAAAGCAGTGGCGCAGGACGCGAATTCGGTGACGCTGGAAGCGCAGGGCGGGTCCGTTTATGAGCTGCCGCTGCGGGTGAATCGAAGCGCGGCGAAAGTGACCGGCGGGGTGGTGAACGGGGACCGGCTGCGGGTGCAGTTTCCCGCGGGAGCGGGGTATCAGCGCCTGCGGGTAAGTTGGTAGCCGCGCGACGAATATTGAGAGCATTTTCCGGACGGCGTAACAGCATTAACAATCGGCCCGGTTCGGGCTGATGGGAAATGGAGCCGTGCGGGGTTTTATGCCTCTTCTCGTAAATGGCGAAGCAGTGCCGGAAGATCTGGTCCGGGAGGAGATGGAGCGCCTCCGCAGAGACCCGCGGTGGGCAAGCGTCACCGACTTGAGTCAACGGGAAGCGCAGTTGCGCGCCGCCGCGGAACACTCCGCCATCGACCGCTTCCTGCTGGAATCGGCGGCGGCAAACGATCCACAACCCCTGGATGCAGTCTGGGTAGATCAGGAAATGGAGCGTCAAAGAGCGGCAGCGGGCGGGGCTTTCGATGACAGCTTAGTGCGGAAGCAACTGGAACAGCATCTTCGCTTGGCGCGCTTAGTAAAAGAATTCACCGCGCATGCCGTTAAGCCGTCGGCGGAGGACATTGAAAACTTCTATGAGAGCCAGCGCGAGAACTTCCGTAACCCCGACCTGTTCCAGGCGGCTCACATCGTCGTCCATGTGAACGAGAAACGCACGGAACAAGAGGCCGAAGCGGCCATTCAGGTGGCGCTGGCCGAACTCGAAAGCGGAGAAGACTTTTCGGCGGTCGCGGAGCGCCATTCCGACTGCAAGGGTACGGGAGGGGATCTCGGCTCCTTTCCGGCTGGCCACATGGTCGAGGAATTCGAGAAGGCCTTGCGGGAGGTGTCCCCTGGTCAACGCACGGGAGTCTTCACTACGCCCTTCGGCTTTCACATCGCGCTATTAAACTCGCTGACGCCCAGCCGGGCCGCGGGCTTCGAAGAAGTTCGCCATGACATCGAGCGCGTTCTCACCGCCATGTCCGAGCATCAGGAGTACCTCAAAGGCATCGAGCGGCTCCGGAAACAAGCGACGATTCAGCGCGTCCCTGACGATCTCGCCGCAAGCGCGAAACAAGAGCGCGAATAACGCGGATTGGAGACGCCCGGCTGGCCCGCGCCGATCTTTCCTTCGGTTTTCCTTATGCCTTCCTTACGCGTGTATTTCGACACTGATGAAATCAATGACTTGGCCCATGTGTCGCGTTGGACTTCTTTTCACCTGCCTTACCTTCTCCGGAGCGCTAATGCTCAGCGGTGCTTCTGACGCTGTTGTAACCACGAGTACGAGCGAGTCCCCGGAGGACCAGACGACGGGAGCGGCGGGAGGGCCCGGAACCGGGCAGATTACGCCGGCTCCCGCGCCGCAATCTGCGGCGCCGACCCCAGCCGCGGCGCTGCCCCCAGCCAAGGCAAATGGTCCCAGGCCCAACTTCATGCGGCGATTCATAAAGGCCTACGCGGATGACTGGAAGGGCAGTTCGGATAGCGGCCCGGCCCCGAAGCTCCGAGGTTATGCCGCGCCGGTGACGGATCCGCCGTTTCCCTTCACGGTTTGGCCCTACGGCGGAAGCGTCACAATCGGCCAGCCATGGACCCAGGGCGGCCCGCTGATGACGGCCATCTGGGAAGGATCGAACGGGGACGCCTGGAAGCGGAGCGGGATTCAAATTTATGGCTGGGTGAACGCCGGCGTAAACGTGAGCACGTCAAAGGGCCACGGGTACTCGAACTATCCCGAGGCTTACGCGGAGAGGGGAAATACAGTTCAATTAGACCAGGAAGCGCTGTATATCGAACGGCAGCCGGATACCGTGCAGACCGATCACATCGACTGGGGCTTTCGAATCACCAGCATCTACGGGCTGGATTACCGGTTTACGACATCCAAAGGAATTTTCAGCAACCAATTGCTCGGCAAGAATCAGGAGAACGGCTTTGATGTTCCGATGGCGTATCTGGACCTTTATGTCCCGCAGGTAGCCGAGGGAATGGACATTCGGGTCGGGCGCTACATTTCCCTTCCCGATATCGAGGCGCAGTTAGCTCCGAATAATTACACCTATTCGCACTCTCTCACCTACACGGTCGACTGTTACACGCAGACGGGAATTAACGTGACGACCAAACTGACCGCGGGCTGGCTGCTCCAGATCGGACTGTCGGGCAGTTGCGACGTGGCGCCGTGGACCAACGATGCCAAGCTGACGTTAAACGCCTGCTTGGGTTATACCTGGCGCGCGGGGCTGGACAACGTGTACACCTGCGCGAATTCGATTAATGACGGCAAGTATGCTTACAACAATCTGGCCGCGTACTACGTGACGTGGTACCACAAATTCAGCAAAGACGGCACTTGGCACAGTTCCACGGAATCCTGGTATCAGTACGAGAGGAAAGTTCCGAACATCGACAATCCGGTCGGGGCGACGCTGGTGGAAACGGGTGCCAACGGAGCGCAGTGCCGGGAAGACTATGATGTGACGTGTTATGCGCCTTCGTTCGCGATCGTGAATTACATGGAGAAGCAGCTCTCGCCGAAGAACTATCTGAGCATCCGGAACGAGTTCTTAGACGACTTTGTGGGTCAGCGAACAGGTTACAAGTCGAGGTACTCGGAGCACCTGCTTGGGATCGGGCATTGGGTGGGGACGACAATTCTCATCCGGCCGGAGCTCCGGTACGAGCGGTCCTACGACACGCCCGCGTACAACAACGGAACGAAGAAGAACCAGTTCACGGCGTCGTCGGATATCATCTGGTTTTTCTAGCGGCGCCGCCGCGGTAGCGAACCGCGATGGGACAAGGGATATGATGCATACAGCTCGCTCATCTCCTATGAAACCCAATCGGATCACGCGTCGGCATTTCTTCTACGGCACCCTGTTAGCGGGCGCCGTTCCTCTGGGCGGTTTCGGCAGCCAGGTATCGCTAAAGAGTTTAGGATACAAATCACCGAACGAGAAGCTGAATATCGCTTCCATCGGGGCGGGAGGCAAAGCGCAGAGCGACATTGCGGGCTGCGCGCAAACCGAAAATATCGTCGCGCTGTGCGACGTGGATACGGTCTCGGCCAAGCGGACGTTCGAGCGGTTCCCGAACGTGCCGAAGTTCGCCGACTTCCGCGAGATGCTGGACAAAGAAGGCAAGAACATGGATGCGGTGATCGTCACGGTCCCGGACCACATGCATGCCGCGGCCGCGATTTCAGCCATGCAGCTCGGCAAACACGTGTATGTGCAGAAGCCGCTGGCGCATACCGTGTGGGAATGCCGCGAACTGCTGAAAGCGGCGGAGCGGTACAACGTCGCCACTCAGATGGGGAACCAGGGCTACTCGAATGAAGGAACCCGGCAATGCGCGGAAATGATCTGGTCAGGGCAGATCGGCAACGTCACCGAAGTGCATGCTTGGACGAATCGTCCTGTATGGCCGCAGGGCGCGATCGATCCTCCGGCGCCTTCTCCCGTTCCGTCTTCCGTCAATTGGGACCTATGGCTGGGCGTGGCGAAAGAGCGTCCTTACAGCGACGACTATCTTCCGTTTACGTGGCGCGGGTTTTTCGACTTCGGCTCGGGTGCGCTGGGTGATATGGCGTGCCACATCCTGGGAGCCCCCAACATGGCGTTGCGCCTGGGCGCTCCCACTTCGGTGGAGTGTGTCCGGCAGGAAGGCTCCAGCGAAATCTACTTCCCGGCGAAGTCCGTGGTGCGGTTCGACTTCCCTGCCCGGGGGTCGATGCCTCCGGTAAAGATCTTCTGGTACGACGCGAAGCGCGAACCGCAGCCTGATTTGCCCAACGCTCCGCGCGGGGAAATCTTGGGTGATCTGCCGGAGAACCGCGTAAGCAGGACTGGCGAGGGGTTGAAGCCCAGGGAGCGGCAGATTATCGGCGAAGTCTTCACGGATCAGTTTTTTTCTCCAAAGGAGATTCCCGCCCGGGAGCGCAGGCGCGATCCGGCCGCCGACGAGAAGATGACGCCCAAGGAACGCAAGCTTTCCAAGTGGATGAGCATGATTGACGAGGGCACGAATGGAAGTTTGTTTGTAGGCGATCAGGGCATGCTCACGACAGGCACCTACGGGGAAAACACGCGGCTGCTTCCAGTCGAGAAGATGAAGGACTACGAATTTCCGCCTGAGTTCCTTCCGCGCTCGCCAGGGCATTACCGGGACTGGATTCGCGCCTGCAAAGGCGGAGCGCCGGCCTGTTCCAACTTCAGCGTGTCAGCGCCGTTCACCGAGTGGATTGCTCTCGGAGCGATCGCCACGAAGCTGAACTGCAGGCTCGAGTGGGATGCGGAGAAGATGAAAATTACGAACAACTCGGTCGCGGACCAGTTGCTGAAGCCGGTGGTTCGGAAGGGCTGGAAGATCGGGTAGGGATGGGAAAGGCTGGTCTCCACAGGCCAGCCTCGCTCGTTGATGCCGGTTGCGAACGCCCTGCAGACTATTTCGGCAGCTCCGCCGGCAGGGAGGATGCGTGCGCCACGCGGCCTGTGCGGGCGTCCGTGATTTCGACGTGGTTGGTCTGCAGCGTAGACCCCAGCGTTTGGTCGAGGTTCACGCGGGCTTCACTGTAGGAAACCAGGGCGGCGATTTCAGTGCTCTGCGCGACGACCAGGTCGCGCTGCTGCTGGATGATGTTGTAGGGCGTGGATGCGCCGAGCTTGAACTTCTTCTGTTCGCTATCGAGAAGCTGTTCGTCGAGGACCCTGGCTCGCAAAGCGGCGTCATATTTTGCGCGCGACTGCCGCAGGGCCACCACGGCATTCAACACGTCGACTTCGGCCTGCTTGCGATCCTTCTCATTGTTGAGTTGGGTCTGGCGCAGGGAAAGCTGGTCAATATTGTAATCGGCCTGCGCAGCGCGATTCTTAATGGTCACGAGCCCGAAGCCTCCGATGTTCTCCGTGGGAAAATCGCGCTGAAAGACTTGGCCGAGCGCCGTGCCGATCCCGCCGACAAAGTACGGGTTTGGACGCAGAACCTGTCCGAACTGAACGGCGTCTTTCGCTGTGCCGGCCGCGCCGGCATTGCTGGTGCCGCCGAGCGCCTGAAGATTGGGCAGCAGCCCGTTATGCGTCCCGACCATCGAGACCACGGATCCGGCGATGGAGGCCTGTTCGGCCGCCAGATCATTGCGTTGCGCGAGCGCGGATTGGACCAGCTGTTTGGATGCGGGCAGATTGTCGGTGGGTGGGATCTCGATGCGGTCTAGAGGAACGATCTCGGCGGCGGCAAGGACGCGATCGCCCAGGCCGGCGCGGCTGATGAGGTTCTTGAGCGTGAGCTCCTGCTGTTGCAGCGCCGTCTGGGAGTTAACTAAATCCTGCCCCGTGGAAGCGACTTGCGATTCGGCGGTGATCAGGTCCAAGTCGGATAGAGAGCCGATTTCGACCTGCTTGCGGCTGTCTTCGAGCAATGTCCGGGCAACTTCCTGCGCACTCTGCTTCGCCTTCAGATCCTCATAATCCCCGACCAGCCCGTAATAGGCGTTCAGCACGCTGACGATGGTGGTGATCAGCGTGGATTTGAAGTTCAGGTCCGAGGTGCGGAAGTTGATCTTGGCGACCTCGATTTGCCGCGTGTTCACCGCTTTCCCAAATCCCTGCAGCAGGCTTTGCTGAATGCTGATGGACAGTGTGGGAAAGACGGATGGATTGGTCAGATCGGTAATCGCGTTCTCGTCGAGGTAGTGGTTGTTGTAAGAAACGGTGACGCTGCCGCCAATGGGAAAACCCTGTTGATAAGAGCCGAAGTAGGTGCGCTGATTTTGGAGCAGAGCCGGATTTTCTCCGGTTTGTACGGCGTCGGCCAGGAGCTGAGTCTTGTGACTGAACACAGTTGATTCCTGGATAGCGGGGTCGAGTGTTTGGGCGACCGGGCCGACCTGAGAAATTTGGGCGTTTCCGGTGTTCCGGCTGTTGGCGCTCTGCCCGGCGCTGAGTCCAGCCGCCTGCTGGCTTCCGAGTACGCCCTGGCCGCTGGCGACGGAACTGGCTTGGGTCGCGCCGCTCGGAACGCCGGGCAGCGCGCCCCCGGCTTCATACCGTTCGACGGTCCAGGCGAGCGAGATGGGATTGTACCGGGCAACCTCGATATCGATATTGTTTTCGAGCGCAAGGGCGATGGCGTCCTGCGCGGTCAGGTAGAGCTTGCCGCCGCGGATGAGCTGGCGGAACCGGCCGGAGTCGGATCGGCGGACGGGCGGAACGACGGGCGCCAGATAAGGCCGCCAGAGGATGGGCGCATGCGGGCGGATCGGGTCGATCGCGTCCTGCGGAACCTGGAGCGATGACTGCGCGTTCTGCGCACTCAGCATGGACAGCGGCCAGACGCAGCAAAGGACCAGGGCGATATGCTTACGCGCGTTCGGGAAAAGGCGGCGCATTACGGCTTCTCCTGTACGCGGACAGGAACGCTGGTGACGCGTCCCTGCATGGCCTCGGTCATGGAAACGTGATTGTCTTCGAGCGTGGTCCCCAGGGCTTGCTCGAAGGCGATGCGCGCATGGCTGTAATTGGCCAGGCTCTGGGCTTCGGAGCTTTGCGCGGTGGCGACGTCGCGCTGGTCCTGGACCACCTGAAAGACCGTGGATGCGCCCAGATTGAGCTTCTTCTGATCGGCGTCCAGAGTCTGGCCGGCAAGGACGCGGGCCTTAACCGCCGCGTCATAGCGGGCGCGCGCCTGGGTGATCCCGATGACTGCGTTCTGGACGTCCACACGCACCTGGTTAATGCTCTTCTGAAGACTGAGCTCGTTTTGCCGGATTTCAATGACGCTGGTGACGTAGTCGGCCTGCGCGGCGCGGTTGCGGAGCGGGATATTGAGCGCGAAGCCCGCTGAGTAGTTTGGATAATTTCGGCGGAAGAGCTGGCCAAGGAACGTGTCATAGCCGCCCACGAACGGGGAATTCCCGAGCGATACGCCAGCCAGGGGAGTTCCGGAAAGGCCGTTGTTCGTCAGTTCCGCGAAGGCCTGAAGGGTGGGTTTGAGGGAATTCTTGATGCCCACCAGGTTCAGCTCGTTGCTGTTGAGGTTGATGCGGCTTTCTTCAATCTCCACGCGCTGTTTAAGCGCTGTCGCGACGAGCTGATCCACCGGACGGGTCTCATCGGACGCTGGAATGACGATCTTGTCGAGCGGGACGATGTGCACGTCCGCCAGATCCGTGGTGGCCACGCCGGCGCGGCTGAGCGCGTTCTTGAGAACGGTTTCCTGCTGGGCCAGGTTCGTCTGAGAGATGATCAGATCCTGCTTGGCGGCGTAGAGCTGCGATTCGGCGCGCGTGACTTCGATTTCAGCCAGGGTTCCGATTTCCACCTGCTTCTTGTTATCGTCGAAAGCCTGCTGAGCGGTCTGCACTTCCTGGCTGCGGGCGGTTAGATCCTGGTTGAAGCTGACCAGATCCCAATAAAGATTCAACACGGCCGAGATGGTGGTGATCAGCTGAAGCTTGAACTGGAGGTCGGTGACCTTGAGATTGTTCTTCTGAACCCGAATGTTGCGGCCGTTGACCGCGGAACCGAAACCCTGGAGCAGGTTCTGGGTGACGGTGAGATCGATATCGCCCTGTTCATAGGGGTTGAGGGCGAAAAAGGCGCTGTTTACTTTGGCGTGCTGGCTGGCGTAGGTGAAAACGGCGCTGGTTCCAAACGACCAATTTTGGGAGTACTGTGCCTGGTAAGTGCGCGAATCCTGAACAAACTCGTTGGTGCCGACCAGCGAAGTGTTGTTTTCCGGGCTGGTGGCGTGCTGGAAATTCGCGTAAGCCGATACGGTGGGATCAAATGACAAAAGGGACGGACCGAGCTGGGTGAGGATGCCGCCGCCGGCGCTGACGCCGTTCCCGCCCGTATTCAGCGAGCTGCCGCCGGAGTTGAGGCTGACTCCGGTGAGGCTGACGCTGGTGGGTCCCTGGGCGACGCCGGTGCCCACGCTGCGTAGGAAGTTGCCGCTTTCGGCGCGCTTGAGGATTTGTCGCGCAAGCAGGGGTCCGTAGCGCTGCACCTCGACGTCGATATTGTTCTCGATGGCGAGCGCGACGACATCATCGGCGGTGAGATATAGATTGCCGGCGCGGATCAATGATTCCAGGCGCGGGGAATTGGCGAGATTCACAGGCGGAACGTACCGGGCCTGGTAGGGACGCGTAAGCCAACCGAGCCCTCTGGAAGGTGGATCGATGCGAACAGCGGTCTGGGCCGAAGCGGATGTGGCGAGGAACAGGGACGCGCATAACAAGACAGCAGTGGAGCGCTGGATCCCTTCGCAGAGGTTGACCTTCATCTAGTTACGTAACGAATGTGACCGCGCTGGCGTTCCGGAAAAAACGGTGGCTTTAGAATGAGCAAGCGTCGGCCATCTGACAATGTAGCAATTCGCGCGGGGAAAGTTATTTCGGAGGCTGAATTGTGACTGGTTCCAAGATGGAATCCGGGCTGATCTCCCCGATTTTCCATCCTTTTTTCGTTTTGATCTCGGTGACTTTGACACGCATGCGGCGGCGCGTCACACGCGCGAGGCCGTCCTGCGATGTGATCTGCATGAACCAGTCGACCAGCGCAACGATTTTGTCGTCATCCCCGGATTCGCTAAGCACATCGAGCGAGGCGGCCACATCATCCTGGGCAGTCAGCGCCGCGACGTTCGCCACAATCGTGTCATAACCGGGCGCGCTCTTGTCCAGGAATTCCGCAAAGCGAGAACCGTCGCCCTCACTTAAAGCGGAGGCGGCTTTCGCCAGGAGGTCGCAGGAGCGGCAATCCGCTCCCTGGTAGAAGAAGGCGAACGCGAGCAGGGCGGCCGTCACGTTCGGTAGCTCCCGTTGATTTCGATGTAGCGTTCCGTGAGGTCACAGGTCCAGAACCTCGCGCGCCCTTTCCCCGTGCCGGCGATGGAGAAGAGAATGCCGCATTCCGGCGCATCGAGTTTCGACTTGAGCCCGGCTTCATCAAAAGGCGCGGCGAGGCCGGCGCGGCAGACCGGAACATCCTGCATGACGATGTTGATCTTTGCGGGATCGAAGGGAACCCCGGAGTAGCCGGCCGCGCACAAGACGCGTCCCCAGTTAGGGTCGGAGCCGGCGATCGCGGTCTTGACGAGCGGCGAGTTAGCCACGGAGCGCGCGATCTGCCGGGCCGCGCCGTCCGTGGTTGCGCCGGTCACCTCGATCGTGATCAGTTTTCGGGCGCCTTCTCCGTCGCGGGCGATGGCTTTGGCGAGAGCTTCGAGCACGCCGGTGAGAGTGCGTTCGACCATCGGCATTTCGCTCGGATCGGGGCGCACGCCCGATGCTCCGTTGGCGAGCACGATGAGCGTGTCGTTGGTGGAGGTGTCGCCGTCCACCGAGATGCAGTTATACGTTTTATCGTTGGCTCGAACGAGCATTTTTTTGAGAATCGGGACGGGTATGTTGGCGTCGGTGAGGACGAAACCGAGCGTCGTGGCCATGCGCGGTTGAATCATGCCGGAACCTTTGGTCATGCCGGCGAAGCGAATCGCGCCGCGGCGGAGGACGATTTCGGCATGGGACTGCTTTGCGACCAGATCGGTAGTCAGGATCGCGTGCGCGACGCGGTCAAATCCGTTCTTGCTCAGATTTCGGTGGAGTTCGGGTAGAGCGCCGGTGATCAAAGTGGGATCGAGTTCCACGCCGATGACTCCGGTAGACGCAGGGAGAATATGGTCGACGGGGAAGCGCAGGAGTTTCGCGACAGCTTTACAAGTGGCGAGCGCGACTTTGTCTCCGGTGCGAGTGGCGCAATTAGCGTTACCGGCATTGACCAGAATTGCGCCGGCCTTCCCGCCGGACGATTTCAGATGCTTGCGGGCGAGGCGGACGGGAGCCGCCCGCACCTGGTTCTGCGTGAAGACAGCCGCGGCGGATGCGGGCATTCCGGAGACGATGAGCGCAAGATCGTCCTGCTGTTTGGCCCGAATTCCGGCATATCCGGCGGCGAAGAGGTATCCCAGAGGAAGGTCCATTCAATCTCCCAAGATCTCATTGTTGATAAGGGGTTTGCCGCGAGCGAAATCCGCGGCGCTCATGCGGCGCCGTCCTTCCAGCTGCACTTCCAGAAGTCTGAGCCATCCTCCGTCTCCGGCGGCGGCAAAGAGCGCGTCCTGATGCCATCTTAGTTGCCCGGGGACAGAGGCCGTCCAGGCGTCTCCGGTGCGGCCGGAAAGCCAAATGTAAAACAGGTGCCCGTGAAGGCGGGTGTGGGCGCCGGGCCATGGTTGCAGCCCGCGAACCAAATTGTGAATGCGGGAAGCGGGCAGATTCCAATCGATGCGGCCATCTTCTTTTTTCAAAATCGGCGCGTAGGTGGCGAGCGCGGGGTCTTGCTTCTCAGCGCGGATGGCTTCGCGCTCGAGACCGCTCAGGGTTTCTATCAATAGCTCGGCGCCCATGTGCGACAGCCGCTCGCCGAGAGCGATCGCGTCTTCGTCAGGGCCGATGGCCGTCGAGGCTTTCAGCAGCATTCCGCCGGTGTCCAGGCCAGCGTCGATCTGCATGGTGGTGACGCCGGTTTCCGTCTCGCCATTGGCGATAGCCCATTGAATAGGCGCCGCGCCGCGCAAACGGGGAAGCAGAGAAGCGTGCACATTGAGGATCCCGCGCGGAGCGATATCGATCACCGCTTGCGGAAGAATCTGGCCGTAGCCGACGACGACCATGATCTCGGGCGAGAGAAGGCGAAGGTGATCGATCGCTTCCGGCCGGCGGATGCGTTCGGGCTGGTATACGGGCAGACCGTGAATGAGGGCGCACTCTTTGACCGCGGACATCGCCACGGATTGGCTGCGTCCTCGAGGACGGTCGGGTTGCGAAACCACGGTGAGAACTTCGTGGTCGGCGCGCAGAATCGCCTCGAGAGGAGGAACGGCGAATTGTGGGGTACCCAGATAAATCAAGCGCAAGGAAGCAATTTTACATGGGCGGCCGTAAGCACGGCGCGACGGACGGCAAACCCGGCCTATAAAAGCCCGCAAAAATATAAGCTCGATACAAAAAATGAATGCTAAGACTTAGGCCTCCGCATATATTCTGTTTCCGGGACGCGGAACGTAAGAGCCCAGGAGGTCTGATTTGCGGTCATTCGGAATGTTCTGTTCAATTGCATGCGCATTATTCGTCGGTTCCCTGCAGGGGCAGGTCGACGTACTGACTCAACACAATAACAACGCCCGAACCGGGGCCAATTTAAGCGAGAAAACACTCTCTGTCAAACATGTGAATAATAACGAATTCGGAAAGCTCGCGTACCGGGTCGTCGATGGCGACATCTACGCGCAACCATTGATTGTGACGGGAGCTAAGGGACCGGACGGCGCCGGGAAAACCATGGCCATCGTTGCAACCGAGAACAACAGCGTGTATTCATTTGATGCGGAGGACACGAATCAGGCATCCGCCACCGCACAAATCTGGCAGCGGAACCTCGGGCCTTCTATCGATTACCGCACGTTATATAACGCGATCGGGAGCCCGAACTGCACGGATATAACTCTGCGGATCGGCATCACCGGCACACCTGCGATTGCGCTGACGAGCACCGCTTCGCCGCGCTCCGGGGTAGTTTTTGTCACGGCCAAGACGAACGCGGGAGGTCAGTATGCATACACGCTCTATGCGCTGGATCTAGCCACTGGCAACCCGATCGGCCACGCACCGATCGAAGGGCAAGTGAGCGGTCAGGGGCTAGGGTCGACCGGATCGGGTCCCGCGGCAAAGATCGCTTTTAATCCCATGTATCAACTGAATCGTCCCGGCCTTCTGCTTGCGGGAAACATGCTGTATGTGGCCTTCGGAGGACACTGCGACTCCGGGCCTTATCACGGCTGGTTTTTTGCCTACGACGTTTCGAATCCGCGAATGCCTAAGAAAGTTGGCGTAATTTGCACAACTCTGAACGGGAAGGGGCCGCTCGACCCGGTGAAACGCACGTACATCGAAGGGCTGGGAGGAATTTGGATGTCGGGCGAGGGTCCCGCGATGGACGAATCGGGAAACGTCTACGTGACGACTGGAAACGGGACCTTCAACGGCACGACGGATTTCGGCGACAGCGTTTTGAAGATGAGGGTGGACGGGGGTAAATTTCATATTTTGGACTGGTTTACGCCGGAAAACCAGGATTTGCTGAAGGACAAGGATTACGATCTTGGCTCGGGCGGTATCGCCCTGATCCCGAACTCACATTTGGCTGTGACTGGCGGCAAGGAGGGCCGGATGTACCTGCTCGATCGAGACAATCTGGGAAAGGGAGCGAAGCCGTCTCTCCAGTCTTTTCAAGTGACGCCGAATCCTGTTCCCGCCAATGAAGTCGGGTACAACATCCATGGTGCTCCTGTGATCTGGCCGCGAAACGGCGAGATGTTTGTGTACGTGATGGGCGAAGAGGATCACCTGAAGCAGTACAGGCTCATCCCTGACACTGGGGGCAATGGCTGGAAGTTTGAGTCTGATGTCCCGTTCAAGATCAGCTCCGAGGTAGCCCCTTACGCGGGGTATCCCAACGCGCCTGTATATTCGCCCACGCGCGCCGAGCCGACCTGGATGCCTGGAGGTTTCTTGACGCTTTCCGCCGATGCGGGGAACGACGGGACGGGGATCCTATGGGTGAATATGCCATTCGATAGCAACGGAAATCATCAAGTGGTTCGGGGGGTCCTCCGTGCGTTTGACGCTTCCGATGTTTCGAAGGGCGAGATCTGGGACAGCCAGAACACGGGGCGCAACAATGACATTCTGGGGCAGTTTGCGAAGTACTGTCCTCCCACGGTGGCGAACGGCAAAGTGTACGTGGCGACATTCCAGCAGGAGACGATCCTCGCTAACGGTACGCACATCAAGCCGGCGATCGGCGATCAGGCTGCGCTCGTTATCTATGGGCTCTTGCCGGCTGGTGCGCAATGACGCCACAAATTTTGCTCCAGGCTTTCTATAAGCGGGGCAAGTATGTCGCGGTTCCTTCGCCCGCGGACCCGAACGACGGCGCCGGCACGGACTGGTGGTGGGACCATCTGGCTAAACAGGCGGATGTTCTCGCCGGACATGGATTCACCAGCTTGTGGCTGCCGCCTGCAACCAAAGCGGAACAAGGTCACAGCGAGGCCGCATTAGGTTACAGCGTCTTCGACGATTACGACCTGGGCTGGAAAAATCAAAAAGGGACCCTGCACACTCGGTACGGGAATCGGGAACAGCTGACCCGGTGCGCCGCGATCCTCCGCGCGAACAGCCTGGATATCTACATCGATCTGCAATTGAACCATCGTAAAGGCGGTTCGGGCGCGGACGAGATGTCGTTCGAATATCTTGATGCATTTGGAAACGCCGCCGGCGGCCGGTTTCCGAAGAATGCGCAGTGCTTTCATTCCCGGTATCCCGCCGGCGCGGATCCGCGGAATTTCCATCCGGAAATTCCGCAGGATCCCAGTGTTCCTGATGGCATTGGAGAACTGCAGATCGGCTCAAAGGTCTATTTCGGACCCGATCTGGCGCACATAAATGCAAAGCCGTCAGGATACGTGATGCGGAATCTGAATGCCGCGGTGCAGTGGCAGAGCCGGGCGCTGGATGTGCAGGGATGCCGGCTGGATCATGTGCAGGGAATTTCCACGGACTACCTCAAGCAGATGCTCGAAATCGATCCGTTGCAGGGGAAGTTCGCGGTAGGCGAGTTTTGGGATGGTGTCGTTCCGCATGTCCAAGACTGGATTCAGCAGCCGGAATGGATGAACAACCGCTGCAGCGCTTTCGATTTTCCGCTTTACTTTACGTTGCTTGCGATGTCGAACGATCCAGATTTCGAAATGGCGAATCTTGATCACGCGGGTTTGGCGGGCGTCGATCCGTTCCATGCCGTCACGTTCGTGGAGAATCACGACACGGAATCGCGGCGCGATCTGGTGCCGAAAAACATACAGCCATCTGACAAACCGCTGGCCTATGCCTACATTTTGACGTCGGAAGGTCTGCCCTGCGTGTTTTATAAGGACTACAGCAAAGACAATGGGTGCCTGGGCAATACGTTGCAAGGCGCGATTATCAACCTGATGTGGATTCATCAGAACATTGCACAAGGTCCGACGATTCAGCGCTGGAAGGATGCAGGTGTTTTCGCATTCGAGCGGCTGGGTGGACCGCATCTCCTGGTGGGGTTGAACAAAGACAAGCAGGGTTCGCGGACGATTCACGTGGATACGAATTTTCCTCCAAATTCGATCCTGCACGATTACACGGGCCATGCGACCGATGTTCGCACGGATGCAAATGCGTCGGTGACGTTGAATCTGCCGCGAAATCTCGACGGGCTTGGTTATGTTTGCTACTCGATTGCGGGGATTCCAGGCGCGGGCGCGGTTGTCCCGTCCACGACCGTCCAGGTGTTCGAAGGCGCTGAAGATCTTGATATTAAGCCAGCCGAGAGCGGCGTTTCGGTGCAGGTTTTTCGGATCTGGGCCGAGTCGGGCAAGCAGGTTTCAGCTGTGTTGACGTTTGACGCGACGGGTTGGGAACCCGCCACGACTCTGATTTTGAGCGCCGTCGGACCGGCTGGAGAGGTTCTGGCTTCCAAAACGTTCCTGGCGGATCGCTCAGGAGACAAACTGAGTTTCATTCCGGGAGCACAGGGCTGGTATGTGTTCGAGCTTTTGTTGAAAGGCGCTGCGCCCGGTTTTAGGAATAGCTACCAGCTTCGCGCAAGCTACCAGGCGCCGCCGAAGCTGATCTAGTTCATTCCCGCCAGCGCGGCGCGTAACCCTAAGCGGAATGGGTTCGAAGGAGTTCAATCACTGATTCCATGTCGCTGGTGAACAGGAGGCGTTCCACCTCGAACACATCGGGCGGCATCAAATCCTGAAAAGAGTTCTTCTGCAACCATACGTGAAGTGCACGGCGCGTTTCTTCCGGCTGCGCGCGGGAATGCTCCGCGACCTGGTTAACCTGCTCCTGTAAATGAAGGCTTAGCCAGGCCTGAAATACGTTCCGCTGCTCAGCGAGCAGGAGTCTTATTACAGCTTCGCCGCTTAGCGGGTCGGCGCCTTCTGACCGCGCAAGGCCGGAACTGCCGCAAAGGCTGCACACCGGTCTTTTCAGGTACGCGAAAATAAGCAGGCGCTCAAATAGGGAAAACGTGCTTAAGCCAGGACGTCCTTGATCACCGCCAGAGAAAGACCCTGCCGTATCTTCAGATTCATTTGATTTCAAATTGTCGCCCATGGCCACCCGACCTGTTCAAAGGATACAGATTAGGGATATGTTACGAATAGCAGACTGAATCGGATTTACGTGTCGGGCAAACGCCGATAAAGGCGTCGGTATTTCCCTTACGACAGGAAAAAATCTTACGATACGAGGTTTTTTTGCAGGGCGTAATGAGTCAGTTCAGCGCTGGTTTTTAGACCCATCTTAACAAGAATGCGGGCGCGGTAAGTGCTAATCGTCTTGTCGCTGAGCGAAAGCGCGGCGGCGATCTCGCCCACGGTTCTCCCGGACGCGATCATGCGCAGAACTTCAAATTCCCGGTCGGAAAGAGTCTCGTGGGGCGGCCGGTCTTCTCCGCGTGCAATCCCGATCAGTAACTTCTCACCCAGGGCGGCGCTCACATAATAACCGCCCGCGCTGACTTTGTTAATAGCCTCGATCATTTGCGCTCGGGAGCTGTCTTTGGTGACATAACCGGATGCGCCCGCCTGAAACGCCCGTCGCGCATATTGCTCTTCGGAATGCATGCTGAGAATGAGGACGGGAAGCTTGGGACGAATCTGTTTCACTTCCTTAAGGACATCGAGCCCGCTGCGGTCGCCGAGAGACAAATCGAGGATTACGACATCCCACTCGTCCTCGCGAATGAGTTGAAGAGCTGCAAGCGCGGTGCTCGCCTCGCCGAATACGGCATCGGCCGACTGCTCATCAAAGAAGCGCTTGACCCCGTCGCGGACAACTTCATGGTCGTCGATAATCAGCACTCTCGTCATGGCCGCCGGTTCGCGGAGCGGAACGGGATGCGTACGATAACGGTAGTGCCCTCACCGGGAATGCCGAAAATATCCATTTCTCCTCCGGCCAGGCGGGCACGCTCTCGCATCCCCAGCAGACCGATCGAGGATTCGATGAATTGCTCGTCAATCGTGATTCCGCGTCCGTCGTCGCTGATCGTCAGAACCAGCGCGCCCGCATCTTCGCGAATTACGACATCGACCTTGGTGGCGTGCGCGTGCCGGGCAACGTTGGTCATGGCCTCCTGAGAGATACGAAACACCGCGGTAGATTGTTCGGACGTCAGGGGAAATGTCTCGGCGAAGCAGGCGAATTCGCAGGGGATCCCGGTGCGGGTCTGAAACTGCAGCACTTGGGACTCAATCGCCTCGACTAATCCGAGATCGTCCAGAATGCTGGGCCGGAGCTCGGACGCGATGCGCCTGACACTGCCGATCAGATTGTCGGAAAGCGCCAGCATCGACCTTACCTTTTCGGCGGCCGCGTTCAAACCGCTCGGCGGTATAGCGCCAAGTGTCCTTCCCAGGCCCTCCAGATCCCACCTCAGACTGGTTAGCGCGGAACCGAGTTCGTCGTGAATCTCGCGCGCTATGCGGGTGCTTTCTTCCTCGCGCGCGGCGCCCAGCCGGGCGGAAAGAGCGCGCAGTTGTTCCGTAAGAACCCGCGTCTTCTCCTGCCCCTGTTTCCGCTGCGTAATATCCTGGCCGATGCCGATGCTTGTGCCGTCGGAAAGATGAATCGTGGCCCACGTGGTGTCGATAACTCGTCCGTCACGCGTGCGTGTCTTGAAATCCTCCCATTTGCCGTTGGAAAAGGCCATGAAACGGAACACCCGTTCCCGTTCCGTGGCGTCCGGATAAGTTTCATCAAAAATGTCGATGCCGTTGTCCAGAAGCTCTCGAAGGGACCATCCAAGCACGCGCTCCCACTCCGGGTTGACCAATCTGATCGCGCCATCCGGCCCGACGAAATTGATCATGACGGGACTGTTATCGAAGATGGTCTGCAAGAGTTCTTTCTGCCGCCGCAACTCGTCCTCAATCTGCTTGCGCTCGGCGATCTCGCTGCGGAGATCCGCGTTGGATTGGGTAAGCGCGGTGGTTCGTTCCGTAACCTGGAGATCCAGGGTTCGATGGAGATGGTTCAGTTCATGCTGCGCGTGCCTGAGTTCTGGACTGCACAGAATATCCCATTTTCCATGACGCATCGCAATGGCGAACTCATGGCTGCGTGCGGCATCGAAGAGTTCAGCGGCTTGGGTTCCCACTAAGGGATAAGTGCACATGACGAGCACTAGCTCATCGTCGAGAACGTCGTGAAGGCCGTGTTCATAGTTGGAGAGGACAGTCCACTTCTCGCGGGTGAGCGGAGGTTCGTTCCCGTTGATGCGCATCCCGTCGTATCCGGCGGCGAGCGCGCGGGCCAGCTTTTCTTTCCAGGCGTCAATTGCGGAATCGGCGAGAAACGTCCCGGTCTTCAGATACCCGCCCGAGTGGGCAGCTATGGAAATCTGGCCGGAAGCAAGAGACCGTTGCGTTTCCGGGAACGCCTTTATCAGCGCGGCGGAGGCCTCCTCCGGCGTGAGCGGATCGAAGACGACCCACATGCAGAATTCATTGTTTTCGAGTCCGGCGCGAAAGTAGGGAATGAGGATCGCGAGCAGATCCTCGCGCGTCTCGTAGAAGTGACAGAAGTGCGTGCCCCAGGGTACGCGGCCGACGACACTAATACCGGATTCCCTCAGTTCCGATCCCATAGACCTCCTGGTCTGGCGCGAAACGAGGCGGACCGGAGATTGTTTCTGCGCCACACCCGTTCTACAACCTTCGTCGCGGGATTGCAACTAAGACGGCGAAAAGACAGCTAGCTCAGCACCGGGAGAGCGTTGCGGGTTGCCCGCCAGGCGGGGATGCAGGCGGCGCAGAAGGCCACCGAAAATAGGAATTCCGTGACGGCCAGGAGCAGAAGCGGGTCGGCCGGATTTACGGCGTAAAGGAGGCCAGAGACCAAAGGCCCCAGGCACGCACAGCCGATGAGGCCCGCCAGTTCACCCGCGGCGACGAAGCGCAGCGTGCCTAGGATGAGGTGACGGATGAGGGTTGCGCGATCCGCTCCCAGGGCGAGCCGGATGGCGATTTCGCGCCCGCGCAGGGAGATATCCTCCGCCACCACGCTATAAACTCCGGCAGCGGCAAGGAACAGTGCACCCACACCGAAAGTGACAAGCAGGAACATGCTGAAGCGTTGCCGGGCGGTGTCGCGTGTGACGAGTTCCGCGATGGTTGCGACGGCTGCGACGGTCTGCGTGGAATCCAGAGCGGCGACCTCCCGCGACACGAGCGCGGCGAGTTCGCGCGCGGAACCATGGCCGCGGATGGCGAGGTAATTCACGGGAATGCCCGTCTGCTGATACGGAATGTAGATGTCGTCGCCCGGAGTGGTCACGCCCCGGTCGCGCGTATCGCCGGCCACGCCGATCACCGTGACCCATTCCGCATCCTGGTGAGCCCCCAATTGGATGCGCGCCCCCAGCGGCTGCTGGCCCTGCTTGCGCAGTCGCCCGGCAAGATGGCGGCTGATCACAGCCGCGGCCGGCGCGGCCGCTTGATCCGAAGCGGCGAAATCCCGGCCTTCGAGAAGTGGAATTCCCACCGTTGCGAAATATCCCGGCGTGACGACTTCGAAATTAGAAAGGGGCAGTTCCTCTGGCCGCGCATTTCGATTGAAAGCAGCGCGATAGTGAAGGTCCCATCCAATCGCGCCTTCGAGAGGCCGCAGTAGAACCCCGGCCGCGCCGATGACGGCGGGGTTTTCACGGAGCCGCTCCAGAAGGCGGGTGTAAAAAGCCTGACGTTGGGCGGCGTCGTAGCGGGCGCCGCGGAGCGCCAGGTTCATCGTGACAGCGTCCCGGTTGGCGAACCCGATATCCGCGGCCAGCATGGAACGCACGCTGATAACGATGAGAACGGAGGCCGTGAGGAGCATCAGCGTGACCAAGGTTTGGCCGAATGTGAAGGCGTTTTGTAGGCGGCTCCCCTTGCGTCCGCGTGTCAGCCGCGCGCCTCCGCCGCAAAGCAAGCTCTCCTGGGGAGCGCGGGTCAAAATAAGCGCCGGAGCGGCGGAGCAGGCGAGGGCGGTAAGCAGCGCCGCGGCCCCGCCGAACAGGATTACGCGAGGATTCAAGGCGGCTTCGGCCAGGCGTGGAATCCCGGGCGGCGCGAGGAAGACCAGCAGGCGAATCAGATTCGATGCGATCAGCGATCCGAGAACACCGGCGAAAGCGGCGGCCACCAGACCTTCCGCCAGGAACTGGGCCGCAATCTGACTCGAACCGGCGCCGAGCGAAGAACGGGTGGCGATCTCGTGCGTTCGGGAAAGCCCGTTCGCCAGAAAAAGATTGCCGGCCGTGATGCAGGCCGTAAGGAAAAGGAGAACGGACGCGCCGAATGCGATGAGGAGTTCCTGCCGCGCGGATCCCACCCAATATCGCGGAAGCGGTGTTACCACCGCCAGTTGGGCCGCCGGATAAAACTGCGGATACTGGTGGCCGATGCGCGCGAAGGCGGCGTTGACCTGACTGGACACTTCCTGCGCGGTGTAACCCGGCTTGCGGCGCGCGATCGCCTGAAGGTACGTATTCTCGCGATTCTGCATGCCTGGGGAAACGCCCAGCGGGACCCAAAGACCTGCGCCGCGCGGAAAATCGACCGCCGGACCCATGACGCCCGCGATTCTATAACCCGTTCCATTGAGCGCTACGAGCTGGCCGATGAGGTTGGGATCGGAGTGGAACTGCTCGCGCCAGACGCCGTCGCTGATAATGACGGCGGGCGCGGCGCCCACATGTTCATCGGCTTGGCTGAAGTCGCGGCCCAGGACAGGCGCGACGCCCAAGGTTCGAAAGAAATCCGCGGACACCGGAGCGCTCTCTAATTGCACCGGCGCGCGGCCGGGGATTTGCAGGAGCTTGCCGTAGCCATAAAGCGTCGTGGGCATCAGCGCGACGGACGAAAATGCCGGAACGGCGGTTTGGAGATCGCCCAATTCGGGATATGCGAGCTCCACCACGCCCACGCCCGATTTGGGATCCGTCTTCCAGATCACGCTGAGTTGATCCTGTTCCGGGAATGGCAGCGGCTGCAGCAGAACAGCCTCAACCAGAGAGAACACGGCGGTGCTGATGCCAATGCCCGCGGCGAGAACCAGAATAGGGATCAGGTACGGACGCGGCCGGCGGCGGAAAGCGCGGAAGGCGAAACGAACATTGCGAAGCATGTGTCCCGTGCTCTAATCCCACTCGCCTTCTTTAATTAATTTGCGGACGCGGCGGCGGACGAGATCCCGCTTGAGCGGGCTGATGTGGCTGAGGAAGAGGATACCGTTGAGGTGGTCGATCTCGTGTTGGATGGCGCGGGCGAGCAGGTCTTCGCCGGATACCTCGACCGGGTTGCCCTGAACATCGCGGGCGCGCACGACGGCCCGTTGAGCACGCGTGACATCGTACCGGAAACCGGGAATGCTCAGGCACCCTTCTTCGCCCGTTTGCTTGCCTTCGCGGTGGATGATCTCGGGGTTGATGAGAACGATGCGCTCAGGCTCGCCTTCCCCGCCCGTCGTGTCGATCACCGTAACCCGCTGGCTCACGCCCACCTGCGGAGCGGCCAACCCGACTCCGCGCGAAGCGTACATCGTCTCGAAAAGATCCTCCACGAAGCCGGCCAGTTCACTGCTGCCGAAATTAGTGACCGGCTCGCATTTCTGCTCCAGCACGGGATCCGGATACTTAACGATCTTATAAACCATTCAAAAATTCCGTATTTGGTGTAGATAGCCTTCGAAATTGCGGCGCGTCTCGCCAAGAGAATCGCCCCCGAACTTCTCCAGGAAAGCGGCGGCGAGAACAATCGCGACCATGGCTTCGCCGATGACCCCCGCGGCGGGGACGACGCATACATCGGAGCGCTCGTAAGCGGCGAGCGCGGGATCGCGGGTGATAAGATCCACCGATTCCAGAGGCCGCCGAAGAGTGGAGATTGGCTTGAGATAGCCTCGCACCCGGATCTCCTGCCCGTTGGACATGCCGCCTTCAATGCCGCCGGCCCGGTTGTCCCCGCGGAAAAACGAGCGGTCGGTTTTATCGTAGTGAATCGTGTCCTGGACCGCCGAGCCGAAGCTGCGCGCGCTATTTTCCGCGGATCCGATCTCGACCCCCTTGACGGCTTGCATGGAGACGATGGCCTGAGCGATTTGCCCGTCGAGGCGCGAATCCCACGTGATGTGAGAGCCGAGTCCGGCGGGAACGCCGTGCGCGATCACTTCAAAGACTCCGCCCGCGGTGTCGCCGGTGCGATAGGCCTGATCGACAACTTCTTTCATGCGCTGTTCCCGTTCCGGGTCGACGCAGGCGAGCAGCACCTCGTCTTTCCGGCTGAGCGTTTCAACCTCCTCCCAGGAGGCGACACGCCCGAGTTCGCTTTCGCCTACGGCAGTGACGTGGCTCAGCACCTGGCAACCGAATTGTTTCAGGAACGCTTTGGCCACTGCGCCGATCGCGACACGCGCGGCGGTTTCCCGCGCACTGGCGCGCTCCAGGATATAACGCGCTTCCGGCAGATTGTACTTAATGACGCCGGCCAGGTCGGCATGACCCGGACGCGGTCTCGTGACCGGCCTTGGCTTCGGTCCGTCGGGAAGAGCTTCGTCGCGAAAAGCTTCAACGGGAAGCGTCTCCGCCCAGTTCTTCCAGTCGGCGTTGCGGATGAGGATCGCGATGGGGGAGCCGATGGTGTGACCCAGGCGCACGCCGGCGACAACTTCGGCGCGATCCGTCTCGATCTTCATGCGCCCGCCGCGGCCAAACCCTTGTTGACGGCGCCACAGTTCGCGATTAAGGTCATCGAGGACAATGGGAATTCCCGCGGGCAAGCCGGTCAGCGTGGCGACCAGACACTCGCCATGCGACTCGCCAGCGGTTTCGAAGCGAAACATGTAAATGAACTTTTAGAGTATCAGGCGAGTGGGTTTCGAATGGCGGCGTCGCTTGCACCCCTCGACTGGGTCAACATACAATCAATAGAATCTATTCATCAGATCAGTTCTGACGGATAAAGGGATACTTTGAAGCCGACTGACGTACACAATCCGCAGTATTTTCATCGCGTTGTCGATTGCCAGTGGGCCTGCCCGGCGCACACCAACGTTCCGGAGTATATCCGTCTGATTGCGCAGGGGCGGTACACCGAGTCGTACATGCTGAACCGGCAATCCAACGTATTTCCGGCCATCTTGGGGCGCACGTGCGACCGCCCTTGCGAACCGGCCTGCCGCCGCGAACGCGTGGACGCCAAACCTGTCGCGATCTGCCGATTGAAGCGCGTGGCGGCGGATCACAAAGGCGAAATCGCCCATCTGCTTCCGGCCATCCCCGGTCAGAAGAACGGCAAGCGCATCGCCTGTGTCGGAGCGGGCCCGGCCTCGCTGACAGTGGCCAATGACCTGATGCCGCTGGGTTACCAGATCGTGATGTTTGAGAAGTCGGAGAAGGCCGGCGGGTTGATGCGGTCGAATATTCCGGCATTCCGGCTTCCGGGAAGCATTATCGACGAAGAAACGCAGGTGATTCTCGATATGGGCGTGGATATCCGGTACGGCACGCCGGTTGAGAGTCTGCGCGGGCTGCTGGATGACGGATTCGATGCTGTATTCGTGGGCACGGGAGCGCCGCGCGGCAAGAACCTCGATATCCCCGGACGGTATGAGACCGACCGGATTCACATCGGGATCGACTGGCTGGAGTCGGTGGCGTTCGGCCACATCGATTCCGTGGGCGAGCGCGTCCTGATTATCGGCGTGGGCAATACGGCCATGGACTGCTGCCGATCTTCGCGCCGCATGGGCGGCAAAGAAATCAAGGTGATGGCGCGCCGGCCGCGCGCGTTCTTCAAAGCTTCCCCATGGGAGCTGGACGATGCGGAAGAGGAAGGCGTCGAAATCCTGATCAACTACGCGCCCACCCGGTTCGTGGTCGAAGACGGGAAATTACGCGGGATGGAATTTGAACGTCTGGAGTGGGATGCCGCGGCCCGAAAATCAACCGTCATCGATTCCGTGTTTCTCCCCGCGGATGACGTGATTCTGGCGATCGGTCAGGAGAATGCGTTTCCGTGGATCGAGCGCGATCTGGGAATCCGGTTCGACAAATGGGACATGCCGGCGATCCACGAAGCCACGTTCCAGTCCGATCTGCCTAGCGTATTCTTTGGCGGGGATGCCGCTCTGGGGCCGAAGAATATCATCTGGGCCGTGGAGCAGGCGCATCAAGCCGCCATCTCCATTCATAATTACTGCCAAGGGATCCCCGTGACGGAGCGACCGGAGTGGGGCATGAATCTGGTCAGCCAGAAAATGGGAATCAGCGAGTGGAGCTACCACAACGACTACAATCCGGCCGCGCGTCAGAAGATGCAACATGTGGAGCTGACCGAGCGGTTTCGCGAATTGAACGTCGAAGTCGAACTTGGTTTCAGCCCGGAGCAGACCGCGCGAGAGGTGCAGCGCTGTTTGAACTGCGACATCGAAACCGTGTTCACTCCGAAGCGGTGCATCGAGTGTGATGCGTGCATTGATATCTGCCCCGTTCAATGCCTGACAATCACGCGCGACGGGACCGAAGAAGACCTCCGGACGCGCCTTTCGGCGCCGGCGCTGAACATCGATCAGGCTCTTTACGTCTCGGCCCCGCTTCCGCAGACTCTGCGGATCATGGCCAAAGACGAAGATGTGTGCGTGCATTGCGGCCTGTGCGCCGAGCGTTGTCCCACCGCCGCATGGGACATGCAGAAGTTCGAATTGCTCATTTCTCTGGCAGGGACCCCCGATTGGAACAGACAGTTAGTCAGCGCATAAACGATTTCGCCGTAAAACTGGCGAATGTAAATGGAACCGGATCCGCGAGTGCGAATGGGCTTTTGATGCAAGCCATTTTCCGGATGGGCATTCCGGTTTCCGGGAAGAACCTGTTTCCCTCAAATATCCAGGGATTGCCGACATGGTATGAAATCCGGGTCAGCGCCGCCGGCTATACGGCGCGCGCGCTGGATTATGACCTCATGGTGGCCATGAACGCGCAGACTTACGAGCGCGATCTGCTGGAAGTTCGGCCGGGCGGATACGTCCTCTACGACGCGAGTTGGCCGCTTGACTCATTACTGCTGCGCGACGATGTGCATCTGCTCGGCGTTCCTTTGGCGCGGATGTGCAACGAGGCTTTTGCGGAGCCGCGCGAACGCACGCTGATGAAGAACATCGCCTATGCGGGCGCCATGGTTGCGTTGCTGGACATCGATTGGCACATCGTGGAGCAATTGCTGGCCGAGAGCTACGGGAAGAAGCCCGCGCTGCAGCAATCCAACACGCGGGCGCTGCGCTTGGGATTCGATTATGTGAAGTCGCATTTCGAATGTCCGCTTCCGTTCCGCCTGCGGGCCATGCGCGCAAATGACGATAAGATCCTGATCGACGGCAACACGGCTACCGCGCTGGGTGCTTTATACGCCGGCGCTACGGTAGCGGCCTGGTATCCCATCACGCCGGCGACATCTGTGATGGACGCGTTCAAGAATCTGTGCGAGAAGTACCGGCGCGACCCGGAAACCGGCGCGAACAACTATGTCATTCTGCAGGCCGAGGATGAACTGGCGGCCATCGGCATGGTGACCGGCGCGATGTGGAACGGCGCGCGGGCGTTCACCTCCACCGCGGGGCCGGGGATCTCGCTGATGAACGAATTGCTTGGCCTGGCTTATTACGCCGAGATTCCGGCCGTGGTGGTGGATGTCCAGCGCGTGGGCCCTTCCACGGGAATGCCGACGCGCACGCAGCAGTCCGATCTGATGGAGTGCGCCTATGCGTCGCACGGCGACACCAAACACATTCTGCTGCTGCCTTCGAACCCCGCGGAATGTTTCGAATTCGCGGTGAAATCGTTTGATCTGGCGGAGCACTTCCAGACGCCGGTGATCATGCTTTCGGACCTGGATATCGGAATGAACGATTGGGTGGTCCCGCGGCTGACCTGGGATGAGAACTACCAGCCCGATCGTGGACGGGTGCTGAGCGTGGAGGAAATCGAGAACCTTCCCAAGTTCCGGCGGTATCTGCCCGAGAACGGAACCAACGTGGCTCCCCGGACGCTGCCCGGCGTGCATCCGAACGGGGCGTTTTTCACGCGCGGTTCCGGTCACAACAAATTTGGAGCTTATACCGAGGTTCCCGACGAGTACCAGGAAGTGCTGGATCGCTTATTGGAGAAACACAAATCCGCGGCGGAGTTCGTTCCGCCCGCGGTGATTGAACGGCGCGCGGGCGCCCGGTTCGGCGTTATTACGCTCGGGGGCTGCGATTCCGCGGTGCGCGAAGGGCTCGACATCCTGGAGCGCCGTGGAATCGCGGCGGATTACATGCGCATTCGCGCGTTTCCCTTCGGGGCCGATGTGGAAGCGTTCCTGCGCGAGCATCCGTTCTGTTTCGTCGTGGAGCAGAACCGGGACGCCCAACTGCGGTCGCTTCTGATTATCGAAACCGCCGTGCCGAAAGAAAAGCTCCGCCCGGTGCTGGTGTACAGCGGATTTCCGTTGAGCGCCCGGCACGTGGTGGATGGCGTTCTGCGCGGTTACGAACACCCTGAAGAGCCCGGACCGTCGCCCGCGCGCGATCGTCTTCCGGAGCTCGATGTGTCCAATATGGAAACGCCCGTGGAGTTATAAGAGCCCAATGCCATCCATCGCCAAACCAGCAGCCGTCCATCCCAGCGCGCAGCGGAACCAGATCGGCCTCACCATTCGCGACTACGAAGGTTCCATGTCGACGCTCTGCGCGGGGTGCGGCCATGATTCCGTGACGGCCGCCATCACGCGCGCGCTCTGGGAGCTTTCCATTGAACCGCACATGCTGGTTAAGATGAGCGGCATCGGCTGTTCGTCAAAGACGCCGGCTTACTTCGTGAGCGGCGCGCACGGCTTCAATTCGGCGCACGGCCGCATGCCGCCGATCGCGACTGGGGCCAACGCCGCCAACCGTGAATTGTTGTATCTGGGAATCTCCGGGGACGGCGATTCGCTTTCCATCGGGCTCGGGCATCTGTGCCACGCGATGCGCCGCAACGTTCGCATGGTCTATGTCATCGAGAACAACGGCGTGTACGGACTGACCAAGGGCCAGTTCTCGGCGTCGGCCGATGTCGGTTCGAAGAGCAAGCGCGGCGAAGCCAATCGCATGGCGCCCATCGACCCCATCTCTCTGGGCCTGAGCCTGGGGGCGACGTTTCTGGCGCGCAGTTTTTCCGGCGACAAAGAGCAGCTTGTTCCCATCCTGAAAGCCGCGGTCGCGCATCGGGGATTCGCGCTGGTGGATGTAATTTCACCCTGCGTGACTTTCAACGATCACGCCGGCTCCACGAAGAGCTACCTCTACACGCGAAAAAATTCGATTCGAGCGACGGAGACGGATTTCGTGCCCCCGGCGCAGGAGGTTCTGGCCGAGATCAGCGCGCACGGGGAAACCAGCGTCGCGCTGCACGACGGAAGCGTGGTGCGCTTCACGGCGGTCCCGAAGCACTACGATCCGACCGACCGCGCGGCCGTGGTGGACTATCTTCAGCAGCAGGCCGGTACGGGCCGCGTTGTGACGGGTTTGCTGTACCTGGATGAGAACACGCCGGACGTCCATGAGCTGAATGGAACTCCCGCGCAGGCGCTATCCAAATTGCCCTTTTCGAAGCTTTGCCCTGGCTCGGCTGCGCTCGATCGGTTACAGGAAGAGTTCCGATAGCGGTTCGCCGGCACTCGCGCGGCTAATTGCCGCCTGCTTCGGTGACTTCGCGTTCGGCGCTGAAGCGGTGCCGCACATCCACTCCCTTGACGAGGAAGATGACTTCTTCGGCGATGTTGGTGGCGTGGTCCGATATGCGTTCGAGGCTGCGCGCGTTGAACATCAGGTTGAGGGCGCGCGGGATAATCTCCGGATCCTCCTGCATCTTGCCCACCAGTTCGTCGCCGATCTTCGTTCGCAAACGGTCGACGGCGTCGTCTGAAGCCATGATGTTGCGCGCGGATTGTTCGTCCTGCTTGACGAATGAATCGAGGACGCTGAGAACCATGTGCTCCACCAGCGAAGAGAGTTCCCGAATATCGTGGTACGTGTTGCCGTCAATGCGCGGCTGGTGCATGGTGGCCAGAGAGCGTTCCGTGATGTTGGCCGCCAGATCGCCCATCCGCTCCAGTTCGGTGTTGATTTTTATGGCGACCACGATCAGGCGCATGTCGCGCGCGACGGGTTGCTGCGTGGCGATAAGCCGCGTCGCCATGTCGTCAATCTGAATTTCAAACTGATCGACGCGCGATTCATCACGCAGAACCTGGTGGGCCAGGTCTTCGCTCTTCTCGGTCAGCGCCAGGATGCTGCGGTGAACGGAGGACGCCACCAGCGCGCCCATCTCGAGCAGTTGGTGCTTGAGATCATCCAGTTCCGCGTCGAACCGGCGCAGAGTGTTGGTTTCCGCCATATGGGTTCCCTTCTCCGGCCGGATCTCTAGCCGAAACGTCCCGTGATGTAGTCTTCCGTTTCCTTCTTCGACGGATTTTTGAAGATCACGTCAGTCTTGTCGAACTCAATCAATTTACCCAGAAGGAAGAAGCCGGTGCGGTCGGCGACGCGCGCGGCCTGCTGCATGTTGTGGGTGACGATCACCACGGTCGTCTGGCTCTTGATGGTGAAGATGAGCTCTTCGATTTTGGCTGTCGCGATCGGATCGAGAGCCGAGCAGGGTTCGTCCATCAGGAGCACTTCGGGTTCGACTGCCATGGCCCGCGCAATGCAAAGACGCTGCTGCTGGCCCCCGGAAAGCGCGGTGGCCGATTTGTTCAGTTTGTCTTTCACCTCATCCCACAGCGCGCCGCGCCGGAGCGCCCGCTCGACAATGTCGTCCATCTTTCCCTTGGCCCCGTTGATGCGAGGTCCGTAGGCGATGTTGTCGTAGATCGATTTGGGAAATGGATTGGGGCGTTGGAAAACCATGCCGACATTGCGGCGCAGGGCGGTGACATCCACGTCGAAGATGCTGTTGCCGTCCAGCAGGATCTCGCCTTCCACGCGCGTGTTCTTGATGGTTTCGTTGATCCGGTTGAGCGTGCGCAGAAACGTGCTTTTCCCGCATCCGGAGGGTCCGATCAAGGCGGTTACGCTATTGGCCTGAACGGGAAGCGTGATGCCGTGCAGAGCCTGAAACGCGCCATAGAAGAAATTAAGATTCCGCGACTCGATCTTGGCGCCAGCCGGGATCGATTCCCTTTGCCCGAGAGAACTTGAGAGTTCAGCGCCTTGCATTTTAGCTTTTGTTCCCGGCGCGATCGCCATGGTGATTATCCTCTTTGCGCCGCTCCGCCGCGGGCCAGCACGGCGCGGGCGGCGATGTTACAGATGAGAACCAGCCCCAGAAGAACGAGGCCTGCCGCCCAGGCCTGCCGGTGCCAGTCTTCGTAAGGAGAAATCGCATAGTTGTAAATCATCACAGGCAGCGCCGACGTCGGCTGATCAAAACCACTGCTCCAGAACTGGTTTCCGAAGCTCGTAAAGATGAGCGGCGCGGTCTCCCCAGCGATACGCGCAACTCCAAGGATGATACCTGTAAGGATACCGCTGAGCGAGGCGGGCACAACGACCGTGACAATGGTTCGCCACTTGCTCGCTCCCAGCGAGAGCGCGCCTTCCCGCAGGCTGACCGGCACGCCTTGGAGAAACTGCTCGGTGTTTCGGACGACCACGGGGATGAGCATGATGGCGAGCGCTACCGCCCCGGCCCACGCCGAGAATCGCTTGAGCGGCCGCACCAGCAGGGCGAAAGCCACGATGCCGACGACAATCGACGGCACGCCATTGAGCAGGTCGGCCACATACCGGATGAGGAACGGAAACGTTTTGCCGCCGAACTCGGAAAGGTAAATGCCGGCCATGACGCCGATCGGGATGCCGATGAGCGAAGCGAGGGAAACAAGCTTCATGCTCCCGACAATCGCGTTGGCCATTCCGCCGCCGATTTCTCCAGGCGACTTGGGAAGCTCTGTGAAGAACGCCCAATTGAGGCTCTTGCCCCCGTTCCAAACCAGGTAGCCCAGAATGAAGAACAGCGTCGCCACCGTGAGAAAGGTGCACACCGCCGTGAGCGACAGCATGATGTTGTTGAGAAGATTTCTCCAGGTTAGGCGCATCGCTTAGGCCGATCCTTTCCGGGTAGTCGCGACAATCAGAAGCCGCGCCGCGCCGTTGATCAGGATCGTGAGCAGAAACAAAACGAGGCCGAGATAGATCAAAGAGTCCAGGAACAAATCGTTCGTGGCCTCCGCAAACTCGTTGGCGATCACGGAAGCGATGGTATAGCCGGAGGAAAACAGCGAAGCGTTGATCTTGGGTGAATTTCCGATCACCATGGTCACGGCCATGGTCTCGCCCAGGGCCCGGGCAAGGCCCAGGAAGATGGAGCCCATGATGCCGAGTTTGGCGTAAGGAACCACCGCCTGCCAGGTAGCTTCCCACCGGGTCGCGCCGAGCGCGAGAGCGGCCTCGCGCTGATCATTGGGAACGTCGAGCAGGGCTTCCCGCGATACCGAGATGATGAACGGAAAGGTCATTATCGAGAGGATCGAACCGGCCGCCAGATACCCTATGCCATAAATCGGGCCGCTGAAAATGGGTAGAAAACCAAACGCGTGCTGCAACGGCGGCTCGACGTAAAGACGAAGAAGCGGGATGAGGGTAAAAATAGCCAGGAGCCCGTAGATCACGCTGGGGACGGCCGCGAGGAGTTCCACGAGGAATGTAAGTCCGCTCGAAAGCCGGGCAGGCGCTAGCTCCGCGAGGAAAATCGCGGCGCCGACTCCCAAAGGCACGGAGATGGCGAGCGCAATCGCCGATGTCAGCAGCGTTCCATAAATGAAGGGAAGCGCGCCGTAGCGATCGTGCGTATGATCCCACGCGGTCGAAAAGAAGAATCCCAAACCAAACGCGTGCCTGGACAGAACCGATTCCTTCCAGAGGACGCCAGCGATCAGAACGGCGATGAGCAGGACAAAAGACGCGAACAGGAGCGTAATGAGATACGCGACCTGATCGCCGCTCTTCAAGCGCGACAGAAGCGTGGGGCGGGCTCTTTGCGCCGGTGTCGCGGGTATAACGGCCGAGCCGGTCATATTTACTTGATCAGCGCGATCTGCTTTTGTTCCTGCGCCACGACGTTCGCGGGAAGTTTGGCGTAACCGAGTGTCTCATTGTAATTCTGTCCGGTGGTCAGCATCCAGCGCAGGAAGTCGACGATGGCGGTTCGTTTGGAAGCATCCGGAATCCGGCTCGGCACCAGCAGCCAGGTAAAAGTGGAGATCGGGTAAGCCGCCGCGCCGGGTGCATTGGTGATGGAGACGCGAAAATCAGCCGGCATGGACTTGGCGGCGCCGGCGGCCGCCGCGGTGACGCTAGCCAGATCCGCTTTGACGAACTTTCCGGAAGAGTTCTTGACCAAGCCGTAGCCCATCTTGTTCTGAATAGCATAGATCAGTTCGACGTATCCGATGGAATTCGCTGTCTGCTTGATCAAACCCGCTACGCCTTCGTTGCCCTTCTGGGCGAGCCCGACCGGCCAGTCGACCGCGGCGTCCGCGCCGACCTTGCTCTTCCATTGACCGCTTACTTTGGAAAGATAATCGGTGAAGACGAAGGTCGTTCCGCTGGTTTCGGAGCGATGGACGACGATGATGTCGGCGTCGGGCAGATTGACGCCGGGATTCACGCTCTTGATGGCGGCGTCGTTCCACTTCTTAATATTGCCGAGAAAGATGCCGGACAGCGCATCGCCGGTGAAGTTCAGTTCTTTATTGACGCCGGCGACATTGTACGTGGGCACCACGGCGCCCAACACCGTGGGGAAGTGGAACGCCTTGATGGTCAGCTTCGCCGCCTGTTCATCGGAGAGCGGCTTGTCGGAAGCGCCAAAATCCACCGTGCCTTCGGTTAATTGCCGAACGCCGCCGCCCGAACCGATGGATTGATAGTTGATCTCAATCCCCTTCTCCTTCTTGAACTCGGAAAACCATTTCGAGTAGATCGGATAGGGAAATGTCGCGCCAGCCGCATTGATCTTCACTTCTGCGATCGCAACGCTGCCTGAAATCCCCGCTAAAAGCGCACATGTAACGAATGTCTTGCGTCTCATTCTGCTTGGTTCCTCCAGGTTTGCACCCGGTTCATTTCAAATCTGTTACGGATGGTTGAATTCCTGATGAACACGGCTGCCCCGGCGCGAAACCACCGGGGCGCACATCGATAAAATCCGGAGCCGTCTACGGCAGGGTATAGCGTAGATCGACGTAGCCCATGTGCGTGGCGGCGCTGGTGGGAGCGCCGACTGTGACCACGGACCATGGATCGCGTGTGAGGTAAGAATACTGGAAAGCCAGCATCAGAGCTC
Source organism: Bryobacteraceae bacterium (assembly GCA_965226755.1). Classification (GTDB taxonomy): domain Bacteria; phylum Acidobacteriota; class Terriglobia; order Bryobacterales; family Bryobacteraceae; genus Bog-113. The sequence goes on along the minus strand of CBDDDT010000004.1, from coordinate 109,093 downwards.
CATATTGCGGACTCTTCCAGAAGTTGTTCTGCACGCCGAAGGTGGCTTCCTGAATCGTGCGGTTCGCGCTGGTGGAGCCGCCCGTGTATCCATAGCCGATCAAAGTCTTGTTGTCGGAATCAATCGCCGTGTCGCGGCCGTAGTAGACGCCGCCGTAGTAGGTATAGAACAGCAGTTTCGGGGTCGCCTGGTACTCAAACCCGTCCACCGTGGAGGCGGAATGCACCAGGGACGGAGATCCGTTGGCGCGGATGATAAAGTCCGGACCCAGACCGTAGATGTAACGGCCGTCGCCGTCGCTGATGAAATTGTTGGAAAGGATTCGCAGACCGGGCACCAGCTCGAAGTTGAAGTTGAGCATTCCGCCCCCGCCAACCTGAGTGAAGTGCTGCCCCGCGCCCAGCCCCGTGGTGAGCGGGTTAAAAGTCTTATAAGAGCTGAAAACGCCCCCCAGTTCCAGGTGCGCGGCGTGGCCGGGACGGCCGCCGTCAAACGCGATTTTGCTGATGACGTCGGGAAACAGGTTAGGGACTGTCGTGGCTGTGCCGTTTCCGAGTTCCGCGACAAATCCCGAGTTCGCGGCCAGCTTGGAAGGCAGCCCGACTACCCCTGATGCCCCGATATACTGTTCCGGATTTTCGAGCGCCAGCGCCCAGTGGAAGTGGTCGTTCGGATTCCAGGTGAAGCGAACGCCCGGCTGACGCGCCCAGGTGAGGCCCGCCTGGTAATTCGTGTCTACGTCCTGGGAGTAAAAGAGATCGGCGGGAAGGACTCCGATGGCCTTGCGGTTGGGCGTCATCAGGGACCAAGTCTGTCCGGCGGTCAATTCGAATGCGCCCTTCTGGACGTCGACAAAGTAAAGGCGCATGCGAAGCGTGTCGGAGTTGCTGGAGACGAAGAGGTTGGCTGGCGCGTTGCCCAGGAAGTCCGTTTCCAGGTACCCGAGCACCTTATAGTCACCGACGTTGGAGTCCATCCGCAGCCCGATGCGCGAGTTCTGCATGCTTAAGCGCTCTTCGGAAAGGCCCCCGGCCGCGGTGTTCGCGAAAGGAATCGAGTTGAAACTCGTGCCGATTCCATTGCCGGTCGCCGTGGAGCGGGTGATGCTGATGAAGTCGACAAAGCCCAGCGGGGTGAACGTCGCGCCCCCGATGTGGAAGCCCAGCGGGCTCTCACCTTTTCCAGGCTGCTGTTGCGTTTGCGCCCCGAGCGTTCCGGCCGGATTCGCGGTCGGTACAACGACCGCCGGCATCGGCAACATTGGCGTGGTGCTGGCCACTTCGCCGAGCGAGGCGGGAGCGTTCACGCGAGATCCTTGCGCGTCTTCCGCCTGTTTCGAGGCTTTCTCGATGGCTTCCTGCTGCTTCTGCATCGCCGCGCGAAGCTGTTCCAACTGGCGCTGCTGCTCAGCCAGCTGGGCCTTCAACTCGGCTATCTGGTCTTTTGTTTGGACGGCTTCCGCGGTCATTCTCGCGGCTGCGGCGTCAACCACGGGAATCGGCTCCTGCGCATAAAGCGACAGCGAAATCATCATGCCTGGCATGACCGTTCGCAGCCACCGGTTCCTGAAACTTGCGATCATTCGAACTCCTTGGTTCCTATTCGAGAAAAACGATTTCGTGGGATGTATCCCAGCGGCCTCGAAGTAAGGCAAAGCCACCGGAACCCCCACAGCTTTCGCAGGATAGCTACCGAGTGTTAGAAATGGATGAATTTGTCGTTACGGACGGGTCACATCCCGCCTCCTGGCGAGCCGGTTCCCGCAATTGGCTTGGCGCAGGTACTAGCAGGATCTTGTCCCAAACCTCACAACGGCAATGGCCGCGCATTTACCTTCGCATGGACAGTCGAACGGACGATATTAAAAAACTGGGCGAGCTGATTAAAGACATCAAGATCGCTATGTTTACGACCGCCGAGGATGACGGCAGCCTGCGCAGCCGCCCTATGGCGACCCAAAAGACGGAATTCGATGGGGATCTCTGGTTTTTCACACGCGCCTCATCGCCCAAGGTCGAGGAGATCGACAAACATTACGACGTGAACGTCAGCTACGCCGATCCGGGCAGCAACAGCTACATTTCGGTGAGCGGCAAGGCCGTGATGGTCCGCGATCCCGCCCGCGCTGAGCAACTTTGGAATCCGCTGTTGAAAGCATGGTTTCCGCAAGGCCTTGAAGACCCGGAATTGGCGCTCTTGCGCGTGAAAGTCGAGAAGGCGGAGTACTGGGATTCGCCCTCCAGCGGCGTGGTGCAGATGGCCGGCTTCGTGAAAGCGATCGCGACCGGACAGCCTTATAAGGCCAGCCCGGGCGAGCACGCGAAACTCAGCCTCTAAGCGAAAGCCAGAACCAGCGCGCCGGCGGAGATGAGTAATCCGCCGGCCACTTTCATTGCGTTGAGCCCTTCCCCCAGGAAAATCCAGGCGAACACGATAACGAGAACGACGCTGAGCTTATCCACCGGAGCTACTTTGGAAGCGGGCCCGAGTTGAAGCGCGCGAAAGTAGCATAACCACGACAAGCCTGTTGCGAAACCTGACAGGATAAGAAACGTCCAGCTCCGGTTGGAGATGTTCCGCATTTCGCCGTGCTTCTCGAGTGCGACGGCGATCGCCCAGGTGAAGAGCACCACGACGGTGGTGCGGATCGCCGTGGCCAGATTCGAGTCAATTCCCTTAACCCCTGCCTTTGCCAGAATGGCGGTAGCCGCGGCGAACAGCGCTGAGAGCAGCGACCAAAAGAGCCAGGTCATTGTCGCCCGAAGTCGATGAATCCGCGTTGCGGGTCGGTATTGAGCAGCGTGACGCGGATCTGATCGCCGACGTCCACGCCCGTCTCGCCGCGCATGAGGCGTCCATCCACGGGGGGATTGAGGACGCGAACGAAAACGCCTTTAGAGCTTACGCCCGTGACCACCGCGTTGAAAGTCTGTCCGATGCGGGATTGGAACGCCACCGCGGCCACGCGTTTGTCCATGGAACGTTCCACTTTCCGGGAAGCGTCTTCCTTTAAAGTGCAGTTGCGCGCAATGTCTTCCAGGGCGTCATCGGAATAGGGTTGCGGCTGATGCGCGAGGACCGCTTTGATGAGCCGCTGCGTGACCAGGTCGGCGAAGCGGCGGTTTGGCGCGGTGGAATGCGTGTAATCATGCACCGCCAGACCGAAATGACCCTGCCCCGTGTCGCCTGGCCGCGACAAAACGTATTCGCCAGGGCCCACGAGCTTCATCACGCTGAGTGACAGGTCGGGATAATGAACGGCGTCCGCGGCTTTGCGACTCTGCAGAAAGTCGTTCAGGGCGCCGGAATCGGGTGCGGAGGGAAGTGTCGCGCCGTAGCGCGCGGCCAGTTCTACGATCCGGCCCCAGCGCTCGGGGGATTTGACTACGCGGCGCAGGGAAGCGGAACCGCTGGAGGCCAGCGTCTGCGCCATCACTTCGTTGGCGGCGACCATGAAGTCCTCAATGAGAAGATCCGCGCGCGTCTTCTTTCTCGCGGTGACATCCCGCACTTGGCCGTTCTGGACCACAGCGTCGGTTTCGATGCGATCGAAATTTAGGGCTCCCAGACGGTGTCTCTGTTCCCGCAAAAGGCCGGCCGCTTCGTCCTGAAGGTGCAATTGGCCTTGTAATTCCAGATTCCCGTCGACTTTCGGATCAGCATGGCCGGAGCCTTCGAGCCACGGCCCGACTCTGCTGTACGCCAGTTGAGCGCGGTTGCGGACGAGTGCCGGGTAGACCGAGGTGGACGTGAGGCAGCCATCGGGGCTGACGACGTATTCGACGATCAGCGCCGCGCGATCCTCGTTCTCAGTGAGCGACGTGAGGTCGGTGGAGAGTTCCTCCGGCAGCATCGGAAAGACGCGGACGGCGGTATAGACGGTGGTTGTCTGGGAACGCGCGTGCTCGTCAATGGGCGAACCTGCCGGCACGCTCGCGGAAACGTCGGCGATGCCGATCAGGACGCGGATGCCGGCGGCGACGCGCTCGGCGTACTCGATCTGATCGAGATCGCGCGAAGTGTCGTTGTCGATCGACGACCAGAGCAGGTTCCGCAGATCTCGCGCCCCCTCGCTTTGCGCCGGAGGCTTGTTCCTGAGCGCGTCAAGCTGACCGGCGGCCGCGGCCGGGAATTCGGGATCGAAGCCGTCGTGAATCATCTCCTCACGGGCGGCGGCGGCAAGATCAAAGGTTACTGACATGGATGGGCGACGGAGACCGAAAACCAGTATACTTAGCGGCTCTGCTTTTCAGCAGAAGGGTTGCCGGCGGCAGGCAGCCCTTCGCGAAATTGCAGGATGAACGTTTTCATGCCCACTTCCCAGTAATGCATTCCGATCCGGCGCGCTTCAGCGAAGGCTTTGTGGTTATCCCAGCCATCGTGCTGCATGCGGTAACAGGCAATCACGGAGCCCGTCCGGTCGTCCCCGTATTTGCAGTGGACGAATACTGGCCACGCGGAACTGTCGTTGAGCGTGGCCAGAGCTTTCTCCATCTCGCCAGCGGTCGGCGCGCGAAGACCGTTCATGGGAATGTTGATGTACTTGAGGCCCAGCGACTCGGCTTCTTTCTTTTCTTTGCCGGTCCGCTCGGACGGTTCGCGCAAATCCAAGTCCGTCTTTACGCCGTTGGCGGCCAGCGCTCTCAGACCGTCGACGCCGGGCTGCGCTCCGCGGGAGACGTGAGCATCCACCTGGTGATAGTTGTGGACAAAGAGTTCAGCCTGCGCCGAAAGGATGACCGGGATAACGCAGGCGACGAGAAACGCGCCCGTCGGCGGGAGAAATCGCATCGCCGCGGCAGCTTAACCCTCGAGTACCATCTTGGCGTATAGGTAGCAGCGCAGGACTTCCGCCTGGGAATCGCCCGTGCCCTTGTACTCGTATTCAATAAAGGCGGGGATCGGGTACTTCTTGTCTTTAAGCTGCAGAAGCACTTGCTTGATAGGGGTGTCGCCTTCACCCCAAACGGTATTGTCGCCTTCGTTCTTCTTGCGGTCCTTCAGGTGGATCAGGACGATCTTCTCGTGGTTCTTATCGATGAAATCCACCGCGTCGAAGTTAGCGGCGGTGAAGTGGCCGATGTCGAGATTGATCCGATAGTACGGCGACATGGCCAGAGCTTTCGCAAAACTTTCGGGGGTGGCGAATTGGTTGGGGTCTTTCAGATCGGAGTGCCCGTGCATGGCGACAATCATCTTGTGCTTGTCGGCGAACGGCACGACGCGCTGCGCGACGGGGAGCGTCGTGGATGCCGTGATGATGCCCACGCCCAGAGCTTTGGCCATCTCGAAGCCGCGATCAATCTCCTCGTCGGTCATCTTCCCGCTGAAGCTGAAGTTATAGGCGTAGAGCTTAATGCCGTTGTCATTGAACTTCTTTTTAATCCCCTCGAAGTAACTCATGGGAACGGTCATGCGCCAATCATGCAGTTTCGCTTCCCGAGCCTCGAAGAAGGCTTTGCGGTCGGCGGGCGACATCTTCGGGTCGAACGCCGGACGAGCGCCTTGCATGCCGCCGTTTTCGATATGCGGAGAGAAGAGTTCACAATCCCCGAGGCCGTCCGCCACCATCGCTTTTATGGCGTCATCGAGCGAGAGATCGCGGAAGCTGTACGACTGCACGCCGAGTTGGACGCCGTCGACTTTGGAGTTGATGGATTTGGCCAGCGCCGGAGCGATGGCGAATCCGGCGAGGGTAAGTTTGGCGAGATCTCTGCGGGAATAGGTCATTGATGGTTTCCTGTTTGGCGTCCTTACCTGGTTCCGGCAGCCTGTGGAGCTTGGGGCAGCGTGAACGCGTATAGCGTATCACCCGCGCCGACCACCAGGTATTGGCGCGCGTCCAGTTCATATGTCATGGGCCCGTTGCTCACGGAAGCTTTGAGCGGCGCGTGCCAGAGAATCTTTCCGGTCGCGGGGTCGAACGCGATCAGATTGCTGGATGGATCTCCCGCGAAGAGAAGGTGGCCGGCGGTGGTCAGAATGCCGAAAATTCCGCCATTGTGTCCCGCGTAGGTGTGGGCCCAGCGGATCTTGCCCGTCTGATAGTCGATGGCTTTGAGAGCCAGCCGGGTCCACACGGCGGCATCGCGGCCGCCATACCCTTCGGGGCGGTCATCGGTGTCTGTGAGGTAAAAAACGCTGTACGATTGCGCGGTGGAGACGTAGAAAAGTCCGGTCTGAGGATCGAAACTGGGCGGCGGCCAGTTCGTGGCGCCGTCCGCGGCGGGGGTCACCAGAGTGCCATCGGTCTTCGGTTCCTTGGCGGGATCGGGGATTGGTTCGCCGCGGGAATCGACGCCTTTGGACCAATTCACCGTGTTGAAGGGAACGCTGAGTAGATTTTTGCCGGTGACGCGGTCGAGCAGAAAAAAGTAGCCGTTGCGGCTGGCTTGGGCCAGAAGCTTGCGCGGTTTCCCGTCGATGGAGCCGTCAAAAAGGATCGGAGTTTGGACGGCGTCCCAATCATGTGTATCGTGCGGCGAAGGCTGGAACCACCAGACCATCTTGCCGGTGTCGGCGTTGAGGGCCACGATCGAGCAGGTCCATAGGTTGTCCCCTTTGCGGCCTTGCCCGGCATGCACGGGGTTGGGATTCCCGGTGCCCCAGTAGATGAGATTGAGCTCCGGGTCGTAAGTGCCGGGCATCCAGGTCATGCCGCCGCCGTGAGCCATGGCTTCTTTGTTGGGCCATGTGTCGGCGCCAGTCTGGCCAGGTTGCGGTTCACTATTCCAGCGCCACTGAAGCGTGCCGGTCTCCGGATCGCGGGATTCGAGATAGCCGGGCACATCGAGCGAATCGCCGCCCACTCCGACCAGCACGTGGTTGCCGATGATCAGAGGCGCGGGAGTGGAGAAATATTGTTGCTTTACGTCGGCGATCTCCACGCTCCACCGCAGTTTGCCGGTGTTCTTGTCGAGCGAGATGAGGTAGTTGTCCGGCGTCTCGAAAAAGAGTTTATTCTCGTAAATGCCGACCCCGCGATTTCCGATGTGGATGCCGCCCTTGGTCTCCCATTTGAAGTGCCAGAGCTCCTTGCCGGTGCGCGCGTCCACCGCCCATGCGTGATCGGGAACGGTGAAGTAGAGAACTCCGTTGACTTCGAGCGGGGTGGCTTTGATCTGAGTTCCGAAGACGTTGCCGGCGGGTCCGGTCGACACTGTGTAGGACCATGCGAGTCTCAGCCCGCGGACGTTGGATGCGTTCACTTGCGTAAGCGGGCTGAACCGGCGGCCCGAGTAGTCCCCGTTGTAAGTGGGCCAAGTGTCGGTCGGTGGCTGGTGAAGTTTGCTGGGATCGAGTTCCTGTGCGGCGAGCGCGGCGAACAGGCCGAGGAGAGCGAAAATGAACTTCATTTCAACGTCTCCAGGTAAGCGAGAATATTGTGCATGTCGGCGTCGGTGTACTGCATGAGGAGTTTCTCATGGCCTAACAGCGGGTCATGAATTTCAATCTGGGTCGAGCCGTTTTCGTCGAGAGGAATGATCTCGCGCCGGCCGTCGGCGTCGAGGAGCGTGATGGAAAAGTCGTCTTGACCGAGGACCGCGCCTGAGACGATCGCGCCATCCCTTTTCGTGACCGTCGCGGTGACCTGCGCCTTGGGGTCGGGCGGCGGCCCGGGCTGCCCCGGAAAACGGTGGGTGAGCGGGTAAAGAAACCGCGACTGGAGAGCCACCGGATCGAACTTGCCGGCGATGTGGGCAAGGTCCGCCGATGCCGAATGGCACGTGGCGCAGTGTGCGTCAAAGTAAGAGTGGCCGGCTTCTGCGTTTCCAGTGACGACGTTGAGAATTTTGTAATCCATCCGATTCACGGCGGCCTGGTTGCGAGAGAGGAAGAACGCGGCGAGATCTTTGATCTGCGCATCCGTGAAAGGAAATTTCGGCATCCCCTGCGCCGGACGACCGTTGAGGATGACGGGCCCGATTTGCTTGCCGGAACCCTCATCGTGAAGAACCAGGACGGAGCGGACCAAGTCCGGTCCCGAATTGCCGCCCGTCGCATTGGTTCCGTGACAGAAACCGCAGTTGGAGACGAAGATCGTCTGGCCGCGGTTCACCGCCGCGGGATCGGGCGGCGCGGCGAGGCCGAAGAAGGCCTGAGCCATTCCCGTAGCCCGGACTGGTTCGGGTGTCGGCGCCCCCTGCGTTTTGGCCGCGGGCGGCGAATTGGGCAGCGGCGCCTGGGGTTCCTGGGCGAGAGCCAAGCCTGCTGAAGCGATAAGGAACAGCGGAGCGAATAAGGAAGCGGGTCTGGGATGCACGGGGCCTCGAGTTCCTGCCTTTTGAGCGTTGGAGGAATTTTAACAGGGCGATAAGTGTCGATTTCCCGGATGCCGGCGCGTCGAAGGCTCATGAACCGGCCAAGCGGTCCCGCGGCGGAAGCCGATTTGTAGACATCCGAATCCACGGGCGCTCGGGAGCATCTCTATTTGAAAACGTGACCCGGCCCGAATTGCCGACCCGGCGATCACCACCAAGACCAGATCCATCCGAGGGACCGATCCAACGTGCTTTCTGAAGACTGTGACATCGACCGTATTTCCAATTCAATATCCCTAAGGCGGCCGCTCAAACCCGCTGTCTTCGCTCTCCTCGGCGGGACGCTACTCGCGTGGACCGTCACGACGGCTTGTCAGCAGAAGGCCGCGCCGCCGCCGATGTCTCCGCCGGACGTGCTTGTGGTTGGAGTCCAACAGAAAGACGTTCCTGTCACGGGGGACTGGGTGGCAACGCTCGATGGCTACGTGAATGCCCAGATCCAGCCGCAGGTTTCCGGATATCTGATTCGGCAGAATTATCGCGAAGGCTCCTTTGTTCATAAAGGGGACGTGCTGTTCGAGATCGATCCGCGCCCGTTTCAGGCGGCGCTCGACCAGGCCAGGGGCCAGTTGTCGCAGGCCAAGGGTCAATTGGCGCAGGGCGAAGCGCAGCTCGGGTTGGCGGATATTAACGTCAAGCGCGATACTCCCCTCGCCGAAGCCCACGCCATCGCCACCAGCCAATTGGACACCGACACCCAAACCAAAGCTACGGCGGCCGCCACCGTTCAAACAAACAAGGCATCCATTGAATCGGCGCAGGCCGCGGTGGAGTCAGCGGAACTGAATCTCGGCTTCACCAAGGTCACTTCCCTCCTGGACGGTGTGGCGGGGATCGCCACCGTACAGATCGGGAACCTGGTAAGCCCGACGACGGTCTTGACCACCGTCTCCCAGGTAAACCCGATTAAAGCGTACTTCCCGATCAGCGAACAGGAATACATGCATGTCGCCGGCGACGTGAAGGCGGGTGGGGACTGGCTGCGCATGGCCGCGCGCGTTCCCCTGCAGCTTACCCTTGCTGACGGCAGCATCTATCCGCAGGTTGGACATATCGTGTTCACCGATCGCCAGGTCGATTCGCAGACCGGCACCATCCGGGTAGTCGGCGCCTTCCCTAACCGCGGCAATATTCTGCGGCCCGGCCAATTCGGCCGCATCCAGGCGAGAACCAACATCCTGCGAGGCGCCCTTCTGATTCCCCAGCGCGCTGTGTCCGAGCTGCAGGGAAGATATCTGGTCGATGTCGTTGGCCCGGACAACAAGGTCGCCATTCGGAATGTGACGGTAGGCGCGCGCGAGGGCCCGTTTTGGATCATCCAAAAGGGCCTGACCAAGGATGATCGCGTGATCACCGAAGGGCTCGAAAAAGTTCGAGACGGCGCAACCGTAACTCCCAAGCCCGATGCGACCAAGGATAAGGACCAGGCTGCATCCCCTTCCGCTAGCCAGGGCCAATAGAACATGTCAAAATTTTTTATTGATCGTCCCATCGTGGCGATGGTGATCGCCATTCTCATGGTGATCATCGGCGGCGTCTCTGTGCTGACCCTGCCCACCGCGCAATTTCCCAACATCGTCCCTCCGGAGATCCAGGTTCAGGCCACTTACCCCGGCGCGGATGCGCAAACTCTTGAGCAGTCTGTCGCGACGCCTTTGGAACAGCAGATCAGCGGCGTCGACAACATGAGCTACATGGAGTCCATCAACGCCAACAACGGACAGTCGCAGATTTCAGTGGACTTCGACGTAAAGACCGATCCGGATATCGATCAGGTCTTGACGCAGCTGCGGACCTCGCAGGCTCAGTCGCAGTTGCCGGCCCAGGTGAACACGGCGGGGCTGATCGTGCAGAAATCGCTGACGTCCCCGATGATGGTCCTTTCACTGGCCTCGCCAAAGGGCAGCTACGACAGTATTTTCCTGGCCAACTATGCGTACATCAATTTGGTCGACGAGCTGACGCGCGTTCCCGGCGTCTCGCGCGCCCAGGTTTTTGGCGCCGGCCAGTATTCGATGCGCATCTGGGTGAAGCCGGATCAGCTCGCGAAGCTCGGCGTCACGGTGCCCCAGATTATCGCCGCGGTGCAGTCGCAGAACACGGTTAATCCCTCGGGTCAGATCGGGGGAGAGCCCGTTCCCAATGGTCAGCAATTCACCTATGCCGTGCGGGCGCAGGGCCGGCTCACCGCGCCTGCGGAATTCGGCGACATCATTCTTCGCGCCAACCCGGATGGATCCAACCTGCGTCTCAGGGATGTCGCGCGGTTGGAGCTCGGGGCTCAGACTTACAACCTAACCGGCCGCTTCAATGGAAAGCCCGCCGCGATCGTCGCCGTGTATCAGCTTCCCGGTTCGAACGCAGTGGCCGCGGCCGCCGCGGTTCGGAAGCGGATGGCCGAGTTGCGCCAGCGCTTCCCCCAGGATCTGGAATATGACGTGCCGCTCGATACAACCCTGGCCGTCAGCGCCGGCATCCGGGACATCGAGATCACCCTCCTCGAAGCCTTGGGGTTGGTCGTCGTCGTGGTGTACCTGTTTCTGCAGGGATGGCGGGCCACGCTGATTCCCCTGCTCGCTGTCCCGGTTTCTCTGATAGGAACGTTCGCGGTGTTCCCGCTGCTCGGGTTCTCCGTAAACACGCTCTCGTTATTCGGCCTGGTGCTGGCGATCGGACTGGTGGTGGACGATGCGATCGTCGTCGTCGAGGCCGTGGAACACCACATCGAGGAGGGGCTTTCTCCGCGCGACGCCGCGCTTCTGGCGATGGAGCAGGTGTCGAGCCCGGTCATCGCCATCGCGCTGATCCTGGCCGCCGTATTTATCCCCACCGCGTTTATCCCCGGAATCACCGGACGGCTTTATCAGCAGTTCGCCGTCACCATCGCGATCTCCGTCATATTCTCCGCGTTCAACGCCTTGTCCCTGAGCCCGGCCTTAGCGGCGCTCCTCTTGCGGCCGAAGAAGAAATCGCGCGGGCCGCTCGCCGCATTCTTTCGCTGGTTCAATCGCATGTTCGGCAAAATGACCGACGGATATATCGGACTTAGCGGAGCACTGATCCGCAAAGCCGGTCTGAGCCTCGCATTTCTGGCGGTGGTCGCGGTAGCGGCGGTCTTTCTGGGAAGCCGGCTGCCCACGGCGTTTCTGCCCGAGGAAGATCAAGGCTACCTGTTCGTCGCCATGCAGTTGCCGGATGCGGCTTCGCTCCAGCGCACCAGCGACGCCGGAAGAAAAGTGGAAGCGGCGTTGCTGAAAACCCCTGGCGTAAGCAGCGTCGTCTCGGTGATCGGGTTCAGTCTCTTGAGTCAGGTGCAGAGCACGTATGGCGCGTTTTTCTTCGTGCCGTTGAAGCCCTGGGATCAGCGGACCAAGCCGGAAGAGAAGCTGGCCGGCATTCAAGCGCATGTCGGGATGGTGTTGTCGCAAATTCCGGACGCGATCGTCTTCTCGTTTTCGCCGCCCTCGATACCCGGTCTCGGCACCTCTGGAGGCGCCACTTTCATTCTCGAGGACCGCTCCGGAGCCGATGTTCAATTTCTGACCGACAATGTGGAAAAGTTTATGGCGGCGGCCCGAAAACGTCCGGAACTCGCTGGCGTGCAGACCATTTACATTCCCGCCGTTCCGCAGATCTATGCGGATGTGGACCGCGTCAAAGTGGTGCGGCAGGGCGTCAATATCTCCGACGTCTATACCACCATGCAGACGTTCATGGGCGGGTACCTCGTCAACTACTTCAACCAGTTCGGCCGCCAGTGGCAGGTCTACGTGGAAGCGGAAGGAGATTATCGGACCAAAGCGGAGAACGTCGGACAATTTTATGTGAGCAGCGCAAACGGAAGCCGCGTCCCGCTTAGCGCCGTGACCAACATCAAAACCATCAACGGGCCGGAATTTACGATGCGCTACAACGAGTATCACGCCACGCAGATCAACGCCGCGGCAGCCCCCGGATACAGCTCCGGGCAAGTCACTAAAGCCCTCGAAGAAGTCTTTGCGCAAACCATGCCCCGCGAGATGGGATTTGATTACGCCGGGATGTCTTATCAGGAACAGCAGGCGGCCAAGGGCGTCTCTTCGATGGCGATTTTCGGCCTGTCGCTCTTGTTCGTGTTTCTGATTCTGGCCGCGCAGTATGAAAGCTGGTCGCTGCCGTTCAGCGTCTTGCTGGGGACGCCCATCGCGGTTTTCGGAGCATATGTGGCGCTCTCTCTGAGGCATTTCGAGAATGACGTTTATGCGCAGATTGGGCTGGTGATGCTGATCGGTCTGTCCGCCAAGAACGCCATTCTGATCGTGGAATTCGCCAAGTCCGAGTACGAGGGCGGCAAGGGCATCGCCGAAGCGGCGCTGGCGGGAGCGCGATTGAGGCTGCGGCCCATTCTGATGACGGCGTTCGCATTCATCCTCGGATGCATGCCCTTGTGGCTGGCTTCGGGATCGGGCGCGGCTTCGCGGCGCATTCTGGGGACCGTCGTCATCGGGGGTATGCTAGCCGCGTCGGTGATCGCCATTTTCCTGATCCCCGTGACGTTTGACGTGGTGGAGAGCTTGAGCGCGCGCGTCAGCCGCAAGAAGCCCGTTCCGCCGCCCCCGGCGACCGCGCCCGAGGGAGGTAAAGGGTGATGGCGCGCCGGGAGTGGTTTTTGCTGGCGCTCTGCGCGTTGTTCGCGGGCTGTACCGTCGGACCCAACTACCAGCGTCCGAAGGTGGACGTCCCTCCCGCTTATCGCGGCCCGGAGAATTCCGCGGCCGCCACGGCGAGCTCCATCGGTGACGAGAAGTGGTGGAGCGTCTTTCAGGATCCGCAACTGCAAAACCTGATACGGCTGGCCTTGGCGAAGAATTACGACGTGCGCATCGCCGCCTCGCGCATTGAGCAGCAGCGCGCGCAGCTCGCGATCACTCGCTCCAACCAGTTCCCCACTCTGAGCGGAGTGGCGGAGGAAACCGGACTGCGCAGTCCTCCGATCGGCGCCGGCGTTCCTTCCTACAGCTATAACGCCGTGGAGCTGGCTCTTTCCGCCTCCTGGGACGTGGACTTCTGGGGAAAATACCGGCGGGCCACCGAAGGCGCGCGGGCGAATCTGCTGGCCAGCGAGTGGGCGCGTCAGGCCGTGATCAGCAGCCTCGTGGCGAATGTCGCGACCGATTACTTCGCTCTTCGCGATCTGGATCTGCAATTGGAAATTTCCGAGCGCACTCTCAAATCGCGGCGCAACTCCCTTCAGTTGACCGAAACGCTGGAGAAAGGCGGCTCGTCGCCCTTGACCGATGTGCGGCAGGCCGAACAACTGGTGGAGACCGCCGCGGCCACAATTCCCGATTTGCAACGCCAGATACAGCAGGAAGAGAATGCCATCCGCGTGCTGATCGGGGAAAATCCCGGACCGATCACCCGCGGGCTGGCCCTAACCGATCAACCCATTCCCGTGGACGTGCCCCCGGGGCTGCCTTCCGCCCTGCTCGAACGCCGGCCGGATATTCGCGAGGCGGAACAGTCTCTGATTGCCGCCAATGCGCAAATCGGAGTGGCGAAGGCCGCTTACTACCCGGATATCTCGCTCACTGGCATCTTCGGATTGGAGAGCGGATCCCTGCTCTCCTTGTTCAACGGCTCGGCCCGTGCCTGGAACTATACGGCGTCGGCAACGCAGCCCATTTTCGAGGCGGGCAGGCTTCGCGGGAATGTAAGACTCGCCCAAGGTCAGCAGCAGCAAGCGCTGTTGTCGTATCAGCAAACCATTCAGGGGGCCTTCCGGGATGTCTCAAACGCCCTCATTGCGGTCCAAAAATATCGTGAATTTCGTGAACACGAAGAGTTGCTGGTCAAAGCGGCCAAAGGAGCTTCGGATCTGTCTGAGATGCGGTATAAGGGCGGAGTGACCAGCTATCTCGAAGTGCTCACCAACGAAACGAACTATTTCGCGGCGGAACTCAACTTGGCGGGCGCGCGATTAAATGAACGTCTTTCGCTCGTGCAGCTCTACAACGCGCTAGGCGGCGGCTGGCAGTTGTAATAGTTGTATTAAGCCGCCGCCAGAGAAGATTCGCGCGGCGGCGCGCCTCTGCTCAAGATAATTTTCACCACGCAAAGCTCTTCGGGATGTAACGACGTATCGGTGGGAATGAATTCCTCAGCGGGCGGTTTTACATATTGCAGCAGCGTTCCGTCCGTATAGGCATCCAGAACCGCCGGGTGGATGTAATATTTTCGGCACGTCGCCGGTTTGTTTCCGAGACGTTTCGCGGTGTACTTCACGGCGTCCACGATCTTGCGTTTGCATTCAGCTTCGGTTTCGAACGTTCCCAGACTGGCGAGTTCGAGCGCGGACTGAACGGTGCCTGCCCAGGTACGAAAATCTTTGGCGGTGAAATCCGATCCGGTGATCTCTTTCAGGTAGGCGTTCACATCGCAGGAATCGACGGTGTGGCGTTCGCCGGTTTCGTCCAGGTACTGAAATAGCTCATATCCCGGCAAATCCTGGCATTGGCGGACAATGCGCGCCAAACGGCGATCGTGCAATTCGATCTCGTGATCCTGCCCGCTCTTGCCCCGAAAATGAAATCTCAGCGTGCCGCCCTCGAGTTGCACGTGGCGGGTGCGCAGCGTGGTCAGACCGAACGACTCGTTCTCGCGGGCGTATTCGACGTTCCCGATTCGGATGAATGTGGTTTCGAGCAGCCGGACGACGGTCGCCAGCACCTTCTCCCGAGGAAGCCCAGCCAGCGAAAGGTCCCGGTTCACGCGCTTGCGAACCAGCGGCAGGACTCCCGAGAACTCCTGCATTTTGCGGAACTTGGTCTCGTTGCGGACCTCGCGGTAGCGCGGGTGGTATCGGTACTGTTTTCTGCCTCTTACGTCATATCCGATCGCTTGAATGTGCCCGATCGGCGACGGGCAGATCCACACCCTTTCCCACGCCGGAGGGATCACCAGACTGGCGATACGGGTGAGATGTTCCTTGTCGCGCAACGGTCGACCGTCCGCTCCGGTGTAGGCGAACCCTTTTCCCGTCCGCCGCCGGGTGATGCCTGGGCCCTCACCTGTCACATAACGCAGGCCGGCTTCGGCGGCCGACTGACGGGGGTCCGCAGCGACATTCCGGGGAAGTTTTCGTGATGCCACATACTGCGCTTGGCAATTCCATTGCCAGCCCTCGACCGTCCACGGGGACAATAGGTCTTCATGCCGACGAACCATCTCATCGACGAGCAGAGTCCCTATCTTCAACAACACGCCCACAATCCGGTCGACTGGTACCCCTGGGGACCCGAGGCTCTTCACAAAGCCCAAGCCGAAAACAAACCCATATTCCTTTCAGTGGGCTACTCCACCTGCCACTGGTGCCACGTCATGGAGCACGAATCCTTTGAAAACCCGGAAATCGCAGAGATCCTGAACCGGTCATTTATCGCCATCAAAGTGGATCGTGAAGAACGGCCGGATATCGATCGCATCTACATGGCGTATGTTCAGGCGGCGACCGGATCCGGCGGCTGGCCGATGTCGGTCTGGCTCACGCCCGATGGAAAGCCATTTGTAGGCGGCACGTATTTCCCCCCGGAAAATCGCTACGGGCGCCCGGGATTCGGGACAGTGATCGAGCGCATCGCGCAAGCCTGGGCCACCGAACGCGACCGGATCGTGGAAGCGAGCGCGGGTGTCCTGAAAGAACTGGAGAAGCACACCAAAACTGATTTGGCCGGCGCCTCGAGGGACGGACTCGATGCATCCGCGCTCGACGCGGGTTTCGCGGTCTGGCGCCGCAGTTACGATTCCCAACTGGGAGGATTCGGTCAGGCCCCTAAATTTCCCCGCCCCGCGGTCTTCGACTTCCTCTTGCGTTACTTCGCGCGCACGCGCCACCCAGAGCCGCTGGAGATGGTCAAAAACACCCTGGCGTTCATGTCACGCGGAGGCATGAACGACCAGCTCGGCGGAGGCTTTCATCGCTACTCCGTGGACGAATACTGGTTCGTGCCGCATTTCGAGAAGATGCTTTACGATCAGGCTCAGATCGCGTCTTCCCTGATTGACGTGTTCCAAATTACCCGTGACGAGCAATTCGCGGCGGAAGCGAGGCGGGTGCTCGACTACGTGATGCGGGACATGACCGATCCAGCCGGCGGCTTTTTTTCGGCCGAAGATGCCGACAGCGCTCCCGATCCGGCCCATCCGCGCCGCAAAAGCGAGGGAGCTTTCTATATCTGGAGCGCCGGCGAGATCGCGTCCCTTGTGGGCGAGAGAAACGCGCGCTTCTTCCACTACCGCTTTGGCGTGGAGGCTCATGGCAACGTTCAGAACGATCCGCATGGCGAGTTCGCCGGCCGCAACATCCTGTTCCAGGCGCACACCGCCGAAGAAACCGCGCACCACTTCGCCGAGCCTCTTGACGAAGTGCGGGCGGCGATCAAAGACGCGCAATCCACACTGTTGGCGGCCCGAAGCGAGCGCCCCCGGCCGCATCTCGACGACAAAGTGCTGACCTCCTGGAACGGGCTCATGATCTCCGCCTTCGCGAGGGCGGGCGCTATCCTCGGCGAGGAGAAATACTCGGCGGCGGCGCAAAGATCCGCCGAATTCATCCGCGCAGCCATGTGGGACCCCGAATCGAAGACCCTTTTGCGGCGCTACCGGCGCGGGGATGCCGCCATTTCCGGATTCCTGGATGACTACGCTTTCCTGATCCGGGGACTGCTGGATCTATACGAAACGCTGTTCGACACCCGCGACCTCCGGTTTGCGGCCGAACTGGCCGAACGGCAGTTGGAGTTATTCGAAGATCGCGAGCAGGGCGCCTTCTTCAGCACCGCGATCGAATCTGGCGAGGCTCGCCTTTTGATCCGCATGAAAGACGATTACGACGGCGCGGAGCCGTCAGGGAATTCCATTTCGGCGCTGAATCTCCTCCGGCTCGAAAGACTCACCGGCCGCGCGGAGTTTGGCGATGCCGCGCGGCGGACCATTCAGGCGTTTGCGACCCGCATCCAAACTCAGCCCTTCGGCGTACCCCTGATGATGTGCGCGCTGGATTTTTCGCTCTCGGCGCCGCGGCAAGTGATTCTGGCCGGCGAAAAGGACGCGCCGGAAACGCGCGCAATGCTCCAGGCCATCCGGGCGAACTTCGCGCCTAACCGCGCGATCCTTCTGGCCGACTCCAGTTCCCGCGGTCTTCTGGCGCCGGCGCTCCCAGCCCTGGCCGGAATGAATCCGATAGACGGCAAGACAGCGGCATACGTCTGCGAAAACTTCGTCTGCCGCCTGCCCGTGACCGAGGTTGCGAAACTGGTTGAGTTGCTACAATAGCCAGCGTAGTTCCTCCCCTAAATCCAAACCCTTTCAGGAGATTCAACAAACATGGAACGTAACGGAGCTGTGACTTTGATGGGCAAACCGCTGACCCTGCTGGGTCCCGAACTGAAGGCGGGTGATCCGGCGCCGGATTTCAATGTTGTGGATCTTTCCATGAATCCGGTGGGCCTGAGCGATACCGGTAACAAGACCCGGATTTTCAGCGTCATCCCGTCATTGGATACGCCGGTTTGCGATGCGCAGACCAAGCGCTTCAATGACGAGGTAGGCAAGTTGAATGAAGTGGACGTTTATACCATCAGTATGGATCTTCCTTTCGCCCAGAAGCGCTGGTGCAGCAACTTCGGCGTGGATCACGTGAAAATGCTTTCCGACCACCGGGACGCATCCTTCGGAGCGCATTACGGGACCTTGATCAAAGAATTGCGCATTGAAGGCCGCGCCATTTTTGTCGTCGACCCGGAGAACAAAATCAAATACGCGGAGTACGTTAAAGAAGTCTCGAACGGTCCTGACTTCGAAGCCGCGTTAGCCGCCGCCCAGAGCGAGTAAAAGGTTCCTCTGAAACTGGAAGCACCCCCGTCCCACTTAGCCGAATCCGGGCAGCCGCCTCTGCGGATGTTCTCGGAAACGTGGATTCGGCGCGCGGCGAGCAATCCGCTGATGCGCGGCGGATTGGTGATCACGACAGGCATCTTCGTCGGCAACCTTCTTGGATTTGGGCGCGGCGCGGTAACCGCTTACCTGCTTGGCACGCACGCTCTCGCCGATGGGCTTGCCGTGGCGATGGGTCCCATCGATACGTTGAACATCGTCCTCATCAACACGATGATCTTCGCTTTCGTTCCCCTGCTGACCGCGCGGGAAGGCGAGGATAGGGACGCGCTGTTCCGGCGCGCCGCGCGGCTGTTCACCTGGATCTTCTGTTCTCTCAGCGCGGGCATCATGATTTTCGCGCCCTGGTTGATCCGCGTGCTCGGACCCGGCCTGGACGAGTCCGTTTACTCTCAGAGCGTCACTCTGTTGCGCATCGCTTCGCTTTCCACCCTGGCGGCGGGCGCGGCCGCGGTGCACTCGGCTCTTCTCTATACCGAGCGCCGCTTCGGACCGTCCGCGTTTAACCAGGCCGTGGTCAACATCTTCGTGATCGTCGGAGCTCTCGCGCTGTGGCGGCCGTTCGGAATCTATGGTTTCGCGATTGGCTATTCGGCCGGAGCGTTCGTGCAGCTCGGCGTGGTGTGGATCTTCGCGCGCAAGAGCCGGATCCGGCTTCAACAGACCGCCCCGCGGGAGAAAATCGAGGATCATCGCACCAGCGAGTTGCTGGGAAAGCCCGGCGCGTTTCTGATCTACGCGGGGCTGCTGGCGCTCAACATGCTCGTCACTCGCCGCTACGCCACCCAGGATGGCCCGGGGATGGCCGCCGCGTTCGACTATTGCATCCGCTGTGTCAACGTTCTGATCGCTTACCTGGTTTCTCCGATGTCCAACGCGCTCCTTCCGGAGATCGCACGCATGCGGAGCCGCCATCGGGAGCCCGATGCTTTGGGGCTGATCCGGCGAGCGCTCGGCATCACCGCGGTCTTGGCCGTGGCGAGTTGCGCCATCGCCTTGGTGGTTCGCGTGCCCATGATCGCCTTGCTCTTCCAGCGAGGCCGTTTCACCGCCGAATCGACGCACATGGTGGCGCAGGTGTTTCTCGGATTTGCGCCCAGCCTCATCGGACTAAGCCTTCTCGAAATCACTTCGCGGTCATTGTTTGCGTTGGACCGCCCCTGGCTGCCCGTTCTCGCGTCCGCGGTTCCCGTGACGTTGAACCTTTTGTATCTCGTTGTTTGGGGTTCGCGCACGCCCGAGCAGATCGGCTTTGGCGCGTCCATCGGGTTAATGGCGGGCTTTGTGATCCTCTTCGGAACCCTGGCTTTCGGGAGAAGCCCTCGAATCCCCGACTACATCTCCAACACTTCGAAGTGAAAGCGGTCAGGCGGAAAGTGCCCGCAGTTATCCGGATTCAGGCACGCCCACGAATGGTAGGCGGAATCCGCCAGCGAAGATTTCAAATAAAAGAGAAATTGATTGGAGCAGCAGCCGATCGGCGGCGGCTGTCGAAACGTGAGCCGTGTCCCGACCGCTGTTTCGAGAACCACCCCGCGCGTCGGAATCTGCTTGCGCAGCAGCAGGTCGACGAAACTGCTGCGTCCGGCGTGCGGCCACACCTGTGGATGAAGAAGCGACCGGAGTGTATCGCTCGCTCCGAAAGTGATCTCGCATTGGCGGATCCATTCAATCACGGAATCCCCCCACTGCCAGTGAATCAGAAGGCCGAGATATTGATCCGTGAGGTGTAACGCGAGGTCCAGCATGCGGTCCGGATTCGTCACCTCCTCCGGAAGCAGGTCTTCCGATTCGACGATCTCCGCCGCCGCGTTGATCAGTTCTTCCCGCGGCTGCGTGTCAGAGGGAACTCCCCGGACCAGCAGCGGCGGAAGCTCATGAGTCGCACTGCCCGGAATCTCCACGTACCGTAACTCTTTCATAAGCACCCCGCTTAAGAGTCAAAGCTTGCAAGTCCTTCGCACACCGATCACCAATGTTTCATTCCTACCACGGATCCGCGTCTGTGTCGATTGAATCATCCTATATGCCTCATATCGGATTGCCATGTTCAGCTCTTTAGGCACATGTTCGGGTCTTTAGGCCGCCCGGAATCCAAGTGCCCTGATATGATTCGCATTCATGTCCGAATATTCGATTGGCCTTGATCTCGGAGGCACCAACCTGCGCGCCGCCGCCGTGGATCGGAACGGCCGGATGCTGCAGAAGATCTGGGGCTCCACCGACCTCACCAGAGGTCCCGAAGCGGTGGTGGAAGACATGGCCGTCTCTATCGACGCTTTGCGCCACGCGCTGGGTTCTCAGAACCTGCAGGGAATCGGCGTCGCGGTTCCCGGCTTTATCCGCTTGAAAGAGGGCGTGATCGCGGGCTCCAATAACCTGGCGGTTCTGGAAGGCTTTCCCATGCGGGACGCGCTGCAGGAGCGGTTGGGAACGCAGGTGATCCTGGAGAATGACGCCAACGCGGCCGCCATGGGCGAGAAGTGGATCGGCGCCGGACGAGACGTCGACGATCTTGTCCTCGTCACCCTGGGAACCGGGATCGGTGGCGGCATCATCTCCGACGGAAGAATTCTTCACGGCTACGTCGGCATGGCGGGCGAGATCGGACATGTGACCGTCGTGCAGGGCGGGAACCCGTGCGGCTGCGGCAACAGCGGATGCCTGGAGAAGCATGCCTCGGCGACGGCGATTGCCTCCATGGCGCGGATGATCGGCTTGGGCGACATCACCTCCGAAGAAGTGTACGTGCTCGCCAAGGCCGGTGATGAGCGTGCTTTAGCCGTGTTCCACCATATGGGCCGCGCGCTCGGAATTGCGCTGGCGATGCTGGTCAACGTCTTCAATTTCCCGCTCTATTTGATCAGCGGGGGACCGCTGCCCGCCTGGGATGTGTTCGCGCCCGCGATGCTGGCCGAACTCGAATCGCGTTCGTTTACTTACCGGGCGGCGAAAACCCTAGTGGAGCGGGCGGAATTGGGCGGCGAAGCGGGCCTTTACGGCGCCGCCTACCTGCCGTGGATCTCGGGAACGACCTATGTGGCTCGGGGTTGATATCGGCACCGGCGGCAGCCGGGCTCTCGTCGTCGATGGCGAAGGACGAATCCTCGCGGGCGTCACCGTCGCGCATGAGGACATCCTCATGCTCCATCCGCAATGGGCCGAACAGCGGCCGGAGAACTGGTGGGCGGCGTCGGAGTTGGCCATTCAGGGCGCATTGCGCGAAGCGGGCATTTCCGGCGCGGATATCCGCGGCGTCGGGCTTTCGGGCCAGATGCACGGGCTCACCTTGCTGGATGCCGCCGGCCAGGTGATTCGTCCCGCGCTCATCTGGTGTGATCAGCGGAGCCAGTCGCAAGTCGACGCCGTCAACCGGAAGCTCGGCCTCGCGCGCGTCCTCGAGTACACGGCGAACCCGGTGCTGACCGGTTTCACGCTGCCCAAACTTCTGTGGGTGCGGGATAACGAACCGGCCTTGTTCGATCGCGTTCGCCAGGTGCTGCTTCCCAAAGACTATGTTCGCTTCCGCCTCACGGGAGAGTATGCGACCGAGGTGTCGGACGCTTCCGGCACGTCCATGTTCAACGTGGTGGAGCGCCGCTGGTCGGCCGAACTGATGAGCGCTCTGGGGCTCGACGCTTCCATCCTGCCGCGGTGTTATGAATCGAGCGATGTGACCTCCACGATCAGCGCCGCGGCGGCCAAGGCCACTGGGCTGGCCGAAGGAACGCCGGTCGTGGGCGGCGGAGGCGACCAGGCGGCGAGCGCCGTCGGCAACGGGGTAGTGGAGCCTGGGTTTGTCTCTTGTACCCTGGGCACGTCCGGCGTCGTCTTCGCGCACATGGAGAACGTCGCGTACGATCCGCAAGGCCGCGTCCACACGTTCTGCCACGCTGTCCGCGGCAAGTGGCATGTGATGGGCGTCACCCAGGGCGCCGGACTCAGTCTCCAATGGTTCCGGAATCAACTCGCCCCCAGCGCCGATTACGGGGATCTGATGCAAGAAGCCGGACAATCCCCTGCCGGATCGCAAGGGCTCTTCTGGCTTCCTTATCTCATGGGCGAACGAACCCCGCATTTGGATGCCGCCGCGCGCGGCGGATGGATGGGTTTGACGGCCAGACACAAGCGCGCCGACCTGGTCCGCGCGGTCGTGGAAGGCGTCTGTTACAGCCAGCGGGATTGCCTCGACATCATTGAAGAATTAGGAGTCGCGGTCAACTCCGTCCGCGCTTCCGGCGGCGGCGCGAAAAGCCCGTTCTGGCGGCAAATTCTGGCCGACGTGATGAACAAGCGGGTCGTCACCCTGGAGACGCAGGAGGGTTCCGCGTTTGGAGCCGCGCTCCTGGCGATGGTCGGCACGGGACAATTCGCCTCGGCTGCGGAAGCGTGCCGCGCGGTGGTTCGCGAGATCAGCTCCGTCGAACCTTCGCCGGAAGGCGTTCGTGTTTATGGCGAAGGACACCGCACATATCAGGCGCTTTACCCGGCTCTCAAAGCCGCTCTCGCCTGGTGACCAGATATAAACCCGGCAGCAAAGCCGCGATTCCGAAACCGCACACGCCCCACCACCCGAACGCGCGCCAGGCGAGCGCGCCCAAGTACGATCCCGCCGCCCCGCCGCAGAAGTAACACACCATGTACACCATGTTCAGCCGGCTCCGTGCCGTGGAATCCAGGGCGTAAATGCGCGTCTGGTTGGAAACGTGGGCCGCCTGAATGCCGAGATCGAGCACGATCACGCCGATCACCAGACCGATGATCGTGTTCCCTCCGAAGCCCATGATGAGCAGCGCCGCCAAAGCCGTCGCCACCGAGACCAGAACCGCGCTTCGGGGTCCGTGCCGGTCCGCCAGTCGCCCCACCACCGGCGCGCCGGCCGCCCCTGCCGCGCCCACCAGACCGAACATGCCGGCGACCGCGCTCCCGTAGTGAAAAGGCGGCGTTTGCAGCCGGAACACCAACGTCGTCCAAAATGCGCTGAAGGCGGCGAAAGAGAGGCCGCCGATGGCCGCCGCCTCCCGCAGCGCCGAATGCCTCCGCACCAGACCCGCCGCCGATCGCATCAGCGCCGCCCAGGAAAGCTGCACATCCGGCTCGCTCGCCGGCAACTGCGTGCGAATCAAAGCCGCTAGCACCAGCATGGCGGCCGCCGCGATCCAAAACACCGAGCGCCATCCCCACTGCGCGCCCACGGATCCGCTGAACGTGCGCGCCAGCAGCACGCCGAACAGCAGACCGCTGAAAACAAAGCCGAGCACCCGGCCGCGCTGCTCCGGCGGGGCGAGGTGCGCCGCGTAGGGGACGATCACATGCACCGTGGCCCCGAACCCTCCCGTCGCCATGCCCGCCGCCGCCAGCCACCACGCATTTTGCGCCGTGGCGAACAGCACCAGCGAGATCGAAGCCGCCGCCAGCAATGTGCAGATCAACGCCCGGCGTTCATGCGTGTCCCCAAGCGGCACGAAGAACAGCATCCCCAGCGCCGTCCCGATCTGCATCAGCATCGCGATTGCGCCCGCCGTCGTCACCGTCAGGTGAAAACTTCGGGCAATGTCGGCCAGCAGCGGCTGGGCGTAATAGATGTTGCCGACGATCACGCCCACGCTGATGGCCATCAGCCAAACGGTCTTCGCGGCTAATACGGGAACATCGGCGGTCTTGGCGTCTTCCAAATCGCTTGGATGCGGCAGAGACGAATCAGGACTCGGTTTCAGCCAGCGGATCGCCTTTGTATTTAGACTTGCGATCAGCCTTCGGAACGATGATTCGGGATGCCTTCACCCTGCCCACCCGCTCCCGGGCGATGCTGCGCACTTCGGCCGCTCCGTCGAACTTCTTGCGCGCAGGCTTTTTCCGCGTGGCCATGCTTTCCCAAAAGGCTTTTTAAGAAACCAGCGCGTGTACGACGCGCGTCGCCAGCTGGTCGAACGTCAGCACCTCATACAGCGACGAATCGGACATTATCTTGGAAACCAGCGCGGTATGCATTGCGTGTCCGGCCCGCTCGGCGATCACATGGCCCAACAGCGGTTTGCCCAGCAGAGCCAGATCGCCGATCAGATCCAGGGCTTTGTGCCGGCAGCATTCGTCGGGGAAGCGCAAACCGCCGGGGTTCATCGCGCCCGCGCTCGAAAAGCAGATCGCATTGTCCAGCGTCGCGCCGCGAATCAATCCCATATCGCGCATCTGATCCAGATCGTCATTAAACCCGAAAGTCCGCGCCGGCGCGATGCGGGACGTATAGTTCTCCGGCGTCACTTCCATCTCGATGCCCTGCTTCCCCACCGGGTCCGGATAGTCCACATCGCACGTCAGTTGGAAGCTATCCGAGGGAAGAATCGAAATGCGTTTGCCCTTATCCTCCACTGTCACCGGACGCCGGATGCGCAGATAACGCCGCTTGCGCCGCGAGTGCCGGATGCCGGCTTCGTTGATCAGGTCGACAAAAGGCTGCCCGCTGCCGTCCATGATCGGGACTTCCAGATTATCGATCTCCACGAACGCGTTGTCGATCCCCAAACTGTAAAAGGTACTCAGCAAATGCTCGGTGGTCGAAATCAGGACGCCTTGCCGCATCAGGCTTGTCGCGTAAGACACTCGCGCGACGTGCTGCCAGCTCGCCGGAATCGGAAAATTGTTCAGATCTGAGCGAAGAAATACGATTCCGGTCGAAACCGGCGCTGGAACCACTCGAATGCTTACTGGAACGCCGCTGTGAAGACCAATGCCGCGGGCCTCGACGGCTCTTTGCAGCGTCGTTTCAAAGCGCAAGCGTGAATTCCTGAACGGAACGGATCTCAAACATAGTCAGCGAAACTCCTCAGTATAAACTACCGATAACTAATTGATTCCATTCGGCGAGAAAAAGTTACGGTGTGTCATTCCTGCCACACGATCAAGCGCCGGACTGTGTCTAAACCTCAACAAGACGCCGCCTTGGATATCATGCCCCCAGTGATCGCTCCGCGTCTGTTTCTGATCGATTCGTATGGATTCATCTTCCGCGCCTACCACGCGCGGGCGCGAACCGGCGCGCCGCCCATGCGCACCAGCACCGGGCTTTCCACCGAAGCGGTCTTCATCTTCACCAACATGCTGCGGAAACTGGCCAAAGATCATCATCCCGAGTACATAGCGGCCATTTTCGAAAGCTCCATTAAGACTCTGCGCGAAGAGCAATTCGCCGAATATAAAGCCAATCGTACGGAGATGCCTCCCGACTTACGGGAGCAGATTCCGTATGTGCGCCGGGTGCTCGAGGCCATGCGGATCCCCATCCTGTCATACCCCGGCTTTGAAGCGGACGACGTAATCGGCACGCTTTCCTGCCGCGCCGCGGAGCAAGGACACGAAGTGGTGATCGTCTCGAGCGACAAGGACATGCTCCAACTGGTGACGGATCGCATCTCCATGCTGAATCCGGCCAAGGACGACACGTGGTACAACCCCGCCAAGGTGAAGGAGTTCATGGGCGTCGAGCCGCATCAGGTCGCCGACCTGCTCGCTCTGAAAGGTGATGCGATCGACAACATCCCCGGTGCGCCGGGCATCGGAGACAAGGGCGCGAAAGATCTGATCGAGCAGTTCGGGTCGGTGGAGAACGCGCTCGACCGCGCGGGCGAGGTGACGAAGAAGATGTACCGCGAAAGCCTCCAGCAGAATCGCGAGCGCGTTCTCCTCTCCAAGCACCTGGCCACCATCGAACGCGCCGTCCCGATCGAGTTCTCCCTCGATGCGCTCGCCGCGCTCGAACCCGATGTCGCGGCGCTCCGCGTAGTCTTCCGGGAGTTGGAGTTCCACAGTCATCTCCGGGAATTAGGGCCTGCCGAAGACACGCGGCCACGCAGCGTTGGCGTTCTGTCCGACGAAGATTCCATCGACGCCTATCTAGCTGCGCACAAAGGCGAGTCGCCGGTCGGATTCGCCGTGTCCGCGGGGCAGATTGGGATCGCGTTCCGCGAGGATGAGGCCCGCAGCCTGCCCCTTGCGTTCGCCGCGCGCCTTCGCTCGATGGTGGAAGATCCGGCGATCGTCAAATCCGGCTGTGACGTGAAAAGCGCCTTGCTGGCGTTGCGCCGTGCCGGACTCGACCCGCAAGGCTTCCGGCATGACTCCGCGATATACGCCTTTTTGCTGGATGCCGAGCCCGGCGGCTGCTCGCTCGAGCAATTGGTGCAGCGCCGTCTGGAGTTGAAAGTCGGCGCCGAGGTCGCCCAGCACGCCCTGTATGTCCGGGAGCTGTGCGCCACCCTCACCGAAGCCATCGATCAGCGCAACCTGCGCGAGCTCTACGAGACCGTGGAACTGCCGCTGGCCTCGGTTCTGGCGCGCATGGAAGATGCCGGGATTCTCGTCGACCGGGCTGAGATGGAACGCCTCTCGCTCATGATGGATACCGAGATCGCCCGCCTTACCGCCGAGATCCATCAGCTTTCCGGGCGCGAATTCAACATCGCCTCTCCGCAGCAGTTGGGCCGCGTGCTGTTTGAAGAACTCAAACTCCCCGCGCCGTTCAAATACGGAAAAGGCAAAACCATATCGACCGCGGCCGACGTGCTCGAAGAACTCGCCGCCGAACATGAGATCGCGCGCAAGGTGCTCGAATACCGGTCGCTCACGAAACTCAAGGGGACTTACGTCGATGCGCTGCCGGCGCTGATCGATCCCGCCACGGGCCGCATCCACACCAGCTTCAACCAGACCGGCGCCGCCACCGGGCGGCTCTCTTCCTCCAACCCCAACCTGCAGAACATTCCCATTAAAACCGAACTCGGGCGCGAGATCCGTGCCGCTTTCGTGCCGCGGCCCGGCTGGACGCTGCTGGTCGCCGATTATTCGCAGATCGAACTCCGCCTGCTGGCCCACATGTCGCGCGACCCCGTTCTTCTGGAGGCTTTCCGCTCCGGCGAAGACATCCACACGCGCACCGCGGCCGAGGTGATGGGCGTGCCTCCGATGCTGGTCACGCGCGAAGCTCGCAACCGCGCCAAAGCCGTGAATTTCGGGATTGTCTACGGCATCAGTCCCTTCGGCCTCGCGCAACAGCTCGGGATCGGACGGAAGGAAGCGGAGCTCTATATCCACAAATACTTCGAGCGCTACGCGGGCGTGCGCCGGTTTATCGACGACACCATCGAACGCGTGCGCGAGACCGGCGTCACCAAGACGCTTTTCGGACGCGAGCGTCCGATTCCCGATATGAACACCCGCAACCCCAACGCGCGCGGCTTCGCCGAGCGCACAGCCGTGAATTCGCCCTTGCAGGGCACCGCCGCGGATCTGATCAAGCTCGCCATGATTCGTATCGACGCCAACCTGTCCGGCAGCCAGTCTCGGATGCTGCTGCAGGTCCACGACGAACTCGTGCTTGAAGCGCCTCCGTCGGAAGCCGCCGCGGTGGCCGCCATGGTGAAGCATGAGATGGAGAACGCATACCGGCTGGAAGTGCCGCTCGTCGCCGACGTGGGCATGGGTCCTAACTGGCGCGACGCCAAGTAGCCGTCCCTTACAATCGTCCTTTAGCCATGCATTCCTTCTCAGATCTGGTCGAATCCGGAGAGCCCTCGCTCTACGGAGTGCAATCCAAAGCGCCCGGCCCGCAAGGCCAGATGCCGATCACGGCGGAGATGCTCCTGGCCAGTCCGTCCGGCAACCTTTTCGGCTGGAGCCAGAACGCCGGAATGGGATGGAATCCGGCCAAGCTCGGCGGCAGGGAGATTCTCATCCTGAGCACGCACGGCGGCATCCGCCGGCCGGACGGCACGCCCATCGCGCTCGGTCTCCATACCGGGCATTGGGAAGTGGGTCTGCTGATGGAAGCGGCCGCCCAGGAACTTACCGGCTTGGACGCGATACCGTTCGCGGCGTACTGCACCGACCCTTGCGACGGTCGCACGCAGGGCACCACCGGCATGTTCGATAGCCTGCCGTTTCGGAATGACTCGGCTCAGGTCTTCCGGCGCCTGATCCGATCCATCCCCACGCGCCGAGGCGTCATCGGCGTCGCGACCTGCGACAAGGGACTCCCGGCGATGATGATGGCGCTGGCCGGAAGTCCGGATCTTCCCTGCGTGCTGGTTCCCGGCGGAGTGACGCTGCTTCCCGAAAAAGGCGAAGACGCGGGCCGCGTCCAGGCGGTGAGCGCGCGTTTCGCCCACGGCGAGATCACGCTCGAAGACGCCACCGAAGCCCTCTGTCACGCGTGCGCGAGTCCCGGCGGCGGCTGTCAGTTTCTGGGCACGGCGGCGACTTCGCAGGTGGTGGCCGAAGCGCTCGGCATGACGCTCCCGCATGCGGCCCTGGCGCCTTCGGGCCACCCCATCTGGCTGGATGCGGCGCGGCGCTCGGCGCGCGCGGTGCTGGCTTTGGAAAGCCGCGGTCTCGCCATGCGGGATGTGCTCACCTCCGCCGCCGTCCACAACGCCATGGCGGTCTACGCCGCTTTCGGCGGTTCCACCAATCTGCTCATTCACCTGCCCGCCGTGGCGCACGCGGCGGGCTTGCCGCGGCCTGTCGCCCAGGATTGGATTCGCGTGAACCGCCAGGTTCCGAGGCTGGTGGACGCGCTCCCCAACGGTCCCGTGGGCCATCCTACCGTCCAGGTATTTCAGGCCGGCGCAGTACCCGAAGTGATGCTGCATCTGCGGAAACTGGGCCTGCTGGAACTCAATGCGCTTACCGTATCCGGCGAAACACTCGGCGTCGTGCTCGATTGGTGGGAACACTCCGAGCGGCGTCACGCCCTGCGGCAGAACCTCCGTGACCGCGATGGCGTGGATCCTGATCATGTCGTCATGAGCCCTGACGCGGCCCGCGCCCGCGGTTTAACCTCGACCGTCACTTTCCCGCACGGCAATCTCGCGCCGGGAGGGTCGGTTGTGAAGAGCACTTCGATCGACCCGAGCGTGGTGGACGACGAGGGCTTCTATCGAAAGCGCGGCCCCGCGCGAGTCTTTCTTACCGAGATCGCCGCCACCGCCGCCATCCGCGGTCACGGGCCCGACGCCATCCAATCTGGCGAGATCATCGTGCTGATGTGCCGCGGACCCATGGGATCCGGCATGGAGGAGATTTATCAGATCACCGCCGCGCTCAAGCACCTCAGCTTCGGCAAGCATGTCGCCGTTCTCACCGACGCGCGCTTCTCCGGCGTTTCCACCGGCGCGTGCATCGGGCACATCACGCCGGAGGCGCTGGCCGGCGGACCGCTCGGGAAAGTGCGCGAAGGCGACATGATCGAGATCGTGATCGATCGCAATAACCTGGAGGGTTCCGTAAACCTGGTGGGCGAAGGCGAGAGCTATTTCGGTCCTGAAATGGGAACGGAAGTTCTTGCCGCGCGTCCGTTGCGCCCGGATCTGGCGCCCGACCCGCGGCTGCCCAACGATACGCGTCTCTGGGCGGCGCTCCAGAACACCAGCGGGGGAACCTGGGGCGGCTGCGTCTTCGATGCGGATGCGTTGATCGCGGCGTTGCGGCATTGACCATCGGGATCGCGGGCGCGGGCCCGGTGGCGCAAGCGCTCGGTCGCGGCCTGATTGAGCGCGGCGTTCCCGTCCGTCAGATCGCCAGCCGTTCCCCGGAGCGGGCTGTGGAAGCGGCGGCGTTCATCGGCGGCGGCGCCTATCCGGCAAGCTATGGCGAGTTGCACTGCGATCGCATCGTGATCGCTGTCTCCGATCGCGCCATTCCGGAAGTGGCCGCCCAGCTTCCGCCGCCCGCCATTGCACTCCACACCTGCGGAGCCTACGGCGCCGCAATTCTCGATGGCTTGCGCTCGCGTGGCGTCGCCTGCGGATCGCTGCACCCGCTGCAAACCTTCGCCACTCCGATGAGCGGCTACCGGCTGCTCGCGTCGAGCGCCTTCGCGATCGATGGCGATCCGGCGGCTGTCGCGTGGGCGCGGGCCATCGCCGGCCTGCTCGGTGGCGCGGTTCTCGAAATCGACGCCGGCTCCCGCGCGCTCTATCATGCCGCGGCGGCCATGGCGAGCAACCACCTCGTCTCCGCCATCGATGCCGCCAGGCTGATGCTGATTGAGGCTGGCGTTCCCTCCGATGCGGCGCTTTCCGCGCTCCGTCCGCTGGCGCAGGCGAGTCTCGACAACGCCTTCGAACACGGCACGACCGCGGCGCTCACCGGACCGGTCGTTCGCGGCGACGCGGCGACCGTCCGCCGCCACTTGGACGCCTTATCCGCCATGCCTCATTCCGTCCGCGAGTTCTATCGCGCCGCCGCCCTGCACGCCGTCGAGATCGCGCACCGCCGCGGTGTGCCGCGTGCGCTCGAGGCCGAGCGTGTCTGAACGCGACATGTCGGAACGCCCGAGGCGAATCCGCGCCACCACTCTGCGCGAATGGAAAACCCGCGGCCGAAAAATCGCGATGCTCACGGCCTATGACGCGACCATGGCCCGCGTGCTGGACCGCGCCGGCATAGACGTCCTGCTGGTGGGCGATTCGCTCGGCATGGTCATCATGGGGCGCGACAGCACGCTCCCCGTAACCATGGACATCATGGTGCATCACACGCGCGCGGTGGCGCGGGGAACCGAACGCGCGCTGGTGGTGGCCGATCTGCCGTTTCTTACTTGGCAGACCAGCACCGCGGACGCTCTGCGGAATGCCGGACGCCTGATGCAGGAAGGCGGCGCGGCCGCCGTCAAGCTCGAAGGCGGCAACCACCCCGAGGTGATTGCTAGCCTGGTGGGCGCGGGCATTCCCGTGATGGGCCATGTCGGCTTAACGCCCCAGTCCGTTCACCAGCTGGGCGGCTACCTCACTCAAGGCCGCGATGACGCCTCCGCTGAGCGGATCTTCCAGGAAGCTGTTGCGATCGCCGAAGCGGGAGCTTTCGCCGTGGTTCTGGAGTGCGTGCCCGGCGCGCTGGCCCGCACGATCACGGAGCGGCTCGACGTTCCCACCATCGGCATCGGCGCCGGACCTCATTGCGATGGCCAGGTGCTCGTCAGCTACGACGCCTTCGGGCTGTTTACCGGATCTGTGCCGTCGTTCGTGCGCCAGTACGCTCAGCTCGCCGCAGCCATGACGAACGGCGCCCGCGAGTACATCGAAGACGTCCGCTCCGGTCGCTTTCCCGCGCCGCCAGAGGAAGACGCGTGAGCGTCCCCGTAGTTGCCTCCATCTCCGGCCTGCGCCTCGCGCTCCAGAACGTCCGGAACGTGGGCTTTGTTCCGACGATGGGAGCGCTGCACGCCGGGCACGCCCGCCTGATCGAAACCGCGCGCGCACAGTGCGCCTTCGTGGTGGTGAGCATCTTCGTCAACCCCCTCCAGTTCGACCGCCAGGAGGATTACGACCGCTATTCCCGCTCTCTGGCCGCCGACGCCGAGCTTTGCGGCCGCGCCGGGGCAAGCCTGATCTTCGCGCCCTCCGATCGCGAGATGTATCCCGAGCCGTCCCGGACCTTTGTGGAAGTGACCGGATTGACGGATCACTTTTGCGGAGCGTCCCGCCCCGGGCATTTCCGCGGAGTGGCCACCGTGGTTTCGAAGCTGTTCCACATCGTCCAGCCGAGCGTTGCGTTCTTCGGCGAGAAGGACGCGCAGCAATTGGCTGTGATTCGGCGCATGGTGCGGGACCTCGATTTTGCCATCCGCATCGTGCCCATCCCCACCGTTCGCGAACCCGATGGATTAGCCCTGAGTTCCCGGAACGCGCGTCTGAGCGTGCAAGAGCGTGAGATCGCTCTGTGCTTGTATCAGGCGCTGAGCAGCGCGAGCGAAATGATCCGCACCGGAGAACGCCGGTCGTCCGTCATCCTCGAACGCAGTCGGCGCATCGTGGACGAGGCCGGCGCCCGCATCGATTACATAGGCCTGGCGGATCCGGAGACCATGTGCCCGGTGGAAACGGTCCAGTCCCCAGTGCTGGCCCTGGGCGCAATTTTCGCCGGCTCTACGCGCCTGATCGACAACGTGCTGTGCCCGTTTACGCCAGCCAGCCGCGATGACCGGTCCAGCCGCCCCGAGTGAAATCCGGGAACTTCACGGGCCCGCTTCCCTGCGCCACTGAATCCCGGCTCAGAGGACCCGCCGCGCTCCACGCCGCCGCGTCGTAAACGTCGATGTCTGGAGTAAGCCCCTTCCGCATGCACTCCACCAGCCGCAGCAGCATGATAAAGTCCATCCCGCCGTGGCCGCCTTTGCTGGCCGCGTCGCCGGATTGCTTCCAGAGCGTGCCCTCGTATTTGTCTTTATAGGCGTCGATCGGCGTGAACTGCTCCTCGCCGGCCTGGCCGTCCAGGTAAATGCGCGGCGGATAATCGCGGAACACGCCCTTCGTTCCGGAGATCAGATTGATCCGGTCATAGGGCCGTGCGTTCACCACGTCGTGCTGCAGCAGGATGGTGCGCCCCTGCGCGGTCCGGATGACGGAGGTGTTCATGTCGCCTTCCACGTACTTCTCCTGCCGTTTCGGATCGTCGGGCGGAAAGTGCGCGTCGCGATATTTCTCCAGCCCTTCTTGCAGAGAGCTCACCGAGACGAGATAGTCGAAGCGATCCCCTCGATTCACGCCCATGTAATTCGCGACGGGCCCCAGCCCATGGCTCGGGTAGATGTTTCCGTTCAGCAAAGTGTGGGGTTTGCGGCGCCACAGTCCCTCGCCGCGGTTGCTCAACAACTCCTCGCGAAGGTCGTGGATATAAGCCGCTTCGCCGTGGATCAGATCCCCCAGCACACCGGCCCTCACCAGATTCAGCACGAGCATTTCGTTATACCCGTAGCAGCAGTTCTCCATGATGAGGCAGTGGCGGCGCGTCCGCTCGGACGTGTTCACCAATGCCCAGCAATCGTCGATCGTGGTCGCCGCGGGCACTTCCACGCCCACGTGCTTGCCCGCCTTCATTCCGGCGATCGCCATGGGAACGTGCCAGTCCCAAGGGGTGGCGATGTAGATGAAGTCGAGATCGTCGCGCTTAACCAGTTTTTCAAAATCATGGTCTCCGCCGGAATACACCGCAGGCGAAGGCTGCCCCGCTTTCTCCACCAGGCCTTGCGCGGTGAGCGCGGCGTCCCGGTTGACGTCGCAGATGGCGGCGATCCGGGCGTTCTCTAACCCCAGCATGTCGTGCATCATGCTGGTTCCGCGGCCGCCCGCCCCGATCACGCCGAACCGCACGGTTTCGGTGGCCTGAAACGGCACGCCGATCATCGAGCCCTTGTTTAGCGTCTCCTCGGCGCCGAACGACAGAGGTGCTTGCCACCCCCACAGGCTCGCAATTCCTGCCGCCCGCAACAGATCGCGTCGTGTGACCATAGCCGCCCTCAATTCCTCCACGCCTTCCCGGCCAGTATAATGAAGAGTTCACCCCCAAATGGAAACATCAACAGTGGATCTCAAGGAGACGCTGAATCTGCCGCGCACGGATTTCAGCATGAAGGCCAATTTGACGCAAACCGAGCCCAAGCTTCTGGCGCGGTGGGACGCCGAGGACCTTTATGCCCGCATTCGCGCCGCGCGCGCCGGCCGCCCCACTTACATCCTGCACGACGGACCGCCTTACGCGAACGGCAATCTCCACCTCGGCCACGCCTTCAACAAGATCTTGAAAGACTTCATCCTGAAGTCCCGGACCATGGCTGGTTTCGACGCCCCGTACGTGCCCGGATTTGACTGCCACGGTCTCCCCATCGAATTCAAAGTGGATCAGGACCTGGGTTCGCGGAAGGCCAAGATGTCTATCGCCGAGATCCGCGCCGAGTGCCGCAAGTACGCCGCCAAGTGGGTGGCCGTGCAAACCGAACAGTTCCAGCGCCTGGGCGTATTCGGCCGCTGGCAGGATCCTTATCTCACGATGAGCCCGCAGTATCAGTCCGTCATCGCGGGCGCGTTTGTCGATTTTCTCGACAAGGGCTACGTATACAAGGGACTGAAACCGGTTAACTGGTGCATACACGACCGTACCGCCCTGGCCGAAGCCGAAGTGGAATATGAGAACCACTCGAGCCCCTCGGTCTGGGTGCGGTTCGCGCTCCTTTCCGACCCTGCCGATATCGATCCGGACTTGGCCGGTCAGCGCGTCTTCGGCTTAATCTGGACGACCACGCCCTGGACGCTTCCGGCCAACCTGGCCATCGCGTTCCACCCCAAGTTCGTCTACGTCGCGGCCCGGCTCGGGAATGGCGACACCTATATCGTGGCCCGCGATCTTCTGGCCGCCACGGCCGAGTGCTGCGGCTGGGTCGATCCCGAAGTGATCGCGACCTTTCCGGGGTCGCGGATGGAAAACACCTCGTTCCAGCATCCGTTTCTGGAACGCACGTCGCTTGGGATTTTAGGGGATCACGTCACTCTCGAGCAAGGCACCGGCGCCGTCCACACCGCGCCGGGCCATGGACATGAAGACTACGTCGTGGGCCTGAAATACGGCCTCGCGGCTTACTGTCCCGTAGATGGCGCGGGCCGCTTTTACGTTCAGGAGGGATACGAGGTTCCGGCTGAACTCCTCGGCAAGAATGTCTGGCAGGCGAACCCGCTCGTCATCGAACTTCTTCAGGCGAACGGCGCGCTTCTCGCCCAGCAGACGATTGAGCACAGTTATCCGCACTGCTGGCGCTGCCACCGGCCCACCATCTTCCGGGCGACCGAGCAGTGGTTCATCGGAATGGACAAGAACCATTTGCGCCAGCGCGCGCTCGACGCGGTTCATACCGTGAAGTGGCTGCCCGAATGGGGCGAAGAGCGGATCGCCAACATGATCGCCACGCGCCCGGATTGGTGCATCTCGCGCCAGCGCGTCTGGGGCGTGCCTATTGTCATCTTCTATTGCGATCAGTGCCGCGAGCCGCTTACCGACCGGCGCGTGCTGGATGCCGTGGTGCGCCGCTTCGCCCAGGAGTCGGCCGACATCTGGTACACCGAGACGCCGGAGCAACTCATCCCGGCGGGAACGGCCTGCTCCAAATGCGGGTCCGGGACGTTCACCAAGGAATCCGACATTCTCGACGTGTGGTTCGACTCCGGCTCCAGTCACCTCGCGGTGCTTACCGAAGCTAACCACCTGCCCTGGCCGGCCGATCTGTACCTGGAAGGCGGCGACCAGTATCGAGGCTGGTTCCACAGTTCGCTGCTGATCGGCGTGGGGTTGCGCAACCATTCTCCTTACCGGGCGACGGCGACCAGCGGCTGGACGCTCGACGCGCAAGGCCGCGCGATGTCGAAGTCGCTCGGCAACGGCATCGAACCCGACGACATCATGAAGAAGTACGGAGCGGAAACGCTGCGGCTGTGGACTTCCTCGGTCGAATTCAGCGAAGATTCGCGGCTGTCCGAAACCACGCTTGCGCGCCTGTCCGAGGCCTATCGGAAACTCCGCAACACCTTCCGCTTCATGCTGGGCAACACGCATGACTTCGCGGCCCCGGCGGACGCGGTCCCCGGAGACGAATTGCAGGAGCTGGACAAATGGATCCTGATCCGCGCGGAAGATCTGATCGCCCGCTGCCGCGTGTGGTACGACGAGTTTGCTTTCCATAAGGTCTATCGGGCGGTTTACGATTTCGCCACCGTGGACCTGAGCGCCGTTTATTTCGACGTTTTGAAAGACCGGCTCTATACCAGCGCGACCAAATCCAAAGCGCGGCGCAGCGCGCAGACCGCGCTGCGGCGCATGAACCTCGCGCTGGTGCGTCTGCTGGCGCCCATCCTCGCTTTTACCAGCGAAGAAGCATGGGGCGCCCTCGGACAAACGGGAAGCGTCCACACGGCGATGTTCCCCGATCCAAGCGAGCTGACCGAAGGAATCACCGGCGAACAGCGGGCTCGCGCGGAGCTTTGGAATGCGTTGATCGAAGTGCGGGAAGACGTCCTTAAAGCGCTCGAAGTGGCGCGCCAGGAGAAGAGGATCGGAGCGCCTCTGGAAGCTCACGTTCATCTGACCGCGGACGCCGACCTCTTTCCGCTGCTCGCGGAGTACCGGGCGGAATTGCCGGGGCTCTTCATCGTCTCCCAAGTCTCTTTACATCCCTCATTCAAGGACGGGAAAGCGGGCTTGCAGATCAGTGTGGAACGCGCGACGGACCGGAAGTGCGAACGCTGCTGGAAGTATCTGCCCGATGTCGGCGTGAACGCCGCGTGGCCCACCATCTGCCGTTTCTGCTCCTCCGCCGTGGAAGAGATTTACCGCGAGAAACATGCGCTCTAGCCTTATCGCGCTGGGCGTCTTCGCGCTCGACCGCTGGTCCAAGTTTCTGGTCGAAACGAGGCTCAAGCCGTACCAGTCCCACACGGTGATTCCGGGTTTCCTGGACATCCAGCGTTCGCACAATACCGGCGTGGCGTTCGGGTTGTTCGCCGACTCGGCGTCGACCTACCGGGTGGCTCTGCTGCTGGCGTTCTCCGCGGCGGCGCTGCTCCTTTTGATCTGGCTCCTGCTACGGAACCGGAGCACCGATCCGGCCTCCAACACCGCGGTGGCTCTCATCTTCGGCGGGGCCATCGGGAACGTCTTCGATCGCATTCGCGCCGGCTCGGTGACCGACTTTCTCGATTTCTATGTCGGCGCGCATCACTGGTACACATTCAACGTGGCCGACACGGCCATCACGATCGGAGCGGGGCTGCTTCTGCTCGGAATGCTGCGCCGGTCCGCGGCGGAGAGAAAGGCGCACGGCTGATGCTTCCTTACCTTTTTCGAATCGGGGCGTTTTCGATTCCGACTTACGGCATTCTCGTGGCGCTCGGTTTTCTGGCGGGCATGTGGCTGACCACGCGCCTGGCGCGTCGCGTGGGACTGGCGTCGGAGCCGGTGCTGAATCTGGGCGTCTTCTGCGCGCTCGCCGGGATCGCCGGCGCGAAGCTGCTGATGATCCTGCTTGGCCCGGAATACCGCGCGCATCCCGGCGAGATATTTACCCTGGCCACGCTGCAATCGGCCGGTATTTTTTACGGAGGCCTCATCGCCGCGTTGGGCGCCGCGGTCTGGTATATGCGCCGCCACCACATGCCTTTGCTTCTGACCGCGGATCAATTTGCACCGGGGGTGGCGCTGGGCCACGGCATCGGGCGCCTGGGCTGTTTCGCCGCGGGTTGCTGCTGGGGCCGGCCCGCCAGCGTTCCCTGGGCGGTGACTTTCTCCAATCCGGAATCGGTGATTGCCGCCGACCGGCTAGGCATTCCGCTGCATCCCACGCAGCTTTATGAAGCGGGCGCGGAGTGGATCATCTGCGCCATTCTGGTGTTCTTCATCGGCCGCCGCCACCGCGATGGCCAGGTGCTCGGGCTTTATCTGCTGCTCTACGGAATCGCGCGGCTCATCGTGGAGTTTTACCGTGAGCACGACGCCTCCAACCCTCTGGGAATCGGCCTTTCGCTCGAGCAGTGGCTTGCCATCGGACTGGCTTTGCTGGGCGCGGGCCTGCTGGCGAAACCCCGGTTTGGTGGCTTGCAATCCGTCCGGGCCGCGCTATAACTCGACGTTTGCGCGCATCGTCGCTAAGATTAACCTGATGGAATCATCCTGGCTGCGGGCGGTGCTGGTGGTGGCCGGCATGGCCTTAAGCGGTTACAATAGCGCGCCGGCGCAAGTCATCGAGTTCGAGAACGGCGGCCTCAAGTATCAAAGCCTCACGCGCAAAGGGGTCACCGTCATGTGCGCGCGTCTTCCCTCCCAGCTCAAGGAATACGCCCTGGTGCAGATCGCCATCTCGAACGGCTCCGAGGTGTATATCAGCCTGTCGCCGGAAGACTTCACGTACGCTAAATCCGACGGGCGCGTGGTGACCGCGGCGGGGGCGAGCGACGTCGTCGATACGATTCTCCGGAATGGAAACCACAGCGATCTGGTCAAGCTGGTGTCCGCCTATGAGACCGCTATCTATAACATTCCGAACATGCGGCTGGAGAACGGATACCAGAAGCGGCGCGAGGCCGCGCTCGCCTACGGCACCAGCGAGAAGTTCAAAGCGGCCGCGGCCGCGTCGGCCATCGCTTTCATCACATCCCGCGTCGCTCCGGGGCAGTCGACCGACGGCGCCGTGTTCTTCCCGATGGACGGGAATCGCTTCCCGGCGGGGCGTATTCTGGTCCATTCCGGCAGCGACGTTTGGGAGTTCAATCCCGAATAGCGGCCTTCGCGGAACCGGATGCTACACTGCGGGTAAATCCGGGATGTTCCCCCATGAATCCACTATCGGAGTTACCCCGCACGTTAGGAGAACTGCGCAGCAGCGCATTCTCTGAGGCCCTTTCTGGCCCGCGAACCGTCAAGGACGAATTGCGGGCGAATCTGATGTGCAAGTTGCAACGCGGCGAAACGCTGTTTCCGGGCGTCGTCGGGTACGAGGATAGCGTGGTTCCGCAGTTGGTGAACGCGCTGCTGTCGAAACACAATTTCATTCTGCTGGGTCTGCGCGGTCAGGCGAAGACGCGCCTCATCCGCATGCTGACCACGCTGCTCGATCCGGCGGTCCCCTACATCACGGGCAGTGAGATCCATGACAACCCGTTCACCCCGATTTCCGCGTTCAGCAAGCGGCTGATCGCTGAAATGGGCGACGCCGCGCCCATCTCCTGGCTGACCCCGAATGAGCGCTACGTCGAGAAGCTCGCCACTCCGGACGTGACCATCGCCGACATGATCGGCGACATCGATCCGATCAAGGCCGCGCGGCGCGGGCAGGACATTTCCGACGAGCTCACCATCCACTACGGCCTGCTTCCGCGCGCGAATCGCGGCATCTTCGCCATCAACGAACTTCCCGATCTCGCCGGCAAGATCCAGGTCGGGTTGTTCAACGTGATGCAGGAAGGCGATGTGCAGATCAAGGGCTATCCGGTGCGGCTGCCGCTCGATCTGCTGCTTGTGTTCACCGCCAACCCGGAGGATTACACGGCGCGCGGGAAAATCATCACGCCGCTGAAAGACCGGATCGGCAGCGAAATCCGCACGCATTATCCGCGGGAGCTGGAACAGGGGCTTTCGATCACCCGCCAGGAGGCCTGGATTCAGCGCCCCGCCAACCTGGCGTCGCGCGTTCCCGGTTATATCGCCGAAGTAGTGGAGCAGCTGGCGTTCACCGCGCGTGAGGACAAGCGCGTCGATAAGCGATCCGGCGTCAGCCAGCGCCTGCCGATTTCCGTGCTGGAGAATGTCCTCTCGAACGCCGAGCGCCGAGCGCTGGAGAACGATGACGATCTCGCCGTGCCGCGCATCCTTGATATCTACGCGGCCCTGCCCGCGATGACAGGCAAGCTGGAGCTGGAATACGAAGGCGAATTGAAGGGCGGCGAAGCCATCGCCCGCGAAATCATCCGGCTCGCCGTCGGCAAGGTTTTCGACCGCTACTACGAAGGCGTGAACCTCAACTCCGTCGTGCAGTGGTTCGATCTGGGCGGCTCTCTGCAATTGGGCGAAGTCGTGGCGGCGGCCGAAATGGCGCGGCAGCTGAATGGCATCCAGGGCCTGATGGAAAAGACGCGCGCTCTCGGATTGACCGAGAACGAGCCCGACGCGGTTCGCGGCTCGGCGGCCGAGTTCATCCTGGAAGGCTTGTACGCCCATCGAAGGATCAGCCGCACGGAGGAATATATGTTCTCCGCCGAAGAAAAGCGCGCTCCCGGTCGTGAGCGGCGCGACGAGCGCGACGAACGCGATAAGGAAAAAGAGCGCCGGCGCCGGCAGTTCAACTAAGGAGACGACTCCATGAAATCCATCAAGTACTCGCGCTACACGGGCGAGGACTTCGGGATTGACGCCCAGGATCTGCTCCAGGCGCTTTCCGATTTCTTTCTCCAGAGCGGCTTCAACTCGCCCTACTCGCAGTTCATGGAGATGGACGGCCAGTCGCTGGAGAACCTGAAGCAGGCGATCCAGCGGGCGCTCGAGGCCGGCGATCTGTTTCCCGATCAGCAGATGGAGCGCATGATGGAGCAACTCCGGAATCTGTCTCCCGAGCAGATGGAGAAGCTGATCGAGAACCTCGTCCAGAAGCTCGCCGACGACGGACATATCACAATTAGCGATCCCCAGGAATCGGCTCAGCAGGGACCCGGCGGCGAGGGGAAACCGAACGCGGACGTGAAGTTCGAAGTCACGGACAAGTCTCTCGACTTCCTCGGCTTCAAAACGTTGAAGGACCTGCTCGGGTCTCTGGGAAAGTCGAGCTTCGGCCGCCACGATACGCGCGACCTGGCTACCGGAATTGAGTCGTCCGGGACTTCGAAGCAATACGAATTCGGCGACACGCTCAACCTGGATGTCAGCGAGACGCTGTTCTCGGCGGTGCGCCGGGAAGGCGTGCAGGTTCCGCTGAACCTGGAGTATGAGGATCTGCACGTCCATCAGTGCGAATATCAAAGCTCGTGCGCGACGGTGTTGATGCTGGATTGCAGCCACAGCATGATCCTGTACGGCGAGGACCGGTTCACGCCGGCGAAAAAAGTCGCGCTCGCGCTGGCGCACCTGATCAAGACGCAGTATCCCGGCGATTCGCTGCGGTGCGTGCTGTTCCACGATTCCGCGGAAGAGCTGGACATCAGCCAGCTGGCGCGCGTGCAGGTGGGCCCTTACTACACCAACACCCGGGACGGCCTGATTCTGGCTCAGCGTCTGCTGGAGCGCGAGCGGAAGGACATGCGGCAGATCGTCATGATCACCGACGGCAAGCCCAGCGCGCTCACGCTCGAAGACGGCCGTATGTACCGCAATGCGTTCGGGCTGGACCCTTTGGTGATCAGCAAGACTCTCGAGGAGGTCCACCGCTGCAAGAGGCAGGGGATTCTGATCAACACGTTCATGCTGGCGAGCGACTACGGATTGATCAATTTCGTGCAAAAAGTGACGGAGATTTGCCGGGGCAAGGCGTATTTTACGACGCCCTATAACCTGGGCCAGTATCTGCTCATGGATTACATGAACCGGAAGACGAAAACTATCCATTAGCCCCGAAGTCCGTCGAAGGTTTGTAAGCTGAAGTATGTAACCATAAAGTGCTAGGATTTCTCCGTTTTGACCATGAATTTTGTAAATAGAACCTTGGGGTTTGTGGGCGCGGCGGCGTGCCTGATCTGTGCGTCCTGCGCGCATGCGCCAGAGAGCGCGAATGCGGCCGCGCCTCAGCCGGTCGCGGTGCGCACCGTGGCGGCGACTTCGTCCGACGTTCCGCTCGATATCTCGGCCATCGGAAACGTGGAAGCGATCGCCATGGTCGACGTGAAGCCGCGCATCACCGCGCCGGTGCTGCGGGTCAACTTCCAGGAAGGGCAGGATGTCCGGCAGGGCGAACTGCTGTTCGAGCTCGATCCGGAGACTTATAACCGGCAGATCGCGGAACTCGAAGCGAACGTGGCCAAAGACGTCGCCTCCGAGAAACAAGCCGACGCCAACATCGTGAAAGACCAGGCCACGCTGAAGAACTTGGACACGCTCGCGGAGCGCGGCGGAAAGCTGCTCAAAGAGGGGATTTTCTCGAAGGAGCAGAACGAGCAGGCGGTGGCGAACGCGGATTCCGCGAAAGCTTCGATCGAGGCGGACCGGGCCGCGCTCGATAGCGCCAAAGCGACCGAGAACGGAGATCGCGCCCGCCTGGCCGAGACGAGATTGCTGCTCAGCTACACCAAGGTTTACGCGCCCATCGCGGGCCGGGCCGGCGCTGTACAGGTGAAGCAGGGCAACATGGCGCAGGAGAACACGACCACGCTGGTGAGCCTGCTCCAGATCTCTCCGATTTACGTTTCGTTCTCGGTGCCCGAGAACCTGCTGCCGGATATCCGGAAATACAACTCCGAGCGCCCGCTTACCGTTTACGCGACCTCGGCCAGCAGCGCGACCGACGCCGGGACGCTGCGGTTCATCGACAACACGGTGGATACAACCACCGGGACTATCAAGATGAAAGCGGCGTTCCCGAACGCGCAGCGGACCTTGTGGCCGGGGCAATTCGTGAACGTCAGCGCGCAGCTCAGCATGGAGCACGGGCGCGTGCTGATCCCGGCGCAGGCGGTCGAGACCGGTCCGCAGGGCAAGTATGTGTGGGTGATGCAGACAGATGCGACCGCGGCGATGCGCCCCATCCAGGTGCTGCGGAACTTTACGCCTCCGGGACATCCGGAACAGGCCGTGATCGGGTCCGGACTGACTACCGGGGAACAGGTCATTTCCGAGGGCCAGCTGCGGCTGGCGCCGGGCGCGCGCGTGCGCCTTCTCAAGAGCAACGCGGGAATAGCGGGCTAGTTCAAGATGCGGATTACCGACTTCTTTATTCGCCGCGCCGTCACGACGACGCTGCTCATGGTGGCGATTCTGGTTTTCGGCATCCTGAGTTACATCACGCTGCCGGTGAGCGATCTGCCGGCGGTGGAATATCCGACCATCGACGTGTCGGCCGCGCTGCCGGGCGCGAACCCCGACATCATGGCTTCGTCGGTGGCTACGCCGCTCGAGAAGCAATTCTCGAATATCGCAGGAATCCAAAGCATGTCGTCGTCGAGTTCGCTGGGTGCGACGGACATCACGCTGCAGTTCGATCTGAGCCGCCCGATCGACGCCGCGGCTCAGGATGTGCAGGCGGCCATCTCGCGCGCTTCGGGCGATCTGCCGACGAACATGCCGGCGCCGCCCTCGTATTCGAAGGTGAACCCGGCCGCGCAACCCGTGCTTTTTCTGAGCGCGGCTTCGCCGACCATGACAATGTCGGCGCTCGATGAATACGCCGAAACCCTGATGGCGCGCCGGATCTCCATGGTCAGCGGCGTGGCCCAGGTCCAGGTGTACGGGTCCAAGAAGTACGCCGTGCGCATCCAGGTGGATCCGAACCTGCTCGCGTCCCGGCAGGTGGGCCTGGAGGAGATCCGGGATTCGCTGAGCCACGGCAACGTGAACCTGCCTTCGGGTTCGTTGTACGGATTCACGAAGGCTTACACGGTCCAATCCGACAGCCAGCTCAGCACGGCTTCGCAGTTCGCTCCGCTGATCGTGAGCTACCGCAACGGCAATCCGGTGCGCCTGGAGGACCTCGGGAGCGTGATCGACAGCGTCACGACGGAGAAGGCCAAATTCTGGGTGAACGGAACCGAGTCGATGGTGCTGGCCATTCAGAAGCAGCCGGGCACCAACACCGTGGAGGTGGTGGAAGGAATCAAAGCGCTGCTGCCGGCTCTGAAGCAGGATATGCCGGGCGGGATCAACCTGAGCATCATCTACGACGCGTCGCAGAACATTCGCGACTCGATTCACGACGTGAAGTTCACCCTGGGGCTGACGATCGCGCTGGTGATCCTGGTGATCTTTGTATTCCTCCGGAATTTCTCGGCGACCATGATTCCCAGCCTCGCCGTGCCGCTGTCGCTGCTCGGAACGTTCGCGGTGATGAAGCTTCTGGGCTTCACGATCGACACGCTGTCGATGATGGCGATGACGCTTTCGGTCGGCTTCGTGGTCGACGACGCCATCGTGATGCTGGAGAACATCGTGCGGCACATGGAAATGGGCAAGCCGCGGATGGAGGCGGCGCTCGAAGGCGCGCGCGAGGTGGGCTTCACGATCATCTCGATGACCATTTCGCTGGTGGCGGTGTTCATTCCGGTCTTGTTTCTGGAAGGCATCATCGGACGGCTGCTGCGCGAATTTTCGATCACGATCGCAGTCGCCGTGCTGATCTCCGGTCTGATTTCGCTGACGCTGACGCCGATGCTCTGCAGCCGCTTCCTGCGGCCGGAGACGGGACATCACGGGCGGTTTTACCGGACTTCGGAATCTTTCTTCGTCGGTCTCAACAACCTTTACCGGCACACGCTGCGGTTCGTTTTGCGCTTCCGGATCGTGACCTTGATCGGCAGCATCGCGCTGACGGTGGTCACCGTTTACATGTTCATCGTGATGCCGAAAAGCTTCCTGCCCACGGTTGACGTCGGCTTCATTTTCGGCGGAACGGAAGCGGCCCAGGACACCTCTTACGACGAAATGCTGAAGCTGCAGGAGCAGGCGGCGGCCGTGGTGCAGAACAACCCGTGGGTGAAGGGATTCGGGACCGGGACCGGCGGCTTCGGCAATCAGAACAGCGGTTTTTTCTTTATCGATCTGAAGAGCGATTCGAAGCGGCCGAAAGCGGGGGCGATCATCGCCGATATGCAGAAGAGCTTCGCGCAGATCCCCGGCCTGATGGTGTTCCTGCGCATTCCTCCGCTGCTGACGCTGGGCCAGGGCGAAGGCCGAAGCCAGTACTCGGTGGCGCTTCAGGATGCGGAGACTTCCGCTTTGTACAAATGGGGCCCGCGTTTCGAGCAGAAGCTGGGAACCTTGCCGGACTTGACGGATGTATTCAGCGACTTGCGCCTGAGCAGCCCGCGTTTGAACGTAGACATCGACCGCGATCGCGCGCTGGCGCTGGGCATCACGCCCGATCAGATCGCCAACACGCTTTACGACGCGTACGGGAATCGCCGGGTCTCG
Organism: Bryobacteraceae bacterium; assembly: GCA_965226755.1. Lineage (GTDB taxonomy): Bacteria > Acidobacteriota > Terriglobia > Bryobacterales > Bryobacteraceae > Bog-113. Next base: position 64,427 of record CBDDDT010000004.1, on the reverse strand, counting down.
ACGATCCAGGCGGCGGCCAACGAATACGACGTGATTCTGGAAGTGCGGCCGCAGGATCAGCGCGATCCGTCGGCGTTGTCCAAGCTGTACATCCGGTCGAGCACCGGAAAGCTGGTGCCGCTCTCGGCGGTGACGAAGCTGGTGCAGGGAGTCGCGCCGTTGAGCGTGAATCACATCGGGCAGCTGCCGGCGGTGACGTTCCAGTTCAACACCAAGCCGGGCGTGAGCCTGAGCCGCGCGACGGCGGAAGTGGACGAGGCGGCGCGGGAGATCGGCATGCCCGACACCATGACCTTCTCGTTCCAGGGTACGGCGCAGGCTTTCCAGAGCTCGCTGCGCGGTCTGGCGATTCTCCTGGTGATCGCGGTTCTGGTGATCTACCTGGTGCTGGGCGTCCTCTATGAAAGCTTTATTCATCCCATTACGATCCTTTCCGGCCTGCCCGCGGCGGGCCTGGGCGCGCTCATTACGCTGCTGCTGTTCCACGACGATCTGAACCTCTACTCGTTCGTCGGCATCATCCTGCTGATCGGCATCGTGAAGAAGAACGCGATCATGATGGTGGATTTCGCGATCATGGCCCGCCGCCAGGGCAAAGACGCCGAAGAGGCCATCTTTGAAGGCTGCCTCCAACGCTTCCGGCCTATCATGATGACGACGATGGCGGCGCTGCTGGGGACGCTTCCGATCGCGTTCGGCTACGGCGCGGGCGGAGAAGCGCGGCGGCCGCTGGGTCTTGCCGTGGTCGGCGGCCTGGTGGTTTCACAGTTGCTCACGCTTTACATCACGCCTGTGATCTATCTGTATCTGGAGAAGCTCACGTCGCGATCCGCCCGCAAAGGGAGCGCTCCCCAGTTTCCGGCATTTAGCCCGACAATAGAGGCTGATGCGCTTTCTCGCCATTAGCTTATTGCTGACCCTGCGCGCAACGGCGCAACTTCCGAGCCCGGTAACGGCTGGAGACCATTTCGATATCACCGGGACCGTTCTGGACTCGGTGAGCGCCAAGCCGGTCGCGCGGGCCGACATCACACTGCAAGCGACCACGCCGAATGGACAAACGCGGTCGGGCCGGACGGACTCCTCCGGCAGCTTTCATTTCTTGGAGGTTCCCACCGGGGAATACGCTCTGGGCGCCACGCGCCGGGGTTATGCGCAAGGCGACGGGGCCTACCGCCAAGTGATTCTGGTTTCGGGCACGCAACCCGATCACTTCTCGCTCACCCTGGACCCGCAAGCGGTGCTCACCGGCGCGGTCAGCAACGGGGACGGCGATCCGATTCAGGGGGCGAAGGTGATCGTGCTCCGGCCGGTCATCGTAAGCGGACGGCGGCAGCTCCAGGATCGGGAGACAGCCGTCACCGACGATCGGGGATTGTTCCGCGTCGCCGGGCTCGGACCAGGCAAATGCTTCGTGGCGGCGGTCGCGCCCGCGCCCAAGGAGAACGACGACGGAAACGAATTGGGATACGCCGTGACGTATTACCCGAACACGACGGACGCGGGCAGCGCCCAGACAGTGGACCTGCGTCCGGGGACGGAGCAGCAGGCCAATGTGCAAATGACTTCGACCCCGACGTTCCGTATCCGGGGGCGCGTGGCGCCGGGACAGGCGGAAATGCAGATAGGCCTTTTCCCGGCCCCGGACGCGGCCAGCCGGGTGATGCCGGCGGTGCAGTCGCGTTACGACAAGACGACTTCGAAGTTCAGTCTGTCGGGCGTCCCGGAAGGAGACTATCTGGTGGCGGCGGGATACCGCGACCGGAACGGGCGCCAGCTCACCGGGTACAGCGCGGTGACGGTGAGCGGGGATGATGCCGAGGATATAAACGTCGCGGTGAACGGCGGTCCATCTTTGCGGGGCACGATCGCCGCGTACGATGGGAGCTCCGCCGGGGAGGTAGTGTCCGGGATCGGGGTGGAATCTCTCCTGAATTCCGCGAGCACGGCGGTAAGGGGGACGACGTTCGCTCTGGGCGGGGACATTCCTCCGGGCAGCTACCGGCTGCTGGCGACGGTGAAGCCGAACTGGTACGTGCAGGCGGCGACGCAGGGCGGCAAAGACGTGCTCCACGGCAAGGTGACGGTGGTGGAGGACGGCGCGTCGCTTCCCGTGCAGATCACGGTGAGCCCGAAAGGCGCGACGATCGAGGCGACGGTGACGTGGCCCGACAAGGGGCATCGCACGCCGGCGCATGTCACGGTGCTGGAAGCCAAAGACGGCGAGATGCTCACGGTGGCGGAGGCGACGGTGCCGGCCCCGAACGAGCCGGCCGTGGTGCGCCCCATTCTAATCGGGGATCTGCGGCCAGGGCAGTATGTGGTCTACGCGTGGCCGGATCCGCTGAATGTAGAATACGCGAGCCCCGACTCGCTGCCGATTTACGACGCGTTCGCGCAACAGGTGACGGTGGATGAAGGGCAGCAGGTAAGGGTGGCGCTGAAGCTGGCGCTGCTGAATCCTTAGAGCGCGAACTGGATGCCTTGCGCGAGCGGAAGTTCGCGGGACCAGTTGATGGTGTTGGTCTGGCGGCGCATGTAGGCCTTCCAGGAGTCGCTTCCGGATTCGCGTCCGCCGCCGGTGTCTTTCTCGCCGCCGAAGGCGCCGCCGATCTCCGCGCCGCTGGTGCCGATGTTGACGTTGGCGATGCCGCAATCGGAACCGCGGAAGCTGAGGAACGTTTCAGCGGCGATGAGGTTGTTAGTGAAGATGGAGGATGACAGGCCTTGCGGCACATCGTTGTGCCACTCGAGGGCGGTGTCGAGATCCGGGAAATCGATCACGTAGAGGATGGGCGCGAAGACTTCCTCGCGCATGGCGGGCAGGTGGTGAGGAGCGCGGACCAGGGCGGGCTCGACGTAGCAGCCGCCGAGGGGATTGCCGCCGAAGATGACTTCCCCGCCCTGCGCGCGGATGGTTTCGAGCGCGGCTTGCATGCGGCGTACGGCGTCTTCGCTGACCAGCGGTCCCATGAGCGTATCGGGCTGCATGGGATCTCCGATGCGGACCTGGCGGTAGGCGGCGACGATCGCTTCCGTCATGCGCGCGGAGACGCCGTGCTGCAGGAAGAGGCGGCGCGTGGAGGTGCAGCGCTGGCCGGCGGTGCCGACCGAGCCGAACAGGACGCCGCGCAGAGCCAGATCAAAACTGGCATCTTCCATGACGATGATGGCGTTATTGCCGCCCAGTTCGAGGAGGCTGCGCCCGAGCCGGTGGCCCACGACGGTGGCGACGTGGCGGCCGACGGCGCTGGAGCCGGTGAAGCTGATGAGCGGCAGACGGCGGTCGGCGAGCATGGCTTCCCCGACGGTCTCATTGGAGCCGATGACGCACGTGAGCACGTGCGGATGGCCGTGGCGCGCGAGGACATGGCGGCAGATGTTGTGGACGGCGATGGCGCACAGCGTGGTCTTGGGAGAAGGCTTCCATACGACGGAATCACCGCAGACCAGCGCGAGCATGGCGTTCCACGCCCATACGGCGACGGGGAAGTTGAAGGCGCTGATGACGCCGACGGGGCCGAGCGGGTGCCACTGCTCATACATGCGATGGCCGGGGCGCTCGCTATGCATGGTCTTTCCGTAGAGCTGGCGCGAGAGGCCGACGGCGAAGTCGGCGATGTCGATCATCTCCTGGACTTCGCCTTCGCCTTCGGCGAGGATCTTGCCCATCTCGCGGGTGACGAGCGCGCCGAGGGCGGACTTGCGGGCGCGCAGTTCGATGGCGATCTCGCGCACGATGTCGCCGCGGACGGGAGCGGGGACGAGGCGCCAGGCGAGAAAGGCTTCCCGGGCGGAATCGACCAGGGCGTCGTATTCGGCGCGGGTGTGGGTGCGGACGCGCGCGATGGGGCGGCCGTCGCCGGGGCTGAATGAGGAGATTTCTCCGGCCGTGCCGTCGCCGTTCACGGCTTCAATGCCGAGCTGAGAGAGGTAGGTCATGAATACAAGTTCAGGTTACTGGACGAGAAAACGGAAGGCGGCGGGGCCGGTGGCGAAGGGGCGTCCGGCGGCGGCGGCGCGGGCGGAAAGGCGGCGGACGGTGAAGTCCTGGAAAGCCGGGTCATGCCAGTGGGACAGACCGAGGCGCTCACTGATGCGGACGGCGGCCTCGCGGGTGGTGGCGCCGCGCGGCTTGCCGGCGCGAGTATGGAGCGGGTCGCAAAGGATGGGATTGCGGGTGGCGTGGAGCGCGCGATCGAGCAGCTGATCGGGGTCGCAGGGGAGCAACGGGGCGAGCGCGACAAACGTGTCGATGCCTTCGGCGACGAGCTGGGCGACGACGTCGAAGCGGCGTTCGACCGGCTCGCAATGCGGCTCGTAGGCGCGGCGGATCGCCTCATCGCTGGTGGTGATGGAGAAGCTCACGCGGAGGACGGCGCGGTGCGCGATGCGGTGCAGCACGTCCAGGTGTTGAAGGATGCGGGAGCTGCGGGTCTGGAGGACGAAGATGCGCGGGGGCCGTTGGGCGACGGCGTCGAGGATGGCGGACATGGCGCCGGCCGCGGATTCGGCGGGCTGAAAAGGGTCGACCAGCGGCGAGCAGTAAATGACCTGATCGGGCCGGAGAGCGCGGGCGAGCAGCGCGGGCGCGTTGGATTTGAAGGTGGTCCGGCTTCCCCAGGCTTTGACGTCATCGCCGCGAAGGCCGCCGTAGATACCCATGGTGGGGACGTAGCAGTAAGAGCAGCCGTAAGTGCAATTGCGCGCGGGGGTAAGCGAGTGAGTAAAGCCCGCTTCGGCGATAAAGCCGGACGTGGGCGTGAGGATGGAGCGCGCCGGTTCGGAATAGATCTGGAAAGGCATCAGCTGGCGAAGTGGCGCCGGGCGTATTCGAGACAGAGCTTGAGATTGGTTTCGGCCAGCGCGATCTGATCGTCCTTCGGCTGGGAGGCGACTTGCGTGAGCGGGGGACCGGTATGGCTTTGGGCGAGACGCAGAGCGGGCTCGAGATAGGCGGCCTTGCGGTCCGGGAAAGTGACCCAATAAGCGTCCGTCTTGCAAGGGATGACGAGCGGGTCGCGGGTGATCATCTCAAAGTTGAACCGGTTGGCGGGACGGGCTTTGCGGATGGCGGAGACCAGAGCGCTGACGCTGACAACGCCTTCTCCGAGGGGCACTTCGGCCATGAGAAAGCCTTTGGGATCAGGCTGGACGGCGATGTCTTTGACGTGAGTGGAGATGGCGAATGGCGCGAGTTTGAGAACGGCGTCAGGAGGATCAAGAAGGGCGATATTGTTGCCGAAATCGAGGCATGAGCCGAGATACTCGCCGGAATGCTTCTCGAGAAGGGCGTGCATTTCGTCGATAGTCCAATCCTTATGGTTTTCGAGCGCAAGGGCGACCTTGTGCTTTTCGAGGATCGGTTTGGCCGTGTTCAGGGCGTTGTGGCTGGCGACCTTGAACTGCTCCCATTGCGCGGCGTCGGTGAAGGTTTCATAGCGGCGGGAAGGGAGGCAGGCGGAACGGACGACAGAGGCGCCGGCAGCTTTGGCGGCGACGATCTGCTGTTCAAACGCGGCGGCGTCGGTCTTGCCGTTCCATGCTCCGGGAAGCGAGACGATGCCTTCGTAGTACATGCCGTATTGGGCGGTTTTGGCGCGGACCTGGGCGGCGAAGGCGGAATCAAGCGAGGTGAGCGGCATCTGAATGCCGGCGGCGCCGAGCTCGTGACAATGGTCGAGGAAGTCGAGGGTAGTGGCGAACCGGCGGGTTCCTCCATAGGAGTAGATGCAGATGCCGAAGGGGCTGCGCGCTTCGGCCGAGACGAGGGGCGCGGCGGCGAGAAGGGCTCCGGCGGCGGAACCGGCGAGGAAATGGCGGCGAGTAAGTTCAGGCAAGAGGGCTCCAAGGGGTGAAGCTGGAGGCGGGCGGACGGCAAATGAAGGCGCTACACCGGGTTACCTGCATCCGTCGAGAATTCTATCAGGATGCAGGCGGCGCGATGATTAAAGAAGGCGGAAATTGACTTCGACGGTAGCCAGGACCGGTACGGGCGATCCGTTGCGGGTGCCGGGTTTGAATTTCCACTTGTTAACGGCTTCGATTGCCTTTTCATCGAGACCCATGCCGAGGCTGCGGACGACTTCGGCCTTGGTGACGCGGCCGGTGGGGTCCACTACGATGCGGAGGAGAACAGTTCCGCTGTACTTGGCTTTACGGGCTTCCTCGGAATATTCCGGATCGACCTGATGCAGGATGACGGGAGCGCTGACGCCGCCGCCGACGCGGTAAGCTCCGCCGCCGGTGCCGCCGCCGTGACCGGGTCCGAATCCGGCCCCGTCGCCGGAGCCGACGCCGCCGCGATTACCGATTCCGATGCCGCCGCCGGAACCCGTGCCGTTCGAGAGTTCCGCTACACGAGAGAGCGGATCGCCCAGAGTCGTTGAATTTACGACAGGAACCGGGGTATCGGGCGGGAGCACGATGGTCGGTTCCATCGTCAGTTTGGGGTGTTCGTTATGAACGATGACCTCAGGCGGAACGAACTGCTTGAGCGCAAGTTTGGGAAGCTTGCCTTTGCTGGCGGGAGTGGGGGAGCGATCGCCGCCACCGCCGCCGCCAGCCAGGGTGTTCTTCTTGATCTTCATCTCCGGAATGTAGGGAGCGATGAGATCGATGGAGGCCAACTGCTTGACTTGATCCTGAACGACCTTCGTGGAGAAAACGGTTCCGAGCAGAATAATGATGCCGACGATGACCGCGACGGAATAGCCCCAGTTTTTCTTATCCGGGGAGTACATGCCCCAGATGCTCTTGACGGCCACCGGCTTGGAGGTGAGCACAAGCGGCGGAAGCTTAGGGGGGTTGAAGGTTTCGCGGACGTTGTCGTAGAGCGACTTGTACCAAGGCTCTTCCACCGTCATGGGAAGAAGGCGGCTGAGGTGGTCGTCGGCGGCAGACTGAATCTCAGGCGAGACAGTTGTGGTTTCGGTGTCACTCATCATTTCGGTGTCACTCGTTGATTCCGGTGCATCCCCTTGCGGCGATCACTTCCCATTGCGATCACAATTTCCCCCGCCGTTCGACTTCGGCCGACGATTGTTGCTTCCCATCGAATTTCGTCATCAGGAGGGCGAAGAGAGCGCCGCCGTGGTTACGAATCCGACCAATTCTCTAATGCTTACGTAAAGCGCGGACAAGAGGTTGCACGGGAGCGTTCCGCATTCTGGAATCCGCAGGGGCGACCCGCGATTTAGTCTCAAGTTTATCATAACGATCGTGCTTCTCCCGGCGCGGCAGCCTGGGCCTTTTCCAGTCAGCAGCAGGCGGAATGCCAACCTATGAATTTTGGGAGTGAGCCGGTGGAGGGAGCGGAAACGACGGGCTTTCTTGATCGCTCAGGGAGGGAGAAGGAGCGGGTTCCTGATTTTTGCGAAACAAATCGTCTGGGGAGAGAACCGGTTCGTTTTCAGCGAGTTGGCTGGAAACGGCGGCTTGGGAAACGGCAGGGGTTGCGGCAGTTTCGGGGGCGGGTTCGGGTTGCGCGGCGGAGAGGAGCGAGAGGGCCGACGCGCATTCCTGAGGCGGAACCGTTTGGCCGGATTGGGCGCGCTGCTCACGGGCGACGCGCGCAGCCTGGGCGCGTTCCAGTTCGGCGATGAGACGAATGAAGCGGCGATTGAGGCTGGTCTCATAGCGGCCGAGGCGTTCGAACTGGTTGCCCATGTCGGACCATGCGCGGCAACGGGCGAGGATGGATTCGACACAGTCGTCATGGTTGCCGGACTCAGCGTAATCGACCGCGCCCACGCCGAACAGGTTGGTTTCGAGAGCGGCACAAATATTGAGGCGCCAGTTGGTGTCGATGATCTTCTGGAGGAGCTGCGCTTCAAAGGAGTCGGCCGGCTGGAAACGGCGGTGAAATCCGGCGGAGGTGGCGTTATAAAAAGGCATCTCGTCAACCGGGACCATCAGGAACTGCCCGGTGAGGCCGTGCTGATAAGCGTTGAGGCGAATGCGCTGGCGAGCTTGGGGACTTTTGGGTCCGGGCGCGTGGGGAGCGCGGGCAGGGAGAGCGGCTGATGTGGTTTGCAGCGCGGCGGGAGAAGCGGGGACGGGTGCGAAGACGACGGTTCGGGCGGGTGGAAGCGGCGGGCGTGGGGCGGATGGGGCCGCTTGCGCGGTTTGTGCGACGACGGCTTGTTGGGCGGCGCTCTTTGCGGCGGCGCCTTGTTGGGTAGCTCTTGCGCCGGCGGCTTTTGCGGCGGCTTGGTGAGATAAGCGTCTGCGAATGCGGGAATTCATATGGAGGTGGTCTCCTCGGACTGGAGTGAACCCCAAAAATGAGACAGCGAGTTAAGGGAGCAAATACATTGAATGGAGTGAGGAATGGATTTGTCCCGAGCTGTTTACAGCCGCGATTTGAAGATCACGGCGATGCGCGCACTCGATGCGGGCTCAACGTCCGGTGAAATAGCGCGAAAATATCAACTCAGCCCCAAGCTGCTGGAACGTTGGCGGGGCGAGTGGCGCGCCAAAGGGGATGCGGCGTTCCCGGGCCTCGGCCGGCGCGTCATGGGCGACCTGGCGGTTGTCGATGAGGGGCGCCGCGTGGCCGAACTGGAGCGCAAGATTGGCCAGCTCACCATGGAAAATGACTTTTTAAAAAAGGCCTTACAGCATTTCAGGGATCATCACCCGCCAGCCGTCGTCAGTGGCGAGGATGTCTGTTTGAAGAAGTCCAGCAGCAAGCCTCGAAAGGCGAAGCCGTGAGCGCTCTTTGTCAGATGACCGGCTTGAGTAGAGCCGGTTTTTATCGCTGGCGTGTGCCTCGACGGACCGAACCGGCAGAAATGGAACTGCGCGACCAGATGCAGCGAGTGGCTTTGGAATGGCCCAGTTATGGCTACCGGAGGATTGCGCTGGAACTACGTCGTCGTGGTTTCGAAGTCAATCAGAAGCGCGTGCTGCGGATGATGCGCGAAGACAACCTGCTGTGCGTAGGCCGCCGCGCTTTCCGCGCCACGACTGACTCACGTCATCATCTCCCGATCTATCCGAATCTGGCGCGAGAGATGCAGCCCACAGAGATCGATCAGCTGTGGGTTTCCGACATCACCTATATCCGATTGCGCCACGAGTTCATCTATCTTGCCGTGGTGCTGGACGCCTTTTCTCGGCGGGTGATCGGCTGGGCGTTAGGTCGATCGCTGGAAGCGGGGCTCGCGGTCGCGGCTTTGCGGATGGCACTCGTCGAGCGGCAACCTTCGCCCGGTCTGGTGCATCACTCCGATCGCGGCGTGCAGTATGCTTCGTTGGATTACACCGACATATTGAAGCAGCGCGGCGCCACGATCAGCATGAGCCGTAAAGGTAATCCGTACGACAACGCAGCTTGCGAGTCATTCATGAAGACGTTGAAATATGAGGAGGTTTACCGGAACGAATACTGCGATTTTCAGGACGCCCTCTCCAGCATAAGCGAGTTTCTGGAGCGGGTTTATAACGAAAGACGTTTACACTCTGCGCTGGGATATGTTCCGCCAGCGGAATTCGAACGAGGTGCGAACGGGTGAACGGCAATTCCTTGGGAACCGGGCATACCGGGGGCTTTGCCCCTGCGACCCCAGGATTTAACGCAGTTGGGCCGGAATGGATGTTAAAGCTCGGAGCGACTAACGCCGCTCCGAGCATTCCAGCTGCTGAGTCGACGCTCGGGTCGCATCCCTGCGTTGCCCTATCCTCCGCTCAGGTGCCTCTAGAGTGGACAACATCAACCAAGCCGTGCAATGATTTCTCAGCGAACGGCGATTACCCCCTTAACTGGTTGTCTCACTCCAGGGGTTCACTTCAGACACACCCTAGCAGGGGGGTGGGCGGGTGCGTGGGGGTGAGGGCTTGGGAGTGTTTGATTTTATGGGGGTTAGGGGTTTTGGAGGGGTTGTGATTCACCCACGGACGCGCTTCGCTTAGCCCACAACGAGGGATGAAAACGGGCGCCAATAGCGGCATGATGGAGGTGCCGCAGGGCATCGTAAGCCGGCAAACATGGCATTCGCAAGGCGATCGTCGCCGCTGCGCACAAGTAATTATCGACGAGTTCGCGATACTCTGTGCCGTCGCGCAACATGCAAAAGGCTCGCCGCGACACGTTTTAGCAGACGGAATTAGCAATCAGGCCGCGCTAAGATCGCCAGGAGATGGGCAGGCCGAGAAAGATTACATGCATCTTTTGCGGGAACGGCCGTGAGCGCGGCAAGGAGCACATATTCTCCGAGACTCTTCTGGATGTACTGGGGCTGAAGGGAGATGGGCTTACGCTCGAAAGGAGGAGTTCAAGCGATGACGCTTGTGAATGGACACGGACAATGGTGTTTAATCGTTTTCTCTCCGGGTCGATTTGCGAGGTCTGCAACGCGGGCTGGATGAGCCAACTCGAGAGCGAGGTCGTACCAATTATCATTGCCCTTTCCACAAGAAAGCATCTCGAAACGTTGCGGGATGGCCCGCGGAATGCAGCATTTTGCCGATGGGCTTTGAAGACCGCCTGTACGATTGATCATGCGTGCGGGACCCGGGAGATACCAGCGGAATTTGCCAGGGGGCTCGTTGAAAGTCCTGATCATCTCCCGGAAACGATAGGCGTATTTGTTGGATTACACCAGCTAGAGGACCCCGGGTCAATTAGTCTAGGGCAGCGAAACGCTTGGGCTCACTTCCCGCAATCTAATTCCTGTAAAGATCCCCAGTGGTCACCGGAGGGGACTTGGTTCAAGGTGGCATATGGAATTCGGCGCTTGATGGTTCTTGTGGCAGGAATTCCATCTCCTCATTTTCAGTTCGTCATAGGCACCGGAATGCACGTTGTTCTTTGGCCAAAGATCGAACGCCCGTGTCATCATTTCTCTTTCGGCGCCAAGCTCCAAGCCGGCCAGAGCATCACGGAGTTGACGTATTTCAGCAATGCACTGGGGGTTTCTCACGGCGGCGGAATGTAATGAACTTAGGCAGACTCTGTATCCGTTCGCAATCGTAGCGGCAACGGTATCGAGAAGGATCGGCGGACTTCAAGGGAAATTACGCTTCGCTCGCGTTGTGCAGCGTGCCGACTAACGGGAAGTAATCCGGGCCAAGTTTCCGTTTGTCCATCGCGCACCAGATCTGCGGGACGCAACTGCGGACTGAGTGGTAGTTTAAGATCATGGTTTTTGAACCCGACATCGTCGTGACAGGTCCTGAACCGTCGGAGATCGCGTTGGTTGTCGAGGTGAAGACGTCTTCTGGCGCCATCGACGATTCGGGACGCCGGCTGAAGAGCTACATGGCGGCTGTGCGATCTCCTGTGGGGCTCCTGGTAACGCCGGACCGGCTCCGAATATATCGAGATCTGTATCTTGCGTCCTCGGAAGATTCGATCGCGAAAGTCGGGGAGTTTGACGTCAAGGATATCCTGCGGTTTGACGCTAGCGGAAACGCAATTGCCGATGCCCTGGCATTCGAGCGGCATGTCCAGTCCTGGCTGGAGGCGTTGTCTACGGAATCCGGTCTCCGGGAGCTATCGCCCGAGATCAAGCACGCTGCAGAAATGTATATCGTCCCTGCTCTCGCGCAGGGTTCCGTCCGCTCAGGACATCCGCGTTCAGCGATACTCCTTTAGAGAGGATGCGTCACGTATTCGTCGAGACCAATTGGGTGGTGGCGTATTCGGCCCCAGCTCACCAGCAGGTGCCAACTGCAGCAAAACTGATCCGCGACGCCGGGGCTGGACAACTCAAACTGTATTTGCCGGCGCTCTGCCTGACTGAAGCTCGCAATCCCCTTCGGACAAAATATCAGCCCGACCGACAGCCGACTCGCTTCGCCGCTACCTGGGCTGGGCGATGCACGAGGGAAAAGTAACGAACGATTCCGCCGGAACCGTTCGTCTGGTGTTGGACCAGTATGAGGCTTTGGTATCTGCCGAACTGGATACAGTAGACCAGCGCTTGTCAGCAATCGCGCGTCATTCCGGAATCGAGGTTTTCCCACTTTCGGAAGCGATGCTGGCGAGGGCTGTCGAATTGTCCACGATAAATCTGGATCTAAAGCCATTCGATCAAGCCATTCTTGCGGCTGTGCTTGTAAGGGCCGAACAGCTGCGCGATGCAGGCGCAGATGACGTGGTGTTCTGCGAGCTTGACGGCGATCTGCAGCCTTGGGACAAGAACGGCAGCGCGAAGCAGCCGCTTAAGAGTCTCTATGACTCCGCGCACCTATGGGTGTATGCAGACTTTGCGATGCAATCGCCAGTAAAACACCTAACGTTCCCCGAAAAGCGCGTGAACGCTCCTGGTGACACTTGATTGACCGCACCAGCAGGTCGGCCACATTGCGAGCAAATCACGCGCCAGCCGGAGTTGCACTGCGCACGTCGCCTGGCAACTCAGTTTCCGGATTGCCGACCATCTGAAAGCGACGGCGCTCGCCCGAAATCGACCGTACTTAACCGCCTAGGTTTGTTGCGATGATGTTCCGAAGCTGCCCGGCGGAAATCGTCTGCCCGCGCGCTGGCCGCGCTAGACTTTGGGCCGTGTAACGCATGGGCGAGTCGATATGGCAATCGCGCTCGTTCCGGTTGGGCCCTTTTGCAAGCGTAACTCAACTTCACAGGGCGGACATTACCCCGGAAACAGCGACGGCTAGTAGAGGCTTGGGCGGAATTGCATCAGCCGGAATTGATTGCGGATTGGACCCTACTGCACGCGGGCCGGAGGGCGGCGCCAATCGAACCCTTACGATAGGATTGCTTTATGCAGCATCTAATCTGCCGTGTCGCACGCTTCGAGATCATTGCCCCTTACACGCTTCGCATTGACTTCGATGACTGTACACAGCAAGTCGTCGATTTTCTGCCGGTTCTGCGGGGGGAGCTTTACGGGCCGCTTCGCGATTTAGCGTTGTTCAATCAGGTCGCGCTTGATCCCGAGGTTCATACTCTGGTTTGGCCCAATGGGGCGGACTTCGATCCTGCGACGCTCCACGAATGGCCGAGTTGCGGGGCCGCCTTTGCCGAGATGGCGAGCGCCTGGGATACTGCGATCGCCTGATATCGGACGCTTGCAGTGGTGACGTGGTACTTGTACCTGCGGCGAGATCGTGCTTGCGGATACCCCGGCCCGAAGCATTCGGGGCTCGCAGGGCCGGTTCTGCCCTCGGCTTGTTACGCCCGTTTGCAACGGATGATGCTGGTATGACCAGGTCGAAGATCGCCATTACTTTGCCCAAGGACCAACTCGCGAGAGTTCACCAGGAAGTCCGTGCCGGCCGGGCGGATTCGGTTTCGGGTTACATTACACGGGTTCTGGCGGAACACGAGAGAAGCGAGTCGCTCCGGGCATTTCTGCGGGATTTGATCAAACAATATGGCGAGCCGGCGGAACGCGCACTCGCACCGCGGCGGGAATAATGCTGGATGCTGGCGCGCTCATAGCCTTGGATCGCGGCGATAAGCGGATGATTGCCTTGCTTCATCAGGCATTAGCTCAAGGCCGGACGTTCCGAGTTCCCGCGGGCGTCGTCACGTTAGCCAGGTTCCTGCGGAGCGACGAAGTTGAGGTTATTCCGCTTGACGAGCAGCTTGCCCGTGCCTGCGGAGAACTCTGCGACGCCGTCAATGCTTCGGATCTTACAATGCATCGGTGGTGATCCTCGCCAGGCAGCCGCGGGATCCCATAGTTACAAGCGATCCGACTGACCTGCGGCGTCTTGACCCGGCGGCCCAGATCATTCCTACTTAAATTCGGGCGGCGCCATGTCGGCTCGCAGCGCCGGAACACGCAGGCCACACAGCCGAAACCGGTCCAGTCTTGCAACTGATATATTCTTCACAAAACCAGGCCACTACACGAGCTCGCGCGCCTGTTTCGCTCCCTGACTCCGAAGCCACGCGACAAGGTCTTGCTGGCCGCTTTGTTGCGCGCCATCGAGCGGCGCGATCTTGTCCCAGCCGACCCAATTTATGTTTGCGCCTCTCCCGGTCAGATACTGGGCGGTCTGCAACTGGCCGCCCCGACAGGCGTGCCAGAGTGCCGCGGTGATTTGTTCGCCCGCTGGATCAGGCCCTTGTTCGAAGGAGGCGGCCAAACGATCCAGCAGGCCGAGGGCCGCCGACTCGGTAAGAGTGGTTTTCGCCCCCCGATCAAGTAAACGGCGCGCCGCGTTCCACTGGGCGAAGATGACGGCGTCGGACATGGCGGTTCCGTTCGTGAAAATGGCGCCCGGGCTTTCGATATCGGCGCCGCCGTCAAGCAGGGCTTCGAGAGCGTCCACATCATCGCTGCTCGCGGCCCAGTGCAGAGGCCTTTCCGGTGCGTTGCCGCCCACCATTGGGGCATCGGGGTCGGCGCCCCGGCGAATGAGCAGCTCGATGGTCTGCGACACACGGGGAAAGTGACCGGGCCAATCGGCCGCTATGTGGAGCAATGTGCGGCTGGCCCCACGTGAGTCAACGACGCGCGAGGTGGAAATTAGAGGGTTGCCGTCCAGCAGTTGCCTCAACGCCTCGACGTCGCCTGTCTGAATCGCACTCATCAGCGCTTGGGCTAGCGGTTCCGTGGTTCGCATTTCCATGGCGTCGGATGGTTTCTCGCCATTATGCACCGGATTCATCCGGCTGACAGAATGCAGTAACCGTACTGTAACGTCATCGCCTGTTCAATAGCCAACGGAAAACCGACTCCGTTGATGCCGAGGCTGCTCGATTTCGTCCACCATCGCGATGGCGTAGTCTTCCATCGAAATTCGGCTTTCTCCCTTGTCGTTGGCGATGAGGTTGTCCTTGCCCACGCGAAAGCGCCCAGTTCGCTCGCCTGGATCGAAATAGGCCGCCGGACACAAGCTCGTCCAATTGACGGCCGATGACTTAAGGACTTCCAATGCTTTTAAGTGCGCTTGCGCGATGGGCATCCATTCGGGAGGCAGATGCCCGGATGCAATCAGCGTAACTCCAGGAGCAACTTCAAGACTGCCCGCTCCGCCCACCATGAGAAACCGCGCAACGCCGCCTCGGCCGACGGCGTCCACCAATAGCTGTGTCACAGCAACCAGCCGGTCCGGATCATCCGGGGGTGGAGCATAAGCGCTGATGACAGCGTCGAAGCCGCGAATCATGCCGGTGGTCCGGCTGACATCCGACAGGTCGTCAACCGAGACCTCCGCTTCCCTTGGCAGTTCCAGAGGGACTGGCTCGCGCGTTACGGCGCGCACGTGGTGACCACGGCTTAACAACTCGCGCAAAATACGGCTTCCCGCTCTTCCCGTAGCCCCATACAGAACAACTCTCATGCGCGGTATTCTCCCGTTATTCCGTTCGCGTCCAGGGTTCGCCCTCATTGGGCGGCGTCACTGTAGCCCAGCGCTCGGCGATCTTGTCCCCTTCAAAGCGCCATTGGACAAACCCATGGAGCTGCATGCGCTTCCCGGACCCTGGATCCGTCCAGCGCCAGACGTTCCGGCATACGACTTTCCCTTCCTCGGCGAATATGTCTTCGATCTTGACGTGAAGATCAGGCATCGCTTGATACATGCGAATCATCATCTGTTCATCGCCCTCAACGCCGGCGGGTTTTCCGCCAGGTCCATCGTGGTCATAGAAATCGGGCGTCATGTTGCGGCGAATGACTTCCGGTTTTCGTTTATTCACAAAGTCTTCAAAATGCTGGATGACGAACTGCTTCATCTCCTCGGGCTTCAGTGCAGTGGGCATGCGTTTCAGGTCTGCTCAGACCGAGGTTAACATCGGAGCAGGAGCTTCGGAAGTACGCACTTTTTTGTAAGCGGGTCTGACACGGAGGGGAAATGAAGGAACATTTTGGATGCCCGGTGCAAGCTACTGCAAACACGATTGCCGGGAAGTGGAAAGTGTTGATCGTTTGGCATCTCTCCTTTCGAACACGCCGTTTCAGCGAGGTGCGCGGGTTGTTGCCGGGCATTAGTGAGAAGGTGTTAGCAAGTCAGTTGAGAGATCTGGCGCGGGACGGCATCGTGAGACGCGTAGATGCGAACGAGGTTCCGCCGCGAGTCGATTACAGCCTGACCTCCGCAGGCAGGGAACTCATTGCCATTATGGAAGATATGTGCCGGTGGGGCAGCGAGCATCTTGGCGTTCCGGCAACGCTGCCGCGACGCTCTGCCCCCGCAAGACAGGACGGCGCCTTGACGATTGGCGAGGACTTTGGAAGCGGATCGTGAGGTCTCAGGGAAAACAGCACGTAGAAACAACGATCCAGGAGGACTGGCGCTCGCCTGTGATCACCTCGCGTGAGTCTATCGACATCGTCGCACGGCATTTGATCAGTTGAGGAGAGGCGTCTGCTGTCGGCGGGGAACTATCATGAAGTTACATGGCCATTCGATGAACATCCTGTTGTGGGTTTTGCAGATCCTCGCCGCGCTTCTTTACGGTGCGTCGGGCGTGATGAAAGTCTTTCTGTTCGATAAGGTAAGCGAGGGGGTGCCGTCGTTTGGCGCGTTGCCGCGCGGAGCCTGGACGGCCCTCGGCATCCTCGAACTCGTCTGCACGGCTGGGCTGATCGTCCCCGGCGCCCTTCATTGGCCGCCAGCGCTCACGGTAGCGGCCGCCGCGGTCCTGATGACCGAGAGCCTTGTGTTCGTCTGGGTGCACGCCATGTACCGCGAGATCACGCCTATCCTCTTAAGCAGCGTGCTGGGTCTCCTCATGGCGTTCATCATGTACGGCCGGATGGTCCTGAAGCCGATCTTATGAACGGCGGGCTGTCTCACTTATGTCCACACGGGAGGAACTATTGGCAAACATACACATGCTCATCGCTGAAGCTTATTCTGCTTTCAACCGGCGGGACATAGATGGCGCGCTGGCTCTCATGAGCGAGAACGTGAGCTGGCCCAGGGCGTCGGAAGGGGGTCGTGTCGCCGGGAAAGAAGAGATTCGCGCCTACTGGACGCGCCAGTGGAAGGAGTTTGACCCTCACGTGGAACCGGTGGAAGTGATCGACCGCGCGGGAAGCAAGACCGACGTGAAGGTCCGCCAGCTGGTGAAGTCGCTCGATGGTGACGTTCTTTCGGATACGGAAGTGTGGCACGTTTACACTATCGCGAACGGTCTGATTGAACGCATGGATATCGGAGAAAGCGCTTCAAGCCCGCAACAGACTCCGTCCGCCGCGTTTTCCAAGCTCTAGCCGTCTGTTGCGCTACCCGCGAAAGCCGCGATCGCGGGCAAACACAATCGCTTGATCGCCAAACGCTCGGCGATGTCAGTGTTCCTCAGGCCTTCAGTCATCAGCGCGAGCGCCTGGCGCTCGCGAGCGGACAAGGCCAGAAACGGAGACGACGCGGCCTCTTGCGCGTGGGCGATGGCGCGGCCGCGTTGAAAATGGCATTGCAGTTTGGCCAACTGACGTGGTGCAACTCCTCAAGAATGCGGGCGCAGATGAACGCTAGGGCCGGACTCCGGAGCCGGAGAACAATCAAATCAGCGCCGCGCTGGCGGAGTGTTCTCAGAGCGGGGCGCGGGGGATGTCCCCGAAGTTGCACTATGGGTAAGTTTCGCAACGCGACAAGAAGTCAATATTGCCGAACTGCACGGTCTGTTGATCCATGACGTCACTAGATTGTTCCGGTAATCTGAGGATCTCCGACGCAGATGGGGAAGATAAACATCGCGGGCTACGGATTGGCGGCAGGGGCAGTGGGGCAAATGGTCCTCTACTCGCCACCGTT
Organism: Bryobacteraceae bacterium; assembly: GCA_965226755.1. Taxonomy (GTDB): domain Bacteria; phylum Acidobacteriota; class Terriglobia; order Bryobacterales; family Bryobacteraceae; genus Bog-113. The sequence goes on along the minus strand of CBDDDT010000004.1, from coordinate 46,745 downwards.
TCCGCACTTTCCTTCTTGGCTCCTTTGGGCCTTATTGCTGCTGCCCTGGCTGGCGATTCATACGATTTCGTTCTGTCGTCAACCGTTTCTTGGAGCCCGGTCGTTTCGTCACGTCCTGGTCTTTGCGATGTTGTGGTACGGAGTGGCTTGTATGATCGCGGAGGCTGTTCATTTTTTGGTGCGGCCATTGACAGCATCGCACTTTTCATTTATAGCGGCGAGGACAATCATGTACAGCGGCGGCCTGAGCTTCATTGTGTTCATACGATTTTGCTCTGCGCTGCGAGCGTACGAAATAAACAGTGATGACTGAACCCGCTGGCAAGTGAGCGACTCGATGCGGCCACCGCGCTTTTTCCGGTGGCGCCGTTTTGCAAGCTATAAGTCAACTTGACAGAACGGGACTTCGGCTCCCGTGAGGGCGTTCGGCGAGCGGGACCCGCCGGCTATTGCGGAAGCAATTCACTCTTTCAGTCCAATGGTCCATGCTTCGTCTTCAGTGATCGGTCGCAGGAGCAGCGACATTTGATGGAGCTGGTGTCTGCCCCGTCAACGAGGTGGATTCGAGAATATCCTGCGCGTCGTGCCATCGCTTTCGTAATTGGTTTCTGTCGGCGTCACTTTTGCCGCTCGCGGCGTAGTCGATTTTGGCTTCCTGGAGAATCAAGTCCCCGGATCTGTATTTTTCGGCTAACTGTCCGGCGTGGAGTTTACCGTCGAAGGTGGTCGCCAGAACCGTGAAGACGGCAAGGACGATGAGCAGCTGGTCGAGTTTGGATAGTTCGGTGGCCGCGGACTTGGCCGAGTATGAGTTCTTGATGACGGCGCCGACAGCGGTCCCGGTGGCGAGGAAAGTCAGGGCCCAATCGATGCCGGTCCATCTTATATAGAGTTCATGGAACCAATAGGCGTCGCTATAGATAAGCTTTACGACGTCCTCTTGGGCAGCTTTATCCACGCCGACCGGCGGCATGCGGAGGAAAAAGAAGTAGCACAACCAAGCGGCAAGCAGAGAGACGACCACGGCGATCAAGACGACCAGCGCGTCGCGGCGATAGTTTTTCGGTTCGAACGGTCTAATGCCGCCGGCGGTCAGGATTGGCGCGTCATCCATAGTTGATCTGCTCCATTCACGCGCTGAACGCGCGAGCAGAGAGATTCTATCTCATGTGAGGGAATTTCGAGCCGGGAATTCTGGCGGTAAGGCTACGAGAATGAGCGTCCGCCATCAGGGAACAGGGCGTTTGGGATTTCCACGCCGGGCAGCCTCTGACCGCGTCCGCCACCGATGAGATGCTGGGCAGCATTCGGGAACGGCTCGCTATCATCGCGCTTGTGAAGAATACGCGAATGCTCTTCAAGCTCCGGCGGCTGAGCGCCTGCGGACGCCTTAAAGTCTGACACTGGTTTGAGAAAACCGCGAAGGGTCTATGATCCGGTGAGGATATGTGCAGGAATATCAGACCGCTCTTCAACTTCGATCCGCCCGTGACGGAGGACGAGATTCGGGCGGCGGCGGTGCAGTTTGTGCGGAAGATTAGCGGGACGCAGAAGCCTTCGCGGGTGAATGAGGGCGCGTTTCAGCTTGCGGTGGAAGAGATTGCGGGCGCTTCGGCGCGGCTTCTCCAGGCCATGGAGACGAACGCGCCGGCAAAGAACCGGGAGGAAGAAGCGGCGAAAGCCAGGGCTCGTTTCCGGAAAAGGGCGTGATTTCGGTCCAATTCATTTGTATTATTGGAAGCTCATGCTCTTCTTTCAAAAAGCTGGACAGGGTTTAGTCCTGAGTCTGTTCTGTTTCGCGGCCTACGCGCAGTCGGGACCGCCGCCGATTCCGACGGTGCAATCGGTGACGCCCATGGGGTTGGTGGTGCAGGATCCCCTGGTGCAGGGCAGGGACGGCACGTATAGCGCGCTGGTGAACGGGAAATCGGTTTGGCTGTTCAACGACACGGCGCTGACGCAGAATAACGCGTCGGGCGAGAACTTTTTCAGTAATTCAATGTCCTGGGCGACGAACCTGGATGCGTCGAACGGGATCACCTTGAACGGGAATTACGTGGATGGGAGCGGCGCGCCGACGCAGTTTATGCCGTTTCTGCCGTGGGAGACGCTGTACAACTACGAGCACAACTCGAACCACTGCACGGCGAGCCCTTGCGGGGCGGAGTTCGCGATCTGGCCGGGACCGCTGGTTCCCGATCCGGCGCGGAACCGGTCGCTGATTTATTACGGCGAAATCTGGCGCACGCCGCAGGTGGCCGGTTGGACAAGTATCGGCGTGGGCGTGGCGATCTGGCAAAACGGGACGATCACGCGGCCGGTGGTGGCGCCGGGGACGCAGTATCCGACTTTGATGTGGACGGGAAGCCAGGTCGGGTTCAGCTCCGGGTGGGTTGTTTCGGGAGACACGCTTTACCTGTACGGCAACCAAGGAGCGTTCTTGGCGGAGAATACGCAGGTGGCGAAAGTCGCGCTTGAAAACGTGACGACGCCGAGCCAATACACGTACTACGCGGGGAACGGGACGTGGAGCCCGAGCGCGGCGGACGCCGTGACCGTGTTCAACGGCGGCGCGGCGGGAAGCTCGGTCTTTTACGACGCTTATCTGGGCACGTATGTGGCGATCTATAGCGGCGTGCTGAACAACAATCTTTACTTCAACGTGGCGGATCAGCCGTGGGGACCGTGGTCGGCGGCGACGCAGTTCTATACGGGGTTGCCGGGGTATGAGAACAACGCCGATTACGCGGCGCTGGCGCATCCCGAGTTCGCGTCGGGGAACGGGCAAACGGAGTACGTGTCGTATGTGCAGGACACGGGATTTCTGGCGCAGCAGATCCAGTTGGTGCAGCTGGTGTTTGGACCGCCGGCGGCGCGCTAGCGGCGCGTTTTATAATCAAGCTTACCCATGCACCAGAATCTTACCGAGCGAACGGTGGATCTCGACCCGCGCGAGACCGAAGAGTGGCTTGAAGCTTTCGATCAGGTGGTCGATCAGATCGGTCCGGACCGGGCCGCATTCCTGATGGACAAGCTGAAGGACCGGGCGCGCGAGAACGGCGTAGAGATTCCGGTGCAACTCAACACGCCCTATATCAATACGATTCCGGTGGGCGCGGAACTGCCGTATCCGGGGGATCGCGCGCTGGAGCGGCGCATCAAGAGCCTGACGCGGTGGAACGCCATGGCGATGGTGTCGCACCAGAACAAGCACGACGAGGGCATTGGCGGTCATATTTCGACGTACGCGTCGCTGGCGGCGCTGCTGGAAGTGGGGTTCAACCACTTCTTCCACGCGAGCTATGGGGACCAGCCGGGCGACTTCGTTTACTTTCAGGGGCATGCGTCGCCAGGAGTATATGCGCGGGCGTTTCTGGAAGGGCGGCTGGGTTTCGAGCACCTGGAGAACTTCCGGCATGAACTGCGCGAGGGACCGGGGTTATCGTCTTATCCGCATCCGTGGCTGATGCCGGACTTCTGGAACTTTCCGACCGTGTCGATGGGGCTGGCGCCGATCAATTCGATTTACCAGGCGCGGTTCATGCGGTACATGGAGAACCGCGGGCTGATCCCGCAGACGCCGCGGAAGGTGTGGGCATTTCTGGGCGATGGGGAGACGGACGAGCCGGAATCGCTGGGCTCGATCACGCTGGGCTCGCGGGAGAAGCTCGACAACCTGATTTTCGTGGTGAATTGCAACTTACAGCGGCTGGACGGTCCGGTGCGTGGGAACGGGAAGATCGTGCAGGAACTGGAAGCGGCGTTCCGTGGCGCGGGCTGGAACGTGATCAAGTGCCTGTGGAGCGAGGATTGGGATCCGCTGCTGGAGCGGGACGAATCGGGACTGCTGATCAAGCGGATGAATGAGGCGGTGGACGGGGAGTACCAGGCGTTCAAGGCCAAGGGCGGCGCGTATGTGCGGGAGCATTTCTTCGGGAAATATCCGGAGCTGCTGAAGCTGGTGGAGCACATGAGCGATGAAGAGATCGGGCGGCTGCGGCGCGGCGGGCACGATCCGAAGAAGATCTTCAACGCATTCGAGGCGGCGTCGACGTTCAAGGGCGGCCCGAGCGTGATTTTGGCGAAGACGCTGAAGGGTTACGGGATCGCGGATTTCGAGGGGCGCAATCCGACGCATCAGCAGAAGAAGCTGGACGAGAAGAAGATGGAGTATTTCCGGGCGCGATTCGACATTCCGGTGCCGGATGACGCGGCGCGGGACGGGGCATTTTATCGTCCGCCGGAATCGAGCCCGGAGATGGCGTATATGCATGAGCGGCGGAAGCAGCTCGGCGGGTATATGCCGCAGCGGAAAGTGGGACCGTCGCAGTTCGAGGCGCCGCCGCTCGAATATCTCGGGGAGCTTCTGGAGCCCTCGAAGGGGCCGGATCCCTCGACGACGATGGCTTTTGTGAGGCTGCTGACGCGGCTGATGAAGCACGACAAGATCGGGAAGCGGGTGGTGCCGATTATCCCGGATGAGGCGCGGACGTTCGGCATGGAGTCGATGTTCCGGCAATTTGGAATTTATGCCAGCGCGGGGCAGTTGTACAAGCCGCACGATTCCGACATCATGCTGTATTACAAGGAATCGAAGGACGGGCAGATCCTGGAAGAAGGGATCACGGAAGCGGGGTCGATGGCTTCCTTCACGGCCGCGGGGACGTCTTATTCCAACTACGGCGTAGAGATGATTCCGTTCTTCACGTACTACTCGATGTTCGGTTTCCAGCGCGTGGGGGATCTGATCTGGGCGTTTGCGGATTCGCGCGGCAAGGGCTTCCTGATGGGCGGCACGGCGGGGAGAACCACGCTATCCGGAGAAGGCTTGCAGCACCAGGATGGGCATAGCCCGCTGCTGGCGAGCACAGTGCCGACTCTGGCGACTTACGACCCGGCCTACGCGTACGAAGTGGCGGTGATCGTGCAGGACGGGATCCGGCGTATGTATCAGGAACAGGAAGATCTGTTTTACTACATCACGCTATATAACGAGAACTATGCGCAGCCGGGGATGCAGGAAGGCGTGAACGAAGGCATTCTGCGCGGGATGTACCGGTTCAAGGCGGCGGACGATAAGAAGGCGAAGGCGCGCCTGCAGTTATTCGGGAGCGGTCCGATTCTGAATGAGGTGCTGAAGGCGCAGGCGATTCTCAGCGAGAAATACGGCGTGGCGGCGGATGTGTGGAGCGTGACGAGTTACAACGAGCTGCGCCGCGATGCGCTGCGGGCGGATCGCTGGAACCGGCTGCATCCGACGGAGACGCCGAAGACGCCATATCTGGTGACGGCGCTGGAAGGGGCGGAAGGGCCTATCGTGGCGGCGTCCGATTACATGAAGATGGTCCCGGATCAAGTGGCGCCGTGGCTGGCGGGGCGCTTGATTTCGCTGGGGACGGACGGATTCGGGCGCAGTGAAAACCGGGCGCATTTGCGGGAGCATTTTGAAGTGAACGCGGCCTCGGTGGCGGCGACGGCTCTGGCGAAGCTGGCGCGGGACGGCAAGTTCGACGCGAAGAAGGCGGCGAAGGCGATCGGGGAGTTGGGAATCAATCCGGAGAAGGTGGATCCGGCCCGGGCGTAGTCCGGTTGCCGCGGCGCAAGTTGACTCTGTAATTGATGTGGTCGCGCGCTCCCCAGCGATATTTGTAGGGCTCGGGGTTGCGGAGGAAATCGAATTCCAGCGCGCCTTCGCGCAGGGATTCGTGGATGATGTGCGCGAGCAGGACGGTTCCCGGGCTGAGCTTGGAAAGCCCGGGATCAAAGCCCGTCAGGTAGCCGTAGACGCGGCGGCGGTGGGTGAACGCGTAGACCACGGCGACGGCGCGGTCATCAAGAAGCAACCGGTAGAGACGCAATATGCCGAGGCGGTCGAAGCCGGCGGCGACTTCGCGGTGAAAATCCTGCAATTTCGCTTCGGCCAAAACTCCTTCTTCGTTGCGCTCCCGCCAGCGGGCGGCGTGCAGGGCGAACAGATCGTCGAGATGGGTGGTGCGCTCGATGCGGGCCTGGCCTGCTTGGTGGAGGCGATTTGACGAGCGGCGGATGTCGATGGCGAGCTTGGGGTCGATTGGCGACGGCAGGTGGATGACGGGACACACGGAGCACTGTTCGGGCGCGGAGAGTTCAAGCAGGGGAGAATCGGGCCGGAGTTCTTCGAGATTGGCGTGCTCCCAATCACCCGGGATGCGCGGAGTAGGTTCGCCGAGACTGTCGAGATAGTCGGTGATCCCCGCGCCCAGGAACGCCAGGTTCTGGAGACGCGCGCCGTAGCGAAATAGCGGGAGCAGCGAGATGAGCCTTCCGTCACGGCGGCCGGCGACGACCCAGAGCTGGCCGCCCGCAAAGAGATGACGGCGCCAGGCGAGGAGCCACTCGGGGGATTGGAAGGGCGTGGCGCGGGGATCGTCACGCCAGAGCTCAGACCACTCGGGACGTAGGGCTTCCAGAGCGGCGGGATCGCTGATCACTTCAATTTTTGCTTCAGGCATCGGCAGCTTACTTGAAGCATTGGTAGAAAGACCGGCCGATCGCGACGTTGCCCCACATGCCGAGGTCGGCGGCGCCGTCGAAACAGCGGACGGTGCGGAATCCGGCGCTCGCGAGCATGGACTCGATTTCGAGGGATTCGTAAAAGCGCTCGCGGATTTCGGTGACGTGGCCGGCGACTTCGGTGCGGACCCGGGCGATGCGCGAGAGGGGATCGTAAGCGGAGGTGAGCCGGCAGACAAGACCGTCCTGCTCAACCGTGGATTCTCCGTTCCAGAAAAGATGGAAGGCGGCTTCACGATTCATGTCGAAGACGAAGCAGCGCCCGGTGGCGCGGGCGATGGAGTGGAAACTGGCGGCTAAGTCGGCGGGATGGAGCAGGTGGTTCATGGCTTCGAAGGTGGCGATGGAGGCGGTGAAGCGGGATTCGAGATGGAAGGATCGCGCGTCGGCGCGGAGGAAGCGGGCGCACGGAGCGTTGACGCGGGCGAAGGCGAGCATGGCTTCGGATTCGTCGATGCCGGTGACGGAGAAGCCGCGCTGGGTGAGGTTGGCGGCGACGGCGCCGGTCCCGCAGCCGACATCGAGGATGGAATCGCCGGGCGAGAGGTCGTTGAGGAGAAGTTGATCGAGAACGCCCATGATCTGGGCGTGGTATTCCTCGCCCCAATCGCGGTTGTAGAAATCCGCGAAGGCGTCATATTGGGCGGGCATGGGGGATTGGTGAGGGGAACCGGGTTCTTCCAGCAAACCCTGGAACAGCATTGCTGAACGAATGTCTCCAGGTTATCAATCTCGCCAGAATTCGGCAAACAGCGAAGGAACCCCTTGTCAACGCAAAGTGAAAATGTCCGTTTACTCTGCAAAGTGAAAATGTCCTCTTTGTGGCTGGCTCTTTGGGCATGCATGTTAGCTTGCAAACGATCTGACTGGGAGTCGCGTCCCGGCCGGAGATCCAAGGCCGAAGCGACGGACTGGCTCCGAAGAATCGGCAACGCCCCTTGGGAACCAAAATCCCAAGGGGTTTCTGTTTGAGCCGCATTCTTCGGTGAAGCTCCCGAGCGAGCGCCTTGGATAAATCAACGCGAGAGACGCCGGGCGTCAGCCCGGCCTCCGTTTGCCTTCGGCCGCTGGTGGCGTCATCCGGCCGTTGCATTCGCAATCGCAATCGCCTTCTCCAGACTGGGGCCGCCACGCACGCTGAAGCTCTTCATCCACTGGCTCTTCGCTCCCGCATTGCTCCCGCGCGGCGGCTGGACAGTCGCGGGCTTGGGCCGCGGTTCGGCTTTGGCCGGCTGCTCGATCTCTGCGATCGCCAGATATCCCTCGCCGTAACGGACCGCCACCGTTCCGTCCAGACGTTTCTCCACGCGCACCTTCGCTCCGCGCAATCGCGGCCGTATCGACGCCCGTTGAATTCCAAAGGTCCGCGCTTCGAACTGCAGCGTGTAGTCGCTCCTGACCTGGCGGGCGCTAATCACGCTCAGAATCGATGCCAAATCGTACTTCTCCGCTGACCGGTGGGCATCGCCCTCACTCGCCGGCAGCACCGTCAGAGTGCGGTTCCACCACGGCAGAAACTCGGCTTCCAGATAGCGATTCGCTTCCTCCAGACTTTGAATCCCGGCCACGCGCATCCCCTTGACCAAGCGGTCCTGCGCGGTCGAGAACCCGCGCTCCACCCGTCCCTTGGCTTGCGGGCTGTGCGCCCCGATCCACACGATATCCAGCTCACGCAGCGCCCGGCCAATCTGCGTGGGCGGCCTCTCGACCGGATCCTTGTCCACGCCGGGCTCATCCCGGAACCGCTTCTCGGAAACCTGAAAAAGGCTCGCCTTATCGGTATAGAACGCCAAGGGCCGTCCGTAAGCCCGCACATATCCTTCCAGCGTCCGCAGGTTTTCTTCCGTCGAATCGCTCGTCACAAACCGCGCATACATCCGGCTGGTCGCGTCATCGATCATCGCGATCAAATACATCCGCTGGCCCCGCCCTTCCAGCCAGTCATGCTCGCTGGTGTCCCACTGCACCAGCTCGCCGCTCAGGCTGCGCCGCGCGCGCCATCGATGCACGGATCCCACCGTCTGCTTGTGCCGTCGCCACAATCCGGCCCCGACCATCCACTGCCGCACCGTTTCACGGCTGGCCGGAATCGCGTGCCGCGCCGCCAGATACTCGGCGGCCAAGGTCGGTCCAAACCCCCGATACACATCGGAGCCCAAAATCTCCAGCGCTTTCTGCCGGACCTGCTCGGGAATTTTCCGCGGCGACGGTTTCTGTTTCGACCCGTGGACAACCGCCCGGTCGCCGTGTTTCCGAAGGGCCGTTACCAGCCGGCGCACTTGGCGAGCACTCACATCGAGCTCCAAGCCTGCTTGACGTTGCGTAATCAGGCCCTTGCTGGCCTTACGCAACGTCACCAGCCGATCTCGCTCGGCTTGCGTCATCAGTAGTTGTCCTTCCTGCACACCTCCCAGTACAGGCTGTCAAGAGGACATTTTTACTTTGCGCTAAGCGGACATTATCACTTTGCGGTGACAACAGCGAAGGAACCCCTTGCCGCTGTTCCTGAACTGAAGCGGCGCTTGACCGATCTACCAAGGGTCCGAGAATCTGGGGTCCTTCAACAACTCTGGATCCGTCAAGGTTTCGAGAAAAGCAATCAAGTCCCGCCGATTCTGGGGAGTTAAAGTAAACCCGGTCATCAGCGGGTCTTTATTCGGGTTCTTATTCCCTTGACTTAAGTAACTTCCGTAATGTGTCGTCCGCCCGCCCGCCTGATAGTGATCAAGCACATCGTCCAGAGTAGCCAGACTGCCGTCATGCATATACGGCGCTGTAAGTGCGACATTGCGCAAAGAGGGCGTCTTGAACTTGCCGACATCCGAAAGCTTGCGCGTGAACTCATATGCCCCGAGGTTTATCTCGGGGTATGAGAAGACACCCGCTAAGTTGTACAGACCTGTGTTATGGAAGCGCGGGGCTTGCGTCGCATCGCTAAAGTTGAAGCCGTTATGGCAGCGGTAGCAGCCTGCCGTCTTGTCGTTGAAGAATAGCAGCTCGCCGCGTTTGGCAGACTCGGAAATCGCGCCGTTCTCGCCTTGGGAAACATAGCGGTCATAGGGTGAACGCGCCGAGATGATGGTGCGCTCAAAGCACGCCAGAGCCTTCGAGACATTTACCATTGTGAAAGGACGGCTCGATTCGGGGAACGCCTTCAAGAAAAGAACGCCGTACACGCGATCCGCGCGAAACGACGCGAGAATACTTTCTTCGCGGCCACGCAAACCCATCTCCGTCGGGTGATCCGACAACATCGGGATAAGCGCTTGATCTTCCAAAGTATGAACATTCGGGTTGCTCCAGCCGAGCACAGACTCGAACGCGACGTTCACCAAACTCATCGCGCTTCGAGGGTGAACCGCGCCGGTCGCCCCCACCGCGACAGCTCGCCCGTCCGTGAATGCGAGCGCTTGGCGATGGCAAGTCGCGCAGGACATTTTGCCATTTACAGAGAGCCGCTTGTCGTAGAAAAGATGCCTTCCCAGATTCACCTTTTCCATCGACATGGCATTCTGAACGGGGACTTTCGGCCGCGGAAAGCCTTTTGGAAGCTGCCATCCAAAGACGTCGCTCGCCAGGCAGTGCGTTGCGAAGCGAGCGGCTAAAACGGCAAAGACGACCAGCTGACGGCGGAAGCTCATCAAGACGCGCGCCGACTGCCGCCGATCGAGATGCGCACCACATTCGCCAATCGTCCATTGACGTGACAGATCAGATCTGTCTCGCCGGTTCCGCGGAGGGAGGGCGGGATGGCGACGATCAATTCGTCGACACCCGCATCCTTGCCCGGCCCGTATGTAAGAACAGGAACACGCACCCCGGCGATGGTCACGTCGATCTCGGACGGCGACTTGGCGTTGCGAAATCCGTTGCCGAACAAACGGACGGTGGTTCGCGTTCCTCCCGTCACCGGGATGCTGACCGTGGAGCATGAATCCCAGGTCTTACAGTTTGAGATCGGCGCAGACTCGATTGTGCCGCCCTGCGCATTCGCTCGCGTGAAGGTGCCGAGCGCTGGTCCCTGGCAATTCAAGGCCGTATAAAGTCCGGGCGCCGTGTCGGCGATAAATACGTCGGCGCTATCCTGCGTTCCGTCTCCGCGTTCAATCGTAAGGCGGCCGCTGCCGGGCGCCGCGCTGGCCGGGATTATGAAATTGAGAGAGCCCCATCCGGCTGAGGCCCAGTTCATTCGCGCGGGCCGCGTCACATTCTTCGAATCGGTAATCCTGACGGCGAGGTCACCCAGCCGGTAGCTCGCGCCCGGTGCATGGCTGACTGAATCGTGTTTCGCCATAATCCGTCCATACGCGATGCCGTAGCCGCCGCGCGCCAAGCTGATGCCGCCGCTCACGTTGACCACGACCAGTTTTCCTTCCTCGGCGCCGAACATCCTCGATAGGATCAGCCGGCCCATGCCCGCGGAGTTCACGCCGTCATCGCGGCACGTAATGCCATCCTCCAGTTTCGTCGCAATCAGATTGACGGTGTCCTTCAACAGCTTGCCGCGCTCATAGGCGGAGACGGTCCAGGAGATATTGTGCGCATCGAAATAAGCTATGTTGTCGAGCACCAATTTGCTTGCTCCCTCCGTGTCGGCGGGGATTGCGCGGCACGCTTTCGGGTCATCCAGATGAAGATCCCAATCATTGGCGATCACCGGAGCGCTGTTCGCGAGAAATCCAAATTGCGCGTCGCGATCCGCATCCGTCCGCGCCGTTTCGTATCCGGGTGAAAACTCATAGAGGATGTTTTCCGCGCCAGCGAGGCGTGCGGCGTCAAACCCCTGGAACAGCGCGGCGTCGTTCCAGCCCATCAGCACAACAGGCTGCGGAGCCCCGGCCGCGCGAATGGTTTGAACCACGTCCTGCATTCCGAAAACCTGCGCGCCCGTTTGCGACTTCCCGCCGTGCCGCCAAAATTCCCAGCCATCTAACGCGTGGGGGCTGCCCGCGTTCTCCGGGACAGCCGTTGCGTACGGCTTGTCGAACGCGTCGAATATAACGTTTGGATTTTCCTTGAAGGCTGCCGCGCAATGGCTCCAGAACTCCAGCACCGCGGGTCCGGGCATCGCCGATCCCGGATCGCTGGCCGCCAGGATCACCAATAGATCGCTTTGATTCGCCAGCCGGACCAGGCGCCTCAGCTCGGGGTAAAAACCGGGTTGATCCGCTTCCGTGATATCGACCGGTATGCGCAGCGCGTTCATGTTGAGGCGCAGACGAATCGCGCTCAACGACGTTGCCGAGTGGGGTCCGAAATCCCGCGACGACCGCGCATCGTGACGCGCTGAATGGAACCGGAACGCGCTCGTTTGGGTGCCGCGGATCAGGAACGGGATGCCGTCGGCGTCGACGAGTTGCGTTCCGGCAACACGAAACGGTCCGTGCGGGCCGCGGGTGGGAACGGCTAGGGGATTTGCAGCGGCCGCGGGATGCTGAAAGCCGGCGCAAATGAATCCACAAAGGGCCAGAGCGAATCGGCGAACGGTGAGAGGCATTTGGGGTTAAGTGTATCCACGATTTCCACGATTCGCGCATTTTATTCGTAAAGAATACGCAGCGAAGAAACGCCGGCAATCATGTCTGCTACCGTTTTCGAAGTTGAGCGGGCGAAGATCCCTCGCACACCGCCGACCCGGACGGGTGACGTTCCGGATGCAGCAGGCACGGCCCGACTCCTCACCATTTCGGTGAATACAGTCCATGACCTGTTTGCCTCTGGGGACCTTCCTGGCCGGAGAGTCCTCGCCCCAATCCCGGTTGTAGAAAGGGTTCGGAACGTTGGTTCTGATTCAGGGAGAAAGTCTTTAAGCTGCTGTCGGCGATAGTGGTCGACGGCTTCCGGAATCGTGTCTTGTTCTCCCGCAAGCCCCGGCTTTCGTGTTCGGTGGTCGCGTCAGCGAACTTGGCGACGACGCCACGTGAGCGCCGCTTCCACTTCTCGGGTTGCCCAAGGATTGGAAGGCAATGCCAATAGTGCAACACCGTCGCGTTTACTCCGGCAAGGCGAAGGTGATGACGGCGGCGCCGGAGGGGATGGCGACGTATTGGCGGGCGCCGACCATGTAAGTCATGGGGGAATTGACGATGCGGTTGCCGGTGTTGAATTTCCAGAGGACGCGGCCGGTAGCGGAGTCGAAGGCGACCAGGTAACCGTCTTCGTCGGCGGCGAAGATGAGGCCGCCGGAGGTGGATAGATTGCCGGCGAGCGAGGGTTGGTAGTAGGGGAAGGTCCATTTGGTTTCGCCGGTGAGAGGGTCGAAGGCCTTCAGCAGGCCGCGGCCCTTTTCGGCGGTTTCGGCGCGGAAGGCAGTCCCCCAGTAAGCCTGCCCTTTCTTATAGACGGGCGGCGAAGAGAAGTAAATGTCGCACTGGTCGCGGACGGCGAGATAGAAAAGTTTGGTTTGGGGATTATAAGCGGGCGCCATGAAGTTAGTGCCGCCGGCGAGACCGGGGCAGACGCGGGTTCCCTCGGGCGTGGGTTCGCTATTGGGAAGCGGAATGGGCACGCCTTTGGAATCGAGGCCGCTGGCCCAGGTCTGACGGGTGAAGGGATAACCGCTGAGGAATTCGCCGGTCTCGCGGTCGAGGATGTAGAAGAAGGCGTTGCGGTTCGCCTGAACGACGAGCTTGCGGGGACGGCCGCGCCAGGGGAGATCGAGGAGCATGGGCGTTTCGGCGGCGTCCCAATCGTGGGTGTCGTGGGGATTGAATTGAAAGTGCCACTTGAGGCGGCCGGTGGCGGGGTCGAGAGCGACGAGGGAGCAGGTGTAGAGGTTGGCGCCTTGGCGGATATCTCCATAGAGATCGGGGCCGGGATTCCCGATGCCCCAGTAAAGGGTGTGGAGTTGGGGATCGTAAGTGCCGGTCATCCAGGCGGGGCCGCCGCCGCGCTGGGCGGAATCGCCGAGCCAGGTATCGCCGCCGGGTTCACCTTTGAGCGGGACGGTGTAGAAGCGCCAGTCGCGTGTGCCGGTGGCGGCGTCATAGGCGTCGATGAAACCGCGGACGCCCTGTTCGCCGCCCGAGATGCCGACGATGACTTTGTCGTCGACGACGAGCGGGGCGAGAGTGGCGTAGGCGCCGGAGTCGGGCGGAGCCATGGCGGATTGCCAGAGGAGCTTGCCGGTTTTGGATTCGAGAGCGACGACCTGGGAATCCGGCGTAACCATGAAGAGTCGGTCGCCGAGGATGGCGAGTCCGCGATTGACGCCGCCGGAGTTGTGGCCGGGAGGGAATTCCTGGGCGTAACGCCAGAGCTGGCGTCCGGTGCGGGCGTCGAGGGCCATGGCGACGCCGTCGCCGGCGGTGAGGTACATGACGCCGTCGACGACCAGCGGGACGGTCTCGAAGGCGCCGCTCTTGCCGGTTTGATACATCCATTCGACGCGCAGGGCGGCGACGTTGGAGGTGTTGATGCGGTCGAGCGAGCGATGGCGGATGCCGGAGTAATCACCCCAGTAAGTAAGCCAGTTCTGTTGTTCATCGAGCGCGTGAACGAGGCGGCCGGAGGTGACTTGGGCGGGCGCGGAGAGGCAGAACAGCAGTAAGAGCAGGGCCGTGACGCTGGTCCTTCGGGTGGGGGTGGGCATTTTTTTTTTGTGGCTGAGCTGTATTTTATATTGACCGCGACAGAGACTACGAATATACTTTTGCCACCATGAGAATACGTTTCGCTCCAACCGCTCTCGTGATTATTGGTATCGCGGCCGTGGTCCTCTGGGTCCTGGGATACAGGCTCGAAAAAGTACCTCAGGTGCCGGTGGGCGGCGGAGGAGATAAGCCGATCGTCATCGGCGACGGAGCCTCCATCGATATTAGCGACGGAGGCGTCTTTACGCCGGAAAACTTAAACGGAACGCTTACAGCGCCAGGGACTTTGCTTGCAAAGCCATTATCGAAATCCGGAACGCTGATGGCCGCGTACCAGGAAGCTGGGGTGACGAAGACGCCGATGTGCACCGGGCAAGGGGACTGCATGATCGTGGTGAAATACGCGGCGGACGGGACGCAGCCGGGGAGCTGCTCGGACGACGCGGCTGAGACGGTTTGCGGGGCGGTGCGCCTACTTTACCTAGCTTCCACCAAGAGTGTAACGGCGCTGAACGCGCCGAACGTTTTCCAATCGCCGACGTCACTGGGGGCGCCGTATATGCGAACCGGTTTTCACGTGATCTGGGTGCAATGGACGCAGCGGAATGCAGTGTCCGGATCAAACCCGAACTCCGGATTCATCCAGCCGAGCAATCCGCAGGTTCATCAATCGACGGTGAAGATGTGCTTCCTGCCGGCGGGCGGCACGACCGACGGAAGTTGCAGTCTCTAACGCGACCGATTAGTATGCTTCCATGCAGAAGCAAAGGTTGAGCAGGGCCGCGGGGAAATGGGCGGCGCTGCTGGCAGTGGCGACACTCTCGAGCTGGACGGTGCTGCGAAGCGCGGGTGGAGACAAGCCGATCATCATCGGAGATGGCGCTTCGGTGTTTGTCACGGGAGACATCCGATTCATTATTCCGCGGAAGGACAACTCGATCCTGATCGCTCCGCTGGGCCGAGTCGTGGCGGACGACCAAGGCGTTCTGGTGCGGTATAAGGACGATAACGGTGCGCAGCCGCTGTGCGGGAACCAGGCGAACTGCATGGTGACGGTGCATTACGGAAGCGACCACGGCGGCGGGGAAACGGGGGAAGTTTACTTTTTTCATGCTTCCGCGCACCGGAACCTGGTGATTCTGCTGCCCTCGGGGCAGTTCCAATCCGATCCGAAAGCGAGCGTGCCGAAGTTCATCCAGCACGGGATCAAGATCACTTCGGTGGTGGAACAGGGGCGGCCAACAATCACGACAAAGGGGACGGCGGAGATCCGGATCCGGTACATCGCGGCGCGGGCCCGGGAGTAATTTTCAGGAGGGGTCGCAGACGGCCCGGATGTCGGGCCGGTGAAGAAAGTTTTCGCTGGAGGCGGCGCCCCAAGCCTTCCCGAGATTTTGGAGCGAGTCGCGCATGCGCTGCTGATAGCGATCGTGAAGGGCCGCGTCGGAAAGAAGCCGGCTGGCGCGAACGGCGATGCAAGAGGCGATGAGCGAGGTCTCGGGCAGGCGATCGGGTGGAATCGCAGCCAGCAGGGCGGCGGCGGTTTGGCGGGCGGACTCGTTGTTTCCGGCGGCGAGCTCCGCGAGCGCGGAGGTCAGACGGACCGAATCCTGCACGGACCGATCTTCCGTTTTGGCGGCGAGGGAGCGGGCTTCGGCGCAGTAGCGGATGGAAGAAGCCTGGCAGCGGATGAGGCTGGCACCGATCTCCGTTCCCAGATCCTGACCATTGATGGCCACGGCAGCGCTGGCGGCGAGCTGATCGGCTTGGGGAAGGCGGAGATCAATGAGGGCCAGTTGCGCGGAGACCAGGTCCATTTTCGCGGCCAAGACGATGTCGTGGGCGTACGGTGCGGAGTGATGCACAAAGTCGACGAGAGAGTTGGCGGCGGCCTCGTTGCCCAGTTCACTTTGAAGTTCAGCCCGGTTCATGGCATTGTTGGCGAGGCTGAGGGAATCTCCCTGGTCGAAGTAGGTGCTGGCGGCCTCATAGTGTTCGAGCGCGGCAGGCAGGAGTTCCTGGATGCGCAAGACGCTGGCAATACCCGCTTCGGCGTCGCCGGCGAACTCGCGGCTATTGATGGCTTTGGCGGCGTCGAGGGCGGTTTTGAAACTGGCGAGGGCGGCGTCATTCCGGCCGAGGTCGCGCTGCGCGCGAGCGCTCAGGGTCGTGGCGATGATGATGCCCGGCTTGCGTCCCGCGAGCTTATAGAAGTCGCTGGCCTGGGTGGCGTAATTGAGGGCTTCGGTCGCGCGGCCTTCGCGCAGCAGAATCTGACTGAGCTGAATGGCGGCGCGGGCCTGCACGTAGGGGACGGAGTGGTTGCCGGCGGCCGAGAGTGCTTCGCGGTAATAGGCGCCGGCGCGGTCGGTGCTGCCCTGCAGAAAGAGAGTGTTTCCGACATCGACCAGGGCCGAGGTGGCGAGCACTTCGATGCTGTGCGCGCGGGCGGTGTCCATGGCTTCCTGCGCGAGCTTCGCGCCCGCCGCCGTGTCTTCATCACGGTAAGAGAGCAGGCTCAATTGGAGCAGGATGGTGACTTTCTGAAAGGGGTCGTCGGTCATTGGGGAACTGGCGGCGGCGAGCGCGGTCGTGAGGATCTCACGGGCTCGGTCGCGGTTCGACTGATCGGAAGAAGCGGCGAGCGCGCGACCTTCCTGATACAGGACTTCGGTGCGGGCTTCGGCATCGCTGGGGGCCCGATAGAGAGCTTCGGCGCGATGAAATGCTTCGATCGCCTCGCTGGTTTTGCCGGCGTTGGAGAGTAGAATACCGGTTCGCAAAAGAGCTGGGGCGTAGGAAGGATCAAGGCTGAGCGCCTGGGCATAGAGCGCTTGGGCCTGCTTGCTGTCGCCGCTTTGCTGGTAGGCTTCGGCGAGATCCGAAAGCGCTTCGGGCTTTTCGTTGTCGGAGGCGGAGTTCGCCAGCGAGCGATAGGAAGCGATCGCTTCCGGCCAGCGGCGTTGAATGGTGGCTTGAATGGCGCGGATGCGGGTGAGGTCGGCGCGTTTCAGGAGCCAGGAGGACTGAAACGGCGGGATGGCGCTCGCGATTTCAGATTGAGCCTCGTCCATGAACTGAAGACGGGAAGCAGCTTCGGCGCGGCGGCTGTGAGCAAGCAGGAACTGGGGGTCGCGGGCGACGGCGTCCGCGAGGCTCACCATGGCCGAGTAGTAGGCGCCATTGGAGAGAGCGGTGACGCCGCGGTCGTAAGCCGCCTGGGCATCGGGCGGCGGATGATGGCGGAGCAGCGGCGGAACCAGGAGCAGCGCCCCGATCAAGATGAGCGCTGCGCTGGCGAGGATCGCGGCGAGCTTTTTGTGACGGCCGAGGAACGAAGGTCTCGCGCGGGGGCTGTGATCGGAAACGAAGCCCTGACAGGAATCCACCAGAGCCATGGCGTTGGGGAACCGATCGCCGGGTTCGGGTTCGAGGGCGCGGAGAATGGCCGAATCCCAACAGGGTTCGATGGTGGGAATCACGGTGCGGGGCGCGGGCGGGAGCTGGCTGACGCGCGCGCGGGCGGATTGGTAGTCGTTGGTGTGCCCGAAGGCGCGCTGGCCGGAGATGAGCTCATAGAGGATGAGGCCGAAGCTGTAGATGTCGGTGGCAGGCGTGGTGGGAAGACCGAGGATCTGCTCGGGCGCCATATAGCGAGGCGTGCCGCTGATGTGGCCGACGCCGGTCTGGAGACCGGAACCGGGAGCGGTGTCGCGGGCCAGACCGAAATCCGTGATGACGACGCGCAAGGAGTGGCTGGAGCGGGTGGTGGAGAGGAGAATGTTCGCGGGCTTGAGATCGCGATGGACGATGGAGGCTTCATGCAGAGCGTCGAGCCCGCACGCGATCTGGCGGGCGATGGGGAGCGCTTCGGCGGTGGAGAGCGGCCCGGAGTGGAGGCGTTCGGCAAGAGTGATGCCGTCGAGAAGCTCCATGGTGAGAAAGACGATATCGGGCGCGTCGCCGCCGGGGTGGTGGACGCCGAAGTCATAGAGGCGGCAGAGATTGGCGTGGCTGACTTCGCGGCCCAGTTTGATTTCGGATTTGAAGCGGTCGAGAGTGAGGGGATCGGCAGAGATTTCCGGGTGGATCAGCTTGACGGCGACGGAGCGGGAAAGTTCGAGATCGAAGGCTTCATAGACGGCGCCCATGCCGCCGGTTCCGATGCAGCGCACAATCGAGAAACGCCCGGCGAGGATCTCGTTGGGTCCGAAGGAGCGGAGTGTGCGCGTGCTATCGGGGGTCACGGGGCGACGAGTCCTATCTTAGCGGGGATGGGGGGACGAGGATGGTGCGCACCCGCGCCCGGCGCGGCGGCGCTTGGACGCACGGGGCTCTGACGGCGGACTGCTTCGATTTTCGTTTGAATCATCCTGGTTCTCCTTGCGCGCTGGTTCTCCTCGCGCGCGTTTTTTTTCTACCGGTCCTACTGTGTATAGCGCAGGAAGCGGACCAGGAGGGTCAAAGGAAGTTTGTCGTCATTTGCACGGACCGCGATTTAGCGGATGCCGTTCGCCCTGGAGACGCCGGCGCCCGCGGCCGAACCGCGGAGGGAGACGAGGTAGGCGACGAGATCGTCCAGATCCTTGGCGGGGAGCTTTTGATAGGACGGCATGAGGGATTCGGGGAGATCCTGGACAGAGGTCAACTCGGATTTAGAGAACATCGCGAAGGCCTGATCCGGCAGACGGAGTTGGATGGAAAATGTGTCTTCGTTGATGCGCACGCCGGAAAGGCGACGGCCATCTTTCGTGACGACGGAGACGCCGTCGTAATCGGGCGCGATGTCGGCGGAGGGGTGAACGATGGACTCGCGAAGGTACTCGGGCGAGCGCGCGGAGCCGACGCGAGTGAGTTCAGGGCCGTAGATGCTGCCCGCGGCGGCGATGCGGTGGCAGCCGGAACACTTTTCCGCGGCATAGACCTGAGCGCCGTGCAGCGGGTCGCCCGAAGGGACGCTGGAAGGAACGCCTGCGCCGCCGAGGCGCCGGATGTAGAGGACGAGCGCGTCGAGATCCTCCTTTTCCATGTCGAAGGCGGGCATGCCGGTTCCGGAGATGCCGTTTTTCACGATTGTTTTGATGGCGTCGTCGGAAGTGTTCTGGACCACGCGGGCCGAGACCAGACTGGGGCCACGTCCGCCACGGCCATTGACCGCGTGACAGAAAGCGCAGTTGCTGAGGAATATGGATGCGCCCGGCGGGTCAGCGGCGAACGTCAGAGCGGGGACAAGGAGGAAGAGGAAACAAGCGCGCGCGAGCATGATTACTCAATGCGGTAATTGGGGGCTTCCTTGGTGATGATGACGTCATGCACGTGGCCTTCGCGCAGACCGGCGGGGGAGACGCGGAGGAAGCGGGCATCGCTCTGCAAGGACGCGATATCGCGGCAGCCGCAGTATCCCATGCCGGCCTTCAATCCGCCGACGAGCTGGTAGACAAGATCGGAGCAGGGTCCTTTGGACGCGACGCGGCCTTCGATGCCCTCGGGAACGAGCTTCGCGCCCGGATTCTGGCTATATCGATTGGCGTGGCCCTGGGACATGGCGCCGAGCGATCCCATCCCGCGATAGGTTTTGAACGTACGGCCCTGATAAAGAATGGTCTCTCCGGGACTTTCGTCGGTGCCGGCAAGCAGACTGCCGATCATGACGGTATCGGCGCCGGCGGCGATGGCCTTGGTGATGTCGCCGGAGAACTTGATGCCCCCATCGCCGATCAGCGGGACGTCGGCGTCCCGGCAGGCGCGGCTGCATTCGGAGATGGCGGTAATCTGGGGGACGCCGGCGCCGGACACGACCCGCGTGGTGCAGATGGATCCGGGGCCAATCCCGACCTTAATGCCGTCCGCGCCGAGCGAGATGAGCTCGCGAGCGGCTTCGTGGGTGGCGACATTGCCGACGGCCAGCTGAACTTCCGGAAATTTGCGCTTGATGGACTTGACCGCTTCCATGACGGGGCGGCTGTGACCGTGGGCGGTGTCGATGGCGAGAACGTCGACTTTGCGGTCCACGAGTTCGTGGGCGCGTTCAAGGAAATCACCCGTGGCGCCAATGGCGGCGCCGACGCGCAGACGGCCCTGCTCGTCTTTCGCCGCGTTCGGATACTTCAGTTTTTTCTGGATGTCTTTGACGGTGATCAGACCTTTGAGGTTGTAGTGGGTATCGACGACGAGGAGCTTCTCCACGCGGTAGCGGTGGAGGATGGCTTCGGCTTCCTCGAGCGTGGTGCCGACGGAGACGGTGATGAGGTTCTCCTTCGTCATCACGTCTTCGACGGGAAGATCGAAACGGGACTCAAAGCGCAGATCGCGGTTGGTGAGAATGCCGACAAGCTTCCCGTTTTTGGTGACGGGAACGCCGGAGATGCGATAACGCTCCATAACGGCGAGCGCTTCGGAGATTTTATGCTCGGGCGAGATGGTGACGGGGTCGACGATCATCCCGCTCTCGCTGCGCTTGACGCGATCAACCTCCTCGGTCTGGCGCTCGATATTCATGTTGCGGTGGATGAAACCGATGCCGCCCTGCTGCGCGAGGGCGATGGCGAGGTGAGATTCCGTAACGGTGTCCATCGCGGCGCTGACGACGGGGATATTGAGGATGATATTGCGGGTTAGACGTGTGCGTGTGTCGGCCTCGGCGGGGAGGACCTCGCTACGGGAAGGGATTAGCAGGACGTCATCGAAGGTGAGACCCTCCGGAATTCCGTTCACAATCATGGTGTACACACCAGTCTATCGTGAGCGTTTTCGGGAGGGAGGAACATTGAAATTCATGGGTGCTCGGTCCCGATTTAGGGCTTGGGAACGGAACCTATCGAGCGCCGGAACGCGTCGATCGGCGCACGGAGTTTTGCGCACCGCGCCAAGTCCGCGCGAATCGATTCCTTGAGTTCGGGAAGTATCTCCAGGCCATGATCGGATTTTGTCATCCATGCCAGCAGGTTCCATCGATCCGCGGAAAGATAATCCGGAAATGCTTCCTGGAGCGCCGGCTTGAGGCGGTAGATATGCGTGGTGAAGTTGGTGAGTTTCGGCCACCAAGGCCGCCGCTCACGATCTTCCCGCGCTCGCGCGCTTCCCCACCGAACCAGCTCTTTTCTCACCCCGGCTACAAGCGACGAATCCAGTTTATATTCGGAATGGCCGATCCGGATGAACCATTGAGCGTACCGCGCCCGGTCAGGGCCCGTTATGAGCGGGAAACCTCGTTGCAGATCCGGCCGGGTTATATACACGTAATAGACTAAGCGGGACAGAAACACGCCGGCGTAATCACCCTCGCCTTCCAGATCACAGGCGCTGTTCATCCATTCGAAAAACGAACCGCGACCAACTTCCGCGATCGGAGGCCACGAGGCGTTGATGGCGGGATCGAGCGAGAGGTAAAAATCTTCAATCAGCGGCGCGACGGGCGACGAGTTATGGAACTCGCGAACGGACCGAAAAGGATTGCGGTTGAAGACCGGCTCCGCCGGCGGCGAAGACGGCGGCTCGCTGACGTCCAGCGTATACCCGAGCTCCGCAAGCTGGCCAGAGTACGGCTCACGAGAAAATGCGGCGAGCAGCTCGGGCGTCGCGACCTGCCGCCATTCCCCGACTAAGCCGGATCGGAAGAACTTTCCATGTTTCTCCGCGAGGCGGCGCATCAGATTCATGTCGCACTTCTCGATCGCCTGTTCTATGCGGGCTCGCGAAACGGGGCGGATCAATTGCGCCAGGGACTCCAGAGTGGCGAAGGTTCTCAACCGTAAGTCTTCGTAGCGCACAAGATGAGAAAGGCCAGTGCGTTTCCACGCCAGCGAGCATTTCAACTCGTCGTGGAAACAGTGGGTCGCGGGCGGGTCTATGGAGAACCGGTCAAAAGGCTTGTCCAGCATGTCGGTCAGTTCGCGAACGTCGACCGGGGCCTCGCGAAAATCGTGAATGTGATGATAAAGCGAGAGCAAAACGTCCCCAGGGTGCCTGACCGTGGTGAGTAAGAAGGGTTTCGTCTCGCGAATCCATTTCATCAAGGCGTCTTCGGGCACGAAATGATGAAAGGCGGCCCAGCGCTCGCCCAGTTTCGAGGCCTGCTCATAATCAAACGGACAGGCGAGTCCGACCTTCGGAATATCGTACATCGCCGCGAGCAGATTCAGCAGCCACGTGTTGCCAGTCTTTGGCGTGCTGAGGATGAGTATGCGAAGAGGTTCGGACGCCGGTTGCGGCTGAGTCATTCCCCCAGCACCCGGCGAATTGGAATTCCCATTTTACGATCGACCCGGGCCAAAACGGCTGGGATGGAAACGGTCTTTGTCTGTAAGCGGCGGCACGCCCGGGCGTAAGCAGTGCGCGGTCCACGGTTTGCGCCATTTCTCTTCGAACCGCTGGCGATTTTTGTCGAACAGCCGCGAGTAAGCATCGGCAGGCAGCTTCGCGAAAGAACCCTGACCGAAGTGATGGACGAAACAGTCTTCCGCGGCGACCACCCGCAGGCCTAAGTCGCGCACCTTCTCAGAAAAATCGTCATCTTCGAACATCCCGATTCCAAACGTCTCATCCAGACCCCCGGCGGCGTTCCAGACGGCGCGCGTGGTGACACCGCAGAAAAGCGGCACGACGCCGACATCGAGCGTTCTGCCGCGATTTTGCCGAGCCAGCGCGAGCGCGAAATCCTCCATCGTCTCGGGATCGTCGTAATCGACGATGACTCGTACCTCATTTCCAGCAAAGTTCGTGACAGGACAGAGAAGGCCGATCGAGGAATCCTGCCGGAAGTGTTCCAACAACCGATAGAGCCAACCGGGCGGAACGATGGTGTCAGCGTTGAGAAAGATCAGGAATTCGCCGGAAGCCTCGTGCGCCGCGCGATTGTTGGCGGCCGCAAATCCCAGGTTCTCGGTCATCGTGATCGCGGTGACGAACTCGGAGGCGCCGGCGTACGCGCGCAGCATTTCGGGCGTGGAATCAGCGGAGCCGTTATCGATCAGGATCAACTCATAAGAAGGATAACCGGTGTTCCTCAGGACAGAATCAACGCATGGCTTTACAAATTCTTCGCTGTTATAAGTCACAACGATGATCGAAACTTTTTGGTACGCCGAACGAACGGCCGCGTCCATTTGGGTTACGCGGCTGCTCCAGGTGTTCGCTTTGGCGAAATCGATCCGGCGGCGGCGCAGGTCGTCCCCGGTTTCGGAGACAGCCGCGTCGAGCTTCTCCGCGAAGTCCGCCGGATCCTGCCCAATGTAGAGTAAGTCCTCGACCTGCCCGAGTTCAGCCATGGCCGTCGCCACGACCGGCTTGCCAAGCGAAAAGTACTCGTAGAGCTTTACGGGATCGGTGGCCGCGGTCACCGGGTTCAACAGAAACGGAATGATACAGACGTCGAACGAGAACAAATAACCGGGTATATCTTCGTATTTCTTATGGCCGAGGAGGCGGACGTTCGGGAGGCTTTCCAAGGCCGCGACGTCGCGATCAAAGACCTGTCCGATGAGCACGAAAGAGTAGTCAGGCCGGCTCTTCGCGACCTCGTAGACGAGAGCGAGATCAATCCAATCCGCGATGGCGCCGAAGTAGCCGACGATGGGGCGAGGAGTCGTTGGCAGTAGATTGACCGGGGCGACGTTCGAGAAGAAGTCATAATCGGCGCCGTTTCGCACCAGGACAGGGTTCAAATCCATGGCTCGAAACTTCTGTTCCAGACCCGCGCCGGTCACGATCAGGATGTCGCACTCCCGAACCAGCAAAGCCTCCTCGGTGATATTGAACGAACCGAGATTCTGGAAAGTGTCCCAATCATCCATGCAGTCGTACAACAACTTTCCGCCATATTGTTTGCTGACGCGAAGACCGAGGCGGCGCCAGAAAGGAAGCTGCGCGATGATTACGGTGTCGGCGAGATTCCATTGGTCGTAAAGTTCGCCGATGGCCTGAGACATCGCGTCCAGATGTTCTGAACGGAGTTCGCCCTTATAGATATCGGGCTGCGGTCCACGGAGATGGATCTCATGAATATTCTCCCGGATGGCGGAGTCCTCAAACGCACACTTACTCGATGGAAGGAGGAACCGGCTTGGGCTTACCCACAAGACACGATGACCCTGCCGCGCGAATTCGACAGCGATCTGTTGGGGACGTTGAAACCGGAAATCAAAATCGATGATCGCGAGGACGAGCACATCGTACTTCTCGCGGGGAATCGAAGCGGGATCGGAGCCGGATGGTTTCGCGCGGCGCGGGCGTTCGCGGGCGAAGGCGGGCTCATCGATCATTCTCGCCAGGGCATCCGGCAGATACGACTTGATGTCGGGAAACTCCGGCTCATGCTCTTTCATGGAGCCTGCGCGCAGTAAGGGGAAGCCTAGCGTCCACTTCAAGAACGCGACTTTGGACCCGCGGGAAAGCAGGGCGTACGCCTTCCTGATAAAAACCATGATTTTCCAGGCGCGTTGCGAGCGATAGAGCGCCAGGTCGTCCGCTAGTTTGCCGCGATAGGTGCTGGCCGCGACGGCGCAATCCCGCTGAAAGGCATTGAAATTATTGTTCAGGAGATTGAACTTGTTCGTTTGGTGAATGTTGGCGGAATTGAGAACGACCGCCTGCTCGCTAAGCTCCCAAATCCTGCTTTTGAGGCCAGCGTTCTCAGCGCTCAGGCCCTCGATCGCGGCCGCGTCCGCCTTCGCTTTGGCCGTAGTCCGGGAAAGCACGACGAGGCTTCGACGCAGCATGTCCGCGAACGGCTCTCCCACCGCACTTATTGACGGGGGCGAGTCCAGTAATTGGAAGGCGCGAGCAGCAGGCTCGGCGCTAAGGACCTTCAGGGCTGCGACCCGCGCAGTATCCACAGAGGAATTCGCGGGTGAACGATATTCGGTCAATAGCGTCTCGGCTACCGTCCGGGCGTCGATTGACTTCACATCCAGCATGGGAGCTCTGAGTCCCAAGACGCCGACCGCCGAATTGATCTTCGGATCATAGGACAACGCGACGGAAGGAAGGCCGAAGAGAGCGGCGAAGATGAGGGAGTGCAACCGCATCCCGAAGAGCAGGTCACACCCCTGGAAGGCGCCGCAGATCTGTTCGGGGCTTAGTGGTGGCACAATCTGCGCGCGGTCCGCGGAGCGCATGTTCTCGACGATGCGCTGTGCCGTGGCCCTGTCATCTTCGAGTTCGCCGGGAATCTCCTGAAAAGGAAAAAAGACGGCGGAGCCTCCCGTCTGTTCTATAAACAGATCCAAGGCGGCCGCCATCTCGCGATGAAAAAACGCCGCGCTGACTCCGACGTTCCAAGGGCGCACGGCGACCGCCAGAATGGGATGGAGCAACCGTGACTTGTGTTCCACGACGTCCGCTAACTGAGTTCCCGTGTCAGGCCGATAGGCGAAGGCGGCATCGCCTGTTACCGATATTTGATCGATCGAGATTCCGATGTCGGCCAGGCATGTCTTAGACTCTTCGTCACGAACGGTTATGACCGATGCACATTCGAATGCCGCGCGCGTCAGCCGGATCGAATGTTCCGACTCCAAGGGCCCAACCCCAACCCCGTAAAACATCAGAGGCTTTTGATATAAACCTGCGAGCACGGCGCAGCCAGCGTAGTATGAGACGCCCCAATGCCTGTCGGTCAGCATCGTATCCGGGTCCGTGCCCCAGTAATCGTGAAAGAGACCGCCCCCGCCGATGATTACTAATGCGGAGGATTCGATGGCGTTCTTAATCTCAGAGATCTGATTCCACGGAATTGCTTCAACATGATGCGCCGCCGCGGTCACGGCGGGATTTCCGGAACTGACTATGATGCGGAGGTCTGACTGACGCGAGCGTAACTGCTGGACGATGGCCGTCAGAATCGCTTCGTCGCCGGCGTTTGCGAAGCCGTAATAACCAAATATTGTCACCGTCATCATGTGATTCGGAATTCGACACTCTCCACAGATTAGCGCAGCGCCCGCGAGTCGCGGCCTCAAGGCTTCTTTCGAAGCACGCCGATGAGGGAGGAACCAAAGGGCAACGAATGGCCCGATGTCAGCCATTCTCCTTCCACGGCGAGCATCCTATAAAGCAAACCGTTCAAGACGGGTATTATTCTCAGTTCCTCAGCTACAGCTTGCTCCGCGCTCATGGACTTGCCCCGTCTTAGCCGCCTGATCAGCTTCACCAGAGGGTAGGTGCTGGCCATGAAGGGCGTCATTCTTTCGACGCTGTATCCCGCGGCGGCAACCGTGCGGCGCAACCCGTCTTCCGTGTAGCGCCGGCAGTGACCGGCCGCCTCGTCGAAGATACTCCACAACCGCGGCTCCGCGGGGACTGTTAGGAGGAGCGCCGCGCCGGGGCCGAGCGTTTCGCGCAACTGTTCTAATGCGCCGACATCATCCTGGATATGTTCAAGCACGTCGAAGAGTCCGATGAGATGAAAGGCGCCCCGGAACGGAGGATGAAGTAAATCGCCCCGGACTAAGGGACAAGTCGTGCGGCGCCGCGCCCATTCGAGACCTTCCGCGAAGAAGTCCATCCCAATCACGCGAGAGCCTGGGAGAGAGCGTTCGAGGAAGCGCAGGACGTTGCCATTGCCGCATCCAGCCTCCAGTGTCCGCGAATTGGCGGGGGCGCCGCGAAGGAGCTGGGACGCAAGCTTCACGATGACCTGGTTCCGGGAGCGGAACCAAAAATGCCGGTCCTCGGCCGCGGCGAGACTGGCGAAATGCGCCGGATGGTAGCTCGCGCCAAACTCGCGCTTCAAGTCTAACTGTTCCATCGGTCAAAGCGGAGCAGCGCGTCGGCGACTTCATCCTGTTCCCGGTCGGACAGATCATTGAAGAAAGGAAGACGGAGCAGGTTATCGCTCGCCTCCTCGGAAACCGGACACATACCGGCCTTTCCGCCGAAGGATCGGCCCATCTCCGACAAGTGAAGCGCCTGATAATGGAAGACGCTCAGAATGCCGCGCGACTTGAGGTGCTCGATCACGGCCTGCCGTATCTCAGTGGAAGGCAGAATTATATAAAACATGTGGTAAGACTGCTCGCAATTCGGAGAAATGCGAGGAAGGCGAACATTACGACGGCTTGCCCATTCAGAGAGCAGATGGTGGTACCGGTTCCAAAGACGCTGCCGCGCGGCGTGGATATGTTCCCGCCTTTCGAGCTGCGCATACAGGAACGCCGCGAGGATTTCCGATGGTGGATAGCTGGAGCCTATGTCCACCCAGGTATATTTATCCACTTGGCCGCGAAAAAAGCGGCGCCGGTTGGTGCCTTTGTCCCGAATGATTTCCGCCCGCTCCACCAGGCGCGCATCGTTGATCAGGAGAGCGCCGCCTTCGCCGCAGATGATATTTTTGGTCTCGTGGAAGCTAAGCGTCGCCAGGGTTCCAAAGGCGCCGAGCTGGCGTCCGTCGTAGGATGCGAATAATCCGTGCGCGTTGTCTTCGACGACGGCGACTCCGTAGCGCGAGGCAATCCGGTTAATGGTCTCCATGGCGCATCCCACCCCCGCGTAATGCACGACGACGATGGCTTTCGTGCGCGGCGTAATGAGCGACTCCAGTTGACTCTCATCGATGTTCAAGGTGTCGGGACGAATGTCGGCGAAGACCGGCCGCGCGCCGTGCACAACGAAGGCGTTGATGGAAGATACGAATGTGAACGAAGGCACGATCACTTCGTCGCCCGGCGCGGTATCCAGCAACATCGCCGCCATTTCGAGGGCATGTGTGCAGGAGGTGGTGAGCATCGAATGAATCACTCCGATCTCCCGCGTGAGCAACTGCTGGCACTTGGCCGTGAAGTATCCGTCCCCCGCGATATGCCCGCGGCCGATGGCTTCGGCGACATATTGAAGCTCAGTTCCGACGAGACCCGGTTTGTTGAAAGGGATGCGATAAGTGTCCATATCAGCCAGTCTCTAAACGAACCACCGGTGGAACCATAATCGCGCGGAGCGCGTGCGAAAGCCGGCCTTTTGGTAGAGGCGCTGGGCGCCGATGTTCCGGGCCTGAGTCACCACCGAGGCAGTTTGCATGCCGCTTTGCCGAAACGCGTGCATGACTCCCGCCAGCAACCGACGGCCGATGCCCTGCCCGCGCCAGTTGGAGTCTACCGCAAACAGGCCGATGGACCCGTTCATCGATTCCGCTAAGTGACCGGTGACGTAGCCGGCTATCTTCCCTTCGATCTCCGCGACTAACACCAGAGAAGCCCAGCCTTTGACGCTTTGCTCGATCCATGTGGCGTAAAGGTCCTCGCAGCGCGATTGCGGGAAACGGCCGTCAAAGAAGAATCGCGAATCGTAGTGGCTCACGCGCGCGATCCGCCGCAGCGCGCCGATATCATCCAGGACCGCGAGCCGCAAATTGGCCGGGTTTGAGACGGGGCTGTCGAGTTCGCGATCGAGCACAATGCGAATATCCACAAAGGCAAAATGACGGGCGGCCGCGAGCGATACGGTTCGCGCGTCGGAGGATTCCGCGAGCAGATAGAGGCAATCAATACGCTCCCCGGCGCACCAAAGCTCGGCGGATCGCAGGCTCTCGTCGTCCAACACGTGGCCCCGGTACTGAGCGATTCTGATTCCGAAGAATTGAGAATCCCAGTCGAGATATTGGCAAGGCGCTTCCACCGCGGTTAATTGCTCTCCGCAACTCTGCTGATCGCGTAAGAAGGGCGGTCCATCATCCGGAAGTGGATCCGCGCAAGGTACTCGCCCATAATGCCCAAGGCGAATAACTGGGCGCCAGAGAAGATCGCGATCACCGAAGAGAGAAAAGGAAATCCGGGAACGCCGTCCCCGTCAATTAGATAGCGGAATAGAACAAAGGCGAGAACGGCGATTCCGAAAAGCGTAAAGGTGAACCCGACGAGGCTCGCGATGCGAAGCGGCAGAGTGGTAAAGCCGGTGATCATATTGAGGGCGTGGGTGATCAGCTTGAAAAGGGTGTAATTGGAAGAGCCGATTCGCCGCGGATCCTGCCGCACGCTTACGGACGCAAAGCGGGCCGCGCCCCAGGTGAGAAGAACATCGATCGAGACATAGGGCCCGCGATAAGTATCGAACGCGGCGCGGCATTGCGTGCGGAATGCGCGAAAGGCGCTGACGCTCCGGGCCGTTTCGGCGCCCATGGCGCTTTGAAGAGCAAACTTAGTCACGCGCGAGGCGGCGTTGCGCAGAAATCCGTGCTGCTCGACTCCGGCGTTTCCATAAACAACGTCGAAACCGTCGTTCAGCCGGGAAAGCAGGAGCGGGATGTCTTCGGGCGGATTCTGCAGGTCATCGTCAAGGGTGACGGTGGTCGCGTATCGGGCTTCGCGGATCCCGCAAAGCAGCGCGTTGTGCTGGCCGTAGTTGCGCATCAGATCCAAGCCGCGGATAAGAGGCTTCCGGGAAGCCAGCGCCGCAATCGCCTGCCAGCTTTGATCGCGGCTGCCGTCGTTCACGAGGATGATTTCTCCGATGGGACAGCCAGCTTCGCGAACTTCATCGAGACGGGTAATAAGAAGCGGCAGGACGTCCGCGGAATTATACACGGGAATGACGATCGAAACGCCGTCGAACAGGGCCGATCCGGCCTGATAGGTCAGCGTCATCAATCCGAGCGGGCGCCTGGCGGCCATCGGCCTCAATAAGCTCGGCTGGCATTGGTGGCCTGGTCACAATGGGATGCCGTCACGCGACTACAACAACCAAAAGCAATGCGAGCGATTGGGCGTCTGTCGCATGGGCTGCCCGAACAATTCGAAGTTCTCGACCGACCTCACGCACTTTCCCGCTGCGGTCCGCCATGGCGCTCGCGTGGTGACGGGCGCGCGCGTCTCGGAAATCACGCTCGACGGCCAGGGGCGCGCGAATGGCGCCAAGTATTTTCGCGACGGGCGGGCGCATCAGATCTCCGCCGCGAATGTCGTCGTCGCGTGCAACGGCATTGGGACGCCCCGACTGTTATTGATGTCGAAGTCGGCCGCGTTCCCGAACGGGCTTGCAAACTCTTCCGGTCTGGTCGGCAAGCGTCTGATGACCCACCCCTACGGAACGACAGTCGGGGTATACGATGAGTTTCTGGAGGACTGGTTGGGCCCCTCGGGCGAAATCATTCAGTCCTTCCAATTCTACGAAACCGACGCGAGCCGAGGGTTCGTGCGAGGCGCCAAATGGGTTATCCAAGGGACCGGCGGTCCCATGGCGATGCTTGGGCGCATGAAGCAGAATGGCGCCTGGCCTGCCGATCTGTGGGGCGAGACATTCTGCGCGACCATGAAAGAGGCGATCGGCCACACCATCGAGTGGGCGGTCGTGCCGGAAGATCTTCCCGAGGACTCGAATTTCGTTGATCTCGACCCCGTGCTGACCGATTCCGATGGGCTTCCGGCGCCGCGCGTTCACTATAAGGTCTCCGAGAACACGCGGCGTCTGATGCAATTCCATCTCGAGCGGACGTTGGAAGCGCAGTACGCCGCAGGCGCCAAGAAAGCGTGGATCAAGGACGCCTTCTATCCGTCCGGGCACAACCTAGGCACGACGAAGATGGGAACCGATCCGCGAACTTCCGTCGTCAATGGCTACGGGCGAGCTCATGACGTGCCCAATCTCTATATCGTCGATGGCAGCGTCTTCACGACCTCGACCGGCGTCAACCCAACGGCGACGATCTGCGCAATTGCGAAGCGGACAGCGACCCATATCGTTGAACGGGCCAAGGTGACAGGAGTCGCTCAATGAGCGCGATCGACGGAAACCTTAGCGCCGATTGGAGGCGCCGCTTCGGCGCCTACGCCGACGCGCTGATTCCTGGCGGCGCGGGCCTGCCATCGGCGAGCGCCGCCGACGTTCACGGAGCCGGGGTCGATCGCATGCTTGCGTGCCGCCCGGACCTGACCGAAATGATCGTGAAGGTCGTCGGCGCGCGTCTCGAGCCGAGACTGGAACTCAACCGGCTGCAGACATCCGAGCCGCACGTGTTTGAGGAATTCGCCAGCGCCGTCGCCAACGCCTATTTCCTGAACCCCGAGGTCCGCATGCTGTTCGGCTATCCCGGAGCCGCCCCGCAAAGAAAAAGGGCGAAGCCAGGTGAAACGGAGGAGTACTTGAGGGACGGGCTGCTCGACCCCGTGATCGAGCGGGGCCCGATCTACCGCCGGCCGCCAACCCGGTCCGGCGCGGCTGCGGATTAGGCGACACGCGCTATGCGATCAGCTCGCCGGCCGGACCCCGGCAGGTCCATTGACAGCAGAGATCGGCGAGGGAGGAAATCGTGAAATACAGCTACGACACACTTGTTTACCACGGCGAAAAAGTCGCTCAGAGCATCGAACGCGTCGCGCGCTGCGGCTATGACGCGATCGAGTTGGTCGGCGAACCCGCCAATTACGATGTCGATGAAGTTCGCCGGCTCTGCGCGTTGCACAAGATCGCCGTGTCGTCGCTCTGCTCGATCTTCTTCGGGGCCGAGCGCGATCTGGTCGCAGCCAACGCGGAGCATCGCGCGCAGGCCAAGGCCTACGTCCGGGACCTCGTCGATTTCGCCGCTGCAATCGACTGCCCCATGGTGATTGTTCGCCCAGCGCCGTTCGCCAAAATTTCGCCCACGGCCGACGAAGCGTCCGAATGGGCTTGGGCGGTCGAGGGCATCCGCGAAAGCGCCGACTACGGCGCGACGAAGAACATCCGCTTCTGCATCGAGGCCTGGAATCGCTACGAAACCTATTTCGGCAACCGGCTGGATCAGGTGTTGAAGTTGCGCGACGCGGTCGATCGTCCGAACGTGGGCGTGATGGGCGATACCTTCCATATGGCGATTGAAGAGAAGGACATCGCGGACGCCTTCCGTCTCGCCGGCAAACACCTCTTCCACGTGCATTTCGCCGACAGCAATCGCGCCGCGCCCGGCGCCGGGCACACCGACTTCGAGCCCATCCTGCGCGCTCTCAAAGAGATCAGCTATTCCGGCTACATCGCCTTCGAATTGCTGCCGGCGGCGGCCGATGTATTCGGCACGTTGCAGAGGGGCGGCGGTCGAGAGTTTTTCGACGACTATACCAAGATGGCGATCGACACCTGCAAGGCCATCGAAGCTCGGTTGGGAGCCTGACGTCAATGCGCTTCGGTGCCAGCAGCTTTATCTGGGTGTCGCCATTCTCCAACCATACGCTAGACCTGATCGACAAGGTCGCTGATTTCGGTTTTGACTTGATCGAAATCTGCGTCGAGGATCCTCAGACGATCGACGTCGCAGCGATTGTCGCTCGGCTGGAGAAGACGGGGATCAAGGCCACGATTTGTGGCGCATTCGGACCATCGCGCGACATCAGCTCGGATGACGAGAGCGTACGCCGCCAGGGGCTCGCCTATATTCAAACCTGCATCGACATCGCCGCCGCCGTGGGTTCGCAGATTGTCGCCGGCCCGATGTATTCCGCCGTGGGGAAGACCCGCCTGCTGTCGCCTGCCGAGCGGGAACACCAATGGGCTTTGTCGGTCGAAAGCATGAAGGCAGCCTCCGACATGGCGGCCGCCAAGCATGTCAAGCTCGCGGTCGAGCCGCTAAATCGCTTTGAAACGGATCTGCTCAACACCGTCGAACAGGCGCTCGATTGGCTCGGCCGGATAGGTCGGGAAAACGTTGGGCTGCTGGTTGATACGTTTCACATGAACATCGAAGAGCGGGACATTCCGGCCGCCATCCGCATGGCCGGCCCGAAGATTTTCCACTTTCATGGGTGTGCGAACGATCGCGGCGCGCCGGGGAAGGATCACCTGCCTTGGCCAGCGATTGTCGCGGCTTTGCACGAGATCGCATATTCCGGGGCGACGGTGATCGAGGCGTTCACGCCCGAAGTGCGCGAGATCGCCCGCGCTGTCTCCATCTGGCGTCCGCTGGCCGAGAGCCAGGACGCGCTGGCGCGCGATGGTCTCGCTTTCCTGAAGACCGCCTTTAACCCCTGAGTCCGAGTGGCTTCCTAACGGTTGCCGAAAGCGAGGTCCTGCAATGCGCTCCAAAATGCTGGCTGCCGTCTTTCACGGAAAGAACCAACTCCGTTGTGAGGAGGTCGAGCGCCCGATCCCGAAAGCGGACGAGGTTCTCATAAAGGTCTCGCGCTGCGGCGTCTGCGGGACGGATTCTCATATTTTCCGGGGCAACTTTCCCGCCCCCAATCTTCCCTTGATTATCGGTCATGAGTTTGCCGGCACGGTCGCGGCCGTTGGCGCCGAGGTGAGGGGCGTCAAGGTCGGCGACAAGGCCACCGCCGACATCAACATCGCCTGTGGGACCTGCTGGTTCTGTCGCCATCGGCAAAAGCTGTTTTGCGCTAACGTCAGGCAGCTCGGCGTTCATGACGCCGGCGGCATGGCGGAATATGTCGTGGCGCCGGCGGCCAATGTTTATAAGCTGCCGGACGCGATGTCGTTCGAACACGCCGCCTTCGTCGAGCCGCTGGCCTGCGCGATACATGGCCAGCAGCGCATCCACGTCGGCATGGGCGAGACCGTGCTGATAATTGGCGCGGGGCCGATGGGCCTTGCCCATGCCGCGCTGAGCCGCTTGCGTGGGGCGGCCCGCGTGATCGTGTCGGAGCCGTCGGCGGCGCGACGCGAGAAGGCCCACGCTATCGGGTCCGACATCCGGAAATCGGGATCCTGGAGAATCATCTGCCCGAAAGGTACCGTGGTTTTGATTCCCCTGATGACAAACTCGTCCAGCGCACGCGACATCCGGTCCATCGCCGTCTTACGATCACTGCCGAAGGCGATCAGTTTCCCGATCATCGAATCGTAGTGGGGCGGCACGGTGTACCCCGCGTACACGTGCGAATCCCAACGAATGCCGTGTCCGCCCGGCGCATAAAACAGGTCGATCTTTCCCGGGCTGGGGCGGAAATCGTTGAATGGATCCTCCGCATTGATCCGCATCTCGATGGCGTGACCCTGAGGGCGAAGATCGTCGAAGTCCTTGCTCAGCTTCTCGCCGTTCGCAATGCGAATCTGCTCCTTCACCAGGTCGACGCCGTAGACTTCTTCCGTGACCGGGTGCTCGACTTGAATGCGGGTGTTCATTTCCATGAAGTAGAAATTCATTCGATCGTCGACGAGAAACTCGATCGTCCCGGCGTTCTCATAATGAACCCCCTGCGCAAGCTTGATTGCCGCCTTGCCCATGGCCCGGCGCACCGCCGGCGTGATAAACGGCGACGGCGCCTCCTCCAGCAGCTTCTGGTTGCGGCGCTGAATCGAGCAATCCCGCTCGCCGAGGTGCACCACCTTGCCGTGCCGGTCGGCCAGGATTTGAAACTCGATGTGATGCGGATTTTCGATCAGCTTTTCCATGTACAACGCACCGTTGCCGAAGGCCTTTTCCGCCTCCATGCGCGCGGCATTGAAGCCTTGCACCAGACTAACGTCATTGTGCGCCTGCCGCATCCCGCGCCCGCCGCCTCCCGCAACCGCCTTGATCATCACGGGATAGCCAATTTGCTTGGCGACCTTTAGCGCGTCCTGATCCGTCTCGATGGTTCCGGTGCTGCCCGGAGTCACTGGAACGCCGACCTTACGGGCCGTTTCGCGGGCCACGGCCTTGTCGCCCATGGCTCGAATGGCGGCAGGCTTAGGACCGATGAACTTGATGTTACAGCTTTCGCAGACTTCGGCGAAATGCGCGTTCTCCGCCAGAAATCCGTACCCGGGATGGATCGCATCCACATCGCCGATCTCGGCCGCGCTGATCACCCGATCAATCTTCAAATAACTATCGGAACTGGCGGCTTTACCGATACAGATTGCCTCATCTGCAAGCTGGACGTGCATGGAATCAACGTCGGCTTCGGAATAGACGGCAAGGGTTTTCACCCCAAGTTCCTTGCAAGCGCGAATGATGCGCAGCGCAATCTCGCCGCGGTTGGCGATCAAAATCTTATCGAACATGGACGGCTAATTTGAGCGAACCGAAAAGAGCGGCTTGCCAAATTCCACGGGCCGTCCGTTTGGCGCGAGCACTTCCACGATCACCCCGGCGACCTCTGCCTTGATCTCGTTCATGACCTTCATCGCCTCGATGATGCATACCACTGTTTCCTCGGTGACTTCCTGGCCCACATCGATGTAGGGGGGGCGAATCGGGCGATGGTGAGCGATAAAAGGTGCCTACCATGGGCGAGACGATCTGCAGGCCGCCAGAGGCGATGGGCCCGGAACTTCCCGCAGCGGTCGGAGCAGCCGGTACCGCGGGCGCCGTTGCTGATGGTGTGGGCGGTTGCCCGGTGGAGGACACCTGAGGGGCGGCGGGGGCTGACGTCGCGGACGAGAGCCACTCCCCCGTCGGCCCACGCTTCACCCGCAATTTGACATCGCCTTTTTCCAGCTCGAACTCGGAGAGGCCATTGCGCGTCATCAGGTCAATGATCGCTTTGATTTCTTTGAGATCCATAGGAGAATTTGAAGACGGAGGGCGATTGTTACTATTCAACAGTGAATATGCAACGAGTTTCTGCCTTTAACGTTAATGGGTCGAGGCGTATTGCGCCCAATCAACGGTAAAATCTAAAATGCTTAGTCTCTCCTGCTCGGCAAAGCGTCAATAACGACCATCAACATCGGTCGACCACCTGCTGTAACGCCAGCAATGG
This sequence comes from Bryobacteraceae bacterium, assembly GCA_965226755.1. Lineage (GTDB taxonomy): Bacteria > Acidobacteriota > Terriglobia > Bryobacterales > Bryobacteraceae > Bog-113. The sequence continues at coordinate 11,002 of CBDDDT010000004.1, read as the reverse complement.
CGACAATCTATTTGAAGACTTTGGTTGCCTCCGTCCGCCAATTGTCCTTACAAGATATCGCGCATATGGCCCCCCCCGAAGCAGCTCCTTCTCCGAAAGCTTTTCACTTCCTCGGCATTTGTGGCAGTGCCATGGGAGCTGTGGCGGCCATGTTACGCGATCAAGGCTACACCGTGACGGGCTCGGACGAGCACGTCTATCCGCCCATGTCGACATTTCTGGAAGATAAGGGCATCCAACTCAAGTCGGGTTACCGCCCCGAAAACCTTCCCGACGCGAACGCCGTCCTCGTCGTGGGCAATACCATCAAGCGCGGCAATCCGGAACTTGAAGCCGCACTCGAAGCGAAGCGTTACTATCTCTCGCTCCCGGAAACCCTGAAGAACTATTTCCTGCGCGGAACGCATAACCTCGTGGTCACCGGCACGCACGGCAAGACCACCACGACCTCGCTGCTTGCGTGGATCTTTGAGTATGCTGGGCGGCAGCCATCTTACTTCATCGGGGGATTGCCCAAAAATCTTCCCCAGGGATGCACCCGGCAAGCGGGCCCTTATTGGATTCTCGAAGGCGACGAATACGACACGGCATTTTTTGACAAACGCAGCAAATTTCTGCACTACCTGCCGGAGCTCGTCATCATCAACAATCTCGAATTCGACCACGCCGATATTTTCGATGATCTCGCTGCGATTCAGAAGACGTTTTCGCATCTCGTGCGGATCGTGCCGCGCAACGGCATGGTGTTGGTAAACGCAGACGAGCCCAAGGGCGCTAGCCGTCGTGCAGGACAGCCCGGCGCCCATTCTCGAAGTCGGCTTTTCGGAGAACGCCGCGGTGCGCATTCACGATGTTCACGCACATGGGGGCTCGCAGACGTTTCGACTCTTTGAGACGGAATTCACTATCGCGATGAGCGGGCTTTTCAACGTGCGCAACGCCGCCATGGCCATTGCCGCGGCCCATTTCTACCAGATTCCCCTCCCCAAAATCGCGGAGGCAGTGGCGAAGTTTGAGGGCGTGAAGCGCCGCCAGGAGATTCGAGGAACGGTCCGCGGCGTCACCGTCATTGATGACTTTGGCCATCACCCAACCGCCATGCAACAGACGCTGCTCGGCCTGCGCCAGCAGTTTGCCGGGCATCGCATCTGGGCGCTCTTCGAGCCGCGGAGCAACACCACCCGTCGCTCGGTCTTCCAGAAGGATCTTCCGGCCGCCCTCTCCGTCGCCGATGGGGTATTCGTGGCGCAGGTCGCCGCTCTGGAGCAGATACCGGCGTCCGAGCGTCTGCACCCCGAGCAGGTTGTGGCCGACATCAAGGCCGCCGGCAAACCCGCTTACTATGAGCCCGATGCCGATGCCATCGTCGCGCGTCTGAAGCCTTTGCTGAAGGAAGGCGATGTCGTCGTCGTTTTCAGCAACGGCGGCTTCGGCGGCATTCATCAAAAGCTGCTGGCCGCAGGTTAATCGACCATTCCTTACAAGTCGGCAATCCACTGGCTTTGCCAAGTCCGCTATAGGCTGCTAAGAGTCTAATCTATCTATGCTGCAAAACCGTTTTTTCTGGGGCGCACTTATCATCGTCGTCCTTTTTGTAGCGAACATCATCAGCTATTTCGCGTCGGGTTGGGGGTTAATTACGGTCAAGGTCCATGGGGCCACGCTGGCCAAGGTCATCAAAAGCATCGAGTGGCAGGGCGGCGTCACCATCTACACAAATGCCGATCGCAACGCCCCGATCAGCATGGACGTCGAACGTGTTCCTTTGGCCGAAGCGATGGAGACGCTGGCCGAAAATGTACCGCCCCCTGACCCTGCCGCGGGTGGAGCTCCCGGCGGAGGCGGCGCACCTCCTGCAGGAGGACGGCAAGGTGGCGGTCGAGGCGGATTCGGCGGGGGCGGATTCGGCGGAGCCCAATGGAGACTCGCTTTCTTCGCCGCGCCCAGCTCTGGCCAGGTGAAACAGGAAATCCACACTTTCGAAGCCGGCGGCGGTGACGACGACTCCAAAGTTTTCAGCTATCCCACCCCCTTGCAAATGCTGGCCACAGACTCTGGCATGCCCGCGGCGGACCCACGGCTGCAGGTCTGGTCTGGGTTGAAGCCACCGCCTGCTCCGCCCTCCCCTCCGCCCGCAGCGCCCGGCGACGCTCAGACTGGCGACGCCAACACAGATGCACCCGCCCCGCCCAGCACGGTCCAGGATTACCTTAATGTACTCGCCGAAAGCGCGGACATTTGGATCATGGCGCCCTCTACTTGGGACGCCAAAGTCTCGGCCGCGCCCAATGCCGGCTCCTCGATTGCATCCGCGGTAAAGACCGTCGTCAGCCGTGGCCACGGCACGGTGGAGCAGGCCCTGATTCTCGTCGTTCGCATTCCCGGCCAGCGACCCAGTGGCTCCGGCGGGGGGGGACGCGGCTTTGCCGGCGGCGATATGGGCTGGGCCTACATGCAGGACCGCATGCGCAACGCGATCAACGGTCTTCCCCCCGATGCCCAGGCCGACGCCATCACGCAGCTCAATTCGGAAGCGGATTTCCGGAAATCGGTCATGGCCGCGCCACCCGATCAGCGCCGGCAGATGATGCGCAGTCACATGATGAGTCACCTGGGCGCGATGGATAACTGGCGCCGCTCACCGGAAACGCGCGCGAAAATGTATTCACGGGTCGTGGCCAACCGCCAGGCGGCGAAAGGATCATGATGCTGCCATCCCCCCGCGCGACCAAGCGGGTTGCGGCTTTCACCCTGGTGGAATTGGTGGTGGTGATAGCGATCATCGCGCTTCTGGCCAGCCTTGCATTACCCGGTTTCCAACGAACGATGGCCAAAGCGCGTAGCCTAAAATGCGCCGGCAACCTGAGGCAGATCGGCACGGCCGCGTCCCTCTCGGCGACCGACAATAATAACACCTACCCTCAGATCGATCAGGCCGGCGCGCCCCATTTACAACCCGCCCGGCCCGAGCATCGTTACTGCGCTTGGCCCCTACGGCGTGACGACAAACACCACGCAGTGCCCGATCGACATGGCCAACGGCCCCTCGTCCTTTACGACCTACGGATCCAGTTACGAGTGGGATCCAGTCTTCGACGACGAGCCGATTAACGAAACCGTGATCTACATCACCCCGACGATCAGCATTCCGGTCAACAGCTCGCATGTCCGCCTCGCCATGGATTTCGCCGGAATCCACAACGGCCGCCCCAACGTTCTGTACGGGGATGGTCACGTTCAGATTCACTAGCCCGCCATGGACGATTCCGGCGCCCGTCCGCACGTGCTCATTTCGGGCGGCGAAGGCGATCTGGCCCCGCGCCATGGAGCGCCAGTTCAGCGGCCAGAACGCCCAGGTGCTCGCACCCGGCCGGGGGGAGATGGATGTCCGCGAGGAGGCGCAGGTACAGGCCTATTTCTCGGCAATTACCCGGCTCGATGTCCTCGTGGCAAACGCGGGCGTGATACGCGACGCTTCCTTAACGGCCCTGGCCCCCGGCGATTTCGAGGAAGTCCTCCACACCAACCTGCGGGGCGCGTTCCACTGCTCGCGCGCCGCCCTCAAGCTGATGATCGCCCAGCGCAGCGGCCACATCATTTTCATCGGATCGCGGGCCGCCCGGGCGGGAACCCGGGGGCAGAGTGCTTACGCCGCCGCCAAGGCCGGTCTGATCGCGCTGGCGCAAAGCGTAGCCCGCGAATATGGGCCGCGCAACATCCGCTGCAACGTTGTCCTGCCCGGCTTCTTGGAAACCCGCATGACGTCGGCGCTGACTCCGGAACGCCGACAGGAGATTCGTCGGGACCATGCTCTCGGCCGCTTCAACACGGTTGAGGATGCAGCTCGCTTCGTCGTCTTCCTCTCGGGGATGGAGCACGTCTCCGGACAGGTCTTCACGCTCGATTCCCGCATCGATCGCTGGACCTAGGTCCTCGTCTTTTTGATCGCACCTCTTTCGCTCAACTCTTAGTCTCGCCCACGTCGCCATGAAGGTTTTTCTCTTCCTGCTTTTTCTCTGCGCATGCGGCATCGCGGGTTACGAATATTTCGAACACCAACAACAGGCGGGCGGCCTATGTGGAAGCCCGGGCGCAATACGGCCCCAGCATCGCCAAGATGAAAGCTGCGAACGAAAGCCTGGTGAACGAGCAGACGCAACTCACCGCGAAGCTGACGACGCTGCAGAATCAAAAGGCTGATCTCGAGGCGCAGGCGGGGTCCTTCCAATAACGAGTCGACCGCCCCTCCTCCGCCGGCCGTGCCGCAGCCTGCTCCGGTTTTTGCGCCTCCAAAGCCGACGCCCTTCGTCCCGCCGCCGCCACTTTAGCGCGCTGCCCGTAAGATTCGGTCACCCGGCATGAATCTGGATTCCCTCCTTGCCGCGCAACTCGCCGAGCTTGAGTCGGCCGAACTGCGGCGGTCTCTTCCCGGCCGGCGCGAGGGTGAGCCCCCCCCTGCTGAATTTCGCCTCGAACGACTATCTCGGGCTTAGCCGTCACCCGAAACTCATCGAAGCAGCGTGCGCGGCGACAAGTAAATACGGAACCGGCGCGGGCGCTTCACGATTACTCGCCGCCGTGGATGAAGCACCGATCGCCGACCTCGAGCAAGCTCTGGCCCACTGGAAGCAAAAGGAGGCCGCCCTTGTTTTTGGCAGCGGCTACGCGGCTGCGCTCGGAACGATTCCCCTGCTGGTCGGCAAGGGCGACACCATCATTTTGGATAAGCTCGCCCACGCGTCGCTCATTGATGCCGCCCGTCTCAGCGGCGCCACGGTGCGCACTTTCCGCCACAACTCCTGCGACCGGCTGGGAGCGCTGCTGCGACCGTTGGCGGACGGGAAAGGACGCCGACTCATCGTCACCGAATCAATTTTCTCGATGGATGGCGATGCCGCGCCGTTGGCCGACATCGTCGAGCTGAAGGATCGCTATGGCGCCTGGCTCCTGGTGGATGAGGCGCATGCGACCGGCCTTCGCGGCCGCATGGGGCGGGATTGGTCGCCGAACTGGGCCTGAGCCCGCGGGTGGAGATCGTTCTGGCCACGATGAGCAAGGCGCTCGGAAGCGTTGGCGGAATGATCGCTGGCTCCACCGTCCCTCATCGATTGGCTCGTCAATCGCGCCCGCAGCTTCATCTACTCGACCGCACTCCCGCCCGGTGCCATCGCCGCCAGCCTGGCCGCGGTGCGGCTGCTGCAAGGGCCAGAGGGCTCAGTGCTCCGCGCGCGGCTTCAGGCCAACATCACCTATTTCCGGGCAGGCCTCCCGGAGCCGTGGCGCGAACAGGCTCCCGCTCTCGGCGCCATTCAGCCGCTGCTTTGCGGCGAGGCCGCCCATGCCCTGCGCAACTCCGCGCTCTTCGGGAAATGGGGCTATTTGTGCCTGCCATCCGCTATCCCACCGTACCGCGCCAGGGCGCACGGCTCCGCGTCACCCTCAGTGCCGCTCAGAGCGAGGAACAGGTTGACCGGCTTCTTCACGCCTTGCGCAAGATCGGGTGAACGCCGGTCTCTTTTCCGCGTCCAAAACCCCGATTCTCCGGAAGCGATTCGGCAAGTAATCTGCTTGAGGCGGCCCGGCCGCGCTCCGTGGTTGTTCGCCGAAGCAACTTCGGTTAAAACTATCTCCATGCCCTCGATGATTCGCAAAATTGAGCCGGGCGACGTCATCGGACGCTGCCGGATCATTCGCGAACTCGGCCGGGGCGGCGTCGGCACGGTTTATCTGGCCACTCACCAGACCCTGCAGATCGAGGTTGCGCTAAAGGTGCTTTCGCCGGCGCTTTCCCCTCGACAACCCCGCGCTGGCGGAGCGCTTCATTCGCGAAGCCCAGCTCGCCGCGCGCATCCGGCATCCCAACGTCATCGCGGTGATGGACGCCGCGCACGACGAGACCACCGGACTTTACTTTATCGTGCAGGAGTACGTCGGGGGGCGGCTCGCTTTCCTGGCATTTGCGCAACGGCCCGCTAACGGAGCGGAAATCCCTGGAGATCATCACCGGTATCGCCCAGGCCCTGATCATTGCGGAGGAGAACCACATCGTGCACCGGGACATCAAGCCCGACAACATCATGCTCGACGGCCGCGGCACGCCCAAGCTGGCTGACCTCGGCCTGGCCAAGCACGACATTGATTCCCGCACCAGCCTGACCCTCGGCGGATCCTTCATGGGCACCCCCGCCTACATGAGCCCGGAGCAGGCGCGCGACGCAAAAGTCGCCGACACGCGTGACGATATCTACAGCCTCGGCGCGACCTTCTACGAATGTCTGACCGGCCAGCCGCCCTTCAGCGGGGAGACCCCGTACAACATCATGAGCGAGCTCCTCACCAAGCCCTCGCCCAAGCCGCGCGCGCAACGGCCGGAGCTCTCCCCGCTCCGTCGATCTTGTCTGCCAGAAAATGATGGCCAAGACGCGCGCCCTTCGATACCCCGACGCGCGCACGCTCGTGGGCGACCTGCACCATTGCAGCGTGGTGAGCGATGCGGGAATCGATGGACTCGTCGCCGCCACCTTCGAAAAGGATTCCCTCTACGGCGCGGCAGGAGGCGCTCGAGCTGGGTGTGCAGCCTTCAGGCGACGGTGCGGGGACTTCTCTGCAAAAAGCCTCCGTCGCGCACCAGGCGGTCCGCCGACGCTCCGCGCCCGCCCGATTATAGCGCCCTGCGCGCCGCGGTGCTGCTCGTCGTGCTGGTCACCGCCGCCACGCTTCTTTTTGCCTGGATGAGCCCGCAACATCTCTGGACCAACGTGAAGGAGCAGGTGTCCGTCTTGCAGAGCGATTTCGTGGCGCCCACGGAACATCCGCACAAGAAGCCGATTGCCGCCCTGGTCTCGCCGCCCCGCGTTCAACCAGCCGAGACCGAATCCACACCGCATTCCGCGCCGACTGAGGTTGCGCCACTGGACGCCGCGCCCGTGCCGACCGCGCTTCCGGCCGGGACAAATCTATTTTCCACGAGCCCGACCCCGCCCGTTGCTTCCGGCCCGGCCAACGCCACTCTTCCGCTGGTGCCCGGCACTATTCCGGCACTTCCGGTGAACACCAACGTTGTTGCCCAACCCGCCGTCAGCAACGGAATTGCCGTCCCCGCCGCGCCCGCGACCTCCGACAGCGCACTGGCTGCCCGCGATGTCGCAGAAAAAAGTTTGCCCAACCGTCTCCTCGGAACCAACGGCCATGCCCAGCTTCTGCACATCCACGGCAAACACAGCGACGATCAGCCCACACCCACCCTTTGGATTTTTGACTTCTTCGATCCGAAGGCCGCCGGGCACTCCCTCATCCGGACCGTTGCCAATCATCAGGTCGTCGACAACGGTCAGCGGCTGACCGACATCATCTCACCCTACACCCCGGCGAATATCCTGCCCGACGACATCATCGATTCCAGCCAGGCCCTGCAAATCGCCGCCCAACTCGTTCCCACCATTCCAGTGAGCGGCTCGGAATTCGAGCTTAAGCAGGACAAGAACTCCGCTGCTTTTTGGACCGTCACCCTATGGGCCAAAAATTCGCAGGGCGAGGGATGTGGAACTTGGCGCGGTGGTGATTCTTGCAGAAAAGGGCGACGTCATCTCCAACCGCCTCAAGCCCGATCGGCTGAGTGACTGATCCTCTGGTGCACAACTATCTGACCTCCGCGATGAATGATTCCGAATGAACTCACATCTTCTCAGCCGTGACGAAGCTGTTGAGAATAACGAACCGTAGTGGCGTCAAATCCAGAACGGCCTCCATCCATTTTGGCAACGGCCGGTCAACACACGAGACCCGGATTGACCCATACCCGCGTGAGCGAAAATATTGTCGCAAATCCAGCGCACTCGTCGCCGAGATCGCATCGTCATCGGGTCGAAAATTTTCGCTCCTGATCGCCTCCATCTTTCCAAAAATCGGCTGCGCCCGCCCGCTCGAGTAAGCCCTCCTGTGCCGGTAAATCGTTTTTGCGTTCCTCCATTTTTGCGCCAACCCGCGCATCCGCGGGTGGTAATCATTCCAGCCAAATACCCGCAGAAAATTAGGGCTCGAAACAACCATCCGCCCGCCCGGCCGCAGCACGCGCGTCATCTCGTCGAGCAACGCCGCCGGCTCCTGTACATGCTCCAGGACATTGAATGCGCCCACGGCACCGAACATCTCGCTCGGGTACGGAAGCGTCCGCCCATCAAAGAGGTGGTATTCCCCGGGATGCTCACGGGCCAAAGTCAGGTTGGTTGGAGAAACCTCCGCGCCATAAGCCGGGTACCCTGCCGCCGCGAGCGGCTCGCACGACCTGCCCAACCCCACACCCCACATCCAAAATCGGTGTCCCTGAAGAGATCGGCCCCGCTGCGCAAATTTTCAACGTATTTGCCGTGGAAAGCCTCGTCGGTGGAAACCTGCGGCAAGGACTGAAACCGGCGCGGATCCGAATCGCGGAGATTCTCCGAGTAACTCTGATTGCTCCTATAGTAATCGACGTGCGGGTCGTCCTCCATGCCAGGCACACCGTCTCATGAGGACGGCAACCCATCCAGTTCAAAGGCTTGGTTGTCCAAAGCGCCGAGCATGGGCCGACCTTCTCCCCAAACGAGCGAGTTACGTCGGATGTCGAGTCAAGCCGTGCCGCCATGACACATCCACACATCCAGATACGTTAATAAGATTTTTATTGCGCTTCGAATTGCCCGCCCTACTTTTCGTATCATGGCCAAATCCTATATTTTCTCTTCCGAGTCCGTGACTGAAGGTCATCCGGACAAGGTCGCCGATACGATTTCCGATGCCGTGCTTGGACGCCTGCCTGACGCAGGATCCCGCCAGCCGGGTCGCCTGCGAGACGCTCGTGAAATCGAATCTCGTGGTCGTCGCCGGGGAAATCACGACCAGCGCGGACTTCGATTACAACAAGGTCGTGCGCGCGGCGATCGAGGAGATCGGCTACACCGATGCGACGGAATCCTTCAACGCCAAGGGCGTCCATATCCTGAATGCGCTCACGGCGCAAAGCCCGGACATTGCGCAGGGTGTGGATAACAAGGCTGCCGAGGGCAAGGCCACGGCCGAGCAGGGCGCGGGCGACCAGGGCCTCATGTTCGGCTTCGCCTGCACGGAGACGCCGCAACTCATGCCCGCCCCCATTTACTACGCGCACAAGCTGGGTGAACGCCTGACCAAGTTGCGCAAGGGCAACAAAGTTTCCTGGCTGCGGCCCGATTGCAAAACCCAGGTCTCCCCTTCAATACAACGGCAACAAGATCGAACGCATCGATGCCGTGGTGGTTTCAACCCAGCATCGCGACACTGTCAGCCACAAGGAAATCGAGTCTTTCATCATCGAGAACGTGATCAAGGACGTCCTGCCCAAGGAACTCCTCGACGCCCAAACGCGTTATCTCGTCAATCCCACGGGCCGCTTCGTCATCGGTGGGCCTGAGGGCGACACCGGACTCACCGGCCGCAAGATCATCGTCGATACTTACGGCGGCATGGGCCGGCATGGCGGGGGCGCCTTTTCCGGCAAAGATCCGAGCAAGGTTGACCGCAGCGCCGCCTACATGGGCCGCTACGTCGCCAAAAACGTCGTGGCCGCGGGTCTGGCCGACTGGGCGGAAATCCAGTTCGCCTACGCCATCGGCTATCCCGAACCGGTCTCGGTGCATGTCTATACCTTCGGCACGGGCAAAATCGAGGACGACAAGATCACCAAGGCGGTGCGCGATGTCTTCAGCTTCAAGCCGGCGAACATTATCAAGCAGCTGAACCTGCTTCGGCCCATCTACAGCAAGACGACAAACTACGGCCACTTCGGCCGCGTCGATGATCTCGATGCGCTGATCGTGGGAGAAGACGGATAAAGCGGAAGACTTGAAAAAGGCCGCGGGAATTTAATGGTGATCGCAACCCCCTCGCTCCGTCATTTATCCGAGTACCTCCTGAACTGATCCTTCAACAAGCTCAGGATGACAAACCTGGAAATTTAGCAATTTGGTCCATTTAGAAATCTGGTAATTCCCCATCCCGTTAATTCCGTAATTCCGTCAAAAAATCGGCGACGGTCACAGACCGCCGCTACAAATCAAAAATATGAGCAACGACTACAAAGTTAAAGACATCTCCCAGGCCGAATTCGGCCGCAAGGAAATCACCATCGCCGAGACCGAAATGCCGGGGCTCATGGCCCTGCGCGAGGAATACCGGAGCACGCAGCCGCTGAAGGGTGCCCGGATCGCCGGCTGTCTGCACATGACCATCCAAACCGCGGTGCTCATCGAGACGCTCCTCGAACTCGGCGCGGAAGTCCGCTGGAGCTCGTGCAACATTTTCTCCACTCAGGATCACGCCGCCGCCGCGATTGCCGCGCGCGGGATTGGCGTGTTTGCCTGGAAGGGCATGAACGCCGAGGAATTCGACTGGTGCATCGAGCAGACGTTGAAGTGGCCCGACGGCTCGCAGCTCAACATGATTCTCGATGACGGCGGCGACCTGACCAACATGGTCCACGACAAGTATCCCGAGTTATTGCCCGGCATTCACGGCCTCTCCGAAGAGACCACCACGGGGCGTGCACCGCCTTTACGAGCGCGTCAAGAAGGGCACGCTGAAGATGCCCGCCATCAACATCAATGACTCCTGCACCAAGAGCAAATTCGACAATCTTTACGGCTGCCGCGAGTCGTTCATCGATGCGGTCAAGCGCGCGACCGATGTGATGATCGCCGGCAAAGTCGTTGTCGTCGCGGGCTACGGCGATGTCGGCAAGGGCTGCGTGCAGGCCGCCAAGGGACTTGGCGCGCGCATCCTTGTCACGGAAATCGATCCCATCAACGCGCTCCAGGCCGCCATGGAGGGCTACCAGGTTACGACGATGGACGAGGCCGCGCAGGTCGGCGACATCTTCGTCACCACCACCGGCAACATCGACGTCATCACCCGCGAGCACATGAACGCGATGAAGACCCAGGCCATTGTTTGCAACATCGGCCACTTCGATTCCGAGGTGCAGGTCGGC
>CBDDDT010000003.1:0-2839131 GCA_965226755.1 Bryobacteraceae bacterium | reverse complement strand
GCCCAGCCGCCAGTCGTTTCGATGTCGACCACGACGTAGACCTGCTCCGGATCGAAGCGGAAATCCACGCGGCCGATCTGTGCGCGGATGCCTGCATTTCCGAGTTGCCGCAGGCGAGTTAGCTGGTTGCGGCGGATGGCGTCGCCCTCGGCCTTGATCTCAAGGAAGGAGACCTCATCGTCCTTGGCCAGCATCAGGTCGGGAAACCCATCGCGCGTCTCGCGAAAGTCCTCGCACATCGCGCGCAGTATGGTGGCGAGCCCGGCTCCGCTGGCGCCCGCAAGCAGCAGCCTCAGCGCATCTGCGTCGACGTGGTCCCACGCGAAGACGCCGTTCGGCCGGCCCCACCTGGCGGCGATGGTCCGCAGCAGCAGAGCGAGCGCGTTCCCGCAGCGGACGGCTGAGAGCTTCTCGGCGATCCGGGCCTCGAACAGGCGGGCGAAGGTCCGGTCCTTCAGGCAATGTGGCAGCCAGTCGAAGCTGCTGTGAAGCTGGCCGGACTCGAACAGCTCGTTCCAGAACAGCAGGCCGAACAACATCCTCCAGAGCGTGTTCTCCGCGAAAAACACACGGTAGCCCCGGCGGCGCATGACGCCGGCGACGCCCGCCTCCGGGTTGCCGCGATAGGTGTCGTCGACCGTCAGCGTCACGCCAGCGCGCAGAAGCTCGGTGCAGGAACCCATCCGCCGGCCGCCGAACTTCCTTGCGTAGAAGTCCATGGCGAAGACATGCTCGCCGTCGCTGGCCGGATCGTCGATCATCCGGCGCAGCAGGTCTTCTGCGTCCGCCTTCTGACCGCAGGCGTAAAGCAGGCGGACCAATCGCTCATTGCATTCCGCCGAAGTGCCCGCGCGATAAAGCTGCGTGGCGAGCTCCCGCTCGCCATCCTTCTCGAAGAACTGCCCGGCCTGGTAGGCAGCGCGGCTGCGGAGGTCGATGGCGTAGGCGGTTGGACATTCCGGACCGCCGAAGATTTCCAAGACCGCTTCCCGGTAGACGGCAGCCGACCTCACCTCAAGCCGGTCGAGGAGCCGGCTGTAATGAAAGCACGCCCTCGCCTCTTCGCCGTCCGCGAATCGCGCCTGGAAGGACGATTCCTTGTTCGTGCGCAGGACGCCCAGATCGCGCAGCGCGAAGTTCTTCAGGTTCCGCTCGGTCTTGCCGAAGTACAAATAGAGCAGAAACTCAAGGGGACGGGTATCGTGAAGCGCGATGAAGCCAGCCGCGCCGCAATGCTCGGCGGCAACCTCGAACGGGACCTGAGTCAAAAAGTATTCGACAAGCTTCGGCTTCGCCCAGGAAGAACGGACATCCATCCGCCCTGCGGCCTTTGCGCCCCTGAACAGCGAACCCTTGGGAAGACACATGACGAACGCTTCGTAGTCTTCAGCCTGGAGACGTCTTGCCTGGCCAGATGCCATCAAGTCGTCGGCCGCGCGTTCCACGTCCGTGATCTCGGCATATCGAAAGAGCGCGCGGTTGAAGATGGCACCCCGGCGGTTAATCATCCGCACAAGCAGGCACTGTGCGTCCTTCGTTAGTCTTTGAAACCGAAGGACGAAGCCCTCGTGCTCGCCTGTCAGGATGGGACCGTACGTGGTCCGGACGAACGACAGCATCTCAACGAAATGGTCGTGATAGTAGAAAATCGGGAGATCCGGCCGTTTCATCGACTTTTTCCGGCCTTTCGGGCTCGCTGCCGGGCCGTAACCGCGACCAGCGATTGCCCCATCCCCAAAAGCGTTCTATTTTTGTTCTATGGCACACTGATTTGTCAAGGCTGGCGCCGGGACGGCTGCAAATTAACCAGAGCGCGATGGACGTAGAACGCCAGCGAAAGATCTACATCCTCACGGCGGAATTGGACGACGACAGTTTCGCGTGGCTCGACGGCCTTCGCCGAAAGCACTTTCCTCGGGAGCGGAATCTTTTGCCGGCGCACCTGACGCTGTTTCACCGGCTGTCGTCAGGGCAGACGGCCGGCCTGGACGATTTCAAGCTGCCAGACGGTCCAGTGCCCTTCCTGATGAGTGCGCCCATGCTTCTGGGCTCAGGTGTTGCGATCCGGATCCGGTCGCCCGACCTAGAGCGGCTGCGGACCGCAGCGCGCCAAGCAATGGGCGGCGAATTCTCGAAACAAGACATTCAAGGCTGGCGACCGCACGTGACGATTCAAAACAAAGTGCCGGCCGAAGCCGCGAAGGAACTGTACCGAACGATAGAGTTTGAGTTCGAGCAAAGCGCCGGCGCCGTCAGGGGTCTGTTGCTTTGGGAGTATCTCGGGGGACCGTGGCAGATGGCCCGACGCTTACGCTTCGCTTAGCGGTTGGTCGCTTGGGTCTCCACCGGATTTCCCACTCTGGCCATCCATCGCTCTGGTTATGAAAGCGTGCGGTGATAATCTGGTCCGGCCAGCCACTAGGCGCCCTTCCCGAGCAGTTTTCAAAGTGACGATCCTTATCCTGGACGACTGTCTGCGCACGGACAGTCGGGTTGCACCTTAAGCGGCCGTCGCCGATGAACAGCGGTTGCAACCGACAATCGACGCTGAGCTATCACCATTCCGAAGGGGTCCGGCACCGCCGCCCCGCCTATCCGGTTGCAGAAGTTCGTGACCGCAAATCCGTATTCGGGTCCGTTCCGCGATCCTGGCCGAGCTACAGCATAATTAATGCTGAACGGCCTCGCTCGTGCAATCTGCCACCCACCAACTTCAACGCAGACCAAAAGTCCGCTTAGCTCCAGAAGCAACGTGCGGCAGCCTGTTCGCTGTACTTCACAAACGTATCGCGTCGCGCACCAGCTGATTTGCACCAGCCGTCGATCCCGCCATGCTTCTGTGTGGTGCTTTTCAGGCGCCGTCCGAGACTGACGATTCTCCTTTTTATGCCTGAGGCGCCGCCCGAAAGATCCACTCGCGCCAAATCGCCAACAGCGCGGCCATAATGACCGGCCCAACAAAAAGTCCCATCAAGCCGAATGCCGCCAGCCCGCCAAAGATACCGACGAACGCCAGCAGAAAGGGAAGCCTGGCGGAGCCGCTCACTAAGGTCGGCCAAATGAAATGGTCGCCAGCGAGCATGACGACCGTGCCCCAAACAAAGACACCCACCGCCGCTACTCCACTCCCCCCGCCGGAAATGGTGACTACGGCTGCGACGGTAAATGCCAACCAGGCGCCGAATGGGATCATCGCGAATGCCGTCGTGAAGATCACGAACATTAGAGAGTTCGGCACACCAGCTACGAAGTAACCAAGACCGATCGCCGCACCCTCGCCTAGAGCGACGAGCACCGTCCCGTTCACGGTCGCGCGGGTCGCGTCGATCATTTTTTCGATCAACCCCTCACCCGCGTCTCCAAAAAGTTTGTCGCAAGTCTCAAGAAAACGCTTAGCGATCGAACGGCCGTTGCGGAGCAAAGCAAAGAGCGCCATCAACGAGAAAAATAGCAGGAAGAGGCGATGGAGAAGTTGCCCTCCGAAGGTCCGGAAGAGGTCCGATATATTGTCGGCATTCAGCGTCTTGAGCCAAGCCGTGGCGGCTTTCGGGTCGGAAAGATTGGCCCGCCACCATTGCTCCATGCTTTCGGCGGCTATCGGCAAGCGGGCTATCCAGTCCGGCACATCGACGCCGCCCTCACCCGCTCGCTTCAGCCAGTCGCTGAGCAAGTCGCTTTGTTGGGCGACTTCGTATACGGCGAGCGAGATCGGGGTCACCAGGATCAACGCGACGAGTACCGTGAAGAGGAACGCGGCCGTTCCGGACGGTCCGCCCATGAGTCGCCTGGCGAATGCCAGATAGAGCGGCCACAGGGCGACTGCCAGAATAGTGGCCCATATCAGAGCGGGGAGAAAGCTTGCGGCCGTCCACAGTCCGAGAGCAGCCAGCAACAGTGCCAAAACTACCCTCGCGTTCGCTCGCGCTCCCGAGCCCAGCGGAAGTGGCTTTTGCTCGACTGGACCGGCAGCCGTGCACGACACCGCCTTCGCCGGACGCGTCTTCTCTGTGGATTTCGTCGCTATCCTCATGTGGCGTGCGGACCAGTCGGCTAGGCCATCAAAGGCTTGTCGTCGGAAGTGCGTGCGGAGCGATCGATACGCGAGGGCATGCGCTTTGGGATGCGTACCACGCGCACCCTACCGCTGGTGGCGCTCGGCCGCACGGCTCGCCTCCTGAGCCAGGCCGCAACTTCGTCCTCCAGGGTCGACGATCCAGCGCTGGTTGCCCTGTCTATACCCTCGTAAATCTGCATTTCCTTGTCCGTTTCCTTTCGCAAATGAACGGGATCGGGCGGAAGATGTTCCATCAGCGGAACAAGCTCCATCTGCCGACGTTTTCCGCCGGAGGAGCCACATTCCGATGAGCTTGAAACGGTGGATCGAACATCTAGGGCCATACCCGTCGCTACTCCTGTTGGCGCTGCCGACGGCGACCGTAGAGCCGCTTAAACTCGCTGCCGTCGCCATTGCGGGGAAGGGACATTGGATCACCGGGACGGTAATGATCGTCGCTTGCTATGCTTTCAGCCTTCTCGTCGTAGAGCGGCTTTTCAAGATCGTGAAACCGAAACTTCTCAAGATTTCCTGGTTCTCGAAACTCTGGAAAGGTTTCGTTTCAGGGCGGACGCGCATTAAGCAACTTTTTAAGCGTTGGACCGAACTCCGTTTTTCTCGGAAGGCCGGTGCGACACCCGCGCGTGCCAATCGAGCCGACGCCTGAGCCAGGGCTCTGGAGGCATCATTCCGGACGACTGGAGTTTCGAACTTTTCCGCTTCATCGGTCCGTTGTGCGAACTGGAAGCAACTATGAAGCCGTGTCCACACGCCGCGGCGTGGACATACTCGGTCGATAGAGTCGGAACATTGTCTTGAGGGTTATCTCCGGGCCCAAGGCTCGAAGCTGCAATGGATGTCAACAATGGCGCGCGTTTTTGTCACAGGCTCTTCCGACGGGCTCGGAAAGATGGCCGCCGAACTATTGAGCGAGCAAGGGCACACGGTGGTACTACACGCTCGGAGTGCGCGTCGGGCCGACGAGATCCGCAAGACATTTGCAGAAGCCGGTGACATCGTCGTCGGCGATTTATCCAGAATCGCGGAGACCATATCCGTTGCTGACCAAGTAAACGGGTTAGGCACCCTCGACGCCGTCATCCACAATGCCGGAATCGGCTACCGTGAGCCGAAACTGTTGAAAACCACCGATGGACTGCCTCAACTCTTCGCCGTGAACACGCTGGCGCCGTACATCCTCACCGCCCTGATCACAATGCCGAAGCGATTGGTCTACCTGTCCTCCGGCATGCACTACGGCGCCGGATCCCATCTGGACGACATGCTATGGGAGAAGCGGCGGTGGAACGGTTCGCAAGCCTACGCTGAAACCAAGTTCCAGGACGTGTTGCTGGCGTTCGCGATTGCGCGTCTGTTTCCCCAAACGAGATCGAATGCCGTCGAACCGGGATGGGTGCCCACGAAGATGGGCGGCGCCGGCGCACCGGACGACCTCGACAAGGCGCACCGAACCCAAGTCTGGTTGGCGACCGGCGATGATCCGGCCGCGACCGTTTCCGGAAGATATTTCTTCCACCAGAAGCTCCGGGATCCGGACCCGGCCACGAAAGACGTCGAGCGGCAAGATCAACTGCTTGACGTCTGCAGAAGTGTCTCCGGCATGGAATTGAAGAAGCAGTAATGGCAGCAGAAGATCATCAGAAAACACTGACGCGGCGTCTAGATCCAGCGAGCCGCCAAGAACTTCGAGTCGCCGCTACTCCCTGTTCGGGCATTGCCGACGCGAGGTGTTCTTTTCCGCCCTCTTCCCCGCTCCCGTCCGATTTCGTGATCTAATCGCTGGCGCCGGCGGCCGACATCTGTCGTGTTAGACCACGATGACGGTGTTCCGTGTAACGTCGATTTACTCGAGCCGCCGAGGTGTGGCCGTGCAAACTCGGACCGCTGAATGACACTTCAGCGGCGGCATCAAAAAATGTTCGACTAAAAACAAAATATCTGAAACTGACAGGAGATAGGGATGACCTTCAAAGAACTCGCCGACAAGCTTGAAATTCTAGACGAAGATGCCTTTGTCGCACTCCTACAACTCGAGTATGCGCATGACGACCAGCCGAAGGAGGCGAAGAAGATGATGATCGACGCACTTCGCTTCGCGGAAGCTCATGGGTTGAGAGAAAGCCGCCCTCCCCTGGATTCGGCGGACTAGGCTGGCACGGCGACGCCAAACGGTATCGAGTGGTGTCCTGCGCGTCTCTTCGGACGCGCATGAAATCATTTCGTCTCGTTGTTCAATTTCGATCTGGTATCCATAAGTTAGAAAATTCCATCGATCCCTCGCATCCCCGATCACGGATGAATCCGTGATCTATGTCGGGGCAACCAGCATCTCCCCAAAGCGAGGCTAACCATGGTGAAACCATTCCCGTCGAAGACGCATATCGGCAATCACATGCTTCATCCCGAAACACTGATGCTGAACTACGGCTATGATCCTCAATTGTCGGAGGGCGCCGTCAAGCCACCCGTCTTCCTGACCTCGACCTTCGTGTTCAGGACCGCCGAGGACGGACAGGACTACTTCGATTACGTCTCTGGTCGGCGCGAGCCTCCCGAGGGAATGGGCGCAGGTCTGGTCTATTCGCGCTTCAATCACCCAAACAGCGAGATCGTCGAGGACCGGCTCTCTGTCTACGAGCGCACCGATAAGTGCGCACTGTTCTCGTCCGGCATGTCCGCGATTGCGACCACGATCCTCGCTTTTGTCCGTCCAGGCGACGTGATCCTGCACTCCCAGCCGCTCTATGGAGGCACCGAAACCCTGTTCGCCAAGACCCTTGCCGGCCTTTCCATCGACGCGGTTGGCTTCGCCGATGGTGTCGACGAAGCGGCGGTCAGCCTGGCGGCGGAAGAAGCCATCCGCAAAGGCCGGGTAGCGATGATTTTCATCGAAACCCCGGCGAACCCCACCAACGGCCTGGTCGATATAGCGATGGTCCGCCGCGTTGCCGATACGATCGGGAAGGTCCAAGGCCATACGCCGATCGTTGCGTGCGATAATACGCTGCTCGGCCCCGTTTTTCAGCGGCCGATCGAACACGGTGCGGATCTCTCACTGTACTCGCTAACCAAATACATCGGTGGTCACTCAGACCTGATTGCGGGAGCTGCGCTGGGCTCGAAAGCCTTCATGAAAGACATCAAGGCGTTGCGCGGAGCCATCGGCACCCAACTGGACCCCCACTCCTGCTGGATGCTCAGCCGATCGCTCGAAACGCTGAGTATACGCATGGAGAAAGCCGACGCCAACGCGCGACTCGTGGCGGATTACCTGCGCGACCATGCCAAAGTGGCCAAGGTCCATTACCTTGCGCACCTCGACGAGAACTCCCCGGCCGGCCGCCTGTTCAACCGACAGTGCTCCGGCGCCGGCTCGACATTCTCGTTCGACATCGTCGGCGGCCAGGCGGCCGCGTTCAAATTCCTCAACGCACTGCAAATCTTCAAGCTGGCGGTGAGCCTGGGCGGCACGGAGTCGCTTGCCAGCCTGCCAGCAAGCATGACGCACTCCGGCGTACCCGCCGACATTCGGCAAAGAATAGGCATCCTTGATTCCACGATCCGACTGTCGATCGGCATCGAGCACCCATCCGACCTGATCGCGGACATTGAGCAGTCCTTGAATGCTTCATAGCCGTGTTCCTCGTGTGACATCGCACCGGGCCGGGTCAGGATTACCGGGAACGACTTGCACTCGCTTCCTGAGCCCCGGCTGAGTCATCAGGACGCTGCACGAACTGGCCGACTGACTTACCGGTCCTTCGCCAGCAGCGGTCTAAGCGGCTGAATTATCTCTTCGCAATGACCTGGCGCACCTTTCGAGCGAGCATCTCGCGCGAATAAGGCTTAGAGAGCAGTTCGACGCCGAGATCGAGCCTGCCTCCATGGACGATCGCGTTCTCGGTGTATCCGGAAGTAAAAAGCACGGCGACGCCGGGAAGACGCTCCCTCGCCTTCCTGGCAAGTTCCGGACTTTTCAGCGTTCCGGGCATCACCACGTCCGTAAACAGCAAGTCTATTGGGACCCCGCTCTCGATAACCGTCAGCGCGCTTGCGGCATCGTTCGCGGTCAACACGCGGTATCCAAGATCGCGCAGCGTCTCGACGACGGTGGACCTGACCTCCGCATCGTCTTCCGCCACAAGGATTGTCTCGGCTCCTCCGGTGATCGGCGCCGAATCGGGAGACACCAGCACATCCTCGCGTTGGTCCGCTCGCGGCAGGTAGAGCTTGATTGTCGTGCCGGTGCCGACCTCGCTGTAGATCCTCACATGCCCGCCGGATTGCTTGACGAACCCGTAGACCATCGACAGTCCGAGGCCGGTTCCTTTGCCTTCCGGCTTCGTCGAAAAAAACGGTTCGAAGACGTGTGCCATGACCTCCGGCGACATGCCCGACCCGGTATCAGTCACGGCCAACATCACGTACTGACCGGCCTCAATGCCATGATCGCGCACGTATGCGTCGTCCAAAAACGCATTCCCCGCCTCGATCGTCAGCTTGCCGTTTCCGTCCATGGCGTCGCGGGCATTGATGGCGAGATTCAGAAGCGCGTTCTCGATCTGCGCCGGATCAATAAAGGTATTCCAAAGTCCGCCCGAAATCATGGTCTCGATCTCGATACCTTCGCCGATCGCGCGTCGCAGGATATCATCCACGCCAGACACGAACCGGCCGATGTTGACGACCTTCGGCTCCAACGCAGCGCGGCGTCCGAACGCCAGCAACTGACTGGCCAGCTTGCCGCCCCGGCTCACTCCGGCCAGCGCATTCGACACGCGCCGCTCGGCGCGATCGTTGCCGGCGACATCCTTCGCCAGCAGTTGAAGATTGCCGGAGATGACCTGCAGGAGGTTATTGAAGTCATGGGCTACGCCGCCGGTCAGGTTGCCGATTGCTTCCATCTTCTGGCTCTGCCGAAGCGCATCTTGGGTCCTGTTCAGTTCAGCAGTGCGCTCCTCAACCCGCTGTTCGAGCGTTTCGGCAAGTACCGACAGCCTGGATTCGGCCGCCTTCTGGTCTTCGATGTCGGTGTTCGTTCCGATCCAACAGTCGATCTTCCCCGATGCATCCCGGATCGGCACGGCGCGCGCGATATGCCAGCGATAAGCTCCGTCGAAGCGCCGAAGCCGAAACTCGGTCTCATACGGTTCACCACGCTCAAGGGCGCCGGCCCATGCCGCCGCAGCGCCACCGATGTCGTCGGGGTGAACGAGTTCAGCCCAGCCGTCGCCGTCGAGGGATCCCGGCGCGGAGTTGCCGTAGGCGTAGACGCGGTCGTTGAACCAGTCGAGCTGACCGTCGATTTTTGCGGTCCAGACATGGTTGGGCATCGACTGGGCAAGCAACCGGAACCGGGTCTCGCTCGCCCGTACGGTCTGCTCGGCGATCTTGCGAGCCGTTATGTCCAGGAAAAGGACGGCGAAGCGTTCCGGTCCTGACCGTCGAGCGCGGACTTCGTACCACCGGTCGGCGAGCGCCGGAACGTGAAGCTCAAACTGAACAGGTTCGCCAGTCTCGATGACCCTGGCGTATGTGGCTATCAGATCATCTTGGATGCCGGGTATGGTTTCTCGTACCGACCGGCCGGCCGCAGAGGCTGCTGCGATGCCAGTCTGCTTTTCAAAGGCGGGGTTGAGCTCGGCAAATCTGAAGTCCACCATGCGGCCGGCAGGATCGCGGATGGCTTCGCCGACGAAAAAACCTTCCTGCATCTGTTCAAAAAGGCCACGCCACCTGGCTTCGCTGAGCTCGGTCTGACGCTTGGCCTCCTTGATGTCGGTGATGTCGTAGGCGATGCCGACGAAACGCCGCGCCTGGATCCCGGGCGTGGAGACGACCTCGCCACGTCGGGCGATCCAATGGATCTTCTTGGTCAGCGGATCGACCCGCCGGTATTCGGCATATTCAAGCGGATTGGCCATCCCGAGCTTCGACGGACCCGCGATGGCGCGGTCCTCCGGATGCAATAGACCGACGAGTAGGTCGGCCGTGACGGGCACGTCCGGGCTCAATCCCCAAATTCGGCGATACTCCTCCGAGACGTCGAGCTTGCCCGACTCCGGGTACCACTCGAACGTCCCGACATGGCCCGCCTGCTGCGCGATGCGAAGACGTTGCTCGGTGTGTATCCGATCGGTCGTTTCCCGCACGATCGCAAGAACGCCTGCCGGTTTCCCGGCGTCATCCAGGACCGGACTGTAGTCCAGGTTGAGGAATACATCCTCCGGCACTCCGCTGCGCGCCAGCACAAGGTGCTGGTCGCGATAGGCCAGCGTCTTGCCGTTCCCGAGGACAGCGTCGAGCACATGCCGATTGAAATCAGCCACCTCCGGCCAGCCGAGCAGCACATCGCTACCGAGAAGTTGCGGATGTCGGCCGCCCGCGAATTCGGCGTAGGCGTCGTTGTAGATCATGACGCCGCTGGGCCCCCATAGCATGACCATTGCCAGGTCGGAGCTTAGGGCTACCGATGTCAGGGTCTTAATGTGTGCTGGCCACCCGCTGGCCCGGCCGAGGGCGGTCTTTTCCCAGTCATATTCGCGGATCAGGACCCCAAGCTCACTGCTATGGTTCAAAAATGACAACGGGTCCGTTTTCAACGTTGAATGCATGCGGTGAAACTGTCCGTAAAAAAGCGCTCAGCCTTTTGGTTCGGGCGGTCAGAAAGCGCGTTGTACCCGACATGGCGCCTGGATAGCAATCAAACAGCCATACGCCGTGGCGCCTTTGCTCGGCTCTCACTGCTAAAAAAGCAGTTCCCGCGTCGTCGGCACGCAACAGCAAGCGATCATTTGGTCTTTGCTTCCTCCTGCTCCGAGCCAGGACAAATCGCGAAAGCTGAACCGCCAGCGCGTGATCATCAGCTTCCCGCTTTTTGCGCGACCAGGAAAGGCTCACCTAACCCAAGCTTGTCCGGACATCACGACTACCGGTCAGGCGACGTTGGCGGCAACGGAGCGCCTCCGACAGAGATCGGCCCTGTTGGCTTTGGCGTCGGCGGTTTCCTGCGCTGCGCGACGGCTGGCCGGGATGAAGCGACCGGTTCGACGGGGACCAAATCTCGGCTCGATGGTGGTGCGGGCGGAGGAGACGCCGCGGATGCTCTCTGCAACGCATCGATCCTCGCCACCAAGGCCGACAAATCGTCGGTCAGTTTCAGCAGATTTGTTTTATCATCGGCTTGGGTTTCGGTTATCGATCGAAGGGCATCGGCCGTCTGCCGTTTGAACACGTCGAACTCTTCGCGACTGACAGCCGCTTCGCCGGGGGTGGATTCCGCGATGGGAGCCGCTGGCTCGGCAGTCCCGCTCATTCGAAACTGGTCACCGTGATAGACCCCAATGTAGGCGCCGGCTGTGGCGATGAAGGCGAAGACGACGACCGATGCGGGCACGATGGGAGATCGTCGCCGTCGTTGCAGGGCGTGCCGAACTTGTTGGTCTAAATCGTCCGTCACGACGGCCTCTGTCACATTTGGCATTTGCAAGACACCAGCACGGGCTTAAGCGCAACCTTCTGCCCGAAACATCTAAGGCCATGCGGGCATGACACCGCATGGCCTTAGGTGGCCCTGTCCGCGTGGGGTCGGATTCCGCAGCCAAAGATATTATAATATGATTCGGCCTTCTTTTGACGGAAGTGACCGCTACCTCGATAGTTCGTTCTTCCAATTCTTGGCGTGCCCGAAGAAACTCGTGCTCCGCCTCAGCCTCTCGCCAAAACCTGTCGTCGTCTACGGACGGCTTGCCTGCCAATTCCCAAAGTCGGTAAGCGCGCAACCGGACCTGGTCGTCTGAGTGATACTGCATCATCGGGCCTATGGGCGGACCTGCGATCGCGCCCTCGAATGTATCCGCGGCGGATGTAGTACTTCCTGACCCAGCATGGTTGTCGTGAATACCCTCAGCGACAATTTGCGGGACCGATCGTCGCCCTCCTTCGCCGCTGCGATCTTGGCTTCATTTCTTTGAGGCCTGGATCCAGTGCTGCCAGCGATGCATCGGTTCGATGCCCGGGCGACAAGAAGTAATCTTATCTGGTTCACGACACTTTGCGCGCGCCGGCCTTAGAGCAGATCGCGTGAAAAAGCGTCATCCTGGACCGCGTCGAAGGGCAAAAACAAACGCGACCGGGATAATCCGCCCGCACTGATATAGAATCCGCTCAAGCACCCGCTCCCCTGCCAGTGCTACACGCAACCACTATATCGATCGAGAGGGCGGCTAAATGAAAGCTTACAGATACCTCACAGGCAAAGACGACGCCGCGTTCTGCCACAGGGTAACCAAGGCATTGAACGACGGATGGAGTCTCTACGGCCAACCCACGCTTACCTTCGATGCCAAGCGCGGCGAGGTGGTATGCGGCCAGGCTATTACCAAGGAGATCGAGAATCGCGCTTACGATCAAGATATCGATTTGTCCGCGCTATGATATCATCCGATAAAGAGCCTTCGCGTACCGACAGAATGAGAGCATCCATCGCAGCTCTGATTTGGCGCGAAAGAGCGACATCCCTTGCGATTTTGGCGCAGCAAGAGACCTTCCCAAGAGGGGCAAAGTGATCGATGCCTCTTCGACGGCGAGCGAACATTGTTGTAAGTGTCTCGCGCTGATGAGTAGGGAATCGATCGCGCGATTCTATTCGGCGCTGCGGGAGTGTTAGAAATAGTCAGGTGAATAATTCTCACTCGATCAGCAATAATTCGTCATCCCGAACCGTTCTTTACAGCGCCGTAGTCATGTAACGATTGCCTAGATGAATTTTACCGATCTGGAAGTCTTTAAAGCTGTCGTCGATGAAGGCGGGATTAATAAGGCCGCCCGCAGGCTGCGCCGCGCGCCGTCCAACGTGTCTGACCGCATTAAAAATCTTGAACAGATCTTAAGAGTGCCGCTATTTCATCGCGATCGACGGCGGCTGCATCTGTCCGCCAGCGGCGAACTTTTGCTAGAGTATGCGGAGAGGCTATTAACACTTTCCCAAGAGGCGCAAGGCGTCGTTTCCGGCACGGGTCCACGCGGCGCGTTCAAGCTTGGTGCGATCGAAAGCACAGTCGCGACTAGGCTACCATCACTACTTTTTGAGTATCGTCGCCGTTATCCGGGCGTAAATATCGAACTCTTGACAGGAACAACTGATTTTCTGGTCGATGCCGTCGTCAAGCGGCGATTAGACGCAGCAATCGTTGCAAAAACTCCTAACGCAATGCCGCTTTCTTCATTTCCATACTTCAAGGAGCGACTCACGCTTATTGCTGGTCTGCACCACGCCCCGATCAAAAGCCCCCGAGATGCCCGAGGGTTATCTCCCGTCGCATTTCCGGAGGGAAGCGCGACTCGCCGGATCTTTCAGCGTTGGCTGGGCGGCTCAGCAGCCGCGTCATGCCGCATTCTAGAATACAATTCCTACCAGGCAATCGTGGCGTGCGTCGCTTCAGGTGCCGGTTTTGCACTCGTTCCCGACACAGTGCTCTCTGCGTTGAATAGCGCGCAGGTGAGCCGAAATTCGATCTCAAAGGCTTATGCCGAAATCGTGACGACTTTCGTTTGGCGAAAGGACGAACTCTCTACAGCTGCTGCCGCGTTTCGCGATCAAATGTTTCGTTTATGACGGGCTTGATCTCATCAATTTTCGACTTCATTGCGGCGATAACGGACTTAGGCGCTTTCGACGAGGCGCGCTTCTGAATCTCTGCAATTTGATCCCTAACGAGCCTGCGCGACCGCTTCCTGCTCCATAGTGCAGACGGCGGACTGAGCGCCCCTGCTTTGAAACTACGGGAGGTCGTCGTGAAGACCGTTTGGGAACGCCTGGCGGCCGATGTGAAAGGGATGCGCCGGGAGATTCGATCCGGTGTTCTTTGACCTCTGACCCTCTTGCCTGCCGCAAGCCCGGTCCTTCAGGGCCGGGTCCACGCGCGTTAAGGTACCTTCGCGGGAATATTTCAACGAAGACCTTTGGCAATACCGATAGCAGCCCTATTCCGGCAATCCCGCCAAGCGCATCCCCTCGGTGAATCTTGCCAGATCCTCGGGTCGGTACGGCCCGACGCGGTCCTTGAGATTCGATAGGCGCAATCCTGGATCGAGACGTCGAACCCGGACGAGAGCACTTTTGGCTTCTTGCATGCGCCCGGACAGCGCGTTGCTGGCTGCCATGTTTCGTATTGCGCCGGAAAAGTTTGGCTGCTCCCGCGCCGCCTTTGCCGCCCATTCCACCGCCTCGTCATACTGGCCCGCAACGAAATGTGCCAGCGCGGTCACGCCCTGCATCAGGAACATCAGCGGATCCAGCGGGCTCAGCCGCATCGCCCGAGCGAGATGTTCGATGGCAATTTCGGTCTCGCCGAGAAAGGCTTTCACCCACCCGCTGGCGTACCACCCGGCCATGAGATTCGGATTGAGCACGAGCGCCCGGTCGATCAGTGCCTCGCCGCCTTGGAGGTCTCCCGCCACATACGCCAGGGCAAGACCGCCGAAGGCGAGCGAAACCGCATCGTCTTTGCCCAGCTCGGTCACGCGCGCCGCCAGGCGCGTGGTTTCGGCAACGGCTTGCTCGCGGTCGGTGGTCCAGCCATTCGCATTGCGCCAGAGATAGCACCACGCTGCCATGCCATGCGGCGTGCTGAAATCGGGGTCGCGTTCAATCGCGTGATTGAAAAGTTTCAGGGCTTCGTTGATATCGTCGCTGGTCCACCTGTAGACACTCGCCATCCCGCGCAGCAGATAGTCGTAAGAATCCAGGCTCTCGGTCGGCTTGCGCTTGGCGCGCTCGATTTCGGCCAGTTCCAGTTTCGGCATCATCGCGCTCACCACGCTCGCCGTGATCTCGTCCTGAAGTTCGAAAATGTCATCGAGTCCGCCATCGAAGCGATCTGCCCAGAGGTGAACCCCGGTGGCGGCGTCGATGAGCTGTCCGGTGAGGCGCACGCGGTCCGCCGCCTTCCGCACGCTGCCTTCCAGTATGTAGCGGACACCGAGTTCGCGGCCAACCTGCCTCACATCAACCGCCCGGCCTTTGTAGGTGAAGCTTGAATTGCGCGCGATGACGAAGAGCCAGCGCATTCGAGACAGCGCCGTGGTGATGTCTTCTACGATACCGTCGGCGAAATATTCCTGCTCCGGGGTACCGCTCAGGTTGGCAAACGGAAGTACGGCGATAGAGGGCCGGTCGGGAAGCGACAGGCCTTGGCGCGTGTCGGCCTTGTCGACCGAAGCGAGTGGCTCCAGGCCGACAAATCGATAACCGCGGCCGGTCACGGTAACGACGTATATTTCCGCATTCTCGCCGTCTTCCAGCGCCTTTCTGAGCGCGGAGATGTGGACGTGGATATTGCTCTCCTCCACGACCAGCCCGGGCCACACCTCGGCCATCAGTTCGTCCTTGGTGACGACCTTTCCATTCGCTGACACCAATACGCATAGGACGTCGAGCGCCCGTTTGGAAACGCGCAGCGCGGTCTCATCGCGCCAAAGCATGCGCCGTCCGAGATCGAGGCGAAAGCGACCAAATCTGACGAGGCCGCCCTTCATCGGTTCACTCTAAGCCTGGGTTTCAGAACATTTAAGTTTCTGAACCAAGGACCTTAAGGGAGCCGCTCCTTAAGGTCCAGATCAAGAGCCTCACTATCATTCACCCCCCGGGAACCATGGAGACTCAACATGTCGGAAGAACTCGACCGCGATCGCCGCCGCTTTTTTAGCACCGCAGCCATGACGATTGCGGGCGCCCAACTCGCTCTGAGCGGTGCCGCGTTGGCCCAGGGCGGTAAGGCAAAACCGGCGGATATGCCCAAGTTCAAAGCAGGGACACACACATCGTTTGGTGCACTGAAGCAGATCGATGCCGGTCTTCTCAATGTCGGATATGCCGAGGCTGGTCCTGCCGATGGGCCTGCGGTCCTGCTGCTGCACGGCTGGCCCTATGACATTCACAGCTTTGTCGATGTAACGCCGTTGCTGGCGTCGCAGGGCTACCGGGTGATCGTGCCCTATCTGCGCGGCTACGGCACGACACGCTTTCTTTCGAGCGAGACGTCCCGCAACGGGCAACCGTCCGCGGTCGCCGTCGATATCATCGCCTTGATGGATGCGCTCAAGATCGAAAAGGCGACGCTTGCCGGTTTTGATTGGGGCGCGCGCACAGCCGACATCATCGCAGCGCTCTGGCCCGAGCGCTGTAAGGCTCTGGTTTCCGTCAGCGGTTATCTGATCGGCAGCCAGGAATCCGGCAAGTTACCCCTGCCGCCGAAGGCCGAACTCGAATGGTGGTATCAGTTCTATTTCGCCACCGAACGGGGCCGGGCCGGCTACGATAAATATCGGCATGACTTCGCCAGGCTGATTTGGCAGCTCGCTTCGCCGAAGTGGGACTTCGATGACGCGACGTTCAATCGCAGTGCTACGGCCTTTGAAAACCCGGATCACGTAGCGATCGTGATCCATAATTACCGTTGGCGGCAGGAACTGGCTGACGGCGAACGGAAGTACGACGATCTGGAAAAACGGCTGGCCGAAAGTCCCCTCATCTCCGTGCCCACCATAACCTTGGAAGGCGATGCCAATGGTGCCCCGCACCCGGAGCCCAGCGCCTATGCCAAGAAATTCTCAGGCAGATATGCCCACCGCACAATCAAGGGCGGCGTCGGGCACAATCTGCCTCAGGAAGCGCCGCAGGCCTTTTCCGAAGCTGTAGTGAACGTCGCCGAAAGTTGACAGGGTCGGCGTCGGCCGACAACGAAAATGAAGGACATAATTGGGGTCAAAGTCACGGTGGCCGGGCGAGCTGGCTCCGCCGCCGATGACTTTCGCCTTTTCAAACCCCAGGGTAGCAGTCCGATTCCGACTACGCCAACCGATCGGCCGGGCGCGATAGCTTAACCTTCGAAATTTTCAAATCAATTAGGGGGCAGCCGGAACAAAGCCCAGAGAGGTGTCTTGTCGTGGTTTGCAAGATGAACCACGGAGACCGATGTGGCCGCAGACAGTCTGAAAAAGCTCCACACTTCGCTTGTTGACACCCGGAATGGATACCAGAAGGCGGCCGAAGACGCCGAGACGCCGGCCCTAAAGTCGCTTTTCGCACAGATGGTCGCCCTGAAAGAAAAGGATCATTCGGAACTCCATGCGGGGCTGAGCCGGATGGGCGAAAAACCGGACGAATCCGGATCCTTCATGTCGACGGTCCACGAGACGGTCATCAGCGTTCGCGCCGCCGTGACCGGCCTTGGTTCAAATGCGCTCTCATCGTTCGTATCGGGCGAAGAGCAGATCGTCAAAGAGTACGACGATGCCTTGAAGGAATGCGCGGCCGATCCGGCGATTACAGCGACTTTGACCCGGCAAAAGCAAGCGCTGCTGGCCAAAATCGCCGAGATGAAAGCGTTGGAAACCTGACCTCGCTCTGTCGGCGCGGCCTCCGCGGGTCTAGTCGCGCGCCAGGTCTGTTTTCTCCTTCCGATGTTCCCATCGCCCGAGACTATTTCCAGTGTCGACTATAAAAATCCACGAAGACTTCATGCGCGAAGCCATCAAGGTCGCAACCCGAAAGGGGACCGACCCGGCCCTGTCGCCGATTGGCTGCGTGATAGTGATGGGCGGCAAGATTATCGCGGCAGAAAGCAATCATGTCGCAGAAAAGCATGACTCTGTCGCTCATGCCGAGATCGAGGCGATGAGGTCAGCCGGCCGAGGTTTCGAGAACGGCGAGCTTCGCGGCGCAACCCTGTATTCGACTCTGCAGCCTTGCGGCATGTGCACGATGGCGTCGATCTGGAGCAAGGTGGGCCGCATAGTTTTCGGCGCCGGCCGCGAGGACGTCCATGAAATGTATTTCGAAGCTAAGCACGTCGATACCCTGAACTTCGTGCGAAATGCTTATCGCGATGACCTGACTATCGAAGGTGGCATCCTGCGAGACGAATGCAGCAGCCTCTACTATCGCCCTTGGGATCACGTTCCTGTCGAAAACCAGGGCAATCGCTGAACGCCCTTATCCTCGGGTGCGGCCAAATCGCTGACAAGATCACCTAACTAACCTCAAGTGGAGTCCAAAATGAACGACAAATTTAACCCCGCGCCACACGACAAGCATGCCACCGATCCGAAGCAGGCGCGGAAGGCCGACAAAGAAATCACCAAGGATCTCGATAAAGGCCTCGAAGAAACGTTTCCCGCATCCGATCCCGTGAGCAGTACTCAGCCGGCGAAATCGAAACCGGACGCCGCGACCTAAAGACTCGACGTAACGCCTGAGCCGGCGTTCAGAAAAACATGCTTCTCAGCCGCATCGCGACGGCAGATCTAGGATGCGGACATCCTGCGTCCCGAGATTATCAAATGCCTAGCATCCAGTAGAAAAATGCTTTCGCCGGGGGTCAACTTTCCAAGCGCGGAGTCGAACTCATACGCTTTTCCGCAATGGCCTTTCGTAAAATTCTCGACAAAGCCTCGACGGAATAGGGCTTCTGAATGAGCTCGAAACCGCGATCAGTATTCTGTGCAAGGACGCTGCTGTAGCCGCTTGTCAGCACCACAGGAAGCCCGGGGTAACGCTCGCGAATGGTGACCGCGAGGTCGACGCCGTTCATCCCAGGCATGATGACGTCGGAAAAAACAAGGTCATAGGCCGATTCGTTCTCTGCAAGAGCCTTCAGCGCGGCGTCCGCGCTGCCAACCCAGTCAATCTCATAACCAAGGTCACGAAGCAATTCCGTGGAAAAGCGGCCGACCTCCTCATTGTCCTCAACCGCCAGGACGCGGTTTCCCCGGCCGCTGGCTGAAGACTCAATTCCGGTCGCCTCGACCTCCTTGTCGGCCGGGGCGTCAACCGCCGGCAGATATATCGTGAATGTCGAGCCTTGGCCGAGCGTGCTCGCGACCGAAATCTCGCCGCCGGACTGTTTCACGAATCCGAACGCCTGGCTCAGCCCCAACCCTGTCCCCTTCCCGACCTCCTTAGTCGTGAAGAACGGTTCGAATATCATCTCAAGTTTTTCCGCGGCGATCCCCGATCCGGTATCCTCGACCGCGACCGCGATGTAGCGGCCGGCGCGAGGTCCGTAACCCCGCATTGCCGGTATCTTCTGGACGGATTCCACCGCTATGGACAGCCGCCCCTCCCCTTCCATGGCGTCGCGCCCGTTGACCGCGAGGTTTACCAACGCCGTTTCGAATTGCGCGACGTCCGCCATCGCAAAGCAAGCTGGCTTGCAGAGGTCGAGCTCGATACGGATGCGCCCTCCGACAAGCGGACGTATCAGCCGGGCGATGTTCTCGACCTGGGCTCCAACGTCAAACACCTGCGGCATCAGAGGCTGCCGGCGCGCGAAGGCCAGAAGCTGACCGGTAAGCTTGGATGCGCGGTCCACCGTATCCGAGATCGCATCGACGTACGGCGGCGCCTCTCCTCCGATAGCGTCCCTCGACGGAGAAAATCGGTCGCCGACCGAATGATTGTGAGGAGGTTGTTGAAGTCGTGCGCGACGCCGCCGGTAAGCTGTCCGACGGCTTCCATCTTCTGTGCCTGACGAAGCGCTTCCTCCGCCTGGCGCCGATCCGTGATGTCCACCGCCTCCTGAAGGACTCCCGAGACCTTGCCGTCCTGACCGACTATCGGACGCATGGCGAAATCGAAATAGCGCTCGCCGGCAGGGATATGCAGCAGTATTTCTAGCCGAACGGTCTCTCCCCGAACGGCAGCGTTGAAAGCCTCCCGAACGGTATCTTTCATCCCCTCCGTCGCCGAGAACCAGGCTGTATCCCAGAAAAGTTTCCCGGCTACCTCAAAGTGGCTCACCTGGATGCCGGCCAGCGCCGTGCTGTTCGCGTAGATCACGCTGCCGTCGAGGTCCACCAATACCTGGTACTGATTGGTGGTCTCGAAGATCGCCCGTAGCCGGGTCTCGTTGGCAGCGAGTTCGGCCGTCCGTTCCTGGATCCGTCTTTCCAGTGATTCGTTCATCCGGCGGAGATCGGTTTCGGCTTCCTTCGCGGACGTGACGTCGTGCGCAACACCGATGAAGCCGATATGTTTTCCGTCGGGATCCCACCGGGGCTGCGATTCAGAGCGCATCCAGCGGATTTCGCCGTCCGCACGCCTATAGCGGGCCTCCAGCGTGAAAGGCTTCCGCGAAGCCTCTCCGGAGATACTTTCCCTGATGATTCTCGCCATGTCGTCGGGATGTAGTATCTTCCGCCAGTCGAACATAAGCGCTTCGTCGTATCCGAGCCCCAGGAACGTCAGATAGGCCTGGTTGACAAACGCCCGCGTCCCGTCCGTGTTGCTCACCCACATCGGGACTGGCGCGCTGTTGGCGATAAGCTGAAAGCGCTCTTCGCTCTCGCGCAGACGCTCACGCGCTATCGACCGATCGGTGATATCGATATGCGCACCGATCAGCCGCAGCGGCTTGCCGGCTGGATCCCGTTCGATACGGGCCTCTGTCGCGATCCACCTAACTTGACCATCGCTCGGCCGGACAATCCGATATTCCGATGAGAACGCCTCCTCCGAGCCGGCGACCGCGTCCATGAACCGCTTCACGGTCCGCTGGCGGTCTTCAGGATGAAGCCGTTGCACCCAATCTTCGTGGGTGTCGTCGGTTTCCGGGGGTAACCCATGTATCTCGCGATATTCCGGGGATCGAAAATTGTTCTTGAAACCGTCCGAAAGATCGACCACGACGCCTGCGACCTTGGCGATCCGCTGGATTTCTATCAGTTCGGTCTCCCGTTCCCGCAGCGAGCGCTCGGCTTGCCGCAGCGTTTCGTTCAGTTGCCGCAAGTCCGCCTGGCTGGCGATCAGGGCTTGCTGCGCCTGCCGGCTTTCCGTGACATCGAAGCCCTCGCAAAAGATTCCCGTGACCGTTCCGTGTTCGTCTAGGAGCGGGGCGTATATGAAATCCAGATAGCGGATCTCTTCCGGCGAATCCGGCGAAGTACGGTAACGGGCCTCTGCCCCGTGGGCCTCGAACGCTTCTCCGGTGGCGTAAACGGCGTCCAACCGCTCGAAGAAGCGGTGATCGGCGAGGCCGGGGAACGCCTGTCTGATCGTCTTGCCGATCCAGTCATGGCTCGCGAACAGCCGCCGATGCGCGTTGTTCACGAACTCGACCGTATGGTCCTGGCCCCGCATCAAGATGATGAAGCCCGGTGCCTGCTCGAACGCCCGGCGTTGCCGTTCCTGCTCGGCCGTCCGCTGGCGCTCGGCGAGCGTTCGCGCCGTAATCTCCTGGCAGGCTCCGAAAAGACCTACGATACTGCCGCGCTCATCCCGAACGGGCGTGTACGAATAGGTGAAGTGGGCCTCTTCGAGCCGGCCCCGTCGATCGAGCATGACCGCGAAGTCTTCCATGTGGACCGGTTCGCCGGCGAAGACCTTTTCGAAAAGAGGTTCAAGGGCACCCGCGGCCTCCTGCCAGACTTCGTCGAGCGCGCCGCGGCCGAGCGCCCAAGGATGTTTGTTGCCGAGGATCGGGACGAAAGCGTCATTGTACAGCCAAGTCCGCTCCGATCCCCACGCTATGAACATCGGTTGCACCGACGACAGCATCAGCCCGACCAGGGTCTTGAGCGGCATCGACCAGGACACCGGGGCGCCGAGGCCAGTACTCGTCCAGTCGTATTCTCGAATCCGGCGCGCCATCTCCCCTGGACCGGAAAGGAAATCCAGCGTTCCGGCCGCAATGGCGGCTGAGTTCCTGACGCCTGTCATCCGTGTTTCCGGCCCCACGATTTAAAAGCTTACAAGAAACGAATCATGAGAAAAAACCCAAAATAAAAGCGTCGACATTCATCGCGTAGCCGGTCGCTGCTTCATGGCTGCACCCCGGTACTGCGTACTTCGCTCCGAGCCTCTGAAAACAGACGCCTTCAAGACGTTGCGACCATGGCTGCGACTGCCAAGGCCATGACAGCGGTTGCCGTCCATCCGACGGCTTTGAGCCATCCGCCAACGACAAAATCGCCCATGACCTTGGGTGCTGCGGCCAGCCACATCATGATCGCCATGACGGGTACCGCAACCACGCCGTTGATCACAGCGCTCCAGTACAGCGCCCGGATCGGATCTATCGGCGTAAAGTTCATGATCATGCCGACGATGGTGGCGATGCATACGACCCCGTAGAAGGCCTTAGC
Source organism: Bryobacteraceae bacterium (assembly GCA_965226755.1). GTDB lineage: Bacteria > Acidobacteriota > Terriglobia > Bryobacterales > Bryobacteraceae > Bog-113. The sequence goes on along the minus strand of CBDDDT010000003.1, from coordinate 2,816,912 downwards.
TTCCATCGGCTGTCTGGCAAGGCCGGTAGGCCACTTTCGCGCCTCGCCGACCGCGTAGGCCGCCGATCCGGCAAGGACTGGGACGGACAGCAAGCCGGTGCCAATCACACCGAGCGCAAAAATCGTCTCAGAAAGCGAACCTGCGATCGGGCGCAAAGCCTCGGCGGCCTGCGCGGTCGTCTGTATGTCGGTCACATTGTTCGCGTGCAGCGTCGCCGCTGCCGTGATCATGATCGCCAGGGCAATGACGTTTGAGAACCCCATTCCGACGAATGTGTCGAGATGAATGCGGTTGAGCGCGCCTTCACCCTGATGGGGCGCCCGCTTGAGAATCTGGCGTTCGGGAACAGTGCGCACGTCTTCCGCTTCCTGGGACGCCTGCCAGAAAAACAGGTACGGGCTGATGGTGGTGCCCAATACTGCGACGACGGTCGTCAGATAATCCTTGTCCCAGTGCAGCGAAGGGACCACCAGACTTTCAAGGACCTCAGTCCACGATACCTTCGCCATGAACAGCGTGGCCACGTAGGCAAACAGAAAAAGAGTCAACCATTTTAGCACCGCGACATAGCGCGTGTACTGGAGAAAAATCTGCAGTGCGATGCAGATCGCAGCGAACAACAGGACATACAAGAACTGGGGACCTCCCAGAACGAGTCTCGAGGCATCGGCCATTGCGCCAAGGTCAGCACCGATATTGATGGCGTTGGCCGTCAGCAACAAAATCACAATCGTGCCGAGCAGCCAAGGCGGGTAGTGCTGCCGAAGGTTGCCTGCAATGCCCCGGCCGGTGGTCCGGCCCATCCGGGCGCTCACGATCTGAACCGCGGTCATCAGCGGATATGTGAAGAGCATCGTCCAGGTCAGCGCGTAACCGAACTGGGCACCGGCCTGCGAGTATGTCGCTATGCCGCTGGGATCGTCATCGGAAGCGCCCGTAATCAGGCCGGGCCCCAGAATCCCGAGCAATCGCGGCTTGGTTGGCTCGACAACCGCGCTGGGACCGATGTCGCTGCCCTGTTCGATTTCCAAGGTCATGCGTAATACTTGTCCACATCGATAGACAACATCGATCTAAACGGCGCCTGACGAACCGGCTGTTCCATTCATTTCCCAGCAGCCATATGGCGCCAAGAAAATGCCCGAATGGAACAAAAGTTCCCGGGGCTTCGAAGCCTTTTTTTGCTGAAAATGCAGCTAAGAAGCGGGCAGTTTCTTAACCAGGAAGTTCGGGTCGGTACATCATTATCTCGGAAGAAGCGGCACTCTGCGGGTTGCGGATTATTACGGCCGGTAAAAAGGGGCATCTTTGCGATTTCCTTGCAAAGCGCACTACCTCGCTGGATCGGGTAGCTTATGAATTTCCGCATGCGCCCTTTTTTGGAGTGGTTCTTCCGAAATCGCCAGACTGGCGCGATCACGATCGCTCAGGCCCCGAACCTCGTACTGTGGATTGTGATCGCGGGAAGCGTCCTGATCTGGGCTCGGCATCCGGCAGGCCACCCGGGGGTCGCCTTGGAAATCGTTGTCAGAGCCGCCATTCTTATCTGGGCGATCGATGAGATCTGGCGCGGCGTCAATCCTTGGCGGCGATGCCTCGGGGCGGTTGTGTTGGGTTACGAGTTCGTGACAATGCTACAATGATGGTTTGGCCAAATCAGATCAGTTCAACTTGCCCATGCCGGCTAAACTGGCAGCAAGTTCGTCACTCCGGAACGGTTTGGTAAGGCGAGGCAGATCCGGCGCGATGCCATCGGCTTCCGAATAGCCGGAGACCAGTAGTATCTGGACGTGTGGACTCTCTGAACGCACGATGCGGGCAAGGTCCGTACCACTCATCCCCGGCATAAGATGATCTGTTACGAGAAGGCCGGGGCGGACGCCGTTGCGGATGAGCCGAAGCGCCTCTTCGGCGGATGGAGCCTCAACCACGGCGTAACCCAGGTCGGTCAGCATGTCGGCTGTGCTGGCGCGCACCAGATCTTCGTCGTCGACCAGCAGCGCCGTTCCGGAGCCGCCGACAACGGCCTGCTCCGGCCTTGCCGTATCGGTTGCGACAGCCTCCGAAATGACCGGGAGCCAAAGCTCGATATGGGTTCCCAAGCCTAGCCGGCTTTGAATGGTGAGAGCTCCGCCAAGCTGGGACGCCAAACCATGCACCATCGACAAACCAAGGCCCGTACCCTTGCCGACGCCCTTCGTCGAAAAGAAGGGTTCTACAGCGCGGGCAAGCGTCGCCTCGTCCATGCCGCTCCCGGTATCCGCGACGGACAATCGGATGTAGCGACCGCCGCTGAGATTGGAGCGATGACCCGTCTCCACGCGCTCTGCGCTGGCGCTGATCCGCAGCGTGCCGCCAGCGGGCATCGCGTCGCGCGCGTTCACGGCAAGATTCAAAAGCGCCATCTCAAGCTGGTTCGGGTCGGCCTTGGCGGCCGGCAACCCGTCGGCAACATCAACCACGACCCTGATCTGCGGTCCTGTCGTGCTCCCGATAAGGTCGGCCATACCTGCGACCAGCCCACCTACGTCCACCGGAACGGCCTGAAGGGGCTGCCGGCGGGCGAAGGCGAGCAAGCGCTGCACAAGGGTTTTGGCCCTCTCGGCCGACTGGGCGGCGCCCGAGATCAGTCGCTGTTCGCGCTCTCCGCCCACGCTTCTGCGCTGCAGCAGGTCGAGCGCGCCCACGATAGGCGTCAGCAGATTATTGAAGTCGTGCGCGACTCCGCCCGTCAACTGACCCATCGCTTCCATCTTCTGCGCCTGCCGGAGCTGCTCCTCGGCGGCCGCGAGGCGTTCCTGTTCACGAATGCGGTCAGTGACGTCCCGCGCAAACAGGTAGGCGCCTATCTGCTGATCCTGATCGTCAAATAGCGGACGGAATTGCAGCTCGAACGCGCGTCGCTCCCGAGCATCGTCACCCCACCACGAGCTTTCCGTAAATTCTTCACCGCCGAGAACCCGGCCCCACACCTTCCGGGCTGCCTCGCACTCGCTAGGCAAGTGCGCCAGCACCTCCAGGAGCGATTGGCCTGCGGTCGGGCGCACGTTGAACAATAGCTCATAGTCTCTTTGCGCTGCGGCGTTGATTGCAAGAAACCGAAACTCTCGATCGATCACCTGCACCGATGAATCGGTGGCACTGACGATGTCCGCAAACAGGCGCTTCTCTGCGAGGGCGTCGGTCACCCGCTGTTCCAATGTCGCGTTCAATTCGCGCAGGCGCTCTTCGCTCTCACGGATCGCGGCAGTCGCCTCGCGCCTCAGCCGAGCCAGCTTGATGTTGGCGGATACACGCGCCAGCAGCTCGCGTCCCGAGAACGGCTTCGTGAGGTAGTCGTCTGCGCCCGCGTCAAGGCCCTGCACCTTCGCCTCATCGCCCGCGCGCGCGGACAGCATGATGACGGGCAGTTCCCGGAGGGCTTCTTCGTTTCGCAAGGATCGAAGCAATCCGAAGCCGTCGAGTCGGGGCATCATCACGTCAGTGATCAGAAGGTCCGGCCGCCGCTTCCTCAGTGCGGCCAGCGCTGCTTCGCCATCGACGACCACTTCGACTTCATAGCCCTGCGCACTCAGCAAGCGGGCGATGTAGTTGCGAAGGTCGGCATTGTCGTCCGCGACCAGAACGCGACCGGCCGTCCCTTGGCTTTCCGTGCCATCCGTCATCGGCAAATCGCGCGGAGCGCCTGCGCCGAAGAAAGACGCGTCCGCTCCTTCGCCAGGAATCCAGTGCAGCGCCTCGTCAACGAAAGAGTGGGCGCGGCCTGCCGTCATTATCTCGTCAGGAGGATTTGCCCGAACGCGGTCAGGTGACAAGTGCGTCACGCCGAGCGGGATAAAGACGGTGAACGTCGTGCCCCGCCCCTCCTCGCTCTCAACCGCAATCTCGCCGCCATGCAGGTTCACCAGCTCCTTGACAAGCGCCAGCCCTATACCCGATCCCTCGAAGCTGCGGCCCTGGGCCCCCTCGACGCGGTGAAACCGCTCGAACAGCGTCGGCAGCGCCCATGCCGGAATACCGATGCCGGTATCGCGCACGATGAGGACTGCCTTGCCGCTCTGCTCACGCAAATCCACAGCGATCTCGCCCTGGTGAGTAAACTTGAAGGCGTTCGACACGAGATTGAGGACGATCTTTTCCCACATGTCGCGATCGACATAGGCTGGTTCGGAGAGCGATTGCGCGTCGACCTTCAGCTCCAGCCCGGCCTTATCCGTGGCCGAACGAAAACTACTGGCCAGGTCTGCGGTGAGTGCGGCCAGGTCGGTCGGCCGGAAGGTTGCCTCCACCCGGCCCGCTTCAATCCGCGAAAAGTCGAGCAGCACGTTCACGAGCCGGAGAAGGCGCATGGCGTTCCTTTGAGCCACCTCCAGCCGGGACCGCTGGGCAGGCTCCACCGCCTCGGCGAGCGCATCCGCAAGTGGGCCGAGCATCAGCGTCAGAGGCGTACGGAACTCGTGGGAGACATTGGAAAAAAATGCTGTTTTTGCGCGATCTATCTCTGCCAACGCTTCCACGCGGTGACGTTCGTCCTCATAGGCGCGGGCTGTCGCGATCGCAGTGCCGATATGGCCCGCAGCGAGTTCAAAGAAAGATTGATATGTCGCATCTACCCGACGCCTCGGATTCGCGCCGGCGACCAGAAAGGCGCTCGGACGCTCCTCGGCTGCCGTCGTGATCGGCACGATCACGACCTCCGTGACCGGCTCGGACCAAAAGGTACTCGTGAGCGCCGGATCGCCAGGAGCGCGGATGACCATCGTCTTTGCCATGGCTGATGCGTCTGCAAGCGGCCAGTGCCCCGATGGTCCATCTCCGAGGGATATTTCGGTCGGCGCAGCGACTGATCCGGCGTCGATCGACGCGGAGGCCGCAAGACGCGCTGTCGTCCCGTCGCGCAGGTAAACGAGCGCGAACGGGACATCCGCTGCGTTCTCGCCAAGGATGCTGGTGGCCCATTTGCAGGCACCCTCGACGCTGAGCGCCGGATCGGCGCGCTCACCCATCCGGCTCATGGTGCGGAGGCGCCGCTCCGACAATACCCGGTCGGTCGTCTCGACCACCGCATTGAAAATGCCGTCGATCGTTCCGCTCTCGCCTCGAACAGGACTGAAGGTGAAGTTGTAGTAGCACTCTTCGAGATAGCCGTGCCTGAGCATGGGCAAGAGCTCATCTTCCTGCCACACGCCTTCGCCTGTCGTTATCACCTTGCTGAAGAGCGGACCAATCGTGGACCAGATTTCCGGCCAAACCTCCCGCCCCGGCCGGCCGAGCGCCCACGGATGTTTGCCGCCCGCAATCGGGCTCCAGGCGTCATTGTAAAGCAGCGCCAGTTCCGATCCCCAGTAGAGCGCAATCGGATAACGCGAGTTGAGCATGATGCTCACGGCAGATCGCAGCGACTGGGGCCAATTCAGCGGCGGCCCAAAGGGGGTCGCGGACCAGTCGCGCCGACGCATGAGCGCGCCCATCTCGCCCCCACCGTTCAGAAAGTGCGGGGGAGATGCATCGCGGTGTTCGACATTTTTCCCAGTCAAATTAACCCTCTCAAGTGCCGCTGGCCGGAGCCCAATGTCTAGCTGAGCACTGTTCCCACGTCATCACCACTTTTACCGGACGCGAGACCGCCCGGTACAGGGGCTCAATCATTAGCGACAAGGCACTGGTCGGCTTGTAAGCCGGCGTTTGTTAAGTTGCTCCAGGTCTTGGTCCCTCCACGGCTTGCGCCTCCGCGCTGTCGCGGACCGGCGAGCCGTATCTAGCCTGGAGATTGTAGGGGTGCCAATTCTAGCTGGATGCAAAACCGCGACATCACCTCTGAAGGATTGCTCAGACAGAGCTCCTTCAAGGGACTGAAGAAAGGGTGACCCGAAATGGGGTCCCCTATGAAGGGATCGAGCGACACCATCGGCCGGAAGCAAGAAGCGGACGTGCGCTGACGGAGGAAGGGCCGACTAGTCGCCCGTGTGAAATCGGGATTGTGACAGAACAATGAACCCGGGGGCCCGCGGCGCGTTGCAATGTTTCTCGTCCCTGTTCACGTCATCTCTCCCGGGCCCCATGCATACCGTACCCATAAACCGAATCCAGTCCCTTCGGTCGCGGGCCACGATTGCCGATCACCATCCGGCCGACCCAGACGGATGTCACGATCGCGCGTGCAATCGCCCGCGATACCGGCCCGGCTCCGCAGGAGGTCGCACGTGCCCTGACATGGGGCGCCGACGAAAAATTCCTGCTTGTTTTGGCGGCGCTAGGCTGGTTGGCCTCGCGCGGCCGCAACGAGTCGCTGCGACGCGCCGGCAACCATGCACTTCTGGTCGCGGGCGCGGCGTCACTGCTGCCGCACGGGATGAAGCTTCTATTCGACCAGACCCGTCCAGACCGCAGGACGGTGCTGGGCCACGTCCACGGCGTCTCGTTCTCCGGAAACCGTGAGGACGCCTTTCCCTCCGGCCACGCGCTGCACATGGGCGCGCTGGCGTCCGCGGCCGGAACATTGCCGGCTGGACCCCGCCGGGCGATCCGCGCTGTTGCGATCGGACTCTCGTTGACCCGAGTCGCGGTCCTGGCGCACTGGGCGAGCGACGTCATAGCCGGATTTGCGCTCGGAGCCATCGTCGAGCGGGTGCTACGCCTGTGGACCGGTTATCCGCTCAAAGCTCAGCCGGAGGATGACCATGCCGGTTCTTGAAAACCTCAAGGAATACGCTGAGCGCGCTACCGGTTTAGGCAGGCCCGGCAAGAAAAATGCCCAGCACTTTACGCGGTCGCGAAAACCCACGCCATCCGCTTCAAGGACTACGTCACCACCAGCTGCGATCGGTCCGCCCGCCGGCATTCGTTGTCCTGCCGGCTGCGGCTCCGATTGAATCTTCGCATAGGAGTCCGAGGAGGAACTTCTCGGCTCATCAGGAATTATTTCGCAACTCATTAAAGGAGATCAGACATGCAAGGTGACGCGCCAATCAGTTGGCTGATGTTTTTCACGTTCGCCGCGGTCATATTCATTATCGCCGGCAGCTCCATCTATCACCTTCGCTCACAGCGCAACCGCGACATCGCTGCGAACGCGCTGGCAGGCGACGGCGCGCAAAGGGCGCCCACGTCGAGCGGCGCCTTGCCCGACCTGCTTGGGCTATTTGTCATTGTCCTGGTCGCAATGGGACTGTTGGGATTCGGTTACGCGCATAAGTCGACCTATGAAACGGCCCAGGCGCAAACTTCTCCGACCGTCGGCAAGTCCATGGCGCAACCAGCAGGCTTGGCTGAGCAGCCGAAGGTGTACCAGCCCGCGAACCCTGCTCCGGATACCCGAAGCGCCCCGACGTCTTCGGACACCGGCGTCGGTCCGGACAATGGCGGAAATCAGAACACGCGGTGAACGCAAGGGGCGTAACTTGAGTAACACGGTCGCAGCAGGATATTCGACGGGTTCGCCAGTTCGCACGACATTGGCGGACCCGTTGTCGGCGAAGCGAACGGACATCAGCAGTATCGCGGGGCGCATCGCGTTTTACGCCGCTGGAAGCTCCTCGCCAGACAATAGTCCCTTGTTGCTGATCCATAGCGTCAACGCCGCCGCTTCAGCCTATGAAGTCAAGCCGTTGTTTGACGCCTATTCCCGGAAGCGAGCGGTATACGCCTTCGACTTGCCCGGTTTCGGCCAGTCGGATCGAGGCGATCGAGAATATTCAGTCCGCACGATGACAGACGCCGTGCACGCGGCAGCTTGCGAGGTGTGGCGCCTGCACCGCATGCCCGTCGACGTCATCGCGCTTTCCCTATCCGCAGAGTTCGTGGCCAGGGCTGCGGCCGAGAAGCCCGAGATGTTCCGCAAGCTTGCCTTTGTCAGCCCCACGGGTTTCGAGGGGAAGGCACGCGACAAGGCCGGCGGCACGCGGGCCAAGCCGTGGCTGCGCGGTTTTCTCGAACTACCTTGGGGGCCGGCCCTGTTCTCACTGTCCACGACAAAGCCCGTGATCCGCAAATTCCTGGAGAGGACCTGGGGCTCGAAAAAAATTGATGAAGGTCTGCTGGATTATAACTATCGCACCGCTCATCAGCCTGGCGCCCAACATGCACCATGGTACTTTGTCTCAGGCTACATGTTCGGGAAGGACATCCTGAACATATATCAGTCGCTTCCGCATGAGATATGGCTGACGCACGGCACTCGCGGAGATTTTGTCGACTACCATCATGTCAAGCGAGTCGAAAGAAAGCCTAACTGGCGCATCGAGATTTTCGATACGGGAGCTTTTCCGCATTTCGAGAAACTTGACGCGTTTTCGGATTCCTACGAGCGCTTTCTCATTGGTCACACTTGATGATGGTCGGTCACGCGGGAGATGTTTCGCGGCCGACATCACCCTTGTCTCCAGTCTGGGAGCGATGGGGGTTATAAGGCACGTGCGATTTTTCGTTTCAGAGTTCGACGTCATCGAGATGGTAGGTCGACCCAGATAAATGTCCGGTGCCGGACAGCCGACAGCCATTTCAACAATACTAGATACGGTGCCATAAACCGCATCCGCCAAAGGTCGATATCACACAAGCCTCGTTAGACCCAGCTCGCATGCTCGATATCCGCTCGGCGTCGAGCACGCAGCAGGCAACTATTTCCCGCATTGCGATTTGCCCAGAGCCAGCGGAATCGCGAATGAATCAAGCAATCGGTCTCGACGCCTTCAACTTCACACTCGCCGGTGCACGCGAGGGCTTCGGGCCCTTCCTCGGAGTTTACCTGCAGCACCAGGGATTCGATCCCGCGCGGACAGGCTTTGCCATGAGCCTCGCCGGGCTCGCTGGCATCGCGGCGACGGCACCTCTCGGTGCATTGATCGACCACATGACGGCAAAGAGGGCCGCCGTCGTCCTTGCCGTCATCTGCATCGCCGCGGGCGCCGGGCTCATCGTCGCTACGACGCAGCTTTGGATCGTCGCAACTGGTCAGGTCTTGATCGGCATCGCCGACAGCAGCCTGGCGCCGCTTGTCGCAGCGCTGACTCTCGGCATCGTGGGCAGCCAAAAATACGCTGACCGCGTCGCGCGCAACGAAGCATTCAACCATGCGGGCAACGCCGCGAATGCGGCCGTTGCGGCACTTCTGGGCTACTGCCTGGGGCTCGGTTACGTCGCGGGAGCAATCGGCGTAATGGCGCTGGCGACGGGTGCCGTCATGCTGATCGTCGATCCAGAACGCATCGACCATGTGGCGGCGCGTGGCGGCGACGCCGCCGACAGTTCGGGATGGTGGCGAAGCAGGCCGATATTGCTGCTGGCGGGCACAGTGTTCGCCTTTCAAACCGCGAACGGCGCCATGCTTCCTTTCATTGCACAGGCGCTTACTGCTCGGGGCGATGATCCCAGCCTTACGACGGGCGCCATGACGGTGACCGCACAGGTCTCCATGATCGGCGCCGCACTGCTCGTTCCGCGCTTTTCACGGCGGGTCGGGCAGCATTTCGTATTAGGATCTGCCTTGCTGCTGGTGGTCGTCCGCGCCGCTCTGGCCGCCTGTGGGCCGACCTGGTGGAGCATCGCCCTTGTTCAGGTCATGGAAGGGATGTCGATGGGCCTGGCCGGCGTGGCCATCCCAGCACTAGCCGCCGAAATCATGGCAGGCACCGGGCATGCCGGCGGCGGCCTTGGAGGCGTCATGATGGCCTATGGCGCGGGCGCCGCATTGAGCCCGGCTTTGGCAGGCGTAGTGGCCCAAGAGTTCGGTTTTCCCGCGGCCTTCCTTGTGCTCGGTGCCGTCGCTGGAATCGGACTTTTGGTCTGGATCACCGGGCTCCGCGCGCAAGCCAGCTCGATCCGGCAGAAGCCGCAAACGCCCCTAGCCGACAAGGCGGCCTAGCGTGGCGGTGCCTCCTCATGAAGAGACAGTCGAACGGTCGCAAACGGCCAATGCGCTTCCGAGCTTCCTGCTGCTCTACGTTGCGCTATACGCTGCGTACGGGACCGAGTCAGCATACATGCCGCCGTTTCTTCGCAGCCACGGCCTGGCGCTCGAGCAAATCGGCCTGGTGCTCGCCGCAGGAACGATCGTCAGAATCGTGGCGGGACCGGCGACGGGTCGCCTGGCCGATCACCTGGGCGCACACAAGTTCGTCGTCAGCACAGCCGCCGCTTTGTCCGGTGTCATTGGGCTCGCCTACACTCTGGCCTTCGGGTTCGCGCCTCTGCTTGCCATCAGCATGGCACATGCCGCCGTTACCGCGTCGCTGGCACCGTTGTCCGATGCGCTTTCAGTGACAGCATCGGCTAACGGACGCGCGTTCCAATATGGCTGGGTTCGAGGCGCTGGTTCAGCCGCTTTCGTCGCTGGGACCCTGCTGTCAGGGCAACTGATAGATCGATTTGGGCTCTCCTCCATCATCTTCAGCAGCAGCGTTCTTTTTCTCGTCATGGCGCTGTGCACGATGCGCGTCCCCCGCGCCGGTTACCCGTGAGGACTCGGCGGAAAAACCCGCCGGCGCGTTCAGGACACTATGGAGCATCGCGGTGTTCCGTCGGCTGATCGTCGTCGTCGTGCTGGTGATCGGAAGTCATGCGCTTAATGACGCCTTCGCGGTGATCCATTGGCGCGAGGTTGGTTACAGCAACCTCACCATCAGCCTGCTTTGGTGCGAGTCGGTGGTAGCGGAGGTCGCCGTTTTCTTGATTTTTGGCCCGTGGCTGATCACCCGCCTCGGCGCGCGGGGCGCGGCTGCGCTCTCGGCCATTGCCGGCGTTATCCGATGGACCGCGATGGCGACGACGACTTCGGTGCCCGCACTTGCGGGCGTCCAGGCGCTGCATGGATTAACTTTTGCCCTCATGCACCTCGCCGCCATGGGCATCATCTCGCGAACTATCCCAGACCGTTTGTCGGCGACCGCGCAGACCGTCTACGGCACGGGCGCACTCGGTATCGCCTCGGCAGTCCTGACTGTCGCGTCGGGTTACCTCTACGGTTGGTTCGGCATGCAGGCGTTCTGGGGAATGGCGGCGCTCTGCGCCCTGGCGCTCCCATTAGTACGCGGCATCGGCGCGCGAGCGACAGGCGCTTGACGCCGGCGGGTTCTTCCCTCTTTGGCCGTCCCGCTACCGCATCGGCGTGAGAAGCAACCTGACCGAAGCGCACTTCGCGGCAGCAGGCGAGTAAGTCTTGGCTGTCGCTAAAATCGGCGATCCGCTGGCAGGCCGAACGGCCCCACGGCTGGGGATGGTATTCATGGGACCGCCGGCCGGCGCGGTGCGGCGGCACACCTTGCCAACCAGACTAATACGCGCGAAACCGGCCAAAGATTTAGCCGGAAAAATTAACTTATTTTCATTGCTCGACGCGGAGGCAATTCCTCGTTGTAGCCCAAACCATCGCAGATCCAACGCGAACTTATCAGCAAGCATGCCCGTCTACCTCCGCAGCGGTGGTCACACCGAGAGCACCGCGGTCAACACGCAGCAGAAAGTGGCGAGCTAAGATCGGTCGAGCATGACCGAGCGAGAAGCATATTCGGGACCTGCACAATTCGGAGCGCGTAAGCTAAGCGGGATCCCGGGATGTTACTCGCCGGGCGGATCTCCGCCTTTTTCTTGGCGACTTACCCGCTGCGCGCGTTCCTTGTCCAATCGGCTGTTCTTCCCCGCGCTCGTCGCGAATGATGCCCTGATCATGGTCGTCGCGCCGGCTGAATCGGCCTTGGTCCGGAGGTGCTTTCGGCATTTTCGATCTCCTACTGGTCACAATTCCAACCGCCCGCGCGGGGCCTTGTTTCCGCGACAATTGCGTCGCACGTTGCAGCTATTTCCCTCATCCCACCGCCGGACCCGGGAGACGCTCGGGATGGATTCGGGACTAAGCGCCCAGAATGGTTCCGTCAGAAACGCGCGACAACTAGCCAGCGCGCCCAGTCCGATCCAACTTATGAGCTAGATCGCATTTGGGTCTCGTTTCGCGGGCAAACTAACTAATCGTGCCGGGTTGCAAGTTGCTGGCGGATTTGTCCGACCTTTTCCGCCGTCACCGGGGGTGCCGCCGGCTTCCAAGCGGAGCGAATGTACGTCAGGACAGCGGCCACCTGTTCGTCCTTCAACTGCCAGCCAAAAGATGGCATTCCCGGCGCGGTCGGTTCGGCATCGGTCGCCACGCTTCTTCCGCCGCGAAGGACAAGCCGAATAGCGCTTGTGGGGTCGCTGGCATGGGCAAGCGACGATTGCACCAATGATGGAAACAGCATCGCAACCCCGCGTCCGTCGATGCCATGGCAAGCCGAACACTGATCGCGGTACACCGCTAGACCGGCCGTGGTCACCGTCGGCTCCGCCGAGCTCGGCGACGCTTCTTGCCGTTCCGGCAGGGACTTCAGGTACGCGGCCATCGCCTTGAGATCCTCGTCGGTCAATTGCGACGTAGAATCGGTCACCTCTTCAGCCATTGGTCCGATTGCGGCGGTGATACGATTGTGGCCGGTCTTGAGATAGCCGACGATGTCAGCCTCGCTCCACTGGCCCAGCCCCTGCCCTGCATCGGCCGTTATATCAGGAGCGAACCAGCCCTGGACGTTTGAGCCACGGAAGCCTTCGCTATTCTTATCGCCGCCTAGAAACGATTTCGGCGTATGGCACGCGGCGCAATGTCCTGGGCCCTCCACCAGATAAGCACCTCGGTTCCAGTCGGCAGACTGACGATTGTCGGGCCGGAATTCTCCTTCGGTAAAGTACAGCGCGTCCCAGACCCTCATGGCGGCACGGATGTTGAAGGGAAACGGTAGCGTATTCGCATTGACGGTCTGATGGATCGGTTCAACCGTCGCAAGATAGGCGCGAATAGCCAGCACGTCCTCGCGCGACATCTTCGTGTACGCTGTAAATGGCATAGCCGGATAAAGCCTGCTGCCATTCGGCCGCACGCCCCTGCGCACCGCGGCGTCAAATTGCTCGTCGCTCCAGGAGCCGATGCCGGTATCGATGTCCGGCGTTATGTTCGATGAGGTAATGGTGCCGAACGGCGTTTCGATCGGACGATCCCCGGCGAATGGTTTGCCGATTCCAGGCACGGTGTGACATGCAAAGCAGTCCGCGGCGGTTCGAAAGGTAGCGACCTTTTTCGATTTGATCGAACTGCTGGCCGTCGGGCCCGGCCGCATTGCCCGATCCGACGAAGCAGAAGCAAGCCGTCAGCGCAAGCGTGCAACAAGCAAAAATCTCACGTGTCCTAGACATGGACGAGCGGCCCCGGATTTTTCAGATATTGCCCGCGGATTGCGGCGGCCGACCAGTAGGCCAGAGCGGCCACTGTGCCCGTGGGGTTGTAGCCGGAGTTTTGAGGGAAGGCGCTGGCGCCCGTGACGAACAGGTTAGGCACATCCCAGTTCTGCAGATAACGGTTGAGCGCACTGGTACCGGGATCGGTACCCATGATGGCTCCGCCATTTAGATGCGTGGTCTGATAGTCCGTCGAATCATAAGGACCCTTGCGATATTGCTTTTCGATCGTATGGGCGCCCATGGCCCTAATGATCTCGGCGAACTTGTCGGTCAGGAAGGCATTTTGCTTCAGCTCATTATCGTGAAAGTCGATGGTCATCCGCATCAGGGGTCGGCCGAAACGATCCTTGTAGGTGGGATCTAGGTCCAGATAGACGTCGCGATAACTGTAGAAACTGCCATGAACGCCGGTGCCCGGCTTGACGGTGCTCAGATAATTGTCGCGCACAGCACTTTTCCATTGGGCACCCCATTTAGGCGTGCCCGGTGGCACCGGTGTTGTCTGGATCGGACGACCGCCCGTCTGCACCTGGCCCATATATCCGCCCCCCACGAAACCATGGGGGCCATGGTCGAAATTGTCGCCATTGAATTCGTCGATGCACATGCCGATTGCGCCCGACGCGATGAAGGGGTTGAAGTTGAACTTCTTGTTGTCGAAAAAGCCGTTCACGTTCGATATGGTCTGGTGCGTAAAGTTGCGGCCCACTACTCCGGTGTTGGCGACCGGATCATAGGGTGCACCGATCTTCGAGTGCAGCAGCAGATGAACGTTGAAAAGCGTATAGGCCGCCAGAATAACCAGGTCGGCCGGCTGTTCCCATTCAATCCCGCCGGTGTCGACGAACGTCACGCCGGTTGCTCGCTTACCCGATCGATCGAGATCGATGCGTATCACTTCCGAATTGTCGCGCAGCGCGAAATTTGATTTCGGATCAGCCGCGGCAGAAGGGTGGTCTGCGGGCTCGCCTTGGAATAGTTGCCACACCCGAACCACTCGCAGAATCCGCAATACGTGCAGGGTCCCAGGCGCAGCCCGAGCGGATTTGTATAGGCCTGTGACATGTTACCCGAAGGCTGAGGAAACGGCTTGTAGCCCAGGTCCCTCGCCGCCTTCGCGAAAAGCGTATGGCTGAACGGCTGTTTCTGGGCGGGGTTCGGATAGGGCCGCGAACGCGGCCCCTCGAACGGATTGCCGCCCTCCTGAATCTGGCCGCGCAGGTTGCCCGCCGTGCCCGAGGTACCGCACAGATATTCGAACGTGTCGTAATGCGGCTCGAGCTCATCGTAGGTCACGCCCCAGTCCTGGATAGTCATGTCCTCGGGCAGGAATGCCGCACCGTAGCGCTCGGTCAGATGGGTTCTCAGCACGAAATCCGACGGCAGGAAACGCCAGGTTTCGGCATTCCAGTGCACGCCGCCGCCACCAACCCCATTGGGCGGCATGAACGAACCCCAGTCCCGAATCGGAAGCGCCGTCTGATCCAACTTGTTTCTGAAGGTGAATGTCGTCTGCTCTGGCCGCAGAAAGAGTTCATGCCGGATGCGATAGCGCAATTCGTCCTGCGCGTAATTGGGCGGAAATTCGGTCGCGGTATCGCGCCAAGGGCCTCGCTCGATCGCGATCACGTCCAAGCCTTCGTCGGTCAGCTCGTTGGCCATGATGGATCCGGTCCATCCAAGCCCGATAATGACGACGTCTTTCTTCGGGAGCTTTCGCGACATCGAAGCCTCGGTTATGTTTTGGGGGACCAATCGGCGCGGCCCGTGATGCTTACGGGGGGCAACGGAAAGCGTTCGTTGTGGCGATCGATCCAATCGAGATAATTGTAACGGGCACCCGGATAACCGATCATCTTCCAGGCGACCATGTCGCGGTTGCCGCCGTAAAGCGGGTCGGCGAAGAAGCCCTCCTGCACATCCTTGACGACCAGCGCGAAGAAGGTCTTGCCGTCGATCGCATCGAGCTTCAGCCTTTCGTCCTCGATGCCTTTGAGAAGTTCGTCCTTTTCCGCATCGGATAGATCCGGGAACCGCTTCCCCGCATGATTGGACTGACAATATTTGTCCAGGGCGGCCAATCCGTCGCGATAGGTTTGCGCCGGCCCTTTTGCGGATTGCGGCCCCTGCTGCTTGGTGCCTTGCTTGAAGGGCGGTTGCGTATACAGGCCCTCACGGCCGCCGTAGGGCCCGGCCAGCTGTCGGTCGACGAAGACGGCGCAACCGCTATCCTTGCCGCCTGGCGTCTGCGGGTCCGGCGGAATGATGCGGTCGGCGAGCGCCTCGACCGCGCGGGCTTCATCCGAGGTGAAGAAATGCCAGGGACCCGGCCTGATCGGAACCGGAGGGCTGGCGGCATTGGGCGCCCAAGGCATTTGCCCGGAAATCAATGCGGCCTTGCTCGCCATGGTGCCGAACACAGCGAGCGCCGTCCCCGCCAAAAATTCGCGCCGCCTGATGGTCATGTGTCAGCTCTCATGGAACCGACCAATGAATGCGCGTTGGGCCGATAGGTTCCAGGCGGGGAACAATAATTGGGTGCTGAACCCCGGCTCCGAAGGGTCGAGTGTGTTCACCAGCCGGATCAACGGTCTTTCGCCAAGAAGCGCGGGCAGGATCGGTTAGTCGAAAGGTTGCCGGCAGCTGTACCACAGCGTCAGACTTTCGACGCCACGCCAGCAAGCTGGACCGATCCAACCGTCCCGAAAAAATGGAACCGTTTCGAACAAGCGCCGTTGCAATTTGCGGAACCGCTCCGCTTGGCGATTTCTGCACCTGCACCAGCCCGATTGCTACGATTCTTGGTGAAAAGACGGACGCATGCAGATCTTCCGTCCTGGGGCAAACACCATTGCGACCATCTTATTGGCCTCGATCGGCGTAATCCCGGTTCTCGCCGTTGGAATGGCCTACCAGATTGCCGGTTCGCCCTATGTCACGAGCCAAAACGTCACCCTCGACCAGCCGGTGCCCTTCAGCCATGAACACCACGTCGGCGGCCTGGGCCTGGATTGCCGCTACTGCCACACATCGGTCGAAAAGGCCCGTTTCGCGGGAGTCCCTCCCACTGAAACCTGCATGACCTGCCATTCCCAGATCTGGACCAACGCCGAAATGCTGGCGCCGGTACGGAAGAGCCTCGCCGAAAACCGACCCATTCGCTGGCAACGCGTCAACCGACTGCCCGGCTACGTGTACTTTGACCATTCAGTTCATGTCGCAAACGGGGTCGGCTGCACCACGTGCCATGGCCCGATCCAGGAGATGAAGCTGACCCGGCAGGCGGAGCCCTTGACCATGCAGTGGTGTCTCGATTGCCATCGCGACCCTGCCAAGTCCATTCGACCGCGCGAAGCGGTGTTCGATCCGGTGTGGAATGCACCTGAAGACAAAGGGGACTCCGGCCGCAAGTTGATGGCGGCATATCACATCCGGATCGATCACCTCACGGATTGCTCGACATGTCACCGGTGAATGAACTTCCGCTCAAGGGTTCGCAGTTCTTCTCGCGCGGCCCCGGCGCGCTCACCCGGCGGCGTGCGCTTAGCCTGCTGGCAAGCGGAATTGCAACCGGTCTGGCCGCTTGCAGCAAGCCCAACGAGCCCATCATTCCCTACGTCAAAATGCCTGAGCGGCTGGTTCCGGGGGATAAACTTAGATTTGCGACCACGTTGCCGCTCTCGGGTTTTGGACGCGGTGTCATTGTCACGTCGATCGACGGGCGCCCGATCAAGGTCGAAGGCAATGCGAGACATCCTGCGAGCCTTGGGGCAACCGACGTATTTGCCGAGGCGGCAGTTTTGTCACTTTACGATCCGGACCGCTCCCGCACGATACTTAACAACGGCGCGATTGCATCTGAGGATTCTTTCAAGCGAGGGCTTCAGCTCCAACTTCAGGAGATGCACCAATCCGGCGGTGAAGGTTTCCGGCTGCTTACAGGGCGGGTAACGTCGCCCACGCTCTTGCGACAGATCGACGACGTGTTGCAATTGTTTCCGAAGGCAGCATGGCATGCTTACGAGCCGATCGACGATGAGAGCGAGCGCTCAGGAGCTATGTTGGCTTACGGTCGGCCACTTCAAGCGGTGCCGCAGCTGGAAAAAGTCCCAGACGTTACTCACGCTCGATGCAGACCCGCTGGGTCCAGGTCCCGATCAGTTGCGCAACGCCCGAGGCTTCGCCGCACGCCGGTCGCCGAAATCCGGGGGATTTTCGCGGATCTTCAGTATCGAGGCGGCCCCCGACACTCTCAGGTGCCAAAGCGGATCATCGGATCGCGCTTCATCCGCATTTAATCGGCGAAGTGGCAGTCGCAGTCGCCAATTCGATGGGTGCAGGCCTACGGGGAGGCGGTACTCCCAGCGGCCGTCACGCTTTTCGCCGACCATGCGGCCGCCGACTTATCGGCAAACCCCGGCAAGAGCCTCGTGCTCGCAGGACGGTCGCTTTCGCCCGAAACTCATGCGCTGGTGCATTGGATCAACGCGCATCTTCAGGCGCCCGTCGATCTGATCGAGCCCGTTGATCAAACCGCTGGAGGCCGCCGAGCCGGCACTTTGCCAGACTTGACGCGCGACCTTAAGGCGGGCGCCGTCAGCGGGCTTATGGTGATCGGCGCGAACCCCGGCTATGACGCGCACGCCGATCTCGAGTTTGCCAGGCACGTTGCCAATGCCACCTTTCGCCTCCATGCGGGATGCTATCCCGACGAGACAGCCGGCGCTTTCGACGTGGCATATCCCACTCCACCACGACCTCGAGGCTTGGTCGGATCTGCGGTCCATTGACGGCACAACGAGCATTGTACAACCGCTTATCCTGCCGCTTTACCGTACTTGGAGCGCCCACCAGATCCTCGCGCTGCTGACTGGGCATGACGATGCACCGGCGTATGATCTGGTGCGGGAAACGTGGCGGCCGGAAGCGGGATCCGACTTCGAGCATTGGTGGACCAGTGCTCTCCATGAAGGTATCATCGGCAAACGCGTAGCCACGGGCGCGGCGCCTCAGCGGCCCACACTCCCGTCCATTCCCGTTGCCGCGCCCGATTTCGGCAGCCATCACCATGGTGTTGAGACCCGATCCGAGTTTGTGGGACGGCACGTTTGCCAACAATGCCTGGCTGCAGGAATGCCCTAAGCCGCTGACGAAACAGGTCTGGGGCAACGCGCTGGCGCTGAACCCGAAGGAAGCTTCTCGGCTCGCTCTCACCGAAGGAGACGTTGTCACCATCGAAGTCGATGGTCGTCGGATTGAGACGCCGGTTGTGATCGAGCCAGGCGTGGCCGACGGAGTTGCGAGCCTAACCTTGGGGACTTGGTCGCCGCAAAGCGGGCGCGATCGGTAACAACGTCGGCGCCAACGCGTATGCGATCCGCACGACGGCGAATGCCTGGACTATTGCCGGCGTAAAGATCACCCAGGACCGGCAGGCGTGACGAAATCCTGACCACCCAGAACGTGGTTCGAACCGTGGAGGACGTACGTCAACTCTATCCGCTCCGGAACTTGTCCGACCTAGGTGGATCGAAGCCGGTTTCAATTGATCAATCTGCGAGCCTGCTCAAGGAGTCGCCGCTGGTCGACGACGGTCATGCGTGGGCCATGGTCATCGACGCCTCCGTGTGCATCGGGTGCAACGCCTGCGTTGTCGCGTGCCAGTCCGAAAACAACGTTCCCGTCGTCGGACCGGAAGAAGTCGCACGTGGCCGCGACATGCATTGGCTCCGCGTCGATGTCTACGATCATGGATCGCCATCGCAGCCGAAGCCGGGATTCCAACCGGTCCCCTGCATGCATTGCGAGCACGCGCCGTGCGAGCCGGTGTGCCCGGTTGCGGCCTCCGTGCACGATAGCGAAGGGTTGAACCTGCAGGTCTACAATCGCTGCGTCGGGACACGGTTTTGCGAGGCGAATTGTCCTTACAAGGTCAGGCGTTTTAATTTCTTCGGTTATGCCGACGGCCAGGAATACGCCAATCTCGGACTCGAATCCTACAGCGCCCAGAAGAACCCAGAAGTCACGGTGCGGGCTCGCGGTGTCATGGAGAAATGTACCTACTGTGTCCAGCGCATCAGCGGCGCGCGGCGGGCCGCCGAACGGGAGGACCGGCCGATCGAGTTGGACGAGGTCAAGACTGCTTGCCAAAGCGCCTGCCCGACAAGCGCCATCACCTTCGGCGACATGCGCCAAAAGGACTCGGCGGTCAACCGGCAGAAAGCCGACGAGCGTCACTACGCGCTGCTCGGACACCTGGGGACGCGGCCGCGAACCACCTATCTGGCCGACGTCAGGAACACCATTCCCGGCTTCGACGAGGGCGGCACATGAAACCCGTGCTGGATCCGATTTGGCCCGCTCCGCATCGCTGGATCGCATCACAACACGCGAGCGATGTCGCGATCACGCAGGCCGTCGCCGATCCGGTATTCGCGCCCGTCGGGCGGGCGTGGTGGATCGCAATGCTGGCAAGCCTGCCTTTCGTGCTATTGTTCATCGGATCGATCGGATGGCTGGTTTTACAAGGGCATCGGTATCTGGGGCATCAACTCCACCGTTGTCTGGGGAGTTGCCATCGCAAATTATGTCCTGGTGGATCGGCATCGGCAACGCGGGCACGCTGATCTCGTCAATGCTGCTGCTGACACGCCAGCAATGGCGCGGTTCGATCAACCGCTTTGCTGAAACGATGACGCTTATCGCGGTTGCGATCGCGGGCATCATGCCGATCATCCACCTCGGCCGGCCCGTCTACGCCTATTGGCTTGCGCCCTATCCCAACACGATGGCGCTGTGGCCGCAGTGGCGGAGCGCGCTGGTGTGGGATTTCTGGGCAATCGTCAGCTATCTCCTGTTTTCGATCCTGTTCTGGTACGTCAGCCTGATCCCCGATCTGGCGACGATGCGGGATCGCACCCGGACGCGCGCCGGCCAGATTCTCTACGGTATCTTTGCACTGGGCTGGCGTGGCTCGGCGCGGCACTGGGACCGGCTCAAGGTTTTGCACACCACGATGGCCGCACTCCGGCGTTCCGCTGGTCTGCTCAGTGCATTCCATTGTCGGGCTGGATTTTGCCGCGAGCCTGATGCCGGGGCTGGCAGGAAAGCATCTTCCCACCCTACTTCGTGGTAGGCGCAATGTATTCCGGCTTTGCGATGGTGATCATACTGGCGCTCGCGATCCGCTGGGGTTTGAACCTCCAGGCGATCATCACCGCGAACCATTTCGAAGTCATGAGCCGGATATTGCTGATGGCCTCCATCGTCATGGGCTATTCCTATGCGACCGAGTGGTTCATGGCCTGGTACGGAGGCAAGCATGACGAGCGCAGCGTCGTCGCCTTTGAATTTGCCGGAACCTACGCGCCGTTGTTCTGGGCGCTGCTCTTCTGCAATGTCCTGCTGCCGCAGGCGCTCTGGTTTCCGACGGTGCGCCGCTCGCTGCCCGCGCTGTTCGTGGTCGCGATTGCGATCAACATCGGGATGTGGCTGGAACGCATCCTGATCATCTTCAATACCCTTTCGCACGACTACATGCCGAGCGTCTGGCGAACCTTCCATTTCGGGTTTTGGGATTGGTCGTTCCTTATCGCGCCGCTCGGCTTGTTTGCGTTGCTGTTCCTGTTGTTCGTGAGGCTTGTGCCGGCGGTATCCATGTTCGATATGCGAGAACTCTCTCATCAGGAGGGGGCTGCATGAACGGGCCACTCATTGCCGAGTTTGGCGATCCAGATGCGCTCCGCGTGGCGCTAAGCCTGATCAACGGAAGCGATCATCGCGCCATCGACGCTTTTACTCCATATCCGGTTGAAGGTCTCACCGAAGAACTGGGAATCCCGCCTTCGCGAATTCGATATGCGATGCTGGCCGGGGGCTTGATCGCCGCTGCCTGCGCCTTCGCGTTGCAATGGTACAGTGCCGTGATCGACTACCCGCTGAACAGTGGCGGACGCCCGCTCAACTCCTGGCAGGTGTTCCTGCTGGTCCCGTTCGAGGTTGGTGTCTTTGCAGCGGCGCTTGCCGGCGTGATTGCTTTCCTTCGTTCGTGCCGGATGCCCAGCTTGCATCATCCGCTATTCGACATTCCGGGGTTCGAGCGTGCCACGCAGGACCATTTTCTTTCTGCTCGCGGCCGCCGCCGGTGATAGCGGCGAACAAATACTCGATCTGCGCAACATCCTCCGGGCAGCCGGCGCAACCGTCGTGACAGAGGTCCGGCAGCCATGATGCGCCGCGTCCTGCTTTGCATGGTCCTGCTGCCGCTCGGCGGGTGCGACGACCATTCGATGACGCAGCAAACCCGTTATGTGGCCTACGGACCCGCCGGGCTGTTTGCCGGACGATGCAGAGGCGCAAACCTTGCCGCCGGGCGCGGTGGCGCAAGGCGATCTGGACCGGGCCGAAGCGATCACAACTCCCCCCGCGGTTGACGCGCAATTGCTGAAACGAGGCCAGCAGCGTTACGATATCTTCTGCTCTCCCTGCCACGGCCTTTCGGGAAACGGCGATGGCATGATCGTGCAGCGCGGTTTTCCCGCGCCACCCTCGTATCATACGGCGCGGTTACGGGCCGCGCCGGCGCAGCAGTTCTTCGACGTCATCACCAACGGGTACGGCGTCATGTACTCCTATGCGGCCCGGATCGAGCCGCGTGACCGCTGGGCGATCGTTGCCTATATCCGGGCACTGCAGGAATCCCAGAAGGCGAAACTGGCGGACGCTCCCGACCTTAGGAGCAAAATGCCATGAAGCCATTCGTTGCGGGGCTCTCACGCCAACCGACAGCAAACCGGCAAATAGCCCTCGGGATCGGCGTGCTGGTGGCGGTCGAGATACTGCTAGCCTTTCTCGGCCTGCTCGTGCCGATCAAGATCATGCTCCGCGGCTGGCTGACGGCGTTTGCGATCTGGAGCCTGTGCCCGGTCGGCAGCATGACACTGTTGTTGATCCATTGTCTGACGGGTGGCGAATGGGGACGGGCCGCCGCACCCGTCCTGCGACCGGCCGCCGCGATGGTTCCGCTCGTGGCGCTGGCGTTCGTGCCTGTCCTTGTGGGACTGGGGTACATTTATCCCTGGGCCGCGGATTCCTCTGCGGTTCCGCCGGATGTCGCCCGATGGTATCTCAGCGGGCCCTCGTTCGCGGTCCGCGCAGTCATCACTCTTGCCGGCTGGTCGGTGCTCGGCGTCGTATTCGCTGCGGGCGCCGGAAGCCGCTTGCTTGCGGGGTTCGGGCTTGCGTTTTTCGGCCTGACCATCAGCTTGGTCGCGGTCGACTGGTACTTGTCGTTGGAACCTCATTACGTGGCTTCGGCATTTGCCAGCATGATCGCCATCCAGCAATTGCTCGCAGCGCTCGCGGTCTCTGCACTGATTGGGTTGCCGCAAATCGAGGGAAAGGCGGCGGGTGACCTCGGCGGGTTGCTGATCGCGACCTTGCTCGGCGTCGTGTATCTCGAACTGATGACCTTCGTGGTGGCCTGGTACGGCGACCTGCCCGATAAGGCCGGCCTGGTTTCTAGAACGCACGGGCACCGCCTGGATCGCCGTCCTTCTGACAGCTATCGTGCTGGGCGCCGTTCTGCCGTTCGGATTGCTTCTCATAAAGGCGATCCGGGGCAGTCGGCGGGGCTTACAGGTGGCCGGCGGCCTGATTTTGTTCGGCTCAACCCTGCATGTCATCTGGCTATTGGTGCCGGCCTTCGACCATCAAGCCGGCACCGTTGTTGCGGCGTGCGCAGGCCTTGCCGCGCTCGCCTTCGTTTCCCGCATGATAGGACCGACGCTTGGTTCCGTGTTGGAGGCTCGCCATGCCGAATGAAGAAATGGGCAACCGGCGCATGCCGCAGCCGGCCGGCGTTGCGAACGGCATCGTGATTGCCGCCGTAGCCGGGTTCCTGGGCTTCGTCGCGCTATCGATGACCGGGCTTTTTTTCTATCTCAAATCAGCCGCACCAGATGCGTTCAAGGCGACGGTCGAGAATCCTTTTCCAGAACCTGCGCTCCAGAAAACTCCGCACGCCGATCTTCGGAATTTCGAACGTGAAGAACGTAAGAAGCTGTCAGGTTATGGCTGGGTGGACCAATCGAAAGGTCTGGTCCGGATTCCCATCGAGCTGGCCATGCAGATTATCGCTGCCCGGGGGGCGCTTGCCTATGACGCGCCCGACCAGCCGGCCCCGCCTCCGACATCTGCCGGAGTTCGCCCATGAGAGGCGCATGGCTTACAGCCGCCTTCATGCTTTGGCCAATGGTGGCTCTGGCAGGGCTTACGGAGCAGCAGATCGGAGAAGTGGCGCTGAGTCCACCACCCGGAGCGCGGGTACCATCCGCGCTCGTCTTCACAGACCTCGATGGTCGTGACCAGACGCTCGGCGAGGCCATCGCCGGCCGGCCGACGTTGCTGCTGCCCGCAGATTTCACCTGCAAAGAGATATGCGGGCCGGCGCTGTCGATCGCCGCAAGCGCGCTGAGCCAGACCGGACTTAAGGCCGGTCAAGACTACAGCCTCGTGATCGTCGGAATCGATGCCAACGACGGCGTAAGCGCGGCTGGGCAATTCGTTTCAGGGCAAGTCGGGGGTCCCGGCGTTTCCGCCCTTACAGGAAACGCCGAAGCCATTCACGCGCTATTGCAAGCGATCGGTTATCGCTTCCAGCGTGACGCCCCAAACGATGCCATCGCCCATCCGGCTGGGTTTGTGACGTTGACGGCAGACGGTCGGGTCTCGCGCGTATTGTCCAGCCTAGCGCTGCAACCGGCCGATCTGAGATTGGCCCTTATCGAAGCCAGCGAGGGCAGCATCGGCGGCTTGGCAGGACGGCTCGCGCTGCTGTGCTACGGCTTCGACGCGGTTCATGGAATCTATACCGGGCAAATCGTGACGCTGATCCGGATCAGCGGCGGAGTAACGGTCGCGATCCTCGCGGCGGCGCTGGGTTTCCTGTTCTGGCGAGCCGGCAAGCGGGAGGTCCCGCTGTGAACCAGATCTTTTCGCTTCCTGAAGCCACCACGCATGCGCAGCGCGTCGATCAGATCTTTTACGGACTTCTGATCCTTTCCGGACTGACGCTGCTGCTGGTGTTCTCCCTCGTTATTATCCTGGCGATCCGTTACCGCCGCGGGTCGGCCGCCAAACGGGGTCCGCTGCCGGAAATCGTCAGCCGCGAATTCGAGATCGGCTGGACCGCGGCCACCCTCTTCCTGTTCGCGTTCCTGTTCTGGTGGGCCGCGTCGGCCGATCTCGGCAGTCTTGCGGCGCCGGCCGATGCGTTGGAAATTCATGTGGTCGCCAAACAATGGATGTGGAAGACCCAGCATCCGAGCGGCGCCCGCGAAATCGATGCACTGCATGTGCCCGTCGATAAACCGGTCCGGCTGGTGATGACCTCTCAGGACGTCATTCACTCTTTTTTCGTGCCGGCTTTCCGCGTCAAGCAGGATGTCGTGCCCGGGCGGGAAACCGAAATCTGGTTTCAGGCCACCAAGACCGGCGTATTTCCTCTGCTGTGCGCCGAATATTGCGGCACCGACCACTCCATGATGCTGGGCCGCATCACCGTCATGCGTCAGGAAGATTATGCCGACTGGCTGACCAAGCAGCCGGAAGGTGACGATCTCGCACATGTCGGCGCCAAACTCTTTGTCTCCCAAGGCTGCTCGGGCTGCCACGCCGAAGCGTCCACGGTTCACGCGCCGAAACTGGACGGCCTGTACGGCGGAATCGTTCAGCTCTCGGACGGCCGCCAAGTCAAGGCAGACGACGGCTATATCCGCGATTCGATCGTACTGCCAAAGCGCGACATCGTGGCCGGCTACGAACCGGTCATGCCAAGCTATGCGGGACTGCTCAACGACGGCGAAATCCAGAGCTTGACGGCTTACATCCGATCGATGTCCGACGGAGAAGACAGATGACCGACGCCCTGCTCGCCGGCGACCTTCCGCTTCCGCCGCGCCCCGACTATCTGCGGCAAGGCACGACAATCGCCTCCTGGTTGACGACCACCGATCACAAGCGCATCGCCATACTCTACGCCGTCACCATCACCATATTCTTCTTCATGGGCGGCGCGGCGATCACGGCTGTTCGCCTGGAACTGTTCACCCCGAACGGCGGACTGCTTACCTCGGACAGCTACAACAAGCTGTTCTCGTTCCACGGCATCATCATGGTTTGGTTCTTCCTGGTGCCGTCTATTCCCAACACGATGGGAAACTTCATGCTCCCGCTGATGATCGGTGCTCCGGACGTGGCTTTCCCGCGGCTGAATCTCTTCAGTTGGTACCTGACCATCGCCGCGGGTGCGTTCACCGTATATGCGCTCGTCGCCGGCGGCGTCGATACCGGCTGGACCTTCTACACGCCCTACTCGACCATGTTCTCCAACAGCCACGTCCTTGCGGCCGCCGCCGGCGTGTTCGTCGTCGGCTTTGCCAGCATTGCGACCGGAGTCAATTTCATCGTCACAACCCACATGCTCCGCGCGCCCGGCATGACCTGGTTCCGGCTGCCGCTATTTGTCTGGGCGATTTACGCCACCTCGATCATCATGGTGCTGGCTACACCGGTTCTGGCGATCTCACTGCTGCTGGTGATGGCGGAGCGATGGCTCGGCCTGCCGATCTTCGATCCAGCCCGCGGTGGCGATCCGATCCTATTCCAGCATCTATTCTGGTTCTACTCGCACCCGGCCGTTTACATCATGATCCTGCCGGCGATGGGCGTAGTCTCCGAGATCATACCGTGCTTCGCGCGTCGACGGATCTTCGGCTACGATTTCATGGTCTACGCCATGATCGCGATTGCAGGGATCGGCTTCTTTGTCTGGGGACACCATATGTTCGTGTCCGGCCAGTCGGCCTACGCGAGCCTGATTTTCTCGTTTCTCTCCTTCATCATCGCAGTGCCATCTGCCATCAAAGTGTTCAATTGGACCGCCTCGCTGTACCGCGGGCAGATCAGCTTCAACTCACCCATGCTGTACGCGCTTGGTTTTGTCGGTCTGTTCACCACGGGCGGTCTGTCGGGCCTGTTTCTCGCCTCGATCCCCGTCGACGTGCACGTTACCGACACATACTTCGTCGTCGCCCACTTTCACTACATCATGGTCGGAGGCTCGGTATCGGCCTTCTTCGGCGGCCTGCATTTCTGGTGGCCCAAGATCACGGGAAAAATGTATCCGGAGTCGTGGGCCAAATTCGCCGCGATCCTGATGTATTTCGGCTTCAACATGACGTTCCTTCCGCAATTTTTCGCGGGCTATCTGGGGATGCCGCGGCGATATCATACCTATCCACCCGAATTTCAAATCTACAATGTGATGTCTTCGTCGGGAGCGGCGGTCCTGGCGGTCGCCTATCTGCTGCCGCTCGGCTATTTCGCCTGGTCTATCTTTTATGGACAACGCGCCGGCAACAATCCCTGGGGCGCAACCGGTCTCGAGTGGACCACGACATCCCCTCCGCCCCCTAAAAACTTCGATCGTCAACCTCGTGTCGATCGTGGTCCCTACGACTACCACGCCGAAGGGCTATCTGCCGGCCTTGACCCGCCAGAACCTCAAAATGCACGAGAGGTCCGATGAGCGAAACCACGGGACTGCTCAAGGAGCCTTGGCAATATTTCGATCGCCAGCGCGAAGCGGGTACGTTCGGAATATGGGTGTTTCTCGCCAGTGAGATGCTTTTTTTCGGCGCGCTGATCCTGACTTATACGGTGTGCAGGATTGATCATCCCGGAGCTTTCGCCGTGGCCGCTCGCGAAACCAACATCTGGTACGGAACGATCAATACGGCTATCCTCCTTACCAGCAGCCTCACCATGGCGATGGCTTCACAGGCGGCCGCTTCCGGCGAGCGCTTGCGCAACCTGATCCTCTGGTGCCTGGCGGCGACGGCCGCGCTGGGCCTCGCCTTTCTGGTGGTGAAGGGTTTCGAGTACAACGAGGATATCGCGAAGCATCTCCTTCCCGGCGCTCATTTCGCCATCGCAACGCCGGGCGCACAGTTATTTTTTGGACTCTATTGGATCATCACAGGCGTGCACGCCGTCCACCTCACGATCGGCATCGTGATGGTCGTTCGGCTGGCGTGGCTTGGATATCTGACCAAGTTTCCGTTGAATGCCAATCCTGAAATCGAGGTGACGGGGCTGTACTGGCACCTGGTCGATATCATCTGGATCTTTCTTTATCCCCTGATCTACCTGCCGGGCCGCGCGTCATGACCGCGGAAAAGGATGGTTCAGGCATGCTGGCCTCGAAGATTTGGCGTCGAAACGGCCTCATCTGGGCTGTCCTGATGCTTCTTCTGCTGCTGACGCTCGCGCTGGCGTATGTGCCAATGGGCAGGCTTTCTCCGGCGATCGGTATCGTGATTGCCGCCATCAAAGCCGGACTTGTGGTCCTGCTTTTTATGGAATTGGCTGATGCGAGGCCCCTCATAAGGCTCGCGGCAATGGCCGGGATCGTCTTTCTGGCCGCGTTATTTTTGCTTACGCTCGCCGACGTACTGTCGCGCCTAACTTAGGTTGACGCAGTTTTTCGCTAATGGTGCTGGTTTAGAAGTCCGAAACCTCAGGCCTCACGGCGCGTCCGCAACCATAGCGGGCTTCGGTGGTTGTTCGCCGCCTGGATGGTAGAAACGCGCCGCACTCGCTGCCGCTGCCAATCCGGCTAGAGCGGCCGCCGACATAAGCGCGACCGTTTCAGAATGGCCGGCCATCCGGAACGAGATCGCGGCAAGGATGGCGCCGACGGACTGCCCCGTCAGACGCGCCGTTGCAAGCATGCCCCCGGCCGCTCCACTTCGTTCCAGGGGCGCAGCCGACAGCATCGAACGATTGTTTGGCGCCTGAAAAAATCCGAACCCAAGACCGCATACCGCCATCCGCCATGCAATGTCGATGGTAGAGGCGTTTCCTGGCAGGAAGGCCAAAAGCGCCAGGCCCAGGCAAAGCACGAGTAATCCGGCAGCGCTCAGCACCGCAGCCGATACGGTGTCCGCCAAACGACCGGCGATGGGCGCACCGATGCCGACGGCCAGGGGCCAGGGTGTCATCAACAATCCCGTCTCCACCTGGGTGCGATGAAGTGTGCCTTCGAAGAAGAACGGCAACGAGACGAATGCCAGCATTTGCGCGGCGAACGACGCGATCGATGTTGCAACCGATAGGCTGAAGACCGGGTTTCTCAACAGATCGAAAGGTACGATGGGCTCCGACTGCAAGCGGGAATGGAGAACGAGCAGCGCGCCGGATCCGGCCCCAATAAGCACTGTGACAAGGCCGACCCACGCGTTGCCGCCGCGGGTAAGAAGATCGATGCCTACGAATCCAAAGCCGAACATGGATGCGTTCAGAACTGTTCCCGTCAGATCGAAGGAGCCGGACTTCGGATTATCCGGAAGAGACGTGCGCCCAAGGAGGAACGTTACGATCCCGATGGGAACGTTGACCGCAAAAAGCCACTGCCATGACGCGACCGCCAAAATGCCCGATGCCACGGTTGGCCCCAAGGCCGCGCCGGCCGAGGCGACCAGCGCATTCAGGCCAAGACCCTTTCCAAGCATCCTCGAAGGGTACGTGAAGCGGACCAGCGCCCCGTTTTGGCTCATGATGCCCGCGGCCCCGAACCCCTGGATGGCACGAGCTAAGGCAAGCATCGGGAGCGAATGCGCAAATGTGCAGCCAAGCGATCCCAATGTAAAAACGACAATACCGGCCTGAAAAACCCTCCGAAAGCCTACCATCTCTCCGATCGCCGCCATTGGAAGCAGCGAGATGACGATGGCCAGCTGATAGGCATTAACCACCCAGACGGCTTCCGCGGGAGGAGCGGAAAGATCACCGGCGATGGTCGGGAGGGCAACGTTGGCGATCGAACCGTCGAGCACGGAAAGCGTCAGCGCGAGCCAAATCGTGGCGGCCGACCAATAACGCTGTCGCGGCGGCAGACCATCTTGCTCCGCCTTCATGCTTTCCGTCACCGGGATATCCGCTTTCCAATTTCAGCGAGCGACATAGGCGGAAGAATATCTCTTCGTCGGCTCTCGGGCCAACGGCCAGGTTGTTACATGCCGCCGTGATCAACCAGTGAAGCCGACGACACAATATCGGCCCCTCGAATTTCTCGCTGCCGATTTTCGTCCCATTAAGCGTTGGTCCTAAAGGAAGTTCCATATAGGCTGCAGGTCCCTCCCGAATGGAATCTCGCAAAGCGGAAAGCAGCTTGTGCAGCAACACGGGATTAACTTCCGGCGACTACGAAGGGAAGCCGATCGGGTAGTATTTAACGAGAGAGGCCCGGCGGACCACCCGGCGTTACCTGATGAGCCTTACAGGAACCGACTTACCAGCCGGGACCTTGCTTTCCTCGGCATGATGCCCAAGCGGCACCAATACATTGCATTCGGGATAGTATGCGCCGATACAGCCGCGCGGGATATTGTAGGAGAACACCTTCAATCCGTGTTTCTCGCGCACGATGGCGTCTGCTGCCTGTGTCGATAGGCCGATCAATTCCCCATCGGCCAAGCCGAACTGTCGGATGTCGTCGGGGTTCATGAATACGATGTCCCGCGTCCCGCTGACCTCCCGCAACCGGTCCTCGTAGCCGTAGATTGTGGTATTGAACTGGTCATTCGACCGCAGGGTCATCAAACGAAGCAAACCGGCCTCATCAGTAAACCCGGTAGCGGACAGTTGCTTTGGCGGGAAGAACATCGCGCGGCCGGTTTTCGTATCCGAGAAATCCCTTTTCCGCGCTTTGTTGGCGCGATAGAAGCCGCCCGGCTTGCTGAGCTTGGCGTTGAAGTCACCAAACCATTGCGGATAGCTCTCGGCAATCGCATCGCGGACTTTCGAATAGTCGGCCGTCCAGGCCGTCCAGTCCAGCTTCGGATTGGCTGGCAACGTCGCCTTCGCAAGTTCGGCGACAATCTTGGTTTCGGAAAGGAGTTCCTTGCTGCTCGGTTCCACATCTCCGAACGAGGGATGAATCACACTCGTCGAATCTTCCATGGTGACGGTCTGCGGGCCACCGGCTTGCTCATCACGCTCAATTCGGCTGAGGCAAGGCAGCAGAAACGTGACTTCGCCGGGCACCAGATGACTGCGGTTGAGCTTAGTCGCGATTTGTACGGAAAGACGCAGTCTGCGCCAAGCCTCCTCCATTCGGTCGGTGTCGGGGATCGCACGGACGAAATTGCCCCCAAGGCTGACAAATCCTCGCACCTCGCCGCTCAGAATACCCTCGCAGGCTTCGACGGTGTTTCGCCCCTTGTCACGCGGCGGCTCAAAGCCAAATTGCTCGGCCAGTTTGTCTAACGGTGCCAGTTCAGGCTTCTCCGTGATCCCAACGGTCCGCTGTCCCTGGACGTTGGAATGCCCGCGCACCGGGCACGGGCCGGCGCCTGGCTTGCCGATGTTGCCGCGTAATAGCAGCAGATTGCATGCCATGTGAACATTCTGGACCCCGAAGCGGTGCTGCGTCAGTCCCATCCCGTAGACCAAGATCACCGCCTTGGCTTTGGCATAGGTCTCGGCAGCAGTCTCGATATCGGCGCGCGAGAGCGATGTCTCAGCTTCGATCTCCGGCCAGCTCGCGGAGCGACAGAAAGCCGCAAACTCTTCGAAGCCCGACGTGTAGTCGGCGATGAACGCATGGTCGAGGACACGCTCGCCGCCATCAGAGATCGCGGCATCATCGCGTTCGATCAAGTATTTGCACATGCCGGTCATGGCCGCGGTGTCGCTGCCGGCGCGGAGCTGATAATATTGCGTGCTGATGCTGGTGGAGGAACCAGTCACCATCTGCAATGGGGATTGCGGGTTGGTGAACTCCTCAAGACCGCGCTCACGCAGCGGGTTGAACGTAATGATCGGAACGCCGCGACGCGCACAAGGCTGCAACTGGTGAAGCATTCTCGGACTGTTGGAGCCAACATTTTGCCCGAAGAACAGGATGCAGTCTGTTTCCTCGAAATCTTCCAGCTTCACAGTGCCGACCGGGGCTCCGAGCGCCTGCTTCAACCCGACGGAAGTCGATTCGTGGCACATATTGGAACTGTCGGGAAGATTGTTGCAGCCGTACATACGCGCCAAAAGGCTGTACATGTAGGACGTCTCAAGCGAGGCTCGTCCCGACGCGTAGAAAATCACCGATTTGGGATCCAGGCCTTTCAGTTCGCGGCCGATCTCTTGAAAGGCGTCCTCCCAACGGCAAGGCAGGTACTTGTCTGCATCGCGATCGTATCGCATCGGTGAGGTCAGCCGTCCCTGATGCTCCAAATCGAAATCCGCCCAACCACGAAGTTCGGTCAGGGTATGTTCGGCAAAGAATTCAGGCGTGCACCGGTGCCGGGTGAGATCCCAGGCGGTGGCCTTGGCACCATTTTCGCAAAACTCAGCAGTGCTGGGCTTAGCCGGTTTGCTCCATGCGCAACTGACGCACATAAAGCCGTCGTGCTTGTTCTGCCGTAGCAGCTCCTCGCCCAACTCGACGGTACCGGGCTTTTCCTGCAAGACGACGGCACTCAGTCCTTTGAGCGACCCCCAGCCGCCGACGGCACCGTCATAGTGGTGGACCTCCTCTTTCGAGGGGACCGGGGTTTGTTTGTCATCAATGAGAGCCATGGGCATATCCCGAAATGCGCAAGCCTTGCCGTGACGGGCGGGCTTTTCCGGGGATCAACGCGCTCCTGGGAACTTTGTTCGGGGGCAGTTTCCCGGAGCACCGGGGTCGACTGCGTGGAGGGCTGCAACGCCCGGTCCCGCTTCGTTTTAGGCATCAGCCCCGAACCGGAGGACTTCCGGGATGGCCTAAGAATCGAGCGGAGTGTTGGCCGGTGGCGCGAAGCAGACTCCGCGGGGACGCAAGCTCGGCAGTTGAGGGCCGCGAGCAGTCACTCACAAAGCACCTTGTCGATCGTAATCGGAAAATCGCGCACCCGTTTGCCCGTGGCGTGGAAAATCGCATTGGCGACGGCCGCCGCGGTCCCGACAATACCAATCTCTCCGAGACCCTTGACGCCCAGTGGGCTGACCTTGTCGTCATGCTCGTCGACGAAGATGACCTCGATGTCCTCAATGTCGGCATGACTGGGAATATGATACTCTGCAAAGTTGTGGTTCATGATCTTGCCGAGTCTATGATCCGTCATCGCCTCCTCATGCAGCGCCATGCCAATGCCCATAACGACACCGCCCAGAATCTGGCTGCGGGCGGTCTTGGGGTTTAGGATGCGGCCCGCGGCGGCCGCGCAAACAATCCTCGTCACCCGGATAACACCGAGGTCCTCGTCGACGCGGACCTCGGCAAAGACAGCTGAATGCGTATAGCTGATGTACTTGATCATCTGCAGCAGATTGGGGCTTACCTTGCCCTTTTCCTCAATCTCCGGCAGATCAGCGGCATGCATCACTTCGGCGATCGCCAGAGATCTTCCGGGGTCATCGATCCGGTAGATGCGCCCGCCACGCACCTCAACGTCTTCGATTTTTGAATCGGCCAACGGTGAGTTGGCCATCTTCTTCGCATGCTTGAACAACGTCTTCCTGACGGCATCGCATGCGGCCTGCACGGCGGAGCCGTTCGATGCCGCCGTCCACGACCCACCCTCGACGGGCGACATCGGTAGCGTCGATTCACCAATCCGGGCTGTTACGTCCTCAAGCGCCAGTCCGAAAGCGTCGGCTCCGATCTGCGTCAAAATCGTCCATGTACCTGTCCCGATGTCTGATGCGGCTGTCGAAACCTCAAGCTTGCCATTGGCGTAAAGTTTTGCGCTTGCTTCAGCTTTTTGAAGAAAAGCATCCCACATGCCGGTTGAAACGCCCCAACCAATGAGCTCCTGGCCCTCCTGCATTGATCGCGGCGCGGATTTTCGCTTTTCCCAGCCGAATGCCGCTGCACCTTCTCGGTAACAGGCATCCAGGGCCTTGGACGTGAATTGCTTGTCTGTATTTTCGTCCTTCGACGCGAAGTTCAAGCGCCGAATCTCCAGGGGATCGATGCCAACCTCGTACGAGAGCTCGTCTAGGGCGCACTCCAGGGCAGTCACGCCGATGGCTGCGCCGGGCGCGCGCATGTCGCAGGGCGTCGCCGTATCGAGCTTCGCCAGCCGATAGGACAGTTTGACGTTTTCGCAGTGGTACATCATGCCGGACCAGTTCACGACGGCTTCCTGGTAGTCCTCGTAATGGGACGTCGAGGCGACGGCGTCATGCATTACCGACTGCAATCGACCCTGCCCGTCGGCCGCCAAGGACACTGTTTGGTAGGTATCCGGCCGGTAGCCGATATGGAACATCTGCGAGCGCGTCAAAGATACCCTGACCGAGCGCTTCAGTTCGAGGCATGCCATGACGGCAAAAAACAGCTGGTGCTGCGGTCGCAGGCCCGAGCCGAAAGCACCCCCGACGTAATGGTTGATCAGCTTGACGTTCTTGGCCTTCAGCCCGAAGACGGAGGTGACATAGCCCTGAGCGTTCTGCGAGCCTTGCGTCTTGTCGTAGATAGTCAGCGTGCCGGGGCCCTCATAGACGCAGGTCGTCCCGAACATCTCCATCGGGTTATGGTGCTCGGCGTTCACCCTGTAATCCCGGCTTATCTTGATCGGGGCCTCCGCGAACGCAGTCTCGGCATCGCCTCGCGGATCCGGAGGCGGCGGAATGCCGCTTCGTTTTTTCGGCGGAACATAAGCTTCCGCGCGCTTACGCTCCAGCTCGGTGCAATGTTCGTCGACCTCGTACTCCGCCGTAACAAGAGACGCCGCATCGCGCGCGGCTTCGTAGCTATCAGCGACCACAAGGGCGATCGGCTGTCCATCGAACAGGATTCGGTCCGAGTTCAAGGGGCGGAATGGATGACCCGGCGGGGCGACCTCGTCGCGCCAGCTTCGGTCCAGCCAAGCGGCCTTGCCGCGATTATCATGCGTAAATATCTCGACCACGCCCGGCACCAGCCGAGCCCGGTCAAGATCTAATTTTGAAATTCGTCCGGAGGCGATCGTACTGCCCACTATGTAGCCGTGCAGAAGGTCTGGTGCGGGATATTCAGCTGCATACTTCGCCCGGCCCGTGACCTTGAGAGGTCCATCGATGCGGCTCGTCGGCCGACCTATATGAAGATTTTCCGTCACCGACATGGTTCGAGCCTACTTGATTGTTTTGTTGGATTGATCCTGCGGAGTGCCGGTAGCCGCCTGCGTCAATGCGCGGACAATTGCCCGTCGCGCGAGTTCTATCTTGAAGTCGTTCTGGCCCTGTCCCTTTGCCGTCGCCAAAACTTGATTCGCAAATTGTAAGAAAAGCGGCGGCTCAGGCTTCTGACCTTTGAGCAGCTGTTCGCAGACTAAATCACGCCAGGGCTTGTGGGCCACACCACCGAGCGCGACCTGCGCGTCTTCGATAAGGTCACCCTTGAGCTTGAGCCCGACGGCGACCGAGACAAGCGCAAACGCGTAAGAAAGCCGATCACGGATCTTAAGGTAGGTATAGTTGTTGCCAAAATCGGAAGGCGGCAGCACGACAGCCGTGATCAATTCTCCCGTGGACATGTTGTTGTCGCGATGCGGTTCGTCGGCTGGCAAGCGATGGAAATCGGGAAACGGGATGCTGCGTTTTCCATTCGGCCCTTCCACTTCAACGGAAGCGCCGATCGCGGCCAGCGCAACGCACATGTCCGACGGATGGACGGCGATGCATTCATCGCTGGCGCCAAGGATTGCATGAATGCGATTGACCCCTCCGATAGCCGAGCAGCCAGAACCCGGCTCCCGCTTATTGCAGGCGGTCGACGGATCATAAAAGTAATAACACCTGGTCCTTTGCAGCAGATTGCCGCCGGTGGTGGCCGCATTTCGGAGCTGCGGTGAGGCCCCGGCCAGAATAGCGCTCGCCAAAAGCGGATACCGCTCTTGGGTGGTTTCATGCCAAGCCAGATCCGAATTGCTGACCAGGGCGCCGACCCGCAGTCCTCCGTCCGCTGTCACGGAAATATCCTTGAGCGGAAGGCGATTGATGTCGATGACGAACGCCGGGCGGTCGACATCGTATTTCATGAGATCGACGAGGTTCGTACCCCCGGCGAGCACTTTGGAAGCCGGCGTCCTGAGCGCCTGGATCGCATCAGCGACCGTATTCGGGCGAACATAATCAAAACGGTTCATTCGGCTGCCTCCCGGGCGGCCTCCCGTTGTCCTATGACGTCTTCGATTGCATCCGCGATATTTGTGTAGGCACCGCAGCGGCAGAGGTTGCCGCTCATGTTCTCGCGGATCTCGGCCCGGCTGTGCGCGTGTCCTTCAGACAGCAGGCCCGCAGCCGAACAGATTTGACCGGGCGTGCAGTAGCCGCATTGGAAGGCATCGCGATCCACGAATGCAGCCTGGAGCGGATGCAAGACGCCGTCAGTTCCTATTCCCTCGATCGTGGTAATTTCAGCTCCGTCCCGGGAGACCGCCAATATAAGGCAAGAGTTCACGCGAACACCATCTATCAGCACGGTGCAAGCACCGCATTGGCCGTGGTCGCATCCCTTTTTCGTTCCGGTCAGCTGGAGGTTTTCTCGGAGAAGGTCGAGAAGCGTGATCCACGGCGGTACCACCAACTCGTGGCGGGATCCGTTGAGGACGAACGAAACGGGAATACCGGCTGTCGATGACTGCTTCACGGATCCTCGCAAGCTGTTAACCGGGAGGTAGAACCGCTTAGGCGTCAGTGGGTTCCGAACAAAACTAGAGTCGCCTAGCCGACACTGCCGATCGGGAGCCCGGGATAGGCTATAACTAGGTCCCGCGATCGTCGGACGCCGGAGAGCGCGCACCAGGAATGCGGCTGCCGCGACGGTTCAACGGCTTTCTCCACCGTTACACACGGCGACGCGGCGAAGCCCGCCTTCGACGCGATGACGCCATGACGTCGGCATCGTGCGCCGTCGATGAGCGGACGTCATCGTGCCGGATCGGCGACCATTACTCAGGATCTGAAAGGGTCGCCCGACCCGGGGCGCCTGAGGCAGGTGGGCGGGCGTAGCATTACTCGATTGCCGGCGTCGTCGCTTGTTGTTCGGAACCCACCTGGCCCGGTCGGGTTCAATATTTCAGCCGCGTGACCAATTCCGCGGCCTAACAAAAGCAAGGACACGTGACATGAATAGGACGGCATCCATTGTCGCCGCGGCGACGCTCCTGATATCAACCTCGGCTTTCGCGCAATCGGTCGGAGAGAAAACCGGCGTAAACTCCACGCTTGGCATCAGCCCGACAACGGCCGATTTCGTGAAGGAGGCTGCGACGAGCGACATGACGGAGATCGCAGCCGCCAAGCTCGGCCAGGAGCGTGGCAACGCCCAAGAGAAGACTTTCGCCGCCCAGATGATTACCGACCACACAAAGACTTCCGAGGAACTGAAATCAATGGCTCCAGCGGACGCCAAGGCAGCCATTCCGGCCGCATTGGACAGTTCGTCGCAGAGCAAGATCGACAAACTCAAGGACGCGAAGCCGGACGATTTTTCGTCGGATTTCGATTCCATGCAGGTCAGCGCCCATAAAGATGCGGTGTCGCTGTTCGAGCGCTATGCCAAGGGTGGTGATGATCCGAAGCTAAAGGACTGGGCCGGCAAAACTCTCCCGACCCTTCAGCACCATCTCGAGATGGCGCAAAATCTTGGCAAGAAGTAAGCCGCAAGCAAAGTGGTGGTTACGCGGACACTGTGCGGGGGCGACCGGCCCCCTCACGGCCGGCGGGTGCGGATACCACACGGAAATCCGATAAGCCGAAGTTCAAAGATGGGCGGGCACCTGCATCGGATCCATTAGGAAGCTCGAGGTCCCAGAAACGCACGCATCGAAGACTTTCCGGAACGGTTCCGACGGTCGGCCGTTTGCTTCGTTGTAAAAGCGAGGAATTCGACATGAACCACAAAACCATCGAAGAGATTTCGAAGCGGATGGCTGGAATCGACATCGCAATCCTTTCTACGCATACCGACGGCGGCCGTATCGCGAACCGGCCGATGAGCAACAATGGCGACGTCAAGTATGACGGAACGTCCTACTATTTTCACCTTTGAACAGGCGCGAACCGTCAGCGATATTCAAGCCAACCCCGA
Organism: Bryobacteraceae bacterium; assembly: GCA_965226755.1. Taxonomy (GTDB): domain Bacteria; phylum Acidobacteriota; class Terriglobia; order Bryobacterales; family Bryobacteraceae; genus Bog-113. Next base: position 2,779,536 of record CBDDDT010000003.1, on the reverse strand, counting down.
TGTTGCGCTTGGATTTGCAGGCAAAGGCGGAATTTTTTTCGGACGCGATATATGTGGCAGTCGAAGGAAGTGCCGAGCTTATACGGGACAAGGCCGCGTTTAAACAACACTGGACGAGCGATCTCGATCGTTGGTTTGACAAGGGTGTGGACACGCCGGGCATCGTACTCATTAAAGTAAAGGCAAGACGCATCACCTATTGGGACGGCGAGGACGAAGGCGAAGTTGACGTGTGAGGCCTCCCGGGATGCGTTCGCGCCGTGAGACTTCCCTAAGGCTCAAACCAAGCCGACTGGGGTTGTCACGCAACAGTCCGGATGACCAGCCCGGCTTCAGTCGCAAATCTCGGCAGCGCCGCGACCCATCTTCCCCGGTTCGGTAATGAGGACGCGGGCGGCCTCGGCCTCCGCGTCCTCCGTTATTTTCGCGCGCTTTTGGCGGCTAAGCCGCGCTGCGCGTCGTGTGCCGGCCTTCTCTGACCTCCTCGATGATCTTGGAGCTAAAAGCTTCCAGATCGCCTGGGTTCCGGGGACGTGATCACGCCCTGGTCGACGACAACTTCCGAGTCTTCCCACTTCGCGCCTGCATTCGCCACGTCGGTCTCGATCGATTTGAACGATGTCATCTTTCGGCCCTTTACAATACCGGTCTCGATCAGCAGCCATGGCGCATGGCAAACGGCCGCGACGACCTTTTTCGCGTCGAATATTTCCTTGATGAAACCCAGTGCTTTCGGTTCGACCCGCAAAAGGTCCGGGTTTATCTGGCCGCCGGGGAGAACTACTGCGTCATAGTCCGCTGCGGAGACTTCATCGAGGGTCTTGTCGACATTCACCGGGCGGCCCCAATCCTTCTTATCCCAGCCTTTAATCTCGCCGGGAGCCAGAGAGACAATGTCCACCGTCGCGCCAGACTTCTTCAGCCGGTCACGCGGTATCTCAAGCTCTGCCTGCTCAAAGCCGTTAGTTGCGAGAATTGCGATCCGTTTGCCGTTTAGTTCCATGGAAACCTCCTTGCGTGTTCGCCGATAATCGGCTGCACGGGACATCGTTCCACGGCTTCCCAGCTGTAATGGCGCTCCTGTTCACGTTGCCAATCGAACTTCATTGTGCCGGCGTCCGGATGATTTGAAAACTCGTTCGCGGCGGTTCGCCGACGCCGGTTCAAGACCACCTGCCCTACCAATGCCGCTTCCATCACCGGCCCTGGGACGCGCAGCGCATCGAGAGTTAAGCGCCAACTTGTGTCGGCTGCTCCGCGGCCGGTACGGAGTCGACGCCGTGTTGCGAGGCGGGCGCATGCATGGGAACGACGATCTCGAACTCGGTGCCGCCATTTCGCGAAACGCTCAACCGGCCGCCGACCTGCTGGACAAAAGCGTCGATGAGGCGCGATCCGAGCCCCGGTTTGGGCGACGAACCGTCGGTTGGCAACCCCCGGCCGTTATCGCTCACGCAAACGACCAGATCCCCGGCCTGCTGGCGTACCGACACGTCGATGCGCGCATCGGATGCATGATCCGCGAAGGCATGCTTTACGAGTTCGTTCACGACCAATCCGAGGGGCACGGCGATGTCGGCTGACAATGAAACCTCATCGGTATTCACCACGAACGAGATGCCCTTCTCAGCGGAAAAAAGGCTTGTTTCGATGTGGGTGCAGAGGTTGCGGATGTAATCGGCGAAATCGATCTCTCCCAGGGTCGTTCCCTGGTAGAGGCTGGTGTGCAACTCGGCGATTGTTGAAATTCGCTCGCGGGCCGCGTCGAGATGATTCCGAAGGTCGACGTTTTGCTTGGCCGCGGACGCCTGGAGATGAAGCATGCTGGCGACGATAGTGAGATTATTCTTGGTGCGATGATTCATCTCACGGAACAGGATTTCCGTGCGTTGCCGGGCGGCCGCTCCCTCAAGCTCGGCCTGCTTGCGGTCGGTGATATCGAAAATGGCCCCTACCATTCGCAACTCTCCGGTGGAATCGGCGATCGCGGCCCCCCGCGAAGCGACCCATTTCATACAGCCGGCGCTTGTCCGGACGCGATATTCCAGCGTGTATGTCGTACGGTCGCGTAATGCACATGCTATCACCTCCTCGACACGCGGCAGATCGTTCGGATCGATGCGGGCGAGATAGTCCGAGAGCGGGCGAGCCTTCGCGACGTCAGCCAATCCGAAGATCGCATTAAAACTGCCGGAGGGGGTCACGACGCCCGCTGTCGGATTATAATCAAAATATCCGACCTCCGCGACCTGCATCGCGGCAACCAGACGGGCTTCGGCGGCGTCGCGCTCGGCTTCCGCACGCTTTCTAGCTGTCACATCGTTGAAGATGATGCCGAGGCGAGGACCGCCGAGCGGAAATGCACGCAAGTCGATCCAGCGCTGCGGCCTGGGCGAATAGCGTTCGATATGGTTTGGCTGGCCGGTGCGCACGACCTCGGCAAAAAAAACGAAGCCATTCGGGATCGCCGCCGGGCGCGAACTCGGACGCAAGGTGCCCGACCACAATGTCGCGCGGCAAACCGGTGTGCACCTCAAAGGCGGGATTAGCCTCGATGGCAAGGAAATCGACAGCGTTTCCGGCTTCATCATAGATAATGTCATGAACCACATAGGCTTCGGACATCGCGCTGAACAGCAAGCGATAGCGTTCTTCGCTTGCGGCCAGCGCATCGTCCGCCTTCCGCCGCTCGGTGATATCTATCTTGACGGCGGTGAGCCGCGCCGGCTTGCCCGCTTGGTCCCTAATGATATCGCCGCGGCACACAAAGTACCGGACTGTTCCATCCGGCCAGATCCCGCGCATCTCTGTGTCGAAACGGTCCCCCCGTTGAAATGGCATTTTGGAATACCATGGCGACCCGATCGATATCATCGGGATGAACGAACGCCGCGAAGTTAGTCGGCGTCGGTTGAAACGACTCCGGTGTACGGCCCATCAAGGCGTAAAGGTTTTCAGACCAGGTGATCTCGCCGGATTGCAGGTTCCATTCCCAATCGCCAACGGCGCCGGATTGCTGGGCGCGGGCCAGCCGCCGCTCGCGCGCGGTTTCGCGGTCAAAGCCGCGGCGCAGCGCTTCGGCAGCGGCGATTAAAACGCCGGAGGCAATAATAAACAGAAAGATACTCGCCACCTCGTTCCGGGACCGCAGCTCGAAACTGAACGCCGGTTCCAGGAAAAAGTACCAGGCGGTGATAAGCCCGACGGCCGCCGCGAACAGTCCGGCGGGGTACCCCGCAGCGAGAGTGGTCACGAGGATTGCGAGGAAATAGGGCGCGAAGGGAATGGCAGTGGGAGCGAACAGGCCGATCGATGCCCGGACCAAAGTGGCCGCCACTGTGCTCACCAAAGCAACAGCGATCGCTCCGAACCAGGAATGGGTCCGCCACCTAAGTAGGGGGAAACTCACCGAATTCTCCGCCTTGCTGATGTCTGAATAATCTTACGCCCCGCCCGGCCCTTTGGCGACTAGGCAGTTTGCTGGGTACCGGAGCCAGACCGGCCCTTGTCAGCGACTGCGGGTCATGAATTGCCGCGAATGAGGTTTAGAAGCTAATGATTGAAAACAAAGGATAACCTGCTGCGACGATCTTGATTCTTCGGGAGCAACGCACCCCATTCGCCTTCGATCCTTTGTCGGATAGCCGACCAATAGGGTGCGCCCCCGTTGATCAATCTCGGCGCGCAAAATGGCGGTGCCAATGGAACGGCCGCATGAATGATTAGTTTTCGCAGGCGCAACAGGCGGAAGATAGTCATGCTGAAATATGAGCCCCCGAAATACTTTGGCGCCAGCATCGTAAACGGAGGCGTCCGCTTTCGGTTGTGGGCCCCCAACCAGCAGGGCGTTTCGCTGCTCCTTGAAGGGAACGCACCAGTCCCGATGCAAAACACCCGGGACGGGTGGTACGAACTTCTCAGTCCGGTGGCCAAGCAGGGAACCAGATACAGGTTTTTATTGGAAGATGGCCTGAAAGTACCGGACCCAGCATCTCGCTTCCAGCCTGCTGACGTGCACGGGCCTAGCGAAGTCATCGACCCCGACAGTTACCGTTGGAAGGATGGAGACTGGAGAGGACGGCCGTGGGAAGAATGTATTATTTATGAGCTTCACGTCGGCACCTTTACGCAAGAAGGCACGTTTCGGAGCGCGCTCGAGCGGCTCGACTACCTCGCCGACCTCGGTATAACAGCTGTCGAAATCATGCCCGTCTCCGACTTTCCTGGAAGTCGCAACTGGGGCTACGACGGCGTCCTCCTCTTCGCGCCTGATTCCAGCTACGGGCGTCCGGAGGAGCTAAAGGCGTTCGTTGACGCGGCGCATGCCCGAAACATCATGGTTTTTCTGGATGTCGTCTACAACCACTTCGGGCCCGACGGCAATTATCTTCCTTCGTACTCGCCTGTCTTCACGGAGCGACACAAAACCCCGTGGGGAGCCGCGGTAAATTACGATGCTGACGGATCCGACCTGGTCCGCGAATTTGTGATCCAGAACGCGATTTATTGGGTTACCGAATTTCACTTTGACGGCCTGCGCCTCGATGCGGTGCACGCCATCAAGGACGACAGCGATACCCACATTGTGGACGAACTGGCATCACGGGTCCGGAATGCGTCGCAAGGCAGGCATGTACATTTGATGCTGGAGAACGAAGAGAACGAGGTCGGGCCCCTTGAGCGGTCCGGCGGCAAGCCTCAATACTACACCGCGCAATGGAACGACGATGTTCACCATGTCCTGCACACGGCGGTCACGGGTGAGAGTTCGGGATATTACGTCGACTATTCCGGCGACACGGAAAAACTCGGCCGCGCATTGGCTGAAGGATTCGCCTTTCAGGGCCAGGCAATGATCTCCCGTGGAAGCCCGCGCGGAGAGCCCAGTGGTCACTTGCCGCCAACCGCGTTCGTGTCGTTTATTCAAAATCACGATCAAGTCGGCAACCGCGCGTTCGGCGACCGGCTGACTTCATGTGCGCCGGCTGAAGCAATAAAGGCGATCATTGCGGTCTATCTTCTGCTTCCCCAGATTCCGATGCTGTTCATGGGTGAGGAGTTCGCCTCCTCGCAGCCTTTTCCATTCTTTGCGCACTTCGAGCCTGAACTTGCCGACGCCGTTCGCGAAGGTCGCAGGGCTGAATTCGCCAAATTTCCTGAATTCCAGGACCCCCACAAGCGGGAATCGATCCCCGATCCGACGTCAGAGAAAACCTTTCAGTCAGCAAAGCTGAACTGGAAAGAGACGACAAATAGTTCGCACTCTGACTGGCTTGCTCTGTACCGCGATCTGCTTGCAATTCGCCGACGCGAAATCGTGCCCCGGCTGAGGGATCTTGGCGGGAATTCGGGAAGCTTTGAGATCTTGGGAGAAGCCGCGGTCCGCGTGCGGTGGAAAATGGGTGGCAGCGCGATGTTGGAGCTGAATGCCAACTTGAAAAGCCGGCCCCTTGGCGAGGTCAAAGCGCGCGGTCGTCGGATCTGGCCGGCTCTGACGGACGCCGGGGATATGCTCGGCCCATGGGGGGTGATCTGGAGCATCGCGGACGAAGGCAAGCAGTGAGTTTAGTCTACGTTTCCCCTCATCTACCGGGCCGGGAAACCTCGACATCACAGGCAGGCTTATCGATCTGCTGCGGCGGATGGAAAACTCAACGCCGTGTATTCGAGTTTGGAACCCGATAGGTAGCTGGAAATTAAGCAAGGGTTGTAAAATCCAGTAAAGAGCGTAGAGCCGATGAAACAAGGAAAACTTCCTCAGTCCAGGCTATCTGTGGTCGCAGTGCCCGCGCATAACGAGGCCTCCTGCATCGCGGAATGCCTCGCGGCTCTCGCGCTCCAGCGGGACGAAACCGGCGCTCCGATAGCAAGGGGCTGCTTCGAGATTCTCATTTATGCCAACAACTGCAGTGACGAAACGGCGTCAATTGCGCGACAGGTGTCCCTCTCGATCCCCCACCCTGTCAGGGTCGTCGAAGAGGACATGCCGACCGGACAGCGCAACGCCGGTTGGGCCCGGAAACGTGCGATGGACTTGGCTGCCATCAGGCTTGCGGAAGTGGCACCGATCCACGGCTCGATCCTCACAACCGACGCGGACAGCCGGGTTGCGCCGACCTGGCTTGCGGCCACCCTGCGTGAGTTCGACAAGGGCGTCGATTGCGTCGCCGGTTATATCGACGCTATTCCCGGCGAGTACCTGGCACTCGGCAGAGAGTTTTTGACCCGAGGTCGGCTGGAAGATACCTACCTTCGTTATGTCGCCGAGATCTACGCCCGGTGCGATCCGAGGCCGCACGATCCCTGGCCGAACCACCGCGTTTCCTCAGGCGCGAGCCTCGCGGTCACTCTTGCGGCATACTCGGCAATCGGCGGCCTGCCGCCGCGTCCTGTCGGCGAGGATTCGGCACTCACCGACACGCTCAAGCGTGCCGGCTTCAAGGTCCGTCACTCAATGGACGTCTGCGTGACAACCTCGTGCCGTTTTGACGGTCGTGCAACGGGAGGAGCCGCCGACACGATGCGCCACCGTCATGCTGTACCTGACGCACCCTGTGACGAAGACCTCGAGCCGGCGCTGCAGGCCACGCGGCGAGCCCTATGCAAAGGAATGCTCCGGGAGCGCTGGATGGACGGACCGACCGTCCGGCCCTGGCCTGCCGCTCTTGAAGTATCGAGCGAAATCGCCAATCTGTTCGATGGTAAGCGCGCCAGTTCGTTTGAGGACGCGTGGGAGACTTTGTGTGAACACAGTCTGGCTTTGAAGATCCGCGAGCCTCTGCGCCCGTCGGACTTGCCACGACAAATAGCGATCGCCAAAATGGTCGTACACAATCTTCGAGTAGCGCTTACCCAGCGGAAAATCGTTCCAGGCGATAGGTCGTATCGTGAAGAACCGACCGAATCGGCAGTACCGGCTTGATGAAGCCCGCAAAAAGCTCGCTTGCGTCGACCCCGGCCAATGGATAGTCGGTTTCGCCGAGCCAGTGGCATAAAACGATCTCGCCATCCCGCGATATCGCATCGATGCAGGACCGGGCGACCCGCTCCAGGTCGGTTTTGTCAAAATAATAAAGGACCTCCGACAGGACGATCAGATCGAAGGTGCCTTCTGGAAACTCTGCGGGAAGATTTGCAACGCGGAATGTGACGCTCTTATTGTTCATAGCGCGAGCAGCCTCGATAGCCGTCGCCGACGCATCTATCGCGAGAAGGCTGACACACCGCGGGCTTAGGAGCCTGGTCAGCACCCCGATCGAGCAACCGACTTCCAGCCCCGACCTGTATCTTTCCCTGGTAAGACTTCCCAACGTCGCCTGATACTTCTCGCGCTCATACTCGCTGGTACGAAACCGCCAGGGATCGATGTCGGTCTTGTATTTTTCCTCGAAATATTCGGGCGGAACCGTTGCGATTTTTCGGGTCAAACCGGGACCTCCATGAAGTATTCATACTGACCCAGAAACGGCGCGAGCGATTTTTCGTCGAAACGAAATCCCTCCGGGTCATCGCTGATGAGGTCGGTCATCTGGGAGGCGTGCGCTTCAATAGCCCGAAACTTGCGATCCCTATGTTGCGAGATGTCTACCCGGAACACTCTCGGCGGCTGACCGATCTCTGTGGTGGCCTCGATGTGCCATCCCCAGACCGGATATGCCCAAAGCTTCAGGCCGGGGCTATTTCTTCTGACAGCTTTCGCCAGTTCGGCCGCTGCCTCGTGGTCGCAATGAGGGTCCTTCTCCCAGGTGACGAAAAGACTACCGGCTCCAGAGCGCTGGATCACGTCCGATACCTCTTTTACCGCCGCATCGAATAGCGGGCCCGCCTTCGGCGCCATGGTATCCGGCAATCCCAGGAATTTGACACGGTCCGGATGCAGCCCAAGAGCCACACCTGCCCGGTGCACTTCGGAATACCTGAGGTCGACCAGTTTTTGCCGTGGGTATTGCTTAGATCGGGGGTGCGAACCTGAACCGTCCGTCACGACGATCACATCTACGTCCTGTCTCTCGGCGCAAGCCTCGGCGATCAATCCGCCCGCCCCCAACGTCTCGTCGTCCGGATGAGGAGACAGAACCACAAAAGGACGCCCTTCTGTTAGCGCCCGGCCCGTCGTAACAGGGCCCGCACGAAGCGCGTCAAGATACGATTCCGCGCGCACTTAAAATTCTCCAACCGAAAGACTTGATGACAGGAACGCCTTCGCCCCGTCGCTCATCGCCAAGTCCGGCACCGGCTGGCGGAGGTAAGTGGCCAAATCCCGCGATATCCGTTCGATCGGATGAGGTCGTATAAAGGACGTCAGGCCAACCCCGCGCTGCACGTGTTCCATTACGTCCAAGGCGCACCGCTCGGTAACCATCCGCGTCAAGTTTGCAAACGCGACCACGTTGCCTCCGTCGGAATCTTCCGCGGAAAGTCGACGAGCGGCCTCTTCGACCCAGTGACGGGATGTCTTGGCTGAGGCGACACAGTGCGCCAGACGTTCTAGCTGGTATGGATCCTCGCCTCGGCCCCGGGCGACAAGATGGTCCCTGAACAGGTCGACAAGGCGTTCGGTCGCTCCAACATGCGCGGCACAAAATCTCCAGGCCCCTCCCGAGAAGTTTGGCTGGCGCATGAAATCTCCTGGCTTCCCAATGATGTTCTCGGACGTTACCGGGATTCCTGACAATTCGATCGTGCCCGTCGCTGTCGATCGCATTCCCTGGGACTGCCAGGCTGACAGATCGATCTCCTCAGCCATGGTAAGGTTCAGCAGGCACATGACTTGACCATCGGCGCCGGTGGCGGTGACCACCGGGTCGGTGACAAATCCGGCGCCGGAAGCGAGAATCTTTCTGCCACGGAGAACACGCTTGTTTCCATCGATTACATGAAGCCCCTTGGCATCGTCGGCTCCCCACACGGCCGAGAGGCCGCCCCTTGCCACTCGATCCGACAGAACTCGCAACTGGTCGTGATCGCCGTACCTTGCGACCAGCGAAACCGCGTTGACGTGTCCCTCGAAGATGCGGGCGACCGATAGGTCGGCCGAGCCAAGCAGACGCAAGATTGCGCACAACTCGTTGTGCCGAACGGGATCGGATAGACCTGCGCCCCCGAGATCTCCCGGAAACGGGGACATCGCCAATCCCGAACCGCGAAACTCATCCCAGAGGCGGGCCCGGATGACCCCCTCGCCGTCCGTTTCAGCGCCGGCGTCAAAAATGGATGCCGCGAACCGCTGCGCGTTCTGAAGTAAAATCTGGCTTTCGGTACGTGCTAAAATGGAAGCCTCCCTCTGCGAGCGGCGCCTGCGAACAACGTTGAAAAGTCGCAGTAAAGCCAATAGTTCCGCAATTGGGGAACCTTCCGATCGGCCAGGCCTTCTGAATAACGGAGCTCACGGGGACGGTTGGACCACGGACATGGCCACTATCAAGCTCGTTCCGGACAATGTCAGCGCGCGCATCTGGTGGATCAACTGGGTGGAGAAGGACGAAATAATCGGCCGCATCGTCCAGGATGGCAGCGGCCGCTGCGAGATCGCGCCATCCGGTCCCCACTGGAGTCCCATGAAAAGTTTTGCCGCGTTTTCCTTCGACCATCCGAACGCGGCTCTTGCCGAAGTAGAATTGTATTTTCGGGACCGCTAAGCGGCGCGCCTGATGGTGATCTTTCAGGGCAGGCGCTCCGCCGTTACGCTTCGGGCGGCCGCCGAGATCCGTCACCCGCCGATTCGACGATGCGCGGACTTCATGCTTTGGCTGCAAAAAGTTTTTTTGCCGACTAACAGTTCTTTGGCGCTTCCTCTGTCCGCTTCAAAGAAACAATGGAATCTGCTGGCTTGCGATGCCCCCCGTCTGCAGGGCGGAAAGCGACACCCCCAGCAGGCGGACGGCCTTCGGCAACGGCATCGATTTTTCTAGCAGGGCGACCGAAGCCCGCTCGAGATCGGCCCGGTTGCAAATCGGCTCTGGGAACGATTGGCTGCGGGAGATGATCTCGAAGTCCGCAAATTTAACCTTCAGTGTAACCGTGCGACCGCGATTGCCTGTGCTTTCGCAATGCCGCCAGACCTTGTCGACCAGCGGCTTGAGCTCAGTAGCCATCAGCGCAAAGTCCGTCATATCCGAAGCGAAAGTGTTTTCGGCGCCGATGGATTTCCGCATGCGGTTGGCGCGTACGGGGCGCTCGTCGATGCCCCGCGAGATCGAATGATAGTAGGCGCCCGCCTTTCCGAAGTTGGGCTCGAGAAATGCCAGCTCCTGCTTTCGCAGATCGAGACCGGTGAAGATGCCCAGGCCTTGCATCTTGGCGTTAGTTGCCGGCCCGATGCCGTGAAATCTGCCGACTGGCAGCGTCTCGACGAAACCCGGCCCCATTTCCGGCGTGATGACATATTGCCCGTTCGGCTTGCGGTAGTCGGACGCCAGCTTCGCGAGGAACTTGTTGTAAGAGATCCCGGCGGAAGCGTTCAGTCCGGTCTCGGCCTTGATCTTGGCACGGATCGCCAATGCGACGTCCCGCGCCAATGGAATGTTCTGAAGGTTTTCGGTGACGTCGAGATAGGCCTCGTCCAACGACAGCGGCTCGATGACCGACGTATGTTCGGCGAAGATCGCCCTTATCTGCTGCGAGATCGATTTGTAGACTTCGAAACGCGGCTTCACTGAAAATCAGGTCGGGACACTGCCGTTGCGCGGTAATCGACGGCATCGCGGAACGCACGCCGAATTTTCGCGCCTCGTAGCTGGCGGCCGCCACGACGCCCCGTTCGCGCGATCCGCCCACCGCAACCGGCTTGCCGCGCAGATCCGGATTGTCGCGCTGCTCAACTGACGCGTAGAACGCATCCATGTCGATATGGATGATTTTCCGTACTTCCAACGCACTGGCTACCGGGGAAGGATCAGGCAACGGCGGCTCCCGGATCTTCCTTGCCACCCGTTGCAACAATCTGGAGAACGCCATCCAGAAGCGGCCGCTGCAGCGCCTTGGCCTCGTCCCACGGCGCCCGCATCCAAACGTCGTGCTCTTCCGCCGTCGTGAGGATGACTGGCATCGCCTTCGGGTGCACTCGGCGGACTTCAGCGTTCGGTTCGGTCGTCAGGAAAGCGAAGATGTCGGCGGTGACCTCGCCTTCCTTGGCCTTGCGCACACTGGTCCAATTGGTCCACAGCCCGGCGAAACACAACAACGGCCGGCTTTCTTCCGCGGCAAACCATACCGGCGTCTTCTTGCCGTCGATCGTGTCGTATTCGGAAAACGACGTGAACGGTACAAGGCAACGGTTTTCCGGGCCCAGCCAGCGCTTCCAGTGGGCGCTGCTGACGTTCCGGATATTCGTGGTCCCGCTGTCCGGCTCCAAGCGCAATAATTCCTTGAAGTCCACCGTCTTGCCCTTGGCCTGGAGCTTCTCCGCACGCTTCTTGGCAGCGTCCATCAGCGCTTTTTGTGAGGACGGCATGCCCCAGCGCGCCATAGCAAGCTCGCGTCCGGCGGTGCCGTTGCGAACGATCGGCGCCGGATAGTCGGGATAGATGCCGGGCATCGCCGGCAAGTTACCGGACTTGTCGCTAGACACGTCGACCTCGAAAAGGCGTCGGATCGCTTCGACGTTCGTGGTCATCGAGTACAGATTGCACATCCTCGTCCCTGTGACTTCACGACACCCGCAGCGGAGATTATTCCGGGAGCAGGTAGGTTTGCTGGCTTTTTAATGGCCGCCCGAAAACTTCTGCCAGTCGCAGGCCGTACCCGACTTAGCCATTTCATCCGCGATGTCGAGCTTGTCGAAAGAACGACTATCCGAGGCGGGCCGCCCTGCAGCACCTTCCACAAGCGGCCAGGGCGTTTTCTCGAAAAGCCCAAGCGGCCGGTGCGATGGCGCGCGCCGCCGAGGTCAGCCGCCGTCTGCACGGAATCGTGGTCCCTTGCGTGAAAAAAACAGACTCCGTGATTCCTCTTGCTGTCACAATGACTTCCGCATTTTTTGGCGCGAGATCTTTGTTTTGGAACCGGTCCGGCTGATTGACTCTTACGCCACGATGCGAACAAATCAAGAACAATCCGTTTTTGAAAACGTTTGAAGAGGCCATGAGTGTCCTCCGTCCAGCCACCTGCCATCCGGCGACTCCGCGAGCAGATTCAATGCATTGACGGGACGCCGCTGCGCGCCCGCTCGGTCTTGCCGTTTGGTCTTGAAGCCATCGACAGCCGGCTGCCGGGCGGCGGTTTGGCGCTCGGGGCGCTGCACGAAGTGGCGGGAGGTGGCAATGCCGCCATCGACGGCGCAGCGGCCGCCTTGTTCGCCGGCGGCATCGCGGCGCGGACGAAGGGCAAAGTCCTGTGGTGCGTCACCCGGCAGGACCTGTTCGCGCCGGCGCTCGCCCAGGTCGGTCTGGGCCCGGACCGGGTCATCTATGTGGACGCCTGCGACGAAAAGTCGGTGCTGGCGTGTTTTGAGGAAGGCGTTCGTCACGGCGGGCTGGGGGCGGTCGTCGCGGAGGTCGCCCGGCTTTCGATGACGTCGTCGCGGCGTTTGTCGCTCGCAGCCGAAGCCTCCGGCTCGATCGCCATCGCGATCCGACGCTGGAGAAGACAGACCGAAGCCGCGGACTTCGGACAGCCGACGGCGGCCGCGACACGATGGCGGGTATCGACGCTGCCGTCGACGCCGCTACCGGTCCCTGGTGTTGGCCGCGCCCGATGGCTACTCGAGTTGATCCGATGCCGTGCCGGCGAAAGCGCGGACTACGTTGTGAGTGCGTGCGATGCGGAGGGTCGTCTCGATATACCTGCCGACCTGGCCGACCGATCGGCTCCGGCGCAAGATGGGCGCCGCCGCGCCTGATGCGGCGCTGCCGCTGGTGCTGGTCGGCAAGTCCGGACGACGGCGCGAGGTCACGGCCGCTAACGCCGCTGCGCTCAAGATCGGCCTACGCATCGGAATGCCGGCCACCAAGGCGCAGGCCCTGGTGAAGGAGCTCGTGATCCGTCACGCCGACCCCCGCAGCTGACGCCGAAGCTCTCGAGCGGCTTGCCGTGTGGGCGCTGCGCTATTCGCCAATCGTGGCCGCCGAAGATCCGGACGGCCTGGTCGTCGATGCCACCGGCGCCAGCCATCTTCACGGAGGTGAGCACGCGATGCTCGCCGACGTAATCTCGCGACTGGAGGCGGTCGGCGTAAATGCGCGCGCCGCGACGGCGGACACCAGCGGCGCCGCGCATGCCCTCGCCCGGTTCGCCGCACGACCCTCGCTCGTTGTGCCGAACGGCGAAAGCGCTGAGCGGATCAAACCGCTGTCGATCTCGGCGCTCCGCCTGCCGCCCGACATGGTCGATGACCTCCGCAAGCTGGGCTTCGAACGGATCGCCGACCTGATGGCGACGCCGCGGGCCCCCGCTCACGCTGCGGTTCGGTCTCCAACTTGGTCGCCGAATGGACCAGGCGACCGGCCAGACGGGCGAGCCTATCGAACCCGTCCGGCCTTCGGACATCATCGAGGCGCAGCAGCTTTTCGCCGAACCGATCGGCGCGCCTGAGACCATTGCGCGCTACGTCGCCAAGCTGACCGCCAAGCTGTGCCACGAATTGGAATTGCGCGGTCTGGGCGCCCGGCGTCTCGATCTGCTGTTCGGGCTGGTCGACAATCGCGTCCAGGCGATCAGGGTCGGAACAGCCCAGCCGGTCCGCGGACGCCAGGCGGCTGACCAGGCTGCTTTGCGACAAGATCGAGAAGATCGACCCCGGCTTCGGCATCGAGATCATGCGGCTGGCGGCGACCGCCGCCGAGCCGTTCGCGACCAGGCAGGTGATCTCTTCGCTGGTTGACGAGCCGGAATCGGACGTCTCCGGACTGATCGACATTCTGTCCAACCGGGTCGGCGAGAGCCGTCTCTACCGCTTTGCACCGGTGGCGAGCGACGTGCCGGAACGGTCGGTCCGCCGCATATCCGCGGCAGCGCCGGACACAGGGGACGGATGGCTGACCCCATTGGCCCCGCCCTGCCAGGCTCCTAGCCCCGCCTGAGCCCATCGAGACCGTCGCCCTGCTCCCTGACCATCCGCCGGTCAGTTTCACCTGGAGAGGCTCCCGGCGGCGCGTCAGACGGGCCGACGGGCCGGAGCGGGTGTTCGGAGAATGGTGGAAGCGCGACGCAGAGCTCGTTGCGGTCCGCGACTATTTCCAGGTCGAAGACGATGCCGGCGAGCGGTTCTGGATCTTCCGGGCCGGCGACGGCGAGGATACCGCGACCGGATCCCACCGGTGGTTCCTGCACGGGATCTTCGCTTGAGCGGCCGCTACGCCGAGCTCCAGGTCACGTCGCACTTCTCGTTCCTGCGGGGCGCCTCTTCCTGCGAGGAACTGTTCGCGCACGCCGCCAGCCTGGGCATCTCGGCGCTGGCCATAGCCGATCGCAACAGCCTGGCGGGCATCGTCCGGGCGCACGAAGCCGCCAAGGTCACCGGGGTCCGGCTGATCGTCGGCTGCCGGCTCGATCTCGTCGACGAGATGTCCGTCCTGGTTTATCCGACCGACCGGGCCGCGTACGCCCGGCTGTGCCGCCTGCTGTCCATCGGCAAGAAGCGCGGCGGCAAGGCAAAGTGCATCCTCACTTTCAAGGACCTGACCGACTGGTCGGAAGGCCTCGTCGCCGTCCTGGTTCCGGACGCGGCCGAAGACCTGTGCGCGCTGCGGCTCCGGAAGTTGAGGGAAGTTTTTGGCGACCGCGCCTACCTGGCGTTGACGTTGCGCCGGCGTCCGAACGATCAAATGCGGATACACGAACTGAACAACTTGGCACAGCGCTTTCACGTGGCCACCGTCGTTACCAACGACGTCCTGTTCCACGAATCGGCCCGCCGCATCTTGCAGGACGTTGTCACCTGCATCCGCCACAACGTCACCATCGATGAGGCCGGCTTTCGCCGCGAACGGCATGCCGACCGCTACCTGAAGGCGCCGGAGGAAATGGCACGCTTATTTTCGCGCTATCCGGAAGCTGTAGCCAGAACCGTGGAGATCGCCGCCCGCTGCACCTTCAGCATGGACGAGCTCGCTTACCAGTATCCGGAAGAGCGCACCCTGCCCGGTCTGACGCCCCAGCAGGCGCTGGAGAAACTGACCTGGGAGGGCGCTGCGGAGCGCTATCCGGAAGGCCTGCCCGACGAAGTACGGCCCAAGCTCGAGCACGAGTTGCGCCTGATCGAACGGCTGCAATACGCGCCCTATTTTCTGACGGTGAACTCTATCGTCCGTTTCGCACGTTCCAAGGACATCCTCTGCCAGGGCCGCGGGTCCGCGGCCAACTCCGCCGTGTGCTACGTGCTGGGCATCACCTCGATCGATCCGGAGCGCAACGACCTGCTCTCTTCGAGCGCTTCGTCTCCGAGGAGCGCCGGGAGCCGCCCGACATCGACGTCGATTTCGAACACGAACGCCGCGAGATGGTAATGCAGTGGGTGTTCGAGACTTACGGCCGCAACCATGCGGCCCTGTGCTCGACGGTGATCCGCTACAGGGCGAAGGGCGCGCTGCGGGACGTCGGCAAGGCGCTCGGGCTGACGGAAGACCTGATAAAGCTATTGTCCTCACAGGTGTGGGGCTGGTCGGAGGAAGGCGTCGAGCCCAAGCATGCCGAAGAGCTCAACCTCAATTTGGAAGACCGCCGGCTCAAGCTCGCCATCGTGCTGGCCCGCGAACTGATCGGGACGCCGCGGCATCTGTCGCAGCACCCGGGCGGCTTCGTGCTGACGCATGATCGGCTGGACGAACTGGTGCCGATCGAACCGGCGGCGATGCCCGACCGTCAAGTGATCGAATGGGACAAGGACGACATCGACGCCCTGAAGTTCATGAAGGTCGACTGTCTCGCGCTCGGAATGCTGACCTGCATGAAGCGCGCCTTCAATTTCCTTGCAGAGGCCAAAGGGATCGAACTTGATCTCGCGACCCTCCCGTCCGAGGATCCGCGCACCTACGCCATGATCAGGAAGGCCGACACGCTCGGCACCTTTCAGATCGAAAGCCGGGCCCAGATGGCGATGCTTCCGCGGATGAAGCCGCGCACGTTCTACGACCTCGTCATCGAGGTTGCGATCGTCCGCCCCGGTCCGATCCAGGGCGACATGGTGCATCCATATCTGCGCCGGCGCGAGGGCAAGGAGCCGGTCGTGTTTCCGAAGCCCGAATTAGAGAAGGTTCTGGGCAAGACGCTGGGCGTGCCGCTGTTCCAGGAACAGGCGATGCGGGTCGCCATCGAATGCGCCGGCTTCACGCCCGGCGAAGCCGACCAGCTTCGCCGCGCGATGGCAACCTTCAAGTTCACCGGCGGCGTCTCGAAGTTCAAGGACAAGCTCGTCGGCGGCATGGTCGAACGCGGCTACGACAAGGAGTTCGCAGAGAAGACCTTCAGCCAGTTGGAGGGCTTCGGCAGCTACGGCTTCCCGGAGAGCCATGCGGCCTCGTTCGCGCTGATCGCCTATGCATCCTCCTGGATCAAGTGCTGGCATCCGGACGTGTTCTGCGCGTCGCTGCTAAATGCGCAGCCGATGGGCTTCTACGCGCCAGCGCAGATCGTGCGCGACGCCCGCGACCACGGTGTCGAGGTCAGGCCGGTCTGCATCAATGCTTCGCGGTGGGACTGCACCCTTGAGCCGGCCGGCGATGACAGGTTCGCCGTCCGGCTGGGCTTCCGGCAGGTGCGCGGCCTTTCCAACAAGGACGGCGCCGAGATAGTCGCGGCCCGTGCCGACCAGCCGTTCAATTCCGTCGATGATCTCTGGCGCCGCGCGGATGTCCCGGTCTCATCGCTCGTGCAGTTGGCCGAAGCCGATGCCATGAATGAATCACTGAGGCTCGCGCGGCGCGAAGCGCTCTGGGCGCTGAAGGCGCTGCGGGACGATCCGCTGGAACTGTTCGCTTCCGCAGCGCAACGGGAAGCCCGGACCATCGAGGAGATCCGCGAGCCTGTCGTGTCGCTGCGACCGATGTCCTCCGGCGGCGAAGTCGTCGAAGACTACCGGCACGTCGGCCTTACGCTGCGGCAGCATCCGGCAAGCTTCCTGCGAGCGGATTTGGCAAGCCGCAGTATCGTCACATGTTCGGACGCGATGACCGCCCGCGACGGTAAATGGCTGACGACCGCCGGTCTGGTGCTTGTGCGTCAGAAGCCGGGATCCGCCAAAGGGGTCATGTTCATCACCATCGAGGACGAAACTGGCGTCGCCAACCTTGTGATCTGGCCGTCACTGTACGAACGCCAGCGCCGTATCATCCTGGCCGCCGGCATGATCGCCGTACAGGGCCGCATCCAGCGCGAGGGCGAGGTCGTGCATCTGGTCGCCAACCACCTGACCGACCTGTCCGCCGAGCTCGCTGGGGTCGGTGACCGGGACAACAGTTTCCCGCTGCCGCACGGCCGCGGCGACGAATTCCATCACGGCAGCCCCGGCATCGACCCGCGCAGCCTTCCGCCGAAGGGACCCAAGCCCAGGGACATCTACGTGCCGGACCTGCACATTGACAGCATAACGCTGAAGACGCGTGATTTCAGGTGACGGCGACGGCCCTCTTCAAGCAGCGCGTCGAAATTTGCTTCAGGACTGGCGCTGACAGTGGCCTAAAATTCGATCACTGCTCATCGGAACGAACCCCGTCCATAGCGCTTTCCAAGCGCAGCTATTCATACGGAGGCTTTTGTGAAAATTCGGGCAGGCTACGATATCGCTTTTCAATGTCCTTACTCGGTTCCCATGGTGCTCATGCTCACCACGCACCCCTCGCGCGACGGGGACATTATTACCGACCAATCGATGCAATTTTCGCCCCGGGTGGACGCGAGGGACTTCTTCGATCCGTACGGAAACATCTGTACCCGGCTTGTCGCCCCGCCCGGGCTACTTGAAGTCCGAAGCGAATTCGTCGTCGAGGACAGCGGCCGGCCCGATGAGGTGTGTCCGACTGCGCAACAGTGGGACGTAGCGGCACTCCCCGGTGACGTTCTCCCGTTCCTGTTGGCTAGTAGGTACTGCGATACTGAGAAGTTGGCGAATCTGGCATGGTCGCAATTTGGCGGAATCCCCGCCGGCTGGCAGCGCGCGCAGGCCATTTGTGACTATGCGCACCAACGTATCGAATTTGGCTACCATCACGCGCGGGGTGACCGCACCGCGTCGGAAGGACATGAGGAACGCCGCGGGGTCTGCCGGGATTTCGCCCATCTCGCCGTCACGCTTTCTCGGTGCATGAACATCCCCGCGCGGTACTGCACCGGATACCTCGGTGACATTGGTGTCCCAGCCGATCCGGCGCCCATGGACTTCAGCGCATGGTATGAAGTGTTCCTGGATGGCCGCTGGTTCACATTCGATGCTCGGCACAATCAACCGCGGATCGGGCGTATTGTGATAGCCAGGGGGCGTGACGCGGCCGATGTGGCGATTTCGACGGCCTTCGGTCCTGCCCAGTTGGTCCGTTTCAAGGTAATAACCGACGAACTGCAAGACGCCGTCTCTCAGGAAGGCCTGCTGAGGGATGCAGCTTAGGAACTGAATTGAAATCAGTTGGGCGAATAGCAGAAATCTGGCGCTACCCGTTCAGCTCGGTTGGAGGAGAAGGTATTTCCTGGGCGGATTTGAGCGCATCAGGTGTCGGTGGCGATAGGCAATACGGATTGATCGATACGGTGAGCGGCCTGCCGGCTGCCCCGGAAAACGATCGCAGATGGCGTAAAGCTCTTTTTTTTGGAGGCAAAGTGCGGGAGTGGAAAGCTGCCCACTCTCTTTTTCCCAAGCGGGCGTTCCTATCAGATAAACGACCGATCACTCGGCGGCGTACTGTGCGATTACTTCGGGTTCGCAGTTTCGGTCGCTGCCTACGATCATACCGTACTGCAGCTTGGCTTGCCTTTGACCCAATTTCGCCATCGGCATTTCCCGATGCATTTGTTGACAACTGCGTCGCTCGATCATCTTGCGACGTTGCAACAGGTCGCAGCGGTTGATTTCCGCCGTTTCCGCCCGACCGTTCTTATTGAAACAAGGGAAAGTGAAGGTTTTCTCGAAGATGGATGGATGTCGAAACGCTTGCGGCTTGGCGCGATAGACTTGACGGTTCGCGAGGAAACCAAGCGTTGCGGCATCACATTCATATCGCAGCCCGGTCTCGACGAGGATCCGGAAATTCTGAGGAACATCTTGCGGCACAACAAACGCCACCTCGGTATCTACTGCTCCATCGAGAATACCGGAGCAATCCATGTCGGCGATGAGCTCTTCATTTAAGTCCGTTATCGAGCTTCAGAACTGTTCCTCCATCATGAGCTGCAACGTCGTCTAAAATGGCCTTCGAAACGATCCCGCCGATTTCGTGGGCGCTCGTGATGCCCTGGACAAACGGCAGCTTGTGAAGGAGAAAAGATATCGCCGCGCAATATAGCTGGTTGCATAGATTCTCCTGGAACTTCGGCCGGAAAGCCGCGTCAAGATCGACGCCGCCGGTGCGTGTGAATGCATCTTCCGTCTGGCTGCTGATGACGAGCGAGCTCTCGCGCGTGGCGGCCGGTCTGACAACCCCCTGTTCGACGAGACTTCGAAACGGCAGATCCCGCGCCGACATCGACGCCTGTCCCGTCGCGTCGATGAAAGCTCCAAATGTCGCGTTTCTTCCTTCGTAGCGAACGATGGCGCCCCGCCTGATGCCTTCGGTGCTGATCTCATAGTCAGTACCGAGTTTCAGGATATCGAGCTTGCCAGCGCGCCTAAGAGCCAAAAGGCGCTCGATGGATTGATGCGGGACCGTAGCGTAGTCATCGACGAAAACGGTCTTGAACCTCTTGTGAAAACGGCCCAAGTCCTCCTCGTCGAGATAGGGAATGGCGCGACTGATGATCTCGTGCATTCGCAGGATCGCGTAGCGCCACTGAACGGTGTGGCAATCGATCTTGTTCTGCTTTGCTTCCGCCAGATTGGATGCCGCCCAGGCGAATGGGTCGGCCGCCTCGCGGTCTTCGAAATACGCTGGCGCGAATGTTTCGACGTCCAACAGGGAAAGCCCGATCTTGGCTGCGTAGTCCGGATCGCACGCTGCCAGTTCGCGCTTGAACAGCTCGAAGACCTTATTGAGGAGATTTGCGCTGCCACTCTCGATGAGCGCCTGAACGGCCTCCCTAGTGCAGAACTGCAGCGGGATATACGGATATTCGCAATAAAAGTCGGCTTCGGGCAGCAATCCCTTTCGGGACATCAGGGCTGCCTGGAAACTTTCGCTCCCCGCGGCGCCCTGATACTGCAACTGGCCGGCCGGATCGAGATAAAAGGCGCCGTGCGCAGTCGACACGGTAACAAGTGCGTCAATTGCGCTAAGCGACGTGCCCAGAATGCCGACGGAACAAGGCTCGATGGTCTTCAAGACGGTGGCTGGCCAAGGCGACATGAAATATCCGGGCTTCATTTCCGTGGTCTCAGGCCAATCGTGACCGGTCGCCATGACGACGTGGTCGAAGGCGTAGTTCTTTTGCTCGCCATCCGGAACATTCACGGTCAAATGGATATCGTCTGCGTCCAGCCTGATATCGACGACCCGATGACGCGGCTTCACCTCGATAGTGTGTCCTTTAGCAAGCCCCTGTTCGACCACTTGCTTGAACTGCGCCTCCAGATACTCACCGAGCACGATGCGGGGATAGAACTCGCGTTCCTTGATGTCGGCGCGCGACACGTTGAGCCGCTGCAATTCCGCGTCTGGCTGGCGGCGCAGCCACGCGACCAGGGTCTCGCAGATCGGCGGCAGCTCGATACTCGAGATGTTGGCGAGCATCGCCCGATCGTTGATCCCCGGATAATAGGGCGTCCCCTTCCCTGCCTCAGCTTCGAGCTCGAAAATGGTAATCGATAACGGCACCTCGCTACTCGCCAGGCCTTTCAAGGTGTAGATGCCCGTCGGTCCGGAGCCTATGATCGCGATCTTCGATTTCATGCGGTTTAGACGCCTTGAAAGTTTTGATACATGTTGTAGCTTGGTGGGAGATGATGGGAGCGCGTCATTCTAAGATATCGGGAACCATGTTCCTCTGGCGAAATTAATAGCAGAAGGCAAACTTGGAGGACCGAAGTGAGTGAACTCAACGAAGCCATCATCCGCGCGAAGGCACACGCTCTTTGGGAAGCCGCCGGAAAGCCTCATGGAAGGCACGAAGAGTTCTGGCTGGAAGCCGAGCGCGAGCTTCAAAACGACCCCGTCTCCCATGCACTCGATTTACCCGATCCCGAGCCCAAATGAACTAGGCTTTGCGATCTGGGTGGTAATCGGACGGAAAGCCGGTTTTCCGGCAACTTCACTCCATGAACTACCTCCGCGTTTTTAGTCGAGCGCGGCCTTTCTGACTTTCTCCTCAAGTACCCCGTTGTCGTGATCCTTTAGCAGTTGCGTCAACGATGTCGCGTGCAGCTTGGCAAGCACATCGTTCAGCTTGGCCGTTTCTGATTCTCCCGCCGCGAATGACGGACCGCAGATTCTACGCAAGGTGCCAACGAGCGTGTTGCCGTGCTTCCGGCTGATCTCCCCGTTTTTATCCCGGTGGCGGTCGTCGATGGTCATGTCGTCCTACCTGATATTCATTGGGTTTGTGCTAACCGGCCTTGCGCTGTCGGGAGGTTCGCTTCGTTTCCTTGGTGGCGGCCCTCGGCTTGCCATCCCCTTTTCCGGGTATCGCCATGAGCATTTCGCGCTGACCGGTCGCCTTCCGCGGTTTCCTGGACTGCTTTCCATCCGCGTTAGCCTTGCCGCCGGCATCAAGGCTCTTGCGCAAGGCGTCCATGAGATTGATGACATTTCCGGTATCGCGGGACTTGACGGCAGTGCGCAACGGCTCACCTTTCCGCTTCTGGTTCAGCAGCTCAACCAGGGCATTCTCGTAGCGATCCTCGAACTTGTCTGGCTCGAAGTCGGCCGACTTCGTCTCGACGATGTGCCTGGCCAGGTCGAGCATCTCTTTCGTCACCTTCACATCCTGGATTTCGCCGAAATATTCATTCTCATCGCGGATCTCGTAGGGGTACCGGAGCAGCATTCCGACCAACCCCTTACCGCGGGCCTCGAGCGCAACGATATGTTCTCGGTTGGTCAGGACCACGCGGGCAATCGCGACCTTGTCCATGGTGCGGATGGTTTCCCGGATAACCGCGTAAGCATCGTGGCCGACCTTGCCGTCGGGCACGATGTAATATGGTCGAACAAGATAGAGTTCATCGATCTCGGACTTCGGCACGAATTCATCGATATCGATGGTCCGCGTGCTCTCCAGCGCAATGTTGTCCAGTTCGTCCTTGTCGATCGTGACGTATGTGTCGGTGTCGACCTTGTAACCCTTGATGATGTCCTCTGCCGGCACGTCCTCACCGCTCTCGGCGTCGACCTTGGTGTACTTGATCCGGTGGCCCGTCTTCCGGTTGATCTGGTTGAAGCTGACCTTTTCGGTCTCGGACGTGGCGGGAAAGAGTGCCACCGGGCACGTGACCAAAGACAGCTTCAGGAAGCCCTTCCAGTTTGCCCGCGGCGCCATCTCGTCGAACTCCGTTACTCCAGATGGCAATTCAATCTGCCAACCGGCCCCGGGTTCCCGCCGGCAAGCGGAATCAGCATTCCGGACAAGTATCTCCGACCGCATCCAAAACGCCGAGTACCGCCGCCACGGCATCTTCCGGAGAAAGTCCCGGCAATGGCTCGTCCCTGGCGATCCGTAGCACCTCCGCCCGCGCGTGAGGGTCGGTCCGGTCCTTCGCCCAGCCATGCTCTTCACATTCGTGGATGGCGCCGCCCTCCAGCAAAACCCTTATCGCCCATCGGTCTACGGTCCTGAAATCCGGACGCCGTTGTCTCGTCAGCATGATGCACCTCGATGAGGGTTGAATCCGCCGATCCCGACTTAGTTCCTGGTAAGCCAAGGATGCAGGCGACCCCTCGGCGCCACATGGGAACCGACCGCTCGCAACAGGCCTGGAGGCTATCATCCAGTCTGGCGGGACATCATTCAGACAAGCCAGACTTCTCTCCCGATTTGTCTTGTACCGCGGTATGTCCGCCTCCGGACACTTCAATGACAGGCGCGTGCCTCAGCCCGATCACAGTCAGGGTTCCTCAGACGCTAAGCAAATAAAACGGGGCTCGATATCTACTGGGCGGTTCGGTATCCGTATCAATGATGGGCGGCTCCGAAGCCAATCGGGGCCGTCCGCCAGACGCCTTTTCCTGCGAGATTAACGAGATTGCAGAATGTGGACTTTCTTCGAACGGCTCCTCGACGTGATGCTGGCCGTCACGGATACCGGCGCCGGCATGCCCCCGGAAGTCATAGCGCAGGCATTCGAACCGTTCTTCTCGACCAAGCCGGAAGGAAAGGGAACCGGCCTTGGACTGTCGATGGTCTACGGGTTCGTCATGGATCCCGGCATCTGGATATCTGTAAAGACCACGTGGATCGTCGGTCGGGCCTCCAGGATCGCTATCGCCTCGTCAGCATTTCCCGCTTCGACGGCATCAAATCCGCCGCTTCTGACGATATCTACGGCGTCCATCCGAAGCAGGAAATCATCTTCCACCACAAGCACGACGGGTCTTTGCGCAACGGCATCACTCATTCCACCCGTCCTTAAAACATACGGGACAAGGTGCCCAAAGATTTATCGTTCCTTGAATGCGAAAATATAAGTCGGGTACCGCACAATAGCGGGTTCTCGGCGCGGATCGGGTGGGCGAGCACCGAAGGGGTGCTCCGGCTAGATTCTCGATTTCAGAGGCCGCTCCTCGAGGTGATCGGCGTGCCGACGACAGCGCACGGGACAGGTGCCGAGCGAAATGGTTCGCTCGGGTCGCGCTGCATCGCCCTAAGGCAAAGGCGGACTGTCGAGCCGATAGAGACTTTGCCCGATCGCGAAAACTGCGACCCGCCCGTCCGGGCGCTTCACGAATCGGATCTTGTTGGTCGCCAGGCCCATGTTGACCCGCTGCCAAGATTCGCCTCCATCGCGAGTTTCGAATCCGCCCGTCGATCCCCCTACCCATCCGTGCATTTCGTCAAGGAAGTTGATGCCGTAAGGCACCCATTGGGCATCGTCGGTAACGTTCATCCTACGCCAGTGCTCGCCGCCATCGACTGTCTTGACCACGTATCCGCGCGCTTCGCCGTCCGGCGCCTGGTAGCTTATGATGGTGCCGTATCCGACCATGGCGCTCGGAAACGCGAGCTTCCAGTTGTTGTCGCCGGGGCGGTCGCTGTCGAACACGGGCCGCCAGGTCTTGCCTCCGTCGGTCGTCTTCAGGATGCGCGCATGAGCCTTGTCCTCTTCCGCTTCGCTCGCGCCGGCGATGAAGCCGACGTTGGCGTCGACGAAATGGATGTCGAGGATCATGCCCGTGACGTTGCGCATGTCGCGGGCCTGGAACGTGCGGCCCTCGTCGAAGGATTCGAGCATGCCCGCTGGCCCTCCGACCCTTCCGCCGGCACGGACCGCCAAGACCTTGCCGTCGACCTTGAGCACGTCGATCGCGCATATCCCGACGATCCGCGGTCCCGCCGTCGGCGCGATCGGCGACCAGTGCTCGCCCCCGTCCCTGGTCATGTAGAGGGGACGCTTGTCGGTCACGTCCGGAAAATAGCCCGGCCCGACGTTGCCGAGAAATCCGATCTTCTCATCGATGAATTCGAGCGCGCGCACGTAGGTGCCACGGCCCTTCCAGACGGCCTTCCAGTGCTCTCCGATGTCGGTCGTACGGTAGACCTGCCCGGTCCCCATTGCCGTACCACCCGATGCCGGACCCGGCGAAGGCAAGAGCGTCCTGCTTGTTGTTCAGGACGTAGGGAGCGGTCGGAAGCTTAGACCATTGTGGTTCGCCCGCATCGGCGGCCGCGCACAAAAGGCTGATCAGGACGCCGAGCGCGATCCTCGATGCGCCGAACCATGCGGGCTTCACTCGAAGGAGTCCTTGCCGCCACCGGCTTACGACGAGCTTTGATTTTCGAAGCGGAAGCTCTGCGCAGGCCCCAAACGGCCATCCAATGGGCGACAGGCGAAGACGCGAACGGATAGCCGGGCAGCCATCTCGGCGGAAACAGCTTCCGACTTCGCTTCTTGAATCCGCTTTTCATCCGCTGATCGTCCAGAGAGGCCAGCCTAGGCTCGGTCCGGAAAGCGCCCGGACGGCTGTTTGTTCCGAGCCGCAACCGGAACCTTTCACGGAATACGACGTATTCATGTCGTTGTTTCTCATTTGGAGGCTTAAATGCGTAAAGTTATTCTGGTGGCTGCGTGCGTGGCGTTCGTTGGCGGCCTGTCGGCGGCGTCTGCGCAGACCACGACGTCGGCTAACCCGGGCATGATGAAGACCACCAATCCAATGGACGCCCAGGACAAGATGATGAAGAAAAAGAAGATGAAGAAGGGCATGATGAAGTCCGGCGGCATGGGCATGAAGAAGGACGACGGCATGATGAAGGACGGAATGAAGAAGGATGGAATGTCCAAGTAATTCCGCAAGCCGACGATAGCCGCGCTGTCCGGCCGGGCGGCGCGGTTTTTCTTCAATGTCTCCGCGCAAGAAGCGTTGCTTCCGCCGAACCCGGATCTTCGGGGTCGGTTGCAAACCGAGGCCACGTCATGAGCCAAGCGACCGTCGATAGGATCATGAGGGCGGTATTGCGCAAGCGGCCGATGACCGGGGCCCAGCTGGAGTTCGCGCGACGCGAGATCGAGCTTTTGGTCGCTGAATTTCTGGAACAGCCCAAGCCAAACGCGTCGGCCGCGAGATGAGGTGGATCATCGCGATCCTGCTCGTTACATCACCTGCCTGCGCTCAGAGCGTCAGCGAGGAAGACCGGCATCAATCAGATGCTGGACCGGGCGCCGACAGGGTCCGACGTACTCCTTGAGTTGCATCAATTCGACCTTTTCCAACAGGCAACCACCGACAGCTCCGACAAACGCGGGGATGACGCGGTCAAGAAATTCGCGGTGTCTCAATCGGACGCCGCCGAAAAGCGCGACAAGCAACTAGCAAGCTTCAAAAGAAGACGCGTCTCGACATACCTTTTCCCGACGAACCGAATTCCGACCGAAGCAATCGCCTTGCCAGTCTCGATGGTGCGGTCGGTGAAAAATATCTCGCGAATTTCTACTCGGCCCAATCGACCGAGTTCGAGGCCGCCATTTCCATGCTGACGCGGTACAGCACTAAACCAGATAACGACGACGTCCGGCAATTCGCCAAGAAGCAGTTGCCGGTACTGCGAGACGGCCTGAAGCAATTGCGCGGCTTTCAGCCCCCAAATAGCGGCCATCTGAGGGTCTGATCGCGGACATCGCTCAGGCCCGGATGCGCGGTAACCAAGCCGGATGATTCATCAAAGAATGGTCGTGAGTTCGTAAGCCAACACGGCAGGCCCGAGACACCGCCGCCAAGGGTTCACGCCGCGAACGATCTCGTCGACCGCCCATACGATAACGCCGCCCGTCACTACGACAGTGCAGGCTAAACTGAAAGTGCCTGCCGAAGGCCAGATCCACCTCGCGACCGCGGCGATGATCACAATCCACAGGACCAGGTTGGGCGCCTGGGCGACCGTGATGGCGCCGGTTTGGCGATTGCGGAAAAACCATTGCAGAACCTGGCGCGCCATCACGTCCTCTTCCTCGCACGTCTACGCCCGTGCTGCGATCACAATGGCCAGCGCCAATATGATGATCGGCATCTGGAGGCGGAGGCGCCTAAGGGTGCGAAAATACAACGGCGCTTCTCCGGCGTCCGCCGCGATCGGATCGAGCAAGAAGATCGCGCAATGGCCGCCGATCAGGGGGGCGAGAGCCCAAGCCACAAAGTCGAGCCATATCGCCGCGAGCGAGCATGAACAAGGCAGAAGTGCGTCAGCATCGTCGCCATCTGTCGCCAGGTTTCGTACGAAAGCTCAGACCGCACGGGACGCCCGACAGAAACAGCCGGATAGCGATGCCCACAAGGCGACAAGCTGCGGAGTCAGCCGTTCGCCTTGTCGGGAGTCGCGACTGCGCGGAGAGCCGTGGACCTGTTGGCTTTTGGGTCGGGTGCGTCAACGACCAGGCTGTCGAATTCCATTCCGGGACCGACCTTGATGACCGGATCTTTCGGAACCCCGTCGGCGGGCTCGTACCACGGCGACTTTTCGATCGCCCCGCCCTCGAGTGCCTGTGCCATCAATTGCCCGATTTCGGGGCCGCTCAACGGGACGAGACTACCGTCTTCGTTCTTGTAGAGCTGAGGGCAAAAATAGAGCGCGTGTATTCGCGGATCGTATTCATCCAGAACAAGGAAGTGTTCCGGCTTGCGGAAGAGCCGACGCTTTGTCACGAGCTTTCTATCCTGCGTCGTGAGAGCGACCCGTAGCTTGTCGCGTCTTGGCCGACGATTGTGGCAGCCTCTAAAAGAACCAACCAGTCCTTCGTATGCGCGTTGTCTTCGTGGATGGGGACGAGAGTTCCGTGCTGTTTGCTGAATATGCCCATGAGCCGCAGACTA
The DNA here is from genome assembly GCA_965226755.1 of Bryobacteraceae bacterium. GTDB lineage: Bacteria > Acidobacteriota > Terriglobia > Bryobacterales > Bryobacteraceae > Bog-113. Next base: position 2,752,003 of record CBDDDT010000003.1, on the reverse strand, counting down.
CCAAGTTACATAGGAGGGTCAACTCGACTGATCTGCATAGATGGACGACCAACCTAACCCATCATGCCGGCCGAGATCGCAAAATGTGTGGCTTTGGGCATCACACGGATCCTTACCCGTTTAGACGATGGCCTATCTGAAATCCCGCGTCTTCACCTTAATGCTGTCAATGTGCAGGTCGGGCACGTAGATGTCCCGCGGTTTCGGCCTTTCGGAGGCAGACTGCGTGGATCGACACCTGGACTGCCGTGATGGAATTCGTCGCCGCGCCCGTGCGGCAGCGGAAAGCCGGCGTCGCGTTCACCCACGGCTGCGAGTTCCGCCGACAGATCGGTCAGTTGGTTCGCAACGAGATGGACAACCTCGCCCTCGCGCTGGACGCGGCCCTGCACACCGATCATGCCAGCGGCCAGGATGATGCGGCGCTGGCGCTCGTAGAGCGATGGCCAGATCACCAGGTTGGCCACGCCGGTCTCGTCCTCGATGGTGATGAACATGACACCCTTGGCAGATCCTGGTTTCTGACGCACCAGCACTAGGCCCGCGGTGGTCAGCCATTTGCCGTCGCGGGCGTTCATCGCCTCGTTGCAGGTGACGATCCGGCGGTTCGCGAGATCGGCCCGCAAAAAGCTCGCAGGATGCTGCCGCAGCGTGAGCCCGACATGGCGATAGTCCTCGACGACCTCGCCTCCGGACGTCATCGGCCGCAGCGCGACGTGCGGCTCACGAATCTCCTCGACGGTCCGCGCTTCCCGTCTGGTCGCGGCGGCGAACAACTCGAGTGGCTCGTCGCGCAGCGCCTTGAGAGCCCACAGCGCCTCCCGGCGGGCGAGACCGAGGGACTCGTTCATAGCGTCGGCTTCCGCCAACTCCACCAGCGAGGCTACCGGAACGTCGGACCGACGCCAGAGATCGTCGATGGATTCAAACGGCCGTTCCGCGCGGGCCGCGACGACCTCCGCGCCGTCCTTGTTGGCGAGACCGCGCACCTGCCGGAATCCCAGCCTGACTGCGAACCTATCGTCGCCGACCGGCTCCAACGTGCAGTCCCAGCGCGATGTATTGATGCAGACTGGCCGGACCTCGACGCCGTGGTCGCGGGCGTCGCGCACGATCTGCGCCGGTGCATAGAAGCCCATGGGCTGCGCGTTGAGCAACGAGGCGCAGAACACGTCCGGATGCCAGCACTTTATCCAGGACGACGCGTACGCGATCAGCGCGAACGACGCCGCATGGCTTTCCGGAAAGCCGTAAGATCCGAAGCCTTCCAGCTGGCTGAAGGTCTTCTCGGCGAACTCTCTGGCGTAACCGCGCTCGACCATGCCTTCGACAAGCTTGTCCTTGAACTTGGATACTCCGCCGGTGAACTTGAACGTCGCCATGGCGCGCCTGAGCTGGTCGGCCTCTCCGGGGGTGAAGCCCGCGCATTCGATCGCGACGCGCATCGCCTGTTCCTGAAACAGCGGCACGCCGAGCGTCTTTCCGAGCACCTTCTCAAGCTCAGGCTTCGGAAACACCACCGGTTCCTTGCCTTCCCGCCGACGTAGATACGGATGCACCATGTCGCCCTGGATTGGACCTGGACGAACGATGGCGACCTCAATGACCAGATCGTAGAAGGTGCGTGGCTTCATTCGCGGCAGCATCGCCATCTGGGCGCGGCTTTCGATCTGGAAGGTGCCCAACGTGTCGGCCTTGCGGATCATCGCGTAGGTGCGCGGGTCCTCGGATGGGATGGTCGCGAGATCGAGCTCGATGCCTTTGGCCTCGGCCAGGAAATTGAATGCGCGTTTCATGCAGGTCAGCATGCCGAGCGCCAGGCAATCGACCTTCATGAACTTCAAGGCGTCGATGTCGTCCTTGTCCCATTCGATGACCTGACGGTCGGGCATCGCTGCCGGTTCGATCGGCACCAACTCGTCGAGCCGGTCATGGGTCAAAACAAAGCCGCCTGGGTGCTGCGACAGGTGCCGCGGCGTTCCGATCAGTTCGCGGGCGAGCGCGATGGCGAGCTTGAGCCGCCGGTCTTCCAGGTTGAGGTTGAGTTCTTCGGCGTGCTTGGGTTCGACGCCTTCTTCCGACCATCCCCAGATCTGCGACGACAGCAGCTTGATGAGGTCCTCGGTCAGGCCCAGCGCCTTGCCGACGTCGCGCAGCGCGCCCTTGGCCCGATAGCGGATAACGGTCGAGCAGAGTGCCGCGTGGTTGCGGCCGTAGGTCTCGAACACCCACTGCATCACGATCTCGCGGCGCTCGTGCTCGAAGTCGACGTCGATGTCCGGCGGTTCGCGGCGTTCCTCGGAAACGAAGCGCTCGAACAGCAAATCGTTGCGTTCCGGATCGATCGAAGTGATGCCGAGCACGTAGCAGACGGCGGAGTTTGCGGCCGACCCCCTGCCTTGGCACAGGATGTCCTTGGACCGCGCGAAGCGGACGATTGAATTCACCGTCAGGAAGTAAGGCGCGTACTGCAGCCGCTCGATCAGCCGGAGCTCGTGCTCGAGCTTCGGCCTGACGTCGTCGGGCAGGCCTTCCGGATACCGGCCCGCAGCGCCTTCCCAGGTGAGCTTTTCCAGCGCCTGCTGCGGCGTCAGGCCCGGCATCGTCCGTTCTTCCGGATACTGGTAGGCGAGTTCGTCCATGCTGAAGGTGCAGCGGACGGCGATCTCCATCGTGCGCGCCACCGCCTCTGGATATCTCGAGAAAAGCCGCGCCATTTCCTCGGGAGGCTTGAGATAGCGGTCGGCATGCCGCTCGCGGCGGAAGCCGGCTTCGTCGATGGTGACGTTGTGACGTATGCAAGTCACGACGTCGTGCAGGATGCGCCGCGCCGGCTTGTTCATGATGAACGGATCGAAGGCGCTGGCGGCGCGCATCGCCGCAACCCCGGGCGCCGCGCCAGGCACGGACGAAGCGCGTATCGATGCGGCCTACCAGCTCTGTTTCCAGCGTTTGCCCTCGATCGAGGAAAAACGGCTGGGACTCGAATTCCTGCGCGCCGCGCCGCCGCGAGACCCGTCAAAAGCTTGGGCGCAATATGCTCAGGTCTTATTGAGTTCCAACGAGTTTGCATTTTTGAACTGAGGAAACGAAGATGATGACCCGCCGCGACATTCTGCGAACCACCGGCGCCGGATTTGGCATGGCCGGGCTGGCGCACGTGCTCCATGCCGCCGGGTTGCAACCGGCTGCCGCGAGCGATCCGCTGGCGCCTAAGCCGCCGCACTTCGCCCCTAAAGCCAAGCGCGTTATTTTCCTGTTCCTGAACGGCGGGCCTTCTCAGGTGGACACCTTCGACCCGAAGCCGGCTCTCGACAAGTACAACGGCCAGCCCATGCCATCCGGGAGCCTGCAAACCGAGCGGAAGACCGGCGCTCTGCTGCGCTCGCCGTTCCGCTTCGACCGCTACGGCCAGAGCGGGTTGGAAATCAGCGAAATCTTCCCGCGGCTCGGATCGCACGCGGACGATCTTTGCATTATTCGTTCGATGCATACCGACCGCCCCAACCATGAGCCGTCGCTATTTCTGATGAACACCGGGATCAATCTTCCGGGACGGCCGTCGATGGGATCGTGGGTGACGTACGGGCTGGGTTCGGAGAATCAGAATCTGCCTGGGTTTCTGGTGCTCTGCCCGGGCGCGCCCATCGTCGGAGCGCAGCTTTGGAGTTCGTCCTTTTTACCGGCGGTCTACCAGGGGACTTACATCCCGAACGACGAGAAGACGCCCGACAAACTGGTGCAGTTCATCCACAACGCGGAGACCTCGACCGCAGACCAGCGCCGGCAATTGGATCTGCTCGGCAGATTGAACCGTCTGCACATTGCGCGCGACGGGGACGATCCGCAACTGGAAGCGAGCATCCAGGCTTCGGAAATCGCGTTTCGGATGCAGGCGGAGGCGCCCGAGGTGTTCGACATTCAGAAGGAAGACGCCCAGTCGCGCGCGCGTTATGGCGACACCGAATTCGGGCGGGGCTGCCTCATGGCGCTCCGTCTGGCCGAGCATGGCGTGCGCATGGTCCAGGTTTATTTCGGGAATGGCCAGCCCTGGGACAATCACGACGATATCCTGATCCACCGGAAGCTGGCGTCGCAAGCGGACCCGGCGATCGCGGCTCTGCTCCATGATCTGAAGCAGCGGGACATGCTGAAGGACACTCTGGTGATCATCGGCGGCGAGTTTGGACGCACGCCCGTGGTGGAAGTCAGCGGACTGGTGAAAGTGCAGAACGGCCGGGACCACAACAATCACGGATTTTCCATGGTGCTGGCGGGCGGCGGTGTAAAGGGCGGGCTGGCTTATGGCGCGACGGACGATTTCGGGTTCAAAGTCGTGGACAAGCCGGTGCATGTCCACGATCTTCAGGCGACCGTGCTCCATCTGCTCGGGCTCGATCACACCCGCTTGACCTACCGGTATAGCGGACGCGATTTCCGGCTCACGGATGTGGAAGGCGCCGTGGTGGATGGAATCATCTCCTGACCAACAAAACGGGCGGCGCATCCGGAGATCCGCCGCCCGCTTTCGAAAAGGAGTTTTGGTGAAAGGTCTAGGCGCTGAAGGAACTGCCGCAGCCGCAAGTAGACTTCACGTTTGGATTGTTGAACTTAAAGCCGGAACCTTCAAGCGATTCCACATAGTCCACCTGGGCGCCTTCCAGATAGAGCATGCTGGCCTGATCCACGTAAACCTTGAGACCTTCGTAATCGTAGGTCTTGTCCAGCATGTTCGGCTTGTTCTCGAACTGCATCGAATAGCTGAACCCGGAGCAGCCGCCGCCAACCACCGAGAGCCGAAGCCCCGCGGGCTGGGGGGTCTGAGCCTCCAGGATTTCCTTGACCTTGTTCACCGCTACCGGCGTTAGCTGTACCATACGTTTCGATCAACTCCGTTCGGGTGTGTAGCCCGGTTTCATTATATATCGATATGCGAAGGGCTGGGGCGGTTGCAAAAAACCTGGATGCGGCGGAGGGACGAAGCGGGCCGATCTGATACTCTTCGACAGAGGCAGTTGCACGAAACCCGATTCGGCTGTGCCGCGTCCGAAACATTGTATGGGAACGGTCACTACTGCGTTGGCTTTTCCGTATCTAGGCGCCGCACCTGCGCCGGTCCGGTCGGGTTCCAAGACCAGAGTGGATTACGAGAACACCCAGGAAGGCGCATTGGTGCGCCGCGCGCAATCCGGCGAAGAGCCGGCATTTCAGGAGATCGTCGAGAAATACCAATCCAAGGTATTCTCGATCATCCATGGCATCGTGCGCCAGCGCAATGATGTCGAGGATATCGCCCAGCAGGTTTTCTCGAAAGTCTTTTTCTCCCTCAAGAACTTCGATTTCCGCAGCTCGCTCATCACCTGGATTTACAAGATTACGGTGAACGAGTGCTTCGACTACCTGCGGAAGAAGAAGGTCCGGAAGCTGGTGTACGAGAGCGATCTCAGTGAAGACGAAGTCCGGCGGGTGGAGAATATCGAGCCGGCCGGGGACCGGACGCCACGAACGGACCAGCGGCTCGCCAGTCAGGATTACATTCTCAAACTGCTTGCCAAGGTGTCAGAGGAAGAGCGCACGCTTCTGATGCTGAAGGAAGTGGAAGGCTACTCGGTGGAAGAACTATCCGGGATGATGCACATGAATGAGAATACAATCAAAGTTAAACTTTTCCGTGCGCGGCAGAAGCTCGTCAAGGCGTCCCAGCGGCTGGAGCGAGCCCCAGGAGCGTCGGCCGGTTAGCCGGCCGCGAGGAAGGTTGAGCAGACCATGCACGATCTAATTGAAAGAGGCTTGGAAGACTATCTCGGCGGTTCGGCGAGCCATGAGTTCGAGGCTCATCTTGCGAGCTGCGGAACTTGTCGCGAGGAAGTGCTGGAAATTCAGGAGCTGTCCGGATTGTTGTCCGGAATGATGACTGTGGCGGATCCCGTGGAGCCTCGGCTGGGTTTCAGTTCGCGCGTACTGCGCAACATTCAGGCGCAGCGGAAGCCGAGTTTCTGGAACGTGCTGGTGGTCGATCCGGGCTTCGCCCGCAATATCGTTGTCGCGTCCCTGCTAGGAATCGCCGTGCTGGGCGGATATCTGGCCAGCGCGCCGGGCGATTCCGCGGCTCAAGCCGACCATACGCCGGAAGCCGTGCTTGCCAGCCATGACGTCACCTCCACCAATCAGCAGCAGCATCGCAACGGCATGCTGTTTACCCTGGCGACCTATCATCAGAAATGACCGCGACCGTTTCCGCCATCGCCGCCCGTCCTAAAACGACCCTTGTCTCGCTCCTGGTGGTGTCATTTCTATGCGGCGCGGCGGCGGGTGCGGTCGGGATGCGGAATTACGCGTTCCAAAACGCTCATCATCAGATTCTGCTCTCGGAAGCCAAGAAGCACACGCTGGAGCGCTGGCGAACTGAATTGAATCTCAGCGACGCCCAAAGCGCGCAGATCCTGGTCATCCTGGAAGACTTCAATAAGTATTACGATAACGTCCTGGCCGAGGGTCATGAACGCATTCTTCAGGTGCTCACCCCCGACCAGCGCCGGAAGTTTGAGGACAGCTTGCGCGAACGGTACTGATCCATTCGGCTAGAATCGAGAACGATGCATCGCGTCGCTCTTGCGGGAGCAGTTTTCGCCATCCTCACCGCGTGTGGTTCCACCTCCGATCAGATCCATACCTACAGCATGGGCGAGCGGGTGCAAACGGGACCGCTGGTGTATATCGCTTTTGACCCGCACTGGTACCTGACGCTCGGTCCGCCAGCCAGCCCGCGCGTGCCCGCCAACCGGTTCTTTGTGATCCGCATGAATATCAACAACGCCGGAGCGACCGATTCGGCGGTTCCCACCCTGACGCTGCTGGACGATTCGGGCGAAGTGTTCAACGAATTATCGGACGGAACCGGCGTGCCTGACTGGATGGGAATCGTCCGCAAGATCAAGCCCATCGATTCTGAAAAAGGCACGATTGCGTTCGACGTCGCTCCGCGCCATTATAAACTCCGCGTGGCGGACGAAACGGAGCAGATCATCGCGTATATCGACCTGCCGCTGAACCTTCTCAGCGACGAGAAGACCCCCTGACGTGCGCGCTCTTATCGGGCTTCTCGTTTTGTCCATGGCCGCATCCGCGGCGGCGCCGCTGAAGATCGCGCACGCTTCCGTGCAGCAGTATGAGGATGGTCCGCCGGTCTACCGGCCCGACTCGTTCGCGGCGGGCGAAGCGGTCCATTTCAGCTTTCAAATCGAGGGCTTCACGCGCAAAGAGGACAAGGTCAGCGTCAGCTTCGAGGCGCAGCCGCTCGATCCGTCCGGCGTGCCGCTCACCCCGGTGATCAAGGGCGAAGAGCAGACCACGCTGAGTCCGGAAGACAAGGACTGGGCGCCTAAGCTGCGGGGCAGCTTCGAACTTCCCGCCACGCTTCTGCCGGGAACGTATCGGATCTCCGTTCAGGTTCGTGATGAACTGGCGGCGGCGCCGGCGAGCGCGGAGATTCCGTTCCTGGTGGCCGGCGCGAAAGTGGAGAAGGGCGATACGCTCGCGATTCGCAATCTGAACTTCTATCTCAACGACGGCGAGACGCGGCCGCTGGAGAAGGCGGCATTCCGCATCGGCGAGCAGATCCACGCGCGGTTTCAGATCGTCGGATTCCGGCATGACGAGAAAGGCGCGATGGACGTGACCTACGGGATTGCGGTCGCCGACGTCTCCGGCCATGTGGTCTTTCAGGAGCCCGCGGCCGCCCGCGACGCGAACGCGGACTTCTATCCCAAGCCGTTTGTGCCGGGCATTCTCGAGTTCTCGCTCACCTCGGGAACCCCTCCTGGCGTATATGTTCTGACTGTGACCGCGCACGACGCCGCCGGCGATCAACGCACCGAGGAACACCGGGCGTTCCGGATCGAATAATGCGCGCCGTCTGGATCGGGATTTCGGTTGCCGCCGTTGCCGGGTTTCTTATCCTCTGGGCTCTGCTCGTCCGCCGTCGCTGATGCATCAAAATAGAGGGTCATCGGATGCAGCAGGATCAGTCATTAGTTGAAGCGAGGCAGGCGGCCCTGGACGGGATCGCATCGGGCACGCTGGACGTTCTGGTGGTCGGCGGCGGGGTCAATGGCGCGGGCATCCTGCGGGATCTGGCGTTGCGAGACCGCGATTCCCGCGGGCTGCGGCTGGCCCTGGTGGAACGCGCACACTTCAGTTCCGGCACGAGCGGCCGCAACTCGCAGCTGATCCACGGGGGCCTGCGATACCTCAAGAATTTCGAGTTCAAGCTGGTTTCCGAGGCTCTCGCCGAACGCGCCATCCTGCTCCGCACGGCGCCGCATCTGGTGGAACCGCTCGCCTTCCTGATCCCGATGCGGGACCTCTTCTCGGCTCTCTTTTACGGAGCGGGCTTATTCCTCTACGATCTGCTGGCCGGCAAGAACCGGATTGAACGGCCTCGTCACCTGTCCGGCGCGGAGATGCATCGAGCGGAACCGGGCATGCGGAGCTTCTTTTCCGGCGCTCGTTTCTTCGATTGCCGCGTACACTCCGCCCGGCTGGTTCTGCTGAACGTCCGGGAAGCCGTACGGAACGGCGCGCTAGCGGTGAACTATCTTTCGGTGGAAAGCCGCGAGAAGGGCGCGGACGGCATTTGGAACGTTGAGCTGCTGGACCGGCTCAGCGGACTGCGGGTGCGGGCCCGAGCGCGTTGTCTGGTGGACGCCACCGGCGCATGGAGCCGCGAAACCAAATTGCGCCTGGTGCGCGGATCCCATCTGATTTACCCACGCATCGGCCAGAGCGAGAATGCGATCTCCTATTTTGGCCGCGACGGGCGCATCATCTTTTTCATCCCGTGGGGCAGCGGTCGCCGTTTCACGCTGGTGGGGACGACGGATGTGGATCATCAATCCGGGCCGGACCAGGTGCGCATCTCGCCCGAAGAGGTGCGGTATCTGATGAAAGTGGTGGAGGAGGTTTTTCCCCATGCGGCATCGGGCGAGCCGATCTGCGCGTACAGTTCGCTCCGGCCGCTCGTGCGGGACGAGTCGTCTTCGGCGACGAAGACGAGCCGGGAGCATCGCATTTGGGCCGATGAGAACGGCGTGGTGCATGTCTCGGGCGGGAAGTATACGACCTACCGTCTGATGAGTGAAGAAGCGAGCGATCTGGTGACCCGCGCCCATTGGCCTGAGCTGGCGCAGATTCACCGAACATCCACCGAGCCGCTAGCCGGAAATACGCCGGAAGCGATCGTCGCGCTGCTCGCCGGCGTGCCGGAGGACGACATCGAGAGGCGCGATCTGATCAAGAGCTACGGCGTGGATTATGCCGATTTGCTGGCCGATATCGGCGATGCGACGATGGGGCTGACCCGCCTTGAAGCCGCTCGGATCCGATTCGCGGCGCGCGTGGAGTTTGTGCAGCGCCTGACGGATCTCATGTTCGTCTCCACTTACTGGGGTTATGAGCGGCGCTGGACAGCCGATCTTTTGGCCCCCTACGCGCGGGAACTCGGCCGTTGCCTCGCGTGGACGGCGCCCCGGGAGCGCGAAGAAATCGACCACATGCTGGCCGTTATTGATCAACCGGAGGAGACTGGAGCCTGGCGAGCATAACCGTCGCGGCTTCGAGTTCCGCGTTCTTTTTGGAGCTGCCGCGTCCGCCAGCCCGCAGATCTTTGCCTAACCGAACCTCGGCCAGAAACACTTGCGGGAACCCGGCGTTCTCGGCGCGGACCGAGTATTCGGGTTTCGGCAGATCCCGCGCCTTCGCCAGGATCTCCAGACTCGTTTTCACGTTGTTCACGGCGGCGGTGGCCAGGGCTCGCACGTCGGCCCCGGCGACGATGTGGGTCAGGACCGTGCCGCGCGCGGCTTCCAGACCGCCGTCAAGATAGACGGCGCCGAGAATGGCCTCCAGGGCGTTGGCCAGCAGCGAGGATTTCTCGCGGCCTCCGCTGCGCTCTTCGCCGCGGCCCATCAAAAGGTGATGGCCGACGCCCAGATGGCGGGCGACGTCCGCCAGGTGGGCCCGGTTCACCAGACGGCTCTTCACATTGGAGAGCCGGCCTTCATCGAAATCGGGGCAATCGCGGAGGACGAACTCGCTGACAACGAGGCCGAGCACGGCGTCTCCGAGGAATTCGAGCTGCTCATTGTCGGCGTCCGGCACGGGTTCGGCGCCGGCTTCGCCGCGGTGCGAGCTGTGCGTCAGCGCGCGAATCAGGAGCTCGGGCCGGGTGAAACGGAAGCCGATGGCGGCTTCAACGCCGGCCAGATCCGAACTCATGCTTTACCAGGATTACTGTTGAGGAGGCGCGGCCGGCGCCGGGGTGCTGGCCGGAGCAGGTGTCGCCCCTGGAGTGGCGCCGGGAGCAGCCCCGGGCTTGGCGCCGCCCTTCGCCTGTATGGCGCGGGCGCGCTCGGCTTGCGCAAACTGCTTCACCGCGGGAGCCGCGCCGGGTGCGTTCATCGCCTTCTCGGCGGCGGCGATCGCCTCGTCGGGCTTATTTAACATGTTGTCGGCCATGGCCAGCCGGACATAGGTGGCAGGGTCCTTCACCGAAGCCGTGTCGAGCGCCGTCTGGAAATCGGTCGCGGCCAATTCCGGCTTCTTGCGAATGATGGCCACTTGGCCGAGAATCTCGTAGGCGCTGGCCGTAATGTCTTTCCGGGCGCCTTCCCAAGTCGCGTCGTCCATATTCGGATTGGGCTTGGGCGCTGTCTTGACCGTCGCGATCGCGTCGTTCGATAGCTTGTCGGCCTTCTTCAGCTTGTCTTCTTTATCGAAGTCGCTGTCCTTCGTGTTGCGGGCGTACTCGCTCGCCACCACCAGCATGGCCTGATAGTTCTTCGGATCGGCTTCCAGAGAGCGCTCGCCGTAGGTGACGGACTTCGCGAAATCCCCTTTCGCCTGATAATCCCGGGAGATGAAGAAGAGCGCGATGGACTTGAAGTCCGTGTCCGCGAATTTCTCCAGAACGGTGTTGGCGGCCGCGATCTGCACATCCGGATCGGTCGCCGCGAACATGGCTTGAAGAGCTTTTTGCTCATCCTGAGACTTGGGACGCGGCATGGTTTGAGCGGCGGCGGCAGCCGTCATGCCGAGGATGAGGCCTGCGCAAAGTAGATAGCGTTTCATGTTCTCCTTACCCTAACGAACCATACCTTAACGAATTATGATGCGATTGTCAGCGCTATTTGGGGACGGCGCCGAGCTTGGCCAGTTCCTGGCGTGAGGATTCGAGCGCTTTCGGGGACGCTCCCTTGATGGCGACGGCCTGCTGGAACCACTTCATCGCCTCATCCTGTTCCGCGGCCACGACGGAAAGCTTGCCGAGATAGTAACAACTCCAGGCTTGCGTCTCGGGATCGGGCGACGATTCGAGCGTCTTGCGAAAGAGCTGGTCGGCCTTCTCCGGGTCCTTCTGCCGAAGCGCGACGTGGGCGAGGCCGTAGTATGCGCGGGAATGCTCGGTGGCGCTCCCTGGCTGTTCCAGGGCTTGTTCATAGAGCTTGCGGGCGCTGGCCAGATCCTGCTTGTCGTAGTAGAACGCATCCGCCCTCGTAATCGTCTGCGCGGCTGCGCTTTCGGCCGGGCGGTTGATGACCTCCACCTGGCGGGCCGGCGCATGGGGCAGCTCGGTGGCGAATTGGACGTTCTCCAGACGGCGAATCTCGTGCTTGACGCTGAGACTCTGCACCATCTGGGGGAAGAAGAGCTTCATGGATTCGGGCTGCTTCTCGTAAATGGCGAGTTGCTCGTTGAAGAACGGTGTGAGAATGAACCCCTCGCGGAGGGCCTGGTCCACCATGCTGGGATTGGAATTGAGCCGGCTTTCAATGGCTTTGATGAGGCACTCGGTGGCAAGCAGCCCGAAGTCGGAGCGGTATTCGCCGGTGAGCAGGGGCGCGCCTTCGGCGATATCCATCAGGGAAGCTTTGGCCTTGAGCTCCATTCCGTACTTGAAAGCCAGCGGGTCGATGGCAAAGCGGAAGTAGGCGTGGCGAATCTCGGAGATATGAAGGTCTGAAGAGGGCGTGAGGACGACAAAGTAGTCGTCCCCATAGCTGCGGGTCTGGACCTGGTTGGGAGCGCTGAGGAAATCGAAGAGCACTTCGAAGTGGCGGCCGAGGTATTCGTTGGAAGGTTTGCGGATATAGCTGTTCACTTCGAGCACAGCGTGAGTGACAGGCTCCTGGTAGCGGTCAAGCATCGCATCGACGGACTTTTGCGAGCGCTTCCACAGATCCCCGATTTTGGCGTCCTCGTAGAAGCGGGGCAACAGCTTTCGGAAGTCGTCCATGGCCATGGCGTCGGGCGGAACTTCGACCTCGCGCTTGGACCACTCGAAATCGGGCGGCCCTTTGACCGAGATGCCGAGCGATAGAAAGCGGGCCAGATCCTGGGTTTTGTCGAGCTCGCGATGCTCTTTGTACCAGGCCTGAAGCTGCCGGATCACTGTGGCGTTGGTGGCGGAAACGCTGTCGCGAACCTGCTGGCGAAGCGGCGGCGACGTGGCGAGCCCCGCGTCATAACCGGCCGCATTGGCCGCCGCGAGAACCGTGAAGAGCTGCTCGCTCGCGTCCAAGGCGCCCTGGTCGGCCGCCAAAAGAGGGAAACCCGAGGCAAAGATGCAAAGAATGGCGAGGATAAAGGGGATAGGGCGACGAATCAAAAGCTTGGCCTGATTTGCAGACCAGTTTATCAGTTCAGTCAGGTGAGGGAGCGCGGAAACGTTCGCACGACTGCCGCGAAGGCGGCCGCATTATCAGCATGGACCACATGTCCGCCCTCCAGCGTACACAATCCGTATTCGCTCGCCGGCTCGTCATTTCCTCCATCTCGGCTTGATTTGTGACTCGGCTGTCTGCTCCGCGGATGACGAGCGCCGGGCAGTTCGTCCCCGTCCAATCCGCCCAATGGCTGTCCTGGAGAGAAACTTGCGAAACCATCATCTCGCGGGGCTCAAAAGGGAGCATCCAGCCGTCAGCTCTCTCGCGAAATGAGTCGAATACACCGGCCCACGCCAGAACGGGCGGCATCTCACCGGGAACTTCCACCCCGATGTCTTCGATAATGAGTCCGCGCACCCGCTCAGGGTGAAGCGCCGCGTACTGATAAGCGTTCACGCCGCCCAGCGAGTTTCCAAGAATGACGGCTTTGGTGAGACCAAGATGCTGAAAGAGAGCGTCCATGCAGTGCGATTAATACAGGAAGCTCGCCCCCGGAATCCACATAGGAAGGACGTTGCTCTTCGCTCTGAAAAGCGAATCTGTTCAAGACCGCGGTTCTCGCACGTTGTCAGAATAACGCCGCCGGCATGTCAGAACTGGGTTTGCAGACGCAATGAGTAACTTCTCTCCGGCGCGATCGCGTTTCCGGAGAATAGCCCGGCGAAGTCGATCACGTTCAATCGGTTATTCAGATCCGTCCCATCCGCCTGGAGAGACATCTTCAGCTTTTCGGAATCCACCAGCTGCAGACCCAATGAAGCGTCGATCGATAGGGAAGGGCTCACGCGGCCGTGCACCAGGTTGACACGACTCACCACCTTCTGACCGTATTGCGCGATTGCGTCTTGCGGGTCGCCATCGAATTCAACCGGAAGACCGCTTCCATACTCTCCGCCGGCGCCCAACCAGATCCGATGCGTAAGGTCATAGCGGAAGCGCGCCCGCACTGTGTTCCGTTGGTCCTGCGAGTCCCAAAAGCGCCCTACTCCAGCGGCGCCCGCCACATCGTCGCCCAGAAACAAACCGCCGGTAACCGGGAAATAAGCAGAACCGACAATATAGGAGTAGCTCACATAGCCGCTGAACGGCCCCCAATGCGGGATCGCCAGCTTTGCCTCCGCGCCGTACAGGTTCGCCTTGGCGAATGAGATCGGGAAGCTGACCGCTGTGTCTAAGAGCTGGTCGTCGTCTCCGTAATTGCTGACGCGGCGATCAAAGCCGTTCACATCCAGGCGTATCTTGTTGAAGAAGCTCTTTGTAAAACCTGCCTCATAGTAATTTCCATAGGAAGGCTCCACCGGGAGCCGCAGAAACACCGGGTTCAAAGAGAGAACCTGCTGCGAGCTGGAGAGGAGAATGTTTTCGAAAAACGGAGTCTGGAACACGCGATCGTAAGAGGCGTGAACCACCAAATCCAAGCTCTTGAAATAACGGGAGACGCCCAACCGCGGACTAAACGCCGTCTTGTTGACCAGCAACTGGTAATGATCGTAGCGGATGCCGGCGCTGATGTTCCACTTACCCAAAGTCATTTGATCCTGCACAAAAGCGGATTGTTCCAGATCCCATTTCTGGCTGTTGAACTGGAACGTACTGGGAGTGCCGTCATCGAACTGGGTGGGGTCGGTTATGATGTCGCTGAATATTTCGTGAAGCTTTGTCGAATCGACTTCGAAACCGGCCTTCCACTCATTGACTCCCTGGTGGACCGACACCGTTCCTTTCAGGTAGCCCTCATTGAAGCTGCGGTCTTGAAATGCGATGACGGGCGTCGAGAGCGGATTTGAATCGAGCGTTTGTTCATCGGACCGCACCATGCCCCGCAAATCGCCGACGACATTCGGCGAGAAAACATGCTGGTAGGAGGCGATCCCGATGGTTTCAAAGATGCCCCGATCCTGGCGCTGGCCCGCCGCTTCCTGGATCTGCTCATTGGGGACCTCAAACCTGGCCAAGCTCCGCGTTACCGAGAAGCTGACGCGGTCGGCGTCGGTAAGATCGCGCTCGAACCGCAGCGAGAAGTTCCCTGTTGTGCCTTCGTTGGTGAAGTTCTGAAGAACGGGAGGGTTCAAATAGTGATCTGTTTCCGCTCCATCCGCGCTGAACGTCAGCGTATTCCGGTCCCACGCGTATTGACCGAGCGCGAATCCGTTGACGCTGTCGTAACTGCCCCCGGACGCGATAATCTTGCCATGCGCGCCGGAAAGCGTATTTTTTGCCGGCTCGACAGCAACAACCCCACCCAGTTTCCTTCCGTATTCCGCCGGGAAGCCCGCGGTATAGATGCTTAACGATTGGACATCGTCGCCCTGGATCTCGGGACCGAAGCTGGGCGATCGGTTATCCGTCAGCGGAATGCCGTCCATCACGAACTGCACTTCGTACTCGGAGCCGCGCGGATGCAAAACAGCGTTCCCTTCGTAGAGCCACCCAGGCTGCGAATTCACGAGATCGACGATTGCCCGGCCCGGTAAAGAGGCTGGCCGGTCCGCGATCGTGTCGGACCCGATCCGGTTGACGCTCCCGACCTGGTGAGGATCGATGAGCGTCTGGCTCTCCGTGACGGTCACCGAAGTTTTCGCGGAAGCGACCGCCAGAACCAGCGTGAGCTCAAGGGGAGCCGCCGAGTGGACTTCCACCAGAGTTGCGGATTCCGCGAAGCCCGGTTTTCGCAGCCCGATATTATAGAGACCGTACGGCAGCCGGGTCACGTCGAGACGCCCCGCTCCATCGGTTTGGAAATCGCGCCGGTATTGGTTCGCTTCGCTGACCAGTTGTAGAGATGCTATGGCCGGCCGGTGTGTGGCGTCTTCCACCGAGATCCGTAGCTCGCCCGTATTCGTCTGCGCATAAACATGAATCCCGTGAATCAGGAACCAGGAAAGGAGGAGGAGTTTTCGAAGCATGAGGGCCTGCAGGAATATCCCTGGGGAGGGACGGTTGTTCATCTTTTTAGGAGAGACGGCCAAAAAAAAAGCGTGAACGGATCGATGCCGAAAAGGATTTATAAGTAGAGGGATCTCACCGCCTCGCTATCCAACCCATGTCCTCGCTCCAAGATCCCGCGATTCCCCGCACTCTGCTCACCGTTGCTGAGCCGCAAACGGGATTGGCGCCGGAAAGCAAGCCCGGAAACGAGGTTTTGCGCCACTTCGACCAATCGAGAGACAGCCTGCTTCGATATTTGTATACGCTGGGCGTTCGCGGTTCTGACGGCGAGGAGGTCGTGCAAGAGGTCTTTCTCGCGCTGTTTCAACATTTGAACCGCGGACGCGCGCAAAGCAATATCCGCGGCTGGCTGTTCCGGGTGGCCCACAACATCGGTCTGAAGAGGCTCAGCGCCTCCCGACGAATCGAGACGTCGGGCGATCAAAACATTTTTGACAACCAGATTGACCCGGAGCCGAATCCCGAGCAGCGGTTTGACGCGCGCCAAAGAGAAGAGCGACTGCTGGCAGTCTTCTATGCGCTGCCGGAAGTGGACCGCGGATGCCTTTCCCTGCGCGCGGAGGGCCTCACATACCGGGAAATTGCCGCGCTTCAGGGAATTTCGCTTGGTTCGGTTGCGAAGTCGATCACGCGATCTTTGGACAGGCTTCAGCGGACGGATAGGAGGCTTTAGGATGCGGGAGAACTTTCATCCCTCCGAACAGGAGCTGCTGCTTGTATTGGACGGGGAGCTTTCGTCCTCGCGAACAGCCACGATTCGGTCTCATCTTCGCGATTGCTGGCGCTGCCGGACGCGGATGGCGGGCATGGAAGCCACAATCGTCGCGTTCACTCACGCATACCAGAACGAAAACAGATCTGCTCCCCCCGCGGATATCGGGCGAGCCAGATTGAAAGCGCAACTCGCGGGAATGCGAAAATCGCCGAAAGGTTGGTATAGGATTGACTGGCGAACCGCGCTTACGCCCTTCGCAATTCTATTCATCGCGCTTGTCGGACTCTATGAGTTCCGCAATCTTGCCGAACATCGGCTCCCAGGACGAGGCGATCAAAAGGCGCGCGCTACACCACTTGCCTTCTTAACGCCGGGCGCCGTTCGGCCTGTATCGAACGATGAGGTTTGCGAGGCCTCCGGCGCGGATGGCGCCCGCGCGGTGCCAGATTCTCTGAAGCGTGAGGTGTTCACGGAATATGGAATGGCAGGCGCGAAGGCGGATGCCTTCGAAGTCGACTTCCTCGTGACGCCTGAGCTCGGCGGCACGCGGGACATTAGAAATCTTTGGCCGCAGCCTTACGGGACTGTTCTCTGGAACGCTCATGTAAAGGACGCGCTGGAGGAGCGCTTACACGAGATGGTTTGCTCCGGGCAGATCGATCTCGCGACTGCTCAGAGCGACCTTTCGAAGGACTGGATTTCGGCGTATAAGAAGTATTTTCATAGCGAAAAGCCGCTTTGAGCGCCGGCCCTCCGGGAATCACAGTCTGATACACGCTCATCCTTGCGCACGACGGCTCAGACTACTTCCAGAACTGGTTTACGACAAGAAGTTCGGATCCACGTTCCTCCTGCTTCGTGTAGAAGAGAGCACGATTTTCCAAAGCCAGCCCCATACCAAGCCCCAACAATCCGTCAGTCTGGAAGATCAGCGCCTTTCGAAGCGTCGTTTTGTTGAAGAAGAACAACGGATGTTCGGATTCCCCGGCGGATTCAGCGAAGAAATAGACACCATCCGGAGCTGCCGCGTAGCCGCGGTCAGGCACATTGGAGCTGACGAAGGTTCGCTTACCGCTATCGAGACGAAGTTCCCAGAGCGGGCTTGTGAGAGCTTTATTGGATTTGTAGTAGAGAGAGCGTCCATCTGGCGACGGCACCGGTGCAAAGCCGCCGTCGAATGTGACCTGACGGGGATCGCCGCCCGACATGGGAATCTGCCATATCTCCATACGCCCGGTCTGATCCGATGAATAGTAGATGAATTTACCGTCGGCCGACCACTTGGGAACGACGCTCGATCGGTCCCTGGAGGTTAACGCCTCTGGTTTACCGCCGCCGGCGGCGACGAGGTAGATCCGCGGCCGTCCCCCGGCACGCGAATCGAAAACGATGCGGTGCCCATCGGGCGACCAGTCCGGAGATCCAGTCACCGGATTTTGCAAATTTGTGATCTGTACGATATCTGTGCCGTCTGCCCGACAGGTCCAGATCTCGCTGAAACCAGAACGGTTCGACTCGAAAGCGATGTGCTCTCCGTCCGGCGAAACAGCGGGGCTCTGCTCAACCCTTGTGGATGCGGCGATACGCACCGGGTTGGGCGCACCCGCGGATGGCGCACCCAGGGTGATCTTCCAGATATTGGAACCTGGCGTTTCATGTACGAACGCGAGTTGCCCTGTTCGCGAAACCGCCGGATCTGTCACGCCGTCACCTAGCGCGCGCAGTTCGACCGGCTCACCTGGTCCGGAGCTAGGCGCTAGCCAAAGGTGATGGTTGCCGCCCGCGTTCGAAGCATACACGATATGGCTGCTATCAGGCGTCCACGCCGGCTGGGCATTATAGATGTCGCGCGACTGAGTCCTGGGGAGAGGCACGGCCTGGTTGCTCGCTTGCGTGAATGCCGGAAACGGAAGCACCATGATGGAACTGACGCCAGAACCGATATCGCGAGTGAACGCTATAGTCCTCCCGTCCGGGGAAACGGCTGGGCCGATGTCTTGTGTGTCGGGAGCGGGAGCTGTAATCTGCCTGTTCTCTCCCGTCTCGACGTCGACAAGGTACAAGCCCTTTTCGTTCTTGCCGGCTAAGCGGTCGGCGACCACCAGGTATTTGGAGTCCGCGGACCAATCGATGGAGTGACTCCACGGGGACGCGATCATATTCAGATCGATGATCTTACGTTCCGCGCCGCCCGAAGCGGGCACAGCCATGATCGCTCCCCCGGGCATATCGGTGCCCCGGCAGAAGGCAATCCACCTCCCGTCAGGTGACCAAGCGGGACTATAGTCCACTCCCTCGCTTGTGGTGAGACGCAGAGGCGCGGAAGATGAACCGACCAGCTTAACGTAAATGTGGAAATTATCCGGACGTTCTCCCTTCCACGCGAAAGCGACCCGGCGCCCGTCGGGAGAAAAAGTCGGGCTGAACTGATCGCCGAGCGCCACGGAGAGCGGGACGGGATTGAGATCCGGGGAGAGCTTCGTTTTGTGGGGAAGAAGCCTGGTCACGGTTAGCGCGGCTACAAGCAACACTCCTATTGGTACTAACCAGACGACTTGTCGACGGGAGCGACCCACCCCGGAGGGCGCGGCCTGGTGGATCCGCGGAGAAGCACCTTCTTCGGAAGAAACCGCAGGAATTTGCCCTATTTTCGGTTGCCGTTCGACAGGCGCGATAAACCGATAGCCCTTTCGCGGCTCCGTGGCGATATATCGGGGCGTGTCCGCATCGTCGGCCAAGGCGGCGCGGACCTGCCGGATACAACGGTTCAGGCCGGCATCGGACTCCACCGCTGTTTGACCCCAGAGCCGATCCCTCAACTCCTCCCGAGTGACAACATCTCCCGAGCGCTCAATGAGAATCGTCAGCACCTGGAAGGGTTGGGGTGGCAGCCGTACAAGGATTCCGTGTTTGCGAAGTTCTCCCGAGATAGCCGAGAGCTCAAACGCTCCAAAACGGAAAATCACCAGAGACCGCCCCGCATAAGCAGCTATAAATAGCTTTGAATCAGTAATTTAACCGCGAATACCGCGATCATCGGAAATCAGTTGAATAACCATTGTCTCTCGCTCCCCGTAACAGCACAATGAATCTCAGCAGCGGCGCAAAGGGAGAAGCCGCATGGGATTTCCAAAGACGATCACAAGAGCCGCTCATGGGAGCATGATGACTCTAGCCGTGCTGCTGGCGCTTCCCGGGCAAGCGAGCGCTCAACAAGCCGCTTACCAAACCCTGTGCAACTTTGATTACGATCCGAATGGCGCATTTCCGGCGGGTGGCGTTGTCGAGGACGCGGCCGGGCAAGTTGGCGAGAGGCGCGGGCGACACATGGACAGAAACGGTACTCTACCGCTTTTCCTCCGGGCCAGACGGCTCGACGCCAGATGCCGGTCTTACTTTAGACCCATCGAGCCGTCTATCGCTCCAGGAGACGGATCACCGAGGGGGGCGGACAGCCAGGAATCGTATTTGAGATTTCCCCTGCCGGCGGCGGCGATTCCTGAAACTTCCAGATCATCCATCGCTTTTCCGGTCCAGATGGATCGCAATCCTACACAGGGGTGGTTCGCCGAAAGTCGGACGAAGCCCTGTTCGGCGGAACCGACTTCGGCGGCGACAACAATCTGGGCGTGGCGTTTCAGCTTACGCCGCCCGCGGCGCCAGAGGCAGAATGGGGGACATTCGTAACTCTGGTTCAGGACAGTACCGTTCAGCAGGGGCCTTATTGTTGAACAAGACGGGATTGTACGAAACGGATTACTTCGGAGGCGTGACCGGTCAAGGCTCTGTCTTCC
Organism: Bryobacteraceae bacterium; assembly: GCA_965226755.1. Classification (GTDB taxonomy): domain Bacteria; phylum Acidobacteriota; class Terriglobia; order Bryobacterales; family Bryobacteraceae; genus Bog-113. The sequence goes on along the minus strand of CBDDDT010000003.1, from coordinate 2,731,823 downwards.
GGGTCAGCGAACGCTGATTTAACAAAGTGCACTTACAAATTCAACTGGTACGGGAGAGGAACACTTGAGAACACTTACCTGCTTTATGTTTCTTTGCTTGACGGGCTCGCTGGCGGTAGCGGCGCCTCCGATTCGCTTCGCCGGGGCGGCGAACTACGCGATCAATGATTATGTCAATGAGCTTGCGGTGGGCGATTTCACGAACGACGGAAATCCGGACATCGCCCTTGTCACAGGCCCCGGCGGCAATCTCGCGATCCTACCAGGCGGCCCCACAGGGATTTTTGGCGCCCTGCAGTCGCTAACAACGGATTACTACATCGCCGAGGTGATCACCTTGGCGAATTTGAACGCCGACAAACTTCCCGACTTGGTCGTGGCCGGATCACACAATCTCGATGGAGGACCCCCTTATGGCCTTCAGGCTTTCCTGGATCAGGCGAACGGCACTCTGGCGGGCGAACCCTACACAAGCCTGCCGTACACGATCAAGACGATGACAAGCGGGCGCTTCACGAATGCGGGAAACTCCGACGTGGTCTTAGTCGTGATTCAACCATCCGGGGCTAACGGAATCATGGTGCTGCCGAGTAACGGCGACGGGACTTTCGGCCCGGAGCAGTTCACCCAGATACCCGATTCAGAGCCGTTCCGCGTCGTGGCGCGGGATTTCAACGGTGACGGAAATCTGGATTTGGCGGTAACCGACAGCAGCGCTCCGGGAGTGTGGATTCTTCTCGGCGAAGGGAATGGATATTTTCAGACTCCCGTGCGAATTCCTCTTTCGCAGAGAACGGACGCTATCGCGGCCGCGGATCTCAACGGAGACGGCAAAGCGGACTTGGTCGCGACAGGCGCCTCCGATATCTTCTCGCTGCTCGGCAACGGGGACGGAACTTTCCAAGCTCCCCAGGCATTTCCCGCCGGGGACCTGCCGCGTTCGCTGGTCGTACGAGATTTGAATTGCGACGGCATTCCGGACGTGGCTACGGCCAATTTCAATGGGACGGGACTTTCCATCCTGCAAGGCAATGGAGACGGAACCTTCGGGGCGCCGCAACTTTTGGCCGCCGGAATCGAGCCTGTGTGGATTGTTTCGGGCGACTTCAATCACGACGGCCGGCCCGATTTAGCCGTCGCGAACTACATCTCGATGAGCGTTTCGGTCTATCTGAACACCACGCCTGCGAACCCGAAGGGCTGCGAACGCTAGGAGGGCGCTTTGGCCGCAAGGATACACGGCTATGGACTGGACAGATTGCCCGCTTGTCGAAGTCGTTCCCGGCGAAGTGAGCGGCGTTCCCATCCTCAAGCACTCGCGCGTGCGGGCTGATTCCCGTGGAGAACTTTGAAAGCGGTTCGCCGGTGGAAGATTGCAGACAATTTCGACATTCCAGCAGGCGCCATCCGCGCCGTGCTGCCGGGGGCGACCCCTTGCTGACTATATGCCTTTGACGCGCGCCGCACAGCGATTCTCTTGGTCGCTGGCGACAAAACCGGCGACGATCGTTGGTATCAAACGAACGTGCCGGTAGCTGACCGGTTGTTCGAACGTCACTTAAAACGGATTGAGAAGGAGAGGACTGAACGTGGCTAGAAATTTCCAGGAATTGCGCGCCGGGATGTCCGCCAAGGCAAAAACGGCCAGCGAGGCCGAGCACCGGCGCCTCGTGGATGAGATATCGCTTTACCAGCTTCGTAAGGCGCGTGAACTGACCCAAACCAAGATTGCCGGGGAGTTACATATGGGACAGGGCGACGTGTCCAAGCTGGAGCGGCGGACGGACATGTATGTCAGCACGCTGGCCAGCTACCTTCAAGCCGTCGGCGCGGATTTGGAGATCCGCGCGGTGTTTCCCGATGGACGGGTCGTGAAGATCACGCAGTTTTCTGAAGAGACTACAACGCAATTCACCTTCTAAGTCCTTTGCGCCACCGATCAGGCGCATCGTGAGTGCCGATCAACTTCAGCGTTCTTCCCGCGACGCGATCACTGCATTCGCGAGCGATCCCGAAATTGACGAAAGCGCTCGCCGAACCTCCTGGAGGCTGATGTCGTCATGTTTGGCGGCCTGCCATTCCTCGGGTTCGAAATAACCCGCAACCTTGTCAGCGGTCGCGGGATCGCCCGAAATGGTCACGAGGACGTGCTGCTGGTCGGTAAGCCTGAGGCTTTCGAGCGGCCTGAGCACCCCGTGCTCGTAAACGGCCTCGAACGTCATCCCCATGCGTTCAGTTTAACGGTTTGATGAGCCGTGGAATAAACTTGGGAGATCGGAGCGCTGCCGGAAGCATGACCCTCGACGAATCGTCCCATCTCCTCTCCAACTGGATCTCGAAAAATCCTCACGAGTTTGCTGAACAGAAAGCCGCCGTCGAACGTTACGGTAAGCTATTCAGCCCCGAGAACATCGACAATCTCACAGACGAACAGTTCAGGGCTTTCCTTCTGGTCAAAAACAATAGACATTGGTCTGGGATCCACAGGCACGCGAACATTTACGCGGACATGCAGCGTCTGAAGACCGCCTTGAAGGTTTTGCTGGACGAAACTCGGCCCATTCAAGTCCGGTTAGACGAGATTACGGACAAAGGCGGGCGTCTTTACATTCGTGGGCTTGGACGGGCCGTTCTCACACCAATCCTCATGTGCGTACACCCGGAGAAATACGCGGTCTACAACCGCATAAGCGAGGAAGGTCTGAACCAACTTGACCGGAATAAAGCGAAGGCAACCGAGACCTTCGGGAACCGCTACGTGGCGATCAACGTGGCTTGCCGTCAGATTGCCGACGAGATCGGCCAGACGCTCTCGCTTGTCGATGTGATGTTCTCCCTCATGGTTCACGGCCCGGGTTCATCCGCCCACGCGCAGGTCCCGGTCAATTCTGAATCCGATATCGGCGACAACGCAACAAAAACGGCCATCGGTGAGTCGTTTCTGTTTCCGATGGAAAAGTATCTCGAAGAGTTCATGGTTTCGAATTGGGATAAGACAGCGCTCGGAAAGACACTTCAGCTGCACGACGAGGATGAAGAGAGCGCCACGCAGTACCCGACTTCCGTCGGCATAATCGACATTCTCGCTCGTGACAAGGCTAACCATGACTGGGTTGTGATCGAACTGAAAAAGGGGAAGAGCTCGGACGCCGTGGTGGGTCAATTACTTCGATACATGGGTTGGGTCAAAAAGCACAAGGCCTCGTCAGGCGAAAACGTCCGCGGCATCATCATAACAAGCTTGCCTCACGACTGGATTAAATATGCGATGTTAGTGAGCCAGGGCGTTACATTCTACACTTACAGAGTCAGCTTCGATCTTGTGGAAGAACCGCCAGCGTAACGCCTTCCCTCAGACGTGACGTTTGCAAAGAACCCCAGTCGTTTGGGCTACTGCCCGTCAGCTAAACTCGCGTGACCTTGCCCGATCATTTCAAATACAGTCGTCATCTGGATGATCTCTGCTTCTTTTTCGCTGGACAACCTTCCTTCAGAGGAAGCAGCAAAGATGGCGAGAATTAGGAAGATATCTCGAGCCGACTTTGTGGCGCCTGTTCCATGTGCGGAATCGATTCGCTCCAAGACCTCAATCGTATGTGGCTTCTTCAGAGCCCCGAGGTACGTGTCCCTCCCACCCTCCAAAATCTTTGTAACCACACTGCGCGATGTGTCGAGGGTCCATCCCGCATAGGTTCGAGGATGCAGGCATCTGAATATTTCCAGGTATAGATGAGCAGCATAGTCCGATATAGAACCGCCCGTGAAGCCGGCCCGAATGATGATGGCTCGTATGTCCTGCTCCAGAAGTTCCCGAGCAATGCTGGATTTCCGCACCCTCCGATATTCCTCTTTGAGTAGGGGCTCCGAGGTTTCGACCAATTTCTTAATCCCCTCCTTTAAGATGTCGATGGTGACGACGCCCGTTGCACAGGTAAATTGAGGATCTATGATCTGACGCCGGGCCGTTGGAACGACCGCCTCAGCATCGCTTTCATTGGCCGCTGCCAGAGGTTCCGACGCCTCTTCCGCGTTCGGTTCCTGGACGGCTTCTGCCGCCTCGTTGGATCGCCCCGTGGGCCTGGATGGATCCCGAAGTGCGTCAAGTTCGGCCTGTTCACTCTGTGACAGAGGTCCGTCAGCGAGAGCGACCTGTAGTGCGATCTTGGACATCAATGCCTTCAAATCGTTTGCGAACGGTTCACCCGCCCGCTGAGAAAGTCTGAAGATGAGCGAGTCTGAGAAGGGTACCGCAACAGATTCCGGGCTCCTTTGGCGATGTCCTTGAAGCAAGGTCACGGCGTCTTCTGCTGACAAGCTCGCATATCTCTTTGGATGAAGCACCTTGAAGATGTCTAAGAACACCTTGGCCTCCGGGGCAGTGATTCCTCCAGCCAGGCTCGCGAAACGGCAAATGAGGTCCGTGATCGACATCTCGAAAAGGATTTCATACCCAGTCGCGCCACGAGACTTACGCAGTTGGTTTTTTATCGGCATCTCAAGCTCCAGGAACCTGACCTTTACTTCGTGACCAAGCCACTCATAATCCCGAGGCGTAACCTCGGTCGGTGCGGCTGTTGCGGGGAACCTGAATTTTCGTATCACGTAACCAACCATTACAACGAGAAGAACGAGAATCAACCCCGTGATGTTGCCGCTCTCGATCAGTTGTGCCAGAGCCCCAAGGATTAGCAGGAATAGAAAGATTGTCCCCACACACCCGCCGCAACCCATCCCAGAACTCTTCCCTTGTGTCACGCCTTGGCTCACGGCCTTGCTTAAGTATTGCCGGTTGTAAAGTCCCGTTCCCGGAACCGAAAGCGTCCTGACGACTCGGCCTCGATTATCACGGCCAATCCGAAAGCCCCGGAAGCCCCACGAATAACCAAGCCCATTCTTCGATACATTGAGCCGAAAACCGCCAGGTAGCCGCATGGACCGCCTAAACCGCCACGCCATTGCCCCTCCACTCCTCGCTGCTTGGCGGAATCACTACGCCTCGACGCCCGCATCCCCGCTGACCGTGGTGGTCGTGTGGTGGGATTGTTTCCAACATGAATGATTAGTCTATCGAAACAAGGAGAGATGGAGTCTCGCATCGATATGACATGTTGGAGTCGAGGTTTTCCCCCGGGGATTTGCCCTTCTCGATGTGTCCTCCTCATTCATTGCCGGCGGCGCGACCTATCAATCCGAGAGCGCCGTGTGAGAATCGCCCGCACTATTCGCTCCAAAGCTCTTATTGAATCGCGAGCGCCCCAGTTTTTTCTTCGCTACTTCAGCCCTCCTCGCATCCTCGTCGTTATCCGGCGCGTGCTCAGGATCACTTTGCCAGCGCATCCACGTGGGCGAACACAATCCTGTTGTCCCGTGCTCCCCGCCGAAGTTGTTTCGAATATCGTTCGAGAGAAGCGAAGATGCGCTGTTTCGATTCGTCGAGCGTTGCATCTGCCCCGCGCATTTCCTTCTCGAAGGATTCCCGCATGCAAGCGATCGGGCTGCCATAGCTGCGGGCCTTCCGCCGCCTGCACGACCGGATGCCTTCACTATAATCAGGCGATGGGGCATTCTACAGACACGGTTCCTCAACCCTACGTTCATCCATCTCCGGCTTCGTAAGCTGTTCATTTTCCAATGCGCCCGGGTGGTGAAATTGGTAGACACAAAGGACTTAAAATCCTTTTCGCCGCAAGGCGAGTGTGGGTTCGATTCCCACCCCGGGCACTCTCCCACCCCACCGCGAACGTGAACCCGTCGCTCTCCGCCCGCCGCGCCACATTCACCAACATCTTCATCTTCCTCGCCGCCGCGTGCTGGTTCAGCCTCCGCGCATCGCGCGCGTGGATCAGCAGCGGATACATGGACCCGGTTGGACACTTCGGCCCTCAGGACGAAGCGGTCTATAGCCGGGTCGTCATGGAAATGCTGCAAGGCCATCACTGGCTCACTCCGACGTTCCTCGGCAGGCTGGCCTTCTTCAAACCCCCGTTCCTCTTCTGGTTATCCGCGATGAGCGTGCAGCTGGGCGGCGGCACGCCCTGCTTCCTTCGGCTTCCATCCGTTCTCGCCGCGGCCGGCGTCTGCACCATCGCCTGGTCCTGGGTGGGGCGCGAGCGCGGGATCTGGGCGGCGTCATTGTCCGCGATCCTGATCCTGTCCGACCCTTACTGGATCATGCTGGGCAGCTTGAATATGATGGACGCGCCGCTCGCGTTCCTCAGTCTGGCGGCGATCTATGTGGTTGCGCGGGATCCAGCTCTCGATCGGCGGCGATCCGCCTGGCTGTGCGGCATTCTGATCGGGGCCGCGATCCTGACCAAGAGCGCCGCCGGTCTCATCCCGGCCGCGGCCATCCTCTCCCACTCCGCTCTGTTCAGACCGCCCAAGCCGCGGCGGATCGCCCAGGCTTCCGCCGCCGCGCTGTTGGTGGCCGCGCCGTGGTTCCTCTACGCATTGCTCGCGCATAGCCGCTGGTTCTGGAATGAGCACATCCTGACCGAACTCGTCGGCAACAGCACCGGCGCGACTCCGCTCTCGACCCACGATCCAAACCTGTTCTTTTATTCCGGCCGCCTGTTTCGAGGCGACCCGGTGACGGCCGGTTTCGGGCTGGCCGCTCTGGCCCTGGCGCTCTTTTCCAGACGCGCCAATTCGCTCGTGATGCTCTGGCTTGGATGGAGCTGTTTAGCGCTGCTCCTGTTTCGCTATCATGCGGCTTCCTACCTCCTCCCGGTGGTCACGGGACTGGCGCTGAGCGCCGGCTTCGCAATCCCCGACGGCTCACGCATCTGGGCCCCTGCCGCGCTCGTATGCGCCGCGCTATCAGGCGGCTGGTTCCTCGGCGCCGGTCACGCGATCCAATGGAGCGGAACGAATGTCCCTTCCGCGCCCGCTCTGGAGCGATATTGCGAAGAGAGACGCGGGAACACGCTGTTCATCCTTCAGCCCGACGATGAATTCTACTCCGGGCTGCTCCCGCTCCCGCGCGTGCAATACGGCATCATCGATCCCGGCATGGCGCCCGCGCGGCTTCCCATCGACTGGCGCTACCTCGGCGTGATTGTGACGGCGGACCAGTTCGCCCGCCAACCCGAGTGGTGGCCCATCTTTCGCGCCCGATTGTCGGCAATGGGTCTCGACGATCGGCTGGACCCCCGCGGAACCGAGATCCTCTTCCCTGACGCCGCGGCCGCGAGGACCGCCATTCGCGAACATCCTGAGCTCGATTTCTTCGTCCCGCGCGAGTTCGCTGCGGAGCAGACCGCTCACACGGTACGGCCGGGAACTGCCGATCGTGTCTTCCTGCTGGCGGAACCGGCGAAAGTCTCCCGCGTCCCCGGCTGGACATGCGAAGTGGGCGGCTCGCCTGCCTCCGGCCGGCATCGATAAAATGGAGCATCATGCTGAAATGGCCCGACGTCTTGAACCTCGCCAAAAATGGCAACCCAGCTCCTGACCACAAGGTCGTGAAGACGGAAGCGGAATGGCGCTCGCAACTGAGCCCGGAGCAGTACCGCGTCACGCGCCAAGCCGGCACGGAGCGCGCTTTCAGTTCGCAGATGTGCAGTTTGTTCGAGCCGGGGATGTATTCCTGCCTGTGCTGCGACTCCGTTCTCTTCGACGCTTCCGAGAAATTCGAGTCCGGCACCGGCTGGCCGTCTTTCACGCAGCCGCTCGCGGCGAATGTGATCGCCTATCGTTTTGACGGACCGGCGTTCCTGAAGCGCGTGGAAACGGTCTGCAATACCTGTGACGCGCATCTCGGTCACGTATTCCCCGACGGTCCCGCGCCGAGCGGACTGCGCTATTGCATGAATGCCGTGGCGCTCAGGAAAGCGTCCGGGCACTGAGCGGCAGCCGTTTGGCATGAGAAGTGCGATTGGTAGTGGGGCGGGTGACCAAACCAGGTTCACGCGACCGGAAATGAAAGAAAAATTATGAAAACCCTACGAAATCTTGGTTTGATGGCGATTACAGCCGGGCTTTGCATGGTTGCCGCCCCTCACGCGTCCGCGCAGGTTGCGGTCAGTATTGGCGAACCGCCGGTTTGCCCGTACGGATATTACGAGACGCCTCCCTATAATTGCGCCCCGGATGGTTATTACGGTCCGGAGTGGTTTTCCGGCGGCATCTTCATCGGCGCGGGACCGTGGTTCCATGGGCCGGCCCATTTCTACGGACATGTCGATCACGCGCTCGACTATCGCAAGGGATACCACGGGCCCGTGCCCGCGCGCGGCGAACGTGTAGCGGAACATCGGGCGGAATTTCACGGACAGGCGATGCACGACGCACACGGCCATGAGGCCCCGCGCGGACACAAATAACACTTGAACCGGTCGGAGTCTGGGTCGGACCTTTTGCCGGAACATTCTCGTTTGGTAAGGTAAAGAAGCGCCACCCTAGCTCAGTTGGTAGAGCATCTCATTCGTAATGAGAGGGTCGTCAGTTCGATTCTGACGGGTGGCTCCAGATTCACGAAAACAGGCGGGCGATGCGGTGAAAGCCGGATCGCCCGTTTTGCTTGGTGACTACTCGAAGCCGCGACCTGCGGTGAAGAACGATATCATTGCTCTTCATGATCAATGGAGTTTCGCGGTAAGAATGGCAGGCTCATCGTTTCAGACCAACCCTTTCGACCTGTACAAGCTGCTTGACGACTGCCGCCGCGGCGTAATCCAGTTGCCCGATTTCCAGCGCAGCTGGGTTTGGGATGAAGACCGGATCAAGAGTCTGATCGCGTCAATCTCGCGGGCGTTTCCCGTAGGCGCCTTGATGACGCTCGAGACCGGCGGCCCCGTAAACTTCAAACCCAGAACCGTCGAAGGAGCTCCGCCCGAAGCGAAACTCACCTCGCCACAATCCCTCTTGCTTGATGGCCAGCAACGCATGACATCGCTTCACCAAGTCACCATCCGTGGAAAAGTGGTCGACACGGTCACGCCAAAAAAGAAGAAGGTGCAGCGCTGGTTCTACATGGACATCAGGAAAGCGCTTGACCCCTTGACCGATCGTGAAGACGCGATCGTCGGGCTGCCCGAGGATCGCGTAATTCGAACCGATTTCGGTCGCGATGTGGTCCTAGATCTTTCTTCGCCGGAGCGCGAATATTCCTGCCTGATGTATCCGGTGTCCCAAGTCTTCGATTGGGACAAATGGCAGGATGGCTTCGACAAGCACTGGAAGGGCGATCAAAATGAAGGTGTCCGCGAGGAGTTTCGAATTTTCAAGCGCGAGGTTCTTGAAAACTTCAAGTACTACCGTGTCCCGGTGATAGCCCTCGAACGCTCGACATCCAAGGAGGCAGTATGCGTGGTTTTCGAAAAGGTGAATACAGGAGGCAAAGCGCTGGATGCGTTTGAGCTTGTCACCGCCATGTATGCCGCATCAGGACACGAGTTGCGGAAAGACTGGTATGGAGAAGACGGCCACGGCGGACGCCACCGCCGCTTTGCGGAGAGCTCCCGGTCTCCCGGGGAGAAATCCGGGATTATCGCCGAAGTGGGTCCCACCGATTTCCTGCATGTCGTTTCCCTGTTCCACACCCGCGACCGGCGCCGCGAGGCGGAACGTGCTGGAAAACAGGGCAAAGAGCTGCCCGCGGTCTCAGGCAATCGGCAAGCGCTGCTCGATCTTCCGATCGACGCCTACAAGCGCTACGAGGCGCAAGCTGAGAGCGGCTTTGAGTCGGCGGCAAAGTTTCTGCATATTTTGCACATCTACCGCGTCTTTGATCTGCCTTACCAATCGCAGATCATACCGTTAGCTGCGATCCTCGCGGATATTGGTAAGGACTGGGAACATGAGACCATCCGGGCAAAACTCATTCAGTGGTATTGGAATGGCGTTTTTGGAGAATTATATGGCTCCTCCGTCGAAACTCGCATTGCCAAGGATTTCATGGAAGTCCCCGCGTGGCTGAAAGGAGGCAACGCGCCGTCAACCGTCCGAGAAACGCTCTTCCGTGCTGACAGACTGAAGACAATGCGCATGCGTGTATCGGCTGCCTATAAAGGCGTCAACGCTCTCTTAATGAAGGAGGGCGCGCGGGACTTTCGCTCGGGCCAGGAATTTGGCCATACTATCTTCTTTGGGGAGAACGTTGACATTCATCACGTCTTTCCGCAGGATTGGTGCAAGAAGCACGGCATCACGCCAGCCATATTCGATTCCATCATTAACAAGACCCCCCTTTCCTACCGAACCAAACAGAATCATCGGCGGAAGTGCGCCCTCCGAGTACATTGCGAAATTAGAAAGTGGGGGCGCGACAGCTCCCGCATTGGATCCCGGGAAACTTGACGGCTTCATCAGGTCCCATCTCATCGACCCGGCGCTTCTGCGGTCTGACGACTTCGAACAATTCATGGCGGACCGACAGAAACGTCTATTGGAGCTTATCGAACTCGCGACAGGGAAGTCCGCCTACACAGGCGGCGCGCCGGAAGAAGGAGAAATTGTCGAGGCCGATGAAGATGGCGCGGAGGCGGCGATGACCGTCGCCACCGCCTGATTTCAGCTCACCGTCGGGAAACAATGCTCACAGTGGGCGATGTCTCGCAATTCTATATTCGCGAACCTCGCACCAGATCGTCGCAACACCGTACAAACTCAGTTGCCCATCCTTGGTGACAAGCAGGCTCGCCACGCTCGCCACGATCTCCTCATCCTCGAAAGGCGGCGAGGGCTGCGCTGCTTAGCAATTCCGGGTTGTTCACCGCCCAAACCAGCGCGTGTCTATCCGCGAGCACTTTCACTTGCCTGCAATCCAGTCGTCCGCCTCCTGCTCCGTCATCGGTCGCCACCATTCGTCTCCCGGAGGAACAAGAGAATCCCCCCGCCCTGCTCCCAAAGGAAACCGGGAACTGCGCCGCACAAGTTCCGCAACCGGCTTTACCGTGCCGCGCAATCGTCACCGCTTCGCCTTGCTCCACCAGTTCAAGCAGCCGGGAAAGCTGGGTCTCGGCTTCGTGAATGTTCACCTGCATAAAACCAGCTTAGTTCCGTTTACTTATTCAAGTAAAAGACACGTGCCGATCGCTCCCCGCCGCTCTGCGAAAATGGCCCCAACGATGCTCAAGCTGCATCTCGGAGCCTTCGACCAGATCTTCCCCGGCTGGATCAACACCGACATCACCCCGCATCTCGCCATCGCCCGCATCCCCGGTCTCGCCCGCGTCATGGCCGCCGCCGGACTCCTCACTCCGCATCGTCTCCAACAACACCGCGACGGCACGTTCCGCCAGCTCCGCAAGCTCGACGTCACGCGCCCTTTTCCTTTCCGAACCGCTTCGGTCGACGCGATCCTCATCTCCCACATGCTCAGCAATCTCACTCGCGCCAGCGCCGCGCGCTGCCTCGCCGAATGCTCCCGCGTCCTCGCGCCCGGCCGCGTTCTCCGCATCGCAACGCTCGATCTCGACGCCGTCGTCGCCGCCTACTCGCCGTCCGCGCCCGGCGTCTTCCTCAACCTTCTATTCGATCTCGACACGTCTCCCCGCGCCAAGAACCGCCACTGGTGGCATTACAACGAAATCTCGCTCACTGCGGCGCTCCGCCAGGCCGGTTTCCGCGAGGTCACCCGCCGCGCGTTCCGCGAAGGCCTCTGCCCGGACGTCCAGACCGTCGACACCCGCCCCGGGTCGCTCTTCCTCGAAGCCGTAAAATAGAACGTTCCCTCGATGCCTCATCCCATCCGAGCTCCGCGCGGCAACGTGCGCACCGCCAAAGGCTGGATTCAGGAAGCCGCCAAGCGCATGCTCATGAACAACCTGGACCCCGATGTAGCCGAAAATCCCGCCGAACTCATCGTCTACGGCGGTCGCGGCAAAGCCGCCCGCAATTGGGACGCCTATGAGCGCATCATCGCCACCCTCGACCGCCTCGAGAACGACGAAACGCTGCTCATCCAGTCCGGCAAGCCCGTCGCCGTCCTGCAAACGCAGCCGCTCGCCCCGCGCGTCCTCATCGCCAACTCCAACCTCGTCCCCCACTGGGCCACTTGGGAAGAATTCGACCGCCTCGACCGCGCCGGTCTCATGATGTACGGGCAGATGACCGCCGGCTCATGGATTTACATCGGCACGCAAGGCATCCTCCAGGGCACCTACGAGACCTTCGCCTCCGCCGCGCAACAGTATTTCCGCGGAACCCTGGCCGGCACGATCACCGTCACCGCCGGACTCGGCGGCATGGGCGGCGCCCAGCCTCTCGCCATAAAACTCGCCGGCGGCGTATCCATTTGCATTGAGATTGATCCCGCGCGCATCCAGCGCCGCCTGGAAACCCGTTACCTCGACGAAGTCGCCGATTCGCTCGAAGACGCCATCGCCCGCGCCGAACAGGCCCGTGACGCGCGCCGGGCCGTCTCCATCGGGCTTCCAGGCAACGCCGCCGCGATCCTGCCCGCCATGGTCGCCCGCCGCTTCACCCCCGACCTCGTCACTGACCAGACCAGCGCCCACGACCCGCTCTACGGCTACCTTCCTCCGCCCCACCCGGACGAAGACCTGCCCGCCCTGCGCCAGAGCGATCCCGAAGCCTATCTTGCCCGCGTGCGCCAGGCGATGGTCAGCCACGTATCCGCCATTGTCGAAATGCAGCGCCGCGGCGCCGTCGCCTTCGATTACGGCAACAACCTCCGCGCCCAAGCCCGTCTCGGCGGATACGCCGACGCGTTCGCCTATCCCGGTTTCGTCCCCGCCTTTATTCGCGAATCGTTTTGCGAAGGCCGCGGCCCCTTCCGCTGGGTTGCGCTCTCCGGCGATCCGGCCGATATCCACGCCACCGACGCGGCGCTGAAGCAGCTCTTTCCCCGCGACGAGCGCCTCCAGCACTGGCTGACTTTCGCCGCCGGACAAATCGCCTTTCAGGGACTCCCCGCGCGCATCTGCTGGCTCGGCTACCGCGAGCGCGATCAGGCCGGCCTGCTCTTCAATCAGATGGTCCGCGACGGCCGCGTCAGCGCTCCCCTCGTCATCGGCCGCGATCACCTCGACGCCGGCTCCGTCGCCAGCCCCTACCGCGAAACCGAAGCCATGCTCGACGGCTCCGACGCCGTCTCCGATTGGGCGCTGCTCAACTTCGCCACCGGCATCGCCAGCGGCGCCGCCTGGATGAGCTTCCACCACGGCGGCGGAGTCGGCATGGGCTACAGCCAGCACGCCGGACTCGTCGCCGTCGCCGACGGCAGCGCGGAAGCCGATCAGCGACTTCGCCTCTGCCTGCGCAATGATCCCGCTCTCGGCGTCGTCCGCCATGCCGACGCGGGCTATCCCACCGCCATCCGCGTCGCGCGCGAACGTGGTCTCGACATGCCGAGTCCGCATGTAAATCTGAGTTCATCGTGACCGCGGACCTCCTCGTCCATGGCATTGCTCAGCTCGTCACTCCCGTCCGCGCCGGACCCGTGCGCGGCGCCGCCATGCGCGACATCCGCGTCACCCCCGATGCGGCCCTCGCCATCACCGCCGGCCAAATCACCTGGGCCGGCCCGCTCAGCGATTGGCATGGCCAGGCCGCGGCAGATCAGGATTGCCGCCAGGCCGCCGTCGTCCCCGCCCTCACTGATCCTCACACCCACGCCATCTGGGCCGGCGACCGCCTGGCCGATTTCGAAGCCCGCGTCTCCGGCTTCTCCTACGAACACATCCTCGCCGCCGGAGGCGGCATCCGCCGCACCATCCGCCACACCGCCGCCGCCACCGTCGCGGAACTCGCCGCGCTAGCCGCGCCTCGCATCGCCGCCCTCGTCCGCTCCGGCGCCGCAAACATCGAAGTCAAGTCCGGCTACGGCTTCGAGCCCGAGGCCGAACTCCGCATCCTCGAAGCTATCCGGCATCTCGCCGCGGCGACCCCCGCTCGTCTTATCCCCACCCTGCTCATCCACATCCCCCCGGCCGATCCGGCTCTACGCGCGGCCTATCTCGATCGCATCGCCGCCGAACTCATCCCCCTCGCCGCCAGCCGCCGTCTCGCCGCGGCTCTCGACATCTTCGTCGAAAAGGAGTCCTGGTCCGCCGTGGAAGCCGGCCAACTGATCCGAAGCGCGCGCGCTCACGGGCTCCCGTTCAAGCTCCACGCCGAACAGTTCCACCGCGTGGGCGGCCTGGAACTTGGCGCCCGTGAGCACGCCCTCAGCATCGACCATCTCGAAGCCTGCGTTCCCAGCCAATTTCCCTTACTCGCCGCCGGCCGAACCGTCTCCACCATCCTTCCCGGCGTCACCTTGCACCTCGGCATTCCCGCCGCTCCCGGCCGCGCCCTGATTGACGGGGGCGCCGCCGTCGCCGTGGGAACTGATCTCAACCCCGGCTCCAGTCCCTTGTTCTCCTCAGTCGCCGCCCTCGCGCTCGCCGTCCGCCTGAACGGCCTCACCCCCGCCGAAGCGCTCACCGCCGGAACCGTCAACGCCGCCGCCGCTCTCAACCTCTATGATTGCGGGCGGTTGGAACCCGGCTGCCGCGCCGACTTTCTCGTCCTCCAATCGTCGGATTGGCGCGACCTCGTCTACACGCTCGGCCAAAACCCCGTCCGCCAAACCTGGATCGCCGGAACCCTCGCCGCATGACCAGCCGCGTCTTCCTTCCTGAGCTCTTCTATCGCGATGGCCGCTTCCACGCGGACGTCCGCGTCGCCGCCGGACCGCCCGCGTCCGACCCCGAGATCGTCCGGCTCCCCGGCCGCGCCATGCTCCCCGGCCTCGTGAACACGCATTCCCACGCGTTCCAGCGCCTGATTCGGGGCGCCGCCGAGACGCCCGGCGACTTCTGGTCCTGGCGCGATGCGATGTACCGCGCCGCCTTCACTCTCACCCCCGACAGCGTCTATCAGGTCGCGCGCATGGCCTTCCTCGAAATGGCCCTCAGCGGCATCACGACCGTCGGCGAATTCCACTACATCCACCGCGACCCTCACGGCCGCCCCTACTCCGACCCCAACCTGCTCTCGCTCGCCACCATCCGCGCCGCCCGCGAAGTCGGCCTCCGCATCTGCCTCCTCCGCGTCGCCTACCTCCGCGCCGGTTTCCAAATCCCGCCTGACCCGCTCCAGAACCGCTTCATCGAGCCGACTCCCGAATACCTCCAGAACACCGAAGCGCTTGCTCGCCGGCTTGACGGCCGGTTCGCCTGGGCCGGAGTCGCGCCTCACAGCATCCGCGCCGTCCCGCTCGCCGATCTCCGCCGCATCGCGAACTGGGCCGCTACCGCCGGCGTCCCTATCCATATGCACGCCTCCGAGCAGCCCGCCGAGCTCGAACAGTGCCGCGCCGAGTACGGAATGACGCCCATCGCTCTGCTCGCCCGCGAAGGCATCCTCAACGCGCGCTTCACCGCCGTCCACGGCATACACGTCTCGCCCGAAGAGATCGAACAGCTCGCCCGCGCGCAAGCCGCGGTTTGCGCCTGCCCCACTACGGAACGCAACCTGGGTGACGGCATCGTCCCCGCCGTCCGGCTGCACCACGCCGGCGTTCCGATCGCGCTCGGTTCCGACAGCCAGGCCCGCATCGACCTGCTGGAGGACGCCCGCGAACTCGAATCGCACCTCCGTCTGCAGCAGCTCCGTCGCGGTTTGCTTCACCCCGCTGCTCTCTTGGATTGCGCTTCCGCTGCCGGCGCCCGTGCGCTTCGCGGTCCCCCGGATGCGGCCGATTACTTCACCGTGGACCTCAATCACCCCTCGATCGCCGGCGTTACGCCCGAGCACCTGCTCAGCGCCATCGTCTTCGGGCTCAACCCGGCAGCCGTCCGCGACGTCATCGTCGACGGCCAGTTCATCGTCCGCGACGGGTTCCACCCGCTTTACGAGCAAATTCTTCGAGATTACCTGCGAGTTCCCCGCTAAACTCGCGCGCAACCCGCTTCGCGAAATTTCGCGAATGCGCAAACTGGATTGGTGAATGGTACTGGTTCTTTTCGGCCGAAAGTGGCTTTTGTATGTCGCGGGATCGTTTTGAAGCTAAAAGACTAAGCCGCTTCGTGTCACACCACGGCGAAAATCCCGTTACGTTGTCCCAAACCTTACATTCCGCCACGCGAGGCCTATTTCTTTATTAGTGGTTCGCATTTAGACTAAATCTGTTACGTGTATCGCACGTGCCATTTTTTGATTTCGACGGAGGACAATTACATGAAGTTTTCTCGCAAGTGGGAATCGCTTGTTGTGGCTACCCTGGGCTGCCTCGCTCTCGCGGCTGTTCCGGCAAAGGCCAACCTGCTTCCCTTCCTGAGTTCCATGGGCCCCGCGGCCGGTGGCGACACAACGTTCAACTATTCGGTTTCGCTAAGCGACGATGAGCGCATGGACGGCGCCGGCAGCGGCAACACCGCTTTCTTCACCATCTACGATTTCGCCGGATACGTAGCTGGCTCCATCGTGGCCCCCGCTGGTTGGACCGCCTCGGCGCAACTCGTCGGCGTCACTCCGATCGGCGTTACGGTTCCCGATGACCCCAACGTTTGGAATCTGACCTTCACCTACGTGGGAACATCCACCATCATCGGCACGGGCCAGACTTTCACGGGCTTCTCTGCCGTGAGCACGGATTCCATCGTGAACAACAGTGGATTCTTCTCGCAGCAGTCCACCAAGAACGCCGGTCCCGCTACGGGCGGCCGCGATTTTGGCGCCGGACCGGAAAGCGTTCCGATGTCCTCCGTTCCTGAACCCTCAACGATGCTGATGCTCGGCGCCGGTTTGGCTTTGGTCGCCGCTAAGCTCGTCGCTCGCAAGCGCCTCGCGTAGTCTTCGTCAAACAACCAGCCTTCAGGGGCGATGCCGCGATCCAGTGGCATCGCCCCTGTTTTTTGCTGACTGTATCTCCGGCAGGTCTTCCAACTCGTCCACATCTCTTTCCGCGCTCGGCAATTCTAATCCCGCGACCTGCTCTCCCTGCTTCTGAATCACCCGCCGGGCGCCTCTATCACCCTCCAGCGCGAGCAATTCCCCGAATAGCCTCTGCGCAAACACCGCGGGAACGCCGAGCGCGCCGCCATAGCGCGCGGCCGCCGCGGGGAGCCCGGCCGTCCGGTACAAAGCCAGCAGCTCGCGTAAATCCGCTCCGGTCACCCCTGGCTGGTCGCACACGCCGATCAGGATCGCCCCCAGATCCGGCGCCCGCCGCAAAGCCTCATGCAGCCCCGCCCGCACGCTCGAGCCCATCCCGCTCTCCCACGCTTCGTTCTCCGCCACGACGATGGGAAGCCCGGCAATTTCCCGCGCCATTCGCTCCCGATGCGCGCCCAGCACCACCACCACCGGCTCGCAGCCCGTCTCCAGCAGCGCTTCCGTCGCCCGCCGCAGGAGAGTGATCCCTTCAAACATCACCGTTTGCTTCGGGAATCCCAGCCGCCTGGATCCTCCCGCCGCCAGCAAAAGCGCCCCAATCTTCATAGGTCCACCGGCCCACGTTCCTGCCAGGTCACCGCTCCTGATGAATGGGACCCTTGCGTTGCTTCAGCATGCCGCCGCCGCGTCCCCGCAGCGCCGCCTGGATCTCGCTGACCATCGCCAGCGCGATCTCTTCCGGCGTGTCCGCCCCGATATCCAGCCCCACCGGACTGTGCAGCCGCGCGTTCTCCTCGATTCCGTTCTCCGCCATCATCCGCTCCGTCCTCCGCCGCGGACCCAGCACGCCCAAATACCGCACCCCCGCGCCGTCCAAAGCCTTAAAAAACGCGCTGTCCTGCGGATAGCTGTGGCTCATGAGGATAGCCACCGTCTCGCCGTCCGCTCCCAGATCTTTCAAAGGATCCGCCATGTCCGCCGTCACTACGCGATCCGCCCCTGGAAAGCGTTCCGCGCGCGCCAAGTCGCGCCGGCCGTCCGCCACCGTCACCTCCCAGCCCAGATCCTTCGCGTACCGCACCACTGGAAGCGCGTCATGCCCCGCGCCCGCCAGCAGCAGCCGCACCGGCGGCGCGACATACTCCAGAAACACCTCGGTCCCGTCGCAAAACCGCACGCTCGACTCTTGTTCCGCAAACGCTTCTTCCGCCGCCGGACCCACTTCCGCCGCCAGTTCCCGATCCATCTGCGCCCGCACCGCGCCATCCGGAAACACCGCCAGCTTCTGCCCCACGCGATCGCCTGAAATCGCCACCGCCAGAACACCCCCGCGCCGGTCCGCCCGGCTGGCCCGGAGCAAATCCAGCGCGAGCGGCTCAGAACCCGCTTCCCATCGCTCCAGCAGCACGTGCACAATCCCGTTACAGCCCAGTCCGAACTCCCAGATCGCTTCTTCTTCAGAGCTGTTGTCGTATACGCGAATCGCGGCCCCGCGCTCGCCGGTCAGCCACCAGGCTTTCTTGAGTACATCGCCTTCGAGGCACCCGCCGCTGATCGACCCCGTCCGCCCGCCGTTCTCCGTGATCAACATGCGCGCTCCCGGGCTCCGGTATGCCGACCCGCTTACCTTCACCACCGTCGCTAAAACCGCCGGCATCCCCGCCCGCACCGCTTCCGCCCACGCCGCCGTAATCAGCCCGTCGTCCTTCATCTAGCCCCGATTATCCCGCCGCTTCCCGCTCATCCGGACCCGTTCCAAATGCTATCCTTTGCGAAACGGCGCTCCCCATCTCCGCGCGATGCCTTTTTCCGCAAAACCCCGCGTTCTGGTTTTCATCGTCGCCTACAACGCCGAGAAAACGATCGCCGAGGTTCTTTTCCGCATCCCCGCCGCTCTGTCCGAGACTTACGACGTGCACGTCCTGATCATCGACGATTCTTCCGGCGATTCCACCTTCGCCCGCAGCCACTCCGTCGGCCAAAGCAGCACGCTCCCCTTCCCGCTCACCGTCCTCACCAACCCCGTCAACCAGGGCTACGGCGGAAACCAGAAGCTCGGCTATCGCTACGCCATCGCCAACGGCTACGATTGCGTTGCTCTCATCCATGGCGACGGGCAGTACGCCCCCGAATGCCTCCCCGCCCTGCTCGAACCGCTCCGCAACCAGGAAGCGTCCGCCGTCTTCGGCTCCCGCATGCTTCATCCTTCCGACGCCCTGCGCGGCGGCATGCCTAAATACAAGTTCATCGGCAACCGCATACTGACCGCCATCGAGAACCGGCTCCTCCACTCGCACCTGAGCGAATTTCATTCTGGCTATCGCATCTATTCCACCCGCGCTCTCGCCGCCATCCCCTTCGAGCGCAATTCCAACGACTTCCATTTCGACACCGAGATCATCATCCAGCTCCTCATCGCCGGCCTTCCCATCAAGGAACTCCCCATCCCCACCTACTACGGCGATGAGATCTGTCACGTTAACGGGATCCAGTACGCTGGAAATGTCGTTTGGGCCGCTCTCAAAGCTCGCCTTCAGCACGCCGGACTCTTCTACGATCCCCGTTTCGACTGCGCCTCGCCGCTCGATTCTCCCTATCAGCCCAAGCTGTCCTATCGCAGCCCTCACTCCCTCGCCTTCGATCGCATCCGCCCCGCATCCCGCGTCCTCGACATCGGCTGCGCCGGAGGTTACCTCGGCGCTCATCTCGTCACCGGCAAGCAATGCGAAGTAGACGGCATCGACGCGTGGCCCGTTACCGAGCCCCGCCTGCGCGCGTTCTACCTTCACGACCTGAACTCCGGTCTCCCCCGGCTCGATTTTCGTAATTACGATTTCATCGTCATGCTCGACGTCATCGAGCACCTCGCCAAGCCCGAACTCTTCCTCGACCGTCTCCGCGCCGCTCTCAGCGAGAATCCCGGCGCCGAAATCCTCGTCAGCACCGCCAATGTCGCCTACTTCGTCACCCGTTTCATGCTGCTCATCGGGCAGTTCAACTACGGCAAGCGCGGCATTCTCGATCTCACCCACACCCGTCTGTTCACCTTCAGCTCCTTCGAGCGGACCGTCAGGCAAGCCGGCTTCGACATCCTCGATCGCGTCGGCGTGCCCGGCCCGTTCCCGCTCGCGCTCGGCGATACGAAATTCAGCCGCCTGCTTCTCCGCGTCAACGGTTTTCTGATCCGCCTCTCGCGCGGTCTTTTCTCCTACCAGATCTTTCTCCGCATCAAGCCGCGGCCCAGCCTTGAATGGCTTCTCCGCACCGCCCGCGAGCATTCGCAAAAGCGCGTCGAAGAAATCAACACCATGGCATGAAGCGCGCCGCTCTGCTGGATTCGCTCCTGCTCCTGTGTCTCGTTTCGTTGCTGATCTGGCCGCTCTTCCGCCTCGAGTACCTCGGCAACTGGCCCTCCATCGAAAGCACCTTTATTTCCGATGCGCGCATGCTCGCCAATCACCTGCCCCATCCCGGATGGCAGCCGCTCTGGTATTGCGGCACGCGCTTCGACTACATCTATCCGCCCGCGCTGCGCTACGGAACCGCGCTGATCTCCGTCCTCGGCCACGTCTCCACCGCGCGCGCTTATCATCTCTACACCGCCCTCCTCTACGTCTTCGGCATCGTCGCGGTCTATTGGCTGGTGCGCATCGGATCGGCTTCGCGCGGGGCCGCGCTGCTGGCTTCCGCCGCAACCGCGCTGCTGTCCCCCTCGTTCCTGTTCCTCACCGTCATTCGCCACGACAGCTTCCACTACGTCCCGCAGCGCCTTCATGTGCTCATGCAGTATGGCGAAGGGCCGCACATCTCCGCGCTCTCGATCCTGCCCGCCGCGCTCGCCGCTTCCTTCGTCGCGCTCCGCGGCCGCCGTCCCGCGGCGCTCGCTCTCGCCGCCGCTCTTTGCGCGTTCGCCGTTTCGAATAATTTCTACGGCGCCACCGCGCTTGCCATCTTCTTCCCCATCCTCGTCTGGGCGGTATGGAACGGCGCGCCATCCTGGCGCGTCTGGGCCCGCGCCGCCGTCATCGCCGCTCTCGCTTACGGCCTCTGCGCGTTCTGGCTAACGCCCTCCTATGTCAATCTCACCCTGCTCGATCTCAAGTGGGTCGCCCAGCCCGGCAACACCTGGTCCGTCGTCGTCGCCGCCATCGTGATCGCCGTGTTCTGCGCCGGCAGCCTGCGCGTGGCCCGCCATCGCCCCGAGCGCGCCTGGACCGTCTTCGTCGCCGGCCTCGCCGTCATTCTCGGTCTCGATGTGCTCGGTTGGTTTTTCCTCGGCTTTCACGTCACCGGCGATTCGCAGCGGCTCGTTCCCGAACTCGATCTCGCGCTCATCCTCGCCTTCGCCGAACTCCTCCGCACGGGCTGGAAACATCGCCGCCTGCGCGTCCCCATCGCGCTCGTCACGCTGCTGGCGTTCTTCCCCGCGGCGCGCTACCTGCGCCACGCCTGGTATCCCTTCCCCGCGTCGGAACCTCTTGCCCAGCGCTATGAATACCGCGTCGCGCAATGGGTCCATGACCACCTGCCCGGCGAGCGCGTTCTGCCTTCGGGCTCCATACGCTTCTGGTTCGACGCTTGGTCAGACAACGCCCAGCCCGATGGAGGCTCTTCCCAAGGCATGCTCAACCAGATCCTCCCCTCCGCCACCTGGCAGATTCTGCAGGGCGAAAAGCCGTTGCCCGCGGTTCTCTGGCTGCAAGCGCTGGGTTCCGACGCCGTCGTCGTCCCCGGCAAATCCTCGCCCGAGGCCTATCACGATTACAAAGAGCCTTTAAAATTCCAGTCCGCCGTCCCCGCACTTTACGACGACCACGTCGGCACCGCCATCTACCGCATTCCCCGCGTCCACCCCGGCATCGGCCGCATCGTCGATAGCACGGCCCTGGCTTCCGTTGGAAAACTCCGCGCCGGCGACGATGCCGAAACGCTCGCCCAATACGTAAATCTCGTCGAAGATCCCGCCCAACCCGCCGCGCCCGTCACCTGGACCGGATACGACTCCGTCGCCATCGACGCCACCGTTTCTCCCGGCCGGTCCGTCCTGCTCCAGGAAACCTACGATCCCGTCTGGCGCGCCGAAGAGGACGGGAAACGCCTGCCCATTCGCCTCGAACCGTTCATGGGTTTCATGCTCATCGACCCGCCGCCCGGGCATCACGTCATCCGCATGAAATTCGGGACGCCGCTCGAGAATCGCATCGGCCAGATCCTGTTCGTGCTCTCGGCCCTCGCGATCATCGCTCTCATAGCCTCGTCTCGCCGGCAATTGTCCCCCGGCCTTTGTCCCCCGGCGTCTGTCCCCATGACATAATCATTTGCGCTATTTAAAGTGCGTGCGCCCCGGTCGAATCAACGGCCGCCCCCGCGCACAAGGAGCGCCATGTCGACCGCCTCGCCAAGCTTTGCCATCGATTTAGTCCACGACCTCGATTCACTAAGCGATCTGAGTAAGCTACTGACTTCGCAACCCAACGCCAGCTTCGCCCTCGGGTCTGCTTTCGCCGCCTTCGCCGGGAAGCCCATCCAGGAAGCCTCCGGAACTTCGCCGGTCGCCTTCAGTATTAACGCTCCGGCCACCTGGAAAACCCCCGGCGGTATCTCCTTTTCCCTAACCCCTTCCGCGAAATGCACCATCGCCGTCGCCGCCCAAAGCAGCGCGTTTCCCGTGGCCCTGAACGTCGATTCCCCCGACACCACGAAGATCTCCGCCGGCCCTCTCAAGGATCACGTCTACATCAACATTGAGATCGATTTCGACATCAAGGGGTCGGTCTCCGGAAGCGGAACATTCAGCGGCATCGGCATCGCGGGAAAGGCGTCCGGATCGGAAACATCTTCGTTCTCGTTCTGCCATCCGGTGCTCGCCACGCTCGAATCCACCGCCGCGCTTAAACTCGCGTTCTCCAGTCTGATTCTCCCGCTGGCGCCCCAAGCCGCGACCCGCATGCCGGTCGGGAGCATCGCGAAAGTCAATTTCGACGGCGCTTTCGACTGCAAACTCTCGTTCACCTATGGGCTCGCGCATCACTCGGTTTCCGCCCCCGGCATCGCGCTGGTCCGCCAAAGCCTGGGCGTCGCCTGGCAGAAACTGCCGCCGCCGTCGCTCTCCATCGCCGCCTGCGCTTCCGCCTCCGTGTCCTATACCCACGCCGACCACTTCGGCCTGATTCTGTCGAAAACGGACGACGCCTCCGCGACCGCTTATCTCGTCCGCTCCGCCACCTCCGAAATAGGCGCGTCGCTCGGCGTCAACCTGAAAATCACCGCTTCCGCCGTCGCAACCAAAGAAGTCGCGACCAAAGTGGATCCCGCCGCCTTAGCGCAGACGGCCCAACAGGTCACCGGCAGCCCCTCCATGGCTTCGTCCGTCGCCAAGAACATTGATCCCGCGAGCCTGGAATCCAAACTGACCGCGCAGGTCACTACCTGGCTTTCCGATCCCAAGGTGCAGACCGGCCTCTCCGTGAGTCTCGCCCGCAAAAAGGGAAGAGTCGCGCTCTTCGCGTTCAAAATGGATCTAACTTCCCCCCAATTGGCCGAACAGAGTTGGTCGGCGCTGCTCAGCGGCAGCGTCACCGACGCCCTGCACATCGGCGGATTCACCCTGCTCCCCGGTTCCGGCATCGGCGATACCCTGAAACGCTCCTGCACCATCCAGTTCCAGTTCTTCAATCTTTTCAAGTGGACCGGAACCGACGACTACTTCGCCAACGCCTACACCGAACTGGCCGCCGACGGAACCATCCGGGTGCTCAATGACATCGGCGAGGAACAGCAGACCGAAACCAAGCAAGCGCTCCAGAAAATGCGCATTCACTTTGTCGCCTCCGCCACCGAGGACACCAAGCTGGACTTTAATAACGCCGAGGTGGAACTGCGCATCGAGCTGAGCGAAACCGGCGATCCGAAAGACGCGCAGGTTCTCACCCGCGTCATGGGCATGCTTCCCGCGAATTCCGATATCCTCGCGGCTCAACAGGCGATGGGCGCTTACGCCGCCGCGCACCCCGCTGGAAATCTCACCCTCGCTTTGGTGTTCAAGCCGTCCGCATATAGCCGGCTTTCCTGTTCGCCCTATAACGGATCGCACCCGCCCGCGCTTCCCCAGGCCCAGGACCAGAACAACTGGCAGGCATTCCAATCCGCCGCCGGTTCGCTCCTTCCCCAGCTGTCGTTTGTTCCCCACGTCGATTTCGCGTTCTGGACTGCGTTCAACAACTGGTCGAATTACAATTCAGCGGAGGGCGTCCCCAACCGCCGTCATCCCGGCAGCCCCAACGCCATGCCGCCCTCCGCGTTCGGCAATCTGCAAAGTTCGCAGCGGCAGGTGATCTTGTTCCTCCTCGCCAGCGCCGCCTTCATGAACCTATGCGACGATCTCGGTACGCTGGCCGCGATCACCGCGCAGGATGCGTCTCTAGGAAAATGGGACGACCTTCTGAAGCTCCTCGCCAGCCTCACCAAGAAAGATGTCTTCATCGACTACGCCAAGCCGTCCGCCGGCGCCCTGCTCCGCCTATGCGGCAGCGCCGGCGCCGCCCCGTCGGCGGGAACCGCCGCCCCCGCTGACGCCAAATCGTTCACCTGCACCGTAACGTTGTCCTGAATGGGCGGCATGAGTGGGTCAGTTCTTCCGGTCAGATCTGTGCCCGGCTCGGAGTAAATGCAATGTCAAAGGACTACAGCGCTCCGTCGCTCCTGTGCGACTTAATCATGAAGGGCGGCATAGCGAGCGGAGTTATCTATCCGCTTACAGTTTGCGCCCTGGCGGAAAGATATTCTTTCGTCAATATCGGTGGAACGTCCGCCGGAGCCATCGCTGCCGCGGCCGCCGCGGCGGCTGAATGCGGCAGGCGCCGCCAAGCGGGGGGCGGGTTCGATAAATTCAGCATGCTTCCGGAATGGATAGGAAGCGATTCGCGCCTGTTGAAGATGTTCAAGCCTGACAGCGCCACTTCCCCGGCCTTCGGATTGGCGATGGCGTTTCTGTCGCAAAAGACCGCATTAGGAAGGCTGTCGGCTGCATGGCGAACAGCGGTGCTCGAATATCCCGTGACATCCCTGCTTGGAGCGGCGCCCGGACTGTTCGTTGGAGTCACTGCTTTCCGCCAGCCGTTCGGAGTGCAATCGGCCATTACTTTGCTTTGTGCTCTGATCCTGCTCCTGTGCGGTCTGGTTTCTGCTCTCGCCGCTCGCTTTTGGGTGCTCGTCACTCGCGCCGTTCCCGCCAACTTCTACGGACTCTCGAAAGCCTTCAGCCCTTCTACGGCGGTCGGCAAAGATACGGAAGGCCCGCTCACCAACTGGCTGACCAGCTATCTGAACGAACTATCCGGCTTAGATCCAGCAGGCAGGCCCCTTACTTTTGGGGATCTCTATTCCGCGCCGTCACCAACAGCGCAATCGGCTGTCTCCACCCAGGTTCCGGGCGTAAATCTCGAGATGATGACGACAGCGCTGAATCTGGGCCGGCCTTACCGCCTTCCCTTTCGCGACCCCGATCAGATGTTCTATTTCTCGCCCGCTGACTTCAGGCAGCTTTTCCCGGAAACCGTAATCGACCATATGCTCAAAAATGAGCCGGCGCGAAAAGGATTTCGTCCCGTCACCGAGGACGGAGAAGCACTCATTGCCTTTCCCGCTCCGGAGCACCTGCCCGTCGTGGTCGCCACCCGGATGAGCCTTAGCTTTCCGCTCCTGATCAGCGCCGTGCCCCTTTATGCCGTGGACTACACATTGAAGCGGAACGAGGGATCGACGTCTCCTGTAGCGGACCGTTGTTGGTTCTCTGACGGAGGCGAATGCAGCAATCTGCCGGTGCATTTCTTCGATTCAGCCGTTCCCCGGTGGCCCACGTTCGCGATCGACCTGAAGGGCTTCCATCCGGACTATCCCAAAGAGGAGGACGCTGTTTACTTGCCGAAGGCGGGGAGGGCGGTGCAACAGGAATGGGTGCGTTTCGAGCAACCGGGCGAATTTGGTTCGCTCGCGGGTTTCTTCGGAGCCATCCTGAATGCCATGCAGACATGGCAAGATACGCGTCAATCACTCCTGCCTGGCGTGCGGGACCGTATGATTCACATAAGCCAAAGGCCTTCGGAAGGAGGTTTGAACATAGACATGGATCGCGATACCATCCTTCGTCTGAGCGACCGGGGCCGCCGGGCCGGGGAAGTTCTGGTCCAGGAATTTAGTCAGTCCGGCTCTCCACGCTGGAAAGAACATCGCTGGGCGCGGTTCTTAACGGCGCTAGCGGGTACCGACGACTGGATGAAAAATTTCGACTTGGGTTTTCACAATCCCGTGGCCCCGGATTCTCCGCTGGAACACTATCTTGAAGGCACTTCTGCCGATGGACCGGCGACTTATCCGATCGCGGCGTCCGAGCGGGCTGATTTCGCGCGCGCGGCTAAGGAGATCACGGACTTGGCCAGAGCATCGCAGTCCGATGAGGTGTTAAGCAAGCGCTCTCCCAAACCTAAACCGGAACTGCGCCTCCGGGCAAGGATCTAAGTCCAGCCACGCCGGAGGCGTAGAAAACCGCGATCACCCGTAAATCAAATCTTTGTGAGCGTCTGCTATCTGCATCTTGCCTGTAAGACGCTCACTGCCCCCATTCCTTCGTCCGGTAACTTGGGCTCAGGAAACCATTCACATGTCCGCCAACGCCTCTGTCAATCTTGAGAACGCCCAGCATTCCACCGGTCCTCGCACCGAGGAAGGCAAGAACCGCGTCCGCTTCAACGCCCTGAAACACGGCCTCGATTCCCAAACCGTCGTCCTTCCGTCCGAGGACCATGCGGCCTACGAAGCTCTGAACGCCTCGTATACGCGGCGCTTCCACCCTCGGACTCCCGACCAGCAGGAACTCGTCCAGAGTCTCGTCGACGCCCGCTGGCGCCTCAACCGCCTCGTCGCCATCGAGAGCAATCTTTTGACCCTCGGCGCCGCTCAGCATCTCGAACGAATCGCCGCCGAATTCGGCCCGCTCGACGATGCCACACTCCATGCCCTCGCTCAGGCCGCCGCCTTCCAGGCCAACGCCCGCGTCTTCGACCAGCTCAGCCGCCACCAGGGCCGCCTGCAGCGCCTGATCGATCGCACCCGCCAGGAACTCGCCGCGCTCGCCACGCCTCCCGCCGTGCCCGCCGTGCCCGCCATGCCGCCGAATGGCTTTGTTCCGTCGCCGCCCCGGATCCAGGTCCCCGAGATGCCGCAATTCACCGGTCCCATGGCCGACATCAAACGGA
Source organism: Bryobacteraceae bacterium (assembly GCA_965226755.1). Classification (GTDB taxonomy): domain Bacteria; phylum Acidobacteriota; class Terriglobia; order Bryobacterales; family Bryobacteraceae; genus Bog-113. The sequence goes on along the minus strand of CBDDDT010000003.1, from coordinate 2,704,785 downwards.
AACAGTGGCTCCGCAGGCAGATGAAGTAGCGTTTTTCCTAAAGCTGGTAGAACTCCTGCGCCGTTAGACCCATCAGCTTCTCCCGCACGCCTACCTCGCGCGCGCCCAGCGCCTGTGTGAACGCCGCCAGCGCCTGCTTCCACGTCCCCGCCACCAGGCAAACCGGCCAGTCGCTCCCGAACATGCACCGGTTGGCCCCGAACTCCCGGAAGCAATGCGACAGATACGGCTGTATGTCGGATGGCGCCCAATGGGAACCCGCTTCCGTGATCATTCCGCTCAGCTTGCAATAGATCTGCGGATATTTCGCGACGATGGCGATATCCTTCGCCCACGGCTCCATCTCGCGCTCGGCGATGAACGGCTTCGCCAGATGATCCACCACCATCCGCAGCTCCGGCGCGCGCTCCGCCACCGTCGGCACGCGCGACAAATGGCGCGGATGAATGCACAGATCGAACGGAATGCGCCGCCGCGCCAGCTCCCGCAGCCCTTCCAGAACATCCGGCCGCAGCAGCCAGTCGTCGTCCGCCTCGTCCTGCACCAGGTGCCGCACACCCTTGAAGAACCGGTATTCCTGCGCCTTATCGAGCGTTTTGCCCAATCCCTCGTCCGTCAGATCCACCCACGCCACCACCCCCAGAATGCTCTTCTCCGCCTCCGCCAGTTCCAGCGACCACCACGTCTCCTCCATCGTGTGGCTCGCCTGCACCAGCACGGAACCGTCCATCCGGTTCAGTTCGTAAATCGGCCGCAAGTCGGCCGGCAGAAAGTTCTGTTTCAGAATGCTTGGCGTCCGGTCGTTCATCCAGAAATAACGGAACCGGTGGATATCCCAGTAGTGCTGGTGCGAGTCAATGCGCATGCGTCCATAATATTGTCTGAACTTTGCCTCTTAAAGCAACGTAGTTCCTGGATGAACAGTATCTTGGAATAAGCTCGTGACCTACGCCATCGAATCCGAAGCCCTGACCAAGGTCTATAAGCAGCGCTGGACCAAGAACGAAATGCGCGCCGTGGACAGTCTGTCGCTCCGCGTGGAGGAAGGCTCCACGTTCGGACTCCTGGGCCCCAACGGCGCCGGCAAAACCACATTCGTAAAGATGCTGCTCGCCTGCACCCATCCGACCTCCGGACGCGCGCTCGTCTTCGGCCAGGATTCATGGCTTCCTGAATCCCGCCGCGTCATCGGCTACCTTCCCGAAAATCACCGCTTCCCCACCTACATGACCGGGAGCGACATGCTGGATTTCTACGGCGCGCTCTCCGGCGTTCCTTCGGCCATCCGCCGGAAACGCATCCCGGAACTGCTCGACAGGGTCGGCCTCGATCGCTGGGGAACCACCCGGCTCAGCAAGTATTCCAAAGGCATGCTGCAGCGCGTCGGTCTGGCTCAGGCCATCCTGCACGAGCCGCGCCTGCTCGTTCTCGACGAACCGTCCGACGGCGTCGATCCCGTAGGCCGCAAGCAGATTCGCGACATCCTCTATGACCTGGAACGCAAGGGCGTGACCATCTTCCTCAACTCGCATCTCCTCCAGGAAGTAGAGCTGTTCTGCCGCGACGTCGCCATCATCAATAAGGGCAAGGTCGCGCTCGAAGGCAGCGTCAAAGACCTCACCGCCGGCGGGGGCTACCGCATTGAAGCCGAGCACATAACCGACAATCTCGCCGCCGAGTTGCGCTCCCGCGCCCGCGCCGTGGCCGCCAGTAACGGCTCGCTTTCCTTCCTGTTTGGCACCCGCGAAGAAGCCAACGGCGCGATCGATCTCCTCCGCGCCGGCCAGTGCGAAGTCGAATCCATGGTGCGCGCTTCCAGTTCCCTCGAAGAAGTCTTCATCCGGACGGTGGAATCCAAATGAACATCACCGCTGCTCTCGTGCGCGACACCTTCCGCGAAGCGCTCGCCCGCAAAGTCTTCTGGGCGTTCTTCTTCTCCTCCACCGCGCTGCTCATCTTCTTCCTTCTGATCATGCGCGTGGACGTGGTCAACGGGTTGGTGGCCTCGGTATCCATCTTCGGGAGAACCAATCGCAACAACGCCTCGATAAGCGCGGAACAAATGGTCCGCAGCGCCCAAGCCGGACTCTCGGGCTTTCTCTACACCGTCGGCATGGGCTTGGCCATCTTCGCCTCCGCCGGCCTGATCTCCGCCGTGTTCGAGCCGGGCCGCGTCGAACTGCTCCTTTCCAAACCGGTCAAGCGCTACCACCTGCTGCTCGGCCGTTACGTCGGCAATCTGCTCATCGTCGCCGCGAACCTGTTCTACCTCGTGCTCGGCTTCTGGCTCATTTTCGGTTGGAAGACCAGCGTGTGGCGTCCCCACCTGCTGCTGGCCGCCATCGTCACCCTGGCCGTCTTCTCCGTCATGCTCGCGTTCATTCTGCTGACGGCCGTTCTCTATGAAAGCGCCGCGGTCTCCATCCTGGCTACCTTCGCGCTCGCCGTGCTCAGCTCCGTCCTCGCGGGCAAGTCCATGTTTGAGCGGCTCCTCAGTTCGGAGATCTCGCGCGACATCGTCCGCGGCCTCTACTATCTGTTCCCCAAACTGCCGGATAGCGCCAACATCATGATGAGCATCATTATGTCCAAACCAATTGGAAGCTGGATGCCTCTCTGGTCCACCGCCATCTTCGGCATCGTCATGCTCGGCGCCGGACTTTGGATCTTCAACCGCCGGAACTTCTGATGCGACTTCCTTCCGTTCTCCTCTTGCTGGCCGTCGCGGCCGCCAGCGCCTTCGCGCAGATCCATCCCGATCCCGTGTTGGCTCGCATGATTCCGCCCGGCGCCGTTTCGCTGCTCGGCGTCCGCATGGATCAGATCAAGACCACGCCGATGTACCGCAAGCTGCTCGAACAGAACAAGCTCTCCGATCTGGACCGCTTCACTCGCGAGACCGGGTTCGACCCGCGCCGCGACGTGCGCGAAATGCTGATCGCTTCCGACCGCACTCAAGGCAATTCCGTGGCGCTCGCGCGCGGCACTTTCAAAGTGACCGATTTCGGCAGCCTGAAGACCATCCGGCACGGCATCTACGTGATCCACGGCAACGGCGACTCCGGCTTCTGCCTTCTCGACGCCACCACCGCCGCCGCCGGTCCGCTTCCCGCTCTCTACGCGGCCCTCGATCACTGGAAATCCGGCGCTGCCCCGGCCACGCCCGAACTCCTCGCCCAGGCCGAGCGCATTCCCGCCAGCAGCCAGATCTGGTCCGTGTCTCTCGGCGGTTTCAGCCTGCCCGGCTCTTTCACCATGCAGCAGGGCGGACCCGATTTCGCCCAGATCTTCCGCGGCGTCGAGCGCACCGTCTTTTGGGCTAACCTGCGCGATGGCTTTGACGCGACGATTGAGGGCGAAGTCAAAACCGAAGACGACGCCAAGAGCCTCGGCGACGCCGCGCGCGGTCTCATCGGCTTAGGCCGTCTCGCCGTCCCCGAAGGTCACAAGGAACTCCTGCGCCTCTGGGACGGATTCCATGTCGAGCAAAACGCCCGCCACATCTCCATCACCGCCAAGGTCAGTCAGGACATGCTCGACCGCCTCGTCAGCCTGCTGCAAAGCGGAGAACTTCGCCGCTCCGGAAGCACCCCGCTGTAGGGGAGAACTGCGCGGGTCGCCACTCCACCTCTTCGCTAAACTAAGGCCGGAAGATGCGTCCGGTTATTAAAAAACTGCACTTTCAACATCGTCGTTGAGCCGGACGAATTCCGCTGGCACGCTTACTGCCCGGCCCTGCATGAGAAGGCGCTGCGACATGGGGTCACACCTGTCATTGGAAAGCATGGTCGAACATGATGAACCTCTGCCGGGATCGCTTCACGGCGAGGCCGAAGTGACCGCTAGCCGCACTACAAAGTCGACTTCCCGCCTTCGCTGATGTAATTTCGATTCCACGCGGGAATCTCCGCCACCACGTCCCCCGTCACCACGCACTGGCATCCCAGGCGCGAATTCAGTTGCACATCCGCCGCGGTCTCCACGCGGTCCGCTTCGTCGTCATCCATGGGAGACAGGTTCTGCATCCCTTCCTTCACGATGACATGACAGGTCGTGCAGGCGTTGTTGCCGCCGCATGCATGGTCCAAATGAAAATTGAAATGCATCGCTACATCGAGCAGCGACTCGGGCTTCCCGTGCTCCCCGTACGGCAGCTTGCCGCTCTCGAATTCAAAACTCTCGTTCGCGGGAAGAAAGGTGACTTTAGGCACTGATGGATTCTGTCTTTCTCTTACTGCTTGCTCTTGATGACGCCGACCAGTTCTTTGACGGCATCCGCGCTCTTGTGCAGCGCCGCGCTTTCCTCGGCGCTCAACTGGATCTCGTAGATCTTCTCGATGCCGTTCGCGCCCAGCTTCACCGGCACTCCCACGAACACGCCGTGGATCCCGTATTCCCCTTCCAGATACGCGGCGCACGGCAGAACCTTCTTCTTGTCCTTCAGAATCGATTCCGCCATCTCCACCGCCGCGGCCGACGGCGCATAGTAAGCGCTTCCCGTCTTCAGGTGCTTCACGATCTCAGCTCCGCCGTTCTTGGTGCGCTCCACGATCGCGTCCAGGCGCTCCTGGGAAAGCAGTTCCGTCAGCGGAATTCCCGCCACGCTCGAAAGCCGCACCAGCGGCACCATCGTGTCTCCATGTCCGCCCAGCACCACCGCCGTCACATTCTCCACGGAAACCTGCAGCTCTTCGGCCAGGAACGTCCGGAAACGCGCCGTATCCAGCACGCCCGCCATCCCGATCACCCGCTGCGTGGGAAACTTGGAGACCATCAACGCCGTCTGCGCCATTGCATCCAGCGGGTTCGACACCACGATCAGAATAGTCTCCGGCGAGTGCTCGATCAGTCCTTCGGTCGCCGTCTTAACGATCTCGTAGTTGGCCAGCAGCAGGTCGTCCCGGCTCATGCCCGGCTTGCGCGGAAATCCCGCCGTGATGATGCAGACGTCCGAGTTGGCGGTCTCCGCATAGCCGTTCGTCCCCGTAATCTGCAGGTCGCTTCCGTTGATCGGCCCGGCCTGCCGCAGGTCCAGCCCTTTGCCTTGCGGCACGCCTTCCACCACATCCACCAGCACCACATCGGCCAGTTCTTTGCCCGCGATCCACATCGCGCAATTCGCGCCCACATTGCCGGCGCCGACTACGGTAATCTTCTTTCGCACTTCGATCGTTCTCCTTCGTTAACTCTGCTTCTTCAGAATGATCCCCAGATCGCGCAGATTGCGCTCCGGCACCGTGGAGGGCGCGTCGCACATCAGGTCGGTCCCGCGCGCCGTCTTGGGGAACGGAATCACGTCGCGAATCGAAGTCTCGCCCGCCAGAATCATCACGATCCGGTCCAGCCCCAGCGCAATGCCGCCATGCGGAGGCGCCCCATACTCCAGCGCTTCCAGCAGGAATCCGAACCGGCGCCGCGCTTCCTCTTCGGAAAACCCCAGCGCCGCGAACACCTTCGATTGCACATCCTGCCGGTGAATCCGGATCGAGCCCGAACCCAACTCCGTCCCGTTCAACACCAGATCATACGCCTTCGAACGGCACCGCGCCGGGTTGGTCGTCAGCTTGTCCAGATCCTCGTCGTGGACGGAGGTGAACGGATGATGCGCCGCCATCCAGCGCTGGTCCTGTTCGTCCCACTCGAACATCGGGAAATCCGTCACCCACAGGAACTCGAAGCGCTTGGGGTCCAGCAGCCCATGCCGGTCGTTGTACTTCTGCGCGGCGTGCAGCCGCAGTTGCCCGCAGGCTTGCAGCACGGTTTCTTCCGGCCGGTGGCCCTTCGGTTCGCCCGCCCACGTCGCCAGCAACAGCAGGTCGTTCTCCGCCGCCCCGGTGCGCTCCCGGATCTTCTCCATCACGCCCGGATAATCCTTCTCCAGCCGCTTCGGATCGTCGAACACGCGCAAGCCGCGTTCCTTGCCGAAGTCCTTCAGCGCGTCCCGTTCACTGCGGCTCAGCGCGCCCACTCTCGGGATGTGAATCGCCACCAGCGGCAGATCGTTCGCCGTCAGCGACGGCAGCAGATCCTCCACTCCCGCCATCGGCGGAACGCGGCGATCCGGCTTATCGATCCCGTACATCCGCATCGCCTCGGCATACGTCATCCGCGGGAACGGAACCGGCGCTTCGAACCCCGCCACCGCGCAAAGCTTCTCCATCATCGGTTCGATCACGTCGAAGATCTGCTCCTGCTGCGGGAACGACATCTCCAGATCGATCTGCGTGAACTCGGGCTGCCGGTCCGCTCGCAGATCTTCGTCGCGGAAACACCGCACGATCTGGAAGTACCGGTCAAAGCCGCTCACCATCAGCAGCTGCTTGAAGATCTGCGGCGATTGCGGCAGCGCGTAGAAGTTGCCCGGCTGCACGCGGCTCGGCACCAGGTAATCGCGCGCGCCTTCCGGCGTCGACCGCGTCATGAACGGCGTCTCGATCTCCAGAAATCCCTGCGCCGTCAGATACTCCCGCACCGCGAACGCCATCTGCGAACGCAGAATGATGTTGCGCTGCATCCGCGGCCGCCGCAGATCCACATAGCGATATTTCAGCCGCGCGTCTTCGGAAACATCAACGTTCTCTTCCATCGGAAACGGCGGCGTGCGCGATTCGTTCAGAATCCACACCTTGTCGACCACCACCTCCACCTCGCCCGTCGGCAGATTCGGGTTGATCGTCTCCGGCGTCCGCAGCGCCACCACGCCTTCCGCCGCGATCACATACTCCGCGCGCAGCGCCTCGGCGCGGTCGTGCGCGGGCGAGTTTTCGAAGAACACCAACTGCGCCACGCCCGCGCGATCCCGCAGATGAATGAAGATCACCCCGCCCAGATCGCGGCGCCGGTGCACCCACCCCATCAGCACCACGCGCCGGCCCTCATCGGACGGGCGCAGTTCCCCGCACATCTTCGTGCGTCTCAAATCTCCCAGAAAATCCAGTTGCATCGGTTAGTTCAGTCGGCCCGCAAGTTCCGCGCGGCTCACGCGCTCCTGCGCGCCTGTTTGCATATCCTTCAGCGAGTATTCGTTCGCGGCCATCTCGTCAGGCCCGATGATGAGCACTCTGCGGGCGCCGCTCTTGTTGGCGATCTCCATGGCGCGCTTCAGTCTTGCTGCCGAAACCTCGATCGACGCGCCGGTCGCGCGCAGTTCGCGCGCCAGCATGCCCGCGTGCCGCAGCGCCGCCTGGTCCAGCGGCGCGATAAAGAGCGCCGGACCCGATGCCGCTTGCTGATCGCCGGCCGACATCACCAGCCGGTCTTCGCCAATCGAGAAGCCGATGCCCGGCGCGGCGATCTTCGACCCCAGTTCCTCGGCCAGCCCGTCGTATCTTCCGCCGCCCAGCACCGAGTTCTGCGCGCCCAAGTTCCCGTGCACCACCTCAAACGTCGTCCGCATGTAGTAATCCAAGCCGCGCACCAGCCGCGGTCGGATCTCAAAGCGAATCCCCCGGTCCTCCAGAAAACTCTGCACGGCCTCGAAGTGCGTTCGGCAAACCGGGCACAGCTCGTCCAGAATCGAAGGCAGCTGCGCGATGATCGGCTCGTCTTCGGGCGCCTTCGAATCCAGCACCCGCAGCGGATTCGTCTCCGCCCGCCGCTGATTATCGGGCGAAAGCTGCGGCAGAAAGGGCTGCAGCGCTTCCCGCAATTTCGCGATATAACGCGGACGGCATTCCTTGCACCCAACCGAGTTGATGTACAGCTCGAAACCTGTCAGCCCCGACCGCGACAGGATTTCGATCACCATCTCGATCACTTCCGCGTCCGTGAACGGATCTTCCGATCCAATCGCCTCCGCGCCAATCTGATAGAACTGCCGGTAGCGCCCCTTCTGCGGCCGCTCCCGCCGGAACATCGGACCCACGTAGTAAAGCTTCTGCACCCCTGGCCGCTGGTCCAGACGGTGCTCGATATACGCCCGGATCACGCCCGCCGTATTCTCCGGACGCAGCGTCAGCGAAGTCTCGCCGTCGCGGTCCAGGAACGTATACATCTCCTTCGTCACGATGTCGGTGTCGGCGCCTACGCCGCGCGCGAAAAGCTGCGTCTCTTCCAGGATCGGCGTGCGGATTTCGTGATAATTGTAGGCGTGAAAAACCTCTCGCGCCACCCGCTCTACACGGTTCCACACGGCGGTTTCGGGAGGCAACAGGTCCCGTGTGCCTTTGACTGCTCGGATCATCTGTATCGGGGAGTTTTCATGCTAACATGCCGCGCTACAATCGCTTCGTATATGCGCAGGCTGCTGGCGGGTGCGATGTGGATGTCGGGGCTTCTCTTCGCGCAGCCGGGCGCTCCGCCCGCGGCCGGCACGTCCGCCTTCGACGTCGCCGCCCTGCTCTCGCTCACCCGTCTCAGCGATCCCCGCATCTCGCCCGACAGCAAGACGGTCGCCTTCGTCGCCCAGACTGTCGACCTGGCCGCCAACAAAAAGCTCAACGCCATCTACACCGTCCCGCTGGCCGGCGGCGCGCCTACCCGGCTCGGCGACGGCGATCGCCCGCGCTGGATGCCCGACAGCGCCAAGCTTGTCTTCGATTCCGATCGCTCCGGCGCCTCCCAGATCTGGATCATGAACGCCGATGGCTCCGGCGCACGGGCCCTGACCGCGCTCCCCACCGAGGCTTCCGGCGTCACCGTCTCCCCCGACGGCAAACACATTCTCTTCACCAGCGAGGTCTTCCCGGATTGCCTTGCCGACGACGCCTGCAACGCCAAGGCGCTCGATGCCGCTAAGGCCGCGCCCCGCGCGCGCATCATCAACAGCCTTCTCTATCGCCACTGGACCACATGGCAGGGAGTGCGCCGCAGCCATCTGATCACCGCCACCCTCGGCGCGAGTTCGGACGCCGTGCCGCTGGCGCTGAGCGCCATCACGGACCTCACTCCGGGCACGCGCGACGTCCCGCCATTCTCGCTCGGCGGCCCGGACGACTATGTGTTCTCGCCCGACAGCAAAGAGGTCTGCTACGCGATGAACACGGACGACCAGCCCGCTTCGAGCACCAATTCCGACCTCTTCGTCACCCCTCTCGACGGACCTGCGGGAACCCGGAAGATCACCACCAATCCCGCCGCCGATCAGAGCCCTCAGTATTCGCCCGACGGGAAGTATCTGGCCTGGCGCGCCCAGCAGCGCTCCGGCTACGAGAGCGACCGCTGGCGCCTGCTCGTGATGGACCGCGCCACCGGCGCCGTCTCCGTCCTCACCGACCTGCTCGACCGCTGGGTGGACAGCTTCCTCTTCTCGCCCGACTCGCGCCAGATCTTCTTCACCGTGATGGACCGCGGCCGCCAGTCGATCCGCATCATCCCCGTCGCCGGCGGCGAAATCCAGATCGCCATCAGCGGCGACAACACCGTCGATGACATGCAGCTCACGCGCGACGAAAAGACCATCGTCTTCACCCGCCAGTCCGGCGCGCAACCCGTCGAGATCATGAAAGGTTCGTCCCGAGGCGGCGCTCCCGAGCCGCTCACCCGCCTGAACGACGCCGTGCTCGCCGCCCATCCCACCACCGCCTATGAAGAGATGACTGTCAAAGGCGCCGAAGACGCCCAGGTCCAAAGCTTCATCGTCAAACCGCCGGGATTCGACGCCTCCCATAAGTACCCCGCGCTGATCCTGATCCATGGCGGACCCGAAGGCGAGTGGGCCCAGAACTGGACCTATCGCTGGAATGCCCAGGTCTTCGCCGCCGCCGGCTACGTGGTCGTCATGCCCAATCCTCGCGGCTCCGCCGGCTACGGCCAGAAGTTCATCGACGACGTGAATGGCGATTGGGGCGGTCGCGCTTATCAGGACATCATGGCCGTCACTGACGCCGCGGCCGCGCTGCCCTATGTCGACAAAGATCGCCTTGTGGCCGCGGGCGGTTCCTACGGCGGATACATGGTCGATTGGATTCTGGGCCACACCGATCGCTTCAAAGCCCTCGTCTCCCACGCCGGCGTCTACGATCTCCGCAGCGAGGCCGGAGGCACCGAAGAGATCTGGTTCCCCAAATGGGAGTTCAGCGGCATGCCCTGGGAAAATCCCGACATGTACGAGAAGTGGTCGCCCAGCGTCTTCGCCAAACAGTTCAAGACGCCGACCCTGGTGATCCATGGCGAGTTGGATTTCCGCATCCCCTACTCACAGGGGCTGCAACTGTTCACCGCCTTGCAGATGCAGAACGTCCCGTCGCGATTGCTGGTGTTCCCGGACGAAGGCCATTGGGTGCTGAAGCCGCAAAACTCCGCGCTCTGGTATAAGACAGTAATCGATTGGCTCGATACTTACGCGAAGAAGTGACAGGAAGATGAGATTCAACAACCAGTGAGATACATTCTGATCGCCCTCGTGGCGGTGATCCTATTCTGTGTAGCCGGCGTTTTCATCCTCGCCAGCAGCCCTCATATACAGGTGCACGCGCCTCCGGGGGTCATCGGCAATGAGACCCCCGTCGCTCTGCATCTCGCCAGTCCGCATGGAGTGCGGCGGATCGTCGTCACCGTCGAGCAGGACGGAAAGAGCGGATCCCAGAGCGTAGCTCAAGACAAGAAGCACCGGCTCGGCTTCTTCAAGCACGAACCGGATCGCGATATTACTTTCAATGTGGGGCGCAATGACCTGGCTTCCCTGCACGAGGGCAAAGCCCATGTCGCCATCAGCGCGGTCGCCAACGACATCGTCGGTCACGCTGACTCCACGGGCTTCGACGTGAATGTGGTGACCGCCGCTCCTCAGGCCGTTGCCGACGGCGCCCAGCACTACATCAATCAGGCCGGCGCCGAACTGGTCACCTTCACCACCACCGGGTACGTCACCGATTCCGGCGTGCAGGTGGGAACCCGGCGTTTCCGCAGCTTCCCGCTGCCGTCCGGCGGGCAGCAGGGGCGCTTCAGCCTGTTCGCCATGCCCTGGGACCAGCCCGGCGACGCCGCGCCGTTCGTCTTCGTCACCAACCCCACCGGCACGGTCGGCAAGGCTAGCTTCTGGTACAAAACGTTTCCCAAGCAGTTCCGTACCCGCGACATCGAGATCACCGACGCCTTCCTCGAAAAGGCCGATAACGATATCGATCCCGGCGGGAGCGGCAGCCTCATCGATCGCTTTCTCAAAATCAATCGCGACATGCGCGTCGCCAACAACAAGCAGCTCGCCGATATGCGCCTCGAAACCGAGCCGCGCTGGCTTTGGACCAAACCCTTCTTCGCCATTCTGGGCGCGCGCGAATCCATGTTCGCCGACAAGCGCAATTACATCTATCACGGCAAACAGGTCGATCAGCAGGTGCACCTCGGCTTCGATATCGCCGGCACGCAGCACATGCCGATCCCCGCGGCCAATGACGGCAAAGTGCTCTGGGCGGCGCGCCTCGGCATCTACGGCAACTGCATCGTGCTCGATCACGGGTACGGCCTCCAGACCATCTACGGACATATGAGCGAGTTCCGCGTGAAGAAGGGCGATCGCGTGAAACGCGAACAGGTCATCGGCATCAGCGGCCAGACCGGCCTGGCCGGCGGCGACCATCTGCATTTCTCCATGCAGGTCGATGGCGTCCAGGTGAATCCCATCGAGTGGTGGGATGAGCATTGGATCAAGGACCGCATCTGGAGTAAAGTCCCGCCGCCCAAGTAACGCCGCCAGACGCTCACCTTGACATTCTACTGGTGATGAATTATTCTTCGCCTAGATTGTCTACCCAAGATCGAGAACGCATAGAACTTCTGCAAGGCACGCTGGACCTCCTGATCCTTCGCACGCTGGCGCCGGGAAAGGCGCACGGACATGCGATCGCGCAGGCCATCGAGAGAAACTCCGACGAAGTGCTGCAGGTGGAGCAGGGGTCGCTCTATCCCGCGCTGCATCGCCTCATCAAGCGCGGATGGATTACGGCCGAAGAGGGCGCCTCCGAGAACAACCGGCGCGCCAAGTTCTACCGCCTGACCCCGAAGGGACGCAAGCAGCTCCTGGTCGAAACCACAAAGTGGGAGAGGCTGGCGCGCGCCATCTCGGCCGTTCTCCAGCCCGGCAAGCAAGAGGGTCAATCATGAAGCGCCGACGCTGGGAAGAGGAACTGGAGCGCGATTTTCGAGAGCACATCGATCGTGAGATCGAAGAGAATGTCGCACGCGGCATGAACCTCGAAGAGGCGAAGTACGCGGCGCATCGGAAGTTCGGCAATATCGCTCTGCTGAAGGAGGAGACGCGCTACGTGTGGAGTTCACGGTGGCTGAGCGAGTTGTCGCAGGATGTGCGTTACGCGCTGCGCATTGTTCGTAAAAGCCCGGCGTTCGCGGCGACGGCGGTGATCTCGATCGCGCTCGGCATCGGCGCCAACACCGCGATCTTCAGCCTCATCGACAGCCTTCTTTTGAGGCGGCTTCCCGTGAGCGCGCCGGAACGCCTCGTGCATGTCGGCCTTTGGGTGAGAGGCCATTCGCAGGCCTATGTGACCACCCCGATCTTTCGGGCAATTCAGAAGCGGAACGAGGTGTTCGCCCAGACCTTCGCGTGGGGAGACCACGAGTTTCAGACCCCGGTGAACGGCGAGACAGTGAAGGTCCAGGGCGTGATCGCAAGCGGGGATTATTTCCAAGGTCTGGGCGCATCGGCCGAGGCGGGACGAACCTTCACGAGCGACGACGATCGCTCCGGAGGCGGCGCGGATGGGCCGGTGGTGGTGATCAGCGATGCGTTCTGGGCCCGGCAGTTCCAGCGCGAGAAGGCGGCGATCGGCCGCGCGATCACGCTCGATCACGTGCGCTTCACCATCATCGGAGTCATGCCGCGAAGCTTCTTCGGGGCGCAACCGGGATCCGCTCCCGACATTTGGGCCCCGCTCGAAACGGGGAATCAGATCGGCGAGTCACGCTGCCTCACCAGCCGAAGCTGCTGGTTTCTGGCCGTGATGGCGCGGCTGAAACCCGGAGTGACGGAAAGCTCGGCGGCGGCGAACTTACGCGTCATTTCGCCGGAGCTGATGAAGGCCACGATGCCGGAAAAGTGGAGCAGCGAACAGCGCAAGTGGTTCCTGAGCATGAGCCTTCAGTTAGACCCCGGGGCGGCCGGCTTTTCGCCGCTGCGCCTGCGGTTCAGCAATCCGCTCGCGGTGCTGATGATCTTAGTGGGGTTGGTGCTGCTGATCGCTTGCACGAATTTAGCGAACCTGCTGCTGGCGAGAAGCGCGGCGCGTCAGCATGAAACGGCCGTGAGGCTGGCGATCGGCGCGGGACGCTGGCGTTTGATTCGCCAGCTGCTGACGGAAAGCGTCGTCATGTCCGTGGCGGGAGCGGCGCTCGGGATGGCGTTCGCCATGTGGTCCGTCCGTGTTCTGGTGGGCTTTCTACAGGTGCGAAGCACGCCGATCATGTTGAATCTGAATCCGGATTGGCGTGTCCTGCTTTTCACGGGGTCCGCGGCGATCTTGACCGGGCTTCTCTTCGGCATCTTCCCCGCCCTGCAGTCGACTCGGTTCGGGATCAGTTTCGGACTCAAGAATTCCGCGAAGAATCAACTGGGCGCTCGCGAGCGGCGCCGCGCCGCGCGGTTTCTCCTGGCGGCCCAGGTGGCTATGTCGGTGGTGCTGGCCGCGAGCGCGGGTCTGTTTGGAGGGACGCTCCTTCGCTTATGGATGATGAATCCGGGCTTCAATCCGCGCCACCTGTCGGTGATCGGAATCGATACGGACAGGAGTCCGCGGAAGGGCGCCGCTTTGGTCGGAATCTATTCGCGGCTGCTGGAGCGGGTGCGGTCGTTTCCGGGCGTGCGGTCGGCCAGTGTTCTGCTGATCACGCCGACGACCAACTCAGTATGGGACGACGACGTATCCATTCCGGGCGGCCGCGAGCTGCCGCCGGCGGACCGCGACGCCATGGTCAACCTGGTTGGACCGCATTACTTTGAAACGATGCAGACGCCCTTGTTGGCGGGCCGGGAGTTTACCGATGACGACACGGCGGCGGCGGAAAAGACCGGGATCATCTCCGCAAAGGCCGCGCGCGCGTGGTTCGGCGAACGGAGCCCCATCGGCGAACACATCTCGTTCCAGAACTCGATCATCCGCGTTATCGGAGTGGCGGCGGATGCCAAGTATCTCGACCTTCGGCAGCCGGATCCGTTGGCGTTGTATCTCAGCTATCGGCAGAATGAGAGCCCCGGATCGTTGAGTTTCGCCGTGCGGACGGAAGGCGGGAGCACGGGCGTCTATCCCGCGTTTCGCGCGGCGGCCAAGGAGATCGCGCCGGGGATTCCGGTCGGGGCGATGAAATCGATGGAAGAACAAATCAAGGGATCCCTCGGGCAGGAGCGGCTGATGGGCTCGCTCTCCATCTTTTTCGGTGTGCTCGCGCTGCTGCTTGCCTGCATCGGGCTTTACGGAATTCTGGCGTATTCGGTGGCTAGGCGGACGGGAGAAATCGGCGTGCGGCTGGCGCTGGGAGCTTCGCGGGCCGATGTGATCTGGCTCGTCGTGCGCGAAGAAGTGGGGCTGGTTCTGGCGGGCTCCAGCTTGGGAGTGGCTGCGACGCTGGCGACCTCCCATTTCGTGGCCGGCTTCCTCTATGGCGTGAAGCCGAACGATCCGCGGGTGATCGGAGCGGCGGTGGGAGCTTTGTTGATCGTGTCGCTTGCCGCGGCTTGGTTTCCGGCCCTGCGCGCGGCGCGATTGGATCCGACCGCGGCTTTGCGGGAAGACTAACGTTGTTCGCTGCGGTCCGGGCGCGAACGGCATTCCGTCTGCTGTGATTTTGTTGCGAAGGAGCAGGCATGGATGACGAACTGACCCGGCGGGTCTTTGTCGGGACTACTGTGGCGGGCGGCGCGGCGATTGCCGTGGGGGATCTCCGCGGCCAGAGTACGCAGGCCCGGGCGCCGGAGGCATCTGTACGGACCATCACGCTACGGGTTAACGGGCGGGCTCTTCCGGTCGAAATCGAGCCGCGCGTCACGCTGCTCGACGCTTTACGCGAACGCCTGCAGCTTACCGGAACCAAGAAGGGCTGCGATCACGGCCAGTGCGGCGCGTGCACGGTGCTGATCAACGGGCGGCGTGCCAATTCGTGCCTCGCGCTGGCCATCATGCACGAAGGCGACGAGATCACCACCGTCGAGGGCCTAGCGCACGACGCCCAGCTTCACCCCATGCAGGCCGCGTTCATTGAGAATGACGGTTTCCAATGCGGCTACTGCACGCCCGGCCAGATCTGCTCGGCGGTGGGCATGCTGTCTGAAGTGGCCGCGGGGAGCGTGAGCGCGGTCACTCCGGATGTACGTCAGACGGCCAAGGTCGAGTTGACCGATAACGAGATCCGGGAGCGCATGAGCGGCAACATCTGCCGGTGCGGGGCTTACCCGAATATCGTGCGCGCCGTGCGAGCGGTATACAGCGCCGGAGGACGGGCATGAAGCCGTTCGTTTACGCGCGCGCGGCGGATGCCCAGAGCGCCATTCAACAGGTCAGCGCGGATCCGAACGCCCGGTTCATCGGCGGCGGCACAAACTTGGTCGACCTGATGAAATACGGCGTGGAGCGGCCTGAGCGGCTGGTCGATATCAGCCGGCTCGACTTGGACCGGATCGAGGAACTGCCCGGCGGCGGAGTGCGGATCGGAGCTTTGGCTCGTAACAGCGACATGGCGAATCACGCGCTGATCCGGGAGCGCTATCCGGTGCTGAGCGAGGCGTTGGCGTCCGGCGCTTCCGGGCAGTTGCGCAACATGGCGACGGCGGGCGGCAATTTGCTGCAGCGCACCCGTTGCTACTACTTCTACGACGTGGGATTTACGGAGTGCAACAAGCGGGCGCCGGGCTCGGGATGCGCGGCCCTGAACGGCTTCAACCGGATGCACGCCATCCTGGGAGCGAGCGATCGTTGCATCGCCACGCATCCGAGCGACATGGCGGTGGCCTTGGCGGCGCTCGAAGCGGTGGTGCGGGTGCAGGGTCCGCAAGGCGGCCGGCAGATTCCGATGGCGGAGTTTCACCGGCTGCCGGGCGACGCTCCGCAGATCGACACCAACCTCAAACACGGCGAGTTGATCACGTCGATCGATCTGCCCGCGATGCCGGCGGCCCGGCGCAGCGCTTACCTGAAGGTTCGGGATCGCAGTTCGTATGCGTTCGCGCTGGTGTCGGTGGCGGCCGTGCTGCATGTCGAGAACGGCGTGGTGCGTCAGGCGCGGATCGCCGCGGGCGGCGTGGCGCCTAAGCCGTGGCGGGTTCCCGCGGCGGAGCAGCTGCTGGTCGGCAAGCCCGCGGGGGCGGATGCGTACCGCGATGCGGCCACAGCGTTGTTGGCGGGCGCGCAGCCGCTGGCGTTCAACGGGTTTAAGGTAGAGCTGACCAGGAGGTCCGTCGTGCGGGCGCTCCAGATGGCGGAGGCCCGGAGCTAACACATGCCTATGACAAATGGGGAGGCGTCCATCGGAAAGCCGCTCGACCGCGTGGATGGCCGCCTGAAGGTGACCGGGCAGGCGCTCTACGCCGCTGAGCATCCGGTCCCGAACGTGACGCACGCCGTCCTGATTATGAGCACCATCGCGCGCGGACGCGTGACGGGAATGAACACGAAAGCCGCGGAGCAGTCGCCCGGTGTGCTTGCGGTGATGACGCCGATGAACGCGCCCCGGCTGCCGGCTGAGTCCTCCGGCGGCAACAAGGCGCCTACATCGCGGAAGGTGCAGGTTCTTCAGGACGATCGGGTTTACTACAGCAATCAGCCGATCGGCCTCGTCGTGGCGGAGACGTTGGAACAGGCCACTCACGGAGCCGAGCTGGTCGAGGTCAGCTATGCGGCTGAGCCGTTCAACGTGGTGCTCGAACGGGGCTTGGCCAAGGCTTACGACCCCAAGAAGGTCGGCGGCGCGGGCGACCCGGCGGATTCGAGCCGTGGCGACATTCAGCGCGGCATGGACCAGGCGGCCGGGCGGATCGACAACCTATATATAACGCCTGCCGAGACCCATAATCCGATGGAGCCGCACGCCACCATCGCGGTATGGAACGGCGGCAAACTGACGCTTTACGACGCGACGCAGGGCGTGTTCTCAGACCGCAAGCGCGTGGCGGAACTTCTCGGATTGCAGCCGGACGACGTGCGAATCGTGTCGCCGTTTCTGGGCGGCGGTTTCGGAAGCAAGGGGCCCGCGTGGTCGCACGTGATCCTCGCGGCCATGGCGGCCAAACAGGTCAGCCGGCCGGTGAAGCTGGTGGTGAAGCGCGAGCAGATGTTCGGGATGGTGGGTTTCCGCGGGCGCACGCGCCAATCGGTGTCGGCCGGCGGGAAAAAGGATGGAACGCTCACGGCCCTGCGTCATGACACCGTGACGCAGACCTCCAGCTTCGACGAATTCGTGGAAAGCTCCAGCCTCACGGCGCGGATGCTGTATCAGGTTCCCAACAATACGACCTCCCATCGCCTGGTGAAACTGGACATGGGCACGCCGTCGTTCATGCGCGCGCCAGGCGAAGCGCCCGGCACCTATGGGCTCGAAGCGGCGATGGACGAACTTGCCTATGAACTGAAGATTGATCCCTTGGAACTGCGGCTCAGGAACTACGCGGAGCAGGATCCTGAAAAGGGCAAGCCGTGGTCAAGCAAGTCGCTGCGCGAGTGTTACCGCGCGGGAGCGGAGCGGTTTGGCTGGTCGCAGCGGAATCCAGCGGTGCGGGCCACGCGCGACGGCAACTCGCTTATCGGTTGGGGCATGGCGACAGCGGTCTATCCGACGCGGCGCAGCAAATCGTCCGCGATGGCGACCTTGCGGCAGGACGGATCGGCTCTGGTGGAGGCGGGAACGCAGGACCTGGGCACCGGAACCTATACGATCATGACTCAGGTGGCCGCGGACGGATTGGGCTTACGGCCCTCGCAGGTGACGTTCCGGCTAGGCGACACCCGCTTTCCGGAAACTCCCGTATCGGGCGGATCGCAGACGGCCGCGAGCACCGGATCGTCCGTGTTTGCCGCGGCTCAGGCGTTGCGCGAGAAGCTGGTGCAGATGGCGATCACCGACGCATCCTCTCCGTTGAGCGGCGTGGGCGCGGGTGACGTGTCGATCGAGGATGGATTTCTCGTGCTGCGCGGCAACCCCGCCAAGCGGGAGTCTCTGGCGGCCTTGCTGAAACGGCAGGGAAAGGAATCGGTTGAGGCGCACGGAGAAGCGCAGCCCGGCGCGGAAAAGGATGAGTATTCCATGTACGCTTTCGGCGCGCAGTTCGCCGAGGTGCGGGTGGATGCGGATCTGGGCCAGGCGCGAGTCACGCGCATGGTCGGGGCATTCGCCGCGGGCCGCATCCTCAACGAGAAGACGGCGCGGTCGCAATTTATGGGCGGCATGGTCTGGGGCATCTCGATGGCGATGCTGGAAGATACGATCGCCGATCCCAACCGTGGGCGAATCGTGAACGCCAATCTGGCGGAGTACCTGGTTCCGGTGAATCTGGATGTGCCGGATATTGAGGTGATCATGGTGCCGGAGACGGACGTTCATGTGAACCCGATGGGGGTGAAGGGAATCGGTGAGATCGGGGTGACCGGGGCGACGGCGGCGATCGTGAACGCGGTGTTTCACGCGACGGGCCGGCGCGTGCGGGAATTGCCGGTCACGCCGGACAAGCTGATTTAGCGGGTAGTTGAATCCAAAAAAAAAGGCCCGCCGGAGCGGGCCGTTTCTCAGCCGATTTTCGACTAGGATCCGTTCGAGCAAACGGTCAGCTTCTGACCCTGGAACGTGAAGTAGTCATTGACGGAAGTGGCCTTCGGAGCGCCGAAGTAAGGCAGCGTGACCAGATCCTGCAGGTTGTAGGTGAACCCGTTCAGCGTGTAAGGATACCCGCCATAGTTGGCTCCGCCTTCCAGCGGGTCGCCGACTTCAAGAATGCCGCAAGGCGTCTGGTTGCCGTTCGGGCTGGCCACCAGCGGATCGTCGATCCATTCGCCGGTCTCATGCGAGAGAGCGGAAACATCCTGGGCGAACTGTCCGGCGGTCGTGATGTAGCTCGCCTCGGTATATGACTGAGCTCCCACGGCGCTGTGATATCCGCCAATGCAGCAGCCGCCGCTGGTTAGATACACGTTGCTGAGCAGGAATACAGGGAATTGGTCAGGAGTAATTCCGAGAGTTTTGATCAGGGCCTGGAACTTGGTGTCCAGGTAGTTGAGATCCACTTCGCCTACGCTGATGCCAAAGGGCTTGCCTACGCTGCCGTCGCTGGTGGGAACGGTGATGGTCTGCTCAGCCAGAACGGTCGGGTTCAGCAGAATGTGATAGCCCGGGTTCTTGGAAACGATGTTCCAGAAGTTGGCGCGCTGGTATGCGTCTTCGTACTGCGTCGTTCCGACGTCCACGCCGCCCTGCACATAGGTGGTGGTCGAATCGTAAATCGGTGAGGCGACCACGTTCTGGGTCACCGTATTTCCGTTCGGCAGCTTGGTGGAAGGGTCGAAGGTGACTTGCTTGCCTTTGCTGGTGATGATGATCTTGATCGGGATGATCGGCACCGTGATCGTGGATGAGGATCCGGTGGTCGGATCCAGGCCAACCATGTTGTAGGTGTACTTCTTAGACTTGTAGGTGAAGCTGCCGTTCCAGGTTTGGAGCGACGCCGCTGGTGAGACAAATGGACCCGGCTTGGCAGGCAGCACGGTATACATGGGCTTTCCAGTGTTGTACGGCTCCATCTCCTGCTGTGCGAAGGCGACGGTAGACAAACCCGCCAAAGTCGTTAACGTGGCTGCCGACGAAAGCAGCCGTGTGAAACATCTTTTCATTAATGCTCCTCTTGGGACTAGACGAACCAAAATCGTTCGGATCGAGAATTGTAACACGTACGCTAACGGCCAACGGGGATCATAGCTCTCCCCCGGCCCGCGCTCAAAAACTATATCGGATTGAGCGGCATTTGTCACTGATTACGAATGTAAATTCTGATCTGGGATCGGATCCCCGGCCGCCGCGACGACGGGGAAACGTCAGCGAGACGGAACTGATCCGAAACGGCAAAAGCGATCAGTTGACGCTGGTGACCTGCGCCCGTTCACGTTCGTAGGACCCGCGCCAAAGCGCATGATCGCGACCGCGGACTTGGTAGGCGCGCGGTAGAATCGCCGCGGGGACATCAAGGGCGCGCGTCCGCGATCCGCTGCAAAGTGACGCGTTCCAACTGCATCACGTCCTGGCCGTCTTTGCCGGCGATCTTGATTTTCAAAGTGGATGGTCCCGCGGGCAGAGCAAGTTCACCCACGGATAATTTGCTGAATACCCACTCGCCTTCGGCCTTGGCCACTTTCCCTGTTAGCGCGGCGGCGCCGTCGAAGATCGTGTATTCCGCGCCCATGGCAGGCTTGACGGCGGCGTAGCTGATGGCCACGCGGTACTTCCCCGCCTGGGGAACGGCAATGTTCCAGTAGGGCACATCCTGCGGCTTTGACCAACTGGTGAGGAAGACGTGATTGAGCGCATTTTCCAGTTTCGCGCGCTGTTCGAATGTGGTGTCGATCGAAATGGCTTCGGCTTTCAGCGCCAGATTGCCGGAGGCGTCCGGAGCGATGCGAAACTCGCCCACGCGCGGCGGTCCGTCGAGCTTGAGCGCGACCACCGAGGCGATATCGTCCGGAGCTTTGACTGGAAGCGACACCACCACGTCGCCGTTTTCGCGGGAAACCGGCAGCGCCGCAGACGGGTTGGCGAGCAGATGCGCGGCGACAACCTGGTTGCGCAGCGCCGGGACGCGGAGCTTGCGGTCGAGCGGCCACTGGTAGACGTGCAGATAAAGGGTGTCGCCTTTTTGCGTGGCGCGGCCGAAGAAAGGCAGGGTGGTGAAAGGGCTCGCGGTCGTCGCGTAGATAGCTTCGTTGTTGACCTTCATCCACGCGCCCATGGCGTTCAGGCGCGAGACGAATTCGGGCTGAATCGTCCCATCCGGACGGGGGCCCACGTTCAGCAGTAAGTTGCCGCCTTTGCTCACCACCTCGATCAGCATCCGGATCAGGTCGCGGTTGGTGCGAAACTCGGTCCCGTAGCGGTTGTAGCCCCAGCTCGACGGGTCGATGGTGACGCAGGATTCCCAGAGGATGGGCTTGCCGCTCGGATCGGTGAGGCCGGTGGCGGGAACGTATTGCTCGGGCGTTCCATAGTCGGCTTTGTTGCCGGGCTCGCGCTTGAAGAGACGGTCGTTGATGAGGGTGTTGGGCTGAAGCTTGCGGATCATGTCATAGACTTCGTTGGACCGCATCTCGGTGGTGGAGTGCTCCCATTCGCCGTCGAACCAGAAGACGGCGACATCGCCGTAACGCGTCAGCAGCTCCTTAAGCTGCGCTTCCATGAAATCGATGTAACGGGGGAGATCGCCTCCTTCTTTGGGATCGCTCGATTCCCAATCGCGCTTAGGACGATAGTCCGGGTTGTGCCAATCCATGATGGAGTGATAGAAGCCCAGACGCATGCCCTTCGCTTTCGCGGCGTCGGCCAGCATCTTGAGCGGATCATTGGGGTATGGCGTGAGCCTGATGTCGTAATCGCTCACCGTGCTGCGGAAAATGGAGAAGCCGTCATGATGCTTGGAGGTGATCACCATGTAGCGCGCGCCCGCGTTCTGCGCGAGATCGACCCAGGCGTTAGGGTCGAAGTTGACCGGATTGAAACCGGGGATGTACGTGTCGTACTCGGCTTGCGGGATGTGGAATATGTTGCGGGCCCACTCCTGGCGGCCGATGACGGAGTAGACGCCCCAATGAATGAACATGCCGAACTTCGCATCGCGGAACCATTGCGTGCGCGCGGCGCCGTCGAGCGGCGGCTGCGAAGTCTGCGAAAACAGAGCCGGGGCGAGCACGGCCGGGACCAACAGGGCGGGAGCGGCCAGCAGCAGGCCGGCCAGGATTCGGGGGCGCATTTCCGGTTGAGGATATCAAATGAGCAGTTTGAACGAAGTACGAACTCTGTGCGTTCGGCTTCCGGACGTCACTGAAAAGCTCTCGCACGGCGAGCCCTGTTGGTTTGTGCACGGAAAGACATTCGCGATGTCGGCGAATAATCACCACGGGGATGGCCGCATCGCAATTTGGATTCCGGCCGCGCCCGGAGAGCAGGAACTCCTGATCCGGACAGCGCCGGAGAAGTTCTTCCGGCCGCCCTATGTCGGCGTGCGCGGGTGGGTCGGCGTAGAACTGGGGCAGGTCAGCGCGGAGGAACTGAGTCATGCGATACGTGCGGCCTGGCGGCTGATCGCGCCGAAGCGCCTGCGGGCGGCTTTCGATCGCGGCGAGACTCACCCCTAGCGGACGGGAGCGCAGAGCCGCTTGCATGGGCATTGCAATCCGTTATATAATTATTACGGATTGAGATAATCCGTGAAACTCGGGGAGAAGTTGAAATACTTGCGCGAGATGGAAGGGACGCTGCGGGGGCTGGACCGGGCGCTCACGCAGCAGGAAGTCTCGCGCGAAATCGAAAAGAAGCTGCGCAAGAAGATCTCGCAGTCCTACGTCTCCCAGATCGAATCCGGCGCGCGGCCGCACCTGACAAATACTTCGCGCATGCTGCTGGCGAAGTTTTTTCGCGTGCATCCGGGATACCTGGTGGACGATCCGGACGGGTTTCAGACCGGCCTGCAATCGGATCTGGGCGCGCTCGAGGACAACCTGGATCTGTGGCTGGTGGACGGCGCCGAGCGGTTCCGGAACGATCCTTGCGTGAGCCGCGCGCTGGTGCGCCTGGCGCGCCATGACGATTCGCGCCGCTGCCTGGTGCTTCTGGAAGCGATTCTGGACAACCCCGGACTGGCGGAGCGTCTTCTGGAGGTGCTGAAACCCGAAGCGGTCTCAGCGGAAAGGAAAAGGGATAAAGACCATGAACTGGCGTGATTTTTTCCTGCTGTGCCTGGGAGTGGGATTCGGTTTCAGCCTGGTGTCGGTGCTTGCGGGCGCGCACTTCGGGCATCTGCATCTGCCGCACTGGCACGGCTCGGGCGGCCATGGCGCGGGGCATGGGGCCAGCCGCGGCGCGGCGGTGAACCCGTCGACGATCTCCGCGTTTCTGCTCTGGTTCGGAGCGTCGGGATATTTGCTGGCGCGCTTTGCGGACTGGCGGATGATGCTGGTGCTGGCGGCGGCCACGGCCTGCGGTCTGGCCGGCGCGGCGGTGGTGTTTTGGTTTTTCGCGCGCGTCCTGATGGCCAATGAGAAGCCGCTCGATCCGCTCGATTACGACATGACCGGCGTGCTGGGAAGACTGTCCGGCTCGATGCGGCCGCAAGGCACCGGCGAGATGATCTTCACGCAGCAGGGCCGCCGCCGCGGCGTGGCGGTGCGCTCGGAAACCGGGCAGCCGCTCGCGGGCGGAACAGAAGTGATCGTGACGCGCTACGAAGGCGGAATCGCGTACGTGCGCACGTGGGACGAATTGCAGAATCAGTGAGAGAAAGGCTATGACGATGAATACGGTTGCAGTTGTAGTGGTGCTGGCCCTGGCGGGCTTTGTGATGCTGATCGCCGCGGCGGCCAGGATGTTTCGAAAGGCGGGCCCGCATGAGGCGCTGATTGTTTACGGGATGCGAGGCACGCGCGTGATCAAGGGCCGGGGCACGCTGATTCTTCCCATGATCGAAACGGCGCGGCAGTTGTCCCTCGAACTGATGTCGTTCGATGTGGCGCCGCAGCAGGATCTGTACACCCGGCAAGGCGTGGCCGTCACGGTGGAAGCGGTCGCGCAGATCAAGATCAAATCGGACCCGGAAAGCATTCAGACTGCGGCCGAGCAGTTGCTGACGAAGAATGACGAGGAGCGCGAAGGGCTGATTCGTCTGGTGATGGAAGGCCATCTGCGCGGCATCATCGGGCAGTTGACGGTGGAAGAAATTGTGAAGGAGCCGGAAATGGTCGCGGATCGCATGCGGACCACCTGCGCCGGCGACATGAGCAAGATGGGGCTGGAAGTGGTGTCGTTCACCATTAAGGAAGTCCGGGACAAGAACGAGTACATCAGCAACATGGGCAAACCGGATATCGCGCGCATCCGGCGCGATGCGGAGATCGCCACGGCGGACGCGGAGCGCGACACCGCGATCAAACGCGCCGAGTCGCTGCGGGCCGCCGCCGTGGCGAAATCGCAGGCGGACCAGGAGCGCGTGCTGGCCGAGACGCTTTCGCTGGCGAAGCAGGCCGAGAGTCAGCGCGACCTCGAAATTAAGCGGGCGGAATACCTGGAGTCGGTGAACCGCCAGAAGGCGCAGGCCGACAAGGCTTACGAAATTCAGCAGAACATCATGCAGCAGCAGGTGGCGGTGGAAGCGGTGAAGATTCGCCAGGCGGAGCGCGAGCAGGAAATCAAGGTGCAGGATGCCGAGATCTTCCGTCGCGAGCGGGAGTTGGTGGCGACCGTCCTTAAGCCGGCCGAAGTGGAGCGGCAGCGGATCGAGACGCTCGCCCTGGCCGAAAGGCAGCGCCGGATCTCCGAAGCGGAAGGCGCCGCGATCGCCGTGCGCACGCAGGGCGAAGCCGAAGCCGAGATCTTCTTCAAGAAGGGTGACGCGGAGGCCCGGGCGATGAACGTCAAGGCGGAAGCGTACCAGGGCTGGAACCAGGCGGCCGTGGTCGATAAGCTGCTGAGCAACATGCCGGAGATCGTGAAGGCGCTGGCTTCTCCTCTGGCGAACGTGGACAAGATCACGATCGTCTCCACCGGCGACGGCGCGACCACGGGCATGCATAAGCTGACCGGCGACATCACGCAAATGGCGGCGCAGATTCCCGCGCTGTTCGAGGCGCTCTCCGGCATGCAGATGAGCGAGTTGATGGGCAAGGTGCGCGCGATCAGCGCCGGCAAGCCCGACAACAAACCTGATGAGGAAGCGGCGAAGGTCAAGACCGCCGGCGCATAGCGGGCGCGAGACAACGAGCGGAAAGGAAAGGGCACAAGATGGCTTTACTAGAACGGGTGGCTACGCTGCTTCGGGCGAATCTGAATGACATGATCGATCGCGCGGAGGAGCCGGTGAAGATGATGAACCAGGTCGTGCTCGACATGGAGAATCAGCTTCTGCAGGTGAAGACGCAGGTGGCGATCGCGGTCGCCGACCATCATCTGCTCGAAAAGAAGCGCGATGAGAACGCGGCGCGCGAAGCCGATTGGATTCGCAAGGCCGAGCTCTCGCTGGCGAAACAGGATGAGGAACTGGCGCGCGTGGCGCTGCAAAGATCCATCGCATGCCGGGATATGGCGAAAGCTCTCGCGGAACAGATGGCCGATCAGAAGGTGCAGGTGGAGAATCTGAAGGGCGCGCTGGGAAAGCTGGACGCCAAGCTGGCCGAGGCGCGCATGGAGGCGCAACTGCTCGCCGCGCGGCATCGGCGCGCGCGCACGGCGAATCGCTTGGCGGAGCTGCACCCCGAGTCGCCGGACGGATTGGAGCGCGCTCGAGAAAAGGTGGATCGCGATTTGGCGCTCGGCCGGGCCAAGACGGAGATGATGGCTGGCGACGGCGTGGAGGAGCGCTTCGTCCAATTGGAGAAGCACGCCGAGATCGAGCGCATGCTGGAGGACTTGAAGAGCCGAAGCGCGAAGGCGTGAAGATGGCTTTGGCCAGCGGCGTGCTCCTTTTGCATGGAAAGCGAGAGGACAACCACGATGGTGAAAGTTGGATTGCTGGCGCGCATGGAAGCCAAACCAGGCAAAGAAGAAGAAGTCGCGAAATTTCTGAGCAGCGCCCTTCCCATGGCCGAGGCGGAAACCGAAACCGCTGCCTGGTTCGCGATTCGGATCGGCCCGTCCACCTTCGGAATTTTCGACGTCTTTGGCGCGGAAAGCGGGCGCGAAGCCCATCTGAACGGTCCTATCGCGGCGGCTCTGATGCAGAAGGCGCCTGACTTGTTCTCGCGACCGCCCAGCATCGAAAAGCTGGACGTGCTCGCCGCGAAACTATAGCTTCGTCAGCTGATCCACGGGCGTTGTCGAGAACGTAACCACGGGAAACACCTCCGGGATATGCGAATCGTAATGTCCGTGGCGATTCCATGTCCACCCCGCGCAGGGGTCGAGCGGGTCGCCGTTTTTCCCGATCTTTTGAAAGCGGGAGCAGTCGATTCGCCACTCGTCGCCGTCACGCGGCGGCAGAGATCGCCCGTCGGCAAGATCAATCAGGCTTGACCACGGGATCGCGATCTCCGCGGACCAGCCGCGATCTTTCTCCGCCGGGTTGTTTAACGTCCCGTCCACATGAACGGCGTGGCGTAATCCCGGGCAGTCCCAATCCAAGAAGCCCCAGCGCTCCCCGCGTTCGTGCACATGGCCGCCGACGCCGTCCAGCACCAGAGTCCGCTCTGTGGCGGAGTCGAATTCGGGCCTGCCCCAATAAGGGCCGCCAGGATGATGAACGTCTTTCCAGATCCAAAACACCTCGTAGATTACGTTCAGGGCGTTGATCTCGAATTCGTAGTATGCGTCGCGGCCGGCGATGAATAGCTCCAGATCGTTCTCTTCATAGATCTTGGAGTCGCGTTGGGTGAGCGTGCCCCAGACGTTCGTCTCCTCGGCGCTGAAACCGAAGTAAAGATGCGCGTCGTCCCACAAGAGCGCGACGCGGGTATCGAACCAAGCGGGCTGGCCGGTCACGATATCCACAAAGGAGCGGGAGCGCGGAGCGAGCCGCCACGCGCGTTCGTCCAGGCGCCCATCGATCGTCAGCGGCGACGGAGAGCGGTAACAAGTGTAGCGGGCGGGTTCAATCGGTGACATAGAAGTCCCTGCCTTTGCGTTCTCTTCCGATCGCGGCGACTCCCGCGCCGACCAGAAACACCGCCGCGGCGATGAGCGCCATGGCGTTCGCGTAAGCGGTGTGTTCAGCAAAAACGGCTTCCAGGTATCCGACCGAGCCGGCGAGGAGCACTCCGCACTGATAAGAGAATCCGGGCAGGAAGCCGCGGACGGACGCGGGGGAGAGTTCGGAAAGGTGCGCGGGGATGACGCCCCACGCTCCCTGCACGAAGAACTGAATCAAAAATGCGCCGGCGACCAGCAGCGCTTGCGAAGGAGCGTAAGCCCAGAGCGGAACCACCACGATGGCGCAAAGAAGAGCGCCGACCAGAGCGCGCCGGCGCCCGAAACGGTCGGACAAATAGCCGACCAGGATGCCGCCCGCGATGGCGCCGACCATGGAGATCGCCGAAATCACGGAGCGGCGCTGGGGCGAGAAATGCCATTGCCGCTGTAGAAATGTCGGATACATGTCCTGGGTGCCGTGCGAGGCGAAATTCATCATGGTCATCAGGAGGGTCAAATACAGGAACAACTTCCATTGGGACAAAATGGCTCGGCCGAGATCCGCCCAGCTTTCCTGCTTGCGGCGCTCCCACACCTCGGACTCGCGTACGTTCGTGCGAATAAAGAGCGCGAGCAGCGCGGGCAGTCCGCCGATGAAGAACAGCGGGCGCCAGCCCCAGCGCTCGAAGAAGAAGAAATAGCAGAGCGCGGCCAGAATATTGCCCAGAGCATAGCCCTGCTGCAGGAATCCGGAGAATACGCCGCGAAACCGCGCCGGCGCCTTTTCCATCGCGAGCGAGGCGCCGACGCCCCACTCGCCGCCCATGCCTATTCCAAAGAGAGCCCGCAGAATGAGAAAGCTGGTGAAGTTCGGGGCGAACCCGGTGAGGACCTCGACGACGGAGTAGAAGATCAGGTCGAGCATGAGCGGCAGCCGCCGTCCGTAGCGGTCGGCCAGCAGTCCGAACAGGAAGGCTCCGACCGGCCGGAAAGCCAGGGTCAGGGTAATCGAGAGAGCCACCTGCGCGTCGGTTTTGTGGAAGTCGCGGCCGATCGCCGTGAGGCAAAAGATCACCAGAAAGAAGTCGAAGGCGTCGAGAGTCCAGCCTAGGAAGCTGGCGGTCACGGCGGCGAAGTGATCGCGGGTCGCGGCGGACATCCCGAACATTTCCATCATGGTATGCGATGGATGAAATTCCACTAATGATCCGCGACAGAAACGCCGCGAACGGATAGACTGACGGAAGTGTTTTTCGTTGTGAGAAGGAGGGATTGCAAATGAAACGGATTTTGTTTTGCGGATTGATGGCTACGGCGTTTGCTCTTGCTCAGGATCCGGCTCCCGCGACGACCGGTGGCCAGGTGTACGAACAACGGCAGGCGAATCAGCAGAAACGCATCGCCAACGGTGAAGCATCGGGCAAGCTGAGCCCTGGTCAGGCGGCGAAGCTGGATAAGAACCAGGCGAAGATCAACCACGAGGTGGCTCACGACGCCGCCAAGAACGGGGGAACCCTGACGCGCGGCGAGAAAGCCAAGGTTCACAAGCAGATGAATAACGAGAGCAAGGACATCGCGCACAAGAAGAACGTGGACCCTCAAGGACCGGCGGCGCAATAAGGCGGGGTGGTAAATTCGAAGTACGACAGAGAGACCGGCCTCAGCGCCGGTCTTTTTCATTTGCCCACGAAAGAGATCCGAGACAAGACGAATGGCAGATTCTCCCATCACCGCGCGCGAAAAAGACTTTGCAACCTGGTATCAGGACGTTGTTTTGCAGGGCGACATGGCCGAGCCGGCGGAAATCGTGAAGGGCTGCATGGTGATCAAGCCCAATGGCTACGCCGTGTGGGAAGCGCTTCAGCGCGAACTGGACACCCGTTTCAAAGCCACCGGGCACCAGAACATTTACCTGCCGTTGTTGATTCCTCAAAGCTTTTTGCAGAAGGAAGCCGAGCACGTGGAAGGCTTCTCGCCGGAGCTGGCGGTGGTGACGATCGCCGGCGGCAAGGAACTGGAAGAGCCTTATGTGATTCGCCCGACTTCGGAGACGATCGTGGGGCATTTCTTCGCGAAGTGGATTCACAGCTACCGCGACCTGCCGCTGCTCTTCAACCAGTGGGCCAATGTCATTCGTTGGGAGCTGCGCACGCGCATGTTCCTGAGGACGTCCGAGTTCCTGTGGCAGGAGGGCCATACCGCGCATTCCACCCATGCGGAAGCGGTGGAGGAAGTGCGGCGCATTCTGGATTTGTACGCGGAAGTGGCGGAAGACATCATGGCGATGCCGGTGATCAAGGGGATGAAGACGCGGGCCGAAAAATTCGCCGGCGCGGAGCGATCCTACTCGATCGAGGCGATGATGCAGAACGGGCTAGCGCTGCAAGCCGGAACCAGCCATGACCTGGGCCAGAACTTCGGCAAAGCCTTTGACGTTCAATTCCAGACCAAGGAAGGCAAGCTGGATTACGTGTGGCAGACGAGCTGGGGCGTCAGCACGCGCCTGATCGGCGGGCTGATCATGACGCATTCCGACGACAAGGGATTGGTGCTGCCGCCGAAAGTGGCGCCGCAAAAAGCGGTGATCGTGCCTATCTTCCGAAAGGACGAGGAGCGCTCCCAGGTGATGGAAGCGGCTTCGCGAATGGGCGCCGAGTTGGGCGCGCATGTCGACGTGCGGGAGGGGCAGAGCCCCGGGGCCAAATTCTTCCACTGGGAGCGCCGCGGAGTTCCGGTCGTGTTTGAACTGGGTCCCAGGGATATCGCCAGCGGCAGCGTGGTGATGAAGCGGCGGGACACCGGCGCCAAGGAAGTGATTCCGCAGAGCGCAGCCAAAGAGCGACTCGCGGCCACTCTAGACCAGATGCAGATCGATCTTTTTCAAAAGGCGAAGCGGCGGCTGGCGGACAATACGGTGCTGGCTGATTCCATCGAGGAAGTCGAATCCATCTTGAACGACGTGACGGCCGAGAAGGGTGGAGGAAAGTTTGTGATGGCGCATCTGAAAGACGATCCCGCTCACGACGCGCGAATCAAGGAGTTCAAAGCGAGTGTTCGGAACGTGCCGCTGGTTGATGAGTGGGACGGAAGCGGGAAGTGCATCCTCAGCGGCGAAACAGTTGACCGCAGAGTGGTGATCGCGAAGGCGTACTGAGCGCCGGCGGGAAGCGCAAAGAAGCCGGATTCCTGTCTTGCGACGGGAACCCGGCTTCTCTTGTTAAGAACCGAAGTTAGTTCTTCGGACGAACGGCGGTGCTGGTCGGGCCGACCTTGGTCGGGGTAACGCCGACGATGGAGTAGGTGCCGGAGTAGCCGAGGGTCGGAAGTTCGTCCTCGTAGGAGAAGTAGTTCGCCCAGGTGCCGTTTGCGGGGTCGAACAGATAAACGAGCACGTAAGAAGTGCCCGCGGCGGTGGAAACCATGTTGATGCCGACGCCGGGCATACCCGTAAACGGAGTGACCTCGGAATCAATCACGATGTTGCCGGCCGCGATCCCAGTGCCGGCGGAGCAACCCGTGAGGGAGCCTCCCACCAGCGTGGTGGACGTAAGCGTGATTGCCATGCCGTCGCAGAAACCATCGAAGCTAATAGTAACTGTTTCGCCGGGGGTGAATCCGCCAACCTTGGTGGCGGCGAAGCTGGAGGAGGAAGTTGCAACGCCTAGCGCGACGACGGCTAGAGCGGAAAGCATTTTGAATTTCACGTGTGTTTCTCCTGAATGAACTTGAATCGCCCCGTTCGATCCCGATGTTAAAGATCGCGTTTCCTAGGGTCAGGAGGAACGATAACAATGAATCGCATAGTGAGTCAAGAGAAATCTTTACAATCCGGCGCCAATCCTTACACTTGCGGAATTTTGAGTGACTTACCGATAACAGACGCTATTCGGAAAATGACACGGAGCGTGAGGTGATTTAACTAATACGGGATGCCGGTAATTAAGCCGGAATAAACAGCTTCCGCACAGAAAATTCTGGCGGAATTATCCGCGTTTTCGGCTGTTAGTATCCAATTACAGCCATCCAAAACCAATCAGGCGCGGAGTTTGCGCCAGTTATCCATGCAGAGTTCGGCGGTTCGCATTTCGGAATAATCGCTGCCTTCCTGCTCAATTAAGTAATATTCGACTCCTCCTGTTTTTTCGGCCGCTTGGAATATGTCTTTCCAGGGCGCGGAGCCTTCCCCGAACAGCACACGGTAGCCGCGCGCGGCGGACCAGTCTTTGCAATGCAGGGAGCGGATTCGCCCCGGGTTTTTGTTGATCCACGCGACCGGATCGCCGCCGGCCTCGAGGCAGGTGCCCACGTCCAGTTGCAGCATGACTCTGGGCGCGGTATTGGCGGCGAGCAGTTCCATCGGCGTCTGGCCGTCAATCGGTTTCCATTCCACGTCGTGGTTGTGGTAGCCGGCATGCATTCCCTGCGCGCTGAATGCGTCTTCGCCCTGGTTCAGCCGCACGGCGATCTTCTTCCATCCGTCGAGCCCCGTCACCTCACCGGCGTGCGCGAGGACGATATAAGAGGAGCCGAGAATGCGGTTCAGCTCGATGGCTTTAGCCATGCCGTCGCCGCTGAAGGACGGAAGGGCGTTGTGCGTGGAAGAGCAGCGGATGCCGAGGCGATCCAGTTGCTTCCGGACTGTGCGGGCCTGATCCGCGGTCCAGTCCATGTAGGCCGCGTAGAACTCCACGCACTGGTAACCCATGCCGGCCACGCCGTCGAGCGTGCCGGATGGATCCTTCTTCAGGGCGTCGCGGACGGAGTACAGTTCGAGTCCAATCGGGATGGAGCGCTTCCCCGGCGCGGCAAGCCCCAGGGGAGCGGCGGCGGCCAGGGCCAGGAAGGTCCGGCGGGAGAGATCGAGCGAATGGCGCATGGCATGGAAGTTAACACAGCACGGCGCGAGATATAACAGAGGAACGCGGAAGAAGAACAGCGGAGGACGTTCTAGCTATGTTCGTTGGACATTACGGGGTGGCGCTGGCGGCCAAACGGCTGGCGCCCCACACATCCTTGGGATTGACCTTTTTCGCCGTGCAATTCCTGGATGTCCTTTGGGCGCCGGCTATTCTCACCGGATTGGAGCACTCGCGAGTCATTCCCGGCTATCTCCCGGCAAGTTCCCTCGTGCTCTATGACATTCCGTGGACGCACGGGCTGCTGATGGCGGTAGCTTTCTCCTGGTTATTTTTCAGGCTATTCAAAAGCGCCGTCTTGGGCGCTTGCGTATTTTCTCATTGGGTGCTGGATTGGGTGACGCACCGTCCGGACCTGCCGCTCTTCCGCGGGGGTCCGTTAGTCGGTTTGGGATTGTGGCGTTATCGCCACCTGACCTTCCTAGCCGAAACAGTACTGTTACTTTTGGGTCTTTTGATCTATCTCCAAGCCACGCGCCCGCGAAAGCGGGCCGGCGACTACGCCATGCCGGCCTTTGTCGTCGCGCTGATTGCGTTGGGGGCAGCCAACCTATATGGTCCGCCTCCGCCGAATATTCGGACGGCGGCGGTTTCCGCGGAGATTGCTTACCTGTTACTCGCCTTGGCCGCGTTCGGGCTGGACCGCTTGCGCGAGCCGCCGCCGCCGGAACCCCAAATCAAGCTGGGGCTTAGTGAGGCGGTGTAGTCAAAGCCCCGGGCTGCTGCGGCTTAGCTTCGGCCTCTGTGGGCGGGGCGACGGCGGGTTCCATCGCGCCCCGGTGGCAGGTGAAGCATGTGACATGAGTCTTGCCGTCGGGGAACTTGGCGTTGATCTCGCGAGCCATCACGATCATCGTTCGCGCGACTTCTTTATGGGGATTGTCGTCGCTCGCAAAGTTGCCGTGTACGTGGCAGAAGCTGCACTCCACGCCCAGCGAAACCCGGAACAGATGCATGGTCGGCATAAGCTCGGCGGGTTGAAGGAGCTTCAGGTTCTTGGGCGCCGGCATCTGGTGCGCGCCGGACGGTGGAGGCGGTGGCGGGGGAGCCGCGTCTTGCGCGACTACGACTAAAGGGACGACCGCGAACGCCGCAAGACACAAACATGACTTCAACCAGCGATGAAGCATCCTAAAATCTAAACACACTTTGCTCCCGCCGATTGCAGATATTTTGCGTTCAGCAGCCGGCCACTTCAAGAAACGCGTGCGCGGCGTAGCTTAGCACGCGGCGCGACGGGCGCAGCAGGTGCACCTTCCGTTCAATCGCCAGTTCCCGAACCTTGACGCAGCAAAGCTTTCCGACCGCGATCTCCGGTTCGACGCACATGCGCGGGAGAAAAGCGACTCCGAGATTCGCCTGCACCAGCTTCCGAATGGTCTCAATGGTCGGCATCTCGATATCCATATTTAGATCGACGCGATGCTTCTGGAATTCCTTCAACACGGCTTCCCGGTAGGGCGACACGACGTTATGGGCGATGAAGGTCTCCATGCCGAGCTCTTCGATCGAAACCGAATCACGGCCAGCGAACCGGTGGCCGGGCGAGACGACGAAGGCGAGCGAATCCGTATAAATCACGGTCGAGACCAGGCGCTCGTCACGCGGGTCGAAGCTCACCACGCCCAGCTCGAGATTGCCGTCGATCAGCTCGGCCGGAATCTTGCTCGACAAGCTGCGGCGAACCTGGACCTTCACCTTGGGATAGAGACGGCGGTAGCGCTCGATGTGCTGGAGCAGATAAAGAGTGGTGGATTCATTCGCGCCGATGGAAAGCCGCCCGGCGGAGTTGTCGCGCAGCTCGGCCAGGGCGTTTTCCAGCTCCCCTTGCAGATTTTCGAAGCGCCGCGCGAAATCCAAAACGGCGCGTCCCGTGTCGGTGAGGACGATCTCTTTGCCGGAGCGATCGATCAGCTTGGCGCCCAGATCCGCTTCCAGGCGCTGCAGCGCCAGAGAGACGGCTGGCTGCGTACGCCGGAGTTTCTCGGCGGCGCGGGAAAAACTGCGCTCGGTGGCGATTGTCTGAAAAACGTGCAGCGGGTAGAGTTCCATTTGCCGCAGCTATAGCATAACAGTCCCTTATCCTTGGACCATTAAGAATAAATTTGATTTATCGATGCGCGATTCCCATAATAGGGAAGTCGGAGGGCAAAACAGGCTCATGACGAATCGCGTATACATTTTCGACACAACGTTGCGGGATGGCGAGCAGTCGCCGGGCTGCAGCATGACGGTTGCGGAAAAGGTGAAGCTAGCGGGCAAACTCGCCGATCTAGGCGT
The DNA here is from genome assembly GCA_965226755.1 of Bryobacteraceae bacterium. Taxonomy (GTDB): domain Bacteria; phylum Acidobacteriota; class Terriglobia; order Bryobacterales; family Bryobacteraceae; genus Bog-113. Next base: position 2,670,844 of record CBDDDT010000003.1, on the reverse strand, counting down.
GGACACGATGGAAGCGGGTTTTCCGATCGCGTCGGAGGGCGACTTCGAGGCGGTGCGCGCGGTGAGCCGGGAATTTCCGTGGGTGCAGGTGGCGGCTCTGGCTCGCTCCTCGACCGGGGACGTGGAGCGCGCCGCGAAATCGCTGGAGCATGCCAAGCGACCCCGGATCCATACGTTCCTGGCGACCAGCGACATCCATCTGAAGTACAAGTTGAAGAAGTCGCGGCAGGAAATTCTGGAGATCGCCGTCGCCGCCGTTGAGCTTGCCCGGAAATACGTGGATGACGTGGAGTTCTCCGCCGAGGATGGCGCCCGGACAGATCCCGACTATTTGGAAGAGGTCTCGAAGGCCGTGGTCGCAGCCGGCGCCCGGACCGTCAATATCCCGGACACGGTGGGCTATTCGGTGCCGGAAGAATATGGCGCGTTGATCGGCAGAGTTGTCAAGGCTTTGGGCGACACGGCGGTGGTCAGCGTACACTGCCATGACGACCTCGGGCTGGCGGTGGCGAACTCGCTGGCGGCGGTTAAAGCGGGCGCGCGGCAGATCGAGTGCACCATGAATGGAATCGGCGAACGCGCGGGCAATTGTTCGCTGGAAGAGGTCGTCATGGTGATGAAGACCCGCTACGATCAGTACCCTTACCGGACGGGGATCCACACGGAGCATTTGTTTGGAGCCAGCGAGCTGCTGACTTCCATCATCACGTTTGGGCCGCAACCCAACAAAGCGATTGTTGGGCGGAACGCGTTTGCGCATGAGGCCGGCATTCACCAGGACGGCTATCTCAAAGAGAGAACGACTTACGAGATCATCGACCCGAAGTCGGTGGGCGTTCCCGTGGGACGGCTGGTTCTGGGGAAACACAGCGGCAGGCACGCGCTGAAGCAGCGCTGTGAGGACTTAGGATATACTTTGACCCGCGACGAACTAGAGACTGTGTACCGGGAATTCACGGCTTTGGCGGATCGCCAGAAGGGCATCATGGACGAAGAAATCGTCCTGATTATTCAAGAGGCGCAGGCGAGCCGCCCGGACGACGCGGCCGGCGTGGTTTCGCGGGGCGTGCTTGCGCAGAGCGTGGGAGATTAGGGCCGATTGAATCTGAACGTGGTGGTGTTGCCGGGTGACGGGATCGGGGTCGAGGTCACTCGGGAGGCGGTACGCGTTCTGCGTACGGTGGCGCAGGCTGGCGGGCACGGTTTACGCGTGAGCGAAGGGTTGCTGGGCGGAATCGCGATCCATAAAACCGGCAATCCGTTTCCGCCCGAAACGGAAAAGCTGGCGACGCAGGCGGACGCAGTGCTTCTCGGCGCCGTGGGGCTGCCGGAATTCGACGATGCCCCTCCCGAACGCCGGCCCGAAGCGGGACTGCTTGGAATCCGCAAGGCGATGGGCGTCTTCGCCAACCTGCGGCCCGTCCGGACCTATCCCGCGCTGCTGAACTCATCGCCGCTGAAGAACGAGATCGTGAACGGGACTGACATGCTGATCGTCCGGGAACTTACCGGCGGCATCTACTATGGGACGCCGCGCGGGATTTCGGGCGAAGGCGCCGACGAGCGCGCCGTGAACACGATGACCTATACCCGGCCTGAGATCGAACGCGTTGCGCGCATGGCTTTTCAACTGGCGCGCGGGCGCCGGAAGAAGCTGACGTCGGTGGACAAGTCGAACGTGCTCGAAAATTCGCAGTTGTGGCGCCGCGTGGTGAGCGAAGTCGCGCGGGATTACCCGGAGGTGACGCTGGATCATCTGCTGGTGGATAACTGCGCGATGCAGCTGGTTCTCAACCCGCGGCGTTTTGATGTGGTGCTGACGGAGAACATGTTCGGCGATATTTTGAGCGATGAAGGCGCGGTGCTGGCCGGTTCGATTGGAATGCTGCCGTCGGCTTCCATCGGCGACAGGCGGCCTTCCGGCGCGATGACGGGCCTTTATGAGCCGGTGCACGGATCGGCGCCGGACATCGCGGGGCAGAATAAGGCGAACCCGCTGGGCGCCATCGGCTCGATCGCGGCCATGCTGGAATATACCTTCTGCCTGCCCGGGGAAGGCGCGGCCGTCAACCGCGCCATCGAGCGCGTGCTGGGGCAAGGGCGCCTGACGGCCGATCTGAAGCCGGGCGGCACGCCGGCTACGACGGAACAGGTCGGAGAAGCCGTATGCAACGCCATCGAGTTGTAGCCGGAGCGGAAGCCGCCGGCAAGGGATGGAAATGAAAACGATCATCGAAAAAGTCTGGGATTCGCACGTCGTCTATGAACAGGGCGGCGCGCCGGCGCTGCTCTATATCGACCTCCATCTGGTTCATGAAGTGACCAGCCCGCAGGCGTTCGACGGGCTGCGGGAACGCGGGCTAACGGTTCGGCGTCCGGATCTCACGCTGGCCACGGCGGATCACAGCATCCCGACCACGGACCGCACGCTGCCGATCGTGGATTCGATCGCGCGCAAGCAGTTGGAGCAACTGGAACGCAACTGCGCGGAATTCGGGATTCCGTGCTTCGGGATTCACAGCGACCGCCAGGGCATCGTGCATGTGATCGGGCCGGAGTATGGAGCTACCCAGCCGGGAATGACCGTGGTGTGCGGCGACAGCCACACGGCGACGCATGGCGCGTTCGGGGCGCTGGCGTTCGGGATCGGAACCAGCGAGGTGGAGCATGTGCTGGCGACGCAATGCCTGCTGCAGCGCAAGTCGAAGACGTTCCAGGTTCGCGTGAGCGGGACTTTGCGCGCGGGGGTGACGGCGAAGGACATCATCCTCGGACTGATCGCAAACATCGGCGTGGGCGGCGGCACCGGCTCCATCTTTGAATACACGGGAGCGGCCATCCGGGGCCTGAACATGGAGCAGCGCATGACCATCTGCAATATGTCGATTGAGGGCGGCGCGCGCGCGGGCATGATCGCGCCCGACGACACCACCTTCGAGTATCTGCATGGCCGCCACTTCTCGCCAAAAGACGCCGAGTGGGACCGGGCTTTGGAACGCTGGCGGCAGCTTCCGACCGACGACGGGGCGACGTACGATCGCGCTATTTCGATCGATGCCGATACGCTCGAGCCGATGATCACGTTCGGCACGAATCCAGGCATGGGCATGCCGATCACGGGAGCGGTGCCCGACCCCTCGCGGATCGGGGACACGCGGGAGCGCGAGTCGATGGAGAAGGCGCTGCGCTATATGGGGATCGAAGGGGGCAAGCCGCTGCTCGGCCATCCGGTGGATGTAGTGTTCATCGGTTCCTGCACCAATTCGCGCATCACCGATCTCCGCAGCGCGGCGATTTTGCTGAAGGGGCGGAAAGTCAGCGATAAGGTGCGGGTGATGGTGGTTCCGGGCTCCCAGGAAGTGAAGCGTCAGGCCGAGGCGGAAGGCTTGCCGGCGATTTTCCGCGCGGCTGGATGCGATTACCGGGAACCCGGCTGCTCCATGTGCATCGCGATGAACGGGGATCAGCTGGAACCGGGCCAGTATAGCGTTTCCACGTCGAACCGTAACTTCGAAGGGCGGCAGGGCAAAGGCGGCCGGACGTTCCTGGCGTCTCCTTTGACCGCCGCCGCCGCGGCGTTGACGGGCGTGGTGACGGACGTGAGGACGCTGCTCCAATGAGTGAACCATTCGAGGATTTTTCCAGCCGCATGGTGGTGATGGAAGAGAACAACATCGACACCGACCAGATCATTCCGGCGCGCTTTCTCAAGACGACGACGAAGATCGGGCTGGACCGGCATCTGTTCGAGGACTGGCGCTACAACGCCGACGGTTCGCCAAAGCCGGATTTTGTTTTGAACCAGCCACAGGCGAAGGGCGCCGAGATTCTGCTGGCGGGGGACAATTTCGGCTGCGGCAGTTCCCGCGAGCATGCGCCCTGGGCTTTGCAGCAGTTCGGCTTTCGGGCGGTGATCAGCACGTCTTTTGGAGATATCTTCCGCCAGAACTCGCTGAAGAACGGATTTCTTCCCATTGCGCTTCCGGCCGCGGCGCATGAGCGGCTGTTCGCGTTGGCGGGTCAGGATCGCGACGCGCGGGTGGAAGTGGATCTGGCGAATGAACGCGTCAAACTGCCGGACGGAACGACGGCGGCGTTTTCCATCGACGATTTCTCGAAGGCCTGCATCCTGGCGGGCGTCGACGAGCTCGGGTTTATCCTCTCGCAGGAAATCGCGATTCAGAAGTTTGAGAAACAGCGCGAGAACACGCTGACCACCACCGCCTAACTTTTCGGATCGGCAGTTTTTCTCAAGCGCAACGGGATCACGAAGCGCAAGCCGGTTTGTGTCGCGGAAAAGCTGACGACTTTGTTGTCGACCAGACCAGCCGCGAGTCCCGCTTCGCGCACATGCGATTCTTTGATCGTCTGCACGCCTTTCGGGTAGACCACCCAGATGGCTCCATTGGGCTGGATAAAGCCAGCCAGAGCCTCGATGCGCATCAGGTCCTGACGGGAAACCGCTCCCAGAAAAATCAGATCGCTTCCTTCCTGCGGCTGGTTGAGCGAGATGTCGCGCGTGCGAGTTCGAAGGGTCGCGAGAAATCCGGACGCGCCAACCTGGAGCACGCTGATGCGCATGCCGTCCTTCACGCCGAGTTTGTCAATCAGCGGCCTGGTGCTCGGGATGTCGACCGGCATTTGGGCGTTATGATAGCGCGCCCAGAACGACGGCGTGCTTCGCCCCCGTGGCGCCGGGAACGTTGGACGGCCGTCGGTTCCAGGTTTCGTAAGCCAGCAGCGCGAACGCGATGGCTTCCTTCGCGTCGGGATCGATGCCGTAATCCCGCGTGGTGGCGAGTTGCATGCGCGGGAGCAGCGCGTGGAGATGGGCCATCAGAAATTCGTTGTGCACTCCGCCGCCGCTGGCGATCAGGTCGCCCGGCTCGGGGCCGATGGCGCGGGCGATGGCCGACGCGGTCAGCAGCGTGGCGGTCGCGATGAGATCGGGAAGCGGAAGTCCGGTCGCCCGGAGACGCGCGATGAACTCGCGGCCGTACTGTTCCCGTCCCGCGGTCCGGGGCGGCTTCCGGCGATAGAACGGGTCGCGCAGCAGGGCGCTTAAGAGTTGCGGGTCCGGTTTTCCGGCGCGCGCGATACGTCCGCCGCCATCGTAGTTCTGCTTGCCTCCGGTGTGGACGGCGACGAGCTGGTCGATCACCATATTGCCGGGGCCCGTGTCGAACGCGGTGACCTGATCGAGCGTGGCGCCGCCGGGAATATTGGTGATATTGGCGATGCCGCCGATGTTGAGCGCGACGCGGCGGCGCTTCGGATGCCGGAACATGCGGAAATCGAAGAACGGAACCAGCGGCGCGCCTTGGCCCCCTGCGGCGATGTCGCGGGCGCGGAAGTTGGATACCACCCGAATTCCGGTGCGCTCGGCGAGCACCGACCCGTCGCCGATCTGGAGAGTGTTCGTGCCCTCGTGGAAGATCGTCTGGCCATGACAGCCGATGAGATCGACCGAAGCGAGCGGGATCTTCGCGTCCCTGGCGCAAGCGATTACGGCCTTCGCGTATAGTTCCGCTAACCCGAAGTTCAGCCGCGAAATGGCGGCGGTGTGAGTCTCCGTGTTGGACACGGCGAGAATGGCGGCCCGCGTCGCGGCGGAATAGGGAGTGCTTCGGAAAGCCGCCGGACGAATCGAAGAACGCGTGATGTCCACGATCGCCACGTCAATTCCGTCGAGCGACGTCCCGCTCATGATCCCGGCGACGCGCATCGGCTATTCGACCTCCTTCTGCAGTTCGGCGAGCACGCGCAGCGCTTCGATAGGGCGCATTTCATCCAGATTCAGCGCCCGGATCTTTTCCAGAAGCTGGCTCGGCGAAGGTTCGAAGAGGCGAATTTGCACGGGGCCGGTTTGCGGTTCGAGTTCTCCGGTCACCGCCCGTTCTTTGCGCTCGTGGACTTTGAGCACCTCGCGCGCGCGGTCGATCACGCTTTGCGGCAACCCGGCGAGACGAGCCACCTCGATGCCATAGCTCCGGTCCGCCCGGCCGGGCTCCACGCGCCTCAGGAAAATGATTTTATCCGCCGCTTCTTTCACCGCGACTCGAAGGTTTTCAATTCCGGAAAGCTGGCTGGCCAGTTCGGTGAGCTCGTGGTAGTGCGTGGCGAACAGGGTCTTGGCGCGCGTGCGCTCCTGGATGTGCTCGACCACCGCCCAGGCGAGCGCGAGGCCGTCGTAGGTCGCGGTTCCGCGGCCGATCTCATCCAGAATGATAAAGCTGTCGGAAGTGGCCGTGTTCAGGATGACCGCCGTCTCGGTCATCTCGACCATGAATGTGGAACGCCCGCGCGCCAGATTGTCGGACGCGCCGATGCGGGTGAAGATGCGGTCGAGCACGGGCAGGATGGCGGAATCCGCGGGCACGAATGACCCCATCTGTCCCAGGATGGCGATCAAGGCCGCCTGGCGGAGATATGTCGATTTGCCTCCCATGTTGGGTCCGGTGATCAGACCGGTGCGCCGCGAGCCGTGATTCAGGTACAGATCGTTCGGCACGAATCGCCCGGCTTCTTCGGCCGCCAGCTTCTCGATCACCGGATGGCGGCCGGCGACGATCTGCATTTCGCCCGTTTCGGAAAACACCGGGCGGACGTACCGGTTCTCGGCGGCCATCTGGGCCAGCGCCAGCGTCACATCCAGTTCCGCCACGGCCGCGGCGGTGGACCGGATGCGCCGGCCCTCGGCGGACGCGCTTTCCCGGAGCGCCGTGAAGACCTCGCGCTCCAGGGCCAGGATGCGGTCGTCCGCTTCCAGGATTTTGCGTTCGTAGTCTTTCAGCTCGGGCGTGGTGAAACGTTCCGCGTTCACCAGCGTTTGCTTGCGTTCGTAATCCGCGGGCGCAAGATGCATGTTGGCGCGCGAGATCTCGATGTAATAGCCAAACACGCTATTGAACCGGATCTTGAGAGATTGGATGCCGGTGCGCTGGCGCTCGCGCGCTTCGATCCGGGCGATGTACTCGCGGCCGTTCTGGCTCAGGTCGCGCAGCTCGTCGAGGCCGCTATGGAACCCCGCGCGGATGGCGCCCCCGTCGGACAAGTTTACGGGCGGCGTGTCCGAGAGCGCATCCTGGATGGAACAGCGGAGTTCCGGGATGTCGTCCAGTCTCGCCAGAATATCGAGCATCCGCGTTCCGAGGGCCTCTCGCGCCGATGCGGCCGCGGAATGAATCTTCGGGATGACGGAAAGACTCTGCGCCAGCGCGAGCAGTTCACGGGGACCGGCGGTGGCGAGAGTGATCTTGGCCAGCAGCCGCTCGAGATCCTGAACCTGCGTGACCAGCTTGCGAAGCTCCGCGCGCAGGATGGTCTGCTTGTGAAAGGCCTGGACGGCGTCGAGCCGCGAATCGATCTCCGCGCGATCCATGGACGGCCGGAGAAGCCGCTGGCGCAGGAGACGTCCCCCCATGCCCGTGCAGGTCTGGTCGAGGACGCCGATCAGCGTGGCGCCTTCCCCCTGGAAGACGGGCTCGATGAGTTCGAGATTCCGAACGGTGACGGCGTCGAGCACCATGGCGCCGGCGCGGTCGTAAAATGCCGGCGGCTCCACGTGATCGAGCGCGGCGCGTTGCGTATCGCGGAGGTAATGAAGGATCGCTCCCGCGGCGCAGACGGCGGCCGTGCGGCCCGCCAGTCCCCAGCCGTCCAGCGTGAGAAGTTTGAAGTGCTCGCGCAGTAAGCGCTCGGCGTAATCCGGGCTGAAGATCCAGGCCTCCAGCTCCGTGCGGAGCGGGCCGGGAGCGCCGGCCGGCTGCGCGAAGAGCGGGTTCTCGGCGGGGATGAGGATCTCGCGGGCGTGCAGCGCTTCGAGCGCGAGAGGAACGTCGGCTGTGTCCACCTCCGTGACGCGGAACTCGCCGGTGGAAAGATCGACATGCGCCAGTCCCGCGCGCAGGGAACCGCGCGATCCGGCGTTTGCGACGGCGGCCAGAAAGTTATTCTCGTGCGAGCGCAGCAGGTGCGATTCCGTCGCCGTCCCGGGCGTGATGATGCGGGTGACTTCGCGGCGGACCAGTTTCTTGCCGGGTCCGGGCGTCTCCATCTGCTCGCAGATCGCGACGCGATAGCCCTTATTGATCAGGCGCGCGATGTAACCCTCCGCGGAGTGATAGGGGACGCCGCACATGGGCGCGTGGTCGCCCTTTTCCCGATTGCGGGCGGTCAGAGTGATGCTGAGTTCGCGCGCGGCGGTGACGGCATCCTCGTAGAAAAGCTCGTAGAAATCGCCCAGACGGAACAGAAGCAGCGCGCCGGGCACCTGTTCCTTAATGGAGTTGTACTGCCGCATGAGCGGCGTGGAGGCTTCAGACACCGTGGCGACGGTTCAGGCGTAAATGCCGCGAAGGCGGATGGCGTAAGCCACGCGATCCAGCGCCAGCATGTACGCGGCGGTGCGGTTGTTCACTCGGTGCTTGTCGGCGTAGTCGACCACTGAGTCGAAACTCGCCACCATGATCTCTTTCAGGCGCTCGTTGACCAGGTCGAGGTTCCAGAAAAAACCCTGGCGGTCCTGCACCCACTCAAAGTAAGAGACGGTGACTCCGCCGGCGTTGGCGAGGATATCAGGAATTACGAAGATTCCCTTGTCCGCCAGGATCTCATCGGCGACGGAAGTGGTGGGGCCATTGGCGCCTTCGCAGAGGATTCTGCAGCGCAGACGGTCGGCATTGCCGGAGTGAATGGCGTTCTCGGTGGCGGCGGGAAGCAGCACTTCGCAGTCGAGGAACAGCGCCTGATGGCGGTCCATGTTTTCGCCCCCGGCAAAGTCGCGGATCGAACCGGTCTCCTTCCGGTGGTGCATTAAGCTTTCGATTTCAAGGCCGTTGCGATTGAACACCGCCACATCGTATTCGACGATGGCGATGATCTTGAAACCGGCGTTGGACATCAGCCGCGCGGCCATGCCGCCTACGTTTCCAAAGCCCTGGATCACGACTCGCGTGGATTGCGGATCCAGCCCGAAGCGCTTCAACGCTTCCAGAGTGACCAGCATGCAGCCGCGCCCCGTCGCCTCCGGCCGGCCTTTGGATCCGCCCAGATTCTCCGGCTTGCCGGTCACCACCGCGGTCGTGGTGCGGCGCACGTGCATGGAGTAGGTGTCCATAATCCAGGCCATGGTGCGCTCGTTCGTGTTGACATCGGGCGCGGGCACATCGCGCTCGGGCCCCAGAAACTCGATGATCTCGGCCGTGTAACGCCGCGTGATGCGTTCGAGTTCGCCATCGGAAAGCAGGGTGGGCTGGCAGATGACGCCGCCTTTCGCGCCCCCGAACGGGATATTGACCACGGCGCATTTCCACGTCATCCAGGAAGCCAGCGCGCGCACTTCGTCGAGCGTCACGTCGGGCGCGAAGCGAATGCCGCCTTTTCCGGGACCGCGCGCAATCGAGTGCTGGACGCGATAACCGGTGAACACCTCGATGCGGCCATCATCCAGCTGCACCGGGATGTTCACAGTGATCTCGCGCACGGGGCTCTTGAGCACCTTGCGAATCCCGTCATCGAGCTGCAATTTTTCGGCTGCCTCGTCGAAGCGCGCTTCCGCGGCCAGCCACGGATTCGTTTCCTGTTCCAGAGACAGAATGGACGCCATAAACCGGTATTATTTCACGCCGCGGCGGGACGGTGCTTCAGACGATAGAACACGTAGGCGCCAGCCATGACCCAGACCTCCACCAATACGCTGGTGATGGCGACCGCGACAGCCGGCGCGGTGAACCGCAGGAGCGGCAGCAGAACGATGAAGTTGAAAGCGCCCGCGGAGATGATCAGGCGCGACCACTGCTTCTTGTAGCCCATCCCAAGCATGTAGAAGGTCGCGTAAATGGCGGCGATCGACACCACGAACGGGATCGGCGACATGATGCGCAGCAGGGGGATGCTGGGTCCGAACTTGCCCCCGAACATCAGCAGCCCCACCGCCGGCGCGCCCAGCAGAAGTCCGGCGGAGATCACGATGAACGGGAGCGTGATGCGGAGCGTATTGCGGCGGATGAAGTCGATGCCCTTCTCGGGCGATTCATGCGATAAGCGGCTGATGTGCGGATAGATCGCGGTGGTGAGCGGTGAAACCAGGCTCTTGGCCGCATCCACCAGGCGTTGCGCCGCGCTGAAATACCCGACCGCGGCATCCGACGCCACCAAGCCCAGAATGAAAGTGTTGCTTCGCGTATAGAGCGTGATCGCGGCCGTCGAGAGAAAGATGTTCCAGCCTTCCCGGAAGGTGCGCGCGATCTCGCGCCGGCTCACCCGGGTGAGACGCGCCGTGGTCACGCGCGAGAAACCGACATACGCGACGATTCCCGCCAGCAGCATGCTGCCGGACTGAATCCCGGCCGCGATCAGGTAATCGGACGGCTTCTTCACCAACAGGAAAGTCGGAGCAAGGCCCAAGAGGCGGGCGCCGACCTCGCGATAGGTTATGTTCTCCATCTTTTCGATGCCCTGAAACAGCCACACCGGAAATACGACGTTCGCGACCACGGCCACAAAGCTGATGAAGAACAAAGGGGCTTCGGCGCGGAAGCGCGGCACCGCCATCACGACCGCGGTCAGGACGACGAAACTCCCCGTCATCAGCATCACCTTGGCGTAAATCGTCGCCGAGAAAATCTGCGACAATCGGGCGGGATCATCGCGATGAATCGAGATCTCCCGCGTCGCGGTGAGGTTGAAACCGTAATCCGTGACGGCCTGGAAGTAAGTCATCAACGAAGCCGCGAATGCGATGGCGCCAAACTTATCGGCCCCGAGCACGCGAATGACATATGGGAAGGTGAACCACGGCAGGATATAGCTGCCAGCCTGCAGGCCGTAAAGCGCCAGCGCATTCCGCACCACCGAACTCCGGAAATACCGCTTGCGGCGCTCCGGAGTGATCATTCCCGGGCAGGCGTTCCGGAGCCCGGCGCGACAGCTTCTTCCGCCTTTTGGATCTGAGGATCGAACTGCGCCTCCACTTCGTCGCCCTTTTCGACGCCAAGCGCCTGGTTGAAGATTTCGGCCCGGATCCGGTGGCGGATGAATTCGCGGTCCGCGCCCCACTCCGCCAACCCTGGCTGGATGTGGCGATCCGCGGCGAAGGTTTGAAACTCATCGAGCAGCGCCGGCGTCACCTCAAAACTCTCGTCGACATGGTGGTGCTGGACGTATTCCGTGGCGAAGGAGAGAAATGTCGCGGAACCCTCGAGCGCGATGCGCAACCGCGTTTGTAGCGGAGGCTCCACGACGAAATCCGGCGTAATCCCGCCGCCGCCGGTGACCGCCCGGCCGCTGTCGGTCTTGAAATCGCTCTGCTGATTGGGGTGCGCGGCGGTGTTCGACAGGGCGAAGTCCCCGCCCCGCAAAGGTTTCTGAATGGAGCGGCCGCTGGGGGTGTAATAGAGCGCGGTAGTCAGCGCGATGCCGGTCTTCTCCGCCAGCGGGAATACGCTCTGCACCAGCCCCTTGCCATAGGTGGGCGTGCCGACGATGGCGGCGCGATCGTGATCCTGCAGCGCGCCGGAGACGATCTCCGAGGCGCTGGCCGATTTTTCGTTGACCAGCACCGCGAGCCCGAACGGATAAGGATCGACGCCGGCGGGCGTCACTTCGTCCTGAGCCGCGACGCGCCGGCCTTTCACCGTCAGGATTTTTTGCCCCGGCTTGAGAAACATGGCGCACGTTTCGAGCGCGGCGGTCACGACCCCGCCGGGATTATTGCGGAGGTCGAGGACCAATCCCTTTAGATTCCTTCCGCCCAGTTGCTCGATCGCCTCGTGGATCTGCGCCCCCGTGTTCGCTTCAAAACTGGCGGCGCGGATGTAGGCGATTCCCGGCCGCAGGAGGAACGCCCGATCCACGCTGCGGGTCTGCATCTGTTCGGGCGTGAGCGTGAAGGAAAGCATCTTCGCGCTCCCCGGCCGGCGCACGTATAACTGAGCCGCCTGCTGCCGCGATTGGGTGAGCAACTGAATGAGCTGGTCGGAATCCAGCCGGTCCAGCCGGTAGTTATTCACCGCCAGGATCTCGTCGCCGGGAGAGATCCCCGACCGCGCCGAAGGCGTCCCCGGCATCACCTGAAGGACGATGACGCGCCCCGGCAGGATGGAAACGACGCTCCCGAAGCCCTTGCTGGTGGAGCGCTCCATCTGCTGAAGCTGTTCGAACTGACCGGGGTCGAAAAAGACGGAATGCGGGTCCAGCCGCCGAAGCAGACCCGGAATAGCCCCTTGATAGAAGGCCTGATCCAGCGATACCGGGTCGGCCGCGCGACTCTCGACCAGTGCGTAGACGTCGATCAGGCGCTTCAGTTCATGATTCAGCTCGGTCTCCGAGGCGGCCGAGACCGACGGGGCGTCCGGCGCGGGCTCTTTTCGCTGGGCGAAAAGTTGCGGAAGCAGCAGAACCGCCGCTCCGATCAATCCGAGGCTAAAGCGAGAAACGGGTCGCCTTCCTTTCGGCATGGCGTTCCAGGGCAAGCGCGATCAGCTTATCAACCAACTCGGGAAAATGGAGACCGCTGTGTTCCCACATCCGGGGATACATGCTGATGGAAGTGAATCCCGGGAGCGTGTTGATCTCATTGATGAAGATCTGGCCGGTGGATTGTTCCCGCAGGAAGTCGACACGGGCGAGTCCCGAACATTCGACGGCTTGATAGCAGGCGATCGCCAGTTCCCGCATCTTCTCGATCTCCACGGCGGGCAGCCGCGCGGGGAGTTCGAAACGGGCTTTGTTGAGGAGATACTTATCTTCGTAATCGTAGAAATCGCGCGACGGGAACAGTTCGCAGGGCAAGGAAGCGCGCGGTTCGTCGTTGCCTAGCACGGAGCACTCGAACTCGCGCCCGGCGATCGACCGTTCCACGATGATCTTCCGATCGAACTGCGCCGCCAGGCGCACCGCGGCGTCAAGCTCCGCGCGGTTCGACGCCTTGCTGATGCCCACCGACGAACCAAGGTTGGCCGGCTTCACGAACACCGGATAAGGAAACGCGGCTTCGATGCGATCCACGTCGAGTTCGGAACGCAGCAGCACAACCCACTCGACCACCGGCAGGTTCGATTCCCGGCACAGGCGCTTCATCATCGCTTTATCCATGGAAATCGCGGACGCCATGACCCCGGCGCCCACATAAGGAAGGTCGGCCAGTTCGAACAGGCCCTGAACCGTGCCGTCCTCGCCGAACGTGCCATGAAGTACCGGGAAAACCACGTCGATATCCGGATGCGCGCCCGGTTCGGGAAGGATCGGAGATGGGCTCCATTTGCCGTCTTTCCCGATCAGATATCGCAGAATTTCATACCGGTCGGAATTCAGAGCCGCCATGATCGACTCGGCGGAGCGCAGCGACACTTCATGTTCGCCGCTCCGTCCCCCATACACAACTGCAATGCGCGTCTTCATCAGAGAATTTTCTTTCCCATCGCCGAGAGAATCAGCTCCACGGCAAGATTGGCGGTGCGGTTCACCTGGTCGATCACGGGGTTCACTTCCACCACTTCCATGGAGAGCATGCCGCCATGATCGGCGGCCATCTCCATCGCCAGGTGCGTCTCGCGGTAGGTCATGCCTCCGGGAACGGGAGTTCCCACGCCGGGCGCATAGGCGGGATCCACGCAATCGAGATCCACCGAAAGGTGGAATCCGCTGACGCCGCGCGTGGCCGCCTGCAGAGCTTCCGCCATGATGGACCGCATGCCGCGCTCGTCGATCTCGCGCATGGTGAAGCAGGTGACGCCCGAGTCTCGCACCATCTGCCGCTCCAGCGCGTCCACGTCGCGGATTCCGATCAACACCACGTTCCGTCCGTCCACTTTCGGGGCGAAGCCGAACATGTTCACCAGCGCGGCAGGTCCGGATCCGACCAGGCAGGCCAGCGGCATGCCGTGCACGTTGCCGGTGGGGGTGGTCTCCGGAGTGTTCATGTCCGTGTGGGCATCCACCCAGATGATCCCCATCGATTGATTTCTGGATCGCAGGTAGCGCGCCATGCCGGACACCGTGCCGACCGCGATGGAATGGTCCCCGCCCAGCACCAGGGGGCGTCTCCCGCCAAGCGCGGCCTGCGCGACCATCTCTCCCAGACGCTCGCAAGCGGCCGCGATCTCGGCCAGATACCGCGCGTTGTCCGGTCCCCCGGGCAGGCGCTCCCGCTGATCCACCGCGACATTGCCCAGGTCTTCCACGTCAAAGCCAAGCGCGGCCAGTTTCCCGTTCAGGTTCGCCACGCGGAGCGCGGAGGGTCCCATATCCACCCCGCGCCGGTCGCTTCCCATATCGAGGGGCGCGCCGATGATTGCAATCTGCCGGTTCATCGAGACGCCGGTTCAGGGCCGCAGGCGGTACAGCATGCGCGGGAAGGCGATGGTCTCGCGGACATGCTCGAGGCCGCAGATCCAGGCCACGCATCGCTCGATCCCCATGCCAAAGCCCCCGTGAGGAACCGTGCCGTACTTTCGCAGGTCGATGTACCATTCGAAAGCTTCGCGCGGCAGATGATGCTCTTCAATACGGCGAAGCAGCAGCTCGGGATCATGAATACGTTCTCCGCCCCCGATGATCTCGCCGTAACCTTCCGGCGCGAGCACATCGACTCCTAACGCCACTTCCGGGCGTTCCGGATCGGGCTGCATATAGAAAGCCTTGATCGCCGAGGGATAGCGATCCACCAGGATAGGCCGGTCGAACTGCTGCGTCAGAATGGTTTCGTCCGCGCCGCCGAAGTCGCCGCCCCACTGAATCTCGCTTCCGTTGGCCTGCAGAATTTTGACCGCATCGTCGTAGCTCAGACGCGGAAAGGGCGACTGCACCGCCTCCAACTTGGCGAGATCCCGCTCCAGCGTCTTCAGTTCGGGGCGCTTGTTCTGCAAGACGCGGTCGACGACGAACAGAATCATCCGCTCGGCTACGCGCTTGACGTCGTCCAGGTTGGCGTACGCCATCTCCGGCTCCACCATCCAGAACTCGGTGAGGTGCCGGCGGGTCTTGGATTTCTCCGCGCGGAAGGTGGGGCCGAACGTGTAGACCTTGCCGAACGCCATCGCCGTCGCTTCGTTATAAAGCTGGCCGGACTGCGTGAGGTACGCCTTCTCGTCGTCGAAGTAGTTGATCTCGAACAGGTTCGTCGTTCCTTCGCACGCGGCGGGAGTGAAGATAGGCGTATCGACGAGCGTAAAGCCGTTGCTGTCAAAAAAATCGCGAACGGCCTTGATGATCTCGTGCCGCACCCGGATGATGGCGTGCTGCCGCTGGGAGCGCAGCCAGAGGTGGCGGCGGTCCATTAGGAACTCGACGCCGTGTTCTTTGGGCGTTATCGGGTAGGGATCGTCCTCGGAAACGCGCTGAATGACTTCCACGCCTTCCACGTCCATTTCAAAACCGCCGGCGGCGCGCTGTTCGGCGCGAATCCTGCCGCGCAGGATCAACGACGATTCCTGCGTCAGATTCTTGAGCGTCTCAAACACCTCTTCCGGAAGCTGGCTTTTGACGGCCACGCACTGCATGAGGCCGGTGCCGTCCCGAACGATGGGAAAGACAATTTTGCCGCTCTTGCGGAGGTTGTAGAGCCAGCCGGCGATTTCAACGATTTCGTTTTCGTGGTGGGCGGCGGAGGAGATGGTGATTCGATTCATGCGGGAGCGTCGACAGGCTTAATCTCTAAGTTTAGCTGGTCAGGCCGTGCGGCCTAACGCCCTGATGGATAGCTCACAATGGTAATCAATCTGCGTCTTTTCGCCCTGACACTTTCTACCTATGGAATTCGTCATAGCTCATTGGCATCCTAGATAAAGGAACGAATGGGCCAGGAAAACAACGCAGACACTCCACCGGATACGTTATCCGAAAGACAAAGCCCCCCCGCCGGGCAGCCAGGCGCCGCTCCTCCGGCCCAGCCGGCACAGAAGGATCCGGATCATCCGCCCCCGAACAAGCGCCCTCGGCGGCGCATCTGGTTCTGGGTGGTTGCCGCGCTGGCCGTGATTCTGGCCATTTTTCTCTTCCGTCGATTCGATGCGGGCGGGGCGAGCGCGGGCAAGAACGCCGCCGGCGCGAGCCCGAAAGGCGGCGCGAAAGGGGGTGCGCAGGGCGCGGCGGCGGCGATCACCGTGGGCCAATCGACCGCCGGCGACATGAACGTCTATGTGGATGCTTTGGGCACCGTGACCCCTATTTATACGGTCACTGTCTATAGCCAGATCACCGGCCGCGTAATGGCAGTTTATTACCGCGAAGGCCAGATCGTGGCGAAGGGCGATCCGCTGATCGACATTGACCCGCGCCCTTACCAGGCGACGCTGACGCAGGCCGAAGGAAGCCTGGAGCACGATCAAGGGCTGCTCGCGGAGGCTCGGATCGATCTGCAAAGGTACCAGACAGCTTTCGCCAAAAACGCGATCGCCAAGCAGCAGGTGGACGACCAGGAACAAGTGGTCGTCCAAGATGAGGGCACCGTCAAAGCGGACCAGGGCACGGTCGCCTACGACCAGGTGCAACTGAGCTATTGCCACATCGTCGCGCCGATCAGCGGCCGCGTGGGGCTCCGCCTGGTGGACCCGGGGAACACCATCTTCTCCGGCAGCAGTTCCACGCTGGTCGTCATCACCCAGTTGCGGCCTATCACGGTCGTGTTCAACGTCTCGGAGGACGATCTGCCGCAAGTCCAGTCTCAGTTGCGGGGTGGACACAAGCTGGAGGTGGACGCCTATGACCGGGCCGATGAGAAGAAGATTGAAGCCGGGCGCCTCACCTCTTTGGACAACCAGGTGGACACCGCGACCGGAACGGTCAAATTTCGCGCCGAGTTTCAAAATAAGACGCTTTCCCTTTTTCCCAACCAGTTTGTGAACGCGCGCCTGCTGGTGAAGACGCTGCGCAACGTCACCCTCGTTCCGGTCGCGGCCGTACAACATAACGGCACCAACGCTTTCGTCTATGTCGTGAAACCCGACAACACGGTGGCGGTGCAGCAAATCACGGCGCTGACCAGTAATGATCAAACGACCGCGGTGCAGGGTTTGAATCCCGGCGCCAAGCTGGCGACCAGCGGATTCGACCGCCTCGAAAATGGCGCCGCCGTGCTCGCGCGCTCTCCGGCGCGGAGCCAATCCAATACGCAGGGCCACGGCAGCAATTCCTCCCCCGGGGGCAGCACCGCTCCATGAGCCCGTCCCGGCCCTTTATTCTTCGTCCGGTCGCGACGTCTTTGCTTATGGCCGCGCTCTTCCTGGCGGGAGGAGTCGCCTACTTTCAGCTTCCCGTGTCGGCGCTTCCCGAGGTGGATTACCCGACCATCCAGGTGCTCACGTTTTACCCCGGGGCCAGTCCGGATGTGGTTGCATCTGGCGTCACGGCTCCGCTCGAGCGCCAGTTTGGCGAGGTCGCCGGACTCAGCCAGATGACCTCGACCAGCGCGGGCGGGGTGTCGGTGATCGTCATGCAGTTCCAGCTCAGCCTGAATATCGACGTGGCCGAGCAGGAAGTGCAGGCGGCCATCAACGCGGCCCAGAGTTACCTGCCCGCCAATCTGCCCACGCCGCCCGTTTATAGCAAATCCAACCCGGCCGATGCGCCCGTCCTCACGCTTTCCCTGACCGCGAGCGAGATGGCTCTCTCCAAAGTGGAAGATCTGGCCGACACCCGGCTCGCCCCCAAAATCTCACAGATCTCCGGGGTCGGTCTGGTGAGCATTTCCGGCGGCCAAAAGCCCGCGGTCCGCATCCAGGTGAATCCGACCTCATTGGCCTCTTACGGCATCAATCTTGAGGATTTGCGCAACTCGCTCACAGGCAACAGTCTGAACTCCGCCAAAGGAAGCTTCGACGGCGCGTCGCAGGATTACACCATCAACGCGAACGACCAGCTCCTGACCAGCGACGCCTATAAGTCCGTGGTGGTGGCCTACCGCAATGGGGCGCCGGTGATGCTCCGCGACGTCGCCCATATCATTGATGGCGTCGAAAACGCCAAGCTCGCCGCCTGGATGAACTACACGCCCGCGGTGCTCCTGAACATCCAGCGCCAGCCCGGGGCTAATACGATCCAGGTCGTCGACCGCATTCAGCGCCTGCTCCCGCAGCTCGAAGCGACGCTTCCCAAAGCAGTCCACGTCGAGATCGTTACGGACCGCACGACGGCCATTCGAGCGTCCGTGAAGGACGTCGAGTTCGAACTCCTGCTGACGATTGGTCTCGTCGTGATGGTGATCTTCCTGTTTCTGCGGAGCCTGGCCGCCACCATCATCCCGAGCATCGCCGTCCCTATCTCGCTCGTGGGCACTTTCGGCGTGATGTACCTGGCGGGTTACAGCCTCAACAACCTCACCATGATGGCGCTCACCATCTCCACCGGCTTCGTGGTGGACGACGCCATCGTCATGATCGAAAACATCTCGCGCTATATCGAAGAGGGCGAAAAGCCGCTCGAAGCAGCTTTGAAAGGGGCGGAGCAGATCGGCTTCACCATCCTCTCGCTGACCGTGTCGCTCATCGCGGTGCTCATCCCCCTCCTGTTCATGGGCGACATCGCGGGCCGGCTCTTTCGCCAGTTCGCCGTCACGCTCGCCGTCACCATCGTCTTATCGGCCTTCGTCTCCCTGACTCTCACCCCCATGATGTCCGCGCGCCTGCTCCGCTACACGCCGCCGGATAAGCAGGGCCGGTTCTATCGGGTTTCCGAACGCATTTTTGAGAGCATCATCGCGTTCTACGGCCGCACTCTAAAGTTTGTTCTGGGGTTCCAGACCATTACGCTCCTGGTCGCGGTCGCGACTCTCGTGCTGACGGTCGTTCTCTATATGACCGTCCCCAAGGGATTTTTCCCTACGCAGGATACGGGAATTCTGCAAGGGATTTCGCAAGCTTCCGCAACCACTTCCTTCGCCGCCATGACAGAAAAGCAGCAGGACGTCGTGAAAGTGCTGCTGGCGGATCCGGCGGTCGAGAGCGTCTCCTCGTTTATCGGCGCTGACGGGACCAACACGACGCTCAATAGCGGGCGCATCCAGATCAACCTGAAGCCGCTGGAACAGCGGAACATCTCCGCGATGGATGCGATCACCCGGCTGGGGCCGAAGCTCGCCAAGGTCGAGGGAATCCGGCTTTTCCTGCAACCGGTCCAGGACCTCACCGTGGACGATCGCGTCAGCCGCACCGAGTATCAGTACACCCTGGAGGATCCGAATCAGGACGAACTGAACAGCGTCGTCCACGACTTGGTCGCCAGGTTACAGCAGTTGCCGCAACTCGCTGACGTGGCCACGGATCAGCAGCTGGGCGGCGTGGCGGAGTCGCTGATCTTCGACCGCGCGACGGCGTCCCGCTTCGGCATCACGCCTCAAACGATCGACAACACTTTATATGATGCGTTCGGGCAGCGGCAGATCAATACTCTCTACACGCAGTTGAACCAATATCACGTCATCCTCGAGGCCGACCCGAAGTTCCAGCTCAACCCGCAGAGATTGCACGATATTTACATTCAGTCGACCTCGGCGGCTGGCGCCTCCGCGGCCGCGGCGCCGAGCGGCGGCGGTTCGTCTTCGGGCGCGGGCGCCGGCGTGAGCGCGTCCCCCGGAAACGCTTTGCTGACGGCGTCCTCCACGGCGGGCGTCTCATCGTCCGCCTCGTCAACTTCCGCGCTCGCCTCCGGCGCCGCGAGGACCACGTCGGGAGCGTCTAGCGGAGTTTCCGGCGGCGCCTCCACCTCCGCGCTGTCTCCTACGGCAAATGCTGCTTCGAGCGGGAATGTGTTGTCGAGCGCGAGTGCGTCGGCCAGCGTCTCGTCGAGCGCAACCACGTCTCTGAGCGGCACTTCGCGCGCGGGTTCCACGACCACGACCGGTGGCGGCGGAGCCCCAGCGGCCGCTTCGTCAAGCGGCTCCACGGTTTCGACCCCCGTCCCTCTCAGCGCGCTGACCCATTTCAAGACGCAGAGCGAAGCCCTGTCCATCAACCATCAGGGGCAGTTCCCGGCGGTGACGGTCTCGTTCAATCTCGCCCCCGGATACTCCCTGGGACAGGCTTTGGACGCGATGAATAAAGTGATCGCGCAAGCGAAGACTCCCGCTAGCGTCATCGCCAATTACCAGGGCACGGCGGCTGCCTTCGAAGGCTCGTTGTCCAACGAGGGCCTGCTCATTCTGGCGGCTTTGGTCACTGTCTACATCGTGCTCGGCGTTCTGTATGAGAGCTTCGTCCATCCCATCACCATCCTTTCGACGCTGCCCTCCGCCGGCGTCGGAGCCTTGCTGGCGCTGCGCCTGTTCCATCTGGATCTCGACATCGTTTCCATCATCGGCATCATCCTTCTGATCGGCATCGTCAAGAAGAACGGCATCATGATGGTCGACTTCGCCCTCGAAGCCGAGCGCAAAGACGGCAAAACCGCCACCGACGCGATCTACCAGGCATCCTTGCTGCGCTTCCGCCCGATCATGATGACGACCATGGCGGCCTTGCTCAGCGGACTTCCGCTCGCGTTCGTCTCGGGGATCGGCTCCGAGTTGCGGAAGCCGCTGGGCGTAGCCATGGTGGGCGGCCTCATTTTCAGCCAGGTGCTTACGCTCTACACCACCCCGGTGATCTACATCTTCTTCGACAATCTCGGCGCGCGGTTCGCGCATCGGCGGCCCAGCAAGACCACCCTCGCTCAGCCCGAAGCGGGGCGCGCATGAACCCGTCGCGTCTCTTCATCGATCGGCCCGTCGCCACCACGCTGCTCACGGTCGCCGTCGCCATCGCCGGCGGGATCGCCTTCGTCGTCCTGCCCGTGTCTCCGCTGCCTCAGGTGGATTTCCCGACCATCAGCGTCGCCGCATCGCTTCCCGGGGCTAGTCCCGACATCATGGCGTCCTCCGTCGCCACCCCGCTCGAGCGGGAGTTCGGCCACATCGCCGGCGTGACCGAGATGACGTCGTCGAGCACGCTGGGAACCACCAGCGTCACCCTGCAGTTCGATCTGAACCGGGACATCAACGGCGCCGCGCGCGACGTGGAAGCGGGCATCAACGCGGCGCGCACATACCTTCCTTCGAATCTGCCGGCGAATCCCACTTATCGCAAGATCAACCCCGCCGACTCGCCCATTCTTGTCCTCGGCGTGCAGTCGGACGTCTACGACGTTCCCGCGCTCTACGATGAAGCCTCCACCGTAATCGAGCAGCGCATCTCGCAGATTTCCGGCGTCGGCGAGGTGCTGGTGGTGGGAGCGTCGCTGCCGGCCGTGCGCATCGAGCTGAACCCGAACCAGCTCGCCAGCTACGGCATCAGTCTTCCCCAGGTTCAGCAGGTGGTATCCGGCCAGAATTCAAACTCCGCCAAGGGCCAGTTCTCCGACGGCGACAGCACCGTCGATATCCTCGCCAATGACCAGATCTCGAAAGCCGTCTTCTATAAGCCCTTGATCGTCGGCTACCACAACGGAGGCGCGGTTCGCCTGCAGGACGTCGCCGATGTGATCGACTCGCAGCAGACCGTGCGCCAGGCCGGATTCCTGAACGGCAAGCCCTCGGTCAACATGCTGATCTTCCGCCAGCCGGGGGCCAACATCATCACCACGGTGGACGCCGTCAAGGCGGCGCTTCCGTCCTTGCAGGCCACCATCCCCCGCGGCCAGCACATCGTCACGATTCTCGATCGGACCCTCACCATCCGGGCCCTCGGTCTCCGATATCGAACGAACCCTGGTCATCTCGGTGCTGCTGGTGATTCTGGTCGTCTTCCTGTTTCTGCGCAGCGGCCGCGCGACGCTCATCCCCGCCGTCGCCGTTCCGGTTTTCGCTCATCGGAACCTGCGCGGTCATGTATCTCTGCGGATTCTCGCTCGACAATCTGTCTTTGATGGCGCTGGCCATCTCGAGCGGCTTCGTGGTGGACGACGCGATCGTCGTGATGGAAAACATCACCCGGCACCTCGAGGAAGGGCTGACCCCGCTGGAGGCGGCTCTCAAAGGCGCCCAGGAGATCGGCTTCACGGTCTTTTCCATCAGCATCTCCCTGATCGCCGTTTTCATTCCGCTGCTTCTCATGGGCGGCATCATCGGCCGTCTTTTCCGCGAGTTCGGAATCACCCTATCCGCCGCCATTCTTGTCTCCATGGTCGTCTCCCTGACCACCACCCCGATGATGTGCTCGCGCGTGCTGGTAGCCGATAAAGACATCCGGCACGGCAAGGTTTACGCCTGGAGCGAGCGCATCTTCAACGCTATCCTCAACGGATATCGGGTGAGCCTGACGTGGGTGCTCGATCACCCCACGCTGATCCTCCTGGTCTTCCTCTTCACTCTCGGCCTGAACGTTTTCCTGATCAAGAGAATCCCCGTGGGTTTCTTCCCGCAGCAGGATACCGGCGCGATGACGGGCGGAATGCAGGGCCCGCAGGACACTTCGTTCTATGCGATGGAGAAAGCGGTACAGCAGTCGATCACCATCATCAAGGCCGACCCCGCCGTCGAGAACGTGATGGGCTTCACCGGCGGCCAGGGCGCGACCAACAGCGGATTCGCGTTTGTCGCGCTAAAACCCCTGGAGGAGCGCAAGGTGAGCGTCATGGACGTCATGGGCCGGCTGCGCCCGAAGCTGGCGCGCGTGCCCGGCGCGGCCACGTTCCTGCAACCCGTTCAGGATATCCGGATCGGCGGCCGTCAATCCAGCGCGCAGTATCAATACACGCTTCAGGCGGAGACGACCGATGACCTGCAGAAGTTCGGTCCGCTGCTTCTCGCCGAGATGCGTCGCGCGCAGGGCTTCGCCGACGTGAACACCGATCAGCAGAACCACGGGCTGCAGGCCTTGCTGTCCTATGACCGTCAAACGGCGGCGCGGCTGGGCGTCACGCCACAACTCATCGACAACACGCTCTACGACGCCTTCGGCCAGGCCGAAGTGTCCACGATTTATACCGAATTGAATCAATACTACGTCGTGATGGAAGTCGCCCCGAAATACTGGCAGTCACCGCAGGGTCTCAAAGATACCTACCTGGTCCCGAACTCCGGCGGAGGTCCCATCCCGCTCGACGCCGTCCTGAAATACGCGCCTTCCACGTCGCCGCTGTCCGTAAACCATACCGGGCTGTTTCCGTCCGTCACCGTCTCGTTCAATCTCCAACCGGGCGTCTCGCTCGGCCAGGCGACTCAGGAGATCGAAGAGATCCAGCAGAAGCTCGGGATGCCGGAATCGATCCACGGCCAGTTCTCCGGAACGCTGCAGGCGTTTCAACAGTCGCTCACCACGGAACCCTATCTAGTAATGACCGCCGTCCTCGCGGTCTATCTCGTGCTCGGCATCCTTTACGAGAGCCTCATTCACCCCATCACCATCCTTTCCACGCTTCCTTCGGCGAGCGTCGGCGCCATTCTCGCCCTGTTGCTGACGCATTCCGAGCTGGATGTGATGTCGATCATCGGGATCATTCTTCTGATCGGAATCGTCAAGAAGAACGCGATCATGATGATCGATTTCGCTCTCGGCGCCGAACGGAACGACAACAAGAACACCCGAGACTCTATCTTCGAGGCGTCCATGCTGCGCTTCCGACCCATCATAATGACGACTATGGCGGCGCTGTTCGGCGCCATTCCGCTGGCCATCGGCACGGGCATGGGATCGGAACTCCGCCGCCCGCTGGGCATCTCGATCATTGGGGGCCTGATCGCCAGCCAGGCCCTCACCCTCTACACAACGCCCGTGATCTATTTATTCATTGACAATCTGCGCCTGAAGATCCGGGGAACCCAGCACGCCAATCTACCCATGTCCAGTCAGCCGGCCAGATGAAAAAACTTGCAAACGCAGGAATTATGAACGTCCAGTGCTCGAACCCGACGGAAGCGGCCCGGGCGCCGCGCAAGACCCTATGGGCCGTTACCCTATCGGCCGTGACGCTGTCGATGTTGCTGCTCGGCGGATGCACCGTCGGCCCGAAATATACCGCGCCCGTGACGCCGGCGCCGCCGGCGTTTAAGGAAGGTTTGCCCGCGGCTTATAAGGATGCTCCCCCGGGCGCCTGGAAACCCGCCAGCCCGCAAGACGCCGTGCTCAAAGGAAAGTGGTGGCAAATCTTCCATGAGCCGGAGCTCGATGCTCTGGAAGACCAACTCGACATCAATAACCAGAACATCGCCCAATATTTCCAGAACTTCATGGCGGCCCGCGCCCAGGTCCGCGAGGCGCGCGCCGGCTACTTCCCCACCGTTTCGGTGAACCCCGCGTTCACCCGGTCCAAGACGCCGCGCACCACGGGCGGTCTAGGCGTCGTCACCGGTGCGGGAACCCCCGGCGCCGGCACCAGCACCGGAACCAGCACCGGAACCGGCACCGGAACCGGCACCAGCCCGGGAACGGGCGGCACGACCACCGGCACGACCACGGGAACCACAACGGGAACGACAACCGGCGTCGCCGCGAGTTCCGGCAGCACCATCAGCGATTTCTCCCTGCCCTTCGATGTTTCCTGGGAGCCGGACCTCTGGGGCCGAGTCCGCAACACCGTCCGTGAATACCAGTTCGCCGCCCAGGTGAGCGCCGCCGACCTGGTCAACGAGCGCCTTACCGAAGAGGCCGATCTGGCCGAATATTACTTCGAATTGCGCGGACAGGACGCCCTGCAGGATCTGTATACCCGCACCATCGAGGCCGATCAACAGTCGCTCAATCTCACGCGCGTTCTCGTCGAAACCGGCATCGACAGCCCGGAGGATGTCGCCGAAGCGGAAGTCACGCTCGCCGACGCGCAGGAAGCCGGCATCGGCATCGCCACCAACCGCGCGCTCTACGAGCATGCGATCGCCACTTTGATTGGCAAACCGGCATCGAGCTTCTCCATGCCCGTGAAGATACTGGCGACCGCGCTTCCCGCCATCCCGGTCGGCGTTCCCTCGCAATTGCTGCAGCGCCGTCCCGATATCGCCGCGGCGGAGCGCACCATGGCGCAGGCTAACGCGCTCATCGGCGTGGAGAAGGCCGCTTACTATCCCACGCTGGATCTCACCGGAAGCGGCGGGCTGCAATCCTCCGCCATCTCGAAGTTGTTCTCCGTCCCCGCGCTCTTCTGGTCGCTCGGCGCGTCAGCGTCGGAAACGATCTTCGACGCCGGTTTGCGCCGCGCTACCGTCGCCCAGTACACCGCGACCTACAATGCCGATGTCGCCGCCTATAAGCAGACCGTGCTGACCGCGTTCCAGCAGGTGGAGGATTATATCGCGACACTGCGCGTCCTCTCGCAGCAGAGCGCCCGGCAGCAGGCCGCGGTGGAAGCCGCCCAAAGATACCTGAACATCGCCACCGCGCGCTACCAGACTGGTCTTGATCCCTACCTCGACGTCATCACGGCGCAGACTCTCCTGCTGAGCAATCAGCAGACCGAGGTGACGCTCCGGGTCAGCGAGATGACGGCGGCGGTGCAGCTCATCCAGGCGCTCGGCGGCGGTTGGGATCTCAGCCATCTTCCGGCGGCCTCGCAGGTCACCACAAACACGGCGGCTTCCCAAGCTTCCGCAACTCCTTAAAAGCGAGGTCTAAGACGCCGGTCCGCAAAACAGAAAGCCATTCCGCCGAGGCCGCGCCAGACACGCCGGGAAGCGCCTTTCGACGCGGCTGGCGGCTATATTTCTTCGAGGGCGCCGAACTCGCGATTTTCATGATTTCGGCGTGCGCGTTCACGGTCTGGCTCTTCGATCCCGCCTACCCGGCGCTTCACCGGGTCCCCAGCGCGCTGCTCCGCCGCATCCTGATGGGCATCGCGATGGGCCTCACGGCCGTCCTGATCATCCATTCACCCATGGGCAAGCGGTCCGGCGCGCACTTCAATCCCGCCATTACGCTGAGCTATTTCCGGCTGCGAAAGATCGCGATCTGGGACGCGATTTTTTACGTCATCTTCCAATTCGCCGGCGGCGTGTTTGGCGTGGCGGTCGCGGCCCTTTTTCTGGGCAGCGCCATTGCCGACCCGGCGGTCGATTATGCGGTAACCGTGCCGGGGACATACGGGACGGCGGCGGCCTTTTTCGCGGAGCTCTTCATGGCGGCGCTGCTCATGGGAGTTGTCCTGTGGAGCTCGAACCGGCCTTCTCTGGCGAGCAAAACCAGCTACTTCGTCGGACTCCTGATCGCCTTCTACATCACCTTGTTCGCGCCCGTTTCGGGGTTCAGCATCAATCCCGCCCGGACCACGGGATCCGCCGTTTTCGCACATCTCTGGACGGCCGGGTGGCTTTACTTCACCGCGCCGCTGCTCGGCATGTTGAGTTCCGCGGAATTCTACCTGCGCGCGTTCGGCGCGGATCGCATCCTTTGCGCAAAGTTACATCCCGACCCGAGGTATCCCTGCCCGTTTCTCTGCCGCTTCCCGCATCATCGTCATCCTGCGAGGGTTGCTTCCGCCAATCCGTAACGCGCCAAGTTGCATCGTCCTGGGCTGTATCGTTAGGAATGCCTACCGGGTACGACGCAATTATTATCGGCACTGGAGCGGGCGGCGGCGCCGTCGCTCTTCACCTCGCCCAAGCCGGCAAGAATATTCTGATTCTCGAGCGCGGCCCCTTCATGCCGCGGGAAAAACTCAACTGGGACACCAACGCCGTGTTTCTGGATAACCGCTATCACACCAAGGAAACCTGGCAGGACAAGGACGGTAAGGATCTGCATCCCCAGCAGGCCTACTTCGTCGGCGGACAGACCAAGGTCTATGGCGCGGCGATGTTCCGCATGCGGGCCGAGGACTTCGGCGTCATCCGCCACCAAGGCGGCATCTCCCCCGCGTGGCCTATCTCCTACGCCGACATGGAGCCCTATTACACCCGCGCCGAACAGCTCTATCACGTGCATGGCGATCTCGGCGCGGCGCCCTCCATTCCCGGCGGCTATGGCTCGTCCTTCGATCCGACCGAGCCGTTCCACTCCGCGAAATACCCCTATCCCGCGCTCTCCAACGAACCCCGCATGCAAAGCATCGAAGACGACGTTCGCAAGCTCGGGATTCACACGTTCCCCATGCCCCTGGGCCTCAAGCGCAACGAAGCCGACCCTCTTGCCTCGCCGTGCATCCGGTGCGACACCTGCGACGGCTATCCCTGTCTGGTTCATGCCAAGTCCGACGCGGACGTCAATTGCATCCGGCAGATCATGCATCTGCCCAACGTCACGCTGATGACGAATTCCCGCGTCACGCGCCTGCTCACCAACAGCACGGGAACCGCGGTGACGGCGGTTGAGGTCATCCACTCCGGCGCGGGTAAAGATGCGCCGGCAGCTTCCGACGGCGCGCACACCGCAACCTACACCGCCGGTTTGTTCGCGCTGTGCGCCGGCGCCGTGAACTCCGCTGTTATTCTCCTCGCCTCCGCCACCGACAAGCATCCCGCCGGCTTGGCGAACCGTTCCGACCACGTCGGCCGCAACTTCATGTACCACCAGGCCGACGCCCTTCTCGCTCTCACCCCGGAACGCAACGAAGACAGCTACACCAAGACCTGGGGCGTCAACGATTTCTACCTCCAGGACCCCGGCGAAGATTATCCGTTTCCTCTCGGGCAGATTCAGCCCATCGGCAGCTTTCATCACGAGATGATGAAGAGCGACGCCCCGGGCTTCACCCCCGGCTTTGTCCTGGAAGGCCTGAAACACTACGCCATGCCGTGGTGGCTCACGACAGAGGATCTTCCCGATCCGAACAATCGCGTCACCCTCCACGACACCACCCCGCTTTCAGTCGGGAGCGCGCAGCCCGGCGTTTCCGGCCCGCATCCTTCAGGCGACACCGGCCATACCAACGAGTCCGCTCTGGTGACGGACGCCGCGCCGCGGCGCATCCAGCTTGCGTACACGCCGAACAATGTCAAATCCTTCGAACGCCTGAAAGATCGCTGGGTCGATATCCTGAAAAAAGCGGGCCATGCGACCACGTCCGTCCCGCTTCACGTCTACTTCAAGAAGCGGATTCCCATCGAAGGCGTCGGCCACCAGAACGGCACCTGCCGGATGGGAACCGACCCCGCGACCAGCGTCCTCGACGTGCACTGCAAAGCGCATGACCTCGATAATCTGTATGTCGTGGACGCCTCGTTCTTCGTATCGGCAAGCGCGGTGAATCCGTCGCTAACGATCATCGCCAACGCGATCAGAATTGCGGACCACCTGCTGGCGGAGCGCCTCAAGTAAGTCCGAAACCAGATAGCGCCGCCTGCGCGGTAAGCCGGTTCACGAGCGTGAACGTTACGGTTGGATGATCCGGAAATTCCGCCCGCGCTCGTGACGCGGCGCGCTCATCCGCAAACAATCCAAACAGCGCGGAGCCGCTGCCCGACATGCGCGCGCATACCGCGCCGGCTCGCGACAAACGCTCGCGGATGTCCGCCAGTTCCGGATGCCGCGCAAATACCGCTTCCTCGAAGTCATTGCGCGCCGCGGCCAGATTCTCCGTCCAGGCGAGCTGCCGGAATTCGGCCAGCTTGCGCTCGATGGATTGTCCGGCAAGCAGGGGACTGAGCTCCCGGTAAGCCTCCGCCGTCGATACGTGGATCGCCGGGGTGACCAGGATGCCGGGAAGGGGACGCAGATCGGACAGCGGATAGAGTTCCTCGCCGCGTCCCAATCCAAGGGCCGTGCCGCCGTAAAGGAAGAACGGAACATCGCTCCCCAAAGTGAGCGCCATCGCGTGCAGCCGCTCCGGCGGGATCGGGCGGCCAATTAACCGGGGCAGCGCCCGCAGGACGGTCGCCGCGTCCGACGAGCCGCCTCCCAGTCCGGCCCCCATGGGAATGCGCTTTTTCAGTTCGAAGACGAAGTCGCCCCCCGATCGCAGCTCGTTGGCGACAAGCTCCGCCGCTTTCGCGATCAGATTGTTCTCGATCGCCACGGTGCTTTCGATCGCGATGGCTACCTGGGAAGAGGGCTCATAGCGGATGCCGATGTCATCCTCGAGCGAGATCGTCTGAAACACGGTCCGAAGTTCGTGGAATCCGTCCGGACGCCGATAAAGCACGCGGAGGTCGAGATTGATTTTGGCGAACGCGCCGAAGTGGCGGATCACGCTCACTTGTCGTATTGAAGCAGCGAGAAGATGTCGAAACCTTGCAGCTTATCGCGGCCATGCAGGAAAGTGAGTTCCACCAGAAAACCCAGCCCGGCCACCTCACCGCCCAATTGTTGGACCAGCCGGGTCACGGCATGGGCGGTGCCTCCGGTGGCGAGCAGGTCATCCACAATCAGCACGCGCTTGCCTTCGGAAACCGCGTCGCGGTGCATTTCGAGCGAGTCGGTTCCATACTCGAGCTCGTAGCTGACGCTGATCGATTCGAAGGGCAGCTTCCGTGGTTTGCGGACTGGCACGAACCCGGCATGCAGCGCGTACGCCAGCGCGGGAGCGAAGATGAACCCGCGGGCTTCGACGCCCACCACGACGTCTACGCCCGCGCCGGAATAATGATCCGCGAATCCGTCGATGGCGGCGCGCAGCCCGTCTTTATCCTTGAGCAGCGTCGTGATGTCGTAAAACAGAATTCCGGGCTTGGGATAGTCCGGCACTTCCCGTATGATGCTCTTGAGATCGGTCATGAACCTATCCAGAGTAGCCGATGCGGTAAGCGGGCCGGATTTCTAGAACTTCTTGTTATGTTCGTCCGCTCTGCGCTGGGCTTCGCGCTCGGCGTGAAACTTCTCGTATTCCGGAACTTGCGCGGGCGTCAGGAGAGCCTTGACCCGGGAGTATTGGTTGGCCTGAATACGCTCCATATCGGGCCGTGATTTCTCCATCAAATCGTGATAATCCGCGCGGGTCTGGTCGAGAATGTCGGACAGCTGCGAGGTCTGCTCGTCGGTAAGATTGAGACGCGATTTCATCTCTTTCAAGTGCCGCTTCTTCCACTCTTCCGGCGGCCGCGGCCCGGCGGTGCTCGCCGTCACGGTGCGGATTTCATACAGGCGGTAGCCGAATATGCCAAGCGCGAGTCCGCAAACAAAAACCACGAACAGGTAAAGGGTGGGAACGCCGTACCGCTTGAGCATGGCTGACGAAGGGGCTTACCTGGGCGCGCGATCCCCAGCTACCGAGAGGCGCACGGGTTCGTAATAGGCGGCGTTCTGCGCCAGGTGGTGATTGGCGAGCGCCTCGACCCAGCTATCTTCCTGCGGCCGCGGCGGCGTGAGGGAAACAAACACGCCCGCCAGAACCGCCAGCGCTACCGTCGTGGTGGCGAAGACCCGCGCCAGCCGCTCCACCATAAACGAATTCTTGCGGCGGGATTCGATCCGCGCCCATATGGCCGGCATGAAGTCCGGACTGGCGTCCCGAAAGTCGCAGGCTTCCCGGTACGCGTGGAACAAGGAGTCGAGTTGGCTCTCGTTCGATGGCATCAGATTTTCTGGCATGATCAGGACTTCTTACCTCCCATCGCTTTCAAAACGCGCTGCCGGGCCCGAAACAAGCGAACTTTCAACGCGTTCTCGTTCACCCGGTACACCACGGAGAGCTCCTTCAACGAGAGACCCTCCACTTCTTTCATAATCAACAACATTCGATCTTCGGGGGAAACAGCTCCCAACAGAGTATCAACTTGTTCACGGATCGCCGTCCGCTCGGCTTGCACTTGGCTGGCGAGTTGTCCGGCGGCAGAGTCCGCCGAAACGATCTGCTGTTCGCTGAGATCGGCCATTCGCGCCTCAGGACGCCGGCGATGCCGCCGCAGGTGATCATAACAGGCGTTCACCGTCATCCTGTAGAGCCAGGCGTCGAATCCTTCCGGGCTGCGCAACTGGTCTAGCGAAAAGAAAAGACGTGTGAAAACCTCCTGACCGACATCTTCCACGTCTTCGGGACGGGCCAGCAGACGCGAGATCGTGCCCAAAATCCGCCGACGATACGCGGTGACCACCTGGTTGAATGCTGCGGAGTCGCCATCTCGGGCACGTTGAAGAAGTTCAAATTCGACCAGCATCCAAAGAGTGAGGCCGGCACATAGATTAGGCGCGGCAGCAAATCAACAGGTTACACGGTGCGCGCGGAAGAGGCTAGTAACGCCATGAAATTCCATTCACCCCTATTGACACGCAAGCACTCATATTTTATGCTTTCTAGTAGTGAGATTGCCTGAGGCAATTGAATCCAAACCAAATTTGAGGAATCTATCAACCATGAGCCTTGTTCACGATCCCTTCCAACATCTCCGCCTCTTCGAAGATGCGGTCACCCGTATGATGAGCGAGCCGCGCAACGCTCGCCCCTGGTCGCCGGCAGTGGACATTTTCGAAAATGAGAACGAATTAGTCCTCAAGGCCGACGTTCCTGACGTCAAGCCGGAAGACATCGACCTTCAGGTCGAAAACCAGACCCTGACCTTGAAAGGCCACCGCCGCTTCGAGCAGCAGGCCGATAAAGGCGGATATCACCGGATCGAGCGCAGCTACGGATCCTTTGTCCGCACTTTCGCCGTGCCTTCGACGGTGGAGACCGAGCATGTCTCGGCCGAATATAACAACGGCGTGCTGACGGTGAAGCTGCCCAAGAAAGAAGCGGCCAAGCCGCGGCAGGTAAAGGTCGGAATCACCCGCCAGGGCGCCAGCCCGGTGGTGAGCGCCGGCCACGGCGCCGCGGTGCAGGCCGGTTCCGGAAACACGGCGGCATCCTAAGCCGGCACGGTAACGCGGTGGTTTTCTTGGGGGGCAGGCCGGACCTGCCCCCTTTGTTGTCGATAGAGAGGAAAGAGAAAACATGTTTCGTTTCGATAAACTGACCCAGAAAGCGCAGGAAGCCCTGCAGCAGGCGCAGGCGGTGGCCGAACGCTCGCAGCACCAGATCGTACACCCCCTGCATCTGCTGATCGCGCTGGCGAGCGAGCGTGAAGGCATCGTCCGGCCCGTGCTCGAGAAATGTAATGTGCATCCCGACGCGGTCATTTCGGAAGCCGAGCGCCAGTTGCTCGCTATCCCGCGCGTGCAGGGCGGCAACCCGCAGCCGGGAGGCATGGTCGTGTCGCCGCCGCTCAACCAGGTGCTCGAATCGGCATTCAAGGAAGCGGAGCGGTTCAAAGACGAGTTCGTCTCCACCGAGCACCTCCTGCTGGCGATTGCGGACGCTAAATATGATCCGGCCGGCACGCTGCTGGCGCGGGCTGGCGCCACGCACGATTCCATTCTGAAGGCGTTGGTGGCGGTACGGGGGAACCAGAGAGTGACCGACCAGAATCCAGAATCCAAGTACCAGGCGCTTGAGCGCTATTCGGTTGACCTGACCGAGCAGGCGCGCAAAGGCAAGCTCGACCCGGTCATCGGGCGCGATGAAGAAATCCGCCGCGTGATGCAGGTGCTCAGCCGCCGCACCAAGAACAACCCCGTGCTGATCGGCGAACCCGGGGTGGGCAAGACCGCGATTGTGGAAGGTTTGGCCCAGCGCATCGTGAAAGGCGACATCCCCGAGCAATTGCAGGGGAAGAAGCTGGTCGCGATCGATCTCGGTTCGATGATCGCCGGAACGAAATTCCGGGGTGAATTTGAGGACCGCCTGAAAGCCGTTCTGAAAGAGATCACCGAATCGAACGGCGAGATCATCTGCTTCATCGACGAATTGCATACGCTGGTGGGCGCGGGCGGGGCTGAAGGCGCCATCGACGCGGCCAATATGCTGAAACCGGCGCTGGCGCGCGGCGAGCTGCGCTGCATCGGCGCGACCACGCTGAACGAATATCGCAAATACGTCGAAAAGGACACGGCCCTGGCGCGGCGCTTCCAGATGGTGCTGGTGGGCGAATCCAGCGTCGACGACGCCATCGCCATCCTGCGCGGCCTTAAAGAAAAATACGAGATCCATCACGGCGTGCGCATTAAGGACGCTGCTATCGTGGCCGCCGCGACCCTGTCGGACCGCTATATCACCGACCGCTTCCTGCCGGATAAGGCCATCGATCTGATCGATGAGGCCGGCTCCGCCCTGCGCATCCAGATCGGCAGCATGCCGATCGAAATCGATCACCTGGAGCGGCGCATCGCGCACTTCGAGATTGAGCGCCAGGCAATGAGCCGCGAGAAGGACTCCGCCTCCCGCGAGCGGCTTCGCCATGTGGAGAATGAGCTCGAGCGCCTGCGCGGCGAGTCGGCCGTGCTCCAGGAACGCTGGCATCGCGAAAAGTCGGCTATCAGCCGCGTCCGCGAACTCAAAGAGGAGCAGGAACAAATTCGCAATGAGTACGAGGCCGCCAATCGGGTGAACGATTGGAATAAGGCCGCCGAACTCCGCTACGGGCGCATGAGCGAGATCGAGAAGCAGCTCGAAACCGCCAATCACGAACTGGAAGCGATCAAGAGCGGCTCGGCCCTGCTCAAAGAGGAGATCGACGAAGAGGATATCGCTAAGATCGTGGCCAAGTGGACCGGGATTCCCGTCTCAAAGATGCTCGAAGGCGAAGTGCAGAAGCTGATCCACATGGAGGAGCGGCTGCATGATCGCGTGATCGGGCAGGACGAAGCCGTGCGGTTCGTCGCCAACTCCATTCGCCGGAATCGGGCGGGCCTGAGCGATCCGAAGCGCCCCATCGGCAGTTTCATCTTCCTGGGACCCACCGGCGTCGGCAAAACGGAACTGGCGCGGGCTCTGGCCGAATTCCTCTTCGACGACGAAAAGTCCATGATCCGCGTGGATATGTCGGAGTACATGGAGAAGCATGCTACTTCCCGCATGGTCGGCGCGCCTCCCGGATATGTGGGGTACGACGAAGGCGGTCAGCTGACCGAGCATGTCCGGCGGCGTCCGTATTCGGTGGTGCTGTTCGATGAAATCGAAAAGGCGCACCCCGACGTGTTTCACATGATGCTGCAAATCCTGGACGACGGCCGGTTGACCGACGGGCAGGGGCGCACGGTGAACTTCAAGAACACCGTGATCATCATGACCTCGAACATCGGTTCGAGCATCATCAAAGAGACCGGGCCCATTGGGTTCAGCGTGACCGAGAACCGCAATCACGATGGCGCGAAGCGTTTGTTGGACGCCCTCAAAGCGCACTTCCGGCCGGAGTTCCTGAACCGCGTGGACGACATCGTGGTCTTCAGCCAGCTCACCCGGGAAAACCTCACCAGGATTGTGGACATTCAGCTCCGCGGTCTGGACAAGGTGCTGGGCGAACGCAAGCTGAAACTCGAAGTCTCGGCGGCGGCGAAGGAGAAGCTGCTCGAAGAGGGGTACGATCCCACTTACGGCGCGCGGCCGATGCGCCGGGCGATGCAACGGTTGATCCAGGACCCGCTCGCGCTGCGCCTGCTCGAAGGCGCTTTCCAGGCCGGAGACACGGTCGAGGTCGGCGTCGACGAATCCGGAGCCGTAGTGTTCACCAAGGCGCCGGTGCCCGAGCCGGCGCTGGTTTAACCCATCAAATCCGAACAGCAGGTCAGGGCGGGAGCCGAACAGCTCCCGCCCTTTTTCTTTGGGTAAGATTTCTTTCTTTCGGTAATAGTGTTCTCGTCGAATATGGCAAGAGCGGCCCTCATTTTGTTGTCATGCGGCCTGGCGTTCACCCTGAAAGCCCAGGCGCCCGCGTCCGCCTCGGACGTGGTTCTCCGGGGCGGCACGCAGGAAGTATTTCGTGTGGGTCCGCGGCGTGCAGCCGCACGGGGGCGCTCGCGACGATTTAGACCCGTTGGATGCGCCGGCGGGGTTCTATTTCGTCATCTATCCCAAAGCCGGCGCGGCCTCCAAGCCCGCGTTGCAGATCACGCTGCGGAAGGACGGCGCTCTCGTGGCGGTGATCCAGCCCGATCTGCCCGCCGCGGATGAAAGCGGGGCGATTCCGGTGCTGCCGACAAATACCTTTGGAGCTGGACGCCGAACAGTACGACGTGATCGTCCAGGCGACGCAGGACGGAATGCGCGCCGCCCGCCAATCGTCGATGACACTGCAGTGAGTCCGCCGCCGCTGCCCGGGCGTCTAATCAGGTAACCATGCACCACAACAGTAATGCGCTCAAGACGGTCCTGCTGCTCGGTGTTTTGAGCGGCATCTTTCTGCTGGGCGGCGAAGCCATCGCGGGCCGCCGCGGACTGATCTACGGACTCGGCTTCGCGGTATTCGCGAACTTCATCAGCTATTACTTCTCCGATAAGATCGCCCTCGCCATGAGCGGAGCGCAGCCGCTCACCGCCGAAAGTTTCCCCGCCGTCTTTCCGCGCATCGCGCCGCTGGTGGAACGGCTGTGCGTCCGCATGAACCTGCCTATGCCGAAGCTTTACATCACGCCCGAGCAGTCGCCGAACGCCTTCGCCACCGGACGGAACCCGCGACATTCGGCGCTGGCGTTTACGGAGGGCATTCTCCAGTTGATGAGCGATTCCGAACTGGAAGGCGTCGTGGCGCATGAGCTGGGCCACGTGCTCCACCGCGACATTCTCATCAGCTCCGTGGCGGCCACCCTGGCGGCAGCCATTACGGCGCTGGCCCGCATGAGCATGTGGTTCGGCTTTGGCGGCCGTGACGAAGACGACCAGGGCGGAAACCCGATCGCCGCCATCGCCATGATGATCCTCGCGCCGATCGCGGCCATGCTGGTCCAGATGGCGGTGTCCCGCACACGGGAGTACGATGCGGACGCCGCTTCGGCCAAGTACACCGGGGATCCGCGGCAGCTCATCGGCGCATTGCGGAAGCTTGATACCTGGTCGCAGCGCATCCCCATGGCGTCCAACCCAGCCACGCAACACCTCTACATTGTGCAGCCGTTTACGGGCCAGAGTCTGATGCGGCTGTTCTCCACGCACCCCAAGACGGAAGACCGGATCGAGCGCCTCGAACAGATGCGCTAGCTTTGTGTATCTGATGCGGGACGTTGAGGTGAATCGAAAGGCCGCGAGCCGTGTGAATGCCGGGCATCCGTGGATTTTCCGGAGCGATGTGGTGGAAACGGGCGGCGCGGAACCCGGAGAAGCGGTGCGGGTCGTCGCCGGGACTCAGCCGCTGGGGATGGCGCACTACAGCGAAGCTTCGCAGATTACGCTGCGGATGCTCTCGCACCACGTCGAGCCGATCGATGGCGTTTTCTACTCGCAGCGCCTGCGCAAAGCCGACGATTTCCGTCGCGAGGTGGTGAGCGCCACTGACAGCTACCGGCTCGTGCATGCCGAGGCGGACGGTTTGCCGGGGTTGATGATCGACCGTTACGGCGATTATCTGGTTCTGCAGGCGCTGGACCAAGGAATGGAAGCGGCGACTCCGCTGATCCTGGAGCCCCTGCTGGACCTGTTTGCTCCCGCCGGAATTCTGGCCCGCAACGATGGCGCGGTGCGCGGGCAGGAGAATCTGCAGCGCGAAGTGAAGGTGCTGCACGGCTCGATTCCGGACTCGATCGAAATCCACATGAACGGGCTGCTGCTGCGCGCGGATCTGCGGCACGGGATGAAGACCGGCGTCTTCCTCGACCAGCGCGAGAATTATGTCGCCGCGGCCCGGCACGCGCGCGGCGCCGCACTCGATTGCTTCACCTCCACCGGCGGGTTTGCGCTGCATCTGGCGGCGCGGTGCGACCGTGTCGAAGCGATCGATTCGAGCGAGGCGGCGCTGGCCGCGGCGGCCGCCAATGCGGCCGCGAACGGACTCGCGAACATCACCTTCCGCGAGACGGACGTGTTCGACGCGCTCACGGCATTGGTTGCGAGCCGGCGCGTGTTTGACACCATCGTGCTCGATCCTCCCGCGTTCGCGAAGTCGCGCGGGCACCGCGAAGCGGCGCGGCGCGCGTATAAGGAAATCAACCGCCGGGCCTTGTCGCTGCTCGCGCCCGGCGGCGTCTTGGTGACCTGCTCCTGCTCGCATCATGTGAGCGAGGCGGATCTGCTCGAAGTGATCGCCGAGGCGGCGATCGAGACACGGCGCAACCTGCGCATTCTGGAACGGAGGGCTCAGGCGGCCGACCACCCGGTGCTCTTGACCGTCCCGGAAACGCTATACCTGAAGTGCCTGATTCTGCAGGACGTGTTGTAGCCGGGACGCGCTTCCAGTCCGCGCGGGGGAGAGGAATTGGAGTCTGCTCCTACTCGGTTGATGATGCGCCGGGCGATGGAGACGAACCCGCCGGATCCGCGGGATCTTCGACAGACGGTGGAGCGCTTTCTGGCCGGTTGCCGCCGGCCGGCGCTGATCGAGCCGGGCGAGCCCATTCTCCTGCTGGAGCCGGATCACTACCTGTTGGAGGAACGGCCCACGCATCTTTCGGTTCAGGCGTGGGACGATCGACGGAATCTCGTGCGCAAGGTGCGGAGCGTAGACCGCGCGGAGAAGGGCAAGCTCCGGTTGGGGGTGCAGCGGTTCGGCGGCCGTGAAGGCGCGTTGCATCTGGTCGATCTGGCGCATCCGCGCACGCAGGATTGGGAGCGCAAAGGCTCGCGGCTAATATTTCGGGAGCGCTTCCGGCGCATGCTGGGGCGGGAGTTCGCTTCGTGGGGCGTGGCGGAACTGAGCAGCGAAGCCGATCTCGAGCATTCGCTGTCGCCGGCGTATCCGCGCGCGCTGCTCCGGCGGGGAAACCGCGCCATGGCGGCGATCGCGGCCCCGCCGGAGTGCGGAGATTTCCCGGCCATGCTGACGTTCGGCCTGATCTGGCTGGATTACGTGCGCGCGCGGAACCCGAAGCGCACCGTCGAGGCCCTGCTCTTCTGGGCGCCGTCGCCGGTCGCGCCCATGCTGAGTTTCTATCTGCCGCTGCTCAATCCGGCCTGGGCGCGGTTCGCGATGTTTCTCTACTCGGAAGAAGACTTCGCGCGCGAGCTGGATCCCCGCAATTACGGCAATGTCGCGACGCAGTTGGAGCCCTGCCGCCGCGCGCTGGAAGCTCCGTTCGCCATCGAACACGCGGCCTCCGTGCCGCTGGCCGACGGGAGCGCCAGCTTGCGCGTGGCCGGCCTCGAAATCGCGCGCTATCGGGAGGGACGGCTGGCGAACGGGCGCGAGGCGATGAGCGTGGAAGACGCGCGGGTCATCGCCGCGAATCTCCATGCTATCCGGAGCGCCGGAGCGCCGCACGGGACCCTGTTGTTCCATCAGAATCCGGAAGCGTGGCTCGAATCTGTGGTGCGTTCGCGTTTGGATCTGGTGGACGCCTCGCTTGTGGCGGCGCCGGTCTACGGCCAAGTGCCGGCGATCGCGGGCCAAAACCGCACCGTCATGGATCTGCTCGCGGTGGATCATCACGGCCGGCTGGCGGTGCTGGAACTCAAGGCGGCGCAGGATCTCCACTTGCCCCTTCAAGCGCTGGACTACTGGCTGCGCGTGAAGTGGCACCTGGATCGCGGCGAGTTTTCACGCTTTGGCTACTTTCCCGGCATCGACCTTTGCCGCGAGCCCCCGCGGTTGCTCCTGGTCGCGCCGTCGCTCGAGTTCCATCCCAGCACCGAGACGATTCTGCGGTATCTTGTTCCGGAGATCGATGTGGCGCGCATCGGGCTCAGCGCGGATTGGCGGGAAAACCCGCGCGTCATGTTCCGCCTGACCGGCGCGCAGCAGCCCTACTAAACCGCGGACTGGCCGGCTACAGCAGAATCAAGCCCTTGCGGATGCCGAGCGTGACGGCTTCCGTTCGGCTGCTCGCATCGAGCTTCTGGAAAAGCGACGCGACGTGAAACTTCACCGTGTGTTCGCTGATGCCGAGCCGGTAAGCGATTTCCTTGTTGGCGAGACCCTCGGAAAGCATCCCGAGGACTTCCACCTCGCGCGGGCTAAGGCGTCCGTTGACGGCGGAAGCGAGCGCTTGCTCGCCCTGGGGCGAGTCGAAAGCGTCTGGGTGCAGAACGACGAGGCCGGCCGCGACGCCCTCGATCGCCAGACCGATCTCCTGGGACGAAGCGCCATGGGGCAGCACCGCGCGGGCGCCATTGCGGATCAGCGGCAAGGCGTTCTCCTGGGCGAGAAGAACCACGTGCGCGCCCGGCAGCGTTTGGATCAGATCCGCTCCCTGCCCTTCCACGTCGGCAAGGATGACATCCGGTCCCAGGTCCGCCGCCTTGCGTTGCAGTTCGTCGCCCAGAGAAGCCGTGCCGATCACTTCAATATTGGCGTGGCTGCGGGCGAGCGCTTCCAGACCGGCCCGCACGACTACGGAGGAGGCAGCGACAAGAACCGAAATCACGCGGCGGCGGCTCCCGTGGAAGGAAACCCGGCCGTGCGAACGAATGCCGCAACCCGGTTGGACGGGATCGCCAAAGCGAGTCCGGCACAGAGCATGGTGTTGATTCCGATCAGATGGCCGCGCGCGTTGGCCAGGATGCCGCCGCTGTTGCCGGGCGCGAGGCGTACGTCGGCCTGGATCCATTCTCCGCGAGTCCCCGAAGCGGCGCCGATCGCGTGGATCACTCCTGTCGTCACCGCTCCGGGGATGCCGCCCGGGTTGCCGACGGCGGCGACGAGTTCGCCGGGACGAAGGGCATCGGAATCGGCTATGGCGACCGGCGTCAGATCATCCACGCCGATGCGGAGGAGCGCGAGATCATGACGCCGCTCGTGAACCAGCACTTCGGCCGGGAACCGGCGGCCGTCGCCGAGAATCACCGTCGGGGCGCCCGCGCCGACAACGTGAGCGTTCGTAACGATGAATCCATTGTGCGTCCAGATCACTCCCGAGCCCCCGGCGCCGTCGCCCGTCCGCACCTGCACGCTCGATCGGCGCAGTTCCGCGGCGAGGCTGGGGAACATCACAGCCTGCCTCGCGGCCGGCTTCCAACCACGATCGAGAGCTCGAGAACCGAACCTCCGCGGTAGATGGAGACGGGGATGGGACTGCCGACGCGCTCGGGGCCCAGATAAGTCTGGACGTCGTCGGTATCGCCCACCGTATGGCCGGCAAGCTTGAGAAAGACGTCGCCGATCAGAAGGCCGGCCTTTGCGGCGGGACCGTCGGGGTCGACGCTGAGCACGATCAGTCCGCTCCGTCCGTCGGAGAGCTGCACGGGGTGGAGTCCGACGCCGAGGAAGCCGCGCGCTACATGACCGTGAGCCCGCAGAGCGCTGACCACGGTGTCGACCGTTTCGCGCGGGACCGTGACGCTCCAGTTGCGGGTGAGGCCGGCGGTGTTGAGGCCGATGACGCGGCCCTGCGTGTCCACAAGGGCGCTGCCGGAACTGCCCGGATAGAGGTTGAGGTCCGCGCGCACGAAGCGTCCAATCTGTCCGTTGCGCCAGGTGCGCCACGGGCCGCCGAGAGCGCTGATCACGCCGAGGCTCGCGCTGGGACCGTTTTCGCCGCGCCGTCCGACTGCCAGAACCATTTGACCTACCTGGAAAGATGCGGGATCGGCGAATTCGGCTGCGGAAACGCCGGGAGCGTCGGCTTCGAGAACGGCGAGATCGGTGCCGGGGTCGCGGCCGATCAGGCGCGCGGGAATGGTCCTGTTGTCCGGAAGCACGATCGTGATGTCTTCGTCCCGGCGCAGCGTGTGGTCGGCGGTGACGATCACGCCGCCGCCCCACGCAATGCCGCTGGAGGCGAGCCGCTGGTTTCCGTTCACCGCCACCACGAATCGCGCGGCATGGGCGACGGTTTCGGCCAGGGTATTGGAAAGGGCGGATAAGTCTGAAGTGGCCATTTGAGGTTTGTTTCTCCTCTCTCAGAATGGCGCTCGGCGAGGCCCTTGGGAATCGGGCGTTCGGGTGGGTGCAGGCTGAACGAACAGGCAGGCTGGACGAGGCTGGCGCCCCGGCGACTATGGCGCCGGGCGGTGCGGCTGTTCCCGGTGGTGAGTGGGCGGCGTGGCGAACACCACCGGGCTTTCGGGGTTAAAGGGAAGACTGATCATCGGGGATTCTGTTCCGCGGACGCCCCGGCTCACTCGTGCGGAAGGCGTTCATCCGCATGCACGCGATCGGAAAGGCGCCGCACTCTTCGTAATTCATCCTTGTCCAGTGAGGGCAGCTTGCGCAGGCGCCACGGCCACAGGATGAGCATCAGGAAAACGAGACAGGCGATCGCCAGGATCACATGTGCCCCGCTTCGGGAATGTAGTCGCGGTCGAGCAGCGCGGCCAGGCTCTCACCGCCCGTTGCGCTGTCGGGAGGCGCCAGCAGCACCGCCGCGGCCACAATGCGCTGGGATTCTTCCTGCCGCATCTTCCGCCACGCCTGCAGCGCGGCCTGTTCCCGCGCCACTTCCTTGAGACTGGCCTGAATGCGTGCTTTGCACTGCGCCGTCAGCCAGTCAAGCTCCATCTGAATCTTGCTGGCCTCCTTGGCTTTTTCCGATTCGAACTCCTTCAGTTCCGCGAACAGAAGGTCCTCGCATTCGTTCAGCGCGCGCTGCCGCGCGATCGCATCCGCGACGAGGAAGTTCACATCGACTCCGGCCGTCTCGAGCGCCATCAGCAGAGCGTTGCGCCGGACTTCCGGAGGCATGCCCGCCATGCGCGGATTGCCCGCCATTTCAGCGGCCTTCAGAATGCTGTAGCCCGTACGCGACGGCAGGATGTTGGCTTCCTGATAGACCGTTTCCAGGGACGGAAGCGAGGAGGAAGTCTCGCGAGCGGCCGGCTCCGGAGAGTTCCGCGCCAGAGAGGCGTATTCCAGG
The DNA here is from genome assembly GCA_965226755.1 of Bryobacteraceae bacterium. Classification (GTDB taxonomy): domain Bacteria; phylum Acidobacteriota; class Terriglobia; order Bryobacterales; family Bryobacteraceae; genus Bog-113. Next base: position 2,629,328 of record CBDDDT010000003.1, on the reverse strand, counting down.
AAATCGGGCTGTGCGGCGGCCTCGCGGTTGCCGTTTCTCGCTGCTGTGATCATTTCGCAACCTCCGCTCGCCGCGATGACGAAGCGCCGCGCTCGAGCAGGTTCGAGTAGGTCTCGTTCACCGGCTGGCCGTTGGGAACGCAGTACATCGCCGCGTCCGCGATGCGCTGACACTCCTGGTGCTTCCGCTTTTGCCAGCCCCGCAGAACGTCCTGCTGGCGGGCCACTTCATCCAGGATCGCCTGAACCCGCGCCATGTGCTGCGCCGTCACGGCATCCAAATCCGTTTGAATCTTGGCGACCTCATCGGATTTGGCCGCTTCGAACTCCCGGAGCGATTTCTGGAGCGCCTCGTCGCGGTCATTCAGCGCGCGCTGCCGGAACACCGCGTCCTCCAAAAGCCGATCGATCTGCGCCCCGGCGGCGTCGAGAGCCATCATAATCGAGCTCCGCTTCAGATCCAGAGCCATCCCCGCCAGACGCGGGCTGCTGGCCATCTCCGCCACTTTGAGAATGCCGTAGCTCAGACTAGGGGGCTTGACCGCGGCGTTTTCGTACACGTGGTCGAATGAGTCCGGGGTCGCGGGTGGCGCGACGGAGCTCGCGGGCGACGCGGGGTTCGCGACTGACGCCGCGGAAATTCTTTCGGAATGTTCGACCGGTTTTGCTGCGGTCGCCGAAGGAGAGGCGCCGTTGCCGCGCACTCCTTCCGGCCGGGGCCTGTTCTCGCTGCTATCGCTCTGAAAAAGACGTTTAAACATGTAACAACTCCGTGGGGATTTCGAAAGAACTCTTCGGAAAAGTCGTTTCTAAGACCCTGGGCTGATCTCCAGCTTTCATGATGTCCGGAACCGCGTGGAAACGGGCGGCCTTTCAAATCGGCCTGACCGGCCGCTTGAACCATCACACTGGAATAGGTGAAAGTGCTGACTCGAATGTGACTTCTTTTTTTTAGAAAGTCAACGAGATTGCCCGAGAGACCAATGAAATAAATAGATGAGAATTGACGCGCCTTAAGACGTCTGTTTCCCGCGAATTCCCAGCAGAAACAGGCAACTCAGCAGCGGCAGCAGCGTCACGCCCCAAACCACCTGCGAGTAGAGATGCCGGTCGGCCAAGCTTCCGACAATGGGCGACATCACGGTCTGCAGGAGTCCGTATGCGAAGACCAGCGCGGAGATCGCGAGACCCGCGCGCTCCGGGCCGTAGAGATCGATCGGGATGGCGTAAATGTTGACGCTTCCCGCGAGCGCGAAGAGAAAGCTGACCGCGATGAGCGCGGTCGCCCAGCGCGCATCCGGCATGCTAGGGAGCAGCAGAGTGAACAGCAGCCCGATGGCGCTGACGAAGATCGCGCGGCGCCGCGCGGAGAGCGCCGGCACGCCGCGCTCCATCCATTTCAGCGAGATCCAGCCGCCCAGAAAGCCGCCCGCGTTCGAGACGAGCGGCGGGATCCAGACGTACCCGGCGGTCTGCTTCAGCGTGAGTCCGTGGACGTTCATCAAGTAGAGGGTAGTCCAGTAAGACCAGAGCGAATACGTGCCCATCCACAGGATGTTGACCACCACCAGCAGCAGAAGGTCGCGATCGAGAAGAAGAGACAGGCGCGGGCGTTCGCGGGTCGCGCGCAGCGGTTCAGCGGGCGGAATCTTGCGGCTGACTAGAGTCCAGAGCGGGATCCAGAGCAGGCTGAGTAATCCGGCCAGAACGAACGGCGTTCGCCAGGAGTAAAGGTAGGCGATGGTGATCCAGGCGGGCGCGAGTCCCATGCCGAGGCTGATGCCGACCTGGTTGAGCGCCGCTCCCATAGCCAGTTCTTTGGGCTTCAGGTAAATCCCGTTGAGCTTGCCGACAGCGGGCACTCCGGCGGATTCGCCGAAACCTAAGGCGGCGCGGGAAGCGGCGAGCGCGCCGAAACTCCCCGCGAATCCCGTGGAGATGGCCGCGGCGGACCACCAGGCGACGGCCGCGGTGATGGCGCGGGTGACGCCGAAACGGTCCAGGAACCACCCGGCCAGAATGGAGCTGCCGGCGTAGGCGATCGAGAAGGCGGAGATCAGAAGGCCGTAGCGCGTCTTGTTGAAGTGAAACTCGGCCATGATCAGCGGCGCCAGCGTGGCCAGCAACTGGCGGTCGAGGAAGTTCAGCGTGGAGGAGACGATGAAGACGCTTACCGCGAACCATCGCAGCGGGGATACCGGACGCATCGTATTAGTTTCGCGCGACTCGTGCCATGGCCGCGCGGCCCCGGTTTCAAGCATTCGTGTTACCGTTATCGAAAAGGACGACTCGATGTCTCACTCCACAAGACGCGATTTCCTGAAAGCCGGCGCCGTCGTGGCGACGGCAGGCCTTACCGCTTTGCCCCTGGCTTCCAAGCCCGCCAAGCGCTCCGCAACCGATTTAGTGACCCTCGGCAAATCCGGCGTGAAGGTCTCCCGCCTGGCGCTGGGGACAGGCAGCCACAGCGGCGCGGTCCAACGCGATCTGGGGCAGGAACAGTTCACCAGCCTGGTGCGTTATGCGTACGACCACGGCATCCGGTTCTTCGAAACCGCCGAGAGCTATCACGGCATGCCGGAGATGCTGGCCGTCGCGCTGAAGGGTCTTCCGCGCGAGAGCTATGCGCTGATGACCAAATTCAGCACGCCCGCGAGCGGCGATCCGCAGCCCAAGATCGACCAGTTCCGCAAGCAGCTCAACACAGACTATATCGACATCCTGCTGCTTCACTGCCTGCGTCCGCCCACCTGGTCGACCGATTACAAGAGCCTGCAGGACGGCTTCTCGGAAGCCAAGGAGAAGAAGGTCATTCTCTCGCATGGGGCCTCCGTTCATGGGCTACCGGCGCTCAGGACGTTCCCCGGCAACCAATGGCTGCAGATCGCCATGATCCGCATGAATCACAACGGAACGCGCATGGACACGCCGGAAATGCGCGACGTCGAGCAGCAGGGCGACGTTGAGGAAGTGGTCGCGCACACCCGCAAGGTGCATTCGGAAGGCATGGGCGTCATCAGCATGAAGCTTGTTGGCGAGGGCCGTTTCACGCGCGCCGAAGATCGGGAAGCGGCCATGCGGTTCGCGATGAATCTGGGTTGCGTCGACGCGGTCACGATCGGTTTCGCCGATACCGCTCAGATCGACGAAGCAATCAGCCGCATGAACCGCGTGATGAACACCTAAGCCGGCGACGGCATCACATTGCGGACCATCATGAACTGCTCGTAGACGATCCAGAAGCTATACGCCGTAGCGAGCACGCATCCTACCGCCAAGGCCTGCCAGAAGCGCTCGGCGACGCGGCTGGAGTGCACGGGCGTTCCCGCGATGTAACCAATCCCGACGCCCGCGGCCAAGCCGCCCAAGTGCGCGAAGTTATCGATGTGAAAGCCCGGCAGCAGGCCTAGCACGATCCCATAGACCGCCCACTTGAGATAGAAGGCGCGGATCCGTCGTCCCACTTCCGTGCGGTTTCGCATGCCGAACGCGATCATGGCGCCGATGAGTCCAAACAATCCGGCGGATGCGCCCACCGACGGCGAAGCGACGAAATACGAACTCAGCAGAAACCCGAAGACCGTGCCGAAGAAGTAGAAGGCGAGGAAGCGCGCGGTGCCGAAAACGCGCTCCACTTCCGCGCCCAGGTCATTCAGCACCCACATGTTCATGCCGATATGCAGCAGCCCGCCATGCAGAAAGCCCGCGGTGACCAGCCGCCACCACTGATGGCCGTAGATGACGGCCTCGCTGTTCTTCTCGCCCAGCGCGATGAGCTCCTGCCCGCCATAGCCGCCATACATGGAGGCGATGTAGATCCCGATGTTGAGAAGCAGGATCACCGAGGTGGTGAATTTGGCGTTGGGAATCAACCCGCCCAGAATGGCGCCGGGATTCCGAACGTCCACCGCGCGCGCCGCCACCGGCGCCTTGCAATAAGGGCACACACGGTCGCTGGTGGTTATGAAAGCCCGGCATTCCGGGCACATCCTTCGTTTGTCCACAGAGGTTCCGATTATGAGATTCCCGGCGAAGCGCTCGGGGTGCGGCCCCGCGAGAGCTTCTCATGCTCGCGCACGAATTTCTTGCGGTCCGTGCGTTGCAGAATCAGCGAACCCGCGACGCCCAGGCCCAGCGCCAGCTTGAGAAGTTCCAAGCCCGAGTACACCCCATGCAGGCGCCAGAAGAGTCCGGTGTTCGCGCCGGGGGTATTAGGATAGTCGAGCAACCGGCCGAGCCGCGTGATCTCCGGCGTGAGGAAGAATCGGCCGGCCGCGACCACGATGAGCATGAGCGCAGTTAAAGCGAGCGCGGCTTTGGCGACCTCGCCGCGGCCGAAGACGAAGGTCATCAGCACTGCCAGGCCGAGCGCGATCTCCGTGTATTCCCACTGTTCGAACAGGTAGCGGTTCAATTCGCCGGCCTGGTGGCGAAGGAAGATCCGCGCCTCGGTCTTGCCGCCCATGACTCGTATCTGGTCGGCCGTCACGGCGCTCGGCGCATTTAGGAAGTGGTCAACGGAGCGAAAATTCTCAATGGCCGTGAAGTCCATGAAGACGCTGGCGCCCAGCCAGGCGCCGATCAGTAATGAGGCAAGACGGCGGGAATGCATGAAGATTCTCCTACAGTATGCCAGCCGGCCTGGGTGCGACTTACACTGGCTGTGATGCCGATTCTGATCGATCGACGAAGATTCCTGGGCGCGTCCGCGGCGGGGCTCGCGGCCAGCCGCCTGCTCGGGCAATCCGCTCCGCGGGCAGAGTCTGTGCGGTGGGCCTTGCTGTCGGATACTCATACGCCGGAGGATGTGAGCGACACGTACCGCGGTTTTCAACCGGCGGCGAATCTGAAGACGGCCGTGGAGCAGGTGCGCGCCAAGCCGTTCGACGGTCATCTGGTGAATGGGGATCTCGCGCGTTTGCAGGGTCACGCGGCCGATTACCAGCGGTTCATCGGATTTACTGCCGCGCTGGCGGAGACTTCGCCTCTGGCGCTGCTGCTGGGCAATCACGACAACCGGCCTAATGCCGAGGCGGCGTTCGCTTCCGTCGCCGGCGCACGAGAACCGGTGAAGGATAAGTGGGTGTCGGTGATCGAGACGGGTCCGCTGCGCATGGTGCTGCTCGATTCGCTCTTCGAGACCAACTTCACGCCGGGGCTGCTGGGCAAAGCGCAGCGCGACTGGCTGGATGCGTACCTCCGGTCGCACGCGGATAAGCCAACCGTCGTCTTCGTACACCACACGCTGGATGACGATGACGGCGCCCTGCTGGATGCCGACCGCTTTCTGCATATCGTCACGCCGCTGCGTCATGTGAAGGCCGTGTTCTATGGTCACTCGCACGCTTATCGGTTCGACACGCGCGAAGGAATGCATCTGGTGAATCTGCCGGCCGTCGGGTATAACTTCGAGGACGCCGAGCCGGTCGGCTGGGTGGAAGCGGAACTGGGCGGCAAGAGCGCCGCGCTGACGCTTCACGCATTCGCGGGGAATCGCGCGCAGGATGGCCAGACGCGGCGTTTAGAGTGGCGGTAGCGCGGGTCAGAGCGCGTTGATTAGATCAGGGCGGGTGGAACGCTTTTCACCTGAATCTCAAATTGCCGCATGCCGAGGTATTGATGTTTCGCGCTGAAACGAATGACGCCAGCCTCCTGTTTGGTCTTGATCCAGATCGCGCCCGCGCCGCCGACCAGACCGAACGGGTTCTCGCCGATGATCTCGCCGGGGCCGTCGATCGATAGCAGGAGCGATCCGCTGGCGAACTGCTGCGTATTGCCGTAAGCATCGGCCACGCGGAGCAGGACCCGCGTGACATCGACCCCGTCGCCCAGCAGTTCCTGGTCATCCGGTTCGAGCAGCAGTTGCGCGTCGCGGCCCTGGCCGGAGAACGAGCGCGAGATGACTTTGGAACCTTTGAGATAGCCGTCGATGCGCAGATCGCCCCAGGGGTCGAGCGGCAGATCGTCGAGCTTGAGGAAGAACGGCGGATAGGGCAGGTGGCCGAACTCCGCGCGGTTAGGATCGGCCTCCAGCTTGAGCGCGCCCGCATAGTAAACCTTCAAGTGGTCGCAGTTGGAGCAGACCGGAACCAGACCGGGGCCGCCGGCGCCGGAATGATCGCCGGACGACCAGTTGAAAGCGGGCTCCAGAACAACCTCTTTGGCGGGATCGACCTGCGACTTATAGAAGCCCGCGGCTGCCTTCGGGATGCGGAAGATGTCGAAAACGCCGTGGTAGCAGATATGGTCGCCGGAGCCGAAGTTGGCGTGCGTGTTGTAGTCGAAGGCGCACCACCCGATGCCGCCGGCGTACTGTCCGCTCGAAGCGAGCTGGTTGTGGATGCGGGCGTGACGCAGCGTGTGTTCGGCGACGCGCTCGACCTGGTCGAAACGCTTGGTCGAGTAGGTGTGGCCGACGAACTCGGTGTTCAGATAGAGCGGGTGATTAGGCGGCTTCAGAGGGAACCCGAAGTCATTCATGGTGAAGACATCCTCGAGCAGTTCGGAGTCATAGAGGTAGCGGATGCCGCCGGTCTGCCGCGAAGGGTCGAGTTGGTGCGCGGCCTGATTGGTGCGCGCGTAGAAGGAGTGATTGTCCTGCGACTCGTTGATGCGGACGCCCCAGAGAATGATGGAGGGATGATTCCAGTCGCGGCGGATCATTTCGCCGACGTTGCGGACGGCGATGTCCTGCCACGGATTTTCGCCGATGTGCTGCCAGCCGGGAATCTCCTCGAGGACGAGCAGGCCGAGCTCGTCGCAGGCGTCGAGGAAGTGGCGCGACTGCGGATAGTGCGAGGTGCGGACGAGGTTGAGGTTGAACTGCTTCAGGATCTGCGCGTCGCGGCGCTGGGCGCGCGCGGGCATCGCGCCGCCGACGTAGGGGAACGTCTGGTGGTGGTTGAGCCCGCGCAGTTTGAGGTGTTCGCCGTTGAGCTGGAAACCTTGCGGGGTGAACCGGGCTTCGCGAAAGCCGATGCGCGTGCGGTATTCATCGCCGGGATTGGTTTGCTTCACGACGACGTCGTAGAGCTTGGGCTTGTCGAGCGTCCAGAGTTGAATGTCGCCAAGGTTCGAGAGAGTGATTGTTGCCCCTTGGTCTTGGTTTTGGGCGCGACCGGCGGCGATCACGCGGTCGCCGTCGCGCAGTTCAGCTACCAGCGACGACGGAGCGCCCGTCCTGACGAGCACAGCCGGACGCGCTACATTCACCCGCACCTGGACGCTGCGCCGAGGGCTCAAAACATCGACCGGCTGCGCGAAGACGTTCTCGATGAATTCCTGCGGCACGGCGCGCAACGATACTTCGCGATAGATCCCGCCGAAGGTCAGATAGTCGATGTTGCCGCCGAACGGAGGGATGTCGGGCCGCTCGGTGGAATCGAGTTCCACGGCCAGCACATTGTCGCCGGTCCAGTTGATGTGCGGCGTGAGTTCGAACGAGAACGGAGTGTAGCCGCCCTTATACTCGGGGAACTTCTGGCCGTTGATGGCGACAGTGGACGCGGTCATGGCGCCTTCGAAGTCCACGAAGATGCGCTGGCGTTGCAACTCCGCCGGCAAGCGGAAATGGCGCCGGTAGATGGAGATGTACTGGTAAGCGGTTTCGTCGAAGCTGTGCCAGGGCAGGACGACGTTGGCGTGCGGCAGCGTGACCTTCTGAAAGCGGCTGTCGTCGAAACCGGGCTGCGACGCTCCCGGGACATTTCGGCCGCCGAAAAGCCAGTTGTGATTGAGCGGAAAGATGCTCCGGCCGGTCCGCGCTTCGGCGGCCGTCCCCGCGCGCTGCATCAGCGACAGGCCGGCTATACCGGAGCCGATAAAGTGCCTTCTATTCATTAGAGGGCACTCTATCAGACCCGCGACTTACTTCGCTTTGCCCTGGCTGGCGACGGCGGCCATGGCGGCTTTCACCTTCTCCGGATCGCCCAGGTAGTAACTCCGGAGCGGTTTGAGATGGTCGTCGAGTTCATAGACCAGCGGCATGCCCGTGGGGACATTCAGATTAATCACGTCTTCTTCCGACAGATTGTCGAGATATTTGATCAGCGCGCGCAGGCTGTTTCCGTGCGCGGTAATCAGCACTTTTCTGCCGGCGCGAACTTCCGGCGCGATGGAATGCTCCCAATAAGGCAGGAAGCGGGCGACGGTGTCCTTCAGACATTCGGTCAGGGGAAGCTCGTCCTGAGTCAGCCCGCGGTAGCGCGGATCGTGGCCGGGATAGCGCGGATCGCCCGGCTCCAGCGCGGGCGGCGGAATGTCGTAACTGCGGCGCCAGATCTTGACCTGGTCCTCGCCGAACTTGGCGGCGGTCTCGGCTTTATTCAGCCCTTGCAAAGCGCCGTAGTGGCGCTCATTCAAACGCCAGGAGCGATGCACCGGAACCCACAGCAGGTCCATCTCATCCATCGCGATCCAGAGCGTGCGAATGGCGCGCTTGAGCACGGACGTGTACGCGACATCGAAAGTGAGGCCCGCTTCTTTGAGAACCTGGCCGGCTTCGCGCGCTTCCTCCAGGCCTTTGGCGGAAAGGTCCACGTCGTACCAGCCGGTGAAGCGATTCTCCTGGTTCCACTGGCTCTCGCCGTGGCGCAGCAGTACAAGTTTGATCATGTGTTCTCCGAGGATAACGCGCGGGTTCGCGCGGAGCGCGGCGGACTAATGCGCGCCGTGCGCGGAGGAAGCGCCCAAAACTTCCCGCACCTTGCCGACCAGCTCGTCGGGCCGGAAAGGCTTGCGCAGAATCGCGAAGTCTTCGCCGACGATCTCCTCATCCAGCGCGCCGGAAATGACCAGAATGCGAAGGTTTCTGCGCTCTTTCAGGATGCGCTCGCGAAGATCGAAACCGTCGAGATTGGGCATCATCACGTCTGTAATCAGAAGGTGAATTTCCCCGGCCTGTTTGCGGGCGGCGTTCAATGCGCTCTTGCCGTCAGCAGCGGCGATGACAGCGTAACCCTGATCGCGCAGAATTTCCGTGAGCAATTTGCGCAAACCGGGCTCGTCTTCGGCAACAAGAATGGTTGCAAGGGGGTTAGGTTGCGGCTGCATCGACTCAAGTATCTCAGCGCAGCAGCAAGAAAACAAAGAATTATCCGTCTTTTAGCGGAATTCCGAGCGTTTTCATTTTTCTATACAGATTACTCCGTTCTAATCCCAGTAATTCAGCTGTACGCGTCACGTTGCCGCCGGTTTCTTCCAGCTTCTTAAGGATGTACTCGCGCTCGACGGTTTCTCTCACTTCATGCAAGCTGGCGAAGCTGTCCATGGGCCGCAGCGTGGGGCGCTTGGTGACGGGAAGCGGAATATGGCGGGCATCGACGCGCGCCTGAGGATTGAGAATGACGATTCGTTCAATTAGATTGCGCAGTTCCCGCACGTTGCCCGGCCAGTGATATTCCTGCAAGAGCAGATACGCGGCGGGCGTGAGTTCTTTGGGCTTGCGGCCGTAGGCGCCGGTGAATTCGCGGAGGAACAGATCGGCCAGCAGCGGGATATCTTCGGCGCGGTCGCGCAGCGGCGGGACCTGGAACGGAATCACATTGAGGCGATAGAACAGGTCTTCGCGGAAGTTGCCGCGTTCGATCTCGCTTTCCAGATTCTTGTTGGTGGCCGCGATCACGCGCACATCCACCTGTACGGTCTCTTGCGCGCCGACCGGTTCGAAGCGCTGCTCCTCTAAAGCGCGCAGAACTTTGGCCTGGGTGCGCAGGCTCATGTCGCCGATCTCATCCAGGAAGATGGTCCCGGAGTCGGCCTTTTGGAACTTCCCGGTTTTGGCTTCCTGCGCGCCGTTGAAACTGCCCTTGACGTGTCCGAACAGCTCGCTCTCGATGAGGTCTTCGGGGATGGCGGCGCAGTTCACCTCGACCATGGCTTGCGAAGAGCGCGGGCTCATGGCGTGAATGGCGTGCGCGACAAGCTCCTTGCCCGTGCCGCTCTCCCCATAGATCAGGACGCGCCCATTGGTGGCGGCCATGAGCTGCATCTGCTGGCGGAGAGCGCGCATGGGAACGCTGTCGCCGATGATGCGGTACTTGGAGCTTTCGCGCCCGCGGAGACGGGTGTTCTCGCGTTCCAGACGGCGATTCTCGATGGCGTTCTTGGTGACGACGGAGATCTTCTGCAACGTGAGCGGCTTCTCAAGGAAATCGAAAGCGCCGAGCTTGGTCGCGCGCACGGCGGTGTCGATGGAAGCATGGCCGGAGATCATGACGACAACGGGCCTATCTTCGAAGGGAATTTCCTGGATGCGGGTGAGCGTCTCCATTCCGTCCATGCCCGGCAGCCAGACATCCAGGAACAGCAGCGTGAAGCCGCGGTGGGAAAGGATTTCGAGACAGGCCTCGCCGCTCTCGACCGAGCTCACTTCGTAGTCATCATCTTCGAGCACGCCCCCGAGAGACTGGCGGATGCCGGGCTCGTCGTCCACGATCAGGATTGAACTCTTCATGCCGAGGCGACAGGCTCCGCCGGCATCTCGACCAGCACCGGCATTTCAATGGTGAAACGGGCGCCCACGGGCTGATTATCCTCGACGCGGATCTGCGCGGCGTGATCGTTCAGAATGTGGCTGACGATGGCGAGACCCAGGCCAGTGCCGCGGCCTTTAGTAGAAAAGTAGGGAAGGAAGAGCTTCTCGCGCTGCTCGGCGGTGATGCCGCAGCCGGTATCGGCGACGATCAATTCCACCATTCCCGCAAGGCCCGGCTGCGTGGCGATGTAGAGCTGTTTGACCAGAGAATCCTGCATGGCCTCGGCGGCGTTATCGATGAGGTTCACCACGACGCGCTTGAACTGCTCGCGATCGATCAGCACGCCGGGAAGATCAGGCGCGAGATCGAACCGGATAGCGATGGAATCCAAGCGGCCGGCGAACACGGCGATGGCGCTTTCGACGACTTCATTGAGATCGCCGCGGGAAAGCTGGGCGGCCGGGAAGCGCGATAGACGCGAGAACTCATCGACGAGGGTCTTGACGGAGTGGACCTCGCTGACGATGGTGTCGGTGCACTCCTGAACGATGCGCGCGATGTCGCGAGGCAGCGTGGTGCGGCCCAGGTGGCGGGCGATGCGCTCGGCGGAGAGCGTGATGGGCGTCAACGGATTCTTGATTTCATGCGCGACGCGGCGCGCGACTTCGTTCCAGGCGGAGGCTTTCTGGGCGCGCAGCAGATCGGTGGTGTCCTCGAGAACGATGACGAAGCCGGAGGTCAGTTTGTCTTCGAGAGCGGAGACGGTGACCGAGAGGCTTTGCTGGCGGCCGTTGCGGCTTTCGAACTGTTCGGTGGCGGAGCCCGTGCGGCGCGCGCGATTCATAAGGTAACGAATTTCGGCCGAGTCCTCGGGCGAGAACAGATCCTCGATGTGGCGCGCGCGATCCACCAAGTCGGCGGCGAGGATGCGTTTGAGGGGACGGTTCACGCGCTTAATCCAGCCGTCCGCGCTTACCGAGATTACGCCGGTGGGAATGCTTTCGAGGATGGCTTCGGTGAAGCGGCGGCGCGCTTCGAGCTCGCGGCTGTTGGCGTCGAGTTCCTCGGTCATCTGGTTGAAGCCGCGCACGAGGCTGGCAAGCTCATCGATGGCGCGCACGCGGACGCGATATTGCAGATTGCCTTTGCTGACCTGCTGGGCGGCGTCGATGAGGGCGACGATGGGGACGCTGATCTGCTTGGCCAGGAAAAGAGCGATCCAGGTGGCGACAAACAGGATGAAGAAGGCGATCAGCGAGAGCATCATGAGATTGGTCTGGCGGATGTACTTCTGCTGTTGCGCGAGCTCGGCGTATTCGCGGTTGTACTTATCGATGAGGCGTTGTTTGGCCGCGACGTCGAGCGGCATCTCGGAAGCGATCTCGACCGCGCCGATTTCGGGACCGCCGAAACCGCTGTAGACGGGAGCGCGCGCGACGGCGACCTCGGGCCGGTCGTGCCGGGGAATGTGTCCCGAGGAAAGGACGGGCTCGTGCGCATCGAGGGGAATGAGAGCGGCCGCGGACACGTTCTGTTCGACGCAGAAGCGGGACAGGTAATCGGGCGAGGCTTCGCCGCCGCCCAGCAGGAGGCGCGTCTCCGGCATGGAGGCCAGGAGCATCGCCTGGGCCTGCACCTTGTCGCGCATTTCGCGCTTGAGAGCGTCATTGACCTCGCTCAGAATGACGCGCTCGGCCTCCACTGGTTTGGTGAACCATTTGGCGAGATTGCGGTTCATCACCTCGAACGAATAGAGCACCATGAAGAACACCGGCATGAAGCTGAGCGCCAGTGCGCCGACGACGAGTTTGGTTTTGAGGCGCGAGCCTTCGCGATGGCTGCGATGTTCCACCCAGAGCTTCACGAAGGTGCGCACCAGGATGAAACCCAGCGTGACCATCAGCAGGAAGATCAGGGTAGAGACGGCCCAGAAGACAAGGGTCTGGCCGGGGCCGCTGGGCGCCGGGCCGATGGTGAAAGAGCCTTGCCAGACGACCAGCGCGGTCAGGATCAATAGGATCACGCTGCCCGAGCCGTAGAGGACGCGTTTACGCATGGATCAGCCCTCCCTTGATTGTAGGGGAGCGGAAGAGCGCGGGAGTTTCAAAGGCCGGGTTACCCGTTGGCGGCGGCCGCCGCGAGATGACGAAGTTTGGCGGCGCAGATCCGGCTGGCTTCCATCTTGTCGCCGTTCGGGCCGGTCCAGTGAGTTTCGAGGTTGATGTCGCCGGTGTAGCCGCCGAGAGCGAGGGCGCGAATCTGGGCGGGCCAGCCGACGTCGCCATCGCCCAGGGAGGTCCAGCCGACGGCGGTGTGATCCTTGGCGTGAACGTGGGCGATGCGAGAGACAGGCAGGAGCAGGAAGCGATCGGGGAACGGAGGCTCGCCGGCGACGAGCGCGTTGGCGGGATCCCACACGATGCGGAGATGAGGGTGATCGAGGGCGGCTAGCAGGCGCGCGGTTTCGCTGGCGGTGGCGATGTTGCAGGCGTGCTCGTTCTCCAAACCGATGATGAGGTTGTGGGCGGCGGCGCGATCGGCGAGATCGCGAAGGGCGGCGACGATGCGCTCGAAGACGGCGCCGGGATTGACGGTGCGCCAGTAGGAGAAGACGCGGATGATGCGGGCGCCGGTGCGCTGGGCGATGGCGAAGGCGCGGTCGGCGAGGCGCGGCTGGCCGTCGAAGGCGTGCTGGGAGGCGAAGACATCCTGCTGGAAGCGCGAGTCGAGATCGGGCGCATCGGGGAGGACGCACTTGAGCAAGGGGGACGCGATGGAATCGACCACGAGGCCGTTCGCGTCGAGCAGGCGGAGCGCGCGATCGAGATCGGGGTCCGAGACATCGAGGATGTTGCGGCCCCAGAGAACGCGGAGCTCGGCGGTTTCGAGACCGGCGGCTCGCATGGCGGGCGCGGCGATGTCAAGGTCGGGCGAGAACTCGTCGGTGATGGCGCCGAGTCTCATCGCATGCGCTCCAGCTTGCGATAGAGGGTCTTGCGTTCGATGCCGAGGATCTGGGCGGCGCGGCTCTTATTGCCGCCGGTGGCGGCGAGAACGCGGCGGATCTGATCGGCTTCGGCGCCGGCGAGGGATTCGCCGCCCTGATCGCGCGATTCCATATCGCGAATGGCGTCGTGGACGGCCTCGCCGTCAATGCGGTCGTGGGGCGCGAGGATGGTGAGGCGCTCGATGAGGTGCTGGAGCTGGCGAACGTTGCCGGGCCAGAGCTGCTCCTGCATGGTCTTCACGCCGGAGTCGGTGAGCTTGACGTCACGGCCGTAGCGCTCGTTATAGCGCGAAAGGAAATGGCGCGCGAGCAGGGGGACATCGACGCGGCGTTCGCGCAGGGCGGGAATGTGGATGCGGACGACGTTGAGGCGGAACCAGAGATCCTCGCGGAAGCGGCCTTCCTCGACCAGCTTCTGGACATCGCGGTTGGTGGCGGCGAGGACGCGGACATCGACCGGCTTGGCGCGGGCGGCGCCGACGGGACGGACTTCACGCTCCTGGAGGAAGCGCAGGAGCTTGAGCTGGAAATTGAGGTCGATATCGCCGATTTCGTCGAGGAGCACGGCGCCGCGGTGAGCGGATTCGAAGACGCCGGGACGATCGCGGTCGGCGCCGGTGAAGGCGCCGCGTATGGCGCCGAAGAGTTCGCTTTCGAGCAGCGAGGGGGCGATGGCGCCGCAATCGACCGGGACGAAGGGCATGGCGGCGCGCTGGCTGAAGCGATGGATCATGCGGGCGATCATCTCTTTGCCGGTTCCGGTTTCGCCTTCGATGAGCACGGTGGCGTCGGTAGGGGCGACGCGGGAGACGGTCTTATAGATCTCGACCATGGCCGCGGAGCTCCCGATGAGCTCGGTGTGAGGAAGGTCTTCGTCGGCGAAATCGGCGTCCGATTCATCGCGGACGGCTTCGGCGCGCCGGACGGTTTCAAGGATGCGATCGAGTTCGAAGGGTTTGGCGATGTAATCGAAGACGCCGCCGCGGGTAGCGGCCATCACGGTTTCCATGGTGCCGCGCGCGGTCATGAGGATGACGGAGCAATCGGGATCTTTGCGGCGGGCGGCGTCGAGCACGTCGAGACCGGTGCGGTCATCGATATAGATATCGGAGATGACGATGGGGTAGAAGTCGTCGCGCAGACGGTCCATGGCCTCGCGCGTGGAGGAGACGGCATCGACGGCATAGCCTTCCATTTCGAGGAAGGTGGCGATGGTGGTGCGAACGCTGGCGTCGTCTTCGACTACGAGGAGCCGCTGCATGTCAGTTCCTTATATCCCTACTCATGGTACGAAGGGGCGAGCGGCAATACCAGGGTGAATCGCGAGCCGCGGCCCGGGGATGAGTCAACCAGGACGGATCCGCCGTGTTCCGCGACGATCTGCTCGACGATGGAAAGGCCGATGCCGGAGCCGGTTTCGCCGGACTGTTCGGCGCGGCGGGTGCGGTAGAAGCGCTCGAAGACGCGGCTGACTTCATGCGGGTGCATGCCGATGCCCTGATCTTCGACGCAGAGCTGAAGTTCGGCGCGAGCGAGCCGGCCGGAGACGGTGACGCAGGTGTCGGCCGGCGAGTATTTGACGGCGTTGGTGAGCAGGTTGTAGACGGCGTACTCCATGAGCTCGCGGTCGCCGGTGAGTTCGGCTTGCGGGACGGAGCGCGTGGTGATGGAGATGTTCTTGCGCTCGGCGAGGGGACGGACGCGGGCGACGCATCCTTCGACCAGTTCGGGAGCGGAGAAGCGCTCGCGCTTGAGTTCGATCTGGCCGCCGGCGAGGCGCTCGACGCTGAGGAAAGTCTCGATCATGCGGGCCAGGCGCCGCGATTCGGCGTTGATCATGCCGGCGACCTGCTTGCGCTTTTCGTCGGGAAGGGCGTAACGGGTGATGAGTTCGCTGGATCCCTGGATGGCGGTGAGCGGGGTGCGCATCTCATGAGTGACGAACTGCATGGCGCGCTGGTAGCGGGATTCGGAGGCTTCGGCGCGGACCATGCGGCGACGGGTGACGAAGTGGCGCCACGCGGCGGCGGAGACGACGGCGAGCCAGGCGCAGAGGACGCCGGGGGTGTAAGGGAAAACGTCGCCGCGGGTGAAGGCGAGATAAGGCACGAGGTGCGCGAGAACGAGCAGAACGGCCGCGAGCGCGTTGGCGAGCCAGCCGGTCACGAAGGCGAAGATGAAGCCGGCGGCGGCGGCAAGCGACAAGGACCAGAGGACGACGACGGTGTCAGAAACATCGGTAAGGAAGAGCTGGTGGGCGATGGTTTCAAAGACGTCCGCGTTGATGGCGACGCCGATATAGCTGCCGTAAGGCGTGATCCAACGATCGCGGACGGCGGTTTGAGCGGTGACGCCCGCGAAGACGACTTTTCCGGCGAAGTTGCGGACCAAAGCGGGATCGCCTTGCAATTGCGCGATGGAGTAACTGGGGATGCCGCCGCGAGACGGCGGGACGTAGCGGATGCGCATGACGCGTCCTTCGTCGCGCTTGGAAGGAATGGTGACGCCGGCGACTTCTATCTGGTCAGGCGATTCGGTGATGCGGGCGGCGCGGCTGGCGCGGAAGGCTTCGAGGCCGAGCGCCCAACGGCGATCGCGGCCGCCGACTTTTTCCAGCGGCACTTCGCGATTGATGGCGTCGTATCGGTCGAGCGCGGCATGCACCTGACCGACACCGACGGCGAGCGCGCGGAAGCGGGGAATGGGATCGTCCCATTGGCCATCCGGAAGCAGGTCGCTCGACAGGACCAGGTTGGGAGTGAGACGCAGCGCGGCTTCGAGCGCGGAGTCCGCGGGATTGGGTTCAGCCAGAATAATATCCACGGCGACGGCTTTAGGATGAGCGGGAGCGATGAGTTGCAGGCCGCGCGCAAGAGCCAGGCGGATGTCGTTGGTTCCGCCGAACTGGCGAAGCGTATTTTCATCGATGCCGAGGATGACGGATTCGAGCGGCCATTCCGGCGGGGTGTGGAGACGGAAGAAAAAATCGTAAGCGTAGTGGTCGATTTCGCGACCGGGAGGTGTCCAACTGACCACAAGGCCGACGATCGCCGCCATCGCGAGAAGGGCGCAATACGCCCAACTCTCACTCTTGTGTGTTCGCACGTCCGCTTTTCTCCATTAATACATAAGCCAGGGCTTGCTAGAATCGCAAGCAAAGGAGAATCGCCTTATGTCCAAGGGTATGGACCGCAAGAAGGAAACCAAGAAGCCGAAGAAGAACAAGAAGTAGGGATGGCGGGAAGAAGCGTTCCGGGGGCTAAGATCATGCGCGCAGAGTGGATTTCGAGCAGACAGAACGACCAGGTACGCACGCAGATGCATTATGCGCGCGGCGGCCAGATAACGGGCGAGATGGAATATGTGGCGAAGCGGGAGAACGTCCCGGCCGAGTTCATTCGTTCCGAAGTCGCACGCGGGCGCATGATCATCCCGGCGAACATTTACCACGGGAGCCTGGAGCCCATGTGCATCGGCGTGGGATCGAGGTGCAAGATCAACGCCAACATAGGGAACTCGGCGACGACTTCGAACATTGACGAAGAGCTGGGGAAGCTGGACTACTGCGTGAAGTACGGCGCGGATACGGTGATGGACCTTTCGACCGGCGGAGACATCCCGCTGATCCGGAGGGCGATTATCGGGAAGTCGCCGGTGCCGATCGGCACGGTGCCGATCTATGAGGCTTTGAACCGCGTGCGGCGGATCGAGGATCTGACGGCGGGACTGATGCTCGAAGTGATCGAGGAGCAGGCCGAGCAGGGCGTGGATTACATGACGATTCACGCGGGCGTGCTGGTGCAGTACGTACCGATGACGCGGAAGCGGATTACGGGAATCGTGAGCCGCGGCGGCGCAATTCTGGCCGAGTGGATGGTGAAGAACCATAAGCAGAACATGCTGTATGAGTGCTTCGACGACATCTGCCGGATATTCCAGAAATACGACGTGAGCTTCTCGTTGGGAGACGGATTGCGGCCGGGGTGCATCGCGGACGCGAGCGACGCGGCGCAGTTCGCGGAGTTGAAGACGCTGGGCGAGCTGACGAAGCGGGCGTGGGAATACGATGTCCAGGTGATGGTGGAAGGGCCGGGCCACATTCCGCTGGACCAGATCCAGCTGCAAGTGGAGAAGGAGCGCGAGCTGTGCCACGAAGCTCCTTTCTATACGCTGGGGCCCTTGGTGACCGACATCGCGCCGGGGTACGACCACATCACGTCGGCGATCGGAGCGGCGATGATCGGGTGGCACGGGGCGGCGATGCTTTGCTATGTGACGCCGAAGGAGCATCTGGGGCTGCCGAATCGCGAGGACGTGAAGCAAGGGATTATCGCGTATAAGATCGCCGCGCACGCGGCGGACCTGGCGCGGCACCGGCCGGGAGCGCAGGACCGCGACGACGCCCTGTCGCGCGCGCGGTACAACTTCGACTGGAACGAGCAGTTCGCGCTTTCGATCGACCCGGAGACGGCGCGGGCGATGCACGACGAGACGCTGCCGGAAGAGGGTTTCAAGGACGCGGCGTTCTGCTCGATGTGCGGACCGAAATTCTGTTCGATGAATCACTCTTCAAAGGTGCAGGATTTTACGGCGGAGCAGGCGGAAGCGGTGGTGTTTCAGATTGCCGGGAGCGGGGAGTAGACTGGTACTGGCGTAACGAATTGTCCCTGCCGCAACGAATCGGCAGGCGGATTGCATCCAAGTAGATGGAGACCGAGATGAGCACCATAAAGAAGACGATCCAGTGGGTAGTTCTGGGAATGACTCTGCTGGCGGACGGCGGCATTTTCGCCGCGCAGAGCGGAATTCACGAGAAACCGCGAAACGCGACGCATACGCGTGTTTAGGTTTCACGGTTAAGCGAGATCAGTTTCAGGCCGTTGAGGGCTCGTCAGGCCAGAGCTTTCAGGGTGGCGATTTTAAACTTCGCCATTTCATCAGCCGTACCGACGGTGATTCGGCTGTAGGTGGGCCAAGCAGGCCATACGCGTCCAACGTACACGTTTTGGTCACGCATGGCTTTCACATACTGGGCGGCCGGGCGTTTGGTGTCCATCATGAAGCAGTTGGTTTCTGACGGAACAAAGCCAATGTTGTTCTTCTGCAGGAAAGAGAAGACGTCCTGACGAATGGCGCGCAGGTTGGCGCTCCGCTCGGCGACGAGGGTTTTGACCTGCAAGCTGGTGGTTGCGCCGACCATCCCCGTGATGGGGAGGGCACCCGCTCCATAGCCTCTGATTTTGGCCAGCAGATCGGGACGGCCGAAAGCGGCGCCGGCGCGAAGTCCCGCCATTCCATACAGTTTCGAGAAGGTGCGGAGCAGAATCAGGTCTTTGTCGGCGGCGACGAGGTCGGAGCAGCGCGGCGCGGCGGTGAAGTGTAAATAGGCCTCATCCAGAAGTACGACGGAGCCTTTCGGCTTATTCTCGAGCAGCCATTCGATATCGGCGCGCGGTGTCAGGGTTCCGGTGGGATTGTTGGGATTACAGACGTAAATGACGCCCGCGTTGGGGTCGGCGGCGGCCATGGCGCGGACGTCGTGGGCGTAGGCGGCGTTGAGCGGAACCTGGAAGGTTTTCGCGCCGATGAAGTCGGCCGCGCGAGCGCCCGCTTCGTAACCCGGATCGGCAGTGACGAAACCGCGGGTGGGGGAAGCGAAGGCGAGAACGGTGCGATGGAGCGGGTCGCTGGAACCGGCGAACGGCAGGACGTACGGGAGTTTCAGGCCTTCCTGCGCGGCCAGAACCTGGGCAAGCTGGGTAGTGTCCTCATAAAGGTATCGGCCGCCTTTGCCGATGACGTTATGGATGGCGTCGGCCGCCTCCGGGCAGGGCCCGAGCGGGTTTTCGTTGGCGTTGATCTTGACGGCGTCGGTCGGGATGGGGCCGACGTCGGAGAGCTGGGCCAAGGCGGATTCGTTGTAGAAGGGCAGCGCGGCGCCAGCCGCGAGCAGACTGGCGAGGCGGCCAAACGAGCGGCGCGAGAAGCCCCGTTTGAGGAGCGCAGCCTGATTTTCCTCGGTAAGCAGTTCGTACATCGTCGAATCCTTTCGGGCGATCGCCGAGCGGGAGGTTTGTCTTTCATTAGAAACGATGGACGGACTGGTTGCAAGAACGAATCAGTTGGGTATACGTCTACCGGAGCCGACTGATGGTCGCTTGCAGACCGGCGTTGTCGCTGTCCGGGGTAGCTGTGTAGGCGGCCACAAAGTCGATGGTGGTTCCCGCCGATAGCGGCAGGCTACTCAGCGCGAAGTTCCTTTCCACTCCAAACGACGAAAAACTGCTGGCGAAAAGCGGCTCGCCGGGCCCGCTCACCAGTACACAGCCGTTCGAAGTGGTCGCGGGGAGCTGGGACGCCGTTCAGGACTTCTCCCTTCGATCGAATCCATCGGGCGCGTGGACCTATGGTGTGGAACTGTCGCTGGGCCGGGCCTCCATTGCGCCAAGGGAATCGATTGCTGGAAAACACGCTTCCCTTTCCCAACAGCGCCGAGGTCGCCAAGAACAACACGCCCTATACGAGCAAACAATAGGCGAGAGCTAAAAGCTTTTGAGCAGCTCCTGAAGGTCGTCTTCGTCCATGTCCTCGGAGCCCATGGTCTCTTTGACCATGCGCATGAAATTTTCGTCGGGAACAAAGCCATCGAGAGCGGGGATTTTGTAGGGCTTGCCGTGGGGATCGACGGCGGGTTTGGACTTGGACGACGGCTTGGCGGAGGTTCGCTCGCGGCGTTCGGCCTGCACGGCGCGGAGTTCTTTGCGCGTGGCGTCCCGGCGGCGGGTCAGACGACCGACCTGGCGGCTGAGCTGGTCGACGAGGCGGGCGTTCTTTTCGAAACCGAGCGCGGCGGCGATCTGACGGCGCTGGGCCGGGTCGAGCCCAGCTTCGACCTGGGGCATCTCACGGGCGGTGATGATCTGGTGGAAGGCGGATTCGAGCAATTGCATGCCTTTGAGCTGCCACTCGGCTTCGTGCAGACCGTGGGTGAGATCGATCTCGTAGGCGCCCTCGGGGGCGAAGTGATCAAAGAGCATTTTGCCGAGACGGTCAAAGGCGGGAACGTCTTCGGTGGGGATGAGGCGCGCCGGCGAGAACGGACCGGCGGAGACGGAGGTCATGGGGATCTTGTTGGCGCGCTCGGCCAACTGTTCCGGGGTGCATGGGATTTCGAGGATGGAGCTCATGGTGAATGGTTTCCTTTCCCGCTCTCAATATAGGGACAGGAGCCGGTGGGTGAGAGCCGCGTCACACAGGGTTTTGATGGAAATGCGGCGTGAAGAAGTTTCGTCTTACACGTGACTGGCTGGGGCGAGCAGGGACTTATGTACGAAAATATGTCACCTTATGGAAACCCAATCGCCTCGGCTGAAACCAGCGGCCAGACTCGCCGCGCCCGAAGGATTGCGGAACCGTAAGATGGCCCGATCCGCGCACGCGTGCGTCCGTGGAAAATCGAAATCCGAGATCTCGACCAGACCGTGATCGGCAATCCCGCCCACGATCTGATACGTCTTGCGCTCTCTCTGGCTACCGCGGCCAGAGGCTCCGCGAGCGCAATGGCGTTCTCTGCTGGCGCACAGGCCAACGAAAGACCTGGATGCGCCGTCATGGCCGTGGAGCAGCGTGGTCGAGTTGATATCCAACCATGAAGCCGCTTACCTGGAGCACTGCCGTACATTCACGCTGGGCAGCTCGCGCGAAAATTTAAGCAGGAAGACGAGTCCCCACGATTCAAGTAATAATCTTCTTTCGCACCGCGTACAGAACAATCTCGGCCGTATTATGAACGGATAGCTTCTGCATCAGCTTCATCCGGTGACTCTCGACGGTATGCGGGCTCACTTCGAGCAACCCGGCGACTTCTTTATTCGACTTACCCTCGGCCAGCAACTGCAGCACTTCTTTTTCGCGGTCGGTTAGTAAGTCGTAGGAATCCTGAAGACTGCGCTGCTGCATGTATCGAAGGTAGTCATCCATCAGAGCGCTGGTGATCGCCGGGCTGAAAAACGTCTTCCCCTGGGCCACCAGATGCACCGCCCGGTTTAAATCCACGTCGGCGGATTCCTTGAGCAAATACCCTTTCACCCCCGCGTTCAAGGCCCTCAACAGATAGGTCTCATCGGCGTGCATGCTGAGGATGATCACCCCGGCCCGCGGATTGCGTGCAACAATCCGCGCCGCCGCCTCGATGCCGTTTAATTCCGGCATGGAAATGTCAATGATCACGATATGCGGATCCAGCGCTTCGGCGAGACGCACCGCATCGCGCCCGTTGCCGCTTTCGCCCGCCACCTCAAACGAGGGATCCCGGGAAAGCACGGCGCGCAGGCCTTGCCGAACGATGCCATGATCGTCCGCCAGCAGGATTCTGGTCTTACCGATCACTCCGCTCAAGAAGCCACTCGCTTTATTTCACCCTTTATCTCAAGCGGCAACCATGCCCTCAGTTTCGTGCCGCAGCCGCGCCGCGATTCAATGCTCGCCTCGCCGCCCGACTGTCTCACGCGTTCCTTGATTCCCAGTAACCCCAGCCCTTTTCCGGCCGCGGCAACGTCGAACCCAGCGCCATCGTCGCGCACCAGTATCGAGATCACGTCATCAACTGTCTTTACGCTCACTTCGATATTCAGCGCTTGAGCGTGCTTGGCGATATTCGTCAGGGCTTCCTGGACGACCCGGTAAACGCACGTGCGCTGGGAATCAGAGAGGTTTTCAGCTCCCTCCAGTTCCACCGACACCGGAACCCCGCAGAGACGCGAATGCTGCCGCGCCTGCCACTCCAGGGCTGCCCCGAGTCCCAAATCGTCCAGCATCGCGGGGCGCAGTCCCATGGCAAGGTCGCGCACAGTGCGCAACGTTTGTTCCGAGAGCCGCTTGATCTGATCCAACTGCAACTTGGCTCGATCGGAGTGGTCAGGCAGATCTTCTTCCAAATTTCCCGCGCCGATCCGAATAGCCGTCAAAAGCTGTCCAATCTGGTCGTGCAGTTCCCGTGAAAGCGCGCGCCGCTCTTCTTCCTGCGTTTCCACCAACTGGCGCGATAAGTTGCGCAGTTCTTCGCCCGCCGCAACCACGGCGGCTTGCTGCTTCGAAGCGTGCGATTCCAGAGCCGAAATCCTGACCGCGCTAGCGATCGCGACTAGAATACCCAATAAAATCGTGGCGCCGATCAAACGCGAAACGAAAACCGGGAGGCCGGCCTCGCGACGATCGATATCCTGCCGGCGCGTCTGGATGCTGTCCCGGTTCAGTTCCTCCACTTGTTCGAGCAGCATCAACACCGCCTGGCGCCGCGGGAAAACCTCGTCATGCAGAAAAGCCCGGTTTAATCTCGCCTTCTGTGCGGGCGTCCACAGGAAAAGAGCGTCAAGCGAATGCCAGTAATCGTTCAGATCCTGTCGCATTGTTTCGAGTTTAGCGGCGTCATCTTTGGGGATAAGCGGCCTAAGCTCCGCCAGAGCCGCGGTGGTCGAGTTCTGCAGGCTGCTCAATTCCGCGCGCTGGCGGTGCAACGATGAAGACGCCGAGGTCTGGTAGAGGTCGTCGCGCACCACAATGGCTGACGAGAGAATGTCGGATCGCACCTTGGCGAGCAGGCGCTCGGCGTGCTGCTCGGTGTCATGCAACTCCGAAACGCCCGCGTAAATGGACCGGGCCCGCTCCAGAGCGCTGAACCCGGAAAAGGCAATCAACAGGACCAGCGTGCTGAAGCCAAGCACAAGAATCGGCCAGATTCGCATCGGGACGGGGTCGCTTGGCCTGTATCGTAACACTGCCGAACGGCCTAATTGCGTGAGTAAGCGAGAGTTTGAGTTTCGCCTGGCGGCGATATCGGGAGCACCTCGACATCCAGTGTGCCGCCCTTGTCAGCCAGCGTGAATCTCCTCTTCATGACCATGTCCCCGCGCGTGCGGAGCTCCACCAGCTTCGGACCGTT
Organism: Bryobacteraceae bacterium; assembly: GCA_965226755.1. Classification (GTDB taxonomy): domain Bacteria; phylum Acidobacteriota; class Terriglobia; order Bryobacterales; family Bryobacteraceae; genus Bog-113. The sequence continues at coordinate 2,605,907 of CBDDDT010000003.1, read as the reverse complement.
GCGCCATAACGAAACCGTCGCCTCGTGCATGCCTTCCTTGAATTTGCAAGTCTCGCCGGAGAGACCGCATGTGTACTCCCACTTCATTTCATTGCCTTTGAACTCCTGAACGTGGATCTTTTCGCCAGTTATCCGCAACACCAGCTTGCCGTCTTTGTCATTGGGCGATACCCAGGTTCCGTTGTACGGGGCGCCGTCATTCGACGGTTCCGGCGCGGGCGTCTGGGCGCCCAGAAGGGCAGCCCAGAGAATCAAGGCCGTGCCGCTCACCGTGAGTTTCATTTTTGCGCCTCGATCGGATTCTGCGCCTGGGTGATATGGACGCGCCGGTTTTTCTGCCAGCAGGATTCGTCATGCTGCTCGCAAACCGGACGATCTTTACCGAAGCTGACCGTCAACAGTTGCGCCGAAGGGATTCCCGAATCCACCAAATACTGCTTGGCCCGATTGGCCCGGTCTTGGCCCAGCGCAAGGTTATATTCTTCCGAGCCGCGCTCATCGCAAAAACCCTCGACAGTAAGCTTGTAATCCGGATATTGGTTCAAGATGGCGGCAAGCGTCTTGGCATCCGCACGAAGCGCCCCCAAAGCATCCGGCCGCAGGTTTCCGGTGTTGTAGTCGAAATAGGCATCCTGAATTCGGTTCAGCAGAGCCTGAATCTGATCGCGGGTCGCCTGATCCGGCGTGTTGGACGCCAGCGTGGAGGCGGCCTGGACCTGTTGACTTCGCACCGGCGCCGGGGCGGGCGCGGGCTTGTTAACAGCAACCGTGGTGGGTGTCGGCGCATTCGGGTGTGCGGCCGCAACCTTCTTGGCGCATCCCCATCCGGAACCAAGAATGGCGGCGACCGCAACAATCGCCAGATTTTTCCGATTCATCGATTTTCCTCTTTCACTTTCCTTTCCGACAAGGAGATCTGAGACAAGCCTATGGCCGGATACGGATGCCGCGCCATCCTGCAAAGCCATGAGAAGCGAGTGGAAAAGGGATGGGTTCTTCGCAGGTCCTGGATCGGACGCTAAGCGGGGTTGCAATAGCTCGCGCAAAAACTATTTCGTCGATTCGCTTGACACGAACTGATCGGTTATATAATTTAGGAGTTATATAACAAGCAGATGATATGCCGACTCTCGATTCCGCCTTCTTCGCACTGTCCGATCCCACGCGCCGGGCGATTCTTGCCCGGCTGGCGCTCGGGGAGACGACAGTGATGGAGCTGGCGGCGCCGTTCGAGATGACGCAGCCCGCGATCTCGCGGCACTTGAGAGTGCTCGAAGGCGCGGGTCTCATTGCGCGGCGAGTGGAAGGCGCGAAGCGGCCTTGCCGAATCGCCAAAGACGGCATTGACGCGATCGATGAATGGCTGGGGCCGTTGCGGGAAGCCCTGGCGAGCAACTACGACCGGCTGGATGCAGTACTGGCGGAAATGAAACCAGAGAAAGGTAAGAAAAAACGATGAGCAAGATGACGTTGAAGGCGGAAGGCGACCGACACATCGTGGTGACGAGGCATTTCGCGGCGTCCCCGGAAGCGGTGTACCGCGCGCACACGGAGGCGAGCCTGATCCAGAAATGGCTGCTGGGGCCGCCGGGGTGGACGATGCCGGTTTGCATCAGCGAGGCGCGGCCGAACGGAAAGATCCGGTACGAGTGGACCAACGGCAACGGCGGCGGATTCCACCTGACGGGCGAGTATCTGGAATTGGAGCCTCACAGCAGGATCGTTCACGTGGAGCGGATGTATTTGCCGGATCCGACGCCCGACAACCACGTTGAAACGAGGTTCGATCCCGATGGCGACGGGACCATGATGACGATGCGCATGACTCTGCCCGACGAGGCGACGCGGAAGGGCATGCTCGCGAGCGGCATGGAAGGCGGAATGGAAGCCAGCTACGTGCGGCTGGAGAGCACGCTTTAGTCAGATGCGCTGGAATTCGTGCACGGTGAGCGCGGATTCGACGCCGCCGGTATGCTGGATCGCGGCGGGTTCGAAGAGCAGGACGGCGACTTCGTGCGCGGCGACGGGACGGTGCTCGACGCCGCGGGGGACGATGAGGAAATCGCCTTCGTTGAGGGTTACGCTGCGATCGCGGAAGTCCATGCGGAAACTGCCGTGAAGCACGAGGAAGAGTTCGTCTTCGGCGGCGTGGCTGTGCCAGACGAACTCTCCCTGGAACTTGGCGAGCTTGACGTGCTGGCCGTTCAATTCTCCGACGATGCGGGGGTTCCAGTGATCGGAAAACAGGGCGAGCTTTTCGGCGAGATTGACTTTGTCCATAATCAAACGCTGGCGGCGATGTGGAGGAGTTTGTTGACGGTGTTCCAGTTGCGGCCGGTGCCGGGAGTTTTGAGGCGTTTCTCGATGAGGGCTGTGGAGACGCGGGGGCGGGCCATTCCGTTCGTGTAGTAGATGTAGAGTTCGCGGCCGCGGAAGTGGAGCTCTTCGGGGCTAATGTCGAGCTGGAGGACGAGCTCGCGAGCGGCGGGCGCGGGTTCGCCGGCAAGGAAGAAGACGAGGAGCCGGGCGGGATCGAGATCGGGGCGGTCCGCGAAGGGATTGCGGGCGATGGCGTCGCGCAGTTCGGGGGCCGTGCGGAGGATGATTTCGGGGCGAAAGCCGAAGTTTTGCTCGATGGAGTCGCCGATGCGGGAGCGGAGACGGACGAGATTCTTTTCGGTGGTGGCGAAGACGACGTTTCCGCTCTGGATGAAGGTGCGGGGCTGGTGCAGTCCGAGCGATTCGAACAGCTTGCGCAGGGGTTCCATCCCGATCTTCTGGTGACCGCCCACGTTAACGGCGCGGAGCATGGCGATGACGGTGGTCATCGGGTGCACGGGCCGCGAGTTTTTTTCAGTCAAGAAATTTCTCGCCGGTGATGCGGGTCTCGCCCGTGACGACGGCGGTGGTGGAGGCGTCGGCGGGACCGGTGAAGCCGGGCTGCTTGCCGCCTACGGAGATTTCGAGCGCGCCGGCGGGGACGACCCGGCGGTTGGAGGCGTCGATGACGGAGAGTTCGCGGGGGGTGAGAGTGAACTCGACGGTCTTGGTTTGGCCGGCCTCGAGATCGGTGCGCAGGAAGCCGGCGAGGGAGCGGATGGGAACGGGGGAAGACGCGCCGGGGTGGGTGACGTAGACTTCGACGACTTCTTCGCCGGAGCGGGCGCCGTCGTTGCGCAGCTCGACCGCGATGGAGAAGCTGGCCCCGGCGTGCACCTGTTTGGGAATTTTGAGGCCGCTATAGGAAAACTTCGTATAACTGAGGCCGTAGCCGAAGGGGAAGAGAGTGGGGCCTTCGAAGAAGCGGTAGGTGCGGCCTTTCATGCTGTAGTCGTCGAAGGGCGGGAGCTGATTTTCGGACTGGTAGAAGGTGACGGGCAGGCGGCCGGCGGGGTTGTAGTCGCCGAAGAGCACGTCGGCGAGGGCGGCGCCGCCTGCCTGGCCGGGATACCAGAGCTCGACGATGCCGGGGACGTGGTCGCGGGCCCAGTTAATGGCGACGGCGCTGCCGTTGAGGAGCACGAGGACGACGGGCTTGCCGAGGGCGGAGATGCTTTTGAGGAGATCCTCCTGAACCTGGGGAATGCCGAGGCGGACGCGGTCGCCGCCGCTGAAGCCCTCGACCGGCACCTTCATTTCCTCGCCTTCGAGGCGCGGAGACAGACCGAGGACAAGGACGACGGCGTCTGATTGCCGGGCGATGTTGAGGGCTTCCTGCTGGTAATCGGGGTGGGGCGGGGCCCAGACGAGGCGAATATCGGCATCGCCGCTGACCTCATGAAATTCAAGGCGGATCGGGTAAAGCTTTCCGCCCTCCAAACCGATGGATTGGTATTCATACCCCCGTTCATGCACGTTATCGCGGTGGGCGATGAGCTTGCCGTCGAAGAAGAGGTCGTAGGAGTTGAGGCCGGTGGCGCCGAGCTGATAGTCGCCGGAGACGGGCGCGGAGAGGAAGCCGGTCCAGCGGACGCCGAAGTTGTCGTCGTGCATGTCGGCGCGGGGCGCGCCGTCGCGCCAGTCGAAATCGATGGTTGGATCGGTGCGGGTGAACAGGGGCTTGGGATCGGCGGGGATGGGCGCGGCGTGGCGCGCGGCGTCGCTGACGAAGGCTTGGCCGATGTAGGCGCGGCCGTTGAAATTACTGGTGTTGAAGTACTCGGCTTTGAGGCCGTGGCGGCGTTTAGCGGATCGAAACAGGGCGGAAGCGGGAACGGTTTCAAAGGAAGGAAGGCCGGGGGCGAGATCGCAGCCGCGGGCGTAGAGGACGCGCGTGGCGTTTGGGGCGGCGAGTTTGGCGCGGATGCCGGCGAGCGGGGTGACGGGATGCGAGGGCTGGCCGTTGTAATTGCCGAGAAGGACTTCGACGGAGTCGGCATTGGGGCCGATGACGGCCAGGGTTTTGAGGTTTTTGCTGAGCGGGAGGATGCTGCCTTCGTTCTTGAGAAGGACGACGGACTTGCGGGCGGTTTCGAGGGCGAGTTCCTGGTGAGCGGGACTGTCGTTGACGCTATAGGGGATGCGCGTCCAGCGGACGAGTTCGGGCGGGTCGAACATGCCGAGCCGGAAGCGGGCGGTCAGCAGGCGGCGCAGCGCGGCGTCGACGTCGGATTCGGCGATGAGGTTTTGGCGGACGGCGGCGGTGATGTGGGAGTATTCGAGGCCGCAATCGAGATCGACGCCGGCTTTGAGGGCGAGAGAGACTCCCTGGTCGGGGCCGGACGCGGCATGGTGACCCTGGTAGATGTCGCCGATTGCGCCGCAATCGGAGACGACGTAGCCGGGGAAGCCCCATTGCTTGCGAAGGATGTCGCCGAGCAGGCGCGGGTTGGCGCAGGCGGGTTTGCCGTCGACGCTGTTGTAGGCGCACATGACGGAGCGGACGCCGCCGTCGCGAACGGCGGCTTCGAACTGGGGAAGGTAGGAATCGAGAAGGTCGCGTTCGTCGACTTGGGCGTTGAAGACATGGCGGGATGATTCGGGGCCGCTGTGGACGGCGAAGTGTTTGGCGGTGGCGATGGTTTTGAGATAGCGGGGATCGTCGCCTTGGAGGCCGAGGATGAACTGGGTGGCCATGCGGCCGGTAAGGAAGGGATCCTCGCCGTAGGTTTCCATGCCGCGGCCCCAGCGCGGATCGCGGAAGAGATTGATGTTGGGGGTCCAGAAGGTGAGGCCTTCATAGATGCCGCGTTTGCCGCGGCGGACGAACTCCTCATGCTTGGCGCGGGCCTCATCGGAGATGGCGGTGGCGACGCGAAGCAGGAGGCCGGGATCCCAGGACGCGGCCATGCCGATGGGCTCGGGGAAGACGGTGGCGCGGCCGGCGCGGGCGACGCCGTGGAGGCATTCGTTCCACCAGTCGTAGGCGGGGACGCCGAGGCGGTCGATGGCGGGGGATTGGCTGAGGAGCTGCGAGGCTTTCTCGTCGAGAGTCATGCGGGAAACGAGATCGTCGACGCGTTTTTCGAGCGGCTGTTGGGGGTCTTTGTAGACGGGGGATTGCTGGGCAAAGGCGGGCAAAGCGACGGCGAGGAAGGCGGCGATTCGCAGTTGGCGGAGGGTCATGTGCGCAGAGTTGATTTTATGCCTTGCGGCGCGGCGCGCGAGATGGCGGGGGTGGGACGCGCCATATGGGACGCGCCATAAAAGAATCGCGCTGAACTGCCGATGGACAGCTCACGGGGCAGGCAGAGCGGAACAAGGCTCGTGCAGTATTACTTGGCGTTGAGTCCGGCCAGGAAGTATCCGGGGCGGGTGCGGACGATGAGGTCCGGGAGATCGACGTCGACGCGGATCTGATGGAAGCCGTCGATATTGGAATCGTTGGGGGCGTAGGTGATGAGGTACTGGCTGTGGATTTCGCGGCCGAGCGCCGCGATGGCGTCTTCGAGACCGCGTTCCTTTTTGAAGGTGAACTGGGCGCCGCCGGTGCCGTCGGTAAAGACCTGCGCGGGATTTTCGACGAAGATGCGCTTGGTGCCGAGGTAGAGCTCTTTGAGGAGGGGGACGAACTCGGCGCGGTTGCCGGGCTGGTAAAGCTGATCCGTGGTGGTGGGGGTGCTCGGCCGGCCGCCGGGAAGACTGTAGCCCGCGGGCGGCATCGGATCGACGGCGGGCGGTTGCTGCTTGGTGGTCAGGCTGGTGACGATGCGGGAGATATCGACGGTGTAGACGGTGACGTTGTTGAGTTGCGCGGCGATCAGCGTTTCGCGGAGGCGGGCTTCGCTGGAGACGTCGCGAGTTTCGCTGATCAGCAGGATGATGCGACGGCGGCTGGCGGGACGGCCTTTGAGCATCTGGACGCCGCGCTCGACCGAGTCGATCATGCGGCTGGGGGTGTTGCCGGAGTGGATGCCCTGAATGGCTTTTTCGAGTAAATCGGGGTTATTGGTGAAATCTTGTTTGAGCTGGATGCGCGAATCGAAAGAAATGACGGCAGCTTCGCCGTTATCTCCGGTGACGATTGGCTGGATCATGGGACCGATCCTGTGGATCTGGCTCAACACTGCGTCGACGCGGTCACTCTGTTCGACGGCGATGACGACGGAGATGGGCTGGACGGAGACGTCGACGTGAATATCCTGGGGCTTGCCGTCGTCGTAAAGGTGGAAGCGGCCGCCCTCGATGCCGTCGACGATCGCGCCGGTTTTGTCGAGCACCGTAACAGGCGCGGTGATGTTGCGGACGCTGGCCCGGAAGAGAGTAGTTTCCTCTTCGGCGGAGTCAGGGCCGGCGGCCGCGCGACTATCCGGCATAGACGGTTTCGGGGGAATCGACTGAGCGGGCGCCGCGGTCTGCGCGAGGAGGCCAGCTAACGAGCCGGCGGCGGCGGCGCATAAAAATACCAGAAGTCGAACGGGCTTCATACGCTTCAACATTATCAACAACACGCCTAGCAAGCCGGGGTCCCAATCGGACGCGCGATCAGGGGCGGAGGTAGCGGCCGGATTTGCCGCCGGTTTTTTCGAGGAGGAAGAGATCCTGAATTTCGATCGCCTTATCGAGCGCCTTGGTCATGTCGTAGAGAGTGAGGGCGGCGATGGCGGCGGCGGTGAGGGCTTCCATTTCGACGCCGGTGGCGGAGGATGTGGAGGCGGTGGTATGGATGCGAACGCCCGCGGGCTCGATGGTCATTTCGACATCGGCGTGGGTGAGGCCGAGGGGGTGGCACATGGGGATGAGTTCGGCGGTTTTTTTGGCGGCGAGGATTCCGGCGACGCGCGCGACTTCAAGCGGATTGCCTTTGGCATTGCGGGGAATGGCCGCGAGCACGGCCGCACTCATGCGGACGAAGGCGTGGGCGCGGGCGGTGCGGCTGGTGTCCGGTTTGGCGGTGATGTCGACCATACGGGCGCCGCCGCGGTCGTCGTAGTGGGAGAGTTCGCTCATTTGAGGAAGACGGGCATGGAATCGCCCGCGGACCATTCGGCGCGGGCGGCGTCGACGACCATGAAGGCGTTGGCGCGGGTGAGCGCGGCCATGTCGCTCGAACCGGTCCACGGAATGGGGGTGATGAGGCCGTCGGCACAGACCGAGGCGGGGAGGAAGCGCGTGAGCCCGGGGCGGTGGCGATAGGCGGCGGAGAGGCGGCCTACGAGAAAGACGGGCTCACGGGCGGGCTGGCCGGCGAGCAGTTCGAGGGCGGTGCGGGCAAACAGCGCGAAGGTGACCATGGTGGAGGCGGGGTTGCCGGGCAGGCCAAAGAAGAACTTGCCGCGGACGTGGCCGAAGACGAGCGGCTGGCCGGGCTGGATGGCGACGCGGTCGAAGAAGAAAGTCGCGCCGAGCGAACGGAGGGCAATTTCGACGACGTCGTACTTACCGGCGGAGACGCCGCCGGAGAGGAGGAGAAGATCGGAGGCGAGACCGCGGTCGATCAGGGCGCGGGTGGCGGATTCCTCATCGCGCGCGATGCCGAGGATTTCGGGAATGCCGCCCGCCGCGCGGACTTGGGCGGCGAGGGAATAGGCGTTGGAGTTGCGGATCTGGTGGGGAGCGGGGACGGCCTCGGGATTGACGAGTTCGTCGCCGGTGGCGACGATGGCGACGCGGGGCTTGCAGAATACGGGCGGCGCGGCGCAACCGATGGCGGCCAGCAGGCCGATTTCGGCGGCCCCGAGACGGGTTCCGATGGGGAGCAGGAGATTGCCCGCAAGCGATTCCCCGCCCCGCCGGTTGATGAATTGCCCGACGGGAACGGGGCTGTTGAAGGCGATGAAGGGAGGTTCGCTTGCCGCATGCTCAAGCGTCACGTGCTCGATCATGATGACGGCGTCGGCGCCATCGGGAATGGGAGCTCCGGTCATGATCTCGACGGCTTCGCCGGGGCGGACGCGGCCGGGAAAGCGCTCGCCGGCGCGCACTTCTCCGACGACGCGCAGGCGGCCAGGGAGGTCGGCGGCGCGGACGGCGAATCCGTCGCGGGCGGTGCGGTCAAGAGGGGGATAATCGCGGTCGGCGTGGATGGGGGCGGCGAGGACGCGATCGAGCGCGGTCTCGAGCGACACGGTTTCCATGGCGGGAAGGGCAGCCGCCGCGCGCGCGATCTCGCGGACCACAATGGCGCGGGCCTCGCGGTACGGGATGGCCGGAGCGGCGGAAGTTTGCGGCACGCTCCATGGTCGCAGGTAAGCTGAAGGATCACGCAGCGGCGGCCGGCGCGCCGCCGTTTTTCGACGATCCCATGCCTTGCAGATCTTCCCTACTCGTTATGGCGCAGATGGTGCGCGACCGGCGGATTTCGCCAGTGGAACTGGTGGACGCACATCTTCGCCAGATTGAGAGACACAACCCGCGGTTGAACGCGTTCGTGACCGTGCTGGCGGAGGAGGCGCGCGGAAGCGCACGGGAAGCGGAGCGGGCGATCCTGCGCGGCGAGGCGCTCGGGCTCCTGCATGGCGTGCCGGTGACGGTGAAGGACAGCTTCGATATGGCAGGGCTGCCGACATATTGCGGGAGCCGTTTCCGAAGCGAACACCGGGCGACGCGGGATTCGACGGCGGTCGCGCGGCTGCGGGGCGCGGGGGCGATCATTTTGGGGAAGACGAACGCACCCGAGTTCCTCAATATGTATGAGACGGACAACTTCGTCACGGGGCGGACCAATAATCCGTGGGATACGGAGCGGACGGCGGGCGGATCGAGCGGCGGGGAAGCGGCGGCGATCGCGGCATTCTGTTCGGCGGGCGGCATCGGAAGCGACGGGGGCGGATCGATTCGGGAGCCGGCGCATTTCTGCGGGATCGCGGGGCTGAAGCCGACGCCGGGCCGGGTTCCGGCGACGGGACATTTCCCGATGATTTCGCATCCGGGGGGATTGTTGGGGGTGGGCGGACCGATGGCCCGATCGGCGCAGGACGTGCGGCTGCTGTTCGCCGCGCTGGCGGGGCACGATCCGGCAGATCCGTTTTCGGCGCCGGTGCCGCTTCGGCCGGCGGAGGCGAGCGGCGTGCGGATCGGGGTGTGGCCGCAATTCTATCGGACGCCGGTGAGCCCCGAAACGACGGCGACGCTGATGCGGGCGGCGGCGTGCGCGCGAGAAATGGGTTTGGGCGCGGAGGAGTTCGCGCCGCGCGGACTGGAGCGGGCGCAGAGCGTGTGGTGGCTTTTTTTCGAGAGGCTTTCCGCGCCGCTGACGAAGAACCTGATTAGCGGGAGGGAGCACGACGCGCACTGGACGGGCACGGAACTGATGCACCGGGCGCTGGCGGAGCCTCCGGTTTCGACGCTGGATCTTTTGATGGCGCTGGCTTCGCGGGATCGGATGCGGGCGGCGCTTCTGCGCCAGATGGAAGACGCGGGGATCGCGGCGATCCTGATGCCGGTTTGCGGGACGGCGGCGTTCCCGCATGGGCAGCGGGAATTCGCGGCGGGCGGCGGAGAGACGATTGACTTGCTCGAGGCAATGGCGCCGATGACGCCTTGGAACCTGCTGGGGATGCCGGGGATGGCGATTCCTTTTGGGATGACGAGCGAGGGGTTGCCGATCGGGGTGCAAATCGTGGGGCGGCCGTGGGACGAGGAAGTCGTGATTGATCTCGCGGTCCGGCTGGAGATGGCGCGGGGTCCGTTTCCGGCGCCGCCGGGGTGCTAGACGTTTTTTGGGGATGACGAAACGGGTTCGCGACGTGGCCCGTCTACTGTCCGAGGTGGCCCGTCTATAATGATTTCAATGCCGCTGGCCGCAAAATCGTGGGTTCGGACGCTGCTTGTCTGCCTGCTTTTCTGCGCGCTGGGCGTTTCGCAGACCACCTCGCTCCACCAGCATGAACACGGCGACGCGCACTCGTGCGAGCTGTGTCACTCCGGTCATATTCCGGTAATTGCGACGCCAGCGGCGGGCCATGCCGCGCCTTCCGAATGCCTGGAGTGGCGCGCGGCGGCGGTGATCGCGTGCCGGGTCGCCGCCGCTCCCACGTCCCAGAAGAGTTCGCGCGCCCCGCCTGGATTGTTCGAAACCTCCCTCGTTTAGCTGGCGGCAGATTCTCCTTTCGCGAGGGAATCGGCCGGATTTATTCCCTTCCGAACCGACCGCAAGAGGACTCTATTCGTGCATCCATTATTCAAGTCTTTTCTGTTGATTAGCATGCTGCTGCCGGCGATTTCCGCGGCGCCTCAATCGAGTGGAACCGCGGGGCCGCTGAGCGGTTCCGTGGCGGACCCTTCAGGGGCGTCGATCGCCAACGCCGTCGTCTCGATCACAAATCCCGTGACGTCGTTCCACGAAGAAACCCGATCGGACCCGAGCGGGGCGTTCCGGCTGGCGAACGTTCCGCCGAATAATTACATTCTGAAAGTGACGGCGACGGGGTTTGCGGATTATACGCAGACTTTGGAAATACGGTCGTCGCTGCCGCAGACCATCGCGGTAAGCATGCAACTGGGCGAGCAGACGCAGTCGGTGAGCGTGGAGGCTTCCGGCGCGCTGGTGGAGAACGAGCCGTCTGATCACACGGATGTTGACCGGAGCTCGTTTTTGAAGCTTCCGACGGTGAACCCCGGCGCGGGGCTCAGCGACGCGGTGATGGACAACGTGGGCGGAGCTTCGGCGGATTCGAACGGATCGTTTCACCCGGAGGGGGATCACGGCCAGGTCACCTACGTGATCGATGGACAGCCAATCAGCGATCAGCAGAGCAAGACGTTTTCGACGCAACTGCCGACCAATGCGATTCAAAGCATGGCGCTGGTGACGGGCTCGCCCGGGGCGGAGTTCGGAGACAAGTCGAGCCTGGTGGTGAATGCGATGACGCGATCTGGACTGGGGGCGACGAAGGCGTTCGGGAACCTGGAATCGACGTGGTCGTCGTTCGGGACGTGGGGCGGCGATGCGTCTTTTGGCATAGGGACATCGAAGTTCGGCGAATTTCTGGCGGTGGACGGGCTGGAATCGGGCCGGTTTCTGGATACGCCGGAGTTTCTGCCGATTCACGACAAGGGGAACAACGAGCGGATCTTCGACCGACTGGATTACCAGCCGAACGGCGTAGACACGTTTCATATGGACCTGTTCACGGCGCGGAACTGGTTTCAAGTGCCGAACGATTACGATCAGCTGGCGCAGGACCAGCGACAGCGGGTGCTGACGTGGAGCGTGGCGCCGGGATACCAGCACACGTTTGGCGCGAATACGCTGCTGACGGTGAACCTGTTCGCGCGGCGGGACCAAGTGGACTATTACGGAAGCCGCGATCCGTTCGCGGACACGCCGGTGGCGGCGACGCAGAATCGGTTCCTGACGAACTACGGCGGCAAGTCGGATATCTCGCGCGTGATGGGGAAGCACGAGATCAAAGCGGGCGTGCAGATCGAGCAGACGCGCCTCGACGAGCGTTTTACGCTGGGAGTGACCGATCCTCTTTATAACGCGCCGTGCGTGGATAGCGCGGGGGATCCGCTGGTGTTGCCGGGCGTCACGAACCCGAGCGCGTGCTCCTCGGCGAATTCCACCTATACGGCGAACCCGCAGCTGCAGCCGGGGCTGCTGCCCTATGACCTGACGCGCGGCGGAAGCTATTTTCAATTCAGCGGGCGGCAGAACATAAATCAGTACGCGGTCTATGTACAAGACCGGATCACGCTGGGGAACTGGACGATCAACGCGGGGTTGCGGGACGACGAGTATAAGGGCCTGAGTTCGGGGAACGGCGTGCAGCCGCGGCTGGGGATTTCGTACCTCTTCGCGCCGACGGACACGGTGTTCCGGGTGGCATACTCGCGCACGTTCGAGACGCCTTTCAACGAGAACCTGATCCTTTCGAGCGAGACCGGCGCGGGCGGTCTGGCGGCGAACGGATTTGACAAGACGGCCGAGCCCATCCGTCCAGGGAATCGCAACCAGTTCAATACGGGATTTGAGCAGAAGCTCGGGAAGTACATCATCATCGACGCGGACTATTTCTGGAAGTTCACGCATAACGCGTACGATTTCGATGTTTTGTTCAATACGCCGATCACGTTTCCGATCTCGTGGCACAACTCGAAGCTGGATGGAGTGGATGCGCGCATGAGCACGACGAATTACCACGGTTTCCAAGCGTATGTCACGCTGGGACACACGCGGGCGCGATTCTTCGGTCCGGAGAATGGCGGGCTGATCTCGCAGGAGGCGCTGCCGACGGGGGTGTTCCGGATCGATCACGATCAGGAATTCCAGTCGACGACGAGCCTGCGGTATCAGAGGCCGAATAACGGCGAATTTTTCTCCTTCATCTGGCGATTCGACAGCGGGATGGTGGCGAGCGCGGTGCCGGACATCGCAACGGCGCTGCAACTGACGGGGGCCGAGCAGGCGGCGATGGGGTTCTACTGCGGGGCGACGTTCGCGACCATTGCGGCGCCGATTACAAGCTGCCCGAGCGGAGGCGGCGCGACGCTGCTGCGGATCCCGGCGCCAGGGACCGAGAACGACGATACGAACCCGCCGCGGATCGCGCCGCGCAATATCTTCGATCTGGCGGTGGGGACGGACAATCTGCTGCACGGCAAGGAGAAGAATCGCGTGACCATGCAGTTCCAAGTGGCGAACCTGACGAATCAAGTGGCGCTCTACAACTTCCTTTCGACGTTCAGCGGAACGCATTTCGTGCAGCCGCGAACGTTTGAGATGCACGTCGGGTACGCCTTTTAGGAGAGCGCGGCAGGGTGAGCGGGCGTCCGGAGAATGACCCGGTGAGGATCAGGGGATGAACCTATAAAGATTTCGTGTTATTCTCGACGGGTTGTTTGCCAGGAGGCTATTCTGAGATCAATCCAACTATTGACGCTAACGGTCGGTATCGCGGCCGCAGCATTCGCACAAGAAGACGGTAAGGTTATAATGCCGACGGTTGCTGGAGCGCGAGTTCGGGCGGCGGTGTCGACAGGGGCTAACCCCACGATCATTTACCATGGCGGCCCGGTGCAAGGCACCGTTGCGGGCAGCCCGGTTCACCTCTATTACATTTTCTACGGGGGCTGGGCTACGTTAGACCCGGGCGGTCCGCAGATCATGACCAATTTCGGCAACTCGCTGGGCGGATCAGGGTACTGGAACATTCTGACCTCTTACGTGGAGCCAAGCGGCACGACCATCATCAACGAGCTGACTCTGGCCGGAACCACGACCGACGATTACTCGCAAGGGAAATCGTTATCCGACACGACGCTGCAGACGGTAGTCAAGACCGCGATCGCCAACGGCTCGCTGCCTTTGGATACGAACGCGATTTATCACGTTCTGGCCAGTAAAGACGTGAATGAGACGAGCGGCTGGTGCACTTCCTACTGCGGCTTCCACAATCACATGACGTACGAGGGCCAGGATCTCAAGTACTCCTTTATCGGAGATCCGGCGGGTTGCGTGAACGAGGGCGGAGTGGCCGATTGCCAGGGTGAATCCACCAATATCACGGAGAGCCCGAACAACGACCCAGGCGTGGACGCGATGATTTCGGTGATCGCGCACGAGTCGGAAGAAGCGGTTTCGGACCCTGACCTCAATGCGTGGTATTTCAATACCGGCGCGGAAGATGCCGATCAGTGCGCCTACACGTATGGCAGCAAACTGCTCAAGGACAAGAACGGTTCCGTGGCGAACATCATCCTGGACAAGAAGAAGTATTTGATCCAGCAGAACTATATCGCGCCGTCCGGCGGCTGCGCGATGTCCTATGTAAAAAAGTAGGCTGAATTTCAGCCGGGAGGTTCTCGCGGGTTGGATGCAAATCCAGCCCGCCTTTTTTTTGGGGTTCCTCTTTTGGGTTGCACCTTTTATTCGGTTGCACCTCTTATTCATTTGCACAATGGCGAGCGATAATGGCCCGCCACTCATTTTCCCGCCGCACTTCCACGATCTCCAAACCGGCGTCTTGCAAGCGGGCGCACACGCGCGAAACATCGCCGGCCTCGAGGCCGCTGAGCAGGACGAGCGCTCCGGGTTTGGTGATGCGGACCCATTGGGCCGCCAACAGGACGAGCCATTCGGGACTGATGTTGCCGATGGCGAGATCGGCGACCCCGGACGGGATGTTCTGGATGGAGCCTTCGAAGATCTCCGCGTCCACGCCGGCATAGCGCAGGTTTTCGGCGGCGACGGCGACGGCGAGCGGATCGATATCGCACGCGATGAGGCGTCCAGCGCCAAGTTTGCGGGAGGCTTCGGCAAGAATGCCTGAACCCGTGCCGACATCGACGACGGTCATGCCGGGGGTGACGAGCTGTTCGAGAGCTTCCAGGCACAGGCGGGTGGTTTCATGAGCACCGGTGCCGAAGGCAAGCCCGGAGTTGATGCGGATGCGAATGCGGCCTTCGGGAGCGGGGTCGTCACGCCACTCCGGGACGAGGAAAAAGCGTTCGCCGACCGCCATGGGCTGGAGATAGGCGCGAGATTCGGCGACCCAATCGCGTTCCTCGGCGGGTTCGACGGCGGCGGCGTGGAAGCGGACGGCGAGAGCGGCGGCGTCGTGATCGTCTTCGAAGAAGGCGCGCAGGCCGGCAGGGGTTTCGACGATGCCCGCGACGCCAAACTCCCACAGATCCGCAATGAGTAAATCGCGGGCGGACGGCGAGCATTCCAGAATGAGAGAGAACATGAAAGAGAAACGATGAAGCTGCAGGGAATTTTTGTCGCGGCGGCGACCCCGTTCGACTACAAGGGCGAGATCTACAAGATCAAGGTACAGCACAACGTGGAGAAGTGGAACCTCACCAGCGTGAGCGGCTACGTGTTCGGCGGGTCGGCGGGAGAAGGGCCGCTGCTGCGGGAAGAGGAAAAGATCGCGCTGTGGACGATGGCGGCGGGGTCGGCGGACCCGGGAAAGGTGCTGATTGCGGACGCGAGCGCGGAAGGCGTGGAGGTGAGCGCGTATCTGGCGAAGCGCGCGGCGGAAGCGGGATTTCACGCGGTGATTTGCGGCGTGCCGCACCACTACCGAAACCTAATGTACGGACCGGAGACGCAAATGCTCTACTTCCGCGCGGTCGCGGACCGGTCGCCGGTTCCGGTGATTATCGAGAACGCTCCGGCTTACACGGGGGTGGATGTACTGCCGGAGACGAGCGCGGCGTTGTCAGCGCACCCGAACATCGCGGGGGTGATCGAGACGGGCACACCGGCGGGACGAGTGGCGCGGATCAGGGAAACGGCGGAGAACGGATTCCAGGTGCTGGCGGGTTCGACGGTGGATTTGTGGGAGAGTTTGCAGCAGAAGGCCGCGGGCGCGGTGCTGCCGCTGGCGAGCGCGGTTCCGTATGCGTGCATCACGCTATGGGAGGCGTTCCGCACGCGGGAAGAGGAAGCCTGCGCGGACTGGCAGGCGAGGATCACGCATCCGGGCATTCTGGTGACCGATCTCTACGGAGTTTCAGGCTTGAAGTACGCGATGGAGCTGAACGGCTATTACGGCGGACCGCCGCGGCTGCCGTTTTGTCCGCCGGACCGGAGGATTCGGACGGAGATCGAGGCAGCGTTCCGGGATCTGCGAGGATGAAGTGATGTGGGCACGCGTGGGGCGACCGGTGGTGCTGTTGATCGCGCTAGTGGTGGCGGTCCATGCGCAATGCGCCGCGGCTTGCAGCGTGAAGACTTGCGAATCCGCCGTGGGCGGGGCGGATGCGATGTCTTGCCACAAACACCAGTCGCCGCCAAACAAAGGAATGCAGCCGGATGGCTGCGAGCACGGCCAAGTCGCGGTGCGCGCGCAGACGCATGACGCGCTGAACGCGGCCGCGTGGCTGGCCGTCGTTTCGCCGCCTTCGGTCGCCGCCGCGATGGTTCCGCGATCCGATGGCGATCGCGAGCCGGAGGCTTCCCCGCCCCGGCAGACACGACGCGAACGCCTTTCCCCATTACGTATTTAGACCCTCCGTTCGTTGCGGCCTTTTACAGGACAGCGATGGAGGAGAACTGTGTCCCGTTGGAACCAGATTTTGCTTATGATGAGCGCGGCCGCGTGCATGCGGGCGCAGGATATGGGACAGATGAGCATGCCGGGGATGGACATGCCCGGCATGCAGCCGGACCCGGCGGCGAAGCTGCTGATGGGGGAAGCTTCCGGGACGAGCATGAACCCGCAGGCGGCGAACACGCCGATGGTGATGAAGACCGCCGGGAAGTGGCGCGTGATGTTCATGGGTCAGGCGTTTGTGGTGGACACGCAGCAGACGGGCCCGCGCGGAGGGGATAAATTCTATTCGACGAACTGGGCGATGGGTATGGCGCAGCATGCGTTGTGGGGCGGAACATTCGAATTCGACGCGATGCTGAGCCTGGAGCCGGCCACGATCACGGAGCGGCGCTATCCGGAGCTGTTTCAGACGGGGGAGACGGCGTTCGGGCAGCCGATCGTGAACGGGCAGCATCCGCACGACCTGATCATGGGACTGGATTTTCAGTGGGCGCGCGCGCTCGGCGAGCATGCGATTGTGCAGTTTTATTACGCTCCGGTAGGCGATCCGGCGCTGGGCCCGGTGGCGTTTCCGCATCGGGAATCGGCGTCGGAAATTCCGCAGGCGCCGCTGGGGCATCACTGGCAGGACTCGACGCATATCGCCGATAACGTTTTGACGGCGGCGTGGAACTATCGCATTTTTCGCGTGGAGGCAAGCGGCTTTTATGGCACAGAGCCGAACGAGAACCGGTGGAATATCGACTGGGGCCCGATGAATTCGTGGTCCACGCGGGTGTCGGTGTTTCCGACCGACCGATGGGCGGCGCAGGTGTCGATGGGAAGGCTTTCCGATCCGGAGCGGCAGAGCGCGGGGGATGTGGTGCGCTCGACGGCGTCGTTGCAATACAGCGTTCCGATGCATGGGGCGGCATGGGCGTCGAGCTGGATCTGGGGACGCAACCATGAGATCGCGGCGCAGCGGAACACGAACTCATATTTGCTGGAATCCGTGCTGCCGGTCTCGCGCAAGAATTTTCTCACGGGCCGAGCGGAGCTGGTGGACAAGGATGAATTGTTCGCGGACACGCCGGAGCTGGAAGCGCAGATCGCGCGCACGGCGGGCAGCACGTTTCGGATCGGCGCTTACACGCTGGGCTACACGCGGGACATCGGCACGTGGGAGCACATGGAAGCCGGGCTGGGCGTGAACGTGACGGCGTATGTGCTGCCGGAGGCGATCACGCCCTACTATGGAACGCGGCCGGCGGCGGTGGACATTTTTGCGAGGTTCCGGTTGAAGTGACCGGGCGGCGCATCTTTACAATGGGAGTTCATGCTTAAAGGAAAGACGGCGTTGATTGCGGGAGCGAGCCGCGGCATCGGGCTGGCGATCGCGAAGGCGATGGCGGAGGCGGGCGCGCACACGCTGCTGGCCTCGCGATCGCTGGAGAAGCTGAAGACGATCGCGGCGGAGCTGCACGGGACGGCGCTGGAGCTGGATCTGGAATCGAACGCTTCGATCCGGGCCTGCGTGGAAGAAGCGGGGGATATCGACATCCTGGTGAATGTCGCCGGGACGAATATCCGGAAGCGGTTCGAGGACTATACGGAAGCGGAATACGGGCGCATCATGCAGACGAACCTGCATGGGATCGCGGAGCTGACGCGGCTGGCGGGCGCGAAGATGATCGCGCGCGGCAAGGGCGGGAAAGTGATTTCGATCGGCAGCCTGATGTCGATGGCGGGGCTGCCTTACCTGGCGATTTACGCGATGACGAAGGGCGGAGTGATGCAGCTCACGCGGGCGCTGGCGGCGGAGTGGGGACGCTACGGGATCCAGGTCAACTGCATCGCTCCGGGGTTTATCGAAACCGATCTGAATCGCGCGATGTGGACGGCGCCGGAGATGCGGGAGTGGTTGAAGGGGGCGCAGGCGAACGCACGCATGGGGCGGCCGGAAGATGTCGCGCCGCTGGCCGTTTTTTTGGCGGGCGCGGGCGCGGATTACATCACGGGCCAGGTGATCGCGGTGGACGGCGGGTATACGACCACGGCGGTGTGGCCGTTCGAGCCGTAGCGGCATGAGCGTGTTCCGGCAGATGAAGACGTGGCTGTTTATCGGGCCGCTGGTGGGAGTGGCGACGATCGGCATGGCGACGGCGTCGGTGATCGTTTCGTTTTTCGATCGCACGGGCAATAAGCCGCATCAGATGGCGCGCGGTTGGTCCCGGTTTCTGCTGCGCATCGGGTCGGTGCGAGTGGAGACGGAAGGGATGGAGAAACTGGACCCGGGGTCGAGCTACGTACTGGTGGCGAACCACTCGAGTTATTACGATACGCCGGCGATCATCGCGAACATTCCGCTGCAGTTCCGCTTCTTCGCGAAGAAAGGCTTGTTCCAGATTCCGTTTCTAGGAACGCATTTGCAGCGCGCCGGACATTTTCCGGTGGTGCGGGGCGATCCGCGGGCTTCGCTGAAGATCATGCTGGAAGGGGCGCGGCAGATTCAGGAAAGACGCATCTCGGTGCTGCTTTTTCCGGAAGGCGGCCGTTCGGAGAAAACCTTGCGCGAGTTCAAGGAAGGCGCCGCGCATATTGCGATTAAGGCGGGCGTGCCGCTGACGCCGGTAGGAATTATCGGAGCGCGGAACATCCTGGCGGTGCATAGCGTGCATGTGATGCCGGGGACGATCCGGATTCGCGTGGGCGATCCGATTCCGACCGCGGGGATGAGTTCGCGGGACCGCGCGGAGCTAACGCAACGGGCGATGCGGCAGGTGGCCGATCTGATTGGGGAGCCATTGCCCTCGGCCGCGGAGCAGGCGGCGACGTGAGACGCGGGCTCGGCTTGCGTTCGGCGAGCGGCGTTGAGTAGGATTACCACGTGATGAAATTCTGTTTAGCCTTATTTTCCCTGGCGCTGATGCCGCTGGGCGCAGCGGAGCCGGGATTCACGCCGCTGTTCGACGGCAAGGATCTGAACGGCTGGAAGCCGAGCGAAAACCCGCAGACATGGTCGATTCGGGATGGGGCGATCGTGGCGCATGGATTGCGCAGCCATCTGTTCTACGTGGGGGACTTCCAGAATCATACGTTCAAGAACTTCGAGTTGAAAGTGGACGTGATGACCAAGCCTGGCTCAAACGGCGGCGTGTACATCGAGACGCAGTACCAGGACGGCGGCTGGCCGGGGAAGGGTTTCGAGATCCAGGTCAACAACACGTACAAGAGCGATCCCCGGAAGACGTTCAGCATCTACGAAGTCGAGGATGTGCACGAGCAGGCGGCGCAGGATAACCAATGGTTCACCGAGGACATCACCGCGCGGGGGGACACGATCACGGTCAAGTACGACGGCAAAGTGATGGCGCACTGGACGCAGCCGGCGGACTGGAACGGCACGAAGGATTTCGTGGGCAGGCGGATCGGCGAAGGGACGATCGCGCTGCAGGCGCATGATCCGGGCAGCGAGGTGTGGTACAAGAACATCCGGATCAAACCTCTCGACTGAGGCTGATTAGACCCCATGATACGCTCAGGGTCGGACATGCAGCCGGACATGGCGTCGCGCACAATTTTCCAGGTTTTAGAAGATACCGTCAAGGCTCACGGCGATAAGCTTGCGCTGAAGCAGCCGGTGAATGAGAACGGCGCGCGCGCGTACAAAAGCTGGACGTGGAAAGAGCATTTGCGGGCGGTGCAAGAGATCGCGATGGGCCTGGATGCGATCGGGATCCGCAAGGGCGATATCGTGGCGCTGTGCTCGGAAACGCGGGCGGAGTTCTTTCTCGCGGATATCGCGATCCTGGCGATCGGCGCGATTCCGGCCGCACTGTACCAGTCGTATCCGGCGCGAGACTTGCTGAAGACTATCGCGGCGGCGGGCGCGCGGGCTTTGCTGGCGGAGGATGAAAAGACGCTGGAGCCGCTGCGCGGGGCCACGGTCGAGTTCTTTTTCACGCTTACCGGGAGCGCGGAAGGCGCTCTTTCACTCGATGCTCTGCGGGCCGACGGACGCCGGGCGCTGGAGCAACGGCCGGGACGTTTTCAGGAACTCGCGGCGGCCGTCCGTCCGGAAGATCATGCGATTTTGTACCTGACCTCTGGCGCGACGGGCGAGCCGAAGATGGTGGTGACGACACACGCGGGGATTGTCGCAAACCTGGAAATGGGTCCGGCGGTGCTGCCGCTGACGACCGACGACGTCACGATCGCGTTTCTCCCGTCGGCGCATATCACGCAGCGGATCGTGGGGGAACTGCTGCCGATGTTCAACGGAACGCCGGTGATTTTTTCGGAGAGTTTGCTGAAGCTGCCCGCGGAGATCAAGACGATCCGGCCGACGATGTTCGTGGCGCCGCCGCGCATGTGGGAACGGGTGTACGCGTCGGTGTGCACGGAGATTCGCAAGAAGCCGGCGCCGGTGCGAAAGATGTTTTATGGCGCGGTGGGGATGGGGATCGCGGCGGCGCGGCACCGGCGCGCGGGCAAGCGCGTCCCGTTCTACATCAGCGTGCCGCTGAAGGCCGCGGACCGGACGATGTTCGCGCCGATCCGAGCGCGCCTGGGCGGGAAGATGCGGGTTCCGATTTCCGGAGGCGCGCCGCTGGGCAAAGATCTGGCGGAGTTCTACGAGGCGATCGGGATGCCCTTGATCGAGGGCTATGGCCTGACTGAGGGCGGCGTGGTCGCGTTCAACCCGATCGAGCATCCGCGGGCGGGAAGTATCGGCAAGCTGCTGCCGGGAATCGAAGCGAAGTTCGCGGAGGATCACGAGTTGCTGCTCCGGGGACCGTGTCTGTTTTCGCATTATTATCAGGACGCCGAATCCACGCGGCAGGTGCTGGAGAACGGCTGGCTGCGCACCGGCGATATCGGCAACATGGATGCGGACGGCTATATCTACATTACGAGCCGGAAGAAAGAACTGATCGTCTCCTCGACGGGGAAGAAGATCTTCCCTTCGCGAGTGGAGGGTCTGTTCAAGGTGGAGCCGCTGATCAGCCAGGTGGTTCTGGTGGGCGACCGGCTGCCTTACCTGACGGCGCTGTTTACGATTCATACGCCGGTGGCCGAAGCGCTGGGCGGGATGAGCGAGTTCAAGGGCAGGGCGGCGGACGAGATCACGGCGTCGGAGCCGGTGGCGAGCGAAGTCCAGAAGATCGTGAACCGCATCAACAGACAGCTGGGAGACTTTGAAAAGATCCGGAAGTTTCGCATTTTGCCGCGTGATTTCAGCATCGAAACGGGCGAGCTGACGGCGACGATGAAAGTCCGGCGGCCGAAGGTGCTCGAAAACTTCCGCACGGAAATCGACTCGTTGTACGCGGAGAAGGCTGTGCAGGGCCTGGGATGAACCCGGACGGCGCGGAGCACTGGCGTTTGGCGCTCCACGATTACGTTCAGCGGGAAGCGCGGCCAGTAGAGAAGTTTGGACATCAGCCGCGGCTTTATGCGCTGGCGACGAGAATTGGCGGGAGCCTTCCGGCGGACGTGCTCTACGACGATGACGTGGTGTACGCGGCGGCGTGGCTGCACGACCTGGGGGTGTTTCACGGACACCGGCCGGAGGAGCCGCGCGCGCTGGAGGCGTGGGACAACGTGCGGTACGCGATGGAGCGGGCGCCCGCGATTCTGGCGGATCTCGGCTTTCCGAGCGAAAAGGTGGGGGCCGTCGTCGAGGCGATCCGGACGCACCAGGCGGCGGCGGTCCCGATGAGCACGGAAGCGGCGATTCTGCGGGATGCGGACATTCTGGAGCAGCTGGGCGCGATCGGGATTCTGCGCGCCGTTTGCAAGGTGGGACGCGACACGCGGTATAGAACCTTCAGCGAGGTGATCCCGGTTTTGCGGGACGCTTTCGAGAGTCTGCCGGGGGTGCTGCATTACGGGGCTTCGCGGGAACTGGCGCGCGACCGCGTGGCGGTGCTGCGGGCGTTTCTGGATGGAGTGGAGAAGGAATCCGCCGGCCCGCTGTTTTAGCTCGATCGGACACCCGAGGAGACCGGGATTCGCGCGGAATTGCGGAATTAAAGGTTCCGCCCGCAACGTCCGATCAGACAAGCAAGTGAACGAGAGGACCGTGACGATCGCGGTGATCGCGCCGCAGGAACCGTTCGAATTTTTCGACGGGTTCTGGGATGGCGCCTGGAGCGCGGCTCACGAAATGGCGCCGCTGGGAGTTCGGGTTCTGACGCATTCCACGCCGGGTTTGGACGCCAACGAGCAGGCGCGGCTGCTACGGGAGCTTGTCGGCAGGACGGTGCATGCAGTGGTGCTGCTTCCGGCGGATTCGCTGCGGCTGGACGGGCTGATCGAGCAGCACACCTTGCGCGGGACGCCGGTGGTGACGGTATTCAACGATGCTCCCGCGAGCCGGCGCGCGGCGTTTGTGGGCTCGGATTTCCGGCTATCGGGGCGCCTGGCGGGCGACCTGATGTCGAAGATGCTCGCGCCCAGAAGCCACATCGTGGCGCTGACGGGTTCGAAGGAAGCGTTCTATCTGGCGGAGCGTTATGAGGGATTTCGGGACGCGCTGCGGGCCAGCAAGGCGCCGTTCGGGGTGACCGAGTTCAGCGACCCCCAACACTTCACCGAAGCGCTTTCCGGGCGCGGGCAGAAGTTCGATGGGCTGTATATCGGCTGTTCGGAGGCGGCTAATATACGGGCGATTCTGGAGCAGGTGCGCCCGCCGGCGCGGTGCGTCACCTTCGACGTTACGGAGGCGGTGAGGCCTTTCCTCCAGAGCGGGACGGTCACGGCGGTGATCGACTCCAGCCGTTATTACCAAGGGTATCTGGCGGTGCAGAAAGCGTACGCATGCCTGACCGGCGTCTTCCCGCAAGAGGCGTGGGCGCCGATACCCTCGACGGTGGTGTTGCCGGAGCACGTGAGCGCCGCGGGCGAGCGGTCTTCGCTCAACTCCGTTTTCGAAGCGCTGGTGAGGCAGCGAACCACGCAACTCCGCGAGTACAAGGCCGCGCTGGCGTTGGCCAACGGGCGGCTGATGCATATGGCGGAGATCGATCCGCTCACCGGATTGTTGAACCGGCGCAAATTCGAAGAGATGGTGAGCGGCTATATCGGGCACGGCTCGCTGGCGCTGCTGCTGCTGGATCTGAACGATTCGCGTTCGCTGACCAATCTGCTCGGGACGAACGCCGCCGAAGAGACGCAGCAGTTGATCGCGGAGACGCTGCGGTCGGTTTGCGGCGCGGGGGCGTTGCTGGCGCGTTTCGGCGATGGCGAGTTCGCGGTGGCTTTGCCGAATGGGGGCATGGAACAGGCGAATCGGGTGGGCGCGGCGGTCCAGCAAGCGGTGGAAGGCGCGCGGTTGGCGGCTTATCCGGATCTGCGATTCAGCGTAACCGCGGGGGTGACGGCGTTGTCGGGTCAGCCGCCGGGCGGCCCGCAACGCGCCGGTGAACTGATCGACGCCGCGCATCAGAATTTGTACGCGGCCCAGCGCGCGCGATATGGGCTGCGATGGCTGTCGAAGACGGGATGAAGACGATGCTAGCGGACGACGATGTTCACCAACCGGTCGGGCACGGTGATGATCCTCACGATAGATTTTCCCGCGATGAGGGCGGCGATTTTCGCGTCGGCGGCAGCGCGGCGAATGAGTTCCTCTTCGGGCGCGCCGAACGGAACGGTGATGCGGGACCGCACTTTGCCGTTCACCTGAAGGACGATCTCGGCGCCGGGTTCGCGGGCGAGATCGGCATCGAAAACCGGCCAAGGCTGTTTGAAGACATGCCCTTGGAGCCCCTGTTCCGTCCAGAGTTCCTGCGCGAGATAGGGCGCGAAAGGGCCGAGCATCAAGGTCAGCACGGGAAGGATCGCGCGCATGGCGGCGGGGGAAATGGCGGCTTCCTGGTCATGCAGCTCATTCATCAGCGCCATGATGGCGGCGATGGAAGTGTTGAAATGCCAGCGCGAGTCGAAATCCGCGGTGATCTTCTGGAGAGTCTGGTGCAGCTTGCGAAGGGCCTTTTCGTCGCCCGCGCCGGCGGGGGTTCCGGCGGCCCCGATATCGCGCGCGGCGATATTGCGCGTGACGAAGCGGTACACGCGGCCGAGGAAGCGGACGATGCCTTCGATGCCCGCCCGGGTCCAGTCCATCTCCTTTTCAGGGGGCGCGGCGAAGAGGACGAAGAGCCGGGCGGCGTCGGCGCCATACTCCCGGGCGACATCTTCGGCGCCGATCACGTTGCCTTTCGACTTCGACATTTTGGCGCCGTCGCGGATGACCATGCCCTGGGTGAAGAGCTTGCGGACGGGTTCGTCGTTGACGACAAGCCCGACGTCGCGCATCATTTTCGTCCAGAAGCGGGAGTAGATGAGATGGAGGATGGCGTGTTCGACGCCGCCGATATATTGATCGACCGGAAACCAATAGGCGGCTTTGGCCGGATCGAAGGGGGCCTGGGCGTTATGCGGATCGCAGTAGCGGTAAAAGTACCAGGACGAATCGACGAATGTGTCCATGGTGTCGGTTTCCCGGCGGGCGGGGCCGCCGCACCGAGGGCATGTGACGTTGACGAAATCGGGGACCGACTCGAGCGGGGAGCGGCCTTCGCCGGTGATGCGCACATGGGCAGGCAGGAGCACGGGCAGATCGGCTTCGGGAACGGGCACGACGCCGTCGGACGGACAGCGGATGACCGGAATGGGAGTGCCCCAATAACGCTGGCGGGAGATGCCCCAGTCTTTCAAGCGGAAGACGATGGCGGATTTTCCAAAGCCGTCGCGTTGCGCGCGGGCCGACATGCGAGCGCGAGCCTCGGCGCTGGCGAGCCCGGAATACTCTCCGGAGTTGACGACAATGCCGTCGATCTCGAGAGCTTGGGACAGGCTCTCAACCTCGGTCGGGGCATCCAGACCCGGCGCCGGCTGCACGACGGGCCGCACGGGGAGCTCGTACTTCGCGCAGAACTCGAAATCGCGCTGATCGTGCGCGGGAACGGCCATGATGGCGCCGGAGCCGTAGCCGGTGAGGACGAAGTTGCCGATCCAGATCGGAAGGGATTCGCCGGTGAAGGGGTTGCGGGCGGAAAGGCCGGTCGGGAAGCCTTCCTTCTCAAAGTCTCCGGGGCCTTGCGCGGCGCGGGCGTCGACGAGAGCTTTGGCGCGGGCCTGCATCAGCGGATCGAGGCGCGAGGCGACCAGCGGATGGTCAGGGGCGATGATCAGGCAAACGGCGCCGAAGATGGTGTCGATGCGGGTGGTGAAGACGCGCAGATCGGCGGTTTTCGGATCTTCCGGATCGCTCCGGAAATCCACCTCGGCGCCTTCGGAGCGGCCGATCCAGTTGCGCTGCATGGTGAGGACGCGCTCCGGCCAGGCGCCTTCGAGCTGCGCCATGTGGTCGAGGAGTTCGTCGGCATACCGGGTAGTGCGGAGAAACCATTGCTCGAGGGAGCGCTGCTCGACGGGCGTGGTTTCATGGCGCCAGCAGCAGCCATCGACCACCTGTTCGTTGGCGAGCACGGTAGCGCAGAGAGGGCACCAGTTCACCAGGGCCTTGCGGCGGTAGGCGATGCCGCGCTCCAGCATTTTCAGAAAAAACCACTGGTTCCAGCGGTAATATTCAGGTTCGCAGGTAGTGACTTCGCGCGACCAATCGTAAGAAAAGGCGAAGCGCCGGTAGGTGCGCTTCATAATCTCGATATTGTTCAGGGTCCACTCGCGAGGGGGCCGCTGGTTGGCGATGGCGGCGTTTTCCGCGGGCAGCCCGAAGGCGTCCCAGCCGATGGGATGGAGGACGTTGTAGCCGCGCATCCACATGTAGCGGGCGAGCGCGTCGCCGATGGCATAGTTGCGGACATGGCCGATGTGCAACGCGCCGCTGGGATAAGGCAGCATTTCGAGCACATAATATTTGGGCTTTGCGGAATTTTCTTCCGCCTTGTAAAGCGCGGGATCGTCCCACGCGGCCGCCCACTTATATTCGATTTCCTGGAAGTCGTACGCCTTTTCTGGCATTCTCGCGAGTCTTTTCAGCCCTGTTTTTTCTTTGACGCTCGGGGGCGGCTTTGACGATTCGGGGCGGCGAGCCGTTTGAGGGTCTCGAGATTGCGGCGGTCGTCGCCATCCGCATCCACCGGAGTTTCCAGGATAAACGGTTTGTCGCGGAGCGCGGGATGTTGAAGGATGCGGCGGAAGCCGTCTGTGCCGATGGCGCCTTCTCCGATGTTGGCATGGCGGTCGAGACGGGACTCCAAAGCGCCTTTGGAATCATTGGCGTGGATGACCTTGACGGCGGCGATGCCGAGGATGCGATCGGCCGCGGACAGCATGGTTTCCAAGCCAGCGGCGGTGGATATCTCAAAGCCGGAGGCGAACAGATGGCAAGTGTCGAGACAATAGCCAACGGGAACGCCGCAGAGTTGGGCGGCGAGATCACGCATGGCGCGCAGCTCGGAGAATTTGCCGCCGAGCTGGGAGCGCGCGCCGACGGTGTTCTCGATGAGAACGGTGAGGCCGGCGAGATCCAGTCCGCGGGCGGCGTCGCGCAGACCCAGGGCGAATCCGGCGATGCCCTCCTCGATCGAGCAGGATTTGTAATTGCCCGGGTGCGTGACGAGGTACTCGGCGCCGATCGCGGCGGCGCGCTGGAGTTCGCCCCGAAAGGCCTCGATCGACCGCGACCGGATCACCGGATCGAGCGACGCCATGTTGATCAGGTAGCTCGTATGCACGACCAATGGGTGAAGGTCAAAGCGCTCGCGGGCGTTGCGAAATCGCAAAATATCGCCGGGATTCAAGACGGAAGGGCGCCACATGCGGGGGCTGGAGGAGAAAATCTGGAAGGTATTCGCCTCGAGTTCATGGGCGCGAATGGCCGAATTTTCCAGACAACCGGACCGGGAGGTGTGAATTCCAATACGCAGCGGGAGTTTCCTCACAGTTTCATCGAACAGGAACTGTGCGTTTGCCCATAGTGCCAAAGGATTGTTCTGCTAAACTAAAGTCCTCAAAGGGGCTTAGCTGCACGGCTCACCTATCCGAACCATGGTTTATCGATTGCAAACGGGGTTAGTTGCAGGGGCATTGTGTTTGCTCGCATGCAGCTTCGCGCCGTCCGCGTCTGCCAGGTGGATCTCGACCGGACCCTTCGGCGGTAACGCCGAAGTCATCACGGCGAGTGCGTCCGACCACAATTTACTGATTGCCGGCACGAAGAACGCAAATCTGTTCATCTCGAGGGACGCGGGCGAAAGCTGGAAACCGATGCCGTTTCCGCGGCAATACGGGTCCATGCTGCACACCCTGGTGATCGATCCCAAGGATTCCACTCTATTCTATGCCGCGATCGCGGACGAGCCGCGCCCGGGGCTGTATCGCAGCCGGGACGGCGGCCAAACGTGGAAAGCCGTGGAAGGGCTGGGAGGAGAAGAAGTTTACTCGCTGGCGATCTGGAGCGGCGATTCGAATGTGCTGGCCGCGGGTTTGCGGCAGAGCGTGCGGGTGAGTCACGATGGCGGCCAGACGTGGAAAGCGATCTCCCCGGCAGACAACATCGATCTTCAGCCGGCGGTTTCGGTGGCGTTCGACCCGCGGAACGATCAAGTTCTCTATGCGGGAACGCCGCGGCTTCCCTGGAAGACGACGGACGGCGGCGCTACCTGGAACCTGATCGCGGAAGGCATGAGCACGGATTCCGACATCATCACGGTGCGGGTGGATCCTTCGCAGCCTTCGCGCGTGTTTATCGGGGCGTGCAGCGGTTTCTGGAAGAGCCGGAATGGCGGGGGCAACTGGTCCAAGATGGCGGGTATCCCGTTCACGTCGCGGCGCACCTACGCCTTCGCGCAGGACCCGGAGCATCCGGAGACCATCTTCGCGGGCACCAGCCGCGGTCTATACCGGACCCGGGACGGCGGCGCGGAGTGGCGTAATATCGCGGCGCACGAAATCAAGAGCCTGGCCATTTCGGCGGGAATTCTTTATGTCGCGACGGCGGACGCCGGACTGTTCAAAAGCGGCGATCTGGGGACGACTTTGACGCCGATCGACGAAGGATTTACGAGCCGCAATTTTTCGCGCGTGAGCGAGGCCGGGGAGCATCTTTACGCGGGAACCGGGTTTGAGGTTGATGCGGGCGCGATTTTTGCCAGCTCCGATAGCGGGCTGCACTGGACACGGATCGCGGACCCGTCCGATTTAGGGAACGAGAGCGTGGTCGGGGTGGCGCGAGCCGGAGCGGAAGCGATCGTCGCGGCGACGCCGCGAGGCCTGTATCGTTCCGGGGACGCCGGAAAGACCTGGGCGCGCGTGAAAGGCTCGCCGGCGCGCGTGAGTTCGCTCAGCGTAGCGGGCGGATCTTCTCCGGCCGGTCTTCTGGCGGGGACGGAATATGGCGTGTACCGCAGCCTGGACCAAGGACAGACATGGCTGGCTGTCGGGCTGGATAAAGAGCCGGTGAAGCAACTGCTGGAAGCGGACGCGGCGATCGCTGTCCTGGCGCACGGGCTTCTCGTGTCGCACGATGGGGGAACCACTTGGACTGCCCGACATCTTCCATTTTTCGCGGATGTGTACGATGTGGCGGCCTCCGGAGGCACTTTTATCGCAGGCACCTCGCGAGGAGTGTTCCGCAGCGAGGACGAAGGGGAAACGTGGCACGCCGCGCACTCCGGACTGCCCACAGCGAGCATTACGGCGGTGGCCCTGGATCCACTCTCCAGCAAGCACGCATTCGCCTTCGAATACGGAAACATTTATGAATCGCAGGATGCCGGCAAGACTTGGCAGCACTTCGATCAGGATGGTCTCGGAGGAGCTTTCATCCGCAATTTGACGATTACCACACAGGGGCCGCGCAGTCTTGTGGCGGTCACCGCAACCCGGGGAATCTTTGTTCGAGAGATCGGCGAAGGCCCGGCGGCACAACAAAATTTTTCGACAGTTGATTCCAGAAAGGACCGATATGTTCCAAACCAGCAGAACGACAAAACGCCTGCTATGTAGTTGCGTTGGGGCGCTTCTTGCGCTTGCGGTAGCAGCGCACGCGCAAGAAACCACTTCTCCGGATTTTGAGGTCGGCATTCTCGATGGCGGAGGTTTCTTCAAACAGAAGAACGATTCGCTCATGACGGAAAATACGCCGAGCGGATTGCTGTCGGTGAGTCTCACAGAAAACTTCGCGAACCACCTCGGCACCGAACAGTCGTTCAGCTATATGCAAGATGACCTGCGGTTCCACCAAAACTTCGGCGGGGTTGTTCAGGCGTTCAGTCTGTCGCAGCGGTTATTGCAGTTCCAGGACAACATTCTGTTTTACGCAACCGGCAAAGATCACCGAGTGCGGCCGTATATCACGGTAGGCTTCGGCCTGGTGTCGTACCGGCCGACGCAGGACGCGATCAATACGGTGAGCCAGCCGGTAGCGGCGCCGTTAGGCGCGCAAAACCTGGGCGAGGATACGCGCCTCGCGTTTACCTATGGCGGCGGCATCAAGATCCGGCTGTCGGATCATTTCGGGCTGCGCGCGGGAGTGGTGGGGCTCACGTCCTCGGAAGCGCATTATGGCTTGGCGCAGTTCGCCAACGCCCCGCAGCTCACGATTCCTCCGGGCGGATTGCTGCAAGGCATCGAGGTCAGCAGCGGACTGATGTTCATCTTCGGTCATAAGATCGACATGACGCCGCCCGTGATGCCGGCCCCTGGATTCACCGGAGTGAGCATCACGCCGGCTAATCCGACGGCTATCTGCGCGAACACGCCGGTGAGCTTCACGGGTACGATCGAGAACGTCGGTCCGAACCACACGCCGTCGTATCGCTGGACCGTGGACGGCCAGAACGCGGGAACCAACAGTTCTTCGTTCAGCTACACGCCCACGGGCGGCGGAAGCCACACGATCGGGCTAACGGTGGCCGATAACATCACGCAGTTGGTGAAACAGGCGGCGCCGGTGACGGTCACGGTTTCCGAACACTCGGCTCCGACGATCACGGCCAATGCCGATAAGACGGACATTCAGGTCGGGGACAAGGCCATGCTGTATCCGCATCCGCAGGCCGGCAACTGCCCGGGCACGCTGTCGGTCACATGGGCAGCTTCCGAAGGCTCGGTGACGGGCACGGATCCGGCGACCTACGACTCCTCGAACGTACAGTTCGACGCCAACAACGGCGGCGCTCAAACCAAGCAGATCACGGCCACGGCGACCGTTACGGATAGCGCGGGCGGCACCGCGTCGGCGCCGGTTACGCTCAACGTGTCCAAACAGCCGACCTTCGTTCGGCAGGACGACATCATCTTCCCGACGAGCAACTCGCGCGTCAACAATTGCGGTAAGCGCCTGCTGATCGACGTGGTATACCCGGCTTTGACATCGGGTCAGTATGGAAACTACGACGTGGTCGTGGTGGGCCATGCGGGCAACGAACCGCCTGAACCGCACGCCAGAGTACGCCGCCGCCGCGGCGCCGCCGCACCGCCGGTAGCGGATCTGGCGACGGAACGCGCACAGCACGTCGCTGAAATCCTGGCGTCGGGTGAAGGCATCTGCCCGAAACCGGGAATCGACGTCAGCCGCATCAAGATCGCGACCGTGGGCCCGAATGCGGGCGCCGAATTCAAGAAGCCGATCTGCGCCGCTTCCATCAAGGAGCGCCGTGCATCGCGCATCAGCGAATCCGACGACATGCTGAAGGATCAACGCGTGGAGATCTGGTTCGTGCCGAAGGGTGCGACGCCTCCGCCGTCCGCTTCCAACGCGCAGCAGGCTCCTGACACCGTCAAGGCCGTCTGCCCGAAATAAGCAGATAGAAACTGGTTGCTGGTCCTTGGCCCGCCGGGTGAAAATCCCGGCGGGCTTTTTCTTTGAGAGGCAGCCGGAAGGCAGCTCGCTATAAACGCAAGCCACGCACAGGGCGCGCAGGAATGCGCCCTGTGTCATTCACCTTTTAATCAGATGGGAAGGCCAGCCGATGCGGACAAGCATACCGTCCGGACCGCACAGCCCGACCTCGTAGAGGCCCCATTCGCGGTGGCGCAGAACGCCGCCGGGACGTATGATCAGGTCCTCCACGCGCGCGGCGATGGCGTCGACGTCGGGCGTGCGGATGAAAACGCCAAATGGATTGTTCTCCTCCGGCACGCGCCAAGGGCCGGTCCCCGCCTGGGTCAGATGCACCTCGCAGCCCCATCCCGTCAAGATCATGTAAGTGGCTTCACCGCCCGTGCGAGCAAAGCCGAGACGTTCCCAAAACAGGAAAGCGCCGGCCATGTTGTTGCTCGGAATTATGGCGAAAGCGCCCACGCGCGGGGTGTCTGACATCTTTAAGTTTGGAACGGCGCGGGGCGCGGATTACTTCTTCTTGAGTTCTTCGACGAGAGCGGGAACAACCTGAAACAGATCGCCCACAATTCCGTAATCCGCGATTTCAAAGATGGGCGCTTCGGGGTCTTTGTTGATCGCGACCACGGTCTTGGAACCCTTCATGCCGACAAGATGCTGGATCGCGCCCGAGATGCCGATGGCGATGTACAACTTGGGGGCGACAGTCTGCCCGGAGCTTCCTACCTGGCGTTCCATGGGAAGCCAGCCGTTGTCGCAGATGGGCCGGGACGCGGCGATTTCGGCGTTCAACGCCTTTGCCAGTTCCTGTACGATGGGCAAATTTTCGGGCTCTTTGATGCCGCGACCGACCGAGACGATGATGTCGGCGGCGCTAAGATCGACGGCCCGGGCCGATTCGCGGAACAATTCCCCCGGCTTGGAGCGCACTTGGGATGCGCTGATCTCCGGCTGAAAAGTCTCGATGGCCGCCGTACCGGGCTCGCGTTGGTCCGCCCGGTAGGCGCCCGCCTGAACGGAAGCGAAAAACGGCGGCTCCCCGGTGAACTTCACGTCCGCGTTCACCTTCCCCTGGAAGAGCTGGCGGACGAGCGTGATATTTCCCGCTTCGACTTTATGAGCCACCACGTCGCTCACCAGGACGCGGCCCAGGGAAGTGGCCAGCTTGGGAACGTAATCCCGAACCTGATAAGTATGCGGGAATAGAACGACGCGCGGGTTGTGTTTGGCGATCAGTTGGCCGACGGCGATGGACGCCGCGTCGGCGGTGTAGTCCGCCAGAAGATCGTGTTCGATGACGTGTATGCGTTCGAGACGGCTGGAAGCCAACTCGCCCGCGGCCTGCGCGGCGCCCTTGCCGAAGAGCGCAGCGTAAACGGGGAGCGATAACTCCTGGCCGATGCGCTGGGCGGCGGCCACGGTTTCGAGGGTCATCATGTTCAGCGCGCCGTCGCGCTGTTCGCCAACCACCAGAATGCTCATATGACGCGGGCCTCGAAGCGGAGCTTCTCGATCAGTTTGGCGGCCGCTTCTTTGGGGCTGCCTTCGAACAATTGGGACTGCTTGTTGCGTTCCGGAAGGTAGACGCGGTCAATCTGAATCGCTGGCTTTGCGAGGAGGCCCAGTTCGGCCGTGGTGAGCCGCTTCATTTCTTTAGATTTGGCTTTCTTGATGCCCATCAAAGTGGCGTAACGGAGCTTGTTGCTTCCCGACTGCATGGTGAGCAGGGCGGGCAAGGGCATCTCCACTTGCTGGAAGAATCCGTTTTCCAATTCGCGCTTCACCTTCATGCTGCTGCCGTCGATCTCGATGTGCATGATGATGGTGGCGTGCGGAACGCCGAGCAGTTCGGCGAGGATGACGCCCGTCTGTCCCATGCCGAGGTCGTCGGATTGAAGGCCGGTGAGGACGAGATCCGGAGATTCCTGTTTCAGGGCGGCGGCCATGAGGCGGGCGGCGACCAGCGGATCGCCGCCGGAGCCTTCGAGGTTTTCCTCCTCGATATGGATCGCGCGGTCGGCGCCTTTGGCCAGCGCCTCGCGAATGGTTTGGGAGACGCGGGCCGGACCGGCGCTGAGCACGACGACTTCGCCGCCATACTGCTCTTTCAACTGCAGGCCGGCT
Source organism: Bryobacteraceae bacterium (assembly GCA_965226755.1). GTDB lineage: Bacteria > Acidobacteriota > Terriglobia > Bryobacterales > Bryobacteraceae > Bog-113. Next base: position 2,572,604 of record CBDDDT010000003.1, on the reverse strand, counting down.
TCAAGGGCGTAGGCGTCCGGCTCATTGATTTCATAGCTGAGGCCAGCGTCCTGGATCCACTTGCCCGAGGGATCAACCCGGAGCAGCGAATCGCGCGCGGGGACCTGTTTAATCGCGACGACGATTTTCATAGAGGTGATGAGGAAGTTGGAGGGTTGCTCACTTCCCGTCCTCGAAACGCTTGAAGATCAGGGCGCCGTTGGTGCCGCCGAATCCGAAGGAGTTCGAGAGTGCATAATCGATGCGCATGGGCCGTGCCTGGTTGGGCACATAATCCAGGTCGCAAGCGGGATCGAAACAGAGAAGATTGCGCGTGGGCGGAGCGATCTGGTCGCGCAGCGCGAGAACCGTGAGGCCGGCTTCCAGACCGCCCGCGCCGCCGAGCAGGTGGCCGGTCATGGATTTGGTTGAACTCACCGCGACTTTGTAGGCGTATTCCCCAAAGCTGCCTTTGATGGCCTGCGTTTCGAGGCGGTCGCCGATCTCGGTGGAAGTGCCGTGCGCATTGATGTAATCGATCTGCTCCGGCTTTAATTTCGCGTCGCGCATAGCGTTGTTCATCACGCGAGTGGCGCCTTCGCCGTTTTCAGCCGGGGAAGTCAGATGGTACGCATCGCTGCTCATTCCATAGCCGATGATCTCGGCAAGGATGTTGGCGCCGCGCCGCCGCGCAAATTCGAGTTCCTCGAGCACGAGGACGCCGGAGCCTTCACCCACAATGAAGCCGTCGCGCTCTTTATCAAAAGGGCGGCTGGCGTGTTCAGGGTCGTCGTTGCGGGTCGAGAGGGCGCGCATGGCGGCGAATCCGCCAATCCCCATGGGAGAGATACAGGCTTCGGCGCCGCCGCAGATCATGACGTCGGCATCCTCGCGCTGGATGATTTTAAAGGAATCGCCGACGGCGTGAGCGCTGGTGGTGCAGGCGGTGGCGGTCGCGGAGTTGGGTCCTTTCGCGCCGGTGCGGATGGAGACGTGACCGGAAGCGAGATTGATGATGGTGGCGGGGATGAAGAAGGGCGAGATGCGGCGCGGCCCATGCTCCAGCAGATTCTTATGCTCGCGCTCAATCACCTCAAAGCCGCCGATGCCGCTTCCGATATAGACGCCCACGGACTCAGCGATATCGGGCGTCACTTTCAGGCCGGCGCACGCCACCGCGAAATCACTCGCCGCAATCGCCAAATGGATGAAACGGCCAGCTTTTTTGACTTCCTTCTTATCCATGTAAAGCAATGGATCAAAACCTTTTACCTCGCCGGCGATGCGGCAGGCGAAAGCGGAGGCGTCAAATTGGGTGATGGGACAGATGCCATTGCGGCAGGCAAGGACCGCCTTCCAGTTTTCTTCCGTGCCAATGCCCAGGGCGGAGACGAGGCCGACCCCTGTAACTACCACTCTGCGGGAAATTTCAAACTCTCCTTAGAATTACGGTGCTAAGGACTAGATTACTTTTTCGCGGATTTGGCTTCGATATAGTCCACGGCATCTTTGACGGTGTGGATCTTCTCGGCGTCTTCATCCGGGATCTCGAGGTCGAAAGCCTCCTCGAAGGCCATCACCAACTCAACAATATCGAGAGAGTCGGCGCCGAGGTCGTCGACGAACGACGCATTATTGTCGACCTGGTTTTCGTCTACGCCGAGTTGCTCGACAATGATCTGCTTTACCTTCGTCTCAATCGGAGAAGCCATCTTTCCTCCTGGGGGAAAAGAACACGGGGATTTGCGCGTGCAAACTTTTGATTCTAACTGCGCTTTGCACGAATCCGCAAGTGACGGACGTACCGAACCGCAAGGGTGCGACGCCACGTCAAAATGCTATTGTGCCACGGCGACTACAACGACATTCCACGTGGTGTGATCGGGGTCGAGAGCGGTCTCCGGAAAACGCCCGAGCCGGAGCAGGCGGAAACCGGCGAGATCCAGGAAGAGCTCGATCTCTTTGGGGAAGAAGAAGCGGACGGTGTGGCTCTCCTGAAAGTCAGCCGGCTGTACGTGGAAGGTGACGGAGCAGGTGTGGCGCAGGGGGTCGAGCGTGCTCGAAGCAAAGCGCGTCAAGCGGCCGCTGGCGGTTTCGACGGTTTTTACACGATCGGACGGCAGTTGGCTCAAGACCGCGGGTCCGTACCAGCAGTCGAGCAGAAGCAGGCCGCCGGGGCGGAGGTGACGGCGCGCGTTCCGGAGTGCGGCAAGGACGCCAGCGTTTTCAGTCTGATAGCCCAATACGGCGAACATCATCAAGGCGGCGTCGAAGCGCTCGCCCAAATCGCAGGCCTGGATGTCGCCACAGACAAAGCGGAGCCGATCCGAAAGCCCGGCATCCGCGGCCTTGCGATTGGCGTGCGCCAGCATGCTCGGGGAGCGGTCTACTCCCACGCCGCGGAGGCCGCTGGCGGCTAAGGGCAGAAGATGATTGCCCGACCCGCATCCCAGATCGACAATGCGGGTGACGGGCTCCGCCGCAAATTCGGCGAAGAGGCGAAGGATGAGGCGGCACTCGGCGGAATAGTCTTTGTCGCCGTAGAGCGCGTCGTATGCGGCGGCGTAATCCGGGCCGAAGATTTCGCTCAAGCCAGAATCCGGCGGAGAGCTTCGCAGACCTGCGCGAGTTGCGCTTCGGTTGCGCCCAACCCTGACGGCAGGTAAAGGCCGAAGCGGGAAAGCCGGTCCGTCACGGGGTAATGCGCCTGAGGAAAAAGTCCTCGCTTAAGCAGGGCGGGCTGCCGGTGCATCCCGACGAAGAAGGGGCGCGTTTCGATGCCCTGGGCGCTCAGCCGGACGCCTAACTCGGCGGCGTCCAGGCCCCACTGTTCCCCGAGCACAATGCCGTACATCCAGAAAATGCTGCGGGCCCATGGCATCTCGGGCGGGTGCTCCAGGGCGGGGATGGCGGAGAGTTCCTGGCGGTAGTAGCGCGCCAGACAGCGCTTGCGGCGGAGGAGTTCGCCGATGCGGCGCACCTGGCCGATCCCGAGCGCGGCCTGCATATTGGTCAGGCGGAAGTTGAAACCGAGTTCGGCATGAACGAAGCGGCGGCCGGGCTGAAAACAGAGATCGCGGAGCGAGCGGAGGCGCGCGGCCAATTCCGCGTCGTCGGTCAGCACCATCCCGCCTTCACCGGTGGCGATGAGCTTGTTGGCGTAGAAACTGAAGCAGCTCATGGTCCCGAAACTGCCGCAGCGCCGCCACGCGCCCGCGCCGGCAGCATGACCGCTGAGGTATTCCGCGCCGTGAGCTTCGGCGGCGTCTTCGATCACGGCCAGCCGGTAACGCTGAGCCAGAGCCAGCAGCGGATCCATATCCACGGGGTGGCCGTAAATATGAACGGGCATGATGGCGCGGGTGCGAGGTCCAATGCGCTCTTCGATGCGCTGGACGTCCATGCACCAGGTGGCCGGATCGGAATCGACCAAGACGGGAATGCCGCCATTCGCGATTACGGCGGAGGCGCACGAAATGATGGTAAACGAAGGCAGAATGACCTCGTCACCGGGTTCCAGCTTCAAGGCGGCGACCGAAGCGTGGAGCGCGGTCATTCCGCTGCTCACCGCGACGCCATGGCGCCGGCCGCAGTATCGCGCCCAGCTTTCTTCGAATTCGTCCACGCACTTTCCCGCGGAAGACACCCACCCGGTGCGAACGCACTCGGCCACGCGTTGCGCGTCTTCTTCGAGGAACCAGGGCTCAGCGACGGGGACCCTCAGAAGCGCTCCTTCTCTTCGACGCCAAAATAGGGGCCCTGCTTGACCTCGGCGAGCACGGTGTCCGCGGTCATCCGGAACCCATGGCCGCCGGCGAGCAGCAGAATGGCGTCGCCGGCGCGCAGGGTGACCATGGTCACGAACTGGCGCGATTCATCGAAGATATCGACCTCGCAGGAACCCTTGCGGACCCACAGGAATTCGCTGGTGCCGTTAATCCGTCGCTCCACCGGGCGATGGACGTGGCGGGGGATGGAACCGCCCTGAGGATAGACGATGAACCCCAACTGCAGCGGAGCGTCGGAGGAACTGACGAACGTGGTGCGGGTGAAGGCTTCGTCTTCTGTAATCACGTGCGCGAGCACCTGGCCGGTGGAGGAGGTCACTAACATGCGGCAGGCTGCTCGGCGCCCCGGCGTTCCTTTTCCCGCGTTGGCGCGCTGAGCGCGAGCGCCTCGAGAACGGCCGCGAAATGGGCCGAGAACTCGTAGCGCTCCTGGTAGCAGGCGAGCGCGCCGCGGCGGAACGAGGCGTAATCGCGGGAAATGGCGTCTAAGGCGGCGGGGATTTCGGATACGTTCCGCACGGCGACGCCACAGCCGTATTGCTCCATTAAGTCGCGCATGCCGGGCAGATCCGAGCAGATCACGGGGATCCCGTTCCGCAGGTAATAGGGAATTTTCCCGGAAGCATTCACGATGAGGCTGTAGTTGGGGCCGAGATCGTCGCGATAGGTGGCCAGCCCGATGTGAGCCGATGCGATCAAAGCGTCCAGCTGGTCAATGGGGACCGGCTGATTCGAAATCGACAGGCGCGGCTCGCGTAGAGCAACGATGCGCTGAATGTAAGGATCGTCGAGCGGCTTCCAGAAGTTCGTGTGGAGCACGAGGTGGTACGGCGCGGACCAGTGCCGGACGGAATCGGCAAGCTCCCAAGCCAGCACTTCGGGATCGAGCATGCCGGCGTGGAGAACGATGAGCTTGTCCGGGGCGATACCCAGCGTGCGCTGGAGATGATTCGGTCTTCCAGGAACATCCGACCGCGCGGAAGCGGACGCGCCGGCGGGCGCATTGGGAACCAGGAGCGTGCGGGTGTGTCCCGGCCGGTGCTCGGCCAGAAAAGCCTGTTCGCGCAGGCGGTCCTGAATGACGATCCACGCGGCGCGGCGCGCAGCGCGCTTCTCCAGCCATTTCAAGAGCCGCTTGAACGGATGGCGGGCGTCCCGCGCGAACGTCAGCTCCAAAGACCAGTAGAAGAACGGGACCTTCTTGAGGGCGGCGACGCATTCCGCGCAGGCGCTTCCCACGGCATCCACGCCGAAGATCGCATCATACCGGCGGTTCCGGGTTTCCCGCAAGACGAACCAGAAGAAGCTCAGGCTGCCGATGGTTGTCCCGAGCCTGCCCTTGCTTGTTTTGCGGGCCGTTTCGGAAGAGACGCGACCGGCGAACTCCGCTTTGCGGATGCGCACGGCGGGGGGCATGCTGCCCAAGGGGGGAAGCTCCTCATCGGCGCCGCGCACCAGCACGTCCACTTCGTAGCCGCCGGCGGCGAGCAGTTGCATGGCGCTTACGATGCTGGGGGCAATGCTGAGATGACCTTCCCAGAAGACGATGGCGACGCGACCGATCCGGGGGGGCGCCGTTAGGGAGCCGCCTGCGTGCTCCGGCGTGACCGCCGGCGTCAAACGGAACGTCCGCACATTGCCGTTATTGGTCATTAAACCACGTTCGCGGGCAGGAGGGATACGGGTCAGAAGCCGTCCCAAACGAGCGCCGGGAACCGCGTCAGCGACCGGAATCCGACCTGCCGATAGAGTTCGATGGCGCGGCGGTTGGCGCTGGTCACGGTGAGGCTCACGCGTTTGAATCCGTTGAGCCGGAGCAGATGCAGGCTCTGCCTCAGCATCTCGTAGCCGAGCTTACGGCCGCGTATATCGCGCGAGAGGCAGATCTGGGTGACGTGTCCAACCCGCGGGCCGACGCTGCTGGTGAGACAAAGTCCGCACATCCAGCCGGTGTCGCGCTCGAAGGCGATCAACGAGGGCGCTTGCAGGAAACTGCCGCATCCGGGAAATTGCACGATGTTGTAGAGGAAACGCCGCGCGCCCGCGAGCGAGCGGTACTGGTCATTGATCAAGGCGTCGATATGGCCGGCATAAGCGCTCGCAATCAAATGGGCGGCGGCATCCTGATGATGCTGCGCCCAGGGCTCGATCGAAATGCCCGGAACGGACACTGCCGGCAGAAGGTCGATGTCATCCAGATCGATTTCGAGGAAATCGCGTTCGAATGTTTGCAACTGGGCGGCGCGGGGAAGGTGGCGCTCACGGCGGCCGAGCAGAATCAGCTGACTTTCCACGCGGTGCACGCCCGGTGAGCTGATGAGTTCCTCCAAAACCTGCGAAAGCAGCCGGAATTCATTCTCCTGAGTGCGGAAGGCGTGACAAACATAGAGGTCGCCAATGATGCCTTTGTGTTCTTCGGTGACTGAATACGCGTAGCCGACCACCCCGGAGGCCGACACCAGAGCGGCGCCGTTCAGCGCGCGAATGTCGGTGAAGCGGCGTACGAGGTCGGCGGAGGGGGAGAAATCCCAATCCAGGGTCTCCTGCCAATATTGCGTCTCCTCGCGCAGGAGATCGGACAAGTCGGCCGAATGCAGGCGGCGCAAGTCGCAGAGATCGAGACCGGGCTGGAGCGCAGCCGCCATTGGTTCGTTTATATCAGAAGTTCGCCAAGGTCCGGACCGCCGCGAGCACTTCGGCGGGAGAAATCGATTCGATGGGCATGCGGGAAATGACGCGGACGGCGGGACCGCGGGGCGCCCAAACGGCGGGATCGGACGGGCCGAATAAGGCTACGACGGGGGTGCCGACCGCGGCCGCAAGGTGCGTTACACCGCTGTCGTTGCCCAGATAGACGCCCGCTTGCGCGAGCCACAGCGCGAGATCGTAAAGATCGGGGATGCGCACGGCTTCGGGAAGGGATTCGCTCGGCCCCGCGCACCAGCGAACATCGTCAAGTTGGGCGGCCACCTGGCGGAAGCCGTCCAAAGACCAGCGCTTTCCCGGGCTGGAAGCGAACGGGTGGATGACCGGGAATGCCCCGCGGGCCGACAAGGGGACGGGAATAGACGGCAGCGTGACCGGCGCGCCGACCTGGCGGCAGAAGAAGGCGGTGGCGTGTTCTCCGGCGGGCGGCGGCAAGGCCGGGTAGAAGGAAAACGGGAGGTGTGCGACGGCGTCCCGGAAATCGGGCCGCGCAGCGCCGTACCAGGAGTGGATCTGGTCAAAAGTCGCGAGACGGCGCATGACACCGGGCGCGTCGAGAATGCCGACGCTATCCAGGCCGGTGGATCCGATGGAGTAAGCGGCGGCGGCAAAACGGGCAAGGGGGACATTGGGCGCCGCGCACCAAACTTCGGTGTAATCGGATTGGAGGAACTGGAGCGCGGGAAGTGAAACGAGGAAATCGCCGAGGGCGCCGGGCCGGATTAACAAGCGCCTCATCTCAGCAATGCGATCCGTTCACAATGCACAAAGATGCACAACATACTGATGGCGGCCGAAACCGGCTGCTTCACCGGGCTCGCTACAATTATCGGTAGAGCCTATGAGCGCCTGCCTCACTCCCCCTCTGGTTCGTCCAGCTAACACGCTATTGGACAACATCGGCAATACGCCGCTCATCCGCTTGACGCGCGTTGCGGCGGAACTGCCAGGCATCGAAATCTACGGCAAAGCCGAATACTTCAATCCGGGAGGCTCGGTAAAAGACAGGCCGGCATCCCGCATGATCTCGGAAGGCGAGAAATCGGGACGTCTGGATGCGGGGAAGATCATCATCGACGCGACGAGCGGGAACACGGGAATCGCTTACGCCATGATCGCGGCGGCAAAGGGTTACCGCGTGCGTCTCTGCCTTCCGCGCAACGCATCGGAGGAGCGCAAGCGCATCCTCAAAGCTTACGGGGCCGATATCGTGTTCACCGATCCGTCGGAGGGTTCCGATGGCGCGATCCGCAAGTGCCGCGAGATTGTGGAGGCCGATTCGGATCGATACTTTTACCCGGATCAGTACAATAATCCGGCGAACTGGCAGGCGCACTTCGACACGACGGGGCCGGAGATTCTGGAGCAGACCGGCGGCCGGATCACGCATTTCGTCGCCTCGCTGGGCACGAGCGGCACGTTCATGGGCGTCACGCGATTTCTGAAGGGCGCCGGGAGGCCTGTGGAGTGCATCTCGGCCCAGCCGGGTTCGGGCTTCCACGGACTGGAAGGTCTGAAGCATATGCCCACCGCGATCGTCCCGGGAATTTACGACCCGACGCTCGCGGACAGGAACCTTTGGCTGGAAACCGACGAAGCTCATACGATGGTGAAACGTCTGGCTCGCGAAGAAGGGCTGCTGGTGGGAATCTCGGCGGCGGCGAACGTGAACGCCGCGCTCCTGATGGGGCGTGAACTGGCCGCGGACGGACGCAGGGGCGTCATCGTGACTGTGCTCTGCGATAGCGCTGATAAGTATCTCAGCGAATCCTTCTGGGACGAGCCGAATCCAAGCAAAAGCAAATGATTCAAATTGAAGAACAGCCCTGGCTGGAGATGCGCGCGCATGCGGAACGGATTTATCCGGACGAATGCTGCGGGGTGATGCTGGGCAGCGTGGACGAGATCAAGATCGTGCGGGAAGCGGTGGCGCTGGATAACGTGGCGCAGGGCTCCCATCGGGCGCGGTACGAAGTGGCGCCGGAGGATCTGTTGCGCGCGGACCGGGAGGCGCGGACGCGCGGACTGGACCTGATCGGCATCTATCATTCGCATCCCGATTGCGACGCCTACTTCTCCGAAACCGACCTGAAAAATTCCTGCCCGTGGTACTCGTTCGTGGTGCTATCCGTGCAGGGCGGGCGCTTCCATCACGCGAACAGCTTCCTGCCCAATGCCGAGCAGACCGAGGCAGCAAAGGAACCGATTACATGGCCAAAATCTTAATCCCAAGTCCCCTCCGGCAGTACACGGAGAAGCAAAGCGAAGTCGAGGTGGAAGGAGCCACCGTCGGGGACGTGCTGAGCGCGCTCACGACGCGCTATGCGGAGCTTCGCAAGCAGCTTTATAGCGACGCGGGAGCGCTGCGCAGTTACGTTAACGTTTACGTGAACGACGAGGATATCCGTTATCTGGAGAAGGGCGCGACTCCGGTGGCGAGCACCGACACGGTGACGATCGTGCCCAGCATCGCCGGCGGGACGGCGGTGGAGGAAGCCGCTCCGGCGCGAACAGAGGCGGCGACCGAACTGACGCATGAGGAGATTCTGCGGTACAGCCGACACCTGATCATGCCCGAAGTGGGCGTCGCGGGGCAGCTCAAGCTAAAGAATGCGAGCATCCTGCTGATCGGCGCGGGCGGCCTGGGCGCTCCTCTGGGACTTTACCTCGCGGCCGCTGGGATCGGACGCATCGGGCTGGTGGATTTCGACGTTGTGGATCACACCAATCTGCATCGGCAGGTGATTCACGGAACGCGCGACGTGGGGCGCAAGAAGCTCGATTCGGCGGCGGATCGGATGCGCGATATCAACCCGAACGTCCAGCTGGAACTGCACGAGGTGGCGCTCACCAGCGAGAACGCGCTCCAGATCCTGAAAGATTATGACGTCATTGTCGACGGCACTGACAACTTTCCAACCCGGTATTTGGTGAACGACGCTTGCGTGCTGCTGGGCAAGCCGAACGTTTACGGATCAATTTTCCGTTTCGAAGGGCAGGCTACCGTTTTCGCGTATCCCGGAGGGCCCTGCTACCGGTGTTCTTACCCAGAACCGCCGCCGCCCGGCTTGGTGCCAAGTTGCGCGGAGGGCGGCGTGCTGGGAATTCTGCCTGGAATCATCGGGGTGATCCAGGCGACGGAAGCGGTCAAACTCATCTTGGGGATTGGCGAGCCCCTGATTGGACGTCTGCTTCGATATGACGCGCTGGAGATGCGATTTCGCGAGTACAAGGTGCGGCGGGATCCGGACTGCCCGGTTTGCGGAGATCATCCTTCCATCTCAGAGTTGATCGACTACCAGGAGTTTTGTGGTATTCCTCATCAGGTGAGCAATTCGGAACCGCTAAAAGGCGAGCTGGACGTTATTGAGGTAAAGCAGAAGATCGATCGCGGTGACGATTTCGTGCTGCTCGACGTGCGCGAGCCCCACGAATATCAGATCGCAAGTATTAGCCAGGCCAAGCTGATTCCCTTGGGCGACTTAGGCAAACGCGCTGGGGAATTGAGCAAGAGTGACGAAATCGTCGTGCACTGCAAAAGCGGAGGCAGAAGCGCCAAGGCGGTTGAACTTCTTAAGCAGCAGGGCTTTAAGAACGTCGCCAACATGAAGGGCGGAATTCTCGCATGGAGCGATAAGATCGACCCACGAATCCCCAAATACTGAAACGCAAGTCTGAAACACAGCGGAGCGAGGCTGCGATAGGAAGCGCAGCCTCGCTCGATTTGGCGGTTTAAACTGCGCGGCGACCGGAAATCAACTGGATGACGGCGACGGCGATCGCTATCACGAGCAGTACATGAATGAAGCCCCCGAGAGTGTATGAGCTGACCATTCCAAGCAGCCACAGCACCAGAAGAATCACGAAAATTGTCCACAGCATTTTGTTTCTCCTTGACCTGAACTGAGCGTCTTCTCACGCCCTCCGAGCGCGTGAGGAGCAGTTGCGATGCCAAACTCAGGCGGCCCTCTCAGGAGGTCCGAAGATGCAGGAAATTCCCCATCCTTCCCGCGCTTGTGGAGGACTTGTAAGTTTCTTGTAAATTCGCAGAAACATTGCCTTTAGGCCTTCTCAACCAGACCGCGGAGCGTTTACTCTTCGTTTAACGGTGCTGCGCGGCTCCGATTACAAGGAGCAAAAAAAACAAGTATGTCCAAGATTCTGACGACCCTTAAGACCACCTGCTTGCTGAGCGGGCTCATGCTGACGCCCGCGGCGGTGTTCGGGCAGAGCTATACACTCAGCGTTATTACTTCCGACGGCTCCGTCGCCGCCCCCAATGTCGACCCGCATCTGGTCAACCCGTGGGGAATGTCGCGGGGAACGAGCGGCGACTGGTGGATAGCCGATAACGGTACCGGGCTTTCCACCCTCTATGACGGAACCGGGCTGACACAGCCGCTAGTGGTGACGATTCCTTCGGGGAGCGGATCCGGCACAGGCACGCCGAGCGGTACGATCTTTAACGGAAGCTCCAGCTTTACCGTCTCGGCCGGGAACCCCGCGATTTTCTTGTTCTGCACGGAAGACGGGACCATTTCCGGCTGGAACCCCGCCGTCAACCCCGGCGCGGCGATCATCACCGTCAACAAGCCCCTCGCCGTCTATAAAGGCCTGACGGCGGCGACAATGAACAACGCGCAATATCTTTACGTCACGAACTTCCGCAGCGGCAACATCGAAGTTTACGATACGACTTTCACGCCGGTAAGTCTGGGTGTCGGAGCGTTCCAAAGCGCCGAGGCTTCGCGGCTGGGACTGGTTCCTTTCAACATCCAGAACATCGGGGGAAGTTTGTTTGTGACCTTCGCCAAACAGGACGCGGCCAAGCACGATGACGTGGCGGGCAGCGGCTTCGGCTCCGTCGCCGTCTTCACACCGGAAGGCCGGATGATCCGCGAATTCGAACACGGTCCTTACCTGAACGCGCCGTGGGCCCTGGCGCTGGCGCCCTCGGATTTCGGATCTTTCAGCCACGATCTCCTGGTAGGGAATTTCGGCTCGGGTCAGATTCTGGCTTACAACGCCGAGACAGGTGTTTACGAGGGAACGCTGGCGGACCCGAACAACGCCCCGATCACCATCGACGGGCTATGGGGAATCAGCTTCGGCGGCAGCACAGGCACCGGCGCCTTCAACACCCTTTATTACACGGCTGGCCCGAACGGCGAGACGCATGGAGTGATGGGCACTCTGACGCCGGTGGCGGCGGACCTGATTCAGGGCAACGATCTTTAGCCGGCAACGAAGTATTCAATAATGTTGAATCCGTGGAGACCGACGGGAGTTGGTCTCCACGACTCATTTATGCAAAAGATTTTAGTCGTCGAGGACGATGAAACAGTTCGGGAGACCATAGCGGTGATGCTGGAGCGCGAAGGCTTCCAGCCGATCCTGACGGGCGACGGGCGACGGGGATACGAGGAGACGATCGCGCAGCGTCCCGACCTGATGCTGGTGGACCTGCGCCTGCCCGAGATGAGCGGCATCGACCTCTGTAAAGCGGTGCGCGCAGCCCAATTCACCACGCCGATCATCGTGCTGAGCGCGATGGCCGACGAGATCGACAAAGTGGTGCTGCTCGAAATGGGGGCGGACGATTACGTCGTGAAGCCGTTCGGCACCCGGGAGCTGATCGCGCGGATCCGCGCTGTTCTGCGCCGCGTCAATCCGGACCGTCCGAGAACTTCCCGGTTCGGGGACGTGGAGGTCGATACGGAGCGGCGCGTCGTTTTCCGTCATGGCGAAGAGGTCCGGCTGACTCCGGCCGAGTACAACCTGCTGACTTTTTTCCTGCAAAACCCCGGCTCGGTGGTCAGCCGGGATCAGATACTGAATTCGGTGTGGGGCTATCAGTCATACCCCAACACGCGCACGGTGGACGCGCACGTCGTCAAACTTCGCCAGAAGCTGGAGCCAGATCCGGCTTCGCCTCGCTATCTACTGACCATGCATGGTTTCGGGTACCGCTTCAACCCGTAAGTTTCAGCTTCATGAACCCACTCCGATTTGTTTTGCTGGTGGAAGATTGTGACGACGCGGTGGCGGCGTTGCAGATCGCCCTGGAAGTCTTTTGTGGCTGCAGGGTGCATCACGTCGCTGATGGAGAACAGGCGTGGCGGGCGCTGCGGGAGAGCAGCGAGGCGCCGCTGGCCATTGTGACAGACCTGAATCTTCCCGGCATGGACGGCTATGAACTCATCCAACAGGTGCGCGCGGATCCGCGCATGCGCTACGTCCCGGTGATGGTGATCAGCGCGGAGCCGGACCCGCGGGCGCCGGAGCGCGTGCGTGCTCTGGGCGCCGACGCGTTCTTTTCCAAACCCTATTCCCCGAGCGGAATCTGCCATTGTCTGGAGAACATTCTGCATGCGAAACATGAGATGCTTACTGCTGATCGCAATCCCGGTGATCGCCATGCCGGCGGCGATGCCGGCTCAGACCGCGACCGCTTCTGATGTGAGCATGAGCGCGATACTGGCGCGGCTTGACAAGATCGAGCGCCAGAACGCGGAGCTGACCGCGGAGATTCAGTCGCTTCGCACGGAACTGGCGCTGGTCAAGACACAGCCCCCGCTGGAGGATCGCGTGGCCGTGGTGGAGAATCGGGTGGAAGAGCAGGCGCAATCGAAGGTGCAGAGTTCGCAGCGCTTCCCCGTCTCCGTTAACGGTCTATTGCTATTCAACGCGTTCACGAACGGGAGAAGCACGGATGAGTTAAACGCCACGTCCTATCTGCTGGGATATCCGCAGCGATCCGGCGCGACGCTTGGCCAGACTCTATTGGGATTCGATTTCGACGGCCCGGAGATCGCGGGCGGCGGAAAGATCAGCGCCTCTCTCAATCTGGATTTTCTGGGCTCCGCCAGTACATATGGATACGCGCTGCGGATCCGGCGCGGGGTGGTGAATTTCGATTGGGGGCGGCGCTCGCTCACGGTGGGCGAAGATAAGCCGCTGATCTCGCGGCGTCAGCCGGATTCGCTTGCGGAGGTGGCCTATCCAGCGCTTTCAGATGGCGGCAATCCCTGGATCTGGACACCACAGGCGCGCTACGTGGAGCACTTCCATGCAGGCGAGAACGCGGGCCTGGATGCGGAGGTTTCCCTATTGGAGACGCAAGAAGACGCGGCGTTCTCCCCAGGGCTGGCGCCCTACGATCTGGAGGCGACGCGGCCAGGTCTGGAAGGACGCGTGAATTTCTGGGGACAGGCGGGCGAATCACGCTTGGAGATCGCCACGGGATTCCATACCAGCGACACCCACGTGAACGGCTTCAGTGTTCCTTCGCGTTTCGGCACGGTGGATTGGCTGATCCGCCCGTCGCGATGGATCGAGGTCACCGGCCTGTTCGCCGCGGGAAGGAACATGGCGAACCTGGGGGGCTTTACGGACGGGTTTACGGTGCTGAATGGCTCGGCGCCGCGCGCGGTGGCGAACGCCGGGGGTTGGACGCAGGTGGCTTTCCGGTTGACGCCCCGGCTCACGCTCAATATGTTCGGCGGAATGCAGGCCCCGCGCATTTCCGATCTCGGGCCCGGCGCGCTCACGCACGAAGCGGAGTATGCGGGAAACCTGATCTACAGGCTTGGCCCGAACGTTCTCCTGGGCGCCGAAGCACTTCAGGAAAGGACAGGCTACCTCGATCAATCACACGCCCTTCGGAACCACTATGATCTGGCGATTGGGTATCTGTTTTAGCCTGCTGTGCGCGATCCTCTGCTCCGCGCGCGCCGGCGTGGTGAGCGGAACCGTGGTGTTAGAGAACTCGGGGACGGGCCGGGAAAGCCGCGACCTATCGGGCGTGGTGATCTCACTCGAGCCGGTGGGCGGCAAGGTTGCGCCCGCGCCCGTGCGCGCGCGCATGCTGCAGAAGAATAAAACCTTCTCCCCGCATGTTCTGACGGTTCCGGTGGGCAGCACCATCGATTTCCCGAACGCGGACCCTATCTTTCACAATGCGTTCTCGAATTTCAACGGACAGATTTTCGACATCGGGCTTTACCCGCCAGGCAAAAGCAGAGCAGTGGTGTTCCGGCGTCCGGGAGTGGTGCGCGTGTTTTGCAATATTCATCCGGCGATGTCGGCCGTGATCGTAGTGGTGGACACGCCTTATTTCGGAGTGACGGATCGGGAAGGCCGCTATCGCATCGCGGCGGTGCCGGCGGGAACGTATCAACTCACGGTGTTCCATGAGCGGGCGACTTCAGAAGTGCTGGCTCGCGCGAGCCGCACCGTGGAGGTGGGAGAAGCCGGCGCCGCGGTCTCGCTGACGCTTTCCGAAGCGGGCTATCTGCCCACGCAACACGCCAATAAATTCGGCAAGGCGTATCCGCGCGACGCGGGAGAACGGGGGTACTCGATCCCGTAATGAAACGCTGGCGCATGGATCAACCTTCGCTGCTGTGGCGCGTGTTGCTGGTTTCGTCGTCCGCAACCCTGATCCTGTTCTCGGCAACGGCGGCTCTGATCGCGCGCTACGCCATCAGCAACACCCGGCAGAGCGTGCAGGAAGAGGTGCATGCCAGCCTTCGTGAATTTGAATTTCTCTGGCATGCGCGCGCCGAGAGCCTGGCGCGAACGAGCCGACTGCTCAGCAATATGTCGGATGTGCGCGGCGCTTTCCAAACCGGCGATACGACCACCATCCGCGACACAGCCGCGGACCTGTGGTCCTCCGTCTCGCAGGAGGATGCGCTTTTTCTGGTATTCGATCCGTTAGGGCGGGAGATCGCTTCGTTGGGAGGCACGCCGGGCGGACTTGGATCAATGACCAGCCTGATTCCCGATCAACGGTACCGCTTTCCGGCGCAGGCGGCGGGATTTGTGGTGGAGCGCGGGCGGTTGTTTTATACGATTCTTACGCCTGTTTACGTGACGGCAGGTTCGGGATCGGCGCTGCTGAATGTGCTGGTCACCGGCTTTGAGATTAACGACCGATTTGCGGAAAGCCTCGCGCACTCGACCGAGGGAAGCGACTTTGTGTTCACGGCGGGAGGCAAAGCGGTGGCTTCGACCAAGCCGAAAGAGTCCGGCACGGCAGGGTTCGCGACGCTGACCGACCCGCTGCGCGACTTCTATGGCAAGCCGGTGGGAGAACTCTCGGTCATGCGCTCGCTGGCCGCGAGCGACCGGCGACTCGGTCAACTGAAGCGGCGCATCGCTTCCATTCTGGTGGTCGCCATCCTGATCGCGCTGCTGGTGAGCTACGGACTGGCGCGCCGGATCATCGATCCCATTTACCGGCTGGACCAGGCCGCCGCGGAAATATCCCGCCGGAACTACGGATACCGGCTCGATATCGACCGGAACGACGAACTGGGGCGCCTTGCACGAACGTTCAACGCGATGTGCGACTCCATTCAGGCGGCGCGCCAGGAACTGATCACGCAGGAGCGTTTGAATACGATCGGGCGACTTTCCAGCTCCATCGTCCACGATCTTCGCAATCCGCTGGCGGCGATTTACGGCGGCAGCGAAATGCTGGTGGATAACGAGAACCTCGCGCCGCAGCAGGCGCGGCGGCTGGCGACGAGCATTTACCGCGCCTCCCGCCACATCCAGGAGATGCTGCAGGATTTGGCGGGCAGCGCGCGGGGGAAGGCGGAGCCGATTGAAACCTGCCGCCTGTGGGATGTGGCGGAGGCGGCGCGGGAGCTGCTGGCGCCCGCCGCGGAAACGCAAGGAACCGCCATTTCGCTGGAGATTCCGGAGGCGTTCGAGCTGCCGCTCGAACGCTCGCGGATGGAGCGGGTTTTTGTGAATCTGATCGCCAACTCATTGGAAGCGACCCGCGGCGGCGGCGCCATCACCATACGCGCCAGCGCAACGGAGCAGGACTACGTCGTGGATGTAGACGACACCGGCGCGGGAATTTCCGACGAGGCGCGAACGCAACTATTCCAACCGTTCTCAAGCCACGGGAAGCGGAACGGGTTGGGATTGGGACTGGCGTTATCGCGCCAGACCGTGCTGGATCATGGGGGCGATCTCTGGCTCGCGGAGAAAAACGGGCCGGGAACGCGATTCTGTCTGCGCCTGCGCCGACTGCCGGGTTAGCAGTCGGAAGAAGAATCCGGCAGGAGCACGCCTCGGGCCTAGAAACGGAAGTGCAGAGCCACCTGTAAGATCCTGGGTCCCGAAGTGGTGGTGACCTGGCCAAAGTTGGCGCTGTCGATGTTGGTGTTGGGATTGCCGAAATTCGCGTGGTTAAACACGTTGAACGCATCCAGGCGGAGTTCGGCGTCCAGCTTTTCCCCGAAAAGACTGGTGTGCTTGGACAGAGAGACATCGGTATTGATGTAGCCCGGTCCACGCAACGAGTTCCGTCCGAGAGTTCCTTCCGTGAACATTCCGATCAGCGCAGCCGGGTCGCTCTGGGCTGTAGCATCGAGGGCCAGCAGCCGCGCGTTGGAAAGGTTCAACGGGTTGAAGAAGAAGTTGCCGGAGTTCCCGTTGATGGTTTGAGCGTTGCGGGGATTGTAAGTCGTAATGCCCGAACCGACGACATCCGCCCGCACCAACTCGGGCTCGCCATCGCCCGCGGGACCGGGGTCATAACCATTATTCGAGAGGTTGGCAGTCACGTCGAGGGGAAACCCGGTGTGATAGCTGACGATCGGGTAGAGCGTCCATCCTCTGGTCAGGAACTTCGGACCGCTCTGCCAGGCGCGATCAAAGGGAAGAGTCCAACCGCCCGACAGCGCGAACACCTGGCGAAGATCGGTGTCTCCAGATGAGCGGAAGTAGCTCGTGTCGTAGTAAGGGGCGAGTGAGTTGCGTTCCCGGAAGCCGGAAACGTTATCGATTTCATGCGACCAGGTGTAGGACGCCTGAAAGAAAATGGCGCCGACCCTCGTCTCGCTAAAGCGCCTCTGCAAGCTTAACTGCAAAGAATCATAGTAGGCTTTGCCGACGTTCTCGAACTCATCCAGATTCAGGTAGTCGTTCATATTGTAAATCCGGCTGGAGGTTCCCAGCACGAACGGGTTAATATCGACCAGCGAAGTCAGCTTATGAGCGTCGTAACCGACGTACCCGGCTTCAAAGACCATGCTCCCAGGCAGCTGACGCTGCACGTTCAAGCTGTATTGGTAAACATAAGGCGTGCGGAGGTGCGGATCGACCAGGTAAATGCCGCCGCCGCTGCTGAAAGGCTCGAACGACGAGTAGCCGACGTTTGAACTAGGAGTCTTCGAGGGAAACCCGTTGGTGGTTCCCGCGCTGTTGGTACCGAATGGATTCGAGAGGTAATTGGGACTGCTTGTTTCGGTCCCGTCAACTCCGTTGAACGTGAGGAATGGCTCGGCGAAGAATGGCGGCGAACCGTTGAACTGCAAGTTGTCTTCGCCTTTCAAAACATCGTAGAAGACTCCGAAGCCGCCACGCACGGAAGTCTTGGCGTCCCCGAATACATCCCACGCAAAGCCGACGCGGGGGGCCCAGTCATTTTTGTCAGGGAAGTTGACACCTTTGGGCGCGCCGGCATCGCCCGGATAGACGAGACCCGGCGGGGCGTTCGGGAAACGAGTGGATTGATCGCCAGGGATA
Organism: Bryobacteraceae bacterium; assembly: GCA_965226755.1. Taxonomy (GTDB): domain Bacteria; phylum Acidobacteriota; class Terriglobia; order Bryobacterales; family Bryobacteraceae; genus Bog-113. Next base: position 2,554,581 of record CBDDDT010000003.1, on the reverse strand, counting down.
AAGCTGAAGGAACGGCCCTGCGTGTCGTACTTCGGCTCGGAGTATTCATAGCGCACACCGAGATTCAGGGTGAAGTTCCTGGCGATTTTCCACTGATCCTGGCCGTAACCGGCATATTGATGGCTTCGGATGTTATTGCGGGCGCTGGCGGCCTGAAAGTAGTCATACGGCAGTCCGAAGAGAAAGTCCGCCAAATCAGTTCCGGATCCGATCCCACCCGGGCCATAGAAATCATAGCTGCCATCCACATAAAACGAGTAATCGGTGTTGTTCTGGTACGGAGAGAAATAGACGCCAAATTTCATGCTGTGGCGCCCTTTCGTCCAGGAAACATTGTCGTAGTAGGCGTAGACCGTATTCGCAAACGTAGTCGGGCCGTTGGGGCTGTAGCCGACGGTTAATCCGGTGGAGTCGAAGAACAGGATGGGCGGTCCGGTTGCGATATCCGGTGTGATATTGACCCCCAGAGAGGCCGGCGTGATGGAGTTGGGGGCCGGAATCCCCTGACTGGGTTCGTTCCTGACCGCGGTCATGCGGGCTTCGTTCAAGATCGACGGAGTGAAAGTATGGATGTAGGAAAGGTTCCCCGAGTAGCTCTGCCCGAACGCGGAGGAAGTATAGCCATTTACATCGGCGACCGCATATGGGTTCGTGGTGACCTGATCGTGAGCGGTGAAGGTACCGGAGATCGTATCCTTGCTGGTGGGAAGGAAATCAAACTTGCCGAGATACTCGTTGTTATTCGCCACCGCCGAGGCCGTGGGAAAGAGGAAGCCGGTCGGCGAGGTGGGGATGAGGACGTTCTTGAAATAAGCCTGCGCCACGGGGTCGATTTTGGTGGGGTCAATAATTCCCTGCGCCGCGAGGACGGCATTCGACTGGAAGTAGGGATTGCTCTGGAGGAACGCGACCACATTCGGATCGGGGCCGCCATTGGGGCCGGCCTGCGAGAAGTTTCCTTGTGATTCCGCGGGAGTGAAGGTTTGGACTTTTCCTTCGAGGACAAACTGGGATTGACGCTGACCCTGATAGGAGAAGAAGAAAAACAATTTGTTGCGGCCGTCAATGACATGCGGAATCATGATGGGGCCTCCGAGCGTGGCGCCATACTGATGACGGTTCAGGACCGCGCGATCGAGTCCGTTCTCGTTACTGAAGAAGTCATTCGCATCGAAGAAAGTGTTTCGCGCGTAGTCGTACACGGTTCCGTGGACCGCGTTGGTGCCGCTCTTGGTGACCACGCTGACGATGCCTCCGGCGTTGCGGCCGTACTCCGCGCCGTAAGTGCTCTCGAGAACGCGGAACTCACCGATGGCGTCCGGATTCGGGTTCACGATAACTCCGTTGGACAGCAGGTCGTTGTTCAGGCCGCCATCGAGCAAGTAAGTTACGGAATCCGTGCGGCCTCCGCCGATGCTATAGGCGCCCTGCGCTCCGCTGTCCGGGTTCGACGCCGTCACGCCCGGCAGGGTCGCCAGCAGGTCGAGGGTGTTCCGGCCGTTCAACGGCAGTTCAAAGATCGCTTGCCCGGTGACCACGCCGCCAACCGTCGAGTTTTCGGTTTCCACGTTGGCGCCCTGCCCTTCCACGGTGATCACGGAGGTGGTGACGCCGACAGCAAGACGGATATCGACGCGCAAAGTCTGGTTGATCTCGAGCGCGGTGGTCGGCCGCGAATCCACCTTATCGAAACCGGTCGCTTCCGCCGTTACGTCGTAAATTCCGATCGGCAGCTGCTGGACCTGGTAGAAGCCCTGGCGATCGGTCGTCGTCTCCTTGGCGATTTTCGTCTCGACGTTCGTCACCACGATGTGAGCGCCGGCGATGGCGGCGCCGCTGGGATCGGTGACGTTCCCCGCCACTTTCCCGGTAGCGTCCTGGGCCCAGGACGCCGGCGCGGCGATCACGATCAGGACAGCCAATGCGGCGGCCTGAAACCGAAACATGTTCAGCTTCATAGATTGTCCCCTCAAGTTTTGGAAATGGGTGGCCGGCGGTCGACAAGGATGGCCGGAGACTATCGCGAAAAGACTGTGTGGTGCTGTTTGTGTGAGATTCCCCCAACAGCACAGATTTTGATTGGAAGAAGAGTACCATACGTGAATAATGGATTTCTACTACGCGCGACTAGCAGAGTCTTAGCGTCCGGGAGCACGGGATAATCGTAGGGTGGAGCAGAAAGTTCTCCCGGAAGTGGAGCGGTACTTCCAGTTCGCCTTGCTGGGTTTGGTGGCAAGCGGATATCTGGCGATCGCCGGATCGGGATATGTGGACCTCCCGACGGTGTTGCTGGCGGGACTCGGGCTGTGCTGGCGCGCGGCGATCATCTCGGGAGCGCGGCGGCTGGAGGTTCCCGAACTCCTTGTCACGGTGGCCACGATCGCATACATGGTGTTTGCGCCGCTCGACTACTTCTTCCTTTCGCATACCTGGATCATGGCGACGGTTCACGTCGTCTTCTTCGTGGCCAGCGTGAAAACCTTGACGGCGCGAGTGGGACGCGATTACCTGTTCGTCGCGGTGGTGGCCTTCATCGAGCTGCTGGCGGCGGCGCTATTTTCCTCCAGCGGGACCTTTTTCCTGTGCCTGGCGGCGTACCTGTTATGCGCGGTCGCGGCGCTCTCGGCGTCCGAAGTCCGCCGATTGGGCGACGCGCGATTTATCGTGGCGCGAGGCGCCCGAGCCAACGCACCGTCCCGACTGGCCGGAGTCGCCGCCGTGATGACCTGCGGGATTCTTATTCTCACGGCCGGGCTGTTCTTCCTGCTTCCGCGGACGGCCAATGCGGCGCTGCAGCTACTCGCCTCCAACCGATATCATCTGACCGGATTTTCCAATGACGTGAATCTGGGGGACGTGGGCGAACTGAAAACCGATTCGCGTCCGGTGATGCACGTGAAAGCGGGACTGAACGGCTTCGCTGGAAACTCCCAGCCCGAGTTGCCGCTCAATCTGAAATGGCGCGGACTGGCGCTAGAACGCTTTGACGGACATCGCTGGTCCACCGACCCCGCGAGCTTCCGCACGCTGCCGCAGGACCGGTCCGGACTGGTGAAGGTGGGCGACGACTGGCAGCGGCGGCGGATCGGAAAGCGCGTACTCTACCGCGTGGAGATTCAGAATGTGGATGCGGACGCCTTGTTCGTGGCGGGCACGCCGGAGTGGCTCAACGTTGGCGCGACGCGGATTTCCCGAGCGGCAAGCGGCGCGTTGCGTTTCGGTTTCTTCCCGTCAGACACCGTGCGCTACGAGGTTTACAGCTTCCTGAGCGGACCAGCACAGGAACGCGGCGAGAATGGTGATCCGCCGCGCGTTTCGCTGAGCAGCGCGGAACGCGAACAGGACCTGAAACTCCCCAAGACCGATCCGCGCATCATCGCGCTCGCGCGCTCAATGACCAGGGGCGCCGTGTCGGATCGTGAGCGTGCGGGATTGATTGAGAAGCGGCTGCGGCAGGATTACGGCTACTCGCTGGAGCTGCCCGCTTCCGAACCCCGGGATCCGATCGCGACTTTTCTGTTTGAAAGGCGCACCGGCTATTGCGAGTACTTCGCTTCGGCCATGACGGTTATGCTCCGAACGCTGGGCATCCCGGCGCGTCTGGTCAACGGGTTCCAGAGCGGGATCGCGAACCCGTATTCGGGAATGCTCGTCATCCGGGCGTCGGACGCGCATACGTGGGTGGAGGCTTTTTTGCCGGGCGTCGGATGGACCGTGTTCGATCCCACTCCGTTCGCCGGCACGGTTCCCGTCCAAACGGCGTGGACCAAGCTGGCGCTTTACCTGGACGCGGCCGACACGTTCTGGCGCGACTGGGTGTTGAGCTACGGCCTGGGCCAGCAACTGACCTTGGCGTCGCGTGTGGAATCGCGCGCGCGTCACCTGCGCCAGAACGGATTTCTATCCGGATTTGAAGGATTGCGCGATGGGGTGGTGCGGCTGAGCAGATGGGCTCGCAAGGAGATGCGTCCTATCGCTGGGGCGTGGGCGCTCGGCGGAATGGCGACTATCGCGCTTCTCTTCCTGGCGGCACGCCAATGGAAGCGCGTGGTTCCGGCCCGCAAGGCGCGCGCGGGGCGATCCGCTCCGCGGGACGCCACGGTTCTGTATGCGCGGATGCTCGACCTGATGCGGCGGCGAGGGTATCAAAAGCCGGGCTGGTTCACGGCGCAAGAATTCGCGGCCAGCGTTCGGGACACCGGGATTCGCGAACCCGGGAATCCGGAATCGGCTACACGGATTGAAGAACTGGAGCGGTTCACGGCGGCGTACAACGCGCTGCGGTTTGGCGGGAATCGCGAATCGTCGCGCGAAATGGCAGCCGCACTTCAACGCCTGGGCGGGTAAGTGCGCGTGGCTAGGTCCGCGGCGGAAAAACGGAATCGCCGCGCAGGTACTTATTTGGGACATTCCGCACAGGCGGTTCGCTTCCATAGCGCGCCCGATAGAGGAACGCGATGTTGCTGTACACGTCCTTCTCACGCCGGTGGAACTGGAAGAAAAGCCCGCACTGGGCATACGAGATCGGGCTGGTATCGAACACCAACGTTTCCCATTCAAAGCCTTCGCCCCAGACCACGCCGCGGATGCGAACATCCAGATCGGCGCCCGCTCTCACCAGCAGCTCCATCATTTCGCGGCAATGGTTCTGGTTGGCGTTGACGGTGTGAAACAAGGGCGTGTGCCCGCCCATTCCTTCGGGATCCACCGCGGCGCGAACATCCACAGGCAACCCGGCTTCCAGGAGCACGCGCGCGCATTTCACGGAGTTGTATTCCGCGCAGACGTGAAGCGGGGAAACGCCCTGAAGCGAAGTGTACGCGCAGGGAAGGTGGAACGTGCGCCCGAAGTCCGCTGCCATCTCCCGGAGCCGGAGTTCGTCATCGAGGAGTAGCGCTTCCAGCATCGAATCGTCGAGAGTGGCGCCGGCCTCGAACATCAGCAGGAGGCACTCGTGAAAGCGCGACGATCGCATATACATTTCCACCAAATGGTCGATCGGGCGCTTACCCTTAATCAACGCACGACTATCGGCGCCGGCTTGCAGCGCCGCCCGCAGATCCGCGGGAGAGTGCGTTTCAAACGCAAATAAAAGATCGTCTGTAGCGGACACGTGGGGATGCGGGCCCGCTATTGGCCGACCACAAGGATCTTGAACGAGTCGGGAAGAATGCTAGGCCGCTGCCGCGGATGGTCCGGCGTAGCGGCGGGCGTGGGGCCGAACGACGCAGCCGAGAGATATAGCTTATGCGTTTTCGTGTCGAGCGCCATGGTGCGGGCGCTCCGCTGCGTCTCGACCGTCTGGGCCACCGTATACCCGCCGTCACCGCCGGCCTTCACGACGGTTACAGTGCCCGAACCGTTGGAGGAAAAAGCCATGTGCGTGCCGGGGTCATATCCGGCCGCGTCGGGGCCTTCCCCAATCGCCGGCGTGGCGATCACTTTCCCGGTCTTGGCATCCACCACGGCCATCATCTTGTTCTCACAAACGGCGAACAGCTTTTCACCGTCCGGGTCGATGGCCAAACCGCTGGGCGACTCGCAGGGCGAAACCGGCCAGTGCGCGGTCACCATAAGCGACTTCGGATCGATCCGATCGATCTCGTTTTTGTCCTCTATGTTCACGAATAAGCCGCCCTTGCCGTCAGAAGCGGGGAACTCAGGCTTTCCGGGAAGCGAGATTGTGCCAGCTACTTTGCCTGAGGACGCGTCGATCGCGGTGGCGTCTTTACTGCGGCCGTTGAACGCGAAGACGCGTTTTGAAAACGGATCGTAAAGGATGCCGTCCGGATTTGTGCCGGCCGCGATTTTGTCCTTCACCACGAGAGTTTTCAAATCGAAGGACACCACCTGATTGCTGCCGCCATCGCTGATGAAGCCCATGCCCAGATCGTCCGCGATCGCGATGCCGTGAATGCCTTTAAATCCGGTGATCGTGCCAGCCGGCTTTTCCGAATCCAGATCAATCACGTTCACGAGCGGTCCGTGGGAGACATAGAGGCGGCGGTTCGCGGAATCCGCCGTCAGATAATCCCAACCGCCCGACCCGCCGACCGGAATCGAGCCGGTCATCTTGTAATCCTGCGCGAGCGCGGGAACAGCGGAGGCTAAACACACCAGCAAGGCGGCAAGATTGAGGAACGGCGTTTTCATGGTTCTCCGATTCTATAGTCTTCAAGGTATCGGGGGAAGCTGAAGGGTTGCTGAAAGCGCTAGAATCGGCGTGCATGCGCAGAATCAAACTTCCCGCGATCGTGATGCTGGCCGCCGGCGCCGCCTGGACGATCACGCGTCCGCCCGAGCTGGTATTCGAAAAGCGCACGATCGATTTGGGCGCGAGCGAAACCTGCGCCTTCGCCGACATCAACGGGGACGGCAAGCTCGATCTGGTCTCCGGCGAAAATTGGTATGAAGCGCCGGACTGGAAGAAGCACCGCTTTCGCTCACTGGACTACACAAATTTCTACGTGGACGATTTCAGCATCCTTCCGCTCGACGTGAACGGGGACGGCCGCGTCGACCTGATCGACTGCGCGTGGTTCGGCAAAAAGATCTGGTGGAATGAAAACCCCGGCCGCGACGGCGCCCCTTGGAAAGAGCACGTTATCCAGGAAGGCTACAACGTCGAATTCGCATTTCTGGCGGACCTTGAAAACTCCGGCGCACGGCGGGACGTGCTGCCGGAGTTCGGCGGAAAGAGCGATCCGCTGACCTGGTACGAACCGCGAAACGGTGACTTTGTGAAGCATGTCGTGAGTTCGCAGAGTTGGGGTCACGGAATCGGCGCGGGAGACGTAAACGGGGATGGACGCACCGACATCATCACGCCGAAAGGCTGGTTTGAAGCGCCGCCCGACCCGCGCGCGGGCGAATGGAAGTTTCATCCCGACTTCGATCTGGGCGCCACGGGCTTTATCTACGCGATCGACATCAACGGGGACGGGCGCATGGACCTGGTCACCACCATGGCCCACGATTACGGTTTCTTCTGGATGGAACACAAGGCCGACGGATCCTGGTTGAAACACATGATCGACGATGGATGGGCCGGCGGGCACGCGCTGACGATGGTGGATCTGAATGGCGACGGCCAGGCGGATTTTCTGACCGGCAAGCGCTTCATGGCGCACAACGGTCATGATAACGGCGAGCGCGAGCCGCTGGGAATCTATTGGTATGAGTTCGCGCGCACCGGGGGCGGCAATGTCGAATGGGTGAAACACATCATTGACTACGGCGGGCGCACCGGCGGCGGCATGCAGATTCCGGTGGCGGATCTCAACGCCGATGGAAGGCCGGATTTCGCGGTGGCCGGCAAGAGCGGTCTTTTTCTTTTCCAGAGCGCCACCGGGCGTTAATTCGCTTGGGTGCGAGCGTTCTCCAAGCGCGCGATCCATTTGGCGCTCTCGGCGACCCCGGCTTCCACATCAACGGAAGCGTACAGGGCGTTGGCCTCCTGCCAGAGCGCCCGCGCCTGTTCAGCTTTCAATAACGCGAACCCGCGGGCGGTGTTGGCCAGATCGAGCGGCTGCGTTCGCTCCTCTTCGCGATAGAGGGAAAGCGCTTCCTGGTAGTTCGACTCGGCCAGTTGCACCCGTCCTTGTTCCCGGTGAATGTCGGCGAGATGGCGGATCGTGTGAGCGAGATTCAGGGCGTCGCCCTCCGTGCGGTAGATGCCGGCCGCTTCCTGATAATTCTGAATGGCGGCCTCGTGGAGCCGCAGATCGCGCTCAATCCTGCCGAGAGCGCTGACTGCCTGGGCCAACTCCATGCGCTCGCCGGATTGGCGGCAGAGGCTGACCGCCAGCACCAGATCGCGCCGGGCGTCATCGAGGCGCCGCTCTCTTCGCGCCACAAAGGCCAGGTTCAACAGCCGGTCGGTCTCTGTCACTTCCTTCCCCAGATCGAATTCACCTTCCACATGCGCAGGGAATTGATTCGCGCGGCGCCGCCTTTGGAGTAGAACTCAATCCCGTCGCTCGCGAGAGATGGAAAAACGCGGTCGGACATCACCGTCTCTCCGTCATTGAAGAAGGCCTCGACCGAAGATCCGTCGATCAAAATACGCAACGCCACAGGGCCCGATTTCCGGAGCGGCGCCGTTTGGCGGCCTGCAAATTCCGGGCTCAGAGAGACATTCCCGGAGTGCGTCCGATCGATAAAAGCCTGTCCGTCCCGCGTGAAGCCCACGACGGTGCGTTCGGAGGCGCCCTTGTGCACCAGCACGCCGACCTCTTCCGCATTGCCAGGATCGAAGACGACCTGGATGTCCGCTTCATGGGTGCGGAAGCCTTCGCCGCGGATATCTTTATTGACGGAATCGATCTCGCGATTGCGCATCCCCATCTCAGTTCCGTGCAGGAGGATCATCTCATTAATGGGCTCTTGCACGAGGCGCACGCCTTCCGGCTTTCGGCGAAGCAGGATCTGCCGCGGAATGGTCATGGCGCCGCGCTGGGGCTGCGTAGGTTCGTTTTTGGCGTACTGCCAATTTCCAAACCAGCCAAGCAGGAACTTTCGCGGGTCATTGGGAGGCGCATTGAAGTATGTGACGCCCGCATAGAAGTCCTTCCCCCAATCGACCCAGTTTGTGTGGTCGGGCGGATTCTCGTTCCGGAATGTTTTGCCGTCGAAGTTCCCAATGAAATACTGCGTAGCGGATCCACCCTGGATGCCGCCCGGGTTCACGTTCACGATGAACACCCACTTAAGGCTGGGCGGCTTGGTGTCGGCGCCCAGCGCGAAAAGGTCGGGACATTCCCACTGTCCGCCAGTCGCGCCGGCGGGACCGAAATCACTCAGCGGAGTCCATTTCAGTAAGTTGGGCGAACTGAACAGCCTTATTTTGTGTTCGTTCGGAAGGGCGGCCGCCATGATCCACTTCCTGGATCCCGGATACCAGAAGACCTTCGGATCGCGGAAATCTTTCATGTGCAGATCGATCACAGGATTGCTTGGGTATTTGGTCCAAGTGCGGCCGCGATCGTTACTGTAAGCGAGGTTTTGGGTCTCCAGGGAGTGCGCGCGCGAATCACCCGTATAAAGAGCCACGAGGCAGGAGGTGTCCCGCGGATCCGCGTTGTGACATAAGCCGCTGGTGTTGGGGTCTATCACGACGCTGCCCGAGTAAATCATCACGCCGTGTTCTTCCGGGATGGCGACCGGCAGTTCTTTCCAATGGAGCAGGTCAGGACTAACGGCGTGCCCCCAGCTCATGTGACCCCACTGGTTGCCGAACGGATTGTTCTGGTAAAAGAGATGATATTCGCCCTTGTACCAGACCAGCCCGTTAGGATCGTTCGTCCAGGTTGTCGCGGGGCTGAAGTGGTATTGGAGGCGCCACTGCTCGTGGTAGAGGGTGGCGCCGAGCGCCGTGATGGCGGCCAACGCAGCCGCGGCAAACAGAAGAGGTTTCATTCGGTTCCGGTCTGGAGACTACCGAGTTCGCTGATATTCCATTCCGGCGTGGCGCCGGTTCGGGACGCCACGAGCGCACCCACACGGTTCGCGAACTCCGCCGTGCGCGGAGCGGGCCAGCCTTGCGAAAGCCCGTGAAGAAACGCGGCGCCGAACGCATCCCCCGACCCGACCGTGTCCGCAACCGCGATGCGCATGCCGGGCGATTCCGCATACTCGCCGTGAACGAAGACAGCGCATCCGTTCTCGCCGCGCGTGATCGCGACGGCGTCCAGGCTGAACAGCGTGGCCTGCGTTTCGCAGAACTCGCGAAGGGCTGGCTTCTCCTGGCCAGAGATGATTTCGGCTTCCGCCTCATTCAATTTCAGCACGGTCGCGCGGGACATCAGGTCTTCCACGCATGCCAGATCATAATGCCCCGCCCGCAGGTTCACGTCGTAAAAACGCAGCGCCCGTGGGAAGTTTTGGAGAACGCGCACAGTGGCGCGCCTCGCGGGCTCGAACATCTGCAGGAGCGTGCCGTAGCAGATCGCGTCGAAGCTGTCGGCCAGCAGCTCGTCATCGGGAGTCAGAAAGTCATAAGCGCCCGGGCGCACAATCTCAAACAGGGGAAGTCCGGCCGCATCGGAAGTCACGGCGGCGATTCCGGTTTCGGCCTGCATGGTCGTCGTCAAGTATCGCGTGTGAACGCCCTTGGCGCACGCTTCGGCGCGTGCCCGGCGGCCTCGCTCGTCGTCGCCCACCGCGCTGAGCAGCCACGCCTCATGGCCCAGACGCGCGGCGTGAACGGCGACGTTGAACGGCGCGCCCCCCAGATGCTCTTCTCCCCCGATTACGTCCCAGAGGATTTCGCCTATGCTCAAAATCTTCAAGCGAATTAAATGTATCAGAAGGTGCGGAAGCGTGGAAACCGAACCCCTACAATCGGTGAATGTCACTGACCGACGTATTGTTCGGGAGACCCCTGGCTTCTGACGAAGACGCCGAACAGAAGATCGGCGCGACATCCGGAATCCCGATTTTCGGCCTTGACGCGCTGGGTTCAGCCGCGTACGGCCCCGAAGCCGCCCTCACCATTCTGATCCCGCTGGGCGCGATTAGCCTCTCTTACGTCGTTCCGCTGACCCTCAGCATCGTCGTGATCCTGGCCATCGTCTACTTTTCCTACCTCCAGACCATCCAGGCATACCCGAAAGGCGGCGGCTCCTACACGGTGGCGCGACTCAATTTGGGCGCTCGCTTCGGGCTGTTCGCCGGCGCCGCGCTGATGATCGATTACCTTTTGAACGTCGCGGTGGGTATTTCGACCGGAGTCGGAGCGCTGGTCTCCGCCATTCCCTCGCTGCAACCCCTTACGCTGCCCTTCTGCCTGGGCATCCTCATCCTGTTGACGATCGTGAACCTCCGCGGCGTCCGCGAAGCCGGAACCGCCTTTATGGCGCCGACATATCTATTTCTCGCTTGTATGCTGGGCGCCCTTCTCCTCGGTGTTGTGAAGGCGATCGGCAGCGGCGGACACCCGATTCCCGTGACTGCTCCGCCCCGGCTGAAAGCCGCCGCCGCGAGTAGCAGCCTCTGGTTATTGGTCAAGGCTTTTTCGAGCGGCTGCACAGCCATGACCGGCGTGGAAGCTGTAAGTAATGGAGTTCAAGCTTTTCGCGAGCCCGTGACTAAGACAGCGCAACGTACTTTGACGGTGATCATCGCCCTTCTGATGATCATGCTTTTGGGCATTGGTTACCTGGTGCGCGCTTACCACATCGGCGCGACTGAACCGGGGCAGCAGGGTTACGAAAGCATCCTCTCGCAACTGCTTGGCGCGATCGCGGGAAAAGGGATATTTTACTTCGTCAGCATCGGCTCCATTCTGGCGGTTCTGGCATTGTCGGCGAATACGTCATTCGCGGACTTTCCCCGGCTGTGCCGCGCGATCGCGCAGAACGGATATCTGCCTTATGGGTTCGCCATGCGCGGGAGGCGATTGGTTTACACCTATGGAGTGTATGCGCTGGCGGGACTCTCCGCGGTGCTTCTCATTATCTTTCAAGGCGTCACGGATCGCCTGATCCCGCTGTTCGCTATTGGTGCGTTTCTTTCGTTCACGCTCTCGCAGGCCGGGATGGTCGCACATTGGCGCAAGAGCGACGATCGGCACGCTAAGCGGCACATGTTCGTCAACGGGTTTGGAGCTGCGGTCACGGGCATCACCTCGCTTGTCATCGTGGCCGCCAAGTTTCGCGAAGGCGCATGGATCACGCTGCTGATGATCCCGGCGCTCCTGATCCTGATGACTTCCATCCGCAGGCATTATCATCGCGTGGCGCTTGAAGTCGCCAGCCCCGCGCCGCTCGACCTGGCGCCAATCGCGAAGCCCCTCGTCGTCGTGCCCATAGAGAAGTGGAACCGGGTCTCCAAGAAGGCGCTGCAGTTCGCCCTCACGCTGTCCGATCAGGTTAAGGTACTTCATATCGAATCGGGAGAAGAAACCGATCACTTATCCCAACATTGGAACGAGTGTTTCACCAGTCCGGACGGTCGCCCGGGCGCCGCCGCCCCGGAGCTGGTGCGGCTGAAATCGCCTTACCGATATGTGATCAACCCCATTTATAATTACGTGATCCGCCTCGAGAAGGAGAATCCGGATCGCCTGGTTGCGGTCGTCATCTCGGAACTTGTGGAGCGTCACTGGTTTCAGGTACTGCTTCATAATCAGCGCGCGAGGGTCCTGACAACATTGCTGACGCGGAGCGGGGACCAACGCATCGTCGTGGTGAACGTTCCCTGGTACTTCAGTCAGAAGAGCTCGACGCCGGCGCATTAGCGGATCTTAGGCAAAAAGGACTCACTTATTGTCCTTGGCGTCTTTATCGTCGAAAGTGATGACGGTAGAGCTTCCAAATTTCTGATAGTTCGTATACCGGATCGTCAGTTTGATGCGCAGCGGTCCAGTGTGGAACGGCAGCGTGTCATCCGCGTAAGTCACGGCCGGAAACCAAAAGCCGCCGGCGACCGGTTTTCGAATGGTGGTGAATCGCGGAAACAGGTTCTCCTGATGAGTGCTGTAGATCTGGGGCACGGCTTGACCTTCGGTTCGCACGATGGAGTAATCCTTTTCCGACGCCCAGAGCAAACCCTCGAAGAAGCGCTGATTCTGGAGTATCTGTTTTGGGCGGATGGATATGACCCAGCATTCGGCGCCCTCCATGGATTCCTCACCGCGGAACTTCACATCGTAGTTGGCGAGAGACTCCTCGCGCAGGACGAAGGGCTGGATCTCACGAAGATCGCGGAAATCCTCGTCGGTCATCCGGAGATTCTTGAGGTTCTGGAGCGGAACGCTGATGAGCTTCTCACTGCGCTCGTGCTCCGGCGAGAACACGACGTCGCGCATCTCGCTGTAACGGCCGACTTCGGCGCCACGATCGTTCAATTCCTGCAGCCGCACGGACTGGCGATAAGCGTAATTTTGCCGTTCCTCAACCGTTTCGTCCTCGCGGTGGGCGATGCGGCGAACCAGATCGGGCGGCGGAGGAGCGGCGCCGCGCCCGGAAGAGACAGGGATAATGAAGAGAGCCAGGATGCAGAACGAACTAGCGAAGGAAAAGCGCGTGCGGGCTGCCTGGGGCTTGTTCGGCGCTGTTCTGTCCGGGGGGTGGATCGTCCTCGGCGGCCTTGCATGGATCTTGGCGGGCGCGAAGCATGTTCCCGCCGGAATCGCGATCCCCGTCGCCTTCGCGTTTCTCACCGAGTTCTCATTTTACCTTTTGTTGGGGTTCGCGAGCCTGCGCGAGTCTCTCGCCGAGCGGTTCAGCCGCCCCGTACTGGCAGCAAGTCTTGCGGGGAGCGCCCTGCTTCCCTATGCGGTCTATGCGTTTGGGACCGGGCGGTCCGGCTTCCCGCAGGCGCTCTGCTTCGGCGTTCTCGCCGCCGCCGTCGCCTTTTGGTTTATTCCACGCCTGACTTCACCGGCGATGGAAGGCGCGCGGAACATTCTGTTTTTGCTTTTGCTCGCGGCCATAGTTCTCTCGGGAGTTCTGCGCTGGATTTTTCCCGCGCCGATGCCCAAACTGCCGCTCGAAGTGTTAGGACACATCACGCTCCTTCGCACCGGGATGCTGGCCGCTTTGCTGTTCGGACCGGCGGCCGCCACCGGAATCGGCTTCCTTCCGCGCGGACGTGATCTCGCGTGGGGCGCCGTCTGGTTCGCCGCCGCCGCCGCCGCCGCGGTTCCGCTCGGATGGCGATGGAAAGAGCTGCGCCTCACCGGTCACGCGCCGGGAGTTTGGCAATCCATCGGCGTGTTCCTCGGGGTGTTCTGGGTGCTGGCCCTATCCGAAGAGTTCTTTTTCCGCGGCCTCCTGCAGCAGTGGCTGTCCCGCTGGACGCGGAGCACACCGGCGGGACTGATCCTGGCGTCTCTCCTGTTCGGTTCCGTCCACCTCGGCTTCCGCGGGCATTTCCCGAACTGGCATTTCGGGATTCTTGCGACGATTCTGGGTTTATGTTGTGGAGCGGCGTTTCTACAGGCAGGGAGCATTCGGGCAAGTATGATTACGCACGCGCTGGCCGTTGGCGCGTGGCGCCTATTCTTAACTTAACGTTTGTTTACGAAACGAACATAAGGGAACTCTCGTCGAGCTAATTTCACATGAATCTTATGCAGCGTAGATCGCAATTACTGGCTTTGACCAGTTTCGTCATGCTTGCCTTGCCGCTTTGCGCGGCGCCCGCAACCGGGAGGTACGCACTGATCCTTGAAGACGAGCCAGCGGCCAAGTCGCTGAAACCGGGGGGCGCCCGCAACAGTCTTGACGTGGTCTCCAAGCGCACGCAGATCCGCCAGAAACAGGCTGCGTTAAAGGCTCAGCTCACCTCCAGCGGTTTTCATGTTACGGGCTCGACCGACACCCTGCTCAACGCGATCTACTTAGTCGCCAAGCCGAGCGACGTGGCGACTTTGCGAACCATGCCTGGAGTGCGCGCGGTGTTCCTGCTCGGGCGCCAGCGACTAAAGCTGAACGCGGCAGTGGCCCTGATTGACGTCCCGAACGCCTGGAATCTGTTTGGCGGAGTGCAGAATGCCGGGGCGGGCATGAAGATCGGCATTATCGATACCGGAATCGACCAGACCCACCCCGCCTTCGCGAATAGCACCCTGGCCATGCCTTCCGGATACCCGATCTGCGACACCACCGCGGATTGCGCTTTTACGAACAATAAGGTGATCGTCGCCAGGAGTTACGTGTCGGAGGAGTCGACCGCGCTCGGTGCGGGACCGGCCTATTCCACCCCCGACGATTACACGCCGCGCGACCGTGTCGGCCACGGCACCGCTGTCGCGATGTGCGCCGGCGGAGATACCGTCACCGCGCCGCTCGCCACCATCACGGGAGTGGCTCCGGACGCCTATCTGGGAAATTACAAGGTGTTCGGTTCGCCGGGAATCATCGACGGGGCATTCACCGACACGATCATTTCCGCGCTCGAGGACGCCTTCAATGACGGAATGAACGTCGTCAATATTTCTTCCGGAGGCAACGCTCTTAGCGGGCCGCTGGATACGGGCAGTTTCTGCCTGGCCGAATTGGGCGCGACTCCCTGCGATCCGGAAGCGATCGCCATCGAGACCGCCATCCAGGGAAACATGATCGTAGTCACAGCCGCGGGCAATGAGGGCTATGACGGGTACCTTTACAGCACAACATACGCCGAGCCCTACAACACGATCGACAGTCCCGGATACACGCCGGACGCTATCACAGTCGCGGCGACAGGCAACTCGCATATGGCCGATCAGTCGGTCGGGATCACAGGACCGAATGTTCCGAGCAGTCTGGGCAGCATCCCGGCGCTCGAGGACGACGGCGCTCCGACCCCGGATGGAACGGTGTTAACAGCGCCTTTGGTGGACGCGTCCACCGTGGGAGATATCTATGGCTGCGATGCGTACCCGGTTAATTCCTTGCTGGGCGATATCGCGCTGATCGAGCGCGGGGGATCGGGAGGAGTCGCCTGCACCTTCGACACGAAAATACAGAACGCTCAGGACGCCGGCGCCGTGGGCGTGCTTTTCTACAACGACGGCGAAACGCCGGACCTGATTTCTCCTGAGGATTACGACGGTAATCAGATTATCCCCGGTTTCTTCATCGGCACGAACAACGGCCAGGCGGTGAAAAATTACGTCGACTCCACGCCCGGCGCCTTCGCTTCGCTGAATCCGGCGGTGGCGGGTTTCACGGACGCGACCGACACGAACATGGTCACGTTCTTCTCGTCCCATGGCCCGGCTCTTGGCGGCGGGTTCAAACCGGATGTCGCAGCTCCCGGCGAGAACATCTACATGGCCACGCAGAGTTACGATCCGAACGGGGAATTGTACGATCCGTCCGGCTACACGACGCAGGCGGGAACCAGCTTCTCGACCCCGATGGTCGCCGGGATCGCGGCTATGGTGCGGCAAAGTCACCCCAGTTATACAGCGACCCAGGTCAAGTCAGCCATCGTGAACACCGCGACAGCCGACACCACCGACCCGTATGTGATTTTCGACTCCAGCCCGTCCAGCGTGCTTTCGGTCGGCGGCGGCAAGGCGGAAGCCGTGTACGCCATCACCTCGAACGTAACGGTGGAACCGTCTTCGATTTCCTTTGGAGAATACAGTCCCCTCATCAGCACGGGCTCGCCTTCCGCCTCGCAAGCCTTGACCATCACCAATCAGAGCAGCGGCCCTTTGACGCTGAGCTTCTCCGTTACGCGTCGCAACGCGGACAGCGCGACGCAGATTACGGTTAGCCCCACAACTCTGACCCTTGCCGCCGGCCAGGCCGGATCCGTGGCGGTGAATTTCTCCGGCAGCATGCCGGCCGCGGGCATTTACGAGGGA
The DNA here is from genome assembly GCA_965226755.1 of Bryobacteraceae bacterium. Classification (GTDB taxonomy): domain Bacteria; phylum Acidobacteriota; class Terriglobia; order Bryobacterales; family Bryobacteraceae; genus Bog-113. The sequence continues at coordinate 2,538,278 of CBDDDT010000003.1, read as the reverse complement.
GCAATCATGGTGAACGGCGGGTCGGAGGTTCTCCACGTCCCGTACGTCTATATCGTGGGCGACGGCATCCCGGCCCAGTTCTACTCGCTCTATGGGGATCAGGAGACAGGGACCGTGGGACAAACGGTGCCGGACGGCGTCTCGGCTTTCCAGGTCATCGACCAATACGGAGTTCCCGTGCCCAACCTGAGCGTGACGTGGACGGCGACCAACGGCGGCAGCGTCACCGCGGCCGACACCACCACGAACATGTACGGAGAAGCGCTCGCGCAAACAATCCTGGGCACAACCCCTGGGGTCACCTATGATTTCAATGTGCAAGTGAGCGGGTTCCCGGCGGCCAGCGGCTTCACCGGCTATGATTTCCTGGTGGCCGCCCGCGCGGTTCCGACCATCAACACCGGGGGCGTTGTTAACGCCGCCAGCTTCACGATCGGCAATGGCATTGCGCCCGGATCAATCATCTCCCTGTTCGGGACCGGACTCGCGGACACCCCCGGATACGCGTCCACCAACCCGCTGCCCATCTCCATCAATTCCACTTCTGTCGGCTTTGACGCCACCAACGTGAGCGTGCCGGGTCCGCTGTTCTACGTGGGAACGGACCAGGTTAACGTGCAGGTTCCCTGGGAACTCGCGGGTCAGAGTTCCGTGCAGATGAAGGTGAACATCGAGCCGACGCTTGGCCAGCTCATCACCGTTCCGGTCACCACCTACTCGCCCGCAATCTTTGTGGTGAACGGTGTCGGAACCGCGATCAACGTGGCGGATGGAAGCGTCGTAGGCTCAGCGCATCCCGCTATCCCCGGGGCGTATATTTCGATCTATTGCACCGGGCTCGGGCCGGTGACCAATCAACCCGCGGACGGCGTGGGGGCTTTGGCAAGCCCGCTATCCAATACGACCGCAACTCCGACCGTGACGATCGGAGGCCAACCAGCTACCGTCCTCTTCAGCGGGCTGGCGCCCGGGTTCTCCGGCCTGAACCAGATCAACGTGCAGGTTCCGACCGGGATCTCCGCCGGGACTCAGGCCGTCGCGCTTACGATCGGCGGCGTCGCCGCTCCAATTGTTAATATGCCCATACAATAGTCATGCGTATCGCGGTCGTTGGCTTCTTCCTTCTTGTGGCCGGGTTTGCCAGCGCCCGGCCGGCGGAAGCGCAGTTGGATGAGAAGCCGCCGGTGATCCAACGGAACGACCCGGCTAATCCCAATCCATTTCCGAACCCTTCCGCCCAGCGGGAATCCAAGGACGGGCCGAAAGACTCCGCCAAAGAACCCGCCGGGACGGTTCACGGATCGGGCATTGTCCGGCGGATCGACAGTAAGGCCATCCAGGTGGAGGCCGAAGATACGCGGATGCTGGTGTGCACGATCACGAGCGCGACCGACATCACCGGACCCTCGGGCAAGATGTCGATCGAGGACATCGAGCCAGGCATGCACGTCAAGGTTCAGGCGAAGCCGACCGCCGATGGCGAGGAATTGACGGCTGTCACCATCTCCATCGACAACCCCGTCGCCAAGCCGGAGCATGAGAAGACGGCGACGATCCAGAACAGCGCCGATGATGAGGACCGCCCGGTTCTGCGCCGCGGGATCCCCGCGAAGAGTAAGAAGAAGGACGACGACTCCGAAGAGACTATCGCCTCGTTGGATAAGCCGGCGTCCGCTGCGCGAGCCACTGCCGCTCCGAAGCCGCCGGCGGATGACGACGACACTCCGGTGAAAGCGCCGGGCCGTCCGCTGTTGATCGATACGGCCCGGGACGCCAACGAGGAGTTCACCAGTAAGCTCCCGAACTTTGTTTGCCAGCAGTTTACGACGCGCTATGAGCGGGAATCCAAAGTCTCAGGGTGGGACGCCAAAGATGTGGTCTCCGCAACGGTAGTCTACATTGACGGCAAAGAGGACTATCAGAACATCAAGGTGGGCAACCGGGCGGTCAAGCAGGACATGATGGAGATTAAGGGCCAGCGTTCCGTGGGCGAATTCGGATCCGTGTTGCATAGCCTTCTGGCGCGCGCCTCGGCTGCCGACTTCCGCTACGTGAAGGACGAAGAGGTGAAGCATCAGCGGGCGAAAGTCTACGACTTTATCGTGAAGCGCTCCGCTTCCGACTGGCAGATTCTGCTGGGCGGTCAGTCCATCATCCCCGGCTACAGCGGGCGCGTCTGGATCGCGAAAGAAAACGGGAGAGTCCTGCGGATTGAACGGCAGGCAGATGCGATTCCCGAAGAATTCCCGATCGATACGGCCGAGCAAACCATCGATTACGATTTTGTGACGATCAGCGACCGGAAAGTCCTTCTTCCCACCCAATCGGAAAACCTTTCCTGCCAGCGAGGGTCGTCTTTCTGTTCCAAAAACGTGATCGAGTTCCGTAATTATCGTCAGTTTCGAGGTGAAGCGACAATACAATTTGAGAAGTAGCTACGGATTGTGGATACTGTGGTAGGGTGGGGCATGAGCGTAACGGCGGATACGGAAATTGAGATCGGCATTCGAGCGGCGAAGAATAATCTCTCGAAAATTGTCGAAGCCGTGCTGGAGGGCAAAGAAGTGTTCCTGACCAACCGGGGCGAACGTGTCATCCAGTTGATCTCAGCCCCGAAGCGAACCGGGCCGGAGCGAGGCCGGGGTTTCCTGAAGGGAAAAATCAATCTTTATCCGGGATGGAATTCGCGGGAAGAAGATAAGCGGATCGAGGAGATGTTTGAAGCGCGATAGCGGGCTTCCATTCCTTGAAAATACTCCTCGACACGAACGCATTTCTACGCTGGCTGGGCGATGATCCCCTTCCCCGAGCGGCGGAGCGCGTTTTAACGAAGCCGGACACGGAATGCGTAGTCAGCATCGTGACGGGCTGGGAAATCATGATGAAGCCCAAACTCGGAATGAGCGCAGCCGACGTTCAATCCGCGATCAGAGAGATGGGCGCCCAGCTTCTGCCGATCCGATTCCGCCACCTGAATGAACTGGCCAGTCTGCCTTACATTGCTGATCATCGCGATCCGTTCGACCGCATGATCATCGCCCAGGCGCTGGCCGAAAGCTTGCCAGTGATGACGAGCGACGCGCGATTTGAAGAGTACAGTCTATTACGGGTGATCTGGTAGAGTCCCGGGGCAGTGGACTGACCCCGGGGTTCCTTATGCGATCAGTTTCGCGCTCAGGTGGATGTCAACGCCGGCCAGGGCTTTGGATACCGGGCAACCCTTTTTAGCGGCGAGGGCCTGCTCCTGAAACGTTTTGTCGTCAATCCCGGGCACTTCGGCTTCTGTCTCCAGATCGATGCGCGGGATCGCAAAACCGCCTTCCACCTTTTCCAAGTGCACGCTGGCTTTGGTGTGAATCCGTGCGGGCGTGAACCCGGCGCCTCCTAATTGAGCGGAGAGCGCCATCGAGAAACAGCCGGCGTGGGCCGCTCCGATCAGCTCTTCCGGGTTGGTGCCGGCCCCATTCTCAAACCTGGTCTTGAAGCTGTACTGGCCCTCGAACGAGCCACTTCCCAGTTTTACAGTTCCCGCGCCATCTTTAACGGCGCCTTTCCATTCCGCTTCAGCGGATCTTGTCGGCATTGTTTCTCCTTGTACTCGAACTAAGGCAGCATGATCTCATCTTTGTAACACCACCTCCAGCTCTCGCCGGGTTCGATGGAACGCATAATCGGATGCTGAGTGGCGTGGAAGTGCTTGGTGGCGTGCTTGTTCTTCGAGGAGTCGCAGCAACCGACATGGCCGCATGTCAGGCACATGCGCAAATGGACCCAGCGATCGCCGCTTGCCAGGCATTCTTCGCATCCGCGGGTGCTGGCGTGGACGTCTCGAATTTCATTGAGATGTGTGCATTGCTTCATGATGTTCCGTGTTTGCCGGTTTTGAAATCGGCAGGCGAATCTGGAAACGGGTCTCGCCGGGCCGGGAAGTGAAGCGAATATCGCCGTGATGACGCCGCACGGTGCGATACACCAGGTCCAGCCCGAGACCGGTTCCTTCTCCCACGCCTTTGGTCGTGAAAAAGGGTTCGAAGATGCGGTCCTGGATGGCGACCGGAATCCCGGGACCGTTATCGGTGATTTCCACCAGCACTAGCTCATTCTCGTGGGCGGTGCGGATGCGCAGCTCGCCGTTGCCGTGCATCGCGCTGATCGCATTATCGATCAGGTTTGTCCAGACCTGGTTCAATTCGCCCCCGTTAGCCAGAATCGCGGGGAGATGCGGATCATATTCCCGGATCACGGTCACGCCGTGTTTCAGGCAATGGTTCAGCATGGCGAGGGTCACGTCGATGCCGCGATGGACGTCGATCTCCTGCTCTTTCATGCGGTCCATGTAGGAATATTCTTTGATGGCGCGTACTAGAACGGTGATGCGGCTGGTGCTGTTCTCGATATCGCGCAATAGACGCTCGGCCTGAAACGTCGCCGCGATCCGACGAAGAGCGGCGCCGAGAACGGGCGCGCCGGTTAGATCGAGAACCTCGTCGAGGCAGGCCAAAGTAAGCCCGGCGTCGGCGAGGGCCGGAGCGATTTCCCACCCATTGGAGATTTGATGGTGATCGAACCAGGCAATCAGTTCCTCTTCGCGGTCGCTCAGGGCCAGCGAATCCAGCACGGGATTGGAATCCAGACGGGCGGTCGCGGCAGTTTCAAACTTAGCGAGTTGCACGCGCTGCTCCTCGGTCATCGGACAGGTCGCGAGCTGGCGATTGGCTTCGGCCAGCTGCTGGAGAGCCTCGCGGAGATTCGCGGCCGCGCGTTGCGCGGCGGAGGAGGGATTGTTCAGTTCATGCGCGAGACCGGCCGAGAGTTTCCCCAGCGCCGCCAGCTTCTCGCGGTTCTGGTCCACTTTAGCGACTTCGCGGATCCGGTCAGAGAGCACTCCGACCAGCCGCTCGCTCATGGAGGGGATAAGCCGCAGCATTTCGCTGAAATCGCTTTCCTGGAGCCGCCCGACTCGTGTGGGGCCGTTGGCCCGCACAGTGGAGGGAAATTCCTTCATGCGCGAGAACGGGAGCTTTCCGGTCACCCGACCGGCGGGAATGATGTAGAGCGGTCCTTCAGGGCCGAGATCCTCGCGGCGGCCCTGCATCTCGCCTTCAAACAGAACAACCATGAAGTTCGCCGGAGATCCGGCTGGGACCATGATCTCCCCATGACTGAAGCTCTGATTCGTCATGTGCGCGGCAAGCCACTCGAGCTGCCCGGTGTCGAGATCCTCGAAGACAGGAATGGTTCTGAGGTCGTCGAGGGAAGGATGAAGTTGATCGCTCATATCAATTGCGATTCAGGTACTGATGCACGAACTGGACGGCGATCGAACCTTCGCCGACGCCGGCGGCGACGCGCTTCACCGAACCCTGGCGCACGTCGCCCACCGCAAAAATTCCGGGGACGCTGGTTTCGAAGAGCATCGGAGGGCGGTCGAAGTCTCGGGCGACCAGCTCTTTGGGAATCTGCGCGCCGGTGAGAATGAACCCGCGATCGTCGCGGAGGACAATGCCTTCGAGCCAGGCGGTCCGGGGCTCCGCGCCGATGAAAATGAACAAAGAGGAAGCGGCTACGCGATCGGTGCTGCCGCTGGCCTCGCAATAGACCAAAAGCTCCTCGAGATGCGTTTCCCCGAAGGCCTCGACCACCTGAGTGCAGTACTCGACTTGGATGTTCGGCTGTTTCTTAATCTGGTCGATAAGGTACTGCGACATGGTATGCGCAAGAGTCTTAGCTCGCACCAGCATGACGACTTGGCGGGCGTAGCGGGCGAAGTGCATCGCCGCCTGTCCAGCCGAATTGGCGCCGCCGATTAGAAAAACCTGTTCGTCTTTGCACTTGGGCGCTTCGGTAAGACTGCCGCCGTAATAAACTCCGGCCCCCTGGAGCCGCCCCAGGCCAGGAACCTCCAGGGTCCGCCACTGGACTCCGGAAGCAATGACGAGCGCTTCGCAGGAGATCTCGGAACCATTCCCGAGCGTAACGACCTTAAAAGGCTGATCGACGCGAAGTTTGGCCGCCTCCTGAGGAACTAGCAGTTCAGCTTCGAATCTCCTGGCCTGGGCGACCGCGCGGAAGGCAAGATCCTGGCCGGTGATGCCCCCGGGAAAGCCCAGGTAGTTTTCGATGCGAGAACTGGAACTCGCCTGGCCCCCGGGCGCTTCGCGCTCCACGATCACAGTCTTGAGACCTTCCGACGCTCCATACACCGCGGCTGCCAGACCAGCCGGCCCGCCGCCGACGATCACCAGATCGTAATGCTCCAGCTTGGCGCTGGTATTGAGGTTCAGGCGCTCCGCCAGTTGCGCTGTGGAAGGGTCGGCGATGGCTTCCCGGTTGTCGAAGACCGCGACCGGGAGACTGTGAATCTTGTCGCCCAGCAGATCGATCGTCTTCCGGGTCCAGTGGTCGTGGTCAGCCTCGGCATCAATCCACCGGTACGGCACCCGGTTTCGACCCAGAAAATCTCGCAATTCAAAGGACCGCGGGGAGTAGCGGGTACCGATAATCTGCAGGCCGTTGTAAGGCGGACGGTAGCTCGCCAGCCAAGGCTTTAGAGTCTCTTCCAGAACCGGGTACAGCCTTTCCTCCGGCGGATCCCACGGCTTCATCAGGTAATAGTCGAGGCCGACTTCGTTGATCGCTTTGATGGCGGCCTCCGTATCGGCGTAAGCGGTAAGGAGAACGCGGCGGGCATCGGGCATTTGCTGCCTGGCGGCGGCAAGGAACTCGATCCCGTTCATCTGCGGCATGCGGTAATCGACCAGAAACAGCGCCACGGTCTCATTCCGCTCAATGAGGCGGGGGAGAATGGCCAGCGCGGCCGGACCGGAGGGTGCGCGCATGACGCGGAAGTGCTCATTGAGGAACGGATTTCGGCGGAGGTCCTGATCGATGGCCCGCAAGACCTCCGGATCATCGTCAACTGTCAACAGGACCGGCCTGGGCGTGGTCGCCATACCTATCTGACGATGCTCGAACGGTATAGAAGGGTTCACACGATAGGCTTGGATCAGTGAACGGACCCGAAACGGAATACACATCGCGGTTAGCGGCGAGGCGCGCGTCGGTAGATCGTGAGAAAGCGCGGCAAGCCCGGTTAGGGAACATCCGGCTCGGTTTGGCTCTCGCGGCTATCGCCGGAATCTGGCTGGCCGGCGCGAACGGCTTTCACGCCTGGCCCGTTCTGGCGCTTGCGGCGGGCGGGCTGCTTGTGGTCCTGCTGATCCGGGGTGAACGGCTGGAGCGTTCCGTCCGGCTTGCGGAGCGCGGCGTAGAATGTTACAGCCGCGCGCTCAGCCGGGTTCGTTCGCGCCGGAACGACTCGGGTGAGACGGGCGAGCGCTTTCTGGACCCAAAGCATCCCTACGCCATCGACCTGGACGTTTTCGGCAGGCATTCGCTCTTTCAGTTGTTGTCCGTATGCCGGACAAGGGCCGGAGAGAATCGGCTGGCGAAGTGGCTGCTGGAACCGGCCACGGCCGAGGAAATCGCCTCGCGGCACGAAGCCGTGGAGGATTTGCGCGGCAGGCTGGATTTGCGCGAAGATCTGGCGGTTTTGGGACAGGACTTCCGCACGGGCGTCAACCCCGATGCTTTATCGCATTGGGCAACCGCCGCGCCGGTCCGGATCTCGGCGAACCTTCGGTATGTCGCGGCCGGGCTTTCGGCGCTGGGCCTGGCGGCGCTGGCCGCCTGGACACTGACGCTGTTCGCGAATCCGCGGCTGCGGATCGCGCTTATCGCGGTCGCCGTAATCGAGGGCGCGATCTTCTTCCGGTGGCGCGAAACCGTCACCGCGATCGCGCATGCGACCGAAGAACCGGGGCACGACCTGGCGCTGCTCAGCGCTGTGTTGGCCCGTCTGGAGAAGGAGGAGTTCACGTCTGCGCGGCTCCGGAAAGAGCGCGCGGCTCTTCTGAATCCACAGCCCGCTTCCCGGGCCATTGCGAAGCTGAACCGCTTGGTGGAACTGTTGGAATCCCGCGACAACCTATTCCTGCGGATCTTCGGGCCGCTGATTCTATGGACCACGCAGGTCAGCTTCGCGGTGGAACAGTGGCGGCAGCGGCATGCAAGCGCGATTCCGGGCTGGCTCGACGCGGTGGCCGAATTTGAAGCCCTGAGTTCGCTGGCGGCGCTGCGGTTTGAACACCCGGAAGACGCGTATCCGGAGATCGCCGCGGCGGATACGAAAGGCTACCCCGTGATGGAAGCCCGGGCGCTCGGTCACCCGCTGCTGGAGAGTCCCGTGTCGAACGATATCTCGATGGGCGGGCCGCGGCAGCTCTTAATGGTAAGCGGGTCGAACATGTCGGGGAAAAGCACGTTATTGCGCACCGTGGGGCTGAACGCCGTGCTGGCGCTCGCCGGAGCGCCGGTAAGGGCGGCGTCGTTTCGGATTTCGCCCGTTTCCATCGGCGCGTCGATTCGCACTTCCGATTCTCTGGAAGGAGGAATCTCGCGGTTTTACGCGGAGATCTTACGCATCCGGCAGATTTTGGATCTTCCGGCCCCGGCATTGTTTCTCCTCGATGAGCTGCTGGCCGGGACAAACTCGCACGACCGGCGGATCGGCGCGGAAGCGGTTCTCCGGGGGTTAATCGCGCGGCGGGCGATCGGGCTGGCGACGACGCACGATTTAGCTTTGTCGGGGATTGCGGACGAGGCGCCGGGCGCGGTGAACGTCCATTTTGAGGACTCCATTCTGGACGGCCGGATTAACTTCGATTACCAGATGCGTCCGGGGGTGGTGAAGCGCAGCAATGCGCTGGAACTGATGAGGTCGGTGGGGTTGGAGGTATGAAGATGCGCTGGATGGCGGTGCTTTCCGTCGCGGCGGCGGCGTACGCGCAACCTGCGCCCACGGTCGCGGCCGCATTCGATCACTTCTACAATCTCGAATATGACGACGCGGTGGCGCAGTTCCGTCAACTCACCATATTGCATCCGGATTCCGCGGAGGCTTGGAACCACCTAGCGCAGGGTCTGTTCTACGCGTCCCTGTTCGACGGCGGCATGATGGGAAGCGATCTGGTCAAGAGCAACGACGCAATCATCTACAGCAGACGGCTTAAGCTGGCGCCGGAGCGCGACGCGGACCTGCTGAATGCGATGGGGAAGGCCCGCGCATTGTCGCAAGCGCGCTTGAGCGCGAACGCCCGCGACACCGTCGCGCTCTATCAACTGGGAGTGACGGACGCGCTTCACGCCAATTACGACCTCATGGTCCGGCATAACTGGATCGCGGGACTGGCGGATGCGAACCAGAGCCGGGAATTGCATCAGGAGGTAATGAAGATCGACCCAGGCGACGTGGACGCGCGGCTGATCCCCGGCATGCACGAGTATATGATCGGAACGCTGCCGCTGATCGTCGTGCTGGCAGCGCGGGCGGCCGGATTCGACGGCGATCGGGATCAGGGGCTCAAGATGATTCAGGACGTGGCGGAGCACGGGCAGCACAATCGCGTGGACGCGCAGATCCTGCTGCCGGTCCTCTACCGGCGCGAGAAGCGGAGCCGCGACGGAGTTCCGGGGACGCGGACGCTGATTCAGGAATATCCGCGCAATTTCCTGCTGCGCATCGAACTGGCCAAGCTCCTTCTGGACTCCGGAGACAAGTACGGCGCGACGTCGGAATTAGACCGCGTGGAAGCGCTGATCAGTCAAAACGCTCCCGGGTATAGCGGCGGGCGCGTGCCCCTGATTCGCAAGCAGGAAGCGGAACTGCGTAAGAAGGTCATGAAGCGATGAGCTCGAGGGTGGGCGCTTTTCATGGAGCCCATTCTTGTTTGTTAGACTGGGTTGTCGCCGTTTGTTGGGAGGTCGTCCAACGGTAGGACTGCAGATTCTGGATCTGCCTATCGGGGTTCGAATCCCTGCCTCCCAGCCACACCCTTCGTTCGGGTAGCACTCACACCGCGGCGGCGTTCCGCTCGATTGAGCTACGAGCGGGAGAACGCGAGTAACGGGCGGATGTCGTGGTTGTCGGCGGCGCGCAACGCTTCTATGTAACGCGCCCGCACAGCACCCGGATCGCGGAGGCTTTCCCTTCCCCAGGAGAACCGCTCGAAACCCAAGCGCATCACCAGGAGATCCGCCATCAGACGCGCGTGGCGGCCATTGCCGTTCGCGAATGGGTGAATCCAAACCAGCCGGTGGTGAAACCGTACCGCTATTTCATCGGCCGGACAGGCGCCGGAGTCAGCGCACGCCTTACTGTCGTCGATCAAAATGCGCAACTCCATCGGTATCAGCCGATAGTCAATCCCGATATTCCGAGGCTTGGTCCGGAACTTTCCAGCCCAGCGCCAGACGTCCCCGAACATTTGCTTGTGCAGGTCGGTTATGAATTTCTGGCTCAGCAGGTCACGGCGGCGGCGAAGCGCCCATTCCTGACCCCGGGCGATGTTCTCGTGCTCGGCCTCGTTCAATTCGCGGCGGTAGGCAATGTGAGAAGGGATGAGGCCGCGCGTTTCCTCCGGCGTGAGCGGTGTCGCCGCATCATCCAGCTTCTCGAAAATACGATTCACGCGTCATCCCAAAAACGGCTTGGATTTGTCTCGCGGACAAACTCGTCGAGTTGAGCCTCGGAGTCGCTTACGCCTACGGCTTGGTTTTCCAGCAACATGGAATGCTCGAGAGGCGCGCTGCCGGCTCGCGCCAGAGAGCGCGCCCGATCTCGGACGATCGTCTCCAGCGGTTTGTTGGGTACGAGCGCGTAAACGAGGGTACAGTCAAGGGCTTCCGCTGCTCGCCGGAGCGTTGCGAGCTCTATCGTGCCTTTGGCTTCGGACTGTTCTAGCGCAATGACCGTGGGTTGTTTGACGCCGAGTCGCGATGCCAGCTGCGAGGAAGACATGCCGAGCGCCCCCCGAATAGCTTTGATCCAGCCGCGCGCGGGGGTAGTGAACCGTTTCGCCGGACCGATTTCAATGAAGCGCGAATCCAGGCGCGAGCGAGATTGGGTGGCGAGCTTTGACTTTTTCATAGATCAGAGCCTATGGATGACGTTTAATCGTATAGGTTTTGGACTATAAAAGCAACTATTATAATATGTTTTGGTCTATTTAAAATGACCAATAGATAGACTATAGGCTATAGTCAAGCCTTCGCTCAACGTCGCTTACCGCGCAGCTGCTTCGGAGACTGGGACGAGTTGCCCGTTGCGTATGTAGTAGTAGCCGTCACGCCATCGAATGCTGGTGCGCGTGAAGCTGACCAGCCAGAGAACAAACGCGACGGCGTCCCACGCGAGAATCAGCGGCGTCTGTTTCCAGAGGCCTACCTTGTGGAGGCCCCAAGCGCCGACCATCAATGTCATGGCGAGCCGCAGAACAAGGTAAGCTCCTCCAAAAAACAGAGCGACCGGCAGCGTGGGTTGGAGCGCGACAGCCCCCAGGGTCCAGGCGAGCCCGTGCGTGAACACGAGCCCGAGGTGGCCCCAAGGGCGCATATGGCGCATGACCACAATCCATCGCAAGCGCTTGTGGAGCAGCTCGCGCATGGACTGGTAATCGGAAACGGTCAGCACGGTATACGGGAGCAGACGCACTTCGTGCCCGTTGCCCGCGATGAGACGTCCAACCAGGAGATCGTCGGCGGGCCGGTTCTCCAAAGCTTCATAACCGCCGAATTCACGCAGATGGCCGCGCGTGGTGGCGATGGTGGTTCCCAGCGCGAAGTGCACTCCATCCAACTGGCGGGCGACCATGATGCTGGGAAAAAAGTCGGAGATCATGCCGATGGTCTGGAGATTCTCAGGCAGAGTTTTTTCGTCCCGGGAGGTGTATAGGCATGTGACGGCGCCCACTTTGGGATTTCGCAGCGGAGCCACGATGTGGCGCAGGTAGTCGGGTTTAACCCAAACGTCGCTGTCATTGATGACCAGAACCTCATTGCGGGCCTCGGCGGCTAAGCGCGCGAGCTTGGCGACTTTATCGTTGGATCCGGTTCGCCCAGAGCCGAAGAAGATCCGAATCGAGCGCTCGGGGAAGTCACGCGCAAGTTTTTCCAGGATCGGGACAGCGGGGTCGTTCCGGCTGCCCACGCAAAAGAGAAGTTCGTAGTCGGGGTAATCCTGGCGGCAGAGGCTGGCGAAGTTTTCGTAGGCGTCGGGATCGAGTCCGCGAATCGGTTTGAGATTGCTGACCGGCGGAGTGAAATCCGGTGACGCGGGATCCGGATTCGGATCGAGGAAGAACCGGCGGATGCTGTAGAGGGCGATGAGGTAATAGAAGAATGGGAAGGTCGCCATCCCCAAAAGCGTTAAGCGGACTACCCTCATCTGTTATTCCTCTGGATCAGCATAGCGAGTCAGCGCGCGATCAGAACGATCCCGCAGAGTACGAGCAGAGTTCCCGCGCCGCGTCGAATGCCGACCGGCTCCTTCAGGATCAGTTTGGCCAACAGAGTTTCCAAAACCAGGCTGGCGGCCGAGCCGGGCACCGCGAAACTGAGCGGGGCGGTCTGGACGAGGGCCATGAACGCGAAAAAAGAGAAGGCCAGGCAAACAATCGAGAGGACCAGATAGCGGCGCGCAAAAACCGTGTGGAGCAGGCGGCCGATGCCGCGCGCTCCAATCGACTGCTCTCCAGCGAGCTTCATCTCGTGGCTCTGCAGAAGATCGCTCAGAACGGTCGCGATCACGACGATGCCGAGGAGAAACCACTTCACCGCGGATCTCCCGTCCGCGGATCCCCGGGAAGATGCGCCGACTTCTGCGGCGTGGAGGCGACCAGCGCCGTCCCCGCGAAGATCAGCAATGTGCCGGCCCATCGCACCGCGGTGACCGTTTCTCCCAAGAACACCAGTCCCGAGAGCGCAGACAGAACGTACCCGATGGCCGTTATGGGAAGCACGAACGTGAGGTCGGCCACGCTCAGCAGCGCGATACGCACCAGCAGGGCGAAGATCTGCATACCGATACCGATGGCTACAAAGGGCTGGAGCATGGCGAGCAGGTAAGCCGCGGGATTGGCCGCCAGAGCCTGCGGGAAGTGCTTTGTGCCCCAAGCCAGCGCCAGGTTCCCAAACGCCTTCAGCGCGATAAAGAGAAACAGGAGCGAGTACGTGCGAAGAAGCCGGCCGCGATGGCTGACCGCCTGCACAGTCTCAGTCGCCATTCGCGATCCGCACAGGCTGCAACAGTCGCTTTGTCACTACGCTATTATCGCCTCTGGCGCGCACGCGGCGTTGAGCGCCGCGCACCCGCCTGACGCGAAAGAACTCATGGCGAACAGCGGCGATAGCGTTGCAGCATCCGGTCCAAAGAATTATCAGCTTTACCTGATCGTGCTGTTTTTTGCCGCCGCGGTGTATCTGGGCTGCATCACGTCTCCGCCCTCTTTGCAAGACGACGTGGACGCCGTGCAAGCCCAGATCGCCCGGAACATGCTGACCTCCGGGGACTGGGTGACCGCGCGGTTGGACGGCGTTGCTTATCTGGAGAAGGCTCCTCTCATCTACTGGATGATTGCGATCTGCTATAGCATTTTCGGCGTGCATGACTGGGTGGCGCGAATGCCGGTCGCCTTCGCGTCCATCGGACTCAGCTGGCTCACCGCGGCCTTCGGCGTGTGGGCGTTCGGCAGACGCGCAGGTTTGTACGCGGGCCTTTGCGTGTCCACGTGCGTCGGGCTGTTCCTGTTTACGCGGGTCCAGATTCCGGACGTCGTGCTGACGTTCACAACGGCGCTCGCGCTATGGGCGTTCCTGCGGGCGTTGGATGAGGAAGAATCGCATCCGGGCGTCTGGGCGTTTGTTCTCGCCGCGAGCCTGGGAACGGGTTTGCTCCTGAAGAGCCTGGTCGGAGCGCTGTTTCCGATCGCGGCGGGATTGCTCTACCTGGCGCTGACCCGGCAGTTAAGGATTCGCCGTACGTGGAAACGACTGCGCCCGATCCGTGGCGCGGCAATTGTGCTCCTGATCGCGGCGCCTTGGCATGTGCTGGCGGCGCTTCGCAATCCGCCCTATTTCGACTTCACGCTCCATAGCGCGCCGGGCGAGTACCACGGCTTTCTGTGGTTCTTTTTCATCAACGAGCAATTGCTTCGCTTCCTGAATCTGCGCTCGCCGCGCGATTACAACACGGTGCCGCGCGTGTATTTCTGGCTATTTCACCTGTTGTGGCTGTTCCCCTGGAGCGTTTACCTGCCGGGGGTGGCGAAGCTTTCCTTCCGGCCCGTGGATCGAGCCGGGCAAACCCGCATGCTGGCGGTTTGCTGGACGGGCTTCGTGCTTATATTTTTCACCTTTTCCACCACGCAGGAGTATTACTCGATGCCCTGCTATCCGGCGCTCGCTCTATTGATCGGCTCGGCCATGGCGGCGGAAACGATATGGATCCGGCGGGGCACGCGAACATTATCCGTGCTGGCCGGCGCGGCGGCGATTACAGTACTCGGTTTATGTTTCCTCGTGAGAAATCTTCCCGTGCCGGGAGACATCGCCGCGGCCCTGAATCAGCGACCCGGCACATATACACTGTCGCTGGGGCATATGGGCGATCTGACCCTGGCTTCGTTCGCGTACCTGCGGTGGCCGCTTCTGGCGGCTGGAGCGGCTTTTCTGGTGGGGATGGTTGGAACCATGCGCGGCCCGGTTCTGCGAGGATTTCTCGCAGCCGCGGTCATGATGGTTCTATTTTTCCAAGCGGCGAGGCTGGCGCTGGTCTCTTTCGACCCTTACTTATCTTCCCGTCCCATCGCGCGCGCCCTGCTGCAATCCCCGCCGGGCCAACTCATTGTGGACCACCACTACTACACGTTCTCCTCGGTTTTCTTCTATACGGATCGCCGCGCGCTGCTGCTAAATGGGCGGTTCAACAACCTGGTATACGGGTCTTACGCGCCGGGCGCGCCGGACGTTTTTCTGGATGACGCGCAATGGAAGGCGCTTTGGGAAGGGCCGGCGCGCTGCTATCTAGTGGCGAGCGACCTTGCCCTGCCCCGCCTGCGGAAGATGGTGAGCGACGAAAAGCTGCAAGTCGTCCTGAACAGCGGCAGCAAGCTGCTGCTGACTAATCATCCCCTGAGTGATTTCGTGACCCGTTAACGGACGCCTGAACAGGAATAGAAACCGGACGCCGGCGATCATTCGTTCCCTTGCGCCAGTTCACGCGCGGCAGGAAAAGGGACGATTCGATGCGATCGCGGTATTCGACCGCGATATTGAGCAGGGAATCGAGTAGTGAATCGGACAGGAAATGCGGCTTCAACCCGAGGTCGATCAGTTTGGAATGCTTCGCGTTGTAGTAGTGTTGTTCCGCTTCCACGCGCGGATCGGGAAGATGATCGATATCTACCGGCAACCCCATGCGCCTGGCCGCTGTTTGCACCATGCGGGCCAGTTCCAAAACCGAGAACTGCTCGGTGAACTGATTGAAGACGCGGAATTCACCAGGTTTGGCGGGCTGGAGGCAGGCCAGTTCAACGCACCGGACCGTGTCCCGAATATCCAGAAAACCGCGCGTTTGGCCGCCGCGGCCATAAACCGTAAGGGGATGGCCGCTGGCCGCCTGGACGCAGAACCGATTCAGCACCGTGCCGAACACTTCGTCGTAGTCGAAGCGGTTGATGAGCGCCTCATCGAGCGCGACTTCATCGGTCATCGTCCCGTACACCACGCCCTGGTTCAGATCCGTGGCCCGCAGCCCCCAGATCTTGCAGGTGAACATGATGTTGTGGCTGTCGTGCACCTTTGAAAGGTGGTAGAAGGAGCCGGGCTGCTTGGGATAAGGAACCGTGTCCGTGCGGCCGTTATGTTCAATGGTGATGAAGCCTTCTTCGATGTCGATATTCGGGGTTCCATATTCGCCCATGGTCCCCAGCTTGATCAGGTGGCAATCGGGCCGGAACTCACGGAGGGCGAAGAGCAGATTCAGCGTGCCGACCACGTTATTCACCTGCGTGAAGACGGCGTGCTTGCGATCGATCATGGAATACGGGGCGGCTCGCTGTTCGGCGAAATGAATCACCGCGTCCGGCTCGCACGCCTCTATCGCCGAGGCGAGAAAGTCGTAGTCGGTAACGTCGCCGATCAAAAGGTCAATCGTCTTGCCGGTGGTCTCTTTCCAGACTTGCAACCTCTTGGCAAGAGGCTGGATGGGGGTTAGGCTTTCCGCTCCCAGTTCGTGGTCCCATTGGCGGCGAATGAAGTTATCGACGATCGCCACCGAATGTCCTTTGGAGGACAAATAGAGAGCTGTCGCCCACCCACAGTACCCGTCTCCGCCCAGCACGCAAATCTTCATCTTGTTTTTGTTCCTGCTCCTAATTTTTGAAATCCCAGGGCACTGCTGACTACGACGCTTACGTTTCGGCGGTCAGGCAATCTCGCTGACCTGCCGGCCCAGCGAGGGGACGGAAACTGTTTGAATCCGCCACTTCTTCATCCAGAGGAACAAAATCATAAGGCCCCAAAGGTGGTAACCGAGGTTTGCGCGCCTGTCCATATGCTGCCGCACGCAATCTTCGATCGTATCAACCCGGAACAAGTCGCCGTACTCTCGCGCCCCGGATGCAAGGGTGTCAAGCAGCAAACCGCGAAGGGGTCCGCGAAGCCATTCATGCGCCGGGATATCAAGCCCGATCTTCCGGCGCTTCAAAATGGACGCCGGGAGCTTCCCTTTCATGAGTTCCTTCAAGATCACCTTTTGCCGGGCGCCGCGAATCTTGAGCGCGATCGGCAGAGAGGCGGCGAACTCGACAATCCGATGATCCAGGAACGGGGGACGGACTTCGACGGCGTGCGCCATGCTGATGCGGTCGACCTTGGTCAGGATGTCGTCGGGAAGAAAATACTTCTGATCAAACCAAAGGTCCACCGCTTCGTCACCCAGAGCGTCGTTGTACTCCGCCACGATCGGCCGGAGCGCGGCAGGAAGACCAAAGCGTGTTAGCGAGCGTTTTTCCGAATCGGAGAACGTGCCGTTCCAGTAAACATGAGCGCGGCCCGGAGACAGCCGGCACCCTTCGACAAATCGCTTCAGCTTGTATTCCAGGCTGATCTTCTCGTCGGATACGGGCCAGAACCGAAGCGCCGGCAACGCCGAAGACAGCAAACCGGCGGGCAAACTGCGCAAGGGATTCGCCAAACGGTTGGCGCGATAAGTGAGATAGCCGCCGAACAGCTCGTCAGCGCCTTCGCCGCTTAGGGCTACGGTCGCGGTTTTCCGCGTCATACGGGAAAGAAACCAGACGGGCAAAGCGCCGGCGTCCGCGTTAGGCTCATCGGCGTAATAGGCAAATTCCTCGATGGCGTCCTGAAGACCGGAATCCGCATTCAGATCCAGCTGTTCGTGTTCCGTCCCATACTGCCGGACCATTTCGCCGATGTAATCCGTTTCGTCAAAACTCCGGCCCCGAAACGAGATGGAGAACGTTTTCAGCCGGGACGAGGACGCAGCCGCGGCGTAATGGAGGATCGC
Source organism: Bryobacteraceae bacterium (assembly GCA_965226755.1). Taxonomy (GTDB): domain Bacteria; phylum Acidobacteriota; class Terriglobia; order Bryobacterales; family Bryobacteraceae; genus Bog-113. The sequence continues at coordinate 2,520,853 of CBDDDT010000003.1, read as the reverse complement.
TGAAGAATCAATGCCTCCGCTTAACCATATGCCCAGGGGAACATCGGAAATCAGATGTTCGCTCACGGACTGCTTCAGCAGGGAATCAAGCTGCTCTTTAGCGCCATCCACCGTCTGCCGGCCGTGCTGCCTGGCGGGAAGCCGCCAATAGAACTCGGTTCGGACTTTGCCGTTTCTCCACTCCAGGAAGTTGCCCGGAAGAAGCTTTTCGATGCCTTCCACCAGGGTCCAGGGACTCGGCGCATAGTTGACGGAAAGATAACAATCGAGACCCTCGAGACTGAGGCGGCGATCGATCTCCGGGTGAATCAGGAGCGCTTTTATCTCCGAACCAAAATAGAGATCTTCCTCGCAACGGGCGATATAAAGCGGCTTGATTCCGATTCGGTCGCGGGCGAGCACGAGACGGCGGCTGGATTCGGTCCAGAGCGCGACCGCAAACATGCCGCGGAGCCGGGGAAAACAATCGGTGTCCCACTCCAGAAAGGCACGGAGAACGACTTCCGTGTCGGTGCTGCTCTGGAATCGATGACCGCGCGCGAGGAGTTCGCGCCGGAGTTCGGCGTGGTTATAAATTTCTCCATTGAACACGACGACCGTATCGCGCGATTCAGAGAAGATGGGCTGATCGCCGCCATCCAGGTCGATGATTTTGAGGCGCGTGGCGCCGAGAGAGACGGAGCCGGATTGGAAAACACCCTGCTGATCGGGCCCCCGATGAATCAGGGACGCGACCGCGCCATGGATCCGGTCAGGATCAAACTGACGCCGACCATGGGTGAAACCAGCGATGCCACACAAATTCAAACTCCCGCAAGACCGGCCGTCTATTTGTTCCGTGAAACATCTCGGGCCTTCCTTCTTTGTAACACGGTGAAAAGCGGCAAATTCCTTGGAACTCCCGCTAGAGGATTTACCGGGAGCTGCCGGGAAGGCTCGCCGGCATGGGCGGGATGATGATTACGCGCACGTTTTCAGCTTCGGCGGCCTTCTGAAATCGCGGAACGTCTGTTGAGACCAGCGTCGTCCAGCGTTCCACGTAGCCATCGACGGCTGACTTCACCCGGGCGAATTGCTCCAAGGACGCAGCGGTCGGAATCGCGTCAGCATCGCCGCCGACGGTGACCGCCAGCGAGGCGAGATCGCCGTCCACTCCCAGCCCATATTTGAGCGAATCCTCGTTCGCGCGCACCTTCAGATTGATCAGCTTGTCCTGAAGCGCGGTGAGTTTTTCATCGAGGGCTTGCGCCTCGACCAAAAGGGGCTTGGCCGTTGCCGGATCGACGCGCTTCCGGATGCCGGCGAGCTGCGTTTTGAGATCGAGGATTTGATTGGCGACCGCGTACACACGCACAAGCTGCGCGCGGATTTCCAGCAGGGTGGTGAACTGCTTTTCCAGGTCTTCGCGCGATACGGTCACGCGCGGATCCATTTTCAGATCGAACGGAGCCGTGAGCGTTTTCCCATCCATCGTCATCCGGGCCTGATATTGTCCAGGAAGAGCTAACGGACCCTTGGCGCCCGCCTCATATTCGTAGAGATAGTAATTTTCCACTCCGGGCGCGGGTTCGTATCGGAGATCCCACACCAGGCGATTCAACCCCGGTTTCAATTCCACCTGTTTCTTGGGCTTCTCGTCCTCGGGGTCGAGTTGCTCGTCCGTTTCCTTGGATTTTGCCGAGGTATAAGTTCTGATCACCTTTCCCGAAGCGTCGAGAATTTCCAGCGTGGCCTCCTTCGGCTTGGCTTTTGCATAGACGTAAATGATGGCGCCCGGCGGAGGATTTTCGCCTCCGCCGGCAAGCGCTTCGCTATCGCCAAATGCATGGACGCGGAGTGCGGCCGCCGGCTGGTATAGCCAGAAATCGGCCTTCATGGTCTGCGCATTGGCCTGGCGAAGCGGTGAGATGTCGTCCAGAATCCAAAACGAACGGCCATGGGTCGCCAGCAGCAGATCGTTATCTTTGATGACCAGGTCATGTACGGGAACCGTGGGCAGGTTGAGTTGCAGCGAGGCCCAGGTCGCGCCGGCATCCTGCGAGACGAAGACCCCGGTTTCGGTACCGGCGAACAGCAGCCCCTTGCGTTTGGGATCTTCGCGGACGGCGCGGACGAACGAGCCGTCCGGAATGCCTAAACCCAACTTCCTCCACGTTGCGCCATAGTCCGCGGTCGCGTAAATGTAGGGTTTCATGTCGTCGTTGGCATGACGGTCCACCGCGACCCACGCCGCGCTTGGATCGAAAGGAGATGCGTCGATCTGGCTGATCTTGCTCCATTCGGGCAGGTCTTTGGGAGTGATGTTGGTCCAGCTCTTGCCTCCATCCCGCGTGAGCTGAATCAGGCCGTCGTCGGTGCCGGCCCAGATCACACCGGATTGGAGCGGCGACTCGGCGACCGCGAAGACCGTGTCGTAATATTCGGTTCCGGTGTCGTCGATCGTGATGGGACCGCCCGAGGGCTGCTGTTTGGTTTTATCGTTGCGGGTCAGATCGGGACTGATCGCGTCCCAGTGCGTTCCGCCATCGGTGGTTTTGAAGATTCGCTCACCGGCGTGATAAAGGGTATTCGGATCGTGCGGGGAAATCAGCAGCGGAGCGGTCCACTGGAAACGATGCTCCAGGCCGGCCGCGCCTTTTCCGTCGCTGAGGACCGGATTCACCGTGATGTTGCGGAGTTGGCTGTTGTGCTTGTCGAAGCGCGTGATCTGGCCCTGGTAGTCTCCGGCGTAAATGATCAGCGGATCGCGCGGATCCGGAGCGATGTAGCCGGCCTCGCCGCCCCCTACGGGATACCAATCCTGGCGGTCTATGGGGCCTTCCGATCCGCGGCTCGCAATGCCCACGGAAGTGTTGTCCTGCTGCGCGCCATAGAGGTAGTAGGGAAAGCGCGTATCGGCGATGACGTGGTAAAACTGCGCGGTCGGCTGGTTGTTTTCAAGAGTCCAGTGAGACCCGCCATCGAGCGTGACGGTGGCGCCGCCGTCGTCGGACTGAATCATGCGCTTGGGGTCGCGCGGATCGATCCATAACCCGTGGTTGTCCCCGTGGGGAACCTTGATCTTGTTGAAAGTGTGTCCGCCGTCGGTGGAGCGATGGAAATCGACGTTCAGAATATAAACCGTGTTCACGTCGACCGGATCCGCCACGATGTGCATGTAGTACCAGGCGCGCTGCGTAAATCGGTCATCCGGGTTGATCAGTTCCCACTTGTCGCCGCCATCGTCGGACCGGTACAGTCCGCCTTCTTTGGCTTCGATCAGCGCGTAGACGCGATCGGAATTGGCGCCGACCGCTACGCCGATCTTCCCGAGCGGGCCCTCCGGCAGCCCTTCGCCTGTCAGCTTCTTCCAGGTGTCGCCGCCGTCGACAGACCGGTACAGCCCGCTGCCGGAGCCGCCGCTATCCATACGCCAGGGCTGCCGCCGGACCTGCCACATCGCGGCGAACAGGATGTGGGAATTGCGCGGACTGAAGGCGACATCCACGCCGCCCGTGTTTTCATCGACAAAAAGCACCTTCTGCCAGGTTTTGCCGCCGTCGACGGTGCGGAAAATCCCCCGCTCGATATTAGGCCCATAAGGATGGCCCAGCGCGGCGACGAAGACGATGTCCGGGTTGGTGGGATGAACGATCAGCTTCCCGATGGCGCGCGAATCCTTCAACCCGACGTTCTTCCAGTTCTTCCCGGCGTCTACGGACTTATAAATGCCGTCGCCCTGGGCCAAATTGCCGCGAATACAAGCTTCGCCGGTTCCGGCATAGATCACATTGGGGTCGGAGGCGGCAACGGCCAGGCTGCCGATGGAAGACGTCTTCTCATGATCGAAGACCGGCCTCCAGGTGGTGGCGGCGTCGGTCGATTTCCAAATACCGCCCCCGGTGGATCCGAAGTAGTAGACGGTCGGATCTCCCGGCACTCCGGCGGCAGTCAAAGACCGGCCGCCCCGGAACGGACCAATGGAGCGGTATTGCATTCCCTGCTCCTCTTTTTCCTTCTCCTTCGTGGCGTCCCGCGGCTGATCCTGCTCGATGCGTTTTTGCGGAATCGTCGACTCGGAATTGGGGGCCTGAGCGGCGGCGAAAGCGGCCGGCAGAAGCGTGATCGCCAGAATAGTCGGAAGCGGAGATCGCATGGGTTATGTCATTCTAGCCTTTCTATCCTCATGCGAACCGGCATAATTCTTCTTCTCGCGGCGACCGCGGCAGCGCGGGCTCAGTTCCCGGACGCGCTCTACGACGACATGAAATGGCGCTCCATCGGCCCCTTTCGGGGAGGCCGCACGGTGGCGGCGAGCGGAGTGCCCGACGAGCCCAACGTATTCTATGTGGCGGCCAACAACGGCGGTGTTTGGAAGTCGACCGACTACGGGCGCGTTTGGAAGCCGATCTTCGACGATCAAGACACCGGGTCGATCGGATCGCTGGCGGTCGCGCCCTCCAACTCCAACGTCATTTACGTGGGCAGCGGCGAAGGGCTGCAGCGGCCGGATTTGTCGGTGGGCGACGGTATCTACAAATCGACCGACGCGGGAAAATCCTGGGAGCATCTGGGGCTGCGGGATGGCTGGCAGATCCCGGCCGTCCTGATCGATCCGCATGATCCGAACCGATTATTTGTGGCGGTGCTGGGGCATCCTTACGGGCCGAACGAGGAGCGCGGAATCTATCGCTCTACCGACGGGGGGAAGAATTTCGAGCGCGTCCTTTACAAAGACGAAAATACCGGCGGCATGGACCTGGCGTTTGACCCGAAAGACGCGCGAAACGTCTATGCCGTTCTTTGGGCGGGGCGCCAGGCGCCCTGGGAGGTAGGGGGTTCGTTCAACGGTCCAGGCAGCGGATTGTTCAAATCGACAGATGGCGGGACTACGTGGAAGGCGCTGACGAAGGGTCTGCCGAGCACGGCGGAAGGTTTGGGGCGTATCGGAATCGGGATTGCGCCGGGCGACGGCTCGCGCATGTACGCCATGGTTGACGCCGCCAAGTCGGGCGGCGTGTACCGTTCGGACGATGCCGGCGAAAGCTGGATGCAAGTGAACCATGAGGAACGCATCTGGGGCCGCGGTTCGGACTTCGCGTGCGTGCGCGTCGATCCAGCGAACGCGGACCGGATCTATGTGGCGAACACGTCCACCTATCGATCCGATGACGGGGGAAAGAGTTTCACGGCCATCAAGGGGGCGCCTGGCGGCGACGATTATCACACGATCTGGATCAATCCGAAGAACCCGGCCATCATCCTTCTGGCGGTCGATCAGGGCGCCACGCTGACGGTCAACGGAGGGCAGACGTGGAGTTCCTGGTACAACCAGCCGACGGCGCAGTTCTACCACGTGATCACGGACAACCGTTTCCCTTATTGGGTTTATGGCGGCCAGCAGGAGAGCGGTTCCGCAGGCGTCGCGAGCCGTAGCGATTATGGCAGCATCAGCTTCCGGGACTGGCATCCCGTGGCTGTGGAAGAGTACGGCTATGTGGCGCCGGATCCGCTACATCCGAACCTGATTTATGGAGGAAAAGCCACCCGTTTTGACCAGATCACGGGAGACGTTCAAAATATCAGCCCCGTGCCCATGCGTTCCGACAAATTCCGTTTTGTCCGCACCATGCCTCTTCTTTTCTCGCCCGTCGACCCGCACGTGTTATATCTCGGCTCCAACGTTCTCTTCCGGACGACGAACGGCGGCAACAGTTGGGACGTGATGAGCCCGGATCTGACGCGCGAAAGCTCCCCGGTTCCCGCCGTGTTGGGCGTTTTCACCGCCCTCGATCCCGAAAAGGGCAAGCACCGCGGCGTGATCTACACCATTGCGCCGTCGCCGAAAAATATCGATGTGATCTGGTGCGGAACAGACGACGGATTGATCCAACTGACGCGCGACGGAGGGAAAACCTGGGCGAACGTGACTCCCCCGCAGCTAACGCCTTGGAGCAAAGTTTCGCTGATGGATGCTTCCCACTTCGAGGAAGGAACTGTCTACGCGGCGGTCAACCGCTTCCGGCTGGACGATACACGGCCTTACATATACAGCACGCATGACTATGGAAAGACCTGGACAGAGATCACCACCGGCCTTCCCGAGAACGCCTCCATCAACGTCATCCGGGAGGATCCGGAGCGCCGGGGACTGTTGTATGCCGGTTCGGAACACCAGACATGGGTGTCGTTCAACGACGGCAGCGACTGGCAGTCTCTGCGCCTGAATATGCCGGCGACATCGATCCGGGATCTGGTCATTCACGGAGACGACCTTGTCATCGCCACGCACGGGCGCGGTTTCTGGATTCTGGATGACGTGACTCCGCTGCGCCAGATGAATGCGCACGTTCTGAGCGAGGCGGTGACGCTGTTCCAGCCTCAGGCAGCCCTTCGCTGGCGTTGGAACCGAAACCCCGATACGCCGCTGCCGCCCGAAGAGCCGGTGGGACAGAACCCGCCGGATGGCGCGATCATCGACTACTACCTGCAAAGCGCCACGCAGCGAGCAGCCATCGAGATTCTGGATGACGGAGGACGCCTGGTGCGCCGCTATTCGAGTTCCGATCCGCCCGAAGCCGCGGATCCCGAACTAAACGTGCCAACCTACTGGATCCGGCCCGCGACCGCGGTGGCCACGACGGCAGGCATGCATCGCTTCGTTTGGGATCTCCATTACGCGCCGCCCTACTCCAAGGAGCACGAGTATCCGATCGCGGCCATATACCGCGACACGGCGCGGCTTCCGGTCGGTCCCACGGTTCTTCCGGGCAATTACCAGGTCCGTCTGATTATTGACGGCAAGACTTACACTCAGACCTTCGCGGTGAAGCTGGATCCGCGCATCACGACAACCCCGGATGGATTGCGCAAGAAGTTTGACCTTTCGGTGCAGTTGACGGCGATGATGAACTCCGCTGACGGCAAGGACGAGCGCCTGAATCGCCGAATGGCGATGCTTCTCAACGTGGTGGAGGATACCGACTCGGCGCCCACCACACAGATCGAGAAAGCTGTCGCGGATCTGCAGAAAACGCTGAAATCGCCTGCCGCCAAGGCCCGGCTCGCGGCGGAGCCGGCGATGGGAGACGACGAGCCGTAATCAGGCCAACTGCGAAGTGCAGTTGGGACAGCGCTTCGCGGCCAGAGGAATGGCGGTGGCGCAATAGGGACAATCCCGGGTAGTGACGGCCACAGGCACGGGCTTCGGAAGCAACCGGCCAATAGCCTGGATCAGCAGAAACACGCACAACGCGATGATGAGAAATTCGACGACGGTGTTGACGAATACTCCGTAGCTGAGAACGACGGCGGCCTTATCCGCCTTCGCCGCGGCGAGGCTGGGGTAAGTCCCGCCTTTCAAAACAAAAAATTTATTGGAAAAATCGACGCCGCCGAGCAACAGCCCGATGGGCGGCATGATGATGTCGTTGACTAACGACGAGACGATCTTGCCGAAAGCGGCGCCGATGATTACGCCGACGGCCAGATCGACAACATTGCCGCGCAAAACAAACGCTTTGAAATCCTTAAGCATGCAGGCAATTGTATTACTTGAGCAGCCGCTGGATGAAATGGGTGTCGAAATTCCCCGAAAGGAAATCCGGATCTGACAAAATGCGCTGGTGAAGCGGAATCGACGTATAGATTCCTTCGATGACGAACATGCCGAGGGCGCGGCGCATCCGCTCGATCGCTTCCTGGCGCGTCGCGCCGTGGACGATCAGCTTGGCCACGAGCGAATCGTAATAGGGCGGAATCACTCCCTCGGCAAATGCGTGAGTGTCGACGCGCACGCCGATGCCGCCGGGTAAAATCAGGCCGGTGATGCGGCCTGGGGACGGCGCGAACGTCTCCGGATTTTCCGCGTTGATCCGGCATTCGATGGCATGGCCCCGGAACTGGACGGGAAGCGGAATAATATCGCTCAGCTTTTCACCGGCGGCGATGCGGATCTGGGCCTTCACGAGATCGAGCCCGGTGACCATTTCCGTGACGGGATGTTCGACCTGAATGCGGGCGTTCACCTCAATGAAATAAAGATCGCCCTTCTCATCCATCAAGAACTCAACGGTGCCGGCGTTGGTGTAGCCGATCGCCTTCAGCGCTTCTCGCAAGGTCTGCATGACGCGCTCGCGGGTCTCCGGGCGCAGGGCGGGCGAAGGAGACTCTTCCAGCAGCTTCTGATGCCGCCGTTGAATGCTGCATTCGCGCTCGCCGAGAATCTCGATGTTCCCGTGCTCGTCCGCGAGCACTTGAAATTCGATATGACGAGGGCGCGTGACAAACTTTTCCAGATAAACGTCGGCCGAACTGAATGACGCCCCAGCCTCCTGCTGCGCCTGGGTCAGCATGGCGGCCAGTTCTTCGGCCTTATTCACGACGCGCATCCCGCGGCCGCCGCCGCCCGCGGAAGCCTTCAGGATGATCGGAAAGCCAATCTGTTGGGCCAAATCAATCGCTTCTTCCGCGCTGGAAAGAACGCCTTCCGAGCCGGGAAGAGTGGGAACGCCATACTCTTTCATGATGGCCCGGGCGCGTTCCTTGATGCCCATGGCCTGTATGACGTCGGGACGCGGGCCGATGAATTTGATGCCGCAATCCTTGCAAACTTCCGCGAAGCGGGCATTCTCACTGAGAAATCCGTAACCCGGGTGAATGGCTTCCACGTTGGTGATCTCGGCGGCGCTGATGATCGAAGGGATGTCGAGATAGCTGCGCGCGCTCTTGGCCGGCCCGATACAGACGGCTTCATCCGCGAAACGGACCGGGAGACTATAGCGATCCGCCTCCGAATACACCGCCACGGTGGGTATTCCCAGATCGCGGCACGCGGCGATGACGCGCACGGCTATCTCGCCGCGGTTGGCGATCAGAATCTTGCGGAACGGGAGCTTGTCGCCGGTGGGCGCGGCGAGGGGCACGTTGAAGCGCTTCGGACCCGGCGCATTCTGGCCCGCGGGAGCCTTGATTTCCGTCGGCACGATTTAAATGGCCCGGATGGCGAACAACGCTTCGCCATACTCGACAGGCTGCCCGTTCGGCACCAGACGGCTCTCGATCACTCCGGCGAATTCCGCCTCGATCTCGTTCATAAGCTTCATCGATTCAATGATGCAGAGAACGCGGCCGGGCTGCACGGTTTCGCCTACTCTAACGAAGGCGGGCGTTCCAGGCGAGGGGCACTCGTAAAATGTCCCGACAATCGGCGATTTCACCAGCTTCACGGCGGGGTCATCAGCCGCCATCACGGACTTGGGTGTCTCTTGCGGCCGCCCGGCCGGCGCGACGGCGGGGGCGGATGGCGCAAGGTGCTGCTGCGTGGCGGACGGCCCCGCGGCAGGGTAGAAGGCCGGCGAGATGGAAGGCGCTTCGCTCGGCAGAGACCGGCGGATTCGAACGCGGTTTTCGCCCCGCTGAACTTCCAATTCCGCGATGCCGCTGGACGTCACCAACGTGATCAGTTCCCGTATTTCTTCCACTGTCATGGCAACGGTCTAGCTTAGCAGAATGTCACCATTCCACCAATTCCTTGGGAGTGGGGGTGAGCACCTCACAGCCGGTCTCGGTGACGACCACCGTATCTTCAATGCGGACACCGCCATAGCCGTCAAAATACGCGCCCGGTTCGATGGTGATCGCAAATCCCGGTTGGACGACGGTTTCCGATTTCTTGCCGATGCGCGGAGCTTCGTGAATTTCCAGTCCCAACCCGTGGCCCGTGGAATGGACGAACTCCTTGGCGAAACCGGCCTTGTCCAGCACCTTGCGCGCGGCCTTATCGATGCGGGACGCGGTCGCTCCGGGGCGCACAGCGTCGATCGCGGCCAGCTGGGCGTCCAGAACCGCCTGGTAAAGGGTCCGGAAACGGCGCGGGGCTTTGCCAATGTGCAGCGTGCGCGTCATGTCGCTCGCGTAGCCATTTTCGAAAGTGCCCATATCGATCAGCAGGATGCCCTTTTCGATCTTTTGAGAGGTCGGTCGCGCATGCGGCAGCGCAGAGCGGACGCCCCAGGCGACGATCGTCTCGAAGGCGGAACTTTCGCCGCCGGCCCGGCGCTGCTGGTAATCGATTTCGGCGGCGAACTCGGCCTCGCGCATCCCCGGCCGAAGGCTTTTGCAGGCGCGGCGGAACGCGCGCGAGTTGGTTTCCACCGAAGCTCGAATGCGAGCGATCTCGTTCGCGCTCTTGACTATTCGCAGATCTTCCACCGGATGATTGACCGGCGCCAGTTCACAACCGGAGGGCAAAGCTTCCCGAAGCGCCTCGAACGTTTCAAAGCCGATCCGGTTGCGCTCAAATCCGAGCCGCTTGCACTTCTTGCGAGCGGCGTAGCTGTGGAGCGCGGCGGTCAGAGGGCCTTCCGCGATGCGCACATCGAACGGAGTTTGTTCCGACGCCTGAATGGTGTAACGGGGATCGGTGAAAAGAATCGTGCCTTGTTCGGAGACCAGAAGCCAGCCGCTGCTCCCGGTGAACCCCGACAGATATCGAATATTGGCAGGCGCCGTCACGAGCATCGCATCCGGAGGTTTGCCGTTTGACTCGCGGTCCGCGAGACCGTCGAGAAGCGCTCTTACTCGCGAAAGGAATTCCTGATTCTGCGCAGAGATTTGCGGTGTAGCGTCGGATCGGCTCTGGAGCATATACGAGTTCTCCGCATCATAGCTTCTCTTTTTTTCGGCTTGCCGGTTTCGGCATCCTGTCCGTTAAAACACAAGCTGGCCATCGAACTGCTATAGAGCGTCGGAGATGCTGGTCAACGAGCAGGGCCGCCCGATCGAAGACGAGATCGCCGTGCCCGAGTTATCCGAAAAGCAGCAGCAGGAGGCCGAGGATCGAACTTCGGTCAGCGCTGTTGTGGTTCACGAAACAATTCGGCACGATGGCGAAGAAGAACTGCAGCGGCCAATCTCCGCGTTGGCCTGGTCCGGATTCGCCGCCGGACTTTCGATGGGCTTCTCCTTTGTGGCCGAAGGCCTGCTTCGCCGTTACCTTCCGGACGCGCCCTGGCGGCCGCTGGTGGTCAGTCTGGGATATCCGCTCGGGTTTCTGATCGTGATCATCGGGCGACAGCAGCTGTTCACGGAGAACACGCTCACCGCGATCATCCCGCTATTCGCGCGGAGAAACCTGGTCACGCTGATTTCCGTGCTGCGGCTTTGGGCCGTGGTTTTGACGGCGAACCTGGTGGGGGCGCACCTGTTTGCCTGGGTGATCGGCAACACCTCCGTTTTTCACCCTTCCGTGCAGAACGCTCTGCGAGAACTGGCCCAGGATGCGGCCGCCGTGGGCTTCGGGACGGCCATACTGCGCGGAATCTTCGCCGGATGGCTGATCGCCATGGTCGTCTGGATGCTCGCCGCGATCGATACGGGCAGGATTGCGGTAATCGTCATTCTGACGTACTTGGTGGGCCTTTCCGGCCTTACGCACATCATCGCGGGCTCGGTCGAGATTCTGTTTCTGGTGATGACCGGACGCCTGAGCTGGTTCGCGTACCTCGGCGGCTACATGCTGCCTACTCTTCTGGGGAACATCATCGGTGGAGTCTCCATGGTCTCGGCGGTGAACCACGCGCAAGTGGTCGCCGGCATGGAGCAGAATAAGCGCCTGCACGACACATAGCGCGTCTCACCAGCTCAGAAGCTTCTCCATCTCGACGCTCAGATTTTCCGTCTGGGGCAGAATCTCGTATTCCAGATCCGGATGATAACCGACCCAGGTGTCTTTGGCCCCGACGCGCTTGACCGGCGCGTCGAGATGGGAGAACAGTTCATCCGCGATGCGGGCCGCGATCTCGGCGCCGAAGCCGAAGCTCAACGTGTCTTCGTGGGCGATCAGAACACGGGAAGTTTTGCGGACCGATTCGGCGATGCACTCCCAGTCATACGGCGCCAGCGAGCGAAGATCGATCACTTCGATGCTGGCGTCCGGGATGCGCCGCTCCATCTGCAAGGCGGCCAGCAGACTTTTCTGGACCAGCGCGCCATACGTGACCACGGTCAGAGAGGTCCCCGGTTTTATCACCTTCGCCCTTCCGAGCGGGATCGTAAAATCCGCGCCGGGATGCGCGGAACGGTTGTACGGCTCGCGATAGAGGCGCTTGTGCTCCAGGAATAGAACGGGATCGTCACACCGGATCGCGGTGCGGAGCAAACCGCACGCATCCAGCGCGTTGGAGGGAAAAACCACTCGTAAGCCGGGGATGTGGGTGAGCAGAACCTCGCCACACTGGCTGTGGTAAATCGCTCCTCCGTTCAGATAGCCGCCAATCGGAATGCGGAGGACCAGCGGGCAGGAGAATCCACCCGCCGATCGCCATCGAAGACTGGCCATCTCATCCCGAATCTGCATCATGGCAGGCCAGAGATAATCGAAAAACTGGATTTCCGCCACCGGTTTGAGCCCTAGGGTAGCCATGCCGATAGCCCGCCCCGCGATGGCCGCTTCGGCGATCGGGGTGTTGAAGACGCGTTTGCCGCCATAGGCGGACTGCAAGCCCGCGGTGACCTTGAAAACGCCGCCCTTCCCTTTCACTTCTTTCAGATTTTCCTCGCGGCTGCAATCCGCAACGTCCTCCCCGAAAACGAGCATGCGGTCGTTGCGGCGCATTTCCTCGTTCAGGGTGGCGTTCAGCAGGTCGACCATGGTCTTGGCGTCGCCGGAAAAGTGAGGCTCGGCCTCGAAAGAGCGGGAAGTGGGGTCGATCTGTTCGGAGTACAGATGTTGAAACTCCGTTCCCGCTTTGGGCGCTTCGGCGCGAGCGGCGCGCTGGGCGGATTCCTGAACTTCGTGGTTCGCCTCGTTCACCAGCCGGTCAAGCGCGTGGCGATCGGCGTGACCGTTATCCACGAGCCAGCGCGGGAACGTCTTCAGAGGATCGCGGCCGGCTTCGCTCGCGCGTTCCGCGGCGCTTTTATAGAAACGTTCGTCATCCGACAGCGAATGCGAATAAAGCCGCACGCAATGCGCGTGGACCATGGCCGGACCATGTCCCTCGCGGCAGTACGCGAACGCTTGGGCCAGAGCGCGGTAAGACGCGAGCAGATCGGTGCCATCCGCCTCCAGCCGGAACAGATCCGGAAATCCGGAGAGCAGGTGGGAGATGTTTCCTCCCGGGGTCTGCTTCTCATGCGGCACGGAAATGGCGTAGCCGTTGTCCTGCACGAGGAAAACCACCGGCAGGCGGCTCAGGCACGCGGCATTTAATGCTTCCCAGAATTCGCCCTCGCTGGTCGCTCCTTCCCCGGAAGAAACCAGAACGATACCGGTAGACTCCGGATCCTTATATCGGAGAGCCTCGGCGCAGCCGACGGCCTGCACGTACTGAGTTCCGGTCGGCGAGGAACTGCTCACAATATTGAGAGGCGGCGAACTCCAGTGCGAAGGCATCTGCCGCCCTGCCGAGGACGGGTCGGAAGCGGCTCCGAAAGCCTGGAGGAACATGTCGTAAGGCGGCATTCCCAAACCCAGGCAGAGCGCGCGATCCCGGTAATAGGGATAAACCCAATCGGATCCAGCGCGGAGCAACATCGCCGCGGCGACCTGTACGGCCTCGTGGCCGGCGCAACTAATCTGAAAAAAAATCTTATTCTGTCGCTTGAGCAGCACCTCGCGGTCATCGATGCCGCGGGATAGCTGCATGATCCGAAAGGCTTCCACCAGCGTGTGAGACGACAGCTCTCCTGGGGATTCGGAAGCGGCCGGAACGCCGCGGGGCGCAAGTGTGGGCTGATCTTCCATCTTCGTTTCGCTTATCGCCATGGCTGAATCCGTTTCGCGGTAGCTATTTTGGATACCCCTCGATAGTGTAATCCCGAGCCGCCGGGAGAGTACGAGCCGTGTTGGCACGCTGCATGCTATTCGATGGCGTTAGTGCTGCCGATCACGCCTGTAACGTCCGACACCTTGGAGCAGGAACCGCCCCGCGTACAAACCGGCTGGCGGATGCCCAAAACATTAGCCTGGTTCCTGGGCGCGATGGCGGTCGCCTTGGCCGTTGCCGGATTCCTGGGCATTCGCGCTTACCGGAGGCTCGCGGCCGTCGTGGATCAGCAGCTCGCCCAAGGTCCGTACACCCGAACAGTCAACTTCTATGCGGCGCCCGAGGTGGTTTCCACCGGAGACACGATGACTTCCGACGAGCTCGCGGCGACGCTACGCCGCTCCGGATACCGCGACACCGCGGCACATGGACAGCCCTGGTTTCAGGCGGCGAGGGGAGTTGCGGGAGACACGGTGACCATCTTCGGCGGCGACGGGGCGGGAGACCAGACTCAGATTCGGTTCAAGCAGGGCGCGATCGCGGGGATCACAAACGGGAAGGGATTGGAATCGGCGGAGGTGCGGCTCCGGCCCGCCCTGGTCGGGAACATCTCCAACACTGGGCGCGAACGAAGAGTGATCATTCACTTCGGCGAACTCCCGCCGGTTCTCGTCAACGCCGTAACGTCCGCCGAAGACAAGCATTTCTTCACGCACGGCGGCTATGACCCGCTCCGGATCGCCAAAGCCATGTACGTGGATGCCCGCGACGGGCGGAAGGAACAGGGCGCGTCAACCATCAGCATGCAGTTGGCGCGCAATCTGTACTTGAGTCCGGAGAAGCGCTGGAGGCGGAAGGTCACCGAACTCCTGATGACGATCCACCTCGAACACGCGCTCACCAAGCAGCAGATTTTCGAGTACTACTGCAATCAGGTTTATCTGGGCGGCTACGGAACCTTCAGCATCAACGGCTTTGGCGAGGCGGCCCACGCCTACTTCAACAAGGACGTGAGCCGTCTCAGCCTGGCGGAATCGGCCGCGCTGGCGGGGCTGATCCAACGGCCTAGCTACTTCAACCCGTTCCGGTTTCCGGAGCGCGCGCGGGACCGCCGCAACATCGTGCTCCGGTTAATGCGCGCGAACGGCTATATCTCGGAAGCGGATCTCGACGCCGCCCTCTCAGAGCCGTTAATTCTGAGCCCTGGGCAGAGCGAGGTCAGCGACATGCAGTTCTCGATGGACCTGGCGGATGCAGAGTTCCAGAAGGACTTCGAAGGCCAGGAATCCAACGGCGTCACCAACGTCTACACGACCATCGACCTCCGGCTTCAGAAGGCGGCTGAAAAAGCCGTAGCGGCGGGGATGGCGCAGGTCGATAGGTTGCTGGCGAAACACCGCAACGCCGACGGGACGCCGGGGAAGGCGCAGGCCGCCCTGATCGCGCTGGACCCCCATACCGGCGAAATCAAGGCTATCGTGGGCGGGCGCGACTACTCGATATCCCAACTGGATCGCGTGTTCGCGAAGCGGCCGCCCGGTTCGGTGTTCAAGCCGTTCGTCTACGCCGCGGCGTTGAACTCAGCCGTGAACGGCGCCGAGAAGGTGTATACCCCGGAATCAATCGTCAGCGACGTTCCCACCACCTTTGAGTTCGACAACCAAACCTACAGTCCCAGCAACTACAAGCAGGAGTTCCACGGAACGGTGACCTTTCGCAGCGCTCTGGCGAAATCGATGAATGTCGCGGCGGTGAAAGTGGGGCAAATGGCGGGCTATGACAACGTTGTGGCGCTGGCCAAAGAAGCCGGGATGAACGAAGACATTCGAGCTACTCCCGCAGTCGCGCTGGGAGCTTACCAGGTGACGCCGTTCGAGATTGCCCGGGCGTACACGGTTTTTGCGAATGACGGTGAGATGGTCGAGCCGACAGCGATCACCTCTATTCGGGACGATTCCGGCGAGCCGCGTTATTCAGCCAATCGGGCCACGCGGCGGGTGCTTGATCCTCGCGTGAATTTTCTTCTCGTCGACATGATGCAGGACGTGCTGAAGTACGGGACTGGCGCAGGAGTTCGGTCACTGGGTTTCACCCTTCCCGCCGCCGGGAAAACGGGAACGTCTCACGACGGATGGTTTGCCGGCTTCACATCCCAACTCCTTTGTATTGTGTGGGTGGGGTTTGATGATTACAGCGCGCTGGGACTGGAAGGCGCGCATTCCGCTTTGCCCATTTGGACGGACTTTATGATGGAGGCCGCGCATTCCAAAGTGAACCGGGAAGCCCGTGTCTTCCCTCAGCCGGATGGACTGGTGCGCGCGTCCATCGACCCCACCACTGGCTTGCGCCCCACGTCTTTCTGCCCGTGGGTGGAAACCAGTTATTTCATCGAGGGCACCCAACCCCAGGAACTCTGCATGATTCACCAGGACGATGCCGTGCCGGCTTTGCCTGGCGAGGGGGGCGCCACAGGTCTTAGTTACGTCTTACCGCTTGTCCCTCAGCTGCCCACCGGCGTAAAATAAAGCTCCTTCTGCAAATTCTTGCAAAAGTGTTCCCTGACCCAGAGTAGAATTGTCAGGAAACCTCATAAATCCTTTGTTCTCGGATCAGCCCTTTGAAAAAACCCGGCATTCTCTTCACACTCCTGCTCGCAACGACCGCTCTCGTTCCGGCAGCGTCAGCTCAGACCATCACGTATACGACGACTGGAACCCTGTCAACCATCTCGGGTTCGGACCGCCTCGGCCTGAATGGCACGACGTTCACGGTCGTGAATACGCTGACGCAAGGACAGCTACCACTCACTGGAACGACGGATCAGTACACAACCAACATCCTCTCGGTTGCTGATCCGGGAATCGGCCTGGATTTGACGAACGTACCTCCCGGCACGGTGACACTGAATTATGTTGGAGCAGGCAGTTCCGGCAACAACATCGGACTGGCGGCGACCATCCAGGACATCATCACGCTGAACGTGACGTCGACCATTTACGTTCCGAGCATCTCCGGGATTTCGCCGGGCCCTATCGCTTCCACTCCGCTCACGGCGGCGGACACGCTGACCGTGTCGAACGGTTCAAGCGAAACAGTGTACGGCTTTTCCACGGGAACGATTTCGAGTGTTCCGGTGGCTTCCGATTGCACCTTCACCGTAACGCCGCCCTCGCTGACGTACCCGGTCGCGGGCGGCTCGAGCACCCTCACCGTGACCGCGGGCCCGGACAACCCGGGATCGTGCAACACGTGGACGGCGGTGGCCAATCAACCCTGGATTGAGCTCAGTCCCACCTCGGGCACGGGCAGCGGGACCGTTCTCGTCACGGTTCCGGCGAATAACACCGGAGGAACTCTTTCCGGCGTGATTACGATCGCCGGTCAGACCGTGACGGTTTCGCAGGCAAGTCTGGTGCAATGCAGCTTCATCCTGTCACCGACGACCCTGTCCTATCCGGAGATTGGCGGAAGCACGCCCGTGACGATTACGGCCAGCTCCGCGTCGTGCGCCTGGACGGCGACGAGCGGCGATCCGTGGCTTTCGGTCAACACCTCCAGCGGCACCGGGAACGGTACCGTTCTGGTTACAGCGCTGGCCAACAATACAGGCGGGCCGCTGTCGGGCTCTGTGACCATTGCGGGACAGGCAATCCCCGTAAGCGAAGCTGGGGTTCTCCTCTGCACCTACTCCGTGACTCCGCCGTCCGGCTCGTTTTCCCCGGCGGGCGGAACCATCACTTTGGGCGTGACAGCCAGCAACCCGAGCTGCGCGTGGACGGCTACGTCGAGCCAAACTTGGGCTACACTTTCGAGCGCCGCCGGGACCGGGAACGGCTCGGTGGTCGTCACCACGGCGCCGAATACCGGGACCCAACCCGAGGCAGTGCTCATTGCGATCGCGGGCCAGTCGGTTCCGCTGATCGAATCAGGTTCCTCCACCATCTGCGCGTTCGCGGTCGGCCCGACGGCATTCAATTTCCCGGGCGCGGTGACGACGGCCGTGGTCGGCGTCGCGGCGACGATCTCCTCCTGTACGTGGGACGTCTCGGATTACCCGATCTGGCTGACCCTCAGCAGCACCACCGGCACTGGGAACGGGTCGGTTACAGTGATCGCGGGCGAGAATACGACGCCCACGGTAAGGACGGGAGACCTCACGGTCGCCGGAGTCACGCTTCCGCTCACACAGTTGTCGTTGGCGGGCTGCACATTCACGGTGACGCCCTCCACGTTGAACTTCGGGAGCGCCGGCGGATCAGGATCTTTGAAGATCAAGGCTGTTACGGACGCCTGCCAGTGGACGGCGACGTCCAACCAGAGCTGGTCAACGGTGAGCCCGACCAGCGGCACGGGCAATG
The DNA here is from genome assembly GCA_965226755.1 of Bryobacteraceae bacterium. Taxonomy (GTDB): domain Bacteria; phylum Acidobacteriota; class Terriglobia; order Bryobacterales; family Bryobacteraceae; genus Bog-113. The sequence goes on along the minus strand of CBDDDT010000003.1, from coordinate 2,502,747 downwards.
GAACCGTTACGGTCACGGCGACGGCGAACAACTCGCCGACCCCCCAGACCGGCACTGTTCTGGTCGCGGACCAGATCATTTCGCTTACCGAGTCGGGTCTGACCGGCTGCTACTTCACGGTGACGCCGAGCTCGCTTTCATTCCCCGGCTCGGGCGCGACCATGGCTCTGACCATCACGGCCAGCCTGCCTACGTGCTCATGGACGGCAGCGTCCAGCTCCACATGGGTGTCCTTCAATCCATCGAGCGGCACTGGCAGCGGAACCACGCAAGTGACCGCGGCGAGCAATTCGACCAATGCTGTTCTCACCGGAACGGCGACCGTCGGCGGACAGACAATTCCGCTGACCGAAGCGGTAGGGGCGGCGTGCGCCTTCACTCTTTCGTCGCCGGCGATACTCTTCCCGGTAACCGGAGGGAGCTTGACCGAGAACATCGTCGCCAACGGAAACGCCTGCGCATGGACCGCATCGGCCAGTCTTCCGTTCATGACGATCACGCCGACAAGCGGTGTCGGGAACGGCTCCGTTCTGGTGACGGTCGGCAATGACACCAACGGGGCCTCCCAAATCGGAACCCTGTTGATCGCCGGAATAACCGTTCCAGTGACGGAGACCGGCTCGTGCTCGTTCACCGTTTCTCCGACCTCCCTCGCGCTGGACGCCAACGGAGGTTCACAGGTGTTTACCGTGTCGGGTCCATCCGCCTCGTGCACCTGGACCGCTAACACCAACGTGGCGTGGGCGACTCCAAGCGCTTCGACCGGGGTGGGAAGCGGCACGATCACGCTGACGATTCCCGCGAACACAACCGGCGCGGACCTTACGGGCTCGCTAACGATCGCGGGCAATGTGGTTCCGCTCTCGGAAGCGTTCACTGTCCAGGCTTTCGCGGATGTGCCGCCGTCGGCCTATTACTTCGACGCCGTGAACATCATGGCGGCGATGGGTATCACCTCGGGCTGCGCGGTGGACGAGTTCTGCCCCAACAACAGTCTGACTCGCGCCGAAATGGCGGTTTTCCTGGTGCGCGGCGCCTACGGAACAGGTCCGTTCACTTATTCGCCGACACCCTACTTCACCGACGTGCAGCCGACGGATTTCGGCTTTGCTTATATCCAAAAGCTGTATGAATTGGGTATAACGGCCGGCTGCGCCGTCGATCTATTCTGCCCGAACGAGGTGGTCACGCGCGATCAAATGGCGGTCTTCCTGATTCGCGACCGGCTCGGCGCGACGACCGTGTTTACGTACCCCGGTACTCCTTATTTTACGGATGTGCCTGCTTCGTACTGGGCGTTCGCCTGGATCCAGCGGCTGGATTACGATCAGATTACGCAGGGCTGCGCACCGAACCTGTATTGCCCGACCGAGTCGGTGACGCGGGGCGAAACCTCCGAGTTGCTGGTGCGTGCTTTGTTCAATGATCTGCTCCCGCCAACCACTCCGGTGATTACGCAGATTAGCCCGAATGTGCTGCCGCTGGGACAGATGGAAACGGTGACGATCACGGGGACAAACACTTCCTTCGTGCAAGGAACCACGACACTTAGCCCCATTCCGGGGGTCACGATAGGCGCCATCACCGTGACGAGTCCCACGCAGATGTCGGTAGCGCTGACCGCGTCGGCCACCGCTCCTCAGCAGCCCAACGCAATCCTGGTCATTACCGGGACGCAGCAGGCCGTTCTGCCGAACGCTTTGACCGTGCAATAGCTCGGGCGGATCGGATTGAACCTTCCGAGTTACAGGCTGGCGTCGCGCCTCCTGAACTCGGAAGGTTTTCTTATTTCCGAAAACGAATCAATCGTTCGATTTAATCCTTTTGATATACTTCTGACGCATTCATTGCAGTGCAGGAGTTTTTTAACGATGCGTTTCCCAACACTTTTCATCACGGCGGCTCTAGCCGTCGTGCCTTGCTTCGGCAAACTGTCCGTGACCATCACGCCGTCCCAAGCGTCTCCGGCCTTCGTGGGTACGCCGGTGACTTTCACGGCGACGGCTTCAGGCGCGAAAGCCGCGAACATCGACTATCAATTCAGCGTAGCCCGCGGAACCAACCCCTCGGAGGTTTCAGTCGATTTCGCCTACTACAACACGTTCACCTGGGTGGACTCGACGAGGGAAGGATCTTTCACGATTTCCGTGATCGCCCGCAACAAGACCCTCAATGAAACGGCAACGGCTTCGGCGGACTATACAATCAAGGCGATCGCGACAGGCACGGCGCCCGTGGTGTCGAAGACAGCTAATCCGTTAGTGGCCCTTTACAGCGCCCCGGCTTCCTTCTGTAATACGGGCAGTTCGATGTACGTGGCGTTCACCAACGGAAAAACTCCGGCGTCGGAGACCGCTTCGCGTCCTTGCACAACAGGCGTCACGATGAATTTTTACATTGCTGCGATGTTGGCCAGTACGAAATACGAGATGCAGGACGTAGTGGTCACAGGATCGAAATCGGTGAAGGGTCCCACGGCGACTTTCACCACCGGGACGATTCCTGGCACGGTGGCCTTCCCGACGACGACGCTGGTGGTGTCGCCGACCCCGGCGGTGACCGGGCAGAATGTTCTCCTGGTGGACAATCTTTCGAACACCGCGCTTTACATTCCTACGGCGCTGAACCTGAACGGGAACACCACGTGGTTCTACGCCGCCTTTGATACTCAAGCGCAGGAAGGGGATTTTTATCTGCGGCCGATCAACGGCGGGACCATTATGCTTCACGCGGCGGACCCGAATAGCGTAGGAGTGAAAGGGCAGATTTGGCGCGAGATCGATCTGGCCGGAAATACCCTGCGGCAGACGAACGCGACCCAGGTGAGCTATCAGCTGACGCAGATGGGCTTGCTGGGCATCACCGGGTTCGACCATGACGCGATTCGCCTCCCCAACGGCCACACGCTGATCATCTGCAGCCAGGAAGAGATTTTCCCGACGGGCACACAGGGATCGACCGCGCCGATCGACATTATCGGAGACCTGATCGTTGATCTCGACACGAACCTGCAGGTGGCTTGGTCGTGGAGCGCGTACGATCACCTGGACATCAACCGCGCGGCGATTCTGGGCGAGACCTGCGCCCCGAATCAGCAGGGCTGCCCGCCGGTTTTGCTGGCGCCCATCGCGGCCGACTGGCTGCACGGAAACTCCTTGAATTACATTCCGGCGAGCGGGGACATTCTGTTCTCAATGCGTCACCAGGACTGGGTGGCGAAGATCGATTACAACAACGGAACCGGTACGGGCACGGTCCTTTGGGAACTTGGGCTGGATGGGCCGTTCACGATCAACAGCACGGACTCCTATCCCTGGTTCTCGCATCAGCACGATGTGGAGTACGAGTTGGGCGGGACGACAGTGCTGTCGCTTTTCGATAACGGCAACACGCGCATCTCGGAAAATCCAGGCGAACACAGCCGCGGATACGTGCTCAACATCGACGAGACGAATATGATGGTCACGCCGATGCTGCTGCAGGATCTGGGCGTTTACTCTTCGGCAGTGGGCAGCGCGCAACGCCTCGACAACGGCGACTATCACTTCGACGCTGGCTTCAACAATCCCGGAGCCCCGAACGAGTACGCGCTGCACATCGAGTATCCGGTGACCGGCGGAGCGCCGGATTACGAACTCCAGACGGGCACGGCGGCGTACCGCAGCTACCGCATGGATTCGCTCTACCTCCTGGACGCGGCCGGCAATTAGCTCGAACGCGGATTCGATCCACGGCCGGATGGAAGCCCCTCGGGGTTTCCATCCGGCTTTTTCTTTTGTGGGCGCTACCATCACCTCATGCGATGGCATTGGGTGGTTGCGGGTGCGATAGTGTGCGCGACCGGGTGGGGTCAGACCGGAGATGCGGTCCGGATCTGGACGCGAACAGATTTGGCGCTGGCGAGCGGGAAGTCGAGCAGCACAATGAAGGGCGGGACGCTCGGAACTTTCGGAGACCAGTCCTGCTCAGTGTGGACGCGGACGGCGAGCGGAGAAGCGGAATTGCATCGCCGCCGTACAGACCTCCTAGTCATCGAGGATGGCGCGGCTACTCTGCGGTATGGAGGCACGATTTCGCATGCGCGCGACACGGGATCCGGCGAAATCCGGGGCGCTTCCATCCAGGGCGGTCAGTCGCGGAAAGTCGCTCCCGGCGATGTGATTCGGATTCCGGCGGGAACGCCGCATCAATTTCTGCTAGAAGCGGGCCAACACGTGATGTACTTCGCCCTGAAGAGCTGAGCGGCAGCATTGCGCGGCGTCTTTCCGCACGAAATCGAGGCCCCCTTTGCTACCATGCAGGTTCCGCCATCATTCCACCTTTCACATTCGAGGCTTTTTGCTCCTGTTTACTAACGTTTTCCGTCGCGGCTGCTGCGTGCCGGCGACAGTTTTAGTTCTGCTTCTGCTGACGGGGTGTTCCCGCAAGTCGCTTTCGGAGAAGGCCCGCGAAGCGGCGAATCGCACCGAGGCGGCGCGTTCGGTAGCGCGCGAATCGCCGCTCCCGGGGATGCCGCCGGTGCTGGAATCATCCGATATTTACAGCGCCGACCACGCCGACAAGCTGAGCGCGACCGTGCAGGCGTTTCCGGCGCGCGTCTACGTGCCGAACAGCGGCAGCAATACTGTGGACGTGATCGACCCCAAGACCTTCAAGGTGATCGACCATTTTGCCGTGGGCCGGCAGCCCCAGCACGTGACGCCTTCCTACGATCTGAAATCGCTCTGGGTGTTGAACGATCTGGGCGATAGCGTAACCCACATCGATCCGGCCACGGGCGCGAAGGGCGCGACGATCTGGGTGAAAGATCCGTACAACATGTATTTCACTCCGGATGGGAAGTACGCGATCGCGGTGGCGGAACGCGAGAGCAGCCTGGATTTCCTGGATCCCCGCACGATGAAGTTGAAGGAAGCGTTAAAACTTCCGTGCCCCGGCATCGACCATATGGACTTTACGGCGGACGGCCGATTTCTGATTGCGAGCTGCGAATTCTCGGCGCAACTGGTGAAGGTGGATGTCGCGTCCCATAAGGCCGTGGGAACCATTCTCCTGGAACGCGGCGGGATGCCCCAGGATGTGAAGACATCGCCCGACGGGAAGCTGTTCTATGTGGCCGATATGCAAGCCAATGGGGTGTATGTCATCGAACCGGATTCGTTCCGGCGCGTCGGATTCATCCCGACCGGCAAGGGAACACACGGGATGTACGTAAGCCGCGATTCTAAGGTGTTGTATGTTTCGAACCGCGGCGAAGGGAGCGTGACCGTGATCGACTTGGCGACACAGAAGAAGATCGCGAAGTGGCGGATTCCGAATGGCGGCTCGCCTGATATGGGCGGCGTGTCCGCCGACGGTAAGGTGCTCTGGCTGTCCGGACGGTACAGCAAAGAAGTGTACGCGTTTGACACCACTACCGGCGGCCTGCTGGCGCGGATTCCGGTGGGCAAAGGCCCGCACGGATTGTGCGTCTACCCGCAACCTGGCCGGTATTCGCTGGGACATACCGGCGTGTTCCGGTAGAGGATGAGTTCGTCCGTCCGGTTAGATTGAAGCGATTTCGTTGGCTCGGGCGGGCAGAGCGCAGATGAGAGCCTGGCCGAAGCCTGCGCGCGGTACTTGGGAATCGGTGGCCGACAGCTCGATCAACTGCTGCTGAACGCTAGCGAAACTAACGCCTCGATTGGGCGGCCCGCGAACATCTACGAACCGGATGGCACGAATTGCATATAGGTCGCGAGGTGCTAGACGACCAGCGGCCGGTCTGGCGCAGTGAACAACTCGCTCAGGTGACGCCGGACGCTCGCTGTAGGGTGACGAGTTGCACACGCGACGAGACATCCGCATTGTGAGCCCGAGCTTTCAAGGTGTCGGCCGCTCCGCAGCCCCACATGCTATCATCACCTCCAGCCGCGTCGCTCCGTGAATTGCGCTCCCAGGAGAGTCCCATCAAAGCCCCTGCCTTTCTTCTTGCCGCCCTAAGCTTGCAGTCTGCCTTTGCCGCCCAACCTCCAGTCGACCGCCAGGACGTTCTCGTTCCTTCTGAAGCAAATTACATCTGTAAGGGCGACTTCAACAACGACGGGATCACCGATCTTGCTGTGAACAACGGGGAGACCAGCGGGATTTCTATCCTTCTTGGCAACGGAGATGGCACGTTCCGCCAGCCCCCGATTCAGGCGTCCACCGACGCATATCCGGACGCGATCGCTGCCGCGGATTTCAATGGAGACCACAACCTCGATCTGATTGTTCTCCCGCTTACCGGCGACTTTGGGAGCTTCGAATTGCTTCTGGGCAACGGGGATGGAACCTTTCAACCGCCCCGGGAAATCGCTTTTCCTAACAGCGGAACAGTTTGGTATGTGCTGACTCCGGATCTGAACCATGATGGCGCTCCCGATTTAGTCTTTGCCGCCGACGGTCGGGACGAAGTGATCGTGCTGTTAGGAAACGGCGATGGGACCTTTCAGTCGGCGGAGATCCTGCACATGGGCGGGAACGTAGCACTCGGCGACTTTAACAATGACGGCAATTTGGACATTGCCGCCAGCTTCGCGTTGTATAGCCCCTATTTCAAAGTTGCTTTGGGCAATGGCGACGGCACCTTCCAGCCCCCCATCGTCAATGAGTTTCCAGGCGCGCCTCTGGCTAGCGCCGATCTGAACGGGGACGGACTCGACGACCTTATCCTAAATTTCAACGGGACTGCTTTGCTGGCCGCGCTAAGCAAGGGGGACGGAACGTTTCGGAAGCCCGTCGAAGTTCCGTATGAAGCGTCCGGCGGAGCGCTCATTTTCATTCCTACCGTTGGGGACGTGGACGGAGACGGAAAACCCGATCTCCTCGTGGTGGGTCAGTCAGACTACCTCCAGGCCGTTGAGTGTTGCGCGTTATCCGTGCTTCATGGCAACGGAGATGGGACTTTCGGCGACCAGAGGGATTATCAGGTCGGGTCGTTTGGAAGCCTTGAAATATCACCTGCGGTGATCCTTGCCGACTTCAACGGGGACGGGCACGCCGACGTCGCGGTTCCCGGCGGGATTTTCGCGGGCGTGGAAGTGACGAGCGGAACCGTCTCTGTACTGCTCGGCAACGGCAAAGCTGGCTTGTTTTACGCTCCGCCCCATTTTTCCTACGGAAGCATGGGCGCAGGCAGCGCTACTTTGGCGTCGGTTGCCGCGGGAAAACTGATTGGCAGTCCCAATTCGGACGTCGCTGTGATCAATAACGTCGCTAATCAGGTGGTAGTGTTTCCTGGTCTTGGAAATGGAGTTCTCGGCAATCCCCAAGCTTTCGCGGTCGGTGCGTCGCCAGTGGGGATTGTACTCGTGGACGCAAACCATGATGGAAAGCTCGATCTCGTGACCGCCAACGCGGGGTCAAATGACATCTCCGTGCTGCTCTCTAGCGGAAACGGAAACTTCGGTCCGGCTGTTTCCGTTCCCTGTGGAGTCGGCCCGAGCGCGATTGTGACGGGCGACTTCAACAATGACGGCACTCCTGACTTAGCCGTGAGCAACACATCATCGGGGTCGCTGACCATTCTGCTCGGCACCGGAGCCGGTAGCTTCTCTGCCGCGTCCAACCCGCTGGTTTCGAGTCCTGGAGCAATGGCCACTGGTGATTTCAATCGCGACGGGAACCTCGATCTTGCTATCGCCAGTGTCGCCGGGAGCTTCGTGTCGATCCTGCTCGGCGACGGAAAGGGAGGCTTCACGAACGCCGCCACAATCCCAACGCCTCTTCCCGCTGTATCGATCGCAGCCGGCGACTTCAACGGCGATGGGGTTCCCGATCTCGCAATCACTGTGGCGCAACAGGTCGAAAATTCATCGGGTTTCGTGTCGGAGTTGATCACCGTAATGGGAAGGGGCAATGGAACGTTCGCATCCGGGATTTTATCCGTTCTTCCGAACGGCCCCGCGGCGATCGTGGTCGCGGATGTGAATGGCGACGGTCATTTGGATCTGGTGACCGCGAACGCGGGTAACAATGATGTCTCTGCGTTACTAGGCGATGGACTCGGACACTTCGCCATTCCTCTCTCTCTAGGCGCAGATTACTCTGCCTACGCGTTGGCCGTAGCTGATTTCAATGGCGACGGTCGACCCGACTTAGTCGTCTCCAACCCGTTCGACAATCGCGTAACCGTCATGACGAACATCCGCGGTGTCAAATGAAACGTGACGGCAATACGAAACGGGGCCAGAATAGCGTCGACCCTCGGGTAGCGTCACTCCGAAGTGCAGGCTAAGATTCCGCTGCCCGAGGCGCGCAACAATCAGCGCCCGGCTGTCCGCGTCCCGATTTACAGTACGAGCCAGGCCAGCGATCCGGCGCCTGGCTCAGGATGCGCATCAGTCAGCGCCAAGAACTGGTGATTGCTGGATGCACGCCCAGCGACAAAAAAATTCGATGCGCTGATCATCGGCTACTACGAAGGCGACAAGCTCACGTCGTCCGCGCTAAACCGCCGTGAACCTACTGATGCAATGGAAATCCAGACGGCAAAGCTGCTTCAAGATTGATTCGTTCTCCGGTTATGGGGTGATGGAATTTTAGATATTGGGCGTGCAGGAAATATCCTCCATCCCCGGGGAGACCGGGGGAACTTCCAAGAGGCTGGCCGGTTAAGCCGTACAGAGGATCGCCCACCAAAGGATGGCCGATGGATGCCAGATGGATTCTGATTTGATGAGGGCGGCCCGAATGCAGGCTTACCTCGAATGTTGTGGTGTTGATGGTGCGTGAGATTACCTTTGCTAATGACTTTGACGTTTTGCCACTTGGGTTAGCGGCCCAAAGGGTTTTGCGACCAATTCGGCGAGGGTGTCGTAAATTCTGTGTAAACGTTTTCCGGTAAAACTAAGGAGAACGAGTATGAAGAAGCCGAAAGCAGAGAAGCCGTTCAGCGACGCACTACTGGACGAGTTGTTGTCGACCCAGGGCCGGAAGCCGGAAGACATTCAGGGCCTGCGGCGAACTGTGGGCCAGAAAGCGGACCAGGAATGATTAGAAACCCGCACTCGGCAAGGTCCTCGACGGCTTGACGGGGCAGTGCATTGCAAGCGCAAATTCGTTCAAGATGGCCAGCCACCGCATCAGCCTAACAAAAAGCCTCAGCCCCGAGCAATCACTCCTTCCGCTTGTGTCCATTTTCCTCCCGTATCGTTGCCCGATTGGAGGTTGGGTGAACATTCCGCATTCTGGCGAACCGAGTGATCCATGTGTTGACGCGCATGTGCGGGACTGAAGGGAACGTTTGCGGGATGACGCTGGACGGCCCCGCGCCGGAGGGTCGGGTGTTCCGAAGGGGAATGTTTACGGAACGACGTTTCACGGCGGCGCCGACCCGTCTGCGGGTTGATCACCGTAACGCGGATGGTGTCTGTCGCATTCACGGCGCAACTCGTGAAGGCGCCCAGGCTGAACGGGCCGCGCTCGGTACGCTTCCGATTAAATCGCTGAGCGCTCCTGTGACTCGCGTTTGTCCTAGTACTGGTCGATCTCGGCTTTAGCCTTGAAAGACGCGGGCACCTCCAGCCTTGTGCGCCATGATAATCTCGTTGTCTTGTTGACCGGCATCGAAGCGGGTCCCACGTGGCGGCCCGACCGGCCCGTGGTTTGCCACCCGGAGTGCACATCACATCAGCCAGAGAAACGAATATCATGACGATCAGATCATCTGTTCGGGCGCTCGCCACACTGTTCCTTGCCTTTGTCCCTTATGCCAACGCAGCCGAAATCCCGTTGCCGCGAAGCACGCCTGAGGCTCAGGGCGTTTCGTCTCAAGCGATTCTCGATTTCGTCGAAGCTGCGGACAAAAATATTAATACCCTGCACAGTTTCATGGTCGTGTGCCATGGCAAGGTCATCAGCGAAGGATGGTGGAAACCTGAGGGGGCGGACAAAGCCCATATATTAAACTCCGTCAGCAAGAGCTTCAATGCGGCCGCGGTTGGTCTGGCAATTCATGATGGCGAGCTACATCTTGACGATCGCGTTCTGCAATTTTTCCCCAACGACGCTCCTGCGGACGCCTCAGACAACCTGAAAGCTATGACGGTGCGCGACCTACTCACGATGTCCGGCGGCCATGGAACAGAACCGAAGGCCCCGCAGGGTGGGGCGCCGTCGGTGAAACAATTCCTTGCTCACCCTGTTCCGTATAAACCCGGCACGCATTTTCAATACAACACAATGGGCAGCTACGTTCTTTCGGCCATTGTGACAAAGGTAACAGGGCAGACGACGCTGGAGTATCTTAAGCCACGGTTGTTCGATCCGCTGGGCATAAACACCCCCAGGTGGGATCGCAGTCCCGAAGGCAATTCGTTCGGCGGCTATGGGCTGTGGCTCCGCACCGAAGACATCGCCAAGTTCGGTGAGCTTTATTTGCGAAACGGTAAATGGCACGGCGCGCAGTTATTACCGGCAGATTGGATCAAACAGTCAACCACCAAGCAGATATCGAACGAGAAAGAAGATCATTCCAAAATAGGGCCCGATTGGGAACAAGGCTATGGTTTTCAATTCTGGCGCTGCAGGCACAATGCTTATCGTGCTGACGGCGCTGCCGGACAGTTCATCGTCGTGATCCCGGACAAAGACGCAGTGGTGGCCATCACCGCCGATACCGGCAATATGCAAGGAGAACTCGACGACGTATGGGATCATCTACTGCCTGCCTTCCAATCCAAGGCGCTGCCGGAAGATGCCGACGCTCAGAAGAGGCTGCAACAGGCCATCGCGAATCTTGTGGCTCATCCGAAGAAAACATAGCAGTTAATCTTCTAGCTCGCACCCGTGCGGATTGACGCCAGCGGAAAGTTAGGGTCGGTTAAAGCGCCGTCGTGGTGCGTCCTGAAAGACTGCGTTTCAATCGGATGAACGATCGGACGGGTAGCACCCAGCCCCGGTAGCAACCCCGGCGCAATTGTACCCGGCGTAAACGCGCCGTTCAATAATGCCATCGCTTCCCAGCTGTCGCAGTTGTCGAGCACCTATTACGGTTGGGCTCGCGTGAACGTTCGGTCTGTGGTAGGTCAACCAACTCCGCCGCCACACTGAACCTTCGTTTTTTTGAGCTTGTCGACTACGCGTACCAGGACACGCCCAAGGTGCCGATCCGAGCGGGCGAAGGCATTCCGCAAGCCGACGCCGCGCTGACCGCAAAACTCGGTCTCCTCGCCTGCGGTTCTGACGCGATCACAGCTTGGCGCTCGGGCAGTCACTGAGTTCATTCCTCAGATCGAGTAGGAAATTTCTGGATCGGATCTCGCGCGGTTTAGGGTGGGGCGCTTATCCCATGACTTCGCGCCCCGCCGATCGGATCGGCGACGCCTCGAACCGAGCGACCGACCAGCTGCACGAGCTGCTGCACGGCGACCCGGGAGGTCAGCTTGAAGGAACGGCGGGAATGAGAGCGGAATCGCCAGTCACAGGAAGACGCGGATCAGGAGAGCCAGGCTGGAAAGAGCGCCCGCCCATGATGGACACGCTCCGGCACATCACGGATCATGAGCACATGTACGTCCTTGCGGGCGCATGGGCGCTGTGCCTGCTTTATTATATTAACGAGATGCTCGGCCAGATCGTCAATCAGCAGTGCCTGATGCTAAAGCGAGAATCGAGGGACCGATGACGCCCGGCTACTACTTCGTCCGCTTCGCCAACAATCCCCAATGGCTGATCGCCCGCGTTGACGCCCTTAGCGAAGCCTGGTTGCCCGGTTGCGCCGATCCCTTCGACCTGACCGACTTCGTCTTCGGGCCGCAGATCGAAATGCCGGTCGCCGTATCGGAAGCTGCTTAGATCGACGCTAGCGCGCCAGGCTTGGCTATTGATCGAACTCGGTCATCAGAGCCCGGTAGCAGTCTTCGCAAACGCCATGGGTAAAGCTGAAACAGTTCGGCAGGTCAGCTTCCATCATCAGATTTTCGAGTTCCTTCCATACCTTCGAACCCACGGGAAAGCGATAGTTTTTGCAGAAGCTGCATACAACCACAAGAGTAGAGGAACCTGGCGCGTCACCGGGAAACGGCGTCTTCCGCCGCGTCTCGCGATCCAAAACCGACTTGTATCGGACCATCGTTACGTCTCGCGATAATTCCATGCTCATCTCCCGCCGAAACTCCCGGCTATCGCAACGGTAGATGAAGTTGACGGTTCGCCCGGTCTTGAGCACCCGCGCCGCAAGCGATCGATAAATATGATCCACCTCCGCGCCCTCAATAAACTTGAACAAATTGCAGCCCACAATTTCATTGGACGAGAACGGAGACGTGAAGGCATCATCAGTCGATTCGATCAGATCCGCGTTTTCGCTTTCGGCACGAGCGATGGTTCCGTCCGGAAGCGTCCAATAAGTCATGGTCGGGCGGCGCGCCGATCGGGGGAGAATTTCCATTGCGGCCAGTAGTGGCTGAAGTCTAGCAGCATCCAGTTCCGCGAATCCGGGCGGTCCGTGACAAAATCGCTGCTGCGGGCGTTAGGCGGGGTACAGTGTGACGACCCGCCCCGTGGTGCTCCAGCGTTTTGGAAACGATCCATATAACCGAGGGCAGAAGAATGCGTCGTTAGCTGATCGGGGCCGCTTCCGAGACCCCCACTGAGCAGCTGTGGTCGTGTTTCCGGCGACGCCGGGCCGGTTTACGCGCTTTTGACGATTTCTTGCTTTACTTGCTTGGTCGTAATCTGTAAAACAGTACCATTACTGAAATGAGCGTTGGGTATGCTATCGACAAACTACGGACGCGTGAAGACTCTGGCATTGCTGCACGAGTACACCACTAAGACGCGGGTTATGACTGACGCCGTGGAAGACCTACTTTCACTGTTGCGAGCGGGACCCCAGGTCGCGGGAATTGCAAACGCGAACCGAGCGTACAGAAAAAGCAGGAATGTGGCCCAAGGGGCGTATGCAGCCTACTTCGCGCGTCGTCATTCTCTCGTGTGCTAGCCGGACGTAATACTAAAGCTCACCATCGGAATCTATTGATCGGTCACCCTTCGTCTGGAAGCTCGCTGTGAAGCGGTCTGACGCCGAAGAGCGATCCGGGCCAGCGCGGCAGCGCCTGAAATTCTGAGTGCCGGACCTCAATCTTCTTTCACAAGCTCTTGTTGCGATCCTGTTTCGCGACAGCGGTCGCCGACGTTTTGATGAATTTTTGATATTTTCCTTGGGAGAATGCAAACAACGGTAAACGTCGCTGCCGCTGGCGGGTATGCCGAATCGAGGAAAAGAGCCGTAGCTCCTAATGGATGTCGCTGGGATTCTTGAAGAAATTAAGCGCGAACGGGCGCACCTTGTTGAGGCAATCGAAAGCCTTGAGCGCTTAGCTCGCGCACGAGGGATGGAACGCCGTTCGCGTCCGCCCGCATGGATGGCTCCTAGGAGGCGTATAGGCCGACCGCCCGGAAGCAAAAACAAGCAAAAGGTCATGGCTGCATCGGGCGGTCAGTAAGCCATGACTCACGCACAACAGCGCAGAAAGCCACGGGAGCAGATTGAGACCGAGCTTTTAGAGGAAGTGCGGACACAGCACGAAGTGTTCAAATCCACTGTCGACGGGGATCGGCCCGCAGCACGCGACCGCTTCACTCTGGCCTTGCGGGCGTTCAACAGGTACGTTCTTGACGGGCAGGTCCCTGATGAGAATGGCCGGGTTTCGCTGACGCATATCTAGCGCTTCTCGTCTGGACCACCGTTTTGGCACAGTAGAGGCGAAGGGACAGCGAAAGCGATGGGGCGCTATTTGATTAGCTCTTTTGAAATCAACGGGGAGTTGGTCGGGGCGGGGCGATTTGAACGCCCGACCCCCTGCGCCCAAGGCAGGTGCGCTACCAGGCTGCGCTACGCCCCGACATGCTAATTCTCTGATTCTAAATCACTTTCTTCAACCACGCAATCATAGCCCGAGAAGACCCCGCGAGACCGTGACAAAAAGCGGAAACCTCTGAGCCTGCGACAGGCTTCCACCCCCAGCTCCTATGCCGGCGCCACCGTCCTGGGGAATGGCGCGTGGCCTTGCGCCCGCTCGTCTGCGCCCCTCGGAAGCTCTACAATTCCGGGCTTTTCGAGAAGGGACGCTCTACTCAATACGATGGCTAAGAACATGGCCGCGAGGTAGTCGGTGACGTCTTCGCCGTAGCCGAACATCCCCGGCGTCTCCACGCAGGCGCGAAAAAAAATCAGGAAAAAAGTGAAGAGGATAGCTTGGCCCGTCGACTTGGAGGTCGCCGGGTGGAAGGCAATGCGGCAGCAGCTTTGCAACAGAAATCCGAAAATGAGCATTGCGGGTATAAAGCAGAGCAGGCCGCCTTCGGCAAGCAGGGTGACGAATTCGCTGTGGTAGCCGCCCGCGTGCAACTCGATCGAGCGACCCTCCGCCCCCGCGTAGTAGCCCGGCAGGCGCGAGTCGAGATCGTCGCGCCAGGATTCCGCGCCGTTGCCGATCCAGGGCCGCTCCAGAAATTTTTCAATACCGACGGACCAAAGATCGTATCGCCCCTCTGTCACGGCCGAGAGCTTCGTGGGACGCACCAGGAGCAGACCGAGGATTCCAGCGACCAACAGAAGAAGAAGAGCGGAGCCAGCGACGGCGCGCAGCACGAGAGCCCGGCTACGGAGCGAGATGGTGATGGAAAGAGCGCAAGCGGCCGCTAATGCTAATGCGACCGGCGCGCGCGACCCGGTTAGGGCGGACGCGAGGACGGCGACGGCCACAAGGATCGCGCGTTGCGCCCAGCCCGAGCGCCGCAAACAGAGGCTCAATGCGCAGAAGAGCAGAGTTGCGGATGCTAACGGGTTCAGCGCCACACCCGATGCTTGTTGTACTTGGCCCTTGAAGTCGCGGAGTTGGGAATACGTGGGAACGCTGAAGCCCGCATAGTACAGATAGATCGCCACGATGAATGAGAGGGACAAGAGACCAGCAAGGCCGAGCGCGATGCCGAAAGCCTTCCCGGTGCCTTTATGACGCAAGGGCCGGGCCAGCGCAACGGCGATGCAATAAACCGGGAGGACACGCAACCAGTTATGCATTCCACGGGAGACTTCGGCGCCGAGTAGAGATGCGATGAAGAGAACGCACAGGTATGCGGCGAGCAGACCCGTCCACCGCAATTCCATGGGAGAGCTCGCTCCGCCAACCCAAAGCATGCAGAGCATCGCAACAGCGGCAAGCAGGATGAGGCGAATCAAAACGACGCCGGCGTGAACGGCGTAGCCTGTCGCGAAAAACGGCCAGTAAGCCGCCAAAATCAGCGGCAGACCAAACGCAATGATTCGAGAAAACAGAGATGCGTTGGATTGAGAAGCCGTCATCCGGGAATCCCTTGGGGGCTTGGCCCTGCCGCCATGGGTGCGCGGTACCGGCCGCGAATGGCGCAGGCATAAAGATTGAAGAGAAACGCGCAGCCTTCACCGCCGACGGCGCACCACACAATCCAAGGCGCGGACAGCCGTCCCGCCGTGGCCAACCGGAGGCAATTTGTGAGTGCGTAGCCGCAGAGCATATTTCGGGTATATCGCACGCCTTTCGAGATAGTGAAAAGGTAACGGGCGGCAACCGCATTCATCGACAGCACGACAAAGTAAGCGAGCCACGCCGGCAGCATGTCCGCAACCTGGTCAAGCGCATCGCGCGAGAAGTGCCCGCGCATATAGATGATCTCGGCCACCCGGAAGCGAAAAATGCACAAAATGCCGGCGAAAAAGGACGTGCAGAGAGCCATGCCGAAGAGGTAGGCCCTTACCAGTTCCTTTCGGTCGCTTTCCCGGTGCGTGCACATCCGGGCTTGCATGAACTGGGTTAAAGGAAGGGCCAGCAGGCTGAAGCCGAGCATCCCAATCCGGGTTGCGCAATTGTTTGCCGAGATCGCTCCCGTGCCCGCCCGCGCGAGAAAATAAAGCATTGTGAACTGACTGGCCGAGTAGCCGACAGTCTCGACCGACGACGCCGTTAACTGACGAATGAAATAGCGAAATTTTGCGAATCGCCAAGGCTTGAACCGGCTCTCCGCGGATCCCCAAAGATTCTCCTGCCAGAAAATCGCCGCGATGCTAAATACGCCGACTGCTACAAAGCCGGTCGTCATGGAAATTGGCAAGCTAAGGTCCCCGAGCGATCCCGCGAAGTAAATCACGCCTAGGGCAATCGTCATGACGAGGTAAGGAAGGCCAGTCAGCGTCAGGGAGCCCAGACTCCTGCCATGACTCATCCAGATCGCCGAACAGAAGCCAATGAAGATGATGGGGAGGTAGGACGCACTGAGGATTGCGAGCGTCCGGAAATTTTGCCGATCCACGGATCGGGCGAGTAACCGGAAAATAGCGGGAGAAAACAAGAGCGTTAACACGCTTAGGAATAAGCTGAGAAGCGCGGCGTAGAGAAGAAGTCCAACAAGCCACCCTGCGTGGCGGTCCTCATTTAGGCACTCCGCGTAGACCGGTGTAAATGCGCGGCTAAATGCTCCAAACATGAAAGTAGCGATAGTTAGCGGCAACTGCTGGAGAACGAAATACGTATCCGTGGCGAGCGTGAGTCCGAAATGAGCGGTAATGAAAGCTTCACGCCCAAACGCGGAGAGCTTGAATAGAGCTCCCGCAAGGAAGGTCATGCCTATCAGAGCGGCCTGGCTCCGCGCAACCAAAGGCAGGATCGTTTTTATCTTCATCAAGAGAAATGATCCTAACCTGCACGGGATTTCGTTTGCGGAGCGTCACTGTAAAGTTTAGGTTTCGCCAAGCCCTTTACGTCATTCACGACCATTCCGATCACATTGGCCCGCGCCCGGCGGAGCGCCGCATACGCGGCCGTAATGTCGTTTGACGAAGTGGAGCCTGCGCGCGCGATAACCAGCACCCCGTCAGATGATCCGGCTATCGGGATTGACTCAGGAGCGGCGAGCAATGGAGGCGCCACAATGAGCACCAGCTCAAACTCCGCGTAAATTTTTTCGAGCAGCTTGCGCATTCCGAGTGCAAGTAAATCCGAACTGCTCTCCGTCATGACGCCGGCTGGCATGAGAAACAATTCTTCGCGGGCCACTTTGACCAGGGTTTCCTGCCACGTCTTCTTGCCTGCAACCACGTCGGCGAGTCCCGCGGCGCCATCCTTCTCAAACATGCGGTGAAGAGAGGGCTCACGAAGATTGGCGTCAATTATAAGAACCTTTCGATTCAAGAGGGCGTAAGAGAAGGCGAGATTCGAAACGATGTTGGAGCCGTTTTCGTGCGCCCGTGACCCCGTAATAACCAGCGAGCGAAGTTCTCCATCCACCAATACCGAACTGACGGAGTTGCGAAGCGCACGAATGAACTCCCGGTACTCCAGCAGCAGTCTGGTCCTTCGATTTCTCGGTAGTGTCGCGACCGATCCGCCGAGCGACTTGATTCCCAGGGCGGGTTCCCGAAGCTCGGGCAATGCGGCAATCACGTCGACATGCGGCAACTTAGCCGCGTCTTCCGGGCTGCGGATCCGCCCATCGAAACTATCCAAGAGCAGGATCCCCCCAATCCCAATCATCCCGAAAAGGACGAATCCCGCCAGAAGATTCAGGGGCATACTCGGGAATACCTGCTTCGCACTCGGCCGAGCCGGATCAACGACCTGGAGAATTGCCTCTTTGAAGCTTCGGGTAATGATCTGTTCCCGCGTGATGCGTTCTAGGTCGTCATACAGCTTCCGATAGTTCTCAGCCTCGTTTTTCAAGCGCTGGTTCTCAAACGATCTCGCCGTCAAGTTGTCAACTTCAGCCTTGGCTCCGGCGAGGAGGTGGTGCGCCATTTGCTCATGCTCTAAGCTCTGACGGTAATCCAAAGCGATTCGGTCAACGGTGTTGACCCGAGTTTCATCGAATTGTCTCTGAATCTCATCCAACCCGCGTCTGGCTTTCTGGTACTCGGGGTGCCCTTCACCAAAAACTGTTGAAATCCGCGCGAAGTCGTCCTTGGATTGGTTCAGCCGGGTCATCGCCAGATCGAGCGCAGAACCCTGGGCCGAGATCTGGGCGCCGGCGAGGTCGGAAGAGTTGGTTGCTTTTAGGAGCGCTTCTTTATGGAGCCGCTCGGATTGAGCGGCCGTGTAGTCCGCATTCAACTGAAGAAGGCGCGCGGACAGCACACTGGCACGCTGTTCTGGATCCACGAAGTTCAGCTCTTTCGCGAAAGCGGCGAGCGCGCTATCCGAGGCCAGCATTTTCGTTTTGAGGTCGGCCAGCTGCCTGTTCACCACGCTGGAAACCGCGGCGTTGGCCAGTTCGCGCGCGTCGAATGCGTGTTCCATGTAGGATTTCGCGATCATGGTGACGACGTCGGCGGCCAGCGCTGGATTGGTTGCCCTATAACTGATCCTGATAATTGAGGTATTGGGAATTCGAGTCACCTTCAAACGCTTGAGCACGATGTGCGAGGTGGGAAGGCGGCGACTCTCTTCACCGTTCAGCCAGTTGAACTGCTTTTCAAGGCTCAAAAGGTGATAGGTCTCGGCAGCAGGGCGCAAAACTGGGTCCGACTCAATCAATTCGATTTGAGTCGTCATGATTTGGTCCATTTCACCGGGTGTGGGCAGCGCGGAGGTCTGTTCCCCGATGCCGCTCCCGTTTCCCCGCCTCTCGACATTCACGGAAACTTTTGACTCATACAATGGCGTCAGGTTCAACGTAATTACGGCCGTGGCCAGCAACGCAAAAGCCATGAAGGCGGCCAGTTTCCAGCGGTTGCGAGCCAGTATGTTTACGGCATTCTGGAAAGAGGCGCCGGCCTGCTTGTCGGACAGTTCAAAGTTGACCGGGGCGGGAGCGATCGCCAGCGCCGGGGCTGGTGCCGGCGCAACGGATCTGGATGTACTCTCAGGCCTTGTGGGCTCGTGAAATAGTTCCGCCTGCCGCTTTTCGACAAAGCCCGGTTCCTCAGACAGGCTGCTCATAGCTGATTAGATTCTCCGGTGTGTCGTGTTAGGGAACAACTTTGAACATTAATGCGGACGAGGCGGCAGTGCCTACACCGGTGATCCTGTCGAAGACTTCCGCCGTGTGCCTTCGGCCCGTGAAATCGGAGACGTACAGGATGTCATTTGGCCGAAGCCGAACATCAGCAGCCCGGCGCTTCAGGATAGCTTTGACGGGAACTGTGATCTCGGTCCTCTGGCTGGCTCCTGGAGACAGCCTGTAAATCACCGCATCTTCACGGCTAAAAGGAAGCAATCCCTGACAGAGTCCAACCGCCTTCAGGACGGACAGTCCGTCGGCTTCAGTGATGGGAAATGCGCCAGGGTTCTTCACGTTTCCGACGATGTATATTTTGCCCGCCCGGGGTACGCGGATCTGTTCTCCTCCGTGCAAAGCGATGTTCAACTGCGGATCCAGGCCCTCAAGCAAGGCTTGCACCGGTATATGGATCTCCGGCTCAGACACTCCGTCACTGCCGTTGCGTAGGACGAGGATCTCGAAGCCCGCGTCGGCGTCCAGTCCGTCACACCTTGCGAGCGCGTCGAGCAGCCGCATGTTCCCAAGCGCCTGAATTGTAAGCGGGTGCTTCACGGCCCCTGAGATCTGGACGGGCCTGCTCCGGTATTCCAGCACGTTGACCGAGACCATAGGGTTGACCAGGATTTTTGCTTTTAATAGACCGCGCGCGATGACCTGCTCGACCGCGGCTGGGGCGAGCCCGGCGATTGCGAGCGTTTCGCTGACACCCGGGAGCGATATGG
Organism: Bryobacteraceae bacterium; assembly: GCA_965226755.1. Classification (GTDB taxonomy): domain Bacteria; phylum Acidobacteriota; class Terriglobia; order Bryobacterales; family Bryobacteraceae; genus Bog-113. Next base: position 2,483,029 of record CBDDDT010000003.1, on the reverse strand, counting down.
TTCCATCCGGCGCAATTCGATAAGTACGGGTGAGATCAGGGTCGTCCGTGATATAGACATAAATTAGATCGCCAGCGTTGACCGGCTCGTAAGACTCGTTCGATCCAATGGCGGGGGCGGGATCAGCTGGGCGGCTTGTCATTGGAACTGGCGAGACCTGACCTGGGCACACGAGTGCCGCACCGGTAACTAGAAGCAACACTGCGGATCGGAAGTGCATTCGAAGCGTCCTTATCTGGCGAGTGGTGTACGGCTGTGAAAGTTCTCGGATTTTCCCAAGGCCGCGGTCACGGCGATCGGGTTGCATGATTACTCTCGAAATCGGAGAATTCATTTGGATCCCTAGCACTGCTGATTCGAATGAGCGCCGTTGGCACTCCGGTCGGCGGGGCAGGCCAATCGGCCGCTGGCGAGAGACACGCGCCGTTGGAGGCGCGGCTTCGCGGTCTGGATGGCCTGCGGGGAGCTGCCGTGCTCTCGGTCGTCGCGTTTCATACGCTGCGCATCAAAGAAGACCACGGAGTCTTGGGCGTGCTGTGGGCAAGCGTTCAAGAGTCCACGTGGGCTGGCGTGGATTTGTTCTTCGTCTTGTCGGGATTCCTGATTACCGGAATCCTGCTCGATTCGCGGGATACTCATCGGTATTTCATTAACTTCTATGCACGCCGGATCCTGCGGATTTTTCCGCTCTATTACGCGGTGCTGATCGTCGCGCTGCTGATCTTGCCGGCTCTGCTGGGGATGGGACGATTGCCTGCGTTGTATTCCCGCCTGCTCGAAAATCAGGTTTGGTTGTGGACTTATCTGGCCAATTTCCTCCAGGCCCGAGAGGCCCATACACTCCCGGGATTCGGCCACTTCTGGTCTCTTGCCGTCGAGGAGCAATTTTATTGGTTTTGGCCGCTGGCAATATTCTTCACGAGCAGGAGGATCCTCCTGAAAGCGTGCCTCGCCGTCTGTTTTCTTCTGCCCGCGGTTCGACTGGTTCTGCTTCTGCACGGATTTAGCCCCTGGGCTCTGCGACAATGCACCTTCACGCGTTTTGACACACTGCTGTTCGGAGCGCTTGCCGCGCTCATCGTACGCGATCCCGTCCTGATCCGAATTTGCCGGGTGGTCTTGCCGATTGCGGCCTGCGTCGCATTGATCGGGCTTCTGTCAATCGAGCTCCGATCCGGATTTATTCCGTATGAAGGCGCCGAGACCATGGTCTGGGGCTACTCTGCCTTCGGGATTATCTTCGGTACGATCATTTTTCGAGTCGCTATGCAAGGTCCGGAGTTCAGGGGGCTCCTTTCGGCGGCCACGCTCGGTTGGTTTGGTAAATACAGCTACGGCATTTATATATTCCATTGGCCAATTGCGCAAGCCGTTCAAGGTTTGGCTGACCGGGCGCTCGTTTCGTTCCACTCAGAGTTCCTCACCGCCTTCTTCCGCTTCGTCTGTGTTCTGGCGATCAGTAGCGCCGCCGCATGGCTCAGTTGGCATTTCTTCGAGGTGCATTTTCTGCGTTTGAAGAGATATTTTGAATATTCACGAAGTGCTCCGCAGCCGTCAAACGATTCTTCCGTGATCTCTTCTCCCGTCCTCGAACCCGGCGCGCCCGGGCTTAGTATGCGCCCGCGGCTCGAATCACCGCATGAAAAGTCTTGAACACAATACTGACGTCGAGCAGCGCGGACGCCGAAACGACATACTTGCAGTCAAGCGCTACACGCTGGCCGTAGCCGGTGTCGTTCCTCCCGGAGACCTGCCATAGACCGGTGATCCCGGGGCGGACGGCGCAATACGCCCGAAACGCCTGCTTGTAGAACGGAATTTCGGCGTGCACGATCGGGCGCGGGCCGACTACGCTCATGTCTCCCTGCAGAACATTCCAAAATTGAGGCAACTCATCCAGGCTGTAACGCCGAAGAAATCTCCCCAGGCGGGTGATGCGGGGATCGTTTCGCAACTTTCGGTCTTTCTCCCATTCCTCGCGCGCACCCGGTTGGGACTCGAAGACTTGTTTCAGCACTGCTTCCGCGTCGGGGATCATGGTCCGGAACTTGATGATCGAGAAGGGTCTTCCCCCCTGGCCAAGCCGCCGCTGCCAAAAGAACACCGGCCCGCGGTTTTCGCACTTGATTGCGGCCGCGCACGCAAGCAGCACCGGCGCGAGCAAAAAGAGGGCGAGGCCCGCGAAAAAGATGTCGAATGCTCGCTTCCCAGCACGGAGATAGGCCTGCTGCAAGCCCCCTAAATCATCGAACGATGCCGACCGGGAGAGCCAATCTGATCCCGAGACAGCCCCGCTGAGCGCGAGGAGACTGCTGGAGTTTGCTCCGGAACTCTGGAGGAGACATCGTGGAATATCAGCAGAATCTGTCCGGACCCTTGGAACGCTTGGCTCTTTTGATGCGTGATCTATAACGCCATGCTGGCTCTCTTTTTTCTCGACATTCAGGGACGGTGGCATCCAAACCTCGCTCGATAGTTGTTTGACGATCAACCGCAACTGTCTCCAGGGGCTTAAAAACCCTATCGAGCGAGCGGGTAGAAAACTTTAGCGGATGACAAATCTTTTTCACGATGAGAGCTTTCGCGAAGTGACGCCACTAGTGTTTTGCAGAACGATTACGAATGCGCGCCGGTGACTTGTCATCCAGAAGTCAGCCCTCCGGAAATGTCCCGGAGATGGCGCGCCCTTTACGTGGATGACGGCACGAATCATCATGCACACCCCGGAACCGAGCTCGGGCGCCGCGCGGTACGTCATGGATCTGGTGAAACAATTGTGCGTTGCAGGCGAGCCCGTGGTGCTGTTGTGTCCGCGAAACTTCGCTTATTCCGCGGAGGCGTCGGGCGTCGGGGCCACGCTAGCTCCTGCGGGCGACCGAAGCACTAAAACCGCTGGACTGCCTGGCCGGATCGCCAGAAACCTGCGCTTCTTCGTTGCGACCTGCTTCCGCCAGGCGCTCCTGACACGACCCGAGGATATTGTCCACTTCCAGTTTCCGCTCTATTTCCCGGCCGGATTAGCATTCTTCGCTCTGGCCAAGATTCAGGCGCGCGGAATCATCTACACCGCTCACGATCCTGTCCCCCATAAGTGGTTGCTGCCGCGCCGCTTGCGGTTCATCGAACGCGCCAGCCTGCGTTGCGCGTATTCGCTGAGCGACCGGATCATCGTGCACAATCCGGCGGCCCGGGAACTGATCGTGCGCGTGTTCGGGCAAGCGCCGCCGAAGATTGCCGTGATCCCGCATGGCTGCTCCGCACTCGAGCCCTCGACGGTTTCCTTCCGCGAGTCAGACACGCTGGAATTGCTGCTCTTCGGATCCATCCGGGAGGACAAGGGCATAGAACTGGCGATCGAGGCGGTGCAGAAGGTGAATGCGCAGGGAGTCAGAGTCCGGCTCCTCATCGCCGGGGCGGTGGCGAACGCGCGCGAGCAGGCGTATTGGAGCGCCTGTAAATCCAACATCCAGCGGGCAAGCGCCGGGATTACGGTTCTCGAAGAGTTCATACCGGATGCGCACGTGCCCGTTCTGCTCGCCGCGTGCCACGCCGTGCTCCTGCCCTATAAGCACTTCGAATCCGATAGCGGCGTGGCCGCCGTTGCGCTTGCCGGCGGACGCGCCATTCTGGCGACCTACACGGGGAGCCTTGCGACCCTGCTGGACGCGTCGGATCTCGGAATTCCGATTCGAACGGCCTCTGTCGCCGCTGTGGAACACGCTATCCGGGCCGCTCTCGCCGACGGTTCGGAGGAACTCAGGAACAAAGGTTTGCGCGGGCTCGCCTTCGCGCGCTCCGCTCTTTCCTGGGAAAGCGCTGGGAAAAAAACCGCCAATCTCTACAGGGAATTGCAAACTCCGCCGATGGGAGCCTCCAGGGAAGACAAGCATGGAGGGAGCTCGAGAGAGCCCGCAAAATGATTCCGCGCGGAAGGTTCTTATGGTGATTACGGGCCTGGGGTTTGGAGGGGCCGAAACCCAGGTCGTCAACATCGCCCGCGTTCTTCGATTGCGCGGCTGGAGAGTCACGGTCGTGTCGTTGATCTGGCCGGCGTCCCACGTGGAACAACTAAAGGCCCACGGAATACCCGTTCACTCTCTCCGGATGCGGCGCCGCATACCCGATCCAAGGGCGATTTTGCGTCTGGCCCGGCTCATTCGGCGGGAGAAGCCCGATATCGTGCATAGCCATATGGTGCACGCGAATCTCCTGACTCGCGTCACCCGCTGCGTCGCACCCATGCCGGCGCTGGTTTGCACCGCGCATAACACGTGCGAATGCTCGGAGCGCGGAGGACCTACCTGGCACAAGGAACTCCTTTATAGGGTGACCGATCGCCTTTGCGATCACACCACGATCGTTTGCCACGCGGGTTTCCGGCACTACGTTCGTCGTCGAGCCGCGCCCGCCTCGCGGCTGGAAGTAATCCCGACCGGCGTCGATTGCGCCGAATTCCGCCCTGACCCGGAGAAGCGGCGGCAAGCGCGCCTCGATCTCGCGATCCCGGAGGGCCGGTTCGTGTTTCTGGCCGTCGGCCGGCTCGTGGCTCAAAAAGACTATCCCAATTTGCTGCGCGCCGCGGCTTTGCTTCGCCGCCGGCGGTGGACGCTGCTGATTGCGGGAAGCGGACCCCTGCAACGCGACCTCGAGCAACTGTGCTCGCAACTCTATCTCTTCGACCGCGTCCGGTTTCTTGGCGTGAAGCCGGATATCCGCTCGTTGTACCTCGCAGCCGACGCTTTCGTGATGTCCTCGCGCGTGGAAGGGCTGCCAGTGGTTCTGCTCGAAGCGGCGGCCTCGGGCCTGGCCGCGGTTGTCACCGATGCCGGGGGGGCTTGCGAGGTTGTGGTGAGCGGAAAGACTGGTGTTGTCGTGCCCAAAGAGGACCACCGGGCTTTGGCCGGGGCGATGGAACAGATGCTCGATATGCCCGTCTCGCGACGCACGCAGTGCGGAGCCGACGCTCGCGCGCGCGCTACCGAAGAGTTCGAACTCGGAAAAGTGGTGTCCCGTTGGGAGTCTCTCTACGCACGATGTTTACGCCGGGCCGCGGCGCGTCACACGGAAATTACGCCATTGCGTTCCGGAACCCGATCGCCGCGGGCAAACCCATGAAAATTCTCTATCTCATCACCCGCGGCGAACGCGGCGGTGCGCAAAGCCATCTGTGGACTCTGATGACCCTTCAGTCCTTCGGCACGCCAGTACTGGCTTTGGGTGAGGAGGGCCCTTTGGCGGACCAGGCCCGGTCGGCGGGCATTACGGTCCATCGAGTTCCGCACCTGGTGCATGCGATTCAGCCCCGGCGCGATCTGCAAGCTTTACTGGAGATCATACATTTAATCCGGCTGGAACAGCCCGCCCTGATTCACGCCCACACCTCCAAGGCCGGAATGCTTGCCCGCGTGGCAGGCTTGTTGACCGGCGTTCCGGCCATTTATACGGTCCACGGCTGGAGCTTCACCGCGATCCGATCGCCTCTCGTGCGGGCCGCCTCGTTGTGGATCGAACGGGCGCTCGGCCGCATGAACCAGACCGTGATTGACGTCTCCCTCTTCAATTTCAGGATGGCCGAGCAGGAGGCGGTCGCCCCGCGGTCCAACCATGTGGTCATCTGGAACGGATTGGCCGACACTCCGCACCGTGCTTCTTTCGAGGACAAAGAAGGTCCATTTCAGATCATCATGGTGGCGCGGCTTGCCCCGCAAAAAGATCACTGTCTGCTTCTTGAGGCTCTCGCGACGCTGCCTCGATCCTGGGAATGCAGTTTCGTCGGCGACGGACCGGATCAAGCGAAGGTGGAGGCCAAGGCGCGAGATCTCCGTCTTCAGGAGAGTGTTCGTTTCTTGGGGGATCGAGATGACGTCCCGGAGCTTCTCGCGCAGTCGCATCTGTTTGTGCTCTGCACCAACTACGAAGGCCTGCCGATCAGCATCCTGGAGGCGATGCGGGCTGGCCTCCCGGTGATCGCGTCGGCGGTCGGCGGTTGTGATGAGCTGGTGGCGGATGGAATTACGGGACTGCTGGCGAGACCGGGCGACGTCGCTCACTTGCGGGGTTGCCTGGCGAGGCTGCTGGTCTCCCGGAGCCTGTGCGAATCGCTCGGGCGAGCGGGACGGGCGCGCTTCGAAGCGAATTTCCGCGTCGAGACCATGATCCGCGAAACTGTCGCCGCCTATTCCCGGGTCGCTCCAGAGCGGTTCCGCGCTGTATCCGCGGAAAAGGTGGGCGCGTCCGGATGAACGCACGGTGATTGAGGTAAATGCTTATGCCTGATGCCGTTTCCAAGGATCTGTCGAGGCCGGGTGTTGTTGATCGCGCGGGCCGGCGCGCTTCCGCGGTTCGCCTCTACTGGCGAATCCGCAAGGTATTTTCGGCTCCATTGTTGGGGCTCATGCTAACCACCGATCAAGGCCCGGTCATTCAGATGGATGCCGAGCGTTGGATTGAGATCCTCCTGACCCGCGAGTACCAGGGGCTGCCGGACCTCTTATATCTTCTCGCCCGGTATCCGGAGTTTCGAAGTCTGTATTATTTTCGGCTCTCCCGGGGAAATATCATCGGGGCCGTGATATCCCTGCTGGCGAAGAGCGTGTTTCGACCGTGCCAAACCCTTTATCTCACCTCAAGGGAGATCGGGCCAGGCTTCTTCATCCAACATGGATACGCAACGGCTGTCTCGGCGCATCGCATCGGGAAGAACTGTTCGGTGAACCAGTGCGCCGCGATCGGGTGGACGGACCGCAGCCGGCCGCCGATCCTCGGAGACAACGTGAGCGTAAAGAATGGAGCAAAGGTCCTCGGGCCGATCACGATCGGGGACAACGTGATTGTGGGGGCGAACGCCGTGGTCGTGAAGAATGTGCCCCCAAATTGCGTAGTTGTGGGCGTTCCCGCGAGAATCGTGCGGCGAAACGGAGTGCGCGTCGATGAACCTCTTTGAGGCCAGACCGGGCGCTCCTAGATCGCGGCAAACTCGCCGCCAGTGGTTCTCCACCATGCCGCTGGCCGCCGGAATTGCCGCGGTCGCGTGGGAAAAGCCGGGCAAAATCCGCTCTCTTTCTGAGATGACCGCTCCGGAAAAGCCGCTCCTCACGGCCAGTCACGTGGGTTTTCGACCCGACGCCCGAAAGCGGATCGTGGCTCGCGTTCCGGCAACCTCGGGGAACGCGCAACTGCTCATCGCGAGCAGCGCGGCGGCCTCCCGTGCGATTCCGGTTCCGGCCGGCAGTCCTTCGGGATTCGACTTCCGCGCTACCCCCGTATTCCTGAACGACCTTTACGGCGAGGGATCCTACCGAGCCTCGCTTGGCGACGGCCACGCGTTCTCGTTCAACGTCGCCCGTGACGTCTGGCTGGGCGTCATCCCCACCCTGGCCGGCTATGCGCATCATCAGCGCTGCGGTTATAGCGATCGAGCCTCCCACGCCATCTGCCACCTTGATGATGGAAGGCGTCGCGACACCGGCGACCATGCCGACACCAGCGGAGGATGGCACGATGCCGGCGATCTCCGGAAGTGGGTCGACGCCACCATCATGAATCTGTTCGGGCTGACCGCTCTTGCGCGCAACCTGAAGACGCATCCTGCCGCTGGGCCATCGAGCCTTCCGGCGCTGCTGGACGAGGCAAAGTACGGAAATGCATTTTTCCTGAAGATGCAGGATGCCGACGGTCTGGTCTGGGCGGATGTCGGCGGCGGCGTGCATGGCGACAATAGCGACAACCATTGGACTGACAACACGGTCGGATCGGCTGACGATCGCTGGATTAACGTGGAGAAGCGGCCCGCCATACAAGCGATGTTTGTGGCCGCGCAGGCGATCCTCTATCAGCTCTTCTCAATGTCGAACCCGGGTTACGCCGCCACCTGCCTTGATGCCGCTTCGCGCTGCTGGCGCGCAAGCACGCGGTCCGGCAGCAGTCTCACTGATATCGCCTGGCGGACCCTGGCAGCCGTCGAAATGTCCGCCGCGGTCCCGCGTCTCGAATACGGGCAGGAAGTAGTTCGCCTGGCGGACCAGCTCACGAGTCTTCAAGTGAGAGATCCTCCCGGCCGCGGCGACGCCGTCCGGGGCTTCTTCCCCATGTGGATCGGAAATCAGCAACCTTTGAGGGACGCGGTGCACTCCGCCCTTCCCGCGATCGCTTTGCTGCACGCCGCCCAATCGGCCGCGGGCCATTCCTCAGGAAACGCGAAGAAGTGGAGCGGCGCCGTGCGCCTCTATATAGACGACTACGCCGCCCCGCTGGCTTCACGCTCCGCGTACGCCATCGTTCCTTTTGGACTGTTCCTCGATGCTCCCGCCGACGAGAACTACCGGCCCTTGACGGGCAGGTACAGCTACCGGTTCTTTATGCCGTCCAAGAACAAAGGCTTCTCCGGACTCAACTCACATCTGCTGTCCCACGCACTCTTGTTCGCCGAAGCCGAACGCTACTTCGCCGAGGCAAAATACAGGGATATGGCCTACTCTCATCTCGAATGGGTGTTTGGGGCGAATCCTTTCGGCGCCTCACTGGTGACCGGTGTGGGATTCAACCAACCCCCCGCATTCTCCCCGTTCGTGGGACTGATCCCGGGTGGAATCATGAATGGTATTTGCGGTAATGAAGAGGACCAGCCCGTACTCAACCAGGAGAGCGCCAAAGACTGGCGCACGAACGAATATTGGAGCCCGCATTCCGGTTACTGTCAGTGGGCTCTTTCCGTGCTTGAATCGCCGCCTTCCGCTTAGGCGCCCGAGCTTTCATCGCCGCCACGGCAGAAACGATCGTTCATTTCAGGTGTGTGCCGGGAAACACGGCCGCGTTGACTATTGATTGTTGCAGGAAGTAAGCTCGGCAACAGGTGACCCATGCAGCGCGACGACTCTTCGATCCTCATGAACTGGCCCTTGTTCCGGCAGGTGCGCGACGGCGATTTGCTCGCCCTGGGAAACACTTCTAAGTCGTCTCGCACGGAGCGCCTGCAGCCGCGCACGAAGAGCGCGGACCGCGTGGTGAAGTCCATTTGCCCGTATTGCGCGGTGGGCTGCGGACAAAACGTTTACGTGAAAGACGACAAGATCATCGACATCGAGGGCGATAGCGACTCGCCGATTTCAAGAGGCCGGCTCTGTCCGAAGGGGTCCGCGAGCTTTCAGCTTGTCACCGGGAACCATCGCGTCCAGAAAGTGCTCTACCGGCGCCCGCACGGGACGGAATGGGAGACGATTCCCCTCGAACAGGCGATGGACATGGTCGCCGATCGTGTGAAAGCAACGCGGGATTCTACCTGGGAGTCCAAGAGCTCCGAGGGCGTCACACTCAATCGCACGCTGGGCATCGCGCATCTGGGCGGCGCCACGCTCGACAACGAAGAGAATTACCTGATCAAGAAGCTCTTTACGGGGCTTGGGATTATCCAGGTCGAAAACCAGGCCCGTATTTGACACTCCTCAACGGTCCCCGGTCTGGGGGTCAGCTTTGGAAGGGGCGGAGCAACCACGTTTCAGCAGGATCTGCAGAACGCGGATTGTATCGTGATCGAAGGCTCCAACATGGCCGAGAACCACCCGGTTGGATTTCAATGGGTGATGGAGGCCAAGGAGCGCGGCGCAAAGATCATCCACATCGATCCGCGGTTCACACGAACCAGCGCGGTGGCGGATATATACGCGCCGATTCGGGCCGGCAGCGACATCGCGTTTCTGGGCGGTCTGGTTCACTACATTTTGGAGAACGACCGTTATTTTCACGAGTACGTCGTCAACTACACCAATGCCGCTCTGATAATCAACGACGATTTCAAGGACACGGAAGACCTTGACGGGCTGTTCAGCGGGTGGGACGCCACGCGGGCGGAATATGACTTCGACTCGTGGATGTACAAGGACCCGATCGATTCGCCGCCGGCGGGAAAGCGGGCCGGACACACGGGGCAGGCTCATGCGGAGCGCGCGGCGATGTCGCGCGGCGGCCGGCGCGACCTGACGCTTCAGGATCCCCGGTGCGTGTTCCAGCTTCTCAAGCGGCATTACCAGCGGTATACGCCGGAAATGGTGCAGGAAGTCTGCGGGATGCCTCCGGAGATGTTCAGAAAAATCGCCGCTACTCTTTGCGATAACTCCGGCCGGGAACGCACCAGCGCTTTCTGTTACGCCGTGGGTTGGACGCACCACCTGACCGGAGCGCAAATCATTCGCGCGGCCTCCATCGTGCAGACGTTGCTGGGCAACATCGGCAGACCGGGCGGCGGAATTCTGGCGCTGCGCGGCCATGCTTCCATTCAAGGATCGACGGACATTCCCACCTTATTTAATCTGTTGCCCGGCTACATGTCGATGCCCAGGGCTAAGCAGGACACGGATTTCGAAGCATACTGCAAACACGAGATCGCGCAGTCGGGATGGTGGGGCGAATCTAAGAAATACCTGGTTTCGTTGTTGAAGGCGTGGTGGGGAGACAGCGCAACCCGGGATAACGGCTGGGCGTTCGACAACTTCCCGCGACTCACGGGCGACCATTCCCATATGACGACCGTGGTGAATATGATCGATCGCGCCGTCAAGGGTTATTTCATCATGGGCGAGAATCCCACGGTTGGTTCGCCGAATGCGGGCCTGCAGCGCGAAGGATTGCGCAATCTGGAATGGCTCGTTGTGCGCGACCTCGCGATGATCGAGTCGGCGGAGTTCTGGAAAAATTCCCCGGAGCATGAGCGCGGCGAGGTAAAGGCGAAAGACATCGGAACGGAAGTGTTCTTCTTCCCGGCCGCCGCGCACACCGAAAAGGAAGGCAGCTTCACCAACACGCAACGGCTATTGCAGTGGCGGCATCAGGCGATCGAGCCGCCCGGGGATGCGCGGAGCGAACTCCATTTCGTTTATCACCTCGGGGCGCGGCTGAAGCGGCTCTATGCGGGATCCACGGAGCGCAAAGACCGGGCAATTGTGGATCTGACGTGGAATTATCCGACCGCGGGGCCTTATGAGGAGCCGAGCGCGACCGCTGTGCTGAAGGAGGTGAACGGGTTCACGATCGGCGACGGGAAAGCCGTCTCCGGGTTCACCGATCTGAAGGACGACGGGTCCACGGCCTGCGGATGCTGGATTTACTCCGGCGTTTATGCGCATGACGAGAACCAGGCCGCGCGCCGCAAGCCGGGGCAGGAGCAGGATTGGGTGGCTAGCAAATGGGGGTGGGCGTGGCCGCACGACCGGCGCATCCTTTATAACCGCGCTTCGGCCGATCCCGAAGGAAATCCGTGGTCCGAGCGCAAGAAGTACATCTGGTGGAATGAGTCGCAGAAGAAGTGGACCGGGCTCGATACGCCGGATTTCATTCCGGATCGTCCGCCGTCCTATCGTCCTGGCCCGGATGCGAAGGGCAAAGACACCATTTCGGGCGACGACCCGTTTATCATGCAGGCCGACGGGAAGGCTTGGCTGTTTTCACCGAGCGGCTTGCAGGAGGGACCTTTGCCGACCCATTACGAAGCGCTGGAGTCGGTGGTGAAGAACGCCCTCTATGGACAGCAGTGCAATCCGGTCCGCATCGGTTACGACCGGCCGCGGAATCCCTTGCACCGTCCGTACGCCGACGACCGTTTCCCGTATCTGCTGACGACCTATCGCCTGACCGAGCACCATACGGCGGGCGGCATGTCGCGCTGGCTCTCGTGGTTGAGCGAACTGCAGCCCGAGATGTTTTGCGAGGTGTCGCGTGAACTCGCGCTCGAGAAAGGGCTGACCAACGGCGGATGGGCGACCATCAGTACGGCGCGCGCGGCGATCGAAGCTCGCGTCCTTGTCACGGAACGCATTCGCCCGCTCAAACTGGGAAGACAAGTCTTCGAGCAGATCGGGCTGCCTTATCACTGGGGCGGCGCCGGATTAGTGCGGGGAGATTCGGCCAACGAACTGACCGGGTTTGCCGCGGACCCGAATGTCAGCATCATGAATTCGAAGGTCTATACAGCGAATATTGAGGCGGGTCGCGTGGCGCGGAAGTTGCGGCCGAAGCATCAGACGATCGACGGGCCACGAACTCCAGGCGCCGAGTTGCGGGACTTGCCGATCGTCGGGAAGGCGCGCCCCATGGGCAAACACCACGTCATATCGAGCCGGGACAAGCAGGGAGAGCAGACCTAAAATGCCGAAGGGCTTCTTCACGGACACTACCTTATGTATCGGCTGCAAAGCCTGCGAAGTCGCGTGTAAGCAGTGGAATCAACTTCCCGAAGACGGTTTCTTCTTCAGCGGGATGTCTTATGACAACACGCTCTCGCTGGATGCCTCGACATGGCGGCACGTCAGCTTTATCGAGCGGCCGGTCGCATTGTCCGGCCAGGACGCGGGCGCGTTCTCGTGGCTCATGTCTTCGGACGTTTGCAAGCATTGCCAGCGCGCCGGCTGCCTGGAGAACTGCCCTACGGGCGCGATCATCCGAACCGAATTTGATACTGTTTACGTTCAGCCGGACATCTGCAACGGTTGCGGATATTGCGTCGTGGGCTGTCCTTTCGGTGTGATCAACCGGCGCGAAGACGACGGCCGGGCGTGGAAATGCACGCTCTGTTATGACCGGCTGACCGACGGCATGACGCCGGCGTGCGCCAAGGCGTGTCCGACGGAGTCGATCCAGTTCGGGGAGGTCGAGAACCTGCAGCGCGACGCGCGCGCCCGGGTGGCGAAGCTGCATCAAAACGGCATGGACGAGGCATATCTCTACGGCGCAGACACGGAGAATCAGCCCGGGACCGGCGGCTTAAATGCTTTTTTCCTGTTGGTGGATAAGCCGGAAGTCTACAACCTTCCGCCCGATCCGGTCGTGCCGACGAAGAAGGCGGCCGGGAGCTGGGGCGCGATGGCGGTGGCGGCGCTCGGCGCGGCGGTGGTGGCGATCGGGTCGGTGATGGCGGCGCGCGGGGATCGCGACCGATGAGCGAGGGAGCTCGCTGGCCGATCCGCACTCCGGAAAAGGACGGCCGGAATATCGACCCGAACCTCGGAACACTGTCCGGCGAAGGATCCCAGCAGCGGGTCAGGAACGATTCGGTTCCGCTTCACGCGATGAAGCCGCGTGTTTCGGACGTAGAGGCATCTCGCCAACCCGGCGCGCTGCTCACCGACCCGACTTACTACGACCGGCCGGTGATCAAGAAGTCGGTATGGTCCTGGGATATTCCCGCGTATTACTACGTGGGCGGCGCGACCGGCGGCTCCATGGTGCTCGGTGCGGCCGCTACGATGCTGGACCGCGAGGAACTGTCGAACATCGTGCTCCATTCGCGAATCATCGGAGTGATCGGAGCGACGGCGAGCTCGGTGCTGCTGATCCACGATCTTGGGATGCCCTCGCGATTCCTGAACATGTTGCGGGTGTTTCGGCCGACTTCGCCGATGAGCGTTGGTTCGTGGATCCTCGTGACCTTTTCGTCGCTCACCGGGCTGTCCCTGATCACCGAGCTAGGTCCTCCCTGGCTGCGGCGCCTGGGGGACTTCGCCGCGGTCACGGCGGGCGTATTCGGACTGGGTCTCGCCGGGTATACGGGCGTGCTCGTTTCCCATACGACGGTGCCACTCTGGCAGCGCCCGCACCGGCTCATGCCGGTTTTATTCCTCTCATCGGCGGTGACGAGCGCGGCGTCGCTGTTCGACATCATCGGCGGGAATGCAGCCGAAGCACGGGCGGTTAGGCTGTTTGGAACGGCAGGAAAGCTGGCGGAAATCCTCGCGGCTGAGATGGTGGAGCGGAATGTCGCGACCGTCCCGGAGGTCGCGCGGCCTTTTCGGGAAGGGTTCAGCGGTGCGCTCTGGAACGGCGCGAAGCTTTTCACGACGGCCAGTTTGGTGATCGCGCTCGCGCCTCGCCGCGGCCGCGGCCTGCGCCGCATCGCCGGCGTGCTCGGAACGCTCGGCGCGATCTGCACGCGTTTCGGGGTGCACTATGCGGGACAGCGCTCGGCGATGAACCCACGCGCCACTTTTCATCAGCAGCGGAGCGGACAGGGCGCGTTCGAAGTGACCGGGAAAGCGGCGATTACAGGACCGGCCGGCGAGCGCGCGGTCAAATCATGATGCAAGGGATGGCGGCGCGAATTGTGCAGGATTGTGCACGCTTGTGCAAGCCCGGGGAACGCACAGCGGGGTGGTGCGAACGGGGAGGGTCGAACTCCCATGCCCTTGCGGGCGCTGGAACCTAAATCCAGAGCGTCTGCCAATTCCGCCACGTTCGCGCATTGTTTCGAGGCTAACATACCGCTATGCTACGCTGAGACTTCGCGCATTTTCCGCTCAGCCCGAGCCGGTAGCTCAGTTGGTAGAGCATCGCACTTTTAATGCGGTGGTCGCGGGTTCGAGCCCCGCCCGGCTCACCATTCCTCTTAAATTACTTAGCAGGTTGTGATTTGGACTGATTGCCCTTAAGTCCATCGCGCAATCGTTCCTTACCGCGCTGCCGATGTGGTCGGGATGACCGTGCGTGAAGATCAGGTGCCGGAGGTCGCGTGGAGTACGCCCAAGCTGCCGGATCGCATCGAACACGATGCCTTGCCAGGAAACCCGCGTCCACGAGCGTGAGTTCGGATCCCCCATCGAGCAGCACGGCATTGGCGTTCCCCATGGGTACACGATAAGCGCCGTCGATGATTTTTTTCAAGCCCGCGGTTTGTCTCCATCTTCGCAAAACGCGGCCAGATCGTGATCATCTGCTAATCTCTTCTGATTGCCGATAGAGATTCACATGCCTACTCGACGAACCTTCCTCGCCTCCGCCGGCGCTGCCTTGGCGGTGTCTCCCCTGCTCCGCTCTGCCCCTCCCAAAACGCCCAACATCGTTTTTATTCTTTGCGACGATCTTGGTTTTGGAGACCTCGGCTGCTACGGCTCCAAGATCCGCACGCCGAATCTGGATCGCATGGCCGCGGAAGGAATGCGCTTCACTTGTCTGAATTCGGCCGATCCGGTTTGCTCGCCATCCCGCGCGGCTCTGCTGACGGGGCGTTATCCCACGCGCGTCGGAGTTCCAAGGGTCCTGTTTCCGCAGGATCAGGAAGGCCTGAACCTCGATGAAATTACGCTTGCGAACGTACTAAAAGCGCGCGACTACAAGACACGGTGCATCGGTAAGTGGCACCTCGGGCGGCCGGAGAAGTATCTGCCGATCAACCGGGGTTTCGACCATTACTTCGGCATTCCTTACAGCAACGATATGAACCCCCGTTCGCTGCTCGAAGACACGAAGGTGGTCGAGGAACCCGCCAATCTGAACAGCCTCACTCAGCGCTACACCGATCACGCGGTTCGCTTCATCCGGGAGTCGAAAGACGGTCCTTTCTTTCTATACATGCCGCACACGTTCCCGCATATTCCGCTTGGGGCGTCGGATCGATTCCGCGGGAAATCGGCGGAAGGGCTTTATGGCGATGTAGTCGAAGAACTGGACTGGAGCGTCGGCCAGGTGTTCGACGAGTTGAAGCGAAACAACCTGGACAACAACACGCTGGTCATGTTCAGCAGCGACAACGGACCGTGGTTTCAAGGCAGCCCCGGCAAGTTACGAGGACGCAAGACGACGACCTACGAAGGCGGCGTGCGCGAGCCTTTTATCGCGCGCTGGCCGGGGCAGATTCCCGCGGGTCAGGTCTGCGATGCCGTCGCTTCCATGATGGATGTTTTCCCGACTGTGACGCGGCTCTGTGGAGGGACGCTGCCGCAAAAGCCGCTCGACGGAATTGATATCTGGCCCTTGCTGAGCGGCCAATCCAAATCCATTGAGCGTGAGGCCTTGCTTTACTTCGACAATTGGGATCTGCAGTGCGCCAAGTTGATGAACTGGAAACTGCACATCGCGCGCCATGACTCAAGCACTTATAGCGCACCCCCGGCAGGCGGACGTCATAACTATGTCCTGACGCACCCGGAGCTTTACAATCTGGCGACCGATCCGCAAGAAAGCTACGATGTTTCAACCGAACACCCCGATATCGTGGCCGACATCCAAAACCGGGTTGCGCGCTTGATGGAAGGGTTTCCGGAGCCGGTGAAGAAAGCTTACGCGGAGTCGAAAGCGCGTCCGTATAGCCCGCTCACTCCGGTAGCCTCCCGTCCGCGGCCGATTGCGCCTTAAAAGCGATCGGCCTTAATCCGTAACCGCGCTTCCGTAGGGAACCAGCGTCTTGATGCGTTCAGCGCCGTCGACCCGATAAATTTTCCAGTTAGCTCCTTCTTTCTGAAGGTAAACGAACTGGACTTCGTTGCGATCCTTGTAAACATACTCCATGCGAACCTTCACTTGAGAAGCGTTGAGCGGTTCGGGCGGAGGTCAGCGCCACGCCTTGGATGGCGGCGTTGGAACTGCGCAGATACTTTTCGAAACCCGCCGAAGTCGCTTCGGTGACGGACTCTCGGAGCAAGTCTTTCATGTGTCCGGTGTAGGCCGCCAGATATGCGTTAGTGTCGCCCGCTTTAGAGGCGTCCAGCATGGAATAGATGGAGTCCTCCGGCGCGGCGGCTTTGGGTTCCAGGGAGCGCGCGATCGCCGCGGGATTCAGATCGGCCAGAGTCACCCCTCGGTTTCTAGCCACAAGCAACACAAGGGCGCCGGTCAGAACTCCGGCGGTAATGAAAGTGGTCAGCCGCTCTCGAGTCATTTCCTTGGGGTTGTGTTTTCGCCGCGGCGCACGATCGTGAGATCGACATTCTGATTCGGGTCGACAATCATCTTCTTGATCTTGGGAAGGATCAGTTCCATCGCTTCGATGTAAGTCCGGTCGGAAGTCACCTTGGGCGCTTTGGCATACTCCGCCGCGATTTGCGTAAAGCGCGACGCGTCGCCTCCCGCAATATTCACCTTCGACTCTTTGTAAGCTTGCGCCGATTCAAGTAACTGCACGGCCTCGCCGCGTGCCCGCGGAAGTAAATCATTTGCGTAGCCCTGCGATTCGCTCACCGTTCGATTCGCGTCGGCACGGGCGCTCGCGACATCGCGAAACGACTCCGCCACTTCGCCCGGCGGGGAGACGTTGTCGATATTCACGGTCGCCAGGATTACACCGGTCTGGTAAGCGTCGATGTCTGTCTGGGCGGCTTCGCGCACGCCGTTTTGAATGGCCACCTTCTCCGTCGTCAGCACGTCATCCACTCGGATGTGAGCGATTCTTTTCGCGAGTTCAGACTCGATCACGGCGCCGATCGTGGCTGCCACGTCCTGGGTATGGAAGAGAAACCGGGCCGGATCGCCCACCGAATATTGGACGACGACGTTGACGTTGATGATGTTCTGATCGCCGGTAATAAACTGCGAAGCGTTGGGCTGGGTCCGCCCTAACACTCCGTCCGATAAATCGCCGCCAATGGCGAGTCGCCGGGTCTGTTGGACCTTCAATTTATAAACGCTATCGACCGGCCAAGGCAGGGCGTAATGCAAGCCGGGAGGCACGCGCGCCTCAGTGACAGCCCCGAAGCGCGTCACCACGGCTTGCTGATCCGGCTGCACAAGGTAGACGCCGGAAACCAGCCACAGCGCCAGAACGATCAGGAGAATACGCGGAATGCGCCGGGGTTCGCGCGCCCCGCCCTGCGTCGCCGCCTGCGCGGTTGCGAAGAGTGTGCTCATTTGATGCCGGCTTCACCTTTGGTCAACACGCGCAGCAGCTCGGAATCCGAACTCAGAATGGCCGTGGTCTTATCGTCTAAAACCTTCTTATAGGAATCGAGGGTGCGCACGAGTTTATAGAAGCGGGGATTCTTAGAGTATGCCGCCCCGTAAATGCGGGTGGCTTCGGCATCGCCTTCGCCGCGAATCTTCTCCGCCTCTTTGTAGGCCGCCGACAGAATTTCTTCCTTCTGCCGGTCGGCGTCCGCACGGATGCTCAGCGCCTGTTCTTCGCCTTCGGCACGGTACTGGCGGGCAATACGCTCCCGCTCCGCGCGCATCCGCGCATAGACGCTTTGCTTATTCTGCTCCGGCAGGTTCAGGCGCTTGATGCGCACGTCGAGCACGCGAATGCCATAACCATCGAGCGCCGCGCGATCCGTCGCTTGCGTGAGTTGATCGAGCATCGACGCGGCTTGCACCTTGTCGCTTGTCGTGGAAACCAGCGAATCGATGTCGCGGTTGCCGATGGAAGCCGAAAGCCCCGACCAAATGATGTCGTGGAGACGCATCTCAGCCCGCGGTCGGGTCGCCCACGGTTTGCACGAAACGGTTCGGATCTTCAATGCGCCACGCGACGTAATTCTCGACCACCAGATTCTTCTTGTCCCTGGTCAAAAATTCCGAAGGCCGCGGATTATAGACGCGCAAACGGCGATCGAATCGCAGGGCGCTTTGGAACGGCCACTTGGCATGCAAGCCGGCGTTGGTCACCGTGTAGAGCGGCTTTCCGAATTGAGTGACCAGGACGAACTCGGTTTCGCGCACGGAAAAGAACGTAAGATATAACCCGATCAGGGCGATCGCGACGACCGCGGGAACTATATATCGATTGCGTTTCTGCATATTAATTAAGAACTCCCGGCGATGGAATTTCGACTCCGTCTTCCAGCAGCAGGAGATGCCTCTTGCCCTGGCTCTTATCGACAATCAGTTTGCGTTTTCCCGGCAACACCGCTTCCATGGTCTCGAGATATAAACGGTGCTCCGTGGCTTGCGGAGCCCCCCGGAAAGCGGCTTCCGTGAGCGCGAAACGGCTGGCGTCGCCGGCGGCGCGATTGGTGCGGCCCAATTGATACGACGCCGCGTTGCGCAGCAGAGCCTGCGCATTCCCGCGCGCCAGCGCCAGTTGCTCGTTGCGGTATCCCTCGGCTTCATTGATGAGCCGGTTCTTTTCTTCGAAGGCCCCGGACACTTCGCGGAACGCATCCACAACTTCGAGCGAGGGATGCACGTCTTCCAGACGCACCTGCAAAACATGCACGCCCGTCATGTACGCATCCAGCCGCTGCTGCAGAAGCTCACGGGCCTGGCTCTCGATCGTCTTGCGTCCGGTTGTCAGCAAGTCGTCAATCGGTGTTTGCGTGACGATCGATTGGATTATCGATTCCGCGGGCCGCGCGCACCGTCGCGTCGCCATCCATTTGGCGAAACACGAAGTCGTCTGGATGCTCCGGGCTGTAGTGAACGGTTGCATTCACTTCGACCATGTTTTGATCGCCGGTCAGCATAAGAGCTTCTTCGGGAATGCGCTGGAAGCGGCCGGAGCGATGCTGCACGTTCCATTCGTAGGCGGCGGGTTCGGCTTCCGTGGACGCGGCGTTGGTTCGAAATCCGAGCTCGGCCACGCGGATTCGGTGAGCTTGCATGCGGGTCAGCCGGTCAATGGGCCAAGGCCACTTATAATGCAGCCCCGGCTCGCGATTCGGCATGATCTTTTGACCGAACCGTTCGATAATGCCGGCTTCATCCGGCTTCAGCGCGTAAAATCCATTCAACACGAAGAGAGCGGCGCCGGTATAGAGGAGCGGCCTCCAGATCTTGCCGCGGCGCCGCGAAAGCCAGCCCACGATGGAATCGAACTCTAGGTGTCCCGCTGCTTTCTTTGAATTGAGTGGCGAAGCGCGGCAAGGGAGAATGGTCCAGCCGGTCGGTAATGCGCGAGTGCCAGCGCCGGCCTCCTTCCCGCCGCACGTGCAGAAGCCGCAGGGAATTCATCATCACGAAAAACGACGAGAGTTGGTGCGTGACCGCCGCGCCCACGGGACCGAGCTTGCCGGTGGCCGCGAGCAGCACGGCGGCGGCGTTGAAGATTCCGGCAAAGAGAATGATGTTCTGCCACGCCGTCCGCACCGCGCCGCGGCTTGCTTTGAAGAACTCGGGAAGAGTCTCGAGCGAGTTCGGGAGAAACACGACGTCCGCCGCTTCGGCTGTGACGTCGCTCGCGCCCGCGACCGCGATGCCGACCGATGCGCTGGCCATCGCCGGAGCGTCGTTGATGCCGTCGCCGATCATCGCGGCGCGGCGTCCCAAGGCGGCGAGAGCGCGCACACGCTCCAGCTTTTGGGCGGGCAGAAGTTCCGCTTCCACTTCATTGATGCCGGCTTCGCGCGCAATCAAGTCCGCCGCGCGTTTCCGGTCCCCGGTCAGCATGAGTTGGTGAACGACGCCCAATTCGCGCAGAGACCGAAGCGCCGCGACGGCGCCGTCGCGAATGCGGTCTCGCAAGAGAATCACGCCGGCCAGATCGTCGCCGGCCGCTACGAACACCGCCGTCGCGCCGAGCGAATCCGCTTCTTCAAGCAGGGGCTGCATTCCTTCGATTCCGGCTTCGGAAAGCAGCGCGGCGTTTCCGGCCAGAATGCGCCGACCGTCCACGGTGCAGCGCGCCCCGCGGCCCGGCAGCACTTCCGCGGCGTCTGCTTGGGGAATGATGACGCCGCGCCGGGTCGCTTCCGCGTGAATCAGCGCGGCCAGGGGATGTTGCGAAGCGCGCTCAGCGGCGGCGGTGATGGCAAGCAAGTCCGCGTCGCTGCGGCCGCGAGAGATGATGCGGATGATTTCGAAGTGACCCTCGGTGATCGTGCCGGTCTTATCGAAGATCGCCGTATCCAGGCGGGCCGCTCGCTCCAGCACCGCCGCGCCGCGCACCAGTATGCCGCGCCGCGCGAGTCCGCCGATCGCGGCCACCATCGCCGTCGGCGTCGCCAGAATCAACGCGCAAGGGCAGGCCACGATCAACACCGCGACCGTGCGCGACCAATCCCTCGTGAAATAGAATGTCAAAGCCGCGGCCAGCAGCAGCGCGGGCAAAAAGTACTTCGCGACCCGATCCGCCAGGCGCTCCACCGGCGCGCGTTTTTCCTGGGCCTCTTTGACGAGTTCGATGACGCGGGCAAGCGTGGTGTTCGGACCGCTCCGCGTCACGCGAATGCGCAACAGGCCGTTGCCGTTCAGCGAACCGGAGAACACTTCATCCGCCGGACCCTTCTCCCGGGGCAGCGGCTCGCCGGTGATGGAGGCTTCATTGACGTAGGAGAGCCCTTGATCCACAATGCCGTCGGCGGGAATGCGATCGCCCGCGCGCACAATGATCAGATCCCCGGGAATCAACAACTCCGCGCTGATGTCTTCTTCCTGACCATCGCGGAATAAGCGCGCCACGCGGGGCAGCTGCTCAACAAACTTTTCGATCGCCGCCGCTGTGCGGCCCGCGGCAAACGACTCCAGACCTTCGCCGACCAGAACGATGAACATGGCTTCGGCGGCAGCCATATACTCGCCTACGGCCAGCGCGGCGATCACGGCCACGCAAAGCGCGATGTCAGCCGAAATCCGCCGCTCCAGCAACGCCGAGAAGGAATTGTAGAAGGTCTTGTATCCCGCCATCAACGTGATGAAGATGGCGGTGTCCACTCCGAAGAAATATTTGAATATCCCCAGCCAGTTCAGCAGCAACAGGATCCCCACCACGCCGGCGAAGGCGTAATAGCGGATCCGCTCCTGTTTTTCGTCTTCCATGTTTACCGCCTATTTGCCCGTGCCTATTTGCCGGTGTATGTAATCCACATCGGCGACGCCCATACGATTTCGCCGTTGTCCTGCTCGCCGCGAACGTAATAATAGCTCGTCTTGCCCTTGGTGGGGGCATTATCGCGCCAGGAGAACTCGACCTGATCGGAGCCGGGCTGCGTCGAGTACACGTACTTGTTATCCTTCACGACCACCACCTTCGCGAACTTCGAAGTGCCTTCCAGTTTCACATGGATGCTGGGCTGCTCCGCGGTCGAGAATGCGTCGCCCATGATATACGGTCCGCTTCTTACATCGGCAAGGATGTTGTCGGTCGCGCCGTAGACGTGCCGCTTCTGAAACGCTTCCAGCAGCGACTCGCGGCTGCTATCCTTCGCCAGCAGATTGCAGTAGCTCATGTGCGTGGAGATGTGATCGGAACTGGACTGAAAACCGAGCTTGTAGCCCTTATCGAGCGCGACGCTTACGAAGCCCTTGGGGCGCCACAATCCAATCGAATCTTTTTCGGAGTTGGAGCGCGGCGCATCGGGCATTTCATAGTTTTGGCGGTCGCCCTGATAGATCTCGACGACCGGTTCGGCCAGCGGATCGTTGTCGCGCCAGTCGGTTCCCATTCCGGTCGCGCTGGTATGCGCGGCCGCGATCCCGTTGAAGAACTTCAGATAGGCGTAGAGCGTCTGCGTATCCGGCGCGTGGCCTGGATCGTTTTCTCCGGTGATGGGCTGGCGCGGCAGGGTGCGCACGCCGCGCTGTGCGAAGATCACGTTGCGGTGACCTTCTGGATAGCTGACGCTGCGTTCATAGCTGAACATCGGCGTAAACTTGCCGGGCGCGTAAAAGATATCGGTAAGCTTCTGGCTTAGCCACCAGGTGTACTCGCGGCCCGCGCCATTGTCGTGGTCGCAGCAACCCACCCAATCGAGCGACCCGGCATCCAGCGTGTACCGATATTGGTCGATAATCGCGCCGTCTCCGCCGCCATCCATCGATATTTCGCTATGGCGATGGAACTCGCCGCGCACAATCTTGAGATCGCCGGCGGCGCTCTTCATCTTATACTCCCGAAGGGTCTTGACCATTCCTAGATCGGTCTTATCGGCGACCACCTCCGCGCCCGCCACCCGCACCGGCGCCGCGGGTTTAACGGCGAGAGGCATCGACGCGGAACCGAGAGTGATTTCGCTGACGTAGAGATCGTTATTGTACGGATCCTCCTTACGCGGCGCATTGTAACCTCCCGTGTTGTTCATGACTTCGCCGATATCGAACCGGCGGCGGTTATCGCTGGACCCGATCACCATAAGATGGCCGCCCTGCGTGGAAACGAGCGCCGGCTTATTGTCGAGCAGGTTATCGGAGTGGTTCAGGAAGATCGAATTCGTCCAGGTCTTGCCGTCGAAGGAAATCAGATGTTCGGTCCACACCGTTCCGAGCGAGTTCCAGAACGTCGGATGGGCGCTGCGCACCGCGAGCCACATGCGCCCGGATGCGTCGATCGTCAGCCGGGGGAAGTTATTGCGCGCATTCTTCATGTTCTGGGCGGTGCCGTCGGGCTTGCGCGTCTTCGCGTTCGTGACGTCGGGATCGAGCTTCTCGAAATCTTTCTGCGCGCCCGCCTTGTCGAAATGAATGCTGGGGAATCCGGGCAGGACACTGCCGATATCCGAAGCTGTCTCGACGACGCTTCCGTCTGGCTCAAAGCCGCGCAGCCGGATGGCCCGGCCCTGATACACGGATACGCCGTTCGTGTTGTAAGCGCCGAAATCTTTACCCCAGCCCTTGCCGCCTTCTTCGTAAGCCACCCACAAGCGGCCGGTGCTTTCGTAAGCAATGGAAGGATACGCTTCATAGCGGGCGGAAGCTGCGACGGGAGTTTCCGCTCCCCACTGCCCGCCGGAACTGGTGCGCATATAGATGTCGTAATTCTCGTTGCGATACGAATCCCACGCGACGGTGACCCGCCCATTGCTATCGGCGGCGATGGCGGGGTTCCACTCATTGGCGGCCGACTGACTAACCTGCTGCGCGGAACTGAAACTATCGCCCGACTGCGTCGCCGCTAAGATGGCCGCTTTGCCGTTGCGCCAGCCCTGCCACGCCACCCAGACATTTCCCTTGGAATCGGTGGTCGCTACCGGCACGACATCGTTGCCGGGATCGCTGGATAGCTGAATCTTCTTACCGGGAGTTCCATTTCCAACTAATCGCGCGAAGATTTCGAAGTTAGCAACCTTGCCGGGAAAGCGGACGTTCTGCGCCCAGAACACCCAGGGCCGTCCCTGCCCGTCAACCGCGATCGACGTCTTGAAGACATCCAGCCCGGCATCGCTCACCGCGATCGGCGCTCCCCACGCGCCGCCCGCGTACTTGCGAACAAATACCTGGTCGCCGCCCGTGGGCGACTTCCATCTAGAAAAATCCTTGGGAGGGGTCGGAAGCGGGGCTCGAAGCGCGTTGTGGTCGGGATTGTGACGGAATTGGACGTAAGCCAGCCATACCTCTCCGTTCTTACCGGCGGCTGCCGCGGGAAAGTCCTCTTCTTCTTTCGTCTTCGTGATCTGGGTCGACGCGGGAACCCGGTCGATCACCACGCGTCCATTCAGTTTGGCTATGGGCGTTCCATACGCCACTTCGCCCAACTGGAATGTGAAGTCGCCTTGCGCGGTGGTGACTTTGACCTCCGGATCCGAGCTTCCCGCGGCGACCGTCACCACAATCCCGTTGGCCACGACGTTGTTGCCGGGAGAAGCGATCGGGCTGGTCCCGCTGAACAGGCGCACCAGATGAGTGGAGCAATGCCACACGTTCCCGGAGATTCCATCGGAACCTTCGAACCTCCACGGATCGATCGACTGGATCGAACCGCTGCTCAGTTGGATCGTGCCGTCCCAGCGATTGATGGCCGTGTCCCCGGCCCCCAGAAGAATGCGAACCGTCGTCAGATTCTGAGCAACAGCCGGTATATGGGCAGCCAGCAACAGCGGTAGAAAAAATAGTTTGTTATGCCGCATCACGCCTCGCTTCAAAGTTTAGATTTAATCGGCCTTCTCGTTAAAGCTCCCGCTGGTGATCTCCCAGCCGGATGAAATGTAGGCATCAAGCTTCGCTTGTAGTTCTTTCACCACGGCCGGGTGATCGGCGGCCACATCCTGAAGTTCCTCAGGGTCGGTCTTACGGTTATAAAGTTGGGGCTTGTATTGGCCCGCGTACTTTTCTTTGTTCCAGATCGCGGAGTAATTCCATTCGGGCGTGCGCACGGCGGCGATATACCCGAACGCGGACACCGCCGAGTCGCGGGTGTTGGTCCGTTCACCTCTGACAAACGGCATCAGATCGGTCCCGGTGACGCGCGAGGGAGGCTGCACCCCCAGCAGACCGAGCACGGTCGGCATCACATCCGGAATCTGAACGAATCCGGAGACGCGCTTGCCGCCCTGCGCTCCGCCGGGCAGACGCACGAGTAAGGGAACATGCGTGACTTGCTTGCGCAGTTTTTCGGGCCCCTTGAGCCATTGGCCCTGCTCATTGAGCATGGCGCCGTGATCGGAAAGGAACACGATCACCGAGTTGTCGAGCAGTCCGAAGTTGCCCAGCTTCTCCAGAATCTGTCCGTACCAGTGATCGACGTTCGAAGCTTCCCCCGCATAGTTGGCGCGCAGCCGTTTCACGCCTTCTTCGGGAAGTCCGCGGCTATCCGCCGGCGGTTCCGGCCAGCTATGGGCGGTCGGGTTTTTCAGATACTTACTGAGAAACTCATCTGGCGGATCCCAGGGCTCATGCGGATCGAAAGACTCCACATGCAGAAAGAACGGACCCTGGTCGTGATTCTCGTCGATCCAGCGCAGCGCGTTGCGGGCTGTCTGCTCCACGATGGAGTTGCCCAATCGCAGCCAGCGCTTTCGGTTGGCTTGGTATTGATTGAGAAACTCGCGCAATCCAGGGCGCGCCTTCTCCGCCGCCATCAAATAGTCGGCGGGATAAAGGTCCAGAAAATCAGGCTGCTTGCGAGGCGCCTGGCCATAGTAATCTATCTCCTGCCCGCGACTCCACTCGTAGTAGTAATAGCCCCGATGGAAATTGCGCCCGGGCCGTTGCAGATGAGGAACGTCGGCGACCAGAGCCGTGAGATAACCAGCCTCATGCAGCGTCTCGGCGAAGGTGACATCCTCGTTGTAGAGCTGGTGCCACCCCGGAAGCTGCACGGGTTCGTGCTGGTAAAAGTGGTAAGTCGGAACGATTCTCCGGCCGGTGTACAAGGTGCGGCGCGTGGGAATGGTCGGCATCCCTTCCGGATGCGCATCTTCGAAAAGGATGGACTGTTCGGCGAGGCGGTTCAGGTTCGGACAATCGACGAATTGGCTCCCGTAGGCAGCAAGATTATCCGCGCGAAAAGTGTCCGCCACCAGCAGAATCACATTGAGGTTGTTCCCCCGCTGCGTAGCGGGGCGCTGCCAGTGCGACCCGCTATCCGGATTCGGCCTCGGGGAGGCAGCTGCTTGCTGCGCCCCCGATAATCCCGATAAGCCCGCCAGCGCCGCGCCCTGCAGCAACTTCCTGCGCGATGGTTTCTCCATCTCCGAAACCTGACGCGCTAGAAGCGCAGCCGAAGCGCGAGTTGCAGTTCGCGCTGCGGATTCACCACGGTGGTGATGGTTCCCGTTGTCGCGACGCCCAGCGTTGCGTTCGGCAATCCCAGTTCCGGGGTGTTCAGGATGTTGAACGCCTCGGCGCGAAACTCCAGGTTGAACCGCTCGGTCAAAGCGAAAAAGCGGGAGAGACCCGCGTCCAGGTTGCGGAATCCGGGTCCGCGCAGGATATTGCGGCCGGAGTTGCCGTAAACGTATTGCGCGGGAGTGACGAAGGCGGCCTCGTTGAACCAGTTCTGCGGGTTGCGCACATCGCTTGAGAGGGCGCCGTTCGCCACGCGATTCGGCCGTGCCGTCGTCCCGGTGTTGGTGTTGTCCACGCTGAGAATAGGCGTGAACGGCAGGCCCGTCTGCGCGCTGAAGATGTTGGTTAACTGCCATCCGCCCAGCACCGCTCCGGCCAGCCGGCTATTGCTGAAGAAGGGCTTGCCCTTTCCGAACGGCAGCTCGTAAACCGAATTCATGACGAACCGCTGGCGAACGTCGAAGTTCGAGTTGCCGCGCTCGGCCGTGAAGTTATTGGGATTCTCGGGAGCGAACCCGTCGTTGTCGGCGTTGCTCGAGCCGTTGTCGATGGAGTGGCTCCAGGTATAGGCGGCCAGCAGTTCCAGACCGTTCTTAAACCGGCGCTCAACCTGGGTTTGAAGAGCGTTGTAGTTCGAACTGACGAAAGGAGCGTACTCGTAGACGGCGCTATATTGCGGCAGCGGCCGGCGTGCCTGAACGCTTCCCGGGCCCGGCGCCGGTGTGTCGATCTGAGCCGGGAAATAAAGATCGTGCGAACTGGATCCGATATAAGCCACCTGCGCGACGAATCCGCCCCCGAACTCCTGCTGGATATTGAAATTCCATTGCTGCGTGTAAGGCGTCGGCGAGTGCTTGAGATAAGAGTTGACGCTCGGGTCAGTCACCGTGGCCGGGTTCAGCGCGTTAGACGGGAAACCCTGCGACAGGATGATGCTCGGATCGATTTGATCGGAAGTGTAGCTGCTCAAGACGAAATACGGCGGGTTGTTCGTTGGGCGGCGCGCCACCGGAACGTTTTCGTCTCTTCCGTAAAACACCCCGAAGGCGCTGCGAATAACCGTCTTATTCGTTAGTTTGAACGCATAGCCCACGCGCGGCGCGAAGTTGTGATAATTCGCTTGCGTAAACGAATTGGAATAGCCGGTTCCGGCCAGATTATGCGCGTTGAGCAGTTGCCCGTAGTAAGGTCCGGGTTCAAGGATCGCATCCGCATAGTTATTGCTGGTTTCGTAGAACGGGAGAGGCAGTTCGTAGCGCAACCCAAGGTTTACGGTTAAGCGTGAGCTGACCTGCCAATCGTCTTGCACGTAGCCCTGGTAAATGTGTTGCCGGCTCTCGCTGTCGGATGTCGTGGAGACTTGAGAAGCGCTGGTGTATCCCAGGAGGAAGTCAGCCAGCGCCGACCCGGTTCCCGTGCGGCTTTGCGGATTCTGCGTGTATACGCCGTTGAACGCGAAGTTCGGGCGAGCTTGCAGGGTGACGTTTGCGAAGAGCGTGACCTGCTGGAAATCAAAACCTGTCTTGATGGTGTGGCGGCCGCGCACCCACGAAAGATTATCGTCAGCCTGGATGGTGCGGCCTTGCTTGTCGATAGGCAGATTGCCGGAGCCGGTGGCTGGCGTCGGCAGCGCGCCGGGTCCGGGGGTGCCGAGAGTCGATAACCCCGAAATGGTGAACGTCGGAAGTCCGTAGATGGTGGAGACGTCGGGCGCGCCGATGATCCCGTACTGATTGAAAAGCCTGGTGCTGTCGGCCTGCTGAACCTCACGCGTTTCCTGATAGCCGATGCGCGCCTCGTTGATGAGGTTAGGGCGGAAGATATGGGTCTCACTGGCCGCGAAGGAGTGCGCCTCGGGATGAACGATGCTCGGATCGTTGGCCGGAAGCGGAAGCGTTGCGGGCAGGAAGTTTGTGTTCCCGGTGCTCACGTAACGCCCGAATATGCTGTCGTGCTCGCTGAAGCGATGGTCGATACGACCCAGAAATTGATCGGCGTCGATGCTCTCCTCCTGATCGGAAAAGAAGTTGTTCTTGCCGGTCAGGTTAGGCAGCGGATAAAGCGCCAGCAGCTGGGCGGCGACCGGATCGAAGCGGCTGGCCGGAATCGTGTTGTTCGGAAAGGGCGTGCGGATGTAGCCGGAGCCGTTCGGGTTGGGAACGGTCGTCGCGGGGTCATAGATCGGGGTCGAAAAAATCCCCTCGCGATTGGCCAGCGTCGGAACGCTTGCCAGCTGAGGCGCGGCGTTCACCTCACGCGAGCTCTGCCATCCGAAGAAAAAGAAAGTGCGGTCTTTGATGATGGGTCCGCCCACCGTCGCTCCAAACTGATTCTGGATAAACTTCGGCGCCGCGCCGCCCGGGGGTTGAAAGTAAGGCTGGGCGTCGAAGAAATTGTTGCGCGCGAACTCGAACAGACTGCCGTGAACGCCGTTGGTGCCGGATTTGATCGAAACGTTGACCACCGCGCCGGCGGACTGGCCGAACTCAGCCGAGAAATTGCTCGTCTGCACCTTGAATTCCTGCAGCGCGTCCACGTTGACCTCGACCGACTGCGCCGACGAACTGTCGAAGCCGACAATCTTGTTTTTGTTGTCGATGCCGTCGAGCATATAGCTGTTCTGAATCGGCCGCGCGCCATTGGAGACGAAGGTGTTGCGCTCCGTGCTCCGTTGGGACGGCGTAGTGCCGGCCCCCAGCGTCGCCAGCTGAATGTAATTGCGGCCGTTCAAAGGCAATCCCACAATTTCCTTCTGATCCACGACCTGACCGATGGAGGATGTCTCGCTTTCGAGCACGGGCGCTTGCGATTCGACGGAGATCTCCGTGCTCGTCTGGCCGACGATCATTTGAAAGTCGATCTGCAGGTGATCCTGGACGCGAACTTCTATGCCCGTCTTCGTGATTCTGTCGAAGCCCGGCGCCGTCACTGAAACGTCATAAACGGCTGGCCGAAGATCCTGAAAAGAGAAAAATCCGCTTGCATTGGCTTGCGCCGGGATGGAGACGGCGGTCGCCGTATTCGTGACCACCAGATTCGCCAGCGGGATCACCGCGCCGGTCGAGTCCTTGACCACACCCGAGATTGAGCCGGTGTCGACCTGACCCCAGGCAAGTTGCATGGCGGCAACCAAAAACGCGATGGCAAACTGGTTCACGCGAAACGCGGACGTTTTGAGAAACATAGGGCTCCCTGAAGCTCCATGGAGTTAAGTTTGGAATGTCTATAGACTATAGGAAGATTCAGGAGAGAATGCAATAGAGTGAAAGACAAATTTCCTTTCTCAGTGGAACAGCCTAACGGGGTGACCAGTGACTTTCTCATCGTGGGCGCGGGGCCGGCAGGTCTCGCGTGCGCGCTGGAACTCTCATCTTTTCAACAACGTACGTTGGTAGTGGAGAAGGGGTGTATCGCGGACTCGGTGTACCGTTTTCCCGACGGTATGAAGTTCTTCAGCGAGGGAAACTCGCTCGAATTGGGCGGCTTTTCTATCTCCGTTCAGGGGAGCCGCCCGACGAGGTCCGAGGCCATTCGGTACTATCGCGACGTCGTGCGCCAGGCCGGAATCGATGTGAGGCAGCGTGAACCGGTAATCTCCATCGATGGACGGAAAGGGGATTTTCAAGTCCGGACCAGCCGCGCGCTATACCGGACGCGCCGCGTCATCGTGGCCACCGGCTTCTACGGAGAGCCGAATCTGCTTGGTGTGCCGGGCGAGTCTCTGCCCAAGGTTGCCCACTATTACCGCGACGCGCATCCCTATTTCGGGCAGGATGTGACGGTTGTGGGCGGACGGAATTCGGCGGGGATCGTCGCTACGGAACTGGCCGATGCGGGAGCGCGCGTCACGTTAATCCACCATGCCGATCAATTTGGCATGAAGCCGTGGATCGCTTCCGCCCTGCGGTCGCGAATCGACGACGGGAGCATCCGCGCGCTGATGAATGCGAGAGTGACGGCAATCCTCGAGTCGTCAGTGTCGGTGAAAACTTCCGATAGCGAGATGACGATCGACAACGACTTCGTCTTCGCCATGACCGGCTATCGTCCTGACTTCGAGTTCCTGAAGCGCAACGGTCTGCCGCTAACAGCGTGCGGAAAACGTCCGGTTTGCGATCCCGAGACTCTCGAAAGCGGGCGCGCCGGCATCTATTACGCGGGGACCGTGATGGCGGGAATCTACACGCACGAGATTGCGATCGAGTCGGCGCGGCGCCACGGCGCGAAGATCGTGGCCGCTGTCGCGCGTGAGGCTGACACCGGATCGCATCAGTTTCCTTTCCGCTCCACCCAAACAGGCGAACTCCATGCGAAGTTGCCGTCTTCCTGTTCCACGCGCACATAATAGCGGTTTTCGCCCGGAGCGGGATGGGCATCCGTATAAGTGAACCTGACGGCCGATTTGCGCGCGCCTAACAAGTTATAGGCGTACGACTCGTTATGGATCACATCCACTCGCTTGATAGGGCCGGTGCCGATCGCATTCACGCTCATCACGTAGTTTCCGGCGTTCGGGACTTCATCGCCCTGGATGTATTCGCGGCCATTTGCTTTTACCCGAAAATCCAGAACGATGTTGTCGGTGGCGCCATAGGTGTGCCGCTTGCGCATGGCGTCCACGAGATCCTGCCGTGAATCGCCCGTCACCAGAATGCAGGAGTACGAGATGTGCGTGGAACAGTGGTCGGAAGACGCTTCGATCCCCATGCGATAGCCCTTCGCCAGTGCGTTCCAGAAGTATCCGGCGGGGCGGTAGCCGCTGCGCTGCGTGTAAAGTTTCTCGGCCGTCGGCGCCTTCGGCCCCCCCTCATGTTCGTAAACGAGCCGGTGCCCCTGATAGATTTCTACCATCGGTTCGAGGGTGTTGTTATGATCGCCCCAGTCGGTCCCCTGATCGGTTGCGGTCGTGTGGCGGAACGCGATCCCGTTGTACTGGCGTAAGTAAGGCAGAACGACTTCCGATGAGCGTTTGGTGCCCGGTTTATCGGGTCCGGTCATCTCCGCCGGGTCGATTGGCAGAATCGGGACGCCGCGCTCGGTGAACACCATGTTGCGATGACCGTTCGGGTACACGACGCTTCGCTCGTAGGCATAGAGCGTCTGCAGGCGGCCGCGCGTTTGGAACATGTCGCTCGACTTCTGTGTTTTCCACCAGTTGTAGGATGTGGCGCCGCCCTGGTGATCGGTCACGGTGGAAAAATCCAGGTTTACGGCATCCAGCGCATAGCGATAAAAATCCCACAGGGAACCGTCGCCGACCCCATCGGTCGAAAGGGACGTGTGCCGGTGAAGATCGCCGCGCATGATCCTCAGGTTTCCCGTGTCGGTCCGGATGCGGTAAGCGCGCACGGTTTTGAGATCGGCCGCTTCGGTCACATTCTGCGGCTGGCTAAGTTCGGGGCGCTCGACGAAAGGCTGCATCGCGATGTCGCCGGAAGCCCTCTCATAGGGCACTAATGCGGCATTCACAACTTGCATGCGCGGACGCGCCGCCGCATAATCCCGATTGTCGGCGGCCCACGCGGCCCAGAGCTGACCATCGGACGCCGCGGCGAGCGCAATGCGCTGGTCGTTCGCTCCAGCCGATTCCGGGAGCGATTGATTGCGGCGCCAGCCGGCGCCATCCAGCGTGAAAACCACGTTTTCCCAGATGCCGTTCGCGCCCCAGACTTCGATGACGCTATTGGAATGCGTGAGCTGCAGGGCCGCTACGGCGACGGTTCCATCAGCGGCGACGGCGATCTGCGGATTCTGCAGGAAGCGCGGAAGATACAGCGGAAACGCCGCGCCGAGTTTCGCGGAAGGCTCCTCTAGTACATCGCCGGTGAGGCGCACGACATGCAGCTTACGGGATTGATAGAGCGGATTGCCCGCTGTCTTGACCAGATAGCCATAGTCCTTTCCCCAGTTCGCTTCCGCTTCATCGAAGGCGATCCAGAGCCGGCCTTCCCGATCGGCGGCGAGAGATGCGTGCGCTTCAAAGCGCGGCGACGTGGTGATCGCGCGAATCGCGCCGAACTGATTGCCGGTAAACGACCGAACCACCACGTCGTAATTGCCGCGGTCATAGGTGTCCCAGCCAATCCACACGGTTCCATTCGGCGCGGCGGCAAGCGACGGCCCCCAATCGTTCGCGGCGGACTCGCTCACTTTGCGTTCTTCGCCCCATTTGCCGCCGTGGAACTGCTTCAGGTAAATATCGCTCTGGGCGTCGCGAAACGCCTGCCATGCGAGCCACAGATCGCCCGCTTTATCGGCGATTACCTTTTGATGGAGATCGGCGCCCGGCGCGGTCGTGAGCCGCTCGACGGCGCTCCACTGCGCCCCCGTCTTGCGCCGTTCATACAGATCGAAATTGTGATCGACCTGTCCGGACCAGATGACATGCAGCTGGCCTTGCCCATCGTAGGCGGCTGACGGGCGAAACACATCGCGTGTTTCGTCACTCTCTAGCGCCTCGGTGTCGCCCCAATGAGCGCCGTCCCATTCGCGCGAGAGGATGCGATCGCGATCGCCCAGAAACTCCTGCCAGACCACCGCGATGCGCTGGCCGGGACCGAGCGCGATCGACGGAAAATCGGCTTCCCCGCTTTTGGACTGTGGCGCGGGAGCGCTTAGTGCGAACGGGAGCGCCACGCGCTCCACTTCGATGTCGCCATTTTCAAAGGTCAGTTGCTTGCGGCTCTCGAGATCGCCCAGGCGGAATGAAAAATCACCTGGCGTATTGGGCGCGGCGACGATGTGAAACTGCGCGTCCGGGCCGCCGGTGACGGTCAAATAGATGCCGTTTGGAAAGACAGGACGCGGTCCCGGCAGAACGGGGCTGAGATCGACCTGCTGAACGTTGGGCGTCCAAGCCCGCGTGGAGAACGTAAATTCGCGCACGCCGCCGTCCGAAGCGCTGAAAACATCCTCGGCCTGAAAATGGTAGCCGCTCAACGCGAGAATGCTTCCGCCGCCCGCGCCCGTCTCGGCGTAACCGTGCCAGATGCGTGTCGCGGTGTCTGTCACGCCGTAGCGAATCAGAATCTGACTCGCTTGCGAATTCCATTGCACGGGCGCGCTCACGCGAAGGGATTGCGCGCCTAAGCGGCGAAGAGGCCGAACCAGAATCAGAGAAAGAGCGCATAGCGCGATGGCGGCTGCGGTGAACAAGTGGCGCATAGGCCATAGGGTAGAACAATCGAAGCGATGCCGTGTTCGGCACTACTTTGAGCTGGGGCTGTCGTCCGCTTGCAGATCGCCGAGAGCGTACTGGATGCCGGCGAGCATGTGAAGGATGAACGGCCGCGAGTAATATATGGTTTCGTCGTGACCGTGGGCTTCATAAAACATCCGGCCTTCGCCCACGCGCTGGATGTAGCTCAATGCGTAGTCGGCGTCAGTTCGCCGGTTGGCGGCCGGTTCTTTGGCCTTATCTTCCGCGCTCATCTTGGCGTAGTTGATGCTGGTGAGAACATGCACGCGCTTCCGGCTGAAAGAGTCCTGCGCGAAGGTGTAGGTCTCGTCGACGATGGTGTATCCTCGCGCCGGGAACATGGAGGTGAGCGGGCTGTGCGGATCGTCGATTTTGACGGGGATCAGCGTGGGGTAACTCCAGTGGAACTTGAAGTAACCGCCGATCAGTTCGTTGAACTCAGGCCATGTGCCAGTCTGCGGGGCGGACTCGCGCGGGGCGCCGGGCTGGGCTACATGGTAGGAGTCGGTGGCGGCGTGGATGCCGATCAAACCTTTGCCGCCTTTCACAAAGTCGAGAAGCGCCTGCCTGCGGAGTTCGGTCGCGGGCTTATCGTTGGGAGCGTCGAGAAACTCGCCCGTGGTGCTGTCGAGGAAGATCGCGTCGTATTGTTTGAGATTCTGAGGCGTGATCGCAGCCGGATCGTAGGTGATGGTGGTCATCCACGCGCCGGTCTTGTCGCCCAAGTATTCCACCATTTTCGCCGCCAGCGGGATAGAAGTGTGCACCCAGCCGACGGCCGTGCATAAGACCAGCACGCGGCGCAGGCTCTTCGGGGCGGCGTAAGGCTTATCCGGCAGCGCGGCCATCATCGCGGCGATGTCGGCCGCATTGGCGAACTGTTTCTGAGGACAGCCACGGCTGAAGTTTCCGCTGAATCCATCCGCCGGGCAATTCGCGGGCTGACTCGCGACAGGTTGTTGCGCAAAGCTGAGCCGGCCGGTCAATAGCATTGCCGCTACCGCCGCGGCGATCCCGCATTTCTTCAACGTCATAGTCGTATGTTATATCCGCTTGGCGGCGAGCGATACTTGACGGCATGACGCCCGCGGGAACCCGCCCGGAGAACGAGCGACTGCCGCGCGTGCTGGGACCGGCGCAGGCGTTCGCGGTGGTGGTGGGCGGCGTGGTGGGCGCGTCCATCTTTCTCGTGCCGAGCGTGGTGGCGCAGCGCGTTCCCTTTCTGAGCGGAATCCTGCTCGTCTGGATTCTAGGCGCGGCGGTCAGCCTGGCTGGGGTGCTCACGCTTTCCGAACTGGCGGCGATGCTGCCGGAAGCGGGCGGCGGTTATGTTTATATACGCGCGGCGCTGGGTCCGGCGGTCGCGTTCCTGTTCGGTTGGGCGGATGCGCTGCTGATCCGTTCCGGCGCGACGGCGACGATCTGTTTCACGTTCAGCATCTACTTCAGCCAGATGGTTGCGGCGCCATTCGGCATGAGCGCGGCGGTGTGGCAGGGAACCATTTCGATCGTCATGCTGGGCGCGCTGGTGTGGCTGAATGCGGTGGGAACGCGGCGGGGCGCGAACTTCCAACTGGCGGGGACGATCCTGAAAATGCTGGCGCTGGCGTCGGCCATTTTGCTGCCGTTGCTTCTGTGGCGGGGAGCGAACGGGCTGGCTTCCCTGCCCTTCCTGCCGGGATCTTTAGGATCCACGGGCGTTGTATTCGCCGCGCTCATCCCGGTGCTCTGGACCTATGGCGGATGGGACCAACTGGCGTACCTGGCCGAGGAGGTGAAGGATCCGGGGCGGAACCTTCCGCGGGTGCTGGCGGCCGGGCTGTTCACGGTGGCCGGACTGTATCTGGCGGTGGTGATCGGGATCCACTACGTGCTGCCGGATCGCGCGGTCGCCGCGAGCGGAGCGGTGGGCGCGGATCTGTTCCGCCAACTGTTGGGGCCCGCGGGGACAACGCTGATATCGGTCGTGATTCTGATTTCGACGGTGATCTCGGCGAATGCGGCGGTGATGTCGGGTCCGCGATCCTGCTTCGCGGTGGCGCGGGACGGGTTTGCTCCCGCGTGGATCGGGCGGGTGAATCCGCGCTTCCAGACGCCGTTGAACGCGGTGAGTTTTCTGGCGGCATGGTCGGCGGCTCTGATCGCGGGAAGCGTGGCGCTGATGGTGATTGCGCCGCCCGATTGGCTGCCGAACGCGCCGCGCCGCTTATGGCTGGGGCTGCAGCAGCGGCCGCTATTCGACGTGCTGATCTCCTATGTGATGTTCGGGTATTTGGGCTTTCAAGGGCTGGTGGTGGTGAGCGCGCTGGTCCTGCGGCGCAGCCATCCGGAGTGGGTTCGCCCGTACCGCGTTCCGGGATACCCGTGGGCGCCGCTGGCCAGTTTAGCGGCGACGGTGTTCCTGATGGCGACGGTCGCCTGGAGCAGTCCGGCGGAGGCGATCGCGGGGTCGGCGATTGTGCTGAGCGGCGTTCCGGTCTGGCTGATTTACGGCCGGCGCGTTCAGAAGCTTCGCAAGCCGGCGAGCACGGAGGGCCAGGTTGTGGACTCGGGATCGATCAGGTCCAGGTGACCGGCGGCGGGGAGTTCGACCAGTTTGGCGCGCCCGCTATCCCCGGCGCGGCGTTCGACGAAGGCCTGGCTGATGGCAAGCGGGACGATATCGTCGTGGCGGCCGTGGACGAGGAGGCGAGGGACGGCGGAAGCGTGGCACGAAGGATCGGCCGCGGCGTAGATGGCGGGAGATTCGAGGGGCGAGCCGCCGAGAAAATCGGCAACGGCGCCGTCGCCCAGATTGCGCTCATAAGCAAGGTCGAGGCAGGCGACGGGCGCGAGGGCGACCACACCCTTGATGCCGGCGACTTCGGACGCGAGCAGTAGCGCGAGATGACCGCCGGCGGAATGACCGAGAACCACAGGCGGCGCGGCGGGCGCGCGATGGCTCGCGGCATGGAAGCCCGCGACAACGTCTTCAAAGGTGACGGGCCAGCCGCCGCCGGTTTCTCCGACGCGGCGATATTCCAAGCTGGCGACGGCGAATCCGGTTTGCGCGAGCGCCGCGCAGAGGTGACTGGCGTGAGAAAGATCGAAACGAGAACGCCAGAAGCCGCCGTGAATCATGATGGCCAGGCTGGCGGCGGGCGCGGGACGGGGATTCCAGAGGTCGAAGAACTGGCTGGGGTCGGGACCGTAGGGGATGCGGAGGTCGGCGCGGATGGGCGGGCGGGTTAGGATTTCGCGGCTCATGTGTGGTTTTGCGGAGGTTGGGTTCGATTTCGTTTTTTTCTTGGGGATATGGAATTATCTCTACACGCAAATGACTTTTCTGAGTTTCTTTGCGGCAAAGTGTTTTTTGCGAAACAAATCCCTGTTTTCCGTAAGTTGTTTTGATTGTGTGAATTACCTGTATTTTGGCGCCCAGCGGCGGTGTTGATTCAAGGCCGTCGTGGCTGCGCGGGGTAAGAGCGCGGTTGTAAACCGCGCTCCCACGTCCTTTCTGGCTTCACCTTATCATTGGCGGGGTGGGGATTGGGGCAATAGCGTCAGTCGACCGACGAGGCGAATTGGTGAAACCGCCGAAACACGGGTGGGATTGCGCGTTGCGGGTGGTGAATTTGAAGTTAGATTATATTTTTGTCCCTTGTGAATGGGCGTGAATCGATCTTCGGCCCGGCGAGGACGCTTCTAATTTGGCTTGACGTCAGCTCGTTTTTCTCTTGCAAGCCTGGGATTTTTAAATGTAGACTTCTCTCGATGACAAAATTCGGGTGCGGGACGGATCGGCTGGTGTTCGTTCTAGCAGCAATCGCACTCGTGGTTTTGACAGGGTGCGCGAGCATCAACCGGCGCATCTCGGTAGTGTCGCCGGGCCGGGTAAGAAACGCCAAAGACTTCGACGTTGATAACATGCCCCGCTATGAGGACGCTGCATGCGCTTACAGGGTCGGGGTTGGCGAGAAGTTGGCCGGGTCTCCTCCAGGACATCTCGTATGTGACGTCGGCTCGTCCGCGGCATTGGCTACCGCCGATCACGCCAAGCTGTTTCGAAACCAGATCGTCGACGATCTTCGAAAGAACATCGATGGCGTCTACAACGAGTATGTCCAGGTCTTATACACCGGCAAGGGCATCGAGGGCCTGGCGACCGACATTGCGAATCTGGGTCTTACCGCAGCCTCCACAATCACTTTGGTGGCGCGGACCAAGACGATTTTGTCGGCGCTCGCAACGGCGGTGTCCGGCGTTGCGCTATCGGCCGACAAGAACTTCTTCGGGCAACAGACGTTCTCGGCGCTGGCGAGCGCGATGCAGGCCCGAAGGGACCAGGCGAGGAACACGATTCTCAAGAATGAGCTGCTCGGCGTGGATCTCTATTCGCTCGACCAGGCTCTCGATGACCTGGTGGCGTATTTCTACTCCGGAACGCTTCCTGGCGCACTGGAGGAAATCCAGGAAGAGGCGGCGCTCAAGTCGGCGGCGGTGACCGGTGGAGTGGGTGCGGGAACCGCGGCGAAACTCGCACTCACTGGACTGCCCGCTACCGGCGCCACCAACGCGCCGATCGCGGTGGAGGTGGACGTTGAAGATTCGAGCGGAGCGCTGGTTGCAGGCGCGACCAATTCGATCACATTAACGCCGACTCCTTCAGCCTTGGTCAGCGGAAGCCTGACGCAAGCGGCCGTGGGAGGCGTGGCGGTTTTCTATTTGACGTTCGCAAACAGCGGCCCATACATACTCGCCGCCGCGGCTAGCGGATTACAGGGCGACACCAGCTCGCAATTTCAGGTCAACGCGCCGCCAGCCTCGGGCCCCGCGACGAAACTTGCTTTCGTGAAGCCCTCCGCGTCAGCGGTCCTGCACGGCAGCCCGAACACTCCAGTTACCGTCATAGTGGAGGTCTTGGACGATAATAACGTGCTGGTCGCCAGCAGCACCGCCAGCATCACGATTGCGAGTTCGCCGACCGGGGTTACGAGTTCAACAGGATCACCGACGGTGCAGGCCAGCGGGGGCTTGGCGACATTCAGCCTGAGCTTTGCAGCCAACAACTTTGCCTTGACGGCAACGAGTCCGGCACTGACCCAGGCTAGCGGTCTCTCCGTCTCGATTGCTGCTCCGAATTCATCCATGCTGTCGTTGACAACGAGGGGCATCCACTGACTTCGTCGCCGGCCGCCGATGCAGCCCGTGTTTTTTCGGCAACCTTTAGATCTCTCGGGGGACTTCGACGGTTTTGATGGGGTCCCCGACGAACGCATCCCTCCATCTATCCATCCATTCATCGGCAAAGACTAATTGAGGCGGAAGAGGCGATTCGCTCGGCGACCTAGCCGCCGGGTTAACCTAATAAAGGGAGATTGCAATGAACCTGACGATCCAGCTTCCCGACGAACAGGCTCCTGCCCTTAGAGCCCGCGCTTCCGCGAGAGGTGTTTCGGCGGAGCAGTATGCTTTGCAGGTGTTGGAGCAGGATTTGGCTGCCGTCGCAGAGCCCCGGACCGCGGAGAGACGATTCGATAATCTTTCCGACCTCCTTCTCGGCTCACCCTTCGCCGGAGCCAATCTCGACTTGGATCGATCCAGAGACCAGCCCCGCGCGATTGATCTTGGATGAGCGGGTTCCTCATCGACACCAACGTTCTGTCTGAGTACAATCGGGCAGGCGTCCCCGACGCGGGTGTCAAACGCTGGCTTGAGGCCACAGACCGTCAATCTCAGCACGTCAGCGTCATCACGCTTGCGGAAATTCGGAAGGGAATCGAGTTGCTTGCAGGGGGCAGACGCCGCGCCCAACTTGAACAATGGCTAGCGCGGGATCTGGAAGTGTGGTTCGCCGGTCGCGTTCTCCCGCAGTGCGAGGGCCATCAATCCTTGGGCAATTGCGTAGCATCACGGCTGACAGCTCGGGAGGTGAGCGTTGATAGGACGCGCATTACGGGCGGGGGGCTGATGCCTCCAAGCTATGCGCCGCGAATTCCGGAACAGCCTTAAC
Organism: Bryobacteraceae bacterium; assembly: GCA_965226755.1. Taxonomy (GTDB): domain Bacteria; phylum Acidobacteriota; class Terriglobia; order Bryobacterales; family Bryobacteraceae; genus Bog-113. The sequence goes on along the minus strand of CBDDDT010000003.1, from coordinate 2,443,715 downwards.
CTGTTCGCGCGTCACGCCGAATTCTCCACCAGCCCGTCAACGCTCATATCCTGGAGGTTCTCAAACACAGTCGTTACCGGCGTCCGCGTGCCTTTGAACACCCATGCGCCGCAACGCTTTGCGGGGATACTCTCCACGGCGTGGCATTGAGGCCAATCGAGAGTTGCTGCCATGTTCTTCACCCTCCTTTCATCGTAGCCCTTCGACGTTCCAGTAGGAAAGGAGTTCGTCGGTGAACACATCGGAACCGGGAGCAACATCGGTTGCTTCAAGACGTTTCAAACTGTCATTTGCAATCTAGCGCATACGACACGCCAGGGTGAATCAAGAAATTGTCGCCTGCCAGTCGTACCTGACGAAACCCGGCTGTGCACATCTGGCGCGTCTGCGTCCGTGTGACATGCTTTAGGAATTCCGACCTGCCCGTTTCGTTATCGAAGATTTCGGATTTCAGTGTGAGTTCATCTTCCGGTGACTCGTAAGCAGTAATGTCTGATTCCTCATTCTCCAATTGCTCCTGTAGCCGCCGGGCGAACGACTCCTCCGCGGACCTTCTCGAAGCTTCAGTTTGAGCTGTTGGCCCACGTTTCCTACCCTTTGAAACCGGCTTCCCGGGTGGGACGACGTCTACTTTCTGCCCTTGCACCTCGGTGCTAGGCGGCTGAGGATCGGGACTCTTACCGACAACGAACATCAGGATTAAAAATAGGAGGACCATAGCAGCAACAGCCGCTCGCACAGGGTCAATGCGAAAGGGTTCAGGTTCCGATCTTTTCGGGAGCAATTCCGAGCCGATCGGTGTGTCCGGCGGGATCATGTGCGGAGAGCGGCATCGCGGGCATCCGTAGTAAGCTTTGGTGCGCCTCTGGCCCGAGTAAATGATCCCCGGAAGGAGAATGCAGCACCACAACAAAGCCTCCAGTACAATAGTTCCTGGCACGATTTTCCTTGGACTTCCAGTGAAGCCGCAATTCCTACAGTAGTGTGCGATCACGCGTTCGACCTCTGCTCCGAAACTCACGGTTACAGCACCTTCGCCGAAAAAGACGGTTGCCCGCTCGAAAAATCCGGGCCGGAAATTTGAGGAGATTGGCGCGCAGCAACCATGTCCAAGGTAATATTATTATGAATTCGGGGGGAGCGGACCCGCCGGAACCTCTTTCAAGGCTGAGGGCAGTCCTCCCCAGGATGGGACCTCGTTTCGGCTTGGGGCGCTTGCTCGGCGGCTGGTGATCCGTCCGAAACCGTTCTTCGGAGATCCCAACCTACGGTGCAGCGCAGCGCCGGTTCAACTGCCGGATAAGGTTGCGCTGGGACCCGCGCGGGATAATTGGGCGCGTCGCGGACCTGCTCGGGATGGATACTGAGCGAGTTCGGCTTCTCGCGAGCTTATGCCGATAGTTCGCGCGGCGCGGATCGATCCGGCGCAATCGCTGGGCGAGGCGTGATCTACGGCATCGTGTTGAGCAAAACGGAGGCGTCCGAAGTGTCGACGTTAGCGGTAACCATGTCGGGCTTTCCGTCACCGGGAGTAAAGAACCCATCGCCCTGCCCTTTCAAAAAGGTTAAAGCCGATCCGACGGCGGCAACGAGATCGGGTATCCCGTCTCCATCCAAGTCACCCAGAGCGAGGAGTCCCACGCCGCCCGCTATCTGATAATTCGCGGCAGTTAGAACAGTCCCGTCACCTTGTCCCAGCAGAGTAATAAATCCTTCGGTCCCGCTTACGACCAGATCCGCCAATCCGTCGCCGTTGATGTCTGCGGTCACGATGGACGTCAAGATGGCAACGAAGGGCATCCACTGACCGTTCGTCGCCGGTAGCCGGACATACCAGGAATTATCGGGTTAGCTACTTAGGATCAGTAAGATGTGCCTGGACCAAACCAACACGATCTTCACATTTGCGGCGAGGCGATTAGACTCGAGTTTTCGGCCTGCAGTACAAGCTTTTTCTATAGATATTGGAGCCACCAATAGTTGCTTCGCGATTTCACCTTTCCAAACCAAACGCAAAGAGGGTACAACAGCCCCAGTACAACAATCCAAACAAGGTAGAGCGCAGACAGGCGGAAGCCAAAGTCCGGGGGAAAGACATGGGCGGGGCCGCCGAAGGATGGCACCGGGTTGAAGATGAAGGAAAAGGCGGCATTCCCGTAGCGACCCCAGGACATCAGCACCAGTAACGCATGAATGAGAAAGAAATGCACAACGAAGTAGAAGAATGGCACTCGGCCGAATACTATCAGCGGGTTGCGCTGACGAAAGGTAAGCCGGTCTAATGACGACCAGGCGATCAGCCCCGGCCCAAGCGTCATCAACAAATAATCAAGCGACGCGGGGTACTTCGTGCAGTTTATGAATGAAAGGATGCCGCTGCCGCGCGGAGAAGGATCTCCGTAAATATTGAGCGTGCGCAGGATGAGGAAAGCCGCGATCAGCAGGCTTCCAGTTCGGAGCATTAAGCTGCGCCGCCGATCCGCTCCAAAGAGCAATACCTGGCCGCAGGAGAAGCCGATTGCCATCACGGCCAACCATGGAATCAGGGGATAGCTGGCAAGAACTCTTCGTCCCGCGAATTGAAAAACGCCAGGTTGATGAAGAAACAGCCATACCGGCATCGGGATTCGGTCAAAGCAATTATGCAGGGCGATGGCAGCCAAGCTGAACGCGGCCAAGACTCTCAACGGCAGATAGACCAGGGCGCACATTGCAATCATGCAAAGCCCGAAGATCCATAGCACCAGCAACAGAATCAGATTCTTGCCCGAGAAATTAAAGTTGTAGGCCAGTTGCATGACCGTCAGTTCTAGAAAGATAAACCACAAGCCTCGTGTAAGGAGAAATCGCACCAATTCGCTTTTGCTACGGCCGCTGTGACGCCACCAAAGGAAGGCGCTGACGCCAGCGGTGAATATGAAGACCGGCATACAGAAGTGCGTAATCCAGCGAGTAAGAAAGATGGCCGTCGTCGTTTTAGCGAGATCCGTAGGGGAAAAAGACATCGCGCCGCGGTGAAACAAGTCCCGTACGTGATCGAGAGCCATCAGCATCATCACGCTTCCACGGAGGGCATCCAGAGACTGAATCCTTCCGGGGCGTGAGATCATTTAGATGAGTTTATTACAACCATGCGCGGGAGCGCCGCGCCTTTGGAGATGCGATTTAGAGTATCCAGATGAACACGATCTGGGCTGGAGCGGCGGCTTGGTGTGAGACGCCAGTGCTTGTCGTTCTCGTGGCACGGCGTCACCATGGACGACCGTGGACAACCTCCGCCGTTTTGGCGGCCCGGTTAGCCTAAATGAAGAGCGTGGGATGAACCTGACGATTCAGTTTCCCGACGAAGAGGCGCCGGCCCTTACAGCCCGAAGCTTCCGCGAGAGGAGAGGCGAACGCGAAATCGGTCTGCGCGTAAGAGACTTGGGCGAGTGCGCAGGGCAGGAGAAGCTGAAGGATGAAACCTTGTGCGGCCTCCGAGTTCGCTACAGTATGACACCGGTGTTTCTATTGGGCGGCGGATGGACTTGAACCGGGATTGACCGGCCTGCATGTCGGATGTTCACGCTAGAATCGTGTTACGGCGGAGCTGTCGCTGGCCTTGTGAGCCGGCACTGCGCAATGTTATGTGGGCGCATGTAGACGTTGGCCCATGACTTACTTTACAGAGCGTCAAGATTGCGTTTGAATATTTTCACAGTAGGGTGCTCGGGTCCGTATCGTTCGAGCGAAGCTGAGTACGCCTTGGTTAATAGATCGCGCGCTTCCTCCAACTGCCCCAGATCCTTCAGCACCATTGCCAGGTTTGACTGGCTGCGGGCGATGGCGGGATGACCTGTTTCGAACGACTTCTCATCGGAGGCCAGCGCCTTGCGCAGCAGATCGCGCGCTTCCTCCAACTGCCCCAGATCCTGCAGCACCAAGGCCAGGTTCGACTGATTGCGGGCGATGGCGGGATGGCCTTTTTCGAACGACTTCTCATGGGAGTCCAGCGCCCTACGCAGCAGATCGCGCGCTTCCTCCAACTGTCCCAAATCCTTCAGGACCAGTGCGAGGTTCGACTGACGGATGGCGATGGCGGGATGGCCTGTCTCGAACGCCTTCTCATCGGAGGCAAGCGCCTTACGCAGCAGATCGCGCGCTTCCTCCAACTGCCCTAGATCCTGCAGCACCCCTGCCAGATTCGACTGGCGAATGGCGATGGTAGGGTGGACGGTTTCGAACGTCTTCTCAGCTGAAGCCAGCGATTTACGCAGCAGATCACGCGCTTCCTCCAATTGCCCCAGATCCTGCAATACCGTTGCCAGATTCGACTGACTGCGGGCGATGTAACGGTGGCCTGTTTCGAACGACTTCTCATCGGAAGCCAGCGATTTACGCAGCAGGTCGCGCGCTTCTTCCAACTGCCCAAGATCCCGTAGCACCACTGCCAGATTTGACTGACTGCGGGCGATGGAGGGATGGCCTGTTTTGAACGACTTCTCAGCGGAGGACAGCGCCTTGGCGTGGGTGTCCCGAGCTGCTGTGAATCTGCCCATCGTGGAATGGTGCACTCCGAGACGGCTCAACAGGTCGCCGGACTCGGACGGGCTGAGACGGTCCGTTGCGAGCAGAATCTCCGCGTGAGGCACGAGCAATTCCAGTTCGCGGTTGGTGCTTGCGCCCGGATTTTCAAACGCCCGCTGCATTTGTTTCTGTATCGTCTCCAGGCAGGCATCGAATGGTGACGCATTATCAAGGACGTTCCGATGCTGTACAAACGCAAGGATCAACCTATGCGCTCTAGGATCGGCCGCCGGGTTCAGTTCGACCAGTGACAATCTCGCGAGCTCGCCAATGCTTTTGTTGAGCTCATCCCGCAATCCGGATGACGCCGGCGACTTCAGAATGCCGCGCAGGAGGGTTCGGGGCACCGGGACCGGGGCCAGTTCCCCCATAATCCGAAGCACCCGCCTCGCCGCATCGGGCACAATATTCCAACTCATTTGAAAGGTCCCGACGACATCCAGCGCGTGGCCGCTCGGCAGACGGTCCCGGTATTCCGAAGCGAACTCAGTTAGCGCTTCGATTGCCCCGGCGGCTCGAATTTCCCCCAGCAGCAACCCGATGCCGAGATCGATCCGGAAGTTGAGATAGCCGGCGGCCAGTTCGAGAGCCAGCGGCAGGCCACCAACGCGCTCCACCAACGTTTCGGCGGCTTGCAACGCTTCGGCGGTTTCGGCGACACGCCGTGCTCCCGAGTTCAGGAGCTGAAGGCCCTCCCGAATCGAGAGGGTTGGAAGCCGAACGGTGGCGTGGCGGAGGTCTTGCCGCCGGGTGGTGACGATGGTATGGACACGTCCGGTCGTCGGCAGGTATGGCTGCAACGCGACGTTTTCCGGAAAGTTATCGAGCACCACCAGATAGGGCAAACCACGGCTGTTCAGCGCGCGCCAGAGCTGCAGAACCTGATCCGGTTCCTCGGCTTTGGCGTCAAGGTCAATCCCGGCGGCGCCGCCGATTTGCGTGAGCAGGGCGCCAAGCCCACGATCGGCATCCACCCAGTACACGCCGCCTGTATAAGAAGAGCCGAACCGGTGAACATATTCGATAGCAAGCTGTGTCTTGCCCAGACCGCCCGTACCGGCGACGATGCCCTTGCCCTGAAGCACGGACGTGCTATCGCGAAAGAGCGAGTCATGAAGGCTCCACATGGCATTTACCCGGCCCACGAACTTGTCTCCCAGGGAGGGGTACGGCATCCGATGGCGCTCGGGGAGCGGATGCACGGGCGGGAGTTTGGTCCGGTCGGCGAGGATGGCTTCATCGCGGAGCACTCCGCCGAGTTCGCGGCAAATGCTTGGATAGTGTTTTTCGAATTGCGCGGTGGTTGAAACGTCGATGGCCTGCACATGCCGGAGGAAACGCGGAAAGGCCGGCAAGTCGCGACAGGGGCGCAACATCAGGGGCCGGGCCTTTCGCTTTAGCCCAGCGGGGTCATCCGCGATGCTGCTGGTGCGTTCGACTTCCGCCCATTGGGAGTTGCAGAAGTCGGGCGATAGGATGAATACGATGTAGTCGCATTCGTCGATGGCGCGTTCGAGAGCCCTTACAAAGTTGGCGCCCCAGCCGATGGACTCGATGTCGAAGAAGCAGGAGACGCCGTCACGCGTGAGGCGGCGATAGAGTTCGCGGACGAAATCCTTGTCTTTGCTGCTGTGGCTTAAAAAAACGCTATAGCCGGCGGCTTCCACTTGTGTATGCTACCGCGAGTGCAGTCGAGCCTGCGAGAGCTTTTTCTAGCGCAGCAGGACGACACGCAATTGCATTTTAGCTGTCGAATTCCTTAAACGGGGAACTGTTAGAGTTGGTCGGAGTAAAGCCGCGGCTATGATTGAGAATCCACAAATTCCTTTGACTTCCGTACATCGCGTTGACGCGGATGGAGTGAGCGTTTTTTATCGTCAAGCGGGACCGGCGGAGGCGCCGGTTGTGCTGCTCTTGCACGGGTTTCCGACGTCTTCTTTTCAGTACCGGGAATTGATTCCGCGGCTCGCCGACCGTTATCGCGTCATCGCACCCGATCTTCCCGGGTTCGGGTTCACGGTGGTTCCGGACGCGCGCGGGTATCGATACACCTTTGATTCGCTCGCCGAGACCATGCTGGCGTTCACCGACGCACTGAATCTCAACAAGTATGCCCTGTATGTCTTCGACTATGGAGCACCTACCGGCTTACGCATGGCGATGAGGCGGCCGGAGCGGGTGACCGCGATCGTGTCGCAAAACGGCAATGCGTATGAAGAAGGGCTCGGGGACGCGTGGGCGCCGATTCAACGTTACTGGAGAGATCCGACGGCGGACAACCGGGAAATTCTTCGCCAGGCGCTGGATCCGGCGGGGCTCCGTTCGCAATATACCGACGGCGTGCCGAATCCAGAGCGGATTTCACCGGAAGGCTACACACTCGACGCCGCAATGATTGCGCGTCCGGGCAATATGGAAATACAGCTCGATCTTTTTCTGGATTACGCCAACAACGTGAAGCTCTATCCGGCGTTCCAGGAATACTTCCGAAAGCGGCGCCCGCCGTTACTGGCGGTCTGGGGTAAGTACGACCCGTTCTTTATTCCTCCGGGCGCCGAGGCATTCCTGCGGGACAACCCTAACGCGACGGTTCAGTTACTGGAGGCCGGGCATTTCGCGCTCGAAACGCACGTGGAAGAAGCAGCTTTCGCGATGCGGGCATTTCTTCATGCGGCGCTTGGCGAAAGTTCGTAAGATCAAAGATTCACACAAAAGTTCAAATATGGAAACGCAACACTACGAATTCGTGATCGTGGGGACGGGCGAGGGAGCAAAATTTATCGCTTGGACGCTAGGAAAGCAGGGCAAACGGGTCGCTGTGATCGAGCGGAGGTATATAGGCGGTTCATGCCCCAATATCGCCTGCCTGCCCAGCAAGAACGTCATCCACAGCGCAAAGGTAGCCTCTTACTTCCGCAGGAGCGAAGAGTTTGGAATCGCGAAGGAAGGCTTCACAGTCGAGATGTCCGCCGTGCGCGACCGCAAGCGCAAGATGGTGAGGGAGCTGGTGGATATACATATCGCCAACTTCAAGGCCAGCGGCGTTGAGCTGATTATGGGCTCCGCAACATTCGTTGCTCCGAAGACGCTTGAGGTGTCCCTAAACAACGGAGGCAAACGCCGTGTTGAAGGCGAGAAGATCATCATCGGCACCGGAACCCGCGCGACGATCGCGGATATACCCGGCCTGCGCGAATCGAACCCGCTCACTCACATCGAAGCGCTCGAACTCGATTACGTGCCGCAACACCTCGTCGTGCTTGGGGGCGGCTATATCGGGCTGGAATTCGCACAGGCGATGCGCCGCTTCGGCAGCGCGGTGACGATCATCGATCGAAACCGCCGGCTGGCGACGCGAGAGGACGAGGACGTATCCGCAGCTTTGGAAGAGCTCTGCCGTGATGAGGGGATTGAGCTGGTGATGGGCGCCGAGGTTTCAAAGGTGGAAGGAACTTCGGGGAAGAGGCTGGCGCTTCACATCCGGCAGGGCGATTCCACCAGGATCGTCGAAGCTACGGATCTCCTTGTCGCCGCCGGCCGCACTCCGAATACGGACGACATCGGACTCGATATCGCCGGGGTCGAACTTACTGACCGGGGATATATCAAGGTCAATGAGCGTCTGGAGACAACCGCGCCGGATGTGTGGGCGATTGGTGAATGCGCGGGGAGTCCCCAATTCACGCACATCTCCTTCGACGATTTTCGAGTTATCCGGGACAATCTCGCCGGAGGGAACCGTGTGACTACGGGACGCCAGACGCCTTACTGTCTTTTCACCGATCCGGAGCTGGCGCGAATCGGCTTGAATGAAACGGAGGCTAAGGCGAGCGGGACTCCTTACCGGCTCGCGAAGATACCGATGGCCGCCGACCTGCGGACTCGCACGCTGTCAGAGACTCGCGGGTTCATGAAGGCTCTGATCGATACGGAAAGCGACCGCATTCTGGGCTTCACGATCTTCGGCGTGGATGGCGGGGAGATTATGGGCGCGGTGCAGATCGCGATGATCGCAGGTCTTCCTTACACGGGCTTGCGCGATGCCGTTCTTACTCATCCCACGTTGCTCGAGGGATTGGTCGTGCTCTTTTCATCTGTAACGAAGGCGGTAACCGCTTAATGAGACGCGTTGGTGAAGACATCAGTGGATATTCATACGGGAACGTCAGCGTTTCCGCCGTGTCCCTGCAGGATCTGGAGAAACTCAAGATCAGCGTGGGTTGGACGGAAGAAGACGAACAGTATCGTCGAATGGCGGGCGAAGTTCTCTCGGACCAAACCAGGGCGCTGGTCGACCACTGGCGCCGGGGAATTATCGCAAGTATTCCGAACCTGATCCGCCACAGCCGCTCTTCCGATGGCGAACCGCTCCCCGACTATCAGGCGAAGAGCGGCGTGCGATTCGAGCAGTGGATTCTGGATACCTGCTTTCGTCCGTACGATCAGGACTGGCTCAATTACCAGCAAGAGATTGCGCTGCGGCACACGAGCTTGAAAAAGAACGCGACCGACGGGGTGGACTCGACTCCGTTTGTTCCGCTGCGCGATATCATTGCTTTCATCGCAGTGATGAACGAGACGATCAAACCTTACCTTTCCGCGAAAGGGCACACAGCAGAGGAGGCAGACAAAATGCACCGGGCATGGTGTAAGTCGCTTCAGCTGCAGGCCGCGCTTTGGACGCAGCCTTATGCGAACAGCGAATGGTAGAGAAGAAAGTCTCACCCTTCTTGTTAGCCTGAACTGATGCTTGCGATACAGATGGCCGTCTTGCTGGTGCTGTGCTCGAACGCGGCGGGTCAGACGCTCCAATTCTTCCTGGTGGATCGAACGATCATCGAGAGCCGAATGCGCGCGGTTCCCGCCAAAAACGATGCCAGGGAGGCATTAGTCCGCAGCTTTTTCGAGAGCGCCGGCTGCACCGGCGACCAGTTGCGCGAGCAGCCTGTCAAGCACGAGAAAGTTCCTAATCTGGTCTGCGCCATGGCCGGCGACACGGAGCGCACCATCGTCGTAGGCGCACACTCCGACCATGTCAGCGAAGGATCCGGGGCGGTGGACAATTGGAGCGGCGTCTCACTCCTGCCGAGCCTCTACGTTAGCTTGAAGAGCACTCAACGGCGTCACACCTTCGTGTTCGTGGCGTTCACCGCCGAAGAGGAGGGACTAGTCGGTTCAAGCTTTTATGTGAAAGACCTCAGGAAGGAAGGCCTTGCGAAGGTGAGCGCCATGGTGGATATGGACTCCCTGGGCATGAGTTCCACGAAAGTTGGAACATCCCACACTGACCAGCGGCTTCTGATCGCGCTTTCCGCCGTCGCAAACTCGATTCATCTGCCGATTAGCGCCGTGAATTTCGATAAAGTCGGCTTGAGCGATTCCGGGAATTTCTTCGCCCAACATATCCCGATCATCGACTTTCACTCGCTGACACAAGATACCTTCTACATTCTCCATTCGAAGCAGGATCAACTGAGTGCAATTGATATGGGCGCCTACTACGATTCCTACCATCTGATCGCTGCGTTTCTTGCCTATCTGGACGAAGTGCTGGATCAACCCGGCCAAATGCCAGTCAAGTAGCTTTGCCCGTGCCTAAAAATATCAACAGGAGCGATGCATGCAGGACGAACAGATCCGTGAGGCCCTGAATGCTCATTGGCGGGCATCCGCAGCGGGGGATGCAGACGCGGAGCACGAAATTTACGATGAGGATGTCATCTGCGATTACCCTCAGTCAGGCGAGCGAATCGTTGGACGGAGTAATTTGCAGGCCTTGCGGAGTCATCATCCTGGCAAGCCGTCTGGATTTAACGTGAAGCGAATTCTTGGGAAAGGCGATCTGTGGATTACGGAATACATCATCACTTATGAGGGACGGCCAGCGTACACCGTGAGCATCATGGAGTTCGGCAACGGCAAGGCGGTGCATGAGACGCAGTATTTTGCAGATCCTTTTGATGCGCCGGAGTGGCGGAGGCAATGGGTTCAGCGGATGGCGTGACGCAAAATGAGAGGTGGAGCGCAGGTGGAACTTCCCTGCCTACGGGTGATTAAGCCTTCGCCGCCTCAACCTTCTGGACCTTCGGCAGCTTGAAGTACCCGACGGCGCCGATTGCGACCAGCATGGCAGCGCTTCCGAAATAGAGATCCGGGATTCCGATTTTTTCAGCGACCGGACCCGCCACGAACATCGCGATCACCTGCGACCCCGCCATCAACGACATCAGGCTGCTCATCACTCGTCCTAATAGTTCGTGCGGCGTCTCGTGCTGGATGAGCGTCGTCGCCGTGATGAAAATCGCGGACGCGGACAAGCCCAACCCGAGCATGCCCGCCCCGGTGGATGCCATGGTGCCGAACGCCGCCGTGATCAATACCGCTATGCCCATTCCGCCAAGACCGTACACAACCAGGTTCTGTTTCGGGATGCGCCGCGCAAAGCGCGTGAGCAACTGCGTCCCGACGATCATGCCGACGCCGATCAGGGTATTCAACACACCGTACGCCGCGGACGTGGAGTGGAGCACATCGCGCACATAGATCGAGAGCAGCGCGCCGAAGCAGCGCATCGCGAACATGCCCGCTGTCATGGAGAGAATGACAAACGAAATCGTGGAGTGCTTGAAGATGAAGCCAAATCCCTGCCGCATCGAATGGAGCACCGCGCTCGATTCCGTGCGCAACGCCTGCCGATTGATCGTCAGCGTCATCACGAGCGCGGCCGAGAAAAAGAAACTGAAGCTGTCGAAGAGGAAACAGGAGTTCGCGCCGACAAGCTGCACCATCTCACCGGCAACGCTGGGGGCCACAATGAGCGCGCCTTGCTGCGCCTGCGACATCAATCCGTTCACCGCCATCAGCCCCGCCATGGGGACCAGCGTGCGCACGGTCACCGATTGCGCCGGAACGAAGAAGGCTGAGACCACACTCATCGTGAACAGGATGGCGTATATCAAGTACACGTCATGCACGAACACGAGCCCCACCACGAGCAGGCCGCGGATCAGGTCGCTTGCGATCATGGTCCGCTTGAGCGGCCAGCGGTCGACGAAGACGCCGGCCAGCGGGCTGACGATGGCCATCGGCGCCATAAACGAGACCAACACGAGAGCCACCTGCGTGGCCGTGCCGTGCAACTTGAACGTCACGACCGCGATGATCGCGAACACCGCCAGGAAATCTCCGAACACGCTGACGATTTGGGCGATCCACAAGCGGCGCACAGGCGGAAGGCGCAAGACCTCGGTGAAAGAAAGAGGTTTCTCCGGTGCGGGGCCAGACGTTTGAGAATGCTCTGTCGGAGGCTGTGGAGCGACGCTGATTCCCGCAGGGCCAGCGTTCGACGCCTCGTTCTTGATTGATCCATCAAGTCCGTCTAAAAGCTCGGGCATCCCATCTCCTTTTTCACCTGTGCTGTTGTTCCTCACTCAGGCTAACTGAATTAGGGGTGGAAAATCGATTGTTTCGATCGACGGAATGGAGACTTTATCTGTCTTGTTATCAGTTTGTTAGCTTTCGAGGTCAGCGGGATGATATTCTTGAATCGGGTAGAGCATTGCGGCCGCTTCGACGTGATTAAGTTACGCTTCCGTTTTTCGCCGCTTCATCACCCGCTCGGTCGCTTCGTCCAGTTCCACCCAAATCACCGCCCCGGGTCGATGCTGATAGGGAACAGGCGTCTTCAGGCGCCGTGAATCCACCAGCACCCAAGCAAAGGTCTTCTCATAAGTGCCGAGGACCGCTTCCGCCGGGATCAAGCCAGTTTTACGAGCATTGCGGCGAAATTCATTCGCTCTATATTAACGAGGAAAGAGCGACTAGTTGTGATTGCGCGAGTCGAACACGGCATCTCTCCGGGGATCGGAATCGGCGGCAAGGCTGCCGATGCACTCTAACGCGTGCATGACATAGGCCCGCTGTGATTTCAAAGGGGAACGGCTTCCCTCAGAACGACTTCTCGTATCAGAGGGCTCAAAGATCTGCGGATGACAACCTGCACCCGCTTGCCCAGAAGCTGCTCCAGGTCGGCGGCAAGGCTGCTTGGAAACCAAGGGGTCGTGACGCCGGTCACGTCAACTAACAAGTCAATGTCGCTGTCCGGCGTGTCCTCGCCCCGCGGCGCCGAGCCGAAAAGTTGTGCATTGCCTGCGCCGTGGCGGGCTGATTGTATCGCCGGATCGAGCCGCGGAGGGTCATCTTGACTGCGGCAGCAGGCGTTTTCCGCGGACACGCCAAAGCCAATAGAACATCGCGACGAAGATCAAGAGCACGGGGAGCGCCCGCATGTAAGGGGTGGTGAAGGGCTCGGGAAGGATCTTGGCGACGCGCTCGCGGATGGAAAAGAATGATCCGGCCGCGATGAAGAGCGCGAAGCACATACGCCACAGGTGGCGCGCGAGACGGCGGGCCGCGGGGAGAGCTCCCAACCGCATCGTACGAACATCGCCGAAAGCAGCCAGGGCCGTGATCGTCGCCATGAAGAACAGCATGAAAAACGGGACGCCGCTAAGGGTTCCGTCGGGACTGGCGAGCGCCTTGAATCCCAAAGCGATATCGATCGCAGAGAGCGTGATCACCACCAGAAGCCCTGCCCGATTGAGCCACCGGGTCCAGGCGGATGCGGGACGCACGGTGGTCAGCCCCGTGACCACGAAGTAGGCCGCCATAAAACCGCCCAGGACATTCATGTTCGTCAGACTTATGCGCAGCGCCAGGATGGACCCGCTGAACCCCATGACAAGCATCGCGTAGACAAACAGAAGGCCGCTCTTGCGATGCAGCATCGCCCCTTTAGAAGCCACCAACGCCACGGCGCCCAGGATCATCGCAAGGCCGCCGGCAATGATGTGTATCGGTAAGAGCATGAGGACGATACGCAGAGGCCCCCTCGAATGTTCCATCCGGAAACTTTGGGACGCCCGATCAGGCGGGCGCGGGCGTGGAAATGTTATTTTTCCTGGTGTGGACGAAGCGCAACGTTTACGCGGAGCAGTTCTGGAATCGCTTGATGAGGAGCAGGATGCAAAGGGCCTCGCGCGCCACGCTTATCGGAGCCGGACGCAGTTTTATCGCGTGTTCCGGGCGATGATCGAGGAAACGCCGCTGGCGATGCGACGGCGGCTGCTCCTGGAAAGAGCGGCATGGCAGCTGTCCCGGACTCAACTCACGGTGACAGTTATCGGTCTTAACGCGAATTACGGATCGCTGGAAGCATTCACCAGGGCGTTCCGAAAGGCGTTCAAGGTTTCGCCGAGCCTTTATCGCCGTATGGGCGCGACGCACACTCACCTGCACACGACGAACGGAATTCATCATTATTCCGGCAGAGACGACACGAAAGGAAATGATTTATCCATGGATCTCTTTGATATTTTCTCCGGCCAGGAGTCCTGGCACACGCAGCGTCTCCTGGAGCTCGCGAAGACCCTGAACGACGAACAGCTTGACCGTCCTTTGAATAACCAGATGAGGATTTTCCCGTGGGACGGCCCGGATCAGAATTTGCGGCAGATTCTGGACCGCATGGTGCAGACAAAGGAAGTTTGGGCCGCGGCACTTACAGGCGGCGACATGCCCTTATTGGACAATGCGCCGCCGGAAGATCGAACTCCGGCGGCAATGCTGGCGCGCATGGTCAAAGCGGATGCGGCGTTTCACAGCGTACTTACAGATGTGCGCAATCGGCGGGCCTGGGAAGACACGTTTGTCGATGCACTGTGCGAGCCGCCGGAGACCTTTACGTTTGGAGGTATGTTCGCGGACGTGATCACCTTCAACGCCCATAGGCGGATGCTGGCCATAGACGCGCTGCAGAGGCTGGGAGCGAAGGTGGAGGGTTGCGGCAGTCCCATCGAGTACGTCGCGCATCTGGCGAGCGCGTGACGTCACTGCGCAGCCAGACGGTCAAGCCATCCAACGAGCGCACACGGGAGCGGTTCCCGCGCCGCCCTCCGATTTCAATGCGTCGGGTGCGAATGGATCTCATCCAAACATACAGTTAGGAGAGATATGCAGAAAGCAAAGAAAGTGGCCTTGATTACGGGAGCAAACAAAGGGATCGGGTTCGAAGTCGCCCGCCGGATCGCCCAGGCAGGTTGGACGGTGCTCGCCGGCGCGCGCAACGAGGAGTTAGGCAGGCAGGCTGCCGCGAAGCTCCAAGCGGAAGGTCTGGATGTGCAGTTCGTTCATGTCGACCTTAATGCAAAGGAGACGGCGCTAGCGGCAGCGGAAACCATTCGGAACCAGTTCGGCAGACTCGATCTTCTTGTTAACAACGCCGCCATCGCGGGCACGGGCGACGGGCCGCCGAGCAAGGTCAACATCGAAGCCCTGGAGACAGTCATGCAGACCAACTATATCGGCACGGTGGCGGTGACGCAGGCCATGCTGCCGCTGCTGCTAAGCGCGGGGAATGCCCAGGTCATCAATGTCTCGAGCGAACTCGGTTCGGTAAGCCTGCACACCGACCCGAACTGGAAATACGCTCCGGTGAAAGTGCTCGCCTACTGCGCGTCGAAGGCCGCACTCAATATGTTCACCGTTCAACTCGCCTACGAGTTCCGCGACGGAAGCATTGCCGTAAATTCGGTCAACCCAGGGTATACGGCCACAGACTTGAACGGGAACAGCGGTCCTCAGACCTTAGAAGAAGGGTCGGCTGAGATCGTCCGCGTAGCGCTACTTGAGCCGCCAGTCACCGGTAAGTTTCTCGAGACGGCCGGGGAGATCCCCTGGTAGGCACGAGACTGCGTGCTAGAAGAGGAGTGTGACTCGACTGAATTTGTGGGTTTCCGCGCTCCAGGATTTCCGGTACGCGATTCGGCAACTGATCAAGAGCCCGTGGTTCGCGCTGACCGCTCTGCTCTCGATCGCGCTGGGGATCGGGGCCACGACGGCAGTTTTCAGCGTGGTTTACGGAGTTCTGATCAATCCCTACCCTTACAAGAATCCCGAGCGCCTGGTGCACTTGGTTCTAACAGACAAAACCGGGCACGAAAGCTGGCCGGGACTGACGGGCACACAGATCGAACAACTACGGATGACGGCGGGCGTGGAGAGTGCAATCGGACAGGACGATTGGAGCCTCACCACGACGGGCGAAGATCTTCCGGACGACGTGGCGGGAGTTTACCTCACTCCGAACGCATTCCAGCACTTTGGAGTGCCCGCGCTGATAGGCCGCGAATTCGGCCCGGCCGACGCTCCGGCGGGACAGGATCCTCAGCCGGTGGCGGTGCTGGGTTACAAGTTCTGGCAACGGCATTTCGGGGGAGACCGGAACGTGGTGGGAAGGCAGCTGCAATTAGTTCACAAGACTTACGTTGTGATCGGAATTCTGCCTCCAAGGTTCACTTGGGGCGGCGGCGATGGCGGGGATGTTTACCTTCCCCTGAAGCTAACCTCAGATCCAAACGCAGCGTTTACGTCAGAGATTCGGCTGAAGCCGGGGGTATCGTACGCGGCCGCCAACGCGGCGTTACAGCCGCTTCTGGAGCAGTTCGCAAGACAGCAGCCGACCCGGTTTCCGGAACATTTCAAGGTGTCGGTGCAAGGCTTGAACGATCAATTCGTGGAACGGCTCGGAAAGACGCTTGCGCTGCTGCTGGGCGCGGTTGCGCTGCTGCTGCTGATCGGATGCGCGAACGTCTCTATTCTGCTGCTGGCGCGAGGGACGGCTCGCAGCCATGAATTTGCAGTGCGCGCCGCGATCGGCGCGGGAAGGGCGCGGTTGGTTTCGCAACTGCTGATCGAATCGCTGGCGCTGTCCCTGGGAGGCGCGCTGCTTGGCGTCGCTTTTGCCTACCGCGCGGTGGCGTTGATGACGGTATGGCTGCCGCAGGGTTCGTTTCCGAACGAAGCGGCGATCGCGCTCAATCTGCCGGTGCTGTTCTTCAGTATCGGGTTATCGGTGCTGACCAGTATCTTTTTCGGCCTGACACCCGCGCTTTCCCTGTCACGGCCGGATATTGCGCAAGTGATTCAAGCGAACACTCGCAAGGCTTCGGGCGGAGTAAGAGGCAAACGGATGAATTCCGCGTTAGTGGCCGGCCAAATCGCGCTGACGGTGGTGTTACTGACAACAGCTGGCGCGGCGATCGAAGGATTTCTGCACCTGATGCACACGGATTTGGGATACGACCCGCACAGCGTGATGTCGGTGGGGATACCGGTTCACGACAACACTTACATGACGTGGGAGCAGCGATCAACGTATTTTGAACAACTGCGGCAAAGCATCTCTGCTCTGACGGAGGTAGTCTCGGCGGGGATTTCCTCCAACGCAACGCCGCCGAACAATGGGTGGGAGATCGGATTCGAAATCCTGGGACGGCCCTCCAACGAGGCGCAGGAGTTACGGGCGAACTTGGTCAGTACAGAGTATTTCGACGTACTGCACATACCCTTGAGACAGGGGCGTTTGTGGGACCGCATGGCCACAGCGCGGGGCGACCGAGCGGCGGTGATCAATGAGACCATGGCGCACCAATACTGGCCCAAGGGCAATGCGCTCGGTCAACAGATCCGGATACCCGGAATGAAGAGCGACTCAATCTACTCGCCGGCGATTCCGGATAGCAATGGCTGGTTCCAGGTAATCGGCGTGGTCGCGGACGCGCGCAACGACGGGTTGCGCAATGCGATCCGGCCGGCGGTTTATTTTCCGTATACCGTCTATATGCGGATGTCCACGCAGATTCTGGTTCGCACGAGAACGCCGCCGCTGCAGGTGCTCCGGAGCGTGCGAGCACAAGTCCGGGCGGTGAACGGAGACCAGCAGGTTTCGAGCAACGTGCGCGACCTGGATCAATGGGTCACCACGCAGCCGGAGTGGGCGCAACAGCGGCTGATTGCGAGCCTTTTTGGGGGGTTTGCCTTGCTGGCGCTAGTTCTGGCGGCGGTGGGATTGTATAGCGTCGTTTCCTATACGGTGGCGCAGCGGACCAGTGAAATCGGGATCCGCATGTCGCTGGGCGCACGCCAGAGACATGTTCTGAAGCTGGTGTTCGCGTCGACGGCGAAGAGCGTGGGAATTGGACTGACTTTGGGCGCGGGGTTCATCCTGCTGTTTCACCGCCTTCTCCCGGGATGGGTGGCAGGCGATGCGAACGACCCGAAGATTCTGCTGGGAGTGGCGTTTCTGCTAGGGGCGAGCGCGGCAACGGCGAGTTTCTTCCCGGCCCGGCGGGCGTCGTCTATTGATCCGATGATCGCGGTGCGGGATCAGTGAATTGATGAAGGGTGCAATGAGCATCGGCTCACGCCCACTAAGACCCTATCACGGAAATCAGCTTCTTTCTTAGTTGGCGTATACCTCGACCGTGTCCTCCGCGCTGCTTAGCGGGGGGAGTTGGAATTCCGATACCTGGCCCGGCTGTATCAACGTTAATCCCGGATCGACGTCGTTTGGCGGAAGCTGCACGTTGATCTGGCAGACGCCGCTGATCAGTCCGGGGGCTGGTCCAGCGTAGAGGATATTGAGCGGGACTCCGTCCGCCGTTATGGAAACGCCGTCGAAGGAGGCCGCGGCGGCGGAAACAGCTCCGGTCACTGGGGCGCCCATGCCGCTTAGACCAGTTACATACAAGACCGCAATCGAACCTATCGCGGCGGGATTGGACGCGCTGTTGACAGAAAGATCCTGATTGAGAGCCGCCGCATACTGCGTGGCCGCACCGGAGCGGAAGATTCCGACGGATTGAATTACGGGCACAGGCATTGGCGGCAAAGACAGAGAAGGTGTAATGACCTGCATCGTGCCGCCTTGAAACTCATATGGCACCTGAAGATTGATCTGACCGGCGCCCACGTAGAGCAGCGGCGCAGCAACGGCCGCGCCGTTTGCCGTTTGGAATAAGACCTGGACTCCGCCCAGAGTCACCGGAAACAAACCCTGGCTATCCGGCGCTCCTTCGGAACCGGCTGCGGGACCAATATTCGGTCCCCAGATCGTCGCCAGCTCACCAGGCGCAACACCCGGATCGATGGTCAGCTTGGCGGCGTTCGTAATCGCATATAAGACCGGAACTGAGGAGTCCGCGGATGGACTCAAGCGCAGAAGCGATCCGGACGGATAGAAGATCATGAGATTGCCCGCGTCGTCGAAGAATGGCGGCGCAATTGCGTCGGAGAGCGCTAACCCGTACTGACGGGTCACCGCGGAACCATTCGCATTCAACTCAAGAGCGAACGTCACGCCGATGTCCGGATTGTCCGGTAAAGAATTCAGTCCGGTGATCCAGACATTCGCGGAGGCATCCAGAACAAGACCGCCGAGCTGGCCGCGGTCCGCTCCCGTCAAGTAAGTACCGTAGACAAGGGTGCTGCCGTCCGAACTGATTTCCGCCGCCCATACGGCAGGGTCCGGCAGGTGACCCAGATCCCCAGGGAACGCCGAGTCGAAGGCCCCCGCGGTAGTTGGAAACGGGGCAAAGGCCGTTCCCGCGGCAAACACGTTGGCGGAGGCGTCAAGGGCGAGAGCGAACGTTTGAATCCCGCCCGCGACGGATTGCGGACTGCCGATATAGGTCCCCCAAAGAAGGCTTCCGCCATCCGCGGCAACGCGCACTATGAAGGCGACCGTTTCACCAGGAACGCTCGGAACAGAGACTGCGCTCACGGCCGGCGGCAGATCAGAAACGTTCGTCGAACCACCTAGCGTTATGTTGTCCGAGGCATCCACCGCGATGGCGCTTGCGGAGGTGAATGCGGAAGTTAAGCATGACTCTTCGCCGGTACATGGGTCAGCGCTGCCACCAAACAATACGCTCCAGACGAGTTGACCGGCGGGCGAAGCAATTTTCGCCACGAAGGTGTAGACCGGCGAGGCGGCGTGCGCGCTTGAGGGTGTCCCAAGCACGGGCAGTGAAGCAGCAAAAGCGTCATAGGCGGTGGCGCCTGTGACGAAGACGTTTCCGCTCGAATCGAGCGCTATCCCCGTTGCAACAGAGCCTGCACTGGTAGAGCCGCCGAGAAACGTAGAGAAAAGTAATTGAGAAGCGGTTGGATCGAGTTCCGCGAGAAAGCCGGCCTGCGCGTAAGAAGCCTTGGACGCGTAGATAGGATTTAACAGGGGGAAGTCATCTGAATCGGTGTAGCCCACAAGCCAAATGTCGCCCTTGCTATCGATCGCGGCGTCGGTTGGAGATGTGCTCCCACTTCCCCAATTGAGCGCCGGGCCGGAGACGTGAACTCCCTGCGCGTTAAGCATCTGGATATCGACGGTGGGCACGAGGACGGATTCGCCCACAATAGCTGAGTAGATCTGAGCCTTTTGAAAAGTCGATCCGATCAAGAGGGTGTTGCCGCTTGGAAGCGCGAAGGCGCGGGCGCCTGTATACTCGCCTCGATCGGTTGACGCAAACTCCAGAGAGGGACCCGCGCCGATGGCGTGGAATGACAAAATCGGGACGCAGCAGAGAACGATTACTCGAGGCAGGCTCATCACTGAGCGTGGAGCAATCGGGGCGCCCGGCAATGTTGTTTTGAATCAGCAGCCTTGGTTCGCGCGATGAGTCCGTTTGACACGGAGGGAACCGGAATCCACACAGCGTTACGCGGAACTTTTCCACGCTGAACGCCATAAGTTATAACCTTGCGGGTCATGTTAGAAACGCTACCGCCGATCAGGTATGCTCATCTAAGATTATGACCATACGATTTTTCAAACTGGCCGCGTTCGCCACCCTGATTGCCGCGGCGGGGCCGATGCCGGCGCAAAAGCCGGCCGCTTCCGAGGGAGCCGCGCAGGTGCGGCCCCGGCCTGAGGAGACGGAAGTGTGGGAGCCGATACCCAAGGTCGTGACCCCGGGGGCCAACAATACGGCGCCTCCTTCCGACGCGATCGTGCTGTTCGATGGCACGAACCTGGATGAGTGGGTGTCGAATCGAGACAAGACGCCCGCCAAGTGGACCGTGGCGGACGGCGTCCTGAACGTCAACAACGCGGCGGGCAACATTGAAACCAAGCGGACCTTCAAGAATTACCAGTTGCACATCGAGTGGAGGATCCCCGCGACCATAGGCGGGTCGGGTCAGGGCAGGGGCAACAGCGGCGTGTTTCTGGCATCCACCGGGCCCCGCGATGACGGATATGAGCTGCAGGTTCTGGATCCCTACAACAATAAGACGTATGTGAACGGGCAGGCCGGCAGCATTTACAAACAAAGCATTCCGCTTGTAAACCCGGGACGCAAGCCCGGCGAGTGGCAGACGTACGACGTGGTGTGGACGGCGCCGACATTCAGCGCGGATGGCTCGTTGAAGACTCCGGCCTATGTGACGGTGTTTTTCAATGGCGTGCTGGTGCAGAATCACTATGAGCTGACGGGCGAGACGCGCTATATCGGCAAGCCGTTCTACAAACAGTACGACAGGGCGCCCATCAAGCTGCAAGCGCACGGAGACAAGAACGACCCGGACAGTTTCCGGAACATATGGGTGCGGGAATTGAATTGACGGCGGGGCCGCGACGAACTGATGCGCTGACGGTTGATCGAGTTCAGGAGCGAGGTTCGTTGAGCGAGGGCGCGCGGCTTATCTCGCTCGACGCGTTTCGCGGCTTGATCGTGGCGGCCATGATTCTGGTCACCGATCCAGGCACATACAGCGCGGTTTATCGGCCGCTTCTCCATTCGAACTGGGACGGCGTCACGCCCACCGACATGATCTTTCCGGCCTTTCTGTTCATTGTCGGCGTGGCGATGACGCTGTCGTTCGAGTCACGCATGGCGCGGGGCGACACTCGCAGGCGGCTTCTTCTGCATGCTTTGCGGCGAAGCGGAATCCTCTTCTTCCTTGGTTTGTTGTTGAACGGCTTCCCGGATTATCATCTTCAAACGATACGCATTCCCGGCATACTGCAACGCATCGCTGTGTGTTACTTCGCCGGCGCGTTGCTTTACCTCAGTTCGAGTCAGCGACAGGGCCGGGGATACCGTGCGAGCGGAATGATAGGAACAGCGGCAGGTGTGATTCTGGCTTTGTATTGGGCTCTGTTGAAATGGGTCCCGGTTCCCGGGTTCGGAGCGGGCAGGCTGGACTCATTAGGGAATTTGGCCGCTTATGTGGATCGTGCGGTTCTCGGCGTGCCGCATATGTGGCCTTGGGGTCTCATGGCCGGACATGGAGTTACGTTTGATCCGGAGGGAATCTTATCGACACTGCCGGCCTTCGCGACCTTGCTGATCGGGGTGCTTGCCGGCGAATGGCTGCGGACCAAGCGCACCCGCGGCACGAAAGCTCTCGCGCTCGCCGGAGCCGGGGCCTGTCTGGTTTTGATCGCACTCGCGCTAAGCCCGTGGGTGCCGCTCAATAAGAAAATCTGGACCAGCACTTTTGCCCTTTTCAGCGGGGGCGTGTCTCTCCTGCTGTTCTCCATCCTGTACTTCGTTCTTGATATCAAACGCTGGCGCGGTGGGGTCAAGCCGGTACTTGTGCTGGGCACAAACGCAATCTTTGCCTTTGCGCTCTCGACCGTGATTACGGCACTCAGCGACCGAATCCGCGTGGGCGGCGGCGCAGGGGGCGTTTCGTTACATAGATGGGCTTATCAGGAATGGTTCGCGACCTGGCTCAGCCCGGTACACGCCTCGCTGGCGTATGCGGTCATGGTCGTAATTCTGAACGCAGCCCTGGTCTATCCGCTATACCGCAGACGTTTGTTCTTGCGGGCGTGACCTGCTAGAGTGCCTTCGATATGGGAATCAATTTTTCTGACGCCGGAGTGAGACGCGCCTGCCTGGCTTTGTGCGTCGCTGTCATGCTGAGCCCCGCGTCGCATATGCCGGGCGCGCAAGCAGGCGCACCCGAATCGGCCGTGCCGGAATGGGCGCTGCCGGGGTCTCCGACGCATAAACAGATCGCGCCGCCGGCGGACTTCCACCGGCCGAGCAGAAATTTCAATATAGCGTTGGGTTTGTTCCAGGGGCAATCGGACATCGGCGCCGCGGTGACGCCGGGCAGCGCCAGTTATGACGCCGGCACGAAGCAGTATACGGTTAACTCGGCCGGATATAACGTCTGGTATACGCGCGACGAGTTCCGGTTTCTGTGGAGGAAGATGTCCGGGGACGTCTCGCTCGCGGCGGACGCGACATTTCCGGACCCGAACGGGTACTCCGATCGTAAGGCGATTCTGATCATCCGGCAGAACCTGGACGACGACGCCAAGGAAGCCATGGCAGCCGAGCATGGAACAGGGATGATCCATCTGGCGCAGCGCCCGGAGCGCGGCGCGCTGATCACCGACATGCAATACCGGTTCGGCGGATCCTTAGCCAAAGTCATGGCGAAGCGCATTGGTCTGGAGAAGCGCGGGGATTCTATCTCCATTTTTATCAGTTTGGAGGGTGAACCCATGCACCAGTTCGGGCCGCCGATAACCGTGCACTTTGACGGAACATTCTATGCAGGCATTGGGTTCTGTTCGCACTTGCCGGATAAGTTGGATACGGCTGTGTTTTCGAACGTTATTTTGGAGAACTTCGCGGGTCTCGGCTCTCCCATGGGAACGACGCCTAGCAAATGACGGGTCCGAACTCTAATGAAATATCCAGAGTCAGTGGTGAGGTTCGCGAGTCACTATGCCATTTGAGCCAAGGAGGATGACCTCCCATACTAACGTTTTTCGGGCCATGGATTACCCAGACTATATCGACAAATCAGGGAAAGTGAGACCGAATGCATTTTACAGAAAGCGAAAAGACACCGACGGTGTGACGGTGTTACCTTACCTTCACTCATGCGCGGATCTGAATCACCACGGGGTAGCGGAAATTAACGTCGGTGCGATAGAAGAACTTGAAAACAACTTTACCGCAGCTAAGCTGACCGTCATTCAGGATGAGGCGAAGCACGCCTATATCGACAACCTGCCATACCAACACGAGCACCAAGAGGCTGCACGAACGATCGCAATTGAGCTTGCCATGCTGTGCCGCGTTGTCAGCGAATCGGAAATCGAGTTCGCCGTTCAGGAGGAAGTCAGGCTACGCCGGTAAGCCACCTAAGCGCATCGGCTAGTTTGGCGCCATTCGGATTGCGAATAGTCTCGCGGTATCCAACTCGTTTTCCCTGCGTCTCCGCCCGGAATATGAAGCTATCGTCGGGCTCCGAATTTCCGATAAAGACCTGAACGTGCCGGTTTCCCACACTCCAATCGATATCGACCCCCCCATCCAGCGGAGAGACGCCCGAATCCGGGACAGTTTCCGCGTACATGGACAACTCGCCGATGAGCTGCCCGGCTCGATCAAGAGCGCCAGGTGAAGGCGCATCTTCACCTATGGTGTTTCTTAGTTGCTCAAGCTTTTCGAGCAGAGGCGCGCAAAATTCAGAAGATCGAACCATGGGTGCGCCTGAACTCATACCTTGATCTGTAGTATATGACGCACCTGATGAACGTGAGTTGTTAGGTTTAATGTTTAGCTTGGCGGACATCGGTCATGTCGCCCCCTGTTTGTATTTTATAGCACGCTCAGAAGAAAAACACGGGCGGGGAACCCGGCGTTTTGGACGAACATAAGGCGAAACAACCCGATGGACTTGCAAACCGAATCGCCGTGTCCGCAGCGTCTTACCATGGTCGGATGTGCTGTCGAAACCTGCTGCTCGTCCTGCTGATGCTTCCGCTTGCCGCTCGGGAAACGCATTCTTCCTGCGCCAATTGCGCGGCCTGGAACAAGCCGCATCAGGCGTTCAAGATTTATGGGAATACCTATTACGTCGGCACGGACGGACTGAGTTCGGTCCTGATCACTTCGGAGGGAGGCGATGTGCTGATTGACGGCGCGCTGCCGGAGTCGGCGCCGAGGATTGCGGCTAACATTCGTTCGCTGGGATTTCGACTTGAAGACGTCAAGCTGATCATTAACTCGCATGCGCATTTCGATCACGCCGGCGGAATCGCCGCACTTCAGAAGCTCAGCGGCGCGCGCGTGGCCGCCAGTCCGTGGACCGCGGATGTGCTGAAACGCGGCATGTCGCCGCGGGATGATCCGCAGTTTGGATCGCTGCCAGCCATCGCGCGGGTGGCGCGGGTGGATAAGTTTAAAAATGGCGAGACACTGCGGGCGGGCGGCGTCGCGGTCACCGCGCATTTCACGCCAGGCCACACGCCGGGCGGAACGAGTTGGACATGGCGCTCTTGCGAAAAGGGCCGGTGTCTCAACCTCGTTTATGCCGATAGCCTGTCGCCCATTTCCGCCAACGGGTTTCTGTACAGCGGCAGAAAGGAAGACGCTCACGGGGAGGATTTCGAGCGGAGCTATGCGTTTCTAAACGGCGCACCTTGCGACATCCTGATCACGCCGCACCCGGACGCCTCTAATCTTTGGGAACGGCTTAAGCAGCGCGAGTCCAACGCGGACGCGATGATCGACCCAAACGCTTGCCGGGTTCTGGCGGAGACGTCGCGGGAACAATTGAAGAAACGGCTGGCCACGGAAGCCGGCAAATAAAATTCAGCAGACGAGATCTTCGCGGGTCAGCTTGAAGCCTTCCAGGTTGCCGAGAATGGTGAGGGCGATGTACTCCTGCTTGAAGAACGTGCACGCGATGTCCTGCACCTGCGCGGCGGTGACTTCCTCGATGCGGTCGACCAACTCGTCGAGCGTGAAGAAGTGCTGGAAATAAAGCTCCTGGCGCGCGAGATTCGACATGCGGCTCGAGGTGGATTCGAGACTCAGCATGAGCGAACCTTTCAGGTGGTCTTTGGCGCGGCGGAGTTCTTCGGCGGGAATGCCGTCCTGCTTGAGCTGACGGAATTCGTTGAGAACGGAATCGACTACCTTGCGCGCGGATTCGAGTGACGTGCCGGCGTAGATGGACATGCAACCGGTGTCGCGATAAGGGTTGAGATCGGAGAAGACGGAATAAGCCAGGCCCTGGCGCTCCCGGATGTTCTGGAAAAGGCGGGAACTCATGCCGCCGCCGAGAAGGTTGTTGAGCACGTAGCAGGCAAAGCGCTGTTCGTGGGCCACGGGATAGCAGGGAACCCCGAGGCAAAGGTGCACCTGTTCGAGCTCTTTCTTGTGCTTGAGCGTGATGCTGGCGTGGGTGACCGGCGCGGGTTGAGGCGGAGCAGGTTCCGCGGGGTCGAGCGACTCGAAGCAATCGCGCGCCAGCTGTTCCAGGCGGCCGTGCTCCAGATTGCCGGCGGCGGTGATCAGCAGGTTGGACGGGGAATAGACGCCGCGGTAATACTCGAGCAGCTTGTCGCGATCGAAACCGCGGACACTTTCGCGCGTGCCCAGAATGGGACGGCCGAGCGGATGACCACTCCAGAAATTGGCGGAGAAGAGCTCGTGGACGAGGTAATCGGGATTGTCGGCCTCCATCTTGAGTTCTTCGAGGATCACGCCTTTTTCTTTGGCGATATCTTCTTCGCGGAGAAGAGGATGAAGAACCAGATCACTGAGGACGTCGAAGGCGAGAGGCAGATGCTCGTCTAAAACCTTGGTGTTGTAGCAGACCAATTCTTTGGCGGTGAAGGCGTCGAGATTGCCGCCGATGGAATCGACGGAACGCGCGATCTCTTCGGCGGAGCGCGAGCGGCTGCCCTTGAAGAGCATGTGTTCGATGAAGTGCGAAAGGCCGTTCTGTTCGAGCGATTCGCGGCGCGATCCGGAGCCGATCCAAACCCCGACGGAGACGGAACGAACGTGAGCCATTTGCTCGGTAATGACGCGTACGCCGTTGCGCAATGTGGTGACTTCGATATCACGCACAACGGGAAGAGTGGCTGGCATGGAATGAGGGCTTGTATCTGTTTTGTACCATTTCCGGCGGCGCCGGGGCTACCCGCGGGGGCATGTTAAACTTACAGAAGCCGTGCAACCGCTTGTAGGGATGGAAGTTAGCGATCTGGAAAATGTTCTGGGGCCGCGCGAGCCGCGTTTCCGGGCGAAGCAGATCTATTCGGCGATTTACCAACAAAGGATTTCGGATTTAGTTCAGATTTCCACGCTGCCGGCGGCTTTACGATCGGGACTTTCCCGGGAGCATGGAGTGGGATTGCCGGAATTGGACCGGCGCTACGACTCGATTGACGGCACACGGCGGTATCTGTTGCGCCTGGAAGACGGGCGCACGGTGGAGACGGTGCTGATGCCGGAGCAATCCCGCGATACGGTTTGTATATCGAGCCAGGTCGGGTGTCCGGTGGATTGCAAGTTCTGCATGACGGCGCTGATGGGCTTGGAGCGAAGCCTGACGGCGGGCGAGATCGTGGGCCAAGTGCTGTTTGTGGCGCGCGACCAGAGACTGCTGACCGAACCGCAGCGCTTTAATGTGGTGCTGATGGGGATGGGCGAACCTCTGCTCAATCTGGCGAATGTTTTGAAGGCGACGCGCATCTTGTGCGACCCGCAGGGGGTGGGTCTGTCGGAGCGCCGAATCACGCTTTCGACGTCCGGAATTATCCCGCGGATCGCTGAATTGGGGGAAGCCGCGGTGCGCCCCAAGTTGGCTATTTCGCTGAACGCATCGACTGAGGAGATGCGGCGGGAACTGATGCCCATTACGCGCAAGTGGCACCTGAAGGATCTGATCGAAGCGTGCCGCGCTTATCCGCTGCGATCGTGGGAGAAGCTGACGTTTGAGTATGTGCTGTTGAAGGGCGTCAACGACACCGACGCGGATGCACGGCGCGTGGTGAAGCTGCTGGGGCAACTGGACGCGAAGGTGAACCTGATCGCCTTAAACCCAGGGCCGGAGATTCCTTACGACACGCCGGATCCGGAGCGGGTGGCGAGTTTCCAGGAAATTGTGAAGCGGGCGATGCCGTGCTTTGTGCGGAAGCCGCGCGGTTTGGATATATTCGCCGCGTGCGGTCAGTTGAAGCGCAACGGCTGAGCGTCGGCAATATACCCTGAAAAAGACATATTCCTGAAGAGGAATGGCGGTTTTGCGCCGGGCTCGGTAGGCTCGGGGAGAAACCTTATGTTCAGGATATTTGGAGCCGTGCTTCTGGCAACGGCTCTCACCGCGCTCTCGCCTCAGCTTCAGGCGAAAGCGTTGGGCGCGCGGGTCCACTACGTGGGCGGAACCGGCGCCGCACTGATTGCGAAGACGGAGATCCGCATCGATATGAGGGGCGACGACGCGTTGCTCCTGGAGTGCAAGGGAGCGGCGCTGCGCGTTCCTTATGTCACGATCAACACGCTGGAATACGGTCAGAAGGTGGACCGGCGGGTGTTGGAAGCGGTTCTGATTTCCCCGCTGATGCTGCTTTCGAAGAAGCGCACGCACTTTTTGACGATCGGGTATACGGACGCGGAAGGACATCAGCAGGCCATGGTGTTCCGCGTGGAATCGGGGGACGTGCGTCTGCTGCTGGTGGGACTGGAAGCGCGCACAGGGCGGAAGATCGAATACCAGGATGACGAGGCGCGGAAGGCCGGCAAGGGATGAAGTGGCGCGGTCTGGTGGTGCTGCTGGCCGCGGCGCATGCAGTGGGGCTGGAGCCGGCGGGGCGATCGCTCGGATCGATAAAACGCGTTTATGTGGAGAGTTTAGGATCGAGCCCGCAAGCGGTGATGCTGCGGGACATGGTGATCAGCAGTTTAGCGGCGTCGGGTTTTTTCGCGATCACGGAAAACGCGGACCACGCGGATGCGTTGATGCGGGGGTCGGCGGACGATGAGATTTTCACCGAAGTGCATCAATCGAGCGACAGCCTGACGGCGGGAGTGCATTCGGGGAGTTCGGAGAACTACTCCTCGAAGTACGACCATACGAGTGATTCGAAGACGAGCGGGTTGAACATCGGTCAAAACGACTCGATGCATAGCGCGGAGCGGAAGCATGAAGCATCGGCCTCGGTGCGCCTGGTGAACCGGGACGGCGACGTGATCTGGTCGACGACGCAGGAAAGCGGTGGCGCGCGGTTCAGGAGCGCGAGCGCGGATGTGGCGGACAAGATCTTCCGCAAGCTGTCGGAGGATTTTCAGAGGGCGCGATCGAGCGCTTCGGCTTCGATGGACGCGGGAATTCCGACGCGATAGCTAGGGTAGCGGAGTTGAATGCGGAGCGCGCGACGGATGGCGGCGCCATCGACGCGACGGTCAGCCCGACGGGTCTCGCTGAGTTGTTGGGGCGCGACGCCGGACGGCATGGGGATGTGCAGAACAGACGCGCAGAACGAGGCGATTTCGCGGGAGGTGCAGGGATCTTCATCGGCGACGGGCCAGGCGCCGCCGACGTCGGAAAATAGGGCGGCCAGACAATGCGCGGCGAGGTCTTCGACGTGGATGCGGCTGACGAAGTTCGCGCCATCGCCCTGGAGTTGGAAGGCGCCCGAGCGCATAGAGACGTGAATTCCCCGGTAGGGACCGTAGATGGCGGCGGGACGAAGGATCAGCGCGCCGGGCGCCTCGGAGACGGCCTGCTCGGTGGCGACGCGCGCTAATTCGCGCGGAGTTTCCGGCGCGGGGAGCGAACGCTCGTCGACATCGTGCTGCCGGCCGTAAACCCCGGTGGTGGAGATGTAGACGACGCGGCGCGCGGCGGCGACGGCGGACAGGATGGAGCGATCAAGGCCTGGCGCGGCGATGGTCGGAATCGAATAGAGGACGAGCGTGTCGCGGCTCACGAGGGGACGGAGACGCTCGAACGATTCGGGATCGGCTGCGTCGGCGTGCACGACGGTGACGCCGGGAACGTGTAAACGATCCGTGTTCCGCGTGGTCGCGATCACGTCATGACCGTGCTCGACCAGGGACGCGGCGACGCGGCGCCCGGTGTAACCGCAACCGAGGATGAGGATGCGGGTTGCGGGCATTCTTCAGGATGGCACGATAAGCTGAGTGCATGAGGGCGGCGGCGCGGAGCAGAGCTGGTTGCGGTGCGGCGATGATCGGGTGCATTTTGGCGGCGCAGGTGATGCGGGGACAGATCGCTTCGGATTCTCCCGCGGCGCCGGAAGCGCTTCGTCCCCCGGCGGGGCAAGTTTTACTCCTGCACCTGGCTGGAAAAGGCAAACAGATCTATACGTGCCAGAGCGCGGGCGGCGGTTTCGCTTGGAAGTTGAAGGCTCCCGACGCCCAGTTGTTCGATGAATCAGGGGCGATGGCGGGGCGGCACTTCGGCGGGCCGACGTGGGAGGCGAAGGACGGAAGCCGGGTTACGGGGAAACTGGCGCAGAGCGTCGCGCCGGCCGACGCGACTTCGATTCCGTGGCTGCTGGTGAACGCAGTCTCGCATGAGGGTTCGGGAGTGATGACGCGCGTCGCGAGCATCCAGCGGCTGAATACGAAAGGCGGCAAAGCCCCGGATTCAGGCTGCGATGCAAGCAGCGAGAAAGCCGAGGCGCCGGTTGAATATCAAGCCGATTACTACTTCTACGGGACAGCTAAGAGCGAGTGAGCTGAAGCCGATCGGTCGCGTCCTTATAGAGATTCCGGAAAAAGTCACGGAGAAGACCGCGGGTGGATTCACCCGAATTGGGCGCGAAAAGGACGGACAGAGCTCCGCCGATGGCGAGACCGACCGCGATTTTGCCGAGCGATAGTTTGCCATCCGAAGAGGGATATTCCTCGAAGAGCTCGGCGCCGCTGTGACGCACGCCTGTTCGTGCCTGAGAGTAGGGAGCGGCGGCGGCGTGTTTGTTGACCACGCTTTGTGCAATGTTGGTGAGGAGCGCGTCCGTTTCCTCTTCTTCCTTCAGGGTTTCACCGCAAAGATCTTCGATTTCTTTGTAGCCGAGAATGCCGGCGTGGGCGCGCACGCATCCGTAAGCGGCGATTTCATAGTGCTCGATTTTCTGCGCGCTGCTGATTAAGGCGGCGTCGGTGACGGCAGGGTCGAAGCTATTTTTGGAGGCGAGCACTTTACTTTGGCGGATTAATCCGCTCACGCCGGAAGCGTCTCCACGCGTGGGTTTCTCACCGAGGATTTTGAAGCAGGTTTCGAGGCGTTGAATCTGCTGTTTGGTTTGTTTTTGATGGGTTGTAAAGGCTGACGTGAGTTCCTTGTCGGCGGCCGATTTGGCCATGACGCTCAGTCCTTTGTAGATCAGTTTCTCGGCGTCGTAGAGTTCCTGCAACTCCTGGACGAATAGGTCTTCAAGCGCTTGTGATCGCATTAGTTGGCTCCGCATCTTAAGAGGGAGCAATCGACCGGCCAATGGTGGCGCGGATACGATCAGGGGATTTTGGGTTCCAGTACACTGAAGGTTTGTTGACGGACTTGTGAATAGAATCGGGAGGGACGGATCACGATGGCGGAACAAGCGGCAGAAGCATTGAAAGCGCAGGAGATGGCGCCGCCCGGGCGAAGCAAGGATGACGTTGCGCTGGAGATGATGAAGTTTATCGCCGTGCAGACGGGGTACGGAAAGGGGACCACGACGGGGGCCGGATTCTCGGGCAAGCCATCCTTGAAGAAGGCCGAGGAGCAGACAGATGCGCTGCTGCAGCTCTTCGAACGCTGCCGCGACGTAGTAGGGCGCTAGGATCAATCCACTCCGGGCCGCTTGGGCGAGTGGGCCGGAGTGGCAGGAATTTCTTCAGGCTCGTCTAGCGGCGAGTTTTTTTGACGGCTTTCTTGGCGGCGGCCTTTTTCACGGGCGCCGATTTCTTCGCCGCGGCCTTGGGCGCGGCCTTCTTCACCGCCGATTTCTTCGCAGCAGCCTTCTTGGGAGCGGCAGCCTTTTTGGCAGCGGCTGGCTTTTTGGTAGCGACGTTCTTGGCGGCAGGGGACTTCTTGGCAGCGGCTTTTTTCGGTGCGGCGGTTTTCTTGGCGACCGTCTTGACGGCAGCTTTTTTCGCCGCGGCCTTCTTCACTGCGCCTTTCTTGGCGGCTGCCGGTTTCGGGGCAGGCGCGGATGCGCCAGACTTCTTCGCGGCGGCAGTGGATTTCCGAGGAGCCGGCCTGGGCGCGCTCGGTTTGGAGGGTGCGCTCATATCCGCGCTGGCGGCGGGTTTCTTTTCGAGAGTTTCTTCTGGCATCTCTGGTTTATCGTCCTTTGCGGGAGTTCCCGCGGGGTGCGCCGGTGCAGGTTCATCGTGAGACGCTTTGGCCGGAGCCTTACCGGGCCTGGATACCGGAATTTTCACTTCGTCCTCGTCGTCTTCTTCATCCAACTCGTCGTCCTCGTCGTCATCTTCGAAGTCGTCGAGTTTGCCATCTTCCGCGGCGTCGTCCTCGTAGCCTTGGAAGTCTTCCATCTCTTCCTCGTCTTTGGAAGCAAGATTCCAGACATCAAACATTTTCGAGCCCTCCTGTTTCCGACACAGTTATCAAATAGCATAACTGTTTTTGAGCACTTGGCAACAATTTTCAGCGTATGCCAATCGGACTTTATCACAAGCAATCCGGTTTCAGCTTGAAAATTGAGAGGAGGAAGAGAGGCATACAAGACAAACGGCGGATCGAAAGATCAACCGTTTGAGAAGAACGCCGCGATGGAATGAGGGAATGGAAACGTTACGCGCGGCGGCGGGAAGAAGGGTGGCGAACATGCGCCGAGACGCGGCTGAGCGGGGCTTTGCGGCCAGCGGAGCGGGAGGAAGCGAGATGGGCCGAACCGGTGCGGGCGTAGGTGCGGCGGCTCACGCCGCCGCGAGCGAGTCCGCGATGAGGCGCGGCGAAACGGCGGGCATGCGGAGCGACCGAGGCGGTCTCCTGATAGGACGCGGGGATGATCAATCGATCGCCGGCCTGCGGGCCGAGGTCGGATATGCGATTCGCGCCGGCAATGCTGGAGGGCGTCGTGTTGTATTGATGCGCAATCACGGCAAGGGTCTCTCCGGATTCAACACGATGCATGCGCCAGGAGGCGCGCCGTTCGGCGGGGAAGAGATCTAGCGCCGCTTCGAGCTGCGGGCCGGACGACTTGGGGACATGCAATTCATAATCGGCCGGAGCGACGCTTTTGAGAAGCGCGGGGTTCATGGCGAGCAGTTCGGAGATGGGAGTGTCGGTGAGGTCGCTGACGAGAGCAAGGTGGGTGGGAGAGGAAACCTTCACCGTATCGTATTCGAGGATCGGCTCGGGATGAATATCGGTGAGACCGTACTCCTGCGCATTCTTGGTCATGATGGTCATGGCCAGGATGATGGGAACGTAGTTGGTGGTTTCGACGGGGATGGCGTGGCGATCGCGCAGCACCCAGAAATCGGCATAGCCGGTGCGTTCCACGGCCTTCTCGATATTTACAGGTCCGCAGTTGTAGGCCGCGATGGCGAGATACCAGTCGCCGAATTCGCGGTAGAGATCGTGAAGGTGGCGGGCGGCGGCGCGAGTGGCTTTTTCGGGATCGAGCCGGTCATCCGTGAGCGGCGTCTGCTTAAGGCCGTACTGGTTGCCGCGCCACTCGACGAACTGCCACATCCCGACCGCGGCCTTGTTAGAGACAGCGCGGGGAAGGAAGCCGGATTCGGCCTGGGCCAGGTGAATGAGTTCCTGGGGGACGCCTTCTTCGGCGAGAATGCGGGAGATCATGGGGCGGTAGCGGGCGGCGCGTTCGAGACCAGCGACGATGGTGCGGCGACCGCGACCGTTGAAGTAATTGATGTATCCAAGGACAGCGTCGTTGACGGCGAGAGGAAGCTGGGAAGCGGTGGTTTTGGCTTCATCGACGACCTTGCCTTTGATGCGGGGATCGACCGGGAAGGTCGTCTGGAGGATGTCTTCGAGAGGCGCCTTTTCGAACTGGGCCTCTTCTTCGACAGGCGCGCCCGCGCCCAACCCCGCGAGGTCGAAACGGTGAATGGCGTCCACCATCTGCTCCAGCTTTTCTTCAAACAGCCGCCGGTCGGTGGGGCCGTCGGAAGCCTGGAGCATGAGATCGATCGCGGAATCGAACTCCTGGCGCGCCAAGTCCGTATCTTTTACCTGGTAGGCGCGTTTTCCGCTCCGAAACTTTTCTTCGGCTTTCCCTATCAATAGATCCGAGGAGTTGGGGCGGAAGGGCGCAGGCCTTTTCGCAACCGAACTGATGTAGCTTTCCGAATCGGCTTCCGAGACGACGGCCTCATTGGGGGCGAGCGCCTTGGGGAAAAGGGCGATTTGGAGATTGGATTGCTGGCAGAATACCGGCAGGGAACAACTAAGAAGAAGAGAAAAGCGGAATACGACGCCCGCAGGGATTCTAAAAACAACCATCTGAGCTCCTCAAGGGTTTGAATTTGCCAGGGTAGTAACGAATTCCTGTGCGCGATGTAGCGCAGGTATTGCTCGCGACCCCCCTAATTTACACCAATTCGTAACGCTGGGTCAAATACCGGTGAAGCGTCTCGGGCAGCTCACGGAGTGTCCGTTTGACACACCGGCGGGTCGGGGAGCAACACGGAGCGGCATTAATCTTCTTCCTCCACTTCCGAGCCACGGGCTGCATGAGAGGCCGCAATGACCTTTTCAGCCTGCGGACCGGGCACAAAATCATAGTGATCGAATTCCATGGTGAATGACGCACGGCCCTGGGTCATCGCCGTTAAGTCGTTCTGATAATTGAGCATTTCCGACATCGGCACCTGCGCGCGAATGTATTGCGTTCCGGCGGAAGAATCCATTCCGGCGATGCGGCCGCGGCGGCTGTTCAAGTCGCCCATGAGATCGCCCGCGAAGTCGATGGGCGACTGGATGGCGACGTTCATGACGGGTTCGAGCAGAGCGGGACGGGCGGTTTGCATGGCGTTCCGGAATGCTTTACGCGCGGCGAGCTTGAAAGAGAGTTCGGACGAATCGACGTCATGGTAGGAGCCGTCGTAGAGCTCGACTTTGAAATCGACCATGGGATAGCCGGCGAGGAAGCCTTTTTCGGCGGCCTCGACAATCCCTTTTTCCACGGCCGGAATATAGTTTTTGGGAATGGAGCCGCCGAAGATGTTGTTGACGAACTCGAAGCGTGCTCCGCGGGGAAGGGGCTCGACGCGAATCCAACAGTCGCCGAACTGTCCATGGCCGCCGGTTTGTTTTTTGTGGCGGCCCTGGACATCGGCAGTGCCGCGGATGGTTTCACGGTAGGGAATTTTGGGAGCTTTGAGGGTGACGTCAACGTGGTATCGCTTGCGCAGGCGGCTGGCGACGATCTCGACGTGCTGCTGCCCGGTTCCGGCGATCAGGAAATCCTTGGTTTGCGGATCGCGATAGAACCGCAAAGCGAGATCCTCCTCGAGGAGGCGATGCATGGCCTGTCCGAGGCGATCCTCATCCTGGCGCGACCGGGCTTCGAGCGCAAATGCGAGGGACGGTTCGGGAAGCTCGACGGGCTGGAACGCGAGCAGAGAGTGGCGATCGGACAAGCTGTCGCCGGTGAGGGTGTCGCGTAGTTTAGCGACGCAGCCGATGTCGCCCGCGTGAATCTCATTGACGGGAACGATGGTTTTCCCGAGCGGCACGCCGATGTGACAAAGCTTCTCGTCGGCGTTGGTGCGGACGTTGGTGAGGTGGATGTCATTACGGATGGTCCCGGACCAGACCTTGAAATAGGTGACGCGCCCGGCAAACGGGTCGGTCATGGTCTTGAAGACGAAGGCGGCGGGCATCTCCCGGCTGGAGATACAGCGGCGGGACTTCCTGCCCGTTGACGGCGCCGGTGACGGTCTTGCTTTTCGTCGGGAGCGGGGAACGCTTCTTCGAGGAACGTCAGGAGCAGATCGGCGCCGATGTTGTGCAGAGCGGACGCACATAGCACCGGAAAAATACGGCCTTCGCGAACGGCGGTATCGAGGCCTTCGAGGATGTGTTCGACGGGCAGCGTTCCCTTTTCGAAGAACTCCTCCATGAGGGCGTCGTTGCCTTCGGCGACCATCTCGACCAAGGCTTCATGCGCATCGCGGGCTTCGTCCTGGCAGGAGGTTGGGATCTCGCCTTCCTTCCCCTTGCCGTTCCCGTCGGGGGTGTAGGTGTAGGCCTTCATGCGAATGAGGTCGATGACGCCGGTGAAGTTTTTCTCGGAACCGATAGGCAAGTGGATGGGAACGGCGTTGCGGCCGAAACGGTTGTGGATGCTCTCGAGCGCGCGCGAGAAGCTGGCGCGTTCGCGATCGAGTTTGTTGACGACGATGGCGCGCGGCTGGCCGTAGGCGGCCGCGAAATCCCAAACCTTTTCGGTCTGCACTTCGACGCCGGAGACGGCATCGACGAGAATGAGGGCGCCGTCGGCGGCGGCCATGGCGGAGCGGGTGTCGTTCAGGAAGATGTTGTAGCCGGGCGTGTCGATCAGGTTGACCTTCATGCCGTTCCACTCGACGGCGGCAAGCGCGGTCGAAATGCTGAATTTGCGCTGGACTTCCTCCTCGTCGAAATCGGTGAGGGTGTTGCCTTCATCGACCCGGAGAAGGCGATTGGAACCGCCGGTAGTGAACAAAAGAGCAGCAGTCAGAGAGGTTTTCCCACAGTGGCCGTGCCCTACGATGCCCACGTTGCGGACGGCTTTGGACTCGTAAACTCTCACGATTGGAGTTACTCCCGGACGGGATGTTATCACAACTGAAACCGAAATTCCGAAGGCGAAGAAGGCAGTCTGCGAGGCGCACCCCGGGCATGCGCGGCGGGCGAAGATTGAAATGGTTCCGAAAGCTGGCAATCAATCTGCTCTGAAGTGTGAGAAATATTGCGTTCGGCACCGACGATTTCTCATCGAACGATTTTCATCACATGTGAGCAATGTGCGACTACGCGCTGCATCCGCATCGACGCTGACGAGGAGAGCGCTTCTGCTGCGGGGACTCGCGGCGGCGGGCGCGATGCGGCTGAGCGGGCGTGGCCTGGCGACGGCCATGCCGATGGCGGGGCCCATGCCGGTGGAGCGGCTGCTGCGGGAGCATGCGACCGAAGCGCGGCGCCAGGAACGCCGCAGCTATAAGGCGAATGCGTTCATTCATGTGCTCGCCATTCCTATTTTTTCCAGGCTGGACGTAGGCGGCGGATACGCGACGGTGGAAGAAGGCGCAGGCGAACAGCCGGTGGTGGGCTTGCAGTTCGCAGGCGGATCCACCGAGGCACGGGCGCGCGGATTGAACCGCGTGGGTTTGATTCAGGAAGCCGTGGTGGAGCGGAGCGGCGGTCCGACCGAAGCGGCATACTTCGGATTCATGGTGGCTTCCAACGAGAAGAGCCTGGACCAGGCGCGCAAGTCGCTGGAGAAAGATCCGGGTGGGTCGGTCCCGTACGCGGCGGCTTTTGGAAGCGGAAGCATGGGACACTTCCGGTCCACGGTGAGTCACATTTCCGTTCCGGGCCGCTATAACTGGACCAGCTTCGCGGATCTGTTCCGAGACGTCCGGACGAGGATCGGACACGCGGAGAACTCGGCGCACTTCGATGTGAGGATGGAGAGCGCGCCGGACACGTTTCTGTATTCGGTGAGGCAGGCGATTCTGAGCGAGGCGCCGCGGATGAAGCGGGCGGTTTTCTATAACGGCAAGCGCTACGTTCTGCAGACGGAGAAGCAGGCGGATGAGCGCGCGGGCCAGCAGTTTGCGGCGCGCGGGGTGACGAAGGGCGTCCGGAAGATCTGGCGTCTGACCGGGACGATCGGGGAAGCGGGGACGCGCCAGACAGCGGCCTTTCAAGTCTGGTATGAGCAGGACGATGCATCGGGCCTGCCGGTGCGGATCGAGTTCTACCCGAAGTCGTTCCTGCGCCTGGTGTTTGAACAGGAGCTGGCGGCAGAGGGGCCAAAATTCGCGTATTTGCTGACGACGCGAGCGGGGACGATCTCCGCGGTCCGCTAACGGCCGACGACGCCCGCCATTGGGCTGCTGGCCGAGGCGTAGAGTTTTTGCTCCATGCGGCCGGCTTCGAAGGCCAGCCGGCCGGACTCGACGGCGAGGCGCATGGCGTGAGCCATTTTGACGGAGTCATCGGCGGCGGCGATGGCGGTGTTCATCAGGATCGCGTCGGCGCCGAGCTCCATGGCGAGAGCCGCGTCGGATGCCGTTCCCACGCCGGCGTCGACGATGAGAGGGACGGTGGTGATCCTCTCGCGGAGAATGCGGAGGTTGGTGAGGTTCTGGATGCCGAGGCCCGATCCGATGGGCGCGGCGAGCGGCATCACGGCGGCAGCGCCGGCGTCGACCAGTTTGAGCGCGTTCACGACGTCATCGTTGGTGTAAGGAAGGACGACGAAGCCTTCGCGCACGAGAACGCGAGTGGCTTCGAGGAGGCCTTCGTTGTCGGGGAACAGGGTGCGCTCATCACCGATTACTTCGAGCTTGACCCAGTTGGAGAGCCCCACTTCGCGAGCCAAACGGGCGGTGCGAATGGCTTCATCGGCGGTATAGCAGGCCGCGGTGTTGGGGAGGATGAACATCTTGTCGCGATCGATATAGTCGATCAGCGATTCCTTGGAACGGTCCGTCAGGTTGACGCGGCGGACGGCCACGGTGACGATCTCCGCGCCGGAGGCCTCGTGGCAGCGCTTCATCTCCTGGAAGGTCCGGTACTTGCCGGTGCCGACAAAAAGACGCGATTGAAAAGTGCGGCCGGCGATGGTGACGGGCATGGTTTATTTTAACGGCTCGGGAGCTGGAGGGAATTCAGCGAAGGTGATGACATGGCCGTGGGGATCGGTGACGACGATTTCGCGGGAGCCGTAGAAAGTGGTGCGGACGGGCATGACGACCGGCGCGCCCTCGATCGCGGAGATGATGTCGTCGAGCGTGTCCACTTCGAGGAACAGGAAAGCAGGGCCCGGGCGACCGGCGGCGGCGGAATCCGGATGGTCGGCGGCGACGCTGGAGAAGGTTTGATACATCAGTTCGAGTCCGTCTTTCTGAAGAATGGCGAAGCCGACTTTGCCTTCGTGGGGAACTTCGGCTGTTGTCTCAAAGCCGAGGCGCTCCGCCCAGAAGCGAAGGCAGGGCTCGGCTTCTTGGACGAGAAGGACCGGAGTGATTTTGCGAATGTTCAGATTCATGGAGGTAGTCTAAGCTAGACTAGTTACCATGTCAAGGCACGATGCGGGCCCGACGGCCGCGGATCTGGTGTTGCTGAGCCTGCTGGCGGAGCGGCCGATGCACGGGTATGAGGCGAACGCGGAACTGGAACGGCGGCAAGTGGCGGACTGGGCCGGAATTTCGCGGCCTCAGGTCTATTACTCTCTGGAGAAATTAGCGCGGCTGGGGTTGGCGGGACCGTCGGATGGCGCGGGCGGCGGCGGCGGTCCGGAGCGCCGGGTGTTCACGACCACGACAGCGGGACGCGCGGCGCTGGCGGATGCGCTGGAGCGGGAGGACTGGACGACGCAGCGGGAGCGTCCGGCGTTTCTTACGTGGCTCGCGTTATCGTGGCAGGCGCGTCCCGGAGTTTTCGAAAAGCAGGTGGAGCGGCGGCAGAGGTTTCTGACCGCGCAACTGGCGCGGGAACAGAAGACGCTGCGGGAGATTCGAAAAGAAGTGGGGCACCGCTTTCACGAGGCCGTGTGGATGGTGACGCTGGTGATTGCGCAGATCCGGGGGGAACTGGCGTGGTTGAAAAGGGTGTCGCGGGAGATGAGCCGGCGGGCGCCGGCGCGCGGGGATCAAAGCGTCGGATAAGATGTCTTCTGCCAACGCCATGAAGACTGACCTGACGCGCCGCGCTTTCTCGGCTTCCCTGCTCGCTGTTCCGTTTGCCGCAAGATCCCAAACGAAAGGAGGGACGGCGCGGATCAAGATCGATCCAGAGCGCACGGTGGGCGAGATTGATCCGAAGGTGTACGGGAATTTCGCGGAGCATCTGGGGCGGTGCATCGAGGGCGGAATTTTCGAAGAAGGGTCGCCGCTATCGGACGCGCAGGGATATCGCAAGGACGTGCGGGACGCGGTGAAGAACCTGAACGTGTCGCTGCTGCGCTGGCCGGGCGGAAACTTCTCGTCGAACTATAACTGGAAGGACGGGATTGGACCTCGGGACAAGCGTCCGGCGCGCCTGGAAATGGCGTGGGGCACGGTGGAGGACAACCGCTTCGGAACGCATGAAGCGCTGGATTACTGCGAGATGTTGAACATGGAGCCGTATGTCTGCGCGAATTTCGGCACCGGTTCGTGGAACGACGCGCAGCAATGGGTGGAGTACTGCAACTCGACCGAGGCGACGGCGATGACGCGGCTGCGGGCGCAGAACGGGCGCGAGAAGCCCTGGAAAGTGAAGTACTGGAGTTTGGGCAACGAGATGGACGGCCCGTGGCAGATGGGGCATCGCAGCGCGGAAGATTATGGCAAGTTCGCGCTGGAAGGCGCGAAGCTGATGAAGTGGACGGACCCGTCGATCAAGCTGGTGGCGGCGGGCTCCTCCAACTTCGCGCCGAGCGCGGATTGGACAGGCTGGAACCGCACGGTGCTGGAGTATTTGAAGCATCATGTGGATTATCTTTCCCTGCATACCTATGTGGGCAATTCCGCCAACGACTACTATGAATTTCTGAGCAGCTCCCTGCTTCTGGACGAGCGGACGAAGACGGCCGAGGGCACCATACGCGCGGCGCTGGCGGGCGAGGCGGCGAACAAGAAAATCTATATCGCGTGGGACGAATGGAACGTCTGGTACCGCGAGCGGGGACAGGCGAAGGAGCATGGCCGCCGCATCCTGGAAGAGCGCTACAACCTGGAAGACGCGCTGGTGGTGGCTACCTTTCTGAATACGTTTCTCAACAACGCGCATATCGTGAAGATCGCGAACCTGGCGCAATTGGTGAATGTGATCGCGCCGATTTTCACGAACGAAAAGGCGCTATTCCTGCAGACGATCTACTACCCGATCGCGTTGTTCGCGAACAACGCGAAGGGCACGGCGCTGGAAGTGTTCGTGGACTCGCCCTCGTATAAGAGCAAACGATATGAAACAGTGCCGTATCTGGACGTATCGGCCGCCAAAGACGGTTCAACGCTGGTGTTGAACGTAGTGAACCGGAACAAGGACCAGGCCATCGAGGCGGTGATTGAAGCGCAGGATAGCGGGTTTAGCGGGAGCTATGAGGTGTCGGAAGTGAACGGTCCGGACATCAAGGCGGAGAACGACTTCAACGCCAGTCCGGTGAAGACGATGAAGAAGACGGTCTCCGCGAGCGGGCGCCGGATGAGCTATGCGTTTCCGCCGCATTCCTTCACGATGATCAAGGGAGCGATCGGCAGCGCGTGAATGGTAAAATCGGAATTTGGGCGGTGTAGCTCAGCCGGTTAGAGCGACGGTCTCATAATCCGTAGGTCCGCAGTTCGAGTCTGCGCACCGCCACCACGCCACGCGAAATCCTTCCTGTTCCGGTCACTTTAATTCCTGGTTGATGGCGTCGAGCTCGCGGCCGGCGTCGGCCAGCTTGCCTTGCGAGGTGAGCTGGAGGTAGCGCTGGAAGTGATCGCGCACGCTCTGGAGCCGCGCGTCGGAGTTGCCGCCTGGGACCCCTTCGCCGGGCGCAGGCTGGGGCTGGCCGGTCTGCCTGCGTGTCTCTTCGGGCGCGGCCGCCGCGGAAACGGTTCCGTTGAGCTGGGCGAGCGCTTCCTCGTAAGTGTCGGTATATATGAGGCGGTTGCCGATGGCTAACACGATTTTGCGGAGCTGCGGCATGCGGGCTTCGGTGGCCTGGATGTAGATCGGCTCGACGTACAGGAACGTGTGTTCGACGGGCAGAACGAGCATCTGACCGCGAAGCACCTGGGAACCCTGCTGATTCCAGAGCGTGAGGTCTTTGGAGATGTTCTGGTCCTGATTGATGCGGGCGCTGATCTGCATGGGTCCAAGGGTTAGCTCCTGTTTGGAGAGCTGGAGGACGCGGATTTCGCCCAAGTGCGGGCCGTCGCAACGCGCGAGCATGACGCCGATGAGGTTCTCCTTCGAGGTGGGGGTGAAGGAGGTCATGAGAAGGAACTCGGGCTTGGATTCGCCGGGCAGCGTGGCCACGACATAGGTCGGGCTGACCGCTTCGGCCGCTTTCTCCTGGCCGGAGGAAGAGCGCGCCAAATCCCATAAATCTTCGTGGTTGTAGAAGGCCTGCGGGTTCAGCATGTGGTAGGTGCGGTACATCTCGGCCTGGGCGCGGAACAGGAGTTCAGGGTAGCGGGCGTGGGCGCGCAGATCGGCAGGCATGGCCGATTCTGGCTGGAAGAGAGTGGGGAAGAGCGAGCGATAGGCCTGAATGAGCGGATCGGCGGGATCAAAGACGTAGAAATGAACGGAGCCGTCGTAAGCGTCGACGGTGGCCTTGACGGAGTTGCGGATGTAGTTGACGCTTCCGCCATCCGGCATTTCGACGGCGCGCGAATAGGGGTGAGCGTCGCTGGTGGTGTAGCCGTCGAGCATCCAGACGAGGCGGCCATCGGCGGCGATGACGAGGTAGGGATCGGGATCCCATTCGAGAAACGGGGCCAGCATGGAGACGCGATCCAGGATGCGGCGGTGGATCATCATGCGGCTTTGCGGCGTGAGGTAATCGGTCAGCAGGATGTTGGGATCGGCCTCGTGGACGGCGGCGGCGAGGCGCATGAAGAAGGAAGAAACAGGAAAGCCGCCGACGCCATCGTAGTGCGTTTTTACGTTGTCGGCGCCGGAGGGGTAATCGAATTCCTCCTGGGCGGTGCGAACGAAAACGGGCTCATGCGTGACTTCTCCGAAGTAGATCTGGGGCCGGGCGATCTTCAGGCTGGGGGTTTTCACCTGAGGCGGCATATTCTCGATCAGGAAGACGGGAAGCCCTTCGGGAGTGAGCTTGCTGACTTCGGCGAGGGCGACGCCGTAGCCGTGGGTATAGATGAAACGGGGATTGATCCAACCGGCGTCGCGGACCTGAGAGATATCGAGTTCGCGGGGGGCCATGAGGGTTTGACGATATTCGCCGTTGATGGTGTAGCGATCCACATCGGTGTCGTGGAAGACGTAATAGGGGCGCAGGGCCTGGCTCTGGGTGACGGTGTCGTGGAAGGCGTGCCAGTCCCAGAGGCGGACGTTGTCGAGGAGATTGCGATGCGCGGCGACGTCGAGGGAAGCTTCAGAGCTGTCGGTGCGATATTCGACGGCGCTGACGCGGTTCTCTATGCCGTACCCGTTGCGGGTGGCGTGGATGTGGGCGTCGATGTAGGGCGCTTCGAGGGAAATCTCATTGGGTTTCACATAGAGCGCGGAGACGAGTTTGGGAATGATCCAGGTGACCGGCAGGGTGAGCGCAAGGACGAGGACGACGCGCCATTTACCGAGCCAGGCGAACGCGGCGGCGGCGACGCAAGCGGCGATGAGCACCCACTGGAGCGGGAGCGTGACGTGATCTTCGAGCCAGTCGATCCCGACCATGAAGGTGTGGTCATGCCAGACCATTTCGTAGCGGCCGAGGAAGTAGCGGCAGGCGAAGGCGACGAGGACGATGGCTAACGCGCCGCGGAGGAAGCGGGATTCGAGGCCGCCGGGGAGACGGAGCAGGGAGAGATCGATTTCGCGGACGTCGCGAAGCTCGCGGAAGCGGAAGCGGAGCTGCCAGACGCGGGCGGCGATCCAGAACAGGAGCGCGCAGACGATGGCGAGGGTGAGCAAGTAGTCGCGCAGGGCGGAGTAGAAGGGCAGATCGAAGAGGTAGAAGCGCAGCGGGAGATGAAAGACGGGGTCGTGGAATTCGGTGGGAACGCCGGGGATGCCGCGGCTGCCGAAGTAACGGACGATGGTCCAGCCTTCCAGACTGGCGGCGGCGACGAGGTAACCGAGGATGAGCAGCCCGAGCGTGGTGAGCTTGAGGTAGATGCCGTGGGATTTGCGATCGGCGCCGGCAAAGCGCATGGCGCGCCAGTGCGTGAACCAGAGGACGGCGAAGGCGAGCAGGGTGGCGGCGGTGAGCGGCGCGTAGGCGTAGGTGAAGAGGCCGAGCCAGGTTTCGAGCTGCCCGAGTTCTTTCCACCAGGCGTACTCGATGGCAAGGCTCGCGCCCCAGCGGGCGGCGATGAGGAAGGCGAAGAGAAGAACGGCGATCCAGATGAAGCGCCCCGGCCGGGGACCGCGCCTGGGAGAGTCGAACAGGACCTGTTCCATGTGTTCGGAGTGTATCAGTTGCAGGCCGTTTGACCGGCTCAGCGGGCCGGTGAGGCGGCAGGGATCGAAAGGAGGGAGAGAAAAATAGAACCGTGCCAAGGGCGAGCCAAGGCCCGCCCCAGGCCCGGCTTTAGGAATTACGCCTTCGACTTCGCGACTTTCGACTCAGTGGATTTCTTGTGAGCCTGCGTGGAATGCTCATGAGCAGCGGTGGAGTGCTTGTGGGCTTCCTCGGAATGGCGTCCGCCCGCTTCGTGGTCGCCGCTCTCGTGATGCTTGGCGGCCGCCCGATGGGACTTGGCCGCATTCTCGTGATGTTCAGCAGCTTTGCTGTGTGCGTCTTTCGGCATGGAAAGTACTCCTGGCTTGTATTTTAGGCGTGGCGGCTCGTTCGCGGAAAGGCGCGTCGCAAGCCGTTCCGTGGCGTATGTCACTTTCCGGGCCAGCCGGTTGTGAATGGGGGCTGTTTGGTATTCTAAGAACTTACCCACCCATTTCAATCAGCTCTTGAGGAGATAAAGCTCGAAACATGCCTGTGAAAGTTGGAATTAACGGCTTCGGCCGCATTGGAAGAAACGTGGTTCGCGCGGGGCTGCATAATCCCGATTTCGAGGTTGTCGCGGTAAACGATCTCACCGATTCGGCGACGCTTGCGCACTTGACGAAGTACGATTCCGTGATGGGAAGGCTGCATGCGGATGTGAAGGTGCACGGGGACCACATCCACATCAATGATAAGAAGATCCGGGTTTTCGCGACGAAAGATCCCGCGGAGATCGATTGGCCGTCGCTGGGCGTGGAAGTGGTCGTGGAATCCACCGGGCGGTTTACGAACGCGGCGGACGCGAAAAAG
This sequence comes from Bryobacteraceae bacterium, assembly GCA_965226755.1. Taxonomy (GTDB): domain Bacteria; phylum Acidobacteriota; class Terriglobia; order Bryobacterales; family Bryobacteraceae; genus Bog-113. The sequence continues at coordinate 2,399,365 of CBDDDT010000003.1, read as the reverse complement.
CATTTGCGCGGCTCAGTGAAAAAAGTGATTATCTCGGCGCCGGCTACCGGGGAAGATATCACCGTGGTGCTGGGCGTGAACGATGGAGCTTACGACCCCGCCAAGCACAACATCATTTCAAATGCCTCCTGCACGACGAATTGCCTGGCCCCGTTCGCCAAAGTTCTGCACGACACCTTTGGAATCCTGAAGGGTTCGATGACGACGGTTCACAGCTACACGAACGATCAGGTGATTCTAGACTTTCCGCACAAGGATCTGCGGCGCGCGCGAGCGGCGGCAGTAAACATCATTCCGAGTTCGACGGGCGCGGCGAAGGCGATCGGCCTGGTGCTGCCGGATCTGAAAGGCAAGCTGGACGGATACTCCCTGCGCGTTCCGACGCCGGACGTTTCGGTGGTGGATCTGGTGGTTCTGCTGGAAAAAGATACGACGGCCGAGGAAATCAACAAGGCATTCCAGACGGCGGCGGAAGGTCCCATGAAGGGTATTCTGGCGTACACGGAAGACCCGATCGTATCGAGCGATATTCTGCACAACGAAAACAGCTCGATTGTCGACGGGCTGCTGACCAAGGTGCTGGGCGGGAATTTCGCGAAGATCGTTTCCTGGTACGACAACGAGTGGGGCTACTCGAATCGCGTGGTGGATCTGGCGGTTTTCCTGGCCAAGAAAGGCCTTTAGCTTTTGGCAGAAGGCGTCAGCAGAAGGGCGGCGACTAAAGGCGGGCGATCACCGCGTCAGTGAACTGGCTGGTTCCGGCCGCGCCTCCGACATCGCCCGTCAGGTTTTGGCCGTCCGCATAGACGCCGAGCAGAGCCCGGTCCAGGCGCCGGGACGCGTCTTTCTCGCCCAGGTGGGCCAGCATGAGCACCGCGGATTGCATGAGCGCGGTGGGATTCGCGAGGCCTTTTCCGGCGATATCGGGGGCGGTTCCGTGGACGGCCTCGAAAACGGCGCACGTATCGCCCAGGTTCGCGCCCGGCACGATCCCGAGTCCGCCGACCAGACCCGCGGTGAGATCGGAAACGATGTCGCCGTAGAGATTCGGAGCCACTAGAACGTCGAAGGTCTCCGGACGCATCACCAGCTGCATGCAGGCGTTGTCGATGATGAGTTCGGAGTATTCGATGGCGGGGAACTGCGCGGCCACCTCACGGCAGCAGCGGAGAAACAGGCCGTCGCTCATCTTCATGATGTTGGCTTTGTGGAGAGCGGTGACTTTGGTGCGATCTTCTTTTTGGGCGTATTCGAAAGCGGCCTTGGCGATGCGCATGGAGGCCGTTTTGGTGATGACTTTGAGGCTCTCGACGACATCGGGAATGACCTCATGCTCGATTCCGGAATACAAGTCCTCGGTGTTTTCGCGGAAGATCACCAGATCGATCGGAAGGTCCTGGAAACGCGTCTTCAATCCCGGCAGCATTTTCACGGGGCGGAAATTCACGAACAGGTCCAAGCGCTTGCGAAGGGCGACGTTGGCGCTGGCGTGACCTTTGCCGATGGGCGTGCCGATGGGTCCTTTCAACCCGACGTGCGTGCGTGCGAGGGAGGTGAAGGCCTCTTCCGGCAGAACCTTTCCGGTCTCCTGCTCCACTTTCAAGCCCGCGTCGACGCGCTCCCATTCGATCTGAACACCGGCGGCTTCGACGGCGCGAACAGTGGCGGCGGCCACTTCCGGGCCGATCCCATCTCCGGGTATGAGGGTTACGGCGTGGGTTGCTGAGGCGCGCGGCACGATTCCAATTATCGCCTGCCTCGGGACTAAACTGAACGCATGTCGTTCCGGCTGCGCACGGCTCAAGGGAAATTGAAAATCGAGCACAGCATTATTGACGGCGTGCGGCCGGTTCTGGAGTCTTTGCTGGGGCAGAACGCGGAGATCCGCTCGATCATTCCCGGGGTGATTCGACCGGTTCGGGACGCGAAGGGATCGGTGAAAGTGCGGGTCACGGTGCCGACCACGAACGGGTGGAAAGCGATCGCGTTAAGCGCGGGCGCGAGGCAGGAGCTATTTATCAGCACACCGATGGATCGGGAAGAACTGGAAACGGCGCTGCGGAAATGCCTGGCCGGGACGTAAGGATCAGGCCTCGCCGATGTGCAGAGCCACGATGCCGAAGGTGAAGCGCTCAAAGCGGACGTTTTGAAATTGGGCGGCGCGCATGCGGGCGGCCAGTTCCTCGGCGCCGGGAAATTTGCGAACGGAGCTGGGGAGGTACTGGTAGGCGTCGGGCGAGCCGGAGATCAGGCCGCCGAGCCGGGGCAGGATGGCGCGGGAATAGAAGTCATATAGGGCCGCGAAGGCGCGGCTGGGAGGCTGGGAAAATTCCAGAATCGCGAGGCGACCGCCGGGCCGCAGCACGCGGCGGAATTCCGTCAATCCGGCATCGTAATTGGCCAGGTTGCGAAAGCCGAACGCGCAGGTCAAAAGGTCGATGGACCGGCGGGCGAGAGGCAGGGCGAGCGCATCGGCTTCGAACAGCGGGGCGCGGGATTTGAATGCGGCGGCGGTGAGCATGGGATGGCAAAAGTCGGCGCCCATGACGGAAGCGGCGGATTCGCGGGCGAGCGCGGCGGTGAGGTCTCCGGTGCCGCAGCAGAGATCGAGGACGCGGGCGCCGGGGCGTTGCAGGATGTCGCGCACGCGAGCAACGGTGCGGCGGCGCCAGAGGCGATCGATGTTGAGCGAGAGCAGGTGGTTGGCGAGATCGTAGCGGGGAGCGACGCGTCCGAACATGTCGCGGACCCAGTTTGAGGCTTGGGCCTCGTCACGGGCGCCAGGCGGTTCGGCGCCGCTGGTTCCTAGCGTTCGGCTCATGCGAGAGCCTTTTCGATGGCGGCCATCACGGCGATGTCCGACAGGCCGGAAACGACCTCGGTGGCGCCGATGGATATGGGCAGAACGAAGTGCACTTGTCCCATCCTGGATTTCTTGTCGCTGGCGAGGCGGCGAAAGACCGCTTCGACGGAGATCCCATCGGTGGGAGGAACGGGCCCGTATTCCGCGATGAGTTCGAGGATGGCGCCAGTGTCGGACGCCGGAAGCGTGCCCCTGGCGTGCGCGAGATGGACAGCGCCGCGCATACCTAACGCGACCGCCTCTCCGTGGAGGAAGCGGGAGAATTGCGTCTCGGCTTCGATGGCGTGACCGACGGTGTGTCCGAAATTGAGAATGCGGCGAAGGCCGGACTCACGCTCGTCGGCGGAGACGACTTCGGCCTTGATCTGGACGCATTCGGCGATGAGGGCGTCGGCCACGGAGGGCTCGCGGGCGAGCACGGCGTCGCGCCGATCGTGCAGCAATTGGAAGAGCGACGGGCTGGCGATGACCGCGCACTTGATGACTTCGTAGAGGCCGGCGCGGTATTCGCGTTCGGGCAACGTGGCGAGGAAGGAAGGATCGATCAGCACGGCGCGGGGCTGATGGAAACTGCCGATCAGATTCTTGCCGCGAATGAGGTTGACGCCGGTTTTTCCGCCGACGGAGGCGTCGACTTGCGCGAGCAGCGTGGTGGGGACCTGGATGACGGGGATGCCGCGCATGAAGATGGCGGCCAGGAAACCGGCCATGTCGCAGACGATGCCGCCGCCGAAGGCGATGACCAGGGAATCGCGATCGGCGCCGGCGTCCAGCATCTGCCCGGCTAAATCTTCCAGGTGCGAAAGGCGCTTGTTCTCTTCCCCGCCCGGCAGGGTTAGAACGGCGGCGCCGAGGCCGGCGAGAAGCGCTTCGTGCAGTTCCCAGATGCGCGGTTCGGTGACGAGGAAGAGTTTCCCCCGTGGCGCGGGAAGATAGCGCGGCAGCTGGGAGACGGCTCCGCGCTCGACCACGACGGGATACGTTCCGCCCGCGGTTGTGACTTCGAATACCGGCACAGACCAGTTTTAGCAAACGGCCCGGATCAAGGCGCACACTGTTAGAATCCAGGTTATTGATGGACGCGGACTTCCTGGTGATCGGCGCGGGCATTGCGGGAATGCGCGCGGCGATTGAACTCGCGCGAGCAGGGAGCGTGCTGGTGATCGCGAAAGACACCTTGCGCGAGTCGTCTTCGGAGTATGCGCAGGGCGGCGTCGCGGTGGTGTTGAGCGACGACGACGAGATCGAACTGCACGAGCAGGACACGCTCTACGCGGGCGACGGATTGTGCGACCGGGAAGCGGTCCGGACGCTGGTGGAAGAAGGACCGGAAGCAATCCAGCAACTGATCGAGTGGGGCGCGGAGTTCGATAAGGACGGATCGAAACTGGCGTTCACGCGCGAAGGCGCGCACAGCCGCAACCGGATTCTGCATTCGCACGGCGACTCGACGGGACGGGAGATCGCACGGACGCTGCAGCGAAAAGTAGCGGCGCTGGGGAACGTGAAGTTCCGGAGCTTCTCGGCCATTGTGGACCTGCTGAAGACGGAAGACGCGATCAGCGGAGCGCTGTTGTTCGATGAAGCGTCGGGCAAACTGACGGACGTGCGGGCGAACGCGGTGCTGCTGGCGACGGGCGGACTGGGCCGGGTTTACCGGGAGACGACGAATCCGGATGTGGCGACGGGCGACGGCGTGGCGATGGCGTGGCGGGCGGGGGCGGAGATCGCCGACATCGAGTTCGTTCAGTTTCATCCGACGGCGCTGCACGTGGAAGGGGCGCCGCGTTTTTTGCTCTCGGAGGCGCTGCGGGGCGAAGGGGCGTATCTGCTGAACAGCGCCGGGGAGCGCTTTATGGCGCGCTACCACGAACTGGGGGAACTGGCGCCGCGCGACGTGGTTTCACGGTCGATTGTGGAGGAGTTGAAGCGGACCGGCGCGGCGCATGTGTTTCTCGACCTCACGCATCGCGATCCGGCTTTCATTCAGAAGCGCTTCCCGCGCGTGTGGGAAACGTGTCTGCGGTATGACGTGGATATCTCCCGGCAGGCCGCCCCGGTGCATCCGGCGGCGCATTACGCGATGGGCGGGGTGAGGACGGATCTGAACGGAGCGGCCTCGCCGCAGCGGCTGTATGCGGCCGGGGAGGCGGCCTGCACGGGCGTGCATGGCGCCAACCGGCTGGCCAGCAATTCTCTTCTGGAGGCGCTGGTGTTCGGAGGCCGCGCGGGCCGGGCGATGAGCGAATGGGCCGGGGCGAGCGCTCCGCGGCGCGGCGCGCGCGAGCCGCTGCTGTTTCCCGAGACCACCGAGGCGTTCGTGCGGAATCTGGCGTGGGAGAAGTGCGGGATCGTGCGCGATGGCGTCAATCTGGCGATGGCGCTGAGCGCGTTGAATTTCGATCAAAGGCCGATGCCGCAAGCGCGGCTGCGGGATTACGATCTGCGGAACATGCACGTGGTGGCAGGACTGATCGCGCAATGCGCGCTAGCCAGGGAAGAAAGCCGGGGAGCGCATTACCGTACTGATTTCCCCAACAAAGCGGACGAGTGGCAACGACCGTCGTTGATTTCGCGATCCCTGGTTTCGCAGCCGTATGCCTGAACCGCATGTTTAATCCGGCCGCGCTGGCGGGGCGTGCCCTGGGAGTGACGGCCCTGCTGGCAGCCGCGGGAAGCACGCTCCACATGGGGACGCCGTGGGCGCTGCTGTGGACAGCTCCGATTTTGCTGCTGGCTTCGCTGTTGATTGCCTGGGCGGCGGAATCCGCTCAATTTTTCATCGCCCAGGGGTTCGCGCTGGCGATTCTGGCATGGCTGCAAACTTTGCCGGAGTTCGCGGTGGAGGCCGTGCTGGCGTGGCATCAACAGAGGCCGCTGCTGCTTTCCAACCTGACCGGCGCGTTGCGGCTGCTCACCGGCGTGGGCTGGCCCCTGATCTATGTCACGGCGGCGATTTACCACCGTCTCCGCAAGCTGGGACCTTTGCGGAAGATTGAACTGGACGCGCACGACAGCGCGCAGGTTCTGACGCTGCTGGCGACGCTGATCTGGATTGTGGCGATTTTCTTCAAGGGTTCGCTGGGTTTGGGGGACTCAGTGATTCTGATCGCGATTTACGGCGGCTATCTTTGGCTTTTGAACCGGCTGCCGCCGGAATCCGCCGAGGACGTGGAGGAACTGGAGCGCGTGCCGCGGGCGATCGTGAAAGCCCGGCCGGCGGTTCGGAATTTGGCGATCGCATTCCTTTTCGTGGCGGGCGGCGGGTTGATATTCGCGATCGCGGAGCCGTTTCTAGCCAGCCTTCTCGCGGTGGCGTCGGTGGCGGGCATCACGCAGTTCGTCGCGGTGCAGTGGGTGGCGCCGTTTGTGTCGGAGTTCCCGGAGAAGGTGTCGGCATTTTATTGGGCGCGATCCATCGACCGCGCGCCGATGGCGCTGATGAACATGATTTCGAGCAACATCAACCAGTGGACGCTTTTAGCGGCGATGCTGCCCATCGTGCTGTCGCTGGGAGCGGGAGCGCCGTCGGCGATTCTGTTGGATCGCCAGCAAAGCCTGGAACTGCTCATGACGGTGGGGCAATCGCTGGTGGGGGGACTGATTCTGCTGGATCTGAAACTCGCATGGTGGGAAGCGGGCATGCTTTTCGTGCTGTGGGCGGTCCAGTTCGGTTTTTCGGTGATGCCGGCGGGCGTGGCCATGCATATCCACGAGGGGATCACGCTCCTCTATTTGGCGTGGGCGGCGGCGGAGATCGTGCGGCTGCTTTTGCGGGGCCGTGTTCCGGAAGCGTTCGTCGCGTTCGGTGGCCTATTCCGCGCGAAAACTCGCGTGGCCTAAACGCTTTTAATAAAACTTTCGTCAGAGGAGCAGGAGTTCCACATGATTCGATTTCTGGGTCTAATGGCCGTCACCTGCGTGGGCGCGATCGCGGGCAGCCAGGCGGGGCGGGAAGTCACTTCGGAAGCGGTTCTTGGCGGGGGCCTGCTGCTGCCGGAGTTCTATGCGGGTCATCTGTATTTTATCGATGGGCAAGACGCGGTCCGTCTGTACGGTCCGGATGGCCACCTTGTCCTGGCGACCGTAATTGAGGGCGATCATAGCGGCGCGGTAGCGGTGGAGAGTTTGGCTGTGGATGGGGACGGAAATGTCGCGGTGTCCTGGTCCGTTTCAAGTGCGGACGGCGGACATGGCGGCATCGATTTCCTCGATCACACCGGGCGGCGCACGGGCTCTGTCAATACAGGGCGTTACCGGCCCGCGCATCTCGCGTATGGGGACGACCATGCGCTTTGGGCTTTTGGATGGCAGGAGCCCGCGGCCCGGGACTATGCCACGGTTCGAAAATTTTCAGCCGAGGGGAGATTGATTGGGGAGTTTATGCCGCGCTCTCTGTTTCCGAAAGGGCTGGAACCGGCGGGACTGGGATGGCAGGCCACGGCGATCTCGGTCACGCGCGACCGCATCGGTCTACTGGCGATCGCGGGCGCTTCGGGATCCGATCGCGAGTGGGTCGAGCTGAATCTGGATGGAACTCTGAAAGGGCGCTGGAAGGCGTACGGGAACCAGGGCGCAAGGGTAGTCCTGACCGAAGATGGATTTGTTTATGCCCAGGATCGGAATTCGAAAGAAAAACGGCTGGTGAAGTTAGACCGCGCGACGGCGGATTGGAAGGAGACGGGCGTCGCGAGTGACGAGAGTCTTTACGGGGCGCAGGGCGACGAATTGGTGTTCGCTTCCGCGCAGCGAGGCCCGATGCATCTGCGCTGGGACAAACAGCCGTGAGCTAGGCCTTTTCTTTTTCGTCCTCGTCCTGGTGTTCGCGGACGAAGGTGAGGATATCGAATTTTTTGATGGCGCGGTCGGGGAAGAAGCTGTTGACCGCGTCTTGCTCGTCGCCGAAGTTTTCGAAGATGGTTTCGAGCTTGGTGGTGACCAGGAGCTCCAGGTTTCGGTCGTTCATCGCAAGCAGCTTAAGGATGGAGTTGCTTTTGCGCGCGGTGCTCGCGCAAAACACCAGCGCGCCGAGCCCGGTGCTATCCACGTAGGCGACTTCGGCCATGTTCAGGATGATTTTGCCGTCCTGCGCGGCGGCGAGCGGGATTACAAATTCGCGAAAGTGAGTGGCTTCCGGACCCATCACCACGCGTCCCTTGAGGTCGAGAATGCAGATCCCCTCCCGATCCCGCCTTCCGATCTGTAAGCTCACTGAGCACAGTCTAGCAGCCGCCGCCAAAACAGCGCCCGTTGAATTTTCTACAATCAGGACTGGCTGGAAAACATCCAGTAACCGTATGGGCATGGCTTGATGAGTGAGGCCTGGAGTCAGCAGGACTGGCAAAGGCTGGAGGGGAAGACCGCCCGAGCGGCCCTGGCTTCCGCCCGGGCGGGCCGGGATCCGCATGGTTATGCGGTGGAACGCGCAGCCCGCAAAGTACTGCGGACCTACAGCACCAGCTTCTTCATCGTGACCCGTTTTCTGCCCGCGGCAAAGCGCGGCGCGGTCGAGTTGATCTATGCCGCGGTGCGGTATCCGGATGAGATCGTAGACACGTTTCCGCTGGGAGCGGGCGAGCGCGACGCGGCTCTGCAACGCTGGGAAAGCGAGTATGAACGAGGGCTCGAGTGCGAGTCGCTCGCCGAGGGTTTGTCGGAAGGTTTGAACTGTTTTGTGGCCGCGTTCGCGCAGGTGGTGCGCCGTTACGCGATTCCCGCGGAGCACTACCGGGCTTTCCTGAGCGCGATGCGGCTGGACATCAGACCCCGCCCTTTTCTGGATCTGGACGACCTGATCGAGTCGTATGTGTATGGCAGCGCGACGGTGGTGGGATATCTGCTCGCGTACGTGTATGGCCCCAGCGCGCCGGGCGAATTTCCGCGCGCGATGAGCGCTTCGCGGCGCCTCGGGATCGCTTTGCAACTGACGAATTTCCTGCGGGACGTGCGGGAGGATAAGCGGCGCGGCCGCGTATATCTTCCGCTCGACATGCTCCGCGGCGAGGGCATGATGGACGTGGATCTGAGCGATGCGTCATCGCGCGGGCCGCTGAATCGCGTGCTCCGGCGGCTGTCAAGCGTCGCGGAGGAGCACTATGGCGCGGCGGAACGGGATGTGGATGCGTTTGCGCCGGATTGCCGCGTGGCGATCCAATCGTGCATCAACGTCTACCGGGAGCTGAACCTGCGAATCGGAAGAAGCAGCGAGGGAATTATGCATCGGGAATCGGTGCCGCTCGGGGACAAGTTTCGCGTGCTGCCGCCCAGCAAATACTGGCGATTACCGCTCGCCTATCTGGGGGCGATCTGACCGCGGGCGCGCGATCGGACATCGCGATCGTAGGCGCGGGTCTGGGCGGGCTGAGCGCGGCGATCCACCTGCGGCTGCAGGGCCGGAAGGTGACCGTTTTCGAGGCCAACGAAACGGCGGGCGGGCGGGCGAACGTCATCGAGCGGGACGGATTCCGCTTTGACACCGGCCCTTCACTGCTGAATTATCCATGGGTGTTTCGGGAGCTTTTTGCGGCGGCGGGACGCAACTTCGACGATTACGTCGAACTGATTGCGGTGGATCCGTCGGTGCAATTTCGCTGGCCCGATGGGGAGACCTTCTCGCTTTCGAGCGACTTACGGCTGCTGCTGGCGGAGTGCGAGCGGCTGGAACCGGGATGCGGACCGCGGTTGCTGGCGTTTCTGCGCGACGCGGCGGGGAAGTTCGATCTCTCCTTCCGAAAGCTGGTGACGCGCAATGAAGACAATCCGCTGAAGTGGCTGGGCAGACTCAGCCCGCGCGAGCTTATGCGGACGGCGGTGTGGCGTTCGCTCGACGCGGAGTTGGGAAGATTCTTTCGCAGCCGGTACATCCGGGAGGCGTTCGGTTCGTATGGAATGTATCTGGGGGGATCTCCATTCGAATTGCCGGGGCTGTTCTCGATTCTGGCGTACGGGGAGTTGGCGTACGGATTATGGCTGCCGCGCGGCGGCGTTTACGGAATGGTGTGCGCCATGCAGCGACTGGCCCGCGAATTGGGGGTAGTGCTGCATACATCTTGCCCCGTGGCGCAAATCGTGAGCGAACAGGGCCGCATCACGGGCGTGCAGCTCGCGGGCGGCGAGTTCTTCCCGTCGCCTGTAGTGGTGTCCAACGTGGATGTGGCGACCACCGAACGGGAGTTGCTGTCCCCGGGCAAACATGGCGCGGCAAATCGCATCCCGGGCAAACAGGCGGCAAGCCGGATGACGCCGGGCGTCCTCACGTTCTATTGGGGCGTCAGGGGCAAGTCCGGAGAATTCGGCCACCATACTATCTTTTTGCCGCGGCAATACCGGGCGACGTTCGATCAATTGACCGGCGGACGGATTCCGGACGAGCTCCCTTTCTACGTCAGCATTGCCTCGGCATCCGATCCACGGCTGGCGCCGGAAGGGGATACGGCTATGTTCGTGCTTGTACCGACGCCTGTGCTTAGTCAAATGGCGGGCGTGGACTGGGAAGCGACAGTGCGCGACGTGAAGAAGCGCGTGCTGGAACGGATCGGGCTCGCCGAGGAGCGGATCGCGTTTGAAGAGGTGTGGACGCCGGAAGAATGGCGGCGGCGGTTCGGCCTGTTCGACGGATCGGCGTTCGGGGCGGCGCATACGCTGTTTCAGATGGGACCTTTCCGATCGCGGAATTATGCGCGGACGATTCGCGGTTTGTATTTTGTGGGCGCGAGCACGACGCCCGGCACGGGGATGCCGATGGTGGTGCTGGGCGGGCGAATGGTGGCGGAAAGGATCGCCTCGCATGCGAATTGAGCGCTTCGGCACGGGGCCGCGGGTGTTTTTCGGCCTGCACGGATGGAGCGGCGATCATCGGACGTTCGCGCCGCTGGCAGAGGATCTGCCTCCCGATGTAACGTTCTATGCGGCGGACCTTCCGGGTTGCGGCGCGTCTCCGGCACCCCGAGCATGGACGATTGAAGCGGTCGCCGAAGAGATCGGGAATGCGATTGCTTTGTTGAGGCAGCCGGTGACCCTGGTGGGAAACTGCACGGGCGCGAACCTCGGCTTATTCGTAGCGGCGCGCGCGCCGGAGCAGGTGCAGAGGCTGGTGACGATCGACGCCTTCGCGTATTGGCCGTGGTATTTTCGCGTGTTCGTGAATCCGGTGTTCGGCCGCTATGCTTATTTCACAACTTTCGCGAACCCGCTGGGAAGATGGCTCACCAACCTTTCACTGCGAAAGCGACGGCGGGAGGAAACTTCTTTGACAAGCGGATTCAGCGAGGTGGACCATCGGGCGACGTACAAGTACCTGAGCATGCTGCACAACGCGGGCGACGTTCAGCAGTTCCGCGGCCTCACGATGCCGGTCGACCTCACGTATGGGGCGAACAGTTTCGCGGCCGTGAAAGAGTCGGCGCGACAAATGGCCGGCATGTGGCCGCAGGCGCGCGTGAACTGCCTGGCCGGGGCAGGACATCTTCCGATCCGGGAAGCAACGGCCGCGTTGCGGGACATTCTGTTTTCTCCAGCGGGAAATTCCGAGGACCAATCGTGTCACACACATTCGACGAGCTTCGCGACGTAATCGAGAACGGGCTTTTCGAGCATCTGCCGGTGGGCCATCTGGACCCGGCGGAACGGCTGAATGAGGCCATTCGCTACGCCCTGTTCCCGGGCGGAAAGCGGATCCGACCGGTATTAACTCTGCTGGGCGCGCAGATTGTAAGAGGCGCTTGCACGCGCGCGTTGGCGGCTGCCTGCGCGGTGGAGTTTCTGCACACCAGTTCCCTCATTTTCGACGACCTGCCAGCCATGGACGACGCGGATATGAGGCGGGGGCGTCCGGCGCTGCACCTGGTGTTCGGGGAAGGCGTGGCGCTGCTCACGGGACTGGCTCTGCTGAACCAGAGTTATGCGCTTTTTGGCAGGACTCCGGCGCTCATCGCCGAAGCCGCGGCGTGTATCGGGATGAACGGGATGATCGGGGGACAGGCGATCGATCTGGATGCCGGGAGCGGGACGGAACCGATTCCGCTGGCCGCGCGAAACCGGAAGACCTCAGCGCTGATGCGGCTGACGCTCACCGCCGGCGCCATCGCCTGCGAGGCGGCTCCGGGCGATGTGGCGGCGCTCGGCCGCGCCGGGGAACTTCTCGGCGAGGCGTACCAGGTTTGCGACGATTTGCTGGATCAGTTTGCGGGGTGCGAGGCCGCCGGCAAAGACTGCCGTCAGGACGCGCGCCACCAGCGTCCGAGCCACGCGGCGGAATTCGGGCCGGGCGCGTGCCGGGCGAAAGCCGCGGAACTGATCGCCGACGCGAAGCGATCTTTGACGGACCGGTTCGGTTCAACAGCCGCCGTGAATCTTCTCTTGACGCACATTGACGGGGTGGTCGGCGAATTCAGCCAGGCCGGACTGGCCACGGCGTGTTCCTGATCATCTTGGCGATCGGCATTCTGGCGGTGGTGCTATCGAACGCGCTCTTCTGGCCGCGCGTTCGCCCGAGGGCCTTTGGGGACATGGGAGGGGAGTTCGTTTCGGTGCTGGTTCCGGCGCGAGATGAAGAGCGGAATATCGGTTCCTGCCTGGAGTCGATTCTGCGCCAGGGATCGCGCGTGGGCGAAGTGCTGGTCTACGACGACCACTCGACAGATGCAACCAGCCGCATTGTGCTCGACGTCAGCAGGACCGATGCGCGGGTGCGGATGGTGACATGCCAGCCGCTGCCGCCGGACTGGTGCGGGAAGAACTTCGCGTGCGCCCGCTTGGCGGATAGCGCAAGCGGCGATTGGCTGCTATTTCTGGACGCGGATGCACGCCTGGCCCCGGACGCGGTGAACGGGATGATCGCGACCGCGACGGAACGAAAGCTCACGATGCTGAGCTGCTGGCCGGGTTTCGCTTTGGTGAGCTTTGCGGAGCGCGCCCTGATGCCGATGCTGAACTTCATCGTGTTCACCATCTTTCCGGCGCTGCTGGCGCTGATCCGGAAAGAACCCTCGCTGGGCCTGGCGCATGGAGCGTGTCTGCTTTTACGCCGCGAGACGTACGAACGGCTGGGCGGGCATTCCTCGGTGCGAGGCGAGATATTTGAGGACACGAGACTGGCGCAGTGGTGGCGCGAGAACGGAGAGCGATCGGTCTGCCTGGACGGCCAGGATGTCGTGAGCGTGCGGATGTACGCCAGTTTCTCCGAGATCTGGCTGGGTTTCCAGAAGAACTTTTTTCCGGCTTTCCGGCACGAGTGGATGTTCTGGCTGTTTCTGCTGTTTCAGATCACGGCATTCCTGATGCCGTTCGTGTTGAGGAATTGGAGCGCCGCGGCGCTAATCCTGGTAGCGCGGATGGTGTTGTGCCTGCGGTTCTCGCAACCTTTGTGGAGCGTGCTGCTGCACCCGATCGCGGAGCTTCTGGTGATTCTGCTCGGGCTTTCTTCGTGGTGGCATTGCCGGAGCGGCCGGGGCGTCGCATGGAAAGGGCGTGTGTATCGAGCCAGCCGGGTATGAGCGGGCGGGCAATTGTGATCGGCGCGGGGCTGGGCGGACTGGCCGCCGCCTTGAGACTCCAGGCGCGCGGGTGGGAAGTCGCTATCTTCGAGGCGGGACCTACGCCGGGCGGCAAAATGAACCGCTGGTTGGCGAGCGGCTACACTTTCGACACCGGGCCTTCCCTCATCACCATGCCGTGGGTGTTCTCGGACCTTTTCACCGCAGCGGGAAGCTCCCTGGAGGAGCACCTGGAACTGGTTCCGCTGGATACGCTGGGTGAGTATATCTACCCCGACGGAACGCGGTTTACTTACTCATCCTCACTGCCGGAGTGTTTCGAGGGGATCGCACGGATCGCGCCGGGCGATCAGGATGGATTTCTTCGATTTCTGGAGCTCGGTTCGCGCTTGTGGGAAGTTTCCCGGCAGACATTTCTTCAGCGGACGCCGTATGATCCGCCGCGCCGGGGAGATTGGCGCGTGATGCGCGACATGCCGGTGCGCTACGGATGGGGGAATTACAATCGCGCCGTGGAAGCGCACTTCGAGAGCCCGTATCTGCGACAGCTGTACAATCGTTATCCGACGTATGTCGGGTCTTCGCCGTATCTGGCGCCGGCCACGCTGGCGATCATCCCTTACCTGGAGATGGCGTTCGGCGGATGGTATGTGCGCGACGGGCTGTACCGGATCGTGGAAGGTCTGGTCGCGCTGTTGCGGTCGCGTGGCGTTTCACTGTGTTTGAATCAGCGCGTGGACCGGATCAATGTTTCCGGGGGACGCGCGACGGGCGTGACGCTCGGTTCCGGAGAACAGGCGGGGGCGGATATCGTCGTGATGAACGGCGACGCGGCGACTTTGCCTGGTTTACTGGCGCCTGAGTTAGTGCCGGGAAAGCGCGTATCGCGCGACCGCGGCCGCTCGATGTCGGGGTTCGTGATGCTGCTGGGGATCAGCCGCGGGCTGCCGGAATTCCAGGCGAACACGATTTACTTCTCCGCGGATTACAAGAAAGAGTTTGCTCAGATTACGGACGAGGGCCGCTTTCCGGATGATCCGACAGTTTACGTGAACATGCCGAGCCGCACCGACCGTTCGCTCGTGTCCGGTGGAGGCGAGACGTTGTTCATCATGGCGAATACCCCGGCGAAGGCGGATCAGTGGAGCGACGTTCAGGTGGAGGAAGCGCGCCGCCGCGTGTTCGAGCGTTTGCGAAAGGGAGGTTTTCCGGACCTGGCGGGGAGCGTGGTCGTTGAAGATGTCTGGACGCCGCGACGGATCGAGGAACGATACCTGATGCCGGGCGGAGCGATTTACGGCTCAGACTCACATGGGTGGCGGAATGCATTTCTGCGTCCCCGCAACAAGAGCCGCGAAGCGGACGGCCTTTACCTGGTGGGCGGCAGCACGCACCCTGGCGGGGGTACGCCCACCGTGCTGCTTTCCGCGGAGATCACGTGCGCGCTGATCGAGAAGCATGAACGGCGGTAGCCTCATGCGGCGCCGGGCAACGGCGGTTTTGTGGGCGCTGTATGGGTTCGATTGGGCCGGCGGAGTGGGCAGTCATCTTCTCCATGGCGGAACACCGAAAGAAATGAGTTGGGCCGCGCCGATTTTCCTGCTGCTGGCGAGCATTCTGGTGGCGGCGTCCGCTCCGTGGGACTGGGCGGCGCTCCTGGTGAGCTTCGGCGTGGGGTTCGCCGCGGAGGTGGTGGGAGTGGCCACGGGATACCCATTCAGCGGCTACACGTACTCGGCGGTGCTGGGGCCGAGCTTGATGGGAGTGCCTCCCGTGGTGGCGGGAGCGTGGATGATTTTGATCGCGTGGGTCCGGCAACTCCGGCTGCCCGTGTGGGCCGGGGCGCTGGCGATGGTGGGCTTCGATCTTGTAATCGACCCGCTGGCCGCCAACACGCTGGGCTTCTGGCGGTGGCGAAATGCGGGACCGTACTATGGCGTGCCGCTGATGAATTTCGCCGGATGGTTCGCGGTGAGCGTGATTATCCTAGCGCTGCTGAGGCGGGCGCCCACCCGCAGCCCCGGCGTTTTCGCGGTGGGGTGTTCCATTCTGCTGTTTTTCGCGCTAGTGGGGATCGCTCACGGTTTTTTCGCGCCGGCCGCGATCGGAATCTTGCTTTGCGGCGCCGGGTATTGGAGATGGAGATCCTCGAAGGTGTCGACCAGAATTTGAGAGATCGCCAAATTGCGAAACCATTTGTGATTTGAGGGAATAACGTACCACGGCGCGTGCTTACGGCTGGAACGGACCAACGCGTCCTGATAAGCGTCCTGATATTGATCCCAGAACTTGCGCTCGGCGAAGTCGGCGTCCGAGGACTTCCAATTCTTGTCCGGATCTTTTAACCTCGCCTGGAACCGGCTTTCCTGCTCCGCCTTGCTGATATTGAGGAAGAATTTGACGCTGCACACGTCGTTTTGGAAGAGCATCTTCTCGAAATCGCGAATCTGTTCATAGCGCTTGGACCAGACCTTTTCGGGAACCAAGTCATGAACGCGCACGACGAGAACGTCTTCGTACTGGGAACGGTTGAAGATGCCGATTTTGCCGCGCTCGGGAACGTTTTGGTGAATGCGCCAGAGGAAGTCGTGATCCTTCTCGGTTTGGGACGGCTGCTTGAACGCCGTGACGGAGCAGCCTTGCGGATTGATGCCGGACATCACGTGTTTGATGGTCCCGTCTTTTCCGCCGGCGTCCATCGCCTGCAGAACCATCAGGACGGCGAAGCGGTGTTCGGCGTAGAGTTTCTGTTGCAGCTTTTCCAGCTTCAAGGTGTTCTTGGCGGACTGCTCGTCGGCCGCCTTTTCGTCGGTCCAGCCGGCAGTGTCGTCCGGATCCTGATCGGCAAGCCGGAACTTCTTCCCTTTGACCAGAAAACGCTTACGCAGGTCCATGACAATAGAGTAACGTCCGCGGCGTTGGCTTATGATGTTGACCATGAACAGGCGTGATCTGCTTCAAAGTCTGGTCGCCGCGGGCGGCGCCGGAGCGATGCTGCGGGGCCAATCGCCTCCCGCGAGATCCGCGGGCGACGGCGACATCCGGTTGGGCGTAGCGACCTACTCACTGCGAAGTTTCCAGCGAGACATGGCCATCCGGATGATCCGCGACATGGGCATTCACTACGCGGACGTGAAAGACTTCCATCTGCCGCTGAACGATTCGCCAGCCCAGCTGGCGGCGGGACGGAAGCGGTTTAAAGACGCGGGAATCGAGATCATCGGAGGCGGCAACATCACGCTGAAAGAGAACGATGAAGCGAGTCTCCGGCGGTACTTCGATTACGCGCGGAATTGCGGGTTCCCGATCATGATCTGCGCGCCGACGCACGAGAATCTGGGCGTGGTCGAAAAGCTGGCGAAAGAATACGACGTGAAGATGGCTATCCATAATCATGGCCCGGAGGACAAGCAGTTCCCCACGCCCAGCAGCGTGCTCGCCGCGGTGCGGAACATGGACCCGCGCATGGGTCTGTGCATAGACATCGGACACACAGCCCGCACCGGGGAGGATATCGTGGAGGCGATCGCGGCGGCGGGTCCGCGCCTGTTCGAGATGCATTTCAAAGATCTGAAAGACAAGAGCGCCAAAGAGAGCCAATGCGTGGTGGGGGAAGGCGTGCTGCCGATTCCGGAGATGTTCGAGCAGCTTCGAAAAATCGGCTACAAAGGCGTCTGCTCGCTGGAGTACGAGATTGACGAGGACAATCCGGGGCCAGGGATGCAACGGTCCTTCGCTTATATGCGCGGCGTGGTCGCGGGACACAAAGGCTAAGCGAGATGGAGCGAATCGAGATCGGCGCGGCGCGCGAGGAGACCGTGGAGGTCACTGACGAGAATGCGATCAACTTCCTGGGACTGCCGGGAGCACGCGTGCTTTCGACGCCGCACATGATCGGGTATATGGAGCGAACATCGCGGAACCTTGTATTGCCGATGCTGGAACCGGGAGACGACTCGGTCGGGACGATCGTAAACGTGGAGCATGTGGGCGGCGCGCCTTTGGGGGCGACGGTGAAGTTTCAAGCGCAGATCGAGTCGGTCGAAGGACGGCGCGTAAACTTCCGGGTGGCTGCTTGGGCGGGCCAGCACAAAATCGGCGAAGGAACCCATCAGCGATTCGTGGTCACGGTGGCGCGGTTTGCGGAGAAGATGCTGGCGAAGCTGGGGACGAAGGCTTAATCAAAGTTTCCAGCCGATGATCCCGTAATCCAGTCCGCCGAAAAACCTGGCGGCGAAATCGGGCGGCAGGGAGCGAATCTCGGGGAAGCTATCCACGGCGGGCGCGATGGAATGCACTTCGATCTTTCCCAGGCCCGCTTCCTCCATGTAGAAACGCAGAAGCGGATGAGGCACAGGACGCATGTGCGTGGGATCGAGATAGAAGTAGGTGGCGAAAATGGCGAGGCATTCCGGATTGGGAGTCTCCAACGCGAGCAGGCCGCCTCGGCGAATTCGCGAGGCGCATAGTTTGATCATTTCGGGCAATTGAGCAGGATCGATGTGCTCGACGACCTGTGAACTGAAGATAGCGTCTTCGGCCTGTTCGGGGATGGCGGCGAGGTATTCGAAGAGGTCCGCTTTCTCTACTTCGAGCCCCTTGGAACGGCAGTAATCGACGTTCTCATCACTGAGCTCGATTCCGCGGGCGGCGATTCCGTTTTCGCGAAGCAGTTCCAGAAACTCACCGCGTCCGCAGCCGATGTCGAGGACGCGTCCAGCCTGTTGGAAGAGGGGCAGATAAAACTGCTGGTTGGAGCGGACGTACTCTTCGGTGCCCCGGAAGCGATCGGCGAACCGGGAATAGTCGAGGGCTCCAGGGGAAAACGCGGCCAGCTGGGGTTGCGGAGATGCCGGGACTGCCGGCGGCATGGGCTGTGCGGACGGCGGGCTGGCGATCATCCTTTGGCGAATGAGGCGCAGCTCATTGTGGATGAGCCGGTCGTATTCGAGGCGGACCTTTTCGAGATCGGCCCAGAGACGCTTCTGCGTATCGAGGGTGGCGCGATCGAGCGCTCCGAGGTAGTCGGCGTGCTGCGCTTTGGCGATGTCGCGGAAGCTGGTCTCCATCATCGCGGTGCGATAAGAGAATCCGGTTTGCAGGTCGGCGGCGGTCCGCAAAAACTGCATTTCGTTGGCGGCCAGATTCTTCTCCCACTGAAGACGCCACTCATGCCAGTGCAGGCGAATATCTTTGAGTTGCGCGGCTTCGTTCGACATTGCGGACCATGACGCATTGGCCGCGACGATGGAGACATTCACTTCGTTCAGAGTTTCGAGTGCTGCTTCGAAACAGGCCATGACCTGGCGGTTGAACGTAATCTGATCGCGCACGAACCAACTGAGAGAGCGCGAGATCAGGCGTTTGACGCTTTGAATAAGCTGGTTGACGGGACCGCCGGCGCGAGGATTTACAGATCCGATGGACGCCACCTTGGCCTGCGCGGCATCGCGCGCCTGGAGCAGCGGCATCAGGTCCACCAACGGGATGAGAGCCGGGGCGCCGTCCCGCGAAGGATAGCGCGCGCGCACGCGCTCCTTCACCTGATTAAGGATCGCCGCAATTTCCAGATCGTCAGCGGCCACGGCCGTGCTTTCCGGCGCGCTCCGATTTTCCTGTGAAGTGGGCGGTGATGCGGGATTGGAGACCGCCGCGCGGAGTGAACTCCCCGACCAACGTGGCGGAATGGGGACGCGTTGCCTTGACCACGTCAGCGAGGAAGCGATTCACAACGTTTTCGTAGAAGATGCCCAGGTTGCGATAGGCCAGCGTGTACATCTTGAACGACTTCAACTCCATGCACAGCTTGTCAGGCGTGTAGCGGAGCGTGAGCTTGCCGAAGTCCGGGAGCCCGGTTTTGGGACACACGGATGTGAACTCGGGGATGACGATTTCGATCTCGTAATTCGGGAACTGATTCGGCCAGGTTTCGATTTCCGGCAGCGGAGCATCAATGCCCGCGGCGGCGTGCTGATCGGTATACGCTTTCTTCATTTCGTCTTCAATTCAGGCGGCAGCAGGTTCAGGAATAGGCCGACGTCGGTGACGACGCCGACGGCCTGGCCGGTTCCGCGGTCGCTGACCTTGGTGGCGACGGCGGGATTGATGTCCACGCAGACGATTTTGACCCAGCTGGGGAGCATGTTGCCGACAGCGATGGAGTGGAGCATGGAGCCGAGGCAGAGCACCACTCCGGCGCCTTGCAGATGCGCTGCGTAGGCGTCCTGAGCCTGATTCATATCGGTGATGGTGTCAGGCAAAGGACCGTCGTCACGAAGGCTGCCGGCGAGGACATACGGGACGGAGTTGGTGACGCACTCGTAAAGGATGCCGGACTGCAGCTTGCCGCTTTCGACGGCGCCGCGAATACCGCCCGCGCAGTAGATCATGTTGATCGCGCGCATATGATTGCGGTGGCCGTGTTCTTCCTGGCGGCCGTCGGCCATGCGGATGCCGAGAGACGTTCCGAGAATGGCCGCTTCGATGTCGTGGACACCGAGCGCGTTGCCGGTGAGGAGGGCGGAGACCCAGCCATTCCGAATCAGATCGGTAAGGCCCCGGGCGCCGCCGGTGTGGACGACGACGGGGCCCGCGACGACAACTATTTTTTTGCCGTCGGCGCGAGCGGCGTGCATCAGCGCGGCGGTCTGCTGCACGGCGGTTTCGACCTGGCGCTCCGACGAGATGCCGTTGGACATGAACGCGAAAGCCAGACGGTCGCGCTCTTTGGCTTCCGGCACGACACGAATGCCGCGCATTCCGGCGACGACCTGATCCCCGGCGTGGATGTCCCGCAGCCGGCGGCAGACGGCCTGCCCGTCTTTCAGTACGACGAGCGCGTCCATGCGCTGGTTCTGCACTTCGATCCATTTCTGGCCGTGGCGCACGAGGGTGCGGTGATTGGTGGTGGAGTAAAAATCCTCCGGCGCGCAGCAATCGCATGCGATGGATTTCAACTGCGCATCGGAGTTATCGACGGTGGCGCATCCGAGCGCCAGGAGCTGCTGCAGCAGGTGCTCCATGGCGGCCGGATCGGGCGTTTCCACTTTCAGCCGCAAGTAGGAAGCATCGCTGTTGGTGCGGCCGATCTGGAACTGCTCAACCTCGAATCGACCCTGAAATTCGACCACCTTGTCGAAGATCTGCTCCATCAGGTGCGAGTCAATGAGGTGACCTTCGGCCTCAACGACCTCGTGAAATTGCATTCAGGATCAGTGTAACCGAGAGAACAAACAACAAAGGCGGAGCCTTGGCCTTCGCTACACTGGGGACCAAGGGGGACCGTGCGGGCGATACTCAGCGTCTTGATCGTGTTCGGCTTTTCGCTTGGCACGTCCGAAACCGATTCATTCGACGCGGCGCGCCCCGGGTACATACCGCCGGGGTGGAGCATCACGTCCACGAGCACAGGGAAGCCTCCGCGATGGGCGGTGCAGAGCGATAAGAGCGCCCCGAGCCGTCCCAATGTGCTTGCCCAGCTTTCCTCCCATAGCGGCCGCCAGGATTACAGCGTCGCGCTGTTTGAGCACGACACATGCAGGAACGGGGATATCAGCGTCGATCTGAAGATCGTTTCGGGGAAGTTCGAACAGTCCGCCGGGGTCGTGTGGCGGTTTCAAAGCGCGTCGGATTATTATTTCGCGCTCGCCAGCGCCGACCGGGACAGCGTCGGGATTTACAAGCGCCTGAACAATACGGTGTCGTTGCTGGCCCACGCCTCGGTTCCACACCAAATTGACGACAAGGAGTGGAATCTGATGAAGGTTGTGGTGCGCGGACCGCGATTTGTTTTGTTTTTCGGCCATCGCAAGCTGATCGATACGCAGGACTCCAGTTTTTCGGGGAGCGGGAAGACGGGGCTCTGGACGAAGGCCGATACGATCGCTTACTTCGATAATTTCCGGATCAGCAAGAAAGACTAGCGGACGATAATCAGAGAGTCGCATGCACCAGACGCTCGAATTCATCCTGAAGCACGGGTACCTGTTCGTGTTTCTGAGCGTGCTCGCCGAGCAGATTGGTTTGCCTATCCCGGCGCTCCCGGTGCTGCTCACGATGGGAGCGTTAGCGGGAAAAGGCGAGATGTCCTACCCGGGAGCGCTGGCGCTTTGCGTACTGGCGGCCCTCACTTCCGATCTGATGTGGTTCCGCCTGGGGCGGCGACGCGGAGCTTCCATTCTGAGATTGCTCTGCCGCATCTCGCTGGAGCCGGATTCGTGCGTGCGGCAGAGCGAGAACGTATTTCTCCGTTATGGCGCGAATGCGCTGGTCTTCGTTAAGTTTATTCCGGGGCTGAGCGCCGCTTTCCCGCCCATGGCCGGCAACTTCCGCATGCCGGTCTGGAAATTCGTTCTTTATGACGGGATGGGCGCACTGGCGTGGTCAGGCGGCTACAGCCTGATCGGGTTCATCTTCCGCGATCAGATGAATGCCGTGCTGAACCTGATGATGCGGATGGGAAGCTGGGTGCTGGCGTTTGTGGCCCTGTTGCTGGCCGGTTACATTTCGTTTAAGTACGTGCAGCGCAGAAGATTTTACCGCAAGCTGCGCGTGGCGCGCATTGAGGCGGAGGAGTTGAATACGCTGCTGGACAGCGGGGAAGAAGTGATCATTATCGATCTGCGGAACTCCCTGGAACGGGACGATCATCCGTTTAAAATTCCAGGCGCGATCGCGCTGAACTTCGAGGACCTGGAGAAGGGACTGACCGAGGTTCCCCGGGATAAGGATGTGGTGCTTTACTGCACTTGACCGAATGAAGCTTCGAGCGCCCGTGCGGCGCTCGCGTTGAAGCGGCGGGGGATCACTCGCGTGCGGCCGCTGGCGGGCGGATTCGGCGCGTGGCGTGACGCGGGCTACCGGGTGGAACCGCTGGAGCCGGCGGCAAAGAGCCAGATCGCGTAAGCGGTCAGGATCGCGCGAGGAGCGCTTCGACATCGGCGCGCGCCGGGGCGGAAGACTGAGCGCCGGGCCGCGTCACGGAGACGGCCGCGGCGGCGTTCGCGAAACGAATGGCTTGCGGGAGTTCGGCGCCGCAAGCAAGCTCGACGGCGAGCGCGGCGTTGAAGGTGTCGCCCGCGGCGGTGGTGTCGACGGCTTTCACCGCGAATCCGGGATAGTGCGC
The DNA here is from genome assembly GCA_965226755.1 of Bryobacteraceae bacterium. Classification (GTDB taxonomy): domain Bacteria; phylum Acidobacteriota; class Terriglobia; order Bryobacterales; family Bryobacteraceae; genus Bog-113. Next base: position 2,376,885 of record CBDDDT010000003.1, on the reverse strand, counting down.
GGCGTGATCGCCGCTGTCCGCGAAGCAGCCCTGGTCGCCCATTTTGACGATTACCGTGCGGGATCCCCGCAGGCGCAACGCACTCGCGATGGAACGCGCTTCCACGAGAGAGATCCGCTGCAACGGGCGACCGAGCAAAGCGAGAGCCTCGCCTTCGTTCGGGGTCAGGATATCGACGTGCGCGAGGAGTTCGTCGCGCAGCGGCTGCGCGGGCGCGGGATCGAGGATGGAGAGCAGGCCCTCCCGCCTTGCCAGGCGGAGAGCCGCCTGCACGGTTTCGAGCGGGCTCTCGAGTTGGAACAGGGCTACACGCGCACCTTGAAAGGAGCGGCGCATGGCTTCGACATCGGCGGCTTGCAGATCCAGATTGGCACCGGAGGCGACGACGATGGAGTTCTGGCCGAACGAATCGACCGCAATCAGCGCGACTCCGGTGGCCAGGGAGCGGGAGGCGCTGACGGCGCTCACATCCACGCCCGCGGCGGACAGACTGGCTTTCAGATGGTCGCCGAAGACATCCTGGCCCACGCGGCCGATCATGCGCACTTTCAGCGCATTGCCGGCAAGCCTGCCCGCGGCGCAGGCCTGATTGGCGCCTTTGCCGCCGGGAAGCATCTTGAACTCGCGGCCAAGAACCGTTTCGCCGGGCGCCGGGAGATTGTTCACGGCGACCACGAAATCCATGTTCAGGCTGCCGACGACCACGATCATCGAGCGAAATCAATCCCGAGCTTCTTGAGTTCCTCCCCGTAGTAGCGGTGATGGAGGAGATCGAATTCCTCGCTGCCCTCCGGGATATCGCGCTTCAGCGTGCGGACTTTGTCGCGGGCGGCGCGGTCCACCTTCTCCTCGGCCGAGAGGATCTCGGTGATGACTTTGACGACTTCCAGGCGAATTTCGTTCGGGTCTTTCTTGAGACGCAGCTCGCGAGATTTTTTCAGTTGCACGACCAGCTTATGCGAGACATCGGTGATCTTGTCCCTGGAAAGCTTCATGGCGTCCCCGGTGTCGCGCCCGGTCGCACGGACGATCTTGCGCTGTGCGATCAGCGTGTTCTTGGCGCGCCGGAACATCTCCTGATAGCTGACGCCTTCGCGGCGCATGTAGTCGCTGTAATCATCAAGCAGGGATCGCACTTCGTCGTTCAGCCTGTCCTCGGCGGTGAGTTCGTCGGAGATGATCTGGGTTACGATCTCCGACACGCGCTGGGGGACAGCCGTCTCGATCATGCCCGGCGTGAGGCGCTGGGCCACACGCCTTCCGATGAAGGCGACAAACTCGCGAGGAAGCAGCATGAAATCAGAGCCAGTTTAGCATCGACCAGCAAACACGGGCCTCAAGCCGCGAACACTCCAGCCTATGGAGAAAGCGGTTCCGGCACAGGGAAAACCGCGTCAAGCGGCTGGGCTGAGATCTTCCGTTTCCACCGGCGTGCGGAGGCTCAGGAAGAAACCGACGAGCATGAACGCTCCCGCGAGAAACGCCCAGACATTCAAGAGCCCCATGCCGATGAGTCCGGTGGCGATGGGAGGCGAGATGATCTGGGCGACGGATTGGAGGGACTGAGTGATGCCCAGGATGACGCCCTGCTCGTGCCTTCCGGCTTTGCGGGTGATGGAGCTGGTGACGGTGGGACGGACCATGCCGCTGCCGACGGAGAGCGTGCCGGCGGTGGCGACCATGGCAGCGGTGTCGCCGACCAGGGCGACGGCGGCGCCGCCGATTCCGCTGAGCAGGAATCCGGCGGTCCCGACGCGCTTTTCTCCGAACTTCTTCACCAGGATGCCGAGCACGCGGCCCTGCATGACGATCGCGAGCAGCCCGATCGCGAGCAGCACCTGGCCGACTCCGGTGGGTCCGTAGTGAAGCCGGGCCTGCGCAAAAAGAGCGAATCCGGCGAAGAAGGTGGAGAACGAGAACGCGAAACACAGGAACTGCATGAACAGGCTGGCCAATCCGGGACGGCGCAGATAAGACAGGTAAAGGGCGGGCTTGAAGATGCTGATGCGTTCGGCGGGGGCACGCGCGGCTTCAGGGGAAACACCTTCGGGCAACGGTGGCTGGCGAGGCAGCAGGAACGTCGTACAGAGAATGCTGGTGAGCGACAGGGCGCATGCCGCGAGGATGGGCGCGACGTAGCTGATGCGGGCCAATTCGCCGGAGATTCCGGGTCCAATCGTGAAGCCCACGCCGAAGGCGATGCCGATGATGCCGAAGGATTGCGCGCGCTTCTCCGGCGCGGTCACATCCGAGATGTAAGCCTGGGCGAGAGACAGGTTTCCCGCCGTGACGCCATCAATAATGCGGGACACGAAAACCAGCCAGAGCGTGCGCGTGGAGGCGAGCAGAATGAAGCCCGCGAGAGTTCCCATCTGGCTGAGGATGAGCAGCGGCTTGCGGCCATGGCGGTCGGACAGTTTTCCGAGGACGGGACCGGCGATCAACTGGCAGAGCGCATAGCTTGACAGGAGCAGGCCGACGGTGAAATCCGAGGCTCCCAGGTCCTTCGCATAGAAGGGCAGCAGCGGGATGATCATCGTGAAGCCGAGAATATCGACGAACACGATCAGGAAAATGGGGAGCAGCGGGGAGCGGCGCACGGTTCAGTAGTTCACGATGGAGGCAAACGACGCCGGATCAAGGCTGGCGCCGCCGACCAGGACCCCATCAATCTCTTCCTTGGCCATAAGGGCTTTGACGTTATCGGGCTTCACGCTGCCGCCGTAAAGGATGCGGACAGCCGCGGCGCGATCCTCGCCGAAGCGGGCGCGGACTTCCGCGCGGATCATGCGGTGAGCTTCTTCGGCAATTTCGGGGGTGGCCGTCTTGCCCGTGCCGATGGCCCAGACGGGTTCATAGGCGATGACGATTTTGTCGAACTGTTCGGGGTCGAGAGGACCGATGCCGCCGCGCACCTGCTCGGTCAGAATGGCCTGGGTCTGACCGGATTCCCGCTCCGCGAGGCGCTCGCCGACACAAACGATGGGGGTGAGCCGAGCGTCAATGGCGGCCTGGGTCTTGCGCGTGACATCCTGCTCGGACTCGTTGAAGTACTCGCGGCGCTCGCTGTGGGCGATGATTACGTGGGTGCAGCCGATGGAATGGATCATCAGGCCGGAAACTTCTCCGGTGACGGCGCCTTCTTTTCCCCAGTAGAGGTTCTGCGCGCCGATGCGGACAACCGATCCGCGGGTTTCGGAGACGGCGGCTTCCAGATTCGGAAACGGGGGGCAGAGGACGACTTCGCGGCCCTGGACGTCTTTGACCTGGGGAAGAAATTTTTCGAAATAGACGCGGGTTTCGGAAGCGGTCTTGTACATCTTCCAATTGCCGGCCATGACAGGAATTCTCATAGTTGGGTTAAGAAACTGGTTCCTTTCGAGATGCGCGCGCCGAAATTCTCCGCGACGGTCTGGCCGATGTCGGCGAGAGACGCGCGCGTGCCGAGGCCGGCTCCGCCGGGCCGGGAAGGACTAAATGCAAGCAGCGGGACGTATTCGCGGGAGTGGTCGGTGGATGGGGTGGTCGGGTCGCAGCCGTGATCGGCGGTGATGAGAAGCAGGTCGGAAGCGTGGAGTTGGGCGGTGAACGAGGGAAGCCAACGATCGAACTCTTCGAGTGCGGCGGCGTAGCCTTCCACGTCGTTACGATGGCCGTAGTTCTGATCGAAGTCGACCAGATTAGTGAAGACGAGGCCCGCGGAAATCTCGCTCAAAGCCTCGGCGGTCTTACGCATGCCGTCAGCGTTGTCTTTGGTTTTCGCGTAGTCACGGATGCCGCGGCCGAGAAAGATGTCGAAGATCTTGCCGATTCCGAAGACGAAAACGCCACGGGAAGCGAGCTGATCGAGCAGCATGCCCTTGGGCGGCGGGACGGCGAAATCCCTGCGGTTCGCGGTTCTGCGGAAAGCGCCGGGCGAGCCGGTGAACGGGCGGGCGATCACGCGACCAACTTCGCAGGGCGGACGAAGGATGTCGCGGGCGGTTTCGCAGATCTTATAGAGTTCCCAGAGCGGGACGACGTCTTCATGAGCGGCGACCTGGAAGACGCTGTCGGCCGAGGTGTAGACGATGGGAGAACCAGTGCGGACGTGCTCGGCGCCGAGTTCTTCGAGAATCTCGGTTCCCGAAGCGGCCTTGTTGCCGAGAACGGAGCGCCCGATGCGCGCTTCGAACGGATCGAGAACGCCGCGTGGGAAACCGTGCGGAAACAGCGGGAATGGCTGATCGAGGTGGATCCCGGCCATTTCCCAATGTCCCGTAGTGGTGTCTTTGCCGGGCGAGGCGAGAGCGCAACGGCCGAAAGCGGCGGTCGGGTGCTCGGCCGGGGGCAGACCGTCCATCGGCTTCAGATTGCCGAGGCCCATGGCGAGAAGATTGGGCACTTTGAGACCGCGCCGCCGGACGATGTTGCCGAGGGTATCGCTTCCGGCGTCGCCGTAAGCGGCCGCATCTGGCATGGCGCCGATTCCGACGCTATCGAGAACAATCCAGATGACGCGAGAAAACACAAGTAACGAGGTTAGCAAAGGCGCGCTAGATGACCTCGCGCACTTTGTCCTCAAGGATGGTCTTGATGATCTTGAAGCGATCTTTGTCGCTCTTGGCGAGAGCTTCGGAGAAGTGAAGGGCCTGCTCAGCGGTTATATTGCCGGGCAGCGGGGGTTCGTTGGGATCGACAACGGCTTCGATGACGGCGGGACCGGGATAAGCGAAAGCCTCGCGGAGAACGGATTCAGCCTGATCGGGATGATCGATGCGGAATCCGCCGGCGCCGCAACTGCGCGCGAAAGCGGCGAAATCGATCGGCTGCAGGTCAATCCCGAATTGGGGATTAGCCTCCATGACCATCTGTTCCCATTTGATCTCACCGAGAACATTGTTCTTGATGACGATGATCTTGACGGGCATGTTGTATTTGATGAGCGTCGCGACTTCGCCCATGAGCATGGTGAAGCCGCCGTCGCCGATGATGCAGACGATCTGGCGGCTGGGGTAGGCGACGGCGGCACCGATGCAGTAGGGAATACCGTTGGCCATGCTGGCGAGCAGGCCGGAGACCGAAAACATCATCTGATCGCGCATCTCGATGTACCGGGCGGCCCAAGTGGTGATGGTGCCGCTGTCAGTGACGACGATGGCGTCGGAATCGAGTATTTTGTTCAGGCGCCAGGTGACCACTTGCGGCTTCATGGGCGTGCCGGCGCGGGAGCCGCGCTCTTCCATGAGCTGATTCCAGGCGGACATGCGCTTTTGGGATTTCTCGAGAAAGTCGCGGCCGGTTTTCTGTTCGATCAGCGGGATCAAGGCCTGAAGAACGGCGCGGCAGTCGCCGGTGAGACCTACATCTACCGGATGACGGAGACCGATGCGGGCCGGGTCGATATCGATCTGGATGGTCTTGGCCTGCCCGGGTTTGGGCAGGAATTCCATGTAGGGGAAGCTGGTGCCAGCGAGGATGAAGGTGTCGCATTCTTGCAGCGCATCCTGGGATGGCGCGGTGCCGAGAAGACCGAGGCCGCCGAGCGAATGCGGGTGACGATCGGGAATGACGGCTTTGCCGAGCAGGGCTTTGATGACCGGGGCCTGGGCCAGCTCGGCGACGCGGATGACCTCCTGCCGGGCGCTCAGACAGCCGCGACCGACGAGAAGAGCCACTTTGGACCCTTTATTGATCAGTTCGGCGGCCTGGCGCAGAAGACCAGCGGGCGGAACTGGATAGCTTTGGGCGAAAAAGTCGCTGCTATGCCGGGGTATGTTGGCCGAAGAGCGCGCTTCCTTGGAATTGGTCCAGTCCTGGATGTCCTTCGGGATGGTGATGTGGGAAACCGTGCGGCGGGAAAGGGAGATTTTGATCGCTTCATCGACCACGTTCACGACGTGGGCCGGACCCATGACTCGTTGGTTGTAGGCGGCCACGTCCATGAAGAGCTTGTCGAGATCGATGTCCTGTTGGTAGTGGGTTCCAATCAGATCGTGAAACGTATGCCCGGTGATGGCGAGGACGGGTTGGCCGTCGCATTTGGCGTCGTAGAGGCCGTTTAGGAGGTGGATGCCGCCCGGCCCGGAGGTGGCGATACACACGCCCAGGCGACCGGTGAATTTGGCGTAGCCGCAAGCCGCGAAAGCGGCGGACTCTTCGTGACGGACCTGAATGAAGCGGATCTTCTGCTGATTCGTGCGCAGGGATTCGAAGATTCCATTCACGCCGTCGCCGGGGTAGCCGAAGATGGTATCGACCCCCCATTCGATTAAACGCTCGACCAGCAGATCCGAAACGGTTTTGGACATGGACTTTCTCCCTGGGAATTCTTCGTGACAGAACTTCTTAGCGACAGAACTGGGTTGCACATTGCTCTCCAATCGCATTCAGTTAGAAATTGAACCCGGAATGTTTTTGTTGCGTCTGGTTCCATATCGAACGACACTGAAATTCTGAGGAATGAATTGGAAAAGAACGGACGAAAGGCGGCGGTTCTCGATCCCACGGATCGATGGTCCACCCAGGCGGCAAGTGAGCTTTACGATGTAGCGAGCTGGGGCAAGGGTTACTTCTCGGTCAGTGAAAACGGAACCGTACTGGTGCATCCAGAGAAGGATCCGGCACAGTTCATCGACTTGAAACAATTGGTGGACACGCTGGTGCTGCGGGGCATTTCGCTTCCGATTCTGATTCGGTTCGCGGAGATTCTGAAGCACCGGCTGGGCGAGATTCACGCGGCCTTCCAGACGGCTATGACGGACCACAAGTATAACGGCGGTTATACCTGCGTGTACCCGATCAAGGTAAACCAACAGCGGCAGGTGGTGGAAGAATTTCTGGAATTCGGGCGGCCTCTGGGATTCGGACTGGAAGCGGGATCGAAACCCGAACTGCTGGCCGTGATGGCTCTGGCCGACAACTCGACGCCGATCATCTGCAACGGCTTCAAGGACGATGAATATATCGAGATGGCGATGCTGGCGCAGAAATTGGGCCGGCGGATCATTCCGGTGGTGGAGAAGTACACAGAACTGGGGCTGCTTGCCAAGTATGCCGAGAAAGTGGGCGTGCGACCCACGATCGGGATCCGGGTGAAGCTGGCCAGCCGCGGGTCGGGGCGATGGAAGTCATCGGGCGGCTACCGTTCGAAATTCGGACTGAGCACGACGGAACTGATGCGCGCGCTGGAGGAGCTGAAGCTCTGGGGCATGGCGGATTGCCTGCATCTGCTGCACTTCCACCTCGGGAGCCAGATCACGAACATTCGCCAGGTGAAGGCGGCGGTGAACGAGGCGGCGCGGCTTTACGCGGAGTTAGTTCACGCGGGCGCGGGACTGAAGTATCTGGATGTGGGCGGCGGTTTGGGAGTGGATTACGACGGTTCGCAGACGGATTTCGAATCGAGCGTAAATTACACGCTGCAGGAATATGCCAACGATGTGGTTTACCACATTCAGAACGTTTGCGACGAGGCGAGCGTGCCGCATCCAACGATCGTCACGGAAAGCGGGCGGGCGATTTCGGCGTATCACAGCGTGCTGGTTTACAACGTCCTGGGCGTTTCGGGTTTGGGCGATGAGGAAGTGATCCCGGAGCTCCCCGCGGATCCGGAGCCGGAGCAGCCGCTGATCGATTTGCAGGAGACTTACCGGTCGATGACCGGGCGGAATCTGCTGGAGTCGTACCACGATGCGCAGCAGGCTTTGGATCAGGCTCTGAACCTGTTCAGCCTGGGTTATCTCACGCTGACGCAGCGATGCCTGGCGGAAAACCTCTATTGGGCGATTTGCCGGCGCGTGCAGAAGATGGTGAGGGATCTGGACTATATGCCGGAGGAGTTGGAAGGGCTGGACGCGGCGCTTTCGGACACCTACTTCTGCAATTTTTCGCTTTTCCAGAGCATGCCGGATAGCTGGGCGATTAAGCAGCTTTTTCCGATTATGCCGATTCACCGCTTGCAGGAGCAGCCGACACATCCGGCGGTGCTGGGCGACATCACCTGCGATTCCGACGGCAAGGTGGATCAGTTCATCGACCGGCGGGATGTAAAAAGAACGCTGGCGCTGCATCGCTACACCGGCGAGGATTACTACCTGGGAACGTTTCTCCTGGGCGCCTATCAGGAGATTCTGGGCGACATGCATAATCTGTTTGGCGACACCAACGCGGTGCACGTGCGGTTGGGCGAGAACGGACACGCGACTCTGGAGGCGGTGGTGAAAGGCGATACGGTTCGGGAAGTTCTGAACTACGTGCAGTTCAACTCGGAGAACCTGATTTCGCGTTTGCGACGGGCGGTGGAGACGGCGGTGCGGGAAGGGCGGCTAGGTTACGAAGAGTCCGGACAACTGCTGCGGTTCTACGAAGAAGGGCTGAACGGTTACACGTACCTGGAAGACGCGCATTCGGGATAATCTATGCCGCCCTCGAGCTGACTGCGAGCGGTTCACTTCTTGAGTTCGGCTTGCAGTTGAAGGAAGACAGTCTCCTCGAAAGTCTTCTTGATGCGTTCCGCGTTGGCCTGTTCGCCGACGCGCGGGGTGTCTCCCCGGAGGCTGCGGACCAAAAGGGAGTGGGCTTCGGCGTCGTTGGGAGTGCGATCGAGAACGGCCTGGAAATCTTTGGCGGCTTCGGCGGGTTTGCCGGTTTTCCAGAGCGCGTAGGCGAGGTTGAACCAGTAGTCGGGGTCGGTTTCGTCGCCTTCCAGCGCCTTGCGGAAGTTGGCTACGGCTTCCGGGCGGTTGCGGCGGGATTGCGCGGCGCCCAGGTCATTGAAGACTTCGTTTAAGGGCACTTGCGCGGCCACCAGCTGAAAGGCTTGGGCGGCCGCATCGAAATCGCCTTCGTAATAGCGGCAAAGACCCAGGACGAATTGCGCTTCGTGGTAGTGAGAAGCCGTGGCGGCGACTTTGCCCATCCAGTTGGAGGCGGTGCGATATTCCTTGCGGTCGAAAGCAATACGCCCAAGTTGAAAGGCGGGCTCGCTGAAGGTCGGATCGAGTTGCGCGGACCGGGTGAAGAGCTTCTCCTGCTGCTCCGGCGAGTCCGCGAGAAGGCCCCGGATGTAGCTCTCGACGGCATCGACGCGAACGGGGGGACGGTTGCGGAGGAAGTCTGCTTCGGTGGGCGCCGATCGGGGCAGGAAATATTTGACGCACTGCCAAGCCAGCCGGGACTCGAGCAGGCTGAGGTCTTCGAGCGGGCCGGATTCGAAGAGCGTGGGGCCTTCGCGAAGGCGTTTGCGGTCGAGGACGCTGGCCGTGAGCTTCAGTTCACCGCGGGAGCCAGTGCTTCCCGCCGGCATGGCGGTTAATTCGAAGCGGCCGGAGACGACTTGCGCGGCATCGAGAGTATCGCCGACGCGGAGCACGGTGGCGCGGGTCAGGGTCACGTTGGGCCGCACCGACAGGCGCTTATAGACTTCGACGCGGTCTTCCCGGGAGAGCGCGAGGACTCCGGCGGTGGTCAGAGACTCGCGGAGAGTTTCAGCGACGCTTTCTCCGATCCAATCGAGGGTGGGGCTATGGGCGTCGTTGAAGAAGGGCAGAACGGCGACGGTGTCAGCGGCGCCAAATAACCTGTCAGGAGGATTAGAAAACAACAGGGTGACGAAAAGGCACAGCAGGAAGGAACGAAACCGCACTGAGTTCATTTTAGCAGCGCGCGCACGAGAGCCCGGGCGGCGTCTTCGATGGCGGGGTCGTTCCCAAAGCCTTCGAGCGGCAGGGCGGCGGTTTGATTGCGGAACCAGGTGATCTGGCGCTTGGCGTAGCGGCGGGTGTCGCGCCGCATTTGAGCGAGGGCTTCGTCGTGGCTCATGCGTTTCTCCAAGATGGCGAGCCCTTCTTTGTAACCGAGCGATAGGAAAGGTCTGGCGTCGCGGGGAACGCCAGCGGCGAGAATGCCCATAATTTCCGGGAGCAGACCTCCGTCGAGGATGGATTCACAGCGGCGATCGAGGACGGCATAAAGCTGGTCGCGGGGCGGGAAAAGTCCCAGCGTGAGGATTCGGTAGCCGGAAAGACGGTCGCGTTGAGGCTGTGCTGACGCGGTTCGCCGCGAAAGAAGGCGGATTTCGAGAGCGCGGACGAGCTTGGGAAGGTCGCGGGGATGGATGCGGGCGGCGGAGGGAGGATCGAGCCGGCGCAGGATGTGATGGAGCGACCCGGGACGACGGTTTTCGCGGGTGAGAAGGCGCGCGCGAAGGGTTGGATCGCCGGAAGGCGCGGGCGAGAGGCCTTCGATCAGGGCGCGCAGGTAGAAGCCGGTGCCGCCGGCGACGATCGGCAGATGTCCCCGGGCCGAGATGGAAGCCAGAGCGGCGCGCCCGAGGCGGGCATATTCGCCGGCGGTGAAACCTTCGGGCGCCTCCACGGCATCTATCAGGTGATGCGGGACGCCGAGGCGCTCGAGTACGGGAGTTTTGGCGGCGCCAATGTCAAAGTGGCGGTAAACCTGCAAAGAGTCGCAATTTATGACCTCGCCGGAGAAGTCGCGCGCCAAAGAAATGGCCAGACTGCTCTTGCCGGCGCCCGTGGGCCCGCAGATCACCACCGTGCGGGAGTTCATCACCGGCGAGTTCATGGCAACTTTGATGGTACGTCCGATTCCAGGAAGAGCCTTTTTGCGGAGCTATACTGGCTATTAAGCTTGGTCCAATCTGCTCCACCGGCTCCGCGAGCAGGGAAAGATAACCCAAATTCATGATCAGTTCGTTGCGTGCCCTGCGTCCATTAGCCGTACCGGCGGTGGCTCTCTGTCTGGCGGCAGTTCCGACTCTCGCTCAGACCCCGGACAGCCAAGCCCCGGGACAAAGCGATGCCCAAAGCAGCGTCGAGGGGAAGCCGTCGAAGGTGAAGCCGGAGCAGAATTCGGCGTCGGATAAGGCTTCCGCTTATTACAACTTCTCGATGGGCCATATGTACGGGGAGATGGCGCAGGCGTATAACCGGCAGGATTACGTCACTAAAGCCATCGACTATTACAAGCAGGCTTTGAAGCTGGATCCTTCGGTCAGCTACATCACCGAAGAGCTGACCGACCTCTACATCCAAAGCGGGCAGTTGAATAAGGCGGTGTCGGAAGCGGAAGATCTGCTGAAGCAGAATCCCGACAACCTGGGCGCCCGGCGCAGCTTGGGCCGGGTGTACACGCGCCTGATCGGGGATCCGCAGCAGGGCAAGGTCGACGAGAAGATGTTGAAGTTGTCGATCGAGCAGTACGCGAAGATCACGGAGAAGGATCCAGACGACCAGGAAAGCCAGCTTCTGCTGGCGCGTCTGTACCGGCTTTCGCACGACACGGCGTCAGCCGAGAAGGTTTTCAAAACGATCCTGGCTAAAGAGCCGGATAACGACGAGGCCTTGACTGGATTGGCGGCGATCTACTCGGACCGGGGTGAGACCAAGGGCGCCATCGAAATGCTGAAGCGGGCAGGCGATCAAAACCCGAGCCCCCGGACCTTGGTGATGCTGGCGACGCTTTACGAGCAGAACAACGACTACGGGGCCGCGGCGGACGCCTGGCAGCAAGCCCTGCAACAGTCCCCGGAAAACGATCGCTGGCAGCGCGCGCTGGCTCAGGATTTGCTTTTCGCGAACCGGACGGACGATGCGCGGAAGGTCTACGAGTCGATCGCGGCCGAGACTCCGAACGATGCGCAGGTGGAACTGCGGCTTTCCGAGATTTATCTGCAGCAGCAGGATTTCGTCAAAGCGCGCACGGCGCTAGAGGCCGCGAAGAAAGCGGATCCTCAGGACGTTGGAGTGAAGGTCGGCGAGGTGATGGTGCTCGACGGCGAAGGCAAAACGGACGACGCGATCAAAGCCATGAAGGCGATTGTGGACGAGAGCGCCAAGGCCGAATACACCACGCAGGAACGCGCGCAAAGGAATCAGCTGGAAGAAAGGCTGGGACTGCTTTACCGCGCAGCCGGGAAGTATCCGCTGGCGGTGGCGAGCTTCCGGGAGATCATCTCGGATGATCCGGAGACAGCTCCACGGGCTGAAGTTCAGATCATCGAGACGTACCGGCAGGCCAAGGACATGGCTGCCGCGAAACGCGAGGCTGACGGCGCGCTGAAGAAGTTCCCGAAAGACCATTTGATCGTCCGCGAGCATGCGACCCTGCTGGCGGATTCCGGCAAAGTGGACCAGGCGGTTAGTGAACTGGATTCGCTGAAAGACGGAAAGAACGACCGCGAACTTCTGCTGGCCGCGGCGGTGCTTTACGAAAAAGCGAAGCGCTATGCGGACGAAGAGAAGACTCTGGACGCTGCGCAGAAGCTGAGTTCGACCAAACCGGAGATCGTGGATGTGCGATTCATGCGCGGCGCGCTTCTCGAAAAGATGAAGAATCTGGACGGGGCGGAAGCGGAGTTTCGGGACATTCTGAAGAGCGATCCGAACAATGCCGGGGCTTTGAATTATCTCGGGTACATGCTGGCCGACCGGAACGTACGGTTGGAGGAAGCGCAGGATCTGATCACGAAGGCGCTGGCGCTCGATCCGCAAAATTACGCATATATGGACAGCCTCGGCTGGGTTTACTTTCACCAGAATCGTTTGGATGCGGCCGAGGATCAATTGCGGCGCGCGCTCAACAAGATGGGGAACGATCCGACGGTTCACGATCATTTGGGGGATGTGCTGCTGAAGCAGGGCAAGGTGAAGGAAGCGATCGCGCAGTGGCAGTCCTCGTTGAAGAATTGGGACACAAATGCGTCCAACGCCGAGGCCGATCCTGAAGAGATGGCGAAAGTCCGGAGCAAGCTGGAAGACGCTCGCGTACGGATCGCGCAAGAGACGCACGGGCGCGAGGCGCACTAACGGCGATTGGATCGAGCGGGTCTGATCCTGTGGACCTGATTGAATTCCGGCGCGCGACGGTGATGCGCGGATCGCGCGCCGCTTTGCAGGATCTGGATCTCGCGATCGGCGCGGATGAGAGCGTGGCGATTATCGGGCCGAACGGCTGCGGCAAAAGCACGGTGATTGGAACGATTCTGCGTCAGTTCTATCCTTTGCAGCGGGCAGGATCCTACGTAAAAATTTTCGGGGAAGAGCTTTGGAATGTGGAGTCCCTTCGCTCCCGAATCGGCATTGTCACCAACAATCTGCTTCCTCCGTCAGCCGGAATCGTGCCAGCGCGAGAATTCGTGGCGGCCAGCTTCTTTGGCAGCGTGGGTTTATGGAACCACCAGCGGCCGAGCAAGAAAATGCTGGCGGCGACGGACCGTGCGCTGGAACGCGTGGACGCGCTCCACTTGGCGGAACGCGACATCGACGAATTGTCTTCCGGAGAAGCGCGGCGCGTGGAGATTGCGCGGGCTTTGGCGCCCGGGCCGGCGACGCTCCTGCTGGACGAGCCCATGAATCATCTGGATCCGCGGGCGCGCGGGGAACTGCGGGGATTGGTGCGGACGCTGGCGCGGTCGGGAACGTCAATCATCATGGTGACGCATCACGTGGAGGATGTGGTCCCGGAGATCGGGCGCGTGATAATGCTGCGAGGCGGCAAAGTGTTTCGCGACGGGGCGAAAGGGGATCTGCTCAGTTCGGAGGTTCTCAGCGAATTATTCGATCATCCGATGCGGGTGCGAGAGCGCCGCGGAGAATACTCGGCGACGTAGAAGAAGACTAAGAATTCGGGGCGCCGATCCGACTAGGGGATGACCTGCAAGGTGAAGTTCTGGGTCGCGCTATGGCCTTTACCGTCTTCCGCGAACAAAGTGTACTGGGTGGTTTTGCGCGGGGCGACCTGCAGACAGCGGCTGATGGCGGGTTGGATGGGTTCGATCGGAGGATCGATCCGGACGGTTTTCGCTTCACTCACGCCATAGCAGACGGTGGTGCGTTCTCCGCGACGGATGGCCCCGGGAGACGCGTAGAAATTCAGAATTTTGAACTCCCCACCACCCAGCAAGTCGACCGTGCGCTTGGCGTCGGCCGCTTCTTTTCCGGTGCGAGCGCTCGCGGCGTCATGGTCCGCCGAGTAGCGTGAGTAGAAAACCCAGCCCACGTAGACGGCGGCTATGAGGATGGCGACGCTAATAAATGGAATGATCTTGCGGAGAAGCGGTAATGGTTCGCCGGGTTCGGGCACTTAGCTTCTCCGCATTCCGGACTGCCTAGGCTGTGCGCATCGCTTCCGACTTGTCGCCGGAGATGGCTGCCTGAGCCGCGGCCAAACGGGCGATGGGCACGCGGTACGGCGAACAGGAAACGTAATCCAAGCCGATCTTGTAGCAGAACTGCACGGAACTGGGTTCGCCGCCATGCTCGCCGCAAATCCCGACTTCGAGATCCGGACGGGCCTTGCGGCCGTTTTTGGTCGCCATTTCGACGAGCTGGCCGACGCCTTGCTGATCCAGAACGGCAAACGGATCCGCCTTGAAGATTTTCAGATCTTCGTACTGCTTCTGGAACTTCGTATAGTCGTCGCGGGAAAGGCCCATGGTGGTCTGGGTCAGATCGTTGGTGCCGAAACTGAAGAATTCGGCCTCCTTGGCGACCTGCTCAGCGAGAAGCGCGGCGCGCGGGATTTCGATCATGGTGCCGACCAGGTATTTGAGGTCCGGAATACCGGCTTTGCCGAGAACTTCCTCGGCGACGCGGACCACGATCTTCTTCTGATTTTCGAGTTCCTCGACGCTGCCGATGAGCGGGATCATCACTTCCGGGATGACCTTGATGCCCTTCTTGTTGACCTGAACGACGGCTTCAAAGATGGCGCGGGCCTGCATCTCGGTGATCTCGGGATAGGTGATGCCGAGCCGGCATCCGCGATGGCCGAGCATGGGGTTGAATTCGTGAAGCTGCTCGACGCGATGCAGGAGTTCCGGAAGGTGTTTCTTGAGTTCGGCGACCGGAACCTTGTATTCCTCGCTCATGGCGCGCTTGGTTTTGATGTCGGCGACCTTGAGGCGTTCGACATCGACCATCAGATTTTCGCGCTTGGGAAGAAATTCGTGGAGCGGGGGATCGAGGGTGCGGATCACAACGGGGAATCCGTCCATCGCTTTGAATAGACCGGCAAAGTCGGAACGCTGCATGGGAAGCAGCTTGGCGAGCGCCTTGCGGCGGGACTTTTCGTCGGGGGCCAGAATCATGGCCTGGACGAGGGGAAGCCGGTCTTCCGCGAAGAACATGTGCTCGGTGCGGCAGAGACCGATGCCCTCGGCGCCGAACTTGCGGGCGGCGATGGCGTCGCGCGGGATATCGGCATTGGCGCGGACGCCGAATTTGCCGCGGAATTCGTCGGCCCATTTCATGAACTCGCCGAGGGTGGAGTGCTCGGTGTCCGGGTCAATGGTCTTGGCTTGGCCGAGGTAGACTTCACCGGTGGTGCCGTCGAAGGAGATCCAGTCGCCTTCCTTGATGGTGACGGGCTTGCCGGCGACCGTAAGGGTGACGGTCTTTTTGGCGTCGCTGATCTGAAGATCGCCGGCGCCGACGACACAGGGACGGCCCATGCCGCGCGCCACCACGGCGGCGTGGCTCGACTTTCCGCCGATGGCGGTGAGAATGCCCTTGGAGACGTCCATTCCGTGAATGTCGTTAGGGGTGGTTTCTTTGCGGACCAGAATCACGGGGCCATTGGCGGCGGCGATGACGGCGTCATCAGCGGTGAGAGCGATACGGCCCACGGCGGCGCCGGGGGAAGCGGAGATGCCGGTGGTGAGCTTGGTGAGTTCCTTGAGCGTTTTGGTGTCAAACACGGGGTGAAGAAGCTGATCGAGCTGGTTGGGCGCGACGCGCTGCACGGCTTCGGCCTTGCTGATCATATTCTCGTGCACCATGTCGACGGCGACACGAACGGCGGCGGGGCCGGTGCGTTTCCCGTTGCGGGTCTGGAGCATGTAGAGCTTCTTATCCTGAATGGTGAATTCGAAGTCCTGCATGTCTTTGTAGTGCGTCTCGAGGTTGGTGGTGATTTCCTTGAGCTCGGCGAAGGCCTCAGGCAGCACGGCTTCGAGTTCCGAAATGGGCTGGGGAGTGCGAATGCCGGCGACGACGTCTTCGCCCTGGGCATTGATGAGAAACTCGCCGTAGAAGACTTTCTCGCCGGTGGCAGGATCCCGGGTGAAGCCGACGCCGGTGGCCGAGGTTTCCCCCATGTTGCCGAAGACCATGGCTTGCACGTTAGCGGCGGTGCCGATATCGTCAGGGATCTTTTCCATCTTGCGGTAATAGGCGGCTTTGTCGTTCCACCAGGAGCCGAAGACGGCATTGCGGGCGAGCTTGAGCTGTTCGCGGGGATCCAGCGGAAAGGGTTTGCCGGTTTCCTTCTGGACGAGTTTCTTGTAATCGGCGATGACGGCCTTCAGGTCGTCGGCGCTCAGCTCGGTATCGAACTTCGTGCGGGCTTTCTTCTTGCGCTCGTCGAAGATATGGTTGAACTTCTCCATGTGAATTTCGAGCGCGACTTCGCCGAACATTTGGATGAAGCG
Organism: Bryobacteraceae bacterium; assembly: GCA_965226755.1. Lineage (GTDB taxonomy): Bacteria > Acidobacteriota > Terriglobia > Bryobacterales > Bryobacteraceae > Bog-113. Next base: position 2,360,453 of record CBDDDT010000003.1, on the reverse strand, counting down.
CCGGTAGCAGTCGTACGCGAAACGGGCGTTGCCGCTTTTCTCCGCGAGGCCGGCGGTGGTTTCGTCGTTCAGGCCAAGATTCAGGATGGTGTTCATCATGCCGGGCATGGAGAACTTCGCTCCGGAACGGACGCTGAGCAGAAGCGGATTTTTGGGATCGCCCAGCTTCTGATCCATCTCTTTTTCGAGCTTGCCGAGAGCCTTGGTGATCTCGTCCTCGACTTCCTGCGGCACCTGTTTATGATTGTTGAAATAGATATTGCAGACATCGGTGGCGATAGTGAAACCGGCGGGAACGGGCAATCCGGCGCGGCTCATTTCGGCGAGGCCAGCGCCCTTGCCGCCGAGCACATCCTTCATTTTTCCATCGCCGTCGGCCGTACCGCCGCCGAACGAATAAACATGTTTTTTCATACTTTGGTCTCCTGGGAACTGGGAATGATTTCGGAAAAATCCGCGATTGTAGAGAACTCGCGGCGCATGGAACTGAGCAGCGCGAGCCGGTTCATGCGAACCTGCCCGTCTTTGGCGTTTACGAGGACCTTCTCGAAGAAGTGATCCACGTGCGGACGGAGCGCGGCGATGGTCTGCAGAGCGGTTTCGTAATCCGCGCCGGAGGTAAGCTGAACGGCTTGCATGAAGGCCGAGTAGAGATCGGCTTCGGCGCCTTGTTCGATCAGCATCTGGTTGATGGTTGGCTCACCGCTGAAGTTTGCCTGCTTCAGGATATTGGAGATGCGCTTGAAGCTGGCGGCGAGCGGTTCGAAGTTGGGCGTGGGGCGGACGGTGCGGATGGCGTTGAGGCGGCGATCGACGTCGGTAAGATCGCTCCAGCCGGATGCGATCACGGCGTTGATCTCGTCATATTTGAAGCCGCGAATCTCGCGGAAGTAAAAGCGCAGGCGGTCGAGCAGGAATTCTTCGAGCTTAGGATCGCGGCCCAGAGATTCTTTCAGGTCAAGCTTCAGACCGCCTTCGACGACAATTTTGACGACGCCCTGAGCGGCGCGGCGGAGCGCAAAAGGATCTTTCGATCCGGAAGGGATCAGGCCGATTCCGAAGCAGCCGCGAAGCGTATCCAGCTTGTCCGCCAGCGCGACGATGCGTCCGGCAGGGGTGGACGGAATGGCGTCTTCCATGTTGACCGGCTTGTACTGGTCATAAATGGCCTGCGCCACCTCCTCGGGCTCGCCCTGCGCGCGGGCGTAGAGGCCGCCGACGACGCCCTGCAGTTCAGTAAACTCTTTGACCAGTTCAGTGGTGAGATCGGTTTTGGCGAGTTCCGCGGCGCGCAACGCGTGCTCGTCGCCGCCAAGTTCCCGCACCAGGGACTGCATGCGGCGAGTCTTGTCGAGATAGGAACCGAGCTTCGCCTGAAACGTCACGTGGGCGAGATCCGCGACGCGCGCGGATAACGGGCGCTTCTGATCCGCGTCCCAGAAGAATCGGGCGTCATTGAAACGAGCGCGGAGGACGCGTTCATTTCCGGCGCGGATGAGACCTTCGCGATCGGCATCGAGGTTGATCACGGCGACGAACTGGGGAAGAAGTTCGCCGTCTTTCGACTCGACGGAAAGATACTTCTGGTGGAACTTCATCACGGTGGAGAGCACTTCTTTGGGGAGCGCAAGAAACTCTTCGTCGAACGTTCCGGCGATGGGAGTCGGAAATTCGGTGATGTTGGTCAGGGTGCGGAGAAGCGGGCGGTCGCATTTGTAATGGACGCCGGATTCGCGGATGCGCCGGTAGCGCGCGTCCGCGGAGAGGATGACAAAGTTGTCGAGCAGCTTTTCTTCGAAGTCCTCGTAGGTGACGGGGAACCACTTCCGGCCAAGAGTGCGGTGACCGCTGGACAGGTTGAAGCTGTTGACCCCTGCGATGGAGAAGGGAACGATTTCGCCGCCGAGCAGGGCGACGATCCAGCGAATGGGGCGGATGAAGCGCTCGCTTCCCTTCCCTGCCCAATACATGGTTTTAGGAAACGGGGTGGCGAGGATGAGACCGGGAAGCGCGGCGGCGAGAATACCGCTCATCCGGCGACCCGGGACCTTTTTCAGAAACGAATAGTATTCGCCTTTTGAGGTGGTGGTTTTGGCGAGTTCTTCCACCCGGGCGCCCAGTTTTTTGGCGAAGCCCGCGACGGCTGCCTGCGGAGCGGAAAGTGCGGGCCCGGAGACCAGTTCCTCGCTATCGGGCTCCTGCGCGATAACGCCTTCGGCACGAACAACCAAGCGGCGAGGCGTGCCGTCGACTCGCGTATCCGAGCCGAGCAGCTTCGCGCAGGCGGTACGCAGATATTCGAGCGCCGGATCGATCATGTGATCGGGGATTTCTTCGCACCCGATTTCGAGGAGGAAGTTCACGCGGCCACGGCTCCGTGCTGCTGGTCGACCCAGGCCGCGGCTATGGACTCCGCGAGTCTACGGATGCGGATGATGACGCCGACGCGCTCCGTCACGCTGATGGCTCCGCGCGCGTCGAGCGTGTTGAAGAGATGACTGCATTTCAAAACATGATCGTAAGCGGGCAGCACCGGGAAGCGGTGTTTGGGCTCATACTTCGCATACAGATCGATCAGACGCCGGGCTTCCGCTTCGTGCAGGTTGAACAGCTTCCAGAGAGTCTCCACGTCAGCCAGTTCGAAGTTGTAAACGGAGTATTGCAGTTCGTCATTGAAGCGGACGTCGCGGTAGGAAGAGCCGGCGGTCCATTCGATGTCATAGACGCTGTCGCGCACCTGCAGAAAGGCGGTGAGGCGTTCCAGGCCATAGGTGATTTCGGCGGGAACGACTTCGAGATCGATTCCGCCGCACTGCTGGAAGTAGGTAAACTGCGTGATTTCGAGGCCGTCGAGCATGACTTGCCAGCCGACGCCCCACGCGCCCAGGGTCGGCGCTTCCCAGTTGTCTTCTTCCAGCTTGATGTCGTGCTGCTTCAGGTCGATGCCGATGGCGGCGAGGCTGCCGAGATACTGATCGATGACGTCATCGGGCGCGGGCTTCAGGATCACCTGGAGCTGCTGGTGCTTGTAGAGGCGATTGGGGTTTTCGCCGTAGCGGCCGTCGGCGGGACGGCGGCTGGGCTGGACGTAGGCGACCCGATGCGGCCGGGGGCCAAGCACGCGAAGGAAGGTTTCGGGTGACATGGTGCCGGCGCCGACTTCAAGATCGAGAGGTTCCTGGATGGTGCAACCGCGCTCAGCCCAATACTGTTTCAACCGGAAGATGATGTCCTGGAACGAATGCATGGGGGAGCTACGCGGCCTCCAGAACGGGGACGGTGATGAGGCGGCGCTCGATCTGGGTCTCGATTTGTTGGTGGAGGAGGCGGCGGAGATCGGAGGCGGTTTCGCGCGCCCAGGCGAGGCCGATCCCGGAGACGGGATGGCGGAGCATGGCATGGACGATGGTTCGTGATTCCAGGCTCAGCTCCCACGTGTCACGCCCGCCAATAGAAGCCCTGCAGCCGGAACACAATAGGCCGTGCGTTCCACGATGGAAGAAGGCGCGCTCGGGCGCATCCGGATCTTCGAGCCACGCCCCGCAGGAAAGGCATGCATGCAGCTCGGGGAGCAGGCCGGCTAGTTTGACCGCCCACAAGGTGAAGTAGGTAACGGCGCGCCAGACGGCGAATGGAGAGCCCGCGCGGATATGTTCGAGCACGGCGAGGAGCAGGCGAAAATACTTCTCGTTGGGCTCGTGGGCGGGAAGGATCTGTTCGGAGATCTCGGCGAAGTAGTCGAGCGAAACAGCCGCGGCGTAATCGGACAGCAAAGCGAATTGGCTTTCCAGGAGGTCGCAGGAGTCAAGGTTGACCAGTTCGCGGTTCTCCCGCTCGAAGTAAGCCATTTTGATGTGAGACAGGCGCTCAAGACCGGCGCCAAAAGAGCTTTTCGGGCGCCTCGCCCGCTTCGCCACGCCGCGCAATTTGCCCGCATCTCTGGTAAAGAAGCTGACAATCAGATCCGACTCTTTTAGTGGATATGTTTGCAAGATGAGGGCTTCGCTCACACGAGCGGGCATATGTGCTGCGATTTACGGAAATTTCAGATTACCACAAGCCATATTTCAGATCCGATGGAAGGCTTTCAGGATCTCCTTGGTGGAATATTGGAGCGCAACCGGGCGGCCGTGAGGGCAAGCCATGGGGAACTCGCATCGGGAAAGCTCCCGGAGCAGGTATTCCATCTTGGCGGGATCCAGGTGCGTGTTGATCTTGATGGCGGCGCGGCAGGCGAGAGAAGCGGCAATGGCGCGGCGCAGGTCATCGAGCGAAACGTGGCGCGCTTCGGTTTCCGCGATCTCGAGGATTTCGAAAAGGACACGTTCCAGTTCCGCTGGGCCGATGGCGGCGGGGGCGGCTTTGATGGCGATCGTGCGATTGCCGAAGGGCTCGGTTTCGAAACCGTTGGCGGCGAGCTCGCTTTCGATGCGCGCGTACTCGATCTGCTGGCCGGGGGTGAGTTGCACAATCAACGGCATGAGGAGCCGCTGGACTTCGACGCGACCGGCGGCGCGGGCGGCGAGGAGCTTCTCGAAGAGAATGCGTTCATGGGCCACGTGCTGATCGACGATCCACAGACCGTCGCGACCGGCGGCGAGGATGAAGCTGTCATGCAGCTGGCCGAGCGGACGAAGGTCGCCCAGATGCACGAGCGAGGCGGGCGCATCGGGAAGCGCGTCGATGGGGAATGCCCCGTGGGTGTCGGGGACGGGCAACTTCAGGGTCCGGGCGGAGGGTGCGTCGCCAGGGGCGGTGGGCGCGATGGGCGGGGCGTCATAAAAATCGAGACGCGGCGCGGGCGCGCTGGGGGCGCGGAGAGTGAAAACAGGCGCCTCGTCCGCAGGCTGCGCCGGCATATTGTCGAGCGACTGCGAAAACTCCGAGTACGGCAGCTCCGCCGCGGGCTGCGCGACGGGGCTTACGCGAAACGACGGTGCGGGGCGGGATTCCATGAGCTGTTCACGGAGGGCTTCGCGCACGAAGTCATGCACAAAACTCTGCTGGCGAAAGCGCACTTCGGTCTTTGAAGGATGGACGTTGACATCCACGCTTTGCGGGTCGCACTCGAGGAATAGAAGAGCGAAGGGAAAGCATTGGCCTGGGATCAGGTTGTAGTAGGCGGCCGAGATGGCATGGAGGAGCAAGCGATCGCGAATGAGCCGGCCGTTGACAAAGATGTAGATGGAATTGCGGTTGTTCTTCTGCACTTGCGGGCGCGAGACGAAACCGCGCAGCGCGAAGGGGAGCGGAGGCTCGCCGGGATCAAGTTGCAGCACGCGCTCGCGCCGAGCGACCTCGATCAGATCCGCCAGGATCTGGCTGCCGAAGACCTGAAAGACGCGGTCTTCGAGAGTGAGGACAGGTTCGACGTTGAGGAGTTCACGGGCGCCGTCGCGCAGCTCGAAGGCTTTATCGTGATGCGCCAGGCTGTAGTGAGTGGCGAGGGATGCGACATGCGCCAGTTCGGTTTGATCGGAGCGAAGAAACTTCTTGCGCGCGGGAACGTTGAAGAACAGGTCGCGGACGGTGATGACGGTCCCGCGGCTTTGCGCGACTTCGTCGCAACTGAGCATCTTGCCGCCGGCGATTTCGACGCGCGTACCAGTCTGCTCCTCCGGCGCGCGGGTTTCCAGAACGAGGCGGGACACGGCGGCGATGGACGGCAGCGCTTCGCCGCGAAACCCGAGAGTGGCGATAGAGAGCAGGTCTTTCACGTCGCTGAGCTTGCTGGTGGCGTGGCGTTCGAAGGCGAGCAGCGCGTCGTCGCGGAGCATTCCGCAGCCGTTGTCCGCGATGCGGATCAGGCGGCGGCCCGCGTTTTCAATTTCTATCCGAATGCTGGTGGATCCGGCATCGAGCGAATTTTCGAGCAGTTCTTTGACGACCGAGGCCGGGCGCTCCACCACTTCGCCGGCGGCGATCTTATTCGCGACGTGATCCGAGAGTACGCGGATCCGGCCCATCAGCGCTGCTCGCTTTCACGCACGCGCCGGGCGAGCTCGAAAGCTTTGGCGAAGACAAGGGACTGATCGAGCGTGAGGACCCGGCGATCCTGTACGATCTGGCGGCCGTTGACCCATACGTCGCGCACGTCGGAACCTTTGAGAGCGTAGACGATTTGCGAGGCGACGCCATAGAGCGGGACGGCGTTGGCTTCTTCGAGTGAGATAGTGATCATGTCGGCGCGTTTGCCGGGTTCGAGCGAGCCGATTTTGGAATCGAGACCGAGCACGCGAGCGCCGTCGATGGTGGCCATTTCGACCAGTTTGCGCGCGGGGAGCGAGCGCGGGTCACGCGTGATCAGCTTCTGAAGCTTGCCGGCGAGGTCCATCTCTTCCATGAGGTTGAGATCGTTATTGCTGCCGGCAACGCCGTCGGTTCCCAGACCGACGGTGATCCCGTGATTGAGCATGAGGGTGACGGGTGCGGCGCCGCTGGCCAATTTCATGTTGCTCGACGGACAGTGGGCGACGCCCACATGATGGCGCGCGAGGATGTCGAAATCGCTGGGCTGAAGCCAGACGCAATGCGCCGCTACGGTGGGTCCGTCGAACACGCCGAGCCGTTCGAGAGCTTCGACGGGAGTGCCATGACGCAAGGCTTCGGTGTCCTTCAGTTCCTTCTCGGTTTCGGCGACGTGGATCACGATCGGCGCGTGGAAGCGGTTGGCTAGCGCGCGCGCGGCCTGGAGCGTGGCGTCGCTGTTGGTGTAAATGGCGTGCGGAGCGACGGCGGGGACGATGAGTTCGTCGCCTGCGAACGAATCGAGGAAGCGCGCGGCGCGGGCGAGGGCGATTGCGGGCGTCGCGGCGTCGGCCACGGGAAATTGGATGATGGTCTCGCCCATGACTCCGCGCATGCCCGACTCTTTGACGGCGCGCGCGGCGACGTCCTCGAAATAGTACATGTCGGTGAGCGTGGTGGTCCCGGAGAGGAGCATCTCGATGCAGGCGAGCCGGGTGCCCCAGGCGACGAACTCGGGCGTAACGTTCTTGGCTTCGGCGGGGAAGATGTAGTGTTCGAGCCAATCCTGAAGCGCGAGGTCGTCGGCGATGCCGCGGAGGAGCGACATGGCGGCGTGGGTATGGGTGTTGACGAGGCCCGGCATGAGAATGGCGTGGGGGCGATCGGAGCGATGGACGGGCTGGTAGGCGCGATCGATTTCGGCGCGGGGTCCCACGGCGAGGATGGCGTTGGAGCGGACGGCGACGGCGCCATTTTCGACGATGCGGAACTGGGGATCGACCGTGACGACATAGCGCGCGGAGACGATCCAATCCGCGGGTTCGGCGGCGCACAAGGACGCGGCGATTAAAAACAGAAGGCTACAGGAACGAAGCATCGAAGGCCCTCGGGAAAAGCGTGGAAAGCCGCAGAGTTTCGGTGGAGCCGGCGAGATTCGAGAGAACGACTTCGACGTCGCCGCAGAACTCCCAGAGGATCTGGCGGCAGGCCCCGCAAGGCGGCGTGAGTTGGCTGGTGCCGGCGCAAACGGCGACGCGGGTGAATTCGCGGGCGCCTTCGCTGATCGCTTTCCAGACGGCGACGCGTTCGGCGCAGACACTGAGACCGTAGGTTGCGTTCTCGACGTTGCAGCCGGTGAAGATGCGGCCGTCGGCACATTCCACGGCGGCGCCGACGCGAAATTTGGAGTAAGGCGCATGCGCGTTGGCGCGGGCGGATCGGGCGGCTTCGACTAGTTTATTCATGATGGGCCTGCTCTCCGGCAAGACGGGGCAGCACCGCGCGGAGGAGCGTTATGAATTTACCGCGGACTTGACGGCCAATCTCGAGCACCTCGGAGTGGCGTAGTTTTCCGCCGAGGCCGGCGGCCTTGTTGGTGACGCAAGAGATTCCGAGCACACGCATGCCGAGCGCGTTGGCGACGATGACTTCGGCCACAGTGGACATGCCGACGAGATCGGCGCCGATGCGCGCGAGGTAGCGGATTTCGGCGGGCGTTTCATAACTGGGTCCGAGCATCGCGGCATAGACGCCTTCGCGCAACGTTGGGTCGCACTCGCGTGCAATGTCGCGAAAGCGGCCGCTGTAGGCTTCGGTCATGTCTGGAAATCCGGAGTGGGGGCCGACGAGCGGGTTGGATCCCTGCAGGTTGATGTGATCGCTCAGCAGAACGAGATCGCCGGGGTTTGCATAGTCGGAGATGCCGCCAGCGGCGTTGGTGATGACCAGCGAGCGCACGCCGAGCTGATGAAGGTGGCGCACGCCGAATGTGACTTCCTGAGGAGTGTAGCCCTCGTAAAGATGGGCGCGGCCGGCGAGCACGACGATGGGAAGCCCATCGAGACGGCCGTGAATCAGCTCACCCGCGTGGCCGTCGGCGGTAGATGGCGGGAAGCCCGGGATGGTGGAATACAGCTGAGTCTGAATGTCGCCGAGCTCGTCGGCGAAAGCGCCGAAACCGGTTCCGAGGATGACGCCCACGCGTGGCTGCATGCTTCGCAGAATAACGAATGGCGGAATGGGACGCGCATTGGTTGCGCGAACGGCCCCGCCGCGCCTGGCTAGAGCAACATGCCGGCGATGCAGGCGGACATGAAATTGGCCATCGAACCCGCGGCGACCGCGCGCAGGCCGAGCCGCGCGAGGTCGCTCTTGCGGCTGGGGGCGAGCGCGCCGATGCCGCCGATCTGAATGGCGATGGAGCTGAAATTCGCGAATCCGCAGAGCGCGTAGGTGGCGATGACGAAGGATTTGGGATCGAGTTGCGCTTTGATTTTTCCGAGTTCCAGAAACGCCACGAACTCGTTCAGCACGAGACGGGTTCCCAGGAGCTGGCCGATGGAGGAACAATCATTCCATTTCACGCCCAACAGCCAAGCCACGGGAGCGAAGACGAAGCCGAAGATCTGCTGCAAGGACGAGGGCAGCCAGGCGAAGTAGCGGAAAGAATGGATTCCGCCGAGGACGCCGTTCACCAGAGCGATGAGCGCCAGGAATGCGATCAGCATGGCGGCAATGTTGAGCACGAGCCGCAGTCCATCGGCCGCACCCTGGGCCGCCGCGTCAATTACGTTGACCGCGGTCTGTTCCATCTTAAGTTCCACGCGGCCCGCGGTTTCGGGAATGCCGGTCTCCGGGATCATGATCTTGGCCAGCATGATGGTGGCGGGCGCGGTCATGATAACCGCGGTGAGGAGGTGTTCGATGCTCACGCCAGCCATCATGACGTAGGCGGCCATGACAGCGCCGGAGACGTGCGCCATGCCGCTGACCATGATGGTGAACAGCTCCGAACGCGTCATGCTGGCGATGAAGGGCTTGATGGTCAGAGGCGCTTCCGTCTGGCCCATGAAGATGCTGGCGGCGACGTTGAGAGACTCCGCGCCGCTGGCGCCCATGACCCGTTGCATGACGATGGCGAAAGCCTTCACGACGACCTGCATGACGCCGAAGTAGTAAAGGATCGCGAAGAAGGAAGCGATGAAGATGATGATGGGCAGAACCTGAAAGGCGAAGAGAACACCCATGGGACCGCGCGAAGAGCCGAGAGCCCCGAAGACAAACTCGCTGCCGGCGGCGGTGTAGCTGAACATCGCGTTCACAGCGCCGCTCAAGGCCTGGAAGATTTTCCCCGCATCCGTTTTGAGGACGATCACGGCGAAAGCGAACTGCAGTCCGAGGCCCCAAAGCACGACGCGGGGCTTGATGGATCGCTTACTGGTCGAGGAGAGCCAGGCGACGGCGAGTATCGCGAGAATTCCCAGAAGACCCGTGAATCGGGCCATTCTTCAGCCGACAACCTCGAGGATCAACTCCCGATCCAGAGGCTTCTGCTGGGAGATGCGGAACGCGTCCTCCACCATTTCGGCAGCCTCTTCGAGACCGTCCTCGCGGGTGTAATAGAGGCGGCCGAGAACGGCCCCGGGATCGACTTTGTCTCCGGTTTTGACTTCGAGGATCACGCCGACCGCGTAGTCGATGGCATCCTCTTTCTGTTCGCGGCCCGCGCCCATCAGGGTGGAAGCGCGGCCGATGTCTTCGGCATGGATGGCGCTGACATAGCCGCCGCGTGAGGTGGTGATTTCGCGCATGCCCGTGGCGTTGGGCAGCAGTTCGAAACGGTCGATCGCCTGAACATTGCCGCCTTGCGCCTGCACGACGTCGCGGAACTTGCGATAGGCCGAACCATCGGCCAGCTTGGCCTCGGCGATCTGGCGAGCCTCTTCGAGAGACGGGGCCAGTTTGGCCAGGAAGATCATCCGCGCGGCCAGTTCGACCGACAAACGGCGAAGGTCATCCGGACCCTCGTTATGCAGGGTTTGCGAAACCTCCATGACTTCCAAAGCGTTTCCAACGGCATAACCGAGCGGCTGGTTCATGTCGGTGATGAGTGCCTGGACCCGCTTGTCCATCCGCCGCCCGATGCCGACCATCATCTGGGCAAGGCGGCGGGCTTCCACCTGCTTTTTCATGAACGCGCCGGTGCCTACTTTGACGTCCAGAATCAGCGCGTCAACCCCTTCGGCCATTTTCTTGGACATGATGGAAGAGGCGATCAGGGGCACGGATTCCACGGTGCCGGTTACATCCCGCAGTGCGTAAAGCTTTTTGTCGGCCGGCGCCACCTCATCGCTCTGGCCGATGAAGCAGAGGCCATGAGTTTTCAACTGTTCGGTGAATTCCGCGACGGAGAGGTCGGTGCGGAAACCCGGGATGGACTCCAGCTTATCCAGAGTTCCGCCGGTATGACCGAGCGCGCGGCCCGACATCATCGGGACGATCACGCCCGCGGCCGCGGCGATGGGGGCGGAGATGAGGCTGGTTTTATCTCCGACGCCGCCGGTGGAGTGCTTATCCACCTTAATGCCGGGAATTCCGGACAGGTCGATCATCGAGCCGGAACGCATCATGCTTTCGGTGAATGCGCTGACCTCGCGATCTTCCATTCCGGAGAAAACCGTGGCCATCAAGAATGCCGACATCTGATAATCCGGGATCTCTCCAGATGTATAGCCCTGAATCAGGTATTCGAGCTCTTCCGGAGTGAGTTCTTCCCCATCCCGCTTACGAGTAATCAGATCGACAGTTCGCATGGAAACGAACTTCAGGCTACCATCTTAAGCAACTGAAAGTAAAGGAAATCGGGCGATGGACCGCAGGTGGGGAGGGTTTATCCCGGTTGCATCAACGGCATGGCGAAGCGATACTCACCGCGGAATACCTCCGCGAACAACTGGAGCATCTCGTCATGAATCAGCCCGTTATCGGCCAACAAATGCGGCCCGCGAACGTGGTGCGGCTCCCCGCGCATACCGGTAACCCGGCCGCCGGCTTCGGCCACGAGAAGCTTGCCCGCGGCCAGATCCCATGGATTGAGGCCGAATTCCCAGAAGGCCTCCAGCCGACCGCAGGCGACGTACGCCAAGTCAATCGCCGCCGACCCTCCCCGCCGCACCCCGTGGGTGGCCATGGCGAGCTGGTGATAGAAGTGGATGTTGACGTTGAGATGCCGGCGCCGGCTGGGGAAACCGGTGGCGACGAGGCTGTCTTCCAGGCGGTTCGGCTTGGAAACATGGATCTTAGCCCCGTTCAGGGTCGCTCCAGCGCCCTTTTCGCCGGCGAACATCTCATCGCGGGTGGGGTCATAAATCACGCCCGCGATCATTTCTCCGTCACATTCGAGGCCCATAGTGACATTGAAGATCGGGAACCCGTGGGCGAAATTAGTGGTGCCGTCCAGGGGGTCCACATACCAGCGATAGCGGGAATCGCTCTCATGGCCGCCGCCCTCTTCAGCGACGATGCTGTGGTCGGGAAAGAGCTGCGTAAGGCGCTGGATCACTAACTTTTCCGAAGCGCGGTCAGCCTCGGTGACGAGGTCGAAATCACCTTTCAGTTCGAAGCCCACGCGGCGGGCGAAGTACTCGGAAAGCAGGGCGCCGGATTCGCGCGCGATCTGCGCGGCCGACTCGACAAAGGATGGCATGGATTTCAGGATTCCCGCTCGGACAGGTACTTGATGTCGTGCTTGAACACGAAAAGGTTCGGTTCGCCGACCCGGGTGATGCGAATGAAACGGGCGTCGAAATACTCGATCGTCCCGTCCACCTCTTCGTTGCCGGTCAATTTCAGGCGCACGGGAGTCTGGCGATCGATCAATTGTTTCAGGTACTTCACCTCTTCGAAGGTCTGTTCAGGGGCCTTCGCGCCCGACTTCCCGGTATTCGGCATGATGAATGAGCGCGAATTGCTCTAGCGGGGGTTCGCCCAAATACGAGCGGCGCCCGGCGACGCGGCCTCGGAGTCTCCATAGTAGCCACTCCGGGTGGAGATCCGCAAACCGGGGCGGCGCATTTCAACGGTAATGTGGTGAAAACGATCGCGCGAAGGCGGAATTTCCCGGGGGTAGTAGGCGAGGAAGTACTGGGTTCTGAGCTCGTTGACGATTTGCTCGAAGGCCTGGTCGAGCGAGGCGCCCAGCGTGGGGACGAAGACACGGCCGCCGGTGCCCGCGGCGAGGGTGGTCAAAGCGTTCTCACCCCCGATGTTGCGACCGGCATCCGCGTCGACGGGAACCACCAGCAAAGGATATAGGATTACGTCGGAACGCTGGGCAGCTTCGAGCGCCGCCTGAAAATCCTTGCTGCTGGTGGTGTCGCCCCCGTCAGTGACCACGACCATCACATGGCGTCCCTCGCGGCCGTAAAGCTCGTCCGCGGCGAGATAGATGGCGTCGTAGAGCGAGGTTCCCGCCTCCCCGCGCAACTGGTGAAGGGCGCGATCGATCGGGTTGACCTGGCGGATAAACGACGTTTGCTTCACGACCTGGTAGTTGAAGCTGTAGAGGGCCGCGCGATCTTTCTCATTGCCGCCCTGGAAGAGCGCCTTGACGAAACGGCTGATCGAATCGACTTCGTACTTGAGGTCGCGAGCGGTGGAACCGCTGTTGTCGATGAGCAATGAGACCGAGAGCGGTTGATCGGTCTGCCGCTCGAAGACGGCGATCTTCTGGGGCACTCCGTTGTCATTGATCTTGAAGTCTTCCGGAGTGAGATTCCCGACGAGGTTCCCACCGGCATCTTTGGCAGTGATCAAGAGGTGCACGAGGCGAACGCGGACGCGCAGAATCGCATCGTCATTCTGGGCGAACAGGAGGCCGGCGGCGGCCAAGAGGCTACCGAGGAAGCGCAGGTTCATCCCACTCGCCTTCCACCCAGACTTCGCCGTCCATGAAGTGTTCCTTTTTCCAGATCGGCACCGTGGCTTTCAGACGATTGATAGCTTCGAAGCAGGCGTCGAAAGCGGGTTTCCGATGAGGCGCGGACACGACGATCACCACGCTGGCTTCGCCGATTCCGAAACGCCCCAGACGATGCACCATGGCGATCTGACCGACGGCGTATTTGGCTCGCATATCCCGGCCTAAATCCTCCATCAAGCGCAGAGCCATGGCTTCATAGCACTCGTAATCGAGAAATTGAGTGGGGCGCCCTTTGGTGTTGTCGCGAACCACGCCTTCGAAAGTGACGACCGCTCCATCGGCGGAGCGCTGGACCGCGGAGACCAGGGCGCCGGTGTCGATGGGAGCGCGCGTCAGTGCGATCAGCGGGCTGCCGGACCCGCCGCTAACGGGGGGTAAAAAAGCGACTTCGTCTCCGGCGGCGACAGAGGCGGCAAGATCGGAAAATTCGTGATTCAACGCCAGACGGAGGTGCGGCTTGAGTTCTTCCATGCGCGGAAAGCGGGCGGCGTAGGCGTCCCAAACGGTTCTCAAATTCGCCGGCTCGGGAAGGTCGATCTGCTCTGTCGAAAAGCCGGTGACGTCCTTGAGCATGCCGAAGAAAAGAACCCTCACGCGCATTGCGAAGCCAAGTCTAGCAGACGGGCTAACCCACTCACTGCGTTACACTTTTTTGATGTCTGAATTCGAATCCAGGGTGCGGGTGCGCTACGCGGAGACCGATCAGATGGGGGTTGTGTACCACGCCAATTACCTGATCTGGATGGAAGTGGCGCGGGTGGAGTTCTGCCGGCATATCGGGTTCGATTACCGAGAAATGGAACAAGACGGGGTGGTGATCGCCGTGATCGAGGCGCATTGCCGATATCTTTTCCCGGCGCGATTTGACGACGAGATCGTGATCGGAATCAGCGTGGCGGAAAGCACGGTGAGGACGCTGCGATTTCAGTATGACCTGCGGCGAGCCGGGGACGACCGCAAGATTGCGCGCGGGGAGACGATGCATCTTTATCTGAGCAAGAGTGATTTCCGGCCGATACGATTGCCGGTGAAATATCACGCGGGTTTTCGGGTGCGAGCGGCGGATAGCGAATAAGCAGGGGCTGGAAATCAGCGATCGAGCGGCGGCGGAAGAGCCACGAACTGCACGACCGCGCGACCGAGGTGGATTTCATCGCCGGGTTGGAGCGCGGCGCCGCGGGAATTACGGTGGACGGGCTGGCTGGCGCCGTCGCGCACAATCCAAAGGGCGCAGTTGGCCTCGGCTTCGTCGCCCAGCCGGTACCAGCGGTCATTGTAGATGCGGTATTCGCCGGTATTTCGATCGCGCAGGATGTGGGCGTGCTCGCGGGATACGGAGCGGTTGATGTCAGTTTCCGCGGCGAAGGCGATGTCGTTGCGCCGGGAAGGGCCGGCGGTCTTGAAGACGTCGACGACCCGGCCAATGTTCGTGCGAACCTTGGTCAGCGGAATTTCAGACTGCGTGGCCGTGCCTTGCATCACGACGAGAGCGCCCTCAATCCGGGGGATCGGGGCCTGTTCCGAAGCGAGGTCCGAAGCGGGCTTGGCGACGGACTCGACGTCGACGCGGATCCAGGCTTCGCGCGGCCCGGGCAGTTCGGCCGTGGTTTGGATTTCGACTTTCAGGTCGTCCGGAAAACGGTAATTGGAGCGCGCGAGGCCGGCGCGCAGTTCGGCGTCGAAGTAATTGGAGAGGAATTCCGTGCGGAACGTCCGCGCCTGCGCTTCCGGCACGCCGCTGAGTTGGATGCGGACGAGGTTGTAGGGAAAAACCATCTTCCCCGCGACGCGGTGGCTGCGGCTCTTGATCGCGTCGATGGCGGCGAGACGAATCTCCGCGAGTTCAGGCGTCTCCTGCGAGAGGCGGGCGGCATTGAAAGGAGATTCGAAGATCGCTCGGCCGAGTTTTTCGAAGACGTCGGAAAGGGGCAACGTCACCTCCGTGGAGTGATGATACCGAGATCGCGGGCGGCTTCGATGAGCTCGCGGGCGACAGGGGCGGCAGCGCGGGAGCCGTAGCCGCCGTGCTCGACCACGACGGCGAAGGCGATCCGGGGTCCGCCGGAATCGCCATAGGGAGCGAAGCCGGCAAACCACGAGTGAGGTTCGCCCTGTTCCACTTGCGCGGTGCCGGTTTTTCCCGCGACCGGAATGTCGAGGCCGTCCATGGCCTGACGGCCCGTCCCGCTGGTGACGACGGAGCGCATGGCGCTGCCCAGAAACCGAGCCGCTTCGGGGTTGACGATAACGCGAGGGGCGTCCACGCGCGCGTTGCCGCCGTCGATGACCCAGCGGCCTTGGGGCATCGCGCCGCCATCCGCGATGGTGGCAGCGACACGGGCCATTTTGAACGGGGTGGTGAGCACGGGCCCTTGTCCATATGAGGAGAAAGGCAGCATCTGCTTGAAATTGACAGGATCGCCGGGCGAAAGTTCAAGGAGCTCGGTGGTCTGGCGAAGGGCGGCCGCGCCGACATTAAAAACTCCCAACTGCGCGAAGTAAGCGTTGCAGGAAACAGTGATCGCGCGAAACATGTCCAAAACTCCGTGCGGATGGTCTTTGATGTCGTCGCGAATGGGGCGATTCCATCCGCGGATAATGGTTCCTGACCGGCCATCGGGCAGCCTGCGGCAGGCGTATGTCTGGCGCGTGGAATCGGGACTCACGCGCAGAGCGGCCATGGCGGTGACGAGCTTAAAGGTGGATCCGGGCGGATACTGGCCATAGCGGGCGCGGTCGAGCAATTCATCCGGCACGGCGGCCCGTCCCGCTTCCGGGTGCGGCGCACTCACCATGGCGAGCACATCGCCGGATGCGGGGTCGAGGACGATCGCGGCGCCTTTTGTGCCCGCCGCCTCCATGCTGCGCCGCACGATTTCGGATAGCGCCATTTGCAGACGGATGTCGAGCGATGTCTTTAAGTCACGGTCGCGGTCGAGCAGCGCGCGCATACGCGGATCGTGCGGGTAGTGACGGTAGCGGACAGCGGGGGCAAGTTCGGCGATGTCGCTATAGCCCTGTAAATGCGCATTCGAATCGTGCTCGATGAGAGATGCATTGGTGGCGTGGAAATTCTCACCGGTGCGAAAATCGCCGAGAAGCTGGACGGTGAGCGGACCGAAGGGGTAATGCCGTCCTTCGAGGCGTGAGCAGCATTGATCGAGATCGATGCCAAGTTTCTGGAATGCGGCGCGGTTTCCTTCGAGTTGGCTCCAACTGCTGGAGGCGAGCAGGACGCCGTTGCGATCGTAGATGGCGCCTCGGGGAATCTGTTGCATGAGCGAACTTAGGCGGGGATTGTGCTGCGGCCGCTTCACGCCGTCTTCCGCGATGACTTTGGCGTCGTGCACGAGGAACCGATCCGGCGCGACGACCTGAAGATACGCCATGCGTCCGAGAAGGATCAGCGCGAGCGCGGCCAGAACCGCCCCCGTGACGCGAATGGGACGCTGGAAGACACGTTCGCCGGCCAGGCGTTCGATACGACCGTGGTTAGAGATGCCCAGGAGGATCGCGAAGATCAGAAAATTAGCGAGCATGGCCGTGTTCCCGGAGCTGAGAAATGGCGACACAACGCCCGAGAGCGGAATCAAATCGAGCACGCCGCCGGAGATGAGAAGCATTTCGAAGGCGACAAGCGAGCCAAGGCCGAAGGACAGAAAGGCGGAGTATTCGTCAGGAGCATTCCGCGCGATGCGGAAGGCGCGATGGATAAGAACGACGAAAAGCGTGAAGATGGTGAAACCGCCCAGGATTCCCCACTCTTCGCCGATGGAGGAGAGAACGAGGTCGGTGTGGCCGGCGGGAATCATCCCGGGATCTCCCATGCCGGGCCCGGAGCCCCACGGGCCGCCGGTCGAGAGCGCCCACAAGGAATGCGCGATCTGATCGCCGCCGCGGAGGTTGTTGTCCCAGGGCGAAAGCCACATATCGATGCGGTCCACCACCGTTTGCGGCGCGCCCAAGTGGTAGCCGAGGCTTACGCCGGCGACGAGCAGGAAAATCCCAAGCAGAGCCAGTCCGAAGCGGCCTCGCGCCATGGCGAACATGGAGAGGAACAGGAAACCAATGACGAGGGCGGGTCCCATATCCTTGAGCACAAAAAACAACGCGAGCGCGATCGCGACGCCCACAATGACGGGAATGACGTGCTCCAGGCGAGGGATCTCGGGCCAGCGCAGCCAAGCAGGGACCAGACGCTTCTCGCGCAATTCACGAAGCCATTCCCAGCGGCGGGAGAAGTAACCGGCGAGAAAGAGGACGAGCAGCACCTTTATGAGTTCGACGGGTTGGAACGGGCCGAGATTAACCTTGGCGTCGCTGCCGGTGGGGCCGGATCCTTTAGCCAGGAGCAGAGCGAACAGAAGGAAGCTGAGCAGCAGAGGGGTGTAAACCCAGCGGGAGAAGTGGCGCACCTGGAACGCACGGAGAAGCGGCAGGAGCAGCAGCAGGCATCCGGCCGCGGATCCCCAGGCGAACTTCCGGAAATCGAGAGAATCGCGCAGGGGATCGCGAAGGCTCACGGCCAGTATGAGTCCGACACCGGTCAGCAGTTGCAGAGCGGGAAGGATGACAGGGTCACCGCGAAAGCGGCGCAAGCGCCAGAGAACATGCAAGACCCAGAACGATGCGAGATAAATACCGCACCACAGAACGTATTGATAAGTGAACTGCGCGGGCGTGCGGACGACGAGCGATGGTTTGAGCCTGGCGAGCGGAAGCAGCGGAATGCGGAGTTCGAGTCGCGCGGATTTACCTGCCAAGCGGCCTAAGCGACGTTGCAGATCCCCGCGTAAGGAGTTCCAGCGCGATTCGGATTCGATTTCGGACTGGCTGATGCGCAAGCGTGCGAGCGCGCCGACGTTGGGGATCGGGCGAACGCGGCTGAGGAAGTCGAATACGTTCTGGGCAGCGAGGTCGCGCTCGGCTTGGTCCGTGAAGTTCTGCAGAAAAGGCGAAATTTCCGCAGCGGATTGAACGGAGTTGAGGTCGAGGAGTTCGCCTGCCGGAGAGCGCGCCGCGAAGCCCGGGAAATTTTGCGTTTTCGAGAAGAATACAAGAGCGAGGCCGGCGGCGACCAGGAGCGATGTCGCCAGCAGGAAAGGGAACTCACGCCGGCGCTCCAGGGGCGCCCGCTCGAGAGGAGGAGTCAGGACGGCGGGAGATTGTTCCCAGCTTCTGGTCAGCGCCATTTCAAGCGGCTCGCGATTTTGCGGAAGCGACTCGACCGGGAGCGCCGGGCCGGTTTACGGCGGGATTTTGCGGGGGGCGGCTGGGTTAGGTGTTCCACCTGAGATTGATCCGCTTCCAAGCGATTGAGACTCACGCCGACGTTGGAGAACCCGGAGATCGGCTCGTAGAGATTTCGCGCGCGCTCCAGATCCGAGCGGGTCAGGCGAAGAGTATTATTCCGATCCGGTAAGGAGATGCCGGATTTTCGAGCGCCCTGAAGCTCCAGTTCGGCGCGCAAAAGATAGCCGTCGCCCTGCTCTTCCATCTCGCGCGGGCCAAAGCGGAAGCCGAGCCGTTCCGCCTGCCGGAGTTCGGCCAGAGCACGGCCCACGTTGGTATAGGAATAGGTATAAACGCGGGCGAGAGCGAGGTGGGCGTCGGGAGATTTCGGATTCAGCGCAGCGGCGCGGCGGAATAGAGATTCGCCGCGGGCGACGCCGGGCGGTTTGGGGCTTTGGATCAGCGCGAGATATCCGCGGCAGAGCGCAAGTTTGGCGGCGATGGTCCAATCATTCGGGTCCAACTGTTCCGCGTGGAGCAGGCAGATTTGCGCTTTGGCCCAATCCGCGGTTTCGGGGGACGGATCCGAGCCGTTCCGATAGCCTTCAATTACTTCGGTCGCGGCGGCGACGAGGGCGGCTTTCATTTCGGGGGCGCGGGCGCGAGCGGGCGAGAAGCGTCCGAGAAATCCGTCGCGCTGCACCAGCCGGAGATGCTCCTCCCAGGCGGCGTTGATTTCCGCGGGCGTGGAGTGCGAAAAATCGAGCGGAGCGCGAACCGCCCAGAGCTGGTCGCGAAGTCGTCCCACGAGGTAAGCGGCCAGGAAGATGACGACGATCGCGGCGAGAATCGAGACGAGCCGAAACCAGTCGAGGGAGCGCGCGCGGCGCAATCCGCCCGCGGCGGATTGGAACGCGGCGCGAACACGAGGCTGGCGCGGATGCATTTTGACAATGGCGGGCTCGAACTTCTGTACCGTGGCGTTGCTGTCCCACGAGGAGCGCTTTTCGGCAAAGGCGACCGTAGGTTTGTCCTCGAGGAAGGCGCGGAGATCGTTTTCGAAATCGGCCGCGGATGCGTAGCGGTGGGCGATATCGGCGGAGAGAGCTTTTCCGATAATGGCGGCCAGCGCGGCGGGACAAGTCTCGGGGAGCGAGCGCGGCGCACGCCGGGACTGAATCAAATTCTCCAGCTTGCGCGTATCCTGGGCCTGGTAAGGCGGCGCGCCCGACACCATTTCATACAAACTGACGCCGAGGGCCCACAGGTCGGCCTGCGGATCGACGCGGCCCTTGGCCAGACGCTCCGGCGAGCAGTAGGTGGGGCTGCCGAGATTATGCTGCGTGAGACTACGGGTGGAACTGATGACTTTGGCGATCCCGAAATCCAGCAGGCGGAGTTCGTCGTTGTGGCCGATCTGAATGTTGGAGGGTTTAATATCTCCGTGAACCACGGCCCGGTTTTTTCCGTCCACGTCGGAGACGAAAGAGTGCAGGCGATGTAACTGGCTGCAAACTTCGGCGGCATAGCGGGCTGCGCGGCGCGCGTCCAGCCGGCGCTCGGTTTGCAGGATCTCCAGGATATTCTTCCCGTCGAAGAATTCCATGGCGACGAAGAAGTGGCCGTCATGAACGGCGCATTCGTAAATCTGCAGGATGCGCGGATCCAGGCGATGCAGGTCGCTCTGGATTTGGGCGCCGCGCTTCTCCGCTTCAATGACAACGTTGGTGAATTCGTCGCGCGACTCTTCGATGAGTTTTAAGATGACGCGGCGGTTGGCGCGCGGATCGAAAGCGAGATACACGTCGGTCATACTGCGGCCGAGCTTGCGGATGATCTCGTAGTGGGCAAATCGTTTGGTTTGCGAAACGATGGCGTCCATACGCTATTTCCGCTCCGGAGAGGAAGCCGCTTCGAGTGTGTTGTTCGCGAGAACCGGGTGCGCGGGCGCGCGAACTTCGATCGGCGGCCCCAACAGACGGTTGCCTCCGATGCGCGGGGAGCTTTCGCCTTCGACGAGAATGTTGCAGGCGTTGCCGCGGAAGTAGCCGGCGCGCAAGGCTCCGGCCGACGCGCCGCTGAAACGGACCGCGCAGCTCCCGGCGCCCGTGACTTCTATATCGTTGATCTCAATGCTGGAATTATCCAGAAGCACGCCCGCTGAAAGAGGCTGGGCGGCGGTTCCTTCCAGGCGAAACCCGGCGAAGCGGGCGAACTTCACGCCGCGGGCGGCAACCGCGATTCCCGGATCAGGCGAGGACGGCCCCCCGGCGCGGATCACGGTTTCCCCAGGGCTTACGCTGATCACGTCGATGCCGTCGCGCAGTTCCAGCGGACCATCGTAGCTGCCTTGCGGCACATCGACGACATCGCCCGGATGAGCGTTTTCCAAAGCGGCGACCAAGGAGTGCGGATCCGCGGGATCGACGAGGATGTGCTTCGAAGGGGATGACGGGCGTTCCGCGGGACGCGGGATCAGACGCTCGGACGACAGCAGACCGGAAATCCCCAGCGCCGCGCCGGCGGCGAGCCAGAGAAACCGGCTCAGAGCCGTCGCCCAGGGACCGTGATGTTTCTTCATGCGCGTGATGGAGTGCCGGGTGCGCGCTACGGCGGAGGCGTGAGAGCCAGTGCCGGTGAACTCAGGCCCCGCGATGAAAATCACCGTGACGTTGTCTCTTCCGCCGGCTTGGTTGGCGGCCTCCACCAGATCGGCGGCGGTGCGCTGCGCGTCTCCGTCGAAGCGCTGGACAATCGCGTTGATCTCTCCGTTCGTGAGAGCGTCGCTCAGTCCGTCCGTGCAAAGCAGAAAGGCGGCGTCGGAGCGGAAAGGAAAGGTCTTGACCTCGATAAACTCTTCGGCGGCGGTCTGGCCTGGGCGGGAGCCGATGTCGCGGAAGACCTGGTTCCGGCGGGGATCGCGCATGGCTTCCAACTCGGTGATCTCTCCGCGGTCTTCAAGTTCACCGACGGGCGAATGATCAGAGGTGAGTTTGCGCAGGCCGCCAGTCCACGCCAAATAGAGACGGGAGTCGCCTACATGACCGACCGTTATCCTGTCTTCCTGAGCGAGCACGAGAGTGAGGACGCAGGCCATGCCTTGCCACTCCTCGTGAAGCTGCGCGACGCGGTAAATTTCGTTGTTGGCTGCGGCGATGGCTCCGCGGATCCTGGTTTCGGGCGCGCCTTTCCGCAATGCAACCTCGCGCCCGATTACCTCGATCGCGATCCCGGCCGCATGCTCCCCCGCGGCGTGGCCGCCCATTCCGTCGACCACGAGGAATAAACCGGCGGCCTCGTCCATCAGGGCGCGATCCTCATTCCGCGGGCGAAGCTGTCCGGCGTCCGTGGCCAATCCGGCGCGATAGCTGGCGGGGGCTTTCGTCACTGGCGGCGTCCCAAACTGAACACGAGCAAGGCGAGCGCAACGACGGCGAAACCGATCATCAGCGGGATATGAAGGCCGTAAGCGAAAGTCATCTCCGTACCCGGAATGAGAGCGTAAGCACCTCGGCGAGCGCAATCTCCGAACTGTCCGGAAGCACCTCTTCTTCGCCCCTTTTCAGGCGGCGGCCGTTCAGCCATGTGCCATTCGTACTCTTGTCGATGAGGGAGAACAAGCCAGTGGCGGGATCGCGTCGGAGGGCGAGATGTTCGCGCGACACGTCGTCCGCCGCGTAGAGGGCCAGATCCATGAGCTGGCCGTCGCCGCCGCGACCGACCGAGATCTGATTCTGGGTCATCAGGTAGAGCTGAGGACCGGAATCGTCTTCATAGTGAAGTTCGGCGAAGACCCGGTCGGCCGACTTGCGGGTTTCCGAGTGTTCAGACGACGGGCGCTGCGAGGTGACGGACGGCTCGCGGTCAATCAGGGTGGTCCTGGTGCCGCGAAAACCGGGCTCTGAAGTTTCATTGAGTTCGGAGTGGATTTCGATATCGCCGGGCGGCACCTCGGCGTTCGCCAGGAATTCGATGATCCACTCCCGGCAGGCGATTTTAAACTCCCTGGGACTCTTTGCACCAACTTTCACGCCCAGCACTGATTTCCGGCTGTTTAGCTCCGATACGCGGGCCCGCAAGGCACGCCGGGCGTCCTCGGTGATCAGCGGGAACACGCCGCTAAGGCGCAGATGATCCTCCGGGTGGAGGTAAACGCTGAAGACGCAAGGAAACAGAACGCTGTAGGCCAATTCGAAACGTCCAAGCTCCATGTTGCGGAGCAACTCGCCCACAACGGTCTGGCCGCTCAGTTTTCGAACGCCGCTTTCCTGGCTGTTTGGAACCACCCGGGTGAACCTCTAGTAACTGTTTACGTCTAAATATAACTGGAGTTTCGGGCGATGCGGAAAGAGCACGGTTAAAGTCTGTTCACGTTGGCGCGCTAGTGCACGAGCGGACTTTGTCCGGGCCCGCGGAACGCTTCCGATATCCGCCTCTTGCGATCCTCGGACCGGGCGCGCGCAAACTCCTTGTGGTACCGGATCAGCATTTTGGAAAGGCGCGTCTTTTCCTTGTCCGCCTTGTCGATGGCGCCGGTGGAATCGCCCTCCCGCCCGAGGCCGGACAGGATACGAAGATTGTGCGCAATCGAGGTGATCCGATTCAGCCGCCACTGCGTGTTCACGATGTGTTCGGCTACGATTTTTTCCATGGGGCCGCGGGGCTGGAGTTCCTCCATCCATTCCTCAGCCAAAGCCTTATAGCGCTCGGCGTCCTCCTGGGTCAGCAGGAATGCGGTGGCGTGACCGCGGACCACCGTAAGCCGGGACGCCGAACGTTTCGACGATTTGGATTCTTCCACTGCGATTTCATTCTCCTCTACTCTGCCGAGATCATTCCAGCGGGAGCGCCCCCCCGTTCTTCAGGACGACGAACGGATGCAGGTTCGTTGAGCGCATCACCCGAAATTTCAGGTCCGCGGCGGCGGCATCCAGACCATCATCCGCAAGCTGAAAGGTTCCATGGTGGATCCCTATGCTGGTCCGCGCGCACAGAATGTTGTGAGCCCGCAAAGCCTCTTCGGGGTTCATGTGGACGCGGGACATCACCCAGCGCGGAAGGTAAGCGCCGATCGGCAGGCAGGCCAGTACGGGATCGCCAAATCTCTTGCGAATGGCCGCGAAGTGCGAGCCGAACGCGGTATCCCCGGCGAAGTAAATGTTGCCGGCTCGGGATTCGATCACGTACCCGCACCAGAGCGTTCTGTTTCGATCGGCAACGCCGCGGCCGGAGAAGTGCGTAGCGGGGACGCAATGGACCGCGATGCCGCGCACGCCGCCCGATTCACCCCAATCCATCTCACGCACCGGCTTGATGCCCTGCGTCTCTAGAAACCGCCCAACTCCGCGAGGCACGACGAACTCCGGCTGGTGATCAGCGGCTAACCGCCGGATGGTGGGCAGATCCAGATGGTCGAAGTGATTATGGCTGAGGAGCACGATATGAACGGGTGGAAGATCTTGCCAGCGCACGCCGGGCATGCGGCGCCGTTTGGGTCCGATCCAGGAGAACGGACTCACCCGATCGGACCAGACCGGATCCGTCAGGATATTGAGGTTCTCCTGCTGGATCAAGACGGTGGAGTGATTGATCAGAGTTACGCGGATTCCGCGACCGCCGGGGTGAGGCGGCGGGACGCTCGGCTCCACATCGTTGATAAAGGCGGGCGAACGCTGCGGACGGGTGGTGAGCTTCCATCTAAGAATTTCGAGCAGCCCAGGGGCGTGCTGCCCGTCGGGATTCAAGAAGCGCTTACCGTCAAAGTGATCCAAGGTACAGTTTACCGAGGCGCGGCGACGGCCGCTTGGCCCCGGTTAGCTGACCAGTTTCCGGTTGCGAAGATACGCGGGCGCATCGAGGTCGTTCGGGTCGAATTCATCCGGAAGCGATTCTTCTTCGACCGCCGAGATGACTTCGACCGGCTCAGGCGCGGGGACAAACATGGAGTCCTCCCGCGCCGTGAAGAACTGGCGCTCGGGTTCAGGCCGGAGTTCTTCCGCGCGAAAACCGGTGGCGATCACGGTCACTTTGACCGCGTCCCCCATGGCTTCGTTAGCGATCACGCCAAAGTTGATTTGGACGTCGTCGCATTGCGCGGCTTCACGAATAATGGAGCATGCCTCATTGACCTCATGCAGACCGAGGTTGGCCGATCCGGTGAGGTTAATCAGAACGCGGCGGGATCCGGCAATGCGAGTGTCTTCAAGCAACGGGCTGTTGATAGCCTGCCGCGCCGCTTCCACCGCCGCGTTTTCACCCCGGGCCACGGCGGTTCCCATCATGGCGTACCCCATACCGAGCATGGTGGCGCGGATGTCGGAGAAGTCGAGATTGATGATTCCGGGAGTCAGGATGATGTCGCTGATGCCCTGCACGGCCTGCCGCAAAACATCGTCGGCCACTTTGAACGCCTGCATGAAGCTGGTGCCGCGCGGGACGATGGAGAGCAGGCGATCGTTGGGAATGGTGATGAGGGTATCCACGCTATTGGCCAGTTCGAGGAGACTCTTTTCGGCCTGCTTCATGCGCTTCGCGCCTTCGAAGGCGAAGGGCTTGGTCACGACCGCGACGGTGAGGGCGTCAAGTTCCTTGGCGAGCGAAGCGACCACGGGCGCGGCGCCGGCCCCGGTGCCGCCGCCCAAGCCCGCGGTCACAAAGACCATGTCAGCGCCCTGCAGCAGTTCCAGGATGCGTTCGGTATCTTCGAGAGCCGCCTGACGGCCGATGTTGGGATCCGCGCCGGCGCCAAGCCCCTGGGTCACGCGGGCGCCGATCTGGATCTTGCTGGGGACAGGCGATACGGCGAGCGCCTGCGCGTCGGTATTGAGAACGTGAAACTCGGGACCTTCGAGCCCTTCCAGCATCATGCGGGCCACGGCGTTGGAGCCGCCGCCGCCCACGCCGATGACTTTGATGCGCGCGCCCCGGCGCGATTCTTCGTGGAGTTCGTATTTGAGTGAGTTGAGGTCAGTGGAGATGATAGACATGTCGATTCCTCTGGGTGCCGGCTATCGCAAAATTCTTCCAAGCAGGCCGATGGACTGCTTTTCAAGATCAACAAGACTGTGGAGGCGCGCCGAGTACATGGCAAGCCCGGCCGCGACGGTCCAATCCGGCGAGTCGAGATCTTCCGGCCAGTCCATGAGACCGAGCGGCAGACCGAGGCGGACAGGACAGTTCAGAACGCGCTCCGCCACATCGCACATGCCCTGCAGCAGGGCGCCGCCGCCGGTGAGCACGACGCCGCTGGTGAGAACGCGGTCCATCCCGACGCGGGCGAGTTCAGTTTTGACGAGCTTGAAAAGCTCTTCCGCGCGGGCCTCGAGGATTTCATTGATGATCTTGCGCGACGCTTCACGCGGCTCGCGCCCGCTCGCGGCGGGTAACTCGATGAAAGAGTTCTCGGCGGTATAGCCGGAGACCGCGCTGCCGAATTGTTCCTTGACGAGTTCCGCGTCCTGATAACTGACGCGGAGAAAGTGAGCCACATCACGCGTGAAATGGTCGCCGGCGACAGCGATGGTTGACGCGAGCTGGGTGGCGTCGCCGTAGTAAACGATGAGCTGGGTGGACTGCGACCCGATATCGACGAGCGCCAGGCCTTCCCGGCGTTCTTCAGGCAGCACTGAAGCGTAACAGGCGGCGACAGCCTCATAGATCGTTTCGTCTACGCTGAGATGCGCGTGGTTGACGGAATCCACAATCGTGTTGTGCTCCATCGTGGACATGGTGATCAGGTGGGCGTTCACTTCCAGACTGCTGGCGATCATCTTACGGGGGTCGCGGAAACCGGGGCGGTCATCCAACGCGAACTCCTGCGGGCAGAGTTGCAGGATCATGCGATCGTCTTGCAACTGAACGCGGGCGGCGCGCTCGAAAGCGCGATTCACATCGCGTTGTTCGATCTCGCGAGGCCGTCCGGTTTCGGTGCGGCTCCTGGTATTGGCGCCGCGCACGGTAAGGCCGCCGCATCCGACGACGATGCTCTCCAACTGGATACCGGCTTCGGCTTCAGCCATCTGCACGGCTTTCAAGGCGGCCGCGGAGACAGCCGGACGGTCAATGACGCGGCTGCGCGTCCAGCCCGCGGAAGGGAGCGCCCCCGCGCCGGCGAAGTGGAGGCGAGCGCCATCCAGACGGGCGATCACGCAACGCGTGACCGTGCTGCCGAGGTCAAGGCCGGCGGTGTAAATCGATTTGCTCTGATTGATGGTTTTCATCGTTTACCGCCCGAAGCTGCCCGATTCCATTGAAATCTATTTCGCCGTGATTCGATCGTCAATTCTTAAATCGAAAACAGTGGATCGCGGAGAGCCGGCTCGAATGTCGGAGACATGATCCGCAAAGTTACGATAACGCTGTCCGAAGTTCTCGTCACCGAGCCAAAGCTCGACCGTCTTCCCCTGCACTTCCGCGGTCACGCGCAGGTCGTCCGGCGCGGCCGCGTTTACTTCGGAAACGTCTTTGGCGACCGGGCCCAAGTCGTCCAGCAAACGCAGGGCCGCCTGCACTCTCAACTTCCGATCGGCTTCGCTCTGATCGACCCACACGCCGCTCAGGACGGGGAACTCGAAGTTAGAGCGCGGCGGGGGCGAAAGAAGGACGCCCTCTCCGTCCACCAAGAGGAAACCCTGGTGTGGAACGTTGACGAAAGCGACCGGTTTGCGTTCGTGAATCCGAACATAAATGCGGTTGGGCCAGACGCGGGACACACTGGCGTTTTCAATCCAGTCAATCGCGAGCAGGCGGCGGCGGCGCTCGGCGATATCGGTCTGAAAAATGCTGCGCCCATAATCCTGCGCGAAGACCTGCTGAACCGCGCTGGTCGAGGTATAGTTCGCGCCGATCACGATGATTCCCCGGCTCTTCGCTCCAGGAGGCGATTGGCGGAGGGCGAAGCGCGGATCGCTCGACAGGAATCCGCGAACGGTTTTGGCGGCCCACGCCGTGGACGCAAACGCCACCACGCAGGCGGCCAGCCCAATCCAGAGCCGGTAACGGACGCGAGGCTTTTTCTCAGGAGCTTTGGGCATCGGCCGCCTTTCCGCGCAACGCTTCGAGGATGGATTCGCCGGCCTGGGATACGTTCCCGGCGCCGAGCGTGATGATCATGTCGCCTTCTCCGGCGCCGTCTGCAACCGCCTCCACGCCGTTCTGGAGAGACGGCGCGTACTCGGCGGATTTGTGGCCGAACTGCCGCATCCGTTCGACGAGCGCCTCGGAGGTTACGCCTTCGATGGGCTTCTCGGAGGCGGCGTAGATATCGAGTACGAATACGCGGTCAGCCTGCATGAAGGCCCGGCCGAATTCGTCCATCAGCAGGTGCGTGCGAGTAAAACGGTGCGGCTGGAAGAGGACGTGAACGCGCCGCGGTCCGCAGGAGCGCGCCGCGGCCAGCGTCGCGCGCACCTCAGTGGGATGATGTCCATAGTCATCGATGACGGTGACGCCGCGCTCCTTCCCTTTGATCTGAAAGCGGCGATCGACGCCCCGGAACGTCGCCAGTCCTTCACGAACCTGCTCGAGATCCACGTGCATCTCCAGCGCGATCCCTATGGCGGCGGTGGCGTTCAGAACGTTATGCTCGCCAGGAACATTGAGCTGGAATTCACCGAGTTCCCGATCCCGCGCGCGGATTTGGAATTGCGAGTGAAAATCACCGCAGGACGAGTCATGGACGAGGAGATCGGCTTGAGCGCTGCGGCCGTAGGTGATGATGCGGCGGCGAACGTCCGGCAGAATGCTCTGAACATTTTCGTCATCGATACAAACCACGGCAGCCCCGTAGAACGGGACTTTGTTGACGAATTCGGTGAATGACGCGCGAATCACATCCAGGGACGCGTAGTGATCCAGATGCTCGCGATCGATGTTGGTGACCACCTCCAGGATGGGAGCGAGTTTCAGGAACGACCCATCGCTTTCGTCGGACTCCACAACGAGGAAGTCGCTATGGCCGACGCGGGCGTTAGATCCGCCCATCGTCGAGACCTTGCCGCCGACGACTACGGTGGGGTCGATGCCCGCGTGGTTCAGTATGGTCGCGATCATGGAAGTGGTGGTGGTCTTTCCATGACTGCCCGCGACGGCGATTCCATACTTCAGGCGCATCAGTTCGGCCAGAAGCTCGCCCCTGGGGATGACAGGGATCTGTAAGCGGCGCGCCTCCACGACCTCGGGGTTGGATTCGTCCACCGCGGAACTGACCACGAGCGCCTTGGCGCCGTCGATGTTGGCGGCCTCGTGTCCCTCATAGATGGTGGCGCCGAGACGCGCGAGGCGGCTCGTGGTGGCGGAGAGCTTCAGATCGGATCCGCTAATCTGATATCCGAGATTCAGCAGCACTTCGGCGATGCCGCTCATGCCGATTCCTCCGATACCCGCGAAATGGAGGTGCTGCTTAGAAAAAAACATTTGCTTAGGCTATTGTTTCGGGCGAAAGACACCCCTGTCAACGAGTATTTCGCGCGACCTCCTCAAGAATGTCCGCTGCGCGCCGCGCGGCGCCAGGGCGGGCCAGACTTCGCGCCGCGGCGCTCATCTCCCGCAGCCGGGCGGGATCACCGGCGAGATCTCGAATGGCGTGGAACATGGCTTGTCCCGTCCAGTCCCGATCCAGGCAAAGCAGAGCGGCTCCGGCGTCGCGAAACTGCTCGGCGTTGCGCAGTTGATGATCGTCGGCGGCGAATGGAAATGGGATCAGCACAGAGGGTTTTCCCGCCGCGGCGAGTTCGGATACAGCTCCCGCGCCGGAACGGCAGATAATCAGGTCGGCTCGTGCGTACGCGGCGGACATATCCGGAATGAAGTCCGAAATCTCGCCCGGAACGCCGGCGGCTTCGAACGCGGGGCGAAGCTCCTGAATGTGGGCGGCGCCGGTCTGGTGGATAAGGTAAATGCCGGCGCCGAGCTGGCGGAGTTGCGCCCAGGCGGCGCGCGCGGCCTGGTTCAGCGTCCGCGAACCCTGGCTTCCTCCCGTGATCAAAACGGTGAATGGCCGGCCCGTTGTGCCCGCGGGAAGACGGA
Source organism: Bryobacteraceae bacterium (assembly GCA_965226755.1). Lineage (GTDB taxonomy): Bacteria > Acidobacteriota > Terriglobia > Bryobacterales > Bryobacteraceae > Bog-113. The sequence goes on along the minus strand of CBDDDT010000003.1, from coordinate 2,330,968 downwards.
AAAACTCCTCTCGAACAGGAAGACCGGTGACCTCCGTGCGGCCGGGCGGGAAGAAACGTTCGGTGTCCCGGAAGCTCACCAAGGCGCGCCGCACAAAGCGGGCGATCCAGCGGTTCGTCAGACCCGGGATTGCATTCGGCTCCATCACGACAACGGGAATGCGGCGAAGCAGGGCGCCCAGCACGGGCGGACCCGCTACATAGCCCCCCAGGCTGAAAACCACATCCGGACGGCGTGCGCGGAGTCGCGAATACTGGCGAATCGTGCCGGTGAACAAGCCGAGCAAGCCGGCGAGTTTGCGCCTGACGCTCACGCCTTGCAGCCCGCCAATGCGTATCAGTTCCAGGCGGAATCCCGCGGCGGGAACGAGGCGCGCCTCGGCCCCGCGCGCAGTTCCGACGAAGAAGGCTTCGTGGCCGCGCGACCGCAGTTCCTTCGCAACCGCGATCAGCGGAATCACGTGACCCCCCGTGCCGCCGCCGGCCATCAGGAAAAGGAGGCTATCCGGCATGCTCCGACACATTCAGAAGGATTCCAAGGCATGCCAGCGTACTAAGAAGCGAACTGCCGCCGAAGCTGATCATGGGCAACGGAATGCCCTTGGTGGGCATCATTCCCAACACGACGCTCATGTTCATGAAAGCCTGCACGACCAGCATGGCGGTGATGCCGAGCGCGAGATAGCGGCCAAAATCGTCCGGAACGCGCACGGTCGCGCGCACGCCGCGCCACAAAATAACAACAAAGGCAAGCAAGACGCCGGCCGACCCGAGCAGGCCAAATTCCTCGCCGACAATCGCGTAGATAAAATCGGTTTGCGCTTCCGGCAGAAAGCCTTCTTTCTGCTTGCTCTGCATCAGACCTTGTCCCAGCAAGCCGCCCGATCCGACGGCAATTTTCGCCTGTTCCGACTGATAGCTGGTGTCTTTCGTCGTTAAAGAGCGCTTCAGATAGGCCTGTAATCCGACATGGAACCGGCTGTCGATCTGCTCAACCAGTTTGTAACCGGGATCGAGATATCCGATGATGCGGGTGAGGCGATATGGCTTGGACGCCACGGCGAACAGACTGCCGACAAGGGCGACCAACAAGGCCAGCATGAAAAACCGCCACTCCAATCCGGCAATGAAAAAGAGCGTGGCGGCGGTGGCGACAAGCACCACGGCTGTTCCGAGGTCGGCGATCACAACGGCGAGGGTCACCACGCCGACGGCCGCCGCCGCCGGAAACAAAGTGTACCGGTTGTTTATCGCGCGCGAACGCAGCGCGATAAAAAAAGACAAAAAGATGATCAGCGCCGGCTTGGCCAGTTCCGAAGGCTGCACGCCGAGAACGCCTCCAGGGCCGAGACGAATCCAGCGATGCTGTTTGGCGTCGAGGAAGAAGACAGCGATCAAGAGAATGATCACCAATCCCATGCTGACAAACGCGACCGCGGGATGCTGCAACTTACGGTAGTCCATCCGTTTGAGCGCCATCATGACGGTCACCGCCACCGCGATCCAGAAGACCTGGCGCATCACGAAGTAAGTGCTGGATCCCATCTTGAAGGAAGCCATCACCGAGGACGCGCTGAAGATCATCACGGCCCCGAAGAAGACCATGGCGACGATGGTCGCGAAGAGATACCAATCCGTTTTAAGCCGCTGTGCCATTTTCCCTTGAGTGGAGCGAGCGCGCGAGTTCTTTGAAGACGCGGCCGCGATGTTCGTAGCTTTGGAATTGATCGAAGCTGGCGCACGCCGGCGCGAGCAGGATGGTGTCGCCCGGATGGGCACGTTCAAACGCGGTCGTCACGGCGGTTTCGAGAGTGCCGGCCGGAATCAACTCGACGGCGCCGGCCAGCGACGCCGCAATTTTTTCGGCGGCCGATCCAATCAGAAGCGCCGCCTTCGCCTTCGCGCTTAGGGGGGAACGCAGGGGCGCATAGTCGCTGCCTTTGTCCTTGCCGCCGAGAATTACCCACAAACCGTGATCGAAGGAGTCCAAAGCTTTCAGGGTGGCGTCCACGCTGGTGGCTTTCGAATCGTTGTAAAGGTCGACGCCGCTTACGTTACGAACGAATTCAAGGCGATGTTCCACGGCGCGGAAGGAACCAATGGCCGAAGCGATGCGGTCGAGCGGGACGCCGGCGAGGTGCGCCGCCCCGATCGCAGCCATGGCGTTTTCCAGATTATGGCGTCCTCGAATAGGAACGTCGGCGGTGTGCATGACGAATTCGTCCCTGAATCGAATCGCATCCTGATGGATGTTGAGTTCGGCCGGCGCCTCCGCGCCGCTGCTGAACCAGAGCCGTTGCGCGGAACCGCGGCTCGCGAAACGGCGACAGAATGGATCTGCGGCGTTCAGGATCGCCCAATCGCGGCTTGTCTGTTCGTCCAGAATGCGCGCCTTCGCGGCGGCGTAATTCTCCATGGTGGAGTGGCGGTCCAGATGGTTCTGGGTGATGTTCAGGAGAATGGCTATATGGGGGCTGAACCTGCGCGTGGTTTCCAACTGAAAACTGGAGAGTTCCAAAACATTCCACTGCTCGTCGCGGGAAGACGCAATCATCGCCACGACCGGCGTTCCGATATTTCCTCCGACCTGGACGGGAACGCCGGATTCCTTCAAGATGTGACCCGTCAGGGCGGTGGTGGTCGTCTTGCCGTTCGAACCGGTGATCCCAATGGTGCGGCCCCGCAGGAATGGGGCGGCCAGCTCGACTTCACCGATGACGGGGATGCCCAGGTCGCGCGCGGCGGCGAGTTCCGGAAGGTTCGCGGGCACGCCAGGGGACAAGACGATCTGGTCGAATTGTTCGAAGCCGCCCGCGGACTGCAATCGGAATTTCACGCCGCCATTGCGCAGCGCCTGGGTGGATTCGGAAAGCTGCTCGAAGGGCTTCTGATCCGCGGCGGTCACGATAGCTCCCGCGGACAGGAGAAACTCAGCGCTGGCGATGCCAGAACGCTCCATGCCGACGACCAGGACATTTCGACCGCTGAGTTCCATTGAATTCAACTTCTCATCTCAACTTCAAAGTGGTAAGCGCAAATAACGCCAGCACGAGGCCCGCGATCCAAAACCGGGCGATGATCTTCGATTCCCGCCAGCCGAGGGCTTCGAAGTGATGATGGATCGGCGCCATCTTAAAAATCCGTTTCTTGCGAAGTTTGAAGCTTCCCACTTGCAGGATGACCGAGAGGATTTCAATCACAAAAACGCCCCCAATCAGGACCAGCAGCACCTCCTGCTTGATCAGGATGGCCACCACGCCCATCGCGCCGCCGAGCGATAGCGAACCCACATCGCCCATGAAAACGTCGGCCGGGTGTGCGTTGTACCAAAGAAATCCGAGACTTGCTCCGACCATCGAGCCGCAGAAAATAGTGAGCTCGGCGCTGCGGGGATTGCGCGCGATCTGCAGATATTGAGCCAACTCGCGATGCCCCCCCATGTAAGCCAGCACGGTCAGTGCCCCGGAAGCGATCACCATGAGCCCGATGGCCAAGCCGTCGAGCCCGTCGGTGATGTTCACCGCGTTCGACGAACCCACCACCACCAGCACCACGAAGAGAAAGAAGGGAATGAACGCGAGCGGGTACGTCCAATAGTTGAGCAAGGAGTGGATAAGCAGATCGGGCTGGAACTGCTTAAAAAACGGGATGTTCATCGCGGTCGTGTAATTCCCGGCACGGCTCATCACGACGAGAATCGCGGTGAGCGCCAGCGCGACCAGCATCTGCAATCCGAACTTCTGGCGGCTCGTCAATCCGAGGTTGCGTTTTTTCAGCAGCTTCGCGTAGTCGTCGATAAATCCGATCGCGGCGAAGCTGACCAGGGCGAACAGCGCGATCCAGACGTCCTCGAATTCGAGATCGGCCCAAAGAAGCGTCGGCACGATGATCGAGATCACGATCAACACGCCGCCCATCGTGGGCGTCCCGGCTTTGGTTTGGTGCGACTTCGGGCCTTCCTCCCGGATGTGCTGGCCGATCGACATCTGGCGGAGTTTGCCGATAAACCAAGGTCCCAGCACCACGCAGAGAAATAGGGCAGTGAGACTGGCGAAAGCGGCGCGAAAGGTGACGAACCGGAAGACGCGAAATGGGCTGACGTAGACGTGCAGCTTTTCGTAGAGCAGGTAGTAAAGCATCAGACGCCGCCCTCCAGAAGCGTTTCCAGCGCCCGTTCGACGCGGACTCCACGCGATCCCTTAAAAAGGATCGCATCACCGGGTTGGAGAAGCGCTTTCAAGGCTGTTCCCGCCTGTTCGGAGGTTTCGAAGAACCGGGTTTTGGCTGGCGGCAGCCCGGCTCTCGTGGCGGCTTCGAGCATGATCCGCGCGTCGCCCCGGACGCCCACGAGGAGGTCCAAGCCGAGATGCGCGGCGTGCGCGCCCACGGATTGGTGGAGCGCGTGGCTTTGCTCGCCGAGCTCCAGCATTTCCCCGAGAACCGCAATGTGCCGCTGACCGGGGACGGCGGCCAGGACATCGAGCATGGAGCGCATCGCCTCCGGGTTGGCGTTGTACGCGTCGTTCAGGATCGTAAGCCCGTTCTGTTCGAGCCGTTCGCCCCGCATTTTCCCGATGGGAATGGCGCGCGCGGCGTCCACCAGTTCCGGCGGCCGGATCCCGAAAAGTCCCACCGTAGCGATGCCGGCGAGCGCGTTCTGGACCCCGTGGCGCCCGGAGAGCGGAATGGTGAATGTAACGCCCTGGCAGCGAAACCGCGCGCCTTCCGGCAAATATTCAATGTCTTCAGCGCGGACGTCGGCTTTCGGATCCAGCCCATAGGTGACGGTGCGGCCGGCGTGTACAGCTCCAAACCGAATAGCGCGCGGGTCGTCGGCGTTCAGAACGGCGGACCCGGAAACGGGCAGCGCTTCGATCAGTTCCCGCTTGGCCGCGGCGACGCCGTCGATGGATTGGAAGAACTCAACGTGGGCATATCCGATGTTGGTGATGACGCCAACCTGCGGGCGCGCGATAGACGCCAGGCTGCGAATTTCACCCGCATGATTCATGCCGAGTTCAAGCACCGCGATCCGGCATTCGTCGGGCAGCCGAAGGATCGAGAGCGGCAAACCGACGTGATTGTTGAAGTTCCCGATGGTCTTGCCGGCCAAGTGCCGGACGGAAAGGAAGTGCGCGATAACGTCTTTCGTGGTGGTCTTGCCCGCGCTTCCCGTAACGGCGATCACTTGGCCGCCCCAGGCGTTCCGAGCGTTCCGCGCCAGTTCCTGAAGAGCAAAGAGCGTATTGGAAACACGGAGCAGAGGACCGCCGCCGGGCACGTCGCGAGCCACCACGGCGCAAGCTGCGCCGTGGGCAAATGCATGTTCCACGAAGTCATGCCCGTCGTGCGCCTCGCCCCGCAGCGCGAAATACACGTCGCCTTCCACCAGCGTCCTGCTGTCCACGCTCCAGCCGGACGCGGCGCCGGATACCGAACCAGCGGCCTTCATCCACGCCGCGGCCTTCGGAAGATCGAGCTTCATTCGGCCGCCTTCTTATATCCGAAGCCCTTGAGCACTTCCCGCGCAACTTCGCGATCATCGAAATGAATGGTGCGGTCCTTGAAAATCTGGTAAGTCTCGTGACCTTTCCCGGCGATCAGGACAAGATCCCCGGCCGCGGCCGTCTTGATGGCCTGCCGAATGGCCGAGGCGCGATCCGGCTCCACCAGGTTTCGGGTGTCCCGACGCCGGATGCCGACCAGAACGTCATTCATGATCAAGAGCGGATCCTCACTGCGAGGATTATCGCTGGTGAGGATGACCAGATCGCTGCCCTCGGCGGCCGCTTCGCCCATCAGAGGGCGCTTGCGGCGGTCACGGTCGCCGCCGCAACCGAACACGGTGATAATTCGGTTCGGGTTCAGGCCGCGCGCGATCGCGAGCGCATTGCGCAACGCGTCGTCGGTGTGCGAGTAATCCACCACGACGGCAAACGGCTGGCCGGCGTCGACGCGTTCGAAGCGGCCTGGAATGCCCGGACACCGGGCGATCCCCTGGACGATGGTCTCGAAGGGAATTCCATAGCTCAAACCTACACACGCCGCCGCCAGGACGTTGTATACGTTGATCCGTCCAATCAACTGGCTCTCGATGTGAACGCGAGCCTTACCGAAATTCAGCTCAAACCGGATCCCGTGGATAGAGGTCGAAACGTGCCTGGCGCGAACGTCCGCGTCCGGACCAAGTCCATAAAGGAGGACCTGTGTTTCTTTCGCCGTTTTGATTTTCCGGCCGTATTCATCCTCCGCGTTGATGACGGCGAAGCGCGGGGGTGCGCTGTTGTTCCCGGCGAACAGGAGGGATTTCGCCTCGAAGTAGCGTTCCATCGTCTCGTGATAATCGAGATGATCCTGAGTGAGGTTGGTGAACACCGCCGTGTGAAAGTCGAATCCGTAGACGCGCCCCAGATCGAGGGCGTGCGAGGAAACCTCCATGGTGGCGTACGCGCCCCCGAGCTCGCGCAGCTCACTCAGCAGACGGCAGATGTCGAGCGACTCGGGCGTGGTGTTGACCGCGGGCAGCACGCGACCCGCAAGGTGGTATTCGATGGTGCCGATTAAAGCGGTCACATGGCCTGCCGCGCGCAACACTGAATCCGTCAGGAAGCTGGTGGTGGTTTTGCCGTTGGTTCCAGTAATGCCGGTGAGACCGATCGCGCGGTCCGGATGGCGGTAGAAATTTCGCGCGGCCGTGGCCAGTGCGCGGCGCCCATGCGCAACTGTCAGCCACGGTCGCGGAAAGTTCTCCGGGGCGGGCAGTTCGCTCACGACGGCGATGGCCCCGCGCTCAACCGCGTTGAGGGCGAACTCGCGGCCATCCGCTTTTGCGCCGGAGAACGCAAAGAACACCCAGGCGGGCTCGATCCGGCGGGAATCATAGTCCAGCCCGGCCACAACAACTTCCGCAAGATCGGCCGCAAGCGGTTGCCTGAGGCCGGCGCCTGCGAGCAATTGTTGTAAGTTCATCGCGCGAACAACACCCGGATCTTCTCGCCGGGGCGGATGGGACTTCCGGCTGCCGGCGCCTGCGAACGGGCCACGCCAGAACCCTCTGGTTGAATCGTAAACCCCATCGCGTAGGCCTGGCGCACCACGGCGCGCATGGGTTTGCCGCGGAAATCCGGAACGACCGGACCGGTGTAAGCGGGCGCCGGAAGCAAAGCGGGCATGGCGCCAGCGGCCGCGTTTCGCGCGGAGTCGGGTTCCGCCGGCTTCGGCAGGGCGCCGCTGACCGGGACCATAGCAGCTCCGGCTTCGCCTCCGCTGATGTCCGCAAGGGACGGCATCGCCGAAGGGTCATCGTCCAGAATGTTCGGCCCGGTGTCGCCCTCCACCATGGCGAGATCGCTGCCATCGGCGGGCAAAACCGGCTTGGCGACCGGGGCGGAAACCTCCGGCAGATCCTTGGGAACGTTTAGCCGGCGTAAGGCGGCGTTCATGACCTTGACCCAAACCGGCCCCGCCGCGTATGCGCCCATCCCCAAGTTTCCCGTTGAGCCGTTGATGGTCACGATGGCGACGAGCGCGGGATTGTTCACCGGCGCGAAACCCATGAACGAGGCGTTATAGAGATGAGTGTAGTGTTTGTCTTCGAAAATCTGAGCCGTGCCCGTTTTGCCCCCGTCCGTCCAGCCGGCCAGCTTGATTGTACGGCCGGTTCCGCGAAGCACAACGCCTTCCATCAGCGCGCGCATCGTGACCGCGGTTTCCGGTCGAAGAACGCGCTTCGGAGCTTCCGTGGGAGTGGGCTTGCCGCCGATCTCCGCGATCAATCTCGGCTTCACGAGCAGACCGCCGTTGGCTACGACGGCGCATGCCCGGATCAGTTGGAGCGAAGTCGCGGCGACTTCCTGTCCCATCGACACCGACGCCAGCGAAGTGGTTCCCCATTTGGGAAGCTTCCGCAGGATGCCGGGTGATTCCGCGGGCAGAGCAATTCCGGTACGCTGTCCAAAACCGAAGTTCGTCAGATACTGATAAAACTTCTCGCGGCCGATACGCGCGCCAATTTCGATGGCGCCGATGTTGCTGGAATGCGCTAAAACGTCCGCCATGCTAATTATGCCGAAGCCGCCGTGGGCCTCATGGACGACCCGGCCCGGCAGGCTCAGCGCCCCGTGATGGCAATCGATCATGCTCTCCGGACGGAGATTGGTCGTCTCCAACGCAGCCGAAAGGGTGAGAACTTTGAAGATGGAACCCGGCTCAAACGGGATCTGGGCCGCCAGATTGAAGTGCGCCCGCTTCTCTTCGGAATTCATGGGAGGCTTATTGGGGTCAAACGTGGGATAGCTGGCCATCGCGAGAATATCCCCCGTATAAGGATTCATCACGATCACGGTGCCAGTCCGCGCATGCTTTGCCTGAACCTGCGCGGCCAGTTCCGTCTCGGCGACAAACTGCACGCGTTCGTCGATGGTCAGCTTGAGCGTTTTTCCGGGCACCGCGGGATCGTCGATCCAGCTTTCGATTCCGCGGTGCTTCACGTCGGTAAGAATGGTGCCCGTGCCGGGCGTGCCAGCCAACGCCGCGTCGGTGCCTTTCTCGAGCCCTTCCGCGCCCTTTTCTCCTTGATAAACCGACCCGACGATGTGCGCGGCAACGGAATCATTGGGATAAATGCGCTTGCTCTCTTCCTGAAACAAGATCCAATCGGCATGCAAAGCGTGGAGCCGATCCGATTCCTCGCGGCTGATTTTGCGCTTGACGAACAGAAATCCGCGATGCCGGTCGGCCGCTTCCACGATGGCGTCCTGGAGTTGTTTGGTGTCGAGACCCAGCACCGGCGCGAGCACCTCAGCGGCAATGGCCTTATCGGGGACCAGGCGGGGATTGATCGCGATCGACTCGACCGGGACGCTCATCGCCAAGGTCTCGCCGTTGCGATCGAAGATGGTGCCCCGAGGCGCGTTCAGCGCGACAGAATGCTCCTGTTGCCGCTGCGCGCGTTCCAGATATGTTTCGTGATGGATAACCTGAAGCGAGATCAGTTTGGCGAAAATGGCCACGGCCCAAAGCAGGAGACCGGCGCCGAGCCAGGTCAGACGCCGGATCGCTTCCAGCCTTGCGCCGGGATTCACGGTTAGACCTCTTTTCTGCTATCGCGCGGTTGTCGGCGCGGAGACCACGTTCATCGCGAACGAAGACTCCCGCGGTTGCAGGTGCATTTCCTGGCCGGGACCCGGCACGGCGAGCTGCTGCCGCGCAGCCAGTTCCTCCAGTCGCGCCGGGCTGAGCATCTGGGCCTCTTCGATCTCCAGCATGCGCCGCTTGTCGGTCAACTCGCGCTGCTCGGTTCTCAATTTCTCGGTCTGATAACCGGAAAGGATTCCGCCGATGCGAGGGCTGACAGCCGTTCCGATGATCACCGCAAGAATGCTGGCGGTCGCGATCGCGGACCAGCAGTCCGTGCGGGTTTTCGGATCGGCTTGCCGGACCAGCCGCGAGTTGTCGATGCGCTTGGAGAAAAAGTAGATGCTATCGCCGGGAACACTCCGCAATTGGAAGGGATCCGCGACTTCGATTGCTTTGACATTTCCCGCGGTCATGAAGTCGGACCGCCGGAAAAAAGTTGCTAACGTGGCCATGCCTGCCTCCTCCGTTCAAACGTTGCCTGCTTACCCCATGGCGAAAGCCCGTAACTTCGCGCTTCGCGAAGGCGGGTTCCGCCGCGTCTCATCTTCGCCGGGCGCCAGCGGTTTCCTGGTAATGATCACGCCCTGCCCCTCTTTTTGCAGCTCCCGGAATCGTTCCTTTACCTGGCGGTCTTCAAGAGACATAAACGAGATCACTACGATCCTGCCTCCCGGCTTCACCAGATGGGGAGCGATGTCGAGCAACGCGTTCAGCTCGTCCGGCTCCTGATTCACAACCATGCGCAGCGCCATGAAGGTCTGAGTCGCGGGATGCAGATGACTCGTTCGCGGCACGGCCCGCTCCACCACATCGGCCAGATGTAGTGTGCTCCGAATGGGCCGCGCCCGAACGATTGCTCTGGCTATCTTCCGCGCCCTCCTTTCTTCGCCGTGCTGGTAGATCCAGTCGGCAAGCGCCTTTTCGGCACTCCGGTTGACCAACTCCTCCGCTGTCGTTCCGCGCGATTGATCCATGCGCATATCCAACGGGCCTTCGGTCATAAATGAAAAACCCCGCTCCGGCGTGGTCAACTGAAACCGGCTCACGCCCAGGTCCGCCAGCAAGCCATCGATCTGGCCGGAACCCGCTTCTGCCACCGCGCTTGCCAGCATTGAGAACGGACCGTGATGGAAAACGATCCGGCCGGCGCAATCCGCGGTGTTCACCCTCGCAATCTCCAACGCGGCGGCGTCCCGATCGTTCGCAACCACCAACCCCGTACTGAGCCGGCGCGCAATCGCTCCGGTATGGCCTCCCAGCCCGGCGGTCGCATCCAGATACACGCCTTCCGGACGAATCGCCAGAGCTTCCAACGCTTCGGCGAGCATCACGGGAAAGTGTTCTGGCATCCCTCATTACTTCAGTCCGGCCCGCTCCAGCGCTTCCACATTCTCGGCAGCGGCCTTTGAAGCTCGCTGCAGCCGCTCCTGGTAGAGAGCGTCGGTCAAAACCTGCACACGTCCCCGGTACGCAAACAACCGCAGCGGCGTCTCTTCCAGATCGAGGGCGCGCCGCAAGTCCGGATTGAAAGTGATCCGGCCCTGCATGTCGGGCTCAGCATCCGCGCCCAGATCGTTAGCGTTAAACAAGACATTCTGGACCGCTTGCGGGTTATCCCGGTAGTTCTCGAAAAACTTTTCGTTCTCGCGCCACGCCGCGATCGGGTAGATTTGAGCTATGCGCCGATCGAGGCTGGTCACAAATAATTTCTTCTCCGGAAGCGAACTGAAGTACTGCTGGAACGGAGCGGGGAGCTTGAGACGGCCTTTGTCGTCCAAGCGGGCCGGGAACATCCCTCGAGGGGGCTCCACCGGCGTCGCTATACTCTGACCCGTAACCTCTTCCACTTTTACTCCACTTTCGTTCCACTCTCGGCCACAACAGATTGTGGCATGGAATTCAGGAACGTTGCAACACAATTTCTGGGAAGTATATGGAGCGCCTGTACTTAGGCATGCACAACGGAATGGCTTCCTCGGCAGACAACCACAATAGGCAGCGATCGACGGCGAACCAAGGGCGAAACCTATTTCAGGCGGTCTGTTCCTCTGCCTCCAAACAGCGTGAAAATTTCCTTCACGGGCAGGATTTTCGCCGCACGCGACCGACTCAGTGAGCGATTAGCGGCTTGCCTTGGCGCCTGACGGGCTCGGTCCATCAAGCTGGCCGGGCGGCAAAGCGCTCAGATGAATCACGGCTGCCGCCGCGGTGTCTCGCGCGAGATCGTTCTTGTCATCCATCGCATCCACCACGGGGGGAAGCAATGACGGGTCATTCCGCTCCGCGATCCCGGCCGCCACGGCAACGCGCACCAGCCACTTCTCATCATTAATGGACTTGGCGAGCGCCCACCCGCTCTTCGGGTCGGGGTCTTTGCCCAGCGCTCGGGCCGCCTTGGCGCGGGCCGGAGTGATTGTATCTTTCGTCAGCAGCCGAAATGCCGTCATCGACATTCCGCCGTAGGGAATGAAACCGATGCCCTCCTCGATCCCGAGCTTCTCCAACTCCTTCGGATGGTTCAACAGATCACGCTCCTGCTCGCGGAGGCTGGCGCCGCTTTTCCGTTCGCGCATCAGGACTTCATAGTCGATCTCATACCCGGCGGGGTCCTTCAACAGCACCAGCGCATCGCCTGCCGCGAACACGACGACGCCTTCCGGATCGTTCAGCTTCTCCTTCAGTTGAGGGATGGCGCCTGTAGCACCCATCTGCCCGAGGGCTGCCGCCGCGGCCGCCCGGACGCGCGGCTCGGGATCCCGCAGCGAATTCAGCGCGAGCGCCTCGGCGTAGCTGTCGTGAGGAACCAGCCCAAGCACCTGGACGGCCTTGGCGCGACGGTCGGAGTTGGCGTCGCTCAGGCCGGCCCTGATGATGCCCCACGCCTTCTCGGTATTCGCATCGGCGAAAAGTGAAGAGACGCAACCCACGGTGAGTACGAAGAGAAGGGAATGACGCACTGTGGTTAGGAACGGCATGAGGCTCCTGAAAGTTACTCGGGCGGATCCGGCTTCCGATAGAAGCTTCCGCCCACGCCCCGCATCACCTTTCCCCAAAGCGCCATGCCGAGCTCATGCATATCCGCTTCATCTCGCGGGATGACCTGGAGGTGCAGCCCCGCCATTTCGTCGGTGCTCGATCCGCCCCAAACGACACGCCGCGGAGGGTGATTCGGGTTCCGCGCATTCCCGGCCGAATTGTCGTACGTAAACTCCATCCGAACCTCGGTTCCCGCGGGGAGCGTGAACGGATCCTTGTAGCGATAGTGTTCCTGCCAGTTGAAGTCCCAATCGTTGATCCATAACAACCGCCGCGTGCGGCCATCCGGCAGGACCGCCCAGCCTTTCATATCTCTACAGAGATAGTGCGCGTGGGGAATAATCCCGACCACCGTAACCGGAACCGGCAACTCGAAATGATCGCGGATCTGATAGTCATTTGCGCCGGCGGGGATATCAATGCGATTCGATCCGAGCGGCACATCCATGACTACGCGCGACGGGGGGTGATCTGCGAAGTAGAGAGCGATCCGCGGCGCGATCGTCTCCGCCTTTCCGACCGGGTGGAAGTGGAGCTGCATGACGAGGCGCGCGTGCGGAGGAATATGCACTGCTGTTCCCGTCGGCATGAACACAGCGGAGACGCCCGGGCTCCAGCCGCCGAGCGCCGCGCTGGGCAGGAACCCGGGAGTGCCAAAGCAGTCGTATTGATCGAGCGGCGGGGGTTGCCGCCGCGCATCGACAAAAATGAGCGCGTGGTGAAGCGTCACGGAATTCTCCGCGGAGAACTCAAACGCCCGCACATAGCGATCAACAGACTGTTTGCCGGAGGGGCCGGACGGCAGCACGAAACAGCGATACTCATCGGGACCGTCCGGCGGGACGCGATAAGGCGCCGGCAAACTCACGATTTCGTCGGGCGTCCCGAGCTGCCAGCCGGAGGCGAAAGTAGGGACGCGCGGAGCTAAACTCGGATTTCCTTCCGGCGCTCCCGCCCGAACCCACGAGGCAATAGAGGCGATTTCGGATTTCGTCAGCCGGTTTTCACCCTCAAAAGCGTCCGGACCCGGCATCGGTTTCCACGGCGGCATATAACCGGACTGCGTAACGGCTTGGATCAGCCCGGCCCGTTTTTGACCGTCCGCGTACGTAAGTAACGGAAAAGGCGCGGGTTGTCCAGGCCGATGGCATGTGGTGCAATGCTGATAGACGATCCGGGCGATCTCTCCCGACCAGGTCGCCGATCGAGGAACCGCGGCGCATATTAGCGGGGCGAAAGCGACTACGGAGATGACGGCGATAACCCGTTTGAGATACATTTTGCGAATTTCAGCCGTGCAACAGTCGATAAACCGTGGTATCAATGAATTTGAAGCATTTGGCGGGCACCGAATCCGTCATCCTCATTTCGGCCTTCCCGCCCGTTTCATTTCAGGAATTCCATCCGTTTGCGACCCGCCAAAGCCCGACAATCCCAAGGAGTAACCATCCCGTATGGACGGTGAACGCAAGTATTCCCAGCGCGGATATCAAGAAAATAACCGGGGCGAGCGGCGCAACGGCCCCGGCGAACATGCCAAACCCCAGGGTCCGCGCCCCTCGATCGACATCACCGGGCCGCGTCTTCCGCGTCTGGTCCAGAATGTAACGGCCGCGCGTTGCTTCAGCTGCTCCACGCTGCTGCCGCCGGGAACGGACTTCACGTCGACCTGCCTGAAGTGCGCGGCTCAACTCCACTGCTGTAAGCAGTGTTCTCATTTTGAGCCTTCCACGCGTTTCCAGTGCGTCAAGCCAATTCTGGTTCGCATTCCATCCAAAGATCAAAAGAACGAATGCCTGCTGTTCACGCCCCGAGTAACGGTGGCGCGGGATACGACGAACTCGGGCGGCGGCGGTTCGCGCTCCGCGATGGACAGCATCATGGCTGCTCCTCCCCGGAACGCCAGCGACGCGAAAAGCGCATTTGAACGGCTGTTCAAGAAATAGCGCGCCTTGCCACGATTCAGGCGACCGCGAAGCCGCCTGAACTGAATCCAACCGCCTACAGAATCTGTTCCGACCAATTCTCCAGGACTTGCTTCACTTTGGCCGTAAACTGGTCAGCCAGGGCTCCGTCGACCAAACGGTGATCAAAAGTGAGAGCGAGGTAAGCTTGCGACCGGATCGCGATCGCATCATCGATGACGACAGCAGCTTTCTCCACCGCGCCGATTCCCAAAATCCCGACCTGCGGTTGATTGATGATGGGGGTGGCGAAAACGCTCCCGAAGCTCCCGAAGTTGGTGATGGAGAACGTTCCTCCTTGGATCTCATCCGGCTTTAGCTGGCGCGAACGGGCCCGCGCGGCCAAGTCCACAATCGAACGCTGCAATCCCAACACATTCTTCTCATCCGCATTGCGAATGACGGGAACGATCAGACCATTCTCCAGGGCGACGGCGATTCCCACGTTGATCTCGTTGTGGAAGATGATATTCGTGCCGTCAATCGAGGCGTTCAGCAGAGGGTAGGTGCGCAGGGCTTCCACCGTGGCGCGGGTGACGAACGGCAGAAACGTCAGCGACATACCGTAACGGCTGGCGAAATCGTCCTTGTGCTTGGCGCGCATTCTGGCTACGTGCGTCATATCCACGCGATGCACGGTCGTCACGTGGGGCGACGTGCGTTTGGAAGCGACCATGTGCTCGGCGATTTTGATTCGCATGTTGCTGAGCGGCTCGATGCGTGTCTTTGCGCCCGCGTGCTGCGCGGGGGGAACAAACGGGGCCGCGGGTTCCGGCGCTTTGGCGACCGGGGCAGAGTACGAAGGAACTGGGGGAGCAGCGGGCGCCGGAGCGGGCGGCGGAGTCGGAGTCGCACCCTTCGCCAGAAAACCTTCAAGATCCTGCTTGGTGACGCGTCCGCCCGCTCCTGTTCCCGTAATTTTGTTCAGATCGATGTTGTTCTCCCGCGCCATCTTCCGCACCAGCGGTGAGAGCGGACCCGCGGGCTCTTGCGGCGCCGCGGCGGCAGGCGCGGGCGGCGCGGCAACCGGCTCCGGAGCAGTCGCCGGCGCTGCTGGCGCGGAAGCAGATTGAGCAGGAGCCTTTTCCGGAGTGGGAGGAGCAGCCGCCGCACCCGCCTCCTGAACACGCGCGACTAACGTGTTGATGCCGACGGTTTTGCCCTCTTCAACGAGAATCTCCGATAGGACGCCGGCGGAGGGCGAAGGAATCTCCGTGTCCACCTTATCCGTGGAGATTTCAAAGAGCGGCTCATCGCGCTCCACCGAATCGCCTACTTTTTTCAGCCATCGGGTCAGGGTTCCTTCCACGATGCTTTCGCCCATCTGGGGCATTAATATGTCTGCCATGCGGTATTCTCCATCAGCGAACCAGCGCCGGAGCTGGTTCCGCTAGAAATTCAGTGGCGATCAGCGATAAATCCAAATCGAAAACACGCGAAAAATGATGGCTCAAGCGGCTCACTACATCGTGCCAGGAGGCGCGCGCCCCGCATTGCGCCAGGGACGTCACCGGCCGGTTCAGGCCGCAAGGGACGATGTATTGAAAAAAGCTCAGCTCGGGATTGAGATTGAGCGCGAACCCGTGCGATGTCACCCAGCGGCTGAGATGCACCCCGATAGCGGCGATCTTTGCCCCATCCACCCACGCGCCGGTCAGACCTTCGATGCGGCCGGCCGCAATCCCGAAATCGGCAAGAGTATCGATCAGCATCTGTTCCAAGGCGCGCACGTAGGCATGGACGTCGCGCTTCCAATCGCGCAAATCGAGAATCGGGTAGCCGACGATCTGCCCCGGACCATGATAGGTGACGTCGCCTCCGCGATCCGTTTCGTAAAAGCCGATCCCGGAACGCGCCAGCAACTCCGGCCCCGCAAGCAGGTTCACTTCGCGCCCGTTGCGGCCCATGGTTACCACATGGGGATGCTCAACGATCAGAAACTGATCGGGAATAAGTCCGGCCTTCCGCTGCTCGACCAGGCGCTGCTGCAGACGGCAAGCGGCGCTCCACTCCAGCAGCCCGAGTTCGTGCAGTTCACAGCGACGTGACATGCCGAATTCTAAGCGTTGATCTGCAATCCTTCAACGGCGTTGAAGGCTTCTCCCACGGCTTCATAGATGGTGGGATGCGCGTGAATCGTATGCATCATCGTGTTGACCGTCGCTTCGGCTTCCATGGCGGCCACCGCTTCCGCGATGAGTTCATAGCCTTGCGGACCGATGATGTGCACTCCGAGGATCTCGCCGTACTTTTCGTCCTCGATCACCTTGACGAAACCGTCATGCATTCCGAGGATGGTCGCTTTGCTGTTGCCCAGGAAAGGAAATTTGCCCACTTTGACCTGAAATCCCTGGGCGCGCGCCTGCGCCTCCGTCAGCCCGACGCTTCCGATGCCCGGCTCCGTGTAAGTCGCGGCAGGGATGCGATTGCGATGAATCGGGATCGCTTCTCGTCCGGCCATTTTGGCTACCGCCACCATACCCTGCGCCGTCGCGACGTGCGCCAGTTGAGGCATGCCGGCCACGCAATCCCCGATCGCATAAACGTTCGGCTCGCTGGTCCTCATGAACTCATCAGTTTTGATGAAACCGCGGTCCACCTGCACTTTGGTGTTTTCGAGACCGATGTTGGCGGTGTTCGGGGCGCGTCCCACCGCGACCAGCAGTTTCTCCGCTTCCGCTTCCTCCGTCTTGCCGTTCGCCAAAGTGACCGTCATCGCCACGCCGTTCGCGGTCCGGCGAATGTTCTCGCACTTCGCGCCGGTCTCAATGCGAATGCCTTCCTTCTTGAAGACGCGGGCCAACTCTTTCGAGATCTCCTCATCTTCGGCCGGCACGATCCGCGGAAGCATCTCGAAAACCTGCACCTTGGCGCCAAACTTGTGGAACATCGACGCGAACTCGACTCCCACAGCTCCCGCACCAATTATGTTCAGCGTCTTCGGCACGGTCTGGAGCTGCAGAATTTCGATGTTGGTCAGAATGGAATCGTCGGGCTGCAGACCGGGGAGCATGCGAGCCTCGGAGCCGGTGGCGATCAGGATATTCTTGGCCTCGTACGTCTGGACGCCCTTTTCGGACTTCACTTCCACTTTGCCCGCGCCCTTCAGAGTCGCGGCGCCTTTGATGACCTCCACCTTATTCTTCTTCATCAGGAAGTCAATGCCCTTGGAGTGCTTGGAAACGATGCCGTCTTTGCGTTCCATGACCTTTGGAAAGTTCAGTTTTGGATTCTCGACCGAGATTCCTTCCGACTCGGAATGCTGAACATGGGTCCAAACCTCCGCGGTATGCAGAAGGCTTTTGGTCGGAATGCAGCCTACTAGAAGGCAGGTTCCGCCCAATCTCGGCTGTTTTTCGATCAGCGCGGTTTTCAGTCCATACTGGCCGGCGCGCACGGCGGCTGAGTAGCCCCCGGGGCCACTGCCAATCACAATCAAATCGTATGCCACTAGCACTCATTTTACATTGGCGAACTCCTAGAATGAGTGTATGAGAGCCGTACACGCGCTGCTGCTGCTGACTTTAGCCGGCTCTTTGACCCCAGCGCCGGCTCAATCCACCAGCCGGACACATAAGAAAACCGCCACCCCCGCCGTGCCCGCGGACAACGACACTGAAGTGGAGCCGCTGCCCATTCTGAAGATTACGTTCGACGGCAATGAGCATTATCCGAGTGACGCGATTCTTCAGGCAGTTGGGCTGAAGACGGGAGATACGGGTACAAAGGCGGTCTTCGACGGGGCCCGGCAAAGAATCCAGGATCTCGGGCTTTTCGACAAGGTGAGTTACGAATTTCATCTGGAGTCAACGCCGCGCCGGGGCTACGTCGCCAGCATTTCCGTGCGGGAGATCACTCCGCTGTGCAAAGTGCAGTTCGCGGGATTCCCGGCGAAAGCCGCGGAGCTCAGCGCTTACCTGAAATCGCGGGATCCACTTTACAACGGGTCAGCGCCGCCCACGCAGCCGATCATCGACCGTTGGGCTCGCTATCTGGAAGCTTGGGCGGCGTCCAAGAACCAGCCGAAGAAAATCATTGGCAAACTCGTCTCCACGGCTACCGGCGAGGAGATTGTGCAGTTCCAACCCGACGAACCGCTGCCAGCGGTGGCAAGAGTGGATTTCTCTGGCAATGACGCCATCGATACCTTGACTCTGCAGACCGCGATCGGCTCGGTTGCCTACGGCCTGCCTTACACCGAACAGAATTTTCGCGACTTCCTCGATAACCAGGTGAGGCCGCTCTATGAAGCTCGGGGGATGTTGCGGGTGGGCTTCGAAAACATCACGAGCGAGCCGGTTCCTCCACCCGTGAAGGGCGTGTTGGTGCATGTCAAGGTCGTGGAGGGCGCCGTCTATAAACTTGGCAAGATCTCGTTTGCCGGAGTGAATGCGGACGACAAGGACAATCTGGCGCACGTCGCGGGACTGAAGAGCGGGGTGGTCGCCGACTTCGATGACATCGGCAAATCCGCGGAGAAGGTGACGAGGTCCGTCCGCCGATCCGGGTACCTGCACGTGAGCACGAGCGTCGACCGCAACGTGGACGACGCGGCGAAGAAGGTCAACATCGTCATCAAAGTCGACCGCGGCCCGAAATACGAATTCGGCACGATGACGATTCAAGGTCTCGATCTGAACGGCGTCGCGGCCGTGGCCAAACAGTGGGGTAAGCAGCCGGGCGACCCTTACAATCCGGATTACCCCGACCACTTTCTGGAAGTGATCAAAGACGAAGGGCTCTTTGACCATTTCGGACCCACCCACTCGGTGGTCAAGATCAACGACGAATCGCACGTCGCCAACGTGACGCTGGTGTTTTCTCCGGAAGAGAAAAGACCTGCGAAGGACAAGCAAAAAGAGCGGATCGGATCATTCTGAATCAGAGCCAGAACTGCCACCGTCCAGCGCCAATCACGAACGCCGCCAGCGAAGCGTTGGTCACCGCATGCGCGATGATGCAATCCCATAGGTTTCGGGTTCGCACCATCCACGCGTTGTAGACAATCCCGGTAAGCAGTCCCACGTCCCAGTACGGCCCGTGCTCCAACGCAAACAGAGCGGCGACAAGAAGAAACGATTCCGTTTGCCAGGCGCCGAGCGGCACCGCCCGAAAGTTGCGATCGATCAACCAGCGCATCAGAAATCCACGCCAGAATAATTCTTCGAGGATGGGCACCGCGACGACGCTCACCAAGACTCGGGCGATGAGGAACGCCGCATCGTGTTTCTGCGGATCTGTTGTCGTCCCGACGGCGTGCCCGACTAACGGATTGTTGAACAAAAAAAGTTGCCGGTACGCCGGAGAAAGCTGGTCCGGCCCGACCCACACGACGAAAACCGCGAGGCCCAGCAGGGCGCTCAAAAACGGCCGCGACGGCGCAATCGAGAGAGGCTGCCGCGAGACGAAGAGAAAGAGCGCGATCTCAATGGCGAAGCGCGCCCACTGAGGAACGGGCGCATAGGCTTGAATCGCTAAGAAACCCAGGAAGACCGCGAACGGCAGCACGTAGGCGAGTGCGTTGTCTAAGGGTGCGTTGCGCGCCATGCGTTCCGGTATGCCTCCGTCTTTTTGCTCTGGTCATTCCATATCGGGCTGTCGGTTCTATCGGCGACATCGCGAATGGCCAGAGACAATCCGCGCCCCAACGAGGCCATGTTGTCGTAATCCAGCTTGGGCCATTCGTCCGAGGTTCGATGGTAATCGGGAAAGTCGAGCGCGGCGACGAAGGTATGGGCCAACACTCCCGCCTGCGCGAAGGGAAAATTGTCGCTGCGGTCGAAATAGTCGTCATTGTGGCGAGCGTCCCGCAATTTCACGCCGGCCTCCGCCAGATCTGCCTCAATAATCCGGGGAACGTCGGAGAAATCGAAACCCGTAACGCCAAGCGAACCCGCCGGCAGGCCTTCGGCGCTCTCCGGCTCGCCCAGTTGCTCAAAATTGAAGTCCATCACGGTATGCGCGAGCGGAAACAATGGATGCTGGACATACCAATTGGATCCGAACAACCCTTTTTCTTCCCCGAAGAAGCAGATAAAAACGAGCGTTCGTTTCGGGGCGGGGTCCTCGCGCGCGAACGCGTGAGCCAACTCAAGCACGGTGGCGACGCCGCTGGCATTGTCATTGGCGCCGTTGTAGATTCGATCCTTTTCAGATCCGGGCCTGACGCCGAGGTGATCGTAATGCGCGGATACCAAAACATACTCGTCCCGAAGCTTTGGATCCGACCCGCGTAAAAACCCGATCACGTTCAACAGCCGTTCCGGCCGGACGACGGGGTCGGCAATCTGGAGCGTCGCCCGACCGTTGGTCGAACCGTTCGGAAGCCGGTCGAAAGTCGCTTCGACATCCGTCTCCGGAACAGAGATTATGGCGGGCCCGGCGGCCAAGTCGAGGGACATGGGCACGAGCCGCGCGCCACGCCAATCAGTTCCGCCCGGCCGCCGCACGAGTTGCACGATCGCATCCGGGCGGGAAAGGCTGAGCTTCCGGATCGTGGAAGGGTCGGACGGCGCGCGTAGCATCAGAATGCGCCCCGCCAGCGAACCACTCACGGGTACGTTCGGGGCCCACTTGAAAATGGGCTCATTGACGAGATGGACGCCATGGAAACTGCTGATCGAGATTCGCTCCGCGGATACGGATCGCGCCGCTTCGCCAGCGCCCGAAACGCTGAATTGTAATCCGTCCGGCCGGTCACTCACCGCAACATATGGCGCAACCTGGTAATAGTCGCCCGCGGCGGCGGTCTGCAGTCCGGCGCGCCGGAACTCCGATGAAATATACGCGGCGGCGACATCCAAACCGCGCGACGGCGTGTCGCGCCCCTCCAGCGCATCCGACGCCAGGAACGAAACGCGTCCCCGGAGCGACGCTGCGCTGATGCGATCAGGCAAGGTCGAGGGCGCTTGCGCCAGCAGCGCAAGCAAGGCAAACGCCAGCGGTATCATTGCCTACTGGCGAAGGGAGCGGGTGATGGCTGCGGCGCTTTCCCAAAGCATGGAGAGTTCGTTTCCGCAACCCAGGAAAAGCATTCCGCGATCCCGCCAAAACTGAGCCAGCTTAAGGTTCCTGGTCTGGATTCCTGGCGCGACTCCGTGCGCGAGACAACTGTCTCGGATGCGCTCAATGGTTTCGATCACGCGGGGATGTTCGAACTCCCCCGGTACGCCGAGCGAGATGGAAAGGTCGGCCGGACCGACCATCACGGCATCCACGCCGGGGGCCGCCAGCAATTCCTCGCGAGCCTCAAAGGCCCGCACAGTTTCAATTTGAAAGACCACCATCGTGTTCGCGTTCACGTGTTCGATCACTTCGGGAAACGGGTGGGTTTCGTAATCGAGGTGATGCAAAGCGAGCCCAAATCCGCGAATGCCGAGTGGAGGAAACTTGGTCCAGGAAATCGCCTGAGCCAGCAACTCGGGATCTTCCACCCGCGGAAAAACGATGCCGGCGGCCCCGCAATCCAATGATCGGGCGACCAAGGGATATTGGAGATCACCTACGCGCACAAGCGGCGCAAGGCCGGACAGACGGGCGACCCGGCAGATATCCTGCACGGTTTCGAGATCGAAGCCGCCGTGCTCGGTGTCTACGAACACCCAGTCGAATCCAGCCGCGGCGAGCAGCCGCGCAACTTCCGGCGACCGCATCTGCCAGAATCCGGCGCCGAGTTGCAACCGCCCTGCGTGGAGCGCCTGCTTTACCTTGTTGACGTACATGAACCCTGATCGTATCAGTGCCGGTGCGGGTCGTTAGTGAATGAGCGGGAGTGAACGACCAGGTTTAAACGGTTAAAATCTGGTGGTCGCGGCACTCGAGCGACACATGCTCATAAACGCGCGAGACCAGATCGGGACCGTGCTGCGCGAACAGCGCCAGCATGGAATAGACGCGCTCCTGCAATTTGTGACGAGGAAACAGACAGTCGGAAAGCGCCGTGGCGTCGCTGGTTGCGCGCTGATCCCGCACGAGCGCTTCGCGACCCACTTTCCGCTTGATCTTCTCGAATTGATATTCAATCTTGCGCTTGCTCTTATCCAAAGCGCGGGTGATCGAATGGTCAAACCGGTCTATATCGGAGGCCATACGGCCAAGGGACTGGACAGCGCTTGCCCTGGCTTCTTCAATCTTCGCCACAAGGCCGGGATCCACCAGCGTGCGAGACACCTTCTCCCGCAAAGCCTCTTCTCCGTGGAAAAAGTCAGGCAGCTCCAGGCGGTATCGATCCATCAGTTTCCGGGTATGAGAACCGATCAGAGTAAACCCAGAGCGATGGACGGCAATTGGCTGCCGCCCTAAAAGACTCCGGTAAAGAACCTCAGACTGCGCCAGGTATGCCAATTCGGCGGGACCACCCACGTAGGCGATCGTGGGGATCATCGAATCCTGTACGACAGGACGGAGGAGCGCGTTGGGCGAGAGTTCCTTGGAACACGCGGCAAGATCCCGGGCGCTCAGTTTCCGCTTGCCGATGAGGTAATCGCCGTTTTGTCGGCGCAGCGCCAGGCGCTTGCCATTCTCCAACAAAAAGAAGAGCGAAGTCGATTTCTCAACGTGCACCTGCGCGTGGTACCCAGCCTTGGTCAACTCCTCATTGCGTGCCAGCAGATCGGCCGTTAACTCCGGCGCATCGAGCACCGCGTCCCGAAGGAGAGGCGCCGCCAACGCACGAAATGCGGGAAGCATTGGATCGATTCGAAGAATCGGGAATCCGGCAAGCAGGCGATCCAGCAAAGCACTGAACGCCTCTCCGAAGGTGCGGCCCGGCAGGTAGGTGTCCCTGATGAGATCGAAAGCTTCCGCCCCGAAAGGCGCGCCTTGAAAGGCGGATCGGACGTCTTCGAGAGGAACGCTATCGATCACGACGCCGCCAACCGGTTGATCCGGCTCCGGACTCGCCCCGGCTTGCAACCGCACGGGACGGCGGGCAGGATCGGAAATCCAGGCCTCGTTCACCTCGTGGAAGTCATGGTCTTCCGTCGCCAGCCAGAACATCGGAACCGCCGGGATCCCGTCCCGGGTCAGTTGCTCGGCGAGCCGGATCGCGGTCAGGGCCTTATAGATGGTATAGGCCGGACCCGAAAATAAGCCCACCTGTTGCCCGGTGACGACGGCCACTGTGCCGGGCTTGGCGAGGATAGACAAAAGCGGGTTGCCGGGGTTCTGGGACTGGAGCGCCGTTACTAAAGCGCTTCGTTTCGCATCCGAAAAGTGGATCTGAGCCGCGGCTTTGCGAAAGGAGTCAGGTTCGAGTGGAACGTATGGGTAGAACGAACGCACCCGATCCGGTTGGTAGGTGAGATCGGCGAAAAGCTTCGTGGTATTCGGCAGCGCGGTCTGTCGGATACACGAGTAATCCATGAAGGGCCACGTTAGCAGATGATGCCTGGACGAAGAACGATTCGGGATGAACTCAGCCCTGAGTGAAAACCTTCGAAATGTCGTTGTAGAGCGCAAACACCACAATCGCCATGAGGAAAACGAAGCCGACCTTCATGAGCCCTTCTTTGACCGCATTGCTCAGGTCGCGCCCCAGCAGCATCTCGATCAGTAATGTCAGAATGACGCCGCCGTCTAAGATGGGGATGGGCATGAGGTTGACGATGGCCAGGTTTACGCTCACCGCGGCCATGAGAATCAGGAAGTCAGCGGGTCCACGAGCGGCGGCCCGGCTGGATTCGCGGGCGATGCCGATCGGCCCGTCGAGCGCCTTCGCCGACATCTTCCGTTCCACGATGCTACGCAGAAACTGAAAGATCAGGGTGCCAGTACGGTAATTTTGGATCGCCGACTCGCGTAACGCGGCCGGAAGCGAAAGCCGCTCTGAGACGATATCGTACTTGATGGCCGGTGCGACGCCGATCATATAGTGCGGCTTTCCGTCCGCGCCGCTCATCACCGGGATAACCGACACCGTGCGGTTGACGCCTTTGCGGGAATATTCCACGCTGGCAGGCCCCGGTCCGCCTCCGCGAATGATTTCCTGCAGCTTGTAGGGCGATCGGATGGCCTGCCCGTTCACGGCCACGAGCAAATCGCCTGCTTTCAAACCGGCTTTGTCCGCCGGCATACCCGGCGTCACATCGTGGACGATGATCGGTCCCGCCGGTTCCCACCCCGCTGTGGCCACTCCGAGCTTCTCGTCCAGGGCCGGGTAAACGGCGACGTTCAGCAGTTTGCCGCTCCGCTGGACCGTTACGTCAAGTTTGCTGCCCGGGCTAGCCAATCCCCGCAGTTGCACATCATCCCAAGTCGGATCCTTCTGACCATCGAGTTGGATAATCTTATCGCCAGGAAGGATACCCGCCTTTTCAGCCGGAGAATCTTTATCGACGTGTCCGACAACGACGCCTCCAGGATCCACAACATGCTCGTAATTGACCATGAAGAGCCCGGTCAGTAGCGCCACGGCCAGAGCAATGTTGAAGAACGGCCCGGCAAAAACCACCATTAAACGTTGCCAGCGCGGCTTGCTGAGGAAACCGCCCGGATCGACTGAATGCTCATCACCGGGCTGGTCGCCGGCCATCTTCACGTAACCGCCGAACAGAATTGCGGAAAAACGGTAATCCGTGTCGCCCCGCCGGAATCCGAACAGCCGCGGACCGAAGCCGATGCTGAACACATCGACTCTCACGTTGAACAGTCGAGCGAACAGGAAGTGTCCCAGCTCGTGAATCAGAATCATGACCCCGAGCAGCACCAGAAGCCAGAAAACACTTTGTAGAACAGAAATCATGCTTAAGCCTCGACCGATCGCTGCTGGCGCCGGCCCGCGGAGCGTTGGGACACCAACCGCCGTGCAAGCGTTCGCGAGTCCGCGTCTACCTCCAGAATATCGCCAATTGAGCGGGAGCGACGGGAGGGAAACCGCTGAAGCGTTTCCTCGACCACTGCCGCTATATCCGGAAAGCCGATGCCGCCGTCCAAGAACGCCGCGACCGCGACCTCGTCGGCCGCATTTAAGGTGCAGGTTTCCGAGTTCCCCGCCGCCTGCGCTTCGTAAGCCAGGCGGAGCAGGGGGAACCGGTCGTAATCCGGCGGACCAAATTCCCAGTGCCGCGCTTGCGTCCAATCAATTCCGGATACCGGCGCCTGAAGCCGATCTGGCCATGTCAGCGCGTATTGAATCGGCATCCGCATGTCGGTCGACGAAACTTGAGCAAGAATGCTGCCGTCGTTATATTCCACCATCGCGTGCACGCTCGATTGCGGATGAACAACCACGTCAACCTCAGACGGCTTTAAATCGAACAACCAGCAGGCCTCGATCACCTCGAAACCCTTGTTCATCAGGGTCGCCGAATCGATCGTAATCCGGTTTCCCATCTTCCATGTTGGATGCCGAAGCGCCTGCTCGGGTGTGATTTCCGCAAAAAGATGCTTTGGGGTGGTGCGAAATGGGCCGCCCGAGGCGGTCAGGATTAAACGCGTGACCTCGCTGCGCGCGCCTCCCCGGAAGCACTGGTGCGCCCCGTTATGCTCGCTGTCAATCGGCAGCAATTCGGCGCCGTGCGCTCGGACCGCATCCATGATCAACCGGCCGGCGGAAACGAGAGACTCTTTGTTGGCTAAGCCAATGCGCTTGGCGGCGCGCGCCGCTTCGTAGGTCGCTTCGAGCCCGGCCACTCCGACGATCGCCGAAACGACGATTCCCGTCTCCGGCGACACGCAGATATCCACAAGCCCTTGCGGACCGGAAACCAGTTCCGGCCAGTGCTTTTTTGTCAGACCCAGCGAGTTGAGAGTATCGGTGAGGATCGGCAGGAGCTCGGGCGACCGAAGGACCGCAACTTTCGGACGGAATTCGATAACCTGCCGGGCGAGCAAGTCGGCATTAGATCCCGCAGCTAACGCAAATACCTGGAAACGGGTCGGATTCTGACGGATTACGTCGAGCGTATTTGTGCCGATGGAACCGGTTGAGCCAAGGATGCTGATAGATGTCATTCGTGAGAATGCCGCGATAATAACATCGTGCGATCGGGATGGAGTGTAAATTACTGACGCGAAGACCCTTGCGGGCGCCGGGGAGGTTGCTTCAGGGGTCTTATAGAGGTTAGTCTCGCTTTGGTGGGAGTTTTGTCCTCCCCGGCTTACTTCCAATAATAGAAGAAACGAAAAATCCCGTCAACCAGATTCTATATTCCGAATTTGGAAAACGTATTCTTCTTAACTCTTTTTAACCTCAACGCCGGCGACTTGCTCTAAAGGCTTGATAGTGGAGCACATATCCTCCTCGCCGAAGCCTTGCGAGATCGCGGTCTGGAAAATTTGCTGGGTCAAACCGGTGAGCAGGAGCGGAACTCCCAGCTCTTTTCCGGTCTCCAGCATGAGCCCGATGTCCTTGTGCATCCATTTTACGGAGAAGTTCGGCGTGAACTCTCTCCTCAGAACGAACGGCGCTTTAAACTCAATCAAACCTGATTTAGCCGCGCTGTTCGCCAGGATATCCAGCATGAGCTCCGGATCCACGCCAGCTTTCGTGCTGAGGACCAAACCCTCATTAAAAGCCTGCAAGAGGTTGGACAAAATCAGATTCTGTGAGAGTTTGGCGTGCAGACCCATTCCCGGACCGCCGCAGTAATAAACTTTCTTGCCCATTACCTCCATCAATGGCTTTGTTTTCTCAAAAACCTCGCGGTCGCCGCCCACCATCCAGGTGAGCGTGCCGTTCTCGGCGCCAGGCTTCGATCCGGTTATCGGCGCTCCGAGAAACGGAAGGTGTTTCGCGCGGAGCTGCTCGCCGACCCACCGGCTGAACGCAGGGGCGACAGTGCTGGTGTCGACGACGATCGTACCCGCGGCTGCACCGTTCGCTACCCCCTCCGCGCCAAAAATCACACGTTCCGACATGCTGGAATCGCCTACGCAGATGAACACGAATTCCGCGCTCGACGAAGCCTGCGCCGGCGTCTCCGCAGCGGTACAACCGGTCTCGGCCGCGAACTTCGTGGCTTTTTCGGCTGTATTGGTCCACACCGCCACATGGTGCCCGGCACTGACAAGATGGCGGGCCATGGGGGCGCCCATGATGCCCAATCCGAGGAAAGCGATATTTGCCATGAAGCCAGGATCGCAAATCCCGTTCCGCGGCTTTCGTATAAACTGGCTCACACGGACAGGAATTCAATCGACCATGCACTTCGCGAAGATCAGAAATGTCGCCCTTCTTTCGTTTTTTGCTTTTCTGGCGTGCCCCGGATTTTCCCGCGCGACGGCCCCCATACGGGTAATGCTTCTGGATGGCGAAAGCGGGGGCCCGTATCACGCCTGGCAGCTCACGACGCCGGTGCTCAAGAAGGAGCTGGAGGAAACCGGATTGTTCCAAGTGGATGTGGTTACGGCGCCCAAATCGAGCGGCGATTTCAGCGCGTTCCATCCGGTTTTCAGCGATTACCAGGTGATCGTTTCCAACCTCGATTCGCCGAACTGGCCGGCGCCGCTTCGATCCTCTTTCGAGCAGTATATGAAGAACGGCGGCGGCCTGGTGGTGGTGCACGCCGCCGATAACGCGTTCGCGGATTGGCCCGATTACAACCAGATGATCGGGATTGGGGGATGGCGCGGCCGCAATGAGAACGCGGGAGCGCACTGGTTCTTCCAGGATGACAAGCTGATTTCAGATCCTTCGCCGGGCTCGGCCGGCTCACACGGCGCCCGATTGCCGTTCCAGGTCACGATTCGGGATGCCGATCACCCCATCACGCGAGGTCTGCCAAAGGTCTGGATGCATGTCCCGGACGAGCTTTATGCGGCCTTACGGGGTCCCGGCCAGAATATGACCGTGCTCGCAACGGCGCACTCGGATCCGGCGAATCACGGCACCGGGCACGATGAGCCGATGCTCATGGTGCTCCGCTACGGCCAGGGGCGGATTTTCCATACGACGATGGGCCACGATATCGCCGCGCTGAGCGGCGTCGGCTTCATCACCACTTTTCAGCGAGGCGCTGAATGGGCTGCGACCGGGAAAGTCACGCAGAAAGTCCCCGCCGACTTTCCGACTGCCGATCAGGCCAGCTCGCGCCCCGGCGTCGTTCCCCTGCAGCCGACGGCGAAATGAGTATCGATATGATCCGTTCCGCATTTTTTGTCGCTGGAGGTCTTCTCCTGGCTTCCTCCGCGCTCCTGGCGCAAAACCCCAATCGACCCGCCGAGCTTCCTGACGCTCCGGGCCGCGAGACGGTGAAGAAGGTCTGCGCGGCCTGCCATCCGGCAGAAGTAGTCCTGGGGAAAGGCATGTCTCGTGAACAGTGGGGCGGACTGGTATCGAACATGATCAGCCGCGGCGCAAAAGGCACCGATGCCGAATTGGCGCAAGTAGTCGATTACCTCGCCGCGAACCTTCCGCCTCAGTCAACCGGCGGAGTTCCCGCTCCGGCCAAGCGGAAAGGCGGCGGCGGATTGCTCGAACAAGCCGGCTCGAGCGACAAGCAGATCGTCGACGATCAGGCCG
Source organism: Bryobacteraceae bacterium (assembly GCA_965226755.1). Taxonomy (GTDB): domain Bacteria; phylum Acidobacteriota; class Terriglobia; order Bryobacterales; family Bryobacteraceae; genus Bog-113. The sequence continues at coordinate 2,302,370 of CBDDDT010000003.1, read as the reverse complement.
CCGATCGGGGGAAGACTACCTATATAGCGGAGTGCATTACCTGTCATGGTCCGCGCGCCAGGGGCAGCGAGCACGGAGCCGATTTGGTCCGCTCTCTGGTGGTGCTGAAGGATCGTTATGGCGATACTATCGGACCGTTCCTGAAGAAGGGTCACCCCATGCAAAGCGGAATTGCGAGCGCCAGCCTCAAGCCCGCCCAGATCGAGGATCTCTCGCACTTTCTGCATCAGAAAGTTGGGGATACTCTGCGGACCGGCCCGTATAACAGTGTGCTGAATGTACTGACCGGCGATCCACGGGCCGGCAAAGCCTATTTCGACGGCGCTGGGAAATGCGGGTCGTGTCATTCCACAACCGGCGATCTGGCCGGAATTGCGACCCGGTATGATCCGCCAGCCCTGCAACTCAAGTTTGTTTTCCCGCAGACCGTCGCTTTCAGCCGTCGCCCGACGCGAGAAAAGCGAAAGCCGGTCACCGTCACGGTTACGACAGCCGCGGGCGAGCGCGTCTCCGGGGTACTCGACGAGATCGACGATTTCAACGTGTCATTGCGCGATTCCGCCGGGCAATACCACTCTTTTCCGCGCACGCCGGAACTGAAGGTTGAGAAAAGCGATCCGTACGCGGCCCACGTGGCGCTTCTGGATCAATACACCGACAAAGACATTCACGACGTGGTCGCTTATCTGGAGACTTTGAAATGAGTCGATTCCCGGCAGCACTTGGCTTCACCCTCGCTCTAACGCTCGGTTTGCCGGCTTTTGCCGCCGAGGGGCTGGATCCGGCAAGTTTGCTGCACCCCCCCGTCGGTTCCTGGCCGACCTATAATGGCGACTACTCGGGGCGGCGGTTCAGCCCTCTCACCAAGATCAACGATTCGAATATCAGTTCGCTCAGTCTTGCCTGGGTCTACGCGATCAATGGCGGAGGCGACCCGTTTGCGGGAATTATCAAGGCCACCCCGCTGGTGGACAACGGCGTAATGTACTTCACCGTTCCCGATAAGGTCTGGGCGATTGACGCGCGAACCGGGCACGAGATCTGGAACTACACCTGGCAGTCCAAGGGTGGCATTCACCTCGGCAACCGGGGGGTTGGGATTTACGGCAATTGGCTGTATTTCGAGACCCCGGATTGCAATCTGGTCTCCCTGAACACGAAAGACGGAACGAAGCGATGGAGCAAACCAGTATGCGATCTCGACCAGTTGTACTATGCGTCGGTCGCTCCCATCGTCATCGATAATCACGTGATCGCGGGCGTCAGCGGCGACGATCTGGATCGCCCCGGATATCTGGAGTCGCGCGATCCGGAGACGGGGGAACTGCAGTGGCGCTGGTCAACGGTGCCCAAACCCGGCGAGCCTGGCTCCGAAACATGGCCGAATGCGGACGCGATGGAACACGGAGGCGGAATGACCTGGGTTCCGTGCACATATGATCCCGACTTGAAGATGCTTTTTCTGGGAACGGGCAATCCGCAGCCAGTCATCGTGGGAAAAGGGCGCGCGGGCAGCAATCTGTTCACGGAATCGATCGTCGCCCTGGATATCAATACAGGCAAGCTGATCTGGCATTTTCAGCCCTCGCCGCATGACACGCACGATTGGGACGCGGTGCAAACTCCCGTGCTGATCGATGGAGTCGTTGAAGGACAGCCTCGCAAACTTGTGGCTCAGGCGAGCCGCAATGGGTGGTTTTTCGTGCTCGATCGCAAGACGGGGAAAAACCTCACCACGTCGGAGTTCGTGAAGACGAACTGGGCGCGCGGAGTGGACGCGAAGGGTCAACCGATCCCGAACCCGGCAAAGGAGCCGCAAACCAATGGAGCGCTGGTATCGCCGAATCAAGGCGGCGCGGCGAACTGGCCGCCGCCCAGCTTCAGTCCGCAAACGGGCTTGTTTTATATCAATGCAAGCCGCGCCTTCAGCATTTACTACATCTTCGATGACGACGAGAAACCCGAGGGATGGGGAGGAAACGATCAGGGCGGCTGGGGCGAATCAATGCTGCAGGCGCTCGATTACAAGACCGGAAAGATCGGTTGGAGCCATAAATGGGAAGGGTCTGGCATTCGTTCCGGAGTCCTGAGCACGGCGGGGAACCTGGTCTTCGCCGGAGATCCGGAAAATAACCTGGTCGCTTTGAACGCCGCCACGGGCCAGCCTCTCTGGCACGCCAATCTGGGAGCAGCGATGTCGAACGGTCCGATCAGTTATGAACTCGATGGCAAGCAGTATCTAGTCGTGGCGGCAGGCGATCGCATATTCGCGTTTGTGATGCTCAGTCATTAAGGACGGAGCGCCGTCACACCGGATTGGGTGACGGTGCTCTGCCCCGGCGATTGATCCGGTGACTTCTCATATTTGAAGAATCGCTTCAGACGGAGAAATGGTGCTTCCAGGAACCTCCAGGACAGTAGCGCCATGCCGAAGACGACAGCGAACATCACCGGCATATAGAGCGTTCTGACCGTCATGAAAATCGCGAACGGCTGTGTAGCGATCCATCTCCCCAGCAGGGGAGCAATGAAAATGTGCGCGGGCAGGTGGAAGAGATACATGGCATAGCTGTATTTGCCGATGGTTCGAAGAAATGGCAGCGTTAATAAGCGGGGCGCCGTCAATGCCGACCAGAAGATAATGCTGGCGAACACAAGGGCAGCCGGAGTGTAGGAGAATGGCGCGACATAGTCGGCATGCCATTGCGCGAAGACGAACCAAGCGGCGCCGGCCACCACAAACATCCACCACCGGGAGCGCAGCCATTGGACGGCGCGATCGCTTCTGATCAGATAGGCGGCCAGCGCGCCCAGACATAAGGCATCCAAGCGGAATGGAGTGAGTTTCCAAATGGCGTTGACCGGGAGAAATCCGGAGAACCATTGGCGCGAGGCGCAGGCAGCCACGATAAGAACCCCGCACATCCAGGGATAGAAACGCCGCGGACACAGCCAGATCGCAAATGGCCAGAAGAGATAGAACTGCTCCTCCACGGCAAGGCTCCAAAGATGACCCAGATAAGCATCATGGGTGAGACCGTTTCCCGGCTCCCAATTCTGGAGATAGGCGAAGTAAAGAAAGTATTGGTGCGGATGTGCGCGAGATCCCAGAAAATGGCCCAGCACCATCGCCAGCGCGAGGAAGGCGTAATAGACGGGAAAAATGCGAAGCACGCGGCGGGCGTAGAACGTCTTAAAGTAGTCCGCTGAATCCCGCGAATCGAGCAGGATGCCGGAGATCAGAAATCCGGAAAGAACGAAGAATAAGTCCACGCCGAGATAGCCATAAAGAAATGGGCGGTTTGAAAACGTTGCGAAGGGTCCATAATGGAAGGCCATCACGGCGGCTATCGCGATGCCGCGGAGACCATCCAACGCTGGCATGTGACGTCGCATTCAATTTGAGCCCGAGGGGGCCACATCGTCAACTTTAATCACCTGAAAATCCTTGGTGACATAGGCGAGGATGCCGTGAGCGAATTGATGGGAGGCAAGATACTCCGACGCTTCGCCTTTATTCTTAACCACTCTGATATTGTGCCGCGCGTAGAAAAGCATCTGTGGAATCATGCCGTCGTCCGGCATGTTGAAGCCATATCCCACGGCGAAGAAAACATCGGATGGATGAGCCCGTTCGGTCATCGCGGAAGCAGCGGCGCGAAAAGGGTGCGGCCGGTTCGAATATGCGTAGTAGTATCCGGCAATCGAAACGGCAATGCATACCGCGAGGCCGCTAAAAATGAGGTATTGATCACGCCTCACGTCTTGCGATGTCTCAAAAAACGCCGAGGCTGCCGCCGCCGCAAAGATTGCAATCGGAACTAAACCGTTGAGCGTGGTGAAATTTTGCTGTGACGTATGATTGGCGAGAATCAGGTGGTCCATTAACACGGCCAAGGTGGCGATCACTAAGGCGGCGCCCGCGGGAAGCATCGCGGCCCTGGCTTGGAGCCGGGAACGCCGGAACGCGAACCACGCCAGCAAACCACTCAAGAGGATAAATGGGAGATACGCGGAATAAAATCTTGCCATATTCCGGTAGTACCCCAGCGTATTCAGCCCCAGACCGGTATCTCCGGCGCCGATGCGTACTTTGAAGCGTCCGACGATCGCGGCGGCGAATGGCGCGAGGCCGGCAATCCTTGAATCCATGATCAGAATACTGGCGATGGCGCATGCGACCGCGGCGCAACATAGCCCGGCGATTCCAAGCAGCATGCGCCGGTTTTCTTTCCGAAGCCGGATCTCATACGCCGCGAAGAGAAGAACCGATAAGGCCGTAAAGTAGGCCTGCCAATCAGTGAGACAGCCTAAAAAGAGCACGAAAAACAACAGAAGTTTCAAGATTTTGCTGTGCCGGTCCGCGTCTCTAAGGAGCCTCGTTACGCACCAAAGCGTCACGATCGTATAAGGAATCACCAATACCGTTCCTACGACGGCATTCTGATAGAAAAAGAGCGCAGTCGGAGCGAAAAGGATCACGCAGAATGCGGAGACAGCCGCAATGCGAGAGTGCCGGCGCGGGTACGTCAAAGACCTTGCGAGCAGATATGTCAGGACCGCGACGCCGAAATGGAGAGTAAGAGCAAAGACCTGCAACGATTTGATGGTGGCCCTCACGCCAAGGAGATGAAGGAACGCGTACGGCGTCAGAAATGCCAAATGCGGCATGGAAACGTAGTAGAAGTTGCCGGCGCGGTCCACAACGCCAGATTTCCACAAGTCATCGATAAACTTGTCGGATGGCGCGGGGAAGGTGTAGAGCAGGTTGAAATGATGGACTGACGCCGGGACGCGCTCCCAGAGCTGCATTGTAATCAGTGTGTGCGCGGAAAGCCACTCCCAGCTGCCGGTAAGTTCGTGCCCGAACAGGGGATGTCGCACCGCGACCGACAGACCAAAAAGACACACCAGAAGGACGGCGATCTTAATCTGTGCTGCGTTCGGTTTCACGGAAGGCATAGCTCGACTCGGTAAGATAGTAAACGCTCTTCAAGTAAAAGTCCGCTACAGCCCCAGGACACAAGCGAACACAAGAGGCGCCACGATGCTTGCGTCCGACTCAATCATGTATTTCGGCGTGTCGATGCTTAGCTTTTCCCAGGTGATTTTCTCATTCGGGATAGCTCCTGAGTACGATCCATAGCTTGTCGTGGAGTCGCTGATCTGACAGAAGTACCCCCACAAGGGAGTATCCTCACGTTGCAGGTCCTGACGGAGCATGGGCACGACGCAAATCGGGAAGTCTCCGGCGATGCCGCCCCCAATCTGGAAGAAGCCGATCGAGTGCCGCTTAGCTGTCTTCGAATACCATTCCGCCAATTCCATCATGACTTCAATTCCGGTCCGAACGGTATGCACATTTTTGACGTCGCCGGACAAGCAATGGCCGGCGTACATGTTCCCAAGAGTTGAATCTTCCCATCCCGGCACAAACATCGGCAGGTTCTTCTCCATTGCGGCATAAAGCCAGCTATCCTTGCGGTCGATCTGGAAGCTCTTCTGAAGTTCCGGATTGCACAAAACACGGTAGAAAAACTGGTGGGGGAAGAGCCGCTCACCGCGAGAATCCGCGGAAGTCCATTCCTGGAGAATCACGGATTCGATCCGGCGCATGGCCTCGGCTTCCGGAATGCAGGTGTCGGTGACCCGGTTCATGTGACGTTCCAGCAAGGAGTTCTCTTCCTCGGGACTGAGGTCGCGCCAATTCGGAATCCGTTCGTAAAAGTCGTGAGCCACCAGATTGAAAACATCCTCTTCCAGATTCGCGCCTGTACAGCAGATTCCGTGAACTTTGTCGTGCCGAATCATTTCCGCCAGCGAGAGACCGATCTCGGCGGTACTCATCGCGCCCGCGAGGGTCATGAACATCTTGCCGCCGTTCTCCAGATGCCGGCAGTACCCGTTCGCCGCCTCGAGCAGGGATGCGGCGTTGAAGTGGCGATAGTGGTGCTCGATGAACGAGGTGACGGGACCTTTTGACATGTACTTCAAGGTTATCAGTCTTGGGAAGATGACAAGATAAAGCGACATGCGCTATTTGACGATTGGCCGGATGGTGGTGACCGGAGCCGCGGGGCTCATCGGGAGCGCTCTGGTCTGGGAGCTGAACCGGCGCGGATGCGAGAACCTGCTCATCTCGGACCGTCTGGACAGGACCGAGAAGTGGAAGAATCTGGTCCCGCTACGGTATGAGGATTACTACGAAGCCGACGACTTCGAGAAGCTGCTGGACGACGATCGGGATCTGCCCGCGGACATTCACACCGTGTTCCACCTGGGCGCGTGTTCGAACACCACTGAGACCGACGCCGCGTATCTGGTGAGAAATAATTTTGAGTACACCAAGAAGCTGGCGAACTGGTGCATGCGCCGGAATGCGCGCTTCCTCTACGCCTCGTCCGCCGCGACCTATGGCGCGCTCGAGACGGGGTTGAGCGAAGAGCTGGATCTAAGCTCGCTGCGTCCCCTGAATATGTACGGTTATTCGAAGCACATGTTCGACCAGTGGGCCCAACGCCACGGCTACCTGAATCGCCTCATCGGCCTCAAGTACTTCAACGTCTTCGGACCGAATGAAGATCATAAGGGCGACATGCGCAGCGTGGTGCACAAGGCATTTCACCAGATTCAGGCGACCGGGAAAATGCAGTTGTTCCGCAGCTACCGGGCCGCCTTCGCGGACGGCTGCCAGGAGCGGGATTTTCTTTATGTAAAAGACGCGGTTCTGATGACGACGCACCTAGCGGAACTGGATTCTGCCGGCGGCCTGTTTAACCTGGGCGCGGGAAAATCGCGGACGTGGATGGACCTGGCGCACGCCTTGTTCGCCGCGCTCGGTCGCAAACCCGAAATCGAGTTTATTGACATGCCGGACTATCTCCGGCCGAAATATCAATACTCCACCTGCGCGATTATGGCTCGGCTCTTGGGGACCGGATACGAATCCCCCGTAACGAGCCTCGAGAACGCGGTCACCGATTATGTCAGGAATTACCTCATCCCCGGCAGGCGATTGGGCGATGAGGGTTAGTGCTTTAGCGCCGCTACGAGGGCCAGTCCCGAACCGATGACGATCGCGTCTTCGGCCATGGCCAGCACGGGATCGGGAATGTCGGTGACCTGGCCGGCCCGACGTCGAAGTTCGAAACCGGCGAAGGTCGTGCAAACGGCAGCCGCTCCGGCGATCAGTGCCGCGGCGACCCACTTCCCTCCCCGGGCTTTCGCGATGCACGCGCCGACCAGGGATCCGGAGAGGAAACGCGCGGCGAGAGCCGGAGTATCGGTCCGGTTGGGGATGAAAGGCGTTTTGTCCGCGATCAATTCGCCCAATGCGACCGCCGCGATGACGTGGGCCCCTTTCGGTGTCCCGAGCAGCGAGAGCGGAGTCCCGGAGAGGTTCAAATGATTCACGCGAACCGCGCGCGCCGCGGCCAGCGGCGCCGAGAACGTCCGCAACCCAGCTATGGCGCCGAACCCGGCGGCCAGCGGCAAGGTACGATCAAGGTCCATACCTCTCACTCTACAGTCTGGAGCAAACGAATGGCATCGCCGGGGGGCGATTCAGGTGTCGGAGAGAACAACGGCTAGCGGCGCGATATTCGGAGGAATCGAAGCGGGTGGAACGAAGTTCGTGGTCGGAGTCGGGACGGGCCCGGATCGCCTCGAAGCGATCCAAATCCCCACGACTTCGCCCGATGAGACTCTTCGTCAGGCCATTTCTTTTTTGCGCGAGCGCGGCGGCGCAGCGCTGCAAGCCGTGGGGATCGGGTCATTCGGACCGGTGGATCTCCGGCCCCGATCCCCTACATTCGGCTGCATCACCTCCACGCCGAAACCGGGCTGGGCGAACTGCGATATCACGTCGCAGGTCGGGCAGGCGCTGGGAGTGCCCGTCGGGTTTGACACGGATGTGAACGCCGCCGCCCTCGCGGAAGGGCGCTGGGGCGGGGCGCGTGGTTTGTCCGACTTTCTCTATTTGACGGTAGGGACAGGGATCGGCGGCGGCGCGGTGGTTCGCGGGCGGCTGCTGCACGGGTTGGTTCACACGGAAATGGGGCACATCCCGATCCGGCATGAACGCGCGCTTGATCCGTATCCGGGCTGCTGCCCTTTTCACCAGAACTGCCTGGAGGGTTTGGCGTCGGGACCTTCGATGGAAGCGCGCTGGGGCATGCCCGCGCGCGATCTGCCGCCGGGGCACCCTGGCTGGGAACTGGAAGCGGAATATCTTTCTCTCGGCCTGGCCACGTGGATTTGCACTCTCTCGCCGGAACGAATTGTGCTGGGCGGCGGGGTCATGCAACAGGAACATGTATTTGCTCTTCTGCGCGGGAAAACAGCGCGCATTCTAAACGGATACATCCGCGCCGAGGAAATCAGCGGGGGGCTGGATCGCTACATCGTGTCCGCGCAGCTCAGCGGACGCGCGGGGCTTCTTGGCGCGCTGCTGCTCGCGGAACAGGCATATACTTAGCTCTTTCTCAACGGTATACGAATGGCTCTTTCCTCATCCCTTCTGAAGAGTACGGTAGTCGCCGCTTTGGGCGGACTGCTGTTTGGATTCGACACGGCGGTGATCGCCGGGACCACGGACGCGCTGACCCAGGTGTACGCGCTCTCGCCGCGCGGTCTTGGATTCACCGTCGCGAGCGCTCTCATCGGCACCATCATCGGCGCATTTCTGGCGAGCATTCCCGGCGACAAGTACGGGCGGCGAGACAGTCTTCGGGTGATGGCGATCCTCTACCTTCTATCCGCTGTGGGCTGTGCGTTCGCCTGGGACTGGACGTCGCTTTTGTGCTTCCGTTTTATCGGCGGCCTCGGCGTGGGCGGCTCGTCGGTGCTCGGGCCTATGTACATAGCCGAGATCGCACCGGCACGCTGGCGGGGCCGGCTGGTCGGATTCTTCCAATTCAACGTGGTTGCGGGAATCCTCCTGGCGTACTTTTCCAACTTCATCATTGGGCTTCAACACTTCGGCGCAATGGAATGGCGCTGGAAGCTGGGCATCTCCGCTGTACCCGCCGCGTTCTTTTTCCTGATGCTCTTCGTGATTCCGCGCAGCCCGCGCTGGCTCATGCAGAAAGGCCGCAGTATGGAAGCGCGCGCGGTTCTGGTGGCGATCGGCGAAACGAACATCGACACGGAACTGCAGCAGATGACCGCTTCCAGGAATGTCGAGCGATCCCAGGGCAAGCAACCCCTTTTCGTCTGGAAATACCGCTTGCCGATCTTTCTCGCCGTCTCCATCGCCATGTTCAACCAGCTCTCCGGAATCAACGCGATCCTTTACTATCTGAACGATATCTTCAGGCAAGCGGGATTCAGCAAGGTTTCGGGCGACCTGCAAGCGGTGGCGATCGGCGCCACCAACCTCGCGTTCACGATGCTGGCCATGTCGCTGATCGATAAGGTGGGTCGCAGAACGCTGATGATCGTCGGCTCAGTGGGCACGGCTTCATGCCTGGGAGGCGTGGCTGCGATCTTCTTCGCCAACCAGCACCAGAATCTATTGGTCTGGCTGCTGATCGGCTACATCGCGTTCTTTGCGTTTTCGCAGGGCGCCGTGATCTGGGTGTACATCAGCGAAGTTTTTCCCACCGAAGTGAGAGCGCAGGGCCAAAGCCTGGGCAGCTTCACGCACTGGGTGCTGAATGCGGCAATCTCATTCGGATTTCCCCTCATCGCCGCCCGATCCAAGGGAGGACCGTTCGTCTTCTTCGCGGCGATGATGATCCTTCAGTTACTCGTGGTCGTGCTGGTCTACCCGGAGACGAAGGGTGTTCGCCTGGAAGATATGGAGACCCGGATTGCGATTCACTAAACGAAGAGCGGTGGAACGTCCCCACCCAGGCCCTTGTAGCCGGTTTTCATGCGCTGTTCGATGATTGCCCACACCTTCGGATCGCAGCCTTTCCACTGGGCGACGGCGCGATTTCCGAGATAGGGCAGGTCAGCCACGCCGATTTTGCTGGAAAAAAAGCCGCTGACGGTCAGATCCCGATATTTGCTGAAAAAAGTGGCCCAGGGGTGATCGGCCGGCGCGACGCGAGCGGGCCAGGCGATGCGATCGAGAATTTGCTTTTGATCGGAAACCGCGGCTTCGGCGAAGTCTTTGGAAAATAAGCGGTTCGACTCCGCATCAAGCCACATCAATCCCCCCTGAATCTGCGCGGTGAAATTAGCGTTGCCGTCTTCCGCCTCCCGGAAGGCGAGCCAGTCGTCGATGAATTCGGGTACGCCCGCATCACTGGCGCTGCCGCTGCGATCATCCGCCGGAATGATCAGATCCGAAAGCACGTGAACGGTGCGCCACTGGTGGTCATCGAAAATTTTACGCTTGTAAGGGCCGGATGAACCGGCGGTTTGATTCACGGCCCCATGCATGTGATCGTGGCTTTGCGCGAGCGCCGATCCGGCCGTGGCCGCGGCGAGCGCCGGAGCTGTCCCAAGAATATGGAAAATGTCGCGCCGGCTGAACTTCGTTTCGTCAGGCATGTGATTATCCTTCCCGCAGACTGTTTAAACGCTGAGGTTCCGTTTCTTTACCTGCTCGGCGATGTACTCCGACGTGCGCCAGCCCAGGGCCGAAATGGTCAGCGTGGGATTTTTGTCCGCGTTGCTCACGAAGGGCGCGGCGTCGGTGATGAACAGGTTCTTGCAGTCCCAAGCCTGGCAGTACTGGTTGAGCACGGAAGTCTTCGGATCGTCACCCATCTTAGTGGCGCCAACCTCATGGATGATTTCGCCCCCGCGGGAAATCCCCCAATTGTTCTCAGCGCCGGATTTGAACGTCACCTTACCGCCGCTGGCCTCGATGATCTGCTGGAAAGTTTCCTGCATATGCTTAGCCTGCAGGATTTCGTCGTCGCTCCATTTGAAGTGGAACCGCAACACCGGGATGCCCCACTGGTCGACTGTATCGGGATCGATCTCGCAATAGCTGTTATCGTTCGGGATCATTTCCCCGCGGCCGTCGAAGTAAACGTTGCAGCCGTAGATCTTCCGAAGATTACGCTTGAGCTCGGCGCCATACCCGCCGCCGAGGATGCGTTCCGAGCCGCCCAATTCCCCGGCTTCCGGGAGTCCGCGCCCGCCGCCAAACTCGATGTGATACCCACGGGCGAACGGCATCTTGTTCTCTTTCTGCTGCTGGTAATTCCACCACGGCATGTACATGTGCATGCCTCCGACGCCGTCCTCGTTCTGCGGCGGCAGGTCCTCGAATAGAGGCATGTATCCGCCAACTCCGGAGCCGACCGTATCCATGATGTAGCGGCCCACGAGTCCCGTCGAATTCGCGACTCCGTTGGGAAATTGGGCGCTCTTCGAATTCAGCATGATACGCGCCGTCTCACAGCAACTCGCCGCGAGCACGACGATCTTCCCGTAGACGGACTCCTCCCCGCGGGTCTTCTTGTTGACGTAGGAGACGCCCTTCGCCATGCCGTCCGATCCCACGAGAACTTCCCTGACCATCGCGTTCGGCCGTACTTCCAGATTGCCCGTTTTCATGGCCGGATAGATGTGAACGCCGGGCGAGTTGAAATTCGCGTTTACGGTGCAGGAGCGTCCGCATTGGGAACAGTAATGGCAGGCAGGGCGGCCGTTGAGAGGCTGCGTGAGGATGGCCAGACGCGAGGGGATGCACGGGATCTTCAGCTTGTCGCAAGCCATCTTCACGACACGTTCGTACCCGCGCGGGGCGGGCGCAGGCTGAAACTTGCCGTCCGGTGTGTTCTCAATGCCTTCATGCGTCCCGAAAACGCCGATCAACTCCTCGGCTTTGTCGTAGTACGGGGCAAGGTCATCGTATGTGATGGGCCAGTCGAAGCCTTTGCCATCGCGGCTATAAGGCTTGAAATCGTAGGGCCCCATCCGCAAAGAGATGCGCCCGTAGTGGTTCGTGCGACCGCCGAGCATGCGCGCGCGCCACCACTTCCAATCCGAACCCGGTGCGTTGGTGTAGGGCTCACCCGGCACCTGCCAGCCGCCGACCGTGGTTGCATCGAAGTATCCGAAGGGCTTGGCCTTGCTTCCGGAAGCGCGGTGAGGCGCATTGTACGGCCACTGAAACATCTCGGAATCCTTCGTGCAGTCGTACATGTCGCCAGCTTCCAACATGCAGATCTTGGCGCCCGAAAGTGCGAGCACGTGAGCCGCTACACCCCCGCCCGCTCCCGATCCGACGATTACGACGTCATACGTCTTTGGACTTGCCTTCGCTTGCGCCATGGTCTCCCGACTCCAATCCGGAAGTAGTTTACCAAGTCACCGCAGGATCTTTTGATCTTAGCCGTGAGTATGGGCCCTGATGGATTCGAACCATCGACCAACGGATTATGAGTCCGCTGCACTAACCGCTGTGCTAAGGGCCCGTGCTGAGGCGATCAACTGCGTCGGCGGCATTTCTCTCGGAACCTCGCCAGCAAGGTGTGCCGAACCGAAGTGACCAAGTAGGATCAGTTTATCGCGAACTCGCTTGTTGATGGAGGGAACTCCGTTAACGTCGCTCTACGAAGTGGTCCCGGATCAGGCTGATGAAAAGAGCCCTGCTTTAGAGATCGGCTCTGTTTCGAGCGGCGCGGTCGCGCTCGTACTGGCGGATCACACCGGTGGGATCCGCGGGCCACTGGCATGACTTCACCAGCCGATAGAACGACGAGACCCGGCCTCCTTCCGCGAGCCTCTTGTTGAAGGGGTCGATCTTCCACCCGAGGTACCGCAGCTCGCGGACGCGCTTCTTCCAGTCGTCCTGGTTGGCGACGAACTCTAGCGTCGCCGCCGGTACCGCTTCGCCCTTGAACGCTTTGAGCGTCTCGCCGAGCCGGACGTGAACGCTATCATGCGCCATCACCTTCCTCATCCAGTCTGCATCGACCGACTGAAAGTAGTTCTTCTTTCCTGCGTTACACTCTTCGCAAATCGCCTCCAGATTTTCTCCAACGGTCTGCCCACCCCACTCCCGCGGAATCTTGTGGTCGACGACCAGCACAACGCCGTGCTTTTCGACGGCCCGGCCGCATCTGCCACAGCGACCTCGGGCGGAATGGATCGCCTCATAGCGAAGCCGCGAGTTGATCGCGTTTGTATCCTTCGGCTTGTCTCGCGCTCCCTTGTACACATACAGCGTGCGAGCGCCATCCCGCTTCTTCTCGATAAGATAGAGAGCGTGAAGCTCGCGTCTTCGCCTGCCGAAGTTCGCTTGATCTGTGGCAGGGATACGGAGCGCCTCGCGGATTTGTCCTTCGGTAATCCCTTCAGGGTGCTGCTTCATGATTTCGAGAATTTTGAAGCAAACTTCGTTCAGGTTGGCCATGCGAACCCGATTGTCGCTGTAATCCAATTCTCGGTCAAGGAAAACACCGGACACTATAATCTAACGAGCGCAGAATGTCGATAAGACAAAAGATGACATGCCTCGAACTTTGCGCCGGAGCTGGCGGCCAATCGTTGGGTCTTGAACGTGCCGGGTTCGCGCACTCCGCTCTCGTGGAGATCAACAAGCACTGCTGCCAGACGCTCCGGTTAAACCGACCGCAATGGCGGGTGATCGAGCAGGACCTGAGGACTTTCGACGCCTCGGAGTTCAAGGGCGTGGACCTGGTGGCCGGTGGCCTCCCCTGTCCTCCGTTCTCAGTGGCAGGGAAGCAACTCGGGAAGCTGGACGAGCGCAACCTTTTCCCGGAGGCGATCCGGGTCATCGAGGAATGCCAGCCGAAGGCCGTGATGATCGAAAACGTTCGCGGCATCCTAGACGCCGTCTTTGACGACTACCGGAACCACGTCGAAGAGCAGCTCAAGCGGTTGGGTTACTATCCAGACTGGCGCATGTACAATGCTACCGATTTTGGCGTTTCTCAACTGAGGCCGCGCGTTCTCTTTGTGGCGTTGAGGCAGGATTTCCAAGAAAGATTCCGTTGGCCGATGCCAGCCTTTGCGCTCGCCCCTACCGTGGGGGAACTGATTGGCGATCTCATGGGGGCGAACGGATGGAAGGGCGCCAAACAGTGGGCGAAGAAGGCCAACGCAATCGCGCCCACCTTAGTCGGCGGCTCGCATAAGCACGGAGGTCCGGACCTTGGTCCGACGAGGGCGCGCAAGGCATGGGCTTCGCTGAACGTTGACGGCATCGGCATTTGGAACGAGGCTCCCGGTCCCGACTTTGTCGGGATGCCGCGGCTGACCGTTCGAATGGTCGCCCGGCTACAGGGCTTTCCCGACGAGTGGCAGTTCGCCGGCGGAAAAACGGCGGCCTACCGACAGGTCGGAAACGCGTTCCCCGCCCCGGTCGCGTGCGCCGTCGCCGAGCAGATTATGACGAGCCTGCAGTCGCGGAAAGTCGTACAGATGGTTGGCTGAGCAAGAGATCTCTGATCTTCTCTACGACGTGCCGGGGATCCCTTTCTATCTCGTGCTCCCAGAATCGAGCCACACGCCAGCCCTCCGAGCGGAGGAGCCTGCCCACCTTCCGGTCACGCGCCTTGTTGCGCGCGAACTTCTGCGACCAATAGCCTTTGTTGGAGGCTGGCGCGCGGTAGCACCTCGGGCAACCGTGCCAGTAGCAACCGTCGAGGAACACGGCCAGGCGCGCGTCTTCGAAAAGGAAATCGGGCTTTCCAGGCAGACCGACGGTGCACAGTTTCCATCCGGAAACGCCGGCGCGAACCATGCGAAACCGGATCGCCTTTTCCGTGGACTTGTTGTTGCGAGAGCGGATCGCGGACATATTGCGAGATCGCTGCTCTGGAGTCAGCCAGTCCACCGAAATTCAGTATAGGACGACGTACGCCAAACTGAAGCGTCCAGCCGCAGACCGGGCTCCGGCGGAACGACACTTGGTAAACTCCGTAGCGGATGCCTCGCCAGCCGGCTCCCGCTCCGGCCTTCACTGTGTCGCCCCTGATAGGGCTCACCGTTGGGATTCTGGCGCTCTACTTCGCCCGCCAGATCCTGATTCCGCTCGCGCTCGCGCTCCTTTTTTCATTCCTGCTGAGCCCGGTCGTCCGGGTGCTGGTGAAATATCGAATTCCCCGTCCACCCGCGGTCCTGTTCGTGATTTTGATCGCCTTCGGCATTCTCGCCGGGACAGGGTGGATTGTCACCAACCAACTTGTAGACATCATCAATGAGCTTCCCCAGTACCGGGATAATATTCACGCCAAGATTGTCGCGGTGCAAGCGCCGGGGAGCGTTTCGAAGTTGCTCGGCAGTATTGAAGATCTCGGCAAAGAACTAACGACAACACCCCCCACCCAACCTCAGGAACTGCAGCGGAGACCGGCCAAAAGCGCGAGGCGATCGAACATCGCTTCGGAGATTCCGGTTTCCCCGCAAAAAGTGGAAGTTGTCGAACCGCCGCCTAACGCTCTGCAGTCGCTCCGTAACTTCGCGGGCCCCCTAGTCGGCCCGCTTAGCACCACGGGCCTGGTGATTGTGTTCGCGATTTTCATGCTGATGGATCAGCAGGATCTGCGCAACCGGCTGCTCGGACTGATCGGGCTGAGGCAACTGCATCTTACGACGAAGGCGATGGACGACGCGGCTCAACGCGTCAGCCGGTATCTGGCGATGCAGTTTCTGGTGAATGCGACGTTTGGCGCCGTGATCTCACTAGGACTGTTTCCTATCGGCATTCCCAGTTTTCTTCTCTGGGGCGTGATCGCCATGCTGCTGCGGTTTGTGCCCTATGTGGGACCCTTGATCGCCGGCTCGCTCCCGTTTCTGCTGGCGGTCGCAACCACTGAGGGTTGGCGAAGTCCGCTGCTTGTCTTCGGACTTTTCCTGATTGTTGAACTCATCACCGGAAATGCCGTGGAGCCGCTGGTCTACGGAGCTCATACAGGGCTGTCCGCCGTTGCGATCCTGGTCGCAACCGTCTTCTGGACGGCTCTTTGGGGTCCGGTCGGGTTGATCCTGTCGACTCCGCTCACGGTCTGCTTGAGCGTCCTCGGCCGGCATTCGCCACACCTGCAATTTTTAGACATTCTGCTCGGCGACGAGCCGGTGCTTCCGTTTGACGCCTTGTTTTATCAACGTCTGCTTGCGCTCGATCAGCGGGAAGCTCTGGCGATTGTAGAGGATTTTCTGAAGGAGAAGCCGCTGGTGGACCTCTATGATCAGGTCATCGTTCCCGCGCTGGCGTCGACGGAACAAGATCGCCACGGCGGTCAACTGGAGAGTCGCCGCGAGGAGTTCATCATCCAGAGCATTCACGAGTTTGTGACGGAACTGGCGGAACCCCGCCCGCAAAAACCGCCGAGGCGGCGCGATCTGCAATTTATTCCAGAGGGCCAGGCAGTGCCGGCGCGCAAGGAAAATCGGGTGTTCTGCCTCGCCGCTCATGATGCGGCGGACGAGATTACGGCGGCGATGCTGGCCCAGTTGGCGGAGCGTGAAGGTTTTCCCGCTCTCGCCTTTCCTTTCACGGACTCGCCCGTGGACCTGCTCGAAAACCTTACGCCTCAGACCGGCGACGTCATCTGTGTATCATCGGTACCGCCGCTGGCGGTGACGCACGCCCGAACGCTCAGCGATGAAGTGCGCCGGGCATTTCCGGAAGTCACCCTTCTGGTGGGACTCTGGGGGTATCCGGGCGCAAACTCAAAGACGCTGGAACGCTTGCAGCAATCGACTGATAGCGTGGTGGTGACGACGCTAGCGGGTGCCCTGGTTCAGGTTCGGGCGGCGGCGGCCAAAGCGGCCGTTTCGCTGGCGCCCTGACGAATGGCCGTGCAGGTGCTACAAAGGAAGACAATTCGGAGGCGCGCTTGGCACTGGATTCTAAAATTCGTCGGATCGGGCCGGTGGCGGTGGTCGCCTTCACCGGCAAGGTCACGTTGGGGGAAGCATCCCAGGGAGTTCGGGAAACCGCAGAGAGACTGATCGCCGAAAACTGTTCGCAGATTGTGTTCAATCTGGAAGCTGTTCCTTTTATCGATAGCGCGGGATTGGGAGCGCTGACTCTGAGCTATACGAAGTCGAAAGCCGCCGGCGGCCTGCTGAAGTTAGCCTGCGCGCAGCCGCGGGTGAGGGACGCGCTGGAGATGACGCGTTTGACGCGCCTGTTCCCTCTTTTCGACAGCGAGGAGCAAGCGGTGGAAAGCTTCCGTGCCGTTAAGGACCCAGGAACCGAATCGCCAGTGCAGTGATGTCATCGGTTTGGTTCGCCCCTCTCGCGAACTCCGTTACAGAACCAAACATTAAACGAACAATCTCCGCGGGTGAACGGCCGGAAGCCGAATCGAGGATGTTCCGCATGCGCGTCTCCGAGAATTCAATCCCCTCCGGATTTTCCGCATCCATAATCCCGTCGGTCGCGGCAAAAACGGTCGCCCCGGCGCTAAGTTTGGCGGTGGCATGCCCGATCTCAGGAACCTCAAACAGACCGAGCATGGTTCCGCGCACGTCCTTGATCGCATCCGCGGGCGACCCGGGGGTCAGAATCCAGGGGGGAGTCGCGCCCGCCACACAATATTCCAGTTCTCCGGTGGCAAGGTTCAAAATTCCATAGAAGAGGGTGACAAACATGTCGCCTTCCCCCTGCACTACAAGAACATGGTTGACGTAAAGCAGGCATTCCACGGGCGAGAGTTTCTGAGCGGCCGTGGCTCGCAGAAGAGTGCGGCTGACCGCCATGTAGATTGCGGCGGGGATACCCTTGCCGGACACATCGCCCACGGCAAAAGCCAGATGGTCGCTGTCGATCAGGAATACATCGAAGAAATCACCGCTCACCATGCGAGCGGGCGACATCTGCGCAAACGTCTCAAACCGCTCGCCAACGGGGAACTCGCGGGGCAGAATGCTCTGTTGAATGCGGCTCGCAATGCTGAGCTCATTGTGAAGAGCGAACAACTGCTGGCGATGAGCCGCGGACTGACGCAGCGCATCCACTTCTTCCAGGGTCTTCTTCAACGTTGCTTCGAAATCCTGGAAGTCGATGGGTTTGGTGAGGAAGTCGAATGCTCCCCGGTTCATCGCGGTCCGGATATTCTGCATGTCGTCGTAGGCCGAGACGATCACCGTCTTTACATGGCGATCCATCTCGGCCAGGCGCGAGAGCAGAGTGAGACCGTCCATCACGGGCATGTTGATATCGCTCATGACGACGTCGATCGTCGCATCCTTCCGCAGACTTTCCAAGGCATCCTCGCCATGGCGCGCGAAGAAGAATTCAAGCTCTCCGTCGCGAATCCTGCGGCGGAATTTTTGAAGAATCAGCGGCTCGAGATCAGGCTCATCATCAACCACCAGGATGCGCGCCGGCATTACTGATCGACCTCTCGCGGGATGCGGATGATGAACTCCGTGAAGGCGCCGGGCTGGCTTTCAACGAGGAGCTCCCCGTGGTGTTCGTTGACGACGACGTCATGGCTAATGGATAGCCCTAGGCCCGTTCCCGCGCCTGCCGGCTTGGTGGTGAAGAACGGTTCAAATATCTTCTGGCGGATTTCCTCCGGAATTCCCGGACCGTTATCCCGAACTCGGATCTCAACGCTTTCCCCCACGCATCGCGTGCGGATCCATATGGTGGGATCGTAGTCCGCGCCGACGGAGCGACTTCTGGCGGCGACGGCGTGGAAAGCGTTCGTGGCGATGTTCAGGAAAACACGGCTGAGATCCTGGGGAAAAACATTCACTTTCCCGATCGCGGGGTCGAAATCCTTCTCAATGGAGGCATTAAAACTCATATCTTGAGAACGCAGACCATGGTAGGCCAGGTTGAGGCATTCGGAGACGAGGGCGTTGAGGTCGGACAGTTCCCGGTCGCCGCTCTGCTTTCGGGCGTGGCTGAGCATGCCCCGAACAATGCGGTCGGCGCGATGTCCGTGGTCTTGAATCTTTAAGAGGTTGGCCGAAAGGTCGTCGAGTATCTCACGCGCCTCGTCATCATGATTCGCGCCGAGATGTTGCGCTAGCTCAGCCACCAATTCCGTCGAGATCGCGGCAAAATTGGTGATGAAGTTCAGCGGGTTTTTAATCTCGTGCGCAATTCCGGCTGAAAGAGAACCCAGCGAGGCGAGCCGCTCCTGAGTGATCAGTTGGTCCTGCATTTTTCGAAGGTGGTTGTAGGCGCGTTCCAGCTCTTCCGTTTTTTGCCGCTGCTCATCGCGCAAAGCCTTTTTTTCCAACGAGGCTTTCAGGCGGGCTCGCAGCAGCACGGGATCGAACGGCTTGGGAAGGTAGTCCTCCGCGCCGCTCTCAATGCAGCGGATCACGCTGCTGTATTCGTCTGATGCGGAGATCATGATGACGGGAATCTCACGGAGCGCCGGGTCAGCCTTGATGTTTTCCAGGGCTGCGAATCCGTCCAGTTCGGGCATGAGGACATCGAGCAGAACAAGATCGAAAGGCCTCCCGCGGAGGGCCTGGAGAGCCTCGCGTCCGTTGGTCACGGCGGTGATGGCGTAGCCTTGACGTTCCAACTGATGGCGGAGCATCTCGCGATTGCGCTCGCTATCATCAGCGATCAGCAATTTCGCCCCGGACGCGGCGGTCGGAACCTGGAGAAGCGCGGGTTCTCCGGAGCGCGCCTCGGGCAGTCCCGCGCCCGCTGCGAACTGCTGCAAATCGCGCGCCGCTGACTCGATATGCCCGGAAAACGGCTTTAAATAAGGCTCTTCGCGAGCCGCGAGCTGTCCGCTGAGTTCAAAGAGGTCCGCCGCAGGCCGGAAGAGTCCTTCGCGAACCCGCGCGACGAGCGTGCCGGGATGCGGATCAGGAGATGAAGGGATCAGTTCCTGGATGATCTTAACCAGCTCGTAAGCGGCTGTGTGAATGGCATCCAGTTGGGTGCGTGCCGCCGCCACGTCATCTCCATGCGAATCTTCGAGCAGCATTTCGCTGTAACCGATGATCTGGTTGAGAGGCGTGCGGAGCTCATGGCGAAGATCGGCTGCCGATTGAAGTCTCGGCGGGTTTCCGTCAACCAGCGGGGACGCGCTATCCACAACTGGAGGATAGCGCCAACGCACCCGCGAAAAAATGATCTACAGCTTGACGGGCCAGCCTTTCATGAGCTCGGAATCGGCCAGAAGCTGGAATGAATTGTGATCCTGCTCCACGGCGTCGGTGGCGGGGCTTCCGCCCGGAGAGATGCTGCTGGGGCAGATCCTCTGCGGAGTGACGGGGCTTGGCGTCGGCAGAGTGGGAGCAGCCTGAGGGGGATTCGACAGGTCGATCGCGGAGAGAATGTTCCCCACATCTCCGGACGTTTCCCGGGCGCCCATGGGAGGAACGTTGAAGACCGTCTCTATCAGTTGAAGCACCGAGGTGTGATCAAAGACGGTGCTGTTCACCGTCGGATTCTCAGGATTGCTCCGCGTCCAGGGAGAAGCGATTATGCAGGGTACGCGACACCCCAGCAGCGCCTTCCCATCAATCAGGTCGGGGTCGACATCGTTCGGGGCCAGGGCTCGGGGCGGCCGGACGGTTTCGAAAAATCCGCCCCATTCGTCGTAGTTATTGATAAACACGGTGTTGGGCCAGTTCGGGCTGTTGGCGACGGCCTGGAAGGTCTGCGCCAGGAAGGCATCTCCGTTCCGCATATCGGAGTGCGGATGATTGTCGTTCCCGAAGTTGAGAAGGAGCGTGAGAGACGGATCCACGAAGGACACGGCGGGCAGCGTACCCGCGGCGCAGTCATCGAGAAACTGATTGTAAAAATAAGCGATGGAAAGGTATTTCAGGCCAAAAAGGGCGATGAACGGAATGTTGCTGTAGTAATACTTGTGCGAAACGTTCGCCGTCTTGAGATGGTCGAAGATGGTGGGCAGGTTGCACGCGGTGATGTCGTCGTTCAGACGGTCGGTCTGCCCGCAGATCTGGAAAATTCGATTGGGAAACGTGGGCGCGAGGATAGAGGGAAAGTACTGGTCGCAAACCGTGAAATTACGCGCGAACTGGGGGAAAAACTGAAAGTCTTTCTCCTCGTAGTAGCCGATCGAATACACGTCGTTGGAGGCCGGCTTCAAGAAACCGTCCATCGCGCCCCGGTCTACCTCCAGACGGCCGCCGCCGTAGCTATGATCGGGATCGGGATGTCCGCAGCCGGTCCAATCGGGCGCGAGCGGGTGGGTGTTGTGGCTGATCCCGTTATTGTCCAGGTAGCTCAAACCGGCTTGCTTTCCGGTGGCGTTGGGCAGCCAGCCCAGCATGTGATCGAAGCTGCGGTTTTCCATCATCACCACGACGATGTGCTGAATCTGATCTGTCGCACCTTTCAGCGCGGAACCTGAAAGAAGAGTGCCGGCCGCGGCGACGCCGCCCGTTGTTTTCAGAAATGTTCGTCGATCCATGAGAACCTCCTTGTGAATTCGCCGCCCATCATTATATGGCGCGTTTGTTACAGCCGAAATAACAATTGGGGAGGTGTATAATCGACGAGATTAACCCCTTTCGCCACACTCTGCTCACTAAACGATCCGGGCCCGCGGCATGGAGCTTTTTGACTGATTTCTGCTCATTGCGGGACCTGCGTGCGGAACCTGCGCGGAGACGATAAGTGTCTGAACTTCTTTTTGGCCGGGTAACCGCAGCTCACGCCCGCATTTTCGAAGTGCTTACAGACGACGGCGAGCAACCGCTTCCCCCTGCCGGTCATTTGAAAGTGACTCCCGTTGTTGGTGATTTCGTCGGCTTTAGTGATGGAATGATCCAATCCGTCCTTCCGCGGCATTCCGTGCTCCAACGCGCGGCGCCCGGACATGCGCGGGAAGTCCAGATTCTGGCCGCGAATATTGACATTCTTTTTGTGGTCAGCGGGCTTGACAGCGACTTCAACCCGCGGCGGCTGGAGCGGTACATGATACTCGCGCTCGCCAGCGGGGCCAAACCTGTCTTCGTGCTGACCAAAGCGGATCTTTGCGGGGATGTGGACGAGAAAACAGCCATTGTCCAGAGGATTGCGGGTTCACACGCCGTCATCGTGAGCGGCGCTCAAGACGAGGAAGGCGTGCGGAAGATGCGGGTTCTTCTACAGACTCAAACCACGGCGGCGCTGATCGGCTCGTCGGGGGCCGGTAAGTCGACTCTGGTCAACCGGCTTTTGGGCGGGCAGCGGCAAGCGACGCAAGAAGTGCGCCGCGGCGATGAAAAAGGCCGGCATACAACGACCAGCCGGCAGATGTTCGCCGTTCCGGGCGGTGGATGGTTGATTGATCAGCCGGGAATCCGGGAGATCCAGATCGGCGCGGATGTGGAAACGGTGACCGACGCCTTCCCGGAACTCGCGGCGCTCGGTGGACAGTGCCGGTTCCGGGATTGCCGCCACTTGAGCGAGCCGGGTTGCGCGGTGCGGGGGCAGATGGACGCGGAACGCCTGCAGAGCTTCGAGAAGCTTCGGCGCGAGGTGGAAAGCGATCCCAGAAATCTGAGCCCTCAAGCCAATGCTGAGCGCAAAAGCCGGACCAAGTCGATCCACAAAGCGATGCGAAAATTTGAGAAGCATCGCGGACCGAACCGCTGAGCTTGTCCCAACGGCTTCTCAGGTAAACCAGGAAACGACGTGGTAGGTGATGAAAGAGCCAACATAAGCTAACAGAAGCATGTACGTAAATTGGGCGGCAGGCCACTTCCATCCTCCCGTCTCGCGCCGGACGACGGCGATGGTCGACATGCATTGCAGCGCGAAAGCGAAGAAAATGAGAAGCGCCGCGGCCGCGGCCGGGCTCATGTCGTTATGGATTGCTCGTTGTAATCCACCGCTGCCTTCCTCTTCGCCCTCAGTGCCATAGATGGTTCCGAGAGTGCTGATGATGACTTCGCGCGCAGCAAGAGAACTGACCAGGCCGACGCCGATTTTCCAATCGAATCCAAGCGGTCTTATCGCGGGTTCAATGAAATGGCCGATCTGACCGGCCACGCTCTTCTCGATAGGCGGCGGCTGGCCGTTGTGAAGCGGGACATGTAAGAGAACCCAAAGAACGACCGCGACGGTGAGAATCACGGTCCCGGCGCGGTGAAGAAACACCTTGGAGCGATCCACCAGCCGAATACCAAGTTGCGACAGTTTCGGCCAGCGATAGGGCGGCATCTCCAAAATGAAAGGCGTGCGCTCGCTGCGCAGCACTGAGGATTTCAGCAGGCGGGCGGTCATCACGGCTGCTAGGAATCCAAGAATATAAAGGGAGAGCATGGCGACCGCGCGCACTCCGACGAACCGGCCCAGCAGACGATAATCCGGGATGAACGTCGCAATAACCAAGGTGTAAACCGGGAGTCGCGCGGAGCAAGTCATAAGCGGCGCGATGAGAATGGTCGCCATGCGATCGCGCTTGTTTTCGATGGTGCGCGCCGCCAGCACCGCGGGGATCGCGCAGGCATACGCGGAGATCAACGGGATGAACGATTTTCCCTGCAGCCCGATGCGATTCATGGTTCGATCCGCGATGAGCGCGGCGCGGGCGAGATAGCCGGAATCCTCCAGAAACCCGATGAAGAGGAATAAGAGAAGGATCTGCGGGAGGAATACGATCACCGCCCCAACGCCATTCCATACGCCCTGAATAAGGAGATCCCGGAACGCCGAAGCGGGCAGGAAAGATTCGATCAATTTGCCGGAACTGGTGATCAGCGCCTGGATCCCGTCCATCATGGGTTTCGCCAGGGTGAAAATACTCTGGAAGAGCGCGATCACTACGGTCAGAAAGATCGCAGGGCCAGCTACGGGATGGAGAAAGATTTTGTCGAGCCGGCGCGTCCAGAGCGTCGGGGCCGGAGCGACGTAACCCGAAACGTGACTCATTTGAGCCGCCCATTTTCGAGTTTTCGGCACATCGTGCAGGATCGGAAGCTGAACGGGTTTGGGCGGCGCGAGTTGCGCGTTCAGAAAGTCGTAAATCCCGTCGAAACCCATTCCGTTCCGCGCGCTGATCAGGGCGACGGGCGCGCCGAGTTGTTTGGAAAGCGCGGGCACGTCCAAGACTCCCCCGCGCTTTCTCAGATCATCGGCCATGTTCAGAAGCACCATGGTCGGAAGCTCGGTCGCCAGCACGGGCGCGGCGAGCATGAGCTGACGTCCAAGATTTGTGGAATCGAGGATGAGGAGCACCGCGTCGGGACGGGGGACGCCGGGCATGAGTCCGCTCAGAACGTCGCGCGTCACCCGCTCATCTTCGGAGCGCGCATTCAGGGAGTAAATCCCCGGAAGATCAACCAGTTCAATTTGATGATTTACGTTGATGTCGATATACCGGGTTTTCAGCCGGCCCATGCGATGTTCAACCGTGACTCCCGGATAGTTGGCGACCTTCTGGTGAAGCCCGGTGAGCCGGTTGAAAAGGGTCGACTTACCCGCATTCGGAGGACCCACGACGGCTACTAATCGTGTGCGTTGCGCCGGGGCGATGCGCGGCCGAGGCGCTGGCGTGTGGCACTCCGCGCTGCTCAAGAGAGACCTCCTTCCAGTGGCGTCGCAATCAGGTGGGCCGCCGTTTCACGGCGCAGAGCGACCTCAGATCCGTCGACACGATAAACCCGGGGATCGCCTCCGGGAGCGCACAGCCCGACCTGAATCCGGTGCCCCGGCAGGAAACCGAGAATCATGAGGTGCCGAGCCTCTTCGTCAGGAAGCTCTATGGACTCCAGAATTGCTTCGGCTCCCGCGGCCAGATCAGAGAGCCTGCTTTTCGCGATCATTGAGGGAAACGCTCCGGGGCTGTATTCTGCCAACCTTCGCCGCTTAGCGCGTGCAGGAACGCGACGAGGTCGTGCTTCTGCTCCGCGGCGAGATGAAGGGGACGGATGCGGTTGTCCAGGTTGCGATTCGGGGCGCCGCCGCCGTCATAGAAATCAACAACTTCCTCTAGCGTGTGGAGGCTGCCGTCGTGCATGTAGGGGGCGGTGAGAGCAACCTCGCGCAAGGTGGGCGTTTTGAAAGCGCCCCAATCATGTTCATCGTGCGTCAGCCGGAAGCGTCCCGGATCGGGATGGGATTTTCCGGCGCCAATCCCTAGGTTCGCGAACGAGCCGTTGGTGAAAAACGGGGCTGAGTGACAAACATTGCAGCGCGCCTCTCGAAAGACCTGAAGGCCGCGCCGTTGCGCTGCGGTGAGAGCGTTTTTTTCACCCGCGCGATACCGATCGTAGGGCGAATTTCCGCTGACGATCGTGCGTTCGAATGTTGCAATTGCCTGCGTGATACGACCCCAGGTAATCTCCGGCGTTCCGTAAGCCCTCGTAAAATAAGCCCTGTATCCCGGAACGCCGCGGATGCTTGAAACGATCGCCTCTGGTGAACTCGCCATTTCGATCGGGTTCCCGGCCGGCTCTCTGATCTGTTCTTCCAGTGTTTCGGCACGACCGTCCCAGAAGAAATTCTCCTCGTAAGCCACGTTAATCAGCGTCGGCGCGTTGCGAACGCCGCGATGACCATGAAAGCCCATCGACACGTCACTGGATTCAGCAAACGCATGCATGGGAGAGTGGCAACTCGAACAGGCGACGCTCGCGTCTGGCGACAGGCGGACGTCGAAAAAAAGAAGCTTACCGAGAGCGGCCTTTTCTGTGGAGAACCTGTTTTCGCGCGGCCAATCGACGGCTGTCAGGCCAAGGGTCCGCGGGCCCACAGGTTCGGAAGAACGGAGCAGGACAAATCCAGCAGCGCAGCAACAGGAGAGAAAAAACCCGGCGAGTGAGGCGATTAGAACGAGTTTCCGATTCATTCGGGTCGGTTCCGATCCGGTTCCAGCGCGATTTCTCACGGGAAAATGCCACCCGGACCGTTTTGATCCTGATTCAGTGTAGCACCGCTTTTTGAAGGGTGAGTGAGCGTTTACAATGAAGATGCCGGGAAGGGCGGTTAGCTCAGCTGGTTAGAGCACCTGCCTTACAAGCAGGGGGTCCGGGGTTCAAGTCCCTGACCGCCCACCACCTTCCGCTTTGTCCGTACCGGACACATGGGTAACAGTTTGTTCCTGAGACATAGGTAACACATTGCCGGGGTCTGCGGAGACCCACATCGTCGGGAGGTGGAGGTCTGCGTCGCAGACGGCATGAGTTTTCAAGGCATAGGCGATCTATCGGTCCGATGTCTTCTGTCTGTGTGGGAATGAAAAGCAGGGGGAAGAACAAGGGCGCCGGAGCGCCCTTGTTCATCGTCCGCGATGAGTCGCGCCGGCTATCCCTCGGCGAGTTGCTCTCCAGCATTGCTCGCTTCTGTTTCGCCGGGTGCTTTCATGCTACGCGAGCCGGCGGTTTGCATGTTTTTCGCATCCTGGCTGGGCTCAGCAGCGGCGGGTCTGGCGCCAAAGGGATTGTCGAGCGGCTGGAGAGTCCTTTCTTCCAGATCGACGTACCCCAGGTCGTAGTGCATGAAACTGACGAGCCAGATTCCGTTCTCGACCTCGCGAATGCCGACCGCCTGACCGGCGAGCGATTTCGACAGATTGATCTTCTTCCTGTGCAGGCAGATGCGGCCGCAGCTGGTGACGAGCACCGTGCGGTCGTGAAAGGGGTAGTCGGGCTCGGGAATCCCGTCGTAAACCCGCGGAGACGGCGTGTAAACCTCACCGGGGCATTTCATGTCGAGCGCTTCGTGAGGCCTTTTCGTTGTTGAATTCTTCAACGAAGGTGTCGAAAGTGGCCTGCTGCTGCAGGAAATTGGCTCCGGCGGGGCGCGTCGCCTGCTGTTTCAGCGTCAGGTGCATGCGCTCATGGCGGCCGTTCTGCTGGGGACGACCGGGCCGGATGCGTTCGATCGAAATGCCGAGACGCAGCCACCATACCGATAAGCGGGAGAGCTGAAACAGGCCGTGAGGGGAGGCGAATGGAACGCCGTTATCGGAGCGAAAGGCACAGGGCAGGCCCCGTTCCCGGAACAAGCGCTCGAAGGCGGGGAACGCCAGGTCTTCACGGGTGGATTCCAGCGCTTCACACAGCAGCAGAAAGCGCGAGGCCTGATCCGTGACGGTAAGCGGATAACAGTAGCGCTTATCGCCGAGCTGGAACTCGCCTTTGTAATCGGCGCACCATAAATCGTTGGGATTCAAGCCGTCGGATAACGGTGTGCCCTCGGCCCGTGTTCGCGGAGGAGATGCCCGACTGACCAGACCATGCCGGTCCATGACAGCGTGGATGGTGCTGGCGGCCGGAACCTTGATCGCATGCGGCAGTCTGCGCAGGAGGCGCTCCCGGATCTTGCGCGCTCCCCAGTGCGGCTTCTCGCGTTTGGCCGCGACGATCGCGGTCTCCACTTGAGCCGGAAGCTGATTGGCATAGCGGAAAGGCCTGCGGGTACGATCGGTGAGGCCTTCCAGGCCACACTGCTCGTACCGCTCGAAAATCTTGTAGCCGGTCTTCCGCGAGATCCCGAATTCGCGGCAGAGTAAAGCCATGCTCTCGCCGTCCTTCAGGCGTATAACAAATCGCATTCGTTCGTCCATAACAGAACTCTCCTTCCATGGCATGGCCTTCACCCCCTTTGGGGGACAAAGTGTAACCCATGTCTCCGGAACGTTCTGTTACCTATGTCTCGGAACGGTCACTTTATCCATACCGGAACACATGCCCGCGCTTCCGTAAAGCTGCCATTCTCGTGATAAACTGGCAGCGCTGAGGAGGTTTGCTATGTTCCACGCTGAGCTTGTTCAAACCGCAACTGATCTTCTTTGGGATAACGATAATCCCGCTCCCTGGGTGCCCCGCTATGATGCGGCGCTGGCCAGCGATTCCGAGTCTGACCTGGAATTGCTCGTGAACTCTCTCGTTGAAGAGCGTCCTGTAACTAATCACTAATCACGCATTGACGGGTGTGAGGCGGGGCGGTCGCGAATCCGCCTCCACTCTCCAGACCTGCCGGTCCGGGAATAATGCATGCAGTGCGCGATCTTGTTTCGGGTCCATGTTCCGGGCGAATAGGACTCTCGCCGAGGGAATACTCGGCGGATTGTAGACCAATTCGCGCTGACATTGTGATCTGGCGAGCAGTGCACCAGCACGAGGTGTTTTCCAGGTGTCTGGTCAAGAGTCTGGATCACTCGCACACGCCGGACATCGCTCTTTTCCATTGTGGCCCAAGGAACCCACCCGTAGGCCGTTTACTGGCGTCTGAGTCGCATCAGCACTCAACCGAAGCGTCAGCGCCCCGAGCGTTAGCAAGGCGATTGCCCAGATCAGGCACGAACCTACCGGCTTGCCGAACCACTCTCTCCGGTAGTAGAGAGAGCGCAGCTTCGACAGTCAAATGGAAGTGCAAACTAAAATGGGAGCGAAGTGATGGAGTGCATCGGCCAAAACTCCATCCATAGACCGGCGCAAACCGCCAGGAAACCCGCGACCGCGAGGCGCACCGAATCCCCGGGATCATCGGATTGCGAGCCGGCCATGGGCGAAAGTATCCCCGCTAGAAGGTAGCTAAACTCACCGCGGATTACCGGAGCCGGCACAGGAGAAACCGGCAGAAGCGAGAGCCGCAAAATCATCGATGCGAAAAAGACGATGCCAACCACGGAACTTACGCTAAGCGACGCCTTCTTGAACGCATGCTCCACCGCGGCAAGAAGTCCGAATGCGGGGAAATAACAGGAATGCAGCATAGCCAGCGCCATCCCGCAGAACTCAATTGCGATGAGGACGGTTTTGGAACGAAACAAATCTACGAGGCGAGCCACGATAAAGAGAGAAGAGATGCGATACCGCCCTGTTAACAGGGCCGCCTGCCAAAGGGTAGGCGTCAACAGACAAGCAGTGTCTATTCATCGTACCGGGAAAGTGAGCGGCAATTCGACGCGGCGCCGCTCTGGAAGTGACGGCTCGCATTTCCAGCGGTACTATTCGGACGTATGCCAGTCACTCTGGTTCGCCCGAAGCCGGGCGCCCGTTAGGCGGAGTGGACCGTAATCTCAACGCGACCGGCATCGGACGGAGAGGGCGCCACCGCTTCGACCGCGCGCGAAAGCGAGAGAAGCTGGTTTCGAAACGCTAGCATGGACGTGAGATTGAAAGCGTTCTGCGTTGTGATCACCCATCCGAATGGGGTCGGAGCGGCGGTGTCGATGAATGTTTTGAAATCCATGAATACTTTTCGGCAGATTCGGCGCGAATCTTTAGCCGCGTGACTCATTTTTTTTTTGCGTGACGGAGACGGGCGGCTCTTTTAGGTTCCGGTGGGATGCAGTCGGGAAGCCACGCCGACGCCGAGGGTCTGTTTGCAGTAAGCAAAACTGCGTTCGAGATCGACGCGCTGTTGGGCGCGCAGGGCGGCGGTGTATTCGGGGAGCTTCATGGCCGCGCCGGAATCTTCAACCACCATGACTCCCATGAACGGGCGTCCGTGTTTCGCGAGATCGACAAAACGGACGAAGTCGGCTGCGGGGGTATGAGCGAACCAGCGCGAGAAGGCAGGATCGAAGTAGGGCAGGATCTGCGGCGGGCGGCCGGTGATGATTTCGAGATGCATGGCCGATTGAGGGCAGAGCTGTTTGTGGAGAGCGACGATGCGGGGAAGATCGACATTGCCGTCGCCCATGGCGACCCATTGCGCGGCAGCGCCTTGCGCGTGCTCGAAGACGGCGGAATCGCGGACGTGGGTGGTGAGCGCGTAAGGGCCGAGCACTTCCATGGTGAGGACGGGATTTTCCATGACCCACATGGGATTCCCGGTATCGACGCAGGCGCCGACGAAATCGGGACCGGATGCCTGGATGATGGCGAGGGTTTCGCGAGCCTGCATGTCGCCGGCATGGTTCTCGATAGCGATTTTGACGTTTAAGTTCTGAGCTTCGGCGCGGACGGAGCGGAAGACCTTGATTGTTTCGTCCATGCAGGCTTCCAGGCGGGATGGGTCGGTGCGGCGGTCGGCGAGCGAGCCCATGAAGCAGCGGACGGACTTTGCGCCGACGATGTTGGCGACCTGAAGGCCCTGGAGCATGGCGTCGCGTCCAGTGCCGGAGCGTTTCCCCCAACTGGCGGAAAGCGGGCAAATGCAGCCGGTGCCCGCGTCGATGGCGATTCCTAGGCGTTCCGCCTTCGCGCGGACTTCGCGGAGATGCGCGGGATCGAGACTTTCGAAGTCATCAAGGGAGGAGATCTGGATGGCGTCGAGTTGCAGGGCCGCGGCGTAGTCAAGGAACTGAAGAGCTTTCCATCCGAACGCGCGCAGGGAGTAGGTATCGAAGCCGAGCTTGATGCCCTCGGTTGGCATCTTCGGAGCCTGGGCCTTGACGAAGCGGGGAGTCGCGGCAAGGGCTAGCGCGGATTGGAGGAAGCGACGGCGGTGCATGAGTCAGGTAGCTCGCGTGAAGGAGATGCCGGCGAAGCTGACGACGCTGGCTTCGTCAATATTCCACTGCTCGTAACGCTCCAGCGCGCCGCGGACATTCGGTACGGCCTGAAGAAATGTGTAAAGGGGCGAGGAGCCGCACCAGCGGAGGTCGTCGCGATTCTGCTGGACGAGGTTCCAGAAGCCGGCGGAGTCTCCGGAGGTGACGCGCTCGGAACGAAGACGGTCACGTTCGGCGACTTCGGCGAGGTAGCCCTGATTGGCGCGGGCAGGATTGCGGTCCCCGTAGCGGCGGCCGATGTGGGCCATGTCGATGCCGAGTATCCAGGTGAGGCGATCCTTACCAGCTTCGGCGATCTCGCCAAGTTCGCCAAGAAACCGGGCAACACCCTCATCCTGCTCGGGCTTTCCGCCGAAGTAGATACTGCGGGCGAACGAGCCGCAAAGAATCGGCAGGATCCTGACTTCGGGTCCATAGAGCCACTGCAGGAACAACACCTGGAACTCGATGGAGTGCTCGACGGAATGGCAGTAGTCTTCGGGAGTGACGGCGGCGGCGGCGCGAGAGGCCAGGCGATCGACCAGAGCGGTATCGGTGGTGGCGACGCCGAGGGGGGTTTGGAAGGGCTTGCGGGTGAGCCCAAACTTTTCGGGCTCGCCGTAGTGCGAGGTGCCCAGGATGACGAAGGTGCGATCGGCGGAGTTCGCGGGAAGGCGGCGGTAGGCGGCGCGGTAGGATTGCCAGCCTCCGAAAGGGCTGACATGGGGCGCGGCGATGGCGATGACTCCGGCGGAAGGGTCGAGATCGGACGCTGGGTCTAGATATCCGCGCAGAGTGAGATCGAGGGCTGGGCGCTCGTTCGGATATGCGGAGCCGGCGTGTGAAGGAAGCCGCGTGGGCAGGGCGGCGAATTCGCTTCTGCGCTTCCGAGCGACGGCGTCGAAGGTTTCATCTTCCAGGAAGGCATTGTCGCGAAGGGCGGCGATCAGCTGTTCGAGGATGGGAGTGACGTTGAGTTGCGCTGTTTCCTGGACGAGGCACTGGCGGAGGTCGGCGTCGGTGTGCTCGCCGTCGAAGTTGTCGAGGCAGCGGGCAAGAGCCCAGGGGACGACCAGGACGGTGTCGGTGAAGCCCATGGAGTCCCGGAGGAGAAGGCCGGGCTGCTCATCTAGGGGCGACGGGACGATTTCGAGGTCGCGGCGGATGGCTGGCAGAATCATCGTTCCGTCACTTCCGCGGGTTCAGGCCTTTCGAGAAGCTGGTGGACGAGGGCGTCGAGTTCGGCGACGCGGGCTTTGAGCGCGGCAATGTCCTGGGCTTCCCGGTCCGGTAGAGCTATGTCGTGCAAGCGCACAACTTTGGCGGGGACGCCGACAACCGTACTGTTTTCCGGCACGGATTTTACGACCACCGAACCTGCGCCTATTTTGGAACCATTGCCGACGGTGATGTTGCCGAGAACCTTGGCGCCGGCGCCGACCACGACGCGGTTGCCGAGCGTCGGATGACGTTTGCCTCGCTCTGTCCCAGAGCCGCCCAGGGTGACGGCTTGGTAGATGAGGACGTCGTCGCCGACTTCGGCGGTTTCCCCGATGACCACGCACATTCCGTGATCAATGAAGAGCCGGCGGCCGATGACAGCGCCGGGATGAATCTCAATGCCGGTGAGCCAGCGCATGAACTGGGAGATTAAACGTGCAAGCAGGTTGAGGCGGGCGCGGTAAAGCCGATGGGCCAGCCGATGAGCAATGACGGCGTGGAGACCGGGATAGCAGAGGACGATTTCGAGCGAGCTTTTGGCCGCGGGGTCATCGCGATAAATGGTTTCGACAAGCTCTCGAATTTCGCCAAACATAGTGGATGCCGCAAAGCCTAATTGTACTGAGATGCGACGTATCGCCGAAAAGTGACGAAAAGCGCTGGAGCCGCGGTTTTCCCCTTCCTGGGCCCGCTCCTTGTTTGATATCGTCGCCGTGACCGCGGGCGTTTGACCCGCGCGGCGGACGGAGGGAACCATGCAAACCCGGCGAGACGCGCCGCGGAACATCGATGAATACATCTCGTTCTTTTCGCCGGAGGTCCAGGCGGTCCTCGAAAAGATAAGGCTGACAATCCGGCAGGCTGCGCCTGGCGCGCAGGAGACCATCAGCTATAGAATCCCGGCGTTCACGCTTGACGGCATCTTGGTGTACTTCGCCGCCTTCAAAAAGCACATCGGGCTATATCCGCCGGTCCGGGGCGACGCGGAACTGGAGAAGTCGATTTCAATCTATGCAGGAGAGAAGGGCAACCTGCGATTCCCTCTCGATCAGCCGATTCCTTACCGCTTGATCGAAAAAATCGTGAAGCTCAGGGTAAATCAAAACCGGTCAAAGGGCCGCGAGACTAAGAAAAGATCCATTCCGAAACGCGGACTGTCGGATTGAATGGCAGGCCACAATGTTCGGACTCGGGGGAACGCCGGGATTCGGACGAGGCGCGTGATCCATTCTAAGACGAAAGGATCAAGAATTATGAAACTGCTAGTGGTCTTCGCCGTGATCGCCGCGGGTGTTCTCAACGCCCAGACGCCATCGAAGGGCAAGGGACAATGGAGCGCACTCAGCTTTCTTGAGGGGACGTGGGAGGCGATTACAGAAGGCGGGGCAGCGAAAGCGAGTGCCGCTGGAACCTATAGCTTTAAGCGAGAGCTGGGGGGTCACATTCTTGCGCGCCATAGCAGCGCGGACCGATGCAAGGGACCGACCGACTTCGACTGCGATCATGGCGATTTGCTCTACGTCTACGAAGATGGACCGGGCCAGCCCCTCAGGGCAATTTATTTCGATAACGAGGGCCATGTCATCCACTACGGCGTCAGCGCGCCCACGCCGACCAGCGTGATTTTCATCTCGGACGAGGGGGCGCCCGGCCCTCGGTTTCGGCTGGTGTACGAACTGAAAGATAGCGTCATGTCCGGGAAATTTCAGATGCAGATGCCAGGAAAAGCGGACTGGATGTCCTATTTGGAATGGAGCGGGAAAAAACGATAGCACGTACCGGCGAGGGCGGCTTCCTTCTCGGAATCCCGTGGCCGGCGAGGGGCTTCTCGCCAGGGCCAATAAGTTCGGAGCGCTGGATCTCATTCAGTGCTCCGTTTCTTGAACCGATTTAGAGTTGCTGAACCCCGAAAGGGGTCTCGTCACACGCGCAGAAATCCAGGTTTGCAGGTCTGCCTGTTTTTGCTCTACGTGTAAGCAGAGTGGTATCAGCATCTGCGCGATTTCTTCGAAACGCAAGCCAATCGCCCGCAGCGGCATACCCCTCCGGGGTATGCCGAAAGGCGGACGGTTCATAAAGACAGACGCGCGTGGTGCTTGGTAAAGCCGGACCGGGTATAGGCGAAGGCTCGACGGTCTTACATTTTAGTTGAACATCATCTCTATTCCTTCAGTGATACTTAAAGTGCAAGGGGCTTGCTCCGGGCTTTAGATGTTGCTAAGAGTTGTTCATCACTGCGCTCTGGCCCGCTTTCCCGCCGGGCCACAAAACAAAGCGCCAGTGATTTAGATAAGAAAAGGAAGAAACGCAATGAAAACCGTAAAATTAGTCGTTCTGATTGTAATGGGTTTGGCGATGGTGCAAGGGTCTCGCGAAGCGAGCCTGATGCCTCCTCCGGTGTGCCCGCCTGCATGTGGACCGGGTTCGCGGTAAAGGCCGCCGGATCGTTGAAGAGACGATTCGACTTGAACAGAGCGGCTCGGAAGGGGGAGAATACCCCTGGATTGTGCTGAGCCGCCTTCTCATTTTTGCGTGGTACGGGTCCATCGTGGTCGAGCTGCTTTTCGCCGGGAACCTAATCCGGACTAAGCTGGCAGGGCGTTATTTGGCCTTTGTGGCTTGGGCCGGCGTAGATGCTACCGTGTCCCTGCTTCTAACGCAGTTTACGCACCAGGCTGCCGTTTACTTGCGCGTGTACATTGCGGGACAAGCGATTATGATGCTGTTTCAATTCCTTGCAATCCGGTCGATTTTTTCCGCGCATCTGTCGAACTACCCGGGGATCGGCGCGTTTGGACGCAAGTTGCTGTTGGTCCTGGTGTGCCTGGCTGTGACTGTTTCCGTCGTGGTGGTGCACAGTGACTGGCGGAGCGCGGACAATCCATTCGACTTAACGATAACGGGAGTTCGTATCGTGATGACCGGATTCGCCGTTTTCCTGCTGGCGAGCATGGTTTTTTTCGCGCGGGTCCGGGTTCCGACGAAAGGAAATGTTCTGTCATTGGAACGCGGGGCAGCCGCAACCTTCGCGCTGCAATCGATGGTCTTTCTCGCGATGGTGGCCATGGGGAAGCGGCTGAATGGGGCGGGTTCACTTCTAATTGAACTGATCAGCCTGTTCACGTTCACCTATTGGGTGGCGGTCTTACAGCCGAGCGGCGAAGAAATGCCCGAGGAACCTGTATATGACCCGGAAGAACACGCCCGGGTAGAGCATTTGAATGCGGAAGCGCTCAGGCTAGCCGCGGAGATCCGGACTGCTGCAGGGCGGAGCTGGCGATGAGCAGGGAGTCTTGGATCTGGCGGCAGGCGCGACCGGCTAGATGGGCGGCGAGCGGAACTCTTACGTAATGGGCGCAGAGCGCGAGTCGAAGTTCGAAGAGCGCGCGGCTCATTGCAAAGTCGTCACTGAGGAGGGTCGACATGGCCACATGTCCACTGCGTTTCATGTGCAGCCGACGTTCGAACTGAATGGAGCGAAAATGCCTATTCGCGGTTCGAAGAAGCTCGCGAAACAATTTCCGGCGATTAGCCCGAAAATCCGTAATGTCCAGTCCATGTTCCCGGACGAAGCAGTCATCCTCTGTACTGAGAGCACGCAACATCAACCTCAAAGAGACGGACAACGCCGCATTTTTGGTCGATTCCAGCAGATTTTCCTTCATATGTGTCTTTAGCCTTTTGAGGTTAGCTGATTGCGATATGGGGGTCAATAGGGTCTCCTCTGTGACTTTCCTCCACAGGTCGAAAAGGTTCCAAGCTCCCAGGGGTCGATAGACTGGGACGATGTCGGGGTCTTGCGTAGCGGTGGCGGCCACATTCACCGCGGAACCTTTGAAAGAGCCGCTGGAATTTTTCTTGCGCCTACTGAGGTGGGAATGCACGGTGGAATTCGCGCCGTTCGGTCAAGTTCTCCAGACCTTACTGGATCCGGCGGGCGTGTTTGCGCGGAACGCGGGAGGCATCAATGTGATGCTGGCGAGGGAAGAGGACCTGGTTCGGACGGGCGCGGTGACTGAATACGCGGAAGCCATCCGGTTTGCCGCGAAGAGTTTCGACGCGGAACTTCTGGTGAGGATCTGTCCTTCGGCAACCGCGGGGTCGGCCGAGGAGTTACTGGGCGAGCGGATCGGCGCTGGGTCGCGCGCGGAAGTGCTCCGGGGAGCGGAACAGGACGCTTGGTACCCGGTCAGGGAGGTGCATGATCCAAAAGCGCGGGCGATGGGCGCGATTCCTTACACCACTGAATACTTCACAGCGCTGGGCGCGTTTCTGGCGCGGCACATGCACGCGATGCGGGCGGCTCCCTATAAAGTGATCGCTCTCGATTGCGACGACACATTATGGAGCGGAGTATGCGGCGAGGAGCCGCTGGGGGTGACTCTGGACGCGCCGCGAGAAGCGCTGCAAAGATTCATGGCGGCGCAACAGGCGGCTGGCCGAATGCTGGCGATCGTCAGCAAGAACAACGAAGAAGATGTGCTGGAAACTTTCCAGCGGCATCCGGAGATGCCGTTGCAGCTCGACCGGTTTGCGGCGCGGCGGATCAATTGGGACGGCAAGGCGGTGAGTCTGGAATCGTTGGCGGCGGAGCTCAGGCTGGGGCTGGACAGCTTCGTTTTCGTGGACGACAACCCAAAGGAAACGGCGGAGGTGACGGCGGAGCTGCCCGAGGTGGCGGCGCTGACGCTTCCGGCGGACGCGAATCGAATCCCGCAGTTTCTGGAACATGTGTGGGCGCTTGATCCGCCGCGGATCAGGACACGAGAGGATCGCGAACGGACACGGTTCTACGCGCACGAGGCGGAACGCACGAGCTGGGCGCAGCAGGCGCGGAGCCTGGAAGCGTTTGTGGCGGGACTGGACCTGCAGGTCGAGATCCGGCCGATAAAGGAGGAAGATGTCGCGCGCGCGGCGCAGATTACGCAGCGCACGAATCAGATGAACTTCACGACGCGGCGGCGGCACGAGGCGGAGATCCGGACGTTTTGCGAACGGGGAGTTGGGCTGAGTGTGCGAGTGAAGGATCGCTTCGGGGATTACGGGTTCGTGGGATTGCTGCTGCTGGAACAGAATGAGGAGGCTGTGGTGGTAGACACCTTCGCGCTGAGTTGCCGGGCGCTGGGCCGCGGCGTGGAACACCGGATGCTGCGCCGCGCGGGCAAGATGGCGAAGGAAAGCGGCAAGGCGAGGGTGATCGTTCCTTTTGCAAATTCGGCGCGGAATGCGCCGGCGCGGGATTTTCTGCGAGGCGTGGCGGATGGAGAACCGCCGTTTCACGTGGAGGTTGAGAAGCTGGCGGGCTTGGTTTACCGGGCGGCGGATATGATTCCCAGGCAGGTGGAGAGGAATGCCGAAGCCGCTCCGCGGACACAGCGGGCGGCCGATTACCAGCGCATTGCGGAATTGCGCCATCCGGCGGAGATGATGGACGCGATGCTTCGGGAGAAACGGGAGCGCGCTCCGGTGATGGCCGCCGGCGGGGCGCCCCGGACGGAGTTGGAGGCGCGTTTGTGCGCGTTATGGAGCGAGTTGCTGGGAGTGTCGTCGATCGGAATTCGGGATCCGTTTTTCGATGTGGGCGGTCATTCGCTGTTGGCGGTGCAAATGGTTTCGCGAATCCACCGGGATATCGGAGTCGATCTGCCTTTGGAGGCGGTCTATACGGGGACTTTGACGGTGGAAGAACTGGCGCGATCGATCGAGCTGTTTCAGTTGGGGGAGTTGAACGAGGACGAGTATGCGTCACTGCTGGCGGAGGTGGAGGGGCTGAGCGACGCCGAAGCGGAAGCGCTGCTGGCGAGCGAGATGGACGAGGAGCCCCGGGTCTAGAAGAATGCGGATCCTGCTGACTTCCACCGCGGCTTTTGTTCCGCCGCGGGGAGGGTCGACGCGAAGCAACCGGGTCTGGCTGGAGCATTTGGCCGCGCGAGGACACGCGTGCCGAGTGATGTGTGGAGCGGCCCCGGTCGCGGGCGCTGAACAGGCAGAGCGATTGCAGCGTGAGGGCGACAGCCAGGGGTTCCAGATCAATCCGAGCAGCGACGATTGGAAGATGACGCTGCCGAGCGGAATCGAGGTGGCGCTTCATCGGGGGATAGCGCGCCGGCCGGGCGTACTGGCGGAACATATCCGCGAGTTCAGGCCGGACTGGGTGCTGGTTTCGTCGGAAGATCCGGGACATACGCTGCTGCGCGAAGCCGGGGAGACGCGGGGGGGCCGGGTGGTTTACCTGGCGCATACCCCCCAGTTTCTGCCATTCGGGCCGGAGAGCTGGAGCCCGGACGCGCATGCGGCGGCGCGGGTGCGGAACTGCGCGGCAGTGGTGGTGATCGGGCAGCACATGGCGGAATATGTGAGCCGGCATCTCAGCCCTGTGTCGCCGGCGTTTGTGCGCGTCGCACATCCGCCGATCTACGGATCCGGACCCTTTGATAGTTACGCGAACTTCGACCAAGGGTTCGTGCTGATGGTGAATCCGTGCGCGGTGAAGGGGCTGCCGATCTTCGCGGCGGTGGCGCGGGCGATGCCGGAAGTCGCGTTCGCGGCGCTGCCGGGCTGGGGCACGACTGATGAGGACCGCGCGGAGTTGCACGCGATTCCCAACGTGACCACGCTGGAGCCGGTGCGGCGCATTGAAGAGGTTCTGGAGCGGACGCGCGTGCTGATGATGCCGTCGCTCTGGTATGAAGGCTTCGGGCTGATTGTAATGGAAGCGATGCTGCGGGGCATTCCCGTGGTGGCGAGCGACTCGGGTGGATTGGCTGAGGCGAAACGCGGAACGGGGTTCGTGATGCCAGTGACGCCGATCCGGGAATACCTGCCGACGTTCGACGAGGCGCAAATGCCGAGGCCGGTGATCGCCGAGCAGCCGGTCGGGCGATGGACGGATGCGATCCGGAGTTTGGTTTCGGACCGGGCGGTCTATGAGAACGAAGCAGGGCGTTCGCGCGACGCGGCGCTCGATTTCGTCTACGGCTTGAATGCCGGGGGCCTGGAGGGACTGCTTTTGGAGCTGACGCCCGGACATTCAGATGACGAAGGCGATCGGTCGGGGCGGCTCGATCGGTTATCGCGAGAACAGCGGGCGCTGCTGGTGGCGCGGCTAAAGAGGTTGCGGTCCTGAGGATTCTGCTGGCGCACAACTCGCTTTACTTCCCTTCGCATGGCGGTGGCGACAAATCGAACCGGCTGTTGCTGGAAGCGCTGGCCGGGCGCGGGCACCAGGTGCGGGTGCTGGCTCGGCTGGAAAGTTTCGGGGAAACCGAACACGAAAAATTTCTGGGCGAACTGGCGGCGCGCGGTATGGCGACGGCGGCGATTCGGAATGGCGGCGTGGGTTTCGAGCGGAATGGGGTGACGGTGTGCACGGTGACGCGGGATCCGCGGCTGCGGGTGGCGTTCGCGAAGGAGATCGAGGAGTTCGATCCGGACGTAATTCTGTGTTCGACAGATGACCCGGGGGCGCTGCTGCTCGAAGTGGCCTTGCGCGCTCCGCGGGCCCAGGTGGTTTACCTGGTTCGGGCGACGGTGGCGGTACCATTCGGGCCGGACTGCTCGTCGCCGAACCCGGCCAAGGCGGAGATGCTGAGGCGGGTGGATTCGATGATCGGAGTGAGCGAATA
The DNA here is from genome assembly GCA_965226755.1 of Bryobacteraceae bacterium. Taxonomy (GTDB): domain Bacteria; phylum Acidobacteriota; class Terriglobia; order Bryobacterales; family Bryobacteraceae; genus Bog-113. Next base: position 2,263,261 of record CBDDDT010000003.1, on the reverse strand, counting down.
CGTGGCGAACTACTGCCGGGAGTGGAGCGGGTTTCCGGCGATTCATGTGCCGATCTCGCTGCTTGATCCCGGTGACTATGCCTCCATGGGACGGTTCGATAACGAGTTCGTTCTGATGGTGAATCCGTGCGCCGTGAAGGGGATTTCGATCTTTACAGCGCTCGCGCAGGAAATGCCAAAAGTACGGTTCGCAGCCGTGCCCACATGGGGCACGAATGCGGAAGACTTGGCGGAGCTGCGCGGCATAGCGAACATTCAGATCTTCGAGCCCGTGGACGATATGGCGCTGATTTTGCACCGGACGCGCGTGGTGCTGGTTCCGTCGGTTTGGGCGGAAGCGCGATCACGGATGGTGGTGGAAGCGATGATCCGCGGAATTCCGGTGATGGCGAGCGATGTGGGCGGGCTGCATGAGGCGAAGCTCGGAGTGGAATACCTGCTGCCGGTGAATCCGATTCGGAGTTACCGAGCGCGAGTGGACGCGAACATGGTTCCAGTGGCAGAGGTCCCCGCGCAGGACATAGGGCCGTGGCGGGCGGCGCTCAGCCGACTGGTGACGGACCGTGCGCATTACGAAGATGTGTCGCATCGATCGCGCGTTGCAGCGTTAGAGTATGCGGAGCAGTTGCACGTGGGGTGGCTGGAAGCGCATCTCCTGGAATTGATCGGAAGACCCAAGCGCGTGGCCAGAGCGAGGGCGGCGGTTCCGGCGACGGAGGCGGAACGGCTTTCTCCGGCGAAGCGGCAGTTGCTGGCTTTGCGGATACGGCAGAAGGCGGCGCGCGCCAGCGGATTTTTCCCTATGGAATTTGCGTTTCCCTCAGCCAAGCGGACGTTGTTCTGCTTCCCGTGGGCGGGCGCGGGCGCGGCGGTTTACCGGACCTGGAACGCATCTCTGGGACAAGAAACCGAAGTGTTTGCGGCGAGATTGCCAGGGCGGGAAACGCGGATGAGCGAAGCGTCGTTCACGGAAATGGGCGCCTTGGTGGAGGCGCTTCTGGAGGCGATCCGGCCGCATCTGACACGACCGTTCATTTTGTATGGGCACAGCATGGGCGCGGGGATTGCGTTCGAACTGGCGCGGGCCCTGCGGAGGAATGGGATGAGCCTGCCTAAGGCGCTGGTGGTTTCGTCAGCGCGAGCTCCGCAGCTGCGGACCGATGCAGCCGGGACCGATCCGGACGATGCGGAGCTGCTACTGGATTCGGGCGCGCTCGGCGCGATGCCGGACGATGCGGAGTCGCGGCGCCTGTTGTTGCCGGTGCTGCGTGCGGACACGCACCTGTACCGGCATTATCTTTATTGCGCGGAAGCGCCGTTCGAGTTTCCGATCATGGCGTTCCATGGGGTGGACGATCCGTCGTTGAGCGCGGAACACGTGGCGGGGTGGACTGAGCAATCGACGTCTCCGGAGAGTGAGTTCGCGCTGCTGCCAGGCGGTCACTTCTTTGTGCGGACGCATGCGGAAGAGTTCCTGCGACGGCTCGCCGATTGCGTGGCCGAGGTTGCGCAGGGTAGGCGATCGCGATAGCTCTACAATCAAAACGATGTCTCTGGTGATTGTTGGATCGGTCGCTTATGACGCGGTGGAAACGCCGCATGGGAAGGTGGATCGGATCCTGGGCGGCGCGGCGACTTATATCGCGCTGGGAGCGAGTTATTTCACAAAATCGCACGTGGTCGCGGTGGTGGGCGACGATTTTGCGCAGGCGGACCTGGACTTCCTGACGTCGCGGCAGATCGACCTGGCGGGCCTGGAGAGAGCTTCCGGGAGGACGTTTTTCTGGTCGGGCGTGTATTCGCACGATATGAACGAACGGACCACGCTAGCGACCGAGTTGAACGTGTTTGCGGATTTCGATCCGAAGGTGCCGGAAGCGTATCGGGAAATGCCGTATCTGATGCTCGGGAATATCCAGCCCGAATTGCAGAAAACAGTGCGGGCGCAGATCGCGAAACCGCGACTAACCGGCGGGGATACGATGAACTATTGGATCTCCGGGTACCGGGAACAGTTGCTGGAGACGATCCGGGAGTGGGATTTTCTGCTGATCAACGATGGCGAAGCGCGGATGCTGTCTGGTGAGAGCAACCTGCGGCGCGCCGCGCAAAAGATCATGGACATGGGACCGAAGACGCTGGTGATCAAACGCGGGGAGTATGGCGCGCTGCTGTTCCGCCCGGACTTCCATTTCATGGCGCCGGGATACCTGCTGGAGTATGTTTTCGATCCGACCGGCGCGGGGGATTGCTTCGCGGGAGGATTCGCGGGTTATCTGGCGAGCCGTGGCGTTTCCGTGCAGGATTCGCATATCGATGAGGACTCGCTGCGGCGGGCGGTGATTTACGGATCCGTGATGGGCAGTTTTTGTTGCGAGAAGTTCGGGCCGGACCGCTTCCGAACACTGACGCGCGCGGAGGTGGACGAGCGCTTCCAGGAATTTCGAGTCTGCACCGAGTTCTAGCACTGCTGACAGCCGCGGCGGCGAGTGCGCTGGCGGTGTGGTTTTTCGCGGCGCACGGATGGCTGCTCTATTTCGGCGACGCTGAATCGCACCTCAACATCGCGCGGCGGCTTTTTGATACGCCCACACCGGGTTGGGAACAACTCGGCGAGCCGTGGCTTCCGCTACCGCATTTGATTACGGCGCCTTTTGCGCACGTGGACGCGCTTTGGCGAAACGGACTGGCGGGGTCAGTTCCGGCGGCGGGGTGTTTTGTAGCGGCGGCGGGATTTCTGTTCTGCGCGATGCGGGAGATTTTCCAAAGCTGGTGGCCGGCGTGGACGGCGCTGCTGGTGTTTCTGTTGAATCCGAACGGGCTGTATTTGCAGTCGACGGCGATGTCGGAGCCGGTATTCGCGGCAGTGTTGTGCGGGCTACTGTTTTTTACGACACGATTCCGCCGCACGCAGGCTTGGGGCGATGTCGTGGGTGCGGGCATTTGCGCGTTGGCGGGAACCTGGACGCGATACGAGGGGTGGTTTCTGCTGCCGTTCTGCGCGGCCTACTTCCTTGTGGCCGGACGCAGGCGTTGGGCGAGTGCAGCGTTGTTTTGCGCGATCGCGGGGGTGGGTCCGGCGGCATGGCTGTTTTATAACGCCTGGCTAACGGGGAACCCACTCGATTTTTACAACGGCGCGGGATCGGCTAAAGCGATTCAGGGTAGCGCGCCCTATGCAGGCTTTCATAACTGGCGATTGGCGCAGCTCTACTACCGGACATGCGTGCGGCTGGTCTTGGGACCGGCGCTGTTTTGGATCGGCGTGGCGGGGATGCTGGCGGCGCTCATGCGGCGGGCGTGGTGGCCGGTGCTGCTGCTGGGGCTGCCGTGCGGGTTCTACGTATGGAGCGTGCATTCGTCGTATGTACCGATTCATATGCCGGAGTTGTGGCCGCATTCCTGGTACAACACGCGGTATGCGCTGGCCGCGCTCCCGCTGGCGGCGTTTGCGGCTGGCGCCATTACGCGAACGCGCTGGGGATTGACGCTGGCCGCTTTGGCCGTGCTGCCATGGTTAACGCACCCGACGCCGAACTACTGGATCACGTGGAAGGAATCCGAACGGAATTCGGTGAGCCGCCGGGCGTGGACGGCCGGGGCGGCCCAGTATTTAAGCGCGCGTTTTCAGCCGGGTGAGCACGTGGCGGCGGAGTTCAACGATACGATCGGAATTTTCCGGAACGCCGGGATCAATCTGAAGCAGGTGTTCCATCCAGGAAATTCGCTCCTGTGGCAGGCCGCGGTGCAGCGGCCCGATCTGTTTCTGAATACGACCTGGGTTCTCTGCCAGCGCTCGCCGGCCGATCCGCTTTGGATGGCGGTAAAGAACGATCCGCATTACCGGCTGGAGAAGAGCATCAAGGTCGCGGGCGCGCCTCCCATTGACATCTACCATCATGCAAATCCGTTTTGAAAAGGCGCACGGCGCGAAGAACGATTTTCTTCTGACACGGGAGGAAGACCTGCCGGAGGGGGTGGATCTAGCGAGGGCGGCTCGCGCGATCTGCGCCCGAAATACGGGCGTAGGCGCGGACGGCTGGATGCTGGTGGACGCCCGGCCCGGCATACGGTTATTCAACTCCGATGGGAGCGAGCCCGAACTGTCGGGGAACGGCACACGTTGCGCAGCGGCGTTTCTGATCCGGCACGGGCGCGCGGCGGAGGAGATGGAGATTGCGACCGGCGCGGGACCGAAGCGGCTGCGGCTGCTGTCGCGTCATGGCCTGGAATTCGAGTTCGAGATGAACATGGGACGGCCGCGGGTAATTGCGGCGAACTTCCCACTGCCGCTGCGCGGAGGCACGCGCGAGGCGGTGCTGATCGATTGCGGAAACCCGCAGTGCGCGGTGACGGTTGAGAATTTCGATTTCGACTGGCCCGCGGTGGGCGCGGAGATCGAGCGGCATGCCCATTTTCCCAATCGGACGAACGTGTCGTTTGTTCGGCGCCTGAACGAACATGCGATTGAAGCGCGGTTTTTTGAGCGCGGCGCGGGAGTGACGATGAGTTCGGGGACCGGGTCTACAGGCGCGGCGGTATGCGCGATCCAACTCGGGATCGCGCGAAGTCCGGTGCGCGTTGTGACGGCGGCGGGAGCGCTCGAGTTGGAGGAGCGGGACGGAGACATGTATCTGCGCGGCCCGGCTGAAATCGTAGCGGAAGGAACGTTCTTCTATCATGGTTCCGATGAGCACGATCATCCCGGAAGCGGTGCTCGCCGCTGAAGGGGAGTCGCGCGGCGGAGAAATCGCGCGCGCGTTGGCGGAAAAAATCCGGACGCGGAAGGCGCGTGTGGGCATTATCGGTCTAGGGTATGTCGGGCTGCCGCTGGCGGTGGAATTCGCCAAAGCGGGGTTCGATGTAACCGGGATTGACCTGAGCGCGGCCAAAGTGGCAAAAGTCAACGCAGGGGACGCCTATATCGCGGATATTCAAGCGGACGTGTTTCGGGGTCTGGTGGAAAAGGGGAAATTGCGCGCCACGACGGACTTCGCCGCGGTCGCCGAACTGGACACAATTGATATTTGCGTGCCGACGCCGTTGCGCAAAACCAAAGATCCGGATATGAGCTTTATCGTGGCGGCGAGCCAGGAGATAGCGAAGTATCTGCATTCCGGCACGCTGGTGATTTTGGAATCCACTACATATCCGGGTACGACGGAAGAGCTGGTCCTGCCGATGTTAGCCGCTCAAGGGTTGCGGGTAGGGCGGGATTTTTTCCTCTGCTTCTCGCCGGAGCGGGTGGATCCCGGGAACCCGCGGTATCAGACAGCGAACATTCCGAAAGTGGTGGGTGGGTCGACGCCGGCCTGTACGGAACTGGGGCAGTTGTTCTATGAGCAGGCGCTCGATACCGTGGTTCCGGTCAGTTCCACGCAGGTAGCCGAGATGGTCAAGCTGCTGGAAAATACATTCCGGATGATCAACATCGGACTGGCGAATGAAATCGCCGTGATGTGCGACGGAATGGGGATCAATGTCTGGGAGGTGATCGAAGCGGCGGCGACGAAGCCGTTCGGATTCATGCCGTTCTTCCCGGGGCCTGGATTGGGCGGACATTGCATCCCGATCGACCCGTTTTACCTGTCCTGGAAGACCAAGCAGGCGGGGATTGAAGCGCGGTTTATCGAACTGGCCGGACACATCAACGGACAAATGCCGCAATTCGTGGTCACGAAGATCCAAAACGCTCTGAACGATCACGGTAAGCCGGTGCGCGGATCGCATATCCACATTTACGGGGTGTCGTACAAACGCGATATTGATGATGTGCGGGAGAGCCCCGCGCTGGACATCATGCTCCTGCTGCGGCGTAAGGGCGCGAAGGTGACGTATACCGATCCCCATGTACCGCTACTGAAATTAGGTGAAGAGTCGCTGATTTCGCAGAGCGAGCGGATGGCGGGGGAAGCCGATTGCGTGGTGGTGGTGACGGATCATTCGGCATTCGATTTTGCGAAGCTGCATGAAGCGGCGCGGTTGATCGTGGATACGCGAAATGCCTTGAAAGGCGTGAGTTCCGAGAAGATCGTTCGGCTGTAGAGACGGTTGTGAGATTATGAAACCGGCTTAATGCATTGCGCGTATAGATTCCAGATGGCGGGCCGGGGAGTTGACAATATTGCAAATACGGCTCAGACTCTAGAGACAATAGGAGTTCTCCATGTTTTCGGTTAGCCGCTTCGTTACCATTTCGGCCGCCGTCGCACTCTCCGCGACAGCAGCTTTCGCCCAGAGTGTGATTTCCGCGAAATCCGGTCTGGTCCATTACGTTGAGGGCGATGTCGCCGTGAACGGCGAGCCTGTCGCCGATAAGGCCGGGACGTTTACCGAAGTAAAGAAAGACAACGAGTTGAACACCAACCTGGGCCGGGCGGAGGTGCTGCTCACCCCAGGGGTTTTCCTTCGCGTCGGGGAGAAGAGCGCGGTGAAGATGCTGAACACCTCGCTAGCTGATACGCGCGTGCAGGTGCTGTCGGGCGCGTCGATGGTGGAGTCCGACACGCCGATGAAAGACAACCAGGTAACGATCCTTTACAAGGACTACGCGACAACGTTTCTGAAGCACGGGCTCTACGAATTCCAGACGGAGCCGGCGCAGTTGAAGGTTTACTCGGGCGAGGCGCAGGTTACGGTGGGCGGACAGACGGTGAACGTAAGAGAAGGCCGAAGCCTGATTTTCACGGCCGCACTGGCGCAAGAGCATTTCGATCCGAAACTGGGTGACTCCCTGTACCGTTGGAGCAAGGTCCGAAGCGAATACATTTCGGTGGCGAACGTGTCCGCCGCCCGTACCGCGCAGAGCATGGGTTACGGGAACTCTTTCAGCCCGACTGGCGGGATCGGGTCCACTTTTGGTCAGGGAAACTGGTTCTATAACAACTACTACGGGATGTACACTTACTTGCCGATGGGCGGGACGTATTACAGCCCGTTCGGTTTTGCCTACTATAGCCCGACCACGGTGAATCAATTTTATAACCAGTACGCTTACGGCGCAGGGTCCGGTTATGGATACGGATCGTCCAGCGCGCGGGCGACCAGCTCCTCCTTCAACCGGCTGAATCATTCGGGTGTGACGCCGTCGGGAATGCATAGTTCGGTGGGCGGGGTGTCCACCCATTCCTCAGGCGTGGGATTTGCGGGTTCGGCTGGGCGGTCGAGCGTGACGGCAGTCAGCGCTCCAGTGGCGGTGGCAGGTCCGGCTAGCGGGGGCCGCGGGAAATAGTCTTAGACCAGAGTTGCTCCCGGCATTCGATGCCGGTGAAAGGGCGGCCCTTCGCGGGTCGCCCTTTTTTTGTTCGTGGACCTTATTTCAGATTTTCCTCAAAGAACGAAAGCATCGTGCTGTAAAGGCTCTTGGAATAGGGGCCGAAAACGCCATGAGATTTCTGGGGATAGATCACCATGCGGAACTGGCGATTAGCCCGTTCGAGGGCCGCAGCCATTTGCAAGGTGTTGGAGAAATGCACGTTGTCGTCTTCAATGTTGTGAAGGATCAGCAGCTTCGCCTGCAACTGGGCTGCGTGGGTTTGGGGTGAACTACGCTCATATCCGTCCTTGTTCTCGTCGGGAAGCCCCATGTACCGATCGGTATAGATGCTGTCGTAATTGCGCCAATCGGTCACCGGGGCGCCTGAGATGCCGGCACGAAAAAGCTCCGGGGCATTGACCAGCGAATAAAGCGTCATGTAGCCACCGTAGCTCCATCCCGTGAGACCGATTCGGGCGGGATCGACGAAGCTCATCGTTTTCAGAAACTCGACGCCCGCGCGTTGGTCCTCGAGCTCGTGCTGACCCAAGTTCCGGAAGACGGCGGATTCAAACCTGTGGCCGCGACCGGAGGATCCGTGGTTGTCCAACTGCCAAACCACATATCCCTTTGAGGCGAACACCTGCTCAATGTTGATCCCGGTCCAGGCATTATGGACGACCTGGACGTCGGGTCCCCCATATACCTCGACGATGACCGGATACTTTTTGGCGGGGTCGAACGGAACCGGCTTGATGAGACGGGCATAAAGCGTATCGCCGTTGGCAGCCGGAAGCTGGATAAGTTCCGGCGTGCTCAGCGCGAAGGTTTCCTGCACGGTTTTGTCGGGCGCCATCCAGACCATCGCTTCCCCGCCCGTACGATTGCGAATGGTTTGGGTGGGTGGCGTAGTCAGGCTGGAGAAGATATCGGAGAAGTATTCGCCGTGGGGGCTGACGGAGACGCCGTGCATGCCGGAGCCGGTCGTAAGGCGGGTCCGGTGGCGGCCATCGAGATCGACTTCGTAGAGGTGGTTCTCGACGGGGCTGCCTTCGTTCGAGGTGTAGTACACCCGCCTTCCGGATTCATCCACCGCCATGAGCTTCTGAACAACCCAGGGACCGCTCGTAATCTGTCGTTTCAGCTTGCCGTTTATGCCGTACAGATAAAGATGCCAGTAGCCATCGCGCTCGCTTTCCCAAATGAATTCCTTGCCATCACGAAGGAAGTACGGCTCATCCTTGACATTGATCCAGTAGGGATCTTCTTCGTGGATGAGGGTCTGCGCCTGGCCGGTGCCGATGTCTGCGCGCATGAGATCCAGCTTGTTCTGAACGCGGTTCAGGCGCATGGCCGTGACCGCGGAGGAATCGGGAAGCCAAGTGACCCGCGCGAGAAGATGGTCCTGCGTTTCGCCCAGATTCATCCAGGTGGTGTTCCCGCCCTCGACTGCGACGACGCCCAAGCGAGCTTCGGCATTAGGATCGCCCGCCTTGGGAAAGCGCTGGGGTTCGAGAACTCCGGTGGGCTCCAGGAGCGAAACCTCGGGAAAGACCGGCTCGGCGTGGCTGTCGAGCTGCAGGTAGGCAATGTGGCGGCTGTCAGGAGACCACCAATGCGCGGTGCCAAGGTCAAGCTCCTCCGGATAAACCCAGTCGAGTTGGGCGTTCAGGAGCGTGTCAGAGCCGTTGAAGGTCAGACGCGTGAGCTTATGCGTAGCGATTTCAATCACATAGAGGTCATGTTCCCGGCGGAAGGAGACGAAATGGTTGTCGGGCGAGAGTTTGGGGTCGTACTCCTGGAGAGGGGTGGCGGTCAGCTGTTCGAATCGCGCCTGGTCCGGCGCAGAGGCGTCTAGATGCACCAGAAAGAGGTCGCCACCCTCGGAAACAAGAAGACGGTCGCCGCTGGAAAACCATTGGATGGGGTTTTCGGTGACGCGACGGTTTGTCCAATCAACGACGGCCGGACTCGGAATTTTGGCTGCGGCTTCGTTCAGCCGCTTCAGGGAAAGGATGTCGCGTTTGGAGCTGGACGCGATATCAAAGAGGTAGAGTTTCCCGTCGTCTTCATAAGCGAAGCGTCGTTCGTCCGGGGACCAGACGGGCGAGACGGGGTGCGAGCCGGAGTGCTTACCAAGGTCGTCGAGCAATACCGGCCTCTTCTGGGCGACAGCGAAACTCAAGAATAGGAAGAAGACGAAGCCGCGTTTCATTACGTGGAGGATAACAGGACGGTGGGGGACGCCACGACAAATGGAAGGAAACGAGAATGTGACGTTTTTATCAATTCAATTCTCTCTCCGCCACATTTTCATTCGCGTTCCGCAAGACGTTTGGTACGTTTGAGTTGCAATGAACATTCACGGTATACTTTTGTAGTACAGACCCGATTGAAGTAGAAACCAAGGAGTTTGATGCAAATGAAAGCCACGAACTTTGTCGGCCGGCTTCCCGGCCTTTTTGTGAGCTCCGGCTCGCTCTTGACGATTACCGTCGTCGCTTTTTCCGTCGCGATATCGGCAGGCCTCCCCGCCCGGGGGCAAACTTTAACGACGCTGCATAACTTCACCGGAGGCTCAGATGGAGCATACCCGGATGGCAATGTGGTGGCTGATGGCAGCGGAGCGCTTTACGGAACAACGCTAATAGGAGGGAGTTCGTCAAACGGAATCGTTTACAAGTTGACGCCCTCGGGCGGAAGCTGGACTGAGTCCATTCTTTACACGTTCACCGGCGGCAGCGATGGCGGCCAGCCGGGCGCGGGACTCATCTTTGATAAGAGTGGCGCACTCTTCGGAACGACGACGAAAAGCAACGGCCTTCCGGCGGGCGTAGCCTTCAAGTTGGTTCCGAACGGAGACGGCACCTACGCTTATAGCGTGATTTACGCGTTCACAGGAGGCGCCGACGGGGGCTCCCCGAACTGCAATCTCCTGTTCGACGCGAGTGGAAACCTTTACGGGACGACTGGAATCGGCGGAGCGTTCAAATCCGGCGTGATTTTCAAGTTGACGCCGCCGCAAGGCGGGACAGGACTCTGGGCCGAATCGGTGCTATACAGCCTGAACGGGCCAACTGACGGAAGCCGTCCTTTGTCGGGCGTGGTTCAAGATTCGGCGGGCGTCCTTTATGGAACTGCGACGGAGGGCGGCGCGCACAACTACGGAACGGCCTTCAAGTTGACGCCCCCCGTTCCTCCGGCTACGGCATGGACGTTTCAGCTTCTGGTCGCCTTCAACGGAACAGACGGGAGATATCCAATCGGGGGATTGCTGATTAACCCCACCGGGACCCTCTATGGAACGACTTGGCTGGGCGGTACAAACTATGGTGTCGTTTACCAGTTGACTCCCAACGCTAAGGGAACGAAGTATAGCGAGACCGTGATCTACAGTTTCTCGGGATCAGACGGTTCCAATCCCAGCTCGCCGCTAGTTTACGATTCGGCCCACGATGTTTTCTACGGGAATACGATGGGCTTCCTGGTCGGATACGGGAACGTCTATAAGCTGACCCCTCCCGCGGTAGCCGGAGGGACATGGACAGAGAGCACGCTGTATACGTTCGTTTCGGGAACGGGAGACGGCCAGACGCCGATCTCAAGTCTGCTTCTTTCCGGGCGCGCCCTGTACAGCATCAGCTACTATGGCGGCACGGCAAATCTGGGTACCGTTTACCAGCTCACATTGAAGTAAGTCGTTTTTGGGATCCGTTCGGCACCGGCTGAACGGATCCTGACGAAGTGATTAACGGGAAGGATTGTTCGCGAGACGTTTCTTAATCGCGGTCCTCTCGTCCCTGCTCCCGCCATCCGCTTTGGGCACGGTGCTTTCGGTCGCGCCCGCATTGAACGCTCAGGAGCCGCCACACCCCACGACCGGGCGCGTTACATTGGAGAACTAGACACCCATGAAGAACGCGACTCGACACCTCACCCGCCGTTCATTCCTCACGACTGCCGCTACGGGGGCCTCTATCCTCGTTGCGAATGAGCTGTTCGGAGCGACCACCGGGGGACCGACGCAGCCCAACGCCGCGCTGGTCAAGCTGGGCGCCGTGGCGCTAACAGAGGCGAAGAAGCAGGGTGCGAGCTATGCGGACATTCGAATCGGGCGCTACCGGAATCAGCTCTCGGGCTATCGGCTATCGCCTGAGCGCGGCAGCAACCGGACCAGTGAAGTTCCATTCGTCACGGATCGCCAAAGCTTTGGATTTGGGGTTCGGGTCATTGTGAACGGCCAGTGGGGGTTCGCGGCTTCGCCGCTGGTGACGCCTGAAGAAATTGCGCGCATCACCCGCGAGGCAGTGATTGTGGCCAAGGCCAATGCCGCGCTGCAGGCTCAGCCGGTGCAACTGGCCCCGACCAGGGCATACGTGGATCGGTGGACGTCGCCATTCGAACGAGATCCGTTTACGGTATCAGTCGATGAGAAGCTGGAACTGATTCACGGCGCGGCGTCGAGCGTCAAGCGGGATCCGAAGGTGTTCGCCGCCAATGGAGCGCTGGGATTTCGGGGCGAAGATAAGTATTTTGCATCGACCGAGGGCTCGTCCATCCAGCAGTACAACATTCAATCCGCCCCGAGGCTCACGGCGACAGCGGTCGATATGCAGAAGGGGACGTCGCGATCGAGGAGCTATAAGGTAGAACCGCTTTCGGCCGGATGGGAAGCGATTCCGAAGGCGAACCTGGGTGAGAACGCGCCGCGCATCCGGGCGGAGGTTTTGGAGGCGCTGGCGGCGCCCCCGGTGAGTCCGGGAAAGAAAGATTTGGTTCTGCTGCCAAGTCATCTCTGGTTGACAATTCACGAATCGATCGGACATTCGACGGAGTTGGACCGCGCTCTAGGATACGAAGCGAACTTCGCGGGCACGAGTTTCCTGACCGTGGATAAGCTGGGAAATTTCAGCTTCGGCAGCGAACTGGTCAATGTCTTCGGGGATCGGACCAACGAAGGCGGATTGGCGACGGTGAAGTATGACGACGATGGAGTGAGGACGACCAAATTCCCTATTCTCGAAAAGGGAATGTTCAAGCACTATCAGACGATACGCGACCAGGCTCACCTGATTGGCGAAAATGAATCGCGGGGATGCTGCTATGCGGATTCGTGGTCGAGTGTTCCCTTTCAACGGATGCCCAACGTTTGGCTCGCGGCTGGTCCGGATACGGTGAAACCGGAGGATCTGATCGCGGGTGTGGACGATGGAATTCTCATCGAGGGCGACGGCAGTTTTTCCATTGATCAGCAACGCTATAACTTTCAATTCGGAGGCGACGCGTTCTGGGAAATCAAGGGTGGTAAGAAGCGGGGGATGGTTTCCCGGGTGGCTTACCAATCGAAGACGACGGATTTCTGGCACGCATGCGACGGAATTTCCGGGCCAAGTTATTGGCAGCAGTTCGGGGCGCCCAACGACGGCAAGGGCGAACCGGAGCAGATCAATGCAGTCAGCCACGGCTGCTCGCCGAGCCGGTTCCGCCAGATTAACGTTCTGTTGACCGATTAAGCCGAAGAGGAGATCTCCGATGATGACTCAACAGGACGCCAAGAACCTGATCGACAGCGTTGTCCGCTACTCCAAGCTGCCGGGCTGCGAAGTGAATCTGAATTGGCAGGAGAATGCTTTTATCCGATTCGCGAATAACGGAATCACCACATCTGGCTACACGCTGACGCAGAACTTAGCGATTACGAGCACTACCGACGACAAGAGGCGGGGCAGCGCGGTGGTGAGCGAGTTCAGCGACGAGGCCATTCAGGCGGGGGTTGCGCAGGCGGAACAGCTGGCGGGGATTTCCAGACCGGATCCGGAGGATGTTCCTCCCCTGGGGCCTCAAAGATTCCCGGAGCTAGCGAACTTCGATGCGTTCACCGGATCGGCGCGGGGTGACGTGATGATCCCGCATGTACGGGCTATTATCGATCGTGCGCGGACGAAGCAACTGATCAGCGCCGGTTTCATCGAGCGGTCGGCGACCGCCGTGGCGGTCGGGAATAAGGCCGGGTTGTTCGGATATCACACGGTGACGGATTCTAGCCTGTCGAACACCATGCGGAATCCCGGTGGAACCAGTTCCGGGTGGGCTTCGCAGAGTTCCGTCTCGCTGAAAGATATCCAGGGCGACGAGGTTGGACGCATCTCGGCGGAGAAGTGCATGCGCGGGGCGGCCACAAAACGGAAGCTCGATCCGGGGAAGTATACGGTGATTCTGGAACCCTCCGGCGCGAGCGATCTGATCGGGTTCCTGGGATTCGGATTTGGAGCGCGCCAAGCGGAGCAGGGCCAGTCGTTTCTGAGCAAGCAGGGCGGCGGAACACACCTCGGGGATAAGTTGTTTCCGGAGTACATCACTCTTCGGAGCGATCCGTTCAACCCTAAACTGGCCGCCCTTCCCTGGAGCGGCGGTGGTGGACGCTTCGGCGGCTTCGGCGGCGGCGGGAGCGCGCTGCCGAACGAGAAGGTCACCTGGATCCAGAACGGCGTCGTTCAGAACCTCTCGTATGATCGCTTTTGGGCCGGCAAAGCAGGGAAGCAACCAACGCCGTCTCCGGGAGACTTGGTCCTGGACGGACAGGAAAATACCCTGGAAGATTTGATCAAGTCCACCGATCGGGGTCTGCTGATTACGAGGCTTTGGTACATCCGATCTTTACAGCCGAAAACGCTTCAGCTGACTGGACTCACACGGGACGGCGTGTTTTTGGTTGAAAACGGGCAGGTGACCGATCCGGTGACGAACTTCCGCTGGAACGAGAGCCCGGTGCGGGTGCTGCAGAATGCGAAGAAGTTGACGCGGTCCGCGAGGGCGCTGGGCTCGGAGGGCGGATCGGCAATCGCGCCAGCGATGGTGGTCGCGGATTTCAATCTGGCAAGCGTTTCCGACGCAGTCTGAGCCGGAGTTCGTGCGTCACCTGGCGGTGGCAGATCAGGCACAGGGTGCGGATGTTCGCGAGATCGCATTCTCCGCCGCCTTCGGCGACCGGCAGGATGTGATCGGCATCCCAGAGGCTGCGGCGGATGCCGCGAATCCCCCACTTGGCCAAGCGGTCCTGGCGCCTTTCGCCGCGCGCCCGCCTGAGTTGCAGGTGAGCCTCCACGGCGTCCACCCTGCAAATAGCACAGATGCCCTTATCGCGGCGGAAGACCTGCTCCCGGAGATAGCCAGGATCCGTACGGAGCCTCCATTCGTGGACACACCATTCGGAGCAGAAGGTACGGCGCGGGGCAGGAACTTCGATGGCGCACCAGCGGCAGAGAGCGCGCCCCGCAGCTCCGGTGACAAGATCAGCGCGAGCAACGCGGCCACCGGCCATTTTGCGAATAGTGCTCATGCGGAAGAATAAGAAGAGTATAGGATAACGGAGGACGGCGTGAAGGGTGTGGTAATATGCGGAAAGGAACGGGATGGCGGCTACCACCCCGAACCCAGGCCGTTACCGCTTTCGGCGGAACACGATCCTGATCGTACCAATGAAGATCAGTACGACTTTCACGCGAAGAGTCATCAGCAACTCTCCTTTTTGCTTCACATAGACGAAAGCCCCTGCTTGATTCAGGGGCTTTTTCGTTTGAAGCTCGAGTGCCTCGCCCGAAAACCTGCCCTTTCGTCTTTGCCGCAGAATAGCTTTAAGTGGAGAACGAAACCGAGTATTCTCACTGGCGCAGGGCCAGCAATTTCGCGCGGAGCAGCTCCGCGGCCGGAGGGTCCGCGGTCACCACGAGGATGGTGTCATCCCCCGCTATGGTGCCAATCACTTCCGGCCAGTTCTCCGAATCGAGCGCAACCGCGACGGGGCTGGCGTGCCCCGGGTCTGTCTTGAGCACGAGTAAGTTCTGCGCGCTGCGCACATCGCTGACGAATTCGATAAAGAGCGCGGCGAGGTCGGAATCCGGATCAAAGCGGGTCATCTCGCGATACCCTTCCTGGGTTTTGACCAAGCCGAGTTCACGTAAGTCGCGCGACAGAGTGACCTGAGTGGCGGCGATTCCGCGCTTGCCCAGTTCCGAGGCGATCTCGTCCTGCGTGTAAACAGCCTGGCTGCGGATCAGGTTGAGGATCTGACCGTGTCGGAAGCGTTTGCTCATCGCGCAAGCGCGTGAAGGCGTTCGCGCGCTTCGGCGAGGGCGGAACCAACGGCGACAGGTCCGGTTCCCCCGGCGATCTCGCGCGACTTCATGCCTTCGCGGGGGTCGAGTAGACGGGCCATTTCGAGACTGAAGGCCGGATCGAAGGCGGCGAGCGAGGCAGCATCCCAATCGCGCGGAGTCTTGCCGCATTTCACACTTTCCAGCACCAGACGCCCGACCAGTTGATGAGCCTGGTGAAAGGGCGTGCCGGCGCGAGCCAGCGCTTCTGCCAGATCGGTGGCTACAACCCAGCTCTGCTCCGCGGCGGCGAGCGGAACCTGTTCACGCAACACTACGGATTGCGCCACCACGCGCGCCATTTCGAGCGAAGCGCTGAGCTGGCCGGCGGCTTCAAACAGCGGCTGCTTATCCTCCTGCATGTCGCGATTGTATGTCATAGGCAGACCTTTGACGGTCATCATGAGGGCGTGAAGGCATCCGGCGACGCGCCCGGTTTTGCCGCGGATCAGTTCGAGTGAGTCCGGGTTTTTCTTCTGCGGCATCAGGCTCGACCCGCTGGTCACCCCGTCGCCCAGTTCCATCCAGCCGAACTCTTCCGAAGAGTAGAGAATCCAATCTTCGGCGAGGCGGCTGAGGTGCAGCATCGCGACGGAAGCGGCATAGAGAAAGTCGAGAGCGAAGTCGCGATCGGCGGAGGCATCCATGCTGTTGCGCGTGACGGATTCGAATCCAAGATCCCTGGCGATGGCGTCACGATCGAGCGCGAAGGCGCTTCCGGCCAGCGCTCCGGAACCGAGCGGCATCACGTTGGCGCGACGCCGCGCTTCGGTCAGCCGCTCGTGGTCACGAAGAAACATCTCGAAATAGGCGAGCAGGTAGTGCGGCCAGAGGACAGCCTGGGCTCGCCGCATGTGTGTATAACCCGGAATCACAGCATCGGGATATCTCGTGGCCAGATCCAGGAGGGAAAGCATCCACTCGCGCAGCAAGTGGAGCGCATTGTCGCATTCCTCTCGCAGCCAGAGGCGTGTATCGAGTGAAACCTGCTCATTACGACTGCGGCCCGTGTGGATTTTATCCGCGACCGCGCCGGCCTTCTCTTTCAATTTGCGGATGACGAGGGTATGCACGTCTTCGTCGGAAGCGTCCTCGAAGAACCCGGGGCTGCCGGCATCCTCCGCGATCTGATGAAATGCTTCGACAAGAGACGCGCACTCGGCGGCGTCGAGGATCCCGGCGCGTTGAAGCGCGCGGGCGAAGGCTTGCGAGCCCAGAATGTCCGCGTGAAGCAGCCGGCGATCGAAGTGAAGCGAACCGGAGAAGCGCTCGAAAACCTCCGAAGTTCCGGTTTCAAACCGGCCGCCCCACAGCTTCATTCGGATCTCTTTAGAGCGGCGCGCACCTGGATGGGCAGGCCGACCAGGTTGATAAATCCGCGCGCGTCTTTCTGGTCGTACCCCGCGGCCATGGTGAAGCTGGCGATGTTCAGCGAATATAGCGAGTTCGGACTGGTGCGGCTCACTGGTTCGATGTTGCCTTTGTAGAGGCGCAGGGTCACCTCGCCGGTGACGGATTCGGTCACTTTGGCGAAGAAGGCGTCGAGCGATTCGCGTAGCGGCGTGAACCAAAGACCGGCATACACCAGATCGGCATAGTCAATGGCGAGCTTCTGCTTGAAGTGCATGGCGGCGCGATCGAGCGTGAGCGCTTCCAGTTCGCGAAGTGCGGCCACGATCAAGGCGCCGCCGGGCGTCTCATAACAGCCGCGCGACTTCATGCCGACAAACCGATTTTCCACGAGATCGATGCGTCCGATCGCGTGTTCCCCGCCAATTTCGTTCAGTTTTTCGATCAGCGCGACGCCTGACATCATGTGCTGCCCATTCACCGAAACGGGAATGCCTTTCTCGAACCCGATGGTCACCTCGCCGGGCGTGCCGGGCGCTTCTTTGGGACTTCGAGTCAGCATCCAAATGCCGTCGGGAGCGGCGTTTCTGGGATCCTCAAGTTCGCCGCCTTCGTGCGAGATATGCCAGAGATTGCGGTCGCGACTGTAAATTTTGGTGGTTGATTGAGCGACGGGCACATTGTGCCGGGCAGCGTAATCGAGAGCGTCTTCGCGCGAAACGATGTCCCATTCGCGCCATGGGGCGATCACCGGAAGATGCGGGGCGAGCGCCTTGTAGGTCAGCTCAAAGCGGACCTGGTCGTTGCCTTTCCCCGTGCAGCCATGGGCCAGCGCATCGCAGCCCGAAGCCAGCGCGACGTCCACCTGCTTCTTAGCGAGAAGCGGGCGCGCGATGGAAGTCCCGAGCAGATACTTGTGTTCATAGACAGCTCCGGAGCGCACCATGGGCCACAGGTAATCGGTGACGAATTCCTCGCGCATGTCGGCGACATAGACTTCCGAAGCGCCTGTTTTGCGAGCCTTTTGTTCAAGGCCGGTTAATTCCTCCGCGCCCTGGCCGATATCGCCGCAGACGGCTACCACTTCGCAGCCGTAGTGTTCTTTGAGCCAGGGGATGATTATGGACGTATCGAGCCCGCCCGAGTAGGCGAGCGCTACTTTTTTGGCATTCATGATTGGTTTCGAGGCGTTCTGAACAGCGCGAATCAGTTGGACAGCAACATCAACAGCAGAGCCTTCTGAGCGTGGAGCCGGTTTCCGGCCTGATCGAACGCGATCGAGCGGGGCGATTCCATCACAGCGTCGGTCACTTCCTCACCGCGCTTGGCGGGAAGACAATGCATGAAGAGAGCGCCAGGCGCGTGGGCCAGGAGTTCCTCGTTGATCTGAAATGGCGCAAAAATCCGGCGGCGCTCGGCGGCCTCATCTTCCTGGCCCATGCTGGCCCAAACGTCGGTGTAGACGACACTGGCGCCGGCAACGGCCTCCACGGGATCACTTCCGATCGTGAGCGAGGCGCCGGAGACGGCCGCGAAAGCTTCGGCCTCGGCGACGATTTCCTTGCTGGGCTGATAGCCGCGCGGGGTCGCCATCGCAAAATCCAGGCCAAGGCGGCTGGCGCAAAGCATCACGGAGTGGGCGACGTTGTTCCCGTCGCCGATAAAGACAAGCTTTCTGCCAGAGAACGAACCGAAGTGTTCGCGAATGGTGAGCATATCCGCGAGAGCCTGGCAGGGATGATAACGATCGCTCAAGGCATTGACGACCGGAACGTGCGACCACTCGGCCAGCTGCTCCACGGTGCTTTGTTCGAAGGTGCGCGCTACGATTACGTCCATCCAGCGTTCCAGGTTCCGAGCCACGTCTCTAATCGGCTCGCGCGCGCCGATGGGACCCTCCACCGTCACCGCTGATCCGCCAAGCTGCTGGACGGCGAGATCAAACGTCAGGCGCGTGCGCAGGGACGGCTTCTCGAACAGTAGAGCGGCGCTTTTGCCCTGTAGCCCGCGGCGAAACTCGCCCGGGGACTGCTTCACGTCGCCGGCCAAATTTAACAGCGCGTGAAGCTCTGAAGTGGACAGATCCAGATCGCACGTGAAGTCCGCGGATTCGATGGGTTGGACGGGAATGGAATGGGCGATCATGGAGGATCCTACTTGGTTGAATTTTTATTCACTCATATGAATAATTACACACGAAGCGGGTTTCGTCAACGATTCACCGGGGCGTCAGCCATGGACTCGTTAAGATAGGAACAAGTGTCTGAAACGAGCGTCCTGTGGCTTCGGGTTGCCGCGGGTCTGTATTCCGCCGGTCTCCTCTACGCCATACTTACGCTTGTACAACGGCGTCCGCATCTGTTCCGGATCGCGCTGATCGCGTTCGGGATGGGAGGCGTGTTCCACTTTGTCTCCATCGTGGATGAAGGCATTGCGCTTGGCCATTTCCCGGCGGGCAATCTGTTCGAGTCGCTTTCGCTGTGCGCCTTCGCGGTGACGGTGATTTTTTTAGTCGCGAGCTGGCGCTATCCGCTGGAAGCCCTTAGCGCGTTCATTTTCCCTTTGGTGTTTATGATGACGGTGGCCTCGGGGCTGAGCACTCCGGTGGGGAACTGGACGAGCCCGGTGATGCGCAATTCGTGGTTGATCGCGCACGTGATCGCGGCTCTGCTCGGATACGCGTCACTGACGTTCACCGCGGTGGCAGCCATCCTCTATTTGTTGCAGGAGCGCCAGCTAAAAACGAAGCACCCAAGCACATGGACACAACGCCTGCCGCCATTAGGGATGCTGGATGAGATCATCACCCGAACCATCGGGGTGGGTTTCGCATTCGTGACGATCGGGATGCTGGCGGGAACGATCTGGGCGTTCGTGGAGTTTGGGACAAAGTGGGTGACCAACCCAAACATCGGTCTTTCTTTTGTGACATGGGGCATTTACCTGGCGCTGGTTTTTTTCCGTGCGAGCGCGGGATGGCGAGGTCGGAAGGCTGCGGTGCTGGCGCTGATTGCGCTGGGCTGTTCGGCGATGACGTGGGTGGCGCATGCGCGCCTGGAGTACATGCTGCAATGAAGCTGCTGGTGGCGGGCGTGACTCACAAGACGGCGAACGTGGGCGTGCGGGAGCGCCTGGCGATTCCGGAGCAATCGCTGCTGGACGCGGTGCGCGCATTGCGGCGCTACGAAGGGGTGGCGGAAGCCGTGGTGCTCTCGACCTGCAACCGGGTGGAGTTCGCGGTGGCGGCGGACGATGACGCGGATCCGTACGCTGCCATTGCCGATTTCCTGCGCACGCGGGGGTTGTCATTTGAATTGCTCGGTCCGCAGTTTTTTCGATGCGAGCAGCGCAGCGCGATCGAACATCTATTCCGCGTGGCGTCGAGCCTGGACTCCATGGTGGTTGGGGAACCGCAAATCCTTGGCCAGTTGAAAGCGGCCTACACGGCGGCTAAGAGCGCGGGCGCGCTGGGCGGGGTGCTGGAAACGGTCATGAGCCGGGCGTTCTTTGTGGCCAAGCGCGTGCGGACGGAGACCGGCATCGGGCAGATGGCGGTGTCGGTCAGCTACGCGGCGGTGGAGCTGGCGCGCAAGATTTTCGGGTCGCTGACCGGCAAAAAGGTCATGATCGTGGGCGGCGGCAAGATGTCGCAATTGGCCGCGCGGCATCTACGGCGCAGCGGGGCAGCGCATGTCTTCGTCACCAACCGAACAGCGGAACGCGCGAACGAGCTGGCGGAGGCATTCCAGGGGACGGCGGTGGATTATCAGCGATTCGCGGCGATGCTGCCGGAGATCGATATCCTGATCGCGTCGAGCGCGGCCCCCCATTTTATTCTGACGGTCGAGGATATGCAGCGCGTGATCTCGGCGCGAAGGAACAAGCCCATCTTCCTGATCGATATCGGGGTTCCACGCAACATTCAGCCCGAGATCAACAAGATCGACAACGTTTACCTGTACGATATCGACGATCTGCAAGGCGTCGTGCAGAATAATCTGCGGGCGCGCGAGCAGGAAGCGTCGCGGGCCGAACAGATCATCCAACAGGAAGTGGACAGCACGATGGCGCGACTGCGGGCGCAGGAGATAGCGCCCACGATCGCGTCGCTGCAGGAGCAACTGGAAGAGATTCGCGAGTCGGAACTCGCGCGGGCCATCCGCCGTTTGGGGGTCTTGTCTCCGGAGCAGCGCGAGATAATTGATCTGATGACGCGCTCGATCGTTAACAAGATTGCGCACGGGCCCATCTCCGAATTGCGTAAGCAGGCGGGAGACCCCGAGGGCGTTCAGGTCATTGATGCGATCCGCCGCGTGTTCCGGCTGCGGGAACAGACGCGGAAGTAGTCCAGAAGCGGAACCGGGAGAGAAATGCTTGTGATTGGTTCGCGCGGGTCACAACTCGCGCTATGGCAGGCGCGGTATGTCCGAGAGCGTCTCGAATCGCGCGGGTACGAATGCCGCATCGAGATCATCCAGACGACCGGTGATCGCATCACGGATGTGCCGCTCGGGATGGTGGGTTCGAAGGGCCTGTTCACGAAAGAGATTGAAGACGCGCTGATCGATGGGGCGATCGATCTCGCGGTACACAGCCTGAAGGACATGCCCACGGAGTTGCCGGCGGGGCTGACGATCGCAGCCACGCCGCAGCGGGAATCCGCCAATGACGTGATGGTGGGCAAGCCTTTGCGGCAGCTCACGCCGGGTTCGCGGGTGGGCACGAGTTCCCTGCGCCGCACCGCGCAGCTGCGGCGTTACCGGCCCGATCTGGTGGTGGAGTCGATTCGCGGGAACATAGACACGCGGATCCGCAAGATGGACGAGGGACAATACGACGCGATCGTGCTGGCGGCAGCTGGACTGCGACGTCTGGGATGGCATGCCCGGGTGGCGGAAGTGCTGGCCCCGGAGGTGATGTGTCCAGCGGTCGGGCAAGGCGCGCTGGCGATCGAGACGCGCACAGAAGGGGCGGGCTATGAGGCATGCGCGGTGCTTGACGATCCCTGGACGCGCTTCTGCGTTACGGCGGAGCGCGCTGTGCTGGCTTCGTTGGGCGGCGGCTGCCAAATCCCGATGGGCAGCTTTGCGGTGATCGCCGGAAACGAGATGCAGATCACAGGCGTAGTGATCGCGCCCGATGGCGGGAGTCTGATCCGCGAGCAGATGGAGGGCGACTATACGCATCCGGCGGCTCTCGGCGCGGAGGTCGGCCGGCGCCTGATTGCGCGCGGGGCGCTTACGCTGATCGGGTCCGCGATGAGCGGCCAGCGCGATAACGAGGTCTGATGGACGGCACGGTTTACCTGGTTGGCGCGGGCCCGGGCGATCCTGAGCTCCTGACCTTAAAAGGCCAGCGGGTATTGGCGAAAGCGGCGGTGATTTTCTATGATCACCTGGCGCCGGAGCAGGTTCTCGATCTGGCGCCCGCAACCGCCGAGCGCATTTACGTAGGGAAGAAACGATCTAGCCATACTTTCTCGCAGGAAGAGATCAGCGGGATGCTAATCGAGCGGGCGCGGCAGGGGCAGACTGTGGTGCGCCTGAAAGGCGGCGATCCGTACCTGTTCGGGCGAGGCGGCGAAGAGGCGGAAGCGCTGGCGGATGCGGGTGTTCCGTTCGAAGTTGTGCCGGGAGTGACGTCGGCGGCGGGAATCGCGGCTTATTCGGGCATTCCGCTGACGCATCGGGATCATACGTCGGTGGTAAGCATCGTCACTGGACACGCGGCGGAACAGATCGACTGGGAGCGATTCGGGCAATCCGAAACGCTCGTGATTCTGATGGGTCTGGCGCAGTTCGAAATCATTGCGGCGAAGATCATCGCCGGCGGTCGTTCGCCGGAGACGCCGGCGGTAGTGGTGCGCTGGGGGACGCGGCCGGATCAGCAGACGATCGAGGGCACGCTGCGGTCACTCCCGGGCCTAATTCGGCACGCGCAACTGAAACCGCCAGCCACGATCATCGTGGGCGAGGTGGGAAGACTGCGGGCCAAGCTCAACTGGTTTGAGCGGTTGCCGCTGTTCGGCCAGAGGGTGGTGGTGACGCGACCGCGCGGACAATCGGCGGGGATGATGGCGCGATTGCGAGATCTGGGGGCTTGGCCGCTAGAGTGTCCCGCGATCGCTATCGAATCTCCCGCCAGTTTCGATGGATTGGACGCGGCGATCGCGCATCTCCGTGACTACAATTGGCTGGTGTTTACCAGCGCGAACGGAGTGCGGGCGTTTTTCGAGCGCCTGGACGCTTCCCGGCACGATCTGCGGGAATTGCGCGCGCGGATCGCGGTGATCGGCCCAGCGACGCGCGACGCGGTCGAGCAGGCGCATCTGAAGATCGATGTGATGGGGGATGAGTACGTGGCCGAAAGCCTGGTGAAGGCGCTCTCGGCTTACTCGCTGAGCGGGGAACGCGTCCTAGTGGCGCGGGCGGCAGTGGCAAGGGACCTGCTGCCTGGTGAATTGCAGAGAATGGGTGCGCGCGTGGAAGTGGTTGAGGCCTACAAGACAGTGGCGGCGCCGGGTTTCGCGGAGCGCGCGAGCCGGATTGTGGCGAACCCGCCGGAATGGATGACGTTCACCAGTTCGTCAACCGTGGACCACTTCTTCGGCGCGATCGACCCGGCATCGGTACGGGACTCGCGGGCGGCGTCGATTGGTCCTGTGACGTCCGGAACACTGCGCAAATATGGCATCGAACCAGCCGCGGAAGCGTCTCTCTATACAATGGATGGCCTGGTGGACGCTATCCGGAGAGTGAGTATAATCGGAACGTGAAATCAGGGGTCTGGACGGCTCTCGCGCTGGCCGTCGTGGTGTGTTCGTGCGGGAACAAGATGCAAACGCGCGAGGCGGTGGAACGCGGCGTCCTCAAGGGAGTCGCATCGAGAGGCATCAATCCGAACTCGATGGACGTGAGCGTGAGTTCGGTGAAATTCCACGGCAAGCAGGCCGACGCCGTCGTATCGTTCGCTCCCAAGGGCGGCAAGATCTCCGATGGCCTCACCATGCGCTACACCCTGGATCAGCGCGATAACGAATGGGTGATCACGGGCCGGTCGGCGCTGAACATGAGTCAGCACACGAACGGAATGCAGCCCGCGCCATCGATGATGGACCAGAACGCGGGCGCGGACACGATGACGCCAGGTTCTTCGTCAAGCCCGGGATCCGATCCGGGTCGTCCTCTGCCGCCAGGACACCCGCCGCTCCACGGAACTCCTCAATGAAAACCGTCGCGGTCCTGGGTGGCGGCCCGGCGGGCGCCTTCGCCGCCGAGCAGTTGTCGTCTCAAGGATTGCGCACGATTGTTCTGGACGAGAAGCTCGCGTGGGAAAAGCCCTGCGGCGGCGGATTGACTTATAAGGCTTACAGCCAATATCCGTTCCTGATCCACAACGACACACCGAAGCGCTTCGTGCATGAGACGATGCTGTGCGCTCCGAACGCCGGTGCGGTGAGT
This sequence comes from Bryobacteraceae bacterium, assembly GCA_965226755.1. Taxonomy (GTDB): domain Bacteria; phylum Acidobacteriota; class Terriglobia; order Bryobacterales; family Bryobacteraceae; genus Bog-113. The sequence goes on along the minus strand of CBDDDT010000003.1, from coordinate 2,239,043 downwards.
CTTAAGCTGGAATCCCCGTTGGTGATCTATTCACGCCTGGATCTGAATCAGATGCTGCTCTCGCGCGCTCTCCGCGCCGGCGCGGAAGTGGAGAAAACGCGCGTCCTTGGAATGGAGCGGCGGGGTTCAGGATGGCAGTTGCGCACGCAGGGCGGAAAGATCGATGCGGATTACTGTATTGTGGCGACCGGCGCGCGCAATCCGCTGCGCGAAGTGGGGACGCAGCTCTCTTCAGAAGACACCATGGTGGCGCTGGGCTATTACATCCCGGGGCAGCGCGAGCGGATCGACATCCAGTTTCTGGCGAAGTTGGAGGGATATATCTGGGTTTTCCCGCGGTGCGGGCATCTGTCGGTCGGGATCTGCGGGAAAGGGGAGTCCGCGTCGTCGCTCCGCAAGCGGCTGGAAGATTACATGGAACAGAAGGAGTTGAGGCGCGAAGGCGCCCAGTTCTACAGCCACCTCTTGCCAAGCCTCGCGACGGCGGCATGGCGGAATAATCGGATCGCGGGACCGGGTTGGATGGCCGTCGGCGATGCGGCGGGGCTGGTGGATCCGATTACGGGAGAAGGGCTTTACTATGCGATGCGCTCGGCGGACTTGGCCGTACAATCACTGCTCCGGGAGATGCGTACTTCGGAAACCGCATCGGGGGTATACCGAAAGTTGCTAGGGCGGGATTTCGCCAACGATTTAGAGTTCGGCTCACGACTGGCTCAACAAGTTTTTCGGGGAAGATTCCTGTTTGGATCCTTTCCGTGCCGGATGGTGCAATTTACACGGCGAAGTCCGCGATTCACATCGATGATGCAGGATCTGTTTGCGGGCACGCAGAACTATTTGACTCTGAAGCGCCGATTGTTGCGGAATCTCAGCGGGAGCCTGGTCGAGATAGCGCTGAGCTTCGGCTTCGGGCGTGTGCCTCCGCGCGTTACGGTGAAAGATTGACGGTTCCGTCTTCCCACGAAAGATCCAAGGCGCTGTTTGCACGCGCGCAGAACTCGATACCCGGCGGAGTGAATTCACCGGTGCGGGCCTTTCGCGGGGTCGGTGGAACTCCGCCGTTCATCGTGCGCGGGGAAGGCTCGCGCATTATCGACGCGGACGGCAACTCGTACATCGACTATGTGGGATCGTGGGGGCCGCTACTCTTCGGCCATCGATTCGCGCCCGTGCTGCGAGCCCTGGAAGAAGCGATGGGCCGCGGCACGAGTTTTGGCGCACCCACCGAGCAGGAGATTGAACTCGCTGAGTTGATTCGCGAGTTTTTTCCGTCCATCGAGATGGTACGGCTGGTGAACTCGGGAACAGAAGCGACTATGAGCGCGCTGCGCGTGGCGCGCGGCTTCACCGGGCGCGACCTCACCATCAAGTTTGAAGGCTGCTACCACGGGCATGTAGACTCGCTTCTGGTGAAGGCGGGTTCCGGGGTGGCGACGCTCGGTCTGCCTGATTCGCCGGGCGTGCCGCGGGGTTTCAGCGACACCACGCTGGCGCTGCCGTTCAACGACGCGGATGCCGTGGAGGATGCCTTCCGAAGAAATCCCGAGAAGATCGCCGCGGTGATCGTAGAACCGGTGTGCGGCAATATGGGCTGCGTGCTGCCCGCGCCCGGGTTTCTCGCATCGCTGCGGAAGGTCACGGAGCGGCACGGAGCGCTTCTCATCCTGGACGAAGTGATGACCGGATTCCGGTTGGCTCCGGGGGGCGCCCAGGAAATTTTCGGGATCAAACCGGATCTGACCACGCTAGGCAAGGTGATCGGGGGCGGATTGCCGATCGCGGCTTACGGCGGTCGCCGCGATGTGATGACGTTTGTGGCTCCGAGCGGGCCCATCTATCAGGCGGGAACACTATCGGGGAACCCGTTGGCGGTCGCGGGCGGCCTGGCGATGCTGCGCCACCTGCGAGCGCATCCCGAGATTTACGCTCAGGTGGCGCGCTCGACGGATGCGCTGGCCGGCGCTGCTCCTCAAGGAGTGACCGTAAACCGGATAGGGTCAATGCTGACATGGTTCTTCAATGACCGGCCGGTGCACAATTACGCCAGCGCGCTGCAAAGCGACCGGGGCGCGTTCGCAAGGTTTTTCCACGCCATGCTCGACCGGGGTATCTACTTGCCGCCGTCGCAATTCGAATCGCTCTTCGTCTCCGCGGCGCACTCCGAGGAGGATGTGAACGCGACCGTCGATGCGGCGCGGGAGTCATTCAGTCTCGCGTTGTCCCGCAGTTGACTTTACAACACAAAGCGCATTAGAGTTTAGGCAGGAACAATACGCGTGAAACCGCTACTGCTGATTGGCGTGGGTCTCGGGTTGGTCGCGTGCAGCCGGTCCAACAACCTGCTGATGGGACGTGTGGAGACGGTCGTGGGGATGCATCGAGTCGTGGTGACCGATTGCTATATGACCTCAGTTCCTCCACCGGAAGTGATCGACCGCATTCATGGCCGGTATCGGTTTGTCCCGTGTCGTGATGCGGATGTGCGAATCGACGGGAGTTTCCTTACTGTGAATGGGAAAAGCTATGGAGAGATACAACGCCAGGCATCGATTCTGGTCGATCACGGCGTTGTATCGGTGAATTGATTATTCGACGTGCTCGCCGCCGGTGCTCATCTCAAACAGTAACCAAATGCGCTTTTCAGTCTGGTCGAGAATGTCCTGAAGCAAATTGCTGGTCGGGGAGTCGTCGTTGTCTTCGGTCGTCTTGATGGCTTTGCGCTGGATGCGCGCGATGTGGCGATTGTCGGCCAGCAGACGCTGGACCATTTGCTCGGGCGTGACGTAGTCGTCGTTGTCGTCCTCGATGGTCTGCAACTCGGAGACGTGACTAATGCAACGGATGGTGGCGCCGCTGATGCGGCGCATACGCTCGGCGAGGATGTCGATCGCCGCGAAAATCTGTTCAGCCTGATCGTCGAAGAGCAGATGGTAATCGCGAAAGTGCGAGCTGGCCACGTGCTTGTGGAAGTTCTTGGTCTTGGCGTAGAGCGCGTAAGAATCAGCGATGATGGGATTTACAGCTTCAACAACGGCCTGCACCTGCTCAGGCTTCAAGTCGGTGGGCACGGCTAATTGAGGCGGCGCGGGGAAGCCGGTGCGCCGATTGGGCTGGTCGTTGTCCGGTTTCCGCATGGGCGGCTTGTTTATTGCGGTGTGAAGCAGTGCTGCTGCTTGCAGGCGCGTCGAGTGTCCTGGTCGGCATCTCGACTCTTCAGATAGCGAATGGCGCGCCGCCGTCTCTAATTCCGGATTCCGGCACGTAAGATCCGACACGTTCAGCGGGCGCGTTTAGCGGGAGCGAGACGCGGAATACAGATCCGCGCGCGAGCCACGATTCCACTTCGATGCGACCATGATGTTCTTGCGCTATGGCGAGGGCGATGGCGAGACCCAGTCCGTAGCCGCCGGACTCGCGGCTGCGGGACGGATCCGAGCGGAAGAAGCGATCGAAGACTCTGGGCAAAGCGGCCGCGGGAATCCCCACGCCGGTGTCCTGGACTTCGATAAAAACAATGCCTGCCCCGGTTCCGGCCTTCACCGAGACTGTGCCGCCGCAAGGAGTGTACTGGACGGCGTTCTCGAGCAAAGCAAGGAGCATGCGGCGTAAAGCGCCGTTGTCTCCGCTGACGGGCAGCGCGTCGCGTCCTGTTTCCACTTGAAAATCCAGATTCCGAGCAGTTGCGAGGGGTTGGATTTCCGCGCACGCGTCGGCGACGGGGCCGCGGAGATCGATCGGGCGCATGTCCGCGAGAGTTGCGGCCCCGGCGCGGGCGAGGAACAGAAGTCCGCCCACCAGCTGCGTCATGCGTTCGGCCTCTGTCTGTATATGATCCAGGGAGTCGCGATACTGCGATTCGGTCCGGCGGCGCCGCAATGCAATCTCGGCGGTGGAGCGGATAAACGCGATGGGCGTGCGCAGTTCGTGCGAGGCGTCGGATGTGAACTGGGAGATGCGCGTTACGGCGGTTTCCAGGCGGGCCAGCATATCGTTCCATGTCTCGGCAAGGCGCTGGACCTCATCACCAGTGCGGGGAACGACCAGGCGAGCCGACAGGTTCTCGATGCCAATGGAGCGGGCCGTTCGTGTCATTTCATCGACGGGCGCGAGAGCGCGGCGACCGAGGAAGTAGCCGCCCGCGCCGGCGATCAAAACCACTCCGGGTATGGAGGCGAACAGAAGCAGGCCGAGCTGCCCAAGAGTGTGCGCGGCCGGATCGCTAGTGGTGGCGAGACGTAAGCGGAAGCGGAGACCCTTCAGGATGATCGGATGCTCGACAGTACGGTAATGCTGGCCGCTGGATTCCCGGTGTCCCCATTGGTCGGCGGCCAATACGCCCGGCGCGCCGCGAAACACGTCGGGCGCGTGGAAGGTGTTGAACACGGCGCGGCCGTCGGGACCGATCACGGCCATCTCATAGCCGGGCGGAAGGGAGCCGGCGAGCTCCTCGATTTCGTGGGCGAAGTCGCCGCCGCCTTCCTCGAATTCGACCCGCAGATACTGCTCAATCCCCTGTGTTCGAGCCTGAAGACCGGCGTCAATACCAGAGAACAGTTCGTGACGCATGGAGAACCAAACAAACGCGGCGAACAGAGTGAGGCCGAGCAGGAGAATGCCGGAATACCAAGTGGTGAGGCGGACGCGGATGGAACGGAGATTCACCACGCGCTCTCGCGCAGCGAGTAGCCGACGCCGCGCACGGTGTGGATGAGCCGCGGGGCGTTGGGACCTTCGATCTTGTTGCGGAGAAGCCGGATATAGACTTCAAGGGTATTCGCTTCGATGTGAGTATCAAACCCCCAGACGGCCTCAAGGATGCGCTCGCGGCTGACGACGCGGCCCTTGAGGCGAAGGAGAAGTTCGAGCAGGCTGTACTCGCGCGGACTCAGACTTACGGGGCGAGCGCCGCGGTAAACTTCGCGACTGGCCGTATCGAGCGTAAGGTCGGCGGCTTCCATGCGAACCGACTGCGGGATGCGGCCGCGGCGACCGACGGCGCGGATCCGGGCGAGCAGGACTTCAAAAGAGAAAGGCTTGGTGAGGTAATCGTCGGCGCCGGAATCGAGGGCGCGCACGATATCGGCGTCAGTGTCGCGAGCGGTAAGCATCAGCAACGGCGTCTGGTTGTGGCTCTCGCGAAGGCGACGCGCCACGGTCAGGCCGTCCAGACGGGGCAGCATGACGTCGAGCACTATCACGTCGAATTGCGCGGCTTGGGCCATACCGAGCGCGGTCTCGCCATCGCCCGCGACGGTGGCGTGATGCCCTTCCTCGGTGAGCGCCGAGCGAAGGAGATGAGCCATGCGCGCCTCATCTTCCACAACCAGGATATGCATTGCTACCTCCTCATGCTAAACCAGTTAGGGCGAAGGACGCTGGAACCCGGTTTTCAGCAAACTTTCAGCCGGGATTGGTGGAATTAGAGAGAGCGGCGCTGCGGATGCGAAATCGACTGTTGATGTTGTGTCTCCTGCTCAGCGGGGGCGAAGCGGCGCGTGCCCAGACCGCGATCACTCTGCAAGACGCGATGAACGGGGCAAAGCGCTACAGCGGGCAGGTGCAAGCGGCAGCCCTGGCGGAAAGGCTGGCGCATGAGGATACGGCTCAGACAAAGGCCAGCATGCTGCCGTCGCTCAACGGTTTCAACCAATTTATTTACACCCAGGGGAACGGAACGCCCTCTGGAGTGTATGTGGCCAATGACGGCGTGCACGTCTATAGCGAACAGCTACAGCTGCATCAGGACCTGTTCAGCGGGTTGAGACGGGCCGAGTACCGGCGATCGAAGGCGGCGGAGGCGGTCGCGACCGCCCGGCGCGATGTCACGTTGCGCGGCTTGCAGACGACGGTGGCGCAGGACTTCTATGCGGTGGTCACGGCGGTGCGCAAAGTGGCCAACGCGGAGAGCAGCCTCAGGGATGCGGACACATTCGTGGACATCACGCAAAAGCAGGAGCGCGGGGGTGAGGCGGCGCGAGCGGATGTAATTAAGGCGCAACTGCAACAACAGCAGCGGCAACGCGATCTGTCGGATGCAAAGGTCGCGCTGGAGAAGGCGAAGGTGACGCTGGCGGTCATGATCTTCCCGGACGTGACGCGAGACTTCACGGCGGTGGACGACATGGAGAATGCGCCGACGCTGGATGCGATGCCGGCGGTGAAGTCGCAGGCGATAGCGGCTAGCCCGGATGTGCGCGTGGCGCAGGAGAGCATTCGGATCGCGCGGGAAGAGGTGTCGGTGGCGCGGTACGCATACTTGCCGGGGCTTACGATGGATTTCTTCTACGGGATCAACGCGAACCAGTTCGCGGGGACGACCGACTACCCGACGCCGGAATCAGGTCGCAGCACGCTGCCAAATTACCTGGTCACGGGCCGGCAAAACCTGGGCTACTCGGGGCAGGCGACGTTGAACATCCCGTTGTGGAACTGGGGCGCCACGCGAAGCAAAGTGAAGCAGGCGGAGATCCGGCGGGAGCAGGCGCAGACGGACGTGACTTTGGCGGAACGGCAACTGCGTGCGAACATCAGCCTGTCTTATCTTGAGGCGCAAGCGGCCCAGGAACAGATCGAAAGTCTGCGGCGTGGAGTGGATCTTTCAGTGGAGAGTCTGCGATTGACGCTGCTGAGATACCAGGCCGGCGAATCGGCGGCGCTCGAAGTGGTGGACGCGCAGAGTACGCTGGCTCTGGCGCGGAACGCCTACGCTGACGGACTGGCGCGCTACCGCGTGGCGCTGGCGAATCTGCAAACACTCACCGGACACTTCTGACATGAGCGCAAATGCACAGATGCGGATGACTGCGGTTCTCCTGGCTGGGCTGGCGCTTTGGGGCTGCGGGAGCAAGAAGGGGGAGAGCGAGACCGAGACGGCGCCGACTCCGGTGGAGACGGAGGAGGCGACGCGGGGTCCGATTCAGCGGATCGTGACGGCGGACGCGGTGCTATACCCGGTGGCGCAATCCGGGGTAACGCCGAAAATCAGCGCGCCTGTGCGGCGCTTCCTGGTGAACCGGGGAGACCACGTGCGGGCAGGGCAATTGCTGGCGGAACTGGAGAATCGCGACTTGGTGTCGGCAGTAAACGAGAGCAAAGCGCTGTATGAGCAGAGCGAGGCGCAGTTTCTGACAATCACGAAGGGCACGCTTCCCGAGGATGCGACCCGGGCGCGGACCGATGTCGCGAGCGCTGCGCAAGCGCGGGACGCGGCGAAGACGCTTTACGAGAACCGCGTCACGCTGGTTCGGCAAGGCGCGCTGGCGCAGAAGCTGGCGGACGACGCGAAGGTGGCGATGGTGCAGGCGCAAAGCGCCCTTGACAATGCCGAACGGCATCTGGAATCGCTGAATAGCGTGAGCCGGACCGAGCAGATCCGCGGCGCGCAAAGCCAAGTCGACGCCTCCAAGGCGCGATTGGGAAGCGCGGAGGCGCAGCTAAGTTACAGCGAGATTCGCAGCCCGATGGCCGGGATTGTGGCGGACCGGCCGGCGAACGCGGGCGAGATGGCGACTAGCGGGAACGCGCTGATCGACATCGTGGACATTTCGGAGGTGGTGGCAAGAGCTAACGTTCCCGTGCGGGACACGCAGTATCTCAAGGTGGGGGACGTGGCGACGATCGCCGCGCCGGATGGCGAGCTCACGGGCAAGGTGACGGTGGTGAGCCCGGCGGTGGATCCGGCGAGCACGACCGTGGAAGTTTGGATCCGGGCGCGGAATCCGAACGAAAAGCTGAAACCGGGCGTGACGGCTAAGGTGTCGATCCAGGCGCGGACGATTCCGGATGCGGTGCTGGCGCCGGCCGCGGCGCTGCTGGCGTCAGACGAGGGCGCGAACGAAGTAATGGTCGTGGGAACGGATTCGTTGGCGCATGAAACGAAGGTCGAGACCGGGATCCGGCAGGGCGATCGCGTTCAGATCATCGACGGACTGAAGGGCGGCGAACGCGTCGTGACTGTGGGCGGCGTGGGCCTGGCGGACCAGAGCAAGGTGGAAGTGCAGAGGAATGACGGCGCAAAAAAGCGTGAGTGAGCACTGGACCGCGCGATTCGGCAAGCCCATCCTCTTCATCGTTGTGGCGCTGGCGGCAATGGGCGCCTACCTGGCGACGACGATCCCGGTGTCGGTCTTCCCGGAGACAAACTTTCCGCGCATCGTGGTGGGGATCGACAACGGCGTCATGCCGATCAACCAGATGGAAGTGATGCTGACTCGTCCGGTGGAAGAGGCGCTGAATACGACACCGGGGTTGTTGAGCGTCCGGTCGACGACTTCGCGCGGATCGGCTGAAATCAACCTTTTCTTCGACTGGCGGGTCGACATGTTCCAGACCCTGGACCTGGTGAACGCCGCGATCGGACGCGTGCAGAGTTCCCTTCCATCCACGGCGCGGCTTACGGCGACGCGACTTACTTTTGCGGCGTTTCCCATTCTGGGCTACAGCCTCACCGCGAGTAACGTTCCACAGGCGCAGCTGTGGGAAACGGCGACGTACAGCATGAAGCCGCGTCTGAAACGGCTGCCAGGTGTTTCAAGCGTCGTGGTGCAGGGCGGGCAGGAGCCGGAATTCGAAATCCAGCCCGATCCGGGTAAGTTAGTTCAGACGCAAGTTACAGTGTCGGGGATTCTGGACGCAATCACCAGAAGCAACCTGATCGATTCACCGGGACTTTTGCAAGAACGGCACCAGTTATTGCTGGCTCTGGTGAGCGGGCAGGCGACCACGCCGGCACAGATCGGGAGGATCGCATTAAGGATGACGGCGACAGGCGTGCCGGTGCGGGTGAGCGATGTAGCGCAGGTGCGACCGTCGGTAAGGCCGGTGTACACGACCGTAACGGCGAATGGACACCCGGCAGTATTGCTGAACATCTTCCGGCAGCCATCGAGCAATACGGTGATGGTGGCGAACGAGGTTCACGCGGAAATCGAAAGCCTGAGAAAGAGTCTGCCAGCGGGCGTGACGGTGGCTTCTTTCTACGACCAATCGACAGTGGTGGAAAGCTCGATCAGGAGCGTGAGGGACGCCATTCTGATCGGTTTGGTGCTGGCGGCGGCGATCCTGGTCTGGTTTCTGCGGGATTGGGGCAGTTCGCTGGTGGCAGGGCTGGTAATCCCTGCGACGATCGGGGTGACGTGCATCGCGCTGCGGCTGTTCGGGGAAAGCTTCAACCTGATGACGCTAGGCGGACTGGCGGCGGCGGTGGGACTGGTGATCGACGACGCGATCGTGGTAGTCGAGAACATTGTGCTGCACCGGCAAAGCGGGCAGAACCGTGCGCAGGCGATCGAAAGTGCGTTGCGGGAGATCCGGACGCCGCTGATCGGCTCGACGATTACGCCGATTGTGGTGTTTCTTCCGCTGATCAGCATCACGGGAGTGACGGGAACGTTCTTTCGCGCCCTCGCGGTGACAGTGGGCGTGGCGCTGATCACTTCATTGATTCTGGCGCTGACGTGGACGCCAGCTCTTAGTTATTTCTTACTGCGCTCCCGGGCCCGCAGCCCTAAGTCACATGGGGCGCCGGAAACCGGCTTTATGGGGCGCCTGGTAAAGGCCTATGAGAAGACGCTGACGCTCGTGTTGGCGAGGCCTTGGATCCTGGCGCTGTTCAGCATAGTTTTGATCGCGGCCTCCTACTTTTGCTACCGGTCGCTTGGCTCGGACTTACTCCCGGAAATGGACGAAGGCGGATTCATTCTGGATTATCTGATGCCGGCGGGCGCTTCGCTCGAAGACACAAACCGGGTGATCACCGGGGTGGAGCACATCCTGCAAAGGGTTCCCGAGGTGGAGAGCACGTCGCGACGGACGGGTCTGGAACTGGGCTTGGCGGCGGTGACGGAAGCCAACCGGGGCGACATCTCGGTGCGCTTGAAAGCGCAGCGGGACCGCGGGGTGGATCAAGTGATCTCGGAGGTGCGGGCGCAGGTGAACAAGAACTACCCGATGCTCGATATCGAGTTTCCGCAGGTGCTGCAGGACATGATCGGCGACCTGACGAATTCTCCGGATCCGGTGGAAGTGAAACTCTTCTCGGCGGATGACGCGCTGTTGAAAGCTTGGGCTCCGAAAATAGGAGACGCGCTCAAGAAAGCGCCAGGTGTGGTGGATCTGAAAAACGGAATCGATAACACGATCAGCGGGCCCGCAATTCTATTCGCGGTGGATCCAGCGGTAGCAGCGCGATCCGGGTTCACGCCGCAGGAGGTGGAGTTAGACGCGAGCGCGATTCTACAAGGCGAGCCGGCGACGACGCCCGTGATCGTGAACGATCGAGCTTACACTCTGCGGGTGCGTTTCCCGGAGAGCGCACGGACGTCGATCGAAGCGATGCGCGATACGCTGCTGGTCAGTTCCACTGGAAAGACCGCGACGCTGGGGACGCTCGCGACGGTGGAGAATCAGCCGGGACAAACCGAGATCAGGCGCGAGAATCTGCAGCGGGAAGTCGCGGTGACGGCGAGACTGGAAGGTACGAATCTGGGCGATGGCGTGGCCGGTGTGCAGAGGGCTGTCGCCGCGATGCACATTCCGGCTGGAATCCGGGTGGAGTATGGCGGAACGTACGCGGAGCAGCAGCGATCGTTTCATGATCTGGTGATCGTTCTCCTGCTGGCGGTGGTGCTGGTGTTTATCGTTCTGCTCCTGGAGTTTCGAACGTTCGCGGCGCCCATCGCCATTGTGTCCTCGGCGTTGCTCTCGACGTCAGGTGTGTTTCTGGCGCTGTTCGTGACAAAAACAACGTTTAACCTGTCGTCGTTCATGGGATTGATCATGGTGATCGGAGTCGTGGCGAAGAACGGCATTTTGTTGCTGGACGCGGATCAGCGGTATCGCGCGGAAGGTTCAAATGCGCGGAAAGCCATGATTGAAGCCGGGGAACGACGGCTGCGGCCGATCCTGATGACCGCGCTAGCGACGGTGGCGGGAATGGTTCCGTTGTCGCTCGCGATCGGCGCTGGGTCGCAGATGCTGCAACCGCTGGCGATCGCGGTGATCGGCGGAATCGCGGCTTCGCTGGTGCTGTCGTTGATTGTGACTCCGGCGGTGTACTACTACGTGTCGGCCGGGCGATCCAATTTGCGCTCCGACGTACACCACAGCACCCACCAGACCAGCACGCCTTGAAGCGGCAAGCGCGCCCAAAGCAGAGCGGGCGCAATTCCGCCCATACGGCTGGTCGCCATATAGACATTGGCTGGAAACACGGCCAGCAGCAGCGAGACGATTCCCCATGCTGCTGGGCGGCGGACGCGTGGAATCAGCAGCCCGACGCCGCCGGCGATCTCCGCGGCGCCGCTTACCGCCACCAGCGCGCGGGGCCACGGCAGAGACGGAGGCACGATCCGTATGTACATCGCCGGCTTAAGAAAATGCAGTGTTCCGGCACCCAAATACAGGGCGGCCGACAGCCCGATCGAGATCTTCTGGCCTTGCGAGAGCATCAGCACTACACTACCCTCAGGACAGAAGGTTCACGACCATAAGGCGCAACTCGACTGCTTCGGCCACCTGGATGGATAGCGCAGGGCGTCGCTTCGGCTTCGCGCTGTCGCTGCCCGAACGCATGCTCCGCTCCCTGGCGGCTCTCTCGGGAGGCCTTATCCGCGAAATCGGGGCTGTCGCCGTGCCCGCGCGCGTCCGACGCACGACTCTTTACCGCCTGATGGTCGAGGTCACTCTTCGCTTCCTCATCGAACAGGTGGGCCGCGTCGAAGGCATCTATTCCGCCGAGGGGGCCTCTGAAGGACGCCTAGCCCAGAATTTTCTTCTTAAACGCGGAGCCAGTCACGGCATTGAGCTGATCGGTATTCTCACCATCCATGTCTCGCCGATCTGGGTTCTCGCCGCGCTCGCCGATGCGACAGGAGCGGGCCACGGACTGATCCAGCAGATCGCCGATGCGCTCAAGAGCGAGGGCCTGCTGGATCCGCAGTCCCGGTTCGCGACCGTCGACCAGCTTCTCGACGGCCTTGAGACCACCAGCGCTCACCTGGCCCGCGCGCTCAATATGCCTCCGCTCGATCTCGCGGGACTCCGCACCGAATGGCGCAAGCTCAAGGAGGAACTTCCGTTCATCCCGGCGTCCAAACTCCCGTCCCTCGACAGTCTTGAGGCGCTTTGGGAGCGCCTTCTCGCGTCCGCCGCCGCGCAGGATCGAAGCGTCTTCACGCTCTGCTCCTCAATGGCGTTGACTACGCTTGTGGATTTGCCGGCGAATCTCCTCTGGCTCTCCCGCGCTGCCGCCGTCGCCGCGAAACGCACCGGGGCTGTCCTTGGAGACGCCCTGCTGATGCACTATGTCAATTCTCTGGAAGAGATCGCCCGGACGGGTTTTCTCGAATACTGGCGCCGCGGCTTTCGCCCCTACTTGCACGCCGCCGCCGAGCAATTCACGCCGGCTAAAGAGTCCTCCACCGAGCGGCTGCTGCGCCGATCGTGATCAGAGCCCGGCTCTGGCCGTACGGTTCAGTCGTATACGAAATGCAGGACCGTCTTGAGATCTTCCCAGGCCTCGCGCTTGGCGTTCTGATTATACGGACGCAGCAGGTAGCTTGGGTGGAACGTGACCATCAAGGGAATGCCGTTCCACTTTTTCCAGTTCCCGCGTAACTTGGTCACCCCTTCCTTACCGCCCAGCAGCGCCTTGGCAGCCGTGGAACCTAATGCGCAAATCGCCTTCGGCTGAATGGCGGTCAACTGCCGGAACAGGAATTGGCCGCATGTGGCCATCTCATCGGGCTCAGGAGTGCGATTCTCCGGCGGCCGGCATTTGACTACATTGCAGATGTACACCTCATTCCGCTTGAGCGAGATGCCTTCTTTGGAGGCGGTGCCCTCTATCATCTGCGTGAGTAATTGCCCCGCGCGACCAACGAACGGAAGCCCGGATTCGTCCTCATCGGCGCCCGGACCTTCCCCGACAAACACGAGTCGCGCCGCTTCATCGCCCGCGCCGAAGACAATTTTCTTACGCGCAACGTGCAGGCGGCAACGCGTGCAATCGCCGATGTCTTCCCGGATGCGCAGCAACGTATCTCCGGCAGGCCCCATGGGCGGCAACGGCGCGAGCGCTGCCAGTTTGGCTCGGGGATCTGCACTCAACGGCGTTTCGAGCGCGCGCTCCTCCGGTTTCATCCGCCAGATCTCCTTCACTCCGAGATCCCGGTAAAACTCCAGGTATCGCCGAATGTCCTCAGCGTGCATAATCTGCGGCAACCGTGGCGGGCAGTTTCAAAATCTCAGTAAGAATCTGATCTGCGATCGCGCGCTTGGAAGCTCGCGGCAACGGCAGGGAAGCGGAGCGCGTCACCACGAGCACCTCGTTATCGTCGCTCTCGAAACCGGTCTCGGTCTGCGCGACGAGATTGCCCACAATCATGTCGCAATTCTTGGCGAGCAGCTTCCGCTCGGACTCCTCCGCCAAATTCTGAGTTTCCGCCGCGAAGCCGACCAACACCCGGTCGCCCTTGTTGCGACCCAGTTCGGCCAGAATGTCCGGTGTGGGATCCAGTTCCACCGAAAAGCGCGCCGCTGTCTTCTTGATTTTTTGCCTGGGGACTTTGGCTACATGGAAGTCCGCTACGGCCGCGCACTTCACGACAATGGTCGCCGGACCCCAATTCGTGAAGACGGCGTCCCGCATCTCCTGCGCGGTTCTGACGGCGATCAGTTCCACTCCTGGCGGCGGCGCTAAATTCACCGGTCCCGAAATCAGAATTACTTTCGCCCCGCGCGTTTCGGCGGCTTCGGCAAGCGCGTAGCCCATTTTCCCGCTCGAGCGGTTTGACAGGTAACGCACCGGATCGATGGGCTCCTGCGTGGGACCTGCCGTGATGAGCACGGTCTCACCTACGAGATCGCGGACCGGACGGCCGGCGCGTTCGACGGCTTCGGCGATCTCGGCAGGTTCCGCCAACCTTCCCGGACCCACCGTTCCGCAGGCCAGAAATCCGTCGGCGGGGGCTACAAAGATATGACGTCGTTCGCGCAGAAGCGCCACATTCGCCTGCACGGCAGGATGTTCCCACATGCGGGTGTTCATGGCGGGCGCAAGCACGACCGGACCCGGAAAAGCCAGATAAGTCGTCGTGAGAAAATCGTCCGTTAGGCCGTGAGCGAAACGCCCTAGTAGATTCGCCGTTGCCGGCGCCACCACCAGCACATCCGTCTCCTGGGCGACGCCGATGTGCTCGACCGCGCTGGCCAGAGTAGCCTCGGGACTCGCGCTGGAAAACAGATCGGTGATTGTCTTCCGGCCCGTCAGCGTAGCGAGCGTGAGCGGGGTGATGAATTCACGGGCCGCCCGCGTCATGATGGCTTGCACTTCGTGCCCGCGCTGAATCAGCAGCCGCGCCAGTTCCGCGGACTTATACGCCGCAATGCCGCCGCCGATTCCCAGTGCGATTCGCACGCGCGCCGCCTGTTAGAGAATGTCGGCCGGGACTAGTTCCTCGGCCACTTCGGGCTCGGGAAGATTGGTGAGGTAGTACTTGACCAATCCCCGGCGCGCCTCTTCCGTCGCGATCACGGTCGCTTTTTTCGCGGTGGTGGGCAGCACCGGACGCGAACCGCCCTGCAACTGTCGCGCCCGCTTGGCCGCCACAATGATGAACCGGTACATGCTCTGCTCCGGGTCATCGGGCAGGGTGCAATGCGCATTGCTTCGGCGTTCGTCCATTACGTTTTTGCTCCTTCAATCACTTCCGCACGGCCAGCCTCGCGAAACGTCTCGAGAATAGGCCGAATCTCTTCTTCCACCCGCGCCCGCCGCACTCGCTCAGCGCGCACGATCCCCGCCAGCGTCCGCGATGATTCTTCCAATGAATCGTTGATCAGCACGTAGTCATATAACGCGTAGTTGCTGATCTCGCGAGCCGCATCCCGCAACCGCCGCTCGATCACCGCTTCGGAATCTTCACTCCGGAAGCGCAGCCGCTCTTCCAGCTTCTGCTTCGAGGGAGGAAGCACGAAAATGGTGACGGCGTGGGGTATGGTTCTTTTCAATTGTCCCGCACCTTGCACGTCGATGTCGAGCACCACGTCACAGCCGGTGTTCCCGGCTTCCTCAATCACCCCGCAATGCGTCCCATAATAGTTCCCAAAAACGTCCGCGTACTCCAGGAACTCGTGCCGGCGAACCCGCTGCTCAAAGTCTTCGCGCGCGATAAAAAAGTAGCTCTCGCCATCCCGTTCATTCCCCCGCGGCGCCCGAGTTGTGTAGGAAACCGAGAAGGTCAGATGATCCACCTCCCGCAGCAGGAGGGCGACCAACGTGGACTTCCCGGAGCCGGAAGGTGCTGAAATGATGAAAACAGTAGGCTGATGCTTCATTCCAGATTCAGCGCCTGTTCCCGCATCTTATCGATCTCCGCCTTCGCCGCCAGGCCGAGATCCGTCAATTTCAGACCAAATCCGCCTAAACCGCTGGTCTTTGAGAGCACCGTGTTGCTTTCGCGGTTCATCTCCTGAAAGAGAAAATCGAGCCTCTTGCCCTGCTCCCCGTCTTCCTCCAACAGCGCTAGCACCTGCGCCGTATGCGTCTTCAATCGCATGATCTCTTCGCTAATATCGCTTCGATCCGCCAGAATCGCGACTTCCTGGGCCAACCGCTGCGGGTCCACGGAACTCCCGCGCAGCAAATCGCCCAACTTTTCATGCAGACGCTGGTGGAAGATGTCCGTCGCCTCGGAGCGAATATGCTCCATTTGTTCGCAAATCGCCTGAATTTTCCGGGCGCGATCGCGCATCTCCTCCGCAATCGCCGCCCCTTCCCGGATTCGAAACCCATTCAACGACTCGATAGCCTCCGCGAAGCCCGCAATGAGAATATCCTCCAGTTCGGGCGCCAGTTCGGGCGACGATTCCGGTGAGCTCTCGCTTTGCAGCATCCCCGGAAAGCGCAGCGCATCGCTAGGATCCGGATGCGAATTGGATCCAAGAACGCGAGCTGCTTCCCGAAAAGCCGCCATCCAGCGGTCCAACAGCGCCAGATTCAAAGCGCTGGCGGCGTCTCCGGCCTGCCGTTCCAGCGCGACGTGCACCTGAACATGCCCGCGGGCCAGACCCTGCTTCAGTAAAGACCGCGCCGCCGGTTCAAAAGAATCAAGGACGGGCGGCATATGGAAATGGATATCCAGTCCGCGGTGGTTAACAGTCTTTAGAGTGAGCACGACCTCCGAAATCCCGGCCGGGCGTCGAACCCGCGCGAACCCTGTCATGCTGCGCGCGCTCACTAGGATGGAACCCCGGCGGGCTCCAGGAATTGGAGTTCATGCAAACGCTGGTACATGCCGCCATGCTGCATCAGGATCTCGTGGGAACCTTCCTCCACGATCCGGCCGCCCTCCAGCACCACGATCTTGTCCGCCCGCCGAATGGTTGAGATGCGGTGCGCGATCACGATCACGGTTCGTCCGACCATCAAGTTTCCCAGCGCCTTTTGCACCAGCATCTCGCTCTCGGTGTCGAGGTGCGATGTGGCTTCATCCAGAATCAGGATCGGCGCATTCTTCAACAAAGCGCGGGCGATGGCGAGCCGCTGCCGCTGTCCTCCGCTGAGCTTCGTGCCGCGCTCGCCAATTACCGTTTCATACCCCTGCGGCAGCCGCTCGATAAACTCGTCCGCCAGCGCCGCCCGAGAGGCCGCTTCTATAGACGCCTGCTTCACTCCCTTGCGTCCGTAGGCGATGTTGTTGGCGACCGTATCGTTGAACAGGAACGTGTCCTGAGCCACGAGAGCGATCCGCTCCCGCAGACTTTCCACCGTATACGCCCGCAGATCCTCGCCGTCGATCCGCACGGCGCCGCTCGTCACATCGTGAAATCGCGGAACGAGCCGAGCGAGCGTGCTCTTGCCGGCGCCGCTCGGACCCACCAGGGCCACCACCTGACCGGCTTCCACATCAAGCGACACATCGCGCAGAGCAAACTGGTCTGGCGTGTTCGGATACCGGAAGCTCACGCGATCGAACCGGATCGCGCTTCCGAAGCTGCGCAGCACTTTCGCGCCATCAGCGATGTCCTCCGGGGCATCCAGGTACTCGAACACCTTCTGCGAAGCGCCTATGGCCTGCTCGAAAATATTGTGGATATTGGTCAGCCGCTTCACGGGCTCATAAAGCATGAGAAGAGCAATGATGAAGCTGGTGAACTGCCCGGCCGTCAAGGTCCCGCTTTCGATCTGGAATCGCGCATAGCTGAGCAGGGCCACGATGGTCACCGCCGCGCAGAACTCAATGAGCGGCGAGGGCAGCGCCTGTTGCAGCACATACCGCAGGTTTCCCTTCAGCAGCCGCCGCGCGGCATCCTGGAACCGCCCCATCTCATACTGCTCCGCGCCGAACGCCTTGACGACTTCCTGTCCGCTGATGGCTTCCTGGAGGATCTGGTTCACATCCCCGGTAGCCTCCTGAGTATTGCGGCTGGTGCGGCGAATGCGCTTCCCAATGCGGGCCGTGGGAACCAGGACAAACGGGAGCACCGTCAAACTCACCACGGCCAGTTTCCAGTCGCGATGCAGCACCACGAACAGGAGCCCGATCACCACGAAAACCTGCCGCATCGAATCGGCCAGCATGCTCGAGGTCGCGGTCTGGATCTTCTCGATGTCATTCATGATCGAGCTCATCAACCGACCTGTCGAGTGCGATTCGTAAAAGCTCGCGCTCTGACGCAGCACCTTCTCAAAAGCTTCGTTGCGCAGATCCGTGATGGCGGAAAAGCCCGCATAGCTCACCAGATAATTCGCGATGTAATCGAAAACCCCCTTGGCCGCGAAGACCAAAAGGATGCTGATCGCGACCAAGGTCCACACGTCGTGGCCGGCGAAGGGAATCAGCGAATCGAGATACACGGGAGCGTGGGTGAACGGAATCCTGAAAAGCAGCACGGCGGCGTGGGTCGCCCTGGGTGTCAGCACGCGGTCGATTATAGGCTGAATGAGCAGCGCCATCGATGCGTGGGCGGCGCCCACCAGAGCCATCAAAATCACTGAGGCGATCAGTTGCGGCAGATAGCGGCGCGAGTAGCGCAGCAGCCGCAGCCAGTCTTTCATGCCCGGACCTTCACGCGCGCACCCGCATGCGGTCGAGCGCCCGGGTGGCCATGTTCCCCGTCACGTTCTCGATCGGCCCCTCGCTAAGGAGCACCTGTGATTCCGTTTTCCAGGGCGCCCAGGCGACCGGATCCGAGGGTCCGAAAACTACCACTACCGGCAAGCCGAAGGCGGCCGCCATATGGGCCGGCCCGGAATCATTTCCGAAAAACAACGAAGCGTGTTTCAGGAGCGCCTTTACGGTTTCGAGCGGAGCGCCGGCAATTACAGGCCACATCTGAAATGGCGACACATCTCCTCCGGGGCCTGCAATAAACACCGGCTGCAACCCCAGTTCCCGCTTCACGTATTGCGCCACCTGCACGAAAAACGGCGCCGGCCAAGTCTTCTCCGGAGAGGAGGCCGCGGGATGGATCACCGCGTATGGCCCGGGCGCGGGAAGCGCCGGAGCCGCGCCCGTCACGAATAGCCGTGCCCGCGGAATC
This sequence comes from Bryobacteraceae bacterium, assembly GCA_965226755.1. GTDB lineage: Bacteria > Acidobacteriota > Terriglobia > Bryobacterales > Bryobacteraceae > Bog-113. Next base: position 2,220,497 of record CBDDDT010000003.1, on the reverse strand, counting down.
TCCCCATGTGGAACACCGAGATGGAACATGGCCGACGCCGCGTGCTCCGCCGTGTGCACCCGCCGGGTGACGCCCAGAATCTCCTGGGCGCGAGGGACGCGCTCATTGTAAACACGGGGATAACGGAAATGCGCAAATCCAGCCCGAAACACAGCGCCGGAAAGCAAAGTCAAGCGCGCGCTTGTCGTGCCGCCGTGAAGGTTGAGGCAAAGCTTCGGACCGAATGCCCGCAAAGCTCGCAAGCCCGGCGCCAGCACCGCTTCCACATCCGGGTTGCCGTTCCACACCGGGGCATATCGCGGTTCCGACACGACGGCGATCCGCAGATCCGGACGCGCCTGCTTCAACAGATGCACGGCGGGCGTGGTCAAGACTGAATCGCCCAGTGATCGGAGGCGCACTACGGCGACGCGCGCACCCGGGCCGAGCCGATCCAGCACGCTGGCGTTACTCATCAATCCGGGCCTCATCGATCAGCATGATGGGAATCTCATCGCGGATCGGGTAGAGGCGGTGACAGGAAACGCACCGAAGTCCGGCCCCATCCGGCTTCAGTTCCACCTTGGACTTACAGGCGGGACAAACAAGGATTTCCAAAAGCTCTGTGCTGATTGCCATAGGATTCCGGCGCGCGGCGCTAAAGTTTCAAAAGCTCCCGCAACCTACGTGTCTGCACACGGCTGACCGGGATCTCCGTACCCTTTTTATCATCCACCCGGATCTGATAACTCGATTTGAACCACGGCACCACTTCGCGAATCCGGTCGATGTTCACCAGGTAGGACCGGTGCGCTCTCCAGAATTGATCCGGATCCAGATTGGCCTGCAGATCCTCAATTGTTCGGTAGCTCGATATCCCTTCGACCTGATTGGCGGTGATGGTAATGACGCCCTCGTTGATGGTGGCAAAAATGATATCTTCCGCATCCACGATGAAATGGCGATTCCCGTTCCGGACCACGATCTTGGCGTGCTGCTGGCTGCCCTTCTGCCGGCCTTCCCGCAGCGCCGCGCCCGCGGGCATGGTGATGGCTTCCCCTTGTTCCCGCACGGGGAGCGCCTTCTTCGCGCGCTCGACCGTTTCGGCAAGCCGGGCCTTATCCACGGGCTTCAGCAGGTAATCCATCGCCTCCAACCGGAACGCCTCGACCGCATACTGTTCATAGGCGGTCGAAAACACGAAATAGGGGAGCGGAACATCCTTTTCACGCAGCTGCCGGACCAGACTGATCCCGTCAAGGCCCGGCATCTGAACGTCAAGAAAGACAATGTCCGGCTCCGCCTGTTCGATCAACTCGAGAGCTTCCAGACCGTTCGCCGCGGTCGCGATCACCTCGATTTCCGGGAAGTCATTCAACAGCCACTTCAGTTCTTCGCGGGCAAGTGGTTCGTCATCGACCAGGATGGTCGTGAGCGTGGCGGTCGCGCGGTCGCGCATTGACTTGGTATTATATCAAATCATTGACTTTCCGGCCTTCACGCGCTTTTCCCGGCGCCTCGCGCACGGCCGTTTATCTTACAGTTGTCTATCGCTAAGGAGATCCAACCAACTTTGCCCCCCGCTTCAGAAACCAGTCCGCTCAGCCCGAACGCAGCCGGAAAGGAGGCGCCCGTGATCCGACCGGCGGAAGGCAAACTCGGTATCTTGATACCGGGTATGGGCGCGGTCACAACCACCGTTATCGCCGGCGTGGAAGCCGTGCGGCGCGGTCTCGGCGCGCCCGTAGGCTCTTTAACGCAGCTCGGCACGGTTCGGCTGGGGAAGCGAACCGATCACACCAGCCCAAAGATCAAGGATTTCGTCCCGCTAGCCGGGCTGGACGACCTTGTTTTCGGCTGTTGGGATATTTTTGAAGACAATGCGTACGAGGCAGCCGTTCACGCCGGTGTTCTTGAACGCCCGCTGCTCGATCAGTTGAAAGCGCCTCTCGAAGCCATCAAACCGATGCCGGCCGTCTTCGACCACGATTACGTTAAGCGCATCGACGGCCCAAACAAAAAACCCGCCGGGTCCAAAATGGATCATGCCGAGATGCTGGTCGATGACATTCGGCAGTTCCGGCAGAAAAGCGGCGCCGACCGACTATCGATGATCTGGTGCGGCTCGACCGAAGTTTTCCATCGCGCGGCGGCCGTTCACGCCACGCTGAAGGATTTTGAGTGCGGGCTTCAAAAGAACGACCCTGAGATTTCGCCCAGCCAGATTTACGCCTATGCCGCCATCAGATCCGGCGTCCCGTACGCGAACGGAGCGCCGCATCTTACAGTTGATGCGCCAGCGCTGATGGAATTCGCGCGCGAACGCGAAGTCCCGATCTGCGGCAAAGATTTCAAGACCGGACAGACGTTTATGAAAACTCTGATCGCGCCCGGCCTGAAGAGCCGGATGCTGGGCGTGCACGGCTGGTTCTCCACTAATATCCTGGGGAACCGCGACGGCGAAGTTCTTGACGATCCGGGCTCCTTCAAAAGCAAGGAGGAATCCAAGCTGAGCGCCCTGGAGCAGATCCTCCAACCCGATCTTTACCCCGAATTGTACAAGGACATCTACCACAAGGTTCGCATCAACTACTATCCGCCGCGAGGCGATTCGAAAGAAGGTTGGGACAACATCGACATCTTCGGCTGGATGGGCTATCCCATGCAGATCAAAATCGACTTCCTCTGCCGCGATTCCATCCTCGCGGCGCCGCTGGTGCTCGACCTGGTTCTGTTTATGGATCTGGCGCAGCGCGCGGGCATGCGCGGCGTGCAGGAATGGCTCTCGTTCTACTTCAAAGCGCCGATGACGGCTCCCGGTTTGTACCCGGAACATGATATTTTCATTCAACTGATGAAGCTGAAAAATACGCTGCGCTGGATGAAGGGTGAACAGCTCATTACGCACCTCGGCCTTGAATATTACGATTGACCGTAATACGTCACGCCCATGCCTGGCCCTATGAGAATCCTGGTGATCGGCGGGACGTTGTTCATCGGTCAGCGGCTGGTCGGCGAACTCCTCAAAGAAGGTCACGCGGTCACCATCCTGCACCGCAGTCCGAAGCATCCGTTCGGGCGGAGGGTGGAGAGCCTAATCGCGGATCGCAACGACCCCGAACAATTACAGCGCGTGGTGGAAGGCCGCCGCTTCGACGTGGTGTTCGACAACGTCTACGACTGGGAGCGCGGGACGAACGCAGCCCAGGTGGAGGCGACCGCGAAGGCGCTCAATGATCGCCTGACGCGGTACGTGTTCCTCTCGAGCGTGGCCGCTTACGGCGATGGCCTGAATCACTACGAAGACGATGCTCTGGCGCCCGACGACCACCGGGACCCCTACGTCCGAAATAAGGCGATGAGCGAGCGCATGCTTTTCCGCATGAACCAGCGCACGGGCCTGCCGGTGGTTACATTCCGTCCCCCTTACCTCTATGGTCCGGAAAACCCCTTCTACCGCGAGCAGTTCTTTTGGGATCGTATGAAGGCCGGGCGCACCCTGATCGTTCCGGGCGACGGGGGGCGTTTGATGCAGTTTGCCTTTATTGGGGATCTGGTGGCGGCCATGATTCGCTCCATGTCGGATCCGGGAGCAGTGGGCCAATCGTTCAATATCGGGAATGAGCGTCCGGTAACTCAGCTTGAATTGGTCCATGCGCTCGCGAAGGCAGCCAAAAAAAAGCCGCTCATCGCGCGTGTGCCACGGGAGCGAATCATCGAAGCAGGCGGAAATCCCATGGGAGAGCCCAGCTACTTCGGCGTTTATTTTGATCTTCCCCGATCACGGAAGCCGTCGGCAAGGTGAAGAGAGTTCTCAAGGTGCAACCGACGCCGTTTGAAGAGGGTCTCGCCGAAACCTACAAATGGTATCAGCGCCATCACCAGACGCCCGCGCTGAACTTTGACTTCGAAGACCGATTAATCGCCCTCGCGACCCAGATCGGCAGCTAGGCTGGCCACCAAGGGCGTACTGCCTGCCCCAAAAAAAGGGGAGCCATTACGGCTCCCCGAGTCCCCCCAAAGACCTCCCACCAGAGGTCGAAAGCGAATGATTAGAAGTTGAGACGACCGGTCAGCACAATCACTCGGCCGGATACTCCCGATCCCTGGAACGCGCCGTACGGGCTCGTGGGCGGGGACACAACGTTTTGAATGAAACCGAACGACGGGCTTGCGATATTCCCGTTCGGATCGGCGAAATTGGGATGGTTCAGCAGGTTATAGGCGCTAGCTCCCAACATCAGCTTCACGCTCTCTCCGACGGTGAAATTCTTGTAGATAGAGGTATCGATGTCCTGATACCCAGGCCCGCGGAAGATGTTCCGTCCCAAGTTGCCGAAGCCTGTTTCCGAACCACTGGCGACAAAGCTTGAAGAGGAGAGGCAAGGTGTATCCACCGCGCCCGATCCGCAACTCAATGAGACGGGCCCGACAGACGTGGCGAGGATAGTGGCGTTGATCGCGGGCGAAACCTGTCCCGCAAGCTGGCTGTCAATGACGCTGAACGGCGTACCTGTGCGGAAGTAGAACTTGCTTGCCAGTGTCCAGCCCAAAAACTGCCTAAGTATTGGATTGCTTGTTTTCCAGGGGGTGTCCCAAACGAAATCGGCCTGCAGACTGTGACGGATGTCGTAATCGGCGTTGCCGTAACTCTGCGAGAGAGTGGGGCTCACGAGCGACGTCAGCCCTGCGCCAGCAGAGGCATACGTATAGGCCAAGCCGGTGCCACCGTTGGAAATGTCATCAAGCGCATGGCTCCAGGTGTAGCTGACCGAGCCCTGGAATCCATAAGTGAAAGCGCGCCGGAATTGCACGCTAAGGCCGTCATAATTCGATATTGCGTTGTTTTGTAGAACCGTGACGCCATTGAAGCGCGAATCCGGGCTGCTGGCCGGAAGCCCCCCAAAGCCATTGGGGAAGTTGGTCGAGTTATAGCTCGCGTTGGCGAAGCCATTGACCGCGAAGAGATCGTAACCGTGGTTGCCGCTATAGGTGGCCACGAACACACTCTTTTGACCAATGGGTTGTTCGATCTCGAAGCTCCACTCCAGGTACTTCGGCGACTTAATCTCGCTTGGCGTGACGTAGTATCCCGGAGGACCGAAAGCGCCGCCCGGAACGTTATTGGATAACTGAGTGACGGTCTGTCCGCCGAAGAAACCGGTTTTGAAAATATTGTACTCAGCCTGCGCGAGCGCGGGAGCGCTGGTCGGGTCATTCGCCGCGATCGAATTGACGGTCTGGCCGCCAATCACGAAAGCGCCAAACGGATTCGGCGAATTTTCAAATACGTTCGAGACGATAAAGCCGGGCGGTAGATCCGCGAACATACCACCGCCGGTGCGGATCACCGGACCCTTCGGGCCCATCGGACTCCACACGATGCCTAAGCGTCCTTCCGGATTCGCGAACTCCGTAAATGCGTACGCGTGAGATAAACCGGTCTCGATCGACTGGTTATAAGGAACGTCCGCGCTGGTGGCCTGAAATCCGTTCACCAGCCGCGAGAAGCAATTGTCGGTACAGGTCGGATCGCCAGTACGGTCAAACCGAATTCCGTATGTGATCTTCAGGTTCGGCTTCACATTCCACTCATCCTGCGCGTACAATCCCATGTTGTAAAAGCGGATGTGCGCCGTGTCGAGCGAGGTAAAGTTTTGCGCGTAATAGCTTCCCGTGTTGGGATTCGTGACGCCAGCGGCGAAGTCGCCCAGCGAACCGAAGACGTAGGAACCGGCCGTGTCGATATTGAGACCGTGATCGCTGACCCGGTTTTTCCGCATATTGACGCCGAATTTCAGGGTGTGTTTACCCTTTGTCGCGGAGAAGTCGTCGATCAGTTCCAATTGACCGACGTTCCGGCCCTGCGGGTAGGACAGCCACTGAACTCCCAGCGGGTAATAGCCGCCTCCGTTCACGCCGCCGTCGCCGAGATAGAAGTAGGTCGGGAAAACGGCGAGTGACGCGGACGGATCGGTGGGGCCGAAAAGCGCGCTGTAATAGAGCACCGAGCCGACGAAGTTGTTCACCATGGTCGGGCTGATTACATACGTATAGTTGATCTGTCCTTCGTACTGAGGCTGCACGCTATCCGTGTTGAAGGCCGAGTTGATGAGGTTTGTGCCGGTGGCCTGCACGCCCTGGTCGAGCTTGTAACGCAGAAAGAGCTTCTGCTTATCCGTGATGTTCCAATCGCCGCGGACGGTGGTGAGCCATTCCGTGTTGAGATTGGGAGCGCTGGCCTGCCACGCATTCGCGCAGGCGACTGTCTGGCCGAAGATTCCGCCGTTGGGCGCTGTTACGGAGGGATTGCCATTAGCGGTGTTCGAAAAATAGTTGCCGCAACCGAGCTGTCCGCTCGGATCCTGCAAGAGGCCCGATCCATTTGTCACCGGCTGGCTGGCGGCGTAACCCGACGCCGAGTCATACAGTTTGAACGCAGTTTGATAAAGCGGAACCTGCGCGGCCGGAAGAGTATTGAGGATATAGGTCTGGAACTGCTGGGAAGGCACGACCACTGTCCCACTGAATGGCAGGATGTAGCGAAGACCTTCGGAATCGGCAAAGAAGAAGATTTTGTTCTTGATCACCGGGCCGCCGAGGGAAGCGCCCCATTGATTCGAGACCGATTTGGGCCGCGGCGCGCCGGCTTCGTTGTTAAAGAACGTGTTCGCGTTAAAGATGTCGTCGTTGTAGTTGTAAAGAAGGTTGCCATGCAAGCGGTTGGTGCCCGACTTCGTCACGAAGTTGACCTGAGCTCCGGCCTGGCGTCCGTATTGAACGCTGTAAGCGTTCTGCACGACTGACGCCTCTGAGATCTCGTTCTGTCCGAGAAGCAAATTGCTCGCGCCAGAGTTATTGAGGTTCAGATACGGATCGTTGTAGTCATTGCCGTTGATGGTAAACAGGTTCGAAGTCCCGGGCAAACCGTGCGAGCTGAAGTTGCCATAGCCGCCGCCTGTGCTGAGAGAGATACCGGGAACGCTGAACGCCACAGTGGTCAGGTCGCCGCCGGGCGCGGGAAGTTCCTGGATCTGCCGCTGGGAGAAATTGGTGGCCAGATTGGCCGTTTCGGTGTCGACCAGAGCGGCGTCCGCGCTGACGTCCACGGTTTGTGAAGTAGCCTGCACTTTGGCGACGAGGCTGACATTGAGCGCCTGGCCAATCTGTACCGTTACTTTGACGTTATCCGACTTCAGGCTGGCCGAATTCGCCGATAGCGTGTAAACCCCAGCATGCAGGAAGGTAAACCGGAAGGCGCCGGTGTCGCCGGCAGTTGCGTCGCGCGTCTCACCAGTGGCTGGAAAGGTGAGAGTAACAGTAGCGCCGGCTACAACAGCTCCGGAGCTATCCATGACGGTCCCGGCAATATCGCCGGTCGTTTCCGTCTGCCCAAACAGACCAGGGAGTGCCATCAGCAGGACTGCACCGAGGAATCCGTGCTGGATTCGTTTGCGAATGTTCATTCTTGCTCCTAAGAAAAAATTCGTACTCCAGAGTGTCGGTCACTCCGGTATGGCGTGGCGCAGCGGCGGACAGCGAACGGGGGCGCGCCGGCAAAGTGCAATCACGCACCGGGGTTAAACATCGGACTACAACGAAAGCAACCTTGTGGGCAACTGCTAAGGCACTCCGGGCGCCATCAGCAAAGTTCATTCCTTTCAGAGAGTTAGGATTCGGTCACGAGCGATAAAATATGAAAAACGGAAGCACGTCCGACCGGAGATATAGATTTGCAAAGAGAAGGCGAGGGGAACGAATTCAATTGGGCGCAGGATTCTCATGGCGGCGCACAGTGTGACCTGCTTTTCACAATTGACGACCGCCGAGACTGCGCTAAAATACGATGAGTCTCATTTCGATCCGCGTGCAGAAAGTGGCAGTATGATCAAATCCCGCTTGTGGGTTGCCGGCCTTTCGCTGGCGCTCATCACGTCTTCCACTCCTACGCTTCCCGCCCAGGACCCAAAACCGGCCAGCGGAGAGGATAAGGAGACCGTCGCCAAGCCTCTCACCGAAAAGCAGCGGAAGAAGCGCGAGAAGGCTCTAAAGAAGGAGCTTGAAACTCCATATAAAAAGTGGCTCACCGAAGACGTGGCTTATATCATCAGCGATGAAGAACGCAAAGCTTTCCACGGTCTGAACACGGATGAGGAACGCGAGCAATTCATCGAGCAGTTCTGGCTGCGCCGCGATCCCACGCCCGATACCGCCGAGAACGAATTCAAGGAAGAGCATTACCGGCGCATCGCCTACGCCAACGATCACTACGCGTCCGGGATCCCGGGATGGAAGACCGATCGCGGTCGTATCTATATCACGTTCGGGCCGCCCGATGAAATTGACGCGCATCCTTCCGGCGGCAGCTACGAGCGCCCCATGGAAGAAGGCGGTGGCGAAACGTCCACGTTCCCGTTTGAAGATTGGCGCTACCGCTATATCGACGGGATCGGCACCAATATCAACATTGAGTTCGTCGACCCTACCATGTCGGGCGAATATAAACTGACGATGGATCCGTCAGAAAAGGACGCCTTGCTGTATGTCCCAGGCGCCGGCCTCACCATTGCCGAGCAGATGGGAATGTCCACCAAGACCCAACGGTTCCAGAATAGCGACGGCACCCACGATGCCATGCCTCTGGGCGGCGTGACGCCGGCCAGCATGGACGAGTTCAATCGGCTCGAGCAATTCGTGAAGCTCCAGAAGCCGCCACCCGTGAAATTCAAGGATCTGGAGGCGGTGGTCTCGTCGCGGATCAATTACAACATCCTGCCCATGAAGGTGCAGACCGACTTCATCCGCGTGACCAACGCTTCTGTTCTTGCCAACGTTACGGTGCAATTTGAGAATAAAGACCTTCAGTTCCAATCGAAGGAAGGCGTCCAGAAGGCGGTCGTCAATATTTTCGGTCGTATCACGACCATGTCGCGCCGCGTCGTCAACACGTTCGAACACACCGTGGAAGTCGACGTCGCCCCGCAGATGCTGGCCGAACAGATGAAGCGCACTTCCGTCTGGCAGGAGACGATTCCTCTGCCGCCGGGCACCTATCGCATGAACGTCGTCTGTAAGGACGTTGTCGCCGGCACGATGAACAATTACGAAGTGGCCTTGAGCGTCCCGCATTATGAGGACGAGAAGCTGGCTTCGAGCAGCCTCATCCTGGCTGACGTGATCGAAAAGGTTCCGACTCGGAGCATCGGCACGGGTCAGTTCGTGGTCGGCACCACCAAGGTCCGCCCGCGCCTGAGCGATAGCTTCCGCCGGGACGAGAAGATGGGAATTTACGTCCAGCTGTACAATCTCGCTCCGGATGAAAAGACCAACAAGCCGAACGCCACGGTGCAGTACGAAATCACCAAGGCCGGATCGAATGAAAAGATCCTCGATTTCACCGAGCCGATCCAGCAGGGTTCGGCTAATCAGATCACCGTGGAAAAGCTGCTTCCGCTCGACAAGATGCAGCCCGGTCAGTATCAGCTGAAGATGCGCGTGATCGATAAAAATCGCAACCAGACGCTGACGCCGTCGGCGAGTTTTACGGTAACCTAGATTTTTAGAATTGGCGTAAGGCGGACGATGATCCCCAGAGCGCAACAAGCTGGATTTCGATTAGCGCTGCTCGTGACTATTGTCGCGGCCCTGGGCGCGCCACGCGCGTCTTGGGCCATTTCCCCGATACAACTTGGCGGCGCTCTCGAAGGCCGCGTCTCCGACGATTCCGGACAGCCTCAGATGGGGGCCGTGGTGCAGCTCTTCAACCATCAAGACAGGCTCATCGAACGTCAGCTTACAGACGATGCGGGCTTTTTTGTTTTCGCCGGTTTGACGCCCGACGTCTATTCTCTGCGAGTCACGTTGGCGACTTTTCTTCCGGCTATCCGCGACCAGATTAAAATCCAGGCCGGTCGCAGCAGTCTGCTCGATGTGAATCTATCGGGGCTGTTCAGCTCCATCCGTCTCCTGCCGCCCTCGCGCCGCGGTGACGGCATCATGAACGACGATTGGAAATGGATACTTCGCTCATCCAGCTCCACGCGTCCGGTATTCCGCTACCTTCCGCAGGATCCGACCGCGATCCCGGCCACCTCATCCCGCAGCACTCTGTTTAGCGACTCGCGGGGTTTGGTCAGCTTGTCAGCGGGCGATCAGAATGGCGGCGGCTCGGCCGGAGAAGTGGGGACCGCGTTCGCGTTTGCGACCAGTTTCCGGGGTGATAATCAGCTCGAATTCGCCGGGGACGTGGGGTACGGCGTTTCGGCCGAAGCTCCCTCAGCCGCCGTCCGGACCACGTTCAGCCGCGATTTTGGCGGCTTTTCGCCAGAGATAGCCTTGACCATGCGCCAGATTTATGTGCCGCGCTGGGAGGGTAATTTCGCCACCGGCTCCAACCCGGCCGCCAACCTCCCCGCGATGCGTTCCATGTCGGTAAGCGTGGGCGACACGACCCACGTGTCCGACGCGATTACGGTGCAATACGGCATTCAGGTTGATTCCATCGTTTTCGTTGACCATATTCACTATCTGAGTCCGTATGCGCGCCTGACTTATTCCCTGGGCGATGACGGCGCCTTGGACGTGACTTATACCTCCGGCAACGCCCGGCCCGAACTGAGCCTGGGAGAGTCGATCGACCGGAACGCGGAGCTCCAGCGCGATGTCGCTTCGCTCGGCTCCGCAGCCCCCGTCACACTCCGGTCCGGCGCGGCCCAGGTGCAACGCGGCGAAAATTACGAAATCGGTTACTCCCGCAAGCTCGGCTCGCGTGAGGTTCGTGTTTCCGGTTACCGCGAGAGCGTGCAGAACGCCGCCCTCATGCTGGCCGGAGCGGATGGGGCTGCCTTCGCCGGTGACCTGATTCCCGATCTTTACACGGACAGTTTGCTATTTAACGCCGGGAATTACCACACCATGGGCTACACCGCCGCGGTGACCCAGAACGTCGGCGACAATTACAAAATCACGGTGATGTATGGCTCGGTGGGAGTTCTGGCTCCCCGCTCCAAAGAGCTGACTACGGAATCCGCTGACGAATTGCGCGCGCTGATTCGTCCCCAGCAACGAGAAGCCCTGACGGCGCGTATCGCCGGTTCGGTTCCGCGCTCGGGCACGCAATTCGCCGCCAGCTATCAGATCATGGACTCGCATGCGGCGACTGCCGGACACCTCTACGCGACCGACAGCATCGAGCCGGATCCCGGTTTGAACATCTCCTGCCGTCAGCCGATTCCGATGATCCTGGGGCTTCCTTTCCGGATGGAGGGGACCGTCGAATTGCGCAATCTTCTAGCGGAAGGCTACCTGCCCGTTTCACTTCCCGACGGCCGGCAGATGCTGCTTGTACATACTCCTCGCAGCTTGCGCGGCGGTCTGAACTTTCGGTTCTGATGAGCTCTCCGGATGTCCCTCCCGCAAGCGGGGATCACCAGCGAGTCGCTCTGCGTCTTCTCCGCGATATCGTTGGCGCCGTACTCCTCGCCATTGTCGTGATTGTGTTCGTCTACCGCCCGGTGCGCGTCGAAGGCACCAGCATGATGCCAACGCTCAGCGATGAGGAGCGAATCTTCATCAACCAGTTCACCTTTCGGTTCGGAGTCAGCCACATTCACCGCGGAGACACGATCGTCTTCTGGTATCCGTGGGATCGCTCCAAGAGCTACATCAAGCGCGTAATCGGACTGCCCGGGGACACAGTGGAGATCGAGGACGGACAAGTGTACATCAACCGGCGGCCGCTGCCGGAGCCTTACCTGCCTGACGATTACCGCGATCACTCCTCCATGGAGCGCAAGTTTGTTCCGGCGGGTGAGTACTTCGTTTTAGGTGATCATCGCGCTTCTTCGAACGACAGTCGCGTGTGGGGCGACGTGCCCCGGAACCTGATTTTCGGTAAGGCCGTGTTCGCTTACTGGCCGGTCGATAAGATGGGCGCGGTCCACTGACGCGTCCTCATGGGATACTCCCCCGCCAAGCGCGAGGCAAACACTACAATCGGCGATCGCGCTGTTCGGTCTTGAGGGCGCGCTCCGCCTCCCGAGCCGAAATGACCGCATCCGGCACTCGAATCGTCCGGTAAACTCCTGACGCCAGGGCGGCGCCAATCAGAGGCGCGACGATGAAAAGCCACAGCTGGCTCAACGCCCACCCGCCTACGAATAAGGCCGGCCCGATGCTGCGCGCCGGATTCACCGACGTGTTCGTCACCGGAATTCCAACCAAGTGGATTAGTACGAGCACAAATCCAATGGCCACGCCGGGGAAACCCACCGGCGCTTTTACGTCCGTGGAACCCAGGATCGTGATCACGAGGAAGAACGTCAAGATGACTTCGGCCGCGAACGCCGCAAGCAGACCGTAGTGCCCGGGCGAATGGTCCCCAAATCCGTTAGCGGCGAAACCTGCCGTGCTCGGCACGTAGCCGTTGGGGCCGCCCGAAGCGATCAGATACAAAAGCGCCGAAGCCAGCACGGCGCCCCCGATTTGCGCGAGGACGTAGCCCGGGATCAGGCGCGCTTCAAACTTCCGGCTCAGAAATAGTCCCAGGGTCACCGCCGGATTGAGATGGCAACCCGAGATGGGCCCGATGGCGTAAACCATGACGAGGAGCGAAAGCCCGAACGCAAACGAGACCCCGAGGAATCCCACCTTGTCGCCCGCGAGGACGGCCGTGCCGCAGCCCCCAAAAACCAAGACAAACGTACCCACGACTTCGGCGACGTAGCGGTTCATATTCCTCCGTGTCGTGCATTTATATCACGTTCCGCCGCCGGAGTGTCACCGGCTACGATAGAAGTCGAATGCCTTCCCCCTGGATTGACCTTTCGGTACCGATTCGCAACGGAATGGTGCACTGGCCCGGCGACCCCGAATTCCACATTGATCGCGTAAAAGACTATTCCGCGGGCGATGCCCTCGTGCTTTCTCACATCGACCTCGGCGTGCATACCGGAACCCACATGGACGCCCCGCTCCACTTCGTGCCTGGCGGAAAGACCATCGATCAGATTCCTTTAGACGCCACTGTCGGCATCGCCCGGGTGATCGAAATCAGCGACCCGGCGTGCGTCACGGCCGCCGAACTTGAAGCTGCCCGGCCCCAAGCCGGCGAACGCCTTCTCCTCAAAACGACGAACTCCGCCGGACGCTGGAATACGGACACTTTCGACGAAAATTTCGTCTATATCTCCCGCGAAGCCGCGGAGTGCCTCGTCGCGGCGCGCGTTCGTTCAGTGGGGGTCGATTATCTTTCCGTGGGCGGATTTTTCAAAGACGGTAAAGAAACGCATAGCGCGCTCCTGGGCGCCGGCGTCTGGATCATTGAGGGTCTGAACCTGGCGCCACTCTATTCGGGCGCTTGGGACTTGATTTGTCTTCCGCTCAAGCTAATGGGCGCCGAAGGAGCTCCCGCGCGCGCGATCGCCCGGCTGGCCGGCGTCTCCGGAGCCGCTGCTTGAACGGCGCGGAAGCGGATCGCCTCGCCGCGGATCGCGATCGAAAGGAGAATTGGAAGCGGTGGGGGCCTTATCTCTCCGAACGCCAGTGGGGAACGGTTCGCGAAGACTACTCGGCGACCGGAGAATGCTGGACCTACCTGCCTCACGATCACGCCCGGAGCCGCGCCTATCGCTGGGGAGAGGATGGCCTGCTCGGCATCTGCGACCGCGAAGGCAGGCTATGTTTTGCGCTCGCGCTCTGGAATGGCGAGGATCCCATCCTGAAGGAGCGGCTTTTCGGACTCACCGGACCCGAGGGCAACCACGGAGAAGACATAAAAGAGGTCCACTTCCACCTTGCCTCCACGCCTACCCACTCCTATTTGAAGGCGCTTTACAAATACCCGCAACGCGCCTTTCCCTATACCCGCCTGGTTGAGGAAAACGGCCGCCGATCCAAACAGGATCGCGAATTCGAGCTGCTCGACACAGGCATCTTCGAAGAAAGCCGTTATTTCGACGTATTCATCGAATACGCCAAGAATGCGCCCGACGATATTCTCATCAAGGTCACCGTGGCCAATCGCGGACCGCAAGAGGCGAAACTGCACCTGTTACCCACGCTCTGGTTCCGCAATACCTGGAGCTGGGGACGTCACAGCGAAGGTTACTGGCCGAAAGGGCGGATCTCCGAGGCCGCCCCCGACCGCCTGGCTCTGGAACACGCCTCGCTAGGTAAGATGCAATTCGCCGCCGAACAGCCCGCTCCCTTCCTGTTTACGGACAACGAAACGAACGCCAAGCGTCTTTTTGGCTCTGATAATACTTCGCCTTTTGTGAAGGACGCATTCCATGAGCGCGTCATTCATGGACGCGAAGACGCCGTTTGTCCCGACCACACTGGCTCTAAGGCCGCCGCTTGGTTTCAGCTCGATGTTCCCGCCGGCGGCCAGACCGAACTCCGTTTCCGACTTTGGAGCGAGTCCGAATCCGTAGACGATCCCTTCGCGCAGTTCGACGCGATCCTGAGCCGCCTCACCGCCGAGTACGAAGACTTCTTCGGGCAGTTTGTTCCCGCTAAACTCACGCCTGCCGCAGCCTCGATCGTTCGCCAGGCTTACTCCGGACTTCTCTGGACGAAGCAGTTTTACCACTACTCCGTGCAGGATTGGTTGAAAGGCGATCCCTCCCAGCCCGCGCCGCCTGCCGAGCGCTGGCAGGGGCGCAATCACAATTGGCTCCATCTGTTCAATCGCGACATCCTCTCCATGCCCGACGCGTGGGAATACCCCTGGTACGCGGCCTGGGATCTCGCGTTTCACATGATCCCGTTCGCCCAGATCGATCCCGATTTCACCAAAGACCAACTCGTCCTCATGCTCCGCGAGTGGTACATGAAGCCGAGCGGTGAGATCCCCGCCTACGAATTCGCCTTCGGCGACGTCAACCCGCCGGTACACGCGTGGGCTTGCTGGCGCGCATATAAGATCAGCGGGCCGCCCGGACAGCGCGACAAGACATTTCTCGCCCGCACCTTCCAAAAGCTCCTGCTGACTTTCACCTGGTGGGTGAATCGCAAAGACATCGCGGGCCGTCAGGTCTTCGGCGGAGGCTTTCTCGGACTCGACAATATCGGCGTCTTCGACCGTTCCAAACCCCTGCCCGGCGGCGGCCAACTGGAACAGGCGGACGGCACGGCGTGGATGGCTTTCTTCTGCTCCACGATGCTTTCGATGGCCCTTGAACTCGCGCCGGACAACCCGGCCTACGAAGATATGGCCTCCAAATTCTTCGAGCACTTCGTGGAAATCGCCGACGCGATGAATACTTTGGGCGGGGCCGGACTGTGGGACGAGGAGGACGGCTTTTATTACGACCAGCTTCGAATGGATGGCCATCAGATGCCGCTCAAGGTCCGGTCCATCGTCGGCGTCATACCCCTGTTCGCCGTGGAGATTCTGGAAGCGCCGGATATCGACAATCTTCACGGATTCCGCAAGCGCCTCGAATGGTTTGTCGAGAACCGCAAGGATCTTCTCGGACAGATCTCATGGCTCACCCAAGTGAACGCAGGCGCTAATCACACACACCGGCTTCTCGCCATTCCGTCCAAAGAACGGGTGGAGCGCGTCTTGAGTCGCGTCCTCGATGAAAACGAGTTCCTGTCTCCATTCGGTATTCGCTCTGTTTCCAAGGTTCATGGGGAACATCCGTTCCGCCTGGAGATGGACGGTCAGGCATGGGAGGTCGACTACGAACCGGCCGAATCGCGCTCGGGCACGTTCGGCGGAAATTCCAACTGGAGAGGTCCCATCTGGTTCCCCACCAATTACCTCCTAATTGAAGCCCTCGAACGTTATCACCACTTCTACGGCGAGAGTTTCCAGATCGAATGCCCCACCGGCTCCGGCAATCGGATGAATCTGCAGGGGGTCGCCCGCGAACTCAATCGGCGCCTTTGTGCGCTATTCATCCCGGGCCCTGATGGCGGCTCGCCTTGGCAGGGCGATATGAGTATTTTCAAGACCGATCCTCACTGGAATGGCCTTCAATGGTTTTTCGAATACTTCGACGCCGAGACCGGCCGCGGATGCGGCGCCAGTCATCAGACGGGCTGGACCGCTCTGATCGCCCGCTGTCTCGAAGATCTGGAGAACGGAGCGCACGAGCCGGAATGAAAACCGCGCTAGCCCGCGGCCGGGGGAGCCCACTCCGGATCGGTCACTGTCATGGGGAGGGAAACGGTAAAAGTAGAGCCCATTCCTTCCGCGGTCCGAACCGTGATGTCGCCGCCCATCATTCTCGCGAATCGCCGGCTGATTGCGAGGCCCAGCCCGGTTCCACCAAACCTGCGGCTGGTTGACTGATTTGCTTGTATGAACGGCTCGAACAGCTTTCCGACCTGATCCTGCTTCATCCCGATTCCCGTATCGCAGACGGCAAATGAGATCTGGTCCTTATCGAGCATGCAAACCTCTAATGTGATCTCACCGCGGGTGGTGAATTTGCAGGCGTTACCCAGCAGATTCAGAAGGATCTGGCGAACTTTCGTTTCATCCGCATACATCCGGTCGGCAAACTTAGACACCACTTGATCCTCGATGGAGACCCGCAACGAATTGTGATTCTGTTCGACGAGAGGCTCAATGACGGACTTGATTTCTCCAATCAGCTTTCGAACACTGAACGGCTCCACGTGTAGATCCATCTTCCCGGCCTCGATCTTAGAAAGATCCAGAACGGCGCTGATCAACTCGAGTAAATGACGGCCCGCGGAGCGGATTTTGCGGGCGTCCTCGACAATTCGGTCGAGGTTCTCATCCTGGGCTTCTTCCATCACCATCTCGCTATAGCCAATGATGGCGTTGAGCGGCGTCCGCAACTCGTGGCTCATATTCGCGAGAAAAACGCTCTTGGCCTGATTCGCCGCGTCCGCGGCGGCTTTGGCCACGCCGAGTTCCGCTTCGACCTGCTTTCGGTCATGAATGTCCGTGTTGGTTCCGAGCCACTTGACGATCCGACCCGCGGCGTCGCGCAGAGGCACCGCTCTGCCCAGATGCCACCGATATGTCTGGTCGTGCGCCCGATGCAGCCGGAACTCGACTTCGTACAATGCACCGGTTTGAATCGAGCGCGTCCACCGCGCCACCGACGGAGCGACATCATCGGGATGAACGATACTCAACCACCCGGCCCCGATCAAATCCTCGGAGGTCGCATGGCAGTAATCCGTCACCTGCTGATTGACATAATCCAGCGCGCCGTCCGGGTGTGCGGTCCACACCTGTTGAGGCATCGCTTCAGCCAATTCCCGATAGCTCAGGTGCTGAGCCTGGAGGCTAGCGGGAGGTCTTTCGTTTTCCTGACCCGGATTTCGACGATCCATAAAAGTTCGCGGGTGGCGCCCGAATCTGCTGGCGTATTACGATACCGCGACCCCGGCCGGAAGAGAGCTTCCGCTTCGGTTCGCTTCTAAGTCGCCCGCCACGCGCTTAAGTCTCTGCTATTTCGACGGCTGTCGCACGGGAGGCGGACACGCGATTGAAGTACACGTCCCGCGTCGCCTCAAACCCGAGACGGTTGTATA
This sequence comes from Bryobacteraceae bacterium, assembly GCA_965226755.1. Taxonomy (GTDB): domain Bacteria; phylum Acidobacteriota; class Terriglobia; order Bryobacterales; family Bryobacteraceae; genus Bog-113. The sequence continues at coordinate 2,202,995 of CBDDDT010000003.1, read as the reverse complement.
GTTCGATGGCGCGCTGATTTGCGATCGTAACATGAAGGAAGGATTGAAGACCCGCGGCGGCGTGCGAGTGCACGAGCCGGCTGACCAAGCGGGCCGCATATCCTTTCCCGGTATGCGCGGGGTGGGTGCAGACAGCGCTGATCTCCCGATAGCCGGGGAGAGCCATTCGCTCACCCGCCATTGCGATTAGCTCCCCATTCAGGCGAACGCCGAAATAAGCTCCCATGTCGCAGGTCCGCGCGCGAAAGAATCCGGGGAAAGCGACTGCGGTGAGCGCCACCATCTCCGGAGCGTCTATGTGGGTTAGCCTCACCATGCCGCCGTCGTGCTCCTCTGTTCGGACGCTCTCGTCCCACGCGGACAAAGTCATCTGCAGGCCCGGAATTCTTTCTTCCAGAGTCAGGTTGGGTAGAGCGGGGACCGCATCTCCCATGACATAGATCGCCTCCCCTGCCCCAAGCTGCGAAAGGAGCTGGCGAAAGGACTCCGCGCTGTTGTCCCTGGTTCCTCCGAAGGGCGCGACCTCGCCGGGATACCTGCGTGCTCGCGGGGCCCTGACGGCAAAACGAGCGTGTGTCGTAGTGAGCGCGTGCCAGACGGGATTGGCCAGTATCTCTTCCGATTTACCCGTCACGGGATGTACGTTCGGGCGGCCTGCGCCGGCTGCAATGCGGTGACGCTGTGAGCCGGATATGCAATCCCGTCGAGAGTTCGCGCCGAGCCGCTGAAGTTGGCGATTAATCTAGTGTGATCCGAAAACGACGTTTGCTGTAAGAGGTGGTCAGGGGATAGCCAGGAGAAGCCGGTCAAAGCGTCCGCCGCCAAGCGCTGGTGCAAGGGCCGGAAAAAAGCATCCTGCCGTCGAATCAAGGGAATCCGCGTCGCCAGCGTCGCGGCGCTCAGGTGGTAGAGCGGCGGAACATTGTAAAGGAGTTGCGCCAACTCGTTCTCGATGCGTGCGTTCAAAAACTTCAGGTTGTCCGCCGTCCAGTGTTGGGTGCTGATCACGGAGTCATGAAACACGGCTTGATAGAGCGGCAGGCGGTATCGAGGGTCGAAATGGATGGTTCGCAATTCTTCCTCCAGCGGCACAGGCTTAAAAAAGACTTCAGGCTCTTCCGGCGGATACCATCTTCCGAGGAAGTATGGGGATCGCGGATTCCGCTGCATTTCAGCGCGGCCCCACCCGATCACCGGAGTTTGCATGCCTTGTGCGAAGAGAAGGCCGCGAGCCGTCACGGCATTGCCATCTTCCGAACCGAGAGGCAGCTTGAGTGATTCGGAGATCCAGCGCATGCTAGCGGAATATTCCTGCGCCATCTTGTCCTCCGACATCTGAAATTTGGATCCGTAGTCATTGAACAACATTCCCGCGGCATACGAGTCGAGGAACCAGCTATTAAACCCTGTCGCGGCCTGGAGTAAGCGAATGCGCTCCTGGAGCAACGGACGTATGCAAAGCGGATTAGTGTAGTGGCCGAGTTTATTGAAGCCTGATTTGATAGAGCCGTCTTCGAGCGTGATGGCGCAGTTGGTGAAAGAGTCCTGGCCGAGTTGCGCGGTGGACCAGTCGGGCCGAAGACCGGGCGGCAGCGCGGTCTCGTAGGCGTCGTACGGCGCGATGAGGTAGCCAGCTTGGACGGCGGCCCGAACGGCGGCGGGGCGCCAGAGTCCCGCTTCCCAGCCCTCGCCCGTTCCGATCCAGAGGCGGGATAAGCCAGCCTCCCGCAAGAGACGAATCGTTTCGAGCGAAAGCCCGGAACCCCAACGGTTCGGGTCCGGGGACATCGCCGATCCGAATTGCCGCTGGAATCCGGCGGATAACTCCGCGTAACGGGCGGGCAGATTCGCTAAGTCCGGGTGTGCGGTTTGCCAGCTCTCGCGAGCCCAAGCGTTCAGGGCGTCATTTATGGCGCGGATCAGAAGCTGTTGCTGGTCGCGTCGGAGTGGACCCTTCCGTTGAACCAGCAGGGCTTTGCTCTCGGTGCTCAAGCGCTGCCGCAGTCCGCTGGGGAAAGGATCACTTTCGCGAAGGTCGCTCAGAAACGCCGGCCAGTCGAGGACATCGTCGGGCGCGATCAGTCCACCGCCCCAGAGGTAGATCTGGGGGGCGCCCGCCAGTTTACGGCCTTCCGGAACTTGCGCGAATTTTTCTTGAAGGGATTCGAACAAGCCCTGCTGCACCAACCAAGCGCGGTAACGTTTTGCGCCGGCCAGCAGATCGGGCCCCGCCAGATGCAGGAGCAACGTCATTGGCGCGCCCTGCGCAAGAGAGGTGAAGCGGTGGCTCATCGTCACGGCAAAGCCGTCCGATTCGGGGTGGATAGCGAGGGCGTTGTTGAAGGGATTGGTGAGCAGCCAGTGCAGAGAAAATGAGCCGTAATCCATGCCCCAAAGGGGAAGGCTGAGGTCTTCGGTAGTATTGAACTCCTTTTGTCCCACGAGGTAGTCGCGCCAAGCCGGATTCGTGGCGGGAATGTAGTGACCTTCGGCGAGGGGGAGGACGAGTGCGCGAGCGGACGGCTGGGCAGGCTGCCGAAGGATGGTGACCAAGGCCGGGGTTTCGGCGCGGATGGTGAGCCGGAGGTCCCCGTCTTCCAGCGTGGCGTCGATTTCCTGGCCAGCGCTCCTCCAAAGCCAATGGCAGTGTGAGCCTTGCTGGGTCAGGCCGGTGACAGCCTGTGGGGGAACGCCGATGGAGGCTTCGATGGATTGCTTTCCGGCGGGTTGAACGCGGATGCCGAGCGTGGCCGGCTCCAGGCGCACGGTCCATTGCTGATTTTGCAGCGTGACATCTGCGCGGGCGGCGAGCACGGCCATAAGCCCAAGGCAGACAGCCTCGCTGAGCGACCGGAATCGGGATGCCAGGAGACTGCCGCTAAAGAGCTTCAGACCTTTTCAGGCACAACGAAGGGTGCGCGGTAGTTGCGCGTGAACATCGCATTCGCTTCGGCATCGCCGGTGGCGCTGAAGGTCTGCGGATCGAACTGGAGAGTTCGGCCGGTGCGGTAGCTGATGTTCGCCAAGTGGACGAGTTGGACGGATAGAGCACCCTCTTCGATCGGGGCGTTTTGACGGGAACGATCGCGGGAGCGGACAACATCGATGAAGTTGGCCCAGTTGTTGCCGCCCTCATCGCCGGCGGGACCGGGCTCATTATTCTTGCCCAAAAAAGTTTTGTACGTGCCATAGCCGTCGATGGCCATGTACCCTTCGCTTCCGTAGAAGAGATTTCCAATCGTGTTGGGATCGCCGTGGCGCTTGCCGATGCCAGCTTCGTTATTGGTCATCCAATGGCGGACTTCAAACTCCATCATCCGGAGTTTCCCGCCATCGTGGAATTCATAGGCTATGTTGAGGGTGTTGGGCGTCTGCTGGTCGTCATCAAACATGAAGTGACCACCCATGGCGCTCACCTTGGTGGGGTGCTGAACATTGAGGCCCCAGCGCGCAACATCGACTTCGTGAATTCCCTGGTTGCCGAGATCCCCATTGCCGTAGTCCCAGAACCAGTGCCAGTTGTAATGGAAGCGGTTTTGCGTGAAGGCGTGTTCGGGCGCGGGCCCGAGCCAGAGGTTGTAGTCGACGCCGGGCGGGATGGGCGACTCGGGGGTGTGGCCGATGCTGGCGCGCCACTTGTAGCAGAGACCACGGGCGAGATAGACATCGCCGATGACGCCTTCGCGCAATTTGACCATGGCTTCGCGCAGCGCGGGACTGGAACGGCTGTTGGTGCCGTGTTGGACGATGCGATCGTATTTGGTGGCGGCGGCGACGATCTGCCGCGTCTCGAACATATTATGGGCGCAGGGTTTTTCGACGTAGACGTCTTTCCCGGCCTGGCAGCCCCAGATAGCCTGCAAAGTATGGCTGTGGTTGGGGGTAGCGATCGAGATGGCGTCGATGTTTTTGTCTTCCAAGAGTTTGCGGAGATCGACGTAACTGGCGGGGCGTTTGCGGCCGGCGGCCTCAATTTCTCCCAGGCGCTTGTTGCGGACGGTCTCGTCGATATCGCAGATCGCGGCGATTTCGACGTTGGGCATCTTGAGATATTCGTGGATGTGCGAGTTGCCTTGGCCGCGCACGCCGACACAGGCGATGCGCACGGTGTCGTTCGGACTGGCGATCCCTCTGGAAGCCGCGCCGGCGGCAACGGCAGCGGTGCTCATGAGGAAGTGGCGGCGGTTCATATGGCTATTTCTCCGAGACGCTGATAGCGGCTGCCGAAAAAGACGAGCGGACGGCCTTCGCGGTGACCCGTAGCGCGGGCTTCGGCGAGGAGAATGGTGTGGTCGCCCGCGGGTATTTTCTGCACGACCACGCCTTCGATAAAGGCGAGGGCGCCATGGATGAGCGGCGCTCCGGTGGCCCCGGGCGCCCAATCGACGGTGGCGAAACGATCGTCGTGCGGGCGGGCGAAGCGCGACGAGATTTGCTGTTGTTCCTCGCCCAGAATGTTGATGGCGATGTGGACGCCCGTCTCGAAAATCTGACAGACGCGGGCGCGGTTATCGATACACACCAGATACATGAGCGGTGCTAGGGAGACAGAGGTGAAAGAGTTGACGGTCATGCCGTGCGGCTGTCCAGAATCGTCTGCTACAGTGACGACAGTGACGCCGGTAGCGAATTTTCCGCAGGCGCGACAAAATTCGGTTGGATCGCCAAGCGGCGTTAACACTGGTTCAAGCTGGCTTGACATAGATTTAACCTCAACTTTATCATCTAGTTGACCACAGCGGGGGACGCGGCGTCCCCATTTTCGCGCGGAGGCGACCCTTGATCAAGCTCGATATTATCAACGAAGTCGTGAACAAGACCGGGATCACGAAGACGAAGGCCGAGATGGCCGTGGAGACGGTTTTCGAGAAGATGAAACAGGCGCTCGAGCACGGTGATCGGATTGAACTGCGGGGTTTCGGAGTTTTCAACGTGAAGCCGCGGAAGACGGGAATCGGCCGGAATCCGAGAACCGGCGCTGAGGTTTCGATTCCGCCCGGCAAGGCGGTGCGTTTCAAACCGGGCAAGGAACTGCAGACGCTGCAATAGACTCCTGAGAACCATTTGTCCCAGGCAGAGTTTCCCGAAATTCCTTTTCCGGGCGGAGTTCCCGCCCGGGCTGGGGAGGTCGATGTGCGCGAGGGTGCGTGGCTTTCCCGTTTCGACCTGCGTTATAGCGATTTGCGTCAGCCCCGCGCCCCGCTGCGGCCAACGCGCATCTGGCTTCACGTGATTTTGCTGCTGCTGACGTTGCTCTCGACGACGGCCGTGGGAGCGCGGATGCAATTCAATTTCGAGCACAGCCTTTCCGTGTTCGATTCCCCGGGGGATTTTGACGCTTTCTGGGCGTGGTGGCGGAACCCCGCAGCGCTCGAAGCTGGGCTGCCTTTTTCCCTGACCTTGCTGGCGATTTTGATGGCCCACGAGTGCGGGCACTATGTCGCATGCCTCTATTACGGGATCGAGGCGAGTTTGCCGTTTTTTCTGCCGGCGCCCACGTTCACCGGGACCATGGGCGCCTTTATTCGGATCCGGTCGCCGATCTTCTCGCGGCGGCAGTTGTTCGACATCGGAGTGGCGGGACCGATCGCGGGGTTCCTGTTTCTCCTGCCGGCGCTCGGCGTGGGGCTGGCCTTTTCCAAAGTGATTCCGGGCATCGCGGAGACAGGTACGCTGCATTTCGGGACGCCGCTCCTGATGAGGCTAGTGGAGCGCGCCGTATTTCCAGGCGCCGGAATGAGCGACATTTACCTCCATCCCGTGGCGCGCGCGGCCTGGGTGGGAATTTTCGCGACAGCGCTCAATCTTCTGCCGGCGGGGCAACTGGACGGCGGCCACATCGTGTACGCACTGTTCGGGAGCGCGCACAAGTGGGTGACGCGGGCCGTCGTCGCTCTGCTGATTCCGCTGGGAATTTTCTACTGGACGGGGTGGCTGTTCTGGGCCGCGGTTCTTTTCCTGGTGGCCCGGCGGCACCCACCGATTTACGATTTATCGGAAATTGGCGCCGCGCGATGGCGGCTGGGGATTCTCGCTCTCGCCCTTCTGGTGGTATGCTTCACGGCGGTGCCGGTTAACTAGGACTTGCCCGGGCGATGAAGATCTCAGCGACGATTATCACGCTGAACGAGGAACGCAATATCTCGCGCGCGATCGAGAGCCTGCGCTGCTGCGATGAAATTCTGGTGGTGGATAGCGGGTCGATCGACCGGACTCTGGAGCTTGCGTCCAAGCTAGGCGCGAGGGTAGTGGAGACGCCATGGCACGGATACGCCAGACAGAAAAATTTCGCGGCCGAACAGGCGCGGCATGACTGGATTCTTTCATTGGACGCTGATGAAGCTTTGAGCGAAGCTCTGGAAGGCGAAATCTGGGCGATCAAGAAAAGCGGGCCGAAACATGATGGGTACACAATGCCGCGACTGGCCCAGTACTGCGGGCGATGGATCCTCCACAGCGGCTGGCATCCCGACCGGAAGGTGCGGCTTTACCATCGCGGACGCGCTGAATGGGTGGGCAAGTATGTGCATGAAAGTGTAAGGGTGCGCGGACCGGTGGGTCATCTGCGCGATAACATTCTCCATTTCACATGCGCCTCGCTTTCCGAGCATGTGAAGAGCATGGACCGATATACGACCCTGGCCGCCGAGGAGCTCGTGGCGCACGGGAAGCCGGTGACAAATGGGCGGCTGCTGCTGGATCCGCTATGGACATTCGCCCGCACATACTTCGTGCAGCGCGGATTTCTGGATGGGACTGAAGGATTAAGCATTGCATGGATGGCGGCGCTCTACACTTATCTCAAGTATGCAAAGGCCAGGTATATGAAAGGTGAGTGACCGGGAGCTAACGGTTCTTCACCTGGATACCGGGCGAGAGTTGCGGGGCGGCCAGTGGCAGATCATCCGGCTGATGCGAGGATTGCGGAAGCGGGGGCATCACCAGTTGCTCCTGGCGCGGGCCGATGGTCCGTTGCTCGAGTTTTGCAAGCGGGAGCGGTTTAAGGCCGACGAGATCGGGATAGCGGCGCTGCGATTCGCGAGCAAGATGGCGCATGTGGTCCATGCGCATGACGCTCGATCGCATACGATGGCGGCGCTGTGGTGCCCGCGTCCGCTGGTGGTGTCGCGGCGGGTGACGTTTCCGGTGGGCCGCGGCCTGCTTTCGCGATGGAAATATAGCAGGGCGCGAGCTTACGCGGCGGTTTCGGAATGTGTGGCGAAGGAACTGATGCGGGCGCGCATTCCGGAAAAGCGGATCCGGGTTATATACGATGGCGTGCCCTTGCTGGCGGACAAGTGGGACGCGAAAGGACCGGTGGTCGTGCCCCGGTTCGACGACGCTCGGAAGGATTCCAAACTGGCGTTAGACGCCGTGGCTGGGGCTAATGCTCCGGTGATCCGTTCGACGAAGCTGGAAGCGGATCTGCAAGGGTCGAGCCTGTTGGTCTATCTGACCCAGTCCGAGGGGCTGGGCTCAGCGGCGCTGCTGGCCATGTCGGCGGGGATACCGGTGGTCGCCAGCAATATTGGGGGTTTACGCGAAGTTGTGCGGCACGGGGAAACGGGATTGCTGGTGGCCAATAACGTGGAGGCGGCGATGGCGGCGATTCTCCAGATTCGTGAGTCTCCCGATAGGGCGCGACAGATGTCGAAGAGGGCGCGCGAGGTCGTGGCGGAGAAGTTTAGCGAGGACCGCATGGTCGCGGAGACGTTGACGCTTTATCAGCGCGTTCTGAAAAAAGCCTAATGGATCTGGACGCGTGGGCATTTCCGTTTCTGGCCGGAGTTTTCGGGGTGCTAATCGGCAGTTTCCTGAACGTGTGCATTTACCGGCTGCCACGCGATCTCTCCGTAGTGAGTCCGCGCTCACAGTGCCCCCACTGTCAATACGCGGTGCGAGCGTGGGACAACATCCCGGTATTCAGTTACCTGATTCTAAGAGGAAGATGCCGGGATTGTGGAGCGGTGATACCGTGGCGTTACCCGGCGGTGGAACTCGCCACGGGGCTGCTGTTCGGGTGGTTCGTGGCACGTTACGGATTAACAACTCTTGCGCTCCGGAATTGCGTTCTGGCAGCGCTGCTGCTCGCCCTGATTTTTACTGATTTGGAGACGCGGTTGTTACCGGAGCAGTTGACGGTCGGCGGGATTGTGCTGGGGTTCATTTTCGCATGGTTTGTGCCAATTGACGATGGCTCGGCGCGGCTTCTGGGACTTACAGGGAGGATCGCATCGATGCTGGATGCGACGCTCGGGGCGGCGATTCCGGCGGCGCTTCTCTGGCTAGCGGGATGGGTTTTCGAGAGGTTGCGCGACAAGCAGGGGCTGGGATTTGGGGACGTCGTGATGCTGTCCACAATAGGAGCCTTCCTAGGACTGCGTGCCGATTTTCTTGCCCTAGTGCTGGCAAGTTTCGCCGGATCGGTAGCGGGGCTGACTTATGTTCTGATGAAGCGCGAAGATCCGAATACGTATGAGCTTCCCTTAGGATCGTTCCTTGGTGCAGCCGGAATTGTCGCGACATTATGGGGGGGGGCCTTTATGCAGTGGTACGGGAGCCTTTTCTAACTAAGGAAAAGACGCCCGATTTCGGATCCGCCACGATTTGCATGCCTTCGTGAAGCAGCAGCTGCTTCAATTGCGTGCGGATTAATTTCAGACGAGGCGAGGGATTTTCAATTCTGGCGAGAGCGCGCCACGCATCGAAGACATGCCGTATTTCCGACGAATCTCCGGCAGAAGCAGATAAAGGCATCCTGCCGGAGATTATAGGACAAAAGGTTACGACGCTGTACGAGTTTTTGAAGCGGGGGATTCTTTGGTGATCAGCTTATTGAAATTGCTTTTCTGGCCGCTCGCAGTTTTGGCTTGATAAACGAGAGCAAGTCCCCGTTCGTCAAACTTCTCAAAGAAATCCTCCCAGGAGATTTCCTCGAGTTTGTCGTCGTTAGCGTTCGGGCTTCCGGGGAATTCGATGCGCATCAGACCGATGTCGCCCTTACCGCCAGTGCCCCGGACACACGCAGGCTTTCCGCCGCGCTCCTCAGCCCACTTCCGGATCTCGTCGTGTTCGGTCGTAGTCTGGGAGGAAGAATCAGTCTTGCTTGAGCGCGAGGAACCGCCTGTCTTCTTGACCGCGCTCGGCCCGGACTTGGCCGACGCGTCCGGTTTGGAGGCGGATGGAGCGGCTTTTTTCGCCGATGGACCTGAAGAGATTGCTTTTTCGTCCGCGACCGGACGCGGGGGTTTCGATGCATCCTTTAAGAGCCGCCGGGCAATTGTGACCAGGCGCTTGTCGGTCTCGTTCTCCTCTTTCAACGTTTGCTGAAGCAGGGCGGCGACCTGGGTTTGTTTGGATGCCTGGCAAGCCAGCAGAAGCGTTTCGTACGCGGCCATCTCGTAATGTTCGACGCGGCGGGCGGCGGCAATTAACGCGATATCGCCCACGGGCTCCTCGAACTCTTCCTCAATGGCCTCTTGACCTTCTTTGACGAGACCTTTCATCGCCTCACAGGGTTTGCTCTTGGCTCGCATCCCCAATTGCTCGAAGATTTGCTCAAGACGCTGCGCATGACCCTTGGTCTGTTCCAGGTGTTCCCGGAACCCTTGTACAAGCTCTTCGTCGTTCGCGGACTTCGCCAGTTTAGGCAAGGCCTTCGTCAGTTGCTTTTCGGCATCATACAAATCGCGGAGCTGATCGATCATCAATTCCTGCATGGGTGAATTTGCCATGGTGTGATTGCACCTCGACGAAGTCTCTACACGTTTCGCACCAAACGTCAGAGGATGGCGCGAACCACACCGCCATCTACGCGCACGGCCGCTCCATTAGTGGCCGAGGAAAGGGGACTGGCGAGATAAACGACAAGATTGGCGACTTCCTCAGGAGTGGCGAAACGTTTCAGCAGCGACGATGGGCGGGCATGTTCGAAGAAGTCCCGCTGGATCGCGGCAAAGTCATTCGAAGGGCCCGCGGCGCTCATCTGTTGGACGAACTTCTCGACCCCTTCGGAGCGGGTAGGGCCGGCGAGCACGGAATTCACTGTGACAGCTGTCCCGGCGGTCGCTTCGGCCATTCCCCGGGCAAGGGCGACCTGGGCGGTCTTGGTGACGCCGTAGTGAATCATCTCGACAGGGATTTGAACGGCCGATTCGCTGGAAATGAAGAGAATGCGGCCTTGGTTCACGGCCAACATCCGCGGAAGATAGAAGCGGGAGAGCCGCACGCCGCTCATCACATTGGCTTGCCAGATTTGCTCCCAGGCGTCGTCGTCGATGTCTGCGAATGGCCGGGGTTCAAAGATACCGAGATTGTTGACCAGAATGTCGAGGTCGGGATGGGATTCGGTCAGTCGGCGGATTGCATCCGGAGTGGAAAGGTCGCCCGCAAATCCTGCCAGAGAGCCGGCGTCCCCCGAGATCTTCCGGATGGCGGCATCCACGCGATCCTGAGTGCGGCCGTTCACGATGACGTGAGCGCCTTCCTGGGCGAGACCGGTGGCGATAGCGAGACCGATGCCCGCGGTTGAGCCGGTGACGAGGGCGCGTTTCCCGGTGAGTTGGAGGTCCATTCTTCCTTAGATGCGACCCGCCGAGCGCCGGTCGCGCGGTAACATCGCGCTCAAAGCGTGACGGATACGCCGAGTTGATCGCTGACGCGGCTGGACATGAGTTCCCGCAGAGTTTCACCGGTTTCCGGGAAGACAAAGGATTGGCGTTGCGGGTTCCAATCAAGCTTGAAACTCCTGGAAAGGGCGGACACCCAAATCTGGCGGACAGGCGTATTGGGGCTGACGACGAAGCGGGCGGGGGGCTCCTCGAACTCGACGGTGAGGGCGCCGGCATTGAAATCGGTCTCGAAGTCATGTTCGTCGCCGGCTTCAATAAGGGCGCGATTTAATGCGTCGAGTTCCTCGTCGGCGCGCGTTCGGAATTCCTGTTCGTCAATCATCCTTCCCTAGAGTAGTCTGCCGTCGAACCGCCGCAACCCGGACCGTCAGGATTTGAGGAAATCCTGTATATTGATCCCGGCGAAGGCAAGCGTCAAACCGATCATGATCACGACGGTGGCCCATGCGATCCAGTTGTAGAACGGCGAGCTGACCCACTCCTTCATGAGGCTGCGCTTGTTGATTAGCAGAATCATGAAAACCAGAACGATGGGAAGCAGGATGCCGTTAATCACCTGAGAGAGCAGGATCATCTTAAACAACGGGAATCGCGGGATGAGGACAACGGCGGCGCCCCCGGCGATCAAGAGCGTATAAAGCCAGTAAAACACCGGAGCCTCTTTCCATGTCCGGTTCACGCCGCTCTCGAAGCCGAGACCTTCGCAGACAGAATACGCCGTGGAGAGCGGAAGGACGCACGCCGCGAAAACGGAGGCGTTAAGGAGTCCGGCCGCGAACAGGAGAAAAGCGTACTGACCGAAAGGCTTGAGGCCCAAGGCCGCTTCAGCGCCGTCCTGAACGTCGCGCGGTTTGACGGTCCAGATGGCCCCGGCGCAGGCGACGATGATGAAGAAGGCAATCACCGAAGTGAGTATGCAGCCGACGATTACTTCGACGCGGGATTCCGAGTAGTCCTTCGGAGTGACGCCTTTTTCGACCACGGCGGATTGCAAATAGAACTGCATCCACGGGGCGATGGTAGTTCCCACCATGCCGATGAGCATGCTGATGTAGTCGGAATCCAGCATGAGCTTTGGACGCACGCTGTAGATGGCGGCGGTCTTCCAGTCGGGTTTCACGAGGAAGCCCGAAATGATATAGGTGATATAGATAATGCACGCGAATAGAAAGATCTTTTCGATGCTGGCGTAGTTTCCGCGCACGGCCAGAAACCAGACGGCGGCGGCGGACAGCGGGACGCAAATGAAGGGCGAGATGCCGAAAAGCCCAAGGGAACTGGCGATGCCCGCGAACTCGGCCATGATGTTGGTGAAGTTGACGGCCACCAACAGCAGCATGACGATGAATGTCATGCGCAACCCGAACTCTTCGCGAATGAGATCAGACAAGCCTTTGCCGGTGACGGCTCCCATTCGCGAGCACATTTCCTGTGTAAGAATCAGGACGATGGTGATCGGGAGAAGCGTCCAAAGCGGTAAGTAGCCCCACCGCGCGCCAGCCTGCGAATAGGTTACGATTCCGCCGGCGTCATTGTCAGCCATGGCGGTGATGAAGCCGGGCCCCAGGATGGCGAAGAAGACAAGCAGGTGACGGCGGAAACGGTTCAGGATCTGGAGCATCCGGTCACTTTTCTCGCAGTACGGAAATAATGTCGTCCGCGGTGACGACGCCCACGAGCCGGCCGTCTTCCTCGATCACAGGGAGGGTGAGGACGTTGTACTTGTCGAACAATTCGGTCACGCGGTCCTGCTTGAGGCTCACACTGGCGCGGATGAGGGATTCGGAAGCGAGCCGGGCCACGGGCATGTCGCCGTCGACGGTGAACAGGCGCGCGAGAGGAACGACGCCGGTCAGCCGGTCCCGACTGTCAATCAGAAGCAGGACGTTGAGGGATTCGAGCAGATCTTCGTTTAGACGTAGCGCAGCCACGGCGTCGGCGACGGTAGCGGTATCGGCGATCGCGACAAATTCGGTGTTCATCATGCCGCCAGCCGTGTTCTCCTCATACGCGAGCAGTTCGCGAAGCTCCGCTCCGGGGTCACTCTCCATTTCCCCGAGGATCTCCCGGGAGGTTTCCTGGGGCAATTCGCCTAAGGCGTCGACCGCTTCGTCGGGGGACATTTCTTCGATGATGTCGGCGGCGATTTCGGGCTCGAGGGATTCGAGGATGCTGGCCTGAAGCCGGGGATCCACCTCGGAAAGCGCGTCCGCGGCCACCTCGCTGTCGATGGTTTCGAAGATGGATTCGCGTTCGGCGGGGCCGAGTTCCTCGACGATGTCGGCGAGGTCGGCCGGATGGAGGCGCTCGAGCTTGTCGTTGGAGATATTAAGGCGCAAGCGCCGCAGAGGATCGGGCTCGACGATGTTGCAGAATTCCCAGCGAATGGAGCGCGGCGGAATGGACGCCTGAAGGCGCCGGATGAGACGCGGCGGCAGGCCGCCTTGGAGCAGACGCCGGATAATACTGCGGACGCCGATGTCGATCTCTACGATGCTTAGGAAATCGCGCTCGCCGTCGTGGCCAAGGTCAAAGGTGACGTCGTTTATGCGAACGACTTTGCGCCCATTGACGTCGATAATTTGCTGGTCGAGCAGATCGCGCTCGATCCGGAGCATGTACTCGTCGGAATGGTAGGGAACGAGCTTTTCATCGGACAAGTGCAGGCCGTCGAAGCCGATGGAACGGATCTGATCAAAGCGGATGGACAGCCACGCGCCGCCAGCCCCTACAAGAAAGCGGTCTACTCGCGAGGGGTGGTCGAGCGGAACGATGGCGGCATCCTTTACGCGTCCAATGCGCCGGTCCTTGAGATCGTAGACAGGCAAGCTGAGCAATTCCGTGAAGTAGAAGAGTTTCTCCGCCATATCCGTCTCTCATCAGGGAATTGCCCGCATGGTCCGAACAGCAGTTTAACGAATCGCGGAAGACGTTCAATGAATGGCGAGCGACCAGGGAGAGACGCTCAGGTAGCCGCCATGTATCCAGGCTCGAATTTGGGGAGATTTCAGGAGCGGGGCAAGAGGCGCGGCAGCATGGAATTGGGCGGCCGCGGCAATTTGGGCGGTGATGCCGGCATCCGGCGTTTGGGAGGAGAAAAGCATCTCGAGCAAGGTCCGCTTGGCGGGGTACGGAACCAGGGTCACGGATTCGTTCGGACCGATGGAGGCCTTCTGCTTGACCAACTGGATGGCGCGATCGATGCCGCCTAGTTCGTCGACCAAACCGTTTTCTCTGGCCTGCTCGCCAAGCCACACGCGCCCTTGGGCAACCGGCTCAATCTCATCGAACGGCCGTTTTCGCGCATCCGCGACTTTCTGCACGAAGGAACGGTAATTCTGGTCGATTCCCTCGCGGAGTTTGGCAGTTTCCGCGGGCTCGAGAGGTTTATAGTCGCTATCGATATCGGCAAAGCGACCGCGAGTCAGCATGTCCTTGTCAACGCCCACTTTGTCATAAAGACCGTGGAGGTTCGGCTTTCCGAACACCACCCCGATAGAACCGGTCAGGGTGCCGGGATAGGCGACGATCGGGGCTCCGTTCATGGCCATGTAATAGCCGCCGGACGCGGCGGTATCGGACATGGAAATAACCATGGGCTTTTTCTTCGCCAGGGTATTCATAGCGCGCCAAATGGCGTCGGACGGGAAGACTTCGCCACCCGGCGAGTCGATTCGCACAATCACCCCTTTGATCGTGGAATTGTTCTCGACTCTGTTGAGAAGACGGGTGAAGCTTTCGGATTCAATCGAGTCGGAAGCGCTACTGGCGGTCTCCGGGTCTCCGCGCAGGATTTCGCCTTGGGCGACGACGAAGGCGAGTCGCGGTCTGCCGTTTGAGGTGAAATCGTATGCGGAATTATGCGCATATTCCTTTTCCCCGATTTTATGGATCTCGCCTTTCAGATCCTTCCTGAGTTCGCCGAACATCTGGTCTTCGTAGGCGAGTTCGTCGACGAGACCGCGGTTGAGCACCTGCGGCGAAAGCAGAGGGCCGTTGTTGATGGCGTCCTCCACTTCGGAAACGGATTTCTTTCGGCCTGTCCCGATGGTTTTAATCAGATCGGCGTAGAGGCGGTCGATGACGCTGGTGAGGACTTGGCGCGTGTCCGGGCTCATATCCGAGCGGGTGAACATGTCGCCGTAGTCCTTATATCTGCCGGCGTGCTGCACATCAACCGTGATACCGAGTTTGTCGAGCGTGTGGCGGAAATAGGTAAGTTCGAACCGCAGGCCTTTTAGGTTGAGCATGTCCTCCGGACCGAGATAAATCCGGGAGGCGGCCGTGGCGACATAATATTCCCGGGTGCCGGGGGTTTTCAGGTAGGCGTAGAGCGGCTTTCCAGACTTTCGGAACTGCTCGAGATCGGAGTGAAGTTCCTGCATCTTTCCCCAGCCGACGTTGAGATTCGAAGGCTCGAGGACGATTGCCTGGATGCGACGATCCGTGGCCGCCCTGCGAAGCAACGCCCAGACCTCCTCCATCGTGAGTGGAGTGCGCTGCCCGAGAATTTCGAGCGGGACTTCGACCGGCGAGCGCTCGGGGAGATCACCCTCCAAGTGCAGGATCAAGGTGGAATCAGCCGCGATGGCGGGCGGTTTGGCGCGCAGGCTGGCAATGGCGACGAACCCAATGAAACCCACCACGATCACAAGCGCGATTCCGACGACGACTCCGAGGAAAAATTTCAGCACTGACCGGATCCCTTCTTTAGGAAGGTAGCATGCGCCTGAACGAGCTGGACTATTTGCCGTCCTTCGATTCGTGATACTCCATTTCGGTGTTGACCTGCCAAAGATTGGTCTTATCGACAACGCCGCCGGCGATGTTGTCGACGGCCATCATGGCCGTGAGCATGGAGTGATCCTGGTTATTGTACTTATGCATGCCGTTGCGGCCGACCAGGAACAAGTTCTCAATTCTGTCAACAAACCCGCGGATCAGATCGAACCGATCGTAAGTGCCGAAGTAGGCGGGGTAAGTTTTAGGCACGCGGATGACCGTCGCGTCGAGTACGTCGGCGCCTTTTGCGATGCCGATGCGTTCGAGTTCTTCCTTCGCAAGATTGATCATGTTGTCGTCGGAGAAACTCCAGACCGGGTCTGTTTCGTAACAGAAATATTCGAGGCCGATCCAGACCAATTTAGGATCCTGGACCATATAAGGGCTCCAATTATTGAAGATCTGTATACGGCCGACAGTCACATCGGGTTCCTGAACGTAGATCCAGTTGTCGGAAAGAAGTTTATTCGCGTTTCCATTCTCGTCGGCGATGCTGAGTTTTTTGAGGAGCACTCCGACGGTGATGAAGTCACGGTATTGGAGGCCTTCGCTGACGGTGCGGACCTCGGCGGGGACCTCGTCCATCCCGCGAATCAGATCCTTGATCGGCATGGTCGAGAAAAAGTAGTCGCCTGGGAACGTACGGCGCTCTCCGGTGGAGGCGTGGATGGCTTCCACGCCGGTGACGCAGTTGCCACTGACGTTGATTCGCTCGACATCCCAGCCGCAGTGGATCTCACCTCCATCCTGCTTGATGGAGGACGCCACATATTCCCAGAGCTGCCCAGGGCCGTGTTTAGGGTAAAGAAAGCGCTCGATCAAGGACGTTTCGGTATCTTTTTGCTGAAGGTTGTCAGACTTTTTCTTGAACTGGCTTTTTAGAAAGTGCGAAATGGCTTTGGAGATGGACAGGCCCTTAATCCGCTGGGCGCCCCACTCGGCGCTGATTTCGTCGCAGGGGACGCCCCAGACCTTCTCGGTGTAACTTTTGAAGAAGAGAAGATAGAGGGTGCGGCCGAAGCGATTGATCAGGAACTCCTCCAGATTCTTTTCCGGCTTAATCGGCGCAGCCATGCTTTTGATGTAGCTCATGCCGGCAGCGAAGGTGCGCGGAATCCCAAGGTTCTGGATGGTGGCGGGATTGAGCTTGATGGGATAGTCGAAAAATTTTCGCAGGAAGTAGATGCGGGATTTGCGATTGCGGACCAGCATGACGCGATCGTCGGTTTCGGGACGGGGCGCGGCAGCTCCGTTCGGAGTGAAAGCCCGAGACTGGTTGTGATAAGTGAGCGTGGCTGAGCCGTCCGCGGTTTCCTCCACGGGCATCACGTCGGTCCACCAGTTCATGACCCGGTCGGACTTGGAGAAGAAACGGTGACCGCCGATGTCTATGCGATTTCCCTTATAATTAACGGTGCGGGAGATCCCTCCCATGGCATCGCTCTTTTCCAGGATGACGGGCCGGATGCCGGTACGCTTTAGAAGTTCAAAGGCGGCCGTGAGACCGGCGGGCCCGGCGCCAATGATGAGTGCTGTCTTCATTCAGAGAAAAACTCCTGGATCAAGAGAAAGGTTCAGAGGAGAAGCGATAGACGCGTTGCTTGCAGTGTGGCCTGGAACGTCGTATTACGATCGATGTGTCGGGACTCAAATCACATCGAATCATAAGGATAGCATAAGGATGATGCCCCTGGACGGGATCCGGAGTGCCGCTTTGCTAGGGCGACGTACCCTTTCGAACGGGGGAGATAACTGGGGACAAGGTACGAGCGGTGGCCAGGAAACTGGAGAGATTTGGTAAAATTTGGGAGTTCGTCAGCGGTGAGGTGCGAGAGCGGTTGAATCGGGCGGTCTCGAAAACCGTTGAACCTTCACGGGTTCCGTGGGTTCGAATCCCACCCTCACCGCCAGAATAGAATCAATGAGATAGAGAAAACTAACTCTGCAGCGTGCAATGGCGTGCAGGGATGTTTTATGATCGATTGAGGCTGTATGGCTCTCAAGCTCTATCGCAGACACCGCACAGGGTGCGAAGGCGGGCACCCCGAGGACGCCAAGTCAGGCGAGTTCGAAGAAGGACGGCGCGGCTGGAAACGATGCGCCTGCCTCATCCATGTCTCCGGCACCCTTCGCGGGAAATTTAATCGCAAGCAGACCGGAAAGTCCGATTGGGAGGAAGCTAAAGCAATTGTGGCCGAATGGGAAGCCACTGACTCCTGGGACGGCAAGAAAGTCGTGGAGCCCTCGCTCCCGGCGCAGGAACAGCCGCAACCAAAACGCATCACGATTGCCGACGCCGCGAGGGTTTTCCTAGGCCACCGCGAAGGCGCGAAAATCGCGCCAGCGACGTTGCGCAAATATCGCACATTTATCAAGCAACTGACCACATTTACGGGCACGCGCGGCTACCTGATGCTGGACCAGATTGAGTCGAGCGACATCGACGTATTTTATGGCGGCTGGAACCTTGGGGCTCGCGCCAAGGGAAAGCAGCTTGGAACGCTTCGGGCGTTCTTCCGTTTTTGCACAAACCGGAAATGGCTGAAGGAAAACCCCGTCAGCTCCGACATAAAGCCGCCCATAGGAGCAAACCGCATCGCAAACAAGGCACCGTTTACCGATGAAGAGATACAACGAATCATCGAGGCCTGCAACAACTTCGGCGAAGTGACTTGGTCCAACGGACGCGAGAGTGGCATCTACACGGGCGACGACCTGAAGGATTTCATCTGGGTTATGATCCATACGGGTCTGCGGATTTCCGATGTGGGCCTGTTCAACATGAGCCGCCTCAAAGGAAACGAAGTCTTCCTTCGCGCCAAGAAGAATGGCGGTGAGGTGTTTGCTTACATCCCGGACTGGCTCCGCGATCGGCTTCAGGCTCGCGCCAAGCGCTTCGGAGCGCGCCCGTTTGTTGTCGGACTGTCGGACCGGCTTGAAACCGTTACCGACATGTGGCGGCGTAAGATTGGCAAGATCTTTGACTTGGCGGGAGCATTTGAAGAGGTGCCCACACCGCATCGTTTCCGTCACACGTTCGCGCGAGTCCTGCTGCAGCGCGGCGTTCCTGCCGCGGACGTTGCCGACCTTCTCGGCGACGACGAAAAGACTGTGCGCGAGCACTATTCCCGATGGGTTCCCGAACGTCAGGCACGGCTCACAAAAATCCTCAAGGATGCGTTCGGTGAGAGGCCCAAGTCTAAGCTGATATCGATTCCCGGGGGACGCTCTTAAGGGCAACAAATTACTTGACGCACAAAGATAAATAGCTCATACTTAGTTCATGAGCAACGAAATCGCCCTTCCGAAAAGCCTGCAAGAAGCCATCGTGTACTTCTCGGACACGGATCGTTGCATCGCCTATGCGATCAAGCTCCGCTGGCAGAATGGCATCGATTGCCCCCGCTGTGGATCGAAAGAGCATTCCTACATTTCTACCCGTCGTTTTTGGTTCTGCAAGGGCTGTAAGAAACAGTTCACCATCAAGGTTGGAACCATCATGGAAGACTCCCCGATCACCCTCGATAAGTGGATGACCGCCGCGTGGTTGATCTGCAATTGCAAGAACGGCATCAGCAGCTACGAGATTGCCCGTGACCTTCGGCTTACTCAGAAAACCGCATGGTTCTTGGATCACCGCATCCGGGCCGCAATGCAGGCCGGTTCCTTCGACAAGCTCTCCGGCGAAGTCGAAGCCGACGAAACCTTCATCGGCGGCAAGGCTCGGAACATGCACGCTGGTAAACGCGCTCTCCGCATCACCGGGACTGGTGGCAAGGACAAGACTCCGGTAATGGGAATCCTTGAGCGCGGCGGCAAGGTTCGCACTGCGGTTGTCCCGAGCCGCAAGAAGAAAGCGCTTCAGTCCGAAGTCCGCAAGCACGTGGAAGCGGGATCGGCGCTCTACACTGACGCTCTGCTCTCGTACGAAGGACTTGCGGGAGAATACGCCCATCAGGTTGTTGATCATGCCGTCCAGTACGTTGATGGCGTGATTCACACCAATGGCCTTGAGAACTTCTGGTCGCTCCTGAAGCGCGGCATCAACGGCACCTACGTAAGCGTGGAACCATTCCACCTGTTCCGCTATCTGGACGAACAGGCGTTCCGCTACAACAACCGTCGCGACATGAGCGACTCCGAGCGCTTTGAGATGGTGATGGGAAACGTTTTCGGCAAGCGCTTGACCTGGAATCAACTCACCGGCAAGGTTGCCGAAACGCAAACGCAAGTTAACTAAGAAAGAATCGGACCGGCAAGAGCGGGGAAAACGAAAAGCTGGTTAGTCCTTCGGGGCAACCAGCTTTTTCCGTTTCTTCTCTGGCTTGCCGAAGGGACTTGGCGGCATGGCGCCTTTCTTAGTAGCAAACAGTCTTTTCATGGTGTCTTCAAACCGCGTCAAGGCTTCCGGGCCGTCGTTCATTTCTGTGTGCGGCTTCATTGTTTGATTGTTGCTCCCTTCCAGTCAAAAAAACCAGGATGTCCCATCAGTTCATCACGCCCGTAAAGCACGTGGTAGTGTGGCAAGCAAAGGTAGCTACCGGATAGCCCAAAATCCCAGATACGCGAAGGCTCCTGGCTGTAGTGACGATTTGAGCTCCACGCAAGGAGGTCGGCACCCTGAACCGGGAGAATGTCTCGCATGTCAACGGGCGCCACTGCTGAAATGCGAGAGGCCCAAGAAGATGCATTGCGCTTATTGCGGGACCATGTACGCTCTATGTGCCGTAGGTACGGCTCACCCATATCAAAAAGCAGTTCTGCGCGTCCCTTCGCAAACTCCGGGTGCGCAAAGGCCTGCGATGCGCAGTAATCCACGCATATAGCGCCAACGGGTTTGACTCGACCCGAAGATGACGCAAGATCCCGGTAGGAAGACATGTCAATAGTAATACTTGCGCCTATCCCTGAATCCATTCCACTGGGTGCCCTTCCAAACTGCGCGATCTGGTTCCATAGACACTTGACAAGCTCCGACTTACGCTCATCGCTCCATCCCTGAAAGGGACCGCGCCCACCTATGAGTTCCCTCATATGTGAATATGGCGTGCCATCGCCTAGCGCGTCCCTCCACCCAGACTCGAATCGCTCCCACACAGAATCGGAAGCTATTAGCGCCGCCAGCGTAAGAAATTTACAGTCTTCGCTTTCCGGTTTGCCGCTTCCATCTAAATAGACCTTAAGCACGATTGCGACACTCCTGGTCCCCCTGGTTGCGAATGCCGAAAGGTATTTGATTGGAAGGTGCTCAAGTGCGGCGGTGGACATTCAGAACTCCCATATGGCACACTATAAGAGCAATCCGTCACCGTCATCATTCAGGCGGCAACCTGAAAGACGCTGACCCAATCCGAAACATTTCAGGCCCGATTCGTCGGGCCTTTCGCTTTTAGAAGTCTACCACAGCCTTGTGCGTCAAGTAAGTTCTTGCCCAAATAAGCCGAGAGCGTTGCTCAGAGTCGCGTTAAAGCACGTTCTTTTAGTCAGGTTGCCGCAGTCAGAAATTCCTGGGAAGCAGCGGAGCGCATGGCGTTGCGAATTCTCAAACGGTTCGCCTCCTTCTCGCTTACACGGGTGAGGAGTACACAATGAAACGATTCGAAACGCGAGTTAATTTTGCGCTGTTTCGTACTCGGCACGGTGTTAATTTCAGAGATAGCCGCTGCGCAGGTATCAGTCACACCAGGGCCAGGAGCTTTTGTCTCATCCCCACCGCCCCCGCCTGGAGCCGCGCCCGGTGCAGCGGCACCTGCTGTCGCAACCCATGTTAAGTCCGGCAATTCCGTCGCGGTCAGTGCGCCGGGTGCACCCACAGTAGCTACTCCCGCGCCGGGTACGAAGGTCACGACCACGACTCCGGGCGGATCAAGTACAACGACCACGCAACAAGCGGTCGCGGTAGGGACGGCTATTGCTGGCCGCCCCCCGCACAGATCCGTACGAGCGGAGTTACCGCATACGGCTCTTGCCTCAGGTCATGACGCGAAGAAACGCTCCTCTGGATAAGGATGTCGAACCCGGCATGGCGGAACGTACTTACGGGTAAGGCGGTTGAATCGCTCCCAGCATAGCCGGTGGCGCTGGCTCCGACGCAGGAGGGCATGCCGCCATGCGCGGCACACCTCAGTGCGAAAGCCTTCCAACCGCATCAGGTTCGTGGGGACGGCATGATACTCGAAGTATCCGTTCATCACCCGCTTCAGCCATGTTCCGACTGCAGGCACGGGTTCGTGCCGCTTCCGGTACAGTGCATCGCGAATCGCCGCCAATGTCGCCCGCATCCGCGTCTTCGCTGTGAGGCGAATAATCCGGAACCGGCCTTTACGGTCTGCTCCGCAGCAATGCGTGAACCCCAGAAAGATCGGGCAGTGCGCCATCCAGCAAGGCTACAAAGTGCTGTATCGCGAAACGCACATCCTGCTTGATGAACTGGCCGACGCAGTCGCCGGCGGCACCCGCAAAGAGTATATGGAATCGGTGGCCACCGTTCCGCTGCTCATCATAGATGACTTCGGTACGCGCAAACTCCCACACTTTGCAATAGCAACATGGTAGGAGCCGGCTCCCAGGGCGTTTGGTCTCAGCGGGCTGCCATTGGCGAAGGAGAGCTTTCCCATTGAAGAGATCCTGTTCCCTCTGGTAGTGGACGGTAAGGGGAGAGTCAAGGTGAAGACCAACTGGTACTCCGCACCAACGTGGCCAGACTGGCGCGCGTACAGAGCGCCCGAAACAAAACTGGATGAGCTCCCGACAGCTCCATTGCCTACCGTAGTCACTCTCCCAGCGGCGCTATAACAATTCGTAATTTGCCTGCCGGAGGGATAGGTGCCTGTCGCAAGTCCCCCCGTCTGATTGTACGTGTATCATGTCCGTACCGGACACATGGGTAACAGTTTGTTCCTGAGACATAGGTAACACATTGCCGGGGTCTGCGGAGACCCACATCGTCGGGAGGTGGAGGTCTGCGTCGCAGACGGCATGAGTTTTCAAGGCATAGGCGATCTATCGGTCCGATGTCTTCTGTCTGTGTGGGAATGAAAAGCAGGGGGAAGAACAAGGGCGCCGGAGCGCCCTTTTTCATCGTCCGCGATGAGTCGCGCCGGCTATCCCTCGGCGAGTTGCTCTCCAGCATTGCTCGCTTCTGTTTCGCCGGGTGCTTTCATGCTACGCGAGCCGGCGGTTGGCATGTTTTTCGCATCCTGGCTGGGCTCAGCAGCGGCGGGTCTGGCGCCAAAGGGATTGTCGAGCGGCTGGAGAGTCCTTTCTTCCAGATCGACGTACCCCAGATCGTAGTGCATGAAACTGACGAGCCAGATTCCGTTCTCGACCTCGCGAATGCCGACCGCCTGACCGGCGAGCGATTTCGACAGATTGATCTTCTTCCTGTGCAGGCAGATGCGGCCGCAGCTGGTGACGAGCACCGTGCGGTCGTGAAAGGGGTAGTCGGGCTCGGGAATCCCGTCGTAAACCCGCGGCGACGGCGTGTAAACCTCACCGGGGCATTTCATGTCGAGCGCTTCGTGAGGCCTTTCGTTGTTGAATTCTTCAACGAAGGTGTCGAAAGTGGCCTGCTGCTGCAGGAAATTGGCTCCGGCGGGGCGCGTCGCCTGCTGTTTCAGCGTCAGGTGCATGCGCTCATGGCGGCCGTTCTGCTGGGGACGACCGGGCCGGATGCGTTCGATCGAAATGCCGAGACGCAGCCACCATACCGATAAGCGGGAGAGCTGAAACAGGCCGTGAGGGGAGGCGAATGGAACGCCGTTATCGGAGCGAAAGGCACAGGGCAGGCCGCGTTCCCGGAACAAGCGCTCGAAGGCGGGGAACGCCAGGTCTTCACGGGTGGATTCCAGCGCTTCACAAAGCAGCAGAAAGCGCGAGGCCTGATCCGTGACGGTAAGCGGATAACAGTAGCGCTTATCGCCGAGCTGGAACTCGCCTTTGTAATCGGCGCACCACAAATCGTTGGGATTCAAGCCGTCGGATAACGGTGTGCCCTCGGCCCGTGTTCGCGGAGGAGATGCCCGACTGACCAGACCATGCCGGTCCATGACAGCGTGGATGGTGCTGGCGGCCGGAACCTTGATCGCATGCGGCAGTCTGCGCAGGAGGCGCTCCCGGATCTTGCGCGCTCCCCAGTGCGGCTTCTCGCGTTTGGCCGCGACGATCGCGGTCTCCACTTGAGCCGGAAGCTGATGGGCATAGCGGAAAGGCCTGCGGGTACGATCGGTGAGGCCTTCCAGGCCACACTGCTCGTAACGCTCGAAAATCTTGTAGCCGGTCTTCCGCGAGATCCCGAATTCACGGCAGAGTAAAGCCATGCTCTCGCCGTCCTTCAGGCGTATCACAAATCGCATTCGTTCGTCCATAACAGAACTCTCCTTCCATGGCATGGCCTTCACCCCTTTGGGGGACAAAGTGTAACCCATGTCTCCGGAACGTTCTGTTACCTATGTCTCGGAACGGTCAAACCAAAGGGGAACGTTTGCCCATTCGTAACCTGAGAGTCGGGCTCTGCTCCTGGTCCCGTACGAAAACGTTGACGGCACGAACTCGAAGGTACGGGCTGCGGACGGCGGTCGTTACACCGGTCCGGTTCGATCTGGGTACTAAAGGCGAACTTTCCATTGAAGCGAGTTTAGCGTTAACTTCGTTGTCCCCGGATAATTCTCGTGTCGCGATGTGCCTTCGCCGATGGATTTGAAGATTTTGGCATCCTCCGGTTTCCGGCGGGTACTTTGCCGGACGTGGGACTAACGTCGATAATCGTGCTATTGCGGCGCCGCGGTCGTGTTGATGAAGATTCCGACCAAGCCAGTCGCGTCCGGCACAACCACGTCCGGGAAACCCGATGCTGGACTCTGGCCGTGCAGATTCATGGCGAGCGGAAGCTGGGGCGATGGGCCCACGCCGAACCACCTGCGCGCGTCTTGAAATGTTCCGTCCCCATTGCCGAGATAGACGCCGAACGTGTTGGACGGATCGACTCCGAGATCCGGTATGCCGTCCCCGTTGAAATCGGCTATGACGACCGGGCCGGGTGCGACGCCCGGTAAATGCAAGAGCGGCTCTTCCGTGAAGGTTCCGTCGCCATGACTCAAATACAAATCAAGTCTTGCTACATTGCACGAGAATACGACGTCCGCATTTCCGTCGAGGTTCAGGTCGCCCGTTGTCACGAGGATTGAGCCGCCACAGTATTCGGGGCTGTCGAGAATGGTGAGAGCGAAGGTCCCGTCTCCTTGATTGAAGGCGAAATAATTATGGTCGTTAAATGGATTTGCCCCTACAATGTCCAACTTGCCGTCCCCGTTCAGATCGGCTACGGCGACGCTCACGAAATAGTCAGATTCGGGAAGGGTCACGATGGGCTCCGCCTTTCCGAAAGTTCCGTCGCCATTGCCGAATGCAATGGCATTCCCGGTCATCACCACGTCCAGCTTTCCGTCTCCGTTAAAGTCCCCCAACAATGCCGTTCCGGGGTTCACTTTCACATTGAGCACAGCCGACTGACGGAACGTTCCGTCCCCATTGCCGAGAAATGTGGTCACTGTTCCTTTGTTCGTACCGGTCCCGTCCGTCACCACGAAGTCGAGAATGCCGTCGCCCGTTCAGATCACCCACCGCGGGACACTCGCCGGAAACCGGAATGGGGGCGCCCCGCGTGGACGCCGGGGTCGCTTTGCCGGTCCCGAAGAGAATAAAGTCTTCGTTGACGCCATCCATCAACAGATCGATATTTCCGTCGCCATTAAAGTCGCCCGCGACCCCGCAGTTGATGCCAGTGGGCATGGTCAGGTACGTGCCGTCGTAGATACCCCTCTTGCCGCCGTTGAGAAGCACGCTTAAGCTGCCGCCCTGATTGGCGGTGACGATATCCAGGTTTCCGCTTTTCTGCAGAACCCCGAGCGCGACGTCGTCAGCGCCCAGGAAAGTATTCAGCGGAGCGGCGATAGGGTACAAAACCGGGTGCTCAAACTTACCGTTGCCCTTTCCGTAGGCGACGTAGCCGAAGCCGCTCACCAGGTCGGGAATTCCGTCGTTATTTAAGTCGCCCATCCGAATAATCTCCTGCGCCGGAAAAAACACCTTATAGCCCGCCGCGAACGTGCCGTCTCCGTTCCCGATCAGGATATAGGCGTCGTTGCCTCCATCGGGGAAGTAAGGACCCACCGTGGCAAGGTCGAGGCGACCATCGCCGTTCACGTCGCCAATCGCCATGTCGTAGGGAGCGGCAGGCATCGTGCACTCCTGCGCCGAAAACCCGCCTTTGCCGTTTCCGAGAAGGACGGCGTAACCGGTGGACGTGACGGCCACGATGTCCAGTTTGCCGTCGCCATTTAAATCTCCTGACACCAGCTTATAAGAGCCCAGGCTCGTTTCGTTCGCCAGCGGCGTAAGAACTGGAGACGAGAAAGTGCCATCGGAGTGGCCCTGATAGTACGAAACGCCAGCGGGGCCTAAGATGGCGACGTCGGGAATGTGATCTCCGTTGAAGTCCCCGACAGCAAGACGCACGAGGACTTCGGCGCTTCCCGCCGGATAGAATACGGGCGAAGTGCTGAAAGTACCGTCGCCGTTTCCGAAAGCCACGGAGATGCCGTACTGAAGCGGCAAGGATTCAACGTAAGCGCCCATAAGAAGATCCGCTTTGCCGTCCCCGTTCAGGTCAAGGACGGCCATCGAGGTCGGGCCGAGCGTGAGAGTATTCGCCATGATTGTCGTCGGACCTGGCCTGAACGTACCGTCCCCGTTTCCCAATTGGACCTGAACCCCACTATCATAATGGCCCCCAATCAGGTCGGGAATGCCGTCGCCATTCACGTCGCCTGTAGCAACGCACTCCGTATATGTGGTTGGATAGTCGCGGCGATCAAAAAAGGAAGGTTCAGTAGTTCCGGCCAGGGACAACCCCTGGCCGGCCAGCATAATCAGGAACAAGCCGGCGGCTCTCATTCCAGTGAGGTTAACAGCTTGCGCCCAGGTACGCAGCGAGGGCTGCATTGTGGGGCCCCACAATGAGGGGGTCTATTCCGTACAGCTCGTTCTGTACGCCTGAAGTGACGAAATCACTCAGTTGAGCCCTCGGCTAACGAACACGTGAGAAAGCCCGGTGAGAGCGACGGCGCGAGCGGCCCGGAGTGGCGGCACAGCATTGAGACTGTGCTGGGGGTAACCACGAAGTAAATTTTGATCGATTCTCGGATGTCTTACCTCGGCGCGGCGGTCGTGTTGATGAAGATCCCGACTAACCCCGTTGCATCCGGAACCACGACGTCCGGGAAGCCCGATGCTGGGCTCTGGCCGTGCAGATTCATGGCGAGCGGAAGCTGGGGCGATGGGCCTACGCCAAACCACCTGCGCGCGTCTTGAAATGTTCCGTCCCCATTGCCGAGATAGACGCCGAACGTGTTTGACGGATCAACTCCCAGATCCGGTATGCCGTCCCCGTTGAAATCGGCTATGACGACCGGGCCGGGCGCGACGCCCGGTAAATGCAAGAGCGGCTCTTCCGTGAAGGTTCCGTCGCCATGACTCAAATACAAATCAAGTGTTGCTACATTGCACGAGAATACGACGTCCGCATTTCCGTCGAGGTTCAGGTCGCCCGTTGTCACCAGGATAGAGCCGCCACAGTACTCGGGGCTGTCGAAAATGGTGAGAGCGAAGGTCCCGTCTCCTTGATTGAAGGCGAAATAATTATGGTCGTTAAATGGATTTGCCCCTACAATGTCCAACTTGCCGTCCCCGTTCAGATCGGCCACGGCGAAGCTCACGAAATAATCAGATTCGGGAAAGGTCACGATGGGCTCCGCCTTTCCGAAAGACCCATCACCGTTGCCGAATGCGATCGCATTCCCGGTCATCACCACGTCCAGCTTCCCGTCTCCGTTGAAGTCCCCCAACAGAGCCGTCCCGGGGTTCACTTTCACATTGAGCACAGCCGACTGACGGAACGTTCCGTCCCCATTGCCGAGAAATGTGGTCACTGTTCCTTTGTTCGTCCCGGTCCCGTCCGTCACCACGAAGTCGAGAATGCCGTCGCCGTTCAGATCTCCCACCGCGGGACATTCGCCGGAAACCGGAATGGCGGCGCCCTGCGTGAACGCCGGGGTCGCTTTGCCGGTCCCGAAGAGAATAAAGTCTTCGTTGACGCCGTCCATCAACAGATCGATGTTTCCGTCGCCGTTGAAGTCTCCTGCGACCCCGCAGTTGAGACCCGTGGGCATGGTCAGGTACGTGCCGTCGTAAATACCCCTCGTGCCGCCGTTCAGAAGCACGCTTAAGCTGCCGCCCTGATTGGCGGTGACAATATCCAGGTTCCCGTTTTTCTTCAGAACCCCGAGCGCGACGTCATCAGCGCCCAACCCCGTATCCAGCGGCGCGGCGATAGGGTACAAAACCGGGCGCTCAAACTTACCGTCACCTTTCCCGTAGGCGACGTAGCCGAAGCCGCTGACCAGGTCGGGAATCCCATCGTTGTTCAAGTCACCCATCCGAATGATTTCCTGCGCCGGGAAAAACACCTTATATCCCGCCGCGAAAGTGCCGTCTCCGTTCCCGGTCAGGATGTAGGCGTCGTTGCCGCCATCGGGAAAGTGGGGACCCACCATGGCAAGGTCGAGGCGCCCATCGCCGTTCACGTCTCCAATGGCTATGTCGAAGGGATACCCGGCCATGGTGTACTCCTGCGCCGAGAACCCGCCTTCGCCGTTACCGAGGAGAACGGCGTAACCGGTGGAGGTCACGGCCACGATGTCCAGTTTGCCGTCGCCATTTAAATCTCCCGACACCAGCTTATAAGAGCCCAGGCTCGTTTCGTTCGCGAGCGGCGTAAGAATTGGAGACGAGAAAGTGCCATCGGAGTGGCCCTGATAGAACCAAACGCCAGTAGTACCTAGAATGGCGACATCCGGGATCTGATCGCCGTTGAAGTCTCCAATTGCAAGACGCACAAAAACGTCGGCGCTCCCCGCCGGATAGAATACCGGAGTAGTGCTGAAAGTACCGTCGCCGTTTCCGAAGGCGACGGAGATGCCGTATTGAAGCGTGTAGATCGGGATATAAGTGCCCATCAGGAGGTCTGCTTTGCCGTCCCCGTTCAGGTCAAGAACGGCCATCGTAGTCGGTCCGAGGTAGTTCAACATGACAGTCGTCGGACCCGGCCTGAACGTCCCATCCCCGTTGCCAAATTGGACCTGTACACCCCCTGAATAGCTGCCCCCGATCAGATCCGGAATGCCGTCGCCGTTCACGTCGCCTGTAGCAACGCACCCTCGATGTTCAGTCGGGTAATCACGGCGATCGAAGAACGACGGTTGGGTGGTTCCGGCCAGGGACAACCCCTGGCCGGCCAGCATAATCAGGAGCAAGCCGACGGCTTTCATTCACTCAGCTTAACAGCTTGCGCCCAGGTAAGCCGTGAGGGCTGCGTGGTGAGCACCCACAAATGCGGGACTTATTCCATACAGTTCGTTCTGTACACCCGACGTGAGGAAATCGTTCAGGTAAGCCTGGGCGGCCGTGGTCAATGTGGTGACTTTTGTCGACGCATTGTAGCTGGCGATACCGTCGTTCAGAAGCTCCGAAGTGTTCCCGGCTGAGTAGTTATAGAACTCGTACTGCGCTTGGCATCCTGCCGCCCCCAATTGTGGGCTTGGTTGGGTTGAGCAAGGAGGCCAATACATGTACATGCCCAGTTTACCGGTCGGCGTGCGGTAGGCGATGGCATGGGTAGGTATCGGCGTCACACCGTCGGGGAGAGTTCCCTGTGTGAACTCGTCGGTGGTGTGAAGGACGTAGGGTTGCCCCGTAGAGGGGGACACACGCCGCTGCGAGGCCATGCTTCCGAACAGTATCGAGTCCAGGATCGACTCGCGGCTCTTCAGATAATGGTACGGGTCGCTCGGGTTTAGAAAAATGCTCTGGGTGCCAGACGCCAGTGAGTAGATCAGCGGGAAGATGTCGACGCTGGAGCAGGTGAATGCCCGATCGATCTCCACGCTTCCGTCGCCTATAGCGTAGTTTGTCCTTTGGCTGGGGAAGCTGACGTAAAGCGGCACATTTATGGCCTCTTCATAGAGCGCGCCACCCTTCGCGTGCAAACCGTGCGACCCGCCGTAATCTCCGTGGTCCGAGGCAAAAATGACAGTGGTGTTGGGGGCCAAGGTCTGCAAATTCTTCATGACTAATCCGATCTCGTAGTCGACGGCAGCCTGCATCCAAACGTAGTAGTTAAGAAAGTTCACATAGCCGAGCGGACCCGAGACTCCCCCGAAATATGTTTGGAGGTAGGTCTGGAAGTAAGTCTGGAGATCCGGCTTTCCGCTGGTTGTTCCGTACGGCGTCGGCCCGTCACTTTCATTCCATCCGGCAGGTGCGGAAGTGTACAGGTTGGTGAGCGCGGGAACTTTCGCTGTTATGTCTAGCGAGGTTAGGTCCTCGCCGGTAACGGGCGGTGGCGCATACGCGGCCGGTGGGGTCGACGATAGCCTGCAAGTGTATAAAGGCGGTGCGGGACAGGTGGAATCAAGATCAAATCCAAAGGGAAAAGCGGTGATGTCATGCGGGTTAACGAAGCTGACCGCGCAAAACCACTTGGTACTCTCGGTCGAGGTAAGCCAGTTTATGAACATCCTACAGATGTACGGATCATTAACTGGCTTGTAGGTAGGCGTATATCCGGGATTGGCCGTGCCTGGTGAGAAGTCAACCATTGGGAAGTGTCCGTCGGTCCCCTCGTTCATGATTCCGTCAGGCGAGGGGTCACCGGGGCCTGGGTAGGAACCGGGTTCGTTGAATCGGTAGGCGGCTACGCCCGGCTCGCCAACGCCGCTGCCGGAATTGGAGAGGTGCCACTTGCCAATCCAGCATGCGTCGAAGCCTTGTGTGGCGACGGCGTCGGCAAATGTGCTGAAGCCAGTGTTGAGGTCAGGTTGGTTTACGCTGGCATCCATCTGCTCGTTCGGCGACGGCGGAAGCGTCTGGAACATACAGGTTTGCTGGGAGTAAAGGCCTGTCAACAGGGTTGCTCTTGCCGGAGAGCATGCGTCCGCGGCGGTGAAATAGTTCGAAAACACGAAAGAGTGATTGCGTAAGAGAGCGATGTTTTGGAGGGTGCCGTCAACCCCGCCGGGAGGGAGCCACTTGGGCTGCCGCAACTGGTCTACCAGAATCATGAGAATATTGTGCCCGGAAAAAGTGCCTGCGGGGTCGTCCATCGGAGACGTGTTCTGGCGGCGCCCTGCCGCATTGGGCGCCTCGGGATTTACAGGTGCTGGCAAGACTCCGGCCGCGACCGCGTCCTGCGCCGCCGGTAAGGTGTTACCGAAGGAATCGACACCGTAAATAGTTTCGTCTTCGGCACGTAGTTCGCGCAGGGCGCCCGCGCCGAGCGCGGCCGCGCCCACGGTCCCTAAGAATAGTCTTCGGCTTAAGCCGGACGAGTCTTGCCCCGGATTATCCTTTTCGTTTTCATTCATAAAAACTCAGCTCCTTTCGTGTTTTCCTCAGCAGCATCAAAGCAAAAATTGCGTGACTGCCCAGCTTCCCGCCAGGCCGAAAATTCAGACATCCCTTGCAACCCGGAAGCTCATGTGCGAAGTGGCGCTGTCAGGCCCGTTCAAAGACCGAGCCGAATTTCGGTACCGAAAGCAATAACTCGCGTGGCACAGGTACGATCCTCCCCGGATGACCCGCGAGGCGCCTTCTGGGGGCCCGACCGGATTGCGATTGGTAGCCGAGCAATGCCAGTGTGGGTCGAAGTAATCGGCGCACCACTCCCAGGTATTTCCGGTTGTTTGATAGAGACCGTACCCGTTCGGCTGAAATGAACGGACCGGGGCCGTACCCGAGTATCCATCTTCCGCAAGGTCGAGGTCGGGAAAGGAGCCCTGCCAGATGTTGCACATGTGCTGGCCGCCCGGAAGGAGATCGTCGCCCCAGGGGTACTGCTTCTGTTCCAAAGCGCCCCGCGCAGCGTATTCCCATTCGGCCTCTGTAGGCAGCCGGTACCCCGCCCACCGGCAGTAGGCATCCGCGTCATTCCAGGAAACCTGGACGACTGGGTTGTGAGGAATGCTTTCCGCACGCGTCCCCTCAAGGCCGTGAGGCGCGAGCCACGCCGCACCCTCTGAGCGGCGCCACCACGGGGTTCCAGGGACGGGCGCGCCTCGCAATTCTAAGGGAATGTGGCTTTGAAACACGATCGACCACCCGAAGCGCTCCGCATCGGTGATGTAGCCCGTGCTGCGCACGAACTCGGCGAACTGCTCGTTGGTGACCGTGTACTTCGATATATAGAAGGGGTCGAGGAAGATCTTGCGAACGGGGTGCTCGCCGTCGCTCCGGGACGCTTCAGGGCGCTCGCTGCCCATCAAAAAGGAGTCTGCCCCCAGCCGCACCATATCCGCGAGCGAGCCTCCTCTAGCTCGCCGCCTCTCTGTTGACAGGGACATCGAGCGCGTGAGTGTCTGATGAGCGGCCCTGGTGGGTACGCAACACTGATTCGAGAGCGGGCGCACGATAGGCGTCATAGGGCAGCCGATTGCCCCGCGGCGGTTGTTTTGGTAAAGCTTGGAACCTGCTCCGCGGACACGCGGCGGATGGTCGCTCGCTCAAGGAGGACTTGCACGGCCTGTTGAAACGCAGTCTGGCGGCACCCAAAAACCATGACGCGTTCGATGTCATGCCGCACCTCTTTAAACGCGAGTGGCCGGCCGGGCCGCCTCTCCTTCAGTTCTACAATGTGGTAGCCGAAGGCGGTCCGGAATACTGGGCTGCGCTCTCCAGGCCGCAGAGCAAAGACAACTTCATCGAACTCGTCGACCATCACCCCTCGGCTGAACTCGCCGAGATTACCTCCGTTCTGTTTGCAGTCGGAGTAGCGCGCAACCACGTCCTCGAAACTGTGGCCGCTCTGAAGATCCGCCATTGCGGAATCGATCACGGCCTTCGCCTGCGCGTCAGGGCACTCCTCCGTTGGGTGCTTGACGATCTGGGAGGCCTTGACGGTTTCTTGCCCTATGAAGTTATGCCGATTCTTGCGGTGAAACCGTTCCATTTCAGCGAGAGAAGGTGTTTTGATGGCCCCGACGAGGCGGGCAATAGTACGCTCCGCACGGAGCTGCTCCTGTATGTTCTTGCGGGCTTCACTTTCAGCACGGGGAGTTACGCAGCCTTGGCTCGCGAGATAGGTCTTCAGTTCCTTTTCGACCCGTTTGGGGTCGATCGGATCCTGATCCTGAGACGTCGCCTGGCGAAATAGAACTCGGCCAATCGCGTTGCGTTCCGCGGCTTGGCGAAGGCGTATCTTCCCTTCAAGATCGTCGCTCAGGGCGCCAGCTTGCATTTGCTTGATTCGCTCGGCCTCGTCGCGGATCAGTTCAGGAGGTACTTCCTCGCCATTAACAAGAATCACCATGAGTCAGATCATCCGTTCTGTTGTCGCGGACAAGGCGGCTTGGTCGCGCGACATTCGGTGTTCGATGTTGCCACTTATCGAAGCATCTGTCAACAAAATTTTTGCCACAGACTTTCGGCCGTGGAAAGTCTTGACGGCACAATTTTATTCGCATCTTTTCCGCGCTAATGCCAGATTGGCGAAACGAATAAGAAATCATAAAAACTTGTTTGATTATCAGAAGCTGCTTCGGCAAAGCAATCGATATTCAATGCTAAGGGCGTTCCACCTGGCGCCAGCGTGCCCGAGGTGCTGGCGCCGGATGATTTCATTTTCTTATCGTCGCACCACGCTAGGGCGCTTCGAGTTTCGGACTCTAAGGGGCGCAATCCAATCCGCGCCTGGGCTTGGTCGGACTGTCACGGGGAGCGCTGGGTGCGGGCGGTTCGGCTATTATTCCAGTTGGAAGGGGCGTGAATGCGATTCCACGAATGTTAACCACGATGCATCGCTTTTATATCTACTTTGCAATGTCGTAGCTGATACACAAGCGCGTTGGATGTTGCAGTTATCTTTGGAACTGTTGCAATCTGTTGCACACGCGGAAAGAAGCTAATTTTTCTTTAGCCGCCGTCAGCGGTAAGCTTCCCTCCGATTGCGAACCCGAAGATCTGCATAACGTTCTCCTTCAGCGTGAACAAGACCCGGTAATCGCCGAGCCGCAGTCGGAACGAGCCCGCCATGTCGCCATGCAACGGGGAGTACAGGCCTGTTTTTGCGTCTCTAGAGGAATCTGGTTTGAATTCCAGACCGAACAAAGCGTGTTCGATATCGGCAGCTACCTTCGGGTGAATGCTTCCAAGGCAACTTCTGGAACAAGCGCATCAGAACCGTCAGCAAATTCAACCGTATAGAGAACGGTCCCGATCGGGACGTTGAGGGTCTCTGCTTGCTGAACGCTCTCCACGGAGGTGAGGCCGACGACCGCACATGGTCTGAGCGTACCGGCCAGTTGCACTGAGTCCCCGTGATCGAATTTCATATGCCCACGCCCATCGTACCGCCGACTTCTGGAAAGCACCAAAGGAGAGACGGCCTGAAACGTCGCAGAAGCAACTGAAACCTTCGCCCGCAATCTGACCCGCTGTCCACTTCATCAAACGGAAATCTTTCACGCGGTCACAAGGCCCGCAAGACCAACTGGCACGCCATTCACCGCGCCCTGAACGCCGCACGATGCATTCGCGCTAGTCCTCAGACCTTGCAAAGACAGCACCCTCACCTGCGATACCACCTTCGCGATCTTTTTGCTGTCCGCATAGATGTAGTCGGTCCACTGGTTGCTCTGGTTCTTTTCCGCCAGCGTCTCCCCGCCCCACATCGTGTACTCCGTAAACGCCTGCCCGCCGAACGGTGCCGTGTCACCCTACTCCCGATGCCGTCGGCAGCGTGCTTTTGCTTCGGTGGTGGCAAGGCTGCTAGAGATCACCACGGGCGCGTCCACGGCCCTCCCAGCGAGTGGGACACGGGCAGCTCAGACGGGACGACTACAGAGAGGCATACCTGCTCGCGGCCTGATGCAGGAGACCGTTCGGGTCCATCGACGGCAGACCGATGAAGTCCATATAGACCTGCCGAGCATCTTCGATAGAGTTCCCCAACATAGCCTCCAGAACCTCCGGCGCTCCCGCGAAGAGGTTATAAATTTCGTTGCAGGACACCGCCCAAGTCCTTCCTTCGTCGGTGAGCAGGTAACGGAAC
This sequence comes from Bryobacteraceae bacterium, assembly GCA_965226755.1. GTDB lineage: Bacteria > Acidobacteriota > Terriglobia > Bryobacterales > Bryobacteraceae > Bog-113. Next base: position 2,168,423 of record CBDDDT010000003.1, on the reverse strand, counting down.
GGCCCACATTCGCTATTGAAGCTGCGGAGGTCTTGCTCAGAGATCGAGAGGCGGTAGCAGGCGGGATATGGCCCCAGCGGCTCAGTCGCTACCGCCATGCACTCGTTGTACCCGGCGGTCTTAAGTGCTGGAACCAACACGGCGATCTGCTCCGGGGAAAAGTGATCCCCGTCTTCGACAGGAACCACTTTCCATCCGTTTTTTCGTATCCAGTCAGAATTGAAGTGGTACTCCTGATTTTCTTCCGAGAGCGTCATCTCCCCGACCAGGCCAAGATACTTTTGCAACTCTGTCGCGTCCGTAATCGGGATCATGGGTTGTACCTGATGTAGCTTGATTTGTACGCGCCGCCAGCCCTCTGAAACTCTAGGGTCGTTCTTCCGTCCGTACTTCCTAGCGAAGAACGGCACGGCGACCATCTGCCAGTTCCTTCACCTGAACTCTACCTGCCTGAACAGGTTCACTTCCCTTTAGAGCCTTGAAATCCTTTGCAGCTTGTGCCATGCCACCATCTTTGGTGTATTCGGTGGCACTGGAGCGACCACCTTTCGCAGCGGTAGCAAGGATGTCTTCCACCGTCGCTGTAGCCTCTTCAGCAAAGTTTTTCCAAAGAGACCTACGATACCCTCCATCAGGGAGCGGCCTAGACTAATGCCGCCTTTGAAGGCAGAGAACGCCCCCCGAGCTCCGTCAAGTGCTAAGAGTGGACCGAGAGTTGCGTCCTGCAATCCCTTCTCGAAGTAGTTAGCAGTCCCGCAGACACTTCCGCCACAAGTGATGGCTCCGCCCATGCGCGAAGGTAAGTTTATCCCTTGTCGTCCGTTCTGCTGCTTGTAGAGAGCCGAATATTGATCGTCGGTCAGATTGAAGCATGTACCCCCGTCCACGCAAATGTCATAATCGTGCCCATCGGGATCGACACGAGAGAGCGGATTGTTCCCTACATAGCTGTACAGATTGAGCTTTTGTGGGTCGCCCAAATCACCGCTGTACATCGGCTCATCCGGCAACATGAACCGCCCCATGCTCGATCCGAAGTAGCGCGCGCCGAAGTAATCCAAGCCGCTCTCGGCATCTCTTTCTTTGCCGGTAAACTGGTATGCGATTTGCACGAGTGTGATGACCGGTCGTACGTGAAGATAACTTCCGTCGTAGGCTTTATTAGAACAATTTCTTGCGGAACACAGGTCCCCCGGGATCAGGGTTTAAAGCTATCGAGAGGAATAGTCCGAAGCTCTTTTTGATTTCACCGTCCGCCTGCCCGTCTGGTCTCACCTCTTGTCCGGTCAGCTTTAGAAAGTCTTGTGAGAAGACGACGCCCCCTTCACCAATGCGTCTCCAACTTCCTTGAACATGTTCTACTCTTCTTTCACGATTTAGCTCCTGTTCAAAACTTCGATCTTTATTCAGAACCAGCGTTGATGATTCTCCGTTGCTAAGTTGAAGGCTGTAGGTGCCCGACACAGCGTCGTAATCGTAACTGGCGGCTACGCTATACCACCCCCAGAAAAGAATTATCAAGAGAAGAATTCCACCACTTACCCGCGCGGGCGTGCTCATTTTCATAGTCCACTCCTGTATCGCTACTGCTTTTGCGGATCAATCGGCTTGACAGAGTCTGGGACAATCCTGGACGTCACCTTCTCATTCGATTGCGGGAGGCTCTGCCACAACAGATCGAACATGCAGGAGTTGCCTCCACAGCGTGGATTACCATAATCAGTTCCATTCTTTGGATTAGCTGGTGCTTGTGGATTGTATTGCTGAGATAGCGCATTCCAGAGAAGCTTCGGACGTAGCCCTGGATCGCGAAGCTTATGTTGGTTCGCGAGCTTGAACTTCTGCAAAATCTTCAGGCACTGAGTACTACAGTTCGGACCGAATACCATCCAATTTCTCGGATCAGGATTCGCGCGGATGTAGTCAATTACTTGTTGCGCAAGTTCAGGCGACGTTTGAATAGTCAAGGATGTGAGTCTTGATCTCAGATCGTCAGCGGATGTGAAACTGCCCATCTCGAACATGGATTCACCGGCGGCTATAGGCGAATGAACAATTGGCCCGAAGCTTTCAATTGCAGAGTCTCCCGTTTGTTGGTTGTATGCGAAAAGAACAGCGTGTCCTGCTATGCCTCCCTGGTCATAGAAGTACGTGACATCCTGCCCATCAGGATCGACAAACTTCAACGGGTTATTTGCAGCGTACGAATACAGGTTGAGCGTGTTGGCAGGATTCAGCAAACGCTCGTCTGTGAGCTTGATCGGATCGGGCGACATGAAGCGGCCCATCGTAGAGCCATAGTAGCGAGCGCCGAAGTAGTCTAAGCCGCTCTCCGCATCTCTCTCCTTCCCCGTGAATCGTTGCCGAACGTCATCCGCCGCTCCATACCCCAGCGCCGCCGTGCGCAGCGCGGAAGCAGCAATCTCCTCCCCAAACGGAAGAAAGTCGTGCCGCGCGATCAGATTTCCGCCCGCATCCGTCACCGCCCGGACGCTCCCCAGCGTATCCGTAATCAGATAGCACGTCGAGCAGGGCGGAACCGCCGGCGTATTGCCGTACTCAGCCGCAAGCGTTCCGAATGCGTCGTACACATAAACCGTTATAGCGCTGCCGATGGTTTTCATCACCCGCCGTCCCGCGCCGTCGTATCCATATGTAGCCGATCCGAACAGATTTCCATTCTGGCTGGAGAACCCGGTCGCCCGGGACTCCGCGTCGAACGAAAACGTGTACGGGCTCATGAACGTCTCGTTCCTCGATCACCTCCGTCAACCGTCCCAAGCCGTCGGTCATCGACGCCGCGATGTCATCCATCCGACGCCAGCCTGGCAAAGCCGGGCAACCAGCCAGTCAACCCTCCGGTCAGCGCACCCTCCGAATCGACCTCGTCCGCGCGGACGCAACATGGCCCAGGGGAGGCATCGAGGCCGCGGTGTGGGATCTTCAGGCCCGCAGGCATGGCGTTCCCCTCTGGCGCGAAATCGGCGGCGCGCGTTAACAAATTTCCTGCGGCGTCTCCATCGGCATCCAGGACTCCGTCGATCAGCACTTCGCCAAAATCGACACCGAGCTCACCGCCGGCCCATTACGCTGAATGAATCTTTGGTGATCTGGACGGGCGACGTCGGGTCAGATGGAGAAGAGCGCAACTTCTGCTTCCGCATCGCGGTCAAAAACCAGCAAATTCGTCGTCGCTGGAATGGCACAACTGCTCGAAGATGCAATTTTCCCACCGCCCGCGATGCTCTCGGCCCAAAGGCCTTTTCGCTCGGCGTCGGTGCCCTATGCCTGCCACCATCCTGAACTGCACGAAGTTTTACACGCGAGCTGGGTCTGGGACCTTCCGGGCGATCGTTCGCACAGCCGTCCCGACAATTGCAAGGCAACCTCCCTGGCGTATATAGAGCCTGGAGGCGCAGTGGCCGTGGGCTCCCCGACTAGATAATTTTGGTCAAATCGGTCTGACCAAGATCCGGGGAACGTTTCGTAATCTGCAGATCGATCACTGCGACAGCGTGCAATAGCGTGCAATGGTCTACGGCGTTCGAGGCGAATTTGGCACGCGTGGCAATGTGGAATCTGCAACTTGCAGAGGTGATTCGGCGTTCAAGGGTTCGAATCCCACCCTCACCGCCACTTGAAATCAAGCTTGGCAACAGTCTCGACGCTGAAAACGTAGTTCCTCGTGGCAGCGTCTAGCTGTGCGGCTGTCGATCGCACGCGCTGCTTCATGATTAGCGCGCACGAGACGCTCGCAAATTTACGTCATTGGTGAAATCTCGACGATTTCCACCGGCTCTGAGGCCAGCCACTCAAGCGTGACACCCCGCTTCCAGTCGCCCTGCGAGAACACTCCAAGATCCTTGCCGCTGATCACCGATCGCACTCTGAACTTCCCTTCAGGCATCAGCGGAAGCTGGATCAGTGCGCTGGGTGCGCCGGTCTTATTGCGAAAAACGGTCAAGACGCCATGCCCGTAATGATCTAGGCGCGCAAAGCCGTCCCACTTTGCGGGGGACGGCTGAAGCCAGCTACCTAGCGGAAAAAAGCTTTCGCTGATCTTCGTGGTGGATCTCAGCTTTTTAAACCATGAAATCTTATCGTGGTACCACTGTTGGTCGGCCACGGTGAGCTTGCGAAGATCCCCCAGCAGCACGGGCGCGGAGCCGATCTCAGTGGCGAAACTCTCCTGAATGGTGGGCAGTTCGGCGTGAATGTTCCCGATCAACATGCTCTCTACCGGCATGGACGCCGAGCGCTGGTATAGCAATGTTCGCGCCTGCAATGGTCCGGCGGAATCGGGATGGTTGTCGTCCACGTTGCTCATCCAGTCCAAGTCGCCCGCCGCCAGCAGCCCCGCATCAATGATGTGTTTCTGTCCCCATAATTCGAACGTAAGATCCAGAAGCACATCCGGGTGCTTCGCATAAACCTTACTCGTGATATCGGAGATTCCTTCATAGATGCGGCCCAGCGACTCCGCCCAGTTGGCGTGGTCATGCCCCTTGGCCCAACAGCCCGGAGCTTCTCCATAAGCATTGAAAATGGTGGTCAGGTCCAACTTAACGTAAGCAAGATTGAACTGTTCGATCGCCTGATTAATACGAACGGCCGCGGAGTTTCGAAACAGAGTGGCCAGGCACATAACCGGCGCCTGACCGGCCATGGTGCCGGTGGTTTTCTGTTTGCCTTGCTGGTCAAGCGCCCCCCATTCGGGATGCGTCTGGAAATCGGCGCATGATGGCGCGACGGCCGCTACCGGAATCCACAGGCCAAGCCGCATGCCCTTCGCTTCTATCGCGGCCTGAATAGGCTTTAAGCCGCCGGGGAAAGAGACCATGTCCACGGCATTGTCGCCATAGGTCTTTTGCCAGCCGTCATCGATGGTGAAGATGTCCATTCCCATCTTGCCCGCGATGTCGACCAGGTTCATAACCAGCTCTTGCGTCAGATGCCGTTGAAACGGTTCCCAGGTGTTATAGATCCAGGGCGCTCCGGTCGCATTCAACCGGCGAACCAGCACCTGCCCCATGTAGGACGGAATCACCCATTTGGGATCGCGGAAGCCGTCGCCGTTCTTGTAAGTAATCAGCGAAACGGCGGCCGTTTTGAACTCTTCCCCGGGCGCCAGAGTGCGTTCAAACGGCATCAAATCGGTATCGTACATGACACGAACGCCCACATGCTCGGTGTCGTGCCAGCCGTTAATTTCCGTGCGCTTCATGTAGCCGGGGACTTCGCTGACGACCGCGAATCCGACTCCAGTCCGTCCGTTTGAAACCAGCAGAGCGGCATCTTCGGAACGGCCCGTATAGAAAATCTCACGCGGCGCCGTTCCATATTGCGCGTTCAGAATCGTCTCGTCCGCCGGACCGACGGATGGTCCGATGCCTTCCAAGTCGAGGTGCGAAAGATGCAGCGGCGAGGAACCGGTGTTCTTCAAGAGCAGATACTTGCGAATGGCGGGATGTCCGGCATAAACGCTATAAACGAGGGTCACATCCATGGGGACACGCCGGGCCCGCAGCCGCACCGTCAGAGCTTTACCGTTTGCCAGCTTGGACTCAGCCGCCCCGAGCAAAGTGAACTCCGCGCTGTGCCCGCTGTAAACGCGCCCATCGCAATCGAACGAAAACTCGGGGGACAGTTCCTGGCGGATGCCATCCGGCCGAATGAACTGAGCGCCCGTCTTCAAATCGGACAAACGCTCGGTAAACAGGCCCGAACCGCCGAACACCAGCGTCCTTTCGATTTCGGAATTACCGAGGGTCCACGTCTGTTCGGCCGCGAGGCACATTAACGGCAGCACGAAGGTGGCCGCTAGCCTCATCGTTCTTCTCATTTTCGTTCCGCTAGGCACGGTGTTTCTTAGTGGCGATTCCGGTGGATTCGCGCACAATCAATTCGGGGTCGATCATGACGTTCACTCGTTGTTCCGAAGGCCTCGGCTCAGCCGCGGTCAGACTCTTAAATATTGTTGACGCGATCCTCGCGCGCGGGATGTTGATGGTGGTCAGAGAAGGGGTGCTGAATTCGGCGATTTCGATGTTGTCGAAGCCGGTCACCGACATCTCATCCGGAACCGAAATGTCGCGGCTTCGAAGTTCTCGGAGCACGCCCACAGCAAAAAGATCGTTGACGCACAGAATGGCGGTGGGAGCGAATCCGGAGTCGAGCAATTGCCGCGTGGCCTCGCGGCCGGCCACAAAGCCGCTATGTTCGGTGACCGCGATGTAACGCTGCTGAATACCGAACTTCCTGGTTGCCGCGATGAAGGCGTCGCGACGGTCTTCGGTGGGTCCCAGCCGCAGCGGGTAGCCAATGTACGCCATCCGGCGGTGACCCAGATCATAAAGATGCCGGACCAGCAAATTCATGCCCTTGCAGTAATCGAAATGAACGCCGGTCCGCCGCCCGCCTGGGATAAACGCATCATAAAACGCGACAGGTATATCGGCTTGCAAAAGCTGTTTTAAATCAGGGTCCAGATGTTCGGAGACGATGATGGCGAGACCCGCCACGCGCCTGCCGAGAAACAGATCGATGCATGCCGCCAGCCGCTGCGGTTCATAGTTGGTGTTTCCGACCAGGATCTCGAAACCCGCCTTGTGCGCCTGCTCCTCCAGCGAATGAAAGATTTCCACGAAGAAGGGATTTTCCAGATTCGAGACGATGACTCCGAGGGTGTTGCTTCGGCCCGCCACCAACTCGCGCGCCTGCAAGTTGGGGCGGTAGTTCATCTGGTCCAATACGGCCATTACACGCTTGCGGGTAGACGGCTTTACCGATTCAAATCCGTTCACCACGCGCGAGACCGTGGAGACTGAAACCTTCGCCTTCGTGGCAACGTCTTCCAGCCGCAACGCTATACCCGCTCCGCCAATACAGCCGCGCTTTCATCCGCGACGACATTCAACCAGGCCGGGTCGTCTTCGGCGAAGCGTCTGGAACCGGCTTCTTTTATGGCCGAATCGGGCACGCTTTCGAGCGGGGTATAGCGCGGGTGATGGCTCTCTTTGTAAGGGTCGTTGCTCTTCGCGTTGTAGCAGCAGATCATCGACCAGCGCGGATTTTCCGAAGTGTTTTGGTCCGACCGGTGCAGCAGGTTGGAATGGAAAAAAAGCGCATCGCCCGGTTCCATCTCAACGTAAATTAGCGGCAGCCGTTTCAAAATCTCCGTCACGCGTTCCATATCCGCGCCGGCCTGATCGCCCTTGAGCACATGCTCAATGCGGCCCAGGTTGTGCGAATACGGGATCACCTGCATGCAGCCATTCTGCACGGTTGCTGGATCAACCGCTATAAATACGCTGGTCAGGTTGGGGGACAGCACTCCGTTCTGGTACCAGTAACCATAATCCTGATGCCATGTCCAGGCGCCCCCCACGCGGGCGTCTTTCATAATCATTTTGGAATGGTAGTGATAGACCTCGTCTTTAAGCAGCTTCGAGGCTGAGTCAACGATGGATTGGCAGCGCGCGAACATACCATAGATAGTGTCTCCAGGATGGTTCCAGAGCGAGAGACGAATGTTGCCGCCCTCGCCATCATTACGGCTGTAGGAATGCTGATCTAGCGCGCGATCTTCCTTCGCCGCGCGCTTCAGCAGACCAATTTCCCCGGCATCGTAAAAGCCTTTCACCACCAGGAAGCCGGTCTCGTGATATTGGCTCGCTTCTCTTTCCGAAATGCAACCTTTCGCCATGGCCTTGCCTTTCTGCAAACGTTTTCAACAATAGCCTATCGACTTTGAGACGAGCTTGTCAAGACCTCTTCAGAAGAAATTGACAGACAAGGCCGACACGCATATAGTTCTATGGTAGCGCTTGCAAACCATGTTCACTCCGGGAAAGATAACACCCATGCCGCCTCGCGAGGCCGGCGATCGCGCGCATTTGACCTTCCTGATTTCCTCCGTAGCCACCGCCGCACTGGGCGGTGTTCTCTTCGGCTTCGATATCGCGATCATCACAGGCGCGGGACCCTTTTTGAAAGCGCATTTCAAGTTGGACGATCTCGGACTGGGATGGGCGTTCAGCTCGCTGCTGTTCGGCTGCGTCGCCGGGTCGATGTTCACGGGCACTTTGGCCGACCGGTTCGGACGCAGAACCGCGCTTCTGTGGGCCGCGGCCTTCTTCGCGCTGACCTCGGCGTTGACTGCGCTCGCGCCCACGTTCGCTCTATTCATCGCGGCGCGCTGCCTGGGCGGGCTGGCCGTTGGAGCGGTGTCCATTGTCTCGCCTCTTTACATAGCTGAGATTTCCCCGCCGCGCAGCCGAGGAAGATTTGGCGCACTCTATCAAATGTCGGTGGTGACAGGCATCCTGCTCTCGTATCTCACCAACTACTGGTTGAGAGATGCGGGCGCCGCGAACTGGCGCTGGATGTTTCTTACTGGAACGGTTCCGGCCATCATCTTTCTAATTCTTTTGCTGCGCACTCCGGAAACCCCGCGCTACTTGATCATGACCGGGAAGGATTCCGAAGCGCAACGAGTTTTGGGGCGCATATTGGACTCCGACGCAGTGCCGCTGGAATTCCAGCGCATTCGATCGAGCTTCGCCCATCGCGCGCCTGGCTGGGCTAACCTGCTCCGCCCAGGCATCCGGCGCGCCGTTGCGGTCAGCTTCTTTCTCGCCATTCTGGTGCACGTCTCCGGAGTCAACACGGTTATCGACTACGCGCCGTCCATTTTTCAGGAAGCGGGCTGGAAGATTGACGCCGCGCTATTCGCCACATTTCTGGTAGGCGTCACCAACTTTGTATTCACGCTGGCTTCTTTCTGGATGATTGATCGCTGGGGTCGAAAACCTCTATATATCACCGGATCGCTTGTGATGGCCGCCACTCTGGCCGGCCTCACCGTGCTCTCGTCAACAAACTCTTTCAAAGGAGTGCTGGTGCCGGCGTTCGTTATGACTTACCTGGCCTTTTTCGCCTGCTGCATTGGTCCGGTGTTCTGGACGCTGGTGCCAGAGATTTTTCCTAACCACATTCGCGGGGCCGCCATGACTGTGCCTGTACTGACGCAATGGGTTGCCAATGCTTTCGTGGTTCTGCTCTTTCCACTGGCGTTCCACCGGTTGGGCAAGTCCATCACCTTCGCATTCTTGGCCCTCATGGCTTTGCTGCAGGCTGTCTTCACCTGGTTCTATCTGCCCGAGACGAAGAACAAGACCCTGGAATCGATTGAACGCTTCTGGGAATCGGCTGCTGGCCGATCTTAAGCCCTTTCGAGAATGCAGCCCCTTGCACCAACACTCGCGGGCTCGGGACACCGTGCGGTGCGCGATGAAAGCCACACGATGGTCGTGAGGCTAAAATAGAAGCAAGTGACTATCCGGAGTCAGGTGCGTCGCGTGCTTACGCTTCGCATAAATGCGTGGAAGCGTCGTCCGACTTCGTCAGGGTGCGTAGCTCAGGTGGATAGAGCATTTGCCTTCTAAGCAAAGGGTCGCAGGTTCGAGTCCTGCCGCGCCTACCAAAATAAGCATGTCCGTACCGGACACATGGGTAACAGTTTGTTCCTGAGACATAGGTAACACATTGCCGGGGTCTGCGGAGACCCACATCGTCGGGAGGTGGAGGTCTGCGTCGCAGACGGCATGAGTTTTCAAGGCATAGGCGATCTATCGGTCCGATGTCTTCTGTCTGTGTGGGAATGAAAAGCAGGGGGAAGAACAAGGGCGCCGGAGCGCCCTTGTTCATCGTCCGCGATGAGTCGCGCCGGCTATCCCTCGGCGAGTTGCTCTCCAGCATTGCTCGCTTCTGTTTCGCCGGGTGCTTTCATGCTACGCGAGCCGGCGGTTTGCATGTTTTTCGCATCCTGGCTGGGCTCAGCAGCGGCGGGTCTGGCGCCAAAGGGATTGTCGAGCGGCTGGAGAGTCCTTTCTTCCAGATCGACGTACCCCAGGTCGTAGTGCATGAAACTGACGAGCCAGATTCCGTTCTCGACCTCGCGAATGCCGACCGCCTGACCGGCGAGCGATTTCGACAGATTGATCTTCTTCCTGTGCAGGCAGATGCGGCCGCAGCTGGTGACGAGCACCGTGCGGTCGTGAAAGGGGTAGTCGGGCTCGGGAATCCCGTCGTAAACCCGCGGAGACGGCGTGTAAACCTCACCGGGGCATTTCATGTCGAGCGCTTCGTGAGGCCTTTCGTTGTTGAATTCTTCAACGAAGGTGTCGAAAGTGGCCTGCTGCTGCAGGAAATTGGCTCCGGCGGGGCGCGTCGCCTGCTGTTTCAGCGTCAGGTGCATGCGCTCATGGCGGCCGTTCTGCTGGGGACGACCGGGCCGGATGCGTTCGATCGAAATGCCGAGACGCAGCCACCATACCGATAAGCGGGAGAGCTGAAACAGGCCGTGAGGGGAGGCGAATGGAACGCCGTTATCGGAGCGAAAGGCACAGGGCAGGCCCCGTTCCCGGAACAAGCGCTCGAAGGCGGGGAACGCCAGGTCTTCACGGGTGGATTCCAGCGCTTCACACAGCAGCAGAAAGCGCGAGGCCTGATCCGTGACGGTAAGCGGATAACAGTAGCGCTTATCGCCGAGCTGGAACTCGCCTTTGTAATCGGCGCACCATAAATCGTTGGGATTCAAGCCGTCGGATAACGGTGTGCCCTCGGCCCGTGTTCGCGGAGGAGATGCCCGACTGACCAGACCATGCCGGTCCATGACAGCGTGGATGGTGCTGGCGGCCGGAACCTTGATCGCATGCGGCAGTCTGCGCAGGAGGCGCTCCCGGATCTTGCGCGCTCCCCAGTGCGGCTTCTCGCGTTTGGCCGCGACGATCGCGGTCTCCACTTGAGCCGGAAGCTGATTGGCATAGCGGAAAGGCCTGCGGGTACGATCGGTGAGGCCTTCCAGGCCACACTGCTCGTACCGCTCGAAAATCTTGTAGCCGGTCTTCCGCGAGATCCCGAATTCGCGGCAGAGTAAAGCCATGCTCTCGCCGTCCTTCAGGCGTATAACAAATCGCATTCGTTCGTCCATAACAGAACTCTCCTTCCATGGCATGGCCTTCACCCCCTTTGGGGGACAAAGTGTAACCCATGTCTCCGGAACGTTCTGTTACCTATGTCTCGGAACGGTCACAATGAGCCCGTTTTTCTCAGCAGCCTCCGGCCGCATCCATTTCCGCCGCCCGCAATGCTAATCCCAAAGCCACCGAACTGAACTCGTTCCCCGTCTCCAGCCGGCTCGCCCCGAACCGCTTCGCGAACACCCCCCGGACCGCGGGAACCAGCGAGGTGCCCCCGGTTAGAAACACCTTGTCCACTTCGCTCGCCAGCGCTCCGGTCGACTTGAGCAACCTGTCCAAGCCCGCTTCCATCCGGTTGAGATCCGCGCCGATCCAAGTGTCGAAATCCCGACGGGTGACCGTCCGCTCAATCCGCAAGTCAGATTCTTGAAACTTGAACGAACTCTCCTTGTTGATGGAAAGCTCGGCCTTGGTCCTCTGCACTGCTTGATGCAGATGAAATCCGAGATCGTTCTCCACCAGTTCGATCAAGGCCCCCAGCATCTCCGGATGCTCCGATTCCACCTGGATGGATCGCAGCATCTCCAAGGTCTCGCGGGTCTTTAGAAACGAAAGGTGGTGCCAGCGCTCCAGCTTGCGGTACAACGAATGCGGAACCGGCAGAAGCTTGCCCAGCGAACGGTAATGCGTCCCTCTGCCCAGCATTGGCGAGACCAGGTGGTGGATGATCGCCGCGTCAAACGAATCTCCCGCCACAGGCACGCCTTCGCTCCCCAGAATGTCTCGCTGGTTGTGCCCGCGCTTGCGAATCTCCGGTCCCACGCGAAGCAGGCAGAAATCGCTCGTACCACCGCCAAAATCAGCGATCAGCACCAGTTCCTCGTGGTCCAGTTGACTTTCGTAGAAGTAGGCGGCAGCCACCGGCTCGTATTCGAACGTAACGCCGGCGATTCCCGCCTGCTCAAACGCACGCCGCAACCGGTCGACCGCGCGCCCTTCATCTTCCGGCGCTTTCGCCCCCACAAAGCGGACTGGCCGGCCCACCACCACGCATCCAACGGCCTCGTTCCCTAGGCCCGCGGTCAGTTCTCGGACGATGAAGCTCACCAGATCCTCAAAGGTATAAGGATGACCGGCCACCTGCGTGTGCCGAAATAGCGCGTCGCTCGCCAGCGACTTGATCGACTGAATCAAACGCCCGCTGTCTATTCGTTCAAGGTAAGCCGCTATGGCTTTCGGTCCGGATTTCGGAACCGGCTTACGTGGCATGTACCGCGCATTGCCTTCAAAATAGAGCACTGACCGGAAAGCATGTTGCAAACTTTGCCCGCTTCCAAAGGTGGCCAGTTCCAATCCGCCGTCCAAACGCACTCTTCCCAGCGCGCTATTGGTCGTCCCAAAGTCGATTCCGATGGAAATATTGTTCTCCCGCCCTGATGGGCAGTTTGTTTCAATTATCCCGGCGTGTGCTACGTTCCATAAGCGCGCTGGAGAATAAGCCCGACTCGCCGCTGATCGCTGGCGTCCTGCGAAACTGAAGCGAACGAAATGAACGATCGCAGCGTGGTTCAATAGAAACAGGCATCATGACATATCCGGAACATTTTATCGCGCCCATGCGCGCCGAGTTGACGCGATTAGGGGTTGAGGAAGCACGCACGCCCGCGGAGGTCGATCGTATACTGGGCGAGAACAGCGGCGCCGTCCTGATGATTGTGAATTCGATCTGCGGCTGCGCGGCAGGCAAAGCGCGTCCGGCGGTTGGCCTCGCGCTACGGCACCCGGCGCGTCCCGCCAAAGCCGCCACTGTGTTCGCGGGTGGAGACGAGGCAGCCGTCGCACATTTGCGGGAAATTCTTTCAGAATATCCGCCTTCTTCCCCTTCCATGGCTCTGTTTCAGAATGGGAAACCGGTGTTTATGATCCATCGTGGAGATATTGAAAGACGGGATCCGGTGCAAATTGCGCACATGCTGACGCAGGCTTTTGACCGGTTTTGCGTTCCCGCCGCCCCTGTCGCTTAGACTGTCTCGGCTGTCCCGAGTTCTGGTTCCGAGCCTCTGGCCGTACATTCATCGTTGCGTATGTAAAAGCATAGAGTGCGCATGCCCTCCTGGGTTCGTTGGAAGTCGTCGATGGTAGTAGCGCTAGCTCTGTTGTTTTTCTGTCCATTTTCTGCATGGCGATTGCGTGTCTCGCGGTGCTCCTCCCGGAGATGGAGGAATCAAAACGGATACTGGGGGTTCGAAGGCGCGTCGTAATTACCTGGGCTTCTTCCTCGTTTCATCAACTTTGTTTCCTAAAATTCCAGACTGTGTTTTCCTCGTGCAAAAACCACGAAGGCGCAGTTTTGCCTTTGGTCTCGCGGTAGAAGTTCACGATCGCAGTGGAACTTGCATCCCGTGACAGAACGAAGCGGAACTCCGGGCGGCGCGAAACGCGAAAACGGCGCTTCCGGCCTAGAGCTTTTAGATATACTGCCCTAATGCTCCTCGTTCGGAACGTGTTTGTATTCCTGGCCGCGTGCACGGCCGCCCTGGCCGCTGATCCCGCGGGCACGAGCCGCTTTTTGATCACTAACAACGACGTCGGTTCCGGGTTCGCCAACACGGTGTCGTTTTACGCTCTAAGCCCCAGCGGCGCTCCGGTCAGCAAGACGCTGGTGACGACAGGTGGTACGGGAATCGGCGGTGGAATCTTTGCCGCGGAACGACTGTTGGTCGTGCCGAGCGGGTCCAATACCTGTGTGTTCGCATCCGACGCCGGGTCCGGGGACGTTGCGGGACTCGTGTTCCAGACCCAGACAGTGACCGGGGACTTCACGGGTTCGGACACCGATACCGGGGTAGGAAATGGAATCGGGTTAGCGTCGAACGGAACATACGTGTACGCGAACTTCACCACTTCAAGCACGATTGGAACGTTTCAGATCCAGAGCGGATGCACTTTGAGCTTCCTGGGGGATTTGTTTACGGTGGGTTTGAACGGCGGACTGGTTGGCGGCATGGCCGTTCACGGCAACATGATGGTCGTAACGTATGGAGACGGATCCATCGAATCCTTCGACCTGTCTGGCGGGGTGCCTGTCTCCCACGGCGACGCACAGGTCTCGACCGGCGCGGCGAATGGTCACTACCCGAACGGGATCGATATCACCGCCGATGGTAATTTCGCCATCTTCGGCGACGCTTCGACGATTACAACTCTGGAAGTTTCCGACATCTCCACAGGCAAACTTGCGCCGACTACCGCCTATGACCTCGGGCAGGGATGGAATTCGGGAAAGGTCCGTCTCAGCCCGGATGAGTCGCTGATTTATGTGGCCAACGATTCCGGGGGATCGGTGTCGGCGAGTTTCTTCAATAAGAACACGGGCGTTATCGCCCCAGGTTGCACGTCGACTGCGCTCAGCGGGTTCTACACGAATTTTGCTTACGTGGGCGGCGTCAAGACACAGCTTTCACAGGGCACTGGGGGGCTCCTTTACGTGCCGGAGTTCGGGTTGAGCGGCACGTCTTCTATAGCCGTAGTGCAACTCGCCGTGTCAGGCGCCACCTGCACGCTGACGGAGGCGGTGAATTCGCCCATTGTGGACAAGGGCGACACGTCGAACCTGTTCTCGATTGAAGTTTATCCGGGCCGGGCGTTTTAGGCTTTTCCTAGCTCTTTTCTAGAGGATCTTTGCGCATGAATGTCATTCAAAAGACGGTTTTGGGAATTCTGATCGCATTAGCGGGAGCGGGAGGCGTTTCGGCGCAGACGTGCCCGCCACGCCCGAATGGAGGCTCCGTGGTTAACAACCCTCTGGATGTGTACAGCCAGAGCGGCGTGTTGAATGCTGCATTTACAATGCGGAGTGTGGTGCTCGGGTACCTTGAGGAGTGCTACATCTACCAATCGGCTACGGGCGCGGTTGAGGCTCCGACGCTGCGGTTGAATCCTGGGGACCAACTGAATCTGGGACTCACGAATCGCCTGACCTATCTGCCCCCACCGCCGCCGGGCGCCGCGGCGGCGCCCATGGCGGATATGATGCACGGGACGCCAAGAGACCCGAGCAGTAGTGCGTGCTCGGGCGGAACGATGGTCGCGACATCGACGAATATCCACTTCCACGGCCTGAACATTCCGCCGGTGTGCCATCAGGACGACATCCTTACGACCGATATCGAGAATACGGATCCGACGTTCCAGTACAAGATCACTGTGCCTACGGACGATTCGCCGGGGATGTACTGGTATCACCCTCATCTGCATGGCGTTGCGACGACGCAACTGAATGGCGGGGCAGCGGGCGCTTTGATTGTGGGCGGGATGGAGCAGATGAAGCCGCAGGTGGCCGGACTGCCCGAACGCGTGTTTATCATACGGCAGGAATTCAACAACCCGAACTCCTGGATCGCGGGGCCGTATCAGCTTACGCTGAACTATGCGCCCGCCGCATACCCGACGTTCCCTTCTCCGATTATCCAGATGCAACCGGGGGCCAAAGAGTTTTGGCGTGTCGCCAATGCGTCGACACAGGCCTTTCTGGCGATACAGGTTCGGTTTGGGCAGAGGCCGCAGCCGCTTGAGGTGATCGCGCTCGATGGTATCCCCGTTAAGGTTGACGAGACGCTAACGACCTTGTATCTTCCCCCCGCCGGGCGAGTCGAGTTCATCGTCACGGGTCCGGCAGCTGGCCAGAGTGCGGACTTCTACGATGCCGGTTTTGATTCGGGTCCAATCGGAAACCCCAATCCGGCGCAGGAGCTGGCCGTAATTCAAACTTCCGCGGACGCAAAAGAACCGCCGGCAATGCCTGCCGCCCCGGCTGCGAATACCCCAGTGCCGCCCCAGCGTTTTGGCGGATTGATCAGCCAGACGGTGACGGCGCACCGAAAAATCTACTTCGCGGAAGCGACCAACGGGAGCAACGGGCCCACGCAGTTTTTCATCACTGTTGACGGCCAGACGCCCAAAGTCTTTTCGATGTCGGATCCTCCGGCGATTACGACGAATATCGGCGCGGTGGAGGATTGGACCGTTGAGAACCGAACGGGGGAGACTCACGCGTTCCACATTCACCAGATTCACTTCCTATACGTGGCGCTGAACGGAGTCGCGGTGCAGAATCCGGAGGTCATGGACACGGTGATTGTGCCGGCCTGGAGCGGTACCGGCGCTTATCCGTCCGTGACTTTGCGGATGGATTTCCGGAATCCCAATATCGCCGGGACTTTCGTTTACCACTGCCATGTTCTGGATCACGAAGATGCCGGGATGATGGCGAAGATTCAGGTGAATCCGTAGCAGCGGGCGCACAATTCAGCTCGCTGGGCAGGCCGAGGAATCTCGGACCTGCCCTATTTTTTCGGAAGCAGGCGGTTGTAGCGGCCAACGCTGAAGCGGAAGATCTCTTTAAAGCGTTGCCGGCCCCACAAAGGACCGCTGATGATCGTATGAAGGTGGTCGTAATATTCGTGAAGGTGCGGGTCGCGGATCTGGTTAAGACCGGTCGCGATGGTCTCCAAATAACCCGCGGGCAGGTCGCGGGCGTAGTGGCCAACGCGCCATTCTCCGTTTGTGATGGGCAGGCGGGCAAGCAGAGCGTCCCCCACCGCCAGGGGATCGATGACGTGCCTTGCCGGGCCGGCAAAATATCCGTACATACCAATGTTGCCGAAAACGACGACTTTGGCGGGTGCGCGGCTCACAGCAAGCCCGGCGCTCGATAACACGTTGTCAGGCCAGAGCGGGGTGCGGTGGTAGCGGAGCAAACCGCTGCCCGGATAATAATAGGCCCGCTCGTCGGCAATGCCGCCGCTATCGACGGGCCAGGGACGACCGAATTCGGCATTGGCCGATGTGATGGTCGGATTGGGTACCCAGAATCCGAGAGCCGCAATGCTGGCGATGGCGGCGGCGGCGAGCGCGGGACGCGGATTCCAGTAGCGGGCCAGGATGGCGGCGCCGAAAAACAGCGCCGCGCTGAAGAAACGTGCGCTCATGAAGTCTCCGCCTACGCGCACGATGTAGATCAGATTGAGAAGGATACCGAGGCCGAGCAGCTTTTCGCGAACAGAGAAAGCTAAAGCCAGCGCCAGGCCGATAACGAACAGCGTGGCTGTGTCGCGGGTAAGAGCGTTGAGATAGTACACAATTCCCTGGAGGATCATGTCATTTCGGGGGATGCCCGTGTCGAGTTTCGCGTACGCCGTGTTCGGGAGCAGAAATCCGTAGTAGAAGAGCGAGAACAGGGACCACGCGAGAAACGGGGACCAGCCGAACAGCGCGGACTTCCACACGCGACGCCCGGAACGCACGTATACGGCGAGCAGCGAAGGAAGGAAAAACAGGACCGTGTCCATTCTGTTGGTCGCGGCCAGGGCGGCAATGAGCGAAAGTGTGAAGGCATCGCGCTTTCGCCAGTAAGACGCCAGGTAAGCCGCGATGGCAAGATGCGTAGCGGGATTCT
Organism: Bryobacteraceae bacterium; assembly: GCA_965226755.1. Lineage (GTDB taxonomy): Bacteria > Acidobacteriota > Terriglobia > Bryobacterales > Bryobacteraceae > Bog-113. The sequence continues at coordinate 2,150,984 of CBDDDT010000003.1, read as the reverse complement.
CCAGGCCGGAGATGGAAAAATCGACGAAAGCTTTGGAGAAGATGAGTGCGGTTGCGGCGGTGAGGAGGCCGATCTCACTGGCGTTCCAAAAAATCAGCAAAACCGCGCAAATGGTGAGGAGTAGCGAGACCGCGATCGCCGCGAAGTAAACGTTGCCCGAGATCCATGTCACGAAGGTGACAATGCCCAGAAACAGGGGGTCGGTGTATGTCTGGACGCGATCGTCGACGTTCCAGCGAAGTCCGAAGCCGTGAAGGAAATTATCCGTGACGCGAAAGGAAATGTAGGCGTCCTCGGCAACCCAGGCGGTGCGCAGAAGCAGGATCGTTAGGAAGGCGCAAGCCAGTGCGATCAGGACGCGCTGTTCTGTGTACGGAGATCGTGGATGCCGCGAACCGAAAAATTCAGATCCGTTTGTGGAGGAAGCAGCCAACGTATGAGTTTACGGCATGGCGGCGGATCAGCCCTATCGCCGCTTCGGCGCGCATAACTCCCGAGCGGCGCCGGCCCAGTCGGGAAACTGAAAGGTAAAGCCGGCGTGCAGCAAACGCGCGGGGGTGACGCGACGGCTTTTGAGGATAAGTTCGGTCTCGGTGCGGAGGAAGAAAGCGCCAAGTTCGAGCATCCACCGCGATGCGGGAAGGCCCGCGAGGACGTGCGATGCGCGGCGGAGTTCGCGCATGAATGCGCGGTTAGGGAGCGGGTTGGGGCTGCTTATATTCACGGCGCCGTCCAGTTCGCCGCGAGCAATCAGAAATTCGAGGGCTCCGATGAAGTCCGCTTCGTGGATCCAGGAGATCCATTGATCGCCGGCGCCGGCGTGACCGCCCAGTCCCAGGCGAACGAGACTATGGAGAGTGTCGAAGACGCCGCCGCGGTCAGGGCTCATGATCATAGCGCTGCGCATCGCGACTTTGCGGGTTTGTGGCGCGGGCTTTTCGAAGAACGCGTTTTCCCATTGCGTCGCGACCTCAATGCTGAAGCGCCAAGAGGACGGTATATTGAGCTCGTGGCCGCCGAGTTCGCCGGTGATTTCGTCCATGGGGCGATCGAGCGCATGCCGGTAAATGGTCGCCGTGCTGGCGTTGAACCAAATGGCGGGCGGCCGAGCGCACTGGGCGATAGTGTCCGCGATGAGACGGGTGGTTTTCACGCGCGAGTCGATGATTTCGCGGCGGTTGCGGGCGCTGTAACGGCAATTGACAGAACGCCCCGCAAGATTAATCACGATATCGGCGCCATTTAGTTCCTGCTGCCAAGGGCCTGGTTCGGCGCCGTTCCAGGCGACGGTTCGCCATAGTTCAACGGCAGGGCTCCGGGCGAGGACGACGACATGGTCGCCGGCAGCGTAAAAGTGGCGGGCCAGAATGCGCCCGACCTGCCCGCTACCGCCCGGTATGACGATCCGGAGCGGCGCTTGCCGGGGTGGGAACCTGCCAACGAGTCTTTCCACGTCTTCATGCGCAGGCTTATCCGAGAGGATCGCGCCCGTCGTCCTACTACCGATAGGATATGCTGGTCACGCGATTCTCAGAGATGCAAAAGCGGATTGTATCCATTCTCATTCCGCTCTATAACGAGCAGGAATTTATCGGGACCCTGCTCGAACGCGTTCTGGCGGCGGCGCTGCCGGAAGGTATCGAGAGGGAGATCTGCGTGGTCGACGACTGTTCGACCGATGGCTCGTTCGCGATCGCGCAATCGTTTGCGATCCGATATCCGGGCTCGGTCCGGGTCCAACGCCACGCGGTGAATCGTGGCAAAGGCGCGGCCATCCGATCGGCGCTCGTGCTAGCCACCGGCGAATTCTGCGTATTTCAGGATGCCGACCTCGAGTACGATCCGCGGGAGATTTCGAGGCTCTTAAAACCCATACTGGAAAATCATGCGGATGTGGTCTACGGGTCGCGGTTCGCTTATACGGGGGAACGGCGAGTGCTGTACTTCTGGCACTCCGTGGCGAACCGGGGCCTGACGCTGCTATGCAACATGGCGTCGGACCTGAACCTCTCCGATATGGAGACGTGCTACAAGGCGTTTCGCACGACCCTGCTCAAGAGCATACCGATTCGGTGCGAGCGGTTTGGAATTGAGCCAGAGTTGACGATCAAGGTGGCGAAGCGGAAGGCGCGGGTGTATGAGACGCCGATCAGCTATCACGGACGAACTTACGCCGAGGGCAAGAAAATCGGATTGAAGGACGCTTTTGAGGCGTTGTGGGTGATTTTTCGCTTCGCCATGACACGGGACCTCTGGGCCGAAACCGCGGAGTTGAACGACCGTCGGAAGATAGCCGACGATCAGTCCGACGGTCCGAAAGAGCGCGCGCGTTCCGCCGCGTCGCAGTGAGATACACGGCCTATGCAGGGAACCATCGTGCAGGTCAGCATCTCCCCCGGCGGCATACCGAAACGGGCTATTGCGCGCGGGAACGTGACGACCAGGGGAATTGACGGCGATTCATGGGCGCATCCGCAGTTTCATGGCGGGCCGGACCAAGCAGTGCTGCTGATTACCGAAGAGATCATCGAGATTTTGAAAACGGCGGGATATCCACTGTTTCCAGGCGCTCTCGGGGAAAATCTGACGACTCGGGGGCTTCCCGCGCGGGAGTTTCGGATTGGACAGGTGTATCGCGCAGGGTCGGCGCGGCTCCAATTGACAAAGCTGCGGGAACCCTGCCGGACGATAAAAGTTTATGGTGATTCGATCGGGAAGGAAATTTATGACCGACGGGCGGCCATCGGTGACACAAATTCTCCTTTGTGGGGCTTTTCGGGATTGTACGCACGTGTGGTGCGGGAAGGGATGGTTGCGCCTGGGGATTCGATCGAACTGGAATCCGAGATGGCGTGACGACGCTCCTCTACGACCGGAGTATCCACGGCGCAGGCCCGCGACCGTTACCGGGTCGGAAGGTTCAAAACGGATCGAGTCGTGCCCGCGGTTTCCTGGATTTTCTTCTGCAACAACATGATGGCGTAAATTAACTGCTCCGGGCGAGGCGGGCACCCGGGGACATACACATCAACCGGGATGGATTGATTAACCGGGACGAGCGCATAATTGTTGAAAACGCCCGTGGATGTCGCGCACGCTCCCATTGAGATGACCCACTTGGGCTCGGGCATCTGTTCATAAAGCTGGCGGATCACCTTAGTCATCTTTATGGAGACCCGGCCAGCGATGATCATCAGATCCGACTGACGCGGTGAGCCGCGGAATACCTCAGCGCCGAAGCGCGAGATGTCGAATCGCGAGGCGCTCATGGACATCATTTCAATCGCGCAACAAGCCAGACCGAAAGTCATGGGCCAGATGGAATTCTTTCGGGCCCAATTGATGGCGCTATCGAGCGTGGTCGTCAGAATGCCCTCCTGCAGGACTGCCTGATCGACCACTTCATTGTCGATACGGGAGAAGAGTTCGGCGGGACCGGACGCCAGAGGGATTTCCATATGGCCATTTTCGCAGAGATCGGATTGTTAAAATAGCGAAATCCCATGTCAACCGAGAATTACGGTAGCGCCCTCGCGAGGGCCGCGGAACGGTGTGGTGTCGAATCACGCTTCTGGGATATCTTCGGACGCGAGCACGTGGCTTCGATTGAAGCGCGCAAGGCGATCGTTCGAGCGATGGGAATTCCCGTTGAATCCGCCGAAACGATTGAGGAAGCGCTTCGGGATCGGGAGCGGAGGGAGTGGGAAGGAATGCTGGCGCCGTCTATTGTGTTGACGCGCGGCGACCACGGCTTCTCGTTTCCTATGACTTTGCCCGAAAGCGAACTGGGCGGCCCGGCGCGGTTTCGGGTCGTACGGGAAACGGGCGAGGAATTGAAGGCCGAGCAGTTGCTGGGTGGCGCCCAGGTGGAGGAGCGGAAGGATTTCGGCGGCGCGTGGGTGCGGATCCGAATCCACCTGGCGCTGGATGTTCCTCTGGGTTATCACCGCATCGAAGTGGAATTGGGAACGCGCCGCGCATCGGCGACTCTGATCCTGGCGCCCGCGTCGGCATGGCAGCCGGAGAGTTTGCGGCTGGGGGGTAAGACAGCCGGGCTCGGGGTTGCGCTATACGGGTTGCGATCGGCTCGAAATTGGGGCTTCGGAGACTTCACTGATCTGCGGAATTTTTCAAGCTGGTCGGCCCAGGCATTGGGAGTTACGTTCATTGCTTTGAACCCGCTGCACGCCATCCATAACCGGCGTCCGTACAACACCAGCCCATATCTTCCGAACAGTATTTTCTTTTCAAATTGTCTGTACCTGGACGTGGAGGCTATCGAGGAGTGGAGGGCGTGCCGGCGAGCGCGCGAGTGTTTTGAGTCTTTGGAAACACAAAGAGAATTGCACCTTCTCCGGGAGACTCGCGAGGTGGAGTACGAGCGGGTCCATGACCTGAAAATTCGGTTTTTGAAGTTGCTGTTCGCTCAATTTCTCCGGCGGCACTGGCAAAAGAAGACGGCTCGGGGACAGGAGTTAGCGCAGTTTCAGGAAGAGTCGGGGGATCTTTCGTCACGGTATGGGCTGTATTGCGCGCTGAACGAATTTCTACATCGGCAGAACCCGGACCTGTGGATTTGGACGGATTGGCCAGCGGAGTATCAGGATCCGGAGTCGCCGAAAGTGATGGCGTTCGCACGAAAGCATTGGCGTTCCGTGCTGTTCTATCAATATGCCGCGTGGCAGACGGCCGTGCAACTCGCCCTAGCGCAGCAGCAAGCCGTCGACGCAGGGTTGAGCGTCGGTCTTTACCACGATTTGGCGCTGGCCACCGACCGGTTCGGTTCGGACATCTGGGCCAAGCGGGAGTTCTTTGCGCCTGGCTGCCGGGTCGGATCGCCTCCGGACGACTTCTCGCCGCAGGGACAGGATTGGGGCTTTCCGCCCCCGAACACCATCCGACATCGGGCAGACGGATACAAGCTTTTTCGCGAGTCCATTCGCCGGAGCTGTGAGCACGGAGGCGCTCTGCGGATCGATCACGTGATGCGCTTCTTCCGGTTGTACTGGATTCCGGACGGCATGGATGCAACGCAGGGCGCTTATGTGCGGGACAACGCCGAGGACCTGGTACGCATTCTAGCGCTCGAAAGTGTTCGAAACCGGGTGCTGGTGGTAGGCGAGGATTTAGGAACGGTTGAGCCGCACATTCGCGAGATGCTGGCTCAGTATGGAATTCTCAGCTACCGGTTGTTCTTTTTTGAGAAGCACGGGGACGGGAGTTATCGGCTACCCTCCGAATATCCCCGCCAGGCGCTGGTCTCGTCCAGCACACACGATCTACCGACGCTGGTGGGGTTCTGGAAAGGCGCCGACATCGAAGCACGGCGCGCGGCGGGGATGCTGGACGACGATGGATGTAACAGCCAGTGGACGGACCGCACCCGGGACAAACAGCGAATGTTGGACGGCCTTTCGCGGGCAGGTCTGTTGCCCGACGACTATCCGCGCGATGCACAACGCATTCCGGAGATGGACGCTACGCTCCATGACGCTGCCATTGGGTTTCTCGCCTCCACGCCTTCCATGCTGATGCTGGTGAACCAGGAGGATCTCACGTATGAAACGGACCAGCAGAATCTCCCCGGCTCGACGTCGCAATATCCCAACTGGGGACGCAAAATGCGTTTTTCGCTGGAGCAATTACAGGGCGACGCGGAAGCGCGCGATCTGAGCCGGCGCATGAAGGACACGCTGGCGGCATCAGGCCGAGTGGCCGTTTAAGCGGACGCGGATGGGTTCCCGCGAAGGGGCGGGCTGACCGACCGAATCATTTCACCAAGGCTTCGGGAAGAGAACGGCTTTTGGAGAAAGCCGGAGACGCCGCGTCCGACGAAGCGCGGGGCGATTTCGCTTTGCGCATAGCCGCTCATGAGAAGAACGGGAGTGTCGGGACTGATCTTCCGCAATTGCGTAAGCGTTTCCTCGGCGGTAAGCAAGGGCATTGTCAGGTCGAGCAGAATGACGGCGATTTCCGAAGCATGATTTTGCAACTGCTGAATCGCCTCGATTCCGTCGCCGGCAGTGATAACGCCATAGCCGTGATGACGGAGCCCGCTTACCGCCGCATTGCGAACAAAGTCTTCATCATCGACGACTAGGATCGTGCCGACGCCGCGAAGATCCGAGGGCGGGTCTCCGCTACTCTGTTCGCGGGCCGTAACGGCAATGCTGGGGAGGTACACGGTAAACGTGCTTCCCAACCCCGGCGCGGATTCCACCCGCAGAGCGCCCCCGTGCCCTCGCACGATGCCTTGCACCGCCGCCAAACCTAAACCGCGTCCTGTGAATTTAGTGGTGAAGAATGGATCAAAAATTTGGTCCCTCGTCGCGGCGTCCATGCCGCAGCCTGTGTCCTTGACCTCGAGCCAGACGTACTCGCCGGGTTGAATATCGTTCAGGGGAGATTTGAGCCGGACTTGCTCGCCGTCGAGATCGCAGGCGCCGGCGCGGACGGTGACCAAGCCTGGATTCTCGCCCACCGCTTCCGCGCCGTTAATCACCAGATTCATGACCACTTGTTGAATCTGCGCAACGTCCGCCTCGACTAGCGGCAAGTTGGGGTTTTGTTCAATACGAAGCTGCACGCCCGGGGGAATCGAGACCTGGACCAAGCCGGATATTTCTTTGGCAAGCTCAGTGAGATGCACCGGCTCGATGATGAATCGCCCTTTCCCGGAGTAGGCCAGGAGCTGGTTGGTTAGTTTGGCGGCGCGTTCGGCTGCATCGACGGAACTCTGGAGCAACGGGCGAACTTTGTGAGCCGGCTCCATCAACTCCATCGCCAGTGTGGTGTTTCCAAGAATTCCGGTGAGAAGGTTATTGAAGTCATGGGCCACGCCGCCTGCCAGCAAGCCGAGACTCTCGAGCTTGGCGGTTTCGAGCAGGCGCGCCTGAACTCGAGCCGCATCCTCCTTGATCCGGATTTGCTCGGTGATGTCATAGTGCATCGAAGACAGAAAATTGCGACCCGACTCCTGATAGAGATTGACCCGGGAAGCGCAGCAGAATTCGGCGCCGTCGGCGCGCACATGGCGAGTTTCGCCGTCCCAAAAGCCGGCGCGCTCGCACTCAGCCTGAATGGCTTGGAGCGTTTCGGACCGTTCGGCTGGGGAACCGGCGAAAATGCCGGCAGCGGGGGTTTCGATGAGTGCACGGTGGGATACGCCGTGCATTGTGTCGAAACTGGCGTTGGTCTGAACGAATCGTCCGGAGTCGAGAGAAATCACGGCAAAGCCTTGCTTCATCGTAGAAATGATTCGTTCGAGGCGGAGCCGGTTCTGCTCGGCCTGAAGCTGACGCGTAAGATCCCGGAGCACGAATAGCTGACCGTAGCCGGGAACCATCGTGGTGTGCCTCTCGATCTGCCGGCCGTCGGGCAGTTGCCGCAGATCCTGAGCTACCGAAATGCTGCCGAGCCCGCCAGTGATCGTGGGATCGGCCGCGACCAGACTCTCGGCTACTGGGTTACGAAGCAGAGCCTGACCGTTCCCGTTAAGCAGGATAATGCCTTCTTCCACGGAGTCGATTACCGTCTGAAGCAAACTGCTTTGTTCCCGAAGCTTAACGGCTTCCCGCTCCAGGCGCTCAGCTTTCTCCGGCATGCGGATGAAATCAAAAGTCCGGGGGATCAGAACAATCGCAGTGACAGCGGAGGTGAGAGCCGTGCCGACATTCCAGAAGCCTTTGAACCAGTAGATGGGGCGCCAGATGGATATGATGTCGATCAGGTGGCCGCCGCCGCAAAGGGCGATGAACAGGCCGAAGAGAACCAGGATTGGCTGCAGACTCAGAGTAAGCCTCTTGCGCCAAACAAGAAAGAACAGGGCCGCCGGTATGGAGTAGTACGCGATGGCGACTACAGCATCGGTAAACACGTGTAATCCGATGAGCCATGGGTTCCACGTCATACACCAGCCATGCGGCATGAATAAGGAGTGTTCCATTGAAGTTCAGCTTTATTGTTTCAGAAGGGATGCAGGTTTTGCGGCTTCAGGATCGAACAAGTGCGGATCTACCGGCAGGTCTTTGTACGGGGCGAAATCGGGCTGGTCGGAGAACATCGTGTTCAGATCCGCGGCGGTGGCGTCGAACAGATCCAGCGGGGGCACGTCCAAGAGCTGAAAAATTGATTTCAGAAGGGCGGAGAAACTGGCGTTTTTGTGCGAAACATAGGCTCTTTTGAAATAAGGGCCGATCCCGAGCAGGATTGTGCGGTGAGCGTCGATGTGATCGCGCCCATCGTCGGCACGGTCTTCAGTGACGAAGATCGCCATCTCGCGCCACCACGGGGAATGCGAGAGGTAGTCGACGATTCTGCCTAATGCGAGGTCGTTATCGGCTACGTAAGAGGCCGTATACGGATAGCCGGTACCAGGTCTGGGCTCCGCGGTGCGGTCATTCGGAAGAGTAAGAATGAGAAGCTGCGGAAAGGGTTGTCCGGTCTTAACGTACTTGGCGTCAAGCTCCGCGATCAGTTCCGAGGCTCGGTACTGGTCGGGGATGCTCATATCGAAGGCGGGATAGCTCCCGGACGCCTGATGCGGCCGAGGGCTGGTTTTTTGAAAGGCGCCCCCGAAGGTCTCGAAGGAGATGCCGTGCTGTTCCAGATGTCGCCGAAGGCGGACGGCTTCCGGCTCTTGTACAGGAAAGGCTTGGAAATTGGCGGGCATGTCGGCGCTGAATAGCCAATTGTGACCTGTCAGACTGGTGTCGAAGTCCGCGTAGAAGTTGTCGGAGGACGAGAACTGTTCAGCTAGCGCGTGCTGGTTGGGAGTAATGTTGATGCGTTGCAAACTGAAGCGGCCCTTGCCTCCATTGGCGTATCCGTTCGAGCCGAAACGCGCCAGGCGCGGGATGCCGGCGACCTGCTGTCCGCCGATCTTCAGGTCGCCCAGAATTTCGTCAAAGCTGCGCCCTTCCTTTACGATCAAAACGACGTGGTGCACCTTCGGGTGAGCCGCTGAGGAATCTGAACTTGGGAGAAAACCGTTAGCGGCCAAGACTAGCCCGGTTTTTTTCGGGAAGTCTGCCCGGGATGGCAGAGGGAAGAGCGAAACGCTGCCGCGACCGGGGGCCCCGCCGAATTCGGTCGAATCGGGTTCCATGACCGAACTAGGCCCTGCGCCGCGACCTTTCGCATTGGCAACGATGATCATCGGGCCGTCTACGCCGGCCAAAGTACGAACGGCGATGGCTGTGGGGAACCACCCCGCCGGCAGATGAGCGATGACGGTGTTGCTTTTGATGTCGATAACCCCGATGGCGTTGATGCCGGCTTCGGCGGCGAGCAGCCAGCCATGCGTTTCATCCAAGGCCAAGCCGAGCGGAAGGACGCCGCGCAGTTGCTCCAGCCCTGGAATGCGAATGGGGATCGAGGTGCGAACCGCGCCGGAAACCGGATCAAGAATTTCGATGCTGTCCTCCCGTGCGTTCGCGACATATACGGCAGACGACGTGGCGAGGACCGCGGGCGGCGCGCCGCCGTCTAGGCCTTCCCGCGCGGATGCAGTGCCGATCCCAGTCCGAGCCATTATTTTCGGGGCTTCCGGACGGGATACATCGATGTGGCAGACCATGGCGGTTCCCGAGCCCGAAGAAGAGCTGTCATCCGAGAGCGAGCCGAACGCGCCAATCCAGAGGCTGCGCGCATCCGGCGAGAGACTTATGGAGCCAGACGAGACTCCCGCTGCAATCGAAGCGATCTGTCTGTTGCGATGAATGTCGAAGATCACGACGCGGGAGTGCGCGGTATCCAGGACGTAAAGGATGCCGCGCGCCGGATCGAACGCCAAGCCAGCGGAGAAGCTGTTTGTAGTACCCGCGCCGTTCAGGTCCAGTATTCTCTTTTTCTCGCCCGTCCCGGTGTCGACCAGACGCACGCGCCCCGAAGCGCCTTCTGACAACCAGAGCTCTCTTTTGCCTGCGAAGACGATCCCGGTAGACAGCGAGTGGAAGTCGCTAGTAGGGTTGGCGGGCGAAGTCGTGAACACATTGTGAAGGGTCCATTGGTCCTGAGACGTCTCCTCGATGACAGTCAGCGACGCCCGCTCGGGCCCGAGATTTGCCGTGATTATGGTTTGACCGTTTGAGCTTACGGCCATTCCGCAGGGTCCGGGGCCGGTGGGAAACTGGAGCCCCAGGGGCTGAACGACTCGTCCTCCCGGCAGAACGGCGGACCCGTGCTCACCGCGGATGGCGGGGCGCTCTCCAGCCGGAGGCTGAAATCCTGCAAACAGCAGGGCGGCGACAGCGATGGTGACCAGAAGAGCCGCCGTAGCCTTCATTCGCACAGCCTAGCAGATGAATTCTGTTGGACAAGGCAGCGGTTTTGACGGGTTTTACGGGTTGAGGCTGGGGACAAGCGCGAAAAGAGCGTCGATTTGACGTGACGTTTCCCTCGTCAGGTAAGGATTACGCCGTAGCAGTAGCGATGCAGGCGTATCGAATGGCACTGAATTTGCAACTCGGTATACGCGTACAATTTTCAAAAAAACCGGCGGCAAGACGCCGGAAGTGTTAGCATTGATACTTTCCGGAGACTGCAATGGCAACTCAACCTACCCAAGTTCCCGTTCCTCAGAGAGACCTCGAAGATCCCCTGGCACATCTCCCGTGCTCAACGATCCTGGCCTTCAAAAAGGGTCAGACGATCTACAATCAAGACCAACCCTCGAATAACCTCTATCTGGTCATTGCCGGAAAGGTTAAAGTGTCCCGTTTGGCGGAGGATGGACGCCAAGTCGTCGTGGATATCTACCAACCCGACGAGTTCTTCGGGGAATCCGCGTTCTTAAGTTTGTCACGGCGATCGGAGATCTCCGTCGCCCTTGAAAACGTGAAGGTGATGACCTGGACGACAAATGACATTGAAGACATCTTGATGAAGCGGCCAAAGCTGGCGATCGCGTTAATGCAATTGCTGGTTCAGCGGTCGATGGATTTCGGACACCGAATCGAGAGTTTCTCGGTGGACAACATCGCGCGCCGGTTGGCCCGAACTTTGATCCGCTTTTCTGAGCGGCTTGGCACCGCATCGGATGACGGTTCGGTTCAGATGATTCCCTTCACCCACGAGTTGCTTTCCCAATATGTGGGCACGTCGCGCGAGATCGTCACACACTATATGAATCATTTCCGGCGGCAAGGGTATTTACGTTATTCGCGAAAAGGCATCATGCTTTATCGCGACGCGATGAAGGAATGGCTGCGTACAGCCGCCTAAGACCCTCCGCTCTTCTTGCCGCGTTCTAATTGAAGCGGGTGACGCTCGATTGGGCGTCCCCGGCGCTGTTCATCAAATCCACCTGGACCGCATTCACGTTGTTGGCTCCTCCGGTGACCGGGAACTGCGCGTCCATCTTGAATATCCCTCCTGAGTTGTAATCCGCTTGAAAAAAGAAGCTGCTGAACAACTCCGTGAAGTCAGCCGTAATCGGAGTTCCGATGAATGCGCCCTGTGAATCAAAGAAAGAGAAGCTAAGCCGACCAGCTGTGCGCGTGTTGTCGTAGCCCGTAACCGTTACATCCAGCGTGTTCGCCGCGCGAGTGGCCACGATAGCTTCTATCACGACAGGCGATGCTTGGAGTTGGATATCGATCTGATCTTCTGAGTACCCCCACTCTGCCTGGATATGCAAGGTTCCCGCGGTTGTGCCTGTCTGGAAAGTGAGCGAGGAACTCGTCCCAAAGGCGGCGGCGCTCTGCCCGGGGATGCTCGTGAAGGGAGCTGTCGTTGTCCCCGTCGATGTAAAAACGATTGCCGGGTCGATGAGCAGTGAGGAGCCTGCGGCCTCGAAGCTTAGGTTCACCGTACCTGAAATGGAGGTTGTCGGCGCTGGATCAAAATTGATGGAGAGGGCGGTTTGCTGATTGCTGCTCAGAAGAGAATCGGGAATGTTCAGGTGAATGTTCGGCATGGGCGGGTGCCCGCCGATGGCATAGGGCCATTGGTTTACAATCACCGTCCCAGCTAATGTCGTCCCCGCGGCTGGAGAAACTCGCGTTAGTGCAAAACTCGCCTGCTCGCCCGGTTGAAGGACATCGGGAAGAACGGGTCCGCCAGCGAGGGCCCAGTCACCCGAAACCGAGAGAACAGAGATAGTCACCGGACCGCTGAAGTTATTTTCAAGAAGGCAGGGGATCTGCCCGGTGAACGTCGCATCGAGCACCAGGTTTAGCGGAACTCCCGAATGGGCCTGGATGAGACCGGAAGCCGTCTGCACGAACAGTGATGCCGCCGGCAAGGAGCGAGCGAAGAGCAGCACGATCAGGCTGTCTATTTGCAGCGATCCCGTGAAGTACCCAGTCTGTTTGGGGGCAAAGTGGACCGTCAGGGTCTGCGACTCGCCCGGCCCCAAGACAAAAGCCGACTTGCAACAGAGCGAGTAGAAAAGGCCCGTGGTGACGGCGCTTTCAACCGTAGCTGACGCGGCGCCAGTATTCACGACGTCGAAGAGTTGATCTTCGTAATCGTTCACGGCAACGTCGGGCAAGACCGCGGGCGCTACGACCGGTGCTCCAGAGGCGTGGTTGCGCACGACAATTTGTCCGGCGCAGATGCCTGAAATCGCCAAAAGCGATAGGACGAGGCGGGTCAACGCCGATTCTCCTGAGGAGGCAAGACGTTCCCTTTAGGACGTGCGCTGCGGTTGCTTGGAATTTCGAGGATTTGTAAGTCAGCGTTGACAAGTAGGTGTCCGTTGACGGCGACCAGATGCGGAGCAGCGGCCTGCAGGGTGGTGACGGCTTCGGACAGGGCGATCGTGCGGGGCGGAATCGATGATGTTGTGGATTGCCAGATCAGCCCGTTGTTTCCGGCTGAGAGCCATCCGCCTTCGAAGAATAGTCCCGGTGCGGCGCCTGCCAGGGGCTGCTGGCCAGTGATCGCGAGCGTGTTTGTCGAAATGGTTTCGGACCAAAGCTGACCGTCTTTCCAGACCAGAACGGAAAGGGATTGCGTTCCGGACGGGCCCAGCGCGACGGGCAGGCCGGCGAACCCAGACATGCCTACGGAGGTTGTGAAGGGATAGTTCTGGAGCAGATTAGCGTCGGGAAAACAGATCCACTGCAGGGCGCCATCGAGCGCAAAAGAGAACAGGGCCGGGCCCGCTGGAGCGTCCTGTTCGAACAGCGCGGCGCCGGTAAGATCAAACGAGATGACTTTTCGAGCCAGCTTGACCACGATGCTGCTGCCCGCGTAGGAGACGCTAACCACCGGCGAGGCCGCCTCTTGCTGGGGAAGCGCGATCGGTTGCCCCGGTAAGATCGTGCTGAGAACGCCGGGAACAGCGAGGAGCCGTCCGGCGTCGTCGAGCACGACTCCGGCGATCGGGGTGGCGAGGGTCTGGGCAAAAAGCGCTGCGGGGATTCCGAAAAGGACGATCCGCAGCCAGGTTGATTTCGTCAAGGTTTTCCTATCGTCACCGTGGGTGGACCAATGGTGGGCGGCGCGGCGACCGTCTGCGTGGCCGCTCCAAGGGAAGTTCTTTCCTTCGCGTAACCCGCTACCGCGACGGCCAGAACCAGTACGCCGATTTCGAGGATCCGGCCGTGCGGTCTAGGTATGCCTGCTATTAGCCGCGAGCGCGTTCCGAGTTGCGGGGCGATGAACTGAGTGGAGATAGCTCCGGCGCGGGCCTGGCCCTTGGCGATGGTGAGATGCACCTGAAACTGACCAGCCAGACCTCCGGCGAGCAGACCCCGGAGAGCGACCCGGCCCTCGGAATCGGTCCGCAGGATATCGGTCTTCAAGCCATTGCGAAACGTGCCGGTGATTCCGTCTTCAGGCAGGCGGAAGCTGACTATGGCGTCCTCGACACGGGTGCCGGTTTCGTCGGTCACCTCCACGATCAAAGGCCGCGGAAGGCGGCTGCCGGGAATGCTGACCTGTCCATCGCCTTCGAGAATGTGGGCCTCCAGAAGACCGGATTGAGCGCATGCGGGAAAGGCAGGGAGGAGCAGCAGGAACGCAATCAGGAGAAGCGGATGAGGATGGCTGTGATATTGTCCGGACCGCCTGCCTGGCGAGCGGCCTGAATTAAGGAAGAGCACTTCTCCTCGAGAGTGGCGGCGCCCGGGCCGTCCTCTCGAAGAATCGTCTCAATGGCCGCGTTCGGGATCACGCCATGTAACCCGTCGCTCGACAAGAGCAGCAGCGCGCCGGGTTCGGCGAGAACTTTGTAGTAGCGAATATCGAGGGTTTCGCCCACGCCGAGCGCCATGGTGAGCACGTGGCGCATGGGATGACGGCTCAACGCCGCCTCATCCAGGCCGAGCGGGCGACCCACCTCCTGTACCCATGTCTGGTCCTCCGTAATAGCGCGAAGCCCGGCGTGATCGCAGAGGTAAGCGCGGCTGTCTCCTACGCTCGCTATGGCGAAGCTGTCGCCAAGATCCAGAGCAGCGACGAGCGTGGTGCCCATTCCTTGGAGGTTCGGATCAACGCGCGCTTCGTCCAGAATCCGTTGGTTGGCCTTTTCGACGGCATCGAGGAGCGCGGCGGCGTCGCGGGTGTCTTTTGCTCCAAACACGTGCGCTACGGTTTCAACAGCGAGTTGCGATGCGCGTTCGCCGGCCCGGGCGCCACCCATCCCATCGGCGAGCAGGTACAGACCCATGGCGGGATCGGTTAAGAAAAAGTCCTCGTTATTCGACCGCACTTTCCCGGTGTTGGTCCGGGCACACACTTGGCGCATCTCTGAATCGAGACTACTATATGGGAATCAACTGGGATACAGCACGTTGCTGGAGCGCTACTCTTAGAGGAAGATGTCCATGGACGATCAATCCATCACGCGCCGCACGGCGATGAAACTGGGAGGCGCCGCCGCCGGAGCCGCCTTCGCGGCTGAAGCACTCGCGGCGGATGTCGAGCGCGCTCCTGCGATTCAGACGGTGAAGGCGGCGAACGATCAGGTTTCCTTCGGTTTAATCGGAACAGGAAGCCGCGGCTCTTACCTGCTGAAACATCTGAAGGGAATCGATAATGGGCACTGCGTCGCGGTGTGCGACATCAATCAGAACGCGCTTGACCGCGGCGCGGAGACGATCGGCGGCAATCCCGCGAAATTCAAGGATTACCGCGAACTCCTGGCGCGTAAAGACATTGACGCGGTGATCATCGCGACCCCCCTATTCGTGCATTTCCCGGTGACGCGCGATTCGCTATTGGCAGGCAAGCATACCTTCTGCGAGAAGAGCATGGTCTTCAAGCCGGAGGAGGTTCACGCGCTCCGGGCGCTCGCGACTGATCATCCTAAACAGACTCTCCAGGTCGGGTTACAACGCCGGTATAGCGTCTTCTACCAGACAGTGAAAGAGATGATCGACAAGGGCGTCCTTGGGAACGTCACCCACATACAGGCTCAATGGCATCGCAACCCAGGGTGGAAGATGAAGCCGAACCCGGATCCGGATGTCCAAAAAATGGCCAATTGGCGGCTATACCGGGATTACTCCGGCGGAATGGCCGCCGAGCTGGCTTCGCACCAGATGGATGTGGCGGACTGGATGTTCGGGTCGACTCCGGAGTACATGGTGGGCGTCGGGGGTCACGATTACATCTTCGACGGACGGGATATCAACGACAACATCCAGCTAATTTTTCGCTACCCGAAAGCACAGAAGTTCATCGGTACATATATCAGCACGAATTCACATGTGCCGATGTTTAATTCGACAAGAACGGAGTTCGGCGAGGTCATCATGGGAACCGAAGGCAGCGTGGAAATCACGGTGGGAGACGACACCCACCCCGCGCTGGCCGTGTGGTTCCGTGAACCCGCGCAACCGCACGTAACAGCGGCTGGTTCCGGCGAAAAGAAATGGCAGGCCGGAGCGACCATGGTTGCGGCGGGAGCACAGAAAGGGTTCCCGATTATGATGTACCGCGATGAGGTCGGGCCGAGCGACAGCTTTGTGGATCGAGAGTTGAAGTTCGGGCGCAGGTGGCTCTACACCAAAGGCATCGCCACGCCCGAGGAACCCCGCAACCCGGTCGACATAGAGTTGGAGAGCTTTTTTAACAACTGCCGGGATGGCAAACGCCCCAAGGCGGACGTGGAGGTTGGTCTGGCTGATTCCACCGGAGTCATACTGGCTAATCTTGCTCTCGACCAGGAGCGCCGGGTTTACTTCAACGAGATGGAGAAAATGGGTCGGGGTGAAAAGCCCGCGGAGAATAAACCCCGGCATGCCTGATGGGGGAGGAAATGATGGGGGAAAACGGGGAACCCTCGTCGGCTAAGCCGCGGCCCGAATTGTCGCCAGACTTCCGTGAGGTCGTCGAGGCGAGCGCGCAAGGATTTGTTCTTCTCGATCAGGATTCGCGAATCGCGTTTTTGAACGGAACGGCAGCACGCTTTTTTCAATCAGCCCGGGAACAAATCCTCGGCCGCTTTCTCCAGGAATTCGCGGATTCGTTCGACGTCCAAGAAATCCAGCACTCTGCGGTTCCGGTTGATGGTGGGACTGCGGTTTGGCTTCGCGCCAATAAGACGGAGCGAAAGCGTACGCTGCAACCTCAGGTTTCCGAGCATGCTGCCCGGAATCTTGACCAGTTCGAGCGGGCTCTGCGGGAGAGTGAAGACCGGCGATCGCTCGCGCTGGAAGCGGCCAATCTGGGAACGTGGCTATGGGATATCAAGCGGGACCGGCACTTTTGGTCAGACCGCTGGCGCGCAATCTTCGAAGCGCCGCGTCACATCCAGCCAAACTTCGATTTCTTTTTGGGCAAGATCCACCCGCAGGACAGAGCGCGCGTGCGCACTGAAATCGAGGCGTCTCTCACCGGGGCGGCCCGTTCTCTGGATTTTGAATTCCGCGTGATCTGGGAAGACGGGTCGAGCCATTGGGTGCATACCTGGGGTCGGTCGCACTTCGGGTCTGACGGCGAACCCGATCGCATCGAGGGAGTGGTCGCCGACATCGATCAACGCAAGAAGGTTGAAAAAGAGCTCCGGCAGACTACCGGGACGCTGCGGGCGATAATCGACGGTTCTCCCATGGCGATCGTAGCCACCGACGCCACCGGCCTTGTCGCGATCTGGAACCATGGCGCTGAACGAATTCTCGGCTATCCGCGAGATGCGGTGATCGGGAAGTCGTCGCCATTTCCATTTGAGACCGGCGCGGGTTCTTATGACCGCGAGTACCGCGCGCGGCGCTCGGACGGTCGTGAAATCGAAGTGCTCTGCTCGGTCGCCCCGTTCGAGGGGACCGAGTCAGGCCGAGGCTATGTCGCGATGTTCTCTGACGTCACCGAAAAGAAGCGGCTGCGACGGCAGATGGAAAGCGCGGAAAGATGGGAGAGTCTGGGGGTTCTCGCAGGCGGTCTCGCGCACGACTTTAATAATCTGCTTACCGGGATCTTGGGGAATGCCAGCCTCGGATTATATTCGCTCGATGGCCATCACGAAGTGCGACCGTTGCTGGAGGACATTCTGCACGCCGGCGAAAGGGCGGCCGCGCTGACGCGCCAGTTACTGGCTTATGCGGGGAAAGGACGCTTTGTGGCGGCCCGGCTGGATCTCAGCGAACTAGCGCGCGAAATTACCGCTCTGGCGCAGACTTCGGTCCAGAACAAGCGCGTCCGGCTTCGCATGGATCTCCAGCCCGAAATGCCGCTGATTGAAGCGGATCCCGGACAATTACAGCAGGTTCTGCTGAATCTGGTGATGAACGGAGCGGAAGCCATCGAAGAAGGGGTGGGTGGCACGGTCGCAGTGAGCACGCACGTTGAAGAGGTTTCCGACACCTGGATGCCATTGTGGGAGACCGGAGACACGCTTCTTCCTGGCCGCTATGCCGTTCTAGAAGTGAAGGACAACGGCGGGGGTATGGACGACGAAACGCGCGCGCGCATCTTCGAGCCGTTCTTCTCCACTAAATTCACGGGACGCGGACTGGGGCTTTCGGCAGTGCTGGGGATCGTCCGGCAGCATCGGGGCGCTCTCAGCGTTCAGAGCGCGCCAGGCGAAGGAAGTACGTTCCGGGTTCTTCTACCCGTGATTGAGGAGACTCTGGAAATCCGGTCCTCACCTTTGGACGCGGCAGACCTCCAAGGCGCGGGGCTCATCCTGGTGGTGGATGACGAAGAAACGGTTCGCCAGATCGCCCGGCGATCGCTTGAGCATTGGCATTACCGCGTCGTCATGGCCGAGAACGGGCAAGCCGCCATCGAAATTCTGCCCCGGCTGGACGCGCAGCTTCGCGCAGTGATCTTGGATCTGACGATGCCTGTAATGGGCGGCGAAGAAGCCTTGGAATATTTCCAGCGGATGCGGCCCGACGTCCCGGTGATTCTGACGAGCGGCTACAGCGAGATTGAGGCGATGCGGCGCATGCGCGGGAAAGGTGTCTCCGCCTTTCTGCACAAGCCTTTCACCGCTGAACAACTGGGGCGGAAGTTGCGGGATGTGTTGAAGAAAGAACTCCGGATGGCGCGCGAGAATTCAGAGCTTGACGACGATTGTGAGACCGTCAGCGATCGGTAGAAGGACTGGCAGAACGCGTTCATCAGCGTGCAGCTGACGATTGAAATCACGCATCCCGATGGTGTTTGGTTCCTGGTGGGCAGGTTGCGCGACTCTGCCACGCTGCAGAGTGTTGTCGATCGCGAGCAGGCCGCCCTGCCGGACTAATTTCAAACACCTCTCGTAGTACAGCGGATAGGAAGGTTTGTCCGCGTCGATGAAAGCGAAGTCGTACTGATCTGCCTGTCCGCCATCGATCAAACAGTCGAGAGAGGAAGCTGCTGGCCCGAGTTGGAGACGAATCTTGTGTTCCACGCCTCCTTCGCGCCAATATCGTCGAGCCGTCGCGGTATATTCTTCGCTGATATCGAAGGCATAGATCCGCGCATCGTCCGGAAGCGCCAAAGCGACAGCCAGCGAACTGTACCCGGTAAAAACCCCTATTTCCAGTGTTCGTCTTGCTCCAAGGGCTTTCACGAGGATCTGCAGCAACTGGCCCTGTAATGGAGTAATCTGCATTTCGCTCTCGGGATGGGCGCTGGTTTCCTCGCGGAGCCGGGCGAGCACGGGAGCTTCGCGCAAAGAGTTCTGCTCGACATAACGAGCGAGCGAGGAATCGATGAATGATTTGTCGGCCATGCAGCGACTGTAACAGGGAGGTCGGGCGATAATAAAATCAATTTCCCCTCCAGGCGCACATGGAATTCGTCGACCAGGTAAAGTCATCAATCGATATCGTGAACGTGATCGGCGAGTACGTGCGCCTGAAGAAGACAGGCGCTCGCTATACGGGCCTGTGCCCGTTTCACGGGGAAAAAACGCCCTCATTCTCCGTGAATCCGCAGCATCAGTTCTTCAAGTGCTTCGGCTGCGGTGAAGCGGGCGACGTGATCGCTTTCGTCATGAAACATGACGGG
Organism: Bryobacteraceae bacterium; assembly: GCA_965226755.1. GTDB lineage: Bacteria > Acidobacteriota > Terriglobia > Bryobacterales > Bryobacteraceae > Bog-113. The sequence continues at coordinate 2,131,595 of CBDDDT010000003.1, read as the reverse complement.
CTGAGCTTCTTCGAAGCGCTCAAGCTGCTGGCGGAGCGCAATGGCATTCCGATTCCAAAGCGAACGGGCTATGCCGACGAAGACGCGAAATCCCGGAGCGCGGTTTATCGGATCCATGAGCTGGCGGAGGTCGAGTTCCGCCGGCAGCTTGCGTCGGAGGCGGGCTCAGAGGCGCGGCGCTATCTCGAAAACCGCGGTGTTACGCGAGACTCGGTGGAGCGCTTTGGACTCGGGTACGCGCCGCGAAACGGAGTGGTCACGCGCCTATTGCAAAAAGAAGGCTTCAGTGCAGCGGAAGTTGAGGAGTCCGGTCTTGTTCTGAAGCGCGATGACGGCACGCTCTTTGACCGTTTCCGGCACCGGCTCATGTTTCCGATTCACAATGAGTCCGGCAAGCCGATCGCTTTCGGGGGACGGGCGCTTTCGGAGGAAGACAACCCGAAATATCTGAACTCGCCGGAAACGAAGATATACCGGAAGAGCGCGGTCCTGTACAACATGCACCGGGCGAAAGAGGGTATTCGCGGCGTGGACCGGGCGGTGCTGGTGGAAGGATACATGGACGCGATCGGCGTCGCCGCGGCCGGCGTGCGCGAAGTAATCGCCAGCTGCGGAACCGCGTTGACCAGTCAGCAGGTCCAGGGCCTGCGACGGCAAACCTCCAATATTGTCGTGAACTTCGACGCGGATACGGCCGGGGCCAAAGCGGCTGAACGCAGTATTCAACTATTGCTGGCGGAAGGCATGCGGGTTCGGGTCCTGACGCTCGACGGAGGACTCGACCCTGACGAGTATTGCCGCCGGCACGGCGCCGAAGCGTACTTGCGTCAGATCGAGCAGGCGCGCGGCTATTTTCACTGGTTGTCCGATCGAGCCCGGACCCGCTTCGATATGCGATCGGCGGACGGCCGATACGCCGCGTTTCAGTTTCTGCTGCCCGCTATCCAGACGCTCACAGACAAGTTGGAGCGGGCGGCGGTGGTAAACGACGTCGCCGGGTACCTCGGAGTGGATAGCGGGTTGATTTTGGAGAGCTTCCGAAAAATGGCGTCGGAGCGACGACCGGGCATCGCCGAGCCGATCCGGGGGGCCATGCGCCATACCGACCGAATCCTTCTATCCGTGCTTCTTTCGGAGACGGAGATGCGCGAAGAATTTTTCGGATACCTGAAGGCGCTCCCTTCACTGAAAAGTGGGTCAGCGGGAAAGATCTATGAGGCGATCCTCGCGTTGCATGAAGCCGGAGGGCATTGCACCTACGGCGCGCTTCACGGCCGTCTGGCCGAACCCGAGCAGGAAATGCTGGCCGCCGCTTTGCTGAATGACGATGCCGCGTTGCGCTCCCCATCCGTGGAAGAGGGAATGGCTTGCCTGGAAGCTCTGGTGGAGGATGAACGGAGCCGCGAGCGTAGCGGCATCAAAATACGTATACGCGAGGCGGAGCACTCCGGAAATCTGACGGAAGCGCTCCGCCTTTCAGAGGAATTGCACCGCCTGCAAACCCGAACTTAATTTAATCTGACCTTCTTCCCCGTAATTTCGCGCTAACAGAGTGTGAAGTACATTATGGGGATTTCGACGTTGGCCCGTCCCGGCGCCCAATTATCGTTGGCGATGGGTGCAGACCCATATGACCGGGTTGACGACGCTCTGGTTTCGAGCAGGCGCACCCCGGCTGCCCTGGTTTTCAGACACGCGGACAGCTTTCTCCATCTCGAAATCAGCGGTGAGTTCGACGGTGAAACGATCCTTCCCGAAGCGAGCACCGAATCGGAGCCCGCCGCTGTTGATCTAAAAGGCCCTTCCGAAAGTCTGGACCAAGACGGTGAGCGTTTTCGCGTGGAGGTGTATCCCGCCTGGACGGATCGCGCGGACGATCCGGTGCGCGCCTACCTGCGGCAGATAGCAGCCGTGCCGCTCTTGTCGCGCGATCGCGAGGTCGGAATCGCAAAGCGCATCGAGCAGGCGCGAAGGAATGCGCGGCGTTACGTTTCGCGTTCCTGGGTGGCGGCGCGCACCGTGCTGGCGCTCGAGGAAGAACTGGACGCGGGATCGCGCGATCCGCGCGAAGTTTTTCATTTCCCCGAGCCGTTTCCCGATGAACCGGCGATCGCCTCGGCCCATTCGAGATTGGCAGAGCAGTGCGCCGAGATTCGGAGACTCGAAAAGAGACTGGGCCCGGTGCGCCAGCGGCTCATGGCGGTTCCGCGCGGCATGAAGCCGAAACTTCATCAGCGCCTTCGCTGGCGGGCAGGGCGAATGATCGTGCAGATTTCGCGCGCGGTGCGCGAGTGCGGTCTCGAGAATGTGATCTTCTCCGGCATGATCCGGGAACTAACCGCGGCGGTGGACGACCTGCGCCCATTGCAACGCGAGATGGCCCGAACGCAATACGCCTCGGATTACGGTTTCCCGCGCGTCTTGCGGAACGAGCAGCGCTCGATCAATGCTCGCCTGCATGAAGTTGAATCGCAATACGGTGCGTCGGCCGCTGATCTGCGCCGGATGCTGAGCTCTATCGTTCGGGCGGAGAGAATGGCGGAGCACGCGAAGCGGGAGCTGATCGAGGCCAATTTGCGGCTCGTGGTCAGCATCGCCAAACGGTATACCAACCGGGGGCTGCCCCTGTTGGACTTGATCCAAGAGGGGAACATTGGCGTGATGCGGGCAGTGGAGAAGTTCGACTACCGCCGCGGGTACAAATTCTCGACCTACGCGACCTGGTGGGTGCGCCAGGCGATTACGCGCGCCATCGCCGACCAGGCGCGCACCATCCGGCTTCCGGTTCATATGATCGAAACGATCAACAAGCTGACCCGGGTCGCCCGGGCATTTGTCCAGGAACTCGGGCGTGAGCCCAGCAACGAGGAACTGGCGGTTCGATCGAATTTGCCCGTCCAGAAAGTGCGGCAAGCGATGCGAGTGGCGATCGAGCCTCTTTCGCTCGAGTGTCCTGTGGGCGAGGAAGACGATTCCCGCTTGGGCGACTTCTTAGAGGATCGTCACAACCTATCGCCTGCCCATCAACTGGCGAAGCTCGACTTGCGGGAGCAGACGATTGAAGCTCTTAAATTATTGTCGCCGCGCGAGGCCAAGATCATTCGTCTGCGATTTGGTCTGGAGGACGGCAACGAACATACGCTCGAGGAAGTCGGGCAGAGTTTCGAAGTGACGCGTGAGCGCATCCGCCAGATCGAAGTGAAGGCGCTGCGAAAGTTGCGGCATCCCAGCCGAAGCCATCGGCTGCGCGCCTTCATGCAGAGACGCGGGGACTAGTCTCCCTTGACCGCTCCGCTGGTGCGCCAATCAGGTCCCGCGAATCGGGCGGGCGACGGGAACTTGCGGCGCGTCCAATCCTGAACGGCCGGTTGGGCTAGTGAAGGAAACCGGTGTCCTCCGGCAAACTCCAGGAACTCGACATCGGAGGCGCGCAAGGCCAGACGATCCCGATAGAGGCGCGTGAGGTCAGCCGGATAAATTTCATCTTCCGTGCGGGCAATGTGGAGCAATGCCGCTTCAACTTCCAGATACAAGCCGGTTTCCCAGTCGTTCGGCACGCCCCCGCATACACCGAGCACTCCCCGGATCGCATCGGGAAAAGTCGCGGCAAACCGGTAATTCAACCCGACGGGCTGGGAGAAGCCCAGCAGCAGCCTGCGATCGGGAGGCGCGCCCGAGGCGTCGAGCGCGTACTGAACGATCTCATGATGGAGACGCACGCTCTGCTCGGATTGCGTGTGGGTCGCCCAGGAATAGCCTACCTCGCGTTTCCGCGGTTCGCTATAGAACGGATGCGGAGCTTGCAACGAGAAAATGGGGTTGTTCGGAAACCAGGTCGCGGTGAGTCGGAGCATGGTTTCCGCATCCATGCCATATCCGTGGAGGGTAAAAACGACTAGCGATTCATCGGCATCTTCCGGAACTTGAACCAGGCACCTGCAATCCAACCGCGCCGAAAAGACGAGTTCCCGTGACTGTCCCACTATTTCTGTAAAGCCTTGACTTCGGGGGGAAGCGCGAAGCGGCTTTCGGGAATTTCGACGTTGAATTCGTACTTGTCGAAGTTGGTGTCGAACTGCTGGTTAGCGAGATGCTGTTCGATATGGAAGGGCATCATCAAGGCGCCCTGCTTGCGGTAATCACTCATCACCAACTCGACCGGAACTTTGCCCATGGGGGTGTCGTAGATAGCCGACTGTTTAATGAGGAGGCCGGATTCCTTGTCATAATAATCGTCTTCGGGGCCGCCCGTGAGAGGCGTCATCACGACCTTGTAACACTGTTTTCCGTTTACTGTTTCAGTTCCCGTGACTTCCGCGGACTTGTAGTATTTGGTCCAGTCGGTCCGGGCATCCATCGCACCCTCGCGAATCGCGGCGGCGGCCTCATCACCGCTCTTGATACGAGCGCCCTGGATGGCGGAATTCTCCCATGCCACTAAGCCGTCCGTGCCCTCTTCCATTTTGCCGACCCCCGGGATGTCAACCACGGCGTAAGCCTTGGCTGGTGTAGCGGCAAAGACTTTGATGGTGCCGCTGATCCCCGCGGCGGCGATCATGAACGTCCCGGTAGCCTGCTCGCTCTTGACCGCTTCGTAGGCTGCTTTTCCCCCGGTGACATCAACGAAGTGTTGCAACACGGTCGCGGCGGACGGCAAACCCGCGACGGCGGTTGCGGGAGAAGCAGGAGCGGAATCCGCCTTGGGTGCGGGAGATTGTTGCGCGAACAGAACCGTGCCGGCAATCAGAAAAGTGGCGCCGGTCAGGAGAAGTTTACTGATCATTCGATGTTGTGCCTTTCGCGGTCTGTTGGTGAATCCACTCCACGGCTGCATCCAGCGCGGGGTCTTTACGGGCCAGAAGAGCGGCGCGTGTCATGGGCGCCGCAACGTCGGGAATTACCCCGGCGCCTTCCAAAGTCTTGCCGCTTTGAGATTGATAGGTCGCCATTGCAAATTGAAATCCGTCCCCGTTCGGGAGCCGCTCGAACATGGATGGCAGCGCCGCTCCCGCCGAACGCGACCCGAATACCCGGGCCCGCTTCAGGTCCTGAAGACCTCCGGCGAAAATTTCCGAAGTGGAAGCCGAAAGACCGTCGATCAAAATGGCAAGGGGGCGGTGAAACGAGGGCGTGCGAGGGTTGACCACGAAGTTCATCGGCAGGTTCCGCATCTGCAGCGTCCCCAATTTCAGATTTGGCGTGTCCAGGAAAAATCCAGCGAGTCCCATGGCCAGAATGCCGATGCCGCCGGGATTTCCACGGACATCGATGATCATCCCAGCGCAGTCCGGGCAACTCTCGATGGTGCTCTGGAGAGCGGTAGTGAGGCGGACGGGATCCAGAAAATAATTAAAAGCAAGGTAGTCGATCTGGGGCCGGATGATCTCAGCATCAATCCATAGCCAGGATTCCGGCATAAAGCCGAACTTCTCCGGAAATCCTCGCGGCTTTCGGCGCGCCAATGTGAGCGAGAGAGGCCGATCTTTTCCGTCAAGAAAATCGACCTGCACGGCATTCATGAGCGGACCATCAAGGCGGCCGAGAACTGAGTGGGAAAGCATCATCTCCTCGAGCGTCGAACTGCTGTACTCCCCGATCACGCGCTTCAGCACGGGCGCTAGGCTCTCGTCATTGATACGCTGAATGATCCAGCCGGGACGGACACCCGCAAGTTCCGCCGGGGAACCCGGTTCGACACTGACTACCACCGCCAACGCGTCGATTACGCGAACATGGATTCCGGGATCACCCTGTTCCGCGAATTCGTTCTCGCTCCCATCTTGATTGTTTGCGGCTCCGCCGGCGTTCTCTACATCCCGGTAGACAGAGCCGGGAATTACGCCGTAGTGGGTCAGATGCAGGCGTGAAAGCATATCGGCCATCACCGCGCGCACTTCCGCGTCCGTTCGCGCCGCCTCGATCTTGGGACGCAGCTCGTCACGAACCGCCTGCCAGTTTACTCCGCCGAAGGAAGGGTCCCACGTCTTCTCGCGAACGGTGTTCCACACCTGGTCGAATGAGGCGAGATTCCGCAGCCGTTGTTCGGCAGTCATCTGCGCGAAGCCGGAAGCCGAAGCAAGAAGCAGAACGGAAAGGAAAATGGCGATGCGGCGCAAAAGCACGTCCGAACTACTATTGTATCTGGTATGCCGAAAACAGCTCTTGTCACCGGTGCTTCGACGGGAATAGGTTATGAACTCTGCCGATTGCTGGCGAAAGACGGGTATTCGCTTTTCCTGGTTGCGCGTGACGCGGTGGCGCTCGGGCGCGTGGCGGACGAGATGCGCCAAGCCGGCAGTCCGGAGGCGACGAACATTCCTACCGATCTGGGGGACAGGGGAGCGCCCGAGAGGATCGTAAACCAGCTCCACGGCGTGATTCCCGACATTCTGGTCAACAATGCGGGTTTTGGACAACGTGGCCGGTTCGACGAATTAAATCTTGGCGATCAATTGGAGATGATCCAGGTGAACGTCACGGCTTTGGTCGAGTTGACCGGCAGGTTGCTGCCGGCGATGCTCCGGCGCGGCTCCGGAAGAGTACTCAACATCGCTTCCACCGCGGCGTTTCAACCCGGACCGATGATGGCGATCTACTTTGCGACGAAGGCGTTCGTGCTTCATTTCAGTGAGGCGATTGCAGAGGAGATCCGCAGGTCAGGGGTGAGCGTGACGGTTCTGTGCCCCGGGCCGACCGACACTAAATTTCAGAGCCGCTCCGGGATGGAAGCCACCAAACTTTTCAAGAGCGGGAAAGTGATGTCGGCCAGGGAGGTTGCGGCGATCGGGTATCGGGCGATGCTCAAGGGGAAGACGCTCTCGATCGCGGGCTTCCGCAATCGACTCGGGATGGAGTCGTTGCGTTTAGCACCGCGATCGATCGTGCGGAAGATTGCGAGAAGACTTCAGCAGACCTGAACTCTGCCCTTATTGAGCCTGGGCCGCGGGCGGGGCGCCTCCGTGGCGCATTTGCCCTGCCGTGACGGTGTAGTTTGCCGGCGGCGCGAACAGTGCGGCGTCAGGGGCGGTGCGGGAGACGTTTTGGAATGTGGAGTCGATTTCACCCATTCGCGGATCCGTTCTCTTGGTCTGCAGCGCCATCTGGAGATCGGTCGAATACCAACGCTGTGTCACGATCGTGATGGGCTGATCGTTCCCCATCTGGCCCACCGGGATCACGCGCGTGGTTTGGGTTCCCGTGCAGGGCAGCCCTTGAATGGTCTGAGTTCCGAGATTTGTCGTGGTCACCTGGTCGGTAGTACTGGGGACATGTGATTTGGCGGCGCCAACGGGCGGTGTCCGCAGCGTCCTCTTCGTGGCGGTCAGGGCAGTTGGGTTGAGGGAGTAAGCCACGCCCGCAATCGGATCGAAGATTTCAATCATGGTTCTGGGCTCTCCGCCGGACCAGGGACCGATGCCGCTGAATGTACGTTCCACGCGGGTGCGCCCCTGGACATCGCGATAGAACTGCGCGGTTGTCGTGTGCTGAATGTGCGTTCCGTCGGCGAGCGTCTGCGTCTCCGTGGTCGTCTGTTGCCCTGAGAAAGGCGCATTCGCGATCACGGCGCCGGGTCGCCCGCCTTCCAGACCCATGATGCGCATATCGCCGCCAAATCCATGCGGCGGCGGACCAGGCATCTGGGCGTTGGCCACTACGGCTGACGCGATCATGAGAGCAAAGTAAGTTTTTTTCATTGTGTCTTCTCCTTAGAATTCCTTGTCCATCCGCTTTAGTTGGCGATGCGAATCGCCCGGGGGGTCCCGTCCATCCCGACTAAAATGTCCGCCTGGATCGGTTCATTGAGATCATCTGCGCTGACCGGCAGGCCCATGGCGAGGAGCGACTCACGCCGCAGTTCCACGCGCAGAGTTTCGGTTTGTTCTGTCGGCCCAAGTTCTTCCGCGTAGGGCAAAAGGATAAAGGCGCTGGCGTCGTCCTCGTGAGCAGCGGCTTGGGCCTGCGGGGCCGCTACGTGATGCGTCATGCTCCCGCCAACCGATTGCGGCGCCTGCATCGGCGGTTCAATTCTGGCGGCCGACGTGACAGGCGTAACCCTCACCGGATTGGTCCGCGCCTTTGGAACCACGGAGCCGGGCCGGAGCAGCAGAGCACCGAGAACGACTCCGGCCGCAACCGCCCCGATGCTCGCCCATACGAACGGCGCCGGCTTGGGTTGCCGAATGGGCGTCACGGTCAATTTCCGGCGCAGGAGTTGCTCTACGCTTTCCGGCGCTCCGTCAGTTCGCACTGCCAATTCAGCCAGCATTCCGGTCAGCTGCTGCTCCCGATCCAATCTAAGGGCGCAATCTCCACAGCCCGCAGCGTGCGCAAACACAATCGCCCGCAGATCGGACGAAAGCTCGCGGCCTCGCGCTGTTTCGATTAATTGATCCCGAATCTGTTCGCAATTCATAACAGCCCTTTCTTTTTCCTGAGCGATTGGAGCTTCGCCATCAGCATGGCCCGCCCGCGATGGAGCCGCGATCTGACCGTACCGACAGGACAGCCGATCACCTCCGATGCGTCCTCATAGCTGAGCTCCTGCAATTCGCACAAGACCACCACTTCCCGGTAAAGTCCCGGTAACGCCAGGACGGCTTGGCGAACCGATTCGATGGTTTCTCGCCTGGTGAGATTCGCCAGGAGATCGCCTGCACTCGCCAACTCCAGATCCGGCTCCACGAACTCGCGGCCCATGGCGATGTGTTTACGGACCCGGTTACGGGCGATTCCGTAAATGTAGCCGGCAAGCGTCCCGCGATTCGGATCGAATCCGCTCGAATCCCGAATCAGCGCCAGAAACGTCTCCTGAAGCACTTCCTCGGCTATCGAGGGATTCCCGCTCATATGCAGCGCAAATCGGTATACTGCATCTGCGCGCTGGCGGTAAAGAGTTGAAAATGCATCGCCATTGCCGGTTCGAGCAAGATGAAGGAGATCGCCGTCGCTAGTGTCCGGAGGGATTGTAACCGCTTCGACGATCTGCATGCCGCTTATGATGATACTGGCGGCGGGGGAAGGTCGGAGTTCCGGAATCTTAGGTTTTTCGGTCAATTCTTTTTCGGGCATGGAGAACGCGCTCAATCCCTTGCAGGTCTTTCGAAACGGTGGCTCGCTCCCAAGCCGAACCCAGCATGGCAAGAACTTCCGCGCTTTGGCCAGCGCCAAGTTCCATAATCAGGCTTCCCCCCGGCTTTAAAACGCGGTCCCCCTCGGGAACCAGGCGGCGGTAGAAATCAAGCCCGCTCAAGCCGGCGAACAACGCCAGATCGGGCTCCCATTCGCGCACTTCGGGCTGGAGCGCTCCTCGATCGGCCAGCGCCACATACGGCGGATTGGAGATTATCAATCCGGCGCATCCATCCGCGAATGCGCTCAGCCCGTCGGCATTGACCAGGGTGACAGCAGCCCCGAGCGCTTGGGCGTTCCAGGCGGCTATGGCCAGAGCGCCTCTTGAGATATCCGCGGCAATCACGTCGATCGGGCGGCTTGCATCCTTTGCTTCTAGTGCGAGCGTGATCGCGATCGCGCCGGAGCCGGTTCCCACGTCTATCGCCGGCGTTGCGCAGGGCGCCTCCAGGCGGGCAATCTCGATCAGGTGCTCGGTTTCCGGTCGCGGAATCAAGACATCCGGGGACACCCGGAAGGGTCTCCCGTAGAACTCCTGCTGGCGCGTGATGTACTGGGTAGGTTTCCGGCCTAGCCGCTCGTGAAGGTACCGGCCGTAGTGAATCCACTCCACCTCGCGCAATTCCTGCTCGGGATGCGCGTAGAGGTAGGTGCGATCACAGTGGACGGCGTGAGCCAGAAGAACTCCGGCGGTCAGATGCGGAACTTCTATTCCGCCTCGATCGAGCAATTCCGTGCCTTGCCGAAGCGCTGTTCCGAGCGTCATCGACCGCTCACGAACCTAGGCGGCTTCGCCTTCCCCCTTCATCTTCTCGGTCTGGAAGTGTCCGTTGACAGCCTCCAGCATGCCGTCAATACGGCCCTGCATGAACAAATCGAGCTGATGTACGGTGAAACCGATGCGGTGATCGGTGACGCGGTTCTGCGGAAAGTTGTACGTGCGAATTTTTTCGCTGCGATCGCCGCTGCCGACCATGCTCTTGCGTTCGGCGCCGAGGGCAGCCTGCTGCTTTTCCAGTTCCAGTTCGTACAGCCTGGAACGAAGCACACGGAGAGCCTTCGCCCGGTTCTTAATCTGGGATTTTTCATCCTGGCAGGAAACGATGAGGCCGGTCGGCAGGTGAGTGATCCGTACGGCGGAGTAGGTTGTGTTCACGGACTGGCCGCCGGGACCGGACGAACAGAACGTATCGATCCGGATGTCTTTATCCTCGATCCGAACTTCAACCTCATCGGCCTCCGGGAGAACTGCAACCGTGATAGCTGAAGTGTGTACGCGGCCCTGCGTCTCCGTCGCCGGAACGCGCTGCACTCGGTGGACGCCGCTTTCATATTTCAGCTTGGAATAAACGTGATTGCCGCTGACCAGGGCTAGAACTTCCTTGAGACCGCCCACGGCGCTTTCGCTCATCGATGTGATTTCGACGCGCCAGTGCTGGGTTTCCGCGTAACGGGTGTACATGCGAAAGATCTCGGCGGCGAACAGAGTAGCTTCGTCCCCGCCGGTGCCTGCGCGGATTTCGAGTACGCAGTCCTTCTCGTCCAGCGGATCTTTCGGCAGGAGCAGCACCTTGAGCTCGTTCGCGATCTGAGCGACCGCCGGTTCGAGGCGCGTGATCTCTTCGGCCGCCATTTCGCGCATCTCCGGATCTTTATCCGAAGCCATGGCGAGCGCTTGTTCGAGTTCGCCGTGCGACTGCTTCCACTCGCGATACTTGCTCACCGGCCCGGCAAGATCGCTATGCGCCTTGGCTGCTTTCCGGTACTGCTCTCCATCGTTGATGACAATGGGGTCGGCGAGTTGCCGGCTCAGGTCCTCAAATCGCGCTTCGATCTGGTCCAGCTTCTCTAAAAATTGCACTGCGTTCTCTTTTTCTCCGCGCTGCGTTTCAGGCGATTACGAGTTCGCCGTCCTGAGCCCGCTCGAGGGACATGGCGCGATCGAGGGCGTGAATGGCTACTTCCGCCTGTCCATCGGACGGCGGCTGCGTGGTCACTCGTTGGAGCCACAACCCGGGCGCAGTCAGCCATGCGAGGAACGACCCTTGACGCTTCGCGGCGAAGCGGATCAGCTCATAGCTCAAACCGGTGATAAACGGCAACAGAACGATGCGGGACGCAAACTTAGCCGCGAACCCATCGAATGGGATCAGCATATACACCAGCATGGAAATCACCATTACGACGAGCAGAAAGCTTGTGCCGCAGCGCGGGTGCCATGTGGTGAAGCTCTGGGCGTTCGCCACCGTAACCGGCTGGCCGGACTCGAAGTTGAAAACGACCTTATGCTCGGCGCCGTGGTATTCAAACACGCGCCGAATGTCCTTTGCACGCGAGAGGAACCCCAGAAACGAGATGAAGATTCCAATGCGGATCAGACCGTCGACCGCGTTGAACGCGATGCGTCCGCGCAGCGGGGCGAAATGACTGCCGAGGGACGTAGCCAGATACAGAGGGATGAATTTATACAGGAAAATGAAAAAGACGAGCGAGAAAACAAGGTTCGCCATCAAAGCGGTGTTCGAAACCGGTTTCGCCTTGGCTTGGTTCGCCGGGTCGGACTCCAAAGCGACGTTGGCGGAGAATTTCAGCGCTTTGATCCCAAGCGCCATGGCTTGTCCCAGGGTGCCGAGGCCGCGGAACACGGGAAGCTTGAAGATCGGATACTTTTCCGACATTCGCGATACCGGCATTTCATCGACGGCGATCCCTCCATCCGGACGGCGCACCGCGACGCAATAACTGTGCGGAGCGCGCATCATCACGCCTTCCATCACAGCCTGTCCCCCAACGAGCGTCTCTTCCCCGCTCTCGAGCACAGGAAGCATCTGAAGATGCGCGAAAAGGCGCAGAAAGGTACGAGCTGACACAGGGATCCTCATCGTCATTATAGAAGATGCTAGGAGACGAACCAAGGACGCACTAGCGACGAGCGTCGCTTAAAGCGTTGGCGCCGGCGAGGTCTTCGGGGCTCTTGGGGGGATTCCAATAAAGAAACCTCGAACAGCTTTCGCACCACATCAGCTTCTCGCCTCGCTTCAATTCCTGAAGAAATTGAGGGCGCAAAGAGATGTGGCATTGCGAGCACCTTCCATCCACCGCCTCGGAAACCGCGATGCCCGCGCGACCCTTCCGGATCCGCTCATAGTTGCCGGCAACGGACGGCGAAAGCCGCGACAGCAACTCTCCCCGCTCGGTTTGAAGTTCGTTCATCCGGGCGCGGTCGGCTGCTGCCCGCTTTTCAGCGCGCTGCTTTTCCGCTTCGACTTGGCCCCGTTCTTCCTTCAAGGCTGCTTCGGCGGCTTTCACATTTTTGTCGAGAGGCTCGGACTGGCCCATCAACTCGAGAATGCGATCTTCACAGCCACGAATCTCCCGCTCGCAGAACTCAATCTCATTCTGGAACGCGCGGTACTGTTCGTTTGTCTTGGCTTCCAGCGTCTGGGATTTCAGCTTGGAAATCTTGGCGTCGAAACCTTGCACATCGCCCTCGAGTTTCTTGCGATCCTTCTGGTTCGCCAAAAGCGCGGCGCGGTCCATCTCCAGGCGGCGCTCGTGATGCTCCAACTTTTTGGCGATCTCCGCGATGTGCTTTGGCAGCGCCGAGACTTCTTTTTGTAAGCTGGCGATGCGGAGGTCTAGCGCCTGCAGACGTACGGCCACTTCAACGTCAGGCAGCATGGATATTCGAAGTCTAACATGTCAGATTTTCACGAACTTCAGCCGGCGCGCCAAGGGACCGGCCACGGCTTTCCGGGCCGCATCCAACTCCGCAATCTTCAGCCACCGCGCCGCTCCGTAGAAGACGGCGCCGCCGAGCGGGATTGAAATCAGCACGTCGAGTAAGTGAACCCTTACGTGATTGCCCAGGAAATGATGAAGCGAGTGGCTGGACGCGAAACAAACCGCGCTCATCAACGCCGTAGCCACGCAGATTTTCCAAAAACTGTCCCAAAGCTGCGGACCATGAATGCCATGAATGCGACGCCGCATCGCGAAAAGGAGCACGACAAAACCGAAAAGAGCCACCGTGGACGTGGATAGCGCCAACCCGGCCTGGCCGAGCCCGGCCAATTTCACCATCGTAGAGGCCATTCCGAAATTGATCAGAATTGAGACGAGGCTGACAATCATGGGCATTCTCGCGTCGTTCAAAGCGTAAAACGCCGGAGCCAGAACTTTGAGCGTCGCGTAACCGGCCAGCCCGATGGAATAGCACGCCAGAGCGACCGCGGTCTGGTGAGTGTCGAAGGCGCGGAATTTCCCGCTCTGGTAAACCAGTCCAATCATGCTCTCGCCCAAGACTGCAAGTCCGGCAGCCGAAGGGATCGTTAACAAAAGCGTCATCGCTATGCTTCGCGAGAGCGTGGTTCGGAACTCTTCCATGTTCCCGGAGGCCGCGCTGCGCGAGATGCTCGGGAGGGTAGCGGATGCAATCGACACTCCAAAAAGACCGAGCGGCAGCTGCATGAACCGGAACGCGTAGTTGAGCCAGCTCACGGCGCCGTTGACCACATGTCCGGCGGGGTCAGTGATTCCGGCGGCGAAGTTGGTGTTCACGAGGACGTTGATCTGGACCGAAGCGTTGCCCAGGATGGCTGGCCCCATTAGGCGCATAACGTTCCGCAGGCCTTCGTGGCTGGGATTCCATCGAGGGCGAAAGGCGAACCCCTTTCGAACGAGGCTGGGCCCCTGGAACAGGAGTTGCAGCAATCCGCCGATCACCACGCCGTAAGCCATGCCGTAGATGGGCGCAATGCCGAGTCTCGGGCCTAGCCAAAAACCAATCAGGAGTCCGAAGACCACGGAACCGATGTTGAAGAAAGTGGAAGACATCGCCGGCACGCCGAACTGGCCGGTTGCGTTCAGAACGCCCATCGCCTGGGCCGCAAGTGCGACCAGTAAGAGGAAGGGGAACATGATGCGGGTGAGCGCCACCGCCATCTCGAATTTGCCTGGCACGCGGTGAAAAGGCGAGGCGAACAGTTCCACCAGCTGGGGGCTGAAGATCATTCCCAGCAAACACAACGCGCCGACCACGACGAGCAAAGTCGACGCGACCAGATTGTAGAGCTCCCGCGCTTCAGGCTTTCCTTTCGTGGTCAGATAGCGCGTAAAGATCGGAACGAAGGCCGAGGAAAGCGCGCCTTCCGCGAACAAATCGCGGGTCAGGTTCGGGATGCGGAATCCGACCAGGAAGGCATCGTATACCGAGCCCGCGCCAAAGTAATGCGCCATGACCCTCTCGCGGACCAATCCCGTCACCCTGCTGAATGCAATGGCGACCGATACGATCCCCGCTGAGCGAACCAGTTTGCCCTCAGGTGATTTGCCGGCTGATGCAGCGAGGCCGGTCGGCTCGGGCGTGGTCATTCGGAGGCTTCGCGGACTTCCACGTTGGCGTGAATCACGCGCGCTTGTTCCAGTGAGGCGAATTTCATGCCGGGCAACATGGCTGACGCGGTTCCCGCGGCGACACCCCAGCGCATCGCTTCCGGAAAAGTGTCCTTGTTCTCCAGCGACCACAGAAAAGCGGCCGACTGCGCGTCCCCTGCGCCGATGGGGCAAAGCGCGTCCACCCGCGGGGGAGTGGCTTCTAGCAGCTTGCCTTTGTGGAATGCGACCGCGCCGCGGCTCCCCAGAGACAACATTACCGACTCCGCCCCCATTTTGTGCATCCGCTCGGCTGCATGGAGGCAGTTGGTGCGTGTGATAAGGGCGGTGCTCAGCAAGCGCTCGGCTTCCTCCTGATTCGGCGAGACCAATGTCGGATTGGCGGCGAGCCCGAGTTTCAGCGCGTCACCGTCCGTATCGAGGAGCGTTTTCACCTTCTTCTGGTGCGCGAAAGCGATGATCCTGGAATACAGGTCCTCCGGCGCGCCCGGTGGAAGGCTGCCGCACAACATCAGCCAAGAGGCGCCGCCCAGATGCGAGTAGGTCGCCTTTTCGATCTTGCCCACCTCCGCCAGACTCAGTTTCGGGCCGTGCTCGTTCAACTTCGCGGTAAGACCATGGCTGTCCGTGATCGTGAGATTCGTACGGACCTTGTTGCGAATCTGCACCACCATTACCGGAAAGCCGCACTCTTTTAGGAACTCTTCAAACCGCGCTCCGGAACTGCCTCCCGCGGGAAGGATCGCCAGCGTTTTCCCCCCGAAACTATGAATTACGGAAGATGCGTTGATGCCGCGGCCGCCGGGCGAGTCTTTCGAGGATAAAATGTACGCCCGATCTTCAAACGCGAGACGATCCACCGTGATCGTCCGGTCGATCGCCGGGTTCATCGTTAGGGTAATAATCAATCCTCCATGTTGGCACAATTCTCCGGTTCCATCCGGGCTGGCAAGCCGCTTGTTAGGCTAGTAGATTGCCTTCCCGTTCCAGTGCCGCGGCGTACTTCGCCCTTGCGGCAGTCTGTATTCTTTGGGGCACCACATACCTGGCTATCCGAATGGCGATCGAGTCGTTTCCGCCGGCAGTCCTGGTGTCGCTGCGTTATTTCATCTCGGGGCTGATTCTGGTGATCGCGGCCAAGCTGCGGGGCGCTCATCTGCCTCGCGGCCGTGAGCTTTATGCGACGGCATTGAGCGGCGTTCTGGTGATCGGGATCGGAAATGGAGCGCTTGCGTTTGCCGAGGAGTGGGTTCCTAGCGGGCTCGCCAGCCTGATCATCACCATGTCGCCCTTTTGGTTTGTGATTTTTGAAGCGCTTCTGCCCGGCGGCGCGCCGCTCCATGCTCCGACTGTGATCGGGATGCTGGTAGGTTTCGCGGGAACCGTGCTGTTGTTCCTGCCGGGGTCCGCGGCGGCGGGTCTCGGTCCCGGTCTGCTCGGCGGCTTTATCGTCCTGCAGGTCGGCATGGTGGGCTGGTGCCTTGGTTCTATTTATCAGCGGCGGCAAGCGACCCAGGCGCATCCGATTGTGACCGGCGCCGTGCAACAGCTCAGTTCCTCGCTGGCCTTCGTGCCGGTGGCGCTGCTGGCGCCCCATGGCCCGATCGTGCTCAAGGCCCGGGCAATCCGGGCCTTGATTTACCTTGTGGTCTTCGGTTCGATCCTGGGTTATAGCGCCTACGCGTACGCCATCGCGAAACTCCCCGTGGCGATCGTGTCCGTGTATTCGTACGTGAATGCCGTGGTGGCGGTCTTCCTGGGTTGGGCGTTCTATCGCGAACCGTTCGGAAGACGTGAGTTTGGGGCCATGCTGGTCATCTTCACCGGAGTGGCCATTGTGAAATGGCAAACGGCTAGGGTCGAGCGGCACGCCAAAGCCGCGTCGATTTAGCCAAGCCACTGCGGATTTTTCGCCGTGGAGTCGAAGTGCGCGCTGGTCTTGAACAACTCGTATTTGCCTTCGAATGCGGCGGCTTTCGTTTTAGCCACCAGCGCCTCGATCTCCTGTTGGTTCATCGGATGGAAGGATTTGACCGCTCGGCAAGCCTGATCCAGATATTCCATCTTGTCGATTCCTGTGATCACGACCGAAGTGGGCATGCTCATGGCGTAGTGCAGCGCCTCGATCGGGGCCACGGTGTTGCTTTGAAGAATGAACTTCCCTCCCAGCGGCTTCATGGTTTGAACCCCAATCCCGTCCTTCAACGCCACGGGCATCACTTGATGAACGAAGCTCCGGAAATGAAAATCCATAACGTTGGACGGGTGCAGGAGCGCATCGAAGTGAAAGTTATGCTGCTTCGCTACCTCGAGCATGCGAAGATGCACCGCCGGATCCTTGTGTCCGGTGAATCCGATATAGCGCAGCTTGCCGGCCTTCTTCGCGTCCAGAAACGCCTCCACCGCGCCGCCCGGGGCGAAGATGCGGTCCGGATCCTCCATGCGGATGACCTCGTGAAACTGGAGAAGGTCTACGTGATCGGTCTGCAGGCGCTTCAGCGATTCGTCGATCTGTCGGGCGGCTTCTTGTTTCGTGCGGCCGTCCGCCTTTGTCATCAGGAAAACTTTCTGGCGATAGCCGTCGCGGAGCGCATTCCCCATGCGGGTCTCGGCCTTGCCGTTTTCGTAGTCCCAGGCGTTGTCCATAAACGTGACGCCTCGATCAATCGCGGTCCGGACTATTTTGGTCGCCAGTTCGTCGGATTCCGCGCGCCCGATATCGGAACCGCCGACGCCGATCAGCGAGACATTCTCTCCCGTGCGGCCCAGCGTCCGATAGATCATGTCGCCCTTCCGGGTTTGGGCGGGCATCGGGCCGATCTGCTGAGCGCTCAAATCGCGCGCAACGCTCAAGGCGGCCGCGGCCACGACGGCCGCACTCATAAACTCCCGCCGGCCAACGTCAGTTTTGTTCTTGTCGTCCATGCGCGAAACTTGAGCAAATTGAGCGCCAGTGTTTTCGGCCATCCAGGACCACAACGACCGCATCTAACCACCTGGAAGTATCAATTGCCGCGCAGTCCGTTTGCCCCCGCTTCCAGTTCGATGGCGTGATGGCATACGATCGAATTGGTAAACAGATGAGTTCGATAGCCGCTCCTGCTCCACTCAACCGGGTCTACCGGTTCTACCAGACCACGGTAGGCAAAAAAGCCATTATGGCCGTAACAGGTCTGATCCTGTTCGGATTCGTTATCGGGCATCTCGCCGGGAATCTTCAGGCGTTCGAGGGCCGGGAAAAGTTCGACAATTATGCCGTGTTTCTGCGATCCCTCCCCGCGGCGCTCTACTCCGTTCGCCTGATTCTGCTCGCGTCCGTGACGCTTCACATCATCAGCACGATCCAACTTGCCCGGCGAAAACAGACGGCACGACCGATCTCCTACGTCCGGAAAGATAATTCCCAGGCGAGTTACGCATCCCGCACCATGTATTGGAGTGGTCCCATTATTGCCGCCTTCGTGATCTACCACCTGGCGCAATTTACATATCTTCTGACCGACTCTAGATTTGTGGAGCACCACGCTTTCGACAACCTGGTGATCACGTTCCAGCAGCCATACATCTCGATTCTCTACGTCATCGCCATGGTCCTGCTAGGGTTCCATTTGAGCCATGGCTTCTGGAGCATGTTCCAGTCTTTGGGTATCTCGTCGCCGGCGTACTCGCCTTACGTAAAGAGCATAGCCCGCGTGTTGGCGATCGTCATCACATTAGGCTTTATCTCGATTCCGGTAGCGGTCCTGGCCGGGATCATTCACCAATAAAGACGTCACCATGATCCTCGACTCCAAAATTCCCTCCGGTCCCATCGAGCACGCCTGGGAAAAGGCGCGCTTCGACATGAAGCTGGTGAATCCCGCGAATAAGCGGAAATATAACGTGATCGTAGTCGGCTCCGGCTTAGCGGGCGGCTCCGCGGCCGCCTCACTGGGCGAGCTTGGGTATAACGTGAAATGTTTCTGCTTCCAGGACAGCCCTCGGCGCGCGCATTCCATCGCGGCCCAAGGCGGAATCAACGCGGCTAAGAATTATCAGAACGACGGCGACAGCGTATTCCGCCTGTTTTACGATACCGTCAAGGGCGGCGATTTCCGCGCGCGCGAGGCCAACGTCTACCGGCTGGCCGAAATATCGGTCCATATCATCGACCAGTGCGTGGCGCAGGGGGTTCCGTTTGCACGCGAGTATGGCGGAATGCTCTCCAACCGTTCTTTTGGCGGCGCGCAGGTTTCCCGAACTTTTTACGCGCGGGGACAGACGGGGCAGCAGCTGCTGCTCGGCGCCTATCAGGCTCTGGAGCGCCAGGTGCACGAAGGCACAGTGACCATGTATCCGCGTAACGAGATGCTCGATCTGATCGTGATCGATGGAAAAGCGCGAGGCATTGTCGCCCGCGATCTCACCACCGGCAAGATCGAATCGCATCTGGCGGACGCCGTGATCCTTGCGACTGGCGGCTACGGCAACGTCTTCTACCTGTCTACCAACGCCAAAGGATCGAATACCACGGCCATTTGGCGTGCCCACAAGCGCGGGGCTCTATTCGCGAACCCGTGCTTCACCCAGATTCACCCGACGTGCATTCCGGTTTCCGGAGATTATCAATCCAAACTCACTTTGATGAGCGAATCGTTGCGCAATGATGGGCGCATCTGGGTTCCGAAGCAGGCTGGCGACGGGCGTCCGCCCGACCAAATCCCGGAAACCGACCGGGACTACTACCTTGAGCGCCGGTATCCAAGCTTCGGCAACCTGGTGCCGCGCGACGTGGCTTCGCGCAATGCGAAGAACGTATGCGACGAAGGCCGGGGTGTCGGTGAAACGCGTCTCGGCGTTTACCTCGACTTTGCCGATGCGATACAGCGGCTGGGCCGACACACCATCGAGGAGCGTTACGGCAATCTTTTCGACATGTACGATCGCATTACCGGCGAAGACCCGTATCGGTCGCCCATGCGGATTTATCCCGCGATTCACTACACCATGGGCGGGCTCTGGGTGGATTACCACCTGATGAGCACCATCCCCGGCCTGTTCGTTTTGGGCGAGGCTAATTTTTCCGACCATGGCGCGAACCGGCTCGGCGCGAGCGCTCTTATGCAGGGTCTATCGGACGGCTATTTCGTCATCCCCTACACCCTGGGCAATTACCTCGCGGGCAACAAGCTGGAGAAAGTGGGTCCCGCGCGGCCGGAAGTGCTGGAAGCGGAGCACAACGTGAATGCCACGTCCGAACGTCTGCTCGCCATCAAAGGCAAGCGCACGGTCGCCAACTTCCATCGCGAACTCGGGAAGATCGTATGGGATTACTGCGGCATGTCGCGCACTGCTCCGGGTCTGGAGACGGCGATCCGGAAAATTCGGGAATTGCGCGAGGAATTCTGGCATAACGTGAACGTGCCCGGCTCCTCGCATGACTTCAATCAGCAACTTGAAGGCGCCGGTCGGGTCGCGGACTTCATGGAACTGGCGGAGTTGATGTGCATCGACGCCCTTGCCCGGAATGAAAGCTGCGGCGGTCACTTCCGCGAGGAGTACCAGACCCCGGACGGCGAGGCGCTTCGTGATGACGACCATTACTCGTATGTCGCCGCGTGGGGATGGAACGGCTCAAGCTCAGCCCCGTCTCTGACTAAAGAACCCCTGAACTTCGAATACGTTCACCCGAGCCAGCGCAGTTACATCTAACCCTATCCTCATGAGACTCACACTGCACGTTTGGCGGCAAAAAAACCCTTCCGATAAAGGACGCATGGTGCGCTATGACGCGCCGGACGTCAGTCCCGACATGTCATTTCTGGAGATGCTCGACGTCGTGAACGAAGGCTTGATCACGAAGGGCGACGAGCCGATCGCATTTGAGCACGATTGCCGCGAGGGAATCTGCGGATCTTGCGGCTTCATGATTAATGGCGAGGCGCACGGTCCGCAGCGGGGCACCACTGTGTGCCAGTTGCATATGCGTCATTTTAAGGACGGCGATACGCTTTTTCTGGAGCCATGGCGAGCGGCGGCGTTCCCGGTGATCAAGGACCTGGCGGTGGATCGCCGTGCTTTCGATCGCATCATTGCATCCGGCGGGTATGTGTCGGTCGGGACCGGAAACGCTCCGGACGGAAATGCGATCCCGGTTCCGAAAAGAGACGCGGACCGAGCCATGGACGCGGCTGCTTGTATCGGTTGCGGGGCCTGCGTGGCGGCTTGCCCCAACGCGGCCGCCGCCTTGTTTACCGGCGCCAAGGTGACGCATTTGAATATGCTTCCGCAAGGGCGGCCTGAGCGTTACGCGCGCGCCAAAGCCATGGTCAATCAGATGAATGCCGAAGGATTCGGGCAGTGTACGAATATCGGTCTCTGTGAGGCGGTGTGCCCTAAAGAGATCAGGATCGAAGTGATCGCGCAGACCAACAAAGACTACCTGCTTGGCAAGATGGTGACTCCGGATCGGTATCGGGATGATACTCCGGAAGCGCTTCCCCTGGCCGGCGGCCGGCGCTGATCAGATACCGCGCCGGTTGCCCCAGAGGTCAACGTGCAGTCGGGGGCTGAAGCGGAAGCCATGCTCTTTACAGAGCTCCGCCACCCACTGCCCCTTCGTTCGAAGCTCGTCAGCGCTAATGCCTTCGGGCATCAAAATCACCTTCCGCATGTCCGCGCCAATCTGGACGACCACTGTCCGAACCTCCTCCAGATCCCTGGCTGCCGCGATCACAAACTTTAGCTGGTATTCGTATTCGCGGATGAGGCCTTTCAGCACATCGGGCTGGATGCGGAGCCGCTCGTGTTGCAGCCGGAACGCTCCTTCGGGAGCGGAGTTGCTGAGCTTCGGGCTGATCGACATCAAGTCGCAATCCAGCTCGTGATGCACAGTACCGGCGGTTTCAATTGTGATGTGCATACCCAGACCCCTTAGCGCCTTGGTCAGGCTGGCGATTCCGGGAGCGATCATCGGCTCGCCACCCGTGACGACGGCGTAGGGCGCCTTGAAGTCCCGCACGCGGTCGAGGATTTCCCCCACACTCATCTCCGTTCCTTCGGGCTGCCAGGAAGCATAGGGCGTGTCACACCAAGAACAGCGCAGGTTGCAGCCGCTCGTCCTCACGAATACGGAAGGCGCCCCGAGCAGCGAGCCTTCACCCTGAACGGAATAAAAGATCTCCGCGATTTTCATCCGGCGAGGAATATGGGATCGAGAATGCCCGCCTCAGCGAAGCCTTTCGCGCGGAGTTGGCAGGAATCGCACTCGCCGCAAGCACGGCCGCTTTCATCCGGGTCGTAGCAACTGTGCGTGAGGCCGGAATCGAGACCGAGTTCCTCCGCGAGGCGAACGATATCGGCCTTTGACTTGTCCAGAAGGGGCGCATGGATGGTGAGCCGCATCCGCCCTTCTACGCCCGCCTTGGTCGCCAGATTCGCCAGACGCTCGAACGCGTGGAGGAACTCCGGACGGCAATCGGGATAGCCGGAATAATCGAGTGCATTCACGCCCAGAAACAGGTCCGAGGAACCCAAAACTTCCGCCCAAGCCAGCGCGAAAGAAAGAAAAATCGTATTACGGGCAGGAACATAAGTGATCGGAATATCTCGTGACATCTCGTCAGGCGAGCGGCCCTTCGGGACGGTCAAGTCGCTGGTCAGAGCCGAGCCGCCGAACATTCTGAGATCGAGTTTCACGACGCGATGATCGTGCACCCCAACGGATTCAGCCACGCGCGCGGCAGCCTCGAGTTCCACGCGATGGCGCTGGCCGTAGTCGAACGAAAGCGCGTACAATTCAAACCTTTCGCGTTTAGCGAAGGCTAGGCAGGTCGCCGAATCGAGCCCCCCGCTGAGCAGGCACACCGCTTTCTTGATCCGCGGGGCTTCCATAGAATTCAACCTCAAGTATACGGGCGGTGCGGACGGCCGCGGCGTACTAAGGCGCAAGTCCTGCCGGCACGCTCTGCGCTTCCGTGCGCCAGTGGGAAAGAAATCCGGCGGGAACGATCCGGTGCTCCCCGGGAAACACAAAGAATCCCGCCAGCGGGTCACGCGGCGTACTGAAGTCGGGCGCGGCGTAGCCGCTCTCCAGCGGAGGACTCCCGCGGGCTGCGCCGCCAGGTTCGAATGCCGGCCGGAACGCCACCGGGACCTTCACTCCGCCGATCGAGAGGGAATCGAAACGCAGTCCGACTACCAGACCTTCCACAGGTCGATGCCTTTGCTGGATCCGCACTATTCGTCCTTCGGCCGGCATTCCCTTCTGCGCGATCACTTTGCCTGACTTTGTCCTTAGGCTTTCGGCCAGCAAGCCCCGGACCCGAGATCCCGCATACATCGCCGCCGGATCGATGGGCGATTCCAGCCGAATGTCTACAAATTCCGAGGGAATGGCCTTCAACACGTGCGCTTCGGCTTGCTTCTCGATCTCCGGCGAAAACTCCTCGAAGTGAATCTTCGATTCCCCGGCATATTCGCGACAACGCCCATACGTAGCGTGGTTTTCGGATTTGCCGTCCTCGTAATCGAAAACAATCATCTCTGAATTTTCCGGGACGAGGAACGAGTGTACGCCCAGTTCCACGTTGTGATAACTGACCACGCTGTCGATCCGGCACATCTTCGTCTCCGCGGGCGGCGCCTCAACATCAAGGGTGAGCCGCTTCAGATCGGCTGTCTTCGAATCGAGCCAAAAAGTTCCCGAAAAGGCCATGGAAACTTGGGCTCTCCCCTTTTCGCCATGGTATCGATATGTGCTTTTGTCCGCCGGAATTTGGTAGCGGAATTCCAGAATTCGCTCGTTTCCATTTGACCGCTCCCCAAGGTACTCGAAGATGGGTCCCTCAACCCCGAAAATCCCGCTCAGAAAGCCGCCGAAGTCCCCAGTCCCGATCGCGCCTTCCCCCGCCAACTCCCAATTTTCCTCCGCGCGAAAGCGATTCTCCCCGGCCCAGGAGAAAATTTCCTTTCCGCCGGCCACCGCGATGTCGAATCGCAGGCGGTCTTCCCACGCGAGCTTGAACGGCGAGCGCTCCGGAACGGACCCTGCCTGGGTGATTTCGGCGCAGGTATGCCGGCGAAACAAGGGAGAACGTTCCTGGAAATAGAAACGCGTAAGCGTCTGGACGCAGGTGAAATTCGGAATCTCGTGAAGCTCGCCCAGGATTCTCACCCGCGCTCGCGCCAACAACTCAGACGGCGATTCGGCCGCTCGGCACACCCCAACGGCAGCCACAACAATTCCCAACAGAAATCGTTTCGCTGTCACGCCGCCCGGATACCCCTTATCAGTCTAGGCGAGTCGTCAATGAGCGCTGGCGCCGTGCGTTGTGGTGGTCGCGGTACCCTGAACTTGTGACTGCGGACCGGTAATTCGGCCCGTTCCGCGATTCTAGCGTAACAATAATTGTGCCGGACGCCATGCCCCGAAAACCTGAAGTGATGAGTCCCGCCGGCTATTGGCCCCAGCTTCGCGCTGCCATTGAGGCCGGAGCGGATTCGGTTTATTTCGGCCTAAAGCACTTCTCCGCGCGCGCAAAGGTGGGGTTCTCGCTGGCTGAACTGCCGGAAGTGATGCGAACGCTTCACGGTCGCGGCGTCCGCGGTTTCATAACCTTCAACACGCTTATTTTTGAACACGAAGTCCAGGAGGCTGCCCGTACGATCGCCGCCATCGCCGAAGCCGGTGCGGACGCGCTTATTGTGCAGGATCTGGGGATCACCCGCTTGGCCAGACAGATTGCTCCTGACCTGGAGCTTCACGCCAGCACGCAGATGAGCATCACAAATGCGGAGGGCGTCCAGTTCGCCCGAAAGTTCGGGGTTGATCGCGTCACCCTCGCGCGCGAACTCTCGCTCGATGAAATTCGGGCAATCCTCGCCCAAACCGACTGCGAGCTCGAGATGTTCGTTCATGGCGCGTTGTGCGTCGCGTATTCCGGGCAATGCTTTTCTTCGGAAGCCTGGGGCGGCCGGAGCGCCAATCGCGGCCAGTGCGCGCAGGCTTGCCGGCTCCCTTACCAGATGCTGGTGGACGGAGAAGTGAAGCCGCTCGCCGACGCGCGCTATCTTCTCTCGCCCGGCGATCTCTATACGCTTCACCAGGTTCCGGACATTGTGCGGATGGGAGTGGCCGCCCTGAAGATTGAAGGCCGCTATAAAGACGCCGAATACGTCGCCGTGACGACGCAGGCTTACCGCAAGGCGGTCGACGAAGCGTGGGCAGGTCTTCCTCCTACAGTCTCCCCGACCGAAGAATTGCGGATTCAGCAGGTGTATTCGCGCGGGCTCGGACCCTTTTTCGTGGCTGGGACAAACCACCAGGCGGTCGTGAGCGGGCGTGCCCCGCGCCACCGGGGCGTGTGGATGGGACGGGTTCTGGCCGTGAACGTCGACCGGGTCACAATTGAACCCTCTCCGGCGCATGGGACCGCGCCGCTGAAAGCCGGGGATGGCGTGGTCTTCGACGCCGCCGACTGGCGCAGTCCGGAACAACCGGAAGAAGGCGGCAATGTCTACGCCGTGCAAGCGCGGCCCGACGGCAAACTCGATCTTCTTTTCGGAAACGGGGCCATTCGTTTCGCGCGCATCCGGCCCGGAGACATTCTCTGGCGCACGCACGATCCGGATCTCACGAGAGCCACTAAGCGGTACACCGCCGCGTCGTCGCCGGTTGCACGTCAGCCCGTAAGCGTTCTTGTGGTCGCGCGCGAAGGACATCCGCTTACTACGGAGTGGTCCCTGGCGAAATCTCCAGGTTTCCGGATCACAGTGGAGTCGGAGGCAGTTCTGGAGACCGCGCAAGGTCGCGAGCTCTCGGTCGAATCGCTTCGGCTACAACTCGGGCGGCTGGGAAACACGCCCTATGAACTCGCGGATCTCGAATTGAATCGCGTCGGCAACCCCTTCGCGCCGGCATCCTTGCTGAACCGGATTCGTCGTGAAGCGGTCGAAAAGCTCCAGAGCGCCCAGACCGCCCCGCGTGTACGCGAAGTGCGCGCCCCCCAAGCCCTGACTCATCCCGTCTTTGACCGGCCTCCGCGGTTGAACCGGGGACAATTCGATACTGAAATCCACCTTCTGGTTCGCCTTCCGCAACAGTTGGACGCTGCACTGGAATTAAGCCCAGCGAGCATCACTCTTGATTATCTGGATCTTTACGGCCTCCGTCCGTCGATCGAGCGCGTGAAAAGCGCTGGAATCGCGGCAAGGGTAGCCAGCCCTCGCGTTCTCAAACCAGGAGAATCGCGGATCGTTAACTTTCTCCTGAGTCTCGAGTGTGAGGTGCTCGTGCGATCCAGCGGCGTGCTGCGGATTCTTCAGGACGTGAAAGAGCGCAGGTTGATTGGAGACTTCAGTCTGAATGCCGCGAATTCGCTGACTGCGGAAACACTCCTCAGTTCGGGACTGGACAGAATCACCCCGACTTACGATTTGAATGCTTCGCAAATCGCATCCCTCGCCCGCGCTGTCGGCCCAGGACGAATCGAAGTCGTCGCCTACCAGCATCTCCCTGTTTTTCACACCGAGCACTGTGTGTTTTGCCGTTTTCTGTCCAGCGGCACAAGCTACCGCGACTGCGGGCGCCCTTGCGAAAAACACCAGGTGGCGCTTCAGGATTCAAATGGCCGCGCTCATCCGGTGATGGCCGACGTGGGATGCCGAAACACGGTATTCGGCGCCGAAGCGCAGGAAGCAGGGAGCCACTTGCTGAACTGGCGGGAAGCCGGCATCGAGCATTTTCGCCTGGAGTTTGTGCACGAGACCTCCGAGCAGCTCCGGCTCATTACGGAACTGTTCCGCAAAGCGCTCTCAGGTCGTTTGCCCTACGAACGACTCACTCAGGAACTAAAGAGAGTTTCCCCGGCAGGAGTGACGGAGGGAAGCCTGTTCGTCCCGATTGACTACCTGACGCTTCCCGTATTGCAGTGACTCGTGAATCGACCCCGTATAAGAAGTCACAATTCGCCGCTCTATGTGCGAACGACTTTCTAACCTGTTTCAATTACCGCAGATCAGGAAGATGAGAGGGCAGGGCAGCCTTTTGCTTATTTCTGTACTCCTCCGTACTTTCCTATCCTTTCCGTCACGCGCCTGTATCACTCAAACGTTTGCTTGATTATTTGACGCAAACACACATCCGGGACTATTCTGAGATGTGGGCGTAAGGGATGAGTTTACTGAGCGCGCCCGCGTTTTTGCAGCACTCTCCGATCCAACTCGGTTGCAGATGGTCGAGTTGCTTTCGAGGCACGGTGCAATGAGTGGAAGCGATCTCGCGGATCAACTCGGAATCAGCCTGGCGCTGCATTGTCATCACACCAAAATCCTCTGTGAGGCCGGCGTGATCGCGAAGAAGAAAGAGGGGCAGACCACCTGGTGCACACTGAACGAGCCGGTCGTCAAGAAAACTGTAAGGAGTCTGCTTTGAGACAGATCCCCCCATCCAAGGGCTGGCAGTACATGGACTGGCATATCATCAATCACAAAGACTATATCGACGGGCCATTCGACAGCTTCGAGGCCGCGCTTGCGGAAGCTTGCGCGCTCGGAAATGAAACCCGACCTGAGCCTCGCGTCAAGCGTCGCTCTGACCAATTTTTCGTCTATCGCGCTCCGTACGATCGCGAGGAGAAATGGCGTCCGGAATTCTGGATCTGCACCAAAGATGGAGCTTTACGTCTGGGAGTTCCGGAAGATCTCTTCGACCAGCCATTGCTTGAAATGACCGTTGGCGCGGGCTCTATGGAATCCATCCGTCAGGTCCGCGCGAACGGGGCTGGCGGAGACTAACCCGTTTTCTTTGAGGCGGCGGGCGCCCGGCGCGTCCGCCACTTCCTTTTCTATCCTGCTACATTGATCCTCATGCCTCTTTTGGGCGTGACCTGGAGATCTCTAGCTTTTTTGCGATTCGCACCCGCTTTCCTGCTTCCGTCACTTCTCGTGATTCCAGCGGGGGCCGCGGCGGGTGACTCTGAAATTGCCGCGCGATATGGCGCGATATCGAAACACCTCATCGATACGGCTCTTGCTGACGCACATAGTTTGGACCGCTTGGAGTTCCTCTGTGACCGCATCGGAAACCGCCTGAGCGGATCGCCTTCTCTCGATCAGGCGGTAGCGTGGGCAGCCCAGGAGATGAAGAGCGCGGGCTTACAGAACGTGCGTACTCAGCCGGTGACGGTTCCCCACTGGGTACGCGGGCTCGAGTCCGCCGCCATGCTGACGCCGCTTTCGCGAAATCTTCCCATACTTGGTCTCGGCAACAGTGTTGGGACGGTTTCCGAAGGGATAACCGCGCCGGTGGTCGCCGTGTCCAATTTCGCGGAATTGGCCGCTCTAAAGCCGGAGCAGGTTCGGGGGAAAATTGTTCTGTTTGACGCCGCGTACCAGGGCTATGGCAAAACAGTCTCGTACCGTGTCGCGGGCGCCTCTCGCGCCGCTGCTCTTGGCGCCGTCGCGGTGCTGGTCCGCTCGATAACTCCCTTTAGCCTCCGCACTCCTCATACAGGCACACTCATCTACACGGACGACGCTCCCAGGATCCCCGCGGCCGCGGTCACCGTCGAAGATGCCGAATCCATGCACCGCCTCCTTGGTCGCGGCGATACCGTAACGGTTCACTTGCGCATGTCCGCTCACTTCGAGCCGGACGCCCAGTCAGCCAACGTGATCGGCGAGATCCCGGGCCGTGAAATTCCCCAGGAGATTGTAGTTGTGGGCGGCCACATTGATTCCTGGGATGTCGGCCAGGGTGCGCAGGACGATGGTTCCGGAATCATGGCGGCGCTCGAAGCCGTCTCGCTCATCCAGCGTTCCGGGCTGAAGCCGAGGCGCACCATCCGGGTGGTGTTCTGGGTCAACGAAGAAAATGGGGGCGCGGGCGGCAAGGCGTACCGCGCTATGGTTGGCGACGCTGTAAAAAATCATGTCGCGGCCATAGAAATGGATGGAGGGGCCGAGAAGCCCATCGGATTCGGGGCTTCGCTCGGCCGCGGCACGCCGCCGGGTTCTATTATGCCTGCAGGGGAAGCCCTCGCGTCCAAGGCGATAGATCGCCTCCGGGCGATTGGTGTTCTGCTGGCGCCCATCTCCGCCAGTCAGATTACCGGAGGCGGCGGTGGTTCAGATATCGAGCCTCTCATGGAGGTGGGCGTCCCCGGTCTTGGCGAACTCAGCTCGGGCACTCACTATTTCGATTGGCACCATACCGAAGCGGATACTTTCGACAAAATCAATCCACAGGATTTTCGCGAGAGCGTCGCCGCCATGGCCGTGATGACTTTTGTCCTGGCCGACATGCCCGGCCGTCTGTCCGATCTGAAATAACGAGTTCGTCATAATGATCGGAATGCGACTCCGACTTCTGCCTGCGGCCGCTCTCCTCACTATTCCCTTCGCGGGATTCGGTCAACAATCCCAATCCGGCGTCGAAATTGACGCGATGGACACCAGCGTTAGCCCCTGCACGAACTTCTATCAGTATGCGTGCGGCGCATGGCGCAAGAACAATCCGATCCCCCCGGACCAGTCGCGCTGGGGCCGGTTCAACGCCCTGAACGAACGCAACCAGATAATCGCTCGTGAAATCCTGGAAAAGGCGGCGCAGCCATCTCCCACGCGCTCCGCTCTCGACCAGAAAATCGGCGACTATTACGAAGCGTGCATGGACGCCAAAGGCATCGATTCGAAGGGCGTGGACCCGATCAAACCCGAACTGGATTCGGTGAGCGCACTCAAGACCAAACAGCAGCTCGCCGGCGAGATGGTGAAGCTCCAGGAGATCGGTGTCGCAGTGCTTTTTCGCTTCGCCGCTCAAGCCGATCCGAAGAACGCGGGCATAAACATTGGCCACTTTGGTCAGGGCGGGCTCGGCCTTCCCGATCGCGACTACTACCTGAAGTCCGATCCGCACTCCGTCGAGATCCGTCAACAATACCAGCAGCACATCGCCAACATGTTTGATCTCCTGGCGAAGGCCCTTCACGCCACCTGGGATTCGAACGCCAAAGCCGCTAGCGTGGTGAAGTTCGAAACGGCTCTCGCTACGTCGTCAATGGATCGCGTCGAGATGCGCAACCCGGACAACACGTATCACCCGATGACGCTAAAGGATCTTCCGGAACTCACTCCCGATTTCGATTGGACGGCATATATCTCAGACTTCCGCCCGCCCGCCGTAACCAAGATCAACGTCGCTCAGCCCGATTACCTCAAGGGCTTGGGCGCGCTCATCGCAAGCTCCAGCATCGACGACATCAAGACCTATCTCGACTGGCATGTCCTGCATGCCGCCGCCACGGCTCTTCCAGAAGCTTTTGTGAACGAAAATTTTCAGTTTTACGACAAGACGCTGCTCGGGGCCAAGGAGATCCAGCCGCGGTGGAAGCGTTGCGAGTCGGATGTTGATCGCGGTCTGGGAGAGGCGCTCGGCCAGAAGTTCATTGAAGTCGCGTTCAGCGGCCCATCCAAAGCCCGGGCTCTCCAAATGGTGCATGAGATCGAACGAGCGATGGAGCAGGACATCAAGACGGCGGATTGGATGACGGACGAGACCAAAAAGGAAGCTCTGGTCAAACTCGCGGACGTTTCCAACAAGATCGGCTATCCCGATAAGTGGCGCGACTATTCCACCGTGATCATCAAGCGGGACGACTATCTCGGCGACCGCCAAAGGGCTCTCGCTTTTGAGGTCCGCCGCAATCTCAACAAGATAGGCAAACCGGTCGACAAAAATGAGTGGGGCATGACGCCTCCTACGGTCAACGCGTATTACAGCCCGAATCAGAACAACATCAATTTCCCTGCCGGAATTCTTCAGCCTCCTTTCTACAATCCGAAGGCTGACGACGCGGTCAACTATGGGGCCATCGGGGTAGTGGTCGGGCACGAGCTGACCCACGGCTTTGACGACCAGGGAAGAAGGTATGACGGCGAGGGCAACCTGCGCGACTGGTGGACCGCGGCTGACGCCAAGAACTTCACTGGCCGCGCCGATTGCGTCGTGGCGGAGTACAACACTTTCAGTCCGGTGGATGGGGTCAACCTGAACGGAAAGTTAACCCTGGGCGAAAACGCGGCCGATAACGGCGGAATTCACCTGGCATACATGGCGCTCATGGATCACCTGGCGACGAAAATTCTTCCAAAGGAAGACGGCTTCACCCAGCAGCAGCTTTTTTTCCTTGGATTCGCGCAAGTCTGGTGCGAGAACAGCACCGACGCCAGCGGCCGCGCCCGCGCGATCACGGATCCGCACTCACCCGGCCAGTTCCGGGTAAACGGGGTCGTTCAGAATATGCAGGAATTCCAGACCGCATTTTCCTGCAAGGCGGGCGACCCCATGGTTTCGAAAAAAGCCTGCCGCGTCTGGTGAGAGCCTTCACGAACGATCGCACCCCGTCCGGCGGCGGCTATGCGGCGCCGCGAATCAGATTCGCGCCTGCAGATTGCGCAGTTGCCGGACGCCTTCCGAGGCGACGATGGAATCCGAATCGTGACTCAACTTTTCTAACGTGGCCACATTCGCGCGATCCCCGCTCGCCGCGATCACCCTTGCAAGATTGACCTTCTCGTCGCGCGTGCCTTCATCGAGAGCGGCTGTGAGCGTTCGGCGGATCTCCGGGTTGCGCGCCGCTTCCGTCAGATACGCCAGCGCCTGCGGGCGGGATTGGTTGTTGTTCAGCGAGTAGATTAAGAAACGCAGCGGCGAATACTCCGTCATGGTGAGATTCCCCTCCATCACCAGAGCAAAGGCAAGCGCGAGCCGCGGGGGATTGCGCGTTTCCGCATCGAAGACGGTCTGCAACTGGCGAGCATTTTCGATGTTGGCAAGCCGTGCGAAACCCTCGCCGGCGGCCATGCGCATTTTGTCGTCCGGGCTCTCGAGAAAGCTGCTGAACAACGCTTGATCTCCAGGCTCCGGCATCATAGCCAAAGCGGAGAGCGCGGCTCGGCGGACGCGGTCGCGGTCCGCTCGCTTGAGGAGCTCACGCAAATCCGGCCTGGCAGCCTTGCAGCCCAAAATTCCGTTCGCCTCAATCGCTTCCGCCTGGATCTTGTCATCTAGGTCATTGAGTAGGAAGTGAATGCCCGGGCAGGCGGCGCTGTCGTGAATCTTATCCAACGCGATGAGCGTTTCCAGCAGCACGTCCGAATCGCGCGACCGCAGCGCTTCGATCAGGTCCGGAACCGCGGCCTTCCCCCTAAGAACGCCAACAGCACGGGCTGCGTTCGCACGGGCGTCCAAACTCGATCCACCCCGAGCCACCCGGCCGATCGCCTGGATCACACCCGGTCGAACCGTCAAATATGGGTCAATCACCACATCGTCGGGATCGCTGAATCGCGACCGGAAGTCTGATCCCATCTGGCGAATGGGAGCCGCAAAACCCGTCTGTATGTAGCCGGGCACATAAATATTCACGAGTCCGTTGACGGCCAGGATCTGAACCTGCGGATCGTTGTCCCGAGTCGCCTCCACCAGAGGGTCGGAGGTGCGGGGGCCGCCGATCTCGATGATCCCTCGTACTGCCTCCAGGCGCACTTTCAGATCGGGGTTAAGAAGAAACCGCTGCAACTCCGGCAGCGCGGAAGGACCCTGCTTCGCTATCTTCTTCACTTCCTTCGGGCTCTGCGCCGCCGCGCCACCCGCCAGGAGAACTCCCATCACTATCGAAGTGCCGTACCGCATCATCCGCACCTTCAAGCGCACCTCACCGGACGAATTCCACCTCGACCCGGTTCGGAATCAGCCCGGCTTCGTAGCCGAGATCCAACAGCTTTTGCGCCGCCTTGGGAACCACCTCGCCGCAATCCACGGTGTAGTGATTCACATACATTCCCACGAACTTCTCCGCCAGTCCTCGGTCCAGATCGCGCGCGAACTGCATGGCGTATTGCAGGGCCTCATCGTGGTTTTCAAGGGCGTATTTTATGCTGTCCCGCATCATGCGCGTACATTCGCTTTTCACGTCCGGCGCGAGCGACCGGAGGAGAACATTGCCGCCCAACGGGAGCGGCAATCCGTACTCCTGTTTAAACCACTTCCCTAGATCGAGCACCCGGTGAAATCCACTCCGGTTATACGTGAGTTGGGCTTCGTGAATGATTAACCCCGCGTCAGCCGAATGGTTCTGGACAGCATCCAGAATCTGGTCGAAGGGAGTAACCACTGGCTCAAAATCCTGCTCAAAAATTTTCAGACACAAATACGCCGTGGTCAGCAGGCCGGGCACCGCGATCCGCTTGCCCTTCAATTCCCTGGACTCCATAGGCTTTTGGGCGACCACCATGGGACCGTAACCGTCGCCGATCGAAGAGCCGCTCGCCATCAGGACATATTTATCCGCGCAATACGGATACGCGTGGTACGAAATCGCGGAAAGCTCGTAAACCCCCTCCGTCGCCTTCCGGTTCAAAGTTTCAATATCGGAAAGCACGTGCCGGAAATTGACCAGCGTGGAGCGCACTTTCCGTGTTGCCAGCCCGTAGAACATGAAGGCATCATCTGAATCCGGGCTATGCGCGGCTACAATTTCCCGGGGCGCTTGAGGGGACGACATAGATACGACGGAACCGTACTACAGTATGGCATGCGCTTCCACTGGGAACGCCCGAGACCGCAACCGTTCCCGCCATGCCTCGGATAAAGACTTATTCGGCAAACAGCGGCTTTGTATACGAGTATCGATTCACATCCCATGACGCGGACGGCAAGGGAGATTCCTACCATTTCTCGACCACACAGGACCGCAAGACCTCGTTTGACGCAGTCGTTTTCCTCCCTGTCAAATCCATTCGTGAGTGGGAGACGGCTCAAGACCGAACGTTGACTCCGACTGAGCGCTATGCAATCGCCAAAATGGCTCTTTTCGCCGCCTTCGATCAAGCCGTCACCCCGTGCGATCTTCCCCGGCCGGTGACGGTAAACCCCACGGAAGTCCGCGAGATCCTGCAATCGCTGGATATCTGAAAATGGCGATCCGATATTGGCGACTCGAATGCTGCCGACGTGGGATATTCTTATGAGTGTCGTGATGCCGGCCGCTCCGATTCCGCCGCCCTTTGAGCGCCTCGAAGGCAGAAGATTCGCCTTCTACCCTCCGATTCTGAAGATCGGATCGAATGAATGGACCTATCGCGGCGCGACATGGTCCGACATCCTGATCCGGAATACGAGCGCGCAACGGGATCTATCGATTCCACGCCGCTTTCTCGGCGAGTGCTCCGAAATCGATCACCCGGTCGTCATCGTCGGGCTGATGGAGGAGTTGGAGTTTCGAGACGGAGCCGTCCGTCCCCATCGTTGCCGGGTCATTGAGATGCCGATTGCGGCGGGACAAGCTGTTAAGCCGCGGCCGGAAGGGCAGCCCTTGGCGCCCGTGGTCGGGATATATCTGGCGTCGCGGAGTGAATCGCGCATCGGCAGGCTCGCGGGGGGCGCTGTGGCTCTGGGAGTGCTCGGCTGCCTGGCGATCGCGGGCTACTCGCTCCAGGGTGGCGAAGCTCGCCGCCGCGCCATGGTCACCTCTCTCGATCACACCTATCTTTTGCTCACCTCCGCCGACACCTACCCGACCGTCGTCCAAGCGCTGGGCATTCCCGATTCCGAGCGCAGGATCACCACTCCGGAAGGCAAGAGCCTCCGCGTTCTCGACTACGCGGACCGCGGCTTTCGCGCCGTGTTGATGACCGAACTCGACGGCGAACGATATATTGGGTCCGTCGATGAACAGGGCCGCGTTTTGCAGGCTGTTCTTCTCCGCCGGGGCGTAACCAGCAGCCCCGTCCTCCATGCCCTGGAAGACCTCTGACGCATGCGTAAGTTTGGGGCTCGGGCTGCGTGGTTCGCCGTTGCGATAGCCGGTGCCGCGGCGTTGGGCGTTATTGCGTCCAGTCGCGGCGAAACGATTAACAGCTTCTGGCTCGTGGCCGCGGCCATCTGCTCATACGCCGTCGCTTACCGGTTCTACAGTTCGTTGATCGCCTCTCGCGTGATGGGGCTTGACGACCGGCGCGCCACTCCAGCTGAACGTCTCCGCGACGGTCGCGATTTCGAACCCACCAACCGGTGGATCGTCTTCGGACACCATTTTGCCGCCATCGCCGGCCCTGGTCCGCTGGTCGGCCCGGTGCTCGCGGCCCAGTTCGGGTATCTTCCCGGGACGCTTTGGATCATCGTCGGCGCTGTCCTCGGCGGCGCGGTGCAGGACTTCGTCATGCTGTTCGCATCCCTTCGCCGCGACGGGAAATCGCTGGGCGCCATCGCCCGTGAAGAGACCGGCCGGCTGGGCGGGGTGATCGCCATGATCACCGTCCTGCTGATCATGATCATCCTTCTGGCCGTCGTCGCCCTAGTGGTTGTCAACGCGCTCGCCGGCAGTCCCTGGGGCGCCTTCACGATCGCCGCTACCATGCCGATTGCTTTATTCATGGGCGTTTACCTCCGCTATATACGGCCCGGCCGGGTTCTCGAGTGTTCTTTGATCGGCTTCGTGCTCGTGGTCCTCGCGGTTTTCGGAGGACAATTTGTAGCGGATTCCGAATCGCTTGCTCCCGTTTTCACCTGGACGGCTTCCACGCTGGCATTCGCCATCATTGGATACGGATTTCTCGCCAGCGCGCTTCCCGTCTGGATGCTCCTCGCGCCGCGGGATTATCTCAGCACTTTTGTGAAGCTCGGGGTCGTCTTCCTTCTGGCGCTGGGCATCGTCATCGTCCATCCCCCGCTCGCCATGCCGGCCCTGACGCGCTTTGTCGATGGCTCGGGACCCGTATTCGCCGGCAAAGTGTTCCCGTTCTGCTTCATCACCATCGCCTGCGGAGCCATTTCTGGCTTCCATGCGCTGATCTCGTCCGGCACCACGCCCAAGCTGATCGCGCACGAGACCCACGCCCGCGCGGTCGGGTACGGCGCCATGCTGCTGGAAAGTTTCGTGGCCATTATGGCCATGGTTGCGGCCAGCGTTATGCAGCCCGGCGTTTATTTCGCCGTCAACTCCCCGCCCGGCATTGTCGGCAAGTCGGCGGCCGCGGCCGTCGTGACTATCAACGGCTGGGGCTTCCCCGTAACCGCTGTTGAGATGCAAGGCCTGGCTCATCAAGTCGGCGAGATTTCGCTTTTCGGACGTACCGGAGGAGCGCCGTCATTGGCTCTTGGGATGGCTCATATCTTCTCGGCCGTTGGATCTCCGTCGGGCGCGGGCAGCTCTTTAATGGCGTTCTGGTACCACTTCGCCATCATGTTCGAAGCGCTGTTTATTCTTACGATTATCGACGCCGGGACGCGTGTGGGTCGGTTCATGTTGCAAGACGCGGTGGGCCACATTTGGAAACCGCTTGGCCGGACCGGCTGGCTCCCGGGCGTCTGGATCGCCAGCGCGGCTGTGGTGTTGGCCTGGGGATATTTCCTCTACAACGGTGTGCGCGATCCGCTCGGCGGCATCAACTCGTTGTGGCCATTGTTCGGAATCGCCAACCAACTGCTCGCCGGAATCGCGCTGTGCGTCGCCACCACCATCCTGCTCAAGATGCGCGGGTGGCGTTTCGCCTGCATCACCGTAATACCCCTCGCCTGGCTTCTCGTCGTTACGCTCACGGCATCCTGGCAGAAAATTTTTTCGCCGCTGCCGCGCATTGGATTTTTGGCGCAAGCTCGTCAATTGGAGTCGGCCATTGCCGCCGGTAAAGTGCCCGCCGCGGCGATCTCTCAGTCACGCACCCTCCTCTTTAACGCCCGGCTGGATGCGGTCGTTTGCGCGCTGCTCGCCGTCCTCGTTCTGGTCATCGTGCTCGATTCCCTGCGCCTCTGGTTTCGCATCTCATTTGGGGGTTCCGCGCTGCGCCTCCGCGAGTCTCCGTTTATTGCTAGCGTGTTGAGACCTGGCGAAGTATGAGACGCATCCTGCGGTTCGTGCTCGATCTCGCCCGCGAACTCGGCGATGAGAACGCCTACCAGCGTTATCTTGCGGCAAACAAGGTTGCCCACTCATCCAAGCAGTGGCGTTGCTTTTTCGAGCAGCGTTCCAAAGCGAAATTCGCCCGCGCGCGCTGCTGCTAAAAGGCTTCACCCGACATCATGCATGCTATCCTCACTCACCTCGCGAGCTTTTTTCTATCGCTAGGTGGCTTCGGGCTCCTTCTCCTTGGAACGCTAGATTCCTCGTTCCTGTTCTTTCCGCTCGGGAATGATCTGCTAATCGTCTTGCTCACCGTCCAGCACCACGAACGGATGCCCTACTACGCCGCCATGGCCGCGCTCGGTTCGGTCCTTGGCTGCTTCATCACCGAATCCATCAGCCGCAAAGGCGGCGAGGCGGGATTGCAAGGCCGCGTTTCGGCCCGCCGTCTTGCCTACATCCAAAGGCAGGTTACGAAACGTGCCGGCCTCATGCTCGCGCTCGCCTGCCTCATGCCGCCGCCATTTCCCTTCACCATTTTCGTAATCGTCGCGGCAGCCCTGCAATATCCCCGCTTGCGCATGCTGCTCATCATCGCGGCCGCGCGGCTGGCGCGCTTCCTGATTGAAGGCTATTTGGCCATTCACTACGGCCAGCGCATCTTAGCTTTGGCCAAGACACCCGCGGTGCAGGGCGTGATCCTGGGGATTGTCGTCATCTCCATCGGCGGCAGCATCTGGTCGATTCTGACGTGGGTGAACCGTAGCAAATCGAAGCGAGTATGATTTTCGTGTGCCTTCAGCCCGTTTGCTCAAACTCGCAGCCATTTGCTTCAGTTGCAACATAGCGGTCCAGCCGGCCGCGGCCCTGGATGCGGCAAAACTCGACGGCATTATTTCGGAAGCCCTAAAACAGAGCGGCGCTCCGAGCGTCTCCGTTTCGGTCGTGCAGGACGGCCGGATCGCATACGCGCAGGCCTTCGGCATGGCCGACATCGCCGCTAGCCGGGCCGCTGCTCCGGAGACGCGCTACGCCATCGGATCCATCAGCAAAGAGTTCACCGCGGCGGCCATCCTGCTGCTCGCGGAACAAGGCAAGCTTTCGCTCGACGACAAAGTTTCCAAATACTTCCCCGCCCTCACGCGGGCCGGCGAGGTCACCATCCGCGAACTGCTTTCGCACACCGCCGGGTACGAAGACTACGCCCCGCAGGATTACATCATCCCGGAATGGCTGGAGCCTACTACGCCGCAAGCCATCCTGAATCGATGGGCGAAAAAACCCCTCAACTTCGATCCCGGCACGCAATGGCAATACAGCAACACGAACTACGTTCTCGCCGGAGACATCTTCGAGAAAGTCTCCGGGCAGCCCCTGGTTGATTTCCTTCGCGAGCGCATCTTCGCCCCGTTGGATATGCGGAACGCTTCCGATTGCAGCGACAAGAATCCCGCCGACGCGCTCGCTTACACCCGGTATGCCCTGGGGCCGCCGAGGCCAGTGAAACGGGAGGCTCCGGGGTGGTATTTTGCCGCCGGCGAACTCTGCATGACGCCCTCCGAGTTGTCTCGTTGGGATATCGCCTTCCTGGAAAAGAAGCTCCTGTCCGCGAGTTCCTACGAGGCGTTCACCCGGGAAATGAAACTCGCCGATGGAAAACCTACGCACTACGCGCTAGGCCTCCAGATCGGCGATCTCAACGGCATCCGCATGATCTACCATGGCGGTGAAGTGTCGGGCTTTCTCGCGCTCAACGAGATATTTCCCGACCGGAACGTCGCGGTTACCGTGCTGTCCAATGAGGACGGAATAGACCTGATCGGTCCTCTCGCTCGCCGGATTGCAATCGCGGTGATGAACCCCGGCGCCGTGGCGGAAACGGCGTCACAGCAGCAAATCTCGGGAATTCGCGCCATCCTGGAAGGCCTCCAATCCGGCAGGATTGATCGGTCTCTGTTTACCGCCAACGCCAACTCGTATTTCAGTGACCTCGCCTTGGCTGACTACAAATCTTCGCTGCGGAGTCTCGGCAAACTGCGTTCGGTCGTCCTGAAGAGCGAGACCGAACGCGGAGGCATGACGCACCGTTCCTATGAGGCCGAGTTCGACCGCAACACGGTCCGCCTGAATGTTTATGTGCTGAAAGACGGAAAGCTCGAACAACTTCTGGTGGAGCAGCAGGTCGAATAAATCGTGCGATTTCGGGACGCCCGGTCGCAATTCCGGACGCCGGCATTTCCGAGTGCGTGCGTTCTCAACCACTTAGAGCGGCGACTCGATTGCCCCTTACCGGGCGATGCCGAAAATCCTGATCGCGGACGACCAATACGAAATCCTGCAGGCGCTGAAGCTTCTCCTCAAACAGGAAGGCTTCCAGACCGTCATGGCGACTTCGCCCGAGGCCGTCCTGGATGAGGCGCTTCGCAATCCCTTCGATCTCATTCTGATGGACCTCAATTACACGCGCGACACCACGTCGGGCCGCGAAGGTCTCGATCTCATCAATCGCCTTCGGGCGATGCCGCATGCGCCTCCCGTTATCGTCATGACTGCCTGGAGCAACGTCCCATTGGCTGTAGAGGCCATGCGCCTCGGAGCCTCTGATTTCATCGAGAAGCCGTGGGACAACACACGACTCCTAGCCCTTCTCCGGCAGCATCTTGAAGCGGGCCCGGGAGGACCGCCAGCCGGCCTGACAGCCGCGGCTGACCTGGAAATCGCCCGTACCGTACAGCATCGGCTGCTGCCGCAGAGCCTTCCGGAAATACAGACTCTGGATTATGCCGTTCGATACCAACCTGCCGGTCAGGTTGGCGGCGACTATTACGATCTCCTTCCAGCCAGTGACGACTCGATCTTGTTTGTTGTCGCGGATGTTTCCGGAAAAGGGATTTCGGCCGCTATTCTCATGGCGACCATCCAGTCCTTCTTCCGGTCGCGCGAACCCGCCGACCTCGCGGATCTCGCCGGGCTCCTGGAAACGCTGAATGCGCTGTTTTATCATTCCTCTCCCGCTGAGCACTATGCCACGTTATTCATGTTGCTCTACTCCGAAAGAAGCCGTGCTTTCGAATGGATTAACTCCGGACACACGCCGCCGATTCTTGCGCTGTCCGACGGTACGGTCGCGGAACTCATGCCCTCGGCCACGGTGATCGGGATGTTCCCACGATGGACCGGTCAGGTCCGCCGAGGCGTCCTGAATGTGGGCGACACGCTTCTCATCTTTTCCGATGGCTTGACGGAGGCGGCTGACGCGGAGCAGGAGGAATTCGGAGTCGATCGGCTCCTGTCGCTATGGAGCGAGAGTCGCGCGCTGTCGGCGGGCGAACTCGTCCAGAGCGTAGCCGCGGCCATCCGCGAACATAGCCACGGTCCCCTCGTCGATGACCTCACTATTCTCGCGCTGCGGGGGCGCGAGGCGGAACTGAGCGGCGCGGCAGAAACCGGAGATGACTCCGCTTTTGATTGTTCGTCCGCTCAACTCACGGCCGGCGGCGCATCGTGAGTGCGCCCCAGACCGCGCCGGTGATGCTGATGGCAAAGCCGGCGATCGCATCGGCGGCGTAGTGATACCTCCCGTAAACCGTCGCAATCGCGACGCTACACCCGTAGAAAATAAATCCCCAAGCGATCCACCGGCGCTCGCGCAGCACAAAAAACATTCCCCAGGCAGCCGCGAATACCGACGCTACATGCGCGCTGGGGAAAACACCCGCGTGTATCGAACTGGAAGTCAAAATCCACAGGTTGAATGTGCGCAGAGCCGAGCGCATCGGTTCCGGTCCCATTGCGGAAAACGCGATCCGGGGCGGCTGCGATGGAAAGAAAGGCACCAGCGAATAAGCGGTTAGTGTTCCGATCAGGTATATACACAGCCACTTATCCACTTTGTGTCGTTGATGCAGCAGATAAATAATTGTGATTGAAAAGGCGCCTACTCCATAAACCAGTAAGTAACAAAGCTCCAGAAACGCCGGCGCGATCGCTCCCGAAGCTTCGATACGCGGGCTCCATTCCCAATACACCAGGATCTGCTGATCCCAGCGCATCCAGGATTGTTCCATTGCAACCTGATAACGGAAAGGTGTAAACCAATCCAACTGCCGGAAGGCGATTAGAACGAGCACCATCGGAAACCAGTCCCGCGCGATGTTAAACGCTTTAGGGGCCCAGTACCTTTCACCAACACAGACCAAACAAATCCCGCATAGCACTATGGCCAAAGTAATCACCGGGTGCAAACCGAGAGATCGCCGATGTGTAAAGAACTGTGAGAGAAAAGCTACG
This sequence comes from Bryobacteraceae bacterium, assembly GCA_965226755.1. Lineage (GTDB taxonomy): Bacteria > Acidobacteriota > Terriglobia > Bryobacterales > Bryobacteraceae > Bog-113. The sequence goes on along the minus strand of CBDDDT010000003.1, from coordinate 2,090,901 downwards.
AATGTGAAGTAACAGAGACAGATCCACTCGGATTGTCGGATCGAAAGTTCGTGCCGTTCGCCCACCGCTTCCCAGTATCGCTTCCATTGGGGGCCGCATGCGACCTTTCAAGTGAAAGATAACGTCTTCCGATGATCTCTGCGAACCAATTTGCGGCCAATTGCGTCTGATAGGCATGAGCGCAAATCTGACTTTTACAATCGAAGCGCCCACTGGAAACGAAATGGCCAGTCACCAATTGGAAGCTCTCCAATCGCACTATCGCCAAGCTTGGCTTAGGTACACAACCGAAGTAGATTTCCTGCAGGCCGCCGTTGCCAACGGAACGGATGAATATTCCTTAAAAATTGCTCGTGCCCGCGTGGATGCCGCCGTGCTGGACTACCGCGACGCGCGAAACGCACTCGCTGAGTTTCTGCTGTCCGAAGACGCCCCCCAATCCGCAACGGCCGTTGCGGGCTTCCACTCCATGTAGAGGCCGGTTTTCCGCCTCCGCGTTGTGAGCAGCAATGCTGTGCATAGAATAAATTCTGTGCATAGAATATGTGTCGGAGGCCGTATGAAGCCCGCATTTCCCCTGTTGCTTGCCGCGCTGATTTCTAGCTCTTCCCCCGGCTTCTGCCACGACAGCACCGCGGCGAACATGGTGCAAACCGCAACGACCTTCCTCGCCTCCCTTGACGATCAGCAACTTGCCAAAGCCAAGTTTCGCTTTGAGGACGAGGAACGCGAAAACTGGCACTTCATCCCAAAGCCCCGCAAGGGCCTTCCCTTAAGGGAGATGACTCCCACCCAGAAGCACCTCGCGGAAGCCCTGCTCAGTTCGGGACTCAGCGATCGCGGGCTCATCAAAGCTCTTGAAATCATGAGCCTGGAAGACATCCTGAAGCAGATCGAAAACGGGAAAGGTCCCCTCCGCGATCCGGATGGCTATTTTTTCAGCGTTTTCGGTGAGCCTTCCGAGACGGGAACATGGGGCTTCCGCATAGAGGGGCATCACGTCAGCCAGAACTTCACCTGCACCGGGGGCCGGCTGTCCGGCTCCCCTGAGTTTTTCGGGACCAATCCCGCTGAAGTTCTTGAAGGCCCCCGGAAAGGCTTGCGCGTGCTCGCCCGCGAGGACGATCTGGGACGCGCTCTCGTGGGCCTTCTCACTCCGGAACAGCTGAAGGTTGCCCTAGTGAGCGATGCCGCTTATCCGGACATTCTCACCATGGCGTCGCGGAAGGCCGCGCTTTCCGGACAGCCCAGCGGACTCAGCGCCGCCCGGCTCAACGCGCCCCAACAGCAGCTTCTACAGTCCCTTCTGGAGGAGTACGCCAACAATGTCGCGCCGGACCTGGCGGCAATTCGCCTTAAACAGATTCATCAAGCCCGCGACAACATGTTTTTCGCTTGGGCCGGAGGCAAAGGCCCTCGCGAGCCCCACTACTACCGGATCCAGACGCAATTTTTCTTGATCGAGTTCGACGACACCCAAAACAACGCCAACCACATTCATAGCGTCTGGCGCGACTTCAACGGCGACTTCGGCCACGATCTTCTCAAAGAGCATTACGAAACCAGCACCGATCATTCCAGTCGCTGAGGACGCGTGAACTTCTTCAGCCACCTGATGCAGGATCTCCGGCTGGGGGCCCGCCAACTCCGCGGCCATGCCGCTCTGACCATCGTGGCAGCCGGTATTCTCGCGCTAGGAATTGGCAGTTCGGCCGCCGTTTTCAGCGTTCTGGACCAGGCGATTCTCCAACCGCTTCCTTATCCACGCCCGCGAGAACTGGTCTATATCCACAACGCGTTTCCCAAGAACCAGGTCGCCGTTGCCGGTGTTTCGGGATTCGATTACGCGGAGATCAGCCGTCGCCACGACGGATTTGCGAGCGCCGGAATCCTGTACTGGAACGACCTCACGCTCACAGGTCTCGGGTCGGCCCGCCACATCGACGCGGTTAACGCGTCCGCCACCCTGTTTGAAGTATTCGGCGTTCAGCCTCGGATTGGCCGGCTCTTCTCGACCGCTGACGATCAGCACGGAGCACCTGGGACCGCTCTGCTGAGCGACACGTTCTGGCGGAGTGCTTTTGGCGCCGACCCTCATGTCATCGGGCAAGTGATTCATCTGGACGGAATGCCGTACTCCGTGATCGGCGTGATGCCCGCAAGTTTCCAATTCCCGTCGGCCGAAACGCAGCTTTGGATACCCACGGCGTTGCGTGCCGACGGATTTTCAATTCAAGGGGGCCGGACCGAAAAGTGGCTTCACATGGTCGCCCGGCTTGCCCCCGGCGTCACTCAGCCGCAAGCCGAATCCATTCTCCAGACGATCAGCAACCGGCTCTCCGCGGCGTTTCCAATGTTCTACCCGGGCCGCGAAGGGTGGCGCTTCACGGCGCGCCCCATGGCGCAAGAGCAGACTGACTCAATCCGCCGGTGGCTTTATCTCGCCTTCGCCGCCGTGCTCTCGGTTCTGTTGATCGCCTGCATTAATGTAAGCGCGCTCTTGCTGGTGAGAGCGACCGCGCGCACCCCGGAAATGGCCATTAGAATGGCGCTCGGCGCAAGCCGTTATCGAGTGATCCGCCAGATGCTCGCCGAGACCGCTCTGCTGGCGCTCTGCGGTTGCCTCCTGGGGATTGTTTTCGCTCTCGCGGCGGTTCGCCTTATCAATGTTTACGGGCCATTAGGCCAGCCCGCCTCCGTCGGAGCAGCCACGCTTCTTTTTGCATCCGCTTTGACGGTGCTGTGTACGTTGCTCGCCGGCGTTTTGCCGGCCCTTCTCAGCGCCGGACGAAGTCTCGAAGGAACGCTCCGCGGCGGCGCTACTCGAACAATGACGCGGGGAACTGGGTGGGCCAGCGGAGTCGTGGCTATCCAGATCTCCTTGGCCATCACCCTCCTTTTCACCGCCGCCGGACTCAGCCGCAGCTTCCTAAATCTTACGCGCGTTCCACCAGGCTTCGTTGAGTCTCATTTATGGAGCGGAGCTCTGAATCTGGCGCCCCGGACCTACACCGACGATGGGAGCTGGAATGCACGCTTCTTCGAACCCCTGCTTGCTTCGCTCCGGTCAATACCGGGCGTCGAGGGCGCGTCCGGCGGGCCCGTTCCCTTCAACCCCAGCGGAATCTGGACCGAAGCGCTCCGCTTGCCCGGCCGGCCCAAAATGACTCCGCCGCCTGAAGCGCAGATCGGCGTTGCTCTTCCCGGGTATTTCGAGGTAATGCGAATTCCGCTTCTCCATGGCCGGACCTTCTCTGATCACGACCGGTCTGGGTCGCCTCCGGTGGCCATAATCAGCCAGACCCTAGCCCGAGATTACTTTCCAGGAGAAAATCCCATCGGGAAGGAAATAGCCAGCGGCGGCATGAAACCGCCCGCGCGCATCATCGGAATCGTGGGCGATGTTCAGAATAGCGATCTCGGCGAGGCGCCCGCGCCTGAGATTTACTATCCCGAGTTGCAGCAGCGCAGTGAATCCATGTATATCGTGCTTCGCTCGGCGGGCGGAACAGACCCGACCGCCGAGGTTCGCCGCGCGATCGAGAAGCTCGACCCGAACGTAGCGCTTTATGATGTTCGTTCCTTGGAGGATCGCGTCTCTCATTCGCTCCGGCTCCGCGGGTTCATCGCCGTTCTACTGAACGCATTTGCATTCGCCGGGCTGCTGCTTGCGGGCGTGGGCCTCTACGGTTCTCTCGCGCACCTGGTAGAACTGCGTCATCGCGAGATTGGCATTCGCGCGGCGCTGGGCGCGAGCCGCTCCCAGGTTGCTCGCATCATCGTCTCCCGGGGAGGAATCGTCGCCGGGTGCGGGCTGGCGGGCGGCCTTGCACTGGCGATATTGGCGGAGCGCCTGATCCGCAGTCAGTTATTCGGAGTCGGCGTCACCGACGAGGCAACATGGGGCGCGGTGCTTGTCGCAATTCTTCCCGCCGCTGGGATTGCCCTTTCCATCCCAACTTGGCGCGCGACGCGCATTGACCCTTCAACGGCGCTGCGGGAAGAGTAATCCGCTGCGTTTCAGCCCTTATCTTCTGGGCAAAGTGATGACAGCGATACAACCCGTACGGTCGCTTCGGTTGTTCAACGTAAGCGAGCCGCCATGCGCTTCGGCGATCTGACGGCTGAGAACCAGCCCGATCCCCGAACCGTTGGGCTTGGTCGTAAAAAACGGGACGAACAAGTTCGCGGCGTTTGCGATGCCCGCGCCTTCATCGAGCACGGCCACTTCTACGGAATTCGGATGGACCTGCCATCGCAGCGTTACGCCGCCCCGGGTAGTTTGGGCCGCGTCGACCGCATTCCGAAGAAGGTTGATCAATAGCTGATCGAGCTGATCGGGATCGCCCGGGATCACGAGATCCTCACCCGCTTCAATGACTGCTTTCTGCCGCGTTTCCAAAGCGGCGGTGCGGAAAACCCAGTCCTTGACCTGCAGGGCTTGAATGACAGGAGCCGGGTGACGCGCCAAACGGGCGTATGCGCCGGTGAAGCGATTCAGCGCGTCGGCGCGCGAAGAGATAATTCCGAGCCCGTGAACGGCGTCTTCCCGCCAGTCTTCGGGCAGCGGCTGGCGGGAAACGAGACGGCTGAGCGATTCAGAAATCGACTTCACGGGAGTCAGTGAATTGTTGATTTCATGTCCGAGAACCCGCACCAGACGCTGCCAGGCAAGAAGCTCTTCTTCGCGCAGGGGACGAGTCAGATCCGAAACGACGAGGAGCGAGTGCGGGACGCCGTGTTCGCGAAATTCGCCCAGGCGAATGGCCCAGACGCCCGCCCCGCCCGGGAACGTCTTGCGCACGGATGAAGGCGTGGCTGCGACGAGGAAGTCGGCGAGACCAACCTCCGTCGCGTTAAGGCCCATCAGTCTTTCCGCCGGGCGCGCCAGCAGCTTTTCGCCAGCACGGTTGATGAGCTTCAGGATCTGCTGCGAATCGAATGCAAAGATAGCGACGTCGATCTCGGCCATAACCTTCCGCAACAGCGCGGTGGCTTCCATGGCGCTCGATCGCTGGTCGCGCAAAGTGTCGACGATCCCGTTGACCTGAACCATCACATCCGTCAGCGCGTCCTCGTGATGCGAAGGACGTGCTCGGAATGAAAAATCGCCCTCGCGGAGCGCCGAGAGCAGATTGGAGATGGTTCGCAAAGGAAAGACGACCCGTTCGCGCAGTGCCGCCGCCAAGCCGCCCCAGAAAACAAGCAGGAAGAAGGTGACCGTCCACTCGACGCGCGGCGTGAAGTTTCCGGTCCAGATCAGAATGAGCGTGGCCGCGCCGCCGGGCAGGCCGGTCAACAGCGCGTAAAGATGAATGCGTGCCTCAAAGGAAAGCCGGTCGCGGCGACGGCGCTGGCTCATCGCTACGCTGGCCGGTGCCGCTCAAGGCGGCGGTAAAGCGCGCTCCGGCTGAGTCCGAGAGCCTTCGCGGCTTGACTCACGTTACCCCCGAAACGCGCCAGGGCCTTGCGGATCAGAGCGTCTTCAACCTGTTCAAGGCTCATATCGTCGAGGCGCAATTCCGACTTTCGGGCCTGCCGAAGACCCAGATCGGCGACGCTGATATGATCCGCCTGCGAAAGCAGAACGGCGCGTTCTATGGCGTGCGCCAATTCGCGTATATTGCCGGGCCACGGATGTTCGAGCAGGCATTGAAGCGCGGCGGAGTCGAATCCGCCCAGCGTTTTGCGGTAGCGGTGTGCGTAGGAGCCGAGGAAGTGGTTGGCGAGGATAGGAATGTCTTCCCGGCGATCCCGCAGCGGCGGCAGGTGAATCTCGATAGCGTTGAGACGGAACAGCAGATCCGCGCGAAACCGTCCGGCCGCGACCTCTTCGTGGAGATCCGCGTTGGTCGCCGAGAGCACGCGGGAATCGACGCGAATGGTGCGGGACGAGCCGACGCGCTCCATTTCGCCCGTCTGCAGAACGCGCAGGAGCCGCGATTGCTGGGTGGGCGTGATGTTGGCGATCTCATCGAGAAAGAGCGTGCCGCCGTCGGCAAGTTCGAAACGGCCAATCCGGTCCTGCTTGGCGTCCGTGAAGGCGCCGCGGACATGACCGAACAATTCACTTTCGAACACCCCTTCCGGGAGTCCGCCGGTGTTTACCGTGACCAGCCGTTTTTGCGATCGCCCTGAGATGGCGTGCAGCGCTTGCGCGACTACTTCTTTGCCTGTCCCGGGCTCGCCGGTGATAAGGATGTTGGCGTCCGAGGGGCCTACGTCGCGAATCATGCGCAGCACTGGCTGCATGGCGGGGGACCCGGCAATCAGAAGCGGGCCCTCGTGGCCGGACGCATCGCGGCCGCCGGTTCCCCCCAGAATGCGGTTTTCAGCTTCCAGTCTCTGGCCGGTCCGCAAGGCGCGGCTTAACGCCACCTGGTTGCGCACAATCGCGAGAACGCGGGAATTCTCCCACGGTTTTTGAAGGAAGTCTCGCGCGCCCCGCCGCATGGCTTCCACCGCGATCTCGACCGTGCCCCACGCCGTCATGACGACCACTGGAAGCGTGCTGTCCACGGCCTGAATCTCCGTCAGAAGATCGAGCCCCTCACGGCCGGACGTGGTGTCGCGAGTGTAGTTCAGATCGATCATCGCGACATCAAATTCCCGTCGTTCGATCGCGGACAGCACCGCCAGGGTGGATGTGGCCGTTTCGACCTGATACCCCTCGGGCTTCAAGATCAGGCGAAGAGCTTCGAGTACGTCAGTCTGGTCGTCAGCGATCAGAATGCGAGGCGACATCTACCGGGCCTGGGCAGTGCTGGCCATCCAACCGTCTTCGAGCAGGATTGTGCGGTCGCCGTACTCGGCGTTCTTCTGCGAATGCGTGACCTGAATGATCGTGGCGCCTTCCTCATTCAACTTCTTGAAAAGCTCCATAATTTCCTGACCCTGTTTGCTGTGCAGATTACCCGTGGGCTCGTCGGCCAGAATGACTTTCGGGTTGGCGATGATGGCGCGGGCGACCGCGACGAGCTGCTGCTGGCCGCCGGAGAGCTGATTGGGAAACAGATCTTTCTTTCCCACGATATGAAATCGATCGAGGGTGTCGGCGACAGTGGCGGCGCGCTCGGACTTCTTCTTATCCCGGTAGGACAGCGGCATGTCGAGGTTCTCGGCGACTGTGAGGTTATCGATCAGGTGGTAGCTCTGAAAAACGAAGCCGATGTACTGCTTGTTGAGATCGGCACGCTGGCGCGGATTCATTTTGTGAACCGGTTGATCATAGAACCAGTATTCGCCCGTCCAGGAGCCGTCAAGCATGCCGAGAATGCTGAGAAGGGTCGACTTCCCGGACCCCGACGGGCCCATGATGGTCACGAACTCGCCCTGTTTTATTTCAAGCGAGATGCGGCGGAGGACGAAAGACTTGCTGACGCCCGCCTGATAAAACTTTTCGATGTTGTGTAAGCGGATCATGTCATGAATCTCTCTTCGTAGCGTAAGGCTAACAGCAGGTCGGCGCGGCGCACGCTTGGGGAAAACAGGCGAAGGCCGATGCTTAGCGCCGTTCGCGGCCCATAGCGAATGCTTAGGAAGAGAATGTCCATCGCATTTCTATTCATGGCGGAGTGCAAGCGTCGGTTCAGTGTTGGCGGCGCGCAGGGCGGGAAAGAAGCAGGCGCACATCGCGACGGCTCCAAGAAGCGCCGCTATCGCGGCGTAGGTGGCTGGGTCATTTGCGCTCACGCCGTAGAGCAGGCTCGTGAGCATCCGAGTGAGCAGCAGCGCTCCGCCGATACCGGCTGCGAGACCACAGGCGATCATGGCGAAACCTTCGCGCAGAATCATGGCGAGCACGGTCCGGCGTTCCGCGCCGAGAGCCATGCGGATGCCCAGTTCAGCGGTGCGCCGGTCCACCGTGTAGGACAGAACTCCATAGACTCCGAGCGCCGCCAGAACGAGGGCCAGTGTGGCGAACAGGGAGAGCAACGCAGTCTGGAAGCGCTGGCGGTCGATCGATTCCGCGATGACGTTTTCCATGCTGCGAAACGTCACTGGCACGTCGCGGCTGATGGAGGCTATCGTCGATCGCACCGGCGCCGCCGAAGTCGCGAGGCCGCGAACGATCAGGTTCGAGTTCATCAATTGGCCCGAATGTTGAAAGCTGTCGGCGAACACTTCGGAAATGAATTTCTGGTTCAGACCCAGAGAGCGAGTGTTCGCGACCACGCCGATGATCTGAAGAAACTCCGGCTTGCGGTCAAACCCGAAAAAACGAATGCGTTTGCCGAGCGGGTCTTCATTCGGGAAATAGGTTTGCACGAACGTCTGGTTCACGAGAGCGACCTGTGGAACATTTTCGCGTTCATCGGTCGCCGCGAAGGCGCGACCGCGTTGAAGCGGAATGCGCATGGATTCGAAGTAGCCGGTGCTGACCACCCGGTAATCCGCCCACGGAATATCGTGCGGATTCTTCGGAAGCGCCCGGCCGTCGATTTCAAAGCCGCCGTCCGGCCCCTCGCGCGCGATCGGGACGGTGTCCGTAATGCCGGCGGATGCCACGCCGGGCAGGGTGCGGACGCGATCGAGAAGCTGATGGGTTAGGGTGACCAAACGCGCCGTGTCGGGCTCCGCGCCCTGCGCGACCGGCCAGGAGATCTCGGCGGTGAGAACGCCGTCGGGACGGAAGCCGGGATCGACGCGTTCCAGCCGGACGAAGCTTTCTACGAGCAGCGCCGCACTGACCAGCAGAATGGTCGCGACACCGATTTCGCCAACCACGAGAGCGCCGCCGAGCCTGCGCTTCCGGAGCCCCGATGTCGCTTTGCCCGAGCCCTCTTTGATGGCTTCGTTCACATCAGTATGTGACGCCGAAAGAGCAGGGAGAACGCCGAAAAGCAACCCGGCCAGCACAGAAAGCGCGAAGGTGAACGCCAGGACGCCGGAATCGATGCTGATGTCTTCGATGCGGGGAATGTTGGCCGGGATGGCGGCCTTAAGGACGGCGACGCCCCAGAAGGCGAGAATGAGTCCCAGAATTCCGCCCAACACAGAAAGAACGACGCTCTCGGTCAGAAGCTGGCGGATAAGCCGGCCGCGCCGCGCGCCGAGAGCGGACCGCAGCGCCATTTCGCGCACTCGCGAAGAAGCCCGCGCCATCTGCAGATTGGCGATGTTGCAGCACGCGATCAGAAGGACGAAAGCGACGGCGCCGAGAAGAATCAGGAGAGCCGGCTTTACCGAACCGACGATTTGCTCGTGCAGAGAGACCACCTTGATGCCGCGATCCTTATCGTCAGCATATTGGCTGGCGAGTCGCGCGGCGACGGTGTTCATGTCGGCCTGCGCCGCTGAAAGCGTTATGCCGGACTTCAAGCGGCCGTACACGCGGAAATTGTGCGCGGAACGTGTGGACGTATCGGGGAAGATTTCCGCGGGAACCCAGAGCTGTGTCTTATCCGGGAAGTCGAAGCCGGGAGGCATTACGCCCACGACAGTGAAGCGCATCCCATCCACGCGGATCGGTTTACCGATCGCATCCTCGCTGCCGTTCATCACGGAACGCCACAAGCCGTACGAAATGATCGCGACAGGCGCGGCGCCGGTTCTGGACTCCCCGTTCGTAAAGGTGTGACCACGGATAGCGTCAGATCCCATGATGCCGAAAAATCCCTGGGACACGCTTTCTATGGCGACGCGTTGCGCGGCGAAGTCGCCCGCCAGATTGACCGTATCGGGCGAACACCGGGCCATCGCGAGCAACGAGTGATTTTGGTCTCGCCAGTCCTGAAAATTGGGGCCGGAGACCTGCATTGTGCCGCCATCCTGACGTTTCTCCCAAAGTTGGACGAGCTGATCGGGATGCGGATAAGGCAGCCCGGCGAGCAGCACGGCTTTGACCACGCTGAACATGGCGGTGTTGGCGCCAATTCCCAGTGCCAGCGTGAGCAAGGCGATCAAAACGAAGCCCGGCGTCTTGCGGAACGTGCGAAGAGCGAACCGGAGATCCTGGAGCACGCTTACTCGTACCTCAAAGCGGTCATGGGATCGACATTTGCGGCGCGGCGGGCGGGGATCAGAGTAGCGAGGAACGCGACAAAGAAGATGATCGCGGCAACCGCGAAAAGGGTCAGCGGATCCGTGGGAGCGATCTCGTAGAGCAAGTTCCCGAGGAGACGGGAGATCGCCAGCGCGCCGGCCATCCCAATCACAATGCCGGACAGAGTGAGAACGAGCCCTTGTCCACCCACCAGCGCGAGGATGTTGCGTTGTTTCGCGCCCAGGGCCATGCGGGTTCCGATCTCGTGAGTGCGCTGCGCCACTGAATACGAAATGACGCCGTAGAGCCCGACCGCTGTCAGGATCAGAGCGACCGCCGCAAAGATGGCGAATAGGAAGCTCTGGAAGAGAGGCTGCGCGACCGAGCGGCCTGCGCGCTCTTCCATCGTAAGCGCTCCCCGGAGAGGCAGATCGGCGTCCATGGCGCGCAGCGTGGTGCGCACAGCGGGAATGAGAGCGTTGACGTCGCCGGCGGTGTGGACCACCACCTCGACATCATTGTTCACGAACTGGCTTCGCGGAAGAAAGACTTCTGGTTCGGGCGGCTTTCCGATGCGGTCCTGCTGAACAGAAGCGACGATCCCCACGATTTCACGAAAGGGCGCCGTGTCTCCCTTGGAAAAGCCTGGCTTGATGAACTTTCCCAAAGGATTCTGCTTGGGGAAATACTTCCGCGCGAACGTATCGTTGACGAGCACGACTTCCTTGGAATCGACCGTATCCGTCTCGCTGAAGTCGCGGCCGGCGATTAGCGGCGTGCCCATCGTCCGGAAGTAGAGCGGCGCGGCCACATTGATGCGCGTCATGGGCCGGTCGGATTGCGATACCGCGTGACCCCGGATTTCGAACCCGGTCTCCATATCGTCCCCACTGAGCGGGAGGACCACGACATCACTAGCGGAAGTAACGCCGGGCAACTGGGTGAGACGGGTCTCGAACCGATTCAGAAATTGATCAATCTGGGCGTCGTTGTACCGGACCTCGGGGAGTACCAGCGAAACAGAGAGAACATTGTGGGCGCGGAAGCCCGGATTGACACGGTTCAAGCGATTCATGCTGCGGATGAGTAGGCCGGCGCAGGCGAGCAACATCAACGCGAGCGCCACTTCACTGATGATGAGTGCGCTCCTCGCCTTGTTCGCGCGGATCCCCTCAGTGGTGCCGCGCGAGCCTTCTTTGAGCGACTCCGCCGGGTCGCATTGCGCCGCCCGAAACGCAGGCGCCAGGCCGAAGACAACACCCGTGAGAATCGAAACACCGAAGGCAAACAGAAACACCCGGGCGTCAAGACTGGACTGTGCGAGCCGCGGATCGTTTCCCGGGCTGTAGCGAATGAGCAATTCATTTCCCCACGCGCCCAGGAAAAGCCCGGCCACGCCGCCGAGAAGTGAAAGCAGAATGCTTTCCGTGAGCACCTGGCGCACAACGCGTCCTCTTCCGGCGCCCAACGCGGCGCGGATCGCAATCTCCCTGCGCCGCGTGCTGGCGCGGGCTAAAAGAAGGTTGGCCACATTGGCGCAGGCGACCAGCAGCACGCAACCTACGGCCGCGAGCAGAAGCAGCAGAACAGGCCGCGTGTTCGCGACAAGACTATCGAGTAACAGCTGCACGCGGGCCGTCAGGTATTTATCAGAGTCGGGGTAAGTCCGGGCGAGCGCCGCGGAAGTCACCGCGAGATCGGCGTTCGCGCGGGACAGGGAAACGCCATTTTTCAGCATCCCGACAGCGGTCAGGTAGCGGGCTCCGCGCTGTTCGGCCATGCCTTTTTTGCCGCTATCGGTCAGCATATCGTCGGAAAACGCGAACGTGGTCCAGGCATCCACGGCGTCGCCGCGGATCGGAAACTGGAAACCGGCCGGCATCACTCCGATCACCGTATAAGGTTTACCGCGCAGGGTGATGTGCGTTCCTATAATGGCCGCATCAGAGTTGAACTGTTTCTGCCAGGCGTCATAGCTAAGCACGACGCCCATAGGAGACGCTCCGACCGTGTCATCTTCGTCCTTGCGAAACGTGCGGCCCATGCGCGGCGCGACGCCCAGCATGGGAAACAGTTCCGCCGAGCTCACAATCATGTTCAGGCTGGTCGCCTGGCGCGACGGACCGGTGAGAGTCCAGGTGGCATCGTGGTAGACCGCCACGTGCTCGAGAGACTGATTTCGCGACCGATAATCGCGAAAGTCCGGATAACTTACAGCATCCGGTGCACCGCGGCGCTGAAAACCGAGGGCCACCAACCGCAACGCGGACGGAAACGGCAACGGGCGGAGAAGCACGGCGTTCACCACGCTGAAAATGGCTGTGTTGGCGCCAATGCCGAGAGCCAGGGCGAAAATCGCTACGGCGGTGAAGCCGGGATTCCGGGAGAGCATTCGCGCGGCGTACCGAAGATCGAAAACGAAGTCGTTCATATCAGTCATGCCTCAAAGCGTTCATGGGATCGGTTCGCGAGGAGCGGCGCGCGGCAGCGACTCGCCGCCAATCGCAACCCGTTCATGATTGCTCCTCGTGCGCGTAAACGAGCGACGCGCGTTGGAACGCTAGGCCGCGGCCGTAGTCTCTTCGACAATGCGGCCGTCGAACATATGAACGGTGCGGTCCGCGAACTTCGCGTATCGCGGATCGTGCGTGACCATGACGATGGTGGCGCCGTTGCGGTGCAGATTTCGCAATAACTCCATCACCGCTTCGCCGTTCGCGGAATCCAGGTTGCCGGTCGGCTCATCCGCGAGCAGAACGCTGGGGCTTCCGGCCAGCGCCCGGGCTACCGCGACGCGCTGCTGTTGGCCGCCGGAGAGTTGCGAAGGATAGTGCTTCACTCGGTGCGACATGCCTACTTTTTCGAGTGCTTCCATCACGTTCTTCTTGCGCTCCGCGCCGGGCATCCCGCGATAAGTGAGCGGCAATTCGACGTTTTCATATACGTTCAGGTCGCCGATCAGATTGAACGCCTGGAAAATGAACCCGATCTCCCGATTGCGGATCCGCGCCCGATCCTGCATGCGTAAGCCGCTCGCCGGCTGATTGTTCAGCGTATACATCCCGCCGCTCGGCGTGTCGAGAAGTCCGAGTATGGCGAGCAGTGTGGATTTTCCGCAGCCCGACGGACCGGAAATAGAAACATACTCGCCTTTCCGGATGTCCAGGTGAATGCCGGCAAGGGCGTGTGTTTCAACTTCATCGGTGACGAACACTTTCGTCACTCCATCGAGGTGGATCAGAGTCTGGTTTTCGGCGGTCATTCAAGCTCCTGGTCGGTTCGCGTTAGTGATTGAATCGAATGCGGTCTTCTTTGTCCTGCTGGGCCATATCGGAAAGAACTACCTGGTCTCCCACTTGCAGACCGCCCAGCACTTCGATGTAGTTGACGGATGCGCGCCCCAATTTGACAGTCGTCCGAACTGCGGTTTTTTGATCGGGCGAGATCTTGAAAAGCGTAATCGTGCTATTCGGCTGGCCCACGGTGGGCCGGTCGACGTAAAGCACGTCGGCGAGGTGTTCCAGTTCCACCGTTCCATCGACGCTCTGGTCTGGACGCGCTCCTTGCGGAAGCTCCGCATCCAGACCTACGTCAACAGTGACCGTTCCGTTCACCGCGGCCGGATCGATTCGAATCACATGGCCCGGAATGACGCCGTTATGAGTATCGATCGAAGCCTTCTGGCCGATCAGGATGTCGCGAGCTTCGGTCTCCGTGATCTTCAGTGAAGCCTTGAGCTTATTCGGCTGCGTAACTTTAGCCAGGACGGTTCCTGCGGAGATCTGCTGGCCCACTTCGACCGGGAGATCGACCAGCACGCCGGGCGTGCCTGCCCGAACATTGAGCTGTTCGACCTCCTGTTTCTTCAGCTCATATTGAGCCTTGAGCTGTTCGATCTTCACCTTCTGCGCGTCCAGCTGTGCCTGGACCGATTCGCTGATGATCTTGAGACGCTTCTCCTCGATGCCGTTGCGTTGCTGGAGTTCTTCGGCTTGCGTGGTGGAAAGTTTAAGATCCACTTCGGGGATCAGACCCGCCGCGGCCAGTTTCGTGTCGCGATCCGCTTTGAGTTGCGCTTGGCGGTAGTCCGAATTCACTTGCGCCGCCACGGCCTGCTTATCGTAGCCTTGGCTTTGGAGCTGAACGCGAAGGTCGGTGTACGCCGCTTGCGCTTCTTTCAGGCTATACTCCGCATCCACCGCATCGTTATTCAGTTCCGGGTTGGAAAGCGTCAGGATGACGCTGCCCGCGTTTACCGGCGTACCTGGACGGATGTATATCTTGTCCACGCGGCCATCGTTACGTGCCGGGATAAAGAGGACTTCGATCGGGACCAGAGTGCCCAGTCCACGAACCTGACGAATCATGGGGCCTCGCCGGACAGACCCCGGCCAGATGGTGCTCCACTCGACGGTCGGCGCCGCGGGCTGAAGATGAACGACGGCGAAAGTAATTCCGCCGGCCGCGATGCACGCAAGCGCGATGAAGACAGCGCGCCAGATCAGCCGCTTGCGCTTGTGAGAAGGATTCCGGACGACATCCATAGAGGTTCCTCTATGGGATGGCACGCGCACTGCCACGTTCTACACCGCGTAAGTATCTGAGGAATATAGGACGGAGGTATCTCTGGTGTCCGGTTCTGGGAAATTGCGCCTTCGATCGCGAACACTTCGACGGCTGATTAGTCTTCGCCGGCGACCGCGTGAGACGGCGAACGCGCTGCCTGCGCGAGATAGCGCAGGCTGGGCGGCCCAATGTGAATGTGGGCCCCGGTTGCTTTATGGGCCACTGCGGTGCGAAACGCGAAGTACGGAATGTTGTGCGCTGTCAAATAGTTGCGGAGCCACTGCCCTTCGGGCTGGTCCGGCTGAAGAGCGATATCCACGCGATTCCGGTGATCGAAGCCCAGCGTCTTGTGGACTTCCGTTTCGCCCATGGCGCTCACCGGCAGAGCGCGGGCGAAACGCGCTTCGAACGCCCTCTCAATGGACGGGAATTGAGCCATGTCGAAGCGGTTGGTTCCTACGAAGTGCTCTATCAATCCACTGCTTGCGTGCGACGAATTTGCCAATTCCATCTGACGCATGATTTCCTGCTCATTGGTCGCGATCTCGACCATCTCGCGAGCGAATTGCGCCCGCGTCACCGCCCAGGTGTGATCGCGATTCGCCTGATCCAGCGCATTTTGGGCGTCGGCGGCTTCCGAACGCGCAATAATGCCCTCGGCGAGCAGCTTGTTGCGTTCATCCGCCGCGAGTTGCCGGCGCTCCACTCGCCTCTGCGTCAACCTGACCAACTCGTCGGCCTGGGGAACCGTGATGTCTTTCTCGTAGAGAGCGCTGCGGATGGCCTCGCCGTCCTGGGCGTCCGCAAGGGAACTGCGGGCCTCCTCGAGACGCGCGCGAGGAAGCACACCCGTAGCCACCAGACCCTCGATTTTTGTCACTTCCAGGCGGGCGTGCTGAAGCGCTGGACTTTCGGTATTCGCTGCCGGATCGGCGGCGAACACGGGCGCCACAACGCACAGAATGAAGGCCACGCCTGAAAGAACTCGCATTCGCTGGGGGTTTCCTCTTTATAGTACGATGGGACCAGAGGGAAGGTTCTGCCTCAGATCCATACACCTAAAGACGCTCCACAACCATCGAACGCTTCAACTGACTCGGCGGAGCAACCCGCGTGGCTGACCGCTGTTCGCGCTGCTGAATCCAAACAGGCCAAAGACCTCGTCGTGCTTGATCTATCAGGCGTCACTTCCTTCACGGACTATTTCGTGATCGCCACCGGGGCTAACTCGCCACAAGTGCAGGCCATCAGCGATGAGATCGGGTATCAACTCAAGCAGCAAGGGGAAATGCCCGTCAGTCTGGAAGGGTACGGCCAGGCGGAGTGGATTTTGGCCGATTACGGCGACTTCCTCGTGCACGTGTTTTCCCCGAAAGCCCGCGACTACTACGAGTTGGAACGGCTTTGGCGCGGTGCAAAGACGATCGCCATCCCGGCGGCGTGAAAATTTTCCTTTACTTCGTCGGCAAGACGAAAGATCGGCACTCGCACGCGCTGACGGAGGACTACCTGGGCCGTGTGTCCCATTTCGCGACGATTCAGTCGAATGAGATTCGCCCGGACAAGTTCGATCTGTTCGGCAAGCACGCCGCGGCGCGGAAGATTTTTCTGGATCCAACGGGAAAAGTCATGGACTCGGTTTCCTTCGCGGACCTGATCGCGCGCGCTGAAATGTTGAGTCAGGAACTCGTCTTCCTGGTAGGCGGCGCCGACGGTCTTCCGCCGGAGTGGCGCGAGCGCGCCGACCTGCTGCTTTCCCTCTCCTCGATGACCTTCCCCCACGAATTGGCCAAGGCTATGCTGGCCGAGCAGATCTACCGCGCGTTCGCCATTTTGCGGGGCCATCCTTACCCCCGATAGTGTGAGAAAGTTAAAGATTCGTCTTCACCCTATTAAGAGAAAAGACTGATGTCCTGGTTCACACATAACGAGAACGATCCGGAGAAGAAGCTCAAAGCCGACGAGACACCCAAAACCGTCAAGACCGAGGGCCTCTGGGAGAAGTGCTTCCAATGCCGGGAGATCCTCTGGAAAAAGGATCTGGGCGTCAGTCACAACGTCTGTCCTAGTTGCGGAGCGCATTTTCGGATCGATGCCGTTTCGCGCTTAACAATGTTGTTTGACGACGGAGTATATGAGGAATTCGACGCGGATCTCGCGTCTACGGATCCGCTCGGATTCGTGGATTCCAAGGCCTATAAGGATCGTTTGCGATCCACTCGCGCGGCAACCAAACTCAGCGACGCGTTGATATCCGGTCGGGGAACACTGGCCGGGCGCCGGGTCCACATCTGCGCGATGGAACCCAAATTCATCGGGGGCAGCATGGGTTCGGTGATGGGGGAAAAGATCACCCGCGCGATCGAACGGTGCATTGCGGAGCACGCGCCTTTGATTGTGATCTCCGCCTCGGGTGGGGCAAGGATGCAGGAGGGCGCGATCAGCTTGATGCAGATGGCCAAGATCTCCGCTGCTCTGATGCGGCTCGATGAAGCGCGCATCCCTTACATCAGCGTCCTCACCGACCCCACCACCGGCGGCGTCACCGCCAGCCTGGCGATGTTGGGGGATCTGAATATTGGTGAGCCGGGCGCCCTCATCGGATTCGCGGGTCCGCGCGTAATCGAGCAAACCATTCGGCAAAAGCTGCCGGAAGGCTTCCAGCGCAGCGAGTTCCTGGTGAAACACGGCATGCTCGACGCCGTGGTCGCTCGGGGCGAAATGAAGATGTACATCGCCGAGGCATTGCGGTTCTTTTGCGGCGCCGCGGCCGCCTAAGCCGCCGCCTGGGATGAATTACCCGGATTCCGTCCGCTTTCTCTACGCGCTCGGAAATGAGCTGAAAACGGCGAAGCTGGGCCTGGACCGCATCGCGCGGCTGATGGATATGCTCGGGAATCCCGAGCGGCGCCCGCGTCGTTTTGTGCATGTTGCCGGCACCAACGGAAAGGGTTCCACCTGCGCTTTCATCGAATCCGGGCTTCGTGAGGCGGGATTCCGCACGGGCCTGTTCACGTCGCCTCACCTTCTGGAACCGGCCGAGCGCATCCGGATCAACGGCGTCCCGGTTTCCCAGGCAGAGTTCACCGGCGCCTTCGCGCGCGTTCATGAAGCCGCCGAAACCCTGATCGAGGCTGGGCACATCGACGTCCATCCGAGTTATTTCGAGACCGTCACCGCCATGGCGTTTCTGCTCTTCCGCGACAGCGGCGTAGACGTGGCGGTCATCGAGGTGGGCCTGGGCGGACGGCTGGATGCGACGAACGTTGTGGAGCCTGAGCTCTGCGTCATCACGCCGGTCGATTTCGATCACGAGAAATTTCTGGGCGCCAGTATTCAGTCGATCGCTGGGGAAAAGGCCGGGATCATCAAGCCGGGAGTTCCGGTCGTGGTTGCTCCCCAGCGACCGGAAGCCTATAAAGTGATCCGCGAGCGGTCGCGCGAACTGGATTCCCTTGTCGTCGAGTCCTGGCCTGCGGAAGAGGCTTTTGTGCATCAAGCCGGGAGCCGCATACGGGCACACGGAATCGAATTCGAGACGCAACTTCGAGGGCGTCATCAGGTGGTCAATGCTCTTGCCGCGGCGACCGCGCTCGCCGCCATGCAAGTTCCGGATGAGGCGATCGTTCGCGGCATCACAGGCGCCCGCTGGCCGGGGCGCCTGGAACAAGTCCGCGAACGGCCCGAGATTATTCTCGATGGCGCTCACAACCCGGCAGGCGCCCGCGCTTTGGCCGAGTATGTCGCCGAATTTTACCCAAATCCGAAGCCGGTTCTGATCTTTGGTGCGATGCGCGATAAAGCGGTGGATGAAATCTGCGGGATCCTGTTCCCCTGCTTTCGCAAGGTCATCCTGACCGCCCCGAATCAGCCCCGCGCTGTAGCCCCGGAGTTCCTGCTCACGTTGACCGACTTCTCTAATATCGGGACGGCCCCCGACCTGAAAGCGGCGTTCCAGAGCCTTCCCGGGCCGGACGACGTTGTGTTTGTCTCCGGATCTCTTTTTCTAGTCGCCGAAGCCATGCTCTTGCTGGGCTGAACTTCAAAAGCTTTCCCCGCGCACCAGATCACTAAAAGTCTCGCGGCTTCGAATGACGCGCCACTCGCCGCCGTCGACCAGGATCTCGGCCGCGCGAGGCCGGGAGTTGTAGTTCGAGGATTGGGAAAATCCGTATGCCCCGGCCGACGCGATGGCCAGATAGTCGCCCGGAAAGGAAGCGCCGGCCAGCAACCTGTCGCGGGCGAAAAAATCGCCGCTCTCGCAAACCGGCCCCACCACATCCACCACGGACCGTTCCGTGCTTTGGTCTACGGGAAGGATCTCGTGGTGAGACTGGTAGAGCGCTGGCCGAATCAGATCGTTCATGGCGGCGTCAACGATCACGAATTCTTTGACTCCGTTCCGCTTGCGGGAAAGCACCCGGGTGACCAGCATCCCCGCTTGCCCCACGATTGAGCGGCCCGGTTCCACAAAGACTTCGAAACCGCCGCGGAGCAAGGCGCCCTCGAGTTCATGGAAGATCGAGTGGAGATCCGGCGCTGTTTCGTCGGGCCGGTAGGAGATGCCAATTCCTCCTCCGAGATCGATATGACGGAGTGCATGGCCCGCGGCGCGGAGCCGGATCGCCAGCTCGAACACTTTGGCTGCCGCATCGAGCATCGGCGCGGGATCCAGCATCTGCGACCCGATATGGCAGCTGATTCCCTCCGCCATTAGATTCGGAAGACGCCCGGAGCGCTCATATACGCCCTCCACATCGCGAATGCCGATTCCGAACTTGTGGTCGGTGAGGCCGGTCGAAATATAGGGATGCGTGGAGGCGTTCACGTCGGGATTGACACGGAGAGAAAAGCGCGCTTGGAGTTGCATCCGCGCCGCCACGGCATTCAACAGGTCAAGTTCGCTCTCCGACTCGCAGTTGAAGCTATGAATCCCGCTGGCGAGAGCGTATTCAATTTCGCGCGTTGTCTTGCCCACGCCCGAAAACACGACGCGGCCTGGATCTCCGCCTGCCCGCAGCACACGGTAGAGCTCCCCGCCCGAAACGATGTCAAAACCCGCGCCTTCCTCCGCTAGCAGCTTCAGAATCGCCAGGTTGGAATTGGCTTTCACCGCGTAGCAAATGGTGTGGGGGAGCGCTTTCAGAGCAAAATCGTAATTGCGATAAGCGTCCCGGATCGAGGTGGCCGAGTACACATAGCACGGTGTCCCGGCTTCGCGCGCGATGTCGTCCAGCGGAATGCCTTCGCAGAACAGCTTGCCCTCGGTATAGACGAACATGGCTAGAGCGATTTGCGGGGACGTTTGCTCTTCACCTGCATGACGATCAGCGTCTGGTCGTCAAAACGCACGGTGTTGAAGCGGTCCAGATCCGCAAAGACAGCATTAATAACGTCCTGCGGCGTACCGGAGTGCTTGCGAACGATATTAGCCAGGCGATTGCGACCGTACTCCTGGTTACTTGGGCTGAGGTGGTCCGAAACACCGTCCGAATAGAGAACGATGGTATCGCCCGGCTTCGCCTGAAACACGATCTCATCGTATTCGCGATCTGGCAGCAGACCGAGCGGAACACCTTCCAGATGCAGTTTCAGAATCTCGCCATTGCGGGCGATCATAGGCACCGTATTTCCGGCGTTGGCGAGCGTGAACTGCATGGTCTGGGGTGACCACAGCATCAGGAGAAGAGTGACGTAGCGCGCTTCCACGGGACGTTCCACCAGCTTGTCGTTCAGCGCCTTCATCAATTGAGCGGGGCTTCGCCAGCGCGGCGCCAGCGTTCGCAGAAGGCCGTCCAGAACGGCTCCATAGAGCGCCGCCGCCGCGCCTTTGCCGCTGGAGTCGCCGAACGCGAGAACCGCGTTTGCGTCGGAATGCTGAAAGAAATCGTAAACATCGCCGCTGATCTCGCGGGACGGCCGCAGCCCCACCGCGGAGTCCAGGCCGCGCATCGGGGGCGTGGTGGCCGGAAGCAGGACTGCCTGCAGTTCCCGGGCAGCCCGAAGATCGTCCTGCATGCTGCGTTCCCGGACCGCGATTTCCTCGTAAAGACGCGCGTTCTCGATCGAACTTGCGATCTGCGGCGCCAGCAGGGAAAGAATGCGCACGTGGTCATCCGTGAACGCCGACAGGCTATTACTTTCCAGATCCATAACTCCCATCACGCGATCGTGCACGATCAGCGGAATCGCGACTTCCGAAAGAATGCCGGGATGCGACGCGATATAACGGGGATCCGTGCTCACGTCGTTCACGCGCACCGGTTTCCGGGATTGAGCGGCCGCCCCGACAATCCCCAAACCTAAAGGAACCTCGTCCACCTTGACCCGCTGGTCGTAGCGGATGCTCACACGATGACGCAGCCGCTTGTTGTTCTCGTCCACCAGCAGAATACTGAAAGCGTCGTACGCCATCAGTTCGTGGACGCGCGACTCAATTTTATTCAGCAGATCATCCAGTTCCAGAATGGACGTAAACTCCTGCGAAATCCGCGATAGCGCGCGCAGCGTGCGATTTTGCCGTTCCGCCCGCCGGTACAAGCGCGCATTGTCGATCGCGATGGCCACGCGGCTGGCGATCAGGCGCAACATGCTGCGGTCGTATTCTCCGTAAGCGCCTTCCCGCGTGGATTGGACGTCAATCACTCCCACGAGCTTCTGGCGCGCGATCATCGGGACGGCAAGTTCCGCGCGCACGGCATCTGAGGCGTTCAAATAGCGGGCGTCGCGCCGAACATCCGTGACCAGCACCGGCTCGCGCTTCGCCGCGGCCGTTCCGGTGACTCCTTCATTCAGTCCGATTTTGAGGTTGCGCACAACTTCTTCCCGGTGTCCGACGGCGTAGCGGATGCTTAGTGCCTGCTCCTTCTCGCTGAAGAGCAGAATTGCAAACAGGTCCAGGTGGAGAACCTTGCGCACGATGTCCGCGACGTTGGCCAGCAGTTCGTCGAGATCGAGGGTCTGTGAAGTAGCCGCGGAAATTTCGAGGAGGAAGTCGAGAAGCTCCGAACGTTCGGCGAACTTGGCTTTCCGGGTTGCGGGGCCGCGCGCGAGGGGACGCCCCGCTGTCGGCGTTTTCTTAGACAGCCCGGGCCTCAACGATCTGAACGCCGGAACTGGCGCCGATTCGGCTCGCTCCGGCAGCCACCATCTTCTCTAGATCCGTCCGCGTCCGGATGCCGCCCGAAGCCTTCACCCCCATCGAGGGACCCACCAATCGCCTCAGCAGTTCCACATCGCGCGTGGTCGCGCCGCCCGGCCCGAATCCTGTCGAAGTCTTCACGTATTCGGCGCCTGCGTCCTTGGCGATCAGACAGGCCTCCTCTTTCTCGGCGTCGGTGAGCAAGGCCGTCTCCAGAATGATCTTGACCAGCGCTCCGCCCCGGTGGCATTCCTCCACGACAGCTTCAATGTCGTGCCGAACCACCTTGATTTCGCCCGAGCGAAGCGCCCCGATGTTAAGCACCATGTCCACTTCCCGCGCTCCATTGTCGATGCCGTCGCCAGCTTCGGCGACTTTCGCCGCCGTGCTTGAAGCCCCCAGCGGGAACCCCGCCACCGTGCAAACCGCGACGGCGTCATCGCCCAGTTCGCGAAACGCGAGCGGGACCCAGCAGGAGTTCACGCATACGCTGGCAAAGCCGTACCGGCGCGCTTCGATGCATAGATTCACGATCTGCTGCCGGGTCGCTTCCGGCTTCAGTAAAGTATGATCGATCAGGCGGGCGATCTCGGTCAAGGTAAGCATCTGGACGAGAAATTGTCTCTTAAGGACTATTGTAATGAACGACCGGTTTAGGCTTCCTTCCCAGGTCCTGGTTCCAGTTCTGGCGCTACTGGCGTCAGGCGCAACGCTGATCGCTCATCCGATGGGCAATTTCAGCATTAATCACTACGCGCTCATCATGCCTGGCGCGCGCTCCGTGGAAGTCCTGTACGTTCTCGATATTGCCGAGCTGCCGACGTTCCAAATGCTACAGCAATGGAATTTGACCAAGGACAGTCCTCGTGCGGATCTCGAGGCCAAGGCTCGCGCGCAAGCCGCGGATTGGTTGCGCGGTTTGAAGTTCACCGCGAACGGAAATCCGGTCCAGGCGCGGCTGGAGCGCGTGGATTACGTGATGCAGGATGGCGCGGGCGGCCTTCCCGTGATGCGGATCAACTCGCACTTGCAGATCGCCGGACAGCCCGGGTCATTTGCATATGAAGACACCAATTTCGCGGACCGCGCGGGCTGGAAAGAGATTGTAATCGAAGCTCGGCCGGGCACGACTGTTTCTCACGCCGAGCCGCCCGGGCAAGATCGGACCCGTGCTCTCACGGCATATCCGCAGGATCCGACTGTGGCGCCCCCGCAGGATCTCGTCGCCCGCTTCGATTATGCCCCGCCCGCGCCGCACGTGACCGAAACGAGTCCGCCCGCCATGATCACACCGGCGCTTGCGAACCCTGCTCCGCCGGTATCCGCGAATGCGGCAATTTCCCAAAAAACACCCGCTCCCCTGGTGGCGACCGGCGCCGCTCCCGCCGAGCCGGATTCGCTCGGGACCGTCAAGAGGGACGACTTCCTTTCGCGCACACTCAAAAACAGCAAAGATTCCTTGCCTTGGGGACTGGCGCTGATCTGCGTCGCTGCCGCGTTCGGCGTCGGAGCTTTGCACGCCATTGAACCCGGCCACGGCAAGACCATGGTGGCCGCGTACCTGGTCGGCTCGCGCGGCACCTTCCGCCAGGCCATCTTCCTCGGGGGCATGGTGACGTTTACCCACACCATCAGCGTGTTCGCGCTCGGTCTCGTGACTCTGTTCCTCTCGCAGTATCTCCTCCCGGAAACGCTCGTTCGTCTCATGGGCGTGATCTCGGGAGTGTCCATCATCTGGATTGGAGGACTGCTGCTATACCGGCGCGGGCGCAAGCTCTTCGCGCATGAAACCGGCCAAAGCCATCAGCATGTGCATGGTCACTCTCACGCCCACCCACATGCTCATGACCACGAACACCCCCACGCGCACGGACATAACCATGCTCACCACCACCATGACCACGATCACGCGCTGACCCACACCCATGACGGGCACACGCATTCGCACATCCCCGAAGGCGAGGTCACTGTCGGCAGCCTCGTCGCTCTCGGCGTGAGCGGCGGCTTGGTCCCCTGCCCGGCTGCCTTGGTTCTGCTTCTCAGTTGCATGTCCATCGGGCGCCCCGGCCTGGGTCTGGTGCTGCTCATATCCTTCAGCATCGGACTCGCGCTGGTGCTGATGCTGATCGGCGTGATGGTGCTGGTAGTGAAAAAGTCTGTGCCCAAGAGCGACAAGCCATCGCATATCGCCGCTTGGGGCCGGTATGCGCCGGTGTTCTCGGCGGCGTTGATCTTCGCGATCGGCGTTTACATGACCGGCGTCGCCGTGGGCGCCTTCCCCGTGGTCCGGCTGATTGGCTAGCGGGAGTTCGTCACGCCTTGGGCCTTGGGCTTTTCCTGGAGAACGTAAACTGTCTCGCCTTGCTTCACGAGCCCAACCCGTTTCCGGATCTCCAGTTCCTGCGCCGCCGGGTCATGCCGCAGTCGGTCGACGCGCTTGTCGAGCCGGTCGATCTCGGCCCGTAATTTTTGGTTTTCCTGCTCCAGGCTCCGCACCTGTTCGCGCTTCTGCATCAGGCCGAGATAGCCGCTGGGACCGCGAAATTCAGCGACGCCATAGACAATGGCGCCCAGCGCAACGGCGACAACCGCGAGCTTTCCGATTGGCAGCTTCATATAGGGAGAACTCTGCCAGATAATAGCACTTTAAAGCCAAATCATGAGCGAGTATTTGTTAGTCCTGAGCACCTGCCCCGATAACGCGGAAGCCGGTCGAATCGCACACGCGCTGGTCACGGAACAGCTGGCCGGATGCGTCCAGATTTTTCCCTCCATGCAAAGCGTGTATCGCTGGCAGGGAAACGTGGAAAGCGCAGCCGAGCACCTCCTTTTGATCAAGACCTCGCACGCTAATTTCGAACGCATTCAGTCTCGGATCGCCGATCTTCATTCCTATCAAACGCCGGAGATCATCGGGATCCCTATCACCGCCGGCTCGTCCCGCTATCTGGCGTGGCTGGAAGGCGCGCTGCAAGGTGAATCGCGTGCGTGAGCCGTCGGCCGCTTTCCTGTTCGATATGGATGGCGTGATCGTAAACTCCAACCCGGTCCACCGGACGGCCTGGCTGCGTTACAACGCGTCGCAGGGATTCGACACCACCGAGGCCATGCAGCAACGCATGTATGGGAAGCGCAACGATGAGATCATTCGCGACTTCCTCGGAGCTCACCTGACTGACGCCGAGGTGTTCGCGCACGGCGCCGCAAAAGAAGCGGTTTATCGGGAGTTAATCGCCCCGCTCCTTCCTGGCGCGCTTGTCCCAGGGCTTCGAGCGTTTCTTGAGCGCCACCAGGGCGTCCCGACTGGCTGCGCAACCAACGCGGAACCAGCCAACGTCGAATTTGTCCTCAAAGCGGCCGGTATTGACCGCTTCTTTCAAGTGAGTGTGGACGGGTTTCAGGTGGCCCGGCCCAAGCCCTTCCCCGACATGTATCTCCGCGCCGCGGAGCTGCTGGGCGTACCGCCCCCGAATTGCCTGGTATTCGAGGATTCTTTTCCGGGCATTGAGGCGGCCCGCGCCGCCGGCATGAAGGTCGTCGGCCTGCGCACCACGCATGATCGTTTCTCGAATGTCGATCTCGCCATCGACGACTTTCTCGCGCCGGAGCTTGAGCCGTTCATCGCCGGATTTCTGCAAACAGTGAAGACGCAGTAAAATGGCGGCAATGCCACGGACCCTGCTGCCTCTTCTTTTGCTGACCGCATTCCTGCGGGCAGATCCGCCCGCACTTCCCGAGCCGCCGAAGTCCGATCTCCCGTATCTGCTTATGGCTCAGGATCTCGTGCCCACCGAGGCCTTCGAGGCCACCACGGAAAACAAGAAGGAAGGCAAGAAAGATCAGGAAACGACTTACTGGGTTCCCGGTGAGCACTCCAATGCCAAAACACCGCTCGCCAGTCCCATTTTCGTTATAAAAGAAGATTCGCTGGCGGTGGAGCGGCTGGCTGTCTATCCTTTCGAAATCCGGAACGGCCGACGTGAAATCACCTTCTCTCACAAGAAGACGATTAAGCCGTTCACGTTAACCCTCACCAAGTCCGGCGAGGCGCTTTACCGGATGGAAGTGAACGAAGACTTGCCCGCCGGCGAATACGCCATCAGCCCCAGCGGCTCGAACTCCGTATTTTGTTTCGCTGTGTACTGATCAGCTTTCAATCCCCATCTGCGAAAGCCGGTAGCGCAGTGCGTTTCGCGTTAAACCCAGCAGCCGCGCGGCATGGCTCTTATTCCCGTCCGCCGTCTTCATCGCGTGACGGATGATCTCCTGCTCGTACTGATCCAGCGTCATCCCGGCGGGGAGGGAGAAGTCTCCGGGGGCGGCCCGTGTCTGCCGTCCCATGTCGAGCCGGATATCAGCGGCGTCCAGCATGGTTCCGCGAGCCATCACCAGGCTGCGCTCCACCACGTTTTCGAGTTCGCGGACGTTCCCGGGCCACGCGTAAGCCGTAAGTCTTTCCAGCGCCGCCTCCGTGATGCCTTCCACCTGAGATCCGGAGTCCAATGCCAGTTTCTTCACGAAGTGCTCGGCCAGCCATGGAATGTCTTCGCGCCGTTCCCTTAAAGGTGGAATATCAATCGGCACGACGTTCAGCCGGTAATAAAGGTCCTCGCGAAACGTGCCCTGCTCCAGAGCGGCGCGCAAATCCTGATTTGTGGCCGCAACCACGCGGACGTCAATGTGCAGCGTTTTATTGCTTCCCAGCCTTTCGAACTCGCGCTCCTGTAGAACGCGGAGCAGCTTGACCTGGATCTGCGGGGGAACGTCGCCGATTTCGTCCAGGAAAACGGTGCCTCGGTCGGCCTGCTCAAACTTTCCTGGCTTGCTGGTGTTCGCGCCGGTGAACGCTCCTTTTTCGTAGCCGAACAGCTCGCTCTCCATCAGGTTTTCGGGTAGCGCGGTGCAATTGATCTTCACCAGCGGCTTGTCCGCGCGCGGCGAATAATGGTGAATCGCTCTGGCGATCAGGTCTTTCCCCACTCCGCTTTCACCCGCGAGCAGCACGGTGGAGCGCGTCGGCGCAACGCGCATGACGGTTGCGAAAATGTCCTGCATCGCCCGGCTGCGGCCGATCATATTGTCGATCTCGTACCGCCGGCCGAGTTCCTCCTTCAGCTGCCGATTTTCATCCCGCAGCGTTCGCATTTCCAGCGCCTTGTGCATGACGGCGCTGAGATGATCCAGCGAAAATGGCTTCTCGACGAAATCCGCCGCGCCTGATTTCATCGCCTGGACGGCCGCGCCTACCGAACCGTGCGCCGTCATCAGAATCACCGGTACGGTGGAGTTCTGGCGGCGCAGCAGCGCCAACAGCTCGAGACCATCCATTCCAGGGAGACGAAGGTCGCTGAGAATAAGATCCGCGCGGTTCGCGAGCATCAGCGCTTCTTCCGCCGTGCCCGCCTGCGTGACTTCGTAACCCTCCCCGGAAAGCCGTAGCTGAATCACGCGGCGCAGTTTTTCTTCGTCTTCCACCACCAGAACATTGGGCTTCATGTCGATTCCTTCATAGGCAGCGTCACCGTGAATATCGTCTTCTGTCCCGGCGTACTCTGCACATTGATCGTTCCGCCGTGCTCGTCCACTATCTTGGCGACGATCGCCAGACCCAGTCCGGTTCCGTCCGATTTGGTCGTAAAAAACGGGTTGAAGATCGACTCCATGCTTTCCGGCTGAATGCCGGCGCCGTGGTCCTCAACCGTCACTACGGCGGTCTGATCGGTTTTTCGTGACTGCACCGTCACCGTGCCGCCCGGCGCGGAGGCCTGGATCGCATTCATGATGAGGTTCACAAAAACGCGCTCCATCAGTTCCGCATCCATGAAGAAGCTGACCGGAATTTCCGCCGGTGCGTTGACCAGAAAGATGCCGCTCTTTTCCGCGTCGCGCCGCGTGGCGCTGACCGCCGACCCGATGACGCGCTCCAGATCAGCTTCCGCGGATCGCAGTTCCAGCGGTCTTGCGAAATCGAGAAACCGGGATACCAGGGAGTTGGTGCGATCCACCTCGCTCGAGATGTAGCCTGCCAGTTCTCGCGCAATTTCGTCGCTCTGCGGAAGGTTGCGATCCAGCATCTCGGCCGAAGCCTTGATGGTTCCCAGGGGATTTCGCAATTCGTGCGCAAGCCCGGCGGTGAGTTGCCCAAGGGCGGCCAGCCGCTCCGCCCGCCGAACCTGCCGCTCGGCCTCGCGGAGATTGCGGTTGGATTCGGCCAGTTGTTCGCCCACCAGGCGGTACCGGATCGATTGCTCGCGCAGCGCCTCGGCCAGCGTGTTGACAAGCAGTCCCGCGATAGCCAGGAACAACAAGCGGCGCACCAGCTCGTCAATCTGGTCCTGAAGAATGTCGAACCGGTTCCAATCCACGAAGAGCAGAAACGACGCGTAGGCGCTGCACGCGAGCCCGGTAAACGCTAGCGTGCTGATCACGCCCATCGTCGCCGCGGCGCTGATCACCGGAAAGAGCAGAACCAGGTAGAACGTGCTCTGAACTCCTTCGGTAAACCCGATCAGCAGATACCCCGCCACGAGTTTCGCGCCATTCCAGATGATTTTGCCGCGCACCGTATCGATCGGAATGAACCGGGATTCCGTGATCTGCAGCGCACCCAGGAGAAGAATCAGCACGATCTCCGTCGGGTCATGCTCCGGCGTGAAAATCGCCATCCCGATGAACAATACCGCCAGCAGAAGGTCCTGCAGCCGGGGCGCGCTGGCACTGGTGGGCACGTCGTTATCTTAATCCGGGTATGCAAAAATAAGTTGTAATCCCCATGGTCAATCAAACCGAGTTGGACCTCGAAACGGAAGCCCCAACTGCGCTTCCTCAACCGGGATCCGCTCCCCAACCCGTCGAACATCGGTCCGAAGAGGCGGCTGAGCCTGCTGGTCCGGATGCCGGCGCCTCGTTCGGCGAGCTTCTGAACCAGTTCGAGCAGTCCCACCACGAGGGGCCTTCCGCGCCCGCCGAAGGGCGAGAAGCCACCGTCGTCAGCGTATCGGCCGATTCTGTGTTCCTCGATGTCGGAATGAAAACCGAAGGGTTGCTTCCCCTCGCGAGCGTGCACGGAAAAGCCGGTGAGATCAAGGTGAAGGCCGGGGACAAAATGCGCGTCACCGTGAATGGCCGAGACGAGGAAGGTTACTACCGCCTCTCGCTGATTCACGTTGAAATCCCCAAGGACTGGACTTCGCTCGAAGCGGCGATGGCGGAAAAACGGACGATCCATGGCACAGTCACCGGTTTGATAAAGGGCGGCGTGACCGTGGATGTCGGTGTGCGCGCTTTCATGCCCGCCTCGCGATCCGGAGCCCGCGACGCGATCGAGTTGCAGAAACTCGTCGGCCAGGAGATCGCCTGCAAGGTGATCAAGGTTGATGCCGCCGATGAGGACGTCGTAGTCGACCGCCGCGCTGTTCTGGAAGAAGAAGAAGTTCGCTCCAAGGAGCAGCGCTTAGCTGAGTTGCACGAAGGCATGGTTCTCAAAGGGATCGTGCGGAATCTCCTCGATTACGGTGCGTTTGTCGATATCGGCGGCGTGGATGGAATGCTGCACGTGGCCGAGATCTCCTACGGCCGCATCAACAAGCCCGCGGACGTGCTGACCGTCGGCCAGGAGATCGAAGTCCAAATCCTGAAGGTCGATCCCCGCAAAAAGCGGATTTCGCTCGGGATGAAGCAGCTGCAAGCCGACCCGTGGACCACCGCCAGCGAAAAATTCCACGTCGGCGATCGCGTCAAGGGAACCGTCTCGCGTCTTGCCGATTTCGGCGCCTTCGTCGAGCTGGAGCCCGGCCTGGATGGACTGATCCACCTTTCCGAGATGTCCTGGTCGAAAAAAGTCCGGAAACCGGCCGATGTCGTGAAGCCGGGGGACGTGGTGGATGTGGTCGTCCTCGGCGTGAGCCCCGCTGACAAGCGAATCTCCCTCGGCCTGAAGCAGGCGTTGGGCGATCCATGGGAAGACGCGGAAAAGAAATTTACCCCGGGAACCGTGGTGGACGCTCCGGTGACTAGTCTGACCAAATTCGGAGCGTTTCTGCAGCTGGACGAGTTTGTCGAGGGCATGATTCATGTCGGCGACATCAGCGCGGACAAACGGCTGAATCACCCGCAGGATGAACTTCGTGTCGGACAAGTGGTCCACGCGGTGGTGCTCGATGTCGATAAAGCGCGCCGCCGGATTCGTCTGGGCATGAAGCAGTTGGTGCCCACCGCCGCCGACGAATACATCTCAGAACACAAGGAAGGGGATGTCGTCACGGGACGTGTGACGGACACCTCCCGGAACCGCGCCGGCGTGGAACTTGGCGAAGGGGTGCAAGCGGTTTGTGTGCTCGCTGATCGCGCCGATCCAAAGGAAAGCGCGCCGAAAGCGCCCGCGGCGACCGCCGTCGATCTGAGCGCCGTCACCTCCATGCTCGTCAGCAAGTGGAAGGGCGGCAATGACGCCGCCGCCATCTCAGGAACTCCGCGGAATGAGGGTTCCCGCGCCACCGCGGTCAAGACCGGGCAGGTTCGTTCATTCCGGATCACGAAACTCGATGCCGAGAAGAAGCGCATCGATCTGGAACTGGCGGAATCTGCTTAGCGATCCGGCCACCGGATATCCAGGATCTGACGAGCATAGATCGGCGAAACCCATATATCGATCACTGCGCCCGACCCGGCGGTAGCCCGCTCCGCCAGCACGCGCAGTTCCGCGGGCCGGAACGATCGTCGGATCGACTGCCTGCCGTCCAGCGCTCCCACCCGGCTCAGCAGCGGACACACGAACACCGTATACAGCACGAGCGGTAGAACATGCCGCACGGGATCCAGACAAATCAGACGTTTCACCGTACGGCCGGCATTCGCGATCAGGGCCACGATCTGCTCGTCGCTGAGATGATGGAGCATCATCACCGAGACTGCCGCGTCGGCGCACGGCAGCGGATCCGCGGTGGCGTCGGCGACAACGATCGGAATCTCCGGGACGGCGCACCCGGATGGCTTGAGATCGATACCCGTGACTTGCTGCACGTGAAGCTTGTTCCGAATCTCGCGCAGGAGCGCCCCATCTCCGCAGCCGATGTCGATTACGCTGTTCGGCTTCGGCCCCGCTGCGAGCCGCTCGATGACCGCATCCCAATTTCCCATCAGACGATGAATCAGTGCGAGATCCCGGTGGAACTTCCGCGCGACCGACGGCGCCGCCCCCGGTTGATCCATGATTTCGGGTTGAAGGGAACGGGTCTTCATGCGGCGTTATAATTCTGGCATTCCCGACGATCATGAATGAACTTACTCGCAGAACGCTTCTGAGCGGTCTTACCGCGGCAACCGCTGCCTCCGTCCTTTCCGGAGCGCAGCCGTCCTGGCGCCCGAAACTTGGCATCCTCGGCGAGTACACTCCAGGGAACCTGCAGTTCGCCAAGTCTGAAGGATTCACCAGCATGGGAATTTGGGCGAATCGCGGCGGTTCACTGCCCGCGGAATCGGTGAGCGACGAACAACTGCAGGGAGTACGCCAGGCGTTTCAGAACTCGGGCGTCTACCTGTCGGTTGTCGGTTCCACGAATAACCACATAGCTCCCGATCCGGCCGAACGCAAAAAGGAAAACGCCTATTTCGTGAAAGTGATCGAGATGGCGGGCAAGTTGGGCGCGCCTTATATTGGAACCGCCTCCGGGACGATGCCCGGCCGCCCGCTGAAAGAGCAAGTTGCCGAGATCGTGCGCACTTATGAGCAGGTCTACTTCCCGGTATGTCAGAAATACAAGGTTCGCATCTTATGGGAACCCTGGCCCGATGGTCCGAACATCGCTACCGGGCCGCAGGGCTACGAGGCTCTGTTCCGGGCTTTCGGCGACTCCCCGTATGTGGGCTTGCAGTACGACCCCTCGCACCTGGTGCGCCTCTTCATGGATACGATCCAGACAGCCCGCGATTTCGCGGACAAGATCTATGACGTCCATCTGAAGGACACGGAAATCCGCTGGCCCATTCTTCACAAAGTCGGCATCCGGCCTTTCGATGACGTGGACTGGTGGCGTTATCGCATCCCCGGAAACGGATCTATCGACTGGCCTGCCTTCTTCACCGTCCTGGAAGACCGCGGCTACACCGGAGCCATGAACATCGAGCATGAGGACGATCTGTATGGCGCCATGCCTCCGACACCTGAGTTCACCGAAGATTACAAGAACGGTTTTCGCGTGGGTCACCGTTATCTTCGCAACTACGTTCCGGCGTAACTGGTCAGAGATTGCGCTTCACGAACGAACAAATGTAGTATCCGTCGATGTACTTGAACGGCGCTTCACCCATCGTGTAATGACCGCAAGGCAGCACGACCACGCGGTGGTCGAGCCCCCGCTGGCGGATGTGCTCGACCGCTATTTCGGAGAACTCCGGAAGAAAAGTGGTGTCGTAGCGCGTATAGATAAACAGGCTCTTTTTCGGCAGAGCCGCGTACTTATCCATGTAGTGGGATGGATTCAGCGCGTCCCAGACCTTTCGCAAGCCCTCCAGCGAAATGTTCGCTTCCAGGCTCTGTTTGATGTGCTGCGTGGAAAGTCCCGTCCAAACCACGTCGGCGAAGTAGGCGGAACAATGGTTGAAGACGTTGACGCGAATGCGCTCGTCGTGCGCGCTGGCGAGAAACGCATAGGCGCTCCCAAGGCTGGTGCCGACAATCGCGAACTTAGTGTAACCGCGAGTCTCCAGCCAGTCGATCGAGGCGCGCACGTCTATGATCGCCTGGCGCGACGCATCCAGCGTTCTCCCGATGTTCGACGACACCGCGTAATCAGCTCTCTGCAGTTCGGCCGGCATCCGCTTATCGTGGTACGGAAGGCTTAAACGCACGGAGGAAATGCCAAGCTTCTGAAACCCGCGACAGAGTGCGACGTGTTGATCCGGCGACGAATTCCAGTGCGGCAGAACGATCACCGCCTTCCGCACGGGCTCTCGTTTGGCGGCCGCGGGGAAGTAGCGCAGGTAAACCGTATTGTTCTCCGGGTAAGGCGTCTGAACCGGTGACGCGAACGCGACATGCTCGCCGTGCGAGTGAAACTTGTGCGGCTTCCGGTAGCGGAAAAACGCGGGGCTGTCCTTCAGCGCCATGGCGTTGATAAGCGCGAGATAGGTCTCCGGGTCGTGTCCGTTTCGGGGCAGCGTGTTTGCTTCCGGCCAGCGCTCCACCCAATCCAGCCCCCATTCAAAAGGGCGCACGACGCGGTTCGTGGCGCGGTTGCAAAGGTCGTTTTCCCACGCTTCCATCCGGCGGGAGTACCAATTAGCTGGCATGGGGGCGAGTGATGACTTAAGGGTAGCAACACCGGTAAAAGGCTCGTGAGCCCGTCAGAAGCTTTCCATCTTCATCGCGAGCTTTCCCCCGAGGATGGCCTGATCCAATAAACGCACCAGGGGCGCCACGGCGCGAAAGCGCGTCGCGATTTCCTTCGCAAACCGCGGTTCCAGCGCGGTCTCGGCCGGCAGGCTGGCATAGAAGAACAAGCTGCGGCATTTGAGCAGTTCGGCCGCTGGATGGTCCGGATCCCACCCTTTCGGAACGCGGGTCAGCGGTTGCCCTTCGAACTCGCCGGAGATCCCGCCCGCGCGGATCTTGCGAATCACGGAAGCGTACTCCGCCGGGTTCGCGGCAATGTGCTCGCGCAGTTTTTTCAGAAGATCTCCGCCTGGTTGATAGATTCCGCCGCCGATCCCCACGTTGTCCGTGGAAATCTGAAAGTAAAACCCAGCCCCGTGGTTGCGCGGCAGCACTCGATGACTGAACACGGCGGCGATGTGGGTCTTATAGGGCGATTTATCTTTACTGAACCGGGTATCCCGGTAGATTCGAAAAATAGCTTTGGACGGCTCCGCCACATAATCCGGCGCGAACTTGCTGATGCTCCCGTTCAAGTGGTCCAAGAGCGCCAGCATGGGGTTCCGCAGAACCTCCTCGAATTTTTCTTTTCGAGGCTGAAACCATTCGCGGTCGTTATGGCGTTTCAGAGAGCGGAGGAACTGCAAGGCTTCCGGCGGAAACCCCGGGAAAGGTGTCGTCATCAAAGGCTCATTCCTATAATGGAGCAGATGATCAGCGCTGGGAAGACGGACGAGGTTGAGGTCCGGGAGGGACTGGCGGAGATTCCGTCAATCGAACTCCGCCCAAATGAGCTGCTCGCCCCGCACACCCGCTTCGGCATTGGCGGCCCGGCGGATCTCCTCATCATCGCCCGCGACATCCCCGGTTTCATCCGCGGCCTTGACGTCGTACGCAAGAGCGGAACACCCTGGGTTGTGATCGGCGGTGGGACAAATCTCATCGTGTCGGATGCGGGTTTTCGCGGAACCGTTCTCAAATTCGCGGCGGGCGGCATCCGTGTTGACACGGGCGGAATGGTGAACGTGGACGCCGGGGCGGTGCTGCAGGACCTGGTGGACCAGAGCGTGGCCTGGGGCCTCAAAGGCCTGGAAACCATGACCGGAATCCCCGGCTGGGTGGGGGCTGCGGTCTACGGCAACGCCGGCGCTTACGGCCACTCGATCTCGGAAGTGGTGGAGAGCGTTACTTTCTGGGATGGTTTGCGAGAACGTCGTTTCGACCGCGCGGAGTGCGCCTTTCGCTACCGGGAAAGTATTTTCAAACAGCACAAAAGCTGGATCATCCTGCACTGTTCCCTGCGTTTGACTCCGGGCGATCCGGCCGAGCTCGCGCGCATCGCCGGCGACATCCTCCGCGTTCGAAACGAAAAATATCCACCGTCTATGCGCTGCGCGGGGAGCATTTTCAAGAACTTCCTTCTGGCCGAACTCCCGGAGACTGTTCAGGCCCTCGTTCCCGGCGCCGTTGTTCGTGAAGGCAAGGTGCCTTCCGCCTGGTTTCTGGAACAGGTGGGCGCTAAAGGAATGCGCGTCGGGGATATTCAGGTGGCCGCCTACCACGCCAACCTGATCTACAACGACGGCGCCGGCTCCGCGAAAGACCTCCTGACCGTGA
Source organism: Bryobacteraceae bacterium (assembly GCA_965226755.1). Classification (GTDB taxonomy): domain Bacteria; phylum Acidobacteriota; class Terriglobia; order Bryobacterales; family Bryobacteraceae; genus Bog-113. The sequence goes on along the minus strand of CBDDDT010000003.1, from coordinate 2,056,221 downwards.
TCCGCATTCTGCAAGAGCGGATCCGCGAACGGTTCGGAATTCCTCTGGAGGAAGAGGTCCAGTACGTCGGAGAGTTCGGCGGGTCTTGACATGTGCTCGCGCGAGATTAGCCGCGCCTTCCTGGGCATTCTTTCCGTTTGCGCCTTTCTGAGCGGGATCGCTTTGACTGCCGCAAGTCCCGCGTCTGCCTTGCGAGAAGCGGTCCGATCAGGCGAGGAATCCACCGTACGCGCGCTCGCTTCCGGCGGCCTGGATCTGAACGCTCATGACGATCTGGGGGCGGCGGCGCTTCACGATGCCGTGTGGAGCGGGCGCGCCGGCATGGTGCGGCTGCTGCTCGATTTAGGCGCCGACCCGAACGTGGCGCACCGGGAAGCCGGTTCGACGCCGCTCGATTACGCCGCCATCAAAAATGAGATCGAAATCGCTCGCCTGCTGATCGAACGCGGCGCGAAAGTCTCGGGTGTGAACGGCGCCGGCGCTACGCCGCTGCATCTCTCGGCCGGACGGGGCTACACGGCGTTCGCCAGACTGCTGCTCGATCATGGGGCGGCCGTGAACGCGCGCGATCGGTCCGACGCCACCCCTCTTCAAGAGGCTGCGCGGAACGGCTTCCCGGAGACCTGTTCGTTCCTCCTGGAGCGCGGAGCTTTGGTGGACGCGATCGATTCCGTTACGGGTTCCACGCCTCTCGACCAAGCGGCCGCGAATGGCCACGCCGCGGTAGTCAGAGTTCTGCTCGATCAAGGTGCGGACGCATCCATACCCGATCGCGCCGGTGAGACTCCCATCGAGCATGCGGCCCGCTTCCGCCATAGCGACGTGCTCGCTCTTCTTCTGTCCCGAAAGCCCGCGCCCGCCGCGGCCGGAGACTTATTGGATCGGGCCGTGATGCGAGGCGAGACGGAGATCGCAAAGCTTCTGATCGAGGCGGGTGCGGACGTGAACGCCCGCGGAGTTTCCGGATCCGCGCCCCTGCATGAGGCGGCGTTGAAGGGTCGGGAGGAACTTGCGCGCCTCCTGATCGAGCGCGGCGCCGACGTGAACGCGCTGAATCGCTTTGGTGCTACTCCGTTGCACGACGCCAGCTTGGGTGGGAGCAGGTCGGTGGCCGAGTTGTTGATCGCGCATGGCGCCGCAATCGATGCGCGCGACCGCGAATCGGGCGCCACCGCTCTTTACGATGCGGCTTCCATGGGACATCTGGACGTCCTGGAGTTTCTGACAATGCAGGGGGCGGGCGTGAATGCGACCACGAAGGAGGGTTCCAGCCCTCTGCATGCGGCCCTGGTAAACGGCTTTCAGGATTGTGCGGTCTTTCTGCAATCCCACGGAGCGATCGCGCTAAGCGGACGTCCCTGACTAAAGTTTGTCCCCGATCCGTCCGAAGAAACCCTCAGGAGTTCTTATGGTCGGTATTCGCATCGTTCTCGTCCATTCCATTAAGTTAGTCCGCGAGTCCCTGAAGTCTTTGCTGGATGAAGAGGCCGATCTGGCCGTGGTCGCGGAAACGGCCAGCGCGGGAGAAGCGGTGCGCCTGGTTCAGGAAACCCTGCCGAACATTGTTCTAATCGAGGCCGGAATGCCGGGGCCGAATCCCTTGGAGGCCGCTCGCCAGATTACCCGCCTTCGTCCGGCCGCGAAGGTTCTGTTCATTTCCTTTCAGGAGGACGAGGACGCGCTGTTCGAATGCATGCAAGCCGGAGCGGCCGGATTCCTGTCCCGTGACACCGGCGCGAAACAGCTGATCGAAGCTTTTCGCCAAATCTTCAACGGCAGCAAGTATCTCACCGAGCCCGCGCTCTCCCGCTTCCTGGATGGTTGGCGTCTGCGTAAGCACGCCGAAGGGGAAACCTCATCCGTGCTCACGGTTCGAGAGCGCGAAATCGTCAAACTTCTCGCCGAAGGCAATTCAGTGAAAGAGTGCGCCGACATCTTAAACGTCAGCGCCAAAACCGTTGAAGCGCACAAGTTCAATCTGATGCGAAAACTGGACATTCACAATAAGGCCCATCTGGTGCGCTACGCCTATCAGAAGAAAATCGTGAAGCTCCCGGCGCTAGCTTCTTGAGTTCCTTGAAGCTAGGCCAGGACCACCACGGGATGGTAGACGTTCGGCAGCACGGCCTCGCCAATCGCCAGAAGAGAGCCGGATTCCGTCAGGGCTCGCACGAATTGCGAGGAGCTTCTGACAAGAAAGGGTGAAGTGTGGAAATTTCTTCCGTTTCGTATTTGAGCGGTCGTAATGGAATCCGTGATGACGGCCGGAATCTCCGGCAGAAGCGTGGCGGCGTCTATGATCGCCTCCGCGAGCCGATCCTCCGACTGCATCTTTTCCAGACCCGGAAGCGTATACGACTGCTCAATGCTAAATGCGCCCGACCGCAGGCGGCGCAGTGCGGCCAGATGAGCCCCGCAACCTAACAGGATTCCCAGATCATGCGCGATGGCGCGCACATAAGTTCCGCTGGAACAATGGATTCGCAGCACGATCTCATTCAGAGCTAGCTCCACCAGTTCGATGGCGAACACTTCGACCTCAACCGGCGCCAGCTCCACGGACTTCTTTGCCCGAGCCAATTTATACGCGGGGACGCCCGCAACCTTCTTAGCCGAAAATTGGGGAGGAATCTGGCGAGTGCGCCCTTGAAACGTGGCGATCGCGGGGCCCAGTTGATCCCGCGTCACACTGACTGTCTTCTCTTCGGTAGTCCGGTCGCCTTCGGCGTCGTATGTGTCCGTGGCGAATCCGAAGCGTACTCGCGCTTGGTACACCTTGTCGGCCTGTCCGTAGAATCTGGCCAGACGGGTTGCCGATCCAAGCAAGAGCGGCAGAACACCAGTCGCGAGAGGGTCCAGCGTCCCCAGGTGGCCGACCGAGCGCTCGCCGGCGATGCGCCTGACCTTGTTCACTACATCGTGAGAAGTCCAGCCTGCTGGCTTATCCACGACCAAAGCGCCGCTGATCAGGGCTTTTCCTCGATCTTGCGGATCGCGTCCAACACCACGGTCCCGACGACTTCGAAGCTGTTCGCGCTCAACTTGTCCATGGTGTCTTCGGGCTTGTGCCAGTAGGCATTCCCCGGTCCATAAGTGAAATCGATCAGATCCAGCACGGGAACGCCGTCGCGAGCGAACGGGATATGGTCATCCTCGATTCCGGACTGCGCCTTCGGAAAGTGAGCCCCGTAGCCCAGGTTCGCCGCAAGATCGAAAACCAGGTTCCGCAGGCTCTCGTTCGAGTTCATGTCGTAAAGAATATCCAGATCTTTGTCGCCGATCATGTCCACATTGATGAGAGCTTTGATCCTCGCGTTCATCCCGTCTTTCTGCCACACTTCGGCCAGATGCCGGCTTCCATAAAGACTATCCGTATCCGACCAGTCCTTCACGGCCTCTTCTCCGTCGAAAAAGACGAGCACCACGTCATCCGTGCGGGGCGCTCCGGTCAGCGCCTCGGCCAGTTCCATCAATAATCCAGTTGAAGAACCGCCATCGTTTGCTCCCACGAAACGGGGCAGCCGCTTGGTGTCGTAATGCCCGGTGATGACGATCGCCTTCCCCGATCGCCCGGGGAACTTGCAGAGAATATTGCGCATGCGAACTGCGCCTGCCGGCGTCTTCGCCTCAAAATCGTCGAACGAGATTTGACAGCCCGCGTGCTTCAGGACGGCGCTGATCTGCTCCTGCAAGTGGTGAATCTCGGCGGAGCCGGAAGGGCGCGGTCCATTCGCCACGGCTTGCTGCGTATAGGCCAGCGCTTTCTCCCCGCTGAAGACGCGGGCGTACCCGCTCAGCGGAACAAGACAAAACACGGCAATTAAGGCGGTTTGCGAGCGGTGCATATATATCCAAGAGTGAAATGACGATCAGGATCCAAACCTTCAAAAAGCGGTAGAACCAGGGACAGCGGGATGAAGACGGCCGCGAAAGGAAGGAACAGAAGCCAGCGCGGTCCCTTCATGAAGAATTGTAGTCCGTTCAGAAGGCGGCGCGAAAGCAGGCGGAAGTATCCCCCCACCGGCTGTAACGCAAGATCGTGGAACCCTCCCCTGCTGAGAAGCAGTTCCAGGCCAAAGCGCGTGTACCGATAAAAGTCGTTCGGCTGCTGATGCTCTTCCCACTCGAGCGGGGCCACAAGCAGCAGGCGTCCGCCGGGCCGCAGAACGCGCGCGATTTCCCGGAGCGCCACGCCGGGATCTCGTAAGTGCTCCAGAGTCACTACATTCAACGCCGCGTCAAACGATCCTGTCCCGAAAGGGAGCGCGTTAAGATCCGCGATCACGTCCAGCTTCGAATAGTTCCAGCGTGCGTCGCCCAGTGCGAGATCCGCCCCGAGATAGCGGTGTTGCCGGAAGCATTCCGCATACTGGCCCTCCCCGGCGCCCGCATCCAGGACAAGCGAGTTTCCCGGCAAGGACCGCGAGAACTTGGCTACGGCATCCTCAATCGAGCACTCGAAGTGCAGCGCCCAGCGGCGCACCGGCCGCGGCGCTCTTGCCAGCAAGCGGGTTGGCGTCATCGCTTCCGCGCTTCCAGCATGATTGTGGAGCCGCGCTTGAAAACCGATTCCGCGAGCGCGAAGGGAATAGCGGCGACGACCAAACCGAAGTAAACACCCAGATGGATCCACCCGGTGGGGACTCCGCGCAGGCGACGCGCCATCGGATCGAGGGCCGGCGCCAGACTCGTCGCCAATCCGGCGGGATTATCCCGCCAGGAGAAATGCTTTTCGCGCACGACCGCAAAGCCGTTTCGTTCCAGTATCAACCGAAGATCCTCGGCCCGGAAATCATTGAGGTGCCGCGGAATGTCCAATCCGTTCCAGCGCTTTCCCAGAACCCGAAACTGCCAGGAGCCGGCGTTCGGGACCTGCACGACGAGCCGTCCATCCGGGCCGAGGAGCTTGTGCGCCGCGGCCAGGTAGGCGCCCGGATCGGGAAGATGCTCGAGTACATGGAACATGGTAATTACGCGAAACAAACCCATCCCGAACGGAAACGACGCGAGGTCCCCCGTGACCGCCGGAACGCGATGGCGCCGCCACGCAAGCGAACACGCCTCGCTCGAAAAATCGATTCCCACCGCCGGGACGCCCCGCTCACGCAGCATGCCCGGGAGCAGCCCTCCTCCGCATCCGACATCCAGAAGCGCGCCGCTTCCTCCGGCGGAACGGTAAACTTGCGAAACAAAGCCAACGTGGTCTCGAACGACAAGGCGCCGGTAGCGCTCCGCCCATTGAGAGGCGGCGCTTTCGTTCGGATTAAACCAATAGCCGCGCGGATAATAGCGAAACAAAGCCAAAGTGTCCGGACGGGGCAAAAGCCGCAACATCCCACAATTCCGGCATTCGACCACTTGAAACGTCTCGGAAGTGGTTCCGTAAAGGCGGTCGGATCCGCTGGCGACCGGATTGGCTTTGTTTTGTCCGCACCGCAGGCAAGACTGATCCGCCGTCAATCCACGGCCGCCTGCGTCGCGAGTTCCTGGAGCGAGATCCGGTGGGCCAGAATCAGATCACGGGTTTGGCGGGGAGAGAGCCGGCGCAGCGCGGCGATCGCGCGCCGTTTGCGCAGCATTGCCGGCACGTATCGAAGCGCGGCAAGATCGCCGGCGATGAGGGCCTGCGCCATCCGCCACTTACCGCGGATCCCGGGATATAAAGCGGTTTCTCCCACGCCCGCGGCGGCCGCTCTCATGCCGGCCAGCAATCTGCGGGCGAAATAGTAGCCGTTCAGCCACAAAAGACTCCACGGAAAAAGCTTAACCGCAAGCAGGATCCGGTTCCGCTCAATCAACGTTAGCCGGCGGACGCTGGTCAAGCCCAGGGTGGCGCCGCGATGATGAAGCACCACGGCCTTCGGGTTATACACACACCGCCAGCCGGCGATGCGCGCCCGCAAACCCAGTTCGGCGTCGTCGCCATACGCGAAAAAGTCCTCGTCAAACCCGCCGATCTCGTCAAGCATCGTCTTCCGGTACATCGCCGCGCAACCATCCGGCCAGAGAATGTCCTCTTCCTGATCGAATTGTCCACAGTCCCAAGCGCCCGAGCCTCGCCCGCGATTCTGGCCGTCCGGCCAGATCAGGTGTCCCGCCTTATCAATCCGGCGGCGATTGGAATGAACCAAAATCTTACTGGCGCTCATCCCCACCTCCGGACGGCCTTTGAACATACGGGCGAGCTCCTGAAGCCAATCGGGCTCGGCTTCGGCGTCGTTGTTCAGCAAGGCGATCAGCCGGCCTTCCGCCGCTTGAATTCCCTGGTTGTTCGCGGCGCAGAATCCGCGGTTCTCGCGATTGCGGATGAGACGTATTCCGGGGAACGCCGCCACAACCAATTCCGCGGAACCGTCGTCCGATCCGTTATCCACGACGATAATTTCCGGCGCGGGCCCGATTTGCCGCAGCAGCGAAGCGAGACAGGCACGCAGCAACTCCCTCCGGTTCCAATTCACCACAATCACGGAAATTTCAACTGCGGCCGATGCCGGGGTATCCGCGACTTTCTGTGTAACTAGTTCTGCCACTGAGCGTTGGCGTATTCTGTCGTATTATAGTTCGCGAGGGAATGCCAACCAGCGATGCCCACGGTAGGTCGCGTTCTCGCCGCCGAGCGGGTCCGGCAAGGCTTGGACCTGAAAGACATTTCCAGAATAACGAAGCTCGGCACGCGAGCTCTCTTAGCCATCGAATCGGACGAATTCGACCAGCTGCCCGGCATTATGTTCGCCCGCAACTTCGTGCGGCAATACGCCGAGGCGTTAAACCTCGATCCCGCTCTGGCGATCGAGCAGTTCGATCGGGAACAGTCGCGCCCGGCGCCCGCATTTGCTCCTTTGCACCACACGCCTGAAATTCACGTCCCGCGGTTGAATTCGAAATCTTTCGTCAGCGCAGTTTTGGACAGCAACGCCATCTCGGCTTTTTTCACGTTTCTTCTCACCCTGATCATTTGCGCGGCGGCTTTCTACGGCTATCAATATTGGCGCGTCCGCTCAGCCGCGCCGTCCGCCCATCAAACCGTCCATCCAACCAAAGCTGCGCGACCGGTACGAGATGGCCGCGCGCCAACCGGCGTTCCACCAGCTGCCGTGGCGACTGAAACGGCGGCGGTTACTCCGGCGGCGGCGCCGGCGGTCGCGGCGGCAGCGCCCGCGCTCGCGTCCCCTCTAGCAGAAAGCGCCGGCGCCCATGTTCATGCCACCATTTCGGCGACTGAGCCTTGCTGGACGCGCGTGACCGCCGACTCTAAAGTGGTCTTCGAAGGAGTTCTGGCCGCGGGCGATTCACGGTCGATCACGGCCGCCGCCAGCATCATCGTCCGCGCGGGAAATTCAGGCGCCCTGGCGATCCAGCTCAACGGCAAAGATGTGCCTCCTTTTGGACCCAAAGGGCAAGTCCGCACCGTGGTTCTCACCCCCTTGGGATCTCAGGTGCGAACGCCGACGCCGGAAGCGTTAGTTGATTTCTGACGCCGCGCGGTGAGCCGTGCCTGCTTCTCCTGGTTGAGAAGTTCCTTCCGGCGGCGCTGCTTCACGCGTTCGTCGATATGTTTCCAAAACTTGAGAAAATATTGAACGGCCGATGCGATCGAGAAGGCGACCACCACCCACATGGAAGCCATTCCGACAGTCCGGAACGCGGGGTGACGCAAGCCGAGAAGCACGCAGCAGATGGCCACGACCTGGGAGATCATCTTTGTCTTGCCGAGATCGCTCGCCCTGATCGTGTATCCCTCGGCGGCCGCGATGCTTCGAAGTCCCGAAACCGCGAACTCGCGTCCTATGATCAGGATCGCCAGATATCCGGGGACGCTGCGCACCTGCACTAAGGCAATCAAAGCAGCTGAGATCAGCAGCTTATCCGCGATCGGATCCAGAAGAGTTCCGATCGTCGTAACCTGTCGCCACCGCCGCGCGAGGTAACCATCCAGAAGATCGGTGGACGCCGCCGAAAGAAAGATCGCCAGCGCGAGCAGGTCATTCGAAACAAACGTCTGCCCGATGTGGAAAGAGAATCTTTCCTGCACCATGGCCGAGACCAGAAGGGGTACGAAGAAGATACGGAGCAGCGTGAGCAGGTTAGGAAGATTCATTTCGCAATTTCCATGCTAAATGTTGAAAACAAAAGCTTCGGAACCTCTCCATGCGCCCGCTGGCGCAGTCCCGTGGAGAGTTAAGCTCCGAAATCCAAAGCATTTGTTTGCAGTCAGATACCTGGCGTCCGCGCGGTATTTGCCAGAGTTCAGCGATCTCCGAACCCTCGCATCATCCTGTAACACGCTCACCGGTTCTCCACACCTGTTTCCACAGCTAGATCAAGCGATCAACCAGATAAGCCGAGAGCTTGGTCCGTAGACTCAGCGGTACGGCCGCCTTGATGTCGCAGACACCGTCATGATACTCCAGGTCGATGACGTTCCCCATCGCATGCACCGCTGAGATGTCGGCGCCTTCTCCGGCGGGGATCACAAAATGTTCAATAGATCCCAAATCGGACGGAATGACGTGATCCACCAATTGCAGGAAATTCGGGATTCCGTCACCCGTCTTGCCGCTAATCAACGCGGCCGGAATTGCGCTGTTCTGTTGCGATTCACCCAGAATGCGCTGACGCAGAATTCCGAGGTCAGCCTCCTCGGCGGGAATCCGGTCGGCTTTATTTAGAACCACGATCTGAGGCGTTCCGGTCGTGCCGATTTCCGCTAGAATTTTGAACACCTGCGCCGTTTGAGCTGTGGCCTGATCGGATGAGGCATCCACCAGGTGCAAGATGAGAGCGGCATCGGCCACTTCTTCGAGAGTCGCGCGAAACGCGTGAACCAGCGTCGTCGGCAGGTTGCGAATAAATCCGACCGTGTCGCTCAGCAAAACTCTTCGGCGGGAGGGGAGTTCGAGCGCGCGGACAGTTGGATCCAGCGTCGCGAACATTCGGGAATCCGCAAGAACCCCGGATCGCGTGAGGCGATTGAATAGGGTGCTCTTCCCGGCATTCGTGTACCCGACCAAGGCGATAGTGGGAAGGGGAACCGCGTGCCGTTGCCGGCGATGCAGAGCGCGGCCCGCGCGCACTTTGGCGATAGCCGTTTCAATTTTCTTGATGCGCGTCTGAATGCGGCGGCGATCCGTCTCCAATTTGGTCTCGCCCGGCCCGCGGGTTCCGATGCCCGCGCCGAGTCGCGACATGGCGGCCCCGTGACCTGTCAGTCGCGGGAGAAGATAGTTCAGTTGTGCTAACTCCACTTGCAGTCTGCCTTCACGCGTGCGAGCGCGCCTCGCGAAAATATCGAGAATCAGCTGCGTTCGATCAATGACCTTGAGCTCCAGCTGCTTCTCGAGATTGCGCTGCTGTGTGGGACTGAGATCGAAGTCGATAAGAACAACTTCGGCGGAAAACGAAGCGGCCAGCGCTTTTACTTCGTCGACTTTCCCGCGGCCCAGAAGCGTAGCCGCGTCCGCCGTGTTCCGCGACTGCACAATAGAACCGGCAACCTCGGCGCCGGCGCTGACCGCCAATTCTCGAAGCTCTTCGAGAGACTCGTCAAATCGAGATTTTCGGGAGGCCGACTTGAGCTCGAAACCGACAAGAAGTGCGCGTTCCGCGGGACTATTCCTCCGTGCTCTCCGAACGGGTTTCAGGCGCCCCGTCGTGCCGGATAGGAAGCGTCGAGTGCGTACCGGTACTGGCGTGAGCCGATCTCGCCGTCACCACGGTTGAGATTGCGTGCTTGAAAACGAGATGCTCCTGATTGTTCGATTCCAAGATCAGCGAATACTTGTCAAAGCTCTTGATTCGTCCGTTCAGTCGCACTCCGCCGAGAAGGAAGATGGTGACCGCCATCTTCTCCTTACGAGCATTGTTCAGGAAGCTATCCTGAATGTTTTGGGAAGATTTCTCCATGCCAGGCTGCCCGCTCAAGGATCGTTTCTCAACCGTATTCTCCCACATGTACCCCGTCCGCGTTCGAACTTCAGGGGCGCGAAAACGCGGTCTCGGGGTTGTAGTAGGGTCAGAGAACTGGCATGAGCGCTCAATATATTCGATTTGAAATCGGCGGAAAAGCAAACTACGGAAAACTGACGGGCGGACGTGTGCTCGAAATCGGCGGCGGCCTCTTCGAGGGGCTGGAACTGACGGGGAAACAATATGAGCTCGAAGATATCCGATTGCTGCCGCCGTGCGAACCCACCAAGATCTTTGGGGTTGGCCTGAATTATCGCAGCCACCTGGGCGGCCGCCAGCTGCCGGAATCCCCCGAACTGTTTTATATGCCTCCGTCGGCATTGATCGCGACCGGGGATGCGATCGTGATCCCGCCGGGCGCCTCCGATGTGCACTTCGAGGGCGAGTTGGTCATCGTCATCGGACGCCGGCTGAGAAACGCGTCCCGCGACGAAGCGTCTCAAGCGATTTTCGGCGTCACGTGCGGCAACGACGTCAGCGATCGGGGCTGGCAGCGGGGCGACAATAAAGATCTTCAATGGTGGCGAGCGAAGGGCGCCGATACGTTCGCGCCGCTTGGACCATCCATCGCGACCGGGCTCGACTACGGCGACCTGATGCTTGAGACGCGCGTGAACGGCCATCGAGCGCAATATGGGTCAACCAGCGATCTGGTGCATGACTGCCCTGAAGTGGTTCGTTGGGCAAGCCGCTGGGTGACGCTCGAGCCAGGGGATTTAATTTACACCGGAACTCCTGGAAACACCTTCGCGTTGAAGCCAGGGGACGTGGTCGAGATCGAACTCGAGGGCGTGGGAATCCTGCGCAACTCCGTCCGGGCTTAGACCAGGATCGAGAACGCGTTTTCGGTGCGCTCCACGGGGCGGTAGAGAGTGTCGCGCTCTACGGGCTCGCGCCCGGCTTTTCGGATTAGGCTCAAAAGATCCTGGCGGCGCAAAGCCTGCGCTGTCGTAGCTCCCGCGTCGTGGTAGATTTTCTCTTCCACTACGGTGCCGTCAATGTCGTCCGCTCCAAAACGAAGCGCGATCTGGGCGATCTTCGGCGTCATCATGATCCAGTAGGCTTTGATGTGCGGAATGTTGTCGAGCATCAGGCGCGACACGGCGATGTTTTTCAGATCGTCGAAGCCCGACGTTTTGGGAAGGTGCCGCAGAGCGGTGTGGTCCGGATGAAACGCGAGCGGGATGAACGTCACGAAGCCGTTTGTTTCGTCCTGAAGCTCGCGCAGTTTCACGAGGTGATCGACGCGATCTTCATCATTTTCGATATGGCCATACAGCATCGTGCAATTGGAATGAAGCCCCATCTGGTGAGCGATGCGGGCGGTCTCCAACCATTCCGAGCCGTCGATCTTGTGATCGCAGATGATCCGGCGAACCCGCTCGTTGAAGATTTCGGCGCCGCCTCCCGGCATGGAATCCATCCCCGCGTCCCGCAGTCTCTCCAGGGTTTCGCGAATGGTGGCGCCCGCGCGGCGCGCCAGAAACGCCACTTCCACCATGGTGAAAGCCTTCAGATGCACCTGCGGAAACCGCTCCTTGAGCCCGCGCAGCATCTCGCAGAACCAGTCGAGAGACAGTTCCGGATGCAGGCCCCCGACGATGTGAAATTCGGTGATGGACTCATTCCAGCCGGACCCCGCCGTGTGCCAGACCTGATCCAGAGACATCGTGTATGCTTTTGGATCCTTGGCCTTTTTTCCGAACGCGCATAGGCGGCAGCTCGCCACGCACACGTCGGTGGGGTTGATATGGCGGTTCACGTTGAAATAGGTAATGTCGCCGCTCTTGCGCTCCCGAACCATGTTGGCCATATAACCGAGGGCGAGCAGATCCGACGACCGGTAAAGCGCAACGCCGTCATCAAACGAAAGCCGCTCGCCAGCTATAACCTTTTGTTTTACAGCAAGCAAGCGGGAATCTTCAAACTCGATAGACATAGGTTTGCGTTGACCGCCAGTCATTTGGATGAGCGCAGCAGCAGAATGTCTGCAGCCCAGAAGAAAAAAAACAGGACGCTGACCCAACCGTTCATCGTGAAGAAGGCGGCGTTGACGCGCGAGAAGTCAGTCGCGCGCACCAGGCTCTGCTCGTAGATCAGGAGAAGAGCCACGGCCACAATGCCGGCCAGGCTGAGAGCCCCGAGGTGGAGTTCCGCGGCGAGCGCCACGAGGGACAGGATCATCAGCCCGTGAAGGACGCGGGACACCACCAGCGCCGGGCCGAGTCCGATTTTCGCGGGTAAGCTGAACAGGCCAGTTGAACGGTCGAATTCGTAATCCTGACAGGAGTAGATGATGTCGAATCCCGCCGTCCAGAACATCACGGCCGCCGTCAGCAGCAGAATGCGAAAATCCAAGGAGCCACGCACAGCGATCCAGGCGGCGGCGGGAGCGATTCCCAGACAAAAGCCCAGAACCAGATGCGACAGGGAAGTGAAGCGCTTGGTGAACGAATAAGAAAAAATGAGGGCTAAGGCGAGCGGTGCAAGGCGCAGGCAAAGAGCGTTCAAAGCCCACGCCGCGACGAAAAACAGCACCGAAAATGCCGCAATGAACAGCCAAGCGAAACGTACGCTGAGAAGTCCAGCGGGTAGATGGCGCGAACGGGTACGCGGATTCAGGCGGTCCGTCTCAATGTCGATGACGCGATTAAACGCCATTGCCGCCGAGCGCGCGCTCACCATCGCCACCAAAATCCACAGAATGATGCGAACGGCCGCGACCGTATCGATGCCCGAATGCCGGAATGCGAGAGCGGCCCCCGTGAGCGCGAAGGGCAGCGCGAATACGGAGTGTTCAAACTTAATCATGTCGAGGCTGTGCTTCAGCCGGGTGAAGAACATCGGCGGGCTCGCTACCATGTTAACGAATGCATCCGGTTTTGCAGATGCGGACGGCCTGGCGAATGCGTCCGCGCACAAGCTTTGTTTCCGCTTTTGCGGCCGTGCTTCTGGCGCTCGCGGCGTCTTCCTGCCATGGCGACTCCCCCGGTTATGAGACTCTGGAAACGCGCGTGGTGACTCTTCCAGATCTCTACCAGGAGCGCGCCGAAGTGAAGATCACGCCGGAAGAGATGGCGAAGGGAATGATGTACCGGGATTCGATCGCGGCGGGTGAGGGCATGCTCTTTGTGCATCAGCAGGCAGGACTCAACCCGTACTGGATGGGCCATTGCAACGTCGCGCTCGACATCATCTGGATGAACTCGGATCACAGAGTAGTAGAAATTTCTTCCGCGACGCCGCCGTGTCCAAGTGGAGATCCAACGGTTTGTCCGAGCTATGGCGGCCACTTTACTTCTCAATACGTACTGGAAATCGCGAGTGGCGAGGCGGCGAAGCATCGAGTCGCGGAAGGATCCACGCTAAAGTTCTAACGGGATGACTGAAGAACAACTTCGCGAACTGTTGGATAGCGTGCGTTCCGGCGCGATGGATGTGGATCATGCGCTCGAGCGGATGCGGCACCTCCCGTTCGAGGACATCGGATTCGCCAAGCTGGACCATCACCGCGCGCTCCGCCACGGAACCCCGGAAGTGGTCTTCGCCCTCGGCAAGACGAGCGAACAGGTCGTCGCGATCGCGGAGCGTTTGGCGGAACACTCGCCCAACGTGCTGATTACAAGAACCGATGCGCCGAAGGCGGCTGCCTTACTCGCCCGGTTTCCTGACGCGGAGCACTTTCCGGCATCCGGCGCTGTGCGGCTATGGCACCACCGCAACGTAACTGGAAAGGGCACGATCGCGGTCGTCTGCGCCGGAACCAGCGACATACCGGTCGCCGAGGAAGCGATTGTAACCGCCGAGACCATGGGCAATCGGGTCGAGGCTATCTACGATGTGGGGGTGGCTGGAATCCACCGCTTGATGGCGCACCAGCAGAATCTTTCCGCGGCTCGTATCGCGATCGTTTGCGCCGGGATGGAAGGCGCCTTACCGAGCGCGGTCGGCGGGATGGTGTCCTGCCCGGTGGTCGCGGTTCCCACAAGTATTGGCTACGGCGCCAGTTTTCATGGGCTTGCCGCCCTCTTAGGGATGCTCAATAGCTGCGCCAGCAATGTTACAGTAGTAAACATAGATAACGGATTCGGGGCTGGGTACTTCGCCAGTATCGTCAACCACCTGTAAACAGTCCGGCGCTCCCGTCTAGTACTTATCAGGTTGATGTCTTTTCGACTACCAAATCACCGCAATTCCAGCAACAAAACGTCTTTTTTGACCCGCGATGGTGTAATTGTTCCGCTTACCTTTAGGAACGTTTAGCACTACTATTGATTAATTACGCGTTACAGGACCGAATTGTCTGTGGAGAAATAGGATGCTGGAAATTCGGTTCTGATCGCAAAAAGTAATTAGACTTAATGCGCAACTGAATTTGAGTTGCAGATTTGAAGACCACCAATGGCTATCTACAGTCCACGGACGAGACTCGTCAATTTCCGGTTATCGGAAGACGAATACCAGACTCTTAAGGAAGCGGCGATTCGCCAGGGGGCCCGCAGCATCTCTGATTTCGCGCGCGGAGCGATTTTGAACTCCGTTGCAAACCCAAGAACAGAAAATGGCTCGCTCGATCTCGCCGGTCTGGATCGAAAAGTTTCTGAAATTCAGGGAACCGTGGAGAAGATTTCCGGCTTCCTCAGCCGGCCTCAGGCTCACTCGCAAACCGGAGCCTGAGGCTTTCCTCAGAGGCCATTCCCCGGTGCTATAACATCGGGATATGTCCGACGCCGTCAACCAATTTGTTACTGAACACCAGGAGCGTCTTCTTGAGGAGTTGAAGGAATTTCTCCGCATCCCGAGTATCAGCACTTTGCCTGAACACACGAAGGATGTGCGGCTTGCGGCGGCGTTTGTTTCGGAGAAGCTGCGAAGCGCCGGCCTGGAGAACGTCGAGTTGATCGAGACCGAGAGACATCCCTTGGTCTCCGCGGACTGGCTTCACGCTCCGGGGAAGCCGACGGTTCTCTGTTACGGCCACTACGATGTTCAGCCGGCGGACCCCCTGGAGCTATGGGACAGTCCGCCTTTTGAACCCGTCGTCAGGAATGGCAGCATTTACGCGCGCGGTTCCGCTGATGATAAGGGCCAGATGTATACCCACATCAAGGCGGTGGAAGCTCTTCGAGAGATTCACGGCACGCTGCCCGTTAACCTCAAATTCCTGATTGAAGGCGAAGAAGAAGTGGGGGGAGTCTCCATTAGTAAATATGTCGAGGGGCACGCGGAAAAACTGCGGGCGGATGTCGCGCTGGTTTCCGACACCTCCATGTATGCACCGGGGCTGCCCACCCTAAACGTCGGCCTGCGCGGCTTGGTTTACATGGAAGTGGAGGCGACCGGCCCATCTCGAGACTTGCATTCGGGTGTTTATGGCGGCGCCGCTCCGAATCCGATTTTCGGCCTCGTCGAACTCCTCGGCACAGTGAAGAACCGCAAGGGGAAGGTGAAGGTGAATGGCTTTTACGACGATGTGGAACCACCTTCGCAGGCCGAGTTGGATAGCTGGGAGAAACTTCCGTTCAGCGAGTCGGCGTTCCTGCGTGACGAGGTCGGATCTTCGAAACTCATCGGGGAGAAGCATCACACCGTGTTGGAGCGTGTGTGGTCGCGGCCTACCTTCGAAATCCACGGGATTGCGGGAGGCTTTACGGGAGCGGGAAGCAAGACGGTGATTCCGTCTAAGGCTGTCGCCAAGGTCAGCTTCCGGCTGGTTCCGAATCAGGACCCGGAGAAGATCGTGGCTGCCTTCCGAAAACACGTCGAGAAGCACACGCCCAAAGGAATTCAGATTGACGTACGCGTGCTTGGCGCCAGCCCCGGAGTGATGGTGAACACCGATAACCAGGCGATCCAGGTGGCGGCGGCCGCAATGGAGGACATATTTGGGCAGCCTACGGTTTTCACCCGCTCGGGCGGGTCCATTCCGATCGTGGGCGAGTTTGCCAAGTTTGCCGGCATTCCGACAATCCTGATGGGATTTGGTCTGCCGGACGACGGATTGCATTCACCAAATGAAAAATACAGCGTCGATAATTACTACAAAGGGATTATGACGGTTGCGCACTTCTTCGAGAAATACGGCGCGCAATCCGGCGGCGCCGCCCTTATTTAATCTGCTTAAAGCCGGGCCTTGGGGTGCGCTTTATCGTAAACCTGCAGCAGGTCGGTCAGCGAAATCTGCGTGTATTTCTGTGTCGTGGAAAGCCGGGCGTGCCCCAAAAGTTCCTGAATCGAGCGCAGGTCCGCGCCGCCCGAAAGCAAGTGGGTCGCATAAGCGTGACGGAAGCTGTGAGGATGGAGCGAAGGATCGTCCGACAGCGCGACCGAGTACAATTTGACGATTTGGCGCACCGCGCGGTCTGTTAGCCGCTTCCCGCGATGGTTCAGGAACACTGCTTGTTCTTCTTCCGCGCTGGCGGAGCGCACCGCGAGATATCGCTCAAGAGCTTGCCAGGCTTTTTCAACAACTGGAACCTGGCGCTCTTTGCGCCCTTTTCCCCGCACCAGGAGCCAGCGCTCCGTGCGATCCAGACGTCCCATGTCCAGCCCCACAAGTTCGCTGACACGGAGTCCGCAGCCATAGAGCAACTCGAAAATGGCCAGGTCCCGGTCGGGAAACGGGCGCTCCAGTTTCTGAGCGCTAATGTCGTCCAGAAGAGCATTGGTGCTCTCCGGAGTGGGCACGGCGGGAATATGTCTCGGCAGTTTCGGCAGGCGAAGCAGCCGCGCGGGGTTTTCCGTCGTCACGCCTTCGCGCATCAGAAAACGGAAAAACATCCGGAGCGCGGCGACCTTGCGCCGGATGGTCACCGCCTTTGCCCCGTGCTCATGCTGGGCGGAGAGCCACTCGCGTAAGTCGAGCAGATCGAGGACGGCGAGCGCGGGCTCCGGCTGGCCGGGAACCGTGAAGTAGCTGGCGAACTCCCGCAGATCGCTGCCGTAAGACTTCACCGTGTGCGGAGAAGCGTTCCCGAGCCGGAGCCCGTCGAGGAAACTGTCGATCCGGATTTGAATCTCAGACATGGGCGAGACAGTATTGCTCCATCGCCTGGATACCGCGACGGCAGATCTCGGCATGCCGCGCCTTTTTGTCATGCCGGAACCGCCCGGCGTCCTCCAGCGCGGGGAAGAGATCGAACGCGATGTTGGCCGGTTGGTAGTCGTCAGGATCGGCGCCAGTTATGTAGTGGCAGAGCGAACCGAGAGCGGTCTCCCGGGGAAACGTTTCCGGCGATTCCCCGCTGAGGAATGCCGCCGCATTCAAGCCTGCGACCAAACCGGTGGCGATGGATTCGACATAGCCCTCCACGCCCGATATCTGTCCCGCGAAGAAGATGTTGGGCTCCGATTTCAGCTGTAGCGACGGACGGAGCAGCGCCGGCGCGTTGATGTAGGTGTTGCGATGAATCTGCCCATATCGCAGGAGTTCGGCACTCTCCAACCCCGGAATCATCCGCAGCACGCGCTTCTGCTCCGGGAAGCGCAGGTGATTTTGAAATCCGACCAGATTCCAACTATCCGCGCGCAGGTTCTCCTGCCTGAGTTGTACGCAGGCGTATGGGTACCGCCCCGTGCGTGGATCGGTGAGTCCCACCGGCTTCATTGGCCCGAACCTGAGCGTATCCCGCCCCCGCCGCGCGATCTCTTCAATCGGAAGGCAAGACTCGAAGTAGGGAACGTCACCCGGGATGTGGGATTCGAATGCCTCCGCCCGGATGAGCGCGTCGTAAAACAGCTCATACTCCTGGCGATTCAGCGGGCAATTCAGGTAGTCCCCAGAACCGTCGAGCGACTTGTCATATCGCGACGCGCGAAAGGCGATGGTGAGGTCCACGGTCTCGCCATCGACGATCGGGCTGATGCTGTCGTAGAAAAAGAGCCGGCCCGAACCGGTGCGCCGCGAGATGTCCGCCGCCAGGGAATCGGCGGTTAGCGGTCCCGTGGCTACAATCACGACGGCGTCCGCCGGTATGTGCCGCACTTCTTCCCGCCGGATCTCAATGCGAGGATGCGCCAGGATGACCCGCGTGATTTCTTCCGCGAACCGGTCGCGATCCACCGTGAGCGCCTGTCCTCCGGGAACGCGCGTCTCCGCCGCCGCTCGCATGGCGAGCGAGCCCAGCCGCCGCAGTTCTTCTTTCAGCAGCCAGGACGCGGATGGGTGTTGATCGCTCTTCAGGGAGTTACTGCAAACCAGCTCAGCGAACCGGTCCGTCTGATGGGCCGGCGTGCAGAATACCGGACGCATTTCATGGAGCAGAACATTGACGCCGCGTTCGGCGAGCTGGTAAGCCGCTTCCGAACCAGCCAGCCCGCCGCCTAGAACATGAACGTCCACTTGAGAGTTCTACCTTTGGTTCGCTTTCAGAATCTTTTTGCGGAGCCGGATGGATTGCGGCGTGACCTCGACCATCTCATCGTCACGGATGAACTCAATGGCCTGCTCGAGATTGAGGAGCTTCGGCGGAACCAAGCGGATGGCTTCGTCAGCGCTGGAGGCACGCATGTTCGTGAGCTTCTTCTCTTTGACGATATTCACGTCCAGGTCATTCTGCCGGGCGTTCTCGCCCACGATCATACCCTCATAGACCTCGGTGCCGGGATTCACGAAAATCTCCCCGCGCTCCTGAAGGTTGAAAATCGCGTTGCCGGTCGATTTGCCGGCGCGGTCGGAAATCAGAGAGCCGGTGGGACGGCTGGGGATGTCGCCCTGCCAGTCGATGTAGCCGTGAAAGAGCGAGTTCATGATCGCGGTTCCGCGCGTGTCGGTCAGGATTTCGCTCCGAAGACCGATCAGACCGCGCGAGGGAATCAGAAATTCGAGCCGGACGCGCCCGCTGCCGTTGTTGACCATCTTGGTCATCTTGCCTTTGCGCGTGCCCATCTTTTCCATCACCACGCCGATGAAAGTTTCCGGGCAATCGATAACCAGATCCTCCAGCGGCTCCTGAAGGCCGCCGGCTTCGTTCTTGCGGGTCAGAATCTCAGGCTTGCCGACCATAAGCTCAAACCCTTCGCGGCGCATCATCTCGATAATGATGGCGAGCTGCAGTTCCCCGCGGCCCATCACCTGAAAGGAATCCGGAGTAATCTGTTCCACCCGGATTGAAACGTTGGTCAGGAGTTCCTTATCCAGCCGGTCCTTCAGATTCCGCGAGGTGACGAAGTTTCCCTCTTTGCCGACGAAGGGCGACGTATTGATCGTGAACAGCATTCCGATCGTCGGCTCATCGATTTGAATGTGCGGCAGCGGCTTCGGATTATCGGCGCCTGTCACGGTCTCGCCAATCGTAATTCCTTCCACGCCGGCGATCGCGAGAATGTCGCCGGGGAAACCGATCGTCTCGTCCACACGCTTCAGCCCCTCGAACGAATACAGCTTGGTGATTCGCGTCTTCTGAATCGAACCGTCCAGCTTACAGATCGCCACGTCGTCCCCGTAGTTCAGAATTCCGTTGAAGACGCGTCCTATCGCCAGGCGCCCGAGATAATCGCTGTAGTCCAGATTCGCCACGATCATTTGCAGCACGGCTGTTGGATCGCCGGGCGGCGGCGGAATGTGCTTCAGAATCGCTTCGTATAAAGGCCGCAGGTCTTCCGACGGGTCGTCGAGAGAGTTCTTGGCGATCCCGGCTCGGCCATTGGTATACAGTACCGGGAAATCCAACTGGTCTTCTTTGGCGTCCAGATCGATGAAGAGGTCGTAAACCTCGTTCAAAACTTCCTGGGGACGCGCGTCGGGCCGGTCGATCTTGTTCACCACGACGATCGGAGTCAGGTGCTGTTCGAGCGCCTTCATCAGGACGTACCGCGTCTGCGGAAGCGGGCCCTCGCTGGCGTCCACCAGCAGCATGACGCCATCTACAATTTTCAACGCGCGCTCGACTTCGCCGCCGAAATCGCTGTGACCGGGCGTGTCCACGATGTTGATCTTATTGCCGTGGTAGCGAATTCCCGTGATCTTGGACAGGATGGTGATTCCGCGCTCCCGTTCCAGGTCGTTCGAGTCCATGACGCGATCCGCCACTTCCTCGTTAGCGCGAAAGATGCCGCTCTGCTTTAGCATGGCGTCAACCAGCGTGGTCTTGCCGTGATCGACGTGCGCGACGATGGCGATGTTTCGGGTGGTAGCGGTATGGTTCTCGTTTGACATCAGCTTTTGCTTTTCGGATTTACTCTTCGTGAATGACTTCGATCGGCTTTAAACGTGAGGCGACTCGCGCGGGGTAGAGGCCGGCTAGCACGGTGACGGCCCAGATTAGCAGCATCGCTCCGCCAAGAGCCGCGGCGGGAAGATGAAACTGGATGGTCCAGCCGAAGCTCTGTTTGTTGATCACAAAGATCAACAAACACGAAAGAACCAGCCC
Organism: Bryobacteraceae bacterium; assembly: GCA_965226755.1. Classification (GTDB taxonomy): domain Bacteria; phylum Acidobacteriota; class Terriglobia; order Bryobacterales; family Bryobacteraceae; genus Bog-113. Next base: position 2,035,885 of record CBDDDT010000003.1, on the reverse strand, counting down.
CAGCGCCGACCCTAACAGGAGAGCGAACAAACCGAGCAGCCCCGCTTCCGCCAGAATCATCCCGCGAATCTGGCTTGTTGCCGCTCCTAGATAGCGTAACATTCCTAACTCCCGGCGGCGATCCAGGACCAAAGCCAGCAGCGCGTTCGCCGCCCCCAGCATAGCCACGAGAATCGCGACGCCCTCCAACGCCCAGGTCACGGCGAAGGTGCGGTCGAAGATCGCCACCGCATCGCGGCGCAATTGGGCGTTCGGCGCCACCACAAGGGGAAATCCCGCGGTCCGGTCCTCGATGATGCGGCGTACGGAGTCCGCGTTCGCTCCCGGCCGCAGATAGACCGCGATGTTGGTCGGCAGCTGACCAGGCAGGTAGCGGAGCAGCATCGCGCGGTCCAGAATTACATAGCCCTGCTCGCTCGAATACTCGTAGTAAATGCCCATCACGGTGACCAGCGGCCGCTTTTCGCCAATCGAAAGCACCAGGCGATCGCCCACGCGAACGTGATGTTTCTCAGCGAAGGGCTCACTGACGATCGCCCGGTCCGCGCCGGCAAGAGATTGCAGGATCGCATCGTGGTCTCCGGATTGGAAATGGAGTCGAGCGTGGCGGCGCTGCACGTCGAGGTTGCCCGCGCCCAGCGTCGCGCGCTGGCCCTCGTAACGGAACTCCAGCGCGGTGAACTCGTCCACGTCTTCGATTCCGTCGATCGTCCGCAGAATGCGCGGAACCTCGGCGGAAAGTGGCGGATATTCGCCGGCCACGGCCGGACCGGCGGCGCGAATATACAGATCCGCGCGCAACTGCGAACCCAGCCATGCGAGCACGGTTTCCCGAAAGCTGCCGACCATGATTCCGACGCTGGCCATCATGGCGACCGCGGTCGCCAACGCGGCCACCACCACGGATGTCCGTCCGGCTGACGCGCTAAGGCCTCGGGAAGCGAGCAGTCCGGCGGCGCCCAGGAATTTCCGTAACGGAGCGCGAAGAATTCGGTCTCCCGAAAGAACCAGCGCCGGCGCGAGTAACGCGGTCGCGGCGACGCTTAACAACGCGGAGACATAACCGAAAATAGGGCGACCCTGCACCGGTCCGGGGTAGGACGCGACCCAAGCCAGAATTCCAAGCGTCGCCGCGATCGCCGCATTGCGGCCCAGCTTCCGGCGCACTCGGGTTTCTCGAGAGCCGCGTCCCATCGCCTCGATCGGAACGGTCTGCATGGCTTCGCGCGCGGGTCCCCACGCGGAAAGAAGCGCCACCGCAAGTCCCGCCGTGAAGGCGAGCAGCACCGGCATGGCGGTGAGATGGATCGGCGCGGGGCTGCTGCTGGTGTAGAGCGAGCGGACCGTGTTCGCAATCGTCGAAACCATGGTCACGGCGAGCAGACGCCCGAGCAGGATTCCGGCAAACGCTCCGGCGATCCCAAACATGGCGGCCTCCAGGAGAAACATGGCGAAGATCATCTGGCGTCCTGCCCCGAGCGCCCGCAGGATTCCGATCTCGGGCCGCCGACGGACCACGCTGATCGAAATCGTGTTGTAGATCAGGAATGCTCCCACGACCAGCGCGATGTAACTAAGGATGCGAAGGTTCCATCGAAACGCCCCCAGCATCTTCTGATTTTCCGCGCTGCGGGTCCCGGGGCGCGTCACCTGATAGCCCGGGGGAAGAACGTCGCGGGCTGCCTTTTCCACCCGGTCCAGATCTTCTCCCTTACCAAGGAAGACATCGATCCGGTCGAGTTTTCCGAACCGGGCGAGCGCTAGTTGAACATCCGCGATATCGGCTGCGATGAATTCCGATCCTTCCGACGCAATGGTGCTCTGCCTACAGAACCAATGACCCATGATCGAAAATCGGCGGGGCAATCGGTCAGCCAGGCGCTTCGTTACGTAAGCCGGGGACGCGCCGGCGCACTTTGCGGTCTCATCTTGCGGCCGCGTCTCCGCTTCCCCGATCACATCGATGCCGAACAAAGTAACGTATCCGGCCGGAGCGATATTCACCGTAGCCTCGACTCCGGGCGCGAACCTCGCGTTCAGCGGCAGCGCCGCGAGACGGCCGATCCACGCTTCATCCACTCCGCCGTTAGCTAATATCTCCAAGTCCGTCTTGCCTACCACCGTCGTGAGGGAGGATTGGAAAGAACCCACGGCGGCGTCTCCCGCCAAGTCGATCGCGATCACGACCGCGATCCCCAGCGCTACCGCGACCACGGTCAGAGTTGATCGCAATGCATCCCGGCGCAACGGCCGCAGGATGAGAGTCCGCAGTAACTTCCACACGCTAGCGGATTTCCGCCACAAATGATTCCAGCGCTTCGATCCGGCCATCCCGCATGTTGACGCGGACGTCGGCGATCGCGGCCGCTTCCGCGCTGTGCGTAGCCATCAAGACCGTCGCGCCCAGCTCGCGTGCCGCCCTGGCGAGAAGTGCGAGGACGTCGTCGCCGCTGGCGGTGTCCAGATTCCCGGTCGGTTCATCGGCGATCAGAATCTCGGGCGAGTGAGCAAGCGCGCGGGCGACCGCGACCCGCTGCATCTGACCGCCCGAAAGTTGATGAGGCAGAGAGCTTCCTCTGTCCGCTAAGCCCACCCACGAGAGCCGCTCACGAGCCGTCACGCCCGTCCCTCGCGCGCCAGCGAGTAATAAAGGTAGCTCGACGTTTTCAAGAACTGTCAGGGTCGGCAGAAGTTGGAAGGATTGAAACACAAAGCCGATCCGATGGCGACGCAGCCGGGTGAGTTCCGCTTCCTTCAGGCCGGACGTGGAACGCCCATCGATGAGCACCTCGCCTCGATCCGGAAAGTCCATCGCGCCCGCCAAATTCAGGAGCGTGGATTTTCCGCAGCCGCTGCGGCCGACCAGGACGGTGATAGTTCCGGCGTTGGCTGCCAGCGAAACGTCATGGAGCGCCAGGACGCGCTGTTCGTCAATCCGATACGAACGCGACACGTTCCGCAATTCCAGCCGGGGCAGCTTCAACCTTTATATATGCTGCCAGATTGCGCGGCCGATAAAGAACGGGCCCATGGTTTCCATATAACTCGACGTCTGCGTGGTGCGCCGCATGGCCTGAACGCAGGCGGAGAGCGGGAATAGTTCTTTCCCGATCAGGCCAATCACGAAGTCACTGTCGTTTTTATCCAGGCCGAAGCAGGCGAGCCGTACATCCAGCGCCAGGCCGGCGGAGCCAAACGAATGCCCGATGCGTCCATGCTCCTGCAGAATCGGGCCCTGCTGATCGGGCGCTAAAGAGGAAAATGCGCCCTTGCGCCGCAGCGGATACCACACGGCCCAGGGCCACTCCGGATCCGTAACGCGTCTCCGAGGCGCATCCAGGAGCCAATCTTCAAGCTGCGGCTCATGGCCCAGCGCATAGGTTCGGCCCATCATGGAATACTCAGGTTTAAGTTGCAGCGACCCAAACGCGCCGCGGGTAAGCAGCGTTCGCACGCGGCACATGAAGAAATCGGGGTCATCACTCCAGGTGAGAAGCGCTACCCCGCGCGGATCGTTTGCGTCCGCGTAAAGCGTCGCGGGTATCTGTTCCGACGCGAGTTGCTCGATTAACGAATCGGCGGAGGAAACGCCACCAAAGGCCAGCAACTGCATGAACAAGCGCCGATCCGAAGTCTGAGGTTCGCCGGCGCGCACTCCGCCTTTCTCGCGAAGGTCCAGGGCATCCATATCTTAGATGGTGCCACAGGGACGAAGCGCAATCCGCGGAGAGTCTACGTGCCCGCCGGTTCTGTGTTTGCCGCGATGATCGGAGTGCTAGTCGGAGCCGGAACTCCGCCCTCGTCTTCAATGGTGACGGCCACGGTGGCAAGATCCGCGGGTAGTTGCCCGGTTTGAATCGCGATTCCTGTACCATCTCCCTCGTCTCGGAACAGCCCGCTGGGAATAGGCTTTGCGCCGCGGGGGATCAGCCACAGCTCGAAAGCTTTCCCGGGCGGCAGGGGCGGCAGATTGGAAGCGATCAAAACGACGCCGCGCTTTCCGTTGATGACCACCCTTCCCCGCGGAGGCAGGTTTCGATTGGTTCCGAAGGTCACGTCTTTGGAATCGGACGCGGACATTACGCTCAAGGCTCTCTCGAGCCGCGCCGCTTCGTCCCGTCGCAACGCGCTGAGATGGCGCGATTGCAAGCCGAGCAAAACAGAGACTGCCAAAAGAAAAACGGACGCCGCGGCCCAGATCATTCCCCATCCGAACCTGGAGCGTTCCGGAACGTCAAGAAGAGAAGGCTTTACCGCCGCAAGAATGCGCTTGCGTAAACGGCTTGGCGGCTCTACCTGATTCGCCAGCACGCCCATCTGAGCAATTAGCCGCAAGGAATTCTGCACACCCGGGACGCAGTTCGGACAGTTCCGCCGGATATGAGAGCGAATCTCGCCAGACTCCGGATCGTCGATGGTCCCGAGAGCAAAGGCGTCATAGTCTTCGCGAAGTTCGTTGCAGGTCATGCGCTTGTAACCCTGGTCATCTCGTCACGCAAAACTTTTAGCGCGGTGCGCGCCCAAGTCTTGACGGTTCCCAATGGCTGCCCTAGCTTAGTCGCCATCTCCGTTTGGCTCAATCCTTCGAAGTAGGCCAGTTCGATGACTTTTTTCTGATTCTCATTCAGCCGGACCATCGCGCTTCGAATCCGGCGGGCGTTATCCGCCGAAAAAAGATCTTGCTCGACGCTCACGAACAGAGAGGGGTGCTCGCGCTCCTCCAGCTCAAAGCAGTTCAGGGACATGCGCGCGCCGGCCGACCGAACGTAATCGATGGCGCGGTTGCGGGCGACGGCAAGGAGCCACGCGCCGAGCGCGCCTCTCTCGGAGTCGAATCCCTGCACGCGGTTCCAGACCCGCAGAAACGTCTCCTGCATCAGATCCTCAGCCGTCGCGCCGTCGCGAACGATGCCGAAGATGACGGAGTACGCCAGCCGCCCGAATTTGTCGTAAAGCTCCGCCATCGCATCCGGGTCCCGCTTCTTCAATCGCTCGGCGAGGGCCGCATCGCTCGCATGCTGCTCTGAAAGTTCCAGCGCCAGCACGAGCCCGTTGAGGATCATGGGAACATTTTATCGCCCCAGCCGCTTTCAGTGCTTCAGTATTGCCGTCGCGGGCGCTCATCTTCTTATAGATGTACGCGCGTGTCCGACGTTCGGATGGGCGCCGGAGGTTGCGCAGCGCTCGATATAGCCGTTCTCTTCAACTGTTCGCGACGCTGTTTCAGGTCCGTGTTGCGCACCAATCGAAAGAGATCGCGCGCATGATCACTTTTCTCTTGACTTTAGTCATGAACAAATCTATATATGAATCACATTGCGATTTTCGAATCGCAAAATTCGATGGTAGGAGAATCACTCAATGAAGAACGCAACCAAGAAAGCCGCCGCGAAGAAGAAGGCAGCTCCGAAGAAAAAGAAGTAATCGAGGCGTCCTGTTAAGGGCGCTCACTCAGGTTCAACCACTCGGCCCCGAGCGATCGGGGCCTTCTTATTTTCCGGCCGCTCTTCTCAGGTTCGTTTCTCCAACAGGACGCAACGGAACGTCTCGCCCATCCCGAAGAGAAGTGTTTTGAGTTGCTGGCGATCTTGAAGACTTGTTACCAGTCCCGAGTTGCGTTCCACATTCCGCAAAACCAAACTCGCAAGCGTCTCCATCCGGACGAACCGGAACCCGCACTCCACCGCGTGATCGATCATCGCATCGAAGGGAACATGAGCAGTGATGTCCTGCTCCCCGGGTCTCGTCAAGACTGAATCCAGCGCGATGTGCCGGCGGTAGCTCATCAAGGTGCCTCGCGGAAACCGGATCGTCTCCGCGGTCGTATAGCCGTAATCGATAAACAGCGCGATGCCGCGGCGCATTCTTCCAGCCAGGCGGCGAATCCAATCGAGAGCTTCGCAAGCGATCTCCAACCGGCCGCCATCCGGAACCCGCGGCCAGTAACGCCGGACATACCCGAGTGACTCCGCATCGAGAACGGGCCCGCTTCGGATCTCGCCATCCTCGACCATCCCTTCATGGAACTCGCCTGCCTCGTTCAGCACCAGCCGGACCGGCAGCGCGTCGAAGAACTCGTTTGCGAAGACGACCCCGTCCAATCTCGCGGGTAATTGGTCTTCTATATCGATGCCGGTGTACTTAGTTCCCAACGCCTCGGCCATTTCACGGCGTCCCGGACCGAGTTCGAAAACCGGTTCACCCGGCGCAAGTGTCTCTATTTCCGCGGCGATCACGCGTCCGAACAAAGGTTGCACCTGCGCGGCGGTGTAAAAGTCGCCTTCCGCCCCGAAGGGATCGCGCTTCCCGCGGTAATAGCCGCGCTCCGGGTCATAGAGCGCGCTCCGCATGAAAGCGTCGAAGCGCATCAGGCGCGGCGTTTCCGGAATTCGTCGACCGTAACCGCCAGGATGATCACCGCACCGATGATGACCTGTTGAACGTAGTTCGAGATCCCCAGCAGATCGCTTCCGTTGGAAAGAAGTCCCATGATGAACGCGCCGATGAGCGTTCCCACCACGCTGCCTTCGCCGCCATGCAGGCTGCCTCCGCCGATCACCACCGCGGCGATCGCCTGAAGTTCGTATCCGTTCCCGGCGGTCGGCTGACCGGTCATCAGCCGTGAGGCTTCAATCATCCCGGCCAGACCGGTAAGCAATCCGCCGATCGCGTAAACCGCAGTCGTATAGAAGGCCACCGGGATCCCCGCGTAGACGGCCGCGGCCGGGTTGCTCCCGATTGCGAATGAGTACCGGCCCAACCTGGTGTGCTCGAGGACGAAGTGCATACCCGCCGCGCAGACCACCAGCAGCCACAGAACGAACGGCACTCCCAGCAAGTTTCCTTCGCCAAGAAAGGAGAACGACGCCGGTATCCGATTCACGGGAAGACCGTTCGAGATCAGAAGCGTCGCGCCGCGGAAGATCCCCAGCGTACCCAAAGTCACGATGAACGGCGCAATGCGCAGCCGGGTGATGAGAATTCCGTTTAGGAGTCCGCAGAGCAGACCCACGCCCAGGCCAATAGCCACGCCGGCGAGTATCGGCATGCCTTTCTCCATCGCCATGGTTCCCACCAAGCCTCCCATTGCGAGAATGGCGCCAACCGAGAGGTCGATTCCTCCCGAGATGATGATGATGGTCATCCCGAGCGCCATGATGTTGATCACCGCGGTCTGACGAACCAAACTCGAAAGGTTAGTTCTGGTGAGGAAGTAAGGTGACGCGATCCATAGCAGGATGAATAGAACAATCAGACTCAGGAACGGGAGCAGCTTTTGGAGACGCTTCACGCGACCTTCTCGACGGCGGCCAGCCGCATGATCTCTTCTTGCGTGGTGCGGCCGGGAAGGCTCCCGGTGATTCGCCCGCCGCGCATCACCAGGATGCGATCGGTTACCTGCAAAAGCTCCGGCAATTCGGAACTAACCATGAGAATCGCGGCCCCGGACCTCGCCAGTTCGCTCATAATCTCAAATACCTCCGCTTTGGCGCCGATATCGATTCCGCGTGTCGGCTCATCGAACAGGAAAACTCGCGCCCCGCGGAAAAGCCATTTTCCAATCACGACCTTCTGCTGGTTGCCTCCGCTCAGCCGTCCCGCGAGTTGCCGCGGTGAATCGGCCCGGATCCGCAATTTCTCGATGTAACCCGTGCTGACGCTCGATTGCTTCACGAGATCCAGAATGCCGAAGCGGCTGATCCCCTCGACATTGGCCAGCGTAATGTTAGCCGCGATCGGCAACCGCAAAGCCAGCCCGCTTTGCTGGCGATCCTCCGTGACCAGCGCAATTCCTGCCCTTACCGCCTCACGCGGCGAACTGATCTTAACGTCCTGACCGTCAATGCGCACTCGTCCCGCATGATAGGGATCGGTTCCGAACAGCGCTTCGCACAGCTCTGTGCGTCCCGCGCCGATCAGGCCGGCCATCCCGACAATCTCACCCGCGCGGATTTCGAACGAGACGTCGCGGACTCTCCGGGATGACAGGTTGTCGACCTGCAGCATGACCTTTCCGGGGGTGACAGGCTCGCGCGAGTAGAGCGACGAAACCGGACGGCCCACCATATGGGAAATCAGCTGGCCGGTGGTGATCTCAGACATCGGGCTGCTATGTACGGTGGCGCCGTCCCGCAGCACCGTAACCCGGTCTCCGATGGACCTCAATTCTTCCAGCCGATGCGTAATGTAGATGACCCCGACCCCGCGCTCGCGCAACTCATGCACGATCCGGAAAACCTCCTGGGTTTCCTGCCCGGAGAGCGACGAGGTCGGTTCATCGAAAATCAGCAGACTCGATCCGTGTTGCACCGCGCGGCAGATCTCGACCAGTTGCTTGCCCGCGGGGCTCAGCGACTCCACCAGACTTTCCGGACGTAACGGAAAATGATGGCGCTCGATGACCTCGGACGCGCGAGCCATCATTCTTCGCTTCGAAACCCAGCCGAAAGGAGCACGGTCTTCACGGCCCAGGAAGATGTTCTCGGCCACGGTCAGGTGCGGGGCCAGCAGAGACTCCTGATGCACCATGCTGATTCCCAGGGCCGCGGCGTCGGCGGGCCGGCGCAGGAAAACTTCCTCCCCGCGCCACAGCATCCGGCCGCCATCGCGCTCCACCAGACCGGCGACGATCTTCATCAGCGTCGACTTCCCGGCCCCGTTCTCGCCCATCAGCAGGTGAACTTCACCCGCGGCGACGCGCAAATTTCCTTCTCGCAGCGCCGTCACGCCGCCGTACCGCTTTTGCACCGACTCGAGTTGAAGAAGCACGCACGGAGAGTCTATCAACTCAGCGGCTACTCCAAAGGTTCTCCGATATCTTCCGCGCGGTTCTCGAATTTCGTCATCGCGTGAAGGTACACGAGATCCACCTTGCCGATGGGTCCATTGCGCTGCTTGGCGACGATCAGTTCCGCCAGCCCCCGCAGATCTTCCCGGTCCCGCTTGTAAACCTCTTCCCGGAAAATGAACCCGACCAGATCGGCATCCTGCTCGATGCTGCCGGATTCGCGAAGGTCGCTGAGTTGAGGCCGGTGGTCGCCCTGGCGCGTCTCCGGCGCCCGGCTGAGCTGCGAAAGAACCAGCATCGGGCAGTTCAGCTCTTTCGCCAGCAGTTTCATGCCTCGCGAAATCGCGCTTACTTCCTGATTTCGATTTTCGAAGCGCCCTCGTCCGCTCATCAGTTGCAGGTAGTCGACAATCACCAGACCGAGCGGCTGCTGGCTCTGCTGCTGAAGCCGCCGCAGCTTCGCATGCATGTCCATAAGGTTCACGCCCGCCGTGTCATCTATATAAAGAGGAGAAGCGACCAGCTGATTTGCTCCCGCCCGCAGCTTCTGACGCTCGGATTCATTCAGGTAGCCAGACCGGAATTTATGGCTGTCCACATACGACGAGGCGCAGAGCATGCGGGTGAGAAGCGAGTCGTTCGACATCTCCAATGAGAAAATTGCCGTGGGCCGGCCGAGTTTACAGGCGACGTGATATGCGATGTTTAGCGCCAGCGCGGTCTTCCCCATGGAAGGACGAGCCGCCAGGATGATCAGCTCGCCCGGATGGAGACCGCCGGTCATCTCGTCGAGTTTCGTGAAGCCCGTGCTGATTCCCTTGATTCGCTTGCTGGGATCCAGGAACGCGTTGATTCCGCCCTGGTAGTTCTGAATCACTTCCTGCGGACTCAGGAGGCCTTCGTTGATATTGGACTCGCCCAGCTTGAGCAGTTGCTCCTCGGCGCCGGCCAGGATCTGCTGCGGATCTTCCTCGGCGATCAAGGCCCGCGTCATCAGCGCATTTGCCGTCTCCACGATCCGGCGCAGCGTCGCTTTGTCGCGGATGATCTTCAGGTACCCCGTCAGGTTCGGCAAACGGGGCAGCCCGTCGTCCAGGGAAACCAGGTACGTCAGACCGTCTACGGACTCGAGCTCGCTGAACTTCATCAGCTCGTTGGCCAGCGTGATTCGATCGATGCGCTCGCCCCGATCATAAATCTCACTCATTCGCCGGTAGATTCGCCGGTGCTTGTCGAGACAGAAGTGCTCAGCCTTCAACTGCCCGGCGACGTCGATGAAGACGCTGTCGTCGAGGAGAATCGAGCCGAGCACGAGCCGCTCCGCGTCGACGTTCGACGGAAGACCTTTTTCAAGCGCGAGGGAGGAAGATGGCATGCTGGAACTCTGCTACCTTATCAGTGATTCGCGAAGTTGTAACACGCCGCGCGGCAATGCCCCGAAAGAAAACTGTTGAAGTCTAAGTGGTCTCGAAACAGCATGAAGCAGACGGCCTCCCGGCGATTTCCCCTTTAATCCACAGCTTTTCAGAGAACAATTTAGCGTGCAAATGTTTTTATCCGTTTCAACAATTGTGGCACGATTGCTACCCTTGAATTCGATGCGGAAAATTCTGCTGGCAGGTCTAGCTTTCTCATGCGCGCTCGTCCCTGTCCGGGGACAAACGGCCCGGCGGCCAAAGCTGGTGTTGACCATCGTGATCGACCAGTTTCGTTACGACTACCTGACCCGGTTTCGCGGCGATTATGCCGGCGGTTTGGCCACGCTGTTGCGGGACGGCGCGGTTTTCACCAATGCGAGGTATGATCAGTCTCCCACCGTGACCGCGGTCGGTCACAGCATAATCCTTTCCGGCGCGGAACCGGCCCTCAGCGGCATCGTCGGCAATGCCTGGTATTCGCGCGAAGAGCATCGCGTGGTGACCAGTGTATGTGACGATCAGGCGCTGATCACCGGCCGGCCCGGCAAGCAGGAACCCGAAGGGAAGACGAAAGACTGCACCGACGAAAGTCCTGCTTCGCCCAACCGTTTGCTGGTGGACACGGTGGGAGACGAGCTTCGAATGGCCAGCGATCAATCCCGCGTGATTGGAATCTCTCTGAAGCCGCGCAGCGCCATTCTCTTATCCGGCCACATGGCGACCGGGGCGTACTGGTTTGACGAAAGCGGCGTGTTTGTGAGCAGCAGCGTTTACGGCGCCGACGTTCCCGCGTGGGTCAAGGGCTTTAATAAGGATGCCCCAGCCAGCCAGTACGCCGGAAAAGAGTGGATGGGTATCAAATTCGGTTCAGGCGAGAGTCTCTACAAGGCGATTCCCGCCAGTCCCTGGGGAAATGAACTCGTCGAAAACTTCGCGGAGGCCGCCGTGGATGGCGAACAGCTCGGAAAGCGCGGAGTGACCGATCTGCTGACCATCAGCTTCTCTTCTAATGACTATGTCGGCCACCGCGTGGGTCCGGATGATCCCGCGGTGCGCGATATGGCCATGCGCACGGATCACGATCTCGACCGCTTCTTCCACTTTCTATCCGCGCGGGGGCTTGGTCCCAACGACGTGCTCGTGGTGCTCTCCGCCGATCATGGCGTGGCGCCCGTGCCGGAGAAAGACCAGGAGCGCAGGATGCCGGGCGGCAGGATGTCGCCGGCGGATCTCGATAAACCGATCGAAGATGCGTTGGCCAGCCGCTTTGGCGCGGGCGACTGGCTGATCCGCAAGGCACATGAGAACGTGCTCTATCTGAATCTGGACCTGATTCGCACGAAGAATCTGGACCGGGCCGAAGTGGATCGCGTGGCCGCGGAGGCCGCCTCCTCCATCCCTCACGTTTTTCGTGTCTATACGCGAGAACAACTGGCTGGCGGCCTTCCCGGCGGTCCCATTCCGCAAGCCATGGTCAAAGGCTTCTTCCCGCAGCGCAGCGGCGATCTTTTCGTCTTGCTCGATCCCTACTGGATCTTCTCCCGGTCGGGGACCACGCACGGAACTCCGTTTAATTACGATACGCACGTTCCGGTCATCTTCATGGGCTCCGGCATCCGGCCAGGGCGCTATAACGGGAATATCTCCGTAGCCGACATCGCCCCCACGTTAAGCACGATCCTGGGCATCCAGATGCCCGCCGGCGCGGAAGGCCGAACTTTGGCTGAGATCATCAGCGAAAATTAGATCAGAGAGGATCAACTTATGAACATTCGTCCGTTGCACGACCGAGTTGTAATCAAACGCCTCGAAGAGAACGAGACCAGGCGAGGGAGCATCATTATCCCGGATAGCGCCAAGGAAAAGCCGCAGCAGGGTGAAGTGATGGCGGTGGGGTCCGGGAAGCGCGATGAGAAGGGAGTCCGGGTTCCCCCCGAGGTGAAGGCTGGCGATCGAATCCTGTTCGGAAAATTTTCCGGGTCTGAGATCAAGGTCGGCGGCGAGGATTACGTGATCTTCCGGGAGGACGAGATCCTGGCCGTTCTGGATTAGCTCTGCCGGAAGCGGGTGTTTGGCAGCGTGATAATCTCAAAGATCATCTGTGAAAGAGGAGTATCAATAAGCATGTTTTCATCCTGGGCCGCTCGTGCCGGCCTATTCTCCCTGATGTTCGCCGGGATCTTTGCGGGAACTGCGCCGGCCCAAGTAAAAATGGGCGTCGTGGATATGCGGCGCGCCATTCTCGAATCGGCGGAGATCAAGAAGGCTTCGGCGGATCTCGAAGCGAAATACAAGCCGCGTCAGGAAGAAGGCCAGCGAATGCAAAAGCAGCTGCAGGACATTCAGCAGCAGTTGCAAGCCGGCCAGGGCAAACTCAGCCAGGCGCAGGAAGCCGACCTGCAAGCTCAGGGGCAGCGCCGCCAGCGGGAGCTTCAGCGCATTTCCGACGATCTGCAAGCCGATGTGGAACGCGACCGCAACGATATCCTTGGTAAGGCGCAGGCCGCCATGCAGGCCGTGGTGAAGAAACTGGCCGAAGAGAAGGGCTTGGATGTTGTGGTGGATGTAAATAACACCGTTTACTACAAGACGGGGCTCGACGTCACCAACGACGCGATCACCGCCTATAACGCGGCGCATCCAGCGAGATAATTAAGGACGCGCCGGGAGCGGAGTTCGCATGTCCGGGTATCTGGAAGAATACGGAGCGGGTGAGGAAACCAGGGAGAATCGCGTCCGCAATGTGATCCTGATCGTGCTGGCCGTCCTAATTGCGGGCGGCTTCGCTTTCTATCTGTTCCGGCCCTTTCACCAGATCAGTGTCGCCAAAAGTTTCCTGAGCCGCGTGCGCGCGCAGGATTACCCTGGGGCCTACGCGGCGTGGGGCTGTACAGGCACGCATCCCTGCAAAGACTACACCTACCAGAAGTTCCTGGAGGACTGGGGACCGAAAAGCCCCGCGTCCGCCAGCCCGAACCTGCGCATTGCCGATGCGGAGAGTTGCGGCGCGGGCGAGATCGTCACCGTGAACGTCGGCTCCGGCGATCGCCAAAAGTTATTTGTCGAAAAGGGCAGCGATTCGTTAAGTTTCTCACCAGTTCAAGTCTGTCCCGGCAAATCTCCGTGGGCGATTCTCCTTCATCGCACTCTGGGGCGAACCAGGAGCGTCTTCTTCTAATACACTTGAGGTAACCATGAGTTCCACTTCCACGACGGCCGGCGCTGGACTTGAAGGTGTGATCGCCGGGGAATCTGAAATCTGTTATATCGACGGGTACGAAGGCATCCTCAGTTATCGCGGCCATAATATCCATTCGCTGGCTGAACACGCGACCTTCGAGGAAGTTATCTTCCTCCTTTGGACAGGCGATCTTCCCACGGAAAGCCAGCTCTCCGGCCTGAAACGGAAACTCGCGGAAAACGGCGGCCTTGCGCCCCAGGTCATCGAGTTCTTGCGATCCAATCCCAAGGCGCTTCCGATGGATCTTCTTCGGACGGCCGTGTCGATGCTGAGCCTGTACGATCCGCAGGCCCGCGACATGTCCACCGAGGCCAACGAAGCCAAGGCCGTTCGGCTGATGGCGCAGACCGCGACCCTCGTGGCGGGCTTCAACCGGCTGAGAAGCGGAAAAGAACTCATCCCGACCGACCCGGCGCTGAGCTTCGCCGCGAACTTCCTCTACATGCTGACCGGCAACAAGCCGGACGACGTAATGGAGCACGCGTTCGACGTGGCCTTGATTCTGCACGCCGATCATGAGTTAAACGCCTCCACGTTCGCCGCCCGCGTCACTGCCGCCACTCTTTCCGATATCCATTCGGCTATCACCTCGGCAATCGGAGCTCTGAAGGGACCGCTCCACGGAGGCGCGAATGAGGATGTGATCCGCATGCTGCTCCAGGTGGGCGATCCTGAAAAGGCCGTTGAGCGCGTGCGGGAGATGCTGAACAATCGCGTGAAAATTCCGGGTTTTGGTCACCGCGTCTACCGCACCGAAGATCCGCGTGCCACCCATCTGCGGGTCCTTTCCGAAGAACTGGGGAAGCGCACCGGCCAGGAAAAGCTGTATCTCATGTCGCAGCGCGTCGAGGAGACGATCAAGTCTGAGAAGAAGCTGAATCCCAATGTGGATTTCTACTCGGCCAGCGCCTACTACTCGCTCGGCATTCCGATCGATCTGTTCACGCCCATTTTCGCCGTAAGCCGCATGTCGGGCTGGACGGCCCACGTTCTGGAGCAGTATCGGAACAACCGGCTGATTCGGCCGCGCGCCGAATACAAGGGCAACGCGGACGGTATGCCCTGGATACCGATGTCCGGACGAAAGTAGTCCGCATGCAGGAACGCGACTATTTTGTAGAATCGCCAACCACCAAGCCCGCCAGCCTGAATTGTCCGTATTGCCGGTCGGTGGAGACCTACGACCTGAAGTGGCTCCTCCGAAAGAAGAAGGACCGGCTTCCCCCGGGCGGAGATGAGCGGGACCGGGCAAAATTCGCCAAGTCCCAAAGCTATATGCTCCTGGTAGACGACAAGGTGGCTTGCAAGAATGTCCGATGCCGGAAACCCTTCGAGATCTCCGGCATCAAGACGATCGCCTTCGTCTAACCGCCGCTCGGCGGCGCCGGGGTAGTGGCGGCTGTGTAGAACTTCATTAGGTTCGCGCGAAGTTGCGCGGCTGACGTTCGATTGGTATAGAACATGTGCCCCGCTTCGTAATAACTCAGCGCGATGTTTCCGGTCAGTTTCGGTTCCAGCCCGAGATGAGAAACCGTGTACTCCGTCGCGAAGAACGGGGTGGCCATATCGTAGTAACCATTGCAAATCATCACCTTTAAGTTCGGATTTTGGGTGATGGCTTCGCGCAGCGGCTCAGCCATATTCAGGTAGCGGTTCTCGTAAGGCGTGTAGTTCCAGGGCTGCACTTTGCCGGTGAGGAACTCATAGGGAAGGTCAGTGTTCACTTTCAGATCGCTGCGAATGTACTCATTGAAAACAGCGGCGAAGGGGCCGTAAACAACCGAATAGCTGGGATCGTATTCGGGGTATTCGCCCGCCGCGTCATAATCCTCGCCTTCAATTCGTCCGTCGTAGCGTCCCACGGTCCTTCGCTGATCCCGGAGAAGTTCTTTGGCGAACCGCTCGATATCGATCCGGAGATTGGATCGCTCCACGTATTCCGGGCTAAGTCCGGTGAATCGGGCGACTTCTGCGGCGATGCGCTTCCTGTCCGTCGGCGGCAATTTGTCGCCTCGCATCAGGGCAAGGGTGTAATCGCCTTCGGCGAATTTTCGCGCTTCCTGAATGGCTCCTTGCCGATCGGTCTGCAGATCCGCGCCGAGTCTCTTGTGGTACCACGCGACCGCCGTGTAAGTCGGGAGAAACAGAACATACGGCAAATCGTTGCCGCGATCGAAGCGGGCCGTCTCAAAATTCAGGATGGAAGACATCAGCGTGATGCCGTTCAAATAGAGCCCGTAGGTCTCCAAGAGATATTGCGAAAGACCGGCCGCGCGCGTTGTCCCGTAGCTTTCGCCCGCCAGGAACTTAGGCGAATTCCAGCGCTCGTTCCGCGTGGTCCAGAGCCGGATGAAGTCGCCGACCGACTGCAAGTCTCCCTGGACGCCATGGAACTGTTTAGGATCTTCTCCCGGCGCGGGACGGCTGAAACCGGTCGAAACCGGGTCGATGAACACGAGATCCGTGAAATCGAGGATGGACGTGTCGTTATCGATCATGCGAAACGGCGCTGGAGGAAGACTGCCATCGTCGTTCAGCACGGCGCGCTTCGGGCCGATTGCTCCCATGTGAAGCCAAACGGACGAGGAACCCGGGCCTCCATTGAACGTGTAGGTCACCGGCCGCTTACTCTTATCCGCGATGCCGTCGCGCGTGTAAGCGATATAGAAGATGCTCGCGCGGGGTTTGTCGTCATCGCGCTTCAGCAAGAGCGTCCCGGCGGTGGCCGTGTACGCGAACTGTTCGCCGCCGATTCGGATCGAATGGTGCGTCACCGAGGTCTGCTCGATCGCGGGCGGCGCGGCGTTGGGAGGCAGAGGCGTGTAGCCGCCAGGGTTCACCGGCGGTGTCGCCACCGGGTGCTCCTCAACTGGCGGAGGCGGGACAGCGACTTCGGGCGCCTGGCGTTGAGCTTGCCCGAAAAGGCTGGAAGCGAGTAACACACAAAAGGAAGCCGCGGCTATGCGTCGCATGGATGAATACCTTATTATGCTTTGGGTACGCTCCGCTTTCCGACTTCCAATTGAATAGGAGCGAACGAGCGCCCGCCCGCGGTGAGGTGAACAAAGTTCAAACCCTCCGGAATGTTCGGCGGTAATTTGAAATTGAACTCATAACGCTCGTGGAGCGGGTTGACGCAGAACCAGCCATAAGGGAGCTTGCTCCCGCCCATGCTGATTCCCAACTGCGACGGATCGGTCACCTCATCCATGACAAGGCGAACGCTGCCGCTGTCCACGCGTCCGATGGAAAGCAGATTGATCCCATCGGCGATATAAGAGACGCTGGCGATTTTCGGCGCGGGCGGCACAATGCGCGCGAGCGCCGTCGGGCCGAGCGGCCGCCCGCGCCAGGCAAGATCCACTGGAACCAAGCCGGTGCGCGTTCCCGGCGGCATTATCACATTGACGAAGCGGCGCCCGTTCGTGGGCGGGCTCAGATAGCAGCAGTCAGCGTTCGCCCCGTTGATGCGAGCCGACAAAGTCAGCAGGTCGGCCCTTTCCGGAAGGTGCGTAACCAGGATGGAAGCCGCGCCGAACCGGCCCCGAACCGGGACGAAGGGCTCTCCGGAGTAGGCGTTCGTCACTTTAAAGATCGTCGCCTCGTCCGGAATTTCCTCTTCGTATTGAGCGAATGGTTTTTGCAGCGTCACCCACATATACTGCGTGTCCCGATCGGTCAGCGAGAGCAGTAAAAGGCCGTTGCTCCCGGCGAAGTCCCTGATTTCTTCGGATCGCACGCGGCATCCTTCCCATGTGGTGGGAGCGCTCCCGGAATCCGGAAGACCATTGATCTGGAAGACAAACAGTCCGCCTGGCCGGAGTATGCGGATCGAGTCGCGCAGATAGCCGAGCACGACCTCCCGATCGGGGATGTGCTGGAACACGGCATAGGAAAAGATGAAATCTATCGTCTCGTCCGCGAACTGCGACAACGTCGAGTCCGCCGCATGGTGGAGCGTGACGTTTGGAAAATCGTCTAGTCTCTCGCGGGCCCGCCGCAGCATCTCATCGGAGATGTCGACGCCATGGAGCCGGCCGAAGTGGCGGCTGAGCGGCCTGAGCAGACGCCCGGGGCCGCATCCGATCTCGAGTGCTTCAGCGGACTTCCAGAAATCAACGGGACGGCGCTTGAGTTCTGTCTCGAACAGGCGGACTTCGTCGCTCGCGGACGCCAAGAATTCGTCATCCGACTGGTTGCGGCGCCCAAATGCGACGTAGTAATTTGCGTCTTCCCGCGCGCGCTGGTTCCAGTCGGAACGCATTGCTTCGGCATCGGAATCGGCAGCCATGATCACAGTGTACGATCCCCCTCTGTGCCCGGACCCGATGCTAAACTGAGCAGTTTATGGACGCAGCCGAGCTCCGCAAAATCCGCCAGGAGAACGCGGCAAGAGACGAATTTCACAGGCTCGGCTGGTATCACGGTTTTCGTTTCGCGGACGGCACGGAATTCCCGGGAGTGCTCCCCGTGGAGGTTTCCGAGCACCGCTATTCCCGCTTCCCGATTCCAAACGATCTGACCGGGAAACGCGTGCTGGATATCGGCGCGTGGGATGGCTGGTTCAGCTTCGAGGCGGAGCGGCACGGCGCGCAAGTCACCGCGATCGACATGGTGGAAGTTCCGAACTTCCGGGTGGTTCAGCGGAAGCTAAGCTCGCGTGTCGACTACCGGGAAATGGACCTGTTCGAGGTTCCCTCGGCGGGTCTCGGCCGGTTCCACTATGTCTTTTTTCTGGGCGTTCTTTACCATACTAAGTATCCTCTTCTTGCGCTTGAGCTGGTTTGCGGACTTACCATTGACCTCGCCATCGTCGAATCGTACGTTACTGACGCCGCCGATTGGGAACAGCACCGCGATTCGATTCCGACTCTCGAGTTCTATGAAGCGGAGGAACTGGGCGGCCAGTTGGATAACTGGTTTGGACCGACCGTCAGTTGTCTGATCGGGATGTGCCGGGCGGCCGGCTTCGCCCGCGTGCAAATTCTCGACGTCGATGTCAAAAATAGCCGGGCGGCGCTGGCCTGTTATCGAACGTGGGAGGAAGCTCCGGCGATCGATGGCCCGGCTGCGCCGTTTCTTAAATCAGTCACCAATACGATCCGCGGCGGGTTGAACTTCCGTTCCAAGCGGGAAGAGTATCTGACTTGGTGGTTCGAATATTCCGGGGATAACTTGCACCGTGACGATTTGCGCCTACAAGTCGGCGATGTGGGTGTTCCCGCAATGTATGCTAAGCGCTCGGACGCGACCCTCTGGTCCGCGAACTCGAGATTGCCCCCCGGCATGAACCCCGGTTGGTTTTCGGTTCGAATGTCTATTCGGGACGGCAACTGGAGCGATGCGCGCCGAATCGCGGTGGATGTGCCGGAGACGGCGACCGCCATCGAAGTGCGCCTCGTTTGCGATGGCCGCGACTGGACGCGGGGCGAAGTGCATCTCTCGAATGAGCCTGCCCACATCAGCCTGTGGGTCGCGGGCCTAGGCGAAAATTCCGACGCGGTCAATACCTGCGTCCTTCTCAATGGGACCCGCCTGAAAGTAACTTTCATTAGTGAACTGGACCCGGACGACGCGCGGCAAGTGAACGCCGAAATTCCCTCTGGCTTGGATGCCGGGGAGTACGCCGTCTCGGTCACGTTTGGCGGGGTTAAGTCAGCGCCTCAAATCTTGCGGGCGCGGCAGAGTCATTTGGTATAGCTTCCATTCCGTGCGGCGGAGGTTGCGACCGGGCATGCGGTGATGCCCTTCTTGGCCCAATCCTGCGCAAGTTCCGCGCGCGCCTGGTCCGCCAGGCGATAAGCGCCGGGCCGGGATGGTTGGCCGGTGTCGAAATTCATTTCGGCCAGCTTGAGAGTGCCCGCGCCCGTTTCCTTCAGCAATCGGCGATACTCCGCCAAAGATGAATCGAAGCTCTTCATGAACAAATCCTCAGCTTGCGCAGTGGGGGCTTGGAAAGAGAGATCCTTTAACGGCCCGATATGAGGCAGAATGCGCAGCAGAAACGCGAGAAGGCGAGCGCCGATTCCCGGCTTTTCATAGTCGCGGCCCCATTCTTTCTCATAGCTGGAGCGCGAGATATTGTAAACAAATTTGCGGCGTGCAAGATCCGGGAAGTGTTGCTGTATCTCTTTCTTCTTGAGCACCCAGGCGACTTTGGTGGCCTCCGGGATAATCCCGCTCACCACATGCCGGTAACTGGAAAGCGAATGATCCAGATTAGTGAACAGATCTTCCAGGCGCAGGCAGTAAGTAGCCTGGAAGGCGCGTTCCAAAGCTGGTCTGGAAACATGAAAGCCGATAAAATCATGATAGGCCGTGGGAGCGTAATAACCGCGGGCTACCTGCAGGACATCGAACGCGAATTCTGTCCGCAGGTGCGCCGTCGGATCCTGCTCGTAAGTCATGATTTCCCCGTATTTGGCACGCAATTTCGGGTAGAGCATCGGCACTGAGCGATTCACCGCGATGCTGTGGCCCTCGTCGTCGGCCGCATAGTGGGCCAGCGAACCGAGCGCGAACGCATACTCGTTGAGATCCTGCGCGCTCTCGATCATATTCATGATGAACGCGCCGCTCTGGACGTAGTGCGTGAGATCGCTGAACAGGTGACTGCCGGCCGGGTAATAGCCCATGTCCTGAATAATCGCGCCGCCATAAGCGTATCCATGGGCCTGGAGAATTTCAGCCGGCGTGGAGTTGGGAAACCGCCGCAGCAGGAGCGGCTTGATGGAATCTTCCCATGCCGAATCGATAATGGCTTCGTGAGTCAGGACTGAGTAAGCGGGAGCGGCGGACGGAATCAGAAGCAGGCACAATAGCGGAAAACAACGCATCAGTTCTGCGCTCCCCAGTTGAAGCTCACCAGGGGACCGCAATCGGCGGACTTGACCTCGAATTGCGTGGTTCCTTTCTGTTCACCCTTGCGATGAGGCAGGACGACGGAGAAGAAGCGGCCCTGCGCGTCGGCTTTGGCTTTGCCGGTAAGATGCTCGGGTCCCGATGCGGTGTTGGTGATCAGGTCCGCGCCGGGCTTGAAGCCGCTGCCTTCGATGGCGACCTCTTCAGCGCGCGGCATGAGCAGCACTGCCTGGAGTCGGCACGCCTTATCGGAAGCTTCGTTCGGGAAAGGAACGATCTTGAGGAATGCTTTCTTCTTCGTCGCTCCGGTGGCGACGAGGGAAATGCGGAACGGCTCGCCTTTGGCGGGATTGACCGTGAGGTCGATCGGATCGTTAGGCTTCGCTGCCGTCCCGCACAGGCCTGGCTTGCCGGTGCAAATAGCCAGACCTTCGGCGTTAAGAGTGACGCCCTTGAGCACATCCGAAGGTTCGTTCTGAGTGATTGGCCACTGTCGCAGCGTGTAGGTTTCGCTTGGCGGCAGCCCTTCCGCGTAGAGGTGATATTTGAAAGTCTGCCCTGCGCCCCCGGCAAGTTTCTGAAGGCGCAATGATGCACCCGGGCTGCTGAGCGCGCGGCCCCAGAGTTGGTTCATCTCGGCAATGCGCGCGATGGTGTCCCGCATTGAGTTGGTTGGTTGGCCCGCGACTGGCGCGGCGGCCTTCGGAGATTGAGAGAGCAGGGCGACGGCGAGAAGAGTCTGAATCGCGACGAGACGTGGGATGTGCATGTGAAGAACGGCGCCGGCTGGTGGTGGCTGTGTTTGCGAATGCATGTTTTCTCCCCTTGGGACAGGCAAAGCCGGCGGCGCGGCTCTGCCTGTCTCCCAATCATCGTAGTGGGTTGCAGGAGGAATTTTAAACGCGGAAATCGCGGCTGAGATTTAAGGCCCGGGAAGCGTCAACTCCTGACAACAAAAAAAGCGAGGCCGATCGCGATGACGTCTTCGAGCAACGCCGCCGGCAAGTCTTTTCCGAACGCCCGCGCCAGAACGCCGCGGACCTTTGCGCCTCCCAAGGTTCCGGCCACGCTGCCCAGAATTCCCAAAATCAGTCCGGCCGCCAGCATCTGGTGATCTGCGCCCAACGCCGCGCCGCACAAAGCGCCCGTGATCACCCGCGCGGAAAATTGCATCGGTACCGTACGGCTGGGAGTATTGGGCAGCTGATCGGTGACGAGTTCACCGAGCGCCAGAATGCTGATGATGTATGGGGTAACCTGGAAGCCCAGAAACGCCAGCTTCGTATTCTCCAGGCTGATCCAGCCCAGGCGCGCGGCCCAACTCACCGCCGCGAGTCCGGTGAAAGCGCGAAGGCCTGAGACGATCCCGATGAGAAACGCCAGCACATAGGTGGACATGAGAAAACACTAGCATCCTTGTCCAATCCGGGAACCGCGATTACGGACCCGGCAGCTTGCGCGCTATGCCATCGCCTGGACCTTTGCCAGTGCCCCTTCCTGCGACCCTTGTTGGAGCACATTCGCGATCGCCCGGTATAATTGCGCGGGCCCGAACGGTTTGCGAAGGAATCCATACCTGGGAGGAATTATTTCGTCGGACTGTCCCGAGATCAGCAGAGGTTCCAGATCCGGCCGTTCCGTCTCTAGCGCGCTCGCCAGTTCCAGGCCGCTCATCCCCGGCATCGAGCAGTCCGAGAGAAGAACGTCGATGCGTCCCGGAAAATTCCGCGACAGCGCCAGCGCCTCTTCTCCGCCGCTCGCCATCAACAGGCGGTACCCGGCGCGCGAAAGGATCGCCTTCAATAGCTCAAGAATCATCTGCTCGTCATCCACCGCCAGGATCGTGATCGGGTCCTCGTCCGCCGTCGTTGTCATTTGCGCGCACATGATCAAGCTGCCTCCGCCAGCGCCAATTCCCTCACCGCACGATCGGGATCTTTCTCAGCCGCGGTGCCCACAAACCGAATCACGACCACCGTCCGGTCATCTTCCACATCCGCTCTGCCGGTAAACTCCTCCACGGCTGAGAGGATTCGCCCTGTCAGCTCATTTGGCGCGCGCCGCGGGTAATCGCGAATCGTATCAATCACCAACCGCTCCATGACCACGGAACTTCCGCTGCCTCCCGCTTCGGCAACTCCGTTCGTGAACGCGACCAGCAGATCGCCTTCTTCCACGTGAACGCTGCGCTGGCTATAAATAGCATGCGAACTCAGTCCGAAAACCGTTCCATTATTTTCCAGCCGCGCCACGCGGCCCGCTCGTGTCCGCACCAGCAACGCCGCTTCTTGTCCCGCGTTCACATACTGCAGCAGTCGCCGGGAGCCGTCCACCTTGCCACAGAACACGCGGGCGTAAAAGTCAGCGGGCGCAAGCTCCCAGATCATCCGGTTCAATTTTTCCGCGAGCCGCGCCATCTGCACGAAACCGCTGGCGGCCAGTGCTCTTACGTAGGACCGCATCCCTGTCGTGAGAATCGCTCCGGAAACGCCCTTCACCGATGTATCCCCAATCGAAAACACCAGTCCTTCGTCTTCCGTTGCGACGAAATCGAAGAAATCTCCGCCCACATCTTTGCCGTGCCGGCACTCGCCGTAGTAATCCAGCCCTTTGATCAGCGGCAGCCGCCTCATCGACAGCCGTTCCTCGATGTCTCGCGCCCGCTCCAGCTCATGCCGTGTGTGCTGCTCGGTCGTCACGTCCAGGGTTGCCTTGAACACCATACCGTCTCGACTCCTCGCGTAAGTCTGAATGACGGCGAACCTGATCCGGCAAGTTACTGCTTTAGGTTCGTCCGTCTGCTGGATTGACGCTGCGGCAGGCTGTTTTGCTCTGCATTCAGACTGTAAAGTTTTATTTCCATTCCGGTGTAGCCAAGGCACACTCAAGGTGACTCCATTTCACATAATTCAATCCAATTAAGTTCACCGTTCGATTACCGTGCCTGCAAGGTCTAACTCGATTTCCACCGTGTCGTTCACCCTCAGCACAAAAGTGCTCGGATTTTTCATTCCCCATTTCACATACGGAACAGGAAAATGCGAGGTCGCCCGGAAAGAATTTCCGCTTCGCTTCAACACGATTCCCACGGTGAGCGGATGCGCTTCTCCGTGGATCGTGAACATGCCGTCCGCATCCACCTTCGATTCGCCGGACTGCGCAATCGTTCCATGCACCCGCGCGGGCGCGAATTTGATCTCCGGATAGCGCGCGCTCTCCAAAATCTGCTCGTGCATCCGGTGATCCCGCGCATGGCTTCCGCTCTCCCCGCTCCGCGCGTCCACCACGATTTCGCCCGCCGCGGCGCCAGATGCGTCTACCCGGATCTCCCCACGCTCCACTTTGAATGTGCCCTTGACCTTAAGCAACACATCCCCCAGCGTGAACGTTAGATCGCTGTGCGCCGCATCGATCCGGAAAGTTTCCTGTGCCCCGGCCACCGCCGCGAAAAAAGCGAGCGCCCCCAGAAGCCGCTGAAATCTTCGAACAGCACTGGGCATCATTGACATTCAGTCTCCATACGCGCAACTTCGCCTTCCCGTTCCTCTCCCGCCGCTAATCCGGAATTTCTCCGATCCGAATACATTTGTGCTAAGGTACCTTGTGAAGGTGCCAATTAGTACCAGCAGTAGTACCGGGGGCGTTCTGGACTCGTAGCCATCGCATGCGCCTGAATCCCGATGGCCAGCTCTGAAAGTATCCGGACTGTCAGCCTAAACTCCGCGGAGTCTCCCGGGGAGTTCTCCGGGGAGCCGCTGAAGGACTCGTCCTTTCCTCCCCCCGATGCGACGCCCATTCGCATTCTGCTCGCTGACGAGTCCTCCATGTTTCGAGATGGCCTCCGAGCTCTGTTATCAGCTCAATCTGATCTGACCATCGTCGCTGAAGCGGCCACCCCGGAATCCGTCTCCGAACTAGCCGTGGCGCACCGTGCCGATGTAATCCTGTTTGATTTCGGCTCGGTCAGCGCGTCTATCCCCACGCTCCTGCGTCTTCGCGCTTCCGGCGTTCCGGCGCGCGTCATCCTCCTTACGGCGCCGGAAGACCTGGAAATGCTTTCTCAGGCGATCCGCTATGGCGTTGTCGGCATCGTCCCGCGCAACAGCCCTACCGAACTCCTGCTCAAGAGCATTCGCAAAGTAAACGCCGGCGAGCTATGGTTGAACCGCGCCGCCACCGCGGAGATCATCCGTCAGCTCGCCAGCGAACCAAGCCCCCTTCCCCGCGGTCTCTCCGGCGAACTGACCAATTCCCTCAGCCGTCGCGAACGCGAAATCGTCGCCCTCGTCGCCCAGGGATACCGCAATCGCGAAATTTCCCAGGCGCTCAGCATCAACGAACAGACCGTCAAGAATCACCTCCACAATATCTTCGAGAAAACCGGCGTTCGCGACCGGCTGGAACTCGCTCTGTACGCCATCTACCACCGCATGCACGCGTGATGCGTAAACCAGTACCCTCGCTCCGGTTTCGGCCTAGGTCATCCCGCTTTACCGTGTTAGATTCCTGTAAGACATGGGAGGACCGCTGTGTGAAGAGTGCGAAAAGCTTTGGAATGAGTACCAAAAGGCATTGATTACTTACACCGATCTTGTGGACAAATACGCCATCGCCCTCGCCGCCTACGACCGCCCCGTGATTCATGAGATCCTGCCTGAACTCGAAGCCGCTATGCGCGCCCGCTTCCAGCTACGCGATGCGCTTTTCGCCCACATCACCGCCGAACACGACCAAAGCAACGAGGCCGCCGGCTAGCGAGCCGCCCCGTACGGGAACCGTTCCTTCCATCCCAGAAAGCGCTTTTCGTACAGATTCCAGGAGGCCGCGCCCAGGCCGTAAGAGATTCCCGCTCCCGCCACCATCGACAAGCAAGCCGCCGCCAATCCTCCGCCCCACCGGATTCGCCCCTGAAAGAAATCGTCCACATACGGGGTGAGCGGCCAGTGAAGAACATAGATCGCGTAGCTGTACTTCCCGAACCTCCGCAGCACTCCGTTTCGCAGAACGCGCGCTCCCGCTTCTTCGGATCCCGCGCGAACACTCGCATAGACGACCACCGCCATCGAAAGCAGCCCCACCGCGGTGAATCCCCACCACGTCATCTCCCGCGAGTATGACCGCGCGCTGCGCGCCACGCCCGACGCCGCCGCCGCGCCCGCCACGCCCGCCCAGAGCAATAAACGAAGATGGCGGTTCGCCGCCTCCCGCAGCCGCGGGTTCCTCAATACCAGCGCCGCCATGGCTCCGAAGGCCAACGAATCCACGCGAAAAGGCGTCAGCGTGTACAGGAACTCCGGGTATTGCGCCTGCATGGCCTGAAACACGGGCAGCCCGCGCAACGCAAGGCACGTCACGATCAACGCGGCGCACAGCCACCGCAGCGCCCGTTCCCCAAATCCCAGCACCACTACCGGCCACAGCAGGTAAAACTGCTCTTCAATCGCCAGCGTCCAGAAGTGGCTGAGAGGCGCGACGGCGAACGGATGGAAGGCGATGCGCCAGTTCGAGACGTAAAGCCAATACCAGATCTGCTCCGTCTCGTGCGCATCCTGCCAGTGACCCCGCGCATGCGCCCACGGCAGCGCTATGCAGAAAAACGCGAACACGCTTCCGTAATAAAGCGGCAGAATCCGCAGCGCCCGCCGCGCGTAGAATGATCGAAAATAGCGCGGCGACCCCCTCGCGTCCAGCAAGATCCCCGTGATCAGGCATCCCGAGAGCACGAAAAACAGATCCACCCCGGTCCAACCAAACCCGATCGCGCCCCGCACCAGGCTCTCCCACCAAATGCGCCGCGTGGGATCGTAATCTCCGAAATGCACCGCGAGCACCAGCAGGATCGCGATCCCGCGCACCCCGTCCAGCTCCGGCACATGCCGCCTCATTTCGCCCGTCGCGCACCGCCAATCACGCCGAGCAGCAAGACCAGGACACTGCACCCGCTCACCGCCGCGCCCCAGGCGAAATATGTAGACCGATACCGCAAGCGGACGCGGTGCGACCCCGCCGGAATCGCGATCCCCATCAATGCCCGATCCACCGGAAAAACCGCCTTCTCCAGCCCGTCCACGTCCGCCCGCCAGCCCGGGTAAAACGGAGCCGCCGCGCGCATCACGCACTCTCGCGGGCACTCCACTCGCATCCGGTACCAATCCTCGCCGGATGCTTCCACCTGCACGGTGCCCGCGGGGTTCTCCCTGTCCGATCCCGTCTCGATCAATCCAATGCTCCGCGGATCCAGCGTCGCCAACCGGCGCGCTTCGTCAGCTCCCGGCGACACCCGCTCCAATCTTCCCGGAAACGTGAACCGCGGCATCGGCCGCGTATTCTCATACACCGTCCACCCCGGCTCACCGAAATACCGCCCCACCGACAACTCATCCATCAATCGCCGGTTAGTCGCCATCGCTTTCTCAAAATCGTAGTACCGCGTCAGCAGAAACGCATTCTCTCCCACCGTCATTTCCACCGGCAGAGAAAACGGCGCCATCGACGGATAAAAGTAAACCCAACGGCCAGGCATCGCCACGCGTTCGCCCGCGGGGAGCGGAAGCGCCAACTGGCTCCGGAACCAGCGCTCGCTCGCCTCCAGCGTCTCGGCCTCCGTCTTGCGCTCGAATACCGTAGCCGACCGCCACATGTTCCAGAAAAAGAGGTCCGCGAAGCTCATCAGGCACAGCGCCGGGATCAGCCATCGCCACCCCAGCATCCGCCGCAACTCCAGCGTCCCCGCCGCCGCCAGAATCGCCAAGCCCAGCGTCACCACCACCATCCCGTGCGCCGGCGACCGCACGCTGGCAAACCCCGGCACATGCACCAGCACGAAATACACCCCGCCCGCCGGCCCCAGCGCATACAACAGCGCCGGCGCAATCAACAGCAATGCCGGTCGGCGCGCCCGCCCGTTCCGCAAACCCCAGATCGCCAAGGGAAGCAACAATACGCCGCTATAGAAATAAGTCTGCGAAATGTCGCCGACCCGGTCCCGGAAATTCGCGTCGAACGTCCCCACCGCGTCGGGATACAAAAACGTCAACAGCGTCCGCCAATCCACCGTTCCGTGCGTCTGAGCAACCGCCGCCAGTTGCGACCGCAGCGACTCCCGCAGCAGTTCCATACTGGGCAGGATTTGGATCGCCCCGACCAGCGGCATCGCCAGCGCCATCGCCGCCGGACCCGCCAGCACCGCCTTCCATCGCTCGCGCTCGCCCCATAAACGCCCGAGCGTCACCAGCCAGACTGCCGACATCACGTACAGCACAATCTGAAAGTGCCCGGTCAGGGCGATGCAGCCGCCGGCGATCCCGCAACACGCCAGCCGCCGTGCGGACACCTGGTCGCCTGTCCACAGCGCCAGGAAGATTGCGAACGGGAGCCACGCCGCCGCCTGAACCAGCGCCACGTGTTCCGCATGCGCCATCTGAAAGCCGCAAAACGCGAACGCCATCGCCCCGAAAAGCGCCGCCTGCTCGTCCCGCACCAGCCGAAATCCCAACAGATATGCGCCGCTCCCCGCGAGCAGGGCGTGCAGCCATTCTTCCCAAAACAACGACTTCGGGTGAATTCCGAACGCAAAGAACGGCCAGTTCAGCGGGTACCAGGCGCCCGTCTGCAAATCCCCCAGAAACGGAAACCCCGAAAAAATCTGCGCTGTCCAAAACGGCAAATGACCCGCCCGGATCGCATCCGCAAAATGTTTTTGGTAAGGATAAAAGTACGTGACCGCGTCCCATTGGATCGTCGCCCGCGGCGCGAATAAAGGAATGGCCCAGAAGACCAGCGTCGCCGCCAGAAGACTCAGAAGGTAAACACGATGAGGGCGGCGCAATTCTCGATCGTAGCGTCCCCACTTTCAACATGCGCAAGATGAACGACGCCGTCGCCATCCCCGGCGAATACCAGGATCGCGCCCTTCACGCCGGCAACCCCGTCCAGCGCTTCTGGCACGAAAGCAAACTCATCCTCATCCGCCGGCTCCTGAAACCCCAACCCAGCGACTCGATTCTCGATCTCGGCTGCGGCTCCGGCGTCTGCTGCGGCTTCCTGGGCGAGTCCGGAGCTCGCGTGCTCGGCCTCGACAGCAACCCCGCCGCCGTCGATTTCGCCACCCGCGCATACAGCTCGGACCGCGTCGCGTTTCGCCTCGCTTACGTCGATTCCACCCTACCGGCACACTTTTCCAAGGCCATCAGCTTCGAAGTTGCCGAGCACCTGTTTCCCGATCAGTTCCGCAACGCGCTCGACCACCTCCATCACTCCATCGAACCCGGCGGCCTGCTCCTCCTGACGACGCCCAATTACGCCAGCTTCTGGCCGCTACTCGAAATGCTTCTCGATCTCTTCCGCCTCGTCCCGCGCCTCAAAGGCGAACAGCACGTCGCGCGCTATACCCACCGCCGCTTGCGCCGCGTATGCGAGAATGCGGGTTTCCAGCTTGTGAAGGAGCGCTCGATCTGCACCGTCGGCCCTTGGATCGCGCCGTTCTCCCGCCGGCTCGCGGAACTGGCCACGGAGTGGGAGTTGACTCACCGCGTACCCGGCGGAACCATCCTTGCCCACCTCTACCGAAATACCTGAGCTGTCGATCGTAATCCCCTGTTTTCAGGAAGCCGCCCGCATCGCGCACTCGCTCGAAACGATCGCCCAGTCCGTGGCCTCGCTCACCGCGACCTTCGAAATCCTCGCCGTCGACGACGGTTCCACCGACGGCACGTGGGCCGAACTTCTCAGCCTCCACCAAGCGTTCCCCCACATCCGCGCGCTCCGGCTGAGCCGCAACTTCGGGAAGGAGTACGCCATCGCCGCCGGTCTGGCCCGCGCGCGCGGCGCCGCTGTCGTCATCATGGACGCCGACCTGCAGCACCCGCCCGAACTCATCTCCCGCTTCTACCAGCTTTGGAAATCCGGCGAAGCCCAAATTGTCGAAGGCGTCAAAAACTCCCGCCGCGCCGAGCCCTGGACCGCTCGCGTCACCTCCCGCGCTTTTAATGCTCTCTTCGCATTCCTCAGCGGCCAGCGCTTTTCCGGAAATTCCGACTTCAAGCTTCTCGACCGCCAGGCCGTCGACACCCTCAACCGCATGGGCGAGCGCCGCTGGTTTTTCCGCGGCGTCGCCTCCACCATCGGTTTCCGTCGCGTCGAGATCCCATTCGATGTCGGCCCGCGACGCCCCGAACGCTCTACCTGGACCCTCTGGTTGCGGCTCCGTCTGGCCGGCCGCGCCATCGTCTCCTACTCCGCGGCGCCTTTGCGTCTGATTCACGTTTTCGCGCTTCTGTTCCTGGTCTTTTCCATCTGGCTGGGCGCCCAGGCTCTCTACCTGAAGTTCACCGCCCGCGCCGTCGACGGCTTCACCACCGTGATTATCCTTTTGCTGATGATTGGCGGCCTGCTCCTGCTCGCCCTGGGCGTCATCGCCGAATACCTCGCCGCTATTTACGAAGAGGTCAAAGGTCGCCCCCGCTACATCCTGTCCGACTCTACCGACGACGCCGCGGCGCTACCATTCGGTGGAGAGAACAATACGTGAACACCACTGGCAATACCATCCTCATCACGGGAGGGGGCTCCGGGATCGGCCGCGGTCTGGCTGAAGCGTTTCATGCGATGGGCAACCAGGTCATCATCGCGGGCCGCCGAAAGCACGCGCTGGATAGCGTCACCGCGGCCAGTCCCGAAATAAAATCCATGCTGCTCGACATCGAAGACCCCGCGGGCATCCGCGCCTTCGCCTCTCAGGTCACCGCGGATTTCCCGGAGTTGAACGTCCTCATCAACAACGCGGGCATCATGCGTCCCGAGAGCCTGCTGTCTCAGCCGGACGATCGTTCCGATGCCGAAGCCATCGTGACCACCAATCTCCTCGGCCCCATTCGTCTGACCGCGGCCCTGCTCCCCCACTTGCGGAAACAGCCCCGTTCCACGGTCATGAACGTTTCCTCCGGACTCGCCTTTGTGCCCATGGCCATGACTCCTACGTATTGCGCCACGAAAGCGGCCATCCACTCCTATACGCAGTCCCTGCGTTATCAGCTCAAGGCGACCACCACCGAAGTACTCGAGCTGATTCCTCCCTACGTCGCTACGGATCTGATGGGCGGAGCTTCTGATCCGCGCGCGATGCCTCTCGGCAAGTTCATCGCCGAGGTAATTGAAATCCTGCGGACTCAACCCGCCGCAACGGAGATCTGTGTCGAAAACGTGAAGCCTCTTCGATTTGCGGCCAGCGGCGACCGCTATGATGCCGTCTTCCAAGGCTTCAACGACGCGATGTCGTCCGCCCGCTAGCGCATCACTGCGCCACCACCTGCAACCCGTTCACCGGCGCCCGCAAGTTCCCGTCCGATGACGCCACCGGAGTCGCCGACAGCGTGAAACTGGGTCCCGGAACCTGGAAAACCACGTAGTTTCCAGCTGCCTGCGCCGCCGTCACCTGCTGGAAGGTCCCCGCAAAATTGACCCCCGGCAGATCCGAAAGAGTAAAGCTGGTCGTGGTGAATCCCGGCCCGCTGACCGTATAGCTCGCCGTGCGCGTCGCCTCGCCATTGGACCCGTCGGCGTAAACATAAACGCTGTATGCGTTCGTTCCCACCACCAGGCCATTCACCGCGACCGTAGTGGTCCCGCCATTCTGATCATCCAGATACCCGTTCATCATCGTGAAGTTCGGCGGGCTGTTCGCGATTTCCAGGCTATACAAATTCTGACCTGCCCACGTCACCGTCGCCCCCGTCCCGTTTCCAAACTCATCCACCAGCGGTTGGGGCTGCGCCTGCGCGGTCTGCGTCAGGTTGTTCCAATTCGCTTTGGGAATCACCCCGGCAATGTCGGTCGCGTTCAAAGTCGTCCCCGTTCCGACGAAATTGATCCCGATCGCTCCCGTCGCGTTGGTCACCGTAAGCGTCGCCGCCGCGGTTTGGGTGACTCCAGTCTTTACCCCAGTTCCCGTGATTGTGAAGGAAAAACTGCCCAGCGGCACGCCCGCCCCCACCGCGACCGTCATCACCGCTGAACCGACCCCCGTCACCACCGCCGGTTGGAAGCTGGCCGTCACTCCCGCCGGGAGACCGCTCGCGCTCAATGCCACGCTGCCGCTGAACGCATATCCCGGCGCCGCGCTCACCGCGACCGTTTGCTCGCCCGCTGCCCCCGGCTGCACCATAAGCCCTGCCGGCGTCACTCCCAGCGAAAACTGCTTGCTCACCGTCAGCATCCCGTATACGTTCAGGAAAATTGGGGTACTGTAGTCCGAGAAACTCGCCATATAGACTTTCCCGTTCACCACCACCGGAGGAACGAATTTCGCGAACAGCCCCGTATCGTCTCGCGTTGGGTTTTGCAGGCTGTTCCACAGTTCCTGCGTCGGATCGGTCGCGCTCAGCGCGCGCAACATCCCGCTCACCACCCCATGGTCGGCATCCTGGTTCACCGCCATCGACGCCCAGACGATCGCCGACGCGTCCGCGCTTCCGTTCGACGAAATCGTCACCGTCGCTCCGGGGGCGCCCTGGGGCGTCGTCAGCGTGCTCTCCAGCAGCGGCGCCGTATCGAACGTCGTTCCGTTAAAGTGAAAAGCTTTCAAATAGTCGCTCTCGCCCCAGAGATATAACAAAGGTCCGAGCGAAGCGCTCGTCCAGAAGGACGGACCCGGCTTGATCTCGTTGCTGGTCGCCTGGAACTTCTGCGGGATCTGCGTGTCCCCCGCCGCAATCCCGCCCAGATTCGCCGGCTTCAGCAGATACAATACGCCCTGTTTCCCGCCTCCCACCAGAAGGTCGAACGTGGGCATCAAAATCGGACCGGACGCTCCCAGATCCACATCGCCCGAGTTCAGGCTGTTCGCGTTCGAAGCCACAAAATAGTCCGTGAACTTCAAGCCCCCCTTCGAGCTGAACCGCAGCACGGATTCCCCGAAATCTCCGGCCTTGTCCGTCGTCCCATTCCCGACCATGAAAAAGACATCCCCGAAGGAATCCACCACCGGCGCGCGTCCCGACTGCCAGACGCCCCCTTGCGCGCCGTTGGGAGTCGTGCAAAATACGCCCGTCTGCGCGAGCGTCGCGGCATCGTAAGACATCACCCATCCGTGATAGGGCTGGTCGTCCTCATGGGAAGCCCACGAGAGAATCACCTGTCCCGACGCTAAAGCCAGCCCCGCTCGCTGGTTGTTCATCTCCCCGTTGAACGGCACCATGCCGCCCGCGCTCTGCTCGCCCGTCCCGGGAGCCGACGCGACGATCTCCACCGGTCCGCCGAATTTTTCCGCGCCCGTCGCCAGATCCAGCGCATGCAGCCGTTGCACATAGCTGGTGCTCGACCCGGTCACTTCCTTCGTGCGCGCCAAAAGATATAGCGTCTGGCTTGCCGGATCGATCACCGGCGTACTTTCGATTCCCACCGGCCCCACGATATTCAGGTCGTTCGACCCCGTGATATCCGCGATCGGCACCGGCGTGATCCCCGCCGCTGGATTGGTGAAGTTTACTGACCACAACGTGAGGTTTCGGTCCGCGTCGAACGCATATACCGTGTCGTTCATCGTGCAGGCGAACAGCACATTGTGCGTCCCCTTCCCCGGAATGGCCAATCCAGGTACATACAACGGCTGGGCGAAAACGGACGCGTCCACGGGATAGCTGAACACCTTTCCAAACCGCTGCCCATTCACGTTTTTCGTCGTCAGAACCGTCTCACCGGAGTTCGTTCCCGTCCGGTTTGCGTCGTACCGGTTCGTCAGCACGCTCACCTGGCCAAACGTCCGCGTCGCGGGAAGCGCTACAGCCAGAAAGAAAACTGCGGTGATTTTGGTCATTGGGCCCTAGAAAAGTAACAATCTAAACGCGAAAAGTCAACGACCCGATTGCGCTAACAGAATGCGCGGCGCCGCTTCTCCCGCCACGCCAAACGAGCGCCCAAACCCACAAAACAATACAAAATTTGTACTAAGGCCGGGCGACTCAGTACCTTAGAAGGGTACGCTGCTGTGTTACGATCATCCGAACGAGAACCTGATCACTGCGGTCTCGCGAGGCTGATTTCTTATGACGTTCGAACCCAAAATTCCTGGAATTGTATTGGTGACCATCTTCTCCTGCACCCTGTTCTTGGGAGAGGCTGCGTCGCAAACTCCCCCCCAGACGCAAAAACCCAACATCATCATCTTCGAACCGGATGATCTCGATCCCGTAACGATGCAGGAAGCGCTGTCGCTCGGCCTTATGCCGAACACGCAAAAATATATCATCGGACCGGGAACCACGTTCAATAACTACTATGTTTCGGACTCCCACGGTTGCCCGACCCGCGAAAGCTACTTCTTCGGAAAATACTTCCATAACATGCTCGGACCCAATCCCAAGAGCACGGTCTGCTCGGCCTATCAGGCAGGCGGGGTGACTCCCCTGGCCACCTGGCTGAAGGCAGCCGGTTACCAGACGTCCTTGCTTGGAAAATACTCCGACGGCTATGGTTATGAAGATCTGAATGGCGACGGCGTAGTGAACAAAGCGGACGCCGAGTATGTTCCGCCAGACTGGGATAACTGGTTCGCCATCCCTTACTACCAGGCGCAGTTGCAAGGGCAGGTGCACGGCCTCGGCAGCCTGATCGCCGCGGACAACCCCAACGAATATGATTACTGGTTAAACCAGAATGGAACGCTTTCCTACCATGCGAACGCACCGTCGGATTATCAGGCCGACGTTCTAAGCGTCGGGGCTGTCACCTACCTCAATAATTACGTCGCCGGGGCTAATAAGAACAAGCCTCTCTTCATGCTCGTGGCCACCGGCGCTCCCCACGTGGAAACCAATTACAATCCTGACCCGCTGCCCGGCTATGCCAACATCTACTCTTATACCGTCCGGCCCGCGCCCCGTTACGAGAACACCGTGACTGCCGCTCTGCCCGAGCCCCCCAGCTTCAATGACCCGAATGTCAGCGACAAGCCTGAATACATCGCGGAGAAGCCGTTGATGAATGAGGCCGATATTGAGGGCATGACTACGCAATGGCAGAACCGGCTGGAAGCGCTGCGCGCCGTGGATGACCTCATCGGAAAGGTGGTAACCACTCTGACCGCGAACGGCATGACCAATAACGTGTTCATGTTCTTCTCCGACAACGGATGGATGTATGGCTTCGATCGCCTCGGCGGTAAGCTGGCCCCCTATGATCCGTCCATCGGCACGCCGTTGTATGTTAGCGTGGGCGGCGGCGTCACCAGCAACGCGATGATTATCGATAATGACATCTGCGCGACCATCGTCGATCTCGCGGGGGCTACTCCTACTTACACCTTGGATGGAACGTCGCTCAAACCGCTGCTTTCCTCCCCGGCGACGCCCTGGAGAAATCGCTACCTCGCCCAGTATTACGATGACCACCTCGGCGAGTACGACATCACCCCGTACGAGGCCGTTCGGACCAGCCCGATAGGAACCACTTATCCCAACCAGATGTTCGCCGAATACAGCACGAAGGAACTCGAGCTTTACGACTATACGGTTGACCCGTATGCTTTGAACAACCTGAATAACAACGCCGCCTACAATTCGGAAAAGCTCGCGCTCTCCCAAAGCATCCAGCAGCTGCTTACATGCGCTGGGTCTACTTGCCACACGATTGAGTTCCAGTAGCCCGCGAGTGTCTTAAATCTCCGCGCTCCCGCCTCATCCTCGGCGGAGCAATTACAAACCTGGCCTGATGGCGGGCGCCTCAAAAGCCTCTCCATCGGGCCAGAACTGCGTGCGGGCCGCGGATCTCGCCCAAAATCGAGAATAAACAGCCCCGCACTCCCACTCCCTCCACAGGTGTTCCGCGACCCCCTCGTTTTTCCCGTCGCCGCTCTGGCCGCCGGCATTGTTCTCGCCCGCGTCTGGCCTGTAAGCGTTCCCGCCGTCCTGGCCGCCGTCGGCGCCGTCGTAGCGCTGACGGCTGTCGCCGTTCTTCGCCGCTTTCGCTCCGTCGGCATCTTCGCCTGCCTCGTGGGTTTTGCCTTCTCGGGCGCGCTGCTCGAATCCGTGCACGTTCCCCCGCCGTATCCCCGGCTCGACGTCCCCGATCTCGCGACCACCATACTCGCCGGTTGCGTGGTCGATCCGCCCGCTCTCACCGGTGATCGCGAGCAATTCCTTCTCGAAATCGGCCGGCATGCCCGCGCCCGCGTCAGCATGTTCGCCCATAACGGCGAATCGCTTCCCTCGCTGCATTTTGGCCAGCGTCTCGAAGTCGAAGGCCGCCTGCGCGCGCCGCGCAACTTCGGCAATCCCGATTCCTTCGATTACCGCACCTACCTGGCGCGCCAGGACATCTTCTGGACCCTTTCCGCCCAACAAATCACGCCTGTGAGCGGATCCTGCGGCAATCCCGTCGCCCGCGCCATCTCCGCCGCCCGCACCGCGTCGCTCGACCGCATCGCCGCCCTGTATCATGGCGACCGCTACAACACCGCCATGATGGACGCCGTCCTCATCGGCGAAGGTTCCGGCCTGGAACGCATTTGGACGGAGCAGTATCGCAGCACCGGCACGTTCCACGCCCTCGTCATCTCGGGCAGCCACGTCGCCGTCCTCGCTGGAGTCTTCCTCTTCCTCCTGCGGCTGTGCTTCGTCCCCCGTATTCCCGCCACGTTCCTCACGGTCCTCGCCGCCTGGTTTTACGCCCTCATCACCGGCTGGCAGGCGCCGGTCGTCCGCTCCGCCGCCGGCATGACCCTGTTCGCCTTAGGAGCGCTGTTTTTCCGCCAGCGCCGCCTTCTCAACCTCCTCGCCGCGGTCGCGCTCGCCTTTCTCGTGCTCGATCCCGATCAGCTCTTCGACGCCAGCTTCCAGCTTTCCTTCCTGGCGGTCGCGTTCCTGGCCGTCTTCGCCGTTCCCCTCATCGAGCGCACGTCCGAGCCCTTATCCCGCGCTTCCAAAGACCTCGACGACGAAGGGCGCGACGTCCACCTTCCCATCCCCGTCGCCGCGCAGCGCGTCGAACTTCGCCTCTACGCATCCACCCTTGCCGCCGTCTTTCGCCTGCCCGAACGCCCCGCTCGCATCGCCGTCTGCCTGATCGCCCGGCTCGGCGTCTTTTTCTTCGACCTCTTCATCACCTCCGCCGTGATTCAGGCCGGTCTTGCGCTCCCGATGGCGATCTACTTCCACCGCGTCTCCTTCACCGGGCTTTCCGCCAACGCCGTCGTCGTCCCCTTGCTGGGCCTCGTCGTCCCTTTGGGTTTCCTCGCGCTCGCCACCGGATCCCACTTCGTCGCCGCCGCGGCAGCCCTGCTGCTCGATCTTTCCCGCCGCACGGTGGATTGGCACGCCCGCTTCGAACCCGACTGGCGCATCCCGTCCCCGCCGCTGCTGCTCTCGCTGGCGATCGGCGTCGCCTTGGCCATCGCCGCCGTGCGCTGGCCAGGAAGGTGGCCCCGCTGGGTGTCAAAAACCGCGCTGGCTGCTCTTTTGGCGCTCCTGATCTGGTCTCCTTTCGCGCCTCATCTCCGCCCGCAAGCTTTGGAAATGACCGCCATCGATGTCGGCCAGGGGGATTCCCTGTTCCTCGCCTTTCCCAATGGGAAAACCATGCTGGTCGACGCTGGCGGCATCCTTTCCTTCCCCCACCAGCCCTCTGCGAATCCCATCCCTGTCCGCTTGGATATCGGTGAAGACGTCGTCGCGCCTTACCTGTGGACCCGCGCCATTCGCCGCATCGACGTGGTCGCCATCTCGCATCTTCACGATGACCACGCCGGCGGCATTCCCGCCATCCTGAATGATTTCGAAGTGGGCGAACTATGGGTGGGCGCCACGCCGCCCAGCGAGATCTGGACCCGCATTCAAACCAAAGCCAAAGAACGCGGCGTCCCCATTCGCCGCCTCGCGCGCGGCGCGGAGCTGCGCTTCGGAGAGGCGCGTATTCAGATCCTTGAGCCGTCTCCCGGCTACGTGCCCGGTCCCAAGCCCGGCAACAATGATTCTTTAGTCATGCGGGTCGCCTACCGGTCCCGCTCGCTCCTGCTCACCGGCGACATGGAGAAAGCCGTTGAAGCCGCGTTTATCGAAACCGGATCGTGGCCCCGCGCCGACATCCTGAAAGTGGGCCACCACGGCAGCCAAACCTCTTCCACGCCGGAGTTTCTCGATCAGGTCCGGCCCGCGCTGGCCGTCATCTCCGACGGCTACGGGAATCTATACGGGCATCCGCACCGCATCACCCTCGATCATTTGAAGGAAAGGCGCATCCTGACCTTGCGCACCGACGAGCAAGGCCTCATCTCCGTCCTAACTGATGGTCGCCACGTCTGGCGGGAATGATCCCGACTTGCAGCTGAGTCGACTATTCCGGGAAGACTTCCGCGAAGCCGCCCGAAAGTTCGCTCTCCCGTTCACCCTGCTCCGCCGCCGCTGGACCCGCCGCCTGCGCTTCCGCGATGGCGCGTTGCGCGTCGGCCAGCCGGGAAGCGGGCACCTGCACCGAAAACTCGGTCACCGGCAGCGTGGAGCTTCCGAACACAGTGAACGGAATCTCATTCGCTTCCAGAATGCCCTGGATCGCCATCGATTCCATCTCCGCCATCGCGCCGGAATTGCTGAAGAACGGCACCATGTCCAGTTCGTGTGATGGATTCTCGGCGGCCCCGATCTCTATTGGGCCGGCTTCGTTTTCGGGCGACATGTCTTCAGAATAACGTACGGACTTGGCGGGTGCCGGATCAGCCGCGCCTGCCGCGTGCGAAAATATCCACGGGAGGAAGCATGGAAAATAGCGGCAGTGGTTATGGATGGTTTCTGGCGGGGGCGGTTCTGGGTGCGGCCATCGCCGTCCTTTACGCGCCGAAATCCGGCAAGGATACCCGCGGGCTCATCGGTAAGAAAGCCGACGAAGGCCGCGATTCTCTCGCCGAAACCAGCAAAGAGTTGATGGACAAGAGCAAGGAGCTTTACGAGCGCGGACGCCAGATCGCCGAAGAAGCCGCCGAACTCTTCGAACGCGGCCGGCAACTCGTCCGCGGTTAGTTTGCTCGAGATCGGCAATCTCCGGATTCATCTCCTGCGGGCGGGCGTCTACTGGTGGGACGGCGGAGCCTTCTTCGGCGTCGTCCCCAAGACTCTCTGGAACCCGCTGATGCCCGCCGATGAGAGCAATCGCATTCCCGCCGGGTTTAATTGCTATCTGATCGAAACTGACGGCCAGCGCATTCTCGTCGAAACCGGCGGCGGATCCCGGCATGACGCGAAGTCCCGGGAACGCATGCTTCTTCCGGAGGACGCCGGCCGCATCCCCACCGATTCCGCTACGGTCGATATCGTTATCAACTCCCACCTTCACTGGGATCACTGCGGCGGCAACACAATCGATGTCGGCGCTGAGGTCGTCCCGGCATTTCCCAACGCCCGCTACTTCGCTCAGGCGGGCGAATGGAAACATGCGCGCGAACGTCTCGCCCGCGATTCGGTCAGCTATCGCGACGTCAACTACGACCCTCTGATCGCCGGCGGCCAAATGGTCCTGCTCGACGGCGATCGCAGCGTCGCCCCCGGCGTGGAAATGTGCGTAACTCCTGGCCATAACCGCGATATGTGCATCGTGCTCGCCCGCTCCCAAGGCGAAACTTTCTGTTTTTGGTCGGACTTGATTCCTACCGCCGTCAACCTGCATCCAACATGGGTAGCGGCTTTCGATCTTTATCCGCTCACCACCATCCAGAACAAGAGCCGCCTGCTCGAACAAGCCGTGCGCGAAGGCTGGTGGTGCGGCTTTGCCCACGATCCGAATATCGCCTTCGCCCGCATCGCCAAAGATAGTAAAGGAAGATTCTACGTACATGAACAACTTGCCTGAGTTCCGCAACGAGCCCTACACGGACTTCTCCACCCCCGAAAACCGCCAGCTTATGGAGGCGGCTCTTCGCCAGGTAAAGGCCGAATTCGGCAAGGATTACGACCTTCTCGTGGCTGGCGAACGGCTCTCGACGGCCGATAAACTCAAATCCCTTAACCCTTCGCGGCCATCCGAAATCGTCGGCACGCATTCCAAAGCCACTCCCGAAATTGCGTTGCAGGCGATTGATAAGGTGTACCGCTATTTCACGACGTGGTCCGCCACTCCCGCCGACACGCGCGTCGCGATGCTTCTCCGGGCCGCCGCCCTGCTGCGCGAGCGCAAGCTCGAATTCGACGCCTGGCTATGCTACGAAGCCGGCAAAACGTGGCCCGAGGCGGAAGCCGAGACAGCCGAAGCGATCGATTTCTGCGAGTATTATGCGCGCGAAATGGTCCGATTCGCCAACCCGCCTGACGTCGTCCAGATGCCCGGCGAGCGCGACGAAATGCGCTATCTCCCGCTCGGCGTCGGCATTGTCATCCCGCCCTGGAACTTCTCTCTCGCTATTCTCGCCGGCATGGCCGTCGCCGCCCTGGTCACCGGAAACACCGTAATCATCAAACCTTCGAGCGAGACGCCCATCGTCGGCGCCCGGTTTGCCGAACTTCTTCTGGAAGCCGGATTCCCGGCGGAGAGTTTCTGCTACCTTCCCGGCAGCGGCGCGGCCATCGGCGACCTTCTGGTCGAACACCCGAAAACCCGCTTCATCTCTTTCACCGGTTCCCGCGATGTCGGTCTCCGCATCAATGAACTTGCCGCTAAACGCCAGCCCGGCCAGTTGTGGATCAAGCGCGTGGTCGCGGAGATGGGCGGCAAAGACGCCATCGTGGTCGATAGCGAGTGTGATCTGGACAAAGCCGTCGATGGCGTCCTCTACTCCGCGTTTGGCTACCAGGGCCAGAAGTGCTCCGCCTGTTCTCGCGCCATCGTTCACCATCAGGTTTACGACGACTTTCTGGAAAAGTTAAAAGCCCGCGCCGAAAAGCTTTCCGTGGGCCCCACCGACGACCCTAAGTACTACATGGGTCCCATCATCAGCGAAGGGGCCCGCAAGACCATCCGCAACTACATCGCGGTTGGTAAACAAGAAGGCCGTTCCCTGCTCGACGGCGCCGAGATCGAGGGCGACGGCTTCTTCCTGAAACCGGCCATCATCGCCGACGTCGATTCCAAGGCCCGCATCTTCCAGGAGGAGATCTTCGGTCCCGTGCTCGCCGTCACCAAGGCCAAGGATTTCGAACATGCGCTCGAAATGGCCAACGATTCCCAATACGGCCTCACCGGCGCGATCTACTCGGATAATCTCGGTCACGTCCGTCAGGCGCGCGATCAGTTCTTTGTCGGAAACCTGTATGTCAACCGCAAATGCACCGGCGCCATGGTCGGCGCGCATCCCTTCGGCGGCTTCAACATGTCCGGAACGGACTCCAAAGCCGGTGGACCCGACTACCTGCTGCTCTTCCTGCAAGCCAAGTCCATCGCTGAAAAAGTAGCGTGACCTGCTACACTGAAGTCACCCCGAATAGAAGGGGACAAAGAAGTTGCGAGAATAGGGTCGAATCCTGGCCGCGCGTTGAGGCGCAGATTTCCAAATCTGCGCCTCAAGCTTTTTGCGGCCTTCGATCTCCGTTCCTTTATGGAATGTGACAGTGCGCCAGTCCGCGCTTCTCGAGGTACTGCTGGTGGTAGTCTTCCGCCTCGAAGAACCTGGTGGCCGGCGCGACTTGCGTGACGATCGGCCGTTTGTGATTCTCTTGAGCCGCCGCCATGGATTTCCTGGCCGCGCTCTCCTGCTGGGGAGTATGGAAGTAAATCGCCGACCGGTACTGCGATCCCCAGTCGGGTCCCTGCCGGTTCAGAGTCGTCGGGTCGTGGTTCTCCCAAAACACTTTCAGCAACTGCTCGTACGACACCTTCGACGGGTCGTAGGTCACTTCCACCGCTTCGGCGTGGCCGGTGCGGTCTGTGCAAACTTGTTTATAGGTCGGGTTCTCGAGATGGCCGCCGATGTAACCCACTCGCGTCGCCGAAACACCCGGCAGCGCGCGGAATGTCGCTTCCACGCCCCAGAAACATCCGGCTGCAAACGTTGCGTTTTCCATTTTGGCTCCTGGCAGGGAGATGATTTCTTCAGGCCTTTTGTTCCAGTATAGTCACGGTGACCTCAAACGACTTCCAGGCGCGGGTGGATGCCGCCCTCAACCGATGGGGCATGCTCCCGAACGGGAGCCGCATCGGCGTCGCCGTCTCGGGAGGCGCTGACTCCGTGGCTTTGTTTCGCATTTTGCTCGCTCTCGCTCCGGAACGCGGCTGGACCCTTTATGTTCTGCACGTGAATCATAAACTGCGCGGTGCCGAGTCGGACGGCGACGCCCGTTTCGTTTCCGCTCTGGCCGCGGAAATGGGTTTGTTCTGTGAAATTGGCGTCGTGCCTGTTCCGGCCGATGGCAATCTGGAGCAGGCGGCTCGCACGGCGCGCTATCGCTGGCTGCGGGACTGCACAACTCTGCACAATCTGCACAAGGTCGCGCTGGGGCACACGCGCTCCGATCAGGCCGAAACCGTCCTTTTCCGATTCCTCCGCGGTTCCGGCGCCGCGGGATTAGCCGCCATTCGGCCCGTTACCCCCGATGGGTTTGTTCGCCCGCTCCTGGATTTGAGCCGCGATCAGGTCCGCGCATATCTCCACAATCTTGCACAACCGTGGCGCGAGGACTCCTCCAACTCCGATCTCTCGTTCGACCGCAACCGCCTGCGTCTTGAACTGCTGCCCAATCTTGCACAATCCTGGAACCCCGCGATCGAGCGCGTCCTGGCTCATACCGCCGAGTGGGCGCTCGCCGAAGAAGAGTACTGGACGGGCCTGATCGGCGGCCTGGAGTCGAAGCACCTTTTGGTGGATGCGGCGCCGGCCGTCACCTTCGAAGCGGCCGCCATGACCGCTCTTCCGCTTGCGGTCAGTCGGCGGCTGATCCGGCGCGCCATCGCGATCGTCCGCGGGGACCTGCATTCCATCGACTTTACCCACACAGCGCAGGTTCTCGATCTCTGCTCGCCTTCGGTCGCGAGCGGCCGGACTCAGATTCCCGGCGTCGATGTCATGCGTTCCTTCGAATGGATCCGCCTGGCTCCTCCCGGCTCCTACGCCGGGGAGCGGCACTTCCGCGTTTCAATCGATGTGCCTGCTGAAATTTGTCTCCCCGAGTGCAATTCCACTCTTCTGCTACAGGTCCAGCCCGCTGATTACCGATATAATGAGAGCGTGAATTGTCTGGATTGCGACCGCGTCGGAGCTCCCCTCGCGCTGCGGACCTGGCTGCCAGGCGACCAATACAGACCTGTCGGATTGCCTTCGGTACTGAAATTGAAGACTCTTTTCCAGCGGGATCGGGTGCCGCTTTGGGAGCGGAGAACCTGGCCGGTTTTGGTCGCGGGCAGCGAGGACGCGATCGTGTGGACGCGGCAGTTCGGCGCGGCTGCCGATTGCGCCGTCACATCCGCCACCCGCGCGAAATTACGAATCACGGAACGGCCCTCCCGGAATTTACCTCCTGCTTCCGCATTACTGGAATCAGAACCGGACGTGCGACGTCTATGAAATGTGAGGGCCCGGCTTCCGGTCTGCCTCATGAAGCGGAGATAGAGTGAACTCTAACGTAAAAACAATTATCTTGTGGGCGGTG
Source organism: Bryobacteraceae bacterium (assembly GCA_965226755.1). Lineage (GTDB taxonomy): Bacteria > Acidobacteriota > Terriglobia > Bryobacterales > Bryobacteraceae > Bog-113. The sequence continues at coordinate 1,993,024 of CBDDDT010000003.1, read as the reverse complement.
CTGATCTGCGTGGCGGTTCTGCTCTGGACGGTCGTGCATACCGGGCACACGAAACCTGAGAAGCCGATCAGTTACACCCAGTTCATGGATGAAGTGGACAAGAACAACGTCAAGAACGTTGTGATCACCGGAACCGAAGCGCGCGCTGATTTCGTCAACGAACAGGCGACTTTGCGTACCCTGCTCCCGGGAAATTACCAGGACGTAATCAAGGCTCTCGACGCCAAGAAGATCAACGTGGAATTCAAGGATTCCAACGGCACTCCCTGGGTCAGTCTGCTGGTCAACGCGTCGCCTTTCATTCTTTTGCTCGCTTTCTGGATCTTCATGATGCGGCAGATGCAAAGCGGCGGAAACAAGGCCCTGAGCTTCGGGAAGAGCCGCGCGCGTCTTCACTCGACGCAGCAGAAAAAGGTTACGTTTAAGGACGTAGCCGGAGTCGAAGAGGCCAAGGAAGAGCTTCAGGAAATTATTGAATTCCTCCGCGAGCCCGCCAAGTTCCAGAAGTTGGGCGGCCGCATCCCCAAGGGCGTCCTTCTGATTGGCCCTCCTGGAACCGGCAAGACCTTGCTCGCTCGCGCCATTGCGGGCGAAGCCAGCGTCCCGTTCTTCTCCATCTCCGGTTCGGACTTCGTCGAAATGTTTGTCGGCGTCGGCGCCAGCCGCGTCCGTGATCTGTTCGAGCAGGGGAAGAAGAATGCCCCCTGCATCATCTTCATCGACGAGATCGATGCGGTCGGCCGCCATCGCGGCGCGGGCTTGGGCGGCGGACATGACGAGCGCGAGCAGACCCTGAACCAGTTGCTGGTCGAGATGGACGGCTTCGAATCCAACGAAGGCGTTATCCTCGTGGCCGCCACCAATCGGCCCGACGTCCTCGACCCGGCCCTTCTGCGTCCCGGTCGCTTTGACCGGCGCGTGGTGGTCGGGCGTCCCGATGTCGCCGGCCGGGAGGCGATCCTCAAAGTCCATACCCGGAAGATTCCGATCGGCGACGATGTGGATCTGCAGGTCCTCGCCCGCGGAACGCCGGGGCTTGCCGGCGCCGATCTCGCCAATCTCGTCAACGAGTCGGCCTTGAACGCCGCTCGTCAGAACCGCAAGATGGTGATGATGATTGACTTCGAACTCGCCAAGGATAAGGTTCTGATGGGAGCGGAGCGCAAGTCCATGATTCTCTCCGATGCGGAGAAGCGCACCACCGCTTATCACGAAGCCGGCCACGCTGTCGTCGCCGTCATGCTTCCGAATGCCGACCCGCTCCATAAAGTCTCGATCATCCCGCGCGGTATGGCGCTCGGCGTCACCATGCAGCTTCCGACCGACGACAAGCACAACTACAGCAAAGCGTACTGCGAAGACCAGCTTGCGATCTTGATGGCCGGACGCATCGCGGAAGAGAAATACCTCAACCAGATGACCACCGGCGCCGGCAACGATATCGAACGCGCCACCGAAATGTCCCGCAAGATGGTTTGCGAGTGGGGCATGAGCGACCTTGGTCCGTTGAGTTTCGGCAAGAAAGACGAGCAGATCTTCCTGGGCCGCGAGATCGCGCAGCACCGCGATTACAGCGAAGAAACCGCGCTCAAGATTGACGAGCAGGTCAAGAAATTGGTCCAGGCAGGTTACGAATCGGCGCGGAAAATCATCGACTCGCATTCCGCCGCGTTGGTCAAAGTGGCCGAAACGTTGCTCGAGCGCGAGGTGCTCGACGGCGCCGAAGTTCGGACGATCATCGACGGCGGCACTCTGCCTCCGATCGCGCCCGGCGCTTCGAAGGATACGGCCGACCACACCCAGCAGGTCATCCGTCCCGAAGGCGGTCGCCGTCTTCCCGGGCTCTCCGAAGGCGAACGGCCTCAACCCGCGTAACTCGCTCGATCAGCTGTATCGTTCCTCCAGGGCCGCACGAGAGTGCGGCCTTTTTTGTTACCCTCGAACCGGATGCTCCCGGACTGGCGTCGGCTGCTCGAACGGTGGCAAGGCGCGGGCCTGATCGATGCCGAAACCGCCGCTCGCATCACCGCTTTCGAGACCCGCGCTGCTTCTCCGGCCCGCTTCGAATGGCCGGTCTTGCTGGCGCTCATCCTGGGCGGAATCGCTCTCGGCGCCGGGCTCCTGCTCTTTGTCGCCGCTAATTGGGATCGTCTTTCGCCCGGCGCGCGCTTCAGTCTGGTGCTGTTCATGGTCGCCATTTTCCACTTTGCCGGCGCGGCCAGCGCGCGCGATAAGCCCGCATTCCAGTCCGCTCTCCACGCCATCGCCACCATCGCGTTTGGCGCTGGCATCGCCCTGACCGGGCAGATTTTCCAGCTTCCGGTCGATTGGCCCGCCGGAACTCTTCTCTGGGTCGTCGGGGCGGCCGTCGCCTGGTTTCTCCTCCGGGACACGGCCCAACTCGCCATCTTGTCAGTGCTCGTTCCTCTGTGGCTCGGCGCCGAGTTCGTGGATTACCGGCCGGGCGGCGCATCGCAAGTGATCGACGCGCTGCTTCTTTTGGCGATCGTCTACCTCGGCGCGGTGTCTCCGACGCTCGTCACCAAAGCCCGGATCGCCCTGGCGTGGGTAGGCGGCATCGCCCTGCTGCCGCTTACGATCGCCGCTGGCTTGAATGGGGAGTTATTCGGTTTTCCCGATGTCGCGGCGCTCCTCCCGCCGTTTGCTTTAGCCGCCCTGCTGCGTCGTGGAAAGGTCTGGATCCCCGCCCTGTTCGCCGGCTGGATCCTCATCCTTCACCAGCTTTGCATCGGGCATTCGTTCCTGGTTCACCTGTGGTCAGCGTTCGGATCGGTCGGCCTCATCGCGTGGGGCTGGCAGGACGGTCGCGCGGAGCGCATCAATCTGGGCGTGGCCGGGTTTGCGCTCAGCATTCTGTCCTTTTACGTATCGAACGTGCTCGACAAGCTCGGCCGGTCCGCCAGCCTGATCACCCTCGGCGTCCTCCTGGTGGCCGGCGGCTTTCTGCTCGAACGCGCCCGTCGGCGGCTGGTGCGAACTGTATGAGCCCGCTCGTCCGCGGACTTCTCGCCGGCGTTTTTCAACTGCTCCTGCTTCTCGGAGTCGCCGGCAAGTACGCGCTGGATCGCGCCACGCTGCCGCGCCAATGGATCAGGGTTGAACTGGTGGATCCCGATGCTCTCGTGCGCGGTCGCTATCTCATTCTGCGCGGCGCGCAGAGCCAGTCACCACGGCAGTTTGAGTTTTTCGTCCCCGAACACTCCGCGCTAAATCGCCGCCTGAACCCCGGCGAAGAGCTCTGGGCTGAGGTCTCTACGCTTCCGCAGGGCTTGCGGGCGATTCGCGTGGAGATCCGCGGGACTGGGAATCCGCGCTGACGTTGTTAGAATTGGGCGGGAGAAACAGACATGGCCCCCGATTCCACGCTACCGCCCGCCCGCCGGGATTTTCTGAAATCGACCGCGGTCGCCGCCCTTGCTGGAGCGCCCGCGTTGCTGCGCGGCCAAAGTCCCAATAATCGTCTCCGGGTGGGCTGGATCGCTACCGGCAGCCGCGGCCAGCACGTGATGAGGCAGATGTATCTGCTCAGCAAGGACGTGGTCACGGTAAATGCCGTTTGCGACACCTACCAGGGAAATCTGAATAGCGGCAAAGACATCGTTCAGACCAACGAGAGCGGTCACACGCCCAAGACCTACGTCGCTTACCGCGAGCTGCTCGCTGATCCCAACGTCGACGTCGTCTTCATCTCCAGCCCCGAGCATCTCCATTACCCGATGGCCATGGCCGCCATCCAGGCTCGCAAACATATCTATCTGGAAAAACCCATCGCGCACACCATCGAGGAAGGCCAGCAGATTGTCGACGCCGCCGAAAAGTCGGACCGCGTCGTCCAGGTCGGCACGCAAAACCGTTCCAACAAGCTCTACATCCGCGCCAAGGAAATGGTGGCGAACGGAGAAATCGGCGAAATCCATTACGTCCGCGCGTTCTGGTATCGCAATTTCGACGCCGCCGCCGACCCCTCGAAAACCACTCCCGCCGCCTGGCGCTATGTGATCCCCGCCGACGCCGATCCGGCGAACACGGACTTCGCCCGCTTCCTCGAAGGCGCCGATCACAAAGACACGCCGTTCAGCAAAGAGCGCTATTTCCAATGGCGCAACTACTGGGACTATTCGAGCGGCATCTCCACCGATCTGCTGGTTCACCAAACCGACGCCAGCAACTTCGTCTGCAACCAGACCGTCCCGGCCACCTGTATGGCCTCGGGCGGCGTTTACCAGTGGGGTCCCGCGTTTCATGACGATCGCGAAGTCCCCGACACCATGAGCGCCATCTACGAATACTCAGATCGCTTCCACCTAAACTACTCGTGTTACTTCGGTAACGACCAGTACGGGTACGGAGAACAATTCATGGGGCACGACGGCACCATCGAGGTTCTGGATCGCCAGAACTTGCACTTCTACCCGCAACCCCGCTTCATCAAGGGTCATCCGCCGTTCTCGAAGACTCCTGAAACGCACCTCAACAACATCAAGGATTTTCAGCAGCCTGACTCCACCGCGGACCACGTCCACAATTTCCTGATGGCCGTTCTCGGGAAGGAACAAGCCATCGCCCCCGCGCGCGCCGGCCAGGCCGCCGCCATTCCCGGACACCTGGCGACGCTCAGTTACAAGAACAACCGCAAGATCTTGTGGGACGCCAAGAAGAACCAGTATCAGTTCACCTGAGCCGTGTTGCGGCTTTCCGATTTCGACTACGCGCTTCCCGAGGAACTGATCGCCCAGTCGCCTCCGCCGGAGCGTGACGCGGCCCGCATGCTCGTGATCGATCGCGCCGCGGCGAGCTGGCGCGATCTTCGCTTCCGCGATCTCCCGTCTTTCCTGGCGCCCGGCGATTGCGTCGTGCTCAATGACTCGCGCGTCATTCCTTCGCGGCTCTTTGGCACGACGGCGGCCGGCGCAAGCGTCGAGATCTTCCTGCTGCGCGCGTCAGGCGGCCTTCGCTGGACGGCGCTCGCCAAGCCGGGGCGCAAGCTGCTTCCTGGCAAAACAGTTCAATTCTCCGGCGGCTTGACTGCGCTTGTGCTCGAAGCGGGTGAGCGCGGCGAGCGCCTGATTGAATTCGGCGGCGTGCGGAACGAAGCCGAGCTTTCCGAGAGGATCGAGGAACTGGGCCACATTCCGCTTCCTCCTTACATCCGTCGCCAGGATGACAGCCAAGACGCACGGCGCTACCAGACAGTGTTCGCCGCCGCGCGCGGCTCTGTGGCCGCCCCTACCGCGGGCCTCCATTTCACTTCCGAAATGCTGGACAGCATTCGCCAAACCGGCGCGGATCTCGCGCGCGTGACGCTCCATGTCGGCCTCGGCACTTTTCAGCCCATCGACTGTGAAGACTTCTCCCGGCATCGTCTCCACCATGAGCGCTACGCGGTGGAGCCGGATTCCTGGAATCGCATCGACTCCGCCCGCCGTGTGATCGGCATCGGCACCACCAGCGTCCGGACCATCGAATCGGTCGCGAGAACGGGCCGGCTTCACGGAGAAACCGACCTCTTCCTCTACCCCGGAGCGGATTTTCGCAAGACCGGCGCCATGCTTACCAACTTCCATCTCCCCCAGTCCAGCCTGCTTCTGCTGGTGTGCGCCTTCGCTGGCACGGACCTCATCCTGAGCGCCTATCGCCACGCCGTGCGCGAGCGCTACCGCTTCTTTTCCTATGGCGACTGCATGCTGATCGTGTAAGCGCCTCTCGCGCCGTCGCCTATAGTGGAATAGACCTTTGCATCCGCTACCCACTTTTATCGGCTCGCTTTGCCGGAACCCGTCGCAAATCGGATGCATCGCGCCCAGTTCCCCGGCCCTTGCCCGCCGGATTGCGTCGCTCGTCGATCCCGCCAGCCCGTCCGTCATCGAGATCGGCGCGGGCACCGGCGCCGTCACCAAGGCGTTGCTGGATCGGGGCATCGCTCCCGAGAAGCTGTTCGCCGTGGAACTGGATGCGCGTCTTGCCGCCTATCTCCGCCAGCAGTTCCCGGACGTCCGCGTGATTTGCGGCGACGCCAGCCGCTTGCGCGAGATGTTGCCGCGCGATCTATGGGGGCAGGTCGATTCCGTCGTGTCCAGCCTTCCGCTTCGCAACATGCGTCCGGAGGTCCGCCACGCCCTCATCAGCAGCGCTCTTCATTCGCTTGCCCCCAACGGCCAGCTCATTCAGTTCACGTACCGCTTTCGGTGCCCGGTGCCCAACACCGGCGTACCGGTGACATCCGAGCGCGTTCAACGAATCTGGAACAATATGCCGCCCGCCACCGTGTGGCGCTTCCGCAAGAAGAGTACGCTAGGTGTGCATGGTTGCGGCTGAACGGGCCGCGGATCTCCCAAAGGAGCTGAGAAATGCGACCGAATCGCACTCTTTTCATAGGAATGGCGGCGCTTGCCGCGGCGTCCCTCTCTGCGCAGCAGATCGCCGCGCCGGCCCCCGCTGACTCCTCCGCGGTATTCAAATCTGAGTCGCGGCTCGTGCTGGTGGATTCCGTCGTCACCGACAAAAAGGGAAACTACATCCACGGTTTGACGGCCAAGAACTTCCAGGTTTTTGAGGACAACAAGGAGCAGGAGATCAAGAGCTTCTCCTTCCAGGCTGATCCGGCGTCCCCGTTGAAAGATCAGAAGCATTACATCGTTCTGTTCTTCGACAACGCGTCCATGCAGATCGGCGATCAGATCCAGGCCCGGCAGGCGGCGGTAAAATTCGTGGAGACCAATTCCGGCCAGAATCGGCTGATGGCGGTCGTCAATTTCGGGGGAACCTTTCAGATCGCTCAGAATTTCACCAACGACGCGGAAAGGCTCAAGCAGGTTGTGAACGGCGTCAAGTTGCCGACCGTCTCCTCCAACGACACCGGTGGGGTGTTTTTGAGCTCCCCGGAATTGGAGTTCGGCGCGATCGATTCCCTTCTTTCGGTGCGCGAACTGGCCAAGCGATTGAGCACTGTGCCGGGCCGCAAGACCGTAGTCCTGCTCACCGCCGGGTTTCATATGACTCCCGAGTTGCTCTCCGAGGTCACCGCGACGATCGACGCGTGCAACAAGGCCAACGTGGCGATCTACCCGATTGATGTTCGCGGGCTTGTCGCGACCGCGGGAGCGCGCCCGCTTCCAAACTCGCCCGGGGACGACACGGCCTATTCCATCGTGAAAGCGGCCTTCGTTCCGCAACGCGGCGGCGGCGCCATCGGCGGGGGCGGCGGCGGACATACTGCGCCGGCCAGCCCCGGTGGAAGTCGCGGCAGCGGCTCGGCCAACGGATCCAATCCCGGCGGCCGCGCGGTTGGAGGCGGGTCCAAAACCATAAGCGCTCCCGGCAACCCTCCGCAGAGCATCTTGCCTCCATTTCCGGTCAGCGCTCTGGATAACCAGCAGCTCATGTATCTGCTGGCCAGCGGAACCGGCGGGTTTGTCATCGTCAACACGAACGACCTTTTTGGGGGAATGCAGAAGATCCTGAAAGAGGAAGACGAGTACTACGTTCTCGGTTACTCGCCCGAAGCTCCCGGCGACGGCGCTTGCCACAACATCAAAGTGAAGGTCGATCGGGGCGGAACCGACGTCCGTTCGCGCACCGGATACTGCAGCGTGAAACCGGTTGACCTGCTTTCCGGCAAGCCGGTCGGAAAAGAGCTGGAAGCGAAGGCGATTGCGGCGGCGCCCGGCGGCCTGACCGCAACCATGCAGGCGCCGTTCTTCTACAACTCCCCGGACAATGCCCGCGTGGATTTCGCCATCGATATCCCCGGCAAAACAGCCGAATTTTCGAAGGAGAAAGGCAAGATGCGCGCGGCCATCAACGTTCTCGGCATCGCGTACCGTCCCGACGGTTCGGCGGCCGCCCGGTTCAGCGATGTCATCGAGATGGAGACCGACAAGAAAGAGTTGCCATCGGTTAAGGAACAGCCGATCCACTATGAGAAGCAATTCGATCTGGCCGCCGGGAAGTACACGCTCAAAGTGGTTTTCGATTCCGGCGGCCAGGATTTCGGCAAGGTGGAATCTCCGCTGGTGATTGAGCCGTATGACGGCAAGCACCTCCGCGTGAGCAGCCTCGCCTGGGCGCATTCTGCCGGCGGCGGTCTGAGCCGCGATGCGGAGCTGATTGCGGAGCAGAACCCTATGGTGGCTCTGGGAGTGCAGTTCTCCCCGGTCGGATCCACTCGCTTGAACAAAGTGGATCAGAGTTACATCTATATGGAGATCTATGAGCCTCTGATGCTCGCCAAAGAGGTGCCCATCGTGGCGATCGGACTGAAGGTGACGGACCGCGAGACCAAGCAGCAGAAACAGGATACCGGTCTCATGAAGGTGGATAAGTATATGCGTCCGGGAAGTCCGGTCATTCCCGTAGTGATCCCCCTGCCTGTCCGCGATCTTCCTCCCGGAACCTACCTTGCGGAGTTGAAAGCTGTTGACTCCGCGGGAAGATCGTCCACGCGCACCGCCGCTTTCTCTGTGGAGTAACCCGGCAATCCGGCATTAGGCGGTTAGTGCTGTACATACTGTTGCAACGCTTCCGCGATGGCTTTCTCGGCCAACGGCGCCATCACGGCATACCCCTCCTTCGTCGGATGCACGCCGTCCTTCGATAACCCCGGTTTCATCCCTCCGTTTGCTTGGGCCATGGGCGAGAAGTAATCGAGGTAAACCATGCCGTGCTTCGAGGCGTATTCCTTCATCCACGCATTGAGCGCGGCGACTTTCCCGGCCGGCTCCAGACCGGGCTTCCAGGGAAAATCAAACACCGGAGTCACCGAGGAAAAAACCACGCGGATGTTGTTGGCTCCCGCGATATCCGCCATCGACATCAGGTTATTCTCGATCTCTTCCAGCGTTTCAGGCCCCGTATTGCCCGCGATGTCGTTGGTTCCGGCCAGGATCACCACCACTTTGGGCTGCAGCGCCACCACATCCGGACGGAAGCGGATCAGCATTTGCGGCGTGGTCTGGCCGCTGATCCCCCGGTTGATGTAAGGCTTGCCGGGAAAGAACCCGCCATTCGATTCGTTCCAACCCTCGGTGATGGAATCCCCCATGAACACGACGCGATTCTCCCCGGCCGCGGGCGGCCCGGCGGCGGCATCGGCCGCGGCGTACTTTTGCAGGTTGGGCCAGTCCTGCGTGGATTTCTGCGCGAAGGCGAGCGCGGCGCAAACAAGGGCGGAAACGAAAAGCTTCATTCGAAGTGGATTATATCGACTCCGCGGGGCCGGTCAGAACGTGAATTCCACGATCTGCGCGGGCGCCTTGCCGTAGTCGCTGTAGCGAATCCATTTCGGCCGCACGACGAAGTACGTGATCCCCGGCCATTCCAACCGCGCGGGCGCATCCGGAAATTTTCGGAAGTACACGGTTTGGAAGAACGCCAGCCGCTCGCCCACGGGTTCCTCCGCTTCTCCCTCATACTGAACGGTTACTTCGCCTTCCCACCCGATCACGAAGGCGATACTGGGCTTCGCCACCAGAAACCCATACTTTCGGGAAGACCGCACGGTGTCAAAAATGATCTCAAAAGCCGGCGTAACCGCGAACGCCACCAGCGCGGACTCCGGCGTGTTCGCGGGCGAGACCGTCGACAGCACCGTCATATGATGCTCCGCGATGAAGCGGTAGAGATCTTCGTGGGTCACGCGCGCTCGGGTCCGTACGTGAATGTTATAACGGCTGTTTGCCCTCAGAACCGCTGATCGCCACTCTCGATGTTGGAACTTCGTCCGTCCGTTCGCTCCTGTTCGGCGCTGACGGGCGCGAAATGGACGGTTTTGGCGAGCAGATCACGTACAAAGTGCAGACCACGGCTGACGGCGGTTTCGAGATGGATCCGGATGAACTGGTCAAGTTTACGGGCCAGGCTCTCGATGCGCTCTGCGGCCAGCTTCGCGCGGCGAAACTCAAGCCTGCCGCGGTCGGCATCGATACTTTCTGGCACAGCGTCACCGGAATTGACGGGAGCGGGAAGCCGGTCACTCCGATCCTGCATCTGTTCGACACTCGCAGCGCCGCGGCCGCGCATGAGCTGGCGGCCCGGATCGATGACCGCGCGCAGCATGCCCGCACGGGATGCGTGCTGCACCCCAGCTACTACCCCGCGAAGCTGCTCTGGCTTTCGGAGACCCGGCCGGACGTCTTCGGTCAGGTGAAGTTGTGGGCGTCGTTCGGCGAATACCTGTTCCTGCGTCTGTTCGGCGAGGCCGTCACCTCGACGTCCATGGTCTCGGGCACCGGGTTGTGGAATCAGGATCAGAACGATTACGACGCCGGCATTCTGGACGCGCTGCCGGTCCGGCGCGAGCAGTTTGCCCGCAAAGACCAGATGGATCAGCCTCGGACGAAACTGCGCGACGAATTCCGCCAGCGCTGGCCGGAACTTGACGGAATCCCGTGGTTCCCGGCGCTGGGCGACGGCGCCTGCAACAACGTCGGAAGCGGCTGCATCTCACGCGACCGTTTCGCCTTGATGGTGGGCACCAGCGGGGCCATGCGCGCCGTGATCGAAGAGGAGCACGTCGAGATCCCGCCCGGGCTCTGGTGCTATCGCGTCGACGCCAAGCGCTTCGTGCTGGGCGGCGCTCTCTCGAATGGCGGATCGGTCTACGCGTGGCTGAAGCGTACGCTGCAACTTCCTTCCGATGAAGATCTGGAGACGCAGCTCGCCAAAATGGCGCCCGGCGAGCACGGGCTGACGGTAATGCCGCTGTTCGCGGGCGAGCGTTCCACTGGATGGCGAGCCGATGCGCGCGCCGCCATCACCGGCATGAGCGCGCACACCAGCCCGGCCGAGATCGTCCGCGCCTCTCTCGAATCCGTCGCGCTCCGCTTCCGGAACGTCTATGACGTCATGCTGACCAGCATTGGCGCGCCCCGGGAAATTTTCGCTTCGGGCGGCGCGCTGCTGCATTCCCCGGTGTGGACCCGCATGATGGCGGATGCGCTCGGCCGCCAGGTGCGGGCGTGCGTGGAGAAGGAAGCGACCAGCCGCGGCGCCGCTCTGCTTGCTCTGGAACGCATCGGCGCAATCTCCAACATCGGCGCGCTGCCTCCCGCCCTGGGCGACGCGTTCGATCCGGTCGCCTCGCATCGCGCGCCCTATGATCGAATGCTCGCGCAGCAGAAACGCCTTTACGCGAAGTTATTCGAGGAGAGTTAATGCCGGATCAATCGATGACTTCTCAGGATCTGTCCCCGAACGCCGTGCGCGCGAAGGCCGCCCGCGTAAAGCTGTTGCTCATGGATGTGGACGGCGTCATGACAGACGGACGGCTGTTCACCATTCCCGATGCGAGCGGCAAGATGGCGGAGACCAAAGGCTTCGATTCGCAGGACGGCATCGCGCTGCAATGGCTGGTGTGGCACGACATCCGCACCGGACTGATCAGCGGGCGCGATTCACCGGCCACCGTCGAACGTGCGCGGCAATGCAAAATGACCTACGTCTACCAGGGCCACATCGAGAAAATCCCCGTTCTCGAAGAAATTCTCGAAAAGGCTCAGGTGAACCGGGATGAGGTCTGCTACATCGGTGACGATCTCACCGACATCGTCGTGATGAACCGCGTGGGACTGGCCGTCGCCACGCGGAATGCGCGGGAGCAGGTCAAGAGCCGCGCGCACTACGTCACCAGCGCGGAGGGCGGACGCGGCGCGGTCCGCGAAGTCGCGGAATTGATTCTGGAAGCCCGCGGCGTCTTTGGCGAATTGCTGAAGAAATACGAAGCGCTATAGTTTGCGGGCCGGTCAAAGCTTCGGCGCGTAATAGCCCCGGCGCGCCCGGACGATCAGGTCTTTCCGGCCCTTCACCTTCACCGTCACCGGATGATATAACCCGTCTGTCTCCAGCGGCTCGGGGCGGTAGAAGATGTTGTACTGGTGCCTCAGTTCGTTCGCGATGTTCTCGAACGATTGGGAAAGATCCTCCACCTTAAACGGGAAAAAGGCCTGCCCTCCGGTCTCTTCGGTGAGGTACCGCAGCACCTTATCGCCATCCCCCTGGATGTGCGAGATATTGGTCGAAATCGCATAGATGACGACGTCCGCTTTCTGCGCCATCTCCAGCGCCTGGTCGCGCGTGACGCGGCTCTGGTTATCTTCCCCGTCGCTCACGATGACCATGGCGCGACGGAACTTGTCTCTGGGCTGATCCAGCTGCAGCTTGTCGCGGCAGGCGTAAAAGACCGCATCGTAGAGCGACGTTCCCCCGCCCGGCCGCAGGCTCTTCACGGCCGCCGCGAGCTTCTCGGAATCGTCGGTCAGGTCAGCCACCAGTTCTGTCGAGCTATCGAAGCTGACGATCATCGCTTTATCCGACCGCGGACGCACCGTGCTGGTGATGAATTCCACCGCGGCCTGCTGCTCGAACTTGAAGCGGTCGCGAATGCTATTGCTGGTGTCGACCAGAATGGCGAGGCGCAGAGGCAGCTCGCTTTCGGCCGTGAACTGCACGATGTGCTGCGGCTTCTTATCTTCAATTACCTGAAAATCGTCTTTGGTGAGGTCCGTGATGAAGCGGCCCTTCTTGTCCGTCACGGTGAACAGCATGTTCACCCGCGTCACATCGAGGACGATCCGGCTTCCGTCGTTCGGCTCGGCCGGCTCCGCCGCCGGCGCCTGTGGCGTACTCGCGGGCTTTTGAACCTGAGCTCGCGACCACGGAACCATCAGACCGGCGCAGACAAACAGTCCGGCCAGAATCCCGGACGGCAACAGCTTTTTCATTTCCTCTAGTGTATGGCAGATTCGTGCTCCATCGTCCGCAGACGCTCCAGCCAAACGGCAAGCTCCGGAGCAAGCGGCGCCGTCACGCCAATGTCCGCCCCGGTGAACGGGTGCGTGAACTCGATGCGGTGCGCGTGAAGAAAGTAGCGGCCCAGATCCGGCATGTCCGGAACGTGCGCCGGCGCGCCGTAGAGGGTATCGCCCACCACCGGATGGCCGATGCTCGCGAGGTGAACGCGGATCTGATGGGTGCGCCCGGTGCCGATGCGAACTTCAAGATGCCCGAACCGGGCGAATCGGTCCAGCAGCGTCCACTCGCTCCACGCCGCGCGTCCGGTTCCGGTTCTCGTGGTCATGCGCGTCCGGTTAACGGGGTCGCGCGTGATCGGCTTATCGATCCGCCCCGACTCTTGCTCCATCGCCCGATGCACCAACGTTAGATAAGTCTTGCGCATCTGCCGGGACGCGAACAGGTGCGCGAGCGCTTGGTGGGCCGCGTCCGTCTTGGCGATCAGGAGCACGCCGCTGGTGAAGCGATCCAGCCGGTGTACGATCCCCGGACGAAGATCGCCGCCCACGCTCGAAAGCTGTCCGAAGTGGTGCAGAATGGCGTTCACCACCGTTCCCGAATCCACCCCCGCGCCGGCATGAACCGTCATTCCGGCGGGTTTGTCGATCGCCACCATCCATTCGTCTTCGTAGAGCACGGTAAGAGGCAGATCCTCGGCCTGCGCCCGCAACGGTTCTAAGGCGGCCGGCTCCACTTCCATGCTTTCGGCGCCTTGCAAGACAAAGGACGATTTCTCCGCGCGCCCATCCACGCGCACGCGGCCGGCCTTGATCCATGTCTGCAGGCGCGAGCGGCTGAAATCCGGCAAGCGTTCATGCAGAAACGCATCCAGCCGCTTCCCGCGATCGCAGTCTTCCGCGGCAACTTTCAACATAGAGAAAGATCCACTCCGCTCAGGGTACAATTCGGCGGTGCTTCCACTTGAAAACAAGATCGCGCTCGTCACTGGCGCCAGCAAGGGCGTGGGCCGCGGCATCGCGCTCGAACTCGCCCGCCAAGGTTGTGACCTGCTGCTGAACTACAACTCCGACGCGCGCGGCGCCGAAGACACCGGCCGAATGGTTCAGGAACTCGGCCGGACGGCAAAACTGCTGCAGGCCGACGTAGGAATCGCCAACGATGTGGACCGCATGTTTGGCGAGGCGCCGGACTTGGACATCCTGGTCAACAACGCCGGCGTGCAGACCTGGAAGCCGCTGCTTGAACTCGAAGAGGAAGAATGGGACCGCACGCTGCGAACGAATCTCAAGGGCTGCTTCCTCTGCACCCAGCGCGCCGCGCGATTGATGAAGCACAAAGGGCACGGCAGCATCGTCAACATCGGCTCCGGATGCAACAAGATCGCGTTCCCTCACCTGGTGGACTACACCGCCAGCAAGGGAGGGATCGAAATGTTCACCAAAGTCGCCGCCGTGGAATTGGCCGCATACGGCATCACGGTGAACTGCGTGGCGCCGGGCGCCATCGAAATTGAACGCACCCGCGAGGAAACGGAAGACTATGCCGATACCTGGGCGAAACGGACTCCCATCGGTCGCGTCGGCCAGCCCGACGATGTGGGCCGGATGGTGGCCTTTCTCGCGTCTCCGGCGGCCGGGTTTGTCACCGGGCAAACCGTGTGGGTGGACGGCGGTTTGTTCAACTTGCCATCGTGGCCCTATTAGCCGCCGGACGCCGCGGGCCCGAGCCGGCAGCCGGCGCGCGCGGTTTCAGGGATCGGACATCGTAGAACTGGAGCCGGCAGAAAACACAGTGGTAAAGCTTGCCTCCCAGAATCCGGTGCAGAAACCGCACGGGAGTATGGACCATGGAGTCAACCCTGTCGGGCTTGGTCCGCGTATCGGGCGCCGGGTTCTCGCAACGGGGACACACGGCGTACTCTCCCAGCAGGCTGGTTTTCAGGTAAGATTCACGCACCCGGTAATGGCACTCTTTGCATCGAAAGGTATGTGAGAAAATTATCTTTTCCAGGCCGCGACGGCGAGTTCGGATCAACGCTCCTTCACATTTGGGGCACTGCATTTTAATTTCGCGAGCTCTTCATCAGCACAGATTCTACTTTGACAACTCCGTAACAATGCTACACAACGCGTAAGATCGAAAATTTCGCATGCTCAGCCGTATCTCCGTTCATGGTGCGCGACAGCACAACCTGAAGAACATCGACGTTGAAATCCCGCGCAATAGCTTGACGGTGATCACCGGCCTCAGCGGGTCCGGGAAATCCTCGCTCGCTTTCGACACCATCTATGCCGAAGGCCAGCGGCGCTATGTCGAAACTCTCTCTCCCTACGCCCGGCAGTTCCTGGATCAGATGGAACGCCCCGACGTGGACTCGATCGAAGGCCTGAGCCCAGCCATCTCGATCGAACAAAAAACCACCAGCCGCAGCTCGCGTTCAACCGTAGGCACGATCACGGAAATCTACGACTATCTTCGCTTACTATACTCCTCCATCGGGATCCCGCATTGCCCCAACTGCGGGCTGGAAATTTCCCGGCAAACCACGGAGCAGATCCTTAAGCACGTCCTGGATCTCAGTCCGGACGATCGCCTCATGGTCCTGGCGCCGGTGGTGCGGGGACGCAAAGGCGAGTTCAAAAAAGATCTGGAAAAATATGCGCGCCAAGGCTTTGTCCGCGCGCGGATTGACGGCGTGATCCGCTCGCTCGATGACGACGTTCCGCTCGATCGCCGCAAGAATCACAGCATCGAAGTCATCATCGATCGTTTGCTGGTGAAACAAGGGATTGAGAAACGCCTCGAAGCCTCCATCGAGACCGCCACCAAGCTCGCCAACGGGTTGGTGATCATCTCCGTCGTGAATGGCGAAGAGCGGCTCTACTCCAGCAAGCTGGCCTGCATCGAGTGCGGGATGAGCATCCCGCAGTTGGAACCCCGGTCATTTTCCTTCAACAGTCCGTATGGCGCCTGCGAAGCGTGCAACGGGCTTGGTTTGGAGTGGAAGATCGACGCCTCGAAAATCATCGTGGATGAGACCAAGCCGCTGCTCGAAGGCGCTCTCGGGCCCGGCGCGGGTTCGGTTTACATGCAGCAAAAACTGCAATCGGCCGCCAAGAGCCTCAAGATCAAACTCGCCACCCCTTTCGAAAAGCTTTCCAAACGCAATCAGCAGGTTTTGCTGAACGGGGGCGACGGTTTCGAGGGGATCGCGGCCGTGCTTCAGGACACGTTCGATCGCGCTTCCAGCGATTACCGCGATTGGCTGCTCGAATACATGTCCGCGGTCACGTGCGGAGAGTGCAAGGGAAAGCGGTTGCGGGCGTCGAGCCTTTCCGTCCGCGTGAAGAACCTGTCGATCGCGGATGTGGTGGAGATGCCCATCGCCCGCGCGCTGCTGACGCTTCGCGCCTGGGAACTGGCCGCGCGGGAACAGCTGATCGCCGGACGCGTTCTCGATGAGATCCGCCGCAGACTCGAGTTCCTGAACGCGGTGGGTCTCGATTACCTCAGCCTGGAACGGTCCGCCGGCACGCTCTCCGGCGGCGAATCCCAGCGGATCCGTTTAGCCACGCAGATCGGCTCCAAATTGCGCGGCGTCCTCTACGTGCTGGACGAGCCGTCCATCGGTCTTCATCCCCGGGACAACGAACGCCTGCTCATGGCGTTAACCCGGTTGCGCGATCTGGGCAACACTGTTCTGGTTGTGGAGCACGATGAGGAAACCATCGCGCGGGCTGACTACGTAATCGATCTCGGACCGGGCGCCGGACGGCTGGGCGGCGTCCTCGTCGCGCAGGGCACGCCCGCGGAGATTGCGGCGAATCCGGATTCTCTGACCGGTCAATATCTTTCGGGCGCGCAGTCGATCCCCATGCCTGGCAAGCGCCGGAAACCGAATGGAACCTGCATTACCGTCACGGGCGCGCACGAGCATAACCTCAAGAACGTCGATGTGGCCATTCCGCTCGGCGTCCTCACCGTCGTGACGGGCGTATCCGGCAGCGGAAAATCGACCTTGGTGAATGAGATCGTGTACCGCGCTCTGGCGCGCGAAATCTATGGCTCCCGCGACGAACCGGGCGCGCACGCCGTCATCACCGGACTCGAACTGATCGACAAAGTCGTGCGCATCGATCAGTCAGCAATCGGTCGCACGCCGCGCTCCAACCCGGCCACGTACACCGGCCTGTTCGGCCCCATCCGCGATCTGTTCGCCATGCTTCCCGAATCCCGGGAGCGCGGATACAAGCCGGGCCGCTTCAGCTTCAACGTGAAAGGCGGCCGGTGTGAAGCGTGCCAGGGCGACGGGCTCAAGCGCATCGAGATGAATTTTCTGCCGGACGTCTATGTGACTTGTGACGTTTGCCGGGGCCGGCGCTATAACCGCGAAACGCTCGAAGTCAAATACAAGGGCCATTCCATCGCGGACATTCTGGAGATGACCATCGAAGAGGCTCTCCCCGTTCTCGAGAACCATCCGCAGATCCGGCCCAAGCTGGAAACGCTGAATGCCGTGGGCCTCGGCTATGTGCACCTGGGACAATCCGCGACCACGCTTTCCGGCGGCGAAGCCCAGCGCATCAAACTCTCCCGCGAGCTCAGCAAGCGCCAGACCGGCCGCACTTTCTACCTGCTCGACGAACCCACTACGGGTCTGCATTTCGACGACGTGCGCAAGCTGATCGACGTGCTGCAGCGTCTGGTGGATCTGGGGAACACGGTGGTGGTGATCGAACACAACCTCGATGTGATCAAGAGCGCGGACTGGATTCTGGATCTGGGACCCGACGGCGGCGAAAACGGCGGCCGCATCGTGGCGGAAGGAACTCCGGAACAGATCATGAAGTCGCGCAAGAGCGCCACCGGGGATGCGCTCCGAAAAATGATGACCGCACATGCCGGACGGGCCGCATGAGCCCGGAAATCGTCCACGCCCCGGAACCGGCTCCGTTGCCGCCGCCGCGCGTCCCATTCTGGGGATGGAGCGATGTCGGTTTGTTCTTCGGCCTGGCAGTTCCGTGCTTGTTGGCCACGCAGTTGTTTGCCCACCTTCTCGCCAAGGCGTTCGGAGTACTGACCCGAGACGCGGCCGTCGTAATCGGCGCGCAGGCGTTTTTCTATGCCTGCCTGTTCGCCGTGCTCGCCGCGATCCTGCGCTTCCATTACGACGCGCCGTTCTGGCGCTCGCTGGGTTGGACGCCATCGCGGATCCCGGCTTTGGGCGCCGTGGCGATCGGTGTGTTCCTCGCGTTTGCGGTGACCCTTCTGGGAACGCTGCTGCGCGTGCAGGCAGATAAGTCCGATATCCGGAAGCTGCTGGATGCGCCTCACGGTTTGATCGCGGTCACCCTCTTTGCCGTGACTTTGGGGCCGCTCGCCGAGGAACTCGCTTTTCGCGGATTTCTGCAGCCGCTGATCGTGCGTTCGGTCGGCGCCGTCGCCGGCGTCATCATCACCGGCTCATTGTTCGGCCTGCTGCATCTGCCGGAATACGGAAGCTCGTGGGGCGCGGCGGCCATGGTGGCTTTGGCGGGAATCGGGTTCGGCGCGGTCCGTTATCTTTCCGGATCGACCCGATCCTCCGTGCTGGCGCACGCAGGCTACAATGGCGTCCTCTTTATTGCTTTTTTCACCGCGGGAAGGTACATCAAAACTTAAATGGTTGAAACGATTCAGTGGACCGATTCCGGCGTGGTCATGATCGACCAGACCCGGCTGCCTCTCGAAGAGGTGTACGTCACGTGCCTCACATACCAGGATGTGGCGCACCATATCCGCGCCATGACGATTCGCGGCGCTCCCGCTATTGGCGTGGCCGCCGCCATGGGCGTCGCGCTCGGGGTCCTGCAAGGGGCCGATTTTGACACCGTATGCGAAACTCTCGCCGCCACGCGCCCTACCGCCGTGAACCTCTTCTGGGCCATCGCGCGCATGAAGCGTCTCCATCAATCGCTGCAAGGCCAGCCCGGCGAAGTTATCCGCGAACGTTTCATCGCGGAGGCCCAGCGCATCCGGCTCGAGGACATCGCCATCAATCAGGCCATCGGTCGGCACGGCGCGCCGCTGGTTCCCGACCATAAGACCGTTCTCACGCATTGCAATGCGGGCGCGCTCGCGACCGCCGGCTACGGCACGGCTCTGGGCGTGATCCGCGCCGCCGTTTCGAACGGCAAGGATATCGACGTGTTCGCCGACGAAACGCGCCCCTTCATGCAGGGCGCCCGCCTGACTGTGTGGGAGCTTCAGCAGGATGGCATTCCGGCCACGCTGATCACCGATAACATGGCCGGCCACTTCCTGAAATCGGGACGAATCGGCTGCGTGATCGTCGGGGCCGACCGGATTGCCGGCAACGGCGATGTCGCGAATAAAATCGGAACCTACACCGTCGCCGTGGTCGCCAAGGAGAACAGCATTCCGTTCTATGTGGCGGCCCCGATCTCGACATTGGATCTCTCGCTCGCTTCCGGCGACCAAATCCCCATCGAACAGCGCAACGCGAAAGAGATCACCCATGTTTACGGAGTGGCCATGACTTCCGCCAACACCGCCGTGCAAAACCCCGCGTTCGACGTCACCCCGAACCGGTATGTGACCGCCATCATCACGGAGCGCGGCGTGGCCCGCGCGCCCTATACGGAGTCGCTGAGGAACTTGTCGCAGAGCAAGTGATGTTCGCCTCGCGTCTGCCCGAGCAGATTCAGCCGAGCCCGCTGGCCGAGCTGACGGCGCGGATCCGCGCGAGCGGCGCGCCGCTTCTGGACCTGACCGAATCCAATCCGACGCGCGCGGGCATCCGCTATCCCGAGCGTGAAATCCTGGCCGGATTCCAGGATCCGCGTTTGCTGCTTTATGATCCGGACTCGCTGGGACTTCCGGCCGCCCGCGAGCGCATCGCCGAACTTCAGGGAGTCTCCCCGGAACAGGTGATGCTGACGGCGAGTACGAGCGAGGCTTACGCATGGCTCTTCAAGCTGCTGTGCGATCCGGGAGACGAGATTCTGGTCCCGCAACCGTCTTACCCCTTGTTCGAACTGCTGGCCCGCCTGGAATCCGTGGTCGTCCGGCAATATCCCCTGCGCCATTACCGCGGATGGTTTGTCGACACCCACGCGCTTTCGCAGCAGATCACGCCGCGAACCCGGGCCGTTGTGGTGGTCCACCCCAACAATCCCACCGGCTCATACCTGAAGCGTCATGAGCTCAGCGAGATCTCGGGAATCTGTGCGCGGCGCAACATCGCCTTGATTTCAGACGAGGTGTTTGCGGATTACGCGCTGGCGGACGACGCGGAACGGGCGCCTAGCGCGACCACGCTGCACCTGACATCTCCGGCTTTCACGCTGAGCGGGTTATCTAAAGTGGTGGGCATGCCGCAGGTTAAGCTCGGCTGGATTATCGCTTCCGGCCACCCGCATTTTCGCAAGCTGTTATGGAGACGGCTGGAAATCATCGCGGACACTTATTTGTCCGTCGGAACGCCCGTGCAATGCGCTCTGCCCGCGATCCTGAGCGCCCGGGACGCCATCCAGACGCAGATTATCTCCAGGCTCAAGGACAATCTGAGCTGGCTGCGTGAGCGGGTGAAAGGCGCCACCGTGTCGCTGCTGCCCGTGGAAGGCGGTTGGAGCGCCATTCTCCAGGTTCCCCAGACCCGGAGTGAAGACGAATGGGTGACCACCCTGCTCCGGGATCACGGGGTTCTGGTTCATCCCGGCTACTTCTACGACTTCGATTCGGAAGCGTTTCTGGTGGTGAGCCTGCTTACACCCATCGCGGCGTTTCGCGAGGGCATAGGCAGGCTGCTGCGACTGGCCGGTTAGGGGGAAGTAGGCAGGTGATCTGTATTAAGCCCCGGGCTTGGCGATGAAGCCAACCACGGTCTTCGCGCTACGAGTCTCATAACCGACAATCAATCCGGAGCTGTTGATTCCGGCCGGGACGGTTACGGTCGCTTTGGGGTCCGCGAACGGAACGAACGTGGCTTGGTTGTAGATGAAGCCGGTCGGGGTTCCCGTGGTTCCTGAGTAATAGCCGACAATAATTCCCGTGTCGTTCAGCCCTGTGAAGATGGTCTGCGTGGCGCCCGTATAAGTCACCGGAGTTATCGTGCCGCCGGATTCGGAGAAAGCTTCAATACTATCGGTCTTGGCGGTGCCGGCTCCGGCGAATCCAACCAGTTCCGAGTTATTGTTCACTCCAGTCACCCATGTATTTGTCTGTCCCTTGATGGTCACCGTCTTGAACGTCCCTGCGTTATAGACAAAACCGGTGGCCGTCAGAGTCTGCTTCCCGGGTTCCGAGTAGCCGCCGATGATGCCGGAATTGTTGATGGCCAGCGCGAACGTGTCGAGGTCCTTGGCTTGTTCAATCTTCGTGAACGTACTTCCGCTCAGCTCAAAGCCGAACGTCAGCGTCTCCGATTTTTCCGTGAAGGTGTAATAGCCGGCGAATACGTTTGTGTCATTGATTCCGTTCAGCCACGTGCCGGTTGCTCCGGGGACGTCGATCGACTGAAAATTCCCGGCGGAGTAGACAAATCCGTGCGTCACGCTCGACGTATCGACGTAATATCCCACCACCGTGCCGGCTGTATTGACGCCCGTCGCGTAGGTCTCTTTCGCCTGCGGATACGAGATCGTCTGGAACGTAAAGGTTGCCGCCGCTTGCAATTTCGATGCGGGCAAGGCTGCAACAGCCATGAGCGCGCATATGGACCAGCTTTTTATATTCATCGTTTGTTTAGATCCTTTCCTGATGCTGAGCAAGGGACATCGACCCCCGCTCGTTGATTGCAGCATCTTTCGATGAGCCGGTTCATGAAGATTTGTAAGAACCTCACGCTTTACGCCAACAAACTACGTGGTGTTAGCATGAAGTAGCTGCCGTCCCGCATGCACCGATTCCTGGCGATTTTCTCTGTTTCGACCCTGGTTTTAGGTGTCTGCGCGCTTGCCGCGGGCCCTGCGAAACTCATCCCCGCGCCGCCCGTTCCCGCCCCGCAATCCGACGTCTTCCAGGTTTCTGTACAGCCCTTTCTGCAAAAGAATTGCGAGCTTTGCCACAACGACAAGGCCAAAATCGGGGGATTGAGCCTTTCCGCCTACAAGAGTTCTTCCGACGTACTGCACAATCGCGATCTTTGGGAACTGATCTCTACCCGCATCAAGAACGGCGAAATGCCTCCCAAAGGTATGCCCAGTCCTTCCGCCTCCAGCGCCGCCGCCGTGACCGGCTGGATCGACGGCGCCTTCGAAGCGATCGATCGCGCCGCGCGGCCCGATCCCGGACGCCTGACCGCCCATCGCCTGAATCGGTTTGAGTACAACAACGCCATCCAGGATCTGTTCGGCATCGCGTTCCGTCCCGCCGATGATTTTCCAGCCGATGACTCCGGCTATGGATTTGACAATATCGGCGACGTGCTTTCGATCTCGCCGGTGCTGATGGAAAAATACCTTTCCGCGGCGGAAAAGGTCGGTCGCAAGGTGATCTCGACCGGAGCGCTTCCCAAGCCCACGCGCGAGAAACTGTCTTCCCCGCACTTTCATAAGTACGCGACCGCGCCTTTGAGCGAATACGTCCGGTATACGTTTCCGAACGAAGCGGATTACACCATTCGGGCGGGCGTGAGCGGCAAGCGGGAACCGCTCCTCATCACCCTTTTGCTGGATAACGTTCCGGTCAAGGATGCCGAGTTCGAGGGCGGCGATGATGAGCAGCCCCGGTTCATTGAGTTCAAAACGCATCTGACCGCGGGGGAGCACCGGCTCGGCGCGCGGCTTCGCAGGGAGGTCGCGGTTCTTCCCATGCCCAAGCCTCCGGATCTGCGCTTCGTCGTCAAGAAGAAGCAGCAGCAGAACGCGGAAGTTCCTCCGACGCCCTGGGTGGACTACATCGAGTTGCGGGGGCCGTATAACCCGCTGCCCGCGCCGGTCTCGGAAGCGCAGAAGAATCTGATGATCTGCGGCGAGCAGACCCCGGAATGCGCAAGGCAGATCCTCAAGCGCATCGCGTACCACGCCTGGCGGCGCCCGGTGACAGAAGCGGAACTTCAGAAGCTGGCCGGCTTTGTCGCCCTCGCGCAAGCCAACGGCGATAGCTTTGACGCGGGTCTCCGCGTAGGGCTGGAAGCGATTCTGGTCGCCCCCGATTTCCTCTTCCGCATGGAGCGCGACCCCAATCCCACGGATTCAGCCGACCCGCATCCGCTGACCGATTTCGAGATCGCCTCCCGGCTGTCATTCTTCCTGTGGAGTTCTGTCCCGGATTTCGAGCTTCTTCATCAGGCCGAGGAACGGCAACTGCATAAGCCGGCCGTTCTGAGAGCGGAAGTCGCCCGCATGCTGCGGGACAAGAAATCCGAACGTTTTGTGGACAACTTCGCCGGGCAGTGGCTGGAGCTTCGCAACCTGGACAGCATCAAGCCGGATCCCGACAAGTTTCCCGAGTTTGAAGCGATGCGCGACGACATGCGCACGGAAACGCGCATGTTCTTTGAAGCCGTGATGCGCGAAGACCGCAGCATCCTGGACTTCCTTGACGGCAAATATACCTTCCTCAACGAGCAGCTCGCTCTCTTCTACGGAATCCCCGGAGTCTCAGGAGCGGAGTTCCGGCGGGTCCCGCTGGACGGAGTCCAGCGCAGCGGAATCCTGACCCAGGCGAGCATCCTCACGGTCTCTTCTTACCCGACGCGCACGTCGCCGGTGATCCGCGGCAAATGGGTGCTGGAGAATTTCCTGAACGCGCCGCCGCCCCCGCCGCCGCCCAACGTTCCTTCGCTCGACGCCACCGAAGTCGGCACGAAGATGAGCATGCGGGAACAACTGGAAAAGCATCGCGCCAACCCCGTGTGCGCGTCGTGCCACTCGAAAATGGATCCACTCGGGTTCGGCTTGGAAAACTACAACGCCATCGGCGAATGGCGCACCCAGGATGGCAAATTCCCGATCGATTCCTCGGGCACTCTGCCGAGCGGCAAATCGTTTACGACGCCGGCGCAGATGAAAGCCATTCTCAAATCCAACCCGCGCGCCTTCGCGCAATGCGTTACCGAGAAGATGCTCACCTACGCGCTGGGGCGCGGTCTGGAGCGTTACGATCGTCCCGCCGTGAATAAGATAGTCGATCGGCTCCAGGCCAACGACTACAAGTTTTCAGAAATTATTTCAGGTATCGTGGAAAGCCTGCCGTTCCAAATGCGGCGGGGCGAGGAAGAACGGCATGTTACGCAAACAGTTGCAAAGGCGAACACTCCTTAGAGGCGTCGGCGCGGCGATCGCGCTTCCTTTTCTGGACGCCATGACCCCGGCGTTCGGCGCCACCGCTCGCATTGGCGGACCGCAGATCGCGGCGGCGCCGTTTCGGATGGCCTTCACCTATGTTCCGAACGGCATTAGCATGGGCTCATGGACTCCCGCTCAGCTCGGCTCTGACTACCAGTTAACCCGCATCATGGCCCCGCTTGCACCCTTCAAGGACAAGCTTCTGGTGCTCTCCGGACTGAACCATCACAACGGCATGGCGTTGGGTGACGGGGCCGGCGATCATGCCCGCGCCGCCGCTTCTTTCCTCACCGGCGTGCATCCCCGGAAAACGTCCGGCGCCGATATCGCCGCGGGCGTCTCCATCGACCAGATCGCCGCGCAGAAGGTGGGGAACAAGACCCGCTTTGCTTCCATTGAACTGGCTTGCGAAGATGGCCGCCTGGTCGGCAACTGCGATTCCGGTTATAGCTGCGCTTATTCCAACAGCATCTCCTGGCGTACGCCTTCTCAACCCAATCCACCCGAAGTGAATCCGCGCGCCGTGTTTGAACGCCTCTTTGGCGATGGCGATGTGGACCCCGCCGCCATGGCCCGCCGGGAGGTCTACCGCCGGAGCATTCTGGATTTCGTGATGGGCGACGCCAAGAGCCTCAAAGTCTCCCTGGGTCCAACCGATAACCGCAAGTTAGACGAATACATGGACGGCATCCGCGCCATTGAACGCCGGATCGAGCAGGCCGAGAAGGACGGCCGATCGATAGCCCCTTCCATGGAGCATCCCGACGGAGTTCCGGTCGAGTACGCCGACCACGTCCGTTTGATGGCCGACCTGATGACCGTGGCTTTCCAGACCGACTCCACCCGCATCGCCACTTTTATGATGGCGCGCGAAGGCAGTACGCGCACATACCGCGAGATCGGCGTTCCCGACGCGCACCATCCGCTCACGCATCACCGCAACGATCCTGAACTGATCGAAAAGGTCACCAAGATCAACTGCTTCCACATGCAGCAGTTCGCTTATTTCCTGCACAAGCTCCAATCCATCCAGGAAGGTGACCGCACGCTGCTCGATAACGTGATGGTGGTTTACGGCAGCGGCCTGAGCGACGGAAACGCCCACGACCACAACAACCTGCCGGTGATGATCGCCGGCGGCGGCGCGGGCACTCTGAAAACGGGTCGCCACATCCAATACAGCAAAGGCACTCCCATGGCGAATCTATTCGTTTCCATGCTGGACCGCGCCGGAGTGAATCATGAAACTTTGGGCGACGCAACCGGTGAACTTGATCACCTGAGCGACATCTCTTAGTTGCACAACCTTCCGGGCACGCGCCGGATTACGCTAAAATAATTGGGCGGTTCCGGTTATTCGCCGGCTCTGCACAGCAAGACTATGGCGCCTTTGCCCCCGATCGCGTTGGTTGTGTCCAATTGGACCCGGTCTCTGAAGTTCGACGACACGTTCGCCGGCATTCATCAGCTCGGATGGTTCGATTGGGCGCTGCTCGTTCCTTACTTCTCGATCCTGGCGCTGCTATCGGTTTTCGGGCTGCATCGATATCACATCATCCACACTTACTTCAAACATCGCAAAAAGGCGGTGGATGTCCCGAAGTTCCGTTTCGACGTTCTTCCGGCGGTGACCGTACAGCTCCCGCTTTACAATGAGCCGTTTGTCGTCGAGCGGCTGATTGAGGAAATCACCAAGCTCGACTACCCCAGACACCTTCTCCAAATTCAGGTTTTGGACGATTCCACCGACGAAACGCATCCGTTTGCCGAGGCCTTGGTGGCGCGCTACTCCGCCCTGGGTTTTCCCATCGAATACCACCACCGCACCAATCGCCACGGTTTCAAGGCGGGCGCGCTGCAGGAAGGGCTGGAAACCGCGACAGGCGAGTTCATCGCCATCTTTGACGCCGATTTCGTTCCGCCCCCGGATTTCCTGCTGCGCACGATTCACCACTTCGTCGATCCGCGGGTCGGCGTCGTGCAAACGCGCTGGAGCTACCTGAACCGCAAGTATAATTTCCTGACGGAAGTGGAAGCCATGATGCTTGACGGCCACTTCATCCTCGAGCACGGCGCGCGCTCCCGCGCCGGGCTGTTCTTCAACTTCAACGGCACCGCCGGAATCATGCGCCGCGCCATGATTGAGGATGCCGGGGGCTGGCAGCATGACACGCTCACCGAAGACTCCGACCTGAGCTATCGCGCACAGCTGAAAGGTTGGCGCTTCGTATATATGCCCGGGCTCGATTGTCCGTCCGAACTTCCGGTCGAGATGCACGGTTTTCAAGTGCAGCAGTCGCGCTGGGCGAAGGGTCTCACCCAGGTTGCGCGCAAGCTGCTGGGCAGCATCTGGAAAGCCGACATTTCCTGGCGGGTCAAGATTGAGGCGATTCTCCATCTCACGCCGAATATCTCCTACCCGCTCATGATCGTCGTCTCCGCGCTCATGCTCCCGGTGATGATCGTCCGTTTTTATATGGGCGTTTGGCAGATGATGCTGATCGATTTTCCACTCATCTTCGCCTCGTTCTGGTCCATCTCGGCGTTCTACGTGATCGCGTACCGCGAAGTCCATCCGAAGACCTGGACGCGCGCGTTGCTGCTGCTTCCCATGCTCATGGCCGTCGGCATCGGTCTGACGCTGATCAATACGCGCGCTGTCCTGGAAG
The DNA here is from genome assembly GCA_965226755.1 of Bryobacteraceae bacterium. Lineage (GTDB taxonomy): Bacteria > Acidobacteriota > Terriglobia > Bryobacterales > Bryobacteraceae > Bog-113. Next base: position 1,966,296 of record CBDDDT010000003.1, on the reverse strand, counting down.
CTCTGTTCGGCGTGGAAACCGCCTTCGTCCGCACCCCGAAATTCGCTATCGAGGGCACGGCTCCAGCCCGCCGCTCCGGCGAGAAGAAATACCGGCGGCGCAGCGGCTGGCTTCCCTGGGCCGAGTTGGCCGTCGGCTCGTATTTCGTCCTGATGGTCATCTTCGCTTTCGAAACGTTCAATTTCCTCGCAATTCCCTTCCTCACCCTATTCGTGGCCGGCTACTATTGGGCCGGCCTCAGCACCCTTTACCATGAGCATCAGGATCGGCTCCGATGGACGCGCCAGCGCCGCCTTGAACTGCAAGCTTCCCGGTAGACCTCGATCGATTTCCCGCCCGATTCCTTTATGTCCCCAACTGAAATCACCGCGGCCTCCGTGCGGGAAGCGGCCGTGAGGATCAGCGCGTTTGTGCACCGCACGCCCGTTATGACGTCGCGCACAGCGGACTCTCTGGGCGGCGCGCAATTCTTTTTCAAGTGCGAGAATCTCCAGCGCGGCGGATCGTTCAAAATCCGCGGCGCGGCGAACCGGATCACTTCGATCGCGCCAGCCGATCTGCCTCGCGGCGTCATCGCATTCTCCTCCGGAAACCACGCCCAGGCGACCGCCCTCGTGGCCCGGCAGGTCGGCGCGCCCGCCACCATCGTCATGCCGGAGGACGCGCCCCGCTCCAAAGTGGAGGCCACGCGCGCGTGCGGAGCGGCCATCGTCACCTATAACCGTTTCCGCGAAGATCGCGAGAAAGTCGCGGCGGAAGTTCTTCAACAGCACGGGGCCACGCTCGTTCCCCCGTTCGATCACCCGCTGATCATGGCCGGCCAGGGCACCGCGGCTTTGGAGCTGTTGGATGAAGTTCCGGATTTGGACGCTTTGGTCGTTTGCGTCGGCGGAGGCGGGTTGATCTCCGGTTGCGCCACCATCGCCCATCACCTCAATCCCAACCTGCGCGTCTTCGGCGCTGAGCCCGAACGCGCGAACGACGTCTTTCTGTCGGTGCAAGCCGGCGAGCGCGTCACCATTCCGCCGCCTGACACCATTGCGGACGGCCTGCGTACGCTAGCCCCCGGAATCCTGACATTTCCCGTGATCCAAAAGCATGTCGAGCGCATTCTTCTGGTGACAGAGGAGGAGATCCGCGAGGCGATGCGCTTCCTGCTTTTGCGAATGAAGTTGCTGGCGGAACCGAGCGGGGCAGTCAGTCTGGCCCCCATCCTGGCGGGAAAACTTCCGCCGGGTCTCCGCCGCGTGGGCATCATTATCTCCGGCGGCAACGTGGATCTGGACTTGCTCCGTTCGCTTTAGCGCGCGGCGCGATCTCGATTCAATCGACGTAGATCCGCTCCACACGCGGCTTGATCCCGCAAAGCACGTTATAGGAGATCGTGCCCGCCGCCTTGGCCATCTCCTGCGCATTCTGCGCGACGTTCCCCTCGCGTCCCAGCAGAGTCACATCGTCTCCCGGCGCCAGCGCGGGGGAATCCGTGATATCGATCGTCGTCAAATCCATCGATACAGTGCCCAGTATGGGCGCGAACTTGCCGCCCGCGATCACCCGCCCGCGATTCGAAAGCCGGTGCGGGATGCCGTCCGCATAACCCGCGCCGAGGATAGCGATCCGCGTGGGCCGCCGCGTGCACGCGCTTCCCCCATAACCGATCAGCGTATTCGCCGGAACATCCTTCACCGCGACGATCTTCACCTTCCACGCAAGCGCCGGCGCGACATCCAGCGAATTCAGCGGAGCGTTTCCGCGTGCGGGCGAAACATATCCATACAACGCGTGCCCCGGCCGCACGATCGCGCGCCACGCATCGGGACGCGCATAGGCGATCGCGTTCGTGCTGGAAAGGTGCAGGTAACGCGGGGCCACGTTCAGTTCGCGCAATTCGCTGGTCAAGTCTTCAAAGCGCGCGATCTGCTGCTCGGTCTGCGGCGTCATGAAGTCGCTCGCGGACGCGAAATGCGTCAACAACCCGTCGCACTGCGCCGAGCGGATCACATTCAGCGCTTGGGCGATTTCGGCGGCAGTGGCCCGCGTGCCCAGCCGTCCCATTCCCGTATCCAGTTTCAAATGAAACCGCACTGATCTTCCCGCGCGGATTGACGCCTCGTCGCAAGCGCGGATGTCCTCAATCGAATGGGCGACAGGCGTCAGGTCGAACGCGACCGCCGGGTCCCAATCCGCCGCCAGCAGACCCGCCATCACCAGGACCTGCGCGGTGATCCCGGCGCGCCGCAGCGCAACGCCTTCCGCCACCGTGCTGACGGCCAGCCATGCCGTCCCAGCGCTGGTCAGGACGCGCGCGACTTCGATCATCCCGTGCCCGTATGCCTCGGCTTTCACCACGCCCATCACTTCCACGTTCGGCCCGACGGCGCGGCGAACCGCCTGGAGATTGGCCGCAAGCCGGCCGCGGGATATCTCGACATAACAACGCGCGGCGCTCGGCATAATCAAAGAGGATGAGGTGACGACCGGGAACGGAGGGACGCAAACAGTTCCTCGTACTGCGTCGTCACGGTTTCCCAATCATAGCGCTCGCATACCCGTTCTCGCGCCCGCTGCCGATATGCATCACGCCGATCTTCCGGCATGTCCAAAGCTTCCCGCATCGCGCGCACCAGCCCCGCTTCGTCCTCGAACGGAATGCCCGCCTCGCCGCACACTTCCGCGTTCTCCGGAGTGTTGCGGTAAATCACCAGCGCGCCCCGGCCCATGTTTTCGATCAGCGCGGGGTGCGTGCCTCCGACTTCGGTGGCCTGGATGTATGCGAAGCAGTGCGATCCGAGTTCGCGGTATCCCTGCCCGTAGATCGCGCCCGGGATCACGATGCGGGGATCCGCGGTCGCCCGCACTTCCCGGATGTACTCTTCGGCGTGCGGCGCATCCCCGACCAGCGCCAGTTTCCGATCGGTGTCGAGTTGCTCGAACGCGCGCCGCACCTCGAGCGGATGATTCTCGGGCTCGAACCGGCTCACGTACAGAAAATAGCGGCCGGGCTCCAGGCCCAACCGGTCCAGCGCTTCGCGCGTCGTTTCTCGGCGGGCGTCGGCCCCATAGGGGATGAACGTCGACGGCGTTCCGTAGCGTTCCAGGTAATAGCGCTCAATCACCTGCGCGTCCGAGATGATCCGGTTCGGCAGTTTCGTCGCCAGGAACTCCGACACCAGGTACCACGCTTTGGCGAACCGATTCCACTTGCGGCGCTTGCGCTCGATGCCGTCCACGTTCAACGCCACCGCGATCCCGCGCAGCCGGGGCAGCACCGTGAAGACCGCGTTGGCCGCATTGCAATAAAGGGCCACGTCGCACGGCTGTCCCACCAGCCAGATGGTGGAGAGAAACGTGTGGGTAAGCGTATCCAGGTACTTGTGGCGGATGCTCGGGAGGAATTCGACGCGCACGCCTCGATAAGTGCGTTCGGGGTATCGGTCGCGACCGCACACCGTCACTTCGTGGCCGCGAGCCGCCAGCCGCACGGAGAGTTCTTCCGCGAACGTCTCAAATCCGCCGTAATTCGCGGGGATGCCGCGCGTGCCCAGAAGCGCGATGCGCACCGCTTACCGGCGAGCCGTGCGCGAGCGCGTCGTCGCGGTCGTGAACTTCTTCGGCGCGGGGCGTGTCACCGGTGTAAAACCGAACCAGCTTGCCATGTATTCGTTATCCACGCGCTGCCGCTGCATGATGATCTGCCGTTTGGCCACCACCCGTTTCCAGTTCTGCGCGACGAACCAGAACGCTTTCAGCGAACTGTGCTCCCGCACAAGGCAGCACCCCACCACCACCAGGTCGCGCATCGTGATGGATAACCAGTTCTTCTTGTAAACATCCCAGGTGATGTTCTTGATGCGCAACAGAAACCGGTTCTTCACGGAGTGCATGTTGATTTCCGCGGGTAACGCGCGCCGGTTCCCCGGCAGCACCTTGCGAACGTGATATCCCCGCGCGTACGGCGCATACAGGCAGCGCCATCCCATTAATTGCGCGCGCCACGCGACATCGGCGTCCTCGCGGTATACAAAGAAGTCGTTATCGAAAAACTCGCCATCGAGCGATATGTCCTCGATCATCTCCCGCCGGTAAAGCGCGGCTGCCGCCGTCGCGCCAAAGACATACTCATACTGCCGGTAATGCCCGTTATCGATCTCCAGGCTTCCGCGATCCAGATGCCGCAGGTTCGGCGTGAAATAAATCCCGGTCGAATCCACCACCGGCTTCTCCGGGAAATCGAACCCATCCGACATCGTGAGCAGTTTGCCGCACACCGTACCCACGCGCGCATCCAGATTGCCCGCATGCACCAGCGCTTCCAGAAAGTCGGGAAGCAGCAGCACGTCCGGATTCAACGTGAGCACCCACTCCGCCCGCGAAGCCGCAATGGCCTGGTTTTGCGCCGCCGCAAACCCGATATTCTCGTCGTTATACAGGATTCGCACGCGATTCTCGAATTGCTCGAGAATATCGACGGTGCCATCTTTCGAGCAGTTGTCAATCACCACAACGTCTACAAATGGATAACGCTGGTCCAGCACAGACTCGAGGCAGCGCTTGATGAAACGGCCGCTATTGAAGGTAACAATGGTGACCGAAACCGAGCCGCTAATTGACATTCATTCGAACCTGGTGACCTTCCTTGGAAAGTGGGCATCTCATGGCGTGCATGGAAGGCGCGGTCAAGATAACGCCTCGCCGAACCGCGGCTTCGCGTGCCAGATCGAGCGGAAAGCCAGCCTCACGACCGAGCGATAGGCTGCGCGCATCGCGGGGCTCCGATGGCTCCGGCCCCCCAGCAGAAATCGGAGGGCGCAGCCAGCTATAACTCCGAGACAAATCAGTATTTTACCAAGCCCATGAAAATTAGTGATCGAGTAGCGCAGTAGACTACGATACCAATACTCGGTTTTGGTTCCCAAAGCAAGACTTTCAATGGAATGCGCGCCCTGATGGCGCCCGACGGCTTCGGGCCGGTACATCACCCCGTAGCCCGAACCGCGAATGCGCTTGCAGAAATCAACATCTTCAAACCAGATTGGAAAATATCCTTCATCGAATCCGCCGATTTGTTCCCAAACCTCCCGGCGGAAAAGGAGAAATGCTCCCGCTGGCTGCTCCACTTCGGACGCGCAAGTCAAATCCTGTCCTAAGCAACGATAGCGCCAGTTCACCGGATTGCCCGGCCAAAGCCGGTTCACCAGCAGAACTTCGCAAAGCAGGGCCGCCGGCGTGGGGAAGCGTCGCACCGTAAATCCCTTCTGCGGACGCCCGTCCATCCCCACCAGTCGGCCACCAGCTGCCCCAACCCGGCCCTGCTCACAAGCGTCGACCAAGGGATCAATCCCGGTGAGGAGAATCACGTCGGGGTTCAGAAGTAACAGAAAAGGCTCAGTCGTTTCGCGCACGCCCTGATTCACGGCGGCGGCAAAGCCGCGATTCGTGGGGTTCGAGATCACCCGCGCGCCCCGTTCCGCCGCAGCCTCCGCGGCGCCGTCCCCTGAGCCGTTATCGATCACCGTCACGGTCGCGCCCGTCCGTCTTGCCGCCGTCACGCAATCTCCCACCACCTGCCGCGAGTGGTAGGCGACAATCAGGATCGCCACCTTGGACTGAGTCATTCCGACTCAATACCTGTGAACAGGAAGTACAACCGCCAATAGAAACTGGCCCGCGTCCGGGATTGCAACGCATGAATCTCGCGTTCGGATTCTTTCAGCAAGGCCCGCAGTCTCCCAGCGCCAAGCGCAGGCCCGAGCTGTATCGTGCGCGCGTCCCGTTTGCCCCTCAGCCAAGACCCGAACCGCCCGTGGCGGAGCGCCGCCAATCCCCATAAACCCTGCCCCGCGAAAATCTTCCAGCGCCATTCCCGGCGCAAATCCGAGGGAAACAGGCGCGTGAGCAAGATCTGATTGCGCGAGTTCAGATACGTCACGCGGTCGCTCCAGACGCCGGTCGAAGCGCTCCCCTCATGCAGGCAGACCGCCGCGGGCTCATAAACGCCCTCCAGCCCGGCGGCCGCGCACCGGAGCGACAATTCCACATCCTCCAGGTAGGATTCGAACTGCTCCGTAAACCCGCCGACCTTCCCGAACAGAGCACGCCTGTAAAGCACCGCGGTCGCCGGCGCCATCGCGATTGGGCGTTGCCGCGCGAACAACTCCGAATCCGGCGCCCCATGCCCCGCGCGCCAAGGGCAACCGCTCTTTGCTATTAAGTCCCAGCTCCCGTCCAGGCGCGCCGGATCGGAAGCCATCAGGATCTTGCCCGTCGCGAACCACGCGTCGGCATCTTCCGCCGAGGCAAGCAGCTTTTCCAGCCATTCGGACTTCAACTCGACATCGCTGTTCACCACGGCCACCCACTCGCTCCGCGATTCCGCCACGCCGCGGTTCACGGCCGCCGCAAACCCCGCGTTGCGCCCCATCGCGACCACTTCAGCGCCCCAATTCCTCGCCACCTCCGCTGCTTCGTCGGTGGATCCGTTGTCCACCATCACGACGCGCTCCGGACGCCGCGTCTGCGCCGCGATCGAAGCCAGAAGCTTTTTCAGCAGATCGGCCCGGTTCCACACCGGAATCACCAGGGTGACGTCAGCGCGCAAACCGCTTCCTGACCAGAAACCAAAGGTTCGCCGCGCCATCCCTCCACGGATTCAGCTTGGTCTCGCCCTTGCGCGACGTATACATAATCGAAATCTCGCCGAAGCGGATCCGGCGGTTCACGATCGCCTCAATCTTGATTTCTTCGGAAAACGCCATCCCGTCCGCCACCAGATTCATGTCCGCGAGAATGCTGCGCCGGAACACCCACATCCCGGATTGCGAATCCTGCACCCATCGGAAAAACAGAATCGACATCACCAGCGACAGCCCGAGGTTCCCGATCTTGTGCTTCAGGCTCATCGCCTGATCGTCGCGAACCGGGAAGCGCGAGGCATTCAGAAAATCCACCCGAAGATGGAGAAAAGCCTCCAGCAGATACGAAATGCCGCTCGCCGGATAACTGTGATCCCCGTCCAAAGTTACGATCAGATCGCCGGTCGCCTCCGCGAAGCCGCGCTTGTAAGCCCGTCCATACCCGCGAATCCGCTCGCCGATAACCTTCGCGCCCAAGCGATGCGCCACTTCCGCCGTGCGATCGGTCGAGTCGTTGTCGACCACGATCACTTCATCCACAAACTCCGGAATGCCCTGCAGCACCTGCTCAATGGCTTCTTCCTCATTCAGACACGGGATGATCACCGTGATCGCGAGCCCTTTATACATGTCGTAGCATGTTGATTGTAATGAAGTTTTTGTGCACCATGGTTCTCGCCGCGGGTTTTCTGTCCGGGGCTGCCCTTCACGATGTCCACACCGTCTACATCTTTCCCATGCGGCACGCCCTCGATCAGTACCTGGCCGCGCGTCTCACGGAGGAGCATGTGTTCCAGGTGGTGTCCGATCCCAAAACGGCGGACGCCGTCTTCACGGATCGCATCGGGGCTCCCTTCGAGCGGACCTTCGACGAGCGCGTGCTCGACATCAAGTCGAAGACCGACGCCGAGGCCGTCCACGCGTCGTTCGGCGGCGCCGACACTCTCTTTCTCGTCAACAGGTCCAAAGAGGTGATCTGGTCTGACTTCGGCGCTCCCAAAGACCACTCGTCGAACCAGATGGGGAAGGCCGCCCGGCGCTCCGTGGACAAACTGATGAAGGACCTGGGCCTGAAGACCGCGAAAGTCACTTCGCAGTAAGCCCTGAATTCTTCGCCCGGATAGCCGTGCGATAGCTCTCCACCAGCCGTTCCGTCACGCGTACGCTGTCCCATTCGGATTCCACCTCCGCCCGGGCGCGCCGCGTCATTTCCCTCGTTTCCTCGGGCGCGTCCAGCATTTGGATCACCCGGCGCGCAAACTCGTCCGGGTCATCGGCCAATTCGCAGAACTCGCCATCGTTGCGCGCGAGCCCTTCCGCTCCGATGCGCGTGGACACCGCGGGAATGCCGCTCGCGAAAGCTTCCAGAAGTTTCACCCGGACGCCCGACCCGCTCAGTATGGGGCACACGAACACCGCGCATTCCGCCAGCAGCGGCTTCACATCCTCCACATATCCCAGCATCGCGAGCCGCGGATGACCCGCCAGTTCGGGGTTGAAGCGCGCTTCGAATCCCGCCAGAAAAACCCGAACCTCCGGCCGCGCCGCCGCTATCCGGGGAAGAACGCGATCCATGAACCAGGTCACCGCGATCTTATTGGGCTTGTGCCGCGAACTCCCGATGAACAGGATGGAATCCGGCCGCCGCGGGCCGCCTGGGAAGGAATAAGACTGTGTGTCGATGGCCGCCCGCAGTCCGGCCTGCACGCGCGCGCTCAGCGCCGGTTCGAACTCCAGAAGATAGTCGCGGTTCGCCGCCGTGCAGACCTGGACCAGGTCGCAGCGTGACAGCAGTTGCAACTCAAACCGCAGCGCGCGCAGATATTCGAATCGAGCTTTCCATCGCGCCGCGCTTCCCAGGTGCGAAGCGGTGCGGATGATCGATTGGAAATAGACGTCGTGTTCGAACAGCGCGGTAGCGATGTGCCGGTACCGGTCAATGTACTGGCCCATGGCCGTGTACTCAATCTGCACGAGATCAACCCGGTGCAGCAGAACCAGGCGATCGATCCTCCACTGCACATCGCGACTGGCGAACTCCGCCACCGCGTGAGGCGCAATCGAGGGCAAGCCGGAGTTTCGCGGCCGGATCATCAGGTCCACCGTTGCGCACACGTCCGCCAACTCCCGGTTCGCTTCCGCCTGCGAAGGTTCGTCGAGCAGCACCAGGGCATGCACCTCGCATTGTTTCGCCAGTTCCCGCAGCGTCTGCAACATGAAGACCGCGCCGCCATGCGCGGGAGGCAGAATCGGGTACGGCGAAACAAACAGCACCCGCAGCCTCTCGGAGTCTGTCGGCGCCGGCAGAAACCGGTCGCGAAAATGCGAGCCGCGGGAACGCGCGAACGCTTCCTGGTCGCTGACCGCGGCCAGATCGCGCGCCCGCCGCCGCGACCGAACCGCCCCGGGAAGCTGGCGAAACGCCCGCAGAATTCCGGCTACGTTGCTGCGCAGGGGACGCTTGCCGCTCCAGGCCGACGCCACCGAGCCGCCCCACGCGGAAGCGAAGCTCTGCAGCAGCCGTCCCCAGTCATGCACGTTTTTCCAGTTGAACAGAAGGTAGTTCTTGCTGAGAATAGTATCGATAAACGCGGGCGTGAACTTCCGGCCGATGGTCCCGCGGTGCTCGTGGAACACGATGCTCGCCGGCTCGTAGAGCACCTTCCATCCGCGCTTCCAGGCCAGAAACCCGAGGTCCGTATCCTCCAGGTAGAACGGCGCGAGCAATTCATCGAATCCGCCCAGCTCCAGGAACTTCGCGCGATCGAACGCCGACGACCCCCCGCCCGCGTAAAAGCAGGGAAACGCACGGTCCACCGCCGGGTCTTCGCGGTGGCTCACCCGCAGCTTGCCGTCTTCCCACCAGCCTTCGGTGAGACCCGTTTCCTCACGCCGCTTTTCCGGATCGGTCAAGAAGATCTGGCACGACACGGCGAACACGTCATCCGACGCGAAGCCCGCGAGAAGCGGGGCCAGAAACCCGGCCTCCGTGCGCATGTCGCTGTTCAGCAGCACCACCACATCGTTCCGCGCTGCGCGAAATCCCGCGTTCGATCCGCCGCCGAACCCCAGGTTCTCCGCCAGGGCCAGCAGCGTCACTTCCGGGAACTGTTGGCGCACGAACTCAGCGCTTCCGTCGGCGGAGCCGTTATCCACCACGATGACTTCGTTTCCCGGATCGCCGCGCATGGCCTCGATCACCGTTGGAAGATACTTCTCCAGCAGATCGCGCCCGTTCCAGTTCGGAATCACCACGCTGGCCGATCGCGTATCAGGCCTTCGATTTCGCGTCGGAAGCCGCGTTCCCGCAAGCCGCCACGTCAGATCGCCGATCAGCAGGCAGCAGGCCGAGAACGCGAGCAATAAAGGCGCGACGAGGACGGCCGCGGCGAACTCCCCCGCGCGCCGCGCGAACCCGCTCATCAGAACCGCGGACCTACGTGCAAACGCCGTCCCAGCCTTGACCATCGCGCGGAATAAACCGCATCGAACTGCCCTTGCAGCTGCTGCCGTTGCTGTTCAAGCTGACGCACCTGCTCGTCCAGGCTCAGCGCCCAGTTTGTGCGCTCTTCAATGGTCTGCTCGGCCGCGTGCAGCAGATCGACCGAACGCACCAGATCCGCCCCGCGCTCCGCCAGCGAAGCGTCCAAATCCCGCGCCCAGGCCGTTCGGTCGGCTATCAGAATCTGCAGCCGCTCCACTTCCGCCTGCGCCGCCTGTTGCTCGCGAGCCAGTTCGTCCTGGATCTCAGCCACGCGCCGCCCGCGCGCCTCAAGTTCCCGGTTCAGCGATTCCGCCCAACCGTTGGCTTTCTCCAACTCCGCCTGTTGCTCGCGAAATCGTTCCACCAGCCCGGCATGCTCCCGCTGAGCCTCGGCCATCTCCACGTTCTTGAACTCCAACTCGCCCGTCAGCAACCGGATATGCCGTTCGCGTTCTCGCAAGAGGTTGGCTGCGCGGGGAACATAAATGAAGTTCGGCGTCTCCGGCAGTTCGCTTTTCCCGCAGACGGCTACAAAAAAGCCGGCCTCTTCCGGCGTGGACCCCGCCGCGGCCAGACTCGCCACAGCCGTCGAGCTCTCCAATGCAGCGAAGACAATGCTCTCGGCGTGGTTCTGTCCGAAGATGCGCACCACGGGAAAGATGCGCGCGAGCTCGTCGGCAAATTCGGCGAACTCGAATTCATGCACATGAAATGGGTTCGGTCCGGCCGCCCCGCGCGATTCCGTGTAGTCGTTCTTGTTGGGCGTGGAAACCACCAACCGGCCTCGCGGCGCCAGCGCGCGGCCGCACTCCTCCAGAAACACGCGCCATCCCGCCAGGTGCTCGATCACTTCAAACGCGACGATCAAATCGCACGACTCGGCGGACACCGGCAGCGCCTCGCAAGCGCCCACCGCAAAGCGCGTGCCGCCCCTGCCGTATTCCCGCGCCGCGTAGCCGATCGCGTCGCCTGACGAATCGATTCCCAGCACGCGCCCCGCGAATCCCCCCAGAAAGCTGCTCCCATATCCCGTGCCGCACCCCGCGTCCAGCACGCTCTCGCCCCCGGCGCAAAGGGACGCCGCGAAGGCGTACCGCGAAATATGCTCGTTCCACAGGCCGGCATCCACTTGGCCGGGCACCAGCCGCTCTCCGGTGAATTCAGACAACGGTCTTCTCCCGGAGCCGCGCATTGACTTCCACCCGGCACGCCAGATGGATATACCCGTAGACTTCCGCGCCCGCGCGCCCCATCTGCACGGTGATGGCGTTGTCGATCCAGTCCGCCACACGGTAGCCGTCCAGCGGTCCGTCGGCAATCGCCGGGGAGAACGAAAACGAACTCGGGTACAACTCCGGCAGCTCCAGATGAAAATCCACGGTGTACACATCGCCCGCCTGCATGGGCGGCAGCTCCGTGTCTTCCCGCGTAGTGTTAGTGCCCGCGAAATCCACCCCCAGCTGGTTGCGCATCATGAATCCCACGTTCGGCGCGCCCAGATACTGCTTCGCCCGAACGCTGATGCGCACCACGATGTTGCTTGACGGCTCCACCAGGTGCAGCGAACGCCCCAGCTCATCCAGAACGGCGATTCCAATCACCTCCGCGCGGCCGTCCCCGTGCCGGTGATCGATATTCGGGATGCGCTCCGCCACTTCCGCCGCCCTCACCGGCCCGGCCGGAACGGGCTGTCCCGAATGCTTCAGGGTCAGGTAGCGCGAGTCTTTCTCGCTCATCGTCGCCAGGTATCCGGAAACCACGCGCTCCGTGGGCCCAACGTCGATGACTCTGCCCTTTTCCAGCCACAACGCGCGATCTCCCACCGCCTTCACATCCGCCACGGCGTGCGAAACAAAAAGGATCGTGACGCCGCGGCTTCGCAGCTCATGCACCTTCCGCATGCAGCGGTGACGGAAGTAGATATCGCCCACGGCGAGCGCCTCATCCACCAGCAGAACTTCCGGATCGACATGGATCGCCACCGCGAACGCCAGCCGCACCAGCATGCCGCTCGAGTACGTCTTCACCGGCTGATCGATAAAGCTTCCGATCTCGGCGAATTCGGCGATCGCCGCATACCGGCGATCGATCTCCTTCCGGCTCAGTCCCAGAATGGAAGCGTTGAGGTAGACGTTATCCCGCCCGCTGAACTCCGGGCTGAAGCCCGCGCCCAGTTCGAGTAATGCCGAGACCCGGCCGCCCACTTCCGCGCGTCCGGAACTCGGCCGCAAAATCCCCGCCACAATCTGCAGGAGCGTGCTTTTCCCCGACCCGTTCTCGCCAATGACGCAAAACGTCTCGCCCTTGCGAACGTCGAAGCTCACGTCCCGTAGCGCCCAGAAATCGCGATGCCGCGAAAGCCGGCCGAACGTGAGAAGCTCTTTCAGGCGATCGCCGGGCGAGTCATAGACCGGATAGCTCTTCGAAACGGACTCGAATTCGACGGCGGACAACTCCTCAGTCTAACGCTCGCGGCTGAGGCCCAGAGCCCGGATGCGCTTATGTAAATTCGTACGCTCCATACCCAGCGCGCGCGCCGCCCCCGAAACGTTCCACTGTGATTCTTCAAGCGCGCGAATCAGGTGATCCCGCTCCGCGCTTTCCCGCGCTTCATGCACGCTCGATTTCGGTCCGGACTCACGCGAAAGCCGCAACTCCACCGGAATGGCCGAGCGGCCCAGTCGATCTCCCGGCGTCAGGATCGCCATCCGCTCAATCAGGTTCCGCAGTTCCCGCGCGTTGCCCGGCCAGTGGTATTGCTCCAGCGCCTCGAACACCTCCGGCTCAATCGACTTCACCCGAAAGTGATTGCGCCGCGTAAAATCCTCCAGGAAATATTCGGCCATGGGACGAACATCCTGGGGACGCTCCCGCAAAGCCGGCACGCGCACCGGCACCACGCTGACCCGGTAATAGAGATCCTCGCGGAACCGGCCCTGGGACACCATCTGCGACAGGTCCCGATTGGTCGCCGAAATCACGCGCACGTTCACCCGGATGCTCTGCTCGCCCCCCACGCGATGGAACTCGCCTTCCTGGAGCACGCGCAGCAGCTTGGCCTGCGACCCCGGATGCAAATCGCCCACCTCATCCAAAAACAACGTCCCGCCATCGGCTAGTTCGAACTTCCCGCGCCGCGCCGACGTCGCCCCGGTAAACGAGCCCTTCTCATGCCCGAACAGCTCACTCTCAATCAGCTCGGTCGGTATGGCCGCGCAATTCACCTTGATGAAAGGACCGGACGCGAACGGACTCCGCTTATGGACGTGTTCCGCCAGGAGTTCCTTTCCCGTGCCGGACTCGCCGATCAGCAGCACCCGCGCGTCCGACTGCGCCGCCATGGCCGCCTGCTCCACGGCCCGCAGGAACGCTGGACTTGACCCGATCATCTTCGGCCCAGGTCCCACAATCTCCCGCAGCTTCTCGTTCTCCGCCCGCAGCGTCGATTGCGCCAGGGCGTTTTTCAGCGCCACCAGAACCCGATCCCGGCTCAACGGCTTCTCGAGAAAATCGAACGCCCCCGCGCGCGTCGCCTCAATCGCGTCTGCTATCGTGGCGTGGCCGGAAATCATCACCACCGGCGCGGGCACATCGCGCGCCTGCACATGCCGCAGCAGATCGATTCCGCTCCCGTCCGGCAGCCGCACATCGAAGACAAAAACGTCGGCGCGCCCCAGATCCGGAAAGCTTTCGAATTCCTTCACGGAACGGAACAAGTTGACCACATAACCCTCGCGCTCCAAAATCATGCGCAGGGAGCGGCCGATGTTTTCCTCATCGTCCACGATTAAAACACGTTTCTGGTTCATGTCTGGTGGGGAGATGGCCCTCTCGGCAGGATCACGCGAAACGCGGCGCCGCCCAGTTCGCCGGTCACCAGGAGAATGTCGCCCCCGGTCAGAAGCGCGCACTTGCGGGCGATGGAAAGCCCCAGACCCATGCCGCGCTTCTTGAACGAAATGGTGGGCTGAAACAGCGACTTGCGAGCCAGATCGCTCAAGCCCGGGCCTGAATCGTGAACTTCGATGACAATCCGGTCTTCCGATTCTTCCGTTCGGGCCAGCACGCGCCCGCCTTCACCGGCGGCTTCGGCGGCGTTTTCCAGCAGGTTCACAAGGATGCTGCGCACCAGATCCTGATCGGCAATCGCCGTGGGAGTTCGTTCGGCCAGACGCACCGCGTACTCGATCTCCGGATGGCTGCTGCGGAGAAAGGCGATGCGCTCCTCGACCACGAAATTGATATCGAGCGGCTCCGGCAAAACCGGCGGCTCCGTCGAGAAATCCGAGAACGCGCGCACCCGGCGCTCCAGCGACTCGATTTCATCCACCACGATCAGCGCCGCCTGCTCGAGAAACGCACGCTGCGATTCCGTCGGCCCGTCCGCGTGACGCGCCACCATCTCCTCCACGGTCAGACGGATGGGCGTGAGCGAATTCTTGACCTCGTGCGCGGTCTTGCGCGCCAGCACCTGCCAGCTCGCCAACTGCGTCAGATGCACCAACCGGTCGCGATTCTCTTCCAACTGGCGCGCCGTGTTGTTGAAAGCCTGCGTCGCGCGGCCCACTTCATCATCCTGCGCGGGTTGCAGGCGCACCGCGAAGTTTCCCCCGGCCAATTCGCTTAACCCCGTGGTCAGGTCCCTCACCGGCCGGCTGACGCGGTGCGCGACATAGACCAGCACGATCAGCGACGCCAGCCAGATCAGCGCGGCCAGCAACACCAGGGTCGTATTGAATCCCCGCCGCAAATCCCTCGAACGGGCGGTCGCCACCAGCGCGCGAGCCGTCCGGTACTGCTCCGAAAGCCCGGCCAGATTGAGGCGCAAAGGACGCGTGTAGAGCGCCACTCCCTCGGGACGCCGCCGCAGCAGTTCCAGCGTCTGGCCCCGGTCGCCGGAACGGACATAGCGCTCGGCGTCCCGGCTGGCCCAGAAATCCTCCAGCTCCGCGTTGAAAGTTCCCGGGACGACGATCGTGGGCTGAATCCGGTGCGCATCCGCGTCGGCCTGAAGCGCCTGGCGCGCGCTGCCGTAGTATTCCCGTCCCGCGGTTTCCAGCGATTTGGAAATCGCATCGAGCTGCGAAGTCGACGAGTAGCTCAGGCTGCGCTCCAGCAGCGTCGAAGACATCCACAGCGTGGCGGCCAGCGGCAGCGCGGTCGCGGCGATAAAGATCAGCGTGAGCCGGGCCCGCAGAGTCCTCATCCGGTCCTCGAAACCCGCAAGCGCACGTCCCCGATACGCAAAGGGCCCACCTCAAACGACCAGCGCGGCTGCGCGGAGCCCGGCGGCCGGCTGAAAATCTCTACCAGCCGGGTCAGGTTGATCCCCGAACCGCCGATGACTTCCAGCCCGTCGCGCGGATCTTCCCCGCGCAGTTCGAAGCGAATCCAGAAGGGCCGGTCAGGCGGAACCGCGCTCGCGTTCAAAGTCAGGCTGTCCAAAATCCAGTCCTGCGCCTCATTGAGCGAGAGATGCGACACCGTCCGGCGGCCCTGCTGGATCCGTGTAACCGAGAACTTCTCTTCCCAAATGTCGTAGCTCAGTGCGAACCGGGCCACCGAGCGCGATTGCACGGTCGCGTTCGCGTCCGTCGACAAAGTCACCTGGCCCAGGAAAGCCACCGAGGCGCCGTCGTGCAGCCGATCCAGCGTCTTGCCGCTCAGGAATTGAAGCTGCGGAACATTGATGTGCAGGAAGTCGCCGTCCAGACGCACCAGGAGCGGCTGCGCGCTGATGCCCAGGGCCATCGGCGCGGCAGCTAGCGCCGCCAGCAACTCCCGCCGGGTAATCTTCAATCCGTCTTCCTGGCCCGCATCGTCTTCCCGACCGGCATCAATAATTCATCCCGACCATCACCACCGGATCCACCCGCCCCGATCGCATCGGAAACGCGAGAGCCAGCGAAAAGACGCTCTGCCGGTAGCCCACTCCAACCGACTGCCGGATGGGCGCCGCCTGGCCCTGATTCCATAGGGCCCCCGCATCGTAGAAAACCTGCATCGCTCCGCCTCTCGCCCGATCCGGATTCAGCTTGAAACTGTAATCGACGGAGTTGTGGAGCACTCGGTTGCCTCCCAGCGGATCAATTTGATAGCGGTCCCATCCGCGCAGAATTGAGCTGGTGCCCACCACGAACCGCTCATAGAGCGGAGCGTTGCCCGCAATCAGGCCGGCCAACGCCTCGTCACTCACCGTATTACGCCCGAATATCACAGTGTACCGGAGATTGACACGGTGGCGGCTGTAGGCGTAATCGCTCCCCAGCGCCTTTCCCGCCACGCGCAGGTTGTACCCGGCTTCGACTTGCTGCTGGGCGCCGGGAACAGACTCCAGATGCCGGTCATAGCGAATGTCGGCCAGCAGCGCATTCGCCGCGCGCAAGGGGTTCCCGGGCATCTCCATCTCCAGCTGTTCGAAGCTGGCGCCCAAGGTTATCGTGAGCGGCCGGGAGATCAGGAAAACGGCTTCCGGCTGCAGATTACGCCGCGACCGGTAAAGGTCCGGTTCTTTCGGCCCGTCCGCCCGCACCGTCGCATCCTGCCATTGCTCGTGAAACTCCTCCACAAGCAGGGCCGTATGGACACGCGACGAGCCGGTGTTCAGGTTCTCATAGGCGGCGGTGAATCCGGCGAAGCGCTCCGTTAATTCATCCCCGTCGCTGACCAGCCCGAAGCGCAGAACATTCGTGAGCGCCAAAGTGGTGCTGGCCTGAACCTGCGCGCTCCAGCCCTGCGTGGAATGGTAAAGAAATTTGGGAACCGAAACGTCGAACTCCGCCGAGCGCCGTTCGGTCTCCAGCAGCACCCGAACACGGTCCGGAGCGCTTCCGCGCAGCACATGCGGCTTTACCGATCGAAGGTGAAGTTCTCTGCGGATCTGCCGGGCGAGGTCGTCAAACTGCGCCGGATCGAAGCGCGAGCCAATCATCTCCGCCACCCGATCGCGTAACGATGGAGGCAACTCCGGCTGCGCCTCGCCGGACACCTCGATGCTTTCCACTGTATAGCGGGAATTTACGTTGTCTTCGGCCACCAGTTGAGCTGAGGGCTGCTGGTTTCCGCTCGCGGGCGGAGAAAAAACAAAAGCTCCCCCAAGAACGAGAGAGCTTAGCAGCAGAAATCTCATGGTGTGCCTGTCACAGGCACGGCTCGTGCCAGCCGTTAACAACCTGTCTTTCCATCAACACCGAACGACCGCGGTGTGCCTGTGAATCACAGGTGTTGGAAAGAGATAAAGATACAAAAACGCGTTTAAAGAACCTTGGCCAGTTCAGTAGCGAACGCGCTTTGCGGTTCGGAACTTCGCTCGCGGCTCCTTTTCAGCGGCTTGCGGCTGCCGTTGCTGCCGCCATTGCCAATGCCGTTGACATTGCCATTCATGCCGGCGCGCACTTCGCGGCCCGCGGGTTGGGTTGTGGGTTGTCCTTTGCCCTTGGTCGGCTGCGCTGGATTCGCGCGGAGCAGCTTATCTTCAAGCGGCGCGCGATCGAAGCGACGGATGATCGATTGCATCTCGTCTGCCGTGGGCGCTTCCACGAACGCGAATCCTTTAGATTCCTGCGTCTCGTGATTGCGTATGACTTTAACGGAATCTGCCACCAAATCTTCCGCGGTCAACCACTGCTTAATATCATCAGCGGTGACCCAGGGGGGCAGATTACCTAGGAATACGGTAAAGCTCATTCAGTTGTTCTATTTACTCCGTCAGGTTGGGTGTTTGGCACTTCAAAAGGAGGGATCCGATCTCTGCCAGACCGATCGTATCAAAGCGCGAGCGAAAGGTGCAAACGGAATTTCGCTCATCTTGTTGGAAATGGAGAGGAAAAGCTCTTATCGAAGCTGTGTGACAGCGATTTAGGAGCGATGCGAGTCCTGAAAAACTTTTCAAATGCCTGTCGATATAGACGCGCGACGCGCCTGGAAGGATTCAAACCGGTTGATTTCACTCTCCGCGACGCAATCGCCCTCCTCATCTGTGATGCAAATGAAGCTGGCGGAATCTTCCTCGCGCTTCGCGGCGTGCAGGCCGCCGGTGTCCGGCGGAAACTTCCTCCATCTCAATTTCAGCTTGCACGGTTGAAATTCTTTTCCCTCGCCGAGGGCTTCCGACAAACTGATTCCGATGGAGTAACAGCCTAGCGGATGCAGCCGGCGTCCGAGCGGCTCTTCCCCGCCCGCCGCCGGGTTCATCAGAAACCGCAGAATATCGAGCGAATATGCGCCATCGTGCGGGGGCGTGAAGCGAAGCAGCGGACCGCGCTCCGGCTCCGCGCGGTCCAGAAACAAGCTTTGCGCGGCCGCGTCCGCCCACGCGTTCGCGCCCGCGCCTGCATCCCGGCGAAGCTTCAGTCTCAATCGAAGATCGCGTGGCCTGTGTTTAAGTACGGCTATGATCTCGGGCCGGCTGCCGCAACCGGCTGGGCGGCATTCTCCCATCACCGCGCCGTCGTCTCCGATCAGCGCCATCCATTCCACCTCATTGGCGTCATAGTGGGGCGGCAGCGCGCATCGCAGAGTCGCCGGCCGTTCCTGATCCAGCCGAATGCCGCACCCGAGAAGACGAACCTGATGTTCTACGGCCGTTCCCTCGTCGTCCCCTTTCAGAAGAGCGGGCAAGACGTACGCACCCAGAGCGGGCGTGTGATAGTCCAAGTACTCCACCAGAGCCTCGCTCGCGGTCGCAAACCGAACCCGCGGATGCACACGCGCGACGTACTCCAAATGCCTTTGAAGCCCGTCGAAGCTGCCCCCGCTCAAGCCGCGGAACGAATCCGGCTCACCCCGCATGAACATGGCGTGAGTCATTGCCGTGAGGACGCGAACGCCCGGACCGTCCATCCGTTCCAGATTCCTGGTGAACCATGCGTTCAGCGCGTCAGTATCGAGAAAGTCCGTCTGCATCGAGACAGCGAGTTGCACCAGGTTCGCCTGCGTCAAGTGCTCGACCGGCAGCGACCGGTCCTGTTCCTGGCACCAATACAAGCTATTCGCCGCCGGGAGTTGATCGGCCGCAAACGCCGCGTCGGAATTCCCCGCCAGACGATTCATACGATAAGCTTCCGTGCTGATGCGCTGGTCCTCGGGATCTTTTCCGAAATCGAATCCGCCTGTTCTCGCCAACAGCGGGTATCTGCGGCCCGCTTGCAACCGGGCAAGATATCGCGTGCTCTTCCGCAGCGATCCGGCTTTCGAATCGCCGTCGTCAAGATCGCCCAGCGCTTTTACATAGTCGATGCCCCGGCTCGATCCGTCCCAGTCGTGGTACGCGTGACGGGGGTTGGTTTGCGGGTCGTAGTAATCACGCGGCAAAATCCCGTCGGTTTCCGCGTCATATCGCAGCCGAGGTTGCGGCGGCAGCGAGGAATCCGGCTCGTAATCGAAGTGGATGTGCGGAGCGTACTCATGCCGATCGCAGCCCAGCATCACGCTGCTGTCCAGATCCTCCGCAAGCGAATCCCACCTCCCGGTCGAGGATTGCCGGCGAGCCCAATCCGCCGCAAACCGCTGCGTCGCGCACCAGAAATGGGTCCACTTCGCCCCGAATTCATCCGCGATCGCGTTCATCCGGTTAGGTTTATCGATCATTTGGATGCGATAATCCTCCGGGTCCATGAAGTTGTTCGCGTTTCCCAGCGACGCGTTTGCCCCGTAATCGCCCGTCAGCGGACCGCCGTCAAATGTCTCGCAATCTTCCGTCAGCACATAGAACACGGTGGGCGGTTCCGGATCGGGAACGGAGATGGGAACAACGATGGTCTCTCTCTTGCCGCCCCGCACGGCGATCACTGTTAAGGGCCACGGCTTCGCCAGGTTCACCTCATGCGGCCGATCCGCCCGCACGACGAATTCAACCTCCGCGCGGGAGAAGCGGCCGATGGAAACGGACACTTGGGCCGGCGATTCCAGGCTGAATCCGTTTCCGAACGGAAGCGCTATCGACGCCGTCACTTCGGCGCGAAACAGTCTTCGATTTTCCAGACTGACCAGCATCCGCGCCTTCGAACCGAGCCGCACCTGCGGCGCGGTCCGCACCGATCTCAGGAACGCATTGCCCGCGGAACGGAACGCGGTTCCTGGTTGACTCTCCTCGGCCGGCCGGCTCGTTTGAGCCCGCCGCGACGACTGCGAGGAGAGTTGAAGCGTTCCGCTGAGCAACACCCGGTCCGAGGCGGCGGTCGCCGAAATCCGGAACTGCGCCCGGCGCTCGTCCAGGGAAAGCAGTTCCGCTCTCGCAGCCAAAGCATCGGACAACTTCGGCGCCGCGTGCCATTCAATTTCGAGATCGCGTCCAGTCCACTGAACGCCCGCCTCTGTCAAGGGCTGCAGGACGGCATAAGCGGCGGTCGCGGCCAATCCAAAAGGAACCGTATAGGGAGCTTTATATCCGGCGCCGATGGGCGCGCCATGGCCCGGGATTCTGGTCTCCAGAAGCTGCATCATTCCGGGGGCGAGCCGCGCGGCGGCCCAATCTCCGGGGTGAACATGACCCGGTCGGCAGCGCCGCACTTGTTCGATCTCGGGATACGGGACCGCAAACACGTATCCCATTCTAGAAGTTCTGGAAGCAAGGCTTCCCGCTGCAAGCGCGTTTAGCGGCGAACGGGAAACTGCTGGTCGATGCGAAGGTTCAAAGCGAGCACGTTGACGCGGGGCTCGCCCAGGAAGCCGAACGTCCGGCCCGTTGTCACCGACGCGATCGCCGCGCGCACTTTCTCTACCGTGGTCCCGCGAGCGTTCGCGACGCGCGCCGCCTGCGCTTCGGCGGACCCGGGGCTCACATCGGGGTCTAGACCGCTCGCTGACGCGGTGAGAAGGTCCGCGGGGATGGGCCCCGTAAAGGTCGGATTTTCCTGCCGGAACTTGGCTATGTCCGCCTTCACGCGGTCTGCCAGCTTCTGGCTGGTGGGTCCCAGATTCGAAGGGCTGGAAGCCGTGCCGTCGTAGCCGTTGCCGGCCGCTGAAGGACGCGGATGGAAGTACTCAGGCCGGGCGAAGTTCTGCCCGATCAGTTTCGAACCCACCGCCTGTCCTCCAGACACGACCAGGCTTCCATTGGCCTGATGAGGGAACAGCACCTGGCAGATTCCCGTCACGGCGAGGGGATAAACCAAGCCGGTCAAGACGGTGAAGAAAAGGGTGATTCGGAAAGCGGGCGCTAAATGTTTCCACATATGTTTTCTCTCTATGCCAGGTGCAGAACGGCCAGCAGCCGGTCAATGATCCAGATCCCCGGGAACGGCGCGATGATCCCGCCGACGCCATAAATCAGCAGGTTCCGCCGCAGAAGGCTGGCGGCGCCTTGAGGGCGGTAGCGCACTCCGCGCAACGCCAGCGGAACCAGCGCGATGATGATCAGCGCGTTGAAAATCACCGCGGCCAGCACCGCGCTGTTGGCGCTGTGCAGACGCATGATGTTCAGATGGCTCAGCGCGGGGTACGTGGTCAGAAACATCGCCGGGATAATCGCGAAATACTTGGCCACGTCATTGGCGATGGAAAAGGTGGTGAGGGCGCCACGCGTAATCAGAAGCTGCTTGCCGATCGCCACGATTTCAATCAGCTTGGTCGGGTTGCTGTCCAGGTCCACCATGTTGCCCGCTTCCTTGGCGGCCATGGTGCCCGTGTTCATCGCCACGCCGACGTCCGCCTGCGCCAGCGCCGGGGCGTCATTGGTGCCGTCGCCGGTCATCGCGACAAGCCGTCCTTCGGCCTGCTCCTTGCGGATATATTCGAGCTTGTCCTTGGGCGTCGCCTGCGCCAGAAAGTCGTCTACGCCGGCTTCCGCCGCGATCGCCGCCGCCGTGAGAGGATTGTCGCCGGTGATCATCACCGACCGGATGCCCATCGCCCGCAATTGCCCGATGCGCTCCTTCATACCGCCTTTCACGATGTCCTTCAGGTGCACGATTCCGAGCAGCCGGCCGGCGTCGGCGACCGCCAGCGGAGTTCCTCCGGTGCGCGAAATCCGGTCCGAAGCTTCCTGGAAACCGGCCGGCGTCGAACCGCCCTGCTCGCTAACGAACTTCACGATGGCTTCCGTCGCGCCCTTGCGCAGCATGCGACCGTCGATATCCACTCCGCTCATGCGCGTGTACGCCGAGAAGGGAATGAACCGGGCTTCATGGTCGGAGACCTCACGCCCGCGGAGCTGGTGCTTATCTTTGGCCAGCACCACGATGGAACGGCCTTCCGGCGTTTCGTCCGCCAGGCTGGAAAGCTGCGCGGCATCGGCCAGCGCCGCTTCGGTGACGCCCTCGACGGGAAGGAATTCGACCGCCTGGCGGTTGCCGAGCGTGATCGTCCCCGTCTTATCCAGCAGAAGCGTGTTCACGTCGCCCGACGCTTCCACCGCCTTCCCGCTCATAGCGAGCACGTTGTGCTGCATCACGCGGTCCATGCCGGCGATGCCGATCGCCGACAGCAGGCCGCCAATGGTAGTCGGAATCAGACAGACCAGCAGGGCGATCAACACCGCCACTGTCGGCACCGCGCCCGCGCCGGCGGAGTGAACGCCGTATGCGGCGAAGGGTTGGAGCGTAACCACGGCCAGCAGGAAAATCAGCGTTAGTCCGGCGATCAGAATGTTCAGGGCGACTTCATTAGGCGTCTTCTGCCGTTCCGCGCCTTCCACCAGCGCGATCATACGGTCCAGAAAAGTCTCGCCAGGGTTCGACGTGATCTTGATCCGAACCTGGTCGGAGAGCACCTTCGTTCCACCCGTCACGGCGCTCCGGTCCCCGCCCGATTCCCGAATCACCGGCGCGCTTTCACCCGTGATTACAGACTCGTCGACAGTGGCGATTCCGTCGATCACTTCGCCATCTCCCGGAATCGTGTCGCCGGCGTCGCAGATCACCACGTCGCCCGACCGCAACTGCGAAGACGTCACGTTCTCCGTTTTGCCGTTTCCGCTGACGCGCTTGGCGATGGAATCGGTCTTCGTCTTCCGCAGCGCCTCGGCCTGCGCTTTGCCGCGCGCTTCCGCCATGGCCTCGGCGAAGTTGGCGAACAGCACGGTGAACCAGAGCCAGAGCGCGATCTGCACCTGAAAGCCGACCCCGCCGATGCCGGTCGCAACGTCCCGGATGAGCAGGATCGTGGTCACCGCCGCGCCCACTTCCACCACGAACATGACCGGGTTGCGCATCAGCGCGACAGGGTTCAACTTCACCAGGGATTCGCGGATCGCCCGGCCCAGAATCTGGCGGTCGAACAGCGGGCGCGCCCGCACCAGTTTCCTCGGTATCAGAGTTCCCGGGTCGGACGTCACGGGAGAAGGAGCCTCAACAGTCGTCGTCACAGTATTAACTCCAGATCGGTATCAGGATGACCGAAAACAACTTACCGGATTGCATGAGAAAGTGCTCGACCAGAGGACCGAGCGCCAGCGCCGGGAAGTACGTCAGAGCCCCCACGATCACCACGGTTCCCGCGAGCAGGCCGACAAACAGCGGTCCGTGCGTCGGGAAAGTGCCGATCGTGGTGGCGACTCTTCTCTTCACCGCGAGACTGCCCGCCGCGGCCAGCAAGGGAATGATGAACAGGAATCGCCCGATCAACATATCGAGTCCCAGCGCCAGGTTGTACCAGGGCGTGTTCGTGTTGAGCCCGCCGAAGGCGCTTCCGTTGTTTCCGGCCCCGCTGACGAAGGCGTACAGGATTTCGCTGAAACCGTGCGGCCCGTTGTTCGTCAGGTTGGCGATGGCCGGCCCCGGAGGGTTCCAGTAGCCATTTTTCGCGAAGGGCACTACCGCGCTGATGCCGGCGAAAACAAGAATGCTGGCCGCGGTCGCGATGAGCGCCAGCATCGCCATCTTCACTTCCTTCTGTTCAATCTTCTTTCCGATGTACTCGGGCGTTCGGCCCACCATGAGGCCCGCGATGAACACCGCGACGATGCAGAAGAGCAGCATGCCGTAAAGACCCGCTCCGACGCCGCCGAAAATCACCTCGCCCGTTTGTATGTTGAACAGCGGAACCAGCCCGCCCAGAGGCGTAAGACTGTCGTGAGCCGAGTTCACCGCGCCGCAACTGGCGTCCGTGGTCACGACCACGAACAAGGCGGATGCGGGGATTCCGAACCGCACTTCCTTGCCTTCCATGTTGCCGCCCGATTGCGTCTGCGACGACGCGGCCGCGATCCCTTGATGCGTGAGGATCGGATTTCCCGCCTGCTCGGCCGAGTAGGCGATGAACACGCCCATGATGAACAGGAGACTCATGGTCGCGAACACGGCCCAGCCCTGCCGCGTGTCCTTCACCATCTTTCCAAACAGATAAGTGAGGCCGGCCGGAATGCAAAAGATCATGATCAGTTGCACGAAGTTGCTCAGCGGCGTGGGGTTCTCGAAAGGATGCGCGGAGTTGGCGCCGAAGAAACCGCCGCCGTTGGTCCCGACCATCTTGATCGCTTCCTGCGACGCCACCGGGCCCATGGGGATCGTCTGGGCGGCGGTTTCGAGCGTCTTCAAAACCAGGTTCGGCTTCAGGTTCTGGATCACTCCCTGCGAGCAGAGGAACAGCGCGCCCAGAAGCGACAGCGGCAGCAGCACGTAAACCACGCCGCGCGTGAGGTCGACCCAGAAGTTGCCAATGGTCTTCGATTCCTGCCGGGAGAAACCGCGCACGACGGCCATAGCGACGGCGATTCCCGCCGCCCCGGAAAGGAAGTTCTGCACTGTCAGCGCCGCCATCTGGACCAGATAGCTGACCGTAGATTCACCGCTATACGACTGCCAGTTGGTGTTGGTGACGAAGCTGACAGCGGTATTGAACGCGAGATCCGGCGTCATCACCGGCGTGCCGAAATTCTGCGGATTGAGAGGAAGATGCCCTTGCAGTCTCTGGAGCAGGTAAGCGAACAGAAACCCGGCGGCGCTGAACGCGATCAGCGCGATTGAGTACTGCGTCCAGCGCTGTTCCTCTTTTTCGTCAACCCCGGACAGTTTATAAGTGAGCACTTCCAGCGGCCGCAGGATGGGATGCAGGAAGGTGCGCTGGCCCTCATAGACGCGCGTGAGGAACAAGCCCATCGGCTTGGTGAGCGCGACGACAGCGAGAAAGAAGAGGGCGATCTGAAGCCATCCAAGGGGAGTCATAAA
Organism: Bryobacteraceae bacterium; assembly: GCA_965226755.1. Classification (GTDB taxonomy): domain Bacteria; phylum Acidobacteriota; class Terriglobia; order Bryobacterales; family Bryobacteraceae; genus Bog-113. The sequence continues at coordinate 1,941,076 of CBDDDT010000003.1, read as the reverse complement.
GAGAGCGCGAGCTTAAAATTTCTCCGGACGCAAAAGCGCGTAAACCAGATAGCAAAACAGGAACAGCGAGGCGGCGCCGGCGAGGATATAGTCCATAAAGAACCCCTTAGAGCCGTTCGCAGGCTCGTGTGAAAGCCCAGCAGCCGAAGAAGAACAGCACCGCGGCGAGAATATAGAAGAGATCGAGCATTCGGTCCTCACTGTTGACGTTAACGGCAGCGCCGTGAGGAAGGCCTGAGCGAGGCGTAAGGAAAAGATAAAGAGACTAGGACGTCGCGGGCGGATCCAGCACGAACCGGTAGCCCACCCAGGGCTCGGTCAGCAGAAAGCGAGGTTTGGCGGGCTCCGGCTCGATCTTCTTCCGCAGCTGCTTCACGAACACGCGCAGGTATTCGACTTCGTCGCCGTAATCGCCGCCCCAGACATTCTGCAGCAGTTCCCGGTGCGAGACGGCTTTGTTGGCGTGGACGAGAAGGTAGTGGAGAAGGTCGAATTCTTTGGGCGTGAGATGTTCGCTGACCTCGCCGCGGCGCACCGCCCGCGCCTCGAAGTCAATCTCGGCATCGCCGATCCGCACACGCGCGGGCAGCGAGGAGTTTATGGGCGGCGATCGGCGCAGAGCGGCGCGCATCCGCGCCAGCAGTTCGGGCATTCCGAACGGCTTGGTTATATAGTCGTCCGCGCCGGCGTCCAAAGCCGCTACCTTCTCCGCTTCCGTGTTGCGCACGGTCAGCATGATCACGGCGGCGTCGCTGATTGCGCGGATCGCCCGGCAGGTCGCGATGCCGCCCATCCCGGGCATGTTCATGTCCAGCAGAATCAGATCGAAACGGTCGCGCGCCAAGGCTTCCAGCGCGTCTTCGCCGCTGCGGGCCTCGCTTAGCTCATAGGCCTGATCCGGAAGCGCGACGCGCAGCACGCGCCGGATCTGCGGCTCGTCGTCCACCACCAGCACGCGCGCGACGCTCACTGCTGCGTTTCCTCGAGGGCGCCGCTGAGGATTCGCGCATGCTCGCCCGGCGCCCGCGGTAACGAGATGGAAAAGCTCGCGCCTTCTCCCGGCTGGCTCTCCACCCAAACCTGTCCGCCATGCGCGCGCACGATCTCCCGCACGATATTCAACCCCATCCCCGTCCCGGCCGCGCTGCCGCTGGTATGCGGCGCCCGGTAGAACTTTTCAAAGATACGGGACTGCTCGGGTTCGGGGATGCCCGGCCCGAAGTCGCGCACCCGCAGCAGCACGCCATCGCCATGCGCTTCCGCATGCAGCTCGATGGTGGTCCCGCGGCCGGAATATTTGGCGGCGTTGTCTAGGAGCTGCCTGAGCGCCAGCTCGACCAGTTCGGAATCTCCAAAAAGGAATTCCGCGCCTTCCGAGATCTGGATGGAGGTTTGATGACCATCCAGGACGGAGCGGCTATGTTCGAGCGCGGCATCCATCACGTTCCGCGTGTCCACCCGCTCGCTGAGCATCTTAAATTTGCCGCCTTCGAGGCGCGCCATTTGAATGGCCTCGCTCACCAGCCGCTCCAGGCGATCCGATTCCTCATTAATCACGGCGCCGAGTTCCCGGATGCGCGCCGCCCCAGGCAGAGGTTGCAAGGCGAACATCGACGCGGCGGCTTTGATGGAGGTAAGCGGCGTTTTGAACTCATGGGCGATGGCGTCCAGCAGGGTCGACTTCAATGTTTCGCTATGCCGCTCGGCTTCCAGGCGGTTGGCTTCATCCATCCCGCGCACCCGTTCGAGCGCGATCGCCGTCAGGTTCGCCATGGATTCCAAGGCCGTATCGGACACCCCCAAAGGCTGCACCGCCAAGCTCCCGATGGGTTGCCCTCCCAGACGAACGGAGAAAATGCGCAGCCCGATACGCTTGTCTTCAAACGACGTTCCGCTCACCGAAGATTCCCGCAAATGATGCTCGACTTCCTCCCGGTCCATGGCGATGTCCTCCGGACCCGCGAAATAGCTTTGCGCGCTCCGCGCATCGAACAGCACCACCGAGGAGAACTCGAAAATCCGGGCGAGGTCGAGAGCGATCCGTTTGGCCATCGAATCTCCCGGAACCGACAGAAGAATGGCCCGGCTCAGGGCGTACAGCAACTCCATCTCCTGTTGGCGGTTCAGTGCCTGCCGCGTGTGCTCGCGCGCGCTGGCCGCCAGACGGCTCGCCACCAGAGCGGTGGTGAGGAGCGCGAGCAGCGCCACCCAGTTCTGAGGATCCGCGATGGTGAATGCGAACAGCGGCGGAAGAAAGAAGAAGTTGAAACAGGCGACGGCGGCGAAGGAGGCCACGATCGCCTCGCCCGCGCCCACAAACCCCGCCGCCAGCAAGACCGCGACCAGGTAAGTGAAGCCGGCGGCGGCGGCGTTGAAATGACAGACCCGGAAGTCGAATGCCGTCACCGCCGCGACAATGCTGAGAACTCCGGCGGTGCGACCGATCCGCTGGATAATCCTGGTTCTCGATCTCCCCACTCGCATTTAGTCTATTCCCCCCTTCGTCTGAAAACTCCGAAGGCTCGCCCGCAAGGTGATACATTTACAGGAACCTGAATGGGTTGGAACCAGGAATGCTGACTTTTGAGAAGAAAGAAGGTGCAACTTTGCCGAATAAAACATTGACGGTAATCCTACTCACGGCAGGCAGTCTGATCGGCTCGGGATGCGCAACGAAGAAGTACGTAAAGCAAAGCGTCGATCCCGTTTCGAACAAGGTCGACCAGGTCGCCACGCAGACCAATCAACAGGGCCAGACGCTGGACGCCACCCGCAAGGACGTCGAACGCAATCAGCAGGATATCAGCGCCACGAGGGAGACCGCCCGCGCCGCCGATGCCCGAGCCGGCGACGCCATGAACGCAGCGAACAGCGCGGGCGCGAAAGCCGATAAGAACTCCCGCGATTTGAGTGAATTGCGCAACACGGTCGCCAATCTGGACGACTACAAGCCGGCTTCCGAAGTCGTCGTGCCTTTCGGATTCAACAAGTACACCCTTACGACGGAAGGAAAATCGGAACTCGATAAGCTCGGCCAAACCAAGGATCAGTGGAAACGGTACTTTATCGCCGTGGAAGGATTCACGGACCGTACGGGAACAGACAGTTACAACGACGTTCTCAGCCGCCGCCGGGCGGACAAAGTAGTGCAGTACCTGGTGGCGAAGTACGATATCCCGGTTTATCGCATTCACCAGATCGGCTTGGGCAAAGACAAGCCCGCCGATGACGGACGCAGCGCCGCCGCTCGCGCCAAGAATCGCCGCGTTGAAGTGGTGGTTTACACCGCGGAGGCCGCGGTGGCATCCAACGCCGCGCCCGCCGCCCCGGCTCAATAACCGGCCGAGGGCGCCACGCCATCGCGGGCGCCCTCACGATTTGACCGAAGTCTCCATCCGCAGGTCGGCGCTCACTTCGTCGATCATTCCGATCGTCACCGTCCGGCTGCTCAGGGCGAACGCGACCAGCAGGACGTTGTCGCAAACCAAATTGATCAGGCGGGGAATACCGTTAGTCCGGCGGTGGATATCTTCGATGACTTCCGGCGAAAAGATCGTCTGGTGAGGAACGCCCGCGTGTGCCAGGCGGGAGCAGATATATTCGGCGGTCTCATCCTGCGTTAACGCATTGAGGCTATAGCGTAAGGCGATCCGCTGCTTGAGCTGCCGGAACTGCGGGGCGTCCAATTTGGCGTCTAATTCGGGCTGCCCGGCCAGGATGATCTGCATCAGTTTTCCCCGGCGATTTTCCAGATTCCCCAGCAGCCGGATCTCTTCGAGAACATCCCATTCCAAATTGTGCGCCTCATCGATGATCAGCACGGAAGTGCTTCCCGCCCGCGCGCGATCAAGCAGCATGTTGTTGAGCGAAAACAAGACCTCCGTCTTCGTAAAGCGAGTGCAAGGCAGCGCGAAATCGTACGCCAGCATCTCGAAAAACTGATCTGGCGTCAGCCGTGAGTTGAAGATGAATGCAAACGCGATGTCCTGCGAGCCGAGATAATCGCGCAGGCATTCCAGCATGGTGGTCTTCCCGGTTCCGACCTCGCCGGTGAGAGCGATAAACCCCTTCCGGCTCTGCACTCCGTAGATGAGATTCGCCAAGGCTTCCTCATGCTGCGGACTGCGGTAGAGGAAGGAAGGATCCGGACTGAGGTTAAAGGGGTTTTCGCGAAGTCCGAAGAAGGAGTTGTACATGCCGGTCCAAGTCGTATCCTAGCATCGGAACGGCGCATCGGCCTATCTCCTCCCCGGCTCGGAAGAGTTCCAACATGTTGGAAGTCTGGTACTTATGACGGTTTGGTTTCGGGAACTTCGACACGTGTCCGAGGATTAAGGGGAGCCCCAAGGCGCCCGGCTGAATCTATAATTAGGGGAGAAGCCCTGTCGCTTGGCGATCGCGTCGTTGTCACGCGGTGGCCGGGACGTGTCCCCAAAACTATGCCGCTCCTGCTCCCGGAGTCTGATTTCCGGAATCCCACCCGTGCGCGCGAAGAACTGCTTCACCTGAGCGGCCTTCCCGAACTGTCGCTTCAGCGGCTCGCCGTACTCATTGAATCCTCTCCAGACCCGGATCAAGCTGTTCATTATCTAAATCGCTTCCACGCGGAATCGCCGGAAGGTTTCGACCACGTGATGGCCGCCCCCGGCGGGTTGCGATTTGCCCTGACGGTATTCGGTTACAGCTCTTTCCTCTCGGAAGCCGTCATTCGCAATCCGGAATGGCTGGTGCAAACCGCACAATCCCGCGACCTCCATCGCGTTTTGAGGCGCGATGAATACGAGGAACGCCTGGGCCGTTATCTGGGCGCATCGCGAACCGCGATCCCTTCCGCGTACGTTCTGGCCTGCTTCCGGCGGCGGGAGATCCTGCGCATCCTGCTGCGCGATGTGCTGCGCCTCGGCTCGTTATCCGACGTAACCGAGGAAATCTCCAACCTCGCGGACGCCATTCTAGACGTGTCGCTGGCCGCCATTCGCCGGGAATTCAGCGCCCAATTTCCGGACGCTGCTCCGAACGGCCGATTCTCGGTCATCGCTTTAGGCAAACTCGGGGGTCAGGAACTGAACTACAGCTCGGACATCGACCTGATGTTCGTTTATTCCGGAGATGAACCGGCCGTCGCGCAAACTCTCACTCCGAAAGAGTTCTTCAAGAAGGTCGCCAATCACCTGACCCAACTGCTCTCCACCTATACCGCCGCCGGTCTTTGCTACCGCATCGATCTCCGTTTGCGCCCGGATGGACGCTACGGTGAGGTGTGCCATTCGGTCGAGGGCGCGCGGCGCTACTATGGCGTCCGCGCGCGGGATTGGGAGCTGCAGATGCTGATCAAAGCGCGCGTCGCCGCCGGCGATCCCGAGCCCGGCCGCGAGCTGCTGGAATTCGTGGAGCCTCTCATCTACTCGACCACGCTCGACTTCAAAGCGGTGGAATCGGTCTCCGAAGCCCGCCAGCGTATCCACGAGAAGCTGAAGCGCTCGCGCCAGGCGGGGCTCGACATCAAACTCGCCAGCGGCGGAATCCGGGATATCGAATTCCTGGTGCAATGTCTGCAGCGCCTGCATGGCGGCCGTGAACCCTGGGTGCGTCACGGCGGGACGATGTTCGCGCTATTCCGTCTGCGGGATAAGGACTTCCTCTCGGATCGGGAGTACTCGCGTCTGGTTTCGGCATACCAATTCCTGCGTCAATTGGAGCACCGGCTCCAGTTCCTCGAAGACCGCCAGACGCATAGTCTCCCCACCGATCCCGAGCTGCTGAGAACGCTGGCGCGGCGCATGCCCGAATCGTCCTTTCACGAAGCCACCGCCGGGTCGCTGGAACGCGAGCTGGACGGGCATCTGGGCGCCGTCCGGGAGCTCTACGAACGCGTGATCCATTCGCAAAGAGCGGAATACTTTATCGCCGCCGATCTGACGCCGGCGGTTCCGCCCGCGCCCGGCGCCTCCGCGGGAGCGATCCAGGTCGATTTCCCCTCCGGCAACCTGGCGCGCTTTCTCGAACAGCGCACTCCCCAGTTCATGGCCCGCTTGCGCGAGGCGCGCTTATCGCGCGGGCAGGAGCGGTTCGAACACTTTCTGGAAAAAATCGCCAATGAGCCGGGGCAACTCGATCTGCTCGAATTAAATCCCGAACTCACGCGCGCCACGATCGACTTCTTCGAGCACAGCCCGTATTTCGGGGATCAACTGATTCGGCATCCCGGTCTGCTGCTGGAAGTGGCCGAGGCTTGCGGCGAACATCAGGGCCGCGTGGGATTTCACGCTCCCGGCGACCTGGCCGGCTTGCGCCGCTTCTACCGCGAGCAGATGACCCGCATCCAAAGCGATAGTGTCTATCACGGGGTGAATGTCTTCAAGACTTTGAAGCGCACTTCGGATCTGGCCGACGCGGTGATCTCCGCGGCGTATGGGATCGCGCTGGCGGAGGCGCTGGCCTCCAGCCCGCCGCGCAATCCGAACTATCGGCCGGGCAAGAAGATGATGATCATCGCGCTGGGGCGTCTCGGCATGCGGGAGTTCGATCTGGCTTCCGACGCGGACCTGGTCTTCGCCATTCCCGACGAGGAGGCGAGCGAGATGGTGTTCTGGACCGCGGTGGCGGAACGCGTCATTCACGTGATCAGCGCCTATACGGGCGACGGCGTTATCTTCACCGTGGATACGCGCCTGCGGCCCAACGGCCGCGAAGGCGACCTGGTGCAGACGGAGACTTTCTACAAAGATTACTTCGCCCATCACGCGGAAGCCTGGGAGGGAATCGCGTACATGAAATCGCGCGTGGTGGCGGGCGACATGGAAGGCGCCACGCGTTTTCTGAACGAGTTGCAGGAGGTCGATTGGCGGCGCTACGGACAGAGCGGCCGGTCGCGGCGGCAGCTCGCGGAGATGCGGGCCAAGATCGAGAAAGAACAAGGCGCGCGCAACCTGCTCAAGGCTGGACCGGGCGGTTACTACGATCTGGATTTCACTCTGCTTTACCTGCGCTTGAAAGGCGCCGGGATCTTCTTCAAGGTCTTGAACACGCCGGAGCGGATCGACATCGTCGAGAAGATGGGGCATCTGGATCGCGAGGACGCCGAATTCATGCGCGAAGCGGCCACCTTCTACCGCGCCGTCGATCATGGAATGCGAGTCTCGACGGGCCACGCCGAAGGTTCGCTGCCGACGTCGCCCAACCAGCGGGAAATGCTCTGCGAACTGGTTCGCCGCTGGGCTCCGGAACGTTTGGTGCAAGTCGCGGGCGAGAACTTGCTGCAGGGAACTTTGAACCAGATGCGCACGCGGACGCGGGCGCTGTTCGACCGCGTTTTCAGCTAGGATACGATGAAGTGTGAAAGCGTTATGGGCCGTCCTGCTGGTAGCGACGGCTGCCTCACTTCCTGGGTCAACCCCGCCGGATCGGTATCAGCCGGCGCTCGATGAGGCGTTCAACCGCCTCTACGGATCCGACTTCGCCGGCGCGCAGACAACCCTGGACAAGTACATCGGCGAACATCCGGGCGACCCCGTCGCTTACTCCGTAAAGGCGTCGGGATACCTGTTCTCGGAATTGCACCGTCTGGGCATCCTCGAGGCGGACTTTTTCCAGGACGACAACGCCATCAAGGACAAGAAGAAGCACCTGCAACCGGACCTGAAGGTGCGCGAGCAGTTCTATGCCGCCGTCAACAAGGCGCAATCCATGGCGAATCAGAACCTGGCGGCTCACCCCGACGATGTGAATGCGCTGTTCGCTCTGTGCCTGGCCAAGGGCGATCTGACGGATTACATGGCTCTCATCGAGAAGCATCAGATGCAAAGCCTGTCCATCAACCGGGACGGGTACCGCGACGCCCAGCGTCTGCTGAAGATCGCGCCTGATTTCTACGACGCGTCGCTGACCACCGGTTTCACCGAATATCTGATCGGCAGCATGCCGGTGGTGTTTCGCTGGTTCGTGAAGTTCGATGACGTGCAAGGGAACAAGCAGGCGGGGATGCGAACACTGGAAACGGTGGCCGCCAAGGGCCACTATCTGAAGTCCTTCGCCAAGATTCTGCTGGCCACCGCATACCTTCGTGAGAAGAACATCGGGGGAGCGCGCAGCCTGTTGCTGCAGTTGACACAGAGTTACCCCCAGAACGCGCTGCTGAAACACGAGTTGGATCGTCTTTCCACCCGGATGTAGGATGAAGATCTAGCGCACATGGTTCGGGATGGAATCTACTATGCGGTCGGCTTCACGACGGCCGCTGTCGTGATCGCTTACTTGACGAACTTCTGGCTGGGATTTCCGCTGTTCCTGGTGGGGGCGTTTTGCGCCTGGTTTTTCCGGGATCCGGAGCGGCCGATTCCGGCGGGCCCGTTCGCCGTCTCGCCGGCGGACGGCAAAGTGGTCGCCGTCGTGCCGGAGGCGCCAGGACGCCAGCGCATCAGCATCTTCCTGAACATCTTCGACGTGCACGTGAACCGGGCGCCTATCGCCGGAGTGATCGCCGAAGTGGACTATCAGAAAGGGCTGTATCTCGTGGCCAGCCGTGAGCTTGCCTCCGCGCGGAATGAGCAGAACCGCGTGGTGATCGCCGGAGATGACACAAAGGTCGTGTTCAAGCAGATCGCCGGACTCATCGCGCGGCGCATCGTCTTCACCAAGCGGACCGGCGATTACGTCAGCGCGGGCGAGCGCGTGGGCATGATCAAGTTCGGCTCGCGGGTGGATGTGATTTTCGGGCCGGAGTGGCATGTGGAAGTGCAGCCGGGCATGCGGGTGATGGCCGGATCCAGCGTGCTGGCGCGGCGCGCGGGCACGATTGAGCCGCTGGTGGTGCGCCACGCCCCGGTAGAGGAATTCGTGCTGAGCGCGACCTGATGCCGGAGCCGACCGCCATTCCGGCGCCGCGCCGCAGGCCGCCCGGCGCCGCCTACGCCCTGCCGACCCTTTTCACGGCCGGGAACATCTTTCTGGGTTTCCTTTCGATCCTGCGATCGGTGCAGGGAGCAATGCAGCTCGCCAACCCTTCGGCGGCCGCGGAGCAGTTCGCCGTGGCGGCCAAGACCATTGGGGTGGCGATGGTCCTGGACGGGCTGGACGGTCGCATCGCGCGGCTGACAAACACGACGAGCGAGTTCGGCAAGGAGATCGATTCGCTTTCCGACGTCATCAGCTTCGGGATTGCGCCGGCGATCCTCGCTTACTTGTGGGGCGTGCAGTTCCTGATCGGCGCGCTGCCCGCGGCGAACGATCACCTGACGCGCGCCGGGAAGATGATCGCCTTTCTGTTCTTGCTCAGCGGCTCGGCGCGGCTGGCGCGTTTCAACGTTCAGAAGAACCCCAAACCCAAGAACCCCGGACGGCCGAATCGGAAGTACTTCGTCGGCTTGCCGATTCCGGCTTCGGCCGCCCTGATCGCCGCCATCGTTTATGCGGCCGACGGGTATCCGCTCACGTGGTGGCCGGCCAACGTGGCGTGGATGGCGCTGCTGTTGCTGCTTTCCTGGCTCATGGTCTCGACGTGGCGCTATTACGCTTTCAAGGACAACGCCTTTCTCAAGCCGCGTTCCACGGTCACCATGGTTCTGGTGGGCGCTTTCCTGGTGATGGTGTGGTTCTGGTCGCAACCCGTGCTGCTCGCCATCGCCGCCGCCTACGCGGCCAGCGGAATCTTCCTGCGGATCGGCGGCCTGCTGCGCCGGGCCCGCCGTTCGCGTGAGCAACCAACTCCGGTGGAGCACCAGATTGTCTGAAACGATCGCTTTGATAGGCAGTGAGACCCTGATGGGCCGGGAACTCCGCGATCTGCTGGCCGCCCACGCTCCGGATTTCGGGGTGCGGCTGGTGGCGGGGGAAGCCGAGGCGGGCGGGGTGCTTTCCGAACACGCCGGGGAAGCGGCCATTCTGGCCAAGCTGGATGCGCTCGCGCTGATTGACGCGGACGCCGTGATCCTGGCGGGCAGTTCCGTCTCGTCGCGGACGGCTCTTGACCTGGCCGGCGACACGCCGGTGATCGATCTGAGCTATACGGCGGAAGATCATCCGCGCTCGCGATTGCGGGCGCCCATGGTGGAGCCGCACGATTTCCGGGTGGCGCCGGACGCGCTCCAATCCATCGCGCATCCGGCGGCCATCGCGCTGGCCCTGCTGCTGAACCAGATCTCCATCCGCCATAAGCTTTCCGGCTGGGTGGCGCATGTGTTCGAGCCGGCGAGCGAGCGCGGCGCCGCGGGCATCGAGGAACTGCAGCAGCAGACGGTGAGCCTGCTGTCCTTCAAGCCCATGCCGAAGAAGGTCTTCGACAGCCAGTTGACGTTCAGCCTGCTGGCGCGCCTGGGCGAAGAGGCGCCGCTGCCGCTGGACGAGGTGGAGATGCGGATTGAGCGGCATCTGGCTACGCTGCTGCAGAACGCGCGACTGGAACCGATGCCTTCCCTTCGCCTTCTGCAAGCCCCGGTATTTCACGGATATAGCTTTTCGATCTGGATGGAGTTCGCCGGCGATACACCGGACGCGGCGGCGCTGGGCGCCGATCTCGTTACGGAGAACATCAGCCTTCACGCGCCTGACCTGGAGCCGCCGAACAACGTGGGGATGGCTGGGCAGGATGGGATCGCGGTAGGCGCCATTACGCGCGACCGCAACAACCCGAAGGCGCTGTGGCTTTGGATGGTCGCCGATAATCTCCGGCTGGCGGCGCAGAACGCCTTGCTGGTGGCGCAGGAGATCCTTTGAAGAGCGCGTGCATGGGGCTGCTGGCCTCGATTCCGCTGTGCCTGACCGGCTGCGGCTATCACGTCGCCGGGCACGCCGATGTTCTTCCGGCGGCGATCCAGACGGTCGCCGTGCCGGCGTTCAGCAACGGGAGCGTGCAGTACAGAATCGCCGAGAAGATCACCACGGCTGTCACGCGGGAGATGATCCAGCGGACCAAGTACCGGATTGTCGCCAATCCGGAGGACGCGGACGCCGTTCTGACCGGAGCTCTGGTGAACTTCAACAGCTACCCGACGACCTATGATCCGGTCACCGGCAGAGCGAGCGGCGTGCAGGTGGTGGTGCAGGTGTCGGTGACGCTGACCGAACGCCGTACGGGCAAGGTGCTCTTCCGCAGGCCCAATTTCGAAGTACGGGACCGGTATGAGATCAGCGTGGATCCGAAGACCTATTTCGACGAGAGCAGCGGCGCGGTGGACCGGCTGAGCCGCGACATCGCGCGCACGCTGGTGAGCGGGATTCTGGAGCAGTTCTGATGTCGCCCGCCCAGTTCATCGGCCGGCTGAAGAAGGGCGAGATTCCCGCAGTCTGCCTGTTTCTCGGGAGCGAGGCCTTCGAGCGGCGGCGCTGCCGAGATGCGCTGATTGCGGCGCATCTCGGCAGCGCGCGCGAAGGCTTCGCGCAATATGACGCCAGCGAGACGGGCATCCGGGAGATTGTGGACGATGCGCGGGCGATGTCGCTGTTCGCGGCCGAGCGCCTGATCCTGGTGATCGGGGCCGAGGCGGCGCTGCCGCGCAGCAGCCGCGCCGCCGCGGAAGACGACGGGGATGATGAATCGCCAGCCGCTGCGAATCCCGATGCGGTGCTGCAAGCGTATGTGAAAGATCCCACGCCGGGAGTGGTGCTGCTGCTGGAAGCGACCCGCTTCGATCTGGACGGCGAGGACAAGAAGAAGGCGGACCGCGTGCGCAAGTTCTACGCCGCCATCACCGAGACGGTAGAGTTCAAGCGGCTTACGCCGGATGAAGCGCGCCTGGAGCTGGACGACATGGCGAAGCGTTTGAAGATCCGGATGGATGCGGCGGCCGCGGCGATGCTGGTGGAGACGCTGAGCGCCGACATGGCCCGGATCGCGACCGAGATGGAGAAACTTTCGCTTTATGCGGGGGAAGGCCGAGCGATCACTACGGACGATATCCTGACTCTGGTTCCGGACGCACGGACGAGCACGATCTTCGCTCTGGTCAACGCGCTGGGCCGGGGCGACCGGGCGCGCTCATTGGCCAGCCTGGATGCGCTGTGCCGGGAGAACGAATATCTGCCGCTCGCGCTGGCGTTTCTCTCGACCCAATTCCGGCAGGCGCTGACGGCGCGGCAAAGCGGACTGCGCTCGGCGCAGCAGGTGCAGAGCTACTTCAGCAAGGCGGGGGTAGCGATGTGGGGATCGCGCGCGGAGCAGGTTGCGCAGACCGCGCAGAAGTTCTCCACGGAGCGTCTTGAAGCGGGGTTGAAGCTGATCTTTGCAGCCGACCGGGATTTGCGCAGCGCGCGTCCGGACGACCGCGTGATTATGGAGCAATTCGTGTTCAGGCTGACCAGCGCCTGAACTACTTGGTCTTGGTTTCGAGGGATTTGATGCGCGCGTGAAGCCGGCTTTTGTAACGGGCGGCAGTGTTCTTCTTGATGATGCCGACGCGGGCGGAGCGATCAATTACCGAGAAGGTCGCCGGGAGCAGAGCGGCGGCGCCGGAAGGATCTTTGGCGACAAGCGCGCGGCGGATTGCGCGAATCTGATGACGCAAGCGCGTTTTGCTGCGGCGGTTAAACTCGGTGCGACGCGCCTCCTGCCGAACCCGCTTCAATGCTGAGAGATGATTTGCCATTCTGTTCTATATCCGGATCGTAACCAGACCAGTATAGCAGGGTCATGATCCGCGGCGGTCGGCGGCGGGTCCGGCGATGCGTTTGTAGATTTCGCGCTTGGAAACACCGCGCTCGCGGGCGATGGCCTTCATGGCGTCCATGCGGGAAAGACCGTTGCCCATCTGGTGTTCCACCGCCTTTTCGATGGGCTCCAGGCTGGCGGCGGGACGGTTGGACTTCCCGATGAGCAGGGTGATCTCGCCCCGGATGAATGCGCGATCCTTGATCTGGTCCAAAATCTGGCCGGCCGTGCCGCGCAGAAACTCTTCGTGGATCTTGGTCATCTCGCGGGCGACGACGACCGGGCGGGGTCCTAGAACACGCTCGATGTCGGCCAGGGCTTCGAGGATGCGGTGCGGCGCCTCGTAAAAGATCAGGGTCGCTTTCTCATGGCGAAGCGATTCGAGCAGATTGGCGCGCTGGCCTGACTTGGCGGGGAGAAAGCCGAGGAAGTAGAACGAGTCGGTGGGCAGACCGGAAGCGGCCAGGGCGGAGATGGAAGCGGACGCGCCGGGCACGGGTTGAACGGTGATGCCGGCTTCAATGGCGGCGCGCACCAGCCGATAGCCCGGATCGGAAACCAGCGGCATCCCGGCATCGGAGACGAGAGCGCCGGATTCCCCGGCTTGCAGGCGGGCGCAAAGCTCCTTGGCGCGTTCCATCTCATTGTGGTCGTGGTAGCTGACGAGCGGCGTGTCGATCTGGAAATGATCGAGGAGCTTACGGGTTTCGCGCGTGTCTTCGCAGGCGATCCAGGCGACCTCGCGCATCACGCGGACAGCGCGGTACGTCATATCTTCCAGATTGCCGATGGGTGTGGCGACCACGTACAGGGTGGACATGATGGGTGGCCTACTTAGGAGTGTAACTGAATGGGGTGAGCAGGATACCGCGTTCTTCGACGACCCTGCGCACAGCCGGAGAAACCAGGGCTTCCAGTTCCCGCTCGCGGGATTCTTTTAGGCGCGTGGGCGCGTGGCGGAGTTCGTCACGGCAGAAGCCGGGGTGGCACATGAACTCGGTGAAGCCTTCCGGAAGCCGGCTTAGAGCCTCGACCATGGCGGAGGCGTCAAGGCGTCCGGTAAGCGCGAAACCCACAAAGTGGTCAGTGGAACGCGACCCGGCGAGAACGCGGTCGAACGCGCTCCGGCGCGCTAGCATCGCCCAACCGGCGAAGCCCGCGGGCGAGAGGTCGAATGGCCGTCGAATCCAGGGGATGCCGAAGTCGCGGGAGATGCGCGCGATGGCTTGCAAGACGGACGGCACAAGGTGGGTATGTTTGTGGGTGTCGAGGTGCGTGGGCTGGATCCCGGCAGCCTGAATCTTGCGGACCTGGGCGGCGAACTCGTCGTACACGGGGATGCGGCCGCGAGCGAGCGCGCCGACGAGAGCGGTCAGGTTCGCAGGCAGCGGGCCGCAGGTGAGCGATTCCCCCCCGATCAGCACCAGGTGGCAACCGATGTCGAGACGCGGGCTGGCCTGGGACAGCAGGATGGCGTGATCGAAGGCCGGACCCGTAGCCATGAGCGTGGCGGACGTGAGGATGCCGTCGCGGTGGGCGGCGGCGATGCCGTCGTTCACATCGCGGGTAAAGCCGAAATCATCCGCATTGACGGCAAGGCGGATCAAAACAAGGCGAGCTTGATGCGCAGGAACTTCTTGGGGTTCTTGCGGATGTCCTGGACCAGCAACTGGGCTTCGCGGGTGGCGCCGTTCAGGGAGTCATAGAGCTGCGGGTTGACGAGAAGCTGGCCGATGGTGCCCTGTCCGGCGTTGATCTTATCGACCGCTGAATTGACTTTGGCCATGATCTGGTTCACCTGGGTATAAAGCTCGTCGTTCTTGAGGAGCTTGCCGGCGGTTCCCTTGCCGGCGTTAAGATCGTCCAGCATGCGGCGGGCTTCGGTGAGGGAATCGCGCGCTTCGGTATAAAGCGCCTCGTCGTAGAGCAGTTTGCCGGCGGTTCCCTTGCCGGATTGGACTTGGGCAAGCAGATCATCGAGGCGCTGAATGGGCTTGCGGACGTCCTGGTAGAGCTGGTCATCGTAGATGAGCTTGCTCAGGGTTCCATTGCTGTTCCGGACGTCGCTTACGATTTTGTTGACCTGGCCGACGGTTTCATTCACTTCCTTGTAAAGCTTGTCGTCCTTGATGAGCAACCCGATGTTGCCCTGTCCGCTGTTCACGAAGCTGAGCAAGGCGTCGGCTTTCCCGACGATGCCCTGGAACTGGGTCAGAATGGTGGCGCTTTGCGAGAGCAGCTGCGGGATGTCGATGACGTCCTGGCTCTTGACTTCGCCGCCGGGCACGACCGGGCGGGGGCTGCGGCCTTTGGTGATATTGATGAACTTATCGCCGAGCAGGTTGGAGGCGCTGACTCCGGCGACGGAATCCTCCGGAATCTGGTCGAGGTACTTCTTGAGGACGGACATCTTGATCTCGACGATGCGCTTGGGATCTTTGGATCCGGTGAGGACGATGTGGTCGATATTGCCGACGAGGATGCCGTTGAGGCGGACGGGAGCGCTGTCGGCCATGGCGGCCGAATCCTCCATATAGGTGCGGAGCTGGAAGCGGCCCTCGAAGAACTTAGTGCTGGAGGTGAGCAGGAAGATCAACACAGCGGCGAGCACGAGAGCCGCGGCGGCGAGTAACCCTACCCGGAGTTGTGCCCATCGAACTCGTTTCGGCGACGCCATCGATCAGTCCTTCTTCACGAACTTACTGACGTACTCATCGGAGGAACTTTCGAGTTCTTCCTGGCCGCCCTCGAAAATCAGGCGGCCTTCCTTAAGGACCATGAAGATAGTGCGTTTCGCGGCATCCTCAGAAGGTTCGAGTTGCTTACTCTCCGGATTGTAGCGAAAGTTCGCGATCAAATTGCCATCCTGGTAGCGGTGAGTGACGACCAGGGCGGTGGTGTTGTCGAGATCGCGCTCTTTGATGATGAGAGAAACGATGGTGGTGGCGGTGATCGGATCCAGTCCGGCGGTGGGGGAATCGTAGAGCAACAGCGGCGGCTGAGCGACGACGGCGCGGGCGATGGCGGCGCGACGCCGCATGCCGCCGGACAGTTCGCTGGGGAACTGCTTCAAGGTCTGGCCCAGTTCGACGAAGTCCAGCGCTTCCTGAATGCGAGTGTGGATATCGCGCTGGTCGTCCCCTCTTTTTTCTGGTGCTCCTCTTTCCGAGCCATTCGCGGCTGAGGGGGCAGCGGCGCCGTTTTGCTTTGGAGGCGCGGTGGCACGCCGGGTGAGCAAGGGATAGGCGACGTTGCGTTCTACGGTCATGGAATCAAAGAGAGCGCCTTCCTGAAACAGGACGCCGACGCGCTGGCGGATGCTGTAGAGATCCTGTTCGCGAAGATTTTGGATCTCCTGGCCGAAGAGGAAAACCTTGCCCGATGAGGGGCAGTTCAAGCCGATGGACGTCTTGAGAAGAACGGTTTTGCCGCTGCCGGCGGCGCCCAGGAGGATGCGGGTTTCGCCTTGCTTGACGTCGAAGGAGATACCTTTGAGGGCCTCGACGGCGTCGAAATCGACCTCGACGTTTTCGAAGCGCAGCATGCTTTCCTTTTCCTGCGGGCTTTCGTTTTCCTGCGGGCTTTCGTTTTCCTGCGGGCTCTCGCTTTCCGGCATGGCTCAGGTGGAGCTGACGAAGATCTTGGTGATGAAGAAAGTCAGCACGAAGATGAGGACGGACGCGGCGACGACGGCCTGAGTGGTGGCGCGGCCGACGCCCTGGGTGCCGCCGGTGGTGCGCAGTCCGTAATAGCAGCCCACGAGAGAAACGACGAAGGAGAACACGAAGGGTTTGAGAAGGCCCTGAACGACGTCGCTCCATTCGAGAGCCTGCCAGGTGGTGGTCCAGTACTGGCGCGTGGGGAGGTGGTAAACGAGGACGCCGACGACCCATCCGCCGACCATTCCGACGAAGTCGGCGATGACGGTGAGGCAGGGGAGCATGATGGCGGTGGCGATCATGCGGGGGGTGACGAGCTTCTGGATGGGATCGGTGCCGAGAGCGCGCATGGCGTCGATCTGCTCGGTGACGCGCATGGAGCCGATTTCGGAGGCGATTCCGGAGGAGTTGCGGCCGGCCACCATGAGCGCGGTGAGCGCGGGGCCGAGCTCGCGGACGAGGATGATGGCGACGACGGTTCCGGTCTGCCCGGTCTGACCGTACTGGCCGAGCGCTCGCCCCATCTGGAGGGCCATCACGGCGCCGCTGAAGAATCCGGTGAGAACGGAAATGAAGAGGCTGCCGACGCCGATCGCATCCATCTGGATCAGGATGTCGTCGACGTAGTGCGGACTCCGTCCGATATTCCGGAGCGACTGGCCGGCGAGGATCGTGAAGTCCTGGATTGCCTCGAATGGCCCTTTCAGTATGTCCAGCAAGTCACGCTCGGAAGAAAATCCGGTCTCGATGAACGATGCTAACATACGGACCGGAATGAAGGGGCTGACTGACATCGCGGGCATTCGGGTGGGCCACGCATCGGATTTTGACGCGCTGACGGGGTGCACGGCGGTGCTTTGCCCGAGCGGGGCAGCGGGCGGCGTGGACATCCGCGGATCGGCTACGGGGACGTCCGAGATCGACACGCTGAACCCCGGGCACGTGACGGATCACGTACACGGGATCGTGCTGTCCGGAGGAAGCGCATTTGGCCTGGAGGCCGCTTCGGGAGCGCGGAAATATCTGGCGCAGCATGGGGCCGGGTTCGATACCGGAGTGGCCCGCGTGCCGATTGTGCCGAGCGCGATTCTGTTCGATCTGGCGATCGGCAAGGCGGGCGTGCGGCCCGGGCGCGAGATGGGGGAAGCGGCGGCCGCGGCGGCAACGGACGGGGCGGTGGTGGAAGGCTGCGTGGGAGCGGGAACTGGCGCCACAGTGGGGAAGCTCTTCGGAATGAAGCGGGCGATGAAGAGCGGGCTGGGCAGCTTTACGGTGAGAGGCGGCGATGGGGTGATGGTCTCCGCGCTGGTGGTGGTGAACGCGCTGGGGGATGTGCGGGATGCAGCGAGCGGGCAGGTGATCGCGGGAGCGCGGGAAGCGGAGGCGTCGCGGGAATTCGTGAATGCGGAGCGGGCGATGCGCGAAGGCAAGACGGGCGGGTTTGGGCGCAACACGACTCTGGCCGTGGTGGCGACGAACGCGCAACTGAACAAGGTGCAGACGAACAAGCTGGCGGCGCTGGCGAGTATCGGGGTGGTGCGGGTGATCGCGCCGGTGAACACGATGTCGGACGGGGATGTCACGTTCGCGCTGTCGATGGGGCAGCAACGGGCCAATCTGGACGTGCTCGGGGTGATGGCGATCGAGGCGGTGGAGCAGGCGATTCTGCGGGCGGTCAGGCAGGCGCGATCGATGGGCGGCGTGCCAGGATTAGCGGGTTAGCGGCGCGGCGGTCGACGCAAAATCAAGCGAGGGGTTTGTAGGCGATGCAATCGATCTCGACGCGCATACCGGGCATGGCGAACTGACAGACGATGGTGGTGCGGGTGGGTTTGGTTTCGCCGAAGTACTCGGCGTAAACCTCGTTCATGGCGGGGAAATCGGCGCCGTCAGCGAGGAAGACGGAGCATTTCACAACATCGGCGAAGGTAGCTCCGGCGGCTTCGAGAAGGTTGCGGACGTTATTCAGGACGAGGCAGGTTTCGCCGCGAATTTCGCTGAGCTCCATCTTCTGGGTTTCCGGATTGACGGGGACCTGGCCGGAGACGAAGATGAAGTCGCCGGCGCGGATGGCGGGCGAGTAAGGACCGCGGGCGGCGGAGATGCCGGGCGGGTTAAGGCGTTCGATCATGACTGGTGTCCTTCGGCTTCGAGGAGGCGTTCGACTTCGATGGCGGCCATGCAGCCGGCGCCGGCGGCGGTGATGGCCTGGCGGTAGACGCGGTCCTGCACGTCGCCCGCGTGGAATACGCCGGGGACGCTGGTGGCGGCGCCGCCTTTGGAGACGATGTAACCCTCGGCATCGGTTTCGATCTGTCCGATAAACGGGCGGGTGTTGGGGATATGGCCGATCGCGACGAAGAAGCCGTCGACATCCTGTTCCCATATCTCGCCGGTGACGACATTGCGGAGCTTCACGCTGGAGACCACCATTTTCTTCACGTCGTAGACGTCTTCGACGACGGTGTTCAGGAGGAACTTGATCTTGGGGTTGGCCTTGGCGCGGTCGATCATGATCTTGGAGGCGCGGAAGCTTTCGCGGCGGTGGACGATGGAGACTTCGGAGCCGAAGCGGGTGAGGAAGCTGGCCTCTTCCAGGGCGGAATCGCCCCCGCCGACGACCATGATCTTCTTGTTGCGGTAGAAGAATCCGTCACAAGTGGCGCAGGAGCTGACGCCGTGGCCGATGAGGCGATGCTCATTGGGAAGGCCGAGCCAGCGCGCGGAGGCGCCGGAGGCGATGATGACGGTGAGCGTCTCGATCCACTCGCCCTCGACATTGAGGCGAAAGGGACGGCCGGTCAGGACGGCTTCCTGAACAGCGCCGTGAACGTACTGGGCGCCGAAGCGCTCGGCCTGCGCCTTGATGTTTTCAACGAGGTGGGGCCCGTTGATGCCTTCGGGGAAACCGGGGAAATTTTCGACTTCCGAGGTGAGCGAGAGCTGTCCGCCGGCGTCGTAGCCGGCAATGACGAGCGGCTTGAGATTGGCGCGCGCCGCGTAGACGGCAGCGGTGTTTCCGGCGCAGCCCGATCCCACGATAACGACGTTATGCATGTAAAAGTTGACCTGTTTTATGGAAATTCCAATTTAGCAGATGCGCAATTCGGGCGGGGGCGTCGGAAAGCCGGTCCCCATGCCAGACGTTTCGCCGGAGATTCCGGAGATTAGACGCCTCGAAGCGTCTTTTGGCGGCGGAGCCACTGCTTGCGCTTGATGTCGGCCATGGGCCCGGTGAAGATGGGGGCGCCGTCGGGGCCGGTGGGGATGGGCGGTGCGGTTTTTGCGGGAACAAAGCCAAGCGCGGCGGGCGGCGCGGCCGGCATGGATGTGGGAAGAGACGCGGGCTGGCGCGCGGCGATGAGCTGTTCGAGATCCTTCGTGGTTTTCTCGAATAGCCGGCGCAGGCCGCGTTCATGGCGGCTGAGCTGGTCGAAGAGCTTGGCGTTGGCTTGGTAACCGAGCACGCGGGCGTAGGAACGGGCGGCGGCGGTATCGAGTTCGCCGAATTCCGCGACCACGGCGTCGATGTGTTCGCGGGCACCGAGGGCGTAAAGGCTGTGCTCGACGCTGGTCAGATGGTCGAGGCGCCAGCGGGTTTCGTGGAGCACGTCGACCAAATCGGTTTCCTGGCGGGTGACGGGAGCGTAGCGGGCGCGGAGATGCTCGCCGAGAGCGCGGAAAGCGGGTGCGTCTTCCTCGGACAGGAGAATGGTTTTGGCGTAGAGGCCGTGCTTGACGGCGTTGAAGCGAATGGCGGATTTGCCTTCCTCGGTGCGAGGACCGGTGGAGTGCTGCGCGTTTTCGCGGTTGATGACGGCGGTGGCTGACATGAGTACATCCTTTGTCCATGATGTTGGCGGATGACGGACGGCGATCTGGAGCGGGGGGCGGCCAAACGATTGATTCGAAACGGAATAAAGTTGGGCGGGTGCGGTTACTCGAATTTGGGTTGGTGGGAGGAGGGGATGTGAACGGATGGGCTTAAGTCGGCCAGGGGATGTTTCGCCGGAAATGGGAATGCGCAAGCAGCTCAGGCGTGGGCGACTCCGGTTGCCGAGGAATGGCCAGCGCGATGGCTAAGCGCGTGGCCTTCACCGAACGGGCAGCCGATATCCGCGCTATCCCGCAGTCTGTGGCAATTCAGATTCCGCGCACGCTGGCGCGCTTCCTGGAGTCCGACGGAGGCAACGTCAAGCGCTCGCAGGATTAGTCAAGCACTTTGGTCAAGCACGGGCTGCCAGGGGGACCAGCGCACGAGGGTGGCGCCCCAGGAGTAGCCGACGCCGAAGCCCACGAGCATGACGGTTGCGCCCGGTTGGAGACGTCCTTCCGCGGCGGCGTGCTTGAGGGCGATCGGAATGGTGGAGGAGACGGTGTTGCCGCAGTCGCCCATCGAGACTTCGAATTTCTCCGGAGGGATCGCCAGGCGCCTGCGGAGGGTGTCAAGCATGTGCCGGTTGGCCTGATGAAAGACGAAAAGGTCGATGCCGTCGAGGGCCAGTCCCGTGCGGTCGAGGAGCGTTTGGACGGCCTGGGGCACGGCTCGGATGGTGAAGGCGAAGACTTCCGGACCGTCCATGAACAGATTTTCGGGGCCGCGGGTGTTGCCGAAATCGTCATCCGCCGCGATGGCGGTCTCGGGCCCGGGGCGATTGCGGAGACCGCCGGCCGGGACGATGAGATTAGGGGCGCCGGCGCCGTCCGTTCCATAGACGAACGGGCCGATGGCGGGCTGGGGCGCGTCGGAGGCGGTGAGCAAGGTGGCGGCAGCGGCGTCGCCGAAGATGGTGCGGACGCTGCGGTCGCGGGGGTGCAGGAATTTGGAGTAGGTTTCGGCCGTGAGCAGAAGAATGCGGGTCGCCTGGCCGGAGGCGATGAGACCTTCGGCGAGTCCGAGACCGTAGATGAACCCGGAGCAGCCGAGGTTGAAATCGAGCGCGCCGGCCGAAGTGGGAATGCCCAAGCGGTCCTGGAGCAGGCAGGCGGTGGTGGGCAGGAAATAGTCGGGAGACTGGGTGCAGAAGAGAACGAAATCGATCTGGGCGGGAGTGCAGGCGCCGGATTCAAACAGTTTGCGGGCGGCGGCGACGGCGAGATCGGAGGAACACTCGTCCGGCCCGGCGAGGTGGCGGGTCTGGATGCCGGTCTTCTCGTCGATTTTGGCGACCGACCATTCCGGAAATTCCGCGGATAAGCCGGCGGTGGTGAGGGTTCGTTCCGGGAGGTGGTATTCGATAGCCGCGATGGCGGCGTGCAGTCCCACGCGATGACCTAAGCGGCGGCGTGGACGAGGGCGAGTTTCATCAGATCGGCGACAGTGCGGGCGGCGGCGATCTGGCGAGGAGCGACGTTGGCGCCGTTGTTGGCCGCCAGCGCAATGAAGCCGATCATCGCCATCGAGTTCCAACCGTCCAGGTCGGCGATCTGCTCGTCGCCGGTGAGCGTACCGGCGGGCAGTTCCAGCATTTCGTCGAGGGAAGACAGGAATTCTTTCGGATCCATACCAAATTGTATGGTAGCGAATTCCGGAAGCAGGTTAGCGGCTTGCGAGGCGGGAATAGTACGCAGGGCCGTTCAGCGGGATTTGACGCGGTAGATGTTGGTCACGAGAGACGTCATTCCCAGCGAGGCCTCGAGCCCATGCTGTTTAAAACGGTGGAACCAGACAGGCTGCAGGCCCGGGAACAATGGAGCGAGATCGCCCGGCGCGGCGCTAAAGGAGTGGAGGACGAATTGGGGCCGGGATGCCGCAATTTGCTGGGTGAAGCTGAGCCCGCGTAATTCCGGAGACGCGAGAGCGCCGCCGTCGGCGATAAAGAAGCGGCCGTCGCCGGTATAGGAGACGACGCCGATGTCCGATTTCACCAGGACGCGGGTGGCGGGAGAGGAGTGAGCGGCGAGATATTCGGCGGCGGCCACCATGGACGCCTTGTACTCCGTCTGGAACGCGCGCATGGTGGGAGCGATGAAGATGTGGTTGAGAGCGAGCGAAGTGAGAAGGTGCAAGGTCAGGGCGGTCCCGACGAGCCAGCGGAACGCCGGGCGATTCAGTTTTCCGGCCGCAACCGGAAGGACGAGACCGAGAAGGTATCCGGCGCAGGGAAGGAACGGGAGCAGATAACGCCCGACCGATTCGAGCGCGGGCGTGCGCAGGTAGTAGAACGCGGCAACGGCAAGCAGAAGACCCGCGGGAAGCAGAGCCTTGCGAAGAACGGGCGACGGGAGGCGGAAGCGCAGGACGATCAGCATCGCGGCCAGCAGGAGCGCGGGCCAGAAGAAGGCTTCGACGATGAGAAGCCCGAACTGCCGGGGGATGACCGGGTTCCACAGAATCAAGTGATTGGTGGCTTTGGCGTAGAACGTGGTCGGGAGAATGTTGCCGAAGGTGCGCTTACAGAAGACCACCCAGGGAACGATGGGAAGCGCGATGCCGAGCAGCAGGCCGATCCAGGAGGGCCAACGGTTTTTTCCCAAAACGGCCATGAGGAACAGACACAACGCCAACGCCAGGACCAGTTCGGGCCGGGTGAGGACGGCTAAAGCGAGGACGACTCCGCGGAGCACGCAACCGGGAAAGGTCCAGCGCCAGTCCGAGAAAAGGTAGAGGATGAGAGCGACCCAGAAGAAGCCCAGGGTGGCTTCCATGACGGCGCCGTTCCACCTCCAAAGATCGCAACTGCAGGCCAGGGAAAAGGCGGCTGCGAGGGCGGCCCAGTTCGCGCGGGTGTCGCGGCGCGTGCGCAGATAAACCAGGAGCAAGCCGAAAGCGGCGGCTAGGACCGATACGGCTTGCGCGGGGAAGATGGCGTGATTGGCCGTTAGCCTGTCGAGAAGGGCGACGATGAGGGTGAACAGCGGGCTGGTGGAGACGTTGACGGACACGCCGGGATTGACGCCCCATCCCTGCCCCGAGGCGATGTTTCGGGCTACTTGGAGATGAATGTAGGAATCGTCAGAGCCGATGTTTTGCGGGTAGTAGATGAGCTTGATCAGCAGGGGAAAGAGACAGACCGCGAGCAACGCGCCGAGAGCCGCCAGATCGCGGCGGTGGTGAGTGGGGGCGGCGGTGGTCTGCATGCGGGGTGTGGAAAGGGATGGCAGGGGGCGTTCTCGCATTTTACATGCCTGGGTGGGGGGCTCGTCCGCGGCGGGGAGCAGCGTGTGGATTCGGATAAGCTTTAGCTTGTGAATCCGCTGGATTTAAGCGGACGCACGGTGATGGTGACCGGAGCGTCTTCGGGAATCGGACGAGCGACGGCGCTGCTGTGCAGCCGTTTACAGGCGCGCGTGGTGCTGGTGGCGCGGAACGCGGAGCGTCTGGAAGAGGCGCGGAAGAGCCTGGAAGGTACGGGGCACATCGCGGCGGTGTTCGATCTTGCGCGCACGGATGAGATTCCGGCGTGGTTCCGGTCATTGGTGAGCGAGAGCGGGCCGTTGAGCGGCGTGGCGCATGCGGCGGGAATCCAGATGACGGTTCCCCTGAGCCTGATGACGCAAGCGCGGCTGGACGAGGTGATGCGGGTGAATCTGCACGCCGCCGTCATGCTGGCGCGGGCATTCCATCAGCGGGGAAATTACGCGCAGCCGGCGAGCCTGGTGCTGGTTTCGTCGGTGATGGGGATGACGGGAGCGCCGGGGCTGTCGGGATATGGGGCGAGCAAAGGCGCGCTGATTGGGCTGGCGAAATCGCTGGCGCTGGAAATGGCGCGGAACCGGATTCGCGTGAACTGCGTGTCCCCGGGGTATGTGCGGAGCGCCATGGCGAACGAGATTCAAGAGACGGTGGGGCCGGAGCAGTTCGCGGCGATCGAGGCGATGCACCCGCTGGGATTGGGCGCGGCGGACGACGTGGCGCATGCGATCGGGTTCCTCCTGGCGGATACGGGCCGTTGGATTACGGGGAGCAACCTGGTGGTGGACGGCGGCTATACGGCGCGCTGACGCGGATGGAAGAGGAGCGCGTAATGGGAGATGCGGCTGATAAACGCCAGGGCATGCAGGCGTTCGAGTGGTATCACACGATCGATCTGGGCGATGGCGTGGTGACGCCGGGGAAGTACGATCATCGGCCCTTGCTGGCGCACTACGGCTTGCCGGAAGACCTGACCGGAAAAAACCGTGCTCGACATCGGACCGGCGCACGGCTTTTTTGCGTTTGAGTGCGAACGGCGCGGGGCGGCGCGAGTGGTGACGTGCGAGATGCCGAAGTGGAGTTCGCATGATGGCGATCCGGCGATGGTCCGGGAGTTTGCGTCGGCGGATCAGGATGAGGTTACCGAAGCGCTGCTTCATGGAGCTCTGGAATTCGCCATCCAACAGCGAAGATCCCGCGTGGAGCGGATGTTCCACACGATCTATGACGTGAGCCCGTCCACGACCGGAATGTTCGATATCGTCTTTTGCGGCAGCGTGCTGCTGCATCTGACCGACCCGTTGCGGGCGCTTTACGCGATCCGCGGCGTGACGCGCGAGATGGCGGTCATCGCCACGGGGATCGATCCTTCGCGATTCACCTGGGGACCGGTGGCCCGGTTCGTGGGGAAGGCGAACGATCACACGTTCTGGCTGCCCACGTTCGACTGCCTGGTGAGCTGGGCGAAGGCCGCGCGGTTTCAGCGGGTGGAGAAAGTGTCGCGCTTCCGGGTGACGAGCGGGGATGGGGAATTCGACACGCCGCATGGGTCGATCCGGGCGTTCCCAGAGTAAGCGCCCGCGTTGTTAAACTTGTTGATTCCCGATGCAAATTGAGAAAGTGTACGAGCCCCAGCGGTTTGAGCCGCATTGGGCGCAGTGGTGGATCGACTCCGGCATTTTTCAGGCGACGGCAGGCGGAGACCGGAAGGTGTTTTCGCTGGTGATTCCGCCGCCGAACGTGACCGGGTCGCTGCACATGGGCCACATGCTGGAGCACACGGAGATCGACGTGGCGGTCAGGTGGCATCGGATGCGCGGGGAGAATACGCTGTGGCTGCCGGGGACGGACCACGCGGGAATCGCCACGCAGATGGTGGTAGAGCGGAAGCTGAAGGCGGAGGGGTTGGACCGGCGCACGATGGGGCGGGCGGAGTTCGAGCGGCGGATCTGGGAGTGGAAAGCGGAATCGGGCGGGACGATCAAGCGGCAGATGATCCGGATGGGGGCGAGCTGCGACTGGAGCCGGGAGCGATTTACGCTGGACCCGGGGCTGTCGCGCGCGGTGCGCGAGGTGTTCGTCAGCCTGTATGAGAAGGGGCTGATCTACCGCGGCCAGTATATGGTGAACTGGTGCCCGGACTGCATGACGGCGATCTCAGACCTGGAGGTGGCGCACAAGGAGACGCAAGGGCATCTGTGGCGGATCCGCTATCCGGTGGCGGGGACGGATGAGTTTCTGGTGGTGGCGACGACGCGGCCGGAGACGATGCTGGGAGATACGGCGGTCGCGGTGAACCCGGGCGACGCGCGGTATGCGGCATGGCACGGCAAGCAGGTGCGGCTGCCGCTGACGGATCGCGAGATTCCGATCATTCTAGACGAGATCGCCGATCCGAAGTTCGGGACGGGCGTGGTCAAGATTACGCCGGCTCACGATCCGAACGACTTCGCGGTGGGGCAGCGCCACCATCTTCCGCGGATCCAGGTGATCGAAGAGACCGGGCGGATGAGCGTGGAAGCGGGCCGGTTCGCGGGGCTGGATCGCTTCGAGGCGCGGGCGCAGGTGGTGGCGGCGCTTGAGGCCGAAGGGCTGCTGGACGGCATCGAGGACCACACGCTGAGCATCGGGATCTGCGACCGCTCGAAGACGGTGGTGGAGCCGCTGGTGTCGAACCAATGGTTCGTGAAGACAAAGCCGCTGGCGGAGAAGGCGATCGCGGCCGTGGAGTCGAAGGCGGTCGAGATCGTCCCGGAGAACTGGACCAAAACCTACTACGAGTGGATGTACAACATCCGGGACTGGTGCGTGAGCCGGCAACTGTGGTGGGGACACCGCATTCCCGCGTGGTACTGCGAACAGTGCGGCGAGGTGATTGTGGCGCGGGAAGATCCGGCGCGCTGTCCGGTGTGCGCGGGAGTGGAATTGCGGCAGGATCCGGACGTGCTGGATACGTGGTTCAGTTCAGGGCTGTGGCCGTTTTCGACGCTGGGATGGCCCGATAAGACAGCCGATCTGAAGACGTTTTACCCGACGACCCTGCTGATCACGGGATTCGACATCCTGTTCTTCTGGGTGGCGCGCATGATCATGCTGGGGATTGAATTCATGGGCGAAGTTCCGTTCCGGCAGGTGTATATCCACGGGCTGGTGCGGGATGCGGAACGGCAGAAGATGTCGAAGACGCGCGGGAACGTGATCGATCCGCTGGCGGTGACGGAGCAGTATGGGACGGACGCGGTGCGGATGGCGCTGCTGACGGGCGCGGCGCCGGGGACGGATATCGTGTTCTCGCCGGACCGGCTGGAGAGTTCGCGGGCGTTCGCCAACAAGATCTGGAACGCTTCGCGGTTTCTGTTTCTCAATATGGAGCGATGCGGCGTGGATCCGTGGGCGCCGGAGCGGCCCGCGGAGTACACGGTGGAAGGCGGCGCGTTGGAGGATCGCTGGATTTTCGCGCGGCTGAACGCGTGCGCGGAGCAGGTGAATCGGGCGACGGCGACGTACCGTTTCCACGACGTGGCGCAGGGCGTGTGGCATTTTTTCTGGGGCGAGTTTTGCGACTGGTATGTGGAGCTGAAGAAGCTGCGGTTCCAGGACGGGTCCGGCCTGAACGCGGACTGGCGCAATCTGCTGGCGGCGTTTGAAGGAGCGCTGCGGCTGCTGCATCCGGTGATGCCGTTTTTGACGGAGGAGTTGTGGCAGCGCCTCGTGCCGGCGGGCGCGGAACGGCCCGTTTCGATCGCGCTGGCGGCGTATCCGGAGTTTCGGACCGCTTTGTCCGACGCGCAGGCGGAGAAGGAAATGGGCTGGGTGCAAGGGGTGATCACGACGGCGCGGAATGCGCGGGCGGAGATGAAGATGGATCCGCGGCTGGCCGTGGGGGCGACGGTATTCGCGCGGGCGGAAGTGCTTGTTACGCTGCGATCGCAGAAGGAGGCGATCGAGAAGCTGGCGGCGCTGGAGCTCACGTTCGCGGAAGGGCCGGCTCCGAAGGGCGCGGCGGGCGGCGGTTCGGCGGCGGACTTCGATCTGGTGATGGAGCTGCCGCAGGCGCAGTTAGGCGCGCAGAGGCAGCGGCTGGAGAAAGAGCGTGATCAGCTGGTGAAAGTGATCGCGAATTCCACGCGGCAGTTGAGCGATGAGACGTTTCTGAGCAAGGCGCCGGCGAAGGTGGTGGATTCCATCCGGCAGAAGCTGGCGGAATACGAGACGCAACTGGAGAAGATCAGAGAAGCGCTTGACGGTTTGACGGAATGAGCTTTCCGGAGGAGGTGCTGGAAGGCTTGCGGCGGGCTCTCGACGAGGACATTGGCGCGGGCGACGTGACGTCAAGAATCTGCGTGCCGGAAGATCGGCTGGCGGCGGGGAAGTTTCTGGCGCGAGAGCGGATGGTGATCTTCGGCCTGGAGCTCTTGCCAGCGCTTTATGGCATGCGCGGGGGCGTTGACGGGCTGGAGCTGTTGAAGCGCGACGGTGATTTCTGCGCGGATAACGAAGTGGTGGCGACGGTGCATGGCCGGGCCCGGACGCTGCTGGAATGCGAGCGGACGGCGCTGAATTATCTGCAGCGGCTTTCGGGGGTGGCGACGCTGGCGCGGACTTTCGCGGATGCCGTGTGCGGCACGGGATGCCGAGTTCTGGATACGCGCAAGACGACGCCGGGACTGAGGCGGCTGGAGAAGATGGCGGCGGCCGCGGGAGGCGCGACAAATCATCGGATGGGGCTGTTCGACGCGGTGCTGATCAAGAACAACCATATTGCGGCGGCGGGCGGAGTGGAAGCGGCATTGGGGAATGCGCGGCGGGAGGCGCCGGAGCTGCGGGTGGAAATCGAGGTGCGGACGCGCACGGAGCTGATGGAGGCGCTGCGCGGGGGAGCGACGCATTTGTTGCTGGACAACCTGAGTCCGGACGAGGCGGCGGATTGGATTCGGGCGATCGCGGGCCGGGCGACGGTCGAAATTTCCGGCGGCGTGACTCTGGAGACGGTGCGCGCGTATGCGGATACGGGCGCGGATTTCGTCTCGGCGGGCGCGATCACGCATTCGGCGCGGGCCGTGGATTTGAGTTTCCGTCTCGAGCTGCTGTGATCTGGCAAGTGCACCGGTTCGACACGCTGGATTCCACGATGCGCGTGGCGGCGCCGATGCCGTCCGGGTCGGTGGTGGTGGCGCGGGAGCAGACGGCGGGAATCGGGCGCCATGGACACGACTGGGAGTCGCGCGCGGATGAGGGACTTTACGCGAGTTTCGTGCTGGAGCCGCATCCGGTTCTGACTCTGGCCTTGGGATTGGCGGGACAGGCGGCGGTGCGCGATGTGACCTCGCTGGGATGCGAAATCCGCTGGCCGAACGATCTGATGCTCAACGGGAAAAAACTCGGCGGCATTCTGGTCCAGATGCAGGATGGGCGGGCGGTCGCGGGGATGGGAATCAATATCGCGCAGCGCCGCTTTCCACCGGATCTGGCGGGCGTGGCCACTTCGCTGGCGATGGAGACGGGGCTGGATTTCCGGGCGGACGATCTTCTGGAAGCTTTGATGGCGCGGATTCCTCCGGTGACGGAGCTCTCGCAAGCGGCGGTGATCGCGGAGTGGGAGCGGCGCTCGGGCTGGGCCAGGGGCAAAGCGGTGAAAGTAGATCAAGGGGATCGGGTGATTGAAGGGGTGACCGCGGGGCTGGATGCGAGCGGCTTTCTGCGCGTGCGGAAACCGGATGGAGCGGTGGAGCTGATCCTGGCCGGAGGAGTGCGGCCGGCGTGAAGTTCGGGCGCATACAATCGGGAAGCATGCTTTTGGCGCTGGACGTAGGAAACACCAACGTGACCATCGGAGTGTTCGAGGGCGAACGCCTGGTGGATCATCGGCGACTGCGGACGGTGCGGGATCAGACGTCGGACGAATGGGGGATTTTGCTGCGGAACCTGTTCGCGCTGGCGGGGCTGGATATCGCGCGGATTCGGGGAATTATCGTGGCGAGCGTGGTGCCGCCCGTGAACCAATCCCTGGCGGAGATGGCGGAGCGCTACTTTGGCACCACGCCGATGTTCGTAACGCACGAGACCGATACGGGCATGGCGATCAAGTATGAGAACCCGCAGGAAGTGGGCGCGGACCGGCTGGTGAATGGAGTGGCCGCCTTTCAGCGCTATGGCGGGCCATGCGTGGTGGTGGATCTGGGCACGGCGATCACGTTCGATGCGATCTCGCGAGAGGGAGAATACCTGGGCGGAGTGATCGCGGCAGGGATCGGGATTTCGGTCGAGGCGCTGTTCGCGAAAACGGCCCGCTTGCCGTTCGTGGCGTTTGAGACGCCCGCTCAGGTGATCGGGACGAACACTGTGTCGAGCATGCAATCGGGTTTGTACTTTGGCGCGTTAGGGGCGATCGACGGGATCGTGGAACGGCTTCACGACGAGCTGGGACCGGACACCAGGACGATCGCGACAGGCGGGCAGGCGCGTTTGATTTCGAAAGAGTCCCGGTTCTTGCGGATCGTCGACGAGCACCTGACGCTAGAGGGCTTGCGGCTAATTTGGGAACGAAATCAGGCGAGTTGAGCGAATTTCAGAATTACTTCAATTATTTCACCGAAATTGAGGAGCACTTCCAGAAAGCTCGCGGAACGAGTTTGTTTTTGCTGTCGCCGTTGGATTGGGCGCTGATCGAAAGCTGGAGGAGTTCGGGCGTGCCGCTGGAAGCGGTGCTGCGCGGGATTGACGCGGCGTTTGAGAAGTGGCGGGGGCGGCGGAGCAAGACGCAACAGGTGAATTCGCTGGCGTTCTGTTCGCAGGCGGTTTTGACGGAAGCGCAGCGGGCGCCGGCGGGGGCGGCCGATGCCGCGGCGGCGCGGAACGAGAGCGACGAAGCGCTGGATCGCGCGGAAATAGGCGTGTTTCTGCGGCGCAATCAAGCGGAATTGCAGGTGTTGGAAGGATATGGAGATATCGCCGGCGCCTTGAATCCGTTGATGGCAGAGGCCGCGCAGGCGAACTTGGAGGAGCTGGACGGACGCCTCACGATTCTGGAGCAGAAGATGATCGCGATCGCGCGGACGAAGGAGACGGAAGCGGATGCGCTGGCGGCGAAGCGCGAGTTGGAAATCCAACTGCAACCGTATCGCCGGAAGATGACGGGTCCGCAATTGGCGATGCTGGAGCGTCAATTTCTGGAAAGGAAGCTGCTGCAGAGGTCGGGTCTGCCGCGACTGAGTCTATTCTACCTGCGATGAGCGGCTTCAATTGGGATGTGGAAGTCCGAAATGAAAATTTCTTAGTAACGTGAGGCGATTTCGTTGCATCATAAGGCTAGGAAGATTAGGAACTTTTAACGGGAATTCGCTTCGAGCGAGTTTCGGCTTCCGAAAGTTAGGCGCTGGCGGTGGGGGGTTTCCTGGCTGGTTTTCCCTTTTTACCGGAGCGCCGGCCGGCAAGTGCTTTCCTCCGAGCGCTTGCCGGTTTTTTTTTGTTATCCAGAACTCCGGGCAGCGCGAGAGCGAAACTGTCGATGCTCAGCTTAAGGGGTAGGAGGAATTCTTCTTGCAACACCTCTCCGGGATGAACGGGGGGCAGCATGGCGACTGGCATAACGAATTTTGCGTCCGAGTGAATCGGTCAGTTTCTTGATAGCAGGTTTGCATTTAGATCGCTTGGGACACCGCGGGGCGCGTGAGTTGGAACAGGCGGCGGCCGGGGAGAAGCCACGCCAGTTTTTCGGCGATGCCCCACGCAAGGAGGCGGCGCAGTAACGCGGCGTTTCGATATTGCGCGCCGAGC
Source organism: Bryobacteraceae bacterium (assembly GCA_965226755.1). Taxonomy (GTDB): domain Bacteria; phylum Acidobacteriota; class Terriglobia; order Bryobacterales; family Bryobacteraceae; genus Bog-113. The sequence continues at coordinate 1,909,866 of CBDDDT010000003.1, read as the reverse complement.
AGGCGGCGGCACTCTTCCAGATAGCTGGAGGATGCGATGCCGTGCGCGCAGGACCGCCCGGCGAGAAAGCCGGTCGAGAGAGCGCCGAGCATTCCCGATCCGGTGAACGGGTCCACAAATCCGAGAGCATCGCCCGCGAGATAGACGTCCGGCGGAGTGCGCGCGTCGAAGCGTCCGCCATAGACGAGCGGTCCAGTGATGAGCCAGGGCATGGAACGAGTGAGCGGACCAATTCTGGCGGCGAGCGCGGGGGTGGCCGCGATCAGCGCGTCGGGTTCGAAGTTGTAGCGGCGCAGGAGCGGCTCGGACGCGAGGGCGCAGACGTTGGTGGCACCGTTTTCCACGCAGTTGATTCCCACGTAGACGTCGCGGTCGAAGAGCAAGTCAATGCGGTCGTCGAGCGGACCGGTGAAGTGGGCTTTAAAGCCGAAGAGGCGGTGTCCGGCGGGCGCGGAATCGCGTCTTCCGGACGCGATGACGAGCGGGCCGCCTTCCGGTTTGACGGCGCTGTGAACGAGCGTGGCGCCCGCTGACTGCGCAGATGAAAGAAGAAAACGATCGAGCGTGAAGCGGCTGATCCCGAAGGCAGGCTCTTCGAGAGTCCAGCGCTTGACGGCGCGCCCGATGGAGACATTCGCCTGGCGAACGGCGAAGGGGCGCAGAGCGAGGAAGCCGGGCAAGATGCCGAGGCGGTCGAAGATGAGGGCGGCTTCGGGCGAGAGGAATTCACCACAGACTTTGTGACGGGGGAAGACGGACTTTTCGCAGATCTCGACGGGCGCTCCTTCGCGGCGGGCGGAGAGAGCGGCGGTGGATCCGGCGGGGCCTGCACCGATCACGCGCATGGGGCCTAATGGTTGCGAAGGACGATGGCGGAATTCTTGCTGCCGAAGGCGATGCAGTTGGCGACAGCGTACTCAAAATCGAGCGGGCGGGAATGCAATGGCACGTAGTCCAGATCGCACTCGGGATCGGTTTCCTCGAGGTTCAGAGTGGGAGGGACGACTTTGTCGCGCATGGCGAGGAGCGTGGAGGCGATGCCGGCGGCGCCGCAAGCGCCCTGCGGATGGCCGATCATGCTTTTCAGAGATGAGCCGGCGAGCCGGTAGGCGTGTTTCTGAAAGGCGAGTTTGATGGCGCGGGTCTCGATTTTGTCGTTCAGTTCGGTCGCGGTCCCGTGATAGTTGACGTAGGAGACGGCTTCGGGCGGAATGCCGGCTTCGCGCAGAGCGAGGCCGATGGTGCGGGCGGGTTCTTCGCCGCATTCCTCGAGGCGCACGCGGTGAAAGGCTTCACAGGTGGATCCGTAGCCGGCGATCTCGCCGTAAATATGGGCGCCGCGCGAGAGGGCGCGTTCGCGTTCTTCGAGGACAAAGAACCAGGCGCCTTCGCCGATGACGAATCCGTCGCGGTCGCGGGAAAAGGGACGCGAGGCGCGCTCGGGTTCGTTGTTCCAACTGGTGCTGAGGATGCGCATGAGGATGAAGCCGCGGAGGATGAGCGGGGCGATGGGGGCGTCGACTCCGCCGGCGACCATACAGTCGAGAACGCCCATCTGGATGTTGCGCATGGCGTAACCGAGCGCGTCGGTGGAGGAAGTGCATCCGGTGGAGATGACGTGGCTAAGGCCGCGCAGGCCGAAGCGCATGGAGATTTCGCTGGCGAGGGTGCCGATGGTGGAGGTGGGAATAGTGTAGACGCTGCAGAGGTTCTGCTGACCGCCGTAATATAGCCGGTATTGCTCTTCGGAGAATTCCCCGCTGCCGCCGCCGGAGCCGACCAGGACGCCGATTTCGCGGAGTTGGTCGCGGGACATGGCCGCGGGATCGATGCCGGCGTCTTCGAGAGCCTCGCCCGCGGCGGCGATGCCGAGCGGCGCGACACGCGAGACGTGCTTGCGCTGGCGCGCGTCGAAGTAGAGGGACTCGTCGAAGTCGGAAACCTCACCGGCCACGCGAACCGAGTGCCCGGAGGCGTCAAAGCGAGTGATTTTGCGGACGCCGCTGATACCGCGGCGAGTGGCGTCCCAGAAAGCTTCCCGGCCAATTCCATTCGGGCTGACTGCCCCTATCCCGGTGACCACGACGCGGCGCTTCATTCGATTTTGGAGGAGGGCGATGGCTACGAGGCCGGACGGAAAAACGGAGAGCCGCCGCCGGCCTGTTTTGCCTTTGTCTTCCCGTCAGTATAGGCTAACGAGTAATAGATGCTTTCCCGGGAACGACAGGCGGCATGAATCCGCGCGGGACTTCGCCTCGTGTGCTGGCGGGCTTGCAGACGGGGATGGCGGGCGCGCTGATGATGCTCGCGTGGCTCGGAGTGGTGACGCTGTGGTCGAGACACTCGGTCTGGTGGTTCCCCAATCTGATGGCGACGACGTTTGGGGGAGACCCGGCGCTGCAGAACCATTTCGACCGGTATTCGCCCGCGGGGCTCGCACTGCATCTGCTGCAATTCAGTCTGCTGGGAGCGTTGTTCGCGAGGGCGGTCCCGGAGCGGACCGGATATACGCGCCTGCTCCTGGCGGGGGTGGTGCTGGCGGTGGCCTACTATTACCTGATGTACGGCTTCGTGTGGAAGCATTTGAATCCGCTGATTCCGCTGTATAGCCCGGACCGGCAGATTCTGGTTGGGCACATTTTCTTCGGGTTCATGCTGGCGCGGCTGCCGCGCTATCTGAAATAGAAAAAGGCAGCCCTGGGGCTGCCTTTTCATTGTGAAGAACGCTATTGGACGTAGACGTTCAAGTTGGGCTGGCTGCTGAAGGCGCCCACCGTCAGGACCACGGGTTGCGGTCCGGAAGGCGTGCCCGCGGGAACCACGGCATTGATTTGAAGGATGCCGGAAACTAAGCCCGGGGCATCTCCGTAATATTGGATCGTAGCCGGCTGACCGCCGATGGTGACCGTGCCCGGCACAGTCGGCGTGGGATACGGGGCGACGACGGGGACGAGGAGACCGTCGCTTCCATAGGGGTTGGTGGCGCCGCCGCCGCCGCCGTAGATGACGACGATGGTTCCGGCGGCCGCGGGATTAGACGCGGAGTTGAGGCTAAGATCCTGGTTTAGGATCGCGCCGCCATTCTGGCCGGTGGAGTCCGTACTGAAGAGACCCGGCGCGGCGGTCTGGATAGGCAGCGTGAGGACATTGGAACTTACGCCCTCATATTGAAGCTGAACAGTGGCGCTGGTCGCGCCCTGAAGCGCGAAGGGCAGGACCACGTTGACCTGCGTACTGGAGGAGAACAGGATCGGACAGGGAATCCCGTCGACGAACACCTGCGTGCCGCCGATGGAGGAAGAGACCGTGGTCGAAGAGGACAGTTGCAGCGGCGCGGCCGTGACGGGACCGAGGCCTTGGCCCCAGAGCGTAGCGACCAGACCGGGAGCGCCGACCTGACCCACGAAGCTGATGCCATTGGTGATGGCGGTGAGAACAGGCGCGGAGACGGCCGCGCTGACGTTCAAAGTGACCGGGACGGTGCTGCTGAGCGGCGAGCCGCCGCTGGCGGTGATCACCAGATTGCCCTGGTAAATTCCGGCGGCCAGTGCACCGGGCGTCGCAGTGACCGTCAGAAGTCCTGGAGTAGACCCGTTGGCCGGAGTCACTGTCAGCCACGACGAGTCGCTCACGACGGTGAAGCTTTGCGTGGACGAACCGGCGATCGCCAGAGTCTGAACTGCCGGGGTCGCACCGCCAGGCTGGGCATTGAAGGTGAGAGCCGTGGGGCTGGCGCCCAAGGTCAGGCCCGCGGCCACCGTCAGGGTGACAGGCACGAAGAACGGCGAGTTGGAGATGCCGGCGCCGCTGATCTCAACGGATCCGACGTAGACGCCGGGTGAAAGACCGGCGGGATTGGCGGTGAGAGTAGCGGTGGTCATGTCAGTCGAAAGGGCGACCGAAAGCCATGATCCGCCCACGGCTGTAGCCGTATAAGCAGAACCGGTGACGCCGGTGGCAAGAGCAACCGTCTGGGTGGCGAGAGCGGCGCCGCCGGTCTGGTAAGCGAAGGCGACAGCCGTGGGGGTCGCGGTAAGAACCGGTGTCGCGGCGCCGCTAATCGTCAAAGTGACCGGAATCGTGATAGAGGCCAAGCCGGGGGCGGATAAGACAATACTGCCGGTGAGCGTGCCGGGCGCAAAGGCGGTGTTATTCACCGTGACGGTCACCAGGTCGCCCGTAGTCGTGGGCTGGGTGTTGATGGTGAGCCAGGAAGCCTGGGTGACCGCGGCGACGGTAGAGGAGCCGGTGATCGAGATGGACTGCGTCAGGCTCGCCCCGGCGGCCAGCGGATACGCGAAGGTCAAAGAGGAAGGCGCCGCCGTAAGAGCGGTGGGAAGCGCGGAGGTGACCAGAATGGAGACGGGCAGATTCGTGATGGTCCCGTTCACATTGACCGCAACGTTATAGCTGAAGTTTCCGCCGCCGAGCGTCGAGGGATTCAGCGAAACCGTAAAGCTCGAGGGCGTGGTTCCCGAAGCCGGGGTGACAGGGAGGAAGAACGAATTGCTGGTGACGGTAAACTGCACCGGCGTGGGACTGGAGACGCTGACCGCCTGGGCCGGAGGTACGGCCTGCCCGATCACGTAAGAGAAGGTTAGCGCGGTCGGATTCAACGTGACGGGACTGCCTGTTCCGGACCCGGTGACGGTGACGCTCACTGGAAGAGAGATCGCCGTTCCGCTGGCGGGAGTGAAAAGAATGCTGCCGGTGTACGTCCCGGCGATGAGCCCCGCGGGATTCGCGGTGACGTTCACGGTTCCGGTGGTGGTCCCGCTGGCGGGGCTCACGGAAAGGAAGGAGCCGCTTGAAACGGTCACGGTGTATGCCTGCGCGGCGCCGGTGCTGGACACAGTCACAGGCACGGTTTGAGAGGTGCTGGCGGGAAGAAAGAATTGCAGGTTCAGGGAAGACGGCGAAAGCACTAACGGGCTTCCCCCGCCGCCAGCCGCGGGAGTGACGGTGTAAGTGACTGGAATGCTGATTGGCGCGCCAGTGGAGTCAGCGGTGGTGTTGATCAGAATCGCCGCCGTGTAAGTGCCCGCGGCGACGGAGGTGCTGAAAGTGGCGGTTACCGTTCCAGGCGTGGTGCCTCCGGTGGAAGAGAGCGTGAGAAACGCCGTGGAGGAGTTATTGGTTCCAGGTCCGATGGCGACGGAGTAGCCGGTGGGGGTATTCGAATTGACCGAGATTACCTGGGCGGCGGGAGCAGTGCCGCCAATCTGGTAAGTCACCGGGGTAAGACTGGCGGGCGAAGCGGTGAGGCCGACCGCCGAAATGCTTCCCGTGACGCCGACCGTGCCGATGGCGCCCAGAAGATTATAGGTTACGGTTGAGGCCGGAGAGCTGAAGTTGGCTGTTCCAAACGCCGTGGGTACGGGGACCGGGAAGGTGACGCCTTCGAGAGCGAGCACCGCGGAGAAGCTGGCGGGCGGCGCCGTACTGGAGAAGTTGGCGGTGATAGTTCCATCCGCGTTGATGGATAAGGTTCCCGTTTCCGCCAAGTTGTTGATGCCCGCGCCGGGAAGCGACAACAAGACGGTGGCGGGATAGCTTGCCTCGACGACCGAGCTCTCGACACTGGCCATGATGGTGGCGGTGGGCGGATTCAGAGTGGTTCCGAATCCGAGCGGATCGGGCTGGCCCGGGATATCCGAGAAAGTTACGTTAATCGTGATCGAAACCGGATAGGCCTTCAGCGCAGGCCCAGCAGCGAGCAAGAAAAGGAAGGGTAAAAGAAAGAGAAAAACGCGGCGAAGTGCACCCTGCATAGTCGAACGTCCTCCGGCAAAAAAGCGGCTAATTACGCAAGAACGCAATCGTCTTCGCTCTTTGCGATCTCCTACTCTATCATTACGCCAAGCCGGGAGAGCACGCCGCGGGGCCACAAAAGGCATTCGCTTAACATACGAGAGCGGCTATGCAAATCCTGACACAAATTCTGATTGGAGCCTTGGCCGCGGCATGGGTTTTGACCGGCGCGGAAATGGTTTCCGGCGTACATATTTTGGCGGCGATGCCGATCGCGGCGGAAGGGCATGCGGAGGCGGGCGGCTGGTTTTTCTTCTGGGGAGATGGCGCGTATCGCTGGAAGTTGAGCGGGTCTGGCGTCCGGGCGGGATCGGGCAGAGCGATGGATACGGACGCGGCGGAAAAGATCGGCGGCTCGCAGTATATGGAAGGCGGTTGCGCGCTGGATGTAAACGGGGACGGATTGACGGACTTGGTGCTGGTGGAGGCAGGCTCGGAAACTGGAAAGTCCGCGCTGGTGTGGCTGGAGGCGCCGCATTGGACGCGGCACGTGATCGACACCGGGGTGGATTCGCTAGACATAATTCCGGCGACGCTTTTCGCGCGGCGAGGGGTGCTTTTGATTCACCGCGGGAATCAGGTGCGGTTTTACGAGATTCCGGCGCGGCCGGAAGACAAGTGGATGGAGACGGAGCTGTACTCCTTCTATACGCCGTCCGAAGAGGGCGGTCTGGCGCTGGCGGATGTCGACGGCGACGGGCGTCCGGACATTCTGGCTGGGGATTACTTCATTGAGGCGCCCGCGGAGTGGGGGCTGCCGTGGCGCTTGTGGGCCATTGACACCTGGACGGAACGGAAGGAATCGGCACTGCTCCGCGTCGCCTGGATCAAGATCGGCGCGGACGGAATCACGCGGGTGGCGATGCAGCGCGCCGTGCCGGAAGCGCGGTTTAGCTGGTTCGAGAAAGCGGCGGATTTTCGTAATTTGTGGACGGCGCACGCTATTGGCGAAGGCGAAGCCCTGAACGAGCCGCGCGCGCTCGTGACCGGGGATTTCCGGGGCACGGGGGCTGCCGATCTGGTGGTTGCGGAAAATGGCGGGCAAGGCCGCCTGACCCTGTATGCGAACACGAAGCAGGGGTTTGTAAGCCAAGTGCTGGCGGCAGGAAAGCGATGGCGGGGGGCTTTCGCGATCGCGACTGAGAAGACGGGGCACGCGCGCCTGGCGGCTTTCGACGAGAAGAACCTGTGGCTGTGGGACGGGATGGGACAGAACTAAGCGCTGGGGGAGCCAGGAAAAACCATGTTGCCCCGCGGCTTTTTGAAATGCCTGCACCAGTCGCTGTAGAGTTCGCCGTAACTGGCTGTGAGATAGTCGCTCTCGTCGAATCCGAGCCGGGCAGCGCTGCGGTCGATCCAAGCCGGGGATCCTTCGAGTTCGAGGAACGTGCCGATGGGCGTTTCATCGAGAGTGGCGATACCGGCGTGGCCGTCGTCTTCGAATTCGGTACGGTACTTTTCGTAGACGAACGCGCGGCGGTATCCCAGGCGATGGAGAATCTCCTGGAAGACATGGGCGTCGGAAAGGCCGAGTTCAAGCTCCTCGCGGGATTTGTATTTACCGGGCGTGGACGGCCCTTTGAAGGTCAGGACGGAGCTGAGACCGGCTTCGCGCACGCGGAGGAGAAGACCGGACGAGCGGAGATCGCCCGCCGCGGTGTCGAAGACGGAATTGCGCTCGAAGACGCGGGGCTTGCAAAGAGCGAAGCCGTGAGTGGTGATGAGTTCGGCGGCGGCGGCGGGATCCGGAGCGCGGAGCTTGATCTCGATTTCCTGGGAGTCGCTCACGGACACTGCAAAGTATAATAGCGAGTGCGCGCGCCCGTAGCTCAGCCGGATAGAGCAACTGGCTTCGAACCAGTAGGTCGGGTGTTCGAATCACTCCGGGCGCGCCACGACATAAGAAAGACATCCCGGGCGCGTCATTCAGGAGCAAGGCTCGTTTTCCAGCCATGCGAATCGCGGAAAGTCCCAAAAGCAGGGCGTTCTGTAAGGAGATGGACTAATAATCCTAATCTATGAGCCGTATTGTGAGGATTCGGCCTTATCGATGCAATAAGATCAGTCGATGCGTTTGCCTGGGTGTCCGGAGTGCGGCGAACTCTCAAGCCGATATCGGGAGGCTGTAATGGAGCACGTCCGTTTGACGGGCAAGCTCCAGGTCGCCGCCTTGCAGTACTACTTCGACGCGGTTGAGATGCTGACCGAGGCTTTACTGAACGCCGAAGCGGCTCGCCTTAAAACGAAGGACGAGTACTTCCGTCACACCGCCATTCACGATTTAGACGTCGCGGCAAGCTTCTGAACGGAGCTTTTTACTTCGAGTGTGGAAAGAAATATGGACAACTTGATACTCCCTTGCACAGAAAATCAGAAGCTTCTGGAGAGCGTTTTAGCTTGCCTCGGACGCCTCGCGGAACTGGCCCATGAGACGCAAGCGGCCCTCGAACAGGGCGATGTTGTGCGAGCGGATGCTCTCGACAAGGAGATCGAAAATCAGCTGGGGGAAAAGGAACGCGCCCTGGGCGCTTACAAATACCACCGCGAAGACCACGGCTGTTAGGAAAGCGTTTCGCGTGCGGAGCAGCGGACGGTCGCCGCTCCGCACCGACTTTGATGCGCGAGCTTAGATCTTATACGTTGGCGGCCTTAGAGAAGAGTTTGCGACGGGCGCCCAGGAAGAGGACCCCGGCGCCGGCGAACAGAAGGCCGAAGGTGGACGGCTCAGGCGTGGCCAGACCGAGGAACTCCTGGTTGGTGCCTGGCGAGACCGGAGTGTAGATGACCAGATCAGAGAAAAGCGCGTTATATTGGCCGCCGGCGTCGGCGGTCGCCAAAGCCAAAGCGTTCTGCCCAACAGCGGTCGAGTTGGTTCCATTCGCGCTGAATACGGGAGACGTGTTCGGCGACATCAGGTCCCAAATCGCGTACTGATCGAGAGTGATGTTGTTTTCGGTCGTGGCGTCCGTGCCCGTGAGGCCCTGAACGTCCATGAGCAGGATCGCGGCTGCCTCATAATCCGACTCGTTGTGAAAGAGAGTGACAGAGCCGTTCTGGGCGGCCACGTCGATGGTGGATGCGTAGTAGGGGGTGGCGGGGCTGGGGAAGTTGGAGACGTCGTTGAAATCGTCGCAGATGATCGGGCTTTGAACGGAGGAGCCGCCGACGTAGGCGCCGGCGAAACCGTTGTAGGTTCCGTTCATATTATTACCGGGGTTGTTTCCGAACTGGCCCGGAAGGTCCTGGAACTGAAGAGTGGTGGTGACAGTGCCGGCGGTCGCATTGAGCGCAAGCAAGAAGGTGCTCATCAAGAACAAAGATGTTTTCATCGTTAGGAATTCTCCTGTAACGTGTATTACGCTACCATCCAAAAACGAGCAAGGGGTGAAAACGTAGTACGAAAACGAAATGGGGCACAGGAGATTTGTGAAGAAAATAATGAGTTTATGCCGGGGCTAGTACGAAGCGCGGTTAGTTTTTGCGGATGTCTTACAGTTACTGATTGTGTGACGGTCCAGCTGAGAACGAATGATTGCACACCGCACGAAAAAAGGCCCCGGACTTTTGTCCGGGGCCTGAGCGCCTGTGTTCGATTGAAAAAGTTAAGCGATTCGCTTGCGGGCTTTGAAGGCGACCAGCCCTAGTCCGGCGCCGAGCAAAAGCAGGGTGGACGGCTCCGGAGTTTGGGAGACGGCCAGGGGAACATCTTCCGGACCCGCGCCGACATCCAAACCGCCTGTAGCAGGGCCCGCGTTCTTGGTGGACTCCTGCGAGAAATAAGCCGAGTTGTTGACACTGGAGTAGATGCTGTCCGCGGAGAAGCCGACGAAAGTCTGGCCGGTTCCGATCACGGTCGCGGAGCCAACGTACGTAAACGTCAGGTTGGCTACGGTGGGGTCATCAGGCACGATGAGGTGGGGCGGCGTAATTCCCAAATCCTGAACGGTAACCGTCCAGCCCGCGGGCGCTACCGCGGTTCCCGGAACGTAACCGGCAAAGTCGTATATCGTAAAAAAGGCGACGTTCCCGCTGCCTGCTCCGTCCATCCGCTCATCGTTGCTGAGCGAAACGGAGTAGTCAAACGTCGTGTTTCCCGACGCATCCGGCACCACTGAACTAAGAAAAGGAAGCAAATTGGCCTTGGCCGGCACGACCGTCAAGACGAGTAAGCTAAAAGTAGCGAAGAATATTGTTGCTCCGAGGTGTTTCATCGAGTGGTCCTCCGTAAAAACCCGCGACCATGGAAAAATTCGCGAACCGCGAAATCGCATACCAGGTTTTTCTATTGTACGACCACATCTGTATTCTGGCTTAAGTATTACATTCGGTTATCGTACTATTCTAAACACAGTACCTGGGATGCGGGAGTGCATCTAAATGGGATTGCATCCCGTAATTTAAAGGTGTATCAGGAACATTTCAGGGCTTAAAAATGGATTTTCAGCTCGAGGTTAATTACCGTCCGCGGGGAGATCAAGTCACCGCCATCGCAGAATTAACGCGGGGCATAACGGACGGGGACAAACACCAGGTTTTGTTGGGAGTTACGGGATCCGGCAAGACTTTCACGATGGCGAAGGTCATCGAGCAGATCGGGCGTCCGGCGCTCGTGCTCGCGCACAACAAAACGCTGGCGGCGCAGCTTTACGGGGAGTTCAAATCGTATTTTCCGCATAACGCGGTGGAATATTTCGTCAGCTACTACGATTACTACCAGCCCGAGGCGTATATTCCGTCCGGCGATGTGTACATCGAGAAAGAAGCGACGATAAATGACGAGCTGGACAAGCTGCGCCTCTCGGCGACGCGATCCCTGTTCGAGCGGCGGGACTGCATCATCGTCGCCAGCGTGAGTTGTATTTACGGCCTGGGATCGCCCGAGGCGTACTACGGAATGCTTCTCATGTTGGAGAAGGGCCAGAAAATCTCGCGCAATGAGATCACGGCGAAACTGGTCGACATCCTCTACGACCGGAATGAAGGCGACTTCCGGCGCGGCACCTTCCGCGTGCGCGGCGACACGATCGAGGTTTTCCCGACATACGACGACTACGCCTATCGGATCGAACTCTGGGGCGACGAGGTGGAGAGCCTCTCGCAGATCGATGCGCTGCTCGGGCAAGTGCGCCAGACGTATATCCGGCTGCCGATCTACCCGAAAACGCACTACGTGATGGCGGATTCGACCAAGAAGGACGCCATGGAGTCGATCCGCACCGAGCTGGAATGGTGGCGTCCGCAACTGGAAGCGCAAGGCAAGATCATCGAGGCGCAGCGCCTCTACCAGCGGACGATGTTCGACCTGGAGATGATGCGGGAAATCGGGTATTGCCACGGCATCGAGAACTACTCGCGGCACTTCTCGGGGCGCCTGCCGGGAGAAGCGCCGCCCACGCTGCTCGACTATCTTCCCCGGGACTCGGTGATGTTCCTGGATGAGAGCCACCAGACCGTGCCGCAGTTGCATGGCATGTACCATGGCGACCGTTCGCGGAAAGAGATCCTGGTGGCGCACGGCTTCCGGCTGCCCAGCGCGATGGACAACCGTCCCCTCACCTTTGAAGAGTTCGAGCACCGGGTGAATCAGGTCGTTTACGTATCGGCGACGCCGGGCCCCTACGAACTGACGCGGTCGGCGGGTGTAGTGGTGGAACAGATCATCCGGCCGACGGGACTGGTGGATCCCGAAATCGAGGTGCGTCCCATCAAGGGCCAAGTGGACGATCTGCTCAACGAAATTCGAAAGCGGACAGAGCGGAACGAGCGTGTGCTGGTGACGACTTTGACCAAACGCATGGCGGAGAACCTGGCCGAATACTACTCAGAGGTCGGGGTGAAGTGCAACTACCTGCATTCGGAAGTGAGCACATTAGACCGGATCAAGATCCTGCGGGATCTGCGGCGGGGAGAATACGACGTTCTGATCGGGATCAATCTGTTGCGGGAAGGGCTGGATCTGCCGGAGGTGTCGCTGGTCGCGATCCTGGATGCGGATAAAGAAGGGTTTCTGCGCTCGAGCGGGTCGCTGATTCAAACGATCGGGCGCGCGGCGCGGAATCTAGAAGGCCGCGCGATTCTCTACGCCAACGTGATGACGGACAGCATGCGGCAGGCGATTGGGGAAACCGGGCGGCGGCGGCGCACGCAGTTGGAGTATAACGAGCGGCATCACATTACGCCGCAGTCGATCGTGAAACCGATCGACATGAGCCTGATCGCGATTGCCGAAGGAGATTACGTAACGGTTCCGGTGGAGAGCAGCGATCCAGAGACGGAGTCGCTGACGCCGCGGCAACGGGATGAGTTCATCACGGAGCTGGAAGGGCGCATGCGGGACGCGGCCCGTAAGTTCGAGTTTGAGAAGGCAGCGCAACTGAGGGACAAGATCAAACTTTTGCGGTCAAAGGATGTGGCGGGGATCGGAATTCCTGCGTGATCCGGTACGGATTGATAGGCGCCGGACCGGTAACCGAATATCTGGCGGCCAAGCTTCCGGGGCTAAAGCAGGAATTGGGTGCCGTGGCGGCGGCGAATTTCCGTTCGGCAAGCCGGATCGTCAACACCCTGCGCGCGGGGGTGGCGTGTGAAGTCCACGACCTGATCCACACGCCGCTGATTCTGATTTGTGCGCCGGGCAAGCACCTCGAAGCGCTCACGCCAGTGCTGGAGGAGAGTTCCCGCGTGTGGGACGGGAAGTGCGTGGTTCTCTGCAATTGCAGGCTTTTCAGCCGGCAGATGGAGTGTCTGCGGAACAATGGGGGGTCGGTGGCGTCCGTGCGGGAGATTCCGGGGATGCCGGGGCGGTACCTCGTCGAGGGCGACCGGGCGGCGCTGGGCGGAGCGCGCCATATCGTGCGGGAATTGCGGGGCGGCGCGGTGCAGATCCCGCCCGAGCAACATCACCTGTACAGCGCGGCGTTGACGTTTTCGAATTCGCTGTTCACACCCTTGCTGGAGGGTTGCATGCAGGCGTTGCGGCAGGCGGGAGTTTCCGGCGCGATGCCTGGGCAGATGCTGGAAGCTTTGTTTCTGAATAGCTTGCGGCTGTTCCTGTATTCGGGGCGGAAGAGCTGGACGGGTCCGGTGGCGACCGCGGATCTGAAGGCGATCGACGCGGAGCGGAAGGCGCTCGGCAAAGTGCATCCGAATCTGGACAATCTCTATCAGGCGCTGGCGGAAGCCGGCTCGCGGCTGTTGCTGAGCAAGGTTCCGAAGCGAATTAGAAAACGCCCTGCTGAAAAAGCCTGATGGCGGCGAATCCGGCGGCCCCCGCGGCGGCGCAAAGCGGAACGCGGTCCGCCGTCACGCCTCCGAGAGCGAGAACGGGTATGGAGCTGAGCTGGGCGGATTCGGCGAGAACGTCGAGACCCAGGGCAGGCCCTTTGCGCGGCGCGGGGAACACAGGCGCCAACAGAGCCATATCGGCGCGGGCGGCGGAGGCGCGCACGACATCCGCGACGCTATGACAGGCAACGGAGACGATGAATCCGGGCGAGAGGGAAAGAAAATATTCCGGCGAAGGGGCGTTGGCACGGAGGTGAACACCGTGCGCTCCAGCGGCGAGAGCGACATCGGCGCGATCGTTTACGAGGACGCGAAGCGAAGGGTGGGCAGCCTGCAATATGCGGCGCACCAGGCTGGCAAGCCGGCGGCCGGCGAGGTCTTTCTCGCGGACCTGCAGAAAATCGATGGTGTCGCCGAGGCGCTCGATATTGCGCAGCAGCGCGGTTTCGCCGCCGAGCGCGTTCCGATCCGTAATGTAATAGCGGAGCATGTCTGGAACGCGAGCCGTCACGGCAGTGCGGGAGCGCCGGCCAGCCGCAAGGCCGAGGGCGGGAATTCGACGAACCACTCCTGACGGCCCGGGTGGCTCTGCGATTCAAGGCGCGGGACGAGCGCCGTGATGGACCCGGCGAAGTTCAATTCCGTGAAGCAGGCGTGCTCGACCTGGTTTGCAAGGCGGAGCGGAACACGATTTTCGCCCGGCGCGAGATGGACGCGCAGTTCGTCGGAGCGGACGAAGAGCTGGATGCGGTCGCCGCGAAGATGCCCCGGCAGGTAGAGCGCGGAGATCTCCCCGGCCGGGAGCCGCAGACGGCTGGTGTTGCGGCCGGGGTCGAGCGCCAGGATCTCCGCATCGAGAACGTTCAGGTTCCCCAGCAGGCGAGCGATGGCGGCGTTGGCGGGGCGGGAAATGATGGCTTGCGGAGATCCGGACTGGACGACACGTCCGGCTTCGTAGACCAGCATGCGATCCCCCAAGGCCACGGCTTCGTCGAGGTCGTGGGTGACGTAAAGCAGCGGGATGTCGAGATCGGCCCGCAGTTCCCGGATAAGGACGTGGAATTCTTTGCGGAGGCCGGCGTCGAGTCCGCGGGCGGGTTCGTCGAACAGCAGCATGCGCGGGGCGGCGATGAGAGCGCGCGCGATGGAGCAACGCTGGCGCTGGCCGCCGGAGACCTCGGCCGGCCGGCGTCCGGCGATATCGGCCAAATGGAAGCGTTCCATCATCTCGGCCACGCGGCGGTGGCGTTCGAGACGGGGACGGCGCTCGGCGGCGAAGGCCAGATTCTCGCGCAGGGTCATGTGAGGGAACAGGGCGTAGTTTTGGAAGACGTAGCCGCATTCCCGCTCGCGCGGAGGAAGATTGACGCCAGCCTCGGCGTCGAACAGGATGCGGTCGCCCAGGAAGATGCGTCCGCGGTCGGGGCGGGAAAAGCCGGCGAGGCAATCGAGCGTGACGGATTTGCCGGCGCCGCTAGCTCCGAACAGGACGGTGACGCCGGGATCGGCCTCGAATTCAATTTCCAGCGTGAACCCGGCGCTGTCCGGTGAAGGGGAGAAACGCCGGGTGATGCGGGCGGCCAGTTTCATGCGGCGCGGCGGTGTTCGAAGCGGTTGGCGACATAGACCATGAGCACGGTGATCAGGGAGAGCGCGATGGTCATGGCTCCGGCGGCGCGCGTGTTTCCGCCTTCCACGGCATCGTAGATCGCGATGGCGGCGGTTTGCGTCCGGAAGGGGATATCGCCGGCGATCATCAGGGTGGCGCCGAAATCTCCGAGCGAACGGGCGAAAGCGATGACGGCGGCGGCGGCGATGGAGCGGCGAGCCAGCGGCAGAGTCACTCGCCAGAACAGACGCCATTCCCCGGCGCCGAGCGAGCGCGCGGCGCGGGCGTAAACCGGATCGGCGGATTCGAATCCGGCGCGCGCCGTCTTCACCAGAAGAGGAATGGCGTGGATGGTGGAGGCCACGACGGCGGCCTGCCAGGTAAAGACCAAGGGCTGGCCAAAGACGGCCTCATAGGCGCGCCCGATGGGGCTCGAACGGGCCAGAATGACGAGCAAGTAGTAACCGAGAACCGTGGGCGGGAAGACCAGCGGCAGAGTGGCCGCGGCGTCAATCCATTCCTTCCCCCGGAAGTTCCGGGAGGCGAGCACCCACGCCAGCCACAAGCCGAGCGCAAGCGAGATCAGGGTGGCGATGACGGCGACCTTGAGACTCAGCCAGAGCGGGAACCAGGAGAAAGCCATGGGGCTTCCGAATTATAGAAGTTTACGCATCGAACAGGTGCCCGAGTTTGGCCTTTTTGGTGGCCAGGTAAGCCTGGCGTGATTCCAGATGTTCCGCGACGCAGGGAATCCGCTCGACGACGCGAACGCCGGCGCGCTCCACGGAATCGACCTTGTCGGGGTTGTTGGAAAGCAAGCGGATCCCGGTAAGCCCGAAGAAGTTGAGGATGGAGGCGGGAAGATCGAAATTACGGAGATCCGCTTCAAAGCCCAGCAGTTCATTGGCTTCCACCGTGTCGGCGCCGTTGTCCTGCAATTCGTAGGCGCGGATTTTGTTGAGCAGGCCGATGCCGCGGCCCTCCTGATTTTCATAAATGAGAAGGCCGCGCCCTTCTTCCGCCATCAGCGACAGCGCGAGGTCGAGTTGAGCGCGGCAATCGCACCGGAGGCTATGGAACACATCGCCCGTCAGGCATTGAGAATGGAGGCGCACCAGCGGCGGGGGCCCGGTGAGATCGCCCAATTTTAACGCGACGGCTTCTTCTTTGCGATGGTCGAAAATCCCTTCGAACGCGTAGATCCGGAAGGCGCCAAACTCGCTGGGAAGATCGGCTTCGGCTACTTTGTTCAGCCGGAAGGCCGTGGGTGCCTGCATCTGATAGGGTCTCTCCTAATTATAATGGGCGCGAGTGGAACAGCACTTTATAACCCTGCTGGTGAGGCTGGGGGTGGTCGCCTCACTGGCGAGTTTCTTTGTGCGGAGCCGAAACTTTCGCCAGCTGCTGATGCGCGAAGACCGCACCCTGGGACAGCGCCTGCGGCTGGCTTTGTGGTTCTGCGTGATGTTCGCTCCGGGCGTGGCGCTGCGCGTGCGCGTGCGTTCGTATAGCGCGGCCGACCTGGCGCTGGAAGGGTGTCTGCTCGCCGGGTTGATCGGCGGATACGTCACGGGTCTTACGGCGGGGCTTCTGATCTCCGTACCCGCCCTGTTTCACGCCGAATTCGCCAGCATGCCTTACTACGCGAGCATCGGGTTGCTGGGCGGCATGCTGCGGGACATCGCGACCGATAAAGAGTACATCTGGCGAACGTCTCCGCTGCTGGATATGCACCTGGTCGAATCCATCCGCCAGCGCCGCGATTTCTCGCGGCCGCTTTTCAACCTGTTGCTGCTGTTCAGCATCTTGCTGGCTGAATTTCTGCGGGAGATGCTGGCCGCGTTCTTCAAAGACCGCATCTTCTCGGTCCGGCCCACCTGGGAGCGGCCCGGCTGGCTGAGTTACGCGGCAGGTTACGCGTCGGTGTATTTCGCGGTGACGCTGCCGATCAAGGTCTGGAACAACACGCGGAACGAGGTGAAGCTGGAGGAGCAGAACCGCCTGCTCATGCAGGCGCGTCTCCAGGCGCTGACGAGCCAGATCAACCCCCACTTTCTGTTCAATACGCTCAATTCGGTCTCGTCGCTGATTCGCATCGATCCGAATCGGGCGCGGCAGATGATTCTGAAGTTATCGAACATTCTGCGCCGCCTGCTGCGCAAGCACGAGAGCATGGCGCGGCTGCGCGAGGAACTGGCGTTCATCGACGATTACCTTTCGATCGAACTGGTTCGCTTCGGCGACAAGCTGCGGTTCGAGCAGAACATCGACCCGCGGACGTTAGACATGCTGATTCCCAGCATGTTGTTGCAGCCTCTGGTGGAGAACTGCGTGAAGCACGGTTTGAGCAACAAGGTGGAGGGCGGCACCATACGGATTGAGACCAGCCTGACGGCGGGGCAGTTACAGATCCGCGTGGAAGATGACGGGGTCGGGATTCCGGAGCACAGGCTGGCGAAAATGCTGGAGACCGGGATCGGGGTGAGCAATGTGAGCGAGCGGCTGAAGGTGCTGTTCGGATCGAATTACCGGATGTGGATCGATAGCCAGCCAGGCGCCGGAACCAGGATCGCGATCGAGTTTCCGGAAGCGGCGGTGGCGCAGGCAAGCTGAAAAATCTTTTCTCCCATTCAATCCATCGGTGCTTATGATCTACGCAGGAGGCCATTATGGCTGAAAAGACAAAGAAGTGTGCTCACCCCTCCTGCAATTGCCCGGCGCCGAGCGATAGCAAGTACTGCAGCGCGTATTGCAAGGATGCGGGCAAGACGATGGAGATCGGCTGCAACTGCCGCCACCCGTCCTGCACAAATCCCTAGGGGGTTGAGGCCGGCCGGCGGGATCAGGCGCCCAGGGGCGTCATGAGACGCTCCCGCATGAAGGCCAGAACGTCGGCCGGTTGGGTGACGCCGCCGGTGGGGACGCGCAGCACGCCGGCGGGCGTGAACTGAGCGCCCGGAGTGGAACTGACGAGCGCCATCAACCGGGCGGCGTCGACGCGGGTTTCTTTGTGGAATTTGACGTTCAGGATGCCTTGGCGGCGATCGATCGCCTCGATGCCGACGGTCTGAGCCGCGGTCTTCAGCGCGGAATAATCGAGCAGGTTTTTCACTTCTTCGGGAACAGGACCGTAGCGATCGGCCAATTGCTGCTCCACCTTGTCGCGTTCCTCCTGGGTGGGCGCGTTGGCCATCTGGCGGTATGCGCGCAGCCGCTGGTTTTCATCGCTGATGTAGCTGGGCGGGATGCGGATATCCAGACCGAGATTCAGGGCCGAATGAATCTCCGGGAGCACTTCCTCGCCCTTCAGTTCGCGCACGGTGTCTTCCAGCATGCGGACATACATGTCGAAGCCGATGGAATTGATATGGCCGTGCTGCTCGCCGCCAAGCAAGTTGCCGGCGCCGCGCAGTTCCAGATCAAGCGCGGCGATCTTGAACCCGGCCCCGAGATCGCTGAATTCCTTCAAAGCGGCGAGGCGCTTGCGCGCGATCTCCGTCAGTTCCGTGTCGGGCGGCACCAGCAGGTACGCGTAGGCGCGACGATTGGAGCGGCCGACGCGCCCGCGAAGCTGGTATAGCTCGCTCAAGCCGTAGCGCTCGGCGCCCTCGATGATGATGGTGTTGGCCAGCGGGATGTCGAGGCCGTTTTCGACGATGGTGGTGGAGACGAAAATATCGTACTCATGCCGCATGAAGGCGAACATGACGCGTTCAAGTTCCGCTTCGCCCAATTGACCGTGGCCGACGCCGATCTTCGCGCCGGGAACGAGTTCCTGCACGCTGGCGGCGCGGGCCCAGATGGAATCCACGCGGTTGTGGACGAAGTACACCTGGCCGCCGCGGCCGATTTCCAGTTCGATGGCCGATTGAATGAGCGCGGGATCGAACGGGGCGACGACGGTCTGGATGGCGAGCCGGTCTTTAGGCGGCGTCTCGATGACGGACATATCGCGCAGCCCCAGGAGCGACATGTGCAGGGTTCGGGGAATCGGCGTGGCGCTCATGGCCAGGACGTCCACGCTCTGTTTGAGGTGCTTCAAGCGCTCCTTGTGCTTGACGCCGAAGCGCTGTTCCTCATCCACGATGACCAGCCCGAGATCCTTGAATTCGACATCCTGCGAGAGAAGGCGGTGGGTGCCCACGGCGACGTCGACTTTGCCTTCCGCCAGGTCCGTCAATGACGCCTTGAGCTCTTTGGGCGTGCGGAACCGGTTGAACATTTCGATCCGCACGGGGAAGGATTGGAAGCGCTTCTTGAACGTCTCGAAGTGCTGGAAGCTGAGGACCGTGGTGGGCGCGAGCACGGCCACCTGTTTGCCGTCGCCGAGAGCTTTGAAGGCGGCGCGCATGACGACTTCGGTTTTGCCGAAGCCCACATCCCCGCACAGAAGGCGGTCCATGGGCTGTTCCGATTCCATGTCGCGTTTGATATCGGCGATGGCGGATTTCTGGTCGCGCGTTTCGGTGTACTCGAAGGCGTCCTCGAACTCGCGCTGCCAGTTGGAATCGGAGGAGTACTGAAAGCCTTCGGCCAACTTGCGCTGGGCGTAGAGCTTCAGGAGCTCTTCGGCCATGTCGCGCATTTTGGCCTTCACCTTGGTTTTGGTGCGGTCCCAGGTCGCGCCGCCCATGCGATCGAGTTGGGGCTTGGCGTCGCCGGCGCCGCGAAACCGCTCGATCAGGTCCATGCGGGTCAGCGGCACGTAGAGCTTGCTGCCGCCGGAATATTCGAGGAGCATGTAATCGCCCTGCGCTTCGCCTTGCGCGATCTCCCTCAATCCCAGGAACTGGGCGACGCCGTGCTCCGCGTGAACGACATAATCGCCCGGCTTCAGATCGAAGTTATCGCTGGAGAAGGTGCTTAAGAGCTGGGTGGCGCTGGGCTTGCCGACCAAAGCGGAGGAGTCGAACAGATCCTCGGAGCCGAAGATCGCGAGGCGCGAATCGGGCAGCACGGCGCCGCGGGAGATGCGTCCCTGAATCAGGAAAATATTGGCGACGTCGCCGGCCATGTAGGCGCGCTGCGCCAGATACTCGGGCGCGCTAGTCGACTGCTCGAGGCCCAGCTGATAAGCCACGTTGTATTCGTGGAAGATGTCGGCGACGCGTTCCACTTCCCCCGCCGTCGCACCGAAAAAGGCGACGCGCTGCCCGGCTTCCACCAGATTGCGCGCTTCGGCGATGGCCGCGGGCATATTGCCGTGGAAAGCGACGGACGGCCGGGCGGGGATGTGCAGGGCGCCGGCGGCGGCGGTGACGTCCAACTCGCGGAGATCGAGCTCCGTGAAACGGGCGGAGAGCTCGCGAATCTCGTCATAGGTGCGGAAGATCCGTTCCGGCGGACACCAGGAGGGGCGATCCGGACCGCCAATCCGCTTCCACAGGCGGTCCGCGGCGGAGCGCGTGAGCTCGGGTTCATCCCAGATCACGATGGGGCGATCGGCTAGCGAGAAGAGATCGCCGGTGCGCTCCCGGATGAGGGGCACGAGCAGTTCCCATCCGGCGAACGGAGCGCCATCGAGCGGAAGTTCACGGGAAGCGCGCCCCGCCGCGCGCAGTCGATCCGCCAGTTCCGCCAGCAGAGGACGCGAGTGCTGGTATTCGGTCAGCGGGAGCAGCGTGCATTCACTGACCTTGAGGACGGAGCGCTGGGATTCCACTTCGAAGCGCCGGATGGATTCGACTTCATCGCCGAACATCTCGATGCGGACGGGCTTCGCGCCGGGAGAAAAGACATCCAGAATTCCTCCGCGAACGGAATATTCGCCGACCAGCTCCACCGGCTCGCGCCGCTCGTATCCGATGCTCTCCAGGTGGTGAATGAACTCTTCCTGGGGGATCTCCTCGCCGGGCCGCAAGGTCAGCGCGAGCTGGCGATAGAAGGACGCGGGCTCGACGCGCAGCAGCGCCGATGCAATGGGAGTGACGGTGATGGAGACCCGCCGCGTGGAGAGCTTCCAGAGACCCGACGCGCGGCTTTCCAGAATTTCGGCATGCGGCGACATGCCTTGCCCGGGCATGACGTCGAACGCGGGAAGCAGCTGCGGCTTCTCACGATCTTCGGAAGGCAGAAGCACGTGAAAGAACGTGCTGATGAGCTCGCATAACGACTCGGCCTGCTTGTTGCCGTCGGTGACGATGAACAAGGGCCGGCCGGTGAGCTGGTAGAGCAATACGGCATAGAGCGCTTTGGCCGTCGGGGTGGGACCGGAGAGCGAAAGGCGGCCGCCCGCATCATCTCCAGAGGTCTTGTGCACGATACGGCGCAGCAGTTCCTGGAACGCGGGATGGCGTCCCACGTTGCTGAACAATTCGCGAATGGAAGGATGAAACAATTTTCCAGGATGGCCTAACGGGCCAGGATCGCTTCGACGATGCCGGTGGTGGAGTAGCCGGGCTCGAGCGCAAGAGCCTGAACAACGCCGCCCTCCGCCTCCACTTCTTCCCGTCCGGCGATGAAATGGGCCCAGTCCGCGCCTTTGATGAGGATGTCGGGAAGCAGTTCCGCGATCAGTTCGCGCGGCGTATCCTCGTCAAACAGAGTGACGGCGTCCACGGCTTCCAGGGCGAGAGCGGTTTCCACGCGCTCCCGCTCGGTCATAAGCGGGCGATGAGGGCCCTTGTAACGGCGCACGCTCGCGTCCGTATTCAGCGCCAGCACCAGTATGTCGCCAAGACTTCGGGCCTGCTCCAAAAGCCGGATATGGCCGGGGTGCAAAAGGTCGTAGCAACCGTTGGTGAAAACCACGCGCTTGCCTTGCGCTTTCCACTCGCGCCGTATCGAAATCAGCTCCGGACGGCTGTACTCTTGCGCCATTCCTTGCCGGAGTCGGATTGAGACTTGTGGAGATCGCGGCATTGCTTCGAGCAGAAGTAAGTGGTGGTTCCGTTGACGATTTGCGTGTAAGGAGTTGACGTGGCGACAAACGTTCCGCAGACCGGATCTTTGCGAAGCTCGCCTGAAGTCTTCATTTCGCCGGACGCGGCCTGCCCTTGCGGCGGCTCATAAGAGGGGTTCGGGACGGAAGGTCGCCGCCGCAGAAGCTGCGACACGCCCGTTATGGCCGAGCGGACCATCAGGAAGAAAAAGATCAGCGATAGCAGTTCACCGACGAAACGCGTCATAACAGGGGACTCCTGAAGAGAGACCGTCCGGGACCGCGACAGCCTCTCTTCAACACTACTTCTTCCGAACTACTTCTTCTTGGTTTTCTTGGCGTCCGGATTCACGTACTCCGTGGAAACAGCGCCTTCCATGGACGCGAGCATGGCCTTGGCGGCCTCGGCGTTCGAACCATCCGGCTTCAGCTCCAGGTATTTCTTGAACGCTTCGACCGTGCCGGGCTCAGGGATGACCTTGCCGGCTTTGTCCGTCTTGGCCTTGCCGACCAGACACACGCCGTACTGATATTGCGCGTCGGCATAGTTGGCGTCGCTATCGATGGCTTTCTTGAAAGTGGAGCACGCCGATTCGCCCTGGCCGCTATTCATCAAAAGGGCGCCGAGGTTGTAGTAATACTTACCGGCATTCGGCGCATCCAACTGGGCCGCTTTCTCGATATTGGTCTGCGCGTCCGGGATGTTCTTGGCGCGCCCGAGCGCGAGCGCGTAGTTGTTGTAATAAGCGGCCTCATCCGGTTTCAGCGCAATGGCCTTCTTCCAGGCGTCGAATTCCTTGTCGCGGAGCGCGGCGGCCTCGGCCGGTTTGGCTTGAGCGGCGCCCTCGTACGCGACGGCCATCTGCGAGAAGATGACCGGCTGGGTGGCGTCTATCTCGGCAGCTTTATTGAAATTGGTTATCGCGTCATCGTAGTTTTTGGCTTCGAGAGCGGTTTTGCCGGCGTTGTACGTATCGTTCAACGCCTTGTTCTTGGCGAGCTTCGCTTCGTTCTCTTTTTGCGTTTTTTCGATGGCCGCCTTCTGCTCGGCGGACATGCTGCGTTCCTGGTCTTTGGTCAGCGTGCCGGAAGCGGCGGCCGCCGACAACTGTTTACTGGCGTCGGCGGATTTCTTCAGATCGAAGTTCTGCACCATCGGATCGCCCGGGTGCGTCTTGACGTTATTGAGCTTGTCCTTGACGGCGCCGTCCATGCTGATGGTGATGTTGTAAGTGCCAATCGGCAGGCCGTAGTGGCCGTAATGGCCTTTCTTGTCCGTCTTGACGTCGTAATGACCTTTGATGTCCTGACGATCGAATGTAATGACGGCGCCTTTTACCGGCTGGCCATCTTCTCCTTTGACGACGCCTTCGACACCGGTCACCTGGGCCGTCGCGGCGCCCGCGCACAACAGGAGCGCACCGGCGAACATGGCCAAATTCTTCAATCGAAAGAGCATAAACGCACCTCGGAGGTTATTGAACCTTCAGCATACTACAGGCATGCCGGGCGTTCCGTCAAGCCGGGGACGCTTCGGTTCGTATCTGATAACCGGTAAGACAGATAGAAACGCGCTTCACGCGGGCGCCGGGCAAACGCGCCGCTACGATCTTATCGATGCAGGGAAATGCGTCCGCGTCGCCGCGCTTGAGGAAAAAGAGAACGGAAGGGCCGGCGCCGCTCAGCACGCACCCATATAAACCTGGCGCTTGCAGCGCCAGAAGTTCGACGAGCCCCGGGACCAGCAACGCGCGAAACGGCTGATGGATGCGATCGGCAAGGGCTGTCCGAAAGGATTCCATTCGTCCGGTCGCTAGCGCGGCCACCAGCAGCCCGGTGCGCTGCAGGTTGAACACGAGGTCTTCGCGCGAATAGCTCGAAGGCAGGACCGCGCGGGATTGCGAGGTGGGAAGAACGTAATCGGGTATGGCGATGGCCAATTCACATTGCGGGGGCAGTTCCAGGCGGATGGCGCAGGCTTCGCCATCCTCATCCAGGGCGCTCACCGCAATGCCGCCCAGCACGCACGCCGACACGTTATCCGGATGCCCTTCGAGGCGCGCGGCTTCCTTCAAAATGCGGTCGCGGGACCACTGGAGCGCGAGCAGTTGATCCGCCATGACCACGCCCGCGGTCAGCGCGGCGGCGCTGGAGCCGAGACCCTTCCCGAGCGGGATCGAATTATGAATTTGGAGCTCGACGGGCGTTAAGGCGCGCCCCTGTAGCTCGGCGATGCGCTGCGCCGTTCGCCAGATAAGGTTGGTCTCGCCCGCCGGGATCTCGCCGGCATCGTCACCGGAGATCTGGATGGAAAGACGGTCCGCGGAACGGAAGCGGCATTCGAGGTGAATATCGAGAGCGAGACCCAGGGCATCGAAGCCCGGCCCGAGATTCGCGCTCGAGGCCGGAACTCGCAGGTGTTCCCAGGGCATTGATCTGCCGCGCTTAGCGGAACTCGAGAAGTTCTTTCTCTTTGGAGCGGGTGACGGAATCGATCTTGCCCATCTGGACGTCGGTCATCTTCTGGATTTCATCCAGGGACCGGCGCTCTTCGTCCTCGGCGATTTTCTTGTCCTTGGTCAGCTTCTTGACCTGTTCATTGGCGTCGCGGCGCACGTTGCGAACCGCGACACGATGATCTTCCGCGATGCCGTTCAGACGCTTCACGATCTCCCGGCGCCGTTCCTCATTGAGGGGCGGGATGGGCAGACGAATCATCTTGCCGTCATTGGCCGGGTTGATGCCCAGATCGGAATTGCGGATGGCCTTCTCAATGGAGGATATCTGCGAGACATCCCAGGGCTGAACGGTGATCATCCCAGGCTCCGGGACATGCAGGTTGGCGACCTGGTTCAATGGCGTGGGCGTCCCATAGTAATCCACGCGTATGCCGTCCAAGATGTTTACGGAGGCGCGGCCGGTGCGCAACGTGGTGACTTCATGCTGGAAATCGGCAAGGGCCTTTTCCATGCGTGCTTTGGACTGGCTTTCGATTTCTTTGACGGAACTCATAGCAGGACTCGAATAGAGAGCGGACTAACGGATGACGGTGCCGATGGATTCACCCATCGACATTCGCATTATATTTCCGCTGACGTTCAGGTTGAAAACGATGATCGGCAGTTTATTGTCGCGGCACATGGCGATCGAGGTGGCGTCCATGACGCCCAGCGAACGCGAGAGCACTTCGGTATAACTGATTTCGTCGTACATCACGGCGTCTGGAAACTTGAGCGGATCCTTATCGTAGACGCCGTTCACCTTGGTGGCCTTGGCGATGATCTGGGCTTTGATTTCGAGAGCCCGCAAAACGGCGGCGGTGTCGGTGGAGAAGTAGGGGTTGGAGGTACCGGCGGCGAAGATGACGACGCGGCCTTTTTCCAGGTGCCGCATGGCGCGGCGCCGGATGTAAGGCTCGGCCACCTGGTGCATTTGAATCGCGGTCATCACACGCGTGTGGACGCCGATCTGCTCCAAGGCGTCCTGGAGAGCGAGAGAGTTGATGACCGTGGCCAGCATTCCCATGTGATCGCCCGTCACCCGATCCATTTTCCGGGCGGCCAGGGCGATTCCGCGGAAGATATTGCCGCCGCCCACGACCAAACCGACCTGCACGCCTTCCTTGGCGATGGCGGCGACTTCGGCGGCCAGCGCTTTGACGCGTTCGGGATCGATTCCGAACGCGGCCGGCCCGGCCATCACCTCACCGCTCAGCTTGAGGAGAATGCGCTCATACCGCGCCATGCTTATTCCGAAGCCGCGATCGCGGATCCCGTGCCATCGCCGACTTTATAGCGGACAAACCGCGAGACGGTCACATTCTCGCCCAGTTTGGCGATCTTGCTCTTGATGATCTGGTCGATGGTCATCGTGCTCTCTTTGACGAAAGGCTGTTCCAGAAGGCAGACCTCTTCGTAGAACTTGTCGAGGCGACCTTTGACGATGGCGTCGTGAGCGCGCTGCGGCTTGCCTTCGTTGATGGCGCGGTCGCGCGCGATCTCAATCTCTTTCTCCACCAGCTCGGGAGAAACATCCTCTTTGCGAAGATAGAGCGGATTCGCCGCGGCGATGTGCATAGCCAGATCGCGGGCCAAGTTGATGAAGTCGTCGGTCCGGGCGACAAAATCCGACTCGCAGTTCACTTCGACCAAAACACCCAATTGACCGCCGGGGTGGATGTAGTTCGCCACCAACCCCTGCTGGGTGGTGCGACTGGACTTTTTGTGCGCCGCGGCAATGCCCTTCTTGCGAAGAATCACTTCGGCTTCCGGGAGATCGCCATTCGACTCCACGAGGGCTCGTTTGCATTCCATCATCCCGGCGCCGGTGCGCTCGCGCAATTGCTTAACCAGTTGCGCAGAAATCTCTGCCATTTTTTTCTTCCTTTGAAAGTTGTCAGCGCCGGCCGCGGACAGTGTCCGCGGCCAGACGCAGGTTCCGACCGAGGGTTATTTCGAGGTTTCCGCGACAGCCGGCTCGGGAGCGGGCTCGGCGGCCGCTTCCGCGGCAGGCGCCTTGCGCGCGGAGACCGAAGGCAGATCGTCGTCCATCTGGCTCTCCGCCATGATCTGCGCCGCGTACTTCTCATCCACGTACTGGTTGTACTCCGGCATGATCTCCTCCGGGGCGCCATCGTCCGAGGGGATGAGCTTCTCGGCGAAATCCTGCTCGGTCGCGAGCGCGCGGCCTTCGACCACCGAATCGGCGATCTTGCTGGTGAAGAGGCGGATGGCGCGGAGTGCGTCATCGTTTCCGGGGATCACCCAGTCCACTTCATCGGGATCGCAATTGGTGTCCACGATGGCGACGACCGGGATTCCGAGCCGCCGCGCTTCCTTGACCGCGATGGCTTCCTTGTTCGAATCGATCACGAAGAGCACATCCGGAAGGCCGGGCATGTCTTTGATCCCCGCGAGGTTGGAGTCCAAGTGCTTGCGTTCGCGCTCCAGACGGATCACTTCTTTCTTGGGCCGCGCCGCGTAGCCGCCGTCGGTGGCCATCAACTCAAGCTCTTTGAGGCGCTTGATCGACTTCTGGACCGTGGTCATGTTGGTCAGCAGTCCGCCCAGCCAGCGGGAGTTGACGTAGTACATCTGGCAGCGCGTCGCTTCTTCCGCGACGGCTTCCTGCGCCTGACGCTTGGTGCCCACGAAGAGAACGTTCTTCCCCTGCGCGGCCATCTCGCCCACATAGCGGGCGGCGTCCTTGAAGAGCTTCAGAGTCTTCTGAAGATCGATGATATAAATTCCATTTCGTTCGCCGAAGATATATTCCTTCATCTTCGGATTCCAGCGCTTGGTCTGGTGCCCGAAGTGAACGCCGGCTTCGAGCAATTCTTTCATGCTAATTGCGGGCAAAACAGTCTCCTAAACAGCTTGATTTTGCCTCAGGATTGATTCGTTTCCGGCATACTGTCCAAAGCGAGATTTGCATGCGAGGAGATTCTGAGGGTTGAAGAAGACAGAACAAGGGCCCGGAATTCATCCGGGCCCGGAAAACGAACAAAAACACCGTTAGCGCTTGGAGAACTGGAACCGCTTGCGGGCGCCCTTCTGCCCGTACTTCTTGCGCTCGCGAGAGCGCGCGTCGCGGGTCAGATAGCCGAGATTCTTCAGGCGGGGCCGGAGTTCGGCGTTGAATTCGATGAGCGCCCGGGATAAACCCATGCGAATGGCTTCGGCCTGGCCGGCGATTCCGCCGCCATGGGCCAGCACGAGAACATCGAACTTATCGGTATTTTCCGTCGCTTCGAGCGCCTGGCGAACGGGCACGCGACCGGCTTCACTCGGGAAATAATTCTCAACCGTGCGGCCGTTCACGGTGATTTTGCCGGAACCGGGACGCAAAAACACACGGGCCACAGCCGTTTTGCGGCGCCCGGTGCCGAGATACTGAACCTGTTTTACTGCCACTGTTCGACCTTTCTCTTTCCGATCACGCTACCGCTAGAGCTTTGGGCTGCTGCGCCTGATGGGGATGCCGATCCCCGGCGTAAACCTTCAGCTTGCGGTACATCTGCTTGCCCATCTTCGTTTTGGGCAGCATGCCAAAAATCGCATCTTCCACCATGCGCTGCGGGCGTGTGGCGCGGACTCGACGCGCCCCGGTCTCGACAAGACCGCCCGGATAACCGGTGAAACTGCGGTAAACCTTCTGCTCATCCTTGCGGCCCGTCAGCTTGACTTTGGCGGCGTTGACTACTACAACGTGATCGCCAGTGTCGAGAAACGGGGTATAAATAGGCTTGTGCTTGCCCATTAGCAGGAAAGCCGCTTTGCTCGCAAGTTTGCCGAGAACGATGTCATTAGCATCGATCACGTGCCATTCGCGAGTGATGGCCGGCTTGGATGGGAACTGGGTACTCATGAAAACACACTTCTCCGGTTATCGTTCTGTTACCTATTTAGCGTAGCCAACACCCGGCGGAGTTGTCAAACACGACAGAGCGTGGGAAGGCAAGATTAGGAGGTACACTTTGCCGTCGGTTTTGTGGCATAATGGCTGACAGGGAGTTGGTTGGCGGGGATGGCTGCTTGGAGTTTTGGCGGGCGGGGAGTGGCTCCCAGGAGTGTTGACGTTTCTGTATCGGCTCGACGTTTCTGTATCGGCTCCAGGAGAGGAAATGTATGGCGACATTGCACATCACTTGGCTGGAACAAATGGGGAAGTGGATCGGGTCGGAGCCGGATTCTGAATTCGGGCTGGCGACATTGGCGGAGGAAGGCTTGTCCACGGGGGTGGTGAAGGTGCTGGTCGAACATGGCCTTTCGACGGGAGAAGTTTACTCCATTGTGATTCCGCAGCGCACATTGAAGCATCGGCGGAGCCGGCGGGAGCGCCTGTCGCGGGAGGAATCGGATCGCGCGATCCGGGCGGCCCGCGTTTTGGCCCGTGCCCAATCCGTTCTGGGGGGCGATCGGGAGGCTTTGAGCTGGATGCGGGAGCCCAAGCAGCGATTTAACGGCCGCACTCCCTTCGAGATGCTGACGACGGAATCCGGGGGGCGGCTGATCGAGGAGATGCTGATCCAGATCGATGAAGGCATGTTTGCCTGACACTCTGGCGCATCAGCAACCACATCCTGCTGAATGGGCGCGGCGGGCTGTACGCGCCGGCGCGATGGCACACCCAGGGCAGGCCGATCGTGTATTTGGCCGCCACTCCGGCGAGTGCGCTAGTCGAAATTCTGGTGCATCTCGAACTGCGTGACGGCGCATTTCCGCGCTCCTTCCAACTTCTGAAAGTGCAGGTTCCCGAGACCGTTTCGCGGGAGCGTCTGGAGGAAGCGACGCTGGCGCCAGATTGGATTCAGGATAACCGCATCAGCCGGGGCGCGGGCGACCGCTGGATCGATGAAGCCCGCTCCGCGCTCCTCGAAGTTCCTTCCGCGATCATCCCGGAAACTTCCAATTGGCTGCTGAACCCGATGCATCCGGATTCCGCCGCGATTTCCATCGCGTGGCATAGACCGTATCCCTATGACGGCCGTCTGTTCCGCCCGCGCAAATAGGTCTAATCGCGCGCGATAGGTCCGCGGACGGCGTGGGAAGCGCGGAGGTAGTCAGCGGGAGTGAGCAGCACTTGAACGCCGCGCGTGCCGGAGGAGACCGAAATTCGGTCCCAGAGCTCCGCCGTTTCGTCCACATATACGGGGAAGGGTTTACGCGCGCCGAATACCGTGACGGCGCCGCGCACATAGCCGGTGAGCGGATGCACATCTTTCAAGGCGGCGAGAGCCACCGCGCGATCGCCAGTCAACTTCGCCAAGGCTTTAAGATCCAGTTCCCTGTTGCCGGGAATGACGGCGAAACAGCAGCCGTTGCGGTCGCCTTTGACCAATAGTGTTTTGAACACCTGCTCGGCCGGAAGTCCCACCTTCAATGCGACGCTTTCGGCGGAGAGATCGTCAAGGTCGACCGCGTAGGCGCGGAGCTCATACGAAATGCCCAGCGAGTCCAGCATTCTGGCGGCGTTGGTTTTCAAGGCGTTGGTCTTCAAGGTAACGCCCTCCCCTGAAGGGAATGATAGGATCAACCTCCGGCGCCCGTGCAAAATTCCCCGCTTTCCCGTCGCAGCGTACTTGGATTGCTGGCGGCCGCTCCGTTCGCGCGGGCTGAGCCGTCGAGCCGCGCCGTTCTTCTGGGCGGCCCGGTGTTCCTGCAGTCGGAAGATCCGCGAGAACTGGCGCGCGAACACCGCCGCCTCGGCTACAGCGCGGCTTATTGCCCCGCCGCAACGCCGGATCAGACTGAACGCATTCGAGCGATTGCGGCCGCGTTCGCCGCCGAAGACGTCGTGATCGCGGAGGTGGGCGCGTGGAAGAACATGCTGGACCCGGATCGCGCCGTTCGCAAAGCGAATCTCGATTACGTCGCGAGCCGTCTTGCGCTCGCCGAACTGGCGGGCGCGCGCTGCTGCGTGGACATCGCCGGTTCTTACAACGCCAAGTACTGGTACGGGATGAACGCGAAGAATTTATCGCGCGAGTTTCTGGACGCCACGGTGGAGAACTGCCGCCACGTCCTGGACGCGGTGAAGCCCACGCGCACCTTTTTCACGATCGAGATGATGCCCTGGAGCCTTCCCGACGGCCCGGACAGTTATCTCGAGCTGATTCGAGCGGTAGACCGGCCCGCGTTCGGCGTTCATCTCGATGTATGCAATGTGGTGAACAGCCCGGCGCGTTTCTACACGAACAAGACTGTCATCGAGGAATGCTTTCGCAAGTTAGGGCGTTGGATCCGATCGTGCCACGCCAAGGATCTCGCGTGGGTTCCCGAATACAACGTCCACTTCGCCGAAGTGACGCCGGGCCGGGGTGAGATCGATTATGCAACTTATCTAACGGAGCTTTCGCGGCTTCCAGTGGAGACGCCGTTGATGTTGGAGCATCTGCACACGGCGGCCGAATATGACGAAGGCCGCGCTTACATCCAACAGGTCGCGAGGAAAAGCGGCGTTCGCCTGCGGTGAAAGGCTTCCGTGTTTCAATAGAAATATCCATGAAAGTCGGCGTGGTCGTATTCCCCGGCAGCAACTGCGATCACGACGCGTGGTATGCCTTCCGCCATAATCTGCACGTGAGCGCGGAGTATATCTGGCATGACGAGAGCGCGCTGGGTTCATTTGACGCGATCGTTCTGCCGGGGGGCTTCTCGTATGGGGATTATCTGCGCTGCGGGGCGATCGCGCGCTTCTCGCCGGTGATGAAAGCGGTGACGAAGTTCGCGGCGGCCGGCGGCCCGGTGCTGGGAGTGTGCAACGGATTCCAGATCCTGGTGGAAAGCGGGCTTTTGCCGGGCGCGCTTATGCGCAACGCGAACCTTAAGTTCGTCTGCCGCGAGACGCCGCTGCGGGTGGAGACAGTGCATTCGCCTTTCACCGGCGCGCTCACGCGGGGCCAGATCCTGCGCCTTCCCGTGGCGCACGGCGAAGGACGCTATTACGCCGGGGAGCGCACGCTCGATGAGCTCGAGGCCGAAGACCGCGTCGCCTTCCGTTACATGGACAACCCGAATGGTTCGCTGCGGGATATTGCCGGGATTATGAATGCGCAGCGGAACGTGCTCGGGCTGATGCCTCATCCCGAACGCGCTTGCGATCCGCTGATGGGCTCGACCGACGGGATCGGCGTATTGCAGTCGCTGATCGAATCGCTGGCGCGAGTCACCGCGGCCTGATGCTGACGCCCGGCGAACACGAACGGGTGGTCTCCATCCTGCATCGCGAACCCACCCACACCGAGGAAGGCATTTTCACGGTGATGTGGAGCGAGCACTGTTCCTACAAGAGTTCGCGCATCCATCTGAAGAAGCTTCCCACGCAGGGGCGCCACGTGGTGCAAGGGCCGGGTGAAAACGCGGGAGTGATCGGGATCGGCGACGGATGGGTGGCCGCATTTAAGATCGAGTCGCACAATCACCCCAGCTACATTGAGCCGTTTCAGGGAGCGGCGACGGGAGTAGGCGGCATTCTGCGGGATATCTTCACGATGGGCGCGCGCCCCATCGCGCTGATGGACTCTCTGCGCTTCGGGCTGCCCTCGGACGACGCTGCCGGCGGACGCAATCGGCGCATCCTGGAAGGAGTTGTCTCCGGCATCGCGCACTACGGGAACTGCTTCGGCGTCCCCACCGTGGGAGGCGAATGCATTTTCGAGCCCTGCTATAACGGCAATCCGCTGGTGAACGTGTTTGCGCTGGGCATCTGCCGCGAGGACGAGATTTTCTACGCCAGCGCGTCGGGAGTGGGCAACCCGGTGATCTATGTTGGGGCGAAGACGGGCCGTGACGGGATCCACGGAGCTTCCATGGCCAGCGCGGAATTCACCGAGGAATCCAAGCAGAAGCGTCCCAACGTGCAGGTGGGCGACCCGTTTCTGGAGAAGCTGCTGCTCGAAGCCTGCCTGGAGGCGATGCGCACGGGCGCGATTGTCGGCATACAGGATATGGGCGCGGCCGGGCTGACTTCTTCTTCGTGTGAGATGGGCAGCCGCGGCGGGGTGGGGATCGAGATCGATCTGGATAAGGTGCCGCAGCGGGAAACCGGGATGACGGCGTATGAAATGATGCTCTCCGAATCGCAGGAGCGCATGCTGCTGGTGGCTGAAACGGGCCGCGAGGAAGAAGTCTTCCGCGTCTTTCGGAAGTGGGGCCTGGACGCCGTGACGATCGGCGAGGTCACGGGCGACGGGCTGCTGCGCGTCCGGCACGCGGGCGCGGTGGTGGCGGAGATTCCTAACCACGCCATTGCCGAGGAAGCCCCGCGCTACGACCGGCCGCACACGGTTCCTTTCCGGACGGCGCCCATGGATTCGCCGGAGTTCGACTTTCAGACGCGCGATTTCACATTGGATCTGAAGACGCTGCTGGCTTCCCCGGATCTGTGTTCCAAGCGCTGGATCTGGGAGCAGTATGACTACACGGTCCGCACGAACACGATTGCGGGTCCGGGTTCGGATTGCGCGATTGTGCGCGTGAAGGAGACGGACCAATCGATCGCCATGTCGCTCGATGGGAACGGCCGCTATTGTTATTTGTCGCCGCGCGAAGGCGCCCGGCTCAACGTGGCGGAGGCCTGCCGCAACCTCGCCACCGCCGGCGCGGAACCGGTGGCCGCGACCAACAACCTCAATTTCGGCAACCCGGAACGGCCGGAGATCATGGCCCAGCTGGTGGAGGCGATCGAAGGCATGGGCGAAGCGTGCGCGTTCTTCGAGACGCCGATCACGGGCGGGAACGTGAGCCTTTACAACGAAACCCTGGGCGAAGCGATCTATCCCACTCCCGTGATGGGCATTGTCGGCCTGCTGCGGACGGCCGCGCCGGTCCCGCTGCGGTTTCAAAGCGCCGGACGAAGTTTGCTGCTCGTGGGAGGTTTGGGTACTACGGATGCGGTCCGGTTCGGCGGAACGCAATACGCCAAGACGATCGTGAAGCAGCTGTGGGGGCTGCCGCCCGCTCTCGATATGGGCTACGAAAAGCGCGTCCATTCGGCCATGCGCGACATCCATAAAGAAGCTTTGGCGGAATCCGCGCACGATCTCAGCGACGGGGGTCTGGCGGTAACGCTGGCGGAATGTACGACCGCCGAGCTGGGCGCGCGGATTGAACTGGATTCCGATCTGGATGGGGCGTATCTGCTGTTCCATGAGGCGCCTTCCCGCATATTGATTTCGACTGAATATCCTGAGCGCGTACGCGAAATCTGTGAGCGATGCCACATTGAATGCGAGCTGGTTGGGGTTACAATAGAATTACGCTTTGAAGTAAAAAACCGGCGCCGAGAGCTCATCGACACAGCTTCAGCCGGGCTCGCCTCCCCAGGATTGGAAACGTACCTCAACCCGGCTTAACCGGTCAGACTCTGGATCTACAAGGTGATTCGATCATGTTTGACAAGTTCCATGACGAGTGCGGCGTAGTCGCCATTTACGGACATCCCGAGGCGTCCAAACTTGCCTATCTTGGGCTTTACGCGCTGCAGCATCGCGGCCAGGAAAGCGCGGGGATCTCGACGAGCGACGGGCAGGATATCCACACGCGGAAGCAGATGGGCCTGGTGGCGGATATCTTCACGCAGTCCGTGCTGAAGCAGCTTCCCGGCGCACTGGCTATCGGACATACCCGCTATTCCACTTCGGGAGACACGGCGCTCCTGAACGCGCAGCCTTTTTCGGTGAACTGCAACAAGGGCCGGGTGGCTGTCGCGCATAACGGCAATATCACCAACGCCCAGGAGCTGCGCAAAGAATTAGAGCGCCATGGGGCGATTTTTCAGGCCACCAGCGACACCGAAGTGATTCTGCATCTGGTGGCGCATTCCGCGGAGCGCACGCTGGCCGGCGCGCTGCGTGACGCGCTGCTGCAGATTGAAGGCGCCTTCTCGCTCGTGTTCCTCGCGGAAGATCGCATCATCGTGGCGCGAGACCCGCATGGTTTCCGGCCGCTCGCAATGGGTCAGATGGAGCTGTCCGGCGGCAAAATATGTTATGTGTTCGCCTCTGAAACCTGCGCGTTCGATTTGATCGACGCGGTCTATATGGGTGAAGTGCAGCCGGGCGAGATGGTGATCGTCGGGCCCGAGGGGGTGACGCGGGAACGCTTCGCCCCGGAACGCCAGCGCGCGCACTGCGCGTTTGAGCACGTCTACTTCGCGCGGCCGGATTCGATGGTGTTTGGGCGCTCGGTGGAGGAGTCGCGCGAGCAGCTCGGCTGCATGCTGGCCCGGGAAGCCCCCGCCGATGCCGACATCGTGGTTCCCGTGCCGGATTCCGGCGTCGCGGCGGCGCTGGGGTATTCGGCGGAAAGCGGGCTTCCCTACCGGCAGGCGCTGATCCGCAACCACTACGTAGGCCGGACTTTCATCGAGCCCACGCAGGCCATTCGCGATTTCGGCGTCAAGCTCAAGTTGAATCCGATCCGTCACCTGCTGGAAGGCAAGCGCGTCGTTCTGGTGGACGATTCCATCGTGCGAGGCACCACCAGCCGGAAGATCGTCCGGATGGTGCGTCAGGCCGGCGCTCGCGAAGTCCATCTCCGCATCTCCTGCCCGCCGACGATCAGCCCCTGCTTCTACGGAGTAGACACGCCCACGCGAAAGGAGCTCATCGCGGCGAACAATTCCGTGGAGGAGATCCGTAAATTCGTGGAAGCGGACTCGCTCGGTTACCTGTCGCTCGGTTCTCTGCGGAAGTCGGTGGGCGATACGGACGCGAACTACTGCTACGCCTGCTATACCGGCGACTATCCGACAGAGCTTCCGGCCAACCTGATCACGGTGGATCAGATTCTGGCCACCGCCTCGCGTTAGCTCGCGCGCCCTGCATTCCTGTTAATTCAAGCCTGCTACTCGAGATGAAATAGCGTGAACATGGCGCGGCCCTGGCCGTCCTGGATCAGGCTGACGACGTGAATGCGGCGGCGAGCTTTATGTGAACTCGCGGCAAGCTCCTTCCGCGCTTCCGCGCCGGTGCGGGAAATAAACAGCGTGTCTTCGCCTTCACTGGTCTGAACCACCGGAAGGTTGCCGCCCCGCAGAAAACGCAGAGGCGCTTCAATGCCGTCGCTGAGAATGCGGATGCTGCGGGCGTCGTGGACGTCCAGATTCGAGGCCAAGCCATAGATCGCTTCCGTCCACTCGCTTGCGCCGCCGAACAGCAGAGCGTCCGAAAAGTATGTCGCGGTGACCGCGGCCCCGGAGACCACGAGCACCGAAGCGACAGTGACCAGAAGGGCGATGCCTGCGGCGGAACGGCGCGCCAAAGCGGTCAAAACAATGGCCAGCAGGAAATGCGGGAACGGCCAGAGCAGCAGAATCCGGCCAGCGGATAGCGGGCCCGAGCAGACTAGCGCCAGCGCGCCGAGCGCCAAAGCGAGGGTGGTGAAGGAAAGCACCCGATATTCACGCTGTCTCCTGATCCAGGGCAGGCAAAGAGCGGCCGCGGCGAAGGCGCCGAGGAACATCAGATCCAACGCATTCACCCGGGGCGATCCCAAGGCGCGGCTGAAGCGCATGCAGGTCGTTTCCAGAAAGCCGCGCGGTCCGATGCCCCAGGTTCCCGGTTGCGTGCGGATGGCGGAGTCGAACCAGGACGGTCCGCCGACGCTCCAGCGCGGGACCTGCGAGGTTCCCGCCTTCACCGGAAAAAAGATTAGGGGTGAGAGGCCGGCAAGAAAGGCAGCGCCGGCGGGCAGCAGGTTACGGGCGCCCCACACGGCGGCTATTTCCGGGCGAAAAACGATCAGCGCGGCGGCAGCGAGGCCGACCCATACCCAGGCGAGCTCGGGACGGTTCCAGATGGCGAGGCCGGCGCACAGGAATCCGGCGATCAGACTCACCCGGGAGGCATGCTGCCAGAACCGCAGCAGGAAAAGGCATCCGGCGGTGGAAAGAAGCAGAGGGAAGGCGAGCGTCCCGGTATCCAGGCGATTCGCGAGGAGGAACCCGGAATCCGTGGCGAGAAGCATGCCGCCGACAATGGCAGGGGTAGCGCCCGCGCCGCGACGGAACAGACGACAGGCGACGAAAAGAGTTCCCGCGCCGGCGGCCAACGTGACCATACGCAGCGGCCGCGGCCCGGGGTTCGCAATTACAAATACAAGGGCGAAGATCCATGATTTCAGACCTGCCCATTGGACTTCCCCGGCGTTGATCCCGGGCCTGCTCAGGAAGCAGGATCCCTGGAGAAGAAACACGAGACCGAGCAGGAGTGCGGAAATTCGGCCGCGATTCCGCAAGAAATTCCTTCGGGATTTAGATCAGAACGGGAAACGCGAGCGCACGGGCGTTCGAGTGGCGGTGGCCGGCGCTTCGGATATACGGACAGGCTGGACGGCGCCGAAATTGAGTTCGCCCGGCGCCAGCACGATCTCCCGGTCCAGCACCATCTCGATCGTGCTTCCCTGGGCGAGGACGGCATCCGGGCCGCGGGTCAGCAGAACGCCGAGAAGCCCGGCCGCGGCGCCCGCTCCCGCGCCAACCCCGGCGCCGAGTCCATACGACTTGGAGGCCGACGCCGCGAGAACGCCGATGGAAGCTCCGGCGGCGGCGGCTTCCCCGATCACCCGGGCATCCCCGCCCAGGTTGCCGTCCGACTTCACCATTCCCTCTTTGCGGTCCAGCTTCTCAGCCCCATTCGGATCCACGGCGGAGAGGCGCGCGCGAAAATCGCGGGTCACTCCGTTGGGCAGGGTCAAGGAGTCGAAACGCAGGAAAAGTTCGCCTTTTCCTTTCACCCGGCCGGGCTTCTTCAGGTGGGTCAGAGTGCCCATGACATAGCTGCCCGGAGGAATGGCGATTTTTCCCGCGACCATAATCGGGAACACCGTCTGCAAATAGACGCGATCGCCTTCCGCCGAATGCTTGGTGCTCACGCTGTTCAGGAGCGCCAGGGGGATATGAGTTCCTGGGGTGACCGTCAGCGGGGCGGCCGCCTCCGGGGCTGGCGCCGGCGCCGCGGGCGGAACGCCATCCTGCGCGCGGACGCCCGCGGAAGCCAGCAGAAACGAAACGGCCAGTGGAACAAAGCACTTCAAAAGGCGCATACAGAGCTCACTCTATTGTAGGCGGGATGCGGCTCATGTTCCATGGACCCAGAGGTGAATCTTCGGCACGCTGACGGCGCCGCCGATGGAAAGGCGGATCTCCGGGTTGCTGCCGACCGTCCCGGGAAGCTGCAAATTGACCTGGTAAAGGCCGGCGAATCCGGGCGCGAGACCGGCATAATTGACCGCCGCCGGATCCGCCGCGGCGCCATCGATCAGGACCGAGAATGTGGCCATATTCTGGATCACGGCGGCGGCGGCGGGCGGCGCGTAATTCAACGCGTCAGGTATGGTGCGCCCCAATCCGGCGGCGTAAAGAACTACCCATTCCGCGGGCTGGCCGGGCGAATCGCTGGTGATCAGAGACCCGTCCAGGTGCGTCGCAATTGCGTTATAGCCAGCGTCCTGGAACAGCCCGGGACCAGTCAGGTGCAGCGTCACCGGGACAACCGCCCCAGCCACGCCGTCCCGAATGACGGAGATTCCCACGCTCCCCGGCAGAAAGGCGTTCGGGATCAGGAAATTGATCTGCTGCGGCGAGACAAAGAAGAGGCCCGCGGCGATGCCGCTCACATAGACGGTCACTCCGGAGAGCGATACGGGAAGGCCTCCGTCGCGCGGGTCGAGACCGTCCGCCGTGGCGGTGTTGAAGGACAGGTTGACGCCGTAAATGGAGGCGATCACGTTGGGCGCAAGCGCGTCCGCGGAGTACGAAGCGGCGTTCACGATGCCGGCGGCAGTATAGGACGGCGCCTGGACCACTGCCCCCACCGCCCAGATGCGCACGGTGAAAGCGAGAGCCGCCAGCACCAATCGGGTGCTGGGGATGAGGTGCATGAGGAAAGACTGCCCTCAATTCTGAAGGAACGGAATTCCCCGCGCTAGTGCTCTCTCGCGCGGAGGGCTAACTGTCCGGCGGGAGGCGCTAGGGCGAGAGCCTTCTTCGAAATGGTGGTGAGCGGGATCCGGTCTAGATCCGACATCGGCGTCCAGCACATGTCTTTGGGAACACGCGCGATCTGGCCGGTGAACACCTCGATCTTATAGGCCGTGTTCACGATGGTGTGCTGGAAGGCGGCGACGGAGCGCATGTCCTGGAGCCGCGGAAGCATGGCGAGTTCCGGAAGTTCCCAGAATCCGCTCATCCGGGATTCTTCCGCCGCGCGCTGGCGGAGCAGGATCCGGCCGCCGCGGCGCAGCACCGCGACTGCCAGCTCCGCGGCGCGCGGCGCGATTTTGCGAGCCTTCACGGGCAGTTCGCCCTGGCGGCCCTCCTGGCGCGCGACGCAGTTCCGCGACACCGGGCACACCAGGCAGTGGGGCGAGCGCGGAAGGCACACCGTCGCCCCGAGCTCCATCATGGCCTGATTGAAGTCGCCGGGACGGCGCGGATCCAGCAGCTCGAGCGCGGCGGCGGCGAAACGCTCCCGCGTACGCGGGGAGCCGATGTCGCCGTCATCGCCGGTGAGCCGGGCGAGCACGCGCAGGACGTTGCCGTCCAATGCCGCGTGGGGCAGATTGAAGGCGATGCTGGCGACCGCCGCCGCGGTGTAGGGGCCGACGCCGGGGAGCGCGCGGATGGCTTCATAGCTCGCGGGAAAGGAATCGGCGACCGCGCGGGCGGCCCGCTGGAGGTTGCGCGCGCGGGAGTAGTAGCCAAGGCCGCTCCAGGCGGCCAGCACATCCGCTTCGGACGCGGCCGCGAGGGATCGGGCGTCAGGGAAACGGTCAAGGAAACGGCGATAGTAGGGCAGCACCGCTTCCACCCGGGTCTGCTGGAGCATGATTTCGGAGACCAGAATCTTCCAGGGATCCTGACTCTCCCGCCAGGGCAAGGCGCGGCGCGAGCGGTCGTACCAGCGGAGCAGACGGCGGCGCGCGGAAAGAGGTTCGCGAAGCAATGCTAAATATCGTCAGGGAGAACCTGGACAAATTCCCCAATTACGCGGTACTTCCCTTCGAACGCTTCCGGATCGAGTTCAAAGGCGGAGAACTCGGGATTCAGAGGCTCCAGCCGGATGGCGGCATGCGCCCAGGAATCGTCGCGCGCGGATTCCTCCGCATGGCGCTTGGAACTGGTGTAACGCTTGACGGTGAAGCGCGCGCTGCTCCCCGTGGCGCCCAACTCTTCGATGAGCAGCCGCTTGCCTTGGCGCGAGCCCGGACGAATGCGGCGGAACACCACGCGGCTGCCGTCCGGAATCAGAGGTTCCATGGAGCGGCCGACGACCTGGATCACAAACAGGTCCTCGGAAAGGCGCATTCCCGCGGGCGCCCGGACCCATTCAATTTCGGATTCGGCAATCTCGCTGTCTTCCCCAAACCTGGTGGCCGCGGCGCGGACGGCGTAGAAAGGCAGGTGCGTCTTGAACGGCCGGATCGCGGTATCGACATGCTCCAGGAAAAGGCGATCCAGCAGCTGGGGCAGACTGCGGCCGGAGACTCTCTCGCGCTGGGAAAGGCGCAGAAATCCGCTGAGCGAATCCTCCAGCGACGCAAGCAGCGCGGCGCCGCCGGTCTCCTGGGCGCGCGCGTGGAAATCAGCATCGAGAAAGGCGAGATATTCGGAATCTTCGGGAGAAACCGGAAGCGCCGCCAGATCCGCCCGCAGTCTCCAATGGAGCGCGCCGGAATCGGGGTCCAACAGGAAGACGCCGAACGGCACTTCCGCGGCGCCCGGAGGCGCGATGGAAAGCACCGCGAACTCCGCCCGGATGAACGCCCCGATCGGGATAACGGCCGCAGGCATGGCTGAAATAAGTGTACCCGAGCGGCACGGCGGCTAGAAGATGGTCCGGGCGCCTTGCGGGCTATTGGCGTAATAGCCCTTGCGATAGCGGATCTTGATGTTCGGCAGATCCACCTGCACCT
Source organism: Bryobacteraceae bacterium (assembly GCA_965226755.1). Lineage (GTDB taxonomy): Bacteria > Acidobacteriota > Terriglobia > Bryobacterales > Bryobacteraceae > Bog-113. Next base: position 1,869,866 of record CBDDDT010000003.1, on the reverse strand, counting down.
TGAGCGTGTGGAAGACCTTTTCTTTCTCGTTCGCGGCGGCGTCCGGGACGTAGCGAAGTACGTACTGCGTCGTGATCTCGCCCACCAGATCGGCGACGGCGTGATAGATGCCCTGCGAGATCTCCCCCGCGTAGCCGCCGGTGCCCACCGTCAGCGCGTAGTTGCCGTCGTCCGAGGGCTTGGAAAGATATCCCGAAACGTCCTTATAGAGATTGTTGAGGGGATATTCGACACGGCCGCCGGTGTCCTCGGCCAGGCGCCGGAGGTTATCGTCGCCCACCGCCGCCATGCCGAAAGCGATCGTGCTCATCCCATAGATGGTGACGAGATTCTTCTGGGCCACTTCCAGGACTTCCGCCAGCGAACGCTTGCTGGCCGTATCGTGACCGTCTCCGACGATGATCAGGACGCGGCGCGGCTCGAACGGTTCCCCTTTGATGAGCTTTCGGGAGGTGCAGGCCGCGTAGACCGCGTCGAACAGAGCGGATCCCCCGGCGGGCTTCATCTTGCTGATCTTGTCGACCATGACCTCGGAATCGCTGGTCGTATCCACTTCCAGCTGGGCCATGTTCCCGTAAGTGATCAGATAGCCGGCGAACTTCTTGTCTCCGGGAAGCAGGTTTTGGACCAGCTCGGTCATCGCGTCCTGATACTTCTTCCACTGGATCTTCATGCCGTTGGACATGTCGATCAGGAAACCGACCACCACGGGCTGATTGTGATCGCGCGTGAAGTAGCTGATTTTTTGCGGTTCGCCGTCGTCCAGAATGTGAAAATCGCCTTCATCCAGATTGGAGACGAAGCGGCCTTTTTCATCGGTGACCGTGACGGGGATGATGACCTCGTTCACCTGGACCTTAATGGAATCCTGATCTCCGGCGAGAGCGGCAAGGGGTAGGAGAAGCGCGAGACTGGCGGAGAGGACGCGGTACAGCATGGGCGGGTAACACCAGTTTAGCCGTATCCGCGCGATCCGGCGCGTTCCGCTTAATCGAGCAGTTGTTTCTCGATTAGGCGGCGTGAGCCGTCCAGCGTCATGCCATATACCGCGTGCATCAGCCAATATTTAAAATGGCCCATAGGCGGCGTTTGGCTGGGCGGCGGCGCGAGGCCGAGTTGCGGCACCGCGAACTCATCACCCAGAAGCCAGACAGCGGTGGCGTAAACCGTTCCGCATCCGGTCGTGACGGGCGGCGCGGCCTGCGCCAACGCGCCGTAAATCGCTCCCACGGCGGCGCCGAAGGCGAAGTGTACGATCGGGCCGCCCACCTTTTCTCTTCCCCTGAAAGCGGCCGTTTCAGGATCGGTTCGGCGATCCGCTCCGCGGTTTTGACGGTAGCGTCGTCGCCTTCCGCTTCGGGGCCTTTTTCGGGCTTCGGGGGCTCGAACTTGCTCCAGATCGTGGGGACCAGGTTCATCACGACCGCGCCCAGCAGACCGCTGGCGGCTCCAATAGCCGCGCCCTTCCAGAGTTTTGCGCTCATTTCATTCCTCCGGGCTCACTAAAGCAGCCTTGCAGCCAAATTGAAAAAGGCCGGATCCACTCCGAAGAGTGAACCCGGCCTAAGGTCGGAGACTGCCGCTGGCTTACTGAACCGCCGGCGTTTTCAGCTTCTCGCGCTGCTCTTTCAGAACCGCCCTGCGGCTCAGCTTGATTTTATTGCCTTCAAGGGCCAGAACCTTCACGAGGATCTGATCGCCTTCCTTCAGCTCATCACGAACGTCTTTGATGCGATTCTCGGCGATTTCACTGATATGCAAAAGGCCATCCGTGCCCGGGAAGATTTCGACGAACGCCCCGAAATCCACAATCCGCACCACTTTGCCCAGGTAGGTCTTGTTGATTTCCGCCACGGCCGTGATATCGGCGATGATCTGGAGCGCCTTTTGAGCCGCGGCCGAGTCGTTGGATGCGACATTGATGGTGCCGTCGTCGCTGACGTCGATCTTGACGCCGGTCTGTTCGATGATCCCGCGGATCACCTTGCCGCCGGGTCCGATGACTTCACGGATCTTATCCACCGGAATGTTCACCGTGTAGATTCGAGGCGCGTATTCCGACATTTGCGAGCGGGGTTCGGCCATGGCCTCATACATCTTGTCGAGGATGAAGAGCCGTCCGCGGCGCGCCTGTTCGAGCGCCTCTTTCATCAGCGCGGTCGTCACGTTGGGGACTTTAATGTCCATCTGCAACGCCGTAATGCCCTGACGCGTGCCGGCGACTTTGAAATCCATGTCGCCGTAATGGTCTTCGGCGCCGGCGATGTCGGTGAGGATGGCGTATTTATCGCCTTCCTTGACCAGACCCATAGCCACGCCGCTGACGGCCGCGCCCATCGGGACGCCGGCGTCCATCAGCGCGAGACTCGCGCCGCAGACGCTCGCCATGGAACTCGAACCGTTGGATTCGAGGATGTCGGAGACGACGCGCATCGTATAAGGGAATTTCGCCTGGTCGGGAATCAAGGTGGAGATGGAACGCTCGGCCAGCGCTCCATGGCCGATTTCGCGGCGCCCGGCGCCGCGCATGAAGCCGACCTCGCCGACGCTGAACGGCGGGAAGTTGTAGTGCAGCATGAAACGCTTGGAGCCTTCGATGCCGGGCTCCAGCGGTTCATAGCGCTGCTCGTCGTCCTTGGTTCCCAGGGTGACGGTGACCAGCGCCTGGGTTTCGCCGCGGGTGAATACCGCTGAACCGTGAGTCCGGGGCAGCAGTCCGGTTTCGATGTTGATGGCGCGAATCTGATCGAAGGCGCGTCCATCCGGGCGGCGATGCTTGTCAAGCATCTCGTCGCGGAAAATGCGCTCTTTCAGCACATCGAAAAGGCGGATCGCCTCGGCTGTCTGCTCGTCCGGGAACGCCGTCTTGATCTCCTCCTTGACGGCCGCGATGCGATGGTAGCTCTCGAGTTTCGGGTACTTCCCGGTGTCCTGGGCGTCGGTCAGCTTCTCGCGGGCCATTGCGGTGATCTTGGCGAAGAGTTCCTCATTTACCGCGGGCGGGGTGTATTTCCGCTTGGGCTTGCCGATCTTTTCCGTCATCTCCTTGACGACGGCGACGATCTTGCGGCAGCACTCGTGGCCGTATTCGAGGGCGGTGAGAACTTCCTCTTCGGACGCCTGCTGGCCTCCGGCTTCGACCATGACGATGCCGTCTTCGGTGCCGGTGACGACGATGTTGAGTTTGGAGCCGCGCTCCTCTTCATAGGTCGGGTTCGCGACCGGCTTGCCGTTCACGTAACCGATGCGCACCGCGCCCACATAGTGGTGAAAAGGAATGTCGGAGATGGCCAGCGCGGCGGCGGCGCCCATGATGCCGAGCACGGCCGGATCCTGCGCCGGGTCCGCCGAGAGGACCATGGCGATGATCTGCGTATCGCAGAGGTAGCCTTCCGGAAAAAGCGGACGCATGGGCCGGTCAATCAACCGGCTGGTCAGAATCTCTTTCTCCGAGGGGCGTCCTTCGCGCTTGATGAATCCGCCGGGAATTTTGCCGGCCGCGTAGGTGTACTCGCGGTAATCGACGGTGAGCGGGAAAAAGCCCTGACCGGGCTTGGGGTTTTCATTCGCGCAGGCCGTCACCAGCACGACGGAATCGCCGCAGCGGACCACCACGGCGCCGTTGGCCTGTTTCGCCAGCCGGCCCGTCTCAAGAGTGATCTTGCGACCGTCCAAATCTACTTCAAAAGTGTGAATCATTCGTCTGCCATTCTGCTGAACGGTTTAAAACCGCACAGCGATTAATTGGCGAGGGGCAGGAAAGGCGGGTAGCGGGGATCAGAAATACGGACTATCTGGCAATCCCCACGCGCTGACCGGCAGCGCGCGGAGCAATCCCGGATTAGTGGCGGATTCCCAGCTTTAAAAGAACAGACTTGTACCGCTCCGGATCATTCTTGCGAAGATATGTGAGGAGACGGCGGCGCCGGGCGACCATGGTGAGCAGGCCTTTCCGCGACGCGTGATCCATCTTGTGTAATTTAAAATGCTGGTTCAACTGCACAAGCCGCCCGCTAAGCAGGGCGATTTGCACTTCTGGCGAACCAGTATCGTTTTTGTGAATCTGATTGTTGGTCAGAATCTCTTTCTTTACTTCGGTCGCCAAAGCCATGCCGGTGTTGCTGCTCCTTCTCTTTCTCTTTCTCTCGTTTTATTCCTTTCAACCATAACACAGTTGAAACCGCGCCGGGGCTGGATCATACGAGACACCTTTTACGCGATCTCATCCACCCGACCCCGAGGCGCAGGGCGAAGGCTCAGAAGCGGGCGACAGGCTCGAGGCGGTCCAGATTCTGAAACGGGACCATCCAGCCTGGGTACTCGGGCGGCAGCGCGCTCACCTCATCCAACTGCTTGATTTCCTCTTCCGCGAGTTTGAGATCGGCCGCGGCGAGGTTGTCCTGAAGCTGGTCGAGACGCTTGGCGCCGAGAATGACCGAGGTGACGACGGGCTTGGTGAGAAGCCACGCGAGGGAGATGCGCGCCGGACTGCAGTCATGCGCCTTGGCGATCGGGCCCATGGCGTCGAGAATTTTCCAGGCGCGTTCTTTATCGACCAGAGGGAAGTCGAACGTGGAACGCCGGGAATTCTCCGGCTTCTGGTTCTCGCGGGTGTATTTGCCGGAGAGAAGTCCGCCGGCGAGCGGGCTCCAGACCAGGAGGCCGGTCTTTTCAGCTTCGAGCAGGGGCGCCAGTTCCCGTTCGAGATCGCGTCCGGCGATCGAGTAGTAGGCCTGCAAAGTATCGAAGCGCGCGAGGTTCCTGGATTCGGAGATGCCCAGCGCGCGGGCGATCTTCCAGGCTTGCCAGTTCGAGCAGCCGATATAGCGCACCTTGCCTTGCGTGACCAGAGAATCCAGGGCGCGGAGAGTCTCCTCGATGGGCGTGACGGAGTCGCTCCCGTGGATCTGGTAGAGGTCGATGTAGTCGGTCTGCAGACGCCGGAGGCTGGCTTCCACGGCGTCCATGATGTGCCCGCGGGAGGCGCCTACATCGTTTCGGCCGGGGCCGACGCGACCGAACACTTTGGTGGCGATCACCACGTCCTTGCGCGCCACATTCAGGTTCTTGAAAGATTGGCCAAGCGTTTTTTCACTTCCACCCTCGGAGTAGATGTCCGCCGTATCGAAGAAGTTGATGCCGGCGCCGAGCGAAGCCTGGATGAGTTCATCGGCGTCAGCCTGGTTCAGGGCGCCGATGGCTTTCCAGAAACCCTCGCCATGGAACGTCATGGTGCCGAGGCAGAGGTTAGACACGAGCAGCCCGGTGTTCCCGAGCGTCTTATATTGCACGTTGTTCCTTGAGCCGAAAGGATCGGCGTTATGGGTTAGACGCTCCGGGAAGCGCGGATGGTTCAGGCGAACCGGCGCCGACCTTGCGTCATGTGGGCCGATTGCGCCCGCGTTGCGCAACCCGGATCTCGTGGGATAATTGTCCCCATGCACCCGAAGTACCTGCTGCGCGCGAGCCTTTTTGCGGCCTCGCTGTGCGGTCCTGTCCTCCTCATGGCAGCCGATGCCTCCGTCCCCGCCGCCACGGAACCGAATGTCCGCGTCATCGAGCAGATCGTCGCGAAAGTGAATGGCGAAATCATCACCAAGACGGATCTGGAGCACCAGCGCGAAATGATCGCGGCGGAGCTGCATAAGCAGGATCCGACGCTCGCGGGCGAGCGCCTGGACGCCGCCGTGACGCAGAAGCAGGCTGACGCGCTGCGCGACCAGATCGATCAGTTGCTGCTGGTTTCGCATGCCAAGGACCTCAACATCAACGTCGATCCCGAGGTGACGCGGCAGATCGCCCAGATCCAGGCGGAAAGCAAGGAGCTGGATCCCGAGGCGTTCCATAAGTGGGTGCAGGAGCAGACCGGCATCTCGTTTGAGGACTACAAGAGCCAGCTGAAGAATCATATGCTGACGCAAAAGGTGATCAGCCAGGAAGTCGCTTACAAGATTCAGGTTCCGCAGTCGCAGCTCAAAGATTATTACGAGAAGCACAAGAGCGAGTACGTCCGGCAGGAGCAGGTTTTTCTGCGTGACATCCTTGTTGCGCCCAAGACGAACAGCGCCGCCGACGTCGCCGCCGCCGAGAAGAAGGCCAAGGACCTGAGCGCCCGCGCCCGCAAAGGCGAGAAGTTCGGGGATCTGGCGCGCTCCTATTCAGACGCTCCCACGGCGCAGCAGGATGGCGAATTGGGCGCATTCAAGCGCGGCGATCTGCGCAAGGAAATTGAGGATGTGGTGTTCAAGGCCAACCGCGGCTATGTGACGGACCCCATCAAGACCCCTAACGGATTCGAGATCCTGAAGGTGGAAGATCGCTACGAAGCCGGCCAGGCCTCGTTTGAAGACGTGCAGAACGAAATCATGGAGAAGATGTTCGCGCCCAAGATGCAGCCGGAGATTCGCAAATATCTGACCGAGCTGCGGAAAGACGCGTTCATCGAAATTCGCGGCGGGTATGTGGATAGCGGAGCCGCTCCCGGAAAAGATACGGCCTGGAAAGACCCGGCGACGCTGAAGCCGGAGACGACCACCAAGGAAGAGGTGGCGGCGCACAAGAAGAAACGCATTCTGGGAGTGATCCCCCACGGCTCGACGCGGGTGAGCTCTTCGGATCCGGGTTCCGCGCCGAAGCTGCCGGGCGGCGCCTCCCCGACTCCGGCCCCGGCGCCATCCACAACACCTTCCGCGACATCCTCCACAACCCCGGCTGAGGCAGCCCCCGCGGCGGCCGCTCCGGCGAGTCCAGCGGGAAGCAGCAGTTCGTCCTCCTCATCCAGTTCGTCTTCCTCCACCGCTCCGCCCGCGAACCAATGAAGCCGGCTTTCGTCAACCAGCTCGAGCCGAGCGAAGTGATCACCAGTTCTTTTCTGGTGCAGTCTAAAGAGATTCGGGAAAAGAAGACCGGCGAGCCCTATCTTTCACTTCTCCTCGCCGACAAGTCCGGCCGCATCGACGCCAAGATGTGGGACAACGTGGCCGAAGTGCTGGACGGGTTCGACCGCGACGATTTCGTCAAGGTGAAGGCGCTGGTCCAGCTGCACCAGAATCGCCCGCAGCTGACCATTCACAAGATCCGCCGGATGGATGAGAGCGAGATCGATTTCGCCGATTACTTTCCGTGCTCCGGCCGGGATCCGGAGGAGATGTGGCGTGAACTCGTCGGGATCGTGGCCGAGGTGGGAAACGCGGATATCCGGGCGCTCCTTGAGCTGTTTCTCAACGATCCCGAAATCGCCGTCCGCTTCCGGCGCGCTCCGGCCGCCAAGACGATCCACCACGCTTTTCTGGGCGGCTTGCTCGAACACGTGCTGTCCTTATGCCATCTGAGCCGGCTGGTGACTCTCCACTACAAGCAGATGGACGCGGACCTGCTGATCGCCGGGGCGGTGCTGCACGATATCGGGAAAATCCACGAGCTCACTTACGAGCGGGGCTTTGGTTATAGCAATGAGGGCCAGCTGCTTGGCCACATCGCCATGGCGTTCCGCATGATCGGGGATAAGGCGCGCCTGTTGCCGAATTTCCCGGAGCGCACGCGCACCCTGATTGAGCACATCGTTCTGAGCCATCACGGTCACCTGGAGTTCGGATCGCCCAAAGTGCCGGTATTCGCCGAGGCCATGCTGTTCCACTATCTGGATGACATGGATTCGAAGGTGGAATGCATGCGCGGGCTGGTGGAGAGCGACCGGCAATCGGACGGCGCTTTCACCGCGTACAGCACCTCGCTGGAGCGCACGGTGCTGAAGAAAGACCGCTTCTTGGCGACGGTGGAGTCCGCGGCTGTGATAGCGCCGCCGGCCGCGCAGGCGCAGCCGGAGCGCAAAGCCGTGCACGCGGCGGTCCCGGAGCCTCGGGCGGATAGCTTGTTCGGATCGAAACTCCAGGACGCACTGCGCCATTCGTGATGCGCGAGCCCGCCAGAATCCTGATTCGAGCCACGAACTGGATCGGGGACGCGGTGATGTCCCTGCCGGCGATTCGCGCCGTCCGCACGCGTTTCCCCGAGGCGCATATCGCCGTGCTCGCGCGGCCGTGGGTGGCCGGTTTGTATGCGGGCGAGACGGCGGTGGACGAGACTATCCCTTACACGGCCGCCTCGGGTTTTCGGGATTTGCGGGCGAAATGGCGTGCAGCGCAGGCCTTGCGGCGCCGGCGCTTCGATTGCGCGATCCTGCTGCAGAATGCGTTCGAAGCGGCGCTGATCGCGCGGCTTGCCGGAGTGCGCACACGGATCGGCTACGACCGCGACGGCCGCGGATGGCTGCTTTCGCGCGCGGTTCCGGTTCCAGCGCCAGGCGAACTCCCGGCCCATGAGCGCTTCTACTATCTGGAGCTGCTGCGGCGCGCCGGCGTCATTTCGAACTTGCCTGAGGTGGACGCAATTCGTTTGGAAGGCGCTCCCGCCGCCGCGGCCGCCGGAAGGCGCAGGTTTGACGAGCGCGGGCTGACCGGGCCCGTGATCGGCGTCAGCCCCGGCGCGGCATACGGGAAAGCCAAATGCTGGCTGCCGGAGCGTTTCGCGGAATCCGCGGGGCTTCTCGCCGCCGAGCATGGCGCGTCCGTCTGCCTCTTCGGCGCGGGAAGCGAGCGCGCTCTGTGCGCGGAAGTACAAGACCGCATCGAGCGGGAGTTCAACGGCCTGCGCGTGAACAACCTCGCCGGCGAGACTTCTTTGCGGGAGTTGATTGAATGCGCGGCCGCGTGTCTGCTCTTCTTGACGAATGACTCGGGCGCGATGCATCTCGCGTCCGCGCTCGGCGTTCCCACGGTCACGATCTTCGGCGCGACCAATCCGCTGACGACCGGGCCGACCGGCGCTCTGGCCCGCGTAGTCCAGGAGCCGGTGGAGTGCAGCCCTTGTCTGCTGCGCGAATGCCCGATCGATCATCGCTGCATGACCCGCGTTCCGGTTTCTCGCGTGACCGGCGCGGCGAATGAGCTGCTGGCGGTGATTCGAGTCTGAACTCTATGGACACGCGGGAGAAAATTTTGCCGGCCGGCGCGGCTATTGAAAAAGCTTTGGAGTTGCGGCGGCGGGGAAAAAACGTGAAGGTGATCGCCGGTTTCTTCGATGTTCTGCAACCGGCGATGGTGCGCGCGGTGCAGGCGCAGGCCGCCCCGGGAACCAGCCTCTTCGCGATCGTGGGCGATCCTGAAAACGCGGTGACCTCGCGGGCCGCGCGGATCGAATCGGCAGCCTCTTTGCGAGTGATAGACTACGTGGTTCATTGGAGCGGCGACCCCGAGGAACTGGTCCGAAGCATGCAGCCCAACGAATTCATCCGGAGCGAACGAGCTCACATCGAAAGCACCGAGGGGTTAAAGCGGCGCGTGCATGAGAAGCACGATGTTCCGGTCGCGGGGAGGCACGGAAATTAGCGCCGGCATACTCGTCGTGCGGCTGGGTGCGATGGGCGACGTTCTGCACGCTCTGCCGGCGGCCGCGTCTCTGAAACATAGCTTCCCCTCCGCGCCGCTCACCTGGGTGGTGGAGAATACGTGGGCGCCGCTGCTGCAGCAGAACTCGTTTATCGACCGCGTGATCGCGCTGGACCGCCGGCATCCGCGCACGTGGATCCGGACGCTTTTGGAACTGCGGGAGCAGCGGTTCTCGATTGCGATGGATTTGCAGGGGTTGTTGAAGTCCGCCATCACCGCCTCTTTGGCGCGGCCCGAGCGGATCATCGGATATGACCGCACGCTGGTGCGCGAACGCATGGCCGCGTGGTTTTATTCGAACCGGGTTTCGACCGCGGCCGCGCACGTGGTGGACCGGCATCTCGATATCGCGGCGGCGGCGGGCGCGGTCAACCTGCTGCGGTCGTTCCCGCTGCCCATGGGCGTCCCTGAGGGAGAATTGCCGGAGGGGCCTTTCGTTTTAGCCAGCCCGTTCGCCGGCTGGAAGAGTAAGCAATGGCCGCTGGAATATTTCGCGGAGGCGGCGCGCCAGTTGAAGAAGCGGTGGGGAATCGCGCTGGTGCTGAACGGCCCGCCTTCCGACCGGCAGGAACTGCGGCAGGTTCCCGAGGCCTGGGCGCATGTGAGCGGGCTGGCCGGATTGATCGACGCCACGCGCCGCGCCGAGGCGATTATCGGCGTGGATAGCGGCCCCATGCATCTGGCGGCGGCTCTGGGAAAGCCGGGCGTGGCGATCTTCGGGCCGACGGACCCGAAACGCAATGGTCCTTACGGCGGCTCGCTCCAGGTGCTGACCAGCCCCCGAGCGATGGCCGTGCAGAAGCGCGGAGACTACGGGCGCGGTTCCGCGATTGACGCGACCATGATCGACGTTACGCCTCAGCAGGTGATGCAGTCGCTGGATCCCATTCTGGCGCGCCTGAGGTGATGCGGAGGTACTGGTTTCCGAAGCCCTACGCCGACCAGGTGGCGCGCATGCGCGTGCCGGCCGGGTTCCTGCTGGCAGCGCTGTTCGGATGGCTTTCGCACCCCAGCGCGGCCTCGTTCGCGGCGGGCTTTCCGGTTTCCGTGGCGGGGCTGCTTTTACGGGGATGGGCGGCGGGCCATCTGGCGAAGAATGAGCGGCTGGCGCAATCCGGGCCGTATGCGTTCACGCGGAATCCGCTCTATATAGGGACTCTTCTGGTCGCTTGCGGGCTGGTGATCGCGGGGCGCAATCTGACGCTGGCGGCCGTTTTCGCCGCGGTGTTTCTGCTGGTTTACTTGCCCGTCATCGAACTGGAGGAGCAGCATCTCCGGAATCTCTTTCCGGAGTACGACGCCTTCGCGCGGCGCGTGCCCGTGCTGTTTCCCCGTTTCGCCCATCACGGCGGGGACGAGCGCTTTCAATCGCGGCTCTATCTGAAGAACCGCGAGTATGAGGCGCTGCTCGGATTCCTGGCGGGCGCCGCGTTCCTGTTAGCGAAGTGGATCTGGTTCCGATGAACCTTGCCGTGGTGCTGGTTTCCCCGCGCAATCCTCTCAACATCGGGGCTGCCGCGCGCGCGTTGAGCAACTTCGGCGTGCCGGATCTGCGCGTGGTGAACCCTTACGAGAAGGCCTTTCGCGAGGCGGTCAGCGCGGTCGGCGGCGCGCCCGTGCTGCGGGCCGCGCGCGTGTATGAGGATGTCGGGAGCGCGGTGGCGGACTGTTCGCTGGTGGTGGGAACGACATCCGTCGGGAATCGCGAGCTACAGCACCCGCTCCAGACGCTGGAAGCCGCGGCGCCGCTGCTGCGCGGACACATGGAAAACGCCAAGGCCGCGTTGTTGTTCGGCTCCGAGAAGTTCGGTTTATCCAACGACGACATGAGCTACTGCCATTGGCTCACCCGCATTCCGACCACGCCGGAAACGCCTTCGATGAATCTGGGTCAGTCGGTGGCGGTGTGCCTGTATGAACTGGTTCGCAACTCTTCGGCGGCGGCGACCCCGGGGATGCGCAGGCCGGTGAGCGGGGCGGATTCCGAGCAGCTGACGCGCATGCTGATCGAAACCCTGGAAGTGAGCGGCTACACCAATCGAATCGTCGCGACCTCGACCGAACAAAAAGTCCGGCGGTTTCTGCGGCGGTTGCGATTGGAGCAGCGGGATGCCCGGCTCGTCCTGGGAATTCTGCGGCAGGTGCTTTGGAAAATGCGTGGCGCGGATTGACGGCGCGCGCCGGGCTTAGCTTTCTTTAAAGTCTTGACCGCGTTCTCTAAACTAAAGAATCCCCCATGATTCAACTCACCGGCGCCGGAAAGCGCTTCGGCCCGAAGATTCTCTTTGAAGAACTGGACTGGCTCATCACGCCGCGCGAACGCGTCGGGATCGTGGGCGCGAACGGGACGGGGAAGTCGACGCTGCTGAAGTGCCTCGCGGGAATCGAGTCGCTCGACTATGGGTCGATCACTTTCGCCAAAGGGATCACGGCCGGGTATCTGCCGCAGGATGGTCTGTCGCTCTCCGGCCGCAGCGTGTTCGCGGAATGCCTGTCGGTATTTGACGATGTGTTCGCGCTCGAAGCGGAGCAGGAGGACTTGACGCGGCGGCTGGCGGAACTCGATCCGGAAAGCCAGGAATACCGGCAGGTCGCGGAGCGCTTTCACCAATCCCAGTCGGAGTTCCAATCGCGGGAGGGTTACACGATTGAAGCCCATGTGGGCGCGGTGCTCACCGGGCTGGGTTTTTCCCGCGATGATTGGCGGCGGCGCACCGAAGAGTTCTCAGGCGGCTGGCAGATGCGTATCGCCCTGGCCAAGCTGCTGCTGGAGAAACCGAATCTGCTGCTGCTGGATGAGCCGACAAACCACCTGGATCTGGAAGCGCGGGACTGGCTGGAAACCTATCTCTCCGATTACCCTCATGCGTTTGTGTTGATCTCGCACGATCGATATTTTCTGGATCAGAGCGTGAGCCGCATTGCGGAGCTTTGGAACAAGCGCGTGCAGTTCTATGCGGGCACGTACACGAAATACGAAACGCTGCGGGTGGAGCGGCGCGCGCAGCTGGAAGCGGCGTATAAGAATCAGCAGGAGAAGATCGAGCAGCTCGAAACCTTCATCAACCGCTTTCGCGCGCAGGCGACGAAGGCGAAGCAGGTGCAAAGCCGGATCAAGGAGCTGGAACGTATCGAGCGGATCGAAATTCCTCCGGACGAGAAGGCGATCCACTTCACCTTCCCGCAGCCTAAACCGAGCGGGCGCATCGTGGCGGAATTGCGCGGGGTGTCCAAAGACTACGGACCGAAGCATGTCTTTCACGGCGCTTCCTTCGTGATCGAACGCGGCGAGCGCGTGGTGCTCAGCGGCGTGAACGGCGCGGGAAAGTCCACCATGATCCGCATCCTGGCCGGGATCGAGCCGGTCACCACCGGCGAGTATACGATCGGGCACAACGTTCAGCCGGACTATTTCGCCCAGGATCAATATAAGGAGCTGAACCCGGATGCGCGCATCCTGGACGATCTCGCGGACGTGGCGCCGCGGGCGACGCAGACGGAACTGCGCACCATCCTGGGATCCTTTCTGTTCTCGGACGACGACGTGTTCAAGCCCATCGGCGTGCTTTCCGGCGGCGAGAGGAACCGTTACGCGCTGGCGCGGATGTTGATGAACCCCAGCAACTTTCTGCTGCTGGATGAGCCCACCAACCACCTGGACATGCGGGCGAAGGATGTCCTGCTGAATGCGCTGCAGAAGTTCTCGGGGACGGTGGTTTTCGTGTCGCATGACCGCTACTTCCTGGAGCAGCTTGCGACGCGGGTGATCGAAGTGGGCGGCGGCGAGGTCCGTACATTTCCGGGCACTTATCAGGAGTTCCTGATCAGCCGGGGACCGGGATCGCCGGCGGTGAATGGCGCGGCGCCCGAACGGAAAGAGGAACGCGAGGCGGACGCCAAACCCCTGCCTGTGAACGGCGCGGGGAACGCGGCGCAGGATGCGGCCGCGCCCGCGAAAGCCGTCCGGTTGAACCCGATCAAGCTGCGCCAGATGAAAGAGAGGCGGCGCGCGATCGAAGACGAGGTGACGCGTCTTGAAGTGGAGATCGCGGATTGCGAGCGGGCGTTGACGGATTTCAAGAGCGCTGAACATTCCATGCTGATGTCGGATCTGCTGGCGGCGCGCAGACAGGATTTGGAGAGCCTGATGACCGAGTGGGAGCAGGTCTCCGAGGCTATCGAGGCGAGTGCCTGAGACCGGCGATATTATAAGATTCAGTCACCTGCAATGTCCCCGAAACATTTAACCGCGGTCTCCATTCTGCTTCTGGCGTCTTCCCTCATTCTTCCCGCGGACTGGCCGACTTTCGGCGGCGACCCGCAACGCTCGGGTTGGAACAAGTCGGAAGACACTTTCACCAAAGACAATGTCAAAGGCCTTTCCCTGGAGTGGAAAATCAAGCTGGAAAATCAGAATCGCGAGCTGAATTCGCTGACCCCGCCCGTGGTCATGGAAGGCGTGATCACGCCGCACGGATTCAAGGAATATGTGATCGCGGGCGGCGCCTCCGACACGATTTTCGCGGTGGACGCCGATTCAGGAAAGCTGGTGTGGTCGAAGCAGTTTCAGGTGGATAAAGCGGCGATGCCGAAGGATCCGTTCTGGCTCTGTCCGAACGCCCTGAATGCGACTCCCGTCACCAATCACTGGGGCGATCACTACTTTCCCAACAACACCGTCTTCGCGCTGGCCAGCGACGGCAAGCTGCATTCGCTGAATGTGAATGACGGCGAAGACAATATCCCGCCCACCCAGTTCACGCCGCCTTTCTCGAAGAACTGGAGCCTGAACGCGCGGGACGGCGTGATCTATACGACCACTTCCCAGGGTTGCGCCGGGGCCAAGTCGGGCGTCTATTCGATGAGTTTCAAAACGCCGGAACACAAGGTGACGTTTACCGCGGCGACCAGGGCGGGCGGCGCGGGAGTTTGGGGACGCGGCGGAGTTGCGCTCAATAAAGACCGGGCGTTCGCCGAAACCGGCGACGGAACCTACGACGCCGAAAAGGGCAACTTTCCGGATTCGGTGCTTGGGGTATCGCTCGACGATGGCAAGCTGGTGGATTATTACACGCCGGCCAACCGGACGTTCATCACACGCAAAGATCTGGACATGGGGAACATGACTCCGGTGGTGTTCAGCTACAAGGGCCGGGATCTGGTGGCGGCGGCGGGTAAAGAAGGCGTGATTTATCTGCTGGATGCGGAGAAACTGGGGGGCGCCGACCACCGCACGCCGCTTTTCCGGAGCCCGCTGTACTCCAATGAGGACAGCAATTTCGCGGGACATGGGTTCTGGGGCGCGTTCGCTACCTGGGAAGATTCCAACAAAGATCGATGGCTGTTCGCTCCGTCCCTGGGGCCGGTGGTGACCGCGCAGGCGCCCGCGTTCAAGATGAAAAATGGGGAGACGCCGGATGGCAGCATCATGGCGTTCAAGGTTGAGGACAAGGACGGCGCCCCAGCCCTGACGCCCGTATGGACGTCTCGCGATATGAAGGTGCCGGAGCCGCCCGTGGTGGCCAACGGCGTCGTGTTCGCGGTTTCCAACGGCGAGTTCACCGGCCAGGCCAAAGAGAGCGGCGGGTTATACACTTCCGCCGAGCGGGTCAAACTGCATACGGGAAACGCGGTGCTCTATGCGTTTGATGCGAGCACGGGCAAAGAGCTGTTTTCGAGCGGCGACACCATCACCAGCTTCACCCATTTCAGCGGAATCGCGGTGGCCAGCGGCCACGTTTTTGTCACCACCTACGACAACACGCTTTATGCGTTCGGGCTCAAGCAGTAAAATCGCGTTATCCTGAACAGGCAGAGAGGCACCAATGAAACGCAGAGATTTTCTCGTTCGCGGCGCGGCCGGGGCCATCGCTCTCCATAACTTCCCCCATCATCTGTACGCGCAGGCCGCAAAGAAGGAAGCCTCCGATCGGATCACGCTGGGTCCCCGGAAAATCAGTTGCAGCCGCCTGGCCATGGGCACGGGCACGAACGGAACGGGCGGCAGTTCCAACCAGACCAAGAAACTGGGCGTCTCCGGCGTCGCCGACCTGTTCAAGTTCGGCTATGACAACGGCGTCACTTTCTGGGATTCGGCGGATCAATACGGAAGCCATCCCCATCTTCGCGAGGCGTTGAAGAGCGTGAAGCGCGAGAACGTCACCATCATGACGAAGACGAGCGCCTCGTCGGCCCCCGAAATGAAGGCCGCTCTGGATCGCTATCGCCGGGAGCTGAATACGGATTACATCGATATTCTGCTGCTGCATTGCATGCAGGATGCGGATTGGCCGGAGCGCAAGAAAGGCGCGATGGACGTGATCAACGAAGCTCAGGAGCGGGGAATCGTGCGGACCAAGGGAACGTCCTGCCACACCTTGGAAGCGCTCAAGACCGCCGCGGCGAGCAAGTGGGTGGAAGTGGATCTGGCCCGCATCAACCCGGCGCAAGTGGCGATGGATGCCGAGCCTGAAGTTGTGCTCAGCGTTCTCAAGCAGATGAAAGCTTCGGGAAAAGGCGTGATCGGGATGAAAATTCTGGGCGCGGGACGGCTGCGGACCAAAGCCGATGAATGCCTGCAGTACGCGCTGGCGCACAACGGAATCATCGACGCGTTCACGATCGGGTCGGAGAGCCAGGCCGAACTGGGTGATCTGATCCGGAAAATCCCGACGGCGAGCGTGCGCGGTTAATGCGCGCCGGCCGGAAACGCGGGCGCGCCGCGGCGCTCATTCTTCTGGCGGTCGTCTCGTTTTCCTGTAACCGCGGCGGGGCCCGCCGGATCGGCGTGATCCCGAAAGGCCGGGCGCACATATTCTGGCAATCCGTTCACGCTGGCGCGGTGAAAGCGGGGCGCGATCAGAAAATCGAAATCGTTTGGAACGGGCCGGCGTCGGAAACCGACTTCAACGGCCAGTTGCAGATTGTCGATTCCATGATCAATCAGCATCTGAATGCGATAGCGCTGGCGCCCATCGACCGTACGGCTTTGATCAGCGTGGTCGATCGCGCGGCGAAGCAGGGAATTCCCGTCATCATCTTCGATTCGCCGGTGGATACGCCGAGCTTTGCGGCCCAGGTCGCGACGGATAACTACGCCGCCGGACAAATGGCCGGGCAGCGCATGATTCAGATTTTAGGCGGCAAGGGACAGGTCGCCATTGTCGCCGTCCAGGTGGGCGCGGCTTCCACGATGGCGCGAGAAAAAGGTTTTGAGGATACGATCCGGGAAAAAGCGCCGGGCATTCGCATTTTGGACAAGCGCTACGGCAACGCCGACTTCGCGCAGTCGCTCGCCGTCTCGGAAAATTTGCTGACGGCCTTCCCCGCCCTGGATGCGCTTTTCGCCTCCAATGAATCCAGCGCCGTGGGCGCCGCCCAGGCTTTGAAGAGCCGCCGCAGCCACGTGAAGCTGGTCGGTTTCGACTCCAGCCCCGCGCTTCTGGAAGGTCTCAAGAGCGGGGAGATCGATTCGCTGATCGTGCAGGATCCCTTCAAAATGGGTTACGACTCGATCATGGCAGCGGTGGAGAAGATCAACGGGGGAACTCCGCGGCGCATTCAGAACATCGAGCCAGCCGTGGTGACGCGGGAGAACCTGGATACTCCCGCCATCCACGCGCGGCTGTTCCCCGATTTGCAGAAGTACTTGCCTTAGCCGTTATGGATTGCTGATCGCGGGATACCGGATGACCGTGTAGCTGACGAGAGTAACGGAATCGGCGCCGGCGACGTTCAGGCCCGCGCTGAAGGCGATGGTGATGGGAGATGTTATGGGATCCGGCGCGACAGCGAGCGCGGGAAGTAAGGGCAACACGGTGCCGAAACTCTGTCCCGCGAGCTGCGCGGGCCCGGCGCTGATCGCGGCATCTTCCGTACCCGCGATGACCGCGTCGTTCGTTCCGGCCACCCGCTGCAGAATGGTGGTCGCCCCCCAGCTCACCACGTAGGTGAATCCGCTTGAAGCGCCCGAGTGGGAGAGCAGGAAGCGGATCTCCACGCGATCTCCCGAACTAAGGGCGTTCGCGGGAATTGTACAGGTTCCCAGACCCGTAAGGTCCGCGGCGCTGGCTTGGGTTCCCGTAGCGCTGCAAACCACCTGAGCATTCATCGTCGGGAAGATCACGGGACCGCCGAGGCCACCCTGGATCGGGCCGCCTTGGGACGCGGCCGACGGAAGCCGGTACCAAGCCGCGAGCGTGTCTCCGGGCTGAGGTCCGTTGCCCGCCGCGAACTGGACCACCGCGCCGGTCAGTGTGTAGTCGAAGCCTTGCTTCTGCGCCATCCCGTTGCGAAAGAGAATCAGCGAGAGAGGCGGTGACGGCTGCGCGGCCAGGGCGAAGCTGATATTTGATCCGTCCACCACGCCCGCCGGCGTCTCGTCGTCCGAATACGTGGGAAGCTGCGTAGGGTCGAAGCACGGGCCCGATGTGCCGTCCACATACACGCAGTCCGTGGAGTTGCCGACCACCGTGTCGATAGCCCCCGTTTGATCGATAATCGCCACTCGTCCCGTCCCGAAGGCCGATCCTTTCAGAGGACGGGCGGCCAGATCGGAGGTGAGACCGGTGACGCTGGATTCCGAGATGGGCCCCTGCACTCCGCCCGATCCGGATTCCGAGCCGCTTCCGCCGGGGGAAGTGCCGCCCGGCGTGGAGAAAACCCGCACCGCGCTCACCCGCAAGGGCGAAGAACTCGGCGGCACCATCCACGTCTCCTGAAACTGAATCATCCCATCGCTGGAATAAGTGACGGTATAGGGTTCACTGGGGTTCGCCGTTGTATTCGGCGCCAACTGAACATAAAGGCTCCCATTCACGATCGGGACAGTCAGCGACTGCATGCCGATATTGGAGCCGTCGGAAGACTGAAACGAATTCCATGTGATCACGGCAGTCGCATTCATGCGAGCGCCGTTCGCTTCGTAAAGCGTATCCTGGATCGTTGTCAGCGGCGGACCTTGAGAAAATGCGCCGGCTGCAAAAATCATCGTTATGGCCAACAGACGGCCCATCCACATACTGACCTCCGGGGGAAGCAGGGGTCTCCTGCTGCCCTCAGTCTAGGGAGCCAGGGTCGCGAAAGGGCCTGTCGGAATCGGCGAAAGCTCCCGCAGGTGACTGCAAGCAGAAGAGTTAGAGAAATCTGGGATCGCTGTGAACGAGTTTCAGCCCTGCCCGTAAAGTCCGTGCTTTTGGATGTAGGCGAGAACGCCGGGGGGTAAGTCCACGAGCTTGTCGCCCTGCTTGAGCTTCGCGCGAATCTCCGAAGAAGAAACCGGCAGATCGACGCCGTCCACTCGTCTCAAGCGAACTCCCGGCGGCGCCGCGTAATCAGCGCCGGGACGCCCCACCACGGCGAAGGTGACAAGCTGCGAGAGATCCTGCCAGCGGCGCCAAGTTTGAATGTCGGCGAAAGCGTCCGCACCGATGATGAAAAAGAGCGGTTCCGGCGCAGTCTGCTGAGCGCGCAGACGCTCCACCGTGTCGATCGAGTAGCTCTTCCCCGGCCCTTGCTCCAGCCGCGAAGGCGCCAGAAGCGATTGCCCCGCGCAGGCGATCTCCACCATTCGAAAACGATCCTCATATCCTGCGTACGTGCCGCGAGCCCGATGCGGCGGATCGGAAGCCGGAATCAGAAACACCTGGGTCAGTCCGCATTGCGCGGCCGCCACTCTGGCCATCGTCAGGTGCGCGTTATGAATGGGATCGAACGTCCCCCCGAGAAGTCCCGTCACGACGGCGTCACTGCTGCTTCACGCTGCGTTCGGGGCGCGGCTAATCGAGCTCCTGAATCCGGATATTCCGGAAGTAGGCTTCCATGGGAGGTCCGGCATGCAGCTGCAATGCGATGACGCCGCGTAGTTTGGCGGAATCGTGCACGTCCACCGTCGTTTTACCGTTCAGAGCAATGGTGATGTGGTCGCCTTGGCAGCGGATGTCGTAGCTGTTCCAGCCTTTGAGATCCACCAGCTCTTTTCCGCCCGCGGCCCAACCATCCACCATCGTGCCCCGGGTACCCTTCTCCTCGTAGAGATTACCCCAGTAGTTATTTTCACCCGCGTCGGCCTGATAGCCTTTCACCACGAAGTCGGGCAGTCTTTCGCTCCGGAACTGAATTCCGCTATTGTGATTCCGCAGCTTCATCTCGACGTGCAGCGCGAAGTCGCCGAACTCCTGCCGGGTGATCAGGAATTCGTTATGCTCGATCTTCGTGCCTTCCGTTGAGCCGACGATCGTTCCGTTTTGAACAGACCACAGACGCGGATCGCCGTCCCAGCCTTGCAGATCTTTGGAATTGAAAAGCGGGCGTTCACTCCCCGCGCCCGCGATGCAGGATAAAGCGAGCAGAAGGAGCGGCGCCCGCCAGATCATACGCCCGCCTCGGTGCGTTCGATGGTGACCGAATTGAGTTTCACTTCCTTCCGAGGCCGGTCCTGGGAGTCGCGGGGCAGGCGCGAGATTTTCTCCACCACGTCATACCCTTGAGTCACCTCGCCGAAGATGCTGTGCTTGTTGTCAAGCCACGGCGTCGGGGCTACCGTTACGAAGAACTGGCTGCCGTTGGTGTTCGGGCCCGAGTTGGCCATGGAAAGCAGGCCTTTCTTGGTATGTTTCAGATCCGGATGGAATTCATCCGCGAACTTATAACCAGGGCCGCCTCGGCCGGACCCTTCAGGGCATCCGCCCTGGATCATGAAATCCGGAATTACGCGGTGGAAAATGAGATTGTCGAAAAACGGCTTGCCCGTTTTGGACCCTTCAGCCAGGGAAGTGAAATTTTCAACTGTTTTGGGAGTCTTGTCGGAATACAACCGCGCCGTGAATTTTCCTTCGCTGGTGTCGAAGTGCGCGACTACTTGATTGGGCATGCCCAGATTGTATCGCGCAAGGCGGAAGCGAGCCGTATACGGACTCTTCTTTCGCCTTGCGTTCAACGCCGCAAAAGCGATTTAGACGACTACGCAGGCCGGGTGACCGCAGTCACACATAATCTCGGTTCGTCCGCCCGCATCCTCACAGTAAGTGCTGCAATATTTGCTTCCTTCTCGCGCCATGCACTTGCATCCTTCGTGAGCGCACGTTTTCGTATCGGCCATGATGTTGCCTCCGGTTGTCCGTAAGCAATCGCCTGACCACCTCGCGAAGTGTTATCTTGATCACGCCGGATGTCAACCATGCCAGACCTTTCGCCTTTAGCGGGGAAGCCCGCGCCTCAAGACCTGCTGATCGATCCGCACCGCCTGGAATCCGCCTATTACTCGCAACGGCCGGATCCCGCTAACCCCCTGCAACTGGTCAGCTTCGGGACGAGCGGACATCGCGGAACATCCACCGACGCCACTTTTACCGAGTCCCACATCCTCGCCATCACCCAGGCTATTTGCGACTATCGCGAAACCAAGGGCTATTCCGGACCGGTCATCATGGGAAAGGATACACACGCGCTTTCCGCGCCGGCCCAGCGCACCGCGCTCGAAGTCCTGGCCGCAAATGGCGTGGAGACGCAGATTCAACGCGACGACGGCTATACTCCGACGCCCGTCGTCTCGCACGCGATTCTCCATCACAACGCTCCTTTCTACAAAGCCGGAAGTTCGGGACTGGCGGACGGCATCGTGATCACGCCCTCCCACAACCCGCCCGCGTACGGGGGTTTTAAGTACAATCCTCCCGACGGCGGCCCGGCGGATACGGACGTGACCGGCTGGATCCAGAAGCGGGCCAACCAGATTCTGCGGGGCGACGGGGAAGTGAAACGGATGCCGTTCGAATCCGCCATCCAGGCCGGGACGACGCATCCGGTGGACCTCGCCGGGCCCTATATCGCCGATCTGGCGAGCGTCGTCGATCTGGATGCGATCCGGTCCTCCGGCTTGCGGATCGGCGTCGATCCCCTGGGCGGCGCGTCCGTTCATTTCTGGGAACCCATCGCCGCACGATTCGGAATCAACATCACGGTGGTGAACAAGAAGGTCGACCCCACGTTCTCCTTTATGACCGTCGATCACGACGGGAAAATCCGGATGGATTGCTCCAGCCCGTACGCGATGGCCGGGCTCGTCAGGCTGAAGGACGATTTCGACATTGCCTGGGGGAACGATCCGGATGCCGACCGTCACGGCATTGTCACGCGATCCGCCGGCCTGCTCAATCCCAATCACTATCTTGCGGTCGCCATCCGCTATCTTCTGGGCAGCCGGCCCGCTTGGTCTTCCCATTCCGTGGTGGGAAAAACACTGGTTTCGAGCGGCTTGATCGATCGCGTGGTCGCGGACCTCGGCCGTAAATTGTGGGAGGTTCCGGTCGGCTTCAAGTGGTTCTCGCCGGGCCTTTTCGACGGAACCTGCTGCTTCGGCGGCGAAGAAAGCGCCGGGGCCAGTTTTCTGAAGCGGAACGGGCAGGTCTGGTCGACCGACAAGGACGGTTTAATCATGGGCCTGCTGGCGGCGGAGATCACAGCCCGCACCAACCGCGATCCGGGAGAGCACTATCGCGAACTCACCCGGCAGTTCGGCGAATCGTTCTACACGCGCATTGACACTCCGGCGAGCCCTGAACAGAAGGACAAGCTGGCAAAGCTGTCGCCGGAGTCTGTGACCGATACCGATTTAGCAGGCGATCCGATCACGGCGAAGCTCACGCGAGCGCCGGGAAACGACGCGCCGATTGGCGGTCTCAAGGTGACCTCAAAGAACGGATGGTTCGCCGCGCGGCCATCCGGCACGGAAAACATTTATAAGCTCTATGCGGAGAGCCTAAAGAGCCAGGAGCATCTGAACGGGATCGTCGTGGAAGCTCAGCAGATCGTGCTCCGCGCGCTTTAACGCCGCACTCTGGCCTGCCAAGCCGCGTCTACGATGCCGGCCCATTCCGGATGCCGCCTTATGTAGGTGACCACGAACGAACACTGCGGGACCACTGTCGCGGATTCCGCTTGCGACCATTCCAATCCTGCTTTGACCAGCGCGCCGGCGATGCCCTTGCCTTCGAATTCCCGGGGCACTTCGGTGTGCGTGAAAACAACGGTCGCGCCGGAACGCCGGTATTCGAGGAGCGCTGTCTGACCTTCCAGATTGATCTCGAATCGCCTGTTTTCCCGATCGTGCGTCACTTCCACATGGGTGTCCTCACCATCATGATAGGGCGCGCCGGAATATACTGCTGTTAACCCATGCAACGCCGTCAATTTCTCCAATCGGGCGCAGCCGCGCTCGCTCTAGCAGGCGCACGTGCCGCGTACGGCGACGAGAAGAAGCGCCGCGTCGGCCTCATCGGAACAGGATGGTATGGCAAGTCTGATCTCTTTCGCCTGATCCAGGTTTCGCCCGTGGAAGTGGTGTCGCTATGCGACGTCGATAGACAAATGCTGGCCAATGCGGCGGCCATGGTCGCCACGCGGCAGGCGTCGAAGAAACAGCCGCGCATGTTTCACGATTACCGCGAGATGCTGGCGCAAAAAGACCTGGATCTGGTTTTGATCGCAACGCCCGATCACTGGCACGCCCTGACGATGATCGAGGCGGCGCGCTCCGGCATCGACATCTATTGCCAGAAGCCGGTCAGCGTGGATATTCGCGAAGGCCAGGCGATGCTCGCGGCCGCCCGCGCCCACAATCGCGTGGTGCAGGTGGGCACGCAGCGCCGCAGCACCCCGCATCTGGTGGAAGCGCGCGAGAGGATCATTCAGGAAGGCAAACTCGGCAAAGTGGGGCTGGTGGAAATCTACTGCTACTACCACATGCGCGCATCCGGGAACCCACCCGATACGGCCCCGCCGGAGAACCTCGATTACGAGATGTGGACCGGCCCGGCGCCGATGCGGCCCTATAACAAGTGGGATCATCCCCGGGGCTGGCGGGCGTTTATGGAGTATGGCAACGGCATCATGGGGGACATGGGAGTTCACATGCTGGACATGACCCGCTGGATGCTCGATCTCGGCTGGCCGCGCAGCGTTTCCTCCGCCGGCGGAATTCTGGTGGATAAAGCCAGCAAGGCCAACATCAGCGATACGCAGGAAGCGACCTTCGACTTCGGGGATCTCAAGGTGGTGTGGCAGCACCGGAGTTGGGGGCAGTCGCCGGACCCGAAATACGACTGGGGCGCCACTTTTTACGGCGACAAGGGAACGCTCAAAGCCAGCGTCTACTCTTATGACTTCACGCCCTCCGCGGGCGGTCAGCCCATTCACAAAGACGTGGTCTATGAGCTGGAGCAGTATCCCGAGGACAAGACCGAGAAAGATCTCGAGAAGCAGTGCGCGCCGGCGACGCGGGCGCACATGGTCAATTTCCTGGCCGCCGTGGATGCCCGCGGCAAGCCCGTGGCGGATATCGAGCAGGGCTACATTTCGACGGCCAGTTGCATCCTCGCCAATCTATCGATGGACCTGGGCCGCAGCCTCACCTGGGATGCGGCGAAGGGCGAAGTGGCGAACGATCCGGAGGCCAATCAGCGCCTGGCGCGCCCTTATCGCGGTCCGTGGAAACACCCGTCCGCGCAGGCCGTTTAGCTCTCGTGAATGCCGGCCTTCACAAACGTCGCCCGTCCGGTCTCCAGACCCAGGCGCGCGCCCTCTTCCGGCGTCATTTCCTTCAGCCCGCGACCGAATACCTCGACGCTTAGCGCATCCTCGTAGCCGATTTTTTGGAGCGTCTGGAGGAACCCGGTCAGGTTGATCACGCCTTCGCCGGGCATGAGCCGCTGATCGTCGCGGATCTTCTCCGGCGGCAGATCCGGCGAATCGTCATAGTGAACCGTTACGATGCGGTCCTTTCCGGCTTGAAGGATGTCGTCCAAGGTTCCGCCGGCGTGGTGCCAGTGCCACGCGTCTAGCGTGAGCCCGACGTTGGACCCGCACTCTTTCGCAAACGCCAGCATCTCGGGCATTCGCCAGATGAACTCATACTTGAACTGCTTGCGTAAATGCAGCGGCCCCAGGAACTCCAATCCCAGCCGGACATGGGAGCGCGCCAGGATGTCCGCGCAGCGCGTGAACCGGTCCTTGTAGAGACGGCGCAGCTCCTCTTTCGGCGTGTCGCTCGAAGGCATGATGTACGTCATCATCCGCGGACAACCGATGGCGGCCGCGAACTGCGCCGCCGTCTCCAAATGGGCCAGAGAGTTCCGGAATGTCTGGTCATCCTTACGGAATTCGACGGGGAAGTCGACGATGGCCGGCTTTACGTGGAGCGAGGCGAGCAGCGCCGTCGTCTTCGCGGGGCCTTCCTTGAAAGCGCTGCCTAGCATGACATCCACGCCCCGGAATCCGACCTTCGCGGCCAGACGCGCGAAATCGGGCCATCCGACGCGGCCCGTCGTCAACTGGCTGTTCAATGACAGGTACATGCAGCCACGATACTAACAATATGCAGATCCGGACGATTCTGTTCTCCTTTCTTCTTGCCGCCATGCCCGCGGCTCTGTTCGCGCAGCAGCCGCCGCTGCCGGTGAAATGGGAAGAGCTTACCTCGGCGGACTTCGCGAAAGGCCTGGAAAAATCCGGCGGCGTTTGCCTTCTTCCTTTCGGCATCATTGAGAAGCATGGACCGCAACTGCCGCTCGGCGCCGACTTGATCAATGTTCGGTACGCTTCGGAACACGCGGCCGCGCAGGCCTACGCGATCGTTTTTCCCGCTTACTACTTCGGGCAGATCTTTGAAGCTCGGCATCAGCCGGGCACGGTGGCTTACAGCCCCAGCATGCAATTGCAACTGCTCTAGGAGACGACCGACGAGATGGGACGCAACGGGTGCAAAAAGATTCTCATCGTGAATGGCCACGGGGGCAATTCGAGCTTGCTGCCCTTCTTCGCCCAGTCCCAGTTAGCCGCGCCGCACGACTATGTCGTCTATGTCTGGATGCGCGAAGATTACCCGCCCGGGCGGCCCGCGCTCAAGTCGAAGGTGGATTTGCATGCCGGGGAATCGGAGACTTCGCACACGATGATTTCGCGGCCCGATCTTGTTCATCTCGACAGAGCTCCTCAGGAATCCGGCGCGGATTTGAACCGGTTGGATCTCCCCAAGGGCGTTTACACGGGAATCTGGTGGTACGCGAAGTTTCCGAACCACTACGCCGGCGATGGCGCCGCGGCCACGAAGGAGCTCGGCGAATTCGACATGCGGGCGTGGGTCGACGATGTCGCGAACACCATCCGCGCCGTCAAGTCCGATCAGGTCAGTGCGTGTCTGCAGCGCGAGTTTTTTGAGGAGGCGCGGAATCCGCTGGCGACGAAGCAGTGAGAATCTGTTTCTGTTTTTCCGGCGACAGCGCATCGTAGAGCATCGTGAACGACGTGTTGGTCCAGCCGAAGCCGGCTTCGTTGGTGCGGTACCCGAACTTGATCTGGCCGCTCACGCTGCCGCCAGGGTCCACGACATCGTACTTCTCCACAATGAAGTGATTCGCCCGGTATTGGTTCTGGATGAGCGTGAGCCATTTCATCGAAAGGCGGTCGGCGTCGGCCGCGTAACCGTAACGGCGCAACCCCTGGCACGCGATCAGTTCGAGCGGCGCCCAGCCGAACGGCGAGTCCCACTGGTTTCCGCTCACCTCGGTGCTGGTCTGAAGACCGCCCTGGCGTTCGAACTTCGACAGATTCTGAACGATCCGCGCCGCCTGATCTTTGGAAGCGAAGCCTGCCCAAAGCGGGTAAAACGTGGTCAGAAACGGATACCGGCGCACCTTGTGACCAACAAAGTTGTAATCGTAGAAGAGGCCGTCGGTCGGATCCCACATCAACTGGCTGATCTTGGCGGCGCGGTCTTCACCGCGCTTTCTCCAAACCGCCGACTCAGTCTTCCGGTCCAGGATGTCTAGGATATCGGCAGTCTGCATTTCCATCAGGTAGAGCAGCGAGTTCAGGCACACCGGGTCATAGTGAATCACGTCGATGTTGAAGGGACCGAACCGGTTGGAGGGATCGAAACCGGACTCGCGCATGGACCGATCGCCCTTGTAAAAAAGATCCGTCATGGAGTCCTGGTCGCGTTCGAAATACTGCGCGACATCATAGTCGGTGATCGGGTGAGTCTTGAAGAAGGCTTTGATCAGGTCGTAGTGGGTGCGGCCCTGGGCGTCGCGCTCGGATGACAGCACTTCCTGCGCGGGTCCGTCGCCGAGGTCGTAATAGCGTGAGAGCCCGGTATCCTTCGTTAAATGCGGCTCCGTGGTCCAGAAGCGGTAGTAAGACTCGATTTCGGGAAGCGCGTTCCGCAGCCATTGTTTATCTTTCGTGCGCTCGTACACGCCGAGCACCATCTGCGTTAAAAACGGCGGCTGGGATCGGGTCAAGTAGTAAGTGCGGTTCGCGTTGAGCACTTTCCCGTATTCCCGCACCTCGTACAGAAAGTTATCCGCCATATCTTTGGCGAGCGGAACCATGCCGTCGCGCAACAGGCCGAGTTGAATGAAGTAACTGTCCCAGCCGTACATCTCGTTGAACCGTCCGCCAGGGACAACGTAGGGGCGCGGTAAGTAGAGCAGTCCGGGCTCTTGATGGCTGTTCCCTTTCTGCTCAAGAGTGGCGATCCGAATTTTTGCGAAATCGGCCGGGCTCATCTCGGCGGTGAGCTGCTGTTGAATGCGCGCGACATTCTCATCCCCGGGAATGTACACGAGCCACTTTCCATCCTCGCCCGGCTTGAACTTAGGGTCGACAGCCGCGATGGCGAGCTGCTTGTGGGATCGCGTCAGCACCGTCCAGGTGTCTCGGATGTATTCGAGTATCGGCTGGGGCTCGGCCGCCAGCATCGCGCATACCGGCGCCAGGAGCAGCAATCGGACGGAGAAAGGAAAACGGAGTTTCAACGGAGTCACTCGCAGTGAAGAGGATATCTCATTGTTATGCTGGGAAGTTCTTTGATGCGCTGGAGCCATCTCTGCCCCCCTGCCCCGCGCGAGAAACCGACAGCGGCCAGGAACGTGAACCATCCGCCGCCGATAACCCGGTGATGAAGCGTTCCGTGATCTGGACCGGGGTGACGCTGGCGGCTTTCCTGCTGGTGGAAGCGTTGTGTTTCCGTTTGCCGTGGTACTACCAATACCTTCAGCCGGAGTCGTCGGCGGGCGCGGTCGAGCTTCGCGAATACTGGATCCATCGGTTCCATCCCGCGCAAGCCGGCGAGGTTCTGGTGGTGGGGGATTCGCGCATCGCCGAAGGGTTCTCCGCCCGGCAGGCGGCGCAGCTTCTCGCCAACCAGCAGATCTACTTCTGGAACTGCGGGATTCCCGGCTCATCGCCGCGCGTGTGGTACTACATCTTGCGCGACGCGGATCCTGGCCGCGATCGGTTTCGCGCGATCGTTCTCGCGCTCGATCACTTTTCCGACGAAGACTCTTTCGACACCGCTCCCGACCGGCTGATCGATTTGAACTTCGTGATTGGCCGGTTGCGGTGGTCAGACGTTTGGGATTTCGCCTCATCCATGCGCCGTCCCGCCCGCCAGCAAGCCGCGTTTGTCGGCGCCATATTGAAAGGCTCGGTTCTCCGCTCCGATGTTCAGGAGTTTCTGGCGGATATTCCCAGGCGCCGAAAATTGGCCGCGGACTTTCGCGCTCACGGAAACGAATACGTGCTTGGATACGGAGGGCGCGCGGGGAATTTGGAAGGCCTCAGCGCCGATTGGAAGGCGCGAAAGCTTTCGTTCCCGCCGGCGCTCGAACTCGAACGGCGCAATTCAATCCAGTACGAGCTCATGCCCGACCTGCCGCCTCAAACCGGCGAACTCACCGCCTATCGAATGCGCTGGCTCGGCCGCATCATTGACCTGTACCGGAAGTCCGCGACGCGCATCGTGTTCATCGAGATGCCGCGCGGCCCGCTGCTCCAGCCCCCCGGAAAAATTCCCGCCACCTTCATCGATTGGGCGCGCAAACAGCCGCATGTGGTCGTCGTTGACGCTTCCACATTTCGCGGCCTGGAGACGCCGCAAACGTTCTTCGATGGCCTGCATCTGAATCGCGAGGGACGGGAAAAATTCACCTCGCTCTTCGCCGCGCGCATGGGGGACGTTCTCGCCAACCCCTAGCCATGCTCTTCACGACCTGGCAATTCTGGATTTTTCTCGTAACCGTTCTGGCGCTCTTCTATGCGGTACCGGCGCCGGGTCGCCGGTACGTGCTGCTCGCGGCCAGCATTTACTTCTATATGAGCTGGAACGTGCGCTTCGTTCTGCTCTTGTTTGCGCTGATTACCATCGACTACGCCGCCGCGCTTTGGATGGACCAATTCCAAGGCTGGCGGCGCCGCGCCGCTCTGATCGGCAGCCTCGCCGCCAACCTCGGATTTCTGGCGTGGTTCAAATATACGAATCTCGCAATTTCGACCTGGACGCAGATTCTTCATCCCGGCGCGAATCCGCGCCTGCTCAACATCATTCTTCCGTTAGGAATCAGTTTCCATACGTTTCAAAGCATCTCGTACGTCGTCGATGTCTATCGCGGGCGGCAGCGCACTGTGCGGAGTTACATCGATTACGCCTTGTTCGTGGCGTTCTTCCCGCAGCTGGTGGCGGGACCGATCGTCAGGGCGCGGCAGTTCTTCGCCGATTACTTCTCATGGCGTCCTCCGACGTCTCAGGAATGGCAGGAAGGCATCCTTTCCATCGCCGCGGGACTGGTGAAGAAACTGGTGTTCGCGGACCGCTTCGCGCTGGTTTCGGACCGATACTTCCGCGACCCCGGCGCACTGCCCGGCATGGTTCCGGCATGGACCGGCGCATTCGCTTTCGCGCTCCAGATTTTCTTTGACTTCTCCGGTTATACCGACATCGCGATCGGCACGGCAATCCTGTTCGGGTTTCACTTTCCGGAGAACTTCCGGCGGCCCTATCTATCGGCCAGCATCACCGAGTTCTGGAGACGATGGCACATGTCGCTCTCCGCATGGCTGCGGGATTTTATCTACATTCCGCTGGGCGGCAACCGTAACGGCGCGTGGCGGACATACCGGAATCTTCTGCTCACCATGATGTTCGGCGGCCTGTGGCATGGAGCGAACTGGACGTTCGTGATCTGGGGGTTGTACCACGGCGGCTTACTGTCGATCGAGCGCGTCGCGTACGGAAGGCGGGAGATTCGCGGAGTGATGCGCGTGCCGCTGACGATCCTCACGTTCCTTCTGGTCTGCATCGGTTGGGTCTGGTTTCGGGCGAACACATTCGCGCTCGCCGGCTACGTCCTCGGGCAGATGTTTACGGGGCATGGCGGCCGGTCCGTACTGACGCCGTGGCATTGGCGCATGGCCGGCCTGACGCTCGCGATCGCGCTGGCGGAGGAGTATGGGTCCGTGCTGACCCGGTTGAACGTCGCGCCCGCGTGGGTCCGAACGGCCGCGGTGATCGTGGCGCTGCTGGCGATCGAGCTGTTCGGAATTACGGACCAGAAGATTCCGTTTGTGTACTTCCAGTTCTGACGTCGCAGAGCTTAGCCGACCAGCCGCCCCAATATTCGTCCGCGTCAATTTTGAAGGCAAGATCGACCCGGCTGCCGGCCTGCAACTCATCGGCGCGATGCGCGAAGTTGAACGCCTTGAATGTGATCACGCGGCCGTCCTGGGCGGCGGAGAAGCGCAGGTGCTTTTCCTTCATCACCACCGGCGCGTTCACGATCTCGACATCGCGGGCGGCGAAGACCGGGCCGGGATTGCCCATCCCGAACGGCTCCAGACGGCGCAGGGCGGACCAGAAACTGTTGGTGATGTCGGTGAACCGGACGGAGGCGTCGATGGTCAGCGCCGGCTCGAAGTCGACCGCGGTCAGGGCGGAACCGGCGCAGGCGATGAAGGAAGCGCGGAACTCATCGATCCGGGAGGCGTCCAGAGTCACGCCCGCCGCCTGGCGGTGACCGCCGAACTTGATGAACAGCGGGCGCATGGATTCGAGCGAATCGAGCAGGTGGAAGGCGCGAATGCTGCGCCCCGATCCGGCCGCTTCGCCGTGGTCGATCCCCAGCACGAACACGGGCCGGCAGAACCGCTCGACCAGACGGCTGGCGACGATCCCGAGCACGCCGCGATGCCAGTTTTCGCGGGCAAAGACCAGCGCGGGCGCGGCGGTGTCGGATACGCAGGACTCGCACTCGGCCAGGATCTCTTCGACGATGCGCAACTCTTCGCCCTGCCGCTCGCTATTGAGCGTGTTCAGGCGTTCAGCGATGTTGCGGGCCTTTTCGACTTCCGTTGTCAGGAAGAGGTCGATCACCTCCGAAGCGCTGGCCATGCGGCCGGCGGCATTGATGCGGGGGGCTACGCCGAACCCGATCTGGTGCGTGGTCGGCGCCCGTCCCGGGGCGACCCCGGCGGCGTCGAGAAGCGCACGCAGCCCTGGATTGCGAACATCGGACAGGCCGCGCAAACCGTAGGCGACGATGATCCGGTTTTCCCCGGTCAGCGGAACGACGTCCGCCACCGTGGCGATCGCCACCAGTTTCAGCAGCGAGGCGAGAATGCGATCCAGCCGTTCTCGCGGCCAACCCAGCGTCCCGAGCAAAGCCTGCGCGAGTTTGAAGGCGACGGCGGCGCCGCAGAGGTTCTTCTCCGGATACTCGCAATCCGGGCGGTTCGGATTCAGAACCGCGACAGCGGGCGGCAGCACCGGCTCCGGCAGATGGTGGTCGGTCACGATGACGTCCACGCCCAGATCGCGGGCCCGCAGAACCGCTTCGGCCGCCCGAATGCCGGTATCCACGCTGATAATGAGCGTGACGCCCTCGGCGGCGGCGCGCTCGATGGCGGAAATCCTCAGCCCATAGCCATCGTTCACGCGATGCGGGATGAAGAAGCCCGCTTTGCCGCCGGCCAGTTCGATGGCCGTTTTGAGGAGCACCGTAGACGTTGTGCCGTCCACGTCATAGTCGCCGTGGATCTCAATCTTCTCCCCTTGGCGAATCGCTCCGGCCAGACGCGCGAGGGCGCGATCCATGTCCCGCAGCAGCAGCGGATCGTGAAGGCCGGAAAGGGACGGCTCCAGAAAATCCAGCGCCTGCTCCGATCCGGCGATGCCTCGGGAGCTCAGGATCGCGGCGACAGCCGGAGGAATCTCCAAAGCTTGCGCGAGTTCCGCGGCCTGCCCTGGATCGAACGGCGAAAACAACCACCGGCAAGGCCGGCCGTCAGTTCTTCGAATAGAACCCGCCCAGCCCGCCGTCGCTATCCACTTCGTCGTCGTCGTTCATGCCGCCGAAAGCCGTCACTTCGTCGGAGATGCCGACGAACTCGTCGTACCAATCGGCGCGAACTTCGTAGAGGTAGAAGTGGGTTTCAAAATGGAAAGCTAACTCGATGGAGCATGTGACGCCCACATTCGACCGGAAAGCATCCAAGGTCTTGGCGTAATCGCGCTTATCGTCGCGAGGCATGTCGTAGGCTTCGAGATCATCTTCCACTTCCGAGAGTTCGGCTTCGTCGAACTCGCGCGCGGCGTAGAGGATCATTTTCACGCCGAGTTTGCGGGCGGCATCGAGAAACATCTGAAAATCCGGGTAGGTTTCCGAATCCCAGGTGACGACGAGGTTCGCGTCGAAATTGCCTGGATCATGACGGAAAATCGCGAAATCGGACCGTTCCAGATGCTCGGAGATCGAGCGCTTGAGAGTATCGAGATTGAGATCCACGGTAACGCCAGAATATCACCGATTTCAGTGACGTCTTCCACCGAAACTTCGCCCGGCCGAGCGGGAGCCGCTCCCGAACCGCGATCCGCTGGAAGTTCCATACCGATGCGATCCGCTTGACGCGGCGGAGGGAGAAGCGGAAGCCGAGCCGCTGCCATATTTGGATCCGGAAAAACCGCCGCCGCCCGAAGCATATTTGGATCCGGAGAAGCCGCCGGATTGCGCATAGCGGCTGTTGCCGTAATGCTGGAGAGTGAACGTGCCGTGAGAGCCGTATTTCGGCGCGCCGGATTCGTCGCGGCCGTAATAGGTCTGGCCGTAGCGCTGGGCCTGACGGTAGCGGTCCCAATCGTAACTCGGGATGGGCTGGTAAGAGTGATGGGACAGGAGATCGCGCAGGATCAGGTACTCGGGCAGCCACGTCCAGACCGAGCCGCCTTCGCGGTGATCCCAGTAGCCGTATTGATTGCGTCCCTCGGCGGGGGAAGCCATGTAGGCGAACCCGGCGGGTTCGGGCGTATGGTCGGCTTCGCTATCGAAGCGACCGAGCGGCTTATGGGCGACGGTCATCCCGATGTCGTTCTGCACGACGCGCCACTGATCGGGCGAGACAGTGCTCCAGGTATCGGTAGACGAGGTGCTGCCTTTAGCGTTCGGGGCCGTCACGGTGGTGACGACGTGCTTCACCTTCTCGCGGTAGATGTCGTTGTCTTTGTCGAGGTCTTCGAGGACGTTATCCCAGGAGGTGTAGAGCTGGGCGCTGAGGCCCGCGAGTTCAGCAGCCTGCGCGGGACCGGGCGCGTGATCGACGGACTCTTCCAGATCCAGCGCCTGGGCGTAATCGGGTTTCGCGGCGAGAGCCTGGGCGGATTGCTCCCAGGCGGAGGCCTGTTTTTTGGGATCCAGCAACGCGTTCAGACGGGTCTGAAGAACGTCCTTTTTGCTGGGCCAATCCTGTTCGGCCTGAGTGACCTTCTTGGTGACGGCGGAGTAGTCGGCCGCTTCGAGGGCTTTGGCTCGCGAGGCGATTCCGGTCAGGGTTGCCGCGTAATTTTTCTTGAAGTCGAGTCTCTTCTGGGCTTCCTTCAGCGTGTCGCCGGCTTCCTTGGACGCGGCCGCTTCGCGCTCGCGCTCGCGCTGAAGCAGGTCGCGAACTTCGGCGGCGCTGCCGCGGTTGTTTTTGCGGAGCAGCGGATCGAGCGCGGCGCCGTAACGGCCGGCCTCGCCGAGCGCGGCCTCGGCTTCGTGAAAGCGTCCGGGCCACTCCTGATCGAAGCCGCGGACGTGGAAGAGTTCCGGCTCGCCGGCCGCGTCTTTGGCGACCGACGCCTGCTCATCCGCAATCTGGCGGCGCGTTTCTGCCAGGTGCTTTTGCTCGGACAGGACTTGCGCGCGAAGCTCGCCCGGCAGACGGTTGCCCGCGACGATCGCCCAGCCGACGAAGATCGCCAGCAAGGCGCCAATGATGGCGACGGATTTTCTGTTCATGAGTGCCTACCCCCGGTAGACGGTGATATCGCCGGGGTTGACCTTCTGCGACATGGTGGCCGCGAAGGGCTGCCCTTCAAACTTGCGGACCGTGAGGAAATGGTCGCCCTTTTCCTCCTGGAAGTGCCAGGCGTAACAGCCTGTTCCCTGCATTTCGTTATCGCGGAAGATGCCGAGTTCGCGGCTCCAGCGATACATCCAGATTTTGGTTTCGAACTCGAAGCTATCGGACGGATTTTGACGCGAGTCGATGTCGGCGAGATCCCGCTCGGAAAGACCGAGCTGGTCCAGCGTGATGTGGCGGCCATCGAAGGATCCGAAGACTTCCACGTCGTCGTCGTTATGGACTTCCAGCGTGACGCGGCGGTCGCGGTACATGCCGCTCAATTCGGTCCACTTCAGGCCGCCTTCGACCATGGCGCGGCGATCGACGGTGAAATCGAGATCCGCGAACTGATCGCCCACGCCGACGACGGAGAGCGTGTCGCCGGGGCGGGCGGAGGTGACAGTAAGGTGAGCGAGATCCTCGACCTGAGACGGATCGACATGGCGCGTCGATCCGTTAGTGTGTTTGAAGAACATAACTTATTGCTTGTTCTCGGGAGCGGGCAGTCCGAGCGGACTGGTGGGTTTGGGCAGAGACCGTTCGCGCTTGAGGGCTTCGAGCTCGGCATCGACGGAGTGGTCTCCGAGTTGAGCGAACTGGGCCTCGAGGTCGTCGTCTTTGCCGACGGAACCGAGCTGCTGGAAAGCCTTGGCCGTGGCTTCTTCCTTGGCTACACTGTCTTCAAAGCGGGAAAGCTGGGCGAACGCGTTGTCGCTCTTGGCGACGCCGGCCATGGCTTCGGCGACCTTGCGCTGCGCTTGCGCGGCGTTCTTGCGGGCGACGAGAGTGGTGGCGGTGCGCTCGCCTTCGTCGATCTTGCGCTTGAGGTCGCCGACCTGGGTCTTCAGGTTGTCGCTGGCGCCCTGAGCCTGCTGAATCGCGGTCTGCATGGAAGCGACCTGGCGATCCGACTCGGCCTTTTTGGCGAGAGCTTTTTTGGCGAGATCTTCGTTGCCGGCGTCGAGAGCCTGGTTGGCGCGGGCCTTCCACTCTTCGGATTGCCGGACATACTTCTGATACTCGGCATCGAGCCGGTTGTAGTTGCTCATGGCGACGGCGGAGGCGCGCACGACGTTATTGAGCTCTTCCTTCATATCGGCGATGGTCTGCCGAACGGTGGAATCGAAATTGGCGTCCTCGTAGGCGCTTACAGCGTCACTGGCTTTGCCCCGCGTGACGCGACCCGCGCGTCCGAACAGTTCAGATAAAAATCCCATATTTATCGGTTCCTTAATGATGGTTCGGCAGCGTTAGTCGAGATTGCGAAGAAGATCGCGGGCGGTGAGAACATCCGCGAACAGGAAGTGGACGCAGGACAGGATGTCGTCGGTGTCATCCGGCCCGAGTTCCTGGAGCTTGCAGAAGTTAGTGAGCGCCACGGCGGTGGTTCCGCCGTCCATGTCATAGAGCTGGAAATGAGAGGTGGAGATGCCATTGTCGGCGGCGAGCATGCGCCGCATGATTTCCGGTGTGATCTTCTCGTCCGGCACGGTGAGGCAGGTCAGCGAAAAGACCATGATCTCACTTTCGATGACGCCCTGGATGGTGACGCCGCTATCCAGCTGACGGATGGAGAGTACATTGGGCGCGACATCCTTGACCTCATAGCCGCTTTCGGCCAGCAGGACGTGGATCTGCGCGGAATCGATTGTTGCTGTTTCAGCCATTTTCCTTTTCACCCTTTAGAAGCTACGAATGCGCGGCCTGGTTTGTTCCGCCGCATCATCCGCCGATGGAATACATGGGACGAGGCGGCGGGACGAAGCGGGACGAGTTGATCTCATGGCCGAGCCATTTTTCTTTTACATTTTGCCGGAGCGCGGCGGCCACCTGGTCATCGGCGCCGGTCCGGAGCAAGGTTCGCACATCGGTTTCCTCGATGGCGAAAAGACAATATCGCAGTTTGCCGTCGGCGGTCAAGCGAACGCGATTGCAGTTCAGGCAGAACGGGCGGGTGACGGAGGCGATGACGCCGATCTGTCCGCCGCCATCGGCGTAGCGATATTCGGTAGCGGGGGCGCGTAGATCGGAGGGCGGCACTTCGACCAGGGGCGAAATTTCGTCGGAAAGGGTGCGAAGGATCGCGGCGGCGGACAGGACCTTGGACGAATCCCAGAGCTGCTGGGAATCGAGCGGCATGAACTCGATAAAGCGGGGCTCGAAGCCGTTGGCGCGGCAGAAACGGGCCATGGGAACCAGATCCGGCTCGATCAGGTTTTTGAGAGCGACGATGTTGATCTTGATGGGAGCGAAGCCGATTTGCCGGGCGACGCGGAGGCCTTCGAGGACGCGCGGGAGGAGGTCGCGGCGGGTGATGCGGTGAAACTTCCCGGGGTCGAGCGTATCGAGATGAACGTTCAGGCGGCGCAGGCCGGCGTCGAAGAGAGACTGCGCGTGTTCCGCGAGCAACACGCCGTTGGTGGTGAGCGCGAGATCCCGAATGTCCGGAATGGCGGCGAGTTTCCGGATGAGGACGGGAAGATCCCGGCGGACGAGCGGCTCGCCTCCGGTAAGGCGGATCCTGGTGACGCCGAGTTGAGCCGCGACGCGGACGAAGCGCTCGATCTCCTCAAAGCTCAGGAGATTTTCGCGGGCTTCAAACTTAATCGGGCCTTCCGGCATGCAATAAGAGCAGCGGATATTGCAGCGGTCGGTGACGCTGACGCGGAGGTTGTCGTGGAGGCGTCCGAAGTTATCCACGAGCGGCGGCGCGAGGGTCATTTGAGCGCCAACATCCGTTCGATGGGAATGCGGGCGCGCTCCATCAGATCGAGGGGCAATTCGACGCGAGGCTGGAGGTACGCGAGGGCGTCGCGGAGTTTTTCGAGCGTGTTCATTTTCATGAACGGGCACTCGCTGCAGTTGCAGTTTTCGTTGGGAACGAAGTAGAAGTTCTTCTGGGGCGCGAGGCGGATCAGGGAGTGGCGCACGCCGCTCTCCGTCATCACGATGAACTCCTCGGCGGAACTGGCGGCGCAGTAATCGATCAGGGCGGAAGTGGAGCCGATGAAATCGGCATGATCGAGAACGGCCTGCGGGCATTCAGGGTGCGCCACGACAACCGCGCCGGGGTGAGCCGCCATGGCGTCCAGCAGGCGGCGGACCGGGAATGTCTGGTGGACGATGCAGGAGGCCTGCCAAATCTTCATATTCTGGCGGCCGGTTTGCGCCTTCACGTAGTTGCCGAGATTGCGGTCCGGCAGGAAGAGGATGGTCTTCTCGGCGGGGATGGAGTTGACGACGGCGACGGCGTTGCGGGAGGTGCAGATGATATCGCTTTCGGCTTTGACGTCGAGCGAGGTGTTGATGTAGCTGACGATGACGTGATCGGGATTGCGGCGGCGGTATTCGCGGATGGGCTCGACGGGGCAACCCTCGACAAGACTGCAACTGGCGTCGCGGTCAGGGACGATGACGATCTTGTCCGGGTTGAGCGCTTTGGCGGTTTCGGCCATGAACCAGACACCGCAGAAAGCGATGACGTCGCCCTCGAAGCTGCGGGCGGCGCGGGCGAGTTCGAGACTGTCGCCGATGGAGTCGGCGAGATCCTGGATCTCGGACTCCTGGTAGTGGTGGGCCAGGAGAACGGCGCGCTTCTGGCGCTTCAGGTCGAGGATTTCTTCAGCTAATGAGGCAGCGACGGTCATGCGGGGAGGCTTTCCTTTAGTTTAGCGGCTGAAGCGGCCGTGCGCGGGCGGGGTGTGTGCGATGGAGCAGGTGTGCGCCGGCGCGGGCGCGGTTCGCAGAGACCGGGATTGCCGATTCCGGGGGTTGCGATGCACGGATGCGGTTGGCTTCGCTCGGCTTCGGGCGGGCTCAAAACCGTCATTTTTGGGTTCGTTATTTCAGGTAAGTGATTTGTTTTGTTTAAGCGGTTGGCTTCGTTTTTGATTTTTTGTAGGCGGCCCGGCGTCTTGGCCGATTCGGATTTTCTGCTTGTTGATTTCGGATTTTCAGCGGTCAATCTACCGGGTTTTTGGAGCATTCTTTGCGGATTTTTGCTGATGATGATTGCGCGCGGGTCCGCCTCCTATGCCCAGCTTAGGACGGGCGGATTGGGTTTGGGGGGCGCCAGCGTGCAAGATGTTGATTCGGTTGGGACTATTGGGGGGTGGGATTGGTGATTGGGGGCCGCTCCACGGTCCGTCTGACGGGCGCATCAAAAAAGACGGTCGCAGCGCTGCTGGTCGAACTCGGTGCGGCGTGCAGGCGGTTCATGGATCGGGCCCTGCGCAACCTGCCATTCAAGCGCATTCAGGCCGATGAAATTTGGTCGTTCGTCGGCGCGAATCAAAAGAACGTACAGCCCCATCACTTCGAGGACGGCGGTTATGCTGGCATGTTTGGACGTGGACGGCAATTGATGCCGATGGCAAGCTGATTTCGTCATGGTTGCTTGGATCGCGGGATGCCAGCGCCGCGCGCCACTTCGTCGAAGACCTTGCGGGAAGGCTTGCGAATCGCGTGCAATTAACCACTGGCGGTTTCACGGCCTACCTGGGGGCTGTTGATAAGCATTCGGAGAAGAATCCGACTACCGCTCCGGCTGTTAAGGCGGGCGTCGCCAACCACGTCTGGAGGGTAGAAGAAATGGTCGAATTGTTGGAAGCGATCGTAGCCGAAATCGACACGGCCAGCGCGGGCGTAGGCGAAAATTCAAGGGCTGTCCAGAGGCCAGCCAAAAAGGGAGGTATTGAATGAAGACCGCAAAGTTCGCTCTGCTCGTCGCGTGCTCTGTTGTTTTTGCGGCACTCGTCGCTTGCAGCAATCAATCTTCGAAAGGGCCAGTCGGACGATTTCAGTTGGTTACGGGACAGTACGTGCTGTCGTTCAACGACAGCACCTCTACGGTGCATGGGCTGTTCAGAATCGATACAGCCACGGGCGAGACAAAGCAATTCTTAGCGGGAACAAGCAAGGACGGATCGACCTACGCTATTTGGGGACCCATCAGGTAGATTTCGAACTGCCCCACTACCCAGATTGAAGCGGGCTGTGATGCTCCTGTTTTACACATTCGCCGGGGTGAGGAACTCACTGGTGAAAAGTAACTCCGTCCACGGGGGCGGGGAGATTTGGAAGCGGCGGGAGCTTGGCCTGCCGGATGTCGGCGACGGTTATCTCGAGAGCCGGACGGGAAGAGCTGGCTTCAGACTCGGTCATCAATCCGGCGGATGCAAGACGGCGCGCCGCTGAGGCGAATAGAGTCTGCTGGTCCGCGATGAACTGAGTCAACTCGCTTAGATAACCCTCGCCATTCGTCCAAGTGATGGATCGAGTTACCTGGGAGGGGACAGGCACGTGATCGGGACCTGAACTAAGAAGGGTCGCGAGATAGTCGGCGCGGATTTTATCAAGGTCCGTGTTGATGCAAGGGGAATCGCTCTCGGAATGATACAGGTTATTGACGACGCGCTGGTAGTAGGCGGGGTGGACGCCGTCCGCCAAAATCATGGATTGGGTTGCGCCGCAAGCCGACAGCACGTAATTTCCTATTTCGGGCCAGCCCGCGCGCGGTTCGCTGAAGAGACTGCCGCCGAATCCCCCGCCAGAACTTATTCCAACGCTAAGCCCATCGGTGACGTAAATGTAAGCGTGAACGGCCATGCCGGAAAAGACGGCGGCGGCGAACCCTGGCGCGCGGCGGTCCACGAGGAGATTGCCGGCGGTAAGCCACGCGCCGCGATTCTCCGCGGTCTGGAAGATGGGAAGCAGCGCGGACATGTCTTCGGAGCGTGAGTTCGCGATCAGAATCATCGCTTGGGCGGGAAACTCCGGGTAGAGTCTTATCGCGGTATCGAACGGGACGCCGGCCTGCATCTGAATCAGGGAGTCGAGAACGGCGAGCATCGCGTCATGATTATCGGTTTCGGCGAGGCTGGCGGGTTCGCCGGTCACGTTGTAATTCTGGGCGAGGAGAAGCAGATCGGGAATCCGGGCGGTGAGGCGATCGCGCAGCACAAAGAATGAGCCCCACGCCCGAGTTCTGGCGTCGGGGCTTTGCATCCACTCGCCGGCGAGGACGGCCGAGTCTTGGCGCTGTTTTTCGATCATGTCCGCCGGGTCCAAGGGCGCACGCGGCAGCTGTTGCGCGAAGGCGTGGAAAGAGAGCAGCGGAATGATGGCCAAGGCCAGGCGCGGCATGGCTTTTATTGTATTGTCCATAATCTCGCGGGCCATTAGCGGTCCCGGCGGCCGGGCCAGCGCACTTCCATGAGCCGGCGCAGCCGCAGGATCGCCTGGCTTTTGAGTTGCGAGATGCGCGAGAGGTGAAGGTTCAGAAGCTCCGCGATTTCTCTCAGACTTAGTTCTTCGTAGTAGTAGAGGCTGAGCACGAAGCGTTCGATTCTGGGCATGCGGCCGATCGCCTGAACGGTCAGGCGTTCGAGTTCGGAGCGTTCGAGAACGGAGGCGGGCGAATTCTCGCCGGAATCGGCGACGAACTTCACGAGGCTGAAGCCGGGATCGGCCGATTTGCCGCGGAATTCGAGCTCGGCGAGGTGCACGCCTTCGGTGTCGACGAGCCAGCGGTGGTATTCGGTGAGTCCGATGCCGAGCTCGGAGGCGATATCCTCCTCCGAGGGAATGCAGCCCAGCTTCCGCGCGGCCGCGGCGGTAGCGGCTTCGATTTGCCGGCTCATGTGACGCTTCTGGCGGGGCACCCAATCGAGGTCACGCAGGGAGTCGAGAATGGCGCCTCGGATCCGATACTCCGCGTAAGTCTTCAGCTTGACGTTCAGGGCCGGGTCGAAGTTATCGATGGCGGCGATGAGCCCCATGGCGCCGCTGGAAATCAGGTCATCGATCGCGAGGCGATCCGGGCGGGTCTCATAAATCCTTCGTGCGATGAGACGCACCTGGGGAAGGTGGGCGAGGATCAGCGCTTCGCGCTCCTCGCCGGATATCGCTTCGCCAGCGCAGGGGCGTATCAGCTTCGGTCTCCTCCTCTCTGCTCGGCAGCACCGAACTAATAGTGTCCGGGAGACCGGCAGGCTCTCCACAATCAGAATTCGAAGGTCAGAAAAGGAATGGCGCGCCACGGAAAGGCAGCGCGCCTGGAGGAGCAGTTGGGCGCCGGGATTACCGGCCGGGAACGCCGATCCATCGGGTGGTTCCGGAGAACCAGCCGCGCGCGAGAAGATCAGCGCCGGTGAAGAAAAACATGATAAACAGGGTGCACAGGCCGGTGATGACGATGGTTTTGGTCAGCTTGGAACTGTAATAGATGTGCATGAAAAAGAGCACCACGAGAGAAGCCTTGATGCATGCAATGAGAAGCGCGACGACGATGTTGAACCGTCCGAGATCGATATAGGCGGCGCCAACGGTGGCGGCGGTGCCTACCATCAAAGCGCCGAAGACGGCGAAATAGACGCCTACGGGGACGATGTGATCGGAATGTTGAGGATGCTCGGAATGGTCAGCCATGCTATTTTCCAGGGTGCAAATCGATCAGGTAGAGCAACGGGAAAAGGAAAATCCAGACGATGTCGACGAAGTGCCAGTAGAGGCCGAAGAGCTCGACGGGAGTGTGCCACTGGGCGGTGAAGCGGCCCTTGATGGACTGATAGATCAGGATGAGGAGGATGGACGCCCCGATGATCATGTGCAAGGCGTGGAGACCCGTCATTCCGAAGTAGAGAGCGAAATAAAGCGACACGTGGCCGGCGTCGCCTTCGGCGAAACGGAAATTGGGACCGGGCACCTCATGGTTGACGAACTTGGTGTGATACTCATCCGCCTTGATGCCGAGGAACACGCCGCCGAGGATCAGGGTGCAGATAAGAAAAGTGACGAGCAGCTTCTTATTGCCCAACGCGGCGGAGTGAACCGCCATGGCCATGGTCAGCGAACTGAAAATCAGGACGCCGGTGTTGACGGTCCCGAGCACGATGTTGAGTTTCTGACTTCCGGCGGCGAACGCCTCCGGGTAGGCGCCGCGGTAGGCGATGTAAGTCATAAAGAGGCCGCCGAAGAACATGATTTCGGTGACCAGGAAGATCCACATCCCGATGGTGGAGGCGTCCTTCTGCTGTTCGGCGGTCTCGAAGTGATGCCGCAGGGCGACGGAATGGCTAGCCAACTTGGACAACCTCCTGGGTCGAATATTCGTACGAATCGTGCGTGATCACGGGAGTCACTTCGAAGTTCTCCGGAATGGGAGGCGACTGCATCTGCCATTCCAGGCCGGTGGCGTTCCAGGGATTTGCCGATGCCTTCTTACCGTAGAAGATGGACCACATGAAGTAAGTGAACGGGATTATGTATCCGAGACCGAGAATCGAGGCTCCCGCGGATGAGAGCACATTGTAAACCTGGAACTCGGGCGGGTACACGTGATAGCGCCTCGGCATGCCCATATAACCGAGAATGAACTGCGGGAAGAAAGTGAGATTGAAGCCGAGGAAGATAATGATGGCCGAGATTTTGGCCCAGTTCTCGGCGTACATTTTGCCGGTGATCTTGGGCCACCAGTAATGCAGGCCGCCCATGAAGCCCATGATGGCGCCGCCCACCATGATGTAGTGGAAGTGAGCGATTACGAAATAAGTATCGGTAAGGTGCACGTCCATGCCGAGGCTGGCCAGAAAGAGACCGGTTAATCCGCCGATGGTGAACAAGCCGATAAACCCGAGAGCGTAGAGCATGGGAGTCGTCAGCTGGACCGAACCTTTGTACATGGTGGAGATCCAATTGAAGACCTTGATGGCGGAAGGAATCGCGACAAGGTAACTCAACACCGAGAACACCATTCCGGCGTACACGGATTGGCTGCTCACAAAGAGGTGATGTCCCCAGACGATGAAACCGAACACGGCGATAGCGACGCTGGAGAACGCGATGAAGCTGTAACCGAAGGGCTCCTTCTTAGAGAA
Organism: Bryobacteraceae bacterium; assembly: GCA_965226755.1. Taxonomy (GTDB): domain Bacteria; phylum Acidobacteriota; class Terriglobia; order Bryobacterales; family Bryobacteraceae; genus Bog-113. The sequence goes on along the minus strand of CBDDDT010000003.1, from coordinate 1,827,334 downwards.
GGTCGTGATGATTTCACTGGTGACGCCCATGGCCGGCAAGATCATGATGTACACGGCCGGATGCGAATAGAACCAGAACAGGTGCTGGAAAAGGACGGGATCCCCGCCAAGGGCGGGATCGAAAATCCCGATGTGCAGCCCGCGCTCCAGACCTAAAAGGAGAAGGGTGACGGCGATCACCGGCGTCCCGAGGACCTGAATGAGGCTGGTGGCGTAAAGGGACCAGATGAACAGGGGCAGGCGGAACCAAGTCATGCCGGGCGCGCGCATGCGGTGGATGGTGACGATGAAATTTAGCCCGGTGAGAATCGAAGAGAAGCCGTTGACGAAGATGCCCATCGCGGTCAAGGTCACATACCCGTTGGCATAGCCGGTGCTGAATGGCGTGTAAAAGGTCCAGCCGGTGTCGACGCCGCCGACCAGGATGGCATACAGGGTCATGGAGCCGCCGATTACGTAGAGATACCAGCTCAGCAGATTCAGTTTAGGGAACGCGACATCCTTGGCGCCGATCATGGGCGGGATGAGGAAGTTGCCGAGGGTGGCGGGAATCGAAGGGATCAGGAAGAAGAACACCATGATGATGCCATGCATGGTGAATAACTTATTATAGACACCCGATTCGACGAGGTCGCCGGCGGGCGTGGCGAGTTCAATGCGGATCAACGCGGCGAACGCGCCGCCGATGAAGAAAAAGAGGGTGACGACGATCAGATACAAAAGGCAGATGCGCTTGTGATCCTGCGTTAACAGCCAACTCCTCAGCGTGTGCTCGACGTTCAGGTAATTTTTCGGCTCTCGCTCGACTGCTGTTTCGGTTTGCATATTACCCCTAGATCTTTTGCCTTTACCTCTGGGACGGCGCGACGCCAGCGGTCGGGTTGGCAGGCCGTTGCGCGGCGGCGCCGGGCTGACCCGACGAAGGTCCACCCCCGCCAGGGGGAACGGCGCCCCGGCTATCGCTGGTCGGGACGCTGGACGCGCCTCCAGTGGGTCCAATGGATTTCACGTATTCGATCAATTGTTGGATGCCGTCTTCGGTGACTAAGCCTTGAAAAGTAGGCATGATGTTCTGATAGCCGGCGACGATCTTAGCGCTCGGATTCAGAATAGACTCCTTGATGTACGCCGGGTCAACGGTGACGACCTGTCCATTGGTGAGTTCCTGCGGCCTGCCGAAGATTCCGTGCAGGTTGGGACAGCGTCCCTGGCGATCGGCTTCCGCCTGATGACAAGTGACGCAGCCGAGCTGCTGGAAAAGAGCTTCCCCTTTCTGCGCTAATGAGCCCTGCGCGCCGCCGCCGGTTAACCAGGCATCGAACTGCTGGGGCTCCATTACATAAACGGTGCCGACCATGCCCGAGTGTTTGGTTCCGCAATACTCGGCGCAGAAGATGTGGTATTCGCCGGCTTTCGTGGGCCGGAACCACTCAGTGGTGTAGCGGCCGGGCAGGACATCGGTTTTGGTGCGGAAGGCCGGGACATAGAAGTCATGAATCACGTCTTCGGAGGTTAGCGTCAGCTTAATGTCCCGATTGATGGGGATGTGGAGCTCGTTGATTTCGCGCTGCCCTTCCATGTGCTGGACTTTCCACATCCATTGTTTGCCGGTGACGTAGATCTCCATGGAGTCGGCGGGCGGCCGCGATTCCGTAAAGAAGATGCTGGCGCCCCAGGCGAACATGACCATGGCGAGGCCGAGGGGAATCACCGACCAGGTAATTTCCAGAAGCAGGCCGCCATGGATCGGCTTGGGCACTTCGGCTTCCGAGCGGCGACGATACTTCACCGCGAAGACGATGATGAGAACCGCAATCAGCAAGGAAAAGAACGCGCTGACGAGAACGAGATACAGGTAAAGCCCGTCGACGTGACCGGCTATCGAACTTGCCTGCTCGGGGAAAAACTGAATGCTCTTCTGTCCCATATCGAAAGTACGCGATCGTCAGACCTGCTTCGCCGATCCGGCCTTACGATCGCGGATCAGCATAATCAGGATGAATCCTCCCAGCGCGAAAACGGTCGCGCCCCCGGCCGCCCGCAGGATATTGGTCGCAAGCGGCGTATATTTTCCCGTGCTCGGGTCGTAGTGGTAGCAAAACAGCAGAAGCTGGTCAACCGGAGTGCCGATTTTATTTTGCGCGGCTTCAATGAGTCCCAGCCGAATGTCTTTGGGCGCGAACTCAATTCCGTAGTAATAGCGGGACATGCGACCGTCGGCGGTAACGACATAGATGGCGCTGGCGTGCGCGTACTGGCTGGTGTGGATGTCGTAGTAATAGCGGAACCCGACCGCCTGGGTGAGCGCCTTGATGTTCGGAATGTCGCCGGTGAGGAAGTGCCAGGAAGGAGATGTATCGGGCCGGTTGTACTGGCGAAGATACATGGCCTTCTTCTCGGCGGCAAGCGGCGGCTTCTCGCGCGGATCGAAGCTGACGACCACGACGTCGTATTCCTGACCGGGAGTGAAAGTAAGGGTCTTGAGCGCGCGCACCATGCCGTTCAGCACTTGCGTGCAGAGCATTGGGCAGTCGTAATAAGCGAGAGCGAGAACGACGGGGCGCTTGCCGAAGTAATCGCCTAAGCGCACGTCGCGGCCGGCCTCATCGCGGAAGCGGGCGTCGAGGGGAAGTTTGGAATCAAGTTTCTGGTCGATGCCGACGTTCGAAAGCTGAGCAGGACGGTCCACACCCTTCATGTTGAGGATGTCCCGGATCTGCTGGGCGCGGGCGGAACCGGCGCAGGACAGCAGCAGAGCGGCGCAGAAGACAACGGATTGGGAACTAACGTACTTCATTGAGAAATCTTTTCGGAGGTTCGGGCGCTGCTGGCGACGGAGGGAATTTCCCGGAAGCCGTCAGCATTGGGCAGGTCCGTAGCGGGCTGGGACGGAAGCCCTTTCGCGGCCACGATTTTGATGGCCTCGCTAATGGGAATGCGAACGACGCCGCGGGTCGGATCGACCCAGGCGTAAGTCGTCAAGACCTGGTCTTCTCCTTCGCGAAGGGCTTTGAGGTCGAGGCGAGGTTCAGCCTGCAGACGGGGCTCGGGCGGGAGCTGGGGCTTTTCGGTCAGGATCGCGGGGGCGACCACAGGATTCGCGTTATCTTCCCGCGCGTAGAACCACTCGAACAGACCCCACATGGCGAAAACGACGATTACGATGCCGATGGCGAGGCCGATTCCGAAGCCGGAAACGGTCTTGACATCCTCCTCGCCGCGATCATGCGCGACGCTGGGATTGCGGTCCGGAAAATCGTCTTCGTGATTAGTGTGCTCTGCCATGGACCAAAGCCCTTCCCAGATCGGGCGCATTGATAGGAATTAGCGCGCGCTGCTTAAGCTGCCAGAGATAAAAAGCCGCCCATAGACCGACAAGGCCGAGCGGGGCGGTGATATCCGCCCAATTGACGTAAAGGTGCTGGCTGTGATAGTTCGGCTCAACCAGCCAGATGGTGTCGGCCAAGCGGACCAATAAGATCCAAATCGCCATGATCCGAATTGACTTCGGATTTCGCTTGATGGTTTGAGACAGCAGAATCAGGAACGGAAGCATCCACTGGAGAAACAGAAGGATCGCGCCAATGTACTCCCAGCCGCCATTCATGCGGTCGATGTACCAGGTGATCTCTTCCGGAAGATTTCCGGACCAGATGATCACGAGCTGCGAGAAGCTCACGTAGGTCCAAAATAGCGTGAACATGAAAAGCAGCTTGCCCAAGTCATGCAGGTGGCGTTTCGTAATCACGCCGGCGAGGGGCTGTTCTTTCATGAGCAGCGTGGTGGTGATGATGGCGAGCGAGATGACGGTCAGGCCTTGGCCGCCGAGGAGGATTAACCCATAGATGCTCGAGAACCAGTGGACGTTCATGGACATGATCCAGTCAGTCCCGGCGGTCGTCAGGGAGAAAACATAGATGACGATCCCGATGCCGCTCCAGCCCATCAGGCGCTTAGACGCGAACTCCGATCCTGTTTTCTCTTCTTCGGCCGAGAGGCGGTTCAGAACAACGGCGTAGATGTTCCAGATTACGAAAACGATGGCGGTGCGGATAATCCACCATTGCGGATTGAGGTAGGCGCTCTTGTCGCGGATTACCGGGTCGCTGTGGATCAGCTTGGGATCAGCCCACTCATAGAGATTGTGAATGCCGAACAGAATGGGAATGAAGAAAAGGGTGACCAGGGGAATGGTGCGAACGCCGGCTTCGAGTTGCCGCCGGATAACCATGCCCCAGGCGCCGCCAGAGAGATACTGCAGCATCAGGCAGGCAAGACTTCCAATGCCGAGCGCGAAGGTGAATAAGAAGCCGATCATCCACGACCGGAAGAACTGGGTCGGGTTGATGAAGAATTCGACGAGCGTGAGGAGCGTAAAGATAACCCCGATCACCAGAGAAATGGACTGGCAGCGCGAGATATTGGCGCGCAAAGGGGCCGGGATTACGAAAGGATTATCGACCATTAGTTCGCCCCCGGACGAGTGGAAGGCACAGGCTTGCCGGGCTGTTCAGGAATCATCGGTTGCTCGGGACTGACCACACCGTGGTCGCGCATGGGCAGCGCTCCGGGAGCGGCGGTATTGATATTTCCGGCCGCGGGCAACTGGGCTTTCACTTCCGCGGGGAGATCGGAGACGCTGGCGTTCTGGCTGTACTGCAACGCGCGGATATAAGAGATGATGGCCCAGCGATCGCGAGGCTGAATCTGGGCCGCATAGTTCAGCATGGCTCCGTAGCCATTGGTGACGACATCAAAGAAGTGACCGACCGGCGCGGTGCGGAGGCGGTCGATGTGATAGGACGGCGGCTGTTTCAGTCCGCGGCGGACAATCATCCCCAACCCGTTGCCGACACGACCGTGGCAAGGGGAGCAATAAATGTCAAAACGCTGGTGTCCGCGCTCGATGACTTCCGCGGTGATCGGCATGGGGAAGTAGTCGATATCGACTCCGTTGACCTTGCCCTGATAGAACGCTACGTCCTGATTGAGTTCCCCTCGGGCGACAGTTCCCGGCGGAAGCGGGCGCGAATCGCGGCCGTCCTGAAAAAACTGACTATAACCAAGCGTTTTATAGCGGGGCTGGTCCTGCATATCCTGGCGGCAGCCCAGACTTAGCAGGGACGCGGCGGCCACGGACAAGCAGCCAGATAACCGGAATGCCGCATTAATGCGCAACTTCGGACACCCCTTCCGGATTCAGGCTCTCCAGGAATTGAAAGGTCTTTTCGCGATCAAAGTGCGCGTCTTCGGATTCGATACATAAGAAGAAACGGTTACGCGAGGCAAACGCGAAACGTTCGACATTGAACACAGGATGGTAAGGCGCCGGCAAGCCGTTCATGATCAGCATGGCGATGGCAGTGGTCAGCCCGGCGAAAAGGATGGTGCATTCGAAGGTGATGGGGATGAACATCGGCACGCTGATGGGAGGTTTGCCGCCCACATTATGGACGTAATCAAAGGCGGAGGTCCACGAGCACAGGCCGAAGCCGGTGCAGGCGCCTACGAGGCCTCCCAGCAGGCAGGCAAGAGAGACGCGGTTGTCGTGAATGTGAAGAACATCGTGCAATTCTTCGATGGGCAAAGGTGAGTAGGCGTCCATTTTATGGTAGCCAGCCTCGCGGGCGCGCTTGGCAGCTTCGACCAAGGCGTCGGCTGTCTCGAATTCAGCCATGACTCCGTGAATGGGAGGATGTTCCGTGACTGAGTGACTCACGCCACAGGCTCCTTTACGGGACTAACGGGTTTCTTGGGAGCGATCAGACGCAATTCGAACATGGTGATCATGGGCAGCACCCGGACGAACAGGAAGATCAGGGTCATGAACAGACCGATTGTGCCGATAAAAACAGCCCAGTCCCAGACGGTCGGCCAATAAGTTCCCCAAGAAGAGGGCACGAAGTCACGCGTCAGGCTGGTGATAACAATGACGAAGCGCTCCATCCACATTCCCACATTGATCACCATGGAGATGCACCAGAGGTACACAAGATTGGTCCGGACCTTATAGATCCACAGGAGTTGCGGGATGGCGATGTTCGTGGCGATGAGGAGCCAATAAGCCCAGCCATAATTGCCGAACATGCGATTCAGCATCATGAATTTTTCGTAGTGATTGGCGGAATAAACAAGGCTGAAGAATACTTCGGTCGCGTAACCGTAGGCGACGATCAAACCGGTGGCGAGCATCACCTTGGCCATGTTGTTGATGTGGCGGACGGTGATGAAGCTTTCCAGGCCGTAGAATTTTCGCACGGGGATCATCAGAGTGAGAACCATGGCGAAACCATCGTAGACGGCGCCGGCGACGAAGTAGGGCGGGAATATGGTGGTATGCCAGCCCGGCAGAATGGAAATCGAAAAGTCGAAGCTGATTACGCTATGGACGGAGAGGACCAGCGGGGTGGAAAGCCCCGCAAGCAGCAACGATGCCTTTTCATAGCGGGCCCAATGGAAGGCCGATCCGCGCCAACCGAGCGCGAGGGTTCCGTAAACCACCTGCTGCCATTTTCTTTTCGCCTGATCGCGCAGAGAGGCGAAATCGGGGATCATCCCGACATACCAAAACACCAGCGAAATGGTGAAGTAAGTGGAGACGGCGAACACGTCCCAAGCCAAGGGACTGCGGAACTGAGGCCAGATGGCCATCGTATTCGGATACGGAAACAGCCAGTAGGCAATCCACGACCGCCCCATGTGCAGAATTGGGAACATCCCGGCGCAGCATACGGCAAAGATAGTCATGGCTTCGGCAAAGCGGTTGATGGCGTTGCGCCAGCTTTGGTTCAGAAGCAGCAGAATGGCCGAGATCAGGGTTCCGGCGTGTCCGATACCGATCCACCAGACGAAGTTGACGATCGCAAAGCCCCAGCCGATGGGGATATTGAGACCCCAGATGCCGACGCCCTTGAAGAGCAGGTAGCTGACGGCGACGAGCAACATCTGCAAGAGCAGGAAGAAGAACGCGAAGCCGAGGATCCAGGACAGCGACGTCTTCCGGCGGAGAACGATACCGGCGATCTTGTCCGTAATGGTCGCAAGAGTAGAGTCCGGCGAGATGACCGGCGCTATTTCAAGAGTTTTTTCCTGAGGTGAAGGTGTCTGTGCCATGCCTGACTCTGCTCGACTAACTCTTCTTTCCCTGCTGCTCGATCTCGGGGTTGGGGTTCCGTAACTCCGCCAGGTAAGTAGTGCGCGGCCGGGTGTTGAGATCGGCCAGCATACCGTAATTCAGTTGCGTTTTCTTCAGCTTCGCGACGCGGCTATCGGGGTCATTCTGATCGCCGAAGACAATGGCCTGAGTGGGGCAGACGGCTTCGCAGGCGGTGACGATCTCGCCATCGCGAATGGCGCGCTCTTCCCGCTCCGCCATGATTTTGGCGTACTGGATGCGCTGCGTGCAGTAAGTGCACTTTTCCATCACGCCGCGGCTGCGCACCGAGACATCGGGGTTTTTTTGAAGCTTGGTCGATTCCGTGACGTAATCGGAGTACAACAGGAAGTTAAACCGGCGAACCTTATAAGGGCAGTTGTTCGAGCAGTAGCGAGTGCCGACGCAGCGGTTGTAGACCATGTTGTTGATGCCGTCCTGGTCATGGACGGTGGCGGCGACCGGGCAGACGACTTCGCACGGAGCGTTCTCGCACTGCATGCAGGGGACGGGCTGGAAGTGGGCCGTCGGATTCTCCGTGGTTCCTTCGAAATAGCGGTCCACACGGATCCAGTGAAGTTCGCGGGTGTTCAGGACCTGTGTTTTGCCCACGACCGGGATATTGTTTTCCGCCTGGCAGGCGACGACACAGGCGTGGCAGCCCACGCAGGCGGTGAGATCGATCGCCATGGCCCAGGCGTAACCTTTGTATTTCCAGTTATCCGGGTAGAGGGTCAGGCCCTTGGGCGGCTGTTCCCCGGCTTCGGCGACGATTTCCGGGCTCTTTTTGTATTCCTGCACCGAGTAGGAACGCATGACGCCGCGGAGCTTGGCCTCGCCGGCTTCGAAGTCGCTCTCGCCGGTTTTGCGGGCTTCGTTGGCTTCGATTCCGCTCTGGTCAATCAAGTAATGATGCTGGGTGGCGGCGATGGAATACTTCTGATGCAGGTTCCGGACCTCGACGCCGGTGGCATAGCTGGTGTTCCCGGAGGTCCAAATCTTATACGCATTGAACCCGGCGCCATTGCCTGACCGGCCGGAGCGGGTGCGCCCGAACCCGAGATGCACGGCGATCGTGTTGTCCGGCTGTCCGGGCTGAACCCAAACCGAACCCCAAACGGTGCGGCCGTTCAGTTTGAGCTCAACCCGCGCTTCGCTCCATAGCTTGAGACTCTGGGCTGTCGGGATGCTCATAATGACGGCGTTGTCCCAGGTGAGCTTCGTCATGGGACGAGGCAGTTCCTGGAGCCACCCGTTATTGGCGAACCGGCCATCGTAGATATAAGGGTCGGCGTGGAAAGAAATTTCGAACCCCGAAGACCGCGGAGTATCGTTCGACGGGGGCGGCAGTTTGGCGCCGGAAGCCGTGCGCGTGGGGAGAGCGGAATCGGCGATGAGGCCGTCGTGGACCGATTTTCGCCACCAGGTCTCGAAATCGCTCCCGGTTTGCTGTTTCTGCCAGTAGGCACGCACGAGGTCGTAGCCGGTTTGCTCAGGAGTTTCGGTCAGCGCGGCCAGGAACTCGGACGGGGACTTGCCTCCATAGAGCGGAAGGATGAGCGGCTGGATGACGGAAACGGTTCCATCGAAGGCGCGAGCATCGCCCCACATCTCCAGCTCGTGAGCCTGGGGGATGTGCCATTGACAATATTCCGAGGTTTCGTCGTCATGGAGACCGAGACGCACGCGGAGTTTGGCCTTCTGAAGCTTGGCGGCGAAATCGAGATCGGCGGGAGCGTTGAAGACAGGGTTGCCGCCCACGATTAATAGGACGTCGACCGCGCCGCTATCGAGATCCGCGCAGAGTTCTTTGAGAGAAGCGAGCTGATCGGCGGGCGCCGCTTCGACGGGATCGGTGAAAAGGATTGTTTTCCCGAGATTTCCGAGAGCCTCATTGATGGCGAAAGCGATGGCATGGACTTCGGCGGTTTGGTCCTCGCCGGCCACAACGATGCTGGATCCGCGGTGGGCCTGAAGATCCTTCACAACCGCGCCGAACCACTCCTGGGAGGACCACTTGCCGCCGGTCTGGGTTCCGCCGACAGACAGCGCGCCCGCCAATTCGCGGGCGAACGGCGCGACCTCGGACGGCCGCAAGGGCCAGCGATGGTCGGCCTTGGCGCCGGTCGGGGTGGGCGTGGTCTCGACGACATAAAGCCGGTTCATGTCCAGATTGCCGTCGCGAACCCGCCGGCGGGACATGAAGTCGCGGGAGTAGCGCGTGCTGGCGGGCCCGGCGCAGAAGAAATCCGCGTCGATGGAGAAAACGACCTCGGCCGCATCGAACTTGTAGATCGGGTTGAGGTAGGAACCGAAAGCCGCCCGGGCGCCTTCGCGGCGACCCAAGCCGATGGGATCCCACTGAACCCACTTGGCGCTGGGATAGCTCGCCATCAAATCTTTCATCTGCGCGCCCATGGAAGGCGACGTGACAGTCTCGGTCAGAATTCGCAGACCGGCGCCTTGCTTTCCGATCTGCTCGGCGACGACGTCCTTAAAAATGGTCAGGAACGAACCGTAGGACCGAATTTCACCGAGGAAGTTGATGGTCTGGGAACGGTCGGGATCGTAGAGATTCAGAACCGAGGCTTGGGCGGGCACATCGGTGGACCCGAGGCTGGCGGGATGCTGCGGATTGCCTTCGATCTTGGTGGGACGCCCTTCGTTGCTCTCGACCAGAATGCCGGTCGCGTAGCCGCCCAGCGTGAAGGCGCTCGCGTAGAATTGCGGCTTGCCCGGAATCAGGTTCTCCGGCTGGGTTACATACGGCATGATGTACTCGGTCGGCTGCTTGGTGCAGGCGCCGAGCCCGGCGAGCGCGAGGGACGCGCCCATCAGCTTCAGGAAGTCGCGGCGGCCTTCGCCATCCTCCCATTCGGAGGCTTGGCGCGGGAATTCGCGGTGCAGGAAATCCTGGAATCCGTCGGTCGAAGCGATCTCTTCGAGACTGCGCCAGTAGTCGCGGCCTTTGGCGCCATCGAGGCGCTTCCGTATGGATTCGAGATCCAATTGATGGGGTTGTTCGCTCATCGGTGACAGGTGTAGCAAGTGTCCAGTTTCTGAATATGATATTGCTGCATCAGTTTGGTTCCGACGGTCAGCTGATCCGGGTGATCCCCAAACTCAGGGCCCGCATCGCGCTCGGGGACGTAGCCCATTTTTGTGACCAACTCGCGGGGGCGGACGTATTGAGCGGGGTTTCGGTGGCAATCGAGACACCAGCGCATCTCAAGCGACGCGTTCTGATACATCAGCGGCATCTGATCGACACGACCGTGGCAGGTCTCGCAGCCGACGCCTTTTTTGATGTGGATGCTGTGATTGAAGAAGACGAAATCCGGCAGGTCATGAACCTTGGTCCATTGGATGGACTGATCCGTCCGGTAACTGGCGCGCACGGGTTCGAGAGTCGGGCTGTTCACCCAGATCTGCGAATGACAATTCATACAAGTCTTGGTGGGCGGGACATTGGCGAACCAGGAGTTCTCGACGGAGGTGTGACAGTACCGGCAGTCAATGCCCATGGATCCGACATGGTGGGTGTGGCTGAAGGGGACGGGCTGGGTGCGCCATTCTCCCTGACGGGTCGCGTAGGACGAGTCAGCTCCCAATTCAAAAAGAACACCGCCGAGACCCGCCAGGGCCAGCACACCGACGATGATGCCTACCTTCGAAAGAGTGTTCGAGCTGTAGTGAAAGATCTGAGGCATCAGACGACCCTTGAATTTCTCAACTTCGTATTATTGCCCATTTTGAAACCGAATCCGAATCCGGCGGCGCCCGGATGTGCGGCGGCGCGCATACAACGCGAAGCGGAGACAGGGACACCGGCGTACACGCATGAAACAAACACTGTACCGCAAGCGGGGTTCGGGATGGATTCGATCCCGGAACCATTTTTTCCTACACTGAAAGTGTCCATGGTGAAACTAATTCTCTTGTTGGGGCTATGCGCCAGTTGGCCTTCGAACGGGATGGCAGACCGGAAAGACCGGGCTCCCGACGTCGCGGTGATCGAGATGGCGGTCAAGAGGCAAGACGACGTGATTACTCTCGACGGGAAAGTCAAGAACGTCAGGCGCGGCGCGATCGCGGGGCTCACGATGATTTTTCGGTTTGAGGACAACGATCGCCGGGTGATCACAACGCAAAGACTCAAGATCGACGAAGCTTCCCTCGGCAGCGGGGAAGAATCAGAGATCAACGCTCAATTGAAAGATGCGCCTCAGGCGGTGCAAGTGCGTATTCTTTCCGAGACCGGCGAGGGAGCGGATCTGCGCGTCTCCAACGACGGTCCGTTCATGATTGAGTGAGTATGGAAAAAATCGTTCGACCGGCGAGCCGGTTAACGGGCGGCGTCGCGCTGCCCGGAGATAAATCCATCTCGCACCGGTACGCTATTTTGGCTTCCCTCGCGGAAGGCGTGAGCCGCATCCACAACTACGCGACGGGAGCGGACTGTCATTCCACGCTGGGCGCGGTCCGGACCCTGGGGATTGAGGTGGAACTGGACGGGAACGTGGTTTCGGTGCATGGACGCGGCCTGGAAGGATGGCGGCCGCCGACGGCGCCGATTGACGCGGGAAACTCCGGATCGGCGATGCGGATGCTCGCCGGGCCGCTTGCGGCACAGACGTTTGACAGCCAAATGGTGGGCGACGAATCTTTATCGCGGCGGCCGATGGACCGAATTATACGGCCGCTCGCCAGCATGGGCGCGGCGATCGCAGCGCGAGAAGACCGCTACCCGCCTTTAGCGATTCAGGGCCGCCCGCTGCATCCGATCGATTACACGCTGCCGATGGCGAGCGCACAGGTGAAGACGTGCGTGCTGCTGGCCGGGCTGTTCTGCAAGGGAGAAACGGTTGTACGGGAACCGATGCGGACGCGCGATCACACCGAAATCGCGCTGCGGGAGTTCGGGGCCGACATCGGCGTCAGTAAGCGCGTGATTACTTTGACGGGGCGGCCGGAGTTGAAGGCGCAGGAGTTGCTTGTGCCGTCGGATCTGTCTTCCGCCGCGTTTTTCCTGGTGGCGGGCTCAGTGGTTCCGGGATCTGAGATCACTCTGCGCGGAGTCGGCTTGAATCCGACGCGCTCCGCTTTGCTGGATTTTCTCACGTCGATCGGGGCGCGGATCCGGATTTTGAATCTGGATCATGTGAACGGCGAACCGATGGGCGACTTGCAGGTTTCCTATGCGCCGGTTGAAGGCGGCGTTCTGGCGGGGGAGACAGCGGCGGCTCTGATCGATGAGATCCCGGTATTGGCCGTTCTGGGCGCCCTGAGCAAGCAGGGGCTGGAGGTGCGCGACGCGGCGGAACTGCGGGTGAAGGAGACGGATCGGATCGCGACAGTGGTGGAGAATATGCGGCGGATGGGCGTGGAAGTGGAAGAGCGGGCCGACGGGATGAAGATTCCCGGCGGGCAGCGTTTTCGGGGCGCTCGCGTGGATTCCTTCGGCGATCATCGGATCGCGATGGCGTTCGCGGTGGCGGCGCTCACCGCGGAGACGGAAACCGTGATCGAGAACGCCGAGGCGGCATCCGTATCTTTCCCGGAGTTTTACACGCTGCTCGAGGCAGCGGCGCGCTGCGATTGAATGTCCAGAAGCAGGTCATCCAGCGCGATGACTTTTTGAATATTGCGGCGGACCAAGGCGACCATCTGGTCGACTTTGGCTACGGCCGAAATAATCTGGCGCGGAAGATAATGGGGCGCGAGATTGGCCAGTTCGCGCATAAGATCGCGATTTCGAATGGAGTCGCGACCCTGTCCCAGGAGCAAGAGATCGCGGAGCAGATCATAGAGGAGCTTCAAATAAATCTCCAGCTTCTCGCTCTTGCTGCGCCCGATACTCTCGGAAACGGGGAGCCACGCGCCGAAGGGCTTTACGCCGGCGGCTACTTCCAGGAGCAGGAGCATGGCCGCGCGCCGCCTTTTATAGAGATCGAGGTCGAGTGAAAGCGCCAGGCCCGGGCTGCCCGCGGCCAGCGCGATCCGGCGGTCGGCTTCTTCGAGATGGCGCGCGCGTCCAAAATCCAGCATGCGTTCGGTGGAGAGCGGATAGAACTGGAACATCACTGCACGGGACCGGATGGTGGGCAGCAGGTCGTAGGCGTTTTCAGCCGTCGCGATGAGGATGAGATAGGGCGGCGGCTCCTCGAGAATTTTCAGCAGAGAATTGGCGGCCTGTTCGCCGGAACGGTCGAGGTGATCGATCAGGAAGACGCGGCGCTGGCCCTGATTCGGCAGGAATTGGGCGCGGTCTTTGAGCACGCGCATCTGGGGGATGCTCAATTGGCGAAGCGGTCCTTCGGGCGGAAACGTGAGGAAATCCGGATGAGAGGCGAACAGAAGAGGATCCTCATTGCGCTTCTCCGACGCCCACTTCTCGCGGCCGGCGATGACGGCGGCGTTATCGGGAAGGCTGAGGTCATCCTTCTCAATGAGCGCCGGATTGGGAAGAAGCGCTTGGGCGAAACGCCGCGCCAGAGTGGCCTTGCCGACGCCTTCCGGACCTGAAAACAGAAGTGTCTGGGGGATGCGCGCGTGCTGGATCATGCCTTGGAGCGCGCGCACCACATGTTCATTTCCCCAATAGTTTTCAAACATGCGGAACGACCTGTTCCCAAATGAGAGCCGCGACTTCGTCGATGGGGAGTTTCGCGTTGATGAGTTTGATGCGCCCGGGTTCGGCGGCAGCCAAGGCGCGGTAGCCCGCGCGAACACGCTCGAAGAAATCGCAGGGTTCGTCGTCGAGGCGAGTTTCGACGGAACGGGTGACGACATTCCGCTTCCGGGCGCGGGCGAGGCCCGTTTGGGGATCGATGTCCAGCAAGAGGGTCAAGTTGGGCGTGAGGTTTCCACAGGCTATGGCGTGCAGTTCGCGGATGGTGTTCAAATCCAATCCTCGCCCGGCGCCCTGGTAGGCGAGCGTCGAATCGGTGAAGCGGTCGCATAACACGGCGGCGCCGCGTTGGAGCGCCGGGGAAATCACTTCGGCGGCATTCTGCGCCCGGCTGGCGAAATAGAGAAGCAGTTCAGCGGAGGGTTGGAGCGCGGCGTGAAGCGGATCCAGAAGAATGGCCCGAATCGCGCTTCCCGCATGGGTTCCGCCAGGCTCGGTGGTTTGGACAACGTCCCGGCCGAGATCTCGTAATCTTGCGGCGAGGATGGCCAACTGAGTGGATTTGCCGCAGCCGTCGATTCCTTCGAAACTGATGAAGCAGCCGTGAGCCATCCGCGTTTACGATTTTCGCAGAGAGCAGGAACTCAGAGCTGGCGGGTGGCGCGGATCAAGGACTCCATGTGATCGAGGTATTTCTCGAGCGCACGGCGGCCTGGGGCGGTCAGTCGGTATTCCGTGCGGGGCACGCGACCTTCAAAGCTCTTGGCGCAGGCGACATAACCGGCTTCCTCGAGCTTGCGGGCATGCACGCTCAGGTTGCCGTCGGTCGTCTCGAGCAGCTTCTTGAGCTCATTAAAGGTCAGGCTCTCATTCACCGCCAAGGCGCTCAGGATGCCGAGGCGCAGGCGCTCATGAACTATGCGGTCCATGCGGACGGCGCTTTTCTCAGGGTGCGCGGGTTCGCGATCCTCCGCGGGAGCACGGTCCTGTTTCTGGCGGGCGTTCAGATTTCTAGCCCCCATATTTTTTCCCGATCAGCAGGCCGAAGCAGATCTGCAATCCGCCGAACCCCGCCGCCAGCCAGGCGTCGCCCCACGCAAAGGGCGTGAAAAGGGCCGCGGCGCCGAGCAGAAGGAAACAGAAGCCCATAACGGGGACGACGCGGACGGAAAACGCTCCGCCGCCCACCACCCCGCAGCCGTACAAAAGCAGCCAAATGCCTGGCGCGGCAGAAAGGAGATTGAGGCGGAAGAGCATGGCGGTGATCACGGCGCCCGCAAAAAGGGGCGGCAGCAAAGCCAGGAGGAATTTTCTGCCCGGGCCGGCGAGGAGCGGTTTATCGAGCGCGCGCGACTTGCGGTGAGCGAAAACGAAGGCGATCAAAACACCGGCGAAACCTTCAATCACCCAGACGGTGAGCCACGATTCAGGGGTGAGCCGGCTGTGCGCGATTGCGGCCGCGGCGATCGCCGTGAGGCCCATGACTACCCCGCCCACGCCCGGAACGGCGGTGAATTTTCCCGCGCTTTCCATGGTGCGCCGGATATACCGCAGGTTCGCCAGCGCCTGGGAGTGGATCGGCACGGGATTGGACGTTAAGCGGAGCGGTCGGGCGGCGGCCACGAATTCAGTATAACGCGAGCTGCTTTGAATGTAATGTACTTTGCCTAGTAAAGACGCGAGATACTTTGGTCCGTGACTGTTCTCCAAATTCTACAGGCTGCATCGGTCCACACGGCGTGGACGGATATGTGGTCGCTGAAACTTCCCGTCATCGAAAAAATTTTGCGGCCCGTCCTGGTCTACGCGGCGCTGATTCTTCTCTTGCGCCTATTCGGCAAGCGGGAGTTGGCGCAATTGAACCCGTTCGATCTGGTGGTGCTGCTCTCCATTTCCAATACGGTGCAGAATGCGATTATCGGCGACGACAACTCGCTGCTGGGGGGTTTGATCGGAGCGGTTTCGCTGTTCGGCATCAATTACCTGGTGGTGCGATTTCTTTTCCGGCATCGGCGTTTCGATCAGATTTTCGAGGGATCGCCGACGACGCTGATCCGAGACGGGGAGATTCATCGAAAGGGGCTCGCGCGCGAGCTGTTGAGCGAATCGGAATTGCTGACGGTCGCGCGGCGGCAGGGGTTCGACACGCTGGAGGAAGTGGAGACGTGCGTTCTGGAGCCTGGGGGCGCGTTTTTCATCAAGGGGCGGACGCCGTCGACCGACTCGCAGCGGTTCGATAAATTGATGGCGCGGCTGGATGAAGTGGACCGCAAGCTGGCGGCGATTGAGAACCATGTAAACTAGGGGAGTTCGGGCTGTGGCGCAGCCTGGCTAGCGCGCTTGCTTGGGGTGCAAGAGGTCCCGGGTTCAAATCCCGGCAGCCCGACCAAATTCCTCAAACACTTACAGCCAGGGATGTTGTCACTCCCCTTTCCTGGAGTCCACCTGGAGTCCATTTCGAGCAAACGGGTACGGCGCCGCGAGTCAGTGATTTCTGGTTTGCAGCTAAACGTGATGCAACAAGCCTCCCGAGTCAAGGAATTCCGCTGGTAAACCACGCAGCCCTGTACTTGCGCAAATTGTGAGAGCGCTATCGCCGAGGACGGATCAATGATGGAGAGCTCGACAGCCAGCTTGATGAAATCAATGCTGAAGCTGCTCGCACGGCCCAGTTTCATTCCGCCGAAACACTCCTGGAGACACTGCGCGCCCGTCTCGCGGGTCCGATCCCGCCGGAGCTGAAGCGCCGCATCGTGGAAGCCTTAGTCGAACGGGTCGAAGCCAACACTATCGAGCGCTGGGGCGTGCAGCAGAGCGAAATTACGATCAACTATCGTTTCGGCCAGCCCGACCAACCCGCCGCGCTGGTTGCGACTTTCGCGAAAAACTTGAAAACCTTTCAAATCATTTCACGCCTGACAATTGAAAATCCGAGATTAGGTTCTTTGTGTCAAAGAACGATCTCGATCACTTGTGTACACTGTAAACTCTCTTGAGGATCGAGGGTCACGTGCAACGCGTCGTCGCCACAATTGTCTGGGGGCTTATCCTATGCGCATCGGCGGGCGCGCAAAGCGGGATCATCACGACCATCGCCGGCTCTCCGGTCGTTTACCCGAATGTCACGGTTGCGTTCAACGCGCCCTTGGGAGAGCCGTTCGGAGCGGCTATAGATCCTCAGGGAAACTTGTATGTGGCGGACCCTTACAACTCCCGGATTTTTGAGCTGGACCTCAAAGGCTCGATTCGGACCGTCGCGGGCAACGGGCTCTTCGGGTTTGGAGGAGACGGCGGTCCAGCAACGGCGGCGACCCTGAATTATCCCTTACGGATTGCGATCGATCGTTCCGGAAACCTTTTCTTTACGGACACAAATAACTTTCGCGTGCGGAAGGTATCCAGCGACGGCGTGATTTCGACCGTAGCCGGTAACGGGACGGCCGGCTTCTCCGGCGACGGCGGCCCCGCGGTCACGGCAGAGTTAACGTCTCCTGTGGGTGTGGCTGTAGACGTCTCCGGCGATCTCTTCATTGTTGACGAGCACCGAATCCGAGAGATCTCTGCCCAAGGCGTCATTACGACGGTAGCGGGTACCGGAAGCGGCGTCTTCTCGGGTGACGGCGGGCCTGCGACATCGGCAGGACTAAACGGCCCGGACGCCGTCACCGTGGATGGCTCGGGGAACCTATTTTTCACTGAAGAAAGCCGGGTGCGAGAGATATCGTCGCAGGGCGTCATCACCACCGTGGCGGGCGGAGGCGCCGGAAGCGCGTTAGGTGATGGGGGGCCGGCGACCGCGGCAATCTTATATGGTCCCAGCGGCGTGACCATCGACGGTTCGGGGAACATCTACATTGCCGATACATACGACAATCGAATTCGCAAAGTCTCGACAACCGGAATCATCACTACTGTCGCGGGCAGCGGCGGCGGCTGCGATGGGGCTCTCTGCGAGAACTTCGGCGACGGGGGGCCAGCGGCTGCGGCGTTATTCAGCTATCCGATGGATGTGGTTCTGGACGCTTCGGGAAATCTATTCATCACCGATAGCGGGAACGGACGAGTCCGGGAGGTGTCCTCCATCGACATCGTCACGACCCTCGCCGGCAATGGGCAATTCGGATTCACGGGCGATGGCGGGCCAGCCACGTCGGCGAATTTGAAGCCTTCCGCGGCGGCGTTGGTGGATGGCGCCGGCAACCTGCTGATCTCTGATTCGGGCAACAATCGCGTCCGAAAGATATCCCCCTCCGGCTCCATCACGACTGTGGTGGGCAACGGGACTCAAGGATTCGCGGGTGATGGAGGGCCTGCGCTTGCCGCCGAGCTGAACGTGCCCAGGGGGCTCGGGCTCGATGCGGCGGGGAACTTATACATCGCGGATTCAAACAACTCTCGCGTCCGCAAAGTGTCGCCTGGCGGCATAATTACCACGTTCGCAGGTGATGGGACACGCTTCGGCGGTTCGACAGGAAATGGCGGCCCTGCTGCCTCGGCGAGCGTCACCTTCCCCTGGGGGATCGCCGTAGATGGCGCCGGGAACGTATTCATCGCGGACCAATCTGCGGCCGTGATCCGCAAGGTTGCGACGAACGGCATCATAACCACGGTCGCCGGCGGCGGCGGACGTCCAGGCTTAGGTGACGGCGGTCCTGCGACGCAGGCGCTGCTGGTTCTTCCGGCAAGTGTGGTTGTGGATTCCTCCGGCAACTTATTCATCGCCGACGCGGGTGATGGGCGTGTGCGAATGGTCTCCGCGGCCACCGGAGTCATCACCACCGTTGCGGGGACCGGCGATAGCTTCATCAACTTCGGGTACTCCGGCGACGGCGGGCCGGCCGCCGCGGCGGCATTGGATTATCCGGAAGGCGTCGCCGTGGATGCAGCCGGGAACGTCTTCATAGCGGACACACTGAACGCCCGCATCCGAGAAGTTTCCACCACGGGGATCATCACCACGGTTGTGGGGGACGGGCCCCCTGGATATAGCGGGGACGGTGGACCGGCGACTTCGGCGAGACTTGCCAGCCCTACCGGATTATCCGTCGACGCTTCCGGCGATCTTATCATCGTAGACTCGGGAGACAACGTGATTCGGAAGGTGTGGGCGTCGAATGCCCCGCCCGGCCCCGTGGCTCCCGCCGACGGAGTGGTGGAGGCAGCGGGCTTTTCGGCGATGATCTCGGGAGGGGGAATTGGTTCGATTTATGGGACCAATCTGGCCCCGGTGGCGGCTTCGGCTTCTTTCGAACCCCTGCCCTGGTATCTCGGCGGCGACCATGTCACGTTGAACGGCATCATGGCTCCGCTGTTGTTCGTTTCGCCGGGCCAGATTAATTTTCAGGTTCCCTGGGAACTGCTTTCCTCGACGACCGCCACTTTGAACGTGGTTACGCCGAATGGAACCAGCCCGCCAATAACAGTGAATCTATCTCCAGCCGCTCCCGGCATCTTCAATCTAAACACGCCTAACTCGGCCTCACAGGGGGTCATCCTGATCGCCGGCGCCGTGACTTGGGTGGCACCTGTCGGAGCTATTCCGGGGGTCACGTCACGACCGGCGGAAGCAGGGGACTATCTGACGCTCTATTGTTCCGGATTGGGCGCAGTCACAGATAACCCCGGCGATGGCGCCCCCGCGGGTGGTCTCAACTTATCTTATGTACAAGGTTCTGTAAGTGCGGCTATCGGCGGCCAGATGGCGAAAGTACTTTTTGCGGGGCTGGCGCCGGGGTTTTTCGGCCTTTACCAGATCAATCTGGAAGTGCCGTCGGGAATCGCTTCGGGAAACGCGGTCCCGGTCATTGTGACTGCCGCCGGGGTGGGTTCGAATCGAGTAACAATTGCCGTTCAATAGGAGCAGGAATGACTTCGTTGGCGCGCTCACACACACGCTTCGACGTATGTTAAGGTGTAATTTCCCAAAGAGTCCCGCAGAAAACTCCTTCTGTGCAGTTGGCCCCACCCAAGCCGGTTATCCCGTATAGATTCCCACTGGAATCCCGGATTGCGCCGCTGTAGGGTTGAAACCCGTCGTTGCCGCCGGTGAAATTGTAGAGCGTCGTGAGGTTGCCGCTCGGATCGATCTTGAACACCGTACCTTCGTAGGACACCCCGCCGATCAGGGTGGTGCTGTATAGATTGCCTTCGGAATCGCGGACCAAAGCCGCAGTCGGTTCCTGCCCATCGGAGTCGTAAAAGGCGTGCAACACGGTTTCCACGCCGGTCGCGAGATTGTACTTAAAAACGGTTCCGAAATCGGTCGCGCCGCCGTAAGTTGTGGTCCCGTAGAGGTTGCCTTCGCCATCGGTAATCAGGCTGCCTTTGCCCGGGGACGCTCCGTCAGCCCAACTAAAACTGTGGAGAACGTCAACGGTCTGCGCGTCGATATCGGCCACGAAAATGGTGCCTTTCCCGTGCGCCCCACCGTTTGACGTGGTTCCGTACAGCTTGCCTTTGATCTCAAGCAGCCCTGCCTCGGATGCGCCTGCCTGACTAGGGAGACTGACCCACGTGATGGCGCCGGAAGAGCTCAGGCGGAAACGCTTCCTTCGTTGTTCGCCGAGTTGTATGTCGTGGTGCCGAAGAGGTCGCCGTTTTCGTCCCGGATAAGAGCTCCGGTCGAATCCGCTCCTTCCTGCGAACCGTCGAAGCTATGAAGGATAGTCACAACGCCGGCCGGAGTTATGCTGAACACGGTGCCTTGGTTCATCGTGCCTCCGAGGAGTGTGGTGCCATAGAGGGTGCCGGATCGATCGAAGATAAGAGCGGCATCCGGGGCGAATCCGTCGGGATCGAGCGATCCGAACTCGTGCAGGATCTTGAACTGACTGGTGGCTAAATCGAACCGATACACTGTTCCGCGGTCATGTGTTCCGCCGAGATACGTTGTGCCGTAGAGACTTCCGTGTAACAAAACGGGCGCGCCGTTGGCGTCGCCTCCGTCCGTCGTTCCGTTCAGCGTGTACAGCAGTTTGAAGGTCTGCGCGACGGCCGGCCGGTTGAAGGCCAGGGCCGTGGTCACGGCAAAGATCAAGGCAAGAGAGGTTCTCGTGGGCACACCGGATTTTAGCAGGCGAGGTTTTTGACAGCAGCCGCACCTTTCGCGTCTGCCGCTGCCGCGGAGCGCGCCATCAAGATACGTGATGGCTCCATTGCCGGATCGTTAGATTGCATGCAAATACTGCGCAGCTTCGCAGCCGATCCGCTCCGAAGCGGATAGAGGCTCACACGTAGAGTGCGCACCGTCATCCCGAGCGTCCCAACAGATTTCCATCGCGCGAGTTGAAGATCTTGTAATCGCGAGCCGCCTTGACAGCTTCCGCGGGAAGCCGCTCCACGAACTCACAAAGCGCCCCGCAGTTACGAGCAAGCGAGGCGAGATTGGCCGCAAAACTCATTTCACCATTCGCGGCGGATGAAGCTCCTATACGCCTCCGGCGTCGCTGGACGCTCGCCGTCCGGTGACCAGTTACAAACAGGGCACGGCATTGCTCCGCCCCGGGCTGGGGCGCCGGAATCGTGGATCTCGAACGTCGAGGTAGCCGTCGTTATCGAAGTCGCCAAAGGCGCAGCCCCGGCTCGCGTGCGCTGTGCGAATCCCGGGTCAGGCGTCGGTGAGTTCTTCGAACCGGCCGTCGCCCAGCTTGCGGAAGATCACTCGCGGCGTCTTGAAGGGCTGATCCGGTAGATGCGCTTCCAGTTCCGGATAGACGCCCCCGGTCACTAGGAACAAATCGGGTTGCCCGTCGTTATTCCGGCGCCGCCGCAATGACACGCTTCGGCAATCGTCAATCTGAACGAGCCGCCTTCGCTGCTGCGCAATGACGCGACCGGCGATCACCGCTGGCAGAGAACTGCGATTTTGAGGGGCTCGGTCCGCACTCATTCCGGCGCGCGAACATCACTTGGCGGCAACCGGTCGGCGGGAGCGCCATTGAGGCGTCGAAGATCGCTGGCCACAGCGACCTTGAGATGACCGGCGAATATACCTTCGTCACGGCTGAGCGGCAAAACGAATTGACACGCCGCATCGAGCAGAAGCTTTCCGTCGCGGCAAAAAAGCCAGAATTGAGCGCCGTCGGCCCATCCCCTGCAACACCGACTCCGCCACAACCACCCCCGACCGTGGCGACCGCAGTTCCATCGACCATCCTCGTACAGTAGTTCTTGGCGCGCCGCCTTGCTTGCAGCAACACGGCGGGTCGATAATGTTTGAGAGGAAGAAATGGCGTTCAAGACGAATGACGATCCCCGTCTGGCGCCCGCCTACTCGGTGGCGGAAGCAGCCCACTACCTCCGCATGCACGAAGCGACGCTCCGCAGCTGGGTGGTGGGGAGGCTCTATCCTGCCGGTGGGCAGACGAAGCGTTCCCGCCCCTTAATTCACCTCGACGACCCCACGAAGCAGTACTTATCCTTTATCAATCTTGTAGAGGCACATGTGCTGGCGGCAATTCGACGCCGCCATGGCGTGAAGTTGCCCAAGGTCCGCAAAGCCCTCGACTATATGCGTCGCCAGTTTTCAGCTGAGCATCCTCTCATCGATCAGGCATTCCAGACGGACGGTCTGGATCTTTTCGTCGAACGCTACGGGGGGTTGATCAACGCTTCGCGGGAAGGCCAGCATGCGATGAAGGAAATCATCGGCGTTTACCTCAAACGCATTGAGTGGGATGCGAAGGGGCTGCCGATCAAGCTTTATCCTTTCACCCGCGACACCCAATCGGACGCAGCCCCTGCTTCCGATCCCCGTGTCGTCGTCATGAATCCGGCGATTTCGTTCGGCCGACCGGTGATCGCCGGAACCGGCATTCCTGTTTCATCCATCTATGAACGCTATAAGGCTGGTGATTCCGTAGCGGACCTGGTGCGGGACTTCCGTTTGGAGACCAGTGCAATCGAAGAAGCCATCCGATGCGAAGCCGCCTGATGGAACCGTTTTCTTCATCGACAGGTCGCTCGGCGTAGAGCCGATCAGGACGGAGCTCATCAACTGTGGACTCGTCGTCGAGATTCACGACGATCACTTTGCGCGAGACGAGGAAGACCGCGTCTGGCTCAAGGCGGTCGGAGAGCGCGGCTGGGTGGTACTCACAAAGGATCAGAGGATGAGGTACCGTCCGCTGGAGATCAGCGCGCTGCGGGCCAGCAACGCGAGGGTATTCGTCCTCACCGCCGGGAACTTGCGCGGCAACGAGATCGCCGCCGCATTTGTGGCAGCGTTGCCACGCATATTCCGCATCCTCCGCTCACGACCCGGCCCATTTGTGGCGCGCGTTTCACAAGCTGGACACGTCGCGATCACCTGACTGGACCTGGCTCGGGAGTGGAGTCCGTTCGGAGTCCAAACGGCCCGAATTGGCGTTTTGGCGTCCAAGTGGCGTCCAAATCGCATCGGCATAAACCTTTTGTTTTCAGTGGGGATGGTCTGTAAGTGATTGATATTTGTTGCTTGGGGTGCAAGAGGTCCCGGGTTCACATCCCGGCAGCCCGACCAAATTCCTCAAAGACATACGGCCAGAAAATGGTGTGGTTCTCCCTGCTTGGTTGTCCCCGACGCCCTTATTGGCGAAGGTCTCTGTTAGCGTCGATTCTGCCGTGAAGCAGGCCTTCCAAACGGATTATCTTATATCGGCGACATAGGATTCATGGCGACATAGGATTCGTATCGAATCGCGAGACGGGGCGGGACCTTTTAACCGGCTGTGAGCTACAACGCCGGGTTGTTTCCAGATGCTGTGGCAGTTGGCGGCTTTAATGGGGATGGCCACGCCGATCTTGCCGTCGCGGGGAGCGGCGTGCTGTTAGGGAATGGCGACGGCACGGTTGGGAACTTACTTCCTTTTAACGGCGGAGGACTTGGCTCCTCGATCGCCGAATTCGGCGGGACAGCCGGCGCTGACGGCGCCGTTCAATCCATAAGCAGTGGGCGTTTTGGCATTGCAAAAGTTTGCGACATCCGGAAATTCCCCCCGCGCGTAAGCTCTGACGGTTGGCTTTGATTCCGCAAGGGTTGTCTTTGATTCCCGAGATTCCAGCATTTCTCGCGTCTCTCTTCCTCGCCTGCGCCGCCGCTACGGATCTGCGCGTCCAGTTGTTCCTCTCCCCTGGGGGAATGAGGCACGCCGGGCGACAGCGGCGGTAGCGAGGGCTTAAATTTGGGTAGGGCTTGGGACGGGTGCGCTGGCTGGCGTATGTTGCGATCTTCTGCAAACTATGCCTTTATTTGGGAGGAAAGCTGCGACACATCCGGTTTTTTCCATTGGAGAATACTACAGGATCGATGGTCCACTTGAAGGGATTCGCGGGCTCAGTGAATTGTCTCCTACTGGGTATGCCGTGATGGTTCGGCAGTTTTAGGGCGAAGTGAACTACAACGCTTCACCAGTCGATTTCTTGGGCGATGTTTGGGATGTGCAACTTGGAACTGTGAACGGCATAATTTACAAAGTCGCCGCCTATTTGGTGATGCCGGACGAGGCGACGGCAGAGACCAAGGCGATGGGAGTTCTTTCCTTCTGCGAGTCGCTGCCCGGGCGTCCCGTGTCCAAGAACAATGGATTATTCCTCTGGGATGCCTCAGATGGAAACGTCGTGGTGCAATTGGTGTCGACGCACGGAAGTGTCTCGATTAGCGTCTTCGTCACGTCTCGAGCAGCGCGAACATTTAGACCGCGATGATAGAAGACGCAGCCAAAGGAAAAGCGGCTGTCGTTAAGTTGCGCGCAGCAACTCGGCTTCGTCCACCATCACGAACTGCATTCCCTCGGTGTTCCCCGCCCGGTGAACGCGCCTGCGTCCGTTTTGTAGTACGCTGGTCAACTCAATCTCGTGCCCGTCCGGAATGTACGTGAATCGAGATTCGCTGAACCACGCCTTCAACGGTTGCTCGAAGACTTGTTGCATAGGACTATCGTAACGCACCGCGAGCACGCGTTATCCTAGTGGTCTCCGAGGAGGTCGCTTTAAATCAAATGTTTGGCAGTCCGAAGAATCGAGAAGCTGCGGCAATGCTTCAAGCAAGTTATTCGAATCTCCAACTTGGAATTTTCGCGCGCCTCGTGGCGGAGTACAGGCCACGCTATGGCGCTGAAGATGCTAATTTCCTAGCTGTGGCAGTGGTTAACGAGGCACTTCTCATAAAACCGGCGACCAAGGACGCTGAGAACTACCTCAAGCGGAATATGGCGACCGTACGATCTGAGGCGATGGACTTGAGGTGGAATGACGTGGTGGCGGAAGCCTTCTCTTATCTCTATGCGTCTAGAACTCTTTATCTGACGTACGCAACGGGCAAGCCGATCTCGTCCGAGGCCCTAAAGCTTGGGGATCGCGCCACGGAACTCTCGCTATATATTCCCAACACTTATGACATTTGCGGCAGTGGGGACGTGTTTACCTGCATTCGCGCCATCGCTGAGTTTTCTGCCGCTTGGCTGGCATCAGCACCAGATTTGCGAGGCAGTGGCCCGAAGTCCTAGTCAACGGGGCGGAACGCCAGATGCCGATTTGACGAGCGGGCGAAGCGTTTCTGGCCGTCACCTCCTCTCGGGGCGGTCGCTGGTGAACGGGGCGTATCAACTTCTGATCGCGAATTCGTCGGGACAGACCGCGCTGACGGCGCCGTTCAATCCATAAGCAGTGGGTGTCTTGGCGTTGCGAAAGTTTGCGACATCCGGAAATTCCCCCCGCGCGTAAGCTCTGATGGTTGGCTTTGATTCCGCGACTTCCAGCATTTCTCTTCCTCGCCTGCGCCGCGGCGGCCGCGGGGGCCTCTAGCGATCCGGCCAGGGCCGGGGCTTCGGCCACGGATCTGCGCATCCAAGCCGCGCAGCGAATGGTGAAGGAGCAGCCTGGCGATTATCGAAAGTTGGACGAACTGGGCGCCGCCTTTTTTCAGAAAGCGCGCGAAACGGGCGACGTCGCGAACTTCGACCTGGCGGAAAAGGCGCTCACGCGCTCTTTGGAACTCGCGCCCTCGGATTTCCATCGAGCCGATCCCCTGGTTCATCTGGCTCTTGTCTACATGGGCGAGCATCGGTTCAACGACGTGCTCACGGTGACGCAGCAGGCGATTGCGCTCGGCTCGGGAAATCTAAGCGCGTTCGCGATCGAAGGCGATGCTTATACCGATCTGGGGGATTACGAGAACGCGGAAGCCGCGTACCAGGCGGCGCGCGCCCTCGGGGCGGCGTCGTCCGCGGAAATCCAAATGAGCTATCTGCTCGATAGCCGCATGGCTTATCTCCGCTTCATCCATGGCGATTCGGCGGCGGCGATCGAACTAATGAAGAAGGCTATCGCCGCGGGCCTTCAGACGAATGTCCCGAGGGAAAATCTGGCCTGGCTCTATTACGAATTAGGGGAACGGTGCTTCCAGGCAGGGCTGATGACGGAAGCCGATCTGGCGTACCGCGCGGGTCTGGCAGCCGATCCGGTCCACTACCGCGCGCTCGCGGGTTTAGGTAAGTTGCGCGGCGCGCAGGGGCGCTTCCCCGAATCGATCGAACTCTATAAGAAGTCGCTCGACGTCGTGCCGTTCCCGCAATATGTGGCCGAACTCGGCGACGTTTTAACGCGAAGCGGCGATAGCAAGAGTGCGCGGCGGGAGTACGACTTAGTGGAATATATCGCACGCATCGGAAAATTGAACGAAAGCCTGGCGAACCGCGAACTCGCGCTGTTTTATGCCGACCAGAACACGCATCTGGAGGCAGCGCTCGACATGGCGCGGAAGGAGTTGCAGATCCGCCGCGACGTTTATACTTGGGACACGCTGGCCTGGGTCTTATTCAAGCTCGGGCGCGTTCCGGAAGCCGCGGACGCCATAAGCAAGGCGACGCGATTTCACACACAGGATTCGATTCTGCTTTTCCACGCCGGGATGATCGCGAAAGCCAACAAAGACGAAGCGGCGGCCGCGCGGGATCTGAAAGAAGCTCTCGCTTTGAACCCGGCGTTCCACCCGCTGTATGCGGCGACGGCTGCTCAAGTGCTGCTGGCAATCAGGCCCGACACGAGCGATGCGTCCAGTTCGGCCACAGCTTCCAGGTAGATGATGTTACGCACCTCTTCTTACCTGCTGATGTTCGCCGCGCTGCTGGCAGGCGCGCCCGCCTTCGCCCATCCGATGGGCAACTTCAGCATCAACCATTACACGCGGCTGAAGGTGGAGCGGCAAGCGGTGGATGTTCTGTACATCATCGACATGGCCGAGATTCCCGCGTTTCAGGAGATTCAGCAGAACGGCCTTTCGCCCGAGAGCACGAAAACCGGTCTGGAGACTTATGCGCGCGCCGAATCAACGGTGCTGGCACGAGGGCTATCGTTGCAGGTAGACGGGCATCCAGTGGCGTTGAATCCGGTGGCGCGGGCCGCGAGCTTCGCTCCGGGCGCGGGCGGTCTGCCTACTTTGAGGATTCAACTCCGTTTCCGCGCGAAGCTTAGCGGGTTTCTGCCGCATGACGAACTGGCTTACGCGGACGATAATTTTCCCAATCGCGCCGGGTGGAAAGAGATCGTCGTGCAATCGGGCGACGGGGTGACTATCGAGCGGAGTTCGGTTAGCGCTCAGGACCGCAGCTCGGAGTTGAAAGTCTATGCGCCCGATCTGCTCACCGCGCCTCCTCAGGACTTGACGGCGGCGGCGGCGTTTACGCGGGAGGCGCCGGTGATTAGCGCGGCGCCGGAAACGCCGCGTGCGGTCAGCGCGCAAGCTCCGCGGGCAGGAACGGCTTCCGCATCGATTGCAGCAGCGCCTGTGAAGAAACCGGCCGCGGCCGCTTTGTCAACGGGCGCCGTCGCGCCTCAGACGCGCGCGGCTTCTTCCCCTTCCACTCCGCGCAGCGCTTTCACACAGCTCATTACTTCGCAAGCTCCGCTCGGATTTTTCTTCCTTCTGAGCGCGGCCCTCATCGCGGCGGCATTGGGGGCTTTGCACGCGCTGGAGCCGGGTCACGGGAAGACCATCGTGGCATCGTACTTAGTGGGCTCGCATGGTTCGGCGCGGCACGCGATCTTATTGGGCGCGATCGTGACGGTTTCTCATACCGCGGGCGTTTTCGCGCTGGGTTTAATCACGTTATACGCGGCGCAGTATATAGTTCCCGACCGGCTCTATCCGATTCTGGGAGCGATCTCCGGATTCAGCGTGGTGGCGGTGGGAACGTTGATTTTCATCCGCACTTTGTCAGGGGAATCGGGCGATCATTCGCACACTCCGGGTGAATCGCACTCGCACTGGTTACAGTCTCTTACCAAAACGACGACGGCGCCGGCGCGCAGTTCCAGCAGACCTATCTCTCTGCGCCAACTCTTTATTCTGGGTGTTACGGGTGGCATTATCCCTTGTCCGGGCGCATTGGTGGTGTTGCTCAGCGCGTTCTCGCTGCATCGCATCGGCTTTGGTCTCTTTCTTATCGTGGCGTTCAGCGCCGGGTTAGCCGCGGTGCTGATCTCGATCGGGCTGTTGGTCGTTTACGCCAAACGTCTGGCCGTTTCCAGATTCCGCATTCCCGGCGCATTTTCGCGTTACTTACCGCTGGGGTCCTCGGTGTTCATGGCGATTGCCGGTTGCGCGATTGTCTACTCATCGCTTCAGCCGCTGATGGCGCACTGGTCCGGCATTTCGCGGGAGCACCTGGTTCCTTTTCTGGCGGTGGTTCTGCTGGGGCTGTTTCTCGGGATGCGGCATTCGACGGATTCCGACCATGTGGTGGCCGTGTCCACGCTGGTCACCCGCCAAGGCTCAATTCGCAGTTCCGTCTCGATCGGATTGCTGTGGGGGCTGGGACATACGATCACGATTTTCCTGGTGGGAACGGCAATTATCGTTTTCGGTTTTGTGATCCCGCCGCGGCTGGGACTTTCGATGGAGTTCGCGGTGGCGCTGATGCTGGTCCTGCTCGGGATCTTGAATTTGACGGGCGCCCTGGGGAAAATCACCGCGCGCTTTTCAGCGGCGCCGAATTCCATCGCCGCCGGAGCGCTTTCGGCTAAACCGGGCAAACTCGGACTGTTTCATTCGATTCGTCCGCTCTTTATAGGGTTGGTGCACGGATTGGCCGGCTCCGCGGCAGTCGCGCTTTTAGTGCTGTCGACGATTCGGAACCCTTTTTGGGCGTGCGGATATCTGCTGGTCTTCGGGTTTGGCACGATGCTCGGGATGATGCTGATGACATGCGCCATCTCCCTGCCGTTAGTTTATGCGCAGGCGAAGTCAGCCCGGATCACCTCTTATCTGACCACGTTATCCGGCTTCGCCAGTTTGTCCTTCGGCTTATTCCTGGTTTTTCAGATCGGGTTTGTGGATGGTCTATTCCGTTCGCAGGTCCACTGGATAGCGCACTAATAAGAATCCTGTATTTATCAGCATCCGATATTAAAATCCCACCGTAATCGTATCGCAGGGTCTTATGCTGCCCTGTAACTCTCGCGTCATCAAAGAGGTTTAACGAATGAAGTCTATCTCCACTCTAGCGGTCCTGGCCGTGTCGCCCCTGCTGCTGTTACCAACCAGCATGCTTGCGTCGAGCCACCGGGAAGCTCCGATCACCGCCACTGACCGGTCCGCCGATGTAACTGACTGGTACGCCTTCGTCAGTTATGACAATCCGAATAACGTCACGTTCATTCTGAACGTGGATCCGCTGTTAGAGCCCGCCAACGGGCCTAACTACTTTCCCTTCGATGAGACGGTCGCTTACGACATGAACATCGACAACAACCGGGACGGCAACCCCGACCTGAAGTTCCGGTTCATCTTCAAGACGGCGGTGACAAACCCGAGCCTGTTTACCGGATTCGTGGGCGGCATCGACGGCATTCCGCCGATCACCTCACTGACCGGCCCCGGCGCCGCGGGCCTGAACCTGGTCCAGACCTATGAAGTCATCATGATCAACAACGGCGTATCGACGTCGATCAGCAACGGCCAGACCCTCTACGCGGTTCCGTCCAATGTCGGTCCTCTCACGATGCCTAATTACCAGGCGCTGTTCAATCAGGGTATTTACACGCTCCAGAACGGGGCGAAAGTCTGGGCGGGCACGGCCGAGGATCCTTTCTTCATCGACCTGGGCGCCGCGTTTGACTCGCTCAACTTCCGCGCCGGCGTCGGCCCGGTTCTCTCGCCCGCGATCGATGCGGACGACACGCATAACTACGCTCCGGACGCGGTGGGCGGGTACAACGTTAACTCGATCGTCCTCGAAATTCCGATCGCGATGCTGACCCAGGGCGGCCGAGTTTACCCGGCCAGCGACAAGCGCGCCGTCATCGGGACTTATGGCAGCACTTCCCGCCATGCGGTCACGATTCGGAACTCTCCTTTCCCGCAACAGACGTCCGGCTTGTTCCAGCAGGTGAATCGCGAAGGCAACCCGCTGATCAACGAAGTGATCATCGGAACCGGCTCGAAGAACCGCTTCAGCATGGACGTGCCGGCGAACGATTCGCAGTTCTCCGACTTCTTCCTGAATCCCGTGCTCGCGGGCGTCTTCTCATCGCTAGGCGTGCCGGTGCCTCCCGCGCCGCGTAACGACCTTCTGATTCTCGCTCAGTACGAAGCCCCTATCTGCCCGGGTTGCGGACCGAGCGATGCGGGTCCTGTCGCGGACCTTCTGCGCTTGAATACGGGCATCCCGCCGACCGCGGTGGGAAGCCAGAAGCGCCTCGGCTTCCTCGCGGGCGATTCCGCCGGTTTCCCCAACGGCCGCCGCCCGATTGACGACGTATTCGATATCGCCGCCCGCGCCGTGGCCGGAATTCTGGTGAACGGAACGACTTACGGCACTCCCCTCGGGGATGGCGTGAACACTAAGACGGACGGGTTCAACAACTCATTCCCCTATGTGCTTCCGGCGCTCAATGGACGCAACAGCGCGCATACCGGTCCCGGTCAAGCGGGTTGCAGCGGACAGCCGGGCGGCATCTGCCCGGTGATGTAGTTATCCCGCGGCCGCTCGGGAGAAATCCGGGCGGCCGCTTTCTTTGTTGTTTTTCGCCGAGAGATCACTTTGAAAATGCTTGCTCCTGTTTTTCTGTTCATCGCTTCTTCTGTCGTGTTTGCGGAGTCCGCGGGGCCAGGGATTCCCCAAGCGCAAGGCGATCTTGCCGAGATCAATAAAGCGATCGCGGCCAATCCAAAAGACTTTACCGCTTATAACCGCCTGGCGGTCACGCTACTCACGCGGGCGGCGGAAACCTGGGATACGGCCGATATCGTGGCGGCTCAGGAGGCGGTAGATAAGTCGCTCGTGATCTCGCCGAATAACTTCGAAGGGAAGCGGGCACAGGCGACGATCTGGCTCGACAGAAATGAATTTTCGAAAGCCCTGACGTTAGCTCGCGCGCTAAATAAGAAGACGCCTGACGACGTGCTGACTTACGGCGTGCTCAGCCGCGCGTATGCGGAGCTGGGCCAGTATAAAGAGGCCGAGACGCAGGGCCAGTGGATGCTCAATCTGCAACCCGGCAACCGGCCCGCGCTGCTCAACGCGGCTTGGCTGCGCGAGGTATTTGGGGATTTGCCCGGCTCTTTGGAGCTTTTGAACTTAGCATTCCAGTCCACATCGACGACTGAAGCGCACGCACGGGCGGCCATCCTGGTTAACATGGCGCATGTGCGATTGCTGAGCGGCCATGCCGACGAAGCCGCGCACTTTCTTGATGAGGCTCTGACTTTGGTTCCGAACGACGTTTCGGCTTGGGCAGAGAAGGCTCGGGTTGAATTGGTTCGCAAGAACTACGAGGGTGCGATTGAGCTGATGCGCAGGGTGAACGAAGCGGCGCCATCCGCTTCGGCTAGCTATGGGCTGGGATTTGCACTGCAGGCGTCCGGCAAGCCCGAGGACGCGAGGAAGGCGTTTGCCGAATTTCTCAGCCGCTCGTCCGCGCAGCCGTGGCCGCCGGAGCATTGGAGCCGCGATCTGATCCTCTACTATGCTGGGCCGGGCAAGGATGCGGCTAAAGCTGTGGCGCTAGCGCGCGACCAAGCCGCTGAGCGCCAGGACGTTTACACGTTAGATGCATATGCGTGGGCGCTGCATGTGAACGGAGACGAAAGCGGGGCGCGCGCGCAGATGGACAAAGCGCTGGCGGTTGGCGTGGCGGATCCGGAAGTGTTGGCGCATTCGGCGGCGATCGGAAAGACGGCGAGCGTTAGTACGCATTAGAGCGCGCAGTTCGCTTTGCCGGTCAACACAATGGCAGAAACGTTTGTAAACTATCGTTGTGAAGCGTCAGATGCTAAAGATCGAAATAGTCAAGCGTGCCGACGCGGCCGGGCTGCTTCGTTGCACTCGATCAGATGGCAGCGTGACGTGGCAGAAGCAATCGGAACGGCATTCCGTGCATTTCACCCATCACGATCTCACGCACTTTGCGGTCGAAACCACTCTCGGGTGTGCGCAAGGGTTTTTCGGATTGATTGCTTCAGGATGGGACATCGAAGATACGACAGGAAAGGGAGCGAGGGGTCCGCTTCCCGATGAAGCGGGCGAAGTCGAGAGTGTCGTCGGCTTGTTCGATAGTGAACGCGGTTCGGGGACGCTTTGGACTCCGGACGAATTCGCGCAGTTTGCGCCGCGAAGGCTGACCGGTAAGCTGGACGAAGCGACGGTTCGAGGTATTCGATCGAGCCGTCGGGACTTGTTCAGGCGTTGGGCCGAGGTCGAAATTGGCGGCAAACTCGAAGTCGAATACCTGAGTTAGCAACGAGCGCTGCTGTCGTGTGCAACAGAGCCCGCTGGCCGCATCCTTCGCGCCGATGGTGTTCGGGATCATCCCGGAATGCCCTCCCCACTTATTGCCCGGTCGCGTTGAGCACCATCGTGCCGAACCCGTCCGCGACGCCCACAAGCCAGATATCTCCCTGAGGAATTACAATGCCGCCGTATAGGAAGTCATCTACCAGTTGAACGTGCCGGGGGTTGGGATCTGGAACGGTCGCGATTGACCAATCCGTGCCATTCCAATGCAACACAAGGTTGGTAATCCGTTCGGGACCGAGTGCGTCAGTCGCGCCGAACGCCCAGATATCGGTTGCGGAAACGGCGGTGATTCCTTGAAGCTGGTTGGAGAACGCTTGCGTGTTAGGGCCGCCCACGTTTGGACTGGGCACGATTTGCCAGCTCGCGCCGTCCCAGTGCTCGATGAGCGTCTTCCGCGGCCGGTCCTGATTGAAGTCTTCTACGAACCATCCTACAGCCCACACATCGTTCGGGGTTAGTGCGGTCACTCCATTGAGGGTCGTTTGTCCGTTGCCGGGGTTGGGACTGCGAACCACGCTCCAAGCCGCGCCGTCGAAGTGTTCTATGAATGTTGCGGCAAGCGCCACGTTGCCCACAGCCCAAACGTCATTGGACGCCAGTGCGGAGACGCCAAACATGAAGCAGTTTGAGTTCGCTTCATCGATGGTGGCCGTCCAGGAAGCGCCGTCGAAGTGTTCGAACATTGGAAAGGCGCTGGGTTCGCCATTGATGAGCGTGAGAATCGAGCCCGCGGCCCACATATCCGTGGCCGAAGTCGCAGTCAGGCCCTGCAATGCGGGCTGGTCGGTGGGCAGAAACTGAGGCCCGGGAGAAACGCTCCATTTGGCGCCGTTGAAATGCTCGATAACCTGATTCGGGTTCGCCTCACCAATATTGATGTTTCCGACAGCCCAGACATCGTTAGAGGCGAGATCGGCTACTCCCGTGAGCTGGCTCGTCCCGTCGCCGGCGACAAGGGGAAGCGCGAACGCGCTCCACTGCTTCCCATCGAAGTGGATGCCCGACTGGCCGACGGCCCAGATGTCGTTTGACGAAGACGCCGCCACCGCGTACAAATCGCTGTGAAATGGAAATGCGCGCACGTTAGGCGTGGGCACGAATTTAAAGACGGACTGAACCGCGGTTTCAGGTTCCGGCGGAATTACGGAGCTCTGCCCGAAACTCAGTGCTGCGTGCATGAAAATCAGCAGTACCCACGTAATCGCCTGTTTCATTTACTCCAGTCTAGGCACCGGATAGCCGACGAGTACGGGAGGTTTTGTAAAAGGTTCGTGAATTCAGCGTGAATTAGGAAGTGAACCGGCATCGTGCTGGGGCGCCGCGGATCGGGATGACAGACAGCCTTACTCAGATCCTCGCTTGTTCAAACGCTTTACCATTCTCAACTCATTCTTAACCCCTGGGACGATTGCATAATGGACTTCGTCCATGAACGATTTCATCAACCGCATCCCCAGTCCGCCGGTCCGCTTCCTCGATACTAAGTCTTCGAGTTTCAACTGTTCTATCGACGAAGGATCAAAGCCCTTGCCGGTATCGATCACCTCGATCTGAACAGAGTCCTCATCCACGGTTGCCCGGATGGAAACCTCTTTGGTGGAATCCGCGTTGTAGGCATGTTCCATCACGTTTGAGCAGGCTTCATCGACCGCCATTTCCAGCCTGGCTACTTCCATGTCGCCCATCCCGGATTGCGTGCCGATGCTCTTCACGAAGTCACGAATCATCGATAGATTTTCCGTGGAGGAAGGCACGTGCAGGGAAAAAGTTCGTTCGATGGAAGGCATTACGTTTCCCTCACCTGCGACTCCTGGTATTTCTGAATGCCCGCCGCGAGATCCGGCACGATATCGAATAGCGCGGAGAACCCCAGGATGTCGAATACCTGGAACACTTTCGGAGCGAGGCCACAAATCTTGATGTCTCCGCCGGCCTCTCGGATCTCGTCTATGAAGCTCATGAAGACGCCTAATCCAGCGCTCGATATATAGGTCAGGCGCGAGCACTCCACAAGTACGCGAAGACGCCCGGCTTCGAATTCGGTCTGCACAGCCTTCTCGAACTCGGGAGCTGTGTGCGCATCCAGATATCCGTCGAGCGCGAGAACGGAAATTCCCTGTTCGACGGATTTGTGAATTGAAAACGGGTTAGCCACGAAGCGACGCTCCTCCCCACTCTGTACCGTTCTCACCAAGTTTCTCAGACGCGCCGACACGCAGCACCACCAAGGTCATATCGTCCTGCGGATGGACACCGCCCAGGAAGTCTCTTACTTCACTTAGAATGGAATCCCTCGCCGCGGAGGCGTCCAGGGCATCCGTTCTCTTCACGGCGTTCATGAGCCGCTCTTCCCCGAACAACTCTAATCCGCTATTCATAGCTTCGGTGATTCCATCAGAATAGAATACAACCGCATCGCCCTCGGAAAGAATCATTTCCGCTACCTTCAGTTGAGCGCTGAACACCTTGCTTGCGGTGATGCCTAATCCCAGGCCGCCTGGCGATATCAACGTCGTTTCGTCGCGAATTGTTTGGCGCCAGACGATCGGATTATGCCCGGCGCGCACGAACTGGAGCACACGTTTGCCGGGGTCAAGGAATCCCAATGCCATGGTGACGAAGACTTTCTTGCGAGTGACGCTGTGCAGGAGCCGGTTCACCTCTTCGACAACGGGTATGAGATCAGAGCTATCTTTGGCGACGGAAGCCAGCAGGCCTTTCGTCAGGGTCATGTAGAGCGCCGCGGGAACGCCCTTACCGCTCACGTCGGCCACGCCGATGCCGATTCGCCCATCGGCAAGCCTCAAAAAGTCATAGAGATCGCCGCCTACTTCGAGAGATGGCGTGCAGGAAGCCGCGATCGAATAGCCCGCAAGCCCCGGCGTGGGCGGCAACATGTCCTGCTGCGCGCGCCGCGCGAGCGAAAATTCGGCCTGCAGTTTCTCGCGTTCCGCACGGAACCCCGACAGCGCCGGAGCAGTGGCCAACGGGTCCCCCGCCGAAACAGGTTGTCCGCGCTGATAGATCCAAAGCGCGGCAAGCAGTAAGCCCGCGAAGCCCGCGGCCGGCGACCAGAAATGCCCGCCTTTTTGGGCAAGCATCAGAGAACCCGTAACGAGATAACCAGCGAGTTGAAGCGAGAGGATTGACAGGATATCGGAGTGAGCCCACACAAACCAGAACAAGAGGAGCGTCAGAAGTCCGGCCACAAGCGGGGCGGCGACGGGCCCCGACACCACGCGCACGCGGTCGGCGAAAAAGATCGTGCCTATCGGCGCCGCAAAGCACCAGCGCAGCCAGCGAGGGCGAATCAGGCGCTCAAGCGCCGGCAATCCAAATCCGAAGAACCCGAGCAGGGAGATTTCGGATGACATGTTTGAGCTATCCAGCAAGGGCGAATTACTGTAAAGCAACGCCGCATTTTGGGGCAGCACCCAGGCTTGCGGGAAAAGCCGGCAGCCGACGATTAAGAACGGGATGGCCGCGAGCAACGGGCCGAATAAGACGCCCGCCGCAATCGATTCTCCGGCAGCTTTCGATACCGGCGCCAATCGGCAAAGCTGCTCGAGCGACATCCATTTCGGGCGCGCACTTACGGAGATACCCCGACCCACGGCAACAAAGGAAAGGACCACCACAGCCATAACCAATGCGGGGATCACGGGCAAGTCGTCGTGACGGCTGACGGAACGGCTTTCCTGCCAGCCCGATCCGAACGCCATCGCGACGAGCATCAGGAGCAACGCCGCGCCGGCCGCGCGGAGCGGAAATTTGTTGCTGACCGCCTTGCGCGCGAGCCAAAGAACGTAAATGGCAGCGATCGCCAGGATTCCGACCGTGCATGTCAGGCCGAAGATCCCTCCAAAGATGCCCCAATAGCGCCGGTCATCTTCGGCCTCCGAATCGTCGTCTTTATCAGAGGCGAGGAACACTCTATGCTCCGCGCTCGTCACCAGATTACCTTTGGTGAGGACCTTGATGCGATCCGTTATAGCGACGTCCGGCGAAGAACGCTTACGCCAGAGGTAATTCTGCTCATGCACATCGTCGCCCACGGACCGAATAGGGGTTTCATAGGCCCCCGCTTCAGCGCCGGCGAGAATCCGGAAAGCCGCATTAGCAGCAACGTCCTCGGAAGAACCGGATACTCCCGGGGGCTTGTAATGATCGGGCGGGCTCCAATAGACCGGCAACCCGGATGAATCGAAGCCCACCTCGGCTGTCTGGCGGCCCTTTCTCGACACATAGGTGATGCGGACCGACAGGGGAGTAACGCCCTTTCCGTAGCGCAGCAGCGACTTCGAAAGGTTCGCCACCACGTATGGCTTCCAATCGCTGACGTCGAGCCCAAAGAGCTTCGTAAATTGGCGGCCCTTGGCTACCAGTTGCTCGCGCGGAAGGACTTTCCACGGCGCCCCTACCCAATAGGTTCCGAACCATGCGGCCAGCATCAGAGCGCCCGCAATGCCGGCGGCCAGAGCTAACCAGAGAAGCCGTCCATTTCGCAGGAAACTCTTCAGGCAACCACCTCCTGCCGCACCGCTTCGATAGAGGCAATCCGGATCACGACGGCGGTAAGATCGTCCGGCGCATGCTTCTGAAATTTCGCGAGTGTCGTCGCCAGCGATGCCTGCAAAGGTTCCTCGGTCTTTTCCATCTCGTGAATGAGGCCCGGAAGCCACTCGTGCTCACGCTTTCCAAAACGCCGGCCCCTCAGAGACATCAAACCATCGGTCACAAACATCAGGAAATCTCCCGGATGGGCCTGCGCCGAACCCTTGTACATTGGAGTGGAATTGGTCAAAGTTCCCGGTTTGCTTACCTCGCGCTCAAAGTGCGAAGAATTAATCAGGCTGCCGTCGCGGAAGATGAGGAGCCGCGGCGAAGTCCCGATTCGCGCATAGCTGAGCACGTTGAGACGCGTATCCATCACGCCATAGGCATAGCTGATGCCCGTGCCGCTTCCACGCTGCAGAAGTTCCGCGATACTTTCAACTAATCCTTCGATGATTTGCGTCGGCGAGTACGATTGTTGCGAGACATGCATCAACAGTCCCTTAGCCAGCGCGATGCAGAGAGCTGAAGCCAGGCCTTCGTCTCCGCCTTGCGCCACAAAGATACCTAACCGATTTGCATCGAGCCGGAAGAAGTCGTAAAAGTCGCCGCCGACGCCTCTGGCAGGGAGACAGCAGGCCGCTAATTGGACGCCGTGGAGTTCCGGGGCCGCTTGCGGCAGCAAGCGCAGTTGGGCTTCGCGCGCGGCCAGTATCTCAGCCTGCATGGCCATTCTTTCAGCCAGATTTTTGGCATAGCGGGGACGCACGTCTTCTTCGCGCACTCGTACTCCCCGAAACGCGAGATAGGCAGCCAGCACCAGCATCCCGGCAGTCAGCGCAGCCAGGCTAAATGCAAATGGCGTCCAGGACGGGACCACTTCGGCCAGCCTTATCGTTTCATTCGCGAATGCCAGCGCCGATAGACTGATCATCGCCGCCAGTAAGTCGAACGCAAAAAACGGCAGCAGCAGCGCGCTCGCGAGAAAGACCATCGACGGGAGAGCCAGGGCCAGCGTGGGATACCGCGCTGTATCGCCCGAGACTGACAAGAGCGCGAAAAGCACCAACCACAGTAAACGCCGCTGCCGGCGGCCCGCGCGGCGCGAAAGGAACGATGCCGGGAGGAGCAAGCCGGCGACCGCGATCAGAAGTGAATCATATTGCCGTCCCACAACAAGCGTCAACCAGGGATAACGAGCGAATGTATAGGTCAGCGCGTGGCTTTGAGATGCGGCAACGTCGCTCTTCAAGAACCAGGTAAGCGCATGCTGGCTGAACATCAACCATCCCGCCGCCGCCGCTCCAAACAGGAATGAAGACGCCACGTCGCGTGAAAAAATCCGGCCGGAAAGCAGCGCGTCAAGCGACGTCAGTTTGCCCGGATAAGCCTCGCGCAACTCACCTTCGCCGCTCCCATAGCCGATACCGACGAGCAGGCCCATGATGGCGAAGGTGATTCCCACGGAAACATATATGGCGATCTGAATTTTTACAAACGTGATGCCGCTGACCCGGGTCGCGATCTGATCGATCCCGAGCGAGTAGGCAAGCGAGCCGAAACAAATCGCAAACAGCCCCGCCACGACCAGCGTTCGTGCATGGGAGACCTCTTTTTGCAGAGTTCGCTTGACATACCGGTACATTGCATAGAAGGCGCCGAACGCGAGGAAGAATCCGTACACGACGCCGAAGAAGATTTCTAACTTGGGCTTCTCAACCGAATGTTGCTTGTCGACGTTGGTCTCGATATGCTGCGCGACCACTTGGGAGTCGCGCACCGACGCTGTGATATGGAACGTCAGGCCCCGAAGGTCCGCCGGGTGTTCGTCCCACACCACTTCATAACGCGACGGATCTTCCGAGTTTTGAGTTATCTTGGCGGGGCCGAGCAGCACGACTTTACTCAGCACCGGGTTTTCCATCAGCACGCGACGCGCTATGCTTTCCGCCGCTTGCTCGCCTGGCGTTCTGACGCTTTGACTGGCGGCGTTCGTATCGTCGGAATCGCTGGTCCTGTCCGTTTCAACGCGGACCGCTCCGACATCGCTGCCGAACCTCGCACTGCGCTCGGTTGACTTGCCAAAGTCGTAGCCCGTCACCTGGCCAGTCAAAGTAAGGTAAACGCGAAATTCGTGGCTTTGGTCGGGCGAACGAAACAGAACCTGGACCTCGTGCGCGGGCGCGAGCCCGTTGACAGCAGCCAGGTTCGGCGTTTCCTTGCTGTTGTAGAACGCCGCCAGATTGTCGCGCGTCTCAACGATCGCAAACCGATGCCAGTTCGCCAAAGCGAACCCCTTGGAAGCGGCGAACTGTTCCGCCGTGCGAATGGCGGCGGCGCGGTTTTCCGCACCGGCGATGCGCGCTGGTCTCTCCTGCGCCATGTCGAGCAGGATGCCGCCGGCATAGGCGAGAGGAAAGAGCGCAAAAAACGCAACCCACCAGATCCGATTGCGCGGCGATATCATCGCCTCCGGCAACAGCTCTTCCAGCCACGTCGTGTTCATAGGCGCTTCATCACCATCAGCGTGATGTCGTCGAACTGGGGCGCCGCTCCCACAAACGCATCGATATCTTCGAAGACAGCGTCCACAATCTCATTGGCCGGCCGCTCTCGCTGAGCCTGCAATACGGCAATCAAGCGTTCGATACTAAACTCCTGCTCGGAGATGTCGTTTGCCTCGGTGACGCCGTCCGAATAGATCGCCAGCAGGTCGCCTTCGCGCAATTCAAATGTCTGCTCGGCATAGGCGATTCGCGGAAACAATCCCAACGCAATGCCGCTGCAAGCCATCAGTTCGACCTCGCCTGTCTTCCGCAAGACGATTCCGTCGTTATGTCCGCAATTGACCCACTCGCAAGCTCCGGTGACGGGATGATATTGAGCCAGGAATGCGGTGGCGTAGCGGTTGGACGGGGTGGTCGCATGCAGCAGCTGGTTGGCCTGTCCCGCGACTTCCGAGAGGGTCTGGTCACGATTTAACAGCGCCCGCAAGGTGGCCTGTATGTTGCTCATCAGGAGCGCCGCGAAGATGCCCTTGCCCGAGATATCCACCACACAGAGCAAGTGCGGCAAATCGGGACCGCTTCCTTGAACTGGAAGCACGTCGTAATAATCGCCGCCGACCATTTTCGCCTGGCGGTTCCGCGCCGCGATATCGCAGCCGCTCAATCGAGGCAACACGGACGGAAAAAGATCGCGTTGGATGCTGGCCGCCAAGGCAACCTCCTTCTCCATTTGTTGCCGCACCAGCGTGTCCTGAAAGTGCCAGGCGTTATCGAAGGAGACCGCCGCCTGGGCGGCGAGGCCTGCCGCGAACTCCGTGTCCGCATCCGTGTAAGGTTGTTTGTTCAGCCGCGGACCGCAAACGACTACGCCGAATGTTTCCGCCGAACTCCGCAAAGGGATGACTAACGATCCCGGGGGCAGGCGCGAATCGCCACCGGCTAGAATCGGCTCGGCCAATTCAGCCCAACGCTCTTTCTCAGAGATAAAGAAACTCAGATCGAGTCCCTTTTGCCGAAGGATCTCGGGGTGTCCGGCCTTCCAGGCAACCAGCCCATGCTTAGAGATGATCCACCGACCCGCGAGGGTCAGCGTCAGCATCGTCGCGATGTCTTCCGGCTCCAGCGACGCGGATAAACCCCGCACCAAGTCGATGAGGGCGCGCAGCTCCTGGACTTTTTGGGCGAGCCTTTCGTTGCTTCGCACGGTCGCCTCGTGCGCTTGGGCGTTGGCTATGGAACTGGCCGCCAGACCAAGCAGCGCGTCCACGAAGTCTTCCTCCTCCGCCTCCAGAAATCCGCGCGCGGGCGGCCCGAAGGCGACCATGCCGATCGTCTCATCAGCATGCGAAATAGGGAAAAACTGCTCAAGCTTGGCCGCTCGTCCAAGCTCCTCGGTGAACAACGCTCCCTTTGCAAGCGTGGGCAAGCCACGCGCCAGCGCCACT
Source organism: Bryobacteraceae bacterium (assembly GCA_965226755.1). GTDB lineage: Bacteria > Acidobacteriota > Terriglobia > Bryobacterales > Bryobacteraceae > Bog-113. Next base: position 1,786,271 of record CBDDDT010000003.1, on the reverse strand, counting down.
CGCATGCTGCCGTCCAGATCGACGGCGACGACCGCCTTCGAGACGAGCAAACGGCCCATCACGGTGCGAAGCAAGTGCGCCAGCAGATCGTCAAGCGCCAGAGACGAACTCAGCAGTTTGGCGGATTCCAGGAGCGACTGCAGCCGCGATTCGTCGAGTTTATAGATGCTGCGTTCCAAGGTCTATACGGTACCAACCTCGGGCGAGTTGTTCAACCTCATTGTCTCGCGCTCAAAATGCTCCGAGCGCCTCGGCGGAGTAGGTGCGGTCCGGCTCGAAGAACGTGTAGTCGGCGTTTGAACCGGCAGGGCCGAACGTCGCTCCTAAACTGACGGCGATGAGCGGCTCAAAATTTGTCGCGGACCATGTATTTGAAGTGAGGCGACCCCCGACTCCGCGTCCGGCTTCGGCGGGAAACTGGAAGTCCGTGACACCCGGGCTGGTCGCGAACGGGATGCCGTCCAGGCCGACAAGGGCATTGACGTACCCGAAGGTGAATTTTCTGTTGTAAGCCGCTTTCGTTCCCTCGACAATGCGGAACGGGATGGTTTGCGCCGCCGCGCTGAGGCTCACGTTGAAACCTTCGCCGATGCCGACCACCGTATAAACAGTGTACGAGCCCACAATCGACGCCTCCAGGAACAGCGGCGTGAGATATCCGGTCGTGTTCCCCCCGTATGTTGTATCGAAAAGGAAGCGGAAGTTAGACGGTACGGTTCCGTTAGGGAAGAAGCCGCCGGTGTAAATGACAACCAGCCCGGCGTCCAGGTCCGTGACCGATCGATAGATTTCTCGTGATCCCTGGGCGGTGACATGGGCGGCAGGGGAAGGCGTTTGCGCCGCGCATAGTGCCGTGATTCCCAAGAAAAGGCTCAAATATTTCATCGTTGTAGTCCCTCTGAGATCTGAAAGGTGACGCTCATTCCGCCGCCGTTGTCAGTATAGGCAGCCGGCGGGGAAAATCCGTGAGTATCTGGTGTATCCACGTAACCAAGGTAAAGGTGGGTGGCTGTGGGCGGAACGGCAAAGATCTGGCGATCGCCGCTTGCGGTCCCGGTAAGGCCATCGCCAATAAAGAACACCTGTCCTATCAAGGGTGAGAGAATCTTGAAGTCGGTTTGGATGCCGCCCTGTGAAGCATCCTTCACATAGAAGCGCAAAGCAGGCGGGGATGAAGCCGGCAGCGTGTCCTCCAGAAACATACCCACCATCGCGCCCTGATAATCCGTGTTGTCGTAGCCGGAGAACGTCCCGGTCGGAATGATGTTGGCTCGGGGATAGCAAGAACCTTGCGGGTCTGATGTGCCGTCCGCACCGTAAGGCGGATTCTCCGGGTCATTGCACGTCCAAGTGCCTATGATGCTCAAAAACTTCAATACCTGACCGGGGCGAGCGGGAAAGCTGTAAGGAAAAGGGGCGACTCCATTGCTGAAGCTGTCGAATCCGGCGGACCGGTAGATGTCCATGTTGGAACTGACCGCGACAGTCGCGGATGGCTCCGCGGTGGTCTGCGCACAGAGAAACCCGGCAGTAAGCAAAACCGTTTGCACGAACCTAGTAATGGCGCGAAGGCCCATAAGAATCCCCTGTTCCGGAAGGCTGGATTCAATGGTACACAAATACAACGCTATGCAACCGGCAGAATCGAGAGGCCTCCGGGGGCTTCTCTGCGTTTTTTGATCTTATCGGGCTTTGCGGGAACGTCCGCGTGGGCGCGGATGTTTTCCATTTGCACCCAATATCGGGCGAGTTCTCCGCGGCCTCCCGTGGTGAGAGCGGCCATCGTGAGGTTTCGCTTGTGCTCGATGGTTTTCTCGATGATTATCAACGCGGCCTCTTCCAGTCGAGTGAGTTGCACGGACAGATTGCCCTTCGAAAGACCGGTGGCGGTTTGGAGAAAAACGAAGTCCGCCGCTTCGCAGGCGGCAAGCACGGTGAGGATGGCTAGACGGGCCGGTTCATGAATGGTTCGATTCAGGCCGGCAAGAGCGGATTGCATCGAATCGTTCTTCCGGTCGCTTTCAGGCATGCGCTTCCTGCCCATCGCGGGAGCGCGCTGTCGCGGCCAGATTCAGCAGCAGGATCAAGTCAAGCAGGGCCAGCGCAAGATACACAGAACCCAGGAGGACCAGCAGCGCCGCGTAAGAAACGGGCGATGTGGCCTCAAAGCTCCAGCCGAACATCAGCACGGCCGCCGCGACGCCGTTCCAGAGCCGCCTCTGGGGAAGGTTCGTCTTTTCAGCGAAGCGCCGGAGACATACGATCACGGCGCCGACCAACCATATCCCAACGGTACGTTCCATCCAGCCATGCGGGGGATAATGCGGCGCATCGCGGCGGACGTAAATTATCAGAGCCGTTAGAACCAGCACCGCGCCCCAGATCTTTGCTTCGCGCAGGAAGGCGTGCTTGGGACGTTTCGGAAGCGCGGGGCGCTCGCGGAAGACACCTACGCGCCTTTCAATCCACCGGCGGAAAAAGCGCTGCCAAAGTGCGGTCCCGGCTATCAACGCGATAATGATGCCAGCCTGCTGGATACCCGGAAGGTGGTCATAAAGCGGCGCTGTGGCGAAGCCGGCATACAGCGGAATCGCAGCCCAGTCCCGCAGATCGGCGCGCTGGTTGAGCAGGAAGGCGACGCGCTCGTCAGGCGGGACGTTCGCATGCGAGAAGCGGAAGCTCATGTTGAGTTTATATCATAAACCAGTTCACGTTGATAGGACAAACCGATTGACTAGCGCAATCGACGCGGGTTTGCGAAGGTTGTCTTATGCCAAAAACGCCAACGCGATCACGATCCATTAGAAGTCTTCAGAGCCGAAGGGCACATGTATCCGCTCTGTCGTTAACGCTCGCGCTCATTCTGCTTCCTGTCGCCGCGCGCGCAGCCGCCAAAGATGCCTGCAGCCTGATCACTTCCGCCGATGCCCAGGCCGCCATTGGGGAACCGGTGGGCGATGCTAAGGCAGAAAACCGATCGTTCGGCGCGGGCGATGGCAGCACTTGCCGATACCGCTCCACGGTCGGCAGCGCCCTCAAGGGTAAGTCCGTCTCGGTTGCGGTGCATTACAGCGCCACGGACCTCACCGGGAGCGCCGAGGGCATCGCTCAGAATCTTAAGTCGGCAGGCTTCAGCAGCGTACATAACGTCGCGGGAATCGGAAGCGCCGCGGTCTGGGGCAGCACCTCCATACTGGGCAAGTACAAGGGCGAGCTGACGGTGATTCAAGGGAGATCCGTGATGCTGGTCGTCATCATCAGCGGCATCCCCGATGAAGCTGACGCTCTCGCGCGCGCCAAGGCGATCGCCGCTAAGGCTATTGCACGCTTATAGCTGCGCGCTCCATTAGCGCCCAAACTTGTAGGTGAAGCTTACGCTCGCGTACGACGGTATGCGGACTCCGACGACCTCCGCCACCGGGTTCTCGGGAACCGGTAAAGGGCCCGTGTATCCGGGTTGATTGTCCGTAGCGAAGTTCTCCACGGTCTGCCCCGTGTAGCCGCGGGCGATCATCATGTTCACGCCCACATTGATCTTCCCCTGAAGAAACGGCCGCGCGACCGCGAGCCGGAACTCCTTGTTCGGTATGCCGAGACAGTAAGAGGCGAGATAGTCAGGGTCGCTCTCGTTGCAACCATTTCCGATTACCTTTCTCCCGACGTATTCGAATTCACCCTTCGCCTGTAAATGAAAGGGCAGCTTTTGATATGTCCAGGAAAAGTCTCCGATCAGCCGCGGAGCTTCAGGCGTCACCTGGCCCGAGTTCAGGTCGCGCGCGTCGGCCTGCTCAAAGGTCGCCTGGAACGATCCGTCGCTGAAGTTCTGGCGTAACGTGGCCGCTAAGTACCGTATGCGTCCCGGCCCCAGGTCGAATTGCAAGCCGGTGTCCGGGTCGATCTTGCCATACTCGGCGGTTTGCGTTTCGTGTCCCAGGGTCAACTTCACTTCCGTCTTGTGGAAGCGCTTGGTGGCGACCAGCTGATAGGAGCGCGCCGTCTCCACCGGATCGACGACCTCGGGCGCGCCGGTAGAGGTCTGCTGGATTGCCGATCCCGTTCGAGGATCTTCGGTGAAGAACGACTTCCCAAAGCTCAGCGCGACTTCAGGAAGCCACCAGGAATCCTTCGGGAAAAACGTGATCGTCGCTTTCGGCGAATTCAAACCCACCAATGTGTTCGAGGAATTCGCCGGGGTCACGAGGTCCTGGTTCTCGACGCTAATCTCGTCGCGCCGCCACCCGAGATAGTAGTGCAAATACTTGCTGAGCTCGCCCTCGACGGCGATGTAGGGAGTGATCGACGCGATGGTCACATTGTTTCCGTCCACCTTGGTGAAAGGTCCGTAGTAATCCGGGTCGGCCGGGTTGTAGAAGTCGTAATGGTCCAGATCGTCGCGCCGCGGCGCCTCGCGCGCATAGTCCGTCCCGGCGAGCAGCGTAAAAAGCTTTGAAAACTTTTTCGTGTAGATCGCGCTGCCGCCAGTAACGGTGCGGAACTCGCTCTGCCGGATCAGTCCGTCCCCAAAGTCGGAATAAAGGGAAAGGTTATAAGTGCGGAAGAACCCGGAGAGCTGAATTTCCTGGTTCTCGCCCAACTTCCAAACGTCGTTCAACGCGATCAGCGCCGTGTGCGTCTGGTCCTTTTGTCTGGGATCAATCGTGTCCGGGTACTGCGTCCAGCCGTTGGCGGCGTCGACGGAATTGAAGCCGTGCAGGGGGCTCAGTCCCGCCACATAGGAAAAGCCATAGTATCCGATTCCAAACAAGGTTATGGTGTGGTTGCCCTTACGAAAAACATCACCGCCATTCAGCTTCATCTGCTTGCGGTGTTCCAGCCGGTCCAGAAATCCGTTTCCGTACGAGACTTCCGCCGCGATCCAAGAACGCTCGGAAGGGCTGAGGCCTCCGGTACCGGTTATATCCCGCTGGTCGCCCGTTAGAGTGAGGAACGGGTCGAGATGGGAGCGCAGGGCGTAAGTTGTCCCGAGGTTCAACGCGTGGTTGCCCTCGCGCACGTTAAACGCGCCTCCATCCACCTCAACGCTTTCAATCACACTCGCGATATAGATATTCGGATCGGCGTAGCCGTTGCCGTGAGCGTTCGCCGACAGGTTATTCGGCAGCAGGTAGCCGCCGACCTGGAGATACTGCGCGATTGGCTCACCGTGGTCGCCCGCAACGCCCGGCGCGAAATACTGAGGGGCTTTGATGCCGCTCGACGCCGTCTCGATCGGATAGCCGGGGATCGAAATGGGCGCGCCCGGACGGCCCGGATTTGCATCCAGCAGGTTCTCGCTGGCGAAAACCTTCTCGGCTGGATCAGGCGATTGGACGTCAATGTCCTTGACGTCCGCGGTGACGCTGACCGAATCCGTCCGCGAAGAGAGGCGGGAGAACTGAAAATCGACGGTGAGCGCCTGGCCATCGGCAATGTGAAACGTCTTTCTGACTTCGACAAATTCGGGGGCTGAAGCGCTGAGTTGGTAATCTCCCTCCGCGAGCGGCGAAAGAGCGAATCGGCCGCCGGGATCGCTGGCCGACTCCAGAGCAATGGAGTCGTGGCCATTTGTCAGCCGAAGTTTGGCTCCGGCGACAGGCTTCCCTTGCGGATCGGTCAGATGCCCGGTAAGGCTTGAGCCGGCGGCTCGCGCGAGCGGTTCCGAAGAAAGAAGAAGCAAGGCGAGAACGGTCAAGCGCAAGATCATAGGGCGGAGCGTGCTACGAACTGTAGAAACGTGCTAATCACCTTGGGATGTTAGCACGAACTGTCATAGTGTGCTACGGCGCGGAGTTTGATTCGGATGGCATGGGAATAATTTCCGGCACGAAAAGGCGGCGTCTTCGTATGCATCACAGTGAACCAGATTTCGCGTGACATTCATTTTGCGTGGAGACAGATTCTTCGGAATCCCGGATTCGCGGCGGTAGCCGTGCTCGCGGTGGCCCTTGGCATCGGTCCGAACACCGCAATTTTCAGCGTAGTCTACGCCACGCTTCTGGCGCCTATGCCCTATCCGAATCCAGACCAACTGGTCATTGTCTGGTCGCGAATCAACGGAGATCGCAACGGAGTGTCAGCGGGCGATTATCTGGACTGGAAGCGGCAAGCCACCGTCTTTCAAGATTTAGCGGCGTTCACGGGCAACAGTTTCAACCTGGCGACGAAAGACGCTCCCGAACAAATTCAGGGGCAGGCCGTATCTTCGAGCTGGTTTCAAATGATCGGAGAGCCGCTCCTCCTCGGCGCGGGCTTTCCGCCGGATGCGGACGAGGCCGGCAAGAATCATGTGATGATCATGGCCCATCGCACTTGGGCAAGGCGCTTCGGTTCTGACCCGCGAATTATCGGCAAGGATATCCGTCTGAATGGGGAGCTCTATCGCGTGAACGGCGTGATGGGGCCCGGACGAGGAGACCGCCTGGACGCCGAGATCTTCGTCCCGTTGACGTTTAAGCCGGAGCAGATCAATCACGATTTTCACTGGCTGTTGGTGATGGGACGTTTGAAGCCGGGAGTGTCGATCGCGCAGGCCCAAGAGAATATGAACGCGGTGACCAAGCGCATCGGACAGGTCTACCCGAAGTCGAATAAGGGCTGGGGCGCTAAGGTGGAACCGCTGAAGAATGATTTCCTCAGTCCGGATACAAGGACCAGCCTGTGGCTGCTGCTGGGGGCCGTGAGTTTCGTTCTGCTGATCGCGTCGGTGAATGTGGCGAACCTGCTTCTGGCGCGCGGAACGGCGCGGCAACGGGAAGTAGCCGTCCGGATCTCGATTGGCGCGTCGCCGGGACAACTGTTCCGGCAACTGCTGACGGAGAGTTTGACGCTGGCGCTCATCGGAGGCGCGCTGGGAGTCGCCCTGAGCGTGATCTTACTAAAGCTCATGATGACGCTGATGCCGCCCTCGACACTTCCTTCGGAAGCGGATGTGCGGCTCAGCCTGCCGGTGCTGTTGTTTACGCTCGCAACCACCATTCTGGCGGGAACGCTGTTTGGCTGCGCACCCGCCTGGCAGGCCACGGGGGTGGATCCGAATGAAAATTTGAAGCGAGGCGGCCGGTCCGTCAGCAGCGGACATCGCGGACTGCGCAACGCATTGGTGGTGGCGGAGTTTGCCCTTGCGCTGTCGCTGCTCGCGGGGGCGGCTTTGACGGTTCATAGCTTCATGAATCGAACGCAGGTGGACCTGGGCATCAAGGCCGATCACATACTCACATTCAACCTCCCGGTGCCGGACGGGAGGTTGGTGAAGCCGGAACAGATCACAAACTTCTATTCGGAACTGCTGCGAAGAATCGAGGCTGTTCCCGGAGTGACACGCGCCTCCGCCGCAACAGGTTTGCCGCTCGAAGGAACCGGTTTTGGAATGCCGTTCAACATGGCGGGCGCCGCCGTGAGCGATCCTTCTTCGCGGCCCGGAGCGGGCTTCCAGATGGCGACACCAGGGTATTTTGAGACGTTTGGAGTTCGCCTGGTGAAGGGCCGCATGTTTACCGAGCAGGATACGGCGTCGACCGCGCCCGTAGCTCTGGTGAATGAGGAATTTGTCCATAAGTACCTGGCGGGGAAAGACCCGCTGACGCAAAGGGTGGAGGTAGAGCAGCTGATTCCCGGAGTGACCAAGCTGGGGCCCGCGATCGCGTGGCAGATCATTGGCGTGTTTCACGACGTGCAGAACGGGGGGCGGTTGGGCAGTCCGAACCAGCCGGAGATCGACGTCCCGTTCTGGCAAAGTCCGTGGCCTGGCGTGGAAGTTGCGGTACGAACGGGAACGAATCCGGCCCAGATGCAGAAGGCGATCGCGGCTGCCGTGCACTCGCTCGACGCCAGTTTGCCTCTGGCCAACGTGCGAACGATGGAAAAGGTGAAGGACGAGCGGTTTGTGGGCGACCGGTTCGGGATCATTCTCTACGGAAGCCTGGCCGGAGTGGCGCTATTACTTGCGGCGCTGGGAATCTACGGAGTCATGCAATTCACGGTGGCGCAAAAAATCCCGGAAATCGGGCTGAGGATGGCCCTTGGCGCGGGACGCGGCGATGTGATCGCGGGAGTGCTGCGGGAGGGTTTGAAACTCGCGACGGGCGGGCTGGTGATCGGAATGGCCGGCGCATACCTGGTGGGCCGGGCGATGCAAAGCACGTTGTATGGAACCGGCGCTTTGGATTGGCGCGCGTTTGGAGTGGTGGCCGCGATTCTGTTCCTGGCGGCGCTGCTGGCTTGTTACGTGCCGGCCAGGCGCGCCAGCGCGGTAGATCCGATGATTGCGTTGCGAGAAGAGTAGAACACGCCAGGTGTAATCTGCGTTAGTGGGAGAGCTTGCCGGGGAAGGCTTCGATCATCCTTGGACGCTCATGGAATAAACTCTCAGCGTCCGCGCTCGCATCAATGGCCAGTTCCAGGAAAGCGATATGCATCTCGTCAGTGGTTTGATCGCCCCAGTGGACTGTCGCTTCGGCATCAGGATTAGAAGCGTTGTTGAGAGAGTTGTCGAAGCGAGCCACTGACTCGATGCGAGTACCCGCGGGCAGTTGTATCGGGCTGCTGAATACATAGGTCGTCTGCCAGTTGAAATCATAGGCGGGAACGTCGACCAGGCTATCCTTGTGACCGTCGGGAAAAATGGCGAAGACCTGCATGCTTTTCCCGCGCCTGTGCATGTGCGGTTGAACGGAAAGGAGCCGTGCCGGCCCGGCGAGCGTCATCTCGGCGGTCGACTTATAGTCCCGATCGCCCGGCGGGATGTTCAGGTCCAGATCACGTACGGTATCGATGGCGACCACCCGCTGAGAAGGCGGAGCGCCGGCAAAGTATAAAGCGATTTGCGAGTGGTCCGTGGTCTCCTGCCCGTTCGGGCTATAGTGCAACTCTAAAACCACATCGGAACCGGCCTTGATCAATTTGGCGCCGTTTTCCAACCAGGGACGCGGTAGATAGCCCGGTTCATAACCCAGCAACAGCTCCCGGCGATCGAACACCTTCTCCCCGTCCCGCCGCTTGCCGCGCTCGGCGACGGTCGGAACAAAAAGTTGATTGGACGGGAAACCCGCGAGATAACTGGATGCGGGCGGCTTCACGAAGGCGTTGATGTGATGAATCACCGCGCGTTTATCAATCCGAAACTCCGCCGCGCTCACCCAGGTGTCGTGATCCAGATGCAAGGGGACGATGAGAAAGGAGTATGGCAGGAGGCCGGACTTGGGAACTTGGAAGCCCGGCACTTCAATCACCCTGTCGGGCGTGCCCAACTTCCAACCCGTTGCATTCACGGGCGCGATGTAGGGCGGCCCCGGAACACCCTCTTTGCAGCCGGCGTTGATCCAATCGAGTATGGTCGCTCTTTCCTGTTCAGGCAGGGTCCGATCGTTTCGAAAGGAATGCGTCCCTTCCGCCGCATGCCAGGGCGGCATGGCTCGAGTGAGGACAGCCTCGCGGATGGCGGCCGCCCACGGGCGCACCTGCTGATAGCTCGTGAGCGCCATTGGACCGATCTCGCCAGGTTGATGACAGCTTACGCAGCGGCGCTCCAGAATCGGCCAAACGTCTTGTGAAAACGTCTTTGCGGGGCCGGCCCCGTACATTGTGGCGGCGCAAATCACCGGCGCAATAATTCTGATCGCAAGCGGCATCTGTTCCAATAGCTTATCGCTAGCGTCTTCGCGGTACACTGCCTGCGTGCAGCGCGGGTTCCTTCTGGCCGCTCTTTTCGCCGCGGCGCCATCGTTCGGGCACGACGTAATCACCACGAAACTCACGTGGACGAACGAGATTTCGCGTCTCATGAATCGGCATTGCGCGAGCTGCCACAATCCGGGAGGTTCAGCGATGTCGCTGCTGACCTATGCGGATTCGAGACCTTGGGCGAAAGCGATTCGAGATGAGGTTCTGAACCGGCGTATGCCGCCGTGGGACGCAGTGAAAGGCTTTGGCGATTTTCGGAACGACGCCAGCCTCACCCAACCGGAAATGGATCTGGTGGTCTCCTGGGTCGAGGGCGGCGCTCCTGAAGGCGACCCGGCATACCTCGAGGCTGCCCCCGCTTCCGGAAATGCTCCAGCGCCGGCCGCTTCAGACGGCGCCTGGATGCGGCTGACTCATTCGGCCGTATTGAGCCGCCCCATGACGCTTCGCGGAATCTATCCCGAAGGCGCGCTGGAAGTCACGGCCTGTTTGCCGGATCAAACCGTGGAGCGACTCATCTGGATTCCGCAGTTTCACGGCAGATGGAACCATGCTTACCTGTTCCGAAATCCTTTGCCGCTTCCGAGAGGTTCCAGGATCATGCTGTATTCGCAGTCGCACGCGGCGGCGCGGATGCTTACAGGGCCTCCACAGGGACCGTAAAGGAAACCGTGTTTACGACTCCCTTGCGCTGCAGCTGAATCCAGATCCGGTAGGTCTTCGCGCGCGGAAAGAAGAGGTTGAACTGCATCTCACGGCCGCCGTCCGCCTGGACCGGGTGAGTGTGAATCATGTCGATCAAGTCATCGCTGACGGCAAGCAGATGCGACCACGCGCCGATGTACTTCTCTAGCCCGTCGGATGGCTGCACGGTGATGAAGAGCATCGTTTTCCTTCCGGCGATCGGCCGCACGGGATCTGTCCGAATCTCCACCCCAAGGTTTTCTCCCCGCTGAGGAGACATGTCCGGGGCTGGATGAACGATCGACAGTTCAAACGGGGTCGTGAATCCGGCGGTTGAGAAGGTTTTGGCGGATAGCTGCGGAGTGCCGCCGCCCGGGTCGAAGTCGGCCAGCAGCCGGTACGTTCCGGGCCGGGGGAGACGAGTGCGCAGACGGAACCAACCATCATTCGCGAGCACGGGATGCTCGTGAGAGAAATACGTGAGGTCCTGGCTGACCAGGAAAAGGTGGAAGAGCTTCTCGTGCACCACGTTGAAGCTGGTGACCGGCTGGGACGTTTTGGGATCCAGGACGCGGAATATCAACGTGACGTCCTGGTTTGCGGGGATTTGCTTCGGTTCCGCCCGAAACTCCAACGGATATTCGCTGGGCTCAGGCAGGTTCGAGACCAGCGTCATCCCGCATCGCGGGCACTTGCCGGGGGTGGCCGAGCGGACCTCGGGGTCCATCGGACATAGGAAGACAGGACTTTGCGCCAGAGCACAGACGCTTAAAAGCAGTAGCGCAAGACAAACGAATCTCCGCGCCGACATTTATACGACGTCTTTCGAATCCCGGCGGGTATTCTTAAGGCTGCGATGACCGGTGCGCGGTTCTTGAAACTTTTCGTGATTCTCACGCCTTGTATGAGAGCCGCGGATCCCACTTACGTCCATGATGTCGCGCCCATCCTCAACCAACACTGTGTCGTGTGCCACCGGGCAAACGACATCGGGCCGATGGCGCTCGGAACATACCGGGAAACCCGGCCGTGGGCGGCGGCGATTCGCGAAGCCGTGGCTACTCACAAAATGCCTCCGTGGCACGGGGATCCAGGTTCGCATGCATTCTCAAACGACTCGCGCCTGGCGGATTCCGACATCGCGACGCTGGTCTCCTGGGCTTCGACCGGCGCCAAGGAAGGAGACGTCCCATCCAGCATGGCGAGCGTGTCGTTTCCCTCCGGCTGGCACATCCAGCCCGATGTCATCTTCTCCCTTCCGCGGGAGCAACTGGTAGCCGCGGGGCGCGGAAGACGCTTATGAATACATTCACGTACCGACTCATTTTACTGAAGACAAATGGGTTCAGGTGGCGGAGGTGCTGCCCGGCGATCGCCGCATTGTGCACCACGCCACGGTGAGCGTCTGGGACCCGCCGAATCCGTCGCCTCAGGACGAAAAGCAGAAAGTGGAATACCGCTATCGAACAGGCAAAGTGAATCATATCCGGCCGGAAGTTCCCGTGGTGGATGACGGATGCGCATCGCCCACTGGTGGAGATTGGCCGGACAATTTAGTCACGCCGGGCGTCTTTGTCGCGATCTATCTGCCGGGGCACGTTCCGGAAGTCCGGCCGCCAGGTTATGCCATCCGGATTCCGAAGGACGCCGTTCTCGAGTTTCAGATTCACTACAGCAACCGAACGGGTCAAACGCTATCCGACCGCACATCGATCGGATTAGTGTTCGCCAGAACGCCGGCTTCGCATGCGATCCAGCAGTACGAGATCTGGGAATAATCTTTTCGCGATACCGCCGGGCGACGCGAACCATCGCGTGACGTCCTGCTACACGCTTGATCGCGATGTGCTTGCGCTGGCGTATACCGCCCACATGCACTTTCGCGGCAAGAGCTTTCAGACCGAGGCGGAGTTCCCGGACGGGCGCCGCGAGGTTCTCTTCTCGGTGCCGCGCTACGACTTCCACTGGCAGGAGACGTATATGTTGAAGCATCCGGAGCTGCTGCCCAAGGGAACGCGGCTGCGGTCAACGGCCATATTCGACAACTCTGCCAACAACCCCCTCAACCCGGATCCGACCAAACTGATCCGCTGGGGCGAACCGAGCAATGAAGAGATGATGGGATTCTGGCTGGCGTTCACCGATCCATCAGGGATGGACGCAAACACGCGGTCAGCCTTGCGATGAACTTGACCTGCCGGCCGCCATCTGATGTGATCTAGCCAGAAACGGAGGCAATCGGTTATGGCGTCGAATCGCGGCTTGGCATACATGGGGCCGGGCAAAGTTGAAGTGCAGTCCATAGACTACCCGGAGCTGGCGCTGGGATCGCGCAAATGCGAGCACGGCGTGATTTTGAAAATTGTTTCGACCAATATATGCGGAAGCGACCAGCACATGGTTCGGGGCCGCACGACCGCGCCGCATGGGCTTGTCCTGGGCCATGAGATCACCGGGGAGGTGATCGAGGCGGGGCGCGACGTGGAATTCATCAAGACCGGCGATCTGGTGTCGGTGCCGTTCAATATCGCGTGCGGACGCTGCCGGAACTGCAAGGAAGGCCGCACGGGCATCTGCTTGAACGTGAACCCGGCGCGCCCGGGCGCGGCTTACGGGTATGTCGATATGGGCGGATGGGTGGGCGGCCAGGCGGAATACGTGATGGTTCCGTATGCCGATTTCAACCTGCTGAAGTTCCGGGATAAGGCGCAGGCGATGGAGAAAATCCGCGATCTTACGCTGCTCTCGGACATCTTCCCGACCGGCTTTCACGGCGCGGTGACGGCTGGCGTGGGACCTGGTTCGGTGGTCTACGTGGCGGGCGCAGGACCGGTCGGATTAGCTTGCGCGGCCGCCTGCTTCCTGCTGGGCGCCGCGGTGGTGATCGTCGGCGACATGATTGGGGAACGTCTGGCGCAGGCGCGCACGTTTGGCTGCGAAACGATCGATCTGAAAGCCCATGCCAATCTGTGCGAGCAGATCGAGCAGATTGTCGGGGTTCCGGAGGTGGATTCGGCGGTCGACTGCGTGGGTTTCGAAGCGCGCGGACATGGGAAAGACAGCGGACATGAGCAGCCGGCGACAGTGCTGAATGCGCTGATGACGATCACGCGCGCGGGCGGCGCTCTGGGCATTCCAGGGTTGTATGTGACGGACGATCCGGGCGCTCAGGAGCAGAGCGCGAAGACGGGGACTTTGGGAATCAGAATCGGCCTGGGATGGGCCAAGTCCCATACCTTCGCAACCGGGCAGTGTCCCGTAATGAAGTACAACCGGCAGTTGATGATGGCCATTTTGCACGATAAAGTGCAGATCGCCAAGGCGGTAAACGTGAAAACGATTTCGCTCGATGAAGCGCCGGAGGGCTACAAAGATTTTGATAAAGGCGCGGCGACGAAGTTCGTGATCGATCCACACGGGATGATCGGAAAAGCCGCCTAGGCCGCGTCGGCCCGCCTTGGCTTATGGCGCGGAGGCCAAGGCGTTGTCATGACGATGAAGAATGTGGGGCTTGATATCCGGCCAGAATTCCTTCAGAACGTTGGATATCGCATCTGTTCCGATGGCGGTCCACATGCGGTCCATGGTATCGCCGAAGCCGCGCTCATCCGGGTAGTAAGCGTTCCCGAGAGCGCCGGCCATGCCGTTGCCCAGAACTTCCGCGATGTTGAATGTCGATCCATTGGCATCCGTGCGGGTGATTAGCACGCGAGTCAAGGAATAAAGCAGGCGGCCTTTTTTACTGCCGACACCTTTCCGGAAGTAGCGCGGATCCTCATGAAGAAGCGCGGGGAGAGCGGCCTCTGTCAACATGTTCCCCGCAACTTGATCGGCGTACGATGTCACGTAGCGATGTGCGTAACCCTTAATACCCTGGCCGAACGAGGGATGTTCATTTTCGGCCTGATAGAGGCCGGCAAAGGCCGCGGCGACCAGGAAACCCGGCCAATCGAACGAGTCTTTCGTCGCGATCGTGAATTTCTGGCGCGTGGTGATGCTGACAAAGCTCTGGCTGTCGTCTACGGTCCGATAATTCGGGAGAACACCAAAAATTCGCTTGTCGGGAGGAGATGTGCCGGGCACCGTGCTTTCAGCGGGAGCTGTGACGGCGGGGGCGGCGACCGCAGAAGCGGCAGCGGGGGCTGGCGCGTTGCCCGGATCCGCAGGCGCCGCGGGGGGATCCGGCGCCTGGGCCCAACCGGCGGCAGCCAAACCCACAAGCACGAAGCCCAATCGGGTGAGAGGCGAGGCGCACCTCCTGTAAATCGACAGCATTAGTTTCCTTTCCCGAAGAGGACAGACGTGATCACTAGAAAGTTGATGACGCAGGCCCGCACAAAGTTCCGTAACGGCCGGACATTTGACCGATGCACTCAGGACGTGAGTTTTGGGACGCCCGTTACTGAATTCGGCGACGGCGCCCCGAAAAGGCGCCTAGTGGGCACCCGCTTCGACTTCCGCCTCGGCCCGTTTCACGTCTTCCAAGAGTCCATCCCACTGTTCCGGCGTGGCGTTATCCGCGGGCGGTTTCAAGAGGGCTTGCCGAGCCTGTTCCAGACGGGCGCGGGCCTGAGCGGCATCGATCTCTTCTTTGCGCTTGGCGGCATCCGCAAGCACCCGCACACGGTCTCCGAGGACTTCCACGAAGCCGCCGAGCACGACGAGCGTCTTCGACTGTCCATGGCTCGTCCAGGTGAGCAGGCCGCTGGAGAGCTCGCTCAGCAGCGGCGCGTGACCGGGCAAGACGCCAATATAACCGTTGCGCGCAGGAATGGTGACCTCGGAGGCGCGCTCATCCACCAATTGCCGTTCGGGCGTAGTCACGCTCAGCGCAAAGTCCGCCATGCTTATTTGCCTTGCTTCATCTGCTCGTTGCGGGCGAGCACGTCTTCAATGGCGCCTTGCATATAGAACGCCTGCTCGGGGATATCGTCGTGCTTGCCGTCGACGATCTCACGGAAGCTGCGCACGGAGTCTTCCAGCTTGACGTACTTGCCGGGAATCCCGGTAAACTGCTCGGCCACGTGGAACGGCTGAGAGAGGAAGCGCTGAATTTTTCGCGCACGCGCCACGGTGAGCTTGTCATCTTCGGAAAGCTCGTCGATTCCGAGGATGGCGATGATGTCCTGAAGATCTTTATAGCGCTGCAGGACGCCCTTGACCGCCTGAGCCACGTTGTAATGATCATCGCCAAGGATGCGGGCGTCCAGGATGCGCGACGTGGAAGTCAGGGGATCCACCGCCGGGTAAATGCCCATCTCGGAAATTGAACGCGAGAGCTGGGTGGTCGCATCCAGATGCGCGAAAGCCGTCGCCGGGGCGGGATCCGTGTAGTCGTCGGCGGGTACGTAGATGGCTTGAACCGAGGTGATGGATCCCTTCTTGGTGGAAGTGATGCGCTCCTGCAGTTCGCCCATTTCGCTCGCGAGGTTGGGCTGATAACCGACCGCGCTCGGCATGCGCCCGAGCAGCGCCGAGACTTCAGACCCCGCCTGGGTGAAGCGGAAAATATTATCGATGAAGAGCAGAACGTCCTGGCCCTCTTCGTCGCGGAAATACTCGGCGACGGTGAGCCCGGTGAGACCCACGCGCAGACGCGCTCCGGGCGGCTCCGTCATTTGGCCGTAGACCAACGCCACCTTACTCTTGGAGGAATCGCCCAGGACGATCGTTCCGGATTCCTGCATCTCCAGCCAGAGGTCGTTGCCTTCGCGGGTGCGCTCGCCGACGCCCGCAAACACGGAGACACCGCCATGCTTCAAGGCGATATTGTTGATCAGCTCCATGATGATCACGGTTTTGCCGACGCCCGCGCCGCCGAACAGACCGATTTTGCCGCCGCGCAAGTAAGGCTCCAGAAGATCGATGACCTTGATGCCGGTTTCGAACATTTCGAGGCGGGTGGACTGCTCCTCGAAAGATGGCGCCGGGCGGTGAATCGGATATCTCTTCTGAGCGTTCACCGGTCCGAGTTTGTCGACCGGCTCGCCGATGACGTTGAGCACGCGACCGAGAGTCTCTTTGCCTACCGGCACCATGACGGGAGCGCCCAGACTGACGGCTTTCATGCCGCGAACCAGACCCTCTGTCACCTGGAGGGCGATGGTTCGAACGCGCCCCTCGCCGAGATGCTGCTGGGTCTCGCAAATGATGTCGATCGGCTCGGGAACGTCGAAGCCTTCGCTGGTGATGCGGATGGCGAAATGCAGTTCGGGGATCTGCCCTTCGGGGAATTCACAGTCGACGGCGGGCCCCGAAACCTGAACGACTTTTCCAACGACCTCTGTAGCTGCTGTTGCCATAATTGTCTCTACGTTCTGATCCTTGCGCGTCTACTCCTGGGCGGACGCGCCGCTGACCACTTCAATAATTTCTTTGGTGATGGCCGCCTGCCGCGCGCGATTCATATTCAACGTGAGCGTGTCAATCACTTTGCCCGCATTGGTGGTGGCGGCTTCCATCGCCGTCATGCGGGCGGCGTGTTCGGCGGCGGAGGTTTCCAGCATCCCGCGGTAAATCGAAACCTCCACGTAGCGCGGGAGCAACCTTTCCAGCATCTCCAGCGGCGGCTGTTCGTAGATGTAATCGGGCTGGTCGGCGCGCTCGGGCAACTCTACCGGAAGGATGCGCGTGGTGGAAAGCTTCTGCGCAATCGCGCTCTTGAACTCGTTGTAGACCAGGTAAACCGCGTCGATCTCCTGATCGCGAAAGCGCTGGATGGTGGCGCGAGCGATCTCCGACGCGGTCTGATAATCCGGCCGGTTCAGCACGCCGATATATTCGCCGCGAATGGTGCGCGCGTTGCGACGGTAATAATCGCGACCCTTCTTGCCGACCGCGACAACTTCCTGCTCCGTGCCGGCGCGCTCGGCGAAGAACCGGTCCGCGCCGCGTGTCAGATTCGCGTTGAAGGCGCCGGCGCGGCCCGTATCGCTGGTCATCAAAATGAGCTGAACGCGCTTTTCTTCGCGGTGGGCGAGCAGAGGACTGGAAGAGAGATCGGGCTCTGCCGCGGCGGCTCCGGCCACGTTCTCGAGCAGTTCGCGGATCGACTGCGCGTAAGGCCGCGCGGCGATCACGCGTTCCTGCGCGCGGCGCAGCTTCGCGGCGGACACCATCTTCAGGGCGCGCGTGATCTGCTGGGTATTTTTGACCGAACGGATGCGCCGCCGAATGTCGATGAGACTAGGCATGCGCGGGTTGCGCGCTCAGCGCCTTATCGTCGGCGACGAACCGCTCCTTAAACTCCTTGAGCGCGGCGGTAAGGTCGCCCTTGACCGTATCGTCCAGAACTTTCCTTTCCCGGATCATCTGCAAGACGCCGGGCTTGGAACTATCGAGGAATTTGTAGAGTTCGGCTTCGAAGGGCCGCACCTGCTCCACTTTGAGGTCATCCAGAAAGCCCTGCCCGCCGGCGAACATGATGGCGATCTGCTTTTCCACGGGAAGCGGCGAGAACTGCTTCTGCTTTAGAACCTCGACCATGCGCTGGCCGCGATTGAGCTGGGCTTGAGAGGCTTTATCCAGGTCCGATCCAAATTGGGCGAAAGCTTGCAGGGACCGGTATTGCGCCATGTCAAGGCGCAGGGTGCCGGCGACGGAGCGCATCGCCTTGATCTGCGCGCTGCCGCCGACGCGGCTCACCGAGATGCCGACGTTGATGGCAGGCCGGACATTCGAGTTGAACAGATCCGATTCGAGATAAATCTGACCATCCGTAATGGAAATGACGTTGGTCGGAATATAGGCGGACACGTCCCCCGCCTGGGTCTCGATGAAGGGGAGCGCGGTCAGCGACCCTCCGCCGGCCTCGTCCGATAGCTTGGCGGCTCTTTCGAGCAAGCGGCTGTGCAGGAAGAAGACGTCGCCCGGATAAGCTTCGCGTCCCGGAGGACGCCGGAGCAGGAGCGAAATCTCGCGGTAGGAAGCGGCATGCTTCGAGAGGTCGTCGTATACGATGAGCGCGTGCCGCTTCGAATCGCGGAAGAACTCGCCCATCGCGCAACCCGAATAGGGCGCCAGGTACTGCATCGGCGTGGGATCGGAAGCGCTCGCGGAAACCACGATGGAGTATTCCATCGCTCCGTTTTCTTCCAACGTTTTCACTACCTGCGCCACGGTCGATCGTTTCTGGCCGATCGCGACGTAGATGCAAATGACGTCCCCGCCCTTTTGATTGATGATGGCGTCAATGGCGATCGCCGTCTTGCCTGTCTGCCGATCGCCGATGATCAGCTCGCGCTGGCCGCGGCCAATCGGAATCATGGCGTCGATATAGCCTTGATGCCGGTCTGCATGGGCTGGCGCACCGGTTGACGATCGACAACGCCGGGGGCGATGCGTTCGATAGGACTGGTGTGCGAGGTGTTGATCGGACCCTTCCCGTCAATGGGGCGTCCAAGCGCGTCGACGACTCGCCCGATGAGCTCATCGCCGACCGGGACCGACATGATCTTGCCTGTGCGCTTCACGTCATCGCCTTCCCGGATCTGGGTGTACTCTCCCAGCAGAACCGAGCCGACCTGATCCTCTTCCAGGTTCATGGCGATGCCGAAAACGCCGTGCGGGAATTCGATCATCTCGCCCGACATCACCTTTTCCAGACCGTGGATGCGGGCGATGCCATCGCCCAGCGACATCACGGACCCGACTTCCGAGACGTTGACGGCCCGGTCGTAATTCTCAATCTCCTCACGGAGAAGTTTTGTAATCTCGTCTGCCCCTAAATGAGCCATAGTTTTTCTTCCGGCGGCGGCGCAAAACCCGCCAATCCGCGAATGCCGATTCTATCTCTATTCCGCGTTGAGCCGCTCGCCGATGGAGCGCAGGCGGCCAAGCACGGAACCGTCGTAAACCGTGGAGCCTACCCGGGCGACAACGCCGCCGATCAGTTCCGGTTCCACGTTGAATTCAACGCGAATGCGCTTCCCCGTGATCCGGCCGAGCTTCTCGGCGATCTGATTCTCTTCGTCCTGGGAGAGCGGCGCGGCGGCCGAGATCCGGGCGCGCAAAAATCCGAGACGCTCATCCAGAATCACGAATGACATGTCCGAGATCTCCCGCAAGAGCGGCAAACGCCGATGGTCGATCAGAACAAAAAGGAAGTTCTGAATCATGCGATCGAACTGCATGCGCCCGGCGATCTTTTCGATGACAGCGCGCTTCCGCCGCGGAAGCACCGACGGCGAATACATGACCAGCTCCAGGTCGCGCGATTGGCCCATCAAGTCCACGAACTCCTGAAGCGCCCGCAGGGAAACGTGAGGATCGGCGACCGCCGGGGATGAGCTCAGCGCGTCTACGAGAGCCTTGGCGTAGCGGGAGGAGATGCCGGTGTGAGTCATGGAGGCGAACTAAACCCCCAAATCCGAGACAAACTGGCCGGTGATCCTGGTTTGCATCTCCGGATTCATCCGTCCGCGAAGCCGCTGTTCCGCGAGCTGCAGCGCCAGCCGGGAAGCATGCCTCTGGAGCTCCAGCCGGGCGTTCTTTCCAAGCGTTTCGATTTGCTGGGCGGAATTGGCTCGAATGCGCTCATTGTCGAGAGCGGCCTGCTGTCGCATGCGCTCGACCTGCTCGGCCTGGCCAGCCAGCACAGATACCCGGAACAACTCGATTTCAGAGCCCAGATCGTCCAGCTTGCGTTGGACTTCATCGGAGCGCCGCTGGGCTTCCGCGCTCCGGCGCCGGGCTTCCGTCAGCCCATGCTGGATAGTTTCCGTGCGGCCCGCGAAGTACGGACTGCCCAGCTTCCAGCCGTAGTATCCAATCACGGCGGCGAGAACAACGAAATTGGCCCATTTCCATCCGGCCAGATCATTTTCCTGAACGGGAGTACTTTTGCCGGCTTCCTTCTCGGAGGACTTTAGATCCGCCCTCATCGGAGCGACCGACAGCATGCCGGAGAGGATCAGGAGAAGCAGCCATCTCATGCCGCACGCCCTTCCAGAACACGGTCGGCAATCTCATCCGCGAGTTCGCTGCTACGGGCGTCCAGGGTTTTGCGCGCCTCTTGCGACTCCATTTCAAGGGCGACCGCGGCACGAGCCACATGCGCCTCGGATTCGCGGCGGGTCACGTCCATTTGCGCGGCGAGCTCACGCTCCAACTGCCGGAAGACCCGATCCTGCTCCGCGTAGATCTCGCCGCGAGCCGCGCGCAGTTTGTCTTCATATTCGGCGATGCGCCGCTCGGCTTCCCGCATACTTTCTTCCGCGGCTTTTTCGGCTCCCTCGGTCGCTTCATAGCGACGCTGCAGGATGCGCGCGAAAGGCCCAAAAAACATCGCTCGCAGGTAAAACACCAGCAGGAGAACAATCAGGAACGTGGGGACGCCATTTAGCAGTATTCGGCCTAGCGCGTGAAATGTAGCGTCCATTCTGTTCGAGGGCTAAAACGGGAGTCCGGCTTGAAATAAAGAAGTTAGCACACTTTCGGCGGCCCCGGCAACCCGACCCTGCCGTCAGGCGTCTGAGCGACGCCAGCCGCCTTCCTTACGGTTCCGAGCTAGCGCCCGGCGGATACGACACCCGCCAAACGACCGCGAATCTGATTCATCACGTCCGACGCCAGAAACGGCTTCCGGAGCACCGGAAAATCATACTCTTCGCAGGTCGCCTCCTCTTCAGGAGGCAGCACCGAGCCGGTCATCATGATGACCTGCATGCGCGGAACAACCTGCCGGAGCTGCATCCCCAACTCCACCCCGTTGCCGTCCGGCAGCATGTAGTCCAGCAGCGCGGCATTGGGCCGGTGGTCGTTCACAACATGGCGAGCCTCGCTGGCGCTCTCGGCAGTCAGCAATTTCCATCCCGCCTCCGCCATCAGGCGCTCCAGAAAGTGCAGAAGATCGCGATTATCGTCCACCAGCAGGACCGTCGGGTGGGAAGGCGCCTCCTCCTCGTTTGTGTCTGTAGCCCGCAGGTTCAGCGCGCTCCGATCCTCGCTGATTTCCACGCGCACGCGGCTCCCGGGATCCACCTGGCCCATCGCCACCAAGGTGGCCAGCGGCTGGGTCAGGTTGCGATGCAGCGTGCGGTTCAGCTCGCGGGCTCCGAACTCGGAACTGGAGCCGTTTTCGATCAGCCACTGGCGGGTTTCGAAAGGCACTTCGATCGTGAAACAGCGATTTCCAAGCCTTGTGTTGACGTGATTCTGAAGATCTTGAATCTGGTGATCGACAATGGACGCCAAAGACTCGGCCGTGAGCGGCTGATATGTGATCACGCAATCAATCCGGTTCACGAACTCGGGGGAGAACTTCCGTCGCACCGCGGCCAGCGCGATGTTCTGCAGTTTCGCGGTAAGATCCGGCCGGGAAGCCGCGGCGCCCGCCTGAAACCCGAAATCCGGCCGTATTTCCTTCATCATTTCCCGCGCGCCCAAATTACTGGTGAGGAACACAAGGCTTTTTTCGAAATTGACGATTGAATTATCGCCAAGCCGCAGAATTCCTTTGTCCAGAACTCCCAGAAGCAGCCGGGTCATGGACGGGGCGGCCTTTTCAATCTCATCAAAAAGAACCAATGAAAGCTGGCTCTTATCGCTTGCCACGGAGGTCAGTTTTTGCTGGGAAAGAACCGGCTGGGTCTCGCGATGACCCAGGTATCCCGGCGGAGCTCCGATGAGCTTAGCGACTTCATGTTCCATCTGAAATTCGCCACAGTCCACTTTCAGGAGATTCTTCGAACTCCCGTGCAGAATTTCAGCCAGAGCTTCCACGGTTTTCGTCTTGCCCGTTCCGGTAGGACCGAGAAGGAGGAAAATGCCCACGGGCCTGCCCTCAGGCGCGAGACCCGCTTGGAACATTTGGATATAGGGGACGATCACTTTTGTCGCGGCGGGCTGGCCAACAACCTTCTTAGAGAGAACGGTAGTCAGGTTCTCGAATGACTCGTCCGCTTTTTTACGGGAACGAAGACTTGGAGACACGGATTTTGCGCTGCGTTCCACCATCTGCGCCCATTATAAGCACGGCTTGTGCTGTTCGTCGGCTGGCCGGGGTCGTTTTACGACCGTTAATTTGTGCTCAGTTTGTAAGCTAATTACAAAAGAATGAAAGAATTGCGTTAGCAATGCGGCCGCTCGCATGGCCGTCGCCATATGGATTGTGAACCCGTGACATGGCGCGGCGCTTTTCTCCATCGTCCAGCAGAAATCCGGCTTCCCGCGCGATCCGCTGGCCGTCCGTTCCCACCAGTTTGACAGTGCCGGCCGCGACCGCTTCCGGCCGCTCTGTCTTGTCGCGCATGACGAGGATGGGCTTCCCTAGAGAAGGACCTTCCTCCTGGATGCCGCCGGAGTCAGTGATCAAGAGGTCGGCGCGGCTCATCAAATCCACAAAGGGAACGTAGTCGAGCGGCTCGATGAGCAGCACGTTGGGCAGGGCGCCCAGGATCCGCGAGACCGGATCCGTCACATTCGGATTGCGGTGAACCGGATACACGACCTGAACGTCCGATCTGGCGGCAATTTGGGCGATGCCCGCGCACAGGCTTTCGAACGCGGGGCCAAAGCTTTCACGCCGATGGGCGGTGACGACGACCAGCTTCCGTCCAGGAATCAATCCGGGTATGGCGCCAGCCCGCAAAGTTCCGTCATTCAAGCGATCCCGCACGTACAGAACGGCGTCGATGCCGCTCTGCCCCGTAACCCAGATTCGGCTCGATTCCACGCCTTCGGCGCGCAGGTGATTGGCTGCGCCTTCCGTCGCCGCCAGATGGATGGAGGCGAGTCGCGCGGTAACCACACGGTTCATCTCCTCCGGGAAGGGCTGCATCATGTCTCCGGTGCGAAGGCCCGCTTCCACATGGGCCACCGGCACGCGCGCGTAGAATCCGGAAAGCGCGCCGCACAGAGTCGACGTGGTATCGCCTTGCACAATCAGGACGTCGGGCGTTTCGTCTTGGAGCACGCGCTCCAGCGCCGACATCATGCGGCCGGTCAGACCCGCCAAGGTCTGCCCGGAGAGCATCAGATTCAGATCGCAGTCGGGCACAACCTGGAAGGCGGCAAGAACCTGATCAAGCATCGACCGGTGCTGGCCCGTCACGCAAACCCGCACGGAGAACAGATCGGGCCGGCTGCAGAAGTGGAGGATGACCGGACACAGCTTTACCGCTTCCGGCCTGGTCCCAAACACAAACAGGGTTTTCAGCACAGACCCGCCCAGGTTTTCGAAGGAGTCAACCAGCCGAGCGGCGGGCTAACGATGGCGGAAAGTGATGCGGCCCTTGGTGAGATCGTAAGGAGAAAGCTCCAACGTAACTCGGTCTCCGGCGAGAACACGGATGCGGTTGCGGCGGAGCCGACCGGCTAAATGGGCGAGAACAACGCGGTTTTGTTCCAGCTGCACACTGAACAGACCACTGGGAAACTTCTCGAGAACGGTACCCGTAACTTCGATGCTGTCTTCTTTACTCAATCATGAACCCTTCTCACAGTTTCGCAGACCAGACAAGACATTTGGATCCGGCATCCCGTCTGGTCTCCGCGGAACTGCTTTCAGACCGCAGTCACGTTGGCGGCCTGCAACCCTTTCGGGCCGTTTAGCACTTCGAACTCCACATTGGAACCCTCATCCAGAGAACGATATCCCTCTGACTGAATCGCAGAAAAGTGAACGAAAACGTCTTCCCCGCTTTCCCGTTGAATGAACCCAAATCCCTTGGCGGCGTTGAACCACTTGACTGTGCCTTTTTCTCTCATGCATGCATTCCTTTTCAGCTTTTATACGATCACTCCGACCTCAACAGCCAGCCCCAGACCGGCAATCTGGTCAAAATGGATGATTGAGTATACATGAACCAGCCTCGTAAAGGCGGGGTCCGACACCTAAGCTTTAACGGGGTGCGGCACAACCTTCATGGTCTTTTCGTCCCAGAACAGGACTCTTCCTTCGCGGTATGACTGCACGGCCATGGAAATGGTCACTTGGGCATGCAGGGCCGTGTCCACATCCAGCGTCGGCTTTTCGCGCGTGCGAATGCAGGAAAGGAAGTTTCCGATGTGCGTGGTCATCAAGTCCGTCTGATCCACCGGGATGGTGATCTCGCTATCCCCGAACTTCTCCTTGT
Source organism: Bryobacteraceae bacterium (assembly GCA_965226755.1). Classification (GTDB taxonomy): domain Bacteria; phylum Acidobacteriota; class Terriglobia; order Bryobacterales; family Bryobacteraceae; genus Bog-113. The sequence goes on along the minus strand of CBDDDT010000003.1, from coordinate 1,761,834 downwards.
AAGCGGCGAATTCCGGGTGAGCGGCGGCCTCCTCGGGCGTTTCCGTGGCGTCCACAACGCGCTTCTCCGGGAAAACAGAGATGTGATCGGTCGCGCTCTCGAACTGTCCGTTCTCCACCATCACGATCGATCCCAGATGGCCGCGAATGAGCCCGGGGATGTGCCGGGAATTCGCCATGGTGGACCCGAGCGTCAGCGTGTGCCCCTTCGGATAATCCGCAAGCAGGAAGAAGGTGTCGGGCACTTCGCGTTCATCCTTGAATACATAGATCCCGCCGCTCGCCATCACGCGATAAGGGAACTGCGGTTCCGGCCAGCAAATGTTCAGCGGGGCGACAACGTGGAAGAAGAGATCGGTCGCGATCCCGCCGGAGTAATCCCAGTATTTGCGGAAGCGGAAGAACCGATCCGCGTCGTAGGGCCGCTTAGTGGCGGGACCGAGCCACGTCTTCCAGTCGATATAGTTTTCGCCCTTACCGTCGGGACCGGCTTCCGGATCGATTTTGTAATTCCATTCGCCCTCGATGGAGTTCCGGTGATACGAGCCCTGGCTCTCGATCATTTGCCCGATCATCCCGTCCGCGATCGCCTTCTTGGCTTTGTGCCACTGATCCGCGGAAGTGGTCTGCGAGCCGACTTGCAGAACGCGCTTGGTTTCCCGCACGGTGCGGGATAACTGAAGAGCCTCCTCGATCGTATGACTCATGGGCTTTTCACAGTACACGTCCTTGCCGGCGTCCATCGCCGCCAGCGCGATCTTCGCGTGCCAGTGATCCGGCGTCGCCACCACCACGGCGTCCACATCGGGAAGCGCGAGGACTTCCCGGTAATCGAGATAGCCCTTGACATTGTGCTTCTCCGCGGCTGCTCGCTTGCGCTTCTCGTACACGTCGCAAACGGCCACGATTTGACACGAGTCGGGATTTTCGGTTCCGAACTTAGCGAACTTACCGGCGAGATAAGAGCCCCGTCCTCCCACTCCGATCATGCCGATGTTGATCCGGTCGTTCGCGCCGACAACGCGACCGGCCGGCTTCGCGGGGCCTTTCGCCGCCAGCAGGCCGCGGGCGGCGCCCAGGGTCGCGGTCACGCCGGCGGCAGTCTTTAGAAAATCTCTTCGGTCAACGGGATCTTGGGGCATCTGGAATCTCCATTTCGTTGCCGTTATTATATTCCCGCGCCATATCCGCGCCCGGGCGGCCCTCGCCGGCTACGCCTTGGATTCCTGCGAGAAACGGCGGTCGTCCACGATCGTGATTTGCATGTCCCGCGCGAGGCGCACCGCGTTTTGAATTTCATTCCTGACGAACGGGAGAGCCCACCGGGGCTGCTTGGGCCAGTTCATGAAAATCTGGGTGGCGCCGTGAGTGCGGGCGAACTGAACCAGCGCTTCGGTGACGCTGGTCCCTTCGATCACTCGCGTCTCCACATGGAGGTTGCGCGCGAAGTTCAGATGCCTCTCCACTTTTTCGCGGCTGGCCGCATCCCGGCCGGGAGACTTGGTCACCGCGACCGCGATGCACTCCGCCGCGATGAAATCCGCCACACGCTTGGCCCGGCGAATGAGCCCCGCGCTGGAAGGATCAGGCGTGATCAAAACTAAAATTTTCTGGTCGGAACGCGGTTCAACGCGGGGCTCGGAGCTGCTTGTCAGTCCGTTACGGTCCGCTTCGTCCTCCAGGTGGCGCGTGCCCACTTCATGCGCGGTCTGGCGCAGCGCCATCTCCCGCAGCGCAACCAGCGTGGATTCGCGGAAGAACTTCGTCATGGCCTGCCGGGCCTTCTCCGGACTGTAAACGACTCCGCGTTCGAGGCGGTTCAGCAGCGCACGGGGCGTAAGGTCCACCATCACCACCTCGGTAGCCTGCTCCATCACCCAATCGGGAATCGTCTCCCGGACACGCACCCCTGAGATCTGGAACACCTGATCGTTGAGACTTTCCAGGTGCTGGATGTTCATGGTGGTCAGGACATTAATTCCCGCGTCGAGAAGCGCCAGCACGTCCTCCCATCTCTTGTTGCGTTTGCAACCGGGAACATTGGTGTGCGGAAACTCATCGACGGCGCAAAGTGCGGGTTTGCGCAGCAGGATGGCTTCGGTGTCCATCTCGCCGAAAACGGTTCCCCGATACTCAATCTCCTTGCGGGGAATCGTTTCCAGCCCTTGCGTGAGCGCGATGGTGTCTTTACGGCCGTGAGGCTCAAAGTATCCGACCACCACATCCACCCCCGCGCGGGCGGCGGCTTGCGCTTCTTCCAGCATCTGATAGGTCTTGCCCACTCCCGCCGCGAAGCCGAGAAAGATTTTCAGCGTGCCGCGACTCACAATTCCCTCATGCGTTCACCAGTGTCGCCTCAGTGAGGAAAAACGCGCACGTCCATGCCGCGTCTCTTGCGAAGAAGGCGATCCAGAGGACTGCCAAACAGGCGCGCTCTCCACCCTTCCCGCATGCTATGGCCGACGAAGATCTGTGTAATCCCGCGCCTCTCGGCAAATTCGATCAGGGCCGCGATCGGGTCGTCTCCCGTTAAAGTCTCGATCGCCGCTCCAGCTTCCCTGGCGTGCTCCAAGTTTAGATCCAACGCCCGCTGACTCTCGGCATCGAGGCATTGCTGCTGGACATAGGCCGCGATCAGTTCGCCATGAAAGCCGGCGGCGATGCGACGTCCGCTTTCAATCATCTTGGCCGCGTTCGCCCGCGGGGTGAGGCAAAGCAGAATCCGCTCCTGCGTTCCCCACGTCTGGCGCACGCCGTTGCGCTCCAGGTATTGCTCCAGTTGCCGGTCGACGACGTCCGCGGCCAGCAGCAGCGCAATCTCGCGCAGCTCGGCATACTGGCCGCGCCTCTGCGCGGCAGTGTTTCCCGCCTCAGACGGGACCTCATTGCCGCGCAGCATGGATGCATTCGCCGGCGCGTCCACCACCACGATTTCGTCGGATCCGCGGATGAAAGCCACGGGTACGGTTTGGCGCGGAGGTTTCCCGGTGACCCGCGCGACATCCTCCTGGTGCTCTGTGATGAAGCCTAGATTGATGGTGGTGATCACTGAGATCCCCGCGCTCAACAGCTCCTCAACGTCCTGCCACCGGCTGGCATGCGGCGAACCGGGCGGGTTGTCGAAGGCGAGGCCGTCGATCAGGCAAACTTGCGGCCGCCGGCGCAGAATGGTTTCGAGATCGATCATGGGCCAGCCGTTCACTTCCACCAACGGAATGATTTCGAGGCGCTGGAGCAGACGCGCGATATCGGCATCGACTTTCGCCTGTAGCGCGCCCACGACGACATCCTGTCCCCGCTCGTGCCGCCGCCGGCCTTCATCCAACATGCGGAACGATTTTCCTACGCCCGATGCATATCCGAGGAAGATTTTCAGCCGCCCGCGGCTTTGGTACTCCTCCTCAGCCTGCACCTGGCGAAGAAGCGCTTCCGGATCCTGCCGTCTCGGCGATTCAGCGCCCATGGACGCTCGGCACCAGCCCGTCGAGAAATTTGGAAACGTGCTCCAGGTCGTCACGCCGGGTCGCCAGCGCGGTGTAGCCATCCGGCCGAATCAACCAGAGTCCGCCGGCATGGAACGGCTGCCGCACGTTCGGATCCAGAAGATCGGGGTATGGCGCCAGGAGCCGCGTCGATAGATCTTCGCCCGCATCGGCGAACAGGACAAAGCGGGGCGTGTCGCCCGCCCCGGCCGGGACTTCGCTATCGCGAATGGGAGCGCGCTCCCCTGCGAGCGGCGCGCCGGGGTTGTGCCCGCTATGAGCATTCAGCGGACTGGCCGGGTACCCGATGGAAACCTCCGTGACGGCCCGGGCCGCCATTTCGCGAATCGGCGCGATTCCGAACACAAGCGACACTAAGTGGTTGCGAATCGATTGTTTCACTTCACCGCGCATGACGCCGATCGCGGTGAGACGTCCCGCATTCTCCAGCACCTGGTCACCGACGGCGCTACGCTCGATGCTGTAGCTGCCGAGAAGCGGCTCGGTCCCGCCGATTCCGCGACAGACGAGAGCCAGCTTCCAGGCGAGATTGCACGCGTCCTGCATTCCCGTGTTCATCCCCTGACCGCCCGCCGGGCTATGGACATGGGCGGCGTCGCCGGCCAGGAACACGCGACCTTTCCGGTAGTCTTTTACTTTACGCTCATTGATGCGAAATCCCGCTAACCACAGAGGGTCCGAAGCATGGACGCCGCCCGGACCGCGTCTGTCCAGAACTGCCTGAACGTCGTCCAAGCTGGGATCGAGCGGGAGCGCGTCGCCGGAACTGTCGCCCACGTCGGCGATCACGCGGTAGCGGTCCTGAGTGATCGGAAAGATCGCGAGCACGCCTTCCGCGTGCCAGTCGATGTCGATTTCGCCGGCGTGCGGCGCGCCGCTCAGGTGGAGGTCGGCGAGCATCCATTTACTCGTGAGGGTGTCGCCTCGAAATTCCATCCCTAACTGGTGGCGCACGCTGCTGTGCGCTCCGTCGCATCCGGCCAGCCAGGATGTCTCGACAGTCTCTTCCTGCCCATCGGCGTGACGCAACGTGGAAACGACTCCCTGTTCGGCGCCGGCGAACCGCGCCAGTTCCACGCTCCGCTCCACCCGGACCCCATGGGCGTTGAGGTGTTCTTCCAGCAATCGCTCGGTGTCGCTCTGGGGAAGGACCAGAGCGTAGGGATGGGGTGAAGCCAGGCCGTCCAGGGTGATGTGAGCGATCAGTTTGTCCCCAGCGACGATATTGGCGGCCGAGACCTTCAAGCCTGCTTCGAGGAATCGCGCCGTGCATCCCATCCGATCCATCAACTCCAGCGTGCGGCTCCAGATGACCAGCGCCTTGGATTTGTCCGAGCGTTGCGCCGCCTTATCGATAATCCGGACGGAGGCGCCATATCTGGCCAGTTCGGCGGCCATCGTCAGTCCCACCGGGCCCGCGCCGGCCACCAGCACATCCGTCTTCATGAATAAGCTCCTTTCAAAAAAATAATCGAGGCTCCGCCCTGTCCCGGAGCTTCCACGCCAGCCGCTTCCCGGATTATCCAACGTCTACCAGCTAAACTAGAAAGTTCCGTAATGTACCTCAAGCCAGCACGCGTGGTGGCCATCTACCCCGGATCGTTCGACCCGATCACGAGCGGCCACCTGGATCTCATCGAGCGGGGCGCCCGCTTGTTCGAGCGCTTCATCGTGTCGATTCTTCGCAACGAAAGCAAGGCGCCTCTGTTCTCGGTCGATGAGCGCATGGAAATGCTCTGCGAAGCCGTCAATCACCTTCCTAACGTGGAAGTGGATTGCTTCAACGGCCTGCTGGTCCACTACGCCGCATCCCGGCAGGCGACCGTAATCCTTCGCGGGATCCGCGCCATCTCCGATTACGAGTACGAACTGCAGATGGCCCACATGAATCGCAAACTCGCCCCCGGCGTGGAAACCGTGTTTCTAATGGCTCGAGAGGCGCACTCTTTCATCAGTTCGCGCCTTGTAAAGGAAGTCATCGCCCTGGGCGGCAATATCACCGGACTCGTTCCGCCCTTCGTGGAGCAACGCCTCCGCGACCGGCTTCACCTTACGATGAACGAATCGGCGGACTAAGCATCGACATGACCCCAACAATCACACCCGCAACCCACAAAATGGCGCTCGCCGAGCGCATCTCGGCCATCAGCGTTTCCTCGACCCTGAAAGTCTCCGCCGACGCCGACCGCCTGCGCCAGCAAGGCGTCGATGTGGTCGATTTCGGCGCGGGCGAGCCCGACTTCCCCACGCCTGACAACATCAAGGCCGCCGCTGTCCGCGCGATTGAGCAGAACTTCACGAAATATACTTCCGCCGGAGGCACGGCGGAGTTGAAGAAAGCCGTCGTCGAGTCTCACGCGGCGGAGTTCGCGACCGATTACAAACCTTCCGAATGCATAATTTCGGTAGGCGGGAAGCACGTCATCTTCAACCTGACACAGGCGCTCCTGAATCCGGGCGACGAAGTCATCATCCCCACGCCTTATTGGGTTACCTACAAGGATGTCGTGAACTATGCCGGCGGCAAGTGCGTCTTCGTGCCCACGGACGAGTCCAGCAATTTCGCGCTCACGGCCGCGGCCATCGAACCGCACTTCACCGAGCGCACCAAGATCGTGTTCATCAATTCGCCGTGCAATCCTTCGGGCGCCGTGCTCGCGCGCAAAGAGTTCGAAGCGATTCTGCGGCTCTGTGTCGCGCAGAACGTTTATCTCATGACGGATGAGTGCTACTCGCACTTTCTCTATGAAGGGGAGCGCTTCTCCATCGCCTCCATCCCGGGCGCGAAGAAAAACGTGCTGGTCGCGGGCACCGTCTCCAAAACTTACGCGATGACCGGCTGGCGGATCGGCTACGGGCTGGTTCCCGAGCCGGTTGCGGGCGCGATGCTGAAACTCCAGAGCCACTCCACATCCAACCCCACTTCCATCGCGCAAAAGGCTGCCGTGGAAGCGCTGCGCGGCCCGCAGGATTCGGTCGCCATCATGCTCGCCGAATACCGGAAGCGCCGCGATTTCGTCATCCCGCGCCTCAACGCGATCCCCGGAATTACTTGCACAACCCCAGCAGGCGCCTTCTACGCTTATCCCAATGTGAGCCGCGCCATGCGGAGTGGCGGCATCGCGTCCACGCTCCTGTTTTCCGAGCGGCTGCTTGCCGAAGCTCACGTCGCCGTCGTCCCCGGCGAGGCGTTCGGAACGGACGAACACGTCCGGATCTCCTACGCCACTTCCATGACCGAACTCGAGCGCGGTCTCGATCGAATCGAGGCGTTCGTCCGCGCTTTATGAGCGCTCGCCGGATTAAGCCGACGTTCGTTCCCAGGATCTGGGGTTCTACTCAACTCGCGCCATGGTTTCCGAACCAGACTGAAAAAATCGGCGAGGTCTGGTTTCCGGCGGGAGCACTGCTGATCAAGTTTTTGTTCACGTCGGAAAACCTGTCCGTGCAGGTTCACCCCGATGACGCTTATGCCCGCGAGAATGAGAATTCGCTCGGCAAAACCGAGATGTGGCATGTCCTCCGAGCCGAGCCGGATGCACGGGTAGCTTTGGGCTTCGAGGCGACAGTCGAATGCGAGGCCCTTCGCGATTTGTGCCGATCCGGGAAGGTCCTCGATCGCCTTGGCTGGCGGCCGGCGCATCCCGGAGACACGTTCTTGGTCCCAGCCGGGACCGTTCACGCCATCGGCGCGGGACTTGCGCTTTGCGAGATCCAGGAGAACTCGGATATCACGTACCGCCTGTTCGACTATGGGCGCCCGCGCGAACTGCATCTCGAGCGCGCATTGGCCGTCATGCGATGCGAGCGTCACGCCGGCGCGACGGTTACGCGAACGCTGGGCGAAGGCCACGACGAGCTATGCTCCTGCGAACATTTTGTCACCGAGCGGCTGAGCGTCAACCACCCCGCGAAGCTCAGAGGAGAAGGTTACGCTGTCGTGCTGGAAGGGCACGGAACTCTCGACGGGCAACCTTTCGCACCCGGAACCGTTTGGCGCCTGTCGGAAGACCTTGTCGCGATCGAGCCGGCCATCCCGACGTCGCTCCTGCTGACCCGAGTGCCGTGAGGCGGCTACCAGAGGCGCAGCGGCCGGTCGCTGGGCGTCCAGGCGAACCCTACCTGCAGGCGGTAGGAATTCCGCAGGAAACTGGCCTCGCTGACATCGTAATGCCGGTATTCGACAAAAGCGGTCGCCTGAAATCCTTTGGCGAGCACGCGGCTGACGCCCGCCCGTGCGTCGTTGCTGGTGAACTCGCCGATCAGAATACCCAGCGTGCTGAGAGTATCGCGGCTGCCTCCGATGGAGAATGTCCAGCGACGGATTCCGGTGTAATCGTAATGGGCCGAGAAACCGACGTGACGGCTGGTCAGATATAAACCGTTGCCCGGCGTCACGCTCTCGATGAACTCGGCTGACGCGGTACCCAACTTATGCGTCTTTGAAATTTGCGCGCTGATGTCGGGAACAATCTGGCTGCTGCGCACCACGGCCGTGCCAGTGCTATAACCCAGAATCGCGGCAATGACCGGATCGATCGTAATCGTCTGAATGCCGCTCGTCTGGACATACGACGCGCCTCCCCGCAGCCTTAACTCCAGGCCCTTGGCGATCGTATAGGAAAAAATGAGGCCGCCGGTCTCCACATCGGAGCCGCCGAAGGCCTTGTTGAAATCATAGTTGGAGTAGGCGTAGTACCCGCCCACCGTCATGCGCCGCGTAAGGCGATAACTCATGTCCGCGCGGGCTTGCGAGCCGATGGTCCCATAGAGGGATGTCGCCGTACGCCGAACCAGGAATCCGGTTCCCCCGAGATCGAACGAAAGGCGGCTGGTCTTCTGGATGACCATATCGACGCCGGTGCTGAAGGAGAGCGTCGGGGTGTCGAAAAGCTGCGTATTGGGGCTTACCCCAAATTGCGTGCCGCCGACGCTCAGGTCCGCCACCGAGTTGAGCACGGTGTAGTTGTTCGTGTATAGCGAAGCCGATTCGGTCAGAGCGATCGAGATGTGCTTGGTGAGGTAGTGCTGGTAACTCAGATTCAGAAAGTAATTGCCCCCGTCGTATTGGCTCGCCGGGGTGTAGTGAAACGCGTCGCCGCGAAACTCCAGCTCAAAGGTGTCTTTCTTGAAGACGCGGCGGCCCTCAATGCCGAAGCCGCCATCGATCCCATAGCTTTGGTTGCTGAGAATCTGGGTCGGGTTGTTTGGGGAGAAACTGGTCAGCCCGCTGTCGCTGAGTCCTGAGAACGAGAGATAGGGCCGGAACCGGACGTTCTGGTTTTCCAACGGGGTCACGCTGAATCCGCGGCTCAGAATGCCCGGGCCGGTGCTTTCCGGAGGCGGCGGCGGCTCAGAAGGAATCACCTCAGGGGACGGCGGCGGCGTCTGGGTTTCCGGGGTGGGGCTGGTCGCTCCCGGGTTATCCGGCGTTCCCGATGGCGGACTTCCGGGCTGGGACGTGGCAGGCGGCACCTGCGCGGTCGGATCCGGCGCCGGCGGAGGCTGCTGCGCATTCACCGCCATTCCGAGCGAAAGCAACGCCAGCGCGGTTGGCAAAAATGAGTACATCTTCGGCAAGTCTGAACGCTAAGTTCTCTGCTGTCAATAGATGGCGTGAACGTTCTGAAAATTACCGAACAATTGTCCGCGGGACGTCGGAGGGCTCCCGTTCCGCCCATCGCGTCCGACGAAGGCGCCGGGATCGCAGGCTACACTGGTTTTTCCATGACGCTTCAGAGCTACACCATTACACAGGGTCCCAGTCGCGCCCCTGCGCGCAGCTATCTGAAATCCATCGGTTTCACAGACGAGGATTTGCGCAAGCCGATCATTGGGATCGCCAACACCTGGACCGAAACCATGAACTGCAACTACAAGTTGCGCGATCTCGCGGTAAAGGTCAAGGAGGGCGTGCGCGCCGCCGGGGGCACTCCCATGGAGTTCAACACCATCGCCATCAGCGACGGCATCACCATGGGCACGGAAGGCATGAAGGCCTCGCTGGTCAGCAGGGAAGTGATCGCGGATTCCATCGAACTGGTCGCGCGCGGCCACATGTTCGACGGCATCGTCGCGCTTGTGGCCTGCGATAAGACCATTCCCGGCGCGGCTATGGCCCTGCTGCGACTGAACGTTCCGGGCATCATTCTCTACGGCGGCTCCATTCTCCCCGGACGCTACAAGGGCCACGACATCACGATCCAGGATGTCTTCGAGGCGGTTGGATCTCACGCCCAAGGGCGCATCAGCGACGCCGAACTGCTGGACATCGAGAACCATGCGTGCCCCGGCCCCGGCGCGTGCGGCGGCCAGTTTACCGCCAACACCATGGCTACCGTTATGGAGCTGATCGGGCTTTCGCCCATGGGAACGGCCGCGGTGCCTCAGGTGGATCCCCGTAAGAACGACGTTTCCGTGCGGTGCGGCGAAATCATCATGGACTGCGTCCGCAACAATCGCCGGCCGCTGGATATCGTGACCCGCGCGGCGCTGGAAAACGCCATGTCCGGAGTCGCCGGGACCGGCGGATCCACCAACGCCGTTCTTCATCTGCTCGCCATGGCGCGCGAATCCAATATCCCTCTCGTGATTGACGATTTCAACGAGGTGAACAACCGGACGCCCCTCTTTGTGGATCTTAAGCCGGGCGGAAAGTATGTCGCCGCCGACATCGATAAGGCCGGAGGCATTCCGGTCATCGCCAATAGGCTGATGGAAGGCGGGTTCGTCGACGGCTCGGCCTTGACGTGCACGGGGAAAACCTTCGCCGAGGAAGCCGCCGCCGCTTCCGAAGTCGCCGGCCAGAAAGTGATTCGGCCTTTGTCCGATCCGCTCAAAACCACGGGCGGATTACAGATCCTCCGCGGCACTCTGGCCCCCGAGGGTTGCGTCGTCAAATTGGCTGGGCACGAGCGCCGGATGCATCGCGGACCCGCGCGCGTCTTCAATCGGGAGGAAGACGCCATGAGCGCCGTAATTGAAGGGCGCATTCGGGCGGGCGACGTGGTGGTCATCCGCTACGAAGGGCCGCGCGGCGGGCCGGGCATGCGGGAGATGCTGGGCGTCACCAGCGCCATCGTCGGCGTGGGACTCTCCAAAGATGTCGCGCTGATCACCGACGGGCGGTTCAGCGGGGCCACCCACGGTTTCATGGTGGCCCATGTGGCTCCGGAGGCGTTCAACGGAGGCCCCATCGCTCTGGTGGAAGAGGGAGATTCCATTCTCATCGACGCCGATACCCGCGTGATGAACCTGGAAATCGATTCCGAAGAGATGGGCCGGCGCCGCGCACTCTGGAAGGCTCCGCCGCTGCGCTATCCAACTGGCGTCTTCGCCAAATACGTCGCCCTGGTCAGTTCAGCTTCGGAAGGAGCGGTCACCAGCCGCCCGTGAAGATCCTCTTTATCGGAGACATCTTCGCCCATGCCGGCCGCCGGATCGTGGCCGACCACCTGGGAGACATCCGCGCAACCCAATCGATCGACCTGGTGATCGCAAACGCCGAGAACTCGGCCGGAGGCTTCGGCATCACGCCGCAGATCGCGGAGGAGTTGCTGGCTCTGGGCATCGATGTCCTCACCGGCGGCAACCACAGTTTCGACAAGAAGGACATCTACGAGTACCACTCCCGCCAGCCGAAGTTGCTTCGTCCGGCCAACTTTCCGCCGGGCGCTCCCGGAGCCGGACTTTACCAGGGCGAAACGAAGAACGGAATTCCGTTTGCGGTGATGAATTTACAGGGACGAACGCATATGACTCCCATTGACGACCCGTTCCGGAAAGCGGATGAGCTGCTCGCGGGACTGGATGCTCACGTGCGAGTCCGGTTTGTGGACTTCCATGCGGAAGCCACCAGCGAGAAAGTCGCCTTGGGCTGGTATTTAAACGGGAAAGCCACCGCCGTGATCGGCACCCATACGCACGTGCCTACGGCGGATTCACGCATCCTTTCCGGCGGAACGGCCTATCAGACCGACGCGGGAATGACCGGTTCTTATAATTCCGTTATCGGCGTGGATCGAGACATTATCCTCCACCGTTTTCTCAGCGCACTTCCGGTCCGGATGGAAGCGGCGAAAGGCATGGTTGAACTGCACTCGGTGGTTATCGAAGCCGACGAGACGACGGGACGCGCCATTTCCATCCAGAGGCACGCCATCCACGGGGATTGACGCCATGCTGGACGGCACCTACGTACAGTTCTTCGGCGCCCTGCTCTTCTGCCTGGTATTCCTCTTCCTCTGGAAACAATCGGGAGTGGTTTACTTTGGCTATTGGTCGCTGGCGTGGGCTGTCGAGTCGGTCGCGTGGCTGTGCACTATCTCGGCGCACCTTACCGGGTCTTCGGGGTGGCTGGCGGCACACGCTTTCTTCGAGTTCGGCTTCGCCCTTTCCCTGCTCGCCGCGGCGCGGGTCAGTTCTCCAGAGCGCATCGGAAAATCCTGGCGCTCAAACCTGCGCATCCTTTACTTCGTTCCGCTATTCCTCATCGTCCTCGGGGTGGAACTGATTGGATGGGGACGAGGGAACATGCACGGGGTTCCGCGCTCGCTGGTTCTCAGCGGAATCTATTTGTATAATTTCCGGCAACTTAGCTTCGCGACGCGGAGACTGTTTCATTTCACGCTGCTCGCCCTTTCCCTGCTCTATCTGCAGATCGCCGTGGCCGGCGCTCTGGGCAGCCCCGCCTGGATGGGCTACTTGCGGTTTGTGAGTTATTACGATCTGGCGCTGAAGACCATGCTCGCGTTTTCCGCCATGGCGATGTGGATCGAGAGCCAGAACGACCGTGTCGCGGAGTTCGCCAAGGAGCTGGATCAGGTCCGGCGCCAGGCCTCGCACGATCCCCACCTCGATTACCTGACCGGGCTGCACAACCAGGATGCGTTGCAGCGCCGGATCAATTCCGAGGATCTGTTCACCGGGGTTGTGGTGGTGTGCGATCTCGACGATTTCAAATCCATCAACGACCGATTTGGCCATGTAGTGGGCGATGAGGTTCTGCGCAACGTCGGGAATCTGCTGCGCAGTTCAATCCGGGCGGAAGATTGCGCCTATCGGTGGGGCGGCGACGAGTTCGCCATCTTGTTCAACGAACAGACCGAGCGGCTGGCGCGCAGCCGCATGCTCGAGATTGAAGCGCGCTTGCAGGACTTCCGCGTTCGCGGACACGGCTCACAGCGCATTCAGTTCAGTTGGGGCGTCGCGGAAGGAAAGGGCGCGCAGCTCCGCGGCGTTCTGGAAACAGCCGACCACGAGATGTATGCCCGCAAACGAGAACGCCCCGGCCGCGCCGGAACGGCTCCCGCGGCAAGTTAATTATTGACGACCCACATGGTCACGGAGCGGCCGAAAGCAGGGCCGCCGGTGGGGATGCTATTGAGCAGGAAGAACACGGGAGTGGGCTCATTCGCGGTCGTGGCCGGCACCGTGTTGGGGATTTTCACATTCACCTGCCAGACGCCGACCAATCCGGGCGCAAGGCCGGAGTAAGTCACGTCTTCGGACGGCACGAACGCAGAACCGATCACCACCTGCGGAGTATCCACGGTGGGGGTTGCGGCCGTCGCCGCGGTTCCGTCCGGCGGAGCGCCCGGCACCATACCCATGCCGGTTCCATAAAACGCCACATAACTGCCCCAAGGCGCGGGATGAGTGGGACCGTTGATCGATCCATCCTGGTTCACCGCGGCCACCTGTCCGCTTCCATTGGCCGTGAGCGTGAACAAGCCGGGAGAAGCCGAAGCCATGGAGACGATGCTGCTGCCGAGGATCTGCCCGGTAGAGGCGCTCATTACTTCAAGGGTCGCCGTCCCGGAAGAAGGCGCTTCGTTCGGAACCAGGAAGTTGATCTGATTCGGCCCCGCGTAGAAGACTGGCGACAGTACCGAATTGACCGTCACCTGAATATCACCCAGCGTGGTAGGAATGGGAAGCGTCGTCGCGTAGTTGCTGGTTGTGCCGAAGAAGTTGGCCTGATTGCTGAGGGTGAACAAGGATGCGATGGTTCCCGGCGCCAACGCCCGATCGGTGATGTAGTTTGCCGCGTTGATGCCGGTCACCCCTGGATAGTGCACTACGACGCGATTCGAGCCGTCCGCTACATACAATCCAGCGCCCGCGTCCTGCGTCAAAGCGAGGACGGTGGACGACTCGGATAACGAAAGACTGTCAGGCTGCAGGTTCCCGAGCGTGAGGTTATCGAAATTGGGGTAATGAAAGTCGTTGCCGGAGTAGTCGCCGACCCAGATCTCACCGGTGCTCTGGTTGACGAATAATCCCACGGGAGTCACTCCGGTTAAGGTGAGTGCCGCCTGCGGGTCAGGCCCCGCGCTGGGGGCGCCGCTAAAGATGCTCACCCGCTGATTCCCGGCATCGGCCACATACAAACGATTCTGCGCGTCTGTCGAGATGTGACGCGGTGCGTTGAGTTTATCGTTGGCGTTTCCGCTGCTCACGGTGGTGAAGTCGGGCTGGCCGAAGACTTCAGTCGCGGACATACCCGATTGCAAGCTGCTCGAGGGTCCCGGGAAATAGAGCACGCGGTTATGCACCACATCGGAGACTAAGAGCCCGAAGTCGGTGGCGAATGCGAGCCCGTAAGGCGTGTTCATGGTGCTGGCGGAAGGATCGGTGATCTTCAACGTAAAGCTGGACTGCCCCAGAACGATATCCGCGTTGGGCAGGTTCTGAGGGTTGGCGAACGGCTGCGGGAACCGCATCACGCGCGCGTTCCCGGAATCGGCCACATAGAGGTTGCCGTGAATGTCAACGGTAACGCCGATGGGCGCGGAAAGGCCTGACTGGTTGGGCGTCCCGGAATTGTTGGAGGGGTAATTCACTTCACTATGGGAGAAGTCGGGCTGGCCTATCACGATATCCGCGGCCACTCCGCCATGGACCTGCCGTGCATCCTTGTACCCCAGAACGCGGTTGTTATAGGGATCCGCGATGTAGAGATGAGGCGTCGCGCTGGCAAGGTCAACCACGACGCCCGCATCAGCGGAACTGTTTCCCACAATGGAGGTCGTGAACCGCACTTCGCGCCCTTCGATGAGGTTCACCGTGCTGAAGTTCATGGCGTCCTGGCCCAAAACGCGGGTCGCCGCCGCGAACACCGATCCGGACAGGGGCAGAACCGGCACGCGATGATTATTGGAATCCGCGACGAACAGCTCCGTTCCGGAAAAAGCCATCGCCGCCGGACCGGAGAAACTCACGGCGGAAGCTTCCGGCTGACCCTCGTTCGCCGATCCGCTGATTGAATCCGGCTGCCCGATGACAAGAGCGGCGACCTGAGTGCCCGTGTCCGAAGTCCACTGCGCAACGGGACTGTAAAGGAGCAGACGATTGTTCGAGGAATCCGCAACGAGGAGCCCGTTATTCACCACGGCCAAAGCGCCCGGCGCGACTCCCAACTGCGATGCGTTGATGGGCGTGGGAGGCGCCGAGGACGGCTCGCCAATCAGCCGGATCGCCGCCTGCCCGCTCTGCGCGGGCGGTCCGAACACCAGGACACGGCCCAACTGGCTCGAAATCGATTCCGACACAAAAAGATTGCCGCTGCTGTCGAAGGCAATGCCGGTGGGCGCAACGATCGTCGTCAGGCTGGTCGGACTATAGCCGCTCACCGCGCTGGAGGCGAAGCTCGATTGCCCGATAACGAGGTCCGCCGCCGGATTGCTGGCGCCCGAACTCAACGCCGTGGCGTTGAAGCGCAGAACGCGGTTATTTCCGGGATCGGCCGCCCAGAGATTCCCGGAAGAATCGAAGGCCGCATACGCGGTGAATGGGTTGTTCCCCGGATTCAGGCTCAGCGTATTGGCGCTCAAAACCCCGCTGGTTCCATTGGAACTGTTATGCGTGAAATCCGGCTGCCCGATCACCATGTCGGGGAAGATGGACGATTGAGTGAAGGGCTTCGGAAAGCGAAGAATTCGATTGTTCCCGCAGTCATCGATATAGAGATTGCCGGCGGCATCGACCACCAATCCGACCGGTGAGGTGAGCCCGGTCGTGCGCGGGGTCGACCCTCGCCCGGGACCTTGCGCATAAGTTGTGGCCATGTCGGTCTGGCCAATCACGATGTCAGCCTTCTGCCCGTTGGAAAACGAGGATGCATTGGCCCAGCCAAGCACGCGATTGTTGCCCGTATCGGCCACATACAGATGCGGCGGGTTGACCGAGGCATCGAGCGCGATTCCCAGCGGCGTATCGAATTCCCGTCCTTCGACCAGATTCGGCGTGTATCCGCTGATGGTTAGATTATCTTGTCCGACAACGCGCGTCGGCGTCGGATTGAGCGGGATTTGACAAAGCCCCGGGCGCGCCAGGATCGTCAGCGCGATGAATGTGAGAAATAAGGGGAAACGCATCTGTTTTCCGTTGGCTTCTCGACAATAACACGAGGAATGGCCGAATTTCGGGGCTGCTCCGCACATCCGGGAAGACTCCGCTCGGCCTGTAGACTATAGGTTGAAGCCCCGAGTTTGCGCCGTCAGCTATCTAAACACCTCTCCGCTCGTCTGGGGTTTGCTTCATGGTCCCGAGAGCGGGGCCTTCGACCTGCGATTTGAAATCCCGGCGGTGTGCGCCAGTCTGTTGCGCTCGGGCGAGGTGGATATCGGCCTCGTGCCCGCCATCGAACTCGCTCGCCAGCCGCTCGAAAGGATCCCGGGCCAGGGGATTGCGTCCCGCGAAGAGGTTCGCAGCATTCTCCTTGTGTCCAAGGTCCCGGCGAGCGCAATTCGCACGCTCGCCGTGGACGCCAGTTCGCGCACTTCGGTTGTGCTGACGCGTCTTGTCCTGGCAGAGCGCTTCGGCGCGCGTCCGACGATTTTTGAAGCGCTCCCGGACGTCGCTGGGATGCTCACCACGGCGGATGCATGCCTGGTGATCGGCGACCCCGCGTTGCGCTTCGAGCGGAAAAACACGCGTGAGCACGTCTACGATCTCGGCGCGGAGTGGAGTGCTTGGACCGGCTTGCCCATGGTGTATGCGGTCTGGGCCGCGCGAAGCGGCTTCCCGTGGAGCGACGCAGCCGGCGTGCTCCTCCGTTCCTGGCAGTTTGGGCGGGAGCGCATCGACGAGATCGCAGCCGCGGAATGTGGCGCGCGCGGAATCTCCACCGCGGCGGCCCGCGAGTACCTCACGCGGAATATTCGGTTCGAAATTGGCGCACAGGAGGAGCAAGGGCTGGAACTGTTCCTCGGGTTGGCGCGCTCGTCGGGGATGGTGTGACGGAGGCGAGCGGGAACGAATCGCCGGGCCGTAGCCGTTTCGGGGAGGGTCGGACTGAGGTTTGACACAACGCGCTCTGGACTGGTGTAATGATGGAGAAGTTCCTGCCTCGCTCCGCAGTAGCTCAACGGTAGAGCATTCGGCTGTTAACCGAAGGGTTGTAGGTTCGAATCCTACCTGCGGAGCCAACATTCTAAAAGACTTAGCTGTTTTTCGAACTCCCTGAATCTGCCATTCCAGGGCGACTGTGGGGACTTTTGTGGGGATTGCACTTCACAATAGTGGGCGCTGTCGAACACTGCTGGGCAGCCTCACTTAAGAGCTCTTCGCAAATTCGTCTTTCTACAACAGACGCCCACATCTCCTCGCGCGAGGTAGCGAACATGCTGGGCCCGTGTGTTTTGTGGTCGGGACAGTCGGGACGGTCGGGACAACCCTGTAAGCATTGGTCGAAATGCGTCCCGGCTCGATTCTGCGGAGTCGGGACAGTCGGGACAAGGCGCTTACCAATAGCGTCGGCAACTAAGGCCGCTATCTTCGCGGCTTAGTCGCGACAATCGTTCACGACGCCCAAGTTGATCTGCCTCTTCGATTCGGATTAGTTATCAAGAGCAACTGTTAGCATCGGTTAAGTACCTTATTCCACAAGGGTTTACAGGGGGTAGTTTCTACCCTATAATCGACTTCGAAGTTCTCTTAAGAACTGAGAAGGACCGTGTCGGATGGCAACTAACTGTCAGATAAGCACACAGGCGACAGGCATCGAGATATGGCCGATCGAGCGTTTGGTTCCGTATGTAAGGAACCCGCGCAGGAACGATGCCGCCATCAACCAGATGGCCGGGTCGATCCGTGAGTTCGGCTTCAAGATTCCGTGCCTGGTCAGAAGCAGCGGCGAAGTGGTGGATGGCCATCTCCGATTGAAGGCGGCAAAGCAACTCGGCATCGCCGAAGTCCCGGTCATCCTCTGCGACGAGTGGTCCCCGGCGCAGGTGAAGGCCTTTCGCCTGATGGTCAACCGTTCGGTCACGTGGGCCGATTGGGACGAGGAACTGGTCGCGCTAGAACTGGCGGATCTTCAAGCGGCGGACTTCGATCTTTCACTGACCGGATTTGACGAAGACGAACTCGCGCAGTTGCTCGCCTCGGGAGACCGCGACGACGGCTTGACGGACGAGGACTCCGTTCCGCCAGTATCGGAGACGCCGGTCTCAATGGTTGGGGATCTGTGGATTTTAGGCAACCATAGGTTATTGTGCGGCGACTCGACCAACCGCGCCGATGTGGAGCGTTTGCTCGCTGGCGTTCGGCCGATTCTGATGGCGACCGATCCGCCTTTTGGAGTTCGCTATGACCCTGAGTGGCGGAAGCGTGCGGGCATCAACAACTCCGATCGGATGGGCCGTGTGCGCAACGATGACCGTGCCGACTGGCGCGAAGCGTGGGCCTTGTTCCCGGGCGACGTTGCCTACGTGTGGCACGGCGGCCTCCACGCGGCTATCGTCGCCGCCAGCCTTGAGGCATGCGACTTCCAGATCCGGAGTCAGATCATCTGGGCCAAGTCGTCGTTGGTCATGGGGCGCGGTCATTTTCATTGGCAACACGAGCCTTGCTGGTACGCAGTGCGGGGTACGGGTCACTGGAACGGCGATCGCAAGCAGAGCACGCTTTGGCAGATCGAGACCCGCAACCAGGATGTGGAGACCATCCATAGCACGCAGAAGCCGGTGGAGTGCATGCGGCGGCCGATTGTGAACAACTCTTGTCCAGGTCAGCCGGTGTATGAGCCGTTTTGCGGTTCAGGAACGACCATCATCGCGTGTGAAAAAGAAACGCGAAGCGCGCTGGCGGTTGAACTAGATCCACTCTATATCGATGTCGCGGTGAAACGTTGGCAGGAGTTCACGGGTAAGTCAGCCGTTCTGGACGGAGATGGTCGCACGTTCGCAGCGATCGCCGGGGAACGCTTGGCGGCGAAAGCGTGAGTGCATCCCCGACAACGAGAAAAGCCGCCGGGGTGATTTCCGGCGGCGTGGATGAAACACCGGCGGGCTGCTCAGGCCTGAATCGAATAGTGGCGGACCCCGCCTTCACCCTTGACGGACAGAACCGTGCGTCCCATCTTCTTGGCGATCGTGCCGGAGATAAATCCGCGCACGGAGTGAGCCTGCCAGCCCGTCGCTTCCATAATTTCGGCCAGCGTTGCGCCGCCCTCGCGTTGCATCAGGTCGAGCACGTTGGCCGTCTTGCTTCCTTGGTGGGAACCTTTGGGCTCGCGGGCGGCCTTGGCGGCAGCCGGGACTTCCTCCGGCGCAACGTCGGGCGCCTGTGCCGCCTCGGGCGTAGCCGTGGGCTCCGCTACCGGCGTGCTTTCCGCCTCGGGCTCGGGGGCGACCTCGGGTTCGACCGCGTCGATCAGCAATGCCGGGCCGGATTCAACTTCCGGGTTCACATCGGCGTCAGGCTCCTCAACAGGCTCGACAACAGCTTCTTCCTGAAGGGCCTTCCAGATCCGCGCGACCCCCGTTCCGCGGTCCTTGAACTTCTTCACCGGCGTCACGCCAGCCATCTGGTTCCAGATTGCTACGAGGCGGCTCATCGGCCACTCCACGGTCAGCTCCGCCAGTCCCTCGGCATTCTTGAACTGCAGCTCGGAGCCGCTCTTCTTGGCCGCCGTTACCGAGGCGAAGGCCGTAACGTGGTCCGCGGCGTCGATTGTAAATACTTTCATCGTCCGTTTCTCCTTGCAACCCAGTCGATTGCGACACCATTCATCACTCCGCCGGGGCCCACACGCAAGTGAATCGCGTCACTTAAAAGGAGGATTTCTTTATGCCCGTTAGAGGCCGCCCTTCTCCCGCATCGGTCGACGCCGTGATTCGCCGGAATGAGAAACTCATCCTCGCGCTGCTTCAGAACCCGACCTTAGACAAAGCGGCCGCGGCGGCGAATGTCTCCACCGCCACGCTATGGCGCCGCACCCAGGAACCCGAGTTTCAAGAGCAGTTGCGGCAAGCGCGTCGGGACGCGTTTTCGCAATGCGTAGCTCGCCTGCAGCATGCGGCGCCCGCAGCGGTCGGCACGCTGCTACGGGTTATGGCCGACCAGACCGCGCCGGCGGCCAGCCGCCTTCGCGCGGCCAGCCACGTTCTGGAGCACACGGCGCGCGCCATGGAACTGGACGATCTGGCGTCGAGGCTCGCACGGCTCGAAGAGCTCTCGGACCGCGATCGGAAATAAGGCGAGCGCCGGCTCCGACCTCAAGGAGAGTGGATCGTGAAAGACTCTATGCTCACGCGGGTGGGACAGCTGGAAAAGCGCATGGTCCCGCCTGCACCTCAGCTGCTGAGAACAGGGTGGATCTCAAGCCAGCTTCCGCCCGACTACGTCGGCGAGAGTCATTTCGTCGCCGTCGATTGCAAGCCCACCGCATGGCCCTACCTCGAATGGTGCAGCTTCGAAGAACGACCCGGACCGGCGCCCACAACGACAGACTCGACGGTGGCCAAATCGCGGAGGAACTGGTGAAGGACTGTCTGCGCCGCCGAGTCGCGAGGCTGGAGGCTCGGTCCTCATCGGTGTTGCCCCCGCTGGTTATGGTGCTCGAATGCAGGGGTAGAAACAAACTTGCTCCGGGCGAGCGGATTGTGGAAGACGAATACCGGATCAGCCCGCTCTACATCGAAGTGCATGAACGGATCACCAGTGACCCGCTCAACCACGGAACTGTCTCTTCGGAGCCGCCCGGCAACCGGTGACCTTAAGGGCAATCCTCAAGAGGGGAGAGGTAATGTCGAGTCGATATGGCCAACGCGAAAGTCATTCCTCTACCCCCACGTCCCAGCCAGGGCGCTCTCTACATTCGCATCGGATCGAAGGTGCATCCGATCCACACACCACGCCCTGATTACCCCCTCCGAGGCCCCGCGCCGGTTCTTCCATTCCCGAAGCCAGAGAGTAAATCCTGATCACAGCACCCACGAAACTCGATCCGGGGCCGGATCAACATCGCGTGCCAGAGCACGCGTTGCCGGTCGGGCTGGCACCACGAGACGCGCCACCCGTCGAGAAACGATCCGACTTCAAGAGGGGCGCCTACACAGAGCATCTTCGTCTCAGGGTCCTGGCGTGAGTCAGTCTTGCGTTGCATGGTGACCATTCATTGCTCTGAATGGCCGGACCAGGCAAGAGGATTTCAGCGGAATAACTGACCGGCGGCGCTCAGATAGGCGCTTGGGCTACTGTGCTGATTTCAGTCGACCCTTGCTTCAGTCGCCACTGGGCTCGGTGCACGCACAGAGTCCCGGCTCGGCTCGCTCTGTCCCGCGCGCACGGCCAGTCCAGAATGACCTGTTCGTAACGCTCGGGGTCCGGGCACTTCATCGTGAAGATCACACA
Organism: Bryobacteraceae bacterium; assembly: GCA_965226755.1. GTDB lineage: Bacteria > Acidobacteriota > Terriglobia > Bryobacterales > Bryobacteraceae > Bog-113. Next base: position 1,740,692 of record CBDDDT010000003.1, on the reverse strand, counting down.
ACGCTTCGCCTGCGGCCCCATCCGCGCCTCAAGCGCCTCAATCCTGGCGGCTAAGGTCATAGCTCCTCCCTGCCTTACTCTTGAGTTTAGTAGTTTTCGGGTCCATCAACCTGATCCGAAATTGGCGCCTTCATTCGCTGGCAACAGCCGATGCCGCGCTCTGAAACAGTACCTAACGTGCTCCCGGCCTCGCTGCAGCTAGGCCGCCAGGCGTGAACTCGAGAAGGTCTTCCCAGCCAGCCCCGCGAGACAGCGGATACGGGTCGCGTTTGCTACCGAATTGTCTGACTAATCTCGGCAAGATATCTACTGGCTAATCTGGCTCGATTCTCCTTCACTTTCGAAGACGCATATTTCCGCAGTGCTCGCAACCCGGTCTCACCCTGAACCTTTTGAAAGCTCTCGAAGATGTTGACGTCGAATTGCTCAGTCATCGTGAGAATTTCCTCCAGTTCCGAGCTTGCTTCGTCACTCTTGACCGAGCAAAGTGCCTCTATGGCGGTCACCTTATCACCCGCCGTAACAGCACGCACATACGATTCCATCAGCTCGCGTGTGAGAACCGTAACAGCCGAGTCATTCCTTGCAGCTAGCATAAGCACGGTATCTCGGTCTGACATTCCGCCTAATCCCTTATCTCGCAGCAGTGAATGGGCCTGGATCTCATAAGTTCCGGCAACGTTCAGAGGGACACGGGAATTGAGCAGATACTTGTTCTCTACAACTCCATGGGGAGCGAGGTCGGTGACATAGCCCAGCATCATCCCAGAACCAACAAGATCTAACGGATACACAGAAGCTGAATTCGGTGGCCGATACGTGAATGACCAGTTACTTTTCAGTTCCCTGTCGACATCGACCATAAGGTGATTGTTCGATTCGTTGATTACAGAGACTCTCAAGTACGAAGGAACACCAACCATCGAATCACCGGCTTCAAGTTCGAGTTGAAGCGGCGCCGCTACCGGCGACTCCGATTGGGCAACGCAAGAGATGACGCCCCCCAGAACCATCAAGCAGCAAAAGAACCCGGCTCGAACGCTTGAAAATGCAGTCACATTGTGCCTCAGGGGAGCGGGCTTATAGTTGCCGACGAAGTTCCAGTTAACGGAGCCAAGTTGGACTTCGTGACAAGAAAGTACCACGTCCCAAGGTTTCCAACACTTCTCGTAATGGAAAGTGAAGGACTCATATTTACCCACGCACCACCCGATGCGCACGGACAAGAATATCGATAAACCTGAGTTGCGAGAAAACTCGAAGTAATATACGGTTTTACGAAGACCGGCTGCTTTCCTTGTGGTGGGAGGAAGTGTTCATCGTTCAAGTACGTGGTGTAACCGGCGCGATATATCTGCTGCGGTTCTGTCTCGGTTGGGTTCGGATACACAGTGGTCGTGGGGAACGGCGGACTTGGAGCTGTATAATTTGGAAAGCCGTTAGGGTACAAGACATACTCATCACTCGTGCAATTTGCGAGATCAGAAATCACGCCAGTACTTGAGGAGAACGGGACTACATTCGTGAAGTCCAGTTCACCGAAGCCCACGTCAATTCCGGGGCCTGTCTGAGTGATCTTTGGGATCGGGCATTGCGCACCCACGCTTTTCGAGGAACTCGCCTGACCGGCGCCCCACCGGACTGGAACCCGCTACCATACCCAGTAGCCGTAATGTTTAATGTTGCTGACGTCCGCAATGACCTGTTCGTAACGCTCGGGGTCCGGGCACTTCATCGTGAAGATCACACAGCGCTTCGCCCGCGGCCCGATCCGCGCCTCAAGCGCCTCAATCCCGTTGGCTAAGGTCATAGCTCCTCCCTGCCTCAATCTTGAGTTTAGTAGTTTTCGAGTCAATCAATCAACCTGCCCCGAAACTGAGGACCGCGACGCCGTCAAGGCGTGGGTCGATGGCAACGCCGACCGGGACGAAGCCAAAAAAGTACGAGTGCCCTCGTGGACAATAAAGACGTTGCAAACTCTGCGCCCGCCCGTCGCCACCGGAAAACAAACGCCAACGGTTTCCACGTCTCGACTATTGAACGGCGTAGTCATTCCCTGGAGTCAAGACCGCTTGTGAAAGCCGCTTTCGTCGAGCCAATGTTGTTGCTGCGCACGGAAACGTTGCCCGAAGGCCCGGGGTGGGTCCACGAACTCAAATTTGACGGATATCGCAGCCTCGCAATAAAGACCGGCGGCAAGGTCCAACTCCGCTCGCGCAACGACAACGATTTCACAATGCGGTATCCCGGCATCGCGGAAGCGCTTTCTAAAATACCTGACGAAACCGTCATCGACGGGGAGGTCGTGGCGCTCGACGCCGAAGGCAGACCGTCGTTCAATGCGCTGCAAAATTACGGCACGGGTCACGCGCCTCTGCACTTTTACGTGTTCGACGTGCTCATCCTGGCCGGGCGCGATGTGATGGGCGAGACGCTGCTGAAACGCCGCACGCTGCTGGAAAAGCGAGTCTTCCCGAAACTGGCGGAACCGATTCGGTATTCGCCGCTGCTGCGGGCGAGTCTGAAGGATCTGATTCAGTCCGTGAAGGTGCAAAGCCTTGAAGGGCTCGTGGCAAAGCGCGCCGACAGCAAGTACGAGCCGGGCCAGCGCTCGGGCGCCTGGCTCAAGATGCGCGTCAACCAAGGGCAAGAACTTGTGATTGCGGGCTACACGCCCACCGATAAGAACTTCGATGCGCTGATCATCGGCTACTACGAAGGCGACAAGCTCATCTACGCGGCACGCACGCGGAACGGTTTCACGCCGGCGTCGCGGGTCGAACTGTTCAAAAAGATCAAGCCGCTGGAGATCTCTGAATGCCCGTTCGCGAATCTACCGGAAGCGAAGGGTGGGCGGTGGGGCGCGGGGTTGACGGCCAAGAAAATGGCGGATTGCCGGTGGTTGAAGCCAGTGCTGGTCGGCCAGTTTGAATTCGTCGAGTGGACGGACGTCAATCACCTGCGGCATACCAAATTCGTGGGGCTCCGCGACGATAAGCAGGCGAGGGACGTGCGGCGGGAATGATGAGGATTCCCTCACAGCGGGGCATTGAAGAGGGAAAAAGAAGCCGCCGGCCAATTTTAGAGCTGGACCTAACCGCGCCAGCTCCGACTTGCGTCGGTGTTTCGGACGGAGGAATCAACGAGGTCGGCGGGCCCCCACCCCCACCGGCAGGCGACTCGCTTCGTCGCAGATGGAAGCCGCGGGCAAGAGGCTCACAGCTCGGCGGCATCGAACAGCCGCCGCGAGCTCTTGCAAGCGCGGTCACGCGGAAGTGGATTGGGCGCGTTGCCGTCAAAGAGGAACACATCGTGGATGTCACAAAAATCCTGATTGAACTGAAACAGGAGCGGGAGCGACTGGACGACGTTATCCAGAGCTTGGTACGCCTCGCTCGCAGCCACAGGAAACAACGGGGCCGACCGCCGGCATGGCTGGCTGTAGAAGAACGCCGACGGGTCTACCGGGCAGAACGAACAAGACTGCAACTGCGAAAGCCACGGCCAGCACCTAAACAGCGATGGTCAGCGCTTCGGATCTCTGCCGATGCGGGATGTGCTCGACGCGTTGCAACTTGAGCAGCATGCCCAGACGCTGAACTTGGATGCGTACGACTTGGAAACTCACCGTATTCTAGGCGACTGTGCCGATTCTCACACTACGCCCCGGGTACAAACCCAGCACGAACACATCCGATTCGACTTTGAGTATCGTATGATGACACACTTGAGGAAAAAACCATGCTAGAACGATCGGTCGCTTCCTCAGTCGGTCTCTGCCTGTTCAGCGCCTCGGCGTTCGCGCAAGGCGGGAATTTCCGCTTGCCCATTCGCATCCTGCCCCGCGACGAGAGTCTTCTCAGCCGCACACCGCCACCCGCCGCGATCACGCCTGCGCAGATGACCAGCATCTACGGAGTTAGCAAGCTCGCGAATCAGGGCGCCGGACAGACCATTGCCTTGGTCCTTTGGTACGACGATCCCAAACAGGAAGATGATCTCGGCAAGTTCGACACCTACTATGGACTGCCGGCCTGCACCACAGCGAATGGATGTTTTACCAAGATTTACGCCAACGGGCGTAAGCCGCTAGCCAATCCGGAGTCCGCGGCCGAGATGGCTCTCGATTGCGAGTGGGCCCACGCAATCGCGCCGCAGGCCAAGATTATCCAGGTCGAGGCGTCGTCCGCCACAAATGCGAATCTCGAAAACGCCATTCAGGTAGCCGTGCAGAACGGCGCGACCATCGTCTCCATGAGCTTCGGCGGCTCGGAATTCTCGGGTGAAGCCGCCGTGGACTCCATCTTTCAAGCTCCCGGCGTCACTTACATCGCCTCTTCCGGGGACAGCAATCACGGCGTGTCATGGCCATCGAGTTCGCCTTATGTGATCGGCGTCGGCGGAACGTCTCTCACTCACAGCGGCGGCACATATGAAAGCGAGACGGTTTGGTACACGTCGAAGAGCGAGGGCACAGGCGGCGGAATCAGCACTTATGAGCCGGAGCCTTCCTATCAAGTGCCGTTTCAAAATTATGGAAGCCGCGGGGTTCCTGACCTGGCGTGGGACGCCGATCCCAACACCGGGGTCGCCATCTACTGCACGCTCCAAGGCGGCTGGGTTCAGGTTGGTGGAACGAGCATGGGCTCTCCCGAAATCGCCGGACTCTTCGCCATTATTCAGCCGATGCGCGCCTCATCCGGCAAAGGCGCTCTAACGTTTCCGGCCGACGTCTATAGCTTCACGGCGGATTACCACGACATCACTACCGGAAGTAACGGAACGTGCGGCGCCCTCTGCAACGCGGGACCCGGTTACGATTTCGAAACAGGAGTCGGGACGCCCATCGCTAACGTTCTGGTTCCGGCGTTAGTCGGCCTGCCGTAACATCTATGCAAGCTTCCGCAGTTCGCCTCAACTTCGCGCTCCTTCTCTTTGCGCTCGGACCCTGGGCTTTGCAGGCCCAGGGTCCGTCGCAAGAGATCGTTCTTCACGGGTTCGAAGGGTTCGAAATCCAAGGAGCCTATCCAGTCTCGGGTGTAATCCTTGACGCTGCGGGAAACCTCTATGGAGCCACTTATTCCGGTGGTGGTTCCATCAACGAGGGCCCTGGCGCTGGCGTCGCTTTCTCCGTGACTGCGGCCGGGGACTACAAGATACTCCACAGATTCACGGGTGGATCGGACGGGGCATATCCTAACGCTCTGACCTTGGGCGCTGACGGGAATCTTTATGGCAGCACGCTGGGCCTAACCTTCGATAGCGACACCTTATTCAAACTGGATAAGACGGGGAATTTCACGTTACTCTACACGTTCCGTAACGGGAAGGCCCTCGGCGCATCCGACCCTTCTAGCGTGACGCGCGATACGGCGGGCAATCTCTATGGAACAACAAGTTTCGGCGGCACGGAAGGAACAGGCACAATATTCAAATTGGACACCAGCAACCACTTGACCGTGCTGTACAGTTTCCTGAATGGCAACGATGGCGGCAATCCTCGTGGTGGCGTGACTCTCGACCCGGCGGGGAACTTGTATGGAACAACCACCAGTGGCGGATCCAGCAACTGCGGCGTACTATATCGGCTGGATACGCAGGGCCATGAGACGACGCTTCACTCCTTCGGAGCCAATGGTGACGGGTGCTATCCCGCCGCTGCGGTGATCTTCGACGGAGCAGGAAACATCTATGGCACGACAGTCGGTTCCAAAAATACCTTTGACGCGGGCGTGATCTATAAAGTCGATACAAACGGGAAAGAAACCGTGCTTTACGCCTTCACGGGAGGAGCGGACGGCGGCTATCCGTACTCGGGTGTAACTCTCGATGCGCAAGGCGACTTATACGGAACCACCGCTTACGGGGGCTCCTCTGGTTCCGGAGTAGTGTATCGTCTAAGCCCGTCGGGCCAGGAAACCGTACTTGATAACTTGCCGGCGCCTGCTGCACAGCCGCCCGCGATTGCCGCCGCCGCTGTAGCCCTCGGCGCGAACGGCAACCTGTTCAGCACATCGGAGACGGGAGGGACCGCTGAACTCGGATTTGTCTTCGAGTTAACTCCTGCGGGTCAACAAACCACTTTGTTCAACTTCCCCGCCAGTTCCACCGCGCGTGGATCAAACCCTTCTTCCGGCGTCGTTCTCGGTAAATCAGGAAGTCTTTTTGGAACTACCACCCGCGGCGGTCCCACGGCGCCTGGACGCCTTGATAACCCCTGCGGCGTGGTTTACGAACTGACTCCGGCCGGCCAGGAAAAAATTATCTACTCTTTCACCGGTGGCGTAAGCGGATGCGATCTCTCTGGTCTGCTGCGCGAAGCGACCGGCAATCTCTACGGCACTGCCTTCTCCGACGGCCCCGGCGGAGCCTCCACCAACAGCGATCTCGGTCTTGTGTACATGCTCGATCCGACCGGAAATGAAACCGTCCTCTACAGTTTCCAGGGCGGGACCTCGGATGGCGCGGGCCCCACCGGAGGGCTGATCCGCGACGCGGCAGGAAATTTCTACGGAACCACGGAAGCGGGCGGGGCGGAGAACTCAGGCGTCGTATACAAGTTGGATCCATCCGGGAATGAGACGGTGCTGTATAGTTTCCTCGGTATCGAATCCGCCGATGGATCAGGACCCGAGGGTCTTGTGCGCGACCCGGCGGGTAATTTATATGGAAACGCCAGCAACGGCGGCCTCGTGACGCTTCCCCTCTATAAATTCGGCGCCGGGCTGGTATATGAAATAAGTCCAGCGGGTATCGAAACCGTTCTTCACGCCTTTACGGGGGGAGCGGATGGCGCGTACCCAACCGGAGTTCTCCTACGCGACGCCCAAGGCAATCTCTTCGGAACCACGCAGTTAGGTGGCGCCCATAACGCCGGAGTGGTTTTCGAACTGAGCGCCGAGGGAGTGGAGAGCGTGCTCTATAGCTTTCAGGGCGGTTCGGACGGCAGTCAGCCTTTGGCGGGCGTCATCCGCGATGCGGCAGGTAATTTCTACGGCACCACGCAGCAAGGCGGCGCCGAGGGCTATGGCGTCGTATTCAAGCTCGACACGAGTGGCGCCGAGACCGTTTTATATAGCTTCACCGCTAACGACGGTCAATTCCCGATCGCCCCACTGACGTTGGACGCCGCCGGAAACCTCTATGGAACCACGTATTCGGGCGGCCCAAAAGTGGGAGGCGTAGTCTTCAAGCTCCTTGCCGCTGGCGACGGCAATTAGATGGAACCAATGACGACGCTGCGCGCACACTGTCACTCGTGCCGTAGCGCCGTCATTGGTTCAATCCGCGACGCTCGCCACGCTGGGGCATAACCCGCGAGTACGGAACACGCAATCAATATCGCCGCCGCGATAGCCAGCGTCATTGGATCGTCCGGTGTCAATCCAAACAGAAACGACTTCAGAAACGCTGTCGTTTCCCAAACCGCGATCAACCCAATCGTCAGCCCTGCGCACCCGAGCGCGAGCAGCTCCTGCAGCACCATCCACAAGATGCGCCCGCGCGCCGCGCCCAGCGCCATCCGGATGCCGATCTCGCTCGTTCGGCGGCTCACCGCGTACGCCAGCGTTCCGTACAATCCAACGCACGCCATCGCCAAAGCTAAAAAGCCAAAGCACGTGCAAAGATCCGCGAATGTGCGCTCCTGCGAAATCGTCGAATCGATTCTGCGCGATTGTGTCGTCACGCCTCCCACGGGAACTCGCGCGGCCACATCGTGCCCGATGCGCCGCACGCTCCGGGTGAGCGCAAAAGGGTCGCCCGCGGCCCGCAGTTCGAAGTACATCTCCCCGAGCGGCTGCCATGTGCCGGCCTGCAGATAGGACACGTAGGCGACCGGAGGAATCTCTTGCTTCAAAGAGTCATATCGCGCCGTCTTGGCCACGCCTACGATCTCCATATCGACGCCCTTCTTATTCATTCACATAGGGTTAGAAGCAGGCCGGGCCAAATTGGTGGCAAAACTCATTTCACGCCTGGAGCTTAAGGAACTCACAGCTTTCCCGGAGCGCCCCGACCGTGGTCGTCCACGCTGATCAAGCTCCTATACCCCTTCGGCATCGCCGGGCGCTCTCCGTCCGGTGACCAGTTGCACTCAGCATAGGCATTCGCGGCGCCGCATCGGCATGATCGCTCGCTCCGTCCAATGGATGTTCCGCGTGTTCCTCACACACCCAGCGCGCGCCTGCAGACGGGAACAAGCTAGGTCGCGAAACGTGAAGTGAGACTGTTCGAATCGTTTCACTTTACGGGAGGTCGCGGGCCCGGGTCGGTGCTATTGACCCACGGACACTTCGACCATATGGGAGCGCTTACCGCACTCGCTGAGGAATGGGACGCGCCTGTGTGGGCTCATTCCGCTGAGCAGCATTACATCACAGGATTGCGCGTATCCACAACCTGACCCACCGTATTCAAAGCTGTATGGACCGCACGCAGTCGGCAGGTTCGGGGCTGACGGGGAACGCCGTGGAAAGGTGGAAAGCACGCGAAGAACGCCAGAGATGGGCTGCCGGGCCTGCATGGGTATCTTGAGTCTGGGCCGGGCTTACTCGTCTGCGCGGCTGGAGGCGGCCAGTCGCCGCGCTCGGACTCGGAGCCTGTTCGTATCAGAGCCTGAAATCGATTCTGACGCATTCGCCCGATCGCCAAACCAGTCTCCCGATGACCGTAGCGAACCAGCCCGCCGGCATGAAAAGCCCGCGGCGCTCACTATTCCGATCCGCCGACCACGCTGCTCCAGTGATCCCCACCAAAAAAAAGGGGTATAGGAGCTTGATCAGCGTGGACGACCACACGCACTTCTGGTTAACTGACGAACAAGTTCTGACATTAGCGCGAATTTCTTTTTTCTTTGCGGAGGCGGTTAGCCTGGGAGCCCCACTTGTAGCCGCTTTGCTGCGTGACGGCGCGGCTAGGCCGTCGAGCGCGCTTTTTGTCTAATTGCGTGGCGGTGGTGGCGGTGATGGTGTACGGGCCGTCGCCCAGCCCGCGTTCTCCATAGTGCCAACTCCGGTTGAAAATTCCTCATTCTGCCGGTTGAAAAATCCCCACCGTTTACGCGATGACGTTGCGGACAGGAAGCGGTTGCGTTTGGGAGTACACTTAGAAGCCACCGAGGTTTTATATGCGCGCATTCTGCGGTCTTCTTTTTCTCCCGTTACTGTTCGGAGGAGCGGCTCTGTTGTTTGGGACGCCTCCCGTGTTTGTGCAAACTCGGGAGGCGTTGCCGATCTTGTCGGCTTACCAGACATTTGCAGTGAGCGATATGAACGGCGATGGCGAACCGGATTTCGTCGCCGCCTCGTTCCAATCCAGTCCCGCGGTTTCTCACGTGAGCGTCTTTTTTGGGAATGCAATAGGAACGTATCGACAAGGACCGGTTCTTGCTTTAGCAGCTGAATTCGAGCCGAGGGGCATAGCAATCGCGGATTTCAACCACGATGGCCTCGCGGATATTGCTGTCTTCGGCGTTAGTGGTCTCGTGGAGATGTTCACCCAGCAATCGTCCGGAAGCTTTGTCGGTGAAAACCTTCCATTCACGTTCGTGAATTATTACGCCACCGCAATCGCCGCGGCTGACATGAATAACGATGGCCTTCCGGACCTGATCATCCCGACGGCGAACGGGACTGCGGTGCTCCTCAACAGCGGGGCGGGACAGTTTGAGGCGCCTGTCTACGTGAATACGGTGCAAGGGTCGTCCGTAACGGTAGCGGATCTGAACAACGACAAGAACCTGGATCTGATTACCGTCGGCGGCACCACGAAAGTGAAGCTGAACGTTCAACTCGGCGTAGGTAACGGAACGTTTCGGAATCCCGCTTCTCAACCCCAGGTGACTGGATCCGTGGAGGACAAGCTCGCCGTGGCCGATTTTAATCTAGACGGACATCCCGATATCGCGCTGGTCACATATTTGGGGCCGGGATCGTCAGAGGTCGCGGTGTTGAACGGCAATGGAGATGGAACATTTGGCTTGGGTTACACGTCTCCGTTAAGCCTGTATAGCTATGGCGTCACAACAGCGGATACCAACGGCGACGGAATGCCCGAACTTCTTCTGGTGGAAACCGATTCGGTCTACCTGGCCAACCTCTTGGTGTTCGAAAACGAAGGCCAAGGAACATTTGCCGCACCGCAGGTGTATTTAACTCAGCCGGATGCCGCGAATGTTGCCGTTGTAACGCCGGGGCCTGCCGGGCACCCGGAAGCGATTGTCGTGCCCAGTGAAGGATCTTTCGCCACCGTTTTTCGAAGTAATGCCAGCGGAGCCTTTAGCGTGCTCACGGCATTTGAAGCCACCAACCCTCCTTACGGCTTGAGCCAGGGAGACTTTAACGGGGATGGCAGAGAAGACCTGGTTGGTCTCGACGAGAGCGGTATACACACGTACTTAAACACGGGAAACAACAAGAGTCTGTTTACAGCGTTGCCGGTGCATCCTTTTACGCCATACGCTTCTCTTGCCGCGTTGGCTACAGGGGATTTCAATGGCGATGGGCGATTGGATGTGGCCGCCGTGTACAATTCCACGGCTGATCCCGAACTGGCGGTGGCGCAAACTTTCAGCGGGATCGGCGATGGAACGTTTGCCAGTCCGGGAGCCGCTTCGTACGCCGGGACAACTGCGGTGTTAGGGGTGACGGCGGCGGATATGAACGGCGATGGGAAACTCGATCTGGTGACCAACTTTCTCTCGGTCGAGTTAGGAAACGGGGATGGCACGTTCGCACCCGCGAAGATTACGACCGGCGTCTGCGTCGAATCTGGCTCTCCGTTCATCGCCGATTTTAATCACGATGGAAAACTGGATGCCATGATCGATTGCGGTTCTCCTGGTAGGACATACCAAGTGGAGCTTTACCTTGGTAATGGCGACGGAACGTTCCAACCAAAACCGGCTTATAGTGGATCGTTTCCGTATCTGACGGGATTCACCGTCGGCGATTTCAACGGCGATGGAATCCCTGATTTCGTAACCACCAACGCACCTTACGGCTACCTTCCGCAACTAATTGTCTATTTTGGGGCTGGGGACGGTACTTTCTCCAAAGGGCCCGTCGTCGAACTTCCTATTCTTGTCGTAGATTTCCCGGTATCCGGTGACTTCAACGGAGATGGGATATTGGATCTGGCGCTGGTCGACATCTACGATTCGGTGGTTTCGGTTTTTGCAGGCAAAGGTGACGGGACATTTGACGCTCCGCAAAACTTTGGATTAGAAATACCCCCGGCTTATATGTTAGCGGGTGCCTTCCATGCGGGAGCAAAGCCGGGTAAGAGTGACCTGATTGTTGGCAGTGACGACACTGGTCCCTATAATGCGGGATCGGGATTTGAGGTTATTCTTAACGCGACGCAGTAGCCGATCAGGCAGCGTGCGACGGATATGCATTTCGTGGCGGAGCTGCTCATGCCGGAACGCTAGCGGAAGACATGAGGAAGCGCAAGGGAAGGAACGGCGGCGCGGGAGAAGTCACTCATTCGATGTTCTGCTGGACATGGTCAAGGCGGTGGCCACTCTAGAGGGATAGAAACTAATTGCGCGCCGGTGGTCAGGTTGAGCACGCTTATGGAAGTACCGTTCGGCGCGCTAAAGTAAGCAAGTGTCGCATCCGGTGTGATCGCTAACTTCGTAAGGCCGCCATTGGCTAACCGCAAAACACACTTTTCCGGAGGCAGCATCTGCAACGGCGATGAAGGACGGAAGGGATGCATCTCCGCCGTCGATGCCACACCCGTAGGAACAACTTCGTATTTGGCCATTGTCGACTTCGACATTACCTCTCGTCGTGTCGATCAGCCCCGGGCACGTGTCAGCTTGGGCTCGCGTCGAGACTGGCCCCTAATCCAGGGCTGCTTTTCCGTTCACCCTGGCGACAGACTTCGAAAGAAAGGCCCTTCACGCATGTCACGGCGTCGAAATGGACGCCGTGTTTAGCCGCAACAGCCCCATCCGTCGGAGCCGTCGCGATGGCTCTGACTCAGACCCGCCCATGAATTATGGCGCGTTTACCGGTTTGTTCGAACGCGCCACGGCGGCGGACCTATTGTTGTTTTGTAAGTACCAACGCGATCCGGCTCAGATCGAACGTGAGGCCGAACTTCCCCACGGTATGCGCTTCGTGCAAGAGGTTCGCGCTGCTGGCGTAGGAAAACGATAGCGGCAGGTCCACGCCCGAAACAAGAGGGATCGTTAGCTTAAGCTGCCCCACGTAGCTTGGATTGAACACGTCAAACATACGATCCTCAACGCGGAATGCGATTCCGAATCAGGAGCAGCTGCTTCACTCGATTGTTAGCGCAAGGGTGTTTGAGGGCGTACTTGAGCAAGCGCTATGCACGGTTAAAGTCCAGGGCCCCGGGGCGAGCTGTCCTCCAAGCGAAGCATTGATTTGACCCGCGGCGAGGTCCCAATAGTAAAGGCCGTCAGTCTCGTTAAAGGCAACGTCCTGGTATCCGGACCTTTGAAAGACGAGCGTGTTTCCGCCCGATTGCGAGAATCCTTGACCCCACACCACGATCGTACCGTTGCTCGAAGGCATCGCCGCTTCATTGCTGTCCGTAGCGGCTGCCAAAACGGGAGCTGTGTCCTGTTGACAACCGGCTTTCGGGCTGGTAACGACACCGTGGATTGGCTGTGGCCCGAAATGCAGCGGCGCCCCGCCCTGGAATTGCAGCGCGATGTTTGAAAACTGAACGGTCTTGCCTCCCGTGATCGAGACCGATAACGTTGACGCCGCGAGGGGCGCCGGGCTGCCATCTTTCGTAACGCTGACCGGGCCGGTCAGTTCGAACCCTCCGGTTGCAATTGACGCAACTGTTCCACCCTCGATTGTGATGAGGTGGGTGTGCTGCATACGGGAGCCCGAGCCCGATGTAGTGTCGATATTCGAAGAGTTTCGCGTGTAGTCGGAAAGTTCCATCGTGAGGGTCGCCGAAAAATCTCCCTTGCCGGATTGGCCGTCCAACGTTAGAACCCACGGGCCGCTCATTTCCCACGGACCGGTAGGCGTGACGGTCGTCGATGGCGAATAGTCCTGGATCATCCCGCTGAACTGCGTGGGCGTTGGTGATTGGGCCAGCACGGCCGTAGCTGTGGCCAAAGCCAGGCCGCCCCACAAAAACCTGGTGGCATGGGTCATCGAAACTTTCCGGCATTCAACTTGCGTATCTGGCATTCGTTCAGTCCTCGAAAACTAAACGCGCGGGGATTTGAAATCAGGGGCAAAAATAAAATAGGGATAATCAAAAGCACCGCGCCGAGCCTAGCGGGAGGTCGACCAGGATGCCAGAGAATCGCGGGGATGTCACGGAACTTCTGGATCAACTTCGCCTGGGGCGGACGGAGTTTGAGCGCGATCCGGGTGCGTTCAAGCCGTCCGCCAATCCCGCGGCGTACGCCGCCTTACCGCACGGCACAGGAATCAACACCTACGTTCGTGTCAAGCTAAACGGCGTTTGGACCGACCAGGATCTCGGCGCCACGGTGCGGGACGCCTTCGAGAAATCGGCCCTGGATCCTCATTCGTCGCTGGCGAAGTTGTCCGTCCGAAAGCTGCACGACGGCAAGCTCTATCGCGTGGAGTGGGACCGCTCGACGGACCAGATCCTGGATCTTCCCCTCGAAGGTGGCGAGGAGTTTGCGCTGGTGAACCACGGCAAGGAGAGTCGATGGACGGTGAAGCGAAAATTACAGGTCCGGTAGCGGCGTGCCTGGGAGTGCGGGACATCGCCCGGAGCGGCGCATTCTATCGGGACGTCTTGGGATTTGCGATCAGAGAGAACGCGGAAGGGACCGAAGCGCTCCGCGGCCCGGCTCGCATTCGTCTAGCGGTGGAAGGGCGCGCATCGGGCGATTGGGACCGTCCCCGGCCGCCTGGATCGGCCGTCGTCTTCCTTCAGACCGACGACGTCTCTGCCCTGCGCTCCGCGATCCACGCCTGCGGTGGAGCTCCGAGCCAGATCGAGAAGGTCAACTGGATCAAGATGAGCATGTTCGAGGTCCGCGACCCCGATGGCCATGTCCTCTGGTTCGGCCAGACTTACCGCGAAGAGCAGGACTCGCCGAGCTGCCGCGAGCCTCAACCCCGAGGATTACGGCAGGCGCTGCCGAACCTTCCGTTCGACGATGTGGCGGCCGCCGTCACTTACTACTGCGAGGTATTCGGCTTCCGCATCAACTATCAGCAGGAAGATTTCGGAGTGCTGGATCGGGATGCGATCACCATCCTGCTGATCGCCCGCACCGCGCAACATACGGGGATCGAATCATTTGAAGTGTACGTCGACGACGCCGACGCGCTCTATGGGGAGCTACTCGCGAAAGGCGCCCGCACGCAGGGCGAGCCGGTGAGTTACCGGTGGGGACTGCGCAGTTTCCGCGTGCTCGATCTGGAAGGGAATCGAATTACCTTCGCCCAGCCGTTCGAGTGAGGGTTCCGGGAATCGCGAAGCAGGACATGACTCTCCCGAATCCCCGCCGTTCGCATCGTGTCGATAAGCGCCTGCTCCGTTGAGCTGTTGCCGCGCGAGCGGATGCGCGACATGACAGTCTCACTTCACGTTTCGCGACCTAGCTTGTTCCCGTCTGCAGGCGCGCGCTGGGTGTGTGAGGAACACGCGGAACATCCATTGGACGGAGCGAGCGATCATGCCGATGCGGCGCCGCGAATGCCTATGCTGAGTGCAACTGGTCACCGGACGGAGAGCGCCCGGCGATGCCGAAGGGGTATAGGAGCTTGATCAGCGTGGACGACCACGGTCAGGGCGCTCCGCAAAAGCTGTGAGATCCTCAAGCTCCAGGCGTGAAATGACTTTTGCCGCCACTTTAGCCCCGCCTGCTTCTAACCCTATGTGAATGAACTGGTTAGCGGCTTGACGTCGTTCGCGAAAAAACTGGAAAACCTTTCAAATCGTTTCAACTCTATGCGAAAAGCCCGCACTACCTTGCAGCGGATCGGCGTCACCATGGTGGACGCCCACACGGGCGCGCTGAAGCCAACGGCGCAGGTGCTGGAGGAGATCGCCGAGGGTCTGAATCGGTTGCCCGCTGGTTTTGAGCGCGACGCGGCCGCACTTGCGCTTTTCAAACGCGCGGGCGTGGAGGCAGTCCCGGTCATCGCGGAACTTACCGAGAACCTCGATATCGCCCGCCAAAAGGGATACGGCCCGAGCGAGGGCGATGTAAAGCGCTTCACCGAATACCAGCGCGAGGTTACCGAAGTCGAAATGGCGTGGGAGCGGTTCACGCGCAGCATCAAGGAGCCACTCGCTGCTACGGTCTCGGTCACGTTCAAATGGCTGGGCATTGCCTCGGACATGATGACGCTTCCTGGGAAGATCCTCGGGCAGAAGCTGTTCGGCGGAAAACCGACGGCTGACGACATCGAGATGGGGGAAACAGAAGGCTATGGATATGGCGGGTCGATGTCCCGCAAGGCTCACTCCGACGAACAGGCAGCCATTGCGCGCAACGACCAGATGGTCGCGGCGGCGAAGGCGGCGACCGAGAACGGTAAGCAGTTGGAGACAGCCGAGAAGAAGCTGGCCGACCTTGAGTCCCAACTGAAGACCGGCGTCATGCCGTCGGTGAACGCGCCGGTTCTGAAACAGATTGGCGAGGAACGCCAGACCATCGCGAATATTAAGGCCCGCACGGAAGCCGCGAAGGAGCTAAACGAGTGGGAGCGGCAGGCGGCCGAATTTGAGAAGAAGGGCGATGAAGCCGAGCTAACCGCCATCGAGAAAATCTACTATCAGCGCGACCAGCTTTTGAAACAGGCCGAGAAGGTGAAGGCCTCGGAGTCTCAAGTGGCCGCGATTCGGAAGTCGGCGGACCAGCAGGCGGATGTCCTCTACAAGAAGAACGATGAGGAGTTTGAGAAGTACGCCGCGAAGCACGATGCCGAACAGCGGCAAAAGATGATCGCGCTCATGATGCCTTCGAAAGAGCAGATGAAGGAGTGGGAAGAGGGCTTCGCGGCGCAGGAACGGATCGAAGACATCGGCGTCGATGCACAACGCGAAGAACTGAAGCGGCGCGCTGCCGGAGCGACGCGCATGGCCGAACTGACTTCCGGCACGGATACCCCGGCAGCGATGTCTCAGGCGCAACGACAACAGGAATTGGCTCGAAAGGAAGAGGCGGCAGCACGGCAGGCGTATGAGACCAAAATCGATCTGGCTGTCCAGTTAGCTGAGATCGAGGCGGCCCGGATTTCCAAAGAAGAGAACGCGGCGAAGCGAACGGTAATGGCGGCGCAGGCGCAGAAGGATCTGTACACTGCACTCGCGCAGGCACAGGACCAGTTCGAAGAAAAGCAGGCGCAGATGCAGCAGAAGCGAGAGCAGGAGTTGCAGGCACAGTTCGACGGCTTGCAGAAACAGGCCGAGAAGCTGATCGACGTTCTGTTCACCAAGCCTGCGAACTTCGGCAAGGATCTGCTGAACACGATCCACGCTGCGGTGCTGAAGCCCATAACCGAAACGCTGAGCGGCGCGGCGGCGAATGTGCTGCATCCGATCATCTATGGATCGGACGGAAAGGGCGGCATCAATGGCCTGCTGCGCGGGACATCGAAGGACTCGAAAGACCCGGTGCGCGTTTCCCCTGAGATTAAAACAATGGACATGAACACGGCAGCGACCATGCAGAACAGCGCGGTGATGGCGAGTTTGACGGCGATCCTCGCCGCAGGTATGGGGATCGCTGCTCCGTCCGTAGCCGGGGGAACCGCCGGACTGCCTGGCGTCTCGGTTCCGGCGATCTCGGCACCGGCGTCCGTATCTGGGTCCACTGGAGTGAGCGTCCCGGTCCTGTCCGGTCATAGCGAAGTGTCGCTTCCTTCAATCGTCACAGGCGGGTCGGCTCCGGCTTCATCCCCGAGTGTTGGCGACATGATGAGCCTTCCGATGGGCACGCATGCCGGTGGCGGCATGAACCCGCTCGCAACGATTCTGGGTTCGAACTCCAAGGGCGGCACGTCGGGTCTTTACAGCCTCTTCGGCAAGGGTGGCGTCACGAAGGCGCTCTCTAACCTGAAGGGCACGGTCTGGAACCAGGACGCGTGGAACGCTTCCGACAGCAACTTTTGGGGCGGCGTGCAGGGCGTTGCGAAGTCTCCCGCAGCCGGTGCCGCCGGGATGATGCTCGCTACCAGCGGCCTGTTCGGATCGCAGCGCGGCACGTGGACCGGCTCGCTCGAAGATACAGCGGGAGGCGCCTTGATCGGCGAGCAGATCGGCGGGCCGTGGGGTGCCGCGATTGGAGCGGCTGCGGGGTTCACCGCCGGTATGACTGAAAAGCTTCTGGGCATAGAGTCGCCGCCGAGAAAAGCGCACGACGATATCAAGAGCATCTACGGCATAGACATCCCGCAGAACAGCGGCACGATCAAGCAGGTGGTCCAGATCGCGCAGTCGCAGTTCGGCGGCGATATCGCGGTGGCCGTGCGGTCGCCGAGCGTCCGCCAACTGGTGATGCTGTACTCGGAAGCCACGGGGCAGAAGATGCCGCTGTCGGCCACGACGCCCTACGCCGGGAGCCTGGTGGAGCAGGGAGGCAACCTCTATCAGCAGGCCAGCTATCAGGACGGACAGGCTCACACCTACGCCTCGAACCTCCCGACGCTTGGCGGGATCGCATCGGGAACCTACCCGACGCCCGGAGGCCCGAACACCTCGGGCGGCACCGGCGCGACGTACCTTTCGATGAACGTGAGCGGCAGTGGCGCCGCCAACTTCATGACCGGCCAGTTCGTGACGCCGCAGTTCGTGACCGACCAGGCGATGGCTGCGCAGTATTCGAGCTACGGGCGCACGCAGCAGTCGGCCAACATGCAGGTACCCGGATTGACGGTGGCTTGATTATGCCGGGCAATCTCATCGGGTCAACGCCAAACGGGGTGATGCCAGCCTCGCTGTGCACCGCGTTCTCGGAACTGCGGGAGTACGCTCAACTCCAGAACCAGTTTCACGATGGCACGATCCAGCGGTCGCAACTCTCGCAGACCTCGCGGCGGGCGTTCCGGCTTAGCAAACGGCTGAGTTCATCGCTGCTCTCGGTACTGTATAGCTTCTGGGTCTCTCAGAACGGCGGGCTGACGCCCTTCGTCTTTTACAACCCGTTCGATGTCACGTCCGGCCAGCAGATCGGCAGCAACTACGATCCCACGGGCAGCAATACGCAGGGCCGCGTGACGGTGGCGTTCCGTGGCAATTGGGCGCAGGCTACGGATATCGCGCGCACGAACGTGCAGGGATTGGAACTCGTGGAGGTGGCGTAGACCTGCTCACGTGTTCGGGGCGCGCAGTGGCTCATTCGTTAACTCGAATGTTTTGCAGTAGTCTTTAACAACGTCGAGCATTGGAATCGCCCGATTGCCAACCTGAAGCTCGACGTCCTGCAATGCCATAATCCAAGGTCTGAGCGAGTTTTGATGAACGCAGTTGAGCATTCCCAAGAAGGCGTCACAATCGACGAGTTCGATGTCGAATCGCTTCCTTCGAAGATCATCAACGTACCGCCTTGCGGACGGGCCGAATCTCTCAGCAGTCGTGACTACTTTCCCTTTGGAAAGCCCGTACGGGATCATTGCGCCAACTAGCTCCCGAACCGTGGAAACCCTCTCAGCCCGGTCTCGTACCTCCCGCCTCTTTACCTGGACAGCAAAAATTTCATTCCCGCGAACGATTAGCAGATCAATCCCGCCGTCGCCAGAGCAGCCAACGTGTTTGACCTCGCAATCGAAGTATTCTTTGAATACATCCGCAACTAGATGCTCCATTTTTTGCGGATGTACTGCTCCGATTCGCTCAGGATGGCGGTGAAGGTGGTCGCGAAGCGCGTAGAGTGGGCCGCTGTTTACAGAATTCAGTGGGAGTAATATCGCCGAAAGCAATGCGGAGTCTATTCCAAATATGTATCCCGCTTCGTTGCACCATCCGTCTTGCG
Source organism: Bryobacteraceae bacterium (assembly GCA_965226755.1). GTDB lineage: Bacteria > Acidobacteriota > Terriglobia > Bryobacterales > Bryobacteraceae > Bog-113. Next base: position 1,721,734 of record CBDDDT010000003.1, on the reverse strand, counting down.
CGTGTAATTGCCACCACCCACAAAGTGTGCAATCTTTAACGCTCACGCTGAGTGGGGCGACATCTGGCCAGTCGTGCGGTCGCAACCTGCTGCCAAAAACATTGAGGACCGAATCATCTATTGGGCAGCGCTCACACGGGACAACGAAGGTCCGATCACCCCAAGATTTGGATTGCCCTTCACGGTCCGATTGCGCTTCGTTATACAAGAGCCACCGGGCGTAGGAAAGAGTCTTCACGTCTCGGATCACGACATCGCTCCTCGCCTAGCATTATCTGCAATCGCAGGAAGCTCTGACAGTCGAAACTGGGCGCAGGTGGCCTGGTTCGCGTGGGCGAACCTGCAAAGACCTCACACCTGTCGAGATGCCGAGGCGTCATAAAATCCGGTGCGACTGCGGGTGACTTCGAATTCTCGGCTCCAAGCGGCGATGCTACACGGTGAGCGGATTTCAACGGAGAAGCGCACTCAACGACGAAATTATATCTTCGACCATCGCCCTGACACCTTCTTTCAGATCCAGTCCGGAACAGTACGTCTCGAACATGATGGCCCACATCTCGTCGGTGATCGCATCTTTCCCACTGTGATCCAGCCCGTGATGGCGGCCATTCATCGTTAGGTAGATTCCTTCAGCCGGGCGACATTGCATGTTAGTCACAGGGTGAGCCGTGCCACCTTCGAGTTCCTGTGCTGACCGGACGCGATAGTGGCGCTTGACCTCAGATTCCAGCATCACTATATGGTCCGGGCTGATCCGGTCGAAGACTACGTGGCCCAATTCGTGAAACCACGTATGCAGATTTGCGCCGTCTCGAATGAATACGTACTCGCCGCGCGTTACGCCATAGTCTTCTCCAAGTTGCCGCAGAATTAGACCGGTAGCGCGCTTCCACGCAACGCGAGCGTCGAGGTCATTGACCCACTTCTGGACGCTGTCGGGGCACTCGATGGTTTCGAACGTGGCAAAGAAGGCCCGAAAAGCAGAATCGGTGAGTTCGAACCAGGCGACGTAGCCCAAATCACGAAGCGCGGCGAGGTGCCTGTGATCGCGCCTTCTTGCCTCGATTGTGTACGTTCCGTCGCTCCTTGAGAGGACTTCCCGCACCAGAACGTGCAGGAACTTGTTGAGATTCGGTTCCATAAACGACGTCGAACGGCTTCTTCGAGCACACTGTATCTCGGGATGACAGGTGCTCCGCTCTTTCTACCCATAGCACCGTGCCCGACACCATTGGTCGCATCACCGTCCCCACGGTGATCAACTCCGGCCAGACATTTCCGCTCACGACACAGTACCCGTTTGGCTTCTCGGTCGAGCGCCCGGTGATCGTCCACCGCTTCGGCAGCCTCGACGCGAAGCAGGAGCAGCGGTATTACGTCGGCATCGGCCCCCGCAAATTTCAGTTCAAACGCCCGAACCTCGGCTGGACGGAAGCGAACCAGATCAAGGCGTTCTGGGAGTCGATGCAGGGGCCTTGGAAGGCGTTCACCTACACCGTCCCCAACCCAGATGGAACGACCAGCAGCGTGCTCGTGACCTTCGAGCAGGTACCGATCTCGTTCGAATACCTGCGCAATGCGGTGCAGGTCGGGCTGAACTTCATCGGCTGATTTTGTCAATCCGGCGTGGCCCACTGTGATGCTTTGATTTGGCCCACTTGCATTCATCCGCCTATTTTTATTTCGACGGGTCTTTGGCTGGGCTTCGTCTTCGCTTTTGGGTGTCAGCGCATCCCCTGTGGTTCTAGCTCTCTTTGGTGGGATTTCCTCTCTTTCTGGTAACGGTTCTTCGAAATCGGAACGACTCGCTTCCGGTCTCAATGATGTGCGCGCGATCCGTGATCCGGTCAATCAGCGCCTTACAGAGTCGGGCATTCGGAATCACCTGCGTCCACTCCGAGAACGGCAAGTTGGTGGTAAGAATGACCGCAGCTCGTTCGGCACGCTCCGCGATGATCTGGAACAGAAACTCAGCGCCCACTTCTGCCAGCGGCACATAACCAACCTCGTCGATGGCGATCAGTTCGTAACGAGACCACCGGGCCATCACACGGCGCAGTTGCAGTTGGTGTTTCGCCTCGACGAGTTCATTGACCAGACTGGCGGCAGTGGCGAACCGGACCCGTCGCTTCTGCTTGCAGGCGGCAACGCACAACCCGCTCAGCAGATGCGTTTTGCCCGTCCCGCTATCCCCGATGAGGATGATGGGCTCGGCTTTCTCGATGTATCCGCCTTGCGCCAACGAGTGCATCTGCACTGCGGAAATCATTGGCGATTGCGCAAAGTCAAACTCCTCGAGCGTTTTGACGCGAGGCAGATGAGCTTCTTTGATCCGGCGCTCGACCGTGTTCCGTTCGCGCTCTTCAATCTCGGCTGCCAGAAGTGCTTCCAGATAACCGGCGTGTGTTTTTCGTTCGCGCACCGCCTGTTCGGCCAGAGTGGCGAACTGCAATGCGACCGCCGGCATGCGCAGTAGTTTGCATTGCTGTTTGATCGTCGCTTCTTCGAGCAGGGCCGCGGTGCTCATTGCTGACCTCCCGTGCTCAACAAGCGATCGTACTGATTCATTACCGGCAGTGGCCGTTCGAAACGTACGAGCTCGCTACTTACCTGAATGTTCTCCGTACGGGGGCGGGCCAGTTCATCGGCGCAAACGAGATGGCGGATCGCGGCCGCATCCGAGCAGCCGGTGGAGAGAGCCCGTTCCACTGCTTGCTGCAAATGAGCGTGCCCGTAGCATTTAACCAGCCCGATAATCTGAACCATCTGCCGCGTTCCACTCGCTTTTCCATGCCGTCCGATCATCTCTGCAAGTAGCCGGTCGTAGCTTGCAGGCCAGAATCCTTTTTCCCGCCAAACGGCGAGCGGTTTCGATCCCGCCAGTGCACCCGGCTTTCTTTCCAGCGTAGAAAGGTAGTGTTCCAGTTCGAGAATCTGCTTCTGCCGTTCATAACACCGCTCATGCCAGGCGATCGGGCGCCCCTCTTCGCGGATCTCGATATAGCTGGAATGAACCCGAACTTCTACAGTCGTGCCCGCTGCGGTCGGGACTGAATAAAAGTTTGTCCCCACGCGGACGCATCCCAGTCCATCCACCCGCGGGAAGTAGACTTCCGACAGATCGAACCCTCGCTCAACGGGAGCCAGCAGCGAGTTGCGCTCTTCCAGCATGTCTGCTCCCACCAGATTCAGATGTCCCGCAATCTGACGCTGTTCGTCCTCACGGCATGCGTTTACTAGTTGCCTATTCAGATTTTCCAGGTCGAGCGCTGATGGCACCGGTACCCAATGATTGCGCCGGAAATAGCAGACTTCTCCTTCCACGCCGCCCTTCTCATGCCCTTCGCCGGGTGTGCAGAACTCGCTCGCAAATCGCCAGTGGGAGCGGAACGCAATGAAGCGCTCTGTCTCTTCCCGTTGGTATCCACGGAAGATCTTCTTCACGGCTGCTTTCAGGTTGTCGTAACGCAATGTTCGGAACACGCCGCCGAAGTAAGCGAACGCAAGCTCATGCGCTTCCAGGAACGCCTGCTGCGTGGCTCGCAAATACGCCCGATGAAAGGCAGCTCCGCTGAACATACTGCGCATCGAAAAGACCTGCAGCTTGACCGGCTCGCCAGCCAGTTCCGCCCAGCATTCATACCAATCCACCTGGGCCTGCTGCCCGGGGCTGTAGCTCTGCGGAACACACGTCGTCAGTCCCGTTTGCCCCATCTGCTTCTTCTTGGTGCGCACATACTCCCGCACTGTCGATTCGGCAACAGGACACTCCGCCATCTCTGCGCGAATCCGCTGCCAGATCCTCCGCGCGGTGTGACGTTGCTTGCGCGGCATTCTTTGATCCGTCGTCAGAATCTCATCGATGAACCCCATCACCGGCGACAGTACCCGCCGTTGTCGATCCGGCTGCTTGCGATCGGGTGGCAGGGCGCCGTTCAATGCCTGGCGGACCATCCGCCGATGCACTCCGTACTTCCGCGCCACTCCGCTGATGGTTCCCAATCCAAACTCATAATCTCTTCGGATCTGCTCGAATAGCTCCACTTTGGCTCTCCTGTTCACCGAAGCCTCCTGCCTTACTGCAGGATGCTTCAGTCCTTCCTCAACAGGTGGGCCAAATCAATCCATCACTCCGGGCCACTTCAGACTATCGAAATCACTCGAGGTCGTCGATCCAACAGCAGCACCCTCCTACACGATCAGTTCCACCTGCATGCGGTTCCCGTCGAGCACGCTCTCGACGGCGCTCCTTTCGGAAGTCCAGCAGATCGTACCGCTGCTCCATATCCGCATGCGCGAATCCGCGGTGCCGGACATCTACCTCTCCGACCGGCGCGTCACGGTGGGCGGCCAACTCTACCTGCCGCGCCTGGTCTTAATCGGCGAGCCGGGTTCCGACGTCCTGATCTCGCAGGACATCAAGGGCACCTCGGACAACGTTCGCGTTACCTTTGCCAATGGCGACCGCGTGATGACGCAACTCGCCAACGACACGGACCTGAAGTACGCCGAGATCGACCTCTGTCTTTTCCACGTCAACTCCGGGATTCTGCTGCAACTGTGGAAGGGAGTCATCCAGAGCTTCACGAGCGACGGCACGCCCGTCTTCCCGGTGACGTGCTCCGACGGCTTCTTCCAGATCATGAATCAGTACCCGGAGCGGCAGGTGAGCCGCCAGTGCTGGAAGACGTACAACGACGGCGTCAACTGCCCGTGGGCCACCCGAGGCCATAGCAGCGCAGCGGTGACTGCGGCGGGCGGCGATCCCACAACCTGCGACTACTATCTCGAATCGGCGAACGGCTGCCAGGTGCACGGCATGTCGCCATACTTCGGCGGTCACCAGGCCGATCCGCAGGGTGTCGTCATCAAAGACGATTCCACTGGCTTTCTCGGCTTCGGCCGCAACACCGTCACTGCCACGTCGATCATCTCGGACACGGTCTGGGGGCTGGCGCTCCCGGAGATCTGGTGCAACAGCGGCGGCAATCCGCTCTTCGCGTACCTGGCTACCGCGATGATGGTGGATTACCGCGATGAATCTGGCTACGCCGACTCGCTCGGCATTCTCGGAGCCGGGCCTCTTGGCGGATTCACGGCGTCGATGGTCGTCACGAATGCCGACGGCTACCGGTACGTGGTGGCTCCAATGGTCGATGGCTATCTCTGGCAGGGCCTTCAGGTCAATGGCAACCTGAACATTACGAAGTACCAGCCAGGATACGGTCTGCGGTACGTCTACGGCAGCGACCCCGCGATCTCGACCTCCGATTACTTCTCGCTGGGGCAAGGGTCGCCCCAGGTCTGGGAGCCGAACGTTTACGCAGCGGGCACGGCTGCGTGCGAGATCCGCATCGTCAAGTCCACCACGATTCAGCCGAGCACGCCCGACCAGCACCAGATGACGGTCCCGATTGACTACGGGATGTGGGGCTGGACTTGGGATCAGAGCGGCAACCGGACGGCAGTCAGAGGACTGATCAATCCGTTCTGGATCGCTGTGAACATGCTGCTGCGCGCGATGGGTTTGTATGGCGACCCGTCTACAGGCTCGAACCCTGCTGGCGGCTCCGGCCCGGCGTCGTCCGCCCAACTCGCCACGTTCGTTCTGCCGTCGCTGATTGTGGGCGACGGTAGCGGCGCGGCCGAGATCGCAGCCGACAACGTGGCGGCAATCCTCGGGGGCGGAACCGAGACGCAGTTCCAGTTTCAGGGAATCCTCAGCAGCCAGAAACCGTTCCGCGACTGGATGACCGAAGTGCTCAACTGCTGCCTCGGCTTCTACACCTGGGAATTCGGACAACTGAAGCTCGGCTGCCGAATCAATGCCAGCGCGGGGGATGCATACACGCTGGCCAACTCTCTGTTTCAAAGCCTGCGCCTCACGCCGATTCAGTCTGGCTTCGAGCACCTCGTGATTTCGTTCGCCGATGTCGTCTATCAGTACCAAGCGAACACGGCGGAGTATTGCGACAAAAGCCACGCCGCCTACTACGGACGCGCCGGGTCTCCGCTCACGACGCAGATGCACTCGGTGGGATGCTCGACTCTGAGCCAAGCCCTTCGTATCGCGGCCACACGCACGCGCGAGGAGGTCGGTGGCGTGACTCCTGCGGAGTGGCGCGACGCGCGAACGGCTGCGTGGCAGACCACCTTGCTGGGCCTTGGCAACGAGGTCGGTCAGGTGGTGTCGATGACGCACCCGGAAATTCCCGGCGTCCATGGCACCTGCAACGTCTCCGGCAGCACGGCCACGTGGGTGAGCGGCGATACGTGGACCTATGCCGGGACGTCAACGGGCGATTCGGAACTGATCAACAAGGTGATCCTGATCGGCGGCTCTCAAGTGACGATCACCGCCGTCGCCAGCGATGCTTCCACGATAACCACATCTCCGGCACCGCCGAGCGGGAGCGCACTGCCTTTCCAGGTGATCACGATGTGCTTCCGCATCCAGCGCTGGAGCCTGAAGAAAGACTGGTCGGTGCAGATCGAGGCGCAGACCGTCACGGCTTCCATGTACGACTTGGATGTCGGCCCGAAGCCGATGGACGTGGTTCCTGCGCCCATGCCTGCGCTGTTCTACCAGATACCGCTCGGGCCGGTGTGGGCACCATACCAGGTACAGGCGTCGTCGAGCGATGCGCTGTTCCCCGGCGAGTGGACGTTCGATTCCGATCAGGAATACACCACGCTCGCCGACGGCAGCGCGCTTGCCAGCCTGATCCTGACCGGCAAGCTTCCGGTGAACGAGTTCAGCGCCACCGGAGCCGGAGCGCCCGGCATTGGATCGATCTCGCAGAGCACGACGGGCGGATCGCTGCCGGCCGACATCACCCTGTGGGTTGCAGTCTGCGCCATCGATTCCAACGGCGTTCCTTCGGTTCCATCCAACATCGCCTTCATCGGAACCGGGACAGCGTCGGGAGGCACGTTCACGCTCGACAACATCACATGGCCAGCGGTCGCGGGCCTCGCTTCTTACGTGTTGTTCGTCGGAACGCAGCCCGACCTGATCTGCGCACAGGCAACCGGCACACTGACCGCTGGTACGGGCGATACCTACACACCCGGGTCGATCACGTTCGGCGGCCCGGTGCTGCGCTCGACGTGGGCTCTGCCATCGCCCTATGTCGGGAAGGTTCGCATCAAGGCCAAGCTGCTGATACACGCTGGCGTGGCGGGCATCGCGGTCACCAGCGTCTCGACCAATACGCTCGTCTCTGACGAACTGATCGATACTTCGTCCACTCCATACAACTTCACAGGAAGAAAGCTATCCCTGATCGGTAGGCCCGACGGAAGCACGCCTTTTGCGAGCTTCAACATCACCGCGCACGTGCCGTCAACCGGAACGCTCACGCTGGATCGGGACCCGACCGGGGTCGTGAACGTGGGCGACGCCGTGGTCGTTCGCAACAAAGCGTCGGGCCTTTCGAGCACACCGGCCTCAGTCAACCAGATCACCGACCCCGGCTATCAGAACGTCACCTACAGGTACAGCGGCATGACGCCCGGCGTGGAGGTGGGGAATCTCATTCGCGCGATCGCCGGTACCGGTCGCGGCCAAACACCCAGCACGATCACAGCGAACACATCGACCCAACTGACCTTCCAGCCGCCCCTGCTCATGGACGACACGTCGATCTGGATCGTCGAAGCACCCGCATGGGCCTTCACAGCGGATTCGACCAGCATCGACAACGCGAACCCGCTGACCCCGGTTAGCCTCTCGGTGCCGACCGCCAACTTCATCGAGCAGGCCATGTTGATTGCCGGTTTCACAGTGGACGTGAACGGCAACGAATCCCCGGACGGCGATCAGCCTTTCCGCGAGGATTGGATCTATGGCGTGGTCGGCTCACCGTCGGGCGCGATGAAGATCTCGATTCCGGGCACCCTCGCCATCGGGAGCAATCTCGGACCGGCGGCGTTCTACACTTCCGCCGTCTCGTTGCAGAACGGCGTTACGTGCATGGTCAAGCAGGCGCCTGTCGGCGCAGATCTCGTCATCCAGATCTATGCGGGAAGCACGCTGCTGTTTACGGTGACGATCACGGCAGGCTCCACGACCGGGTCCGCCACAGGCACGCCAGCGATTGGTGCCGAGACACCGGTCATCATCAACATCACCGCAGTCGGCACTACCTTCCCCGGATCGGACCTCACTCTCGCCCTGTCATAGGACCCCGTGCCAACGGAAGCAATCCACAAGCTGGAGCCTCACCGGACGCTCTCCCTGCGGGGTTTCGACCGCCGCGGATGCGCCGCGTCGCTCAACAACGCTTCGGCCTCCGGCTTCACCGTCAGCGGCGTCTTCAGCGATCAGGCAGACTTCGCTGTCCTCGTGCTGTTCGACGCAGACGATCAGTTCGGGCACCTGTTCACGACGAGGTATCTTCCCGACTTCTCGCTCAGCGGCGTCACACTCGACTTCGATCTCGCGATCACCAACGCGCAGAATCCCGTCAGCCGCAAGTACCAGTCGGTTCCGTGGGGCGCTCTCAGTTACATCACGAAATCCGAAGCGCCGGGCACCGTCTCGCTCCAGCCCATGGCGACTTTCGCGACGGGGATGGCCGCTGCCTCGGCGACTTTCACCGTGAATGGTTCGCCAGTCGGATACGACCGGATCGAGCGCGTCTATCTGAGCAACGTCGTCTACGACTTCATCGTGCCGGGCAACCCGACCCGGTGACCTTTTCTTTCTACGGCGGTCATCCCGCGGGAACCCACACGCTGACCATCGGACTCCAGATCGACTTCACCGCCAACGGTATCGACTCGTTGCGGCAGGCGTGGCTCACCTTCGCGCCCGCTCTGAACTACGACTCCGGGTCCGTCAAATCCTACGCTGGTCGCCTATCAGCCGGGCACGTGGAGCGCTGTGTTCACCAACTGGACCCTGTCCGATCCCAGCAGCGTCCTGCCGTTGAAGATTGCGGGGCCGGGAAGTGTGACGGTCGGCAGCCGCGACTTCTGGGCGAACTTCACAGGCACAGGCTGGAGCCAGCAGGCAGGCTTCTACCTCGGTGGTTTCGCGCGGCAATCCACGAGCCCGAGCGACCATGTGACGGTCACGTACTCGTGCCAGTACACGCACAACCTCTACGTCGGCACGTCGCTCAGTTCAGCGGGCGGGGAACTGACAGCCACGCTTGACGGCGCGGCGCAGCCGACGGTGGATACCTACGCGGACACCGGCTCGCCGATTCAAACCCGCCGTCTCATCGCGTCGAGTGTCGCGCCCGGTACCCACGTGGTGGTCCTCACGGTATCGAGCACTCACAACTTGCTCTCCACCGGCACAACTTGCATCTTCGACTATTTGCAGGCTGCGGTTCTGTCCGACGTGCAGGCACCCGCGACGACCTATCCGAACGTCAACTGCGCCTGCGATTTCGACACCGCACAGACCTACGCCATCGCGCCCGCGCGCGCCTTCTGGATTTTGAGCAAGGCCGGGTTCGCGGGCGACATCGACTTTTACTCCGGCGTCTTCTTCGCCTTGGCGCGCGTTCGTTCGGGCGGCAGTTTTCATCAGGCCACCGTCACGATCTCGGCGGGGTCGAGCGGCTTCAATCTCGGATCTCTGTTCGGCGATGGCGACGCGATCTTTTTGACGGTGGGCGGCACATCCTTCGGGGCGGCCGTATATCCGAACGACACCGTGTCCACGCTCGCGCAACGCTTCGTCAACGCAATCAACGCGCTGTTCATCGGTGTTTGCGCCGCACCAACTGTCACTGCGGGCCAGTTCACGGTTACCTGCCTGAGTCCGGTCAGCGGCTTCACGTTCTCTTCGAGCTTCGCGGCGGGCACGGGCGCGGCGGGCGCGAATCCATCCACAGGCTCGATCACCACCAGCGGCGACATCGCAGCGGGCAACGAGGGCGTCTGGCAGGTGGACGCATCGCAGACCCAGCCGCTCAATCGGGCGTTCGCGGACTATCTGACCGACTTCTGCGCGCAGGTGCATGCGGCGGGCCAGACGATGACCGTTTCGTTCTCGCAGGAGTTGCTCGCGCCGCCGGATGCCAACACTGCGGCGGGCGCGTGGGCGCAGCGATTCGCCAACGGCAACCAGGTCCTGACCGATACCGGCTTCGGAAGTTGGGGCGCGGGTTTCGTCGAGGCAGTCAGCGGGTCCAGCCCCATCACGATCCAGCAAACGGGGCACGGCTACATCACGGGGAACACGGTCCACGTTGCTGGCTCAACGCAATCCAGCGTCTGGGCGATCACCGTCACGGACGCGAATCATTATCAGCTCACGACGCTGATCTCGGGCGGCTACACGCCCAGCGTGGGCGACGCGACGTTCATCGATCTTCAGACGACGCAATGTACGTTCAACCCGTCCACCGTCACGCCCTACCTGGCGGACTGCCACAAGCAGGCGGCGGGAATCATGATCGCCGCCGGCCTCACGCCGGGGCTTCAGTTTGGTGAGGTGCTGTGGTGGTACTTCAGCGCGGTTCAGAACCTCGCGGTGGGATACGCGAGTTGGACGTCGCCGATTTCGATAGGTACGGCGGCCCCGCACAACCTGTCCACCGGCCAGCGCGTGATCCTCGCCGGTGTTCAGGGCAACACGGCAGCGAACGGGGACCAGACGATTACCGTCACCAACTCGACCCACTTCACCCTCAACGGTTCAAGCGGGAACGGGAACTATGTGGGCGGCACAGGAACGTGCAGCGGCGGCGGGATGGCCTACTACGACGCGTACACCGCGCAGGCCGCGCAAACCGCGCTGGGCCGATCGCTCGCCGCGTTCTACACGCAGGATGACGATCCGACCGTCAACGGATCGGCGGATACGAACTTCCTCGCCAGCCTGATCAAGAGCCACATCGACGCAATCCGAACGGCTGTCCTGGCTACCTATTCCGGCGCGAAGTTCGAGTTGCTCTGGCCGTTCGACGTGAACTTCGCTACCTGCTATTACACGCCGGATGTACCCTACCCGCAGGGCGGGCGGCTCAACCTGCCGTCGCAGTATCTGGCGCAGACAGGCTCAGGCCTTGACCGTCTAAAGATCGAGGCGCTGTCGTGGGGAGCGACGTATCGGAACTTAACGAACGCACAGGCCGCGATTGCATTCCCCGTCACCACGCCCGGCAGTTGGCCGGTCTCCGCGACCGCATACCTGGTCCCGTGGTTCAACGGCGGCTGCCCATGGACAAGCGAACTCCTTCAGGCGATGAATCAGTCCGTTCCCCTCGTTTGCTTCTGGGCCTTCGACCACTTCTGCCTGTTCAGTTGGCCGTTGCCGCTCCCGAGGCAGGTCGGGCGCGCGACGTTCTTATAGCGCCAGTCGGTCCGCCAGTTGGGTGTTGACGACGAGAACGCCCGCCGGTACAGCTTTCCGGTCGGGATGATCGTCTGGACGAGTTCCTGAAATGACTGGCGTCGTCGCGCGGCCTCGAACACCGGCGTCAGTGGGGTCAGGCCAGATGCTTCATAACCAAGATGGTTTTTTGGTACCCGTGATCCTTGGCGGGGTTCTTGCTGCGAGTCTGCGGACGCCAACTTCCATCAGCCTCCATTTCCGCGCGTATGCGCTGTGCGACCGATCTCGCCTGGTTCGGATCGGGCCACTTGCCGCGGTCGAGTTCCTTCAGCCATACGGCCCAGCGTTTGATGTTCGGGTCCTTAGACTCAGCCCCGATCTCCTCGAGTTCGCGGTCGAGCGGGTCCATCCGCGCAAGCCGCTGTTGTTCAAGCCGCGCCTTTTGCGCCAATTCATCCTCGCGCCTCAGGTCCTTCAACCATGGCACTCTCTCCTCCGGTACCAGACTCATGCGACCATAGCCAACCGCAGTCTTGGCTCCGGCACCCATTTCGGTCAGCGCTTCTTCGATCCAGTGGCCAACCGTTTCCATAGCATCGGAATCGTATTTTGCACGAGGGAAAACAGCGAGATGGAACTCCACGCCGGGTGCCGCGGTCAGAAACGGGATCGGCGTCGGTGAGCGCCAGTCACCCGGAGGATTGTCCGCGCTCCAGGGTGAATAGTGCGGCGTCATGACGTCGGCTTCCAACCTAACAGGACATGTTGGCACGGCGTCCAGGCAAATCACGCGGCCAACCCTCGTTTTCGATCCGAGTACTTTCTCACGATCCGGTTGGCCGATCAAGCCCTTGATCGAACTCCCCGGCAGGTACGGAACACCCAGTGTCGGATGCCACACGAATCCGTTCTCGACGGGATGGCTCCTGCCCGTTCCTGTTACCAATCGTTCCTCCGTCTTGTAAACCCACACCTGGCCCCCGCGAGCCACTACAAGTTGCCAAATACGGCCTCGGTACTCGCTAAGAAGGTCTGCATCGCCCACACTGCGTTTCGTGATCCCATTAATCCATTCCTGCTTCGGATTGCGCTCGCCCTTGCTTTTCAGCGACCACGTTTCGCCTTCCTTCAGCCAATGGCTGAAGAACTTGTCGTAGTACAGTCCGGCGTGCCCTTCATTCCTGGCATCGGCGGCTCTGTCGTACAAAGGACAAAGAGGAGTCACGGACGATCCTCCTCCCGTGGGAGGTAGGCTTGGCAGAACTTCTTGTGCCAGGAAAGCCAGGACAGCGTTTCCGCTTGAGCCGCAATGTACTGGTCTTGGTCGCCACTAAGGATTGCGTCGAGCAGGTCATCCTTCCCGCCGTACGCCGCGCCCGGCTGACAAAGCAGGTCGCGGACGCTCCGGTAGAGCTGGTAGTGCGCCTGTTCGTCCTCCTTCCCCTTGTTACTCCCGGCAGCCGATAACTCCATTGCGAGAGCCTGCCCCAGACCATTGATCAAAATCGCGGGACCCAGGCGGTCGACGTACGAGCGATAGTGTCCCTTGAATTTGTCTGTCCTGGTCTCGACTTCCTTGAGTCGTAAGAGAGCGTGGCACGCTTTGTCCTGTTCATTCATCGCTGCCCCTCCGATCCATTACGAAATGCGACCGCAAACCAACCTGACCCGACCGTTTCGTTCCCGCCGACCTGGATGTACCCGTCGTCTTCAAACAGCGATTTCAACGCTTCTTCGACAACGTTGTTCCGGCCCGCGACTACGGTATACATGAGAGTGTCAGCCGGGAGCGATTCTTCATACCAGAGGTTCTTACTCTGCTTCGTCTCATCGTCGAGAACATTACGGGCCTGGACCGGCAAAGCGTATCGCGCGAACCACACGAAATCATCATCACTCACGATGGCGAGCGTCTTGTCGATTCGTCCGCGAGTAGTCTTGTGGGGTGTCAGAGAACCCAAAAGCTCGATGAGCTTGCCGTCAGGTTCGGCGGCAATACTTAACTGACGCTCCTCAAGGTAGATCTTCCCGGTACCGGAAGTGTGTACGGTGGCTTTCGCCACCTCGGGCACACTGGCGTCAAATGGAAGACCAGCACGCCGCGTGTCCCGGCATAGGCGCTCGACAATATGCGGGCAGGTCAGCCAACGGTATGAGCCAGTCAAGCTGCGCACGGGAAGCAACAGCAGCCTGGCGTCTGAGACCATAAGTTCGCCGGCATTGTCAGCCTTGCCGAACCACCTGTTGGCCAGTTCTTTGCCCTTCTCCAGCGCCGTTTCCGTCTTGTCTCGGAAGGCGCCCTTCAGGCTGGAACCGGCGATGAACGGGTAGTCCGTGGCGGCTTCGCGTGCAACCGGAAGATCGATTACGCCCCCGCTGCGTCCAGTTCCGGGATGGATCGCTGTTTCGGCGAGCATCCCCAACAAGATCGTTTTCATGCTGGCTCCTTGTTTTCAATCCATGTTCCCAATGCAACACATCCAAAACCGGCGTCTGAAGTTGCGCCAACTATTGGCATCCCATCGCCCATCTGATCGATTGCGGATCGCAGCGCCGTCTTGTCATGGCACTCGCAGAAAAACACCGTTCCAGGCGGTACATAACTGCGCATCGGGCGTGGCTGTCGCGATAGAGAATCCCAGCCACCTATCCGAATCGGGCGGTCCATGCAGGCGGATTTTACAAGGGCCCCGCCGAGGTCGGTGAGCGGAGTTCGCCCAAGACACGCCTGATGGCTCAGGTCGAGCGGCGTCAGTGCGATAAGAATGAACCGGCCCTCGTCACAGATTCTGTCGATCGGCATCTTTAAGGCGAGGTCGCCCGACCACTGCTGCCAATAAGCCAGCCGTGACTCACCGCCGAAGGGATAAGCGCCGCTGGGTAGCGGCCAATCCGGCGGCAGACCGGTTGCGGACATCACCAGAGCGGTACCTTCCTGCAATCGGAAATGGCGCGAACTGTAGAGTCCGCCATCGCTGGCGGTTCGGGTCGTCGCGTCGCGCTGAATTCCCGTTCGCGGTTCCTCGCTCCAGAGCTTGACGTCAGAAATCAGTTCGTCCCGGTGGGGAAGAACGGCTTTGAGGATCTTCTCGAACGCGGACTTCCTGACCCATTTCCTCGATACCGGTTTTGCGCCGTCAATTGCAGTGGGTAGAAAAGCGCCCGGACCCAGGTCGCACACCACACCGGAACCAACCAGGGCAAATCCCAGTTCCGGGCGTCCCTCGACCCGATCCCAAAGGTGTCGCGGCGCGGGCAGCAGCAATTCGTTTTGCTGCGTCACAAAGGGGCCTTGCAAACGCAAGCGGCCGAGATCGTCCGGGCCGTCGCCCAGCGTTGCGTTGAATTCCTCTGGCCAGCGCCCCACACCATTCCATCCACGCCCCGCCGCCAATGTCGCGCGTAGCGCTCCTGCGACGGAGGAAGGGCTTGGAGGAAATGCACCGCCCACGTCCAACTGAGACCCGGTTTCAATCGAATACGGTGTGCCGTCGCGGAAAAACCATGTATCTACGGGCTCAATGGAGAACGCCTTCACTGGTGCTCCTCCTCGTTACCGCCGCGCGCAAGGAACCCTGCAAGCCGCAGGACATCGGTGCTGATCCAGTGTGGCTCCCGAGACTCCTCCTCGTTGGATGCGACCAGCAGGAGGTCCCAGATCGCTGCGGCAGCCTCTTCCGCCCTGCTCTTGTTGTCAGCGCCGGGCTCGGAGCGTTTCTCTAGGCTGCGGAGAATTTCGGCCAGGATCAGCTTGCGAATGTCGAGATCTCCGGCCGTCTTCAGATAACTGCCGGGCCGCCACCCTTCTTCGCCAAGTAAGCGCCATAGAAGATTATCAACACGGTGGATCACGCCGGAAGACACGTCCGAATCCTGCTGCTTGAGAATCTGCGCTAGGCTCGCCAGTACAGTCACGGCCCGCGAACCGTTCCGCTCCCATGTGGTCACCCACTCCAGAGCGAGGCCGCTGCGCTGATAGACACCGATCGCCAGCGAGTTCCGCCCGTTTTGTTCCTTCGCAACCTCGTCGAGTAGCCGTCGAACCTCGGCTAGCACTCGCGTCAGCGGCGCTGTCATCTGCGCAAAGACAATCGCTCCGGACAGAGTTGCGGTTAGGTTCGCCTTGGAGAAGCTTTCCTGGTACTTCAAAGCCACTTTGTCCGCATACGCCAGCGCACTCTCGACTGGCAGCAGCGCAAATACGTCATCCCCTCCCGCATAAATACGGATTGCGTCTAAGTCTTCGCCAAAAGGGTCGGTCTCTTGGGTGAAGCGATCCAGTGCGGTAGCGATCTGCGCCGAAACGTTGCCGCCGCTGTTCTTGAGTAACGCTCCGAGTTTATCCCCGTCGCCGAGGAACAGTGCGTAATAGCGCGGGGGGTATCCCAATCGACCTTCCGCGTCCTTGAATTCAGCAATCTTCGCGAGAGTAGCCTGGAGTTTTCCCCGATTTGATTCCGCCCGAAGTGGAGTCACGCGGCTGTTGGCCAGCGAAGTCGGGTGTATATAGTCGCCATTTAGCCGAACAAAGTCCCCGCCGTCATTGAGCCCGCGAAAATGACCTTCTGCTTCGATGGCTTCACCCGGAGCATAGGCTTTCACCATCTCCGCATAGGCGCGAGCCGCAGTACGAGCCTCCCTGACCGCCAAGACCCGACGAACCCAGGGCACAGCAGCGAAGTCCACGGTCGAAGGCCATGCAGAAGTATCCAGCCGCCACCCGATGCTCTCGTCCGCACACTTCGCATACATCCGCTTAACGAGCGCGACTGCGCAGAGCCGCTCACCTTGCTGAAGATCAAGATCGCCGGTTCCCTGCCGTACTTGCCTCCAGAAGGCATCCTGCGCTTCCCGCGCCCTTGCACGAATATGGCCGGACAATTCCTGGTATGCGGGCATGACGCTGCACTTGTCTCCCGGTTCGTCGGGTGGCCAGTGGGTCCGCCACAGCTTCCGACGCGCCAGCAGTTCGGGCGCATTCTCGCCGGCCGCCCATACGATCTCCCAGAAGCCGAAAACTTGACGCTCCCAGGTAACCCGCGTCTCGACACCGCGAGCTTCCGCCGCCGCCACGTACCTATTCCAGACAGCATCACAAACACGCTGCCAGGCTTCGCGCAAAGCGTCTTCCGCAGCCCGGGCAACGCGGATGGCATGCTCCAGATCGGCGGCAGTAGCCGCGAAATGATTCGGCACAGAGCCGATGATTTGCGGCTGGCCTTGCCGGTCACCCGAAGCCCAGCAAACGAGTCGGTCCTTTGCGAGTTGTTCCGGGCTGACTTTTGCCGAGGCCAGCAAAGCGCCGCGGATCGCATGAGCCGTTAGGAACGATAGCAGGTAGGAGCCACCCCAGAAATCGCGCGTCCGACGGGCCTGGGCCACAAAGGCCTGAACCGGACCCACCGAAAACTCAAGCTGAACACTCACGGCCTCACCTCGAACTTGCCAGCGAACGGCTCCTGACTGAATCGATCAAGGAAATCCGTTACCGGCTTCCACAATGACTCAGCGCGGGCGAGTTCCACATGCTTTCCGCCCACGTTGATTTTTGTGTCTCTTGGTAAAAACTCGGCCGGTAAGAAGGCAAGAACGGCGACGGCCTGGCTGCTGCATTCGTGCATGTGAATGAACAGCGGGCTGGCCCGTCTATCGGAGATCTCCGCAGGCTCCACTTTGTCCTCATTGCCCCTGCCGTAATTGTGAGGCAGGCCGAACGCGATTCTTTGCGGATGTCGGTTCCTCTGTGCCGGCGGCTGCTTCATCAAGTCGTGGTCCCCGTTGAAGAGCTTCAACGAGTTCTCACCGCTTAAAATTTTTCCGTTTTTCCCCCAACTGCGGAACCGCACCATCTCCCGGCCGATGAGGTTCAGCAAATCGAGCGGTCCAGATGATTGCGCTTTTACGACTACGATCCGAGTCTGGCGACAGAAGGCCGTGTATGGGGGTAGCCCTTCCAGAGCAATGGGCGGCGTGCATCCCCGCAACGCGGAGCCGAGAGCGTCGAGCGAAATCGGATTCCGCCATTTCTGTTCGCCGTCGATCCGCAGTCCCTGCAAAGCGATGCTGCCATAGCCCCTGCGAGTCCTGGCTCCAAGCCCGCCGAAGAGACCGGCTGCTTGCAGTGCCCTCGACACCTCGGCTACTTCCACGTCGCTGAGGTTCCGGCAGCGGAGACAGACCGTGAAGTTGAACGGAGCCAGGCAACACGCGCGCAGAAGTTGACCGCTCTCAGTGTTCTTTTTCGCGCTCGGGAAGGCTTCCATGAGACCGTAGCCCAAATACCGTGCGCCGTCTCCGACAACCGGACCGGTGTTACCGCCGACTTTGAGAATGCCGCCCTTGCCCAGTTCATGGGAACGACCGGCCTGGCCAAAAGCGATGTGCATCGCGACCCGGCTCCCACCCGCACCAGGACCGCCAAAGATGCGATCTTCTTCCGCATGGATCTCCTTCAGGTCGCCTCCCAGGCGCGACCAGGCAAGGGCTCGCCACCAGAATCGAAGCACGCCCTTGAAGCTCGGGGTCCGCAATTCCGGGCGGCTTGGGTCCGCACCGGCGCAAAACATGGGGGTCAGCACCCGGTAATCGGCTTCAATAATCGCCATTGCTTCCCTCGTTGTCGAGCCAGAGAATATCGCCTTCAACAAATGGATCTCGCGTCTGTTCCTCTGGATCTCTGCGGTCGATCAGCGCGAAACGGCGGACCGGTCGGGCGAGTTTCCGCGCCTCCTGCGCTAAGTCCTCCGCAACCACTCCCATGAGCGTGGTCCCGCCCGTGATGTTGACCGAGACGTCGTCCGCGCTGGCCAGGTACTGCCGCGACTCCTCAATAAGCTTCCGTCGCTCATCTTTGCCTGCATATGGGTCGTCGAGGCGCAGCGAGCGGTGCTCACCGTGAAATCCAGCTCGGGAGAGGGCATCTGGGACCGCGGTCTCGCTTCTCTGCGAGCAGATCACAAGACAGAAATCTGGATGTAGGCCCTCGCCCGACGCGCGATTGATGGCGCTGAACAGTACACCGGGGCGCTCGCCAATGGGACTCACGAGAAGGTGGCGATAACGCCGACTTCCGCAGTCAAGTGAGATGGCGGGCAGCCCCCGGAGTTCTCCGTCCCAATAGCGCCGCACCTGCTCCACCTTTCCGTTGAACTCCGCATCAAGCAAGACCTGCGGGCGCATCCCATGGTGATGCAGCGCATTGCGCAGACTTCCAAGTCGGCCCCAATAATCGCCCAGGCGTTGCTGTTGCTCATTAATGGAGGCTCTCAGGCTGGCATCTCGACCAACCGCATCGAGGGCGCCAAGTAAGCCCGCCGCCTTCCTTCGATGCCGATGGAACTCGAGCCACTCCACAGTTTCGTTCCTGCTCCACAGTGCCCACGAGACCGTCCACTCATTCATCAGTCCCAAGGCCGCAGGGATATTGCCTTTGTCGAGCAAATCGGCAATCAGAACAGCTTGCCGTTTGAGTTCCTCTTTATCAAGTACCAGCGTCTTCTTGCTCGATTTGCTGGAACCAGTCCCATTCAACTGGTACGCGATCAACAGCGAGTGAAGCTGATCGGCAACACCTTCTGCGAGCGGCAGTCTGTGATCGGAACCCAGCATCTTGCGAAAGGATTCTTCCTTGTGCGCGAAGAATCTGCCTACCTCGCGTCCCAACTCGATTGGAAGACCAGCCCCATGCGCGTCGGACACGCGGTCCATGATTTCTGCGACAGCCTTGCCGTCCGTCCCAGTAGTTGCAGTCGGGCCGCGAAGCAGCTTGGCAACGACCTTGGCGCTTCCCGTTTCCCGGAGTGTTTCAAGAGCATGAACCCAGCGGGGCAGTTCCAGCAGTGGCGTGAGATCGAAAAATGGGCTTACCTGCGGCTGGGGGTTGAGAAGAGCATAGTAGATCGCATCGATAGTCACGCGGCCCAGAGCTGCAAGATACAGCGCGCCAGTGTACATCAGAAACGAGAAGTGGCGATAACCGTGTGTCACGTCGACCGTGACCGTGGATTCCGCATGTCTTTCGCAGGCAGCGACCATGACGCTAAGAAAGTGATCCACGTCCTGCGCGGCGGCACCCGACGGTATGTCGGCAGATAATACCTCAGCTTTGCCGGTTAGGGCTGCTTCGAGTTCCGGCAACGTCTTTAAGCGGGCCTGTACCGTACAAAGCGCAACCACGATGTCTGGACGCTTTGCAGGTGGCAGAAGTCCAAATAGAGCCACCGGCGCAAGTCTTGCCATTTGACGTTCTTCGCCACGTGCATACTCGGCGGGCTTTGGGTCCACACCGAGGATGGTCAGGAGGACTCGTTTCACGCCTGCTCCGGTCGCGTTTCAATAGCCACTGAGTTGTCCCCGCTCGAACAGCGCGTGATACACAAGAGGGACGGGACGGAACCCATTGCGCGCCGAAATGTCTTACCGAAAAAATCTTTCGACATGCTGATTGCAGGCATCGAACGGGGACCGCTTTGCGCACTGGACCGCACCGCCGCGCCAGCGTTACCGAACCATATGCCGAATCAATAGTTTACCCCCATCTCCGAAATTCTCATCACGGTTAACACCGGGGAGAAAGCGCCCTCACCGAGATTCTCCATTCGCCTGTTCGGATCTGTGTAGCGCTTGGGGAGCCAAAAAACGCTACAAATTGAACGCGCTTCTGGCGACACCGCTACGCCTCGCTGCGCGTGCAATATATCGCCAATATATGATAAACAGCTTGCGGGCGACGCCTTCCTTATGGAGACCGGCCATGGAGACCGGCCGAACCTTGAACGAGGAGGCGTGAGCGCGATGCTGAGCTGGCAAGTGGGCCGGGTGAAGATCACCCGCATCGTCGAGATGGATTTGCCGGTGCCGGCCATGCTCATACCGGAGGCCACGCCCGCAGAGTTGCGCAAGTCGGCGTGGCTGTATCCGCACTTCGTCAGCGAGGACGACACGACCCTGAACCTCAGCATCCACGCGCTGCTGGTCGAGGCGCCGGGGCTGAAGCTGGTCGTGGACACCTGTGTAGGCAACGACCGTCCGCGCGAGATCACCGGCGGCGAGCCGCTGGCGACGCCGTTCCTGCAGCATCTTGGCGACGCGGGCTGGCCGCGCGAAGAGGTCGACGCCGTGGTGTGCACGCACCTGCACGTCGACCACGTCGGCTGGAACACGATGCTGGAGAACGGCAAGTGGGCGCCGACCTTTCCAAATGCGCGTTACCTCATCGGCCGGCGCGAATACGAGTTCTGGAGCGTCCACGATGACGAGGAGCAGCAGGCGATGATCGGCGATAGCGTCCAGCCGATCTTCGACGCAGGTCTCGTCCAGCTGGTAGAGATGGATCACGTGATCTCGCCGGAGATCCGGCTCACACCTTCCATTGGCCACACGCCGGGCCACGTCAGCGTGGTGATCGAGTCCGCGGGCGAGCGGGCGGTGATCACCGGCGACATGGCGCACCACCCCTGTCAGATGGCGCACCCCGACTGGTCGCTTGGCGACGACGACCCGAAGGCCGCCGCGCTTACCCGCTTGCGCCTCTTCGCCGAATGGGCCGACCAGACAATCCTCGTCATAGGCACCCACTTCGCGGCCCCCACCGCCGGTCGCGTCGTCCGCGACGGGGCAACGTTCAGGTTTGCGGTGTGAGGGTGGCGATGCCGGCCTTGACCCGACCGCGTTTCGCAAGCCTGCGCGGAGTTGAAAACATTTTTTGCGAAACAAATCTCCTTTTTTGTAAAAACTTTTATTTTCAGAGGTTTAGCTTGATTTTCCTGGGTGCGGAGGCCGAGGATTTTGAATTTTTGGGGAGCGCGGATTGATCCTCGCCTTACGCCTCAGTTATTTCGCCTTCCGCCTGGCTGGTCCCGACTTCAGCTTCGCAAATGAATTTGCCGTTAGATGAGGCGAGCGCGCGCAAGTCGCTGATCTCACTGGGATTTTTTGGGAAATTTCGTCGTCACCAGTCTCACGGCCCGGCTATTGGGATGTCAGCGTTACAGAGCCAACGTCTACCTGCCCCTTCCCGACACTCTTTACGAAAATCTGTAGCGGCTGCCCCAGTTGAGCGGGTGCGGCGCCCGAACTGTAGGCAATCAAGTCCGTCGCGAATTCGCCCCCGACTGGAGTGGCGTTGTTGCCAGAAGCCAAGATTGTGCCTCCGGCCATAAGAGCAGCCTGATAGCCCGTGAACGGGTAGTCCGCACGCGCGCCGACCGTCACCTAAAACGTAGGTCACGTTAGCTTGAACCGTTGCTCCGAGGGTCTGCAAAATGGATCCGGTCGAAGCAGTATTGCCGATTGACGCGACGTACAGCCCGTCCGGCGGCGCAAATCGGTATTCAGCCGTTGATGTTTTCTGCATTCCGGTGTTGGGGCCACATAGCCCGCCCGTGATGCCCGCGGCGTAGCAGTTGTATCCAGGGGTGCACTGCAACTGATCGTCGATGAACGTCTGATTGATGATTGGGATTTCCGCTGGGGTTTAAGCCGATGCCATGCCTCTTATCACGGCCACAATCGGCAGCAGTAACGTTGTAAGTTTCATGGGATTTCACCTGCCGGAGAATTTCCAGAGCGCTAAGAGCATATCATTTGAACGACTGGCGGTTCGTCATCTCTTCAGCCCGCGATGGTTGCGATATGATTTTCCGCGCCGGGGACGAATTACCGGCCTAAGGAGTCCCGATGAAACTAAGCCTGCTCTTGATTTCGTTCGCCGCGTCCGTCCTAGGTGTCGCATCGGCTCAGAAAATATCGATACCGCTTACAGGACTTTGCAACACGGGTGTACTCTCCTGCCGGTTGGTACATCTATCGGACCGCATTCCCAATCCCGCCCGGCGGCAGAACATACGTTTTGCATGTCGAGGGCCGTGTCCTGGCCGATGACTACGCAACAGCCATATTCCTGGAGAACCCCGCAGGCGACTCGCTCGGATGCAAGTTGGCGGCGATCCCAGCTCCCTTAACTTGGACGACCTGGTCTCCATTTGTTGTTGGGACAACGGTTACGCCGGGCAGCGATGCTTATTTGTATTTCCTCGTCTACAACCACAGCAACGGGGAGCCTAATCCCACCGGCTTGCGCGTGGAATTTACGAACGTGTATGTGACGCCAGAGTAGGTCGCTTCTAAAACCTGCCGTTTATTCGCGGGATGAGGTCATGCAAAAGCGCTTTCGCTGGAGTAGACTGATCTGATCCTTTCTCAACGAGGCTTTATGCAGCGAACGCCGGTCTTCGTCTCCGCGTTTCTATTGCTCACCGCCCTATCTCCAATCATGCATTCGGCGACGGTCGCGGTTCAACCCGATGCCGCGCCGCTTGCCTCGGTTCTTCATGTAGCGGGAACGGGTTTTCACCCGCTGGAAATGGTGGACATTTATCTCGACACCTCCGATCTCGCGCTCGCGACGTCAGATCTCAACGGCTCATTCACAGCGGACGTGACTGTTCCGTCTTCGACGCCGTCAGGAGGGCATTGGATAACGGCGGCAGGCCGGATGAGCGGCATGGCAGCGCAGGCGGACGCCGGGTTTCCGTACTCGTGGCGCCAATTTCATGGCGGTCCGCGCCGGGATGGCTACAACCCGGCTGAATCTGTTCTGAGCGTCAACAATGCAGATAAGCTTCAACTCGCTTGGAGTTCGAAAATTGGAGTGTTTACGTCATCGCCCGCGGTGGTGAACGGGATTCTGTACGTCGGATCTTACGATTTCAAGCTCCATGCTCTCGATGCGCTGACGGGAGCATCCCTTTGGGCGGCGCCCACCGACTTCGATATCGATTCGTCTCCGTCCATCAAAGATGGCAAGGTGTATATCGGCTCCGATGATGGCGACTTCTACTGCTTCGATGCCCAAAACGGCCGTAGAATCTGGCGGGTGGGAGCGGGGGAAGTCGCCACGTCGGCGGCACTGATCAACGGATTGGCCTATGTCGGTTCGCTCGACGGGAATATCTATGCGTTTGACGCGGAGACGGGCAGCCTCGTCTGGGGAGAGTACACGGGCGGCGACATCTTGTACTCTTCTCCGGCCGTGAGTACCGGAATCGCGTATGTTGGGTCGGTAAGCGGAAGCGTCTTCGCATACAACGCCCTGAACAGCAATACAGTCTGGAGGGTGAACATCGGCCCCTCCCAGCCTTCCTCACCCGCACTAGCGCAAGGAATTGTGTGCATCGCGGCCGACAAGCTGTACGCCTTCGATGCTCTCGATGGATCGTCCCTTTGGACCGCGGATATCGGGCCAGCGGAGTTATCGTACGCCAGCCCAGCCGTTGCTAACGGAGTGGTTCTGATCGGAAGAAACAAGCTTTACGCTTTCGCCGCGGAAACGGGCCGTCCCTTGTGGAGCACATCAGTAGGAAATCAGATTACATCTCCCCTTTCCATTGCGAACGGCGTTGCGTACGCAGGTACTTCCGACGGCCATATCTACGCGTTTGACGCCGCCACGGGGCGTCTGCTATGGAGCTTCGCGACCGAAGGCTACATTTTCGGAACACCTGCCATCGAAAGCGGTATGGTTTACGCCTCGTCCGAAGACGGAAACGTCTACGCCTTCGGAATTCCCGGAGTCCGCGGCTCAGATCCGAACACACCACTTCCACCGAACGTGGCTGCGCTAATTCCGGACCCCGCGCTCTGAAATCGCGCAGCACCGGAATAGGTCATTCGGATTCGAGACCGGCCTTCAACAACAACCGGCGTAACGCGCCTTCGCCGCCCGCACCGCGTTGCACGCCCGCTAATTTGCCGTCCCGATTAATCAGGTTGTAAATGGGATAGGAAGTCGCGTCGCAAATCGCGGCCAGGGTTGTGTCCTCCGCGAGCACCACCGCGGAGCTTCGCTGCGAGGTCTCCAGGTACTTCTTCACTTTGCGCTTAGGTTCGCCCATGTTGACGGCAAGGACGACCAGTCCGTCTTTCTTGAACTCGGACAGCAGACTTTCAACCGCCGGCTCATCGCTTTTACAAGGCCCGCACCACGTCGCCCAAAACTCAATCAGCACGACCTTGCCTTTGAGGGACTCGCTGGTAATTCGCTCCCCATCTATCGTCCTGACAGCAAAGCGGGGGAATTGTTCGCCTACTCCAAGCGCGTAAGCAGCCCCGACGGTCAGGCCGGAGAAAATCACCGAGGCGAATTGGCGGCGCGTGAACGTGAGCATACTGGAAATGATAAATCAAATGCTGCTTGCTTTTTCGCGCATTTCCTCGGAACTTGTTCTCCGCCTCTCCGAATTGCCGGCACGTTCAGTCGCACGCTATTCGGGCGGACGCCCTGCCAAAGTCCGAACGTCCCTCAAGTAAGTGGACGTCAGTCCCTGTTCCCCCGGAAATAACAGCGCGTAGTCAAGCGGAGTGCACTCCACCACTTCCCCTGGGGCCTCATAGTGTCCTGGAAGTTTGGCACGAATCGTAAGATCGGCGCCTCGCTCCACCAACAATTGGACGAGCGGAAGCCCAGCGTCCTCCCCCTGTGTCGCCGCGTGGAATATGGGAGTTTGGCCGCCAACTCCGGCGTCGTCCAGCATCGCTGGAGCATTGACGTCTGCGCCGCGATCGAGCAATAACCGCGCGGCATCGAGGCTTTGGAACTCGGCGGCCACATGAAGCAGCGTTCCGCCTCGCAAGGTGAGCATGCGGGCTCCCGTCGCACCAAAATCAAGTCCGGGAAATCGTTGGTGGATCAGAGCGGGACTGGCGTCCAGCAGTTCGGTCAGTTCGGTCATGCGGCCGCGGATGACAGCCAGCACCGCGGGAGAATCATGCTTGGATTTTCCGCCGGCGCGAAGAAGGATTTCGATGCAGGCGCTTAGCACTTCAGGATCCCGGACGTAGGTGCCCAGCAAATAATCGAGGGCCGTACCGGGGTGCGGAATGCCTCGCGCCTTCCATACCGCTTCGCTCCCGCAATTAGGATCCGCGCCATGCTCCAGCAACCAGTGCAAGGCGCCGGGGCTGAGGACCTCGCAGGCGGCAAAGAGAATAGGATAGTTGCCGTGCCACGCTGCGTTAACGTCCGCGCCATGGGCCACGAGCAATTCCATCATCGGAATCCGCTCGCTGGAGAGTGCGGCACGCATCAGGGGCGCATCGCCTCCCTGATGAACGTCCGACCCGGTCTCAATCATCCACTTCGCCATGGCTAAACGAGTCTGGTTGGCTGGAACACGCGGCACTCTGCACTCCGCGACCCAGGTAAGCGGTCCATCCTTGCCATAGCCGAGCGGGGCCTTATGCAACGCTGGATTCCGGAGCATCATGGATTGGACCAGGGGTAAATCGTTGCGGTCGATCGCATCCTTGAGCTGTCCAGCTTCTTCAAGGGAATCAAGGTGCGCTTTCAATTTGGGCCAGCTCGGGAACCCGTATTCACGAGCGATTTGAAGCTGTGCAGCCGAGAGAGAGCGAGCGCCGCCCGCGTTCAACAGGTTCTTGGCCTGATCCTTCAGGTGACGGAGGTTGGGGCGATCAGGAAGGGCGCGCGCGGCGCCGGAGAATTGGTTCGACATTGCGAACTCCTTTCGTCGAAGCGCCCGCCGTCCGCAATTTCGGGCTGAAAGAAGTTTCGCGAAACCAGATTGACTTGCAGGTGGGCTTCTACCCTTTCCGCGGACCGGAAGCGCCCTTCACGCCTTCAATAAGCCTACCACGGGCCGTTGCGGCGAACCCTTAACTCCATCATCTTCTGAGGAGCGCGGTCGCCAATTACCAGTTCCGCATGTTCGGTCCATTCGCCGTTTTCATTGATGCGCAACACGGTGGCCGTCTTGAATTCGCCGAGTGTGAAACCCCAGGAGATCGACTTTCCGGCATCGGCGAGTTTGACCTCAGTTTCTAGCCACCGACCGTCGTTGAAGGCTCGCATCCGAAAGGCTCCCGCCTCATCGTCGAAGGAAATTAACGCGAGCGCCTGAAGAGACAGCTTCCCGTCAGATTTTGTTCGACCAACGCCTTCAATCAGAAGAAGGAGCCCCTCCAGTTTGTACTGCACTGATTCAGTCTGGGTCAGCTCCGCAAATTGACCCGGTCCGCGGAGAACCGACGCCTCGCCGGACCACTCGCCAACCAGAAACGCGAGCTTCTTCATTGCGAACTGTTGCGCCTTAACGTCGGGCTTCCGGGGTGTTAGCGCCATGGATGCGGTTCCTCACAAGCCCGCGAATAAGAGAGCTGGAATGGTGCGGACCATAAAGAGATTAGACACCTGCTCTGGCCGATCCAGGTGCAGATACAAGTGCTCGCATGGCAAGCAAGTGCAGAACGACGGCCAGAGGGACGAAAAATCCGGGGATAAAAAGAAACGGAAACGTGCCGAACATCCGATTGGGAATTTCGGTGTGGATCAGGTTGAACGGCCCGGGGGATGTCAGCACGGCGCGAATCACAACGTTTGTCAGAGCGAGAAGGCCCAGCACGTTCCAAGCAAGGGCGAGTCGCCTGCCGAATCGTCCCCTCGTCGATAGCCATGCGATGAGGGCTGCGGACGCCCCAATATAAATGTCCACGTTTGCGCCCTCGAAGGTCAGCATTTTAGGAACCAGACCATCGATCCAAAGCTGGTGAAGGAACAGCTCGACGCCGATGCGAAAACTCTCTGTACCCAACAAAATCCAGAGCGGAAAGGCCAAGGCGAAACGCCCGCCCGCGGTGGACCGGGAAACAAATGCAAAAAAGATCAAAAGAAATAATAGGACGGGAACGAGAAGGAAGGCGATTCCAGGCGGACGCATCGCCACTTTCTTGACGACTCCGAAATAACCTAACAAGCCGATATAAGTCAGCCAGACACACAGCCCGGCTATCACGCTTACGGCAGTTCGGGAATGCAAGTAGCGGGCGGCAGCGGCTATGACTATCGCGGCCATTATCCCGACAAATCCAATAAACAGCGCAGCTACCATTGCTTTCCCTTTCTTAGTGCAACACGGCCAGGCGCTTCGGGCCCTCAACGCCACGGCGCGGCGTCACTTCGCCAGTTTCAGGAGGAACGTGGTTCCGCGTCCGGGGTTGTTCCCGACAGTGATCGTTCCTCCGTGAGCATCCATGATTCGTTTACAGATGCTCAGACCAAGACCATAGCCGCTCGTACTTTTGGATCGAGACCGGTCCACGCGAAAGAAAGGCTCGAAAATGCTGTCCAGATCGGGCTCCGGAATTCCGGGGCCGTCGTCGCTCACCCGTACGACGACGCCGTCCGCGTTTTGAGAGGACGAGAGCTCAACCGGACGGCTGTCCGGAAGTGAGTATTTGAATGCGTTTTCCAGCAGATTCCGGAGGACCGTCCGCATTCTCTCGGCGTCGATGTCGAGCATGACTTCACGCTCCGTGATGAACACGTGGATGCCGGGCGCCCGGTCACGAAATTCGGCGGCCACCTCGCGCAGGAGCGGCTGCAGGTCCTGCCGCACCATGCGAACACCGCGGCCATTCCGGAGCCGCTCCAATTCGAGCAACTCGGAAACCATTCGTTCCATGTCGTCGACGTCGCCCGCCATGCCCGCTCGCTGCTCGCCTTCGGGCAGAAATTCGAGGGCGACTTTCATCCGCGTCAACGGCGAGCGAAGTTCGTGGCTGACATCGAGAAGAAGCTGATCGCGCGATCGAACCATCTGACTCACTCGCTCCACCATCTGGTTGAAGGCCCCGGTCAGCACACCGAATTCGTCGTGCGTGCGCACCGGCACGGCAACATCAAGACGGCCCGAACTCAAACCCGCCACGCCGGCATCCAACCACCGAATGGGACGCAGGAGCCGCCTTTGGAAGGCATAAGCGGCCACCACCACGCCGATCATCAGAAACAGGAGCAGCCAGAGCAGCTTGTTGTGCACGCCGCGGTTCAGTTCGCCAAACTTCCAGGCGAAAAGATACGCGCCCCCTCCCGGGGCATCCTCCGTTTCATAATCAAACCCCGCCGGAGTTCCTCTGAACCTGTGGCCGCGCACATCGGCGATCGTGGGCAGCTGGGCGCTCGTGCTCCAAGTCCCCCGGGGCCCTTCGTAGCGTATCTCCACATCCAGGCGCCGGGCCGCGTCCTTTGCCGCCGCAAGGTCCGGTGAACTTGCAATAAATGAGCGCGTATATGCATCAATCAGACGCTCCGTGGTGAAGCTTAGATGGGGATAGACGATCAAGACGAAGAAACCGCCGACCAGCGCTAACAAGGTGAAAGCCATGCCCAGCATGATGGAGACGAGTTTGACGAAAACCGACCGAAACAATGGCCGCGCCCGCTTAGTCACGATGGCTTCCGATGAAGACGTAACCGGTCCCGCGAACGGTCCGGATCATCGTGGACCGCTTGGCGTTATCGCCCAGTTTTTGGCGCAGACGGCTGACCAGAACGTCAATCGAGCGGTCGAAAGCCGCCCAGTCGATACCGCGCGTTTCGTCCATGATTCGATCGCGGCTGAGAACCCTGCCGCGATTCCGGACAAGCAGACGGAGCAGCTCGAACTCGGCGGCGGTCAGGTCCAGCTCCTCGCCGTGATGACGCGCCGAATGCGTGCCGGCGCTAATCTCGAGTTCTCCAGCCCGCAGCGTCTCCCCGGCTTCCGCGGCGGTAGAGCCCCGGCGCAGCACCGCCTGAATGCGGGCGACCAGTTCCCGGGGCTCAAAGGGCTTAGGGAGGTAATCGTCCGCGCCGATCTCGAGGCCCACGATGCGGTCCATTACATCGCCGCGGGCGGTAAGCATGATGATGGGGATCCGGCTGTTCTCGCGGACTTTGCGGCAGACGGCGAAACCGTCCATCTCCGGAAGCATGACGTCGAGGACAATCAGGTCGGGCGGATCGGTCTTCAACGCGCGAAGTCCGAGTTCCGGGCGAGTGAACGCCTGCACCGTCATGCTGAACCGATCGAGATATTTGGCCAGCAAGGTGTTCAACCGCTCGTCGTCGTCGATCAGAAGAACACGTGCGGACGGCTCGCGCGTCATAGTGACATTCTCGCGCGCATGCATTATTCCGCCCGAAGCGCCTGAATCGGCGGCAGCAGCGAAGCCTTGCGCGCAGGATACCAGCCAAATCCGATTCCGGTCACCGCCGCCATGGCGAGCGATGCGAAGATTGCGTTCACCGGCGCGGCGACGTTCCAGTCCGTGCTGAACGTGATGGCCACCGCTCCCGCGGATCCGGCAGCCATGCCGACAAACCAGCCGCCGAGTGCCAGGAACACCGCTTCCAGCAGAAACTGCATGAGAATGTTGACCGGTCTTGCGCCCACCGCCATCCGCAGCCCGATCTCGCCGGTGCGCTCTTTCACGGACATGAGCATGAGCGCCAGGATTCCCACGCCGCCGACAACCAGAGAGACCGCAGCGAGGCCGGAGGTAAAGGCCGTCAGGGAATCGGCCAGTTGCTTCTGATTGGCCAATACCTGGCTCCGGTTCCGAATGACGAAATCGTCGGGCTTTCCGGCAGCGCCGAGTCGATGACGAATGCGCAGCACGCCGGCAATCTCATTCTGGGCGTCGCTCATTTTATCCGGATTCCGAACGCTGACGAAGGTTGAGTTAAGCCAGGCGGCATTAAAGACCCGCCGGAGAGCGGTGCGAATGGGTATCAACACACGGTTGTCCTCGTCGGAGCCATCGGCCAGCGCACCCTTCTCCGCGAGCACGCCGATCACTTCAAAGGGAATGCCTCGAATCCGCAGAGTTTGGCCGCTGGCATCCGAGCCATCGAACAGGTTCTTATCGACGCGCGATCCCAGCACAGCCACGCGCCGCGCCATCTGATTATCTTCCTCTTGCAGAAAACGGCCCTCGCGAATTCGAAAGCGGCAGACCTCTAAATACGGACCCGTGGTGCCGAGCACTAACGCCTTCATCGCGTTGCCAGCGCCTTTCACGGTCGTCTCACTCTCGAAGCCCGGCGCCGCCTGCCGCACCGTGCCGAGCCCCGCGATGGCCTGGCAATCGTCGATCTTCATGGTGGTGACCACGCCCCGAATCGTCTTCCGCGCCGCGGAACTGGCCACCTGGGCCGGCGTCACAATGAGCAGGTCCGTGCCCATGGTTTCGGTTTTCCGCAGTATCTCTTGCTGGGCGCCGGCCCCGATAGCGGAGGTGATCAGGACCGCCGCGACGCCTGCCGCGACGCTGGAGAGCGCCAGCACGGCGCGCATCTTGTGAGCGAGCAGCGCCCGAAGGGAGGCGCTAGCGCTTCGAAAGATCCTCATCGCAGGGCGTCGACAGGATGCAATCGAGCGGCTCTCATCGCTGGAATCGTGCCGGCGAGAAGCCCGACCGCGGTTGAGGCAGCCATGCCGAACAGCACGGTGGTGATGAACTCCACTTCGCCGAGATGCATATGGGCGGCGGCGGCGCGGGCGACGGCGTACCCGAGTGCGATGCCGAGCGCCCCTCCCGCGACGGTTGTGGCGGCGCTTTCCACCAGGAATTGCAGGCGGATGTCGCCGATTCCCGCCCCCACCGCGCGCCTCAAGCCGATTTCCCCGATGCGCGCATTCACCGACACCAGCATGAGTATCGCCGAGACGAGCGCGCCTACCAACAACGCCACGCCGGCAACCATCGGCAAGTAGAGAAACAGAACCTTCTGAACCTGCGCCACCATGCTGCGCACTTCGGCGGGCGTGATGATCGTGAAATCGTCGGGCTCATCGGACGCCAGGGCGTGGCGTTCGCGCAGGATGCGCCGGATTTCCGCGGCTGTCTGCTCGGCTTCATTGGAATTGCGAATCAGAAGCTTCGCGGACACGATGGTATCCACGTTTGTGACGCGGCGCATCAGGGTGGTGATCGGCACAATCACCTCGTTGTCTCGATCCATGCCGTGCGGATCGGTTCCCCACTGCTCCAATACTCCAATGACGCGGAACGGGACCGAGCCGATGCGGATCTCCGCGCCCAGCGGATCTTCATCGTGAAACAAAGTCCTCACGACGGTCTCACCCACCACCGCCACCCGATCGGCAGCCTTCACCGCGGCGGCGTCAAAATACTCACCTCGCGAGGCTTTTCGCCCCCACACGTGCTCGCTTCGTTCCGATTCGCCCGTCACGCGTGTCTGCTCCGTCGCGTCGCCATGACGAACGGATGCGCCCGGAAGACCCTGCTGCGGATCCCACGACTCGACGTTCGGGAGTTCCTTCGCGATTGCCTCGATATCGTCGAGCTTCAGATGCGATCCCTGGCCGCGCGGGCCGCCCATGAAATGGCCGCCTCCATCTCCGATCAGGATGGCCGAATCGCCGAACATTCTGGAGACGGTCTCAATGGTTTTGCGCTCCGCCGCCCGGCCCGCGGAGATGACGAGGGTCAGCGCGGCGATGCCCACCATGCTTCCCAGCATCATGAACCCCGTGCGCAGCTTGAAGCGCGCCATGGTTCGGACGCTGTCTTTGATTATGCGCATCGCGCTCATTTCGCGGCCTCCAGTTCGTTGTTCGCCCGCGGAACCGGATGGTCGCTTACAATCCGCCCGTCTTCGATGCGCGCGATGCGCCCGCAACGCGCGGCTACCTCGCTATCGTGAGTGACGACCACAATGGTTCGGCCAGCCTTGTTCAGCGCCTGGAAGATCGCCATGACTTCGGATGCCGATTGCCGGTCCAGATTACCGGTGGGCTCATCGGCGAGCAGAAGATCCGGCTCGTTGATCAGAGCGCGCGCAATGGCCACGCGCTGCTGCTGGCCGCCGGAAAGCTCCGAGGGGCGGTGATGAATCCGGTCCGACAGGTGAACCGCTTCCAGGGCTTTCCGGCCGAGCCCCTGGGTGGAACTTCGTTCGGAATAGAGCAGCGGCAGTTCCACGTTCTCCAGCGCGCTGGTCCGCGGCAATAGATGGAATGACTGGAAGACAAAACCGATCTTCTTGTTACGGAGCCGCGCCTGTTGCTTCACGCTCAGCCCGGAAACGTCCTCCCCGTCCAGAAGATAGCGTCCGCCGTCAGGCGAGTCGAGCAGCCCAAAGACGTGCATGAGGGTGGATTTTCCCGACCCGGATGCGCCGGCAATCGCCAGGAATTCGCCGCGTTTTATGCTTAGGGAGACATCGCTCAGGGCGTGGACGCGCTCGCCCGTCGGGCGCGCGTAGGTCTTGTTGATATGCTGCAGTTCGATCATCGCTTTGATTCACCTCCTGTTTTTTCTCCGGCTAGCACCGCATCGCCTTCATGCAGTCCCGTCAGAATCTCCCAGTAACTCTCATCCCGAATACCCGTCGTTACCGGCCGCCGCTCGATGGCGTCGGCGCGCTTGACTAATACGAAGCGCTTCTCTTGTTCC
Source organism: Bryobacteraceae bacterium (assembly GCA_965226755.1). Lineage (GTDB taxonomy): Bacteria > Acidobacteriota > Terriglobia > Bryobacterales > Bryobacteraceae > Bog-113. Next base: position 1,689,177 of record CBDDDT010000003.1, on the reverse strand, counting down.
CGGTGAACCGCTGCGATGGGAAGGGACAAAACGTTTTCGCGCCGCTTCAAGTCAATGGTGACCGCGGTGGTCATTTCGGGCCGCAGTATGCAATCCGCGGGTGTCTTGAAGCTCAATACCGTGATGTAGTCGACCACGTTGTCGCGGATCTCAGGCTTCGGGTAGACGGCCGTGACGCGGCCCGCGAACTCCCGCTCGCCATAAGTGTCCACAGTGAAGCGGGCCTTCTGGCCGGCCCGGATGCGGCCGATATCGGTCTCATCGATATACGCCCAGACTTCCAGGCGAGAGAGGTCAAGAAGAGTGACGAAAGTGGGTGCGGCGAAACTGGCGGCAACCGTTTCGCCCTCCTCGGTCGAGACAGCGGAAACGACGCCTCCTATGGGCGCGTAGATCCGTGCGTAGCCCAGCTGGGCGGATGCTTCCTCGAGATTCGCGCGCGCCTGGTTGCGCTGCTGCTGAGCCACGGCATCCGATTGCTGGGCCAGGTCGAATTCGCTTCGTGCGATCAGATGCTCCGTGCGGAGGGCGGTTTTGCGGGACAGATCGGTTTGGCTGTACGCTACGTTGGCCTCGGCCAGGTTCAAGGCGGCTTCCGCGGCATCGCGCCTGGCGGTAAGCTCACGGCTATCCAGTTCGGCCAGAAGCTGTCCTTTCTCGACGACATCTCCGATGCGCACGTGAAGATGGGACACAACTCCGGACACCGTCGAACCGACATTCACCTGAGCTCCTGTTTTGGGTTTGATGACGCCGGTGGCTTTGACCTCCGTACCCAGGCTGCGCCGAACGACGCGGACCACTTCGCCGCCCTCGGAACCAGACGCGCGTGGCGGGTTCCATACGCGCCGGCCTACCGCCAAGGCCGCCGCGATTACCGCGACCACAACGCATACAATGACAATCTTTTTCAAGCCGCGCCCTCCTCACGCGCTTTCAGTTTCGGCGGCGGAGTTCTCCAGCTTGTTTCCTGAATGTGAAGAAATGTAACTGACGGGCGTCGCAAGTCTGCCCAATCCTGACGTCACGAGAAGGAGGAATACGCCCTAAAATGAGTTTAGGATTCAGCCGATGACTGTATCGATACTCGCGCGCGCGACGGGTCTGAGCAGAACCGCCGTGCTTTACTACGAGTCCATCGGACTGCTGCGGCCCCCCAGCAGGTCCAGCGGCAATTACCGGGTATACGGCAAGAAGGATCTGCGCGTCCTGCAGCAAATATGCGCTTACCGCGCAGCGGGCCTCACGCTGGAAGACATTCGCACGATCCTCCATCAGCCGCGGAGCGACTTTACCGCCATTCTGCAAAAGCGGTTGGTCAGAATCGGAGAAGAAGCCGATAGGCTGCGCGAGCATCAACACGCCATCGCGGGCCTTTTGCGGAGCGGCGGCCAACCCGACAAGGGAGCCACGATGACCAAGCAGAAATGGGTCAAGATCATGCAGAACTCCGGATTGTCGGATGAGGGCATGCATAGCTGGCACGCTCGGTTCGAGCGAACAGCCCCCGAGGAACACGAAGAATCTCTTCGTTTCCTGCATATCCCCGACGCGGAGGTGAAATCCATTCGCGATTGGAGCAGATGCTTCCGCCGCGAATGATGCAGGAAGGGACTTGACCTGTCTACGGCTTTATAGTGCATTCTCGGCAGATGACCGAATGGCGCCGCATGATCGACGAAGAATTCATCGTCAGTTTCGAGAACGGCAGCATCACGAATGCAACGTTTCACCACGAAGACCACGTGAGGATGGCCTTCTTGTATTTATGCCGCTATCCAGCGCTGGAAGCTCTTCAGCGGTTTTCCGCAGCGCTGGCCGGATTAGCCGCGGCAAGCGGAAAACCCGAGCTCTATCACGAGACCATCACATGGGCTTTCCTGTTGTATCTTTCTACTTCCCGATAGAACTCCGGGCGGGCGGCGGCGATCGCGCCTGTCCGTTCTCTGGATGCAGTATCTTCAAGATCGTGGACGCGACCTCGTCACAGCCCGGTGATCTCGCCCTGGCTTCGGCATCGGCGCGCCAGTCCGCGGACGCTTCTTCCCCGCCAGTTCTCCCCGCAAATCTGATTCAAGATCTGTGGGTTACGGCCAAAGCCGAGGATTTGGGCTTAACGCCCGACGAATTCGGCATCGCCCTCTGCTCGGCGGGCGCGAAGTTTAATTTTGGGCTTCCCTCCGGCACGCATCCGGATGCGGCCCAAAGAGCGGCCTTTTTTCACACCCTCCATCTTGGAGAGTTCGCTCTCGCCAGAGCATGCGCGCTTGGTCGCGAGCCCGCCTGGCAGCGTTTTCTGAGCACGTACCGGGCGGCCCTGACCCAAGCCGCCGTCGCGATTACGGGCTCCGCCAGCCTCGGATATGATCTCGCCGACTCACTTTATGCGGATCTCTACGGCCTTCGAGAATTGGAAGGCGAGCGCCGCTCTCCGCTCGCGTCCTACTCCGGCCGCGGTTCGCTTCTGGGCTGGCTTCGCACCACCTTGGCGCAGCGCTACGTCGACCATCATCGCCGCGCGCGCCGGGAAACCGCGCTCGACGATATAGACATGCCCAACTCGGAGCAGGCGGCGGCCCCGGTTCCAGCCGAGATTACTCATCTAACCCATGCCGTCGCGAGCACCCTCCACGCGCTCGTTTCCGAGGACCGCTTCCTGCTCTCCGCGTACTTTCTCGATCGCCGCACCTTGCTCCAAATCGCCCGCCTCCTTCGCGTCCACGAAGCCACCATCAGCCGGCGACTCAAACGGCTAGTGAACGATGTCCGCAAACAGTTGATTCGGAGTCTTCAATCCGCGGGCCTCAGCAAAGAGAAAGCGGAGGAAACCCTCGGCAGCGATCCCCGAGACATCGAGATAAACCTGCGAAATTTGCTGCAAACTTCACAAGGTCCGCCGTTCTCCGATCAGACGGCAGGTCAACGATGAGCGATCTCCGCCAATTCGAGTCCCATCCTGACGCGGATCAACTCAACGCATTCGTGGAGCACACACTGCCCGCTCACGAGACGGAGAAGACCCTGGCGCACTTGGCCATCTGCCCCGACTGCCGCGCCGTTGTCGCGCTGGTGATTCCGGAAGCCGACGAAATCTCGAAACCGCTGCGCGCGCGCGGACCATGGTTCTCCGGCTGGGGTCTCGCCTGGATTGGCGCGCCGGCGCTCGCCACGCTGCTTGTTGTCGCGGTCTACTTCCGTCCAAGCGACAAGAACCATGGCCCTCCCGCCAGGCCGATTCAGACAACGATTGGCGGTCTGGCCGACGAGGCGGAAGCGGTACCGAGAGTGCCGCCAGTCGCCACGCCCAAGCCGACGATCCAGCGTTCCTCGAAGCGGACCGCGAGTGCTTCAAAGCGGGCGGAGACGCCGCTTGATCACAAGGGAGCTGAACCGATGCGGCCTGCGCTCGCGGCCGCGCGCCCCGCTGCCGGTATGTTGGCCTTTAGCGGCGCAACCGAACTCAGCAGTCCGCTAACCCTCCCCAAGGCGGATCCAGCGGAGAACTTATCCCCGCAAGCTCCGTTGCCGAGCGAACTTCCTATTCTGTCGCTGGCAGCCAACGGGCGCGAGCGACTCGCCATCGATGCCCGGAATTCCCTATTCATCAGCAGCGATGAAGGACGGCACTGGCTGGCCGTGCCGGCGCAGTGGCAAGGCCGGGCTGTGAAAGTGTCCGTGGTCTCTTTGAACGCAGTGAGACCGCAATCCTTAGCCCGATTGCCGGCGCTCAGACGTTCGTCGACTAGCGCTGCGGTAGCGGCGGTCGCGGGTCGCGTCGCGAAAGCAGCAATCGCGGGCGCGGTTCTCACCGGAAGGATTACCGACACGAGCGGCGCAGCCGTTCCCCGCGCACGTGTCGCGCTAACCGACACCCGGACCGCGCTCGCGCGGACAACGAATGCAGACGACGACGGGCGTTATCTGATCGAAAACCTTGATCTCGGAAGCTATAAGATCGAGGCCGACGCGCCGGGGTTCAGCACGCAGGCGTCGGCGGTTGAAGTCGCGTCTTCACAACCGATCTCCGTCAATCTGACACTTAGCGTAGGCGCATCGAGTCAGAGTGTCGAGGTGACGTCCGGGTCAGCATCGATCGTCCCGGAAAACCCGGTAAAATTCCAGATCACTACAGATCAGGGCGACCATTGGACAAGCGCCGACGGTCAGACCTGGACGCATCCGTAATAGCTGCTTCTTACGACAAGAAAATAATTTCACCTTCTGCCTGCAAGTTCCAGGAGTCCGCGCGTTCTCCGGTCAGACGACCTCATCAGGAGATTCGCATGAAATCCCTCCTCCGCCGCAGTTCCTGGCCTCGCCTTCCGCTCATCAATCTCTCGCTGCTCCTTTTTGCGGGCAGCATGCTTTCCGTCACCCGCGCGCCCGACCGACAACCGGGGGCGACTTACATGCAGGGGAGCCTTTCGGTCACCCTTCCCTATCACTCCTCGCGCGCGGGCTCCGGCCGGCTTGTCACCGAGATACTCGACCCGGAAAACCACGTCCTAGGCCGGAGTGAACGCAGCATCCAAGTTTCCGAAGGCGATGGTTTCTGGCGGCAGACGATCGCACCGGAAAAGCACATAGCCTTCGAAGACATCATTTGGCAGCGCGTGCGCTATCGATTCGAGTTCGAAGACGCCAGAAGCGCCGCCATCGAGGGAGTGGAGTCGATATCGCAAATCCTTCGCCGGCCCATTGTCCACATCATTGGACAGAAGGAATACTTCGCCGGCAGCCAAGCCGCCGTCCGCGTGATCGTATCCGACGCCTGCCACAACGACATCGCCGAGACCGGCAACCTCAGCATTGAGCTATTGGTCCCCAATCAGAAATCGCTCGCATTATTCTCCGGTCACCTCAATCAACGCGGCACCGTCGAAGCGCAGTTCCATTTCCCAGCCGGGCTAATGGGCAATTACGAGATGCGGTATGTCGCCGATACTCCCGCCGGCTCGAGCGAATACCTGCAGCCGATCCAGCTTGCGGACAGATCATCCATCTTGCTGACCACGGAGAAACCGATCTACCAACCCGGCCAGACCATCCACGTGCGCGCTCTCGCGCTCGACCGCTACGACCACAAAGCTGAAGAGGCCCGCGCTCTCACTTTTGAGATCGAAGACCCTCGCGGCAACAAAGTGTTTAAGAGCGCCACGGCAACCGATAAATTCGGCGTCGCCTCGACCCAGTTTTCCCTTGCCGATGAAGTCAACCTGGGCGCATACCATCTCCGCGCGCTCATGGGCGATGCGTCGTCCCCTTCCAACACAGCCGAAATCGCGCTCGACGTTGAGCGTTACGTGCTCCCGAAGTTTAAAGTCTCCGTCGAATTCAGCAAGAAAGACAGCAGGCCTCGGCGCGATTATCGCCCCGGAGATCACGTGATCGGGGTCGTTCGCGCCAACTATTTCTTTGGAAAGCCGGTCGACCACGCGGAGATCACCGTCAAAGCGTCCGGCATGGACGTCCAGGTGTTCGAAGCAGCAACTTCAGCGGGGAAGACCGACAGCGACGGCGCTTACCATTTCGATTTGAAATTACCTGACTTCTTCGCCGGACGGCCTCTCAACCAGGGAGCGGCCGGCGCGCTGATTGCGGCTACCGTGAAGGACTCCGCCGCGCACAGCGAGACGCGAAACGAACCTATCACCATTAGCCAGTCGTCTCTCTTGATCACCGCGGTGCCGGAAGGGGGAACGCTCATCCCCCACCTCGACAACGAAATCTTTGTGCTTACTTCCTACCCGGACGGCACTCCCGCTCGCACCAACCTTACGGCTCATCTTCCCGGGGCGCGCGACCAAGAGGTGGCGACCGACCGCGGCGGCGTCGCCGTCATTCACGTAAGCCCCGGCGCGGAGTCGGAATCTCTTCGCGTCGAAGCCGACGATCACCGGGGCAATCGCGCATCCACCGACGTTCCGCTTCAAATGAAGGACGGTGAGGATCAGATCTTGTTGCGCACCAGCCGAGCGGTCCTCGAACCAGGCGACGCAATAGATCTCAACGTCTTTTCCACGCGCGGTCACGGCCCGGTTTACGTTGACATCGTCAAGAATGGCCAGACCGTCCTCACGCGCGACCTAGACGTCCAGAACGGCCGCGCCGATTTGCGAATCGCCGCTACGCCCGAGATGGCGGGCACGCTCGACATTGATGCTTACATGTTCGGACAGAATGGCCAACCCGTAGCCGACCATCGCCTCGTCTTTATCCAGCCGGCCGAGGACCTGAAGATCCAGACCACCGCCGACGCCGCGGTCTACAAACCCGGATCCGACGCCCGCATTCACTTGCATGTCACCAACTCTCACGGGCAAGGCGTCAGCGCCGCGCTGGGAGTGCAGGTGGTCGATGAGGCTGTGTTCGCCCTCGCTGAAAAGCAACCCGGCTTCGCAAAGGTCTTTTTCTATCTTGAGCAGGAGGTGATGAAGCCGCGCTATGAGATCCATTCCGTTTCCATGGAACGGGCTATCGAACCTATCGATATCACTGGAAAAGGTCAGCAAGATCTCGACGCGAGCGCCCTTTTCGCGGCAACCGAGATGGCGACTCCAACCAAGCTGGATACGGAGTTCGGCCGCAGCTTGCCGCATGACAAGTTTCGCGACTATCAGCAGCGTTATCAAGCAGCCTTCCGGGAACAGGTCCGGCGAATCGCCGCGAAACTCAGCGGGAACGTCGAAACGCGTTCCGGGGGCGGCGACATCGTGGCGGCATTCGCGCTTGTCACGATAGACGGTTCTCGGCCGCGGGATGCGTGGAATAGTCCGTTGCGGATCGAGCCCGCCGGCTGGTACCACGGCGAAGATCATTATTACCGGATCCGGAGCGCGGGACCTGACCAAAAGTTCAACACCGCTGACGACCTTACCAGTTACGTCGAAACCCGCTCCGGGAAGACAGTCAACCAACCCGGTCAGACTAGCTGGCTTGACCTAAAAGTTGAGCAAGACCGCGGCCCCCTCAACGGGCGCGCCGAGGTCGCGGGCACGGTCGTCGATCCGAGCGGCGCGTTCGTTTCAGACGCCACTGTCAGGCTCCACAGGGCGTCTCCTGTCAGCAGCCGCGAAGCGCGAACCGATGCGGGGGGAAAATTTAATTTCTCGGCGCTTCCCGCAGGCGATTATCAGATCGTGATCTCCGCCCCCGGTTTCACAACGCTTAACCGTGATTTCTCGATTCGGCCTCGGGAGCGAGCCGTTCTCTCCGCCACGCTTCTTATCGGCGAGACTAGCGAAGTCGTCGAGGTCACGATGATGGCCAAGCCGATGGCGTTGGCGATGACTCGGGCCAGCGTGGCAGCCGTCACTGGCGCAATGCGCTTTCAGAGCCCTGAGAGCAGCCGCCTTTTTGCCACGGTTCGCAAAGCAGCCGACCCTGTTTCAACGCATGTTCGCTCTTACTTCCCCGAAGCTCTCTACATCAACCCGGAGATTATTACTGACGCCAGCGGCGACGCCAGCATCTCCATCCCGATCGCTGACTCGATTACCACCTGGCGGATGGCCATCCTCGCCTCCACGCGGAGCGGAGCGCTCGGAACGGGTTCCGGCAGCATCAAGGTCTTTCAAGATTTCTTCGTCGATCTCGATCTCCCCGTGACTCTGACGCAGGGCGATCAGGTCTCCATCCCGATAGCGGCCTATAACTACTCCGGCAAGCCCGGGGACGTGCACCTCAAGATCGAACCCGAAGACTGGTTCACCCTGGACGACAGCCCTGACAGGACCGTGGCGGTCGAATCCGGGCGCGTCGGGGCTTCGCAGTTCACCCTCACGGCTAACCGGATCGGGAAGTTCAAGCTAACCCTGTCCGCACGCATGGACCCCGCCGCGGGGGATGAAAAGAGACAAGACATCGTGGTTCGCGAAATCGAGGTCATCCCAAATGGTCGCGAGCAGAACCTCGTCTTCAACGGCCGCCTCGACGGCTCCGCCCAGCACGAACTGCGCTTCCCGGCTAACTCCATTCCCGACGCGACCAGCATCTTCGTTCGCCTCTACCCCGGTCCGCTCAGCCAGGTGATTGAGGGCATGGACAGTATTCTCACCATGCCGGGCGGGTGCTTCGAGCAGACATCCTCCAGCACTTACCCGAACGTCCTGGCGCTCGACTACATGAAGCGCACTAAGAAGGTTACGCCAGAGGTTCACGCTAAAGCCGAGGGCTACATCGCAAACGGTTACCAACGCCTGCTCACCTTTGAGGCGCCAGGCGGAGGATTTTCCTGGTTTGGGCAGGCGCCAGCCAACAAGATTCTCACCGCCTACGGACTTATGGAATTCAACGACATGTCTAAGGTCGCGGACGTCGACCCGCGGCTTATCGAAAGGACCCGGGACTGGCTCGCCGGACAGCAGCAGCCAGATGGCAGTTGGAAGCCAGACACATCCTTTATCAATGAGGGCGCAACTAACCGCTACAATTCCGACGTCCTCCGGATCACCGCCTATATCGCGTGGTCGCTCGCAAATACCGGCTACGAGGGTCCGGTCCTCGAAAAGGCGAAGCAATTTATCGAATCCCACTCCGGCTCAAAGTCCGACGCATATACGCTCGCGGTGACCGCCAACTTCGCCGCCGAGTACGGTAAGGACCGCGAATTCACGCGGCAGTCGATGGAAGCGCTTCTGGATGCTCGCACCGAAAGCGGAGACCTCGTCTCCTGGTCCGCAGAAGAGACCGGCGTCTACTCCACAGGCGCGAGCGCCGCCATTGAGACTACGGGGTTGGCGGCGCAAGCCTTACTCAAGTGGGGCCACGCCTCCGGAACCGCTCGCAAGGCCCTCAATTTCATTTCGTCAAAGAAGCAGGCCTCCGGCGCATGGGGAACCACGCAGGCCACGATTATGGCCCTTCGCTCATTGCTCCTCGCCTCTCAACTAAGCGCGACGGATGTCCGCGGATCCGTTCAGGTATTCCTCAACGGCAAGCACGTTAAGACTCTCGATCTGGCGCCCGCGAACAATGACCTGCTTCATCAGTTCGTCTTTAAGGGGGTGGACGCGCGGAAGCCGGCCGTGGTGCAAATGAAGTTCGAAGGCCAGGGGGGGCTTGCCTACCAGGTGGCGGGCCGCTACTTCACCCCTTGGGACCAAAAGCCTCCCGCTGAACCCCTCTCCATCGAAATCGCCTACGATCGGACAAAACTAGCCCGGAACGACATCGCGACCGCGACCGCAACGATCCGAAACAATCTTGAGAAGACCGCCAAAATGGTGATGGTGGATCTGGGTATCCCACCCGGCTTCGACCTGCTTAGCGAAGACCTGCAATCGTTTCAGGAAGCTACAGCCGCCGGTCAAGGACAGACCGGGGAAAAGACCGGCCTTCTCGAGAAGTTCAGCTTGACCGCCACGCAAGCCATCCTTTACTTCAACGCGCTTTCACCAGGGCAGACGGTGACCCTCAAGTTCAGGCTTCACGCAAAGTACCCCATTCGCGCCCGCGCGTTTGCATCGCGCGTTTACGAATATTACGATCCTGAGGTAAAAGCAACAGCGCGTCCGGTGCGATTGGAGGTGACAGAGCGCTGACGGATCGCGCCGGATTGGACGCGGTTGAACTGAGCGGGCCGGACATTTTCAAGCCGGCAAAAAAATCGTCGAAACCACATCCGAATCGCCTGACCTCGTCGTATATTACGCATTTGGTCGTTTATCACGCCTTTTAGGAAGACCCTATGCTAAGACAAACAATTGTATTCTCTGCCGGCCTCTGCCTGCTCAGCGTCTCGGCGTTCGCGCAGGGAGGCGACTTCCGCTTTCCCATCCGCATCCTCCCCCGCAACGAAGCCCTCGGCGGCGGAGGGCCTCCAGCCACCGCGATCACGCCCTCCCAAATGACCAGCATCTACGGGGTCAGCCAACTTGCCAACCAAGGCGCGGGACAGACGATCGCGCTCGTGCTCTGGTACGACGACCCCAAACAGGAAGACGATCTCGGCAAATTCGACACCTACTATGGCCTGCCGGCCTGCACCACCGCCAATGGCTGCTTCACTAAGATCTACGCCAATGGACGTAAGCCGCTGCCCAATCCGGACGCCGCGGCCGAGATGGCTCTGGATTGCGAGTGGGCTCATGCCATCGCGCCGCAGGCCAAGATCATTCAGGTCGAGGCGGCCACCTCGACCACCGCGAATCTCGAGAACGCCATCCAGGTAGCCGTGCAGAAAGGCGCCACCATCGTATCCATGAGTTTCGGCGGCTCCGAGTTCTCTGGAGAGCTTGCCGCGGATTCCATCTTTCAAGCTCCCGGGGTTACGTTCATCGCCTCGTCCGGAGACAGCAATCACGGCGTCTCGTGGCCGTCGAGTTCGCCCTATGTGATCGGCGTAGGCGGAACGTCTCTCACCCACAGCGGCGGAACGTATGAGAGCGAGACGGTTTGGTACACGTCCAAAACAGAGGGCACCGGCGGCGGAATCAGCACTTATGAGCCGGAGCCTTCCTACCAGGTTCCGTTCCAGAACTATGGAAGCCGCGGCGTTCCGGACCTGGCTTGGGATGCCGACCCCAACACGGGCGTGGCCATCTACTGCACTCTTCAAGGCGGATGGGTGCAGGTGGGCGGCACGAGCATGGGTTCGCCCGAAATCGCCGGCTTGTTCGCCATCATTCAGTCGATGCGATCCGCCGCCGGAAAGGGCGCACTCACGCTTCCCGCCGATGTCTATAGTTTCACGGCCGATTACCACGACATCACCACCGGAAACAATGGAGCCTGCGGAGCGCTCTGCAACGCCGGCCCGGGTTACGACTTCGAAACCGGAGTCGGCACCCCGATCGCCAATGCCCTGGTTCCGGCGTTAGTCGGCCTGCCGTAGCAATCCATCGCACCGCCACCAAATCCGGGGCTCCTGTCACGGGGCCCCGCGACGCAGTTCTCAACTTGGCCTGCTTATCCTAAATCCTCAACTACCTCTCAATCCAGTCAGCGACTTTCTCCCAGACCGTTTGATTGGTTGGCGACATGGGTCTGCTATCCGGGCCCGCAGGCTGGCCAGATCGATTCATAGTGATTTTCCCGGTTTGGTCCGCGTAGAAGGCAGTAAGACGTGCCCGGCTCAGACCGGCATCCGGGACCGCGCGGGCGATATAGCCGGCTCGCGTCAATTCGATGGTGAACGCGTAGTCTCCCATTCGTCCGGAGTTCATCAGGTCGGCCGGCAGCCCGGGCTGCAAATCCGTCAGATCGGCAAGCTTTCCAAATCGGCCGTTGCGTGTGTGGTACAAGTCCTCCGCCAAGGAGATTCGGGCGATCGTTAGCCACACAGAGCCATTGGGCGAGCACTTACTTTGGGTTCTGGAGCACGCGACGCACATGATCAGGGAAGCAGCCAGGCAGATATGGGTTAGTCGCGGCATAGATGGTGAGTTGACGCCAAGCCGGAGCGGCGTTCGGAATCAACTTCCATTTTACCCGCGCACCGTGCGGAGTTGATGCATTTAAAGCGCTCCTTGGGTTGTTATGCTTGGAATCGACCGCATGGATGCCGGACGCAACCAGACAAGCTCAAAACCGAATGGGCGGCTTTGGGGCGCCAGCGCTTCCGATTGGGCGGAGATCCAGGAGAAAGCCTGTCTTCCCGTCTACTTGGCGGTGTTTGAACGCGTTGGGCTCAGGGCGCCAGACCGATACCTGGACGCCGGTTGCGGCGCCGGCCTGGCTGCACAGCACGCTGCCGCAAGAGGCGCGGAAGTCTCGGGGTTGGATGCCGCTGAGAACTTATTATCGATCGCTCGCGCACGAGTGCCAACCGGAGACTTTCGTATCGGCGACTTGGAAGCTCTGCCGTACCCGGACGATTCCTTCGATTTAGTGACTGGTTTCAATGCCTTCCAGTACGCCGCGGACCAAACCGCCGCCCTACTGGAAGCGAGACGCGTAGCCAAGAAGCGAGGCCGAGTCGTCGTGGTGACCTGGGGTAATCCAGAGGGGATGGAAGCGGCATCGCTTGTCCTGGCGCTAAAGCCTCTGCTGCCGCAACCGCCTCCCGGCGCACCCGGACCGTTCGCGCTATCAAACGAAACATCGCTGCGCGCGTTCGCGTCCGCCGCGTCTCTTGAACCGGAGGAAATCATGGATGTTGATTCGCCATGGAAATATGCCGACCTCTCCACGGCGCTCCGGGGTCTTCGTTCGTCGGGAGTTGCGGCACGAGCGATCGAGCACTCCAGTGCAGAAGCCGTTGACGAGGCACACGCTGATGCGTTGCGACGTTTCCGGCAGACAGATGGAAGCTACCTGATCAATGCCAGTTTTCGGTGCCTGATTACTCGCGCGCAGGAATCCGCCGGCTGAGTATGATCTAATCGGGACGTCACTTACAGATGTAAAGGAGCCCAGATGCCCACCATCACCACCAAGGACGGTACGGAAATATTCTACAAGGACTGGGGCTCGGGCCAGCCGATCGTGTTCAGCCATGGCTGGCCTCTGTCGGCCGACGATTGGGACACGCAGATGCTTTTCTTTCTGCATCACGGCTATCGCGTCATTGCGCATGACCGCCGCGGCCATGGCCGCTCCACCCAGACCTCCGAAGGCCATGACATGGACCATTACGCTGACGATCTGGCGGCGCTTACGGCTCATCTTGATTTGAAGAACGCGATCCATGTCGGACATTCCACCGGCGGGGGCGAGGTGACGCGCTATCTGGCCCGGCATGGGGAAAGCCGGGTGTCCAAGGCGGCGCTGATCAGCGCGGTGCCTCCCCTGATGCTGAAGACGGCGACCAATCCGCTCGGCCTTCCGAAGGAAGTGTTCGACGGCCTTCAGGGGCAACTTGCCGCCAGTCGCACGCAATTCTATCGCGACCTGCCGTCCGGGCCTTTCTATGGCTATAACCGGCCGGGCGCGAAAGCCTCGGAAGCCGTCATCGAAAATTGGTGGCGTCAAGGCATGATGGGCGGCGCCAAGGCGCATTTTGACGGCATCGTGGCTTTCTCCCAGACCGATTTCACGGAGGACCTTAAGAAGATCACCGTGCCGGTGCTGGTTATGCATAGCGAAGATGACCAGATCGTGCCCTATGCGGCCTCCGGGCCGTTGTCCGCAAAGCTATTGAGGAACGGAACCCTGAAAACCTATAAGGATTTCCCTCATGGCATGCCCACTACGGAAGCGGACACAATCAATCCCGACCTTTTAGCCTTCCTCAAGCTCTGACGAATAGTTGCCGGCTGGCTATAAGCCTTCCAGCCGCGTCGCGGAGTCGCCAAACTGCTCCAGCTTTACGCCAAAACGGTCCATGAGCGACAAGTACAGGCTGCACATCTTCCGGTTGTCGTCGCCCGCGTTTAGAAAATTCAGCGTGCGTCCGGTTTGGAGAGTTCCTCCTAATCCGCCGGCGAGGACTAGCGGCAGTCGGAAGTTATCGTGCTTGCGCCCGATCCAGAGATTGGAGAGGAACATCAGGCACGTGTTGTCTAGAACCGTGCCGTCCCCTTCCTTCATGCTATCCAGCTTGGACGCGAGATAGGCATACTGGCTCACATGGAAACGGGAGATACGCTCGTATCCATCCGAGTTGTTGTTGTGCGATGCGGAATGATGCCCTTCCTTCACATCGAGAAACGGATAATACATCGCGGAAAGGTCGCGGGATATGATGAGAGAGGCAACTCTGGTCTTATTCGTCTGGAACGCGATGGCGATGATGTCGCACATCAGGCGGGCATGATCGCGCAGGTCTTCGGGCAGCCCGTTCGCCGGGCGGTCCATAGTCGCCGCCACCGTGTTTTTTGCTTTCGCCGCGTCCTCCGCGGCATCTTTGCCTTTGCGCATCCCTTCAACGCGCTTCTCCACTTCGCGCACGCTGGTCAGATATTCGTCCAGCTTGCCTTTGTCGCTTGAACTAACCCTCCGGCTAAGGTCCTGAGCGCGCTCCCTCACGCGATCGAGAATGCTGATGTTCAGAAGGCTGCCGCGATTGTCAAATAAGTTGTCCCACGCCAGAGAAGGATACACTTCCACCGGAACGGGCGACTCCGGACTTTGCCACGAGATGTGCGAACTATAGGCCATGGAGAAGTTCGTCTCGTGGTAACCCGTCATGGGCTGCTCACAGGCCAGCACGATACTGGACTGCGGTGTGTCTTCGCCTACTCGATTGGCGATCATCTGATCCACACTGATACCCGAGTGGATGATGGCCCCTTTCGAAATGTGCGCGCCCGAGAGCAGACTTCCGGTTTGTCCGGGGTGAATGCCCTGGCCGGTCAGCGCCTTGACATAAAGACCATCGATCACATTGATCTTCTGTTTCAAGGACTCCAGCGGCTCCAGCGTCTTACTCAGCTTCATTGCCGCGCCAGTTCCTTCAGCGCTCCAATGATCCTCATTGATGCCATTTCCCAGGAAGACGATGCCGAAGCGTTTCGGGAAAGCGGAGGCGGGCGGCGTATCGGCGAAAGCATGAAGCGATTCGAGCCACGGCAGAGCCATGGTGCACCCGGCTCCGCGAAGCACGGTGCGACGGGATATGCGAGGAGCGGAGTTCTTCTTCGATCGAATCATCTTATTCACCTTTCCTGTACTGAGCCTCAAGCGTTTCGCGTGGTTCCGGGATTCGCCTGTTCAGAAACTGGGGACTCGTCACGACGGCTTCCACCAGTGAATCGAAACGATATTCGTTTGCCGCCAGACGGGTCCCAAGACGGTCAAGAAGAGGTTCGTCCGAGAGCTGCAGAGACCGGTTCAAAGCGTAGGCGAGCAATCGGCGGCTTACGTTACTTAAAAATTCTTCTTGGCGGTGCTCGCGGATGAACGTTTTGAGGCCTGCGAATCCTTCGCCTTGAACCCCGCCGGGATAGCTTACGCTGGTGTCCACGGGACGCCCCGCGAGGTCTTGGGTCCGGGCGATGCCAACAGGTCCATAACCTTCAAACGCGAGGCCGAATGAATCGAAGCGCGCGTGACAGGCGGCGCATACCGGATTCTCGCGATGTCTCGCCAGCATGTCGCGCACGGGAAGATCTGATTTCGACTCGTCGTTCGGAAGCTCGGGAACAACGGGCGGCGGCGGCGGGATGGTCTCGCCGAGCACCCTCTGTACGACCCAGTTGCCGCGCTTGACCGGACTGGTCCTCAGTCCGGGCGAGTTCTGCGTCAGAAACACGGCCATGGGAAGCAAACCTCCTCGCTCGTAGCGGCTGGCGCCGTCCACTCGAACCCACGTGTCCCCGTCTCCCTTGATTTCGGGCATGCCGTAGTGTTTGGCCAGCACAGGGTTCACGAACGTATAGTCGCCATATAAGAGATCCAGCACGGAGCGATCATTCCGCACGGCGTCTTCGACGAACCGGATCGGCTCCTGAAACATAGCCTCGCGCAGGTCGTTGTTGAAGGTGGGGAAGCGCTGGCGGTCGACCGTATTGTTCGATTCAAAGCGGCGGAACTGAAGCCAATTACCCGCAAACTCGGTTGCCAGCCCGCGCACGCGGTCATCTTTCAACATGCGGCGAGTTTGCGCCAGCAGAACGTCCGTTCTTCGCAGATCACCCGCGGCCGCGTGGCGCAGCAACTCGTCGTCGGGCATGCTGGACCACAGAAAATAACTTAAACGACTGGCCAAAGAATATTGGGATAACGGCTGCGTGCGAATGTCGGCCGACGCCTTTCTCACCATGGAACGAGTAACGGAGCCCGAGGCGGTTACGCCGGAATCGAGCAGGTCGATCCGATAAAGGAAATCGGGCGCCATCAGGATGCCGACGATAGAATCGCGGATCGCATCTTCATGGGACAAACCGCTCTTGGCCCGAAGGGTGTGGTAGTACGTGACTAAATCATCCCGCTCCGCTTGAGTAAGCGGCCGCCGGTAGGCTCGCGTGGCGAATCGGAGTAGTGCGTCGAGGTGCTTGGGCTCGGCACTCATCCGCTCCTTTTCCAAGAGTCGGAGGGTCGTGTTCACACGGTCGAAGTGATCGCGAATCGCTCGCGGCGCAACCGGATCATTGGTTGGATCGGCCGCGGCCTTGGCGAGATAGGCGTCCCGCATTCCGAGGATCACCGGCTCATCGGTGATTTCGTGACCCGCGGGGCGCGCCGTAGCAGACTCAGCGCCCTTACCTTGGACCTCGCCGCTCTGATTGAAGAAATACTGCGCCCACGTGCGCGCTGTGATATTAGCGGTGAATTCGAATTCATCCCACAGGCTGTTGAGCTCCTTCTGGCCCTTCGCGTCCAGGATCAATTCCATAAGCGGACGGTCGTCGCGGAAGAAACCCATCACGCTGTGATAACCCGCGCTTAAGAGGCGGCCTTTATCTTCGGCATCATCCGGGAAATAGCGGCCGCGCTCCGTGATATAGAAGGCGTCCGGGAACACGGAAGCGAAGCGTGCGAAGGACAATTCATAGCGGCGCCGCTCGGCAGCCGGGACCACGAGATCAGCATCACCGGCGCGGGCCCGAGCTGAAACGGCGGCCCAGTGCGGGGCCGCTTCTTTGTGAAGCCCAGGGTATTTGGGGACGTCGGGAAGCGCCGCGGGCGGGTCCGTATCGTTGCGGAGATCTTTTGGATCGCTGTCGCGGCGGTGCAAAGCGAACTCCCGCAACTTCCAGTTCAGCAAGGGCTGAGATCCGGCAGGCAGGCCTTTGACCACCGGCGCGGCAAACTGCATCGCGGTGTGGCGACGAATCCTCACCACAAAGTCACTCATTTCGACACACTTCGCGCGAACCAGATCCGGCTGGTTTGCGGCTGGCGCGGGCAGACCATTCCACATTGCCTGAAGCGTGGCGATCGGACCAACCGCGTCCCTTTCCCCCAAAATACGCCAGACCATGGGCAGATATTTCGAACTTACCTTCGCCTCAGCAGCGACGGCGCTTAGGGTGACGCCCGGCTGTCCAAGAGCGGCTCGATATCTGAAGCGCCATGCGGCCTGGAAGTAATCCGCATAATTCGTGGGCTGCCGGGAGTAGAAGCTGATGATGCGCTGGATTGCGTACTTATCCCGATCTGTCTCCACCAGCATCGGCCAAGGCGCGAACTCGATCGCATCCGGAGTCAGCACGACGTGATCCGCCACCTCGCGAGCCGCTTGCAGATACTTGTTCAGCAACGCGGGCGACATGGTCAGCGATTCGCCCGAGTTGTCGAAACCCGCCGGATTGGCCGGATCGACGGGGAATTCCCGAGTGACCTGCATGTCCTGGCCCGTGAGGTCACGAATCGTGTAGTTGTACTCGGCGTTGCTCAGCCGGCGAGCCAGCACCAGTCCTGGATCGCCCGCCGACTTCTTCGCCTCTTCCGCGCGCACTGCCTGAATCCAGTCGATTACATCCTGGCTAGCCGCCTCCGGCGGGGAAGGCATCGGCTTGGGAGGCATCTCTTTCGCCGTCAGTCTTTTCATCACGAGCGCCCAGCGAGAATAATCCCGCGTCACCATGTCGAGGCTGGTATACGCCTTCAGGTCGAACTGCGCGGCGGGCATTTGGCCGCTGTGGCATCCGACGCAATACTTGGCGACAAAAGGACGGACTGTCTGCTCGAACTGGCGATCGAGGGCGGAATTCGCGGAGGCCCAGGCAGGCAGGACAGCGGTAAGGAGAACGAGGGGAAGGGCTCGAAGGGGCATCACGGAGCTCTTTCATGATACAAGTTGCGCGGCCTTGCGATCATTTGAGAGATCCTGGCGGGCGCCGAACCGCGCGCAACGTTCAGAGCTTGAATCGTTTCGCGCGGTTCGGAAAGGGCGGACAGCCGCTATTGCACGGTTAGGGTGATGTCATCGAGCACGAAGGATGTCTGCAGCGAAGCATCCTCCGACCCCGTGAACTTAAGCACCACCGTCTCGCCGATATACGAGCTCATACTGTATGTATGTTCCACGTAACCGGAAGCGGCGTTGAGGTTTGAGAACGTTGCCAGTGTTCCCAGAACTGTGCCGGAAGTGTTGAGAACTTGCACCTTCAAAGTGTCGTAAGCGACGGTCTTCGTGGTCTCCGCCGTATCGATGTGAAGGTAGAAAACCAGGTTTGCGGTGGTCTTGCCGGACGGGATGGCGACTTGCTGGCTTGCCGTGTCGGTGTGCGTCTTGCCGTAGCCATCTAACCAGGCGAACCAGCTTCCGCTATGCGGAACTTCTCCAGTACATGTGCTTGTGGAGCAAATCACGCCGGTGGTGAGAGTCCAAGGGGCGGTGTTGGCGCCATTCTCAAATCCGGTGTTGCCCAACAGCTGAGTGGATCCACCCGAACCGGTGACCGTGAGCGCAACCGTAGTGGTGTGGGTCAGGCTGCCCGACACTCCAGTAATCGTGATCGTGGAGGAGCCGGGCGCGGCGGAAGCGCTGACCACTAACGTAAGGGTGCTGCTCGAAGTGGTGCTTACCGGATTAAACGAAGCGGTGACGCCCGTGGGCAGGCCGCTCGCGGAAAGGCTGACCGTGCCGGTAAATCCATCGATCGGAGACACGAGGATAGTGCTGGTCCCGTTCGCTCCCGTAGCAATACTGAGGCTGGCGGGCGAGGCGGAAAGCGAGAAGTCCGGAGTGCCCGTTCCGGATCCCGCAAGGGTGGTCACTAAGGTCGCGCCTTGAGGACTGCCCCATCCGGTCACCAGATCATAACCGGTCACCGCATTGAAGCCGCTGCCGCTGCCCTCCGAGGGCTTGTTATTGCCGCTCACGATGTCATGAAAATTCGAAGCGTAATTCGCCGCAACGCCGATGTTGTAAATCTTCGGATTAAGAAACCCCATGGTGCTTCCGCCGTTCGCCACGGACTGCTGGTTGACCAGTGCGATGAAGCCCGCCCAGCGCGGAGTGGCGAAGCTGGTTCCGCCGTAACCAGACTCGAACTGTCCGTTGATTACCGTCGTGTTGTCAAAGTTCGCCTCGGCGGCCACATCCGGAGCGTTGCGCAGCGTTGTCGACCCCTTGTTCGACGAGTTGATGACTCCAGGGAGTTGCTGGTAGCTCGGAATCGCGGTCCCGCTGATATACCCGCCGCCGCTGTCAGCCCAGCCGGTTTCCGCGGACCATGGGCCGCCGGCCCCGCTTGTCGTTAAATCTGTTCCGCCAACCTGCGTAATATTAGCGTCGACAGAAGGGGGAGCATAGGTATAGTTATTGAACTCGCCGCTATCGCCCGTTGCGTTCAGATAGCTCTGCCCTTGCGCCTGAAATTCCTGGAATATCGGATCGTCGGCCGCGCCGAAGTCGCCGCCGCCCCATGAACTGCTGAGGACTTTCGCGATATTGTCGGTCGCCATCTGGTTCAGCACGTTCGACGCTGTCGAACCTTCGTAAAACAGCACCTGCTTAAGACCGGGCGCCATTCCAATGACATTGACGATATCCAGGATTTGTTCGCCGTCGTCGCACGTGCCGGTCCCATTTACGCCGGTGCACTTCCCGCTAAATCCCGCTACGAGGACATTATTCACCGGGACATTTGACGTCATACCGGTATTCGAGTAATAAATCTGAATGTCGTTCGTAAGATAGCCGTCGAAAGAAAAGATTCCGACAGTTTGGCCCGCGCCGGTAAGTGAGCCGGATCCATAGTAGGCCGCTCGCATATCGCTGGGCAGATAAGTGTTGCCAGGTCCGGAGCCAGTGATATTGGCTATGGCTTGCATGGACTTGCTCGCGCCGCCATTCATAAGGGAAGACGCGCCTTTCCTGTAATGAGCCACGGGCGGGTTGACGTTCGTCAGTCCGGTGATCGCCAGCAATTGCAATGAGAGGTCCAGCGTAGGTTCGCGATCGGGGGCGTAAAAAATTCTCCCGGTACCAGGAGTTTGGTAGGACGTGAGGTTAATGTGCAAGGCGCTGTTGATGGTGGCTACGGAGCCGGATACGTTGAGCAGCCTTCGGTTCGGCGTTGTGCCGGTAATTTCAAAGCCTTTCAGCTGCGCCCACTGTGAAGCCGCGTCGTAGTCCGCCTGGGTGGGACCGAACTGCGCCGTGTATTCCTCAACGCTCAGATAGTGTCCGTAGTTCGGACTGCTCGGATCATAGATCTGCTGGAGCAAGCGATCAAGCTGGGCCTGGTTTCTCACCGGAAAGTGAAGCGCGAGTTGGAGCGTACTGCTGCTTGCCAGTGCACCGACGGCAACGGCTTGGCCGTTCGAGACGATGTCAGGAACTTGGGGGGTGAGCAGCGCTGTTTGCTGCGCGGCAGCGAAGCTTCCCGCGAGCGAGAGGAGCACAGCCGCGCCCCGCCCGGTCAATAAAAGACGGCGAATTCCTATCAATTTCGGATCCTCCAGAGGAATTTCTTACGAATTGAAACGTTTATTTACTCTACTACCGAAAATATGAACTCGCAAAGCCCTTCCGCGGGCATTGCGTCCCAAGGGCGTGTCGTTTTCTCTTCTTCGCCTTTCGATCAGCACCGTGGGATTGCCTCGGCGCCGAAGCGGAAGACGGTATTCGGCTGGGAGTCGGAGAGACTTTTGGCGGGATGAAAAATGGTGAGCGCGGTAGGAATCGAACCTACAACCTAGAGATTAAGAGTCTCTTGCTCTGCCAATTGAGCTACGCGCCCGTCGGGAGGAGATGCGGGCCGCAAAAACATCGAACCCGCAATTCAAAGACTAGCACAGCGAAAGCGCCGGCAGCGGGGCGAATCGGCCCGCTGCCGGGGATGGGTCGGCTAGAACGCGTAATCCACTAGCAGGTAGGGGTACGTGTAGTCTTTGCCCTTCGTGGTCAGGTTCAGGAACTGGCCCGTGAAAAGGCGCCCGATGCCCGCGCCCAACTGCACTTGCAGGGTCGGCTTGTAGATGACCTGGAAATCAGCTTCCTCGCCGACGTGGGTGCCCGATTTGCCCGTCGGGTCTTTGGCCACAACGGAGCCTCGGGTAGGATACAACGAGTCGTGCGCGTTGGCCAGCCAGAGGTCATGAAAGTCCACGTTGGTGGCCCATTTCTTGCCCGGGTGGGTGTCGAGCCCAAGGCGGAAATCCCGGATGTTGCGCCAGCCGACCTGGTCGGCGAGCCCGATTTTATCGTGCGTGCTGGGATAAATCGGATCGAAGGTCTCCGTGGTCGCCATGTTTTTCGGATTCGGATCGCCGGAGACGTAGTTGTACTCGACGAATGGACGCGGCTTGAGGAATACGGGAAATGTGTTGCCGAGCAGCCAGTGTCCGCTCCAGGCTTGAATGCCGGACGGCCCTAGCGTGCCGCGCTGAAGATCCATCTCGGTGCGGTAGTCGAAGTGCCCGGGAAGTTCGCCCAGAAAACGGACGCCGTAGGTCCACTGGTCGAGATGTCCCTGCTTGCCATTCTTGAGCGTTGCGCCGTTCTGGACATGCCAGAACACATATGGTTCGATTTGGGACCGCGGGGCCACTTTATTCTTGATGGTCCCGTAGAGGCCGCTGAGGTTGTTGCCCTGATTATGGTGATCGATGACGCCATCGCGGGCGATCACGACGGAGCCGATAAACGCATCCACGCGATAATCTCCATGCGCATAGTCGCCCCGCACGGCGTCGAAGCTTCTGCTCACGTTGCTCCACCAGGAATTTCCGATCAGGCGTCCGTTCCCGAAGAACAGCTCCTGACGGCCCACGCGAAGACCGAAGCCGGTTCCTTCCGTCTCTCCCAGCTCCACATAGGCCTGATTGATGTCCCAGGTGTTCTGGTAGGGAGGAATCGCGGGCTTCTTCTCGAACACACGTGCATCCTGGGTGGCGATGAAAAAGCGAATCCAGGCGGCCGGTTCAATAAGCATGCCGACCCGGAGGCGGTAAAGGTCATACAGATCGGAGCTGTTTGGCTTGAATCCTAAGTTGGAATAGCCCTCGACGCGGTCCCGGATTTCACCCGTGAAGCGCAGCCACTTGGGCAGCGTCTCATTGAACTTTTCAGAAAGCGACGGCACGCCAGTCGCCGCGGCGATGTCGCCAGTGTGGTACGGAAGCGGCGACGTCGTCACACCGGCTGTCAGAGGGATGCTTGCAGGCGGCTGCGACGGGCCTGCCACCGCTCGCGGCTGCCCCGGCTGGCTAACCGGCGACGCCGGCGCTTGCCCTCCAGCCCCGCCGGGGCTGTGCTCGAAGAATTTTGGAAACTACATGCGAAACTAAAATAGATCTATCGGGCTCATCAGATTAACCGTAGGTAATACGAAAGTTGCTGACCCCGGGTACGGCCACATGGACCCTATTGTGCGAAACGTCTATCGAGTGTACGAACATATGGTGAAAGAATCAAGAGTTTTTTCTTCAAACCTTTTTTCTCAAATGGACCCGCCTCCTCTTATCGTCAAAAGCCGGTTAGCGGTTCACCCGTAATGCGGATTATTTCCAAGAAGACCAAGTACTGCTTGCGAGCGCTCTACAGTCTGGCGAGGAATTATGGGAAAGGCCCGTCGCTGGTTCAAAAGATAGCCGATGAAGAGGCCATTCCGAAAAAGTTTCTGGAGTTGATCCTGTTGACGGCCAAGGCCGGCGGGCTCGTCGACAGTAAGCCGGGCAGGGGCGGCGGATACCATCTCACCAAACCGCCGGATCAGATCACGGTGGGCCAGGTAGTTCGTCTGATCGAGGGTCCTCTCGCGCCTCTTCCCTGCGCGAGCGAGACCGCTTTCCGGCGCTGCGAGGAGTGCGTGGACGAAAATACCTGCGGAACCCGGCTGGTCATGCGAAAGGTCAGGAATGCGACCGCCGAGATTCTGGACCAGACGACGCTCGCCGATGTATGCCACATGGTGGAGACCTTGACGGAACATCGGGCGGAAGCCGATTCTATGTACGTCATTTAGAGATCCGAAGGCAGAGGCGGCGCAAAAGGTCCGACAATGTTCAGCAGCCAGGCGCGCAAGACGAGAATAATCTTCGCCGTCGCAGACCTGCTTCTAACGGCGCTGGCTTTCGAGGCGGCGTACGCCACGCGCCACGCGCTCCACTTTCAGCATGCGTTTGCGATACCGGAGCGGCCGCTGGTGCTGGCGTTCTGCATCCTTACATGGGGCGCTTCCGGCTGGTGGTTGAACGTGCACGCCGGGCTGGCTCGAAACAGCTGGCGCGTGGTGCTCCGGGATTCATTCCGGCAAGCCATGCTGGGCGCATTGTCCCTGCTCGTCTTCGAATTCATACTGCGGCTGGACCTCAGCCGCTTCTTCATCGGAATTTTTGCGGTGTACAGCGGAGTGCTCCTTCTTATCTTTCGGCTGGTCGCCATCCGGGTGACCGGGAGGGTACGCCGCTTTGCCCAGCGCTATGTGCTGGTGGTGGGAACCGGGTCCAGAGCGGTGCGGCTGGGGCGCATGCTGGAGAGCGGCGAGGAAGACGGAATCCACCTTTCGGGTTTTATCGCCACCACCCCGGCGCCCGCGTCGATCCAGCTTGACCGGTCTTACACCGTTCAACACTTGAGCGACATCCCCCAGATTTTGCGGCAGCATATTGTCGACGAAATCCTATTTGCCGTGGAGAGTCCCGAACTCGCCTCCCTCGAGGAGATTTTCCTGCTTTGCGATGAGGAAGGAGTCCGGACGCGCGTGGCGGTCGACTTCTTCCCTCACGTGAACAGCCAAATCCGTCTGGAGCATCTGGGGGAGACGCAGCTCCTGACTTTTTCTGCCGCGCCGGATGACGATTTGCGGCTGCTGGTGAAACGGGCGGTCGATATTTCGATCGCGCTTATCGGGCTGCTGTTCGGATCGCCCTTTCTGCTTTTGATTGCGCTGGCGGTTCGCCTCTCCTCCCCGGGGCCCGCGTTATTTCGTCAGGAACGCTGCGGACTGAACGGACGGAAATTCCGCTGTTACAAGTTCCGGTCCATGTGGGTGGATGCCGAAGAGCGCAAACACGAAATCATGCATCTCAGCGGGCGCCAGACCGCGACGAAAATCCCGGACGACCCGCGCCGCACCCCCATCGGGCGATATCTGCGCCGGTTCTCGCTGGACGAACTGCCTCAACTTTTCAACGTGATTCGGGGCGAGATGGCGCTGGTGGGGCCGCGTCCCGCGATCCCGAGCGAAGTAGCTCAGTATGAACGCTGGCAGCGGCGCCGACTCCGGATGCGGCCGGGCTTGACCTGCCTTTGGGCGCTGAACGGGCGCGACCAGGTCGACTTCGAGACCTGGATGAAGCTCGATCTCCAATACATCGACAACTGGTCGCTCGGTCTCGATTGGAAGATCCTGCTAAAAACGATTCCCCAGGTGCTGAGCGGCAAGGGCGCCAGTTAGCGCGCGAGTCCGTCGGGCATAATGAACATTATGCGGACCGATATCTTCTTCAAGGTCGAAGTCGAGCACGATTCCGACGAGGATCTGAAGGCCGTCGCGAACCAGATTGCGCGGCAAATTCAAAAGGTCTACAGCGTGCGTTCCGCCGAGCTTTCGAGCGTCGCCACTTCGGAAGAGTAGATCCGGTCGAAATACGGGTCCGTCATACCCGCGATGTAGTCGCACACCACGCGGTGCAAAGGCGCGGTGAGCGCGGCTTCCGTATAGTTGGGCGGAAGCCGGTCCGGCCGTTCCAGAAAACTTTCGAACATGCGGCCGATTCGCCGCGTGGCTGCCTTCCGGTCCGCTTCGAGCACCGCCGATCCATACATGAACCGATGAAGAAAGCGCCTGAGATCCACGGCTGCCTGGGCGGCGGATGGATTGAAGCGGGCCAGCCGCTCCGGGACGGCGCGGACATCCTGAAAGTTGCATACGCCCGCGGCGCTGGCAGCCTCCGCCGTGCCTTCGATGAGACCGCCGACCATCCCGCCGAAAACAGCCCGGAGCGCCTCCAAAAACTGTTCGCGCGCGGAGGCGCCCGGGAAATGCATCTCCACGGTTTCCGATGCTTCGCGATAAGCCGGCACGTGTTCCGCGATCAGCGGTCCATCGATGAGGCCGGCGGAGAAGGCGTCATCCAGGTCGCCAGTGTAGTAGGCCACTTCGTCGGCCAAATCGATCAATTGCGCCTCAAGCGGCGGCCGCTGGCCGGGAAGATATTCATCCAGTTCGGGGAATTCGCCCCGGACGAAATCGCGGGAATGCTTGACGATGCCTTCGCGCACCTCGAACGTTAGATTCAGGCCCGGGAATCGCGCGTAGCGCTGCTCGAACGATTCCACCACGCGAAGAGCATGCAGGTTATGGTCAAAGCGATCCCCGAACCGGCTCATCTGAAAGTTCAACTCGGATTCACCAGCGTGCGCGAACGGCGGATGGCCGATATCGTGAACCAGGGCCAGCGCTTCGGTCACATCCTCATTGAGGCCGAGCACGTTCGCCACGGTGCGAGCGATCCGGGCAACCTCGATGGTGTGAGTAAGACGGTTCCGGAAATGATCCGAGATGCCGGCGGCAAATACCTGGGTCTTGGCTTCCAGCCGCCGGAACGCCCGGCAGTGGATCACGCGATCCACATCGCGCTGAAAAGGATTGCGATAGGGATGATCGGGTTCAGGATAGCGCCTGCCGCGGCTGGCCTCAAACGGGAATCTGAGGCGGCTGAGCATGGCGCACGAAAAAGCGGGCGGAAGCAAACCGGCCTTACTTGGACGGTATGTCCGACTGCGCCGCCTGAGCGGCTTGGCCGACTTGGCCGGATTCTTTGAGCAGTGGGTTAAGAAGCGCGCGCGCTTCCGCCGGGCGGGACCGCGAGATCAGACGCGCCAGCGTGATGGTGGCCTGGGCTTTCGAAACCATGGCGGTGGGATGGTCCATCAGCTCGTGGAGAAGCCGTTCGCCGTCCGCCTGTTTGTTGTCCGCGAAATCCAGTTGCGCCAGAGCAAGTCTCGCCAGCGAAGCGTATTCCTTGTTTCCGGAATCGGCGGCGACCTGGTACTTCTTGCGCGCTTCATCATCCCGTCCGGCGGAAGCGGCCAGCCCGGCCAGGGTATATTCCGCGACGGCGGCTTCGCGGGACCCGGCATATTGACTGGCGACTTCACTGAACGCTTTCTGTTCAGCGGCGTCCTTGGCTTGCTGGTTAGGGTAATTGGGCACGCCGGAGCCGGGAATGGCGTTCACGGGCGTGTCCGACACCGACATAGCCGACTCGAGTTTGCCCGCGCGGACGGTGCTGGCGTGATCCATCCAGAAGTAAATTCCGACCCCCAGAATGGCGGCAATGACCAACGCTCCCCCGATCTGCAGGATCTGACGTTGATGGAGGCCGAAGTAGTCGGCCATGTGTTCCACGGAGAGCGCTACATTGTCCGTCTTGAGTTCTCTGCGTGTTAGATGCTCTGGCACAAAAATCCTTAATTGGGCGGAAACTAACAGGATACCAGAGGCCTCCATCCGACCCTCTCACCCTGTACAATCAGGAAACGGCCGCACGCGACCAGAACAGAGGCACCCGAAAATGTGGAAAGCGAAAAAACCGTCGCATCCCGCCAGCGTGGAACCGGAAGCGGTTTACACGTCGAGCGAAGTAGCCCGAATTTCGGGAGTCAGTCTTCGTCAGTTGCAGTGGTGGGATGAGCGGAATGTCGTGTCTCCGCGGCAGCAGGGTCATCGCCGCGTGTACCTGCCCCAGGAAGTGGTGGAAGTCTCGGTCATCGCGGCGCTCCGGAAGAAGGGATTTTCTCTGCAAAAGATTCGCCGCGTGCTCCGCTTCCTGCAAAAGGAAATGGGCAAGCGTCTGGCGGACGCGACGGCCAGCGCCGCGGACGTCCACCTTCTCACCGACGGCAAGAACATCTATCTGGAAGACCAGCCGGACCGTATCATCGACGTGCTGAAGAATGCCCGCCAGCCGATGTTTCTGGTCTCTGTGTCCGATCAGTTGCGGAGGATCCACGTGGCCACTGCGCGCAAGCCCGCCCAAGCCGAAACCGGTTCTGTGGAACGCAAGCCGCGATCCGCCAGAAAAGCGAGTTAAATCGCCGTTACCGCACCACCGCGGGCCTTCGCAGCAGCGGGCGCAGCACCAGGTTGACGACCACCATCAGCAGCGAAGCCACCGGCAAAACGAGCAGCGCGGTCTTCAGGTGCGCAGGATCGGTCCCCGCGACGGCCCCGATAATCTTCGAACTAAACGTCAGGCCGAGCCAGCCGGAAGTGATCGCAATACCCATGGCGGTCGCGGTGCTGCGTGGAAACGCGTCGCCGACCATGGCGAGCGTCGTCGGAAATACCGGCGCCATGGCCAGACCCGCGCAGAAAACCAGAATGCCGGCGGCTGTCGCCGACTTGGCCTGGAGCATCGCATAAGTTGTAATCGCCATGGCGAGCGCTGAGCAAAGCGTCACCGTGATGGCCGGAACTTTCACCAGCACGCGCGAGATCACCAGACGTCCCACGAGCAGCCCAATCGCGAATCCGTAAGAAAGAATTTTGGTTGCCTGGGCCTCCGCGAATCCTTGCGCGGTTAAGAAGCGCACCATCCAGTCCCAGACGCCCACTTCGGCCGCCACATAGAAGAAGAGCAGCAAAGAAAGCAAGAGCAGCCGGGGCTCGCTGAGCAAGCGGCTCACATCGGAAACTTTAAAGGCCACTTCGCCGGTGGGCGCGGGCATGGGAGTGAGGACTTCAAACAACAGCGTGGCCGCGCAAAACGCGCCCAGGACGTAGCTCAGCGAAATCGGGTTGACCGCAAAGAAATAGGTGGCGATGAACGGCGTGACAAAGCCGCCGAGGCCGAAGAACAGGTTGAGCATGTTCAGCATGGTTCCCCGCTGGTTTTCGCCGACGTCGCTGGCCAGCGCATTGGAACCGGTGACAACCATTCCGCCGCCGAGGAAGAGCACCATGAAGCAGATGGAAAGCAGTCCGAAGCCGTTTACGCTCGGGAGCAGAAGCAGCGCAGCCGTGATCAGCGCCATTCCACCCACCAGCGCGGTCTTCTTCCCGCGCAGATCGATGATGGGGCCGATCGCCAGCGATGCGATCACCAGCCCGATGGCTTTCACCGCGGCCAGGGTTCCGTTCTGATCAGGCGTCATTTGAAACCGGGTCGAGAGCGCATTCATGAGCACTCCGAGGACGGAGGAGATCATCCCGTAAACCAGGATGGCGAGGATCGCGGCGGGAATGAGGCGGGCGCGGTTTAAGCGCGGAGTCTCGAGGATCGGCATGACGCCTATTGTATGTGCGGGCGCGCCGGAGATGGATGCGAGGCGCGGACGCGCGGCTTCTCAGAGCCGGGACGCTCTCATCTCTTCAGCCAGGTAGTCTGTCGCGCGCCAGGAGAGCGCCAGAATCGTGAGGGTCGGATTTTTCTCCGAGGCTGTCGTAAAGGCGGCCCCGTCGGTGACCAACACATTTGGCGCCTCGTGCATTTGGCCAAACGCGTTCAGCGCGGAGCGCTTGGGATCGGCGCCCATGCGGCACGTTCCATGTTCGTGGATCGCGCTGCCGTTGGTGTCCAGCCAGCCGCGCTGGAAGGGCAGAATCTCCGCCTTGGCTTCGTGCAGCAGACCTTCCGCCATGTCGTACATCTCGCGCGCCATCTTTTGCTCGTTCTCTCCGGTGCGGTATTCGATGCGCGCGATAGGAACTCCGTACTGGTCCGCGGGGGTGTTTTCCACCGTGACCCGGTTATCCCGCCGCGGCAGGACTTCGCCGTAGGGATGAATGGCCACGAGCGCGGGATAGCGGTTCTTCACCCCGGCCTTGAAGTCTGTTCCGAAGCCGGGCATCTTCCTGGCCCAGCCGGCTTCGCCTTGCGCTCCGCAGCCCCAGAACTGGGCGCCGAATCCGCGCAGGTAATCGCGCTTCGCGCCGCGGTGATTGTAGCGGGGAAGATACACATGCTCGCCGCCAATGCCGTCGTCATCCCGCGCCGGCGTCCCGCGCAGTTCGGGCAGGAAGCCGTACATGTGGAAGCGAATCTGTTCACAGAGATAACGCCCGATGACGTCCGAGCCGTTTCCAATTCCGTTCGGGTGACGATCGGATCTTGAGTTCAGCAGGATCCGCGTGGAGTCGATGCAGGAAGCCGCTACGATCACCACTCGCGCCGGCACCACGTGGCGCTCGCGCGAAATGCGATCGAAATACTCCACGCCGTTCGCCTTCCCGTCATCCCCCGCCAGAACGCGGGACACCACGGCATTGTCCACAACGTTCAGCTTGCCGGTCCGCAACGCCGGCTCGATCAGATAATCCGAGGCGTTGAAGAATGCCGAGACGTCGCAGCCGCGGCCGCACGCGCCACAGTAATGACAAGCATTGTGACCGCGCGAGGTGTTCGTATTCACGGCGCGGCGTCCGTGAACGATCGTGACGCCCCGCCGAGAGCCAGCGGCCTGCAACAATTTCTCGCCGCAGCGCATGTTGGGCGGCGGTAGATGGTACTTGCTCCCCGGCAGAGAGTCTGAATCGTCATCGCCGCCGCACACGCCGATCAGCTGGTCGACTTTGTCGTAGTAAGGCGCGATGTCCTTGTAGCGGATGGGCCAGGGAATTTCCCAGCCGTCCCTTTCGGCGGAGGCGAAATCCAGATCGGAGTAGCGCAGCGACACGCGACCCCACACATTAGTTTTTCCGCCCCGGCCCCACACGCGGAGCAGCTCGAAGGGCTGATCCTTGGGAGTGATGTAAGGCTGCTCTTTGACGTCGAGGTAAAACGCCACGGGCTTTTCGCCGCGGGCCGTCCGCGCCGTCCAATCCCAGGGGGTCACGTGAGTCCAATACTTGGATCGCTGGAATTTCGTACCCGCATCCAGGACCAGCACGTTGACGCCTTTCCGCGTGAGGTTCCACGCCGCCATGCCGCCGCCCGCTCCGCTGCCGACCACCACTACGTCATGGACTTCGGGAGATGGTTGAAAAGGCATGGAATTCGTGGCGCGCGGGTACAATTATATTTTGTCCGGGCCTTGCGATTTGCACGAAGCGCTCCGCCGCTATTGGGGCTACGATTCCTTCCGGCCTTTGCAGGAGAGAATCATCCGGAGCCTCGCGGCCGGGAATGATGTCGCGGTGGTGATGCCAACCGGCGGCGGCAAGTCGCTGTGCTACCAGCTTCCGGCCCTGGTCTCGGGTGGAACGGCGGTCGTCATTTCGCCCCTGATCTCGCTCATGCAGGATCAGGCCGCCCAGCTTGCTCAAATGGGAATACCCTCCGCGGTGCTCAACAGCAGCGTCGGTTCGGCCGAGCAGTCCCATACTATGCGGGACGCCATGCAGGGCAGGTTCCGGCTGCTGTATCTTTCGCCGGAACGCCTGGCGCGCGCGGACACGGTGCAATGGCTGGCTCGCGTGCCGGTTCGGTTCTTCGCGATCGATGAGGCGCATTGCATCTCGGAATGGGGGCACGAGTTCCGCCCGGAATACCGGCAACTCAAGCGTCTCCGTCATCTTTTTCCGGATCTGCCCATCGCCGCGTTCACAGCCAGCGCCACGCGCCAGGTGCGCCACGACATTCTGGAACAACTCGGACTTCGCGACCCGCACAAATATATCGCCAGCTTCCATCGCCCGAACCTTCGGTACTTAGTGAAACAGTGCGAACCCGGCTCGCAGGACCGCCTGTTGCTCCGGGCGATGCGGGCGCATGAGGACCAGAACATCATCATCTACGCCCCGACGATCGCTCGCGTGGAGGAGACCGTCGATTTTCTCGGCGATCACGGCATCGCGGCCGTGCCTTATCACGGCCAGATGGACAACGCCGCGCGCCAGCGCAATCAGGAGCGGTGGATGTCGGATGAAGTGCGCATCCTGGTTGGAACGCTCGCCTTTGGCCTGGGGATTAATAAGGCTGCCGTGCGCGCCGTGATTCACCTCGCGCTTCCCAAATCGATCGAGCAGTACTACCAGGAAGCCGGCCGCGCGGGCCGCGACGGCGGCGAGGCGGAATGTGCGCTGCTCTGGCAGAAGAAAGATGCCGGATTGCTGGCCTACTTCTGCGAGCAGTTAAGCAACCGGGAAGAGAAGGAGCGCGCCTGGGGCCGCTATCGCGCGATCAACAGCTTCGCCGGAAGCGGCCAGTGCCGC
Organism: Bryobacteraceae bacterium; assembly: GCA_965226755.1. Classification (GTDB taxonomy): domain Bacteria; phylum Acidobacteriota; class Terriglobia; order Bryobacterales; family Bryobacteraceae; genus Bog-113. The sequence goes on along the minus strand of CBDDDT010000003.1, from coordinate 1,658,299 downwards.
CACCGCCAGATCTGCGAGCACTTCGGCGAGACGCCTAAGTGGGAGAACTGCGGCATGTGCGATTTCTGCGCCCCGCTTCCGGAGTGGCTGCAGACAAAAAATGTGCTCGCGAAAGTGCGCGCCCAATTTCGTCCCGCGGTCGCATCCACGCGCGCGACCACGACCCATCCAGCGTCCCTGTCCGCCGCCGATCCCGAGCTGCTCGAGTTCCTTCGCGAGTGGCGCCGGGACGCCGCGCGTCAGAAGCAGATTCCCGCTTTCCTAATCATGACCGACGCCACATTGAACGATATCTGCCTGCGGAAGCCGCGCACGTTCGACGAACTCACCCAGGAGATATCCGGCATCGGCGCGCGCAAAGCGGAGCTTTACGGAGCGGACATCCTGCAAGCGCTGGAGCAGTTTCGCGACGGTGCGCGCGCTACTAAGGAACGGCCCCGCGAAGCGACTATCGGCGCGGCGGAGGAAACGCTCCAGCTTCTGGAACAGGGCCGGACCTTTCAGGAAATCGCGAGCGCCCGCGGCCGGCAAGTCGCGACCGTTGTGGGCATGATCGCCACCCTTATCGAGCAAGGTAAGGCCGCCTTTCGCCCGGAATGGATTTCTGACGGCCTTCTCGAACGCATCGAATCCGCCGCGCTCGAGGCAGGCCATCAGTGGCTGAAGCCGCTCAAGGAGCGCGTGCCCGAAGCGACGTTCGATGAGATCCGGCTCGTGGTCGCCAAACTCCGGAGCGAGGCCCTGCCCCATTCGCGCTGACGCGCCTCTACTGTTTAGCGGGAGCGTCGTCCCGCCCGCTCATCTTCGATTTACGCGTCCCGAAGCCGAACCGGCGCCCGATGATCATCTTCATCAGAAGGTGATCGGTGCTCCGCGTAACACCGACGCCGACCCCCATGTTGAACTCCCAATCCGCACCGAGGTTCAGATCGAAGGCGGGCACAATCTGCTGCTGTTGTTCCGGGATTCCGCTGAAGCCGGTGATCGGACCGAGCGAGCCGTAGTATTCGATTCCCATATTGATGCGTTTCGTCACGTCGTACCCCGCCTTGAAGTTCGGCGAGAACACAACGCCCTGGGGAACGCTGGGACCGTGGAAACTCCGGTCCAGGGTCGGGTTGAACGAGAGATACCAGTGATCGACCTGCTTGTCTATGATGGGCCGGATCTCCAGGGTCAGCGTGTCGGGCGAGTAGTGGTAACGCTGGTAGCCGGCTTCGAGCGAAAGGCTGGCGCCCACGGGCCAATGCCATCGGTCGGGAGCCCTCACGCGCGGACGAATGTGATCTCCCACCCATTGGTATCCGTATCGCCCGCTATAGCTGGTGAAGATATAGAAACCTGTCTCGAACCAGGACGTGATGCCCTGCGTGATCTCGACTGTTTCGTGCTCCGCGTGCTCCGTCGCATACACGCCGTCCACTTCATTTTTTGTTCCTTCAATGGTGAAATTGCTGTGCAGTTCCACCATGGTGCGGCCGGGAGCAACGGTCTCCGAGCCATACACCTGGATTTCATAATTATCCTGCGCGAGGGCTGAACCCGCCGATAACAGCAGCGACAACACCCCGATTCGCAGCGAAACCATGTCTTTCAGCTTAGTCGCGCGCTGCCCGTCACTATCCTGAAGAGTGCCCTCCAGTCTCACGCGGGTAAAAAGAAAAAATCGCAAGGGCAAATCCCGGATGTTTCGCCGCGTCTTACGGGCGGCGTTGCTGGCCGTCGCGACGGCGTACATTCTGATTGCCGGAACCCTGGTTGTACTCCGGTTTGCCGATCCGCCATCCACGTCCATCCAGGTGCAACGGCGCGTGGAATCCTGGATCCATCGTGCTCCGTACCACAAGGTCTACGAGCCCCTGCCGCTGGCGCGGATCTCCCCCAACCTCCAGCACGCGGTGATCGCGGCCGAGGACGCCCGCTTCTACCAGCACCACGGGTTCGACTGGAAGCAGATCCAAACGGCGGTGGAGGACGGTATGGAAGAAGGCCCGCGGCGCGGAGCGTCCACCATCACGCAGCAGCTCGTGAAAAACCTGTTTCTGACCACCAGCCGCTCCTTCGTGCGCAAAGGCATCGAGTTCACCATCGTGCCGCTGGCGGAACTTATACTCGGCAAGCGGCGCATTCTGGAGCTCTACCTGAACGTAATCGAATGGGGCCCGGGGGTTTATGGCGCCGGGGCTGCCGCGCAGCGATGGTACGGCGAGCCGGCCGCGGATCTCACGCGGGATCAGAGCATCCAGCTTGCCGCGCTATTGCCGGCGCCGCGCCGCCGAAAGCCGGGCCGTATGCCCGACTACAGCGCCCGCATCGCTTTGCGGATGAGGCAGGCAGGGTGGTGAAGTCTGGCCGTAGTACGATGCCCCTTATGCAACTCCAGCGGAACTCCGCATGAAAGCCCTGGTGATCGATGAGCCGGGCCGCTTCCACTTTGAAGACCGTCCGGAACCGTCTCTGGCGCAGGGGCATGCTCTTCTCCGCGTCCGCGGCGTAGGGCTTTGCGGGACCGATCTGAGCACGTTTCGCGGGCGCAATCCGCTGGTGAGCTACCCGCGCGTGCCGGGTCACGAAATCGCGGCGACCATTGAAGCGCTGGCCGCGGATGCGCCTGGCACGCTCCGCGTCGGAATGAACGTCGCGGTTTCGCCCTACACCAGCTGCGGAAGATGCGCTTCCTGCCGCCGGGGACGTTCGAACGCGTGCCAGTTCAATGAAACCTTCGGCGTCCAGCGCGACGGCGCGATGACGGGTTTCATCGCCGTTCCGTTCTCACGTCTGATTGAAGCGCCCGGCCTCTCGCTTCGTCACCTCGGTATTGTCGAGCCTCTAACCGTCGGGTTTCACGCGGTAAGCCGAGGACGCGTGACCGCCGACGACACCGTCGCGGTATTTGGGTGCGGCGGCGTCGGCCTGGGCGCGGTCTCGGGAGCGGCTTTCCGGGGCGCCAGCGTCATCGCCGTCGATGTGGACGACAAGAAACTCGCGCTCGCGAAAGAGGCGGGCGCGGCCCACACCGTGCACTCCGGACGCGAGCCGCTGCATGAGCGACTTCAGAGCCTGACGGGCGGCTTCGGCCCGGACGTCATCATTGAGGCGATCGGCCTGCCCCAAACGTTCCGGGCCGCCATTGAGGAAGTGGCGTGGACGGGCCGGGTCGTCTACATTGGATACGCCAAAGAACCCGTGACTTATGAAACGCGCTGGTTCGTTCAGAAGGAACTCGATATCCTCGGAACCCGTAACGCGCAGCCCGAAGACTTCGCCGCCGTGGTCGCGATGATGCAAGCGGGCAGGTTCCCGGTGGAATCGGCCATTTCGCACGTCTTCGCCTTCGAGCAGGCGGGCGACGCCTTCACCGCCTGGGACAGCAACCCAAGCCAATATCAGAAAATCCTGGTGGAAATGAGTGCATAAAATGAGCAGCCGGTTCGATCTCACGGGACGCAACGCGGTGGTCGTGGGCGCGACCTCCGGAATCGGCAAGGCCATTGCTTTCGCCTTGGCGGATGCGGGCGCGAATGTAATTCCAACGGGCCGCCGGCGCGAGCAGTGCGAAGAAGTCGCGGGCATGATCGAAGCGCGCGGGCGCAGGTCTTTGGTGTGTCCCGTCGATGTAGCCGATCGCGCTTCGATTCAGGCGCTCTGCCAGGCTGCCGAACAGTCGATGGGACAGATTCACATTCTGGTCAACTGCGCCGGGCGCACGAAGAAGACTCCGGTGCTGGAGGTGTCCGACGAGGAATGGAACGCGATCTTCGACACCAACGTGACCGGCGCCCTGCGCTGCTCGCAAGTCTTCGGCCGGCGCATGATCGACCACGGATATGGGCGCATCGTGAATATCGCCTCGCTTTCGTCCTTTGTGGCCCTGTTCGAGGTCGCCGCTTATTCCGCCAGCAAAGCCGCGATCGCGTCGCTCACCAGATCGCTTGCGATCGAGTGGGCCCGGCATGGAATCTGCGTGAACGCTATCGCGCCGGGCGTCGTCAGGACTGAATTGAATCAGCAGCTTCTCGATGAGACTCCGCGCGGCCAGGAGTTTCTGGTGCGCACTCCTCTGGGCAGATTCGGCGACACCGACGAAATTGCGACCGCGGCCGTGTTCCTCGCCTCGGACTCGATCACTTACCTCAATGGCGTGATTCTACCGGTGGACGGCGGTTTCCTGGCCAGCGGGGTGAACCAATAGGGGCATCGACAGAAAAAACCCCTTTTCGGGCCTGCAACACCGCCCTGCTAGTGTTGCGGGGTCCCGAGCATCTCGCTAACCGCTTTTAGGACGTCCGCCTTCTCCCAGGGCGTAAACGGACTGCGGCCCGTAGCCTGGAAGTACGCCCGCATGAAGACCGCGGGATCCACCTTCCGGCCAACGTTCATCGCCGCGTTCCCGCCGTGTTCGTTGGTGTCGCCTGACAGGCCGAGCGTCGGCGCCAAGGTTTCCAATAGTCCTGTGCCAGGGCGGCCAGGAACTACGCCGTTTCCATTGAAATCGACAAACGGATCGCTATTGAACACAGCGATTTCCTTGCTATACGGAACCGTCGGAATCTTGGCGGCATAGGTGGAATCCAGCGCTTTGATGAAAGCATTCGCGAACAGCACATAGCCGGTGTCGGACGGGTGAACGCCATCCAGGCTGAAGGCCCCGCCGTTGTAGCCGAGGTTGATGGTTACGCCCTCAATCGTGATCGGGTTGGTGACGATGGAATTAAGAATGTTGTGCGCGTCCACCAAGGGAAAACCCACCGCGGCGGCAGCTTGGCTGATGACGTTGTTGTAAGCCGCTACCTGGCTACGAATAAAGGTGATCCGGGCCGGATCCAAAACGTACGCGGGGTTCTGCAGAACGCTGCCGTCCAGTTGTCCCAGTTTCAAAAGAATCATTGTCTGGAAAGTGGTCAGATAACCCTCCGGAAGGTTGTAATCCGTCCCCGTGTACCTGGTCAGCTCCGTGTTGTCGAACAGGAAGGCGATCTTGGTCAGGTCCGGAATGTTCGCCACCGCGACCTTCGCGCCCGTTGCTTTCAGGCGTGACATGAGTTCCTGATAATTCGAAGTGAATAACGGCAGCGGGGTGATTCCGGTCGGGTTGTTCAGACTCGAATAGTCCAGTACATAGTCGATGATGTCGTCGTTCCCCACCCAGCACAACACGTAACCGGGCGTCTGCTGCTCCACGACCTGGATCTGGCTCATTCCGTAATACGGGGCAAGCACCAGGTCCACCTCGCGCGTCACGGTTTGGTTAGCGACAGTGTTCAGAACGTCGCCGACCAGCGCGCCAGAAACGGCCAGATCCTGCGGATCGGTCGTAGGGGAAATGCGGGAGCGCCCGGTCACATCGCCCACAGTGCCCAGGGCGCTGCTCTTGATCAGCGGAAGCTGGAAGGCAAATCCCGCTTGGGTCGCGACATCGTTCAGATAGCCCTGTTGCTGGCTAATGGAAAAAGCGTTGTCGGATTGGACGCCTTCTCCGAGGCTGTCCCCAATCCCAAGCATTTGTACCTGGCCCTGGGCGACGCCGGGAACCAGCACTAAGAAAGAAGTTAAGACGAGTATGAAATTGCGATGCACGTGCACTCCTAGAATTCAAACGGGAAAGCGGATTTTCAAATTATAACTGTCTTACGAGATTTGCGAGCGGGTCCGGGCGACCGTTCTACGCAAAAGTGTTGGATCTTCGATTGCAAAGTGCCAGCGATTCCCAATTTGAATCAGCTTTTCCTCTTGAATAGGACGCAAACTGGCGACGGAACGGTCACTGGCGTTCCCTGCGCCGTAATTTTCCCGGACCTGGCGTCGACTCGAAAAACCTGTATGGCGTCCGAGTCCTGGTTGGCCGACAGCAGCCATCGGCCGCTCGGATCCAGCGCGAAGCTGCGTGGCGTGCGGCCGCCGGAAGGCGCGTCCTGAATCAGATTGAGAGCGCCATTCGCTCCGATAGTGAACACGTCGATGCTGTCATGGCCCCGGTTGGAAGCATACAGCCGCCTCCAGTCCGCCGCGACGGCGATCTCCGCGGCGGTGTTCTTCCCCTGAAAACCGGGGGGCAGAGAGGACAATGTTTCCATTTTCCGCAAGCTGCCCTGGGCGGCGTCCAGCGCATACTTTGTGATGCTCGACTGGATCTCATTCAAGACATACACGTAACGCGCACCCAGTCCGAACGCAAGATGTCTCGGACCCGTGCCCGGGTTGGCGGCGGCGAACGGCGGGGTCGCCGCCTCCAGGGACGCCTTTTCCGGATCGATGCTGTAAACCATCGTCCGGTCCGTGCCGAGATCGTTCACCAGGACGAAACGGTTGTCCGGAGTTGTATAGGCGGAATGGGCGTGCGGCGCTTCCTGACGTTCTTTGTCGGGCCCTGAGCCAGTGAATTGAATCGCTGCCGTGTGCGAGCCGATTTGCCCGTCCGTTCCGACCGGGTAAGCAGAAAAACTTCCCCCCGCGTAGTTCGCCACGAACAGCATTCGTCCCGTCGCATCCAAAGACACATGACAAGGCCCGTTACCGCCTGAATCCTGCATGTTCAGAAACCGCAGCGCTCCGGATCCGGAATCGACCGCAAACGCGCTGACTTTCCCCGTGCTTTCATTCGCCGCGTACAGAAACGGCTCCTTTGGATGGAGAGCCAGGAAGGAAGGATCCACGGACTCCGCCGCCAGGGACACGCCCGAGAGCGCGCCGGTTCCGGGATCCAACCGCGCCGAGTAGATCCCTTTACTGCCGTGCGTCGTATACGTGCCGATATACAGGATTTCCGGGGCCGGACTCCCTTGCCCGAGCAGGAGCGTCCAAAGTGAGGCCGCCAGCAAAAGGCCGGGGAGTACAATTCGTGAGAAACGTGCGGTCATAGTGCCTCATCATCTTACACTCGCGCGTGAGAAACTGGCGGAGCCGCCCACCATTGCATGCGGATCACGCTTGACCTGACTCCCACGCTCCTGCGCAGCGCCGGCGTCAAGAATCATCTCTTCTACTGGACCCAGGCTCTCGAGGCCTCCCGCGGCGCGAATAAATTGGATTTTTACCCGTTTCTGGGAAGAATGGCCGCGCTCGATCACGATCGCGGAGTCGAATCGGGAATTCCCAACTGGCGGCTCTTCCTCGTCGCCGCAATGAACCTGCCGCTGCTGAACCCCGTCGCCCGGCAGTTGGTTCCGCGCGCGGCCATCTTCCACGGATCGCCCCAGTTGCGCCTGCCTCCGCGCACAGTCCGGCTCACTTCCCACATCCACGACCTGACCTGCTGGCTGATGCCGGAATTTCACACCCGCGCAAACGCACACGCGGCCCGGCAAATGGGCGAGCACGTATGGCGCAAGGCCGACGGTCTCATCGCGGTTTCGGAAAGCGCCCGCCAGGACGCAATCCGGCTGCTCCGGCTCGATCCCGAACGCGTGGAGGTGATCTATCACGGGGTTCCCGAGACGTACTTCGCGCTCGCGCCGGAGTATAGCCGACCGCTTCGCCAGCGGCTCGGGCTGCACCGTCCATACATCCTCTCCGTGGGAACCATCGAACCCCGCAAGAACCTGGAACGGCTCCTGAACGCCTGGGGAAGCCTGCCCGCGGACGTGAAGGAACAGTTCAGCCTCGTCGTCGCCGGACCGCCCGGCTGGAAAGCGGAAACCACCCTGGCGCGCCTTCGGGCGGGAGCGAGCGGCGTCCGTTACCTGGGCTATGTGCCCGAAGCCGATCTCCCCGCGCTTACCGCCGGGGCGCTCGCGCTCGCTTACCCGTCTCTGTATGAAGGTTTCGGCTTTCCGCTCGCGCAGGCTATGGCCTGCGGCGTTCCCGCGCTCACGTCCAACTGCTCCAGCATGCCGGAGGTCGCGGCCGGCGCCGCGCTGCTGGTGGACCCCTACTCGGAAGCCGAAATCGGCGCGGCCATCCTTTCTCTGCTTACGTCGCCCCAACTGCGCGGCGAACTCGGCGAACGCGGCCGATCCCGCGCGCGCGACCATTACCGGTGGAGTTTGGCCGCTCAAAAATCCTGGAAATTCTTCGAGCGCGTCGCCGGCTGACCAGCCAACCCGAGCGCGCGCACAAGCTGACGGCCTGACTGCTCCCTCGAGAAAAGAAGCGCCCGCCGCGGACCTTCCTCCCGCAGACGCGTTCGCAATTTTTCGTCTCCCGTAATCTGTTCGAGCGCGCGCAGGATATCCGCCACGTCATTCGGGTCAAAGAACCGCACCGCGGAATCCGCGATCTCGACCAGGGAAGGAATGCGCGAACAAGCCGTCGGAATGCCGGCGGTGAGCGCTTCCAGAACCGGAATCCCGAATCCCTCGAAGCGCGACGGATAGACAAAAGCGTCCGCGCGGGCAAACCATTCGTACAGATGCTCGCGGGGCACCCAGCCGGTGATCAGCACCGCTTCCTCCAACCCCAGATCCCGCCGGCGCGCCTCGATGTTTTCGGTCTCAAATCCCTTCAGCCCGATCACGCATAATCGCCATCCGGGGCGCCGTTCGAGAAATCTCTGAAACGCCTCCAGCAGCGCCTCGAGATTCTTGTGGGGATGGAGCGTGGAAACGGTAAGAATCAAGCGCGCGGGCTCTTTTCCGCGGCGCCGCTCTTCGCGGATATCTGCGAACTCCGGTTCGACCCCATGCGGAATCACATCCACCCGGGCCGGAGGATATCCATAGAACCGGACCACATCCGCCTTCACTGCTTCCGACAGAACCACAATGCGCCGGGATCGCCATGCCGACGCCGGAAGAAGAATGCGCCAGAACGGTAAATCGAACCATCGGAAAAACTCCGGATGCCTTTTATACTGCAGATCGTGGAATACGGTCACCATGGGACATGCGCATAGCAACGGGGCCGTGAAGCCCGCGTTGAAAAGCACGCTGAGGCGGAGCCGCGCGCAAACCCACGGCAAAACGAACTGCTCGTATACGACCCGGCCCGGACGCCAAGCGCCATGCACGCGTTGCGGGCGATCGTGAAAGTTAGCGGCTGGCGGCGTCAGGTCGTTTCCCGTCTCGCGGTTCCGGAATACAAAGTATTCGTTGCCGGGATCGGCAGCGGCCAGTGCCTTCAGCGCGTTGCGCAGATAGATTTCAGTGCCGCCAACTTTGCCCGGAATCAGATAAAGCGCGTTGATGCCGATCCGCAGCGGGCGTTCTCCGGGACGCTCCATCAGAGCTGGCGTCTAGACGCCCCGGCTGCCTTTGCCATCGCGAACCAGAACGGATTCCTGCAAATGATTGATCTGAAACTCGAGGATGGCGATCCGTTGCACCAGTTCGATGGTGTCATCGCGCAGCCGTGAGATCAGAATGGAAGCCCAGAAGAACAGCAGCAGAAACACTCCGAAGACCCCCAGCAGCAGGATCTCCCGGGGTTGGTCGATCCGCAGCACGCGAGCCGTGGCGTCGAGCAGCCATCCTGAGCGCGACAACCCGAAAAGGGCCACAGCGGCCAGCAGCCAGCCCACTGAATACTCCGCCCGGATGCGCGACCGGCGCACGGAAAAGATGACCAGCAGAAACAGGAGAACGCTTATCGCGCTGATAAAAAGCGGCAGGCGGGACATCAGGTCTCAGTGGATCGGCTGCTACGAGCATCATACTTCAGCACGTTCACCACGATCCCCAGGAGCACGTGCACGATATACCCGACCGAGCGCATGGCCGTAATGGAGGAACGGCCGGTGAGCCGCGGCAACATCCGGCACGGAACTTCCTCGAATCGAAACCGCCTCCTCTGCAGCACCACCAACGCCTCGATCTCCGGATATTCCAGGGGAAACGTCCGGCTGAAGACCTGCAACGCCGTCCGGTTCACGCCCACGAATCCCGATGTCGGATCGTGCACCGGCTTGCCCAGAACCAGCCGCAATACCCACCGGAAGAACACGATCCCGAACCCGCGCATGGGCGTGGTGCGCTGGCCATTCTGTTCGATGAACCGTGAGCCGATCACCATGTGCGCCCCCGATTCCACCAGGCGTTCATAGACCCTCGGAATATCCCGGGCATCGTGCTGGCCGTCGCCATCCACGCGCACCACGAAATCAAAACCGAGCTGAAACGCCAGCTTGTACCCGGTTTGCACGCATCCCCCCAGCCCCAGGTGACGAGGCAGCGAGACCACTTCGGCTCCGGCCATCCGGGCGCGCTCCACCGTCGCGTCGATCGAGAAATCGTCAATCACCAGCACGGGCGTTCCCGGCATCTCACGCCGAATCGAATGAACCACTCCCGCGATAGCCCCTTCTTCGTTGAGCGACGGAACGATCACCAGGAGCGAATTCGGCCCGCGCGGGGCGATCACAGGCGCGCAATCTCCCGAGCAGGAATCGAGTGCCTCTTGAGCATCGCCGCAAACTGCTTGTCCGAGATGAGCGCGCCGCGCCGGATCGCCTGCCGCTTACGACGCAACTCCCCGAAATGCGTGACCAGCGACCAGTGCGCCCGGCATATCACGGCGAACAGCGACCACATCGAGTTTCCCCCGGCGCGAAACTGCGCCGCCGCCCCGCGCCCCCGCACCAGATACGCCGCATGCCACAGATAGCGCGCGGCGGTGTAAAGAGGCGCTTTCATCAGCATGCGAACCGGAAAATTCTTCGCCGCCACCCACAGCCGGTTCCGCTCGATCTGCCATGCCTTCAGCGGAGACGCCGCCCCGGCCGACTGCGAGTAGTGGTGCTCCACCACCGCGTCCGGAACATAACGGCATTCCCATCCGTTCCACCGGGCGCGCAGCCCCAGATCGGTATCTTCGCAGTACAAAAAGAAATCGGCATCGAACAGGCCGATGTCTTCGAGCATCTCGCGACGGTAGAGAGCCGCCGAGGCGCTAGGCAAAAGAATGCTCTCCCGCATCGATAAGTTCTCCGGCCTTTCACCTTGGCCGCGCTGCTTGCTTGATCCGTCGCCGTACATCAGCATGCCCGCTGAATCCAGATCCTCTCGCCCATACAGACGCACCTGCGAGGCGCACATGCCGAAATCCGGGGATGCATCCATCTCTCGGCGCAACGCCGCGAGCCAGCCCTGGTGCGCTTCGGCATCGTCGTTGAGAGTCGCCAGGTAGCGCGCGCCCGACATTCCCCAGGCCTGGTTGATCGCCGCCGCGAATCCGAGATTGCGCTCGCTCCGCCGCACCCGGAGCGCGATGGGCCAATGGTGCGACATCACATCCCGCTCAATCGCGCCCGTTCCGCTATTGTCGATCACGATCGCCTCGAAATCGCGCTCGCTCTGCCGCACGAGCGATTGCAGGCAGGCGTGAAGCAGCGGTCCGCCATACAAGGACGGAATCGCGACAAGGATGGCCGGCGAGTCCAAAATGTATTTTAGTTAGTGGGCCGCTCTTTTGGAGGCAGCACCGCTCCGAAATCCTCGCTCACGCGCGCGACGTATTGATCCCGCAGCTCCGAAACCCTGTCGTGATCCGGCGACGCCACGATCAGCCCGGCGTGGTGTTTCTCATCCATCCGCCACACAACTTCCGGCGCGTTGTAGGAAGATGTATCCGGATTCTCCTGCCGCGCCAGCGACACGATCATGGCCGCGTACCCGTCGTGCGACTCCGGCGGGATATACGGGTGCTCCGTGGTGGACGCCTCCACCCGCGCCCATTCCGCCCAAAGGTTCACGCCCGTTCCCGCCGTCACCAGATCGCCGATATGCGCGCCGCCCACCCGGGCCGCGGTCTCCAGAAAATAGACTTCCCCGGTCTCTTTGCTCACAATGAATTCTGTGTGGCTCACGCCCCGCCAATGTCCCATGGCGGAGAGCACGCGCGCATTCAGCGCCACCAGTTCCTGCTCCAGATCCGATCCGCGCGGCAGTATCGATGTAGTGAACACGCCGCCGCCGTGCGAGACGTCCATGGGCGGCCGCCCGTACGCGCTCGCCACGCGAAAGATCACCCGGCCATCCCAGATGATGGAATCCACGTGGCAGACATTGCCCTGAACATATTCCTCCAGCAGATACTCCGATTGCTGATCACCTAAAGCCTCCAGGGCTCTCCACAGCTCCTCGGCCGAATAGATCTTGCGGATTCCGATCGCGCCCGCCATCATGCGCGGCTTCAGCACCCACGGGGGCGGCGCCTGTTGCGTAAATTCGTGCAGAGCCCCATAGTTCAGAACGCCCACAAAGGCCGGGACGCGGATTCCGGCGCGATGCGCGGTGTATCGCATGTACAGCTTGTCGCGAAACCGGCGCGTGGTCGTTTCGTCCAGCCCCGGAAGGCACAGATGCGCGCGGATCTCCGCCGCAATCTCCTGATCGAACTCGTCCAGCGGCACAATGCGGTCGATCCGTTGCGTGCGCGCCAGATGCGCGATCGCCTTCACCGTATCTTCCCGAACCCAGACATTTTCCCGGTCCGGCATGTAGAAGGTCTCGTCGATGCTGTCCAGCGGCCAGCGGGCTTTATCTTTCAAACTCAGCGAGGTCAGCAGGAGAACGCGGCACCCCTGCTGCTTGGCTGAGCGCATGAAGTCGTGCCCCTTCTCGTAGCTGGCGAAGCAGAGAATTGTGAACGGCTGCGCGGTGCTCATGAGATTTCATATTGGAACACACCGCCGACGCCCCAATTCACGGCTGCGGGATTCCCATCACGCAGCGAAACGTGTCGCGCGCGATCAGAAGCTCCTCGTCGGTCGGAATCACCCACACGGGAATTTTGGATCCGTCCGCGGAAATGCATGTATCCGCGCCCTGGGCGGCGCCGTTCTTCACCCCGTCCAGCTCCACGCCCAGCCAGCCCAATCCCGCGCAGATCTGCTCCCGGACGGGCGCAGCATTCTCCCCGATGCCCCCCGTGAACAGAATCGCGTCCGCCCCGCCCAGCACCGTCAGGTACGCGCCAATAAACTTGGTCACGCGGTAGCAGAATACATCCACGGCATCTCGCGCGCGCCCGTCGCCCTTCTCCCTCCGCTCGAGAACATCGCGCATATCGCTGGTTCCACCCGTCATACCGGCTAAACCCGCGTGCTGGTTCAGCATGGTCTCTGTCCCGTGTACGCCGGCCGGGTCCCGGCCCGCGAGAAACAGCACCGCGCCCGGATCGATCTCGCCCGGCCGCGTTCCCATGAGCAACCCGTCCATCGGCGTAAATCCCATCGACGTATCGACGGATCGCCCATGATCGATCGCGCACACCGAGCAGCCGTTCCCTAAATGACAAGCCACCAGCTTCAGCGAGTATCGCGTCGTCTTCCGCAGCGCCGCGTAGCGCCATGAAATGTAGCGGTACGAAGTTCCGTGGAAACCATACCTGCGCACGTGATCCCGGGTATAAAACTCGTACGGGATCCCATACAGAAACGCCTTCGCCGGCAGCGTGTGGTGAAACGCCGTATCGAAGACCGCCGCCTGTTTGGCCTCCGGCAGCAACTTCCGGCTTGCGTAATAGCCTTTCAGATTGTGCGGATTGTGCAGCGGCGCCAGGTCTGAAAGGCTTTCGATCTTGCGCAGCACCTCGTCGTCAATCAGCACCGATTCCTGAAACTCTTCCCCGCCATGCACGATCCGGTGACCGACCGCCTCAATCGGCGTCGAATCGTTCAGCGGACCTCCCGGCGCGGTAAGATGCTCGAACGCGATCCGGATGGCATCTTCCGGAGTATCGGCGGGGGCAGTCTTCTCCTCCTTCTTCCCGCCCGCAACCTGATAGGTGACCTTCGCGTCCAGCGACCCGATTCGCTCCACGGCGCCGTGGGCCAATGCGCGGTCCGAATTCGCCGCGATCTGCTCGACGCTGGTCTCAATCAGTTGATATTTGAGCGAAGAGCTGCCGCAGTTCAGCACCAGAATGTGCATCTAATACGGCCACTTCCAGTTCTTGATCTCGGGCATGTCGTCCCCGACCTCGCGCGTGTAATGCTGATGCTCGATCAGCTTCATGCGGAAGAACTCCCGCGCATGCGCCGCGGTGTCATGGACCCTCGGAACGCGATCGATTACTTCCATCGCAAGGTGAAAACGATCGATCTCATTCAGCACGCACATATCGAACGGCGTTGTCGTCGTACCCTCTTCTTTGTATCCGCGTACATGCAATTGCTGGTTCGTCCGCCGGTACGTCAGGCGGTGGATCAGCCACGGATACCCGTGGTAGTTGAAAATGATCGGCTTGTTCGTGGTGAACAGGGAATCGTAATCCTTGTCGCGCATTCCGTGCGGATGTTCGCTCGTCGGCTGCAGCGTCATCAGATCCACCACGTTCACGAAGCGGATTATCAGATCCGGAACATGCTGCCGCAGCAGATCCACCGCCGCCAGCGCCTCCATCGTGGGCACATCTCCGCAAGAGCCCATGACGACATCCGGCTCCCGGCCCGCGTCGTTGCTCGCCCACTCCCAGATGCCCGCGCCCGCGGTGCAATGTTTGATGGCGGCGTCCATGTCGAGGTATTGAAGTTCCGGCTGTTTGCCCGCCACGATCACATTCACGTAGTCCCGGCTGCGCAGGCAGTGGTCGGTCACGCTGAGCAGGCAGTTCGCGTCAGGCGGCAGATACACGCGGATCACGTCCGCCTTCTTATTCACCACGTGGTCGATGAACCCGGGGTCCTGGTGGCTGAATCCGTTATGATCCTGCCGCCAAACGTGCGAGCTCAGCAGATAGTTCAGCGACGCGATGGGCCGCCGCCAGGGAATGTCGTGGCACACCTTCAGCCATTTGGCGTGCTGATTGAACATCGAATCGATGATGTGAATGAATGCCTCATAACACGTGAACAAGCCGTGCCGCCCGGTCAGCAGGTAACCTTCAAGCCAGCCCTCGCACATGTTCTCGCTCAGCACTTCCATCACGCGTCCCGTCCTCGATTCGTGGTCGTCCTTCGGGTCGATCCGCTCCATGGTCACCCGGTCCGTCACTTCGAAAACGCTGGTCAGCCGGTTCGACGCGGTCTCGTCCGGACCCATCAGCCGGAAATTGTCGGGATTCATCGAGATCACATCCCGCAACATCTTTCCAAGCTCCCGCGTGGATTCGCCCATCGTCACGCCCGGCTTCACCATCAGCGCGTACTCCCGGAAATCCGGCATGTGCAGCGGCTTCAACAAAATCCCGCCGTTGGCATGCGGATTGTCGCCCATGCGGCGTTCGCCCTTCGGGGCCAGCTCGGCATATTCCGCGAGGAACGTTCCGTGCTCGTCGAACAACTCCTCGGCGCGGTAGCTCCGCATCCACTCTTCCAACTGCTTCAGGTGTTGGGGGTTCGTTCTCGGATCGTCAATGGGAACCTGATGCGCGCGGAAAGTTCCCTCCACGGGTTTGCCGTCCACGAACTTCGGACCCGTCCACCCCTTGAGCGAACGGAGAATGATCATCGGCCATTGCGGCCGGTCCGTGATGTTGTGCTCGCGCGCGTCTCGTTGGATCCGCCGGATCTCACCGATGATCTCGTCCAGCGCCGCCGCCATGCACTGATGCATGAGCTCCGGCTCATGTCCCTCCACGAAATAAGGCTTATAACCGTAGCCTTGGAACAACTCCACCAGCTCGGAATCGTCCATGCGAGCCAGCACCGTCGGCCCCATGATCTTGTAGCCGTTCAAGTGGAGAATGGGCAGCACCGCCCCGTCCCGGGCGGGGTTCAGGAATTTGTTCGAGTGCCAGCTCGTGGCCAGCGCCGCCGTTTCCGCTTCGCCGTCGCCGATCACGCAGCACGCGACCAGGTCCGGATTATCGAAAACCGCGCCATACGCATGCACCAGCGAGTAGCCCAGTTCACCGCCTTCGTTGATCGATCCGGGGGTTTCGGGCGCGGCATGGCTGGGGATTCCTCCCGGAAAGCTAAACTGCTTGAACAGCCGTCCCATTCCTTCCTCGTCCCGTGAAATCTTCGGGTAGAACTCGGAATAGGTTCCTTCCAGATAGGTATTGGCCACCATGCCCGGGCCGCCGTGTCCCGGTCCGCAGACATAAATCGCATCCAGATCGAATTTCCGGATGATCCGGTTCATGTGAACGTACACGAAGTTCAAACCCGGCGTCGTCCCCCAATGACCCAGGAGCCGGGGCTTGATATCTTCCACCCTCAGCGGTTCGCGTAGCATGGGGTTTGCAAGCAGATAAATCTGGCCTACTGAAAGATAGTTCGCGGCGCGCCAGTAACCGTTCATCTTCCGGAGTTCTTCCGGGTCGAGAGGATTTTCGTGGGCAGGAACTGGTTCTGTCATGATTCGTTCACATCTCCGGATTCTGTCGCTCGTGTTCTGGCGAAATCATCGCACGGATTCAACCGCGTGCATATGCTCACTCTGACACTGATGGCGGCGGGACTTTCCGGTTGCGGCGCTTATGCGGATTTCACGCTGCCTCGCCTGCCCCGCGCGGCCGCTGCGACTCTCACGGCGCGTCTCGACGCGGAGCCCGTGCTCCGCCGCGCGACCGAGTCCGACATCCTCAACCCGTCCGTCATCCATCACGGCGGGCTATTCCTCAATTTCTACTCCGCGTTCGATGGCCGAACATGGAGCACCGCTCTGGCGGATTCCCCGGACGGTGTCGCCTGGACCAAACAGGGTCGCGTACTTTCCCCGGATCCCCGAACGTGGGAAGGCGCGTATATCGCGGCGAATGGCTCCGCAATGTTCGACCGCGGCGAGTTCTGGTATTGGTATCAGGCCGGTGACAACGATCTCCCTCGCATCGGGCTCGCCCGTTCACCCGACGGCCGCCGCTGGCGCAAAGAGCCGCTCCCCGTTCTCGAACCAGGGCCGCGGGGCAGCTGGGATGAACGCGGCGTGGCCGACCCATACGTTCTGACGCGCAGCGGAATCTTCTACCTCTATTACCTCGGGCAGAACCGCGCGCGGCAGCAGCAACTCGGACTGGCGCGCTCAGATGACGGGCTGCATTGGACCAAGCTCCGCTCCAACCCCGTCATCACCATTCCCTGGCCCGGCTCGGGCCGGGCCGATGAAAACGGTCTCGGTGAGCCCGCGGTCTGGGAATCAAACGGATGGTATTGGATGATCTACACCGGGAGAGACGTACAAGAAAGGCGCGCGCTTCTCACCGCTCGCTCCGGCGACGGCGTCCACTGGATTCCGCAAAGCGTCGTGCGCGGGAACGCAGCGTGGGACAGCCAAGTGGTCTGCGACCCCACCGTGCTCACCGAAAACAGCGCGATTCGACTCTGGTTCGGAGGCGGCGATAAACCGCGCCCTGACGAAAACCTCGACGGCCAGATCGGCGCCGGCCGCATCGATATCGAGGTGCACGAATGAGAATCGGAATCACCTGCTATCCCACTTACGGCGGCAGCGGCATTGTCGCGACTGAACTCGGCCTCGAACTTGCTCAGCGCGGCCACGAAGTTCATTTCATCACCTACGCCAACCCCATCCGCCTCGATCCCGGCACTCCCCGCGTCTTCTACCACGAAGTCGAAGTCACCCCGTACCCGCTTTTTCAATACCCGCCCTATACCCTCGCGCTGGCCTCCCGAATGGCTGAAGTAGCGGCACGTCACAATCTCGATCTCCTTCACGTCCATTACGCCATCCCGCACTCCATCTCGGCCCTGCTCGCCAAGCAGATGACCGCGCCCGTCCGCCGTCTCCCGTTCATCACCACGCTGCATGGAACCGATATCACGCTGGTGGGAACCGATCGCAGCTATTTCCCCATCACCAAGTTCTCCATCGAGCAGTCCGATGGCATCTCCTCCATCAGCGAAGATCTGTGCAAACAGACCGTCGAGGTGTTCGGCGTGGCCAATCCAATCCGCGTGATCTACAACTTCGTGAACACGGCGACGTACCAGCCTGATCCCGAAAAGGCCGGCGCGCGCCTCTACGCACCGGCCGGCGAAAAACTTCTCATCCACCTGTCCAACTTCCGCCCGGTCAAGCGCGTTCTCGATTGCATACGCATCGTTGCCGAGGTCCGTAAGCATCAACCCGCGCATCTCCTCATGGCCGGTGACGGGCCCGAACGCAGCCCCGCCGAGCGCCTCGCTTACGAATTGAACGTCTCCGACCACGTCACTTTTCTCGGCAAACAGAACCACGTCGAACGCCTCATTCCGCTCGCGGACGTTCTGCTCATGCCCAGCGAAATGGAGTCTTTTGGACTCGCCGCGCTCGAAGCCATGTCCTGCGGCGTGCCGCCGGTAAGCACTCGCGTCGGCGGCATCCCCGAACTCATCACGGATGGCGTCGACGGGTTTGTCGAAGGCGTCGGTGACGTTGCGGCGCAATCCCGCCGCGTCTCCGAACTCCTGGCCGACCCGGCGCTGCACGCGCGTATGTCCGCCCGCGCCCGCGAAACCGCCGTCAACCGCTTCGCCACCGAACGCATCATCCCGCAATACGAAGCCCTGTACCGCGAAGTTTGCAACCGCGCCTGAACCCCTCGAAGAACCGTAAATTCGGTCTGATCTGTTAATCTCTCCTTCAAATGCGCCACCCTCTTGCCGCGTCGCTCGTGTTCGCCGCGTTGCTCCTGTTCGCCGCGCCCGCGCACGCTCAATGGATTCCCGATAACCCCGTCACCGCGGTCGAACGCCAGCCCGACGGCGTCCTGTTCGCGCTCCAGACCGGCGCCCTGAAGCTCCAGGTCTGCACCAGCTCCATCATCCGCGTCCGTTATTCGGCGACCGCCGCTTTCCCCAACGACCCTGATTACGTGGTCGTCAAAAACACCTGGCCGGCCGTTCCATGGCAGTTCACCTCCACGGACAAAGACGTCACGCTCACCACGGACGACCTCGCCGTGACGGTCACGCGCGCCGATAGTCTCATCACCTATACCGATCGCGCGCGCAAAGTTCTCCTCACCGAGGGGCCTAAAATACTCTCCCCCGTCAACGTCAACGGCGAATCCACGCACCATGCGGAAGACGTTTTTAAGATGTATGGTTCAGAAGAAGCGCTTTATGGGCTTGGCCAGCACCAGGCAGGCGTCTGGAATTATCGCGGCGAATCGGTCGACCTTTCGCAGGAAAACACTGAAATCGCGGTCCCGCTTCTGGTGTCCAGTAAAGGCTACGGCCTCTTTTGGAACAACACCTCGGTCTCGAAGGTAAATAATCGCTTCGTCCACTATCTCTATGTGAGCTCCGACGTGGCCGACGTCATCGACTACTACTTCTTCTACGGTCCCCAATTCGACAAAATCATCGCTGATTATCGCGAACTCACCGGCGCCGCGCCTCTTTTCGGAAAGTGGGCGTATGGCTTCTGGCAGTGCAAGAACAAGTACGCCTCACAAGCCGAAATCCTTGATGTCGCCCACAAGTACCGCGCGCTCGAAATTCCCATCGACAACATCGTGCAGGACTGGTTCTGGTGGACCAGTACGGGCGAGTTCATCTTCAACAAGAACTACCCCGATCCCGGAAAAATGATCGCCGATCTGCATGAGAACCACATCCACCTCATGATGTCCGTCTGGCCGCTCTTCTATCCCGGGACGGCCACGTACACGGATATGGATAAGCGCGGGTTCTTCATCGACCGCACGAAGGTCGCGAGCTTCCACCCCAAAGGCGCCGCGCTCTACGACCCCTTCAATCCGGCGGCCCGCCAATATTACTGGAACCTCATCGATCAGTCGCTGTTTAAGATCGGCGCCGACGCCTGGTGGATGGACACCACCGAACCGGAAACCGAGGGCGTCGAAGAGAACGTGCTCCTCGGCAGGAAAGTCAGGATCGGCAGCGGCGCGCGTTACGCCAACCTCTTCCCGCTGATGACCACCTCCGCCGTTCACGACGGCCAGCGCGCCGCATCGGACGCCAAGCGCGTCTTCATCCTTTCGCGCTCCGCTTTCGCGGGCATTCAGCGCAACGGCGTCACGGCGTGGTCCGGCGACGTGCTTTCCGACTTCGAGACGTACAAGCGCCAGATCCCCGCCGCCCTCAACTTCGAACTCTCGGGCATTCCCTATTGGACCTCCGATATCGGCGGCTTCTTCATGGGCCATCCGAACGACCCCGCCTATCGCGAACTGTTCATTCGCTGGTTTCAGTTCGGTGCGTTCTGCCCGATCTTTCGCGTCCACGGAACCCGTTCTCCCAACGTGAACGAGCTCTGGTCTTACGGTCCCGAAGCCCAACAGATTCTCACCCGTTACGACAAGCTCCGTTACCGCCTGATGCCGTACATCTATTCGCTCGCGTGGAAAATAACCAGCGAGAACTACACGCCGATGCGCCCGTTGGTCATGGATTTCCCCGCGGACGACCGCGTTCTCAATATCGGCGACCAGTACATGTTCGGACCCGCTATCCTCGTCAGCCCCGTCACCGAACAGGCTGCCGCGGCGCGTCACCTTTACTTACCAGCGCGCACCAAGTGGTACGACTTCTGGAATGGGGAAACCGTCGACGGGGGCAAAGCGATCGATGCGCCCGCGCCGCTCGACCGCCTTCCGCTCTTTGTCCGCGCCGGCTCCATCGTCCCCCTGGGCCCCGATCTTCAGTACGCCGCGGAGAAACCCGCCGACCCGCTCGAAATCCGCATTTATCCCGGAGTCGACGGGGATTTCACCCTCTATGAGGATGAGAATGACTCCTACCACTACGAGCAGGGCGTCTTCGCGACCATCAAAATGCACTGGAACGACGACGCCCGGACGCTCACCATCTTCAAGCGCGAGGGAAGTTTCCCTGGGATGCTTCAATCCCGCACTTTCCACATTGTCCTTGTCGGCCCGGCTCACGGCTCCGGCCCCGGTCTGACCCCCGATCCGGACCAGATCGTTTCGTACTCCGGCCAACAGCTTTCCTTCGCGGGGAAAACTCGCTAGAAGACGGACAGCTGCGTCAGTCTTTTTGAATCATCACTTCCGTGGATTTGACGACAACCCGCACGGAATCTCCCGGCTTGAGCCCGAGTTCCTCGGCGCTCTGCCGGGTGATCACGCTCTCGATCACATTCTCGCCAACTTTCACCACTACCCGAGCCATGATGCCGTCGACATGCACCTGGTCGACAGTACCCGCCAATTGGTTTCTCGCGGAAAGCGCCATCTCCCTGTTTTACCAAGCCACCCGATATTCTTGACCGGGAAAGGCCTCGCGGATGCTACACTCATCCGTCTTCCCCATGTTCGCTTCCGTTCGCCAGGTCTCGTGCATCGGCCCGTTCTTGATATGCGCCGCGTCATTGTGGGCCGCCCAGACCGACCGCATCACCGAACCGATCAACCGGCTGCGCCTGGCGCCGCTGCCCGGCGGCATCCATCCGCGGGCGAAACTTCAGAACGACCGCGGCCCTGCGCCAGCCTCTTTCCGTCTCGGCCGGCTCAGCCTTCACTTGAATCCCAGCGAGGCTCAAGCCGCCGAGTTGCGCCATCTCCTCAATGAGCAACTCTCCCCATCCTCGTTCAGTTACCACCGCTGGCTAACGCCCGAAGCCTATGCGGACCGGTTCGGGGTCAGCCCGCATGACATCGACCAGCTCGTGGCGTGGCTCAAATCCGGAGGTTTCCAGGTCACGCAGGCAGGCCGCGGCCGCACCTGGATCACCTTCAGCGGCACGGCGCGGCAGGTCGAGAACTTCTTCCATGCCCCCATTCACCGCTATGAGGTCGACGGGAAGTCTCACTTTTCCAATGCTTCTCCACCCTCGGTCCCATTCGCCCTGCGCGCTGTGATCGCGCACATCGGGGGAATGGACGATTTCCTTCCGCGATCGGCAGCCATTCGGGCAAGCCTTTTCAACACTCAATCCAATGAGTTCCACAGCCTGGCGCCGGATGATCTGGCGGCCATCTACGATTTCGCATCCCTCATCAGCGCCGGCATCGACGGAACCGGGCAGAAGATCGCGATTCCCGGCCAAGCCGCGGTGAGCGCTTCCGACATTCAATCCTTCCGCTCTAAGTTCAACTTATCCGCTCCGAATCTGCAAACGAAATTGGTGCCTGGATTACCGGCGCCCGCCGCGGACAAAGACGCCCTGGCCGAAGCCGACCTCGACATCGAGTGGTCCGGGGCCGTGGCGCGCAACGCCGCCATCATCTACGTATATTCGTCGAACGCGTTCGACGCGCTCCAGTACGCGATTGATCAGAACCTTGCCCCTGTCATCAGCAGCAGCTTCGGATTCTGCGAAGCCGAAGGCGCTTCCGACCTGATCTCGCTCCAGCAGCTCGCGCAACAGGCCGTCGCTCAAGGAATTACGTGGGTGAACGCCGCGGGCGATACGGGTGCAGCGTCATGCGATGACAACGACTCGGTCATCGCCCAGGACGGGCCCGTCGTGCAGGTTCCCGCCGACATTCCCGAAGTCACGGGCGTAGGCGGAACCGAGTTTGCGGAGGGCGCCGGCGCCGCATATTGGAACTCGTTCAACGATGCCAACGGCGCATCCGCGCGCGGCTACATTCCCGAGGCGGTTTGGAATGATGTCGCTCTCACGCGCACCCTTCGCGCCGGCGGCGGCGGAGCCAGCGCCTACTTCAGCAAGCCCGTTTGGCAAACCGGACTCGGAGTTCCCGCCGACGGCGCGCGCGATGTTCCCGACATCTCGCTTGCCGCTTCTCCGGATCACGATCCCTTCTACATCACCACTGGCGGTCAAGGTGTTTACTATGGCGGAACCTCGGCGTCCGCGCCCGTGTTCGCCGGAATGCTGGCGCTGCTAAACCAATATCTGGTCACCAGCGGCGCCCTGATCACCCCCGGACTTGGAAACATCAATCCCACGCTTTACTGGCTGGCCGGCAACGCGACCACCGCTTTTCATGACATCGCCGCGGGCGGCAATGTCGTGCCCTGCGCCGCGGGCTCCCCGGGGTGTGGGTCCGGCTCATTCGGGTATACAGCGGGAACAGGGTACGATCTGGCCAGCGGCATCGGTTCGCCGGACGCGTTCAATCTTCTGCACCGATGGACAGCGCGGCCCAGCGCGCAATTCGCGGAAATCTCCGCGTCCATCAATCCCGATCCGGTCACGCAACAGACTGCTGACGCAAGCGGCAATCAATGGACCTACACTCTTACCCTGCGGGAAGAGGGCGGCGTGGCGACTTCGCTCACCGGCTTCCGCATCGACGGCGTAGATAACTCTTCGCAAATCGCGACGCTATTCGCGACGGCCTCTATCCCCGCGAACGGTTCCGTATCGGCTTTCCTGGGCGACGGCGCCCTGACCGTTCCCGCTAACCGCGTTTTCGCACTCAGCGGCACGGACGCCAACGGACATCAATGGACCGAGGAACTCACGGCGCCTTTCACGGGTCCGGTCGTCACCCCCGTCATCGGCGGAATCGCCAACGCGGCTTCAGGCGCCCAGGTTTTTGCGCCGGGGATGATTGTCAGCGTGTATGGAAGCAGCTTGTCCACGGCGTCGCAGGGCGCCGCCGGCATCCCGCTGCTTACCTATATGGCAGGTTTTCTCGCCGAGGTGAACTATGAAGCGACGCCGCTTTATTACGTATCCCCCGGCCAGGTAAACCTGCAGATTCCGCTCGATACACCCACCGGATCGCAAACGCTAGCTTTGACGAATGGGCAGGACGACGCCCAGCAAACCCTCACCTTAGTCGCCGCCGCGCCTGGCATCTTCACCACCAACGCATCGGGGAGCGGCCAAGCCTCCGCGCTGATCGCCGGGACCGATTCCGTCGCCGCGCCTGTCGGCGCATTCCTCAACTCGCGCCCGGTGCACCCGGGAGAATACATCTCCATTTACTGCACCGGTCTGGGGGCAGTTTCGAACCCTCCCGCACTCGGCGAGCCCGCGCCCGTTAGTCCGCTAGCGACCACTACTCTGACGCCGGTCGTCACAATCGGAGGCATTCCCGCAACGGTCTCGTTCTCCGGATTAGCCCCGTCCTACGTCGGGCTCTATCAACTGAATGTACAGATTCCAGGCAATGCTCCGGCGGGCAACGCTATCCCGTTGGTCGTCTCATCCGGCAGCGCGATTTCCAACGCGCCCACCATCGCCATCCAATGAAAAAGGCCGCCCGCACCTCGGCGGACGGCCTGTGTGACAGAAAGCTCAAACGAATCGCTTACTCTTCCTCTCGCGCCCAGACTTTTCCCTGCTTGGCGAACTCGATGAAGGCGGAAGCATTGGATCCGCTCAAGTCCGTTACGCCCGTCATCGCAGCCAGATGCGTCTTCTTCGCCAGCGTCGGCACGCCGGAAATAGCGATCGCTTTCAGATGCCGCCCCGCGTCCATCAGGAAACTCACCGCGTCTGGATTTGACGCCAGCGCCTTATCTCCATCCGGTCCGGCCAGCACCGCCACGGCGTCGAATAGAACCGAAGGAGATGCGGCCAAGGCCATATCCGCGGCCTCCTTCTTGCCCGTCCCATCCGGCGCGCCGCCCACCATGGGAGAGATGATCGCGGCGACGGCCCCGGCGCCCTCGATCGCTTCCACCAGCGCCGTCTTCACTCCCGCGTCGTACCCCGGCGCCAGAAGCACGCCGACTTTGCGGCCCTTCAGCGTCGGTTCGTACTTTCCGTAAAGCCGCAGCGCGGGACTGGCGTCGAGATCGATCGGCTCCCGGGCTGGGGTCATCTTCTCCGCTTCTCCAGTCATCCCGAGCGCGCCGGCGACCTGGGCGCCCAAACTGGCGTCGATGATGTCCAGGTGGCCCAGCATCTTGCGCCGGATCGCAAGCGTCGAAACTTTTCCTAGTTCAAAAGTAAGCGCGGCGGCGATATGTCTCTGCTCCTGGGGAGTCACCGAGCGGAAGAAAAGACGCGCCTGGGAGTAATGATCCGCAAACGATTCGGCGCGCAAGCGAACCTTCGTCCCTTCCACTGGAACCGGAGTGGTGCGGAAACCCCGCGTCGCCGATTCCCGCGGACCATGCAGATCGATCGAGTTCGGCTCGTAATTATCGCGTCCCTTGGGAACCTGCATCTGCCGCAGCCCATCCCTCTGGAAATTCGCAAACGGGCACTTCGGCGCGTTGATCGGGATCTGGTGGAAATTGGGTCCTCCCAGCCGGGATAACTGCGTATCCAGGTAGGAAAACAGCCGCCCCTGCAGCAGCGGATCCTCGCTGAAATCGATACCCGGCACGACATGGCTCGGGCAGAACGCCACCTGTTCCGTCTCCGCGAAGAAGTTGTCGGGGTTCCGGTCCAGCACCATCTTGCCCACCATCTGCACGGGCACTATCTCTTCCGGAATGATCTTCGTCGCGTCCAGAACATCGAATGCGTACGCGTCGGCGGTCTTCTGATCGAAGATCTGGAAGCCGAACTCCCACTCGGGGAAGTCTCCGCTGTCGATCGCGTCAAACAGATCGCGACGGTGGAAGTCCTGGTCGGCGCCGCAGATTTTGACGGCTTCGTCCCACAGCACCGCGGCCGTTCCCAGCACCGGGCGCCAGTGGAATTTCACGAACTGCTCCTCGCCGGCCTCGTTGATCAGGCGGAATGTGTGGATCCCGAACCCTTCCATCATGCGCAGAGAACGCGGAATCGCCCGGTCCGACATCACCCACATAATCATGTGCAACGATTCCGGCATCAGCGAGATGAAGTCCCAGAAGGTGTCATGCGCAGAAGCGTTCTGCGGGAAGCCGCGATCCGCCTCCATCTTCACCGAGTGGATGAGATCCGGAAACTTGATGGCGTCCTGAATGAAAAAGACCGGGATGTTGTTGCCCACCAGGTCGAAGTTGCCTTCCTGGGTATAAAACTTGACGGCGAATCCCCGCACGTCGCGCGGCAGATCGACCGATCCCGCGCCGCCCGCGACCGTCGAAAACCGCGCGAACACCGGCGTCTTTACGTCCGGATCCGACAGGAAACCCGCTTTGGTCACGTGCTTCATCGACTTGTAAGGCTGGAAGTAGCCGTGGGCGCCCGATCCGCGCGCGTGCACGATGCGCTCCGGGATGCGCTCGTGGTCGAAGTGGGTGATCTTCTCGCGAAGGATGAAATCCTCGAGCAGAGTAGGGCCGCGGCCGCCGCCCTTCAGCGAATTCTGGTTATCCGAGATCACCAGTCCCTGGTTGGTGGTGAGATGCTGATGTTTTCCATCTCCGTGCTGGTGCGTCTCGCCGCCCTTCGATGCCGGGGCGGAACTTGCGTGCTTGATGTTATCGCTCTTCACGCCCTTACGGTATCAGCCGCCCGGGGCTGCCGTCGCCTGTCAGTTGGGACTGATCGCACAACCCCGGTGTCTGCATGCAGACGTATGTAATCCAACAGTTTCAGGCCGTGGCCGGAAATCCAAGAGAACCCGCGCGGCGCCCGCCACTTCGCTTCTGAGGTGCCAAGGTTTTGTCCATTCTTCCAGCCGTCAAATTGGCATTGCGCCGCTTTTTAGATGGCGTTGTCTTGCTCGCCGACGCCAACGCGTATCTGACCGAAATTCCACCCTCCGATCTTCGCGAAGCCGTTGCGGAACCTGCGCCCAACGCCGCTTTGGCTAAGCGCGCGACGCTGCTTCTGGCCGCGGCTTTCATCCTCACGCCTCACCAGCTCTCCGCGTCAGGCTTCTCCGTCATCGGCACGGACGCCGGTGCGTGGCCTCAGATCCTTTCCTCCATAGGCCACCGCCCGTCCCCGGCCGTGGAGGCGCGCATCTTTGTCGGCCGACCCGGCGCTCCCGCATCTCCCAACTGGTCCGCCAAGCTCGCCGCCGGCTGCATCCTCATCCTTGAAGGCGAATCCCCGCTGGCCGCCAGCTTCGGCTTCCACCCCACTTCCGAAACGGTGCGGCTGGCCAGCCTGGAAGACGTCCACCGTCCCAATTTGCCGATCGTCTTCGAGCACGCCCTCGAGATTCATCGGTTCGCGCTGCCCGAAACCGCTCAGGTTTTTGCGAAAGAGCGCTGGACGGGCGCGCCCCTGATCGCCGGTATGCGCCGCGGCCCCGGCGCCATTCTCTGGATTGTCGCCAACCCCGGCAAAACGGGATATGAGCGGTTTCCCTATATCCTTCACGCGCTCTCCGACCTCGGCATGGAGACGCCGTTCCAGTCCGGCCGCCTATGGGCCTTCTTCGATTCCTCCTATCGCACGCGCGTCGACCTGGACTACTTCGCCGCCCGCTGGCGCAAGTCCGGCATCGGCGCGATTCACGTCGCCGCCTGGCACTTCTATGAACCCGACGCCGAGCGTGACGCCTACCTCAAAGCCCTGATCCAGGCCTGTCACCGGCAGGCCATCACCGTCTACGCCTGGGTCGAACTCCCCCACGTCAGCGAGAAGTTTTGGAACGATCACCCTGCGTGGCGCGAAAAAACCGCGCTCCTCCAGGATGCCCAGCTCGATTGGCGCAAGCTCATGAACCTTACCAATCGCGACTGCTTCCGCGCCGTCAGCGCCGGCATTCAGGAGATGGTCCGACGGTTCGACTGGGACGGCGTCAACCTCGCGGAACTCTACTTCGAATCGCTCGAAGGGGCTTCCAACCCCGCCCGGTTCACGCCCATGAACGAGGATGTCCGGTCCGAATTCAAGGCCCGGCAAGGCTGGGATCCCACCCAGATCTATACCGACCGCAAGGACGCCGCATCCCTGCGCGCTTTTCTCGACTTCCGCGCCGATCTCGCCAATCGCATGCAGGATGAGTGGCTCACCGAAATCGAGAAGTGCCGCCGCCTGCAACCCGATCTCGACATCGTCCTCACCCACGTCGACGACCGCTTCGACGCCGGCATGAAGGACGCCATCGGCGCCGACGCCGGGCGCGTGCTCCCGATGCTGAAGCAGCGCGATTTCACATTTCTTATCGAGGACCCCGCCACGGTCTGGAACCTGGGCCCCCAGCGCTATCCCGAGATCGCCAAACGGTATCAGCCCATCACGCCCCGTCCCGAGCGCCTCGCCATCGACATCAACGTGGTCGATCGCTACCAGGACGTGTATCCCACCAAACAACAGACGGGCACGGAGCTTTTTGAACTCGTCCACCTGGCCGCTTCGGCGTTCCCGCGGGTCACGCTTTATTTTGAGAATTCCATCCTGCGCCCGGATCTGGCCCTGCTGCCTTCCGCCGCCGCTGTTGTCAATCGTGAGGAAAAGATCGGCGGCAAAACCGTGATCGACGCCCCCTATGGCGTCGGCATCCCCTGGCACGGAGCGGCGCTCGTGGACGGTCGCGCCTGGCCGGCTCTCAGCGACTCCGTTCTGTGGGTGCCCGCCGGAGTTCACTCCGTCGAACCTCACTCGGAACCCGCAAACAAGCCGCAGCCAGCCCGCCTGACCGACTTCAACGGGACGCTCGAAGACGTCGCCACCCTGCCCAACCATCGCGTGGAAATCAGCTACAACAGTCCCAGCCGCGCCGTCGCCGTGCTTGACCACAATCCGCTGCGTCTGGAAATCGACGGCGCCGTATCGGTTCCTTTCGTCCCGCTAGGCCGCTCGCTGCTGCTCCCGCGAGGGCGCCACATCGTCACCGTTCAGACGGAATAAGCCTATCGGACCTGTGGGCGCGCCAGCCAGCCGTGGCTCCGCAGCCAGATCGCCAGCATTCCCGGCCATGTTGAAAGCAGCGGATCGTAGAATGCGAGCCCTACCCCATGCGGACCATGCTCGTAGACGTGCAGTTCCGCCGGAACGCCCGCCTTCCGCAGCGCCTCGTAATAAAGAATGCTGTTCTGGACGGGCACCACAGGGTCGTCGCTCGTATGGAACAGGAACGTCGGGGGCGTCTGTTGCGTCACCTGCTTCTCGTTAGAGAGGTCTTCCACCAACTTCGGATCCGGATTGTCGCCCAGCAGGTTGCGCCTCGATCCCTGATGCGCGAACTCGCCAAACGAAATCACCGGATATGCCAGCACCGCGAAATCCGGCCGGCTCGCGAAACGATCGATCGCGTCCTTCGACGCCAGATTTCCCAGGTCGCCATGGGTCGAGACCGTCGCCGCCAAGTGCCCGCCGGCCGAAAAGCCCCAGATCCCGATCCGGTTGCCATCCACGCCATACTCAGCGGAATGCGCCCGGATCAGGCGCATCGCCCGCATCGCGTCGTTCATCTCGATGGGGTGGTGGTACTTCGGGCCGAGACGGTATTGGAGCACGAACGCCGTCACTCCATACCCGTTCAGCCATTTCGCAACCTGCTGCCCTTCATGGTCCATGGCGAGATTCTGGTATCCGCCTCCGGGGCAGATCAGAATGCCGGTCCGAAACGGTGAATTCGACTTGTAAACGGTGAACCGCGGCTGGTCCGCGTCGGTGTTCCCCTGGGCGCCGGGCGCGCCCTCGGGCCAGAGCAGCACCTGGGGCGGCGGCGGATCCGCCGCGATCAAAGCGGCCAAACAGGCGATTCCTAGCAGAAAAGGCTTAAGCATGCGATCAGCATTATCCTACCGCTTCGCCGTCCTTTTGCTTGTGGATATCAACTTGCCTGAGACCTTTGTAGATCGGACATTTCTTTATGCGTAAGTTGATTCTAGTACTCTTCTTAACCGCGACAACCACCTGCTTCGCTCAACGCGGGGGTGGCGGCGGCGGACACGCGGGCGGCGGCGGTGGGCATTCCATGAGCGTCGGAGGCGGCCATTCCTTGAGTGGCGGTGGTGGATATCGCGGCGGCTATGCCGCGGGCGGCGCCCGGGGCGGTTACGGGTACGGCGGAGGCTATCGCGGCGGCTACGGGTACGGTCGCGGTTATGGCGGCTACGGCTATGGCCGAGGCTATGGATACGGGGGTTGGGGCGGTTACGGGTTTGGAATCGGCTTTTACGGCTATCCCGGATACTACGGGTATGGCTACGACCCGTACGCCTACGGCTACGGTTATCCGGCTTACGGATATGGCTACCCGGCTTATGGTTATGGGTACCCGGCCTATGGATATGGCTATCCCGGTGTCGGCATCGGAGTAGGTATCGGGGTTGGCGTATACGGCGGCGGTTGGAGGCACTTCGGCGGTTATCGCCGCTAACACTCTGGCAGCGGCGGGCTTTACTTGGCGCCCGCCGCTGGCCGAATTCCACAACCGGCTGCTTGTTTTCAGCCAGCCGGAATGTGCTTCTTCATCGTTAGCCGCTCCACGGCGTTTCGCATCAACTCCAGTCCCACATCTTCTTTCGAACTCAAAATTGATTCCGGGTGGAATTGCACTCCTTCCACGGGAAGCGTCCGGTGCCCCACGCCCATGATCACCCCGTCGTCCGACTCAGCCGTAATCTCCAGGGAATCAGGCATTCGTTCCGGTCGCGCGTAGAGCGAGTGGTATCGCCCAACCGTAAACTCGCCGGGCAGTCCGGCGAACACACCCGTCCCGCGATGCCGGATCACCGACGGCTTGCCATGCACTGGGTACCCGAGCACCCCTAACTCGCCCCCAAACGCCTCGACGATTCCTTGCAGTCCCAGGCACACGCCGAACACCGGCAGACCGCGCCGCACGGCAGCCAGCACCAGCTCCGGAACCCCGAAATCCCGGGGACGCCCTGGACCCGGCGAGATCAACACCAAATCGGGCGCGATCTCATCCAGCAGCGACATCGGAAATCCCGAACGATATGTCACTACCTCGGCGCCGGTTTGCCGCGCGTAATTCGCCAGCGTGTGAATGAAGCAGTCGTCGTGGTCGACCAGCAGCAGCTTCAATCCCTTGCCAACCTGTTCGGCGGCGCCGCGCCCGGCATGCGTCTGGGCGTTTCCCAACAGCCGGAAAAATCCTGTCGCTTTCAGCCGTGTTTCCTTTTCCTCGCTCGCCGGATCGGAATCATACAGGAGCGTCGCTCCCGCCGGATATGTCGCCATCCCGTCACGCAGGTAAGTCGTGCGAATCAGAATCCCGGTATTGATGTCCCCGTTCAGCGTGAGCGCTCCCACCGCGCCGCCGTACCATCCCCGCGCGGTCTTCTCGAAATTTTCGATCGCTGTCGCGGCCGCCTTTTTCGGCGCCCCGATCAGCGTCACCGCCCACATGTGGCTCAGAAAAGCATCCAGCGAGTCGAACCCCGGCTGCAGCAGGCCCTCCACGTGATCTACCGTGTGGAACAGTCCCGCATACGATTCGATCAATCGCCTTCCGATCACCTTCACGGATCCCGGATCGCACACCCGCGACTTGTCGTTCCGGTCCACGTCCGTGCACATCGTCAGCTCGGACTCCTCTTTGGCCGAATTCAGCAGATCCCGGACCGCCTCCGCGTCGCGCAACGGATCGCCCGTTCTGCGCGCCGTCCCGGCGATCGGACATGTCTCAATCCGCGGGCCTTCGCTCCGCAGAAACATCTCGGGCGATGCGCCGATCAGCTGCTCATCCCCCAGCTGCACCAGGAACTCGTAAGGGCTCGGGCTCGCCTGCTGCATTTTCTCGAACAGTTCGCTTGCCTTGCCCGCGAACGGCGTCTGGAAAGTCTGCCGCAGCACGACCTCGTAGAAGTCGCCCTGCCGCATCCCCTCCCGCACCTTCTCCACGTTCGCCATATATTCCTCGGGCGTGTGGTCGCTCGTGATCGGGCCGGGACTTTGTTTCAATGGCTTGGGAATAATGTCGGCGTCGCGCGCCAATCCCTTCGTGGTCAATTCCCCGAGCGTGAACTCATAGCGGTACCGGTCGATCTGCTCGCGCTTCCGGTCCGCGAAGTAAATGTCGTCGCAGAGGAACAGATGCATATCTTTTTGCCCGTTGCGCGGCAGGCGCTTCTCGATCGGCTCGAATTGAAACAGGAGGTCGTACCCAAACAGTCCGATCAACGCCAGCCGGCTGTCTTCCGGATTCCGGAACTCCTCCGTAATCGCTCGCAGAATGGAAAATACCGACGGCTGCTTGGAACGCTCCTCCTCGGGAAACAGCGGCGGCATCGGCTTCAAAATTCCGCGCAACATCGCGCCCTCGAAACCGAGCTGCTCCCAGTGCGGATGATCACGAAGGAACATCTCGAAAATCCTCACAAGGACGTCTCCTCGTGCGTTCAGCGGGCGGAAATCCACCGTGCGATCCCGCGAGATAATTTCCAGGGGCGGACGCGTCGAGCCGATATCCCACCGCGAATATCGTCCCGGATATTCGTAGCCGGAAGAGAGATAAATCCCGCGGCGCCGGTCGAGATCGCGCAGCAGAAACTTCAACCCGCGCCGGTAGCTCGCGCGTGAAGAACCGCGTTGAACGAGGATGCCGCGAGGAGTGGTGTACTGAAGCAACGGGGAACGGTTTCAGATTAACAAATGCGGCGGCGCCGGACGCTCCCGGATAGACTAGGGAGATGATGCGCGTCATCGCTCTCGCCCTTTTCACATCCGCGATCATCCTGGCGCAGGTGCAACACCCGAACTTCTCCGGCGTCTGGAAGTTAGCCCCGGAAGAGAGCGATTTCGCCGGCCTCACCGCCCCGCGCGGCCGTACCGCGACGGTCAAACAACAGGACGCGTCGATCACGGAAGAAGTGAAGGATCAGCATGCGGACTCGTCGGACACCGTGACGTTGCACTTTAGCGTCGGCGGCGACGCTTCCGTCAACAAGATTCTGGGCAAGCCGATGAAATCGACAGCGCGCTGGGACGGACAGGATCTGGTGATCAGCAACGTCCCCCAAACCGCCGGCGACGGCGCGGCCTTTGATGACCGCTGGACGTTGTCGCTCGACGCAAACACCCTCACCGTTCGCACCCACTTCGAAGACCAGGGGATCGCGCACGACCAGATGCTGGTCTTCCACAAAGAGGCGTCCGGATCTTAGCGCGGGATTGTGAACGGCCTCTTACGTCAGCGTCAGAGGATCCACGTCGATGACGAGCGCCGTCGCATTCCACTTCTGCGCGCGCGCGTATTCGCGGCCGCGCTGCAGCAGCGCGTTCAAAACCTTGCGGCTGGTCGCCTTGATCAGGAATTGATAGCGGAACTCGGCCTTGATCCGTAACACGGGCGCTTCCGCCGGTCCCATGATCTTGACGTTCTCGGGCGGCGGCTTGAGGTAATGGTCCAGTTCCGCCGACATCCGAAGCGCATCCTCCTGCTTCGGCGCGCGCACCAGCAGATTGGCCAACGCGCTGAATGGCGGATAATGCATGAAGCGGCGGAACTGCAGTTCTTTCTGGTAGAACCCCTCGTAATCCTGGGCCGCGGCAAGCCGCACGGCGTAGTGATCCGGATTGATGGTCTGCACCAGAACCGTGCCGGGCAGATCGCCCCTTCCCGCGCGCCCGGCCACTTGCGTCAACAACTGGAAGGTTCGCTCCGCGGCGCGGAAATCGGGCATGCCGAGCCCCACATCCGCCGACACCACTCCCACCAGCGTGACGTTCGGAATATCGTGCCCTTTCGCGATCATCTGCGTGCCCACCAGGATGTCGAAGCTTTTCTCCCGGAATCCGTTCAGGATCTGCTCGTAGTGTTTCTTGCCGCTTACCGTGTCGCGGTCCAGCCGCGCGATGCGCGCCTCCGGAAACCGCGTGTGGAGTTCGTCTTCCACCCGTTCCGAGCCGGTGCCGAGAAAATAGATGTGCTCGCTTTCGCACTGCGGGCATGTCTCCGGAGCTTTGCACGCGTAGTTGCAAAGATGGCAGAGCAGCCGCCGGTCCCGCCGATGAAACGTCAGGGTGATCGAGCAGTTCACGCACTCAACCCTGTAACCGCAGCTGCGGCACGCGACGAAGCTGTTGTACCCGCGGCGGTTCAACAGCAGCATTGTCTGCTCGCCGCTGGCCAGCCGCTCCGTGACAGCGTCTACCACCGCGCGAGAAAACGTGGTCTGTTTCCGCGTGTCCAGGAACTCCTGGCGCATGTCGATCAGTTCGACGCTTGGCATGGGCCGCTGCTGGACGCGTTCCGGCAGACTGAGCAACGTATATTTACCGCGTTCGGCGTTGTACCGGCTTTCCAGACTGGGAGTAGCCGAACCCAGCACCACGCACGCGTTGGCGTGTTGCGCGCGGACAATCGCCGTGTCGCGGCCGTGGTAACGCGGATTTTCTTCCTGCTTGTAACTGCCGTCGTGCTCCTCATCGATGATGATGAGGCCGAGATCGCGCACAGGCGCGAATACTCCAGATCGCGTACCGACCACCACCCCCGCTTTTCCCGCCGCGATGCGCCGCCATTGTTCAGCCCGCTCCGCATCGCTGAAAGCGCTATGCAGAATGGCCACGCGCGGGCCGAATCGCCCGAAGAACTGCCCGGCCATCGCCGGCGTCAACGCGATTTCGGGCACCAGCAATAATGCGCTCCGCCCCGCCGCCAGCGTGGCGTCAATGGCGTTCAGGTAGACCTCGGTCTTGCCCGAGCCGGTAACCCCGTGAATGAGAAACGTCCGGAATTCGCGACTCTCAATGCTGCGGCGGATCTGCTCGAAAGCCTCCTGCTGCGCCCCGTTGAGTTCATGCGGAGCGCGTTCCACCGTCCCCAGCACGCTGATCGGCTCGCGCGTGATGGAGACCAGCGCTTTGCGCCCCAGCGACCGCGCCGCGGTGCTCGCGCTCCGGACGGCCGACTCGAGTTCCGCCAGGTTGTGCGAACCGGGATGCAGTTGCAGAAAGGCGAGCAGCTCGCGCTCGCTCTTGGGCAATTTCAGCGGCTGCTCCCGAGTCACCCCTTCTACCCGCAGATGCTCCGCGGGCGAGCGCAGCGGGTCGCGGTCGCCATGCACGTCTTCGGCGGCGATGAAGCCCTTCTTCTCGAGCGAACGCACCAGGTTTGCCGCCAGCGGAAACTTCTTCTTCAAGTACGAGGCGGAAATCGAGCGCCGCTCCAGAAGCGCCAGGATTTGCGCCGCGGTGTCTTCCGGCGAGGCGTCGAGCATCAACTGGCGCGCGGCGTCCCGGCCGGAGTCTGTCAGTGAGTACACCTTGCCGGCGCGCACCTCCGCCGCGAGCGGCAGCATCGATCGCAGAACGTCGCCCAGCGGCGAACAGTAATAGCCCGCGATCCAGCGTCCTAGCGCCAGAAGCGGAGCGTCCAAGACCGGCTGCTCGTCAATCAGCCGCAACGCTTCCCGGACCGCGTGCTCCGGCGGCTCATCGTGAACGGCAAGGATCACCCCGGTCAGCTTCCGGGAGCCGAAAGGAACCAGGATGCGAGACCCGGCCTGAGCGCGGTGGCGAAGCGTCGCCGGCAGCGAGTAAGTGAAGCACTGATCAAGCGGTACAGGCAGACTGACGTCGCAGTACTCGCCGCTCATCAGCGGGAGGGCGGCGCGGTCGGCGGCTGCGGACGGTTCAACTGTTCAAACGTGGTCCACGGCTGCGACTTCATGTCTTTCAGGTACGGCTTCTGCCAATCGAACTCCGGATGATTCTTCAGCAGTTCAGCGGCATGGAAGTCGTCACCGCTGGCGTGACCGGCGTGCGCGGTGAAGGAGATGCGCCCGATCATGCCGGCGTCCGCCACTTTGTTCTGTACGGCGCCCGCCGGCGCGTACGGCTTCTGCCAGTCGCCCATTCCGCGGGGGGACTTATCCACTTCGCCATCCAGAGTCCGCTCGTTGGCCTGCTCTTTCCGGTCGAAGGTGTCATAGTGATCCGCCAGAAACTTTTGGGCCGCGCTCACGTCGATTCGGCCCTTATATTCGGCCATCAGCGCGTCCCACCGCACGTGACGGGCATTGGCGCTTTCGCTCTTGTCATCCGGCTTGAAATCGGTTTCTTCCTTGGTCAGCTTGGGATTCTTGGGGAAATTGGATCCGACGAAGTAACCGTCCTTCGTGCGTTCAAGCGTCACGTTCTTCAAGCCCAGTTCCAGGTGCGCGATCTCGTTGGTCTTGATGTCCACCAGCAGCCAGTCGTTCGCGTACCCCCCGTTGTTGCCGTCCTTCATGGTGGCGGCGAATTCGTCGATTGAGCCCGCATACTGCATGGCCCGGCGGGCCCGCACAAACTCGGGAACGCCCCTGGAATCCCACCCGGAAAATCCCGTGATGGTCGTTTCGGTGATCGCGATGCCCGCGTCGTTCACGCCGAAATCGTCCGCGCTGTGGATCAGCCCCGGGTAGCCGTCCATCAGGAAGCGGTGCCCCTGTTTCGGCACGATGTCGAAGATGATGGTCCAGCGCTCGCCATCCAGATAATTGGTCCAGTTGTTGTGGGCGATCACCGGCTTGCCGTCTTTGGTATAGGAGCCCGTCGCCACGAACGCGCTGCAGTGATCGGGCGCGGCGGATGATGCCGCCTTTCCCGTCGGCTTGCCATGCTGCTGGTCGTACCACTTGACGTAATAAGACCACTCTTCAGCCGCATTCAGCGCTACGATGTCCCAGATATCATGCTTCGCGCCCCGCGCGCTTACGCCGTCGGCGATGCCCTGCAGCTCTTCCCGGTACTGCTGTTCGATATGCGGCCAGAGTACTTCCTTCGCCGCCGTGCGATAGAAGTTCCAGTCCTTCTTCCCGTCGTGCATCAACTCGAGCTGCTGCACCTTGAAGCCGTCCTCGATCTCCGCCGCGAGCAGCACGCCGTGCTGATATCCGATCTGAGTAGGTGTGCCTTCCAGGTGGACGAACGTCCACCCGTTCTGTTCAGGTTTGCGGTAGCAGTTTTGAAGGCGCGGATCCGCGAACGGTTCCTTCGCACCCAGCCACATCATGAGAGCCGTCAGGAGTAGCCCGCAGGGCACCAATGCACGTCGCATCCTATGATTGTAGACGGATGATTGTCAACAGATGACGGCTCGCCCGGAAAACGGC
Organism: Bryobacteraceae bacterium; assembly: GCA_965226755.1. Taxonomy (GTDB): domain Bacteria; phylum Acidobacteriota; class Terriglobia; order Bryobacterales; family Bryobacteraceae; genus Bog-113. The sequence goes on along the minus strand of CBDDDT010000003.1, from coordinate 1,621,785 downwards.
CACAGGCTCACGGCGCACGTGAAGGCCGGAGGGTGCGCATCTAAGCTTGGTCCCGGGATCCTGGACCGCATCTTATCCACGCTTCCGCGCTATGCCGATCCCAATGTGCTGGTCGGTTTCGACCACAACGACGACGCCGGCGTATACCGGCTGGCGCCCGATCTGGCGATCGTGCAGACCGTGGACTTCTTCACGCCGGTCGTGGACGACCCGTATACGTTCGGGGCCATCGCCGCCGCCAACGCGCTAAGCGACGTATACGCCATGGGCGGCCGGCCCGTGTCGGCCCTTTCTGTGCTGGCTTGCCCAGCCTCGGGGGATTCCGACGTGATCGCCGCGATCCTGCGCGGCGGCGCGGACAAGATGCGCGAAGCCGGCGCCGCGATCGTCGGCGGTCACAGCGTGGCCGACGACGAGATCAAGTTCGGCTATGCGGTGACTGGGGTCATCCATCCGGACCGCATCAAAACCAATGGCGGCGCGCGTGAGGGCGACGCGCTCATTTTCACCAAATCGCTCGGAACCGGCGTGATCTCGACCGCCCTCAAGCGCGGATTCGCGCGCCCTGAGGATGTGGACGCGTCCATTGCTTCCATGCTGCGGTTGAACGGCCCGGCTTGCGACGCCATGCTCGCGGCGGACGCACACGGTTGCACCGACGTGTCGGGATTCGGATTTCTCGGGCACGCCCGTGAGATGGCCGTCGCCAGTCAGCTCACTTTAGGGCTTGAGGCGGATGCCTTGCGTTTTCTTCCCGGCGCGTTGGGATATGCGCGCCAGGGCGCGATTCCCGGCGGCGCTCGCAACAACCGCGAGTTTGCGTCGCCCTGCGTGGAGTACACGCGCGAGATTGCCGCGGACGTGGACGAATTGCTGTATGATCCCCAGACTTCGGGAGGTCTCCTGATAGCTTTAGCGGATCCGGAAGTCGCGGGGTTCCAGCGCGCCTGCGGGACGGCGTACCGCGTGGGGCGCGCAATTGCGCGCGGCTCGAAACCCCTGAGGATCATCTGATAATGGAGGGTTGACGGTGGATCCCCTGATCATCGCTCTGGACGTGGAGAGTGCGGCCGGCGCCCGGTCGCTGGTCGATACTCTCGGAAGCCATTGCTCGTTTTACAAAGTTGGCCTGGAGCTTTATGCCTCGGCAGGCCTGCCGTTCGTCGGCGAGTTGATTGAACGCGGGAAGAAGGTCTTCGTCGATCTCAAGTTTTACGACATCGGCGAAACGGTAAAGCGGGCGACGGCCAGGATCGCCCGGTCGGGCGGCACGTTCCTGACCGTGCATGGCAGCGAGCCCGTGATGCGCGCCGCTCTCGAGGGTCGCGGCGACTCTGGTCTCAAATTGCTCGCTGTCACCGTCCTGACCAGTTGGAGCGATGAGGATCTGACAGCCGACGGATATGCCTGCGGCGTGCGCGATCTGGTCGGAAAACGCGTGCGGAAAGCGATGGAACTGGGGATGGACGGCGTCGTGGCCTCGCCTCGGGAAGCGTCCGCAATCCGCGCCCAAGCCAGCCGTGACCTCATCCTGGTGACTCCCGGAGTGCGCTCGGCGGGCGCCGCTCTGGGCGATCAGAAGCGCGTCGCCACTCCCTCCGAAGCCCTCCGCGACGGCGCCGACTACCTGGTGATCGGCCGGCAGGTGACCCGCGCGCCCGACCCGGTCGGGGCCATTCAGGCTATTCGCGCCGAGATTGCGCATGGCTGATCTGGACCAGTTTCTCCTCCACTACGGGTACTTCGCGATCTTTGGGCTGCTCATGCTCGGTATCGTGGGGCCGTTGATTCCGGACGAGACCATTCTGGTTGTCGGCGGCGTGCTGGTCCATAACGGCCAGTTGCGCCTGCTCCCGGCGCTAGCCGCCGCAATCGCCGGGAGCATCTGTGGAATCTCGCTCTCTTATGCGCTCGGGCTCTATGGATTCGGCTGGCTGGAGCGGAACTGGCCGCCTTTGCATCTCTTCGCGGAGAGGAAACTCGTAAAGGCGGAGGATTGGTTCAACCGCTTCGGCAAGTGGACGCTGTTCTTCGGTTACTTTGTCGTCGGCGTGCGCCACTTCACCGCTCTCTTCGCGGGAATCTCACGAATGCCCTACCGGGAGTTCGCGGCGTACGCCTACGCCGGGGCGGTTTGCTGGGTGCTGGCCTTTGGCTCGGTCGGATTTTTCGCTGGCGCGCAGTGGAGCCGAATTGGCGGGACCGTCAACCGGGTCATCGTGATCGTGGCCGTGGCGCTCTGCGTCGCCGGAGCGCTCTACTGGAAGCTGCGGAAACCCCCGCCGCGTAAAAGTTAGTTCACGCCGCCGATCTGCACAAGTCCTTCACCATTCTCATCGTCTTCATCGGCAATTTCTTCTTCGGGCGCGACGATCGAATAAATCAGATCCAGCTTGTCTTTCAACTCGCTGTTCTCGGCTTCCAAATGGCGAATGCGCTCTAACAAATCCTGTTCATTCGGCATGGCGTGTGACCCTCCATTTTGCCATTGTTTCAAAGCGCACGAATCGGACATTAAGATCCCTTCAGTTTTGGCGCGGCGGGGCCGAAGATGGAGGCATGCAGATGTCGAGTAACGTAGCACGCATGCAACTCGATCTTTCCTCTGTCGTCACACGGGTCCACACCATCGCCGAGGCGCGTTTGCTGCCTGCCGGCACGATTGTGGGAGACACGCACGGCGGAGTCACTTTCTCCGATGCCGTCGCCATGGAATTGGAACGGCGCAGCCATGAGGGTTGGTGTGACCTTCCGCTGCATCAGGACGCCACGCAGAAACGCTGGACCGTAATCCTTCTGAATCGCTAAGTCAGCGCTTCGTCCGCAAGTCATCCGACAGGTGTGGAACGCTGTTAAAAGACCGGACAGCGAAATCGTCGCCGTTCAGATGGAGTTCATTGAAGGCTCCGTTGAACATCTCGCCGGCGAATTGCATCGCGGAAAGCTCATCCATCTCCTCGGTCCAGCCCAGAATCAAGCTGATGGGCGTGGCCGAAGTGAATACGGCTGCGGGTTTGCGAATCCTCAGAAGTGAGTTGCGCGCATCCCGAACCCGGTCGCAAAACCGGGCGAAAGTCTCACCCTCGAAGGTGATTCGGCCTTCGCGCCACGCCAGAAACACGGCCATGTCGCAGCGCGTCCATTGCCGGTGCACCGGGGCGTCCGGGTTCTGCATCTCCGCTTGCTGCGCTTCGTATTCGCTGCAAAACCCGGTATCTTCAGCCGCCAGTCTGGGCGCCAGCTCCCGGTAAAGCTCGTCCAGGTCGAACTCGCTCCAACGCTGATCAATTTCGAGCGGCGGGGATTCATTCAGATACGAAAGCACGATCGCGGCGGTCTCCTGCTGCCGGTTCAGCCCGCCTGCGACCACGGCTTCAAACCGCGCCCCCGCCGACGCCAGATACTCTCCCAGCCGGTGAGCCTGCTGACGACCGCGTTCGGAAAGCTGGTCATAGTACTGGCGCGGGCCGGCTTGCCCATGCCGGATGAGGTACACCGAGCCCGAATCCATAAGGAACCTGTTATTATCCACTGGTCCCGATGAGTTCCGTTTTTCAGCCAGGCATGCTCCGCGATCGTCATGCCTTCCTCACCGGCGGGAGCAGCGGCATCTGCCTTCGCATCGCCGAGCGCTTCGCCGCCGCCGGCGCGCGGATTTCGCTGCTGAGCCGTTCCCAGGACAAGCTGGATCATGCGGCGGCGGCAATGGGGCCCGATGCACGCGGCTATGCCGCGGACGTTCGGAACTATGAGGCCGTCGCGCAGGCCATGGCGGCGGCCCGCGAGACGTTCGGCGAGATCGACATCCTGGTATGCGGCGCGGCCGGCAACTTCCCGGCGTCCGTTTTAGGCATGTCCTCCAATGGATTCAAAGCCGTAATGGATATCGATGTCCTGGGAACGTTCCACGCCTGCCGGGCGGCCTTCGAACACCTGCGGAAGCCCGGAGCGGCCGTGATCAATATTTCGGCCGGGCAGGCGTTCCGCGCCATGCCGATGCAGGCGCACGTTTGCGCGGCGAAGGCCGGGGTCGATATGTTGTCGCGCACCCTGGCTTTGGAATGGGGTCCGGCCGGCGTCCGCGTGAACTCGGTGACGCCTGGCGCGGTGGATGATACCGAGGGGATGCGCCGGCTTGCGCCCGATCCCGGCATGCGCGCCGCCGTCTTATCACGGATCGCGCTCGGCCGCCTCGCCGCCAAGGACGACATCGCGGACCTCTGTCTTTTTCTGGCGTCCCCTGCCGCGTCCTATATAACCGGCGCGGTGCTTGTTTGCGATGGCGGCCTTTCGCTTGCGTGATGTGGCTTGGTCCGCACCACCTGTGGAAAACGGGCACAATTGTTGAGAGTTTTCGCATTCGCTAAACTAGTGTTCTTGTCAACAACCCCTGAGGCTTGCTCGCGGAGGAACCCAGGGCGTGCCCATTGCGTCCCGAAGGGGCGGAGAGTGGAAAGGATTTTGGCTTAATGATTCGTTTCAGGCCGCTGCGCCTGACAAGCGCCCTCGTTTGTCTGCACGGCCTCTCCATGAGCGGCGCCTTCACTTTGTTGGCGCAGAGCGCGGCCCCGGCGCAACCAGCGTCAGGGGTTCCGGCGCAGAGTCCGCCGCCGCAGACTCCCCCGGCGCCGCAGAAAAATCCCTTTGAAACCGTGCCTGAGACGCAGGCGCCCACGCCGGGTCCAAAGCCGGTCGCGCCCGGCACGACTCAGAACGAGAATCAGGCCGGGCTCGTGGAACGCATCGAGTTTCGCGGATCCCGCCGCGTCCCCGTCGACACTCTGCGCGCCTTGATCTACACCCGCCCCGGCGATCCCTATAGCGAAGAAGCGCTGCACCGGGATTTCATCGCTCTCTGGAACACCAATCGTTTCGACGACATCCGCCTCGAAAGCGAGCCCGGAGAGCACGGCGGCGTGATTGTCCGGTTCGTTCTGACCGAACGACCCGTGATCCGCACCATCACTTACGAAGGCAACAAGTCGGTTTCCACCTCCGAAATTTTGGACCGCTTCAAGGAGCGCAAGGTCGGTCTTTCGGTGGAGTCGCAGTACGATCCCGCCAAAGTCCAGCACGCCGCGGTCGTGATTAAGGAATATCTGGGCGAGCGCGGCCGCCAGTTCGCCACCGTCACGCCGGAACTCCATCGCATTCCGCCTAACTCCCTGGAAGTCATCTTCAAGGTCGATGAAGGCGCCAAAGTCAAAGTTGGAACCATCACGCCCGAGGGCAACGAGGTTTTCAGCAACCTCGAAGTGATCCGCGCGATGAAGAACCTTCATCCCTTCGGCATCCCCTACTCGATCTTCTTCGAGGACCTGTTCAGCAAGACCTTCGATTCGAGCAAGTTCGCCGAAGACCAGGAGCGCATCCGCCAGGCTTATACGGATAAGGGTTACTGGTTCGCCAAGGTGGTCAACGCCCAGGTGGTGCTCCGCGACGTCCCCGGAGGAAAACGGTCGTTGCCGTTTTTCCTCAAAGACAAGCCGGGTAAGCGGGCCGACTTAACCGTGCAGATCGAGGAAGGCAAGCTGCAGCGGCTGGCCAAAATCGACTACGTGGGCGTGAAGCTGTTCCGCACGCCTGACGTCCTCTCCAAGCAGCTCTTCCAGATGCAGCCCGGCGATGTATTCTCAACCGCCAAACTCCGCAAAGGCATTGAGAACATGAAGAAGCTTTATGCCGATTTCGGCTACATCGACTTCGTGCCCGAACCCGCCATCGATCCCGTCAAAGGGACCGATACGATCGAGCTGACTCTCAACGTGGACGAGGGCAAGCAGTTCTTTGTGCGCCGGATCGACTTTGTCGGCAACACGACCACGCGCGATAAAGTGATCCGCCGTGAGATCCTGCTCGACGAAGGCGACATTTATAGCGGCCGCCTTTGGGACGCCAGCATCCTTCGCCTGAACCAGCTCGGTTACTTCGAGCCGCTCAAAGAGAACGAATCTTACGACATCAAGCGCAACCCCAATTCCAACACCGTGGACATCACCCTGAAGGTGAAAGAAAAGGGTAAAAATACGATCGGTCTGAATGGCGGCGTGTCCGGAATCGCCGGCACCTTCATCGGCGCCAACTACTCGACCAACAATCTGTTTGGCTTCGGCGATACTCTATCCCTTTCGGCGCAGCTTGGCACGTATCTGCGCAGCGTGAATCTCGGGCTGACGCAGCCCTACTTCCTCGATACGCGGATGCAGGTCGGCGTCAATGTTTACCTGCGGCGATATAGCTTCAATCAGGCCGAACAGGCATCGCTGCTATCCAATCAGAATCTCATCCCGTTCTACAACTCGCTCGGCTCCGACAACCTGCTGAATTACATCCAGGACTCCAAGGGCGCGACCCTCTCAGTCACGTACCCCATCAAGCGCAGCTTCGCGCGCGTGGGCCTCACCTACGGATACGACATCTCGACCGTAATTCCCGAAACCACCGGCGCCACGAATTATTTCCAGTACCTCACCTTCGATGCGGTTTCCGGGCCGAACCAGCTATCGGGGATCAAGACCAGCAAGGTCGTCCCCTCGTATCAGTACAATTCCAAGAACAGCTCGCTCAGCCCGACCCGCGGAAAAAGCATCTTTCTTTCGACCGAGTTCGCGGGAAGCATCCTGGGAGGGAACGTCAACACCATTCGTCCCTCGATCGATCTTCAGTACTACCACCCGGGACCCTACTTCCACCGGAACACGCTGGCTTTCCACTTCCTCACCTCCATGGTCGTCGGCTACGGGGGCAAAGTTGTCCCGCCGTTCTCACGCGCCTTTATCGGAGGCGAGCAGGATATCCGCGGCTTTGATTTCTACGGCATCACGCCGGTGGGATACATCCCCAATGAAGCGCAGGGCCTCCCCATTTACAACGCGAATGGCACTCAGCGCTACGTCAACTCTTTGGTGAGCGGCGTCCCGACAAGTACGCCCGCAACCATGAATGCACCGTACTACCAGCTCATTACGCCTGGCGGCGATACCCAGGGCATCTTCAACTTTGAATACCGCATTCCGATCCTGGGACCTGTCGCCGTGGTCCCCTTTGTCGATGCCGGAATCGATAAGATCATTTTCACGAACCAGCTTCGGATCGACCAAACCCGCATCGACCAGCTAAACGGGTTTTTCCCTCAGGCAAACTTCAACACCAAAGTCCTGATCGCTCCGGGTACGCAGGCCCCGCGGATGTCAACCGGGCTTGAGATCCAGGTTGTTCTGCCCGTCGTGAACGCTCCCTTCCGCGTCTATTACGCGTTGAACCCGCTCAATGTGCGTGAGTATCTGCAACCGCCCATCGTCGGGGACCGTTCCTTCTTCCCGAACGAAGCTACTTATCTGAACTACATAGCGACGTACGGCCAGTCATACCCGTTCTTCGAGCGCCGGGGCATCTTCCGGTTCACCATCGGCCGCACTTTCTAACGGCCGGAGCGGTTGATGCTGCTATGGGTTAATGCCCGGCCACTTTGAATCGAATGGTAATATAGGAATTCCCACCCCAAGGAGTTGAACGTGAGAAGCAAATTATTGATCCGACCGGTCACCGGCGCGGCGCTTATCGTGCTGGCCGCCGGCCTAGCGGGACAGGCGCAAACCCCGCCTGCCGCTTCGGCCGCGCCGTCTGGCGGTAAAGTGGCGGTCATCGAGATCCAGGGCGCCATCCTCCAGACCAAAGACGGACAGAAAGCTCTTGCCGAGCTCCAGTCCAAATTCAATCCGGTGAAGGCCAAGCTGGATGCCAAGCGCGCCGAAATCGCCAAGAACGAAGACCTGCTGCGCAAGGGGCAGAGCACCATGGCCCAGGAAGCCCAGGCGAAGCTGGCGCGGGATATCGACGTCTCCACGAAGGCGCTGAACCGCGATACCGATGACGCCAATGCCGATCTGGAAGCCGAAAACCAGAAGATCATGAACACGCTCGGCGGCAAAATGATGGCGATCATCAACAAATACGCCACCGACCGAGGGTATGTCCTGGTTCTGGACGTCAGTGGCCAGCAAACTCCGGTTCTGTGGGCTTCGAACACGATCGACATCACGCGAGACGTGATCGCCGCTTACGACGCCGGCGCCGATTCGTTGCCCGCCACCAAGTCGCCGCTGACCACGTCAGCTCCCGCCCCTGTTCGACCGCGTTCGCCTTCGGGCCTCACAAAGCAACCGTAACGGGTTCGACTTGAGCCGCGTTGTATCAGACTGAGGGCGCACCGGGTTTCCTCCGCGCGCCCTCAGTGCTAATCTGAAGTCGGCGGAGTCTGTGATATGCGGCCCTCATTCCTCATCGGAACTCTTTTCCTCACTTCCTCCCTGGCCGGAACCGGCCTTGCCCAGTATCGCGGCTCTGTCGGCGGGGTGCTCCATACTCCAAATATCGGCGCCCTGGGCCGTCCCGTGCCCAGCCCTTCATACGGTTATGGCCGTGGCTACGGGCGCGGTTACGGCCGTTATGGGTCCGGCATCGGCGCGTATCCTGTATACATCGGGGGATTCTCTGGGGACTATTATCCCGGCTATACGGATCCTTCCCTTTCCGGCGGCCCGGTAGGGCCTGATTACTCCAGTGCGCCTCCCATGGCGCCTGCGCCGCCCGTCATCATCAACCAGTACTTCGGTGCTCCTCAACAGGGCGGTCCGCCTCCGGGAGACGATCCGAATGTGCAGGTCTATCAAAATCAGCCGTCCTATGACCCTGCCCCGGCATCTTCCGAGCCCCGTTCCTACCTGATCGCGTACAAGGACCACTCGGTATATTCCGCGCTCGCCTATTGGGTGGAAGATCGCACCCTGAACTACGTCACCATGCAGAATACGCATAACCAGGCGGACCTCAGCCTGATCGACGTGGATCTGACGAAGAAGCTCAATCAGGATCGGAACATGCCGTTTAATCTCACGCCCGCATCGCGCTAGAGCCCCTGATTGAGCGCCCGGATGAACGCATAGTCGCCTTCCAGGAATGAATAGACAGGCAGATCTTCGCGCGTCACCCACCGAATCTCCGCAAAAGCGCGGTTCACCGGTTCTCCCACGAAGCTGGAGATTTGAAAGAAAATCAACTCTAACGGGTTTCGGCTGCGGTAGGTGAAGCGATAGCGCGTCAGTTCACGTCCGACCTTCGCATGAATCTCGAGCTCTTCGTGGAGTTCGCGCGCCAGCGCGGCTCGCGGAGATTCCCCGGCTTCTACTTTGCCGCCCGGAAACTCCCACTCCAGCGCATGCGATTTGCCGGGCGGCCGCTGCCCAATTAAAATCTTCCCGTCCCGCTCGATGACAGCCGCCACCACCCGCAGCATCACCAGTTCGTAATGGAGCCGTCGGGACGCTCGAAGATCGGCGTCAGGCGGAAGCGCTTTGTGATCTCGGATTGTAGCTGCAGAGGCTTGGTGTCCAGCGTGACGCCCAGGCCCGGACGATCGTTGGGATACATTTTGCCGTTCCGGAAATCGTAACACTCCGGCAGGTGCGGCTGGTTGCGCCGCACGCCATCCCCCACCATTTCCATCAGAACCGGCCCGGGAAACACCCCGCAGGCATGCACCAGCGCGGCTTCCGAGATCGGTCCGGTGAAGTGCGGGATCAGGCCGACATAGTGTGTTTCGCACAGCGCCGCGATCTTCATGTATTCCGTAATTCCACCCACATTCGGCACTGTTGTGCGGGTGTAATCGATCAGATTATTCTCGATCAGCGCGTTGGTGTCCCACTTGTAGCCGAACTGCTCGCCCACCGCGATCGGCACTTTCACCTGCTGCCGCAAAGTCCGGTACACGCCGGGATCTTCGGAACGCACCAGATCCTCGCAAAAGTACGGCTCCAGATTCTCGATAAGCGAGCTGAGCCGGATCGCATCAGGCATATCGAGCCGGGTGTGGAAGTCGATCGCCCAGTCGCCGTTCGGTCCCACCCCCTCGCGGATCTGCCGGCAGTTCTCGGCCGTCGTCCGGACGATCTGGTGCGAGTTGAATGGTGCTCCCTCGGCCGGCTCGGCGACAGAATATCGAAACGCCCGAAACCCCGCTTCCACACACGCCCGCGCCGTCTCCCGCAGGGAGCCCTTGGCCGGGTAGCCCGTCGCGTAACATTCGATGTGATTCCGGGATAATCCGCCCAGCAGCTGGTGAACGGGTACGCCCAGAGCCTTGCCCTTGATGTCCCACAGCGCCAGATCGATAGCGCCGAGCGCATCCAGTTTCTCGCGCCCCGCAGGGTAGAAGTACCCGCGTTCCATCATCTGCCAGAGGTGGTCGATGCGCGAAGGATCTTCCCCGATCAGCATCGCCGCGCACTGCTCCACCGTGTCTTTGGCGCCGCCTTCCCCGATCCCGATAAGACCGGCGTCGGTCTCCACCGTCACCACGTTGGCGCTCTGATTGAACAGCGGCCTGCCGTTCGGGTTGTAGTAGTAGCGAATCGCTTTGATCTTCATGGGCGGAATCGCGGAGGCGCGATGCGCGGGAAAGAGGCTGGCGGCAGACACTCCCGCGGCCGCGCGCAGGAAAGAACGTCGGTTCATACTCTCGTCTCAAATCCCAATTTAGATATTAAATTGATGATCCCGGCGCGCACCGCATTCACCTCATCAGAGGAAAGCGTGCGGTCGGCGGCGCCCACGGTGAACCGGTACGAAATGCTCTTCATGCCTTCGGGGACCCGCGGCCCGTGGTATTCGCGCAGATATTCCACGTTCTTGAGCAGCGGATCCGCGAAATTGCGCAGCGCATCTTCCATATCTCCCGCTGGATGCCGGTTGGGCGTCACGACGGACAGATCGAAGGCGCTCGAGGGGAAGCGCTGGACGGGCGCATACTTCCTTACCTCCGTGTCGCGCCCGAAGATGCGATCGAGATTCAGGTCCAGGATCGCGGCGCGGCCCGCGATCAAAGTCGGGCTCAGCTCAAACAACCGCCCCACGACGATGTCTCCGGCCAGCACGTTTGCCGTGCGCGCCGGATGTTCAAAACTGAAAACTTCACCTGTCGGCCGAATGCGAACGCCGGGCGCGACCGACTCCGCCACGCGCTTCAGCTCGAACAGCCCGGTGCTGCCGTCGCCTTCCGACGCGTAGAGCGCGGCCGCCAGATGTGTAACCTCCTTCGGCAACGCCGGCGCCTGGTTGTGAATCTCGCGCCCAATCTCAAACAAGCGAAAAGACGGGAAGTGTTTCGCGTTCAGCTCCAAGTTCGCAAAAATGCCGGGGATCAGTGATGAGCGCAGAATGTTCTGATCCGACGCTATTGGGTTCAATACCCGCACCTGATCGCCAGGCGATAGTTGAAACCGTTCGGCCTGCGCGTCGCTGAGGAAGGAGTAGTTGTAAACCTCGGTGTACCCGCGGGCCGTTAAAAGCGCCCGCAGCTCGCGATGCCAGCCTCGCTCCGGGTTATCCGGGGGCACGGTGCATGCGACCATCGGCGGCGCGGGTTCGATGGTGTCATAGCCGATCATGCGGCCCACTTCCTCCACCAGATCGTCCGCCGCGCTGACGTCTTTGGTGGCGCGCCACGAAGGAACCGTCACCGCGAACGCGCCGCCGCCGGAGTTCTCCACGTGGAACGCGAGCCTCTCCAGAATGTCCCGCACGCGCTGCGGGGAAACGACGCGGCCCAGTTTCCGATCGACCATATCCAGCCGCAAGCGAATGGTTTCCGGACGGGGCAGCGTTTCGTGCACGTCCGTAAGCCCGCCCGCCACCCGGGCGTCGGGGCAAATTTCTTTCATGAGCGCCACCGCGCGCGCCAGGGCGCGAACCGTGTTGGCCGGATCCTGCGCCTTTTCAAATCGCATCGACGCGTCGGTGCGCAGCTTCAGCGCGGACGACACCCGGCGGATACGGCCCGCGTTCCAGTTCGCGCTCTCAAAAACGACGTTCGTGGTCGATTCCGAAATTGCGCTCCCCCGTCCGCCAATGACGCCGGCGATTGAAATCGCGCCTTCCGCGTCCGCCACGACGCCGCACGCCGGGGTCAGCGTGTAATCCTCATCGTTCAGCGCGGCCAGCGGCTCGCCTTCGAAAGCCGCCCTCACAATCAGCTGATCCCCGCGCAGTTTGTCCCGGTCAAACGCGTGCATGGGCTGCGCGATCTCGGCCATCACGTAGTTGGTGATGTCGACGATGTTGTTGATCGGGTTCAGACCGGCAGCGGTAAGCCGGTATTGCAGCCAATATGGCGACGGGCCGACGCGGACGTTTTCGAACGCGACGGCGCTGAAGCGCGGGCAAAGATGGAAGTCATCCACCCGGACCATCGGGCTCTCCGCGCGCTCCGGCAAGAGCGCCAAATCCGCCGGATCACGCAGCGCATTCCCGGTGATGGCCGCCACTTCGCGCGCCATCCCCACATGCCCCCAAAGATCGGGACGATGCGTCAAAGACTTGTTATCGATGACGATCACCACGTCCGGCCCGATATCGATGGTCGTTCCACGCCACTCGATGATGCCGGTATGGTCGCGTCCCAGATCGAGTTCCTGGGCGCTCGCCAGCATGCCGTTGCTCTCCACGCCCTGAATGACTTTGCGGCCGATCGGAACCCAGACGGTCTGCAGACCCGCCCGGCAGTTCGGCGCTCCGCAGGCCACCGTGATAGGGTCGCTCTCGCCGATATCCACCGTGGCTCTCGTGATGTGCGTGCCCGCCACCTTTTCGGCCGTGAGCACGCGCGCCACTCGCGCTCCATCCAGCATTTTCCCTATCCGCTCAAAGCCCTCGCACTCCGCCGTGCGCACCGTGATCAGCTTCTCGAGCTCGATCACGTCCACGTCCAGATCCGGGACAAATTCTCTGATCCACGCGTAAGAAAACTTCATGGGCGCTCTTAGAATTGCTGCAAGAACCGCAGGTCGCCCGATTGCAGCAGCCGGATGTCGTCAATCGCGTAGCGCATCATCACCAGCCGCGTCAGTCCCAGGCCGAACGCGAAGCCATTCCACCGGTCCGGATCGATGTTGCTCATGCGGAGAACGTTGGGATTCACCAGTCCACAGGGCAATAGCTCCACCCATCCGGAGTGTTTACAAACCGCGCACCCCGCGCCGCCGCAAATCAGGCAGCCGATATCCAGCTCGAAACCGGGCTCGACGAACGGGAAAAATCCGGGGCGCAGACGAACCGTCACCGACCGCCGGAACACCGCCGTGAGCAAAGTCCGCATGAAATAAATCAGGTTTCCGACCGAAACGTTGCGGTCGATCATCATGCCTTCCACCTGGTAGAACGTGTGCTCGTGCGAAGCGTCCACGCTCTCATTGCGGAACACCCGTCCGGGCGCGATCATCCGCAGGGGAAGCGGCAGCCGCTCCATCCCGCGCACCTGCACCGGCGAAGTGTGGGTGCGCAGCAGGTTTCTCCCGTCCAGCCAGAATGTGTCCTGCATGTCGCGCGCAGGGTGGTCGGGAGGGATGTTTAGCGCGTCGAAGTTGTGGTACTCGTCCTCCACTTCGGGTCCGTCCAGAACCGCGAAACCCATGGAGCGGAACAGGTCTTCGATCTCCTGCTGAATTTGCGTCAGCGGATGCAGACTCCCCGGCTTCACTCCCGAAGCGGGCAGCGTGAGATCAATCCACTCAGCTTCCAGCCGAGCGGCCAGAGCCGCGCTCTCAAAGCCTGCCTTGCGCGCCTCCAAAGCCTGTTCGATCGCCGTTTTGGCGGCATTCAGAAGCTTGCCGACACGGGCGCGTTCAACCGGCGCGAGCTTGCCCATGTCTTTGCTGACGTCGGCCAGGGCGCCCTTCCGGCCGAGCACGCGCACGCGAATCGCCTCCAGCTCTTCGGCCGTGGCGGCGATCGCGACTAAACGCAAAGAGCTCTGTTCCAGCTCCGCAAGAGAAGCTTCCATGGCGCTTCCGGATCAGGCGGCCGGAACGAAAACGATCTCTTCGTTGGCCAGCTCGACGGCGAGGTGATTGATATAAAACAGCAGCAGCGAATCGGGAAACTTGCCCTGAAACTCCTGGAAAACCCGGTTCTTCCATCCTTCCGTCAGATGGGGCGCGGGATCCAGGTCCTTCACGAAAAATCCCTCTTCGTGCGGTATCCCGAGGAAATTCAGCACAGCCACGATCATGTCGAAGTGCGAGATGAGGATCGCTTGCGAGATGTCTGTCGCCAGTTCCTCATCGTGCTCCCGCAGGCGCGTCATCAGCCGGGGCGCGGCCTTGCGCAGGTTGTCTGTATTCAGCTTCGCCAAGTGCGTCCGCGTTTTGAAGCGCTCGTAAAGCTGATAACTTTTCAGTTTCCCCATCGAAATGCTCTTGAGAAGCCGGCCGAACGCGTCTTCGCCGAGCTGGACGAAGACATCGGAGATCTGCATACGTCAGCAGAGTAACACAGCCAACTGAGCTACAATCAAGGGTTTGGCCATGGGGAACCTGATCATACTGGGGTCGCAGTGGGGCGACGAAGGCAAAGGCAAGCTGGTCGATCTTCTGGCGGATCAATTTGATCTGATCGTGCGCTTCCAAGGCGGCCACAACGCGGGGCACACCATCCAGATCGGCGACCGCAAATTCGTGCTGAAGCTGATCCCGAGCGGGATTTTACGTCCCGGCAAGCTCGCTGTGATCGGAAACGGCCTGGTGATCGATCCCGTCGCGCTGTTCGCGGAGATTGACCAGCTCACTGCCGCGGGCATCGATGTTCCGGCGCAGCTGCGGATCAGCAACCGAGCGCACGTCTTGTTCCCCGGCCAGCGCGCCATGGAGAAACGGATCTTCATCGGCACGACATCGCGGGGAATTGGTCCCTGTTACGAAGATAAGGCCGCCCGGCGCGGGCTTCGGGTCGCCGGCCTGTTGGACCGCGAACACTTCCTGGCGCACTTCGACGCGCTGGCGAGCGAGCACGAAACCGTGCTCCGCGCCTTCGGCATTGAGCCGGATTACGATTCGGCCGAAGTGCGCGACATCTACCGGGGCTTGGCGGAACGGATGCGGCCCATGGTCTGCGATACCGCCGTTCTGATCAACCAATCCATTCGCGACGGCAAGCGCGTTCTCTTCGAGGGCGCCCAAGCGACCATGCTTGACCTGGACCACGGGACTTACCCCTATGTGACCTCGTCGAGCGCGTCCGCGGGCGGCGCGTGCACCGGCAGCGGCGTCGCGCCAACGCTTATTGACGGCATCATCGGCGTCGCCAAGGCGTACATCACCCGGGTTGGCGGCGGCCCCTTTCCCACCGAAGTCCTGGATTCCGCGGGAGACGAGATTCGCCGGCGCGGCAATGAGTTCGGTTCCGTAACCGGCCGGCCGCGGCGGTGCGGCTGGTTCGACGTGCCCCTGCTGAAGTACACCGCCCTCATCAATAACTTCGACAGCCTGGTGATCACCAAACTCGACGTGCTTGACCATCTGGAACAGATCCCGGTTTGCACGGGCTATCGCAACGAGTCCGGCGTCATCGACTTCATGCCCGCCACGAGCGAGGAACTCGCCGCGGCGCAGCCCGTATATGAGTGCATGCCCGGCTGGAACTCGGACACAACTCGCGCCCACTGCTGGGAAGAACTTCCGGCCGCCGCCCAACGCTACGTCGAGTTCCTGGAGCGAAGCATGGGCGTCGAAGTCGGCTGCATCTCCACTGGTCCCGAGCGGAATCAAACCATCGTTCGCTCCGGATCGCGATTTGAAGAACTAACAGATTGATTCAGAATTTCTGCCCCTTTTCATTTGTGTCGTTAGGTTTGGCACGAATCTTGCTCCTATTCAGGTTGTGAAACCCGCGACCTGTTTTCTCGTCACGCTTTTCGCGGCCGGACCGCTGGCGGCAGTCCCGCCCGAAGAGTTGGTGCGTAAATCTTTGGAGAACTATCAGCGTGACCGCGTCGAGGCCATCGCACGCTACACCTACATGGAACGCGACACCGAACGCAGTGGCGGCGTCCCCAAGGTTTCGACCGACAAAGAACTCGTCGTGAACGGCGTGCCCTACGAAGTCGCGGTGAGCCGGGCGGGCAAGCCGCTCACGCCGGAACAGGAAGCCAAAGAGCGCGAGAAACTGGAAAAGCGGCGCGCGGAAAGTCCTGAAGAGCGAGCCAAGCGGCTGAATGAATATCGCACGTCGCAGGCATTCCTCGACGAAGTGCCGGAAGCTTTCGACTTCAAGTTATTGGGCGAGGAAACCCTGGACGGACGGTCCAACTACGTCATCCAATGCACGCCTAAGCCGGGTTACCAGGCACATAATAGCCGGGCCGCCATGTTTTCGCACATCGAAGCGAAACTTTGGATCGACAAGGAAGATCTGCAATGGAGCAAGGCCGAAGCTAACGTTCTCGACACCATTTCGATCGGCTGGATACTCGCTCGCATTGGTCCAGGCGCGCACATGCGGCTCCACCAGGCCCGCCTTGACGATAAAAACTGGCTCCCGAGCCTGATCACGATCGATGGAGATGCGCGGGTCATGCTGGTCAAGGACCACCCCATTCATGAGGAGATGTCGTTTTACGATTTCACTCCCGTGGGCGGCGGCCAGGTCGCTAGCGTTTCGAGTCTGCAATCGCGGATGGAAACAGCCGATTCGGCAAGGACGCGTAGATAATAGCGGCCGAGAGCGGATGCATCAAGCCCGCCATAAGAAAAACAGGCAGGTAGCTGAAGTGCTGCACGATCCAACCAGTGCCCAGGTTCGCGATCATTCCGCCCACGGCGCCGCCTGAGCCGGAAAACCCCGTTATCGTTCCGACCTCCTTCGCCGGAAACAGATCGGCCGGAAGAGCTTGCAGATTCGCCACCCAGAAACCATGCCCGGCAGTTACCAGGCAGATCGCGGCAATCGCCAGACCCGCATTCGGGACCAGCGGGGCGAGAATCGCTGAAGGCAACAGCAGCGCTCCCCAAAGCATCACGGCTTTACGCGCGCTCGGAAGCGACCACCCCTTGCGCATCAGCCATGACGAGAGCAGACCGCCTCCCACGTAACCCGCGCCCCCGAAAACATACGGAACCCATGCGTACCACCCGACCATGGCCGTGTTGAACCCACGCTCTTTATGCAGATACTCGGGGAGCCAGAAGATCACGAAGTAGATAACTGGATCGGTAAAGAATCTTGCCAGGATCAGCGTGCGGCACGCTCGGGTACGCAGCACGCCACGCCAATCGACCCGGCTAGCGCCTCCCGGCTTGGTCTCCGAAGCGGGCGGGATCTCGCGGCTTAGTTCCGCATACTCCGCTTGCGTGATTAGCCGGCTTCGATGCGGCGAATCGTAGAGGATGAGCCAGGCCGCCAGCCATAAGAGCCCCGCCGCGCCCGTGAACACGAATGCCGACCGCCAGCCGAAGCGGAGCGTCAGGAACGCCACCGCGGGCGGAGCTATCGCTGAGCCGAGCGATGACCCCGCGTTGAAAATGCCGATGCCAAGCGCGCGGAATCGCGGCGGAAACCATTCGTTGACCGCTTTCGCCGCCGCCGGCCAGTTCCCCGGTTCGCCAAGCCCCAACAGAAAACGGTAGAAGCCCAGCGACCACTTCCCCGTCGCGGCCCCGTGCAGCATCGAGGCGATCGACCAGAACGAGATAAACAACGCAAACCCGCGCTTTGACCCGAGCCGGTCCACCACATACCCGGACGCCGCGTACATAATCGCGTACGCCAGAAAGAACAGCGTCAGGATCTGTCCATAATCCTGCTCGGTCATCCCGAACTCGCGGCGAATGTCCGGCGAGACGATCGGGAGGGCCAGCCGGTCCAGGTAGTTCACCGCCGTCGCCAGGAACAGAAGCGCCGCCACTACCCACATCATTCCGGGCAGTTTGCGCGGGGACTTCATGCGTGGGCCCACATGCGACACTACAGTCTACAAGAACGTCTCCTGATGATTTCCGCGACTTCTCAGGCGGAGATCCGGCGCACCCGGACGCGATGGACCAGCCGTTTGTCGGCCGGCGCCGTAGCGGCTCTGGTCGGCGGTTTCTTCCTCTATTGCACCTGGCCCGGGTTGTTCGTCGGCTTCGACAACGATGACGTAATGAACCTCCATTTCGCGTGGAGCCCGCCGCTTTCGAAGTTTCTCCTCGGGAATCTGGTCCCATTCACAACGTTTTACCGCCCGTCCGGCGCGGCTTATTACCGGCTCTGTTACGCGTTATTTGGATGGCGTCCGGGAGCTTTCCGCGGCGTCACCTACGCGCTGATGCTCGTGAACTTGTTTTTGGTCTACCTGCTAGGCCGAAAGCTGACCCGCAGCGCGGAAGCCGGCGTGATCTCGGCATTGCTGTACACCTTCCACGGACATCTCCGGCAGATGTACATGAGCAATGGAACTTGTTATGACGTCCTGTGTACTTCCTTCACGCTGCTCACGCTTTGGTACTACGTGCGAGTCCGGCAAGCCGGCAGCCGATGGAGATGGCCGCAGGTTGCAGCCGTCGTGGCGCTGTTCGTCGCCGCCCTGAACGCCAAGGAAATGGCCGCTGTCCTCCCCGGATTATTCCTCCTCTACGAATGGATTTATCACCCGCCGTCACGCCTCCGCGAAACGGCCCGTTGGATCTGGCGCAACGGCCGCATCCCCGCGTTCACGCTGCTGCTCGCCCTGCTCGCTTTCTGGGGCAAGCGGCAGCCGGGAAGCGTCCTCTACGCCCAACAGCTCTACACGCCCTCGTTCACCATCCGCCGTTTCTTTCAGAATGAGCGCGGGTTGCTTTCCGAGCTGCTGTACCAATCGAGCTTCAACACCTCGGAAGTCGTGCTTTTCTACGGCGCCCTGTTCGCGGTCGCCGCCATCACGCGTAAGAAACCTCTCTGGTTCTTCGCTTGGTTCGCGCTGCTCACGCCGTTGCCCATCATCTTCATCCCTTACCGCGGCTTTTTCGTCATGTACCTGCCTATGGCGGGCATCGCCCTCTATCTGGGATCCGCGCTGGTCGAAGGCCGCGACTGGCTCTGGCGCGTGCTCTGGAATCGTCCTCCGCTGCCGCCTAACGCCTGGGAGCCGGAGCGCATAGTCCTGTTCGCCTGTATCGCGATTCTCCTTCCGCTGGGACGCAACATCGACCCTCAGACCATGCTTGCCGTGACGGACCGGGCGGTTCAATATGTGCAGGACACGCACGCGGACGTGATGCGATTGAATGAGCCTTTGCCGCGCGGCGCCCGGATTTTGCTTCTCCGCTGCCGCTATCCGGATGATTCCTGGGGGCCGTTTATGATGATTCAACTGATGTATCACGACCGGACTATATGGGTTGATCGCCCCGCCATGATGAAGACGGCGCCGGATGCGGCCGCCATCGCTTCTTATGACCGCGTGATCGACTTCAATGGCCATGACCTGTACATCGTGCGCCGCGGACCAAATGCGGCCCCGGGCGCTCCATCCCGTAAAATCGAACACCCTGGCTAGCGGCCCGCGTGTTCGAGAAAGTCCATGCGCCGCTCCGGCGGATTCCACTTGATATACAAGTATTTCCCGCCGTCTTGGATCGTCTGGGAACCTTCCGGTGAGTTGCGCCACTCCGGCGTGAGGTCCGGACGGTTCCACGCTAGCCTCGCCGCCCCCGTGATTCCCCATCCATGGAAGTCGGGCGGAGCATTTTCAAAGACGATGACGGGCGGGTTCGGATGTGCGCTCGCATAACGCTGCATGGATTCCACATATGGCCGAACCTGTTCGGCGGACGCGAGAGTGGCGCGCCGGTCAATTCGCAGTTCCCGAATGTTCCACGGAAGCCACGCCGCGAAGAAAACCAAGGCCCAGACCGCCCGCAGCTTCGAGAATGCCGTCGCGACGACGAGAGCGGCGCCGACCTCCGGAACGTAAACGTAAGCCGGTGAGACACGCCCCGGCAACGCCAGCAGAGGAACAAAGAATAGAAAGCACCAGAGCAGCCCGAACCAGGCCCGCCGGTCCCGCGTAAGCGCGGCCGCCGCGGCCAGCAGCAATCCGCCGTAAGGAATCAAAAGCACGCGCGCTCCGTAATAAGACGCCGTGCTCCCCAGCGCGGCCCAGGTGAAATGAAACGCGTAGGTGTTGCTCTGATTCGGATTCAGCAGAACGCCCTGTATTCCGAATGACAAAGCAACCACCAGAAACGGGAGCAGCCGCTTCCACGCGCGCGCGCCGCCCGTCCATCCGGAGCCTGCGAGCTCGATGTAAAGAAAAATGAAGGGAAGCATCACTGCCAGTTCTTTCGACTTGTAAGCGAGCCAGAACGCCGCGAAGGAAAGCACCCATCGGCGGTCGAGATAAAGCAGCACGCTCACCAGACAAAAAGTCGCGCTGAGAACGTCAAACCCGTACATCGGTTCCCAGTACGCCTGGAATGCCGCCACATTCAGCGCGAAAAAGGCCGCGCTCATTCCAGAAGTCCGCCAATCCAGCCCCAGACGGCGAGCCAGCAGCCAGAGAAGGCAGGCGTTCAGCAGATGCAGCGCTTGCAGCGCCGCGATATAGGGGAGGAAGTTCAACCGGACCAGCCGGCCGAGCAGCGCGTAAACGATGTGCCCGCTCGGGCGGAAGTTATTGGCAAGGAACAGAGGGGAAAGAAAGCCTTTCAGCCAGACGCTTGCGGGCGCGCGCGTCGCCCACGCCAGCGTGTCCAGATCGTCGTCGCGGAAATATCCCTTATATGCCCCGTGGTTCAGGATGGCAAAAACAACGCACGTGGCCAGCAGGAAACCGCCGGCGCGCCAGCTCTTTAGGCGCGCCGAAACAACCACAGCCAGAAATCCTGCGTTCCGGCGCCGTGCGCGTACCGCATTTCGCAGTTCGCCCGCGCCGCGATCTCCGCCATCTGTTCTTGCGTCAAATCCACGCCCACCCAAGTGTCATCCGGAGAGGTGTCAACCGGCTCACCCTAACGTTGGACCGCCATATCGATCAGCGTATCCTACACCACATGCAGCACCACATGCAGCCCAACATGCCGTCCCTGTCGCGCCGAAGTCTCCTGCTGGGCGCACTCGCGCTTCCTGCGTGGACCGCACGCGCGGCGCCCCCGCGCTCCGCTTCGATCACGATTCCCGACATCACCGCCGCGCCTTCCTCCGTTACGGCGTTTGCGGAATCCGGAACCGTCCCCCTGGCTCGCGACGGCGCCATCTGGACATCTCACCAGATCACCCTGCGGTTCGACCGCAATGCACTTCTCCTTCGAGCCCCCCAGGCGGCGTTGTTGAAATTGCGGCTGCGCTGGGACGGATCGCCGACACCAGGACTCATATACCTCGGCGATCAATGGGAGCGCAGCTACGGCGACCTCGGATGGCGCGGGTTGGACCCCGAGCGCGTGCTTCCGTGGTATTTCCTCGCTTCCGACAGCCGCTCGACTGTCGCGGTCGGAGTCCAAACGGGAGCCGGCTCTTTCTGTTACTGGCAGATAGACGACTCCGGCGTCACGCTCGTCGTCGATGTTCGCAACGGCGGTCGCGGCGTGTTGCTGGCGGATCGCGAATTGCCCGCGGCGACGTTAGTCGCGCGGCGCTTTCCCGGCGTATCCCCCTTTTTCGCCGCCCGAGAGTTCTGTCGCGCGATGTGCCCTGCTCCCCGCCTTCCCGCCGCACCGGTATATGGAGGCAACAACTGGTACTACGCTTACGGGAAAAGCTCCGCCGCCGACATTCGGCGTGATTCGGAGCGGATCGCATCCTGGTCGCCGCAACGAGGAAACCAACCGTTCATGGTCATCGACGATGGCTGGCAACCGTCCGAGAATGCCGGTCCTTGGGATCGCGGGGGTAAAGACTTTCCGGATATGCCGGCCCTGGCCGGAGAGATGCGCCGCCTCGGCGTGCGCCCCGGCATCTGGGTTCGTCCGCTCGTCACCCGGGATTCCGTCCCTGCCGCCTGGCGTCTGAATTCCCCGGCCGCGCGTCGCGAACTCTCTACGCTCGATCCCACTGTCCCTGACGTCGCAGCCAAAGTTCAGCAGGATATCCAACGCCTCAAGGAATGGGGATACGATCTAATCAAACACGACTTCTCGACCTATGATCTGCTGGGACGCTGGGGCTTCGACATGGGCGCCGTGCTAACCAGCGATGGGTGGAGCTTTGCCGATCGCGGCCGCACCAATGCCGAAATCGTGCTGGACTTTTACCGGTCCCTGCGCACCGCGGCCGGCGATGCGCTCCTGCTCGGCTGCAACACCGTCGGGCACCTCGGCGCGGGAATCTTCGAATTGCAGCGAACCGGGGATGACACCAGCGGGCGTGATTGGAACCGCACCCGCAAAATGGGAATCAACACGCTCGCCTTTCGCGCTCCGCAGCACAATGCCTTCTTCGCTATTGACGCCGATTGCGTCGGGCTGACTCGCGACGTGCCCTGGTCCGAAAACCGCCAGTGGCTGGACCTGCTGAGCCGTAGCGGCACTCCGCTTTTCGTTTCCGCCGCGCCGGACGCCATGGGCACTCCGCAGGTAGAAGCGGTTCGGGAAGCCTTCGCGCGCGCCTCCATGCAGCAGCCGCTGGGCGAACCGCTCGATTGGATGATCAACACCGAGCCCGCGCATTGGAAACTGGATGGCGCCCCGGTGACCTACCGCTGGTTCCCCGGTTAAGTTGCACCCATTCTCAATGAGGAACCACGGGCTGCTGCAAAGACTGTTCACGCAATTTCTGACGCGCCTCAACTTCCTCATCGGTGAGCCGTGCATCGTAAATCGATCGCGGCTCAATCGTTCTTGCCACGAGCGTAGCGGCGCCCACCGCCAGCAACAGCGGGAGAATGAACGATCGGTCCCGGCCGGTTAATTCCATCATCAAAACCACCGTCGAGATCGGACCTTGGGTAGTGGCGGCCAGAACAGCTCCGGCCCCGAGTAGCGCGAATAAACCGGGAGGGACTCCGGGCCAGAAGGACGACCACGCGAAACCTAACACCCCGCCGAGCAGCGCGCCCACCGTTAGCGAGGGGGTGAACAGGCCGCCGGGCGCGCCGCTCCGCACGCATAAAATGGTCGCGGCGGGTTTCAGCAAAAGCAGGACGAGCAACAATGCCGGCGCTTGCTGATTTGTAAAGACAAGCTGGGAAATGTCCCTGCCGTTCCCGAGGATCTGTGGGAACCAGATGGAGACAACACCGAGCAAACCTAACCCCAGCACGGGAACGATCAGGCGCGGCCAGCCGCGCGGCTTACTGCGCTCGGCCCAGGCGATTGCGCGGACATAACCAACCGACACCACCCCCGCGATAGGACCGACGAACAGCGCCCAGAGCACGCTGGAGGCGGAACTCGAATAAGCGGGGATCAGATAAGTGGGCGCATCAGGCAGCACGATCCACGAGACGGCTGTCGCGACTAACGACGCGAAAAGCGCGGGCAACACGTACCGGAGCGCCAGCATTCCGCGCATCACTTCCAGTGAGAAGAGCGCGCCGCCCAGCGGAACTCCGTACGCGGCCCCCATTCCCGCGCCCGCGCCGCAGGCTACCAAAAGCCGGCGTTGCTCATCAGACAGATGGCCCAGGTCGGAAAAGAAGTTGGCGATGACCGCTCCCGCCTGTTTCGGCGCGCCCTCACGGCCCAGAGACGCGCCCATGCCGACGATAACGACAGAAAGCACAGCGCTGCCCAGGGTCCGCACCGCTGGCAGTCGCCCGGCATGGAACCAGATAGCAGCCGTAGTGTCAATGCCGTTCCCACTGGACAGCCGCTTGAGGATCAACTGCCCGACGCCGGTGATAAGTCCCGCACCCAGCAGCACGATAATATGTCGCCATGCGCTGGCATGTTCGGCCGCGCTGAGGAGATTGACGCTCGATCCGCGCCACGCAAATCGCTGCACGACTTCCAGAAGCTCGGTCAGCACCGCCGCGCCGATGCCAGTGCCGACGCCCGTGAATAGCACCGCGAGCCAGAAGCGCAGAGCCCCGGGGCGGGCGAATGTGGACGGAATTGCATCGCCGCCCGTGGGCGCCGGGTTTTGGGATGGCTGCAAAGCCATTTATACCAGCGAGATGCTATTAAAGGCGCCGAATCAGAAGCAGGGTGCGGTCGTCAGTAATCTTGCCGAACGCTGCGGCAGCTTCAAGGATCCGGCTGGCAACTTCGGAAAGCGGATGGCCGGCGGACTCGGCCAAGGCAGCTTCGATGTGCGTGTAGCCGATCTCCTCGCCCGCGCCATTAAAGATCTCGGTTAAGCCATCCGTCGCCATGGCGATCACGTCGCCAGGCAGGCAGCGGAGACTTCCGGTCGCATAATGGGCCGTGGGGAACATGGCGACGGGGAAATTTTCAACCGCGCAACGTTCCAGTGTGGCCGTTTGCCCCTGGAAGTGAAAAAGCGGAAGATGCGCCGCGAGCGAGTACGTCAGATCCAAATCTGGTGTGATCAGCAGGTAGGCGAATGTTGCGTATGAACGCGAATCGGTAAGAGGCGCCAGGACCTCATTGACGGATTCGAGCAGGCGGTCGCAGTGCGTGAACGTCGAGGCGATGCGCATTCGGACCGCGGTTTTGATCATGCTCATCAGCACGCCCGCGTGGACGCCGTGTCCGGCGACATCCGCGACGTAAGCACACGTAAACCCGTCGGATTCGACGACATCGAGCAGATCGCCCCCGACGGCGCCGCTCGGAAGGGAAACGCCATAGAACTCAAAACCTCCAGCCGTCAATGCCACCGGCGGCACCAATTGGCGCTGAATGCCGGAGGCGAGCTCGATTTCGGTGTGCGCGGCGAAGAAGCGCTTGCCTTCCTGTCGAAAGAATAGGATGAACAAGACGTAACCGGCGACGATGAAGCACAGAACGAGCAGTCCATGGATCGCAACTTCGTCGCGCCACTGTTGAGTGGAAAGGTTATGGTTCACTGGCGGGAGAACGTTGGCCAGAACAAAAAACGCGGCCGTCTGCCCGACGGCTACCAGTATCATCCCCTTGATCATCCGAAACGAGCCTACCCAGGCCCAAAGCATTGACGTGAATGCCGTGAGTA
Source organism: Bryobacteraceae bacterium (assembly GCA_965226755.1). Lineage (GTDB taxonomy): Bacteria > Acidobacteriota > Terriglobia > Bryobacterales > Bryobacteraceae > Bog-113. The sequence continues at coordinate 1,596,900 of CBDDDT010000003.1, read as the reverse complement.
AGATCGTGGCCGCCAGTCGGGCTGTTGTGGACTGTTCGAGAGAAAAAGAATCGGTGACGGTTCCGACGCCGCCGAAAAGACAAGCCACGCCGGAAAAAAAGATGACGATCGACGATCGTGGCATCTGGCGGAACTGAGCGACGCGTTCATTCCAACTGCTCAAGCAGAAATCCTCAAGCTTTCAATAATAGCGGCCGCTCGCCCGCCGCGCGAGTGTCTGGCCGCGCGCATCACAACTCGTCAGCCGACGCTTCTCTCGCTAATACGTCGAAGTTGTAGTTCAGCAAAACCTTCTTCGGTCTACGGGGCAGCGAAACCTTAATTTGCTCGCTCGTATGGTTTCCGCTGACGCCCACGTTCACCAGCTTTAGAGGACCGCCGGCTACTCCGAAATCCAGGTAAATCGGAACCCGTGCCCGAAAACGATCGTCCACCCCGCTCTGCGTGACGTTCGCCGTGAACGTAACCTTCCCGTTGCTATCCGGCGCCAGCCGGTAGGTCATATGGTAGGAAGGCACTTGGGTTCCATACAGCCACTCCCCGAAGAACCAGTTCATGGAATGGTTTCCCTCCATATCCATTTGCGGCTTCATATGCTGCTCCACCACCGCCTGAAAATCGGCGGAACTGGCGTTCTTGCCCGCATACTTGGACGTGAAATCGTGCGTCATCGCCACGAAGTCGGCATCTCCGGTCTTGCTATCCTGCATAAGATACCGCAGCATATGCAGCACATAAGCGCCTTTCGGGTACACCAAGGCGTTGTACGCCCGCGGTGTCTTAAAAGTGTCGAGGCGGATGCCCATCCAGATCGGTCCCGCATCGTTCGGCGCATAACCAAAGCTCGTCTTCTCGAGAATCACTTTGCGGTGACGCTCCCAATACTTCAGATATCTGCCGTGGTCTTTTCCGGCCATGTCCAGGAACAATCCGGCTGAGAAGTCCGCGAACCCTTCGGACAGCCATTGATCATGATAAGAGTTCCAGCCCACCAGGTGACCCCACCACTGGTGCGAGATCTCGTGCGGAGTTACCTCGTCGATGAACTCGGTGAACTTGAACGTATTCGAGCCCATCAGCATATACCGCTGAGTCGAATCCAGAAAGGCAAATAGAGGAAGGTACACGAGCGACGGCCACGATTGGCCGAAATTGAACTCCGGCTGCTGCGTAATAGCGATCCTGCCGAACGGCAAGTCGCCGAACCACGCGCGAAAACAGCGCATCGAGTTCTCCGCATCGATGATCGTAGAGGAAGCGAGACTCGCGGGGCTCATCGCCGAATTCTGGCTCGCCATCTTCATGTAGTCCGGAAGTTCGCTGGTGGCGTAAACCTCGATATCGTAACCCCCGTCCGAGACTTCCTTCTTTTTAAACTCTCCGTAATTGAATCCGGCCACCGCGAGCGGCACATCGGAAACCCACCGCGTTCGCGTGAACTCGTCTTCCCGCGTGTCTTCGGTTTCTTTTCCAACACTCACCAGCGTGTATCGTCTCGGCACCCGAAAAGTAAGATCATAAGTCGCTCGATCGTGAAAGCTGTTTAGACTGGGGTACCAATCCGTCCTCGCGCCTACGGAGAAACTGCCGCCGCCTGCGCTGTGGATCACTTGGTCTCCCGCATACTCTATTTGGACCTCTTGCTGCTTTCCTTGAATCGCGGGGTCAGGAAGAACCAGATAGAACGAACCATCCCCCCGGCGGCTTTCCTGAATGAACGCGATCTCTTTCCCGCGCAACAATACTTTCGAGACTCGCAGATTGGGAAGGAGCGAAAGCTTCAGAATTCGGTCGCCGTCGCGGAGCGGCTCAAACTGCAGCGTGGCGGTCGACGCCAGATGCTCGTTTTTCCCGATAACTGTCTGGATCTTGTAACGGCGCGCGGCGGCGATTCTGCGGTCCTCGTCCTGGAGCGCGCTGCCGTTTTGCCATTCGGAGAGCCGATGCGTAAGGTACAAGATCCCATCCTGCGACCCGGTCGCATCGATACTCACGAGACCTACTTCTTCCGTGCTCAAGATTTGGGGAACCGCTCCTAGCGGCCGGAGATAGAAACGCAAATCCGCATGTTTATCACCGTGGATGAAAGCGCAGAAGAACCCTTCGGCTTTCGGGTTGTAAAGATCGGCCAGGACTTCCGCATCCAGGTTGTCGACGTCGCTCCCTTGCAGTAAATATTCGGTCATGGACTGCGCGGCGGCGACGCGGCGCCGTAATTGACGCCTGACATCGCGCAGCACGCCTTCATTCTTGGCGCCTTCGGCGGATGTCTTCAGCGACGCCTTGAGCTCTTTATACGTGTCGTCGGTAAAGACGAGAACAGCGCTTTCAAACTCCTCGTTAAGGGCCGCCTCGCCGGTGATCAGACGCATGCGATCGGCTTCCATTTGAACAGCTGGTGTCAGATGGAACGAACCGTGGCCCGAAAACACCGCCGTGGAGACCCGCCCTAAAACTGGAGCGGGGAAGCTCACCGTGCCGCTGCGAAAAACGATATCGCCCACGTCGCGCTTGAGCTCGAGATTTTCCACGATAAACGATTCAGCGATCCGGGCGTTGCGAAGCGCCCGGTAGCTCGGGTCGGAATTGGCGAACGCCGGCGCCGTCTCGTCAACGTCCACCGTGGTTTCCTGGGGCGCTACGTTCAGCGTCACCTTGAGCAGCGTTTCCCCAATCGCTTTCTCCTCCGCCGTACCCTCGAAGTCTGAGAAGCCGGCACTCTTCACCTGCACGTTGTAAGTGCCGGCGGTTAGATCTGCAAACAAGGTCGCGCCGTCGTTCCCCGTGACGCCGGACTGCGTCGCTCCTTTGGCTCCGCGCGCCTGCACGGTTGCGCCCGGCACGAAGGCCCCGCTTGGATCTTTCACCACGACCCGGAGAGTACCCGCGGACAGTGCGCTCCCCAGCGCGAAGATAAGGGCTAATAATTTCATGGGCAGCCTATTCTACATGAGTCCCTCGCAGGTATCAGTCTTTCAAATGTTAGAAAAGGGTGGCTGAGATCTGTGACGGTTGTCCGCGCAGTAGTCACAGATCAACACCGTAAGATCGTCGTTTTGGGTCGCGGCCCACTGCTGGACAGAAGAAATAATCCGGTCTACGGCGTCGGCCGGAGAAAATTCGTAGGTCCTCAGCGCCAACTCATGGAGCCGCTCGCGGCCGTACTCCTCGTGCTGAACGTTTGCAGCTTCCAGAAGGCCGTCCGTATAAAGCATCAGCCGGTCGCCCGGTTCAATCGGACAAGTGATCGTTGTATATGTGGCGAAGCTGAAAGCGGCCAGCATCAGTCCATTCTCGGCTACTTCCACGACTGCCCCGTTTCGGATCAGCAGCATGGGAGGGTGTCCGGCGGCGGAGTATCGAAGCTCCCGCGAGACCGCGTCCAGATATACGTACGCTGCCGTAACGAACTGATTCTGCGTATTGCCGCACAGGGTGTTGTTCATGCCGAGCAGGACGTCAGAGGGGCTCCCGGCGCTCGCGCGCTCGCTGGTGGCCGCAAGTTTCACCATCGACGCGATAAGTGCTGCGGGCACGCCGTGGCCGGACACGTCAGCGATTAGCAGACCGGCTTTATGATCCCCGGCAACGAGAAAGTCGTAAAAATCGCCCGCGACGGCTGTCATCGGCAGATAGCGCGCCGCCACCCGAAAGCTTTCGGACGAAGGGAACAATCCAGGGAGAATGGAGAGTTGAATGCGCTGGGCGATTTCCAGCTCTTTCTGAATGATGCTAAGTTGCTGCTCGTTGGCCAGGGTGCGCCGCCCGGCGGCGACGCCCAAAGCGGCCAGGAAGATCACGAAGCCGAAAGGCTCCACATCGTAGTAATGGCCGAAGATCCCGGTCACGTTGTCATAAACCGCGCCCGCGCTAAAGATCAGGAGACCGCCACGAATCAAAGTTAGATCGCTCGTCCCGGCTTTACTGCCGGGGAAGCGGGCCACGAGCGCGATCAGCGCCGCGATCACCACGACATTGTTGATATTCCGGAACAAATCGCGCGGTCCTACCAGGAGTGTAAGTATGGCCAGACTGAAAACGATGGGCGAAATCACGGCGGCCACGATGCGGCCGGGCCGGCTCACTATATCCAGCGTATAAAAAAAGAAAAACGCTGGGATCGGCACCAGAAACCCGATGGCGAGTGCGACTCGCTGGAACACTGCCGGTTGCAAGCCCAACGCCCAGAGGAGCTGATGATCCATCTCAAGGCGCAGGCCATAAAGGATGGCGAAAAGGGCGAACCAGAGAAGCAGGGGATCGAAACGGCGTCGCAGAAGAGAAAACGCCCCAGCCAGCAGCCCAACCGTCGTGATTCCCGCGCCAAGCGACAGGTACACCTGCGCGTGATTAAAGATCCGGAGAACATCGCTTCTGGCGAATTGCGGGTCAGCGACGAACATGGCACATCATCATAACGAATTGCGGCCAAGCCGGATCCAAGGAGTGAGGATCGTGTAGACCGGCACGGAAGTGGGCCTTGCCTTGCGACGCCGCAGCAACTTCCGCTCGATCAGGTGGCCGATCGCTGTTTGTACAGACCGCTTGGAAACCCCCGTCATCTCAGCGAGCACGGCATAGCTCATCGCCACGGAGGTGCGCCCGGCGCTGTGGGTGAGGCAATAGAGCTGAAAGTACACCAGGAAAGCGGCCGCCGAGTGGCTGTGGGCCACCAAGTCGCGCATCAGCGTGTCCTTGAGATAATCATCGATCGTCATCGCAATAGTAATGGTTACTATAGCAACTGTTTCCGACAATCGGCCGACGAGTGTTGATTTGAGGCGGAGAAGCTGAAATCCTTAACACGTATGATCAAGCGCATTAAATTCATTGGAATCCCCGTCGGCGATCAGGATCGAGCGCTCGAGTTCTACACTCAGAAGCTGGGCTTCAGGATCCTGACCGACCAGCAATTCACCCCAACTCAACGCTGGATCGAGTTGTCCATTCCGGGAGCGGATACCGGGGTCGCCTTGTTTACGCCCGCGGGTCAGGAAAATCGGATCGGCACATTCGTAAATACCTCGTGGGAAGTTGAAAATGTCGAGAGAGCATATGAAACACTGCTCGCCAAAGGCGTAGAATTCACGGCGCCGCCAGTGAAACAGCCTTGGGGCACGTCGGTGATCCTGAAGGATTCAGAGGGCAACACCATCGTTCTCGCTTCCAGGTAGATTCCAAGCTCTCGATATTTCGAGTTTTGAGCCAGTCAAAGATCTAGCTTCACCCAGGCCGGAGCGTGATCGCTGGCGTTTTCTTCGCCGCGCACCCATCTGTCGACGCCGCCATCGACGATTCGATCCGACACCTCCGGCGAGAGCAGAAAGTGATCGAGGCGCATGCCCTTGTCGGCTTCCCACCGTTCGCGCTTATAATCCCAGAACGTCCAGAGCGGTCCCAGCGGATGCAACTTTCGCAGTGCGTCAGTCCACCCCTGAGCCAGCAATCGCGCAAAGGCTCGGCGGCTTTCGGGTTGGATCAGAGCATTATTATCGAGAGACCTCGTTTCGTAGATGTCCTGCCCGGTCGGCACAACGTTGTAGTCGCCCGCCAGGACCACGGGAACGCCAGCCGTGATCAGTGTTGCCGCGTGGGCGATCAGGCGCTCCAACCACGCAAGCTTGTATTCGAACTTCGGCCCGGGTTGCGGATTCCCATTTGGTAAGTAAATGGATGCGATTAAGATTCCGTTGACGGCCGCCTCGATGTAGCGCGCCTGACGATCTTCGGGAGCTCCCGGCAGGCTGGAACGGGTCAGCACGGGAGTGTGGTCTCGCGCAAGGATAGCCACACCGTTCCAGGAGCGCTCGCCGCGCCAAATTCCTTGATAACCGAGGGAACGAAGAGTTCTTGCGGGAAATGCTTCCTGATCGGCTTTGAGTTCCTGGAGGCAAACAACGTCGGGCTCGGTTCGCGCGAGCCAACTGGAAAGGTTCTCCAGCCGCTTGTTGACGTTGTTGATGTTGAAGGTCGCAATCTTCATATATGGTCCTCAGGCCGCATAGGACTCGGGCGGATGACGCGACCATTCTCGCGTTTCCCTTTTCCGGACGTGGGAATCCCGAAAACGAACAGTCGCTGCCCGCTCTCGGAAGGTAAGTCGTGACAGATCATGAGGCTACATGGAGTTAAGATTGCCATAATCAACAAATCCGAGGTAGATACATGAACGAAGGTATTGGCTCCTTTCTGCGCGAGTTGAAATTCGCTGCCCGTTCCCTGGCCCGTAACAAAGGACTGACGGCGACAGTCATAGTCACCCTGGCCCTCGGGATCGGAGCCAATTCGGCAATGTTCAGCCTGGTTCGCGGGGTGCTGTTGCGGCCGCTAGTCAACCGGGACGAGAGCCGGCTCATTTACATCCGCCAAACCGTGCAAAGCACGGGGGACGACAACGCCGACTTTTCAATGCCCGAGATCGCGGACTTAAGCTCGCGCGTGAAAACCTTGAACTCGTTCGGCGATTTTTCCACGGTCGGCTTCACCATGCTGGGGCTGGGAGAACCCCGCTCGGTTCAAGCCGGAGTGGTGAGCGGATCGTACTTCCAGGTGATGGGCCTGCGCCCCGTACTCGGCAGGCTGCTCGGTCCCGGTGATGACGGTCCGAGCGCGCCCGGCGCCGTAGTGCTGACTTACCGTTTCTGGTCGTCCGCGCTCAAGAGCGATCCCAAGATCCTGGGCAAGAGCGTCCGGCTGGATTCGTTTTTCGACGCCCGCCCAGCGACGGTTGTGGGCGTTCTGGAGCCTTGCGTCCCCTATCCCGCGGATACTGAAATCATCGGCAACATCGTGACCAGTTCGCACCACCTTTCGGCGACCATGGTCGGCAGCCGCATACACCGGATGACCGAGTTGTTCGCCAGGCTCGCTCCGGGAGCTGATCTGAAAACGGCGCGCGCGGAATTGAACTCGGTGTACTCCGTCATGAAGCGCGAGCACCCCGAAGCCTATCCGGTCAAAGCCGATTTTCGAATCCGTGCCGTCCGGCTGCGCGACCAACTAACTTCGGGAGCGCGCACCATACTGCTGGTGTTGATGGCGACGTCGGTGCTGGTGTTCGTCATCGCATGCGCCAATGTCGCCAACCTGATCTTGGCGCGGACTGTGCGGCGCGAGAACGAGCTGGGCGTCAGGGCCGCGCTGGGCGCGAGCCGGGGCGATCTGCGCCGGACTCTGCTGGCCGAGAGCCTGCTGTTGTGCGTGGCGGGGGCGGCTCTCGGGTTGTTGAGCGCCAGCCCGTTGATCGCCGTGCTCTCGCGCTATATGTCGCGGTTCTCCATCCGGGCGCTCGATCTCACGGTCGATGCGAGCATGCTCTGGGTCGGTGCGGGATTGGCGGTCGTCGCCGCGGCGCTCCTGGCTTTTGTCCCGCGGCTGCCCGGCGGCGGCTCCCAGGGTTTCGCGCTAAGCAGCGGGAGCGCGCGCGTCACCGGCGGCGCGAATCGGAAGTTGCGGGTCTTCGCGGTGGTCCAAATTGCGGCCTCGTTCGTCCTCGTCGCGTCGGCTGGCGCAACGGTCAAAACGCTTCTCTCGCTGGAGGCTGCGCAGACCGGCTTCGACACGCAACACGTCCTCGCGGTGAACGTGCCGGTGATGCATACGGGAAGAACGCCCGGCCAGATAGTAAATTACTACCGGGAGACGACGCGCCGAATTCTTCAATTGCCCGGTGTTCAGAACGTCGCCGTCGGTTCCACCGTCCCGTGGCGGGATGACGGGAACTTTGGGCTCCAATTTGCGTCGGACGATCACCCGCCAGGGGCCGGCGGAGACGATCCGCGCGCGCAGGTCCGGATCATAACCCCCGGATTTTTTGCGACCCTCGGCCTTCCCTCATCGAAGGGCGGGATTTCAATGACGCCGATCGCGAAGCCGGCGATCCCGTCGCGATTGTCAGCCAGAGCGTCGCGGAGCGAATGTTCGCCAATCAGGACGCGCTGGATCATCGCGTGGTATGGACCGATCCGATCCTGAAAGTCTTCCCCCTCATGAAATCCACGCCTTTGCGAATCATCGGCGTGGTGCGGGACATGGACGACACAAACGTTGTGCCCAAGCCGACTATGACCATATATCGGCCGTTCGATCAGGAGCCTGCTGTGGGGGGCGGGCGCCTGTTTGTTCATACGAGTTCGGATCCTTATTCGCTGGTGACGCCGATCACGCGCATCATACGCAACATGTCAGTTGACCAACCGGTCGAACATGCCGCCACGCTGAATGACATCCGGGCGGACGTGCTTTCACCCGACCGCCTCAACGCCACTGTTTTTAGCGTGTTTGCGGGTGTGGCGCTCCTGATCGCGGTAGTGGGAGTTGTCGGCGTGCTGACCTTTTCCGTCAGCAGCCGCACACGGGAATTTGGAATACGTCTTGCCGTTGGATCGCAGCCGCGGCATCTGCTGATACGCGTCATCGCCGAAGGTGCGGCTATGGCTTTCGCCGGACTTGCCGTCGGCCTGTTCAGCGGATATGCGCTGGCTAAGGTGGCGGGCACTTATCTGCCGGATTTGAAGATGCCGGAAGTGTTGCCGGTTGCCACTTCCGCCTTCATACTGCTGTTGGCGGCTGTTATTGGGTCGGCGATCCCTGCCGCGCGGGCAGCTCGAGTGGATGTTCTTCAGGCATTAAGAACGGAGTGAGCCTCGCGCGCCGTCGAGTGCAAGCTCTTCGTGTTAGTAAGCGCTGAACCTGCGGGTGACGCTGTCGTCTTGGCCTGCTGGAATTTCGAAGGACACGGTGTACGGCTCGGGCCCGCGGCCGAGAACAAGATCGCGTAGCGCCTGGATTGCGCCGCCCACGCCGGCACGCGCAATCCGCGTCGCGACTCGCGCCTCCGCGCGTATTTTGCCCGTACAGGGCAAAGTGAGCGTGAGCGATTGATCCTGCCCCAGACCGGCTTGCGTGTGCGGATTCTCCCGGAAATCCCAGCGCGCTAGAGCCGTGCCTGCACCGGAACCTTGCACGGCGCAGTGGTAAATGGAAAATTCCTTCTTCTCGCCTGCCTCGATACCCGCTTCAGCGGGAACATGTTTCACTCCCAGTTTCCCTTTGATATCTACCGTGAATTTGACGGAATCCCCTTCTTTTACATCGTGAGGCGCGACGTCGAGGAATCGCAACCCGTCTGGCATGGTCAGCTTTAGAACGATCTGAGCCCAGGTGAACCGGGCGTTCCTGGCTGGCTGGAATGTGCAAACTAACTCCACGGCGCCGCCCGGCGTGCCTTCAAGATCAATCGCCTCAACAGCGCGTCGGATCAGGAGCAAGCGGCTTCCTTTCAGGTCCTCGTCCGCTATGGGCTCCGCATCGTTCGGTCCCATCTCTTCCTCTGCGTTGGTGTCGGCAATGAGGGGTTCGTCTAAAAGAAGTTCATCGCTCATACAAACTCCGTTAGCGCCAGTCTCCATTCAGCACGAAAGGCGCCCAATGATATTCGGCTTCGAAGCCAGGAGTATCCCGCACGGCCAGCGCTGCTTTGCGCAACGCATCCACTTTGGAGAGTTTCCCTTCGGATTGCTTCAGGTCACGATAGAAGTAACGCATGGTCAGCGCGGCCGATTGTTGGTGCACCCTCCAGAGAGTCGCCAGTACGGCGTTCGCGCCAGCGTATAGCAGCGCGGGGATGAGCCCCAGCGGCTCGTCTCCGGTTGCGATCACGTTGGCTGCGCTTTCGCAGGCCGCGAGCGTGACCAGTTCGGCCCGCATGCGCGGGATATCAAAGATCTCACCCGCTGACAAAGAGCTATCCGCGAACATCAGCATCGATTTTAGCGGATCGTCCGGATTATGCTTGGCGTGTCCTTGGAAATGGACCAGATCATTAGCAGCTACGGCGTCGCGAAACACCTGGCGCGTAACCGCGGCCCCACGGACGGGTTCGGCGCCAAACCACCCTGCGACCTCGCCGGCGAGTGCCGCCGCAAACGGGCGGTCGCCGCTCGGATCTCCCAAGATGGCGGCGCTGCGCAGCCCGATGCTCTCGACACGTGCGAGGCAATGCCGCAGGATGCTAAAACTTGGGCAGTATGCGACCGGATTGCGAACCAGCAAAGGTTCGTCCGCGAGGTGAAGCGCATGTAAGGGGATCGCATTTAGCGGGCCCGTGGGCGAGAAAATCAGAAGATCTTCGCTCTTGGTCAGATAGGCGAGGGGCGCGATAAGCGGGTCGAGCGAACGAAGAAGCTCCGGACTTTGGAGTAGAGTAGAGCGAAAACTCTCCTCGCCGAGAGAATCCATTACAAACTGGCGCGCTGTACTCACATCTATTGGCAGCCGCTCCATATACGGGACCCCGTTTAGCGGAAGAGTTACTATCCACAACCGGTCGCCAACGCTGAACCAATCGACGCACACGCACGATCGCGCGGCATCCATTTCCGGCGCCAGCAACCCGCTCAGATCGTCTGCGGAGAGCGCTGCGCCAAGCCTCAGGGCTAGATAATTTGCGAGGTGCGGATCTTGCGTCAGGCGAGCGTATGTCTCTGTCAGCTCTTCGCGTAAAGCCTGCCGCTCTCCTTCAGGCGCCGCGTTGAGCCGCGCTGCGAGTTCCCGCTCTTGCGTGACAGCCTTATAGGATTCGGGATAAGATCGAAGTTCGTTCAGGATGGTCGCGGGGGGCCTGAGTCCAGTAGCTAGCGTGTCGCTCAGCGCACGAGCTTTCGCGCGCTGCGTCCAATCCCAAGCCATCTGCGCGTCTTTGTAGTGCCCCGTGATGAGATTGAGCGCAAGCTCCGGAATACGCCGGCTTCTTTCAATCAGGACCCGCTTGCCGCGTTGCGCCTCAAGCACCGAGCCCGTGCTGTATTCGCGGCGAATCGCGTCGTATTCCGATTCGGCGCTGGCGAGATGTTTCATCGCGCCGCCGCGGAGCGGATCGCGAAGGCTTTCGGGGCCGCTGATCGAGGCGTTGGTGTAGAGCTGGGCCAGCATGAAATGCGTGTCGGCGGCCTGGCTGCGCATCCCGGATCGCGCGTAGTATTCCAGCGCCGCATTCAGATTGCGCTCGGATTCGCCGAAGTTTGGTTGAAGCTGCTGATTGGCCCGGTTGAGGCGAATCACGCCGATGATGAACTGCGAGTTCGCGGCCTCCATCTCGAGGCCGGCTTTCTGCTGGGTCTCGAGAGCCCGGCGCCACCCGGTTTCCGGGCCGTCGGGATCCCCGCGCGACTGAGCAACTTGGCCCCGTAACTGGAACAAGTTGCCCTTACGTCTCGCTGCCTCCTGCGCGGGAAGCTGCTCGGTCAGATTCTCTGCGATCGTTAATGACGCCTCGGCGGATTCCAACAACTCGGCGCGGCCGCTTCTCGTCGGAGAGAAGTGGAATTGGTTGATAGCGTTCTGCGCCGTCAATTCGTACTTGCTGATCGCTGCGCCGGCGTCGCCTCGTTCTTGATCTTTGGCGATCCAAGTGGTTAGCAAAGCTTGCCCGTCATCGGACATTTGATCCTGACGCATGTTGATCAGATCGTTCGCGAGCTTAGTGGCGACCACGGAGGCGGAGTCCATCGCACCCGCGGATTCGAAAGCCGCCAGAGCTTTGCGTCCCTCGCTCAGGGCTTCCGTATAGTTATTCACAAAGGAATAAGCGGACGCCAATAATTGGCGATAGCAGGCCGCGACGAACTCGGGCGGGTGCTGCGTTATCGCGGCGCAACAGAGATCGATTGCTTCCGTGTACTGGTTGCTGCGTATCAGGAGGTCGGCCTGCGCTAAGCGAAAGCTGTCGCGCATCATGCCCATTCCGGCTTGTTCCGCCAATTTGAGAGTGCGCTGGCGGTACTCGGCGGCCCGCACGGTGTCGCCGTGCTCATGCGCCATCTGGGATGCGTCGATCAGCGCGCTCAATGCCCCCCGAGGGAAGTCGATTCCCAGATACTCGTCAACCACCGGTGCGAATGTCTCGAAGCGGGCAAATTCGCGGTCAATTGCCAGTTTCAATCGGGCGCGGCGCACGGAGATCGGCCCGGAAATGTGTTGCGCATTGTCGTAGAGAGCGGCCGCCTTATCCAGGTCCGCTTGAATGAGTTCCGTGGAAGCATTGGTTTTCGAGAGACGCTCGGCGCGGCCCAAAAATGCTTCCGCGGCGGTTTGCGGCCGGCCTAACTTCGTGGCTCGCTCCGCTATGTCGGCGTAGGCTTCAAGGGACGCGCTGGCGACGTTGAGACGCTCGGCATAGGTGAGGCGCGCCGACAAGGACTCATCCACTAAGCCGCCTGCTTCGAGCACATCCGCGACGCCGGGCAGGCGCTGCACGATGCGCGCCGCGGCGTCTTGACTCACCTCGTAGAAGATGGCCGAACTGAGCTCGACGCGTGCGTTGATGCGCTCTGCTTCCGCTCGCTCCAACTCGCTGATGGATTCGCTCGCCGCGGCTGTCATTGCGGCTGTCGCCGCTTCGCGCGCCTCATGGATCGCTGACCGCTCCAGTATCATCAGCGATGCGCCCTCGAGCGAGAGGATTAGCCGCTGGCCCGGGCTCGCGCGATTCGTGTCCGCTTCTTCGAGAGCAAGCCGGGCTCTTGCGATGTAGCCCTGACGCATCCGCGCTCGGGCTCGCTCGATTGCTATCGAAGGGTCTGCCCGCAGCGAGGGCGAAAGTTCGTCCGCTGCTGCGGCCGCCTCACGGTCGTCGCCGCGGCGCGTCCAAGCGCGCATTCGTGTGAGTGCCGCTTGGCGTTCGTCCAACTCCATAACCAAATTAGCTTAACGCCCAGCTGCCTGAGGATTGAGTTTCGTCAGCTCGCTGAGTCTGCCGCAAGCTATTGATTCTATGGTGGGCCCGCCCAGACTCGAACTGGAGACCTCTACCGTGTCAAGGTAGCGCTCTAACCAACTGAGCTACGGGCCCATGTTCCAATGGCGGAAAAATCCATCGGAGTGTCATTGGAGCAGTCCTCGACCAGACCTCTCCATGACAATCCCCGATTTTATCACGCGCTCTCAGCCGTCCCGTTCATCGTGTCCCGTTACCGAACGTCAGTCCCAGCTGTCCTGCCCGCAATCATCAAGCCCCGCTGAATGACGTAGTCTTGCGTGACATCATCGAAGCGAAGAAAGCCCGCGCCCGGGTTCTCCGGATCGAGCATCCGATCAAAACTCCCCAATTCTTCTCGCGTCACCAAGGCGTCGACATTCCTTTGACGCCTCTTGGAAACCGACTGCAGTCTTGCCGCGAACGGTTGCGGAGCACCGTTGACTTCGATCGTTTCCATCTTGAGGGCGAGTGTTAAGAACTGCGAAGCCGGCTCGTAGTGCCGCTCGATTCGAACGATGCGTCCGGCGATCGCAGCTCCTGACGGGATCAGAATCTCGCCATGGTTTCCTTTGATCGGTTTCGTGAGCCTTGCCCGAAACAAATCGCCCGCGGCGGCCCTCGCCGTATCGATCGCATCCAGCAGAACGATGGCAAACGGCAACCCGGAAGGCAGCTCCAAGGCCTGCGGAACGGGTTTGCGCGCCGCGGTTCCCGCGGTCTCGAACGCCGCGTCGAACCGCAGAGTCGATTTACCCAGAAACTCGTGACAAGCTGAAAACACTGTCCGGTTATCAAACTCGCTCCCGTCGGGGTTGCTCACTCGCCAGTGGGCGTCTTTCGGAATTAGAAACTCGGAACCATTCAGCTGCATGCTGCCGTAATCGAGCGTCGTGGTGCTTTCACAAGTATTCAGCTCCGGCGGAAGTTCATCGGCGTGAACGGTCAGCCGCACCAAGTCATTGGCCTTCGGGTCCGCCAGAAACGTGCCTCCATAGGCCACAAAAAAATGCTGCGATTTGTTTCCGATTCGGTACTTGCTCTTTTCCAGCGGAACGCGATAACCGAATTCAGCGAGCGTGCGCCCGTGGTCTTCCACATCCCCCTCGTAAGAAAAGTCGGCGTCGTTCGTCCCGAAAATCGAGACCAGCAGGGAAGCGAATGCTCCCGTTGAGGTTGCCCCGCCTTGAACCATCTCGGCTAAGCTTCGATCCTGGAAACGGTCTTCGCCCACCCACGAGTACATCTCGCTCTCACTGGTTACGGCGACTTCCAGCCGCAGTCGGTCGGAAGTGTGCTCGCGAGTTTTCCAGTTGTTCGTCCTCCTCAGCACGGTCAAATCGTCACAGGATCGGCCTCGAACTTCCTGTTCCGGCTCAAACATGGACCGGTCCACGGTTTCCGTGCACATATAGCGGGGAAGGCGCACCACCGTCTGCAAAACCTTCTTGCGGACCTCAAGAAGCAACCCCTTCGCATCATCGCGGGCGGGGGTTCCCTGGGCTGCGACGGAAAACCCGAACAAGCAAAGCAATGCCGCCACCCGCATCGCAGGCCAGCATAACACCAGCAAATCCGCGATCAATTCTGGCAAACAGATTGCTATTATCCGGAGGTGTCGGAAATTGTATCGACGCCACGAAAGCCGACATCAGGCCGAATGGAGGACCCATGGACCAGAATCATGCTGGCACGGGGAAAACTATTTTTGTAGTGGATGGTAATTCGGAACGGCGGGAGCGAACGGAGAAAATTCTCGTCGATTCCGGTTACGCCGTAATGAGCGCATCCAGCGCCGAGGAGGCTGAAGCCATCGCCGATACCTCTATTCACTTCGACCTTATAGTGACCGCCGTGGTGATGGACGGTGAAAATGGAATTCACCTGGCCGAGCACATCGAAAAATCGCAACGCACCAATTCCACTTTATTGATTTCCCATTTCAGCCGTGATCTGTTGCAGCACGTTCCCGGCTTTATCCGTCAGCCGAACTTCCTCGCCAACCCCTTCTCCGAGCAGGAGTTGCTCTCCCGCGTCCGGGCTCTCTTCCGGCGGGGTTAGTCGTCCAAAATCGAAACGATCGTTCCGGGCGCGTTTCCTTCCAGCCGATTATTCACAAAAATGAACGCGGTTTTGCCCTGCTCGCGCGAGATATGGATGATCTCCCGAATCCCGTCCCGAACCAGCGGATTTGGTTCTCGCACCTCCGCGTAAGGCGAAAACATCCGCACGGCGTCCTCATACGGCCTGCCCTGCCGGAGCAGCGCGCGTGTCACTACAAAGTCGGCCGTCACGGAATCCGGAATCGCCATCTGCTCACGGATCTGCGGCATCTTAGTCCACGCGTTATAAACATGCGCGACTCCGTGCGTGCGCAAACACGCGAAATAGTCCGGCACAAGAAAGTCGGGATTTCGGATCTCCACCGAATATCGCCATCCGTCCGGCAGTTTCGCCAGAAACGGATCCAGCCTGTCTATAAATTCCAGTGGCCCGGCAAACGCGCGTTGCGGAAAAGCCCCGAATTCAAGAACCAGCAGCCCGGTCTTTGCCCCGTAAGGTTCCAGCGCGCGCAGGAACCCATCGCGGAAAAGATCCGCATCCAGAAACGACGGATTTTCGTCGCCTCCCTGTGCTCCATACCGAGGGTGCGACGGAAACAACCGGCACGTGATCTGCTCCGGAACCTTGAATGCAAAACGAAATCCGTCCGGCACCTGCCCAAACAACCTGCGCCAGAAATCGTCGGTTGGGAATTGATAAAACGCGAAGTCCCCGCAAACGGTTGGAAAAACCTCCGCGTACTCTTCAAGGCACGTCTCCTCAAATCGCTTCTTTGAAAACCGCCCGCGCGATTGATACCGCGAACGCGAATAGATTTGCCCGAGCCATCCTTCATACTTCCACGAGCTGCCGCCTAAAAAGATGTTTCGCTCCGCCAGCGCCCGTACGCGCGCGGTCAGAGCCTCCCGGTCGAAAGCTTCCTGTTCGTCAAAAAGGGAATCCACCTTACCAGGCACGCGCCGAGCGGTAGCCAAACGGGTCAGCCGCTGACTCCAGAACGCCAAACGGGGTCACCCGGATCATCACCGGCGCCGCGCCGCTGTTCCATCGCGAGGCCGTCTCCACGATATGTTTGCGCGCGCTCAATTCTTGCCCCACCGCTGCCGGGATGCGCTCGTCCAGCACCAGGTTCCCCGGATTCATTGCGTGATTATCGAAGCTCGAAACCAGGTGCCGCGTCTGAAAGCGCGGCGCTTCCACCGCGGCTTCCGTCCCCATGTGAAACTCCACCACATCCAGAAACATCTGAATCAGCGATTGATCCTGGTTATCCCCGCCCGGCGTCGAGAGCGCCATAAACGGCTTGCCGTCTCTGGTGATCAGCGTCGGGCTTAGCGTCACCCGCGGCCGCTTGCCCGCAGCCAGTTCGTTCGGGTGCCCTGGAATCAGCAGAAAGCTTTGCGCCCGCTCCGTGAGCGGTATCCCCGTATCGCCCGCGATCACCGATGGCAGCCACGCTCCCGATGGCGTCGATGAGAACATCACGCCGTTCTTATCCACGGCGTCAATGCACGTCGTATCCTTAGCCATCAGCCGGTCGTCGATGTTCCCTTTCGTCATCACCGCCTTCGAGGGATGCTCACCGGTCTTGCCATTGATCTCGCCAGGCCGGAACTCCAGCGAGGCATCATGCTCGATCAGCTTGCGCCGCTCATCCGCATACGCCTGAGAGAGCAGCGTCGCGGCCGGCACGCGGCTGAACTTGGGATCCCCATAGTATGTATCGCGATCGGCATACGCCAGCTTCAGCGCCTCGGCGACCGTGCTGATGTACTCCACCGAATTCAGATGCATGGACGCCAGATCAAATCCATTCAGAATATTGAGCGCCTCGATCATCGACGGGCCCTGGCTCCAAAACCCCGGCTTATACACTTCATAGCCCTTGTAATCCGTCGAAACCGCTTCCTCCGGTTTCAGCCGGAACGCGGCTAGGTCCTCGTAACGCAGCAGTCCGCCGTTCTCGCGGCTGTAAGCATCGATCTTGCGCGCAATTTCCCCGCGGTAAAAGTAATCCCGCACCGCATCGATCGCCTGCTGTCGTCCCGCTCCCGAAGCCAGCGCCTTGCGCTCGGCTTCCGCCATCGCCCGCAGCGTGCGCGCCAGATCCGGCTGGCGGAAGATCTCCCCTGGCTTCGGAACGTGACCGCCCGCCAGCCAGTGTTTTTTGGATGAGGGCCACAGATCGAAAAACGGCCGGCACTCCTCCAGCGTCCGCGATCGCAATTCGTCGATCGGCTCGCCGTCGGCGAAATCGATCGCATCCGCGATCACCTCGTTGAACGACTTCGTTCCGTATTCGCGCAGCGCCACCAGCGTCGCGTCGACCATCCCCGGAACCAGCGCCGGCATAATCCCGGCTACCGGAATCATCCCCCGCAAGCCGGTCTTATCCGGAACCTCCGTCATCTCGCCCAGTTCCAATGGGCGCGAGCGGAAGAACTCTGCCGTCGCCAGCTTCGGCATCGTCCCCACGCCGGCGATCGCATGCACTTTCCCGTCCGCCGTCCGGATCAGAATCGGCGCTTCTCCCCCAAAACCAAAATGCGAAAACTCCGTCACCGACGCCGCGAACATCGCCGCCACGCCCGCATCCACCGCGTTGCCGCCTTTGGAATAGATCCGCATCCCCGCGCCTGTCGCGTAATCGCTTCCCCCCGCGATCGCGGCTTGCAATCCTCGTGACGCATACCGCATCGGCCGCTCGTTCAAGCGCTGCGCCTGAAGAGGTGCGAAAGAAAAAAATACAACCAGGGATGCGGACGCGCACGCGGAGAACCGGAGCATGAGACTGCTCCCATTCTAAGTCGCGCGCCCGCGCCCGCCGTATACTAGTCCTTCATGCAGCCTGAACAAAGCCCTGCCGCGCCCGCGCCGCCCCCCATCGCCGATCAGCCTATGCTCTTCTGCCCCCTATGCTCCTGCCGCCTGGCGCAGCGCAAGTGCAAGTTATTCTGCGCCCAATGCGGCTATTACATGAGCTGCGCCGACTACTACTGAGAAGCCAAACCCGCGCCAACGAAAGAAGGAAATTAAATGAGTGAGGTCGCCATGTTGCTCGAACGTTTTCGCCGCGCTCCCGAAGTGATCGCGGTGATGCTGACCGGCGTCTTCGGTGAGGAGAACGACTTCGTCCCGGCCCCCGGCAAGTGGAGCATACGCCAGATCACCCGGCATCTCGCCGACTCCGAAACCGTCGCGGCCTACCGCTTTCGCGCCGTCATCGCCGAGCCCAACCCCACTCTCGTCAACTATGACGAAGCCGCCTGGGCCCAGAACCTCGATTACGATAAACGCAAGCCTGCGACTTCCCTGCAGCACTTCCGGCTCCTGCGCGCCGACAATTATGAGCTCCTCAAAGACCTGCCCCCGGAAACGTTCAAGCGCAAAGGCACGCACTCCGTTCGCGGCGAAATGACCCTTCAGCAGATCCTCGAACTCTACGCCGACCACGCCGACTCGCACGCCAAGCAGTTGCAGACCGCCCGCGAAGCCTACAAGCTGACCAAAGCCAAACACTGATCTCTGTCGGAAGCCCTGCTCACTGGCTCGACACCTCCGGCTTCCCGCTCTTCCGGATGCGCAGCGTGATCGGCCCCGTCAGAAATGAATTCTGCTGCGCTGCTCTCGTCTCCACGTCGCCGGAGACGTAAACCGTCTGGTCGATCGGTTCCGCCCCGGGCAGCGCCTCGAGCGTGAACGTCCGCCGCGTCTCATTTTCGTTCACCAGCACCCCATTCAGCCCGATGTCGATCACCCTCACCGTCGGCGGCACATTCCGCACGTTGAGCGGCACGCGCCCGGCAAACCCGTTTTCCCGGTTCACCGTCACTTCGATCGTCGCCCGGCCGCCCGGGGCCAGCGTCACTTCCCGCGTAGCCGATTCCACCGCGACATCGGCCCGCGGCATCAGCGCGATCAGCATCAAACGGTCCTCTGCGCTCGCCTTGCGGCCTTTTCCGTCCTCCACGTCCAGAGCGCACGCCCCATCCATCTTCGCGTCCGCATCCGCGCTCAAGGTCAGCGTCGTCGATTTCTGTCCCGGCGCGATCACCCCATCGGTCGCATGCAGCCCCGCGGGCAAGCCTTTCACCGAAACCGGAATCGCCCCGTCGAAATCATCCAGCCGCAACGCCGTAACCGTCAGCGGAATGCGGCCGCCCGCCGGCACGTTCGGATTGCGCGGAGTAACGCTTAGCCGGTAATCGGGCGCAGGCTCGCGAATCGTCAGCCGGTATCCATACTCCGGTCCTTTCAGACCTCGCACATCGCGAAGCCGCACCACGTAATCCCCGTCCGCCGGCGCCTTGAAATGCAGGCGTGAATCTTTCCCGAATCCCGCGCCGCCGTCGTCATTCCGGTACATCAGGTGCGTCAACGGCAATCCGTTCGGCGCGAACTTCGCCCCCGCCGGATGCACCTGCACCTTGTAAGCTGGCGTATCCACCGCGTGCGCTTCCGCGGTCGTGTCCAGCAGCGTCACGCGCTGTCCCCCAAAGTTCGTCAGCAGGAAATCGTCATCCGGCCCCTTCGGCATCGCGTCTACCTGCACGATCTCGGTACCGATCATCAGCAGATCGCCCGCCTGCAATCCCGCTTGGGAATCCAACCGCACGCCCACGTCGCTCGATGCCTCATCCCGCAACGCCAGCGATGTCTGCAGAATGGCGCGCACCGTGGCTTGTTCCACCGGCTGTTCCTTCGCATCCAGAATCTCGAGCTGCGAGTCCAGCGGCGAGCCCAGCCGCGCCGCGTTCACTTCGAATACGAGCTTCTGCCCTTTTCGCGCGTGGAAACGAAAATCGTGATGCTCCTCCGTCATCCGCCCGTTGATCGTCACCGGCGGCGCAACGGGCTGCGCCGCAGTCGTGGATTGGGCCGCCATCTCGCGTTCCTTCCCCACCGCCAGCCGCACGCGCGTAAAAGACGGTCCCGTAGCGCCTTGCGGACGCACCCACATCGCGTCGGTTTCCCCGTCATTCGGTTCACCGCGGACGGTCGCGCCGCGGGCCGGCAAATTCAACCCGCTAAACGAAATCTCCGCCGTTTTTCCCCGCTCCAGCCCCAGGGGAAAGGCGCTCAACGTCACGGGCATCGTCCCCATCAGAATCCGGTAGAAGTGCCGCCCGCTGCCGGATTCTTCATAATCGGAAACCTTGACGAAGTAAGTGCCCGCCTTTTCAAACCGGTATCCAAAAGCCGCCGCGTCCTTGGCGTTGAAACTCCGCAGCACGTTCGCGTTCTCGTCGGAAATCGTGATCACCGGCTGCAACGCCGATCCCAGCATCCGCGCTGTATCCTCGAACACCACCTGTTCGCCCGCCCGCGCTTTCAGCTGAAAATAATCCACGTCGCCCGGCTTCGAAATCGTTCCCACCAGCGCCGTCGGCAGCTCAGTCAGAACCGCGGTCTCCGCCGTATCGTTCGGCTCGCGATCCGCCGTCTCCCCATAGAAAGGCTCTATCGAAAGCGTTCCTTCCGGGCTCAAGCCTAACGGCGTCAGCACGCGAAATCGAACCAGGCCGATCGGCGCCTGCAGTGGAATATCCAACTCCGCCGTCACCTCATTGCGCGCCGGAAGCGGGCCCAGATCAACCGTCAGCGGCGTTCCGTTGCCGCCCAGCCGCACATCGTCCTGATCCGCCAATTCGCGGATGCGTGTGATCCGCGATTTGATCGAAGGCTCATCAAAGTAAATCGCCGACGCGCGCGCCAGGTTATAACCCGTGATCGCGATTTCCACCGTGCCCCCGCGAGGAACGCCCAACGGCGATACTTCCCGCAGCGTCGGAGGCGTTATGCGGGTTCCCGAGGGCGATCCTTCGCCTGCTAGAAGCCCGAGCGCTCCCGCGAGCATCACCAGCAGCGCGCGCCGCATTAAAATCCCTCCTTCGACAGAACCGGCGCCGCCGCCAGTCTGGTCGCGCCCGCATCCAGAATCGACAAACTGCCGTCGAAACGTCCCGCCGCGATGTGCTTTCCATCCGGCGAAAATGCCAGCGCAAGCACCCAGTCCGACTGCGTCGGCCAATCGTGCTGCTCCGTCAGCGTCTCCGTATCGAACGACTTCAAGGTCCGGTCCGCCGCGCTCGAAATCAGCGTCTTGCCGTCCGGTGAAAACGCCAGCTGCAAAATCGCATCTTCATGCGCGATGAGAGAACGCTCCAGTTTGCCGCCTTTCTCGTCAATCGACCAGATCCGAATCGTCTTGTCATAACCGCCCGCGGCCAGGTATTTTCCATCCCGCGAAATGGCCAGCGCATTCAGAGCGTCAGCCGGCTCGCTCAGCGTATAAAGCCGCTCCCCGGTTCGCGGATTCCAAACTTTCACCGCCCGGTCCGCCGACGCCGAAATCAGCAGCTTCCCGTCCGGCGTAAAAGCCAGAGCCATCACCGCGTCGATGTGGTCCTTTAGCTTCCGCGCCTGCGTCCCGTCCGCCACATTCCATAAATAAATCAGCTTGTCGTAACCCGCCGTCGCCACCGTCTTGCCGTCGGGCGAGAACGCAACCCCGTAAATGCAATCGCTGTGACCTTTGATTGTGAGGATTTCTTTCCGCGCCTCCACGTCCCAGATCTTCACTTCACCGCTCCGCGCCGGCAAACCGCCCGCCGCCGCCAGCAGCTTCCCATCCGGTGAAAACGCCACCGCCCGCACCTGCTCGGCATGGCCCTTCAAAGTCGCCGCCACGGCTTGCGTCGCCGGATCCACCAGGCGCACTTCCTGGAAAGTCCCCAGCGCCAGCAGCTTCCCGTCCGGCCGCCACGCAACCGCGTTCACTTGCGGCTGCACCGGATGCTTCGGCGCGATCTCCGGAATCGCCACTGCCGCATCCAAAGCGAACGCCATCGCCATCGCCAGCATCACAGTTCTCATAAGAAGGCTCAGTAATTGAACAGGAACTCTTTGCTCGAAAGCATCGCCCACATCATGTCTTCGATCGACTTCCGCCGCGCATCCGCTTGCAGATCGGCCGATCCGGAAGTCACGCGCGCCTTCCGCAGCGCATCCAGCATCGGCCCTTTCTCGTTCTCCGTGGGATACCGGCTGTATGCCGAGAGAAAAAGCGAATCCAGAATTCGTGAATCCGACATGCCCAACTTTACGCTCAGCGCCGCGAAGCCGTTCGGATCGCTCAGCTTCTTGTTCAACGTATCGCCATTGATCACATGCAAAGCCTGCGCTACGCTCGGCGCCTGCGACCGCTCCGCCGCATCGCATAAAATCCGCGCCGGCCGCCCGAAGGATGTCAGGAAGTCGGACTTCACCCGCACGTCCGGAAGCTGCATCGCCCGCGTACCCGCCGGATAGTTATCGAACTTCGACGGCGTGTTCGTCACCTGCGACATCGCATCCAGCAAAACCTCCGCCGGCAGCCGCTTCACGATGTATTTCGAATAATATTTGTTGTCGTTCTGGTTCGTCGCGTTCGCTTCCGCCGAGAGCTGGTACACCTCGGAGTTCATGATCGTGCGAATCAGCCGTTTGATGTCGTAGCCGTGCTCCACGAAATCCGCCGTCACCCGCGCGAACAGATCTTCGTTCGAGGCCGGGTTCGTCGCCCGCACGTCGTCCACCGGATCCACCAGCCCCCGGCCCATGAAGTTCGCCCACACCCGGTTCACGATCGCCCTCGAAAACATCGTGTTCTCAGGCGAAGTCAGCCATTTCGCGAACGGCAATCTCCGGTCCCCGGTGGATTCCAGCGAGATCGGCGTCCCGTCAAGCGGCGTCGGAGCCAGCGGCTTCAAGAGCCGCGGGTGATTGATGTCGCCCGAAGCTTTGACGAACACCACCATGTCTCCCGCCTCGGTCCCGTTCTTCAGCCCCACGCGCGAAAACAGATTCGCCATCTCGAAATACTGCTTCTGCGTCCACTTCTCCAGCGGATGGTTGTGGCACCGCGCGCACATCAGCCTCTGGCCCATGAACGCCAGCGTGGCGTTCTCGGTCAGGTCGATCGGGTCTTTGTGAATCACGAAGTAATTCAGCGCCCCGTTCTGCAGCGTGTCGCCCGATCCCGTGAAGATCTCATTCACCATCGCATTCCACGGCTTGTCCTGCTTCACGCTCGCGCGAATCCAGTCATAGAACGACCACATCGCTTTCGGCGCCAGCTTCCGGCTGGACACCAGCAGCAGATCCGACCACTTATAACTCCAATAATCCACGTATTCGTCGCGCTCCAACAGCGCGTCGATCATCCGGGCCCGCTTGTCCGGCGACCGGTCCGCCAGGAACGTCTCCACTTCTTCGGAAGTCGGCAGAATCCCCGCCGCATCCAGGTAGGCCCGCCGCAGGAACGTCGCGTCGTCGGCCGGTTTGGAAGGCGCGATGTTCAACGCCTTCAGCTTCGCGACCACGAATTCATCGATGTAGTTGCGCTTCTGGAACTGCGTATACACCGACGGATCCACCTGGTTGTCGTAAGGCACGTTAAGCCGCGCATAGAGCACGCGGCTCTGGTACCAAAGCGTAATCGCCGTCTCGCCCGGACCGTTCATCTTCACGTGCCCGTCGTTATCGACCGTCGCCACGCCTTCGTCGCTCGACGAGTACTTCACCCACCGCGTCACATCGCGAACATTTCCATCCGAATACTTGGCCCGCACCACCAGCCGCTGTTCCGCGTTCGGTTTCAGCGTCACCGACGCGGGAAATACTTCGAGGCCCGTCACCGTCGGATCCGAATCCCGCGGCCGGGGCGCACCCGACGCGATCCACTCGCTGATGATGTGGTACTCGGGCGAGTCCGGCTTAAACCGCTGTCCGCCTCCGTGTCCGATCGCCATCGTCGGCTTCAGCAGAATCAGGCTGTGCGAAGGCTCTGAGAGCGAAACCCGCCGCCCCAGCGCCTGCCGCGTCAGCGTGTCGTAATCGACGTCCGGGTCATATCCCCGCAGCGTCAGCTTGAATCCGCCCTTGCCGGCCAGCGCCCCATGGCAGGCGCCCTGGTTGCAGCCCACTTTGCTCATCACCGGCAGCACATCATTTTTGAAGTTCCACGCGTGCGCCGCCGCCGCGCCGGTCACCCGAACCTTCGCTGTGCTCGATCGACCGTTCGCCTGCGCGGTAATCACCGCGTCCCCGTCCGCCACGGGCGTGACCAGTCCGCTCTCGTCCACCTTCGCCACGGCCGCGTTGGACGTCGACCATTTGGCCGCCGTCGTCCAGTCTTCCTGATGCGACCCGTCTCCGGCCTCGGCCAGGAACTGGTGACTCGCTTCCGGACCCCGCAGCGTCGCGGTTCCAGGCAACACCTGCAACGTTTGCGCCCCGGCGGCGGCGGAAAGCACGAATAGCAAAAACGGATTGACCCACTTCAAGGTGTATCTCCAGGCGAACGCTGGAGAGATTATCCCTCAAATCGCCCTTGCCGCGCCGAAATCAGGATTGCGGGTCAGTCTGAACCTGACTCGCGCCATCGCCCGCAACGAGCAGCTTCGACAAGTTCGTGAATCGTTATCGACCTTCGTCTTTTTTTGTTGAACATCTGGAAGATCGAGAATATCGTCGGCTCCCCCGGGAAATACTCAGAAAAGCATCTCCGCGGCATCGCCTCCGCCAATACCGAGATCTTGGAGTAATCGACTACCGAGTGAGATATCGAATTCAGACCGTGAACCTATCCCTTGTATTCGAACTTGATGCGCCCATCCCGGTAATCGAGCGTCACCCGCGCGAACAGGTTCAGCAGCGGTAACCCGATCACTCCGGAAACCTCCGTCCCCGCCGCCCGGCTGAGCCCCGTTTGATCCACCGCCGTCAGCCCCAGATTGCTCTGCCGGAATTTATCGAACCGCAGCACCACCTTATCCGCCTCATACACGTTCCTCACCGCCCCCGACAAACCCTTTACGTGCATATAGCGCGAGTCCCGCATCTTGGTCACCTTCTGCGCGGCGTTCGTCGCGATCATGTTCACGCCCGATCCCGTATCCACCAGGAACAACCCCGCCAGCGAATCCTCGCTATCGCTCTCTTCGCTCATTTGGGTCGGAACCAGAATGAAGTGGCGAATCAGCATGAACTGGCCGTACCCCTGCAATTCCGAGCCTTCGTATCGATCCACCGGCGTCGTCCCGTCCCAGGCCGGTCCCGGCAGCGGTTCCAGCAGAAGTTTCCGCGCGTGAAAATCCAGCGTAATCAGAAAACGCCGGAACACATTGGTTCCGATCAACCCGCCGGCATCCACGGCCGACCCTCGTTCCGAAACCTCCACAATGCAGTTGTGGAACTCGAGTCCACCAATCGAAATCGACTCCGCAAACCCGGCCCAGGTCTTCCGCCCGGCTTGATTCCCGATCCCCCGCACCTCCGAATCCGCCAGTCGCCGCACGCCCGCCTTTTCCGCCAAACGGCTGCCGATCAAAATGCCGCCCGCGCCCGTATCCAGTTGCAGTTCGCCCTTTTCCCCGCCAATCGAAATCGCCAGCCCGTATCCATAAAAGCGTTGGCCGTTCATCAGCGGAATCAGAGGGAATCCGTATTTCCCGTAGGCGCTCGCCAGCTCCCACGCATGCTTTCCTTCCAGCGCTTTCGCCACCGCGATGGAACGGTTCAGGTTCAGCGCTCGCGAGGTATTTTTGTCCTCCATGCGATCCAGCATCTTCTGCCACCGTTCCACCTTCTCCGGCGTCCGCGGGCCAAGATCATAGAACGCCTCTGTGATATCAGGGTCCAGCGGCGCGAGCTCGTGCGCTTTCTGGATGATGAGGCTCCCCCGGCGCCGCAGACAGTTGGCGTTCAGCACCTGGGCCACTCCATAAGCGGCCCGTCCGTTCGTCTGATCCATTTTGTAGGCTGCCGTGTAATCCGTTCCGGCCGCCACGATCCGGCCTTCCCGGAATTCCACGTCTCCCTTGACCCCGCGCAGCGCGGAGACGTCCGGCTTGCTGGCCACCGCCGCGTTCACCTCCTCGTCCGCTTCGTCTAGCCGGTCCGCCGCCAGCAACATGCTCGTCAGCACGACGTGCGCGTTCACCGCGTTCGGGTCTTTGGCGATCTGGTCGCGCAGCAGTTGAATCGCGTTGTCCCTCTTTCCCGCGTTCCACTGCGCCTCCGCTTCCTCCACGACGCCCGCCCGGAGCAGACACGGCAACACAAAAACCAAAACGGCAACGAGGACACGCATATGGAGGGGAATGTAGCAGAAAACAGGCCTTCGCGCTTCCCGTAGTATTCTGAAAGCTCCTATGGCTGCTGCTCCGCACCGCGTTTTTTGCGTCAAATTGCAGAAAGAAGCCGAAGGGCTTGATGAGGTGCCGTTCGAAGGCCACCCGCTCGGCCAGCGCATCTACGAGAACGTCTCCAAAGAAGCCTGGCGTCAGTGGGTCGAGCACATGAAAATGCTGATGAACGAATACCGCCTGAACCTCGGCACGCCCGAAGCTCAGGAATTCATCATTCAGCAGATGGAGCAATATTTCTTTGGCCAGGGTGCCGCGCCTCCGCCGGACTACGTTCCCCAGGCCCACTGATTCAGGACTAAACTCGGAGAGTGTTTTCGTCCCAGGTCGCTTCGCGCCGAGCTTGCCGTGTTTGCCCTGCGCTTCTATTGCTCGGCGTCCCGGGCGGCGTTCTCGGCGGCGAGGAACTTGAACGTCAGCTCGGTCTGAGCGCGTTCCAGGTGCACCAGCTGCAGGAGCGCCGCGCGTCCGTGCTCAACCCTCCGCCAAACGAGCCCGCGCAACGACGTCCAACCCCCGACCGGCGACCGGCGGAGCGGCTGGCGCAAGCTCATCGTGGAATGACGCGGTCGCAGGAAGAACCCGCGGTCGCGGCGAGCGCTCTCTTGAGTGAGGCTCAAATCGCCCGGCTAGCCGTCATTTCCAGTGTCTTCCGGCGCTATCAGCTCGCGAGCGACGCGATACAGCTCGGACTCATCTCCCCTGAGGAATGGCCTGGAGGACCGCTTTGTTTCTACCCGATTTCAAGCGGCGCGGCTCTCTTCGGGTTGAGCAATGAACAGATTTCCAGGCTGTCCCGCTTGAAGGACCAGCGCGCCAATCCATCCGCGGCATTGGCCGTGCTGACCCCCGGCCAAAACGCCGCGCTCACCTCCTTTCGGTTTGAATTGCAACTGGCTCGCGAAGCCATTGAACTTGGCTTGCTTGGTCCTTCACCGGGCGGCGAAATCCTTTGTCATTAGCGGACGCGTCAGAGATGAAACAACCCCGTCCCGCAACACGATACTCGAATCGTCTGGCCTGCTTTGCCGCTGTGGGGGTCGTTTCCGCCGCGCTCCTCTTGCGCGCCCAGGAACCCCCGAAGCCTCCTCATCTAAAGGGCTATCTTTCGCCCGTCGCCGTCGAATCGCTCATGCCGCTGATCCCGCCCGCGCCCGTGACGAATGATCCTCGCGACATGGTCGATCAGGACGTCTTCCTCGCCACCCGTAAATACAAGGACTCGCCTCGCTGGCGCCTCGCGGTGAACGACGCGGATCTCACCGTGGCGGGCCTCATGAACGCCTTCGCGTGCTCGTTCGGCCCCGCCACGCCGCTGCAAATGCCTCACCTCGCCAGACTGTTGGAGCGCGTCTCCGTTGACAGCTTCACCCTGTTCGGGTCCTTGAAAAACCGCTACGCGAGACAGCGGCCGTTTCTGGTTCATGAGGGACCGGTCTGCGTCGATCCCGCCACGCTCTCGAAGTCTTTCGATTTCCCATCCGGCCACTCCACCCTGGGGTACGCCGCGGGCTTGATCCTCGCCGAGCTCGATCCGCGAAACGCCCCGGCGATCCTCGTCCGCGCCCGTCAGTATGGCGAATCCCGTCTTTTCTGCGGCGCCCATAATGCGAGCGCCGTGGAAGCTGGCCGGCTGCTAGGCGCATCCCTCTTCGCCATGCTCCAGGGCTCGCCCGAGTTTCAGAAGGATCTCCAGGCAGCCCGCGCCGAAGCCCGCGCACTAGCCGCGAAACATGCGCCTGCACCCCCCGCTTGCGAGCAGGACGCCGCCACGCTCTCGGTAAGCCCTTACTCTGATCTTCCGCAAGCCGCTCCTCCGCCAGTCCCTTAGTTTTCCGGCCCTTGCACTATTTTGTATAGACAACATATAATTTTGTTAAGAAGCTCATATGCTTTATAACCGCATCGCGGTATTGCGCTCCGAACGTTCCCTGAGCAGGCAAAATCTAGCTCGCGAGGTGGGCGTGAATCCGCAGACAATCGGGTTCCTGGAGCGCGGTGACTACACGCCGTCTCTGGAACTCGCGTTCAAAATCAGCCGGTTCTTCAACCTGCCGGTGGAGGCCGTCTTTTCCCAGGATCCCTTTCGGCCCTTGAGTGAGCAGGTGTACGAGATGCGGCGCCGGGAGGCTTGAGGAATGGTGAAAATGCTCGGAATCACTCCGTCCCGGCGGGCTCGGCGGTTCCTGGTTGGGTTATGCGTGGTGACTCCCCTGGGCTATCTCCTGGCCGCGTGTTTCGCCCTTTATCCGTGGCGCGAGTTTAGCCGAGTGGCTGGCCTCGCCGCCTGTATCAACGCACTTGTCGCGATAGCAATGGGCATGTTTCTGCTCTCTCTGCTGCGCCGCGTTTTCGCGCCGGGGAGCCTGGAGGATCTGAGCGAAAGGGAACGGGATCGCGTCAAGGTGCGCCAGGGACAAGCTTCGCGGCTCTGGAGCCGATCGGAGGACGAACGCGACGCGGCCATGCGCCGGGAGGCCGAGGGACAGGCGTTCCGCCTGCTAAAGCGTGGTTTGCCAGTGTTCGTCGCGGTGTACTGGGTCGTGTGCCTTAGCTTGCCGGTCAGCCACGTTCGACCCGGATTGATTCTGAGCGCCGTCGCGGTCTCAGGACTGATGATCGTAATATCCGCCCTGCCCGAAGTGATAAGGATGTGGATGGCCCCGGACGGAGTAGGTGAATTAATGCAGGCCGGTCCCGAAAAGTAGCTAGGGACTTAGAATTAAGTCCCGAAGTGAGAGCCCCCTCCGCTCACCGTGTTCCCACAAAACGAAACCGCATCACGGCTTCCGCTTCCAGGTAAGACGTCTCCTCGCACTCGCCGTCGCGGCGCCAGCTCACATACGTGCCGTTCCCGTTTCGAAACGCCAGACATCCATTCGGAAGCGGCGCCGGCGTCACCTTGCTCCAGACGACGGCTCCCTCAGTATTCTCGACTTGCCATGAATTTCCCGGCGTCCGTCGTAGCGAGATTTGCTCCCGCTGTCCGGCTATCCCCGCGCAAGCGGCGGCTCGGCCGCTCTCACTGACTGACACAAATTTTCCGTTCGACGCCTGAAGCGTGCATCGGATGAGCGCACGGGATAGCGCGGCAATGGCCGGGATCTCGCCGAGGGCCGCAAACCGTAGCCCCCGCGCGCGCAGACGCGGAACCAGCAGGCGGATCATGGCCAAAGTCTGGTTCTTCTGGGAGATGGCGGGATCGTCGGCGGTTCGGTCGTGGCACAGCAGAATCCCGTTCCTTGCCTTTCGCCGCATCACCAGGGATTCATAAGCGTCCGCGCACGCGGCGGCGGTCCGTCCGTCCCGCCAGAATGCGAAGTCATCCGCGCACACCTCCCATCCGACCGGTCCAATATGGTCGAGGCACGTGGCCGCGTCAGCGTTCAGGATGTTCGCCATCCTCCTCGTCCAACCGCCATAAGGAGGACGGAAGAAGATCGGCGCGGTCCGGAAATCTTCGGACATGATCAGCTCTCGGGTCTTAACCACTTCAGCGACCATCTCCTGGTCGGATGTGCTGCTGCGGTCCAGATGCAGATGGGAAAATCCGTGGTTGCCGACGATGTGCCCCAAGGCGCGGAGGCGATCCGAAACTTCCGGGAATTCCAGAACGTGACGGCCGACCATGAAGAAGGTTGCCACGATGTTCTCCCCGGAAAGATAATGCCCGATCTCGAGCGTCTGAGGCCCCGCGGGCTTCAGCCCGGAGGCGCCTGGACCATCGTCAAACGTCAGACACAGCGTCCCAAAGGGGAGCGACGTCCCTGTGAGCGGGCGCTCCGACCACATGAATTTCTCCTCCAAGAGTGAGCGCCACGCCCGCGCGGCTAAATCAGGTCCGATAACCGAAAAATGCAATCGAACGGGCAGTTCATTTCTTCGCCGATCGCCTTACCCGCGCCCATTTCGCGATCGACGAGACAAATCGCCCCTAACACTTCCATCCCCGCTTCACGCGCCCGTTCTATCGCAATGACTGTTGAACCTCCCGTGGTGCAGACGTCATCCAGAATCACGACAGGCGCTCCAACCGGGTCCGCGATCCCCTCCAGAAATCTCTTCATGCCATGCTTCTTCGCTTCCTTGCGAATCACAAAAGCGTCGATTTCCAGGCCGCGCCGCCCGCTCTCGCCCGCTATGGCGATGGCGATCGGATCCGCCCCGAGGGTGAGCCCGCCGACTGCCCGCGGAAGCCATCCATTTTCCGCAAGCTTCTCCAGGAACAGCCGCCCCACCAGCGGCACCGCGTGCGCCGTGCACGTGGTCAGTTTCGCGTCGACATACCATTCGCTCTTCTGGCCGGAGACCAGCGTGAAGTCGCCATGACGGACAGAAAGGCGGCGCAACATTCCGCGGAGTTCTTCGCGATCGTGCATCCCCGCATTGTAGGTCAATTTTCTGGACCCGCGCCGGCGCGCTAGCAACTGGTTTGTGGTTTTATAATGTTAAACGAGTAACGTCTTATATCGTCGTGGATTCCGCGTTTGTTAACTGGGTTTTGAAACATGGCTGTCACCGATATCCCGCCCGCTGACCGGGTGGCGGTTTTCGCCGAAGTCGAGCGCCTGACCGCGAGCAGTGTTCTGCACGGCTCAGAGGCGCTCTGTAAATTGCTGCGCTATCTCGCCGAGCAGTATGTCTCCCACCCGGGCGCCCCGCTCAAGGAATACCAGCTAGCCACCGAGGTCTTTGGAAGGCCCGCCGACTTTGATCCCCGGATGGATTCCACGGTCCGGGTCCAAACCGGCCGCCTCCGCTCCAAGGTAGCCGAATATTACGCCTCCACCGGATTGGCGGATCCCATCGTCCTCGAAATACCGAAGGGATCCTATTCTCTCGCCTTCCACTACCGGCCGGTTCCCGTCGCCGAGATTTCAACTTCTCCAACGCCTGCCGTTTCCGCCGAACCCGCCAAATCTCCTGCGATCCCGTTCGTCCCCGGAAAGAGACGTTTGATCACGCTTGTATGGACTCTAGCGGGAATCAGCGTCGTATCGACCGCCGTCGCCGCGGGGGAGTGGTGGCGCGCCGCCTTTACCGCCCCGTCCGCTGTAGCCGCCGAGCGCGTCCCCGCGAGCCTCGCACGATTCTGGTCTCCGTTTGTGGACACGCTGGATCGTCCGTGGATCATCTTCAGCAACGCCGAGTTTGTGGGCCGGCCCCAAGATGGAATTCGCTACTTCGACGCGGCGCGCGACGGGAACGCCAAGATCCTCGATCACTACACAGGAGTGGGCGAGGTGATCGGCGTGGCCGAACTCATACGGGTCTTCGAGCAGCTACATCACGAGATCCGTCTCAAGCGCGGGAGACTGCTTTCCCTGGACGACGTGAAGAACACCGACGTCATTTTCCTCGGCTCACCCGCCGAGAACCTCACCCTTCGCGAAATCCCGACCACGCAGGACTTTGTCTTTCACCGTATTGATTCCGGCGAAAGGCGCGGCGATACCGAACTGGTCAACGTTCACCCGCGTCCCGGCGAGGAAAAATCGTTTCTAGCGTCCGGAACCCTTCCCATCGTGGAAGATTTCGGGCTCATCGCCCTCGTTCCCGGAATCAACCCTTCCCGTTGGATTCTGGTTCTCGCCGGGACCACGACCATGGGCACGCAAGCCGCCGCGGAATTCGTGTCCCGCGATCACAGTCTGAAGCTGCTGCTAGATCGTATGCCGCCCCGAGCGGGCCAGATTCGTCCGTTTGAAGCGGTGATTCGGGTTCATATCAGCGGGGGCGTTCCGGTCAATTCGACGTTGCTCGCGCTTCACGTTCTCCCCGAACATTAAGAACCAAGAACGCAAAACAGAAAGAGCCGCGGCGCTCCGCGGCTCTTTCTGTTTGCGAGTGTTCCAGCCGTCAGCTAGAACTGCGATTGATCTACCTGTGTGAACGACGGCGCGCCTACGATATTAGAGGTCGCACTGAGGTTCCCGTTCCCATCTTCAGATCGAACGAAGTAGATCGACTGAATGGTTGTCGGCATCGGCGATGAGAAGGAGAGACTGGTCGTCTGCGCAATCTCTTCCAGCACCTCGGGGAAGCCCACGAACGTCAGGTTTCCGGTTGCGGCGGGGGCCTGGCTGGCCGTCTGGGCCAAATCGATGAGCTGGCAGAACCAAAGATCGTTCTCGCCCGGAGGGCATGCTGCGCTGAGCTTGCCCGAAGTGAAGTCGGCGGGGAAGTTGAGCGCCATGCTCTGGCTCACATTGATCGTCTGGCTCGGCGCGCCATCGAGCAGGTACGGCACAATCGGCGTCGCCGTATACCGGTATACGTGATACCGGCTGGCGTTGGGTTGCGCGGGCCACGTCAGCACCACCGTGTTGCCGACCGCTAGCTGCGTGCCCGCGGTCAGATAGCCTTGGAAAGCCGCGGGAGGCGTGTTGTAGACCGTCCCCGGAGGCGCGACTTCCGAACAGTTGGGGAACGTGCACTGGGATTGCAGAAATTGCACGTCCTGAGCGTCAATCACGCCGTTTCCGTTCATGTCACGAGGGTCGAATCCGGGGTTCGCTGGCTGACCCAGAGCGGCTTGGATGATGTCTGCGTCGGCCTGGCTGATCTTGCCGTCGTTATTCAGATCCAGAATCGTAGGATCTTGGTATTCCTGGAGACCCCCGGTTACCCGGGCCGTCCCCCAAAACAATCCGAAATGGTTGAAGTTGCCGCTGCGGCCGCCAAAGTTGAAGCCGTCGCCCATCCCGTTCTTCGAAATGATGTACCAGTGGATGCCGTCCGGTGAATTGAAGAAATCGAAGCCTTGCTCGCCGGTGTCGGGCTGGCTGATCAGCGCGCTTTCCCGCAACTGAATGCTCCAGTCCCAGGTGCTGGCATGGATCCCGCTATTGGGGGAATCCTGAATCTGCCAAACGTGCCCGGTGAAGTCGTTGTCGAAGTAATAGGCGATTCCCGAAAGCGGTGTTTTGTACCCGTCCGGCGTCTGACGCGGCTGGCCCACAATCACGTCCCAGCTGTCGTCAGGGTTCACACGCACAATCTCGATCTTCCGGTCGGTTCCGCACCACAAATGCTGCAACCCGTCATCCGGCTGTGTCCACACATGCATGGTCAGCAGCGTCGGGCTCCGCTGGCTCTCGACCGTCTGATAGCCGCCGTTCAGCACCACTGGGTCGAACTGATAGGGAATCGGATCTCCCGGCATGTTCGTAGTCTTGTAAATTCCGTATCCGATATCGTCGGTGCGATCGCCCGTTCCTACGTAAACCGCGTTGTTATACGCCGCCAGCACCCAAACGGCGAAGTTGGGCAGAGCCGGCTGCGGGCTCACCCGCGTGAACGCGTTGTCGCCCTGCGACGGGTTGGTGGAGGTCATGATAAAACCCTCTCCGCGGAAATCGGTCACCGCCACCCACATCTGCCCGTTCGCCTGCACGATGGAGCGGAAGCTAGCCACAAAAATATCGGTATTGTCTTGCACGATGTCCCCGAGCGTCGTTCCCGGATCTTCCGGGATTTCGGTGAAATTCGTGCCGTCGGTCGACCGGACCATAATGGGCGGAGGATACGTATAGTTGGCGTACTGCGGCAGCTTGTTATAGATCGAAATGGCCGTCACGCCGCCGACATAAAGCGCCTGCGTCCCGTCCGCTTCGGTATAGACGCCCATGTTTCGAAAGCCGACGGCGCGCGCGGCGAACGCCGGGTTGCCGTTCTCGTCATTGCCCAGCGGGATGTCCTGAGGACTCTGGTACACGCGCGTCCAAGTCTTAGTTTGCGGCGTGTAGCGCCAGATCTCGGCCGGCGTGGCGATGTGCAGCGGATCCTGCGGGCAATCTTCGTTCCCTGGCGGAGGGTAAATCGGCAAGCCCGATTGCACGGCGGCGTCGTCGGCCGTGATGCAATCCACGTTGCGGCCGGTGCCTACATACAGGTTCCCCTGGAACCAGGTTTGAGACCACGCCCACGTGTTCTGGTCATCCCCGAAACCGCCGTTGGCGATCTGCTGCCAACCAGCCTGACGAATCTCCAGGCCCGATATACGGCCGTAAACATATGGCCACACATTCACGCCAAAACCCATCTGCGTGTGGTCCACGTTTACCGGTCCCATGTCTTCCGAGTAGCTGTCCGGGAGATCCACCTCATTCTGGGCCACCAAACCGTCGTTCTTTTCGCCATTCGTCAGATTCGCCAGGATGGGCCCGGTGATGCCGTAA
This sequence comes from Bryobacteraceae bacterium, assembly GCA_965226755.1. Classification (GTDB taxonomy): domain Bacteria; phylum Acidobacteriota; class Terriglobia; order Bryobacterales; family Bryobacteraceae; genus Bog-113. The sequence goes on along the minus strand of CBDDDT010000003.1, from coordinate 1,562,713 downwards.
ACAATCGATTGTTGTCCGGAGTACTGCGTTCCCTCCATATAGAAAAAGGGAATGCCCGCCGTCTGAAACAACGGATCCAACACCGCCCGCAGAGAGGCGACATGCTCCGGCTCCAGATCATAGAGACCAGGATTCAGCAATCCCAGGAGGCCCGCCAGCTTCTGGCCTGAACCGAACGCCCAATCCGCCAGCGCGGTGCCCTGGTTCGGCGTCGCCAGAGTAAACACCGCCTTGATGGCTGCCCGGAAGCTTGGGCTTTCCATCGCGACTTCCGCATCCAGGCCGCCTTTTGAGTGGCAGACCAGGTAAACCTGTTGGGTGTTGAAATGCGCGAGAATCCCCGGCAGCAGCGCCTGAAGAGTCGCGGCGTTCTGCGCGATCGGAGCCGTGTTCTGGGAGTTATCCGCGTTCATGCTGACGTATACGGACCGATACCCGGCGTTGTACACGTACTCGTACATGGTGTTGCCGTTGGTGAACCAATACTCGGCATTGGATCCCAATCCATGAACAAAGAGGACGACAGGAGAATTCTTATTCGCGGCCGCATTCACAGCGCCATAGAAAACGTTCCCGGGACCGCCCGCCAAGGGGGCCGGCAGTGGAACCGTCACCGCTGCCTGAGCGGCGGCCGACGCCAGCAGCCCGAAGCCCACCATCAGCGCCGATAACGATCCGGCCATGCGGCTTCGTTTGTGCATTTTTGTCTCTCTTTCGTTCTGAACCATTACAGCACCTTCCACAAATTCTTTTCAGCCAAACTACGACGCACAAAGAGAAACAGATGCAAAACCGTTCCTGCTGCCCCGTCGCCCGTCAAACCCGCACGCCTCAGGAATATACGCGCATTTCTCACAGCCGTCCGCTAATTGCGCAGAAATTCTCAGGTGAATCTGAACATAACATGGGCTTTGGGCACTGTCTAGATCGGCATACAAATGGAGACAGTCCGCTCCGCTGGGCGCCGCCGACGCAAGCGGCGGCCCGTATCTTTCCTTGACACCCCTCTCCAGGGTTCTTAGAATGGCTTTACAAGCCAAGTTCGCCAGCTCTGGGTCGTATCTGAACGCTGTCCCCCGTTCGCCAGCCTCACCCGGGCGGTCCCGATCGTGAAGGGTAGGTTACTCCGGAACCGCATGAAGTCAATCATCTCCCCTTATCTCTATTCTTCGAACGCATGGGCCCGGCGCCCTCAAACCGGGAAATCGCTATGAGCGATCGCGATATCGCCATCATCGGAATGGCGTGTGTTTTCCCCGCCGCCGCCGATGTGCGGCAGTACTGGGAGAATATCCTCGCCAAAGTGGACGCTGTGGGCGATCCGCCTCCCGACTGGGAGGCTGAACTCTTCTGGGATCCGGATTCCACCGAGAATGATCGAACCTATTGCAAGCGCGGCGGCTACCTGGGCAAGCTCGCCTCATTCGATCCCACCGCTTACGGCATCATGCCCAACGCCGTAGACGGCACGGAGCCCGATCATTTCATGGCGCTGCGCACCGCGCACGATGCTCTGGCCAACGCCGGGCTGAAAGATCTCTCCGCCGTAAAGGACCGCACGGCCGTCATCATCGGGCGGGGAACCTACGTGAACCGCGGCAACGCGGCCGCCTTGCAACAGGGCGTCGTGATCGAAAGCGTCGTTCGCATTCTTAGACAACTCCACCCCGAATACCTGCCCGAAGAACTGGCGCTCATCAAAAAGGAACTTCGCAAGAGCGCTCCGCAATTTCAATCCGACACCGCTTCTGGTCTGGTTCCCAACATCATCAGCGGCCGCATCGCGAACCGGCTCGACCTGATGGGTCCCAATTACCTGGTGGACGCCGCTTGCGCCTCCAGCCTCGTGGCCGTCGAACATGGCATGCGCGAGCTCCAGTCCGGCAACTGCGACCTGGCCATCGCCGGCGGCGTGCACGCCAATACCTCGCCTGTGCTGGTGATGATCTTTTCTCAGCTCAAGGCGCTTTCCCGTAAAGGACAGATGCGGCCCTTCGATGCAAGCGCCGATGGAACTTTGCTGGGCGAAGGCGTGGGCATGGTCGTCCTGAAGCGTCTGGGCGAAGCCGAGCGCGACGGCGACAAGATTTACGCTGTGCTGAAAGGCATCGGAATCGCCAGCGACGGCCGCGCTCTCGGCGTTCTCGCGCCCCGTATTGAGGGGGAGATCACGGCCCTCGAGCGGGCCTACGCGCACGCGGGCATCGACCCGTCAACCATCGGGCTGGTCGAAGCGCACGGCACCAGCACTCCGGTCGGTGACGCAACCGAGTGTGAGGCGCTTCGGCGCGTTTTCGGAGAGCGGAAAAGCGAATCGCCCCGTTGTGCGCTCGGTTCGGTGAAATCCATGATCAGCCACACCATGCCCGCCAGCGGCATGGCCGGCCTCATCAAGTCCGCGCTGGCTCTCCACCACAAGGTTTTGCCGCCCACGCTCCACGTCGAGAACCCCAACCCCAAGCTCGGCCTTGAGAAATCCAATTTCTACCTGAATTCCGAAACCCGCCCCTGGATTCACGGCTTCCGCTCTCACCCCCGCCGCGCCGGCATCAACGCTTTCGGCTTCGGCGGCATTAACGCCCACGCGATTCTGGAAGAATACACCGGCCCCAATCAGGCTGCGTGGATGCAGCACCAGTGGGATAGCGAACTTTTCGTGCTCTCCGCTACCACCCGGGAGGGCCTCGCGACCGAAGCCCAGCGCGTGCTCGCGCTGCTCGAAGAGAAAGGCGCCGCTCTCAACCTGAAAGATCTGGCCTGGACCCTCAACAACTCGGGAGACTTCGCCGCCGAACGGCTCGCCGTCGTCGCCACGTCCCGGGAAGATCTGAGCGCCAAGCTGAACCGGGCTCTTCCTAAGCTTGCCGACGCCAAGGCCAAACAAATCAAAGACATCGAAGGCATTTACTGGTTCCGCGACAAGCTTTCCACGGAAGGGAAACTGGCGTTCCTCTTCCCCGGCGAAGGCTCGCAGTACTCCAATATGCTCGCCGATCTCTGCATCCATTTCCCGGAGGTCCGCGAGGTTTTCGACTCCATGGATCGCGCGTACGAGAATCACCCGCGCGGTTACCTGCCCAGCGATGTGATGTTTCCGCCGCCGCTCGCCGGCAGCAAAGACCGCCTGTGGAATATGGATTCCGGCGCCGAGTCGGTATTCTGCGCCAATCAGGCCCTGGCCGCCTTGATGCGGAAGTTTCACCTGCATCCCGACGCCATGGTCGGCCACAGCACCGGCGAGCACTCGGCACTGCTTGCCTCCGACGTGGTCCAGGTTCGCAACGAAGAAGAGCTGCTCAGCCATATCCAAGGCGTTTACGAAGTTTTCGAGCGCCTGAGCAATTCGAGCGGGATCCCCGAAGCGGTGCTGCTGGCCATCGCCGGCGCCGATCACAAACTGCTCGAAGAGCTGGTCCAAAATAGCAACGGCGAGCTATATATCGCCCTCGATAACTGCATTCACCAGGTGGTGATCTGCGGCAAGGAAGACGCCATCGACCGCTTGATGCAGGCGCTCTCCGGGAAAGCGGCCATCGCTCAGAAGCTGCCCTTTTCCCGCGCTTATCACACGCCGTGGTTTGAGGTTTTCAGCAAGCCCCTCAAAGTCCATTTCGACCACCTGAACATCGGGAAAGCCAAGGTCGATCTCTACTCCTGCGTGACCACGGAACGCTACCCCGAGGACCCGGACACCATCCGGCAGCTGGCCGCGGTGCAATGGGCCAGCACGGTGCGGTTCCGCGAAACCACTGAAACGATGTACCGGGACGGAGTGCGGATCTTCGTCGAAGTCGGGCCCAAGAGCAATCTCAGCGGATTTGTGGACGACGTGCTGCGCGGCAAACCGCACATCGCGATTCCTTCCAATGTCCAGCACCGCTCCGGCATTCTGCAGTTGCACCACATGCTCGGCCAGCTGGTGGCCCACGGCGTCAAGCTTTCCCTGAGCGCGCTTTATGAACGGCGCGATCCCCAGTCGATCGATATTCCATTCAAAATCAAGCGCAGCATGGTGCTTTCCACCGGCCTCCAACCCATCCGGCTGCCCAAAGACTTCGCTCTGCCCGCGCGCGCCACAGCCGCCGAGCCGCCGCGCGCCCTCTCCGCCGCGGTGAACGGCGGAACCCGGCATGCGCCCGCTCCCGTCGCCGCGCCTCTTCCGGCGCCCGCGCAAGTCCCCGTCCCCACACCCGTCCCCGTTGCCGCCCAACCGGTTGCGGTGGCGGCGTCCTCGCCGCGTACGACCGTCATGGAGGAACACCTGCGCACCATGCAGCAGTTCCTGGCCGCGCAGCAGCAGTTCCTCACCACCGTTCTGTGCGGCGGCGCTGTCGCTGCGCCCGCGCCGGTTCCCCAGGCGCCGGTTCCTTCGCACGCCGCCGCTCCCATCCGGCCGTTCCTGAACGAAATTGTGGAGCTGGTGGAAGGTTCGCATGCCGTCGCGCTCCACCACTTCGATCTTTCCCGCGAGACGGTGTTCTGGGATCATACGCTCGGCCGTGATGTTTCCGTGGAAGACCCCGCGCTGCTGGGTCTGCCCGTTGTGCCGTTGACGGTCACCATGGAAATGCTGGCCGAAGCCGCCGCTTTGCTGGAGCCCGGCCGCGTCTGCACCGGGATGAGGGACATTCGCGCGGCGCGCTGGGTGACTATCGAACAGCCCGGGTATGCCGTCGAACTCACCGCGCGTCAGAAAGCTCCGGGTGAGATCCACGTCGCTCTGCGCGAAGCGGGCGGCGCGTCGGCTCTGCGCCCGGTCTTCGCTGAAGCGACCGTCCTGTTCGCCGATCGTCGTCCCGCGTCCGGCGGCCCGATGCCTTTCCGCCTGGAAAACGCACATCCCTCGGATTGGGACCCGGCATTGCTCTACCGCACCGGTATGTTCCACGGCGCGCTCATGCAGGGCGTGAAGAGCGTGGAGACCATGGGCCGCAACGGCTCGAGCTCCACTCTCGAAGCGATCCCTCACGACCTTCTCTTCGCCGGCAATTCGAATCCCGCGTTCGTTTTCGATCCCATCCTGCTCGACGCCGCGGGCCAGGCCGTGGCGTACTGGTTCTGGGAAGCGATCCAGAAGGGGACCGACCTGTTCCCTTACCGGGTGGCCACTTTCGACATCTTCGAAGCCGCTCCCCCGGCCGGAACACAGTTGGAGTGCCGCGTCATCCGCCAGCACGAGACCGACATGATGGTCCACTCCGATATGGAGGTTCTGGACCGGTCGGGAAAAGTGTACTACCGCCTGCTCGGCTGGGAAACCCGCCGTTTCCCGCAACCCCCGCGCTTCCTGGCGCTCCGCGTGTCGCCTCTGGATTCCTATGTGTCGAGCCCCTGGGCCGCGCCTGTTTCCGGCCTTGCCGATAGTCAGCGCATCGCGTGCCGCCGGATTGACGACCTCTCGAGCGAGTTTCTGGAATCGTCCCACAACATCTGGCTCAAGGCGCTCGCTTACCTCGCGCTCAATCCGGCCGAACGCGCCCGGTGGGAATCGATGAAGGGCGTGGCCAAACGCAAGCATGAGTGGCTGCTCGGAAGGTGCGCCGCCAAAGACGCCGTGCGCGAACTGGTCTTGAAAGAGCATGGCGTGACGCTCGGCGCGGCCGATGTCGAAATCGACTACGACTCCCACGGCAAGCCCGAAGTGCGCGGGGCCTGGATGGCGCGGCTCGGAATTCAACCCTCCATTTCCATTACGCACAGTCATGGCATCGCCGCCGCCGCCGCTACCTTGAAACCGCACGCCCACGTGGGCATCGATATCGAAACCCTGGATCGCCCCGCCAGCCATTACGAAAATCTGGCTTTCCGCGAGGAAGAGCGCAGAATGCTGGCCCTGACGTCGCCCGAACGCCATAACGAATGGGCGCTTCGTTTATGGACCGCCAAGGAAGCCGTCTCCAAAGCTCTGGGCCAGGGATTCCACCAGGGTCTTCATTCCTTGCATATCCTTGGGTTTGACCCCGCGACGGGTCATGTCCAACTCGCTCTCTCGGAAGCCCTCTCCGCCATGTTCCCGGCCCTCCGCGGGAAGAGCGTCACGGCGATCACCGCGTCGGACGGGAAACTGGCCGTCGCCGCCGCCGTGCTGACCCGCTAAAGGAACTCATCCCATGAGCGCGCCCGGACTTTCCCCTCTCGCAACGACGAGCGAGACCGCGCGCCGCCTTCCCTTGTTTCTTCAGGTGCTGTACGGCGTCGGCGAGATTCCAATCACCGCCACTATGGGTCTGGTCGGGATTTACGTTCTGCTCTTCTACAACTCCGTGATGGGCCTGGACGGCGCTTTGGCCGGTTTCGGGGTCACCGCGGGCCTGATCGTCGACGCGGTGCTCGATCCGTATATCGGGTTTCGCTCCGATGCTTCCCGCCTGAGCCTGGGCAGGCGCCAGTCCTTCATGCTTTTCGGATGCTTGGGCATGGGCCCGTTTTTCTTTGCGCTGCTGAGTCCGCCGCAAGGCATGCACACCTTGCCGCTCTTCTGCTGGTTGCTCGTCTCCTCGCTCGGCTTCCGCTTTTGCTTCGCCATTTATCGCATCCCGTATCTCAGTCTGGGAGCCGAACTCACCGCCGATTACGATGAGCGCACGCGCGTGATCGCCGTGCGCAGCCTGATCGGTCTCATCGGCATGGCCTCCGCCGCCACCGTGCCGCTGCTCGTGTTCTTCCACCGGGTGAAGGGTGCGCCCGATCCCAAACTGCAATATGCCGGCTACCCCCATATGGGACTCGCGTTCGGAGCGTTGATGACCGCCGCCGGACTCGTCGCGGTGTTCGGGACGCAAACCCATCGCAGTTTCGGCCAGCTGGGGTCCGGACGGAAAGAAGCGCGGCAGTTTTTCCCGGGAATGCGCTTGTTTCTGCGGAACCCGAACTTCCGGGCGCTCTGGGTCGCCTTCATCCTCTGTTCGCTTTCCGTGGTCGTGAACTTCAGCCTGATGGTGCACTTCCTGAAGTGGTACGCCGGTATCGAGAGCGACCGGGCGCTGAGCGCCGTCCAGGGAGCATTCTACGGCGGCGCCGTCGTCGGGGTGGCCGCGTGGATCTGGATCTCCAAACGGGGCGAGAAGCGCAACCTGTTTATCGCTTCGGTGGGCGGGCTCATCACCATTCTGGTTTTGGCCACGCTCCTGGTCGGCAAAGGCCACCTGTTCGGGTTTGGGAGCCGGGCATTCCCCGCATTGCTGGCGGGCAACGCCATCGCCGGACTCTTCGCCAGCGCGCTGTGGGTGTTGCCGTTTTCCATGATGGCCGACGTGGTGGACCAGGACGAGCTCGTCTCTGGCATGCGGCGCGAGGGCGTGTGCTTCGGCATCATGAATTTCGGCGAGAAAATCGCTTCGGGCGGCGCCTTGCTCTTGAGCGGCGTGCTTCTGAGCCGCTTCATCCAACTGGTCCCGAAGCAGGACGCGCAAACCGCCGAAGTCGCCCGCAGAATCGGGCTCAGTTACGGGATCGTCCCCGGGATTCTGCTGGCCTTGGGAATCGCGGTCATCCTGCGGTTCGGGCTCAACCGCCAGCGCCTCACGGAGATCCAGCACCTGATCGAGATCAAGCGGAAGCCGGGACGTATCACGTCGTAAACTAATACCTTGCGCTCTCTGTCGAGCGTCTCATCATGCACTTGCTACCCACCCCTGAAGAAGTCGTGCGCGTCCTGCGAGACACGGGCGCTCTGCGCCACGGACATTTCGAATCCCCCAACGGTCTGCACTCGGACGAATACCTCCAAATTCCCTTGGCCGTCCGCTACTACCAGCATGCTCGCATGCTCGGTGTGGGCCTCAGCCGCATGGTGCGCTCCAACCCGGAACTGCGCGCCTGCATTTCGGATCTCTCCATCGTCGCGGCCGATCCGGCGGGGCTCCCCGTCGCCTATGCGATCTGCGAAGCGCTTCGCGCTAAACAGGTCTACTGGGCCGAGAAGGATGGCCAGGGTCCGCTGCGTTTCCGCCAGTTTCTGGAACAACACCCCGGAGAGCAGGTGGTCATCGTCGACGACATACTTCGGTCCGGCTCCAAGCTGTCCGAAATGCAAGCTCTGCTGCGCAGAAACGGGGCGCATGTGGTCGCCATGGCGGTGATCATCTATCAGCCCACCCCTCACACCAAAAACTTCGGCGACCTGCCTCTTTACTACTTGGCCAAGCTGAACGCCAGCTACTACGCCGACGCGGAACACTGCGAAATTTGCCGGCGTGGCGAGCCGCTGGAAAAAGTTTGGATCTAAGCGCAACGGCGACTCAGCGGACCGTTGTACGTTTTCTAACAGTTGCTGCTATTGAGGGTGCTAATAACAAATTCATCCCTGTACTTGACTTTTGCCGGTCATGTTCCCACAGGCGCCAAAACGACCTTCCGTAAAACGCGGCGGAAGTTACGTACCTTGCGGTTGCTCCGCGAAATTCAGCTTGGCCATTTCGAGCAAATCCCTTAGAGACTTGTACTTAGCCTGTTAACCTCCCAGCTGCTGCAATTATGTGCATTCTGTTACATCGCGTTTATGTGCCATGGAAATGCGGACTGTTCGACGGTTGAATTCCACAAGGTTTTCCACCGGCGGTGTCAATTTCCGGGCAAAGCGCCTCGCGCCTTCAAAGCCGCTCTCCCTGTTGTAACCCGCCCCTGTTCGTGAGACGTCAAAAGAGTGATAGATTAAACGACGCTGTGAGGCAGCCAATTCACGGATGATGTTCGTTGGCCCCCTTTTCACCATTGCCTTCCTTATTTGCGGAGCGGCCTTCTCATCCGATGCCGGTGATGACCGGCTGGCGCCCATCTACCCGACCCCTCAGGCGATCGTCGAGCGCATGTTGCAGCTCGGCAAGCTCCAGGCCGGCGAGAAGATGTGCGATCTCGGCAGCGGTGACGGCCGGATTGTGATCACGGCGGCGCGGGAATTCCACGCGCTCGCGACGGGAATCGAGATTGATCCCGTTCTGTTCCGCCAAAGCAACGCCGAGATCCGCAAACTGGGCCTCGAAAGCACGGCCCGCGTCATTCGCGGCGATCTGCAAAAGCAGCACTATTCGGGCTACGATCTGATCACGGTCTATCTGCTCCCGGAATCCAACAACCTGATTCAGCCGATGCTGGAGCGGGAACTGAAAAAAGGCGCGCGCATCGTCGCGCACGATTTCGCCTTCGAAAACTGGCGGCCCACCCAGATCGAGACCATCGATGACGACGGCTCCGGGCGCAGTCATATACTCTACCTCTACGAGCGCTGATGCCGTTCCGACTTTTTCTGGCCTTTGCGGGACTCTGTCTCCCCGCATTCGCCCAACCCGCGTCTTCGAACTCCTCGAAGCAGACCGCGACGTTCAATGAAGCGTCGATCTCGCCCGACGGCAAACATCTGGCCTGGGTGGAGGCTCTGCGGAACGCCGACGGCTCTGAATCGCGGAACACCGTGATCACGCTGGACGGGCGGCGCTTGACGGCAGGGCAGGGCAGAACGCCCTGCGAAGAGGGCTCGCTCGCGTGGAAACCGGATAGTTCGCAAATCGCATTTCTTTCCGACTGCGCGCAACCGAAGCAGTTGGAAATTTACGTGGCGGCGGCCGCGGGCGGCATCGCCCGCAAGCTGACTGGACTCACCGGATTTCTCGCCGCGCCGCGATGGTCGCCCGACGGCAAGACGATCGCGCTTCTCTTCACGGAGAACGCGCGCCGCGTGGCCGGACCGCTCGAACCTTCGCTCAAGGACGAAGGCGTGGTCGAGCAGCGGATTGACGAGCAGCGGCTCGCGCTCGTCGATCCCGCCTCCGGCGCCGTGCGGCCCATTTCGCCGCCCGACACCTACGTTTATGAATACGACTGGTCTCCGGACGCGCGCCGCATCGCCTACACCGCCGCCAAAGGCGACGGCGACAACAACTGGTGGGTGGCCGCGCTATTCACCGCCGAAACCGGCGCCGGGACCATTCACCCGATTCTGAAGCCGCCCGCGCAGATCGCTTTCCCGCGGTTCACCCGCGACGGAAAACAGATTACATTCATCGGCGGCATCATGAGCGACGAAGGCTCGACCGGCGGCGATATTTACGCCGTCCCGGTGGAAGGCGGCGCCGCGCGGGATCTCACGCCGGAGCGCAAGGCTTCACCCAGTTCCCTGATGCCGCTGGCGAACGGGCGCATTCTGTTCACCGAGACCGTCGATGGCGGTACGGCCATCTGTCTGCTAAACCCGGAAAGCGGGGAAACCGAGACGTTATGGCGCGGCGATGAGTCGCTCCGCGCCGGCGACGAGGTGCTCTCCGTCGCTTCCGACGGGCGCACGGTAGCGACCGTCCGTTCTTCCTGGTCGTCTCCCCCGGAAGTCTGGTCTGGCCCCATCGGAGAGTGGGCCGCGCGCACCCACGCAAATGACCAATTCAAACCCAAGTGGGGCCGGGCGGAAAAAGTGCACTGGACCAGCGGGGGCGCGCAAGTGGAAGGCTGGCTCCTGTTTCCCTCGCATTCCGATTCCGCCAAGCGTTACCCCATGGTCGTTTCCGTCCATGGCGGACCCGCGGCGGCGAACAAACCGCACTGGCCCGGATGGTTCGACATGACCTGGATGTCGCCCCAGGGATATTTTGTCCTCTTCCCTAACCCCCGCGGAAGCTACGGCGCGGGCGAGGCGTTCACTCGAGGAAATGTCAAAGACTTCGGGTATGGCGATCTCCAGGACATCAACGCCGGGGTCGACCAAATCGTCAAATCCTATCCGGTCGATGCGAATCGCGTGGGCATCGCCGGCTGGAGCTACGGCGGATATATGACGATGTGGACCGTCACCCAGACCGCGCGCTATCGGGCCGCCGTCGCGGGAGCGGGGATCGCGGACTGGCAGAGCTATTACGGCGAGAATTTAATTGATCAGTGGATGATTCCCTATTTCGGCGCGTCCGTCTATGACGATCCGGCTTCCTACGCCCGCAGTTCCCCCATCACCTTCATCAAGAACGTCAGGACGCCGACCCTGATTCTGGTCGGGGATAGCGACGCCGAGTGCCCGGCCCCTCAATCGTACGAGTTCTGGCACGCGCTCAAGACGCTCGGGGTGAAAACCCAGTTCGTCGTGTATCCCAACGAGGGACACCGTTTTCATTCTCCCGCGCATCAGCAGGATGTAATGCGGCGGACCATCGAGTGGTTTAACGCCAATATGGGGAGTTAATTCGCTCTGATTAAATGTACTTCATCGACCTTTTCTCAAAAAAGGGAGCTATACTCGAAATGTTCCTAAGTCGTTCATAGGCATACGTTTGTGTTCCCGTCAGGACTATGAAATCTAGAGGGAATGTATGAGCTTTGCCACCGCGAGGCGCAAAGAGTTCCGGTTGGAAACGCCGGAGAACTCTCGCCGCCTTGCTCCAATCCCGGACGGCGTCAGACACGATCTCATCCCCGAGGATTGCGTAACCTTGGCATCTGAGATCTGCGGCGTCCCGATCGCCCTGTTGTCCACCGTGGATCGGAACCGTCTGCTGTTCAGCGCCGCGATCGGCATCGATTCCGCGGAAAGCGAACGGGAACAGGCGTTCTGCTCCTACGTGCTTCTTGAGCCGGAGATGCAGGTCGTCAGCGATGTTTGGGAGGATCCCCGGTTTGCCGGCAATCCCCTAATCGCCGCGGATCCTCCCATTCGCTTCTTCGCCGGCGCGCCTTTGCTCAGCCAGGAGGGATACGCACTCGGTACGCTTTGCGCGCTGGATCGTCAGCCCAAGCGCTTGAGTCCGTCCCAGTTGAGTTCTTTTGACGCGCTGAGCCGGTCCGTCGCCGCCATGCTCGACGCGCGGCGTCTTTCGCGGTCGCTCGCGCAAGCCAACGAAGCGCTCGCCTGCGACCTTCGCGGCCATCAGAAATCGGAACAGCAGGCAAATGTGTTGATCCGCGCCTTGCAAGGGGATGAGAGCGGTCTCAAGATCCTGCGCGGCTTGCTTTCGATGTGTTCCTATTGCAAAAGCATCCGCGATGAAGAAGGCGAGTGGCGCCGGCTCGAGGCCTGCATCACGCTAAATCCCGAAGCCCGCTTCAGCCATGGAATCTGCCCGGACTGCCTGGACCGCGAACTCGAAGGTCTCGGACTCGCTTAAAAATGCGACCTTTAAGCTTTTCTCCTGCGTAAGTGGTGAAACGGGCCGTGGCTTTCAACCCCAAAGTCGGCGAGAATGTCATGCGCACCGGTTCGTTCATCGAGCTATTCGATTCATCGCTGAACCTGAAAGCCACCGGAATTCCGGTGGAGGAGTTCGGGTTTCTGCAAGGGGCGGACTCGAGCGGTGGAATCTACTTCAATTCCATCTCGAAGGAAGACGGAATCCACGTCGTCAAGGCGCGGCTTTCCCTTGAGTAAGCTAGTACGCTAGATGCCCGCTTCCCTGACGCGGCCCGCCATGGGCCAAGTTGTCCGACTTGACGACCGGCTTGATTCGTTGCTGGACCGCACCGCCAAGATCGAGGTCCTGGCCTCGGGCTTCGAGTGGGCCGAGGGTCCCATCTGGTTCGCTCCGGGCCAGTTCCTTCTGTTTTCCGATATCCCGCGCAATTCCATCATGAAGTGGAGTTCCGCGGAAGGTTTGAGCCTTTTTCTGAAACCGTCCGGTTTTACGGGGACGGTGGACTATGGGCGCGAGCCGGGCAGCAACGGTCTGACGCTGGATCATGAGGGTCGTCTCGTGGCCTGCGAACATGGCGACCGCCGGATCTCGCGCCTCTACCCGGATGGCGGCAAGCGCACGCTCGCGGACAACTACCAGGGCCGCCGGCTCAACAGTCCCAATGACCTGGTATTTAAGTCGAACGGCGACCTCTACTTCACCGACCCGCCGTATGGCTTGCCCGGGAATTTCGAAGATCCCCGGCGCGAACTCGATTTCTGCGGCGTGTTCCGGCTCGCCGCGGACGGGGCGATGACCTTGCTGACCAGGGCGCTGAGCCGGCCCAACGGTCTGGCGTTCTCCCCGGACGAGAAAACGCTTTACGTGGCGAACTCCGATGTGGATTACGCGGTCTGGATGAAATACCCGGTGGATTCCGCCGGCGAGATCGGCGAAGGCAGCGTGCTGCTGGACGTGACCGACGCCTGCAAGAAAGGGATGCCCGGCGTGCCCGACGGGATGAAAGTGGACGTTCACGGGAATGTGTTCGCCGCCGGCCCGGGCGGAATTTACGTCATCACGCCCGAAGGCGCCGTCCTCGGCAGGATCGATACCGGCCAGAAAACCGCCAACTGCGCTTGGGGCGACGACGGATCCACCCTCTATATCGCCGCCGACTCCTATCTCTGCCGGATCCGCACGAACACGCGCGCCGCCGTAATGCCCGGAAAGCCGTGACCTGATTCCCCGCCGGGCCGGCGCCCATTTCCGCCCCGCTTCTTCTTTCCCTCCACGTTTCCGCCGGTTTCCGCGTCAGATTAGGGTAAGAGCGCCAAACCCGATCTCCATCATGGCTACTGAACGCACCCGAATGTTCGACCCGGCCGGTGAAACCTCGGCGGCGCAAGCCATCGCCACCCGCTATCGATGCGAATACGTCGATCTTCGCGAGACGACCATCGATCACGATCTTTTCCGCCACATCCCGGTGGATTTGATGTTCCGGTACAACTTTGTGCCGCTTCAGGGCCAGAACGGCACCCTGGATATCGCGCTGGCCGATCCCCGGAACCTGAATACCATTGATGAGCTCGGCCTTCTGCTGAACAAGAAGCTGAAGGTCAAGGTCGCCACGCTCTCGCAGATTTCGGAGCTGCTGAAGAAAACGGAGCAGAGCCAGCGCGTTCTCGAGGAAGTGACCGAGGGGTTTGCGCTGGACGTCATCGGGGATGAGGAGAACGCCGAAGAGACGCTTTCCATCGACAAGCTGACGGCGTCCGATAACAACATCGCCCCTGTCATCAAGCTGGTGGACACCACCATCTTCAACGCGCTCGAGCGGCGGGCGAGCGATATTCACATCGAATCGCGCGATCAGGAAGTCGCCATCAAGTACCGCATTGACGGCGTGCTGCATTACGCCATGCCGCCCATCGCGAAGGATTGGCACAGCACTATTCTTTCGCGCATCAAGGTCATGAGCGAACTGGATATCGCCGAGCGCCGCGTGCCGCAGGACGGCCGTTTCCGGGTTCGCTACAAGGGCCGGCTGATCGATTTCCGCGTGTCGATCATGCCGACCATCCATGGCGAGGACGCCGTCCTCCGCGTTCTCGATAAAGAGTCGATGAGCGAGAAATTCGCCAAGCTTTCGCTCGAAGTGGTGGGCTTCGCCGAAGCCGATCTGGTGAAGTTCCGGCGCTACATCATGGAGCCCTACGGCATGGTGCTGGTGACGGGGCCCACGGGTTCGGGCAAAACGACCACGCTCTACGCCGCGCTGAGCGAGATCAAGAACGACGAAGACAAGATCATCACGATCGAGGATCCGGTCGAATACCAGCTCAAAGGCATCACCCAAATTCCGGTGAATGATAAGAAAGGTTTGACCTTCGCGCGCGGCTTGCGCTCCATCCTGCGGCATGACCCGGACAAGATCATGGTGGGGGAAATCCGCGACAAAGAGACCGCGGATATCGCCATCAACTCGGCTCTCACCGGCCATCTGGTTTTCACCACCGTCCACGCCAACAACGTGCTGGACGTGCTCGGCCGCTTCCTGAACATCGGGGTCGAGCCTTACAACTTCGTCTCCGCGTTGAACTGCATTCTGGCGCAGCGGCTCGTCCGGCAGATCTGCGACCACTGCAAGCGCCGCGTGCACTATACCGACGCATTGCTGGTCGAGAGCGGTCTCGATCCGGCGGAATGGCAGGAGCTGACGCTCTACGAAGGCGCCGGGTGTTTCGAGTGCGGCGGCACCGGCTTCCGCGGCCGCAGCGCCATTCATGAGCTGCTGGATTTGAGCGACCGCATCCGCGAGATGATTCTGGATCGCCGGGCCACCTCCGAGATCAAACGCCTGGCGCGGGAAGAAGGCATGACCTTTCTGCGCGAATCCGCCGTGAACAAGGTTCGCGCGGGCATCACCACCCTGAAAGAGATCAACAAGGTCACCTTCATCGAAGCGTGACCTCATACCTCGCATGACCGTGCCGTTCTCTTCCCTCACCCGCTTTCTGAAAGACCCGCCGCCGGAGCTGGTCTTCGAGATCGCCCCGGACGGCGTCCGCATGGCTCGTTTTGCGGATCCCCAGTCCATTCGGCTGGAGCCGCTCCCGCCTGGCGTCATCTCGCCTTCCCCGCTGCACGACAACGTGGCCCTTCCCGAATTGCTAAGCGAAGCGGTCGCCAAGCTCGTCCCCAACGGCAATCGCGGCAAGCGGCGCGGGGCGGCCGTTTTGCTGCCCGACCATTGCGCGCACGTCTCGGTCCTTGATTTCGACAAACTTCCCGACAACGCGGAAGAACAGGTCTCGCTGGTGCGTTTTCGCGTGAAGCGCAGCGTCCCCTTCGATGTGGAAACCGCCGCGCTCAGCTACTGGGTGCAGGATGCGACGGCGACCGCCAAGGGACGCCGCGAGGTCGTCGTGGCCGTCACGGCGCTTGAGATCGTGAGCCGCTATGAAGCGCCGTTTCGCGCGGCGGGCATTCACCCTGGTCTGGTTTCGCTCGCGCCCCTGGCCTGCCTGGACCTTCTGGAACCCCGCGGCATCATGGCTGTCGTCCGTCTGAGCGGCGCCGTGGTGACGCTCCTGGTCAAACAGGAGAATACCCTGCGCGTCGTGCGCTCCATTCAACTCAGCGAGCGCTCCCTCCCGGAAATCTCCGGGCATCTTCACCAGACCTTCGTCTTTGTCGAAGACAATTTTGGCGCGCCGGCGCAGGAACTCCTGCTGGCCGGCTTCGGCGCTCTGGAAGAAGAGGCGTTGCGCGACTTCCCTGCTGAATTCCAGATGCCCGTGCGTGTTTTGGGCGGCCCCGATACCGGCATTCGCGGGTACCTGAAAGGCGTGGCGGCGTGAGAGCCAAAATCAATCTCTCGAGCGAGCCGTTCCGCGGGGATCGCGTTTTTCTGATCGGATCGGCCGCTATCGCCGCCGCTCTCATCGTCTCCCTGCTCACCCTTTTGTCGTTTGCCGTCAGCGACCGCCGCAAGATGCAGGCCAGCCTCGTGCAGCTGGACCGCCTGACGCGGGAGCTGACAGTAATGAGCCGCCAGCAGTCCCAGCTCGATGTGCAGCTCCGCCAGACCCGCAACGCCGACGTCCTCGAGCGCAGCCAGTTCATCAACACTTTGTTGTACCGGAAAGGGATCAGTTGGACGCGGCTGTTCCGCGATCTCGAAACCGTGGTCCCGCCCGATGTCAGCGTGATTTCGATCCGGCCGCAAGCCGACGCTCAGGATCACCTGTTTCTGGATCTCGTCGTCGGGGCGAAGACCCAGAAGCCCGTCATCGATCTCCTTTCCCGTTTTGAAGGGTCCGACTTGTTCGGGCACACGGCGCTCTCCGGGATCCAGCCGCCTTCCCAAACCGATCCCCTGTTCCGTTATCGGGTAACCGTGAACTATGCCCAAAAACTTTGATTTCGGCGCGTTAGCCGCATCCGCGCGCAACGCGAACCTGCGCGATCCGCGGGTGTTCGTCCGCCTGATTCTCGCGGGCCTCGTGGTTCTGAACCTGGTGGCCGCCGCGTTCGCCTTCCATCTGTTCGGCCGCTCCGCCCAAGAGGTCGCCGCCGAACTGGCGGCCACGCGCAGCTCCGTCGCCCAGCAGCGCAATCAGCTCGCCCGGACGCGGCAGGTCGCCGGCAAAGTGGATAAAGCGCGCGGCGAAGGCGATGAGTTCCTGGCTACTTATATGACGCCGCGCCGAACCACCTATTCAACCGTGGTGGCGGAGATGCAGCAGGACGCGCAATCGGCGGACCTGACCTGGAAAGAGGGCAATCTCGCGCCCCTTGAACCCATCAAAGGCTCGGCCGACCTCAGCATGCTGACCATAACCGCCAGCTTTGAAGGAACCTACCCGAACATCGTGAAATTTATCAACGTGATTGATCGCAGCAAGCGTTTCCTGATCATCGACCAGCTCGCGGCCACTCCGCAGCCCAATGGCAAGCTCTCCGTAGCGGTGAAGGTGAACACGTTCGTTCGTGACGACAGTGGAGGTGCGATATGAAAATGGGCGCGGACCGAAAACGCCTGCTGCTTCTCGGCGGATTGGCGCTGGTCGGCATCTACGTGGTGTGGACCAATGTTTTTTCGTCGGACTCGAGTTCGGAGACGGCCCCCGTGGCGCGCGTTAGCCCCGTCGCCGCCCCAGCCGCGGCGTCGGCCAAAGCCACGATGATCGCCAGGCGCGTCGCGGGCGGAGCCCGTCCCACCGAGTGGAAGCCTATAATCGATCCCGGTGCAATCGATCCGCTGAAGGCCGATCCCACACTGCGGCTCGATCTTCTCGCGAAAGTGCAAAATGTGGAGGTGAGCGGCCCCCAGCGCAACCTGTTCCAATTCGGAGAAGCCCCCAAACCGGCGGAAGGTCCCATGCCTGTGGTAGGGCGCATCCCCGTGGGCGGCGCGCCGCATCTTCCTCCGTCCGGGGTTGCCGTGCCTTCCGGGCCGGCGCTGGTGGCCGCGCCGCCGGCCATCACCCTCAAATACTACGGTTTCTCCAACCCGCGCGCCAACGCGAATCGTAAGCGCGCCTTCTTCCTGGACGGCGACGACATCATCATGGCGAGCGAAGGCGAGCTCATTAAGAAGCGCTATCGCCTGATGAAAATCGGCGTGAACTCCGTCACCATGGAAGACACCCAGTTCAAGAACAATCAGCAGACCCTTCCGCTTGCCGAAGACGTCGCCGGTTAGTCGCTAACAAGCTATTAAATGCCCCGTCCTGCCCGCAATCGCGAATCCGGCTACGCTCTTTTGTTCGTGTTCCTGACCGTCGCCATCATCGGCATCACGCTCTACGCCGCGATGCCGCGCGTCGCCTTCGAATCCCAGCGCGATCAGGAAGAGCTGCTGATCGATCGCGGCGAGCAGTATAAGCGCGCGCTGCAACTTTACTTTCGCAAGAACCATACCTATCCGGCCAAGATCGAAGATCTCGAGAGCTCCAACGGCTTGCGGTTTCTGCGCCAGCGCTACAAAGACCCCATGACAGGCAAGGATGAGTGGCGCCTGATTCACGTGGGACCGGGCGGCGTGTTTACCGACTCGCTGACTCAGAAGAACAATAACCAGAAACAAGCCGCTCCCAACGCGCCCCAAACCTTCATCACGGAACTCAAACCGATGACCGACGAGTCGGACAGCAACACGGTTCCCACCAGCATCGGGATGCGCCGGCGTCCGAGCGACCAGCCGGGCGCGCCAGGCGCGGGCGGCCCGGGAGGCGTTGCTTCGGGTGGCCCGGATGCGGGCGCCTCCGGGGCGGATCAGGAAAACGTCAACGGCCTTGCTCCGGCGCCGGGCGCATTCCAGTCTGGATCGGTAGATGCGAACGGCGGCATGTCGGGGCAGAACACCAACACCGTCGCCAGCGGCCAGCCGGGGTCCGGATCGCAATCGGGCGCGGACATGATTCGCAACATCCTCACGTCGCCGCGGCCCGGCGGCCCGCCTCCGGGCGTTTTCGGCGGAGGCCAGATCAACGACGTCGGTTTTATCAACGGCGCGACGAACGCCAATCTCGGCAGCAATACGAACGCGAACTCGAGCGCGTTCAACAACAATAATTCGATGTTCGGCAACACCAACACCCTGCCGCAGACCAGCAATATCCAGAGCGTCGGCGGAACGGGCGCCGCCGCCGGCATGGGTTCAGGCACGGGTTCGACAGGCACTGGCTTGGGAACGGCCGCCGGGACCAGCGGCGGCCTGACCATCGGCGGCGGCATCGCGGGCTTCGCCAGCAAGTCGAAAGTCACCGGAATCAAGATCTACAAAGACCACCAGAAGTACAACGAGTGGGAATTTATCTATGATTTCGGAAAAGATACCTCCATGACCGGCGGCCAGCAGCAGATTCCGCAAAATACCGGACTGCAAAACGGAACCAACGGGACTTCGAACGGGACGACGTCCAGCACGACCAACAACGCAAACGGCACGACCAACAGCACGGGCGCCTCTTCCACCGGCGGCTTGACCACGACCTCCGCGCCCATTCTCCCGCCCGGTTCGCCCGGTCCCACCGGCAATCAATAACGCTTCGCCCGGGTGCTCCGGCCATGGGCTATCCTACAAAGTTGTCTACTCACCTATGGCCATCGTGATCGCGATCGACGGGCCCGCGGGCGCCGGAAAAAGCACCCTGGCGCGCCGTCTCGCGGCAAGGCTCGGCTACACCTACATCGATACCGGCGCCATGTACCGCGCCGTCGCGCTCTGGGCCGTGCGCCAGTCCGTCGGCCTGGACGATATGCACCGCCTGGATCAGCTGGCGCAGGCCGCCGCCATCGAGCTCGATTCCACCCCCGGCCGCGTGATCCTCAACGGCGAAGACGTGACCGCCGCCATAAGGACGGCCGAGGTAGCGGCGGCGGCGTCGCAGGTGGCCTCCATCCCGGCCGTGCGGCGGGCGCTCGTAATCAAGCAGCGTGCGTTCGCCGAGTCGCAGAACGTCGTCATGGAAGGGCGCGATATCGGCACGGTGGTGTTTCCCGAAGCCAAGCTCAAGATCTACCTCGATGCGCGCCCCGGCGAGCGCGTCCGGCGGCGTGCGGAGGAAGCCGGCGCCGACGCCGATTCCGTGGCGAAAGAGCTCGCCGACCGCGACCGGCGCGATCAGACGCGGGGCGATTCGCCGCTCTCGCAAGCCCCCGACGCCGTGTATCTGGACACCACCGGGCTGTCCCTCGAAGAAGCGGAAGAAGAAATCCTCAAGCTGCTCCGCGCCCGCACCGCGAACGGCAAGGAACACCATTGAACAATCTGCTCGTGATGAAGTTTGGCGGAACCAGCCTGGGTTCGGCCGAACGAATTCGCGCGTCCGCGGCTTTGATCGTGAAGGAGCGCCTCGCGCGGCCGCTCGTGGTGGTCGTTTCCGCCATGTCGCGCGTGACCGATCTATTGCTCGACACCATGAAGCACGCCGAAGGCGGCGACCTCGCCGGCGTCGAGTCGAACCTCCAGTCGCTGCGCTCCCGCCATTACGAAGCTTTGCAGGAATTGCTGCCCGAGGCGTCGCAGCCCGAGGCGCTGGCCCGCATCGATCAGATTTTGGGCGAATTCGAGCGCATCTTAAGCGGCATGCGCATGCTGGGCGAGCGCCCCGCGCGCTCCGTGGATGAAGCCTTAGCCGCCGGCGAGCGCCTGTCCAGCGTTCTCCTGGCCGCTTACCTGACTGATATCGGAGCGCCGGCGGAAGCCGTGAACGGCGCCGGCGTAATCGTCACCGATGCGGTCTTCGGCAACGCGTCGCCGGTCATGGACCAGACCTCCAAACGCGCCCGGCACGTGCTGCTGCCGCTCGTCGATCGGGGCGTCATCCCCGTCGTCACAGGCTTCAACGGCGCCACGGTGGATGGACGCGCGACTACGCTCGGGCGCGGCGGATCGGACTTTTCAGCCGCCATCCTGACCGCCGCGATCGACGCCGCCGAGCTTTGGATCTGGACCGATGTCGACGGTATCATGACGGCCGACCCGCGCCTGGTGCCCGGCGCCAAGGTGCTCGCCGAGGTGAGCTTTCAGGAGGCCGCGGAGTTGGCCTACAACGGCGCCAAAGTGCTGCATCCCCGCACGCTCGCGCCGCTCGCCGATAAAGCCATTCCGGTGTGGAGCAAGAACAGCTTCAACCCGGCCGCGCCGGGAACGCGCATCGTCGGTCAGCTCTCCACCGCGCAAGGCGCGCGGGCGGTGACTTCGATGCGCAATGTCGCCCTGATTTCGCTCGAAACCGCGAGCCCGGAGCTGAGCGGCGTGCAAGTGATGGCGCGGGCGCTCGACGCTCTGGCCCGCACCAACATTGAGGTGCTGGCGCTGTCGGGGTCCAGTTACCGCCAGAGTTTCTGTTTCCTGGTTCGCTCGGGCGAACTGCAGCGCACCACCGAAGCCTTGGAAGCGGCGCTGGCTCTCGAAATCGCCCACGGCTACGTCCCGCCCATTGAAGTTGACGAAAATGTGGGATTGCTGGCCGTCGTCGGGGAAGGGATGCGTGGAACGCCCGGGCTGGCGGGCCGCGTCTTCACCGCGATCTCGCGCGAGGACGTGAACATCATCGCCATCGCGCAGGGTTCGAACGAGCTGACCATCGCCATCGTCGTGCGGCGCGCCGGCCTCGAAAAAGCCGTTCGCGCCGTGCACGCCGAATGTCATCTGTGATCGGCGGTCAGTCTTAGAATCTGCGCGCCAAAGCGCGTGATCATGCGCGGGCTGACGCCGGAGACCCGAAGCAGTGCCGCTTCATCCGCCGGTCGTTCGCTCGCCAGCGCCAGCAGCACTCTGTCCGGGAAGATGCGGAACGCGGGCACTTTTTGTCTCTTCGCCTCCGTGATGCGCCACGTTCGCAGCGCCTGTTCCAGTTGCGTGGCGTCGGCGTTTGTCTCTCTCGCGCGCGATGCTTTTTTCGCTTTTCCCCCCGCGCGCTTCCCCTTCGATCCCGGTCGCTCTTTGATGGTGAGATTCTCCACCGCTTCGTCGGCGTCTCCCGCCAGCATGGCCTTGCGGTATTGGATGTCGCGCCCTTCCGCGTGAAATGTCGCCGCGCGCAGGCTCAAGCGCCCCGCGCGAGCCAGCGCGCCCAGAATATTCTCAAAAGCGTCGCGCTCCATTGCGTTCCCTGGGCAGGCTTCGGCGTGCAGCTTCCCCGTGGATTTTCCGTCCGCCTTTTTCAAAATGTCCAGCACCTTCCGCGCGGTTGCGTGCTCCGCGCGCGTCGCGGGACGGAAGCGCTGCGCTTCACACGTCTCGGGTGAGCAGAAATCGCAGATGCCGCAGCCGTCTTGCGCGCCGGCGGTGTCGCCGAAATGCGCCACCAGAACTCCCATGCGGCACTGGTTGGTGTCCGCGAACCGCAGCATGTTCTGCAATTGCGCAAGCTTCAGCGCTCCCTGGCTCTGATACGGCTCGTGCCAGCCGCCGCGCCCGCGGGTGACGTTTTCACTGAAGTCCACGCAGGCGCCGCCATGAATCCAGAGCTTCTCCAGCGCTTTCTCGAAAGCCTCCGGCTCAATCTTCAGCCGCCTCTGGAGATCCTCCTTGGATTGCGGCGCTTCGCCCAAAGCCGCGAAGATGCGCTCCAGCAGTTGCACGTCCGGGTAGTCCCGCTGGTGAAAATAATCGTGCGTATGGCGGTCCGCATAAGAGTGCATCAGCACCGCGCGCGACAGAAGTCCGTCGCGCCCGGCCCGGCCGATCTCCTGGTAATAGGCTTCGACGCTGCCCGGCAAAGCGGTGTGAACCACCGTGCGCACATCCGGCTTGTCGATGCCCATTCCAAAGGCGATCGTCGCCACGATCACCTGGAGCTTGCCGGCGAGAAAATCCGCTTGCACCCGATTGCGCACGGCCGCCGTCAGTCCCGCGTGATAAGCCGCGCACCGAAACCGGCTGTCCAGAATGCCGGCCAGTTCGTCCGCCGCGCGGCGCGTCGGCGCGTACACGATCGCGGGGCGGCGCTCGCTCTCGTTCAAGAGCTGCTGCACCAAAGGCGTGCGCTCCGCTGGCGACGCCTCCACCACTTCGATGGCCAGGTTCTCGCGCCGGAACCCGTGGATGAACCTGCCCTGCGCGCCGAGGCCGAGCTGATCGGCGATGTCGTTCTGCACCAGCGGCGTCGCCGTCGCGGTGAGAGCGATCACCGGCGCCGGCCGCAGCGTCGGCAGATGCTGCCCGAGCGTGCGGTAATCCGGCCGAAAATCGTGTCCCCATTGCGAAATGCAGTGCGCCTCATCCACGGCCACGAGCGCGGGTTTGCGCTTGGCCAGCATTTCCGGGAACCCGGGAACACGCAGCCGCTCCGGGGCGACGAACAGAAACTGCAAATTCCCGGCGAGATAGTCCACGCACGCCTGGCGGGATGCCGCGCGGTCGCGGCCGGAGTGGATGCGGTCCACCGCAAAGCCGCGCTCCTTCAGCTTGGCGACCTGATCTTCCATCAGCGCGATCAGCGGGCTGATCACCAGCGTGACGCCGCCTAGCGCCAGCCCCGGAAGCTGGTAGCACAGCGATTTACCCGCGCCGGTCGGCATCACCAGAAGCACGTCCTCGCCGTTCACCACCGCCCGGCACACGGCTTCCTGATTGGCGCGGAATGCCGAGAAACCGAAGCCGGATTGCAGCAATGCCCCTAGATCGCCCTTATCGCCGTAAACCGCGGGGCGGGGAACGGCCGGAGCGCTTCCGGCCCGCGCGCCGTTCGCAGGCGGCGGGCTCTGCTGCCCGACCTTCGCGACCACATCGGAAACATACTGCTCGATGCCCTTCAGGAACGGCGTCAAATGCGCGTCCCCGCGCTCGATCCGCTTGAGATACGCCTCCCACTGTCCCGTCATCGACGGGCTCTTCACTTCCGGGTGGACCACTTCGATCAGGTGAATTCCTTTCTCCGTGGCCTCCAGATTCTTGCCATCGCGCTGGACGTATCCCCGCTTCAGCAGCACCTCGATAATGGCCGCGCGCGTGGCCGGAGTGCCCAGCCCGCTTTCCTTCATCGCGTCGGAGAGCTCCTTCTCATCGAGCGTTTTCCCCGCTGTCTGCATCGCGGTGAGCAGGGTGGCGTCGGTCAGGCGCTTGGGCGGACGCGTCTTTTTCAACAGCGCTTCGGCGTTCAGAACGTCCTGCGGCTGGTCTCTCTGCAATCCGGATGGCAGCGTCTGGCCGGCGCTCTCGGGCTCCGCCCCGTCCGCGCCGTCACGCCCTTTGCGCGGCTTCTTCGCGGAGTCGCCGCCTATATCCAGAACCTTCCAGCCGGGCTGCCGGACAGCGGCGCCGGTGGAACCGTAGCGGTCGGTCACGTCCCCGTTGACGATGACCGTCACCACCGTAGTCACGTCGGAGATGTAATCGTCGTGCCACGCCATCAGAAGACGCCGGCAGACCAGCTCGTAAAGCCGCCGCTCGTCGTCCGTAAGGTTCGCCCCGCCGGGCGGCGTTGCGGTCGGAATAATGGCGTGGTGATCGCTCACTTTCGCGTCGTCCACGAAACGCGCTCCCAAGATACGTTCCCCGGAGCCTGGCGCCACGAGGTTCGCAAACTGCGGCCCGATCGCCCGCACCACCGCGCCTAGCGTCTGCGCGACCGTGCGCGAAAGGTGTCGGCTGTCCGTGCGCGGGTAGCTGAGCAGCTTGTGTCTTTCATAGAGCGCCTGGGCCGTATCCAGCGTGCGCTGCGCGTGAAATCCGTAAAGGCGATTGGCGTGGCGCTGCAGTTCGGTCAAATCATAAAGCTGCGGCGGGCTCATGCGCTTGGGTTCCAACTGGATGGTGGCGATGCGCGCTTCGCCGGTGCGCGCGCGGGCGGCGATCTGCTCCGCTTCTCCGCCGTCCTTCGGAAGCCGCGTCTGCTGAGGCTCGCGAAACCACACGCCCTGGTATTCCGGCCGCGGCTTCTGTGGTGCGAAAGCCTTGGGCGAGAACGTCGCCGTGACTTCGCGATACTCTTCCGCCACGAACCCGCGCACCGCCAGTTCGCGCTCCACGATCATCGCGAGCGTCGGCGTCTGCACGCGTCCCACCGATAACTCTTCGCCATACGCGAGCGTGTAGGCGCGGGACAGGTTCATCCCCACCAGCCAGTCGGCCCGGCTCCGTCCGCGCGCCGCGTCGCCCAGTTTGTCGAATTCCGCCGCCTGCTTCAGATCGGCGAATCCCTGCCGGATCGCATCCGCGGTCAGCGAAGAGATCCATAGTCGGCGCACGCTCTTCCCCGATTGCGAAGCGTCGTAGATGTAGCGGAAAATCAGCTCGCCTTCGCGTCCCGCGTCCGTAGCGCAGATGATCCCGTCCACTTTGGGCGACGTCAGGATGCGCCGGACCACCTCAAATTGGTCTTTGGTCTTCTCCCCGACCACCAGCGGCCAGTTCTCCGGCAGCATCGGCAGCAGATGCCTCCGCCATTGCTTCCACTCCGGGCGGATTTCGTGCGGCTGCGCAAGCGCCACCAGGTGACCGATGGCCCACGTCACGATGTATCCCGCTCCATGCAGAAACCCATCGCCCCGTGTGTTGGCGCCGAGCACCTTGGCGATGTCGCGCGCCACCGACGGTTTTTCAGCCACTACCGCGATTGCGCCAGACGATTGGGGAGTGAACTGCTTAGACAAATAAGGGGAGTGCAACCGGGCTCTCCATTGTATCGGCAATGCACCATGCACCGAGAATTCAACATTGTTCGCCTTTTATTCGCCATTTGCGGTACGATGGAGGCTGAGTAGAATTCTATGCAGCACCTCAACAAGGTCATGATCGCCGGAAATCTGGGTCGGGACCCGGCAATGGGCGCCACGCCGAAGGGGACGCTGGTGGCCAGGTTCAGCGTCGCCGTGAATGTCCCGGCTAAGAAACATGCGTCCGCCCGGACCGTCTGGTTTCCTTGTCTCGCCTTGGACGAGCAGGCCGAAATCGTTGAGAAGAATCTGAGCCGGGGCGACTTCGTCGAGATCGAAGGCTCCCTCGACACCTATGATCCGGCAACGAAACCCGGAAAATCCTTCCGCATTCTGGTGGATCGCGTGCGTCCCGCGCCGCGCCGAACCAAACCCGCTGAATGGCAAACCGCGACTCCCGCGCTGGACGCCTCCGGCTCGTTACCCTTCGATTTCACGCCCGCCCACTAACGCTTTCCGCGCGCGGCGTCCCATCACGATACAATAGTGGGTTCCGCACGTTTGAAAGGAATTTCCGCTAAATGTTCGATCTGTTTCGCAGCCGAGACAAGGCTGTGCGCATTCTCCTCAGCGTCATCCTCGGCGTCGTGGCCATCTCGATGGTGACGTACCTGATCCCGGGCGCCGGAACGAGCGGCATGTCCGCGGGTGACGACAGCGTCATCGCCAAAGTCGGCGATCAGAAAATCACCACGCAGGCCGCCTTACAGGCCGTGTCCCGCGCCATGCGCCAGCGGCAGCTTCCCCAAACCATGATGGGCTACTTCGCGCCGCAGGTGGTAGAAGGGCTCATCAATGAGCAGGCCGTCGCTTATGAAGCCAAGCGTATGGGCATACGGGTCTCCGATGACGATGTCAACACCGCCATCCGCCAGCAACTGCCTCCCAGCTTTATCGAGAAGGACGGCAGCATCAATCAGGATTTGCTGAATCAAGCGCTGAGCCAGCAAAACATCACCGTGAATGACTTCATCGAACAGATCCGCGAAGGCGTCATGGTGAACCGCATGATCCAGCTTGTCAATGCGAGCGTGGTCGTCACCAAGGGCGACGTCGAGCAGGAGTTCAAGCGCCGCAACGAGAAGATCAAGATCGATTACGTGCTCGTCAAGCCCGCCGCGCTGGAGCAGGACGTACAAGTCAGCCCCGCGGACGTGCAGGCCTATTTCGTCAAGAACCGCCAGGCGTATCAGCTTCCGGAGAAGAAGAGCCTGGCGATCATCCTCCTCGATCCCGCCAAGGTCGAGCAAGGCGTCAATCCCACCGACACCGATCTCCAGAGTGTGTACAACTCGAGTCTGGACCGCTTCCGCACGCCGGAGCGCGTGAAGGTTCGCCACATTCTGATCACCACCGACGCGACCACCACGGACGCGCAGGCGCAGGCTAAAGCGGCCGACGTTCTGAAACAGCTGAAGGGCGGAGCGGATTTCGCCGAGCTGGCCAAAAAATATTCCAAAGATCCGGGTTCCGCGGCCAAGGGCGGCGATCTCGATTTCATCTCCCGCGGCCAGACAGTTCCGCCGTTTGAACAGGCCGCCTTTTCACTCAAGCCCGGAGATCTGAGCGGTCTGGTGAAGACCACCTACGGCTACCACATCCTTCAGGTGCAGCAGAAAGAGGATGCCCGGGTGAAGCCGCTCGCGGAAGTTCGGGATGTTCTCGCCGGCGAATACAAGAAGCGCAAGGCGAGCGAGGCCATGCAGCAATTGGCCGACCGCGCCGCCTCCGATCTGCGGAAGGATCCGTCCCATCCGGATCTGGCCGCCAGCGACGTGAAGGGTGAACTGGTGCGCGCCGACAATGTGAAGCCGGGCGATCCGCTTCCGCAGGTCGGCATCAGCCAGGAATTGCAGGCGGCGATTGTCAATCTGAAGGTGAAAGGCGTATCCGCGCCGGTGACGGTCACCGGAAATCGCATCGCCATCGTGGAAGTCACCGCGGACACTCCCGCGCATCCCGCCAATCTGGACGATGTGCGCCCGCAGGTGGAAGCGGCCGTGCGCCGCCAGAAAACCGATGAACTGGTCGAGAAACGCGTGAACGATCTGGCCGCCAAGGCCAAAGCGGACGGCGGCGACCTGGCCAAGGCAGCCAAAGACATGGGACTCGATATGAAAGAATCCACCGACTTCAATCGCCAGGGCGCGGTGGAAGGCTTTGGGTCGGCCTCTATTCTCTCCAGCGCCTTCGCGGCCGCTGACGGCGCCATCGTCGGTCCCATGAACTCGGCGGACGGCAAGGCGGTGGTCAAGGTGCTCTCGCATACCCCCGCCGACATGTCCGGTTTCGCGTCTCAGCAGACCGCGCTGCGTGACGAACTGAAAAACAAGATTGCCCGCGAGCGCCTGGAACTCTTCCAGGACGGCGTGCGCAAACGCCTCGAAAAAGACGGCCAGGTGAAAGTTCAGCAGGATGCGTTGAATCGGCTGTTGCAGAGCTTCCGCAGCTAGGTCCGGAGCTGGATGCATCAACTCCTGGACATTTTCAAATCCTTAACGGATCCGCAGCGTCTGGCCGGGCTTCTTTCCGGCCAGTTCGCGGGCTGGGTCGGATATGCGCTTCTCTGGCTGATCATCTTCGCCGAAACCGGGCTTCTGGTGGGTTTCGTTCTTCCGGGCGATTCCTTGCTGTTCGCCGTGGGCGTCGTCTGCGGTCTCGGCTATTTGAAGCTGCCTGTGGTGGTCGGAGTGCTGATCTGCGCCGCGATCCTGGGCGACAACCTGGGCTATTTCCTCGGCCGCACCACCGGTCCGCGCGTGTTCAGCCGTCCTAAATCCAGGCTATTCAACCCCGAGCACATCCAGGAGGCCCAGCGGTTCTACGAGAAACACGGCGGTCTCGCGATCGTATATGCGCGGTTCGTCCCCGTGATCCGGACGTGCATGCCGTTCATGGCCGGCGTGGCCAGCATGCGGTATGCGCGTTTTCTGGGCTTCAGCTTCTTCGGGGGGCTCGGTTGGATCCTCGTGATGACTTTTCTGGGATTTAAGCTTGGCGGCGTTCCGTTCGTGCAGAAGAACATCGAAGTCGTGATTCTCTCGATCGCGTTCCTCTCGCTGCTTCCCGTGTTCCTTCAATTTGTCCGGCGCCGCGGCGCTCCCGCGGCCTGATCACGGCGATGGCGGGGATCTTGCGGAACCTGCCTTTTTTATTGCGGCGGACCGTTGTGGCCGCCGCCGAAGATGGCTGCTTCAGCATCGCCAAAGGCGCCGCCTATTCGTCGCTGCTCTCGTTCTTCCCCGTCCTGACCTCCGCCGCCGCCATTCTGGTGCAGGTGCGCGCGGAATATGTCGGCGCCCAGATCACTGGTTTCCTGTCGGAAGTGCTTCCCCCCGGTACCGAGCAGGCCGTCTTTCTTCAATTCAGCAATCGCGGGAACAAGCCCATCGGGCTTCTGATCGGCGCGAACGTGCTGGCGCTTTGGGCGGCTTCCAGCGTTATCAAGAGTTTAATTGAAGGATTTCACGCGGCTTATCGCGTCCCCCGCAATCGCGGCTTCTTCCACCAGAGCGGGGTGGCGATGCTGCTCGTCATCGCCGCGGGGCTGCCGTTCGCCGTCGCTTCGACGCTCATTCTGTTCGGTCAGCAAACCGAGGGTCAGGTGCTGCAATGGTTCCGCGTCGATCCCATCCTGAATCCATTGGCCCAGCTTTGGGAGTTTATCTCCCGCATCGCGCGCTACGTCGTGGCCATCTTCGCCACCGTCAGCCTCACGACCATCCTTTATTTCTTCGCGCCCTACCGCCGGCAGCGCCTTGCCCACGTGATTCCCGGCGCCGTCTTCGCCACCATTCTCTCCATCGGCGCCACGCTGGGCTTCGGCTGGTACGTGCGCAACGTCTCCAATTACAACCTGCTCTATGGCAGCATCGGAACCGGAATCGCCCTTCTCGTGTGGATGTACCTGCTCTGCGCCATTGCCATCCTCGGATGCGAATTCAACGCGGAATATGAGCGCATGCTGGCCTTGGAACTTTAACTGAGAGTCTCCCGTTTGCCCGGAGCACTGTTTCTCCGAATCGATGCGGGCCGCCGTTTGTCTTCTGTTCTTCGCCACTCTTCTGCCCGCCGCGGAAGGTCCCGCCGCAGTTCCCGACGCGCCGCCCGACCCGTCCTATGCCCCGCTCACCCGCGCCTACGAGGCCTTGAAGCAGAAGAACTACGACGACGCCGTAACCGGCTTCGTCGAGGGAATCCGTTTGTCTCCGCATCGCGCGGATATCCGCAAAGACCTCGCGTATGTCTATCTGAAGATCGGCGAAACGGACTCCGCGCGCGACCAGTTTGGCGAAGCGATGCGCCTGAATCCGGCGGACACGCACGTCGCGCTGGAGTATGCTTTTCTCTGTTACGAGGCCCAGGATCGCACCAGCCATGGCGACGCCATCACGCTCAAAGCGACCGCCCGCCGCATCTTCGATCGCATTCGCCAGACCGGCGACGACGCCTCGCGCGCCACTGCGGAACAGGCCTTTCAGAACATCGATGCGCCCCTCGCGTCCGGGATTGAACGGTGGCGCCAGGCGCTGGCGATGGGTCCGGAATCGTTCTCCGCGCATTTCGAACTGGCCGAGCTGGCCGAGCAGCGGGATCAGCTCGAGCTCGCCGCCACGCAATACCGGAGCGCATGGCAAATGCTGCCGGAACGCAAGAGCGTGCTTCTCGACCTCGGGCGCGTGCTGCTGCATCTGAACCGCGTCGACGAAGGCAACGCGGCGCTTCTGGCGGCGTCGCGCGGAGGCGAACCGCGAGCCTCTGAGCTGGCCCGCGCGCTGCTCCCGGAGCGCTATCCCTTTGTCTATGAGTTTCGGAGCGCCCTGAAGCTGGACCCGCACAACGTGGAACTGCACCGCGAGCTGGCTTACCTGCTGCTCCGCATGGCTGACAGCCGCGACGCAGCTCCGGGCGGCGCGCCTGACGACGCGGAGAACGAATTCCGCATCATCGTCGATACCGAACCCACCGATCTGCTGTCCGCCGCCCAGCTCGGATTTCTGTACCTTTCCCGGAAGGACCTCGCGCGCGCCACAGCCCTGCTCCAGCGCGTGCTGGCGGGCGACGATGACGAACTCGCCAACCGCGTGCGCGCCGCGCTGCACCTGCCGCTTGTGCTCAAGCACGCGTCCAGCCCGGAAGAAGCCGCGGCGGAGGCCCGGATCATGGCCGACAAAAGCATCCAGGCGGGTTACCTGAAAGACGCGCTGAAGTACCTGAAACTCGCGCATAACGCCGACCCGGTGGATTTCTCGCTCATTCTGAAACTCGGCAGTGTGTACAACATGCTTCACGACGACGCCACCGCCGTGCGCTGGTTCGCCTTGGCCAAAAAGGCCGACGACGACGATCGGGAAACCCAGGCCGAGACGAGCCTGAATGCGCTCCGCCCCGCCACGGAACGCTTCCGCACGACGCTTTGGGCGTTTCCGATGTTCTCCACGCGCTGGCACGACCTGTTCTCTTACGGCCAGCTCAAGACCGATATGAAGCTGGACTGGACCACGCTGTTCCGCCCTTATCTCTCCGTGCGTTTTGTGGGGGATACCCGGGAAACCCTGCCGAGCGCCGGCTCGACTCCGCTCTACCTTTCCGAAAGCGCCTTCATCGTGGGCGCGGGACTGGCTTCGCGCATGTGGCATGGGGGCATGGTCTGGGGCGAAGCGGGTGAGTCCATCGGCTATCTGACCGGCCACGCGCTCCCGGATTACCGGGGCGGCGTGACCTGGTCGCGCACTCACGGAGAAAATATCTTCTCCAAAGAACGCGGATTCTTCTGGGAAACCAACGAAGACCTGGTGTACGTCAGCCGCTTCGATCACGACACTCTCGGGTACACGCAGAACCGCTTCGGATTCACGCCAGTCACCTTGCCCCTGCAAACCCAGTTCTTCTGGAATTTCAACGTCACCGGGGATCTGAAGCGCCAGACTTGGGCGAACTTCGGAGAGACCGGTCCCGGCGTGCGATTCCACTGGACCGGCACGCCGCAGGCTTTGACTTTCTCCGTCAGCGCGCTGCGCGGCGTTTACTTCATCAATAAGGACAATCCGCGCCCGCCGAACTTCAACGACGTGCGGATCGGGCTCTGGTACGCGACGACGCACTAAACTGGGAGGAGATGGAAAATGAAAATCCGCTTCTCGAAGTCCGCTTCGAAATCCCTTTCGATCGCGTCCGCGTGGAGCACGTGGAACCCGGCATCCGGGAGCTGCTCGCCGATGCCCAGCGGCACATCGATGCAATCCCTGCTGCGCCGGAGCCGCGCACCTATCAAAACACCCTCTTAGCGATGGAGCAGGCGACCGAGCGGCTGGATTACGCCATGACCGTGGTTCGCCACATCGAGTCCGTCGCCACGTCGCCCGAGCTGCGCGCCGCGTTCAACGCCGTGCAGCCTGAGGTCAGCGCCTTCTACTCTTCCATCCCGCTGAACCCGGCCCTCTGGGATGCTTTGAAGGCCTTCGCTCAGACGCCGGAAGCCATGGCTCTCACCGGCGCCCGCAAGCGCTTTCTGGTCAAGACGATGGATTCCTTCCGCCGCCACGGCGCCGAACTCGATGCCGCGGGAAAGAAGCGCCTCGGCGACATTGATGTCGAGCTGAGCCGGATCACCACGAAATTCGGCGAGAACACGCTGGATGCGACCAACGCGTGGGAGTTGGTCCTGGAGGATGAATCGAAGCTCGCCGGGCTGCCGCCATCCGCGATTGCGATGGCCCGCGAATCGGCCGCCTCCAAGGGACGCGCGGGCTATCGCTTCACGCTACAGGGCCCCAGCTTCATCGCCGTGATGACCTATTTGGACGACCGCGGCATTCGCGAGCAGGCCTACCGCGCTTACCAATCCCGAGCCACGCGCGATCCGTTCGACAATCGCGGGTTGGTGCAGGAGATTCTGAGCCTGCGGGAAGAACGCGCCAGGCTCCTCGGCTATAAGAACTTCGCCGACCTCGTGCTGGAAGAGCGCATGGCGCATACCGGCGCTCACGCCCTCGAATTCCTGCGGGATCTGGAGCGCAAGACGGTCGCCGCGTTCGAGCGCGAGAACGCCCAGCTGCGATTGTTCGCCGGCCGTGAAGTCGAGGCGTGGGACATCGGCTACTACTCCGAGCAGCAGCGTCAGGCGCTTTACGATTTCGACGAAGAGACTCTGCGGCCCTATTTTCCGGCCGATCGCGTAGTGGCCGGCATGTTCGAGATCGTCCACCGCCTATACGGAATCCACGTTCAGGAGCGCGCCGGATCGCCGGTTTGGCATCCCGAAGTCAAAGTCTATGAAGTGCGCGACTCTGACGGCACGCTGCTGGGCACCTTCTATGCGGATTGGTTTCCTCGCGAGACCAAGCGCGGCGGGGCTTGGATGGACGCCTTCATCACGGGCGATCCGCTTCCCCACGTAGGCGTCATCTGCGGCAACATGACGCCGCCGCTGGGAGATCAGCCCGCGCTGCTGACGCACCGCGAGGTGGAGACCATCTTCCACGAGTTCGGCCATCTGCTCCATCACACGCTGAGCCGCGTGGATGTGCGGAGTCTGGCGGGCGCCAGCGTCGCCTGGGATTTTGTGGAGCTGCCGTCCCAGATCATGGAAAACTGGTGCTGGGAGCGCGAAGCCCTGGACCTGTTCGCCCGGCATTGGGAAACCGGCGAGCCCATCCCGGAGGAGCTTTATCAGAAGATGCGGCGCGCGCGAACCTTCCGCGGCGCCAACGCCCAGATGCGCCAGCTGGGCTTTGCGGTGACGGACCTTCTGCTCCATGTGGAGTATTCGCCCGCGCGCGACGGCGATGTCGTCCAGTACTCCAAACGCGTGCTGCAGCGCTTCACCCCGGCGCCGCTCCCCGAAGGTCATTCGTCGATTTGCAGCTTCACCCACCTTTTCTCGAGTCCGGTCGGCTACGGAGCTGGCTACTACTCCTATAAATGGGCGGAAGTTCTGGAAGCGGACGCGTTCACGCGCTTCCGGGACGAAGGAATTTTCAGCCCCAAAGTCGGCGGCGAATTCCGCGCCCGCATCCTCTCGAAAGGGGACAGCAAAGACCCGGCTGAGCTCTACCGCGACTTCATGGGCCGGGATCCGGATCCGAATGCGCTGCTGCTGCGCTCCGGCCTGGCGAACCTGGAGGAGCTGACCTCCGTCTCCTGACCCGGCTGGTATGCTGGCCGCAGATGTTTCTTCGCATCCTGGCTCACCCGGTCTTTGTCCACCTGAACTTCCACATGCCGCTGATTGTGGATCTTTCGCATCCCCTGATCATGCTGACCGGCGAGAACGGCTCGGGAAAGAGCACGCTGCTGCAATCCATCTTCTACGCGCTCAAGGGCGAGCAGGTCGAAGGCTTCATCTATCGCTGGCAGGGCGAAGAGGCCGTGAATCGAAATTCGGTGTATCTGTTCGACGCCGAGCAGCACAATCCGCGCATGCAGATCGAGCACTTCAAGGATCAGCCCCAGATGCAGGAGTTTTTGCAATCCGCCAGCCACGGCCAGGTCATGCTCTCGTTGTTTCATGAGAGCTTCCCCAAGCTGCCGGACGGGACCATCCTGCTGCTGGATGAACCGGAGATGGCGCTTTCGGTTTCGAATCAGCGCCGCATTCTGAAGATGTTGCAGGAGCTGGTTGACCAGAAGCGGTTCCGGATTATCTGCGCGACGCACTCACCGGTGCTGCTCGGCTCGCCGGAGACTTACGTGATCAACCTGGACGACCACATCAACCGGAACGTGCTGCCGACGGACCTGGGAACCGAAGGCGCCAGCACGATTCAGTAACGCTTTACAGAACCGGCCGGAAGCGGAAGTGCGCGATTACGTCGCTGGATACCGGCTTGTCTTTGACGCGCGCCGGTTCGAATTGCCAATCATAAGCCGCGTCCCCCGCCAGGCGCACCCATTCGGCGGCCGTCTGACGGGACAGGATCGACACGCTGCTGACGTGCCCGCTTTTATCTACCGTTAGCCTCAGGTCGACCGGCAGCGTCCCGGTGAGTTCGCGCGCCAGATCTTGAGGCACGCGCGGCGCGAAGCTTTTCACGGCCTGCGGAGGCGTGAAATCGTCGCTTCCGTGAGAGTGGCGCAACGAACCGAGCAGCGGAATCTTGCTGATCGCGCGGCTTACGCTTCCCGCCTCCACCGACTCCAAAGAGACCGAGGATTCCGCGACAGGCGCGGCGGGCGGCGGCGCTACTACCGGCGCGGGCTCCGGAGCGGGTCTCGCTTCAGCCGTTTGAACCGGGGGCGCCGGCGCGGGAGCGGTTTCAGCCTGCGTATGGAAACGCTGCCATCCCGCGGATGCCTGGTCGGGCGTTTGTCCCGCGACGGAAAGAGACGTCGGAACGGGCGCGGGAGCTTGCGCCTTGGCGCGAACGGGCGGCGGAGCGGCCGGGACTTGCGCCCGAATGCCGCTCTGGGGAACTGAATTCGCCGCGGCGGCCTGGTTGGCGAGCTGATCGGCCGTCGGCGGCGTAGCGCGCGAGGCAGCCGGATCGGCTGGGAATGCAGTTGGCCGGGAAGCGTCGTTCGCGGCCGTCGGCGCCGGCGCCGGCTTCGGCGCTGGAGCTTCCGGCGGCTCCGGGTTCGGATTGAGCGTGATATCTCCCGCGCGTGCCCCGAAACGGTCCCGGTTACTCCCGGCTGTGCCGATCAGGTAACCGCCAAACGCTGCGCATGCCGCGATGATTCCGATTAACGGCCATTGTAGAGATCTCGATGACGCGCGCACCTTTTCCGGTTCCGGTTCCGGTTCGCGGCGGCGGAGAGGTTCCGCCAGCATCTGGGGCGCGCTGCGCTCTTCCGTCGGCGACGGAGACGCCGGCGATGGCGGCGGAAGCGGGATCGGAACCGCGTGGCCTATATCCAATGTCTCCGCCGTGTCAAAATGCCCGTTTCCGTCCTGGGCGGCAGGGGGAAGCGCTCCGAGGGATCCGGGCACCGGTTCCACCAGCGGAAAATCGCCCAGCTCCAAATCTCTTGCGCTCATCGGGAACGGCAGGTAGGTCTGCTTGCGGTTCATCTCGCCCTCCTCCCAAAAGAAGAATCCGCCCACAGCGGTGCGGTCGGGAGAAGGCTTAACCAACAAAACCACCTGATTCGGGCCGCTGAAGTAGGAGGAGATCACATGGAAATCGCCCTCGTCCAGGTACATCCCCGCGCGGAGATGGCTGCGGAAGAATCCCACCACGGCCGCGCCGCGTTTCCGGCGTCCCTCCAACCGCGCCCGCAGTTTCCCCTCATCGCGCAATGAGAGCGTATACCCTGATCCGCGCCGATGTTCCGATTCCAGCGGCTCGAAATCCGTCACTACCGTGTAGGCCCCGTCGAAGTGACCAAGCAGGAGGCCGCCGATTTCGGTTTCCGCGGATGTGCTTGCCACGCGGAAACGGTCGACCACGGGAAGGTCGATCAGAACGTTGACGGGAGAGCCGGCGACACTCCAATGGTAGAGCGCACTCGTGGGCATCGTAAGACTCGTTGCAATCCAGCTACCGGATGAAAAAACCCTCGTAAAACGAACGTAACCTAGTGGGCACGAGCAGATTTGAACTGCTGACCTGTCGCTTAGGAGGCGACCGCTCTATCCAACTGAGCTACGTGCCCGATCCAACCTTTATTGTAGCCGGGCGATTGGCCACCGGGCTAGCCCTTTCCGGCCGATGTCGCGTCGATATTGCATGCCCTCAAACGAGATATGGGCCACGGCCGCGTAGCTATTTGCAATGGCGCCTCGCAGGTCGTCTCCGCGCGCGGTGACGCCCAGAACACGACCGCCCGCGGTCTCCAAATGGGCCGGGCTGTCGTTCGTCCGTTTCGTCCCCGCCTGGAACACGACCGCGCCAGTGGCCTCCGCTTCCGCGATGCCGGAAATCCCCGCGCCCAAAATCGCCTGCTGTGGATACCCCGCGGCCGCCATCACGACGCAGACCGACGGCTCGGGCCGCCATCCGACTTTGGCCTCCGCAAGACGCCCCGTGGCCGAGGCGAGCAGCACCTGGCCCAAGTCGGCTTCCATTCGGTGCAGGATCGGCTGGGTTTCCGGGTCGCCCAAACGCACGTTGTATTCGAGCAGCTTCGGTCCGTCTTCCGTCATCATCAGCCCGGCGTACAGGAAACCCGTGAAGCCGGTGGCCGATACCGTGGGGCGGATAATGCGGGCGAGAATTTCGTCGCGCTGCGCGTGCGTGAGGATGCGCGAATCGCAATATGCGCCCATGCCGCCGGTGTTCGGGCCCTGGTCGCCGTCATAGATCGCTTTGTGGTCCTGGCAAGACTCCAGCTCCAGAACGTCGCGACCGTCACTGAGAACGATGAAGCTCACTTCTTCGCCGGTGAGGAATTCTTCGATGACCAGATTGGGGCCGAGCGCAATCGCCGCCTGCTCCGCTTCCGCGCGGTCGCCCGCGATAACCACTCCTTTTCCGGCCGCCAAGCCATCCGCCTTGATGACCAGCGGGTAGCGGCTCCTGTCCAGGACGGATTGAACAGACGCCCGCGACGAGACGGTGTCAAACGCGGCGGTGGGGATGTGATGATCCGCGAAAAACTGCTTGGCGAAGACCTTACTGCCTTCCAACCGGGCGTTTGCCTGCGTCGGCCCTACGATCAGTCGTCCGGCGACGCGAAATGCGTCCACCACGCCATCGACCAACGGAGCTTCCGGCCCGACCACGGTCAGGTCAATCCCCAGTTCCTGGGCGGCGGCGAGCAGCGATTGTGCGGAATTGTGCACGTTCTGCAGGCACTGTGCAACCTGCGCTATGCCCGGATTCCCCGGCGCGGCGAAAACAGCCGATACGGAAGCGCTCTGCGCCAGTTTCCAGGCGAGTGCATGCTCCCGTCCGCCCGCGCCGATAACGAGAACTTTCACCCGCCCTACACGATAGCAAGCCTAAAATAGAAGGAGATGCGCGAATCGTTCGATGTGGTCGTGGTGGGCGCGGGACATGCGGGTTGCGAGGCGGCGCGAGCGTGCGCCCGGCTCGGATTGCGCACCGCGATCATCACCATGAACAGCGACCTGATGGCGCAGATGTCCTGTAATCCGGCGATCGGCGGGATCGCCAAGGGGCATCTCGTCCGGGAGATCGACGCGCTGGGCGGCATCATGGGCGAAATCGCGGATTTCGCCGGTATTCAATTCCGTTTGCTCAATACCAGCCGCGGGCCGGCGGTCTGGAGCCCCCGCGCGCAATGTGACAAGAAGCTGTACCGCCAGCGGATGAAAACGGTATTGGAGCAGGAACCCAACCTGCGCATCCGGCAGGCGGAAGTCGCCGGGCTGCTGATCGAGCGTGAGCGCGTGCTTGGCGTGCTGCTTCGCGACGGGCGCGAGGTGCGGTCGGCCGCGGTGGTGATTACGACCGGAACCTTTCTCAATGGCCTGGCCCATGTGGGCGAGCAGCGTTACGCGTGCGGACGGAATGGAGAAGCCTCTTCCAACATTCTGGGCGATCAGTTGCGCAATCTGAATCTTCAGTGGACCCGCCTGAAGACCGGCACGCCGCCGCGCTTGGACGGGCGAACGATCGACTTCGCCGCCTTCCAACGCCAGCCCGGAGATGCGGTTCCCACGCCGTTCTCCTTTCTCACCGCGTCGATCGAGCGACCGCAGATCGAGTGTTTTCTTGGACATACGACCGTTGAGACCGCGCGCATTCTGCGCGCCAGCCTGGATCGGTCGCCTCTTTACAGCGGTCAAATTGAAGGGATTGGGCCGCGCTACTGCCCTTCCATCGAAGATAAGTTCGTGAAGTTCCCGGATAAGGCGACCCACCAGATCTTTCTGGAGCCGGAAGGTCTCGACACCCATGAGATTTACGTGAACGGTATGTCCACAAGCATGCCCATCGATGTGCAAGCCGCAGTGATTGCCTCGATTTCGGGGCTCGCGGATGCGGAGATGATCCGTCCGGGGTACGCGATTGAATATGACGCGGTCGATCCGCGCGAGCTGGACCATCGCTTGTCCGTCAAAAAGCTTCCCGGACTCTTTCTAGCCGGCCAAATCAATGGCACCTCCGGATATGAAGAAGCGGCGGCGCAGGGGTTGATGGCGGGATTGAATGCGGCCATGGAGGTTTCCGGGCGTCCGCCGGTCGTGCTGCCGAGAACGGAAGCCTATATCGGAATCATGATCGACGATCTCGTGACGAAGGGCGCGGACGAGCCGTACCGGATGTTCACCTCGCGCGCGGAGTTCCGGCTGCATTTGCGGATTGACAACGCGGATGCGCGCCTAACTCCTGTGGGTCGAGCGTGCGGGCTGGTCTCGGACGATCGGTGGGAGAAGTTCGAGCGGAAGATAGAGCAGGTGTCCGCGCTGGGCTCCGCGCTAGCGGCAAGTTCGCATGCCGCATGGCTGCGCAGGCCGGAATCGAGTGTGGCGGAGCTTCAGGATTTTGTTGCGGCGACGTTAAAGAGTGCGCCTTTGCCCGGCGTATTGAGCACGGTCGAGACGAATGTAAAGTATGCCGGATACATCGCCCAGCAGCGCCGGCAGATGGAGCACGCGAAGGAAGCCGAATCCCGGCTGATTCCGATCGCCTTTCGGTTCGAGGAAATTCCGGGGCTCTCCAGAGAAGTTCGGGACAAGTTGGCACGGGTGCAGCCTGGGACATTGGGCCAGGCAGCCCGAATTCCAGGCGTAACTGCAGCCGCGGTGTCGATTTTAGACGTGTACCTGGATCTTCATCACGCGATTTCCCGCTAGCTAATGTTTCACGTGAAACATAAGGCGGAATACTGTCAGGATCTCCTCAGCCTTCTGTCGCTGAAGTAGAAAGCAGCCGCGCCGGTCGCCAGCCCAGCCAAAACGGGGAGCGACTCATGAAACATTTCCTTGACGGAGTCGGTCGGCTTACTGTTCCACTCCATCACCACAATGATGGTCAGTTCGCCAAAAATGAGTGCCGCCAGAAGAGCGATCAATAAGATAGTTAGAGTCCCGCGATGCCTATCCACATTGAACGGTCGTCCAACTTGGGCCGGTCCGTAGTCTGCATTCGTAAAGCGAACGTCAGCGCTAACAAGTTCGCCCTCAATCGGACCATCATCGTTGCTGGATCGGGGATCATCGGATCCTGTCATTATCATCGCCCCAAACGGTCAACGGCTAGGAACTCGCCGCCTTTGCGACCGCTTTTTCGGCCACCTTCTCCGCGGCTGTTTCCCGGCGCTCTCGCGTGATATTTCGAAGCGCTGGGATGTAAAGCACCTTCTCTTGGTTTGTGATCGGATTGCGAACGATCACTTCCGTAAAGCCGTCCTCGACCTGTTCCTGCAGAACCTCTTGCAGCTGCACGGACGCGCGAACGGTAGTCCCTAAGGACGAAAACTTTCCCCGCTCCTTTACTGCGTTCAGGCTGCTTAAGCTTCCCGGATCAAATGAGAATACGATGCGCTGCGATCGGCCCGTTTCCTTAGCCCCCGGTGATTTGCTCGGTGTTGATGCGCTCATAAATTGTCTCTACGCGGAACTGCCTTCCTTGTCAGAGTCGGCAATTCCTTCACAAAGTCTCCCTCCAAATGATGATATCACAATTGATCCACCTTCGTGACACTTTAGCGCCAATTGGTGTTCAGCGATGCGCCAGTTGTGATATCACTTCGTACAGAGTCGCGCGTTTACTCGCAACCTGTAAAGTGACCCGAAGCCAAACGTTTCACGTGAAACATCCCAAATTCCCGACCGCATGTTAGGCTTTGGGCTTGGGACGCGTCATCTCCATCACCAACCAGAAAGGCGGGGTTGGGAAAACCACCACGGCAATCAATCTCGCCGCATCCCTGGCCGTGAATGACCTTCCCATTCTCCTGATCGACTCCGATCCCCAAGGGAATTCCACAACCGGCCTCGGCATCCAAAAAAACAACGACACGCCCACCCTTTTCGACGTGCTCCTGGGCGACGCCGAGATTGCCGACACCCTCGTCAAAACCGAAATCGAAGGCCTGGATCTCCTTCCCTCTGACAAAAACCTCGTCGGAGCCAATATCGAACTCGTTCCCCTTGCCCAGCGCGAGACCCGCCTCAAGCAGAAGCTCGAAACCATCAAAGCCCGCTACCGGTTTGTTATCATCGACTGCCCGCCCGCGCTCGACCTCCTAACGCTGAATGCTTTAATCGCCTCGGATTCCGTACTGGTCCCGATCCAGTGCGAATTCTTCGCCCTCGAAGGAGTGTCCGAGCTGCTCGACACGATCGACCGCGTGCGCGAATCGTTCCATCACAACATCGCCCTCGAGGGAATTCTCCTCACTATGTATGACGACCGGACCAACCTCACCAAACAGGTGGTCGCCGATCTGCGCGAATTCTTCGGCAAAGACGTCTGCCGCACCATCATCCCCCGCAGCATTCGCCTCGCTGAAGCGCCCAGCTTCGGCAAACCGATTCTGCTCTACGATCCGAAATCCAAAGGCGCCGAGAGCTACATCCAGCTCGCAAAGGAAATTCTCAGCCATGAACAAAAAGGCGCTCGGTAGAGGCCTCAACACTCTGCTTCCACCCCGGCCTCACGCTCCGGATCCGCCTCCCGAATCACCCGCGCCCGCTGCCCCAATCGAATTGGCGATCGATCAGATCAAGCCGAATCCCTTCCAGCCGCGGAAACGCTTTGACGAAGCGACCCTGAACGAACTGGCGCAATCCATCCAGGCTGACGGCATCATCCAGCCGCTCGTCGTCCGCAAAGCGGGCGGCAGCTATCAATTGATTGCCGGAGAACGCCGCTGGCGTGCGGCGCGCCTCGCCGGCCTACAGGCCGTTCCGGTCCACATCCACGAAATTGCGGATGAGCGGATGCTCGAAGTGGCCCTGATCGAGAACATTCAACGCGAAGATCTCGATCCTATCGAATCGGCGCTGGCTTTCCAGCGGCTCAGCGCGCAGCTTGGCTTGAACCAGGAGGAGATTGGACGGCGCACCGGCAAAGACCGGGCCACGATCTCCAATGCGATCCGGCTTCTGCAATTGCCGCGCGACGTGCAAGATCTCGTAGCCGCCCGCCAGCTTTCACCCGGGCACGCGCGCGCGCTGCTGAAGCTGGAAACCAGCGAAATGATTAGGGATATG
Source organism: Bryobacteraceae bacterium (assembly GCA_965226755.1). Taxonomy (GTDB): domain Bacteria; phylum Acidobacteriota; class Terriglobia; order Bryobacterales; family Bryobacteraceae; genus Bog-113. The sequence goes on along the minus strand of CBDDDT010000003.1, from coordinate 1,521,382 downwards.
GCGCGGAAGGCAATTCAAAACGAGTGGTCCGTGCGCCAGTTGGAAGCGCTCACGGCTACCCGGAGCACGCCGGAAAAGCCCCGGATGGACGCCCCCGCGAAAACGCCTGACCCGAACGTCAGGGCCGCGATTGACGATCTGGAGCGCGTGCTCGGAACGCGCGTGCGCATCGTCGAAAAGGCGCGCGGCAAAGGGCGCGTGGAAATTGAGTACTACTCGCAAGACGATCTCGATCGTATCTATTCGGCCATCACGCGAGACCAAAGCGCTTAGCGCAGCAAATCGAGAATCGCTGCCAGCTCCTCGCGAATCTCAGGCAGCAGGCTCACATCCCCGAACAGCGATGTCTGCTCGCGCGGAACTTCGTGCCGCGGCTCTCGCAGGGATTTTGACCTCGCGGATAAACTCTGGCGCGCTCCTTCGATCGTAAATCGCTTTGCGTAAAGAAGTTCTTTTATTTGTAGCAACTGCTCCACGTCTTTGCGCCGGTACAACCGGTGCCCCGTGTCCGACTTCTTGGGCGAAAGCGACGGGAATTCCGTCTCCCAATAGCGCAAAACATAGGGTTCGACGCCCAGCAAACGGCTTACCTCGCCGATGCGGAAAAACAGCTTATCGGGGATCTCGGGAGTGTCGAGCGAAACCGCTTCTTCAGGCATCGACAACTGTTCATCCTATCATCTGCCCCGCCTGTCCGCCGTGTGAAAGAATGGAGTCACCTCCCCAGGAAGACCGCCCCGAAGAATGTCGGAAGTTCCCTTTGTACACCTGCACTGCCACACGGATTACTCGCTGCTGGACGGCGCCTGCGAAATCGGCCAGCTCATGAAAGTGACGGCCGAACAGAAGATGCCGGCGATCGCGATGACCGATCACGGCAACATGTTCGGCGCCGTGCAGTTTTATAACGCGGCGAAGGAATCGGGCATCCATCCCGTCCTCGGCTGCGAAGTGTATGTTTCCCAGCGCGGCCACAAAACACGCTCGGATACGGATCGCTACAACCACTTGGTCCTGCTTTGCGAGAACCAGGAAGGTTATCGCAACCTCATCAACCTGGTCTCCACCGGGTTCCTGGACGGCTTCTATTACAAGCCGCGCATCGATAAAGACCTGTTGAACCAGCATTCCAAGGGGCTGATCGCGCTCTCGGCCTGTTTGCGGGGCGACATCAACGAGACCATCGTGGCCGATCGCTACGACGACGCCCGCCGGCTGGCTTACGAATACCAGGATCTGTTCGGGAAGGGCAATTTCTTCCTGGAGATACAGGATCACGGCATCGATCAGGACCGCGTGGTGACGCCGGGTCTGGCGCGCATGTCGCAGGACACCGGCATTCCGCTGGTGGCGACCAACGACGCGCATTACCTGCGCAAAGACGACGCGCGCGCGCACGAGATCTTAATGTGCATCCAGACGGGCAAAACCATGAGCGACCCGAACCGGATGCGCTTCGACCACCCCGAGTTCTACCTCAAGACCAAGGAGGAGATGCTCCAAAACTTCGGCGAGCTGCCCGACGCGGTCGACCGGCCATGGGAAATCGCGCAGCGCTGCCAGGTGAAGCTCGAGAAGGTCAAAGAGCCATTTCCGCGTTTCGATGTGCCCGCGGACCACTCGATCGACACTTATTTCGAGGCCGTCGCGCGCCAGGGTTTCGACAAGCGACGCCTGCGGCTGGAAGCGATGGCGGCGGCCGGCAAGCTGCGCTGCGCCATTCCGGAGTATCTCGAGCGGCTCGATTTCGAGATCCGGATGATTCAGCAGATGAAGTTCTCGGGCTACTTCCTGATCGTTTGGGATCTGATCCGCCACGCCAAGGACTCGGGCATCGCCGTGGGTCCGGGCCGCGGATCGGCGGCGGGCAGCCTGGTCAGCTACGCCATGGACATCACCGATATCGACCCGCTGCAGTATGGGCTGCTGTTCGAACGCTTCCTGAACCCGGAACGCGTGTCCATGCCCGATATCGACATCGATTTCTGCATGAAGCGCCGCACGGAAGTGATTCGTTACGTCACCGCCAAGTACGGCCGGGAGCAGGTCGCGCAGATCATTACGTTCAACACTCTCGGCACGCGCGCCGCCATCAAGGACGTGGGCCGGGTGCTCGATATCAGCTACGGCGATGTGGATCGGGTCACCAAGCTCGTTCCCGGGATGCCTCTGAACATCAAGCTGAAAGACGCCATGGCGGCCGAACCGGGCTTTGACGACGCCGCGCGCAAAGATCCGCGCATCCGCGACGTTCTGGACACCAGCCTGAAGCTGGAAGGGCTGGCCCGCAACTCGTCGGTGCATGCGGCCGGCGTCGTGATCTCGCCCGAGCCGCTGCGCAACCTGGTCCCGCTTTACCGCACCAACCGGGAAGAGATCGTCACCCAGTACGATATGTCGGGTCTGGAGAAGCTGGCGCTTCTCAAGATGGATTTCCTGGGCCTCACCACGCTGACTCTGATTGAGGATGCGGTGCGGAACATCGAGAAGCGGCACGGCGTCAAGCTGGTCCTGGAAGATCTTCCGCTCGACGATCCGGCCAGCTACGACATCTTCTGTAAGGGCTTCACCAGCGGCGTGTTCCAGTTCGAATCTCCCGGGATGCGCGATATCCTGCGCCGCTACCAGCCTTCGCGCCTGGAAGACCTGACGGCGCTCAACGCGCTGTATAGGCCGGGTCCCCTCCAGGGCGGCATGCTCGACGACTTCATCGAGCGCAAGCACGGGCGCAAGCCGATCACCTATGAACTGGCCGACTTGAAGAGCCTGCTCGATGAAACTTACGGCGTGATTCTGTACCAGGAACAGGTCATGCAGATTTCGAGCAAAATCGCGGGTTACTCACTGGGCGAAGCCGATCTGCTGCGGCGCGCGATGGGCAAGAAAAAACTCGAAGAGATGACCAAGCAGCGCGAGCGTTTCATCGTAGGCGCGGCCGCCAAGGGTCATCCCGCCAGGAAGGTCGAGAAGCTGTTCGATCTGATGGAGCAGTTCGCGGGGTACGGCTTCAACAAGTCGCACTCGGCCGCGTACGCCTACCTGGCTTTCGTCACCGCGTACCTCAAGGCGCATTACCGCGTGGATTTCATGGCCGCGCTGCTGACGTCGGAAACCGGCAATGTCGCCAAAGTGGTGAAGTACATCAACGAGTGCCGGGAGATGAAAATCCGGGTGCTGCCGCCGGACGTGAACGCGAGCGATTGCGACTTCACGCCGGATGGCGAGGCCATCCGGTTCGGCTTGGGCGCCATCAAGAATGTGGGCTCATCCGCCGTGGAAGCGGTGGTGAAGGCGCGCGCTGAAGTGGGCCGGTTCCGCTCCATCTACCACTTCTGCGAGAAGGTGGACCTGGGCGCGCTCAACCGCCGCATGATCGAGAGCCTGATTCGCGCCGGCGCCATGGACGGATTGGGCGGTACGCGCTCGCAGCTCATGTTCGCGGTCGAGACCGCGATGGAGACGGGGATGCGAAGTTCGCGCGACCGCGCTTCCGGCCAGGAAGATCTGTTCGGACTGATGATGGACACGCAGAACGCGCCCGAGCCGGCCCTGCCGAATGCGCCGGATTGGACCATGCGCGATAAGCTGCAGAGCGAGAAAGAAATGCTCGGGTTCTATGTGACCGGGCATCCGCTCGATCAGTTCGAAGATAAGATCTGCGAACTGGCCACCCACACCAGCGGCTCGCTCGAAAATCTCACGAAAGGCGCGGAAGTGGCCATGTGCGGCGTTCTGACGGGCATCCAGCGCAAGCGCAATCGCGAGGGCAAGCCATGGGCGGCGATGCAGCTGGAAGACCGTGAAGGCGCGCTCGAAGCGCTCCTGTTCACCACGCAATATGAGCGCCTGCTCCCGATGCTCGAAGAGGATAAAGCCGTGCTGGTGCGCGCTACCGCGCTGCCGGAAGAAGGCGCGGCGACGAAGATCTCGATCCAGGAAATCGTGCCGCTTGAACTGGCGCGGGTTCCCATGCCGTCGCTGGTTTCGGTGAAGGTGCGCCTGGGGCGCAACGGCGACGACCGCGCGCGGGCTCTGTCGAAACTTTTCGAAGCCAAGCCGGGGGAGACGCATGTGCGGCTGCGCCTGGAATCGCCGGGCGATTTTACGGTCCTGCTCGACATCCCTCGAATGATCCGGCCGGATCGCGGCTTTCGCGATGAACTGGAGCGGATCTGCGGCGCCGATGCGCTGGAAACTCTCGCCAGTTGAAGCGCCAGGCTGTAGCGAGACCACGCGCGGCGTTCGGGTATTCTGAAGTACATGTCCCCTGAACCCGATCCGCCCAGTACGCCTGCGCCGGAGGCCGCTCCCGCTTCCGTGGCGTGGCTGCGCGTGCAGAAGGCGCGCCACCCCAAGCGGCCGCATGCCCTCGATTTCATCGAGCGGCTGATCACCGGATTCCAGGAATTGCACGGCGACCGGCTCTTTGGTGATGACGCCGCCATTGTGGCCGGGATGGGGTTCTTCGAGGGCGAACCGATCATGGTGGTGGCCGAGGAGAAAGGCCGCGACACCAAACAGAAGCTGCGCCGCAATTTCGGCATGCCCAAGCCGGAAGGGTATCGCAAGGCGATCCGGATCATGGAGCTGGCCGGAAAGTTCGGCCGCCCCATCCTGACCCTTATGGATACGGTGGGCGCCTACCCCGGCATTGACGCCGAGGAGCGCGGACAGGCGGAAGCGATCGCCCGGAACTTGCGCGAGATGGCGCGCCTTCCCGTGCCCGTCATCGCCGTCTGCATCGGCGAAGGCGGCAGCGGCGGCGCCTTGGCTCTCGGCGTGGCCAATCGGGTTTACATGTTCGAGAATTCGGTCTATAGCGTGATCTCTCCGGAAAGCTGCGCGGCCATCATCTGGCGCGACGCGGGCAAAGCCGAGCAGGCCGCCACCGCGCTGCGTCTCACGGCGGAAGACCTGCTGGGTTTCGAGTTGATCGACGGCATCATCCCGGAGCCGCCCGGCGGCGCGCATGAGGATATGGATCTGACCGCGGCGGCGCTCCGCACCGTCCTCATTCAGGCGCTCGATCAGCTCAAGCCGCTCACCGGGCCGGAGCTCGTGCAGGACCGCTACGACAAGTTCCGCAAGATGGGCAATTTCTTCGTTTGATCCATGAAAGCTCCCGTCCTGTTGGGCATTCTCTTCGCTCTCGCCGTGGTTAGTTTTCTGGTGTATAGCAGCTTCGGCAATCAGAAATTCCGGTGCGAGGTCTGCATGGCCTATGCAGGCCGGACTTCGTGCCGCATAGCTTCGGCCGCCACCAAGTCGTCCGCGCTGCGTTCGGCATCCGATAACGCCTGCGCGCAGATTGCTTCGGGCGTGACCGCAACCATGGTTTGCTCCGGGTCCGCGCCGGTCCGCGTTCGCTGGTTGAGTAACCCGGCGCCAGCGTCGACGTCTGTGGAAAAATAGAATTATCCGTGAACGAATAGACGTTTTCCTTCGTTTAGAGCCTAAGGAGTGTCCGCACTGTGAAGAGTAAGTGGAAAATCATCATTGGCATTGTGGTGTTGCTTGCGCTGGTCGGCGGCGTGCTGGCGAGCGTCAAATACAGCCAGCGGGGCATTGTCACGGTGCAGACCGGAAAAGTGATCCGCGAGGACCTGGTGAGCATCGTCACCGCCTCCGGCGAGATCAAACCGAAAAACTATATCGACATCGGCGCCAACGCCATGGGCGAATTGACCGGCATTTATGTGAAGGAAGGCGATCGCGTCAAGAAGGGCCAGAAGCTCGCCAGCGTGGAGAATACGCAGCCGATGGCCGATGTGGACGCGCAGAAAGCCGCGCTGAACTCCGCCGAGGCCGACGCCGCCGCGAGCGAGGCCGCCTATAAGGCCGCCGAAGATAATGTCACCACCATGCAGGCCGGCATTGACCGCGCGCAGTCCGATCTCGATAAAGCCCGCATCGATTACGACCGGAATAAACAGCTCTTCGAACAGAAGCTGATCGCGCGGCAGGATTTCGACACCAAGAAGGCCGCTTACGATTCCGCCGTGGCTTCGCTGGCCGAAGCGAAATCCAAGCTGGTGCAGGCGAAGTCGCAGCTCGCGCAGAACGCCGCCCAGAACTCTTCGCAACAGCGGCACATCGCGCAGCAGCGCGCGGGTCTGCTCCGCTATGACGATGTCCTGAAGAAGTTCAGCTCTTTCTCCCCGCTCGATGGCGTGGTGACCAATCTTCCGATGAAGGTTGGCGAGACCGTGGTTCCCGGCATTCAGAGCTCGACCTCGAGCACCATCATGACCATCGCGGATATGAGCGTGATCACCGCCGAGATTCGCGTGGATGAATCGGATATCGTCAATATCAAAGTAGGCCAGATCGCCGACATCACCATCGATGCTTTGCCCAATCGCACGTTCAAGGGGCATGTCACCGAGATCGGGGACACCGCCATCCTGCGCTCCACCGGCGTCGCCGCTTCGCAGAGCGCCACTTCCAGCAATGAGGCTAAAGATTTCAAAGTCGTGATCGCCATGGACAATCCGCCGGACGAAGTGCGTCCCGGCCTGTCCTGCACGGCGAAAGTCACCACCGCGACAGCCCGGAACGCGCTGGCCATGCCGATTCAGGCGCTGACGGTCCGCACCAAGGGCGACCTTGAAATTAAGCCCGCCGGCGGCAGCGCGCCTCCCGCCAAGCTGGATCCCGCCGCGGAGAAAGCCCGGAAGGAAGAAGTGACCGGCGCCTTCGTGGTGGAAAAGGGCAAGGCGATCTTCAAAAAAGTGGAAACCGGCATCACCGGGACCACCGACATCCAGGTCGTCAGCGGGCTCGTCGAAGGCGATGAAATCATCACCGGCAGCTTCCAGGTGATTCGCACCGTGCGGAACGGCGTCCAAGTCAAGGTGGACAACAAACCGCCCGTCATCAAGCCCGCCACTTAGGCTGAGCCGCGGACAAAGGGACAAGCACATGGCACAAGCAGCGGCATACGCCGAGGAGCGCGGGCAGCAACTCAAGCAGGACAATATCGTCATCCGCACGTACGATCTGTGGAAGACGTACGTGATGGGCGACCAGGTGATCAACGCCGTCTCCGGCGTGGATATCGAGATCCATCGCGGCGAATACGTGGCCATCATGGGTCCGTCCGGTTCGGGCAAGTCCACGCTGATGAACCTGATCGGCTGCCTGGATACGCCGACGCGCGGCGAATACTACATCAACGGCAGCCTGGTCAGCGCGATGTCGGATGACGAATTGGCGCGCATCCGGAATAAAGAGATCGGCTTCGTCTTCCAGACGTTCAACCTGCTTCCGCGCGCGACCTCACTGCATAACGTGGAATTGCCGCTGGTCTATAACGGAACTCCCGCCGCGGAGCGGATCGAGCGCGCCAAGCGGGCCCTCACGCAGGTGGATCTCGAAAAGCGCATGAACCACAAGCCCAATGAGCTTTCGGGCGGCCAGCGCCAGCGCGTCGCGATCGCGCGAGCGTTGGTGAATGATCCATCCATTCTATTGGCGGATGAGCCGACCGGAAACCTGGATAGCGCCACCGGCGTTGAAATCATGGCCCTGTTCGAGCGTTTATACCGGCAGGGCAACACAATTGTGCTGGTCACGCACGAGCATGACATCGCCGTCCACGCGCACCGGGTGATTCACGTGCGCGACGGCAAAGTCGAAAAAGACGAGCCCATTCCGCACTAGAGCCCTTCTGCTAATCCCTGCGCCACGCCGTTACGCGCAGCCGGCGGTAGTCGGCCACCCAGCGTCCTTCGCGGAATAGCTCCGGGCGCAGTTCGCCTTCAATCTCGTCTAGCGGCCGCGTATTGTCAGGGCGAAACGTGGCGATCCAATCCTTCAGCCCGTCTTCGCCGCCTCCCAGCGGCGTGGGCCGGTCGAAGATCACGGCGCTCAACACTTCCAGACCGTTTCTCTCCAGAACCCCGGCGTATTCCCCAATCGACGGAAAGTAGTTGCGAATCGCGCTGCGGATGGCGGCCGCGATCAAGGCGATGTTTCCGTGCGCGCCCATCTCGAGCACCAGACGGCCGCCAGGACGCAGGGCCTGATAGATGCAGTCCGCGACCGCGTCCGCCTCCGGCATCCAGTGCAGGGCGGCGTTGGAGAACACGGCGTCGAACGGCAGGTCGGCCCGGAAATTCTGCGCATCGGCCAATTGAAACCGTAAACGCGGGTAGTTCTGTCGAGCCTGCGCGACCATGGCCGGGCTGCTGTCGATCCCTGCCGTCTCCGCGCCAGCCTCAGCTATTTGCGCGGTAAGATGCCCGGTGCCGCAGCCCAGATCGAGAATGCGTTCCCCTGGCTGCGGCGCCAGGATCGCCAGCAGGTCCGACCCGTATTCCCAGACGAACGAATGGCTGCCCTCGTAGCGCGCCGGATCCCAATCCGCGTGGTTCGCCGGCATGCTTAGACGTCCAAATTTTTTACGTCTAGCGCGTTATCTTCAATGAACTTACGGCGGCTCTCCACGTCTTCGCCCATCAGGGTGGTGAAGATCGCGTCGCTTTCGACCAGGTCTTCCAGCCGCACTTTCAGAAGCACGCGCTTCTCGGGATTCATGGTCGTCTCCCCCAGTTGCTCCGCGTTCATCTCGCCCAGGCCTTTGTAACGCTGAACGCTGGAATCGCGCTTGCCTTCTTCTTTCACATGCGCCAGCAAGCCCCGCCAATTGCTCTGGATTTCGCTCCGCTCGTTCTTGATCACCGTAAAGGGCGCGCGGTTGAAACGTGAAATCTGCTTCGCCAGCACGCGGTAGCGCTTGTACTCCGGCTGCGACGCGGTCTCAATGCTGATGAACCGCTCCGCGTTGGTGGAGTCGTTGTAAACGGCCATCCAGGCCGCGTGCTCTTCGTCGGCGCGGACGTGCGCCGTGCCCACCTGCGCCGCTTTCAACGCTTCCACCAGCTTCTCCAGGTTCAAGCGCTCTGAAAAATCCGCCTTGGTGTCCACCGCGAAATCCATGCTTCCCAGCACTTCGACCACGCGCGAATCCCGCAGCCGCCGTTCCAGCTTGAACGACATCTGGTCGAACTCGTCCAGGTTCATCAGGAACGCCCGCAGCTCGCCCGTTTCCAAACGCGACGAAGGCATCCCGTTGGCAGCCGTCTCGATGACCAGATTCTCCGTGGCCCGCCGCATGATCTCCCGGGTGAATTCCTTCTCGTCCTTGATGTACTTCTCGCTCTTGCCCTTCTTGATCCGGTAGAGCGGCGGCTGCGCGATGTAGACATGGCCGCGGCTGATCAGCTCCTGCATGTGCCGGAAGAAGAAGGTGAGCAGAAGCGTGCGGATATGGGAGCCGTCCACATCCGCGTCCGTCATGATGATGATCTTGTGATAGCGCAGCTTCGCCGAGTTGAAATCGTCCTTGCCGATGCCCGTCCCCAGCGCGGTGATGAGCGCCCGGATTTCGTCGTGGCCCAGCATCTTGTCATAGCGCGCCTTCTCGACGTTCAGGATCTTGCCCTTCAGCGGCAGGATGGCCTGAAAACGGCGGTCGCGTCCCTGCTTAGCGGTTCCTCCGGCCGATTCGCCTTCCACCAGAAAGACTTCGCAGCGTTCCGGATCGCGCTCCTGGCAGTCCGCCAGCTTGCCGGGCAGTCCGCCGGAATCGAGCGCGCCTTTGCGCCGCGTCAGGTCCCGCGCCTTGCGGGCTGCTTCCCGCGCGCGCGCCGCGTCGATCGCCTTGGAGACGATCTTCTTCATCACGTTCGGGTTCTTCTCGAAGAATTCACCCAGCTTGTCGTTGACGAACTGCGTCATGGGACCCTGGATGTCGCTGTTCAGCTTGCCCTTCGTCTGCCCTTCGAACTGCGGCTGCGGAACCTTAACGCTGACCACCGCCGTAAGCCCTTCCCGGACATCGTCGCCAGTCAGGTTCGGGCTGTCTTTGAACAAGCCGGCGGATTGTCCGAATGCGTTGATGGTCCGGGTCAGCGCGCTGCGAAAACCCGAGAGGTGCGTTCCGCCATCCACCGTGTTGATGTTGTTCGCGAAACTGAAGACGCTTTCCGAATAGCCGTCGTTATATTGCAGCGCCACTTCCATGGTCATGGTGCTGCCGTTGGGAAGCTTCGCTGACGATTCGAAATGGATCGGCTTGTCGTGCAGCACCGTCTTGCCGCGGTTCAGATGCCGGATGAATTCGGATATGCCGCCTTCATACAAGAACACGTGCTCCTTCACCGGATCCACGCGCTCATCCGTCAAGGTGATCTTCAGGCCCTTGTTTAGGAAGGCGAGTTCTCTCAGCCGCTGGGACAGCGTGTCGAAGTTGAACTTCGTCGCGTCCATGATGGTCATATCCGGCTTGAATGTGATCTTCGTTCCGGTCTTGTTGGACTTGCCGGTCTTCTGCAGCGGAGCCTTCGGCGCGCCCTTGGAATATTCCTGCTGGTATGTGCCTTTTTCGCGCCAGATCTCCAGATCGAACCGCTCGCTTAGAGCGTTCACGCAACTGACCCCCACGCCGTGCAAACCGCCCGACACTTTGTAGCTGTTCGAATCGAACTTGCCGCCCGCGTGGAGTTTGGTCAGCACAATCTCCGCGGCCGAAATTCCGAACTCGGCTTTGATGTCCACCGGGATGCCGCGTCCGTCATCCACCACCGTCACCGAATCGTCGATATGGATGGTCACTTCAATGTTTTTGCAATGTCCCGCCAGGGCTTCATCGACGGAATTATCGACGACCTCGTAAACGAGGTGGTGCAACCCCATCTCGCCGGTCGAGCCGATGTACATCGCCGGGCGCAGCCGGACCGCCTCCAGTCCTTCGAGTACTTTGATATTGCTGGAATCGTAAGTTTCAGACATGTTCACTTGGTTAAGCATTCGACTTCTTTCCGCGGCGCGCCTATCATTCGGCCCGGCGCGCGAGGGCCAGATGCTCTCACCTGCGCTCAGATGCGCATCGGCATCACGACATAACGGTATTGCTGCGGGACGGCGCCATCGGCGGCGGCCGCGTAAGGCTGCAGCTCACCCGCGCTCTTTTCATCCTTCAGCGAAAAGGCGACCTGGTCCTGAGAGATGGCGCGCATGAAATCCAGCAGGTACTGCGCGTTGAATCCGATCTCGAGAGCCGGACCCTCATACTGGGTCGGCACGCTCTCTTCACTGTCTCCGGTCTCCACCGACGACGAAAACACTTTGACCTCGCCCGGTTCAAACCGCACGCGAATGGCTCGCGAGCGCTCATCCGCGAACTGCGCCACGCGCTCGATCGCCGAGCGGATCTCGCCTTTCTCCATCAGCGCGATGTGGGCGTTCTCGCGCGGCAGCACGCGCTCATAATCCGGGAAGTTGCCGGTAAGCTTGCGCGTGATCAACAGCCGGTCTCCGAATTCGAAAAACAGGTGGTTGTCGTCCCCGGAAAGCCGGACTATTTGCGCGGGATCGCCTTCCCCGGCCAGCTTGGCGATTTCGTTCATCGCTTTGCGCGGAACCAGCGCGCGAAACGTGCGGTTCACATGGCTCTGGAAATCCTGATCCACATACGCCAGGCGGTGCCCGTCGGTCGAGACCATCGTCACCCCTTCGGGCCGCAGCAACAGCAGCGCCCCGTTCAGCGTGAAGCGCGATTCTTCCGTCGAAATGGCGAAGCTGGTCCTCGAAATCAACCCTGCCAGCAAGCCGAAGGGAATTTCCCCGATCAGCTCGGGCATTTCAGGCAGCTCCGGGAAGCTTTCCCGGCTCATCCCCGCGATCCGCGCCTTGGAACGCCCGCAGGTGATCGAAGCCCAGTGATTTTCCAGAAATTTGAAGTTGATGTCCGCTTCCGGCAGCAAACGAACGAAATCGAGCAGTCTGCGCGCCGGGATGGTTCCCGCGCCTTCTCTTTTCACCCGCGCCGGGCAGGAACACCGAATTCCCAGCTCCAGATCCGTCGCCGTCAGCGTAATCCGATCGCCTTGCGCTTCCAAAAGCACATTCGACAAAATCGGGATCGTCGTCTTCTTCTCGACCACGCCCTGCGACAAGCTCAATTCACGTACGAGGTCGCTCTTGCTGACGGTGAATTCCATGCTCACTCTTTCCTTCTGACTGTTCTCTCAACTTATAAGGGAGTAACCCGTATCAGGAGGGCCTGTCGAAATGTTGATTTCTCTCTAAATTATACAAAATTCGACAGGTTCCTGTCACGAACTACTTAGGAAAACGCTAAGTGAACAGACGTAGAAACGGCCCCCGCACCCAATTTCTACAGATTTTCACGCGCCTTCCGGGAAACCGCTGCGGAAAGCGGCTCTAACCGCCCTGCAATGAGTCGGTTAAACTGTGCAACATTCTGTTCAATTCCGGATCTTCCGTCCGCCGCTTCGTGATCACCCCGATCGAATGGATCACGGTGGTGTGGTGCTTGCCGCCGAACGCGCGGCCGATCTCGGGGAGCGACGCCGTGGTCAACTCCTTAACCAGGTACATCGCCACCTGCCGGGGGTACACGACGGCGCGTGTGTTGCTCTTCTCCCGAAGCTGCGCCTGCTTCACCCCGAACTTCTCCGCCACGGCCTTCTGGATGGCGTCAATAGTCACCCGCCGGTCCTGCGCATGCGCCAGATGCTTCAGGCACTGCTGCGCCATGGGCATCGTGATGGGAGCGCCGGTCAGCGACGAATAAGCGATCAGCTTGATCAACGAACCTTCCAGCTCACGGACGTTGGATTTGGTTCGCGACGCCACGAATGTGCGAACATCCTCCGGCAGCGCGACGCCTTGCGCCTCGGCTTTCTTATCCAGAATCGCCATCTTCGTCTCCAGATCAGGCGCCTGGATGTCGGCCAGCAGCCCCCACTCAAATCGCGACCGCAACCGCTCCAGCAATCCCGGTATCTCCTTTGGCGACGCGTCGCTCGAGATCACGATCTGCTTCTGGTGATCGTGCAACTCATTGAAAGTATGAAAAAATTCGTCCTGGGTGCGCTCCTTGTTGCCCAGCAGCTGGATGTCGTCGATTAACAGCACGTCGGCCGAGCGATAGCGCTGCCGCAGCGCGGGCATGTGATCGAAACGGATTCCCGCGATCACCTCGTTCATAAACCGCTCGCTCGATGTGTAAACCACCCGGAAGTTGTTGGAATTGATAAGCGCCCGCCCAATCGCGTGCATCAGATGGGTCTTCCCCATCCCCACGCCGCCGTAGATGAACAGCGGGTTATAACTGCGCGACGGATTGGTGGCCACGGAACGCGCGGCCGCGTGCGCGAACTGGTTGCTCGCGCCCACCACGAAATTGTCGAACGTGAATCGCGGGTTCAGCGCGCTTAACTGCGAGGACGGACTCTCGGACGGGCGCTCGCCGCCGCCGTCCGCGAACGCGTCCCTCTGCCGCTCGCTCTCCGGCGCGTGGTAGCTCACCACGCGGTAATGCAACCCGTTCAGACGCCGCACCACGGAGTGGATCAGATCGCCATATTCGGTCTCCAGCCACTGCCTGGTCTGTTGATCCGGCACGCGGACGTGAATCGTTTCCCCGTCAATGCGGTCGAGAGAAGTGCGGCTCACCCAGTTGTCAAAACTTTCCGAACTGAGCGTTGCCGATAACTGTTGTTTGACGTGGTCCCAGGCGTTCATGCGCAACTCGCTTTACAAGCGCTGGTTCCGGGCTTCGACCGAGATCTTCCCGGGCCAAACACAATAGGCAACAGCCGGCCTGAGGCTTCCATCTTGAAGCCGTCGTTATAGCCGGATTCAGACGTTCTGGGAGGCGCTTATTGTGACGAGCCGGTGAAGATTTGCCATCGGGTCCGGAACAGCAGCACTCACTGTAGCACAAGAATTCCAGATGCAACCCAAATTATAAGTGTCCCGTTTGCAGCAACTTACATAAAACATAACCGGCCCGGAATGGTCCGTTTGACAGGCGCGCCGAAACCGTGGAGAATGAGAATTCCGGTTACGCGGGAGTAACTCAGCTGGTAGAGTGCGACCTTGCCAAGGTCGATGTCGCGGGTTCGAATCCCGTCTCCCGCTCCATTCAACCGGAATCTCCGGATTCCTTCCAAACATCGAACATGGAAATGACCGAGACTCGCTCCGCCGAGGAAATCGTCGCGTGGTCCATGCATGAGTACGGTCGCGATCTCGCGGTCTGCACCAGCTTCCAAAAGACCGGGGCAGTGATCCTCGACATGGCCGCGCGCGTCGACCCCGATGTCCGCGTATTCACGCTCGACACCGGACGGCTGCCGGAAGAAACCTACGAAATGATCGAGATGATCCGCGCGCGTTACGGAATCCGCGTGGAGACCGTTTCGCCCGAGACCGCTGAGGTGGAAGGCATGGTCACGCGCCACGGGCCCAATCTCTTCCGCCAGGACGTGGCGTTGCGGATGCTTTGCTGCAAAATCCGCAAAGTGCGTCCGCTCGGCCGCAAGTTGAAAGGCTTCCGCGCCTACATGGTGGGAATCCGCCGCGGCCAGAATCCCGCGCGGGCGGCGCTGCCCCAAATTGATACCAGCACCTCGCGGGTGAAGATCAGCCCGCTGATCGATTGGTCCCGGCGGGAAATCGAAGACTATATCGCGCTCCATGACGTGCCCGTGCACCCGCTTTACAGCCACGGTTACACGAGCATCGGCTGCGGCCCATGCACCCGCGCGCCATTGCCAGGGGAAGACGAACGCGCGGGCCGGTGGTGGTGGGAATCCGACGCCGAGAAGGAATGCGGAATCCATTTCACGCCCAACGGCCATGCCGAGCGAACGGTGGATGTGCTGCTGCGGGATCTCGTCGACCCGGCGGAGGATTTCGATCTGGGCTTCGACCCGGGACTATAAGATTAGCGACAAGGCGTAAGAAGCGTCAGAAACGGGCGAAGCAGGTACCTTCTCGCGATCCGAGCAAAAGTGACGGGATCAATTCGCTATCGGCGTCAATCGCCGTCCACGAAGTGATGAGTCTGTGCGGTCTTTTGCTTGGCGTCGTCGAAAGGCCAAAATTTCACCCGCCTGAATGCGCTGGCAGCGCAGATTACGCATTGCCTCATCCATCAACCGCGTATTGACCATTACGTTTGACGTGGAACCGGCTTTTCTTTTTTTTACCAATAAATTACGGATTACGTAATCAGCCCTTGCCGATTCAAGCGTCTAGAATTATACTCGAAAATAGATGGAGGTGCTTTTTCGTAGCAAGGACCTCGACAGGCTTGAAACCAACCCAAAGTTCGACGCAGGATATCCGCAAGCCGTGGTCAAGGTGTTCAGAAAACGCATGCAGACGATTCGCGCGGCCCCTGACGAACGCGCCTTCTATGCGTTGAAAGCCCTTCATTTCGAGAAACTTAAAGGCGATCGCGCAGGACAGCATTCCATGCGCCTGAATGATCAATGGCGGCTGGTCATGGAAATTGGCGGGAAGAACACCGACAAAATTGTTTTCATTGTGAGTATTGAGGATTACCACTAGGGCGGCTTTATGGCAAACAGAGTAGCGGCGGAAGTATTTGCTCCCGGTGAGTTCATAGCGGATGAGCTAGAGGCCCGGGGATGGAGTCAGATTGAGTTAGCAGAAATTCTTGGGAGGCCGCCGAAGCTGATCAGCCAGCTAATTTCGGGGAAGTGCGCGATTACGCCCGAGACGGCCAAGGGGCTAGGCGCCGCGTTTGGCACCGGCGCTGAATTTTGGATGAATCTTGAGCGTGATTACAGGCTGGCGCATGCCGTACATGACGACGTCGGCGTGGAGCGGCGCGCGCGGCTTTACGCAAAAGCGCCCGTGAAGGAGATGACGAAGCGCCGCTGGATCGAACCATCCGACAACGTCGAGGTTCTAGAAAAGCGCGTCCTCGATTTCCTTCAGATTGAACATATTGATGACGAACCTTGGCTGGCGCATGACGCCAAAAAGGGAACATATCGCGAGGTAACGGCGTCGCAATGCGCGTGGCTGTTCCGCGTAAGGGAACTAGCTAAAGGCATCAGCGCCGCGCCGTATTCGCCCAAAAAACTGGCAGAGGCCATGATCCAGATGGAAGCCCTTCTTGTTGCCCCTGAAGAGGCCAGGCATGTGCCTAGGCTGCTCGCTGAGGCTGGCGTGCGGTTTGTGCTGGTCGAGCGACTTCAGCAAGCCAAGATCGATGGCGCGTGTTGCTGGCTCGACCGAATGTCTCCCGTGATCGGGATGTCAATGAGGCGAGACAGAGTAGATAATTTCTGGTTCGTTCTGCGCCATGAAATAGAGCACGTTCTTCGCGCCGATGGTCGTGATGATCCACGAGATGCGATCATCGATGATCTAGAAGGGGAAAACGCGGGCTGTGGTGAAAGCTTGCCGGAGAGGGAGAGGATCGCCAACAATGCCGCGTCTGAGTTCTGCGTTCCGGTCGATAGAATTACTTCCTTTATGCGCCAAAAGCATCCGTTCTATTACGAAAAAGACGTGATGGCGTTTTCGCAAACAGTAGCGCGTCATCCCGGATTGGTTATCGGTCAGATGCAGTATCGTCTTAACGACTATAAGTATTTAGCAAAACGCGCAGCTATGTACAAGATCAGGCAGCATGTCCTGCCGGGCGCGGTTGTTGATGGATGGGGGCAAACAGCCCACGCCAATAACTAAGAGGCCTCGCAAAGGCGCCGAAGGCGGGAAATGGCGCCCGATAACCGTCCGATCCGCGTGTGGCTCCCCACGGCCGGTCACGCCGTAACTACCGCACGCGCCCCGATTGCTCCTCCACCGTCACCGCCGTACCCGCCGCATCATGCGGCATCCGAATGTAACCCAGCGCCACGACGACGCCGCGCTCCGGCGAGTATGCGGCCGACGTGATCTCGCCCGCCTCTTTGCCGTCCGCCGTTACGCGCGCGTGCGCATCCGGCACGTGCTTCCCATCCAGCTCAAACGCCACCAGGCGCTTATTCAAATGCCCGCGCGATCGCACCCGCTCCACAATCTCCTGCCCCAAATAGCAGCCCTTCTGGAAATGCAGCGCCTCGGTGAGACCGGTCTCGGCCGCGATCTGCGACGCCGTAATATCCGTTCCATAACGCGGACGCCGATGTTCGATCCGCACCGTCTCCGCATCCTTCGCCGTGGCCTCGACTAGATATAAAAGCTCCCGCACCGCGTCCTTCCGGTTCGCCGGTCCGAACACGCGCCAGCCGGGCGCTCCGGTATATGTAGCCTTCGCCACCGTGCAGTCGTTCCACTGCTCATGCGCGTAATCGTTGGGGGGAACCGGCGCGCCCACCGCGCACAACCGCTCCGACGCTTCCGGCCCTTCCACGCCCAGCGCGAACGTAATATCGCCCTCGTCATGCGGCGTCACGTCGTCCGCGATGATGTAGTGATCCAGATGCGCAAACAGCGATTCGCGCACCTCGGGCTCCGCGTCAATCAGAATATGCTCCGGGAACACGAATAGATTCGCATCCGCCAGAATCCTTCCGTTGGCGTTCAGGAAAAACGAGTAACAGCCGTGCCCCGGCAAGAGTTGTTGCACGTGGTTTGTCGTCAGCGCGTGCAGCAGCCGCGCGCGATCCTCCCCGGTCACCCGTAGGCGCGTCCGGGCCGACAGATCGATCGCCGCCGCGCCCTTTGTTAATGCTTTGTACCCCTCTGTCATCCGTCTTGCTTCAGCACCTTACTTCACAATCGGAGCGATCGCCTGCATCGTGCTCAGCGCCAGGAAGCGCATCCACGCGGAGAGCGCGAGAATCACCAGCCCCGAAATCACCACGCCCGTAATCTGGCGCGAGCGCTTCGTGTTTCCGCGGCCCAGCGCCAGCCATCCCACCGCGAACACATGCAGCGCCAGCAGAAACTTCATTCCGAACACCATGTGATAAAGCGTCGGAACGTCCTTCGCCGCCGCGTGCCGCATGTAGTTATAGAAACCGGATATCAGCAGCCCCGCGATGGCCAGCGCGAACCACGGCCGGAACTTCGCCGCGATCGCATCGCCCAGCGCCTGGCCTTCCCCCGCGCCCGCCGTCCGCAGCGCCGGCAGCCATGCGATTGCGGCAAAGATCAGGCCGCCCATCAAAGTGATGGCCGATGCAATGTGGATCCAGCGCGCCAGGTACGGAAT
Organism: Bryobacteraceae bacterium; assembly: GCA_965226755.1. Lineage (GTDB taxonomy): Bacteria > Acidobacteriota > Terriglobia > Bryobacterales > Bryobacteraceae > Bog-113. The sequence goes on along the minus strand of CBDDDT010000003.1, from coordinate 1,503,369 downwards.
GACAAGGTCCATGGAATCTGATCGTATGATAGCGACGAATGATCCACGAAGTGCTTCCCGTCGGCATTCTCCGCTGCAACTGCTCCATTTTCGGAGACGAGACCACCCGCGAAGCGATCGTCATCGATCCCGGCGCGGACATAGCCAAAGTTGAGGAGATCCTCGCCCGCCACAACCTACGCGTGAAAGCCATCGTCATCACCCATGCCCATATCGACCACATCGGCGGGGCCGGCAAACTCCGCAAGGCCACCGGCGCGCCCATTTGGATGAACGCCCACGACCACGTGATCGCCCTGAGCCTGCCCCTGCAGGCCGCCTGGATCGGGATGCAGTTCGCCGCCAACCCCGGCATCGACGTGGAAGTGAAGGAAGGCGAAACGCTCACCGCCGGCGCCACCGCGTTCCATGTCATCGAAACGCCCGGCCACACGCCCGGCAGCATCAGCCTGTTCATCCCCAGCGAAGGGAAACTGATCGCCGGCGATACGTTGTTTCTCGGCAGCATCGGCCGCACCGACCTTCCCGGCGGAAACGGCAAAAAGATCGTTCAGTCGATTCGCGAAAAGCTCTTCACCCTGCCCGACCCGACCATCGTCATCCCCGGCCACGGCGCCAACACCACCATCGAGCGCGAGAAACGCCTCAATCCGTTTGTGGGCGCTTCAGCTCCGTCATAGCGCTGCCCACCAGCTCTTTCGCGTCCGTGATCGCTTTCGAGATGATCTGAATATCCATCGCCGGCCTGCCCGCCTGCCGCGCGCTCTGGCAATATACGCCGTGCTGCCCCACCAGCACCAGCGCGTCGGTCAGCAGATCCAGCGCTACCGCCAGCCGCCCGCGCGGCACGCCGAACATAAACTCGTGCTTGTCCAGCTCGTCCCGCATTTCGTCGTAGACGCTCATCCGCTCCTCTATCCTGGAATTTAGTATGAACGTTCCGAAATGGCCGCTGGCGGGCGACCGCGAACGCGAACTGCTGCTGGACGTCCTCCAGAGCGACCGGTGGGGCGGCTACCACCCGTTCATCGCCGAACTCGAACGAAAATTCGCGGACTTCCAGCAATGCCGCCACGGCATCGCCGCCTGCAATGGAACCGTTACGCTTGAGATGGCGCTTGCAGCCGCCGGCGTCGGCCCCGGCGATGAAGTCATCGTGCCCGCCATCAGCTTCGTCTCCACCGCCACCGCCGTCTCCCGCGTGGGGGCCACGCCCGTCTTTGTCGATATCGAGGACGACACCTTCAACATCGATCCGGCCTCCGTCCGCCGCGCCGTCACCGGCCAAACCAAAGCCATCATCGCGGTGCATTTCGGCGGCCCCATGGCGGATATGGATCGCCTGTTTCCCATCGCGCGCGACGCCGGCGCTTTCCTGATCGAAGACGCCGCGCACGCCCACGGATCGGAATGGAACGGCCGCCGCGCCGGCAGCATCGGTCTCGCGGGCTCGTTCAGCTTCCAGAACTCCAAAGTCATGACGGCCGGCGAAGGCGGCCTGCTCACCTCCAACGACGACGCTTGCGCGGAACATCTCCGCTCCATCCTGGACCAGGGCCGCAAGCCCGGCGGCGGCTGGTTCCATCACTACGAGCTCGGCGCCAATTTCCGCATGACCGCTTTCCAGGCCGCCGTCCTGCTCGCTCAATTCGAGCGCCTCCCGGAGCAGAACCGCACGCGCGAAAGCAACGCCGCGCTGATCCGCCAGGAACTGCGCGACGTTCCCGAAATCCGCTTCCAGCGCGTTCCCTGCCCCGCCCGTGTGCACACCAATTACCTGATGCTGGGGCGCGTGCCCCACCGCGACGAATTCCACCGCCGCGTCAGCGCCGCCGGAATTCCCTGCACCGCGTTCTACCCGCACACGCTTTATCGCAATCCCCTTTATCAGCGCGGCGGCTGTCGCGTCGAACCCTGCCCGGTGGCCGAAGCCTGCGTGCTGGATGCGTTCTGGCTGCCCCACCGCGTGCTGCTCGGAACCGCGGACGACGCGCGCGAAATCGCCCGCGCCCTCCGGGAAGCCGCTCTGCCCTAAACGCCGGTCCTGCCCATGCGGATTTCCAACGAAACCCTCTTCGCCGTCTGCAACACCGCGGTTCTTCCCGGCTGGATCCTGCTGCTGGTCGCTCCCGCCTGGCGCTGGACGCAGCGCATCGCCATGTTCACGATTCCCCTGCTGCTGGCCTTCGTCTACCTGGTGCTCTTCATCGTCAACTTCGAAGGCTTTCACGCCATCCTCACCACCTTCGGCGCGCTCCAATACCTGTTCCACCGTCCTGGCGCCATTCTGGCCGCCTGGGTTCACCTGTTGGCGCTCGATCTGTTCGTCGGCGCCTGGATGGTGCGCGACGCGCTCCGCCTGAAGCTTCTGCACCTCGCCGTGATTCCGTGCCTGCTGGTCACTTATGTTTTCGGTCCGGTGGGCCTGCTCATCTACATCCCCCTGCGCGCCGGGCTCAAGCGCGGACCGGTTTCCTACGACTAATTCGCCCCGCCCGAGTTGCTAAGATTTTGGGGCATGTCGAACGACCGGATCTTTCCGCCGCCGCCCGAGTTTGCCGCGCGCGCCCACGTCCGCGGCATGGACCAATATCGCGACATGGTCCGCCGCGCCGAGAGCCAGCCGGCCGAATTCTGGGGCGAACTCGCCGAACAAGAACTCTTCTGGTTCGAAAAATGGACCAAGGTCTTCGATTGGCAGCCTCCCCAGGTCCGCTGGTTCACCGGCGCCAAAATCAACGCCTCCTATAACTGCATCGACCGCCATCTCACCACGCACCGCCGCAACAAAGTCGCCCTCATCTGGGAAGGCGAGCCCGGCGACTCGCGCATGATCAGCTACCAGGAACTCCACCGCCTCGTTTGCCGCTTCGCCAACGTCCTCAAAGCCCGCGGCCTCCAGACCGGCGATCGCGCCATCATCTACATGCCCATGGTGCCCGAGCTGCCCGTCGCGCTGCTCGCCTGCGCCCGCATCGGCGTCATCCATAGCGTCGTCTTCGGCGGCTTCTCCGCCGAAGCTCTTAAACAGCGCATTCAAGACCTCGAAGCCAAAATCGTCATCACCGCCGACGGCGGATGGCGCCGCGGCAAAGAAGTCAAGCTCAAACCCGCCGTCGACGAAGCGCTGGCCGATTGCCCGTCCGTGAAGGATGTCATCGTCTACCGCCGCACCGGTTCTGAAACCAGCATGGAAGAAGGCCGCGACCACTGGTGGCACCTGCTCGAACAAGAGGTCGGCGAAGATTGTCCCGCCGAGCCTCTGGACGCCGAAGCTCCGCTCTTCATCCTCTACACTTCCGGCACCACCGGAAAGCCCAAGGGCATCGTCCACACCACCGGCGGCTATCTGCTCCAGACGGCCCTCACCATGAAGTGGATCTTCGACCTGCGCGATGAGGACGTCTACTGGTGCACCGCCGACGTCGGCTGGGTGACCGGCCACAGCTATCTCGTGTACGGGCCGCTCGCCGCCGGCGCCACCGCTCTCATGTATGAAGGCGCCCCGGATTACCCCCAGTTTGATCGCTTCTGGCGCATCATCGAGAAATTCAAGGTAAACCTCTTCTACACGTCGCCGACCGCCATCCGCTCTTTCCTCAAGCAGGGCGATCACTGGCCAGCCGCGCACAACCTCACGAGCCTGCGCCTCCTCGGTTCCGTCGGCGAACCCATCAACCCCGCTGCCTGGGATTGGTACCACCGCGTCATCGGCGGCGAGCGCTGCCCCATCGTCGATACCTGGTGGCAGACCGAAACCGGCGCGATTCTGATCGCTCCCATGCCCGGCGCGATCCCCGCGAAACCCGGTTCCGGAACGCTGCCGCTCCCCGGCATCCAGGCCGACGTGGTGGACCTCCACGGCAAGCCCGTCGAGCCGAATCACGAAGGCTTTCTGATCATCCGCCATCCCTGGCCCAGTATGTTTCGGACCCTGTGGAACGATCCCCAGCGCTACGAGGACAACTATTTCCGCAAAATCCCCGGCGGCGTCTACACCACCGGCGATGCGGCCCGGCGCGATGAAGACGGCTACTACTGGATCCTCGGCCGCGTCGACGATGTGATGAACGTCAGCGGTCACCGCTTGAGCACGATGGAACTGGAATCCGCGCTTGTTCGGCATCCGGCCGTGGCCGAAGCGGCCGTGGTGGGCAAACCCCACGAAATTACCGGCCAGGCGGTGGTCGCGTTCGTCACCCTGAAAAAGGGCGATTATGACCAGGCCAAGCTCGGCGAAGAGCTGCGCCAATGGATCGGTAAGGAGATCGGACCGTTTGCGCGCCCTGAGCAGATCCGCTTCACCGAAGCGCTTCCCAAGACCCGCAGCGGCAAAATCATGCGGCGGCTTCTCCGCGAGATCGTCTCGTCGAACGCCGTAACCGGCGACGTGACCACGCTGGAGGACTTATCCGTCCTCACGCGCTTATCGGCCCAGCAGGATGAGGATTGAAAGGGCAGGGGTAGCATAAACGCCATCCTTTTACGAATTCTTCGCGGGCGGCGGCATGGCCCGCGCCGGTCTTGGCGAAGGATGGGATTGCCTTCTCGCCAACGACCTCGACGCCAAAAAATGCGCCACTTATGCCGCGAACTGGGGACCGGAAAGCCTCAGAATCGGGGACGTCGGCAACTTGACGACAGCCGACCTGCCCGGCCGCGCCGATTTGGTCTGGGCGTCTTTCCCCTGCCAGGATCTATCGCTCGCGGGTGATTATGCCGGCTTGAGCGGCAAACGCTCGCGCGCCTTCTGGCTATTCTGGCGGCTCATCGAGGGACTGCTCAAAGAACAGCGCCCGCCCGCTGTGGTCGTGCTGGAAAATGTCCGCGGCGCTCTGACCTCTCATGACGGCAGGGATTTCGCCGCCATCGGCGCGGCATTGGTTGACGCCGGGTATCGCTTCGGCGCTATCGTGATGGACGCCGCTCGTTTCGTCCCGCAATCGCGGCCGCGCCTCTTCATCGTCGCGGTGCGCCAGGACCGGGCTATTAGTGAATCTCTCGTCATCAATCGTCCTGATATCCTCTGGCATCCGGCGAACTTAGTCGCCGCTTACTCCAAGCTGCCGCATTCGCTGCAACAGGCGTGGTTATGGTGGAATCTTCCGTCGCCGCCGCCCCGCCAGTCGGCGTTCGCGGATATAGTCGGAGACCACCCGCAAGGGGTCGAGTGGCACGCCGCGGCCGAGACCCGGCGCCTCTTGTCGATGATGAGCCCGGTCAACCGAAGGAAGGTCGAACAGGCCGCGAGCACGGCGAAGCGGATGGTCGGAGGCGTGTACAAACGCACGCGCGTAAACCAGGCCGGCCAGCGTGAGCAGCGAGCCGAAATTCGGTTCGACGAGATCGCGGGTTGTCTGCGCACTCCGGCCGGCGGTTCGAGCCGGCAATCCATTCTGCTGGTCGAGGGAGACAAATTCCGGTCTCGTCTGTTGGCCCCGCGCGAAGCGGCCATCTTGATGGGGCTGCCGGATAGTTATAAGCTCCCGGGGAACTATAACGAGGCTTATCATTTGATCGGCGACGGCGTCGTCGTTCCCGTCGTTCGCTACTTAGCCGCTTACGTTTTGGAGCCGCTCCTTGGCGCCGTCGGCGGCCGCGAGAAAGAAGCCGCATGAACGCGATCTGGAGCCCGCGATACGGACCGCCGAATACCGTGGAATTCCGGGACGTTGCAAAACCGGTGCCTGCGGACGCCGGCGTCCTGATCAGGGTATACGCAGCGTCTCTAAATCCACTGGACTGCATCATCATGCGGGGCAAACCCCTGTTCGTCCGCCTGTTTTTCGGCCTGCTCAAACCCAAACGCGAGATACCCGGCTCTGATTTTGCGGGCCGTGTGGAAGCCGTCGGCCAGCATGTGAATCAGTTCCGGACAGGCGATGAGGTATTCGGGGCTAAAGGGTTTGCGGGATCAGCGTTTGCCGGGTATGTGTGCGCCAAGGAGGAGGAATTGGCGCTGAAGCCCGCGAATATATCCTACGAAGGCGCCGCCTGCGTGCCTGTCGCGGCGCTCACCGCGCTGCAAGGTCTTCGGGACAGCGGTTCGATTCAACCGGGCCAGAAGGTTCTCGTCGATGGCGCCTCGGGCGGCGTCGGCACGTTCGCCGTGCAAATCGCCAAATCATTCGGAACTGAAGTTACCGCCGTCTGCAGCGCCAGGAACATCGAGACCGCGCGGCGAATCGGCGCCGACTACTCGATTGATTACACGCGCGAAGACTTCACGCGGAGCGGCCAGCGTTACGACCTTATTCTGGCCGCGAACGCCCGTCATTCGCTCTTTGCGTACAGGCGTGCGCTAAGTCCCGGCGGCACATACGTCAAAGCTGGCGGCAAACCCAGTCTTCGCGGCGCCATCGAAGATCTGTTGCTGGCGCCGTTGCTGTCCCGGTTTGGCCGGAAAAAAATGCGCAGCTTCATCGCCAAACTAAATCAGAAAGACCTCACCTATTTGGGCGGCCTTTTGCGAGACGGAAAAGTCGTGCCGGTCATCGATAGGCGTTATCCATTGCGAGACGCGGCGGCGGCTCTCGCTTACCTGGAAGAAGGGCACGCGCAGGGCAAGGTCGTATTGCTCGTCGACTAGCGATCCGCCTTACCTGGGAATCGTGAGCTGGTAGATCGTCCCGCAGCCGTCCCCGTCGCATGCGTTGTTGTCGCCGCCTACATAGGTCGTGCCAAAAAGCTGATAAGTATCTCCGTTTGCCCCGCTCTTCAGGATGACCGCGGATTGCGGTTCGCCTCCATCCGCAAGTCCTGTAAAGCTGTAAAGAACCGTCTCTTCGCCGGAAGCGGAATTCACCTTGAAGATAACTCCGCCTCCGTGCAAGCCCCCGTATCCAGCCGTCCCGTAGAGATCGCCCGTGGCCGGATTAAGCGTCAGCGGCCCAGTCGGGCCGCCGCCATCCGCGCCCCCCGTAAAGGCATAAAGCACGGTGAGATTCCCGCCGGTATCCAGCTTGTAGACCACGCCGTTGTTGGAGACACCGCCTCCTTCGCCGGTTTCTTGAGCGACGCCATAGAGATTGCCGGCGTTATCCCGAATCACGCCCGATGTGGGAGACCCTCCATCCGTGACTCCGTTGAAATTGTAGACAATGGTCTCGACTCCCCGGGGGTCAACTTTGTACACCGTGCCCGCGCCGAGCCCGTAGTTGACCACGGTGGCCGGACCGCCGTAGAACGTTGTTCCGTACAGGTTACCCGCGCCATCGCGAATCGGAGGTCCATTCGGGCGGGATCCATCCGTGGGCGGACCGGTAAACGAGTAGAGTGCCGAGTATGCTCCGGCGGAGTCGATTCGGAATATCACTCCGCAGCCCTCGAACGTCGATTCGCAAATGACGGAACCGCCGTAATATGTCGACCCATAGAGATTGCCCGCCGCATCCCCTATAATGCCCATCGGAAACCAGCCCTCTTGAAATCCCTGCACTCGGTCAAAGGTATGCAAGATCGTCTCCGCACCCGCCGCATTGAGCCGGTATACGACTCCGCCGCCGGTCTTATCGCCTCCGCCGGTGGCCACTCCATATAAATTGCCCTGGGGATCCTGAATGACGCCGCTCTCGAGACCGGATCCTTCAGACGGGGTCGCGAAAACGTGCAGATAGAACTCCGCGCCCGTTCCCGACACCAACTCAAAAACTCCTCCACAGTCGTCACGGCCGTGGGAGCAACTGGGGGCGCCGCCCAGAGCCGTGGTCCCGAAGAAATCGCCAGACCTGTTTTCGATGACGCCGCTGGGGCTTTTCCCATCGGGACCGCCGGTGAAAGTGTAGAGCACCGAAAGAGAGGGGGTTTCTCCGTGCAGAGCGCAAGCCGACGCGATTACAAAGACGATTGCTGTAAGGTTTGTTCGAGACATGTGGATCTCCAATAAGAGCCCAGCGGCGTTACTTCGGTCGGAGGGCCGCTCCGTGAAGCATTGTATATCGCCAGCGCTTTGCGCGCACGCCTCAATGGGGGCTCTGAGCGAAGATGGGACCGGGTGAAACGTGATCGTCGAGATGAGAACTTATACGCTCAAGCCCGGCATGCGCGCCGGCTTTCTTGAATTATTCCGCGCCAAATCTATACCGGCGCACCACGCAATCGGAATGAAACTTTCGGGCCCCTTTCTTTCCATCGAAGATCCGAACGTGCTGTTCTTCATGCGCGGCTTCCCTGACCTTGCCTCGCGCGAAACGATGAAAAATCAGTTCTACGAGGGCGATCTCTGGAAGCGCGAGCTGGAGAACATCGTGATGCCCATGATCGAGAAATACGACGTCGTGCTGGTCGATGACCCCGAAAACCTGATTCGCTGGCTGTCGTGAATAGCCGCCGCGAACAATTGAGATGCTATTCGCTGCGCAGCGCCGCCATCGGCTGGATCCGCGCGGCCCTGCGCGCCGGAACGCTGGTCGCGATGAGCGCCGCCGCGCCCAGGACCATCGTCACGCAGATAAAAGTAACAGGGTCCGTGGCCTTCACGCCATATACGATCTTGGTCATCAACTTTGACAAGAGCACAGCTCCCGCGACGCCCGCGACAGTCCCGGTGAGCGCCTGCGCCAGGGCCTGTAAGAGCAGCATCCGCCAAACATCCTTTCGGCTCGCCCCCAGCGAAATGCGAATTCCGATCTCGCGGATCCGCCGGGTCACCGCGTAATTCATCACGCCGTAGATCCCCACTACGGCCAGAATCAGAGCCACCCCGCCGAATAACGCGAGCAGCAGCATTTCGAAGCGTGGCTGAGCGGTGGCGTCCGCGACCGCCCGGTCCATTGTGATGACCTGCGAAATAGGCAGATTCCGGTCAATCGCCCACACCCTCTGCCGGACCGCCGAACCAATCCCGGCCAGATCTCCGTCCGCCCGAATGACTAAGGTGACGTAAGTCTCGTGTGCGCCTATCGGATCCGTGCCTTCGCCCAGAAAGTCGGGATCCTGCAGCGCCGCCAGATACATCTCGGGATATGTTGCGGCGGCCCACTCGTCCTGCTTCGCGTCCGCGACCACGCCCACGACCGTCAGCCAATCGGGCCGGCTGTCGGCGCTGTTCCCGATCTCGATGCGGCTGCCGATCGGCGATTTTCCCGGCCAGTATTGAAGAGCGGCACGCTCATTGATCACCACCACTTTCGGCGTTCTCGCGTCATCGCGTTCATTGATGGCGCGGCCTTTCCTGATGGGCAGGCGCATCGTCTCGAAATAACCGGGCATCGCGATCCGGTAGACCGCGTCAGGCGATTCTCCGGGCCGGGGCGCCGGGCGGCCATCGATCACGAAATTTCGATCCCACATATCGCCCACAAGGGGCAGATGATTGACGCCGCCCGCGGCGCTTACTCCCGGGATGTTCCGAACATTCTCGAGCAGGTTGCGGTAAAAAGCCGCGCGCCGGTTCGGTTCTTGCTCATTGGTTCCGGCCACCGACACGACCATCGAGAGCACATGATTCGGGTTGAATCCCGGGTTGATCGCATTCAGCGCGTAGAAACTTCGCACCATCAACCCCGCGCCGGTGAGCAGCATGAATGCCAGCGCGAACTCCGATGTCACCAAAATGCTGAGCAATCGATTCCGCCTGACCCCATTGCTATCTCCTCGTCCGCCCTCTTTCAGCGCATCGCCGACATTCGCGGCGGCGGCGTGCATTGCCGGCGTCAGTCCAAAAGCCAGCACCGTGAACACGGTGATGACAATCAGGAAAATCACGACATGCGTATCGATCGTCACCATCTGCACTCGAGGTATGTATGCCGGACTTAGTTCGACTAACGCTTTTGTTCCCGCCAGCGCCAGCAGTAAGCCCGCGACGGCGCCAATCCCGGCCAGCAATAGGTTCTCTGTGAGGAACTGGGCCACCAGGCGGACCTTGCCCGCGCCTAGCGCGACCCGCACCGCGATTTCCTTTTGCCTGGTCGATGTGCGCGCCAGCAGCATATGAGCGACATTGGCGCACGCAATCAGGAGCACGAAACCGACCGCGCCGAGCATGATCAGGAGCGGCGTCTCGATCCTGCCCACCACGTTCTCCTTCAACGGAGTGACCACAACGCTGCGGTTCGTCGCCGGATACTGCCGCTCCAGCCTGCTTGTGACCGTCGCTATATCGGCCCGCGCCTGCGCGAGAGTGGCGCCCGGCTTCAGGCGCGCGAAGACCCGCAAATGATTGTTGCCTCGCTCGGTAACAGACTGGCCAAGTGCATCCGGGACCCATAACTCGGCGTGCGTCGCCCAGAAAGGCGCAAACTGGAATCCGGGCGGCATTACGCCCACCACCGTATAACCGTCCCCATTCAGATTGATCAAGCGCCCCAATACGCCGCGATCGCCATGAAACCGCCTCTGCCATAACTGGGCGCTCAATATGACTTCATGGTCCGCGCCTTCCTGGTCCTCGCCGTGGATAAACCACCGGCCCAAATGAGGTTGCACGCCGAGAAGCGGAAACATGTTTTGTGTCACCTTGAGGGCGTAAAGGTGTTCCGCCGGGCTGGTATCTGATTGAGTGTTGCTTGTAAGATTCGGGCTCCAGTAGTCAGCCGCTCCCATGGCCTCAAACGAATGGCTCTGATCACGCCAGTCGAAATAGTTCGCGGTGGCGACGGGACCGGCGCCGCTATGCAGAACCGTAACGAGCCGGTCCGCATCCTGATAACCCAGCGGACGCAGCAACACGGCATTGACGACGCCGAAGATGGCGGTGCTCGCGCCAATTCCCAAGGCAAGCGTCAGCACCGCCAGGGCTGTAAAGCCCGGCGTTCGTAATAGGTTCCGCGCTCCGTACCGCATATCCTTCACCACATGCTCAACCCATTGCACGGACCGTGCTTCGCGATGCAGTTCCTTAGTCTGTTCTACTCCCCCGTAAGTTCGAAGGGCCGCGGATTTCGCGTCGGCTGCATTGAATCCGCGCGCCTCAAAATCCTCCCGCAGCATCGCAAGATGGGACTCGATCTCGCGATCCAGCTCACGTTCCGCGCTGCGTTTCTGGAAAAGGTTAGCGGCTTTAGCGAAAAGTCGTCGCATAAGTCAGGCTCCTTCCGCCAGCAGCTTGTCCACCAGGCCGGCCATCCGGCGCCAGCGCATCGTTTCGTGCTCCAGCGCTTTCTCTCCGGACTTGGTGATCGAATAGAACTTCGCCTCCCGGTTGCTTTCCGTCTTGCCCCACGCGCCTCGGATCCTTCCCTGCTGCTCCAGGCGCACCAAAGCCGGATACAAGGTCCCCTGGTTGAGCCGGAGCAGATCCCCCGACACCTGCTGCAGGCGATTCGCGATGGCATAAGCGTGCTGCCGCCCCATCGTGTCCAGCATCCGCAGCACGATGAGATCGAGCGTGCCCTGCAGAACTATGATTCGATCGGAATCTTCACTTGCCATCCAAGTAGGCCTCTCGACAGAATTGTCAACCGAGCTCTACTTGTTTGTCAACTGCAAAGTTCGCGCATCGGGCCGTCATTGTTTCACCAGCCCGCGCGGAATATCATGGTTGACGCAACCATCTCCGCCTTCAAATCCGAAACCCGCCTTTCGCCCATGCAAGAAAATCCCGAGCAGCGAAGCCGCATCATGCGGGCGATCAAAGGACGCGACACCGCGCCGGAGATGACGGTGCGCCGCTTAGCCCACCGCATGGGCTTCCGGTTTCGCCTGCATCGCAAAGATCTGCCCGGCACGCCCGACCTCGTCTTTCCAAGATTCCGCAAGGTGATCTTTGTGAACGGATGCTTTTGGCATGGCCACGACTGCGCGCGCGGCGCTCGCGCGCCCCAAACGAACGCGGACTACTGGCGCGCGAAAATCGCCCGCAATTGTCTCCGGGACGCCGCCAACATAGCCGCCCTCGAAGCGCGCGGCTGGCGCGCCGCGGTCATTTGGCAGTGTGAACTCAAAGACATGGAATCGGTCGAAACGCGCCTCGCCCGGTTTCTCAGCTATTCCGCGGCGGCGCGGCCCTAAGTCAAATAAGCAATCACGCGCGTCGGGCCAATAAATTCTTCTTCCCTTCTATCACTTGCAGGCCCCCAGCTGAGCCGGCGCCCTTTCGAACGTCCAGAATCGGACCAGAAAGGGATCTCTCTCACCATGACCGAAACGATGAACGACAACGATTTTTCCAAGCGTACTCTGGCCAACCGGCAGAACGCGCTGAAATCCACCGGGCCTAAATCGGAGGACGGCAAGAAGCGCGTCTCCATGAACGCCTTTAAACACGGCCTCTCCGGACAGAAGCTTTTATTGCAGGCCGACGAGTACGTTCCTTACTTCGAGCTCGCCTCGGAGTACATCGCGGAATACGCGCCCGTCGGCGTCCGCGAAGAGCAGCTCGCGCAGCACATCATCGATTCCAACTGGCGCCTGAACCGCTGCGCGGCCATGGAGAACAATCTGCTCGGCGCCGGCACGGTCCAGCACGACCAGGGAGCGCTCCACGCCGAGGACGACGACACCGTCGCCATGATCGGCCAGTCGCTCGCCTGGCGCGATGGATCAAAAGCGTTTGAGGCGCTTAGCCGTCACGAAGGCCGCATCTGGCGCTTCATGCAAAAAATGGAGGAGAAGCTTGAACGCCTGCAGGAAAAACGCCTGAGGCTCAACAACGGCCAGACCACGTTCGTCCGCGAAGCCAGCCGCGCCTGGCGATTCTACATCGACTCGCTCGCGCACCACCTCTCGTTGCGCGACCGTCAGCGGGTGGAAACGGAAGCGGAAGCGGAAGCCGAGGCGGCTAGCTCCTTGCAAACGGAAGAAACCACAACCACTTCCGCAATGGCTTTGAATTGCGAGTCTCCCGCGATATCACCCGATCAGGCCGCCTTTACGACGGCGGATATTCGCAACTACGTCGCCGACAGCCTTCCGGCCGGGCTCCAATCCGAGCTCCAGGCCGTTTTGGAGGGTCGCTCCTAGCGTCAATCCGCGCCAATCCGCCTCGCCGCAACTCAGCTCGCCGCAACCCGCGCCCGAAGTGTGCCCGCCCGTTCGCATTTACGCAGAGCCGCACGACGCCCCTTAAAGTGAGCAAACTCCGCACGCCAGGCAAACCCCTGAAAATCCTGCTCCTCTCTCGCCAGACCGGCCGCCCGGAAATCGAATCACGCGCCCTCTCAAACCATTCGTCCCATTGCTGACAAAGACTTGCGGGCTAAGCGGCCCGTCGGCCGCGCTCCCGTCTGCTTAGCTGAAATCGGGGTTGAAGCCGCCGCCTGCGCGGACACCGGCAATGGCCCACCGGATTCCTTCCTTATGAGACTGAACGTGTGGCGGAAAAGCTCCGCGATAGCCGTTGTGTCCGTACTGACCGCCTTTGCGCAAACCAAGGTCGATCTTCGGACGCAGACCAAGAGTGTGGATTTTAGCGGCGCCAGCGCGACCAAGCCCGCGCAGACAGGTCCGTCGCTGCCGTCCTCTTGCGGTCCCGGCGAATTCTTCTTTCTGACCACGGCTGTGCCTGGCCAGAATGTCTACGGCTGTTCAGCCGCAAATACCTGGTCGCTCGAAGGCAGCGCCGTGCCGCAATCGAGCTTGGTTCCCGCGGCGTTGAACAACGCCGGAAAAATTCTAACTACCGACGGCACGAACCCCTTGTGGCAGACGGCGGGCGGCGACGTCACGGGCGCTCCGTCTGCCCTCGCCGTCACCGCGCTCCGCGGGATTCCGCTCGCGGTCGCGCCGCCGTCCGACGGCCAGCTTCTCAAGTTCGATGCAGCCAGCGGACAGTGGCTTCCCACGGCGCTCGGCGGCGATTTGACCGGTCCGCCCGCTGCGTCCCAGGTCGTGGGTCTCCGCGGCCGCTCTCTTTCCACCGCCGTCCCGGCGAATGGACAGGCGCTGAAGTTCAACGGCACAACCGGAATTTGGGAGCCAGCCTCTCTTAGCGGCGATGTCACCGGCTCTCTCATCGCATCGCAGGTCACCGCCCTGCGCGGCTTGGGTCTTTCCACTGCCGCTCCGAACGACGGCCAGTTGCTGAAGTTCAACGGGACTTCCCGGCTCTGGGAGCCGATCTCTCTGGGCGGCGACGTCAGCGGAAATCCCGCCACCGTCACCGTGAGCGGTCTCCGCGGGCGAACGGTCTCCAGCACCCCGCCGGGCGACGGCCAATTGCTCGAGTTCAGCGCTTCCCTCAGCCAGTGGCAGCCGCTGACTCTTAGTGGCGACGTCGCCGGAGCTCCCAATGCGCTAACCGTCGCCGGGCTTCGCGGCCACGCCGTCTCCTCCACCGCGCCTTCGGACGGGCAACTCCTCGAATTCAACGGATCGCTGGCGCAATGGCAGCCTCTCGGTCTCAGCGGAGACGTGACCGGAGCTCCCAATGCATCCACCGTGGGCGGACTCCGCGGACGCTCCATCTCCAGCGCCGCGCCGGTCGATGGGCAACTCCTCGAATTCAGCGGATCGCTGGCGCAATGGCAGCCGCTCGGTCTCAGCGGGGACGTGACCGGAGCTCCCAACGCATCCACCGTGGGCGGACTCCGCGGTCGCTCCATCTCCGCCGCCGTTCCGGCGAACGGACAGCTCCTTGAATTCAACGGAACCCAATGGCAGCCGCTGGGTCTCGGCGGAGACGTGACCGGAACCCCCAATGCCCTAACCGTGGCTGCCCTGCGCGGCCATGCGGTCTCCACCATCGCGCCCGCCGACGGGCAGATCTTTAAATTCGACGGCGCATCATCCACCTGGGAACCTGTCACGCTCGGCGGCGATGTGACCGGCGCGCCCGCTTCCGTCACCGTCGCCGCGCTGCAAGGCCACGGCGTATCCAGCGCCGCTCCGGGCAACGCGCAACTGCTCGCCTGGAGCGCGTCCGCCAGCGCATGGACGCCCACCACGCTTCAAAATCCGCAAAACTTCGCGGGCGCGTTCACCTACGCCACCACGGTTTCTATCCCCGGCGTTCAGCACAACCTCAACACGGCGAATTTACTCGTCAGTTGCTATGACAATGCGACGCCGGCCAACCTGGTCGAACCCAGCCACGTCACGGTTGATCCCGTGAGTTATAACGTCACCGTCACTTTCACCAACCCGCAAAGCGGAAGCTGCATTCTGAACGGCTCGGGCGGTCTCGGTCTGGGCGCCGTCGCCGTGAGCGGGACCGCCACTCTTTCGTTCTCCTCCGTCAGCAACGGCACATGCGGCGGCGATCAGACCATCACCGTCGCCGGCGTCGCCGTCGGCAACGGGATCGCCCCGTCGTGGCCCGCGCTTCCGCCCGGCTTCATCGGCATGATGTGGCCAAGCGCCGCGAACACCGTGTCTGTCCGCGTCTGCAACTTCAGCGGCGCCGCGGCCGCTTTGTCAGCCATGACGTATGGCGCCACGCTTGTGCGCGCGTTCTGATTCCCCGTCGGATCATGAGGAGCGCCGGCGCTCGAGCAGTTTCGTGTAGATCTCGCCCGTGCGCCGCGCCGCTATTTCAATGGTGAGCCGCTCGCGGACAAACCGCACCGCGCGCTCCGCGTTGGCGGCGCGCAGAACGGGGTCGGCGATCAGCGCTTCCAGCTTGCTCGCCAGGTCCCCGGCGTTGTTGCTCTCGAATAGCAGCCCGCGCTCATTCTCACCAATCAGCTCGGGCGTCCCTCCCACGCGCGAACCCGCCACCGAGCAGCCGCACGCCATCGCTTCCAGAAGAGAATTGGAAAACGCCTCGGAATAAGACGGCAGCACGAAGATGTCGATCGCGCGCATCCACGCAGCTACGTCTTTCGTTGCCGGGACAAAAACACTGCGATCCGTAATGGCTAAGCGAACCGCGTTGGCCTGCAGCGCCGCTAACTCCTGGCCGCTGCCGACCATCACCAGCTTCATCTCCGGATCCATGTGCGCCACGCGCGAGAACGCCTCCTGCAGCAGTTTGAGATTCTTCTCCGCGCGCAGTGCGCACACTGTACCCACCACCAGCCCGTTTCCCGGTAACGCGGCAGGTCTGGCCGCCGCCGCCGGAAAAAACACGCTCGTCTCCACGCCGTTGTAGCAGAGCTCGATGCGCTCGTCCCGCACATTCTCGTCATCCCGCATGTATCGCCGGATCGCTTCGCAGTTCACCACCACGGCGTCCGCGAACGGGTCCGTCATGCGCAGCAACATGCGCGTCCGCGAATCCAGAATGTCGCGGTAGCTCAGCTGGCTCGTGATCGCCACCGGCACGCGCGCCATCCGTGCCGCCAGCAACCCGAAGATTCCGCTCGCGTCGTAGGAATGAACCACCTGGATCGCGTTCGCGCGCAGATATTTCCAGAGCACCGAAAACGCCGGGAACGCCGACCTCGAAAACAACGAGCGGAGCGGCACGTGCAGCACCGGAATTCCCGCGGCTATCAGCTCGTCGTAACGCAGCCCCCGGTTGGCGAAGCTGGCCACGTGCGGTTTCCACAACAGCGGATCCAGATGCATGGCGATCTTGACCACGTCGCGCTCCACGCCGCCTTGATCGAGCTCTCTCGCCATCAACAACACAGGAACGGGACCGCTCATGTGGCGGCGCCGTTCCCGGCATCTCTTCGAATGATCCGCGCCGGGTTTCCCACCGCCACGCACCCCGGCGGAATCTCCTTCACCACCACCGCGCCGGCCCCGATCGTCGCGCCGTCTCCCACATCCGCCATCACGATCGCCGACGCCCCGATCCAGCAGTCCGACCCGATCTTTACCTCCCCGTCGAGCGACCCTTGGAGCTTGCCCGCGGCGTCCCGGTCATGCTGATAACGCCCGCTCGGGATCTCCACATGCGAAGACACCTGCGTACGCGCTCCGATGCGCGCCCGGCCGATTACGCAATAGCAGCCGATCGAAACGTGGTCGCCGATCACCGCATCCGGGTGCGCCAGAATGGTCCCGAAGTGGATGCGTGTATCGATCGAGCAGTCCCGCAGAGTCCATTTGTAATAGGCCGCGCGCGTGTAATCGCCCAGAATTCCCGGGACCATCGCGAATCTGTGGGCGCCGATCGTATACGCCCAGCGCACCCGCCCAAACCCGCTCAACAGCGCATAGGGCAGCGTGAACGCGAGGAACACAAACTGCGCGCCCTTCTTCACCAGGTTGCGCATCACGCGAGCTCCCGAAACACGGCGAGCAGGTTGCGGAAGTAAAGCTCCGGCGTGTGGCGGCTCAGCACCTCCGGCGCGGCGCTCTTCAGGCGCATTCTTAAACGCTCGTCATCCAGCAACCGGATCATCGCGCCGGCCAGCGCTTCGGCGTTGCGCGGCGGAACCAGCAGCGCGCTCACCTGGTCGGCGACCATCTCCGGAATTCCTCCCACGCTGGTCGCCGCCACCGGAAGTCCCGCGTTGAGCGCTTCCAGCAAAACGTTCGGCGACCCTTCGCTGTGCGACGCCATCACAAACACGTCCGCCATCCCATAGAAAGGTTGAAGATCCGCCTGATGTCCCACGAACATAACGTCGCGTTCAATTCCCAATGCACCGCAGAGCGCGCGCAGATTCTCTGACTCCGGACCGTCCCCGGCGATGACAAGTCGCAGGGATTCGGAGGGGCGTTGTTCCCTGACCCGCCGGAACGCCTCCAGCAAATCCGCGAAGCCTTTCTCGCGCGACAGCCGGCCCACGCTGAGAAGCACCCCGGCAGCATCGTCGATGCCCAGCTCCCTTCGCATCCCCGCGCCGCTTTGCGCCTCCACGGGATAGATAGGCATGTGCTGCACCCGCATCCGGTCTGCATCCAATCCGCGCGCTTTCAGATCCGCGGCGAACGGACCGCATACGGTGACGATGCGCTGCGCTTCGCGTAATGACCACCGGTCAAGCTGGTTGTACGCCCTGGTTCGCGGCGCCGTGCTCGTATACCCATGGTGGAACGCCACCCATTTTACGCGCCGGTGCAGGCCCGCCATCCGGACCAGGAAATGCGACTTCACCGCGTTGGTCCAGATCACGTCCGGCCGTTCGCGCGCCACCGCCGCTTTCAGCTTTCCGATCACGCGGAAATCGAATGGCCCTGTCTCCGCGATCGTCTCCAGCCGGATGCCCGCGGCTCGCACCGCCCGCGTGAATGCATTCTCCTCTTCGTTTCGCACGAACGTCAGAATGGAAAGGTCCGCGATCCCGCCCTGGCTGGCGTTCTCGCGCGCGAACGCCAGAACGGCTTTGGCCGGCCCCGTAATCGATGTGGCTTCGAGGATCGAGAGAATGCGAAGCGGTGGGATAAGAGACACTCGGAATCGCGTCTAATGAAGGTAGGAATATTCGGTCGGATGCAGATAGTGGATGTACCGGTAAAGCAGCCCCGGCCAGAGGCGCAATAGCAGAATCTTACCCCCGATTGTCTTATTCCGGAATACCCGGTTCGCGTTCGATAAACGCAGCAGAGCTTCTCCGCGGTTTCGCGAGTAAAGGGCCTTCTTTCCGAGAAACAAATCGATGATGGCCTGCTGCCGCCGAATCGCATCCGCCACCAGTCGCCGGTCCTCCTCGGTCAGATCCGGGGCGGCCATCAGCTTCTTATACACCTGCAGCGACGCCATTTGCAGATTCACTTTGTCGTCGCTGAGACTATCCGGGCTCAGCCGGTAGCGGACCAGTTTGGTGTCGTGATATGTGAATCGGGAACCCGCTCGGGCCAGCCTGAGCCATAGATCGAAGTCTTCCGATCGTCGCAGCGCCTCGTCGAATAATCCGGCGCGCAACAGCGCGTTGCGGCGCGCGGTCACCCCCGTGAATACGTTGCACTCCCGCAGTAAGATACTCCGGAAATTAGCTTCGCCCGCGCTGGGGACCATGTCCATATAAGCCTTGCCCGACCAGGCGCTGTCCCCAAAAAATTCGGCGTTTGAATAGACCACGTCGATTTCCGGATGAGCCGCCAGAATACCGGTCTGCATTTCCAGATATTGAGGTTCCCAGACGTCATCGGAATCGAGCATGGCGATCAGAGGCGCCCGCGCGGCGCGGATCCCCGTATTGCGCGCGGCCGAAGGTCCCTGATTCGCGTCATGCCGCAGATAAGTAATCTCGTCCCGGTACGGATCCAGCGCGCGTTCCAGGTTGGCCGTGTCCGGACACGCGTCGTTGACGACGATGGTCTCAAAGTCTCGCAGCGTCTGCCGCCGCAGCGAATCCAGCGCCTGCGCGATGAACTCCGTAGCCCGGTAACAAGGGATGACGACGCTCACGGCGGGCGTCGCGATATCGCTCAAGGTTCAACTCCCGCCAGGGTCATCAGGTCCGCCACCGATTGCGCGCCGGCGATCTGCCGGGGTGTAACCTTCTTGCCGTTCCCGTCCGCAAGCGCGATGAAACCGAGCATGCCCATGGAGTTCCAGCCCTCCAGATCGTCGAGCTTCTCCCCGCCAGTCAGAGTTCCCGGAGGCAATTCCACAATTTCGTCGAAGGCTAGCAGAAATTCTGTCGATTTCACTGATTTCTCCTTTGGAATTCCCTATCAATTGGAAGCCCGTTTTATCCGATGGAACTGTTGAATGTTATGCTAGCAGCACAGGATGGATATCGTCTCCGGTGCTCGCATCGTTGGCATCGCCAGCGCCGTACCCGTTGCGAAAGATCCCCTGGATAGGCTGGCCGAGGAAAAGGTCTTCTCTTCCGAGGAACTGCTTAAAATCAGCAAGAGCCTGGGTGTCCGGTCCCGGCGTGTGGCGCCTCCCGGGATGTGCACGTCGGATCTGTGTTTCGCGGCGGCGGACCGTCTTCTGAATGACCTGCAATGGAATCGCGCCGAGGTGGACGCGCTCCTCTTTATTACCCAGACTTCCGATTACTTCCTTCCGGCGACAAGCTGCGTACTTCAGGCGCGCCTCGGTCTGGGAAACCATTGCACCGCGTTCGATATCAATCTGGGTTGCTCCGGTTACACTTACGGAATTTACCTCGCCGGCAAGATGTTGCGGGGAAATCTCCGGAAGATTCTTATTCTCGTGGGAGACACCCCCAGTAAGATCGTCAACTCTCGAGATCGGGCATCCGCCGCCGTGTTTGGCGATGCGGGCACCGCGACCGCGCTGATCGCGGATGAGACCGCGCCCGATATGTACTTCGAAACCGGCACGGACGGCACGGGCAAGGACGCGTTGCTCATTCCTGCCGGCTGCTTTCGTGAGCGCTCCAGCGCGGAGACTTCCGCGTTTCTCACCTCCGAGGACGGAAGCGTGCGGAGCGCGGAGCAGCTTTACATGGATGGGCCGTCCGTTTTCAGCTTCGCCCTGGATCGCGTTCCGGACGCCATCCACGCGGTCCTGCCGGCCTCGGGATGGACAATTGCGGAAGTAGACGCTTTCGTGTTCCATCAGGCGAATCGATTCATGCTGGAATATCTCGCCAAGAAGCTGAAGATTCCGCTGGCGAAGGTTCCTATCGCGATGGAGGAGTACGGGAACACAAGCAGCGCCTCGATTCCGCTGACGATGACCGCGCTCATGTCCGCGCAACTGGCCAGTTCTCCGCACCGGCTGATCCTGTCCGGATTCGGCGTAGGTTTCTCCTGGGCGATCGCCGGGGTCACGGTGGGCCCGGTTGTCATGTCGCCTTTGGTGGAAGTGGCGTGACCGATTTCCTGAACTTGGAAGGCAGCCGCATTCTGGTGACCGGCGCTTCTTCCGGCATCGGCCGGGAGACCGCGATCCTGTTGAGCGAGCATCGCGCGGAGTTGACTCTGGTGGGACGCGATCAGGCCAGGCTGGACCAGACGCTCGCCAGTTTGTCGGGCTCGGGCCATCGCGCTCTCGCGTTTGACCTGGCTGACACGAACGGCATCACGCCCTGGTTCAACTCCGTGATTGCCGCGTCGGGACCGCTGCACGGCCTGGTGCATTCCGCCGGCGCGCACGCCGCGCTACCGGTGCGCCTCGCGACTCCCGCGCATATCGACAGCATCATGCGCGTCAACGTATACAGCACCATTATGCTGGCGAAGTGCCTGAGCCAGAAATCGAATTACGCCGCGCCCGCCAGCCTGGTGCTGATCTCTTCCGCCGCCGGAATCGTGGGCGAGCCGGGAGTGTCCGTATATAGCGCCAGTAAAGCCGCCATCTCTGGGTTGACGCGCTCGTTCGCCGTGGAACTGGCGCCGCGGGGAATCCGCGTCAATTGCGTGGCGCCCGGCATTGTGCAATCGGAGATGACGGAGCGTTTCCGCTCGAATCTGAAAGAGGGTCAGTCCGCCACGCTGGAGTCCCGCACTCCGTTGGGCATGGGGACGGTGCGGGACGTCGCCAGCGCGATCGCGTTTCTGCTGAGCCCCGCGAGCCGCTGGACCACCGGCGCCGTCCTCGTCGTCGACGGCGGTTACACGATCGCCTGATCCGCGGGCGGCTTCTTGGACATTTTCCCGTAGTTCCGGAAATACACTTCCGCCGGATTTCCCAGAGCCAGCGCATACGGGGGAATGTCCGTGATGACCACGCTATTAGCGCCGATCACAGCGCCTTCGCCAATGGTCACGCCTTTCATAATGTGGGCGCCGTTGCCGATCCACGCATGCCGGCATATCCTCACCGGCCGGATATCCTGAACGCGCGGCGGAACGTTTCCCGCCCGCAGATCGGCCTCTTTCCGATGCCCGTCCGTGTCGGAAATGCGGCAGTCGTAGGAAATGATCACGTCCTCTTCGATGATCACTTCCATGCCCACGGTGATCACCGATCCCCAGCCGATGCCGGACCGGTCTTTCATCACCAGTCTCGGCTTCGGAATCGGGCCGCCGGAAAGGATGATCACCTTTCCGCCAAACGATACGTTCTCGCCGAGCTCGATCTCCACCGGCCCCGCCACAAAAGGCATGGACCCGGCGAGCACCAGGTTCCGGCCGACCGACTTGCAACGCGCCTGGAACAACGGCTGGCGCACGAAGTAGTTCATCAGCATGCGCGCGGCGAGGATCACCAGCCATTGCGCCTCGTAAAGAATCCGGAAGAACGGCTTCGCGAACTCGGGAAGATGAGGCGCCGTGGGCGTCAGCACCCAGCGGGCGGCGCGAAGCAGAATCGCGTAAGGGCCTTTGCCGCCTTTAACCCGGGCGCGGAATGCGTTAAACCAGCTCATCCGGCGTGGCTTCCAGAAGACATAAAGAGGAAGATCGGCGGAATCGCGGTTACTCCAGCGGCGGCAGATTAGGCCGCGCATCGCCGCTCGGGATATCTTTGGCTCCCACCGTTCCGCCATTGCCCCGTTCCGGCGGGCCGGCCGGCTCGGGCGGAGCAGCCGGAGACTTCAACAGGATGGCCGCTTCTCCTGCCCGTAACTGCAAGGTTGTGATCGCCGCCCCCGTTGTGCCGTCGGCGCTTAGCGGATAAAATGAACCGCCCAGTTGGATCGGAGTCGCCGGACCATACGTGTCCAGTTCGCTCGGCATGTTCCCATCGTGAAACACATGGGCGATGACGATCGCGTTTATGAAATCCCTGCGCCAGAACTCCGGGCAGGAATACTGGCCCTTGCACCCGCTGGGGTTCCCGGACGATGCCGGCGCGACGATGTACTTGGTGTCGCGCGCTCCATGGTTCCAGCCATTCGGATCGGGCTGCCCGAGATCCACGTCCATGGCGGGGAAATGCGCGGCCCAATACCAGACGTTGGCGGCGCTGGGCACGGGATCCACGGCCTGATGGCCCATCATCGCGAACTTCACCGGAGTTCCCGCCGGGTAGCCGCTCAGAATGGCCGAGTAAGTGTGCCAGTGACCGGCGCTGTCTTTGAACGGCTGAATGATATCGCTCCCGATCAGGAAGGCGTACCCATAAATGTTGCCGGCTTGAGCCGCGCTGCTCGCCACCGCGGGGTTGCTCCAGATGGGACCGCCGGGAAGCGCGATCGCCGAATCGTCCGAGAGCACGAGCGCTTTCGATGCGTTCGACGCGTCCGCGCTCACCGGCGCGGCCAGCGTGATGTTTCCCGGCGACCAGTAATAGTATTCGTCCGAGTTCGGATAGCTCCAGCCGAGCGTGTTGTAGAACATGGACACGTTGGGATTCCCGGCGATCGCCTGGGACGCGAGCATGGCGATGGGACTGCGATTGGCGCGATCCCAGCGGAACGGATATCCGGAAAGGCTGCCGCCGAAGTGCATGTTGTCCCAAGCCGCGAAAATCCCGTTCGTATTGAGAGGATTCGCGGCCGGAAGATATCCGTCAAACATCGTGTAGGGGATATTTCCGGTCAGCGGCGCTCCCCAAACCAGCTCATCTAAAGAGAAGTCGCCCAGCCGCGCGAGCGTCTGGTCCGGAGTGTTGATGCCGACCTTGAAGTTGTTGCCCCGGGTCGCCCGCATCTGGTTGCGGAATGCGGTGAGCATCGCGCTCACGCTGCCTTCCCACGTGTTTCCCGAACCCAGGTCGGAGAGGCTTTCGATCGGCATCGCCGGACTGGTGACCGCAGGCTGGGCGCCTCCGTCATCGAGGAACGCCGAGTTATAGGACAAGCCCACCGCGGCGTACTCGGTTTGCCAGTTGGTGATGCGAGACATGGCCCATGTGCTCTGGCCATTCTGGACGTCCGCGGGATTTCCAAATGCCACATTGGGCGCCCAGAAGCCAGTGGCGCGGGCCTGATAGCGGAAGCGCGCGGTGGCGTTCGCCGGAGGGTTGGGATTGTACTCCAGATTTCCCAGTCCGACGTTGACCCGATTGGGATCGCTCGCGCTCCAGCCCCGGATGTTGTTCGTGCCGGAATGCGAGGCCCAGTCATCTCCATAAACCCTGGACAGGACGGGGTTGACGGTCGCTTGGGAAACCATGGCGCGGATCCAATATTTGGAGCGGGATCCGTTCACGACGGAGGGAACCCAATCGGGCGGAGGTTTGAACTGCATGACGCCCGACGACGCGAAGGCGTTGGTCGTATCCGAGGCGGGCGTGAGCGCGCTCCAGTTTCCGTTCCAATATTGCCAGCTCACGGCGCCCCCGGCGCGGCCCGTGAGCACGCTGACGTTGACCAGATCGAACGGCTCGGCATAACCGAGCAAAAGGTCGCCCGCCATGGTAGTCTGATGGGCGCCGTCATAGAGGCTCGCCGTCACATCGGTGTATGTGCCTCCCACCAGCGTGAAGGCGCCGTTGACCGCTTGAGCCGGGGTCCCGCTGCCGTTCGTCAGAAAGCCCGGCTGCTCAAAGAAATCGAATTGATCCAGGTTCTTCCACGCCAGTCCGGCGCTGACCGTGTAGTCCTGATTGATGTGAAGTAGGATGTTCTCCGGGTTTGAAAACCCGTTGGTCGCGGCCATCTCGTGAATAAAAGGGTAAACCTGGGGAGCGTAGAGATAAGCGCTTTCCGTGTATTTGGACCACGATATCCCGTTCAGGTAAGGGGCGAAGTTGAGCGTCCCGTCAATCAGGAAATCGAAACGGCTGGTCATCCAACGGGCCACCTGCGGCTGGATGGCCCGCGGGATTGACCCGGAAGCATACGGCAGGTCTGCTACGCCTGTCTTGTAAGAACCGTGCTGCTGCGCATGAAGAATCATCACCAGGGAAAAGCAAAGAAGCTTCTTCACGAACAATCACCCTTCCCTGCCTGCTGACGCGATCAGAAGACGATTGTCTCATTATAGCCTTGAGGATCACTGCCCCGGTGGGGACGTGCCGGGGCTTTCAATTGGATGGGAATTACTTCTTCTTGGCGACGATCGGGGCCGTCATCAGGATGGCCGCCTCGCCAGCTCGCAAGGTGATGCTTTGGACGCCGGACCCGGTGATGCCGCTAGCCAGCAGCGGATAATATGTGCCGCCCAGTTGAATAGGGACCACCGGCCCGTAGGTATCCAGCTCAGCCGGGTTGTTGCCGTCGTGAAAGACGTGGGCCAGCACGATGGCGTTCATGAAGTCGCGCCGCCACCATTCCGGGCAGGCATAATTGTAGGTGCAATTCACCGTCGGTTTGCCGGATCCCGGGCCATACGGCAGAGGATTTCCCGCGCCGGTGGCCGGAATATAGTTGGTGTCCCGAACGCCGCCGTTCCAGCCGTTGGGATTAGGCTGGCCGATCGCGGTGCTTAGCGCGGGAAAGTAAGTCGCCCAATACCATACGCTCCCAACAGAGGGTACATTGTTCGTGGCCTGATGAGCCATCTGGGCAAACTTCACCACCGTGCCGGCGGGGTAGCTGCTCAGAATGGGCGTATAGGTATGCCAGTGATCGGTGCTGTCCCGGAATGGCTGGATCACGTCGTTGCCGATCTTGAACGCGTATCCGTAGATGTTGGCCGCCTCGCCCGAACTGGTGGCCACCGTCGCATTGTTCCAGATGGGGCCGCCCGGAAGAGTGATGACGGAGTCGTTCGTTAAAACCAGGGCCTTGGAGGAAGTGGAGGAATCCGCTTTCACCGGTGAGGCCAAGGTCGTCGTGGTGGCCGACCAGTAGTAAACTTCGTCGGTGTTGACGTAACTCCAGCCCAGCGTGTTGTACTCCATCGAGACGTTCGGGTTGCCTGCGATCAGTTGCGAGGCCATCAAAGCGATCGGGCTGCGGTCCGAGTTGTCCCACCGGTAGGCGTAGCCAGACAGAACGCCGCCAAAATGGCCGTTGTCCCATGCCGCAAAAATGCCGTTGGTGTTCAGCGGATTGGTCGCGGGAAGATATGCGTCGAAGGACGTGTAGGGGATGTTCCCGGTCAGCGGCGCGCCCCAGACCAGTTCGTCTAAAGAGAAGTCTCCGAGCATGGCCACCGAGCCGTTTGACGACTCGTTGATGCCGACCTGGAAGTTGCTTCCGTAAATCGACTGAATCTCGCTGCGCACCGTGGAAAGCGCGGCCCCGGCGCTGGCGTTCCACGTCAGGTTGAAACCTAAGTCGGACAGGCTCTCGATGGGCAGCGCGGGACTGATGATGGTCGGCTCGGCGCCCCCGTCATCGAGGAACGCTGAGTTATAGGACAGGCCCACCGCGGCGTATTCATTTTGGAAATTGGCGAGCCGGGAAGCCGCCCACGTGTTCTGGTTGTTTTGAACGTCCGCCGGGTTTCCGAACATGGCGTTGGGCGCCCAGATGCCGGTCGCGCGGGCCTGGTAACGGAAGCGCGCGGTAGCCGTGGGCGGCGGAGTCGGGTTGTACTCCAGGTTGCCCATCCCGATGTTCACGCGGTTCGGGTCGGTCGCGCTCCACCCGCGAATGTTATTCGTGCCTGACTGCGAAAGCCAGTTGTCGCCGTAAACTTTGGACAGGACGGGATTGGAGGTCGCCCCCGCAACCACCGCCTGAATCCAATACTTGGAACGGGATCCGTTCACGATGGTCGGAATCCAGTCGCCCGGCGGCGTGAACTGCATCGTCCCGGAAGTCGCCATCCCCTTCGTGGTGTCGGAACGGGGTTTCAGCGTGTTCCAGTGGCCGTTCCAATATTGCCAGGTCAGCGCGCCGCCGGAGCGGCCGCTGACGATGTTGACGTTCACCAGGTCGAACGGCTCCGCATAACCGAGCAGAAGGCTTCCTGTGACGGTAAGTTGATTGGACCCGGCGTAAAGAGAGGCCGTGACATCCGTGTAGACGCCGGCCGCCAGGGTGAACGCGCCGTTGATGGCCGCGGCGGAAGCGCCGCTCCCGTCATTCAAATAATTAGCCTGTTCGAAGAAGTCGAACTGATCCAGCCCCTGCCAGGCATACCCTGGAGAAACGGTGTAGTCCTGATTAATATGGAGCAACATGTTTTCTGGAATCGGGAAGCCGTTTGACGTGGCGACATCGTGATTGAACGGATATACCTGCGGCGCGTAGAGGAATGAACTCTCCAGGTATTTCGCCCAATAGGCTCCGTTAAGATAGGGCGCCATGTTCAGCGTGCCATCGATTAAATAGTCGAAGTGCAAGGTCATCCATTTTGCGACCTGCGGCTGTATGTTCGCCGGAATTGCGCCTGAATCATAGGGCAACACAGCGACTTTCACCTGGGCAACGGCAAGCCCGGTAGAGGCCACAATTATCAAGGCAGAGAGCTTATGAAGGGCTTTCACAAAATTGTACTTTTCTTCACAAACATACAGATGGACTACGGCTCTGTCAATCGTGATACTCGGACGAATCCAATGTTCTCCCGGGCGCAAATTCGCACTCTTCTAAACAGAATCAGCAGGTTCTGAAACCGGGCCGCTAACTCGAAATAAATTGCTGCTTAGTTCACGGTCATACCCGGTCTCGAGGCGTACCGGCGCACTGCTGACCTTCAACTGCGAGATGACTGAAAGCGCGATGAATGAATGATGACTAGAGAATCTGTGGTGCGGTCGAAAGAGTAAAAGAAGCTTAACCTGGTTTAGATTACAAGACGCAATACCCCCTTGCCAAGCCGGAACAATCTTGGGTATCGAGCGCACAATGCGGGGAAAGACTAAAATGAAAGGACTTGCGCGACGCGGCGTTGTCGAAGGGACAAAAACTTGCAGAATCCGATTAGAATTCCAGCAGATCGGACAGTCGCGCCCGCCGGTTCGTATACTCCGGTCATACAAACCGGACCTCTGCAGTTACTCGGCTTTCGCTGCGCGCTCATCCTTGTCTTTCTGCGTTTTAGTTACCTCCACGAGACGATCACTTTTCTCACCGGCGTGAATACGTATGTGCTGTATCTGTTCACTCCTTTCGCACTTCTGGGCGTAATCGCCTGTGGCGGACTTTACCGGACCTTTCGCGAATGGCCGGCGAAGTTCTGGCTCGGCTTCCTTCTGTGGATGATCCTGGCAATCCCGTTCAGCTCCTGGCCGGGAGGCTCCTTCGAGGTGTTCTTCGTCTATCTCCGGACGGATGTGCCCATGCTGCTGGTGATATCGGGGGTAGTGACGACGTGGGCTCAATGCAAGAAGGTCATGTGGGCGATCGCGATCGCCGCAATGTTCAACCTGGCGACAGCCCGCCTGTTCACGCGCTACACCAGCAGCGACCGGTTATCGCTGCAGTGGGCGGGGGCGATCGGAAACTCCAACGATCTGGCTGCCCATCTTCTGCTGGTGCTTCCCGTGGTTCTCTTTTTCGCGCTGCGGACCAAGACGTTGGGAGTGGTCCGGATCGGCCTTTTCGGGGTAGTCGCGTACGGCATATTCGAAATCCTTCACACCGGATCCCGGGGCGCGTTGCTGGCGCTGTTGCTGACATTCCTGTATGTTCTTGTGCGCGGCACGCCGCGGCAGCGGGTCGCGGTCGCCCTGGCGCCGGTCGGATTGATCCTGATGGTCGCGTTCCTCCCCGGTTCCACGTGGCAGCGCCTCACTTCGTTCTCGGAAAATGACAGCGCGACCGAGGAGGCGATCGAATCCACCCAAGCCCGTCAATACCTGCTCAAGCAGAGCATCATCTACACGTTCCAGAAGCCCTTTTTCGGCATCGGTCCCGGACAGTTCTCCTCCTATGAGGGCACTACGATGAAAGAACTGGGCCTTCAAGGGAACTGGCACGAGACGCACAATACGTACACCGAGGTTTCCAGCGAGTGCGGAATTCCGGCGCTGGCCTTTTATCTGGCCGCGATCTTCACCACCTTTGGGCTCTTGGCGAAAACCCGCAAGCTCGCCCGAGCCAAAGGCGACGAAGAAGTGGTTACGGCGGTGTTCTGCCTGACGATAGCGCTGGTCGCCTACTGTATCGCGGCGATGTTTGTGAATTTCGCCTATAAGTTCTACCTACCGGCGATGTCGAGTCTCGTCATCGCGGTATGGCAGGTGGTGTCGCGCGAAGCAAAGGCGCCCCCAGGCGCCCCGCCGGCGTGGCAAGCCGACCATCGGCCCATTCGCGCCGGATCTATGGGGTAGTGAGCACCCACGCCGCGCCGACGTGGAATCCGTTGAGAGCATGCGCGGCAATCAGCTGCTGCTCCGTCTTTTTACGATCGCCCGTAAGCCCGCTCTCCAGCTGGCCCAAAAACCCGTAAGACCGCTGGCTCGCCAGGGAGTATTCCGGAAGCAATCCCCGCAGTTCGGCGATCGATATCCCTTCGCCGTCGTGAACGTGAATGTCGGTGATCGAGAACAGCTCCGCGACCGACAATTTGCTTTTGAGCACGCCGCGCTCCAGCAATTCACGATTCGTTTTCGAGATGTAGTCGTCGCCCTGTTTGCCGGTCAGCTCGCGATATAAGCGCCCGAGAACGCGGCGAGGATGAAGCCGCGCCACGGTGCTCGAGCCGGTTGGAGGATTTTCGGCCTGGCGGCGCTGCAGTTCCGGGTCGGAAAGGTAATCTCCATTGGGATCCTGCAGATGCATGAAAACGCCTCCGCGAACCTGATAGCGGCGAACCGCGGCGAGGAACGACGGCAGATCCGGAATATGGTGCAGGACCGAGCACGTGACGATCAGGTCATAGCGCTCCCGAATCGCGACGCCACCCAGCAGACCTTCAAAGCTGCGCACCGGCACATTCCAGGATTCGCCCCGTTTCGATGCGCGGGCCAGCATCGAGGCGGACGTATCCAGAAGATCCACGGAGCGGATGCGGCTCTTCAGTTCCGTTTGGAAAAGACAATCCGAGGCCAGACCTGTTCCGCAGCCGATATCCAGAACGTCCAAGGACTCCGGAAGATCCGGATCGCCGCGCAGGCAGTCAGATGCGAGCAGCCCGAACTGCTTGGGCAAGCTCTCCCACATGTCGCGGTGAATCTCGTCGTAAACTTCGGACTCGAACTTGTGAAACACTACGTTCACGGCGGCATGAAATTCTTCCGGCGAGCCGCTGGCGCCGTGCGCGCGCATGATCTCCGTGACTCTGGATAAGGCCTCCATGGCTCGGATATGAATCGTGATCGTACCACTGCTCAGGCGTCAGCGAAGGCTGCGCGAGTTTCCTAAGAAGTCAGGGGATTGCGGACTTTCCCGGCGCGCGGATTTAGAATGTGTAGGGGCCAGGCATCGTTCAATGCAAAGAATGTGGAAAGCCGCCGGATACCGCTGCGCGGGCGCGGTCGATTAGAATGCACGCCGCGGCTATTTCCATATTTTTATTGGCTTCCGCATTTCTGCTGTATTCGCTGTTGGGATATCCGCTGCTGCTGAGCGTCCTGGCGAGGATTCAATCCCGGCCGGTCCGGACGGATACGCGAACTCGTTCGGTCAGCATCATTCTCCCGGTGTTTAACGGTGAGCAGTGGATTGCTCAGAAACTGGAGTCGATCGCCGCCTTGGACTATCCGGCCGATCTGAGGCAAGTCATTGTCGTTTCCGATGGTTCAGACGACCGGACAGAAGCCATCGCCAGCGGGTTCGAGGGAGTGGAAGTCATCCGGGCGCCGAAGGGCGGCAAGGCGGCGGCCTTGAACAGAGGCATGGCGCGCGCGCACGGCGACCTCATATTCTTCACCGACGTCCGGCAGCGGCTTCACCCGGAATGCCTCCGCAGGCTGGTGGCGGGGTTCGGCGATCCCGAGGTGGGAGCGGTTTGCGGCGAATTGATGATCTCGGACGGGGAGACTCGGGAAGAGGCGTCGGTGGGGCTTTACTGGCGCATTGAGAAGTGGATCCGACGCCAGTTGAGCGCGATGGGCACTTTGCTGGTGGTCACCGGCTGTTTATACGCGATCCGGCGGGAGCTCGCGGAACCCGTGCCGCCGGGGGCGCTTGGAGACGACATCTTTATGCCCCAGGCGGTCCTGAGAAAAGGCTTTCGGGTCATCTTCGAATGCGACGCCAGAGCGTACGATTACCCGACGGGGCGGAGGGTTGAGTTCCATCGCAAGGTGCGGACGCTTGCGGGTCTCTATCAGTTTCTGGCGCGTTACGGCCTGGGCCGGCACTGGTTTCACTTCTTCTCTTATAAGGTCACCCGCTTGTTTCTTCCGCATATGCTGATCGTGGTCGCGATCACCAGCTTCCTGCTTCCCGCGCCCCTCGCCGCGATTGCGCTGGGATTGCAAGCCCTCTTCTACGGCCTGGCGGCTTGTGACGGGTTTTTTCGCGAAGGCAATTTGCTGAAGCCAGTTTGTTCCACGGCGCGAACCTTCTGTATGTTGATGGCGGCGGCGCTTTGCGCCATGGCGGTTTTTTTCGTGCCTTCTTCCAGCTTGTGGAAGACGACCCAGGTGAAGAGTCCGAAGCTTTCGGGATGATGCGGATCCTTTACGTGTCTCCGCGCCAGAGCTGGCCGGCGACCAGCGGAGCGAAGCTCCGGGATTTTCACTTCGCGCTCGCGCTCGGAACCAGATCGGAACTCACTTACGTTTACTATCCCGAAGCGGGTCTACCGCCGCTGACCGCGGGCGATTTTCCGTTTTGTCACAGGATCGTGAGCGTGCCGAGGCCCCGGGCTTATAGCGCCGGCCGCGTGCTGAAAGGACTTTTTAGCCGTTGGCCGCTTCCCGTGCTGAACTATCAATCGCCCGAGATGGAGCGGACGGTTGGGCGGTTGCTGGCGGAATCCCGCTTCGACATCGTTCACTTTGACGCGACGCATCTGGCCGGTCTCACGCCGTTGGTTGCGGCTGCGCGTCCGGAACCGCGGGTTGTGTTTGACTGGCACAACGTCGAATCCGAACTGATGCGCCGCTATGCGAGAAACGCGCGGGGTGTGTTGCGGCGATGGTACGCGAGGAGCACGGCGACGCGGATGGCGGAGATGGAGCATCGTTTGTTGGAAAGCGCCGCCGGGCACGTGGTCTGCAGCGAGCGCGAACGCTTGGCGCTTGCGAGCATGGCGCCCTCAGCGCGGATCTGGGTGGTTGAGAATGGCGTGGATCTTCGGAGCTTTCCTTCCGCCGCGCCAACGTTGAAGAACGAAGCGCGTACGAGTCTGCTCTTTGTAGGGCTGATGGCCTATCACGCCAACGCGGAGGCGGCGGTTTGGTTTGTCCGCGAGGTCTGGCCGTCCGTGCGCGAGCGGTTCGGGGGAAAATTCACGCTGACTATTGTCGGGGCGAATCCTGGAGTTGAAGTAACGGCGCTGAGGAATGAACCTGGCGTCGAGGTGACAGGAACCGTTCCGGATGTCCGTCCTTTCTATCGGGATGCTTTTGCCGTCATTGTTCCTTTGCGGACCGGAGGCGGCACGAGGCTCAAGATCATTGAAGCGATGGCGGCGGAAGTGCCGGTGATTTCGACCCCGCTCGGCGCCGAGGGTCTCGCCGTAACGCCCGGCACGCATTTTCTCTCCGCTCAGAAGCCGGAAGACTGGATACAGGCTCTTTCCGCGCTTGAAGATGAGCGGGTCCGCCGCTCTCTTGTGGCGGAGGCCAGAAGGCTCGTGGAGCAGCGCTACGACTGGGACCAGATCGGAGAACAGTTGTTCAATGCGATCGCCGGATGGGCCGCCTAAGAAGAAAACGGCGTAGCGCTCTCGACCTTGTCCGTCGACGGACGCCGCTTCAATTGGGTGAGCGCTGTTTGCAGGTGCGAGAGCTGCCCGGTGAACGAGGATTCGTCTTTCGGCGAGGGACGCGCACTCGGAACTGACGCTGGCGTGGCGGCCGTCGATTTTTCACTTGCACGGGTTTCGGCAATGTGACGTCCGGCGGCTTCGGCCTTCCTCCAGGCCGAAACTAACGCCAGCAGATCCTGAAATGCTGTGCTCCGCTGCTTCACCCATCCCGTTTTCCGGTTATGCCGGGCAAACAAACCGAGCAGACCGATCAAACCAAAAGAAACGGCATAGAGGGACAGAACATTGGGCGTCATGCCCGCTACATCGGCGTTGCGCGTCCGTAACTTTAGGGTCAGGCAAAGCTCAGCATTTGGCGGAGACGATGCAGGAGGACGTAAGCGTCGAGGGAAAGCGACATGTTCTTTAGATAGTAGAGGTCGTATTCCAGAGAAGTCAGCGCATCGCCCGGCGCGCCGGCTTCGTCCATATTGATCTGACTCCACCCGGTCAGACCCGGCCGCAACGCATAGCGCTGTTCATAGAACGGAATACGGGAGCTCAATTCGTCGGCGATTTCCTGCCGGTTTGGCTGCGGGCCGACCAGCGCCATTTCGCCGCGGAGCAGGTTCACCAGAGCAGGCAGAAGATCGAGGTGAGTTTTGCGGAGAATGCGGCCCAGCGCGGTCACGCTCACGACCTGCGAGCCGGACGCTAAACGCGTGGTCCGGAAGCGTTTGAGGGTGAAGGGAATCCCGCGATATCCGGTGCACACGACCGAATCGAGAACGGATTCGCGGGTGGAGATTTTGACCAAAAAGGCCACGGCCAGAAGCACCGGCAGCAACACCACGATGCCGCAGAGCGCCATCAGGTTGATGTAGATGGATTGGAGCGCCAGACTGCCCGGACGGTGGATCAGGGTTTGGTCGAAGATGTACTGATCCGGGCGGAATTCCGCGGAACAGATGCGCGTACACAGATGCTCGTAGAGCTGGGCGCCTTCTTCAATGGCCACGCCGCGGCCGCGAAGCACCAGAAGCTCCTCAATGGGCATCCCGCCTTCCCGCCGATCCGGGCAGGCGACCACGACGCGCTCAGGCTTCAGCTCCCACGCGAGCGACGAGAGCTGCTCGAACGGCCCTAAGTAAGGCGCCGGCAACAGGTCCGGGGACACGGGTTCTCCGACATACCCCGCTAGGCGCATGCCTCGTTCCGGTTTGCTGAGAATCGTCCGGCTGAGGTCCTGAGCCAGCGATCCGCTTCCGACCAGCAGGAGCATCTGCTGTCCGAACAATTTCCACAGAAATCCGCTGTAAACCACGCGCCAAAGAAAGAAAACGGGCAGGCTCAGCAGCGTGGCGACAAAGACCACGCGGCGCGGCAGAGCGAGTTGCGGGTCGACGTAAGCGAGCAGAGTCTGGATGACGAGGGATAACCCGAAGCCATGGGAGAGCTGGAGGATGAGCGCGACACGCGAGGAGACGCGAATCCGGGAATAGAGTTCGTTGAAGTAAAGGCCGCCGAGCACGCTGAGAACGGCCAGAGCGAGCCGCAGCCAGGCGCTGGAATCCGTGAGAAATGCGCCTAGCGCGTCAGGGGCGAACAGGAACAGGCAAGCCAGGTAGATGGAGACGGCCAGCGTAGTGTCGCCCGCCAGAACAAACACCGTCTTCCCGGAAAGGATGGAGAATGCGCGCATGGCCGTCGCCGGGCAAAATCGTTAAACGGCGCCTTCGAGGTTGGCGCGAACCGAGCCGCTCACCAGTTCCCCGGCCGGGGACTCCTGCCGGTTGAGCTGTTCGAGCCGGGCGGCCAAGGTGCGATGAAGAACGTCTACAAACGGGCCGACGACGGCGGCCGAAATCAGCGTGTCGAAGCGGCGCGTCAGATCCGCATAGCCGCCGTTCTGCAAAGGCACGCGGAGCTGCCACTCCGCGGAAGATGCGGATTCCGCCCGGGAACCCTCGGCGGGGTCCGCTTCGAGGAGCCGGCCGGAGCCGATCCGGAGCCGCTCGCAGAAGAATCCGCAGCGCAGAGCGGTGCTCTGCAGCATCTGCCAGCACTCGTCCACGGTGGCGGCTTTGGAGATTTCGCGCTCGAAGGCATGCAACTCGAGCTGCACCTTGAGGGTTTTCTGAAAATCCCCGCTGAAGAGCATCTTGCCGGCAACCGAGAATTCGGCATAGCCCAGATATTGAATTCCCAGCCACGCCACCGCGCAGAACACGATGGTGATCACGCCGCTGATGCGATTGCTCCGCACGGTGCTTTGAAGAATGGAGAAGCAGGCCACCAGGCTGCAAACGCCGTAGACGATCAGGACGGCGCGGCGGGGCGTGAGCCCGCGGTCCAGCAGCTTGTGATGGATGTGGCCGCGGTCCGGACTGAAGATCGGCTGGCGCTTGAGAGCGCGCCGCACGACGCACAGGCACGTATCGAGGAGCGGGATGGAAAGCGCCATGAGAGGCGCCGTCATGCCGATCAGGGTCGCCGACTTCTGGGTCCAGATAATCCCGAAACAGCCCAGCAGGAAGCCGATCAGAAGGCTTCCGGAATCCCCCAGAAAGATGGTCGCGGGATTGAAGTTGTAACACAGGAAGCCGAGCAGGCACCCGGCCAAGGGAACCGTGGCGAGCGCCAGCGCGGGACTTTGATGCACCAGGCTGGCGATGAAGATGGTGAGGGTGGAAAAGAGCCCGATTCCGCCGGCCAATCCATCCATGCCGTCAATGAGATTGAAGGCGTTGGTGCAAACCAGGAGCCAGAGAATGGTGGCCGGGAAGCTCCACCAATCCTCCGTGGCCACTCCCACGACGATGAGCACGCGAATTCCGGCGAAATAGGCCAGGGTCGCTCCGCCGAACTGGCCAATCAGCTTCTGCCACGGCTTGAGGCCGAACAAATCGTCGATAATTCCGGTGGCGAAAATCACGCCGGCGGCGGGCAAAAGGCGCCAAACGAGGTAGAGATTATCGCGAAGAACGGAGCCTTGCGGGGCCGGAGCGAATACAAACGCCAGCGTATAGGCCATGGCGATCGCGATTCCGCCGACCCGGGGAATAGGATATTTGTGGGCTTTCCGGACGTTATCCGGTTGATCCACAACGCCATACGACCGGAAAACATCCCGCATGATCGGCGTCAGAATCAACGACAGTACAAAAGCGATGCCGCCCAGCCAGAATAGCGAGGTGATCGTCGCTCTCATGTCCATAAAGGTGGTTCCAATTCCCTGCTAATCTCTGTGTTTATCGGCAGTTCTAACCTCCGAGTATAGGCGAGTATAGGCGGAAAAGGGCGTCTTACGAAGCACCGGGCGTCCCATCGAGTACTCCCCCGTGTAACATCTCGTCAGCAATACGACAAACGGGCCCCAGAGGATTCCCGGACGACCCTGGTTGGTACCATGAGGCTGAGCGTAAAAAGCATGGCGAACAAAGGGTTTACGGACTATCTCCTGATCGATTCCCAGTTTGACGAGCAGGAAAAACTGGTCCGTCAGGCAGCGCGGGATTTTGTGGACGCCGAGGTTCTTCCCGTGATCCGGGAGGCGTATCGGGACGCGACGTTCCCGATGAAATTGATTCCCGAGATGGGCCGCCTGGGATTCTTCGGAGCCAATCTGGAAGGCTACGGATGCGCTGGGATGAACAACGTGGAGTACGGCTTGATCATGCAGGAAATCGAGCGTGGCGATTCCGGGCTGCGCAGTTTTGTCTCCGTGCAGGGCGCGCTGGCGATGTTTCCGATCTGGAAGTTCGGATCCGACGAGCAAAAGCAGGCGTGGCTGCCCCGGCTGCAATCGGGCGAAGCCATCGGCTGCTTCGGGCTGACGGAGCCCGATTTCGGCTCCAACCCCGCGGGCATGCGAACGACGGCGGTCCGCGATGGCGCGCACTGGGTGTTGAACGGCGAGAAGACGTGGATTACGAACGGAACCCTGGCGGACGTCGCGATCGTTTGGGCCAGAACCGCGGACGGGATTCGCGGTTTTCTGGTGGAGAAGGGCACTCGGGGTTATTCCACCTCGGATATTCACGGGAAATGGTCCATGCGGGCTTCGGTGACTTCGAGCCTGGCGTTCAGCGACTGCCGGGTTCCCTGCGCCAATATGTTCCCGGAGATCAAGGGCTTGAAGGGTCCGCTGGCCTGCCTGTCGCAGGCGCGATACGGGATTGGCTGGGGAGTGCTGGGCGCGGCGATGGATTGCTTTGAAACCGCGCGCGACTACGTGGTTCTCCGGAAGCAGTTCGACGAACGGCCGCTGGCCTCGCATCAACTGGTGCAGGAAAAGCTGGCGCGGATGATCACGGAGATCACCAAAGCGCAGCTTCTGGCGCTGCAATGCGGGCGCCTCAAAGACCAGGGCAAGCTGGAGCCCGCGCACATTTCCATGCTCAAGCGAAACAATGTCTCTATCGCGCTTGACGCGGCGCGGGACGCGCGGGACCTCCTGGGCGCCAACGGAATCACGGAGGAGTATCCTGTAATGCGCCATCTGTGCAACCTCGAGACCGTGAAGACCTATGAGGGAACCGACCATATCCACGCCCTCGTCATCGGCGAGCGAGTCACCGGCGTCGCCGCTTACCGATAAACCGCGGCTGTTTTCGGTCCTGTACGCGCTCACGATCTTTCTGAGCGCGTTTCTGCTGTTTCAGGTTCAGCCGCTGGTGGCGAAGGAGATTCTCCCGTGGTTCGGAGGGTCGGCCGGGGTGTGGACCACCTGCATGCTGTTCTTCCAACTGGCGCTGCTGGGCGGCTACGCCTATGCGCACTGGCTGGCGGAGCGCCGGAGTTCTTCGGGCGCGAGCTGGATTCACCGGATTCTTCTGGCGATCAGTCTGCTGGCGCTTCCCATCGTGCCTTCGGTGATCTGGAAGCCGGCCGACGGCTCGCTGCCGGTATGGCGCATCCTGGGGCTGCTCGCGATCACTGTAGGCGGACCTTACTTTCTGCTGGCCTCCACAAGTCCGCTGCTGCAGACCTGGTACGTTCGCGCGCGCGCCGCGGGAGTTCCTTACCGGTTCTTCGCGCTATCGAATTTCGGGTCTCTGCTGGCGCTGATCAGCTACCCCGTCGTGGTGGAACCCCGGCTGGCGTTGCGGACGCAAGCCTGGCTGTGGTCGGGCGGTTACGTGGCGTTTGCGGGATTGTGTTTCTGGCTGGCCCGCGATTCCGCGGGACGTTCCGCACGCCAGCATCATGTTTCGGATGTTCCGGCCGGGACGGCGCCGACCGCCGAAGCTCCCGCCTGGAGCATACGGCTGTCCTGGCTGCTGCTGGCGGCTTGCGCGTCCGGGTTGCTGCTGGCGGTGACGAACCACATCACGCAGAACGTCGCCGCCATTCCGTTTCTGTGGGTGCTTCCGCTCTGTCTCTATCTGCTGTCGTTCATCCTGACGTTCGAAAGCGCGCGGTGGTATCCGCGCAGGCTTTGTTTCGGGCTGTTCGCGGTCGCCGTCGGCTCCATGGGTTATGCGGTCGCCGGCCAGGTGAATATTCGGGATCTGCGGGTCCTGATCCCGGTGTTCACGCTCGGCCTGTTTTTCTGCTGCATGACATGTCACGGTGAACTGGCGCGGAGGAAGCCGCCGGCGCATCAGCTTACTTCCTTTTATCTGATGATTGCGCTTGGCGGGGCGCTGGGAGGGCTCTTTGTGGCCGCCATCGCCCCGGTCGTGTTTCCCGCTTTGTTTGAGCTGCCCATCCTGCTGATCGCCACGCCCGCGCTGATCCTGACGCTCGCTTTCGCGGACCGGCCGGCGCGAGGGGATCTGAGGCGGGAGTTCGAGCGCGCCCAGTTCTGGCCGATCTGGGTGGGGGCGGCCGCGGCGACGATCTGGCTGGCCGGGTTTCTGGTCCAGCAGGAAAGGAAACACTTGAGCGACGCGCGGTTTCTGGCGCGAAATTTCTACGGGGCGCTCCGCGTCACCGAGGATGACGAGCTCGGGTTTCGGGAGCTCGCGCACGGCACGATCAATCACGGCGAGCAGTTTCTGGATCCGGAGCGCCGCCGCCAGCCCACCACGTACTATGCGCCCAAGACCGGGATCGGCATGCTGATGACGGATCTCGAGAAGCGCGGTCCGGTAAGGCTGGGGGTTATCGGGCTTGGGACCGGAACCATGGCGGCGTGGGGCCGCGCGGTTGACGTAATCCGGTTTTACGAGATTAACCCTCTGGTGGCGGGGATCGCGAACGCGCAGTTCACTTACCTGAAGGACACGCTGGCGAGACATGACGTGGTGCTGGGAGACGCGCGTCTGTCGCTCGAACGGGAGACCTCGCAGCAGTTCGACGTTCTCGCGGTGGACGCGTTTTCAGGCGACGCCATCCCCGTGCATCTGCTCACCCGGGAGGCGCTGCGGATTTACTGGCGCCATCTCCGCCCGGGCGGCATTCTGGCGGTGCATACGTCCAACAAGTACCTGGACCTGTCGCCGCCGTTAGCGTTGCTGGCGCGGGAGACGGGAAGGGAGGCGCACCTGATCGAGAGCGAGCGGGATGAAGACACGCAGACGTTCGCGTCGGACTGGGTGCTGATCGGGATGGGGGAAGAGCGGCGTTTTCCGTGGATGGCTGAGGAGGAGTCGGAGATCGAAGTGAAGCCCGGGCTGCGTCCGTGGACGGACGATTTCAGCAATCTCTGGCAGATCCTGCAATAAATCCGGCCTTCGGGCTACAGACTTGCGCCCGCTCTGCCGAACGGAGATTCGATGTCGAAGTGCGTTCGAATCATCCCTCTTCTGTTGGCCGCCGCGCCGCTGTTCGGTTCCGCTTTCTCGTTTTCATCCCCCGGTTGCGGGCAGCCGGTTTCGGGCGTCCAGATGTTGAACGTCGCCGGAGCGGATGCGTCGGCTTATCGCGTCGAGTATGCCATGGGATCACACCGGCTCGGCGCGGCGACGGCGCCCGGATTCGCGATACCGTGGAACTCCGCGGAGGCGATGGACGGAGTTTCCGCGATTCAGGCGAGCGCGCGGGATGTGACGGGCAAGGAGGTCGGCGCGGCCGAGTGTCTGGTGACGGTGAGCAACCGGCAAGCCTCGCTCAGCGTGAATGCGCCCGACCTGGGACAAGCGCTTTCCGGGACCGTTACGATTACGGTGACAGGGGCCGACGCGCTGGCGTTTCCGGCCGTCTGGACGCTCAACATCGATGGCGGCCAGCAGGCGATTGTGTGGACCGACAACACGTGGCAGAGTCCTCTCACGGTTTCGTTCAGTCTGGATACGACGCAATTTTCGAACGGTAAACACGAGCTGCATATCTCGATGAATTCGCGGAGCGGCCCGAGCCAGCCGCAATGGGTGAACTGGCGGGGAATGGTGAACCGCGTGGTCACGATCAGCAACGGACAGTCGTGGTCCCAGAGTCTGCCGCAATTTCAGAGTCTGCACTTGCAGCCGGGCAATAGCGTGCCGCTTGGGTGCGTGCGTCTGTTCTCGGACGGGAGCTCCGGGGCTTGCTCCAGCCCCTCTTACCAGTCGACCGATTCGTCGGTGGCCGCCGTGGACGGAACGGGGATGGTCAGCGCCGGGCAGGCCGGATTCGCCCAGATTACGCTCACCGACGGCCCGAAGACTTCGACCGCTTCCGTGTGGGTGACCGGCGACTCCCATGTTCCGCACTTCACCGGCAGCGGCGAGATGCGGATGGGGTACCGGGAAGGGAAAAGCCTGTTTGTGATCGCGCCTTTTTTCCTCGATTCGAACACCGTGAGCCAGGACGCGGCGCTATGGCAGGAGGTTATGCGGGCCGGTGTGAACGCTCTGGGGTTTGGAGTCTATGTCAATCCGCGCGACACTATTACGGCGTTTTCCGACTGGCAGACGAACTACGACCAGACGGTGACTCCCCAAATGCAATGGGCGAGAGACAACGGCTTTCACCTTTTGCTGACGGGGGACGACATCTTTCGGGAGATCGGGACGGACGCGTGGTTCACGCTGAACTGGCCATGGGGAAGCCAGGCGGTCCAGTACGCCGTGAGCACCTTGGCGGGCACGGGCGTAGGGATCGGGATTGAAGGAATCGACGAAGGCAGCTCCATCTGGGGACCGCGTCCCACGCCCGCGGGCCGGATTGGCGCAGCCTCCTATCTGTTCAATGAAGTGGATTGCGGGAGCGGGTCTTGCGGAGTGCTCTGGCCGTCGAACCCGGTCCCGAACGGCTGGGGATTCGCGCTGCAAGGCTCGCCCGGTCAATTGGACACGCCGGCGGGATCGCTGTTCACGGCGCAGCAATCCACTGGCGGCGGCTTTCAGTTTCAGGCGGCGCTTCCGGTGACCGGCACGTTTCAGGCGGCCACCACACCGAACCTCGAATACTTATGGTTTGCAGGACCTTATTGCGGAAATGGGCAAGCGTGCACTCCGCCAGTTCCGAACGAGGCCTTGGGAATCATGCGCAGCTGGATGACGGCGGTGCCCAATCGCGCCATGATGGCCTTTCCGCCGTTGGCGGTCGACGGGCCGGACGTGGACGGCGCGTGGATGGGCCCGGGGAGCGTAAGCGACTATGCGTCCAACTACTTCAGCTCCCTAAAGACGCGCACCACTTACCCGTGGTCGGAGGGAATCCAGGAAATGATCTCCTCGATGGAGGCGCTCTTCTTCGAACGCCAGCCCTACTTCATGCTGGACCGTCCGCAGCTGATGTTGGTGAGCCTGGCGGGCGCGTCTTATACGAAGGGGAGCGGAAGTTCCGCCACCTTCGACCCCGGATCGGACGCACTCGACGAGCCGGGCGTCAGCCCGGAACACGTCAGCGCGGTGATGATGGATGCCGCGGCGTTGGGGGGCGCCGGAACGCGGTTGTACTTTTTTGAGCCCTCGACGGACGCCAGTTCGCGCTCGGCAGCCCCGGCGGGAACGTACTATCAGACCGGAGCGAATCCATCCAACCTGCAGACCGGCTCCTGGCGGGCGATGGGCTACGCGTCAAATCTGCTCACGAAAGTTCTGGAGCGGTATTTGTTCGGGTCGGCCGGGAACGCGCCGGCTTTTGGCAGCAATATAACTTCCGCCGTGCGGCAGGGATCGGATGGCGTCCTGCTTCTGGTTGTGAACGGCAACGATTGGGGCCGGAGAATTCCGGTCGATTTCAGCCCCTACCCGCACGCATTTGGCGCGGCGCGCTATCGAATCAGCGCATCCGGAATCGCCACCGACCTGCTGCCGCCGGATGAAGCTGGCGAAACGATTCACTTGGGAGCGGGAGAATCGGCGGCCTACCTGTTTCCGGCCACTGCCGCCGCGATGCCGCTGCAGCAGGTGGTCCTCAATCCAGCAGCGGACGCTCCGGCGATTGTGGGCGTGCAGTATGCGTACGTTTACCAAAACGACTTCGACCGAAGGCCAGTCGCAGCTTGCGAAGCGGGTTGCACGGTTGCCGTGGATCCCAGACTGGGCGCCTTCTTCTATCGATTTGTCACCGCCGCGCCTGCCGGAACCACGTCTGTTTTTCAGTTCAGCGCACAGCCCACCACAGTCGCCCCGTCGTCTTCGCCTGCTGCGCTACGCTGAGCCTGCGGCGCTACGCTGAGCCTGCTGCGCTACGCTGAGAACGATGCCGGATGGAACTCTGGGCCGCTATGTCCTGCTGGCGACGGCGATGCTGACGTCGGCCTGCGGGATCGGGACGCCTGCCGCTAGCAGCGCGCCGGTGCAAACGCACGCCCTGCATGGAGTCGTGTTGAGTATTGACGCGAAGTCGAAGACCGCAACCGTGAAACACGGCAAGGTCGAGGGTTTCATGGGCGCGATGACGATGGAATATCCGGTGAGGAACGCCGCGAACCTTGCGGAGCTAAAGCCCGGCGAAACAATCGATGCGACCGTTTTCGTTCAGGATACGGATTTTTGGCTCGGGGATATCAAAAGATCGGGCGAAGCACCGCCGAAATGAAACCGTCCCAATGAAAAGGAAATCCGAGGCGACCGCTGTCGCCTTCGGAACTACTTCTTCAGATCGTTGAGAACCTTATCGATCCCGAGCTTATCGATTGTTTTCATCGCCTTCGCGGAGACGCGCAGACGCACGAAACGGCCCTCGGAAGGAACCCAGAAGCGTTTCTCGTGCAGATTGGGGAGAAACTTGCGCTTCGTCTTATTGTTGGCGTGGGAAACCTTGTGGCCGCTCATCGGCTTCTTCCCAGTGACTTCACAAACTCTGGCCATAACCCCACTAATATAGCGTAGGAGCGGCTTCGGCGTCTATAATTCAAGCCGCTTCTACCGGATAGTGTCGGCCAGCGAGAAGATCGGAAGGTAAAGCGCGATCAGCACAAAAGCCACGAAAGCCCCCATGAAGATCATGATGGCCGGCTCAATCAGCGACAGCGCGGCCGACATCTTGGTGGAGACATCTTCCTCATAAAACTCCGCGACGCTGTTCAACATGGCCGGCAACGCGCCGGTCGATTCCCCCACTTCCATCATGTCGATCGCGAGCGGAGGGAAAATTTTGGATGCGCCCAGCGACCCGGACAGAGACTGGCCTTCCCGAACGCTGCGGCCCGCCTTCATGAGAGTCTTGCGCAACAGAATCGTACCGAGCGATTCGGAGGCCGTATCGAGACCCTGGAGAAGCGGAATTCCTCCCGTCAGCAGGGTGCTCAGAACGCGGGAAAACTGGGCGACCTGGTATTTCACCCAGATGTCTCCGAAGAGGGGAGTACGGAGTTTCACGTAATCGACCTTTTCCTGCCCGGTGGGAGTTTTCGCCCACAGGTAAAAACCCCACCCGGCGAGCGCGACCGCGGCGAGGCCCACCAGGATGTAAGATCTGGCCGTCGTCCCGATCGCGATCAGGAAGAGCGTGATGGCCGGCAGCTTGGCGGACATGCTGGTGTATAGCTCCGCGAAATTCGGCACGACATAGGTGACCAGGAACATGATGATGCCGAGCGTAAGAAGGATCAGAACGCACGGGTACATCAGCGAGACAAGCACCTTCTTGCGCACCGCGAGCGAAAGCTTCTCGTAGTTGATATAGCGTTCCAGAACTTCGTTGAGGCTGCCGCTCTTCTCACCGGCCATGACCGAGGTGACGAAGATTTTCGGGAAGATGCCCTGCATGCGGAATGCCTCGGAGAGCATGGTGCCGCGCCGGACTTCATCGCGAACCCCTTTGATGTAAGGCCCGAGTTTCGCATCCGTCAAGCGATCGGCCAGCAGGTCGAGGGATTTTAGAATCGGCAGGCCGGCCTTGATCAGGGTGACGAACTGCTGATTGAAGATGAGAAACCGCTCCATGCTGAGCTTGCGGCGGCCGCCGATGCGCGCGGTCGCGATTCCGGCTACGCCGCTCCGCGGTTTTACGGAGTAGACCAGGAAGCCCTGTTGGGCATACCGGTCTCGGAGCTCCTGCTCCGAGCCGGCCTGGGTGACCAGCTGATGGATTTCACCGCGGGTGTCCGCGTATTTCAACACAAATTCCGACATAGATGATGTGAGGCCTTACCGGGAATTGTCCTCGAACTCCGCTCCCGGCGGAAGATGGAACACGAAAAGATCCGGATTCAACCGGGGGTTCACCTTCTCGTCGGCGAACGTGAAATCGAGAACCGATAGATCGTCTTCGGTGATGCGCATGCGGCGAATGCGGGATTCCGGGGTGATAAGGAATTCGACCTTGGAATAAGGCAGCGTGGCGGAGTTCGGTTCGGCCGCGACCCACATATCGGCGCCTTCGCCGTGAATCTCAAACCCGCTGAACTCCTTATAGAAGTTCAACTTTCCGAGCAGGAAGGCGAGCGGCGCGTGAAGATCGTCCGTGTCGCGCATCGAAGATTTTTCGACGCGCTGGGTCGCGGGCGTAAATAGATAGAGATTTCTGCCATCCGAGAGAAACATCTTTCCCGGCGGCGAGCTATAATCCCAGCGCATGCGCCCGGGTTTTTGCAGTTCCAGGACGCCCGATTCAGTTTGACGGGTGCGTTGCCCGGAGACATAGCTTTCGGTGAATTGAACGGACAGAGTGCGGGCGCGATTGTAGCGACCTTCGACCGCGTGAAGAAGAGTATCCAGCTTCGCATCCTTCAGCTTCGGGGCGGCGAAACTCGCCAGCATGGCGCTGAAGGCAAAACCCGCGACGAAGGGAAAGCTCACAGAAAGTAGACGCCACCAGGGGGCGAACCGTGCAGAGAAGTTGACTTCTTCCCCGGAGATGCTACATAATCGACTGATTCAATCACATGATTGAAACGAGAGAAAAAATACTTGACTCCGCCGAGCGGCTATTCGCCAGCGGAGGCTACGCGGCCACCAGTCTTCGCAGCATCATGGCGGAGGCGGGAGTGAATGTCGCGGCCATCCATTACTATTTCCGGTCGAAGGAAAGCTTGCTTGAGGCAGTCCTGACGCGCCGCGTGGAGCCCGCTAACCGCGAGCGCCTGCAGGCGCTGGAATACTACGAGGAGCAGGTCGGCGACGGGCCGCTGGATGTAGAGCGCGTCCTGGAGGCGTTCCTTGCTCCCACCTTCCAAATGGCCGCCGATCCCGGGCAGGGCGGGTATACGTT
Source organism: Bryobacteraceae bacterium (assembly GCA_965226755.1). Taxonomy (GTDB): domain Bacteria; phylum Acidobacteriota; class Terriglobia; order Bryobacterales; family Bryobacteraceae; genus Bog-113. Next base: position 1,458,615 of record CBDDDT010000003.1, on the reverse strand, counting down.
CGTGCGTCTTCTGGGGCGGCTGCAGGCCGAAAGCGATCTGCTCCCTCGCATGGTGTTTGGGTTGTTCGGCCCCGTGCTTCTGCGGTTCGCGGCCGCGCTCGCCCGGGCGCTTCCCGCGTTGCCGCAGCAGGAGCTGTTTTTCCGTGCGCGGCTGGCGATGGGAGCGACGGCGCAGGTTCTGCGCGACGCTCCGCAATTGAAGAGCGTTCGCCATGACCAAACGCTCGATTGGAAGGCCACGCTGGAACGCCTGGTGCTTTTTCTGAGCGCCGGTTTCCAGGCGCCACTCGAAGTTCCTCAATATCAGACCGTGGGATCCCTTAAGGAGGATTTATGAAATCGCGAATCACTCTGGGGCTGCTTCTGACCTCAGTTCTTTTAGCCATCCCGGCCAGCGCGGAAAACAACAGCGACGAGATCGCCGCGCGCGGACCCCTCAAGCTCACCTTGAGACGGGCCGTGCAACTGGCGACTTCTCCGGAGGGCAGCACGCGCATTCAGTTGCAATTGGAGAATTTGAAGCAGGCCAAATACCGCTCGGCCGAAGTGCGCGCGGGGCTGCTTCCGGATATCGAAAGCTACGTGGGCGTTCAGTCCTCGATCCGCAGTCTCGCGGCGGCGGGCCTGACCGAAATCGGGGGCATCAACCAAGCCATTCAGTCCGTGCAAACTTTCCTTCCGTCGTTTCTCCCGAACGGCGTCCCGGATCGCACAGGCGTTTTCCATACGCTGGATATTCGCGGCACGGGGCAGATGGTCGCATTCGATTGGAGCATTTGGCAGCGGCTCAGAGCCGCCCATTCCGGAATCAAGGCCGCCAAGGATGACGTGGATACGGCGGATGATCAGGTCACCGGGCAGGTCGCGCGCGCCTACCTGGCAGCCCTGCGAATGGACGCCAACGTGGAGGCGATTCATGCCGATGTGGATCTTTCGGAAGCCGTGCTGACCCAGTCGCAGCATCAAAAAGACGCGGGATCGGGAACCGGAATCGACATCACGCGCGCCCGGGTTCAGCTCGCCAACGACAACCAGCGCCTGCTGGTGGCCAAGAACGACCAGACCAAGAGCCATCTGCAACTTCTGCGGGCGATGAACATGCGTATGGATACGCAGGTCGAGCTCACCGACAAGCTGGTTTATAAACCAGTGGACGCGTTGAGCGTTGACGACGCGGTGGCGCAAGCTCTCGCGAACCGGCCGGATCTTCAGGCGCAGTTGCGGCACGAGGACTCCGCGCACTTCAATGCAAAGGCGGTCAAGGCGGAACGGCTGCCCTCGGTTGTGACGCAATTCAACTACGGCACTATCGGACCGCAGGATGTCCATTTGTTGCCGACGCGCGAATATTACGGAGCGGTGCGCATCCCCATTTTCGACGGCGGCCGGCGCGACGCGCGGCGTCTCGAGGCAAATTCGCAGTTCCGTCAGGAGGGGATCCGGACGGCGGACCTGCGCGATCAGATCGAATTGGATGTGCGGTCCGCTCTGGACAGTCTGAAATCTGCGTCCGAGCAGGTTGACGTGGCGCAAGAGGGTCTGAAGCTCTCGCAGACGGAATTGGATCAGGCGCGGCGCCGCTATGACGCCGGCGTGGCCGGTAGTCTCGATGTATCGCAGGCGAGCGACCGCCTGCAGCGGGCGCGCGGCAATGAGATCGACGCGGTTTTCAATCACAACCTGGCGCGCATCGATCTGGGCCAGGCGTTAGGCAAGACGTTGTCGATGATCGACTAGCTGTCGATATCGGCCAAGAGACAGGAAAGACTTCGGACGAGAATCTATGAAACGAATTGTTCTTCTGATCGTGATCGTCGCCGTGGCCGCGGGGGGCTATCTGCTCTATCGCAACTTCAACACGGCGCCCACCAATCGCATTATGGTGTCGGGAAACATAGAGCTTGAACAGGTGAATATCGGGTTCAAGACGGCCGGCAAAGTCATCGAACGAACGGTTGACGAAGGCGATAAGGTCACCAAAGGCGAGGTGGTCGCGCGGCTCGATAAAGACCAGCTAGAGCGGCAGCTCGACCGGGAGAATGCATCTCTGGAAGAGGCCGAAGCGCAATTGGCCGCTTCCCGGACCGGACTGGAAATGCAGACCGAGAGTTCGGCGGCGGATCTGGAAGCGCACCAGGCGGATCTGACCAGCTCGCAATCGCGCTTGTCAGAGTTGAAGAGCGGATCGCGGCCGCAGGAGATCGCCGAGGCCGCCGCGGCCGTGGCTTCGGCGCAGTCGGAGTACGACCGGTCCAAGAAGGATTGGGAACGGTCGCAGACGCTTCATAAGAACGACGACATCTCAACGTCCCAGTACGACCAGGCCAAGACGCGGTTTGAGAGCGCGGACGCCAGTCTGAAACAGGCCCTCGAGCATCAGGCGCTGGTGAAAGAAGGCACCCGCACGGAAGACATCGATCAGGCCAACGCCCAGGTGACGAAGGCCAGCGCCCTCATCAAGGGCAGCCGGGCGAACGGGCTCGACGTCAAAAGGCGGCAGCAAGACGTGATGGCGAAGGAGGCCGACATCGCCCGGGAGCGCGCCCAGATCGCCTTGATCAATTCGCAGCTCAACGACACGACGGCCGTGTCTCCCATCGCGGGCGTGGTGCTCGTGAAATCGGTCGATGTGGGCGAAGTGATCGCGCCCGGCACCACCGTGGTGACGGTGGGCGATATGGAACATCCCTGGCTGCGGGCCTACATCAATGAACAGGATCTGGGCAAGGTCCGGCTGGGCTCCAAAGCCAAGGTGACGACCGATGCGTTCCCCGGCAAAGTCTATAACGGCAAGGTCTCCTTCATCTCCTCGGATGCGGAGTTCACCCCGAAGCAGATCCAGACAACCGAAGAGCGGGTCAAGCTGGTGTACCGCGTCAAGATCGAGATCGAGAACCCGAACGGCGAGTTGAAGTCGAATATGCCGGCCGACGCCGAAATCCTGCTGGACAAATGACGGGAACGGCAAGCCATCCCATGGACGTAATCATCGAAACCCACGATCTGACGAGGCGGTTCGACATGCTGATCGCGGTCGACCGCCTGAATATTTCCGTCAATCGGGGGGAGATCTTCGGGCTGGTGGGACCCGACGGCGCGGGGAAGACCACCACGCTCCGTCTGCTCTGCGGCCTGATGAACCCGACCAGCGGTTCCGCCCGCGTGGCGGGACACGATGTGGTCAAGGAGATGGAATCGGTCAAGGACCGCATCGGGTATATGGCTCAGCGTTTTGGTCTCTATCAGGATCTGACCGTTGACGAAAACATGAGCTTCTACGCCGATCTGTTTGGAGTGCCGAACAAGATTCGCGATGAACTGACGCCGGGCCTGCTGCAGATGACCCGCATGGAGCGGTTTCGGGGACGCCAGGCGGGCCGCCTTTCGGGAGGCATGAAGCAAAAGCTGGGGTTGATGTGCACCCTGCTTCACCGCCCCCAGATCCTGTTCCTGGATGAGCCCACCAACGGGGTGGATCCCGTTTCGCGCCGGGAATTCTGGTCCATTCTTTACCAATTGGTCGAAGAAGGGGTTACTGTTTTTGTCACCACGGCATACCTGGATGAGGCGGAGCGGTGCAACCGCGTCGGCCTGATGCATCGGGGGCAGCTGATCCGATGCGATTCGCCGGAGGTCTTGCGCAACAACATGGCCGAGATCTGCTATGAGGTTCTGGCGGAGGATGTGCGCGGGCTGCGCGCCGACTTGCAGACCAATGCCGGGGTGCTCAGCGTGGAACCGTTCGGGATCACGCTTCACGTTTTTCTGGAGCCGGGCGTCGCGCCTGACTTTCTGCAAAGCGAAACTTACCGGAGCACCTATACGCCGATCACGCCATCGCTCGAAGATGTTTTCATCGCCATGGTGCGGAAGAGCGAACGAACCAAGGAACTGGTGATTTGATGACGACCGCGCAAAGCAAAGCGGCGGCGGCCGCATATGCGGTCGAAGTGGACAATCTCACCATGAAGTTCGGAGACTTCACGGCCGTCGACCATATTTCGTTTAATGTCAGCAAGGGCGAAATCTTCGGCTTCCTGGGCCCGAACGGCGCGGGGAAATCGACCGCCATCCGTATTCTTCTGGGGCTTCTGGATCCGACTTCCGGGACGGCGATCGTGGGCGGCATTGATGTTTCCAAAGACCCCGAAGCCATTCGGAAAAACCTGGGCTACGTTTCGCAGAAGTTCTCGCTCTACAACGATCTGACGGTGGGGGAGAACATCGATTTTTTTAACGGCATTTACGGGGTTCCGAAAGAGAAGCGCCAGGAGCGAAAAGCTTACGCGCTCCGCATGGCGGCGCTCGAGGAGCGCGTAAACGCCATGACAAGCCTGCTTCCGGGCGGCTGGAAGCAACGGCTCGCGCTGGGCTGCGCCATTCTTCATGAACCGCCGATCCTGTTCCTGGATGAGCCCACTTCGGGCGTGGACCCGATCGCGCGCCGCGACTTCTGGGATCTTATTTATCAACTCTCCGCCGCGGGCCAGACGGTTTTCGTCACCACGCACTATATGGAGGAGGCCGAGTACTGCAACCGCCTCGCGCTAATGCACGCGGGCCGCATCATCGCGCTGGGCGTACCGGCGGATCTGAAGCGCGACATGTACTCGCACAGTCTTCTGCAACTGGAGACATCGGAACTGGTTCCCACCATGCGGCTGTTGGAAGGCGAGCCGGGAGTGCTGGAGGTCGCGGTGTTCGGCGCCGGGTTGCATGTCACCGTGACCGAAACCGAAAGCACGGTAGCGCGAATTCGCGAGAAGCTGACCGCCGCCAACATCGAGATCCGCCGGCTGGAATCGATTCCGCCGTCCATGGAGGACCTGTTTGTGTCACTGATTCAATCCGAAGAGCGGAAGGCGTCATGAAATTCCGCCGCGTGCGGGCCGTCACCCGCAAAGAGATCAAGCACATCCTGCGGGATCCGCGCAGTCTGATCATGGCGCTGGCCGAGCCGATGCTCATGCTCATGCTGTTCGGCTACGCGCTGACGCTTGACGTGGACAAAATTCCGACGATGATCTACGATCAGGACCACTCGGCGCAGAGCCGGGAGCTGATCGAGAAGTTCCGGAGCACCCGGTTTTTCGATGTCCGCGGTTTCACCAACAACTACAAGGCGATCGAGAGCGGGATCGATCGAAACAAGATTCTCTTAGGCGTGGTCATTCCGCCCGATTACGGACAAAAAATTCAGGGCGGCGAGAACACCACGGTTCAAATCCTGCTGGATGGCAGCGACGCGAACACGGCCTCGATCGCGCTCGGGTATTGCGCTTCGGTGGTCCGGAACTACTCGCTCGACATTCGCCAGCAAGCGCAGAACCAGCATGCCGGATTTCAGATCAGCGTGCCGGTGGACCCGCGCATGCGCATCTGGTACAACAGCACGCTCGAGTCGAAGAACTATGTTGTGCCGGGCCTGATCGCGGTGATGCTGATGCTGATCTCGGCGCTTCTGACGTCCTTGACGATCGCGCGCGAATGGGAGATGGGAACGATGGAGCCGCTGCTTTCGACGCCGCTGCGTCCCGCCGAGATTGTGCTCGGGAAGATGGCGGCATATTTCATCGTGGGCGCGCTGGATACGGTGATCGCGGTGGTGGTGGGAGTGTTCGTCTTCGACGTGCCATTCCGGGGAAGCGTGCTGCTGCTGGCGGTCACCGCGTGCGTCTTCCTGTTTGGGGCGCTGTGCTGGGGCATTCTGATTTCAGCGATCACGAAACAGCAGCTGCTGGCCTACCAGATGGGAATCGTCACTTCGTTTCTGCCTTCGTTCCTTCTTTCCGGCTTTCTCTACGCGATTGAGAATATGCCGCCCGCGATCCAGGCCGTTACGCATGTGGTCCCCGCGCGGTACTTCGTGACGATTCTCAAAGGCATCTTCCTGCGCGGCGTCGGCATGGAAGTGCTCTGGGTGGATTTCGCGTTCCTGATCGGATTCAGCCTGCTGGTATTCACCGCGGCGACTTTGAAACTGAGGCAGAAATTAGCCTGATATGTGGGAACGCATCCTTCAGATTGTTCGCAAAGAGTTTCTCCAGGTGCTGCGCAACCGGCGCATGCGCACCGCGCTGTTCGTGCCCCCGATGGTGCAGTTGATCATCTTTGGGTACGCGGTGAACCTGGATGTGGACCATGTCAGCACGGCGTGGATGGACCAGGATCACACGCCGGAGAGCCGCGAGCTGCTGGACGATTTCCGCAGTTCGGGACGCTTCCAACTCACGCACGTGGTCTATTCCGACGCCGACATCCAGAAGCTGATGGATCACGGGGACGTGACGGCCGTGCTGCGCGTCCTGCCCGGGTTCTCGCGCGACATTCAGCGCGGCAACGCGGGAGAAGTCCAGGTCATCATCGACGGGACGAACTCCAACACCGCTTCGCTGGTTTCCGGGTACGCCAACCAGATCGTCGCCGATTTCGACCAGCAGCTGGTCCAGAAAGCGCAGCAGAACAAACTGCTCAATGTCACTCCCGGCTCCGTGAATCTCCGCAGCTCGAATGTGGATATGCGGTCGCGCGTCTGGTTCAATCCGGATCTCGCCAGCCGCAATTACTACGTTCCGGGCGTGATGGCGAATCTGATCATGGTGGTCACGGTGATGCTCACCGCCATGGCCATTGTTCGGGAAAAGGAGATCGGCACGCTCGAGCAGTTGATGGTCACGCCGATTCGACCCATCGAATTGATGATCGGCAAGACGGTGCCGTTCGCGCTGGTGGGGTTGATCGATATCTTCCTGGTGACGTCGCTGGCGCTCCTCGTCTTCCGCGTGCCGTTCCGGGGAAGTTTTCTGCTGCTGCTGGCTTGCGGCGCGCTCTTTCTGCTGACCAGTTTGGGAACGGGGTTGTTTATCTCCACCATCTCGCGCACGCAGCAGCAAGCCGTCATGTCGAGCTTTTTCTTCGCGACTCCGACCTTCATGCTGAGCGGCTTTTCCTTCCCGATCCGCAATATGCCGGTGCCGGTTCAGTACCTGACGTATTTGAACCCGCTTCGCTACTTCGTCGAGATTGTGCGCGGCATTTTTCTGAAAGGCGTGGGTGTGTCCATCCTGTGGCCGCAGATGGTGGTTCTGGGTTGCTACGGGACGGCCGTGCTGTTGCTCAGCGCCTCACGATTTAAGAAGAAACTGGATTAGGGGAGCGGCGCTATTCGCCGGAACGCATCATGCCGAACATGCTGCTCATCCGGGCGGTCAGCTTTGCTTCGGTGATTTTGTCGTCCAGAAATTTGGCTTCGATGCGGCTCTTGAGGGAGTTGATCTTCCACGCGGACAGCCGGTCGGAACTCGCGACCAAGTCCACGGTGACGGTTTGGCCCTTCACGCGGACGCTCTCCAGTTTGGTGAGCTTAAGATTCGCCTGGAAGCGCTCTTCGTGCCATTCTTTCAGCGCCGCGCGGCCTTGATATTCGACGTCCTGGAAGTCGACGGTGGCGTCCTCCGAGAAAAAGCCGAGGCACTTTTCGAGATCGCGGTCGTTAAAGGCAGCCAGGTAGTCTTTGGTCAATGCTTCAAGATCAGACATCGTTCTCCCAAACCGCTAGGCGGTGACAGTGGACTTCACACCCTTCCAGATACCGATCATACTCGGCCCTTCCTGGACCACCGGATCTTCTGTCTTGCCCACGCTGGCCAGCTTGGCGGCGATCCAAGCCTCCAGTTCGCGCTCCATTTCGGCCGCGAGTTTGGGCTCCGATTCGGCGACGTTGCGCAGTTCCCCGGGATCGGAAGTCAGGTCGTATAGCTCGCGCATGGGGTTGCCGAGCAGGTCCTGCTCGCGCGACAAAATAAATTTGTGCTTCGCGGTGCGGAGGGCATATTTCGCCTGCCAGGTGGATTCCAGCGTGACAAAGCGGTCGTAGCCGGCGGGCTCCTCTTCACCGGTCCACTGGCGATAGAAGCTCTGGCCGTCAAGCTCGGGAGGCAAGTCGATCCCGCACGCCTCCAGAATGCTGGGGGCGACGTCAAACGATTGACGGACCGGCTCCAGGCGGAGACCCGCTTTGAGGTTTCCGGCCGGCCATTTCACGATGAAAGGGACGCGGATCGTGCAATCGTACAGACCGTAGTGGTCGTAGAAGATGCGATGGTCGGTCATGCTCTCGCCGTGATCGGCCATAAAGACGATCATGGTGTTTTCGAGCTGGCCCATCTGTTCGAGCGATGCGACCAGGTGAGCGATGCCGTCATCGAGGTATTTCACTTCGCCGTCGTAGAGACCGGTGACGAAGTTGGGATCGTTGATCAAACCCTTGCCAGTGCGCAGCCAGGTATCGCGGGCCATGGTCCCGATGGGGTGCGTCCACCACTCGTCGAGTGCATGGTTGGACGGATCGATCGGCGTGCCGCCGGGATAGAAAGCTTCCCGGTACTTTTTGGGCGGAACGTACGGATAATGAGCGTCCCAATAGTGGATGAACATGAAGAACGGATCGGACTCGCCGAAGCTGCGGATCCAGCGAATCGCGCGATCGTTCAACTCCTCCTGCGTCACATTCGCATAGAACACGTGATTGATGCTGGGGTCGATGATGTGCTCATAGCCCCGGGCGAACCACATGCGCTCGCGGAATAGGGTGTCGACGGCGCAGGTCAGGTAACCCTCGTCGTGCATCAACTCCGGAAGAAAAGGAGAATTGCGCGACAGCTTCGCTTTTCCGCCGTGCGCCACTACGCCGTGCTTGAGCGGGCTTTGTCCGGTGAACAGCGTCGTATGCGAAGGCTGCGTCGGGATGACCGGGCAAAACATCTGCTCGGCCAGCACGCCGTCGGAAGCCAATCGATCGATCGCCGGGCTTGTGGGCAGGCCGTAGCCGTAACAGCCGAGGTGGTTAGCGCGCAGCGAGTCCGCGCTGATCAGAATAACGTTTGGCCTGTTTGTCATTCCCGTTGTAGGTGTGCCGTATGTGTGGAAAACTTCTCAAACCGGAAGAGGTCGAGTACGTGAGTGTAGCATCCGAGGCGCCGGATTGACAACCGCGACGGCGCGCGGGGGGATAAGGAGGAAATCACTGGAATTCATTTGAAATCCGGCGTTGAATTTCCCAACTCCTGAGATGAGTTAAGATTTGACACTTCCGCATCGATTTGCGAACATAGCCCTACTACAGCCCTTCTTGCGATCAGGTACCTCCTTGTTTGACGACCGGATCCGCTGCCGCGTTATAGGCAGGGGTGTGCATGTCTGAACGGATGGAGCATCGCTGTCCCCGCCTTTCCCTAGCAGGCTCATAGTGTTAGAGTTAAAACAAAACGATTTCAGGGTGGTCTGCATGCGATTCGAGGAGCGTGGCGTGTCTTGCTCGGGCGTGAGAACGCGAGGTCCCGCGAAAGAACGCGAGTCAAGCAGTCAGGAAAAGGGGTGTGAATGAAGCAGAGCCGGCAGGAGATATTGGACTTTGTCCTAAAGTCGCTCTCCGAAGTCTCCCAGGATTGGGACTATTCCGAGGAAGTCGGTCCCAACACGTTGCTGTTCAGCGAAATGGGTCTCGATTCCCTTGATCTGGTCGTGCTCGGAACCGGCATGCAGGAGCACTATGGGATGCAGATGCCGTTTGCCGAATTTCTGGCGGCGGTGGGAGAACGCGGACAGCGCGACGTGAGCGTCGCCGAACTGGCGGACTTCATTTATGCACAGTTCAATAAAGAGGAGATTCCGGCGGAGCCGCAGAGATGAGCGTACGAACTCTCCTGGTGGGTTGGGACGGAGCGACATTCACGGTCCTCGATGAATTGATGGCGCAGGGCGTAATGCCCTTCCTGAAAAGCTTTTTGGCGGGAGGAACGAGGGCGAAACTTCGTACGATTGTTCCGGCTCTGACGCCTCCGGCTTGGACCAGTCTGATGACGGGCCGGACGCCGGGCTATCACGGAGTGTTTGATTTTTTCCGCTTCGAGGGCCAAAACAGCAAGCTCATCCGGTTTTTCACATCGAGCGACGTGCTGACTGAGACGATCTGGGGTTTGGCGTCGAAGAACGGCCTTCGCGTGGCGTCGATGAATTTTCCGTCCATGTACCCGGCCCCGCATGTGGAGGGCTACGTGGTTCCCGGATGGGTGCCGTGGCGGCAGATGCGTCTCGCTTGCTGGCCCAAGGATCTTTTTGACCGGTTGAAGGCGCTTCCCGACGTCACGCTTCGCGAGCTGGGGATGGACATCAAGCTCGAGGAAAAGTCCACCGAAGGCGTTGGCACGCGCGAGGAGTATGGGCCGTGGATCGAATTCCATACGCGCCGGGAGCGCAATTGGTTTGAGATATACCGCTACCTGACCGCGAACGATCCTTCGGAGTTGACGGCCGTCCTGTTCGACGGCGTCGACAAGATGCAGCACCTTTGCTGGCGCTTTATCCGGCCGCAGGATGCGCAGCCGCTCACCGAGGATTGGGAATTCGCGATCCGTGACCTGTGCCTCAATTACTATCGCCAACTGGATTCGATCTTCCAGCAGATGGTCGAGCAGGCCGGCCCGGACGCGAACGTGGTGCTCGCGTCGGATCACGGATTCGGCCCGACTTACGAAGTTTTTCACGTGAACGCGTGGCTGGCCAAGAAGGGTTATCTGTTCTGGTCGGAAGCGGCGGCGCAGGAGAAGGCGGATGCGCTGCTCGGCGTGGGGCAGGTGGCCCGGCATACCTGGATGCTGGATTGGACGCGGACCAAGGCGTTCGCCACGACGCCGACTTCCAATGGAATCAATATCGCGATCAGCGACGGAAGTTCGCCGGGAGTGGCGCCTGCTGATTACGAGGCTTTCCGCGCCCGCCTGATCGAGGAGTTGCGGGAAGTGCGCTCGCCGGAAGACGGGGAGCCGATCATCACGGGGATCTTCACGCGCGAGGAGATTTTTCCGGGTCCGGCCGGACCGCTGGGTCCCGACATCACGCTGGAGATGCGGGATGGCGGCCTGGTTTCGATTCTGCCCGGCGAGGAACTGGTTTCGCGGCGCCCGGTGGTTAGCGGCGCGCACCGGCCCCAGGGAATTTTTGGGGCGAGCGGTCCCGGGATTCGCAAAGGCTTTGACGCGGGGGAGATTTCCATCCTCGACGTGGCCCCGTTGATCCTGCATTCGTTGGGCTTGCCGGTCTATAGCGATCTTGAGGGAAGAGTGCCCGTAGAAATTTTTGAGGAACAAATGATGGACGAGAAACCGATTCAAAAGAGCACCGTTGCAACGACCGGAAAAGAAGACGAAGAGAAACCGGCGGAAACAGACGCGGCGGAGATGAGCGAGGAAGATGAACGGGTGGTGATGGAGCGCCTGCGCGAACTGGGTTATATCGAATAGCGCCGGCCGTCATCGAAATCAATCATGCCGAAAATTTCAGCCAACGGGATTCAGATACATTACATCACCGCCGGTGAGGGTCCCGACGTCATCCTCCTTCACGGATTCCTCGGGAATCTCGCGGTCTGGCATCTTTACATGATGCCGATTTTGCGCCGCGAGTTCCGGGTCACGACCTACGATCTGCGCGGGCACGGATATAGCGAGATGACTCCGACCGGGTATTCGTCCAAGCATATGGCGGAGGATCTGCTCGGCCTGATGGATGCGATGGGGATCCAGAAGGCCGCCTTGATGGGACACAGCTTCGGCGCCGATATCTGTCTCTATTTCGCGTTGAAGCATCCGGACCGCGTCAGCAAAATTCTTGCGCTGGAGCCGGGTCTTGCCGCTTTGATGGACGACCGGAAGGATCCGAACTGGGTGGGCTGGAAGGCCTGGGTTGAAAAGTTGGAAGAGTGCGGGATCACCATTCCGGAAGACAAGAAGGCCGATGTTCTGCATCTGCTGCAATTGAGTCTGGAGACCCCGAAGTTTTACGGGCCCGCCCGCGGATTGCCGCGCAATCGCGAACCGCTGCTGAAGCTGCTGCGCCAGACGAGCCTGGTCCAGGATTACGAGGAAGTGGACGAGCTCACGCTGAGCGCGCTGGAGACGATCCATACGCCGGTGGAGCTGGTGTATGGGGACAAATCGCATTTTCTCCAGTCCTGGGAGCCGATCAAGAATCGCTTGCCGAACTGCCAGTCGGTTTTGCTGCCGGGCGGCGAACACTTCGGACCGCTGGAGATGCCTGAATTGCTCACGGAGACAACCCTCAAGTTCCTCCGCACGCCTGCCGATCAACTCACCGCCGTTGCCGAACCGGTGATCGTCGGAAAAGAATCCGCCTAACCCAATCCGCACCCGATGAGTACAACTGTAACTGAAGCCCGGACAGATCGCGAACAGCTCGCCCTGCTCAACGGCGTCACTTTCCGGCCGGTTTTCATCGTGGGCGACCACCGTTCCGGCACGACCCTGCTTCACCGGCTGCTGGCGGAGACGGGATGTTTCAACTATGTTTCCGCCTATCACGTGATCCGCTACGACCAGGTGCTGACGGATTTTCTGGCCGGGCAGACGGAAGCGGGACGCCAGGCGATACGCGATGAATTCGAGCGGCAGGGCATTAAGGACCGGGTGATCGATGCGACTCCGGCCGTTCCGGAAGCGCCTATCGAATATGGATTTATTCTTTCCGACACTTCGAACCGGCGCCCGCGCATTACGGATAAGACCGTGGACAAGTTTCAGGAGCTTGCGCGCAAGATGCAGTATGTCGGGGATCGGGACAAGCCGCTGCTGCTGAAGAATCCCTGGGACGTGATTTGCTTCATGGATATTAAGCGGCGCTTCCCGAACGCACGGTTCGTGTTCATACATCGTCATCCGGTCAACATCCTGAACTCGCAGTTGAGGGCCATCCGCAGCATGATGGAGACCCGCAACGGATTGGTGGCGATGATCGCGCCCTGGTATCGGGAGTTGTTTGAACGCCCCGTGCAACTCTGGTTGTCGCGGGCGATGGCGAAGCCGCCGGTCCGGATTTTCGAGAGACTGCTCGCGCACCACACCGCCAAGATGGCCAAGTACTACATGGCCCACTACCAGCAGCTCTCACCGGAAGACCACGTAACGCTTCAGTACGAAGAGCTATGCCGGGAACCGGACGCGACCATGGAACGGGTAATCTCTTTTCTGGGCGTGCATCCCACCGGCGAGGTTCCCTGGGCGAGCAAAATCGCGCCGCGAGAGCCGAAGCTTCTTCCCGAAGCGCTCAGCCTGTTTCATTCCATTCGTGATCAGATCAAGCCCTACCTCAATTTGAACCATTACACGCTGGATCCGAAGTAGCCTGATGGCCGGCGCGATCCTTATCACCGGAGCATCCTCGGGCATCGGCCTGGACGCAGCCGTGTACCTGGCCAGACACGGTCAACGAGTGGTCGGCACGATGCGGGATTTAGGAAAGCGCGGCGCGCTGGATACAGCGGCGCGGCAAGCGGGCGTTTCCGTGGACGTGGTTTCGATGGACGTGACGGATGACGCGAGCATCGGACGGGCAGTGGCCGAGGTGACCTTCAAGTACGGAGCGATTGACGCCCTGGTGAACAACGCCGGCGTTTTGCTGCGGGGTTACTTCGAAGATCTGAGCGATGCGGAGATCCGCCGGGTGTTTGACACCAACGTGTTCGGAACCATGGCGGTGACGCGCGCCGTGATTGCCGGGATGCGCGAGGCGAAGCGCGGTCGCATCGTGTTTTTATCGAGTGTCGCGGGCCTGATCGGGTCGGTCGGGGTGAGCGCATACTCGGCGTCGAAGTTCGCCATGGAAGGGTTTGCGGGCTCGCTTGCGCTGGAGATGGCCCTTTACGGCGTGGATGTCAGCCTGATCGAGCCGGGGAACATCAATACGCCGATCTGGAAGACCGGAGGCGGGATCGCGGAACGGGCCATGGACGACCGCAGCCCGAACCACGAGTATTTCGAGCGATCGGAACGCCTGGCGGAATGGGCCGTCTCGACATCCCCGATTCGGACGGAGCACGTCGCCAAAGCCATTCACCATGCGGTTACGGCGAAGCGTCCAAAGCGCCGCTACCTGGTTGGTTACCGCCCGGCGGGATTCTTCCTGGCGCGCCGCATCCTCCCCGGCGAGCTGTTCGAACGGATTTATACGAAGGCGGTGCTGGGCAAGTTGAGGACTCGCCAGCCGGCGCGCCCGTAGGCGCCGGAGCAGATTCCATGGCGCGGTTCCTGGTCACTTCCTGGCATCCTCCCGGTCACCTGTACCCGCAGATCGCGATTGCGAACGCGTTGCGGTCTCGCGGCCACGAGGTGGCTTTCTATTGCGGAGCGCAGACCGCCAAAACGGTCGAGTCGGAAGGCTATCGCCTGTTTCCGTTCACGAAGGTGAATGAGGCGCATCTGGATGCCGTGCTCTTCGGGCCGGACCGCCATTCATCATCGCCTTCGGGCGGTTTCAGCTTCGCCACGCTATTGCGGGAGTGGATGATCGAAACGATTCCGGATCAGGTGGCGGATCTGGAGGCAATTCTGGAAGAGTGGCGGCCCGATGCGATTGCGTCGGAAGTCTCGATGTGGGGACCCACATTCATCCTGGGCGAGCTGGGCCGCGTGCCGGTGGCGATCACTTCTTTTATGCCATGCTGCATGATCCCCGGACCCGACGCGCCGCCGTTCGGGCTGGGGCTGCCGAAGCCCCGCGATTTCAAAACGCGCCTGATGTCGAAAGCAGTGGCGGTGGGCCAAACTTTCGTGAGCGGGAAGTTTCGAAGGCGACTGAACGAGATTCGCGGCACGTACGACCTGCCGCCGATCCGGACGACCGCGCTGCAGCACTTGGCGACGGTGCCCCTTTACATCATTCCCACTACCCCCGAATTCGACTACAATCGCCACGATCTGCCGGCTTCGGTCCGGTATGTGGGGCCATACCTCTGGAACAAGCCGGCGGCGATCACTTCACCCGAGTGGCTGCCTTCAGTGCGGCGCGATGTGCCGTGGGTGCATGTGACGGAAGGGACGGTGCACGTGGGCGAGCCGTTCGTCCTCCGGGCCGCCGCGCAGGGATTAGCCAACCTTCAGATGGAAGTGATCATGACGAGCGGCGGCGCGCGCGATCCGGAATCGATCAACCTGGGCGCGGTTGCGCCGAACCTCCATCTGGCCCGATGGATTCCGCACAGCGACCTGCTTCCGAATACGGATGTGATGGTCACGACGGGCGGGGCGGGAACGGTCCTGGCCGCGATCGAAGCGCGCGTTCCGATGGTCCTGATCCCGACGGAATGGGATAAGCCGGAGTTGGCCCAACGAATCGTCGAGGCCGGCGCCGGTATTCGGATTTCTCCCTCCAAAGTCAATGCGAAGACTATTCGGGCAGCGGTGGAGCGGATTCTTCAGGAGCCCGGCTATAAGCAAGGGATCACGCGGCTGGCTGAGGCGGCCTCGCGCTACGGCGGCGCGGACTACGCCGCATTGCTGCTGGAAGAATTTTCAAATAAACGCGTACTGGCTTGAGACGCGCACGGCTATGATGTAGGGCGTTGTCCTAGAAGCCGCAGGACTGAGGAATGAGCGCCTGATGGACATCCGCGAGGTAGCGAAACGCGCGAAAGTCTCCACCGCCACGGTCTCCCGCACGATTAACAAGCCGGGCTCGGTGACGCCAAAGACGGCGGAGCGCGTTTGGAAGGTGATCCGGGAGCTCCGCTATTTTCCAAATACGCACGCGCGCTCGCTGGTTTCCGGCCGCAGCCGCATTCTGGGACTGATTGTCTCGGACGTGACGAACCCATTCTTTCCGGAGTTGATTCAGGGATTTGAAGACCTGGCGGTCGAGCACGGGTATGAGCTTCTGATCAGCTCGACGCGCTATGACCCCAGCAGAATGGCTCTGGCGGTGAATCGCATGCTGGAGCGCACGGTGGAAGGCGTGGCGATCCTGACGTCGGAGATGGATCCGCTGCTGACGGAGCAGATCGCGCTTCGGAAGGTGCCGATGGTGTTCTTGGACGTGGGCGTGGAGGGTCACGGCATTCGCAATATCGTGGTGGATTACGAGCGCGGGATCAATCAAGCGGTCGCCCACCTTCTGGAGCTGGGGCATACCCGCGTGGGGTTCATCAGCGGCCCGATGTCGTTGAAATCCGCGGCGATCCGGCGGTCGGCCTTTCTTCGCTGCCTGACGGAGCGAGGGATCATCGAGGACGACCGGCTGGTGGTAGGAGGCGACCACTCGATTGACGGCGGCTTTCGCGGGATGCTGAACCTGCTCGACCTGGAACGAAGGCCCACCGCCGTGCTGACTTCGAACGACCTGACCGCGATGGGGGCTCTGCGCGCGGCACGCAGCGCGGGGCTTCGGATTCCTCAGGACATTTCCATCATTGGGTTCGACGATATTCATTTGGCGGAGTTCACCGAACCTCCGCTCACCACGGTCCGCCTCTCCCGGGAAGAACTGGCCAGGAAGACGTTCCAGGCGCTAGTGAAAGAGATTCAACGCGACGGGGACCCGGAAGCCGCACTCGCCGGGGAAGAGCAGCAGATCGAAACACGGCTGATCATCCGGAACACGACAGGTCCGGCGAACAATTGCTAAACTCGGTTTTCGCTATCCTCAAAAGCGATGACAGCGGAGCAAAGGAGCGCGCTTGAGGGCGTGGTGGCCGTCGATAAGAAGGTCATGCACGGAACGCCCTGCTTCGCGGACCAGCAGACTCTGTTCGCGTCGACAGCGCGCCGTCTTGCATCCGCCGGATTGACGACCGAGTCCGAAGCCAGCTGTTCCCGGCCCGCTCTCGAAATAACCGTTCACTTCCCGCCGCCTGGATGGTGTCAGCTTTCATCAGTGAATTCATTCACTGCGCCTCGAACTCTTCGGTCGTGTATCCGCTGCCTCCCGTCACCAGCACCTTACTGCCCGGCAACAGCGTAGCCGTATGATTCTGGCGTGGCGTAGTCATCTGGCCGGACATGCTCCATAAACCCGTGGTTGGATCGTAGATTTCGGCCGATGGCGTGTCGGAACATCCTGTCTCTGGGTCACAGTAGAACTCGCCGCCTTCTACCAGCACCTTATCCGAAGCCAGCAGGTTCGCCGCATGCCCGGTGCGGGGTTTCTTCATGCTTCCGGTGCTCATCCAGGTCCCCGCACTCGCGTCGTACAACTCGGCGCTGGCAAGAAAGGATTTGCCCGAGCCGCTGCCGCCCGCAACTAGAACTTGGCCGCTGGCCAGAAGCGTTGCCGTATGGTTGGACCGATCCGTGCTCATACTGCCCGTTACCGTCCAGATTCCAGTGTTCGGATCGTAGAGTTCAGCCGTGTTGGAACCGCCGCCCGCCACCAGCACAGTTCCGCTCGCTAGCAGCGTTGCCGTTTGCGCCGTGCGTGAGACATGCATTGCTCCAGTAACGGTCCAAGCGCCGGTGCTCGGATCGTATAACTCTGCCGTCGCGGTTCCGCCGCCGGCTACCAGCACGTTGCCATTACCCAGGAATGTCGCCGTGTGACTGCTGCGCGCTACGCTCATCGGCATGGTCAGAGTCCAAACTCCCGTTCCGGGGTTGTACAATTCAGCGGTCGCCAGCGCGGTCGCTCCATTACAACCGCCGGCCGCAAGAACGCTTCCATCCGTTAGAACTGTCGCCGTGTGACTGCCACGAGCATCAATCATCGAACCCGAAAGCTGCAACTGACCCGTCTTAACGTCATACAATTCCGTCAACGACGGAAGGCTATAGAACAGTGAATCGTTGTTACACCCGCCGCCTGCGATCAGAACGTTGCCGTCTTGTAAAAGGCTGGCGGTATGAAAGGCGCGCGCATAGGTCATTTCAGACCGCGGTTTCCAGTTCTTGTCCGTGCCCACGCCGCTCAGGGTGATTGCCTGCGAGCCGCCTGGGGCGTTGTCTTGGAACTGCAACGTGGCCGTCTGAGTTCCAATTTCCGAGGGCGTATAAATGGCTGTAACCGCGCATGATGCGCCGGGCGCCAAATTTTTCCCCGCACAATCATCCGTTTCCGAAAAGGCGCTCCCAATGCTTATTGTGGCAATACTCAAACTCGCTTGGCCGGTATTCCCGACTAAAATCTTTTGGGGTTCGCTGCTGGTCCCGACCAGGGGCGAGCCGAAGTCCGGGCTCGTCGACGATAGCGAAAGCAAGGGGCTCGCGCCTTCTGTATAAACCTGGCTGGTCGCAACTCCTGTGAAGTCCACGCCTCCCGTAACAAGCACGGACCCATCAGGCAACACCACCCCCGCCGCGCCGTATACCGGAGTCGCCAAAGATCCTACGGTAGTCCACAATCCGGTCAAAGGTTGATATAACTCTGTATCGCCCGTTGAGTAACCTCCCAGCGCGAAGCCGCCACCTTGAAGTATGTCTCCATTCGGCAGCATGAGCCCAACTTGATAGGTACGCTCAACAGACATACTTTCACTTAGACGCCAGGTCCCTGTTGTAGGATCAAACAGCTCCGTGCTGCTGATCGGGTTGCCGTCGCTGCCGAATCCCCCTGCGGCCAGCACCTTCCCCGACCTAAGAAGGTTCGCGGACGCTTGCGCGCGAACGGTGTGCAGACTCCCTTCCGGGAGCCACGATCCGCTCTCAGGGTCGTAAGCCTCAGTCGAATCAAGGGGTGTGCAAGAAGGACCGCCGCAGCCGCCGGCAACCAGCACCATGCCGTTACTGAGACGGGTTGCCGTGTGCGAATACCGCCCTTGCGCCATACTCCCGGTCACCGACCATGAACCGGAAGTAGGATCGTAGATTTCGGCCCCATTAAGCCCGTCGGAACAGTATTCGCATGCTTCGCCGCCGCTTGCCAGGACGCTTCCATTTTCCAGTAGCGTCGTTTCGTTGAAGACTCGTGCCGTATTCAGGGATCCCGTGAGCGTCCACCCTCCAGAAGACGGATCATAAAGTTCCGCTTGCGCGATCCCGTTTTGGTCCGCGCCGCTCCCGCCCGACGCGAGCACCTTGCCATCGTTCAACAACACTAGCGAGTGGAACTCGCGCGCCACGTGCATGCTTCCCGTGGTCACCCACGTGCCGCTCGTCGGATCATACAGCTCTGCGGTTGAAGTTACAGTATAACTTTGGTCGATTCCTCCGCTGACCAGCACCTTTCCCGTTTTCAAGAGGACAGCGGCGTGCCAGAACCGGACGCCCGGCAAGTTTCCGGTAAGGCTCCATGTGTCTGCCGTAGCCGCAATCGCGCGGCACGGCGCCCCGGCGAATGCGGCCAGCAACAGGGATGCTGCCAAGCCAAAGTATTTAGATCTCGCGTAACCTGAATGACTCATTTCTCCTCCAATTCACTGAATCTAACAGAATAACGGCCCTTGCATAACCTGGCCGAAGCCGCTTGTCCCGGGACGCGATCGGGTGAACAGCGCCGCCCGATCGCCCCTATGTAACTAACGCCCCGGGCTTAATCGCTGATCAGCCCGTCGATTCCGAACGATTGCTGCTGGCGATCCTGGGTCAACTCCAGGTCATAAGCCGACCCGCCCAGGTGCGAGTTGTCGGAGAAGTGCAAGTCCAGCGTGAAATTGAACCGCCACGTATCGTGTCCGTTCGGATCGATATGAATGATGACCGAACCGCGGCTGAGAGCGTCGTTCGTACTCGGATTCCGAATCAGCAGCGCGAACGGTCCTTCGTCGCTCTGGTCGTTAAAATGTCCAAAGTCGTTCGAGATCGTCGCGCATAACGTGTTATTTACGTCATATACGCTGACGATCACGAATGTGTCGTCGTCCTTGTCCTCGTCGTTCGTGTGGAAGCTGACCTGACAATTCGCCAGGGTGATAGGCGCCGTGGGCGGCGAAATCGGCGGCTTGTTCGGAAGCACTCCCGTCTGTTGCGCCTCCCGTACCGCGCTTGTCGCCGCTGCTAAGGCGCCGCCGGTCTGCTTGCCGAGGAACATCTGCTTCAGGGTGACGTTCGGGGCGTCGCGGAGAAGACTGCTGAGAGCCTGAGCCCGGTTTGATTGCACCTGCGCATCGGATGACGGCATCGGCAGCATCAGCCCTGACTTTCGTGCTGCGCGCATTGCATCGAGCTGCTTTTTGGTGAACGCGCTCGTCGGCTTCGTGAGCAGGTTCTGGATCGTGGCGTCCCCGAGCTCAGACGTGAGCGTCGCCAAGGAGGTCTCCACGTCCGTCTGACCAACCTTCAGGCTTCCGGCCGCCGCCGGCAAATTCTGCCGGGCTTGCGCGGCGAGCTTCGACATGGGGCTGGTAAAGAGATCCTGAAAAGACAGGTCCCCGAAAAGCTGGGCGTGAGAGTTCACGCAAAGAATATTCCTTTGCGGCGTCTTCGAGAGAGTCTGGGTATCAAGCTGGGAACGGATGTCCCAGGCGGTTAACGTTGTCATGGATGTTTCCTTCTTTCGGTTCGGATGGCTGCGTGAGAAGCTTGCTCTCACACTGGGGATAAGCGATGCGATCCGGAAAAGTCCGCCACCCTGGACCAAAAAAAAGTTTTGTCGTTCCCCTGCGTGTCTCCGCTCTTCCCATGCGCAGTTTCCCGATCGGGTATAATCGCTTATTCCTTTCCGACATTCCGTTCTATGCCCGGCGAAGTCACTCTTCTACTACAAGCATGGAAGCGCGGAGATCGTGACGCCGAATCCCGGCTTTTCGGGATTCTCATGCCGGACCTGCACAGAATTGCGGCCGCCTGCTTTCGCAGAGAGCGCCCCGGGCACACCCTGCAACCCACCGCGCTCATAAACGAAGCCTTCTTGCGCCTGGCCGCCAGTAAAGGAATCGACTGGAACGATCGCGGTCATTTCCTGTCTTTTGCCGCAAGAGTCATGCGCCGCTACCTGATCGATCTCGCCAGGGTGAGACCGGATGTGCCCTTCATCCAAATGGAAGGCGTTTCCGATCGGATGTTAGGGACGCATTCGCAGTTGGAACTGGCCACCGCGATCGATCTTCTGCTCGACGAATTAGACGCGGCCTCTCAACAACAGCGGGCCGTGGTGGAGCTGAAGTTCTTCCTCGGAATGTCGGATAGCGAAGCCGCCAAAGCCCTTGGTCTCACTCTGCATACACTGCAGAGAGAGTGGTACCGCGCGCGAAAATGGCTCTTTGAAAGGCTAACTTCCTCCCAACACTGATTCCCCGACAGATGAAGGGCGATTTCACGCACGACGAACTAATTATGTCTATTGTCGCCCGCGCACGCCGCCTCACCGAGCGCGAGCGTGCTTCATACCTTCCGCTCGCTTGCGAAAATAACCGGCATCTCTGGGAAGAAGTCGCGGAAGCGCTCGAGTGGGAAGAAAAGATGGGCGGCTTCTTGCAGCAGCCTGTCCTTGCCTCATCGGACGTTCGTGTTCCGCTGGAGATCGGTCAGGTTCTGGGGAATCGCTTCGAGATAATCCGCGAGATCGGCGAAGGCGGCATGGGAGTTGTCTATGAAGCTATCGACCGCAAGCGAGACCAAAGAATCGCTATCAAAGCCGCCAAGCCTGGGTTTCAACACTTCCTCTCGCCGGAATTGCGCAACGCGCTCAAGCTGCGTCATCCCAATATTTGCCTGGTGAATGAAATCCACACCGCGCGTGATGCGAACGGTGAGTTCGATTTCCTCTCCATGGAACTCCTAAATGGAAAAACCCTATCACTGCATCTGGCGGATCGAGGCCGCCTGGCACTCCCCCAAGCCGTCGAAGTTGCTCGCCAACTTTGCTCTGCTCTAAAGGTGGCGCATGACAACGGCGTCATTCATGGCGATCTGAAGACAAGCAATATTATCTTATGCCAAACTCAAGGGTCAGGAATGCGCGCGGTCATCACGGACTTCGGGTTGTCCGGTGAGATAGGCCAGCCGGGACAACTCCGGGGTACGCCCGGATACATGGCGCCTGAGGTGTGGCAGGGTGTACCTGCGTCCCCCGCTTCGGATATCTACTCGCTGGGCCTGATCCTCCATCAGCTCCTGAGCCCTGGCGATCAGGCGATCGACATGCCTGCGGGCCGCCCGTCTCGGGAATTCCCGCGGGCCTATCGCACGTTAGTCGACCGGCTCATCAGCATTGATCCGAACCGCCGCATCCAGGGTTTTCTTTCCGCTCCGAGTACTTTGCGCAACATGGAATGGTTACTGCTAAGCCGGCGCTGGCTATTCGCGGCGGCGGCGTCCGGCGCCATCGCAAGTCTGGGCGCTTTTTGGATTGAGCGGGAGATAGCCCTTGCATGGATCGAAAATGCCGCTCATCCTTTGCCGGCCAAACGTTTCATCTTGATCTGGATGGCCCCCGCAACTGATCTCCAGGCGCGGTCGCTTCTAAGTAGCGCCATGGAAGCGGCAGAGAACGATCTGGTAAGAGCCGAAGCTGCTGATCCGGCTCTCTATGTGATTGCGCCTCCGGAAGCGCAACCTCCGGCAATTGACTCAATCTCGCTCGCTGCGGCCCGTGACTCGCTGGGTGCAAATCTCATCCTTGCGGCATCATGTGAGCTGAGCGTAAAGAATGCGCGGATAAGCCTGGCTGTCCTTGACGTGCCAACCGGGCGTACGCTCAGACACTTACAGGTAGATTGCGACATTCGCGAGATAAATACTCTTTCGGCCCGGGCCGCGGCGGCGGCCGCTCACTTGCTGAACGCTCGAGTCCAGCACCCCCGGCCCGCCGTTACGTCAACCGCTTCGCCGGTTGCATTCCACGCTTTTCAATCCGGCAACGCGGAGATGAATAAGCGCAACGATAGCGGTCTTGATGCCGCCATTCAGGACTATGCGGCGGCTGTCGATGCCGACCCCCGCTTTGCGCTCGCTCATGCCGAACTGGCCCGCGCCTATTGTCGTCTCTACGCGCTGCGCGGAAGTGAGAGCGTGCTCGAACTGGCTCGCGCTAATGCCGCCCGCGCAGTTGCGTTGAACGGAGAGTTGCCGGAAGCCCATACGGCGCTGGCGTTTGTTTACCAGAGTAAAGGGGATCAACAAGGGGCTCTCGCTGAAATCGCCCACGCTCTAGTCCTCGACCCTTCGAATCCCAAAACACTCGTTTGGCAGGCGCAAATTTACACGCGGTTCCGCCAGTGGGACAAAGCGGACCAGACTTACTTGCGCCTCCAGCGGGAGCGCCCTAATTACTGGCTCGCCTATCAGGAACGGGGTGTTCTCCTGAATTTGCAGGGCAGGAACGCCGAGGCGCTGGAAGCGTTTCGCACGGCCACGACGCTTGCCTCCTGGTCCGGACTGGCGTTTAGCAACTTAGGGATGCTGCTTCTGAAGGTGGGAAATATCCCTGAGTCGTTGAGCAGTTTCCGGAAGAGTATGGCCATCAATCCAAACGACGACGGAACTTACCTGAGTTATGCGCAAGCCTTAGCCGCGGATGGACAATTCGAAGCGGCTCTCTCGTCCGCCCTGAAAGCCGTCGCACTGAATCCCGGGGAAGATGAGAACTGGTTAGGTCTTGCCGACTGTTATCAAATGATCCGCGCAAAACAAAGGCAGGCGAGGGACTCTTACTCGCGCGCGGCTCGGGAAGTGGAACGAGCTTTGCGAACAGATTCCTCCGATGGCGCCAGGTGGATGCGCCTTGCGCTCTATCGGGCGAAACTGGATCCGCACGCGTCCCAGGATGCGATCCTCCGGAAGGCCGAACGGCTCGGTGGAGAAGACGCCGACTCGCGGATCGTTCAGGCTCGCGTCCTCATCGCGTGCGGTCATCGGGAGGAAGGAATCGCAATGCTGCCGGCGTGGCTGAAGAATGGCTTAACCGCCGTGGAGTTCGCCTTTGTGCCAGAGTTGCGCGACCCTCTTACCCCTGCCGCCAAATAAGATCGTGAATCGATGGTTAAATAAGGATCAAAGAAATGAGAAGAAGACTCGCGGCCTTTCTTATGCTTCTGACTGTTCATGAGGTGCGCGTTCGCGCCCAGCCGGCAACCGACACTTCGGAGATTCGGATCGAGTGCGCCTCGCAGCGGGAGCCTTTTCCGGTCCGGCCGTGCGGCGCTTGCAAGGTGAGTACGGTTGGCGGCGCCGGGGGCGTTGATCTGCGAGTTCCACGAGGGTCCAATGTGACGTTCGTGAGTTCTCATGAAGGATGGACCGTCACGTTTAAGTCTGCCGCTCCCTGCGAGCGCCACAGTTTCGACGCCGCGCACCCGGCCTGCAAAGTGACGGCGTCGAGCGGGACATTTCACTATCGCGTGGTGATCAAGGGTTGCCGGAAATCGGAACTGGGGCAAATCTCGATCAACTGAGACCGAACACGAACGGATTTTTGACGGATTCTTGTTTTACTTACTTTACGGCGAAGGCGTAAAACAGGAGCATCACGGAAACGGGTTGTATGCTCCCTATTCGGCCAGCAGCATCCCGCCCCCCCGCGCCGAACACAACGTTCGGTGACCTCAGCAAATAGCCGCTCCACTAGATCATACACAGCGGACTCGTCAGCGCCTGCGCCAGCGACCTCGACCGGGACTTTACTCGCAGTCTCTCGTCCATCTTTTCACCGGAGTTCCGCAATGCGTTGCCGACGCAGGCAGTGACGGACAAAACCGTTCAAGCGCGCGCCCGGCGAACGTGCGTTTCGAGTGTGTTTCCTAAATCAGCCTCCAGGCTGTTGAGCAGGTGCCAGCAGGGAATCGGCAGCTTTTGGACCTGAGCCGCCCCTGTTCCCCCCGCGAACTTGGTCCACGGGCCGGTGGTGATCTTCTTCTGCTCAAAATTTGGCTGATAAGCCGCGGCCCATAAGCCCCGTTTATCGGACGCCGTAAATTCCCAGTGGTCCAAACCCTCGCGCCTCTTGACCGTCCGTGTATGCCCAGAAAGAAAGAGAGTCCCATCATCGTATGACGGGCACACATCGACCAAGCCTTTCACCTCGGGATATTTTCGTTCGTCGGTATTCGTCCAGAAATTTTCCATCTGACCGCCTTGTGGAAAGAACTGCTCTCCTTCCCAGAGGATATCCGCAAAGGACGGCGTTTCGAGCCAAAGAGGCCCATCCCGCTTTCTCGCGAGGGCGCTCATGATCGACGCGTGCGTGGCGCAGGCGCACCCGCGCGGTCCGAACACCCACAGGAAGTATGGGTCTACGGCGATTCCAGTGAGGTTCCCTCCGAACGAGGGGGCCGGCAGGTAACTCGTCTCGTTCATTCGATTGACGTAAACATCCGGTGACCCCTTAAGTAAGCCATAAACGATGGAGTTCTCGTAATCCTTTCCGGCCAGCAGGCTGGCCGGCATGGCGTCTTTGTCTGGATCGGCGTCGAGCACTTTTGTGGGAGTGATCGCGCGGACGCGCAACAATGGAAGCTTGCCGCCGGGTTTCGAGCCGAGATCCGTGAATTCGCCGTCCTCGAATTGATACGTTTGCACGCCGCCGCTCCGTTCCGGATTCCCGCGGGAGCAGTAAACGTACGATCTTTTGGAACTCGATAGCGCCCAGATGTCGGAGAACTCGATGGCCCCACCGCGACCTGGCTCTCTATGAACGATCAAGCTCCGGTTTGCCGACCGGTCGGCCAGCTTCCGGGAATCGAGCCTGCCATGCCATATGGCGTCGGTTCCAAACTCATGCCAGTCCTCGAGAGCCCAGAAGTGGTATTGGGGATACAAGGGAGCGCTGAGAGGGTTCTGATCCTCCTTCGAGACGGTGATCGAAATCCTCTTGCAGTAGTTCCAGATTTCTTGACCCCACATGTCTTTCTGGATGACGTTTTTCCCGGTGCCCGCGAATACATGGCCGTCGTCCAGCTTGACGAAGAACAGGCCGCGGTCCCGGGCGACGGGCCTAATCTTCCGGATAAAGCCGACGACGGATTCATTGCAGGACGCATACGCGTCCGCGCGCTGTTCCGCGTACGCAAGCAGGTGGTTCAGTTCGGTCTCGATGTGTTCTTTGTCGCGGTCGGACAACTGATGCGGCGAATCCGGACCGACTTCCGTCATCTTCTTGCGCAGGTCATCGGAATTGCAGAGGAGGGAAATTGTCATGCTAGCCGTCACCAGATCGGTATACGCCTTGCAGAAGATGCCGAGGACTTCGGGCCATCTGTCCATTTCTTGTTTCGTGTCGAGCTCCAGCCAATTCTTGACTCTCCAAGTCGTGAACATTCCTATGCTTCCGTGAGGGTTGTCCGCTTTGAGGACCTCTTGCATCTTGACGAGTTCCCGATCAAAGACCAGAAACTCGTCGTGATTGTTCAGCGGCTTCTTTAGTGCGTCCCTGAGGATGCGAGCTTGACGCCTGAGGGAACGAGTATAAGCCGTAATCTCATCCTGGACTGACTTGATATCCACCAATAGCGTTTCTTGTTCCAAATCCTTCAGGATCTTCTCGATCTGATCGAGCATGGAATCGCCTTTTGGCGCGAATAACATAACGATCTGCCCGATGATAGAGAAAAGTGCGCCGGCCAGCATGCCTACCGGTCCGCCTGCCGCACCCAGAAGGGTGCCGGCGCTGAGGATGGATCCCAATATGGGCGCGACCGCGGCGCACATGTCCATGATCGCTGCCGAACCGGTGATCGGATCGCCTTTGCGGAAGGCCTGGGCAGCGGAGATGGCGGCCTTCGTCATGACAGGCAGCCCCTTGGCGATGCTGTCGCAGAGGTCCTTGGCGTACCTTCTTTGCTCGGCGGTAGCTTTTTCACTTTTGGCTAGTTTCTGTGCAGCGGCATAGCGCTCCTTCATCCCCTCAACTTGGTCTGTGAACGCGTAAAACTCGTCGCTACCCAGCTCCTTCTTCAGAGATTCGTCCATCAGAAGGATGTTTAAACTGTCATAAATCAGCTGCAACTCGGGGTCGACGTTCGGCACGTTCGTTATACCTCTTCTTCGTTAATCTGTCGGATTCCCGTTATGAGCGCGAGGCGCAAAAATGGTTCGGTTTTGATCCGGGATTTTCCATTTAGAGCTCCCGTACCAGGCGATCCTATCACGTATTATTGGGAATAGCCGCCGATTTGCAAGGAGTTTCCCTTTCTGGGTTTGGGAACCTGTTCCAAATGACTGAACGGATTGATGGAATAGTTCTTCCCCAGCCGCAATCGCACCAGATTTGCGATTAGCTCGTAAGGAAGGTTCATCTCGGACATGGGCGTAGGAAAGAAGGCACAGGCGGATCCTCGTCATGGTCACGTCTGGAAACGTCTCGGCGGAGAGATCAAGGCTACAGAGCCCTTCAGATCCGCTAGAAACGCCAGCGATTCCTGAACCCGTTCGATGATGAGTTGCCGAACGACTGGCCCCGAGAGTTCCTCGAACCGATCTGTGCATGCCGGTTTCTGCAGCCGGGCAATCCGCTGGCCAGCGAGCTCGGAGAGCATTCCGGTCAATGCTGTGCCTCTGACGATCACGTCATGCGTGGTGAACACCGCCCGTATCTCGCCCTCGGCATAAAGAAACGGGCTCCAGGGAAACACATACGTCCGTTTCAGCAGAACAATCTCCAGCCCGGTCTAGCGCTCGGGCCCAATTGCTTTCCAATTGCTGTCTGTCGACCGATACCGCGTTCACGATGGCGCTCCGTTCTGGGCTCGTTTGGTAGCTGATCTCGGCCGGTACCGGTCCGGCTTCACGTACACTCAACCGCCCTGCCAAGCGTCGCGCCGCTTTGATTCCGCGGCACGCACCGCGCACGAAAACCGTTCCCGCTTTGCGCGCGAGCTCGGAGGCGGATTTCCGCATCGACGATCGAGCCACGGATTCGCCCGTGGCGACTTCTACCGTCGTTCGTATACGTCGAAGGATTTCGCCTGTTCCCCCGTGAGGCGCGTCCTCACCGACGGCATTGCGAACCACCATGCTCTTGTCGGCAATCCGAACCACCTCCAGCGTCTCGTTCTTCGCAATGCCTTTGACGGCGCGATTGAATCCCAGCACCGTGGATCGCTCTTTTGCGCCGCCGTCCAGTTAAGCGGCACGTCACGAGTCAGTTGCGCACTCTCTACGAGGCGCTCCCCGCGCCTTCGGTTCGCACGGATAGCCGATGTACCCGCTCGATTTCGCTGTGCGTTGCGCAGACCACAAGAACGGACGCCTGCGTCTCGAGCGCCGCCGAATACTCCAGCGCTGCTTCCTGAGCTCGGTCGGCGTGCCTGACCTCGCGCACAGCACCCATGGCATCCAGTTTCTCGAAACCACGTTCCGAGTTGCAACGCAATTCCTGAATGGCCTCTCGGTAATTCAGTTGTGTTTATCTCTGCACTTGGATTAGGGCGACGCTCTTCAACCGCGACTCCTTTTCCCCAAAAACGCGGTAACTAATCAGCCTCGGCACAATCCCGAGAATGATGGGCAAATGGATGATTATAAAACGCTTGGGAGGTGACCGTTCCGAGACATAGGTAACAGAACGTTCCGGAGACATGGGTTACACTTTGTCCCCCAAAGGGGGTGAAGGCCATGCCATGGAAGGAGAGTTCTGTTATGGACGAACGAATGCGATTTGTTATACGCCTGAAGGACGGCGAGAGCATGGCTTTACTCTGCCGCGAATTCGGGATCTCGCGGAAGACCGGCTACAAGATTTTCGAGCGGTACGAGCAGTGTGGCCTGGAAGGCCTCACCGATCGTACCCGCAGGCCTTTCCGCTATGCCAATCAGCTTCCGGCTCAAGTGGAGACCGCGATCGTCGCGGCCAAACGCGAGAAGCCGCACTGGGGAGCGCGCAAGATCCGGGAGCGCCTCCTGCGCAGACTGCCGCATGCGATCAAGGTTCCGGCCGCCAGCACCATCCACGCTGTCATGGACCGGCATGGTCTGGTCAGTCGGGCATCTCCTCCGCGAACACGGGCCGAGGGCACACCGTTATCCGACGGCTTGAATCCCAACGATTTATGGTGCGCCGATTACAAAGGCGAGTTCCAGCTCGGCGATAAGCGCTACTGTTATCCGCTTACCGTCACGGATCAGGCCTCGCGCTTTCTGCTGCTGTGTGAAGCGCTGGAATCCACCCGTGAAGACCTGGCGTTCCCCGCCTTCGAGCGCTTGTTCCGGGAACGGGGCCTGCCCTGTGCCTTTCGCTCCGATAACGGCGTTCCATTCGCCTCCCCTCACGGCCTGTTTCAGCTCTCCCGCTTATCGGTATGGTGGCTGCGTCTCGGCATTTCGATCGAACGCATCCGGCCCGGTCGTCCCCAGCAGAACGGCCGCCATGAGCGCATGCACCTGACGCTGAAACAGCAGGCGACGCGCCCCGCCGGAGCCAATTTCCTGCAGCAGCAGGCCACTTTCGACACCTTCGTTGAAGAATTCAACAACGAAAGGCCTCACGAAGCGCTCGACATGAAATGCCCCGGTGAGGTTTACACGCCGTCTCCGCGGGTTTACGACGGGATTCCCGAGCCCGACTACCCCTTTCACGACCGCACGGTGCTCGTCACCAGCTGCGGCCGCATCTGCCTGCACAGGAAGAAGATCAATTGATTTCGATAGTCTGAAGTGGCCCGGAGTGATGGATTGATTTGGCCCACCTGTTGAGGAAGGACTGAAGCATCCTGCAGTAAGGCAGGAGGCTTCGGTGAACAGGAGAGCCAAAGTGGAGCTATTCGAGCAGATCCGAAGAGATTATGAGTTTGGATTGGGAACCATCAGCGGAGTGGCGCGGAAGTACGGAGTGCATCGGCGGATGGTCCGCCAGGCATTGAACGGCGCCCTGCCACCCGATCGCAAGCAGCCGGATCGACAACGGCGGGTACTGTCGCCGGTGATGGGGTTCATCGATGAGATTCTGACGACGGATCAAAGAATGCCGCGCAAGCAACGTCACACCGCGCGGAGGATCTGGCAGCGGATTCGCGCAGAGATGGCGGAGTGTCCTGTTGCCGAATCGACAGTGCGGGAGTATGTGCGCACCAAGAAGAAGCAGATGGGGCAAACGGGACTGACGACGTGTGTTCCGCAGAGCTACAGCCCCGGGCAGCAGGCCCAGGTGGATTGGTATGAATGCTGGGCGGAACTGGCTGGCGAGCCGGTCAAGCTGCAGGTCTTTTCGATGCGCAGTATGTTCAGCGGAGCTGCCTTTCATCGGGCGTATTTGCGAGCCACGCAGCAGGCGTTCCTGGAAGCGCATGAGCTTGCGTTCGCTTACTTCGGCGGCGTGTTCCGAACATTGCGTTACGACAACCTGAAAGCAGCCGTGAAGAAGATCTTCCGTGGATACCAACGGGAAGAGACAGAGCGCTTCATTGCGTTCCGCTCCCACTGGCGATTTGCGAGCGAGTTCTGCACACCCGGCGAAGGGCATGAGAAGGGCGGCGTGGAAGGAGAAGTCTGCTATTTCCGGCGCAATCATTGGGTACCGGTGCCATCAGCGCTCGACCTGGAAAATCTGAATAGGCAACTAGTAAACGCATGCCGTGAGGACGAACAGCGTCAGATTGCGGGACATCTGAATCTGGTGGGAGCAGACATGCTGGAAGAGCGCAACTCGCTGCTGGCTCCCGTTGAGCGAGGGTTCGATCTGTCGGAAGTCTACTTCCCGCGGGTGGATGGACTGGGATGCGTCCGCGTGGGGACAAACTTTTATTCAGTCCCGACCGCAGCGGGCACGACTGTAGAAGTTCGGGTTCATTCCAGCTATATCGAGATCCGCGAAGAGGGGCGCCCGATCGCCTGGCATGAGCGGTGTTATGAACGGCAGAAGCAGATTCTCGAACTGGAACACTACCTTTCTACGCTGGAAAGAAAGCCGGGTGCACTGGCGGGATCGAAACCGCTCGCCGTTTGGCGGGAAAAAGGATTCTGGCCTGCAAGCTACGACCGGCTACTTGCAGAGATGATCGGACGGCATGGAAAAGCGAGTGGAACGCGGCAGATGGTTCAGATTATCGGGCTGGTTAAATGCTACGGGCACGCTCATTTGCAGCAAGCAGTGGAACGGGCTCTCTCCACCGGCTGCTCGGATGCGGCCGCGATCCGCCATCTCGTTTGCGCCGATGAACTGGCCCGCCCCCGTACGGAGAACATTCAGGTAAGTAGCGAGCTCGTACGTTTCGAACGGCCACTGCCGGTAATGAATCAGTACGATCGCTTGTTGAGCACGGGAGGTCAGCAATGAGCACCGCGGCCCTGCTCGAAGAAGCGACGATCAAACAGCAATGCAAACTACTGCGCATGCCGGCGGTCGCATTGCAGTTCGCCACTCTGGCCGAACAGGCGGTGCGCGAACGAAAAACACACGCCGGTTATCTGGAAGCACTTCTGGCAGCCGAGATTGAAGAGCGCGAACGGAACACGGTCGAGCGCCGGATCAAAGAAGCTCATCTGCCTCGCGTCAAAACGCTCGAGGAGTTTGACTTTGCGCAATCGCCAATGATTTCCGCAGTGCAGATGCACTCGTTGGCGCAAGGCGGATACATCGAGAAAGCCGAGCCCATCATCCTCATCGGGGATAGCGGGACGGGCAAAACGCATCTGCTGAGCGGGTTGTGCGTTGCCGCCTGCAAGCAGAAGCGACGGGTCCGGTTCGCCACTGCCGCCAGTCTGGTCAATGAACTCGTCGAGGCGAAACACCAACTGCAACTGCGCCGTGTGATGGCCCGGTGGTCTCGTTACGAACTGATCGCCATCGACGAGGTTGGTTATGTGCCGCTGGCAGAAGTGGGCGCTGAGTTTCTGTTCCAGATCATCGCGGAGCGTGCCGAACGAGCTGCGGTCATTCTTACCACCAACTTGCCGTTCTCGGAGTGGACGCAGGTGATTCCGAATGCCCGACTCTGTAAGGCGCTGATTGACCGGATCACGGATCGCGCGCACATCATTGAGACCGGAAGCGAGTCGTTCCGATTTCGAAGAACCGTTACCAGAAAGAGAGGAAATCCCACCAAAGAGAGCTAGAACCACAGGGGATGCGCTGACACCCAAAAGCGAAGACGAAGCCCAGCCAAAGACCCGTCGAAATAAAAATAGGCGGATGAATGCAAGTGGGCCAAATCAAAGCATCACAGTGGGCCACGCCGGATTGACAAAATCATCAATCTGTCGAAATCGCTCGCCGGTCAGGCGGTCGGCATTCGCGAGGTCGAGAACGGAATCTGGCTCGTCAGTTTCATGCACTACGACCTGGGGTACGTCGATCTGGAAGAAAGGACTCTCCAGCCGCTCGACAATCCCTTTGGCGCCAGACCCGCCGCTGCTGAGCCCAGCCAGGATGCGAAAAACATGCAAACCGCCGGCTCGCGTAGCATGAAAGCACCCGGCGAAACAGAAGCGAGCAATGCTGGAGAGCAACTCGCCGAGGGATAGCCGACGCGACTCATCGCGGACGATGAACAAGGGCGCTCCGGCGCCCTTGTTCTTCCCCCTGCTTTTCATTCCCACACAGACAGAAGACATCGGACCGATAGATCGCCTATGCCTTGAAAACTCATGCCGTCTGCGACGCAGACCTCCACCTCCCGACGATGTGGGTCTCCGCAGACCCCGGCAATGTGTTACCTATGTCTCAGGAACAAACTGTTACCCATGTGTCCGGTACGGACAGAGGAAGGTTTGGTTGCGGGGGTAGGATTTGAACCTACGACCTTTGGGTTATGAGCCCAACGAGCTACCAGACTGCTCCACCCCGCGAAATTAGGATAGCGTGGTTGTCACAAGAACGTCAATCAGGGCGTGTTGTCGGGCCGTGCCAACTCCCGGTTTTGACCCCTTTTTGAAAAGGGCGGGAGCCAACCGAACGCCTTCAGGAGTCACCCTCCGGAATGACCCGGCTGGGACTAGCACACCGGCGCTACTTGAGCCAACCCCCTGCATTTTTGAGTGTTGGATCAAAAATGAGGAATCAACAAGAGCCCCACAGGCACGCCCTTCAGCTATCATACTGCGCACGGGGAATGCGACTTGGGCCCAAGACGTGCTTCGGTGTGAGTTATGGACCGGAATGCCCCGTATATCGTTCTGCTGACAATCGTACTGGGTCTGGGTCTGCTAGCGGCGGGCCGTGACGCGGGACGGGGCGGCGACTCGAAGCCGGACTTTACGGGCCATTGGGAGTTGGACGTTCCCCAGTCGAAGTTCGGGAAAATGCCCGTTCCTACGCGGATGACGCTGGACGAGAGCCGGCGAGGCGAAGCGCTGCACGCGGTGCAAGCCACGTACAACCAGGCCGGCGGTCCAGACACGATCGAAGGGGACTGGTATCTCGACGGGAAAGAACGCCCAATCGGGTCGGACGGAAAGATGTTCTCGATCTCGCGGTGGGATGGGAACACGCTGGTGAGCGAACGGAAGTCCCACGACAAGAGCTATGACGAGGTGATCCGGCTGAAGCTGTCAGGCGACGGCAAAACGGCGACGGAAGAGATCAAGCTTTCGGGCCCCAACGGGGGAAATAGCAGCACGCTGATCTGGCGACGCCGGTAGTCAGGAAATCGGGGTTTTCCGCGTCTGCTCGAAGCGCCATGCGGTTTCCACGATCTGGCGCAGATCGTCAAACCGCGGTTTCCAGCCGAGAGCAGCGCGGAGCTTGGTGGAATCGGCGACGAGTTCAGGCGGATCGCCGTCACGGCGCGGTCCCATGTTGTAAGGAACCTTGCTTCCGGTGACGGATTCCACGGCGTCAATCACCTGTTTGACG
The DNA here is from genome assembly GCA_965226755.1 of Bryobacteraceae bacterium. Lineage (GTDB taxonomy): Bacteria > Acidobacteriota > Terriglobia > Bryobacterales > Bryobacteraceae > Bog-113. The sequence continues at coordinate 1,425,180 of CBDDDT010000003.1, read as the reverse complement.
GAGAATCCCACGCCCGTACCGACATTGAATTTATTGGATTGGCCGCCATCGAGGAGGTGCTCGAGCGAAGCGATGTGGGCGCGGGCAAGGTCGGAGACGTGGATGTAGTCGCGAATGCAGGTGCCGTCTGGAGTGGGGTAATCGTCGCCGAAGATGGTGACGGGCTTTCCGGTCTCGATGGCCTGGAACAGGAGCGGAATCAGGTGGGATTCGGGCTGGTGTTCTTCGCCGCGCCGCCCTTGCGGGTCGGCGCCCGAGGCGTTGAAGTAGCGGAGACAGACGCTTTTGAAGTGATGAATGGGATCGAACCAGCCCAGGATTTTCTCCACCATCACCTTGGACTCGCCATAAACGTTAACCGGGGCGTAGGGGAAGTCTTCGCGGATGGGCACGGACTGGGGCATTCCGTAGACGGCCGCCGTGGAGGAGAAGACCAGCTTGGTGACGCCGGCCTTGAGCATGGCGGTGAAGAGCGACAGGGATCCGCAGACGTTATTCTGAAAGTAAATTTCGGGGAGCTTCATCGATTCGCCGACGGAGATGAAGGCCGCGAAGTGAATGACGGCCGAAACCGGCTTCTCCTGAAGGACCTTCGTGACGGCTGCGGTGTCCTGAAGGGTGATTTCGCGAAGACGGCCGGGCTCCACATTGTGCCGGTAGCCGTGGGAAAGATCATCGATGACCACGACATCGTAGCCCTGATCGAGGAGTTCCAGGACGGTGTGGCTGCCGATATAGCCGGCTCCGCCGGTGACTGCGATACGTTTGCCTGCTCCGGATTGACTCACTAGAACCGATTCTAGCGAAGCGTCCGGCGATAAAGGATTGTGGTTTGGGTGCGGGCGAATTCCTGGTAGTTGGCGAGCCAGGGACGGAGTTCGGGATAGCGGTCCATCGCGAGTTTCGGATTGTACAGGCTGAGGCCGTCGGCGATGAAATCCGGGCGGGACCGGGCGAGCTCGCGGCGGGCGTCAGCGGTGGTTCCGAGCGCGACAGGAGTGGACTGGCTGAGATGACGGTCGGCGGGGACGCCCGTCATGGCCTGGGAATCGAGGTAGCGGGACGCGGCTTCAAGCCCGGTATAGACGAAGATGTCGGGACGGAAACCCCAGACGTAGAGCGTATTCCCTGGCTTGGCCGCAGCCTGGATTACGGCGGCGGCAGCGCGGGAGTCGGAATCCATCGCGATATCGGGCCAGTCTTTCTGGAGGTTGAGAGCCAGGAGCGGATAGCGCGGCCCAAACCTTATTAGCGGAATCAATAAGATAGCAAGCAAAATCCAGCGAAATCTTTTTTGCGAAACAAATCCCCTGGCGGCCAGAAGGACGAAAGCCGGCAGAAGCTGGAAGAAATATCGCGGGAAGAAACGCGCGCCCAAAGCCACGCCGGCGAATGAGAGAGCCAGCCACGCGGCCCACTTCCAGCGGGAATCGACTTCCTTGCGGAACAAAGCCAAACCGGCCGCGATGACCAGCGCGAGATGAAACCCGGCCCAGTTCAGAGTCCGGACTGCCCCATTGGTGAGTGGGTTGGGAACGTGGGAACTCTCGGCATAAATTGCGGGCCAGATCCACACCTGGTCGATATAGGCGGTCCAAGCGTGGGAAAACCAGAGCGCCAGGAATGCGAGAAGACAGGGTAACGCGAACCCCAGCGCGAGCGGCAAGACGGCCGGCCAAAGAAAGAGGGCGCACGCAGCGAGGACGAAGGCGGCTTTGACGTTGGTAAGAAAGGCGATACCCGCGACTACACCGCTCCAGAAAGCGCGGCCTTTGCAGGCGAGGCAGACGGCCGCGAGATGCGGAAGGACCAGGAGCAGGTCGGCCGCGAGCGGAAGCACGGCGGAAGGCGTGTCAAAAGTCAGAACAAACCCAAGCAATCCGGCAGCCCATAACCCTTCGCGCTCGCCCCAGCCGCGAACGTTGCGGGCGAAGAGCCAAGCCAGAACGCAGCACGCGAAGACGTAGACGGCGCCGAGGACCCGCAAAACAAAGCCAATGCGGGCGCCGCACAGAAGACTTACAAGCGGGGCGATGGGCGGCTTGTCAAACCAGATATCCCGGTAGAGAACCTTTCCGTAGAGAATCTGCCGGGCCGCGGCGAGGGGAAGGCCCTCTTCAGTCCAGAGGATGCCGGCGTGACAGAGGTGGGCCGCGAGCAGCGCCGCAAACAGAAGGGCGAAGAAGAGGCGCGTGCGCACTAGCCGTATAGTATATTGGGCAAAGAAAAAGCGAAGATGACGGATCTGTCGGAACAGCTCGCATTCCTGCGAAGCAAGATTGCGCGAATCGACAGGAAGTATTCGGCGCCGGTGGTCGCAGCGCCGCCAAAGCTGCCCGAATACGCGGAAGGCATCGATACGGTGATCTCCGGGTCGATCGTGGAGACGGCGCGAGGCAGGCACTTTGAAACCGAGAAGCTTTACGAACGCCACCGCAGGCACGGGAGCGTGGAGATCTCAGACCTGTTCGAACTGCCGGAAGATCTGCTGGAAGCGCTCTCGGGCGGGGCGATTCCAAAGTCGCACCCGGAGCGCTGGGCATTCCTGGATACGGAGACCACCGGTCTGATGGGGGGAAGCGGAACATACGCTTTTCTGATCGGCGTGGGAAGCATCGACCGGAGCGGGTTTCGCGTGCGGCAATTTTTTATGCGCGATTACGGCGAAGAGGCGTCGCAACTGGCGGCTTTAACCGAGTACCTGAGCCGCTTCGACGTTCTGATCACATATAACGGGAAGACCTTCGACCAGCCGCTGCTGGAGACGCGATACACGATGGCGCGGTCCAAGCATCCGTTCGGGCGCATGGAACATTTGGATATTCTCTTCGGCGCCAGAAGGTTATGGAAGCTGCGGCTGGAGAACTGCCGGCTGGCTTATCTGGAGCACCAGATTCTGGGAGTGGAGCGGCACGGCGATCTGCCGGGTGAACTGATCCCGCACTACTATTTCGAGTATGTCCGGGAGCAGCGGGCGCTCAGCCTGGTTCCGATCTTTCACCACAATGCGATGGACATCGTGACGCTGGCCTGTTTAACCGCGGTGGTGCCGCAGACGTTCCGCGATCCGGCGAAGGTGGAAGCGCGGCACGGGGCGGATCTCCTGGGATTGAGCCGGTGGCTGGTGGCGGAAGGCCGGGAAGAGGACGCGCTGGCGCTGATGCGGCGGGCGGTGGAGATCGGAATGCCCGACGGCCTGCTGTTCCGGACGCTGCTGGATATCGGGCTGCTGGAGAAGAAACGCAAGAACGAGGCGGCCGCGCTGGCGTCGTTCAGCGAGATCGCGTCGTGCCGGAACGGCTGCCGGGGGCGGGCGCTGGAAGAGCTGGCGAAATACTACGAACATCGCGAGCGCAACTACGCGATGGCGCTGGACCTGACGCGGGACGCGTTGAAGACGGAAGAGAGCCCGGCATTGCAGGCGCGGGAGGCGCGCCTGGTGAAGAAGGTTGCGCGGACGCCGCGGAGTTTTTAGGGCGGCGGAATGGCCCGCTTGCGGAAGAAGCTAAGAGGAAGCGCGATTGAGCGTGCCTTTTTCAGGACGCGACCGAGGAGTTTCACAGTTGGTCCCTCATATAAGACGTCCCGAAGCCGGCGACCCTTGGCGCACGCCCAGCCTGTTCGCCAACCCTCGTAGAAGCCAGTTAACGACATTGTCAGGATCATACCGAACGACAGGAGCACCGCCGAGACGCTAACAAGGACGACGATGGGGTTGTGGGTCATTGTGGAGGCGCCTGGCTCCAAAATCTTGCCAACCACGAAAGCCGCCAAGAGCAAAACCGCAACGAAGGGCGCCGCGATTATCTGATAAGCGAGAACGAAGGGGAAGGTTCCTGCCGCCGCGAAGCAAAGAGGCCGGGCAAAAGCGCGAGTACGTTTTACGAGAAACATCAAACTTGCGGTGAGTCCCACAAGGCAAGCGAAAAATACCCAGATCATAAACAACAAATAGAGGAAAAATGTGGGCGGCACGGCGTCAGAGTTCAGTCTACGATCTTTCGCCACGATGCGATGGACATCGTGACGCTGGCCTGCTTAACCGCGATGGCGCCGCTCCAACGGTTGCTCACACAGGGTTTGCAGAGGAGGTGCCCCAGTTTGGCGAGAGCCGGCTTCTTGTGCGAGGCGGCAGCGGCGATATCATACATTCTTGGGACATCTGGCAGGCTTGGGACATCTGAACTTGGGACGTCGGGACTTGGCGCGTCGAGAACGGCATTGAAGTTTTCCCGCCGGCACTTTCTCTCCGCGACGGGCGCGCTGGGGGCGGCGCGATTTCTTAAAGGGAGCGCAACGCCGGCCCCGCTCTTCGAGGAGATTTCGCCCGCGGCGAGCGGGATCACGTGGGTCCACGAGAACGCGATGTCGCCCAAGCGATACCTTCCGGAGACGCTGGGGCCGGGCTGCGCCTTTCTGGACTATGACAACGACGGGTGGATGGACATCTATCTGGTCAATAGCGGGCCCGCCGATTTCTATCAGCCGACGAAGCCGATCCGGAACGCGCTGTACAAGAACAATCGGGACGGCACCTTCACGGATGTAACCGAGAAGGCCGGCGTGACCGGCGGGAACTTCGGGATGGGCGTAGCGGTCGGGGATTTCGACAATGACGGCTGGCCCGACCTCTTGATCACGGCCTACGGAAACTGCATTCTGTACAAGAACAATGGGAACGGAACGTTCACGGACGTGACGAAGGCGGCCGGAGTCGCGACGCCAGGGTGGACAACCAGCGCGGTCTGGTTTGACTATGACGGGGACGGGCGGCTGGACCTGTTTCTGTGCAGTTTCGTGGATTACGGGAAAACAGCGCACCTTTCCTGCGGCGACAACAAACTGGGAAGGCAATATTACTGCATCCCGCGTGTATTCAGGCCCACGTCGAGCTTTCTCTATCACAACAATGGCGACGGAACATTCACGCAGGTCCAGAAAGGGACGGACATCGAGCGGGCGCTGGGCAAAGGCCTGGGCGTGGTGGCGACGGACATCAACAACGACGGGCGCATGGATCTGTTCGTGGCGAACGATACGGTGCAGAACTTCCTGTTTGTGAACCGGGGGCCGGATAAGACGGGTAAGTGGCAGTGGGAAGAAGTCGCGCTGGCCGCCGAGGTGGGCTATAGCGAGAACGGGCAGCCGCGGTCGGGCATGGGAGTGGATGCGGCCGACGTATTTAACAGCGGATATCAGGATCTGTTTGTGGCGAACGTGGATCAGGAGATGTTCTCGCTTTATAAGAACAACAAGAACGAGACGTTTCGGGACGTGGCGCGGATGAACAGCGTGGCGCAATCGACGCGTTTGTTGAGCGGCTGGGGGCTGAAGTTTTTCGATTACGACAATGACGGAGCGACCGATCTGGTTCTGGCTAACGGCCATCCGGACGACATGATTGAGAATTACTCGCCGCAGGTGAAGTACAAGGAGCCTGTGCTTCTGTTTCACCAGGAGAATGGGGCGCTTCACGACGTGAGCAACCAGGCGGGTCCGGCGTTTGCTAAGTCGTATCCGGCGCGAGGTTTGGCGGTGGGGGACTTCAATAATGACGGATTGGTCGACATACTGATCGCGACGAATGGCGGGCCTCCGGTGCTGCTGCGGAATCAGGCGGGCGTGGGGAATCATTGGCTGGGGGTGAAGCTGGAAGGCGTGACGTGCAATCGGGATGCGATTGGCGCGAAGATCCGATGGTCGGCGGGCGGTGTGGAGCGCACGCGGATGAGGAATAGCGGGGGCAGTTATTTGTCGTCGCACGATCCGCGGGAAGTGCTGGGCGTGGGCAAGGCGGCGAAGATGGATTGGGTTGAGATTACATGGCCGAAGCCCAGCGGCAAGGTGCAGCGGATGGAGAATCCGGCGCTGGATCGATATGTGGTGGTGAAGGAAGGTTAGGGGGCGGGGACGGTGGCGAGCTGGTGGTGGGTGGCCGGCAGTCACGTTCGTTAGCTTTGAATCGGAGGACTGAAGGGCGTTTTGCGGGGCGAATAACGAGCGGCTATAGAATTCGTCCACGTCCGCTAACCGCATCTGCATGGGAACGCAGTGTGTTATCGTGATCCTGTCGAAAATGGTGGACCGGACATGGGTAAGCCCCGGTCGATCTCGCAGGTCGTGATCAACTGCGAGACTCAATCCAGCCAATAGGCCGCGGACCTCGATGAAGGGCGAAGTGTATTCGTCTTCCATTTGGAGGTGAAATGAAAGCCGCAGTCGTCTTGGAAGCCGGGAAATCTCCCGTTTATAGCGAATTTGAAGAGCCCATTCCGCATGAGGGTGAGGTTCGCGTCCATATAAGTGCCTCGGCCCTCACCAACTTCACCAAGGTCCGAGCCGCAGGCAAGCATTTCAGCTTCGCATCTCCTCCCCCCTTTGTCGTCGGCATAGACGGAGTGGGCAGACGTGACGATGGCAGTCGGGTCTATTTCCTCTTTCCAAGGGTCCCGTTCGGCGGAATGGCCGAGAGGACCGCTGTGCGTCTGTCACAGTGCGTCCGTGTTCCTGACAACGTGTCGGACGTCACCTTAGCCGCTATTGCAGACCCCGGTATGGCAGCATGGGCAGCACTCGAAGCACGTGCGAAGTTGGTGCTGGGAGAGACGGTTTTGATCAATGGAGCGACAGGAACAGCCGGCAGGATGGCGGTCCAAATCGCAAGACACCTCGGAGCAAAGAAAGTTATCGCCACCGGCCGAAATCGAGAAACTTTGCATGCTTTGTTCACCATTGGAGCTGACGAAGTGATTCCGTTGGATCACGACGGCAAGACATCGCAGGATGAACTTAGAAAGCAATTCGAGCAAGGGATTGATGTCGTGCTCGACTATCTCTGGGGCGCAAGTGCCGAGCAAATACTTGTGGCGGCAAGTGCGGCTAAAAGGATGATGCCTATTCGCTTCGTTCAGATTGGAACGACCAGCGCACCCAACATCACACTTCCTGGAGCCACCCTGAGATCTTCCACCATTCAGATCATGGGCAGCGGGATCGGAAGTATCCCTCTGGAAGAGATCAATCTCATTCTGTACAAGCTGATGCATGCTACATCAGTGGCTGGCTTTAAAATAGAAACAAGAGAGCTCCCCTTGAGCGGAATTGCAGAAGCGTGGTCTACCGAGAATGCAACTCCTCGAATCGTTCTCACCATGAACGCGCCATAGCTAAGCGGAGAGTTGACCCGCTCGAATGGGCACCTGCAGCATAGCTCCTGTGAAGTCGGCTTGCGTTCAATGAATACGTCCCGCGAGATCGCAGGCCTTTCGCGCCGTTTTCTCAACGAATCCTAGCGGCAAGATCAGCGCTGAGCAAGCCACAATCTGCAGCTTATACGCAAGGCGGCGAACGGCGACAAGTCGGAGGTTGATCGTGGAAGATCCGTAGTGCGGCTGTTCAAGAAATCGGAACGCGAGTTGCGGCTCAAGTCAATACCAAAGTCGCGAATCGCCTGAGACTGTTTAGTACCTCCGATTTCGATCGTTCAAGATCAGGAAGGCGAAGAAAGTTTTCGGGGAGCCGTTTGAGTTTGGTGGACATGTCACCGATTCTCGCCGTACACAAGTCAGTCGCGCCTTTCCCCGGTGCTAATTTATGCAAATTGTCGGGCAGCCCTCAGGAATGGCGCCGTCCCTGGGCTCGCGGCGCCCCGATGCCAGATGTCAGGCCGGTATCCCGAACGGGCGCACCTCGACCGGCGCCCGGCAGGCGACGGCAGCCTTGCGCCCCCACGCCAGCGCCTCGTCCCGGTCAGCAGCTTCCAGCACCCAGAAACCGCCTATGTGCTCCTTGGTCTCAAGGTACGGCCCGTCGGTGACGAGCACCTTGCCGTCGGGCTGCGCCCGCAGCGACGTCGCGCTGCTGACCGGCAACAGGCCGCCAACGAAAACCCTGACGCCGGCAGCCACCATCTCGTCGTTGAGCTTGTCGATATCGCGCGCCATCGCTTCGTCCTCCGTGGACGGGTCGTAGTCTTCGGGGTGGTGAATAGCAACCAAATACTGCGTCATAACTTCTCCTTGCTCCATTGACGAACGGCCGGACTGAATTCGACAAACCAATCCAAGGAAATCTGTCCCCCATACGGGATGCTGGTATTGTATATGGTAGTCTACGACTGTGAGTATAGCTCGTAAGATCACGATCGAGGTTCCAGCCGAACTTCTGGAGAGAGCGCAGGAGGCTAGCGGAACCGGCGTCACTCAAACAGTTCGTGCCGGTCTCCAAGTCATTGCGGCATCGCGAGATTACGCGCGGCTCCGCGCACTTCGAGGGAAAGTTCGGTTCTCGCGTACGGCCGCGGAACTGAAGACTGATCGGTGATCTCAGCCGATACGAGCACCTGGATCGCATTCCTGCAGGGAGAGCGCGGCGACGATGCAGACTTGTTGGATCGCGCCCTTGCGGACAACCTGGTGGTTATGTCCCCGGTGGTCCTCACCGAGCTGCTGAGCGATCCGAAGCTAGATGCCGGCATCGGGCGAACGCTTGCCGGCTTGCCTTTGTTGGAGCTTCGAAACGGATTCTGGGAACGGGCAGGCCGCTTGCGAGCGGCAGTCCTGGCCAAGCGGCGGAAAGCGCGTCTGGGAGACGCGTTGATTGCACAGGTTTGTGTAGATCATCAGGTGGCTCTACTCACGCGCGACCGCGACTTCCGGGCGTTTGCAGAAGCCGCGGATCTCCCAATCCTCGCTGAGACCGATCACTAACGGGGCGCCGGCGTTTCGATGCTTGGAGCGGGCTCTCCGCGCGTGAGGACGACGAGGTCGCTGTCGTAGTCGCCGTGGAGGCTCAGGCCGAGGCCGTGCTGCATGAGGAAGGCTCCCGTGACCTTGTAGGTGTGGCCGTCGAGGAAGGTCTCGTTGTAGGTCGCGCGGGGATCCAGACCCTGGAGCATCAGGAACGGCGCCGGAAGGCTGAACTGCTGGGAGTGGCGGAAGGCGAATACGACGGATTGCGCGCCGTCGGCGGAGACGTACTGGGTGGCGACGACGTCGCTATCGCGCGGGGATTTTATGCGATAGAGATCGCCGGTTTGCACGGTGAGACGGATCTGTTTGTCGAGGGCGACCATTTTCTTCGCGAGGTTGAAATCTTCCGCCTGCCATTTGTTCAGATTCGCGCCGATGCCGAGCGCGCCCTGCATGGCGACGAGGAAGCGGTATTGGAGCGGCGTGGAGCGGCCGTTCATGTTGGGAACGTCGGTGACCCATGCGGACATGATTTTGGGCGCGTACGCGTAGGTGAAACCTTCCTGGATGCGGAGACGATCGAAGGCTTCGGTGTTGTCCGAGGTCCAGACTTCATCGACGCGTTTGAGGACGCCGAGGTCGACGCGGGCGCCGCCTCCGGAGCAGGATTCGATCTCAAGCGCGGGATGTTTGGCGCGGAGACGATCGAGAATGCCGTAGTAGTTGCGCACATAGTCGACCCAGACCTTCTTTTGATCTTCGGTGGGAACGGCGGGCCAGCCGGGCTCTGAGAACGATCGGTTCATGTCCCATTTGAAGTAGCGGATGTTGTAGGCGGAGGCGAGGCGATCGAGGAATCCGAAGACGTAGTCGCGGACGTCGGGACGGGCGAGATTGAGGACTAATTGGTTGCGGAGCTCGCTGCGCGGGCGGCCGGGAAAGTTGAGAACCCAATCGGGGTGGGCGCGGTAGAGATCGCTATTGGGGTTGACCATCTCGGGCTCGACCCAGAGGCCGAAGTCCATGCCGAGGCGATTGACTTCGGCGATGAGGGGCTGGAGATCGTTGGGAAATTTCTGGCGGTTGACGGTCCAATCGCCCAGGCCGGCGTGGTCGTTGTTGCGCGCGCCGAACCAGCCGTCGTCGATGACGAAGAGTTCGACGCCGATGGAGGCGGCTTTGGCGGCGAGGGCCTTCTGGCCGGGCTCATCCACGTTGAACGCGGTCGCTTCCCAGGAGTTGTAAAGCACGGGGCGCAGGCGGGACTTGGCGCCGCCGGGGAGGATGGCTTCGCGTTCGAGACGATGGAGGGTGCGCGAGGCGCCGCCGAAGCCGTGATCGGAATAACCGCCGTAGAAGGCGGGCGTTTCGAGGGATTCTCCGGGATTCAGTTCGTAGCCGAAGTCGAATGTGTTGAAGCCGCCGGTGACGCGGACCTGGTTGTAAGGGGTCTGCTCGACGGACAGCCGCCAGTTGCCGGACCAGGCGAGCGCCCCGAACCAGACGCGGCCGGTCTCTTCGGAGGCATGGCTGTCGTCGATCATGAACCACGGGTTGAGGTTGTGGCTGGTGTTGCCGCGACGGCTCTCCAGAACCTTGATGCCGGGCTGAATGGGTTCCTGGGCCAACTGATCTTCGGCCGCCCAGCGGCCGGAGACGTAGGTGAGGCGGTAGCCGTCGCCGGGCGGCACGGACCAGACGCTCGATTGCGCGCTTTCGAGGAGGAGTTTTTCCTTTGTGCCGTTGCGGATGGTGGAGTGCTTTTCGATGATGCCGAGCGCGGGGAACACGCGGTATGAGAGGGTGACGAAGATGTCGTCGCGAACGTCGCGGAGTTCTATGTCCAGCGTATCGGTGGTTTGTTTGAAGTCGCGGAAGAGCAGGACGAGGTCGCGGTCGCCATTCGCGCGCGCGATCTTGAGCGCGGGTTCGTTGAAACGGGCGCCGCCCCAGGCCGGATATTCTTCGCGGGTGCGCGTGGCGGAGGGATCGAAGGAGGAGCGGTCCTGGAGGGAGTGAGCGGCGGGGAAATCGGCGGCGCTGAAAAGGCGGCCGCCCCAGTAAAGGTTCTGGAGCGCATTGCGTTCATTCACGCCGAAGACATAGCTGGAATCCGCGGTATTGAGGAACCAAATTTTGGGGCCTGGGATGTAGGTGACCTGGGCGGGCAGCGCGGCGGCGGCGAGAAACAGCAGAACGGCAAACTTCGACATAGCGTGTGAGTTCACTTTTATCACGCGTTACACTTTGTCGGATGGCCTGGTTGCGAGCTTTGGCGCTGCTCACTTTCACCGTCTCGATCGTTTTCGGGGAGCCGGCGTTTTATCTGAAGGACGGGGACCGTGTTGTTTTCTATGGAGACAGCATCACGGACCAGCGGCTGTACACAGTGTTTACGGAGACGTACGCGGTGACGCGCTTCCCCAAGGAACACTTCACGTTTTACCACTCGGGCTGGGGCGGCGACAGGGTGGGCGGCGGCGGCGGCGGGCCCATCGATGTGCGGCTGAGACGCGATGTGCTGGCCTATAAGCCGACCGTGATGACGATCATGCTGGGGATGAACGACGCGGGTTATAAGCCGTTCGATCCCGCGACTTTGGACGTGTACTCGAGAGGATACGAGCACATCCTCGACGTGGTGCAGGGCGCGTTTCCGAAGATCCGGATCACGGCGATCATGCCGTCGCCTTACGATGACGTGACGAAGCCGCCCACGTTCGAGGGCGGTTATAACGAAGTGCTCGGCTATTACTCGAAATTCGTGAAGCGGCTGGCGGGCAGCATCGGGATCGATACGGCGGATCTGAATACATCCGTAGTCGCGGCGCTGAAGCGCGCTTATGAGACGGACCCCGCGCTCGCCCAGCAACTGATTCCGGATCGCGTACATCCCGGGCCGGCCGGGCACATGCTGATGGCGGAAGCCCTGCTGAAAGCGTGGCGCGCACCGGCGATGGTGAGCGATGTGGAGCTGAACGCGAAGACGCGGAAGGTGGAACACGCGACGGACGCGACGGTGACGGATTTCGACGGCTCCAAGTGGAAGGAATCGGAAAACTCACTCCCCATGCCAATTGACTGGAAAGATCCGGTGACAGCGTTCGCGATGCGGTCTTCGAATTTCGTGGAGGCGCTGGATCGGGAGATGCTGCGGGTGACCGGATTGCGGGCGGGTAAGTGGGTGCTGAAGATCGACGGCGCGGCGGTGTCTTCGTTCACCGGCGAGGAACTGGGCAAGGGCGTGAACCTGGCGCAATTCGAGACGCCGATGATGCAGCAGGCGGGCCGGGTGCATGAACTGACCAGGAAGCACTCGGACGTGCACAATCTGCGATGGCGACAGGTGCAGGTTCCGCTGGCGGGAGACAAGCTGGAAGGCATGGACGCGGCGCTAAAGGCGCTGGACGAGTTAGAGGCGGGGTTAGTGAAGGAGCAGCACGAGGCGGCCCAGCCGGCAGAGCACGAATTCGAGATCGTTCCGCAATCATGAATCGCGAATATCACAAGTGGTGGAGCCCGTCACTCGGGCGAGATATGGAGTTGCAGGTCTTCGGGCACGGCGGGTTCCCGATTATCGCGTTTCCTTCTTCGCGGGGGCGCTTTTTCGATTACGACAACAACGGGATGATCGGAGCGGTGCACTGGCAGTACGAACAGGGGAATGTGCAGGCGTTCTGCGTGGACAGCGTGGATACGGAGAGCTGGTATAACCGGCGCGCGCACCCGCACGATCGCGTGAAGCGGCACTTACAGTATGAGAGCTACATCCTGAATGAGGTGGTTCCGCTGATTCGAAATAAGAATCAGCACCCCAGGCTGGGTCTTACGGGATGCAGTTTCGGCGGCTATTTCGCGCTGAACTTCGCTCTGAAGCATCCGTGGACGTTCAGCGATTGCATCAGCATGAGCGGGGCCTTCGACATACACCAGTTTATCGGGAATTACTATGACGAGAGCTGTTACTTCAACTGCCCGCCGGACTATGTTCCGAACTTATCGGATCACTACATGCTGGAGCGGTACCGGACGAACAGCCGGCTCATTCTGGCGACATCGGAATGGGATCCGTGTCTGGATGAGAACTGGCGGATGGCGCGGATTCTGGGAAGCAAGAACATTCCGCACTGGCTGGATGTGTGGGGAGCGGGCGTGAAGCATGACTGGCCGTTCTGGCGCGAGATGGCAGTAAAGTATCTGGGTTGAGAGCGGGGGCATAAGAAATGCGAAAAATCGGAATCATCTACGGGATGGAGAATACGTTTCCGGGCGCGCTGGTGGACCGGATCAATTCCTGGCGCGTCGAAGACGTGGTCGCGGATCATGTGCGGATCGGCGGCGTGAAGATGGCGGAATGGTCGGGGTACCGGGTTTTGGTGGACCGCATCTCGCACGATATCCCTTTCTACCGGGCTTATCTGAAGAACGCGGTGCTGGGCGGAACGATCGTGATCAACAATCCGTTCTGGTGGGGCGCGGACGATAAGTTCTTCAACTACGCGCTGGCTTCGAAGATCGGGGTGGCCGTTCCGCGCACAGTGGTGCTTCCGCATAAGACGCATCCGGCCGGCACAACGTCGCTCTCCATGAGGAACCTCATGTACCCGCTGAACTGGGAGGAGGTTTTCGACTATATCGGGTTCCCGGCTTTCCTGAAGCCTTACAGCGGAGGCGGGTGGAAAAGCGTTTACAAGGTGCATAATCCGGATGAGCTGTTCGCGGCTTACGACGATTCGGGCGATCTTTGCATGACACTGCAGCAGGGGATCGAATTCCAGGAATATTTCCGGTGTTATGTGGTGGGACAGCGCGCGGTGCATATCATGCAGTACGACCCAAGGCGGCCGCACGCTGAGCGCTATGTGCTGGACGGGCCGCCGGTGGACCCGCGGCTGCTCCAACGGGTGCATGACGACGCGCTGACATTGTGCAGGGCGCTCGGGTACGATTTAAATACGGTCGAATTCGCCGTGCAGGACGGCGTGCCGTATGCGATTGACTTTCTGAATCCGGCCCCGGACGCCGATTACTTCTCTGTTGGAGCGGACAATTTCGAGTGGATCGTGACGGAGGTCGCCAGGTTCGCGATCGAGAAGGCGTTAAGCGACGAGAACCCGGCGCGCGAGATGCGCTGGGCATCATTTCTGCGGGGGTGAAGGATGGAGCCCAGCTTCACAATCGGAATTGAAGAGGAATACCAGACCATTGATCCGGTGACGCGCGATTTGCGGTCGCACCTGGAAGCGGAAATTCTCGAGAAGGGCAAGCTGCTGCTGAAGGAGCGTGTGAAGGCGGAGATGCACCAATCGGTGGTCGAAGTCGGCACGGGGATTTGCCACAACATCCAGGAAGCGCGGACGGATGTGACGGAACTGCGGCAGGGGATAATTCATCTGGCGCGAAAGAACGGGCTGCGGCTGGCGGCGGCGGGGACGCATCCGTTCGCGGACTGGCGGCAGCAGGAGATCTACCCGGACGAGCGCTACGAAACGATCGTGCAGGATCTGAAGATGGTGGCGCGGGCGAATCTGATCTTCGGGCTGCACGTTCACATTGGAGTGGAAGACCGCGAGACGGCGATCCAGATCATGAACGCGGCGCGCTATTTTGTGCCGCACATGCTGGCGCTTTCGACGAATTCGCCTTTCTGGCTCGGGATGGACACGGGTCTGAAGTCGTACCGGTGCAAGGTTTTCGACAAGTTCCCGCGGACGAATATTCCGGATTACTTTCCGAGCTATGGAGAGTATGAGAGTTTCGTGAACCTGCTGGTGAAGACCAACTGTATCGACAACGCGAAGAAGATCTGGTGGGATATCCGTCCGCACCCGAATTTTCCGACGCTGGAATTCCGGTGCTGCGATGTGCCGATGCGGGTAGACGAGACGATCGCGATCGCGGCGCTGATTCAGGCGACGGTGGCGAAGCTGTATAAGCTGTACTCGGCGAACCAGGGATTTCGGCTGTACCGGCGGGCGCTGATCATGGAGAACAAATGGCGCGCGCTGCGGTATGGGCTGGACGGGAACTTGATCGATTTCGGGAAGAAGTCGGAAGTCCCGGCGAGAGCGCTGATGGAGGAGTACCTGGAATTCGTGGATGACGTGGTGGATGATCTCGGATCGCGGAAGGAATTGCAATATATCCACGAAATCATGCGAAATGGCAGCGGCGCGGACCGGCAACTGCGGGTTTACCGGGAGACGGGCGATCTGCAGAAAGTGGTGGATTACATCATCTCGGAGACAGAAGCCGGCGTGTGGACATCGTCGGCCGGCGTGGCATAAATGCACCCACGCTTGAGCACGATGAACTTCGACCCGGAGCTTTCCCCGGGCGCATACAATGCGGTGCACGTGTGCCTGCGCATCCAGCCGACGGAGAAGGTGACGGTGATCACCGACGAAGCGACCGCGGAGATTGCGGCTTCGATGGTGAAAGAGCTGGAGGCACTGGGAGCGACCTACCACGCGTTTGTGCTGGAAGATTACGCCAAGCGGCCGCTGGAGACAAAGCCCCAGCCGATTCTGGACGATCTGGAGACGAGCCAAGTGAGCATCTTCGCTGTGCAGGCGCAATTGGGCGAGCTGAAGACGCGGATGCAGATGACGGATGTGGTGAACCGGCGGCATATCCGGCATGCGCATATGGTGAATATCACGCGGCAGATCATGCTGGACGGGATGCGGGCCGATTACAACGAAGTGGACCGCATCAGCACGATCGTGTGGCGCGACGCGGGAGCGGCGAAGACAATCCGGGCGACAACGCCGGCAGGCACGGACATCGTGGCGCAGATGAATCCGGACTACAAGTGGGTGAAGACGAGCGGGATCATCTCGGCGCAGAAGTGGGGGAATCTGCCGGGCGGCGAAACGTTCACGACGCCGGGCGAGGTGAACGGGACCTTCGTCATCGATGGGGTGGTGGGAGATTACCTGTGCGCGAAATACGGGAATCTTCGGGACGCGCCTTTGACGATCCGGATTGAAGGCAACCGGCTGGTGGAAGCGCGCAGCTCCAACAAGGCGCTCGAGAAAGAGTTCTGGGAATACACCCATACGGATGAAAACAGCGACCGCGTGGGTGAATTTGCGATCGGAACGAACGTCGGGCTGCGGGATGTGATCGGCAATATTCTGCAAGACGAGAAGATTCCGGGCGTGCATATCGCCTTCGGGAACCCGTACGGATTCCACACCGGGGCGGACTGGTATTCGGCCACGCACATCGACGTGGTGGGGCAGAAGTTCAGCGTATGGCTGGATGACCGCCAGATTATGGACAAAGGGCACTTCGTGCTCAACGGCGCATGATCGCGGAATACCGGCGCGATTTCAATGCGCGCTTCACGCCGGAGAAATACCAGCGATTTCTGCGCGAGATCGACGAGCGCAGCGGCGCGCACGTGACGTTCCGGTGCAGCGAGACGCCGTGCTTTTTCCCGAAGAGCCTGTTGGACCGGATGGCGGACGCGGGGAAGGAACTGGTTTGGCAACTGGTCTCGAACGCCGATTACCTGGCGGCCGCGGATCGGGTGATTCCGGAGGCTTTTCTGGCGCCTGGATGTCCGGCGCGTCCACTTTTTGTTCAGGCGGATTTTGGCATTGTGCGCGGCGCCGATGGGGAGTGGACGCCGAAGCTGGTGGAAATTCAAGGATTTCCCTCGCTGTATGGTTTTCAGCTCACCATGGCGCATGCGTATCGCGACGCTTACGGTCTGGATCCGTCACTGCAAACGACGCTGGGCGGCCTTAACGAGACGGAGTATTACGCTTTGCTTCGGCAGGCGATTGTGGGGAACCACGATCCCGCGGGTGTGGTGCTGCTGGAAATCGACCCTTGGGAACAGAAGACTTTACCGGATTTTCTGGTGACGGAACGCATTTGCGGAATTCAGACGGTGGATATCCGGAATGTGCAGAAGCGCGGGCGAAAGCTTTATTATCCCTTCGAGGGGAGCCTTCATCCCATTGACCGGATCTACAATCGCGCGATCGCGGACGAGATCCTGCGGCGAGAGGTGGCGCTGCCTTTCGACCTGCGGGATGACCTGGATGTGGAGTGGGCGGGACACCCCAACTGGTTTTTCCGGATCAGCAAATTTTCGCTTCCCTGGCTGCGGCATCCGAGCGTGCCGCGGACGTGGTTTCTGAGCGAGGTGAAGGAGTTGCCGATGGATCCCGCGCAACTGGTGTTGAAACCGCTGTTTTCGTTTGCGGGGCTGGGCGTGACGATCGGGCCGACGAAGGCGGAGATCGACGCGATTCCAGGGGATGCCCGGGCGGGCTATATCCTGCAGGAGCGGGTGAATTTCGAGGCGACCATCGATACTCCGCCGGGAATGGCGAAGGCGGAAGTGCGTGTCATGTATATCTGGCAAGGCGAAGGGCGGGAGGATTTGCGGCCGGTCAACACGATTATCCGGACGGGCCGGGGCAAGATGATGGGGGTGGATCAGAACCGGGATTTGGACTGGGTGGGAGCTTCCGCGGGGTTTTTTCCGGGGGCGTGGTAGAGTAAGAGTTCCAAGACAATCCAGCCTGTAGACCGTTTCATGGACCCTAATTCCCTTATCCTAGCCGTACTGTTTCTCTTTTTGATCACGGCGCTGACGTTTCCTGGCGGCCCGGGAACACCGAGACGCTTGCTCGTGCCGTGCCGGGCGGCGAGCCGCTAAATAAATCGCTTAGACGGGCTTGGCTTCGCCCGTTTTGGCCTCGCCGGGTTCGGCGTGAACGGGTTTTGCTTCACTGGCTTTGGCGTCAGTGGGCTTAGAATCGGCGCTGGCCTTGGATTCGTTCTTGGCGTCGGCGATTTTCTGGGCCGCTTTGCTGGGGCTGATCAGAATGTGGGCGTTACGGCCTTCCATACGGGGCACACCCTCAACCGTTCCGAAGGTGGAAAGGTCCTCGGCGAAGCGCGTCAAGAGACGTTTTCCAAGATCTGTATGGGCTATTTCGCGCCCGCGGAACTGGACGACGGCCTTTACACGGTTACCTTCCTGAAGAAATCGAATGGCATGATTCTTTTTGAAATCGTAATCGTGATCGTCGGTATTGGGACGAAACTTTAACTCTTTGACTTGGACGACGTGCTGTTTTTTCTTCGCGTCGTGCTGCTTCTTCTTCAGTTCGTATTGATAGTGGCCGAAATCGACGGCCTTAGCGACGGGGGGGACCGCGGTTGGGGAAACAACGACAAGGTCCAGGCCCATATCCTGGGCTTTGCGGACCGCGGCGGCGGTAGGCATCACTTCAGCAGTGCCATCGGGAAAAACAGCCCGTACCTCGCGCGCTCGAATCGACTCGTTTACATTTTCACGACGGTTTTGCCGGCGAGGGGGGAAGTTTCTTCCTGGAATCATGAATGGTTTGGCGTTTTTGTAGCGTATCTTTCAGCTTCAGTTTACAGGCCTCGGGAAGGCGTGTCTAGTTCGCGCTCCGGGCCGGTGCATTGACCGGCACGTGGGGGGCCGAAACCGGCGGGGGCGACCGTATTCAGAAAAGATTGTGAGATCTTTTGAAATTCGCCCGCACCACTCGATGGGGAGTAGTGTCTCCTGGCTATCCACGCCAGACCTGCCCACTACCCTCTCTCCTATTCTTAAATTCAAGAGGATCTTCCTAATGAAGAAACTTGTGCTGCTCCTTGTTGCGGGTTCCGCCTGGGGACAGACGACGATTAACGGCGATAGAACGATTTCGGGAAAGTTAGACCTGAGCGGCTCGACGGCTTTGATTCCGCCGGCGGTGGCGACCGATCCCTCGGGCGCATGTACAAACCCGGTGGCTGGGAAAGTGAACATCGTTTTGTCGCAAGCTTCCGGAAATCTTTTCACCTGCCTGAACGGCACGTGGCATGTGGGAAGCGGGGCGACGGGACCGCAAGGCCCGACGGGCCCGCAAGGTCCGACAGGACCCGCGCTTACGGCGAAAGGGGTGTGGAATTCCGCCACGGTTTACGCGCCTCTCAACACCGTGTCATACAGCGGATCTTTGTACGTGGCCGTGGTGGCGAACACCAACGTAACGCCGGGCACGGACCCGACGAAATGGAACCTTGTCGGCGCCGTCCAGACGATTTCGGTGGAGAACGCGGGGGCGGCGGTGACCGCTCAAAACTTCCTGAATTTCGCAACGCCTCTGGGGGCTGCGTCCAATGCGGGCCAAAACCGGATCGATGTGAACTGCGGGACTTGCGAGGTGAATTCCAACAAGGGCGCGGTGAATGGATACGCCGGTCTCGACGGAACGGGGAAGATTACGGCGGTCGAGATGCCGAGCAGCTTTCCGCTGACCGACGGCCAGTTTACGGTGAACAACGATGGCGCAGCGCAGGGTCAAGCCGCGGCCGGCGCGGTGGCGCGCAACGCGAATACGAAATTATCGGACGTGATCGACGTCCGAGACTTCGGCGCCGTGTGCAATGTGAGCGCCGCCAACAGCAATTGGCATGACGACACCACGGCGATCCAGAACGCGATCAATTACGTCAGCAACGTCATCGGGAGCGGCACGGTTCACATCCCGTCGCGGAACTGGCCGGGCGGCTGCGCGGTCTCGAATACGATCATCGTTCCGAACGGCGTTCGCGTGAAGGGCGATGACATGCATACCGCCATCATCTTTGCGATGCCCGGTTTTCCTCCGAACACGGCGGTGGTGAACATCGGTCCGATTTGTTATCTGTCCGCCGACGGATCGGGAGCTTTTCTCGACCCGGGGCTCACGCAGCCGGCATCCCCGACGATGCGAGCGGGGCTGGAGGACGTGAGCGTGAGCGCGAACGGAATCGCAGGTTCCACGGCGGTGGCGTCGCAGACCATGCAGGAGAACTCGTATCTGCATAACGTGGCGTTATACGCCTACGACAAATATGGTTTCGACTGCCAATCTTACGGCTGCCAGAACTTAGCGCTGGACAAGGTTTACTTCCTTGGGGATACCAACCAGAACGTGGTGCACATCCACTTCAGCTTCGCGAACAGCCGCATCAATGTCCGGGATCTGACGATCACCGGGCCGACCTCGAGCAGCAACAACATCGGCGTTTTAATTGAGCACTCTTCGGAGGCATCCATCTCGGATATTCATTGCGAGCAGTTGAGCGATTGCGTGAAGGTTGACTCGGGCAGCAGAGCGGAGGTGGATAACATCTGGGGTCTTGGATTTGCGGGAGCGTCGGTGGTCAGCACGAAGACGCTGGTTCATTTCACGAACACGTCCGACGGCGGCATCGTTCACCAGGCGATCACTTACGGTTCAGCCGTGAACATTCAAGACGATCTGCTGGGACTGACGATCACGGATTATCACGTGCCGCTGCACGTCAGCGTGCCCGGGGAAAATGTGATCAGCTCCGTGCCGGGAGTGCGGAACGTGATTAGCGCGCTGAACACGAACAGCTTCGGACTATTAAACTTCGCCATCAACGGCGATCCGAGCGGGGGAAGCGTGATGCAGACGTTTCTCAACGGATTCGTGATTCAAAAGCTGACCGGCCCGAGCCAGTTCGGATATGCGGGCGGAGGCTTACACCTTCTGGGCAACGGATATGCAAACGACCCGTCGTGGGGATCGGTTTCCGCGGGCGTGACGACGGATCTGGGAACATACACGGCGCGAGGTACAGGCGCAAATGTGATCGCCATGCAAAATGGCAACGTCAACATCACGGCGGACACAAATTTAACGCCAGGGGCAAATTATGGCCCGTCGGTGCAAGTATCGGTGACGCCAGTGGGCTTGCGGGTTCTTCCCCGCACGACGGACCCGGGGTGCACGAATTCGAATCAGGTTGGAATGGTTTGGATGAACGCCAGCATCGTGCCGAATGTCCTTGCGGCTTGCGGTGCGACTCCGGGCGGTTTCGCCTGGCAGCGGCCGCTCAGCACGGTGCTATCCGCGGGGAACGCGCAGGCGCCGCGCTCGACTTTGAATTTCACCGCGCCTTTCAGCGTGGCGGACGACCCCGGCTTAAGCAGCACGGATATATCGCTTCCGCAGGCGACATCTTCAGTAAGCGGTTATCTGGGGGCTGCCGACTGGAATACTTTTTCTTCCAAGGCGAGCGCAGGCGGATGCGCGGCCGGCCAGTTTGAGACGGGAGACAATGCCTCCGGAGGTCCGACCTGCAGTCAGCCTGTGATCCAGGCTCTAGCCGGGACCGCCACAAAAGCGCAGCAGGCGGCGACAACGGCGTATACGGACCAGAGCAACGCGTTTACCACCGGGACGCAGGATCTCTCGGGAGCGGCGCACACGAAACCAATCAAATCGGGAGTTCTGGCGAGCATGCCGGCCAGTTGTGTGAGCGGGGAGTTTTTCCTGGCGACGGATCAGCAGCGAGAGGCTTTGAAACAGTGCAACCCGGCGGGAACTTTCCAGAGCGCGTCGGGGGTGGTGAGCAACGGGCTGATCGCTGACTATTGGATGAGCAATTGCGACGGGAGCCTGGGAAGCGGCGCGGTGCTGACGGACTGTTCAGGCAACGGGAATAGCGCGACCATTCCCGCCGGAGGCAATCCGGCTTGGACGGCGCAAGGGCTCACGTGGGCTACGTCGCAGTCGAGCCCCGTGGTCCTGCCCAATGCCGTGCTGAACGGGTTTCTCACGGCGCAGATTTATGCCGACATGTCCCTGGGCAACAATTACAACAACACGGCCCAGGTGCAAGCGTTTCTGAGCGCCGGACAAAATGCCGTGCTCTGGGGCAACGTTCTGGCGAGCACGCCCCTTTGTTGCGGGCTTTATGGCGCGTGGAACGGGGTTTCGCCAACGCAGGAGATTGATCCGGCCGTGGGCCCGAATCTGTTTACATATATTCTGGACAGCCAGAACGACTCGATCTGTATCGGGGCGAATTGCGGCGTGAGTTACTATTCGCGCGGGGGCAATAAGCCGGGAAGCCGGACGGGTCCTCTGTTGCTGGGAGGGAATAACATCACCGGCCAGATGTCTGGAACGATGTACCGGGTTCTTTTCTATAACCGGGAGCTTTCCGCGTCAGAGGTCGCTCAGAACGACGCGGCGATCGATAACTGGATCAAGTACCGGGGGATCAGCCGCGGCAAATATGTTCCGCCGACGGCTTCCAATAACCTGATCTGCATCGGGGATTCGATTACGCAGGGCAGGGGCGCCACGGCGGCTTGCGGTCCCATGCTGACCGGCTTATCGGACACGTTTCAGATCTATAACATGGGAATGTCCGGGGAAACGCTGGCGAACATCGTTACGGCGGC
Organism: Bryobacteraceae bacterium; assembly: GCA_965226755.1. GTDB lineage: Bacteria > Acidobacteriota > Terriglobia > Bryobacterales > Bryobacteraceae > Bog-113. Next base: position 1,403,244 of record CBDDDT010000003.1, on the reverse strand, counting down.
GCCTAAGTTCGCTACCGGGATCAACCCTGGCGGCAAGAGCAACATCGCGTGGATCTTCGCGGGAACGAACGACCTATGCGGGTCAATCAATCTGCTGACTCCCGCCCAGACATTTCAGAAGATGATCGCGTTTTCCCGTTACACGCGCTCGCAAGGCGCGAAAGTTCTGGTGATTCCGATGCTTTCCCGGGCGGGAAGTTCACAGAATACGACTTGCGACGCGCTGCACGACCAGTACAACACGTTGCTGGCCCAAAACTGGCCCAGCTTCGCCGACGCTTTCGCGTATGGCGTATTCGACGACAGCAACCTAACGGGTGACGGCGCTTACGCGAACAGCACATATTTTCAGAGTGACGGCATTCACCCGACAACCGCGGGCCAGCAACTGATCGCCGGGTATGCGCAGTCCGAGATCAACAATCTTCTGACCGGGACGGTGAACGTGGCCGGGATCCGGGAGGCGATTACGACAAAGACGGGCAGCTATACAGCGTCCATGGGGGATAGCGTGATTCTCTGTAACGCCAGCTCCGGACCGCTGACGATTACGCTTCCGTCGGCGGCCGGAATCCAGGGCCGATCGTTTCAGGTGAAGAAGACGGATTCTTCGGGCAATAGCTGCTCAGTGGCGGCCGCGGGCGGGCAGACAATCGATGGCGCGCCGACGGCGATTTTGAGCACGCAATATGGGACGAAGAAGGTGGAAAGCGATAACGCGAACTGGCAGGTGATTCAGTAGGCGATCGGGCGGAAGGCAGGCGCCCTTAAGGGGCGCCTGCCATTTCGAAATCGGTGCTCAGGCATCTTTGGACGCTGAGGCGACGTCCGGCTGAAGCGCGCGGTTCTCGGGAGGGCTCCTCAGCGGAAGCCCGAGCCTTCCCCAGAGTTTTACCGGCCAGGCCTTATCCATGCACGGCCGTTCGATGAGCACGAAGAAGATAGTGGACACCGCGATTATGAATGGAAAGATGATCAGGCACTGAAGGGTCAGGTAAGAAAGGAACCCGTTCCCGATGTGGAGCGATCGGCTCAGCCGGAAGATTACGGCGAGAGCCTGCCAGTGATAGAGGTAGATGCTGTAACACATCCCCCCGATGATCGTGATCGCGCCGGTTCCTAGAACAGCTCGCGTCAGCTTCCCTCGAAAGGCGGTGATGCACAAAATGACCATCAGGCAGGGCATCAGTACATGAGACGTCGAGCGCCCTAAAATCCACACCAGCGGCCACGCGGCTGCCGAGACGACGTCCCAGGCAAGGGCCGGCTTCCAAAAGCGGCCGCTGATCGAGTAAATGTCGCAGAACAGGATTCCGGCTAAGAAGAAATTGATGTAGTAGAGCAAGGAAAGCTGAGCCGGGCGGTAGATTAGACCCTCTGACGCAAATCCCGTGGTCAAAATCGCGAGCGTTAGAAGCGCGCGCCGCCAATACATCGATTTGATGTTGAGAACGAGAACCAAGACAGGCGCGATCAAATAGAACTGGATTTCTACTTCAAGCGACCACACGACGCCACTAATGGAACTCGGCTGGCCGTAAACGATCTGGTGTGAATAGAACAGGCTAGCCAATAAGTGCGGGAGCCTTGCCATCGCGCTTTGGTGCAGAGCAAGCGACCAAAGGCAGTACGTCAGTAAGAGATTGACGAAGTAGGGCGGCTCAAGACGCGTAACGCGTCTTAGAAAGTAATCCTTCAGCTTTACGCGGGGACCGTTGGAAAGGGAGTGGGCGGCGAAGGGCAGCGCCACGACGAATCCGCTTATTACGAAGAAGAGTTCAACGCCCCGCTTCGCCAGCCTGTCGAGAAGGCCCGCATCGGAGATTCCTCCGCGCACCACGCCTCCGCCGAAAACAAGATGTCCGTAAATATGGAAAAAGAGGACTGACGCGATTGCGACGAAGCGGAGCCCGTCGACCTGAGGAATATACTTGCTGTTCGAAGTGATTCTGCGGAGATGAATCACTGGACTCATAACACTCATCATGCCGAACAGTGTTTCCAAACGCCGGCCCCTGGGCCGAGGGACCTTCGCTATTCGCGCGCCTTTTTCGTGTGATGGTGCTGGAGGTGGGGGTCGAACCCACATACCGAGTGAACGATGCGGGATTTTGAGTCCCGTGCGTCTGCCAATTCCGCCACTCCAGCGATTTTAGAGATTAGTATAGCCGTTCCGACGGCGTCATCGATGAAGAGACGCGTCAAAACGCGGAAACCCGCACTCGGACAATTTCACGAATTAGAATGGCGGTTCAGACTATTTCAGGTCGTCCAGCCAGGCTTCGACCAGAGGAATCTCCCTCGGTTCCATGACGCCGACCCGCACCAATTCCTCGTAGCAGGCCAACAGATTCGCCCCTAGATGTTCGACGCCTTGCTTCAGCGACAAAGCTCCCAGGGAGTCGCCGATTTTTCGATTTTGGAGATAGCCGGGCACCTCATCGCTGAAGTCACGCATTAAGCTGTGATCGTTACGAAGCTGGTAGACAGTGGCCTCATGAAAAAGCACATTCCAGCCGTTTTCCCAGGCGATTCTCTGGGCGATGAAGCTGCGCCAGATATCGGTCATGCGGAAGGAGCAATAGGCGGGGAGATAGAGCAAGGGGAAAGCGTCGCGCCAAACGGTCGTGTTCTGGCTGTTGAACGGACACCATGCCTGGGGTCCGAGGGCAAGACGGCGATCGTCCCGGAACGTGAGCGGCAGCGGAAGGAGGAGACGATAAATGGCGTCTACGTCGGGGTTGTCGTCCGCTAGACCCTGCTGAATGGGGCAGTCGGCGGTGAGAACCGGAATGGATTCGAAGGCCGGCGGAATCCGCTGCACTTCGTCCAAAGGCAAGCCGCGCGGCCAGATCAGGACGTCGGAAAAATAGCGGTACACATTGACCCATGAGGCATCGCGGAGCAACGGCACGGACACCGAGCGGGTACGTTCCGCCCAGAACGCCGGGCGGGGGAAATTGTCGTCATCGGTCTCGATGATGAGCTCGGCGCCGTCGCGCGCGGCGAGCAGGTATCCAATGTTCTTGCGGGCGTAGTGACGTTTCGGAACGATCCGGGAGGTTCGGAATTCCGTCTCAGCCTGACGGTCCAGGCTGAAAAAATCACAGCCATCCAACTGAAAATCACGCGGACTGGGAACGTCGCCAATCATCCAGAAATGGACGCCGTTGGCAAGAGAGCCTTGCGCCAAGGACCGGAGCACATCATTCGGGGCTGCAATGGAAGTTACGACAAGAGCGGTTTTGGGATTGATCATGAGCGGCGGTTTCAAAGATGGCGTGTGCAGGGAGGACAAGTTCAGGGTAACGCAACTTTTCCGCGAGGAAGGCCAGCGAAACGCACTTGACGATAACACTCGGAATCCGATATAACGGATTCCGAGCATGAAAGAAGATTACAGTCCGTTTCTGCCGCTCTCTCCGGCGGTGCTTCACATTCTGTTATCGCTGGCGAGCGAAGACCGGCATGGGTACGGAATCATGCAGGAGGTCGCGCGCGAGTCGGGCGGTCAATATAAACTCGGGCCGGGCACGCTCTATGAAAACCTGCAGAGGCTGATGTCGCAGGGCATTGTGGATGAAGCGCGCAGCAAGCCGGATGACGACCCGCGGCGGCGTTATTACCGGCTGAGCCCGCTGGGACGGCGCGTGCTTTCAGCGGAAATCGAGCGTCTCGAGAAAGCGCTGGGCGCGGCGAAGGCGAGCCTGCGCCGGAGACTTCCATGATCCGTCCTGTGTACCGATTGCTGGTGAAAATGCACCCGCGGGCGTTTGCCGCGCGCTTCGGCGACGAGATGGTGTGGATCTTCGATCAGCAGCCGTCCGTGCAACTGATCGGGGACGCGGCAGTGTCGCTGCTGCGGCAGTGGATTGCACGCACTCGGGTGTGGATTTTCACCGCGGCAATCGCGGGAGCGGGGCTGACGATGAGCATCGGGCTCCGCGTGCGCGTTCATCTGCCGAGTCAGCTTCACGCGGCGAAGTCGGATTCGACGTTAGAAACATTTTTCCTGCTTATCTTGCTGACGTTGTTTGCGATTGCGGTCACGGCGATCGGTTGCGTGGCGTGGTTTCAGATGGCAAGGAGGCTGCGCCGTGCTTGAAGTGCGCGGATTGACGAAGTGCTATCGCGGAATCGCAGCGGTGAAGAACGTGAGCTTCACGCTCACGCCAGGCGAAATTCTGGGATATGTGGGGCCGAACGGTTCGGGCAAAAGCACGACCATCAAGTGCCTCACCGGGCTGATCGACCCCACCGCGGGCGACATTGTTTTCCATAGGCGGCGCGTGAGCGAAGATCTGGTCGGATTCAAGCGCCGGCTTGGTTATGTGCCCGAGGAACCGCACCTCTACACGCATCTGAGCGGACTGGAATATCTCACGCTGGTGGGCCGCTTGCGGGGGATTGAAGCAAAGCTGCTGGCGCGGAAGGCCGAGCAGTTCTTGAACCTGTTTGAGCTGGGCGAGAGCCGCTACAGCCCGCTCGCGAGTTATTCGAAGGGGATGCGGCAAAGAGTGTTGATCGCGGCGGCGCTGCTGGGCGATCCGGAGCTCATCATTCTCGATGAGCCCTTCTCCGGGCTCGATGTGAACGCCGCTCTGCTGTTTCGGCGCCTGCTCGTGGAACTGGCGCGGGCGGGGCGGATGATTCTGTTCAGCTCGCACGTGCTCGAAGTGGTGGAGAAGTTGTGTTCGCGAGCGGTGATTCTGTATCGCGGCGATGTGGTGGCTCAGGATACGATCGCCAGCCTGCGGACGACGCTGCAGGCGCCGTCGTTATTCGAGGTTTTCGCGCAGGTGACGCGCCAGGCGGATCAGGATCAGCGCGCGCGAGAGATCGTCGACGTGATGGCGGCGCGATGAAGCGGACGCGGGCGTGGCTGCACGAAACGCATGGCCCGGTGATCGAACTGGCACGGCATTTCTTCTTGGGCCTGTTCCGTTCGGAATCGTTTGCGGGGAGCGATTCCTTTACAACATGGGTGGTGCAGATTCTGGGATTGCTTATCGCCGCAAGCTGGTTCCTGCCAGTGCTGCTTTTCCAGCGATATCTGGAACTAAACGCCGAGCCCGACGGGGCGCCGTATCGTCTGGCGTACTCGACCGACTGTTTCTGGATTCTTACCCTGATGATGCTGCTCATGGCGTTCGTCACGGTGGCGGAATGGCCCGCGTTGTTTCCCTCGCAACGCGATCACCTGGTGCTCGCGCCGCTTCCGCTGCGGCGCACGCAGATCTTCGCCGGGAAGTTGTTGGCGCTTTTTCTGTTCTTCTCACTGTTCCTGCTTGCGATCACGCTGCTGACCAGCGTGACGCTTCCCTTCGTCGCCGCGAGCCGGTGGGAGGAGCGCAATACCTTTCTTAAGATGTTCGCGCTTTTCGTGGCGGCGGCGGGATCCGGCTATTTCACCTTTCTGGCCCTGCTCGGGCTCCAGGGTCTGCTGCTTATGATTTTGCCGGCGCGCTGGTTTCCACCGGTTTCGTTTGGGGTGCAGTGCACGCTTTTGCTGCTGTTGCTGTGCGCCGTTCCCGTGCTGCCGCACCTGCCGGCCAAGGAGTTAGTGACAGCGCGCGCGGGATCTGGGGTAAACACGATCGATTGGCTGCCGCCCGCCTGGTTCTGGGCTGTGGGCGAAAGGCTGACCGGGACGCACGACGCTGCGATTGTGCGGCTGTCGCAACGGGCGGGAATCGGTTTCGAGGTTGCGCTAGCCGTCTCCGCGACGGCTTACCTGTTCACATACCTGAATCAGGCGCGTCATGCCATGGAATCGGGCAAACGTTTATCAGCGCCGTTGTTTACGCCGGCCGAATGGCTATCGGCGATGTTCGCCGACCCGGAAGCACGCGCCATAAGTTCTTTCGTGACGAACACGCTGATGCGAGGACGGCAGCAAAAGCTTGTGTTTCTGCTGATCGCCGGCTCGGGAGCGGCGTTAATTTTCGAAAACGCGCTGTATCTCGCGCTTCAGGTTGGCGGCCATCGCGAAGCAATCGAGATTATGGTGCTCAGCCTGCCGATGACGCTCAGCTTGTTTACGTTCATCGCGCTGCGCCGTGTGTTCCGCATTCCCATCGATTACAGCGCGAATTGGATCTTTCGTCTTCTGGATAACGCGCCCGCGCGATCGCTGCAGCTTGACGCGGTGTTTGGGACGTTTGTGATCATCGGCGGATTTTTGCCGCTGCTGCTGTGCACGCCGATCGAAGTTTACGTGTTCGGCTGGCGCGCGGCGGCCGCGCTGACCGCGCAAGCTTTGCTGATGGTGTTGTGCGCGGAATACCTGCTGCTGAACTGGCGATCGGTCCCCTTTACCTGCGCGCAGGAAGCCGAGCAGCGCCACTTTGTCCATTCGCTGTGCGTTCATCTGATCGAGTTAACTGTTTATTCGTTTACGAGCGCGGAATGGATTCGGGCGGGACTTGGCAAGCCGCTGGATTACTGTCTGCTCATGTTGTCCGCCGTCACTGTGCTGGCGTGGCTGCATCGCTGGCGGACCCGCGAGTGGGGAAAAGAACCGCTGGCCTTTTTGGAATTGGCGCCGCAGCCGGTGGAAGCGCTGCGGTTCACACCGGAGTAGAAGGCGGCCCGCGTCTAACTTTTCTGCGAGGAACGCCAGTGCGCCGGCACAATCCCTTCACTGGGATGCCGCTCTTTAAGACCAACAGCGCCGCAGTGTTTGGAATTGACGCGCATCCCGTTCAGGTAGAGGTCGATCTTTACAAGTCCGGCATGGCGCGGGATTTCGTGCTGGTGGGGATGCCGGACACGGCGGTGCGGGAAAGCCGCGAAAGAATCAAGAGCGCGATGATGAATTCGGGATTTGGATACCCGAACAAGGCAGTGACCGTGAACCTTGCGCCAGCGACGGTCCGCAAGGAAGGCGCGGGGTTTGATTTGCCGATGGCGCTGGGGATTCTGGGCGCGATGGGCACGGTCAAAGGCCTGGATCACCATCTGGCGATTGGAGAGTTGTCGCTGGACGGCGCGGTGCGGCCCGTGCGCGGAGCTCTTTCGATCGCGGTGTGCGCGAGACAGCAGGGCATCGCCAACCTGGTGGTGCCGGAAGAGAACGCGGCGGAAGCGGCGGTGGTGGAAGGCGTGCGGGTCTTTGGGGTCAGGAGCCTGGCGGAGTGCGTGGCTCTGGTGAGCCGCCCGGACGAATTCGCCCCTTCAGAGCCGCCACAGAGCCGTGACAGGGAAACAGACCCGACAACGCCGGATTTCGGGGACGTTCGCGGACAGACGATCGCGAAGCGAGCTCTCCAGATCGCGGCGGCCGGAGGGCACAACGTTCTGATGATCGGGCCGCCGGGCTCCGGCAAGACGATGCTGGCGAAGCGGCTCGCCGGAATTCTGCCGCCTCTGGAGTTTGACGAAGCGATCCAGACCACCAAGGTGCATAGTATTGCGGGCGCTCTTCCGAAGGGCGCCGGCTTGCTTCAGGAGCGCCCGTTCCGTTCGCCCCACCATACAATTTCCGACGCGGGTCTGATCGGCGGGGGCACGAGTTCTCCCAGGCCAGGGGAGGTCAGCCTCGCCCACAATGGGATTCTTTTTCTAGACGAGTTCCCGGAATTTCCGCGCAATGTGCTGGAGCTGCTGCGGCAGCCACTCGAGGACGGAACGGTGACCATCGCGCGCTCGAATATGACGCTCTGCTTCCCGGCGCGATTCATGCTGGTGGCCGCGATGAACCCGTGCCCGTGCGGGTTTTATGGCGATCCGACGCGCGAATGCCGCTGCACGCCCGCGATCATCCAGCGGTACCTCGGACGAATCAGCGGTCCGCTGCTGGACCGCATCGACATCCACATCGAGGTTCCCGCGGTTCCGTACAAGGAACTGCGCGCGGAGACATCGATCGAGACGTCCAGCAGCATGCGGGAACGAATCAGCGAGGCGCGCAAGCGGCAAACCCGGCGCGGCTGCAGCAACGCCGCGCTGGCTCCGCGAGCCCTGCGGGAGTTGTGCCGCCTGGATACGGCGGGAGAAAGAACACTCGAGATGGCGGTGCGGAAGATGAGCCTGTCGGCGCGGGCGCATGACCGCATTCTGAAAGTGTCGCGGACGGTTGCGGACCTGGACGGCGCGGAATCGATCGCGGGCAAGCATATCGCTGAAGCGATCCAGTACCGGAGTCTCGATCGGAATTATTGGACGTAAACGACGTCAGCCGCTTGCGGGACAATCATATCCGTGGCGAAATTGACGATACTTGTGGCGACGTGGGAAGAAGGGCTGTTCGCCGTCACCGGCGACGGGCGCGCGCAAGAGATCGCTAACCTGCCCGTGAGAGGGCTCGCACCGGACGGACACGGCGGCGCAATCGCGGTTGTCGGAAAACATTCGCTGAGCAGGCGCGCTGCAAGCGGCGAATGGACGACTATCGCTACGAGCGAATTCGAGCTTTCGTGCTGTATGGCGGTTGGAGACATCATCTACGTAGGAACGGACGATGCACGCATGCTGCGGCTGCGCGATGGGGGTGTGCTCGATCCCTTGGAGGGCTTCGACAAAGTCGCGGGGCGGGAGGCTTGGTTTGCGGGTTCGGCAATTATTAACGGGCAGCGTCTCGGGCCGCCCTTAGGCATTCGTTCGGTCGCGGCCAATTCGGATGGGAGCATCCTATTCGCCAACGTTCACGTGGGAGGCATTCCGCGTTCAATCGACGGCGGAAGAACGTGGCAGCCCACCATAGATATCAACAGCGACGTGCATGAAGTGCGCGCGCATCCGGCCGATCCGAACATTATCGCGGCGGCGTCCGCTGCCGGCCTTTGCCTCAGCCGCGACGGGGGAGCGACATGGACCATAGAACGCGACGGCCTGCACGCATCGCACTGCTCGGCCGTCGCGTTCTCGGGTGATGACATTCTCGTTTCAGCGGCAACAGATCCCTTCGCGGCCCAGGGGAAGATTTATCGCCGGCCGATACGGCCGGATGGGAGGATTGTGGCCGTCGAAGAGGGTCTGCCCATGTGGATCAATGGGATCGCCGACACAGGGTGCGTGGCCACAAGCGGCTCGACCGTAGCAGTGGTTGACAGAGGGGGGACTCTGTATTTATCGACTGAGTCCGGGCTGGCTTGGTCACGGAGCGGCAGCGGACTGCCAGCCCCGAGTTCCGTTCTGATCTGCTGACTGAAACTGAACAGCTCACGCTTACGGAACGGGATAGAGTGGTTCCGAATGGGGCGGAACGATGTGGCGACAATCATCAGCATGGCTGTTATCGGCTCGGCTACGGCAACCCTGCTGCATGAGGGTCTTGGCCATGCGGCGACCGCGTGGTTTCGCGGCGATATTCCCACCGAGCTCACCAGCAATCATTTATCGTCAGTGAGAGCGGACCATTGGGTGGAAGCGGGCGGAACTCTTGTCAATCTTTGTGCAGGCTGCATCTCCCTGATAAGTTCGCGCGCAGCCGGGCGCCGATCTAATCTGCGTTACTTCCTGTGGATTCTCGCCGCGCTGAATCTGCTGCCGGGCGCTGGATACTTCCTATTTTCGGGGATCCTCGGGGTCGGCGACTGGAGCGAGGTGATCCGTGGCGCACCGCATCAGATTGAGCTCCGCACGGGGATGACGATTCTTGGTGCTGGACTTTACGTTTTCGTGGTGCGCCTGCTCGCCATCGGGCTGGGGCCCTACTGTCCGTCGCGTGCGGATTACAACTCCGCGGGCCGCGTACCCTATTACGCGGCCGGTCTCTTCAGTTGCGCTGCCGGAGCGCTGGATCCACTTGGGCTGAAGCTCTTTCTACTCTCGACAGTACCGGCCGCGTTCGGCGGTTCGTCCGGCTTGCTGTGGGCGGATAGCTTTCTTCCGAGAAAACCCAGCGGGCTAACCTTAGTGGTTCGGAGGCAGCCGGCCTGGTGGTTCGCCGCCGCGGTACTTGGTATTGGGTACATCCTGGTCCTCGGACCGGGGATTAAACTCAGCCGCTGAAAGGCATGCTGACCACTCTTGACGACCTGCGGCGCTTCGCCATCGCCCACAGTCTCTTCGCTCCGACGACTCTACAGCGGGCTTTCGAAATACTGGATTTTGTGCAGGCTGACCCGATCCGCTCACCGGCGCGCGCCCAAGACCTGATCCTGAGGCACCGCGTACAGGGTTACCGCGCCGGCGATCTCGAACGCGAGTACGGGAAGCTCGGCATCGAGGAGGACGTTTTCGTTAACTACGGCTTCGTCACGCGCTCGTTGCAGTCGTTAATGCATCCCCGCGCGGCGAGATCCGTCCCCGCCGGCGGGGGTCACGCGTGGCCTGCCGCACGCCGGAAGCAGGCGCAGCTTCTGTTGGGGTTTGTGGAGGAACGCGGCGCCGTGCACCCGCGCGAAGTGGATGAACATTTCGCACATGGCAGCGTGAAGAACTATTGGGGCGGTTCGTCGAACGCAACGACCCATCTACTCGAGGCAATGCATTACCGCGGCATGCTGCGCGTGGTGCGCCGTGAAGGCGGCGTCCGCGTCTACGCCTTAAATCGGCACGGCCCGGAGCCGACCGACGCCGCTGTGCGCCGCGCGCGGATGGACATGCTCGCGGATGTGGCCGTCCGCATCTACGCGCCTCTGCCAATGCGCAGTTTGTCTTTCCTGTTACGCCGGTTGCGCTATGCCGCACCGCAATGGCAGGGTGAGATAAACGGCGTCATCCAGCGGGCGAAAGAACGGCTACCGCATGCGCGCATCGATGGCCTGGACTGGTATTGGCCGGCTGATGCCGCCATCGTATCCGAGCAGCCGCCGGAATCAGTGCGTTTTCTGGCGCCTTTCGACCCCGTGGTGTGGGACCGCGCCCGCTTCGAACTGCTGTGGGGCTGGGCTTACCGATTCGAAGCGTACACGCCGGCGCCCAAACGCAAGCTCGGCTATTACGCCATGCCCCTGCTTTGGCGCGACCGCGTGATCGGGTGGAGCAATCTTTCCGTGAAGGACGGCGAGCTTAAATCCGAGATGGGCTTCGTGGCGGCGCATCCGCCCCGCGAACGCGCTTTCAGGCGCGAGGTCGCGGAGGAACTGGATCGCATGCGCGCGTTCCTCGGGCTGGGGCAAGCGCCTGTACCAAGCAGCGAACTATCATAAAACGTGTCTCATCCGTCATCGTGGCATCCCGCGGCTCGCCACGCTTCCGTGTTCGGAATCACAGTGGGGGCCATCGCGTTTTCCGTGCTGTGCGCGATGTTCTTCGAACCCAGCTACTTCCTGCCGCTCACGGCGGCGGTAGTGGTCTGTTCCTGGATGTTCGGGCGTTCCGAAGGCATTCACGCGACGATAGTGGGCGCGATCATGGCGGATTTCTTCCTGACGCAGCCGCGCTACTCGTTCAACCTTACGCGGCATACGGACCTGATCGGACTGCTGATCTTTGTGGTCATCGGGCTTGTGATTACTTGGCTGACGTCTTCCTTGCGCGAAAGCCGCGCCCTGCGGACTTCGATCCTCGAAGAGATGAGCGACGCGCTGGTGGTGACGGATCGGCGCGGCACAATCATTTACCTGAATCCGGCGGCCGCGGCTTTGAGCGGGTTCAGTTCGAAGGAAGCCTGCGCGGCACAGTTCGAAAAGATTTTCCCGCTTCGCGATGAAACGACGGGCGAGACCAGGTCGGGGATAATCCCGCAGATCATCACGAGCGCGACGGCTGCGCAGTCCGGGACGCATACGCTGCTGCGATCCAAGGACGGCGCCGAGTATTCAGTCGAGGAAAGCGCGGCGCCGATCCGGGGAAAGGACGGCCGAATCAGCGGCGCTATCGTTGTTCTTCGCAATACGACGCGGCGGCGCCAGATGCAGGACCAACTCACGCAGTCCCAGAAGATGGAGGCGATTGCGCGGCTGGCGGGCGGAGTCGCTGGCGATTTCAATAACCTGCTGACCGTGATCACGGGGTTTGGCGAGCTTCTCACGTCGGAGATGGCGGCCGCGAACCCGCTGCGGCATTTTGCGGAAGAGATCCTGCTGGCGGCAGAACGCGCGGCCGCGCTGACGCGGCAATTGCTCGCATTCGGCAAAGGGCAATCGGTTCCCGCAAAGCCTCACGATTTGAACGCCCTGGTCGGGAACATGGAAACGATGGTGGGGCGAGTGCTGGGCCCGCAAATTGAACTGATCCTTCTTGCGCGCGCGAAGATGGGCCGGATTAAAACGGATCCGGGACAGATCGAGCAGATCTTTGTGAATCTGGCGATGAATGCGCGCGACGCGATGCCAAACGGGGGCAAGTTCGTTATTGAGACGTCCGATGTGGATGTGCGGCCTGACAGCCCCGGGAAACTTCCCGACCTGACACCGGGACAGTACGTGATGCTGGTGGTCACAGACAACGGCACCGGAATGGATGCGGAGACGCGAGCGCGCCTTTTCGAACCATTCTTCACCACGAAACTGCAAGGTCAGGGATCCGGGCTGGGGTTAGCGATTGTCTACGGAATCGTGAGGCAGCATGGCGGACACATAAGCGTCTACAGCCAGCCGGGTTCGGGCACAATTTTCGAGATCTATCTTCCGCGATTGAAGGAGGTCCCGGAACCGATTCCCCTGAAGGGAGGCCCGCGCGGGTCCGAGACGATTCTGATCGCCGACGACGAAGAGAGCGTGAGGAAACTGGTGCATCATGTACTCGTCGCCAAGGGCTACAAGGTGATCGAGGCGCGGGACGGCAAGGAGGCGCTGGAGCTGTTCGAGAAACATCGCGACCGCCTGGACATGATTCTGACCGATGTCGTGATGCCGCAGATGAACGGCTATGAACTCGGCCAACAGATTGAAAAAATTGATCCGGCGAAGAAGATCATCTTCATGTCCGGGTATCGGGATACGCACATTGGCGCGGAGTATGAAACCAACCGGCCTTTCCTGAACAAACCGTTCACGCCGGAAGTTCTGCTGAAACAAGTGCGCGAGACGCTAGACGCACACGGAGAACCGGGCGAATAGGAAACCGGCGCGGCGAGTTGCGATCAGGGCTTTCCGGGCAAAGCGAGATCGGAGGGTTTCACTCCCGCCCGGTACACCTCAGACAAGAAGGAATGGGGATCGTAGTCTCCGATGAACGCGACATCCGCGCGGGGCGGAATCTTCGATTCGAGATGCACCGCCCAATAAGCCGCGTTGACGACCAGCCGCCGCATCGCTTCGTTTTCGATGTCGTCCGCGGCGCCCATGGTGGTGGTGAACACACGCGATGTTTTGCCGGCTTCGCCCGTGTACGCGTTGGTCCAGGCGACCGGCATCATCGGATCATTCACCTTGCCCGGAACCGCTTCGCTATCCGGGCCGATCCACGAAAGCACCTGCCCGAGCAGAATGGGATGGCACGTGGCGGGGAGCGGCACATGCACTTCGTAAGTGTCGGTGGGCACCCAAATCTCGCCGGTTCCGATGCCCTTTAGGAGCGGACTTTCCCCGGCTCCAGGGGCGGTGAGCGCGCGAGTGCTCTGCTGGCCATGCTGCCCGTGATGAGCGACCCACGTCTCGCCTAAAACTTTGCGTCCGAAGCCGCCCTCCCAGCCCGGAAGCTTGCTGTTCCAGGACCACATTTCGTAGGTCTTGCTGGTCTTGAAGGCGAAGGGATGCGTGCCTGTCCGGAGAGCGATGATGGGCCGTCCCGAGGCGACATAGTCGAGGATGTACTTCATCTGATCGTCCGGAAGATCTTTCCAGCGAATGAACAGGACGAGCAGATCCGCCGTCTTGAGAGCTTCAAGACCGGGGATATTGCGCTTCTCCCGCGGGTCGATGGTGCCGTCGTGAGGGTTGATGGAAAAGAGCACGGTGCAGGTGAAGCCGTGGCGCACGGCCAGAATTTTCGCCAGGGCGGGCAGGGCTTCTTCGGAATGGTATTCGCCATCGTCACCCGCGATCAGGACGATATTTTTGCCGAGTCCGGGCCCTTGTGCGCCGCGATATGTGACTCCAGCGGCGCTGAGGCATCCGGCGAGAGCAGCCAACAGGAGCGGCAAGCGGATTCTTTTGGTTGCAACGAGCAAAGTCATATTTCTTCGATAAATCCTAAGCGATCTGAGGAATTTCAGAGATCGGTACAGAGCGGCGCTCGCGCAGCGAACGGTAGCCCGCTTCGATGACGGCCATGGTCTTCAAGTTTTCGACCGCGTTCGCGACGGGATCGGCGCCGGAATCGATGAGGTCCATAAGTTCGCCCATCGGCCCGCAAAAAGCGTCAGGAAACCAGGCTTCGCTCCAATGCGGCGTGATCCAGACATTCGGTTGTCTTGTGGTGGTGAATGTCATTGTACTCGGCGTGTGGTTCGGATAGCGGGGCCAGCCAATGGTTCCTTCGGCCAAGCCGAGGTCGCCTTCCACGCGCCACTTGATGAACGGTTGCAGGTCGTCCTGAGCCGTGCGCGGGCCGGTCCAAACGTCGTCCCACGCGGACGCGCGGAAACCGTTTTCATATTCGAGGATGTACAAGCAGATCCCGTCCGCATGAGCGAAGGTCGTGCGGGGATCTTTTCGGGCGCTGACAAATATGGCTTCGGGGTCGCCGAACAGAAAGCGAAATGCGTCGATATGATGCACGCTCATGTTGAGCAGCGTCAGACGTTGATAGTCGTGCAGCCATGACTGCCAGTGGGGCACGGCACGCATTTCGATGGTGGCGAGAACAGGGTTTCCCAGGTAACCGCGATGAAGAATCGTCTTCAATGCACGAATCGACTGGTCGTAGCGCATGTTCTGGTTGACCAGCAGCGGCAAACCACGACTGCGGCAGAGCTCGACCAGAGCCGCCGCCTGATCGTAGTTTATGGCGAGGGGCTTCTGAGCCAGTATGCCCTTGAGGTGCGCGCCCTGTTCGACTGCCTGACGGACGATGCCGAGCTGAAGGTGCGGAGGAACGGCTAAGTCCAGGATTTCGATCTCCGGATCTTTCAGCATGTCCGCCAGGGTTTCGAACAGTTTGGGGATCGCATAGAGGCTCGCGACTTCCCGGGCGGTCGCGATGGTACGGGAAGTGATTCCCATTACTTTGAAGCCGGCGCGAGCATAGGCTTTCAATTGAATATCGCGCATGATGAAGCCCGCCCCCACGGCGCCGATGCCGAGGTCCATGCGCTTCGGCAGAGGAGCGGATTGATTGAAATCGAGGTTCAGATCCAACGCACACCCCGGAATGAAGTTTGCACTAAACGTACACGATATCAGCGCAACGATATGATAGGGTTTTTGGTCGCCGGGAAAAGACGGGAATGAGACTTGGGTTGATTAATTCCGCGTGGCTTGGAACCTCAGTCGACACCGCGCAGGGCATCGAGCTCACAAAGGAAATCGGGTTCGACACCATCGATATTTTCGCTGATCCGCTGGAGATTACGCCGGCGGAGCGCCGGACCATTCGGGAACGATGCGGGTCGGCGGAACTGCCTGTCGTTTCGACTGTGTGCTGCGCGCTGGGCATTGCCGATTTCAATGCGCCGGTAAGGCGTTTTCACATTGAGCGCGCGAAACGTTATCTGGATTTCGCGTATGAACTCCGCGGACGAAACATGCTTCTTGTGGTGGGCGAATACATCTGGAACCGCGAGGTGATCACGCCCTCCGATCAATGGCGGTGGGCGGTGGAAGGCACTTGGGAGTTAGGCGAATACGCGGCTGCGTTGGGGCTGGAGGTGGCGGTGGAAATTGAGCCGTTCGAGCTTTCGATCGTGAACAACATCGCGCGGATGAGCCGCTTTCTGGCGGATGTCGGCACGGCGGCGGTGAAAGCCAACGTCGATGTTTCGCACTTGGCTTTGGCCCATGACGCTCCGGAGAGAATCGCGGAACTGGCGGGGCGTATCGGACACGTGCACTTGTCCGATTGCGACGGCCGGAAGCATGGCGATCTGCCGCCCGGCCGCGGCGTGGTGAACTTTCCGCCTTATCTGCAAGCGCTTGCCTCGGCTGGATTCGACGGCAGCGTGAGCATTGAGCTCGAATACTCGCCGGAACCCGCGAGGATCGTGGACTGGGTTCGCGAAGCTTATACCTCGACGAGTCGCCTCATGAGCGACTTGAAAATCCGATCCTAGAAGGAAGAGACGAATCTTATGGCAACCGGTCAGCTGGCAAAATCCGTTCTCAGCGAATATGAACGAGACGGCTTTTATGTCGCGCGAAAAATGTTCGACGCGACGGAGATCGATTTACTCCGTCGGGCCGCCAAGGAGGATCGTTCTCTGGACCAACACGCGTTCGGTCGCGGCGACGGCGAAGGCGGGACGGTGCGTCTTTCGCTTTGGAACCATCCAGGCGACACGATCTACGGGATGTTTGCGCGCTGCGAGACGATGGTGAATTCCGCCGAGCTTCTGTTGGGCGGCGAGGTTTATCACTACCACTCGAAGATGATCATGAAGGACGCGAAGGTGGGCGGCGCATGGGCGTGGCATCAGGATTACGGGTATTGGTATCAGAACGGCGTTCTGTTTCCGAACCTGACCAGCGCGTTTATCGCCGTCGATCGCGCCACGCGGGAGAACGGCTGCATGCAGGTGCTGAAGGGGTCGCATCACATGGGCCGCATCGAGCACGTGCTGACGGGCGATCAAGCCGGCGCGGACATGGAGCGGGTGCATGAAGCAGAAAAGCGGCTGGAACTGGTTCATGTCGAGATGGAACCGGGCGACGTTCTCTTCTTCCACTCGAATCTTTTGCACCGGTCCGACCAGAACCGCTCGGAGCATCCGCGTTGGGCGATGATCTGCTGCTACAACGCCGCCAGCAACGATCCATACAAGGACGCGCATCATCCCCGATACACGCCTCTGCACAAGGCCCCGGACGCGGCGATACTAGAGGCGGGAGCGCGGCGTTTCAGCGATTCCAACTCGGATGTCGCATGGCTGGACGACAGCAAAGATGAAAGCGCCCGCAGCCTTGCGAAGACAGAAGCCGCTCCCGTCGTTTCATGAGCGGTGAACCGGAGCTACGGCTCTACATGAACATGATGGCGCTCGATTCGCTTCCGTCATGGACTTCAGGTCCGCGGGGAACTTTTGACCAACGCATGGCGAGTCTGAAGGCGGCTGGCTTTCGGGGCGTGCAGTTTGCGGAGAACGGCACGCCCGCGGAACTCCACTGCTGCCGCGCGCTTGATATGGGAATGGCGGCGAGCGGACGCGTCAACAATCCCGCTGAAGCCGAGCGCCTGGCCGAGCGAATCGCCGGCGACGATTATGAATGCGCGACGGTGCACGCGGGTTGGGGACTGGAGGATGACGACGCAGCCTGCCGGCTTATTGAAGGAATTCTGAACGCCTCCGAACGCTGGCGTGTCCCGCTCTATATCGAGACGCACCGGGCAACCATCTGCCAGGATATGTGGCGCACGGTTCAATTCATAAGCCGCTTCCCGGAGATGCGTTTCAACGGAGATTTCTCGCATTGGTATACGGGCCAGGAGATGGTCTACGGGAACTTCGAAGAGAAGTTCGCGTTCATTCGGCCGGTGCTCGAGCGCGTTCGATTTCTGCACGGACGGATTGCAAGTCCCGGCTGCATTCAGGTTGCGATTGACGCGGGCGCGGACGAAGCGCCGGTGTACGTCGGGCATTTCCGGAAGCTCTGGACGGCGGCGTTTCGCGGTTTCCTCGCGGAAGAGCGCGCGCGATCGGCGAATTCAGAATTGAAGTTTATTTGTTTTGCGCCCGAGTTGCTTGGGCCGGACATCTTTTACGCGAGGACGTTTAACGGTATGGAAGAGAGCGATCGATGGCAGCAGTCGATGGTTCTAGCGGAAATTGCCCAACAGTGTTTCGCATGCGCACAATCCTCCTGACACTGGCGACGATTCTCATTTCGACGCCCCTTTGGGGGCAAGACCCGGATGATGTTCGCGAGCAGCAGACACAGCCGGCTGCGCCGGGGAAGGCCCAATTTCAACAAACATGCGGGTTCTGCCACGGGTTGGACGGCAGGGGCGGCGCGAGCGGCCCGGATCTGATCCGCTCGACCCTGGTGAGTCACGACGAAGGCGGAGACCTGATCGGTCCGGTGGTGCGCAATGGCCGTCCCGATAAGGGGATGCCGGCGTTTCAACTTTCCGACTTAGAAATCAGGAATATCGCCGGGTTTCTGCATGCGGAAGCGAAAGGCGCGGCATCCGTGGCGCAACATCTCCCATTGGATTATCCCGTCGACAAGTTGTTGGTGGGAAACGCGGAGCAGGGACAAGCCTATTTCGCCGTCAACTGTGTTCAGTGCCATAGCGTGACGGGCGATTTGTCGCACCTTGCCGCCAAGTACAAGCCCTTCGATCTGCAGACACGAATCGTGTTTCCTTCCGGCGCTAAACGGACACTGGCCGTGCGCGACGCCTCGGGCAAGGGCTTTCAAGGTGAAGAGGTTTACTCGGACGAGTTCGTAATTACTCTTCGCGATTCGGAGCGCTGGGTTCATACGTGGCGACGCCAGGATGTGACTGTCGAAATTACGGATCCGCTGGCGGCGCACGAAAAGCTCCTCGAGAAGTATTCCGATAAGAATATTCACGATCTTTTTGCTTACCTGGAGACGCTGAAGTGACGCGATCTGGTTGGGCTTCTTGCCTTCTTTTCTGTTCAGCGCTGATGGCGCAGGGGCTTGATCCGGCGGCTATCGCGCATCCCGCGAACGATAGCTGGCCCAGTTATAACGGCGACTATTCGGGCAGGCGCTTCAGTTCGCTTAACCAGATAAACCGGGAAAACGTCGGGTATCTCGCGATGGCGTGGGCGTTCCAGACGGATGTGAATACAGGGCCGGGTTTGAAGTCGACGCCGCTGCTGGTCAACGGGACGCTTTACTTTACGGAGCCGGATGATATCTGGTCCATCGACGCGCGCTCGGGTCAGCAGAACTGGCATTATCACTACCACGCGAACGAAGGTTTACATATAGGGCAGCGCGGGCTTGGGATGTACGGCAACAAGTTGTTCTTCGAGACGCCGGACGCGCATCTGTTGTCGCTGGACGCGCGAACGGGGGAAGTTGGCTGGAACGTTGAACTTGCCGACGTAAAGCTCGGTTACTGGACTACGATGGCGCCGTTGATCATCCGGAATCACGTGATCGTGGGAGTGTCCGGGGATTTTAACGATCTTCACGGCTTCATCGATTCCTATGACCCGGATACCGGAAAGCGCCAATGGCGTTGGGACTCGCTTCCAAAGCCCGGAACTTCGGGGGCCAATACTTGGCCGGCGAATAGCGACGCCATGCAGCATGGCGGCGGGATGACGTGGGTGACGGGGACCTATGATCCCGAACTGAATCTTCTTTATTGGGGCACCGCAAATCCGAACCCCGTACTGGATGGTTCGAGCCGCCCAGGAGACAACCTCTATACCTGCACCATTGTGGCGTTGAATCCGGACAAGGGAGAGCTCGTCTGGCACTTTCAGCCATCGCCACATGACGTCCATGATTGGGATGCGGTGCAAACTCCGGTGATCGTAGACGGGGATTTCGCGGGCAAGCCGAGGAAGCTTTTGCTGCAGGCTTCGCGGAACGGTTATTTCTTTGTACTGGACCGAGTGACTGGAAAAGCACTCCTTTCCAAAATGTATGAGGACACCAACTGGAGTTCCGGGGTGGATGAGGAAGGACGACCGATCGGCAGGAAAGATAAATATCCTTCGGCCGCGGGCACCCTAGTGGAGCCAGATGCGATTGGGGCTACGAACTGGATGGCGCCCAGTTTCGATCCCGACAACGGCTTGCTGTTCGTCGATACACATAAGTCATTTAGCTTGTATTATGCGTTCTCAACCGGCAAGCCGGAAGGGTTTGGCGGCCGGGATCTGACGGTTTGGTCGCGGTGTTATTTGAAGGCCATCGACTATCGGACGGGCGCGGTTCGTTGGAAGCACGAATTGGGTCCCGGATGGGATTGGGCCGGGGTTCTGAGTACGGCAGGCGGGGTCGTATTCACGGGAGACGTGCACGGAAATGTGTTGGCGCTGGAAGCATTGTCAGGCGAAACACTTTGGCACGCCGCTTTGGGCGGTCAGGCAGAGGGACCGCCGATTAGTTACGAGTTAGACGGACGGCAGTATGTGGTCTTTGGCGCGCATGGGGTGGTGTATTCGTTCGCGCTGCCGGAGAAAGTGCTGAGAGGCAAGTAGGAACTTCGCGTAATGACCAGGCGTGAGCTTTTCTTTGCGGCAGCCGCGGCAACGGGTACCGGTGTGTGTTCCGCTACGGCGCGGGAATCCGCCATGGCAGTTGAAGGATATATCTTCCAGCAGTATGCGGAGTCTTTGAAGCGACCTCTTGCGGAGGTGATGGAGCGGGTGATCGCAATGGCTCGGGCCGCCGGATTTAGAAACGTCGAGCTGAGTCCAGCGTTTTTCGAAGCAAAGGGCCGCGAGCGAACCCTTGAGCTGATTCGATCGCAAGGCCTGCGCATGCCTTCTCTCTACGTCGGCGGGTCACTGCATGAGAGGCAACAAGCGGACCGAACGATCGCGACCGCTTTGGAATTCGGAAATATTTGCGCGCCATTTGGATGCAAAGCGATTGTCAATAATCCCGACCCAAAGCGCGACGACGCGGCGAAGACGGATGCCGAGTTGAATGTGCAAGCCGATTCGTTAAACCGAATGGGGCGGATCCTGGGGCGGCACGGGTTTGAGTTGCGCGTCCATCACCATACGCCGCAGTTAACCGAGAACGCGCGCGAGTGGCGGCATATCCTTCGAAATACCGATCCCCGGGATGTATTTATTTGCGTCGACGTCGACTGGGCGTATGAAGCGGGCTTTGACGCAGTTCCGTTCTTGCGAGAGGTGGGACCCAGGCTTCGAGAGATTCACGTGCGCAGCGCGAGAAATCGATTATGGCTGGAGGATCTGGAAGACAGCGATATCGATTACCGCAAGGTTGCCGCATACTTGCGCGATGAGGGGATTAAGCCGCTGATTGTTGTCGAGCTGGCGTACCGTCCGAATACAATCGTTTCAAGACCCCTGGACGAAGACTTGAGGATCAGCCGGAGATATGCGGAGAGAATTTTCGGAGTGAAGGCGGATGCGTAGACGATGAAAAAGCTTCTTTGTTCGCTGACAGCTTTGCTGCTTGCGGCATTTCCGCGAGCCGTTGCGGCGCAGGAAACGGCCGGGGCCGGAACCGTCACCGTTGAAGAGAATGTTTCTTATGGCTCGGCCAGCGGCGCCGAGCTGCATTTGGACGTTTACAAGCCGGCCGGCGTAAGTACCGGGCTTCGCCCCGCCGTGGTTTTAATTCATGGAGGCGGATGGACACGCCTCGACAAGAGCACAATGCGCGGCATGGGCCAATTTCTGGCGCGTTCGGGGTTCGTGGGTTTTGCGATTGATTACCGGCTTTTCGGGGGCGAGAACAACCGGTGGCCGGCGCAACTCGACGATGCGCAGCGGGCGGTTCGCTGGGTGCGGGCCAACGCGGCGAAGTATGGCGTCAATCCTGAGCGCATCGGGGCATTCGGGCACTCGGCCGGCGCGCAGATCGCGGCACTCTTAGGTATGGAAGACACGCGGGATAACTCTGATGCGGCGCTGGCCAAGTACTCCAGCAGAGTGCAGGCGGTGGTCGACGTTAGCGGGCCTATTGACTTCACTACCGACCGCGACGCCGACGGGGATCAGTTTCTCGCAAACTTTCTAGGGGCCGACTACGCGAAGCATCCGGAGGTGTGGCGCGAAGCATCTCCCGTCTTCCACGTCGCAAAGGGCGACGCGCCGTTTCTGATCGTGCACGGCACTCAGGATGAAAATGTTCCTATCTCGCAGGCGAAAGAGCTTCTCGATAAGTTGCAGGCGGCGGGAGTGACCGCGACGTTCATCAAAGTGAACGACGCCCACACGTTCAAAACCCCGGAGGCTCGCATGCAGTTAGCGATAGAGACGGCGGCGTTTTTCAAGCGGTACCTGGGAAGAGAGTGAGGCGAAGACATGTTTAAACCCCTCCCGGCGCTGGCGCTAATGGCAGTCAGCCTTACTCCGGGACAATCACAAAGGACGATCGACATGATCCACGCCAAAGGTACTTTTGAAGTGAAGGTTGCTCCCACCAACCACCCCCCGGATTCAAGTCTCTCCAGCTACTCGCTCGATAAGACCTATCATGGCGATCTGGAAGCGCTTGGGAAAGGCGAGATGCTCTCAGCCGGAGACCCCGCCACTGGCAACGCGGGTTATGTGGCAATTGAGCGCGTCACGGGCAAGTTGAACGGCAAAACGGGAACATTCGCTCTCATGCAGTCCGGCATCATGGCCGACGGGAAAGCCCCTCAGTTGACGGTCACCGTCGTCCCCGGATCGGGCACAGCCGAGTTAAAAGGTATATCCGGTGCGATGACAGTGATTATCGAAGGCGGCAAGCACTCTTTCGCCCTCGATTATGGCTTTACGCCTCAGTGATCCTGGGGCCGATTTCCTGAACGAGCCTTCGAAACGTCTCGAACGCCGGCTTTTGCGCGTAATCTGCCGTCATGATTCCAAAGAACGAAAACAGATCATTTTCGTTTGCTGGTTCCTGAAGGGCGACATCGCGTAAGGCGAAGAGCGAATAGCGCTCCACATTGAACCGTTCGGCGGCGGCGTGAACTGCTCGGATAACCCGCTCGATGCTCACGGCCTGGCGTTCCATCGAGCGGCCGGCGTTGGTTGGCCACCCATGTTCCGTGATGTGAATGGGCACAGTTTCAGGGATTCCCGCTGAAGGAAGCCAAACGGAGCGCATGGTCTGCACCACGCCGATCACCGATGACGTCAGATCGGCGGGTTGACCATCCACCGCGACGCGCCGGAATACATCGGGGAAGAAGTCGAGGCCGACATAATCCAAGGACTGAACGAAGGGCTTTTCACCCTCGCCCACCCGCCGCCAGAAATCCGCGCCAGGGCCGAACGAAGGGGTCGCGTTGAATCCGACCTTCACGCCGGGCAGGCCTGCTGCCCGCAGCGTATGTTTGGCGGCTTTGACGCCCTCGATGAGAGCGAGGCACACACCGGGATACGGGCCATCGATAACGGCGGGACCATCGGTGAAGTTGGCCTCTTCGGTGATTTGTACGGCGTATAAAAGGGGTGCATGCCGGCGGATCCGCTCACGAACGAAATTCAGATATCCATCGATATCGCCGCGAGCGGATCGGTACTGCAACACAAGATCTATCGGACGGACGCCGGGAACGGCGTAAAGCGTGTAATCTTTCGGGGCGCATGGATGGGCTTCGTACGGGCTGCCGGGGTCCTGGAAGCTGTCGTAGCAACGCGCTAAGAACGGCTGGGACCCGCCCTGAAGCTCAGTCAGCGCGGCATTCACTTGTTCCGGGATATCCGGCGGGCCGGAGAGGAGTCCCGCGTCGCCCCCGGCGGCGCCGCCGGGATAGATGCCGAAGGTGAGAGTGCGGTTCGGTTTCGTAAGCATTAGAGTACATCGTACGCCGTATTTGGGTACTATGTACTCTAGCAATATTGTTTAGGAATGGTCAAGCGAATGGTTCGAGCAGGCGCCGACGGGCTGGACAAAGAGGAAGCGAAGCAGGATAGCCGCCTCATCTGGGAGCGCATGTCGACGGCGCGGCCGCTCAGAAGGCTGACGTACCAGGAAATCGCGGCGGCGGCAATCGCACTCGCGGACGAGGGCGGCGAGGAAAGTGTCTCGATGCGCAGCCTTGCCAAGCGCCTGGGCAGCGGGACAATGTCGCTCTATCGTTACGTGATCAACAAGAACGATCTCTGGGACCTCATGCTGGACGGGGCATTCGGTGAAATTGCGCTGCCGTCCAGAATCTCCGGGCATTGGCGGCGGGATGTGATCAGGGCCGCCTCTGAGACGCGCCGGACCATGCTTCGTCACAGCTGGCTGGCAGGACTCGTGACTGCCCGCCCCACATTGGGGCCTAACTATCTGCGGTGGTTCGAGTTTCTCTTGGAGGCGACGGCCCAGTTCACAAGCGAGATGCGGATGCGAGTTCGGGTGATCGGCGCGGTGTGGGCGTACACGTCAGGATACGTTGGACACGAGTTGGGAGAGCAGAAAACCGCTCGCAAGTATCAACTCGACGAAGCGAACAAGCGCGAAATCGCGGCGCGGTATCTGGAGCAGGTGCTTGTAAACGGGAAATTTCCAGAACTCGCTAAGTTTATGAAAACGTACAAGCAGGGTGATCCTGACGAAGAATTCGAATTCGGACTGCGCGCCCTTTTGAAGGGGCTCGGAGGTTCCTAGGCGACCTCCCGCAATCCGGGGTTGTGTCGGGAGCGGGGCCAAACTGTCACCGTCTGCGGGAGAGATCACGCGCTACGGGTTTGGCACGAGTTCGAAGACAACGCCGCCGCCCGTTGTCCCGCCTCCAGTCGTTGTTCCGAAAAGATTTCCCGAGCCGTCTTCGGTTAAATCGGCAGACGGAAAAGCCCCACTGGGAGCACCCAGGTAAAAGTTCTGGAAACTATATAAGACCGTCTCGAGACCGGTTGGGTTGATTTCATAGACGATGCCGGAAAGCCCCGCGCCTCCAGCGAACGTCGTTCCGTAGAGGTTGCCGGCAGCATCACGGATGAGTCCCGCATAGGGATATCCTCCGTCGGTAAGGCCGGTGAAGCTGTGCAGCACCGTCTCCTGGCCCGAGGCGTCGATCTTGTACACCGTGCCGGCATCCGACGCGCCACCATAGGCGGTTGTTCCGTAGAGATCGCCGTCGGCGTCGCGGACGACTCCCGCGTAGGGATTCTGTCCATCGCTGCCGCTGAAGCTGTGCAGCAGCGTCTCGTGGCCCAAAGCGTCGAGCTTGTATACTGTGCCGATACCCGAGGTCCCGCCATCTTCAGTAGTTCCGTAGAGATTACCTGCGGCGTCGCGGATGACTGCCGCGCCAGGAGATGCTCCATCGGCGCCCGCGGTGAAGCTATACAGCAGTGTCTCCTGGCCCGAGGCGTCGATCTTGTAGACCGTGCCGAAACCCGACGCGCCTCCCTCGGACGTAGTCCCGTAGAGGTTGCCTGCGGGGTCACGGACGACTCCCGCCTTGGGATACGATCCGTCGCCGCCTGTGAAGCTGTGCAGAACCGTCTCCTGGCCCGAGGGATCGATCTTGTACACCGTGCCGAAACCCGAAGCGCCGCCGAAGTAGGTAGTGCCGTAGAGATCCCCGGCGGCGTCGCGGGTCACTCCCGCCTCGGGATTGCTCCCGTCGCTGCCGCTGAAGCTGTGCAGCACCGTCTCCCGGCCCGAGGCATCGATCTTGTACACGGCGCCCTGACCCGAAGCGCCGCCTTCACTCGTAGTTCCGTAGAGATCCCCCGCAGCATCGCGGGTCAGTCCCGCAAAGGAATCGAATCCAACCATCAGGCGAAAGGCCTTGACCTGCGCGGGGGACCACTCGTCGCAGAGGATGACCGGGACTTCGGCGATGCCGAGTTGCTTCGCCGCCTTCAATCGGAGATGGCCATCCACCACTTCGCCGCTGCTTCTGACCAGGCACGGAATCTTGAAGCCGAATTCACGGATCGACCCGGCCATCTGGTTGACGGAGGCGTCGTTCTTGCGCGGATTTCTTACATACGGAACCAAACGCTCGATCGGCCACATCTCAATGCCTGTCGCACTCGGATAGGACGGTACGTTGACTCCGGTTGGGCTGAGTTGCTGCAGCATCACTTCAACCTCAACAGGAAATGAAATCATTCGTCAAGAGACGAATGGAGAGCGCCTCTTTCTGAAATGATTGTGAGGATTTAGATGATTCGCGACGACAATTTATCCCGGGCAATTGGAGCTAAATCTAGCGGTTCGCGTGACAGGGAGCGCCCCGGCAAAACTGCCGCTACGCGACTCTGAATCGCAGAATCGGTGGCGAATCAGCCTCGTTCGCTCGCTGGCGTGCGGCCATTGTGAAGCTTAAGGCCCTCTTGTGCCGCCAATGTTTCGGGCATGTCGTTGAAATTAGGCAGATCGCGAAGCAAAGTTCGCACCCGCTTGGCTGCCGAGCACGCGGAGCGAGAACCAGGCGCAGCAATGTGCAGAAGAGTTGTATTCGCGCGCAATTCAAATGTGCGCGCTCCCTGGTCCCGGCTGATCTGGACCGCCTTATCTACATGAACCTCCGCGCCTTGGATATCTTCTTCGCCATGTAAAGCCCGCCCTCGAAGCCGGTGGAGTTCCGCCTCGAAATACCGCTCGTTCGCATCGTTCGTGTAACCAAGCCCGCGCTCCAAAGTTTGACGCGCCGCGCTCCAGTCTCTAACGCGAAGTTGACTTTCCGCGACCCAGCACAAAAATTTGGTGGAAGCCACCGGCACACCCATACGTAGATACCGATCCACTAGGTCGCGCAGAAGCCTCTCCGCCTCGGAGCACGGCGATTGCGATGCCATGATGTTAGCCCGAATAATGCCAGACCACCCCATCTCCAGCTCAAACCCGTAACGACGGGCGACATCATATGCCTTTTCAGCGGTCTCCAGCCCGGCATCGAGCCTTCCCTGAACAGCGTCTAACATCGCGAACATGCACAACGCATAAGCCTCCGATTTGGGATCCGGAACCTCCCGAAGGAAGGCTGCTGCCCGGCTGTTCGCTTGCCGCGCGCCTAGAATGTTTCCTGTAATCCATAACACGCGGGCGTAGTTGCACGCGGCGATCACCTTCGGGTTTACCTGATACGAATAAATGTCGACGCTAAGGGGGGCCGTTTCGACGGCTCGATACGCATTCTCCAGGTAATTTTTGGCCTTAGAGAGTTGACCTGCGTGGAGCGCCGAGATTCCGGCGGCGAAGGTAGCTCGGACCGCGTTGGCGCCGCTAATGAGAGGATGATCAATGATCTCCTTCAACATTGTTTCCGCGAACTTTAGGCCGGCTTCAAAATCGTAGTGATTAGTGGCGTTCCACAAACCGTAGAGAGCCATGTACCGGTCGGAAAGATCCGACGTTCGAGCCGAAGCGGCGAGGCCCTCTGTAAAGATGGCCTTGAGCTCCGGGGATCCATACCCGTGGGTAGAAGTGAGGGCGACCGCCTTAACAAAGAGGAGGTCGAGATGAAGCCGGTCCTTGAACGGACCCTCGGGAACGGCTGTCAGCCGCCCTAGCGCGTGTTCACAGGTGAGACGCGCGGAATAGTGCGCGAACCGCCGGACCGCGTTTTCCGCGACGCGGAGATAGCAAGGAACGGAGCTCTCCGGCTCGCCCGCCGCATCGAAGAGAGTTGCTAAATGGATATCGAGTTCCGCTGCTTGCCCGAACATCTCCTTGAACGCTTGAACGGCGATTAGCGCCCAAGATCTCATGCGGCTTGGCTCGCGTTCGAGCCACGCATGAAACGACCGTTGATAGGTAGAGTGCGCGAAACGATAGCGCGCACTCGCCGTCCCGTCTGGAAGCACTCTGGCGTCCGAAAATCGAATTAAGTGTTCTCGCCGCATAAGTATTTGCAGTCGAGCCTCTATGATTTCGGGATCGAGTTTGAGCACCCGACTTAACACCGCGCTCTCAAACTCATCGCCTTGTAAGCAGGCTGCCAGCAAAAGATCGCGATCGTCCTTTGCCAGCCGGGAGAGCAGCAAGTCAAGGGATGCGGCGACGGATTCGGGAAGAAATGATACTAGCGTACTGGGTGCCACTTTCAGCACCCAAGCGCCGGGCGACGTGTTTGCTTCTTTTTCGATCGCTCCGTTCATCTCGAGTTGATCGATTAGACGGACAGTGAACAACGGATGGCCCCCGGTCACGAAATGCACCGCCGCTGCGACCTCGCTCCCAAAGTTGTTTCCGGGAAATCTCCCTTCTAAATATTGGTGCGCGTCATCCGTCGTGAGCATCCCGAGGCGGATCACCGTATCCCGCGCCTCCATGCATCTTGCTCTTTTAAGTTCGACGAGTTGGTTTCCTGACGCTTCAAACTCAGCGTGCCGATGGCACACTGCGATCAGGAGCTTCGCTTTGGATTTACGGAGCACCGCCGATAGACTCTTGGCGGTGGCGTCATCCGCCAGATGAATGTCATCGAGGAACAAGATGATCGGCTGCTTCCGCGACATCTCCTCAAAGAATGTGCGCAACTCGTCCAACGAGGGAGGCGGCGCGCCGCGCCCTCGCTCGGGGAACATCTGGGCCACCCACGAGGAAGCATGTTTGTGCGCCCCCTGCAGGAGAGCCCGCGCCCTGTAATCGGACCCCGAACAGAGATCCCGCAGCGCGAGCAAGACGGGAAAGTAGACGTCGTAACCGCTCCATGCCTCCGAAGCGGTGGTGGATGCGATCAGCACCCGTGCATCGGCCCGCGCTTCGGAAAGAAAAGTTTCGACGAGTGTCGTCTTTCCGATGCCCGCTTCTCCGGAAATCCACACCAGGCGCGGTCCCGTTTTGGACGCGAGTTCAAGCTCCATTTTCAGCAGCTTTAGCTGATGATTTCGCCCAACCACCAAAGTGGGAGATGGCTCGATCGCGGCGGCAAGGGTGACGTCGAACGAATTCGCAGAAACATCTAGACGTAACCTGCGGATTCGCCCCTCGGTTCTGTAGTATTCGGCCAAGTAGCTTCTGAGCCGATATTTTTCGGTGCTGGCGATTCCCTCGGACGCGTAGCCTTTAAAACAGGCCTCGCTAATGTTCTTCTGAGTCAGTTCGTCCGAGCGTCCTTGCATCTTGGCGGACGCCAGAAATCTAAGGAGTCGCTTTGCGCTCGCTTTACCGCGAAAAAATCGGCCAGAGAGCACCTCCTCCATTTCCTTACCGAGATCATCCAAGAGCTCTTGCGGCACTCGCACCGGAGAATTGTGACATGTTTTTGTCATGGCGGCAGGAGTCTCGCCAGTATATAAACTTTGAATGCACTTTAGTAATGTACGTCCGGCGATGTTGCTCATGTCTTGGGTGATCTTGGCCACGTTTGCCGCGTGGAACACGCCACCTGCGGCAGGGTCGGAGCCCCCGGCGAAAGGTGCTGCGCAAAGCAAAATTACTTTAACCCTGTCGACGAATACACTCGTCTTCGGGCAGCCGCTCACGCTGTCGGCGAGCCTGTCGCCAGCCGCGGCTTCCGGCAGGGTCACATTTTACGACGCCACGTCGGTATTAGGGACAAGTTCGGTGACGCGCGGGACGGCCGTCTTTACGACGAGGCTGCTCTCCACGGGTTCCCACTCCCTTTTCGCTTATTATTCCGGTAACGGTGCGTACTCACCCAGTTCATCGGGGAAGATCGTCGGAACCGTGACCGCCCTTCCGGCCAGCGGGTTTGAAGCTGCGGCCAGCTATAACACGGAGCCTCTGCCGTATTCGATAGCCCTTGCGGATTTCAACAATGACGGGAAGGTGGATTTTGTCGTGGTGTGCGCGAGTAGTGGCACCAGCAGTACGGTCGACGTTCACTTGGGCAATGGAGATGGCACTTTCGGGCCTTCGATCAGCACGGCGTCGAGTCCCGGCGCAGAATACGTCGTCGCGATAGATTTCAATAACGATGGGAAGACCGATATTGCTACCAGTAACGCAACCGGCGTTGAAACCGTGTTGCTTGGCAACGGCGACGGGACGTTTCAACAGCCCGTAGATTACCCTTCGGGAACCTACTTGAATGCAAGCGCTGTGGGCGATTTCAACAGGGACGGGATACCTGATTTGGCTGTTCTTAACAATGCGAACGGAGTTGGGCCTGGAGGTCTATCAATACTCCTTGGAAACGGCGACGGCACCTTTCAGGCCGCAGTGAGCTACCCGGCGGGCAGTCAACCAAATTCGCTAGTCGTCGCCGACCTCAATGGAGACGGAATAGCCGATCTCGCCGTCGCCGACATCGTGGAGGATGGCTACATAAGTATTTTATTAGGGCTTGGCGACGGTACATTCAGCGCACCTGTCACCTACTCGACCGGGGGCGCTTCCCCAGCCGGTATAGCCGCCGAGGATCTCAACGGAGATGGGGCAATCGATCTGGTCGTGTCGAATATATACAGCAACAATTTGAGCGTACTTCTTGGGAGGGGCGACGGAACGTTGCAGCCCCCGGTTTTATACCCGGTGGGTAATAATCCATACGGTATCTCGCTCGGCGACGTCAACGGGGATGCTGAAACAGACTTGGTCGTTGCAGTGTACGACGGCTCCGGCCCCCCCGGCGGCGTCGGTGTGTTATTAGGCAATGGAGACGGATCCTTCCAAGAACCCGTATATTACGGGACGGGTGGTGCAAGTCTCCAGTCGGCGATTGGCGACTTCAACGGCGACGGCCGCGCGGATATTTTAATAAACAATCAAACGAGCCAAACGGCCAGCGTGATTCTAGGTGTACCCCTTCCCGCCCCGACGATTACCACGCTCAGGTCCTCGCCGAATCCTTCCCAATACAGCACAACTGTAACGCTCACCAGCACCGTCTCGCCGCTTCTCGCGACCGGCGTCGTGACTTTTTACGACGGAAGCAGTGCTCTGGGCTCCTCGAACCTAAGCCATGGCTCGGCCCTTCTCACGATCTCGACGTTGACCGTGGGCTCGCACTCCCTGACGGCGAGTTACGCGGGCGATCCGAACGATCTTCCCAGCGTGTCCGCTCCGGTGACGCAGGTCGTGCGCCGCGCCGCCACGCAAGCGACTCTGATCTCGGCCCCGAATCCATCCAACTACCTTCAACGCGTCACCCTCACCGCGACCATCTCGCCAGCGCAGGCGACTGGCTCGGTCAAATTCCTGGACGGAGCAACGACCTTGGGCACAGTCGCGGTTAGCGGCGGCACCGCCGTGTTGAACACGGCGAAACTCTCCGTCGGCTCGCATTTGCTACAGGCTGTTTACAGCGGAGACTCAAATTATTCGGGAGCCACCTCGGCCACGGTGAGCCAGGTTGTTCAGCCCCTTGCCACGACGACTTCGTTGACCACCAGCCCCGATCCGTCCGCGCTTGGCAAGAGTGTCACAATGACCGCGCAAGTCTCGCCGGCCGCGGCGCTGGGAAGCGTCACGTTTTTCGACGGATCGACCACTCTCGGCACGAGCACCGTAAATAGTGGTACGGCGACTTTCGTCGTCACAGCTCTTTCTCTCGGGTCTCACTCGTTGACGGCAGCGTACTCGGGAAGCGCGGATTACGTAGCGAGCACGTCGCCGGTAGTCAAACAGCTCGTCGTGAAATAGTCCGCGTGCGTGCGAAGCAGTCGCTCGAAGAGGAAAATGTCGGGTGGGATGTCGGTTTTTCTGATCGGAAAATCATCCACCCGACAGCAACTTCACCAATAGACTCCTAGGGTTAGCCGTTCGATGTCGGGGATGTCGGGTTTTGAAAAGAGGAGAGACTCCCAGCGAACGCTGCGAAACGAAAATCACTGATAGAAGAATTGCTAAACCACCATCTCGCGGCGCCACGAGGCAACATGATTTTCGGGAGCGGGCTAAAACCGGGCGTCAAGATTGGAGGAACTTTTTCGTGGCTTCCGAGGGCGTATAGATTTCGCCGTCAATTAGCATCCTGCCGGTATACCCTCCACCGGCACCGAACTCCCAAGCCACATCGTGACCTTTCCGCGCGAACTTTGCCCAAATCGATCGTTTGGCCGTGTTCTGCTCCAGCCAGAAATTGCCGTCCTTATCCGAAAACGAACGCAGCCTGGTCTGGCCGGTGCGGTCGGTCCAAGTCTTCATGTCGGTCAGTTTAGGAGGCACAATCTCGATGGTAGCGGGAGAAATGGCGACCCTCTCCGCAGAACGTTATTGCTCTCGCAAGCGGAGCCGTAGAACGCCATAAAGCCCCGTCTTCCAACCCGACGCGGCAGAGAAGTGCCCAAGATCACGCTGTCTGAAGCATTCTGAGGATTGTGAGGATTTTGAGACGACAATTCAGCGAGGGACAACTGAAAGCCCGTCCAAAAGATTCCCAGGAAAGCAACCGTCGATAGCCGACATCTATGCCCAGCTGGGCAGAAGCCAAATTGTTTGATTTGTGAAGGACAGATCGCGCCAAACGGCCAGATCCAAGGGGTGCGCCGATGATCAAACAGACTTGGACTCCGGTTGGACTCCAGAAGTGCGTCCAGGGATTGCTAGATTAACTGTAAGTGTTTGAAACGTTGGGCTGAACTAATGGTGGACCTGAAGGGATTCGAACCCTTGACCTCTTCCATGCCATGGAAGCGCGCTCCCAACTGCGCCACAGGCCCCCGTTTCTTGCTGACTCATTCATAGTAGCACCCTAAAATGAGAGGATGGTTCATACGCGCTCGATCGCAATAACCGGCTGTCTGCTGGCCCTTCTGGTCAGCTCGCCGGGCTGTCTGGTGCGGCGTCGAATCATCTCCCGCTCGTCGTCCCCGTCCGCCCATCCGAAACCTTTGCTGACCGCGTCGCGCGACGATCTGGTGCGGCGGCTGCAGAATCAGTACAACGAGATTCGATCGTTCAATGCGACTGTGGACATGACGCCCGCGACCGGGAGCGTGTACAAGGGCGAGATCACGGAATATAAGGACATCCGCGCGTACGTTCTCTACCGGAAGCCGGAGGACATTCGCATCATCGGCCTGGCGCCCGTCGTGCGGACTACGGTTTTCGACATGGTTTCGACGGGACAGGAGTTCCATATACTGATCCCTCCGAAGAACCGGTTTGTCGAAGGCCGCAACGATGCGCCGAGGAATTCGAAGAACAGCCTCGAGAATCTTCGTCCCGAAGCCTTTCTGCAAGCGATGCTGATTCCGCCTCCGGATTTGTCCAAGGAAACTCCATTGCTCGTCGACTCGACCGACGAACTGAGCGCGCTTTATGTGCTGGTTTTGGTGGGAAGAGCCGCGAACGGAGATCTCGCCATCAACCGGACGGTCTTTTTCGACCGCACGACACTGACCGTGGTGCGGCAGAGAGCTTATGACAAAGAAAACATCCTGAGCGACACGCGCTATTCCGGTTGGAAGATGTTCGGCGGAGTGCCTTTTCCGATGACCATTGACATCAGCCGTCCCACGGATGGGTACGGCGTCTCAATGTCTGTGGTTAAGCTCGAGATGAATCCGTCAATCGCGGACGACAAATTTGTGCTGGCGCGACCGGAAGGAGCGCAGCTGCAGGTGATTGGACAATCGAACTCGCCGGGGACGCCGGCAAAATGATTTTTAAGCTTGTTTTTGAGAACGTGCGGCATCGGCCTCTCCGAACGCTGCTCAGCATTCTGCTCATCGCGGTTCCAGTTACTTTGATTCTGACGTTGGTGGGTCTGAGCCGTGGTTATGTCGAGGATTCGGCGCGAAGAACGCGCGGGGTCGGCGCGGATCTGGTCGTCCGGGCGCCAAACAGCTCGCTGATGCAGTTCAGCGGCGCGACGATTCCGCCGGGGATGGTCAGTTTCCTCGCCAGGCAACCTCACGTGGCGCTGGCGACCGGGGTGATTGGGCATGCATTTGGGGGCTGGAACCAAGTGACGGGGATTGAACCCGAACAGTTCTCCGCGATGAGCGGCGGCTTCACTTATTTGACAGGAAGGGGTTTAGAGCAGCCCGACGATGTTCTTCTGGACACGTTCTTCGCGAATCAGGAGCACAAGAAGGCGGGGGATAAGATCAACCTGATAAATCATGAGTGGCACGTCGCCGGGATCGTTCAGCCCGGCAAGTTGTCCCATGTCTTCGTCCGCGCTTCCGTGCTGCAGGACCTTGATAGCGCTTCCGGAAAATTCAGCCAGGTTTACGTGAAGGTCGATGATCCGAAGCAAAATCTCAAGACAGTGGTGGATGAGTTGCAAAGGAGTATTCCGGCGTATCCGGTTTTTCCGATCGAGGCGATGGTGTCTCTGATCTCGGTCGACAAGATCCCGTTTCTCTCCGCTTTTATCAATGTAATTATCGGGATCGCGGTGCTGATCGCCTTCGCAGTGGTTTCGCTGTCGATGTATATGGCGATTTTGCAGCGCACGCGCGAGATCGGGATCCTGAAGTCGCTCGGCGCGAGCCGCTGGTTCGTTCTGGAGATTATTCTTGCGGAGGCGTTTTTCATGGCCTTCGGCGGCACGGTTCTCGGGATCGCATTTTCATATGGAACGCGATGGGCGATCATGCGGCTGGTGCCGGCGTCTTTGCCGCAGGCGATCGTACCGGGTTGGTGGCCGATCGCGGGCGCGATCGTAACGGGGGCGGCGATACTCGGCGCTCTTTATCCGGGGACGATAGCGGTGCGGCAGGATCCGATCGAGGCGCTCGCTTATGAGTGACCCGGGCATGGCGGCGCCGATCATTTCGGTGCGCGGGTTGCGCAAGGTTTATCGCGTCGGCCGCGTCAATGTAGAGGCGCTTCGGGGAGTCGATCTGGATGTCGGCAGGGGAGAGTTTCTTTCGATTGTCGGGCCGTCAGGCTCCGGGAAGAGCACGCTTTTTCACATCGTGGGCGGCCTAACTCCGCCAAGCGGGGGAACGGTTCACGTGGAGAATAAGGACTTAGCCGCGATGGATGACGCGGGGAGAACGCGGGTTCGGAAGAACACGGTGAGCTTTGTGTTCCAAAAGTTCAATCTGCTTCCGAACCTGACCGCGCGGGACAATATCGAACTCGCGCGATATTTGGGCGGCGACAGCCACCGGACGAACAGGGCGGAGTTTCAACGGACCCTGGAAATGCTGGGCATCGCGAACCGACTCGATCACAAGCCGTCGGAGCTCTCCGGAGGCGAACAGCAGCGCGTGGCGATCGCGCGCGCAATCGTCAACCAGCCCGCGATTATGCTGGCCGACGAGCCGACCGGCAATTTGGATAGCGCGAATTCGCAGGCTGTTCTCGATATTTTGCGGGACCTCAATCGGCGCCTCGGACAAACGATTCTGATGATCACGCACAATCCGGAAGCGGCGGCGTATGGGAATCGAACGGTGCGGATGAGAGACGGGCAGATCGTTTAACGCGGGCTGCTCAAGATTTCCAGCGGCGGTGAATCCAGAGCCATTGATCCGGGTATTCCCTCACGACCTGTTCGATTGCGGATTGGATGCGTTGCGTGTCGGCGCGAGGATCGCCCGTGATTTCGACAGG
Source organism: Bryobacteraceae bacterium (assembly GCA_965226755.1). Classification (GTDB taxonomy): domain Bacteria; phylum Acidobacteriota; class Terriglobia; order Bryobacterales; family Bryobacteraceae; genus Bog-113. The sequence goes on along the minus strand of CBDDDT010000003.1, from coordinate 1,368,271 downwards.
CGGCAGGAAGCGAAGTACGTATTTCGATTCCAGATCCGACCAAAGCGCGAATCCAGGGACGACGGCCGCGCCGGTCCTCGCGGCGAACCGGGCGATGCCCGCGGAGGTCGCCGCGGGACGGCCGAAGAAATTGATGATCACTCCGTCCTGAACGTGCTGGTCGGCGAGAACTCCGACCATCTCATTGCGCGCGAGCGCTTGCAGAATGCCGCGCGCATAATCGCGCTTGTTAATGGACCGGTTCCCGGATAATCCGCGGTAGCGATCTACAAAGGCGTCGATCAGGGGATTGTCCAGGGGACGGACAACAATATGAATGGGTTGTTGCAGGAGGGCGAACGCGAACGCGCTCAATTCCCAGTTTCCGAGGTGTCCGGTCGCGAAGAGCAGACCTTTTCCTCGGGCGAGAGCGTCAGTGACATACTCCAGGTTTTCGCATCGAATCCAGGCGCTGGCCGTTTGAGGGGTGATCTTGGGGAAACGCGCAAACGTAACGAGCATGCGGCCGATAGACGAGAAGATATGGTCGATCAGTTCGCCGCGCTCGGTTACGGGAAGGTCCGGCAGGACACAGGCGAGGTTCTGCTGAGCGACTCTGCGCAAGCGGGGCGACAGAAGATCGAGGGCACGCGCGTAGAGACTGCCGGCGCGTAAGGCTACGGAACGAGGCGCCAGCGCAAGCGTGCCGAGCATCAATCGGAAGGCCGCGTATTCGAACCAATTACGAAGCGACGATCGAGCTTTGCGCACTCATTCGATCCAGCCGCCGCCGAGGACCAGATCAGCGTCGTAAAGAACGGCGGCCTGGCCGGGAGTTACGGCGCGCTGAGGTTCGTCGAAGCGCACCCGGATGCGATTGCCTTCGATCGGCTCAACGCTTGCTGCCGCGGCTACGTGACGATTCCGGATCTTCACGTGCGCGCGGCCAGGGGTGCGGAAGCCATCTACGGAAATCCAGTTCATGTCTCTGGCGATGAGAGTGGAACGGAGAAGCTGCCGCGGGGAGCCAACAGTGACCGTCTTCGAACCCGCATCGGTGGAGATTACATAGAGAGGCTCACCGGTCGCGATCCCGAGCCCTTTGCGCTGCCCCACGGTGAAATTATGAACGCCGTCATGGCTGCCAAGCGCGCGGCCGTCGCTGGTTTGCAGAACGCCGGCGGTGTTCTCGCGTTTCACGCCCTGCTCCAGCAGGTATGCGTCGATAAAGCCCGCATAGTCGCCATTGGGGACGAAACAGATCTCATAACTCTCACCCTTTTCAGCGACGGCTAATCCGAATGCCCGGGCCATCTCACGCACTTCGGATTTACGCCTGTGACCAAGGGGGAAAGTTGTTCGGGCGAGTTGCGGCTGCGTCAAGCCGAACAGAAAGTACGTCTGATCCTTCGTGTTGTCGGCCGCGGTGCGCATCTCATAGCGGCCGGTACCGGCGTTCACCGTGATGCGCGCGTAGTGGCCGGTCGCGATCTTCCCGGCCCCGACCGCATCCGCCATTTCGAAGAACTGATCGAACTTGATGAAGTTGTTGCAGAGCGTGCAGGGAATGGGGGTTCGTCCTTCGAGATAGTCCTGCACGAAAGGCTGGACCACACGCTCCTCGAACTGCTTCTCGTAGTTGACGACGTAGTAGGGGATTCCGATTTGCCCGGAGACGTGGCGAGCATCGTAAGCGTCGTCGAGCGAACAGCAGCGGCCCGTCGTTCCTTCGGAGGCGACTTCCGGAAGACGGCGCTGATCCCACAACTGCATGGTCATGCCGACAACATCATGGCCTTCCTGTTTCAGAAGAGCGGCGACGACGGAACTGTCGAGACCGCCCGACATGGCGACGGCGATCCGGCTCGGCTCAGACATACTGGGGAGCCCTTCGCGGCCGGAGGCCCGCACGGGTCCGCGCGGCAAAAGCGGCGACCGCTTCAATCAGCGCGTCAACCTGTTCCGCGGTGTTCCCCAATCCCAGCGAGAAGCGCACGGACGAGCGGGCTTTGGAATCGGCGAGCCCCATGGCGAGCAATACGTGGGAGGGTTCGATGGAGCCGCTGGAGCATGCGGCGCCGCTCGATACGGCGAAGCCGGCCAGATCAAGGGCGATGACCATCGACTCGCCGGACAGACCAGGAAAGCGGATATTAGAGGTGTTGGGCAGGCGTTCGCCGGGGCAGCCGTTGACGCGGGCGGTGGGCACGCGCGATAGAATTCCCTGTTCCAAACGGTCGCGAAGCTCCCCGTCAGGATGCCGGGTTCGTCCAAGATCCGACGCGACTCCAAATGCGGCGAACGCGGGAACGTTCTCCGTGCCTGCGCGCCGTCCGCGCTCATGCAGCCCGCCGACCTGTACAGCGGCGACTCGAGTGCTTTCACGAATGAAAAGCGCCCCAGCGCCTTTAACGCCGTTCATCTTGTGGGCGGAAACCGAGTACAGATCGACGCCAAGCTCCGCTACATTGACCGGAATGCGGCCAGCCGCCTGGACGCCATCGGAGTGAAGCGGAATCCCAAACTCGCGCGTGATCGCCGAAATCTCTTGCAAAGGCTGGATCACACCCGTTTCATTATTGGCGTGCATCACCGAAACGAGAACCGTGGCGGGGCGAATAAAACGGCGAACATCGTCCGGATCCACGCGGCCCGCAGCGCCCACCGGCAAAAAGGTGACGGCCACTCCTTCGCGGGCCAACTGATCGCACGCGGAAAGCACGGCCGGATGTTCGATGGCGGTTGTGATCACGTGCCTTTGCGACTGTGAAGAGCCGCGCGCAACCCCGAAGAGCGCAAGATTGTCGGACTCCGTGCCGCCGCTGGTGAAAACGATCTCACGCGGCGTTCCGCCGAGCATCTCGGCGACGCTTCGGCGGGCCAACTCGAGCCGATGTTTCGCCGCCTGCCCGAATTGATGGACGCTGGATGCGTTGCCATAGACGGCGCCGCAGGTCTCGTTCAGGGCGGCGAGGACGCGAGGATCGACCGGCGTGCTGGCGTTATGGTCGAAGTAAGATGGCACGTAAACTTAATTTTATCAATGATGGCCCCGGTTTCGACTCCGACGATCAGCCTGCTGACAGATTTCGGCAACCTGGATCATTACGCCGGCGTGATGAAGGGCGTGATTCTGCGCATCTGTCCGGGAGCTCGGATCGTTGATATTTCGCACGAGGTGCAGGCTTTTCAGGTCGCTCAAGGGGCGTATCTGCTTTCACAGGCGTGGCCCTGGTTCCCGGATGGGACGGTGCATGTGGCTGTTGTGGATCCAGGCGTGGGAGGCCACCGGCGCGCTTTAGCGGCTCGCGCGCGCCAATGTACTTTTGTTCTTCCGGATAACGGGCTGCTTTCGCTTCTCGGCGCCGACACGCCGCAAGTTCGCGAGATTTCGAACCCGGCTCTGCTTCTGCACCCCGTGAGCCGCACGTTCCACGGACGCGATGTATTTGCGCCCGCGGCCGCGGCGCTGGCGAACGGCTTCCCCTTTGAGCAGGTTGGTCCGGAGGTCGAAGACTGGGTTCGCCGAACCCCGGGCGAAAACGCGGTGCTGCACATCGACCGTTTTGGAAATATCGTGACCAGCCTGCGCGCGAAAGACTTCCGAGCCGGGACGATTCGCCTGGGCTCTGTGACCGTATCGCGTCGAGCCTGCAACTACGCAGCCGCCGCGAACGGCGAACTTTTTCTGATTGAGGGCAGCGGGGGATATCTGGAGATATCGGAACGAGAGGCGTCGGCGGCGGCGCGAATCGGATGCCGGGTGGGCGATCCGATCACTCTTGAACCGAACGATAAAAGCTAAGCAGATTGTCGCCTTGCCGGATCTCTCTCGCGCGCTTCAACGGGCCGTATTCCTCATTTAGCGCCAGGCGCCGATCGTGCTGGGCGATGACGACGCGCGGCCGTTTCGCGCTGAGGATCTCCAGTACCGTGTTGTACTCCTCAGGCCGATCGTACGGAGGATCGACGAAGACAATGCCGGCATCGAGCGAGCCAACGTGGATTTTCGCCGAGCCGGCGATGACGCGGGATCGCGGGGTCAGACCGAGCGCGGCCAGGTTGGATTTGATCACAAGGACCGCTTCCCGGTTCTTTTCGATGAAGATGGCGCGCGCGGCGCCCCGGCTGAGAGCTTCAATTCCGACGGCGCCCGTGCCGGCGTAGGCGTCTAGGAAGACCGTGCCCGGAAGCTCCATCGCCAACACATTGAACAGCGTTTCCCGGAGACGATCCGGCGTGGGGCGTACCTCAAGTCCGGGGACGCTTTGCAGCTTGCGGGAGCGGAATTCACCGGCGATTACGCGCATCTTCAGCCGACCTGCACCAGCCCGTACTGCCGCTGCCAGTGCTCGCGGAGGTAGGTGACGGCATCACGAAGAGCCTCGGGTGACGGAGGATGCTCGATGAAGCTCTGCGCTTCCCGCCGGGCTACTTCGAGGAGTTCCGTATCCCGGAGAATGTTGGCGATGCGAAGCGAGGGAAGACCGGATTGTTTTGTTCCGAAGAACTCGCCCGGCCCGCGAAGCTTAAGATCCATGTCGGCGATCACAAATCCGTCATTGGAATCGACCATGGTGCGGATGCGCTCCCGGCCAGCCTCGTTGAGCTTGCCGGTGGTGAGAATGCAATAAGACTGCTCGCCTCCGCGACCCACGCGCCCACGGAGTTGATGCAGTTGCGCGAGGCCGAAACGCTCGGCTTGTTCCACCACCATGACGGTCGCGTTGGGCACGTCCACGCCCACCTCGATCACGGTGGTCGCAACCAGAATCTGCGTGCGTCCGCTCTTAAAATCCTGCATGGCTTCTTCTTTTTCGAGGGTGGCGAGACGCCCGTGCAGCAAGCCGACCCGCAGATCCGGGAAGACGGTCTCGCTGAGGTGCAGGTGCATGTGTTGCGCCGCCTTCACGGCCGATGTTTCGGACTCCTCGACCACGGGATAGACGACATAGGCCTGGCGTCCGGCATCCACCTGTTTGCGCAGGAAACTCCACACGCGTTCGATTTGATCCTGATCGATCTGCTTAGTGACGATGGGCTTGCGGCCCGGGGGAAGTTCGTCAATTACAGAGACATCGAGATCACCGTAAAGCGTCATGGCCAGCGTGCGGGGAATAGGAGTCGCCGTCATTACGAGCACGTCGGGATGCCGACCTTTCCGCAGCAAGCCGAGCCGCTGCATGACTCCGAAGCGATGCTGTTCGTCAATGATGACCAGACCGAGATTGTTGAATTCGACGTCTTTCTCGATCAGGGCGTGGGTGCCGACCGCGACGTGAACGAGGCCGCCGCCGATGAGCTTCTTGATCTGGGCTTTCTCGCGCGCCGCAAGAGAACCGATGAGCCCGGCCGTTACATAGCCGAGCTTGGCGAACAGAGGACGCAGAGAGAGCAGATGCTGCGTCGCCAGGATCTCCGTCGGCGCGAGTACGGCCACCTGGTAGCCATTCTCGAGCGCGATGACCGAGGCTTCGGCGGCCACAATGGTTTTACCGCTTCCCACATCGCCCTGAAGCAGACGATTCATCGGGGAAGGCCGGCTCATATCGTCCGATATTTCTTTGAGGACCTTCTTTTGAGCGCCGGTGGGTTTGAACGGCAACATGCGCTTGATCTGCTCCCTGACTCCAGGAGTAAGGGCAAAGGCCGTTCCGGCGACGGTCTGCGCCTGCTTGCGCTTCAGCCATAAACCGCACTCCAACCAGAAAAACTCCTCCAGAATGAGCCGGAGGTGCGCCGGGGACCGAAACTCGTTCAACATGCGAAGGTTCGTCCCGGGCTCGGGAAAATGCACGGCTTGGATGGCGGTCCAGCGATCGGGCAGCTTCAGGCGATGTTTCAGGAATTCCGGAAAGTGATCGTCCACCGGGGCCATCGAATGCAGCAGGCGATGCATTAAGACGCGGAGAGCGCGCGCGTTCACTTTGTTTACGGCCTCATAAACCGGTACAATCCGGCCGACGTGGAGCGCCGCGTCGGCCTCGTCGTCATCGCCCGAGAGAATTTCGACCTCGGGATGGAGCATAGTGAGGTCGCCGCGATAGCTATCGAATTCGACTTTTCCAAAAAGGGCGATTTTTTGTCCCGGCGCGATTCGCCCTGCGAGGTGCTGGCCGTGGAACCATTTGGCGATCAGCAATCCTCCCGAGGAATCGCCGAATTCGGCCTCAAACAATCCGATGTTGCGGCGTCGGAACGCGGCCAACTTCGCCGACCGGACTTCGGCGACGACGGTGGCCATTTCGCCGGGGGCAAGTTGCGCGATGGGCTTGAGGTTGCTGCGGTCTTCGTAGCGGAAAGGCGCGTAGCCGAGCAGGTCGTCCGCGGTCCTCAGCCCTTTACTTTGGAGCATGGCGGCGCGCGCCGGGCCGACGCCTTTCAGGTAGGTGAGTTCTGTCCCAGGATCGAGAGGCAACGGCCCCTGTAGTGTACAATGCGCACCAGTGAGCGAACTGTTAAAGGGCCGATTGGCCGTCATTCTGGGCGTTGCGAACAAGTGGAGCATAGCGTACGCGATCGCGAACGCGTTTTCCCGCGAGGGAGCGGATTTAGCGCTGAGCTATCTCAGCGATCGGGAGAAAAAGCAGGTCGAAGCATTCAGCGAAGGCTGGAATGTCGTTTCGATGTTTCCCTGCGATGTGACTAAAGATGAGGACCTGGCCAGCCTGACCGCAACGGTGGCCGGATTGAACCGGCCGGTCCACTCGGTGGTGCATAGTCTGGCTTTCGCGAAGCACGAGGAACTCGGGAATCCCTTCGTGCAGACCAGCCGGGATGGATTTCTGCTGGCGCAAAACGTCAGCGCCTACTCACTGGTGGCAGTTTCGCACTCGCTGGCTCCATTGATGACGGAAGGCGGGTCTATCACGACGCTTACCTACATCGGGTCCACGCGCGTGGTGCCGAACTATAACGTCATGGGCGTTGCCAAAGCCTCCCTGGAGGCATCCACTCGCTATCTGGCGAGCGATTTGGGATCGCGGAACATTCGAGTGAACGCGATCTCCGCCGGACCCATTAAGACTGTTTCAGCTCGCGGCGTCAAGGATTTCAGCTCCATTCTGGAGGTGGTGCAGCAGCACGCTCCCCTTCGTCGCAACACGGACCCGAACGAAGTGGCGGACGCGGCCGTCTTTTTGGCCAGCGATCTGGCGCGCGGCGTGACCGGGAACATTCTTTATGTCGATTCGGGAATGAGCGTGATGGGAATGGGCACGCAAGGCTGAACGCTACTCCCACTCGATGGTGCCCGGAGGTTTGTGGGTGAGGTCGTAAAAGACCGCGGCGATGCCTTCCAGGCAAAGCAGGCGGTCCGCCATGGTTCCGAGGAGATCCTCATCCATACAGACGGATTGGGCAGTCATCCCATCGGTGGAATCGACCGGACGCAGTACGACAGAGTCGGGCAGGCGATCGGTGCCGACAGGTATCAAAACAACTGGAAACTGCCAGATCTCTCGATCGAATCCGCTCGCATTCGACATCTCCCGGACAATCAGATCAGCCTGGCGGAGCCGCTCAATTCTTTCGGGCGTGACGGCGGAGATGCGCACTCGCATGGAGGTCAACGGAGCGCGCTGGTCAACCAGCGCGATGACGCGGTTGATTTCCTCGGAACTATTCACGATCTCGGTAGCGGCGGTTTGAAGATTCGCGGATCGCGAGGGATATTCGGCAGTCGCGAGTACGGGGGCGTAGGTTCGAAAATCGCCCTGAACGCCTACGGACTTCACGGGAATCAGGAATGCTTCGCCGCGGGGCGAAAGATCGGCATCCACATCGGAGCACAGGCAGCGGATCGCCAGACCGGGTCCTGGGAACGGGTGGCGATCGAGGTGTTCGGGGCCGAGGCCGAGCTGATGACCAAGCGCGCGGACCTCGTCTTTGTAAAAAGAAGCAAGAGGCTCGACGATGCGGCCTTCCTGAATCAACTTCTGGATACCGGGCACGCGATTGTGATGTGTCTTGATGACGGCTGACCGGGCGGTGCCGCCGGATTCGATCGTGTCCGGGTAGATGGTTCCCTGCCCCAGAATCCAGCGCCCATCCAGAAGATGTTGAGACTCGATAATTCGCTCCTGGACGCCGACGAAGGCCTCTCCGATAATGGATCGCTTCAGTTCGGGATCGCGGGCCTCGGCCAGAGCCCCCAGGAAGGCGTCGGAGCAATGCTCAATGCCGACGCTGCCGCCGATGCTCCCGAACATTTCCGTGACGGCGGCGGTTTCCCCGGCCCGCATAAGGCCGGTGTCCACATATACCCCGCGCACACGGTTCGGCCCCAGAGCACGAAGACACAGAGTGAAAGCGACGGTGGAATCGACGCCGCCGCTCACAAAAAAGAAGACATTGCGTTCGCCGACAATTTGACGGATCTGTTCTTCAATTTCCGGCGCCTGGTGTTCCGGTGACCAGTCGCGCTCGCAGCGGCAGATTTTGAAAACGAAGTTGGAGAGCAGCTCGCGCCCTTCCAAAGTGTGGACAACTTCGGGATGGAACTGGACTCCGTAGAGGGAACGCCGGGGCTCCTCCATGACCGCGAAGGCGCAGGTCGAGGTGGCGCCGGTCTGAGCGAATCCGGGCGGCAAGCCAGCCACCACGTCGCGGTGACTCATCCAGATCTGGCGGGAATCATGCAGGCCGGATAGCAGGCGGCTCTCGGAAGCGCCGGATTGAAATTCCAGCGTCGCCAGTCCGTACTCGCCCTTGTCGCCTCTGCGGACATCCCCGCCCAGCAGACTCGCCATGAGGTGCAGGCCGTAGCAGATTCCCAGGACGGCTACTCGACCGTCAAGAATAAGCGGGTCGATCTGAGGACTATCCGTGTCGTAGACGCTGGCGGGGCCGCCGGAGATGATGACGCCGCGCGCGCCATTCAACGCCGGCGCGGGGGTTTCACTGGGCCGAACTTCGGCATAAACGCCGAGTTCCCGAACCTTGCGGGCGATCAGGTGGCAATACTGGCCACCTGTGTCCAGGATGATGATCTGGGCCGGCCGCTCGCGCAAATTCTAGTGCGCCATTCTCTGGACGATGATTTTCCTGGCGCCGTCCAGCAAAGCCTGCGCTTTGGGCATGGCGTCGAGCGCCTTGCCCACGGCCGGGTCAGTCGCGACGCGATAGCGATCACTCACGTCGGCTCCGAAAGCGGTGAGCATCATTTCAGCTCCCAGGTTGCGCTTGATCCAGTCGTAATCTTTGGTGAAATCCGCCTCAGTGAATTTCAGATCCTGCTTGAGCAGCCAGTCGTGAAGGTTGTTCATCGTGGTCTGGTCCGGCTGCCACCCTTCCTCCAGTTTCGTGGAATGGTCGGCGAAGTAACGGCGCGTGAAATTCAGAATGCCCTGTGCCCAAAGATAAGACTCGAGCGTGTCGAACTTCTCGGGCGCAATCTTTTCGTCCGGAGAAATGCCGCCGCCGCCATACACCGTTCTGCCGCTATCGGTCATCTTCACGTCCGCGGTGTTGCGAGCTTCGGTGTTGGTCTTGTAGTAGTAATCGAGAAAAGAAGTCTTGGAATAGTCGCGTTGAATCAGGCGGCCGCTCGGCGTGTAGTATTTGGCCGTGGTCAATGCGAGACCGGTGTTTTCTCCTAGCGGGAAAACGGTCTGGACAAGTCCCTTGCCGAAGGTGTTGTCGCCGACAATCCAGCCGCGGTCATGATCCTGCAGCGCGCCCGAAACGATCTCCGAGGCGGAAGCCGAATTCCGATTTACGAGGACCACGATGGGGTAAAGATGGCCGTGGTTTCCGTTCTGGGCGCGATAGACGCGCTCCGGAGACGAACGCCCGTGGTGAGAAACAATGACGTCTCCCTTGTTCAAGAACTTGTCGGCGACGGAAACCGCTTCGTTGAGAAGGCCGCCTGGATTCCCACGCAGGTCAAGTACAAGGCCCTTGATGTTGTCATCCCCGAACTTCTTTAGCGCCTCGTCCAGTTCATGGCCGGTCGTCTCCATGAACTGCTGAATATGAACGTACGCATAGCCGGGTTTGACCCAAAAGGCCTGATCGACGCTCGCGCGGGTAATGTCGTCGCGGACGACCTCGAACTGGATCGGCTTCGCCGCGCCCTCACGAATCACGCTGACGTGGACGGTCGTGCCCCGGGGGCCTTTCAGCATGTCGGCGACTTCGCTGATGGTGAGATTGTCCGTCGCCTTCCCATCCACGGCGCTGATGGTATCGCCCGGGCGCAACCCGGCTTTATATGCCGGAGCTCCGGAAAAAGGTTTGATTACGACGGTCTTACCGTTACGACCCCCCACTTCCATTCCGATCCCGTAATAATGACCGCGTTGATCGTCCCGCATGTTCGCCATGTCGTGAGGATCAAAGAAGTTGGAGTGAGGATCCAGGGTGCGAAGCATCCCAGGGATAGCGCCTTTGTAAATCCCGCGATCGGGAGAAACGGGATCCGCGAAGTTCTCTTCGACCAGGCCATAAACTTTGGTGAAGTTGCGAACGCTGGATTTCACGTCGTCTTCCGACGAAGCCGCGGACGCCGTCATCAGGCGAGAGCCGAATCGACCGCCAGCGGCCGAGAACAGCAGAATGAAGAGGGGGATGAAAAGAAGCGAGCGCCGTCTATGGGCCATTCTCGGGGGAACCGTCCTTATTCACAAGTATAACGGAGAAGAAGCTACTTCCCTTGGACACTGCGGCATACGAAGAGGTTTCGCCGTTTTCTGCGAGACTAGAGGGGAGTTACGGCAAGACGCGGGTTAAGAGCGTCGGCGAACAAGCCGGCGAACAACCCTACAAAGAAATGGATGAATTTTCATCTTGCTTTCGCACAGTACATACGAAGCTCTGAATTTAGCGTTTTAACCTATGAATTCGTCCATTCCCTGTGTTTCCTGAATTTTACCGGGGGCCGGAACGGTGGCTTTCCGAGCAACTCCGGTCGAGAAAGGCCTTGACACCCGTGCGAGCTATGGGGTATCAATGATTTTGCCGCTCTAGGTTTCGCTGGAGGCGCGGGAGTTGTGTTTTAGCTCAGCAGCGACCGGTGGATGGCTGAGAATGCGGGAAAGTTCGGCAATTTGGAAAGTTTAGCCCCAATGCAGTGTAGCCGGGGAAGATCAGCAGTCGATTTTGTACACCGCCGGATTTGGCCACTTGCGGCTATCCGACGCCGCACCCTCTTCTTCCGTGAGGGGACCGGGAGTTAAAGTTGTACAAGCGAAATTTGCAGTGGTAGCTGAGGCTGAGGTTCGAGAAGAAGCTTCGACCGGTTCAACGTTTCAATATTTCAAGGAGAAATAAATGGTAGATTTTCGAAAGAGTTTCTTGCTCGCAGCCATGGCCCTCGCAGTAGGCGTTGGTACGGCCAGCGCGCAAGCACCGAGCTGCACAGCGACAACTGGTGCGGTTCCTGAGCTTCGCTCCGAAGGCGTAGAGGAGCTGACCGGTTCTATCGTTCTAGTGTGCTCGAACATCGTTCCTGGCGTCCCTGCCAACTTTGACGTCTCAATCAATAACGCCACCGTGCCGATCACCGACCGGCCGAACGAAGGCGTTGTGACGGTTACAGACCCGACCACCAACCCGCCCACCGTGACGAGCTATTTCGGTGTGCCGATCTCCACCAACGGCGGTCAATTCAATAACGTGCTTCAGTTCACCGGCGTGCAGATTCCTTCGGCAAGCCCGACGATCAGCTTTAGCGGTCTTCGTGTGAACGCGACCCCGAGCTATGTCCCCGTGAACACTGGTGGATTCGGCCAGGTGCTGGCGGTCATTTCGGTCAGCAACGCCGTCATTCCGATCCAGCAGGTCAACAACGGATTCTTCGTTGGTATCGTTCTCCCCGGTCTGGCTCCGATCACCCTCGGCGCCGCGATCAACCTGAACTCCTGCACGGGCGCGGCGACCGCGACGGGCGCGTCGTTCACGGTTGGAATTCCGGAGAACTTCGCTACCGCATTCAAACCGCAGGGACCCACGCAGGCTGTTGGCGGCGCTCCGGGCACCTTGCAGGATTCTGAAACCGGCACGGTTCCCGGCGCTTTGCAGGCCACCACCGGTACGCAGTTCGCGGTTACTTTTGGCGCTATTCCTTCCGGAGTGACCTTCTACGTTCCGACCACGATCACCAGCACTGCTGGCGGTGTGGCCGTGTTGGTCAACGCCGAGGGTAGTTTGACGCCGACCGTCGGAATTGTGGTTGCCGGTCTCCCGACGACCTACACATACGGCGCGGCCGCTTCCGGCGCAACGTTCTTCTACAACGTGACGGTGTCGAACCCGAGCGTGCAGGAAACGTTCAACATGCCGGTTTACCCCGTTGGAACCGTGACGACGAGCTCCGGTACGCCGACTGTCTCCGTGGTTCTTGCTCCGCGGAACAGCGTGATTCCGACCGACGTCCCGAACTTCATCGCTCTCACCACGACCAACGGCAACCTGCCGATCACTTTCACGGCATGCCAGACGACCCTGCTGTTCCCCTACGTGACCAACCAGGCTGGTTTTGATACCGGCTTCTCGATCGCGTCGACCAGCACGGATCCTTTCGGCACTGCTCCCCAGAGCGGAACCTGCACCCTGAGCATGTACGGTGCTAACCCGCCCGCAACGGCGCCCGTCGTGACGATCCCGGCAGCGGGAGAAGGCCATGCTACGATCTCGTCGATCGCCCCGAACTTCCAGGGCTATGTGATCGCAGTCTGCGACTTCCAATATGCACACGGTTATGTGTTCCTTTCCAACGGCTTCAGCGGAATTGGGAACGGCGCACTCTCAGAAGGTTATACGGCGAACGTGATCGGAACGTCGCGCGTCTACACTTCAGACGGCACGGCGGTTTCGACCCCGGTCCTCAGCACGGGTGAGCCCGAGACCCTCGGCCACTAAACAGCAACACTTTGATCGGGGGGAACTGCTCAAGCGGTTCCCCCTTTTTTTTTGCTCCGTCCCGGTTAGCCCTGTTTTTTCGCCCCCCGCCCCGCAATCGACCGTTAGTACTTTCTCCGTATTTCCAGGTATTTTAAGATATACTATCGAAATCCCTTCATTCGCATTCTTCCCATGATTCATAAGCTGGCAACGTGTGCCTTTCTCTTTAGTGCGCTCGCGAGCGCACAGACGACCTTGACCCTTGTGTCAGGGAACGATCAGTTAGTCCCGACGGGTGATGGCATAGGCAGCCAACCCATTGTGTTCCAACTTCTCAGCGGCGCAACGCCGGTGGCGAACGCGGCTATCACGTTCACGAACGCGGCCAATATTTTTAACACTGGTCTTTCGAGCAACACCATCATCACCAACGCGAGCGGGATGGCATCCGCGGTATTTGTTCCGGAAACAATTACCGGTGACTATCTGACATTTACGCTAGAAGCCGCGTCCGCGGGCGCGAACACCGTGCAGTTCTACGAAACCGCGGCGGCGATCCCGCCCACTACCCTGACTCTTACCCAGCGGCCAGCCTATCCTGCTTATATCGCGGCTGTAAACACTCCAGGACCGCCCATCGCGATCAATGTCTTCGGCGGAGCGGGGATTGCGAATGTTTCGCTGAGCCTCGTTCCGGTAACGACTTCGAACCCTCCGGCTGGAACGGTGCTGCAAAGTATTCAATGCAGCGTGAACGGCGTGGACGTGCCTCAGGTTTTGACTGACTCGAACGGAAATGCTACGTGCATTCCCGTGTTTCATTCCGCGAATGTCGGTCTGAATGGGGAGTATAACGGTAATTTCAGTTTCCGCGTCGTCATTGGCGATGGTTACAGCTTCGGTCCTTTCTCCTACAGCATCTCGCCGCTGCCCCCGACTATTTCAGCAGGTCCCGAACGGCTGGTCGTGAACGCGGGGTCGGCTATCAACGCCAGCGTTACGGTTACAAACGGCACACCACCCTTTACGTTCTCTCTGATTGCCACGGGCGGGAGTCTCCCTAATGGTGTGACGCTTGTCGCCACCAGCGGCCAATTTACCGGAACTCCGACTACTCCCGGACTCTATCCCTTCGAGGTTCAGGTAAAGGATAGTCAGGGCAACATAGCGAACTCCAGCGCTTTAGGTCTGTCTATCGCTGTTTCCGGCGGACCCTTGACGATCGCGCCTGCTGCTCTTCCCGTGGCAGTACAAGGCGATGCCTATTCCACCACGGTCTCCATCACGGGCGGCGTTCCGCCTTACAAGTTAGGAACGAGCGGCACTTTGCCCCCTGGAATCACGGGCGCGCCGGGGGATGCGGTGGGGGACTCTTACATTTTCTCGGGCGTTCCCACGGCGGCGGGTGTCTTTAACTTCTCCATTGCCGGCATAGATACTCTAAGCAACCCGGTCCAGATCAGCTATTCGATCGCCGTCGAGGCGCCGTTCGCATTCGTGACGCCGACCATCCCGACCTCGGAGCTTGGGATTCCCTATGCGTTCACCCTCCAGGCCACCGGGGGCGTTCCGCCTTATACGTTCTCATCGACGGCGCTGCCGCCGGGTCTGACTCTCTCTACGTCGGGTGTTCTGTCCGGCACTCCAACCGGAGCGCCGGGAACCTTTCCGATTGCGGTAACCGTAACTGACGCCGCGAACGAGCGCGCGACGGCGAGCATTTCGATCGGCTTGGCGGGGATTGGAGCCGTAGTCAATGCGGCGAGTTCCGCCGTGGGCGGGCTCGCGCCGGGCGAACTGGTGAGTATCTACGGGGTGGGTCTGGGACCGGCCACAGGCGTAAACTTCACACTGGACGCGAGCGGCGGCGTGGCTACTTCCCTGGCCGGAGTTTCGGTGTCGTTCGGTCAAACGCCGGCCGTCGTTCTCTACGCGAGCTCAGATCAGGTGAACGTGGTCGTCCCGTTCGAAGTGATTCCGGGGGACACATCGCTGGTGACGCTCACTTACAACGGGGTTACAACGGCGCCGTTCACCGCGACTGGCCAAGTCGCGGCGCCGGGGGTATTTCTCAACGTGGCGAATGGCGCTACTCAGGGAGCTATTCTCAATTCCAATTACTCGGTAAACGGTCCCAATAATCCGGCCGCTCAGGGTGACTATGTTCAGATTTACGCCACCGGCAGCGGACCCTTCACGCCACCCCTAACGGATGGGCAGATTGTGACAGCGGCCTCGACGGCCAATGTGGCGAATGTCTCCGTCACGATAGGCGGCCTTCCCGCAACGGTGCTCTACGCGGGCGCCGGGCCGGGGCTGGTCGCGGGCGTACTCGAGATCAACGTAGTCATTCCCACTGGGATCACCCCCGGTCCGACGGTTCCGCTGGTTGTGACGATAGGCGGGTTCGACAATTCTGCTGAAGGCGTGACGCTCTCGGTCGGCCCATAAGGTCGACGCCAACACGCCGCGAGGTGAGTTCCTACGCTCACCTCACTACGATGTCCAATACCTGCTGGGTGGGCGCGACGGTGATCAGCACGTGTTTAGCGGGATAGTGCTTGGTGCTCAACCGCGTTACGGTCAGCGTCGCCTTATCTCCCGCCGAAAGGCGAGTCGCCGAAAGCACGGCCTCGATATCCTCGTCTTTTGCCTGGGAAAGGCTGAGCGTCACCGGTCCGGGCAACGTGTTCTGCAGGTGAACGACGGCGCCGTTTCCTCGATTGGGGCCGACGGAAATTGATTGCGCATCGCTCTTGACCCCCGACCGCAGGGCGTCCGTCGTAGGCCCGCTCGCGATCAGCCGCTTGAGCTTGGATTCATCGATGGAGTCAGCCGCCGAGTTCTTAATGAAGTGCATCGGGCCAAACGGCGTCTGCCGCACTTCGTCGGTAGGGATATACCAGAACCAGTTTCCGTTCTCAAATTTCCAGTGACTCAGATAGGAAAGTGGAATCTCGATCTCGCCGATCATGGGACGGCGAATCCGCGTTGTGCTGGACATTTCCAGTTCCGCCGTCGCACCGGTCTTCCCCAGGGTGAATTTCGTAATGTGGAAGTCCATTATCTGCGGCTTCTCCATCGCGTAGTAAGTATCACGATCGTCGGCGGACACAAACGGTTCGGCCTGCCGATATTTCTGGGCCAACAAAAGACTATAGAAAGCTTCGGCTCGGGCCCGCACGTCCCGCTCCGCCGGCGTCTGGGCAACCGCAGCATTGGCCGATGCGCCTGCCAGGACGCAGACCAGGGTTAGTGATCCGACAATTCGCATACTTAGAGTTTAGCGGCGCTTCGCATCGACTACCGGAATCAGCGTGCGCACGCGTTCTCCGGCCGCGGGCGCCCGGGACGGAACACGGTGAGCGAGTTCCTGGTTCAGCGTCTCGACGAAGCTCTCGATCTGATCCTGCATCTGCTGCATTTTTTCCCGCATGTTGAGGATGATCTCCACGCCGGCCAGATTTACGCCAAGATCCCGGGTCAAATGGAGGATGACCTCCAGGCGTTCCAGGTCAGAGTCGGTATACAGCCGCGTATTCCCGTCACTGCGGGAGGGCTTCAGCAGTCCCTCGCGCTCGTAAAGACGCAGGGTTTGCGGATGGATGTCGTACTGTTCCGCCACAGACGAGATCATGTAAGCGGCTTTCGATTTTGTCCGCGGCGGCATGTTAGACCTCTCCCCAAAGTTCGGCGCGCGGGTCTTCGGGATGCAGCAGCGCCAGTTCCCGAAGCAGCTCGCGCGTGCGCTCATCCTGGGCCTTCGGCGCCTGGATGGAGACTTCGACGATCTGATCTCCCCGCGCGTTGCTGCGGGAGTTGGAAACGCCCTTCTCACGAAGACGGAACTTTTTCCCGTTAGCGGTGCCGGGCGGAATTTTCAGCAGCGTGCGCCCATCAATGGTGGGAACTTCCACCTTGGCGCCGAGACTGGCCTCCGTAACGGTAATGGGGACTTTGATCTCGATATTATCGCCTTCGCGGCGGAAAAACGGATGGGGCTCGACGCGCGTGGTGATGTAGAGATCGCCCGCGGGCGCGCCCATGGACCCGGCGTTCCCCTTACCAGGAACACGGAGACGAGACCCGCTCTGCGCGCCGGGAGGAATGCGGACTTCAACCGTCTCTTTGTGCGCGATGCGGCCATCTCCATGGCATGTGGGACAGGCGTTTCGAAGGCGCCCGGTTCCCTTGCAGCGCGGGCAAGTCAAACTGAACTTCATGGCTCCGGCCATCTGGGTCACCTGGCCCGAGCCGCTGCATTGCGGGCAAGTCACGGTTCCGCCGCCAGCCTGGCCAGTGCCGTGACAGGTGGAGCAGACTTCGTGGCGCGTGACTTCCAGCCGCGCCTGCGTTCCCTTGATGGATTGCCAGAAGTCGATGTTCACGGCGTACTCGAGGTCCGAGCCCTTTTCAGGCTGCTCCTCAGGCTGTCCGCCGCTTCGGAAGAACTGGCTGAACATGTCCTTGAACGAGCCGGAACGCTCCTGCGTCGTTTGTTGCTCGGTGTTGTGACGCATGAACTCCGAAAAGTCAAACCCGTCGAAATCCATGTTGGGCGGCTGCTGGCGGCTGCCAGCCGACCCGGATGGCGGCGATCCCGCCGGCGCTCCGTTCTCGCTATAAAAGCCGACCTGATCGTACATTTGCCGCTTTTTCTCGTCGCTAAGAATGTCATAGGCTTCCTGGACATCCTTGAAGTGATTTTCGGCGGCCTTATCGCCCGGATTCAGATCGGGATGATATTTGCGGGCTAACTTGCGATAGGACTTGCGAATGTCGTCGGGGTTGGATTCGCGCGGAACCCCGAGCGTCTGATAGTAATCGTGTTTCGGAGTGGATGGCATGGGGAGAAGAGGGCAGCCGTCCTGGCCGGCCACCCTCTGGACAAAGCAAAACCTTACTTCTTGTCGTCGACGTCCACAAACTCGGCGTCGACTACGTCGTCACCCTTGGCTTTGTTATCGGCCCCGGGATGAGCTCCGTTTCCGGAAGGCTCGCCAGCCTGTGCGCCGGGCTGTCCGGCGGAAGATTTGTACATCGCCTCGGCCAGCTTGTGGCTGGATTGCGTGAGTTTATCGGTGGCCGCGTTCAGCTTGTCCGCATCGTTCTCGTTCATCGCCTTCTTGGTCTCTTCGATAGCGCCCTCGATGTTGCGGGCGTCCTCGTCCGAAACCTTGTCGCGATGCTCTTTCAGCGTCTTCTCGACGTTGTAGACCATCGCGTCGGCCCGATTGCGAGCTTCGATCTGATCACGCTGCTTGCGATCGTCAGCGGAGTGAGATTCGGCATCTTTGGCCATCTTCTCCACTTCGTCCTTAGAAAGACCCGACGAAGAAGTAATCGTGATCTTCTGTTCGTTGTTGGTCGCCCGATCTTTCGCGGTGACATTTAAAATGCCGTTCGCGTCGATGTCGAAGGTGACCTCAACCTGCGGAATTCCGCGGGGAGCCGGCGGCAGTCCGATCAGTTGGAAAACGCCGAGCATCCGGTTATCGCGAGCCATGGCCCGCTCACCCTGATACACCTTGATCTCTACCGACGTCTGGTTGTCGGCAGCGGTCGAGAAGGTCTCGCTCTTGCGCGTCGGGATAGTCGTGTTGCGGTCGATCAGCTTGGTGAAGACTCCGCCCAGCGTCTCGATGCCCAGCGAGAGAGGAGTGACGTCGAGGAGCAGCACGTCCTTCACTTCGCCGCCCAGTACGCCTCCCTGGACCGCCGCGCCAACCGCGACCACTTCATCCGGGTTCACGCTCTTGTTCGGTTCTTTCCCGAACAGATCCTTCACGAGCTGCTGAATTTTGGGAATGCGGGTGGATCCGCCAACCAGCACCACTTCATCGATGTTCTGCGGGGTGACGCCAGCGTCCTGCATGGCCTGCTTGCAGGGTCCCATCGTTCTTTCGAATAGGTCGGCCGCCATCTGTTCAAAGCGGGCGCGCGACAGTTTCTGCAAGAGGTGTTTCGGACCGGTCGCGTCCGCGGTGATAAACGGAAGATTGACCTCGGTTTCGAGGAGGGTCGAAAGCTCCATCTTGGCCTTTTCGGAAGCTTCCTTCAAGCGTTGTAACGCCATCTGGTCGCGCGAAAGGTCGATGCCATGCTCTTTCTTGAATTCAGCGACGATCCAATCCATGATGCGCTGGTCGATGTTGTCGCCGCCCAAGTGCGTATCGCCATTGGTGGACTTGACCTCGACAATGCCTTCGCCTACTTCAAGAATCGAAACGTCGAAAGTTCCGCCGCCGAAGTCATAAACCGCGATGGTCTCATTCTTTTTCTTATCCAGACCGTAAGCGAGCGCAGCCGCCGTCGGCTCATTGATGATGCGCTTGACGTCCAGTCCGGCAATCCGGCCGGCGTCTTTGGTCGCCTGGCGCTGCGCGTCGTTGAAGTAAGCCGGCACGGTAATCACCGCTTCGGTCACTTTCTCGCCCAGGTACGCTTCAGCGGCTTCCTTGAGCTTGCCCAGAATCATCGCCGATATTTCGGGCGGGGAGAGCTTTTGCCCGTTGATGTCCACGCGCGCGTCCCCGTTGTCGCCCCGGACGACCTTATAGGGAACCATCTTCATTTCTTCGTTCACTTCGTCAAAGCGCCGGCCCATAAAGCGCTTGATCGAGAACACTGTATTTTCAGGATTCGTAATCGCCTGGCGCTTGGCGACCTGGCCGACCAGGCGTTCGCCGGTCTTCGTGAAACCCACGACGGACGGAGTGGTCCGCGCGCCTTCCTGGTTTGCAATGACGGTGGGCTGCCCGCCTTCCATAACAGCTACAACCGAATTGGTTGTTCCCAGGTCAATACCGATAATCTTGCCCATAGTCTCTTAAATGCCTCCTCAGTCTTGAGCTCGCTGCTTCTTTGGCAGGGAGCGAGTCCTTCACCAGTATCAACCTTTAGTGCTTGACTGTCAAGTATTCTGAGTTGTTGGTGCTTGCCGCGCGATTCAGCTCTAGTCGTACTTCTCGAAAACGATCTGCTTTCGCTCGAAGCCGCTCTCTTTCAAGCGGTTTCGGACATCATCCACCATCTCCTTCAGCCCGCAAATGAAGACGGTGAGGTTGCGTCGATCTCCAATCGCATCGAAAGCGTGGGCCTGCACCCGCCCGGTGAGACCGCCCCAATGCGGCTCAGGCCGTGTCAGCGTGGAAAGGAGGCGGAAATTGGGGTATGTCGCAGCCATACCTTCCAATTCGCGCAGGTAGAGCAGCCCATGCTCGTGGCGCGCGCCGAACACCAATATGTAGTCGTGAGCGGGATCCCGCGGCAAGCGTTCGCGGAGCATTCCGCGGAACGGAGCGATGCCGGTGCCGGTGGCGATGCACAAGGTGTGGCCAGGATCGCGGAAAATGAAGCCGCCGTAGGGTCCTTTGCCCTCCACCTCATCTCCGGGTTGCATGGCGAACAGGTAGGGGGAAAACGGGCCGCCCGGGACCAGATTCAGACAGAGTTCCACCCGGTTGCGGTCGGGGACGCCCGCAAAAGAGTAGGCGCGGGTGATGGTCTTGCCGTCGATCAAAGCCGAGAGCGAAATAAATTGGCCGGGAACAAAGCCAAAGGAATCGCGGTCGGCGATCTCGAATAGAAAGTGCCGGGTTTCTGGAGCGATCTCCCAGGAATCGAGCAGCCGCACACGCAGGGAGGGATGCTGGCCTGAGAAGGCCATTAAGGGAGGACCCCCCGCGCCCGATCCACAACAATGGCGGCCAGCGCCGGATGGCCGTCGAGCGGCGGAGTGACCCGCACGCGCAGCCCCGGCGTCTGCGCTTCGAGATCTTGCACCAGCTTCGGCAGGTCGCGCTGCATATGAAGCCCAAGGGTCAGAAAATATGGGATTACAATGATTTCCGAAGCGCCACGCGCCGTCAGAGTTTTCACCGCATCACCGAGGGTAGGCGGCGCGCTATCGAGGAAGGCGGCTTCGCACAATGGAAAATCCCCGGCGTTCGCCGCTTGAGCGGCAACTTGCCGAACCGCCTCATTGGCCGACTCCACCGGCGAGCCGTGCGCGAAAATCACATATCCCGTCATGCTTTGGAGACGGCGTCTTTGAGCGCCGCGGAGACATCGGGAAATTGGAAACGATAGCCGGTGCGTTCCGCGGCTGACGGGAGGGCCTTTTGACTCGCCAGCATCACCTCCGACATTTCTCCAAACATCATCTTCAGAGCGAACTCCGGTACGCTGACCTTGGCCGATACGTCCAGCGCGTCTGCAAGGGCCACCGTAAAATCTTCATTCCGGACCGGATTTGGAGCGGTCCCGTTCACGGCGCCGTCGATGTCGTTTTCGGCCGCGAACCGATACAAGCCCGCGATGTCGGCCATGTGAATCCACGCCATCCATTGCTTGCCGGAGCCCAACTTTCCACCCATTCTGGATCGAAATGCGGAAGCCAGGCGCGTCAAAGCTCCGCCGCCGGGCCCGAGAACCATCCCGGTCCGCATTCTGACGACCCGCACCCCCAATTGCGCGGCGGCCACGGCCTCCTTTTCCCAGGCGACGCAGACTTCCGGCAGAAATCCTATACCCGGGGCCGAAGTCTCCGTCAACTCCTCGTCGCCCCGGTTTCCGTAGTATCCGGTTGCGGAAGAGCACACCAGAGTCTTCGGTCGCGCGCTCATCCTCGCCATTCCTTCCACGAGGTGCCGGGTTCCCAAAACCCGCGAATCGCGAATGCGCTGTTTCAGCTCATCGGTCCA
Organism: Bryobacteraceae bacterium; assembly: GCA_965226755.1. Classification (GTDB taxonomy): domain Bacteria; phylum Acidobacteriota; class Terriglobia; order Bryobacterales; family Bryobacteraceae; genus Bog-113. Next base: position 1,346,744 of record CBDDDT010000003.1, on the reverse strand, counting down.
CTTGTGCGCGACGCTTTCGCCGGCCAGATGAATCACGGCGTCGACGCCCTCGAGGCTTTCCGGGGGCGGCGGTCCTTCGGTTGGATTCCAGAAGAAGGCGTGGACGCCGGGCCGGCTCGACAAGTCGTGAGAACGGGTCCAGACGGACACATGGTGTCCTCCGGCTTCCAGGTGAGGAACCAGAAAGGAACCGATGAATCCCCCGCCGCCGCTGATGATGATGTTCATTGATTAGTAAACCGGCTCCTTGCCAGTACGCTCCAAATAGGCAATCTCCTCGATATACGCATGGATGTTCGTCTTGCGCTTCATTCCGTCGAAAGACATGTAACGCAGAACGCCAAAGATGGGTCTTTCAAACCAGGGCCGGTCGTGGAGGCCGAAGCACCAGAGAACATTCGTGTACGTATTGGGATCCCGTCCGTCAAGAGCATATCGATCGTGAAGGTGGAGCATGAGGTCGAGAGCCTCCTGGTAAGTAGCCGACCACTCGATTATTTTCTTGCCCCAGTACATTCGATAGTATCCATGGATCTTGCCGCGAAGTAGCAGCTCTTTCTGAGTTGCGTTCCAAAGAGGATCATAGGTCTGAGCCCGTTCCATCTGTTCCGCGGTGTAAACGGGATCGCGCCGGTCCGGCGCATGTTTCGCCAGGGTTTTCCGCGCCCAATCCGGCAGGTCGTCAAACCCGTCCACCCGGACGGCGAAGCGAGCGAAGTTGAATGCCAGTTCTCGCCGGACGATCAACTCCTCAAGGAACTCGGTGGCGATTAAATGATGCTGTTTGGCGTAGTCCCGGGCGGCGAGAGCGACTTGCAGAGAGGAGATGTGGCCGAAATGAAGATACGGGCTGAGATTCGAGGTAGCATGCGCGCTCGGCTCGTTGCGGGTTTTCGCGTAAACTTTCAGATGATCACGCAGAAAACTCTGGAGACGCTCATCCGCCGCGACGCTGCCGCCCCGGAAGGCGAGCGACGCCGGCACGGTGTGGTCAATCTCGCACGACGCGACCAAACTTGGGATTTCGTTCCGCGTCACTTCCACATGAAAAGCCGGCTTCTTCAACTTCCACGCTACATCGGGCTTCCGTTCGGGCGCGGCATGGAAGTGATCCGGCAACATGCGCGTGATCTTCGGCCGCATGGTGTAGGCGGCGTATTCGTGGCGCGAGAAGCAGTTCATGGGAACGATGCAACTCGAGTCGACCGCGAAGTAAGCCACATCCATCCGGTCAGGCACGCGGGCGTTATGGTCTGCGGCGATGAAAGCCGGATAGTCGTCCGTCACCACGACGGCGGCTTTTTTCGCGAGCTCATAAACCAGGTTGTTCGGATCGGACTTTCGCCGCCGCAGATAGAACGCGTATCCCACCTGGCGCTCGCGAAGCGCTTGCGCGGTGTCCGGCACGCCTTCCAGAATGAAGGTGTGCAGTCGATCGTTAGCCTGCTTGTACGAGCACGTCAGGCCCTCATAAAAGAGAACGGGCAGATGGCGCTCGTTGGCCAATTCGATAGCGTAATCGAGGGCGTGGTTGGAGTGCGCGCGGCGGTTCATCTGAGACCAATACAAGACAAAATCGGCTTTCTCCCGGAACCCCGCGTCATTCAGTTTACGAATCCGTTGCTTCACGCGCCTCTCATTCCCATGATGGCATTTCCCCTCTTCTGTTCCAGGATTCGCCGCGGGACCGGGCGGCCTACAATTAATACATTGGCGTTTTCATGCTGAGTCGATTGGCGCTCCAGCGCGCCGCATTTCCCCTTTTGCTGGCATTGGGAGCGGTCGCGCAATCGCCGGCTCCCGAGCCGGCCGCGCCCAACGCGAAGCAGCAGAGTCCTTTGGGCTGGTCGCATGAAACCCTGAACTACCAGGTCGAATGGCGGCTGTGGAACGCGGGGAACGCGAAACTCGAGTGGGATCCTTCCAAAACGGTGAAGGGCGGCTGGGAATCCAAACTGCATCTTCAATCGATCGGGGTGGTCTCGCGGCTGTTCAGCGTGAACGACGATTACACGGCCGAGATGACCAGCGGGATTTGCGCGGCCAGCACCTTCATGACGGCGAGGGAAGGCAACCGAAACCGCGATACGAAGGTCACGTTCGACTCCGCCGCGAAAAAGGCGAGCTTTTACGAGAAGGATCTCAAGACTAACGCCGTGATCAAGAAGGAGATTGATGTTCCTTCCTGCGTGCACGATATCGTCGGCGGATTGTTCATGCTGCGCACGATGAACCTGGAGCCCGGCAAGAGCGGGCAGATTCCGATCAGCAACGGGAAAAAGATGGCGTATCTGAAGGTCGAATCGCAGCGGCGGGAGGACATCAAGGTCCCCGCGGGCTCCGAAAAGACGATCCGGTACGAGGTTTTCGCCTTCGACAACCAGTTGTACAACCGGCCCGGGCATCTGCACGTCTGGCTGACGGATGACAGCCGTAAGATCCCGGTGCAAATCGAAATCCGACTGCAGTTTGTGATCGGGACCATCACTCTGCGTCTTGATAAGGAGACGCAATCTTGAAATGCGCGCTGCTGGTCCTGATCGCGGCCGCCATACTCGGGGCCCAGGAGCAGAAGCCATTACTGGGCGGCGGCGAAGCCGTGAAGCTGGCGGATCGCATGGTTCAGTTGATGGAATCCACCGGGGCCGCTCTGCCCGAATTGCAATTGGCGACCGCGCCGCTGCTCGCCGGCGCCAGGAACACTCTGATCGCCCTGCGCAAGCAAGCCGCGAGCGCGACGATCACGGCCGAGTTCGCACGCCAGACACGGGCCTTTCTAGCCGTAGCGGACGCCACGCCGAAGCCATTCCCGTTTTCCGAAACGGCCCGCAGTCAGTTCAACGAGCTTCGTCAGGATGACGATCGACTGGAAACCCATCTGGCGGCTCTCATTGTGGAGAAGGAGTTTCAGACGCGCAATCCGGACCGGGACGACTTGCAGAGATACGCGGATGCGAACTCGCGTATTTTGCCGCCAGGCGCGAGCCCTCGCGTGGTGTTCATGGGAGACTCCATCACCGACTTTTGGCGGCTGAACGAATATTTCACCGGCCGCGATTATATTAATCGAGGCATTAGCGGGCAAGTGACAAGCCAGATGCTGGCGCGCTTCAAAGCCGATGTAATCGACTTGCGTCCCCGCGCCGTGCTGATTCTGGCCGGAACGAACGACATCGCACGCGGAACGCCCCTCAACATCATCGAAAACAATCTGATCATGATGGCGGAGTTGGCGCGTCTCCACCAGATTAAGGTTCTGATCGCTTCCGTGCTCCCGGCGGGTCCGCAACAGACCACGCGCCCGGTTCACATCATTCAGCAGCTCAACAACTGGATTCAGCAGTACTGCGTGGAGACGGGCTCCACGTATGTCGATTACTACTCGAAGATGCGCGACCCCTCGGGGATGCTGCAGACGGATCTGTCGGATGACGGACTGCATCCGGACTCCAAGGGATATCGCATCATGGCGCCGATCGCGATTGCGTCGATCGATCACGCCCTGGGGGCGAGTTCCGCCCCGGTGGAGCCCGCGCGCAAGCATCGCGTGCGAGTATTTTAGTGGGAAAATGGTTTTTATGTATCGTCTTCTCGGCGCTTTTCTCCTGACCGGCGCCGCTTTGTTCGGCGCATCCGCCGCTCAGGGAATTACAGTTGCGCAGCTGGTTGCGTTCATGCGCTCCTCGATTTCACAGAAGCTTCCCGATAAGGACGTGGCGCAGTCCGTCGCGCACCTGAAGCTTTCCGAAAAACTGGATCCTTCCACCGTGGAGCAGCTGCAGAGCGAAGGTCTGGGTCCTAAGACGATCGCGGCGCTGAAGGAGCAGATGACGGCGACCAGCAGTTTGAGCACTCCCGTCGTTTTGAAGGAGGCGCCAAAGCCCGCTCCGATCCCTCCGCCCACATACGAAGAGGAGCAGCAGGTCATCAGCGATATGACCGACTACGCGCTGAATTATACGAAGCGGCTCCCTGATTTTCTTTGCACGCAGGTCACCCGAAGGTACGCCGATCCGCGTTTCCGCGATAGCTGGATCAGCCTCGACACGGTAGTCGCCAAGCTGTCCTATCAGGATGGCCATGAGAACTATGAGGTGAAGCTGGTGAACGACACGATGGTGCAGAACAAGTCCATGGAGTCGTTAAGCGGCGCGGTGTCAACGGGTGAGTTCGGAAGCATGATGTACGAAATCTTCGATGCCAGGAGCGGGGCTGAATTTCACTTTGAGCGTTGGGGGACTTTGCGCAAGCAGCGCGTTTACGTGTTCAGCTACGCCATTGAACAGAGCCGTTCCAAGTACTCGATTGAGTTCGACAAAAAAGTCCGGATTGTGACGGCTTACAAGGGGCTCGTGTATGTGGATAAAGCCAATCATAAGATTACGCGGATGACGGCTGAAGCGGTCGACATTCCGGCGGACTTTCCGGTGCGGGCCGCGAGTTCCATCATCGATTACGACACGGTCGCGATCGGGACGCGGGATTTCATGGTGCCGATCCGGGCCGAGGTCCGGATGAAAGATTCCGAAGCCGCCATCAAGAACAACATTGAATTTCGGTCATACCGGAAGTTCGGCGCGGATACGGAGATCCACTACGACATTATTCCGGATGCGGCTCCCGATTCGAAAGAAGAGACCCCGAAGCCATAGAGTCCAAGTAAACTGGAGATCACATGCGAATTCTGGTTGTGGAGGACGAAAAGAAAATCGCCGATTTCCTGCAGCGGGGCTTGGAGAGCAACGGTTATGCCGTGGACGCCGCCAATAGCGGGCAGACCGCGATCGGGCTTGTGCATGACACCGATTACGATCTCGTCATCCTCGACCTTATGCTGCCCGACATGGACGGCATGAAGGTGCTGGAACGTGTTCGGGCCCGCAAGGTCGGGCCGCCGGTGCTGATTCTGAGCGCTCGAGGCGCGGTTGACGACCGGGTGAAGGGTCTGGAACTCGGAGCGGACGATTACCTGACGAAGCCGTTCGCGTTCGTAGAGCTTTTGGCGCGCGTCCGGGCTCTACTGCGGCGGGGCCAGCCCGCCCCGGAAAAGCTGCAGGTTGGGGATCTGGTGCTCGATACGTTGCGGCGTAAAGTGGTGCGGGAAAACGAGACCATTGAACTGGCCCCCAAGGAATACGGAATTCTCGAGTACATGATGCGGAACAAAGGCCGGCCGCTAAGCCGGACGATGATCGTAGAACATGTGTGGGATATGGATTATGACGGGCTCACGAACATCGTCGATGTCTACATCCGTCACCTGCGCTCCAAGATTGACGACCGCTTCCAGCAGAAACTGATTCAGACCGTCCGCGGGATTGGGTACATGATCGAGGCGCCCGAACCCGCTCCGGTGAAGCCATCTCCGTTCACGTCTTTCGAACGACAGGTGTGATTTGCACCCAGGGGCACCCAACTCGCCTCCCAAGCGCCCATCGAGAAGTTTGCGTGTGCGGCTCACGCTGTCCTACGCGTTGTTCTTCACGCTGCTTTTGACGCTTTCCGCCGTCGTCCTCCGGCAATTCCTCGCGCAAAGCCTGGATGCTCAAATTCGGGCGGCCATGGACCAGGACTGGGAAACCCTGAAGGGTTATCTCCGGGTGGAGAAAGGCGGAGAGCACTGGTACGTGGATCAGACGGACCCGGACGAGGTGGCCGTGGAAGGTCGTCTGCACCGAATCTTCCTTCTGGCCGACGCTCGCGGAAACGTCATGGATGTTTCCGACGTTTATAGGACGCTGGGCGCCGATCCGAAAGAGCAAATTCGCGGAGTCGTCGCGGGGAAGCAAACGGTCTGGGAGGAGAAAGTTGACCCCAAGGGTGAACACTTTCTGATCCGCGCCAGCTTCGACAATGACGAGAGCCTGGATCGAACCTATTACTATGTTGCGATCGGGCGATCGCTGAAGGACAACCGCAAGATTCTTCTCGGTTTTACGTGGCTCTGCAGCGGGCTGATCCCGCTCATTGCGCTGGGCGGCTGTTTGCTTGGATGGGTCTCCGCCGGCCGGGGGCTCTCGCCGGTGATGGACATTGCGCAGACGGCGCAGCGAATCAGCAGCCTGGACCTGACCATGCGCATCCCCACGCGCAAATCGGGGGATGAGCTGGATTACCTGATTGAAACGTTCAACCGAATGATTGAGCGGCTCGAGCTCTCGTTCAATCAGATACGCCAATTTTCAACCGACGTTTCGCATGAGTTGCGGACGCCCATCACGATCGTTCGAGGGCAGCTCGAAGTAGCTCTGTTTACGGCGCAAACGACGGAAGAGTACCGCGAGGCGATCGTGGATTCGCTGCACGACGTGGAGCGTCTTTCCGCTATCGTGCGGGCTCTCCTTCTGCTTTCGCAGGCCGAGACTGGACAGGTCGTTCTCCAGCGATCCAATCTGGATCTTTGTGCGCTGGTGGCGGATCTGACCGATCAATTTCAAATCCCGGCCGAGAGCGCCCAAGTTAGGTTGTCCGTGGCGGAATCGCCTGCGGATTGCCGAGCTGATTTAGACCGTGTCCAGGTGGAACGCATGATCTCGAACCTGCTTTCGAATGCGACCAAGTTTACGCCGCCAGGGGGAGAGATTCGGGTCAGTTTACGCGCATACGACGAAGAGGTTGAGATCGAAGTGTCAGATACGGGTCGAGGCATCGCGCCCGAACATCTCCCGCACATCTTCGATCGATTTTACCGGATCAGCGGCCCCTCGGCGGAAGCGTCGCCCGAAAGAGGGCTTGGACTGGGACTCAGTTTCGTGGCGTGGATCGCGAAGGCGCACGGCGGATCCGTAGACGTGGCGAGCACGCCCGGAAAAGGGACGACATTCACGATTCGCCTGCCCCGGCACCTTCCTGGAACTTCCGGCGAGCCGCCCGAGAACGCGCTCAAAACCGCAGAGCTTAAACAAGTTTAATGCGCGTTCGCCGCGGGCGCTTTGACGTTCATACACTATGCTAAGAATGTGCGCACCCCGGTGATTCGATTCATGTTGCTGGTTGCGTCCACGTTTTCTGGCTTCTCCGCCCAGCCCCCGATTCAGAGCGCGCCCGCGGCGTCGCAACCCCATTCGCAATATTTTTCGGGCTACGTCGCTGCCATGACCGGGGATTCGCTCACGGTCACGCGGAAAAGCGCGCCTGGGCACGACACACTGCGCAAGGTCTTTGTTATGGACCCGCAAACGAAAGTGGAAGGAAAACTCCACCTGAATGCGCGGGTGACTGTGCGGTTTGAATCCGGTCCAGCGGGCGAACGAGCAGTTCGGATTATTGTCCGAGGGTAGACGAGCGTTTCGGAACCCTTCAGTCTCCGGAAACTCTTTGCGGAACCGGGTCAGAGAGACCCGCTGATAGTGTCTGTTTCCACTGCGGCCACGAGGTTCGCGCGTAGGAGAGGCCGAGCATCAGAAGGATGATGGCGGCTGCGGCCACCATCGTTCCGCCGACGCTCAGATTTGTTTTCATCCACCCGAGCCAATGCCCGTACACCAGTTCGATGTGAACCCAATAGACAAGAAGCGACGTCGTTCCAAGCTGGCGGATCCAACTCCACCCCTGCGCCGAGGGCTGCAGCATCCACACGTAGCAGAACGCCGCGACGATAAGCAGAACGCCCAGTTTGATCAGGATCAACGATGGGGCGTCCAGCCAGAAGTCTGATTTTTGGTACATCCTCGTCAACTGATTCGAAAGCGCGCTAGCGCCGAAAGCAAGCCCGATTCCGCCCAGCGCGATCCACTGCATGGCCCGCAGCAAACGATCCTGCCTGGCGATTCGGAGGAACGATCCAAAACTAAGTCCGAAAGCGATGAAGGCCGCCCATGGAAAAAACGCGAAGTAATTGAAGCTGGGAACCAAGTAATCCCGCAGCAACGGAGGCCAATTCGTCAAGCCCGCTTGCGAAATCAAAGGAGACGCTAGTGCGATCAGCACACCCGAAATTGCACAAATGTAAATGCGGCTCCGGGTGCTGAAAACTACGAGCACGGCCAGAATGCCGATTCCGAAGCCCATGCAATTGAGGATGTCTACCTTCAACATTTCCGTCCAGGGACTATTCGTGGCGGGCGAGAAGTAGCGCGAGAAGGCCCAGAGTTGGATTCGGAATGCGAAGGCGATCGCGAACAGATAGCCCGCCCGGCCCATTGCGCCCGTCCATCGTGAAAACGGCCGAATGTTCTTGCGTTCCTGGCTGTCCATAAGAAAGGCGAAGGTCACACCCGTCAAAAATAAGAAGATGGCGGGAGGCATTCCGCCCAGAAACTGGGAGAAGACATAGGGGCCGCCGCTTCGCAGGTCATCCCGTGTAAAGGATTGAAATACATGGCCTTGAAGCATGATGACAGCCGCCAATCCGCGCATCCAATCCAAGTACAAAAGGCGATTCGCCGACTTCATCGGAAACAGGTGTTGCAACGCGAGTGCCAAAGGCGAGGATCGTCGGATCTCATAGTTTCAATCGCAAAATTAATCAATGTTGAGGTCTCTCGGTTCTGACGTCCTTCGGAAGTTTCAGTTTCATGCTGGCGTCGGAAAGATCCGGGGGATTCATCTTCAGATTTTCAAAGGCGAAAATCTGATAGTCTCCGCCGGGCTGATAGATCTTGTGTTGGAGCGGGTAGCCGGTTTCCGCCGAAAGCCATAAGTCAATCTTTTGAAAGCGTTGCAGCGCCTCCGCGCTCTTCGGAATGAGTTCCAGGCGAACGGCGGGCTGACCGCGAACGGTTTCTGCGCCGCCATAGCGGATCTGGTTGGAAGCTGCCAGATCCTGCCGCGTGGCTCCGAAACCGAGCAGAAGGAACTGGTCCACCAGCGCCTTGTTTTTTCCCAGATCATATTCATCCACTGTTTGGATTTTCGGGAGATAGATGCGAAGCGTCTGGCCTTGCAGTTGGACAACTTTCGCGTCCGGACCCTGGAAATCGACCAACATGCGCGTATCGCCCGGCTTCGAGCGCTTAATGCGGATGGCGCCCGACTCGATCTGGTCTTCGTTAATGACGGCGGTGTGGGCCGTTTCCTTGAGATCCGCGGTCATCCCGTGGAACGCAGCGGCCGACCGATCCAATTTCACCAATATGTCTTCGAGCTTTTTGGCGTTGTCGTCTGGAGGGGCGCTCCATACCGGAAAGCCGGGACATAGAATGAACGCAAATAAAATGAGCCGGCTCCGCATAATGTTGAGATGCGCCAGCTACGGTTTAGCTGCGGCCATGTAGCCCGTCAACTCATGTTCGGAGTTGTAGACACGGTCTACCCGGATGATCGATTGTTCCCGACCTGTTTTGCTTTTCAGAATCTCTCCCACACGGGCGAAAAGCAGGGAATCCGGGGCATCCGGCGGAATCGAAGAAATCAATTCCGGCTCTAGCCAGAACACGCTCGCGCCTTTTTGGGAAGGCAGAAGGGCCACTTCGTGGGATTGGGGAATCCGGGGCTGGTCGTGGAACCAGGATCGCGGCGTCAGGAGGACAAACGCGACAATCACCCCGACCATAATGTCGTATTGCCAAGAGGCGCGGGGGTAGTCCCATAGAATCACGCGTTTGAGGCTGCCCGGCACTCCTTCAGACTAGCATCGCCCGAGCACCTCGATCAGGTCGATGTATACGCCGTAAGCGGTTTGTTCCACGCCTGGAGAAATCGAAAGCGTGCCCACCGTTCCCATGCGGTCCGTATGGAAAAGGATCAGATTGGATGTGCCGCCCAGGGAAGCCAGGATATTCGTGACCGGAAGAACCTCTGGCGAGACGCGCAGGGAAACGCCTCCGTCCACGCGTTCCCCACGGCTCACGAGCCGAACGCTCCTGCCCTCCCGGGCGTACGCTTGGACGGCGCTCGCAGTGAGTTGCGTAATTCCCTCCGTGGCGACATCCTGCGGCGTCACGCGCGCGTCAAGCAGCACGTTCGCCAAGGCAGCCGTTTTGGCCGCCGAATCCCACCCATTGATGTCGTTGGCCGGATCCGCTTCCGCAACGCCCAGAGCTTGAGCGTGCTGGATTCCCTCCTGAAAGCTGCCTCCACGCTCCATCGTCTCGATGATCAGTTTAGACGTGGAATTCAGAACTCCCGTGAAGCCGAGGACTCTGACGCCCGGCAGATTGTTTCGAAACTGATTAAAAACGGGAGCGCCGTCTAATATGGCAGACTCGAACCGGAACAACAGGCCGCGCCGCTCGGCTTCCGCCGCCAAGTCGTGATATGCGTGGGCGATCGGGCCCTTGTTGGCGGTCACCACATGCATGTTGCGCGCAAACGCCGCGCGAACGTGACTGATCGCGGGTTCGCCCGTCGCGGGGTTCAGAGTGGTCAGTTCTACGAGCGCATCAGCTCTCGCGGCATCAAGGAACGCTCCGATGGACGGCGCCGCGGGTTGCGATCGGGAGTGAATCCCCGCGATCGTAAACCGGCCGTCGCGGGCCAGCATCGGGATCAGCGCCTGGGCTACGTTGCCGTGGCCTAGAAGAGCGAGCTTCAGGCTCAATGGGCTAGAACCAGGCCGGAAGCAAAGCCAAATACCGGGGGGAAAATGTACCGAACCGCCTGCCAACCGATCAGGAGACCGACAATCGAGAACTGCCGAAGACGCAAGCGCAGCGATTCCAGCACGCGGAAGTTCCCGGTGAGAAGTCCCAAAACGCCAAATCCGTCGAAGGGAGGAAACGGGAGGAGATTGAAGATCCCGAGCAACAGGTTGAGCCGGAAGCAGATCTCCAAGATGGTCAGAATTCCCTCCATGGCGCCGGTCGTCTGGTAAAAGCCCTGGCGGACAGCCACTCGCAGAAGCAAGCCGGAAATGATGACCAGCACAAAATTCATAGCCGGTCCGGCGAGCGACATCAGAGCCGCGCGACGCGGGTATCTGCGCTGCCACGCGGGATTATAGGGAGCGCTGGCCCAGCCGATCAAACCTTGGCCGCTCACCAGCAGAATGAGCGGCAAGACGACCATTCCGAACGGCTCGCGACGGATATGGGGAATGGGGTTGAGCGAAACTTGCCCGCCTTCGGCCGCGGTCGGATCTCCCCTGCGCAGAGCGACATAGGCGTGAGCGGCCTCGTGGCAGGTTGTTGAAAACAGAAATACGATATAGGTGAGCAACCCTGCGACAAGCGTTTGTTCGTTCATGGTTCTCTTTCAGCTTCACACGCGCTGGCTTTTGCCAGGGACGGCGCGCCACTACAATGGAATCAGAGATGTTTCCGCGAAGCTTTCCCATCGGACCGATCGAGATCGCCCCCGCCACCGTGCTGGCGCCGATGGCGGGAGTGACGGACACCGTGTTCCGCCGCTTCATTCGCGACCTGGGTGGATGCGGTCTGATTATGACCGAGTTCACCAGCTCACACGGCGTGAGCGCCTCCGTTCGCGCGAAGAAGCCCACCCGGACAATTGAGCGCTACCTGGCGTTCGAGCCCGAGGAGCATCCGATTACGGCGCAATTATTCGGGGCCGATCCCGCCGTGATGGCCGAAGCGGCGCGAGTTTGCGAGGGACTGGGATTTGACGCCCTCGATATCAACTTCGGGTGTCCCGTGAACAAGGTTGTGAAGTGCAATGGCGGCTCCGGGCTGCTGCGCGACCTGCCGCTGGTGGAAACCCTTCTCCGCACGGTGCGCTCTGCGATCCGCATTCCGTTGACGATGAAGTTTCGCGCCGGCTGGAGCGACGAAGAACTTGTAGCGGTTCGAATGGCGCAACTTGCGGAAGAGAATGGGCTCCAAGCCGTGGCGCTGCACCCCAGGACTCGCGAACAGGGCTACAGCGGGAAGGCGGATTGGTCCCGGATCGCTGAAGTAAAAGCCGCGGTGAAGATTCCGGTGATTGGGAACGGAGATATCGTGAAACCCGAAGATGCCGTCCGCATGGTGCGCGAGACTAGCTGCGACGGGGTCATGATCGGTCGCGCGGCATCCTCAAACCCATGGATTTTCCGGCAAATTGCGCAATACCTGGAGACCGGGGCTTACGATGAGCCGACTCACCAGGATCGTTTCGACATGATGCGCACTTATTATCAAATGCTGATGCGCCGGAGCGAAGATGACTGCGTCGGGAAGATGAAGCAGTTCGCGACGTATTTCACGCATGGTGTGCAGCACGGCGCGCGGCTGCGGGCGGACATCTATCATGCGAGCGCAGCCGGGGAGATTCTGGATTCCGTTCATCGGTTCTTCGAGGCGGAGCCCGGCATGCATTTGGAATCCGAATTCCGGCACCTGGCTACGCTATAGCCGGTTCTCCAAACAAACAAGGGATGAAGACAGTTCAGTTGATCACCGACGGTTCCTGCATCGGGAACCCCGGCAAGGGTGGTTGGGCGTCCATCCTGCGCTATGGCTCGCAGTCGAAAGAGATGTACGGCTCGGCCCCGACGACTACCAACAATCGTATGGAGTTGATGGCCGCGATTGAAGGGCTGCGCGCTTTAACCGAGCCGTGCGCGGTCGAGATCGTCACCGATTCGGAGTACGTCAAGAACGGGATGACCAAGTGGATCGTGAATTGGAAGAAGCGCGGCTGGCTCACGGCCGAGAAGAAATCCGTGGTGAACCGGGATCTCTGGGAAGCGCTGGACGAGCAAGTGAGCCGTCACCAGATCAAGTGGGTATGGACCAAAGGACACGCCACTCACCAGGATAATAATCGCGCTGACGAGCTCGCCAACGCGGCCGCCCGCGGCCAGCTACGAAGTTCTTAATCTTGGGCGACCGCCGCGGCTGCCAAGGCCTGATCTAGATCCCAGAGAATGTCGTCGACGTCTTCGATGCCGACCGACACGCGCACCAGGTCTGGGGTGATTCCGGCGGACCGCTGGTCCGGCTCCGACAATTGCTGGTGCGTAGTGGAAGCGGGATGAATGACCAGGCTTTTCGCGTCGCCGACATTGGCGAGATGCGAAAGGACCTTCAGGGAATTGATAAAACGCTTCCCGGCATTCAGACCGCCCTCGATTCCGAAAGTCAGGATCGCGCCGGACCCGAGAGGAAGATACTTTTTCGCGAGACCGCGATACGGGCTGGATGCCAATCCCGGATAATTCACCCACTTCACCTGGGGGTGGCTCTCTAGAAACTCGGCCACGCGCTGCCCGTTCGACGAATGGGCTTCCATGCGCAATTTCAGCGTCTCCACTCCCTGCAGCAGAAGGAACGCGCTGAACGGGCTGATGGACGGTCCGATATCGCGCAATCCTTCCACGCGCGCGCGAATGATGAAGGCGATTTTCCCGAAGGTCTCGTAGAACTTCATCCCGTGATAACCCGGACTGGGTTCGTTGATCATAGGGAAATCGCCTTCGCCCCAAGCGAAGTTTCCGCTGTCGACGATCACGCCGCCTATGGTGGTTCCGTGGCCGCCGATGAACTTGGTAGCCGAGTGGAGAACAATATCGGCGCCGAACTCGATGGGTCGGCAGAGGTACGGTGATGCGAAGGTATTGTCGATAACCAGCGGAATGCGGTGTTCATGCGCGATCTTCGCCAGCGCTTTGATATCAAGAACGTTCATGCGCGGGTTCGCGATGGTCTCCGCGTAGAGCAGTTTTGTCTTGGGTGTGATGGCGCGGCGGAAGTTTTCCGGATCATCCGGATCCACAAAGATCGCATTGATGCCGAGCCTGCGGAAGGTGACATCAAACTGGGTATAAGTTCCGCCGTAAAGCGTGCTGGCCGCGACGATATCGTCCCCGGCGGCGGCCAAGCTGGTGATCGCGAGGAATTGGGCCGCCTGACCGCTGGCCACGGCGAGCGCGGCCACGCCGCCTTCCAGAGAGGCGATGCGCTCCTCCAGAACGGCTTGGGTCGGGTTCATGATGCGCGTATAGATGTTCCCGAACTGTTGGAGAGCGAACAATGCCGCGGCGTGTTCGGTGTCCTGGAAAACGTAGGAAGTGGTCTGGTAAATCGGCACGGCGCGCGCGCCTGTCGCCGTGTCGGGCTGCTGGCCGGCGTGCAAGGAGCGGGTGCTGAACCCGTACTGTCGATCTTCTGTGTTCATGGATTCGCTCCAGCTTATGCCATCAGTCCCAGGGCTAGTGTTGATTCCAATACGCGCGCTGCCCGACGTAATCATCGTCCGGTAGATTCGCCAGAATGCGGCGCTTGAGCGCGAGCATGTCGAGTTCGCCCTGATATTTCCAGATCACCTTGCCATCCGGTCCGAGCAGGACCGTGAAAGGCACAGCGCTGTTCCAATCCGGGTCAAAGGTGTGCATTAAAGCGTAACTGTCCGTGGAGCCGAACAGCAGATTGCGGTTTGCCGCGTGCTGCTTCTGAAGCGCGGCGAGCACACCTTTCTGTTCGTCCGGATAGTTCACGCTGACCGTCACCAGGTCGAACGGGCGGCGGCGGTACATGTGCCAGATCTTGACCAAGTCGGGCATCTCGTCAATACACGGCCCGCACCAGGTCGCCCAAAAGTTCACCAACGTGACTTTGCCGCCGGCGTTTTCCGCCAGGGTCTTCAAGCCCGCGGAGTTCACCTCGGTCACGGAGACAGGCTCCTGCTCGAAGTGTTCCTCCTCTGCATTGCTTCCCTCTTCTTTATAGGCCCACTTGGTGGAGCAGCCCACGCTGGGAGTATGCGGAACGGCGACCGGACGCCCGGCCAGGACGGCCTCGATGGCCTCACGCGCATCGTGACGCTTCACCAGATTCTCGCGGACACTGTCATCGATGCGGCCGTCGTAGCGCAGCCGCCGCGCGGAATCGAAGACAAAAATGTGCGGAGTCGCCGCGGGACCGAAAGCTTTCGACACGGTCTGGGTATCGCCGTCGAAAAGGTACGGGAAATCAAAATGCCGGTATTCCGCGCGGGTCTTCATTTCGCGGAACGAATCGCTGACGTCGGTATAGCCGAGTTCGTCTAATCGGATGGCTTTCGGATTATTCGGCTGAATTGCGACAAGCGTGACTTGCTTGGGCGCATATTCGGCCGCTAGCGCCTTGATGCGCCCCTCGTACAGCTGAGCCGTTGGGCAGTGGTCGCATGTGAAGACGACGACCAGCACTTTGCTGGTCGCCCAGTCGGAAGACCGGTGGAGCTGTCCGTCCACTCCCGCCAGTTCGAAGGGCGGCATCGCCGAACCGGACGATAAGGTCGCGATATGGGTTTCGGCGAGCGCGGCGGCGCAGGAGAGTGCCCCAGCGGCGAACAACAGAACTCGGCACGGGCGTAGGAATCTCTGCATGCCCCAAATATATCTCCAATGCGAGTGACTTCCGTTGAACATTTGCAACTTATTGAAACGAAACAAAGAAACGGGATGGAAAGGCCCTTGATCGTATTTTGGCTGGTAGAGTGAGCGCGGGATGAAGAAAGACGAACTCGCGCGCCGGCTTGCGCGCAAAACCGGCGTGTCGCGCGCCGAAGCGACGGATCAGCTCGATCGGCTGGTGAACGACATTTTAAAAAAGATTCGGGGCGGCCAGTCGGCCACCCTCCCCGGCTTCGGATGTTTCCGGCGCGATGAGGAGGGCGGCATCCAGTTTCTCCGGGAGAAGGACATTGAAAAGAGCTAGGGCGGCGACCTCGGACGCCATCCTCGGGCTGGTGCGCGAAGCGCTCGCCCGCGGCGCTCAAGTCGATATCGACGGCCTCGGCTCCTTCATTCCGGACACGCACGGCGACTTCGCGTTCGTCTCCAACTCGCGACCCAAGGTTTTTATCACTTACGTTCACGAAGACGCCGACGCGGCGCACCAGCTCTTTGGCGCGCTGAACGCCGCCGGCTTCGAGCCCTGGATGGACCGCCGCAAGCTCATGCCGGGACAGAACTGGCCGCGCGCCATCGAGGACGCCATAAGCGTTTCCGATTTCGTCCTGGCCTGTTTCAGCACGCGCGCTGTCCACAAGCGCGGCGGGTTCCAGGCGGAAATCCGTTACGCGCTGGACTGCGCGCGGCGCATGCCGCTCGACCAGGTTTTTCTCATTCCCGCCCGGCTCGACGATTGCCGCCTTCCGACGCACATCACCAGGGAAGTTCAATACGTCGACCTGTTCCCCGACTGGGCCGCCGGATTCGATCGAATCCTCCGGATCCTGCGCGGGTGGAGGCCCGGACCGCGCTAATTCGCGGGAATTTTCTGCAAATGCTTCCGAACCTCGGCCGCCTGCCGCGAATCGGGACTCAACTCAAGGAAGTGCTGGTACGCTTCCCGCGCCAGCTTCGGCTCGTCCTGTTTTTCCTCGGCTTCGCCAAGCTTGCGGTACGCATCGGCCATCTGGTTATTCCAGCGCGTGGCTTCCAGGTAGCGCGCGACCGCGGCTTTGTACTTCCCTTTTTTCATGTAGAAGTCGCCCGTCCGGACCTCCCGTGTGGCCTGCAGCGGATTGAACGCGTAGTCCTTGGGCTTTAGCGCATCGTCTTCTTCCGGCGGCGCATCTTCGGTGGGCGCTTGCGGAGGCTTGGCGGGCGGATTCGCGGCGGGGGAAGCGCCGCCCTGTTGCATAAGCCCGACGGCCAGCACAAGCAGCGGCAGTGACATAATCAAAGTATATTGCCCGCCGCGGCGCCCCCCCAGGATGTTCTTCGAGAGAAGGCTTCTCAGCTACCTCTATCGCCCGGAGTGTATCTCTACAAAGACGCTTCCGGAAAAGTCATCTACGTCGGCAAAGCGAAAAGCCTGCGCAACCGCGTCCGAAGCTACTTCTCGGTCGACCGCCTGCAGGATGTGAAAACCGGAACGCTCATCGCCGAAGCGCGAGACGTCGAATACATCCTCGTCGATAACGAAAAGGAAGCGCTCGCGCTTGAGAACAACCTGATCAAGCAGCACAAGCCACGCTTCAACGTGCTGCTCCGGGACGATAAGACGTACCCATACATCAAACTGACCAGCGAGCGGCATCCGCGCGTATACGTGACCCGCCGTTTGATCAAAGATGGCAGCGTATATTTCGGACCGTACTTCCCCGGCAATCTTGCGCACCGCCTGGTTCATTTCATTCACCGCTTCTTCAAAATCCCTTCCTGCAAAGTGGATTTGAACCGTTATCACCCCAAGCCCTGCCTTGAATTCCACATCCATCGCTGCCTCGGGCCTTGCGTCCAGGGGCTTACAACACCCGAGATTTACGCGCGTGCCGTCCGCGATGTCCGCATGTTTCTCGAAGGCCGCACCGGCGAGCTCGCCCGCGAACTGCACCACCGCATGGACGAGGCCGCCGAGGCTACGCGATTCGAAGAGGCCGCGTCCTGGCGCGATCTGCTTTCCACGGTCGAAGAGATGGACGAACGGCAGAAAATGGCCGCCGCTTCGGGCGACGACGCCGACATCTTCGCCACCTACTCGGAACCGCCGCTGGTGGCCGTCAACCTTTTCCACCTCCGCCGCGGCCAGATCGTCGACCGCCGCGAGTTCTATTGGGAAGATCAGATCGAGTTCGACGAACCTTCCTTCATCTCCAGCCTTCTCCTCCAGATCTACCTCGACCAGCAGTACATCCCCGGCATCATCCACGTGCCCGTAGACTTTGAAGACCTCGCCGTTATGGAAGAACTGCTCTCGGAAAAGCGCGGCCGCAAGGTGGAGATCCTCACCCCGCAGCGCGGTCAGAAGAAGGCCATGCTGGAGCTCGCCCGCACCAACGCCCGGCACTGCTTCGACTCCCGCTTCCGCGTTCGCAAACCCGCGGCCGCCGCCATCTATGAAGCTCTTCAGGATGCCCTCGGTCTTCCCGAGGCGCCCCGGCGCATCGAATGCTTCGACATCTCCCATATCCAGGGCACCGATAAGGTGGCCAGCATGGTCGTGTGGGAAGAGGGCAAGATGAAGAAGGCGGACTACCGCAAGTTCATCATCCGCACCGTGGAAGGAAACAACGACTTCGCCAGCATGCATGAAGTGGTGACGCGGCGTTATGGCCGTCTCCAGGCGGAAGAGGCGCCGCTTCCCGGTCTGATCCTGATTGATGGGGGACTCGGCCAGCTTCATGCCGCGGCCGACGCGCTGGAACGGCTCGGCATCATCAACCAACCGCTCGCCTCCATCGCCAAGCGCGAGGAGATCATTTATGTGCTCGGTCATGAAAACGAGCCGATTGCGCTCGACCGCTTCTCGCCGATCCTGCATCTGATTCAATCCATTCGCGACGAGGCGCATCGCTTCGCCGTCACATTTCACCGCACGCGCCGCAACGCCGCCCGGCTCACCAGCGAACTCGATCAGATTCCCATGGTTGGCGAGAAGACTGTCCGCAAGCTGCTGAAGCATTTCGGCAGCTCGGAGCTCGTGCGGCAGGCCAATGAGGAAGATCTCGCGAAGCTGGTGGGGCGCGCGGTCGCCCGGCGGGTACGGACGTTTTATGACGGCCCGCAGTCCGATGCGCTGGAGCCGTCGGATCTCGTCCAGATCCGAGATTGATTCCGTGTTCCCATGTTAGTGTCGGATTCTTCCTCCTCTATGCCATCCATCCCGGAAAGGAATGAGCATCATCTTCTCGTCGAACGGACAGCGCTGCTGGAATCCGCCGCCGACGGCATCTATGCGATTGATCTGAGCGGGCTCTGCACTTTCATCAATCGCGCCGCCGCCGAGATGCTCGGCTACTCCGTGGAGGAATGCCTGGGGCGGAACATGCATGACCTCATCCATCACCACAAATCGAGCGGCGCTGTTTACAAGGCTGAGGAATGTCCCATCTACCAGACGTTCGTAACCGGTCGCGGCGCTTCGGTGAGCGACGAAGTCGCCTGGCGCAAAGACGGGACGGAAGTTCCCGTCGAATACTCGGTGGAGCCGGTCCTCATCGATGGGCGGGCCGAAGCCGCGGTCGTCAATATGCGCGATGTGACGGATCGAAAGCGCGCGCAGCACCGCCTTGAATTGCAGTATGGCGTTAGCCGCGTCCTCGCCGGAGCGCCGGATCTGGAGCGAGCTTCCATGGCGCTGCTCGCTGAGATCGGAAGCAGTCTCGGGTGGAAATTCGGGACCCTCTGGATCGCCGACGAGAAAGATGGAATTTTGCGCTGCGACCGGATCTGGCAATCGCCCTCGCGCGATTATTCGTCGTTCAGCGCCGCCACCTGTGAGCTCACCCTGAAACGCGGAGAAGGGCTGCCTGGGATGGTCTGGGATAGCGCCGAACCGCTTTGGTTCGAGGACATCGCCGCCACGGGTTATCCGCGCAGCGAGGCCGCCAGGGAAGCCAACCTCCATGGCGCTTTTGCGTTTCCCATCACCGCGGGAACCCGCGTCCTCGGGGTGATCGATTTCTTCTCCGCGCGAAGAGGCGTTCCCGACGCCGGCCTGCTTCTGACCACCGCCGCGCTTGGCCGCCAGATCGGGCAGTTTATGGAACGCAAGCTGGCCGAGAAACACTTGCTCGCCAGCGAAGCGCGCAATCGGGCCATTCTCGAGACCGCCATCGACTGCATCATCGGCATTGATCAGGAAACCCGCGTGGTTGAATTCAATCCGGCGGCGGAGCGAACCTTCGGCTACACCCGCGCGGAAGCGCTGGGCGAGCAGATCTCCCGCCTGATTATTCCGCCGTCGCTTCGAGAGGCTCACTTGCGCGGCATGGCCAAGTATCTCGAAACGGGCGAAGGGCCGATTCTCGGCAAGCGCATTGAAATTGTCGCGATGCGATCCGACGGAACCGAGTTTCCGATCGAACTCGCGGTCACGCGCATCCCCGCCGAAGGGCCGCCCTTTTTCACGGCTTACATCCGGGACATCACGGAACGCAAACAGGCCCGCGAGGAGCTCCAGCAGGCCAAGGAAGTGGCCGAACTCGCCAATCAGGCAAAGAGCGATTTCCTGGCCAGCATGAGTCATGAGCTTCGCACTCCGCTGAACGCCATCATTGGATATAGCGAGATGCTGCAGGAAGAGTCGGAAGCGCTCGGGGCCGGCTCGCTCAATAGCGATTTGCGCAAGATTCACAGCGCCGGCAGGCATCTGCTGGGCCTCATCAACGACGTGCTCGATCTCAGCAAGATCGAGGCCGGGAAGATGGATTTGTTCCTCGAGAGCTTCGAACTCGACGCCCTAGTCAGCGAAGTAGCCGGAACCGTCGCGCCGCTGATGGAGAAGAACGGCAACCAGTTCAAGGTCGAAGTAGATGCGGACGTCGGCGCGGTTTACGCCGATCTGAGCAAGTTGCGCCAGAGCCTGTTCAATCTCGTGGCGAACGCCGCCAAGTTCACCGAGAAAGGTTTTGTCAGCCTGCGGGTGTCCCACGAGGCTGCTAACGACGAAGTGGTATTCCGTATCTCGGACACGGGCATCGGCATCACGCCTGAACAGATGGACCGGCTCTTTCGTCCCTTCCAGCAAGGCGATTCCAGCACCAGCCGCCGGTTTGGAGGGACAGGCCTGGGGTTGGTCCTGACCCGCCGGTTTTGCGAGATGATGGGCGGCGAAGTCACGGTGGAAAGCCGCGACGGGGAAGGCTCGACGTTCACGATCCGCATTCCCCGCCGCGTTCCGGATATCGTCGAAGCGCGCCCGTTGTCCGTCGAAGGCGTCACGAAGGGTCTGGTTCTCATCATTGATGACGACCCGGTGTCGAGCGACCTCATGCACCGGCTGCTCACCAGGGAGGGCTTTGATACAAGGCGGGCGCCCAACGGGGAGGAAGGAATCGAGATGGCCCGCGCTCATCGCCCGGATGCGATCACTCTGGATGTGATCATGCCGCGCATGGATGGCTGGGCTGTGCTGGCCGCATTGAAGGCCGATCCCGAACTGTGCGATATACCGGTGGTCATGCTCACGATGGTGGATAACCGCAACCTGGGCTATGCGCTCGGAGCGTCGGAGTATCTGGTGAAACCAGTGGACCGCGACCGGTTGAATAAGGTCCTCAGCCGCTATACTTTCCAGAGCTCTCCAGGGCGCGTTCTGGTCATCGACGATGACGCCGACGCGCGCGATCTGCTTCGTCAGATGCTGGAGCGCGAAAAGTGGGAAGTGCGGGAAGCGGCCAACGGCCAGCAGGCCCTCGCGGAATTGGACTTGGTCGCGCCGGATTTGGTGTTGCTGGATCTCATGATGCCGGAGATGGATGGATTCGAGTTTGCTCGCGCCATAAGCCGCAGCCCGCGATGGTCGCAGGTTCCAATCATCGTGCTCACGGCTAAGGATATTACGTCCGAAGACCTGGCCAGGTTGAACGGATCGGTGGATCGCGTCCTGCAGAAAGGCGCGTGCGACGCGGACGAAATTTTGGAGGAGATCCGGCGGGTGGTTCCGGTTCGCCGCGGCGCCGAAGCGCCGCGGCAATGACCGCCTGTCTCTATTGCGTTGTGTTCAGGTCCAGCGCAATTCCCGGAGTGGAGCAAAACGCAAGGTCGTCCATGGCCGGATTGCTCGGTGAGTGGAACGCGGCGGCGACCATGCACGTCGGATAGGAGGCCGTGCCATAACTCTGGGGAGTGCGGAATGTGCCATCTCCCTTTCCCGGGATGATCGTAAACACAGAGTCGGAGGTGTCGAGAACGGCGAGATCAACGATTCCGTCGCCATTGAACTCTCCAGTGATAACTTCTCCCGTGCCGTTTGTCGGAACAGGCACGGAAGCTCCAGCCTGGAAGGTTCCATCACCCCGCCCAATCAACACGCTTACTTCCGTGGACGCGGGAGAGTAGTAGTAGATGTTTGGGGTAAAAACGATGTCCGGAATGCCGTCCCGATTTACGTCCGCAACGGTGAAAGACTGTGAATACACGCTATTCACATAGGTGCCGGAACCCAGGGTCCCGTCGCCGTGTCCTAGATAAAGAATCAGATATCCAGAGCATAAGGAGAGTACGTCAGGCTTTCCATCGCGGTTGAAATCAGCCACAGCAACGCCCGCGGGAGTGTAGCAGAAGTTGTTATTATTATTTGGGCTTCGGAACGTGCCGTCCCCATTTCCAAGGAGCACATCGGGATTGTCGGTGACGAGATCCAGTTTGCCATCCCCATTCATATCGGCGGCGACCACTGCGTATGCATCGTTCCCGATATTGAAGCTGGGCGGCTGGTAGAAGAATGTGCCGTCTCCATTTCCGAGCAGGGTCTCTCCGCTCAAGCTATTGAGGACCACTAGATCCAATCTTCCGTCATTGTTGAAATCGCCTGCTACCAAAGGTCCGCTGTAAAAGGGAATCGCCTCAAGCGGGCTGAAAAGCTGGGTCGTTTTGCCGGAATTTAGGTAAATTGTCAAGCCAGTAGTCGAGTTGAGCTCGGCAATGTCAGGTTTGTGATCTCCATTGAAATCGCCTTCAACCAGATACTGTGGGACAGCACTGGTGGTAAACAACTGGCCGTCGGGAAACGTTCCCTTCGGCGAACTCACTAGAAAAGAGATCGCATCGGCGGCAGCATACGCGCCTATGCCGATATCCACTAATCCGTCGCCATTGATATCGCCGACGGCCACGAAATTTCCAGCGCCGTCCACGGAGTAAGCCGTGGGTGAATCGAAAGTGCCTTTGCCGGCGTTCACGAGGGTGAACACGTCAGTGCCGGTTGAGGAACCGCCGATAGCGACCAGATCGGGTATCCCGTCGCCGCTAATATCACCTGCCGCCAATCCGGTAATGTTGACGTTCCCCGGCAGGTATACGCTGGCTGGCGCCTGAAACGAGCCGTCGCCCTTCCCGAATAGAACCTCGATTAAGGAGTATGAAATAACCGCCAGATCGGACTTCCCGTCATGATTGAAATCCGCTGCCACGATTCGGGGAGAGACCATATTGGCGACCTCCGGCTGGCTCGGCGGCCCGTTAAACCCTCCACGACCGTCGCCCAGAAGCACGGTTACGGCCCCCGCGTAGCAGCATTGGCCGGTGGACAGCAGCAAGTCAGGATGCTTGTCGCCATTCAGATCGGCCACGGCGACAAAATCGGCTGGGTTCGCGACCGCGATTACAGGCGCTTCAAAATGCCCACCTCCTGAGTTTAAGAGAATCACGGCTCCGGCGAAACAGGGTATGACGATATCGGGACGGCGATCCCCGTTGATGTCCGCGACCGCCATGTTGAGAACCCCGTTGGTCGATTCCGCAATCTGGATCGGTGAAATTTCGAAACCGGTCGCAGTCTGCAGAGCGACGTACAGCGCTTGCTGGCTGGAAGACAGAACGGCTACATCCATCAGCCCGTCGCCGTTGAAATCTCCTGTCGCGATCGCCGTCGCCACGAAATTGCTTCCCAGGTCCACGATTGGGCCTTGGGTGAACTTGCCTTTGCCATCGCTAAGTTGGATGTTGATCTCGTAATCATTTACGTTTGTGCCCGGAGTGAGGACCGCTGCGATCACGTCCGAATAGCCGTCGCCATTAAAGTCGGCGAGGGTGAATACGGAATTTTGCAGCGCAATCGAAGGGCGCGTTGCGAAGGCCGGTGGCGCTGCCGCCATGGAAGTTACGAAGGAAAGTGCCGTGGCCGCGGCTAAGGCGAGGGTAATGTTGGCGCGCATGGGGTCCTTTGGGTTAGTATCGAATCGCTCGATACAGCCAGATGATAGTAACTCATCCCAGCCTTAAAAGTGCAAAAGATTTCGGAAACGAGGTTATTCCTTGGTTTCCTGCGCGGCGCCCGCGGCCCGATGAAGCTTCTCGTCGTCGGAGTCGTATTCGAATAACTGGGCATAGCGTCCCCAGTAGACCAACTGCTCAAACTGCCGCTCAGCCTCTTTTTCGGTGAAATGTTCGTCGAGGATATCGATGAAGAAATCCTTGCCGACAACCCCGTTCTGCTTTTGGCGCAAAGTCTCTACAACCGTGCACGCGAACGGCACGCACTTCAACAGCTGCTCCCCAAAGATCGCCTTGCTGCGAGCTACGGTGGCGGTGGCGAACTCCCGGCCGGCGGCGGTGATATGAACATCGCCCTCGGCGACCTCCGCGAATTCCAGCATGACCGCGGCGTCCACGGTGGGAAGCAGATCGTCCACTTCCAGCCGCAGTTTCTCCGCTAAGTCAGGGAGGTCCGCCCGGCCCCCTAAATCGTTCACGATCTCGAGAAGTCCGCTGATACCGCCCACGCGCGCGTGCGGCAGCATCGCAAAACGCTTCTCCTGCACGTGCGCGGTCTCCGACGCCGTTCCGCGGATGAACGATTTCACCGTGACCGCCGGATTGGTCATCACGGTGTAAATGTAATCGACTAACGCGGCGAACTGCGGTTCCTTCGGCTTCCGCGGGCGCGGAATATCAACCCGCACTTCGCCGCGAATGCATCCGGGGTTAGCCCCTAACACGACGATGCGATCCGAAAGAAGCACGGCCTCCTCAATATTATGAGTAACCAGCAGAATGCTTTTGGCCGGGAACTTTCCCTGCTCCCACAAATCGCTGATTTCACCGCGCAGGTTCTCCGCTGTCAGCACGTCCAGCGCGCTGCACGGCTCATCCATCATAAGGACATCAGGGTGCATGACGAACGCGCGCGCGAAGCCCACGCGCTGCCGCATGCCGCCCGACAACTCGCGGGGGTAAGCGCTTTCGAAGCCTTCGAGTCCCACCATTTTCAGCGCGTGCCCGGCTTCCCGTGCACACGTCGCCTTATCGACGCCGCGCGCCAGCAGGCCAAGTTCGGCATTCTCCCGCACGGTCAGCCAGGGAAGCAGCGCGAAGCTTTGGAAAACCATCGCCACTTCCGAATTGGCGCCCAGCAACTCCGCGTCGTTGACGAAAACGCGCCCGCGGCTCGGCTTGATGAGGCCGGCTAAAATGCGCAGCAAGGTGCTCTTGCCGGATCCGCTTCGCCCTAGAAGCGCCACCACTTCGCCGGCGTTCACGGTGAGCGAAACTTCGTGCAGCACGGTGAGTTCGCCGCCGTCCGGCAGCGGAAACGCTTTGGTTACGCACTCCGCGGCGAGCATGCGCGTGGCGGTCGCATTTTGTACTGGCGTTGCCATGTCAGGTCTTCCTTGAGATTAACCAAATCAGCCCAGCCGGAATTGGGTTTCCGCCAGCGTGTAGAGCCGTCGCCAGAGCAACTGGTTGACGCTCACCACGAAAATGCTCATCAAGCCGACCCCGAGCACGATTCGCGGCCAGTCGCCTTTCGAGGTCGCTTCCGCGATATATGATCCCAATCCCTTCGCCACCAGCGTGGTGTTGCCCCACGAGACCAGCTCGGATACGATGCTCGCGTTCCAGGCGCCGCCCGAGGCGGTGATCGCGCCCGTCACCCAGGAGCCGAAGATGCCCGGCCCGATCAAATACCGCCACGCTTTACCTTTCTTGAGCCCGATGCTCCGGCCCATTTCCCGCAAATCGTTAGGGATGCTTTGCGCCCCGCCGATCACATTGAACAGCAGGTACCATTGGGCGCCCAGCGCCATGAGGAAAACGCTTCCGAAGTTTAGGCTGATGCCGGCTTTGATGAACCCCAGCGTGGCGAAAGGGAACACAAAATTCGCGGGGAAAGATGCGAGCAACTGAACAACGGGCTGAGAGATACGCGCGAGGCGCGGATTAAATCCGATCGCCACGCCGAGCGGAGTCCAGACAAGCGTGCTCACGATCAACAGAAAGAAGACGCGGGCGGCTGTGCAAAGTCCCAGGATCGCGGCCCAGCCCACCTCGCGAAGTCCCACTTCGGAGAGGATAAACCGGATCGCCATGGCCGCCAGAACAAAGACCACGGTTAGCATTGCGGCGTTGAACCATCGATCCGTCCCGGGCTTCTTAGATTCCGCGCCGGTCTCGCGCATCGGACTGACGCGGCTCATCATGCGATCGAGCGCATTCCAGGCGGGTCCGAACAACAGAACGGTATAGTGCGGCAACCGCGCGGCGCGCCACAAATCCACCACCCAGAAGTGGAGCGATTCCCCCGCGGAAAGCTCCAGTTTGTACATGTCGGCAAGGGTGACCAGCGGACGCCAGAAAAACTGATCGATGGCCAGGATCAAAATGGTCATGGTCAGGATGGCCCAGGCAAGCGCATGAAAATCGCGCGCCGTGGTCGCCGCCGCGACGTAGGACCCGAGCCCGGGAAGCGTGTAGTTATGGTTGAGAACGCTGATCGCTTCGCTCGCCGCCAGAAAGAACCAGCCGCCGCCGAAGCTCATCATTCCGTTCCACACCAGTCCGATCACCGAGGAAGGCAACTCCAGGCGCGTGAAGCGTTCCCAGAGTGAAAGCCTGTAAAGGGAAGCCATCTCGTCCAACTCCCGCGGCACGGTCCGCAGGGATTGGTAGAACGAGAAAGTCATGTTCCAGGCTTGCCCGGTGAATATCGCGAAGATGGACGCCGCTTCCAGACCGAGCAGACTACCCCGGAACAACGCGATGAAAGCGGTCACGGTGATGGACAGAAACCCGAGAACGGGGACGGACTGCAGAATGTCCAGCAGCGGAACCAGGACTCGTTCCGCCCGGCGGCTGTGGGCGGCCAGGTACCCGTAAACGCAGGTGAACACGGTGGAACAGATCAGGGCCAAAAACATGCGCAAGGTGGATCGCGCCGCGTAGTTGGGGAGGTTGCGCGGATCCAGGCTTACCGACGGCAGCGTGTCCGGAGGGTGAAAGCGCACGAGGCTTTGCGCCCCTACGCGGGCAACTACATAAAGCAACACCAGCGTGCCGAGACCCACCGCCAAATCCGCGGGACCGAACACGCGGCGCGCCGGGTCCCGGGTTGCCGGAAAGAGTTGGGGCCTGCGCCAGACGCGGATCACTCTGCGAGAGTAGCGAACGTAGTTCAATCGAGGCAAGCCGCGCTGGCGCCTGTCACCTGAATGTCACTTAATTCCCAAGACTGAGGCGCTGGGCAAGGGCGGCCGGCAGATTCGCATTCCGAATTTTGCGCTGCGCCGTTTCCACGTCGTAGGCGACCCGGCGCAGTTGGAGAATGCGCTCCTTTGGATTGAACAGGGCGAAGGCCGCGCGGGGGTCTCCGTCGCGCGGCTGCCCGACCGAACCCGGATTGATCAGGTACGACGACGTGTCCCGAATTTCCGCAAAGCGCCCTAATTCTGGTGGAGACCATCTCCGCGTGCGCAACCGCGTATGCTCGAACACGCACTGCACGTGCGTGTGCCCAAAGAATGTCAACGGCGCGTCATCGTAAGCGAAGGCTTCGCTCACCTCCGCGACGCCCAGCAGGTACTCGTCTTCATTCAGGGGTGATCCATGGACGATCTGAAAGTCATCCACCGCCGCGGGTCCCTGGGGAAGCTCCTTCAGCCAGGTTCGATTCTCTTCGGTCAGGCTCTCATGCGTCCAACGCGTGGCGGCCTGAGCGACGGGATTGAACCAGTCGATCCCGGTCAGCGCCGCGCAGGCCCGGTCGTGATTGCCCCGGATGGAAATCGCCGCATGCGAGCGCACCCACTCTGTCACCGCATTGGGGTCCGCTCCATAGCCCACGATGTCGCCGCAGCAAACGACTGACTCATATTCGCCTTCCACGTCGCGGAGCACGGCGGACAAGGCCTCCCAGTTGGCGTGGATGTCGCTGATGATGAGGTAGGTCAAGGTCTCAGACTCTCGACAAACGTATCAGGGTGATCTCCGGCGGAGCGCCCACGCGCGCGGGGATCCCGATGGTCCCAATGCCGCGGGTCACGTAACAGGCGCGGTCGCCGTTCCGATAGAGGCCGGCGACATAAGGTGTGTAGAAGCGCGCCAGATCCAGATCCTGGTGCAAAATTTCGGTGCGCACCTGGCCACCGTGCGTATGCCCCGAGAGGGTCAGATCGAAGCCCAAACGGGCGGCTACGGGGAAGACGTCGGGATTGTGCGAGAGCAGCAGATTGAACGTTCCGGGCGCGACCAGCGACCTTTCTCGTTCCAAGAAATGGGCCCGGTTGCCCATTCGCTGATAATCCACGCCGGCAATGCTCATCAGCGCGGCTCCACGCCGAAAGACTTGCGATTCAGAACGCAGAATCCGAATGCCGAGATTTGCCGCCTGCGCGGTCGCGTAGCTTTCCACTTCGGCATAAACTTCGTGGTTTCCGAGACAGCCGAACGCCTCGCCTTTCAGCCGCGCCAATTCGCGAAGGCAATCGTCGATTGGATCCCCCTTGGAAGAGATGAAATCCCCGGTGTGCGCGATGAGTTCGGGATTCAGTTCCCGGGCCGCGTCCACCACGCGCGTAAGGAGCTTCTGGCTCAGGAACGCGCCGCGATGGACATCGCTGAGCTGGAGAATGCGGAGCCCGTCGAGATCGGGGTGAAGATTGCGGACAGGGATGACGACCTCATTCACGCCGAACGCTGTGCGCTCGATGAAGGTTCCGTAGAGCAGAACCGCACACGGGGCGGCCGCGGTCGCGAGCGCGGCCGTGCGGATGAGGTCCCGCCTTCCCGAATCGGTCCTGTGCGGCGAGGACGGGACGCGGCGGCCCGCGGCGGTAAGGAGCTTCTCGGCCAACTTGTAACAGAGATAGGCGGGAACACCGGCGTATAGCCAGAATCCGACAACGAATAAGACGGGATCGGGAAACCGCGCGTTGAACGGCGGATATCCGAGGATCCAAACCCAAAACGGAATCGCGGTCACGACAACAAACGCTTTACGAAACCGAGGCCAGCGCCGGATCAGTTCACGGCAAATCAGGATCTGGATCGCAAGCGTGGGAAGGAAGGTGAGCAATCCCGCCAGGTGCGATGCCCTTTGACTCATCTGCCACCAGTTTACCGGCGTGCCGCGAGCGCGTGCGCCAACACGGCCACCGCCGCCATTCCCGCGGTTTCCGCGCGAAGGACCGTGGGGCCAAGCGATGCCGGGACCCAGCCGGACGCTTTCAGCGTCACCCGTTCGTCCGCAGTCCATCCCCCTTCCGGACCCAGAAAAAGGGACAGCGGCGTTTCCGGAGTCCAACTGACCGGAACTTCCAACGCAGGCGCGCCGGGATCTTCGTCCAGCAGGAGGCGCGTGCCGGAAACCGAGACTTGACGGAGCCGGATGGCGGCATGCACCTCGGGGAGACGGTCACGACGCGATTGCTGGCTGGCCTCGCGCGCGATCTTGCGCCAGCGCTCCACGCGTTTCTGAGCGGCGGCGAACAAACCGTGATCGCTGCGTCCCGTTTCGACCGGCACAACGCGTTCCACGCCCAGTTCCGTGACTTTCTCCATCATCCACTCGAACCGGTCGAATTTGAAGAGCGCGGCGTAAAGATGCACGGCGGGCAGCGGGCCGCCGGGGGGAACAGCCTCGATGATCTGGAATTCGACCATCGCTTTGCGTGCTTCCCGCACTTCCGCCAGCCAAACCGCGCGGTTGTCTGAAAGCTCGAAGCGCTGCCCTTTCTCCACCCGCAGCACGCGCGTAAGATGAGCGGCGTGGTCGCCGGTCACCGTCGCGACACCGTCCCGGATCTCGTCCACGAAGAACCGTCTGCGTGCCATCATCGGAAATGGTCGCATAGAAATGATTGCTCTTCTGCGGGGCGTGCTGGTGGAGAAAAGTCCCAATCAGGTGGTGGTTGACGTAGGCGGGGTTGGGTATGACGTCACCATCCCGGTGTCCACGTTCTCGGCGCTTCCCGACGCGGGGGCCGAAATTCGCCTGCGCATTCACACGCACGTTCGCGAGGACGCCATCGCTTTATTCGGATTCGCGAGCGCGGAAGAGAAGCAGGTGTTTGAGCGGCTCATCGGGGTGAGCGGCATCGGGCCGAAGCTCGCGGTGACGATTCTTTCGGGCCTGGCGGCCGCGGACCTGATCCGCGCGATCCGGAGCGGCGAGGTCGAACGCCTGGTGCGCGTCCCCGGCGTAGGCAAAAAGACCGCGGAGAGGATGATTCTGGAGCTGCGGGACAAGTTGGCGGCTCCGGCGGCGGAAGGAACCCGTCCTGATGAGCCGGCGCTTTCCGACGTCGATCGCGACGTGTTATCCGCCTTGCTGAACCTGGGGTGCGCACGGCCCGCGGCCGAAGCAGCGGTGCGGAAAGCTCGCGCGGCGGGCGGCGCGGACGGATTCGAGACGCTTTTCCGCCGGGCTCTGGAACACGTTCGATAATGGGTGCTTCCCATGCCTGATCGGAGGTTCGTTTCAGCTGCGCCGAACCCGGAGGATGCGCAGTTTGAAGCCGCTCTCCGGCCGCGCCGTCTAAAAGATTTCACCGGTCAAACGAAGCTGAAGGAGAACCTCGCGATCGCCATCGAGGCCGCGCGCCATCGGGGCGAAGCGATGGACCACGTCCTGCTCTACGGTCCTCCCGGCCTCGGCAAAACCACTCTAGGCGCAATCATCGCCGAAGAACTGGAAGTCCCGTTTCAGCAGACCTCCGGACCGGTGCTGCAGAAGAAGCTCGACCTGTCCGGAATTCTGAGTTCACTTCAAGGCAAGCAGGTCTTCTTCATCGACGAAGTCCACCGCCTCCTTCCCGATGTGGAAGAAATGCTGTATTCGGCGCTCGAAGACTTCCACCTCGATATCCTGATCGGCGCCGGTCCGGGAGCGCGGACGCACTCGATCCCGCTGCCCCGATTCACCGCCATTGGCGCAACGACTCGGCAGGGTTTGGTGAGCGCTCCGCTGCGCGGCCGCTTCGGGCTCGTGCTCCGGCTGAATCCCTACGACGCGACGGAACTGCAGACGATCGTCGAGCGATCGGCGCGACTTCTGGGGGTGGATGTGGACGACGAGGGCGCCGCGGAAATCGCCCGCCGCAGCCGGGGAACGCCGCGCATTGCAAACCGTCTTCTGCGGCGAGTGCGCGACTATGCTCAGGTGCGGGCCGGCGGCCACATAACCCGTTCCGTCGCCGACACCGCCCTCGATCTGCTCGAAGTGGACCGGTTCGGCCTTGACGAGATCGATCAAAAAATCATGCGCACCGTGCTGGAGAAATACCGCGGCGGGCCCGTGGGGATCAACACCATAGGCGCGTCCATTGGCGAAGAGCCGGAGACCATCGAAGAAGTGTACGAGCCTTATCTGATTCAGCTTGGTTTTCTGAACCGGACCTCCCGCGGCCGTACCGGAACGGATCGCGCTTTCGATTACTTTCAGATCGATAAGCATCTCCGCGGCAACCAGCAGCCAGGTCTGTTTTGAAACGAGTGTGGCTGGCGCTGGGGTCGAACCTCGGAGATCGCGCCGCGCATCTCCGGCGCGCCGTGAATTCAATGCAGGCGAAAGAGTTGCGGATCGACCGCGTCTCGCCCGTATACGAAACGGCGCCGCGCGGATACGCGGATCAGAACTGGTTTCTGAACCTGGTGCTCGAAGCCGAAACCTCGTTGCTGCCGTTGCGGCTTCTGGCGCACTGCCAGCGCGTGGAAAGGGAACTGAAGCGCCAGCGCCTGATTCCCAACGGTCCGCGCACCATCGACATCGACGTCATCTTTTACGGCAACGCGGTGATCCGCGGCGCCCGCCTGCAAACGCCCCATCCAAGATATGCGGAACGGCTCTTTGTGTTGCAGCCGCTGGCCGATCTGGATCCCGATCTGCGCGATCCCGTTACGCACCGCACCATCAAAGAGATGCTGCCGGAAGTGCACGATCAGGTAGTTCGCCGGACCGAAATCCTCATTTCGCCGGGGCTGGCGACTTAACCGCTTCAATATTTCGAATCCGGATGGTATTCACTCCCGTGCTCTGTGTGTATGCGCCGTAGACATCCAGGATTCCAATGGATCGGAGCTGGTTCAGATCGAGTTTTCCGTCGGGATCGTCCGGGCTGTCATCACTGAGTTCAAAGGAAGAGAACGCGAGCTGCCGGCGCGTGAACTTGCCGTCGCCGGGCAGTTCCATTTCGGCGTTATACCGCGGTCCTTCGTTCTTCCCCGGAGATTGCTCCTGCAGGGAAATGATCAAGTGCGCGGGCTTATCAGAAGCGATCTCGAACGCGAGGTAGCCGGCGCCCGTAAGGTCCATCGGGGGGAGCGCGTGAACCATCATCGCGAAGCGATCCTCTAGCTGTTCATAGCTGGCTTCGAGCATATGGCCGCTTATTTTGAGATCGGCGCCCCCGAACGTCATCCAGTCGGCCTGCGGGTGGGCGAAGTCGTCGATCGAGTAGGGAGCGCGGGAGTGATACCAGGCGGGAACATCGGCGCTGATCTCGAACGAATCCAGCCAGAGTTTCTGAGGACCGGAGTGCGGGACTATCGCGAGCGGCGCTTTCCCCTCAGCGAGCGCAGGATTAAAGATCTGGCTGATGTCCAGGATGGCGACGGCCTGCACCTGATCGAGGTCAAGTTTGCCGTCAGGGTCTTTCGGATCGGTGGCGCTCTGCCCCAGGATGAAGTCTTCCGGCGTCAACTCCACGCGCTGCCAGGTTCGCGGTTCCAGCCAGACTATGGCGATATAGCGGCCGCCGTGCCGTTCGTTGAGAACGACCGCCGCGGCTGTGGCTGACTCAGCCATAAGCCAGAACTGGATACTTCGAGCCCCACCAATGGATTTTGTCAAGGGCAACAGGGCCGCCGCCGGTGATTCCGCGGAGGCCTCGTACTCGAAAGCGAGCGCGCCTTTCCCAACTTTCACCAGCGCCGGATCGTGGGTGATCGAGATATGGGCGGATTCGGGTCCAAAGGGCGTCCAGCCGGACGGACTCTGCTCGAAATCCTGCTGGAGCATCGGTTCCGCGGCCGCGGCCTGAAAACTGAAAATGAGGGCTATGCAGACAGCGGAAACGGCAGCTCGCATGGGAATTCCTCGATTCGCCTTCATTCTTCCGGACTTCTAATCAACGCAAGGCTGGTCCATGATGTTCCGGGAAATAGAAGCTGAACCAGACCAAGAACACCCAGAACGCAACTCCGAATGCAATCAGATACCAATACATTCTCTTCAAGAGCGAGCGGAGCACCGGCTCAATGAGGTCGCGCCCGCGCCCGTATTGGAAGAACGAAGAGATCCGGATAATGTTCATCGTTACATGAATCGGAGCCCGGGTCCGGGCTGGCGGTCAGAACAGGATGGAGCGGTCGCGGGGCGATGATATTCTAGAGGAGCGCACCTGAAAGATCACTGGTAGATACTTTGAAAGTTGGCTTTGTAAGTCTGGGCTGTCCGAAAAACCTTGTGGACAGTGAGGTCATGATGGGGCAACTTGCCGCGCATGGCCACGAATTGACGTCCCGTCCGGACGAGGCTGACGTCCTGGTCGTGAACACCTGTAGTTTTATCGACCCCGCGAAGAAGGAATCCGTCGATACCATCCTTGAAATGGCCGAGTACAAGAAAACCGGCCGCGCCAAGCGTTTGATCGTAGCGGGATGCCTGGTGGAGCGCTACCGGGGCGACATTCAGAAGGATCTTCCGGAAGTGGATGCGGTGATCGGCACCAACGAGATCGAAAAGATCGTCGCCGTGTGCGAGGGGATTCCTGGCGGCGACAGTCCTGTGGAGCCATATCTTTATCACGACCTGACGCCGCGGGTGTTCGCGACGCCGCGCCACTTCGCTTACATGAAAATCGCGGAAGGCTGCGATCACCCGTGCAGCTTCTGCGTAATTCCGCAATATCGGGGCAGTTTCCGGAGCCGCCGCTTCGAATCAGTGGTGGCGGAAGCCACGCGTTTGTTCGCTCAGGGCGTGCGGGAGATCAACCTGATTGGACAGGACACCACCTGCTATGGCGAAGACTTCGGGTTGAAAGACGGTTTGGCGAAGCTGCTGGCGCGTTTGGCGAACGTGGAAACGCCGCACGAGAAATGGGTGCGGTTCCTTTACGCCTATCCGAACCGCGTGACGCAGGGCTTGCTTGACACGATCGCGGAACACGCCGCGCTGGTCAAGTACCTGGATATGCCGCTCCAGCACGCGAGTTCCGCGGTCCTGAAGCGCATGCGCCGCGGTGCGAACGGCGATATCTTTTTGAAGCTCTTGGATCGCGTTCGGAAGACGATTCCCGGCGTGACCATCCGGACCAGCTTCATCGTAGGCTTTCCCGGAGAAACCCGCGCCGACTTCGAAGAGCTTTGCGACTTCGTCAAGGCGGCGCAGTTCGACCGGCTGGGCGTGTTCTCCTATTCCGACGAGGACACCAGCAAAAGCTTCGAGCTGGATGGCAAAGTGGACGCGAAAACGATTTACAACCGTAAGCGCGCGCTGATGGCGATTCAGCGGCGGATCTCGACGGCCCGCAATCGGCGAATGATCGGTTCTGAGTTCCCCATTCTTGTGGAAGGCGTCTCGGAAGAGACCGACCTTCTCTGGCAAGGCCGCATGCCGTCCCAGGCGCCGGAAATAGACGGCGTGACGCTGATTAACGATTTCGAAGGGGATGAGCCGCGCGCGGGCCAGATCCGCAACCTGCGCGTGACCGAAGCGCACGACTACGACGTCGTCGGTACTCTGCTCCCGTCCGAGCCGGGCGAACTGGCGCGCGACATAGTCCCTCCGGTAGGTTTGATTCACATCCAGCCCGCGTCCTTCGTTATCCAGGGACTGGTTCCCGCCCGATGACCTGTCCGATCTGCCACGGTCCGGTCAAACGGACCGGCGAAGCTTTCCCGTTTTGCAGCGAACGCTGCCGCACCATCGACCTCGGCAATTGGGCGTCGGAAAAGTATGTGATCTCGACTCCCGTGGACCCCCGCGATTTGCTGGACGTCGATGAAGAAGAGTGACGGCGCCCGGACCTTGGCGACGCGCAGTCTGGCTACGTGGTTTGGCTGCGGATTGTTTCCCTGGGCGCCCGGGACGATCGGTTCGCTGGGCGCGCTGCTTCCGGCCTTAGCTTTGAGCAGATGGGTGCGAATCGACGGAGCGGAAATCGCCATGGCGGGAGCTCTTTTGTTCGGGCCCGCTGTCTGGGCCGCGGATGCGACGGCGCGGCAGACCGGCCTGAAGGATCCCGGTCTCATCGTGGTGGACGAAGTGGTTGGGCAGTGGATCACCTTTGCGGGCGCCATGCGGCTCAACTGGACTACCTGGGTTGCGGCATTCGTGCTGTTTCGCGCTTTCGACATCGCCAAACCTTATCCGATCCGAAAGATCGAGCACCTTCCGGGCGGCCTGGGAATCGTTGCAGATGACGCGCTCGCGGGCGTTTACGCCGCGCTTGTCTTATTTTCGATTGGATGGTTAACTCAACACTAGTATGGGTATCCGTAAGAGTTCGAACGGCAATCGTCCGGAGATTTCGCAAATCTCTCCGTCGGCGGCGATTACAGGCGGCGAACTTCAACTCCGGGGGAAGAGCCTTTCATTAGGAGAGCGCCCTCATGTAACGATCGGCGACGTTGCGGCGCGCATTGTGATTGGGTCGGATTCCCTCCTCATCGTGAAGGTGCCCGAAGGTGCTTCCGCGGGAGAATTGGTGGTCAGGAATGCCCGGCAGACCAGTCAGACCTATACCTGCGACATCGGAATTATGATCGCGGAGAATCTCCACCCGGTGACCAATCCGGCGGTGGATTTGTTTGGAAACCTGTACAGCACGTTCAGCGGTTCGCGCGGGCAGAAAGTGCCGGTATCGGTCTACAAGATTGATCTGAACTTCACCATGAAGCCGTTTCTGAGCGACCTGATGAACGCGACCGCTCTTGTTTTCGACCGCGAAGGGCAGCTTTACATCTCCAGCCGATTCGACGGCGTCGTTTATCGCGTGACGCCCAACGGCAACATGACGGTCTTCGCCGAAGGCATGGGCGTGGCGACCGGGCTGGCGTTTGACCGGGAAGACAATCTGTACGTCGGCGACCGCAGCGGGACCATTTTCAAGATCAGCCCGGAAGGACAGATCTTTGTATTCGCCACCTTGGAGCCGTCGATCTCGGCCTACCACCTCGCTTTTGGGCCGGACCAGAACCTCTACGTCACCGGTCCTACGACGTCCAGTTATGACGCGGTCTACCGGATTAGCCACGGGGGCGAAGTGGAGGTGTTCTTCCGCGGACTGGGCCGGCCGCAGGGCATGGACTTCGACGAGAATGGCAATCTCTACGTGGCCGGCTCGCACAGCGGGCGCAAGGGAGTGGTTCGCATCAAACCGGATCAAACCGCGGATTTGTTTCTCTCGGGCCCGGGAATTGTCGGTCTCCTGTTCTTGCCGTCTCGCGCTATGTGCGTCGCCACCACCAACGCTCTCCATCGTGTCGACGTCGGCATCCGCGGCGCGCAGTTCGCGCGATGAACGCGGAAATCATCGCGGTCGGCTCGGAGATGCTGACTCCGGAGCGCGTCGACACCAATTCCTTGTTTCTGACCCAGGAACTGAATCAGGTGGGCGTCGAAGTGACCACGAAGTACGTGGTCGGGGACGACCGGGAGCGTTTGGCGGAAACCGTCCGGCGCGCCGCCGAACGTTCGGATTTCGTCTTAATCTCCGGCGGGCTCGGTCCAACCGAAGACGACATCACCCGGGATGCGGTAGCGACGGCGGTGGATCGGCGCATGACATTCCACGCTTCGATCAGCGACGGCATTGAACAGCGCTTCCGGCAGATGGGCCGCGCCATGCCGGCGATCAACAAGCGCCAGGCGTTTGTGATCGACGGCGCCGATGTCCTGCCGAATGAACGCGGCACGGCGCCTGGCCAGTGGCTCGATGTCCGCCATTGCTCGATTCTGCTTCTGCCCGGTCCTCCTCATGAGCTGAAGGCGATGTTTCTCAAGCAGTGCGCGGCCCGGGTAGAGCGTCGTGTGCCCAAACAGGCGATCGAAACGCTGGTACTCCGCATCGCCGGCATGGGCGAAAGCGATCTGGATCAGACGATCGCACCCATCTACAAGAAGTATTCGAATCCGGTGACCACGGTGCTGGCTCACAACGGCGACCTGCAGGTGCACTTGCGCGCGCGCTGTTCCTCGCATGCCGAGGCCCGCGCCCTGCTGGCGGAAGTAGGCGGTCAGATCGAACCCCTGTTAGGAGATCGCCTTTATTCCCGGAACGGCGATTCGCTGGAGATCGTGATTGGCGATCTGCTGAAGCGGCGCCGCGCGTTTCTCGCCGTGGCGGAAAGCGCGACTGGCGGACTGCTGGCCGAGCGGATCACCACCGTTCCCGGCAGTTCGGAATATTTCCTGGGCGGCTTTGTTACGTATTCGCGCCTGCTGAAGACGTCGCTGCTGGGCGTGGCCGAGGAATTGATCGATAAGTTCGGGGCGGTCAGCGAAGAAACCGCGGAAGCCATGGCGATCGGCGCGCGAGTGCGCACAGGCGCAACACATGCGCTCGCGATCACCGGCAACGCCGGCCCCGGAACGGACGGACCGCAGGCTCCTGCCGGCATGATGTACGTTTCTCTTTCGGATGCGGCCGGAGTCGTCAGCGTAAACCGCGTCTTTCCTAGCGATCGCGAACGGAACCGCCACTTCGCGGGACAGATGGCTCTCGATCTCCTGCGAAGACGTTTAATGCGGCCGCTTTAATACGCACCTGCCTCTCTGTATAATTCCGAGATGCGTTATCTGCTGCTCGGCGTCGTTGCTCTCATTGTTCCGCTGGGCGCTCAGGATCACGGGGATCGCAGTGATTTGAGCGTCGTTGGCCGCGTCAAAACCGAAGCCTTCGAAAACTCTCAGGTGATGGATACGTTGTGGTACCTAAGCGACGAGTACGGCCCGCGCTTAACCGCGTCGCCGGAGTTCCAGGAGGCGGCGGACTGGGCCGTCAAGCGGCTGCAAGGCTACGGCGTGGAGAACGTGCATCTCGAAAAATGGGGGCCGTTCGGACGCAGTTGGACCATCAAGCAGTATTCCGTCGAGATGCTGGAGCCGCGGTATTCCTTGCTGGTCGCCGCGCCGTTGGCATGGTCCGACAGCACGCACGGCCACCAGAGCGGCGAACTGCTGCTGACCCCTTACGGCTCCGGCAGGCGCGTTTACGACCCCAAAAAAGCGGAAGAGGAACTCGACGCGTATGTGGCGGCATGGAAGGGGAAGTTGAAGGGGAAGATCATCCTGCTTTCCGGGACGCGGCCAGTGGCGCCGGAATCGGAGCCGCTTTTTAAGCGCGACGCGGAAAAAGAGCTGAGTGAAATAGCAATCGCGCCCGAACCCACCGCCAAGATGCCCGTCGATTTGAAAAATTTGAAGTTTCCGGATGACCCGCAGGAGCTGCGGCGCATGTTCGCCAGCCTGCCCGCCGCGGTGACCGAACAGTTTTTCAATCAACGCCAGGAGCTGCTGGCCCGGCGCGCGAAGTTCTTCAAAGAAGAAGGCGTGATCGCGGTCCTCAACAGCGACCAGCGCGCGCACGATGGACTTTTGTTCGCCGAAGCAGCCGGGTCTTACGACGCCAAAAATCCGCTCTCGCCGCCGACGTTCGTGGTCACCCAGGAACAGTACAACCGCATGGCGCGGCTGGTGGACAAGAAGATTCCCGTGAAGGTCCGCGTAAACCTGCAAGCTGAGTACTCCAAGGACAACCAGGATGGGCAGAATATCGTCGGCGAGATTCCGGGGGGCGCCAAGAAAGAGGAAGTGGTGATGATTGGCGGCCACTTCGATTCCTGGCACACCGGCACGGGGGCGACGGACAACGGCGCCGGCAGCGCGGTCATGATCGAAGCGATGCGGATCCTGAAGACTCTCAATCTGAAGCTTGATCGCACCGTGCGCATCGCGCTTTGGAGCGGGGAAGAAGAGGGCCTGCTGGGCTCAAAGGCTTACGTCAAAGAGCACTTCGGCGACCCCGACACAATGAAGCTGACTGACGCGCACGCCAAGCTCTCCGGGTACTTCAATCTGGATAACGGGAGCGGCAAAATTCGCGGCGTGTACCTGCAGGGGAACGACGCCATGCGCCCCATCTTCGAGCAGTGGCTTTCCGCCTTCCACGATCAGGGCGTGAGCACCATCTCGATCAGAAACACGGGCGGCACGGACCACCTTTCTTTCGACGCGGTGGGGCTGCCCGGTTTCCAGTTTATCCAAGATCCGCTCGACTACGGAACGCTCACGCATCACTCCGACATCGATACTTACGATCATCTTCGGGACGCCGACCTGATGCAGGCGGCCGCCGTGATCGCCACCGTGGTTTACGACGCCGCGAACCGGCCAGAGATGCTGCCGCGCAAGCAGCTTCCCAAAGTTCAGCCCAAGATGGAGACGAGCGCGGGAGCGACGGCGACCGGGACGAAGTAGGGGCGCGCTGGATCGTCCCGCCAAGCGTCGTCGCGACCGTAAACCTCCAGGCGCCAGACAGAGCCGAGCGCCCAGGACGCCTGGTGTCGGAATCTCTCGCGCTCACCGACACGCTGGCGTGGGACTAATATTCGACACCGGCCATCGCGTCAGATGCCGCCAAACTCAAACCCCGCGATGCTTTCGAGATGATACGTCTGCGGGAACAAATCCACCAGAGCCAGGTTCCGCATGGCATATCCAGCCTGCAGAAGCATCTGCGCGTCGCGCGCCAGCGTGGCCGGATCGCACGCCACAATTGTAATCTGGCGCGGCTGCAACTCCGCTAAACGCTTCACCACGGCTTTCCCCAGACCGGCTCGGGGAGGGTCCGCCAGCACGAAATCCGGCGCCGTGTCGAGCCCGGTGAGAAATACGTCTACGTTTTCGGCCTTCACCGTGACCCGCGCGCCTGCCCGCCCCGCATTCCACTCCAGATCGCGGGCGGCGCCTGTGCCCGATTCCACCGCTGTCACCGTCTCGAACCGTGAGGCGAGCGGAATGCTGAACAGCCCCACGCCCGCGTAAAGATCCAGCGCTGAGCTGCCCTGCGCCCGGGAAACGACAGCTTTCACCAACGGCTTCACGAGAAACCGGTTCACCTGGAAAAATGAACCATAGCTTACTCTGAATCCTTCGTACTCCAAAGCGCCTTTCACCAAACCGGGGATTTCTTCCTTCAGCCAGTCGAAAAATTTCTGGGAGATTGGACGGCTCGTCTCCATTACATTGAACTGCACGTCCGTCTCATTCGTGAATAGCTCGGCTGTCCGGAGAAAGGAAGGCCAACGGCGGGCGCGCATCATGCGGTTGAGCGCGGCGATACAGTCGTTCAACCGCGGCGAACTGATCGGGCACTGGGTGATGGGGCAAAGCCGGCCCGATCGCGCCTCCCGGTACCCGACGCGGCCCTGGTCGAAGTGCAATTGAATGCGATTGCGATAGCCCCAGGGCTCCGCGGAGATGACCTCGATTTCCGGAGGATCCAGAATCTTCCCGGTGCGCGCCAGCGTTTCTGACAGAATCCCTTTCTTCGCGGCCAGCTGCGCCGCATAGGAACCGTGCTGGTATTGGCATCCGCCGCATCTCCCGAAATAGGGGCACAACGGCGCCACGCGCTCGGGTGAAGGCTCGACAATGGCGTCAAGCCGCCCGCGCGCGATCCCGGACCGATTGGGCTCCCGTGCGATCTCGGCCGTTTCTCCCGGCAGAACGAAAGGCGTGAGAATGACTTCGCCAGCGACGCGCGCGAGTCCGTCGCCGCCATAGATGAGTTTTTCGACTTCAACTTTCACTGTTACGATGAGTCTTTCCCCCTCATGAGAGCACGGGTCTTATCCGGCGTCCAACCTTCCGGCAATCTGCACATTGGAAACTACCTCGGCGCGCTAAACAACTGGGTGCGCATCCAGCGCGATTATGAATGCGTTTTCTGCATCGTCGATCTCCACGCCATCACCGTTTATCAGCAGCCGCGGGAGCTGCAGGCCAAGATCCGCGAGGTGGCCGCGCTATTCCTTGCCGCCGGGGTTGACCCTCGGCACTCGTCTATCGTCGTCCAGTCGGATATTTCCGGTCACGCGGAACTCGCCTGGATGCTGACTTGCGTCACGCCCATGGGATGGCTCAACCGCATGACGCAGTTCAAGGCGAAGGCGGCCCTTCAGGAGACCATTCTCGACGGTCTGTTTCAATATCCGGTGCTGATGGCGGCGGATATTTTGCTGTACCAGGCTGCCATCGTCCCGGTGGGCGACGACCAATCGCAGCACCTCGAACTCACCCGGGATGTCGCGCAGCGATTCAATTCGCTTTATGGGGATACGTTTGTCGTGCCTCAGACCAGTCTGCCGGCTGTGGGCGCGCGGATTATGGGGCTGGATGATCCCACGGTCAAAATGAGCAAATCCGCCACCGGCGCCGGGCATTCCGTCGGGCTTCTGGATGAACCCGCGAAGATCCGCAAAATTATCATGCGGGCGACCACGGATTCCAATCCCGCGGTCGAGTTCGAGAGCATGGGTCCCGGCGTGGCCAATCTGCTCGCCATTTATCAGGCGTTTGGCGAGTGCGCGGACGCCGAAATCCGTACCACATTCCAAGGCATGCGCTACGGGGATCTGAAGAAGAATGTGGCCGAGATGGTGATCGCCAAGCTGGAGCCGCTGCAGGCCGAATACCGCCGGATCACGGCCGATCCCGGGTACCTCGATGGCATTCTCCGGGAAAGCAAGCAGCGCGTCAATCCCATCGCGGAGGAAACCGTCGCTCTGGTGAAGCGGCGCATGGGCCTCTATACAGCGGCCTGAGTTATGTCCACCCCGGGCCTCTTTTTGACCAACCGTGATTACGCGCGCATCCTCGCCGAAGCAGCGGATCTGATGGAGATCGCCGCTGAGGATAGTTTCCGAATCCGCAGCTATCGCAACGGGTCGACGGTCATCGAAGGCTATCCGGAACGGATTGACGAGATCCTGGGCGATCCCGAGCGGAAGATCACCGACATCCCCGGCATCGGGAAAGGGCTTGCCGCGGTGCTGGGCGAGATTCGGCTGACCGGGTCGTTTCAAATTCGCGACCGGCTTCTCGAGAAATATCCGCCCACCGCACTGGAGTTCCTGAAGATTCAAGGGTTGGGTCCGAAGACGATCGCGCTCCTCTTCGAGCACTTTCACGTCACCACGATGGACGATCTGGAGCGCCTCTGCCGGGAGCAGAAAATCCGCGATTTGCCGCGGATGGGCGCTAAGACGGAGGAAAAGATTCTCCGGTCAGTGGAACAGTACAAACTGCGCACGGGCCGCTTTCTGTTGAGCTTCGGGGAGCGTATCGCGTCCGAGCTGATGGAGCATTTAGCCGGTCTCGACGGGATCACATCGATTCAGCCCGCCGGCAGTCTGCGGCGAGGAAAGGAGACCATCGGCGATCTCGATCTGCTGGTGACGGGACCCGGCGCGGGGGCCGCGCTGAACCGCGCCGCCGAGTTTCCGCGCATTCACGAAGTGCTGGGCCGCGGGCCAAACAAATTGAGCGTAAGGATCGGGCGCGAGGGCCTGCAGGTGGACATCCGCGCCCTCGCCGATGAGAGCCGCGGCGCGGCCATGCAGTACTTCACGGGGAGCAAAGAACATAATGTCGCCGTTCGCATCCGCGCGGTGCGCATGGGGCTGAAGCTGAGCGAGTACGGGCTGTTTCGGATAGAGGATGACGCACGCGTGGCGGGCGACAGCGAACAGGGAGTTTACGAGGCCCTGGGGCTGCCGTGGATTCCTCCGGAGATACGGGAGAACACCGGCGAACTCGATCTCGCCGCGGCCGGAGAACCGATGCCGCCGCTGGTCGAAATGGCCGATATGCGCGGCGATCTCCATATGCATACGACGGAGACGGACGGGCGCGCAACGCTCGAGGAGATGGCGGAGGCCGCGAAGGCGCGCGGCTACGAGTACATCGCGATAACGGACCACTCGAAGGCTATCGCCATGTCGTTCGGGCTCGATGAGGCCCGCGTGGAGCAATTTGCCGCGCGCGTGCGGGATCTGAATGCTTCGGGTCGCCTCGGTGTCCATGTGTTCGCCGGTCTGGAATGCGACATTCTGCGCGACGGCTCTTTGGATCTGGCGTGGGACGCGCTGGCCCAGCTCGATTTCGTCATCGGCAGCGTCCACAGCGGCATGAACATGGAGCAGGCGGAGATGACCGATCGCCTGCTGCGCGCGCTGGAATGTCCGCATTTGCGTCTGCTGGGACATCCGACCGGCCGGCTCCTGCTGCATCGCGAGCCTTTTCCGTTCGACTTCGACCGTGTGGTTTGCGAAGCCGTGCGGCGCGGCGTGGCGCTGGAGATCAATGCGAGTCCGGAGCGCCTGGATCTGGGAGCGCATCTGGCGCGCGCGGCGAAAGCGAAGGGCGCGAAGTTCTGCATCGATACCGACGCGCATCACCCCAATTCGCTGGCGAACATGCGCTACGGCGTGCTCACCGCGCGGCGCGCTTGGTTAGCGCCGCGAGACATTCTGAACACCCTGCCATTGGCGGATTTCCGGAAGGCCATCGGGCGGATGTCAGAATCTCAATGAGATGAAGCTGACCTCGACCAAAGAAGTTTACCGCTGCAAACTGTTCCGGGTGACCGAAGATGAAGCCGAAGACGGCGGCTTCGAGCTGAAGCGATCCGTGGTGCGGCATCGCGGCTCGGCGGTCATGATGGCCGTCGACGAGAAGAAACGCATTCTGCTGGTCCGGCAGTTCCGGTTGCCGGCGATGAAGAAATTGTGGGAGCTACCGGCCGGCAAAGTAGACGAAGGCGAGACGGTGTCGCAAGCAGCCAAACGCGAACTAATCGAAGAGACCGGCTACCGCGCCAAAAAATGGAAGAAGCTGCAGAGTTTTTTCCCCAGCCCCGGTTACGTGGAAGAGAAGATGACCATCTTCGTCGCCACGAATCTGACCGAAGGCGAAGCGCACCCCATGGACGATGAGCGCATCGAGACGCGCTGGTTCACGCGGAAAGAGTTGGATAAGCTGATTCGCGCGGGGAAGATCGAGGACGGCAAAACGCTAATCGGCTACCTCTTGTGGGCGAATTCGAAATAGGCTGAATCGTCATGAACTGGCCGCTGCGCTCGCGATGGTTCGCCTGGTGGTACGCCGCCATCGCCATCGGTTTTCTGCTCCTGGCGATCACGCAGGCAATGATTGGAGGCACCTTCTGGTCCGTGGCCCTCAGGATCGTGATCGCCGTGGGCTTCGCGGCGTTGTCGACTTTCGAATTCCAGACCAGGGACAAGCGGTAGCGGGACGGTGAGCGCCGACATTCGTATTGGAACTTCGGGCTGGCATTACAAGCATTGGCGCGGCAACTTCTACCCCGAGAGTTTTCCCGCAACGCAGATGCTGGCGCTCTATCAACAGCGGTTCGACACCCTGGAGTTGAATAACACGTTCTACCGTCTTCCTTCCGAGACCGCAGTAGAGGGCTGGCGAAACTCGACTCCGGAGTATTTCCAGTTCGCGGTAAAGGGCAGCCGCTATCTCACGCACATGAAGAAGCTGAAAGACCCGGAAGCGGGGCTGGACCGGTTCTTCGGGCGGGTCGGCCACCTTCGGGAGAAACTCGGCCCCATTCTGT
This sequence comes from Bryobacteraceae bacterium, assembly GCA_965226755.1. GTDB lineage: Bacteria > Acidobacteriota > Terriglobia > Bryobacterales > Bryobacteraceae > Bog-113. The sequence continues at coordinate 1,302,626 of CBDDDT010000003.1, read as the reverse complement.
TTCAACTCCCGCCGCAGTGGGAAATCGACGTCGAGCGCCTCGCTTATTTCCTTCGCGTGTTGCCGCGCCACCGTTATGCCTTCGAGTTTCGCAACCAGACCTGGAATACGCCAGAGATAATGGCGCTCTTGCGATCGCACCAAGCGGCATATTGCGCGTACCACTTGGCAGGCTACGAATCACCGATCGAAATCACGACGGACTTCGCGTACATTCGGCTGCACGGACCGGGCGGGAAATATCAGGGCAGTTACGATGATGGAGCTTTGCGGAGATGGGCGGACAAAATCCGCGGGTGGCGGCAGCACCTCGAAGCCGTCTATGTTTATTTCGACAACGACGACTCCGGATACGCGGCCCGGGACGCCCAGCGGCTACGCGCGATGATATTCGGGTAGGCTGCCGGACGACGCTACAGCCCCGCGTACCAGTCATAGCCAAGTTCGGCCCAATAATCGGGCGGCCGGTTCTCCGCGTAGAAGATGCGCCCGATCCGCTTCAGGTTCTTGATGCCGTATTTTGTGGGAATCACAAGGCGTAAAGGGGCGCCGTGCGGCTCCGGCAGAGGTTCCCCGTTCATCTCATAACACAGCAGCGTTTGCGGCTGCATCGCGCTGGCCAGATCGAGACCGACGTAATAGCCGCCGTCAGGCGTTTCCATCCCCACGTACTGATAATCCTTTGGAGGCGGATACAATTTGGCGAAGTCGGAGAAGCGCGCGCCGCCCCAATGCACCTTCTGGCTCCATCCCTCGATGCATTTGAGCTCGGTCACATGCTCGGCATGCGGCAGTTTCCGGATTTCAGCCATGTGGAGTTCAATCTGGTCATCACTGTTGATGTCCGCGCCATCTACGCGCAGGCTCCACTCAGCCGGATCCAAGATATCCTCCATTCCGATACGTGCGTTCAACCGGACTTTCTGAACGGCTTGGGAGAGCGGAAACTCGGGCGCCAGCCGGCGGGTGCGGAAGTAATCGCGAGAGAATTCTTCGTTCGCCCCCAAAACGCTTCGCAAGGGCCACGCTAGTCCGCCATCCGGACGGCGCGACTTGAGCCACTCCCACGCGCCGAGGGCCCCCAACGCTGTCACGCCGCCGACGAAGAAGCTCCGCCGGGTACGCCGCGCCATATCGCGTTCCACGGCGCGATCATGAGACTCTTCTTCTGCTGCTTCCACCGCTGGCGCGACGGACCCGTCAGGCATCGATTCGTCCGGCATGAGCGGCCTCCTTGGTTTTCACTTCGTAGCCGGTGACCATGGAACGAAAGTTATTCCACCCGGCGCGCACCACCTGCGCCACGTGCACCAGCGTAAAAAACAGGTAACCGAGCGTCAGAAGAAAGTGTTCCAGCCGCGCGGCCTGATAACCGCCCAGCAAGCCCGCCAGCCAGGCGAACTGCACATATTTGTAGATGGCCACCCCGGTAACCAGACTTCCCACGCCCATAAGCACGATAGCGGAATAAGCGATTCGTTGCGCTCCGTTGTACTTGACGGCAGGGGGGCAAATTTTGCTTAAACCAAAGTCGTAGAGAGTGACCTGAATCGCGTCACGAAAAGAATGGCGGTCCGGAACCAGGAATCGCCATTCTCCCGACACCAACGTATATCCCACGTAGAGAACGCCGTTTATGGCGAAGATCCACATCAAAAAGAAGTGCCACGCCATGCCTTGGGAGAGGCGGTGCGGGAGTCCAAGGAACGTATAAAACAAGTCGGGGAAGAAGTGAATCAAGGTGAAGTTGCCCCACCCGACGCGGTAAGGATCGTAAGCCCAATAAATCATCAGACCCGAATAAATCATCCCGAACAGAATCGGAAAGTTGATCCAGTGGAACCAGCGGATCGCGCGCAGGTGCTTCTTTTCCAGTTGCTTCATGAATCACTATCAGTTCATATGGTATTCGTCGAGGGTTGAGGAAGAGTTACGTTTACCTGCATGGATTCGCGTCGTCTCCGGCGTCCGCCAAGGCGCAATACTTCAAGACTCGCATGGCCGAACACGGCGTCGCGCTGGAAATCCCGGAATTGGACGGCGGTGAGTTCGAGCGATTGACCCTGTCCCGGCAACTTGACGTGGTGGCTCGCGTAACGGGTGGACGCCCCGCGGTGTTGATGGGCTCCAGCCTGGGAGGGTATCTGGCGGCATTGTACGCGGAACGGCGCCTGGAAGTCGAACGTTTGGTCCTGCTTGCGCCAGCCTTCGACTTCTATCGGCGATGGGCGACGCGCCTGGGTCCCGAGGAACTGAATCGCTGGAGGGAGGAACGAACCATGCGAGTCTTTCATTATGGGCAGATGAGAGAGCGCGCGCTCGGGTTCGAACTGTACAGTGATGCGGCGCGCTACCCCGCTTATCCGGACGTGACTCAGCCTGCCCTTGTGCTGCAGGGGTTGCAAGATGACATTGTGCCGCCGGAAGTGGCCGCGGAGTTTTGCGCCGTGCGCCCCAATGCGATTCTACGTCTCTTTCCCGCTGGCCACGAACTGACCGGCGTGCTTCCGGAACTGTGGGCGGCCACCGCGCCGTTTCTTTTCAAATGAGTGAACTCGACCAAATGCGCGACTTCATGCGCACGATCCCGTTCAATGAGCACCTGGGAATCGAGGTGATGGAGGCGCACTCCGATGGCATGACCATTCGTTGCGCGGTCCGCCCTGAGATGCGCAACGGACACGGCGTTCTGCACGGCGGAGTCATCGCCACCATGGCCGATGTCGCCGTGGGCGTCGCGCTAAAGCCGCGCATCGCGGGTCGCAAGGCGACGACGATCGATTTAAAGGTGAATTATCTGAAGCCCGTCGTGGAAGGAAGCCTGTGGGCTCGATGCTATCTGGTGCGGGTCGGAAAGCGCCTGATAACCGGTCGCGTGGATCTCACCGACGACCACGGCAGCTTGGTCGCGATCGCGATCGCTTCCTACATGCTGCTGGACTGATCAGGCGCGCAGCACGCCACGATAATCCTGCGGCGAACCGTTGTAATTCGGAAAAACAGACCGAAGATTCCGGGCGCCGAGATGATTCGTCACCAACTCCCCCAGCACGGCCCGGAAATCAGTGGTGAGGGCGAGATCGCGTCCCTCGTTCAGTTGCTCATTCGCCAAGCCGGGCCACGGGCCATAAACTCGCCCCCCTTTGACATCGCCGCCCAGGACGAGCATGCAGTTCGCATGGCCATGGTCGGTGCCGCGGTTTCCATTCTCCTGCGCGGTGCGGCCAAATTCCGACATGGTGACCAAGACCACATCGCCCATGCGGTCTCCTAAATCCTGGTAAAACGCCGCGAGCGTTTGCCCGCAATCATTCAAAAGATTGGCCAACGGCCCTTGCGAAGCCCGTGCGCCGACCTCGTTGATGTGATGGTCCCAGCCGCCGATATCGGCGAACGCGACCTCCACGCCGACGTTAGCCTTGATCAATTGAGCGATCTGCCGCATGCTGTCGGAGAATCGCCCCTTGGGATAGTTCGCCCCGGCGCTCGGCTGGTAGGGGGATTTTTGCAGACTTTGCAAAATCTGCATCGCATCGAAGGTTTCCCTGCCGGCGCCATTCAATACCTGATCGTGACTTCCCGAATAAAGCGACTGGAGAATGCCGGAAGCGCTGGCGTCTCCCACTTTGAAGTTATTGAGCGAGTCCACTGCGACTGCCGCGTTTTCCCCTCGCAGGGATCGGGGCAGGTTGGGCCCAAGGGCGACCGCCCGAAGCGGCGAAATCTGACCGTGCGAAGGAGGAATAGCACGATTCAGCCAGCCGTCGCTGGTCCCTTTCAGCCCCGGCGTTCCGGATTCCATATAATCCTGCGCATCAAAGTGAGAGCGCGAGGGATCCGGTGAGCCGGCCGCGTGAACGATGGCGAGGCGTCCCGCATTCCATAGCGGGTGGAGCGGCGCGAGCATCGGATGTAAACCAAAGTGGCCGTCCAAATCGATAACCGAGTCTTCCTTCGCAACATTCGCGCTGGGCCGCGGAATAGCGATGGTGGGGCGGAGCGCGTAATAATTCGGTTCGCCATGCGGCACGACGATATTGAGACCGTCGGCGGCGCCGCGTTGGAATATGGCGACCAGAATCTTGTTCTTGCCGAAGCTGGGAACAGGGGCGCCAGGTTCATCCCTGGCGTAGAGGGTGCGCTCCAACCACACGGGCGCCGCGCCTATGCCAACCATGGCGAGCGCGGAGTTTCTCAGAAAGATTCTGCGGTTACTTGGCATCGGGGTCCTCTAGACTCTTCGGTTAGCGGCGCTGGAAATCAGGTGAACCGAGCGTCAGGCCGGCCACCAACGCGGTGGGTGGAGGGGAAGACGGCGACGGTGTTTCGGAGGCGGCGGATTTCTCCGCGAGGGCCTTGCTGACGATCTGCCGGGAATCCGCCGTGAGATGCGTTCCCATTAAAACCTGCGCCATGATGTCGGGGTCCGCTGTAGACGGGAGCGCCGACTTTACGCCCGGCACTTTGTTGGCGGTAAGATTCAGCGCGAAGTTCATACGGCCAAGCAGGGCGGCTGAATTCATCCACTCGGCGCCCTGGTTGGAGTAACCGGTCGGCTCCTGTTTGCGATAGAGGGGCTCGCCCAGCTGGTTCAACTGGTTCACCAGCGCGTTCGTGAAATCGACGTCCGCGCCCGTGGCGCGGAGCGCGCTCACGACCATCTCGAAGGGCGATTTGATTTTGCTCCGGAATGCATCTTTCGCCCAAAACTCGGGAGACTGAAGCATTGTTTTCATGACTTCCCGAAGATCCCCGTCACTCGCAGTGAAGGTGGCGGCCATTCGATCCACAAGCGTCTGCGGCGGGTTGTCGGACTGGAAGCGGACGGCCAGCGCTCGAGAGATAAAGCGTGCCGTGGAAGGATGGTGCGCAAGAATGCTGATCACCTTGTAGCCATCTTCGATGCCGCCGCCGGCCCGGATGGTGACCCCCAGGACGTGCTTCTCACCGTTATCATGCTGCCGGGCGTTGAATGTAAAGGCGCCACCCCTGCGAGGCTCCTCAATGCTCCAACCGGTGAAGCAGCGGGCGACCTCGGTCACGTCTTTCTGCGTGTAACCGCCGTCCACCCCCAGGGTGTGCAGCTCCATCAACTCGCGGCCATAGTTTTCGTTCAGTCCGCGCTTGGCGCGCTTTGGATTTGCATCGGGGCTCCCCGGATCCGCTCGTACGGACTGGAAATTATCCAAGTAGAACAGCATGGCCGGACTTTTTGCCGTGGCCGTCAGCAGATCCTCAAATTTCCCGAGAACGAAAGGACGGATCGCGTCGCGTTCATACGCCGTCACAAAATACCGGTCTCCGCCTTTATCGAGGAATACGTTGAAATGGTTGTACCAGAAGTCGGTGAGAACCTCCTCGAGCTGGCGATTACTATAGACGGCCCGCAAAATTTTGCCTTCCGACAGATCCTGATTCACCAACTGTTGCGTGCCCGCAAACGTGAGCATACGGCGCCGGTAGGCCACAGGCGCCGCCGCATAGATCATTTGGCGCTGCCCGGGCTTCATCGTGGTGAGGATGTCGAACTGCAGCTGCAAAGGCAGCGACTCGAGCAACGCCACTTTCTCCCCCGGCAAGCCGGACTCGAACGCAACCCGCTGGGCCGCCGGGAGCGGCGCAATTACCTGATCGAAGGTTAGCGGCGGGGCGTCATTGGGCAGGCCCAACTTGTCGCGATACTTCTCTGCAACACGCCGCAGAACGATTCGCGTTTCCGGATCATCGGGCCACGGGAGTTTTCCATCGACCATCTGTTTCACAAGAAAATTAGGAGGGTACTTGTGAGCCATCTCCATCGAGCTCATGCGAAGCGTGTCGAGAGGTTCCAGCTTGGCCTCGAGCTCGGCGCCTTGGGGAATGGATGCGGGATGCAGTTGCTGATCAATGAAAGCTGCCAGGCCTGTCTCCCGCACCCGGTCGACATCGCCGGGCCGCGGTCCAAATTCCAGACGATTCAGCGCATGAAGAACCTTCTCATCGGGCGTCATCTGCTCGATTGCAGGCGGAACGGGTGCGGGAGAGACTTTCTTCTTCCTGGCGAGCGCGGGCGCCAAGGAGGTGGCGAGCAGCAGGCCGAAAACAGGCAGGCGTTTCAGATGCATAGCACTTCTTTGCCAAACAGATGACCGGCGACGGGTCTCAACTGTTTAAACGCCAACGCACGCTGAGTAGTTGCGTTTCAGGCGCAACTGTCCGCAAACGGGGACATTAAGTTTAATTAGCCGCGTTGAACGACGCTGATTGAGCGGGGCTTGTAACGTATAAGCGTTAGCGGCTCAACTGAATGCGCTCCGCAACCCGGCCTGATGCGGTGAGACGTGTATGGAGGACGCGCAGAAATGCGATCACGGGAACGGACAGGAACATTCCCGGAATCCCGCCCAGTTTTTCGCCGGCCAGCACGCCAAGAATCACCAGCAGGGGATGAACTTCCACCCCGGAACTCATCAAACGAGGCGAAAAAACATAGTCCTGGAAGACGCGATAAACGCCGAGGAACACAATTAATCCGAGTACATGGTCGTAACCGGTGGCGATCGAGACCACAATGATGATCGTGGCGGCTATCAAAGGACCGACCATGGGAATGATTTCCAAAGGAAACGCAATCGTAGCGAGCAGGATCGCGTAGGGAACTCCGAAAATGCTGAGGGCGATCGCGAATACCACGAAAACCGTCAGACAAAGCACTCCCATGGAACGCACATACTGGCCCAGAAGGATGTTCGTGTCGCCCATGATGTGGGTCCACGTGTCACGCCGCGGACCGGGTGGAATTAAGGCGATTATGCTGTCACGGATCTGCGCTGCGTCACTCAGCAGGAAGAAGCTGAGGATGGGAACCAAAATGAGAAAAATCAGATAACTCGAGAAAGAGAGAACCTTCATGCCGGCGCTGGGAAGGTAGCTGACAATATCGCTGGAGCGTGTCTGCAGGAACGTTTGGATGCGGCCGGTCACATCGCTGCGAAGCGATTCCAGATAGGGCAGATTCTGAGTCCGCGGCGTGGCGCTGCGCAACTTGTCAAAGAATTGCGGGGCCTTTGCGACGAGCGAAGTAGCCTGGTCAGCGACCTGGGATCCAATTTCGATGCCGACGACGACCATAAGCCCGATCAGTACAACGTAGGTGATCGCCAGACCTGGAGTGCGCGAGCGCCCCGGCAACATGCGGTTGATGACGTCGACCAAGGGCGTAAGAAGATATGCGAACATGACCGCGAGGATCAGAATAAAGATCGTCTCGCGAATCTCGTAAATCGAAAAGAGGAGCAGTAGAACGGCGGAAGCGGTCCATGTCCACCGGGCTGCCGTTACGTCAAATCCCAGCATCGCTGACTGCCTCCGCAGGTTGATTTCTTTGAATTTTTACGCGCGCAATCCGGTTGCGCTCCATCGCTTCGACGGTCAAACGCCGGTCTCCATATTCAACCACTTCCCCCGGTCGCGGAATATGCCCCAGGCGGAATAGGATGTAACCCGCCAGCGTCTCGAAACCCGCTTCCGATGGCAAGGTGAATCCGTACTGCGGCTCCAGGTCTCGGATTTTCGCGGCTCCGTCGAGCACAATCTCGTCCGCGGGCTCTGGCGGAGCTTCCCTGGTGTCATCGAACTCGTCCTCGATCTCCCCCACCAGTTGTTCGAGGACATCCTCCAAAGTGAGCAAGCCGGTAACCGTTCCGAATTCATCCACCACAATCGCCATGTGAGACTTCCCGGTGCGGAACTCCTCCAGAATGTTGGAAAGGAGCTTGGTCTCGGGCACGACCAGGGGTTTTCGCATCAGTTGCCGGACCTGGAACGGTCGGGGCGGACGGCCTTCCCGAATGAGCCGCCGCCGCTCCTGCCAAAGGGGCAGCAAGTCTTTGTAGAAGATCATACCCACGATCTGTTCAGGACTTACGTCCCATACGGGGAGTCGCGAGTGTTGCTCTTCAATCATGGCGTGCAGCACTTCGTCAAGCGAGGCGTCCGCGGAAATCGAAACTACTTCGTTCCGGCTGACCATTACTTCGCGCGCGGAGAGATCCTGCAAATCGAGGACGCGGTTGATCATCTCCTCTTGGGCCTCAGGCAGGTGGCCGGATCCGCGGCTGGAGGCGACAATCAGCCTGATCTCGTCAGCCGAATGGCCGCCGGCATGCCGCCCGGCCTGGATTCCCATGGTGCGGGAAATGGCCGAAACCGAGCGCTCAATCACCGTTATGAACGGCCCTGAAAGCCGCGAAAATAGCATCAGCCCGGGCGCGACGATCACCGCCAGCCGGTCCGCGGTGTGGATCGCCAGGTTCTTCGGCACCACCTCGCCTACGATCACGTGCATGTAGGTCATCGCCAGAAACGCTCCCGCGAAGCTCACCGTTCGTAACAGAACCGAGGCGGCGGGCGCGACCACCGGGTGGAACAGATAGAGGGCCGCCTGATAGAGCGTGTCCTCGCCGGCCCAGCCCAATCCCAGACTTGCCAGGGTGACGCCAACTTGCGTAACGCCCAGCAGACGGCTGGGATTTGCCAGCAATTGCAGGGCGATGCGGGCTCCGATTTGGCCTTGCGCGGCAAGCTGGCGCAGACGCGACTCACGCACCGAGAGCAGCGCGACCTCCGCCCCCGCGAAGAATGCGTTCACCGCCAGAATGCAGGCGAGCAGAAGCAGGCGCAACCCAAGATGGGGAACTGGCATGAGTGTCGCCGGAACCTTCCGGCAGATACAATTCTATGGTGCTTCTTCGCCGCATCCTGCGAGTCATCAATATTTTCATTGGCCTCACCGGGCTCGCTCTGGTCGCTGGCGTGTGGTGGTTCTTCTGGCGTCCGCTGCCCCAGGTTTCCGGCAGCGTCACAGCGCCGGTCAGCGCGCGCGTCGAGGTAATCCGCGATGCCTTGGGCGCCCCCTATATCCGCGCGGCCACGCAAGATGACGCGCTTTTCGCGCAGGGCTATGTGACGGCTTCTGAGCGGCTTTGGCAAATGGACGCTCTCCGGCGAACTGCGGCCGGCGATCTATCCGAAGTCATCGGACCGGCCACGCTAAAGGTGGATGAGGAGTCGCGCAAACTGCGCATGCGGCGCATCGCCGAGACGATTTACGGAAAGATGTCCGCGCGCGACTTACAGGCAATCGGCCAATACGCGCGCGGCGTGAACTACTTCATCGACACGAACCGCGGCCGGCTCCCTTTCGAGTTCGCCGCGCTCGCTTATAGCCCAAAACCCTGGAGCGCGATCGACACTATCCTGATCTGGCTTTACATGTTCCGCGACCTGACCACCTCGTGGCCTGATCATTTTCAGCGCGGCGAACTGCTGGCGCACGGCGACGCGGCCAAAATCGCGTTTCTGTTCCCGGTGCGCGCGGGCGATGAGGTTCAACCCGGCTCCAACGCGTGGGTGGTAAGCGGCGCCCACACCGCGCACGGCCACCCGCAACTCTCCAACGATATGCACCTCGAGTATTCCGTTCCGGGGATCTGGTTTACGGTCTCACTACAGGCCCCCGGGCTGCACGTCGCGGGCGTGTCTCTGCCGGGAGCTCCCGGCGTGATCGTGGGACACAATGAACGCATCGCCTGGGGCGCCACCAACCTCCATTTCGACGTACAGGATCTCTACCGCGAGAAACTGGACGAGCGCACCGGCCAGTATGAGTTCCAGGGGCGCACTGAACAGGCGAGATTGGAACGCGATCTGATTCAGGTCAAGGGGGAAAAGCCGGTCGAGTTTCGGCAGTGGGTGACGCGCCATGGGCCCGTTATCTTCGATAACGGCGGCGAGCATTTGGCGGTGCGCTGGACCGCGGCTGAAGCGGCGTCATACGCGCTGGCGTTCCTGGACATCGACCGCGCCCGCAACTGGCAGGAATTCAACGCGGCTCTGGCCGGCTATCCCGGACCAGGCCAGAACTTCGTTTACGCCGATGTGGATGGCAACATTGGCTATCACGCCACCGGCCAGTTGCCCATCCGCCATAACTTCACGGGCGATGTTCCGCTGGACGGCGCTTCCGGACAGAACGAATGGGATGGCTTCATCCCCTACGACGCGTTGCCATCCGCGTATAACCCCCCGGCGGGAATCATCGCCACCGCGAATCAAAACCCCTTTCCCGCCGGTTACCCTTACACCGTGAGCGGAGCGTTCGCATCCCCGTACCGTTCACGGCAAATCTTCGCCATGCTGCGCGCCCGGCCTAAACTGACGCCAGAAGAATCGCTGGCGATTCAGAAGGATGTTTACTCTTCCTTCGAAGACTCTCTCGCGCACGCTCTGGTCAAGGCCTGGGACGGCCACAGCTCGCAGAATGCGGACCTTGAGCCTGCCGTCGCCCAACTGCGTGCATTCCAGGGCCAGATGGACAAAGATGCGATTGCGCCCTTCATTCTTGTGCTGGCCGACCGCTACGTACGCGCCGCCGTCGCGAACAGCGCCTCCCCGGGAAGCGGCTCGGGCTATATCAACGGACCCGGCGGCAGGGATCCGTTCCAAATGTCGTACCCGGCCGCGCTGCGCGTTTTGCGGGAGCGGCCGTCCGGCTGGTTTGCGGACTACGACGCGATGCTCCTGACCAGCCTCCGTTCCGCCGTGGAAGAAGGCCGCCGCATGCAAGGCCACGACATCAACAAGTGGCGCTACGGCAACTACCTGAAACTAGAGATCGATCATCCGATCGGCAAACAGCTTCCCGGAGTCGCCCGCTTCTTCGATATCGGCCCGTTGCCTGTCAGCGGCGGCGCCACCACGGTCAAGCAAACAACCCGGCGCCTCGGCCCCTCCGAACGGTTCAACGCCGTGGTGGGGGATTGGGACAAGTCACTGCTCAACCTGCCCATCGGCGAGAGCGGCCACGTTTTATCTAAGCATTATCGCGATCAGTGGGACGCCTATTACAATGGCCGGAGCTTTCCTATGCAGTTCGATCATGTGGACGCGAAAAGCGAGATGACGTTCTTGCCCCAGTAGACTGCTGTTAGCATCGAACCGTGGAAGAGCAGGAAATTTACGCGTTGATCGGCGAAGACGGATTCACCCGCCTGATCGCGGCTTTTTACCAGCAAATCCCTGACGACGACGTCATTGGCCCGCTTTATAAAGCGCATGATCTTGCTGGAGCCGAAACGCGCCTTCGCGATTTTCTCATCTTCCGCTTCGGCGGGCCGCCACGTTACATCGAGAATCGCGGCCACCCCCGGTTGCGAATGCGCCACTTTCCGTTTCCGATCGATGAACGCGCGCGCGACCGCTGGATCCAACTCATGAATAACGCATTCGCCCAGACCAGCCTGCCGGCCGCCGCTGAGCGGACCCTGCGCCTCTTCTTCGAATCTTCCGCCACGTTCCTGATCAATCATCCGGCCGAGGTCTCATGAGCTTAGGCCGGATGCGCGTGCTTGTCTTGCTCCTTCCTCTTCTCTGCGGCGCGCAGACTCCCATCGCGATACGGGTCGACAGCTCCGCCTCACTCGGAGCGTTCCGTCCCATCTGGCCCTTCTTCGGCGCCGACGAACCCAACTACACGTACGCCCCGAATGGCGCCAAGCTGATTGGCGAACTCGGGGCTTTACGTGCGCCCGTCTTCTTTCGCGTTCACAACCTTCTCACCACCGGGGACGGCACGCCCGCCCTGAAATGGGGTTCGACCAACGCCTATCGCGTGGACTCGGCCGGCAATCCTATCTACGACTGGACCATCGTCGACCGCATCTTCGACACATTTCTGCAAAACCATGCCAAGCCCTTCGTGGAAATCGGATTCATGCCCGAGGCGCTTTCCACGCACCCCGAGCCCTACCAGCATTCGTGGCCCAAAACGAAAATCGCCGCGGGCTGGGCGTACCCGCCGAAAGACTACCGCAAGTGGGCCGAACTGGTTCATCAATGGGTCCGGCACGCCGTCTTACGGTACGGTGAACCCGAAGTGAACTCCTGGTATTGGGAAGTCTGGAATGAGCCGGATATCGAATATTGGCAAGGCACTCCCGCCGAATATGACCAGCTCTACGACTATTCGGCTGACGCCGTGAGGCGCGCCGCGCCACATGCTCGCGTGGGCGGCCCGGCCAGCACGGGCCCGGCTGGTAAAAAGGCCGCTTCATTTCTCCAGCAGTTCCTGGAGCACTGCGATGAGGGAGTTAACGCTGCTACCGGCAAATCCGGCGCGCCGCTCGATTTCATCACCTATCACGCCAAAGGGCAGCCGGCCATGGTGGACGGCCACGTGCGCATGGGCCTGGGGAAAAATCTGGATGACGCCGCGCGGGGAATGGACATCGTCGCCTCGTTTCCGCGCTTCCGCGACCTGCCTATTATCCTGAGCGAGTCCGACCCCGAAGGCTGCGCAGCCTGTTCGGCGCGAACGAATCCCCAGAATGCCTACCGAAACGGGGCGCTGTACGCCAGCTATACGGCGGCGGCCATGGCCAGCCTGCTCGATCTCGCCCGCGAGCACAAAGCCAACCTGGCCGGCATGCTGACCTGGGCTTTCGAGTTCGAAGACCAGCCGTGGTTTGAGGCTTTCCGGACGCTCGCCACCAACGGGGTCGATAAGCCCATCCTCAACTTCTTTCGCATGGCCGCCATGCTGGGCGGAGATCGAGTCGCCGTACAGAGCACCGCCGGCATCGCGGCGGATCAAATCCTTCGCTCCGGAGTTCGGGAGACGCCGGATGTTGACGCCCTCGCGACACGCGCCGGCCGGTCCGTGACGGTCCTCGTGTGGAACTACCACGATGACGATGTCGCCGCGCCCGACGCGCCGATTCGGCTCAAAGTCGCCGGGCTTCCCGCGTCCGTCGGAGCAGTCCGCCTGTCGCATTACCGGATCGACGCGACTCATAGCAATGCTTTTACGGCCTGGAAGCAGTTCGGCTCGCCGCGGAACCCGTCGGCGGAGCAGTATCGCGCGCTGGAATCAGCGGGACGGTTGCAAGCGCTTCAGTCGCCGGGCGCCTTGCCTGTTGCAGCGGGAATCGCCGAAATCGACTTCGCGCTTCCCCGGCAAGGCTTGTCGCTCCTGCAATTCACCTGGTAGAAAAAAACAGGGCGCGCGAAAGTAAGCCGGCCAGCTTATTCCTGTTCAATTCCCAGCCGCCAACCGAGCGCATCCGGATCCAGCCATTTCACGTTGCGCCCGAACCAGAGCGATTCCTGCTTCCCGGCGCGTTTCACGTTCTTCTTCGAGCCAAGCACGAATGCGCATGGGCCTTCCCCGAACATCTGGATTCGCTGCGCAACCCATGATGATGGGCCGAGCGGAGCGGCGAAGATCACCGGAGTATCGGGCAACCACGCCAGTTCGGCCCCGAACGTCCGGTCAACCTCCTTCAACGGATGGCCGAGATCAGGATATGCCCGGCGGAAGCGGTCCAGCGAATCCGGGAGCTTGCTGACCGCAATGACGACGCGCAGAATACCGGTCTCATCATGATTCACGGCTTTCCCTGACGGGAAGGCGCGCTTCTCTCGCGGCGTTGCGTCGCGAATCAGAAACGGCAGGAATACGCCGCTCGCGTCACTGCCGATCGAGGCTGTTTCCCATTGCAGCGCAACGCCATCGGGCCGGTTACGGCCGCCCTCGCTTTCGTTCACGCTAAGCCCTAATCCGCGCAATCTCGCAACTTCGCCCGGGAAGTCTTTAGGACGCACGGCCCAGGCGCATGGCCCCGCATCGCCACGAATGAATTTGCTCCACGGATGCCGGTCGAGCATCACGGGGTCGAAGCCTTGCTGCAAGGCGATCAGTTCCAGATAAGAGCCGTCCGGGAAACTGGCGATCGCCATCGTCGTGGCGTGATTGCTGTGCGGTCCGCCGGCTTCGACGTGAATGCCCGCGGCGACGAGGCGCTCTTCCATGGCCTGGAGGTTTTGGCCAGCTATTGTGACGTGGTCGATCCGGAGATCGGCGGCGTGCATGAGCAGGGCCAGGGAAAGCAGGGCGGCCAGTCTCATTCGCTATCCTGCGTGAGCACAGACGATCGGCCGACCCGCTCTCCTTTCAGCATCACCATGGATATGGTCGACAAAGATTTCACGTCCTGAAGGGGATTTCCCTCGACCATCAGGATGGTCGCATCCTTGCCCTTTTCGATCGTACCGAGGCGATCGGACTTCCGGAGCAGGCGCGCCGCGTTGGCCGTGGCTGCCTGGAGCGCGACGGCCGGTGGAATCCCGGCCGCCACCCAGAGTTCGATCTCGTGTTGCACCGTCGGCCCATGCAGGACCAGGAAATTGCCCGCGTCCGTGCCCGTTACGAGCAACACGCCCGCATGCCATGCGCGGATCAGATTCTGATTTCCCTGTTCCAATGACATCGGATATTTGCCGATCGATTCCCGCATCGCAGCCAGTTTCGCGGAAACGGCCGCGTGTTGCGTTCCGGAGATCAGCTCTCTCGGCGCTACCTGTTGCACCAAGGGGCGGTTAAGAAGCGTCGTATTGCCCGCCGCAAAATCGCGAAAACCTTCGACGACGCTCAGGGTGGGATCAAAGGCGACGCCCCCGGCTTTCATCGCCGCGAATACCGCATCGGAGATCTGGTCCACGTAGGAGCCGTGCTCGATCGAGTCGGCGTGGAGCGAGACGGCGTCCGCGACATCGATGGCATGCCCCGTATGCACGGACGCGGGAAGGCGATGCAGATGAGCCTCGTCGATCACGGCGCCCAGATTTTTCAGGTCCATGCGCTCGAACGCATGGGCTGAAGGTTCACCGGCGTCTAGAATACTTTTGATCGCGTCCACCCGTTTCGCCGCAAGGTCATCCACCATCTTGCGGGCTTCCGCGGGGGACTTGGGAAGACGCAGAAACTGAGCGTTGAAGGATGCCCGGAAGGTCTCGGGCATGCGGCTTCCGTATTCTGTGCCGTGGCCTTTTTCCACTGTGAACAGAGGGCCGCAAATGAAGAGTTCGGTCCCCAGCCTTTCGCCGCTGTTGAACAATCCGCGGTAGTAGAGCGCTTCGTCCAATTGATCGCCGGCGCTCCGCACAGCCGTCACTCCGCTGTAGAGATAGGCCTCGAGTTCGCGCTCACCGGTTTTGCGGTCGTATCCCTGGGACGGGTCGTCATAGAAGCCGCCGCTGGCGCCGAGGTGCACATGAACATCAATCAGACCGGGCAGCACCGTTTTGCCGGATCCGTCGATGGCGTCCGCTTTAAGCGTTTTCTCGTCCGGCGTCCGGCCTTCGTAAATAGTGTCGATCTTGCCGTTCTTAATTAGCAGCGCGCCCGATTCAATCACCTTGCCGTCGCCGACAAAGATGCGGGTATTTTTGATCAGCACGGTTTCGCCGCGCTCCAGATCCCGCGCCAGAATCTTAGCCTTTCGCAGATCCTGCCTGCTGTAAGCCTGGTATCCGCCGAGTAAAAGGAACGGCAGCAGAACGACCAACACCCAAAGCTTCGCGGAGGCCTTCAGCTTCTCTTCCTTTTCCCAGCGAAAGAGCTTGGTTGAAATGAACAAGCCGACAAGGGCTGTGATGATGAGCGCCATGACTGCCTGCCAGTTTTGAATCAGCGATTCACCACGCTGCAAGATCCCCGCGTCGCCGGTCATCAGGTAGGTGGCAGGAATAAACTGCGTCACCGTCTGCAGCCATTTCGGGAAGATCGTGATGGGAATCGTCGCGCCGCTGAGAAACAACATGGCGAAGTAGAGCGGCTGAATGATCAGCATGGATTCCTGTGTCGAATTCACCACGGAAGCCGCGATTAAGCCGATGGAGCGGAACGCGATGCTGGCGATGCTGACGAAAACAAGAAAAGAGACGAGGCTGCCTGGAACCGCCATCCCGTACATCCGGTTAGCGAGCACCAGCGTGAGGACCACTGTCGGCACATAGAGAATCAGCCCTGTCACCATGGACGCCACCAGCAGAGGAACCGGGGTGATCGGAGTGACTTTGTAGCGGCGCAGAACGTTGGCTTCGCGTTCCTGGACCGCCCGCATGCCGGCGCCGAAAAGGCCGTTGCCCAAAATCCCGATGGCGGTCACCATGGAGACAACCTGGAGGATTACGCTACCCTGTTCGGCGTGGTTCAACTGCGCGAACATGAAAAAGAAGAACAGCGGGAAGAAGTAGTTGAAAAACAGGACGGACTTATTCCGGAGAGCCAGTTTGAAGTCGATTTTGATCAACGCAATGTAAGCGCGCATGTGGCTATTCCCGCAGCTTTCGGCCGGTTAATTCCAGGAAAACATCTTCGAGCGTCGGCCGCGTCAGGCGCACGTCCTCGAGCTCCAAACCCTGGGCATCCGTCCACTTGATCATTTCCACCAAGGTGCGCGCCGGCAGCGCTGAGTTCACCTTCACCTGCCTGTGATCTTCACTCAGGACGGTTCGGACGGCTTCCGGCCATTCCGGAAGCTCCGCATCGCAGGGCGTCGTAAACATGAGTTCGATCGCGGACTGGTTCGCGCCTTGCGCCTGCAGCTCGCGCGGCGAGCCGATCGCGATGATTTTACCCGCATCCACGATGGCCACGCGATCGCAAAGCTTCTCGGCTTCCTCGATATAGTGCGTCGTCATAAGAATCGTGCGTTTTTCGGCGCGCAGCTCTTCGAGCAGATCGCGAATTTCCAGGCGTACCTGAGGATCCAGGCCGGACGTCGGCTCATCGAGAAAGATGAGCTGCGGATCATTGATCAACGCCAGCGCGATCGCGAGCCTCTGCTTCTGGCCGCCGGATAGCGTCTGGAAAGCGGCGTCTTTCTTGTCCCAAAGCTGCAGGCGCTTGATCAGAACGTCAGCATTCACGGTGCGGTCGTAGAACGCGGCGAATAGTTGCAGCGCTTCCCGAACGGTGATCTTATCCGGAAGGTTCGTCGCCTGCAGGCAGACGCCGATCCGCTGCTTGAGCGCCTGCTTCTGCCGCTCGGGATCGAAGTCGAGAACTTTGACCTCGCCTCCGGACCGCGGCCGCAATCCTTCCAGAATCTCTACGGTGGTTGTTTTTCCAGCTCCGTTCGGCCCCAGAAGACCAAAAACTTCCCCCGGACGAACCTCGAAATCGATGCCCTTTACCGCCTCAAACGCCGCATAAGACTTTCGCAGATCACGTACGTAGATCGCGTACTCGCCATTCATCCAACCCTCGCTGTTCCGGTCAGTTTACTGTGCTTGCTGCCGAATCCCCAATAGATGAAAAGCCCAATGAACAGCCACACAAAAAACCGTATCCAGGTCTTCAATGGAAGCGCCAGCATCAGGAGCAGGCAGAATGCAATCGAAAGCAGGGGAAGCCACGGACAACCCGGCACGCGAAAGCCGCGCGGACGGTCAGGCTGCTTATTGCGCAAAACCAACACGCCAGCAGATACGACGATGAAAGCGAACAAAGTTCCAATATTCGAGAGGTCGGCGAAATCGTCAATGTCCCAGATCCCCGCCGGGATGCCGACGAATAAGCCCGCGATCCAAGTGCTGATGTACGGAGTTTTGAAACGCTTGTGCACCTTGGCGAATAAGCCGGGCAGAAGTCCGTCCCGGGACATGGCGAACCAAATGCGCGCCTGGCCGTACTGAAACACCATCAGCGAGCTGATCATGCCCACCAGCGCGCCGACGCTCACCCAAGCGCGGATGGTGTTCATATTCAACGCTTTTAAGGCATTGGCGACCGGCGCCGCATTGTCCAGCGTCTTCCAATTGGCGATTCCGGTCAGCACCAGCGCGACGGCGATATAAAGAATGGCGCAGGCGATCAGCGTCATGATGATGCCGAACGGCATGTCCCTTTGGGGATGCTTGCATTCCTCCGCCGCGGTGGACACTGAATCGAAACCGATATAAGTGAAGAAGACGATGGCCGCGCCGGTCAGCACTCCGGAGAACCCGTTGGGCATGAAGGGATGCCAGTTGGAAGTCTTGACGGCGTGCGCCGCGCCGAAAACGAAAATCAGGATCGCGGCGATCTTGATCACCACCATTACGTTGTTTGTGCTCGCGCTCTCCTTGACGCCGCGCACCAGCACCCAGGAGAGGAGCATCAGAATCAACAAGGCAGTGATATTGAAGTAGCTGCCCGTGAAACCGTGAGGCCCCAGCATGGGCCCCGCGATCTGCACGGGAAGATGGACGTGGAAAACGCCATCCAGAATGTCGTTGAAATATGCCGAGAACCCCACGGCGACCGCCATGTTGGAGACGGCGTATTCCAGAATGAGATCCCACCCGATGATCCACGCGAAGATCTCGCCCAGCGTGGCATAAGCGTAGGTGTACGCGCTTCCCGCAATCGGGATCATGGAGGCCAGTTCCGCGTAACAGAGAGCCGCGAAGCTGCACACCAACGCCGTTAAGAAGAAGGAAAGGGCGATGCCGGGCCCGGCGCCGGGACGCCCCATGGAGGCGGCCCGGCTGCCGTGCAGGATCATATCCAGCACGGTCGTGTCGGTCGCTTTGCCAGCCGCGGCGGTGCCGGTCAGGATGAAAATCCCCGAACCGATTACCGCTCCCACTCCGAAGGCCGTCAGGCTCCAGGGCCCCAGCGTTTTCTGGAGCCGCTTACCAGGCTCCTCCGAAGCGGCTATGAGTGCATCAATACTCTTCGTGCGGAGGAGACGCGACATTCACCGGAGTTTAACGTTTCCGCGTGCCTTGCGCCAACCGGTTCACTTTTTTCTTTTGAGATCCGCGAGCTACGCCCGAGGCGCGCTTCGCTTTCGGAGCCGCTTTTTTACGGGCGGCCCGCTTCAGCGTCTTGCGCTCGCCCTTGTCTGCCACGTTCTTTGTGTTCGCCATTATTTCTTTGTCATCCCTGCGTATTTTTCGATTAATTTCTTGAGTCCGTAGCGCGGGAACATCACGGTGACTTTGGCGTCATCGCCTTCCCCTTCGCGCCGCACCACCGTGCCGGTCCCGTATTTGGGGTGCTCTACCACTGTACCCGTTCGGGCGGGGCTACGGGGCGCCGCGGGTCTGGGAAGGGGCGCTGCCGCGGGCGCGCGCGGCGGGAATTGCGGCGGTCGCGCCCCCGGACTCGGAGCGCTTTGTCCGGATTTCAGCGGTGGGGACGGCGCGAACGACGCGGTGACCCAGGGCGGCGCATCGCCGCTTCCAGGCGACACGCCTGGAAGTTTCTGGCCCGCCGCGGACCTCGGCGGCGTGTTCGGAGTCTGCACCGGCATTTTTATGCCTCGATCCGAAAAGAACTGCGAGATGTTGTCTAGCGAGTTGTATGTCTTCCCGGTGAACAGATTCCGCCTGGCGCCTGCCCGCACATCGTGTCGCTCCGCCGTCAGATCGATCTGGGGAATATGATCGCCCTCTTCAGGTCCGATGTTCACGATCAGTTTCGCCGGGATCTCCTTGAGGAATCGCGATGCGATCGACCGCTCCTGTTCGCCGCCGCCGAAACGCCGCCGGTACTTGGCCCAGGTCACGTACAAGCGCTTTTCGGCGCGCGTCATCCCCACATAGCAGAGACGGCGCTCCTCTTCCATGGCGGATTCCGAGAGAAGCGACCGGCTGTGCGGGAAAAGTCCTTCTTCCATCCCGGCGAGAAAAACAACCGGGAATTCCAGCCCCTTGGCGTTATGGATGGTAAGAAGCATCACCTGAATCTTCTCGTCGACCTGATCGGCCTGCGCCACCAGAGCTGCGTGATCGAGGAAATCCGGCGCGGTTTCGCCGCGCTCCCAGGCTTCCGCCGCGGCGTTCGCGACTTCATCCAAATTTTCCATGCGCGCCTGCGATTCGGGCGTGTTCTCCTGCTCCAGCATTCGGCGGTAGCCGGTGCGCTCTTCGATGAACTTCAGCGCTTCGTGAAGCGGAAGTTTCTCGACCGCCTCGCTGAGATCCTCAATCAGGACGCGAAAAGCCGCCATCGCCGCGTGGGCCCGCGTACCAAACTGCTGCTCCTCCACCATGCGGACCAGCGCGTCCCACAGAGTGAGATTTTGCTCCGCCGCGAATGCTTCCAACTGATCCACGGTCGTGCGCCCAAGGCCCCGCGCGGGCGTGTTGATGATCCGCAGAAAGTTCACGCGGTCGGCGCGCGAAACCGCGACCTTCAGATACGCCACGATGTCCTTGACCTCGGCGCGCTGATAAAAGCTCACCCCGCCGACGACCAGATAATGCCGCCCATACCTTCGCAGAGCTTCTTCGATCTGCCGGGATTGGAAATTCGTCCGGTAGAGAACGGCGACGCGCCACTCGGGATTTTGCCCCAAAAGGCGTTCGATCGTATCCGCGATAAAGAGCGCTTCGTTCTCGGCGTCATGCCCGGTGTAAGTCCCCAATTCGTCGCCGGCCCCGGAATCCGTCCAGAGCCACTTGCCCTTGCGTTCTTTGTTATTGGCGACCACCGCGGACGCCGCTTCAAGGATGTTCTTGGTGGAACGATAGTTCTGCTCCAGCCGAATGGTTTTGGCTTTCGGATAATCGTGCTCGAAATCCAGAATGTTGCGAATATCGGCGCCCCGCCAGCTATAGATGGATTGATCTTCGTCGCCCACCACGCAAACGTTGTCGTGATGCGTGGTGAGCAGGCGCATCAACTGATACTGGGTGCGATTGGTGTCCTGGTACTCGTCGATCATCAGGTAGCTGATGCGCCGGTTATATAAATCGCGAGTCGCCGCGTCGTGCTCCAGAAGTCGCACGGTCTCGAGCAGCAGATCGTCAAAGTCAAGAGCATTGGCCGTACGCAGGCCCTTTTCGTATTCCTCGAATACGGCGGCGATGCGGGTCATCTTCGGGTCCTTCGCCTCATCGTAAATAGCCTGAGCGCCCTTGCGGCTGTTCTTCGACTGGCTGATGACGGACATGACGGAGCGATAGGGCATCGCTTTATCGTCAAGCCCCAGTTTCTTGTACGCCGCCTTGATGATGGAGAGCTGGTCGTCGTCGTCGTAGATGGTGAAGCGGCGTGTGAAGCCCGGACGAATTTGGGTGAGCGGGTCTCCATCTTTGCGCAGCAGCCTCACGCAGAATGAGTGGAAAGTGGAGAGATTGGGCTGGCCATGAACGCCCGCGTCCTCGATCAGCGAGTTTACGCGCGAGCGCATTTCCGCGGCCGCCTTGTTGGTGAACGTGACGGCCAGAATGGCCGAAGGGGGAATGTGCTTCGCGGTGATCAGGTGCGCGATGCGGTGCGTGATGACTCGCGTCTTGCCGCTTCCGGCGCCGGCCAGAATAAGCAGCGGACCTTCCGTGCAGGCGACGGCTTCACGTTGCTGGGGATTCAGACCTTGCAGGAAATCCATGAGGGCGGGTTTGCCTGATTTTAACATTCGGAGAGCTCCGCCTCCGGGGCGCTAGCGAACAAACCGGGCGCGCTGAGCGTATCATTTACTGAAGACTACGGAGTACGGAAGATTATGAGCACCTTGCTGAAAGTGTTTCTGGGAATTGCCATCGTCGTCGCCGGAACCATCGTCATGCTGGTGGCGGCGGGGTTTTTCTTCGCGAGGAATGTGCATGTTCGCGAGTCCGGGTCTGGAGACAAGAAAACCGTGAACATCGAGACTCCGTTTGGTCACGTGACCGTTCACAAGGACGATCAACTCGATCCGACTCAACTCGGCATTCCCATCTACCCTGGCGCCAGCAAAGGCTCGGATAGAGGCGGAGCGGATTTCGAAATCGATTCGGGAACGCTGCACAAAGACGTGACCGCCGCGGGGGCGACGTACTTCACCTCCGACTCGCCGGAGAAAGTGCGCGACTTCTACCGCGAGAAATTCCCCTCCTGGAACTCGAAGTGGAACAATGACGAATTCGAGATCGAAGCCAAAGGAGACGGGCGGCTTCGGTCTATAGGAGTCAAGCGGGAGGGTGATCGCACCCGTATCGCAGTTGCTTCCGTCGGACCGCCTGCGGCAAACTGAAGCTAAGCCGCACAAGCGGCACCATCATGCCTCCTGTTTGCACATGTGGCGCTTCCCTTTCGGACGACGCCGTTTTTTGCCACCGTTGTGGCAAACCGCAACGAGAACCGCAGATCGAGCCGCAACGCGAAATACCTGTCGCGGTTGCTCCCCGGCCCGCGGCCGCGACCGCGGCCTCTGTTTCGCGCGTGAGTTTCGGAAGCCCGCTCGCTGTCAGGACTTCGTTACTGGTGGCGAGTTTCACTTCCATCCTCGAATTTATCCCGTTTCTGGGGCTGATTGCGCCTGTGATCGGCGGATTCGTTACGGTATCGCTGTTCCAGCGCCGGTCCGGCCTGAAGATCTCGCGCGGCGAAGGAGCGAAACTCGGCTGGCTCACAGCCGTTTTCAACGCCATCTTACTCACCATCGTCGCTACCGTGGCCGCTTCCCAGGGCGGCTTCAATCTGAACGCCGTTCAGGATCAGATGAAGAAGCAGGGCATGGCTGCCGACCAGCTTCAGATGTTGAATTCTCCCTGGTTCCTGCCTTTTGCGGTGCTGCTCGCGTGGCTGATGCTTTTCGCGCTATCCAGCCTGCTGCACATTGCAGGCGGCGCCCTCGGGTCGCGCGCGGCGCGGAACCGCTAGCGGAACTCGACTGAGATCGCGTCCCCGGCCACGCCGGTGCGCACATTCCGCTTTGCGCTGTATACCACCGAGACCGGGCGTTCCTTTTGCGGCCCGCAAGCCAGGGTCGCGCCCCGTGGGTCAGTCACGGCGAGTTTAGACGGGTCGGCGTCCAGCTTGAACAACTTGCCGTCGCCGGTTCGCAGAATCAGGCGCATGGCGCGGCCGGTGCACTCGATCCGGACGATCTGGCCTTCGACATGGGGTCCGGCTGCATCCAATTGATCCCATGCGACGGCGTTGGTCGTGTCCACGGCCGAACTGTTCGCGTTGACTTTGGCCTCGGCAGCGCGGATTTCGGCGATCGCCTGCTTCTTTAAGCGATTGATATCCGCCTCCCGCGCTTCTTCTTCGCGCTTCTTCTCCGCCTCCTCGAAATCAAGCCTTTGCCCCTCAATCGCGAGCCGCGCCTCGATCATCTTCTCCCGCTCAGCCGGAGTGGCCGCCGCCTGCTCCGCGCCTCGCCATGCTTTGGCGGCTTCACTCCACTGCTGATCGAACTGCAGAGCTTTGGCCAGCGCCACCCAATATTCCTGCACGCGCGGAGCCAGCCGGGTCGCGGCGCGCCACTGCTCGATCTGCTTGCGCTCTCCGGAGAGCTTCTGCCCATAGAGGAAGTGCGCTTCAGCCGAATCGGGATCCACTGCGACAGCCGTTTCGAGAGCGTCTCGGGCCTTTGCCGGATTCGGTTCGAGGCGCGCGTACTCGATGAGAGCGACGGCATTCTTGCTTCCGTCGTCGAGCGCCTTCCGGAAGTATTCGGCTGCCGCCGCGGCGTCTTTCCCGCGGCTGGCGAGCATGCCAAGACCCTCTTCCGCTTCCGCCTGATGAATGCCCTGATTCAGCATCGCGAGATAGCGGACTTGCGATCCGCCGTTTAAGAGATCGGCCAGGCGAAGGTTGATTTCATCCGAACCGACCGGCCGAAGGGAAAGGTCGCGCTCGGGACTGAGCGCCCGGCTTGGCCCGTCAATGGTCTGGAAGCGCGCGCTGGCGACATATGCCTGAACCTCGCGTTGCACTTCCGCGGGAGTCTTGTGCACCGCGTTCTGATAGGCGACCGCTTCGTCGACATTGTTCTCGAGATTAGCCAGCAGGACCCGCACGTTGCCGTACGTTTCCGGATTCGTGATCAGCCAGTCCACCAGCGCCCAGTTGGCATCCCGCTGATCGGCCGGAGGCGGCGCGCCCCAAGTCACCTTCGCCCCGCGCAGTTCCGTGGTGGAAAGGAACGTCTCCAGCCCTTGTTCAAGAGAAGGCGGCATACGACCCACATTTTGCTCCAGCAAAATCCGGGCGACATTTCTGCGAACCGCGGGCGTTAGGGATCCCGCGCCCTGTAGCAGTGCGATTGCCCCGGTTCGGGTGGTCAGCGGTCCGGAGTCAGGCGGAGGCTGCCGGACGATGAACAATTCCAAAGGGGGACGAATCGTGAGATCGCGACGGCCCAGCAACTCGCCCAGCGAGAAGCGAAACTGTTCCAGTTCCGCGGCGCATTCGCGAGTCTCTTTCGCGTTCGCTTCCGAGTAAACGGCGAACGGGCCGATTTTAGTTGAGATCCAGGCTTGGCCAGATGCCCCGGCCATTGGGCCGCAGGCTAACGCGAGACCCAGGGCTAACAGACGCGCCCATCGCATAACAGGCCTATTATCGCAGCGATCGGCCTCGGATTACGCGAGCTTTCGCCGGCGAGTCAGCTTCGCGGCGGCACCGTGATGACGATCGCCTTCCCCCCATTCTTGGCGAGCCCCCGATAGCTGTGCGGCTCCGAGGAATCGAAGTAAACACTATCGCCTTCGCGCAGCACGTAGTCCTCTTCCTGGTAGCGGATCGCAATCTGGCCTTCCAGAATGAATAGAAGTTCGGAGCCTTCGTGGAAGTGGTCTTTCACTTCTTCGAGATCGCGCTTGGGAAATTCGGCCAAATATGCCTGCAGCCACTTCCCCTGAGCTGAGTAGGCGAGGCACTCGAAAAAGTAGGAGGGTCGCGGCGAATCCTGCCGCTCTGGAAAACGAAGACGGTCCTGAGCCCGCACGACCGTGAAAAGCTTTTGCCGCCGCCGGTCGTCGAAAAAGTAGTCGAGTCCGACATCAAACACCATGGCGATGCGCGCCAGCGTCGGCAGGGTCGGCACCATTTTCCCCGTCTCCAGCTGCGAAAGCATGGAGGCGGAAAGTCCCGTGTGCTTTCCCAGATCCACCAATGCTATTTTCTTGCGCAGGCGGAGTTGGCGTAGCTTCTTAGCCAGTTCGTAGGAAGAGAGCAGCCGGCGAATCGTTTCTTCCGAGTTTTCCATGCTGCTGAAATTAATATTAGCAGAGGTTAAAACCGCGGCTTGTTGTTCAGCGAAGGTAAAACCGATTTTAGTTGCAGTCAATTCTTCGCGGGTGGCGGAGCTATCCTCAAAGTGCACACCTCTAGGACGGTGTTGTGAGATCAGCGATGCAAAAGTATTCTCCCGATCTATCCGAAGTAGCCGACGACGACCTCGTCCGCTCTGCCCAGCAAGGTGACGCCGCCGCGTTCTCCGAATTGATGCGGCGCAACTATTCGTCTTCCTTCAAACTCGCTCTTTCCATTTTGCGAGACCGGCAGGAAGCGGAGGATGAAGTCCAAAATGCTTACTGGAAGGCTTACCAGCATATTGGACAGTTTCAGCAGGACGCCCGGTTCTCCACCTGGATGACTCGTATCGTCGTTAACCAGTGCCTGATGCGCTTGAGGCAGGTACGGAGGGTGAACTTCCTGTTTCTCGACGACACATTGATCGGCGAAGAACGCGGCACCCTGGAACTCGTCGACAAGGGCGAGTCTCCTGAAAAGCTGCTCGGATCGAAGGAACTCGGCGTGTTGCTTGACCGGGAGATCCACCGCATCCCGCCTCTCCTGCGGAACGTCTTCCTGCTGCGCGACGTGAACGGGCTCTCGATGTCGGAAGTCGCCGATCGTTTGGGCATCTCTGTCGCCGCGGCGAAAAGCCGGCTCTTGCGGGCGCGGCTGGAACTCCGCGGGCGCATGGAGAAGCATTGCGGTCGCATGGGACACGCCACGCTGGCCGTCTGAAGCCCGCCGGAGTGTTAGGATGGTGGGCGCGGCGCTATCGTCTAAGGGTTAGGACGGAGCCCTCTCAAGGCTCAAATAGGGGTTCGAATCCCCTTAGCGCTACCACTTTCCGCTCTCACAACCGTTCGCGAGTCGCCAGTGCGGACAGTAATTCGTTCCCTGTCCAGAAATTCCAAAAGCGGCACCGCATACTTGCGCGAGATCCCCGTCCATTGCTTAAACGTCGCCACCGTGAAGGGCTCGTTGCCGCGTGCGGCGAGCAGCGACTTCAGTTGGGTGACCGCGGATTCGTGGATGATCAGGTCATCGCTCACGCGAATCAGGAGTCGCTGCTTTAACAGCATCCGGAGGATCGTCTCGCTTCGCCCCGCGTCCAGATCCGCGCTGGCGAGAACCTCTTTCACCGAAGGCGCCGTCAGGCCGGCCTGCTCAAAGATTCGGGCGATCTTCTGCCGCGCTCGCGTCTCATCTTCCGTCAGCGCCACGCGATGAGTCCGATGCCGCGCGTGATCGCCCTGCACAATCAGTTCCGGCACGTCCGCGAGCACGGCTTCGAAGATGCAGGGCGGTGCTTGCGGAAATAGAGCCGCCCGCAGATCGTGCAGGAACGCGCCAGGGGACAAAGGCGATGCGGCATGCCGTTCCTGAACGGCCTTCACGACGGCGGAGCGATGCTGCTGCAGCCAGTTACGCGAAAGGATCCATCCGGGCGGATCCATCACCATGGCGTCGGTTTGCCGCGCCGGGGCGAGCACCTGCGCGGGAGTCAAACCCAGACGCGTCGCCAGGTCGCGCACGCTGACGCCATTCGGAGACTCGCGCAGCAGCAGTTCGATTTTGGCTTTTGCATCGTTCCCGCTCAGAACCGACAGTCGCTCCTGAATGCGCGCGGCGCGACGCTCACGGCCGGGCGCCGCATCAATCACGCTTCCTCCGCCGATCGTCACCACCGGAGAGAACTGCCGCAGGATGAAACGGTCTCCCGGAACAAGGATCGCCGGCGAACGCAGGCGCAGCCGCGCAAAGCTCGCTTCTCCCGCTGGAATAGCCGCCTTCCCGAACAGCCGGATTTCCGCTTCAATCTCCGCCGTACCCGAATGAAAGTGCACCGGAGCGCGATGCTTTAGCGGCTTGGCGGAGTCGAGCAGATCGATTCTGCAATCTACGAGGTTTGTTGTTGCGAATTTACCTGACTCGGCGAGCACCATGCCCCGCTCGATCTCACGGGGTTCGATGCCGGCCAGGTTCAGGGCGGCGCGGGTGCCCGCGACGACTCGATCCGCCGCGTTTCCGTAAACCTGAATTCCGCGCACCCGCACAGATCGATTCCCGGGCAGAAGTTCTATCTCCTGTTCTCGTGACACCACGCCCGAAATGAGCGTTCCCGTCACCACCGTGCCAAAGCCGCGCATGGTGAACGCGCGATCGATCGGCAGCCGGGCTGGACCGCTCGCGTCTCGTTCCGAAATTCGCCCTGCGAGGTCTTTCAGCGCGTCCCTTAACTCGTGGAGACCGGCGCCGGTCGCCGCGCTCACCGGAATGATCGGCGCGCTCTCCAGAAAGGATCCGGCGACCATCTCTTCCATCTCCAGTTGAACCAGATCCACCAGGTCGGGAGACGCCGAATCAATTTTGGTGATGGCGATGACTCCGTGTCGCGCGCCTAGCAGCCGGCAGATGTCGAAGTGTTCCCGCGTTTGGGGTTTGATGGACTCGTCAGCGGCCACCACGAAGAGAACCAGTTCAATTCCGCCGATCCCAGCCAGCATGTTCTTGACGAAACGCTCATGACCCGGAACATCCACAAAGCCCAGGCGGATTTCAGGCGTCAATTGAACGTGAGCGAAGCCCAGATCAATTGTGATCCCGCGTCGTTTCTCTTCGGGAAGGCGGTCCGCATCAATGCCGGTGAGAGCCTTCACCAGCGTCGTCTTACCGTGATCGATATGGCCTGCCGTGCCGACGATGATGTTTTTCATGACGCCGACTTGTGAAGCGATTTTGTCACAGCGTCCCGACTATTTCGGGAGGCTAAACGGGAGATCGAACACGCAGTCAGGCTGCGTTCGATCCCCCGCCTGCAGCGCAGTCGAGCGCCGTTTGAAGCTACACAACCTTAACGAAGATGATGACCAGCGTGAAGAGGGCCAGCGACTCGATAAACGCGAGACCCAGAATAAGCGCGCCCTGAATCACGCCGGAGGCGCCGGGATTGCGGGCGATCCCTTCGACCGCACTGCCGACGGCGCGACCCTGGCCGATCGCCGCGAGCCCTGAAGCGATCGCCATCCCGAACCCGGACGCGATCACAACCCAATCCGCGTGCGAGGTGGAACCGGGCTGTGCGGTCGTCTGGGCGAAAATCGGGCTGGCGATCAGGAAGAGGCCGATCGTCAGCAAAACTGTTTTTAAACTCATCGATTGTTGCTCCTTATGTGGAATTGCATCCTGGAGGTGGTTGCCGGCCAACCGGGGGGAAGGCGGCCTCACGCAGGAAGCAGCTATATTAAGCCGTCAAAATTAATGCGCCTCGTGGGAAACCGCGCCCGCCACGTATACCGTCGCTAAAAGTGCGAAAACATATGCCTGGACCAGCGAAACGAATACGTGCAGTCCCATCGCCATAACCGGGATGGCGAAGTAGGTCAGACTCAGGAAAATAAGGGTCAACTTCTCGCCCGCAAACATGTTGGCGTAAAGACGCACCGTCAGGGAAAGCGGACGGCTTAGGTGACTCGCGATCTCGATCGGCAGCAGCAGCCACGCCAGCCACCATTTCGGACCCAGAAACTGCTTAATATAGAGCGGCCCGTGCTCGCGGATGCCCTGCAGGTTGTAGTAGAGAAAAGCCACCATCGCGCAGCCCGCCGGAACCGCGACGCTTTGAGTCGGCGATTCCAGCGTGGGGACCACGCCGATCAGATTCGAAAACAGGATAAAGATGAAAAGTGTGCCGAAGATGGGTAAGTGTCCGGCGCCATGCTCCATGTAGCGATTGGTCTGAGATTCAAAAAACGTGTAGATCGCTTCAAAGGCCAACTGGAGTTTGCCGGGCGTTTCAACGGAGAGCTGCGTCCGCACAAACGCAAAGAGCACGATGATGATCGCGCACACCAGGAATTCCATGGTGATGTAATTGGCCCACGGCCGGCCCGGATCTTTTGATTGCAGATGAACCAGCGCGAGTATCGCGTTTCCGATGCCCGCAAAGTGGTCGTTGAAGATCCGGGTTATCCAGAGTTCGTGCTCTTCCATAGCAGTTCGTAAGAGATTTCCAGACTGATCCCGATACAGGCCGCGAACAGGCCGGCCAGCAAAGGAATCATACTAATCTTGGAATACTTGAGTATACCAATCGAGCCCACCGTCAAAACGAGCAGCCGGAAGAATAGACTTCCCAGCAAACCCGCCATGTGCGGGGCCTTTTGTTCCACGGCGGCCCGGGCGAGAGCGCTCACGATGCGCACCAAACTTGCGTAGTTCCACCAGGAGCCCGCCGCGCCTAAAGCGAACCCGACCGCGCCGGGAACTCCCGCAGTAATTCCCGCGATCGGGGTTCCCGCCGCCGCCACTAGCAGAATCCAACGCGGGACGCGCTCGTATTGAAACTCCATCTATCCTCTGCCTTGCGGCTTTCCCTGAACCTGCCGGACCATCTCCGCAAGACCTCCCGCCGCCCCCAGCAGCAGAAAGACGATGTACAGGAAATGTGTGTGAAGCAGGCCGTCCAGCCACAGTCCAAAGTAGTACCCGATAACGATGGAGCATGGGATGAGGAATCCAACCCCCACGAACCTCACAAGCGGCTCCGCATCTTGCTCTCGCGGAGTTTGTGGACCTCGCGCCCGAATTCCACGATCAGCGTCCCCATCCGGGGGTGGCTCGGCTCGAAATCGGGCCGGAGGCCGTGATTTTCCAGCGCTTCGGTGGTGGTGGGACCGATCGAGCCAATGACCGCGCGTTCCAGCCCCTCACGAACCTCGCCGACCAGCGACTCCGCTTCGGCCACCTCGATCAGGTGATCGGCCTGCACGGACGTTGTAAAAACCACGGCGTCGAAGGCGCCCTTGGCCAGCCGGTGAACTGCTTCCCGCAGAGGCGCGGTATCTTCCGGCATCGCCCACTGGTAAACCGGGACCTGCGTAACTTTCGCTCCTTTGTTGCGCAGCGCCGTAATCAGCTCGGCGTTCGTTCGGCCGTACTCCTGGACGGCGATGCGCCCTTCCGGTCGGTCCTTAATAGTGGCCATCACCTCGCGCCATGTGTTCGGCTCCGGCGCAGCCAATGTGACCGGAATCTGAAGTTCGCGGCAGACCGCGACCGGTTTCGGCCCGCGAGCCACCACGGCCAGCTTCCGGAGCGCCTCGGCGAAAGCCCCGGGCGGATATCGGGTCGCCAGGACCTTATCCAGATAACGCGTGCCCACCCCGGTCAGCAGGATCACCATGTCGAAAGCGCCCGCGAACAGTTGTTCGGCGAATGCAAATGCCGCCGTGTTCGACTCGATGGGAACTTCGCGCATCGAGGGAGCGACGAAGGCCGCGCCGCCCTGGCTCGTGATCAACTTCTCCATCTCCGGCGCGCGCCGGCTTTCCAACGCGAGCACAGAGAGACCATCGAACGGCATGTGGAGATTATAGAATCCGCGTTCAGAAAAGATAACGAATGAAACGCAATCCGTTGACAAGGCAGCTGGGATTTCGCCAGCATGGTTCACGGGAGAACGTTCCAGATGAAGCTCTATTTGGGCAACCTGCCCTTTAAGGTGAATGAGGAGGATGTCTCAGCCTGGTTCGGAACGCACGGCATCGCAGTCGATTCAGTCACCATCATGCGAGACCGTTTTACGAACGAACCCCGCGGGTTTGGCTTCGCCGAGATCCATGACGACGTCGCCGCCCAGCGCGCCGTCGAGGCATGTCACGGTCAAGAGATGAATGGCCGGGCGCTGGTCATCAATGAAGCCCGTCCCATGACCAAGGGCCCTGGCGGCGAACGTGGCGGCGAGCGTGGGGGAGAACGCGGTCCGCGTCCAAGGCGCGATCGCTAGCGCGGTGTAATCAATCCGCCCAGCTTATCGGCATCGCCCGAAGCCACGCGCGGAAATCGCGTGGCATAGGCTTCCAGGTACTTCAGCCCGGAACCCGTGTTGTAGATGACGGCCTTCTCATGGGCCTGGACAAACCCCCGCGCCACCAGCTTCTCGAGCGCCGGAACGCAGGCGGCGCCCTCGGGCGCCACGAACAAACCGTCTTCGGCCGCGAGGCGGATCCCGGCGTCGATCAGTTCACGATCGGAAACGGCAATCGCGGTCCCGCCGCTTTCGCGTATGGCTTCCAGAACCAGGAAATCCCCCAGCGGCTTCGGAACGCGGAGCCCGCTAGCTACCGTGTGCGCCCCTGCGAACGGTTCGCTGCGCGCGGCTCCTTGTTCAAAGGCTCGGACGATCGGCTGGCATCCCGCGGCCTGCACCGCGATCATCTTCGGCCGCTCCGGCCCGATCCACCCCAGCGCCTCCATCTCGTGGAAAGCCTTCCACATCCCGATCATGCCCACGCCGCCGCCGGTGGGATACAGAATCACGTCCGGAAGCTTCCACCCGAGCTGTTCGGCCAACTCGTATCCCATTGTTTTCTTGCCTTCAACGCGATACGGCTCCTTCAAGGTGCTGATCTCGAACCAGCCCTCGTGATCCTTGCGTTCGCTGACGATTCGGCCGCAATCGCTAATCAGCCCGTCCACCAGCGTCACGCGGGAACCATAGGCCATGCACTCGATGAAGTTGGATTGAGGAACATCCCTGGGCAGGAACAGGAAAGATTCAATCCCCGCCGCCGCCGCGTAGGCCGCTGCCGCGCTCGCCGCGTTTCCGGCCGAAGGCGCCGCGACACGCTGGATGCCCAGCTGGACGCACATCGAAATCGCGCAAGACATGCCCCTGGCTTTGAACGAACCGGTGGGATTTACCCCCTCGTCCTTGATCAGCAGATCCGGCGAACCGATACGCTTCCCCGTTCGGGGCGCCGAAAGGAGCGGCGTCAGGCCCTCGCCAAGTGAGATAATGAATTTTGCCTCTTGGACGGGAAGAACCGGCGCGTATCGCCACATGGATCGGGGTGCGTCCCGCAGAGCGTCTCGGCTCCACTCCTGGCGCGCGCGCTGAAGATCGTACCGGACCAGCAGGGGACCCCCGCAAGCGCACAGATTTTGCGACGCTTTCCCGCTATATTTTGTTTTGCACAGACTGCACTCCAGGTGCGTCACAGTAGAGAGAGTCTTGGTGTCCATGAGGCGAATTCTTGAGTGTACTGGAGCCGTTCTTCTGCTTGCGGGCGTTGTCCATGCAGGCGAGCGCGTCGTGCTGACCACTGGATTTGAGATTCAGGCGGATCGGCACGAGGTCGACGGCGAGACCGTGCGCCTGTTCTCCGGCGCCGGAGTCACCGAGGTTCCCAGGACGCTCGTCGCCACCTATCAGGTCGAGGAATATACCCCTCCGGCTGCACCGCCGGTCAGCGCCGCTCTTCCGCAAGTCGTTGCGCAGCCATCCGCCGATATCCCTCAACCCCTCACTCCCCGGGAAATGGTGCAGGCCACTGTCGCCAAGCATCAGCTTCCCAAAGAGCTCGTCTCATTGGTCAATAGCGTGATCCGCCAGGAATCCGGCTTCCACGCGAATGCCATTTCCCCAAAAGGCGCCGTCGGGTTGATGCAGCTAATGCCCGGCACCGCCCGCCAGTTGGGAGTCGATCCGCGCGATCCGGCGCAGAATATCGAAGGCGGAACGCAATATTTGACAGAACTGCTCACCAAATATCAGGGCGAACAGGATCAGGTTATTCGGGCGCTGGCGGCTTACAATGCGGGTCCGGCCGCGGTGGATAAGTATAAGGGCGTCCCGCCCTACCGCGAAACGCGCGACTACGTGCGGCGCGTCGTTCGGAATTATGAGATCGAACAAAAGGCGTCCGCCAGCGAGTAAGGCCGCTTCTTCATCCTCTTTAACTCTTTCGTTGTCCAGGCTTTAATCCTAAAACATCTTTAACCCCGGCCGCATTATAGACGCGCGTCGCACATATCCGTCTCTAGCCGGTACACGTGAGCTTCGCCGCCCCCTCGCGCATCAGAAAAACGCGCTTTAAGTTAAGGGACAGTTACGTATAATGCTCCCGCAAGGTTTCAGAATTACTCGTTTCCAGTTCGCGACTTTGGTAACTGGTTACGTTGGAAATAGGTGTGCAGTTATTTACCCCGAGCAGTAACATCTTCAGGTTTTTATTAAAGGAGCAATGACATGAACAAGCTTTGGGCGGCATGCGCAGGCATGCTCGTTTTAGCCTCGGCTACGATGCAGGCACAGGAGACAACGCGCTTCTCTTTCGATTTGGGAACGGGTTTCACCGCGCCGCTCGGCAATACCGGGAGCCGGACAGACTACGGTTGGGGTCTTAAGGCCGGTGCGGGTGTGAATTTGAATTCACACCTGGGCATTATGCTCAACGTCGGCTATGACTCACTCGGAATAAATAGCAATACACTAAGCCAAATTGGCGTGTCCGGAGGAAATTTAAACATCTTTTCCGCCCGGATCGACCCGGTTTTACACGTCGGAACCTACCGTCATGCGGACTTCTACGTAACGGGCGGCGGCGGACTTTATCATCAGGATCGGGTGTTTAGCCAGGCCAACTCCGGCGTAACCAACATCGTTGACCCCTTCATGAGCTATTCGCCTGTTTCCACGCCGGTCGGCTCGGTCTCATCCTCTTACTCAGTGAACAAGCCCGGAATCGATGCGGGAATGGGTGTCGCTTTCGGAAGTAAGTGGCACGGGAAGTTTTTCGCCGAAGCGCGCTACAATCGCATCTTCAACAACAACACTCATACGGATTACCTCCCAGTGACTTTCGGCTTCCGCTGGTGACCTCTTAAGGCACCGGCGCGTAGTAACCGCGGCGGTAAGAAGTTCGTAACTGAACCGTCAGATCGGGGTCATTCACTTTCACCTGAACCGGATGGTACTTCCCATTGTGCGGACACGGGTTCGGGTAGTAGCCGATCAGATATTCGTTACGCAGTTCGTTCCCGATCCTTGCACTGATCGCCGGCAAATCTTTCAAGTTGTCCACGCGATAGTGTCTGCCGCCCGACTGCTCGGCCAACTCGTCGAGCAGTTGGGGGCCGTTCTTCTCTTCGGCGGTCGATTTTCCCGTATCCAGCCCATAGATCCCCATCGCGTAAACCTGCACATCGCTCTCAAGTAATTCGTTCTTGATTTCCCGCGCCGAGTGGCGGCTCCAGTTGTCTCCTCCATCGGAAACAATGACAATCGCTTTGCGCTCGTGCCGCGCCTGCTTCATGGACCGCAGGCAAAGGTGGACCGCGTCGAGCAGCGCCGTCCGCCCGAACGGGCGTGTGCGTTCGATTCGGTCCGTCACATCGTTGACGTCAACTGTGAACGGTATGCACAGTTTGGCGCTGTCGCTAAACTCGATCAACGAAAACTCGTCCTGGGGATTTGAGGTTCGGAAGAAAGCCTCTGCCGCTTCCACGGCCTTCGCCATCTTCGGACGCATGCTGCCGCTGATGTCCAGAAGCAACCCGACCGAAACCGGCGCGTCATCCTGGCTGAAATGCGTAATGATCTGTTCCACATCGTTCTCGGTTACGCGAAAGTGGCTTTTTTGAAGATTGGTGATCGGAGCTCCGTCGGCCCGGGTCACGTGCACCGGGATCAGAACCAGGGAAGAGTCGGTGTGAAGCACCGGCTCAGCCGTGTCCGCCGAGCCCGGTTTGGAACGCGGGCTGAGTGTGGGGGAAGCTTTCCCTGGCGTCGGCTGGGCAAGCACCCATCCCGAGGGAAAAAGGCTAAGAAGGACAACAGCACGGAATAAGCGCGGAGGCAACCGTCGCATCCGGTCGATTGTATAACGGATTACAGCGCTCCGTGGGGCGGCGTCAACCGTCACC
The DNA here is from genome assembly GCA_965226755.1 of Bryobacteraceae bacterium. GTDB lineage: Bacteria > Acidobacteriota > Terriglobia > Bryobacterales > Bryobacteraceae > Bog-113. The sequence continues at coordinate 1,268,099 of CBDDDT010000003.1, read as the reverse complement.
AAGCTGGGACAAAGCTGCCAGCTACACTAAAGGTAAGCCCATGGACAGTTTAAATTCTTTCGGCACGGCGTCAGTTTTGCGCGCGGGCGGGATTGGCTATCGTTATCATCGCCTCGCGGCGCTAGAGGAAAAGGGTGTTGCGAACGTGTCCCGCCTCCCGTTCTCCACCAAGATTATGCTCGAGAATCTGCTGCGTCATGAGGACGGGAGGAAGGTCTCGGCGGAGGACGTGGATTACGTGGCCCGCGGCGTGGGCGGTCCCGATCCGCGAGAAATCAGCTTCATGCCTGCCCGCGTGCTCCTCCAGGATTTCACCGGCGTTCCCGCGGTAGTGGATCTCGCCGCTATGCGTGACGCTCTTTCCGCGATGGGAGTCGACCCCGGCCTGGCCAATCCGCTGCTGCCCGCCGACCTCGTTATCGATCACTCCGTCCAAGTGGATTCGTTCGGCTCCAAAGACTCCTTTTCCATCAACGCTCTCTTGGAGTTCCAGCGCAACCGCGAACGCTACCAGCTTCTTCGGTGGGGCCAGACTTCGTTTCAAAACTTCCGCGTCGTTCCCCCGGATACCGGGATTGTGCATCAGGTCAATTTGGAATATCTCGCGCCGGTCGTTTTTCGGAAAGAAACCAACTCGGGCACGTTCGCCTATCCCGATACCCTGGTCGGCACCGATTCGCATACGACCATGATCAACGGCCTGGGCGTTGTCGGTTGGGGCGTCGGCGGCATCGAGGCTGAAGCCTGCATGCTCGGCCAGCCGATCTCCATGCTATTGCCGCCTGTGGTCGGCTTCAAACTGTTCGGGAAACTGACTGAGGGCTGCACCGCCACAGATCTGGTCCTGACAATCACCCAAATGCTTCGGAAAAAAGGCGTGGTGGGCAAGTTCGTGGAGTTCTACGGAAAGGGCTTGAGCGCACTCAGCCTGGCGGATCGGGCGACCGTCGCCAACATGGCGCCGGAATACGGAGCCACCATCGGGTTCTTCCCGATCGATTCGGAAACTCTGAACTACCTGCGGGCGAGCAACCGGCCGCCGGACCTGGTCGAACTCGTGGAATCCTATGCGAAAGAACAGGGCCTGTTCCGCACAGACGATTTGCGCGATCCGTTATTCTCCGATTCGCTCGAACTCGATCTCGCCACGGTCGTGCCCTCAATGGCCGGCCCTAAGCGCCCGCAGGATCGCGTCAACCTCGGTGAGGTCAAGGGCAATTTCCAGGCGGCGTTCAAGGATTCGCTAAAGAAAAAAGCGCCGCTCGCCATCGATGGTTTCGAAGGCACGCTGGATAGCGGAGCCGTGGTGATCGCCGCGATCACCAGCTGCACCAACACTTCCAACCCCTCCGTGATGGTGGCGGCCGGTCTGCTCGCCAAAAACGCCGTTGAGCGTGGTCTCACTTCAAAGCCCTGGGTGAAGACTAGTCTCGCTCCGGGTTCCAAGGTAGTTTTCGACTATCTCGAAAAAGCCGGACTGATGCCGTACCTGGAAGCGCTCCACTTCAACCTCGTCGGCTACGGCTGCACCACCTGTATCGGCAACAGCGGGCCGCTGCCGGAGCCTGTCGCGGCCGCGATTCTGAAAGAAGGCGTCATCGCCGCGGCCGTGCTCAGCGGCAACCGCAACTTCGAAGGGCGCATCAACGCGCTGGTGAAGGCGAACTATCTCGCGTCTCCGCCGCTGGTGGTCGCCTATGCGCTCGCGGGCCGTATCGATATCGACATGCAGACCGATCCGCTCGGCATAGGGTCAGACGGCAAGCCTGTTTACCTGCGCGATCTTTGGCCGACCACGGAAGAAATCCAGGCCACGATCCGTTCCTCCATCGATGCCGAAATGTTCCGCTCCAGCTACGACGAAGCCTTCAAGGGTGACGCCAATTGGGCGAACATGTCCGTCGCCACGGGCGAGACTTTCATCTGGGACGACGCGTCCACTTACATCAAGAAGCCTCCCTACTTCGAGCACATGCAGGATCCGCATAGAGAGATAAAGGACCTCACGGGAATGCGCGTGCTCGCGCTCTTGGGAGATTCCGTAACGACGGACCACATCTCGCCCGCGGGCAACATACCGGCCGACAGCCCGGCGGGAAAATATCTGATCGCGCAGGGCGTTCCCCCAAGCGACTTCAACAGCTATGGCGCGCGCCGCGGCAATCACGAAGTGATGGTCCGGGGAACCCTGGCCAACATCCGCCTGAAAAATCAGTTGGCGCCCGGAACCGAGGGCGGCTACACCGTACACCTGCCGGATGGAGAAGGGATGTACATTTACGATGCGTCGATGAGATATCAGGCCGAGGACGTCCCGCTGATGATCATCGCGGGCAAAGAGTACGGTTCGGGCTCATCACGCGATTGGGCCGCCAAGGGCGTGAATCTGCTCGGCGTTAAAGCTGTAATCGCGGAGAGCTTTGAGCGCATTCACCGCACCAATCTTGTGGGCATGGGGGTGCTGCCTTTGCAGTTTCGGCAGGGCGACACCGTGCAAAGTTTGAAACTCACCGGCAAGGAAAGTTATTCCATCCTCGGCATCAGCGCCGCGCTCGGCGGCAAGCCGCGAGCTACGGTTGTGGCGCGCGACAAAGACGGGTCCGCCAAGGAGTTTGAAGCTCTCGTTCGCGTGGATACTCCCCAGGAAGCTGAATATTTCCGCAACGGCGGCATCCTGCCTTTTGTTCTCCGGCAGCTCGCGGCCGGCGCGGCGGCCTAAACGGAGTCGCATGTTCCAGGACATCGAGAAGGCTCTGAAGGAGGCGTTCGCCTCCGCCATCTCCATTCGGTTCGGCATTGAAAAAGCGATCACGATCGAGCAGCCGAAGCAGTCGGGCTTTGGAGAGCTCGCTGTTCCGGCCGCGTTTCAACTCGCCAGAGAACTGAAGCAACCCCCCCGAAAAATCGCGGATCAGATTGTGGAAGCGCTGCCCCCGGTGGACGGCGTGGAGGGCTTTGAGATCGCCGGCAATGGCTACGTCAACGTGCGTCTCGATCGCGCCGCGTATGCCGATGCGCTGCTGCGCCCCAGCGCACAATCCTTTCCGGCGTCCGCGGGAAAGATTATCGTCGAGCACACCAACATCAATCCCAACAAAGCGGCTCATATCGGGCACCTCCGCAACGCCGTTCTGGGCGACACTTTCGTCCGCATCATGCGTTCACGCGGGCGCGAGGTCGAGGTTCAAAATTACATCGACAACACGGGCGTGCAAGTCGCCGATGTGGTCGCCGGTTTTTATTTCCTCGCCGGGAAAACGCCCGCGGACGTCGCGACTCTCGTCGAAACGCCGCGTTTCGATTATCTCTGCTGGGATCTGTACGCCCGCACCAGCCAGCACTATAAGGATCATCCCGAAGCCCTCGCCTGGCGCGCTCAAACCCTTCACGCCATCGAGGCCGATGAAGGAGACCTCGCGAAACTCGGGCGCCTGGTTGGGGACGCCATCGTGCAACGCCACCTGGAGACGATGCTTCGCATCGGCGTAGAGTATGATGTGCTGCCCCGCGAGAGCGAGATCCTGCATCTGAAATTCTGGGCCTTCGCCTTCGAGTTGTTGAAAAAAACGGGCGCAATTTATCTGGAGACGGAAGGCAAGAACGCCGGCTGCTTTGTCATGCCCGCGTCAGCCTTTTCCACCGACACCGAGGCGGAAGACGGTAAAGTCATCGTGCGCTCGAACGGCACCGTCACCTATGTGGGCAAGGACATCGCATATCAGCTCTGGAAGTTTGGTCTTCTCGGCAAAGATTTCTTTTACCGGCAACTCATGACCTATCCCGATGGTCATGAGCTGTGGGTCTCGACCGCCGAGGACGCGGGGACAAAGCCGCCCCCGTTCGGACATGCCAGCCGTGTTTACAACGTGATCGACGCGCGCCAATCCTATCTGCAAGATGTTGTGGTGGCCGGTCTGAAAGCGCTGGGCGCGCATGAACAGGCGGCCCAGTCCATCCATTTCTCGTATGCGATGGTGGCGCTTTCCCCGCGCTGCTGCGTTGACTTGGGCATCGAACTCTCCGAGGAGGACCGCAGACGGCCGTACGTGGAAGTCTCCGGCCGCAAGGGCCTCGGCGTCAAAGCCGACGATTTGATCGACAAGCTGATTGAGACGGCGCTTCGCGAAGTGGAATCGCGCCATCCAGACCACGCCCCGGAGTCGCGGTTGGCAGTCGCCACGGATATCGCCGTCGGCGCGCTCCGGTATTTCCTGCTCAAATTCACGCGCAACACCGTCATCGCTTTCGATTTTCAGGAAGCGCTCAGCTTTGCCGGGGAAACCGGACCTTATGTCCAGTACGCCGCCGTGCGCGCCCGCCGAATCTCGCGGGAACTGGTCATTCGCGGCGAAGCTCTCCCCGATTTCGCCAGCGAGCTAACCCGCGAAAGTCTCGCCCGCCAACTGCGTCACGAGGATTTCTGGCAGATTCTGATTTCCGCGTCCAAGGCCGATAGCGCTATCGAGGCCGCCAGCGCGTCGGGCGAGCCCTCTCATCTGGCGCGCTACGCTTTTCAGCTCGCGCAAACCTTCAGCAACTTTTATCAGAAATACCCGATTCTGCCCGAGAAAGACCGCGAGCGCAAAGTCTTCCTTCTATGGATGACCGAATTTTTCCGGTCGCAGTTGGAAACCGTACTCGGAATTCTCGGCATCCGAACACCCGAGTACATGTAACTTACGCCAGCGCTTCCGCGACCAACGCAGCCTGTTCCACGTCGTGGAGTTTCTTCGATCCGGTGGCCGGGCTGGGATTTTCGTCCCGTCCGATATAGCGCAGCACGCGATCGCCCAGCAGCGGCGAGAACTGCTCATCGATGAATCGCCATGCGCCCATGTTGCGCGGTTCTTCCTGCACCCACGCGATGTCCTTCGCGTTTGGAAACTGCGCGAGCGCCTCGCCGGCCTGCGACGCGGCGAACGGGTACAACTGCTCCATCCGAAAGATAGCCACATTCTCCGGCTTTTTCGACTCATAGCCGCTGAGCAGATCGTAATAGACCTTGCCCGTGCAAAACAGGAGCCTTTGGACGCCGGCGGCATTCTCCGGCGCTGGCCCGGGCAGCACCTCACGGAAGCTTCCCGCGGCCAGTTCCGCGAACTGAGAAACGGCCTTGGGGTGGCGCAGAAGGCTCTTCGGCGTGAAGATGATCAGCGGTTTTCGCTTGCCGCGCATGTCCGCGCCTTCGCGCATTTGCCGGCGCAACAGGTGGAAATATTGCGCCGGAGTGGTGCAGTCGCAGACCTGGATGTTGTTGCGCGCGCACAGAGTGAGAAATCGTTCCAGCCGCGCGCTCGAGTGTTCCGGCCCTTGCCCTTCCTGCCCATGCGGCAGCAGCAGCACGATTCCCGTGCTTTGCTTCCATTTCTCCTCGGCCGTCGTAATGAACTGATCGATCATGATTTGGGCGCCGTTGCCGAAATCGCCGAACTGGGCCTCCCAAAGCGTCAGCGTCAAAGGATCGGCCACGCTGTAACCGAACTCGAATCCCAGTACGGCGTATTCGCTCAGGCTGCTGTCGAACACGTCGAACCGCGCCTGGGTGGGCGAGAGATGCCGCAGCGGAATGTACTTCTCACCGGTCTCGTAATCGTAGAAAGCGAGATGGCGCTGCGAGAAAGTGCCGCGGCCCGAATCCTGGCCGCTCAAACGCACCGGAGTTCCCTCCAGCGTCAGGCTGCCGAATGCGAGCATCTCCGCGGTAGCCCAATCGACCGGGCCGCCCCGCCGCAGCGCTTCTTTGCGCTTATCCAGAAAGTTTTTAAGCTTCGGATGTACGGTGAACCCTTCCGGAAACGCTGCGCTGCGTTCCACGACTTCCGCCAGCAAGTCCATCGAAACGGAAGTCGACGGCACGCCGCTGAAAGGAACGCCCTGATCGTCCCCAAACTCTTCTTCCAGATCGGAAACGTGAGGCATCCCCTTCGCCGAATCGAACTGCTGCGCCAGCCGGTCCGCCTCCTGCTTCCGAAGCGTCTCCACTTCGGCCTGGCCGAAAATCCTCTCCCGGACAAGCTGATTCCCATAGAGCACCGCGACCGAGGGGTGGTCTTTGATTTTCCGATAAAGGATGGGCTGCGTATAACCCGGATCGTCGCCTTCGTTGTGCCCATGGCGCCGGTAACAAACCATGTCGATCACAACGTCCTTCTTAAACTGCTGGCGGAAGCGGAACGCCAGCCGCGCGACACGGGTCGCCGCCTCCGGATCGTCCCCGTTCACATGGAAAATAGGCGCTTGCACCATGCGCGCGACATCCGTGGAATAAGTCGTCGAGCGCGCGCCCGACGGCATCGTCGTGAAACCGATTTGATTGTTGATGATCAGGTGAACGGTCCCGCCCGTCGCGTAGCCTTCCAGTTGCGAAAGGTTCAGCGTCTCCGCCACCACTCCCTGACCCGCGAACGCCGCGTCGCCGTGAATCAAAACCGGAATCACGCGCGCCCGTTCCGTATCGCCCAGCCGGTCCTGCTTCGGCCGCACAATCCCTTCCACCACGGGATCCACCGCTTCCAGATGGCTGGGATTCGGCGCCACCGAAACCGTCAACACCGCCCCCGAGCGCGTTTCGCGAACGTTCGTCGCGCCCAGGTGATACTTCACATCGCCTGAACCCTGAATGCTGTCCGGGTCGGCAAACCCTTCAAACTCCGAAAAGATCTCCGGAAGCGGCTTGCCTACGCACGTCGCGAGCACTGTCAGCCGTCCGCGATGCGCCATGCCCATCACGATCTCCGCGGCATTGTCCTTGCCGGCCAGATCCAGCACTTCTTCCAGAATCGGCGACGCGGTCTCCGCGCCTTCCAGAGAAAACCGCTTCTGGCCCACAAACCGGGCGTGCAGGAAATGTTCGAACTCTTCCGCCCGCAGCAGATCATGCAGAATCTGCTTCTTCTCCTCCACCGGCAGCGGCGCGCTGTTCGCGGTCGGCTCCATATGACGCTGCAGCCACGCCTTCTCTTCCGGAGACATGATGAACATGTACTCGCAGCCGATCTTGCCGCAGTAAGTCTGCCGTAACTGATCCAGAATTTCGCGCAGGGTTCCGTGCCGCGGCGGTTCGCTCCCGTTTTCCATCCCGAGCGTCCCCATATAGAACGACCGGTCGAGATCCCAAACGGTCAGGCCGTAATTCAGCGGATCGAGCTCCGGATGGTACCCCTTTCCGTTGGCCACGGCGTCCCCGCCGAGCGGATCCAGATCCGCCAGCAGGTGCCCGCGAACGCGGTAAGAGTGGATCAGCTGCATCACCGCGGCCTGCTTGGCGAGGTCGCTGACCGGAACCATTCCCCCGGCGACGGAGGACGGCTTGTCGGACTCCCACTTCACCGCCCGATAAGGCACGCGCAGACCGGCGAAGATGTCTTCGTAGAATTCCTGATCGCCGTTCAGCAGCGCTTCCAGCTTGCCGAGGAATGCCCCGGACTCCGCGCCTTGGATAATGCGGTGATCATAAGTGCAGGTCACGCTCATGACTTTGCTGACGCCTAGCTGCGCAAGGCTGTCGGCGGAAAGTCCCTTGACGCCGGCCGGGTAATCCATCGCGCCGGTCGCGATAATCGCGCCCTGGCCGACCATCAGCCGCGGAACGGAGGATGCCGTTCCCACCGTGCCCGGGTTCGTCAGGGAGATCGTCGTACCCGCGAAGTCCCCGGCCGTTAGCTTGCCGTTGCGTCCGCGCGCCACCAGATCATCGAATGCGGCCAGGTACTGCGGAAAAGTCATGCCGCCCGCGTCTTTAATGTTCGGCACCACCAGGCTGCGCCCGCCGTTTTTCCCCGCGACATCGATGGCCAACCCCAGATTCACGTGCTGCTTCACGATACGAAACGGCTCACCCTCAATCTCGGTATAAGCCGTGTTGATCGCGGGAACCATTTTGCAAACCTTCACGATGGCCCATCCGATCAGATGCGTAAAGGAGATCTTGCTCGTCGCCGTCAGCGTTCGATGATGATTCAACAGCCGCCGGTTTTCATCGATCACCTTGACGGGAAGAATGCGCTGCGACGTCGCCAGCGGAACCGTCAGGCTCGCCACCATGTTCTTCGCGATCAGCGCGGCGGCGCCTCGCAGCGGCACGAGTTCCTCGCCGGGGCCGGCGGAAACAACAGCAGGAACTGTTGCCCCGTTGCGGGCAGCGCTGGTCCCATTGGTGTAAGTTGGGGAGCCGTTCTTATTGTCGAAGCGGTTTTGATCGAGGAGGGCCTTCCAGCTTTCATCGACGGAGCTGCGGTCGTGATGGTACTGCTCGCGCAACTCCTCTTCGAACCAGCTGTTGATGCCTAGCTGGCTTTCAGATGGGGAGTCCATTGTGGGGTAAATCTGCCTTCTTTCTGCTTATATGGTACCCCGAAGGCTGCGGCGCGAGCGGAAGCGGCGCAAACCACCCACCGCTACTCCATTCGATATTTTGGGTGTTTGCTCTCTATCAAAAAAATAATCGGGATCGAGTCACACGACGTAAAACATCCTCGGCAACCGACGAATGTCGGGCGCCGGGCCAGCACAATGAGAAGGTGCTTCGAACTGAATCCGGAACGTACAGAACGCCACGATCTTCTAGAACGAAATCACCCGCCGGGCAGCCGAACTCGTCGGTCCGGAATCTAACGGTCGTTGGTGAGCGCTTCGGTCGGTCCCTCTCGCCGCATGGTCGCATCGAGATACAGTCGGCCAAGCTGTAGCCTTTTATCGGGGCGCGCCTGTAGAGATCGATGCCATCGAGAAACCTTTCGCGGCTCTGGGGGATGACGCGCACGTTGCCAGCGATGAGAATTCGCCTGACGGCTCTGCTTGCTTCTTTTCGCAAATCTGGATCGGACGATCTGAAGGCCAGTCCTTCTGTCAGCACTTCGTCCGCGGTGACAAAGGTGGATGCAAAATCCCGGCTGAATTCCAGCACGGCCTTGTGGCTTGCGTCTTCGCGGTGAAGGAGAGCAACCCAATAGAAAGTGTCAGCAAAAACCGGTTGCACTAACTTCTCTTGGGAAGGCCATAAATGTAGTGGTCGACTTGGCTGGCGCCATCTTCGGGCAGCCGGTCGAAGACTTCATCGGGAACATCCTTCATGATCTCCGCAAGAACCTCCCGGATGGGCCGGTTGTCGCGCGGCGCAGCGGAAATCGCTTCTCCAAGATCGCGGTCGAGGACATCTTGGGCGTACTGCTCGGCTTACGTGTTGTCAAGGGATAATTGCCAAGCCTCTTGCATTTCCCCTTTTGTTCGCCTATCTTTAGAGCATGGCGCTAACCCGGAGACAAAAAGAAGTCGTTGATTTCATCGCCGCTTTCGTAGATGACAACGGCTACAGTCCCAGCTACGAAGAGATAGCCCACGCCCTGAAACTTGCCTCTCTCGCCACCGTCCACAAGCACATCTCGGCGCTGCAGGCGAAGAACTACCTCCACCGTGCCCATAACCAGAGCCGGTCGGTTGATCTCGCCCCTAAGTATCTTGTGGAACGCCAGCGCGCGCGCAAAGAACTCTCGCTGGAAGTTCCCCTGCTTGGCCGCATTGCGGCGGGCCTTCCCGTTGAATCCGTCGCGGACCGCGCCACCTTGAGCTTTGCCGATTTTCTCGGCCACTCGGATACCTTCGCCCTGGAAGTCCGCGGCGATTCTATGGTCGAAGATCACATCTGCAATGGCGATATGATCCTGGTCGAGCGCACTAAGGAAGCGCGCGACGGCGAAATTGTGGTTGCCTTGGTGAATGGAGCGGAGACAACATTAAAACGGCTTTATCGGGAAAAAGACGGAATCCTCAGGCTGCAGCCGGCGAACTCAACGATGAAACCGATTTACGTTCGTGCGGACGATCTGCAAATTCAAGGCCGGCTGCTCGCCGTGTTAAGGAAATACTGACCGCTATTCCAGCTTATTTCGCCCCGGCTCGAAGTGTATGCTCGGCGCGAGCCCAATCATCGGCCTCCGAACCATTCTGCCCGCCGCGGTTCAAATAGTAGGAATAAGCAAGCCGCGAAATGTCTTCGTGAGTCACTTCTGCTTTTTGGGCGGGCGCCTCGATATTTGCAGCTTCCGGCTCGGCAATCTCGCTCACCGGCCCGGCGTCTTTCTCCACCTCAACGGATTTAACAACCCCGCTGGCCGGACCCACTATGGCATGAACGAATCCTTCCACCGCGGCCGCAACGCCCACGGCCTGAGCCTTCAGATGCTTTTTGCCGCGCGGTTCGACGGTCTTTCTTGCCGGTGCCGCACCGGACGCCTCCGAAACAGAATTCGTGTTCTTTGTTGCTTTCTTCGCCATCGTGATGAATCTTCCTTTCGAATCGAAAATAGTGATTTCCATTTTATCGCGACACCGTCAGGGAAGACACAAAAAACCTTTTATAGAGCTCATGGTGACACAATGTATGCATAAACGCTAACCAAAGTATGCGGGCTGCCGTTCTCCTGATAACGCTCACTCTGCTTGGCGGCAGCGCGCGAAGCGCTGTTTTCGTTCGCGAGGTCGCAGTCACCGGCGCGATCCACCCTGTCACTTCCGATATTCTCGCCAGCGCCATCCAGCAAGCCGCATCCTCCGGCGATTCCCTTCTGATTGTCCGCATCGACACGCCCGGCGGTCTGCTGGATGCAATGCGCGATTGTGTCGCAAAGATCATCTCTTCACCTGTTCCCGTGATCACTTACGTCGCGCCCCAAGGCGCGCGGGCTGCCTCCGCCGGATTCTTCCTCCTCGAGGCCGGCGATGTCGCGGCAATGTCGAGAGGAACAAATGCCGGCGCGGCGCATCCCGTGATTCTCGGTTCCCAGATGGACCCCGTCATTAAGGAGAAGCTCGAAAACGATTCGTCCGCTTCCCTCCGCGGCATCACCTCGCAGCACGATCGAAACGTGGAGTTAGCCGAATCCGCCGTGCGCCAGAGTAAGTCGTTCACCGCGCAGGAAGCGCTGGATGGCCGGCTGATCGAATTGATTGCGCCGGACGAGCAGTCGCTGCTGCGGCAACTGGATGGACGGGCGGTTCGCCGCTTTGACGGGACCCGCATCGTTCTCCACACTGCGGGCGCGATAATCCGTCCTTACGCTCCGACCCCGCGCCAGCGCGTCGTATCCGGGATAAGCGATCCCAACATAGCGTTGATTTTGCTGGCGTTTGGCGTCCTCGGTATCATGGTCGAATTCAGTTCGCCGGGCCTCATCTTTCCTGGCGTAGTCGGGGCTCTCTGCGCCGTGCTAGGTCTGTCCGCCATCGCTGTCCTTCCGCTGAATTGGCTGGGCGTCACCCTCATCCTGCTGGCGCTGGCTCTCTTTGCGCTCGAAGTAAAATTCATTTCGCATGGCGTGCTCAGCCTGGGCGGCGCGGTCGCGCTTGTGTTTGGCGCCACCATGCTTGTGGACACCCCGATCCCCGAGATGCGCATTCAACTCACGACTGCGCTCAGTGTCGCCTTGCCGCTCGCGTTGGTGACGTCCCTTCTCGTTACGCTGGCTTGGCGTGCCCGTCAGGCGAAAGTCGTCACCGGAGCTGAAGGAATGATCGGACAATGGGGCGTGGCGCTTGAAGATCTCTTGCCGCAAGGTCGCATTCTCGTCCACGGGGAAAATTGGTTGGCGCGCGCGCCCGGCATGGTCTCGCGCGGGTCGCACGTTCGCGTGAACGGCGTGGCCGGCCTCGTGCTCCGCGTCGAAGCTTTCGCCGCGGGGAAGGAATCGGATCGCTAAAAAATGCTATTCCTATTGGTCGCAGTCGCAATCGTTCCGGTTTATTTGTTTTCTTCCATCAAGATCCTCGCCGAGTACGAACGCGCGGTGATCTTTCGCCTCGGCCGTCTTCTCGATCAGCCCAAAGGCCCCGGCGTCATCCTCGTTTTCAGTCCGCTCGATCGCATGGAGCGCGTCTCCCTCCGCATCGAACCCTTCGAAGTCCCCCCGCAGGACGTCGTCTCGCGCGACAACGTCACCGTAAAGGTGAACGCCGTGATCTACTTCCGCGTGATCGAGCCGCGCCTGGCTGTCGTCGAAGTCAACAACTTCCGCTATGCCACCTCCCAACTCGCGCAAACCACTCTCCGCAGCGTTCTCGGCGAAGTGGAACTGGATGAACTTCTCAGCCAGCGCGAAAAGCTGAACAACCGTTTGCAGGAGATCCTCGATCAGCACACTTCCCCATGGGGCGTGAAGGTTACCATGGTGGAGGTTAAGCAAGTGGATCTTCCCGAGCAGATGATTCGAGCGCTGGCTCGCCAGGCTGAAGCGGAACGCGAGCGGCGTGCCAAGATCATCCACGCCGAAGGCGAGTATTCGGCCTCCGAAAAGCTGGGAATGGCCGCGCAGGTTCTCCAGCGCGAGCCGGCCGCTTTACAGCTTCGGTATCTCCAGACGCTGGTCGAAATCGGCGCTGAAAAGAACTCCACGATTGTGTTCCCGTTCCCCATGGACATCATGAATGGCTTGCGGGGAGCTCTTGACCGGATCGGCGCCACCACCGTTCCCAACCAGGACGGTCCCAAAATTCAGGCGTAAACGAGGCAACGAAGTCACGGATGGCGAGCGATAACGATCAACAGCAGGAAATTGTACTGGGCAACAAACAGCTCCTCAGCATCTTTTTCATCGTGGTTGTTTTACTCGGGGTTTCTTTTACCATCGGGTACATGATCGGGAAGAACACGGCCACGGTCAGCGCCGCCGGCGTGAGCGGGTCCGGCGTTGCGGCTCTTTCGACCCATCAGGCCGCCCCGGTCGATTCCGAGCCGACCCCCGATCGCCCAGCGTCCAGCGACCCGGCCCCGGCGCCCGAACAACTTGCGCCGAAACCGAGCGGCACTCAGCCCGCCAAGCCCTACGACGGAAGCGGCGGCGCGGACGCGAAGGTATCCGCCGCGAAACCAGAGCGCCCCGCGGTCGATTCCGCGGCCGCGGCGGGAACCGGAAACTACCTCCAGGTCGCCGCCCTCAAACATGAAGATGCTGACCATATCGTCAAAGTTCTCCGAGACCGCGGCTATCCGGCTTTGCTCGGAGAAAGTCCCAAGCCGGGTCTCTTTCGGGTGCTCGTCGGCCCCTTCAAAACCATGGCGGATCTTTCCGACTCGAAACAGAAACTCCGCGCGGCTGGCTTTGAAACGATTGTCGCCAGGTGAGTGAAGCATTAGTTCAAATCGCGCCCCGGCCCGCGCGCCTTCCCGAATGGGCGCGCAAAAGCGCCACCCACTTCGAATCCCTGAATACGCTGAAGCGCGGGCTCCGCGAGCTGGACCTTCATACCGTCTGTGAATCGGCGCGCTGCCCCAATATCCATGAATGCTTTCACCGCGGCGCCGCCACGTTCATGATCCTCGGCAACTTCTGCACCCGCGGATGTGGTTTCTGCTCCGTGCCGAAGGGAAATCCCCGCAAGATGGATATGCCGCTCGACCCGGCCGAACCCGCCAACGTCGCGCGCATGGCCGCGGCCATGAATCTTAAGTACGTCGTCATCACGAGCGTAAACCGCGATGACCTGAACGACGGCGGATCGCATCACTTCGCCCAAACCGTCTCCGAAGTCAGGCGCGCTTTGCCCGATGCTCGCGTCGAAGTTCTCACGCCCGATTTCTGCGGCGACTACGATGCCGTCGCACGAGTCCTCGACGCAGGGCCTCATGTCTTCAACCACAACATGGAAACCGTGCCGCGCCTTTATCGGAAGGTCCGCCCGCAGGCCGATTACCGCCAGTCTCTCGATGTCCTCGCGTTCGCCCGTGCTTACCGGCCCGGCCTGCTCACCAAGTCCGGCTTCATGGTCGGACTGGGCGAGTTCGAGGCGGAAATTCACCAGCTCCTCCGCGATCTCCACGCTTCCGGAACCGGCGTGGCCACCATCGGCCAATACCTTCGTCCCACCCGCCGCAATCTTCCCGCCACCCGCTATGTCACACCCGCGGAATTCGATTCCTATCGCGACTTCGGGCTGAATCTCGGATTCAAAATGGTTTTCAGCGGACCCCTTGTACGTTCTTCCTACATGGCGGATCTGGTCAGCGACAAGGCTTGCGAATCGGCGTGAACTGGGTTTTAGCGCTGGCCACCGCCGCGCTCCTGATTTTTAGTTTTCCCGGTCACAACTTCACTTGGCTTGCGCCCTTTGCGCTCGCTCCGCTGATGATAGCGGCCTGCCGGGAAAATCGCCGTCTCCGGCGGTTCTGGCTGGGCTATGTCTCCGGCGTTGTTTACTGGTTCTTCGTCTGTAACTGGATTCAGTTCACCATCGCGACCCATGGCGGGATGAGCAATGCCGCGGCGTGGGCCGTCTTTACGTTGTTCTGTCTCGCCAAGGCGATCCAGACCGGAGTGTTCGCGCTCGTCGCCGGCTGGACCATGCGCACTCGCCTCGCTGTCCCCGCTACCGCCGCGCTCTGGGTTTTGGTGGAATATACCCACGCTCCATTGGGTTTCGCCTGGCTCAATCTGGGGAATGCCGGTATCGACATGATGCTCCCTCTGCGCATCGCTCCCCTTGCGGGCGTATGGGGCATCTCGTTCTTGTTCGCCGCCATCGCGGCGGAAGTCGCGAACCTCGCCTGGAAGCGGTTCGGAATTCCTGGTTTCGGAGCGATCCTGATCCCGCTTGTGTTCCTTCTGCCGGCAGTCCCGCAGACCCGGCCCACTACCGAAAGCGCCATCCTCGTTCAGCCCAACATCGACGAGAACGAAAACTGGACCGCGCGTTCGCTGGCGCTCCTCGTCAAGCGCATGAATGAGCTTTCCCTGGCGCCTCTCGGCGTTCCTGCGCGCCCGTCGATCCTGGTGTGGCCGGAAGCGCCCGCGCCTTTCTATGACGACGACCCCGTCTTCATGGCCTACGCGCGCAGCTTGGCCCGCTCCGCCCACGTTTTTTTTCTCGCCGGAGTCGTCGCCCACACCCCCGCGAACGCCATCCTCAACTCCGTCATCACCATCGATCCCGAGGGACGTTCTCTGGCCCGCTATGACAAGAACAATCTCGTCCCGTTCGGCGAATTCATTCCCTGGCCGCTCGGCCCCATCGCCTTCAAAGTCTCACCCGAACTTGGCGATTTCCAGCCCGGCGCCGAACAGGTCGTCACGTCTCTCGGCGCCCATCGCGCCGCTGCGTTCATCTGTTACGAGTCGGTTTTCCCGCGCTTCATAGGCGGCTTTGTCAGGAAAGGCGCGGAAGTTCTGTTCAATCCGTCCAACGATGGTTGGTTCGGCAAGACGGCCGCGCGGTTCCAGCATCTCGAGATTGTTCGCATGCGCGCGGCCGAGAACCAGCGCTGGATTCTGCGCGACACTAACGACGGGATAACCGCCGCCATCGATCCCGCCGGTCGCGTCACCACGTCGCTCGGTCTTTACCAGGAGGCCTCCGCCGCCTTCGGCTTCTCCTACCAGAAGCGCCTCACGCTCTACACGCGATGGGGAGATTGGTTCCTCGTGGTCTGCCTCGTGCTTCTGGCGGCTAGCTGTGTCGAATTACGAGTACGTCTCCGTCTTTGACGATGTACTCTTTGCCTTCCAGCCGCAGCAACCCCTTCTCGCGCACTCCCGGATAGCCGCCCAGATCCACCAGATTCTTCCAGTTGACTACTTCCGCCCGGATAAATTTCTTCTCGAAGTCCGAATGAATCGCGCCGGAAGCTTTCTGCGCCGTGCTCGCGATCGGCACCGTCCAGGCGCGGACCTCCGTATCGCCCGCGGTCAGAAAAGACATCAGCCCCAATAGCCGGTAAGTGGCCGCGATCAGCCGCTCCAGACCGGATTCCTTCAAACCGTAGCTCGCCAGATAGTCCCGCTGCTCCTCCACGGGCAACTCAGCCAGCTCCGCTTCAATTTTTCCGCATACTCCCGCCACCTCCGTCTGCTTGCGCCCGGCCAGCGGACCGTTGCGAAACTCTTCCTCTTTCGCATGCAGATTCCCGGCGTCAGACTCGCCCAGATTCAACACGCAAAGCATCGGCTTCTGCGACAAAAACTGAAATCCGCGCAGGCGCTTCTCGTCCTCGTCGCTGAGTTCCAGATTCCGCAGCGGCTGGTTTTCTTCCAGCATCTTCTTCGCCGCCTCGAGCAGTTCAGCCTCCTGATCCAGTTCCGGGCTCTTCTGCCGCTTGCGATCTTTCTCCAGCCGCTCCAGCCTCTTCTCGATCACCACCAGATCGCTCAGAATCAGCTCGGTATCTAAATCGATCAAATCGCGAATCGGATCCACCGACCCGTGCTCGTGGGGCACGGTGTCATCTTCAAACAGCCGAAGCACGTGGGCAAAAGCATCCGCCACCCGCAGCCCGGCCAGAAAAGCCGGATCGCGCAGAGACTCCTTCGAGATCGACGGGCAATCGAGATACTCCACCGTGGCATACGTAATCTTCGGCGGCTCGAAAATCGTCGCGAGCGCTTCCAGCCGCGCATCGGGCACTTTCGTTACGCCCGTCCGGACCGACATGGAACCAACCCTCGATTCCTGCGTCACGCCCGTCAAAATAGTAAAAAGCGAGGTCTTGCCCGTCATGGGCAAACCGAGAATGGCAGTTTTCATTAGTGAGCTTAATTCTGCTACAGGGGAACGTCCACCTGCGTCAGGATCTCTTCCAGGATACGATCCGCGGCTTCGGCGCGCCGCACGCCCAGGGCGCTGCGCGGCTGCACCACGACGCGGTGGCCGAACACCGGGATGACCAGCCGCTTCACATCGTCCGGAATCAGGTAATCCCGCCCATGCAGCATGGCGCGTGCCTGGGCGGCGCGAAACAGCGCCTGCGACCCGCGCGGGCTCACGCCCAGCATCAGCGCCTCATGCGTCCGCGTCTTCTCCACAATCGCGAGAATGTAATCCAGAATCGAATCGTCCGCCCGGACTCGCTCCACCTGCCCCTGCATAGCCAGGATCTCCGCCGCGCTGCACACCGTGCGCACTTGATCGCCGGAGTTTGTCGGATTCCGAAGGATGTCCTTCTCCGCCGCCTGGTCCGGGTAGCCGATGCGCAGCCTTAGCAGAAACCGGTCTAGTTGCGATTCGGGCAGCGGGTAGGCGCCGTGATGCTCCGCGGGGTTCTGCGTCGCCACCACGAAGAAAGGCGCAGGCAGCGGCAGCGACCGTCCGTCCATCGTCACTTGGCCTTCGTTCATGCACTCCAACAGCGCCGATTGAGTCTTCGGAGTCGTCCGGTTAATCTCGTCCGCCAGCAGGATATTCGTGAACACCGGACCCGGCTTAAACTCGAATGACTCGGTGTGCGCGTTGTAGATCGTCACCCCCAGAACATCGCTGGGCAGCAGGTCGCTGGTGAACTGAATCCGGTGAAACTGGCAATCGATCGCCCTTGCGATCGCGTGCGCCAGCGTCGTCTTTCCCACTCCCGGAACGTCCTCGATCAGCAGATGTCCTCGCGCCAGCAGGCACACGATGGACATCCGGATCACTTCCGGCTTGCCGCGAATGGCCAGGGCCAGCGCCGCCTCTAGCGCGGTGAGAGCGGCAGGCGGGCTCAGGGTAGTCTCCCGCGACATGAACCTTCAGGATACGACGGAACTCTTTTCCCCCGCGGAGTCTCGTAATCTAAATGGATTGGCATGAGCCCGAACCAGGATCTGTACGTTTATCGCGAGCTGCTCCATCGAGGGGTTCGGCGTTTCCACAGCGATGTCTACCGCGCCAACCAGCAGCGTTACGAAAAACTGGCGAAGGACGCGCAACATCCCCACACTCTCCTCATCACGTGCGCCGATTCCCGCGTGGAACCGGAAGCGCTCACGCAATCCAGCCCGGGGGAAATCTTCGTCACCCGGAACATCGGCAATCTCGTGCCCGCTTACGGCGAGATGCTGGGCGGCGTTTCCGCCGTCATCGAGTATGCGGTGTCCGCTCTCCAGGTGAGCCAGGTCGTTATCTGCGGCCACTCGGATTGCGGCGCGATGAAAGGCCTTCTCGACCGCGCGTCGCTTTCGAACATGCCCACCGTGGATCGATGGCTTCACAACGCCGAAGCCGCGCTAAGCGTCGTCAAAGCGCGAAGTCCGCACGCCACGAACCGGGAACTTCTGCCGGAACTGATTGAGCAGAATGTTCTCTTGCAGCTCGACCACCTCCGCACCCACCCGTCCGTCGCGGGCCGGCTCGCCGTGGGCAGTCTCGCGCTATATGGATGGTGCTACGACATCGGAGAAGGCCGGGTGAAGGAATACGAACCGAACCGGAAGGACTTCGTGTCAATCCTCTAAGCGATTACGACTGGCGCCACCCGCCGCCGCCTGGCGTTTCAATTCTCAAGATGTCGCCCGCGGCCGCGTCGAAATGCACCTTAGACTTCACCGGAAGTTCAACCCCACCCCGGATCAGCGTATTTCGTCCCGGCGATCCGGCGCCGCCGCCATCCAGCCCCCACGGTCCTCGTGTCCTTCGATCGGATAGGATTGTGACCTCTGCCGGCGCTAGAAACTCGATTTCCCGCAGGACGCCTTCCCCGCCTCGAAAGTAACCCGCTCCGCCCGACCCGCGCCGCATTTCATAGCGCCTCACGCGCATCGGATATTCGTGCTCGAAGGCCTCCGCCGGCGTATTCCAGCTATTCGTCATGTGCGTGTGGATGGCGCTTGCGCCGGGTCCTTCCGCCGACGCCCCGGACCCGCCCGCAATGGTCTCGTAGTAAGCGAACGAGCGGTTCTTCCGGGCGTCCCATCCGCCGATCGTCAGATTGTTCATGGTCCCGGAACTGGCGGCCGGGATCAAATGCGGCAATGCTTGGGCCAGCGCTCCGAACAGCGCGTCCGTGATGCGTTGCGATGTCTCAACGTTCCCCGCCGCCATGGCGGCCGGCGGTCCCGCGCTCACCACGCTGCGCGGCGGCGTCACGACGCGGATCGGCCGCAGCATCCCGGCGTTATACGGAATATCCGCGGTCGCCAGTCGCGCCGCGATGCATCGGAACACGTAGGCCGTCGCCGACACTGCCACCGCGTAGTTCGCATTCACGCTGCCCGCCACTTGCGGGCTGGAACCCCTAAAGTCAACCTCCGCCGCACCCTCGCCAATGCGTACGGTCACCCGAATCTCCACGGGTTCTATTCCCACGCCGTCGTCATCCAGAAAATCGGAAAACACGAACTCCCCGTCCGGCATTTTCCCCAGCGCCGACGTCATCATCGCGGCGCTGTAATCCTGCAGCGCGCTCATATTCCGATCCACGGATTCACGGCCGTGCCGGGCCGCGATATCGAGGAGCCGCTCTTCGCCTCGCCGATTTGCCATGATCTGCGCCATCAAATCGCCTTCACGCTCTTCGGGCGTTCTTACGTTGGCCAGAATCAGATCCAATAGCGGCCGGTCCACCTCGCCCCGGCGGAACAGCAGGATCGGCGGCAGACGCAACCCTTCCTGGTAGATTTCTCGCGCCAGCGGCATTGATCCAGGGCTCATCCCGCCCACGTCCGCGTGGTGCGCGCGATTCGCCACGTAGTAATCGCACTGGCTGCTGCCCGCGAGGAAGACTCCCGAAATCGCGGTGATGTCGGGCAGATGCGTACCGCCCTGAAACGGGTCATTCAGGATCGCCACATCGCCCGGTTCCAGCGTGAAGCGGTCAATGGCGGCGCGCACCGAAAGCGGCATCGCTCCCAGATGGACCGGCATGTGATCGCCCATAGCCACGGTCTCGCCCGCCTTGTCGTAGATGGCGCAGGAGTAATCCCGGCGCTCTTTGATGTTCGGGGAGAACGCCGTGCGGCGCAGCACCACGCCCATTTCGTCAGCTACCGAGACGAAGAGATTGCGGAATAACTCGCGCTCAATAGCCTTCATGCGCTGGCGCGGCGTCGTCAGGCTTAGCCGGAGCCGGCGGCTTTTCCTGGCATTTGGCGACATTCAAAGCAAACGCCGCGAACGGAGCCCACCGGCCATCCTCCAGGTGCTGCAACCGGAAGAGCTTCGTCTCCGGGTGTATTCTCCACTCCGAATCCTCCAGCGATTTCACCTTCGGCGGCTCATCGCCCATCTGGTGAAGTGACCAGTCGCGCCCGCTGTTCAGCGTTTCGTAAACCTCGTACCGCCGCTCGCCTCCGCCGTGATCCACCATGGCCGTGCCGTGGTCCCGGGTATCAAACGTAAACTGAACGATCGATCCGGGCGTGCCTTCTTCAAACAAGGGAACTCGGTCCCAGTTCTTCCCGCCATTCTGCGTAGTCAAAAAAAACGGATCCAGCGCCAAGGGCTGCGTAATTCCACCGCTGATCCAGGCCGTCTGCGAATCATACATCTGTACTCGATCCAGCACCGCGCCGCGCACACGCGCAAATGGTTCGTTCCAGGTGCGTCCCGCGTCGTCGCTTCGCAGCAGGACCGAGTACATGGTAGCCGCTGGCGCATGAAGATCGCCTGTCACCATGATCGTCTTGCCCGCGCCCGCCGCATGGGACAACTCCAGGTAAATGGGACATGGATCGTCACCGCAGGAAAGGCCTGCCCAATCCAGATCCTCATCGCTGCATGTGTAGGGCAGAACCAGCGGGGAACCCGTGAACTGAAGTGCGGCGTGGTCGCTCGTCTGAGCGCCCAGCGCTAAACAAGTGCAGAGTAAGAGCCCGGAACCGCGCAGCATGCGCTCACAATCTTAACAGCGATTTCGATGCAGGCAAGAGGGGGCGGGCGCGTTCGATTTGGAGGAGTGAGCGCGCCCGCGGTTGTAACGGGGAAGTGACAGATCAGACGACGTATTTCGCGCCGAAGGTTACCGGCGCCCAAAAAAAATCAGTTTTCGAACATCCCCTCAAAAAGCGCGCTTGATAAATACCGTTCGCCGGAGTCCGGCAGAACCACGACGATCATCTTGTCCCGGAATTCTTCCTGACCAGCCAGGCGAACCGCTACCGTGGCGGCCGCGCCGCACGAGATCCCGCACAGAATTCCCTCCTCGCGCGCAAGCCGCCGGGCCATCTCGATCGACTCCTCGTTGCTTACGCTTTCGACGCGATCGACCAACGACAGATCCAGATTCTTCGGAACGAACCCGGCGCCGATGCCTTGTATTTTGTGCGGCCCCGGTTTCACCGCCTCATGGTGCAGCGTTTGGGCGATCACCGGGCTCGCGATCGGTTCCACCGCCACGCTCAGAATGGGTTTTCCCTTTATCTCTTTGATATAGCGGGACACTCCGGTGATCGTTCCGCCCGTCCCCACGCCGCAAACCAGAACGTCGATTTGTCCCTCGGTATCGTCCCAGATCTCGGGCCCGGTCGTCTTGACGTGAATCTCAGGATTCGCCGGGTTGCTGAACTGCTGCAACAAGACATAGCGGTTGGGATCCGATGCGACAACTTCCTCCGCCTTCGCGATTGCGCCGTTCATCCCCTTTGAACCCTCGGTGAGAATCAGCTTTGCCCCGAACACTTGAAGCACCTTCCGGCGTTCGAGCGACATCGTCTCGGGCATCGTCAGCGTGATGGGATACCCGCGCGCCGCCGCGACAAAGGCCAGTGCGATTCCTGTGTTCCCGCTGGTCGGCTCAATCAGTTCCTTCCCGGGCTTGAGAACGCCTCGTTCTTCCGCGTCCCAGATCATCGCCGCGCCGATCCGGCACTTGACGGAGTAAGCCGGGTTTCGTCCTTCAATCTTCGCCAGCACCGTCGCTCGCGCGTTCCCTACCACTCGATTAAGCTTCACGAGCGGAGTCCGCCCGATGCTCAGTGAATTGTCGTTGTAAAACACTTTAGATCTCCCAGTTGGGCACGAAGCGGCGCTGCCTGTCCGCCCATTCGTTTGCGAGCGATTCGAACGTGGTTGCGTCCAGAATCTGGGCCGTCGATTCGTCCACCCGCTTCCACAACGCCGCGAGTGGCGAGCCTTCCGACCCTCCAGACCGGCCACGCTGATTCTGCCGCCCTTCGATGTACCGCAGCACCTCTCCTATGGTAATTCGCGAAGCCGGACGCGCCAGCCGATAGCCCCCGTCCGCCCCGCGACGCGATTCCACAAAACCGCCCTGCTTCAAGTTGCCCAGGATGAGCTCCAGGAATTTCTGCGGAATCTTCTGCCGCGCGGCGATTTCCGCGATCTTCACCGGCTCGATGGATCCGTTGCAGGCAAGATCAAATATCGCGTGCAGTGCGTAGTCGCTCTTCACCGAGAAGTTCAAGGAGAACCGGAAATGTCCTTCCGAATACTAGAGATTACGAGAGCCACAATCAACTGTCAACTCGCCAGACGATGATGGATCAAGGATCAGGAGTTGCGGAGCGGAGCGAAAGAAAATAAAGGCGGGCAGTGAGGAGGGAGCGGACAAAAGCGTTAAAACTAAAGTGGATCGCCGCAAAAACCGGAGTCTCTGCGGCGATCCGGGAAATTACATCTTCTTGTCGGTCGTGGTCGAAGCGTCCGTTGCCGGCTTCTTGGTCTTCTTGGTCTTCTTGGTCTTCTTAGGGGTGGTGGTCGTCGTGTCGGTCTTGGGTGCGTCCTGAGCGAACGAAACGGAACCGAGTACG
This sequence comes from Bryobacteraceae bacterium, assembly GCA_965226755.1. Classification (GTDB taxonomy): domain Bacteria; phylum Acidobacteriota; class Terriglobia; order Bryobacterales; family Bryobacteraceae; genus Bog-113. Next base: position 1,245,660 of record CBDDDT010000003.1, on the reverse strand, counting down.
AGGCCGAGGCCCATGGCCATGATCATCAGCTTTTTCATGATGTGTATCTCCTTGGAATTGTGGCGGATTGTCGTCCTTTTGTATCTTACCCAACCAATCCTGAATCGGAGCTTAAGTTGTGATTAAATTGACTTAATCCAATCCATGCTCATCCTCAGGAAAACAACGTAATGCCTGATCTCCCTCGCCGTCGATTCCTGCAAACCGCCGCGGCGGCGGGGTTTCTTTCACCGATGCCCATTCTGCTCGACGCCCAAACCACGCCAGGCGAATTGCCGCCGAGCTCCGCATCCCCAATTCGATTCGGCATGGTCGGCATCGGCATGCAGGGCTCGAATTTGCTGGCCAGTTCGATTCGCCTTCCCGGAATTCAATGCGTAGCCGCCGCCGACCTCTATGACGGCCGGCATACCCTTGCAAGAGAAATCACGGGCAACCCGAATCTGCCCGCGACTCGCCGTTACCAGGAACTGCTAGCCCGGAAGGACATTGATTGCATCGTCGCCGCCGTACCGGATTTCTGGCATCGCCAAGTCGTGGTGGACGCGTGCAACGCAGGCAAGGACATCTACTGCGAAAAGCCGATGTCTCACAGCCCCGCGGACGGAGCCGCCATGGTGAAAGCGGCGGCGAGTAACAAACGTATTGTGCAGATTGGCGCTCAGCGCGTGAGTTCCGTCTTATGCGCCAAGGCGCGTTCCATGTACCACGACGGCGCCATCGGCGATATCGCGATGGTGGAATTGTCTTTAGGCCGCAACAGCCCGACCGGCGCCTGGGAATATCCTCCACCGCCCGGTCTTTCGCTCGAGAACTTCGATTGGGCCGCCTGGCAGAAGGACACGCCCAAAATTCCGCTGGACCCGAAGCGGTTTGCGCGCTGGCGCTGCTGGCGGGAATACGGAACTGGTGTCGGCGGCGACCTGATGATCCACCTCATCAGCGGCATGTTGTTCACGCTCGGTTGGAATGAGCCGCCCCGCACGGCCTCCGCGCTCGGCGGCATTTTCCGCTGGAAAGACGGTCGCGACATGCCGGATGTCCACGCGGTCTTATTCGACTACCACGGAATTCCTGTTTACGTTCGGCTCGACCTTACCGGCGCCACTCCCGAACTCGCCCGATTCATAGGTCCCAAAGGAATTCTCGAAGCCACCGGTTCGGAGCTTCGTCATTCGCCTCAAAGCGGTACGGACACTTCCCCGAGCTACTACTCCAGCAGCTTCCCAAGCAAAATGCGGGAAGAATACGTCCAGCGATGGCACGCGGAGCACGACCCGCCGCCCGGACAAGAGCCGTTGACTGACGATGTCGTGTATCGCGGCAATGACTGGGACGACATTGGCCCGCACCTTTGGAATTTCTTTCAAGCGGTCCGCACCCGTCAGCCTGTGGTCGAGGACGCCGTATTTGGCCACCACGCCGCGATCGCCTGTCACATGGCGAATGAGTCTTATTTCCGCAAACGTCCCGTCGCCTGGGACGAAGCTTCCCAAACCATCACAAGCGGATAATGAAGCGTGCCGATGCGCCGCATCCTCATACCGCTTCTGGTCTGCGGCGCCCTGGCGGCGCAATCCGTTCCGCAACTCGAATCCGCCGCTCGCCAGCGCCTTGCCGCGCGCGACGCTCCGGGCGCTCTCGCCGCTTACGAACAGCTCGCGCGTCTCGTGCCCAAATCCGCCGTTTATCAGGACGAGATTGGACTTCTCCTGGCCGCGACCCAGCGCGCCTCCGAAGCCATTCCTTACTTTGAGCGCGCCGCCACGCTCGACCCGAAGCTCGCGCAAGCCTGGTTTCATCTCGCGGCCGCGCACTCTCTGACCCAGCACACAGACTCCGCCATTCGCGAATTGCGCACCGCCGTCGCTCTCGCCCCTGCCAACGCCGAATATCGGTTTCGTCTCGGCGCCCTTTACAACGAAACGGGACAGTACGCCGCCGCTATCCCGGAACTCACCCGCGCCACTCGCCAATCGCCCGCCAATGCTCCCGCGTGGTCGGCCCTGGGACTCGCGCTGCAGCGCCTCAATCGATTTGAAGCTGCGCGCGACGCCTACAAACAGTCCGTCGCGCTCGATCCGAAAAACAACCTTGTGCGCAACAGCTACGGCTATCTGCTCGTCAAAACAGGCAATCCCACCGCAGGGCTAAAGGAGTTCCGCGCCATCCTCGCTCAGGAGCCGGATAACGCCAATGTGCGCGTAAATGTGGGCTACGCCTACATCGCGGCAGGCAGGATGCGCGAAGCCATCCGCGAACTCTCCGATGTGACCCGCGCTCATCCGGACCTTGCGTCCGCTCACTATGACCTCGGCGTGGCCTATAAACAGACCGACGATCTCCCGAGCGCCCGCGAACACCTCCAGCGCGCCGTGCAACTCGAACCCACGCTCGCCGAAGCTCACTACACGCTCGCTCTCACCGACATCGACCTGGGCGACACAGAAAAGGCCGTCCAGGAGCTCCGGTCAGCCGTGGCGCAGCGGCCCGATTACACTGAGGGTTGGTATCAGCTCGGTACCCTGCTGCAACAACAGGGCGATGCCGACGGCGCCATCGACGCGCTGCGCCGTTCGGTCGCGCTAGACGATCAGAATGCCGGCGCCTACAACTCCCTGGGGCTCCTCCTGCGAAAAAAAGGCGACTCCGCCGGATCCGCCGAGGCGTTTGCGAAAGCGGCTAAGCTTCGCCAGGCCGAAGGGCAGGCGAAGCAGAAGTCCATTCAGGACGGCGCCGCTAAACTCCCCAGGTAGCTACTTCTTCCCCGGCTTCAGGACTTCCGCTTTCAGGATCTTTCCGCCTTCCTGCACCACGTAAAGCCGGTTCGCGTCCAAATCCTTCAAACGGTCCACTTGTCCGCTCAACCATCGAATTTCCAGCAGGTCCACTTTGGTGGCTTGGTCCAGACCGAAATGCATCCGCATGTCATTTTGCGAGAAGTAGCTTCCGCCGCTCCTCAACTCGTCCATCTGAACGAGCGGCGCGGTCGCGCCCGGCTTCGTCTTCGCCGTCACGATAACGCGCGCTCCGATCCCGGTCCGATTCGATTTCACTCCGGCCAGCTTCACTTTGACCCAGTTTCGGTTGAGTGTCGAATCGCATCGGAGCAGTTGCGGAATGGCGTTGACGCAATTCACAGCGATGTCGAGATAACCGTCGTTGTTGTAGTCGCCGAATGCGCACCCCCGCGCGGGAGCGTCTTCCAGAATCCCCGGGCCGCCCTTATCCGTCACTTCTTCGAAACGCCCGTTCTGCAGATTGCGATACAGATACTTATGTTCCGCGTACTTCAAATCGGCATTTGATTTATCGACCTCGGGGTATACGTGACCGTTGGACATCAGCACGTCCAGCCACCCGTCGTTATCCATATCGAAAAAACCCACACCCCAGCCGAGCAGGCGCGTATTCACTCCGAGACCGCTCGGGTAAGTGCGGTCTTCGAACGTCGCATCGCCCAGATTCGTATAAAGAGAATCGGTGTCGCCCGCAAAGTTCGTCTTCACCACATCCAGATTTCCGTCGCGGTTATAATCCCCGATCGATACTCCCATTCCCGCCTGCGGTTTGCCTTCCGGGGAAAGCGCTGCGCCCGATTCGATCGCGATGTCTTTGAACGTGCCGTCCTTCTGATTCTGATAAAGCGTCGCCGTGCTCGAATCGTTCGCGACATAGATATCCGGCCATCCGTCGTTGTCCAGATCCGAAGCGGCCACGCTGAGCCCGTAAGTCCCGGCTGTCTTCCAGATACCCGCCTTTTCGCTGACGTCGCTGAAAGTTCCGTTGCCGTTATTGTGATAGAGAATGTTCTTGGCGCCGGCTAATCCCGGCGGCCCGCAAGCCACCAGCAATCCCTTGTAAGTGCAAGGGCCGGCTTCCGGCGGAGGAGCGGTCTTTAGATCGAAATCCACGTAATTAGCGACAAACAGGTCCAAGTGCCCGTCGCGATCATAATCCACGAATGTGCAGCCGGTGTTCCATCGCGTCTTCGGACCGTCCTGCCACAGGCCTGCTTCCTTCGTGACATCCGTAAACGTTCCGTTTCCGTTGTTCCGGTAAAGAGCGTTCTGCCCGTAATAGGTTACAAACAGATCGTCATGACCGTCGTTATTGAAATCCCCCACGCAGCATGCCTGCCCCCATCCGGAACGGTGCTCCAGGCCGGAGCCGCTCGTCACATCCGTAAACGTTCCATCCCGGTTGTTTTTGAATAGATGACAGTGCGGCTCCTGACCTTTGGCGAAACCTTCTAACCGCCAGCCGTTCACCAGGAAAAGATCCAGCCAGCCATCCTCGTCATAGTCGTAGAACGCCAGCCCGCATCCGGTGGTCTCGAGCAGATATTTATTCTTGTGCTCCCCGCCGTAGATTGTTTTTACCGCCAGTCCCGCCTCTTTGACCACATCCACGAAGCTGACCCCGAGCGGCGTACCCTCGATGGGCGACTTAGGCCCTTTGGCAGCGGGGCGCGCCTTTGCGTCGTAGCTCCTTTCGATAGGCCCGGGCAGCTTCGTCCCGCTCTCCGCGGGAGGCGGCGCCGCGAGCGCAATCACGTCGGCTAGGGGAAGCACCAGCGCGGTCCGGCTCACGGACCGCAGAAAATGACGGCGCGTACGATGCAACATTCACCTCACTGGCGGCAGGGGCGAATCCTCAGTTGACGCTCCGGCGCCCGGAAGATCTTCGTGCATGTGCCACGGGACGCTCTCGGTCGATATCTCAGGATGCTTGCGCAAGAAATCGAGCGAATAAGTGGGAGCTCCAGGATCCACCTGCTTCGTCGCGAACAGCGCGGCCTGCTCGGCGGCCTTCTCCTTCATGCCGAGACGCCGGTACAGGATGGAAAGATTATAGTGCGCCGCCACGTCGTCAGGGTCGATCTGCTGAAGGGCCTCGAACTGCTTCACGGCGTCATTGACGCGATGCTGCTGGTAATAAGAAATTCCCAGCTCCCGTCGTGCGTCGCGCGAGAGCGGATAGCTCGCGACCACCTGCTCCAGGTTGGCGATCTCCTCATCGCTGTGCCCTTCCCGCCGTTCCACTAACGACATGTAATAAAGGGCTCTTGCGTTGTTCCGGCCGAGCGCCAGCCCTTTCTCCAGGCTTGCCCGCGCCAGACTGTACTTTTCCCACTCGATGTAAGTGAGTCCCACATTGATATGCCCGTCCGCGTAGTCAGGCCGGAGCTTCACCACTTCGCCAAACGCCTGGATCGCGTCGGCATACTGAAGCTGGTCCAGATAAGCGATCCCCAGGTTATTCCAGCGCATCCAATTGGGGTTATCCTGCGCTTCCGGAGCTGTCGCGTCGTTATGTCCAAGTTGCAGCACGCGCGTCCGGGAAGCGATCTCCACGACTGGATAAGCCGGGTGATCCTTGCCGAAAACGTTATTCAGATAACTTTCGCGGAAGTGACGATAATTAACTCGCGCCGTCACGGTCAGCGCGCCCTTCGCATCCGCCGGAACGGTGAATTCATATCTGACCAGCGCCGATCTTCCTGCCTGAATCGAGTTGTCGTAAGCCATCGAGTGAATCGTCCACACCTTGTGGTTATCGACGAAGTTCCCCTCGTTGTTCACCGGCCTGTTCGTGAAGCTGTGGGCGCGCTCATCCAGCATTCCGTCCGGCTTCAAAAATCCGCTGTGATAAATCTCTTTTCCGCTTCCATCCTTGGCGGTGAACTCCACCCAAGCTTCGTACAGATCCCGGACCTCCGGAATTAGCGAATGTCCGATATTCTTGTTCTGAATCACAACCATCACCTGAATTTTCTGTTTCGGCGCGAGATCAAACGGCGCCGAGCCCAGTGGCGCGATAAGGCCGCCTTCGCCGGCTCTCTTAATCCCGAAGACATCCACGTTCAGGTAATTGCCAGATCGCAGGAATTCTATCGTCTTCCGTTCCTGTTCCGTGAAACCGTAATAGAAAGGCGCCGCCGTGTTTCCCGCCAGCCAGCGATGCGAAGCCAGCGTCCCATTTTTTGCCCCTGCTTCGTGCAACTGGGGCGCTTCCCGTGTCATGTGGCAGTTCTGGCAAGTGGTCAGGTTTGCGGAGTAGAAAGTAAGCGGGTTACGTTGTGAAAATTTTGAACCCTGCCACTCGTCGAACGATGTGAACGCGCGAATCCACTTATAATCGTTCAGCATGTTCGGCAGATTAGCCTTATGGCACGCCGAGCAGAATTCGGCGCTCCGGTAGAAGTCCTTCATCACTGCCTGTGAGTGCCGTTCCGGATGCTTCAGGATCTCGTCATAGGGAACCTCGCCCGGTATACGCTCTCCCTTCTCGTTCACCATCACGGCGGGAACTCCCATGACGAAACCGCCGTTTCCCGCGGTTGGCTGCAGCCGCTGCACGGAGTGGCAGGTCGTGCAGGTCACGCCGTCTTCATCGAACTGCCGGTCGATCTTTGAATTCGGCGTTAGCGCGCCGCTCAGAACTCCCACGGGGTTGTGGCAGCTGTCGCAGTGCCTGGTGAATGCGATGCCCTTGGTGCGCGCCAGGATATTGACGCTGTTCCGGTAGAACGGCGTGCGGAACGAATTCGAGTGGAGCGCCTCGCGCCATTGCGCATAAGCCTCCTCATGACACCCTCCGCAGTATTCCGCTGTGGGGAAAGCGCTCGGCTGCAGGAATTCCTTGCCTTCGACAGCGGCGTTCCCAGGGGCGCCCGGCTTCTCTGTGCCGAATCGAAAATCGTAGCCGTTCCGAATGTCGCCGTCGAACTTTGTTCTTGCGCCGCTCGTATCCGACTGCGCCCGCGACGGTTCGAGAAGAAGCACCGGCCCGGCGGCCAAACACGCCACCGCTACAAGCCGGTTAAATCCTCTGTTCCCCATTCCCTGCGTTCCTCGATATCTGATCTTCTCACTTGTCGGTTGGTTCGCCAACTCGTTTCCAACTGCGCGCGGCCAGGATCCGGATGCATTCCAGCCCCGCCGCCAGCAGGATCGCAATCCCGAACGCCACTGCGTAGGGGTGTTGGTAATGCATGGACGTTCTTCGCACCACCACTCCTTGAACGCGCGTCGTCACCGCGCTCGGCGCGATCCGAATCAGCGTGCTCCCGAAAACGCCCGCTAGAAATCCTAGAACGCCCAGAGCGCTATCCCCGGCCAGATACCAACCTGTTCGGTCGCCGCGTTTGAAAATCAACCCGGCAATCGTGTAAACGACGGCTCCGGTCACCGCGCCCGCGATGCAAAACAGAAGCAGAAACGAAGGGGGGAACAGCGCAATCCATTGCCTCACAACCTCAGTGTAGGCTCCGTAACGCGAGTGCAGGCTCTGCCACGCGCGATCGTATCGATCGGAGCCTTTTCCGTGTGTGCGAGTGTGTGGTCACGTCTCGGACGGAAACTGCAAGCGGCTTAACATCAATAGCTTAGAGGACTTTCTGAACCTTCCGGTGAGATGACGTATGCGCAGAATGGAACAGAGAGGAAGAAAACCGTGTCATCGCAAATCACCATCGACCAGCGGAATAAGAAGGTACGGGTCTGGTCCGAACACAACAACCAGTTCGTCAAAATCGAAGTGGATTTTGATTGCATCAGCTCGGGAGAGTTCACTCTCGTTCAGATCGTCCGCATGCGGAATTCGCTCGGTCACGATACCCAAATCGCTTTGAATCGCGACCGCACGCCATACGACCCTACCGCCAGGGTTCTGACCGTCCGCTGGAGCTGAACTTGCGCCGTGACTCTTCTTCGTGTACCGTGGGCCTGTACAAAGGCAAAGAAAAGGCGAAGCATGAATCTTCCTCTGTTGTTCCCTGAATCTCCTCTCGCACTCGCCCCAACTTTCAAGCCAAGGCCCGAGACCACTCTCGACGCCGTGATCGCCTACTTCACCGGATTGAGCACGCGGGATGAATCTCCGGTGCGCGCGATTCGGCGCGAGCCGGCCCGCCTGGGCGAGTATCTTCCCATCCCGGAAGCGCTCGATCCGCGGATTAAAGCCCTCTTAAATCATCGTGGAATCGAGCAACTCTACTCGCACCAGGCCGAAGCGTTTCGCCAGATCGAGGACGGCCGGAACATCGTCGTCGTCACCCCCACGGCAAGCGGAAAGACGCTTTGCTACAACCTGCCCGTTCTAAACCGGCTGGCCCGGGAGCCGGACAGCCGGGCCATGTATTTGTTCCCCACGAAGGCTCTCGCCGAAGATCAGCTCCACGAATTGCATGCCTGCGTGGAAGAAATGGGGTCAGACCTGTGCGTCCACACCTTTGATGGCGATACGCCCCAGGACGCCCGAAAGGCCATCCGGCAGCGCGCCAACGTGGTGCTCACCAATCCCGACATGCTCCACTCGGGCATCTTGCCCCATCACACCAAGTGGGCGCGGATGTTTGAAAATCTGCGTTACATCGTCATTGATGAACTGCACCATTACCGCGGCGTTTACGGCAGCCATTTCGCAAACGTTCTGCGGCGGCTGGCGCGTTTGTGCGAGTTCTACGGATCCAAGCCCCAGTTCATCTGCTGCTCAGCGACCATCGCCAACCCGCGCGAGCTCGCCGAAGCTCTTACGGCCCAGCCGTTCGCGCTTATCGACCGCAGCGGCGCGCCCACCGGCGAACGCTACATGGTCCTTTACAACCCGCCGGTCGTGAACCGCCAGCTCGGGATCCGGAGGAGCTATATCAATGAAACGCGGCGCTTGGCGATGGAGTTCCTCGATCACGGCCAGCAGATCCTTGTTTTTGCGAATAACCGCCTCGCCACCGAGATCCTTGTCACTTATCTGAAAGATGCCTGCGATCGCGGCAGCATCCCTACCGAAAGCGTGCGAGGGTATCGCGGCGGATATCTGCCCAGGGAGCGCCGTGAGATTGAGCAGCGCCTTCGCGCCGGCGAAATTCGCGCCGTCGTAGCCACCAACGCGCTTGAACTCGGCATCGACATCGGCTCGCTCGACGCCGTGGTGATGGCCGGCTATCCCGGAACCATCGCATCGACTTGGCAGCGCGCCGGCCGGGCGGGCCGCCGTCAGTCTCCCTCGGCCGCCGTCCTGGTCGCATCGAGCGCCCCTCTTGACCAATTCGTAGTCGAACATCCCGAATACTTCTTCGACCGGTCCCCCGAGCACGCTCACATCAATCCGGATAATCTCGAAATTCTGCTCGCGCACCTCAAATGCGCCGCCTTCGAACTTCCGATCGCCGAAGGCGAGAAATTCGGCCCCCATGAGACCGGCGAGTTGTGCATTTACCTGCAAGAAGCTGGATTTGTGCACAAGTCTGCACAATCCTGGCACTGGACCTCCGAGACGTACCCGGCCGACACGGTCAGCATGCGGGCCGTCACAAGCGACAATTTTGTCGTCGTGGACATCACCGGCGAACCCAAGGTGATCGCTGAAGTCTCGTTTCCGACCGCCCTCACCGCCCTGCACGAGAAGGCCATTTACCTCCACGAGGCGCGGCAGTATCAAGTGGAGCGCTTCGAGTACGACGAGCGGAAGGCTTACGTAAAACGCGTGGATTGTGACTACTACACCGACTCCATCGATTACACCCAGGTCGCGGAACTGGCCCGCGCCGAATCCAAACCCATGGGTCCCGTGTTGTGCGCCCACGGGGATGTGCGCGTCAACCGCCAGATTGTCGGCTTTAAGAAAATCAAATTTTATACGCTGGAGAACGTTGGCGCCGGGAAGCTGCAATTACCGGAGCAGGAAATGCACACCACCGCTTTCTGGCTGCATTGGCCCTCGGAGTTTCTCGCCGGGGTCACCGGCTATACGTCGGCCGAAAAACAGAACGGCTTATCGGCCCTGGCCAATGCTCTTCGGACAGTGTCGGCCCTGATGCTGATGTGCGACCCGCGTGATCTCGGCATCGCCGTCACCGAAGCTCTCGCCGCGCGCGAATGGTCGCCCAATCTGTTCCTTTACGACGCTTATCCTGGCGGAATCGGCCAGAGCGTACCCCTGTACCGCATGGCGCCTGATCTTCTAAGTCGCACGGCGGACCTGATTCGAAGCTGCGCCTGCGATTCCGGATGCCCGAGTTGCGTGGGTCCCGTCGGTGAGGTGGGCGACTTGGGAAAAGAAGTCGCGCTTTCCCTGATTGATCGCGTACTGATTCCCTGACGCGCCGCCTAACGTGATTCCGGGCGCCGCGACAAATGCTCCGGCAGCACCGGTCTGCCGTTTGGCGGCGGGAACATTTCGTACAAGGTTTCCAGCCGCTTGCGCAGCCATCGGCTCGGCATCTGCCGGGGACCGATCTCCACATCAATGTCGCAGCAGATACCGTGCAGGTACAACGTCATCGTGTCGGTGAATGACTGCGCGACATACTCGCGGAACAACTTCGATTTTGTGCTCGGGCGGTCGTCTACCGACCCTTGCGGAAGACTCTGCTTGCGGTCCCAACTTGGCTCGTCTACCTCGCCATGAACCCGCTGCTCAATCTCTTTTAGCAGCAAGCCCGCGTACTTGCCCTGGGTCGCCTTATCCACACGGCGGCTGAGAAGATGCGCCAGCGTATTGAAAAAGACCTGATGGTACTCCGAAGGGTTTTCGTCAGTTACGGAAAAGAACAGAGTCGCGCCGCCGTCCAGCAGGTATGCCGACCGTAAACGCTTATCGGACGGCGGAGGTTCGGTGCTCACCACGGGAACGCCATCTCCCTCGGGACGCGCCAGGTACGGCACCAGTACAATGCGCACCGGTGTGATGACGTCGCAAACTAAAGCTGGAACGGAACCGACCGGCTCATGCACGTATTCCCGCAAATCTTCTTCCGCCATCGGCAGCGCCGCGAAATAGGAAAATCCGCGGCCCAGCGGCACTACTTCGGGCCCCAGCGAGGATGCGAGTTGATCGATTCTAGTACGCGTGACCGGGCCCGGCATGAGGTGTAAGTGATTGTAACAAAGGGAACTCTAACCACATGTTAGGATGACAGGAGCGAGGAAACAGGCCTTTGATTGGTGCTCCGGCCGCGTCTCGCGCAGGATCTGTGCGTAAGTTTTTGATCTCGGCGGGGGAAGCTTCCGGAGATGGCTATGCTGCGCTGCTTGTGGAAGAACTGCGGAAACGTGATCCTGATCTGAGTTTCTTCGGGTGCGCCGGCCCGAAAATGCGGCGCGCTGGCGTGCGCGCGGTAATTCGCGCGGAGAGTTTGGCGGTCGTCGGATTGTTCGAGGTCCTCCGGCACATCCCTCGCATCTTCGGTGAATATCGCAAACTCTTACGCTCCATCCGCGAGGAGAAGCCGGATTTGGCGATCCTCACTGACTCTCCTGACTTTCATCTACGCGTGGCCAAGCATCTGGCGTCCTGGGGTGTGCCGGTGGTCTATCTCGTTGCCCCGCAGGTCTGGGCATGGCGGAAGGATCGCCTTCCTTCCATGCGGAAGAGTCTCACTCGGCTCCTTTGTATTTTCCCGTTCGAGAAGAAATTTTTCGAGAGTCATGGCATCCCGGCCGCCCACATCGGACATCCGCTTTCAACTCGGATTGCTCCCGCGCTGACCCGTCCGGCGTTTCTGGAAAAGCATGGAATCGCCCGGGATCGTCCTCTCATTGCTCTTCTGCCGGGCAGCCGCCGCGGGGAGGCCGCCCGCCATCTGCCCGTGTTGATTGCGGCGGCCGAGATTCTGGCCAAGGAATTCAACGCCGTTTTCGTACTACCCGCCTCTTCGACCACGGGCCGGGATTTTTTTGAGACCCGTATTTATCGGGAACGAATTCCCGCTGCATCCATCAAAGTTATCGATGGAGAGTCCTGGGACGCCCTCGCTCACGCTGACCTGGCGCTGGCCGCCAGCGGAACTGTCACCATCGAGGCCGCCCTGCTGGAAACCCCCATGGTGGCGTTCTATCGCGTGACATGGCCAAGCTGGATGCTCGGCAAACTCCTCGTGCGAGTGCCGTTTTATTCCATGGTCAATCTGGTCGCCGAACGCCGGGTCGTGCCTGAGTTGATGCAACGTGAAATGACAGCGCCGCGTTTGGCCGAAGAAGCGGGCCGCTTGCTCAGCGATCCCGGGAGAAGAGAAGAGATGCGGCGGGGTCTTCGCCAGGTGGCTGAACTCTTGCGTGGTCCGGGAGACGCCATCCATCTGGCGGCGGAAGAAATCTGGAAACTTGAAGGAGAACGTGTTGGCTCTGTTGCGTAAACTTTCGACGGTTGTCTTCCTATCCGCCGTTTTGCCGGTTGTTCTCCCGGTCCAGGCTCAGCAGGAGCGTCGCTCCCGGATCGACGTGCAGCACTACACGATCAACGCTGAGATCAAGCCGGATTCCCAATCCATCGTGGCTCGCGTAACCGTTGACTTCACTCCGCTTGACGAGGGCGTGAGCTCTGTCGCGTTCGAGTTGAACAACGCGCTCAACGTTTCCAAGGTCACGGACGAAAAAGGGCGCCCGCTGCAGCCCGCCCGCACCCAGAATGACTTTACCGTTCGGGTGGCTCTGCCCGACTCTCTGGCGAAGGGTTCAAAGCACTCGCTCACCTTCGATTACGAAGGACGCCTGAGCGGTGAAGAGGATTCGCCCATCTACGGGATAAAGTTCGCCGCCATTCATGGCGACTACGCGTATCTCCTGTACCCGGGCCGCTGGTTCCCCGTCTATGGCTACACCACAGACCGCTTTGCGGCGGATATGAACATCAAAGTTCCCGCCGGGTTCACCGTGCTCGCGAGCGGCGCCGGCGCGGGCAGTTCCGGAGAATTTAGCTACAAATTCACCAAACCCTCCTTCCCGGGCAGCATCGCCGTGGTCAAGGAGTCGCCCGTGAAATCGAACGAGGAAGGCATCCGGACGGATCTCTACTTCCGCGGTTCCGAACGCGCGATGGCCAACCAGTACGGCACCGCCATCGCCAACATGGTGAACTATTTCACCGGGCTGTTCGGCCAGGTCGCTTACGGAAATTTGACGGTAGTAGAAACCGAAGCCGGGGCGCCCAACGGTTACTCCGCTCCCGGCCTGATGTTTCTTGACCCCAACGCGATCGGGCGCGACGTGAACACTCACGTTCTGGCCAATCAGGTGTCCCAGCAGTGGTGGGGCGTCGCGATCTCGCCGTCCACGCGCAATCATATGTGGCTGACCAACGGCTTAGCTGCGTACTCCGAAGGCCTCTGGGCCGAGCACGATAAAGGCCCTGCCGCGCTGGAGGCGCAGATGAAGGACGTCAGCATCGAGGCTCTCACCATCGATAACGTCCCGCTGATTCAGTCCTCTCGCATGGAGGATTATTCCCCTGAATATTGGGCCCTTACCGGCAGCAAAGGCGCCGAGGTCTGCAACATGCTGCGCACCGTGCTCGGTGACGAGACCTTCTACAAGACGCTCAAGCAGTTCCTGCAATCGTACTTCTGGGGATCGGTCGATACAGCCGACCTCCGCAAGACCGCCGAACAAGTCTCGAAAGAAGATTTGAAGTGGTTCTTCATCGAGTGGATTGAGTCGAGCGGCGCGCCCGAGTTCAAGCTGGAATACACGGTATTCCGCACGCAGAAGGGATTTCGCGTGGTCGGGAAAATAGCGCAGGATCTCGACACCTTCCGAATGCCGGTCGATCTTCGCATCGAGACCGAAGGCAATCCGGAAGACAAGCGCATCGACGTCGCGGGTACTTCTTCCGAGTTCTCGGTAGACACTTTCGGCAAGCCGAAGTCGGTCAGTATCGACCCGAACATGCGCTTGCTGCGCCTAAGTCCCGATGTTCGGGTATTGGTCGCGATCCGGCGCGGAGAACAGTACGCGGAAATCAGCCAGTTCACCGACGCTTTGAAGGAATATCAGAAGGCGGTCGAAACCAAACGCAACAGCTCTCTCGCGCACTACCGCATTGCCGAGGTCTACTTCCTGCAGAACAACTATCAGTCGGCCGCGAACGAATTTCGGGAATCGCTGAACGGTGATCTGGACCCCAAGTGGGTCGAGGTTTGGGGTCACATCAGCCTCGGCAAGATCTTCGACATCACCGGTCAGCGCGACCGGGCCGTGAACGAGTATGAGCAGGCGCGCCGCACCCGGGACAACACGCAAGGCGCTCAGGATGAAGTGGCGAAATACCTGCGCTCGCCGTTTGAGCGAAAGAAGAGCGAAGTTTAGCTCTCCAGGTCGATAGCCACACTGAGCAGTTCGGCGACGCTCCAGGCTTGGGCGATGCACCCGCGCGGCGCGTGTGGCGCGTCGCCGTCAAAAATCTCCGAGATTTGTCCGATGCCTGCTTGGAGCAGGTGGGAACGAAACGGCTCCAATAAACGCCGGGCTTCGGCCACTGTAGCCTTGCTTTTCCCATTCACGGCCAAAAGGGCGCGTACGTAAGGCCCGAGCAGCCATGGCCAAACCGTTCCCTGATGATAGGCCGAGTCTCGGGAATCCTGATTGCCTTCGTAGCGGCCGCGGTATCGCGAGTCCCCTGGAGAAAGCGTTCGCAAGCCGAAAGGCGTCAGTAGTTCGCGTTGCACCACGGCCAAAATGGATCTAGACTTGTGCGGATCATCAAAAATGGCATAGGGCAGAGACAAGGCAAGAACCTGGTTGGGGCGAATCGACGCATCCCGGTCATCGCCATCCACCACGTCGAACAAGCAGCCCAGCGATTCGTTCCAGAACTGCGCGGCAAAGCTTCCCCGGGCGCGTTCCGCGATTGCGTTACACTCGGCCGCGAATGCCGGATCGGAAAATCGGCCGGCGAAATCCGCCACGATTCGAAGGGCGTTGTACCATAGCGCCTGAATCTCGACCGGCTTCCCCGATCGTTGAGTGATGACGCGTTCGCCGACTTTCGCATCCATCCAAGTCAGTTGCACTCCCGGTGCACCCCCAGAAAGGAGGCCGTCGGGATCGAGTTTGATTCCGAACTGTGTGCCGCGCTTGCGCCAATCCACAATCTCCTTGCACGCTTCGTAAAAGCGCTCTCGAACGAAATCGTAGTCGCTTTTTTCCTGCGCTAGCGCTCGCAGCGCCTCCACAAACCAAAGCGTCGCGTCCGAGGCGTTGTACTCCGGTTGTTCGCCGGCGTCGGGGAATCGATTGGGCAGCAAGCCTTCGTGCAGCCAAGGCAAAAAGGCCAATAGCACGCTCCGTGCTATATCCGCGCGACCCGTTTTCAGGGCAAGACCGGGGAGCGCAATCATCGTATCGCGGCCCCAGTCGGTGAACCAGTGATACCCAGCGATCACGGTGCTTTCCTTGGCCCTCGCGACGAAGAACTGCGTTGCGGCAGTGCGCAAAGCCGGCGAAAGTTCGGTGGAGGAGGGCTGCCTTCGCGCGCGCTCATGGTTCAACAACGCTACCGGATCTCGTCCAATCGGGTCTCTAGTTGAGATGATCATCTGAACCGGACGCTCGGGCGTCAAAGAGAATTCCAACACGAACGGTTGAAACAAATCTTCTTCATCGTCAAGCCCGCGCTCCCGTTCGCGCGGGTACTGGAACTTGTAGTACCAGTCCCCGGTGCGGCTCAGCGCGGCGTCGCCGTAAGAGAAAAAAAGCTCCGGAAGACCGCTGTACGGCCGAATTGAGGCCGCTCCATCCCGCTCTGTCACAGTGCCGTCCAGGCTTTCATTCGCATGTGCCATCGAGTGGTAATCGCGGAAGGCGACGAACGGACGCAATGCAAGCCCCACCGCCGATGGGGCTTTTCCCAAGAGCTGATATTCCACCACCACAGTGTCTTCGCCCGCCAGGAGGCACACGGCTTTTTCGATCCGCGCGCCGCCGGTATTCCACCGCCACACTGGCCACGGGTCCAGCCGGAACTCTTCCAGCGTCTGAAATCCTTGCGGATGCACGGCCCCCGGAAACAGATTGCAGCCCAGCTCAACGTCGGCGTCGCCCGTGAGCACGGTCTCGTCAATTTTCGATAGCAGAACGTTCCGCTCTACCGGCGGATTGAGCGCAGCCACCAGCAAGCCGTGGTACCGGCGCGTATTGGCGCCCAAGATGGAGGATGAAGCGAATCCGCCCAAACCGTTCGTTTCCAGCCACTCGAGGGAGAGCGCCTGGTTCAAATCGCGGCAGACGTCCTGCCCGAAGCGGATCACGTGCTGTGAGCGTGCTCCACGAGGATCTCGCCTTGCTTTTGCAAATACCAGGAATACGTCTGCTGAATGCCATCCCGCAAGGCGATCCGGGCCCGCCAACCGAGCGATAACAGCCGCGAGACATCCAGCAATTTTTGTGGCGTTCCGTCCGGTTTGGAAGTGTCCTGCACTAACGCGCCCTGATAGCCCACAACGTCCCGGATCAGCAGCGCGAGATCGCGGATGCTGATGTCGGCGCCGACACCGATGTTGACGATCTCGCCGCTGTCGTAGTTCCGCATGAGAAACAGAGCCGCGTCGGCAAGGTCGTCAACATGCAGAAACTCGCGCTTCGGAGTGCCCGTTCCCCAGATCGTCACGCTCGGATCGCCGGCCGCCTTCGCATCGTGGAACTTGCGCATGAGGGCCGGAAGCACATGAGAACTCCTCAAATCGAAATTGTCATTCTGCCCGTAGAGGTTGGTGGGCATGACGCTGATCGCGTTGAATCCGTGTTGCGCCCTGTATGCCTGACACATCTTGATTCCGGCGATCTTCGCGATTGCATAGGGCTCGTTAGTGGCCTCGAGGGTGCCGGTCAGGAGGTCCGCTTCCTTCATCGGCTGTGGCGCAAACTTCGGGTAAATGCAGGATGAACCCAGGAACAGCAACTTTCGTGTTCCCGACCGCCACGCTGAATCGATGACGTTGGTCTGGATCAGCAGGTTCTCCCGGATGAAGTCCGCTCCGAAAGTGTTGTTCGCCAAAATCCCGCCGACCTTGGCCGCGGCCAGGAAAACATAGCGAGGCTGCTCGGAACGGAAAAAGGCTGCGACGCCCGCCTGATCGGTCAGGTCGAGTTCCGCGCGCGTGCGCAGGATCAGGTTCGAAAAGCCCGCTGCCTCAAGAGCCCGCACAATGGCGGAACCGGCGAGGCCCCGGTGACCCGCGACGAAAATGCTGTCGTGCTTATCCATTGGCCACACCGCGAAGAGCTATCGCGTGGCCGGCGCGCATCAAAGTGCGTTCCTGCCGGGCCATTTCTACGTCATGCTCGACCATCATACGGACCAATTCTTTGAACGAGACGCGAGGAGCCCAGTTCAGCGCTTTTCTGGCCTTGGTGGAATCACCCAGAAGAAAGTCCACCTCGGTGGGGCGAAGGTAACGTGAGTCCAATTCCACGTGTTTGCGCCAGTCGATGCCAATGACGCTCGCCGCCTCCTCGAGGAACTCGCGCACGGACCACGATTCACCAGTCGAGATGACGTAATCCTCCGCTTTTTCCTGCTGAAGCATGAGCCACATGGCCTCTACATAATCGCCCGCGAAACCCCAATCGCGCCGGGAATCGAGATTCCCCAGAAACAATTTCTCCTGGAGACCACAGTAGATTCGTCCAAGCGCGCGCGTGATTTTCCTGGTCACGAAGGTCTCGCCGCGCCGCGGACTCTCGTGGTTGAAGAGAATCCCATTCACGACGAACATCCCATACGCCTCCCGGTAATTGACGCAATACCAGTGAGCCGCGACTTTGCTCGCCGCATACGGGCTTCGAGGATAAAACGCTGTGGTTTCGCTCTGCGGCGGGTTCGCCGCTCCAAACATTTCAGACGAGCCCGCCTGGTAGACGCGCACCTGCCGCGCCGCCCCTTTGTTGTAATCCCGGACAGCTTCCAGCAGGCGAAGCGTTCCCGTTGCGACCACATCGGCGGTGTACTCGGCTTGCTCGAAAGAGACTTTTACGTGGGATTGCGCCCCCAGATTGTAAACTTCATCCGGCTCGATCTTGCCCAGAGTGTGGCGGAGCGAACTGCCGTCGGTTAGATCGCCATAATGCAGAAACATCCGTGCAGCCGCGTCGTGAGGATCCCGATATAGGTAGTCGATCCGATCCGTATTGAATGTGCTGGCGCGCCGCACCAGCCCATGCACCTGGTAGCCTTTCTCAATCAAAAAGCTGCTTAAATAAGACCCATCCTGGCCCGTAATCCCAGTAATCAGAGCTTTGCGCACATCCCATATTACTAGGTTGCCCCCTGTGGAAAACAGGCCTGGCGTCTCCTCGTGATACTAGAGCATACGGGCGTAAGGCGCGGCCGGGCCGAAGGGCAGCGTCATATCGCCGTAGGGCTCCCAGATTCCGCTCCCGTTGTAGTCCAGCAAAAAGGAACCGGATCGGTACACTCCGATCTTGGTGGTTCCCGAACCGTCCCAATCACCCGTTACGGGAAGATCTCCGGCTTTCCCAAATGACCACACGGGCCCATTCACAGAATGGCTCCCACTCCAGTCGACGAACCACTCGCCGGCTCGGAACACTCCGACCTTCGAGGTCCCGGAGCTGTTCCAGTCTCCGGTTACCGGGACGTCGTTCGGAAGACCGAAAGGAAATGTCACGCTGCCCTGCCCGGTGGGTATCCCGGAAAGCAGCCCGCTCAGATCAAGGATGAAGGCGCCTTTGCGGAACAATCCCGCTTTGAGAGTTCCGGATCCGTTCCAATCCCCTACCACCGGGATGTCCCCCGCCTGGCCGAAGACAAAGGTTCGGTCGCCAGCATCATAGACTCCGTTTCCGTTTACGTCCAGGAACCAAGTTCCGCTGCGAAAGACTCCGATCTTCTGGACGCCCGATCCGGACCAATCTCCGGTGATGGGCACGTCGCCAGGATCGCCAAACGAAGTGATCGTCTCAACTGCCCGAGTCAATCCGTTCGACCCCCCGTTTCTGAGGTAGTCGAGCGACCAGATGCCGGACGAACTGAAGAGCACCGGGGTCCAACCGATGGGCAATCGGGCGACGAACGCGCTTCCCATACCGCGCAAAGATGACTGATAAGCGCTCACTACGGGCAAGTCAGCGGATAACGACTGGCCTGCGATGACCGCGGTTCCATAGCGGTCTACCGCAATCGAAGCCGCTGAATCGCTCAGGGTGCCCCCGAGAAGAGTGCTATAGATCAAAGCCGATCCGGTGCTGTTCAACTTGGTCACAAAAGCGTCGTACGATCCCATCAGCCCGGGTTGGAGGCCGCGAAGATTCGGAAAGTCAGTGGAACCGGTATAGCCCGCTATGTGGGCGTTCCCGGCGATATCGACGGCAATCCCGCACCCGTAATCAACGCTGCTTCCGCCTAGAAGCGTGCTGTAGATCAACGCCCCGGAAGCGCTCAGTTTCAGCGCAAAAGCATCCAGAATGCCGCCCGGCGAGACAGTCTGGAACGCGCCCGGAGTGACTGGGAAATCCAGGGAAGCGGTGGTTCCCGCCACGTAGAGCGCGCCGCTCGTATCCGTTGCGACCGCGGCGCCTCCCTCCACCAAACCCGGCGTGCCTCCGCTTCCTCCCGCATAGGTGCTGAAGAGAATCGCCGTGCCGGCGCTATTGACGGATGTTACGAACGCGTCCTGGTTCCCGCCCGTCTGTGGCTGAAAGGCCTGAACCACCGGGAAATCGTTCGACCACGTCGAGCCTGTGACGGTTGCATTCCCGGAAGGGGCCACTGCGATGCCTCCTACGTGCTCGTCTAAAGAGCCACCCAGGTAGGAACTCCAAACCACGCTGGCGCCGGAAACGCCCAGCTTCACCAGAAACGCGTCCTGTCCCCCAGCCTTGGCGACCTGGAATGGTCTGACTAGAGGGAAGTCTGTTGAGAGGGTGTCTCCCGCGATATAGATTTCACCTTGCCGGCTGAGCGCGACTCCATACGCCGCATCATCACTGCTCCCGCCAAGATAAGTGCTGAATACCAGGGTGTTGCCGCGCGAATCCAGTTCACTGGCGAAAGCGTCCTGTGAGCCGGCAAGCCGGCCATGAACGGCTTTTTCGAGAGGGAAGTTGGCGGACGTCGTCGATCCCACGACAAAGACATCGTTCCATCGATCCAACGCCAGGGCGTACGCGCGGTTATCCATGCTCCCGCCCAGGTATGTGCAGAAAATCAGCTGGTTGCCGGAAGCGGTGAACTTTGCAACGAACGCCGCCGTGCGTTGGGGCGCTCCGAATGTTTGTGCTCCCGGCGCCAGATCGAGCGATGTTGTATAACCGGCGATCACCGTGTTCCCGGTGCTGTCCACAGCCACACTTGTCGCCTCGCTCTGGCCTGTGCCTCCAAAATACGTGCTAAACCCGATAACCGGGTCAAAGATCAGCCGGTCACGCCGATCATACGGCCCGACCTGGATGCCCACGGAATTTCCGGGAAACAAGCGGAAGGAACCAGCTACGGGGCGCAGTTTGCCTGTTGCGCGATCCTGCTCAAATACCTGGGGCGGCTCTTCACGAAGCCCGCCATCCGCGGTCGCGATGACCAGAGCTCCGTCGCGGGAGCAGGTGATCGATTCCGAGCCGATGACATGCCAACGGACCAAGTTCGGATCGGACCCCGGAGCGAGCTGAAATTCACTCTTCAGCCGCTCCTCGCGCACTGAATACACCGCGTCGATCCCCGGCCATTCTTCCCGGTAGGCCACTGCGGAGAAGGACGGAACGTCCTTGGTCCAGGAGGAACGATCGTCGCCGAGGAGGTAGTTCAGTTTGCCGGTTAACTCATCCACGCCTTCGGCGCGAACGGGATTTCCGCCATCGTATCGGATGCGCAGTTGCTTCCCGGCGTGGTCCGGTCGTCGATACACCACTTCACCGGGATGGAATTCCACCAGCATCCCGGGGGTCCGGAGCACGAAGTCCGCATCTGACCTGTACTGGCCTATGTTTTTCTCCATGAACAGAGGTAAAGGTCGGTTGTCGGGGCGAATAGCGCCGTGCGAGTCGCTGAAGCAGAAAAGAAGGATGATAGCGCTGGTCCAAGGGAAACGCATCAGAACTCCTGATGAGCATTCGGCAGGAACTCTAAGGTGCTTTAGGACTCCGCGGGAAAATTCTGGCTGCGATTACGCCCGGAAAAACGTCGTCTTTCGCGGTGATGCCAGGCGACTCTCTGGAATGAAACGAACTTTGGCGTCCCCAGGGGGATTCGAACCCCCGTTACCGCCGTGAAAGGGCGATGTCCTGGGCCTCTGGACGATGGGGACGGTGAGAACGCGAGCGGCTGCTTCTTTCTTACTTTAGCGTCCTCTCCTCGCCCGGTCAACCTAACGCGAATAAGGGGACGCGCCGCACTTGCACGCATGTCTCACGACGCATGCAATACCGCGGCGCTTGGGCCCCGATGCGGTTTCGCCAAGATCTCAACGTCCTGATTGAGGGCCACAAGGAAGCGCAGCAAGCCCTCCATGGAAA
This sequence comes from Bryobacteraceae bacterium, assembly GCA_965226755.1. GTDB lineage: Bacteria > Acidobacteriota > Terriglobia > Bryobacterales > Bryobacteraceae > Bog-113. The sequence continues at coordinate 1,224,415 of CBDDDT010000003.1, read as the reverse complement.
ACGGCCGGAAATCGCCGCGCAGCATTTTCGAAATATCGGGCTGTTTGATGCCGAGCAGATCGGCACCTCCGGCCTGCTTCAGGAGGCGCTGTCTCATGATGGCGTCTATCTTGAAGACCAGTTCCGCTTTCATTGCTCATGGCTTGGCGCCACCTCTAATTCTAATGCGTTAGAAACCCTTTGCGCTGCTGATGAAGATCTTTAGAATTTTAATTTGGCAGGCTCCGTGCAGTGTTCAAAGCGTATTCCGCAGGCATCGCCGCGGAACGAAACGCAAAGGAGCAATAAAAATGAAATTGACCAAATTCCCCGTTTATGGCTTGCTAGGCGCCGCGCTCGTGTTCGCTGCCGGCACAGCAAGCGCGCAAGGCCCTCTTTACGACAAAGTCATCGTTGACCTTCCATACTCCGTATCGATCAACAACACGACTCTTCAACCTGGTCACTATGTGATCCGGCAATTCGACGATCCCAGCGGAGGCAGCCGCATACTCCAGATCTTCGGAGATAACGGCATGAAACTCGAAGCGACCGCATCGACGATTCCGACCCTGGACAACTCCACTCCGGAAAAAACAAGCGTCACGCTCCACCATTACGGGAACGATTATTACTTTGACAAGATCTGGGTGCAAGGAAAGACCTATGGCTATGAGTTCCCGTTACCGGATGCTGTGAAGGCGCGCGAGAAAGAGCGCGTAGAACCATATACCGTCGCGGCTCGCTATGAAGCGGCCCCGGCCCAAGTCGCGGAAACTGCCGCGCCTGCGCCAGTTGCGACGCCGGAACCGCCGGCGCCCGTCGCGGAAGCGCCGGCGCCCGCAGCCGCTCCGGAGCCTGCGATGGCGCCTGCTCCCGCGCCCGAGACGAATACAATGCCCACGACCGCCGATGGATGGGGCATGGAAGTTGCGGCAGGACTCCTGTTGGCTTCCGCGGGCCTCCTGCTGCGCCGACGCGCAGCTTAACCAGTACCGTCGCCTTAGAGGAGACTCTCCCTTGTCCCGCGTACGTTTCGTCAAAGCCGTCGCCGCACTGGTTCTCATCAGTGCGGGCGGCTTTCTCGTTTATCGCGGGTTGCACGAATACGTGAGTTCGCAAACCGCGCAGGAAGAAGCCGCGTTCCGCTGGAACCGCGTTGTCGCTCCCTCCAGCAAGACCGCTCGACGACAAGCATTAATGCGCGCCGCACCAATCCCCGAGGGCACGACCTTCTCGCGCCTGGAAGTGCCGAGACTGGGCGAATCTTTATACGTGGTGGAGGGCGATAGCACCGCCGCGCTTCGCAAAGGCCCCGGGCACGTGCGAGGCAGCGCCATGCCGGGCGAGACAGGAAACTGCGTCATCGCCGGACATCGCGACCTGCACTTTCGCTTCCTGAAAAACATCGAACCGGGCGACAAAGTGTATATGGAAACGGCGGCTGGCAAATTTTGCTACCGAGTGACCGGCGCAAAGATTATTACCCCTGACCAGATTCAGGTCTTGCAGCCTACCCGCGATGCGGAACTTCACCTTATCACCTGCTACCCGTTCTATTTTCTGGGTCACGCCCCCAAGCGTTTCGTGGTGACCGCAGAGTTGATCGGCTTGCCCGCTGACTCTGGTTCCAAGCCGATGCTCGTCGCGCAAGCGGTTGCGACCGCCCGCGCCCAGGTTCAGCCCGCCGTGCGGCACGCGCGGAAAGTCCAAATTTCGCGAACCAAGCCGATGGTCGCGGAATCGGAGCTTCGCCGTCAGCGCTCGCTTGAAGCAACCCGGGCGCTGAATCGGGCCGCGGCGGCAGGTTTGTAAGATAGTGATTCATGCTTGCCGGTTCTGACGACTTCTATCGCATTCAAAAGCTTCCGCCCTATGTTTTCGCAGTAATCAACGAGATGAAGGCGCGGGCGCGCCATGACAATCTCGATGTGATCGACTTGGGCATGGGGAATCCAGATGGGGCCACGCCGCGCGCGGTCGTGAACAAGCTGATCGAGTCAGCGCGCAATCCCCGGAATCATCGGTATTCTCAATCCAAGGGCATTCCTCACCTGCGCAATGCGATCGTGGATCGCTACGCGCGTAAGTACGGCGTGGCTCTGGACGCGAGCAGCGAAGCGATCGTGACGATTGGAGCGAAGGACGCTCTTGCGCACCTGATGTTCGCGATCGTGGGTCCGGGCGATGTGGTGGCTTCTCCGAATCCGGCGTACCCGATTCACCAGTACGGAGTATTGATGTCCGAGGGTCATGCTTGTCTCGTGCCCATGCCCGATCCCGCTACCTTCCTGCAACGGCTGGAAGATCTTTATAAGACAAATCACCCGCCAAAAATCATTCTGATCTCGTTTCCGCATAATCCCACGACAACCTGCGTGGACCTGGAATTCTTTCGCACGATCGTTAAACTGGCCGCGCACCACGGTTCCTGGGTGATTCATGATTTCGCGTACGCCGATATCTGTTTTGACGGCTATACGGCCCCCAGCATTCTCCAGGTAGAAGGCGCGAAGGAAGTCGCCGTGGAGATCTTCTCGCTGTCGAAAAGCTACAACATGGCCGGGTGGCGGGTTGGATTCTGTCTGGGCAATCCGCGCCTCATCAGCGCTCTCGCGAGGATCAAGAGCTATCTGGACTACGGCGTTTTCCAGCCCATCCAGATCGCCTCCATCATCGCGCTCCGGGAATGCGAGGGCGAGACCGAGAAGATCTGCGCCACTTATCAAAAGCGGCGCGACGTTCTCGTCAAAGGACTGAACCGGGCCGGTTGGCCGGTACAGTTTCCACAGGGATCAATGTTTCTTTGGACGGCGATCCCGGAACGCTTCCGAGCGCTCGGTTCCCTTGAATTTTCAAAGCTTCTAATGGAAAAGGCGCTTGTCGCGGTTTCGCCGGGCGTCGGTTTCGGGCCGCTGGGCGAAGGCTTCGTACGCTTTGCGTTTATCGAGAATGATCAGCGGCTTCGTCAGGCGACGAAGTCGATTCAGAAGTTCCTGGCAGAGTAGTCGCGCTACTGCACCGAAACGGGAACTTTGATCTCCACGGTCTTCGGCGGAAAGCAGGCGTTGTTATTGCATGCCTGATAGCGCAGTTTTCCGGTGACGGTGGATTGCCCGGCCGCCGCTCCCGCGGAAGCGGTAAAGCGTGTGACAATGTCGAAGGACCCGCTGACGACGCTGAGAGGCTTCTCGGAGAATTCGTACTTTTCCATCTTCGGCGCGGGATACACAATTTCGTGAGCAGCCACGGAACCCGGTTCCCAGGTCAGCCGCAACGGGATCAGATTTTCATCCGACGGGGTATGGCTGTTGGCGTGAAATCCCGGGCTCAAGGTGGCCGTCAGCTTTAGTTCAGCGGATCCCCCCCGCTTCACGGAAACCGACTGTGGTTCCGCGATGCTCATTTTGGGACTCTGGGCCCACAGAGCCGAAGATAGAAGCAGTGGTAACGCTGCCGCTCGGGGGACCATCCTGAAGTAGCTGCTCGATCGCATTCTCAAACTCTTTCCTGGGGGTGAGACCGATGTGGGTCGCGGCGATGCGCCCTTCCCGGTCAATTAGATAAGTCGTGGGCAGGGCTTCGATCCCGCCATATTGCTCGGCCGTTTTGTCGTCGCCCAGCACGACGCGATAGTTCACGTTCAACTCTTTGACGAAAGGCTTCACCGCGGCCCAGCCTTCGTCGTCCATGGCGACGCCCAGCACGGCAAATCCTTTGCCCTTGTTTTTCTGCTCAAACTCCGTGAACCAGGGCACTTCCACTTTGCAGGGTCCGCACCAAGTCGCCCAAAAATCCAGCACGACCACCTTACCCCGGTAATCGCTTAAATGAACGGTTCTGCCGTCGGCATCCTTCAAAGCAAAATCGGGAGCTTTGCCGCGGCTGCCAGCCGGCTTGCTTTCGTTCGCGCTCGCAACGCGCTCGGGAGCACACGCCGTCCAGCCCAGCAATGCGGCGGTGACCAAAGTACATCCGACTAGCGAGACCCGCCGTTCGAGTCCGAAACTGAATGCGTTCACGCGTAAACTCCTTACCAAATTATAGCGGGAATCAGACCTTCAGACGTCCCTGCCCGAGCATCTCTTCCATCCAAGACAACCTGCGCTTGCGGGCCCGCAAGGAAAGCGTGACCTCGCGATGCTTGTCGAGAGAAAGGAGGTGGACCGGCGCGGTGTCGCAGAAGCTCTCGCACAAATATTCCCCATAGCGACGCGTGCGCTGGAGGCAATCGGAAGGCGTCAATCCCTGCTTGCGTGATTCGGCGGACCAACCCATCTCCCCGCGTACCCCCGTCGTGAGTTCAGTCTGGATCAGCGCCTCGTATGCGCTACGTTTCGGGCGTCCCAGTTTCCACCATACAAAGTGGAAAATTTCATGCAGCAGAATGCGGTCGCGCTCAGCGGCATCGCGGCAGAGCGCGCTATCGAGGACGATGCGCCGCTCCAGAAGGAAGCTCCCCGCATGCACCTCCGTTCCGCGGCCGCCGCCTGAGAGCAACTGCCCCCGGGAGGTTCGCAAGCCCGGCTGAAACTCCACCGCGATCGGCAGGCCGGCCAGTTCGAAAGCCGGCATCTATCGGGTGATCCCCTCGCCGGAGCCGCCCAACATCACCACCGCCATTTTTCCGTCGGTGATGAGGCTGTCTCCGGTCGCGTTGGTCGCGTTCGGCGGCAGTTGGCGGCGTTCAATCAGCGCGAGCGACCGGACCATTCCGGTATCGAGAAGATCGTTGACAACCTTCGATCTCTCGGCATCGATGTGTGAATCGATCTTGTGAATGAACGTTCGGTCGTCTTCGGAATACGCGATCCCAATATCGTGCGTAGCAGTGATCAGCCAGATCGGAAGCCCGTCATATGTTCCGCGCCGCCGCCAGACCCGGAGATGATGGCGAGCTGCAAAGGTATTATTGGCCTTCTCAAAAACGAGATCGGGCGGGAGACCGTCCACCGTCAGAAGGGACACGGGGCCTTCCTGATAACCCCGATTCTCCATGATGGCGCGCATCGTCTCCAGTTTGGAGCGGCCATCGAGCGACGCCGCGGCAGACCAACCGGCGTTCTGAAACGCCGTTACGAGCTGATTCTCCGTCCCGACCACGAGCAGATTGGTCAGGTCCGACGGCCGGGGCGGATTGGCCGCGAAGGCGCGCATCGGTTGATGAGAAACCATGTCCGTCAGGCCGCGTTCCGAATCGAATGGGACCAGGGGCGGCAGGATACCGGGAACCGCGTTCGCGAGACTGAACGGCTGTGTCAGCTCTAGCGTCAGCTCCACGCCGGCAGGGTACTTGATCTCCGGGTCAGCAGGCTTCACGATGGCGCTTTTGGCCGCCGCCAACAGATCGCCGAGTCCACTGTAGTTCTGAGACAGTTTGGAGATGCCCTTGTCGGCCTCCGCGGTCAGAGTTTTGGAGGCGACGATGCCCTGGATGCGCCCGACCGAATCCACGGTCTCTCGGGCGTCATCGACATCCTTCACTTTGGCTGAAATCTTCGCGTGGAAGCCGGACTGCGATTGCAATTGGGTAAAGTCCAAAGCGAGAACGGCCGATTGATCTCCACTTGCTGCGCGCGCTTCCTTCACCGACCCGTGAACCTGGGTCAGTGAGGGCAACAGGATCTGGTCTCCCGCGGAGAGAGGTTCAATCAAAATCGAAGCGACTGGATCGCCCGCTTTCGAGAGTGTCGATCCGATCGGGTTTTTGAGACGGATATGGAGAACCGTACCCACGGGAAATTGAGCTCCGAATCCACTGGGGATCCAGATGGCCAGGATCACGCAGGAGATCAGCAAAGAGCTACTTCGAGGTGAGTTGCAGCTTCGGGCCGGTAACATCTTCAATGACAAGTTCGATATCGCGCCGCGATTTCACGTCCGCTTCGGGCGCCTCGACGCGAACGGCCGTCGACGCGCGCACGGTCTGATGAGGCGCCACCCGATCACGTTCCCGCATGGGCGCATTCGCCAGCGCGCCTAATTCGTCCTGGTGGTAGCGAAACAGGACCGGCAAGTCCGAGGCGGCGATTGCGGTTGCTTCCGGGGCGGTGCCGTCACTTTTATGGAGCTCGACGGTGATGAAGCGGACCACCATTTCGCGATCGGACGGGTTTTGTAACTCGAAATCCACAATCACGGCTGAACTGGAAGCGTCGATAGCAACGCTGCGGACGTGGAGAATTCTTCCGGCCGGTTCGAGGCGGTTCCCCCGTTGCGTGTGGGAGATGAAAGCAATGATCGCGATGATCACCAAAACCGCGCCGGCGAACGCGAGCCCGAACGGTTTGCTCATCTATTATTGATGATAACGTGGCTGCGGAGAAGACCGGATTGGTGATTCGCGCGAGTTCCGGGCCCGGCGTCCTGCACCGGCTGACCGGCGTCATCGCGCAGCATCTTGGAGACATCGCCTCGATCGCGATTCTGGATGAAAACCCGGAAGGGGCGCACATCTACTTCGAGGTTCTCGTGCCGGACCCCGAGCCCCTGATCGCGGATCTCAAGCGGCTTGAAATTGTCCAGGAGATTGAGCAGGTTCGCGTCTTCGACGAGATTTTTGGAAAACGCATCATCATTATGGGTGGGGGCGCGCAGGTGGGCCAGGTGGCGATCGGCGCCATTTCCGAGGCCGACCGCCACAACATACGCGGCGAACACATTTCGGTGGACACGATTCCACTGGTCGGCGAGCAGGCGCTAGCCGAAGCAGTGCGTGGCGTTAGCCGGCTTCCGCGGGCGAAGGCGCTGGTGTTGGCCGGGGCGCTCATGGGCGGAGAAATCGAGACCGCTGTCCGCGAAGTCCGGGCAAAAGGATTGCTTGTGATTAGTCTTAATATGGCTGGCGGAGTCCCCGACGCGGCGGATCTTGTCGTCTCCGATCCCGTCCAGGCCGGTGTCATGGCCGTTATGGCTGTCGCTGAAACGGCACGGTTTAATATCGGCCGCCTCAGCCGCAGGCACTTCTAAGCCGCCGGATGAGTCAGCTGGAGAGAAAATTCACGCGAGAGCTCGTTCGTGCGAAGGCGATACAGCCGAACGAAATAGGAACCAGCACGCAATGTACCGGGTGTTCGCAGCCGAACCTGATCTTTGATTACGGGCAGTTTCGACTGTTCGATCACGCTTCCAGCGCCATCCACCAATTCAACCCAAGCTTGCGCGCCGAGTTCCAATCCGCGGGCATCGAGGCTCAAATCTAGCGCATGGCGCGCCGGAGCTGACAGGGACTCGCCCCGTTCGGCGACCAAAGCGATCGGAACGGAATTATCCGTGTCTCCCGCCCGCTTCTGCGTTGCGATTGTCAGGACGGCTATGGTGCATAGAACCGCCACCAAGGCGCCAGCCCACGCGGGGGTAGGGAACTGAAATACTTTCCAGACGCTCGCCGCGGTTCGGACTTTGCGTGTCTGCTCCTCGCGCAGCCGAGCCGCGCCGCTTTTCATGGCCTGCACGTAGCGGTCAGCCGCGTCGAGACGCATGCGGCAACCCTGACACACAAGGATGTGCACTTCCAAACTTTCGGTACCCGCCTCATCGAGTCTGCCTAATGCATAGAGATCGAGAGACTCGTCGGCGCAGTGCTGCTCGAAATTAGACTTCATACCCATGCTCCATTACCACTGCCAGGCTTCCCGCCCGTTATGCATGCGTAGTCGGAACCGGCGGGATACTCTCTCAAAAAAAATTCTCTAAAGCGTTGTCCTTAGAATACCCGGAAATTCTTGCGCGAGAGTTTGCGCCTCCCCAACTCGCCGAAGCGGGCTTTGGCTCGCGATTTAAGGAGCCTGAACTGCGTCTCGGAAAGCCCCATATCCTGGCATATTTCTTCCTGAGTCTGTTCTTCGAGGTAGAAGCGCGTCAGAATTTCACGGTCCCGCCGAGATATGCCCTTAAGGACGGATACGGCGAGGTTCTCTTCTTCGCGCGTCATCGCGGCAGCCTCCGGACTCAGACCCGAGTCGGGCAGCGGGGCGGATGTGTCGAGGTCCACATGCTGTTTCCTTTGCTGCACGGCGACATCGATATGACCGGCGATTTGCCGCCGAACGATCGTGCGAGCGAAGCCCATCAACCTTTCCGGCTCCCTGAGATCTCCGCGACGAATGGCCTGGACGACGATCAAAAAGCTGTCGTGAACGCGGTCGTCCAGATCCTGCGGACCGAGTTGACGGCAGAGATAATAGCGCATTCCTCGCGAAAAAATGCGATAAAGCTCTTCCAGGGCAGACTGATTGTCCTGCTGGATCTTTTCGACGAGTTCAGTCCAATTAGGCTGCTCATCGTTCTCGCTTTCGCGAATGCGCTTATTAAGTGCGTTGGCCAGTAGTGCCATGGTCCGCTCTCTGATAGGAAATAGTAGGAACGAGGGGGAAAAATATCACACTTTTCCGATTAGGAAATAGCTCGCCCAGTACGCGGGCCTATCTCGAAATGAATGTGATTGAATCATCGCGACTTGCGCCAAGTGCAGGGCTTCCGCAGCCCCCGCAACGCCAGTTTTCCGGAGATTCTGATAAAAACTGACGAAGAAACGGCCATTGTCGTCCATGGAAGGCCATCGGGTGGCCAGCACGTCCTGGGCCCCGGCCGCCAGCCAGGCGCGGGTCAGACCCATCAGTCCGGTAGCGGGCAATGCGACCGCATCGCCAGAAGCGCAGCCGCTCATCACGACCAAGCGCACGTTCACAGGGCGAAGCAGGATTTCGCGCATGTCGAGAAACTCCGGCTCGCCATAGACATTCAATCCGAGTACGATGATCCCGGAACGTTCCTGATGTGGAGATCGAATTACGTGAGTCGCCAAGTGAAGAATAGCCGGCTCGGTATCTAAGAGGGCCTTGAAAGTCTTTTTCGTTGCCTCTGCGCCGGTGATTACGGATCCTTCTCCCCAGGCCTCCAGTGCTACCCGAACCTCACTCCCGGTGCCTGAAAGGCGGGCCAAAGGAAGGCCCTCGGAGGAGAAATTGCGAAACAAACCCAATTGGAAAGGCCGGTGCGCCCAGCGTGCGTCCGCGCGGTTGTAGATGGGATCTCCGAGCGCTGCAAGTCTTCCTTTCAGGGCGGACTGTTCCGCAACAGGCTCCAGGAGGCGCACTCCGGGCGTAAGCAGCAGGGCGTGGTCCTCAATCAGGTAGCGCCCGTTCCAACGGACCGCCGCCAGAGGCAGGTCGAACAGCTCGCGGTCGAGCGCGATGATCCATCGATGTTTCGCGTGCACCGCCGCTGGCAGGCAGCCGAGTAACTGACGACCAATGTCCGCGCCTGGGTCGCCAGCGGAATGGTCGTCAAGAATGGCGCGCCGGAAACTTTCCACGCTCTGGGCGATCGCCGCTTTCGGCGCCAACCTATAGAGATCGAAACTTTGGCTGGTAATCGCCCAGACCCAGGAGGAGTCTTGTCCGAGCTGGAAGGCGAGCACGGCCGTTTGATCATCCAGCGCTTCCTTTGCCATCCGGAGCGCGGAGGCTCCAGGCAGATTTGGATCCGCGCCCGCGTGCGCCTCGATCTGGTCGAGGCTGATGCGGAGCAAGCGGGTTTGTGTTTCCGATTGCGCATCGCCATGCAGCAGGACGGATCTCTCGGCGGCCTGCAGGCGGGCGAGCGTTTCTCCATGTTCCGGCGGCAGGCGCGTTCGCCAGCCATTCGGCTGCGGAACAATGGCCCGAAGGCTGGCCGCGCGGTTCTCTTCGGAAGCCTCGAACATCTCGGCCTGCAAGCTGGGATTACGGCTTTGAAGATAGAGGCGGTTACCCGTATCGATAAACAAGGAATAAAGTTCAGCCAGACCAGATTCAAATGTCACCCGGTCGTCGTCCGTGGGGATAACCTGAACGCGCCTGGCAAGATCAAGCGCGATGCGAAGATCCGGCAGAGCTCCATCCAAATCGCCCTTGAGACGCCGGAGCTGGCCGCGAGCGCGGTAAAAATACCAAACCGGGGCGGTGCTGGCCGGATCGCCCATCGCCGAAAGCGCTTCATCCATCAAAACCGTCGCCGTCCGAAGATCACCCGTTTCCGCCAGAACCGTTCCTAGATCACGCAGGGATTGGTCCAGGTCGGGCAGATGATGCGTCTTCCGGAGCCGGAAGGCTTCGGTTTCGGCCCACTTGGCTTGCGGGAAGAGTCGCGCATCCACATAAGAGGCTCCGAGGAGATGCCAGCCGGCGGCTGCCGATACTAAATCGCCGTCATCCAAAGCATGGTTAATGGCCGCGGTGAAAGCCCGCTCCGCATGCGGCAAGTCGCCGCATTTTGCGAAAACGAACCCCCGGAGAATTACGGGGCGTGCGTCATATTTTCCGGCCCGGCGTTCTACCGCCAGCGCTTGATCAGCGAGATCCGCGGCAGCTTCCAGATTGTTCATCTCCATATAAATCCAGGCGAGATTATTATCGATAGCGTCCAGATTTTTGGCGTCATTCAGGCGAATTGCCAAATCGCGCGCGGGCAGCAGAGTGTGGAGGGCGTCCAGGTAGCGGCCATCTCCCAGTTGAGCGCCGCCGAGATAGCGGCGAACCTGGAGTTCGTTATAAGGGCGATTAACAAGCTGTATTTGCAGCAGCAGGGTTTGCCCCTCGTCAATGCCGGCGCGGTACTCGCGACGGTGAACGTGCTGCGCAAGCCTGTCCAACTTATTGGAAAAGACGCCGCTGGCGCCGTCTGGAGACGGAGAAACACCGCGGCCCGATTGATTCAGGGCGCAAAAGAGGAGCAGTGCAGTGGCAGGTGCAAGCTTCTGAATTACGCGGACAAATTTCATAGAAGCGCAAGTCCCTTCGGTGATACTTCGTAAAAGATAGCACCAAAGGGACGTGGCTGCCGTTAAATTCTGCCTAATAAGGCCAGAATATTTGTTAGCATTTTGTTTACGCGCGCTGTGAACGCGACGGAATTACAGATTGTTTAATGAAACCACAGAAAGAAATTTCGGTAAATCATTACGATCGGACCCTGTCCCATGTTTCCTTCTTTCGTCACTTTTTAGCTCAGCTTGAGGGCCGCTGAGCTTTTCTGGCTTCAGCTTGTCAGCGGGGCATGCCGAAGAAGCCGCCCAGCTCCGGCAACTCGCTGAAACAAAAGGAAAAAAAAGATCGGCGTCGCGGTGATGAATTTTTCGGGCCGCGGGAGCGGCGAAAGGGATGGAGGCGCAGAGGTTACAATTGAGTAGTCACGCTGATCAACAAATCGATTCGAGGCCCCTCATTGCCAATCACCCGCAGACACCTCATGGCTGGCGCCATCGCCGCGTTTACGGCAGTCACCTCCTTGCGAGGCGAATCCGACCCAGTTCCGGCATTTCATACCCATCTACCGAAGGGCGCCCTTCCGGAAACTAAAGATCCGGGGCAATACGCCGACAAACCTGTGGTGAAACGAGTTTACGAGCTGGCTGGCAAGATACGGCCTGTTCTCTATCAGCTCCCGTGCTATTGCTCTTGCGACAAGTTCGCTGGGCATGGAAGTCTGCTCGACTGCTTTGTGGATTCCCACGGTGAAGAATGCTCCATCTGCCAGCATGAGGCTGTTTACGCTTACGAACAGGCCAAAGCCGGCCGCAGCGCCAAACAGATCCGCGCAGGTGTGATTGCCGGCGAGTGGCGCAAGGTGGACATGGGTCCGTCCGCGCTCGCAGCTCTCTAAACTTTACTCGAGCGCTTTCGCTTCGAAGTTAGCCAACTCATCCGCGGCAACGGTGTAGTGGATCTCGATGGGACGACAGCACACTTCGCAGTCTTCGATATAGATCTGGCCCCGCACAGAGGTATCGAGAACCATCGAGATCTCTTCACAGCAGTACGGGCACGAGAAAAAATGCTCCATTTGACTCGGCCTCGGAGGTCGTTACTCAGGGGTCTGATTTAGAAGAGCCGCAAAATCTTTACTGGGCTTGAAAGCGGCGACCTTTTTGGCGGGCACGGAGACCATTTCACCGGTGCGCGGGTTGCGCGCCTGGCGGGCTTTGGTATCGCGAATCTTGAAAACTCCGAAACCGCGCAGGTCCAGCTTCTCGCCCTTTCGAAGAGCATCTTTCAGGGTTTTCAAAACAGCTTCAAGAGTTCGATCGCTCTCCTGTTTTGTCTGGCCCAGGGCCTGCGATAGTTCGTCGACGAGTTGTGTTTTGGTCACTCCCTCTACTCTATCGTCAAGACAGGGTTGAACAAAGAAATCGAGCCGTCCATAAGTGATTTTAATTATTCCGTTTACTTAGATGGTTATAGGATCAAACCCAATTGAAATCTGCGCGATTTTCGGTCTGACATTTTGGGACAAAACATCATCAGGCCAAACCATCAGGCGGCTGGAGATAGGGGAAGAGGGGATGGAGCAAGTTGCATCCAGACACGGATCGCCGGCACCGCTTTTCGCGCCGCGGCAGCCCCAGCCTCGATGAGCGCCGCCGAGTTTCGGAAGTCATACCATGACCATCCGGATACATCTGGGGCGATGACCAGATCGGAGTGCCGGCGCCACGAATCTTCCGTGCGCATGTGCATGATCTCGAGGGATCTGCCGACCACGTCCAACAAGTTCCCCGGCGCCCGGCTGGCGTTCCCGCCAGGAATTCCGACGGAGATGACGCGTTGAGCGCCCATATCGCGGACGAGCTTCGCGGGAACCTCCATGCTGATGGCGCCGTCGGTGAGCACGCGATCATTCCAAAGCACAGGTTGAAAGACGCCGGGGAACGCACAACTGGCCCGGATGGCGAGATCCACATCGCCGCTCGACTGAAACACTACCGGCTCGCCGGTCTGGAGATCCGTGGCGGCGACGGTGAGCGGAATTCTCATCTCCTCAAATCTGGAGTGTTGCAGGATGCGCGTGAGCAGCCGATGCATGCCATTCGTGCAGCAAAAGCCCAGCTTGCAGGGTTTCCACCGGCTGAAATCATTGAATCGCAAGGTGCGGCTTAAGGAGGCGATTTGCTGGGGGCTGGTGCCGCTCGCATAAGCCGCGGCGACGATAGCGCCCGCGCTCACCCCGGAAATGAAACTGATCGGAATCTGCGCGTCGTCCAGCGCCTGAAGAACGCCTACATGAGCCATGCCACGCGCGAATCCACCCCCGAGCGCCAATCCAATCGAGCATGGCGCCTGAGAAGCAGTTTGCGGCTCCAACCGCTTCGGGTTGGAGTCCGGCAAAAAACCAGCTTGGTCTTCTCCCCTCAGAACTGCTGTGTCCACGTCTAGGTCTCGAAAACCGCCAGTCTCTATGCAATCGCGACCAGCAGGCGAGCGCTACTATCTGAATAGATGAGCAAATTTGCCGCCAACCTCGGCATCATCGCAATACTGTTCCTCCTGGGCGGGGGTTCAGGGGCCGCGCAATCCTATCTTGCGGGCGCGGATGACATCCAACAATCGCTGGACCGATCTCAGGTGCTGGGGAGCGCCCTAATGATTGGGGCGCACCCGGACGACGAGAACACCGCCGTACTGGCATGCCTCGCCCGTGGCCGCCACGTCCGCACCGGCTACCTGTCGCTGACTCGCGGCGAGGGCGGCCAGAATTTGATCGGTTCGGAACAAGGCGAGGCGCTCGGGGTCATCCGCACACAGGAGCTATTGGCGGCGCGCCGCATTGATGGAGCGGAACAGTTCTTCACGCGAGCGGTGGATTTCGGATTCTCGAAAAGTCCCCAGGAAGCGATCGCCAAATGGGGACATGACGCGATCCTTTCCGACATCGTATGGGTGATCCGCCAGTTCCAGCCGGATGTGATTGTGCTGCGCTTCTCAGGCACGCCCGAGGACGGACACGGCCACCATCAGGCGTCCGCGATTCTAGGTAAGGAAGCATTCGACGCCGCGGGAGATCCGGCGCGATTCCCCGAGCAGATGCAGTGGGTAAAGCCGTGGCGGGCAAAACGATTGGTCTGGAACGCCTTCTCGTTCACTCCGGAGCAGGAGAAGCGTGTCAAATCGAACCCGGCACGTATCGAATTGGATACCGGTTCGTTCGATCCGGTCATCGGCCGGTCGTTCGGGGAAATAGCGGGGCTCAGCCGCAGCCAGCATCGCAGCCAGGGCATGGGCGCCGGGCAACAGCGGGGATCCTCGATGGCATATTTTCTTCCAGTGGAAGGGGAAGCGGCGAAACAAGATCTGTTCGACGGCGTAGTCACGGGATGGACGCGGTTGGCGGGCGGCAAAGCGGTAGGCGATCTGCTGGCGCAGGCCGACCGGGAATTTACTCCGGATCATCCGGAGCGGCTTCTCCCCAGACTCGTCGAAGTGCGCCAGCTCATCAGCACGCTACACGAGGGCGACCGGTACTGGCCGGAAGAAAAGCTCCGCGAAATCGACCAAATACTCGCATTGTGCTCCGGTCTCTGGCTCGATGCCGCATCGGATCGGGGTTCGGCGTCTCCGGCGACCGCCCTCAAAATCACCCTGACCGCCATCAAACGGCTGCCGTGCCCTGTGCGGTGGAGCGGCTTCAGCCTGAACGGGCTGGGACAGGACGCCTACCAGAAAGTTAACGAGGCTCTGGGCGACAACCAACCTTTGAACAAGGAAGTTTCCATCAATATCCCGGCGTCCGCGCCATACTCGCAGCCGTTCTGGCTGGTGGACGCCCGGGATTCGGATCGTTACGTCATCAAAGACCAGCGCCTGATCGGCCGCGCCGCGCCCGTTCCGGCATTGAGCGCCGGGCTGGACCTCGATATTTCCGGGGCTCACGTGCACATTGAATGCCCGGTGCATTTCCGCTACGTGGATCATGTCAGAGGCGAACTCGTGCGTCCCCTGGAGATCGTGCCTCCCGTGGCGGTTGATTTGCCTGAGCGCGCGGTCATTTTTCCGAGCGGCGAGAGCCGGCAGATCACGGTTCAGGTAAGAGCCAACTCCGCGCCCGTTTCCGGTGATGTCGCGTTGCAGGTCCCGCAGGGCTGGAAAGCCGCGAGCGCGGGAACAGCCTTTCACCTCGAGACCCTGGGCGCTCAGGAAGAGATCTCCTTCATAGTGACGCCGCCATCCGGATTGGCTGAGACGCGCGCCACTTTTCAAGCTTCGGCGCGCGTGAACGGCCAGGAGATCGCAACCGGGATGCAGTTCATCGATTACGAACATATCCCGCCGGAGATCGTTTTTCATCCGGCTGTCGGAGCGCTCCAACCGGAAGATCTAAGCCTGCTCGCCAGGAACATCGGATACGTTATGGGCGCGGGCGACGCGGTGCCCGACGCCATTCGCCAGATGGGCGGGATGGTGACGATGCTGGGCGAAAATGAACTTCTCCGGGGCGATCTGTCGCACTTCGACGCTATCGTGACCGGCATCCGCGCTTACAATGTTCGTCCCGATCTGCGCGCCGCCGAGTCTCGCCTTTTGGAGTACGTTCGCGGGGGCGGAACTTTGGTGGTCCAATACAACATTCTCGAGAGTGCTCGCTTCGGCGAAAAGGGTTTGCAGCCGGGCCAAATTGGACCTTACCCGCTGGACATTTCGCACGAACGGGTGGTGGATGAAAACTCACCCGTGACGCTGATTCAACCGGTCTCGCCTCTGCTGCGGGAGCCGAACGCGATTCGCCCCGCTGACTTTCTGGGCTGGGTCCAGGAGCGCGGCCTCTATTTCTCCGACAAGTGGGACCCGCGTTATTCGACGGTTCTGGCCACACAGGATCCAGGTGAGAAGGCGCTGCCCGGAGGGATGCTGTACACACGTTACGGGAAGGGTGTTTACGTTTTTACGGCGTACGCATGGTTTCGAGAGTTGCCCGCGGGCGTCCCCGGAGCGTACCGTATTTTCGCAAATCTGCTCAGCGCAGGCAGAACCCTGGACGCGGGACACTGATGACGCGGGGCGCTGACGCCGCGGGACACTGAAGCTGGGGCGAGACGAGCGCCGAGACTCGCGGACGGCTAAAAACCTTGAGGCGTGGTTCCTTCGGACAGCTTGGGCGACGCAGGCCGAGTGGGAACGGGGACCTTTCCGAGTTTCGCGGGAGCGTTCGTCGCCGGGATAGCCGCGGGTTTCGCCGCGGTTAAGGCGTCCGGAGCGGACGGCGAGGCCAGGATCTGCGTCTTGTACCACTGCGACTCGGGATTTTCGGTGCCGAGAGTTGGATCGGGGGACTCGCGGTCTTCACGGCTACGCAACCGCTCGTCTTGTTGCGGGACGCAGCCGGTAACTCCGAAGCTTAGTATGCAAATCAGTAAAATCTTTTTGCGCATTGCAGGAACCATAAGCATAGCCAATGGCGCCCCGAATGTCATATCAGCGGGTCGCGTACAGGGCTTTGCAGCTACTTGGCAGTGGCAGCCCGAGGGTTGGAAGAGAGCCGCTGGACGAAAAGATCCAGGAATCCGCGTACGTTCACATCGGTCGCGACACGGGTGGAACCGCCGCCGTTGGGCGAGGGAGAAAAGATCGTCATTCCGTTGGTGAGCGGGCTTGAGGTTTCCACCTGCACCGAGCCGGATTGCGTTTCGATCAGCGCCGGGCGGATCACGCTCGCGACCGCCAGCGGGTCATGCAAGGTCGGAAACTGGCCAGGGTTCGCCGATTGCCAAAGCCCGATCAGCTGCATCAGGAACCGCGACGCGGGATTGTCGGCCTTATTCAACCGGTCCAGGTCCGCGCCTTCCAACTTGCATTTGAGCGTGACGTCGAGGCCTACCCCCGTGATCGGCACACCGGACGAGAATACAATCTGAGCGGCGGCCCGGTCCCGCTGAATGTTGTATTCCGGCGTGAGAAGCTTGTAAGCGCCGCCCATCAGAACGATGCGGTCGATCTTATCCACAATCTTCGGCTCCAGGCGCAGTGCCAGGGCGATGTTGGTTAGCGGTCCCACGGGGATGAGCGTCATCTTCTCCGGCGAACGCATGAGCGTTTCGATAATGGCGTCGGCGGCGCGCCGGTGGGCGGACTCCGGAACGGTATCGCTGGCCAGGAGCAATCGAAACTGGGGCGCCTGATCGCGGCGCTCAGGGTCGAGCAAGGGATGGGCGGCTCCGGTCGCCAGATCGACGTCGTGACGGCTGTACAGCCCGAGTTCCTTCCAGGCAAGCCGCGTCCGGCTATCGACGTCATCGACCACGGTCGTGACCAGCCTTACGTTCAACTCAGGCGATTGCAGCGCGAGAGCCAAAGCCAGCGCGTCATCAATGTCGTCCCCGATATCCGTGTCGAAGATGACCGGTATGGGCTTCTGCGCATACGCTGTCAGGGACAGCAACAACAAGGCGAGGCAAAGTCGCATAATCTGCAATTAGAGATAGCACGGTCCCAATCGTTCGAGATGAGCGCGGTCGTTCATCCGAATGATCCGTTCCGAGCCTTCACCCGCGAGGGAGAGTTCCGTAATGGAGGCCGCATCCACGGTGAATCGCCAGTAGTTTTGCAGGCTCGATCCGGCCGCATGGAGCAGCAGCGCGCGAATGACGTCACCATGGCTGACGATGGCGATCGTTTGGCCGTCGCCATCAACGGTCAGTTTGCCGAGAGCTTTTAAGGCGCGTCGCTGTACATCGGCCATGGATTCGCCGCCGGGAGCGGACCTGGTGGCCCGGGAGCGATTAAAGGCGTCCCAGCGCGGATCGCCTTGAAGTTCCTCAAATGTTCTGCCCGTCCAATCTCCGAAATCGAATTCGGCGAAGCCCTCGATAACCGTGGCTTCGAGACCATGCCTTGCGCCCACAATCGCCGCCGTTTCCCGCGCGCGCTGGACGGGACTGGTTATAAGCACGTCAGGGGGCGCGATTCGATCCGCGAGGGCTTCGGCCTGGTCGCGCCCGGCCCGATTTAGAGCGATTCCGGGGAGTCTGCCCGCGAGATGAGTCAGCATTACGTCCGTCTGACCATGGCGCAAAAGGAAGATTCGGGTCATCGCTCACCCTTGGATGTCATACCCAAACTAGATTATGGGGTGGATCGACCCAAACGCCGGGCTAGAATTCCGAGATTTGTGGAGATCCGTACGCCATGCTTGTGGCGTTAGCACTCACCATCTTCTAACCTACTCATCTTTAGTGTTTGTGGAAGTCTCATTGCAGGTAAGTAGCCTTTGAGGGGGGAGAGACCGCGAATGGGGAAAAGGATTTTAATCACAGGCGGCGCCGGGTTCGTTGGCGCCCACGTTGCGCACGAGCTTCTCACAAAGGGCTACCAAGTTCGCGCCCTCGATAGTTTACATCCCCAAGTGCATGGCCGCGAAGAGCGGCGGCCTTCTTATCTGGATAAGGAAGTCGAGTTGATCGTGGGCGACGTACGGGATCCCCGGGCGGTCGAGCGATGCCTCGAGGACATTGACGCGGTCTACCATTTCGCATCTCTGGTCGGTGTGGGTCAGAGCATGTACGAAGTGGAGCGTTACACCAGCGTGAACAATGTCGGCACCGCGGTCCTGCTGGAAGCCCTAATCAAGCGACCGGTGGAGCGTCTCATCGTCGCTTCCAGCATGAGCATCTACGGCGAGGGTCTCTATCAGAACAGCCGCGGAGAGAACAGGAACGCCGTCGACCGCACGTTGGATCAGCTCAAGGCCGGTGATTGGGAGGTGCGGGACGAAGACGGGGACGCGCTCAGGCCGCTGCCGACGCCGGAGTGGAAGCAACCCACGCTCGCCTCCGTTTATGCGCTATCGAAGTTCGACCAGGAGCGGATGTGCCTGATGGTGGCGCGTTCTTACGGATTTTCGGCGACGGCGCTCCGGTTTTTCAACGCCTACGGCCCATACCAGGCCCTTTCCAACCCCTACACGGGCGTGCTGGCGATCTTCGCTTCGCGGTTGTTGAATCAGAAGGCTCCTTTGATTAACGAGGATGGGCTCCAGTTGCGCGATTTTGTCAGCGTCTACGACATCGCGCGCGCGTGCCGTTTGGCCTTGGAGGTCAACGAGGCAGGCGGGGAGACGTTCAATATCGCCAGCGGCGTGCAGATTTCCGTTGGGGAACTCGCCTGTCGCGTGATCTCCGCCCTCAACATGCGGGCAATCCAGCCTGAGGTCACCGGCAAGTACCGCGTCGGAGATATCCGGCATTGTTTCGCCGATATCTCGCGCGCTCGCAAGGTACTCGGTTTTGAACCCGAAGTCACGCTGGAAAAGGGTTTAGTCGACCTGGCGGAATGGCTGAGCGGGCAGATCGCCCATGATCGCGTGGCGGAATCCCGGGCCGAACTGGCGCAGCGCGGACTTATGGTCTAAGAGGATGCGCTACGCACTGATCAATCCTAACTGGAAGTTCGATGGCAGCGTCTATTTCGGCTGCCGCGAGCCGCATCTCCCGCTCGAATTCGGGTATGCGGGGGCGCTGCTGCGAGCGGCCGGACACGAACCTCTGCTCGTGGATGCTCAACTGGAGAATCTGAGCGCGGAAGAGATCCAAAGGCGCGTGAGCCGCTTCCGACCCGACTTCTCGGTGATCACCACGGCGCCAAGTTATCTTTTCTGGCGCTGCGCGCCTCCGGAGTTGCGCATTCCGCAGGAAACCGCTCACTTGGTGCGAGACATCGGCGGACAGATCGTTATTGTCGGGCCGCACGGTTCCACCACGCCCGCCGCGACGCTGCGTAAGACGCAGGCGGATCTGGTGATTATGGGTGAGTGTGAGGAAATTCTGCCCCTGCTCGACCGGCCATGGGGCACGCTCTCTTCCGTTTGCCTTTGGCATGAAGGCAAACCGGCAGTCCAGGGAACGACGCACTCCGCCGACATGGCGGCGCTCCCCGCGCTGCATTGGCCGGACCAATTTGCGCGCCTTCACGGGCACCATCATCACCGGTTCGACGCGGAGCCGCTCGGGCCCGGCGCGGAGATGGAGACTTCGCGCGGATGTCCCTATCACTGCACATTTTGCGCGAAGGACAACTTCCGGGATAAATACCGGCGGCGGCCGCTCCCCGTCGTTCTTGAGGAATTGGACGGTCTGATTGCGCAAGGCGTCGAGTACGTCTACTTCATCGACGAGATCTTTCTGCCGAATCGCGAACTGCTTGAGTCTCTTTGCCAGCGTCGCATCAAGTTCGGCGTCCAGACCCGTGTGGACCTTTGGAACAACGAGATGATCAGCCTCCTGGGGCGCGCGGGCTGCGTATCGATCGAAGCGGGAGTGGAGAGCATAACCGAAGCTGGCCGTGAAATGCTCGATAAGAAATGCAAAGTGTCCACCCAGGAACTGGCTGATCGCTTGATTTTCGCCAAGCAGCTCGTGCCCTTTGTTCAGGCCAATCTGATCGAGATGCAGGAAGACGATCCAGAGGACGTGGAAGCGTTCCGCTTGAAATTGAACGCGGCGGGTGTATGGGCGAACAAGCCGGTGCCGCTCTTTCCGTACCCCGGCTCGCCCGAGTACACCCGACGGTGGGGCGCGCCGGACGACCAGGCGTGGGAACGCGCGCACGCACAATATCTAGGGAGCTTTGGCGAGTTCAGCGATATCCAGGAGTCCCGCCCGCGATCGTTACCCGAATTGGAACTGGTGCAGATTCAAAATGCCTAACGCTCCCTCCCGCATTCTGATGAGCGCGGATGCGGTGGGAGGAGTGTGGACGTATGCGCTTGAGCTTGCTCGCGGGCTGGGGGCGTTTGGGACGGAAGTCCTCCTGGCGGTCATGGGCGGTGCGCTGAGTGAGAGCAAACGCGCGGAAGCGGCCGCCGTTCGGAACCTCACGTTAGCTGTGAATCCTTTGAAGTTGGAGTGGATGGACGAGCCGTGGGACGATGTCGAGCGCGCGGGCGATTGGCTGATTGAACTGGCTAACGAGTTTCGTCCCGAACTGGTGCATTTGAACGGGTACGTCCACGCGTCGCTGCCGTGGGAGGTTCCAGTGGTCGTGGTGGCGCATTCCTGCGTGCTCTCCTGGTTTCGAGCGGTTCGCGGGGAGGATGCGCCGGCTGGTTGGGATCGCTATCGGGAAGCCGTTTCGCACGGGCTTTCGTGCGCGGACTTCATCGTGGCGCCATCCCGCGCGATGTGGAACGAAATCTCCGCTCTCTATGGACCGGGTTTTCGGGGCTGCGTGATCTATAACGGCTGCGATCCAGCGCCGTTCCGTTCCGGTTTAAAGCAGCCATTCGTTCTCGCTGCTGGACGCGTATGGGACGACGCGAAGAATTTCCAGGTTTTGGACGAAGCGGCCGCGGGAATCAGTTGGCCGATTCTGCTCGCGGGGGATAGTACGCGCCCGCACGGCGGCGCAAAAGTGCAGCCGCGCTTGGGGCTGCTTGGGAATCTTTCGCCCGCGGAACTGCGCGGGCGGTATTCAGAGGCGGCCATTTATGCAGTTCCGGCCGTGTATGAACCTTTTGGGCTGACCGCGCTCGAAGCGGCGCTGAGCGGTTGTGCGCTGGTATTGGGCGATATACCAAGCCTGCGCGAAATCTGGGCGGATGCAGCGTGTTTCGTGGCGGCGAGGAATTCCGCCGCGTGGAGCAATGAACTGAACCGCCTGGCGAGAGATCCCGCGCTTCGCGCAGACTTTGCGTGTCGCGCCCGCGCGCGGGCTCTGGAATTCAGCGCCGCAGCCATGACTCGCCGTTACCTCGAAGCATACGAACAGGCCCGACACAATCGACCATGCGCATCGTTCTCTTCTGTCATTCGCTCCGCTCCGACTGGAACCACGGAAACGCTCACTTCCTGCGCGGCCTTGTGACAGAACTCGCCGCGGCCGGACACGACGTTGCGGCCTGGGAGCCTGCCAACAGTTGGAGCGTGCAGAATTTAATCGAGTCGGCCGGGGCCGGCGCGGTGGACGGATTCCGTGATTATTACCCGAATCTTCCCTTGAAAGTGTACGACCCCGAAACCTTCGACGCGGAGCGCGCGCTGGACGGCGTGGATCTGGCTATCGTGCATGAGTGGAACGAACCGGAGCGGGTCGCGGAGATCGGCAGAGTGCGGGCGCGGAATGCGAATCTTCGAATCCTGTTCCACGACACGCATCACCGATCGGTCACCGAGCCGGAAGGCATGTCCCGTTACGACCTTGATGCTTATGACGGCGTCCTCGCCTTTGGCGACTCCGTTCGCGAACAGTATCGCCGGCGAGGCTGGGCGTCGCAGGTCTGGACGTTTCACGAGGCCGCGGACACCCGCGTTTTCCACCCGCTGCCCGGGTTGGCCGCGGAAGGCGATCTGGTCTGGATCGGAAATTGGGGCGATGACGAACGAGAAACGGAATTGCGGGAGTTTCTGATCGAGCCGGTTCGCGATCTCGCGCTTCATGCAAGGATTTACGGGGTGCGTTACCCGGATCGCGCGATCTCTGAACTGGGGGCCGCGGGAATCGAATACAGGGGTTGGCTGCCGAACTATCTCGCGCCGGCCACCTTCGCCCGGTATAAGTTCACCGTGCATGTTCCGAGACGTCCCTATGCTGAGGCGCTCTCCGGGATTCCGACCATTCGAATGTTTGAGGCCTTGGCGTGCGGCATTCCGCTGATCAGCGCTCCCTGGAACGACACGGAAGGTTTGTTTCCGGCGGGCAGCTACCTCACAGCGCAGAATGGCTCGCAAATGCGGAGGAATATGAAGGACCTGCTGAACGACGGCGTTCTGGCGCGATCGCTTGCCGAGCGCGGACTCCAGGTCATCAGCGAGCGGCATACCTGCGCTCATCGCGCGAGTGAACTGTTGGCCATTGATGCGAGCCTGCGGCCAGCGCTGGCGGGAACCTCGGCGTGAAGATCGCGTTCTTCGGATCGAGCCTCGTCTCCGCTTACTGGAACGGCGCGGCAACTTATTACCGGGGAGTTCTCAGCGCTCTCGCCGCTCGCGGGCACGACATTACGTTCTTCGAGCCAGACGCGTACGAACGCCAGCAGCACCGCGACATTCCGGATCCCGACTATGCGCGCGTGGTGGTTTATGCGGGTGATTCGGATGACGCCGCATTGGCCGCGCTCGCCCACGCGCGCGACGCGGAACTGCTGGTGAAAGCCAGCGGCATCGGGGTTTACGACGAACTGCTGGAGGCTGCCGTGATCGACCAGAGAAGGCCCGGCCAAATCACGGCTTTCTGGGATGTGGATGCACCTGCGACCCTGGACCGCATGACGGGGAACGCGGGCGATCCCTTCCGCGCGCTGGTTCCCCGTTACGACTACATTTTCACGTATGGGGGCGGCGATCCGGTCGTCAACAGCTATGGCTCCTTTGGAGCGCGGGAGTGCGTGCCCATTTACAACGCCCTGGATCCGTCGAGCCACTATCCCGTGCCAGCTCAGCGCGAGTGGACGGGAGCCCTCGGATTTCTGGGAAACCGTCTTCCGGACCGCGAGGCGCGTGTGGAGGAATTCTTTCTGCAGGCTGCCGCGCTGTGCCCGGAACGAGAGTTTATCCTGGGCGGCAGCGGCTGGGGCGATAAACCAGTGACGCCGAATGTGCGCGTGGCCGGGCACGTTTTCACGCG
Organism: Bryobacteraceae bacterium; assembly: GCA_965226755.1. Lineage (GTDB taxonomy): Bacteria > Acidobacteriota > Terriglobia > Bryobacterales > Bryobacteraceae > Bog-113. The sequence goes on along the minus strand of CBDDDT010000003.1, from coordinate 1,201,070 downwards.
CGACCACAACGCGTTCAATTGCTCCGTAACGGCGGCTCTGAATATCAGCCGCGAAAGCATGGCGCGCTACGGATTCAGTCCGGCGACGCGGGTCTTTGAAGCGGCGGGCGCGGGAGCTTGCCTCATAACGGATTACTGGGAGGGCATCGAATTATTTTTGGAGCCCGAGAGGGAAGTGCTGGTGGCGCACAACGGCCGCGAAGTCGCCGAACTGGTGAGAGAGTTGACGCCGGAGCGCGCACGCCAGATCGGAAACGCGGCCCGCGGCCGGATACTCGCGGAGCATACGTATGCGCATCGGGCAGCGCAATTCGACCGCATTCTCGATCGGAGGGCCGCATGCGCATCGTAGCGCTGGGACTGTCGATTACTTCCGCCTGGGGCAACGGGCACGCAACCACTTATCGCGCACTGCTGCGCGGCCTGCACCAGCGAGGCCACGAGATTCTGTTTCTGGAGCGGGACAAGCCCTGGTACCGAGAAAACCGGGATCTGGCCGTCGTTTCGTTCGCGCAGATCGCGCTTTACGACAGTGTCGGTGAACTTGACGCCCGCTTCGCGGAAGCCGTGCGCGATGCGGACTTGGTGATCGTCGGTTCGTACGTGCCGGAAGGCGTCGCCGTGGGCGACTGGGCGCAAAGGACGGCTCGCGGCATCACGGCGTTCTATGACATCGACACTCCCGTGACGCTGGCCAAACTGCAGCGCGGGGACTACGAATACGTTTCGCCCGGATTGATTCCCCGCTACGGGATGTATCTTTCGTTCACGGGCGGCCCGACGCTTGGGCGCATCGAACGCGAGTTCGGGGCCCGGATGGCCAGGGCGCTCTATTGTTCGGTCGATACAGACTTGTATTTCCCCGAGCCGCGCTCGCCCGAGTGGCTGATGGGTTACCTGGGAACGTATAGCGCGGACCGCCAACCCGCGCTCGAACGGCTTCTTCTAGAACCGGCAAGGGCTCTTTCCTCAGAACGGTTTGTCGTTGCCGGTCCGCTATATCCCGCTGACATCGATTGGCCCGAGAACGTACAACGAATCGAGCATTTGGCGCCCCAGCACCATCGCGACTTCTACAACTCGCAGAAGTTCACTTTGAACATCACGCGGGCCGACATGGTGAAGGCCGGATATTCGCCCAGTGTCCGTCTGTTCGAAGCGGCGGCGTGCGGCGCGCCGATTATCAGCGACGATTGGCCCGGGCTTGAAGAACTGTTTACTCCCGGGGACGAGATTCTGGTGGCGCGCTCCACTCGCGAAGCCGAGAAGGCCTTGACCGACTTGACCTACAGCGAACGGAGCGCAATGGGAAACCGGGCCCTCCGGCGCGTGCTGGCCGAGCACACGTTCGTGCACCGCGCCATTCAGATTGAACAATACTGCGGCGAGTTCCGCCAGCTTTCCCCGCGATCAAGCGCAGCGGGGGCGGGTTCCGGATTACTGCGCCAGCGAAAGGTGGAGAACGCTTGAATCTGGCGATTTTCGGACTTTCGATCAGTTCTTCCTGGGGCAACGGGCACGCGACATTGTGGCGGGGTCTGTTGAAGGCATTGGCCCGGCGCGGTCATCGCATCACATTTTTCGAGAAAGATGTGCCGTGGTACGCCTCGCATCGCGACTTACAGAATTTGCCCGGAGTAGACCTGATTCTCTATCCGTCGTGGGACAAGATCGCTTCTTTGGCGCGGAGCCGCGTGGCGGCCTGCGACGTCGTGCTCGTCACTTCATATTGCCCTGACACGCAAGCCGCCACGGATCTGGCAACCGCTTCCAACGCGCTCAGCGTCTTTTACGATCTGGATGCGCCGGTCACGCTACAACGGCTGCGCGCCGGGGAAACGGTGGATTACGTTCCCCGGCGCGGGTACGCCGATTTCGATCTCGTCATGAGTTACGCAGGGGGGCGCGCTCTCGAGCAGTTACAGACCCAACTGGGCGCCAAAAAAGTAGCGCCGATTTACGGCAGCGTCGACCCGGAGGTGCATCATCCGGTCGCTCCGCCGGATCTCTGGCGCGGGGATCTTTCTTATTTGGGAACATGGGCGGCCGACCGGCAGGCCGCCGTAAATCAACTTCTGATCGAGCCCGCGCGCCAAAGGCCGGATTTACGGTTCGTCATCGGAGGCGCGATGTACGACGATTCTTTCCCGTGGACGAAAAACATCTTTTTCCGCCAGCATGTCGCACCAGCGGATCACGCGGCCTTTTATTGTGCGTCCAGAGCCACGCTGAATGTCACGCGCGCCGCGATGGCGGAGTGCGGCTTTTGTCCCTCCGGGCGGCTTTTCGAAGCGGCGGCGTGCGGTACGCCGATCGTCACCGATATATGGGATGGGCTTGATTCGTTTTTTGCGCCCGGCGAAGAGATCATTACCGCCGGCTCGCCGGGCGACGTGTTGCGGGCGCTCGACTTATCCGCGGATGAATTGGGTGGAATCGCGAGGCGCGCGCGGGAACGAACGCTGGATCAGCATACGGCCGCGCACCGCGCCAGGGACTTCGAGGACGCGCTGAGCCGGGTCGCGGTGGCTCACGCCGGAGCAGAGGCTTAAACATGTGGGGAATAGTGCCCGCCGCCGGGCGCGGTAGCCGTATTCAGCCGCTGGCGTTTTCAAAGGAACTCCTGCCGGTGGGCAGCCGGTTTGAAGACGGCGTCGAACATCCGCGAGCGGTCAGTGATTATCTGGTCGAGAGAATGATTCTAGGCGGAGCGAGTAAAATCTGTTTCGTCATTTCGTCCCGCAAATCCGATCTTCTGGAATATTACGGCTCCGGCCGCGAATGGCCGTCGGGGCGAGCTGATTTTTGTTACGTGGTGCAGGAGCGGCCGGCGGGACTTTGTGATGCGATCTTCCGGGCGCTGCCGTTTATTGGTGAAGAAGAGTTAGTGCGGGTCGGCCTGCCGGATACGATCTGGTTTCCCGTGGATGCCTATCGCAAGCTTCACACCGACACCCTTTCCTTTCTTTTGTTCCCTGTGGAACACCCCGAGTTCTTCGATGCGGTGGTGACCGGCGACTCGCAGACGGTTGAGGAGATCCGGGTGAAACAACAAGACCCGGGCACGAACTGGATTTGGGGAGCGTTTCAGATGCCCGGATCCGTACTGCGGGAATTATATGGGCTCTGGGTGGAACGCGAACGGCAGGATGAGTACATCGGCACGTTGGTGAACGCCTGGATCCGGAAGGGCGGATCGGCCACCGCGGTGCGAGCCGGGGAGTCCTACGCGGATGTGGGGACCATGCGGGGATTTCATCACGCGATTAAAGTTCTGAGCGCGGGCGGGCAGGGATGGTGAAAACTGGACAGATGGAAATAACCAGGGAGCAGATCGAGAAGCGGGTGGATCAATTGGGGCCTTGGTTCCACAACATGGATTTGCGGGGTGTGCGGACGGCGCCCGATCACTTTCTGGGGGACTATCCGGCGTTCAAGTTCCGCCACTTCGCCAGCGCGATCCCGGCGGACCTGCGCGGCAAGAGCGTGCTCGACATCGGGTGCAACGGTGGGTTCTATTCAATCGAAATGAAGAGGCGCGGGGCGGATCGGGTGTTGGGAATCGATTTCGACGAGGATTACCTGGCGCAGGCCCGGTTTGCCGCGGAAGTGCTCGGGTGCGACATCGAATTCCGGAAGCTCTCCGTGTACCGTGTGGCGGAGTTGGGGGAGAAGTTCGACGTCGTTATTTTCATGGGCGTGCTGTATCACCTGCGGCATCCCCTTCTGGCGCTCGACCTCCTGCACCAGCACGTCACGCGCGACCTGCTGATCTTTCAATCTTTATTGCGCGGTTCGCCGGAGACGCCCGCCATCGCGGAAGATTACCCATTCTCCGAAGAAGACACCTTCGAGCGGACCGGGTATCCGCGGATGCTTTTCGTGGAAAAGAACTACTCGGGAGATCCCACGAACTGGTGGATTCCCAACCGGGCTGCCGTGGAGGCGATGCTGCGGAGCGCCGGTTATGACATTCTGACGCACCCCGAACGAGAGGTGTTCGTCTGCCGGCACGATGCCGAAAGGGGCTATTCTTTTGATTGAAGCTGCAATGCTCTGGAACGAGCCGAACAACCTTTCCCACTGGGATTTCCAAATGGATCCGGAGTGGAAGATCTTCGGCAGCATGGTAAAAAATGCCGCGGAGGCCATCGGCGCGGAAGCTTCGGCGCCGTTGCGGGTTCTCGGCGGAATTTCCCCGATTGATCCCTGCTTCGTGCAAAACATGGAACGGCAGGGTGTGCTGCGGCACCTGGAAGCGGTCGCCGTGCATGGGTTTCCGCTGGATTGGAACCATTGGACCGTCAACGAGTGGCCGGCGAAGCTCGACGAGATCCGTGCGGTGACAGATCTGCCGCTGTGGGTCTCTGAAGCAGGGGTGTCGACGTTCGGCGCGGAAGAGGTGCAGGACTTCGGATTGCGCCGAACCGCGGAATTGCTCATCGGGCGTGTGGAGCGGATCCACTGGTACAGCCTTTACGATCTGCCCCGGGCTTGGCCCGCGACTACGAGGCACCGCGAGGCGGAGGGTTCTTCGTATTACCGGCACTTCTACATGGGGCTGCTGCGAGAGGATGGAACTCCGAAGCTGGCGCTGCGGCAATTCCCGGATTACACGCCGGAGATGGGAATTTGTCAGTGGTTCCATTTCGAGGACCATCGGCTGGACGAGGCTGCGCGTTGGCTGAAAAAACTTGGGGTGACGCGGTTGCGAACGGGATTGAGCTGGTCGGAGAGCTTACGGCCGGGTGCGGAAGCATGGTTTGACCGCATGATAGGCGTGCTCGACCAGTTCGACCTTACGGTGACTTTCTGCTTCACGCCGAATGAGCGCGGCGTGCGCCCCGATCATACGAGCCCGCCCCGGCGGCCCGAGGAGTTCGCGGAGTTCTGCGCCCGGATGGTTCGTCGTTACTGCGGGGCGGGCGCCATGGGAGCGCTCGCGGTTTGAAATGGCGGGGCTGGCGGGTTCTGCTTCTGGTCGCGCATCCCGACGATGAAACTCTCGGCTGTGGCGGCGAGATGGCTCACTGGCCAGGCTGCCTGATCGTTCATACGACGACGGGCTCGCCGGAGAATCCGTCTGACGCGCGGGCGGCGGGATTCGCCTCGCCGGATTCCTATGCGGAGGCGCGGCGCGCTGAGCTCCTGTGCGCTTTGTCCAAGGTCGGCGGACGGGAAACGCGGTCCTTCGGGTTGATCGATCAGCAGTCATGGCGAGATTTGCCCGCACTGACCAACTCGGTCCTGGCGCTCATCGAAGACTGGCGGCCGGAGGCGATTGTGACCCATCCCTACGAGGGCGGTCATCCCGACCATGATGCGGCGGCGTTTGCCGTGCAGTACGCTTGCCAGAGACTCGGCCGTCAAGCGCCGGTGCGGGTAGAAGCCGCGTTCTATAACCGGTATGGGGGATTGTTTCGGCCCGGGGAGTTCATCCCCGGCATTCCGTCGGTCGACGTGAAGCAGGACGCGGAGGCGCGCGCGCGCAAAGATCGCATGTTCGCGTGCTTCACCTCGCAAAAGCCGGTGCTCTCGCTGTTCAGCACGGAGTTCGAGCGGTTCCGCCCCGCGCCGGTCTATGATTTTTCGCGACCGCCCCATGACGGCGAGCTGAATTACGAGACGTTCGGGTTTGGCATCACCTCCGCCATGTGGATCGAATCGGCAGCCCGCGCCATGGCCACTCTTGGTCGATGAGTTGGACAATTCTCAGCGTTGCCTACCCCCTCGCACCCGTCAGCGAGGACGCGGTAGGCGGGGCGGAGCAAGTTCTGTCGATGCTCGACCGCGCCTTGGTTGCATCGGGGCGACGATCGATCGTCATTGCTCCCGACGGCTCGCGAGTGCAGGGAGAACTCCGGGCGCTACCTGGAATCTCCGGAACTATCGATAACGCCGCCAGGACGCGTATTCACGCTCTGACCCGGAGTGCCATCGCAGATGTGCTCTCGACGGAAACGGTAAATCTGGTGCATCTTCATGGGATCGACTTCCCGGATTACCTTCCCGCGTCCGGGGTTCCGGTGCTCGGCACGCTGCATTTGCCTCTGAGCTGGTACCCGGATGACGTCTTTCGGCTCAGCCGGCCGGACACCTTTTTGCACTGCGTTTCGGAAGCGCAGCAGCAGACGGCGCCCGAAGAGGCTCGGCTGTTGCCGTTCATTCCGAACGGTGTCGATCTCGAAAGGTTTCGTCCGCGGCATCATAAACGGGAATTTGCTTTGACCCTGGGGCGCATCTGTCCGGAAAAGGGTATACACCTGGCCCAACGAGCCTGCCGGACGGCGGGATTCCCCTTGCTGATTGGCGGCCAGGTGTATCCGTACGAGTCTCACCAAACGTACTTTCGGGAAGAGGTCGAACCGTTACTGGACGTCTCCTGCCGATTTCTTGGTCCGCTCGAACTCGCCAGGAAATCCAGACTGCTTGCGGCGGCGCGCTGCGTGTTAATCCCAAGTTTGGCGCCGGAAACAAGTTCACTCGTGGCCATGGAGGCTCTGGCTTCCGGAACGCCGGTGATTGCATTCCGTTCGGGAGCGCTGTCCGGACTTTTGCACGACGGGGAGACCGGGTTTCTGGTGAACGATGAACGGGAGATGGCCGGCGCCATGGGACGTCTCGGCTCGATAGATGCGCTCTGCTGCAGACGTGCCGCCGAGGCGCGTTTCGACATGCGCGCGACCATCCGATCCTATCTCGAAACGTACCGCCGCGTTATCGGCCGGGACTAGCATTGTGGAATTTCGTAACTTTCGGGCACTGGCGCGCGAACAACAATCGGGATCTAAAATGGTAGGGAAGGAATCAAAACAACTGTGATCGCCACAAGAAGAACGTTCATGACCGCTGTGTGCGGGATAGCCGCGGTCGCCGCTGCGAGGGCTGCAAAGCTGGATAATTCCGGCAAGGTAACAATCGTCCGCTTTAGCGATTCCGGAAAGAAGGAAGGGCCAGTGACAGTGGACAAAGTTGTGCTGAGCGATGACGAGTGGAAGAAGAAGCTCACCCCGGAGCAGTTTGACGTGACGCGTAAGGCCGGAACAGAGCGGGCTTTCACGGGGAAATACTGGAACAATCACGAAAAGGGTTTGTACCGGTGCATCTGCTGCGACAACGCGCTGTTCAACTCCGACACGAAGTTTGAATCCGGGACGGGATGGCCCAGCTTCTATCAGCCGATCGACAAGCAAAATGTCGAGACGCTCACCGATAGGAGTTATGGCGTCCGGACCGAAGTGCGCTGCAAACAGTGCGACGCGCATCTGGGGCATGTGTTCGATGACGGTCCGCAACCGACGGGTTTGCGATATTGCATGAACTCGGCGTCTCTCAAGTTCGTCAAAGCGTAAGACCTACAACAATCGAAAGTTCACTTCAAAGGTGGCTCGAACAACAACGGGGCGCCCGTCTTTCAGTCCCGGCTTGAAGAGCCACCGGGTTACGGCTTCCAGGGCTTTCTCATCGAGTCCCAGACCAATTCCCCGCATGACGCGAACGTTGCGCGGTTTGCCATCGGTTCCGATCTCCGCATAGATGAGGACAGAGCCGGAAATCCTGGCTTTGCGAGCGACCTCCGAGTACTCCGGTTCAGGCATCCGGATCGGAACCGGAGCGCTCACTGCATGGCCAGTGTTGTAGATGGCGCCATCCGTGCCCGGACCGAAGCGGGCGCCTTCGCCTTCGCCAATGCTGGGACCCACGCCAGTTCCGAATCCAGCAGGCCCTCCACTTCCGCCTCCCAAGCCAAGACCCCTGGGATCTCCGACCACGCCGGGATTGACCGGGATATCGGGCGGCGCTTCGATCGCGATAGGCACTGACAGTTTCGGTGCGTAGTTGTCCTGCGAGACCGGGGGGATGAAGATCCGCGCGGGGCGTACGGGCAGCACTCCTCTCCGGCTGGGCTCCGGCTGTCGCATGCCGCCACCCCCGGCTGGTCTATGAGCGGGCGCCGGATCGAAGATCCGCGTGACCTCACGGGGAATGGTCTTCAGGTCAGGGTGAACGGTCCACACCAGCAGCATCGCGACTAGAAGCGCATGCAGAAGGAAAGAGACGGTCTGGGAACGCGGCGACATGCACGAGATGAACGCACGGCGCCGACCGGCAGCCAAACCTTTTCGGTTCAATGCGGGAGGAAGCGCAAGGAGCCGCTTTACGCGCACTCCTGTGGCGCCGGATTCCCGTTCATAATAGAGGCTTGAGCACCCTCGTTATTCCTTCCATCGCCGAGTCCGTGGGACGAGTTCCGCACTCCCGAATCCGGGAACTTGCGGAGATCGCAATGGGAATGCCGGGCGTCTTGCGGCTCTACTTCGGGGAAAGTAATCTGCCTACGCCGGCTTACCTGAAGGAAGCTTTGGAACGCGCGGTCCGCGACGGCTACACTTATTACACGGAGAACGCCGGCCTGCCATCCTTGCGGCAGGCGCTCGCGGTCTATTACGGGCGGCAACAGGGCGTGGAACTCGACCCATCGCGAGAGATCGTGGTGACCGCTTCGGGAGTGCAGGCCATCGCGCTCTCGCTCCGGGCGGTGCTCGATCCGGGCGATGAGGCAATCATCCTGACGCCGGCATGGCCCAACGCGTCGGCCATTGTGGGATTGGCTAATGCGCGCGCCGTAGAAATCGCCCAGCCCCTGGAAGGGTCCGCTTACACCATCGATTTCGATGAGTTGGAAGCGGCGATCACACCGCGGACGCGGCTGCTGGTGTATACGTCGCCTTCAAATCCGCTGGGGTGGGTGGCGACCCGCCGGCAGCAGCAGCGCCTGCTCGAATTGAGCAGAAAACACGGGCTGTGGCTGATGGCGGACGAAGTTTATGACCGGCTCTACTATGGCGGGACGGAACTGGGGGATGCAGTGCCGTCCATCCTGCAGCTCGCCACGCGGGACGATGCGGTGCTCGTGGTGCATTCGTTCTCCAAGACGTACTGCATGACGGGATGGCGGCTGGGGTGGATGATTGCGCGGCAAGACCTCGCGCGGAAGTGTGCGCAGTTGAATGAATTCATGGTCTCCTGCGCGGCGGGATTCGTGCAGAAGGCGGCGGAGACGGCGCTGCGCGATGGCGAAGACGAATTACGGACCATGCTTGAGCGGTTACGCGAGAACCGCGATTTCTGCGCCGCCAGGCTTAGGGAGATGCCGGGGTTGCGATTGCCCGAGCCGGAAGGCGCGTTCTATCTGTTTCCGCGCATAGACGGGTTGCGGGATTCGTTCCAATTCTGCAGGAGCCTGCTGGAAGAAACGGGCGTGGGGATCGCGCCGGGAGTCGCGTTCGGGAACGGCGGGGAAGGCTCTGTTCGCATCTGCTATGCCTCGGATCGCTCCGTGCTGGAACCGGCGATGGAGCGGATGGGCGAGTTTATGGCGCATCTGCCGCGCGATCAACAAGCGTAGATACACTGCATGAAGAGTCTCGTTCTCCTGTTGGTGGGCGTAAGGCTGGCGTTTCCGCAGGCAAGAGTGGGGGAACCGCTGCGGCCGCAGTCGCACACGAGCACCGACGCGCGAATCGCCGCGGACAGCAAGGCTTTGACCGGCCGGCCCGATGACAACCGGCTTGCGGCGGCGCTGGCTCTCGATTACATCCAGAAAATGCGGGAGACAGTGAACTTCGACTACCTGAACCTCGCCGCCAAGCTGGTGGAGCGTATTCTGGACCGGGATCCGGGAAACTACGATGCGTTGCGCCTGCGGAGCGAGATCGACATGGAGCGCCACGACTTCGCACGGGTGGCGGAGTACTCGCTCGAAATGACGAAGTTCGCGCCCAGCGATCCCGGCGCTTGGGGCAGCCTGGGGGACGCTTCGATGGACTTGGGCGAATACAAGAGCGCGGGCGAAGCTTACGACAAGATGCTCGCGCTGCGGCCCGACCTGGCAAGTTACAACCGTGTCGCCTGGTATCACTTCGTCACCGGTGATGCGGCGGGCGCGGTGCGCTTGATGCAGGCAGCCATCAGCGCAGGGAGCGCGCAGCCGGAGAACGTCGCGTGGTGTCTGGCCGACCTGGGCGGCATCTATTGGAAAATCGGTAAAGCGGATGACGCTGTGGCGGCCTACCGGCAAGCGTTGGAAGTGTTTCCCAATTACTATCCGGCGTGGGCGGGACTGGGCCGCATAGCCTCCGCGCGGGACCGCGTAAACGACGCGATCGCGGATTTCCGCAAGGCGCAGGATACGGTTCCGATGCCTGAGTATGCGCAGGCTCTACAGGATCTGTATACACGGGCGGGCGCGCCTAAGATGGCCAAGCAGCAAAGCGATCTGATTGACGCGATCGAGATCACGATGCGGGCTTCCGGGGAGAAGACGAATCGGAATGTCGCGCTGCTCTACGCGGACCAGAATCGGAATTTAGAGCGCGCACGGGAATTGATCAACCAGGAAGCGAAGGTCCGGCCCGATGTGTACACCCACGATGCCATGGCGTGGGTGCTATTCCGGCAAGGCCAACTGGAAGACGCGCTGAAGGCGTCCGAAATGGCGCGGTCGCTGGGCACGCCGGAGCCGGTGTTCCATTTTCATGCAGGGATGATTGAAGATGCGCTGGGGCACAAAACCGCGGCGTGCGCGGAGTTTGCGAAAGCCTTGGCGCTGAACGAGCAGTTCGAGTATCAACAGGCGCGGACGGCGCGCGAGCATTGTCCGGGCCTCGGCGCTTCAGCGGGCGCGGCGAGCCGATAAAACGCCGCCCGGGAAAGCTCCGAGGTCCGCGGTGTTCAACGTGCAGCCATTTTCAGAGAGGTATCGTAATTCATGCTGTCCGCCCGCTGTCCCCATTGCAGATCTGTCGATTTTCGGATCGTGGGCGCCCGCAATAGCATCGAGGCAGCTGTTCGCTGGTTTGTTCTGCCTTTTCGCTGCTCTCTGTGTGGTCATCATTTCTTCTTAGTCCGCTGGCTGGCGCCGGTGGAAGAAGCGGCATGACGCCTAAACCGTAAAAATCTCCAGCGCCTGCTTGAGCGAAGTCAGTGGGTCTCGCACGGGCGAATACTCGTGAGCGACGAAGCCCTGAAAGCCGAGATCCGCGATCGCTCGCGCGACGAAGTGATAGTTCAGCTCCTGCGAGTCGTTATCAATCTCATGCCGGCCCGGAACGCCGCCGGTATGGAAATGACCCATCCACTGGAAGTTGTCCCGCACGCGTCGGACGATGTCGCCGTCCATGATCTGCATGTGATAAATGTCGAAGAGCAGCTTCACGCGCGGGGAATTCACGCGGCGGCAGACTTCGACGCCCCAATCCACGTGATCGTTCTGGTAGTCCTTGTGATCCACGCGGCTATTCAGAAGCTCCATGCAGATGTTGACGTTCTTATCCTCCGCCTGGGCCTTTACTTTGTTCAGAAACAGGACGCAGTTATCCATGCCCTCTTCATTGCTGATTCCGCGCCGGTTCCCGGAAAAGGTGATTAGGTTCGGAGAACCTGCCGCGGCGCATTGGTCGATCGTTTCACGCATGGCCTTCTCGATGTCCGGATGATTCTCCTTGTGGTTGAGGGCATTGGGCAGTTGGCCGCCGCCGCCCGTCGTCATCGCGGACACCAGTCCAAACCTCCGCAGGATCGGCCAGCGCTCCGGCGGTTGCAAATCGAAGCCCTGAAAGCCCAAATCAGCCGCGATCCGGCACTGCTCCTCAAACGGAACGCCTTTTCCGAATACGCTGCCGCACACGGATTGCTTGAGGCGGCCGTGTTTCGGCGCGAGCTGCATTGCCGGGGGCGCCGGGAGTTCTGCGCTTTGCGCGAATCCCGCGGCGGCCCAGAGCCCCGCGGCCGCGGGCAGGAAGTTTCTTCTGGTCACGCGTGGATTCTATCGCATGTGCCGTCATTTCACGTGCCGGAGAATCCAGGTGGTCATCACGTCGAGGGCAAGCGGCGCGACCGTTTCCGGAATTTGCGCGTACTCGCCGGGGCCGCCGGTCACCGCTGTTTGGAACAGATGATTGAGATGGGGAAACTTGACGATCTCGTAGTCCGGATTGCCGGCTTGTTCCAGGGCCTGCGCAATGGCGGGCAGATTCTGCGAAGCGAGCACCTGCTGATCCAGCGCGCCGTTCAGGACAAGCACCGGGGTCCTAAGTTTCTGCAGGGTCAGAGCCGGATTGAGATTTACGAAATAGCGCATCCACGCGGAGGAACCCGTCGCGACCTGCGCCTTTATTGTCGGTTCCATCGCCGCGCGCTGATCGTCCGGAAGTTTCGCCAGCAATTCGGCTTCAATCTCCCGTACGCGCGCATCCCGCACGAGCGGGCTCATGTCGTTCCCGGCCAGCCCGAATAGTTCTTCCTGCAATGCCTGGTTGGCCGCAATGGCAGCATCGGACGCGCCCGCCGCGCGCATGACCGCCGCCGCCTGCGCTTTGAGAACGTCCCGGCCGCTGACGCCCGTGCCGGCCATCATGACCACGAACGCCACGCCCGTGTCACGAACCGCGAGCATCGGGGCGATCACCGCGCCTTCACTATGCCCGAGCAGTCCAATCTGCTTGGGATCGATTTCTTTGCGGGATTCGAGATAGGCCAGCGAACCCGCCGCGTCTTCCACGAAATCGGCCGTGGTGGATCCGGCAAAAACGCCCGTGCTCTTCGCCGTGCCGCGATCGTCGACACGCAGTACGGCGATTCCAGCCCGCGTCAGATGATCAGCGATGACCAGAAATGGCTTGTGACCCAGCAGTTCTTCATCGCGATTCTGGGCGCCCGACCCGGTGATCAGAAGCACTGCGGGGAACGGGCCGCCGGATTGGGGAAGCGTCAGCGTTCCGGCGAGTTGCACGCCGGCTTGCTTGCTCGGAAATTGGACATCCTCGGCCCGATAGGGAAGCGGACCCTTCGGCTCCTGCGGACGATCGAGGACGGGAACCGTGTCAGCCCGCCTCATGGTTAAGGGAAGACTGCCGCCGCCTTGCCGCCACTCGCCCGCGATCTCCGATCCGTCGCTGCTCAGCGTGCCGGTCAGTAAGGCGGCAGGCGCTTTCAGTTCAATCGACACCGCACTGCCGTTCAGCGTCACCGCGCCCAGGGGCAGGCCCATGGCGCCTTGATCAACGCTATCCAACGTCCCCGTGAGGATGCCGTCCGGCGAACGGGTCAGATGAAGAGCAATCCGGAGCGTCGCGCCGGGACCGGATTCGAGGGTTCCCATCCAGTTACCGGCGAGGCTGGCTTGCGGAGCGCCTTGCGCAACAAGAAAAGACATGAGCGAAATGAAGATCGGGAAGAATCTCATCCTTTTCTAGACTGTACAGAAATTTCATACAGTAGTCAACGAGAGATATAGCGGCCAATGGCGGCGCCGGACCAGCACGCTAGAAAGCCCAATCCCACGCTGAGGACGATGTACAGCGACGCGACTCCGCGGGTCGCGCTGTAGGCCTCCCATTCAAAAGATGAAAACGTTGTGTACCCGCCGAGCACTCCGGTGATGATCAAAGGACGCCACACCGGCGACGCGTCGGCCGGAATCAAATTGAAAGCGAGGCCGATCAGAAACGACCCCGTAATGTTGATCCCGAACGTGGCGACGGGAAGACGGCCGCTGTAACTGCTGAAGACCGCCATACCAATCGCGTACCGCACTACAGACCCGAACGCTCCCCCGAGCATGACCGCCAGATACCGATTCAAGGAGACTTTCCTCCGGGCCATCATAGCGGGCGCTATTGATGCTTTGATACGAATTGCTAAACTTTCGGCGTGCTTGCGAATGCGCCGTCATTGGATCCAACGTCGCAGCCGAGTGGAGAATACTCGCGGGAGGATGTCCGCCGCTTATTGAACGTGTCCGAAAAACGTTTGAAGAGCTGGGAGCGGCAAGGTCTGATCGCGGCGGCCGAACGGTTCGGCTTTCGTGACCTGATTGCCTTGCGCGTCTTGCAAAAGCTGACGGACAGCAGGATTCCGCCCCGGCAGATCGGGCTCGCAATCGAGTCTTTAAAGAGCAGGCTGACCGGCGTGCAGCAGCCGTTGAACGAACTGCGTATCGTCTCCGACGGCAAGACTATTGCGGTGCAGGTGGCTGGCCAGCGGATGGAAGCGATCAGCGGCCAGCTCCTGTTCGACTTCGAGGCCTCCGAGATTCCGGCGATCCGGACCATGCAGGCGAAAGCGGAACCAAAGGCGAAGCCGGAGGACGAAGCCGAGACGTGGTTTCAGAAAGGGCTCGTCCTGGAAGAAACCGGGGCGCCGGTGGACCAGGCATTGGAGGCATACACGAAGGCCATCCAGCTCAACCCGAACGCGGCGGGCGCGCTGGTGAATCTCGGCACCATTTTCTTCCGCGCCCGCAAACTGCGCGAAGCCGCCGCTTACTACCAGCGCGCGATCGAGGCCGATCCGCGCTATCCATTGGCCCACTTCAACCTGGGGAATGTTTTCGATGAACTCGGCCAGAGCGAACCTGCCCGCGAGCAGTATGAGGCGGCGGTCCGGCTAAACCCGGAATACGCGGACGCGCACTTCAACCTGGCGCTGATCGCCGAGCGGAACAACGACAATCTGCGCGCCGTGAAGCACTGGAAGACATACCTGAAGCTGGACGCATCCAGTTCCTGGGCCGCGCAGGCCCGCAAGCAGTTGGAGCGGCTGCGCAAGCTCACCGTAGTGGAATAACCCGCCCACGGTATCCTAAGGGTTTTGGAGTCTTACGTTTGAACCGCATTGCACTAGCATTCCGAGCTTTCTTTGATCTTCTGTTCTCGGGCGGACTTCCCGAGAGTCTCGCGGCCGAATTGGGACTCGTTCCGAAGCCGGCGGTCGCGCCCAAGCCTGCGCCGAAGGCGCCGGCGACCACGGCCAACGCCGGGGACGGCGCGCTTCAGTTGCTGGGCATTCTGCAACGGGACGGACGCCTGCTGGACTTTCTGCTGGAGGACATTTCCTCTTATACCGATGAACAGGTGGGCAGCGCTGCCCGCGGCGTGCACACGGCCGCGCGTGAGGCGCTCGACCGCTACTTTCAGTTTGCGCCCGTGATCGACGGCGTGGAGGGATCATTTGCGCAAGCTCCGACCAAAGACCCCGCGCGCGTGAAGTTTATCGGCAACGTTCCGGCGAGTCCGCCGGCAGGCGGCGTTCTGCGGCACCGCGGCTGGCAGGCGACCGATGTCAGATTCCCCGCGCTGCCGGGCGGCGGGAACCTGAAGGTGCTCGCGCCCGCAGAGTTGGAAGTCGAGTAACGTGCCCTTCATCATCGGCATTGACCTGGGCACGACGAACTCCGCGTTGGCTTTTACGACGGATTTGGAGTCCGGAGCGCGGCTGCTTCCCGTGCCGCAGCTTGCCGCGCCCGGTGAAGTCAGGGAAGAGACGCTGCTGCCGTCATTTGCGTACTTGCCTGGATCGAACGAGTTTCCGGAAGGCTCGCTGGCCTTACCTTGGGATGTCTCCCCGCCTTACGTGGTGGGCCGATTCGCCGAGCGCCGCGGCGCTGAGAACGCGGCCCGTTTAGTCTCATCGGCGAAGAGCTGGCTTTCCAATCCGGGCGCGGACCGCACGGCGGCGAATCTTCCTTGGCAGGCGCCGGAGGGAGTGGCGAAAATCTCCGCCATCCAAGCTTCGGCGGCGTATCTTGCGCACTTGCGGGACGCGTGGAATCAGGCTCATCCGGAAACTCCGCTCGAAGAGCAAGACGTGCTGGTCACCGTTCCCGCGTCCTTTGATGAGTTTGCGCGGGAGTTGACGCTGGAAGCGGCGAAGCAGGCGGGGTTCGGGACGGTGACGCTTCTCGAGGAACCGCAGGCCGCGTTCTACGCCTGGCTGGATGCGCATCCGCAATGGCGCGACCTGGTCAGCGCGGGCGATTTGATCCTGGTGATCGATATTGGAGGCGGAACTACTGATTTTTCTCTGATTTCAGTGGGTAACCGGGAGGGTGATCTGGCGCTCGAACGGGTCGCGGTCGGCGAGCACATTCTGCTCGGCGGCGACAATATCGACCTCGCGCTAGCTCATCTGGTGGCCGCGCGCATTGCGGAAGCGGGCACGCGGGTCGATTCCTCTCAATTGCAGGCGCTCTGGAACAACTGCCGTGCCGGCAAAGAGAAATTGCTGGAGCCTGGCGCAACGGCGGACGTATATCCGGTGACCATTCTGGGGAAGGGCAGCAAGCTGATCGGCGGAGCGATCAAAGCAGAACTGCGCCGTTCCGACATCGAGCAGGTTCTGGAGGGCTTCTTCCCCGAGGTGGCCGCGACCGAAATGCCGCAACGGCGGCGCGGCGGACTGGTTGAACTGGGCCTCCCCTATGCGGCGGACGCGGCGGTGACGCGGCATCTCGCGCGTTTTCTAACGCACGCCACTCCGGGCGGCTTCGCGCGTCCCACGCACGTTCTTTTCAATGGCGGCGTTTTGCGGGCGCCATTCGTGCGGGATCGGCTTAAGCAGGTGCTGCGGCAGTGGCTCGGAACGCCGGTCCAGACACTGAGCGGGGAAGACCTGATGCACGCGGTGGCTCGCGGCGCCGCCTACTACGGGGCGGCCCGGCGCGGCCAGGGGGTTCGCATTCGCGGCGGCGTTTCTCGCTCCTATTATGTGGGCGTGGAAAGCGCGATGCCCGCCGTTCCCGGTTTGCCGGCCCCGCTAAAAGCTCTGGCTGTCGCGCAGTTCGGAATGGAAGAAGGAACTTCGATGCGCATTCCCGGCCGGCCATTCGGCTTGGTGGTGGGCGAACCCGCCGAGTTCCGGTTCTTCTCCTCGGCCACGCGGAAAACCGATCTGCCCGGCGACGTGGTGGAAGATCTCGCGGGGGACCTCGAAGAAATGCCCGGTATGCAGGTGAACTTCGCCGACGAAACCGGCGGCGTGGTTCCCGTCTCTTTCGAAACCACCATCACTGAATTGGGCCAACTGCAACTCTGGTGCGTCGCGGCCGGGGGACGCCGCTGGAAACTCGAGTTTAACGTGCGCGAGCAGGCGCCCGCGACGGCATGAACATCGGCATCGACCTGGGCACCACCAATTCGGCGCTCGCCTGGATAGACCCGGCCGAGGCCGACGATGTCAGCTTTCCGCCCATCCATGTATTCGACGTGCCGCAGCTCGTGGCGGCGAACCGGGTGGAGACCAGGCGCACTTTGCCTTCGTTTCTGCTGCTCGAAGATAGCCAGCCCGTCGGCCTCTATGCGCGCGAGCAAGGTGCGCTGATCCCAACCAAGCTCGTACATTCGGCCAAGAGCTGGTTGTCGAATGCGCAGGTGGATCGCACGGCCAAGATTCTCCCGTGGGATTCGCAGGAGGCCGGCCGCGTTCTCTCGCCCGTCGAAGTGTCGGCGCGTTACCTGGCCACCTTTCGCGAAGCATGGGATCAGTCAGGACGGCCGGAGCTCGCGGCGCAAAATATCGTCCTCACCGTGCCCGCATCGTTCGACGAGGAAGCGCGCGAGTTGACCGTCGCGGCCGCCGCGGAAGCCGGTTTCCCGCGCCTCACATTAGTGGAAGAACCGGCCGCCGCGTTCTATTCGTGGATCGCGGGCAACCTGGCGCAGTCGCGGAAGAATCTTTTTGATGGACAGACGGTGCTGGTATGCGATGTGGGCGGCGGCACGAGCGATTTCACCCTGATTCGCGTCAGCCGGGAGAACGACCGCATTGAGTTTACCCGCACAGCCGTCGGCCGGCACCTTCTGCTCGGCGGGGACAACCTCGATCTCACGCTGAGCTGGCTCGTCGAGAACAAGCTCGGCGCGCAGCTGTCTTTGCGCCAGAGGAGCGGTTTGCGGCGGCAATGCTCCTCGGCCAAGGAACGGCTGCTGAGCGATCCGCGGCTGCCGAGCGTCGAAGTGATCGTGCTGGGGAGCGGCTCTGCATTGGTCGGAAAATCCCTGAAGACCGAGATCCTGCGGGAAGAGGCGCTGGAATTGACGCTCGAGGGCTTTCTGCCGTTGACGAAGCGCGGGACGATGCCGCAGGACGAGAAGCGCAGCTTGTTTCGTGAACTCGGTCTGCCTTATGAGACGGATCCGGCTATCACCAAGCATCTGGGAGCCTTTCTTGAGTCGGCGGGTCAGATCCCGGACGCGATTCTTTTCAACGGCGGGTTTTTCATTCCCGAGGTTTGCCGGCAACGCGTCGCGGACGCGGTCGAGCACTGGTACGGTAAGCGCCCGGAAATCTTCGAGAACCGCGATCTCGATCTCGCCGTTGCGCGGGGAGCGGCTTATTACGCTTACGTGCGCTCGACCGGCGCCGGAGTCGTCGTGCGCGGCGGACTGCCTCGGGCCTACTACGTCGGAATTGGCGATGACGCGGCGGTCTGCCTGGTGCCGCGCGGCGCCGAAGAAGGCGCCACGCTGGAAGTGGACCGCGACGATCTCCACGTGGTCGCTAACCGGCCCGTTCGCTTCGCCCTGTTCAGTTCGTTGGCGCGCTCGGACGACGCGGTGGGGCAGCTTGTTCCGTTGGAACCGGAGTTTCACAGGCATGCGCCGCTCGAGGCCGTGCTGCGGTTCGGGAAAGTAGGAGAGCGCGATGTGCCGGTGAAGCTCGGCGCGCGCCTTACGGAAGTGGGAACGCTGGAAACCTGGTGCGAGTCGAAGATCACCGATCATCGCTGGCGTTTGCAGTTCGAGCTTCGAAAAGCTGTCCCCGGGGCTCCTGCGAGCGCGGCCAGGCCGACGGCCATTGTAAGCGACGAAGCGGTAAGGCAGGCCGTGGCGATGATCGCTGGCGTCTTTGGGGCCGCTTCGAATGCGCCGGTGACCCCGGAGGAGCTTCCGGCGAAGATCGAACAGCTGCTCGGCTTGGGCCGCAACTCCTGGCCGGTGGCCGCGGCGCGGGAACTGGCGGACGCATTTCTGGCCAACGGGGAAGGCCGCCGCAAGAATGCGGCTTACGAGGCGCGCTGGCTGAACCTGTGCGGCTTCTGCTTGCGTCCCGGGTTCGGGTTCCCCGGCGACGCTTATCGTATCGAGCAGGTCAGGCGCGTTTATGCGGCCGGATTGCAGTTCGGCAACCAGGCGCAAAATGAAATCGACTGGTGGATTTTTTGGGGACGCGTGGCGGGCGGACTCAACCGGAATCAGCAGGTGGACGTTTTTCAGCGGATTGCCGCTATTTTGCTGCCGCGCGGGAACAAGAAGGCGCCCCGCATCAATTCGAGCCTGCAACGCGAAATGTGGCGGACCGCTTCCAGCCTGGAACTGCTTCCGCCGGGCACGCGAACCGAACTGGGCGACGCCATTTTACGTGGCGCCAA
This sequence comes from Bryobacteraceae bacterium, assembly GCA_965226755.1. GTDB lineage: Bacteria > Acidobacteriota > Terriglobia > Bryobacterales > Bryobacteraceae > Bog-113. Next base: position 1,181,860 of record CBDDDT010000003.1, on the reverse strand, counting down.
AGAGATTCCGCTGAGCGCGAACGGTCTTTGGTGCTTGTCCCGCTTGGGGGCGCGTCAGTTGTTCTATGGGCCTGCGAATCAGGTTCTGCCCGCTACCGCGGCGACACGCTGGATTGAAGCTCTGCTGAAAGTGAACGGCGCGGAAGATGCGCTTGCCGCGATCGCGCGGCACACGGGCGATCCGGTGCGCGACGTACCCGCGAAAATCTTCGACGCTGTCCGCGCCCGGCTGACCAGCGAGAGACACCTCGCGATTCTGGAGGGTGAAGAGAATCAGGATGATCGTGCTCTGGGCCGGATCTTCGGGGAATCGCTTCCTAGCGGCCTGAAGCTGGGCTAAATCGGAACGCTACATTTCGGGGTAAAGTTGAACAGGGACGCGGGCCAGATTTCCCCGCAAAGCGAGCGAGAGGTAGCAAATGCTTCAGGAATGGAGAACGGAGTTCAACGCCCTGCAGCAGAACCGCAGAAGCCTGATGATCCAGCTAAACGGTCTCAGGCCAGACCAGTTGGACTTTCAGCCCGGCCCCGCCGCGTGGTCGCTCCTTCAAGTAGTCGAGCATTTCATGCTGATCGAGCGCGCCATGATCCAGGATGCGGGAGAGCGACTTCTGCGACCCGCGCGGACGGTCACCAGCCGCGAGAAGGTCATGGCTTTTGTTGTGGTCTGCGTGCTGAAGTCCAGTTTGAAAGTGAAAACGCCCGCCTCCGCGAAGAGCGTGCTGCCTCAGCCAAACACATCGTTAGATGACGTGAGGAGCCAATGGTCCAGAACGCGCGACGAACTGGAGCGATTACTGGAAGGAATCTCTCCCGACCGGAACTTCACCGTCGTGTTCAGCCATCCTGTGAGCGGCGGAATGACACCCAGCCAGGGACTGAGATTCATTCGTGCTCACGTTCAGCATCACCATGGACAGATTGACAGACTCATCCGGTTATCGGCGGGAGCGCCCGCGCTCACGGGCTTGGCCGACCCCCGCTAAATCGCCTGGAAGACCTGATCCGCGTGACCTTCCGGTTTGACCTTCCCGAAGATCTTCGCGATCTTTCCGTTTTCGTCGATTAGGAAGGTGGTGCGTTCCACCCCCATCACTTTCTTGCCGTACATGTTCTTCTCTTTCAGAACACCGTAGGCAATTGCCGCCTCTTTGTCTTTGTCGGCGAGCAGAATGAAATTGAGATCGAACTTCTTCTTGAACTTCGCCTGATCTTTCACGGTGTCGGGCGAGACTCCCACGATCAGGGCGTCTTTTTGACTGAATTGCGGCCCGGCGTCGCGGAATTCACACGCCTCGACGGTACAGCCCGGCGTGTCCGCGCGCGGGTAGAAATACAGAATGACTTTACGGCCCTTCTGGGCCTCCAGATCAAATGGTTCGCCGGTATCGGTTTCGAGATGAATTCCGGGTGCTGCGTCGCCTTCGTTCAGCATAGTTGTCTCCTTGTCCATGATGACAGGAGGCGGCTGGCGATTGAGCAATCACTCGCGACGCAGACGGGTGAACTTCTAGCCAAGTTTTTTCTTGAGGATCTCGGTGACCGCGGCGGGATTGGCCTGTCCACGCGACGCTTTCATGATCTGGCCGACCAGGAAGCCGATCACGCTGGTCTTGCCGCTTTTGTACTGCTCCACCTGTTTGGTGTTTACCGCCAGCGTTTCATCGACGATGGTTTCGAGCGCGCCGGAATCGCTGATCTGGCGCAGTCCCTCGCGGTCCATGATGGCGGCTGGCCCGTCGCCCGATGCGAACATTTTGGGGAATATTTCTTTGGCGAGTTTGCCGGAAAGCTCACCGGATCCGATGAGTTTGACGAGCTCCGCCAGATGCTCCGGAGAGACCGGCGAATCTTCGATCGCTTTGCCGTCAGCTTTGAGAAACGCGGCGAGATCGCCCATGACCCAGTTCGCCGTGGTTTTCGGATCGCCCGAAGCGACGGAGGCTTTCTCGTAGTAGTCGCTGGTGTCACGGGTCAGAGTGAGAACCTGCGCATCGTATTCGCGCAGCCCGTAATTCTCGACGAAACGGGCCCGCCGCGCGGCAGGCAGCTCGGGCATCGCGGCTCGAACGCGAGCATCCCAATCCGGGGTGATGCGCAGAGGAACCAGGTCCGGCTCAGGGAAGTAGCGGTAATCATGCGCGTGTTCCTTGGAGCGCATGCTGACGGTCTCGCCGGTGTCGGAATTGTAAAGGCGCGTTTCCTGTTGGACCGTGCCGCCCGATTCAAGCAGCGTGATCTGGCGGCCGATTTCGTAATCCAGCGCGAGCTTGAGGAAGCGGAAAGAGTTGAGGTTCTTTACTTCGGCCTTGACGCCGAACTTCTCGGCGCCGCGAAGCCGCACAGAGACGTTGGCGTCGCAGCGCAGCTGGCCTTTCTCCATGTCGCAGTCGGATACGCCGACAAACTGAAGAACCTGCTTGATGTCGGTCAGGTAAGCGTACGCCTCGTCGGAGTTGCGCATATCCGGCTCGCTTACGATCTCAATCAGGGGCGCCCCGGAGCGATTGATATCGACGTAGGAATAGCGCTCCGAGTCGGGGAAGCCGTCATGGATGCTCTTGCCGGCATCATCTTCCATATGGACGCGCGTGACCCCGATGCGCTTCTTCTCGCCGTCCAGAACAATCTCCACGCGACCGTGTTGGGCGAGCGGCTCGTCATACTGGGAGATCTGGTATCCCTTGGGAAGATCCGGATAGAAGTAGTTCTTGCGGGCGAAGCGCGAATCGGGATTGATGGTGCATCCAAGGGCCATGGCCGCCTTGAGGGCGAGTTCGACGGCGGCCTGATTGAGAACAGGCAGCGCGCCGGGCAGGCCCAGGCAGACCGGGCAGACGTTGGTGTTGGGCGGCTGCCCAAACTCGATCGGGCAGCCGCAAAAAATTTTAGTGCGCGTGCCGAGCTGTACGTGGACTTCCAGGCCGATGACGGGCTCGTACCTGGCGAGAATATCGGGAGCTGGCTGTTCAAGAACGGCAGACATCGTCTTTAGTTTAGTCGGGCGACGGGAGTCAGCCGGCCGGGTGCTGGCGGTGGTAGGACGTTCGTTGCTGAAAAGCCCTGCCGATAGCGATTAGCGTGTTCTCGGAGAACGCGGGGCCGACGAGTTGCAGCCCGACCGGCAGTCCTTCAACGAAGCCGCACGGCAACGAAAGCGCTGGAAGACCCGCGAGATTTCCCGCCGGGATGAGTGCGCGAAGACCGGGATCTTGCGTGGGCGGCGCGCTCGCGGCCTGGGTGTCCAACGGGTCAGACACCTTGGGCGCGACGTCATAGCGGGTCGGCGCGACGAGGACGTCAATTGTAGAGAAAAGATCGTGCATCCCTGCTTTCACCAGCGTGCTGATGCGCATGGCGCGAAGGTAATCCCGAGCCGCGATCTCGCGGTTAGCGCGCAGCCCGGCGATTTGTTGCGGGTCGGCGAGTTGGTCCACTTTTCCGGTGCTGACCAAGTCCTCGAAGACGGACGCGCCTTCCGCGCCGATGATCAGGCTGGCCATCGGCCCGTAGGGAAAGTCGGGGAGTTTAGTCTCTTGCTGTTTTAGTTTGCAATCGAAAAGCACGGCGAGCGCCTGGCGGAAGATGGGGCGGGCGGCTGGCGATGGCCACTGATCGAAGTCAGCCGGAGAGAACCCGAGCGTGAGATCGGAAAAATGCCGCGAGTATTGGGGCGTGTAGTAGAAGCTCTTGCCCGCCGAGCCGGGGTCCTGATGGTCCGCGCCCGCGATGGTTTGAAGCACTAGCCCGCAATCTTCGGCGGAACGGCAGATCGGCCCGATCTTATCCATGGTCCATGCGAGCGGCATCGAGCCATGCCGGCTGACCAAGCCGTACGTTGGCCGCAGGGCGGTAACCCCACAGAAAGCGGCGGGCGTCAGGAGAGATCCGGACGTTTCCGATCCGATGGCGAACGGCGCCAGACCGGCGGCGACAACGGCGGCGCTTCCGCTGGAGGATCCGCCGGACCAGCGCGTTTTGTTCCAGGGGTTGAGTCCCGGGCCGAACAGGGACGCTGCCGCGGTGTTGTATCCGCCGGCGCCCGCCAGTTCCACCATCGCCAGCTTGCCGAGAAGCAAGGCGCCCACTTTATTCAGCCTGGCTACGGCTGTGGCGTCGTAATCGAATACCTGCTCCGCGTAAGGTTTTGCGCCCCACGTGGTCGCGTGCTTAGCGACGCTAAGAAGATCTTTGACCCCGTAGGGAATCCCCTGAAGCGCCCCGCGCCAGCGCTCCCGCTTGAGGTCGCCGTCCACTTCGTGCGCGGATTTGATCGCGGATTTCACGAGCGACAATGCCAGCGCGTTCAAGCCGGGACCGAACTGATCGAGGCGCTCGCCAAATCCGCGCGCGAGTTCGACGGCGGAGACCTGGCGGGAGCGCAGCTTCGCGCTCAATTCGGCGATCGTCGCGAAACAAAGTTCCTCTGAAAGTGCGGCCATGAGAGATCAGGCCTTGAATGCGAATGCCGGCTCGGTGGCTTGCGGGAGCGCCACAAGCGCGAGAGCCCGCGCATGAGAGGCGATGGTGTCGTGCGCAGCCGGCGGGATCGATGTGGTTTCGGGGGACGCGGTCTGCGCGGCAGCCAGGGGGACCGCGAGCGCGCCCGTGGCCGTGGCCGCGGCGACGGCCATCAGATTTCGGCGGGTTAGCATGTGATCGTCATTCTACGATTTTGCGCTCTGTTAAATCGAGCGCCTCGAGCGCAGCCTCCTCCATAGCCGCGCGGGGCGCGGTTTCCCCCGTCCATAACTCGAACTGGGCGGAGGCCTGTTCGATAAACATCTTTATGCCCGGGATAACTTGCTTGCCCTGTTCCTTTGCACGCTGGAGCAGCAGCGTTTCCCGCGGGTTGTAGACCATGTCGAACACGATATCGGCGGGGATCGGGCCTTCGAAGAAACTCTCATCGACGTTGGGGTACGTGCCCAGCGGAGTGGCGTGGACCAACGCATCAAAGTGGGAGGCTTCGGCCTCCGCCCGGGAAAGCGGTTCGCCTCCGGCGAAACGGGCGAGCGTCCGAACCCGATCGGTGTTGCGTCCAGTGATGAAAATAGTCGCGCCGGCGTCGGCCAGTGCGCAGGCGGCGCTGCGCGCGGCGCCCCCCGAACCGGCGATGAGGACGCGGCTGCGCGGGAGGCGCAGATATTCTTCCAGCGGCTTGATCACGGCTGCGGCGTCGGTGTTCGCTCCCCGCCACTTGCCGGCTTTCCGCCAGACCGTATTCACGGCGCCGATGCGCCGCGCCAGCGGATCGACATGGTCCAGATAACGCATGATCTTTTGCTTGTGGGGGATGGTGACGCTAAAGCCCGCGAGGGGCAGATCCTCCGCAAGTTTCAGAAAATCCCGCAGGTGGTTCGGCGCGACCAGCATGGGCAGGTAGACCGAATCGAGACGCCGCAATTGAAAGGCGCGGTTATGGACGGCGGGTGATAGCGAGTGGCGCACCGGGTTCGCGATCACGCAGTAGATTTTCACCGAGCGCGTGAGACGGTCGGCGCGGTACTGCCTGCGCAACTCCCTGGCATTGACCTGTCCCGCGGCGGTTCCGGCAACGAAGGAAGGGGCTGCGTAGGTGAAAACGCTGTTGCAGGGAAGTGATAGAACGCGCGTGCAAAAACCGATTTCCCCCATGGCCAGAATGACCAGAGGAATGCGCGGATGCCCTCGGCCGAGCGCGAGCACGCGGCCCGAGTCGGATGGCTTCCGGGCCGTGGTCACAATCTTATACGCATCGGCCGAGACGTGCGTGAGACGCCGCAGCACGGGTTCCAGCGGCGGAGTCGATTCGAAGTTGTGCCAGGAAATGATCAAACGCGCGCGGTCGCGGAGCGCAGGAAGTTTGTCCACGGCAGCTTCCGCCGTTTCAATCTCCACGTCCACCGCGTGGGCGCCGTGCTCGATGGCGGACTGAAGAATCGCCAGTTGGTTCTCCACGCTGCCGTCAAATCTGCCGTGATTGTGACGGCGGCGGCATGTGGCGAGGATGGTGCAATCGGGGAACTTCGCGGTGAAGCCGCCTATCGCGGCGGCGCCCTTCGCGGGATGATCAAGATAATCGAGCCGGAATTCGAGGAATGATTCGCCGTTTTCAATCTCTCGGCGGCCATGCTCCAGCAACGCTTCCACCTCGGGGAGCCCAAGCGCGATGCAGATTGGAGGAAATAACCGCCGGGTGCCCATCTGAAGGGGATAGATCAGTGTACTTCAGATGTGCGCCTTCTTCCCAACGGCCCGCCGATGTCTAAGTAGCGCCCCGGCGATGCGTCGCGCTGCCCGGATTTAGACCCAAAACCCGCAACTGCGCGCGTGCCTGCGGCGCGACATCACTGTTCGGGAACTCCTTCACGACGGCTTGGAATTCCTTTGCGGCGTCGTTGCGCCGTCCCAATTGGAACAGCGTCTTACCCTTGTAATAATGGGCAGCCGCGGTCTTGTTGTTGTTCGGGTAGGCTTCCAAAACTTTATCGAACTCACCGATAGCCTGATCGAACTGCGCCTGCGAATAGCGGATCTGCCCGATATAGAACTGGGCGTTCGGCGCAAGATCGGTATCGTTGTAAAACTTGATGTAGTCCTGGAATTCGCTTAGAGCCAGATCAGCTTTGCCGCTTTGCATATCGCGCAGGGCGTTTTCATAGAGGGACGTGGCCTTGACCGGAGGCGCTCCCGCCGGGGCGCTTCCAGCGCCGTTGGAGTCCGCCGTTCCGTCACCCGTCGCAGGCGCCAGGGTTGAGACGCCGCCGCCGTTCCCCATCGCCGGCGGCGGCGCGACGGGCAGCTGGCCCGCCTTCACGGTATTGGTCAGGTCCGTCAGTTGCTGCTGAACCTTGTTCATGCGCGCGGTCACGTCATTCACCGATTCGCGCATTGCGGATACGTCGTTGCCCAATTGATCCATTTTGGAGTTCAACCCGACCACGGGGGCGACCACGCGTTCCGTCATCCCCTGTTGCGCGCGACCGGCGTCCTGGAGCGCGGTGTTGGACTTTGTCGACGTATCGAGCGTCTGTTGAACCAGAACCTGGAGCGCCGCGAAACGCTCGTCGAACGAGCGCTGCAGGTCGCGAACTTGGTCCTGAAGCTGCGCCACATCCCGCTGCAGCTCAATCATGTCCCGATTGGCGGCGGGGGCGAATACGGGGCAGAGCATTAAAACCGCGATCAAAAGTCCCGTGCGTTTCATCGTTGCTCCTCTTGCGCGAGCGAGGCCGGGAGGGCCTCGCCAGTCCTAGCTTAAAACTACAGGCTCGCCGTTATTGCGCCGCTGTGATGTGCGCGCGCCGGTTCCGAGCGAAGCACTCCTCGGTCTGGTCGGTGCACTGCGGGCGCTCTTTTCCGTAGCTGACGGTCCTGAGCCGGTCCGCCGGCACGCCCAATTGGACCAGAAACTCCTTGGTCGAAGTGGCGCGGCGATCGCCCAGACCGAGATTGTATTCGGCCGAACCCCGCTCGTCGCAATGCCCTTCCACGATCAGAGACGCGCTGGGGAAGTCGGTCAGAATGGACTTGATCGCCTGGGCGTCGTGAGTGAGGGTGGTGCGCGCTTCCTCTTCCACGTTGTATTCGTTGTAAGCGAAGAAGACGTCCTGCACCTGCTGGCTCAGGCGTTGTTCCAGAGTCATGTTGCCGGTGGTGTTATCGCCCGTGGAAGGCGGAGGCACGTTGGGATTGCCGGGATTCACCGTCACGGTGGTCTCAGTCGTCGTGCGGCCTCCAGGGCCGTCAGCTGTCAGGTGGTATGTGGTCGTCGAGTAAGGGGTCACGCTTCGCTCGCCGCGGGCCTGAACCGCGCCAAAGGTATCGATCGAGATGTAGGTCGCATTGCCGACCTCCCACCGGAGAAGCGCCGATTGGCCGCGGTCGATCGTAGCGGGTTCAGCCGTGAACGTGGCCGAGGGCTTCCCGCTTCCATCATTGGAAGTTGTAGTGTGCGGCAAGGGAGGCGGCGGTGGCGGAATTGCTTTTTTCCCCCCACAGCTCGCGGCCAGCCCAGCCAGAATGATTACCGACCACGCGGTCGCGTTCCTCGATACCTTGAACATGCTTTTCGATTCCTCCATTACTGTAGACTGCCCTTGCCCCACACTGGCGAGAAATTTCTGCCTTGCGATGTCACGCGCTGAATTTGCGAGCCGTCGGCGAGCATGGTCCAGATCTGCGAGGACCCGCTGCGCGTCGACACGAAACAGAGATGCCGGCCGTCCGGCGCCCATGTCGGATTTTCATTGCGACCCGCGTTGGACGTCAATTGATCGTACTGGCGCGACACCGAATCCATCAGAAAGATGTTGAACGCTCCCTGGGCGAAGCCGCGCGTCCACGCGAACAACAGGTGCTGGCCATCCGGATTCCAGGAGGGGTTCGATGCTTCGCCGGTGCCGTCGGTCAGACGCTGCACGTCCGCGCCGTCCGTATTCATCTGGAAAATCTGCTCAGGCCCGGAGCGCCCGGACACGAAAGCAAGCAAAGAAGCGTTTTTCGGGTTGACCTTGGGCTCAGCCTCAATGGCGCGCGCGCTAGAGAGTCTCCGGAGATTTTTCCCGTCGATATCGGATACGTAGATCTGCGTATACCCGCTGGCGGACGAGGAATAGTAGAGCTTGGAGCCATCCGGCGAGAAACTCGGCGTCTCGTTGAGCGACGCCTGTTGATTATAAAACGGCAATGTCCTGCCCGTCGTGGTGTCGATAATGACGATGTGCGGAGTTCCCCTGGCGAAGCTGGTGAACGCGAGTTTCGTGCCGTCGGGCGATACGGCGGGCTCGATGTTGATGGAATGATTGTTAGTCAGTTGCTTCTGGTTCGTCCCGTCGAAATCCATGGACCAGATTTCTTTGGAGCCGGTCCTGTCGGAGACGAAATAAATCTTTGTGCCGGCCAGAGAGGCGCCCCCGAACTGAGCGATGATATCGGCCGCGAACTGGTGCGCGACCTGCCGCGCCCCCGCTTCATCCAAGCCGGCGATATAGCGCTTGAACAGAAGCGGCTGGGAGTTGGGTGTGCGTGTGTCGTTCAGGTAACCATAAAGAACCAGCGTGCCGTTTTGATCCGCCGTATACCCATAGGTGAGGTGCGAAGCATTCACCGGCGACCCGGCCCAATCCGCTAGCGCCAGACCCTGACCGCTGGCCGGCTTAAGATCTTCGGGCCGCTGCGGATTCTGCAACGGAAACAAACTCTTCGGGACCATTTTGAAAATGCCGGAAGTCTGAAGATCCGTGAATAGGGTCCCATTGAACACGCTCATCAGGGGCTGCGCGCCGCCGCCGCCGTGAAAATCGACCACGGCTAACGATGGCTGACCGCCCGCTCCGTTGATGCGGATGCTGGCATCCTGAGCGTCGAGCGGCAATGAGAGCGCCACGGCGGCTACCGTTAAAATTACAGCGAAAATGAATGATTTTTTCATCGTCGTAGCTGAAACAACAAATCTACGTCTGCTTGCGTTCGCGGAAATCCCGGCGGCAAGGGCGGGAGCGGATTCGCGTCGAGCACCGCGCGGCGCGCGGACGTATCCAAAGTGTAGCTGCCGCTCGATTGCATATTTACTACACTTACAGTGCCATCGCGCATGATCCGGATACTCACGTGGCGATCGCTGCGGGTGAGGCCGAAACGCCGGCCTGATTCCACTTGGACGTAATCAGATCGCGGATCTGTTGCGCGTACGCACCGAACTGGTAACCGAACGGCGTGGCGGGGCCGATTCCCACTCCTCCGCTGCCCTGCACTCCGAACTGGTCGCTCTTCAAAGCTTGCGGGGTTTGCGTGAAAACCTGGTTCTTGGCATAGTCCGTATGCGGACGGTATTGAACCGGGTTAGACTGGCGCGGAGGCGTCACTTTGGGCGGATTCCTGGTCGGAAGCTCGATGGCTTTGTCCGGAACCTTCGGCTCCGGGCGGCGCTGCTCCTTGAGTTTGAGAGGCGCCTGGGGAACCACGGATTCCGTGGCGTTCGCCAGGTGATTGACGCGTCCATCCTTTTGGGGGATCGGAATGGTCTTCACGGCCGTCACCGCCACTCCCGCGCCGGTGTTCGGCGAGCCCATAAAAGGCTCGCGAGAGCGGCCGCGCAGGGCCGTGAGCAGCAGCGCGGCAGCGATACCGGCATGGAAAACAAGCGAGACGGTGAGCGGACGCCCGAGTCGATCGGAAGATTCAAGCGGGTCGGGATGCCCGGGCAGGACCACGCGCATGGCGTCAGCGGCGCCCCGCTCCCGCCGAATCCTCCGGCCGCGTCACCAGGCTGACCTGGTATTTCGCTTCTCCCAATTCGCTGATCACTTGGGCGATGGGATCGTAGGGAGTTTCGCTATCCGCCTTCACGTACACGGCTTGCTGCCCCGCATACCGATCGTGTATGAGATCCCCAAGCAGGTGAATGTTGACCTCTTCCTTGCCGAGGTAGATAGCGCCGGTCTTAGTGATCGTAACCACGGGCAGCTCTTTAGTAGAAGTCTTGACCTGCTTGGTCTGGGGGACATTCACTTCGAGACCGTACTCCATGACATGCGCGGTCAGCATGAAGATGATCAGCAGCACCAACACCACATCCACAAACGGAGTCACGTTGATCTCGGCCAGCGGCGCGGGCCCGCCTCGCCGCCCGCGATTGTTGCCGCCTGGGAAGGACATCGCCATCGCTAGTCTCCGAAGCTCCGTTCGGCAAGGTTTAAAAATTCGAGTGCGAAGTCTTCCATGCGCGCGCCGATTTCACGCACGATGGAACCGAAGTAGTTGTAAGCGATGGCGGCGGGAATCGCGGCGGCCAGGCCCGCGGCGGTCGCGATCAGAGACTCTGCGATTCCGGGCGCGACCGCGCGCAAGCTCGCGTTGCCGGCGGCCCCGAGCCCTTCGAAAGCGCGAATGATGCCGATCACCGTTCCCAGCAGTCCGATAAACGGCGAAACCGAAGCCGTGGTCGCCAGCCAGCTCATGTTGCGTTCGAGTTTAGCCAGCCCTTCGCTCGATCCCAATTGAAGCGAGCGCTCGACGGAGACGCGATTCGTTATCGAACCTTTCGCCTTCACCTGGCGCGCGACTTCTTCGTACCCGAAATCGAAGACGGATACCAGCGGCGAAGGGCGGAATTGCTCGCTGGCCACCATGACGGACTCCAGACCCGTCGCTTTTCGAAAAGCGCGCAGAAACCGCGAGTCCGATGTCCGCGCGTTTCGAAAGGCGCCCCACTTGGAGAAAATGATCGTCCAGGACAACACCGACGCGATCAACAGGATGCCGAGAACGGACATTCCCAGCGCTGGCGTTCTCTGCACCAACTCCCAAACATTGACTTGAAGTAACGCTAAATATACAGAGCTCGGCGGGATCAAGTCCATTTCTTTCCTGTACTTTCCATCATAAGACGCGGCTCCTGAGCAACTGACGGAAAGCGTCAGGAAAAAGACGGACAGAGGTGGAAAGGAAGCTTAGACGCTATCCTGACTAGCAGCAATGCTACTGGAACTTGGGGTGGAGAATTACGCGGTAGTGGACCAGCTGCGCGTGCCGTTCTACCCCGGATTGAATCTGCTCACGGGAGAAACCGGCAGCGGCAAATCGATTCTGGTGGGAGCGCTCGATCTGCTTTTCGGCGGTCGCGCCTCGACCGATGTGATCCGCTCTGGCGAATCGAAGGCTCGCGTCTCCGGTCGCTTCGAGACCGCCGGCAACCATGCTTTGGAGGAATTACTGCGCCATGCGGGGTTGGAGAGCGAGGACGGCGAACTCCTGATCGAGCGCGAGATTCTGACCACCGGCAAGAGTCGCGCGTATGTGGGCAGCCGTCCGGCCACCGCGGCGTTGTTGAGGGAGATCGCGCCTTATCTGGGCGATATTCACGGGCAGCACGATCAGCAGCAGTTGTACGCGCCTGAGACGCAGCGCGATTTGCTGGACGAATACGGGCGCGCTGGCGCACTGCGGGAGAGCGTTCGCGAAGCCTACCGGAAATTCCGTGAGATCGAGCGGGAACTCGCCGATCTGCAAGGCAGCGAGCAGGACAAATTGCGCCAACTCGACATGTGGCAGTTTCAGCGGAAGGAGATTGAGGGGGCGGCGCTGAAGCCGGGGGAAGACCTGGCGCTCGACGAAGAAAAGCGGGTCCAGCAGAACGTCGGAAAGTTGATGGAGAACGCCGGCGCGGCTTACGCGGCCATCTACGAGTTGCCTGAGTCGGCTTTCGCGGGGTTGAAGACCGCGATGCGCAAGCTGGAGGAGCTGACGCGTATTGATGGGGCGCTCGGCGAGATTCGCGCCACCTTGGAGCCCGCAGCCATTGCGGTGCAGGAGGCCTCTTATGCATTGCGCGATTATCTAGACCGGCTCGAAGCGGATCCCGCGCGACTGGAGGAAATCGAGTCGCGGCTCGCGCTCCTCGAACGGCTCAAGCGCAAGTACGGCGGCTCGCTCGATGCGGTGCGGGCGTTCGGGGAAGCTGTCGGGCGCAAGATCGATGCGATCGAGAACGCCGACTCCCGTATCGCCGAGCTGCGGACGCATCAGCAGATCCTGATCAAAGCCTACGAGGAGTTCGCCGCGCAGCTTACCGATCTCCGGCTCCAAGCGGGCGCAAAGCTCGGCCGCGCCGTGGAGAAGGAACTAGAAGCTCTCGCCATGGAACGCACGGTGTTCCGCATCGAGGTGGAACCCGGCGAATGGACCGCGGCGGGCGCTGACGCGGTTCGCTTTCTGGTCTCCCCGAACCGCGGTGAGACGCCGAAGCCTATGGAAAAAATTGCTTCGGGCGGTGAAGTTTCGCGAATAGCGCTGGCGCTGAAGAGCTGCCTGTTGCAGTCGCAGCAAGCTACCGCGATGCGCCGCACTCTGGTCTTTGACGAAGTAGATACAGGAATCGGGGGCAGCGCCGCGGAAGGCGTCGCCCGGCGGCTCAAGCAGCTGGCCGCCACTAGCCAAGTGCTTTGCGTCACGCACCTCGCCCAGGTAGCAAGCTTCGCGGACCACCACTTCCGCGTGGAGAAAGCCGGCGTAAACGAAAGGACGACCACGCGCGTGGTGGAGTTGGATCACGCGGAACGTCGCAAGGAAGTGGCCCGTATGATCTCCGGACAGCGGCTCACGCCCGAAGCCCTGAAACACGCCGACCAGCTCATCGAGTCGGCGTCCCTGGCCAAGTAGGAAATCGGATTAGAATCGCTGTAGATGACGCGTGCGCGTTTCTTAACGCTGGCGATCGCCGGAACGGTGCTCCAGAGTTGCGGCCGCAGAAAGGCGCATATGGCGCAAGTTCCTCCACCCCCGCAGGGAGAGCCGCGGACGGGATCGGACGACGCCGACGCCGCGGGAAATTCAGGTCGTCCGGCGCCCCGTCGCGCGCCTCCGGCCATCCCGTCCGACTATGCGCCCGAAACGGGCGTTGCGAGCTGGTATGGGCACCCTTATCATGGCCGTCAATCGGCGAGCGGCGAAATTTACGACATGGAGCAGATGACCGCCGCGCACCGCACGCTGCCATTTGGAACGCGCGTACACGTCGAAGATCTGGATAACGGGATGTCCACGGAAGTTCGCATCAACGATCGCGGCCCGTTCGTGGACAACCGCGTGATCGACCTTTCCCATGCCGCGGCCCAAGCCATCGGCATGATCGGCCCGGGTACGGCGCACGTGCGGCTTACCATCGTCGGGCGGCCGGCCGCCCCGGAACCGGCGATCTTCGCCATTCAGGTCGCGGCGTTTTCAAATCGTGACAATGCCGACCGCATGCAGGAGCGCATGCAAGAGCGCTATGGATCCGCGACGCTGCGCCGGCGCTCGGGCTTGACGCCGTTGTGGCGCGTTCTGGTTGGGCAAGCGCCTAATCCGGAGAGCGCTGAAGATCTCGCGCGGCGCATTCGCGAGGACCAAAAAGTGCCCGAGGCTTTCGTCGTACGGCTCGATCCGCTGGTGGACGGATCCCCCGGATCTTCGTCTATTCCCTGAGGATCCTCTGGGCTATTTCGCTATTGGCCGGAAGGGAGTAACTTCGTGAGAGTCGGTCTCCATGCAATTTATCGCTGTGGACTCGCCTCACGGCTTGGTGGGGCAATCGCCGCAGATCCGTCAGATCCGCGACCAGATTGAAAAACTGGAAGGCTCGCAAGTCCCGGTGCTCCTGCTTGGCGAGAGTGGAACTGGCAAGGAAGTGATCGCGCGGGCGCTGCACGCCTCTTATCGCCGCGGCGCGTTCATCCCCATTGATTGCGGGTCGCTGGTCGGTCCCCTGATGGAAAGCGAGCTGTTCGGCCATACCAAGGGGTCGTTCACAGGCGCGACGGACGCCAAGAAGGGCCTGATCGAAATGGCCAACGGAGGAACTGCTTTTTTCGATGAAATCGGCGATCTTCCACTCGAGCTGCAAGTGAAACTGCTCCGTCTATTGCAGGAGCGCGAATACCGCGCGGTGGGTTCGCTGCATCGCCAGAAGGTCGACATTCGCGTAGTCGCCGCCACGCATCGCGATCTGGCGCGCGAGGTGGATCGGGGAGCGTTTCGGAAGGATTTGTTTTACCGGCTCAACGTAATTAAGATCCGCGTGCCTCCGCTCCGCGAACGCAAAGAGGATATTCCGCTGCTGGTCGATTGCTTCCTGAGCAAGAGCGGGATGCGCCATACCCTTACGCCCGAAGCGCTGGATTTGATGCTGAAGCATGACTGGCCGGGCAATGTGCGCGAACTGCATAACGCCATCGAACGCCTGGTGGCGCTCTCGCCAGGCCCGCTGCTGCAAGGCGAGAACCTTCCGTCCCCGGTGCTGAATCAATCCTCTTCAGACTTGATGAAACTGGCCGCCTCGGTGTCGGTCGGTCCGCGGCCTGTCGTCGCCTCTGGCGAACAGCTTCCCGAATGCAGGCCGATTCTTCCGCTGCACGAGGTTGAGAAACGGGCCATAATCGAAGCTCTGGAGCAGACCAAAGGCGACCGCGCTCTCACCGCTCTGCTGCTGGGAATCGGGAGAACCACCCTGTATCGCAAGCTGAAAGAATATCGTCTGGAGTCGTTCGAAGAGCTTGAAAATCGCGCTGGACGCAACGTATAGCATCGGCACGGATCTCTCCGGAGTGGGCGTCTATTCGCGCGAACTCCTTTCCGGTCTGGCTGTGCGGCGACCCGACATCGAATGGCGCTGGCTCTACCGTCCGCATCGATTCCGGGGCGCGTTCCGCGATCCAGTCCCGCCCGTCGTGCGGAGGGGATTGCTGTTCGATCGTTCACTCTGGCGTTCAACAGGTCTCTTTCATGGGTTGAATCAGCGGCTGCCTCGGACGCGGTTTAACCGACAGGTGGCTACGTTTCACGATCTTTTTGTCATGACCGCCGACTACAGCACGGCTGAGTTTCGCGCGCGTTTTGCGGCGCAGGCCCGTCATGCGGCTGCCAAGGCGGACCGGATCATCGCTGTTTCGCAATTCACGGCAACCCAGGTGGTCGAGCTTCTGAACGTCGAGCCGGAGCGCGTCATCGTGATTCCACACGGCATCCGTTTCCTGGCCCCGCAACCCGTGCCGCGAGAAAAGATCATTCTCCATGTGGGCGCGATCCAGAAGCGCAAGAACCTTGTGCGTCTGGTGCGCGCGTTTGACGCTGTTTCAGCTGACTGGCGCCTCGTTCTCGCGGGCTCAAATGGTTACGGCGCGGGGAATGTTCTGGAGGCCATCAAACACTCGAAGAGCACAGGCCGGATTATCGTGACCGGATACGTGACTCCGGAGGATCTCGCAACCTGGTACTCCCGGGCGATGCTGTTTGCTTTTCCATCGTTGGACGAAGGATTTGGAATGCCGGTGCTGGAAGCGATGGCGGCGGGAATTCCGGTGATCGCTTCACGCACTTCCGCGGTCGGCGAGGTGGCTGGCACAGCCGCGCTGCTGATAGATCCTCGGTCGGAGGATGAACTCGCCGAAGGGCTTCAGAGACTCGTGGGAGACCGGAACCTGCGATCTCAACTTACCGATGCGGGACGAGTCCGGGCGGCTCAATTCACCTGGAGCCGTTCGGCCGAGCGGACCTTGGCGGTCTACAAACAGCTTCTCGATTAATCTTCGACCGCGATCTTCAGCGCCTTTAGAAACCGTTCGTCCTGAGTGGTGAATTTGACTTTCGCGGTAGCAACCTTCGAAGGTTTCGTCTCTGAAGCTCCCGCGTCGCTGGATTCGCCGTCGGCATCGTCATCCCGGCGGTTGAACCCGATGGTCGCCTCCAGCACAAGAAAGACATCGTAGCCATTTTTCCGGATCTCCCCAATGGCTTCCGCAATACGGTCCGATTCGGAAAGCGAGTCGTTGATCGCATTCCCCAGGTCGTGCATCAACTGTTTTAAGCTATCGTCCACGTTGCGTCCCTTTCCGTCGGATCCCTGCCGCGTTGGATGCATTCCGGGCGCCAATCGTTCCAAAACCTGCCCGGGTCATACCGGTTCTCCGATTGTATAGGCCAGACTCTGGAATCTCAACCGTTCGGTGCTGAATCTGAATTTTCCCATCGGCGGTTTCAGCTCCGAACCACATACCCTCTGAGAGATAGGCGTCATTAGACGATACGAAGCTGGCTTCTGTTAGGATGAGCAAGTGGCGAAGCGCAACCTGGTCAGCGATTCGGTTTTGTTCGCCCGGCACGTCCTGCCCGCCGCCATCCGCCCTGCTCGGACACTGTGGAATGAGGTAATCGGGTTCCTGTTTGTGGTCTTCGCCTTCGGAGCCGGTTCCTATTGCGTTCGCGCGGCGCTTGATTTCAGAGGCGATCCTGCCAGTCTGATTCGCATGTTCCTGAGCGGCATTTTCTTCGTCGTCATGCTCTACTATGGCGTCACGTCTTTCCGTAAGGCGCGCCGGATCTCGCGTTCGTGATGCCCGGCCAGCCCGGGGTCGATCCCGAGCGCCCCGGCGAATTCCCTTACACGCGCGGCATCTACCCCGGAATGTACCGACGGCGGTTATGGACGATGCGGCAGTATGCCGGCTTCGGAACGGCCCAGGAGAGCAACCAACGATACCGGTACCTTCTCGATCAGGGCACCACCGGCCTCTCCGTCGCTTTCGATCTTCCGACCCAGATGGGCATGGACGCCGACCATTTATTGGCCGCAGGTGAAGTCGGCCGCGTGGGCGTTTCCATTTCTTCCCTCGCCGACATGGAGACGCTCTTCCGGGACATTCCCCTTGATCGCGTCTCCACGTCGATGACGATCAACTCCACAGCCGCGATCCTGCTCGTCTTCTATTTACTGGCCGCCCGCCGGCAGGGCGTCGACCCACGGAAACTGACGGGCACCATTCAGAACGACATCCTGAAGGAATATATCGCGCGAGGGACATACATCTATCCGCCGCGCCCGGCCATGCGGATCATCACCGACCTGTTCGCCTGGGCGTCGGGCGAGCTTCCCGAGTGGAACACGATCTCCATCAGCGGATATCACATCCGCGAGGCGGGGTCGACGGCGGTCCAGGAGGTGGCGTTCACATTCGCCAACGCGATCGCGTACATCGAATCGGCTCTGGCCGCGGGTCTGGAGATCGACGCCTTCGCGCCGCGCCTCTCATTCTTCTTCAACAGCCACAACAATTTTCTGGAGGAGATCGCAAAGTTTCGCGCGGCGCGGCGGCTGTACGCCAGTTTGATGCGCGACCGGTTCGGCGCGCGAAATCCGCGCTCCATGGCGCTCCGCTTTCACGCGCAGACGGCGGGATCGACTCTGACCGCCCAGCAGCCGGACGTGAACGTTGTGCGCACCACGATTCAAGCTTTAGCCGCGGTGCTCGGCGGAGCTCAATCGCTCCACACCAATAGCCGCGATGAGGCGCTCTCGCTGCCCACGGAAGATGCGGCGCGGCTGGCCCTCCGCACGCAACAGATCATCGGATACGAGGCAGGCGTCACTAATACGGCGGACCCGTGCGGCGGCAGTGAAGTGATTGAGCGCATGACCGATGACATCGAGTCTGGCGCGCGCAAGTATTTGGCGGAGATCGAAGCCATGGGCGGAACTCTTCGCGCGATCGAAACGGGCTGGATCCAGAGGGAGATCCAGAACGCGGCTTTCGAGTGTCAGAAAGGAATCGAGACCGGCGAGCAGATCGTGGTGGGCGTGAACCGGTTTCGTGTGAAGGAACAGAAGAGCATCGCGACCTTCCGGCTGGATCCGGAACTCGAGCGCGCGCAAATAGAGCGCCTGCGGGACCTGCGGGCGACGCGCGACGCCAGTGCTGTCGCCGCCGCGCTCGATCGTGTCACCGACGCGGCGAAGAGCGGCGCGAACCTGATGCCGCGCATTCTGGATGCCGCCAGCGCCTGGGCCACCGTGGGAGAAATCTCGGATGCGATGCGGGCGGTTTTCGGCGAATACGTCGAGACGCGGTAGCCGGAGCATCGGTACGCGGCGGCGGGGCGCCGGACATTCGCCGGGAAACTTAGCTCGCTTGCGCGCCCGCGGTTTCCTCCTGCTCATTCGTGTGACCCAGCGGAGAGCCCGCCGAGAATGAGGACAGCGGGAAAATATAGTGGATCTTCGGTTTTCGCAGACCGAGCCCGTGCATCAGGCGACCTACATGGTCCTGGTCGTATCTCACGCCGAAGCGCTTCTCGATGGCCGCTGCCATGCGGGCCGTCGTCCAGCGATTATCAGGGAAACCAAATTCCCCGGCGCCTTCTGAATGCAGGAGGACGATCTCAGCCTTTTGCTGTTCGGTAAGGCGGCTTGGCCGTCCGGTGGCGCGGCGTTTGCGCAGGCCTTCGACGCCCTTATGATCGAGCGCGCGCCGCCAGCGCGACGTAGTCGTTCGGCTTACGCCGAACTTCCGCGCGACTCGTGATTGAGAAGAACCGTTAGCCAGCTCGCGTGCGGCTTGCAAGCGGCGGTATTCCATTTCCTCGCGTGATAGAGAACTATTCTGCGTCTCCATTCGTTGTCGCGCGGATTGTCGATGGCCAGAGCAATTTCAGAATAACAAAAACACGACGAAACGGGAATGTTTTTTGATTTTTGTGTCGGAAATGCGGCTTAAATCGGGTGACACCGGGGAGTGTAAATTAGTGCTCATGAGATTGATCTCGATCCGCGCTGGCGTGACGCTCGCCTTCGCCTGCACGAGCTTATTCGCCCAGGAGAAATTGGGGCCGCCCATCCCGGTCGTAGATCCGGGCGGTCCCGGCAAGGCGCCTTCGGACGCTGTCGTGCTCTTTGATGGCACGAGTCTCTCCCAGTGGGCGCATCACGACGGCTCCGCGCCGCGGTGGACCATCAAAGATGGCGAGATGATTGTCAAAAGCGGCACGGGCGATGTCTATAGTAAGCCGACGTTCAAAGACGCCCAGATCCACGTGGAGTTCGCGACGCCGAGCATGACCAACGTGAAAGGGCAGGCGCGCGCCAATAGCGGAGTCTATCTGCAGAGCCATTACGAGATCCAGATTCTCGACTCTTATCAGAATCCGACTTATTTCGCAGGGGGCGCCGGTTCCGTATATAGCCAGCACAATCCGCTCGTGAACGTGACACGTCCGCCTGAGCAGTGGCAGAGCTACGACATCATCTTCCACGCTCCGCGGTGCGATGCCGCGCAGAAGGTGGTCGAGCCCGCGCGCGTCACCATTCTGCAGAACGGCGTCCTCATTCAGGACAACGTCACCATCACCGGACCCACGGGAGGCGGTGAAAAGGAACACATCTGCGATGCCGGTCCGCTCCGTCTGCAGGATCACAACCATCCGGACGTGAAGGAAACATTCATGCGCTTCCGTAACGTGTGGTTCCGGCCTTTGTAGCGGTGTGGCGGATCGGGGTGTCAGCCCCCGACAGTTTCCGAATTCTTTACCGAAATTCGAGCGATTGCGCGGTCACCTGGCTCATCAGCGTTCGCATCGCCTGTTCGCTGCAGGCCTTGCAAAGCAATACGCAGGTCTCTTTCGAGCAGGGGAACTGAACCATACGCAAGCGCGGGCAGTTGAGGCGCTTGCACGCCACTCCATCGAGCGTTTCTTCGACCCACCGGTTATTGCCCGCATCCAGTCGCACGCGCGGCGACGCGATAAAAAGCGCCACTGCGCTATCCGCGGCAAGCATCACCACCTGCTTCACGGTCTCCCCGCCCACGCGCGCAACCCTTTGCGCGGCGATCGTGTAGCCCGGCAGCTTCGGGGATTTGGTCGAAAGCGGATCGCTTTCAAATTGGGCAGGCGCCCGGTAAATAGCGGGAAAGCTCGCGGAAGCGTTGGCGTTCTGTACCGGCGTTAGATAGGCTTGCAGATCCAGAGCGCGGGCTGCCGCGGACGGAACCCTGGTTCCGATGCGTTGCAGCCAGAACACCGGAATGGTTAACAGAACGACCGCAATCGCGCCGGCTAACGCCCAGACCGGGCGAAAAGCCCGCGAACTGCGCGAATGAACGTCAGGCTGGTGTATGCGGGTGCTCACCCCTTCCCATAATCCACTTGGAGCCGGGACCATCCGCAGATGTTCCGAAAGCACATCGCGGATATCGTGTTCGTTCTTCATGCCGCCATCCCCCGGAACCGGTCCAGCTTCTTCGCCAGCAGTTTGTGGCCGCGGTTCAGCCGCGATGCGATGGTGCCTGGCGACAGTTCAAGCACCTCTCCGATCTCTTCATACGACAAGCCTTCCATGTATCTCAATAGGATTGGGACGCGCAGCGTCGGCGTTAACTTCGATATTGCTGCGTTCACGGCGTGCGCCGCCTGGCGCTTAGCGGCATTTTCTTCGGGAACATTCCGGCCGCTCACCTGCGAGGGGTGGCCGTCCGTTAGCCAGGGGAGGTACCGGCGGCGTTTCCGCAGGTCATCGATGCAGGCATTGGCGACGACGCGATATAACCAGGTTTCAAACTTGGAATCGCCCCGGAAATCGTTCAGGCGTCTGTACAGCTTGACGAATACGTCCTGCGTTAGATCGGCCGCCAGGCTCTCGTCGCCGAAGAAACGCAGCGCGAACGAATACACCCGGTCCTTATAGGTTTCGAAGAGGACGTGGAACGCTTCACGATCGCCGCGGCGGCACGCGGCAAACAGGTCGGTATCCACGTAGGGCTCCGCCTGCCCTAAGGTCGGCATCGTGGGTTTGGACGCTCCATCCCCCGAAACGCTTCCACAAAAAAACGTGCAGTAGAATGAGGGTTCGTCTGCCGCCCTCGATGACGCCCGCACCACTCAGAAAAACTCCGCTGAATGAGGTACATAGAGCCGCTAAGGCGAAAATGGTCGATTTCGGCGGGTGGGATATGCCCGTCCAGTATTCTGGCCTGGTAGATGAACACAACGCGGTTCGCCGCTCAGTCGGGCTCTTTGATGTCAGCCACATGGGCGAAATCGATGTGCGCGGCCCGGAAGCGTTGAAGCTGGTGGATTATGTCACGACCAACGCGGTCGCGAAGCTCAAGGCCGGCCAGGCGCATTACTCCGGGCTGCTGTACGACCACGGCGGGTTTGTCGACGACATTCTTGTCCATAAGGTCGCGGACGATCATTTCTTTCTATGCGTAAACGCCTCCAACCAGGAAAAGGATTTCGAGCATATCGAGGCGCTGAACCGGTGGGATTGCGTACCGGAACTCTCCAGCGACCGCTACTCTCAGATCGCGGTGCAGGGTCCGAACGCCAGAGCCACGCTGCAGAAGTTAACCCCGTTCGATCTGAACAGCATCCGCTACTACTGGTTCGCCGATAGCGAAGTTTCCGGAGCCCCGGCGCGCATCGCTCACACCGGCTACACCGGCGAGGATGGCTTCGAAATTTACGTCGGACCGGCCGAAGCTCCGCGGCTCTGGAGAGAGCTGATGGCCGCCGGGGAAGAGTTCGGAATCAAGCCCTGCGGCCTAGGCGCGCGCAACACTCTCCGCCTCGAAGCCAAAATGGCGCTCTACGGCCATGAAATCCACGCCAGCATCAATCCGTTCGAGGCCGATCTCGGCTGGATTGTGAAAATGGACAAGGGCGATTTCATGGGCCGCGGCGCGCTGGAGAAAGTGCGGGAATCCGGGCCTGGGCGCAAGCTTGTCGGCTTTGAAATGCGCGGGCGCGGCATCGGTCGCGACGGCTATGAAGTGCTGCTTGAAAACGATCCGGCCGGATGGGTGACGAGCGGCTCGCCTTCTCCCACGCTCAATAAGAACATCGGCCTGTGCTATCTGCCCGCGGCGGATGCGCGCGCGGGCCGCAAAATCGAAGTGCTCGTCCGTAATCAGCCGGTCGCAGCCGAAACGGTCGAGACCCCTTTCTACAAGAGGCCGAAATGACGTATCCGGAAAATTATCTCTACACCAAAGAACATGAATGGGCGCTGGTTGAAGGCGGCGCGGCCACCATCGGCATCACCGATCACGCGCAGCACGAACTGGGCGACATTGTATATGTGGATCTCCCTAAAGTCGGCACGGTTCTCGACCAGGGTCATTCGCTCGGCTCGGTCGAATCCGTCAAGGCGGTTTCGGACATCTATTCACCCGTTTCCGGCGAAGTTGTGGAAGTGAACGAAGCTCTCGCCGCCGCGCCCGAGAAACTGAATGACGACCCGCACAACACTGGCTGGCTGGTGAAGATGCGCCTGTCCGCTCCGGACCAGATAAAGAATCTTCTTTCCGCAAGCGACTATCAACAATACGTAGGAGCCGAAAGCTAGTTGCGATATCTGCCGAAATCCGACTCCGAGCGACAGGAAATGCTTGTCGCTTGCGGGTTTTCCAAGCCGGAAGACCTTTACCGGCAACTCCCTCCGCAAGCGCTCCTGAATCGTCCTCTGGCCATCGAACCCGGCAAATCCGAGTACGAGATTATCGATTTTTTTCGTGCGCAATCCGCCCGCAACGCCACTGGCTTCACCTCATTTTTAGGCGCGGGCGTTTATAACCACTACCGGCCTGTGATCGCCGACGTCGTGGTGTCGCGCGGCGAGTTTCTCACTTCGTACACGCCCTATCAGGCCGAGATCTCGCAAGGCACGCTCACCGCGATTTTTGAGTTTCAGACCATGATTTGCCAACTCACGGGGATGGACGTAGCCAACGCGTCCATGTATGACGGATCCACCTCCGTTCCGGAAGCCGCTATGATGGCCGTCCGCGTGACTGGACGCACCGGGATTCTGGCCGCTTGCACGCTTCATCCCGAATATCGCGAGGTGCTTGACACGTACGCCAAACACCAAGGCATGCCGGTCTCCGATTTCGGCTACGACGGCAAGACCGGGCAACTCGATCTCGCGGATCTCGAAGCCAAAATTGACGACCGAACCGCGGCCGTAATTGTGCAATCCCCAAATTTCTTCGGCATTGTGGACCAGGTGAACGAAGCGGCGCGTATCGCCCATAAACGCGGCGCGCTTCTGATTCTGGTATTCACGGAAGCCATATCGCTAGGCCTTCTCGAGCCCGCGTATGAGGCCGACATTATCGCCGGGGAACTCCAATCGTTCGCCATTTCGCCGAGCTACGGCGGCCCCTTTGCCGGGATTATCGCCACTCGCGAAAAGTTTATGCGCCAGCTTCCCGGCCGCCTCGTGGGCGAAACACGCGATACACGCGGCAATCGCGCTTACTGCCTGACTCTCTCCACGCGCGAGCAGCACATCCGACGCGAAAAGGCGACCTCCAACATCTGCACCAACCAGGCGCTCATTGCGCTGATGGCCACTGTGTTCATGGAGCTTTACGGAAAGCAGGGTCTGCGCGAACTGGCCGTCCAGAACCTTTCCAAGGCGCACTATTTGGCGTCGCGCGTGAAGCCGCGCTTCTCCGGGCCTTTTTTCAATGAGTTCGTGATGGAAGGGAACGGCACTCCCGTCGACGAGATCAACCGGCGCCTGCTCGACAAGAAGATCATTGGCGGCCTGCCCATGAACCGGCTTTATCCCGAACTCGGAAACGCCATGCTGGTCTGCGCTACCGAGATGTCGAGCCGCGCCCAGATGGACCAGTTCGCGGAGGTTGTCCAGTGATCCGAAAAGTTCGCCAGAACATCTCCCAGAACGAAGCGCTCATTTTTGAAGAGAGCTCGCCCGGCAAAGTGGGCTATCAGCTTCCCGATCTTGATGTCCCCGCCGTGGATCCAGAGGAGGCGCTCGGGGCCAAAAATGTTCGAGCCGAAATTGAAAACTTCCCCGAAGTGAGCGAAGTGGAAGTGCTCCGCCACTTCACGCGCCTTTCCACCTGGAATTACGCAATCGATCTGGGCATGTATCCGCTGGGTTCCTGCACCATGAAGTACAACCCTCGCGTGAATGAGCTGGTGGCTCGCCTGGATGGCATGGCTTGGCCTCATCCGTATCAGCCGGACGAATTGTCTCAGGGCGCGATGGAAGTCGTCGGGCGGCTCGAACAGGCCATGCTGGAGATCACCGGGCTTGACGCGGTCACGCTGCAACCGGCCGCCGGCGCGCATGGCGAGTTTACCGGAATTCTCCTGGTGCGCGCGCTGCTTGAATCGCGCGGCAATCCTCGCAAGCGCATTCTGGTGCCCGATTCCGCCCATGGAACCAACCCGGCTACCGCCATGATGGCCGGCTACACCGTCCAGAACATTAAGTCGAACGAGAAGGGCTTGATGGATGTCGAGCAGCTCGCGCGTCTAGTCGATGACGATGTCGCCGCGCTGATGGTCACCAACCCGAGCACTCTCGGCGTGTTCGAAGAGAACATCGTTCAATGCGCCGACATTCTCCATTCCAAGGGCGCGATGCTCTACATGGATGGCGCCAACATGAACGCGCTCGTCGGTCTGGCGCGCCCTGGCGATTTCGGCGTGGACGTCATGCACATCAATCTTCACAAGACGTTCTCCACGCCCCACGGCGGCGGCGGTCCCGGCGGAGGTCCGGTCGCGGTGAAAGCCGCTCTCGAACCATTTCTGCCCAAACCGCGGCTTGCCCGCCGCGGCGATCAGTGGATCTGGAATTACAAACTCCCTCAATCCATCGGGCGTGTCCGCTCCTTCTACGGCAACTTTGGGGTGCTGGTTCGCGCGCTGGCCTACATTATGGCCCACGGCGGCAATGGATTGCGCAACGCCACCATCGACGCGCTGCTCAACGCCAACTACATTCGTTACCAGCTCGCGCCCTACTTTGACCTGCCCTATGACAGCCCAAACATGCACGAAGTCGTCTTCTCCGACGAGCGTCAGGCGAAGAAGGGCGTCCGCACCGGCGATATCGCCAAGCGCCTGATCGACTACGGCTTCCATCCCTACACCGTCAGCTTTCCGACCATCGTGAAAGGCGCGCTCATGATGGAGCCCACCGAGACCGAATCCAAGCGCGAACTCGATCTGTTCATCGACGCCATGATCTCGATCGCCAAGGAAGTGGACGAAGAGCCGGAAAAACTGAAGTCGGCCCCCCACCTAACCCGCACCACGCGCGTAGACGAAACGCTCGCCGCCCGTCGTCCCATCGTCCGGTGGCAACCCGAACTTACTGGCAGCAAAGCCGCGGACTGAAGTTTCCGGCGTGTATACTGGTTGCTTATGTCAGCACGTGGCGGCGATAAGGCAAGATACGGACGATTACGCAAGCAGAAACTCGCGCGCCGCTTAGTGAACCGCGAACTCCGCGCGAAGCTGCTCCCGGCGAAGGCCGCGACCCCCGCGCCCGTGGCGGCCTAGTCTCTTAAGCGAACAACTCGTGTACGGGCTGGATCCCTCGTTCCACGAGCGGAATAGGTCGGCCTTGCGCGCCTGGTAATTCCAGCTCCAGCGGAATGCCCAACGCGTGATAGATCGTCGCGGCCACTTCTCCCGGCGAAGTGGGGCGGTCCTTTGGAGCGCCTCCGATGTCGTCGGAAGCGCCTACCACTTGCCCGCCCTTCACGCCTCCGCCCGCCATCAGAATTGTCCAGCATTGCGGCCAGTGGTCGCGTCCGCCGGCCGGGTTCACCTTCGGCGTCCGCCCGAATTCCCCGAGCGAAACTACCATGGTGTCGTCCAGCAGCCCCATTTGGGAAAGATCTTCCAGAAGCGCGCTGTAAGCCATGTCGTACATGGGTCCCACCAGATCGCGGTAACAGGAGATCGGGCTGAACGGCTTCGATCCGTGGATATCCCACGTGATCTCGTCGAACACGGTCTCGAACATATTCACCGTCACAAACCGAACACCGGCTTGAATCATCCGCCGCGCCAGCAGGCAACTCTGCCCGAACCGGTTGTACCCATACTTCTGCCGCACGCTCTCCGGCTCTTTCGACAACTCGAACGCATCGCGCGCCTTCTGCGAACTCATGAGCGTGTAAGCCGAATGAAAGGTCGAATCCAGCAGCCGCGCATCCTGCGACGTCTCAAACTTCGACACTGAGTGGTCCACCATCTCGCGCCAGTTCTTGCGCCGGTCCACGCGGAGCGCCGTCAGATAGTCCGGCGGCAAGAGATCCGGAACCTTGAAATTCGGGTCGGAGGGGTCCGCATTCAGCACAAACGGGTCGAACGTCTTGCCCAGGAAACCAGCCGTCTGCCCGTGCGGCATATTGCCGCCCGTGTTCCCGATCGGCCGGGGCAGCAAAACATGCGCCGGCACATCTCCCTTGGGCCCCTTCAGCTTCGACAACACGCAGCCGATATGGGGATATTCGATCCCACCCTGGAACAGCCGCCCGGTCTGCATCATTTGATGCCCGGTGTCGTGGACCGCCGCCGCTGTGTGATAGCAGCTTCGCAACAGGGCGTACTTGTCCGCATGCTTCGCCATGCGCGGGAAATTTTCCGAGATCTCAATCCCCGGAACATTCGTTTTGATTGTCTTGTAAGGTCCGCGGATCTCCGTCGGCGCGTTGGGCTTAGGGTCCCACGTGTCGATCTGGGACGGGCCTCCGACCAGGAAAAGCATGATGCAGTTCTTGTCGGCCTTGGCGGGATCGGTCGCGCCCATCGCTTTTAGACTGAGCATGTCGCCCAGTCCCAGGCCCAGGAAGGAAAGAGCCCCCGCGTGGAGGAAGTCGCGGCGGCGCAGACCGTCACAGAACTCTACCGAACGGTCCGCATCCAGTCGGAACATAGTGACTAGATCTTATCGAAGTCGCCTTCCCGGGGCAACGCGGGGCGCGAAAGACCCCCTTCCCTATCGAGTTCGGGTATTGCAAGTTATTGAATAATAAGCGCTTCTGAACCAGAATCCGTTTGCAATTCCGTCCGGCCCGCGACACAATAGTTAAGTAAGTTAGTAGACGATCAGGAGCCTATCCATGAGTTCAGTCGCCACGGAACCGATCATCGCCGTCGCGCCCTCGATCACGGCCGAGCAGGAAGTGCTCGCCATCGCGCGTTCGGCCGTCGCCACCATCGATCAAACCACGATCGTGTCGATACTCAAGCAGGGTCTGGCCGAAATGGCGCGGCGCGGCGCGTTCGCGACCTTCGAGTTTCCCCCGCCGCAGGCGGATCGGTACGCCCGCAGGCTCGTCTTCTCCGACGCGTGGGAACGTTTCACGATCATCGCCATGACGTGGGGCGTCGGCCATCAGACCGCGCTTCACGATCACGCCGGCACTTGGTGCGTCGAAGTGGTCGTCGCGGGCGATATGGAAGTCGTGAACTACCAAATGATGGAAGAGATCTCCTCGGGTCTTTGCCGCTTCGAGCGCCGCGAAACCGTGAGCGCGCCGCCCGCTTCTTCAGGAACCCTGATTCCGCCGTTCGAACATCACATCTTCGCCAATGTCGGCGCGACGCCTTCCCACACGCTTCACGTTTACGGCGGACCCATGAATCGCTGCAACGTCTTCGAGCCGGTCGGCGGGGGATGGTGGCAGCGGCTGCACCGCGATCTCCGTTATGACGCGTAAATCCGTCATCATTGCCGGCGGAGGCGCCAGCGGCGCTCTCGTAGCGGCCAACCTTCTGCGGTCCGCTCCCGCGATTCGTGTGGTGGTGATAGATCCCCGCGCGGAACTCGGCCGCGGCATGGCCTACTCGACCGCCTGCCCGCGCCACCTCTTGAACGTTCCGGCTTGTAAAATGTCGGCGTTTCCGGGCGAGCCCCGCCACTTTCTGAATTGGCTGCACACGCGCGGCCTTGGCGCTTACGACGAAAACTCCTTCGTTCCCCGCACGGTCTATGGAGATTACCTCGGCTCCGTGCTTGATGAGGCCCGCGCGCACGCCGGTCCCGGAAGTTTCGAACACCTTCGCTCGGAAGCAGTCGGGTGCCGTCAAGACGCCACCGGCGTTGAAATTCGCCTGGCGGACGGCACGATTCGCCGTGCCGACGCCCTCGTCCTCGCCACCGGAAACGCCGCGCCCGCGCCATGGCCAAATCTTCCCGCCGGCCTTTCCGAGAGCGGCCGCTACTTCGGCCTGGTCTGGTCGCCGGGCGCGCTCGAATCCCGCGATCCCTCGGAGCCGGTGCTGCTCCTCGGTACTGGTCTGACCGCCATCGACGCCGTTCTCGCTCTGCGCCATAACGGACACCGCGGTCCCATTCACATGATTTCAAGGCGGGGCCTTCTGCCGCGCGGTCACCGGCTTTCGGCCTGCGCCCTGCTCAATTGCCGTGCCGCCGATTCCGCCGCTGGACTTGCGCGCAACATGCGAGCCGCCGCGGCGGAATCCCAAATCATGCAAGGGAACTGGCGGCCTGCCATCGACGGCGTCCGGCCCTGCACCAATGACCTCTGGCGAGATCTTCCCCTGGCCGAGCAGCGCCGCTTCCTTCGCCACCTGCGCCCGCATTGGGACGTTCACCGGCATCGCATGGCCCCCGAAATCGCGGCCGTGATTCGTGCGGAGATGGCTGCTGGAACCCTCCGCGCACTGGCCGGCCGCATTCTCTCCCTCCAGGAAACCTCAGGAGGTTTGGCGGTTGCCGTCCGGCTGCGGGGCGGCCCAACGGAGGAGCGGCTCGACGTGGGACGGATCGTGAACTGCACTGGCCCGCAAGCGGACCCCGCGCGTACCCTCAATCCGCTGATCCGCGACTTGGTCGAGTCCGGCGCCCTGCTGCCGCACCCTTTGCGCACCGGAGTATTCGTCGATGAGGACGGCGCATTTCGGGGGCGCGATCACTCCCCTTCCGAGCGTCTTTTCGCCATGGGCCCCTTGCGACTGGGCACGTTGATCGAAACCGTCGCCATGCCCGAAATTCGCGATCAGGCGCATCAACTCGCCCAACTGCTCGCCGGGCGCATGCAGACTACGGCGCCGCGGTTGACGAGCCAGCCGTTTGCCTTCGCGTCCTGACCACCGCCCGCCGGGTTGTTACAGTAATCGCATGAACCAGCTCGAGGAACTGCGCCGTCGTCACGCAGCCGCGGAGCAGGGCGGCGGAGAACAGCGCCGGGAACGGCAGCACCAGGAAGGCAAGCTGTCCGCTCGCGAGCGTATCGACCTTCTTCTGGACGAGGGCACGTTCACCGAAACCGGTAAACTCGTTCAGCATCGCTCCCGCGAGTTCGGCATGGAGGAGCAGATTATCCCTGGCGACGGCTTCGTCACCGGTTACGGCTACATCCACGGCCGCCTCACCTTTGTGTTCGCCCAGGACTTCACCGTCTTCGGCGGATCCCTTTCCGAATCGAACGCGCAGAAGATTTGCAAGATCATGGACTTGGCGCTCAACAGCGGCGCGCCCATCGTCGGCCTCAATGATTCCGGGGGCGCCCGCATTCAGGAAGGCGTCGTCTCTCTGGGCGGCTATGCCGATATTTTCCTCCGCAACACGCTAGCCAGCGGCGTTGTCCCCCAGATTTCCGCCATCATGGGCCCCTGCGCGGGCGGCGCCGTCTACTCTCCGGCCATCACCGACTTTATCTTCATGGTGGAGCGCACCAGCTACATGTTCGTCACCGGTCCGGACGTCCTCCGTACCGTCACCCACGAAAACGTAACCAAAGAAGACTTAGGCGGCGCCGTGACCCACAACTCGGTCAGCGGAGTGGGGCATTTCATGGCGCCTGACGACGCCGATTGTGTGCGCATGATCCGCGAGCTTCTCACCTTTCTGCCCCAGAACAACCGCGAAGATGCGCCGCGCCGCGAATGCGCCGATCCGATCGACCGGGCCGACCCCGAACTCGACACGATCGTTCCCCCCGAATCAAACGTCCCTTATGACATCAAAGACGTCATCCGGCGGGTGGTGGATGACGCCTCCTTCTTCGAAGTGCAGGAGCATTTCGCCCGCAACATCGTGGTCGGCTTCGCCCGCATGGACGGAAGGTCGATCGGTATCGTCGGAAACCAGCCCGCCTTCCTCGCGGGCTGCCTGGACATCAACTCCTCGGTCAAGGCCGCGCGCTTTGTCCGCTTTTGCGACGCCTTCAATATCCCCATCCTGACCTTCGAGGATGTTCCCGGCTTTCTGCCCGGCACGGACCAGGAGTTCGGGGGGATCATTCGGCATGGAGCCAAGCTGCTGTTTGCCTACGCTGAAGCCACGGTCCCCAAGATCACCGTCATTACCCGTAAGGCGTACGGCGGGGCGTATTGCGTGATGGGATCCAAGCACATCCGTACCGACGTGAACCTTGCCTGGCCCTCGGCGGAAATCGCCGTTATGGGCCCGGAGGGCGCGGCCCGAATCGTCTACCGGCGTGAATTGGCCGCCGACGGCGATTCGATCCTGGCCGTGAAGACGGAAGAGTTTCGCCAGCGCTTCGCGAATCCTTTTATCGCCGCGGAACGCGGCTTCGTTGACGATGTGATCGAACCTCGCGAGACCCGCTCCCGCGTCATCTCGTCACTCCGCATGCTGGAAAACAAGGTCGATCCCAACCCACGCAAAAAGCACGGCAACATTCCGCTCTGACCCTTCCGCGCTCATAGACGAGCAGTAAATTGCCAACGAAAAATCGCCTCGCGCGTATTGCAGTTGAAGGAACACTCTTATGCGATCGTTCTTGCTCGTGGTTCTCGCGGCGGGCGCTTCTCACGCCGCCTTCGCCGACAACTGGTCCAAACACTGGTCCGTCTCTTCACATCCCGAACTGCGGGTCGAGACCGGTTATGGCCGCGTCGAGATCAACCCGGGCGCCGGAAACCAGATCGAAGCCACCGTTACCACCAACGGATGGCGCATCGCTCCGGACGAGGTGACGATCGTCGAGCGCCAGGACGGCGACCGCGTGGAACTGGAGGTTCGGGTTCCGAAAAAGCACTTCAACATGGGATGGCACGGTTCCCGTGAGATCCGGGTGCAACTGCGCGTCCCGCCGGAAACGCGGAGTTTCATTCACACCGGAGACGGCGCGATCCAGATTAGCGGGCTGCGCGGAAGGACGGAAGCGCGCACCGGAGACGGCGGGATCGAAGCTCTCGATATGGAGGGCGCGTTCGAAGCCCACAGCGGCGATGGGCATATCCACGTTCGCGGCCGCCTCGACAATCTGGACATCGAAACCGGCGACGGCAGCATTGAGGCCGAACTTGTGCGCGGTTCGCGCGTCAGCTCCGCGTGGCGCTTGCACACCGGCGACGGGCACGTCACCATGCGCGTTCCCGACGATCTCCACGTAAACCTGGACGCCCACACTGGCGACGGCTCTATTTCGGTCGACTTGCCCATCACCATGGAAGGCGTGTTCAAGAATCGCAACGAAGTTCGCGGCCGCATTAACGGAGGCGGAGAAGTGCTCACCATCCGCACCGGCGACGGGCCCATCCGGATTGAAAGAAGCTGAAACAGCGAGCGCCGCCCTGATTACCGCGGCCCGGAACTGAAGCCCATCGCCGTCGGCTCTGATCCTTGCAAGCCGGACCCCTCGGCCATCGATCTCCGATGAATCTCCTGCAAGCTCCACACCCGGATCGGATCCCTTCGCCGGGACGCCAGCGCTTCGGCCGCCGCTCTCGCGCCGCTGAGCGTGGTGATGCAGGGCACGCGATATTGCACCGCGCTGCGCCGAATCGCGCGCTCATCGCTGAATGACAGCGCGCCCGCGGCCGTGTAGATCACCAATTGCACCGAACCCGCTTTCAGCAGGTCCACCGCGTTCGGCCGTCCCTCATTGACCTTGAACACCGTCTTGCAGGGAAGACCGGCCTGCTTGATCCCGGCGGCGGTGCCGCGCGTCGCCACAATCTGAAATCCGAGGTCATGCAATTTACGCGCTACCTCCACCGCTTCCGGCTTGTGCCGATCGTTCACGCTGATGAACACGGTCCCTGAATCCGGCAGCGGCGTTCCCGCTCCCAATTGCGCCTTCGCGAAAGCTTCGCCGAAGTTCTCGCCCACGCCCATCACTTCGCCGGTCGAACGCATCTCCGGCCCAAGCGCCGGGTCCACGCCCGGGAATTTGTTGAACGGAAACACGGGCGATTTCACGAAGCTTTGCGGCACAGCCAGCCTGCCCTTCTGCTCCGTCAGATCGCTCAGCCGCTCGCCCAGCATCAACCCCACCGCAATCCTCGGCAGCGGCACGCCGGTCGCTTTGCTCACGTAAGGAACTGTTCGCGAAGCTCGCGGGTTCACTTCCAGCACGTACACCACGCCATCCTTGATCGCGTACTGAACGTTCATCAGGCCGATCACGTTCAGCGCGCGCGCCAGCCGGATCGTATAATCCTCCATGGTCGCGATCTCCGCCGCCGGGAGCGAGTGCGGCGGCAGCACGCACGAGCTGTCTCCCGAATGCACTCCCGCTTCTTCGATGTGCTCCATGATGCCGGCGATCAGCACGTCCTCGCCATCGCTCAGGCAATCGACGTCCACCTCGGTCGCATCCTCGAGAAAACGATCGATCAACACCGGCCGCTCCTGCGAGAACTCCACCGCCTCCCGCATGTACCGCCGCACTGTTTCTTCTTCGTACGCGATCACCATCGCACGGCCGCCCAGCACGTAACTCGGCCGCAGCAGCACCGGATAGCCAATCCGCCGCCCGATGTCGCAAGCCTCTTCCACGCTTCGGGCTGTGCCGTTCGGCGGCGCCGGAATCTTCAACTCGTCCAGCAGCGCCCCGAACAGCTTTCGGTCTTCCGCCAGGTCAATATTGCGCGGATCCGTCCCGATGATCGGAATGCCCAGTCTCTGCAGCGGGAGGGCGAGGTTCAGCGGCGTCTGCCCGCCGAACTGCACGATGACTCCATCCGGCTTCTCGATGTCGCAGATGTTCAGCACATGCTCCAGCGTGACTGGCTCGAAGTAGAGCCGGTCGCTCGTGTCGTAGTCCGTCGAAACCGTCTCCGGATTGCAATTCACCATGATCGATTCGATCCCGCGATCCTGCAGTGCGAACGAGGCGTGGCAGCAGCAGTAATCGAATTCGATTCCCTGTCCGATCCGGTTGGGGCCGCTTCCGAGGATCATCACTTTCCGCTTGGCGGTCGGCGCCGCTTCATCCGCGAATTCGTAGCAGGAATACATGTACGGAGTGAAGCTCTCGAACTCCGCCGCGCACGTATCCACCCGGCTGAACACCGCCCGAACGCCGAGCGACTTGCGATGCTCGCGCACCGCTAACTCGTCTTTTGCCCAGAGGTTCGCCAGTTGCGTATCCGAAACCCCGGCGCGCTTGGCTCGCAGCATTTGCGCCCGGGTGACGGCTTCCATGCCGCCCTTAGCGAGTTCCCCCTCGATCGCCACGACCTGCCGCACCTGATCAAGAAACCAAGGGTCGACGGAGGTCATCTCATGCACTTCCTCCACGGTGTACCCGCATCCGAACGCGAAGCGAATGTAGCTCAAACGATCCGGAGTGGGCGTGATCAGCTTGGACGCAATCAGGGCGGGCTCCAGTTTCTCCTTACCAAAGGCCCTTCCCGTTTCGAGACTGCGTATCCCTTTCCATAACGCTTCCTTGAAAGTGCGGCCAATCGCCATCACTTCGCCCACCGATTTCATCTGCGTCCCCAGAGTAGGGTCCGCGCCCGGGAACTTCTCGAATTGCCACTTCGGAATCTTCGCGACTACATAGTCGATCGTCGGTTCGAAACAAGCCGGCGTGGACTTGGTGATGTCGTTCTGGATTTCGTCCAGGCGATATCCCACGGCCAGCTTCGCCGCGATCTTGGCGATCGGGAATCCCGTCGCCTTCGAGGCCAGCGCGGAACTCCGCGACACGCGCGGATTCATCTCGATGATGACCATGCGCCCGTTCTTCGGATTCAGAGCGAACTGCACGTTCGAGCCGCCCGTATCTACGCCAATTTCGCGCAGGCAGCGCAGCGCCGCGTCGCGCATCATCTGGTACTCGCGATCGGTCAGCGTCTGCGCGGGCGCCACGGTAATGGAATCGCCTGTATGGACGCCCATCGGGTCGAAGTTCTCAATGGAACAGACGATAATCACGTTGTCCGCGAGATCGCGCATGACCTCAAGTTCGTATTCTTTCCAGCCGAGCGCGCTCTCTTCCACCAGCACTTCATGCACGGGGGAAAGATCGAGGCCGCGCTCCAGAATGGTGATCAGATCCTCGCGGTTGTACGCAATTCCGCCGCCTGAGCCGCCCATGGTGAAGCTCGCCCGCAGAATCACGGGAAATCCGCTGCGATTGGCGAACGCCAGCCCGTCTTCCACGTTGTTGACGAGCTGTGAAAGCGGCGTCTCCAGCCCGATCGAGCGCATCGCGTCTTTGAACAGCAGACGATCCTCAGCTTTCTTGATCGCATCGATTCTGGCTCCAATCAGCTCGACTCCGTACCGCTCCAGAACGCCGGATTCCGCCAGTTCCACCGAGAGGTTCAGCGCGGTCTGCCCGCCCACGGTGGAGAGCAATGCATCCGGCCGCTCGCGCTTGATGATCTCTTCCAGATAGGGACGGCTCAGCGGCTCGACATAGGTCACGTTGGCCAGCTCCGGGTCCGTCATGATCGTGGCTGGATTCGAATTCACCAGAATTACTTCGTAGCCGTCGGCTTTCAAAGCTTTCGCTGCTTGCGTCCCCGAGTAGTCAAATTCGCATGCCTGCCCGATAATAATGGGACCTGACCCGATGATCAAAATGCGGTGAATGTCGTTGCGCCGCGGCATTAGCGACTACCCTTCATCAAATCGATAAAGTCGCCGAAGAGGTAATGCGAATCGTGCGGGCCCGGCGCGGCCTCCGGGTGATATTGCACGCAGAACACCGGGTGATTCCGATGGCGGAAGCCTTCGAGCGTCTGGTCGTTCAGGTTCACGTGCGTCAGATCCACTTCATTGTTGTTGAGCGAATCGGGATCTACCGCGAACCCATGGTTCTGCGACGTGATCTCCACTCTGCCGGTGCGATGGTTCAGCACGGGATGGTTCGCGCCGCGATGCCCGAACTTCAGCTTGAACGTCCTTCCGCCCAGAGCCAGCGCGAGCAGTTGATGCCCCAGGCAGATGCCGAACACGGGAGTCCTGCCGATGAGCCTGCGAATGTTGTCGATCTGCGGCGTGAGAGGCTCCGGATCCCCGGGACCATTTGAGAGAAAAACGCCGTCGGGATGCAATCCGAGAACGTCTTCGGCCGAAGTCAGCGAAGGAACCACCGTCACCCGGCAACCCGAACTGACCAGCCGCCGCAGGATGTTCTGCTTGATGCCGAAATCGAAGGCGACGACGTGGAACCGCGTCTCCCCCGCGCCGGCCATTCGTTCGGACGGCGACACCGGCTCAACCGGATGCGTCCATTCATAGCGCTCGGCCACGCTGACCCGCGTAGCCAAATCCAGTCCAGTCATGACCGGCGACGACCGCGCCGTCTCGATGAGCGCGGGCACGTCGCTCGACAAGGTCGAGAGAACCCCGCGCATGGCGCCTCGCGAGCGCAGATGCCGCACGATCGCGCGCGTATCCATCTCGGAAGCGATCGGGATCTTGTGCCGGTTCAGAAAGGAATTTGCGTCCAGGTCCGATCGCCAGTTGCTGGTGGTCTCGGAAAATTCGCGGACCACCAGACCCTCGATATATGGATGCAGTGACTCGCTATCCGCCCGAGCCGTGCCGTAGTTTCCGATTTGCGGGTTGGTGAAAACGATGATTTGTCCGGCGTAGGAAGGGTCGGTGAAGATTTCCTGGTAGCCGGTGAGGGAGGTATTGAAGACGACTTCGCCGCAGCGTTCCGCGGGCACACCGAAGGCCCTGCCTTCGAAGACCGTTCCGTCTTCCAAGGCCAGGATGGCAGATTCCAATATTCTTCTCCTGGGTGGACTCCTCCTAGTCTAGCGAACCCGTTCAGCGAAGTATCAGCGGCTTCCGGTAGCCGGTCATTTCCAGATAACCGAAGCCCTGCTGCGAGCCGCTATAATCGACCGCGCCTTCCCAATACAACGCGCCGCGTGTGCCCGCAACCTCCTGATCTTTCAGCCGGGCCCGGCACTGCAGACGAAGATGCAAAGACGGAACGCTGATGTCCCACGCCACCGGGTAAGGGCCCCACCACTCCTTTGGTTGTAGCGAGAACTGCGTCTGGGTCAGGTGTCGCGCCTTTCCGTCCGGGCCGACAAACGTGCCCGACGAAAACGGATCGACGGCGCCATCTTTTCTTCGTAGTTCAAACAGCATCAGCTCCGTGTTGTCCTTCAATTGCACGCTGAACCACGCCCATCCGGTCTGGTTTGCCTCCAGCTGATGCGTGAACCATTCGTGATCCATCCAGGCCTGCCCGGAAACCTGGTAATCGCGCCCGCCGGCGCGGATAGATCCGACCGCTGAAAGAAGCGGAAAGGAAACATAATGCGAAGCCTGGCCCGGCCCCGCGGCTTTCTGGCTGACGCCGTCTTCTCCGTTGATGATGAAGGGCTTTCGCGGTGAACAGTCCAGGTGAAACGAAAAGTCTTCCGCGGTTACGTCGAGTTCCTGCCGCTGCCCGTGCCACTCGTCGGACCAGTTTCCGTTCCAAACCCGCTGCCGCGCGAAACTCGCGCCGGCGATGCCCGGCCCGGCCCGGTTCAGCCGTTCGTGGAACGCGAATCGCTTTCCATCGACGTCGGTCAAAGCCGCATCGGCAAGATACACGTCATCGACGCGCCAGGCGGACGGGTTATCGCGAGCGCCCATCCGTTCCCCTTCACGAAAGAACACCAGCTCAAACCCGAAGCGGCGGCCGCCGGCGGTCCAGACATTTCCCGTGTAGTACCACCACTCGGTGCGAAAATCCGGATGCTCGAAGTGATCTCGCGGGAAGGAGAACGAGTAGCCCGGAAGCGCCTCCCGGTAAGGGATGTCAGGCGACCCCAACAGCGGCAGCACGAGCAACGCAAGCAAGCGGCGCAACCTCCATTCTAGGAGAAGGCCACCGCAGCCGCCGTTGATACCATGTCATTCGAATGGTCGTCTCTACGCAGTCCGCGCGTTTCGCGGAAATCGCGCTGGAAGGCGGCGGCCGCCTGGCGCCGGTGGATGCCGCTTACGAAACGTATGGTGATTTGAACCGTGACCGCACCAACGCCATCCTGATCCTGCACGCCTTTTCGGGGGACGCGCATGCCGCCGGCGTCAGTGAGGAAACCGGCCGGCCAGGCTGGTGGGACAACTCCATCGGCCCCGGTAAGGCGTTTGACACGGACAAGTACTTCGTCATTTGCTCCAATATCCTGGGCGGATGCCAGGGCACCACGGGTCCATCCTCCATCAATCCTGAAACGGGGCAACCGTGGGGCATGTCCTTTCCGGCCATTACGGTTCGTGACATCGTGAATTTGCAGAAGGCGTTAGTCGATCATCTCGGCATTGCAAAGCTTCTGGCGGTCTGTGGCGGCTCCATGGGCGGCATGCAGGCGCTGCAGTGGGCCGTATCATATCCCCAAACCGTGCGTTCCTCCATCGTGATCGCCAGCACCTCCCGGCATAGCGCCCAGCAGATCGCTTTCAATGAGGTGGGCCGCGTCGCCATAATGGGAGATCCCGATTGGAATGGCGGCAATTACTATGGAGGCAAGCTGCCCGGCCGCGGCTTGGCCGTCGCCCGTATGGTCGGCCATATCACCTATATGAGCGACGAATCCATGCGTGAGAAATTCGGCCGCCGGATTCGCGACAACCACGAGGCCGGGTTCGATCCGGAGTTCGAGGTCGAGAGGTATCTGCGCTATCGCGGCAATCAGTTCGTCACGCGCTTCGACGCGAACTCGTATATCTACATCACGAAAGCCATGGACTACTTCGACGTGTCCGCCGCCAGCGGTTCTCTGGCGGATTCGTTTGACGCCGTCAACACCCGCTTCCTGGTCATCAGTTTCACCTCGGACTGGCTGTATCCCAGCTACCAGTCACAGGAGATTGTCCGCAACCTGCGCCGCCGCAATCACGACGTCGCCTACTGCGAGCTGCCTTCCAACTACGGCCACGATGCGTTCCTGGTCGATATCGCGGAGCAATCGGAATTGATCCGCGGCTTTCTCGCAAGCACCTTCCGGGAGATCGGGCCGGCATGACCGCCGCGCCGCCTTCTCCCGCTGCCGAGAGCCTTGCCGGCCGGAGCGATTTCGCTGTGATCGGCCGCATGGTCACGCCCGGAAGCCGTGTGCTCGATCTCGGATGCGGCGAAGGCGAGTTGCTGGAATGGCTGATCCGCCAAAAACGTGTGGGCGCCCGCGGTGTCGAGATCTCGCCTGCTCGGGTTCGGCGCGCCATCGCCCGCGGCGTATCGGCCTTCCAGGGCGATCTCAACGAGGGCTTAGCCGACTTCCCGGACAAGACCTTCGATTATGTGATCCTCAGCCAAACCTTACAGGAAACACGCCAACCTTTACGAGTCATTCAGGAGATGCTCAGGGTAGGGAAGCGCGCCATCGTCTCGTTCCCGAACTTCGGCCACTGGCGCGTCCGAGCGAGCATGCTCTTCTCCGGTCGCAGCCCGCGCACAAGCCTCTTCCCTTATGAGTGGTACGAAACTCCGAACATTCATTTTCTAAGCGTTGAAGATTTCGAGCGCTTCGCCGGGGAGAACGGATTCGCCATTCGGCACCGCGAGTTCCTGGCCGGCGAGCGTCCCATCTCGCTGCTGCCGAACCTGCGCGCCGAGGTCGCCGTATTTCTTCTGGAGTAGGGGGTATCGGGGTCCCGCCGCTTTTCGCGCTACAGTCGGCGTATCAAACGAAGAGTGGCTATGCGCAATCGCCTTCTACCCGCTTTGGTTCTCATCGCCGCGCTAACGGGATGGATCCAGGCTCTCCCGGCCGCCACAACCGGTTCCCATCAAGTTCCAGGCCTCCATCTGAGCGACTCTCAAATGGAAGGCGTCATACGCACCAAATTAGCCAAATCCAAGATGGCCTCCGAGGGTTTCACCATTCATGTCCACAACAAGGTGGCCACATGGGAAGGGAAGACCAACGTTATCCAGCACAAAGGCGCCGCGACGCGTATGGCTCACACGGCCGGCGCGGAGCAGGTGGTCAACAACATTAAAATCAGCGATGAGGCTCGCAAGAAAGCTGTCGCTAAGTTGACGGCCTATCGCAACGGGTCACAGCCCGTAAAAAAGGCCGTCCTGGTTGAGTGATCTGGTGCAGTGACTACGCGCCCCACTTGATTAAGCCGGGCGCCGGCCGGGTGAGCGGGTCGTCAAAGTGGTTCGGGCTCACGCGCAGCGCGTAACCCAGACGGCCCGTCTGCCTCGGCGCGAGATCCTTGGCGTACGTAGTGATTGTGCCGGTTTGTTCACCGGGCTTGAGCACGGTCACCTCGGTGTTTTCCAAAGTTCCGTTGATGCCGACTTGGCCCCACACCACTTCGACGCGAACATCGTGCGGCTTCAACCCCGCCAGATCAACCCGCGCATAGATCGGCAGCGTCTTGCCGCTGGTCAGCGGTTCTGACGGGATCGCCCCGGTGTCCACGAATCGAACATTGCCCCAGGCTTGCTGGATCTCCCGCGTCCAAGCCGCGCGACTGCGAGCCTGCTGGAAGGAATCCTTTTTCAGCGCCACGTACGCGTCGTGCGCGGGAGTGTAAAGCTGGCGATCGTACTCGTTCACCATGCGTCGCGCATCGAACAGCGGAGAAAGCGCCAGGATGGACTGCTTGGACCGGCGCATCCATTCCGACGGCCCGGG
Source organism: Bryobacteraceae bacterium (assembly GCA_965226755.1). Classification (GTDB taxonomy): domain Bacteria; phylum Acidobacteriota; class Terriglobia; order Bryobacterales; family Bryobacteraceae; genus Bog-113. The sequence continues at coordinate 1,141,963 of CBDDDT010000003.1, read as the reverse complement.
CCGGCGATCGTAGAACATGGGAACGATCTCGTTTTCCAGCAGATAGTAGATCATGCTGGCGTGGAGCCCATCCTGGTCCTCCGAGTAAGGTTCGCGGTCACCGATCGCCCAACCGCCCGAGACCTCGTACGCTTCATCGAACCAGCCATCGAGAATGCTGAAATTGAGCACGCCGTTCATCGCGGCTTTCATTCCGCTGGTTCCGCACGCCTCTTCCCCGCGGCGCGGAGTATTCAACCAGACGTCGACGCCCTGGATCATCTCCCGGGCTACCTTCATGTCGTAGTCTTCCAGAAAGACCACGTGTTTCCACAGTTCGGGATCGCGCGAATACTGGGCGATTTCCCGAATGAACGCCTTGCCCGGCACGTCTTTGGGGTGCGCTTTCCCGGCAATCACAATCTGTACGGGCCGGTCTTTGTCCAGCAGGATCTTCTTCAATCGGGCGATGTCGCGGAACAGAAGAGTAGCGCGCTTATAAGTCGCGAACCGGCGGGCGAAACCGATCGTCAAAGCGTTCGGATCCAGCACTTCCGACGCGTAGCGGATCTCCACGGCCGCTGCTTTGCGGCGCGCGGCCGACTCGACCTGACGCTCACGGATGAAAGTGATCAGCCGGCGTTTCCTGCGCCGGTGCGCCTCCGCCAGCTCTTCGTCCGGAATGTCGTTGATCTGTTCCCAGAAGGACTGATCCTCGTTCCAATCGCGCCATCCGGGCGGAAGATACTGATCCAGCAGGTCGGACAGGCTCCCGTTCAGCCAGCTCGGCAGGTGTACGCCATTGGTGACCGAGGTGATCGGGGTTTCCCACGTGGGAAGTTCCGGCCATAATCCGGACCACATGCTTTGCGACACCTCGCGATGCAGGCGGCTCACCGCGTTCCGGTAAGAGGAACAGTTCAGAGCCAGAATCGCCATGGAGAGGCGTTCCGAGCGATCGTCCGGATTCTTACGGCCCAATGCCATGAGCTGATCGAAACTGATCCCTGAGTCCGAGCAGTAGCGCTCAAAATAGTGATAGACCAACCCCGGATCAAACAGGTCGATTCCCGCCGGCACCGGCGTGTGCGTGGTGAACACGTTGTTGGAACGGGCCGCCTCCAGCGCTTCCTGGAACGAGAGGCCGTGCTGCTTGATCATGACGCGGATGCGCTCGAGCGCGAGAAACGCCGAGTGCCCCTCATTCATGTGATAAACACTGGGCTCCAGTTTCAAGGCTTCCAGCGCGCGCATTCCGCCGATGCCGAGCACGATCTCCTGCCGGATGCGCGTGTCATTGTCGCCGCCGTAAAGCAGATCGGTGATCCCGCGATCTTCCGGCCGCGCATTCTCCGGGACGTTTGTATCGAGCAGAACGAGGCGCACGCGGCCCACTTCCAGCAGCCAGATCTTGATTTGGACCGGACCGTGGGGAAGTTCCACGCTAACCCGCACCTCTCGCTGATTCCCGTCCAGCGCCGGCCGGATAGGAAGAGTGTAGAAGTCGCTGGCGGGATTGCGCTCCTGCTGCCATCCATCGGCATTCAGGAATTGGCGGAAGTAGCCGTGTTGATAAAGAAGCGCGACGCCGACAAGCGGGATGCCCAGATCACTGGACGACTTGAGATGATCGCCCGAGAGCACGCCGAGTCCGCCGGAGTAAATGGGAACGCACTCGGTGAGACCGTACTCCGCGGAAAAATACGCGACCAGCTTGCCGTCTATTGTCTCCGGGGGAGGCTTCATCTGCGCGTCGTAGCGCTGGCACGCGATCTGGTACTGATTGACGTAGCGCGGGTCGGCGGCGGCTCGCTCCAGAGTGGCCTGCGATACGCGGCCCAGCATGATCACCGGGTTATAGCCCGAATCCTTCCAGACATTCGGATCCATCCGGCGGAACAGGGCGCGAATGGAGGGTTCCCAACTCCAAATGATGTTGTAGGCCATCTCCGGCATCCTGGAAAGGGAGCGCGGTACGGCGGGGCGGACGAGGAATTCGCGAAGCGGCTGTATTTCGAAAGCCATTAGGTAAGCCTTTTATTATAAAGGGCTCTGGGACGTGCCCGTGTGCCGGCTTACCCGGAGGGGTGCGCGAGCGGCTAATCGAGAGAAAACCCGGCTAATCGACGTTCACGGAGGCGCCGCGGACGTTCGGGTCGCGCGTGAGGCGATCGATGCCCAGATCCAGAATCGTCCGGATTCCTTTGAGGAACTCGGCGCCGGCGTTTCGGAAATGTTCCGCGGTTACGTTGGATTGGATGTCGCGGACCTTCTGCGTGTAGCGTGGTCCCGCGCCGCCGCAGAAGCAATCGCCCCGCGTTCCCGATTTAGATTGTTCGTTCATCGTTTACTCCTTCAGTTCAACGATCAGTTTCCCGCTCTCGAGACGCGCGCGCGAAGGGCTCAGGTGCATCATCGACGTGGGCAGGCCCACGTGGCGCCGCAGCGTTCCGATTTCGACGACCAACTCGTCTCCCTTCTTAAATAATCCCACGTCTCCCTTGGCTGCGAACGGAAGATCCAGAATTACTTCGTAATGGTTGTCCACCTTGCGAAACTCAAACGGCGCGGTGATGCGGGTGACCAGCACGGGATCCGGCGATGACCCGTAGAGCTCCTGGGCCAGCCTGGACAGCCGGTCCTTCCCCAGAACCTCTTCGGTAAATAGCGGCGCCTGATGCACGGGAACGGGCGCGAAGTAAGCGTTCATCTCCCGCAAAATTCTCTGCTGCGAAGCGCGCCAGCCCGTGAAGAAGGGGTCGGTCACCGCGGCCGGAATCACCCGGTTCGCAATGACTTGATCGACCGTCAACCCGTGCAGCGAGAAGTAAACATAAGCCCGCTGCGTCTCCCGCAGCACCATTTTTTCAGCGTTGGTCACTAAGCGGACGCTGGTCACTAACGGGTCCTCGAGCACGTCACCGATGCCGTCGAGCTTGTCGAAAAGACTCTTCACATTGGCGAAATAGCTATCTTTCGGAAGCGCCACCGGCGACACCCGATTAGCGATCGGACGCACAGCCTTGAGCAGGCCGCGCTGCATCGGGAACATATGTTTCATGTACCACTCGAGCGTTGCGGGCATGCTGACGAAGCGCATGGATTCGGCCGTCGGAGCGCAATCCAGCACGATGACGTCATAGGCGTTCTCTCGCCGGTATTCGTTCACGTACATCATCGCGCTGAGCTCTTCCATGCCGGGAAGAATCGCAAGCTCTTCGGCCTCGACGTCCTTGACGCCGGTAGTCCGCAGAACAGAAACCGTGTAGGCCGAAATCTCTTTCCAATGCCGCCGGATCTCCTGCTGGATGTTGACTTCCTGGATCGACAGCGATGCGGTGATCTCCAGCGGGTCGCCCGTGCCGCGATGGAACAGCGAGGTTTCCAGATCGAACGCGTCAGCCAGACTGTGGGCGGGATCCACGCTCATCACCAATGTGCGATGACCGCGGCGAGCCAGTTCCAGGCCGGTAGCCGCCGCTATGCTGGTTTTTCCGACTCCGCCCTTGCCGCTGAAGAGAAGAATTCGCAAGCTACTCGCAGCCCGGTCGCGAACAAGACCCGCCAGAATTTCTCATGGTCATTATTTTACTTGCCGCGGGCGCCGTTTACTCGCTGCTGGCGCGTTCGAGCCGGTCGCGAACGCCGTCCCAATCGGAATGCTTCGGCACTGGCGCGACCGCGATCCAATCCAGCCCGCGGGAGTCCAGATCGTGCAGCACAGCATAGAGGCACCCCGCATAGGCGCGGGGATCGCCGGGCATCGCCACGATCGTCTGAGTGACAGCTGCCGGGGAAATAGCGAGGAGCACTCCCTTGCCGTCGCGCGGAAGGTTCGCCGCATCCGAGAGGACCAGGCGCGTGCGCGGCCGGTAGTGCCGTGCGTGCTGGCCAGGTGACCGGTGCGCCGCTTCCGGACTGTCGCCGGCGTCTCGGAGAAGTCCAACCACCGCTTCGATTTCCTCCCGCGTGATTACGCCCGGGCGAAGCAGTTCCGCCCCGCGCGCGGTAAGCGCGACAACCGCCGATTCGATTCCGACGCCGGTCGGGCCGCCATCCAGCAATACTTCAATGCGATCTCCCAGCGAGCGCGCCACGTGCATGGCGAGCGTGGGTGAAAGCTCGGTGAATCGATTTGCGCTGGGGGCGGCGATCGGCACGCCCGCCTCGCGCAAGAGCGCCAACGCCACCTCGTTCGCGGGCATCCGAAGCCCCACGCTATCGAGGCCCGCGGTCACGATGTCCGGGATGATCGGATTCTTTCTGAGAACCAGCGTGAGCGGTCCTGGCCAGAATCGGGCCGCCAGCGCCTGCGCCTCCGGCGGCCACTCCGCGGCGAGTTCGCGCGCTTGTTCGATGGATGCGACATGCACAATCAGCGGGCTCGTCGAAGGCCGCCCTTTCGCCTCGAAAATCCGCATCACCGCCGCCGGATCAAGAGCGTTCGCGCCCAGTCCATAGACGGTTTCCGTCGGAAAAGCCACCAGCTTGCCCGCCTGGATCGCGTCGGCCGCCGCCCGCAACTCAGTCGGGGAGATCATCCTTGCCGTCGCCCGCCGTCTTTCCGGTCTTCCGGAAAACCAGGTATGCATGGATCAGCTCTTCCATATCTCCCGCGAGCACGCGATCCACGTCGCCGACAGACAACTTGGTGCGATGATCCTTGATCATCCGGTACGGGGCGAGAACATAGCTGCGGATCTGGCTGCCGAAGTTGATCTCCAGCTTGGTGGACTCCGTTTTGCGCGCTTCCTCGCGCTTCTTCTCGAGTTCCCGTTCATACAGCTTCGCGCGCAGCTGCTTCATGGCCGTATCGCGGTTCTTGTGCTGCGATCGCTCATTCTGACACTGCACAACCGTGTTGGTCGGAATATGCGTGATCCGGACCGCCGAATCCGTCATATTGACGTGCTGCCCGCCCGCTCCGGAAGCCCGGAACGTGTCGATCCGCAGATCTTCCAGGCGGATGTCGATCTTGATCTCTTCGTCAATCTGGGGGTACACGAAGACCGAAGCGAAAGAGGTATGGCGCCGCGCGGCGGAATCGTAAGGCGAGATGCGCACCAGCCGGTGTACGCCGATCTCGCTCTGCAGCAGCCCGTAGGCGTTCTGCCCGTTGACTTCGAAGGTGACTGACTTGATGCCCGCGCCTTCTCCTTCGAGCCGATCGGTGATGACCGTCCCAAAGCCCTGCCGCTCGGCCCAGCGCAGATACATGCGCATCAACATTTCGGCCCAGTCCTGGCTTTCGGTTCCCCCTGCGCCCGGGTGAATCGTCATAATGGCTGGGCGCGCATCGTTTTCGCCGGACATCAGCATCCCGGTCTCGAGCTTCTCGAGCAGTTCCGAATAGGTCTTCAGCGACCGTTCGATCTCGCCCGAAACGGTCTCGCCCTCGCGGCCAAGTTCGAAAAGAGTGTCAATATCCGAAGTCAGGGCTCCAATCCGCCCGTCGTGCTCGATAGCTTCTTCGAGACGCTTGCGGTCCTGCATGACCTTTTGGCTTTGTTCGGGATGATTCCAGAAATCGGGTTCCGCGATCAGCTTTTCGGTTTCGCCGAGCTGCCGTTGCTTGCCGGCAGCGTCAAAGATAACTCCGGACGGCAGTTGCCTGTTCGCGCAAGGGCAGATACAAACGCTCAAGTTCTTCCAGAGTCATGGTCTGAAACTATCCTATCGAACCGGCCGCGGCCAGGGCGCGCATCGGCGGCGGTGACGTGGGGAGCGGCTTTGTCAGACGGCGGCCGGCCAGAACCATAGGGCGCTCGATTACATAGTGGCTGAAAGCAGCGCAGGCGAGCGCGAAGATCACATTCAGGGGAAATCGTTGCAGCGCGCCATGATGATACTGCGAGACGAACGGTTGCTGCCAGAGGTAAAGGCTATAGGACAGCCGTCCTAACCAGCGCAAAGGCGGCCACTCCAGAAAACGGCTCAGCCGGCCGGCGGGCTGCGTTACGGTTGCAAACAGCACGGCAGGGAACAAGAGGGCCTGGACGGCCATGTACGACTGTGGCCGCATCACGTTCAATCCAATTGCGCAAGCCAGCGCGGCCACGCCGATGACGCCGCCGAAACCGCGCGGGAGCGTCCAGCGGCCACGCAGGCGGGGAAGAATCAATGCGAGCGCGCAACCCCAGAGCAGCGAATCCATCCGGTAATCGCTGCGAAACGGATGGTTTTGAAGCGCTTGATTGTGAGTCACGGCGACCACCCACCCGTGCCGCATGTCCAGGCTGCGCCATACCGCGAAGCCGAGCGCGAGAGCCGGCGCAATCCAGCGTGCTCTCGCCACGCCCGCGACCACCAGCAGCGCGGGCCAGAAAAGATAGAACTGCTCCTCCACGGAAAGCGACCAGAAGTGACCGGTGTACCAGCCATGCTGAGCGTCCCCGCCCCAATAGTTGCGCATGAATAGCAGGCAACTCAGAAAGTCGCGCGGCGACGAGTAAATCGCGCCGGCTGCCGAAAGAACGGCTATCACCGCGAGATAAAACAAGGCTGCGGGCAGGATGCGGAACGCCCGGCGCATATAGAACATCTTGAGCGAGATGCCCCCGTTCCGCGCTTGCTCCTCGAGCAGCCGAAGCGTGATTAGGAATCCGCTGATCGCGAAGAACAGGTTTACGCCCAGCGCGCCGTGGCGAGTCCAGCACGTAGAGGCGAAAGAGTGCGAGAGAATGACGCCGCAGATCGCGACGGCACGCCATCCATCCAGCGTCGGAATATAGCCCTGCCTGGCGCCCACTAAGAGGGCAGTGGCTACAAATCCAGAAAAATCAGCTATTTTCTTCTGCTACCAGCCAGTGCCGGTGACGCGACGCCACTGCTTGCCCACCTGAATGAGCAGTTCGGGAGTTCCCTGCTTCAGCACCAGGCCGCTCACCGTCTCTTCGTTCACCCGGACCGCGCCGGCCTTCAGCTTTCGCGTGGCGTCCGTGACGGACTCAGCCAGCCCGATTTTCGCGATCAGCTTGTCCATCTTGATGCCGTCCGGCACGCGCACTCCATCTGGAAGCGGCACCGATGGTATGTCGGAAGGAGTTTCCCGGTTCCGCACGACGCGCGTGAACTCGCTCTGCGCCCGTTGCGCGTCCGCGGCGGAATGGAAATCGCTGACGATCAGGCGGCCCAGCCGCATCTTCACATCCATCGGATGAGGGTCCATGCGAAGCGCCGCGATCTCCGCGACACTGACATCGGTCAGCAGCTCGTAATAGCGAAACATCAGCTCATCGCTGATCTGCATGATTTTGCGAAACATCACCTCGGGTGATTCGTTGATGCCGATGTAGTTCCCCAGCGACTTCGACATCTTCTTGCCGCCGTCGAGCCCTTCCAGTATCTGCACCGTTCCTATGATTTGCCCGGGCTGGTTGTAGTCCTTCTGTAATTCCCGCCCCACCAGCAAATTGACCTTCTGGTCCGTGCCGCCGAGTTCCACATCGCATTCCAGCGCCACCGAGTCATATCCCTGGACAAGAGGATAGAGCAGCTCATGCATCGAGATCGGCACGTTGTCGCCGTAGCGCTTTGAAAAGTCGTCCCGCTCCAGGATGCGGGCGAGCGTGTACCGGGAACAAAGCTTCAGGAAGTCCTCGAAGCCGAACTTTCCCAGCCACTCGCTATTGAATCGCAGTTCAGTCTTTTCGGGATCGAGGATCTTGAAAACCTGCGCCTTATATGTTTCCGTATTGGACGTGATCTGCTCGCGGGTGATCGGCGGACGCGTGACGTTTCGGCCGGACGGGTCGCCGATCATCGCCGTGGCGTCGCCGATCAGGAAAATCACCGTGTGGCCCATGTCCTGAAAGTGCTTCATCTTGCGAAGAAGCACGGTATGGCCCAGATGCAGATCCGGCGCGGTCGGGTCGAAGCCGGCCTTCACCCGCAGCGGCTTGCCTTTTTTGGCGATCCGCTCGCGTAAATCCTCTTCACGGATCAGTTCCGCCAGCCCTTTCTTCAGATAAACGATTTGCTCGTCGAGGGATGCCACTGGGTTCATTTTGTCACTTGCGGCTTGAGGTGCTTATCCAGGAATGTCTCTGCCGCGGAATAGGCCTTCAGCCAGTGGTCATACGTTAGGAAATCGTGAATCTCATCGGGAAAAATCAGCTCTTCAAAGGGAACACGCTGCTTGCGCAAAGCTTCCACCAGAATCTCCGTTTGCCGGAAGTTGACGTTGCGATCGTCATCTCCCTGAATCAGTAAAACGGGCGACCGCCAGGTGCTCAGGAACGCCAGCGGCGATGATTGAAGCGCAATTCTGGCTAGTTCCTGCCGCCGTGCCGGTTGGTCTGCCGGGATATCGTTTTCCATCTCGTCATTCCAGTCATGCACGCCGTGCAGGTCCACGCCGGCTGCGAAAAGACTGGAATCTCTCGCCAAACCGAGCGCCGTCAAATACCCGCCATACGAGCCGCCCCAGAGCCCGATCCGATCCGCCATCACATCGGGCCGCGAACGAAGGTAAATGCCGGCCCCGCGAACGTCGCTATACTCGCTTCCGCCGGATGGTCCGTAATCGAGCGCTTCGCGAAAATTCAGTCCGTAGCCCGTGCCGCTTCGGTAATTTACGGAAAGCACCACATACCCTTTGGCGGCCAGGTATTGGTTGAAGGCATAGGCCTGGTAGTAATAGAACATCGGATTCCAGCCGAGCAGCATTTGGCGCCGCGATCCGCCGTGGAGGAAGATCACGGCCGGGTGTTTCGGCAAGCCGTCCGCGGGCAGAAAGAGCTGGCCGTGGATCTGCATTCCGTCGGCCGCCGGGAACATCACTTGCTCGGGAGTGCCCGCCAACAAGCGCGGATGTGACTCCGGCGTCAAATTCCGCACCGCGCCGGACGGCTCCTGGACGATCGCGACCCGCGCGGGCTGCGCATCGGCGTGCAAAAACGCAACCTGATCCCGCTCCGCGAACACGGGCGCCCATTCGATCCACTGCCGGCCTACCGGCGCTGCTCCCGCGCCGCCCGTTATTCTGATTCGCCAGACATGGCGTTTGTCGATGTCGCCTCGATTCGACGAGCAAAGGATCTCGGCGCGATCGCGGGACAGCGCGACCTCTTCCACTTCCGAATCGCCCTGGTCTGGCCAAAGGTCGGTCGCCGTCCCGCCCGTCGCCGCCACGGAAAACAGATGCAGCCAGCCGGTGCGCTCCCAGGGAAACACGAGACGGTCTCCCGCCACCCAGAGGATCTGTTGCCGGGAAGCGGTCTCGTGAAAGACGCTGCCCGGCCCGGCCTGCGCCTGCCAGACCTGGCGGCCTGCGCCTGTGTCCGCATCGGCGACGCGGATCGACCAGGGGGTTTCCGCCGCGCGGCGGGGCTCGTGCATATTCCAATCGAGCGTGGAGGCGATGCGGGTGAACGCGATCTGTTTTCCATCGGGCGACCACGCGGCGTTGCTGTCGAAATCCGAGCCGGGGTCTATGAATTGCAGCGATGGTTTGCCCCGCCTGTATACCGCGATCAGCGAGTGAAGGTCGCGATGGCTCGTAAACACCAGGCTCTGGCTGTCTGGCGACCACGCCAGATCCGTCGCCCTTCCGCGATTGTGGGTGATCTGCGCGGCCGCCGCCGTCCCGCTCAAAGTCGCTGTCCACACTTGGCCATTCGACACAAACCCGACAGTCTGGCTGTCCGGCGAAATGGCGACCGCATGGCCGCGGCCGATCTGCCGGGGCGAGCCGCCCGCGAACGGAACAGCCTGAATAGTCTGATCAACGCCGCCGAGCAAGTGACGGGGATTGGGGAACTCATTCGCTGAGTTGCCTCCCTCGCCGCGCGTGAAAACAACCATGGAGCCATCGGAACTCAGAGACAGGTCCGAAAGCTCCATTCCGTCATCTTTGGTGTAGTTTGTGAGGCGATGAGCCTCGTAAGCGGGCTTCTGGGCCGTCCAGATATTGCGCACGCCCCGCTCGTTCTGGACCCAGGCGATTTGCCCCTGTCCATCGGAAACAAGCTGGGAGGGAAATGGCGCGCCCAGCAAATCTTCGAGCGCCGCGGGCTCGGCCGGCAGCAGAATCGCCGATGCGCAAAAGAGAGTCAGGAAGCGAAGCAAGCGCTACATCTTATAACGGCCGAGGTCTTCGTCGTTCAGTCCTTCAAGCCAGCGCTTCAGTTCCTCGTTGTTCACCTTATCGGAAACCGACGCGGTCACTTTAGGCGACTTCAGCACTTCGTCGTCGACGAAAATCGGGCAATCGAGGCGCAGAGCCAGGGCCAGCGCGTCGCTCGGCCGCGAGTCGACCGAAATCATCTCGCCTTCACGGTCCAGCCAGATCAGCGCGTAAAAGGTGTCATCTTTCAACTCGCTCACCACCACTTTACGAACGCCAGTGGACAAACCCAGCAATAGACTCTTGATCAGATCATGCGTCATGGGCCGCGGAGTAGAGACCTTTTCGATCTCCAGCGCGATCGCATTCGCCTCGTAAATGCCGACCCAGATCGGAAGGACCGTATTCCCGCCCACATCCTTCAGGATGACGATCGGCATGTTGGTCACCGGATCCATCATCAGCCCGCGGATTTTCATCTCGACTTCCATTGTGGTCCTCCTGCCCGTTCTGACTTCATTACAGCACGCAACTCGCGGCCCTCATCTCCGTCGCGCACGCCTCGCCCACCAACGAGTTCGGACCAGCGCGCGTCACCCGCACCGGAAGGTAGGTGCCGATCAGATCGGCGCGCTCCTGCCCGTCCGCGAAATTCAGAGTCTGGTTCTGCGACGTGCGCCCGATCCATTGTCCCAATGACTGATGGCGGCCTTCCACATGCACCTCTTCCACCGTGCCGAGGAGCTTCGAATTGTTTCGAATCTGAATGGCGCGCTGCCGTTCCTGCAGAATCATGAAGCGTCGCGTCTTCTCTTCTTCCGGAATTGCATCGGCCATGTTTTGCGCGGGCGTGTTCGGGCGCGGCGAATACTTGAAGATAAACAGCGAGGCGTATTGAACTTCATCCAGCAGGTGAAGCGTTTCCTCAAATTCCCGCTCGGTCTCGCCCGGGAATCCGATGATGATGTCCGTCGTGATGGCGATGGAACGGCGCGCGTTCTTCATCCATTCGATTCGCCGCATATACTCGTCGCGCGTATATTGGCGCTGCATCGCGGAGAGCACGCGCGACGAGCCGGATTGCACCGGCAGGTGAACGTGATTGCATAGCGCCGGGTTCTCATCGATCGCATCGATAATTTCCTTCACAAAGTCCCGCGGGTGGGAAGTCGTGAACCGCACCCGGCGAATGCCCCGGATCCCGCCCACGTGAGCGAGCAGAGCGGCGAAATCCCACCCTGCCGCCGACGGATCGCGATAGCTGTTGACGTTCTGACCCAGCAACTGGACCTCGGTGTAGCCCTGATCGGACAGCCTTTGCGCTTCCGCCATCACGCTGGCGCTGGTTCGGCTGCGCTCCGGTCCGCGCGTAAACGGGACTACGCAATAAGCACAGCTCTTGTCGCAGCCTTCAATGATCGTGATGTAAGCGCGGTGCGGATTGTCCCGCTTGGTGAACGGCGTATCGAACGCTTCTTCCTCGTCGAACGTGAGGCCGGTCACGCGTCTCTCACCGGCTTCCAATTGCAGAAGCATTTGCGGCAGCTTCGCGTAGCTCGCCGAGCCCGCGACCAGGCTCACGTGCGGAGCGCGCGCGAAGATCTTTTCACCCTCCTGCTGAGCCACGCAGCCGAGTACGGCGAAAACTTTGCCCTTTCCCGCATGCCGTTTGAACGTATCCAGCCTGTGGAATACCTTCTGCTCCGCTTTATCCCGGATGCTGCAGGTGTTGTAGAACACGTACGCGGCGTCGTCAGGCTCCGGAACTTCCCGGTAGCCCTTCTCGACCAGTACGCCGACCACCTTTTCGGAGTCGTGCGCGTTCATCTGGCAGCCAAAGGTCTCGATATAGAACGTCTTTTCCACTTCCCTTCATTGTAGGGGAGCGGAAGCCGGCCGTTCCTTAGCCGGCCGCTTCTCGCGACTCCCGCGGTTCTCGTGGGCGCCGGGAAGAAACTAAAAGGGAATGCGATTCCAGATGCTTCGGAAAAAACCGATTTCTCTTCCCGCGATACTTTTCACCGCCGCGGCCCTCCTGCACGGGCAGAATCTTTCCTTTGGTTCGCAATCCGCACGGTCGGAGCCCGACTGGCTGAATCGCCTCACCGTCTACGAGGTCTGGCTGAAAGCATTCACCAAGGAGGGGACGCTGCGCGCGGCCACGGCGCGCCTCCACTCAATCGCGGAATTAGGCGCTTCCTCTATCTATCTCAGCCCCATCGCAAAGCGGTCCGCGACGCCGCACGCGTCTCCCTACAACATCGCTGACTACAACGCGCTCGATCCGGAATACGGAACGGAACAGGACCTTCGCGATTTCACCGCCGCCGCGCATCAACTGCACCTGAAGGTTTTCCTGGATATCGTCTACTACCACGCAGCCCCCGATAGCGTGATGCGCAGTGATCCCGAGGCCTTCGTCAAGACCGCCGACGGCAAGATCGCGCGCGGCTTCTGGCCGCAGCCCCTGCCGGACTACAAGAATCCTCGGGTGCGCAAGTACTTGATCGACAGCTTGGTCCACTGGGTGCGCGATTTCGATGTGGACGGGTTTCGCTGCGATGTCGGCGCCGGCGTTCCCATCTCGTTTTGGGAAGAAGCGCGAACGGCGCTCGATCGAGCAAAACCGAACGTCATCCTGATATCCGAATCCGAACGCCCGGAAGATCAGTTGCGGGCGTTCGACATCAACTACGATTTCAACTACTATCTGACCTTGCTCTCGGTTGTCCGCGATGGCGAACCGGCGATCGATATCCGCCGTCATTGGGAAGAGATGAACCGGACAATGCCGCGGGGCGCGCGGCTGCTGCGATTCGATGACAATCACGACTGGCGGCGGCCCGTGCTCGAGTTCGGCGAAAAGGGTTCCCTGGTTTGTTCGGTCCTGAATTTCACGCTGGATGGCATCCCATTTCTGTACAACGGGCAGGAGCTTGGCGATCCGTCTTTGACGCGCTGGAACACATCCGCGCCGATACATTGGCTGGACGACCCGAAAGCTGCCGTCAATGGAGACCGGCGCAAGGAAACCCTCGCCGAGTACGAAAAGCTGTTTCAAATGCGAGCCGGACAGTCTGCTTTAACCTCCGGTGATCTCATCTGGATCAACAATACGGAACCGGATAGCGTCTTGAGCTTCCTTCGTGTCAAGGGAAGCGAGCAGGTTCTCGTGATTCTAAATCTCTCTAACCGTAAGTTGCACGTCACCATAGACCTGCCGGTGATGGACAATTACGTTGTCGACAACCTGCTCAAACCGGGAAAGACCTGGTTTCAGTTGTATTCCGGGCGGGTTTCGGCGAACCTCGCCGCGTTTGACTGGATAGTGGGAAAGAATATACCGCTGAAACCGCTTGAATGAATGCAACCGTAGTACGTTATCGCATGGGTGACACTAACTCCAGCGTTTAGCCGGAGTGTTTTTGCCGTGCGGCGTCCATGGATTTCACGATCATCGTTTCAAGGATCTGGAGATCGATATCGGCAAGCCTTTTGATATGCAGGCACGAACCATGCAACTTACACTTTCCGAGTTTTGCCGTCAGCTCATTAGCTTCGGGGAAATTGTTCATGCCGTAGACCACAATCGCGGGTTTCCGCGGTGAAAAAGCAACGACCGGCGTGTCACCTTTTCGGCCGCTTTCGTATTCATAGTGAACGTTGCCGAAACCTACGATGGCAGGCCCCCACATTTTGGGTTTCTCCCCGGTCAGTCGCTGTATCAGCTTGATTAGCGTTTTCGAGTCGGTCCGCTTGGCTTCATCCGGAAGAGCGTCGATATAGTCACTGACGCTCACTTTCGTCGGCTTTGTTTTATTCTCAGCCATGTCGCAGTAGAAGTGATTCTAGCTCACCTCCGGCGCTGATGCTATTTGAGAAAGCCTCTCCTGCTCAGAAATGCCTGCGTCTTCGCGTGAGCGTCCCGGAGCGCGTCCGGATCCGGATCGAATGGTCCCTCCTCTTGCGCACGTGGATCCAGATTGCGCGATAAGATATCCCCCAGCTTCGGATAGAGGTTAAGTTCGCACGAACCTCCCAGTTCTCGTGCCCTTTCGCAAAGACGCTGGACCGCAACGGGTGACGTGACGGCATCCGCGGCGCCTTCCATGATCACGATGGGCGGAAGCTGTTGGGTGACGTTCTCTGCGGGGGAGATATTCTTCGCGTCTGTGCGCGTGCCCCGCAGCAGTTGTGGCCACCGGTCGTTCAGCAGCGAGACCGGGGGCGACATTAGAATCAGCACATCCGGTACGGCACTGGTGTGATCCTCCTCGGTGTGAGGAAAAACCGCGGCCGACAAGGCCAGATGCGCACCGGCGGAAACTCCGTAGGCAGCTATCTGATGAGGATTTACGGAAAGGTCGGTCGCTTCCGTCCGAACCCAGCGAATGAGATCCCGCACATCGGCCATGGCATCGACGGGAGTAACACTCTTCTCGTCTGAAAGCCGATATTCACCAGCTATGGCAACCATTCCTCATGCCGCATAAGTCCTTGCGTCGTCATACATCCATTCGGGACTTCCGGTGCTCCAGCCGCCGCCGTGCAGCAGGATCATCGGGGCGCTGGCGGCAATCTCGGGATCAGTTTTTCGACCAACAGCCTGGGCCTTGTCGAAGACGAGGCCGGGGGAAGCGGAAACTTCGCCGCCGAACCGTCTCCGTTAACCGTGGCTTTCTTCCTGTCGGGTGGCGCGGACACGATGAACGTCGCGGCCGGCTTCAAGACGGGTTTTTCCTTCTTCTACTCGTCCGACTCGAAGCCGGGAACCGTAACCGTGTGGTCTGGTCTCAATGGGACGGGTACGGAGCTGGCGAGCCTGAATCTCGCTCCCAACCCCGCTCAGACCTGTAACGTTGACCCCGGTTCAGGGTACTGCAACTGGACGCCGGTCGGAGTCACCTTCGCCGGCGCCGCGGAGTCGGTGAACTTCGGCGGCGTCGCCAACTATATCGCCTTTGACAACGTCACGATCGGTTCCTCGATGGCCGGCACCCCTGAATCCGGCGCCTGGATCCTCATGGGAATCGGACTGCTTGGGGTCGGAGTCCTTTTCGCCCGCCGCCGAACCACGGACAAAGCAACGACCGCGTAGCTGGACGCTCCGCTCTGTAGTGACGGCGTCCGCCCCCGAACTGGCGCCATTTTTCCGCGCGCAGACATTGGCCTTCGGCCGTTTTTTCGCGTCCGGAATTTGGGGTTCGGTCCCTCCCACGGTAAAATAGTGGTTTGATCTCCGTAAGTAATGTTTCCACGCGCTACGGCGCGAAAATCCTGTTTGAAAACGTCAGCACCGCGTTCACCGATGGCCGCCGCTATGGCCTCACGGGTCCGAACGGCGCTGGCAAGTCCACTTTCCTCAAGATCCTCACCGGCGAGATTGACTCCCAGAAGGGCAACGTGGTTCGCCCCCGCAAGTTCGGCGTGTTGCGGCAGGACCAATTCGCTTTTGATGCATATCGCGTAATCGATACCGTCATCATGGGCAACCGGCCGCTCTGGGAAGCGCTGGAAGAGCGTGACAAGCTTTACGAAAAAGCCGACATGACCGACGAAGACGGCATCCGGTTGGGCGAACTCGAAGGCATTGTCGGCGAAGAAGACGGCTACACCGCCGAGAGCGACGCCGCAATTCTGCTCCAGGGCTTGGGCATCGGCGACGAACTGCACGAACGCAAAATGAGCGAGATTCAGGGCGGCGAAAAAGTGCGCGTGCTTCTGGCGCAGGCGCTGTTCGGCAACCCGCAGGCACTTCTCCTGGATGAGCCGACGAACTACCTCGATCTCGATTCCATCCATTGGCTGGAAGAGTTTCTCAACCGCTACGAAGGGACGCTGATCGTCATCTCGCACGATCGCCATTTCCTCAATAACGTCTGCACCCACATCGCCGACATCGATTACCAGACGATCATCACCTATACGGGCGGCTATGATGACATGGTCCTGGCCAAGACTCAGGTGCGTCAGCGCGTGGAATCGGAAAACGCCCAGCGCGAGAAAAAGATAGCCCAGTTGAGTGAGTTCATCCAACGGTTCTCGGCCGGCACCCGCTCCAGCCAGGTCACCTCCCGCAAGAAGGAAGTCGAACGGCTGCAGACCACCGAACTGGCGCGCTCCAACATCCAGCGCCCGTTTATCAAATTCGACATGAAGCGTCCCTCAGGCAAGCACATTCTGGAGGCGTCCGGCGTGTCCAAAGCCTACGGCGACAATCAGGTGCTCAACAACTTCACCGCCGCCGTGATCCGCGGCGAGAAGATCGCCCTGATGGGCCGCAACGGAATGGGAAAAACCACGATGATCAACGCGCTTCTGACCAGCGCGAACATCCTTCCCGATAACCACATTTCGCCCGACGCACTCGATTCCGGAAAGGTCGTGTGGGGACACGAAAATCAGGTTGGCTATTTCGCCCAGGACCACACATCCGCTATCCAGAAAGGCATGACCATCTTCGAGTGGCTTCAGCAGTTCGATCCTCAAGCCACCAATGAAGAGCTGCGCGGTCTCATGGGTCAGATGCTCTTCAAAGGCGAAGAAGGCGCCAAGATGACGGACGTGCTTTCCGGAGGCGAGGCGGCCCGCATCATTTTCTGCCAGCTCATGTTGATGAAGCCCAATGTTCTCGTATTCGACGAGCCCACCAACCATCTTGATTTGGAAGCGATCAACGCGCTGAACATCGCGCTTCAGCGTTATGAGGGGACCGTCTTCCTGGTCACTCACGACGAGGATCTGATCGACGAAGTCGCCACTCGGATCTGGCGTTTTGACGGCGGTAGGATCGAAGATTACAAGGGCACCTACGCGGAGATGCAGCAGCAGGTGGTCAGCCGTTAAAGCGTTTTCGTTACCTTGTTGAGCGTGCGGGGCTTGTCGGGATCAATCCCTTTCTGCGTCGCCAGCGACGCGGCGAACAACTGCGCTGGAACGATATACGGAATCGGTGTCAGCAGCTCCGGCAATCGCTCCGGCAGGCAGATCAGCCGCGTCCCGAGCGCGCACGCTTCCTGGTTTTTGCGATCGGTGATCACCACCATTTCCGCGTTCAGCGTCTTCAACTGCAGCACCATGCTCTTGAGCCCTTCCCATGTCACGCCCGACGGGGCGAACAGGAACACCGGAAAGTCTCGTTCCACCATGGCGATGGGACCGTGCTGGAAATCCGCCGACGAAAAGCGCTCGGCGATTACGTAGCAGGTCTCCATCAGTTTCAAGGCGAACTCGAACGCGTTGGAATAGTTCAGCCCGCGGCCCATCACCACCGCGTGGTCCATGAAGCGATACCGCTCCGAGAGCGCCGCCACTTCCGCCTCCATCCCCAGGCCGAGATGAACGAATTCGGGGATGCGCTCGAGATCGGCGGGCCGAATTTTAGCGCCCAGCGCGTACGCGATCAGGTACATCATCAGCACCTGACCCGTGTAAGTTTTAGTCGCCGCCACGCTCTTCTCTTTGCCCGCGCGCACCAGAAACACATGTTCGGCCAGCCCCGCGAGCGAGCTGCGCGCCTCGTTCGTGATGCCCACCGTCGTCGCGTTCTGCTTCCTGGCCTGCTCCAGCACGACATTGGTGTCGGTAGATTCGCCCGATTGCGAGATCGCGATCACCATCGTGTCCCGGTAATCGAGTTTCGCTTCGTAAAGAGTGGAGATCGACGGCGCCGCGAGAGATACCGGAATCCCCGTAGTGATCTCGATCAGATAGCGGCCAAACTGGGCGGCATTGTCGGACGTGCCCCGGGCCGCCAGTACGATCAGGCGGGGCTTGCGGCGGCTGACCAGCTCGCGAAACTTTTCGATGCGCTTCATCTCGCCGCGCAACGTCCGCTCCAGCGTCTCCGGCTGCTGCCGGATCTCTTCCAGCATTCTTGACATCAGGACTTACGATACTTCAATCCCGAATGCCGCCTGCGATCCCTCGCTATTCACCGCGGCGCGGCGCGCTTCGCGGAAGACGCCAGTCTTCATCGAAGAAGCCCGCGTCCGCGATGCGTCCCGGCCAGTTCTCGTCGGGCGGCGTGGTCAGGTCTACGATCGCCCAATCCGGCAGGCGCGCAACCTGCCATGCGTTGTTCAGGTATTGCTGTTCGCGGAATGTAAATCCGCTGTTCAGCACCACGTAGCGCTTCGGGTTCAAGGGGTTCGGAAAAATCAGAATCAGCGCTCGATTGGGGTCTGCGGGCCACGCCATCGGCAACTGTTTCGCGATCCGCGCGAGCAGCCGGTTGCTCGCGGGATCGCCCCACAGAATTAGATTATTCGCGGCGATGTCCGCGTCCGTCACCTCGGTGTCATTCTTCACCCGCGCGTCTCCGCGGAACTCGCGCCGCCACTCCCGGATGGCGCGCGCCATCTCGGATGCGCACCACGTTCCAAACCTTGCGCTGGCCGCTTCGCCGGTCGGCCGCACGATCAGGAAACTGTCTGTAAACGCGTCATCGATCGGTCCTTGCAACCCGTGTCGCTTGCGAAGTGCTGTCGGGTCTCCCGCGCCGGCTTTCCACTTTCCGCTTTCCTGGTGAAGGCTCGCCGACCACGATCGATCCGTCAACGGACCCGGAACGCGCAATTCCGTTCCGTCAACGCTTAGCGTCACAACCGAAGCCGCATCCAACGGGCACGTGCCGGCCGCCATCGCCAGCGTCAGCGCGGAAACGTTGGCTGTCTCCACCCGCACCGAATGCCCGTCAACCATCTCCGCGTTCACCCGCGCTCTGACCCAGTGCTCCTTCAAGCCGTCAATCGTGACCCACTTCATCTGGTTGTAGGAGAGCGTCCAAGTCGTGAATCGAACCATGCCCGGGGTCGGATCGTTGCCGCGCTCCGCCATTGAGTCAATGCGTTCGTTCAAGGTCTGCTTCGCTTCAGGTGTGTACTTGTGGCCGGCGCCGAGGCCCGTCACCCGGGCCAGTCGCATGCCTTCTTCACTGAGGGCGCGCTCCATGACGTCGGCCGCCTGCCGCTGCGGATCCTGGTCTCCGTTGTAAGCTACCAGCGGGCATTGGTACAGATTCGCGGCGTAATCGGTCGAATTGGTCCAGTGCCAGAGCTTCTCTTCCCAGGGCTGCAACAGATAGGGCGGCTTCTGCTCCCGCAGGTGAACGAACTCCGGCGTCTCCGCAAAGCCGGCCCCGGGAGCGGCCGCCGCCCACAGCCCCGCATAGTGCGTCGCGAACTGCCATGCCGACGCTCCTCCCATGCTGAATCCACGAATCACAATCCGGCGTTCATCGATCCGGTAATGCGCCTTCACATCGGCCAGCGCCTCAAAAAAATCGGTTTCTCCCGCGAACTTGCTCGCATTGCAGTAGCGGCCATACAGGTGAAGCACGATGGCCCCAGGCGGCGTGAACTCACCCGGATTGCGCTCCCGGTCGCTGAGGAAGTTGACTTCGCTCAAGGTCTCTCCGCGGCCGTGAAACCAGGTATCCAGTCTCCACGAATTCGTGGAGTGCGGCGTCCACCCCGGCGGCACGACTAACCCGTAAGGCTGCACGCTGCCGTCGATCTTGGAGATGTAACCGCGCACAATCAGCCCCGTTGCTTCAGTCCACGGCGCCTGGCCGTTTCGCAAAGCGTCCGCGCGCGCCAAGCCTTCCGCCAGCAGAGCCTTCGCCCGTCCGATCTCTTCCGGTTTGAAAAACTCGTTTCCGTCGAGCGCATACCGCACGGCTTTGTGAAAAATCAGAACGTCCGCCAACAGCGCGTTGCCGCCGAGCGAATCGATGCTCTTTTGCAGCTGGTCCAGGCCGGTTCGCAATTGCACGCGATCGGTCTCCGGAACCGCGATGCCCGGCGGAGGAACAGGTCGCACTTCCGCATGAACCATACAACCGGCGGCTGCCGCGAGGAGCGCCCACCGAAAGGAGAACATGAACGCTATTCTGGCAAAGCCGGGAGGCGCGCCGGACAAAGATTGCGGAAGAATTCGCAGCGGCGGCAATGCGCGCCCACGCGCAGCGGAAACTCGACTTTCTCCTGCGCCTCGATGAATTCGCCAGCAAGACGCCGGACGCTCGCCGCGGCATCCGTCACCACGACGGGTACGACCACATCCGGCCGCAGAAAATAGAGCGAGGCCTGCGCGGGCGCCTTCCCCAGGGCTCGCTCCAGAGCCGCGGCATATACCTGCAACTGCAATTCGTAATCGCGCGCCCGACTCGCGGCGTGCTCCCGCGTGACATCGTCGGTTTTATAGTCGACCAGGGCTAGACCCTTTGCGTCCTCGAACCACAGATCGATGGTTCCCCGCACGATCAGGTCATCCACGCCGAACACGAAGTCCCATTCCCGTTCGCGTCGAACGGCTTTTTCCGCGCGCCTGCCCAACCCGCTCCGTTCAAAAACCTGCGCCAGCCGAATCGCATCGAGGTCCGGCTTCTCCGGTTCAACTCCGGCGAGGAGGCCATGCACTTGCGTACCAATCTCGCTCGCCCGAGCCGATATCCCCGCTCCGTCACGCGCCCCATTTCGCGCCGGCCGCGGCCGCACTAGATGTCCATCCCAGCCGAGGAAGCCGCCTAGGTAATACTTGCGCGGGCAGCTTGCAAAGTTGGCGAGCGCGGTCGCGGTCGTGTTCGGCTCGAACTGATCGGCCAACGCGGGCCGTTCGATAACCAGCGCGCCGCGATCGCTCGGACTGTCCTCCGCCAGGCGAAGCCGTTCCGGAAGCCCCGCGGCGGCCAGAACGCGAACATCAAACGTCGTTCCGTCCGGCGCTGTCTGTTTCTGGATCTCAGGCTGTCCTGACCAGTTCGGAAAGCTTAACCCGAAAGCCGCCGACACTGTCTTTGCCCAGCCCGCGGCTTTGCCCCGCGGCTCCTGGCTCCAGCACAGGATCAGGCGTTCTTCGGCTCGCGTCATCGCGACATAGAGCAGCCGGTTCGCCTCGGCTTCCTCCGTACTCTTGTTCCGCTGTTTGTTGTAATGGTGCACCGCCCCGGATTCCGACTCCTCGCCATCCTCGAGAGACCACTTCACGCCTAAGCCGCGCTCCGGAGTGAAATTCAGCAGCGGACTCCGTCCGCCGTCGCTGCCCACGCCCTTATCCATCGCCGCCAGGATGACCACGGGGAACTCCAGCCCTTTTGCCGCGTGCGCGGTCATGATCTGCACGGCGTCCTGGGTCTCGTCGATCGGCGAATCGGCTTCCCGGGGATTCGCGCTGCGCAGCGCTTCCACGTAATCCACGAACTCCCCCAAAGTCATCGTCTCGTTCGCGCGCGCGACTTGCAGGAACTTCTCCACGTTCGCGCCGCGCGTCGTGAGCGGGTCCCAGACGACACCCATCTCATCTAGCGCCCGCAGCAATACGCGATCCAGCGGAATCTGCGCCGCGGCCGCCCGCCATCGCGCAAACGCGGCCAGGAATCGATTCAGCCGTATCGTGTCTTCCGGGTCCAGCGTCACCGCGCCGAATGCCGCAAGCGCGTCCCCAAAATTCTGCGCGCCTCGCTTCAGCCGCAACAGACCTTCGTCGGAAATGCCCGCGAGATCCGATCGCAGAACCACCAGGGTGCTGACCTCGTCGCGCGGATTCCGGATCATGCGGAGCAAATGCAGCAGATCCCGTGCTTCCCGCGTCTCGAAGAAGCCGACACGGCGGTTCAGGTTGTAGGCGATGCCCGCGTCTTCAAACGCTTTCAGGAAGGGTTTGAGCACGTTCGAGTTGCGCACCAGGATGGCGAAGTCGCTGAGGCGCGCGGCGTGTCCGTCCCCGTCAAGTCGCAAACTGGCGCGCAGTTCGGCGATGCGGTCCACGACCCACGCGGCTTCGATCTCATGATCCTCACTTTCTTCGTCGCCCGCCGCGATTATCACTTCCACGCTCGGTTCGGCGCAATCCGGAAGCTGGCGCGCCGCCACCAGATCGCGTTTGGTGATCCCCGGCTGATTGTGCAAGACGAGCTGAGTCGCGTGCAAAACCGGCGCCCGGCTCCGCCAGTTCTCAACCAGTTCCTGCAGATGCGCTCCGCTTCCTTCGACGGACTTCCGGTACTCTTCAAAGACCACCGGACTCGCATGGCGAAAGCTGTAGATCGACTGGTTCAGATCTCCGACGGCATAGAAGCGTCCCGGTCCCCGCACCAAAGAAATCAGCTTGGACTGCTGGCCGCTGGTGTCCTGGAACTCGTCAATCATGACCAGCCGAAACTGATCGTTCACCTGCTGCCGAACTTCGGGACTTTCTTCGAACAGCCGCACCGTAAAGAATTCGAGATCGCTGAAATCGAGCGCGGCCAGTGCGGATTTGCGCGCGGCATATGCGGCATCAAAGCGCTCGATGATCTCGACCAGCAGGCGCTTTTCCGAAGCGAATGCCTGATCAAGCAGCGCCGCCTGAAGCAACCTCCCGTTAGTCCGAATGAAGGCGACCGACTCCTTCGCGGAATTCTTAACCGAGGCGCTGAAAACATCGCGTGTCTCCAACGCTTCAAGCAGTTGCCGCGGCGAACCAGACTTTTCTACAGCGCTGATCCACTCCGAGGTCTGGTCCCGCCGTCTGCGTTGGGCGGCGTTCAGGTTCGCGGCAAACCCAAGCAGATACCGCTTGGCCGCACTGAGCACAGACTCCAGGGACGGCGCCGCGGGCCGTGGCTGCGCGTCCAACTCCGCCGGCCGCATGCCCGCCGCGCGCATGGCTTCGTAGATCGAAGGAATCTGGCTCTCCAGATCCGCTCCGTTCGTCGCCGCGAGTAATGCTTCCATCTCTTCCGGCTTCTCGCGGTACAGAGCGTCCAAAGTTTCGCGTAGCGCATGGGCCTGCTCCAAAATCGCGCGCTGCTCGTCCAGAATCGTGAACTCCGGATCCACTCCGGCCGCCGTCGCGTTTTCTCGCAGCACACGGCTGCAATATCCGTGGATGGTCGAAACATTCGCATGTTCCAGCTTCCGCAGAACGCCCGCATCCCCGGCGAACCTGGCGCTCAGGCGCTCCCGCATGTTCTGAGCCGCTTTTTCGGTATAGGTGATAGCGAGAATTTCGGATGGATCCATGCCCGCTTCGATTACCTGGCGAATGCGTTCCACCAGCACCGTCGTTTTGCCCGAGCCCGGGCCTGCAACGATGCAGGCGTCTTCGCCCAAGCGCGAAATATCGATGGCCTTCAGTTGCTCGTCAGTAAACTGCAAAGCGATCAGACCACGTCCGCGGTGAGGACGGCTGCTTCCCCAATCTGGCACGCATCTCTGTAGGTGCAGTACCGGCAGGGATCTTTTTGGAGCGGCCGCGGCTGGATCACACCGGAGCGAAGCTTTGCCACCGCCGCATCCACCCGGGCGAGGGCGTTCGGAATCCAGTCAGCCGTCATCGGCGCAAGTCTCAAACCGGCGCCCGGAATTTCCCCCCATCCGGAGTAGGTCACGGTATTGTCCTTCAGGCTCGCGTAAGCCATCGCGAGCACTTTCAGTCCCCGATGCCGCTCCACGGCAAGAGCATAGAGCGGCCCCTGCAATCTCGATTCGTCCTCCACTTTTTTCTTCGTCGCTTCAGCCCGGCTGAACTTGTAATCGATGATGACCGCCTTCTGATCATCGAGCTCGTCAACCCGATCGAGCCTTCCTTTCAGATGCAACTCGGGAGACAGAGGAAACTCAAACTGGATCTCCGTTCCCGCTCGCATCGGCGCAGGATATTGTTTGTCCCGGGCAAAACGCTCCGCCGCTTGCGAAAGCGCGCGCCGCAAACGGCTCTTGCGGAACCCATCCAGAATTCTTTTCTCCTCGCAGATCCGGCGGAAACTCTCGGCGAAGATAGCGTCAATGTCGCCTCGCGAAGACGCCCACGCGCTTAACACGTCGTGAACGATGTTCCCCTGCAGCAGAAAATCCAGGCGGTCTTCAGGCCGTTTTGGCATCTCCGAAACGTGCAGCGTGCACTTCGCGAAGAACTGGAACGGACACTGCAGCAAAGTCTCGAGCGCGGACACGCTCAAGGTCTTGTGTTGTGCGGGCAGAATTTCCAGCAGGTCCGGCGAACTCACCGAGACGGTCCGGCGCCACTGGGCGATCGGCGGCGGCAGCGCCGGCCTTGCGGACACGCTCACCGTTTCCGGTATACGCCCTTTCAGAAAAATAGACGGAAGCGTCTTCTGCCCGCGCGCATCCGTTCTCGGGTAGCTCAGCACCAGCAGGTCGCGCGCGCAAACCTCCACGGCGTCGAATAGCCCGAACTCTTCTTCTTCTTTGTCCTTTGCCGTGCGCGTATGGACGCCCTGCCGCGCTAAATCCGTCAGCGCCGCATCGGAAAAGAAAGGATCGCGGCCATTCTGCGCCGGAAACTCCTTTTCGACCAGCCCGCACACGAACACCGTCGAAAGGTCCCACTGCCGCGCTTCGTAGGCGTTGATCACATGCACCGCGTTACGCGCGCCCTGCGGAGCGGAAACCTTCGTCAGGCGAATGATGCTCTTCGCCACGCGCCAGAACTCCTCGAGTCGCACCGGCTTGGCGTCTCGGGCCCACCACTCCGCGGCCGATTGAATCGCCTTCTGGAATTCCTGTAAGCCGGCGGCCTGCGCCCGATATTCAGCCAGCAGGTCTCGCGATGGCCGATCCTTCATCTGGCCCGGCCAGAACAGAGCGGGAAGAGCGTGGAACTGGTCGGCCCATTCCGCCGGCGTGTATTTGGCGCTTAACCAGGTCTCCAACTCTCCCAGTTTCCGAAACAACCTTTGCAGACCGGGGCTCTTCGCCCCTAGATCCGCCAGCGGCGCGAGTCCTTGTCCCGGGAGCGCCTTCCGCAGCTTGATCTCAAAAATGTCCAGCGCATTCGATGCGCCGGTCAGGGGAAAAAGCCGCAGCAACCCAAGCACCCGCTCGTGCTCCCAACCGCCCAGCAGCGCGTCGACGATGCCGGCGAGCAGACGACCCACGGCATGCGTCTGCAGTGATTCGTGGACGTAAAAGTGAGCCGGTGTCCCAAAGCGTTCGAAAGCCGCGCGCAAAAGCGGCGCGTACTTCGCCGGCTGTCGCAGGATCACGCCCATTTCACGGAACGGCGTCCCCTTCCGGGACTGCTCCACGATGCGCCGCGCGATCTCGTCCGCCTCGCGCTCGGCCGTTTCGGGCATGATCAGAATCGTCTCGGGCGAGCGCCCGCCCGCCAGTGCCTCCTCGACAAAGCCTCTCGCCAGCAGAGCCGGTTTCAAGTGGGCCGGTACGCCTTCGTCCGGCAGCGTCACAGTCAGAGGAATCCTCGCTCCCAGGGCGCAGATCAGATCCATCTCCGGCCCGGAGAACTGGGCGAACCCGTCTATCCACAACCGCGCCGGAAGCGTGGCCGTGGGGAGGTTCGTCGCGATTGCGCGCAACTGCTCGCCGCGCGTCGCCACCCCGCGCCGCCGCATTTGTTTTTGCACGTCTTCCCAGACCGCCGCGACCGCATCCCGGAAAGGCGCCCAATCGCGATTCACGCGACGCAGCCGCTCTGGCGTGCAGCCCGCGCCGTCCAGATCTGAAATTGTCTTCTCCAGCCGCGCGTGGAAGCCGGCCAGATCCCGCACCTTCTCAAACTCCGCGCGATTCAACTCGATCACGGAGTTCTCCACCATGAGCGAGAAATGCTCCGGCTGCACGACCTTCAAACCGGGGATAATCTCGGCCGCAAACCGCGCCAGAGTCTCCACCTCACGCGATCGGAACGCCGCGCCATCTCGCGCCAGCAGGTTTTGCAGATGTTCGGAAAGCGTGGTTGTCGGGACCAGCAACCGGCTTCCGCCCAATCCGGATCGAAGAGCATCCCGAAACTCCCTGAGCACCCGGGCCGTCTTTCCAGAACCGCCCGGACCCGTCAGAAGCTTCATCACGGGACCGGTACGGCGCCTCCCATCGGTTTCTTCCCGGAATCCACCCACGCTCGCAGTTCCGCGAATCCAGCCGCTATCTCGGCCGGCTGGATGGCGCAGTGCCCATCGTGCGGAACATACTGCTGCACGAACAGTTCACCCGCGCCGGCTTCCATCGCGCGATCGAAATAGCTGTCGGGCACCAGCGGCGTGACCAGTTGATCGTAGGTCGTGTGAATCGCCAGCATGGGATGTTCAAGCTTCCCGGTTGGCGTATAGTTTTCCCGCAGGTAATCCACCGCTTTGGGGTCCGCGGCGTAGCGCTTCACGCTTGCGTTCAAGGCGTTGTCGTCTCCGGTATTCCAGTAAATCGTGCTGCGGTTATCGAATGGATTGCCGCCCGCCCGATGGTAGATCTCCCGCAGAATGTAAGTCCAGAACACCGCTTGATTGACGATATCGGCCGCATTCTTGAGCCCGCTATATCGCTCCAGTGCCGCCAGAGCGCGCGGATTCGCTTCCAATTTTTTCACCACTTCCGCATTCAGTTCGGGCGTCGGGTAGTAACCCGGAGGAACCTCGCGCGGCGCGGGAAGCGCTCCCGGGAGGAAGTACGTGAACACCGTCTGGTCGTCGAACACCTTATGGAGCAATTGCAGCGTCGGCTGAAGCGGTCCGCACATCGGCATTCCGCCGGCAAACTCCGCCGGGTAGCGCTCCATCAGAAGCATCGTCAGAAATCCGCCCATGGAGTGGCCGGTCACGTAGACCTGCTTGGGGATTCCATACTTCGCCGCGAAGTAGCGCTTCAGCGACATGGTGTCGATCTCGCCCTGCTCTGTCGCCCAACCGCCGGCCGCATAGCCCGAGCGCGCCACCGCAAATCCGGCGTCCAGGAATTGCTGCGCGACTTTGTCGGGCTTGCCCGGATGGAATTGATCCGCCACCAGTGAGTAGCCGTGGCAATAGAGCACCAGATTGCCGTTCCACGCGTCGGGAACGTCGATTCGAAAAGCGGCGTCGTTCAATGACCCGATCTCGGTCTTTTCCGCCGCCTGCGCGGTTGAGCACAGCGCGAGCAGAGCGCCAATCCAGATAATTCGTCGCATAGAGAGCACGCCGCATTTTGACATAACCAGCGCGGACTTTGCGCCCCCCTTATGGCGCGGGAGCGTGCATGCCCCTGCGGACGATTACCCCGAACAGCATTCCCGCCATCCCCGCCGCCAGCAGCATCGCAATCAGCAATAAGTAAGACCCCGCCGTCCGGCTGAGATACTGGTTCCGCTCGGCGCCGACGATCTCCGGGAACCAGTTCAGCAGCGGCACGCCGATCGCGCTCAGAAATGGCCAATACCAGCCGCCTCGTGGCGCCGCCCACCCCAGCACCATATTCAAAACAAACAGGAAGATCAGCGTGATGACCACTTCGGATGTTTGCAAATCGGCATATCCGATCGCCGCGCCCCCGGCCAGCGCCGCCGCGCCTGCCGCCGCATGGATGGTCCATAGAGGCACTCTGCGCATCTTGCCGAAAACCTAGCGGTCCGCTAAACGGACCAACTCAAACTCAGCCGGATTGAGACCGCGTTGCGCAATCTGTTTGAGGCACTCTTCCGCGGTGGGCGCCAGGGCTTCGATCACCCGCAAAGGCAGTGTCCGGGGCGTGTAGATCTCGAGCGCGAGCCACCAGCGGCCATACCGCTCGCGCTCCGGAAGGCTTAACCGGTCGGGCGACTCGCCGATCAGCGCTTCCGGTTCTCGAACGACTCCTTTGCTCAACCAGGCTAGAATTTGCTCAACTCCAGCACCAGGGCGTGAAGCCCGCGTTTTCGATAAATATCCGTCAGCCGCTGCTCTTCCGGAGAAGGCGCAATTGCCTGCAGAGCCTTGGTCGCGTCTAAACCTTCGCGAGTCGGAATCCAGACTTTGCCATCGGCAAACTCCACCTGATTCACCACGCCCACCATCTTGTCGATCACCAGCGGAGCCGCTGCATT
The DNA here is from genome assembly GCA_965226755.1 of Bryobacteraceae bacterium. Classification (GTDB taxonomy): domain Bacteria; phylum Acidobacteriota; class Terriglobia; order Bryobacterales; family Bryobacteraceae; genus Bog-113. Next base: position 1,114,125 of record CBDDDT010000003.1, on the reverse strand, counting down.
CGCTTTCGAGAACCGGAGCGACGCATCTTCCAAGACTTCCCCGCGCCGGCCCGGAGGCAGATAAATGTCCGCATCTGAACCGGGAACCGAACCCGCCAGGTACTGGTTGCCCTCGCGATCCTGCACCAGCCATGCGATTTCGACATACTTAACCGGCTTGCCCGACCGGTTCTCCACCTCGACCCGGGGCGACCTGAGTTCCCCGCCCGAGATCTCCGCCCACCCTTGGAGCGCCTTCACCGGCGCATCCGGCATCTCCATGAACGCAAATTGCGTCACCCGTCCCGGAGCGTTTGGAGCCGTGGTCGTACGTCCGCGATTCAGCCGCACATCAAGCCTTTGCACGGTATCCTGCCGTGCCAGACTCGTCAGCACCGCATTCTGTAAACCCGCTTGTCCGCGCGACGCCAGCACCTGCTTGAAGTACTGCCTGTCACGCCGCGCTTCCGTCTCCCAGAACGTCATCGTTCGCCGGGAGTTCAGCCGGTTCGGGCCGTAGAAGTTCAAATCGTCGAACAGGATTCCGTCCAGATTCACTTGAATCAGCGGTCCAGTCGCCGGATAAGGGCGCACCAGCCGCACATCCACGCGCAGAGGAAATCCTTCACCCGGGCCGACGTCCACCAGCCTCGCCACCGAAGCGCGCCCGAATGCCGAAGATTCGTTAGCCACCACCAGCATCGTGATCCCGCGCACGCGCCGCGCCGCCGAATTGCGCAAACGCACATCCATGTGCAGATCCAGCGTGATCGCGCCCCCGCGCACGGTGGCGTGCGACTCGCTGAAATCCATCCCCAGCAGGGAAACCGGAGAATCCAGCGGCAGGTTGAACTTAACCGAACTGTTGGGATCGAGCGGCTGTTCCTGTGCGCTCAGCAATCCCGCGCTGGCCGCCAGCAATCCGAGCACGGAAATCCATGCCGTTCGCTTATTCCGCACTGGCGTAGACATCGTAGATGGTTACTCCGGTATCGTCCACGATGCGCGAGCGCATGTCGCCGCGCATGTTCACCGTCTGAATGACAGCCTGGCCGGCGGGCGCTGAAATCGAGAGCATGCGCCCCGCATCGGCCGCCATGGGCTCCAAAACTGCGCCCGGCGCGTGCGCAACGGGCGCTGGTCCCAGCCGCGGGTGCTCCAGCACCGCCAAAACCAGAACCACGGCCATTCCAGCCAGCGCCAGCGTCAGGCGCGGCCGTCCGCTCATCACAGGCCGCGTCGCCACGCACTCCCCTGCCGCGATGCCCAGCCGTATATTCGCCGTCATTTCCGAGGCCAGAAACCTCCAGGCGGCGTTGCTTAATTCCGGCGGCAACTCCGTTGCGGCTTCCGCCAGAATCTCCGTCGCTTGCACAAACTCGCGCACTTGCCCGGCGCACTCTTCACACCGGACCACATGCCGTTCCACCCCGCGCCGCCGCCAGAAGCCGAGATCCCCTCGCGAATACAGGGCCAGTTGCGAGACCGGCACGTGTCCGCCGATCGCGCGATTCTCCATCGCTTCGTTTCTCATCGCCGGGTCCTCACGAAATACTTGCGGAATTTCGTCCGCCCGTTCGCGATATGGGAGCGCACCGTCGCTTTCGAGCAGGACAGTTGCCGGGCCACTTCATCGGGAGGCAGGTCTTCCACGTCGCGCAAAATCAGCGCTGCCCTCTCACGGGGGCTGAGCGTCTCCAGACCCTTCTGCAGATAATCCTGGTGCTCGCTTCGCAGCAGAAGCTCTTCCGGACTTTCCGCATGCCGCTCCGGCGCCAGTTCCATCTCACAAAACGAGACGCGACCGCGCCGGCGCAGATAATCCAGCGCCGTGTTGGTGGCGATGCGTGAAAGCCAGTGCGCCGCCTTCTGCTCGTCCTTCAGCTGATCCTGCCGCGAGAGCGCCTTGATGAATACATCCTGCGTCAGGTCCTGAGCGTCCGCGACGTTGCCCACCATCCGGTAAATCTGCACGAAAATACGCCGCAGATTTTCAGACACAAATCGGTTCTGCGCATCTGCGGACAAGGCCGGACTGTCGAGCATCTCGCTCATGGATGCGCTAACCCTTGTGTTTACCGTCATTCGTCCGCTCGTTAGGGTTGACGGGCGAACCAGCGGAAACGTGCAGTCACATTCCCGCGCTACTCTTACAATATATGAGAGAAGTGGCAGTCGTGGGGGCGGGGAAAACTCCGTTTGGCGCCTTCCCGGATCGCGACCTCCGCTCGCTGGCGGTCGAAGCGGGTCAAAAGTGCCTCGCCAACGCTCGCGCTCGCCCCGAACAGATCGAGGCGTTCTACCTCGGCAATTTCGCCGGACCTTCCTTCGCCGGTCAGAATCACCTGGCGCCTTACATCTCGACCGCGCTCGGCATGCGAGGCATCCCCGCCACGCGATTCGAAGCCGCCTGCGCTTCGAGCGGCGCCGCCTTTTTTCACGCTGTCTCGGCCGTCGCCGCCGGCTTGTACGACACCGTCATGGTTCTCGGAGTCGAGAAGATGACGTCGCAACCCACTGCGCGGGTGACCGAAATTTTATCCGCCGCGGGCGACTGCTCCGGCGAAATCGCCGCAGGCTCCACGTTCCCGTCGCTATTCGGCATGATTGCGCGGCGCTATATGCACGACTTCGGCGCCACGCGCGAAGACCTTGCCGCCGTAGCCGTCAAAAATCACGAAAACGGCGCCCTCAATCCCGATGCGCACATGCGCAAGGTCATCACTATGGAACAGGCCCTGAACGCCCGTCCCATCGCGGAACCGCTTGGCCTGTTCGACTGTTCTCTCATCAGCGACGGCGCCGCCGCTGTAATCGTCACTACCGCCGAACGCGCGGCGGAGTTTACCGAAAAGCCGGCCCACGTTCTCGGAATCGCGCAGGCGTCCGACTACGTCGCGCTGGATCAGAAACCCGACATCACCACTTTCCCCGCCGTCCATGCGGCTTCCCAAAAGGCCTACGCCGCCGCCAGACTCGGTCCGGGCGACATCGAGTTCGCCGAAATCCATGACTGCTTCACGATCGCCGAAATCATCGCCACCGAAGATCTTGGCTTCGTCGCCCGGGGTCAAGGAGGCCCCTTCGCCCGCGCAGGTTGCACGCGCCGCGGCGGCGTGAAGCCAGTCAACGCCAGCGGAGGCCTGAAATCCAAAGGGCATCCCGTCGGCGCCACCGGCGTCGGGCAGATTGTCGATGTCGTTCAACAGCTTCGCTGCGAAGCGGGCGCCCGCCAGCTTGCGCGCCACTCCATCGGCCTCGCGCAGAACCTCGGCGGATCCGGCGCCACGTGCGTCGTGAGTATTCTGGCTTCCTTCCCCAATAATTCCCATCCGGGGAGGGCCGCCTGATGTCGCGCAGAGGCATCGTTTACACCGAAACCGTCGTCCACGCGGCGCCCGCTGCATTCGCCGGCGAAGCCCCTTACCAGGTTGCAATCGTTTCGCTCGAAGACGGAACCAAATTGACCGGGCGCGTGGTCGGCGATCGGGTCGCCATCAACGACCCTGTGATCGAAATCGAGCCGCTTCACCACGCTCCCGCGTTCGCCAAAGCGTAACTCTATGAAACTCGCCGCCCGCATGAATCAGATCCTGGTGGAGTCAGCCTTCGATGTGCTGGTCCGCGCCCGCGCCTTGGAAGCGCAAGGGCGCAGCATCATCCACCTTGAGATCGGCGAACCGGATTTTCCCACCCCCGCCCACATCGTGACCGCGGCCAAAGACGCTCTGGACCAGGGTTGGACTCACTACGGCCCCACCCAGGGGCTGCCGGAACTCCGCGAGGCCATCGCCGCCCACGTCGCCCGCACGCGCGGAATCGACGTCGGCGCCCAGCACGTTTCCGTCGTCCCCGGCGGCAAACCCATCATCTTCTTCCCCATGCTGGCGCTTCTGGAACCCGGAGATGAAGTGATCTACCCCAATCCCGGCTTTCCCATCTATGAATCGATGATCGGGTTTTGCGGCGCCACCCCCATCCCGATTCCTCTGGTCGAGGAGCGCGGCTTCACCCTTGATCTCGACCGCCTCCGCGACAGCCTGACGCCGCGCACGAAGATGCTGGTCCTCAACTCTCCGCAAAATCCCACCGGCGGCGTCATTCCCGAGCAGGATATTCGCGCCATCGCGGAAATGGTGCGAGATCGGGATCTGCTCGTCCTCTCCGATGAGATATACGCCCGCATTATTTACGACGGCAAGAAGCCCTTTTCCATCGCCAGCGTCCCCGGCATGCTCGAAAAGACGATTATTCTCGACGGGTTCTCCAAAACCTACGCAATGACCGGCTGGCGCATGGGTTACGGCGTAATGCCCGAGTGGCTGGTTGATGCTGTAAACAAGCTGATGGTGAACTCGAATTCCTGCACCGCCAGCTTCACGCAACGCGCGGGAATCGCCGCTTTGAACGGACCGCAGGGACCCGTCGACGCCATGGTTTCCGAATTCCGCGCCCGGCGTGACGTGTTTTGCGCCGGATTGAACGAGTTACCCGGGTTTCGCTGCGCCATGCCCGGCGGCGCCTTCTACGCATTCGCCAACATCACCGGAACCGGAAGAACCTCGCGCGAGTTGGCCGACCTGCTTCTCTACGAAGCCGGTGTCTCTTGTCTGGACGGCCGCGCCTTCGGCGAATACGGCGAAGGCTACATCCGGTTCAGCTACGCCAATTCGCTCGAAAACCTCACCGAAGCTCTGGCGCGCATCGGCCGTTTTCTCGCAAAGTAATCACGGTCGCGCCCCAACCGCCAGCCTCCATCGGGGCTTCGCCAAATGAAATCACGTCCGGATCCCGCGCCAGAATCGATCGCACCATCTCGCGCTGCATACCGATGCCCCGCCCGTGGACAATTCGCAACGCGCAAAACCCGCGCGCTTTCACCTCTTCCAGCCACGCCTTGACCACTTCGCGGGAGTCGCGCGGCGGTACGGAGTGGAGATCCAGGACATCGGTAATCGGGACCACAAACGGCTCTTCGGGCGTCATGTCTTCTTGCCAACGCGGTCTTCTAAAACAGAAACGCCCAATCCGCGCACAGGGCAGATCGGGCGAGTTACCTCCAGGCGCTGGCATGCGTTTTTACGCGTGAGCCTTATGCTGGCTCAGCATTTCTTCCATCTGATCTTTTAGATGCAGCTTCAACTTCTTCAAACGCTGCTCTTCGGCTTCCTCATCCTCGGTAAGGAATGGCTTGGTTTCCAGATCCGACACCAGTTGCTTATAGACCGAATGCTGGTCCACCAGATTGCGAAACTCAGTGCTGGTTTCCGTTAGGTGCGCCTTTAGCTCTTCTTGTGCGTTCCGTTCCATCGCTGGGCATTTCTCCTTCAGTGGAGTTGCCTCGCCGTCCGCCCGTTCGGAATACGCATCACCGGGCAGCCGGTGGGTAGCTTCACTTCAATTTGAAGTGGCGGCCAGATTTTACCGACCGTCTAACCAGACCTTAACACGAACGAAAACGGAGAACAAGCGCATCTTCCACTGGATAGGAATAGTACTCCCGCCTCGTACCGGCTACGGTAAACCCTTCAGAAGCATAGAGTTTACAGGCCGGAGCGTTCGATTCCCGCACCTCCAGAAACAGATCCCCGGCAACCTGTTTTTTGAGATGGCGAACCAGCCTTCTGGCCAGTCCTTTTCGTCGAAACAAAGCCAATGTCTCGAGTTGCAGAATCTCCCATTGGTCCGGCGCCACGCGCCGCCACGCCAGGAACGCGGCCACCTGAAGCCCATTACGGGCTACGAGGAACTCGTTCTCCAAAAAACGGCTGGCCGATTCGATCCCGCTCAGAGCAGCGCGATCTTCGGAACTTGCCGCATCGATTACCGCATGCACCTTAGGAGAATATGTCCCGGACCTTCTCGAAGAGACCCTTCTCGTGAGGGTCGTTTTCCACGGGCAGCGTATCCCGCAATTCTTCCAGTAAACGCTTTTGTTCGCGCGTTAGCCTGGCAGGGGTCTTAACCTCCACGTGGACGATAATGTCTCCACGCGAACTGCTATGCACGCCCGCGATCCCTTTGTGACGGATACGGAATTGCGCGCCGGTCTGCGTGCCTTCCGGGATGTGCAGCGTATGCGCCTCCCCCAGCGTCGGGATGGCAAGGTCCGCTCCCAAGGCCGCCTGCGCGAAGTTAATCGGCACGACGCAGTGCAAGTCGTTCTCGTGACGCTCGAAGAAGGGATGGTCCGCCACCTTGAGGAAGACGTACAAGTCGCCGTTCGGACCGCCGCTCGCCCCGGGTTGCCCTTCGCCTTTCAGACACAGCCGGTTTCCGTCCGCAACGCCGGCCGGGATGTTCACCTTCAGTTTGCGCGCGCCCGATCGAAAACCTTCCCCGCGGCACTCGCGGCAAGGATTCCGAATGATCTGTCCGGCGCCGCCGCACTGACCGCAAGTCCGGCGCACCGCGAAGAAGCCTTGCTGATATGTCTGCTCGCCGCGGCCCTGGCAAGCCGGGCAAGTAACCGCCCCGCTACCCGGTTCCGCGCCCTTCCCGTCGCAGCGCGAACAGGCTTCGCGCCGCGCTACCTGGATCTCAGCCGTCATGCCGAAGGCGGCATCCTCGAAGCTGATTCCCAGGTCATAGCGGACATCGTCCCCGCGCTGGGCACGGCTGCGGCGTTTCCCGCCGGCCGCCCCGCCAAACAAATCTCCGAAGCCGAACTGGCTCAGAATATCGCCGAGATCGAAATCGTTCGGATCAAAGCCAGCTCCGCCCGCCGCGCTGGACACCCCCTGATGCCCGAACCGGTCATATGCCGCGCGCTTCTGCGCATCGCTTAAAACCGCATACGCTTCGGCCGCTTCCTTGAATCGTTCTTCCGCTTCGCGATCGCCAGGATTCTTGTCCGGGTGATATCGAATCGCGAGCTTTCGGTACGACGTCTTGATTGCGCCGTCATCGGTGTCGCGGGAAACTCCCAACACTTCGTAATAATCGCGTTTTGTCACAGGCATTTGATGCGCTATGGATCCCTTGTTGCAAACCCTGCTACGGGTGGACAGCCACCTTCACCATTGACGGCCGGAGCAGCTTGCCCTTGAAGAAGTAGCCTTTCTGGAATTCGGCCAGAATCGCGTTGTCCGCGGCGTCACTGGTTTGCACCTTCTCAACCGCCTGGTGAACATGCGGATCGAAAATCTTACCCGCGGTATCGATCGGTTCCAGACCGGCTTTCTTGAGGGTGTCCGCCATGCGGCCATAAATCATCTGGACGCCCGCCGCGTATTCCTTGCTTCCCGGGTCGGATTGAAGAGCCCGCTCGAAATCATCCACCACCGGCAGCAGCTCGCGGATCAATTCCGTCCCGGCGTATTGAACGAATTCCGATCTTTCCCGCTCCGTGCGTCTTCGAAAATTGTCGAACTCGGCCTGCCGGCGCTGCAGCAGATCCTGCAACTCGGCTTTCTCTTCGGCGATACGGTCGCGCTCCGCCGTCACCCTCGACAAATCCGCGCCGGACGCACTCTCCCCTTGGGAGTTCAGTTCTTCTTCGGACATTTCAGAAACATTGGGTTCAGACATGACTAAATGACTCTAAACTTCAGATTAACAAAAAGGGCCGAAAAGAGCCGGGTTTCCTCAGCCGCAGGCTTAGGCGGCTTGTGTTTTTGCAAAGGCCCGGCCAATCTCCAGAACGGCCGACATGATTCGGCTATAGTTCATCCGGATCGGCCCCAGCACGGCAACCCGGGTGACCAGTCCTCCCGGAAGTTGAACCGTCACTCCGACCAGAGCTAATTCCTTCATAAAGGGATGCGCTTCGGCCAGCCCGATCTGCACGCCCACGCCTTTGACTCCGTCCAGAAAAGACCCGTCCAGAAATCGATCGAGCAGTTCCGCCACGCGCTGCTTCTCTTCGAGCGTACGGAACAAGTCCCGCATCCTCTCGCGAGTCAGGTGAAGATCCAGGCCCACCAGGTTAGAGGCGCCTTCCATGTGCAGATGCGGGCGGCGGTCGCTTACCAGAAAATCCTTGTCGCACAGAACGGTCAGGCGTTGAAGAATCGCGTCATACGCAGCCCGCTCTTCTTCGATACGCCGCTGAATCTCGCGCCGCGCCACCCCGACCTGCCAACCGGCGAAATTCCAGTTGATGTAGTTCCGGATCGAATTCAAATCGTCCGTGGTGAGATCTTCCTTCACGGTGACCACGCGATTGCTCGCGGTTCCGTCGCGGGTCACCACCACGATCAGCACCCGCCGCTCCGCCAGGCCGATCAACTCTACATGCTCGAGTTCCTGCTCCCCAACTTGAACGGCCGCGGCAATCCCCACCGCGTGCGAGATCCCGGTCAGAACCCGGCAGCTATGCTCGACTCGCCCCTGCAGCGAGCCGATCTCGCTGAATTGCGACAGCAGCCGCTGCGAATCCGATGCCGCCATGGGTCTCGCGTTCAAAGACGCGACATACGCGCGAAAGGCCTTTTCCGTGGGCGCGCGTCCCGCCGACGTATGTGGCTGAGAAAGATAGCCCTCATCCGTCAGATCAGCCATAATGTTCCGGATCGTGGCGGGGCTGATTCCGCCCGTCGAATTCCGGTCGTCCAGCGCGCGCGAGATCGTCCTCGAGCCTTGCGGCTCTCCGGTCTCGATGTAGGCCCGGACGATCGAATACAGAATTTCTTGCGCTCGTGGCGTCACTGTCTGAAAAATAAATCCCGGAAGATGCGTCCCTAACGCTATTGTAGTGCGTTTCCGCTACTATTCTCAACCGTCCGGCCTTGGGCGCTGGGCCTTGCTAAACTATCGATGCATTTCCGGGAGGATCTCGATTTGTATTTGTTGCGGAATATCCTGCGCGTATACAGCTATATCTTCGAAACCGTCCTGTGTCTCATGGGCTTGCTGCTCACGGTATTCGCGCTGGCTAGCCGCAACGTCGATGTGCTCGTACCATGGCTTCCCTGGACCGGCCCGAACGCCTTAAGATGGGTCGGCGCTTGTTCCTTGTTGGGGCTGGTCTGCGCAATTCTCGCTATCTTCGGGACTGCTCGCGCCCTGCTCTTCGTATTCAGCGGCGCCGTCGTTTACATTCTTGCTCGCGGCCTGTTCCTCAATACGCAGTACGCGTTTTCAGGGCCCGGAGATGCCCGCCGCGCTTTGCTTCTGGTGATTGCGGCGACCCTCGCCTTTGTGGGTTCGTTCCCGATGCGCGCCGTTTCCCGGCGCTCCCGCTGGAACGCAAACTAAGCCTCAGCCGCGCAGCGAGGTACTCACGCCGACCGCCCAATCCCGCAGCATCCTTTGCCCGATCTCGGCAAACCGCGGATGCTCTTTTATGTAAAAACCCGCCTCTTTGGCAGTCTCCTGGACCGCGTCCGCAATACGCTCCAGAATCTGCCTGATCGCCGCGGGCTTACCGCCCGCCCGTGTTTCACCAAGCTTCCTGAGTTCCTTCGCCGTCGGCCATTTGGTCGAGCCGTTGAGAGTCAGAGCCAAGCTGTCTTGGGGGAGGTATACAGACGTTGTCACCAGATCGTAGACCGGCGCGAGTCGTGCTTCGCCCAGCACCTCGTCATAGACGATCCCAAAGTTTTTGAGATGCGCGTCGCCATTGCGAAGCGCGCAATTCAGCGTAATCAGAACGAAGAGCTTCTCCATGTCTTCGTTGACATGCGTGGAGTTAGCGAACTGAGCGAATCGCTTCATCACCGATGTTTCGTAGCTGCCGCGATATTTCTCATCGGTTCGGCGGGCGTTGAGAACGCAGAAGTCCTCAAACCCCCGATAGGTCCCGTCCATGCGCAGGTCGAAGCGGTCGATGACCAGCGCGCTGCCGTCTTCCGCCAACCGGCAGGGAGGCGCTTCGAGCCCGCACTTGCGCGCCGCCTGGAGGCAGAAATACTCGTTCGCGGCGAGCTGCGGAAATTCATTCGGCTCCCACAACTTCACGATGTGGGTCGCGCCCCGGTAACTCTGCTTGAGGCTTCGGCCGGTATGCTCCATCTCAGCGAAAGCCTTTTCGTCACGCACGAGGATTTTGGGCTGCACCCCGCTGATGCCGGAGAAGACCGCGAACTTCTCCAGCATGTGGCGGAACAGGTCCCCGCCGCGCTTGCGTTCCAGAATCTCATCGACCGACTGAAACGGCACGTCCTCATTCAACTGCTCCTCGCGGCCGGTGCACCGGATGCGGCCGACCTGCGACCGGCCGACGATCGACAGCAGATCGAACTCGTCAAATGCGCCGGTCGCTTTCGCGAAAGCAAGGCGCAGACGCTCGCGCAGAAACCCCTCCGGCAAATTCATCTCGAAAATGGGCGGCAAGCCGAAGGGTACGCTCCAGGAGGGAAGGCGCACGGGCATCGTTACCGATATTGCGCGCGGCCCTGGCGCGGCTGGCAGGTAGGCGAAAGTGCTGCCACGCTCGCCGTCTCGATCCAGGAACCCCGCCTCAGCGGCGTCGGTCCAGATCTTGACCATCACGATCCTCTTGCATCAATTCGTCGAGCGTGGGGCGGTGCGAACCCGCGGTCTGGAGCGTCAGCTCAAGCCCAATCGCGGTAAGAAGTTTGGTGAGTTTCGAAAACCCCAGTTCGCCGGCGCGTCCGTTTTCAAGCGCGTCAATCGTGGCGCGACTCACGCCCGCCTTCATGGACAGCGCGGATTGGCTAAGCTTGAGCGCTTTTCGGCGCTCGGCGATATGATCGCCAAGACGGATCAAGTCAAGCACACTGCCTATTATCTTAGGCAATCCTGCCCGTTTCAACCAATTTGTCTAATCTTTTAGTCAATAAGGGCAGACTTAAAGAGTGGGAGAGCCGAAAGGTTGCATCCGCACAGCAAAAAAGCCCCGCACGCCGGATATCCGGGGTGCGGGGCGTACCTTCAAAGGCAGGATCCGATTTACAGAGAAGGGCTCAGAGTCACCGGCGAGCTATTGTTGTTCTGCGACGCCAGCACACCGGCGGTCACGCCGGCTCCAGCCAAAATCGCCACGCCCGCGATCACAACTCCGCCCGACATACCGCCGCCGCCCGAACCCGCTGCCGCCGGAACAGCCTTGCCCTTGCCCTGATCAACCACGTTGGTCACGGTCAGCACCTGAGAGGCGCCGGCTGCCGGCGTCCCGCCCGTCGCGGGGGTTCCCGTCACAGTGACCATATGCTTGACATAATTCTCGATATTCCCGCCCGTCAATTGGACCGTCACGTTGGAAGTCGTATCCGTGAGCATGTAGTTCGTGCCCACCTTTCGAACCACGCCCGTCATCGTAGCCGGAGCCATGGCGCCCGCATCCTGCGGAGTAAACGCCAGCGCCTTCCCCGGAAGCAGATTCGCAACCTGAATGCCCGTTGAAGTCGAAACCGTTACTGGCGCTCCCAGAGCCGCCACTTCCACGGTTTTGCCATGCAGTGATACGCGCGCCGAATCCCCGGCTATCCGAAGCGTATTCGCATCCACCGCCATGTTTCCGTAGGTCTCGCCGAAACCCTTTTCCAGAACAATGTGATCGCTGTACACCTTGGCTGCGGACTCCGTGCCAAGACGCGCCAGCTTCCCATCCTTCATCTGGAGGCGGGAAGAAGTCGCCCCGGTTTCGATGGTGTTCCCGTCGAACAACGTCGCGTTCCCAGGAACCACCGAATTATCCACAGTTACGCTGCCGCTCGAAATTGCAACCCCAATGGCGGGTGTTGCCGCGGTCAACAAGCTCATGTTCGCGACCAGAGCGCAAGCTACTAAAGACTGCGCACCCCATTTGTTCATCGAATCCTCCAAAGCAAACGAAAATTGTTAAGTAAAACTAGTCCTGTAGACACTACTACGCAACAAGTATGCGGGAGCAGTACCAGACAGTCAAGCCCTCGTATTTTCTTCACGTTCCCAATCGAACCCCCTTGAAGTGAAAAAAAGCACGGATGCCGCTCTCTCCCTGCCCTTTTCGTGTTCGGTAGCATTAAAAAATCTGCATGATCCAAGCAATACTGCTGGACTTGGGAAAAGTGATCGTCCCCTTCGATTTCTCTATAGGCTACCGGGCTCTCCAGGCCCGCTGTGGTCTGGAACCCGATTCCATTCGCGAGCGCATTCGTGCTACGGGCCTTGTTCCTCGTTTTGAAACGGGCCTGGTGGAGCCTCGTGAATTCGTTAAATCCCTTTGCCGCGAGATCGGCGTGGATCTCAATTACAGCGAATTTTGCGAGATATGGAGTTCCATTTTCTCTCGCGAAACACTGCTGCCGGATGCGTTCCTGGCTTCGCTGCACCGCCGTTACCGGTTAGTTCTCGTTTCCAACACCAACGCGATTCACTTTGAAATGATTCGCGACAACTATCCCCTGCTGGCTCACTTCGACGAATGCGTTCTCTCGTACGAAGTACAAGCCATGAAGCCGTCAGCGCGCATTTTCGAAGCCGCTGTCCGCGCCGCCCGGTGCCCGCCGGATCAGTGTTTTTTTACAGACGATATACAGGAATACGTGGATGGCGCCCGTAGTTATGGAATCGACGCAGTTCTCTTCCAAGGTCTCTCGAAACTCGAAAATGATCTTCTGAATCGCGGAGTCACTTGGGAGTAACGGCAATCAGAAAGCAGCTCTTACTTATCGGCTGTATAGAAAAAAACGATAGCAGCACGCGCAGTAAACTAAGGACGGAGCATTTCTTTGCCGCAAATCGCATCCGCCCCGGGACTTACGACCAACCACGCGTCTTTTATCGACGGCGCGCGGGAAAGTGGCCAGCTTTTCATCCACCAGCCTTACGATCTCTACTCCCCGGACAATCACCGGGCCTGGGCACGTCTCTATACCCGCATGCTCCCCCGCTGGCACGCTTATGCGAATCCGTATTTTCTGCGTGGGATCGAAAACCTGGCTCTTCCGTCCGACCGCGTCCCTAGGCTTGCCGACGTGAATCGTTTCCTTGAGCCTTTAACCGGATTTCAAGCGAATGCCGTCAGCGGCTATATCCCCGCCTTTCTGTTCTTTGACTGCCTGCGCGAGCGCGCGTTCCCTACCACCATCACCATCCGCGATGCGGAAAAGCTGGACTACCTTCCGGAGCCTGACATCTTCCACGACATTGCCGGCCACGTCCCCATGCATACCGACCGGGCTTTCGCCGAGGCTCTGGTCCGCTTTGGGCAATGTGCCCATACCGCGGTCGAACTGACCAGCGAAATACCGGACGAACACCTGCGCGCGCAGCGCCTCACCAGCATCATCAAAGCCATGGCGCGGTTCTTTTGGTTCACCATCGAGTTCGGATTGATGCGCGGCCGTGATGACCTGAAGGTCTATGGAAGCGGCCTGCTCAGCTCCTTCGGCGAAATCGAGCACTCCATTCACTCGCCCGACGTCCAGCGCTCCCCAATTCAACTCGAATGGGCCATTAATCAGGGATTCGAAATCGACCATTACCAGCCTCTGCTGTTCATCGTCGATTCTTTCGATCACCTCTTCAGCCTGGTCGATACGCTCGAGAAGTGGATGCGCGCCGGCAAGTTGAACAACGTGGCGCCCGGTGAACCGGCCGTGAACCAAGCCGATCTCCTCAGCTTTATTCACGCCGGCTTGGCACGGTGACGCCGGGAATCCGTTTTAGAGATTCCCGCGCAATTCCTGCTCGCGCTCGATCGCCTCGAAAAGAGCCTTGAAATTGCCCTTTCCAAAACTCCGGCTGCCCTTGCGTTGGATAATCTCATAGAACAAGGTCGGCCGGTCTTCCACCGGCTTCGTGAAGATCTGAAGCATGTACCCCTCGTCGTCACGGTCCACCAGAATGCCCAGCGCGCTCAAATCGCTCACCGGCTCGTCAATCTTGCCCACCCGGCCTTCGAGCTGCTCATAGTAGGAACTCGGGACTTTTAAGAACTGGATTCCTTGCGCCCGCAGCCGGGTCACGCTCTCGATGATGTCGTCGGTCGCCAGCGCGATGTGCTGGATGCCCGGACCCTGATAAAAATCCAGATATTCCTCGATCTGCGACTTCTTCTTCCCCTCGGCCGGTTCATTGATCGGAAACTTCACGCGGTCATTGCCGTTCGCCATCACCTTCGACATCAACGCTGAGTATTCCGTGCTGATGTCTTTGTTATCGAAGTGCTGATACTCGCGAAAGCCCATGACGTCGCGATAAAAGTCCACCCACCGGTTCATTTCGCCCCAGCCCACGTTGCCGACCATGTGGTCTACATACTTCAGACCCGTTCCGCGCGCCAGCGGATCCGGTTGGGGAACCTCGGCAAAGCCCGGAAGAAAGGCGCCTTTATAGTTCTTCCGCTCCACGAAGGTGTGGACCGTGTCCCCATACAGAGCGATGGATGAGAAACGCACCTCGCCGTGTTCGTCACGTTCGGTCGCGGGCTCCCGCACGCTCCGCGCGCCCCGGCTCGTCGTCTCCCGCCAGGCTGCGTCGGCATCGTCCACCCACAACGCGACATCCTTCACACCATCGCCGTGAAGCTCAACGTGAGCGGCAATCGGGTGCTCCGGCTTCAGCGGCGTGGTCAGAACGAATCGGATCTTATCCTGCTGCAGCATGTAGGAAACGCGGTCGCGCGTTCCGGTTTCCGGTCCCCGATACGCTCTCAGGCTCATTCCCATCGCCGTGCGGTAAAAATGCGCCGCCTGCTTTGCGTTCCCGACATAAAATTCCACATAGTCGGTTCCATTCAGCGGCAGGAAATCATTCGTCGTCGGCTGGGCGCCGGTCTCTTGAGGCGGCGCGGCCGTTTCTAATACGTGTGCCATAACATGCTCCTTGGCTGGAAGTCTCAGACCTTCACGGACAGGCTGACTTTTTCGAGCGCTCCCAGAAATTCTTCATTTTCGAATTCAGTTCCGATCGAAACCCGGATCGCTTGAGGAATCCCAAACCCTTTCAGCGGACGCACAATGACCCCCGCCCGCAAAAGATCCTCAGTAACGCGCAACGCCTCTTCTTCGCTCTCCCACAAGGTCATGACAAAGTTCGCGCTGGATGGGACAAACGGAACTCCCAGGGATTGCAATCCTTCGGTGATTCTCCGCATCCCGCGCGCGTTCACCTCCAGCGTGCGGTGCAAAAATTCCCGATCCTCCAGCGCGCCCAATCCCGCCGCCTCCGCCACCGCGCCGGGCTCAAACGGCAGCTTCACCTTCAGCAAATTCGCGATCAGATCCTCGTGCGCGAAACCGTACCCGATCCGCGCGCCCGCCAAACCATAAGCTTTCGAAAACGTGCGCAGCGTAATCACGTTGTCATAACGGTAATGCATGGAGTCCGGATACCGCGGATTGTCTTTCGCGTATTCAAAATACGCTTCGTCCAGAATGATCAGCGCGCGCTCCGGCACGTGTCGGTAAAACGCGTCAAACTCCTGCCGCGTAAAGATCGTTCCCGTGGGATTGTTCGGGTTCGCCAGATAAATGATTTTGGTGCGTTCCGTGATCGCGGCCGCCAGTGCCGGCAGATCATAGCCCCACGCGCGGTAAGGCACGGTCCGGTACGCCACCCCGCGCGATTTCGCCAGCACCTGAAATCCGATAAATGCCGCATCTGTCGTCAGCACTTCATCCTCGTCGCACAAAAATGTGCGGATGATGTTCGACATGATGCCTTCCGATCCGCTTCCGGCGATCACGTTTTCCGGCTTCAGTTCGAATTGTTCCGCCAGGCGCTCGCGCAGTTCGCGCCCCCCGGTCGGATAAAGGTTCAGGCTGGCCATCGGCCGCCGCATCGCCGCGAGCGCCATGGGCGACGGTCCCAAGGGGTTCTCATTCGACGCCAGCTTAACGACACGCGTCAGTCCATAGGTGCGTTTGACTTCTTCAATATTGCGCCCCGGCTCGTACGGCTTCAGCGACGCGATAGAGGGAGGGACGAGCGGCATTAGTCTCCTTCATCATAGTCCCGCTCAAATCCTGTCCCCTGCCATAATCAGCCGTATGCCCGCGTGGCTCTCCGCATCGGTGATTTACGAGATCAACACCGCCACTTTCTCGGCGTCCGGCACGTTCGCCGGAGCGGCCGCGCGCCTCGGAGACCTCCAGGAACTCGGCGTCAACCTCCTCTGGCTGATGCCCGTTCATCCCCCCGGAAAGCTCAAAAGCAAACCGCCGTTCGGCAGCCCTTACGCGGTCCGCGATTACTACGGCATTAATCCCTCCTACGGAACCGCGGAGGATCTCCGCCGCTTCATCCGCGAAGCGCACCGGCGCGGAATGCGCGTCATCATAGACATCGTCGCCAACCACACGTCCTGGGATAGCGTTCTGATGGAGCATCCGGACTTCTATAAGCAGGACGCCGGCGGCCACATCCTTCCGCCCAACGCGGATTGGACGGACGTCGCCGGACTGAATTACGACAATCCCAAGGTCCGCACTTACATGACCGCCATGCTCGAACACTGGATCCGGGAATTCGATCTCGACGGCTTTCGCTGCGATGTCGCCGGACTCGTTCCTACTGGCTTTTGGGAACAGGCCCGCGAGCAGCTCGAGAAGATCAAGCCCGATCTCGTCATGCTCGCGGAGTGGGATCAGCCGGATTTGTTGCGCCGCGCCTTCGATATCGACTATTCCTGGCCGCTCTACAAGACCCTGCTAACGGTGATGATGAAAGGCGCCCCGGCTTCCGATATCCGCAAAACCTGGGGCGAGCAGCGCGCCCGCTTCCCTCCTGGCGCTTTGCACATGCGCTTCTCGGATAATCACGACGAGCAGCGGGCCATCGCCCTGTTCGGGCTCAACGGCGCCATGGCCGCCTCCGTTCTGATGTTCACCCTCGATGGCGTCCCCTTGCTTTACAACGGCATGGAAGTCGGCGACTCCACCGAAAGCGGCGGCGATGCGCTCTTCTCGCAACTCAAAGTCTTTTGGCCGATCGCCTCGCGCCGCCCTGAGTTCTTACCCTTCTATAAACGGCTGGTCGCTCTTCGCCGACACTCCTCAACCCTGCAACGCGGCGAGTTGGAGTGGGTCGATAATCCGGCCCCCGCGCAACTGCTCACGTTCCGGCGCCGCGGCGACGCCGAACTGCTGGTCGCCATCAATGTCTCCAATCAACCTGTCCGCATCCCCTTCGCGTTCCCAATGCAGCGCTACACCCAATTATTCGGGGATTCCGCATCGCCCGGCCCCGTGCTCGACTTGAACGCCTGGGGATCAGCTGTCTGGCAGGGGATTCCCGCATGACCCCCGATTTTCCGCGCCCGCATCATCCGCTGCATTCCGAGTTGATCGCCACGCTCGCTACCGGCCGCAAAGTAAAGCGCCGCGTTCCCCGCATGCGCGCCTGCGATGAGATCAATGAGAAAGGCAAGCCCTGCGTTGGTCACCTCAAGCGCTGGTACGACGCCGGACCGGATCTGGAAGGTCAGTTCGGCCCTGAGATCTATCGGTGTGAACGCTGCCACACCCTCTACCTGCCAAGCCTCCAGGAGACGCCGCGCACCCGCACCCTTAGTTGGTAACCTCGCGCTTTGCATTCCCTTCCCACTCTTGGATACAATACGGATAACAGTCATGATCCAAATAAAATCCACTCAGGATCCATTCACTTCTGTCAAGCTCGGCGCGTCTGTGCTGACTACCATGGGCCGCGCGGATGCCATGGGTCTGCTGCCACAGGACGAAAACATCGAGACCCTTGATCTCGCCTCCGTTCAGACCATCATCAATCACATTCATAGAGCCGGTATCGGCAAAGCCATTCACCTCACCGCGGCGGACAACGACGCCGCCCTCGAAACTATTTTTCAGCGCTTGAACCAGGCTCTCGAAGAATCGCCCGCTCCTGAATTCGAATGGGAGCGCCTCACCGAAATTCTGGGGCTGGATCTCCTCGCCCGTCTGCTCGGAACCGCCGTCCCCAGCATTCGCCGGTATAAAGCCGGCTCCCGCGTAACGCCTGACGGCGTCGCCAACCGCCTGCACTTGCTGACTCTGGTTGTGGGCGATCTGAGCGGGGCCTATAACGAGGCCGGCATTCGCCAGTGGTTTGACCGCCGGCGCGCGCAACTTGGCGGAAAGAGCCCCGCCGAACTCCTGGCGCAACCCTGGGTTCCGGATGACCCCCGCAGTGCGCAGGTCCGCGACCTCGCTCGCGCGCTCGCGGCTTCTCCGGTTTCATGATCGTCTATCGCCACGCCGACCCCCGCTTCCCATTCCTTTGGGAAAACGCCTTGCAGCCGTCCGGACGCTGGAACAGCGAGGGCGACGGTCCAGTCCAGTACTTCGCCGACACCCCGGACGGCGCTTGGGCGGAGTTTCTCCGTCATGAGGGCATCACCTTACCCGATGAACTCGTCAACATTCGTCGCGCCCTGTGGGCCGTCGAGATTCACGACGAGACCAATTTCGAATGCCCCACGCTTCCGCTTGACGTCCTGTCGGGTGATCTGGACAGCTATCCGGCCTGCCAGGCGGAAGCCCGGCGGATTCGCGCAGGGGGGGCTTCAGGAATCCGCGCTCCCTCCGCGGCCTTGGTCCCCGGCGGCGCTCGAGGTTGGAGCGTCAAAGGGGGGCTGCGACCCGGTCCGCCGCGCGACGGCCTGGTTTTCGCTCTCTTCGGGATTCGTTCGGATGTGCTCGGATGGGCTGCGGCAGGGGCTGGCGCGCCTCATGCCGAACTGCTCTCCCGCGTGCGGCCTTTGCTCGAATAAATTCTCTAGAAACAAAAAACCCCTCAACTGCAACCGCAAGCAAAAGAGTTTCAGGCATCTGCTGCAACGACAGCTTCCGTTGGCCGCCGTTTCACGCCCTTCACCCTGAACTTGCCTGCCAGTTGCAGCAGAGGGCAGGTTTGAGAAGAACCGATCTTCTCCGATTCGCGTTCCATAATAGCAACCCGTCCGCCGCAGCCGGGTTGCGCTAAGTTGTTGATTTCTATCGCTAACGTATGCAGCTGCTTGCTACACGGCTGTGTCTGCGCGCCCCGCGCTGTGTCGCTCGGACACAGTGTCCGTCAATCCGTGAATGCCGTTCCCGGTGTGGCACAATCATGGCGAATGGGTCGGCGCGTATTCGCTGGGGCGACAATGCTGCTGGGCCTGATCGCCGGTCTCGGCCCGGCAACTTCCCAGACCAATCTCGATTCCTTCCAGGTCTACACCGAGCATCCGCGCCTCTTTTTGCGGGCCTCGCGCCTTCGCCTTCTTCGACGCGAGCGCGAGCGCAACTCGATGCGCTGGGATCAATTCAACACGCTCATCTCCGGCGGCGCGCCCATGCCGGAGCCCGGTTTTGCCGACGCCCTTTATTCCATCATCGCGGCCGATCCCGCCGCCGCCCGTCGCGCCCTCGATTGGGCGAAAGCGCCGGATCGCGACCTGCGTCAGGTCGCCCTGGTTTTCGATTGGTGCCAGGACCGGATGACTCCCGCCGACAGGCTCGCCATCGCCGACCGTTTGCGCGCGGGCCTGCGAATTCCGGCCAAAACGCTCGGCGCGTTCCGCGGGCACGTCCTCGCCGCTGTGTCGCTGGCCGGCGACGACGATCCGGCTTCGTCCGCGGCCCTGCGCGCCTTCATCCAAGACGAATGGCTCGGACGCATCATCCCCTCCCTGCGCGGCGGCCAGCCCGCTTTTCAGGAAACCGATACGTATCCGCTGCTTGAGATCCTTCACGCCATTCGCGACAACCTGAACACCGACTTGCGCGAAGACTTTCCGGAGTACTTTCGCGATCTGCCGCTCTTCGATCTGCTTTCCTACTACCCGCCGCCCTTTCCGGCCGCCGAGAACGAATTCCGCATTCCGTTCTCGCCCCGCGCCGGAGAGCCCGATCTGCGCATCGCCGCTCTCTCCCGCGCGGGCGAACTCGCCATGGTCGCCTTTGACACCAATGCTCCTGCCAGCCAGGTGCTCCAGGGCTGGCTCATGAACGACCATTTCCTGATGCGCGGCCCTTTCGGAATCCCCTACGAGTTTCTCTGGGCCAATCCATATCAGCCCGGATTGAGCTACTACCATGTGCCGCTCGTCATCCATGACGACCTGCTCGGGCGCCTTCTCGTCCGCTCGAGTTGGGAAGACGACGCGCGCTGGGCTGGCTACGTCGACGGCCACCTTCAGGAATTTCGAGACGGGCGCGTCGTTCCCTTAGACCCCCGGGGCAGCCGCGAGCCTCTCGATCTCGACGAAGCGACCATCTTCTTCTCGTCGGAAACCCGCAAGCTTCAATCCGGTAAGCGCGAAGCCAACGATATCTTCGTGGTCGGCCTGGCAGCGCGCACCCCTTATCACGTCGAAGTCGACGACGAGGAAATGCGCGAAATGCCTTCTGATCCCGGCGGCATTCTCTATTTCAAGGGCTTGCGGCGAGACACGGGCGTCCGCTTCACCCTTGAATCAACCGCTCCCGCTCCTCCGCGCCCGACAAATCATTGAGCACCAGATCCGCTCCAAGCGATTCCAACGCCTCGCGCGACGTCAGTCCCGTCGCCACCGCCACGCATCGGAAGCCGTTCTCTCGCGCCGCTTCCACATCGCTCGGCGAATCGCCGATCAGCGTGACTCTCGTCGCCGGCGTCGCCCCTGCTAGCACCCAGGCCATGCGCGCCAGTTCCGCTCGCGTGCTCCCCATCTCCGCGAACGCGCCCACGCGAAAGTAATCCCGCAATCCCGCCCGCTCCAGTTTCGTCCACCCGATCCGCGTCAGATTGCCGGTGACCACCCCGATCGGATGTTCGTGCGCCGCAATTTCATCAAGCACCTCGCGCACACCCCGCAGAACCTTCTCCCGCAGATCCGGACATCGCTCCGGATACCACAACTGCGCTTGCCTGACGATTTCCGGCATGAGCGTTCGAATCTGCTCCGCGTCCAAATGCTCGCGCAGCATCATATCCCGCAGGATGTCCTGATCGAGCATGCCGTGCACCGGGATGTCTTTCATCGTGCTCTCAATTCCCGCGACCTGGCGGATAGCCGCTACCAGCGCTTGCTCATGATGCGGTCCCGTGCCCCGCATCAGCGTTCCGTCGATATCGAAGAGAAAGAGCCGTCTCACCGCTCGAAACCGTACTCATACTCAACCCGGCACACCCGCACCGTGTATCCCTGATACCACTCCGCGCGACCCTGCGCCTGAGCTCCCAGATGTTCCACCTGGCCCTTCCACATCCGGATGCTCTCCAGATCCCGCCAATACGAAACCGTGATCCCGATCCCGCTCCGCGCTGAATCGATCCCAAGATATCCCGGCTGCTCTCGCGCCAGTTCCTCCATCCGTGAAGCCATGCTCCCGTAGCCCGCGTCCCCGTTCGTCCGCTCGCTGACGAATATCACCGCGAAGTACGGCGTCCCCGCCAGTGGCGTCATCCCGGTATCCAACACTTACGGCCTCCAAATCTACAATGATACGAGTGACTGAACAGGCTTCCGACCGCAAATTCCGTATCGGGCTCGTGCAGATGGCATGCACCCCCGACCCCGCTCAAAACCTCGAACGCGCCGCCGCGAAGATCAGAGAAGCCGCGGCTCTCGGCGCCGCCGTGGTGTGCCTTCCCGAGCTGTTCCGCTCGCAGTATTTCTGCCGCCAGGAAGACGCGCGCCTCTTCGATCTTGCCGAACCCATCCCTGGTCCCTCGACCCGGCGCCTCGCCGAAATCGCGCGCGAAAACAATGTTGTCATCGTCGCTTCTCTCTTCGAAAAGCGCGCCCAGGGTCTCTACCACAACACCGCGGCCATCATCGACGCCGGCGGGGAACTCCTCGGCCTCTATCGCAAGATGCATATCCCGGATGACCCCCTGTACTTCGAGAAATTTTATTTCACTCCCGGCGACACCGGCTTCCCAAACTTCGATACGCACGCGGGCCGCATCGCCACCCTCGTTTGTTGGGATCAGTGGTACCCGGAAGGCGCGCGCATCGCTGCCCTCGGGGGCGCCAGCGTTCTCTTCTACCCCACCGCCATTGGATGGCACCCGGCGGAAAAGAGCGAATTCGGCGACGCTCAATACGACGCATGGCGAACCATCCAACGCTCCCACGCGATCGCTAACGGAATCTACGTCGCCGCCGTAAATCGCATCGGCTTCGAAGGTCCGGCCGATTGCGGGCTCGAATTCTGGGGCGGCTCCTTCATCGCGGATCCGTTTGGTCGCGTCCTCGCGCAGGCCTCCCACGACAAAGAGGAAATCCTGATCGCCGACATCGACCCGCGCGTGATCGACGACACCCGCCGCAACTGGCCGTTTCTCCGCGACCGGCGCATCGATGCTTACGCGCCCATCCTCAAACGGATGCTGATCGGATGACTCCCCGCCAACTCGGGTTCCGTATGCCCGCCGAGTGGGAGCGGCATCAGGCGACCTGGATCGCCTGGCCGCACAACAAAGAGGATTGGCCCGGTCGCTTCGCCCCCATTCCGTGGGTGTACTGCGAAATCGTCCGTCATCTCGCCGCTGACGAGAAGGTCCGCATTTTGATAAACGACGAGGAAGCCATCGATCGCGCCCGGCGCATGTTGCTCAAATGCGGCGCCAATCTCCACGCCGTGGAATTCTACGCGATTCCGACGGATCGCGCCTGGACGCGCGATTACGCCCCGCTCTTCGTTCGCAACGAATCTGGAGAGATTGCGATCACCAATTGGCTGTTCAATGCCTGGGCCAAGTACGACGATTGGCGTCGGGACAACGCCGTCAACTCCATCCTCTGCGGCTCGCTCGGGATGCGCTGTTGGGAACCCGGCGTTGTCCTCGAAGGCGGCAGCATCGACGTCAACGGGCAGGGAACTTTGCTCACCACCGAGGAGTGTCTGCTCAGCCCCATCCAGGCCCGCAACCCGCATCTGACGCGCACGGAAATAGAACAGAAATTTAAGGATTTTCTGGGAATCGATCGCGTCTGGTGGCTAAAGAACGGCATAGCCGGCGATGACACTCACGGCCACATTGACGACCTGGCCCGCTTCGTCTCCCCGGACACAATCGTAACTGCGCAAGAACCGGATCGCGGCGACGTCAACCACGAACCCCTGCGCGAGAACCTCGAAATTCTGCAACGCCTTTCGGTCCGCGTGGTCACGCTGCCCATGCCGGCCCCCGTCGTGTTCAAAGGACGGCGTCTTCCGGCGAGCTACGCCAATTTCTACATCGCCAACAAATCTGTCCTCGTGCCCACGTTCAACGATCCTCAGGATCGGGCCGCCCTCAATACGTTGGCCGGGCTGTTTCCCGATCGCCGCGTCGTCGGAATCCACTCCGTGGAATTGGTGTGGGGGCTCGGGACGCTGCACTGCATGACCCAGCAACAGCCGGCATAGGACCAATCCGATCCTATGCCGGCCCCTCCGAACTATCGCCAGTGGCCTTCAACCAGCACGTATCCGCCATTCCGGCGTACGTAGTGATGGGCCACCCAGCGTGCGTGCGGACGCGGAGGCAGCACCCAGGCGCCCGGCGCCCAAACATACCGAGCGCCATCCCACCGGTGGTAGCCCGGCGTCCATACATAACCCACGCCCGGCGCCACCGGACGCGTTTCGACGATCGGCCGGGGCGGTCCGACCCGAATCACCACCTGAGCGTCAAGCGCTGTTCCCGCCAGCACCACCGCGGAAGCGAGCGCCAAAAGAATCTTTCGTTTCATTTTTGTTCCCTCCTTGGACAAGTTTACTGATTGAGCCGGACCGCGTCGTCCAATTTGCTCATTCTTATTATTAAAAACGCCGGACGCCTATGAACAGTTTCGTTTTCGCCTCTTAGATAAGCGCGTTTTAATCGCCGCTTCCTCCGATCTCCTCGCCGTATGATTTGATCATGCTAGTCCGCGCCGCCGCTCTCGTTCTGCTCGCATCCGCCGCATATGGGCAGGATCCCGCCCGCATGGACCAGATCGTTCAGTCCTACGTCGCGGGCCGGCAATTCATGGGATCGGTTCTGGTGGCTCGCGGCCCGGACATTCTTCTCAACAAGGGCTACGGTTCAGCCAACCTCGAATGGGACATCCCGAATTCCCCATCTACTAAGTTTCGTTTGGGATCCCTCACCAAGCAATTCACCGCCGCCTCTATCCTGCTGCTCGAACAACGCGGCAAGCTCAGCGTGCAGGATCCGGTCAAAAAATATTTGCCGGATGCCCCCGCCGCCTGGGATCAAATCACGATCTACAACCTGCTCACGCATACCTCCGGCATCCCCAACTTCACCAGCTTCCCCGATTACGAAAAGCTGGAGCCGTTCTCCACCACCCCCGAGCAGCTCGTGGCGCGCTTTCGCGACAAACCGCTGGACTTCCCGCCGGGCGAGAAATGGAGCTACAGCAATTCCGGTTACGTCCTGCTCGGCTATCTGATCGAAAAAATCACCGGCGGGAGCTACGAATCTTTCGTGCGAGACAACATATTCATTCCTCTCCAGATGAAGGATTCCGGTTATGACTCCAACGCGACGGTCCTCTCGCATCGCGCTTCGGGCTATTCCCCCGGACCGCACGGCTACGAGAACGCCGGTTTCATCAACATGCAAGTGCCGCATGCGGCCGGCGCGATTTACTCCACCACCGAGGACTTATTTCGCTGGGAAAATGGACTGTTCGGAGGAAAAGTTCTCTCCCCTGAATCTCTGCAGAAGATGACGACGCCGTTCAAGAGCGACTATGCCTTCGGCCTTATTGTCACCACCGTCGAAGGACACAAAGTCATCCGGCATGCCGGCGGCATCGAAGGCTTCAACACTTTTCTGGCCTACTATCCGGAAGATAAGCTGACGATCGTCGTTCTCAGCAACGTGAACGGCAGCGCGCCCGACGAGATCGCCGAAAAACTCGCCGCCGTAGCTCACGGCCAGACCGTTAAGCTCTCCACCGAGCGCAAGGAAATCTCCGTCGATCCGCAGGTTCTCGCCAGCTACGTCGGAACCTACAAGTTTGCTCCCGGAACCAACATGCTGGTCACGCTCGACCACGCGCAGCTTTCCGTCAAGCTCGGCGGACAACCCACCTTGCCCGTTTTCCCCGAATCCTCAACCTCGTTTTTTCTGAAAGTCGTGGATGCTCAGATTGAGTTTAAAAGAGACTCCAGCGGAGCGGTGAAAGGCTTGATCCTGCACCAGGGCGGCCACGATCAACTCGCCCCGCGCGCCGGCGGAGATGTGGAACAGCCGCCCGCGCGCAAAGCGGTCCAGATCGCTCCCCAAATCCTGGCCGCGTATGCGGGCGTTTACGAACTGCAGCCCGGCGTGGACGTCACGATGACCGTGGAAGACGGCCAGCTGATGACGCAAATTACAGGTCAGCCGAAGTTCCCCTTATTCGCGGAAAGCGATACGAAATTTTTTCTGAAAGTCGTGGACGCTCAAGTGGAGTTCGTCAAAAATTCCAGCGGCCGCGTCGAATCCATGATCCTTCACCAGGGCGGCCGCGATACGAAAGCGAACCGGAAGTAACGTTCCATCGCCCGCTATACTCGTGGTTCCCCATGCAGTTGGTCTGCTTCAACCCTTCCTGCCGCACTTCCTACGGCATCGATGAAATCATCTACGCCTGCACCCGCTGCGGCAGCCTGCTGGAAGCTCAGATCGATCCGCCCGGCGCCTCCGATCCCGCGGCCCTGAAACGCCTCTGGCGCGAACGCCGCACCTCCAACCTGCCGGCCGATCAGAGCGGTGTCTGGCGCTACCGCGAATTCCTTCCCGCCTTCCCGCTCGACCGGATCACAACCCTTCGCGAAGGCGACACTCCCTTGCTGAAAGCCCCGCGGGCCGCGGCCTACGCCGGCCTCGACGCTCTCACCTTCAAGCACCAGGGCTTTAATCCGACCGGATCATTCAAGGACAACGGCATGACCTGCGGCGTTGCGCAAGCCCGCAAGCTGGGCCTCCGCAGGGTCGCCTGCGTCTCCACCGGCAACACCTCCGCTTCCATGGCCGCCTACGCCAGCGCCGCCGGAATCGAGCCGCTCATCTTCCTCCCGCACGGCAACATCAGCTATGGAAAGCTCGCCCAAGCCCTGGAATACGGCGCGCGCACGTTCCAGATTGAAGCCAACTTCGATCAGATCCTCGCTCTCGTCCGCGTCGTCGCCGAACGCCTCGGCATCTATCTCCTGAACTCCATCAACCCGTTCCGCATCGAAGGCCAGAAATCCATCATGGTCGAAATGCTGGACCAGCGCGATTGGATCGTCCCCGACTGGATCGTCGTCCCCGGCGGCAATCTCGGCAACATCTCCGCCTTCGGCAAAGCCCTTCGGGAGCTCCACGCGTTCGGATTCATTGACCGTCTGCCGCGCCTCGCCGTCGTTCAGGCTCACGGCTCGTCGCCGTTTTATGACTACATGCGCGGTTCCCCGCGCGAAGCCTTCCGGCCCCAACCTGATCCCAAGACGCTCGCCACCGCGATCAAAATCGGCGACCCCGTATCCTGGCCGAAGGCCCAGTTCGAACTCGAAAACACCAATGGCGTCGTGGAGCGCGCCACCGAACAGGAAATCGCCGACGCCAAAGCCGTCATAGGTCTCTGCGGCATCGGTTGCGAGCCCGCCTCCGCCGCCGCGCTAGCTGGCATTCGTAAACTCACCGCCCGCGGGACCATCGCCCGCGACGCCGACGTCGTCGCCATCCTGACCGGCCACGTCCTGAAGGATCCCGACTACATCGTCCGCTACCACACCGGGCAACTCACCGATCCTCATGGTGACGCCATTCTGCCTAATTTCGCAAACCGGCCCCTCACCCTGCCGCACGACGCCGAAGCCGTGGCCCGCGCCATCGCCTGACGCGGCCGCCGCTCTGATCTGCGCCCTGATCTAGGAATGCGTCCGCTGCGCGCCCGCCGGTGCCAGCAGCTTCGCCACCAGCGGCGCTAGATCCCCATAACTCATCACGCCCGGATGGTACATCCGGACAATCCCATGCGCGTCCACCAGCACCAGTGTCGGCGTGGTGCTCACTCCGTACGCCCGCAGCGTCGCCTCGCTGATCGGCACCGGCATCGTCCCGATTCGCGCATAATACTTCCTGCGCGTCTCCTCGATCCAGGCCTTCTCCTTGTCCGCTGGCGCTTCTTCGCCCGCGCCCACGAACCCGTACCGCATCGTCGGCCCCACTACTTTCAAACCCGCCGCGCCGTACCGCGCTTCCAAATCCTGGATCACCCCGGCTTCGGCCTTGCAGTCCACGCACCAGTGCGCCCAGAAAAATAACAGCACCGGATGTCCCCGCAACGCGCTCAGCTGCTCCGGCTTCACGTCCCCGGTCCAATCCGCCACTTCGATCGGCGGCGCCATCTTCCCTTCCATCGTCAGCAGATTCAGGTTCTTCTGGATGCGCGCCTGAATGCTGGTTCCGCGCCATCGCACGCCTTCCACCCGCAGGAAACTCACCGCTTCGGAGCGTTCTCCGCGGCGCGCCAGCACCTGCGCGTGCACCTCGATCGCCGCCCCCAGCGCTTCCGGCAGCGCCGCATCGGCGTCCAGTTTACGATGCGCCGCCAGTTCCAGCGCCCACGTCCGCGTTTCCGCCGCGCGCGCCTCGGCTTCGTCCAGCCGCCCCGCATCCAGCGATCCCCGCGCCGCCCAGGAGTCCGCCAAAGCCAGTTCCGCCGAATTCCCGTGCGCCGCGTGATACTCCGCGATCAGCTTCGCGGCGCCCTCGAACTGGCCGGCGTAAATGGCCGAGCGCACGTCCGTTACGATTCCCGCCTGCGCTGCGACCGCCATCAGGGCAAGCCCCAGCAATTTCCGCATACCATCAGTATTCCAGAGCGCGCAGATACTCCCGAAATTCCTTGCCCAAATCGTGACGCTTCAACGCGAACTCCACGGTCGCTTTCAGAAATCCGAGCTTGTCGCCCGCGTCATAGCGCTTTCCCTCGAAACGGTATGCGTAAATCGGCCGGCTCCGCAGCATATGCCTCAGCGCGTCCGTCAGTTGAATTTCCGATCCTGACCCTGGCTGGATGCTTGCAATCGACCCGAAGATCTCCGGCGTCAGCACGTAACGCCCGATAATCGCCAAATTGGAAGGCGCTTCGCTGGCTTTCGGCTTCTCAACCAAATCCCGGATCCGGTACACCCGGTCTTTGGATCCGTTATGCGAAATCGGCTCCGCATCCACCACGCCGTAAGACGATATATTCTCGTTCGGAACTTCCATCACCGCCAGCACCGGCGCGCTGAAGAACTCATAAATATCCAGCAACTGGCGCAGGCACGGCGTCTCGGCGTCAATCACGTCATCCGCGAGCACGCACGCAAACGGCTCCGGACCCACCAGTTCCGCTGCCCGCATCACCGCATGTCCCAGCCCCAAAGCTTCCTTCTGCCGAATATAAGAAACGTCGATCATGTCGGAAACCGAGCGCACAATGCTCAGCAATTCCTTCTTCCCGCGCGACTCCAGCATGTACTCCAGCTCGAAACTCACGTCGAAATGATCTTCGATCGCGCTCTTTCCGCGCCCGGTCACGATGATAATGTTCTGAATTCCCGAATGAATGGCTTCCTCGACCCCGTATTGAATGATCGGTTTATCCACCACCGGCAGCATCTCTTTCGGTTGCGCCTTCGTCGCGGGTAAGAACCGGGTGCCGAGCCCCGCCGCCGGAAAAACTGCTTTTCGTACTTTAGCTGGCATGCGACTGTTAGTGTCCTTTGTTGCCGATTCCCTTGCAACCCGGATCTGTGCCCCCGAAACATTCGTGACGCTCGCGCCTGTTCCCGCGCTCCGTCCGAATCAGCACAACCGCCGGAGGTAGAATAACGGATTGCCCCGCAATACGCCGCCCAGTTGGCCGCTGCTCTACGGCGCAGTAGCCCTGACGACCCTTGCCACGCTGCTGCTGGAACTGTCGCTCACCCGCATCTTCTCAGTCGTCTTCTACTACCACTTCGCCTTTCTCGCCATTTCGATCGCGCTGTTCGGATTGGGTGTCGGCGGCGTTCTTTCCTATCTCGTCTCCGGCTGGCGCGGCCAGCTCTACCGCAAACTCGGTTTCCTCAGCGCCCTGAACTGCTTCCTTGTCGTGCTCGCCATGGTCGTCGTTCTTGGCCAGAAAGCCGTCATCGGCAACGGCCAGCTCGCGCTCATTTACTTCACCAACGCCCTGCCTTTTGTCTGCTCCGGCATCATCATTTCGCTCGTCATCTCCGAAACCATCGAGCGCGTCAACCGCGTTTACTTCTTCGACCTGCTCGGCGCGGCCGCCGGATGCATCCTGCTCGTCCAGATGCTCGAATGGTTTGGCGGCCCCAACACGACCCTTTCCGTCGCCGTCCTTTTCGCCGCCGCCGCCGCCATCTGGTTCAATATGGCCGGATACGCCAGGGGCCGTCTGGCCGGCGTCGCCCTCGGTCTCGCGTTCGCGCTCCTGATCAGCGTCAATCTTCGCTACCACTTCATCGACGTCCGCTACGCCAAGGGACAGAAACTCGAAAATGAAGAGTTTGTCCGCTGGAACAGTTTCTCCCGCATCGCCCTCGGCCATGAGCGCGAATCCCACGTCCCCATGATCTTCATCGATGCCGATGCCTCCACGGGCATCGCCAACTTCGATTTCGATCACCTCACTCCGGATAACCTCCGCGACCTGCTTCACCAAGGTCCCGGTCTGCCTTACAACATCCGCCCGGGCGGCAAAACGCTCGTCATCGGTCCCGGCGGCGGCTGGGATGTCGCCCGCGCGCTCGCCTCCGGCAGCCGCGACGTCACCGGCGTCGAGATCAACCCCATCATCGCCACCACCATCATGCGGCAGAAGTTCTCCGAACTCAGCCGCGGAATTTACTTCCGCCCCGATGTCCACATCCATGTGGAAGATGGCCGCAGCTATATACGCCGCAGCACCGATAAATTTCAAATCCTTCAGGCCACGCTCGTCGACACCTGGGCTTCCACCGCCGCCGGAGCCTTCGCTCTCAGCGAGAACAATCTCTACACCACCGACGCCTTTCGCGATTACCTGACTCACCTCACCGATGACGGCCTGCTCACCTTCACCCGCTGGGGTTTCGATCCGCCCCGGGAATCGCTGCGCCTGATATCCCTCGCCATCTCAGCCCTTCATGACCTCGGCGAGAACGATCCCGCGCGCCATATCGTCGTCGCCCGCGCCGGCACCAAGGCCGACTTGGCCGGCTTCGGCGCCCAGGATACCGTGATCATCGCCCGCAAGCCGCTCTCGGACGCCGACATCGATCGCGCCCGCGCCGCCATTGCCGCCGGCCATCTCTCCGCCGTTTATCTCCCCGGCGCCGGGATCCCCAATGAGTTCACCAGCCTCCTCACCACGCCCGATCCGGCGCTGTTTGAGAAGAACTACCGCTACAACATCACCCCCGTCAGCGACAACCGTCCATTCTTCTTCTACACCGTGCAACCGCGCGACCTGATCAACTTCGTCACCGGCGCGTCGCACAGCTCGGCTGATTACAAGATCAACGTCGCCGTCCCGCTTCTGTTCGAATCCCTGCTGGTCAGCATTGTCGCCGTCCTTGTCATCCTGATCCTGCCTCCGCTTCTGCTCGGCGCCCGTCTTCCCCGCGAGAAAAGCGTCCTCGTGTTTCTCCTCTACTTCCTGTTCATCGGCGCCGGCTATATCCTCATCGAAGTCGCCCTCATCCAGAAGTTCGTCCTGTTCCTCGGCCACCCCACTTACGCGCTCACCGTGGTTATCTTTTCAATGCTTCTGTCGTCGGGATTGGGCAGTTACTTTAGCCGTGTTCTCATCGGCCGCGACGATCGTCGCTTAATGGCCGCTCTATTCTCCGTCGCGGTGCTTGTCGCCCTTCTCGCCGCGGTCGTAACCTCCACCGTCGAAGGCGGCGTCGGCCTGCCTCGCGCGGTGAAGATTCTCATCACCGTTCTGCTGATCTTCCCCGCCGGATTCGCCATGGGCATGCCCTTCCCCACAGGACTCCAGCGCCTCGAAGCCTGGCACTCTCCGGCGACTCGCTGGGCGTGGTCGCTCAACGCCGCTTCCAGCGTCCTCGGTTCCGTATCGGCCCTGGTTTGCGCCATCTATCTCGGCCTTGTCCAAACCCTCCTCGTCGGCGGCGCGCTCTACCTCTGCGCCTTCCTCATCCTGGCCCTCGACCGCGCCCGCCTGAATCGCCACAGCCACGTCTTTGCGCGCAACGGTTAGGGAAGCTCTGCGTCCTCACGCCGCAATCCCATAGAGCACGTGCTTTTGGAGCCAATGTCCCGCGGGAATGGAAGGGTAGTCGAAATCCAGTCCTTCCCGGTGCCGCATGCCCAGCTTTTCCATGACGCGCCGCGACCGCGCATTCACTTTCGACGTCACCGCCACGATTTCCGCCAGCCCCAGCTCCTCGAACCCGTACCGCAGCATCCCTCGCGCCCCTTCTGTCGCGAGACCCCGGCCCCAGTAGCTCGAGCTCAGCCGCCACCCGATCTCAACCGCCGGTTGCGCCAGCCCGGCGATCGCAAAGTTCATCGTCTGGATTCCGATGATCCCGATCAGTTCGCCGGTACTCTTCAATTCCGCCGCCGTAAACCCAAATCCGTCCCGTGTCCGCGCGTCCTGGTAACGCGCGACCGCGGCGTCGCTCTGCTCCCGCGTGAGCGGCGCCTGGTAAAACTCCATCACCTCCGGATCGGCGTTCATCGCCGCCAGCGGAACCAGATCGTCCTTCCGCCACTCCCGCATTCGCAAGCGCTCGGTTTCAACCCACAGTTCCCCGTTTCCCTTCAAAGCCGGCCTGCCTCCTCACCAGCCATGCGCTGGTTGAACTCCTGCGGTACAAATTGTACGCGCTTCGGGGTTGAGACATATACGGCCGAACACGCCAATGGCGGCAAGCCCGTCTCTCCGCCGCGCTTCAATCTGCCAGTTGTGCGCACCTGACGACAACTCTCAACCATATTCTCCGTCTCTCCGAATTGCCGGGAGGTTCGGTTAACTCGGCTATTAACGGCGGCGTGGGCGTGAGGCCCCACGACATTGCCTGTGGCGATTCCTGGGACGGTGAGCTTTCGGTTCTCCTCGCGAACGGCGACGGCTCTTTCCCGCCGGCGCAGACCTTCGACCCATTCTTCTTCTTCCGGTGACGGGACGTTGTGGGCACAACTGAGTTCAACGTAGGGTCGTCAGTTTCCGGACCGCGTTGAGGAGACAGATACTTGTCCGCCAGTGATTGATCTATTGCAAGAGTGCGGTATGGCTCTCTTTCGTTTTCGAGCTCCTGTGGCAAGTTTCGAAGGTGGACGTGACCCTTCTAATGGGCCAGCAGCGTGCTGCCAAGTATTATCTCGCCCAGCACGAAGAGCAGTATCAGCGTTCGAAAGATCCAATGAACCTTCTGCTTTGACCTCAACTCGGCCGATTGACTGATCCACAGTACCTGGACAAGTGCCTCGCGCTCATGCCATAAGAGCAACAGCATGCACAAGAGGATGAAGGCGGCTGTGCGCTCCGCGCCAAACGTAATCGAGTAGAAGATGTTAATGAGCAGGATGTTGACCATCATCGGCGCCATCATCAGAGCGGCAAGCAACGCGGTCTTGCGAAACAGCAACAGCGAGGCGCCAATAACCTGAATAGAGCCGAGAATAAATTTATAGGTGTGCGAGTAGCCGAAGTAGTACCAAGTCAGCGTATAACCATCGAGCGAGCCTATCGGCTTCTGTGACACCCACGAGGGAACGGTGAGCTGATGGCCAGTAAGCTTGCTCACGCCATAGAAGTACAACATCCAGGCGCATAGGTAGCGCAACCAGTCGAGATACTTAGGATACGGTTTCACGCCATCACCCTAACACTTCCGGGCATCCTCCGTCCCCACCGCCCTTTCTCTGACTCTTCTCTCAGCCGCGACAACGGGCCGAATGGCGGCTCGAAAGTATCGATTGCACTCTCCGAAATTCTCCGCGGCCGCATGCGCCGCTAACCAGAAGATTCTCACTTCGAATCCGACTGGCGGAGCCAAAACCTCCGTACAAATTGTAGCGCTTCGGGTTGACGCCGATACGGCCCGAACACGCGGCCAATGGCGGCAAACCCGTTTCCGCCGCGCTTCAGTCTGCCCGTTGTGCGCACCGCACGACAACTCTCAACCATATTTCCGTCTCTCCGACTTTGCTGGCACGTTTGATTAACTCGGCTATTAACGGCGGCAGTTTGGGTTTGACACAAAGTGTGACCCGGCGGGCGAACATTCCTCCGCCCGATCAAAATCCCGTTAGCTCTTCAAGGAGGCGGCCCGTCCGCGCAGGACGAAATTGCGGAAAAGCTGGTGACGCGTTGGATCCCACAGCCAGTAGAATAGTCGGACATGCTGATCCTCGGTCGCTCTGCCCTTCTCGTCCCATCGAAGGCCGCGCTGTTGGCCACTCTTGCGTTGTGGCTGGTCTGCGTCGGCGCTCTTTGCAACTCCACACACGCCCAAACTCGCACCGAGACAGTACTTCACAACTTCTCCCTGCCGAGGAATGGCGCGAACCCCAATGCCGCTCTCGTCCAGGACCCGGCGGGGAACCTTTACGGAACCACCGAAGGCGATGGGCCTGGGGGCGGCGGAACGGTCTTTCAACTCACGCCCAGCGGCGCCCTGAGCGTGCTGCACAGCTTCTCGCCGGACGTGGACGGATATTACCCGCAGGGCGTGATCCTGGACGCAGCCGGCAATCTCTACGGGGCGGCAGAATACGGGACCTCTGGAGGGTGCGGCGCCGTGTTCAAGATTACTCCGGCCGGAGAAGAAACCGTGCTCCACACTTTTCGGGGCGGCTTCGATGGTTGCTATCCCAATGGCGCCCTCCTCTTGGATGCGACTGGGAATCTCTACGGGGCGACAAAGGCGGGCGGCCCCCGGAGCTATGGCATCGTCTTCAAACTGGATCCCGAGGGGAATGAAACCTTCCTGCACGCTTTTACTCCGGATACCGACGGAGCTGAGCCGAACGGTAACTTGGTATTCGACGGCAGTGGGAATCTTCTCGGAACGACGTCGTATGGTGGCTCGGGAAGCTCAGGCGTGATCTATCGTATGACCCTCGCCGGCGCGGAAACAGTCCTCTACTCGTTCGCCGGGACTACGGACGGATATCATCCCAATGCCGGCGTGACCCTGGACCCGACAGGCAGTCTCTACGGAACGACGGAGTTCGGCGGCTCCGAAGCCGGGGCTTACGGACACGGGGTCGTATTCCGGCTCGACGTCCAAAATAACTTCACCGTTCTCCACACGTTTCAGGGAGGAACTGACGCGGCCGACCCCAACTCCGCTCTGATCCGGGACCAAAGCGGGAATCTGTTTGGGACGGCGAGTTACTTCATGCCGGGTAACGGTAGCGCCGTCTTCAAAGTCAGCCCCGCTGGCCAGGAATCGGTTCTCTTTGCTTTCACCGGTTCTCCTTCTAAAGGAGCCGACCCGATTGGTCTACTCTCCGGGTCGAATGGCGACTTCTACGGTGTTGCCAGTGGCGGAGGCACCCAGGGCGACGGGCTGATTTACTCGCTCACTTCCTCTGGACAACAAACAGTTTTGTACAATTTCCCGAACTCGTACGGAGGTTACAGTCCAACTTTCAACCTGGCGCGCGACAAATCCAGGAATTTCTGGGGAGTAACCAACGACGGCGTAGTCTCCGGCACCGG
Source organism: Bryobacteraceae bacterium (assembly GCA_965226755.1). GTDB lineage: Bacteria > Acidobacteriota > Terriglobia > Bryobacterales > Bryobacteraceae > Bog-113. The sequence continues at coordinate 1,079,645 of CBDDDT010000003.1, read as the reverse complement.
CTACGATGGAGGCACCGTTTACGAGATGACCCCTTCCGGTCAGGAAACCGTGCTCTACGCTTTCGGCCCGTTTTTCTCGGGCGAGTACGGACCAAGTTCCGGAGTCGTTTTCGACGCGGCCGGGAATGCTTACGGGGAAACGAGCGACGGCGGCATATACGATGCGGGCGACGTCTACAAAATTACGCCGGACGGCCAGGAGTCAATCCTGTATAGCTTTGGCGGTCAAAACGGTATTGGGGGCGAGAGTCCGCAGGGTGGGCTTACGATCGACTCAGACGGCAACCTATACGGCGCCGCCTCAAGTGGCGGCCTCGACTATGGCGGCGTCGTTTTCAAGCTGGATCCAGCCGGGAACGAAACCGTCCTGCTGCAGTTTCCTGGCTCGACCAATGGCCGTGAGCCAGAAGGCGGAGTCACCCTCGACGCGGCGGGCAATCTCTACGGAACCACGTCTTCCGGCGGCGACCACGACGCAGGTGTCGTGTTCAAGCTCTCCCCGGACGGACAAGCGGAAGTGCTTCATTCATTCACTTACGGGGACGGGTTCCCGACCAACGGGGTCATTCTCGACTCAGACGGGAACATATACGGGACGACCAATGCTGGATGCGGTAGCGTCTTCGAGCTTTCCGGCCATGTGAAGAAAATACTTCTCGACTTTCAATGCAGTAACGGGGCCTACCCAAATCCCATCATTCGCGATCCCCAGGGCAATATTTACGGAACAACATCCGGAGGCGGCGCGGACGAGATCAGCGGCGTAGCCTTCGAGATCTCGGCGGAGGGCATTGCTACGGTGCTCCATTACTTCACGAGCGGGGCGGACGGGGGCATACCCTATGGTGGCCTTCTCCTCGGCGCCTCGGGCGAGCTCTACGGAACCGCTTCGGTAGGCGGAGAATATGGCGGTGGTGTTTTCTTCAAACTGCAATAGCGCTTCACGACAACGATCTTCGTACGGAGAACTAAACGGCTGCGACTTCGGAACACCCGTGGACCATCGCCGCGCGCTTCGCTCCGTTTTTTCACTTGTCCGCCATCTTCAACTCCGGGTACTGGCTCATCAGTTCGACCAACGACTGGAGATTAGACGCGCGGGGGTGGATGAAACGCCGCCCATCTTGCCGGGTCATTGCCCGCGTTGCTTTGTTCTCCAACCAGAACGCGCGAACAGCACCTTCCAGCGATGGGTCTGGTTCGCCCTTGAGGATCGCTTGCGCTTCCTCCAGGCGAGGAATCTGATTCAGCAGCTTCTGCTCGGCGGTGAACTGCCGAGCCCTCTTCCTCCGACCATGCGCTGGTTGAATTCTTGCGATTTCCCCCGCGGCACGGACAGAGACTGCCAGCGCTCGTGCGCAAAATGCTTGGACAGCAGCACGATCTGCCCGCAATGATAGGGATAGTGGGTCAGCTGACGATTAATTGCCTGCATCACCGAATGCGCCTCTCCGCGAATCCTCACCGTGCGCGTCAAGTCCGCTTCAGACAGGCTTTCCAACGTATCGAACAGACAGCGCCATCCCGCTTCCCACATCTCTAACAGCCCCTCGCGAGTAACCGGCGGCTCTTCGAATTCCGCATCGCGATCGCGATCCGGCTTCTCCCCGTCGCTCGTCAGAAAATCCGTCCAGCGCGAGCGCATGTTCCCCGCCATGTGTTTCACGATCACGGCCAGGGAATTCATTTCGCCGTCCAGAACAGCCGTCAGTTGTTCATCGTTAACTTGCGCCATCGCACGCTCCGCCAGTTGTTTGTACTGCCGGAACTGCGCCAGCGAATCTTCAAGGAAGGAAACTGTGAATTGCGTCGCCATGCATTTCATTCTTGCGCACGCAAAAAAGGCAGGCCCTTGCGAGCCTGCCTGCGACTTTCCCCGCGGATATAGCGATGGCTTAGTTGGGCATCAACACGGTGTCGACGACATGAATGACGCCGTTGGATTGAATCACGTCCGCGATAGTGACGTGCGACATGCCGCCCTTCTCATCGGTCAGAGTGATTCCGCCGCCGGACTTCATCGCGGTGATCGTCCCGCCCTGCACTGTCGTCAGCGTGGCCTTGCCGCCGCCGGCCTTGATCGCCTTCATCAGATCGGATGCGGTCATCTTTCCGGACACCACGTGATAAGTCAGAATCTTCTTGAGAGTATCCAGATTCTCAGGCTTAAGTAACGTGTCCACGGTTCCCGCGGGCAGCTTGGCGAAGGCCTCATTGGTTGGCGCGAATACGGTGAATGGACCCGGTCCCTTCAGCGTATCCACCAGGCCCGCTGCCTTCACGGCGGCGACCAAAGTCGTATGATCCTTCGAATTCACGGCGTTATCGATGATGTCTTTCGTGGGATACATGGCGGCCCCGCCGACCATCGGATCCTTGTGCGCCGCGAATGCCAGCGAGCTCGCCATGAGAACGGCGGCGGCAATTGTTAGTTTCTTAAAATTCACTTTTTCCTTCTTTCGATTTACTGCTACTGCTATTTCGATGTACGACGGTTATCAACGATTGGATTTCTTTCGGCGCAACAAGCGCTCATGGGTATTCTGAAACAAGATGAATCTTTCGGAGACATGGCGGCATAGGCGGCTGAAATCCCAATCCACCGAGGCGGACCGCGAGGCCCGTGTATCCATCGTCCTGAGCTTCGTAATCGGCGCGCTGGTGGGCCTGGTGGTCGTCGCCTTCATTCTGCTCACCGGGCGTCTGGCCGCGCGTATGTATCCTTCGGGAAGTTCCGGATGGCGGCGCGTTTTCGTACCAGTGGTCGGATCGCTCGTCTCCGGCTATCTGCTGTTTCGTTTCTTTCCGAACGCGCGCGGCAGCGGCATTCCGCAGACCAAGTTCGCCATCTTCATCAATGACGGATTCATCTCGCTCAACACGGCGATGGGAAAATTCCTCTGCTGCTGCATCGCGCTGGCCAGCGGCGTGGCGCTCGGCCGCGAAGGGCCTTCCGTGCAGATCGGCGCGGGCATCGCCTCTTACCTCGGCAGGCGGTTCGGCCTCAGTAAAGACAGCGTGCGCGACCTGCTGCCGATGGGATGCGCCGCGGCGCTGGCGGCCGCCTTCAATACGCCTATCGCGGCGGTGCTGTTTTCGCTCGAAGAAGTACTGGGCGATCTTCACGCCCCGGTGCTGGGTTCCATCGTGATCAGTTCAGCCACCTCCTGGATGGTGCTGCATCTCATCCTCGGAGACCAGCCTCTCTTCCATGTGCCCGCCTATCACCTGGTGAATCCGATCGAGTTTTTGATCTACGCCGTGCTGGGCGTGGTCGGCGGACTGGCCTCGGTGGTGTTCGTGAAGCTATTGCTGAGCCTCCGCCTGCTCTTTCGTAAGCTGCCCCGCTCAACGGTGTGGGCGCAGCCCGTGGCGGGCGGCTTGCTGGTGGGTTTGCTGGGTCTTTATCTCCCCGCCGTTCTCGGCGTCGGGTATGACTACGTGGAGCGCGTGCTGGACGGCGACATGGCGTTGCGCACCATCGCCGTGCTGGTCGTGTTGAAGATCATCGCCACGGCCACCTGCTACTCATCCGGCAACGCGGGCGGCATCTTCGGCCCCAGCTTATTCATCGGAGCGATGCTTGGAGCGCTGCTCGGAAGCGCGGCCCACCACTTGTTTCCGCTGGTCACCGCGGGCGCGGGCGCTTACGCGCTGGTCGGCATGGGAGCGGCCTTCGCGGGCATCATCCGGACGCCGCTGACTTCCGTCATCATGATCTTTGAACTCACGCGCGATTACACCATCATCGTGCCGGTCATGATCGCGAACCTCATCAGCTTCATGATTTCGTACCGGCTCCAGAGAGAGCCGATCTATGAAGCTCTGGCGCATCAGGAAGGCGTGTTCCTGCCGGGCGGCGTGCGCGAGCGCGGCGGACGTCTCATCGTCGCCGGAGTGCTCCGTAAACCCGCGTCCGAGGAGCCGAGCGACGAACTGATCGCCGCGTCCCAAATGGAGGAAGCCGGCGTGCACACCTGGCCAATGGTCAAAGACGGCAAACTGATCGGCATTTACGATTCCCGGTCGTTCTCCCGCCACCTCGATGCGGAGAACGCGTCCGAGCACGACACCATCATTCATCCGGATCAGCCTTTGAGCGCCGCGCTGGAAAAGATGGGGACGGGGCATCTGGATACATTGCCGGTGGTGAGCCGCGCCGATCTGCGGCAGTTCCTCGGCGTCATCACGATCGGCGACGTGCTCGCGGCCTATGGCGTAGAGAAGGAACGTTAGGAATGTTCCGCCGCTTCGTCTCCAACTTCGCCAAGCCGGGGCTGGTGCTCAGCGTCCTGGCGGTTATGGCCGCGCTCTATGGCGCGGACCAGTTTCTCGCCGTGCTGGAGAAGCGCGAACTGGGAGCGCAGGCGCGCCGCTATGCCGGTACGGGCCGCACGATGCTCGCGCAGGGCCGCCAGGCGGAAGCCATCGAGGCGTTCCGGCGCGCGCTCTCGCTCGAGCGGGACAATCGTGATTACGAACTCTCGCTGGCCGATGCTTTGATCTCCGCGAAAAGACCGGAAGCCGCCGTCGAGACGCTTCAGGACGTCCTCGACGAAGATTCCAACGATGGCCCGGCGAACCTGCTGATGGCGCGGGCGATGACCGAAGAGAAGCGGATTCGGGATGCCGACTCGTTCTACCACCGGGCGATCTACGGCTCCTGGCCGCCGGGCCAGGAAGAATCCAAACCAGTGCAGGCGCGCATGGAGCTGGTGCGGTGGCTCGCCGGCCGCGACGATCAGAAGGCGCTTCTGGGCGAGCTGATTCCGCTGGGACAGGCCGCGAAATTCGACCCTGCGATCGAGCGTCAAATGCCCGCGCTGTACTTGCAAGCCGGGTCGCTCTCGCAGGCCGAAGATGCGTACCGGGCGCTCATCAAGGAAGAGCCCGATGCGGCGGAGCCCTACGCCGGACTGGGCCGCGTGGAACTGGAAAAGGGGAACTATCACGCCGCGCACCTGGCGTTTGAGGACGCCGTGCGCCGCAAGCCGGGCGATGCGGCGGTCGCGCGCGAAGCCCAGATCGCCCAATCGGCTCTCGATCTGGATCCGACTCCGCGGCGCCTGACCAGCGCGGAGAAACTCGCGCGGAGCAATCAGATTCTGGCGCTCGCCGTTTCGCTCGCGCAGTCTTGCCCTTCCGCGGATCCCGCGCTGGCCGCGTCCGCGCAGAAGCTGCTGGCTGAAAAACCGGCCAGGTCACCCACCAATGAGATGGCGGAAGTGCGTCTGGATCTGGCCGAGAAACTTTGGCGCGGTCGTACGGCGGCCTGCCCGGCGCCGGCCGCCAATGCGGATTTGCTCGCGACCCTCATGCGCAAGATGGCCCAGTAGGCACCGGCTATTTGGAAGCGGGGGAAACAGCCACGCCCACCAGAGAATCGGCCGCGCCGTAGTAGAGGAACCAGCGGTTCTGGAACCAAACCAGGCCTTCGGTGAAAGTCGTGCCCGCGGCATACTGGCCGGATCGCTCGAAGGAAATCGCCGGTTTGAAAAACGGACCCTCCAGGCGCGCGATGAGTTGGGCCGGGTTGTCGCCCGCGAAAAGAGCCTGACCCGCGGCATACGCGTTCGGCGCCAGGTCGGGCGCGCCTCCTTGCGGCGCGTTCTTGCCGTTGTAGATCACCACAATCCCGCGATCTGTCAGCAGCGGCGGCGGACCGGCTTCCGGGAAACTGCTGTCGAAACGCCCGGGACGCGGTCCCAGCACGTTGAGCAGTTCACCATGTTCATCTTCCACCGGATCCCAATCGATCAGGTTCTTCGACCGCGCCAGATGGAGCGAGCCTTCGTCCCAGAACATCCAGTAAGAGTCCTGGATGCGCGCGGCGACCAGGCGTTCCCCCGCGCGCCGCGTCACGATGGCCGCCGACTTATATTGCAGCGCGGCGTACTTCCCGCCCTTGGCTTTGGCGAGCATCGGACCGTGTTTGGTCCAGGTGATCAGATCGCGCGAGGTGGCGATGCCCGCGTCATAGGTCTTGCGGTTCCACTGCGTGTAAGTGAGGACATAGCCGCCATCGGGCGATTCCACAATGCGCGGATCTTCGCAGCCGCCCGGCCACTCGCGGTCCTTTTGGTCGTCATCGGCCGGGAACAGAACAGGCTCGGGCCGCCGTGTGAAATGAATGCCGTCGGAGCTTTCGGCAAGCCCGATGCGCGAGGTATGCCCGCCGATCAGCATATCGCCAGTGTTGTCCTCGGCGCGATAAAGCAGGCACACCTTCCCGTTCCGCGCGATGGCGGCGGGGTTGAATGTGTGCAGGGACTCCCAGTGGACCGGCTGGTGAGTGATGGGATCGGTGAAGACCGATTCCGCCCGTGGCCGCATCACCGGATTGCCGGACGGGGGACGCCGGAACGGGCCGAGGCTCCAGCCCGCGATCGCCGCCGCGCCAAAGCCCGATCCTGCGCACGCCAGCGCGAGAACGCCCCAGAGTTTTCTTTTCACGACGCGCGTCATAATAGCACCCGTAGTCTTCCCCACCTTGCTTTCTCTTCCCATCGATCGCTCTCTCTCCCTTAATCCTGGGCAGTCTTCGCGAATTCCCCAACCTGGTGATTGAGGCCGCCGCCGGTTCCGGGAAGACGACGCGCGTCGCTCCGGCGCTGCTCGCTCTGGGCGGCGAGGTGCTGGTGCTCGAGCCCCGCCGGATCGCGGCGCGCATGGCCGCCCGGCGCGCCGCCTTCGAACTGGGGGAACAAGTCGGCGAAACCGTGGGAATGCAGGTGCGATTCGAAGAGATCTCCGGGCCGCGGACACGCCTTCGCTTCCTGACGGAGGGCGTGCTCGCGCGCAGGCTCCTCTCCGATTCTTCGCTGCGCGGCATCGCGACGGTGGTGCTCGACGAGTTCCATGAGCGGAGCCTCGATACCGATCTGGCGCTGGCGCTGCTTCGCCGGCTGCAGAAGACCTCGCGGCCGGATCTGCGGATCGTGGTGATGTCCGCCACGCTCGATCCCGAACCGGCGGCGCGGTTTCTGGGCGCCTGCCCGGTAGTGCGCAGCGAAGGACGCCTTTTCCCTATCGAGACCGGATACGTTCCCTATTCGGCGGCGCCGCTCGAACAGCAGGTGGCGTCGGGCGTAGAGCAGATTCTGGCCGTCCAGCCGCGGGGGGACGTGCTGGTCTTTCTGCCCGGAACCGCGGAGATTCGGCGAGCGCAGCGGGCTTGCGAACGGCTGGCCTCCGCGCGCAATATCCTGGTCGCGCCGCTCTATGGAGATCTTTCGGCCGAAGAGCAGGACCGGGCGGTGACTCCGGGCGACCGCCGGAAAATCATCCTCTCCACCAACGTCGCGGAGAGCTCGATCACGATCGAGGGCGTAACGGCGGTCGTGGATAGCGGGCTCGCCCGGTTTGCGCGCGATTCGCCATGGACGGGACTTCCCGCGCTAGAAGTCGGGCGCGTCAGCAAAGCCTCGGCGATCCAGCGCGCGGGACGTGCCGGCCGAACGGCGCCAGGGCGCGTGCTGCGGCTGTTCACGGCGGAGGACTTTCAAAGGCGCGCCGAACACGACGAACCCGAGATCCTGCGCCGGGAGCTGTCGCAAATCTGCCTGCAATTGCAGGTCATGGGAGTTGGGTCGCGAGAAGAGTTGGAGTGGCTGGACCAGCCTCCGGAAGCGGCTTGGGACGCGGCGCGGCGGCTGCTCGACCGGCTTGGCGCGCAGGACGGGGAAGCCATCGCGTTGAGCCGCCTGCCTCTGCATCCGCGCCTGGCGAAGCTGGTCGCCGCGGGCATCCGGAATGGCGCGGGCGACGAAGCCTGCCGCGCGGCGGCGCTATTGAGCAGCGGCGAGCGCGTGCGCTCCTCGGATCTTCTGCAAGCGCTGGAGGAAGAAACCGGTCCGCGCACGCGGCAGGTTTACGAGCAGATCCGCCGTCTGGCAAAGCCGCGCCGGCAAGCCGGGCACAGCTCGAGCGGAGCCGATTCCCTGCGTATGGCGATCCTCGCCGGATTTCCCGACCGCGTCGGACGGCGGCGCTCCGGACAGCAGGTTCTCTTGAGCGGCAGCACGGGCGCGGAGATGGCCGAAGCCCCTGGCGAATTTTTCGTCGCCCTGGATGTGGAGCAACGGAGCGAGCGGCCCGCGCCGCTGATCCGTCTGGCCTGCGCGATCGAGCCGGAATGGCTGATCGATTTGTTCCCTGAAGCCGTCGTCGAGCGCACGGGCGTGGAGTGGAACCGCTCCGCCGAACGAGTGGAGACGGTGAGCGCGCTGGTCTATGACGGCTTGGTGATTGAGGAGACGCGGAAGCCCGCGGCCGGTTCGCCGGAGGCTGTGCGCCTGCTCGCGGAGAAAGTTTTCGAGACCGGCATCGAGCGGTTCGTGAATGCGGACGAGTTGGAGGCATTGGCGGCGCGGTTCGATTTCGCGTCTCGCCACGCGGACGTTCCTCCGCTCGATGAGGCCGCAATCCGGGCCGCCCTCGAAGAGTCGATCCAGGGGTTGTGGACCTTCGCTCAGGTGCGCGAAGCGGCGTCGCGATTGATTCCCGCGCTCGCGCAAAGCCATCGGCGGTTGCTGGATGACGTGGCGCCGGACTCCTTGCGCCTGCCGGGCGGCCGCCGGACGCGGATTCATTACGAACGGGGCAAGCCGCCGTGGGTCGCTTCGCGCATGCAGGACTTTTTCGGCATGACCGAAAGTCCGCGGATTGCGCGCGGCCAGGCGCCGCTGGTGCTCCACCTTCTGGCGCCCAACCAGCGGCCCGTGCAGATGACGACGGATCTCGCCGGATTCTGGGAACGCCTCTATCCGCAACTCCGGCGGGAGCTGGGGCGGCGCTATCCGAAGCACTCCTGGCCGGAGAAGCCGGCTTAAGTCACGCTCGTTTCTCGCGCTTTTCCCGCTGGGCGATCCAGTCCGGGCTGGCGAAAAGCTTGGGGCTGGAATCGATTAAAAGCGGCAGAAGCTCGAAGACGGCGGCCGCCGACCACGGTTTTCCCTGGCGCGTCACGAACCCGGCGTGGTTCAGATCGGCGCTGATCCCGGAGAGCGGACGGTCATCCACCACCGCATTCAGGATGAACATCAGGACGCGCCGTTCGTCGGGACGATCCTCGAGATAGAAGCCGTCGGGGCTCGCCTGGAGACCGTAAGGAATCTCAATTCGTTCGCGCATGGCCGTTGTGTGACCTCCGTGATTGTGCAGACTTGTGCATCCTTGTGCACGCCAGTGAACGCACAATGCAGGCGCAGGACCGCGCCAAGTGCTTTGTTTCCATCCGCCAACAAGCTCTGGCGTCCGGAACTGGGACCACGGCGCCCCGTTTCGCAACTTGGCGGCGATCAGCGAAGCCAGATGGACCAGACGGCGTCCACCGTGGCGTGAGTTACGCCTGAGGTGAGGACGCGGCGGCGCGCCAGCCAGGCGCGCCCGTAGAAAACTCCGGCGATCGCGGCCAGGATGACGTATCGCCAGTTGAACGCCGCGCGCTTCGGAAAGTGAGCCAGTCCGAAAAGCAGGGACGTGACGATCAGCGCGCGGGAGCTTCCCCAGCGGCGGCCCAGCAAATTCAAGAGCAGCCCGCGGAAGAAGATCTCCTCGGGAAGCGCCACGAAAAAGAAAGTGAATATCCAGGCGGCGGTGAAACGGAGCGGAACAAAGCCAACCGGATGAAAATGCAGGAAGTGCAAAACAAAGCCAAGCGTAAGCGCGATCGGCAGGAAGAACAGGAACTCCCGAAAGCCCACGACGACATCGCATCGTCGAATCCGCAGATCAAACCCAATGCCTCCGATCGGGCGCACGACGAGGAAGCCGAACAGTCCGGCGTCGACGAACAGGAGCTTCGACAGTCCGCTCAGACCGGCTGCCGGGAACGCGTCGCGGAACCACGGAAGCTCGACCGCCGCGGCGAGCAGGCATAGCGCGGCGGCATCGTGCCAGTTCGGCGCATCATGTGCGCGGCCGTGTTCCAGGACCGCGGTGATCGCCAGAATCATGCAGAACAAACCCAATCCAGTCCCGAGCTGGAACGCGCCCAGCGGGACAACGAAGACCAGGTATGGCACGAGCAGAAGCTCCGATGCGGCGAGGCGCTTCCATGGCCGGTCGAGCCGGCGGCCCAGCGGTTCCGCGGCGCCGAAGCCGAAGAACCAGTAGGGGATGAGCAGCAAAGCGAAGCTCAGCAGTCCGCTCGCGAAGTGCTTCCCGAGCACGGCGGCAAGCCCGAACGAAATCGCCACGCCCACGAACGCGATCACAATGAGCAGATAACCGATGGCGGCGGAGATCAATCTGCGCGGCGATGGCAATGTTTAAGAGTTAGCAGACGCGGAGTTAGCCGACGGGCCGGCCGGCGGAAGCTGCCCCAGTGTGCGCAGGTCATCGACAGTTCCCGAGAAGCGGTCCAGGTCGACATGGCCGGAGATGCCGCTGCACCGGCCGGCGTCGCTGAACTGCCACAAAGTCCAGGAGGTCCAGCAACGGGGAATGTGCGGAGTGCTGACGCCGTAGTGAGCTACCCAAAGCGGGGATTGACCGGGCCTGGCGGGGTTGCCGAGCTGTTGCCAAAAGCTGGCGCTGGTGTAAACGATGGGGATGCGGCCGGTCGCGTGGCCGACCGTGTCGAGCCACGATTGCATTCCCGCGGCAGCCTCGGCGGGATGAGCGCCGCCGAGCGTTTCCATATCGAGCACAGGCGGCAGGTCGGTGGGTTCGAGCCGCACGGCGCTGAGGAAGTGCGCGGCCTGCGCGGCGGCGTCTTCGGAGGGATCGAAAAAGTGGTAAGCGCCGCGCGGGATAGCTTCGTGCTTCATCGCGGTCCAGTTTTCATCGAACCGGGGATCGACATAGCTCGTCCCCTGTGTAGCTTTCGTGAACGCGAAAGAGATGGATCCGGCCGCGGCGCGCCAGTCAATCGCGCCGTTGAAATGGGAAACGTCTATACCGGCAATCAAAGCGAATGCTTCTCCTGCCTTGAGATAGCAGATAGGTGAGGGAGTTACATGGTTAAGTCTCTTGTTTGGCTAGTGGACGGGCTGTGAACGGGTTTGCGGAAAAAGGCGGAAAAGGGCTGCCGTCGTCAGGGCTGCCGGGAGTTGCGCGCATTCGGAACCGCCGTTTTCGCCACCGGGTTGCGCGTCGCCTTCTCCAGGCTCGCGAGGCTGGCGGCGGGTGCACTCAAATCTTTCCGCGAAGCGGCGAAATACTGTCCGACCGTTTGCAGCAGAACATTTCGTGTAATCGGCTTGGGTAAGTAATGGCTGCATCCGGAAATGAACATTTCCGAGATGTCGGCGGGCGACGAGGAGGCCGTGAGAGCGGCGATCGGCGTCGGACGAAGATTGTTCTGCCGTTCCCAGAGACGAATTTGCCGGGTGGCTTCATAGCCATCCATTTCCGGCATTTGCAGATCCATCAACACAAAATCAAAAGAGCCGTTTATGAATGCCTCGATGCCTTCCCTCCCGTTGTTTGAGACCGTCAAGCTGATGCGCGGATCGCTCAGATGCGCCCTGATCAAAGAAGCGACGTCGCTGCTGTCGTCGATAAGGAGGACCTTGCAAGGGTTTTGGTGTTCGGTTTGGTTGGTGTTCACCACTTAAGGCCTTCCTTGATGCTCTTGCTCTTTTAATCGGAAGCAGAACACAGAAACTTTAGTCGCTCAGCGGGCGCTCCGGATCGCCGCCGCCCCGCTTCTCAAGCGGCTGCCTCGACCTGCTGGCTCGCCGCCGCGATGTAACTGGCAAGTTCGCCGAGCTGCCGCGCGAGCGACGCCTGGTTGAGTTCCTTGGCGGCCTGCTCCATTTCGGCGCCCAGCCGGGTGATTTCCGCGAAGCCGAAGCTGGCGCCGGTGCCCTTGAGGTTATGAGCAAGACTCTTCAATTCGCCGAAGTCCGCTCGCCCCAGAGTCTCCACGAACACAGTCAATTCCCGCTGCCGCGCCAGCAGATAGTTTCGCGCCAGTTCTCCCATCCCTTCCGGAATCTCGACCAGCGCCGCGGGCTCACTGCCGCCATCCGCCGCGTTCTTGGCGCCGTTCCGCAATTCCTCGAGCGCACTCAGAAATCTCTGCTTGGAAACCGGCTTCGCCAGATGCGCGTCACAGCCAGCTTCGAGCGCTTGTTCCACGTCGCCGCGCAGTGCGTTCGCCGTCAGGGCGCAAATCGGGATCCGGGGCCGGCCCGCAGCCTGCTCCAGAGCGCGGATTTGGCGTGTCGCCTCCAGGCCGTCCATCACGGGCATCTGCACATCCATGGCGATCAGATCGTAACCGCCGCTCCGGTACGCCAGCACGGCTTGCTCCCCATTCTCGACGAAGGTCAGTGCATAGCAAGTTCCCGCGCAATAGGCCCGCAGGAGAAACCGGTTGTCTTCGGAATCCTCCGCGATGAGGATCTTTCTCTTTTCCGTCCCGCCCGAATTGTTGCGTGTCGCGGGGGCGGGATCCCCGCCGGACAGCTTCTTCGCCGGAGGTTCAGCCGACCCCACCGCCTTCACCAGTTGTTGCAGGAGTTCCGCGCGGCGCACCGGTTTCATGAGGTGGCCCGCCAGCCCGAGCTTGCGGCATCGCGACACATCGCCCGCCCGGCTTTCCGAACTGATGATGAAGATGCCGATTTCGGGATCGACGTCCAGCAGCCCGCACGCCGTGGCGAAGCCGTCCATTCCGGGCATCAGCCGGTCCACCAAGGCCAAGTCGAACCGTTGATCCGCTTCGCCCGCCAACAGGATCGCGTCGTCCCCGCGTCCGCAGGTGGTGACGTCCATTCCCCAAGCCGAACACATTTCCCCCAGCACCGCCCGGTTGGTGGCGTTGTTGTCCACAATCATGACCGATTTGCCGGCTACATCGCCGACTCTGGTCAAAGCCGTGCGGCTCTGCTCGTGCCCCATCAGAAGAGTGCAGGCAAAGAAGAATGTGCTTCCCTTTGTGGGTTCGCTCTCGACGTGAAGTTCGCCGCCCATTCTGCGGGCCAGCCGCCGGCTGATTCCCAGCCCGAGGCCGGTTCCGCCGTAGATCCGCGTGGTCGAGGACTCTGCCTGCGCGAAGTCTTCGAAAATGGCGCCAAGCTGCGCGGGGGCGATGCCGATTCCGGTGTCCGATACCTCGAATTCCAGGGTGGCGTGCGTGGGGGTGCACTGTGACCGAACTCGCAAGAGCACTTCGCCGCGAACGGTGAATTTGATCGCGTTGCCAAGCAGGTTCAGCAGAATCTGCTGCAACCGGACCGGATCGCCGATGAGGCTCGTCGCGGTTCCCGCCTCAATGCGCGCCTGCAAAGACAATCCCTTTGCATCCGCCTGCGGAGCCAGAATTTCCGTCACCTGTTCCACCGTTTCACAGAGATCGAAATCGATCTGCTCGAGTTCAAAGCTTTGCGACTCGATCTTGGATAAATCCAGAATATTATTGATGACGGCCAGCAGATTTCCGCCCGCGCGCCGGAATACTTCGAGATAGTGGCGCTGGGTTTCGGACAGCTCCGTTTCCCAAAGCATATCCGCCATGCCCAGAATGGCGTTCATGGGGGTGCGGATCTCATGGCTCATCGACGCCAGAAAGCTGCTCTTGGCCTGGCTGGCTTCCTCCGCCTTTTCGGTCTGCGTGCGAAGTTCCTGGTTGGTCCGGGCCAGCGAAAATTCGTTTTCCCGGAGAATTCGTTCAAACCGGGCGCGCCGCCGAATTTCAAAGCCCGCCAGAAGGAGCGCAACCACCGCCAGCACGAACGCGAGAGCATTCGAGAGGATAACGGTCTTCCGGACCAGGAGCACAGACTCACGGCTCTGATCCAGACTGTTACCCAGACCCGTCCGCACGAATTTCTTCCTCGCCTCCGCCACCGCCTCAATCCGATCCATCAGGCGCAACCCCTGCGACGACCGCACGATCTCTACGGCGGCGTCATGGCGGCCTCCCGCTTCGAGCGCGATGGTGCGCTCCATCTCGTAAAACTCCGATAGCGAATCCGTCCGCAGTGTCGTACCCGGGAATTCAGTGCTTTGCAAAATGGCGCGAAAGCTCTCGCGCCCTTCGTAGAAGGCCTTCAGATACAGAGTGTTTCCCGTCAGCAGATAGCCCCGCTGGCCGCTTTCCGCTCTTCGCACCGCCCCCAGGAGGTTTTCCAGATATCTAATTTCCTTCGAGCGAGTCTGGATTTGCCGCCGGGTGCTCAGCACGGCATCCGCGCTCGCCCATACCGACGTGTCCACGGCGGCGAAAATAAGAAATGAGCCCAGAATGGCCAGCGCCGCCGCGGAGACGGAGAGCGCCTGCGTATTCTCCTTCGCCTCTTTCCAGATCGTCGCGCCCGACGCGAACCCGAAACTACAGAAACTGGCGGCGGCCGGAACCGCGATGTGAACGAAAAATATGCCCCACCATCCGTCTTTCTCCAGACCTGCCGCGTGTCCCAGCAACGCGATCAGGCCGAAACTGACGATGACCGTCGACAAACAACCGATCACTCCGAGCCATCGGGGCGAGCGATCCGGCCGGGCGAGTACGAGAAGCTCGACTCCAATGAGGAAGCAAACGGCAGCTGTCCCTCGCGCCATTTGATTCGGGAAGTCCGGGAAGGCGAGCGTTTGCAGGGAGAACGCGGGATCGCGGATAAAAAAATTGACCGCGCCCTCCACCATGAGCCCAGCGCCAATCCAGCGCATCAGCGCCGTGCGGCCTTGCCCGCTGAGCCACAAACCTAACGCCGCCAGCGTACAGACGATAGCGGTGTCGAACAGCATGCCGCCGCCGTATGCGGACAGTCCGGCAAGACGGGGAAGGTGAAAGAACCACCCGCAAAACGCAAAAACGCCGATGGCTCCCGTGACCAACGCATTCGCGGCCAGAATCCGGTTTGCGCGGCTCCCGGTCCCGCGATCGGATGTTGCTCCCGCGGCGTCGCCCCTCTCCAAGGGCCCTGCTTCACGCTCGCGCGTGCGCCATGCCTTCGTCCTTATTTCCGTTCGAGACGCGCGGAAATAAGGGAACCATGTCATACGCCGGTTCTTCTATTTGAGGATGTTCCAGGGCGGTGATGAATTAGGGCAAACGCCTATTGTTTGCGGAAAAAACCCTGCGGGGCGTACCGCGAGAAAACAGCCTCCCGTTCTATTCCTGTGGGTCCCGGTCGCGGTCCCGAAACTCCGCGGGCGGGTGCGTCGCCTCCACGGCTCTAAAATGCTCGATCACTTCATACCGGTGCGCCGCACCCTTGGGAACCACCCAGGAGTTGCCCATTTCCAGCGTGATTTGCTGATCGCCCAGGTGCAGCGTCGCGCGGCCTTCCATCACGTAACCCACCGTCTCGTAATCGCGCGCGACCGCCGGGCGCGCTTCGCCGGGCGCTTCATCCCAAAGCCGCATCGACATGCTCTTGCCGCTCGCCAGGTACTTCTGTCCCATGCTGCCTTGCGGCGAGTGGCTGGAATCCACCTTCACAATCGTTGAGTCGCTCATGACGGACTCACGTGCACCGCAAGCGCCAAAACGCGCCGCGCTCAATGCGTCATTATGAGAATCACACCGGAAAACTATGCCAGCGCTGCGTCTGATCGAATACGAAACCGCGAGTCCCGACGTGCGCGCGGTCTTTGACGACATCATGCGCGTGCGCGACGTGAACTGGATCAACAACTTCTGGAAAGCGCTCGCCAACGATCCTGTCTCGCTCCGCCGCACGTGGGAGAGCATTCGCCAGATTATGGCGCCCGGCGCCCTGGATGCTGTCACCAAGGAGATGATTTACCTCGCCGTCAGCGCCACTACCGGCTGCGCTTATTGCATCGCCTCGCATACGGCGGGCGCGCGCAAAGCCGGCATGACCGATTCGATGTTCGCCGAACTGATGGCTGTCGTGGGGATGGCGAATGAAACCAACCGCCTGGCGAATGGCTACCAGGTCGAGATCGACGAGGCCTTCAAAACCCCTCCAACCCATTCGGAGGAACGTTCCAACGCGAGATGACGCGCTGCTCCCGTTCATGCCCCAGCACGCTGAGCGTGGCGGTGCTGAGCGCGAACAGCCGTCCTCCCCGCGGCTCCAAAGCCAGCCAGCAGGCGGTCAGGATCCGCAAAATGTGGCCGTGCGCAAACAGCGCCACATCGCCCTGCGGCTCCATCGCGCGTTCGATCACTTGCGCCGCGCGCGCGTAGACCCGCTCCACGGTCTCGCCCCGCGGAACGCCGTCTTTCCACAATTCCCACCCCGGCCGGAATTGGCGGATGTCGGGCGTGGATTTCCCTTCGTAATCGCCGTAATCCCACTCGGTCAGGTTGGGCTCCACTTGCGCGACATCGCCATAGCCCGCGATGCGGCACGTTTCCCGCGCCCGCAGAAGGGGACTGGTCAGCACGAGCGCGAAAGGCCGGTCTTTCAGCGCATCCCGCACCACCCCCGCGCGCCTTTCCCCCTCGGCGGTTAAAGGCAAATCCGTGCGGCCCGTATGGGCGCCTGAAAGACTCCACGCCGTCTCGCCATGCCGGATCAGCCACAAATCGCCGCGGTTCGCCATGGCGCGTTACAGACGCGGAGCGGCGCCCGACGCCGCGCTCTTCACGGGGCTTTTCATGCTTTCCTGGAGCTCCGGCGAAGGATAGCGGAAAATCGCGCAGACCGGCGCGCCGTTGGGCATTTCTTTGCCCGGCAGCACGCACGCGTCGCCTCCATGCCGCAGCGTCTGGACCACCGCCTCGTTGAGCAGGTCCTGCGCGGGAGCGATGCCGTCGGCGTGCCGCTTCACTCTCTGACGAACCTCATCGAAGTTCCCTTGGTATTCGGCGGTCTCTTGCAGGAACAGGTGTGACACGCGGCCTTCGAACGCCGCCTTCACGATCTCCTGGGCATGCGAAGAAGCGTGGCCCGTGCCCGCATTCTTCTCGAAGTGCTCCAGAGTCTGCCGCACCGCCGCCGGCGGACGGGATTGAATCAACTCCAGCGCGCGTTTATGCATCTCGCCGCCTTTCAATCCGTCCGGAGCGCCATGCACGCCCGGTTCAACGGCGAATTTATACGTATTCACGCTGAAGTACAACGCCAGTTCATGTTCCACCGCGACCACCACCAGCGGCAGATTGCCGCCGCCCAGCATGGCGTTCACGCCCCTGTCGATCATCTTGTAATAATTCAGCAGATATTCGTATTTATCCTCCTTTTCGTTGGAGGTTCCGAACGAAATGCCGTGCGTTCCCACCGCCTTCCCGCCCGCCGCGCGGTTGTCCAGCATATGGTCGGGCTGACGGGTCTGCCGGGATTGATTGAAATCTTTCGGAACATCGGGAGAAAAAGCGACTTCGCCCGATTCCGACTCCGTGCAGTGCAGAATCCGCAGGTGATTCTGGCTCAGCGCCAGCATATAGAATTCGACTTTCCGGCTCAGCAGCGGCAGCAGCGAACGCAGGTGAAATTCCTCGCCGACGCTCACGATTTCGCGCACGGGAACCTCGCTCGTGAACCGATAGTAAGAATCGGGAGAACTCAGAATGACGATGCTCCCGCCGGCGCTGTGCTCCTCCATCTTCGGCACGGGCGCGCGAAATGGCGCAAAGACTTCGTCCGGCAGAGTGGGATCGTCCGCCTTCAACTTCGCCTCCACTTCCCGCATCGCGTCCTCCATCCGGGCGCGCGCGTTCCCGCCGGTTTGCACCGCCGCCGTGATGCACGGCGGTTTCGCTTCGGCGAGTTCCCGCAACAGGGCGGGCGTCAGAGATTCATTCGTTCGATTCTGCATACTCTCTTGTATGTTGCAATCCAAATGCACATATGACGGTCCGCACGTTTGCCGGAGACAATACGCATGGGAAACTCGTTATGGCACTCGACGTGACCCTGAATCGGGAGACCCACCGCTATGACACCACAAGAACGCGACCTTCTTCAGTCCCTTGCCGATCGGATCGCCGCGACGCCGGCGCCCCAGAGAGACCCGGAAGCGGATGCCTTGATTCGCGAGAAGCTTGGAACCAGACCCGACTCGCTATACATTCTGACCCAAACCGTTTTGATTCAGGAGATCGCGCTCAATCAGGCGAACGCCCGGCTGCATGAGCTGGAGCAGCAGCACGCTCCTCCACCGCAGCCCACCAGTTTTCTCGGCAAGCTGTTCGGGGCCGGCGCCGCCCCGCGCCCGCAAGCGCCGCCGCCCCAAAATTACGCGCCGCCATACGCACCGCAATACACACCGCAATATGACGCTCCGCCTCCGCAGTATCAGGCGGGTCCGTTCCAGGGATCCAGCTTCCTGCGGAGCGCCGCGTCCACCGCCACCGGCGTTGCCGCGGGCGCGCTCGCGTTTGAAGGCATCGAGGCGCTATTCGGCCACCACGGCGGCGGATTTGGCGGCGGTTACGGCGAGGGGTTCGGCGGCGGAAGTTTCCTGGGCGGCGCGCCGTCGGAAACCGTGATCAACAACTATTACGACGACGACCGGGGCGGCGGCCGCGGCAACGACGGCGGGAATCAGTTCGCCAACGCGGATGACGACAACTCCGCATCCGCGGACGACGTGAGCGTTGATAACGCGAGCGACGATTCGAGCTATGACGACTCGTCCAGCGGCTCGGGCGACGACTTCTCTTCGACCGACGTCTAGCCTAATTGCAAATCGGGATTACAAATCGGGCCAGTCAAATACCGGCGCGACATCCACCGGAACTCCGTGCACGGCCTTCAGCGCCGCGGCAAGATCCTCCGGCATCTTGTCGTAACGCGAGAGCCAAGATTCCGCCCGTTGGTGATCGCCCGTGGCTTCAATCTCCAATAATTCCTTCGCCAGTTTCGTAATCGCGCCGGGGATCGCCGCGAAATCCACCGCGTATCGCCCGTCTTGCAACGTGATCGCTTTCTGCTCGCGCAGAAAGTTGAACTCCATCATCTCCGCCCGGCCGTGCGCTTCGGCGATGCCATACCGCACGGTGCGGAAAATTCCCGCCACATACGACACATAATATTCCTGCGAACGATCCTTCGACAACGCTCCGTTGTCCATCATCCACTGCAGCCCGAACATCCCGACGACATCCGCCTTTGCCTCCTCCAGGCCGGCATACGTAGGTCCGATGGCCGCGCGGATATCCACGCTCTTGCCATCCACCCGCGCATATGCCGGACCCAGCCCATGGCAGATTTCATGCAGCACCACCGCGCCCAGATACCCTTCCTCCGAGGCCTGTGAAGCCTGATCCGCGCGCATCACCTGCTTCGCCAGCGGCAGGATCACGCTATTGACCCGCGCATCCATGAAGTTCTTGAAGAAGATCTTCTTGGTGCCTTTCTCGGCGTGGATGCGCGCGTCGTTCGGCAGGTTATCGGCGACGGCCTGATAACCATGCCGCAGATCGCCCGCCCGAAAGGGCGCGTCCACCACTTCCATGGGCGTGGGCTGGCCTTCTTTCGACGGCTTATCCTGGTCGCCGATCGGCAGCGCTTTCTGGATCGCCGGAACATACTTTTCATAGAGCGCCAGCTTGCGGCTCTCCGGTTCGTTGCGAATCAGCACGGCCGCGCCCCAGGATCCTTTCACTCCCAGCACGTCATCCAGATAAGTCTCGTAAGGCGCGTAGATCAAGTCGATTTTGGGCTGCTTCAAATCCACCCACGCCAGGTCGCTGGGATAATAATCGTCGCTGAGCAGCGCATCCGCGCGCAGCCGCAGATAATTCGCAAACGCCGGATCTCCGCTGGATAGGGCAGCCGCGCGGCGCAGCAGCTCCGCGGCCGGTTGCAGATACTGCTGGTACGCCGCGTGGTAAGGAATCGCCTCGAGTTTCTGGCCATCCCGCTTGAGCACGGTCAAAGGGTTATAGATCGCGGCTTTCTGGTCCGGGTGCTTCGCTACATACTCCTCGATCTGCGCGCGCGTCAGCCCGGGCGGATAAATCGTGCGGCCGGGCGCGAAAGGATCGTTTCCCGTGAAAGGCTGGTTCCCGTCCAGAAGGTCGTACCGGCTGCCGTTGATCAGCAGCAGGCGCTTCAGTTGCGGATCGTGCGTGGCCCGCAGCAGCGCCAGACCTTTGGGATCGCTCTGCTCCCAGTAGATCTTCTCCAGATACTGGCAGGCATGGACCAGCGTCGCCACGACTTCGCGCTGCTTCGCGCTCAGGCCCGCGCTTTCGAAGTGCATCCGGACCGGCTGCCACTCCGCCAGCCGCGGGCCCAGATCGGATGCGGCGAGGGTGCTGATCACGACGAGCGAAGCGAAGACGCGCATCGGACTATTGTGAATCAGAAGCCGGATCGATGCAGCCAGAACACGGCGCCCGACGCGATCAGGCAGTAGATGCCGAACAGATACCAGCGCCCGTGTTCCAGCCAGCCGCTTAACCACCGCAGCGCCAGCAGCCCGGCCGCGAAGGAAAGAACCGCGCCCAGCAGGCTCGGCCCCCAGGCGGAGCGCAGCAGTGTTCCGGGCAAGTGCTCAGCCGTGCGCAGCCGCAGGGCTTCGCGCAAAACCACCGGAGGCGTGAGCACCACGGCGAGCGCGAACGAAAATTCCTCGGCGCGCCGCTTCCCGACGCCCGCCAGCATAGCCGCCGAGATGGTGGCCCCGGATCGGGAGAATCCCCGGAACGGCAGGCACAACCCCTGCACGGTCCCAATCAGGCCCGCCTGTTTGATCGTGATATCGCCGCGGCCGCCCCGATGCAAGCCCGCCCGCGAACAGGCCTGCGATCAGAATCAGGATGCCCGCCGCGGCCAAAGCGGGCGCGATCAGGTCCAGCCTTCCGAACAGCATCTCGACTTCGGCGCGCGGCTGCCCGCGCAGGAACAATCTCTCGATCGCCTGGATGCAAGCCTCCCCATGACGACACAAAGAAGTACTTTAAGTTCGTGAGCAGCAGACTCCGAACTGCGGACGCGTGCTCCTGTTCCAGAACCGGACGTCGCGTCCCGGTTACCATAACAAATGATAGTGGTCTGCTCTCTCATTCCCAATGAACCCTGAATAACGAGTTCAGCAATTAGTGATTAAGACGGTACATCGAGTGAGTTGCCGATTCGGACGACCGGTCGCTTACTTAAGGACAGTCAGATTTGCGGATTTTTTCACCCCGCCGGATGCGGCGCCAATAGAAACAACCGTGTTTGACACCACCGCCTTGGTAGAGATAGTAAACGCTGGCGACGCAGTGCTGCCTTGCGGCACCGTCACAAACGCGGGCACGGTTGCGGCATCTGTGTTACTGCTCGTCAGATTCACGATTATGCCCCCGGCGGGAGCCGGGCCGCTCAGAATTACGGTATTATTTTTAGTCGGGCGACCGCCGGCAACGGTTTTCGGCGAGAGAGTGAGTGCGGCTAATAGCGGTGGAGTGACTGACATAGAAGCCCGCTTAGTGACACCATTGTAAGTGGCCGCGATGCTGACGCTGCTCTCCGCCGACACCGGGTCGGTGCTGATTGTGAACGCCGGTGAAAGTGTGGCACCCTCCGGGATCAGAACGGACGCGGGCGGAACTGCAACTGAAGGCTGGGCGCTGTGGAGTGCCACCGTCACTCCTCCGCTCGGAGCCGGGCTGCCGATGGAAACGGTATTGTTAACCGTCGGCTCGCCTCCGGTCACGCTACGTGGAGAGAGCGTCAGAGCGGTAAGCTCTGGTTGCGCCAGCACGGTAAGGGAATCGGTTAGAACGGTACCTGTGGAGTTGGCCGTGATATTCACTTCTGCGGAAGCAGCCTGCGGCGTGGTGCCGATCGAAAAAGTGGCCGAGGCTTGCCCCGAAGGAATCATGACGCTGGATGGAACACTCGCCGCCGCAGGATCGCTAGTCGTTAAAATGACTTTGGCCCCGTACGCAGGCGCGGGCGTCGTGATTGTAACCGTGCCGGTAACCGGCGCGCCGCCGATAACCGCGTTCGCCGAAAGGTTCAGGGTCGCTAGCGGGAAGTAAATCGGGTTGTTCATCAGAACCGACGAAGCATCGTCACGGCCGTAGTAGATATGCTGGTTGTCGGACGAGTAGCTGATGCTGGTGACGTTCGGGCAGTTACAGGTCTGTCCGTCCGAGTCGCCGGTTTCCTGATTGTATGTTTGAAGCAGCGTGCCGCTTGAGGCGTCCCAGAAATTAAGCAGTCCGCTCGCATCGCCGCCGACTACGGTTTGGCTGTCGGACGAAAAGGCGATTGACCATACCGATCCGACGTTGCCGCTATAGGTCTGCAATACTGCGCCTGTGGTCGCATTATTCGATTGCGAACGCACCGGCGAGTTCGGGCTATTGAAACCGATTGCGACGAGAGTGGAATCGGGCGACACGGCCACAGAGCCCGTGGCAACATTTTGGGGACGAGACATCGCTGTCGCTGCGCCAGAAATCAGGTTGACGACAAAGACGCCCTCAGAGCAGTTGAGGGCCACTGCGGTTCCGTTTGGAAATACGGCTTGACCAACCGAAACACCACAAGGGTTAGAGAGCGTCTGGGTCTGCGCTCCAGTCAGGGCCGAGTACACATACAGACCGGTACCCCCCGATACAACCAAGCTTTGGCTGTCATTCAGAAATCCGGCCGATAGGTAAGACCCGATTGGGACGCAAAACTGCATCAATGGCATTCCCGTTGAAGCGGAATACACGTTGATCGTTCCCTGGGACGGACAACTACTGCTAAGCCCAGCGACCGTGATGAGTTGGCTATTCGGGGAGATTGAAACTGCGGCAACGGGTGTATACACGCCCGACGTTCCAGTTTGAAGTTTGTACTTGAAACTCCCGTCCGCCGCGTTCCAGACGATGGCCTGCCCGTCCTCGCCGCCGCTGACAGCGAACGTTCCGTCGGGCGAGTAAGCAACCGATGAAATAGATCTCCAGTCGTAGATGATAGTAGACGTTACTGAAAGGTTGGCCGCGGCCACAGTCTGTGTCAAAGGACCTGCCACGGCGATGGTCGAGGAGTCTGGTGAATAAGCAATACCCGGGGCTGTTCCGTAACCAGCAATCGGGAATGAGTTCTGGAGTACAAAATAGACGGGAGGGCCTACGGGCGTAAACGTCTGCAGCGTTCCGAACTGACTGGACGAACCTGAATATGCAGCCGCAAATTGGGCGCCGTTTGGCGAAAATGCAGCAGAAGTCGCCCTGGGTACGAAGACGGGTTGGGGTTGGGGATAACACCCATTCATAGTCGGGCTCTCCGGGCAACCGGACGCTGTTGTGTACACGGCATAGCTGCCGCCTACGTATCCTGGACCTTCGGTAGTTGGCCACCCGTTGAAGCCGTAGGATTCCCAGTTTGCCCACGGGAAGGCGGGCGGTCCGGTCAAGAGAATGTCGTCCTCACTCTGCAACGCAATTCCGCCCCCGGTGAACTGGAGCGCGCCGCCTGGGAAATACTCTGGAGTGTTTCCATTTAGATAAAACGCTGGCGTGAAAGCCCAAGTCGCCAAGGTAAAATATCCAGCGTTGCTTCCATTGCCATTGGAGCCAACACCAAGCAGGCTGTCATCTGGCGAGAAAGAAAGCAACCCGGGCAAGTCCGGCGTGTTCAGGGTATATTGAGGTTGGAGAATCCCACCCGAAAAGCTATAGACAATAAGCGCGCTACCGGCCCCCACCGACCCGCTGGCGGCAAATAATGTCGAGTCGGCAGATAACGTAGCAGACCAAACTGGGGAACCACCGAATGGGACGATGGTGTGAAGCAGCAAGCCAGAGGAAACCTGAAAGACCTTAATGGACCCCTCGCCCTCCACCCAGACGATGAGGTATTGGCCGTCGCTGGAATAAGCGGGCGTGATGTATGCCCCTTCGTCATAGAATCCGCCCCGCATCCAAACAATGCTGGGGGTCTGCGCGACCAGATAGGTCGGAATAACGGCCGCTGCTGCGGCAAGGATTGAGACCAGGGATTTACTCTTCGGCATGGGAAGCTTCGCACTCGCTTTTGTTGAAATTGTTGTCACGATGGATTTCCGCTCCAATCAAGCGATACCATCTGTCCGAGTTCACCGTAGTCTTCGATGTTGGGACGATCAATACAAGTAAAAGGCGGATGTTTACCGTAAAGATACAGCAGGATCAGCAACTTGCGGGCGCAGCATCCTTGATTGCTTTTGCGGTAAAATTATGCGACCTGAAGGTCTGTCGCCTGGCCGCTAATGTCCGAAATCACGTCACAGCCGCCCGAAACTCGAAAAATCGAAGCTCAGCTTCAACGCATTCTCGAGGCTCCAAGTTTCCGGCGATCCGCAGCCGTTTCCTCTCTGCTCCAATGTATGGTCAGCAAGGCCCTGGCGGGAGATGCGGAAGATCTAAAGGAATACGCTCTCGGCATGAACGTATTCCAGCGAGGTAAGGACTTCGATCCTCGGATCGATCCGATCGTGCGCGTTCAGGCGCGGAATTTGCGCTCGAAGCTAAACGATTACTATCTGTTGGGGGGTGCAGGGGACCCGATCCGGATTGAGATCCCGAAGGGCAGTTACATCCCCGAATTTCGACCGAACGATTCCCCACCGGCGCTCCTATCGGAAGAGCCGGAAACTTTCTTAAAGGCCGGGCGCGGGAACAGCGTTTCGCGTGCTTGGGTCGCTTGTTTGCTAACCGCAGTGCTAGCGGCGGGTGCCGGTGCTTTTCTGGGGTTCCGGGCTGGCGAGCTCGCAGGGGCCGACCGCGCCAGGAACACAGTTCCGCTCACCCTAGCTTCTTTCGAGTCTTCGACGACCGGGCCTGAGACAGCCATTCTTGCCCGTGCTTTGACAACTGAATTTGCGCGCGCCCTCACTAATGATCGCCATATCGCACTGCTACCCGCGGCTAGTGTGAATTCGTTCCGGCTGGGAGGCGTGGCAGCGTGCTACGGAGATCGCGTGGTTGTAAAAGTCCAGTTGTACCGCGGCAATCGGCGAATCTGGTCCGGAACCTACGACCGCCTGGCCAACACGCCAGAAACAATCGCGCGCGGTGTCACAGCCGACATACAACCAAGGTTGCGATCTATGTTTACCGCTCACTGGAGCTCCGAGTGAACAGCCTGCTCGGCCCCATGCTCCTGTTTGCGTATCTCTCTGCCACCGGCTTGTACGACGCTACGAAAGACTTCGCCATAAAAACCAACCCGGCGCTCGGTGGTACGTGGTCTTACGGCTGGGAGGAGAAACTTGGATCTGAACTGCGGTTATTCACTCGTCATTACGACACTCGGTATTGGGGAGCACGCGTGATCGGTTGGTCCTTGAGCGGCGAAGGGCCGCAAAATGGTGATTTCTGCTGTCCATTTGTGGCGCGAAATGTTTCTTTAGGGCAAATCGAGACTAACGGTACCGTGATCCCGCGCGGCCAGCTATGGTTCCACCCTGGACCCCGCGGCGAGTATAGCGTCGTACGTTGGACGTGTCCTGCTCCCGGGCGTTATCAGATCGTCGTAGTTTTCGATAGCTTTGGAATCGCGACGACGGATGTCCACATTCTGAAGAACGGTGCAATCCTGGGAGAAGAAGAACTGGGCCGTGAGGGGTTGACGCACGATTTCTCGTTTGAATCGCTCGAAATTCACGCGGGCGAGCATCTCGATTTTGCGGTTGGCTATGGCAGCAATCGAAACTATTACGGCGACATCACAGGTATCTCCGCTATTATCCGCGAGATATCGGCGAAGTGAATAGGGGACGCTCGCTCCTCCATTTGTCGCGAGAACATGCGCGGAACTCGATACGGGCAACAGCTCCGCCAACCCCTGAACGACGGCCAAAATAACGATTTGCGCTATGGTCATATCGCGATCACGGGCTCGAAAAAACTTTGATCTCTTTTATTTGCAACCGCTTGCCAGCTATGCGCGGCGCCGCCCGCACAGCCCGGCTGCTATAGCTATGGACAAGAGAAAGCGGCTTGCGCAAACCGCTTTCTCCGGATCGGGCATGTTGGCGACATGCTTTCAGTGGCGGCGCGAGGAGGGGTGCCTCGCACCGCCCGCATCCGTTTCAGGTTCATTTCCGCACGGCCCACGCCAAACCATCCGGTTGCTTTCCCGCGTCGATGTGGCCAGTCACTTCCAGCGTCTTCGGATCAATCACCGCCACATAATCATCCGGCGAACACGCCACGTATACGCGCGCCCCGTCCGGCTGCATAAGGACGCCCGCGGCGCCCTTACCCACCTTGATGCGCTTCACTTCGTTGCGAGTCATGGCGTCGAACACGGCCACGTCCGGCCCGCTCAGCGTGGAAACAAATACCTGCTTCCCGTCCAGACTGAATTTCAGCCGGTTCGCGCCCATCACGTTGGCGTCCAGCGTCTGAATCACTTTCTGGCTGGCCACATCGACGATCGAAATGGTGCCGTCGTGCGCATTGGCGGCCCAGATTTCCTTCCCGTCCGGGGAAACGTCAAACCCTTCAGCGCCTTTCCCAACCGGAACCACGGTCTCCTGCCAGTCTATTCGCGGCGGACCACCCCCACCCGGCGGAGGTCCGCCCGGCCGCGGCCCGTTCATGCCGGGCGGCGGTCCCGGCCCGCCCGCGCTGGCCTTCCTTTCAATCAGGCTCATCGTCGCGGAGTTCACATTCGACGTCACGATCCGCTGCAAATCCGGGAACACAAAGATCATGTGCGTTCTGTCCTGGCCCGTTCCCAGAACCCAGTCCACTTTGCCCGTAGCCGGGTCATAGCTTCCGATCGCTTTCGCCGCCTCCGCCGTAAACCACAGCTTGCCGCCCGCGAACACCAGACCATGCGGGCCTCGCAGCGGGCCCAGATCGATTACCGGGAGCGCCTTCTGCTTCACCAGATCGACCGGCGTGATGGTGTTATACGAGCCGAACCCGTAGTTCGAAATATAGGCCATCTTTCCATCCGTCGAAGCGATCACCTCATGCGGATCGGGACCGGAAGGAACGCGCCACACCACCTTGCCCGTCGCCGGGTCCACGATCGACAATGTGTGGTCCGTCTTCGCCAGCACCAGTAATGCCGGCGACGGAGTTTGCGCCGCCGAAACAAGCGTCGCGGCCGCCAAAGCCGCGATGCCTGACCAGCCGGCCGTTCTATTCCCAATCGATTTCCTCATCGTTGCCGCACGCCTTTCCCTTCCACTATCGTGACCACCTGATTCGCCTTCACACCCATTGTCTTATCCACCGTTCCGCTCGGCCAGTGCACTTCCAGATCCGCCTTCGCCGCCCCGTTCAACCCGAAATGCACGCGCAGATCGCTTTGCGAGAGATAGCTGCCCCCGCTCCGCACCTCATCCGTTTGGCGATGCTCCCCTTCGGGCGTGCAGTACACGCGCGCGCCGATTCCGGACCGGTTGCTTTTCACCCCCACCGTCTTCACCTTCAACCAGTTGCGCTTCAAAGTGCTGTCGCAACGCAGAAGCTGCGGCACGTCATTCACGCAGTTCACGGCGATGTCGAGATCGCCGTCGTTATCGAAATCCCCGATCGCGCAGCCGCGCCCCGGAACCGCCTCCAGAATCCCCGGGCCGGCCTCCATGGATACGTCTTCGAATTTGCCGTTCTTCCGGTTCCGGTACAGCACCTTGCGCTCGCGGTATCCGGATTCGATGGCGGTCTCGCTCACCTCCGGGTACACATGCCCGTTGCAGGTCACGATATCCGGCCATCCGTCATTATCGAAATCCAGAAACGACGCGCCCCAGCCCAGAAACCGCGTGTTCCGCCCCAGCCCCGATTCGAAGGTCGCATCCTCGAAGGCTAAGCCGCCCTGGTTCCGGTAGAGCGTCGATGTGTCGCCCGCGAAATTGGTCTTGAAGATCGCCAGCTTCCCGTCGCCAAACGCATCCGCCGCGGTGACGCCCATTCCCGCCTGCGTCTTCCCGTCGGGCCCGAACGCCACGCCCGCTTCCACGCCGATGTCGGAAAACGTTCCGTCCCGATTGTTCTTCCACAGCGCCGACGGAGCCGAATCGTCGGCCACATAGATATCCGGCCAGCCGTCGTTATCGAAGTCGCCGGCCAGAACCCCCAGCCCGTATGTCCCTTGCTTCTTCAAAATCCCGGCCTTTTCGGAAACATCGGAAAACGTTCCATTCCCGTTATTGCGGAACAGAATATCTTTACCCCCTTGCAGACCGGGAGGTCCGCAGGCCACCATGATGCCGCGATAAAGGCAGGGACCGCTTTCCGGCAGCGGAGCGGTCTTGGGATCGAAATCGATGTAATTGGCGACGTATAGATCTAAGTGGCCGTCACGGTCATAATCCACGAACGCGCACCCGGTGTTCCATCGCCGCAGCCCGCTTGTCGTCCGCGTGGTGACTCCCGCCTGTTGGGCGACATCGGTGAATGTTCCGTCGCCGTTGTTGCGCCACAGCGCGCAATCGCCCCAATACGTGACGAACAGATCTTCAAACCCGTCGTTGTCGAAATCGCCCGCGCAGACTCCTTGTCCCCATCCCGTCCGCGCCACTCCCGCTTTCCGCGTCACGTCCGTGAAAGTGCCGTCCCGGTTGTTTTTATAGAGGCGGCTGACCGGCTGCGAGCCGTTCGGGAACTCGGTATCGAAGCGCGTTCCGTTCACGAAAAACAGGTCCAGCCAGCCGTCGTTATCGTAGTCGAAAAACGCCACTCCGCAGCCCGTGGTCTCCAGCAGGAATTTGTTCTTCCGCTCCGCCCCGAAGATGGTTTTCGCGTTGAGCCCGGCTTCCCGCGCGACGTTGACGAACTGCACGCCCAGCGGCGCGTCAGCCAGCAATTGATCGAAAGAGAAAACCGGAAGCGTCGCGCACAGCGACTGGAGAAACCGGCGTCGGATCATCTCGCAGCGGGCCGCGGATGCCTCGGGAATACGCGCGGCCGGTCAGCGCGAGAACGGATGGGAGGGAACAGAGCCAGCTTAGATACTCGGACCAACCTTCATAATAAGCCCGGCGCCGTTCACTGAGGAACCTCGGTGCGCTCGTTCTCCGCGCTCGTATGCTGCGCCAGCGCGGTGAGGTCATGCCGCGTTCGATCCTTTTTGGACACCGGGTTCCCGGACGTTTTCTCGGACGCCCGCAGCCACTTTGAAAGGTTCGCCGCGAATTGTTCCGCGGGCATCGGCTTGCCGAATCCAAACCCTTGCACTGCGTCGCAGCCGAGTTCCCGGAGCAAGGGAATGTCGCTGAGGTCTTCCACGCCCTCCGCGATCGTAACGGTCCCCAGATTCGCGGACAGGGACAGGATGCTGCGCATCACCGGCAGACTGCTCGGCGCCCGATGCAGCCCCTCGATGAACGAGCTGTCGATCTTGATGGTGTCGATGGGCAGCATGTGAACATAGCCCAGGCTCGAATACCCTTTTCCGAAGTCGTCAATCGCAAACCGCACTCCGGCTTGCCGCAAGCGTTGCATCTGCTTGATTGATCCGGTGACATCCTTCAACAAGACGGACTCGGTGATCTCCAGCTCCAACATCTCGGCCGCCATCCCGGTCACATGCAGCGTCTCCATCACCGCCTCGGCAAAGTCCGGATCGGAGAACTGCAACGCGGACACGTTCACCGAAATTCGTACGCCCCGGTTCGCCGCGATGGCCCAGTCCCGGCCTTGGAAGCAGGCCTCCTGAAGAATCCATTTGCCGATCGGAACCATCAGCTTCGACCGCTCCGCCAAAGCGATGAAGCCGCCCGGATTCATCAGCCCGTGGTGAGGATGCTGGAGACGCAGCAGCGCTTCACACCCGAAAAGCCGGCCGTCCAAAGCAAACTGCGGCTGGTAGTACAGACGAAAATGGCCGTCCGCGAGAGCTTCGCGCAAATCGGAAGCCGAGACCAGGTCCGTTTCGCGGCCTTCGTAGTCCGCGCGATTATAGACCCGAATGGGATCGCGGCCGCTCACCTTGGCCGAATACATGGCCTGATCCGCCTTTTGGCGCAAGCCGTCCGGCGTCTCGTCGTCTTCCGGAAAGACGGCGATCCCAATGCTCGCCGACGCGACGAACCGCACTCCATTCAAGCAAAACGACTGCTCCAGAGCGTCCGCCAAACGCTGCCCGATCGCGGTCGATTCGTCGCGCGTCCGCCAGCCCGGCGACACGAGAATGAATTCGTCGCCGCCCCACCTCGCCAGAATTTCATTTCCGCGGAGAACTCCCTGAAAGCTCCGCACCACGTGCCGCAGATATTGATCGCCGGTCCGGTGACCGTGCTCGTCGTTCACTTGCTTGAAACCATCCAGGTCGATGAAGGCCAGCGCCACCATCTCATCGCGCGGCTTTGCTTCCTCGATGACTTTTTGGAGCTGCGCTTCCAGCCACTCGCGGTTAGGCAGTTCCGTCAGCGAGTCATGCTGCGAACGGTAGGTGAGCTGGTCGTACAGCGTCCGGTGCTCCACGGCAAGGCACAGCAGCTCGCATGCTACTTCCTGCACGCCCACCATAGAACCACTTCTTGATCGCGTTCTCGCGCGCGTTTTCAATCGCGTCGTTGCTGACAAATCAATCGACCCCAAGTTCTGCTTCGCGGACGACACCACGGGCCATGTCCATTCGCTCGCCGCACCGGGCGCCGCTGTTTTACTCCGCGGATGCAAACTGCCCAGCGAGACCGCGCAGGTTACGCCTGGCAACTGGTTTCTGATCAGCCTCTCGACCGCCGCGACGACCACCGGCATCGGTTTCAAGCCGCTGATCAGCTCCAGAACCTCGCTCCTGTCATGCTGGAGTTTGGCGCCCAGCAGAATTTGCTCGCCCTGCATCGCCACCCGCCTTTTCAAGGACGTCACCCAGGCGAAAACCAGAAGCATCAAGCCGCCTGCTCCCGCGAGAACATACACCACGTGGTCTGGCGTCCACCAATTGGGCGCCGCCAGCACCACGATGTCCCGCGGAGACCGCAGAATCAGCGCAAACCTCACAGGCTCTTTCCAGAAGCCGCCCTGCTGCATCATGCAGATGCCCGTAACCTGCAGTCTGCTGCCAATTTTCAGCGGGGGCCCTCGGTCGTTGACTGTCTCGTACTTAGCCGTAAACAGCGCTCCGCCGGCCGACAAATCCAGCGTCACTTTCTCGGCGTCCTGACTCAGCCCCGCCAGGCTGGCCTTCACGGTCACCAGCACGTTGCTGTACCTGCCTGACAGCGCCGCACTCATATCCAGCGGCTTCGGCGCGAGTTCCGGCCCGTGGCGGTTCACGCGCAATTGGGCGCTGTCCAGTGTCGGACGGTAGCTCCCGAGCGCCGGAAAACCCACAATCTCCACCTCGTCTCCCAGCTTCGCCTCGCCGCACTGCCGGCAGGAAATCAGCAGCGCGTTGTCCGCGTTTTGGATCGCCAGCATTTCTCCCGTTTCCGACAAGGTGACCGTCCCCGCGACGCGGACACGACTATCGAAGTCCCCGGCCTCCCGGTAGCGAAGAAGCTGGCTGATCGGGCGCAGCGGCGCGCTGAAGGGATCCGGCGGAGGAGCTTTCAGGATCACCAGTTCCTGCCTGCTCGGAATTCGCAGCAGCGGCCCCAGAAATTCGTTCAGGTCGTTGAAGTAAGCTCCCGCCACCGCCGTGACGCGCACTGTGGCATCGATCAACTGGGCTGGCCGAAGCGCTCCAAAATCGGCCAGTTGCGCGTCGATGTCGCCCGTCAGCGTCGTGATCTTCAGGAATATCAACTGCTCGCCCGCGTTCTCCCCGATCGCCGCCGAACGCACCACTCCCGTCAGCGAAACCAGGTTGCAGTCTTCGTTCCCTCGCGCAATGTCGCGGAAAAGTGCGGCGCGCGGCGCGGGAAGACCCACCCGGCCAATCTCTCGAACGGTGGCCTGGGAAAGCGTGTTCGTGTAATCCGCGACCGTGACCGCCGCGACTTCCACCAGCGATCCCTTCGAGATCGGCAGACCACGATCCACCTCGACGAAAATTCCCCCGGTCCGATCCTGCACGAACAGCAGCTTGTCTTTCCGGTCGTACAAAGTCACCACTCCGCGGATCCGCACGGGAAGATGTCTGTCCGCGTCCGCCACGCTCAAGTTTCGAATTTGGACGATCTTCCGCAGGGGAATGGGCGCCGCGGCAACCGTCGCCTGGCACGCCAGCAGAACAGCCGCCGCTATCGACAGCCTCGGCGTGCTTCGCCTTTCCTTCCGCCCGTCACCCGTCATTCTTAGAATAATCGACCTCAGAACAATCGACCCTGAGAGCAATCGACTCCGAATTGATCGGCGTAATTTCGAGCGACCTTTAGCGCGCGCTCCGTTTCTGACGCCTCGTTTCTGCGAAACACGGCGAAATCCCGTTTCTATCTCCTTTTGCTGGAAACACTTGCGAAATCACCCGCGTTTTCTCGCCACCCGCCGCTGCTAAGTTCAAATCGCAAGGAACTTCATGACCTCAATCACTCAGCCTGCCCCATCCGCCCGCAATGACGCCAATCGCGCCAATGCCCAGCTCTCCACCGGCCCGTCCACGCCGGAAGGCAAAGCCGCCATCCGCTTCAACGCCCTTAAGCACGGCGCCTGCTCTCAGGCTCTGCTGCTCCCCTATGAAGACGCCGCCGCCTTCGCGAACCTGGGCCGCGCGCTCCGCGAGATTTGGGAACCCATCGGGCTCGAAGAGGACCGCGTCCTCGACCGCCTCCACGAATGCGAATGGCGGCTCGCCCGCATGCGCACCGCCGATGCGAACCTCTGCGCCCTCGGCCTGCGCGAGCACATCGGCCGCTTCGACCACGAACCAGATCCGGAAATCCGCCGCGGTCTCGCCGAGGCTTCCGCGCGCCGCGAAAACTTCCGGCAGTTCGATCAGATCCGCCGCCATGAAAACGCGCTCCTGCGCGAGCACCGCTCCCTCGCACAAAGTCTCGCCGAGTTGATCGCCGTCCGCGTCGCCCCGGTCGTGGCCCCGCTCATGACGGACGCCGTCGTCCGCGAAACCAAGGCGAACTTCCATACCGACATGGATCTGAACGGAATTGAACGCCAGATCCGCCGCATGCAGAAGCCCTCCAATCCGGCATCCGTCACCGGTGGCTTTGATCCGCACAAAGCTACCTACGCCTATCGAAAGAGCATGAAGTAAGCCCCCGGACGCGGCTGCGCTAGCATCGGAACGTGACCCTGTGGTCAGCCTCGGCCGCGCTCACGCTCGTGCTGTATCTCGGAAACCTCTCGCCAGCGCCCGCCGCCGAGTGCCTCACCTGTCATCCCGCCGAAGCCCGCGCCCATGCCGGCACGGCGCATGCTTCAGCCCTGATGCCGGTGCGCCAAAGCGCCTTCGCGTCCCATCTTCCGGATCACGCTCTGGGCGAAGCTGTCAACGGTTTCCTGTTCACTTACCAGCTCGCGCCCGTGGGCCTCGTCGCCACCGCCGCGCGCGGTTCGGAGCGTGCCGAGGGGCTTATCCAATGGGTCGTCGGCTCCGGCCGGCGCGGACAGACCCCCTTGGTCACATCGCACGACCGCACCTTCGAACATCGCGTCAGCTTCTACGCAGCCACCGGCAAGTACGGCATCACCACCGGCCAGCCCAACGGCGCTTCCGCGAACGCCATAGCCGCGCTCGGCTTTCCCGAAGACGACCACGATCTCAAAGCCTGCTTCAATTGCCACGCCACCGGAACCCCGGCCGATCCCGCTACCTTTTCGCCCGGAATCCAGTGCGCCCGCTGTCACGCCGGCGCCGAACAGCACGCCCTCGGCCATGGTCTTCCCGTGAATCCCGGCAAACTCGACAGCGCCGCCCAGGTGCAGCTCTGCGCCGCGTGCCACCGCTCCACGCCCCAGCCCGGCAACGATCTCGCCTTCGTCAACGTCCGCTTCCAGCCGCTCCAACTCATGAAGAGCCGCTGCTATCTGGAAGGCCGCATCGCCTGCACCACCTGCCACGTCGCCCACGCCGACGCCCGCCGGAACGACCCCGCCTTTTACAACGCCAAGTGCCTCGCCTGCCACGGAGCGCAGCCCCAGCGCATCGCCCAGCATACCGCCAAACAGCAAAGTTCTGACTGCATCTCTTGCCACATGCCGCGCAGCCGTCCGCATCCCGCGCTCGAGTTCACCGATCACTTCATTCGCGTCGTGGCCAGCGCGCCGCCCGCCACAGCCCCGCGCGCTTCTATAATGTTGTCCAGGTGAAATTCCTGCCGATTCTGGCCTTCCTGCTGGCCCCGCTCCCGGCCGCCGACACCGCCGGCATCCTGGCCCGCGCAAATGAACTGAAAACGCAGGGCGACGCCCCCGGCGCGCTCGCCCTGTTCGAACAGGCCGCTGCCCTCGATCCCGCATCCCCCGCCATCCAGGATCAGATCGGCTTCCTGCTCGCCGTGCTCCAGCGCCGCCCCGAAGCCATCGCCCGCTTTCAAAAGGCCATTGATCTCGACCCCCAATTCGCCCCCCCGCATTTCCACCTCGGCGTCGCTTACTGGCTTCAGGACGACCCCGCCCACGCCATCCCGCAATTGGAATCCGCCGTCGCGCTCGACCAAAAAAACGCCGCCTACCGCATCCAGCTCGGTCAGGCCCTAAACGCCGCCAGCCAATTCGACTCCGCCCTTCGCCAGTGGGCCGCCGCCGTCGCCCTGAGCCCGGCCGACGCCAAGGCGTGGAGCGGCTACGGCCTCGCGCTGCAGCGCACGCGCGATCTCGCCGGCGCCGTCGCCGCCTATCAGCATGCGGTCGATCTCGACCCCGCCGACCTCGACGCCCGCAACAGTCTCGGCATGAATCTGGTCAACACCCGCCGCGCCGACGAAGGCATCGCCCAGTTTCGCGCGATTCTGGACCGCAATCCCGCTTACGAAACCGCCCGCGTCAATATCGGCTTTGCCTATATCCAGAAGGATGATCTCGACAACGCCGTCAAGACCCTCCGCGAGTCCATTCAGCACGATCCCAACGGCGCCGTCGCCCACTATGACCTGGGAATCGCCTTAAAGGGCAAAGACGACCTCGACGGAGCGCGCGCCGAACTCAAGCGTGCCCTCGAACTCGATCCGTCCATGGCTGAGGGCCATTACACCCTCGGCATCGCCGCCTGGCAGTCGGGCGACGCCGAAGCCGCGGCCAAAGAAATGCACGCCGCCATCGACCTCCACCCGGACTACGCCGAAGCTTGGTTCATGCTGGGCACCATATTAAAAGGCAAGGGCGACCTCGCCGGCGCGGAATCCGCCCTGCGCTCCTCCATCCAGCTCAATCCTGAAAATCCCGGCGCCTTCAATACGTTGGGGCAAGTGCTCCGGCAGAAGGGCGATTTGGCAGCCAGCAAACAGGCTTTTGCGGAAGGGGCCCGCATCAAACAGGAAAAAGAATCCGATCTCGGGAAAGCTCTCCGCAAGTAGGGTAACCGCCGCGCCCCGCGGACCGTCAATCCTGTATCGGATGCGCTAGGTTTCGACCTCGAGCGTCCCGCAAGCGAACGCTTTTCCCCCTTCAAATCCCAAAAAACTGCAAAAGTCAGTTGCCCCGCCGCCTGTAACGTGGTTTAACAAAGCCCGTATACCACTCATTCAAAAGCAGTTAAATTCGGTAACCGTAACAAACCCATAAAAACTTGTGCTTGCCCTAATAGACATACATTATCTAAATGCTTGAGGTTTGTCTCAGTTCTAAACGGAACTGCGTTTTGGTGCGCGGGCGCTTAACAGGCGTTCTGCGCGAGAGGAAGAGTTTTGTTCAAGGAGAACAACCATGGTCGAAACACCGCGTTACGTGTTCTTGACGGGGGCGCCGTTCGGCTCCGGGAAGGGTCTATGCTGAAGCTGAATTCCACCCGCGTGCGCCTCATCTGTCTTTCCGCTTTCCTACTTTTGGGTCTTGCGGGATCCGCCGTAGCCCAGCAAATATTTGGAAGCATCTTTGGAACCATTACGGATTCCAGCGGCTCTGCTGTCGTGAACGCCAACATTGTTATTACCGATGTAAACAAAGGCACCACGAGCACCACGGTCACCAACGAGTCCGGCAACTATAACAAGGGCCAGCTGATTCCCGGGTCATATAAGATATCGATCGAAGCTCCGGGCTTCCAGAAGACGGTTTCCAACGAAATCGTCGTTCAGGTCGATCAAGCCGCCAAGTTCGACGCCGTCCTCCAAGTGGGCGATGTGAACCAGCAGATTGAAGTCACCGCCGCCGCTCCGCTGCTCCAATCCGACCGCGCCGACGTCGCTCAGACGCTCACCGCGTCGGAAATCAACCAGTTGCCGAGCATCGGCCGCAACCTCCAGGCGTTCGAACTCCTGAACCCCGGAACCGTTCGTCTTGGCTGGGCCCACGCCTCGGATGAGAATCCGCAAGGCAGCGTCCAGATGGAATCCAACGGCCAGTTGTTCAGCGCCATGGGTTATGAACTCGACGGAACCACTAACCAGGATCCGATTCTGGGCATCATCGTCATCAACCCCACCTTCGATTCCATCTCTGAAGTGAAGCAGGCCAACCAGGATTTCGACGCCGAGTTTGAATACACCGGCGGCGGTCTGGCCACCTACTCCACCCGGTCCGGCTCCAACGCCTTCCACGGGGATGCGTTCGAATACCTGCAGCTCAACACTCCGGGCTTCCAGGATTTCGCCCGCGATCCTTTCCAGCCGGCGCAGGATAACGGCAACGTTCCCACCTACCGGCAGAACCAGTTCGGCGGCTCCATCAGCGGTCGCGTGATCAAGGACAAGCTGTTCTTTTTCGCCGACACGCAGCAGAACCACCAGTCGCAGGGCGGTTCGGTGCTGACCACGGTCCCCACCGCTGAAGAGCGCATGGGCAACCTGAGCGATTGGCTGGCCGTCAGCCCGACCTATCAGATCTACGATCCGACCACGGGAAACCAGGCGACCGGCACGGGCCGAACTCCCTTCCCGAATAACGTGATTCCCACGAGCCGCCTCAGCCCCCAGGCTCTCGCGATCCTGAACTACTTCCCGTTGCCCAACACCAACGCTTTCGGCACGCCGTACCAGAACAACTACTCGGCCAACGGCGCCGTCGCCATCACCGGCAACCAAGTGGACACCCGCTGGGATTATTACCTGAACCAGAAGAGCAACCTATTCGCCCGTTATAGCTATGCCGCTTTCACCGAGCAGGCGCCGGGCGTCTTCGGACTCGAAGCCGGCGGACCCAACTTCGGCAATTACGCCGGCAGTTCATCCGCTCTGAACCAGAGTCTTTCCACCGGCTGGACCTTTACCGCCAGCCCCACTTTGGTGAATGAGCTCCGTGTCGGTTACATGCGCTACCACATCAACGATGTGCCTAACGGATACGGTACGCAGCCCGCCACCGCGGCCGGCATTCCCGGACTGAATCTGGATAACACCTTCACCTCGGGCCTTCCTTACTTCAATATCGAAGATCCGAGCGGTCCCGGCTCGAAGCTTGGCTATGCGCTCGGCGTCAACCAGTGCAACTGCCCCCTTACCGAACTCGAGCGCCAGTATCAGGTCATCGACAACGTAAGTAAGATCAATGGCAACCACAGCTTCAAATTCGGCGCGGATATCCGCTACGCCGAGAATCTTCGGGTGCCCAGCGATAACCATCGCGCCGGCGAACTGACCTTCGCGGGCGGCAACACCGGCGACGTCTCGTTGAACCCGGACGGCACGCCTTCCGGCAACGTTTCTCCCGGCAACGGGCTCGCTTCCTTCCTGTTGGGCGACGTAACCGGCTTCAACCGTTACGTAAGCTCCAGCACGGACGCCGAAGAGCGCCAGCGGCGGTTCTTCTGGTACGGACAGGACGAATGGCGTCCCACTCCGAAGCTGACGCTCACCATGGGCCTTCGCTGGGAAATGATCTTCCCGGAGAGCGTCAATGGCAACGGCAACGGCGCCACGCTCAATCTGGCCAACGGCCTTGTGTACGTCTTCGGCGAGGGCGGCGTTCCGCTGAGCGGCATTCAGACCATGAATTATCACGACTTCGCGCCGCGCATCGGGCTCGCTTACCAGCTCACCCCGAAGACCGTGGTCCGGGCCGGTTATGGATGGTCCTATGACTTAGGCACCTTCGGCTCCACCTTCGGCCACAACGTCACCCAGAATCCTCCGGTTCTGGCGCAGCAGAACATCAATGCGTCGTCCAATTTCGGCGACGTCTTCACGCTTGCGCAAGGTCCGCCCGCCCTGGTCGAGCCGACGGTGAGCGCCAACGGCACCTTCCCGCTGCCTAACGGAATCAATGCCAAGTTCCGTCCGGCCACGGTCACTCTGCCCACGGTTTACCAGTACAATGCCGCCATTCAGCGCCAGGTGACCAATAAGATCTCCGTCACCGCTGCCTATGTAGGCAACGTGAATCGTCACGGTTTCATCGGAACCGGCCAGTCCGTGAATCCCAACGAGCCGGTCTTCAACCCCGGCGTTTCGAACACCAATCTGGATCGTCCCTATTACGCCAAGTACGGATGGACTCAGGATTTGTCGTACTACTGTAACTGCTCCAATGAGGAGTACAACTCCCTGCAGGCGACCTTCAAGGTGCAAGCCTT
The DNA here is from genome assembly GCA_965226755.1 of Bryobacteraceae bacterium. Lineage (GTDB taxonomy): Bacteria > Acidobacteriota > Terriglobia > Bryobacterales > Bryobacteraceae > Bog-113. Next base: position 1,041,336 of record CBDDDT010000003.1, on the reverse strand, counting down.
GGCCGGCTGGACTCTCCAGGGCAGCTACACCTATCAGCGTCAATGGGGCGATGGCTGGGGCTACGATTCCAACTATTACTTCGAATACGATCGCGCCGCGGGTAAGGGATACAACGGCAACCTGCCCAGAAATCAGTTAACCCTGGCGCAGAACTACGACATCCCGTTCGGCAAGGGCCGTCAATTCGGCAGCAACTCCAATCGCGCTGTCGACTTTGTTCTCGGAGGCTGGAACCTCAGCGGGATCACCTCTTACTACAGCGGCTTAGGAATCGCCCCCACTCTGGACGGCGGTTACCCCGGACAGCCCAACGTCGGGCCTAACAATCGCCCGGACGTCGGAACCGGCAGTCCTTATCCGTCCGATCAGAACCGGAATCAGTGGATCGTGGGCGAGAGCCAGGCGGATATGATCGCTGGAGTCGCCGGGCCTTACACGCTTCCCGCTGCTAACACGTTCGGAAACTATCCGATCAACATTCTGTTTGGACCGCATTACATCCAGCAGGATGCGTCGCTGATGAAGACGTTCACCGTGACCGAGCGCATCGGCGTGACCCTCCGGGTCGACTCGACGAACTTCTTCAATCACACGAACCTGGGCCTTCCCAACTCGGATATCAACAGTCCCACGGTGGGCCAGATTACGGGCCTCGCTTTCGGTGGTTTGAACGGAATGCGCCGCATGCAGTATTCGGCGACCATCCACTTCTAAACACCCAGCCGCACTCACCAGCCGGCGGAGCCCGCAAGCTCTGCCGGCTTTTTCTGCTCCATGCTGCTTTTGTTTGCTATCGCGCTGCCGCTTCTCGCTGATTCCTCACCGCCCCTGTTCCAGTCCAGCACCAAGCTGGTCCAGGTCACCGTCTTCGCCACGGGGCATAGAAGTATCCCCATCTCCAGCCTGAACCGCGCCAGCTTCCATCTTTTCGAGGAGGGCCGCGCGCGCGACATCGCCACCTTCCAAAGCGACTCGGCTGGTCTAGCTCCTGCCGCGACCGCGTCACCACCGCTCTTTGGCGCCTGGTCGAACCACTCCGCGCCGGCGAGCCGCGGCAGCCTTAACGTCATCCTGATCGATCTTCAGGACAGCAATTTTCAGGACTGGGCCATCGGTTCGCCTCAGCTCATCCGAACCCTCCGCGCAATGCAATCGTCGCAGCCTCTGGCGATCTATGTTCTGGGTTTCAGCAGCGGGCTACGGGTTCTTGACGCCGACCTCGGCAGTCTGCAGCGCCTCGACCGCTCGGCACTCCCTCCCTCCGCGGAGACCGCCGATGCTCCCCATCCTTCGTTTTCCGCGCGCGGCGACGGCGAAATTCCAGAGCTGATTCCCACGGAAGCCGTCCGCTCCAGCGCCGCCGCCCTGGAAGCTCTTGACCTCCACATGGCCGGCTTTCCCGGCCGCAAATCCCTCATCTGGATCGCCAGTCGCTTTCCGCGACCTTTCGATGCTCACCCGAGCCCGTCCGGCTACAATCCTTCCTCGGAGTTTTACCGCCTGCGCCTGCTCCGCGCCGTAAATCGCCTGATCGCGTCCAATGTCGCCATCTACCCGATCGACCTGCGCGGCCTCACTCCCGGCATCAACGGGGACATCACCCAGGAGCTAATCGACCTCGGTCCGGTCGCGCCCATGACCGATATTTCGCCCGGGCTCGAACTTGCCGCCCACAGCGGCGGAAAAGCCTACTTCAACACCAACGGTCTGGCGCAATCGCTTAAAGACGCCGTCTTCTCCGCTCAGAACAGCTACACGCTCGGGTTCTATACCTCTGCGAAGCTGGATGACCGATACCACAAGATCAAGGTGACAGTGGACACTCCGGGCGTCCACCTCCGCTACCGGCCCGGCTATTGGGCGCTCTCGGAGCGCGCGAGCGGAACGCTCGGCGTGGAAGAGGACCTGAAGGCCGCCGCCGACAGTCCATTCACCAACGCAGCGATCCAACTCGAAGCGAGCATGCCGCCGCAAGCTTGGACGACGAGCAACGCCACCATCACTCTCTGGGTCAACCCGGCCAACCTCCGCCTCGTCCATACCGGCCGCCGCTGGACGGGTAAAGTCGACATCTTCTTCGGCCAGGCGGAAGGATCCGGGCGTGTTTTCGGCGTGCCCCCTTATCGCGCCGCCGCGAACCTGCCCGACGAGGCCATGGCTTCCCACCAGTGGTTCGTCTTCCAGGCCAATCTCGCGATTCGCGCGCAGAGCCGGTTCCTGCGGATCGTCGTCCGCGACCAGGCTTCCGGGTCTGTCGGGTCGCTCGATATCCCGCGCACCTGATATCCTCCGGGTTGGCAGCATGCGAAGTTCCCGCATCCCGTTCGCGGCGCTAACCGTCGTCGTCGCCGCTTCAGCCCGCGCCGCGCCCGTCACTTTCTACAAGAACATCGCCCCGATCACGAATCGGTATTGCGCCCCCTGCCATCGCCCCGGCGAAGCCGGACCCTTTTCGCTGCTGACTTACAGAGACGTTCGTAAACGCGCCGGCCAGATCGTCGCCGTCACCAAAAGCCGTTACATGCCGCCGTGGCTTCCCGAATCCGGGTTCGGCCGCTTCGAAGACGAACGCCGCCTAAGCGATGCGCAGCTTCGCGCCATTCAGGAGTGGGTCGCCGGAGGGCTGCTTGAAGGCTCGCCCGCGGACGCGCCGCCTGCCCCGAAATTTACGCCCGGCTGGCAGCTCGGTCCGCCGGATCTCATCATTCAGGCGCCCCGGCCGTTCACCCTGGCCGCCTCCGGACCCGACATCTTCTGGAACTTCGTCCTCCGCGCTCCCGTCGGAGAAACGCGGTTCGTCAAAGCCATCGAGATCCGCCCCGGCAATCCGCGCATCGTGCATCACGCCAACCTGCTGGTGGACCGCACGCGCTCCTCGCGCCCCCGTGAAGCCACCCCCGGCGCGGGCTTCGCCGGCATGGATCTCGATATCGAAGCCGACTCGTTCGAACCCGACAGCCACTTCCTCTTCTGGAAGCCGGGCAGCACGCCCTATGTCGAACCCGACGGCATGGCGTGGCGTCTCGATAAGGGCGACGACCTGATCCTTAACGTCCACCTCCAGACCACCGGAAAAGAAGAGAGTGTCCAGCCCTCCGTGGGACTCTACTTTACGGACCGGCCGCAGACGCGGTTCCCGATGCTTCTGCAACTTGAGCACGACGGAAAACTGGACATTCCGCCCGGCGACAAAGACTTCGTCATAACGGACAGTTTCCGCCTCCCGCTCGATGTCGATCTTTTAAGCATTTATCCCCACGCGCACTATCTCGGGAAAGTGCTCGAGGGTTACGCCACCCTGCCGGACGGCACGCGCCAGCCCTTGATCCGCATCCCCGATTGGGATCTGAATTGGCAGGCCGTCTTCCGCTATCAGAAGCCCCTGTTCCTTCCCCAAGGCACGGTCATCTCCATGCGGTTCGAATACGACAATTCGGACGGAAATCCGCGCAACCCGAATCATCCGCCTAAGCGCGTGGTCGGCGGCAATCAGGCCACCGACGAGATGGGGCATCTGTGGCTGCAGGTGCTGCCGCGCGGCGCTGAGGACCGCCGCGACGTGCTCCAGGAAGCCCTGATGCGTCACCGCCTGGAGAAGTATCCCGCCGACTACTCCGCGCATTTCAACCTGGGCGCGCTGCTGCTCTCCCGCAAACAGTCCGAGAAGGCGATTCCCTATTTCCGTGAAGCTCTCCAGATCAAACCGGATCAGGCCGCCGCGCTCAACGGACTTGGGGCCGCGCTGATGGCCAGTAACCAGAACGCCGCCGCGATCGGCCAGTTCCAGCAGGCCCTGCGCGCTCAGCCCGGCTACACCAATGCGCGCTACAACCTGGCGAACGCGCTTGCCGACGACGGCCAGCTCGCCGAGGCAATTCCCCAATTTCGCCAGGTGGTCGAAGAGAATCCCGATGACGCCGCGGCCCGCGAGCATCTCTTTCTCGCTCTTAGCGACTGGGGCAACGCGCTCGCGGGGAAGGGCAGTCTGACCGAAGCCGCGGCGGCGCTGCGGGAAGCCGCCGCGATCCACCCGGAGAACGCCGGCCTTCATAACAACCTCGGCGTCGTCTTCGCGCGCGAAGGCGACCGCGCCGCCGCCGCCGCTGAATTCGCCGCCGCGCTCAAAGCCGACCCGGGCAACCAGGCCGCGCAGCGCAACCTCGATATCGCGAGGCGCAACCCTTGATCGCGCCGCCGCTCATCCTGATCGCGCTCCTGCTCGACCATCAGTCCGCGCTCGATCTCTACAAGAAACACGATTACCCCGCCGCCGCAGCCGCCTTCCAAACCGCCCTCGCCGCCGAAACCCCGGGCAGCCCGGATTACCAGGAATCGACGCTGCTGCTCGGCCAAAGCCTCTTTCTGATGGACCACGACGCCGACGCCATCCCCTGGCTCGAAAAGGCGCCGCGCTCCAGCGAAGTGGTCTATATGCTCGGCCGCGCGTACCTGCAAACTCACCAGCTGACGAAGTCCGAAGCCGCGTTCGCCGAGATGTACGGCGTCGACGCCCGTTCCGCCGCCGCGCACCTCATCACCGCGCAAATGATGATCCGCCATGACGCGGAAGACGACGCCGCCAAAGAACTCCAGCAGGCCCTTGAGCTGGATCGCAAACTGCCCCAGGTCCATTACCTGCTCGGCGAACTCAGCCTGTTCCACGGCGCGGCCGATGCCGCCGTGACCTTCTTTCAGGAGGAGATCGCCCTCAACCCCGATTTCTCGCTGGCCTATTACAAGCTCGGGGACGCCTACTCGCGCCGCTCCGAATGGCCGGCCGCGATCGCATCCTTGCAGAAATCGGTCTGGCTGAATCCCGATTTCAGCGGCCCCTATATTCTGCTAGGCAAGGCGTATCTGAAGCTCAACCAGCTCGCCAACGCCGAAGGCGTGCTCCGGCACGCGGTCGCGGTGGATACCCGCAACTACTCCGCCCATTACCTGCTCGGCCAAACCCTGATGCAGGAAGGCCAGACCGAAGAAGGCCGGCGCATGCTGGAGCTTTCGCAGAAGCTCAAGCCGTAGCTTCTACTTCTCCGGAACGGAGATCGTGATATTGCGGTACTTCATGCCGCCCGTATGGTCGCCCTGGATGTAAAGCGGTCCCGGTTCCGCCTCGCGGCTGTTCAGCGCGCCCCCGGTGATGCCCGGGATCTCCTGATTTTCGATCGTCCGCACGCCATCCCGCACCACGGTCACCAAACGGCCCACCAGCGTGATGTCGAAGGTTTCCCACTGTCCTGGTTTGCGCGGCAGCTCCGCCGAGGGCGCCAGAAACCCGTATACCGATCCCATGCCGTGCAGCTTGTCGTTCTCGTCCGCCGGTTCGTATTCCACCTGCACCTCATAACGGCCGCGCAGGTATACGCCGCTGTTGCCGTCGTTCGGGCAGTTGTACTCGATATGCAGCTTGAAGTCCTGGAACGTCTTGGTCGTCCGGATGTTCGCCCCCGCCGCCTGGTTAACCAGCTCTCCGTCGATAGCCTTCCAGTTGTTGGCGGGGCTCTTGCCCGGTTCGCCCGTTACGATCGGTTCCCACCCCGTCAAATCCTTGCCGTTGAACAGCGGTTCTGGCGTCGACCACTTCGCCGGCATGGCGCGCTTCAACGCCGGCGCCGGCATCCCGGTCAGATGCGCGACGATGCCGTCCTCGCGCGTCTGCGTGCCGGTCAGCTTGCCTCCCGCGGCGGTGATGTCCCACGTCACCTTCTCGACCTTGCCGACATACTCCGAACTGGTGAACTTCAGGTGCGCTCCGGTCAGTCTGACGTCCTGGGCCGGATGCACGCTCGACACGCGCCCTTGGATTCGGACCGACGGCGTCCCGCCGCTGTCTGTGATCTCCAGCCAGGAGGGGTAGCTGTCAGTCGCGTTCTTCAGGGTCAGATCCCAGCGGCCGTTAAATCCGCGCCCTGTTTGCGCGTAAGCCGAGCCGCATGCAGTCGCGAGCAGGCACGTGATCAGGCAAAGTTCATTCTTCATTGGCGTTTAGTCTATCCGATTCTTCCGCTTGTGACCGTAATCCCGCCGCGGGGAAGTAAGTGCCGGCCGGTTCGCGCGTCCACCAGGCCCCGGTTTTTCGGCGCGTGGCGAAGTCGGTGAAACGGTATTCGTATATCTGCGCCCGCACGTACTTCGGCGGCTTGCCGGCGAACGGGTCCCGATCCAGCAGGGCCAGCACGGGCGGCGAACCCTGGAGTAGCCGCATCAGGAACGCGCTGAACCACGGATTTTCCGGATAGTTCCCGAGCGCGGCGAACCACATCTGCCAGTCCAGCCGAGGCTGGTAAGGCGCCACCCACGCCGGCGCGCGATCCAGCGGACCCGCTTTATACCGGAACACGTAGGGCGTCCACTGCACGCCGTCGTTCGACCCTTCGACCGAGATCTCCGGCCGCGTGGTGGTCATGGAAGCGAACAACCCATACTCGTTCACCACGCCGAACGGCGCGGCCCAAGCTTCCGCCGCGCGGAACACCCCGGGCAGTCGGCTGCCGAACATCCCGGCGATCTGCGTGCAGCTCACCGCGAGAATGCCCAGAACCAGCGCGGCGGAGACAAAGCGGTTCGCGCGCGGCGCCGTTCGCGTATCCCGAAGGGAACTCCATCTGGAGCCCCAAAACGTATCGTCCAGCAGAAACAGGCACAGCGCGATGGTGAGCCAGTTGAAGAACGTGTAGTTGCCCGTCAGCAGAATCAGCACCTGCAGCAGAGCCGTCCCGCATGCCGCCATCTGCTTGAGCCGCCGGGGCCCGAACATGAGAAACGGCAGCGCCATCTCGACGCCGAAAACGAACCCCGCGGACGCTTTCTGAAACCGCAGCGGCGCCTGCGCCATGTACCACGCGAGCGGCGTCGGCAGCGGCTGCGTCCAGTAATGATAGGTCAAAGCCGTTAAGCCCTTCCAGGTGGGATCGTGGCTCTGCAGCTTCACTGCGCCGGATTCGAACATCAGCCGAAACAGCAGCCATTGGAACAGCCAGACCCGCTGTAGATCCGCCGTCAGGAAGATGGCGAGGAAGCCGGCTTCGAGCAGCAGGTAGTCCCACTGATAACCCATGAAGATCTGTCCGGCCGGCACCGCGTAGAAGTAGAGGGCGAACAATGCGGCGAACGCCGCGCGCTGCACCCGGCTCTGGGAACGTGCGATCGCGGCGGCGACAGCTATGGCGGCGCCCGTCCACGCCAGCGCTGCCAAGGCGAAGTCGCTGTGCCCCCACGGCAGTATGCCCCGCGATCCGATCAGGCCCGGCGCCTGCACTCCGAACGACACGAACGCGATGAGATAGATGATCGCCAGCGCCTTCCCGAACAGCATCGCCGCCACCCGGTACGCGGGCCTCTCGACGCGCTGCCCCCAAAGCCATCGGGTGATCCGGTAGGCGGCGCTCCGATGCGCGGCCGTCCGCGAGTACGCCCATTCCGCGGCCGCCGCGAAGCCCGGCGCATGGAGGTATGCCCACAGCATCCACCCGTATCCCGGCACGCGCGCCAGCAGTTGAAACACCGCGCGCGCCGCCCGGTACCGGCCTTCGCTCGTGATGTAATCCACCGCATCGCGAGCCTCGCCGTAAGAGGCCTGGTACTCCACCTCGTCGCCGGTCAGCGTCCGCCAGAACTCCACCCACATCCGGCAGAACGCGCAATCGCCGTCGAAGTGGAGGACCGGCTTCACGTTCCAACAACTAACACAATCGGGAACGTTGATAAGATGCACGGGTATTCAGTCCGTCGGCTCAACTGGAGTCTCATGATTCAACCCACCTCGCAGCGCGGCCCCTCAACCGCCCGCGCGCAGAATTACGGTCCCGCCCTGGCCATTCTGACGACGCTCTTCTTCATGTGGGGCTTCGTCACCGTGCTGAACGACATCCTGATCCCGCACCTCAAGGGCATTTTCGAGTTGAATTACACCGAAACGATGCTGGTGCAGTTCACCTTCTTCTCGGCGTACTTCATCATGTCGCTGCCCTCGTCGAAGATCATCTCCTGGCTCGGGTATCAGCGCTCCATCGTCACCGGACTCACCGTGATGGGCATCGGCGCGCTGCTCTTCCTGCCCGCCGCTAAGATCCCTTCCTACCCGCTGTTTCTATTTGCGTTCTATGTGCTGGCCTCCGGCGTGACGCTGCTGCAGGTCGCCGCCAATCCATATGTCGCGGAACTGGGCGCTCCGGAGAAAGCCTCCAGCCGCCTCACTCTGGCGCAGGCGCTGAATTCGCTCGGGACCACGATCGGACCTTCGCTCGGCGGCTTGTTCATCTTGTCCGCCGCGACCATGACTTCCGCGCAGTTGCACCAGATGTCCCCCGCCGCGTTCCAGGCCCACCAGGCGCTCGAAGCTTCTTCGGTGCGCGGCCCCTATCTGGGAATCGCCGTCCTGCTGTTCATCCTCGCCATCGTCTTCTGGCGCATCCGCCTGCCCGTGCTGACGGATATCGATGAAGCCGCTTCGGGCGACCGCGAAGTAGCGCACCGCGCGGTCTGGCGCTACCCGCATCTCGTGCTCGGCGCAATCGGCATCTTCGTGTATGTGGGCGCCGAGGTCTCCATCGGCAGCTTCCTGGTGAACTACTTCACCCAGCCCGAGATCGCCGGGTTTTCCGAGCGCGACGCGGCCAACTACGTTTCCTTCTATTGGGGCGGCGCCATGGTGGGCCGCTTCATCGGATCCGCTCTGATGCAGAAGGTCAAGCCGGGTTTAGTTCTCGGTTTCGCCGCCATCGTGGCCAGCGCTCTGGTCCTGACGTCCGTGCTGACCATCGGGCATATCGCCATGTGGAGCATCATCGCCGTCGGGCTGTTCAACTCCGTCATGTTCCCGACCATCTTCACTCTCGGCATCGACGGGCTCGGCAAGATGACCGGCAAAGGCTCGGGGTTGCTCGTCATGGCCATCGTGGGCGGCGCGATTCTCCCCGTGATTCAGGGCACGCTGGCGGATCACTTCGGCGTACAGCTCGCGTTTCTGTTGCCGGCGCTGCTTTACCTGTATATCGTGTTCTACGGCTTCAAGGGATCGAAGCATCCCGAGCCGCTCGAAATCTAGCCGGCGCGGCGGTTTCGCTTCACTCGCGGCCTGGTTTCTCCGCGATGGCCATCACGGTTTCGAAATGCGGAGGTTGCGATTCGCGATGCACCACGGCCACGTCGGCCTGCTCGAAACCCGCTGACCGGAGCAGTTCCATCAGATCCACCTGGGAGAATCCCAGCCACACGTCCGCGTACAACTCGCGAGCCTCTTCCCGGCCATGCCGCAGAAGATCCATCACCACAATCCGGCCGCCCGGCTTCAGGATTCGCCACGCTTCGCCGATCGCCTTGCCCGGATGCAGCGCGTGATGCAGGCTCTGGTGCAGAAGCGCCAGATCCACTCCGCCGGCCTCGATCGGCAGCTCTTCTAAATCTCCGAGACGATATTCCAGATTTCGCACTCCATTACGGAGGGCGACGTCCGTCCCGTATGCCACCATCTTCTGAGCGCTATCGACGGCGATCACTTGTTTCGCCCTTTTGGCGAGCATCAGCGCCAGGGTTCCTTCTCCGGCGCCGAGATCGGCGATCACCAGCGGGGGCAAAAGGCGCAGCAGCATTTCGCTCAGCGCTTCCCAGCTTCGCCCCGGCACATAGTTCTTTCCGAACCGGCCGGCTAGTCCGTCGAAATACTGGCGAAGTTTATCTTTGCGGCGGTCCAGTATCAGTCGCAGCCCTTCGTCGTCGTGCGCGGCTTCGCTGATCTCATTCGCGCTTTGGTCCAGCACTTCCCGGATCATCGCTTCCTCGGCCGGCGGCGCGGTGAACCGGTAAAGAGCTTTCGTGCCGGCGCGCCGGACGGCGACGAACCCGGCCTGCTTCAACTGCGAAAGCTGCATGGAGATGCGGCTCTGGCCCATGCCGAGAATTTCCTGGAGTTCCGCCACGCTTAACTCCTCTCTGCCCAGGAGCCGCAGCATGCGCACGCGGCCCTCGTCGCTGAGGACGCGCATCACTGGAAGAAATTGAGACACTTCTAAAGTTTATCAATGCATCATGATATATTGATACTAAATATGAGCACTGCCATTCTGGACACCGTCACGGCCGAATATAAAGTCGCCGATATCGCCCTTGCCGATTGGGGCCGCAAAGAAATTTCCATCGCCGAGCAGGAGATGCCCGGCCTCATGTCGATCCGCAAGAAGTACGCTTCCGCCAAGCCGCTGGCCGGCGTTCGCGTGACCGGTTCGCTTCATATGACCATCCAGACCGCCGTCCTGATTGAGACGCTGGTGGATTTGGGCGCGAGCGTGCGCTGGGCCAGCTGCAACATCTTCTCGACGCAGGATCACGCCGCGGCGGCGATCGCGGAAACCGGCGTTCCGGTGTTCGCCTGGAAAGGCGAGTCGCTCGAAGAGTACTGGTGGTGCACCTATCAGGCGGTCAGCCATCCCGGCGGCACGGGGCCGCAACTGGTGGTCGATGACGGCGGCGATGTCACGCTTCTGCTCCATAGAGGTTACGAGCTGGAGAACGGAAGCGACTGGGTCCACACCGCATCGTCGAGCCATGAGGAGCAGGTGATCAAAGATCTGCTCAAGAAGGTTTACGCCGAGGACCGGCAGCGCTGGCATTCGATCGTCGCCGGTTGGAAAGGAGTCTCGGAAGAGACGACCACCGGCGTCCACCGCCTCTATAAGATGCAGCAGGAAGGCAAGCTGCTGGTTCCCGCCATCAATGTGAATGACTCCGTGACCAAGTCGAAGTTCGACAACCTGTACGGATGCCGCGAATCGCTGGCCGACGGAATCAAGCGCGCCACCGATGTGATGCTGGCGGGCAAGGTCGCGGTTATCTGCGGATATGGCGACGTCGGCAAGGGTTCCGCGCAGTCGCTGCGGGGCATGGGCGCGCGCGTGGTCGTGACGGAGATCGACCCTATCAACGCTCTGCAGGCGGCCATGGAGGGCTATCAGGTCGCTCCCATCGAAGACACGCTCGGAACGGGCGATATCTACGTCACCTGCACCGGCAATGTGGACATCATCACGCTCGCGCACATGGAGAAGATGAAGGATCAGGCCATCGTCTGCAACATCGGCCATTTCGACAATGAGATCCAGGTGGATCCGCTCAATCACGCGCCCGGAGTGGTTAAGCTCAACATCAAGCCGCAGGTGGATAAGTACACCTTCCCGGATGGTCACAGCATTTTCATGCTGGCGGAAGGCCGATTGGTGAATCTCGGCTGCGCCACGGGTCACCCCAGCTTCGTGATGTCGAACAGCTTCTCCAACCAGACGCTCGCGCAGTTGGATCTCTGGGCGAATCGCGACGTCTACAAAATCGGCGTATATACGCTGCCGAAGAAGCTGGATGAGGAAGTCGCGCGGCTCCATTTGGACAAGATCGGCGCGAAGCTGACCGTGCTCACGCCCGCGCAGGCGGATTACATCGGCGTGGCCCAGGAAGGCCCGTACAAAGCGGACAGCTACCGCTACTAAGCCGGATCGTGAAAGAGCCGTTCGCGGCGTGATCTATTCTGAGATTGCCCGTGAGCATAGACAGGCCTTTCGTTTCTTTGATCATTCCTTGCCGCAACGAGGCGCGGCGAATCGGGCGGGCCATCGAGTCGCTCGCCACGGGCGATTACCCCGAAGATCGCCGCGAACTGCTCGTGGTCGATGGATCAAGCGAAGACGGCACGCCTGAGGCCGTGCTTGCGCTCGCGCGGCGATGGCCCGGGGTGCGGCTGCTGCGCAATCCCGCGCGAACCGTTCCGCATGGGCTGAATCTCGGATTGCAGGCGGCCGTCGGCGCCATCCTGATGCGGGCCGATGCGCACGCGTGTTACCCGCCCGATTACGTCTCGACGCTGGTCTCCTGGCTTTCGCGTTCGGGCGCAAGTAACGTGGGCTGCAGCCTGGAAACCGTGCCGGGCGCCGGCGGGATTGTAGCCGCCGCGATCGCCCGGGCCATGGCGCATCCGTTCGGCGTGGGCAATTCTCGCTTCCGCCTCGGCGCCGAGGAACCGGCTGGCGTGGATACCGTTCCATTCGGATGCTACCCGCGCGAAGTCTTCGAACGGATCGGAATGTTCGATGAAGAGCTCACCCGCAACCAGGATGACGAATTCAACTGGAGGCTGCGGCGCGCCGGCGGCAGGATCATTCTGGTTCCGCGCTTGCGGGTCCGGTACTTCGCGCGCGGCACGCTGGCGGAACTGTGCCGCATGGCGTTTGGTTATGGGCTCTTCAAGCCGCTGGTGCTGCTCAAGACGCGCAGAATCTATTCCTGGCGCGCGCTGGCGCCGGGAGCGCTGGTGGGCGGGATCATGCTTTCGGGGATGGCTTTTCTCCTGGGCCGCGGGGCCTGGTTCCTGGCGCTTCCCGCCGTGTACGCCGCGTGCAACGCGGGCATCGCGATGGTTTCCGGACGCGACGGGCTGCGCGGCCGTCTCGCGCTGATGGCGGCTTTCGCCTGCCTGCACGCCGGTTACGGGTGCGGCTTTCTGATGGGTCTGCTGCGCTTACCGGGCCGTAAGGCTTTCGTCCCCAACCGCCTCTGTGACGGAGATGCCTGAGAAGTACTCGCTTTTCGACAGCGGCCATCTGCTGACCATTCAAATGCGCGAGCGGGCGACCTTGAAAGCGCTGCGGGAGAACGGCTATTCGGATCTGCGGGAAACCCGGGTGCTGGAAGTCGGAACGGGTGCGGGAGGCTGGCTCCGGGATTTTGTCCGCTGGGGCGCCCGGCCGATGAACCTGTTTGGAGTGGAGATCGATTCCTCGCGCGCGGCATTGGCTCGCACGCTCTGTCCAGCCGAAGTCACCATCGCGTGCGGCGATGCGCGGACACTCGATCACGGGGATCGCAGTTTCGACATCGTGGTGCAATCCACCATGTTCAGCTCCGTGCTGGATCCGGCGGACCGGAAGCGGATCGCGGCGGAGATGCTGCGCGTCCGTCGGCCTTCCGGGATTCTGCTCTGGTACGACATCCGGGTGAACAATCCGCGCAACGTGAACATCCGGCGGATCACCGGCTCTGAGATCCGCGCGCTGTTTCCCGGGCAGGCGATTGCCTTGCGCCGCGTGACTTTGGCGCCGCCCATCGCGCGGCGCATCGCGCGCCGCGGATGGCTCCTGTCTGTGTTTCTCAGCGGCGTCGCCCCCATGACGACGCATCTGTTGGGCGTAATCCGGGAACGCCCATGAAGACCGTTCCGTTTTTCGTTCCGGAGATCGGCGAGGAGGAGATCGCGGCGGTCACCGAGGTGATGCGGTCGGGATGGATCACCACCGGCGCGCGCGCCAAGCAATTCGAGCAGGATTTTCAGGCTTATACTTCGGCCTGCCACGCGCTCGCCGTGAGTTCCGGAACCGCGGCGATTCATCTCGCGTTGAGAGCTCTTGGCGTGGGCCCCGGCGATGAAGTGATCACCACGCCCCTGACGTTCTGCTCCACCGTGCATGCCATCATCGAGACGGGCGCCACGCCGGTGCTTGCGGATCTTGGAGCGGATTTGAACCTGGATCCGCGGGCCGCGCTTGCCGCCGTGACATCCCGGACGCGCGCGCTGTTGCCGGTTCACGTAGCCGGACTGCCGTGCGATATGGACGGATTGCGCGATGTGGCTTCGCGCTTCGGCTTGAAAATTGTGGCCGACGCGGCGCACGCCTTCGGCGCCGAATATCGTGGGAAGCCGATCGGGGGGAACGAGGCGGATGCGACCGCATTCAGTTTTTACGCGACCAAGGCCATCACGACCGCGGAAGGAGGAATGCTGACCGCCACATCGGAGGCCGTGGCCGAGAAAGCTGCATTGATGCGGCTGCATGGGATCGATCGGGATGCGTGGACGCGGCGGTCCGATGCGGGCGCCTGGTTTTACGAAGTGGTGGAAGAGGGGTATAAATACAATCTTCCGGATGTGCTGGCGGCCATCGGCGCCGTGCAATTGGGGAAGGCGGAAGAGTTGTGGCGGCGGCGCCGCGAGATCGCGGATGAGTACAACCAGGCTTTTCGCGACATCGAGGAATTGGAGCTGCCGCCCGAACGCGCCGATTCCCGGCATGCCTGGCATCTCTATATTCTTCGCTTGCGGCTGGAGCGCTTGTCCCTCTCGCGCGCCGGGTTCATTGAAGCGTTGCGGCAGCGCGGGGTGAACTGTTCGGTCCACTTCATTCCTATCCCGCTGCACAGATATTTTGCGGGCAGGGTACGTCTGGGCCAGGCGGAAGCGCCGTTTGGATGCGAGCGGGCGATGCGTGAATATCCCCGGCTGGTTTCGCTGCCGCTTTACCCCGCCATGTCGATCGGCGACAGAGAACACGTGATTCGGGCCGTGACCGAAACCGTAAAGGCGCACTCCCTTCGTGATTAAGCGGGCGATCGATATCGGATTCAGCGCGGCGGCGCTGTTGGTCTGTCTGCCCTTTCTGATGGTCATCGCAACCGCCATCGCGATGGATGCGGGGCTTCCGGTTCTGTTCCGGCAGGAGCGCGTGGGGCGTTATGGAAAGCCGTTCACGATGATCAAGTTTCGGACCATGCGAACCGGCGCCGGAAGCGCGGTCACGGCTGGGGGAGATTCCCGCGTGACGCGCATCGGGCGGCTGCTGCGCCGGAATAAACTGGACGAACTCCCGCAGTTGTGGAATGTGCTCCGAGGCGAGATGAGCCTGGTGGGTCCGCGGCCGGAGATTCCCGTTTTCGTGAGCTGTTATCCGGAACGCTACGCGCGTATTCTCCGCGTGCGGCCGGGACTGAGCGATCCGGCTTCGCTGGCTTATTTCGATGAAGAGCGCATGCTCGCGGGCGCGGCGGATCCGGAGCAGTTTTATGTTCGCCACATCCTGCCTCATAAGCTGGATCTGGCCGAAGAGTATTTAGGGCGATCCAGCGTCTGGGGAGACGCCGCGGTTCTTGCCAGGAGCCTGCGCGCCGTGCTGCAGCCACGTGGAGGTCCGGCCTGTCGGAAGCGTTGATCTACGGCGCGGGCGCGTCCGGCCAGGCGTTGCTGAAGGCGCTGCGGGTCCATCGGCCGGACGTATGCGTGCGCGCCTTTCTGGATGACGACCCTTCGCGCATCGGAACCCGCGTGTTAGATCTGCCGGTTCTGGCGCCGGCACCACCCGCGACGGCCGAACTGCTCATCGCGATCCCTTCTTTAACCGGGGAAAAGATTCGGCGGATTGCGGAAGCGTGCCGGGAGCGCGGCGTCGCTGTCCGCACGTTGCCTTGCCGGGAGGACATCGATCCCGGCATCGCCTTGGATCTTCACCTGCGGCCGGTGCGGATCGACGATCTGTTCCGGCGCGAGTGGCCGGGCGCTCCCGAACGGATTTGCGCTCTGCTGCGTGACAAGGTGGTTCTGGTGACCGGGGCGGCCGGTTCCATCGGATCGCAACTGTGCCGCGTCGTAGCGGGTTATGAGCCGGCGGCACTGGTCGGGCTGGACAATGCGGAATCGGGATTGTTCGAACTCGATCAGGAGATGACGCGCCGCTTTCCCGCTCTGGCGTTCTATCCCGCGCTGGGAAGCGTTCAGGATGGCTCGCGGGTAGAACGGCTGCTGCGGAAGTTTCGGCCTCACGTGGTCTACCATGCGGCTGCCTATAAACACGTTCCGATGTTGCAGAACGAAGTGTGCGAGGCTGCCCGAAACAACGTATTAGGCACATGGACTCTCTGTTCCGCGGCGGCCCGAGAAGCCGTGGATCGCTTCATCCTGGTCTCGACCGACAAAGCGGTGCGCGCGCGCAACGTGTTGGGGCTCAGCAAGCGGCTGGCGGAGATGGCCGTGGAATCGATCGCCCAGGAGAAGCGCGCCTTCTTCGCGGTGCGTCCGGGCAATGTGATCGGCAGCAGCGGAAGCGTCGCCAGGACTTTTCAAACGCAGATTGAGCGGAGACTGCCGGTGACCGTCACGGACGTCCGCATGGAGCGGTACTTCACGACCCTCGCCGAATCGGCCCGGTTCATCGTTGAGGCCTCCGCCATGGGAAGCGCGGGCAGCGTCTACTCTCTCGACATGGGTAAGCCTGTCAGGATCGTGGAACTAGCCGCTGAGATGATCCGGCTGAGCGGGCTTCGTCCCGAAGTGGATGTCCCGATCGTGTTCAGCGGATCGCGCGCGGGAGAAGAACTGCGGGAGAGCTTGTTCGACGCCGATCAGCTGCCGGAGGCTTCGGGCCACCCGCTGATCCAAAGAATTCGGGGATCGCGCGCGCCGGTCCCGCTGGAGCGCATGCGATCGCTTCTTCGGGAGCTCGAGGAATGCTGTTCGATGGAGCGGCACGACCTGGCGCGGGCCGTGATGGAATCCGCCGTGCGCCGGGATTCAGCGGCCGAGATAGTTGCCGTAGCCCACGATCAGGGTTGAACCCACCAGCAGTCCGAGGCTGATCGCCAGCAATCCCATCGAGCCCCGGCTGGCCCCTTTCCACTCGTGAAGTCCCAGGCCCCAGAGCGTGCTGAAGATCATGATGCTGGCCATGTGCATGGTCCAGCTCGAGAACTTGTAGGAGCCCATCTGTGTTTCGCCCATCGTGTAGAAGAAGAACTGGAGATACCAGACGACTCCGGCGACGGCGCAGAGCAGGTAGTTGCGAAAGAGCGGGGCGCCCTCGATCGCGCGGCCGAGATATTGAGAACCGGTCTTGTTCCGGATATTCAGCGCGAGGCACCAGACGAAGTTCGTCGTGAAGCCTCCAAACAGCACAATGATCAGCACGGGCAGACCTTGCCAGAGAGTTGAAGTGCCCCTTCGCAGAGCGAGTTCTTTGATGGGATCGCCGGCGGCGAGGCCATAAGCGAAACAGGAGCTCATGATTCCGGAGAACGTGGCGACGAGCAATCCCTTCCGCAGATTGAACTCTTTGATCACGGCCCGCTTGTCATGATCGGAAAGCTCGCGCTCCTTGCGGAATCCGGCGAAGCCGGCGAACACGATGCCGAGGAGGCACACGCCGATCCCGGCGAGGATGACGCGACCGGACCGCGTGCCCAGCACTTGCGAGGCGAACGAGCCCGCGAAGAGTGGCGGCATCAGAGTCCCGAAGGCGGCGCAGAACCCGAGCGCGACTCCCATGCCGAGAGACATTCCGAGATAGCGCATGGTGAGCCCGAAAGTCAGGCCGCCGAATCCCCACAGCAATCCGAAAAAGAACGACCAGAAGACGCTGGCTGCGGGGGCGCCGGTGAGAATGCCGCGGAGGTCTCCCGTCAGCAGAAGAGCGACCAGCCAGGGCGCGAGGATCCAACTGAACACGCCGCCGACAAGCCAATATGTTTCCCACGCCCAGCGCTTTACGCCTCGATACGGAACGTAGAAGCTGCCGGACGCGAGGCCGCCTAGCCAATGGAAGAAGACGCCGAGCGCGGGGTTAGCGATCATTTCAAAGGACCGAGGTTATCACGCGGTCCGGCAGCCGACTTGGTACAGTGATTGGAACTCGCGGCCGTGCGGGTTAGAGTGGTGAGAGTTCGCGGGGATCCTCGATGACGGTGAGTCTCGGAATTTACGCAGCGTTGTTGCAGGCGGCGGGTTCACGACAACCGCTGCATGCGGTGGGAAACATCTTCGAGCCGCTTGCCACGCCGGCGGCGGCGGAGTACAACCTCGCGCTGTTCGTGCTCGCGATCACAGCTGTGATCTTCCTGATCGTCGCGGGTCTTCTGATCTACATCGTCGTGCGGTTCCGCCGCCGTCCCGAACAGGGCCAGCATGAGCCGCCGCAGGTCTACGGAAGCAGCCAGATCGAAGTAGCGTGGACGGTGATTCCGCTTTTGATCGTGTTTATCCTCATCGGGGTGACGGCGCGCGTGGTCGCCAGCCTGGAGGACGCCGCGCCGGGCGCATCGGCGGCGCACGTCACGCTGGTGGGACACCAATGGTGGTGGGAAGTTCATTACCCGGATCTGGGGGTCGTCAGCGCGAATGAGATTCACGTACCCACCGCGGGCAAGGGGGAGCGCGCCACGTATCTCGATCTCGAGAGCGACGATGTGATCCACAGTTTCTGGGTTCCGCAGCTTTCCGGAAAAGTAGATCTGATCCCGAACCGGACGAATCACATCTGGATCGACCCGCGGGAGCCCGGCATTTTTCTGGGTAATTGCGCGGAGTACTGCGGAACGCAGCATGCGAATATGCTGCTGCGCGTCGTAGTGGATGCGCCGGTTGAATTCGCCAAATGGGCAGCCAGTCAAAAGCAAACCGCCGCGGCCATCGCGGGCGGGACCGCATTCCAATCCCTGGCGTGCGTGAACTGCCACACGGTGCGGGGGACCGCGGCGGCCGGTAAGTTCGGGCCGGACCTGACCCATCTGATGAGCCGCTCGACGCTGGGCGCCGGTGTTATTCCGAATAATCTGGCGAACTTGAAATCCTGGGTCAACGATCCTCAGGCGATCAAGCCGGGCTGTCTCATGCCTTCCCTGAAGCTGACCGACAGCGAGTTGAATCAGGTTGTTACTTATTTGGCGAGCCTTCAATAGCGAGAGGACTTATGGCATCCATCGAATCCCCGCTTGAGCATCCTGGCATCCGGAAGCCGGAGTTTTCATTCTCCGCGGTCCTGTACCGGTACGTCGCGACCGTGGATCATAAACGGTTGGGCCTGATGTATGTGGTGGCCTCGCTGGTGTTCCTGGTGATCGCCGGGATCATGGCGGCGGTGATGCGCGCGCAACTCGCTCTGCCCAACGGCCATGTGGTCTCCCCGGCGACTTACAACCGCCTGTTCACCATGCACGGCACGACCATGGTGTTTCTCGTGGGTATGCCCTTGCTGGCGGGCTTCAGCAATTACCTGATTCCGTTGATGATCGGCGCCCGGGATATGGCGTTTCCCCGCCTGAATGCGTTCGGCTTCTGGGTCTTCCTCTTTGGAGGCGCGGTCCTTTACTTCAGTTACGTCGGCGGCGGCGGACTTTCCGGATCCGGATCCGCGCCGGACGTCGGTTGGTTCGCTTACTCACCGCTTACCGAGCGCGCCTTTTCCCGCGGCGCCAGCACGGATTATTGGACCATCGGCGTACTCCTTTCCGGAATCGGCAGCGTGGCCAGCGCCATTAATGTGATCGCGACGATCGCTTCCATGCGCTGTCCGGGAATGACGCTGAGCAGAATGCCCTTGTTTGTCTGGCTCATGCTGGTGGATGCGTGGATGGTTCTGCTCGCCTTGCCGTCGCTGAGCGCCTGCCAGATCATGCTGATGCTGGATCGATATCTGGGAGCGCACTTCTTCGATACGCAGGCGGGAGGGTCCGCCGTGCTCTGGCAGCATTACTTCTGGATCTTCGGCCACCCGGAAGTCTACATTCTCATCTTTCCGGCGTTTGGGACGGTGTCGGAAGTAATTCCGGTCTTCTCCAGAAAGCCGATATTTGGCCGGCCGGCGATGGTCGGCGCGGTCATCGCGATCGGCTTTATCAGTTTTGGCGTTTGGGCGCACCATATGTTTGCGGTGGGAATGTCGTCCGCCGCGAACGTCTTCTTTGTGGCGGCAACGTTTCTGGTCGCGGTTCCCACCGGAATCAAGATGTTCAACTGGCTGGCGACCATGTACGGAGGCCGGCTATGGTTCGCCACTCCCATGCTGTTTTGCGTGGGCTTCCTTTTCCAGTTCCTGATCGCGGGACTGACTGGCGTGATGCTTGGGGCCGCGCCATTCGACTGGCAGTTACATGACTCCTACTTCGTCGTGGCGCATTTTCACTTCACCCTGGTCGGAGGCTTCGTATTCGCCATCTTCGCGGGCATTTATTACTGGTTTCCCAAGGCCGCCGGTAAAATGCTGGACGAGAAACTCGGGCGATGGCACTTCTGGCTTTTCTGCATTGGCTTCAACATGACTTTTATCCCCTTGCACTTTCTCGGGATCCTGGGCATGCCTCGCCGAATCTACACCTACGCGCCTGGGCGCGGATGGGACTTATGGAACCTGATTGCGTCACTCGGAGTAATCGTTCAGATCGCGGGGATTCTCTTCTTTGTTTGGAACGTAATTCGGACGATCCGTTCCGGGAAGACGAGCGGCGATGATCCCTGGGACGCGTGGACGCTGGAGTGGACGACGGCTTCTCCGCCGCCCGAATACAACTTCGAAATCCTGCCCGTGGTGCGCAGCAGCCGTCCGTTGTGGGACCTGAAGCATCCGCAGGATCCCGACTGGAAGTTTGAATAGAGGCGAATCAGATGGCCAGCTCCGCGTTTACTCCGGCAAGTCCTGAAGAGATGGAAAGCGGGTGGAGGCTGCCCGATCGGGGAATCATCGGCATCGGGACGCTGATCCTGACGGAGACCTCGCTATTTTCCATCTTTGTTGTTTCCTATCTGTTTTATCTGGGAAAGAGCCTGACCGGGCCCTATCCCAAAGACGTGCTCACGACGCCTGTTCTGGCCACCATCTGTTTGCTTTCCAGCAGCGTAACGATCGTCTTAGCCGAGCATGCATTGAAGCATCGTCGGATGCTGCCCTTCAAGTTATGGTGGACGGCGACAGTTCTTCTTGGCGCGGAGTTTCTTGTATCCACTGGCGTCGAGTGGCGCCACTTGATTTATCATGACCATCTCACCATCGGCCGCAACCTTTTCGGGACTACTTTTTACTCCCTGGTAGGTTTGCACGCCAGCCATGTGATTGTAGGGATGAGTTTTCTGCTGCTTGTATTGATCGCGAGCTTGGCGGGCTTTCCGGTGGAGACGCAGACCCGGCGCGTCCAGTTCCTGTCGTGGTATTGGCACTTCGTGGATGCTGTCTGGGTGGTCGTTTTCACTGTCGTGTACGTGATCGGGAGATAGGAGGGAATCGATGAGCCACGGACTTCACGGGGAAGCTGGCGAACGCAGCACGGACGCGACCGTCGCGATGCCCGCCCCGACGTTCTGGCCGATGGTGCTCGCGTTCGGAATTGCGTTGTTGCTCGCCGGCCTGGTGACGCACTATATCGTCAGCCTGACGGGTCTCGTCATCACTCTTCGCTCCATCGTCGGATGGTGGCGGGAGGTCATTCCGCTCGAAGCGCACGAAGCGCTGCCGATTGAACCGCACTTACGGCCTGCACCCATACGTATGGAGGAGCGTTCCGTTATCCGGCTTCAGGTTGGGGAGGGCCAGCATCGTATCCGCGTTCCGGAAAGGATTCACCCTTATTCTTCCGGCTTCTGGGGCGGTCTGGCAGGCGGCGCGGTAATGGCCGCGCTCGCCTGCTTATATGGACTGATCGCCGAGCACAGTATCTGGTATCCGATCAACCTTCTGGCCGGCGTTGTTTTGCCTTCGATGGGCTCCGCCAGCCTGAATCAACTTCGCTCCTTTGACTTAGTGGCGTTTGTGGTGGCGTTCATCGGGCATGGGGTGCTTTCCGTGCTGATGGGAACTCTGTATGCGGCGATCCTCCCGATGTTTCCCAAGTACGCGCCTCTGTGGGGCGGCATTCTGATGCCTCTTTTCTGGAGCGGCCTGATCGCCACAACGCTGGCCATTCTGAACCCGGCTCTCAACGGGCGGATTAGCTGGCCGTGGTTTGTGGCTTGCCAGTTAGGATTCGGTCTGGTGGGCGGGTTTGTGATTGCCCGGAGCACGAGCATCAGCACCATGCAGTCTTGGGGATTTGCTGAGCGGGCGTTCATTGACGCCCCCGGCGTGAAGCGGACTTCAGAAGAGAACCGTCCATGAGGATTCGCGCGCGGACGGTCTTTTTATTCGCGGCCGCCCTGCTGGGCGTGGCTTGCGGCCGTCCTTCCACGCCCGTGCTGCCCGCCGATGTGACCGACTTCGGAACGTTGTTTACGGAGAACTGCTCCGGGTGCCACGGAACGAACGGGATGAGCGGTCCGGCGCGCCCGCTGAACGATCCCGTCTTGCTCGCCGTTCTCCCCAAATCTACCCTGCAGCAGATTATCGAGAACGGCCGTAATGGGACCGCGATGCCGGCGTTCGCGCGCGCGCAAGGCGGCGATCTTTATCCGGCGCAGGTAACTGCGCTAGTGAATGGAATCGAGCGAAACTGGGCCAAGCCGATGAGCTTCGGAGCGCTTACGCCGCCACCCTACGCGGCGGACAACCCGGTCGCGGATATTAGAAGCGGAGCGCGCCTGTTCGCCGGGAATTGTTTTATGTGCCACGCGCCCGGCGCGCGGGTGGGACCCGTCACGGACCCGGCGTATCTTTCACTCGCCAGTAACCAGGGAATCCGCTCGTCGATTATCACCGGCCGGCGGGATCTCGGGATGCCGGATTGGCGGTTCCTCCATATGGGGCGGCCTTTGACGGACCAGGACATTGCGGACCTGGTTGGCTATCTATCCTCCTTGCGCCCCGCGTCATCGCCTTTGGCGCAAGTGATCGCGCTAAGTGTTCAGAACCCACAACAACCAGACTCAGGAGCGAAGCAATGAGCGGATCCAGCCGGGAATCAGATCAGGGTAAAGAGAATACCAAGAATCCGACAAGGCGCCACTGGCTCTTTGTCTTCGGCATCGCGCTGAATGTGGCCGCGGGCGCATTGCTGGCCATTCCGCTCGCCGGGTTTGTGTTCTCGAGTTTCGTGGAGCGCAAGGATCCGCGGAGTTGGATCGCCCTGGGCCCGGTCGATCAATTCCCCGAGAAGCAGACCCGGATCGCCACATATCGGAACCCGTTTACAAGGCCATGGGACGGAGAAACCGCCGACATCCCGTGCTGGGTGCGCCACGCGGGGAAGAATCAATTTCAGGTCTTCGCCATCAACTGCACGCATCTCGGATGTCCGGTTCGATGGTTTCAGGAATCCGGACTGTTCCTTTGTCCGTGTCATGGGGGCGCCTATTATGAGGACGGAGCGCGCGCCGCCGGACCGCCTCCGCGCGGGCTTTACCAATATGACTACAAAGTGGAAAACGGCAAGTTATGGGTGAAGGGCGGGGAGATGCCGACCCTCTCGAATCCGGTATAAGCGGGGAATAGATGAATCGGGCAAGGCAACTGGCGCGCTGGCTGGACGACCGTCTCCACATCTCCGCTCTGTTCGCATCCACGGCGGGTCACGAAGTGCCGGCGAGTTCGGGAAGTTGGTTCTATGTGTTCGGCAGCGCCACGCTGCTTTGCTTCGTGATGCAGATCATCACCGGCGCGTGCCTCGCTTTCGTATACATCCCTTCCACCAACGAGGCGTGGACAAGCTTGCAATATCTGAACCACGTGCAGTTCCTGGGCTGGTACCTGCGGGCCGTACACAACTGGGGTTCCAATTTCATGGTGGCGATCATGACGCTGCACATGATTCAGGTGTTCCTGTTTGGAGCTTATAAATACCCTCGCGAGCTTACCTGGGTGTCCGGCGTTTTTCTGCTGCTCGTCACGTTGGCGATGGCATTCACGGGACAGGTTCTTCGATTCGATCAGGATGCGTACTGGGGTTTGAGCATCGGGGCTTCGATTACAGGACGCGTGCCCCTGATCGGCGCACAGCTCGTGCACCTGTTGCTGGCGGGACCTATCATCGCGGGCGAGACTCTGTCCCGTTTCTTCACATTACATGTTTTTCTGATTCCCGGTCTGATCCTCGCGTTTGTCAGCGTGCATCTCCGGCTCGTGCTCACCAAAGGCATCAATGAGTATCCGCGGCCCGGTCATCCCGTGGAGAAGGCAACCTATGATGCGGAGTATGCGGAGATCCTGAAGAAAGACGGCGTTCCTTTTGTGCCTAACGCGATCGGAAAGGATCTCCTTTTCGCGGCGTTCGTGATCGTCGCGATCTTACTTTGCGCCGCTATATTCGGTCCGAAAGGACCCGCGGGGCCGCCCAACCCGACGATCGTGGACACGAATCCGCGTCCTGATTTTTACTTTCTGTCTGTCTTCGCCGCGCTTGCGCTTTTGCCGGATTGGATGGAGGTCATGGTGCTGTTCGTAGCGCCTGCGTTGATGGTTGGATTTCTGTTCGCGCTGCCTTTCATTGCCGGGACAGGGGAAAAGAGCGCGCGCAAGCGGCCCGTCGCGGTGCTGAGCGTAATCTTCATCCTGCTGGTGCTGGGAGTGCTTACTTACATGGGGGAGACTTCACCCTGGTCGCCTCACATGTCAGCATGGAGCGGCAATGCGATTCCGGCGGCTTACGTGAAACAGCGGACGCCTCTGCAACTTCGAGGCGCCATTGTCTTTCAAAATAAGCAATGCCGAAATTGCCATGCATTGGGCGGATTAGGCGGAGAACGAGGGCCCGCGCTGGACGACGTCGGCAGCCGGCTCACGCCGGATCAGATGGTCCGGCAAGTCGTGCAGGGCGGCGGCAATATGCCCGCTTACGGCAAGAAGCTAAGTCCCGCCGAGATCGATGCCGTGGTGGCCTTCATGCGCACACTTAAGCCGGTGGGACAGCCGCCCGCATTGGATTCGGTCAAGCCTGAGCGGCCGGGTTCCGGGATGTCCGCCGGAAGCCAGCGACTAACGCCCTAATCCCGTGTATACGGTCGCCAACGCCGCGTTAGCCTCATGGCGCATGGACACGCGGGTGATCTGTGCATTGCTAGTGACTCTGGGTGTCTACGTTAGAGGATGGCTGCGCGGGCGGCGGACCTTTCGGGATCCGGACGATCTGAAGCGATTGCTTCTGTTTACAACGGGGTTGGGTGTGGTGTTTCTTGCGCTGGAATCGCCCCTCGACGCGTTCGACGGCCTGTACCTGTCCGCGCACATGACGCAACACATGCTTCTGATGATGGCGGCGCCTTTGCTGGTGCTGCTCGGGCGTCCAACCGTTCCTCTGCTCCACGGGTTGCCGAAAACCTTCGTGAAAGAAGCTCTCGCTCCGTTTCTCACCTTTTCTCCGCTGAAACGGTTTATAAGTTTTCTGGTTTCGCCGCCAATTGCATTCCTGCTCTTTGCGGCCAGCACAATCCTTTGGCACCTTCCCCGGTTTTACGAGTTGGCGCTGCTGGCGCCGGCTTGGCATAGCGCGCAGCATGCTTGTTTCTTCTGGACCGGGATTTGTTATTGGTGGCCGGTGATCGAGCAGCGCGGCGGCCGTTCGCACTGGCCGCGCTGGGCGATGATCCCGTATTTGTTGCTCGGCGACGTTTTGAACACAGCGCTGTCCGCCTTCTTCATTTTTTCCGGGCGCCTCTTCTACCCGTCTTATGCGGCCGCAAGCATGAATCCATCGGCCGCTTTACGGGATCAGGCTCTGGCGGGCGCGATCATGTGGGTGCCCGGTTCGGTGGTGTACCTGATCCCTGCGATTTTGATCGCTGTGCGGCTGTTCTCCATCCCGGAAGCGCGCCGGAAGTTTATTCCACTCCCGAAAAAGCTGGTTCAGATTACGGCAACAAGAAGGCGTCTTCCGTCAGCGCCATGGCATCGGCTCCGGCGCCTGAGCCAGGTTGTGATGCTCGCGCTGGCTTTAGCCGTGATTGCGGATGGACTTCGGGGAACGCCAATCGCCCCGCTCAATCTGGCCGGAGTCTTGCCCTGGATTTACTGGCGCGCGTTGTCGGCAGCCGCACTGCTCACCATCGGCAACGCATTCTGCATGGCGTGTCCGTTCACATTGGTACGCGACGGCGCGCGCCGGATCTTTCCTCCACGATTCCGCTGGCCGCGCCGTCTCCGGAATAAGTGGATTCCCGCTGTGTTGTTCGTCCTGTTTCTATGGACCTATGAAGCATTCGCACTCTGGAACAGCCCGGCGGCCACGGCCGGCATCATCATTGGTTACTTCTTGACCGCGGTCGCCGTCGACAGCCTGTTCCGAGGCGCCAGCTTCTGCAAGTATGTCTGCCCGATCGGACAGTTTCACTTTATCGGGTCGCTCTTGTCGTTTCGTGAGATAGGTGTCCGCAATATGGAGACGTGCCGCTCCTGCGCGACGCATGACTGCATCAAGGGCAACGATCAGGCAAGGGGATGCGAGCTCGGCCTCTTTCAGCCGAAGAAGGCCGGCAGTCTGGACTGCACATTCTGTCTCGATTGCGTTCACGCGTGTCCACACGACAACGTCGGTTTGCTCGCGACCGCGCCGGGCAAGACGTTGCTCAGTGATCCTTACCGCTCGTCTATCGGCAAGCTCTCGAAGCGGACGGACCTGATGGTGATGGCCTTGTTGATCGTGTTCGGGGCATTTATCAATGCCGCCGGAATGATCAGTCCCGTAACTTATCGCGAACATGAGCTGCATGCGGCATTCGGGAAGAACGCCATGCCGTTAGCGATTGCTTTAGTCATCTTTGCAGGGGTGATCGCGGCGCCCGCGTGCGCCGTGGTTGGCTGCGGACTTCTGAATCGGCTGGTGCTCCCGACGGGAACCGTTCAACGGGCGGCGCGCCGGTTCTCGCTTGCTCTTGTGCCGCTGGGAATGGCGATGTGGGCCGCGCACCTGTTGTTTCACTTCGCGACCGGATGGAAGCAGGCCGGGCCCGCAATAGAGACCTTCCTCCATCGCGCTCCGCGAATTCCTGCCCCGCCGATCGCGGAATGGCTCTTGCCCGCCCAGTTTCTCTTGCTGGACGCCGGACTGCTCCTGACCATGTATGTGGTTTGGCGCATCGCCGTCCATTTGGGCGGTGAACCACGCGTGGCGATCCGGGTCTCCACGCCGTGGATCGCTCTCGCCGGCGTCCTCTATAGCAGCGGCGTGTGGATTCTATTTCAGCCGATGGAGATGCGCGGCATGATCCATTGAAAACCGGCGCGCGCTGCTGGCTTCTTTTGGCTCTCTCGGCTGGTTTGCTGACGGCGGACGGGGGGGCAGTGCTGTTTCGAAAGAGTGCTGGCAACTTTGCCGTGACGCTATTTGGAGAGCCAACCCCACTGCGAGCCGGGACCGCGGACTTCAGCGTGATGATTCAGGGCGGCGCCGGCGCCCCCGTTCTGGATGCGGCCGTAGAAATCGTGGTGGAAACTCGCGGTGAGCCCGATGTGAGAGCAGTCGCTCAGTTGGGCGGCGCGGCGAACAAGCTCTTCTACGCTGCGAACCTCGGCATTCAATCGCCCGGGGATCATGTGATTCGAATCGAAGTGAAGGAAGCGGGGAGTACGGTGAGCGTGTCGCAACCGGTGAGCGTGCAACCGGCGAGGGCTCCCTTTTTCACATACTGGATGTACTTCGCTGCGCCGCCGTTTCTGACCTTGCTATTCGTCCTTAATCAGGTTCTGAAAAGCAGCCGACGCCGGTCCCGGTGATCGAGTTGCCCAATCTCTTCGCTCAAGATCGAGGAGTGACTCTCGATGAGACCCCGGCAATACGTCACCTATGTCTCAGGAACAAACTGTTACCCATGTGTCCGGAATGGACAACGTGGAATTTGGTGCGGAAGGGGGGACTTGAACCCCCACGCCCTTTCGAGCGCAGCCACCTCAAGGCTGTGCGTCTGCCAATTTCGCCACTTCCGCTAACACACCACTTAGACTACTTCTTCGGCGCGGCAGGCGCCGGCGCCGGCTTGGGAGCGGGAGCCGCCGCCGCCGCACTCTTCGCCGGTTTGCGATCCAGCACCGAATTGCTGGTTCCCGCGCCGCGGGTCGCCAGAATCGAAAGCGACATGGCGGTGATCATAAAGATCACGGCCGAGATGGTCGTCGCCTTGGAAAGCAGCGTCACGGAGCCGCGCGGACCGAAAGCCGTCTGCGATCCCATTCCGCCAAACGCGCCAGCAAGGTCGGCGGCCTTACCGCTTTGCAGCAGCACCACCACAATCAGGAAAAGGCACACGGATACGTGCAAGATAGTAAGGAGGATAATTCCAATCACAACCCCACGAGTATAGCAAAGGGCGCCGTACCCGCCGCTATGCTACGATCCCTTCGAACGCCACCCTCCCGCCATGGGCCAACCCGTCACTCCTCCCGGCTCGGGCCCGCTGAATCTACAGGGATCGGGGCCGTTGCAACTCACGCCTGCGCGCTTTCGCGGATGGCGCGGCACGGCCGTATACTTCGCCCAGACCGAGAGCCACGTCTATGCGTTATCCATCTCCGCCAGCGTTCTCCTTTCGTTCTTTCCTTTTCTGATCGTGCTGGTGTCGCTCTGCCGGTACACTCTCCACTGGCCGGCCGCGGTGGACGCCATCAATACAGCGTTGATGGACTATTTCCCCACCGAGGTCGGGGCGTTCATCGCGCGAAACCTGAGCGCCGCCGTTTCCAAAAACGGACCCACTCAGGTGATTTCTCTCGTCCTGTTGCTGGTGACGGCGAACGGGGTCTTTGAGCCGCTCGAGGTGGCCCTCAATCGCGTCTGGGGAGTGACGGAGAATCGTTCTTACCTCAAGAACCAACTGCTGAGTCTTGCCCTGATTCTGTTCTGCGGCGGTTTGGTGATGGGTTCGGTGCTGCTCACGGCGAAGGATCAGGAAATCGCCCGCAGCATCCTTCATCTGCGCAACCTGCCGCCGTGGACCACTTGGATCTTCTTCAAACTGGCGGCCATCCCGATCACCGTATTCGCTCTCTTCTTCATTTACTGGACCTTGCCGAACCGGCGAATCCCGGTCGCGCCGCTGATCCCGGTCAGTATCGCGGTCGGTCTCGCCCTGGAATTGCTGAAATACGGTTTTCTGCTGCTCGGGCCGTTCCTCGTGGCCAAACTGCAGCGGGAGTACGGGCCTTTTCACAATTCCGTGGCTATTTTGTTGTTGAGTTTTGTTTCCTCCATGGTCGTTCTGGCGGGCGCGGAGTGGACCGCGCGGAAGGTAGAATGGCGTTCGGGAGCAGGCGAATTGCAGTCATGAAGCCGAACTGGGAACAGATCGCGATCGCGCGCGGATTGAACATGCCTCCGGAGGAAATTGCGCGGATCGTGCCTCTTATGAACGCGCTGGAGGCGGGCTTTCGGCCGCTTCTGGAAAGGCTCCGATACGACATGGAGCCGTCCACGATTCTCTCGCTCCAGGCTCTCACGGGTAGATGACCATCATCGAGGCTGCCCGGGCCCTGAGGAACCGCGAGGTGTCGAGCGCCGATCTGGTGCGGGAATCTCTTTCCGTGATCCACCGCCGCAACCCCGCTCTGAACGCGTTTATCACGATCACTGCGGAAGCCGCGCTACGCCGTGCCGCCGAAGCCGACGATCTGCGCGCGAGAGGGGAAGCGTGCGGGCCTCTGTGCGGAATCCCCATCGCCCTGAAGGATGTATTCTGCACGCGCGACGTGCGCACCACGTGCGGATCGAAGTTCTTCGCCGACCACGTTCCCGGGATCGATTCCGCCGTCGCCGAGAAGCTGCAAGCCGCCGGCGCGATCCTGGTCGGCAAAACCGGGCTGCACGAATTCGCTTATGGAATAACTTCGGACAATCCCCACTTCGGCACGATCCGCAATCCCTGGGATACGGACCGCATTCCGGGAGGGTCAAGCGGGGGCTCCGGCTCCGCGGTCGCCTCGGGAATGGTTGCCGGGGCGATGGGAACCGATACGGGCGGCTCCATCCGGATTCCCGCATCATATTGCGGAGTCGTCGGCCTGAAACCGACTTCCGGCCGCATAAGCCGGTACGGCGTGATGCCGCTCGATTACACGCTGGACCATATGGGTCCGCTCACCCGTTCGGTGCGCGATGCCGCTCTTCTCCTCAACGTTCTGGCGGGCCGCGACGATCGCGATGATTCGTCGTCCTCTCTGCCCGCGGAAGACTATCTTCCCGCCGCCGATGCCTCTCTTCGCGGCATCCGCATGGGATGGCCGGAGAACTTCTTCTTCGAACAGGTGGATCCCGAAGTGGATGCGGCGATGCGAGGCGTGGCGCGGACGGCCGCGCTGCTCGGCGCCGAAATCGTCCCGGTAACCGTTCCGGATATGGCCGCCATCAATCTTGTCGGCCGCATCATATTGATGTCCGAGGCGTCCGCGCTTCTGGGACGTTTTCTGGACCGCGGCCAGGACTTCGGCGACGACGTGCGGCTGTTGATCGAACAAGGCTGCCTTCTTCCCGCGACCGATTACATCAACGCGCAGCGGTTGCGCCGGCAGATGATGCGTGAATTCTCCTCCGTTTGGAGCCAAATCGATTGTCTCTTTACTCCAGCGGCCCCGATTACGGCGCCCCGGATCGGCGCCGCCACCGTGCGGATTGCGGGGCGCGAGGAAGACACCCGAATGGCTTCCACCCGGTTTGCCCGCTGTTTCAACGTACTCGGGCTTCCGGCGATTTCAATTCCGTGCGGGTTCGCTTCCAACGGTCTTCCCATCGGACTTCAGATGGTGGCCGAGCCGTTCGCGGAGAAATCGCTCCTGCGGATGGCTGCCGCCCTGGAGGATGGGTTGGAATTGGGGGAACAGATCGCTCCCATCAATCCGGTTCCGGCTGCTGGTCGGATATGATTGCCAGATGTTCCGAACGCTCTTGTTTTGCTCCGCGCTGTTTCTGACTGCCGCCTTCGCCGCAAGCTCTCCGGAGCAGGCGGTGATGACAGCGGAGAAAGCGTGGGGCGCCGCAATCGTGTCGGGCGATGTCGCGGCGCTGAATCGCCTCATGGCGGATGACGTGACCTATAGCCACGCGAGCGGCAAAACGGACACGAAGCAGACGTATATCGAGCGCATCCGCTCGGGCGCTCAAAAATACGTCTCATTTCGCTACGACGAGGGAACCAAAGTGCGGGTTTATGGCGACATGGCGGTAGTGAACGAGTCAGCGCGCGTCGACTCCCTTACCGACGGATCCCAGAATGCTCTGCATCTGCGAATTCTGCACGTCTTCGTAAAACACGACGGCGCGTGGCGGCTGGTCGCGCATCAATCGACCAAGCTGCCGGACTAATCTTTTTCAGCTAGCCGCCCGTAAGACGAAGGCGCACAATATGAGGCTTTGTATTCTGGGAGATATCTCTTCCAAATTTGGCAGAATATTGTAAATTCCTCGTTTCAACTTGTTGATATTAAAGAGATTTGTGATTGGCATCACAAGTGCCTCTCTCTTGACCCATGATAACAAGCCTCTTCCGTAACCTCCGTGTTGCGGCGATCGTCTGGGGGGTCCTCCTGGTCCCTGCGCTGAGCTTCGCTCAGTCCGTCAGCGGCGACCTGGCAGGCACAGTTTACGACGCATCCGGAGCTGCCGTTCCCAATGCGGACATTACCGCAACCAATGAAGCAACCAGCGTGGTCACCCCCGTCAAGTCGACCTCCGCTGGAGATTATCGAATTCCCAACCTGCCCGCCGGTCTGTACACCTTAAGCGTCACCGCGGCGGGCTTTTCGAATTCACAAATTAAGGGTATCCAGGTGGTCCTCAATCAGGTGTCCACCCAGAATGTGACTCTTCAAGTAGGAACCACCGCTGGCACGGTTGAAGTTTCCTCCGCTTCGGTCACGATCGACACGGAAACCGCTCAAATTGTCGGAACTTTCGATTCGCGTCAATTAGCGGATCTGCCTTCGGCCTCCACCGGCTCCGGAGTCATCAACCTTTCTCTGCTGCAGGCTGGTGTCTCGAGCAGCGGAGCGGTCGGGATTGGGTCTGGCCCCAGCGTGGGCGGACAGCGCCCGGCCAACAACAACTTCACCATCGAAGGGATTGACAACAACGGCCGATCCACAACGGGCCCGGTTACCTCGGTTCCCAACGACGCGGTCGCCGAATTTACGCTGATTCAAAATCAGTTCTCGCCGGATTTCGGGCACTCCTCCGGCGGTCAATTCAACCAGGTTTTGAAGAGCGGCACCAACACCTTTCACGGCGCCCTTTACGAATACCTGGAAAACCGCAACTTGGACGCAGCCGATAACCTGAACGCGGTTGACGGCAACCCCTTGCACCCGCGCTTCGACAGCAACCGCTTTGGCGGCAACATCGGCGGTCCGGTTAAGAAGGACAAACTGTTCTTCTTCGTGGACTATGAGTACAATCCGATCGGTTCGGTGGCGTCGGGTGGTCTGGTCTATGCACCCACCGCCTCCGCTTACTCAACTTTGGCGGCAATCCCCGGAATCAATCAGAACAACCTTGCGATTTTGCAGAAGTACCTGGGAACGGCCTCGGCGGCTGCTCCTGGCGCGAGCGTAGGTTTTGGAGCTTATCCGACGGTCGGCATCGGGAATGAAGCCGCGGGCCTGCAAACGGCGAGCGCCCTTTCGATTCCCCTCGGTCAGATCTCGACCGCCGCTCCCAGCTTCTCGAACAACGAAGCCGCGGTGGCCACTGCCGATTACAACATCTCCGAGAAGGACAATTTGCGCGGCCGGTTCGTTCTGGACCGCAGCGGTTCGATCGATACGGCCGGATACCCGGCTTCCTTCTACCAGACGGTTCCGAATAACTCCTACCTGGGGACGTTCACGGAGTTCCACAACTTCACCCCGGCTTTGATCAACGAACTGCGGTTCGGATATAACCGCAACAACAGTTTCGAAGGCGTGCCGAATACGTCATTCCCCGGGCTGGACGTTTTTCCGAACATTACAATTTACGAGTTGAACGTGAATATTGGGCCGGATCCGAATGCGCCTCAGGGCGGAGTTCAGAACATTTATGAGCTCGCGGATAACGTGAGCTACAACCACGGCAAGCATACGTTCAAGTTCGGCTTTGACGGGACCGACTCCATCGCGCCGCAGACTTTCACCCAACGCGGTCGCGGCGATTACGAGTGGAGCTATCTTTCCGACTATCTGTTTGACTATTACCCGGACTACCTGGCCCAGCGCAACGTTGGCGGGCGCACCTACTACGGGAACAATTACCTGTTCGGTTTCTATGGGAACGACAGCTGGAAGATCCGGCCGAATATAACCGTCAACCTCGGCCTGCGCTACGAATACCAAACCATTCCGCTCGGTGAGCGGGAGCAGGATCTGAATTCCGCGGCCGACGTGCCCGGCCTGATTTCGTTTGCCGCGCCGCAACCGCAAAAGACGAACTTCATGCCCCGCATCGGCGTTGCTTACTCGCCGGGAACCAGCGGCAAGACTTCGATCCGCGCAGGTTTTGGAATCAACTACGACGTGAATCGCGACAACCTCGGGTTGGACGCCGCGGTTCCGCAATTCAGCTCCACCATTGACGTCACCGGCCAGCCCGGTACCGGCTTTCTGGCGAACGGCGGAATCTCGCCGAGTTCGGTCGCCTCGTCTCCCTCCGTCGCCGATCTTCGCGCGGAAACCGGCGGCGTTCTGCCGGTCAACGCTCAGCGGCCCGAGTCCCTTCAGTGGAACTTCGGAGTGCAGCACGTTTTCGCCGAGAACTATACGGTCGACGTGACGTACCTGGGAACGCGCGGTTTGCACCTGACCGTTCAAGACCAGCTCAACCGGCAGCCCGTGGTCAATGCCGCTGACGCTCTGCCGGTGTATACGACGGCTCCGAGCCAAGGCACGCTCGATTCACTTACCAATACGTTGTCCGCCCTTACCACCGCCTACAACAACGGCGGTTATCTCGTACCGGCTTATCTCAACGCCGGCT
Source organism: Bryobacteraceae bacterium (assembly GCA_965226755.1). GTDB lineage: Bacteria > Acidobacteriota > Terriglobia > Bryobacterales > Bryobacteraceae > Bog-113. The sequence continues at coordinate 1,007,972 of CBDDDT010000003.1, read as the reverse complement.
TCACAGGGATTCTGACTTCGTTCCAGCAGTGGGGCAGTTCCACCTACAACGGTTTGGCCACCCAGGTCACCCGCCGCTTCAGCCACGGAGTGCAGTTCATCGGTTCCTACACGTGGAGCCACAACATCGACAATTCGACTGCCGATGTATTCTCGACCTATACCACTCCGCGACGGCCGCAGAATGCACGCGACCTCGGTCCGGACCGGTCGAGTTCGGCTCTCGATCACCGTCAGCGGCTGACCTTCGAATCGGTTTACGATCTGCCGTATTTCAAGCATTCGAACAACTGGTTCATGAAGAACCTGGTGGGCAATTGGGAACTCGCTCCCATCTACACTTACCAATCCGGAACGGTGGCGACGGCTGAGTCCGGCGTAGACTCGAACCTGAATGGTGACAGCGCCGGCGATCGGGCCATTGTCAATCCGGGCGGAAATCCGAATATCGGCTCGGGCGTGACTCCGCTGCTCAATAGCGCCGGCCAGACCGTCGCCTATCTGGCGACGAATCCGGCGGCAGGTTACATCCAGACGCCCAAGGGCGCTCTATCCACGGCGGGCCGGAACACGCTGCAACTCGAACCCATCGACGATATCGACCTCTCGCTCTTCAAGCGGTTCAATGTCACCGAGCGGAGTCAGTTTGAGTTCGGCGCCCGGTTCAGCAACCTTCTGAACCACCCGCAGTACACCGGCGGCCCGCTCAACGATGTGGCGCCGAGCGGCGCGACCAGCGCGGACGTCCATAATTCGCTGGTTCCTTCTTCCCCGTTGTTCGGGCAATGGAACCAGGTCTTCTCTAGCAACCCGCGATTCATCCAGCTATCCGCGAAGTTCATCTTCTAAGACGGACTGAAAATAGGACTGGCTGATAGCTCCGGGCGGCGGTCTCACGATCGCCGCCCTTTTCAATGGATTTCAGCCACACTTACGTTGTGCACGATTTCGTACGAGCCCTTGTTCCCCGCGCCAGACTAGGGCTTCCGAACTGCTTTCTTTGAGAGCGGACTTGACATTCGGGTCCTCGAAATTCAAGGAGCAGCAATCATGGCTAATACTCAACAGAATATCGTCGCGGTCTTCGACGACTTCGACACTGCTCGTCAAGCTCAGGACGATCTGGTGCAGAGCGGCTTCTCTCGCCAGGATGTTCAGATCGCGGCGAACGACCAGCCCCTCGTAAGAAGCGCGTCCAGCAGTAGCGAGTACAGTTCGGCGCCCTACCACGAAGGCGGAATCAGCGGATTCTTCCACCGGATCTTCGGGTCCGACCAAGATAGCGACACGGGTCATTATGCGGAAGCCGTACGCCGAGGCAGCGCCGTTCTCACGGTTACCGCCGACGACGCCCGGATGGACGCGGCGACCGCCATTCTCAACCGTCACAATCCTGTCGACATCGACCAGAAGGTTGGTTTCTACAAAGAGCGGGGTTACACGGGGTACGATCCGGACGCGGAAACATACAGTGCTGAAGCTGCCGGCCGCGAGCGTGAAGAGTTCCGTAAAACCGCCGGCGACCGCACAATCCCCGTGGTTCAGGAAGAGTTGCAGGTGGGCAAGCGCGCTGTCCAGCGTGGCGGAGTCCGCGTCTATTCCCGGCTGACGGAGACGCCGGTGGAGGAGAAGATCACGCTGCGCGAGGAACATGCGCGCGTGGATCGCCGCGCCGTCAATCGTCCGGCGACTGAAGCCGACTTCCGCACCGGCGGCCAGGTCGTCGAAGTGATCGAGACCGACGAAGAAGCTGTTGTCGGCAAGAGCGCGCGCGTGGTTGAGGAGGTTGTTGTCGGCAAGCAATCCTCCAATCGCTCGGAAACCGTTCGGGACACAGTTCGCCGCACCGACGTGGAGGTGGAGCGCATTTCACCGGATGTCGAGCAGGATTTCCAGCGCGATTCCACCGCGCGCTATGGCTCTGAGTCGGGCGCCGAGTACAGCACGTACGGGCCGGCTTATGAGTACGGCTATCGCATGGGGAACGATCCTCTTTACAAGGGCAAGGACTGGAACGACGTCGAGAACACGTTCCAATCCGATTACACCAAGAGCAATCCCGGAAGCGCGTGGGATAAGGTGAGCGCGGCTGTTCGCACGGGGTGGGATAAGGTGACTGGAAAACGGTAGAGGCGCAGTTCTGGCGGGCGGGCCTAAACAGGCTCGCCCCGCCGCGGTGCCGAATGGGAAGCCTATGAGTGAATTATTAGCCGTGCCGGTGATTTCGAAGAATGGAGTGCGCGGTAAAGTACTGACCACATCGCGGCTTCTGGATGAAAGTTCAGAAAAAACGATCATGCTGGAGACGGGCCGCAAAGTGGCGGTTGCGGCTAAGCACCTGCACCTTCGCGTCGACGGATCTTACTTTCTGGATCTTACCGTCGATCCAAGAGTGGCGCCGCCGTCGGAGATCGGACAGGACGTGGTGATTCCGCGCATCGAAGAAGTCGCGGAGATCACCAAGCGAGTCGTCGAAACAGGTCGCGTACGCGTCCATAAGAGCGTCACCGAAGATCCATTTACCGTTGATGAGCCTACCATTCGCGAGCGCTATGAAGTGGAGCGCGTTTCCGTGAACAGAGTAGTCGAGGCGCCCGAAGCCGCCCGCACGGAAGGAGATACGATCGTGATCCCCGTTTATGACGAGGAGGTAGTCACCACGACGCGGCTGATCCTGCGCGAGGAATTGCGGCTCACCAAAAAGCGCACCGTGGAGCACAATCCGCAAACCGTCACGTTACGCAAGGAAACAGTAAATGTGGAGCGAACCCCCGCCGCGCCAGGGGTTCGGGAACCTGGTTCGCGCTAATCGATCTTACGCCAGGCTCGGCCATCCCGCTTGAGAAGATCGTCCGCTTCTTTCGGTCCCCACGACCCGGACGCGTAATTAGGGAACGATCGGGCCGGCAACGCTCTCCAGACATCCAGAATCGGCGATACAGCCGTCCAACCTGCCTCCACCATGTCGGCCCGCTGGAACAAGGTCGCATCTCCAATCATGCAGTCATAGAGAAGGCGCTCGTATCCGGTGCTGGGTTCGCTGCCGAAATAATCGGTGTAAGCGAAATCCATGTTGACGGAACCGACGCGCACCATGGGACCGGGTACTTTCGCCCCGAAACGCAGCGAAATTCCTTCGTCCGGCTGAATGTGCAGAACCAACAAATTCGGCGCCAGCCTTTCCACCGGCGTGTCGCGGAACAACACAAAAGGCGCCCGTCGGAATTGAATGGCGACCTCGGTCACGCGCTTGGCCATCCTCTTCCCGGTGCGGATATAGAAGGGGACATCCGCCCATCGCCAGTTATCGATGGAAAACTTCAAGGCCACAAAAGTTTCGGTGTTCGATTCAGGACTGACGAAAGGTTCCTCGCGGTAGCCGGGAACCTGCGCGTCATCTTCGTGGCCGGCGCCATACTGGCCGCGCACCGCGCGTGTAAGCACTTCTTCCGGGGCCATGACTTGAATCGCATGCAGGATCTTCGATTGCTCATCGCGCACGGCATCCGCCTGGAAAGATATCGGCGGCTCCATCGCGGTTAGCGTCACAAGCTGAAGAATGTGATTGGGCACCATGTCGCGGAGAGCCCCGGCGTGCTCATAGTATCCGCCGCGCCGCTCGACGCCCAGACTTTCGGCCACCGTGATCTGCACATGATCGATGTAACGGCGGTTCCAGATCGGCTCAAAGATGCCGTTGGAGAATCGGAACACCAGGATGTTCTGCACCGTTTCTTTGCCCAGGTAATGATCGATGCGGTAAATCTGCTTCTCCGTCAGTGTCTTCAACAGATCGCGGTTGAGGTTGCGGGCCGAATCCAGATCGCTGCCGAAAGGTTTTTCAATCACGACGCGGCGCCAATGCCCGTCCTTTTCTTCGGTCAGGCCAACCGCGCCTAAATGTGTCGGAATCTCCGCGAAGAATGCGGGCGCCGTCGCCAGATAATAGAGATAATTCCCGCGGGTCGAATGCTTCTGGTCGAGGTCGGCCAGGCAGCTTTTGACTTTCTCATACGTCGCCTGCTCGCGAAAATCCCCGGTTAGATAGTAAAGCCGGTCCACCAGCCAGTCACAATCCGGGCAGTCATTGGGCGCGGCGGCATAGTCCTGAATGTCTTTCCGAACCTTTTCCCGGAACGCTTGCTCGGTCATTTCGTCGACGGAAACGCCCAGCAATGCGAAATCGTCAGGAAGAAGATGGGTTCGGCGCAGGTTGTAAAGCGCGGGGATGAGCTTACGCGTCGTGAGGTCGCCCGACGCGCCGAAGATGATCATCACGCATGCATCCCCCGGGCGGCCCTGCGTGTCCGTGCTGATTTTTTCGGCTGGCTTATTCAACTCTGCTCCTAATTGCCCGTCTTCAATTCCACATGGCCGCCGAATTTCATCCGCATCGCCGAAAGCATCTTATCGGCGAACGTGTGCTCCTGCCGCGAGCGGAAGCGCGCAAACAAGGCTGATGAGAGAACTTCGCACGGGACCGCCTCTTCGATCGCGGCCTCGATCGTCCAGCGCCCTTCCCCGGAATCCTGCACATATCCGGTGTAGCGCGCGAGCGGCGGATCCTCGATCAGCGCCATGGCCGTAAGATCCAGCAGCCATGAGCCGATCACGCTGCCGCGCCGCCACGTCTCAGCCAAGTCAGCTAAGTTGATGTCGTACCGGTAGTCGGCTTCCAGAGCATCCGAATTTTTGTTTTTCAGGATGTCGAAACCCTCCGCGTAGGCCTGCATCAACCCGTACTCGATCCCGTTATGCACCATCTTGGCGAAGTGGCCGGCGCCGCTCGGTCCGCAATACAGATAGCCCTGTTCCGCTGTGGTTTTTCCGTCCCGGCCGGGGGTGGCGGATACGCCGCTCGGTCCCGGCGCCAGCGAGCGGAAGATCGGATCCAGACGTTCCACCACCTCTTTCTCGCCGCCGATCATCAGGCAATAGCCGCGCTCGAAGCCCCACACTCCGCCGCTCGTTCCCGCATCCACATAGTGAATGCCTTTCTCCTTGGCTAACTTGGAACGCCGGACGTCGTCCTTATAGAACGAATTTCCGCCATCGATAATGGTGTCCCCCGGTTCGAGTTTCTCGATCAGCGACTTCACCATGGATTCGGTGGCTTCCCCGGAGGGCACCATCACCCAAATCGCGCGCGGCGCCTGCAAGGCGGTCTTGAAGTCATCCACGGCGGGCGCGCCCTTCGCGCCTTCAGCTCCCAGTTCCTGAATCCGCTTTGGATCCAGATCGAACACGGCGCACTCATGTCCCGCTTTCATCAGGCGCTTCGCCATGTTCGCGCCCATCCGGCCCAGCCCTACCATTCCGAGTTGCATATTATCCCCTTAAAGTGCGGCTTCCACCGCTTTGTGCAGCGTTTCCAAACCTGCCGCGACATCCGACGGGAGATGCACGCGGAGCGCCCGGCGCTTCCGCTGGGACAAAACCGTGAAATCTCCTCGCGCCTGCGCCGCTTCCACCACACCGAACGTATACCGCTGACCCGGCACGGCAAGCTCCACGGACGGCTCACAGGTAATCTGCAGGAATACTCCCGAGTTCGGTCCGCCTTTATAAGCCTGCCCCGTGGAGTGTAGAAATCGCGGACCGAATCCCAGGCAAGTCGCCACCCGCGCGCTGTCGCGCACCGCTGTCCGAATGTGCTGCAGCACGGCCTCGTGAGCATCATTCCTCTCCATGTAAGCAAGCAGCGCGAAGTACTCTCCGGGTGCGATTCGTCGCAGGTGCTCCGCCAGGTATGCGGTGAGAGTCTTGTGATGCCCCAGTTCCGTGGAATTCTCCTCATCGGCATAAAGCTGGAGGCCGTCTCCTTGGAAGACGGGCTGTTCCGGCGGCAGATTCCCTGTCTTCTCGTACTCTGAAGTCAGCTCACGGGTCGCGACTTTGCTCGCCTCGACATCCGGCTGGTCGAACGGATTGATCTCCAGGAGCGCGCCGGCCACCGCCGTGGCGATCTCCCACCGGAAAAACTCCTGCCCGAGATCGTACTTATCTTCAATTTCCCATCGCAGGACCGTGTGACCCGCATGCTCGAGACTCTGCATCGCAGACTCCTGCGCGCCATCCGGGCCCGGCACATAGCGCTCGTAAGTGAAAATGCGGTCGTGCCCATACACGCTCGGGGAACCGAGCGGCTCCCCGTCCACGGGAATCAAACCGCGACCGGTTTTGCCGGTGGATTCAGCGAGCAGCTGTTCCACCCATGCGCCCAGATCGGCGATGCCGGGAGATGAAATCAACGTCACCTTGTCGCGCCCTTGCAGCGCATGGCGTCCCAGAGCGATGCCGAGCGCCACGCCTGGATTCGCCGAGGGATCGGGCGACTTACAGCGCTCCACCATCTTCTTCGCGCTTTCGAGAAAGCGGCTCACATCCATGCCCATTACGGCGGCCGGAACCATTCCAAAATCCGACAGCACGGAATACCGGCCGCCGATGCTCGTCACGCCGTGGAACGTCTTCCAGAAGCCGTCTTCTGTAGCCGCCTGTTCCAAACTCGAATCGGGGTCGGTAATGGCGATGAATTGGGACCCGTCTTTCACCAGATCGAAGAAATATTGCTTGAAGATGTTCGGTTCCAGCGTGCCGCCCGACTTGCTGGAGACGATGAATAGCGTTCGCGGAAGGTTCAGCCGATCCTGAAGCGTCCGGATCTGCGAAGGATCGGTGGAATCGAGGACGTGAAAGTTCGGGAACCCGGGCGCGCACCCCAAAGTCTGCGCCAGAACCTCGGGCCCTAAGCTTGACCCGCCCATTCCCAGGAGAACCGCATCGCTGAACTCCCGGGATTTCACTTCGGCGGCAAGCGCGCGGAATTCCTCCACCCGAAGAAGCTGCTGATCGACGATGTCGAGCCAGCCGAGCCACTTCTCCTCGCCGGCGTCGGTCCAGAGCGTCGGGTCGAGCGCCCAGATCTTGCGGGCGAACTGGGCGGGATCCTGGCGCATCGCAGGTTGCATTAGAAGGTCAGTTTCCCCGGCTTCGTTCGAGCTCTTGAATTTTGGCAAGCCGGCGCACATGGCGGGGCTCGCCGGTAAACTGCGCGGCCAGGAAGCCATGGGCCAGTTCCTTGGCCGTTTCGATCCCGATGATGCGCGCTCCCAGCACCAGCACGTTCATGTTGTCGTGCTCCACGCCCTGGTGAGCCGAGTAAAAGTCATGTGCGAGACCTGCGCGGATGCCATCCAGCTTATTGGCCGCCACCGAAGCGCCGATGCCGCTGCCGCAAAGGAGAATCCCGCGCTCCGCCGCCCCGGTGCGCACGGCGTGTCCCACCTTCTCGGCGTAATCCGGATAGTCCACGCTTTCGTGCGAGTACGCACCCACATCAATTACTTCGTATCCGCGGACGGCGAGGTCTTCCAGCACGATCCCTTTCAAGTCCACGCCGGCATGGTCCGACCCCACAACCACTTTCACGCTCGTCACCCTCTCTTGAATATTCGCACTTCGCCGGTTAACACGGAGCGGAATTCCCAACCAGAATACCGCCTCGGCGCGGCCGGCCGGATGAACGGTTCGTTACACCGTTTCCGGCGGCCTGTTCCACTGGTCAGCCCGCCCGTGTGATGCTGAAACTTCAAGAGTTGTCCGGCATCTAGAGAAGGAATACTCACTAGAAGATGAGAATAGTGCAAAAAAGATTTGCCTGGAGGGTGCTCCGGGCTCTCGGGGTGTGTGTCCCGGTTTCGCCGGCGCTGTTTCTGGCGGTGGCGCCGCTTAGCGCGCAGTTCGGCCCTCAGCCTGGGACGTCGCAGCCGCAAGCTCCGGCCGAGCCCCCCGTCGTCCAGTCGATGCCCGCCAACTCGTCTTTTCAGGGCAGCGTCGCCCAGGGGCAGGCGTCGGCGACTCCTCTCGACCTTTCGTTGCGCGACGCCATCCAGCGCGGCCTCAAATTCAATCTGGGCGTGCTCAACAGCACGGAATCTTCCCTGAACGTCAGGGCGCAGCGCCTGCGCACGTTAAGCGAGCTGCTTCCGAACCTGACGGGAAACTATTCGCAAAGCTTTGAGCGCATCAATCTTGCCGCCGAGGGTTTTCGAATCACCCTGCCGGCGAATTCACCTTTCCAAATCCCGCAAATTGTGACCTTTGGAGTGGTTGACACCCGCGCGAATCTTACGCAGTCCGTGTTCGATCTGGCGCGGCTCCGCAATTTGAAGTCGGCGGACGCGAGCGTTCGGGCCGCCCAGCTCAGCGTGCAGGACAGCCGCGATCTGGTGGTGCAGGCCGTGGGGAACGCCTACCTGCTGATCATCTCCGACGCGGCGCGCGTGGACGCGTCCAAAGCGCAAGTGGATACCTCCCAGACGCTCTTCCAGCGGGCGGAAGATCAAAGATCGGCCGGCACCGCGCCCGCCATCGATCAACTCCGCGCGGAGGTGCAATTGAGGACGGACCAACAATCATTGCTGGCCGTGCAGAATCAGCTTGCCAAGGACAAGATCTCCCTGGGCCGCGTCATCGGCCTTCCCCCGGGGCAATCGTTCAACTTGACGGACTCGCTTCCTTTCGCCCCGCTCAACGGGATCACGCCCGAGGATGCCCTTCGGCAGGCGTACGCGAATCGCGCGGACTTCCAGGCGGCTCAGGAACAAATACGCGCCGCCGAACTCGCCCGCCGCGCCGCCGTCGCGGCCTACTACCCCACGGTGGATCTGAGCGCGAACTTCGGCGACACTGGCGTGAATCTCGCCAACTCGCATAACGTATTTGCGGTCACCGGCTCCGCGCAATTCACCATCTTTTCCGGCGGGCGGATCAAGTCGGAAATCGAACAGGCCGACGTCACTCTGCAGCAGCAGCGCGACGCTCTCGGCGATTTACGCGGGCGTATCGATCAGGAAGTTCGCTCGGCGTTGCTCGATCTCAAATCGGCCGCGGATCAGGTAGCCGTCGCCCGGCGGAATGAGGATCTGGCGCATGAGACTCTGGCGCAGTCGCGCGACCGGTTTGCGGCCGGGGTCACCGATAACGTCGAAGTGGTGCAGGCGCAACAGCTGGTCGTCACCGCCGACACCAACTTGATCAACGCGAATTACCAGCACAATCTCGCCAAGATCGAGCTCGCCCGCTCGCTTGGCCTGGCCCAGGAAAACCTGGATAAATTCGTGGCCGGAAATAAGTAGCTCAGTCCTCCGATGCCCACCGCTGTCGAGACGCCCCCGGCGAAAATCGCGCCTCCGAAAGCGGCCCCCGCCGCGCGCGACGCGCACGAGAACTGGAAGCCCCGCCACAATCCGTGGCTGATCGCCATTACGGTCACCATGGCGACTTTTATGGAAGTGCTCGACACTTCCATCGCCAATGTCGCCCTTCCGCATATCGCCGGCAATCTTTCCGCCGGTCAGGATGAGAGCACCTGGGTGCTCACTTCCTATCTGGTTTCAAACGCCGTCGTTCTTCCGATCAGCGGCTGGCTCGGAACCATTTTCGGCCGCAAGCGCTTTTACATGACGTGCGTGGCGCTGTTCGGCATCAGCTCGTTTTTATGTGGCCTTGCGCCGTCCCTGGCGTGGCTCGTGTTCTTTCGCGTGCTCCAGGGGATTGGCGGCGGAGGGCTCGCGCCCAGCGAGCAGGCCATTCTGGCGGACACGTTCCCGCCCCGTATGCGCGGCATGGCTTTCGCGCTCTACGGCTTTGCGGTCGTGCTCGCTCCCGCCATCGGTCCCACGCTCGGCGGCTACATCACGGATAACTACACCTGGCGCTGGATCTTTTTCATCAATATCCCGGTCGCGATTCTCTCGCTCATCCTGACCCACCGCCTGGTGGAGGATCCCCCGTGGCTCAAGCGCCTCAAGAACAAAAAATGGAATGTCGACTTCGTCGGTCTGGGACTGATCGCTCTCGGACTCGGCTGCCTGCAGGTGGTCCTCGACAAGGGCGAGCGGGACGATTGGTTCGGATCGCACTTCATCGTCATCTTCGCCACCCTTGCGGCAATCGGTCTCTTAGGCACGGTTGTTTGGGAGTATTTCCACCCCGACCCGATCATCGATATCCGCCTCTTCGGCAACCGGACGTTTGCGATCTCGTGCGTCATGATGTTCATGCTGGGGCTGGCGCTGTTCGGCAGCACGATTCTGATTCCACAGTTCCTGCAATCGCTCCTGGGATACAGCGCGGCCCAGGCCGGCATGGTGCTTTCTCCTGGCGGTCTGGTGGTTCTCTTCTTCATGCCGATTGTGGGCATCGCCGTCTCCAAGCTGGACGCGCGGTACCTGATCGCGGTGGGCTTTGGACTCAGCGCGCTCGCACTCTATTACATGACGACCCTGGATCTGCAGATCAGCTTCGGCGTGGCCGTTCGATACCGGGCCTTTCAGGCGGTGGGCCTCGCCTTTCTGTTCGTCCCCATCAACACCATGGCGTATGTGGGAGTTCCGCGTGAGAAAAACAATGCCGTGTCCGGCATGACGAACCTCTTCCGCAATGTGGGCGGCAGCGTCGGAATTTCCCTGGTCGAAACTCTGCTGGCCCGGCGATCCCAATTCCACCAGCAGCGCCTCTCCGATCATTTCAGCGATTACAGCCCGCAGTTCCGCTCCACTGTCCAAAGCCTCTCGAACGCATTTGTCGGCCGGGGAACCAACGCGGCGGACGCGACGCACCAGGCGCATGCGCAGCTTTATCGAATGTTGCAGCAGCAGACTTCCGCGCTCGCCTATATCGACACCATCTGGGTTTTCGCCGGCGTTTGCGCCGTAATGGTGCCGATGGCCTTTCTGATGAAGAAGAACGTTCCTGGAGCGGGCCCCAAAGGCGCGCATTAAGCGCATACACTGCAAGGGTGCGTTTCGTACGGCTGATTTTTCTCGGCGCGCTCGCCTTCTCATCCGTTCAAGCGGAAACCGGATACGACGGGTGGCTGCGTTACGCGCCGCTGGATCGCGCCGCGCTCGCCCGTTACCGCGATGCAATCCCGGCCGTGATCTTTGTTTCGGAGTCGTCGCCGCAACTCGAAAGCGCGGAGAACGAGCTGATCCGGGGCCTTCGAGGCATGCTCGGCCGAACGCTTCGCACCGCATCCGGCGTGCCTGGCGAGAGCGCCATCCTTCTCGGGACCGTCGATCAGCTCCATCGCTCCGCCCCGCAATTGCAAATCTCCGCCGCGCTTGAGCCGGGCGCCTATTGGCTCAAGTCCGCCCAGGCCGGCCGCGTTTCCTACCTGGTCGTCACCGGGGCGGCTCCGCGCGATGTGCTTTACGGCGCCTTCGCGCTCCTGCGCAAAATCGCCCTGGGTGAGCCGGTCGCGGCTCTCGATGAGAAACAGGCGCCCTACGCCCCCATTCGCTGGGTCAATCAATGGGATAACCTCGACGGCTCGATCGAACGCGGGTACGGAGGACGTTCGATCTTCTGGGATTCCGGGCATGCCCGCGCGGACCTGAGCCGCGTGAACGATTACGGGCGCATGCTCGCGTCCCTCGGCATCAACGGATGCACGGTGAACAACGTCAACGCCGCGCCCGCCATGCTTGCGCCGGATCTGATCGCCGGCGCCGCCCGCATCGCCGCGGCGCTGCGTCCTTGGGGCGTCCAGGTCTCGCTCGCGGTCGATTTCGGTAGTCCGAAAACGCTGGGCGGCCTGGACACCTTCGATCCGCTCGATCCGCGGGTGGTTCGCTGGTGGCGGGAAAAAGCTGACGAAATTTACCTCGCCATTCCGGATTTCGCCGGTTTCGTCCTGAAAGCCGACTCGGAGGGGCGTGTCGGTCCCGCCACTTACGGAAGAACGCATGCCGACGCCGCCAACGTCCTGGCCCGCGCGGTGCGGCCTCACGGCGGCGTGCTGCTTTATCGCGGCTTCGTCTACAACCACCACATGGACTGGCGGAATGCCGCCAACGACCGCGCGCGCGCCGCTTACGACAACTTCAAGCCGCTCGACGGCCAGTTCGACGACAACGTCATCATCCAAATCAAGAACGGTCCAATCGACTTCCAGGCGCGCGAGCCCGCTTCTCCTCTGTTCGGAGCGCTCGAGAAAACCAACGTGGGGCTGGAACTCCAAATCACCCAGGAATATTCGGGCCAGGGCCGCGACCTTGTTTTTCTCGTGCCGCAGTGGAAAGAAACGCTGGATTTCGACATGCGCGCCCGCGGGTCCGCAACGCCCGTCAAAGCTCTGGCCGCCGGCAAAATCTTCGGGCGGCCTACGGGCGGCTTCATCGGTGTGGCCAATGTCGGGCTGGATGAAAACTGGCTGGGCAATCACCTGTCGATGGCCAACCTTTACGGCTTCGGCCGCCTGGCCTGGAACCCGAATCTGACCGCCGCGCGGATTGTGGACGAATGGACCCGGCTCACCTTCGGATCCGATCCCCGCACGGTTCAGACCATCGCGGCCATGCAACTGGGCTCCTGGCGCGCCTATGAAGGCGATACGGGCCCGCTTGGTCTCCAGACCCTCACCGATATCGTCGGCAATCACTTCGGCGTATCGGTCGAAGCCTCCGAGAAGAACGGATGGGGACAGTGGCATCGTGCCGACAAGGACGGCGTGGGCATGGATCGCACCACGGCCACCGGGACCGGCTACATCGGGCAGTACCAGCCCGCCGTCGCGCGCCTGTTTGAATCCCTGGCGTTGTGCCCCGATAACCTTCTTCTTTTCATGCACCACGTGCCTTACACGCACCGGCTGCACTCCGGCGAAACCGTGATCCAGCATATTTACGACTCCCACTATGCGGGCGCGAGCGTCCAAGCCGGTTATGCCGCCGAATGGGAATCTCTGCGCGGCTCCATCGACGAACAGCGGTTCAATGAAGTGCTCGCTCAGCTGCGTTATGAATCCGGCCGATCGCGCGTCTGGCGCGACGCCGTCTGCAACTGGTTCTTTCGTGAATCCGGCATCCCTGACGAGCAGGGCAGGGTAGGCCATCATCCCAACCGCCATGAGGCCGAATCCCTGCAACTGACCGGCTATAGCGTCGTGGATGTTTCACCCTGGGAAGCCGCGTCCGGCGGCAAGGCCGTTTCCTGCCCCGTCTCGCAGTGCGGCGCAACGCTCGATTACCGCGGCGCGTCCGGCTGGTTCACTCTCACCGTCCAGTATTTCGATCAGAAGGACGGCGTCTCGCATTTTCGCCTCTTCGTCAATAATCAGCTGATCGACCGCTGGGCGGCGGCGGACAATTTGCCGACCACGCACGTCGACGGCTCATCGTCCACCGAGCGCGTCATCCCCGGAATTGCGTTGCGTCCGGGCGATCAAATCCGCATCGAGGGTGCCCCGGACGGCCCCGAACGCGCCCCGCTCGACTACATCGAGATCACGCCCTGAAGCGGTCCGGCGCTCCCGCGCCCGCATGCTATTCTTCGGACATAAGAGAAGCATCCCCGATGCGGGTTCGAATCGCAATTCCGGCGATTGTCGTCCTTTGCTGCTCCATCACCGCCGTCTTCGCATTCCAGGCTCAGTTCAAGGAATATACCGGCCAGGAAGACAACCCCACGGCTGTGCCCCCCAACCCGTTCGAGCGGACCGAGTGGACTTTCGCCCGCCTCAAGTATCCGTCCGGCCGCTATGCGGAATACGCGGGCGAACGCGGAACGTGGCCCACGGATTTTCCCAAGGCGGATCGCCAGTTCCTGCAGGGCGTCCGCCGGCTGACGCGCATTCACACGCGCTCCACCGAGCAGGTGATCGATCTGGATACCGACGAAATCTTCAATTGGCCGTGGGTCTACGCGGTTGAAGTCGGCCATTGGGACCTGACCGAGAAACAGGTGAAAATGATGCGCGAGTACTTCCTGCGCGGCGGCTTCCTCATGGTCGATGACTTCCACGGGACCTATGAATGGCAGGTCTTCACGGCCAGCATGAACCGCATTTTCCCCGATCGTCCGATTGTCGAAATCGAGGATAAAGATCCGATCTTCCATGTACTCTACGACCTGGATCATCGCGTCCAGGTACCAGGGCTACAGTACGTCTACAGCGGCAAAGTTTACGAAAAGGACGGCGTCGAGCCCCACTGGCGGGGCATTTACGACGACAAAGGCCGCCTGATGGTCACGATGTGTTTCAATCAAGACGACGGGGATGCGTGGGAACATGCCGACAATCCGCAGTACCCGGAAAAGTACACCTCGCAGGCTTACCGCTTAGGAATCAACTACATAATCTATTCCATGACCCACTAGGGTCTGACTCATGTTTGAGTTTTTTTTCAAGTATCCCCCGGCGGTTTACTCCCGTGGACATTACGTCCTTCTCACGCCGTGGCCTGTCTGGCTCCTTTTCGTCCTCATCTTTGCTGCGGGCGGATTCCTTTTCTGGCATGTCCGGCGTCACCACGGCTTAATTTCACGCGCGCGGACCCTCGGCATCTGGATCCTGCAGACCGCGCTCATCGCCTTGATTCTGCTCCTGCTCTGGCATCCGGCGATCAGCGTAGCGACCCTGCGCCCTCAGCAGAACATCATCGCCGTTCTGCTCGATTCCTCCCGGAGCATGAACATCCGGGATGACGGCAGCCGCTCGCGCTTCGAAGAGGCCTCGAAGCTGCTCCAGGGCGGCCTGTTGGATTCGCTCGGCAAGAGATTTCAGGTGCGTCTCTACCGCTTCGGAGCGGGGCTGGAGCGAGTGGAACAACCGTCTCAACTTTTCGCCGCCCCGGACGCGGGCGTCACCCGCATCTCGCAAAGTCTGAACGGCATCGCGGCGGAGTCCGCATCCCTGCCCTTCGGCGCCGTCGTGCTGCTCTCGGACGGCGCCGAGAACGCCGGCGGCATCGATTTCGCCACCATCCAGCGTTTGCGCCAAAGCCGCATCCCGGTCCACACGGTGGGCTTTGGGAAGGAAGTGCTGAAGCGCGACATTGAAATTGAAGACTTCTCCGTTCCGCAGCGCGCCATCGCCGGCTCCCGTCTGGAGTCGCGAGTCGCGTTGCGCCAGACCGGACTCGCCGGCGAAAAGGCCCGCATCACCCTTCGCGATGGCGAGAACGTGCTCGCGTCCCGCCAAATCGTGTTAAGCAGGGATGCCGAATCCGTCGCTCTTGTCTTCAACGCGGGGTCGGCCGGCGCTCTCAATCTGGTGGCGCGCGTCGATCCGATGCCGGGGGAAGAGAACACGGCCAACAATTCGCTCGCGCGCGTCGTAAACGTTTCGCCTAAACACCCGCGCGTCCTTTACGTGGAAGGGGAACCGCGCTGGGATTACAAATTCCTGCGCCGCGCGGCGGACGATGACAAGGAGGTCGAACTCGTTTCGATGCTGCGCACCACGCCCAACAAAATTCTCCGGCAAGGCGTCAAAGATCCGTCCGAGTTGGAAGCCGGATTCCCCGCCAAACCGGAAGATCTTTTCGCCTATGACGGACTCATCATCGGCAGCGTGGAAGCTTCCTGGTTCACTCCGGCTCAGCAGGACATGATCAAGGAATTTGCCGGCCGGCGCGGCGGCGGAGTTCTTTTCCTCGGCGGCCGTTTCGCTTTGTCCGATGGCGGTTACGCCGCTACTCCCCTCGCCGAGATGCTGCCCGTTCATCTGCCCCGCGCCGCCGATACGTTCCAGCGCGTCTATTCGACCACGGAATTAGCGGCCGCCGGGCTGGATAGCGCGCTGTGCCGCCTCGACGAAGACCCGGAGAAGAATGTCGAGCGCTGGAAGAAAATGCCCGAAATCGCGAATTGGCAGTTAGTCGGCGATGCGAAACCGGGCGCCGCCGTTCTGGCGGAAGTGATCCCGCCCGGTCATCGCAAATCGCCGCTTCTCGTGATCCAGCCATATGGCCGCGGCCGCACCGCGGTGCTCGCCACGGGAGGCATGTGGCGCTGGCAAATGCGCTCCGATCATACCGACAAAACGCTTGCCACCTTCTGGCAGCAGATGCTCCGCTGGCTGGTCAATGACACGCCGGGAACCGTCACCGCGACCACGCCTCGCCAGGTTCTGGCCGATGAGGATCTGGTCCATTTACGGGTCGAAGTTCGCGACAAGAGTTACCAGCCTCTCGGCAGCGCCACGGTGTCCGCTCACTTCATCGGGCCGGCGAATCTGTCGGACACGGTGAAACTACAGCCTGTCCCGGCGGAAGAAGGCGTTTATGCGGGAGACTGGACGGCCGTCCATCCCGGCGCATATCTCGCCGAGGTCAGCGCCAGCACTCCCGCCGGAGAGATCGGCCGGGACGTGGTAACGTTCCGCCGCGACGACGGGGTCGCGGAAAATTTCCGCACGACCCAGAACCGCGATCTTCTCCGAAAGTTGTCGGAACAAACCGGGGGCCGCTATTACACTCCCAGCGACGCCCGGCGTCTGGCCGGCGAAGTTTCTTACTCGGAAGCCGGCATCACCACGCGCGAAACGCTCGATCTTTGGGATCTGCCCATTGTGCTGCTTCTCGCGCTGGCGCTGCGCGGCTCGGAGTGGCTGCTGCGTCGCAAATGGGGGGTCGTATGAAGCGCCTTCTGCCGGGCGCACTTCTGATCGCGCTGCTGCTGCCCGCGCTGTCGCCGGCCAAAACGTTCTATCTCACCATCGCTGGCCTGGGCGGAGAACCGGATTACGTCCAGCGCTTCGACGGCCTCGCCACTGAAGCCGACAAGTCCCTGCGCGCCTTGGGCGGAGACATCGAGGTCACCACGCTGAAAGGCGCGGAAGCAACCAAAACCAATATCCGGTCGTCCTTAGAGCAAATCGCGCGGACCGCCGCGCCGAAGGACATTCTGGTTCTCCTCATGATCGGCCACGGAAGTTTCGACGGCGTCGAATACAAATTCAACATTCCCGGCCCGGATCTCAGCGCTAAAGAGCTCGCCGACCTGCTCAACAAGGTTGCCGCCTCCCGTCAGTTGGTGGTCGACACCACCAGCGCCAGCGGCGCGATTCTCAAACCTTTGGAGCATCCGGGCCGCCTCGTCGTCGCCGCTACCCGCGATGGAATGGAGCACAACGCGACGGTGTTCGGACGCTTTTGGATCGAAGCCCTGCACGATTCCGCCGCCGACACCGATAAGAACGATACGGTGAGCGCCCTCGAAGCCTTCACCTACGCGCAGCGCAAGACGGCGGCCTTCTACACCGAACAGCAGCGGATCGCTACGGAGCATCCGGTGATCAGCGATAACACGCGCGCCGCCACGCTGCCGGTGGTCCGCTTCGGTGCGGCGGTCACACTGGCGGCAGACCCCGCCCGGCGGCAGCTTGTCTCCAAACGCGACGAACTGGAATCCAAGATCGACGCGTTAAAGCAGGAGAAGAACACCATGGCCGCCGACGACTATAAGAAGCAGCTCACCGGCCTTCTTCTGGAACTGGCCCGGACGCAGCGGGAGATCGATCAGTGAGATTTCTCGCCGCGCTTCTCCTCTTCGGCGTGTCCGCGATCGCGCAAAACGGCGGGGAAGCCGAAGCGCTCTGGCGGGCGCACGATTACAAGGGCGCCAACAACGCCTTCCGCGCCGCCGTCGCCGTCCACCCGAAAGATCCGGATCTGAGAGTCCGCTGGGGCCGGCTTTTCCTGGAACGATACAACCCCAAGGAAGCCGGCGGTCTCTTCCAGGAAGCTCTCGCCATCGACAAAAACAATGCCGGAGCGCTTCTGGGGCTGGCGTTGATCGCGGCGGCGAATTACGACGCCAAGGCTGCCGATCTCGCCCACAAAGCCTTGTCGGCCGATCCGAAACTCACCGAAGCTCAGGAACTGCTCGCGCGGCTGGCGCTCGAAGACGACAACGTGAAACTCGCGCGCGAGGAAGCCGATCGCGCCCTGAAGCTCGATCCGCGTTCGCTCCAGGCCGAAGCAATCATGGCGTCCGCGGAGCTGCTGGAGCATCATCCGGCCGATCCGTGGCTCGCCCGCATGCTGGCCGAACATCCCGGCGACGGCCGCGGGGACGAGACGATCGGCTACTTCCTCCAGGTCAACCGGCGTTACGAAGACGCGATCGCTTATTTCCGCAAGGCGATCGCCGCCCAGCCCGACCTTTGGAGCGCGCACTCCCAACTCGGCGTGAATCTGATGCGCCTCGGTCTCGAGGTGGAAGCGCGCAAGGAACTGGAGCTTTGTTACAAGAACGGGTGGGTCGATAATCCCACTTACAACACCCTGCAACTTCTGGATATCTACAAGAATTTCGATACCTTTCACACCAGCACGACGATCCTCCGGATCGATCGAAAGGAATCCGCCGAGCTGAAGCTCTACATGGAGCCCGAGTTTGAGCGCGCCCTGGCCACATACCAGAAGAAGTACGAATTTAAACTCCCGCGCCCTGTTCAACTGGAGGTGTATCCCAATCACGAGGACTTCGCCGTTCGCACCATGGGCATGCCTGGCCTGGGCGCGCTGGGGGTGACTTTTCAGGATGTCGTCGCCATGGACAGTCCATCGGGTCGCTCGCCCGGCGAATTTCACTGGGCCAGCACCATGTGGCACGAACTCAGCCACGTATACATTCTGAGCATCACCGGCCAGCGGACTCCGCGCTGGTTCACCGAGGGTCTCGCCGTTCACGAGGAGACACAGGTGATGCCTGACTGGGGCGATCGTCTTTCTCCCGACGTCGTCCGCGTCATCAAAGAAAAGAAGCTCCTGCCGGTCGCCGAACTGGATCGCGGCTTCATTCATCCCTCCTACCCGTCGCAAGTGGTGGTGTCCTATTACCAGGCCGGCAAGATCTGCGATTTCATTTCTAAGCAATGGGGGGAGCACAAGCTGCTCGAGATGGCGCACGCGTTCGCCAAAACGGATTCGACGCCGGAGGTCATCCAGAGCCAACTGGGTCTGAATCCGGCGCAGTTCGACGAGAAATTTTTCGCCGCGCTCAACGCGGAGACCAAACGCACCGTCGACGGCTACGACGACTGGAAAAAGGGCATGAAGTCTCTCGAACAAGCCGCCGCGGCCAAGAATTACGATGAAGTTCTCGCCAAAGGTCCGGCAATCCGCGACATCTATCCGGAGTATGTCGAGCCCGGCAGCGCTTATGAGCTGATCGCGCAAGTGTACAAAGCGAAAGGAGATGACGCATCCGCCGCCGATGAACTCCTCCGGTATTCCCGCGCCGGCGGTCGCAATCCGCGTACCCTGAAAGATCTGGCGGCGCTGCTCTCGAAGGAGGGAAAAACGAAGGAGTCTGTTCAGGTTTTGGAACGTCTCACCTACATTGCGCCGCTCGACGCGGAACTGCACACCATGCTGGGCGAACGGTACCTCGCGCTTTCCAACGCGCCCGGCGCGATCCGGGAATACAGCGCGCTCATCGCGGGCAAGCCGCAGGATCCCGCTGCCGCCCACTACGGCCTTGCGCGCGCCTTCCTGGCCGCTCACGACGACGCGCGCGCCAAGGACGAATTGATCGACTCCCTCGAAGCCGCGCCCGGGTTCAAGCCCGCGCAAAAGCTTTTGCTTCAAATGAGTGACTCACCTTCATCGGACTGAACGGATCGGACCCTATGTCAACTACCGTGACCCCGCAACTCGAACCCGAAGTTTTGAAAAGCCGTGTGGATCGTTTCCGCGCGATTGAAACCGATATCGTGCGGCAGGTTCGGCGCGTGATCGTCGGGCAGGAAGAAGTATTGGAACAAGTGCTGATCGCCTTGTTCGTCGGCGGCCATTGTCTGATCACCGGGCTTCCGGGCACGGCCAAGACGCTCCTTGTCCGCACCCTGGCGCAGACGCTCGGCCTGGACTTCAAACGCATTCAGTTCACGCCGGACCTCATGCCCTCCGATATCACGGGGACCGACATCATCGAAGAGGAGCCCGGAACGGGACGCCGCACGTGGACGTTTGTGCAGGGCCCCATTTTCGCCAACATTCTGCTGGCTGACGAAATCAACCGCACGCCGCCCAAGACGCAATCCGCGCTGCTTGAAGCGATGCAGGAGCGCGCCTGCACGGTGCGCGGGCACAACTACACGCTTCCGGCGCCCTTCTTCGTTCTCGCCACCCAGAACCCCATCGAGCTCGAAGGCACCTATCCTCTTCCCGAAGCCCAACTCGATCGCTTCCTCTTCAACACCGTGCTCGACTATCTCAGCGCCGACGAAGAGATGAAGGTGGTGGACCTCACGACCACCACCCAGATCGCGACCGCCGAACCGGTCACCACGGCCGAGGAAATTCTCGGCTTCCAGCAGCTCGTCCGCATGGTTCCCATCGCGGATTCGGTGGCGCGCTACGCCGTGGACCTGGTTCGCAACACCCGCCCGCGCGACACGGCCGTTCCCGATTTCGTGAAGAAGTACGTAAACTACGGCGGAAGCGTCCGGGCGGCCCAATTTCTGGTGCTGGCCTCCAAGGCTCGCGCGCTCATGAAAGGCCGCTACCACGTCTCTTACGAGGACATCCGCGCTCTCGTCATTCCCGTTCTGCGGCACCGCATTTTGCTGAACTTCCACGCCGAATCCGACCGCCTCAGCACGGACGACATCCTGCGGCGGCTGCTGGACAACAAACCTGCGCCGCGCGATTAATCGAAGCACTCACGCCCATGCAGCGCTATCTGGATCCCGCCGTGCTCGCAACCATTTCTTCTATCGAGCTGGTCGCGCGAACGGTCGTGGACGGCTTTGTCGCGGGGCTTCACCGGTCTCCCGATTTCGGTTTCAGCCAGGAATTCGCCGAGTATCGCGCCTACACGCCCGGCGACGACTTGCGTCATATCGATTGGAACGTTTTCGCCCGCTCCGAGCGCATGTACCTGAAGCGCTTCCGGGGCGAGACGAACTCGCAGTTGCTGCTTCTTCTCGACGTCAGCGCGTCAATGTCTTATGGCTCGGGGTCTTATGGCTCTGGGTCCCACAATTCCAGCCGTGTGTCCAAGCTGGAATATTCCCGGTTCTTAGCCGCGTCGCTCGCCTATCTCGGCAGCACGCAGCGCGATGCGACCGGCGTCATCGTCTTCGACGACGAGGTCCGCGGCTATGTCCAACCCTCCGCGCGCCAGGGTCAGCTCATGCGCGTGCTCCACGCCATTGAGTCGGCGCAACCCGGAACCAACACCGACTTCGCAAAGCCCTTTCTGCATTTCCAGCAATACCTCCATCGCCGCGGCATCGTCGCCGTGATCTCGGATTTTTATGACGATCCCGCCGCCGTGGTCCGTCACATCGAACCCCTGCGCTATCACGGCAACGACGTTGTGCTGTTCCATATGGTGGATGCCGGCGAGCTCGATCCCGGCTTTCGTGATCCCGTTGTCCTCGAAGACATGGAGAGCAAGATCACGCTGGAGGTGTCCCCGGAGTACGCCAACAACGAATACCGCGACCGCTTTCGCCGGCACATCGAGGCGCTGCGCACCGCCTCCCAGCGGGCCGGCCTGGACTACCAGCTCATGAACACCTCGCGGCCCTTGGACGAAGGTCTTCGCGAGTACCTCACTTTGCGGCAGAGGCGGCTCTAGATGGGTTTTCTCGCGCCCTGGTTTCTGGCGGGACTGGTTGCGGTGGGGTTGCCCGTCTACCTCCATCTGCTGCGGCAGCACAAGATTACGCCGCGGCCCTTCAGCTCGCTCATGTTCTTCGAGCGCCGGGTGCAAAGCTCCATCAAGCGGCGGCGTCTGAAGTACCGCGTTCTGTTTGCCTTGCGCGCGCTCTTTTTTGCCCTGCTTGCGCTGGCTTTCGCGCGGCCGATTATCGAATCGGCCGGAGTCGCTTCAGCCCACGGCGGCCGTGTGATCGCGCTGCTGATCGACGATTCGTTCAGCATGCGCCAGGGGGACCGCCTGGAACGCGCCAAGCAGGATGCGCTCCAGACCGTGAACGGCATGCACGCGTCCGACCGCGCCCAGCTGATCGCGTTCGGCGGCCCCACGCGGCTGCTCACCAACCTGACCGGGGATCGGACGGCTCTGCAAGCCGGCATCCAAGCCCTGCAGCCGGGCGACGGCGCGAGTTCATTCGCGGAGGTCGCCCGTGCCGTGCGCTCCCTCGCCCAATCCACCAAGAGCCCGGTGGAAGCCGATCTTTTCTCGGATATGCAGAAAACCTCCGCGCCCGGCAATTTCGCCGATCTGCGGCTTCCCGAGGGAACGCGATTGATTCCCCATCCTTCCGCGACCGGCATGATTTCCAACCTGGCCGTGGAAAGCGTTCTCGCCCCGCGCCGTCTGTTCAACCCGAAGAGCGGCCGCGTGCAGGCCACGCTGGTCAGCTATTCCTTGCGAGAAGCCGCCCCGCAAGTCACGCTTCTGCTGAACGGCCGTTCCGTGGAGACCAAGACGGCGAAGCTTCCGGCCGGCGGCCGCGCCACGGTCGATTTCACCGGTCTCGACGCGCCCTTTGGCCTCACCCGAGGCGAGGTCCGCATCAACTCCTCGGACAACTTCCCCGAAGACGACCACTTCTTCTTCGCCATCGAGCGCTCTGATCCCGCTCCCGCGCTGTTTGTTCACGACCCCGGCGATACGCGCAGTCCCCTGTACTTTCAGACCGCTCTGGCGGCTTCCAATCAGCCGGCGTTTTCGCTCACCACAGCGACATACCAGCAGGCCGCGGCTGCGTCTCTCGATCGCTTCGCCTTCGTGGTGCTGAGCGATCCTGATTTCCCTCCCGGCTTTGAGAATGCGGTCCGCAAGTACGTCGATCGCGGCGGAAGCGTGCTGTTTCTCCTGGGAAACCGCCGCTCGGCCGGAATCTCCCGCGGCGCCGGCTACGCATCCATTTCCCAGGTGGACACCACCCACGCCGCCCTGCGCGCCACGCCCCGGTGGGACGGCGTCCGCTTTTTCCGCACCGCCACGGTCCGCCCGGGCGACGCCAAGGTTCTCCTGCGTCTTGATGACGGCACTCCTCTGCTGCTCGAAAACCCGCGCGCCGAAGGTCGCTCCCTGATCTTCGCCTCGGCGCTTGATAATCTGGACAACGATCTTCCCGTTCACCCGCTCTTTGTTCCCTTCATCCAGCAACTGACCGACTACCTCGGCCGCGTGGAAACGGCCACGGGCAACTACACCGCCGGCGCATTTTACGATCTCCGGTCCAGCGTCGCCGGAAGCGGGACCTCCAGCGAATCCCCCATTGAAGTGACCGGACCCGGCGGTGAGCGCGTGCTTTCGCTCGCGGAATCCACGCGCGTGCGCAGTCTGCCGCTCGAACATCAGGGCTTCTACGATATCCGCCGCCAGAATGGAAAGCACGAGCTCGCCGCCGTCAATCCCGACCGCCGGGAGTCCGATTTCGCGGTGCTGGCCCCGGAGACGCTGACGTTGTGGCGCAACACGGGAACGGAGCCGGGAACCGCACCTGGCGGCCCCGCGTCCGGCACCGCGCGGAAGAACGAGCTTTGGTGGTACGTTTTGCTATGCGCGCTGGCTCTGGCTATTGCCGAATCGGTGCTGGGGAACCGGCATCTTGAAGTGAAAGAAGGTACATCGTGAATCCTCTTCAGCAATTGAGTGATTACCTGCGCCGCGTGGAACGGAACCTTCGCTTGTTGACCGTGGCGCGCGGTTCGGCGATCCTCCTGGCGGCCGCCCTCTTGGTGACGATCGCGCTGGTGCTGCTCATGAACCAGCTTTCGTTTTCCGACCCCAGCGTCCTGTTTTCCCGCATCGTCCTGTTCTTCATCCTCGCCGCCGCTTTGATCGCCGCCCTCATCACTCCCCTGCTGCGGTTGAATCAGAAGCGGGCTGCCCGCGAAGCCGAGCGCCATCACCCGGAACTGGGCGAGCGCCTTCTGACCTTTGTCGAACGGCGCCACTCGAACGATCCGTTCCTTCCTCTGCTGGCGGCCGATTCTCTGCCGTTCGCTTCGGCCGCCGGTCCCGATTCGATCGCGGCGCCGTCCCGCTCCGCCGCCTTCGGCTCGCTTGCGTTGATCGCCGCGCTGCTTCTTTTGTGGCTGGGGATGCGCGGGCCCGGATACTTCGGTTATGGCGCCTCGTTGTTGTGGGGCATGTCCACCGTGGAATCGAAGCCCTTCTATTCCATCGCGGTCGAGCCCGGGAACCAGCGCGTGCGCCGCCATTCCGACCAGGCGATCGCCGCTCATTTAAACGGATTCTTCTCGCGCCAGGCCTCTCTTTTCGTCCGCTACGCGAGCGCCACCCGCTGGGAAGAGACTCCCATGCAGCCGCGGCCGGATGGATCCGCGTTCCAGTTTGTGCTGGTCGGATTGCCCGAGAACGTCGAATACTACGTGGTCTCCAACGGCATTCACTCCGTCACCGCGAAACTTACCGCTGTCGATCTGCCGCAGGTTACGCATCTGCGCGTCACCTATCATTTTCCTCGCGCTTACGGACAAAAGGACGAGGTTGAAGATCCCGGCGGAGATCTGCGCGCGGTGCAAGGCACGGTGGCCGATCTCGGCATCGAAACCGATAAGCCCCTGAACGGCGGGTTTCTGATTGTCGACGATGGGCAGCGCATCCCGTTGACCGGAGACGGAACCAGTCATCATGCCGCCGTGCCGATCATGAAAGACGGCGCGTACCACGTGGCGGTCGAAGACTCCGGCCAGGTTGTCCGCCTCAGCGACGATTACTTCATTGAAGCGCGCCGCGATTCGCCCCCCGTCGTCACCATCAACCGCCCGAATCGGGATGCGCGCGTGACTCCGATCGAGGAAGTTCCCGTGGAGATTCAGGCCCGCGATGATTACGGCGTTCAATCGCTTGACCTGCATTTTTCCGTCAACGGCGGCCCGGAGCAGGTGCGCTCCCTCCTCAACTCCAAGGGCGCCAAGGACGCGCACGGTTCGTCGCTGCTTTCGCTCGAAGATTTCAAGCTCGTGCCGGGCGATGTCGTTTCGCTCTACGCCAGCGCTCGCGACGCCACCACCACCGCGCGATCGGATATTTACTTCATCGAATCGCGGCCTTTCGAGCTTACCTATCACCAGGAACAGGCTTCGAGCAACAGCGGCTCCGGTCAGGACGAGCCGAAGATCGCGGATCGTCAGAAGGAGATCATCGCCGCCACTTTCAACCAGCTCAAGAGCCAGAAACACGATGCCGGCACGGATGCGGAGAACGCCAAATACTTATCGGGGGTGCAGACCAAGCTGCGGGATGAGGCGCAGTCGCTCTCGAATCGGATGAAGGCGCGCCAGATCGCCGGAAGCAACACCGCTTTCCAGCAATTTGTGGCCAGCATGGAGAGCGCGGTGGCCGCCATGGATCCGGCCGCCGCCCAACTGAAGGGACAGAAGTGGCAGGATGCTCTTTCGCCCGAACAGAAGGCCTTGCAGTATCTTCTGCGCGCCGAGGCGATCTTCCGCGACATCCAGGTCCAGATCACGCGCAGCGGCGGCGGAGGAGGCGGCGGTGGGGGCGCCAGCCGGGATTTGGAGGGGCTGACCAACCTCGAACTCGACACGCAAAAGAATCAATACGAGAGCGGTTCGCAATCGGCGGCCGACCAGAAGCAAAAGGAAGCGGACGAGGCTCTCAAAAAACTCGAGGAACTCGCCAAACGGCAACAGGAACTCGCGCAACAACAGCAGAACAAGCAGAATTTCCAGCAGCGCTGGCAGCAGGAGATGCTGCGCCGCGAAGCCGAGCAATTGCGCCAGAAGCTGGAAGATCTGGCCCGCAAACAGGATTCCCAGCAAGCCTCCCAGTCGCAGCAAGCCTCGCAATCCCAGCAGGGCGAGCAGCCCGGTTCACAGGGACAGCCTTCGTCCCAGCAGGGACAATCCAGCAGCCAGTCCAGCGGGCAATCGGCGTCGCGTCAACAGGCGCCTTCGCAGCCCCGGAACGCTTCCAGCAGTACGGGTGGAAAGTTTTCTCCCGGAACTCAGCAGGCGCTCGACCAGGCGCTCCAGAACCTGACCGAGGCCGAGCGCCGGATGGGCGACGCCGCTTCCCATGGCGAGACCTCGCAAGCCCAGCGCGCGGCCGAAGAACTGAACCGGGCTGAATCCGCCATGTCTCAGATGCGCCATCAGCAGAACGGGTCCGAAATGGGCGACGTGCGCGCTCAGGCCGAGAAGCTGGCCGAGAAGCAGAAGAACTTCGACGACCGGCTCCGCCATAATTTCGGGGGCGGCGCTTCCGCTTCCCGCACCGAGCAGCAGACCAGACAGCTCGAATCGCAGATGGCTGAAGAGAAACGGAAGGAAATCGAAGACTTCCACCAGCTCGAACACAGCATGCAGGAGGCGACGCGCGGAATGCAGAATACGCAACCGGACGCCGCGAAAAAGCTTCGGGACGCGCTGGGCGATATGCAGCAGAATGAGCTGGAGTCGCGCATGAAGTGGACCGTGGAGGCCCTGAACAAAGGTCTGGGCAGCTACGCCGTAATGCGCGAAGCGCCCGTTACGCGGGAGATGGACGACCTGAAGGACAAACTTCGCGACGCCGAATCCGCCATGAAGAGCGGCTCCGGCGCCGGCGCGGGGGACCAGGGTCTGCAGCAGGCTCTGGAGCGCGCGGAGAAACTCCATCGCGATCTGGAAGCCATGGCCGGCCAGCAGCCGGGCAACCAGCCGGGTCAGGAATCGGGCGCGCAGTCCGGCAAGGGCCAACAGGGCGGCAAGCCGGCCAGTCAACCGGGAAGTCAGCCGGGACAACAACGGGGCGGCCAGCAGTCGTCGAACGGCAGCCAGGGGGGACAAAGCGCCGGGTCCGGCCAGCAACCGGGGCGGCAACCCGGTCAACAATCCGCCCAGTCCGGCGAATCCGGAGAAGGCAGCACCGGCCAGCGCGGCCAGCAATCGGGCGACGCGCGGGGAGGCGGTTTCGGTCCCGTGGGTCCCGCCGGCGGCGGCACATGGGACGCCATGAACCTGGGGAATCGACGACCGCCCGATGCCGCCACGGCGCAGCGAGAGTATGACGAAGCGGTCCGGGAACTGAGCCGGCTCCAGCAATCGGTTCGGTCTGACCCGGCTACGGCGAAGGATATACAGGATCTCGTTCGCCAGCTCGGTCAGCTCGATCCGCGGCGGTTCAACGCCGACCCGCAGCGTCTGGCGGCTGTGGAGCAGCAGATCCTGGGAGCGTCCGAGCAGGCGGAACTGATTCTCCGCCGCAAGCTGGACGACGCCCGCGGCAGCGTCCGCACCCCGGAACCCCAGAATGTGCCGCCCGGGTACGCCAACGCGGTAGCCGACTACTTCCGGCGCTTAAGCCAGTAAAGGTCCGCCAGTAAAGATATGGCCGAAACAGGCCATTCCTTTGCAACCTTTCGGGCAATCCGCTAATCTCGATAGAGAAGGAGGTATTCCATGCCTTCCGCCTCTCAATTTGAAGCCGATCATGACACCACAGTCCGAACCGAGATCGAGCTGTTCCGTACCCGCGCTCAAGAACTGATTTCGGGCGCGATCAGCGATGACGATTTCCGGGGGTTCCGGCTGCGTTACGGCGTCTACGGCCAGCGCCAACCCGGCGTGCAGATGGTTCGCACCAAATTTCCCGGCGGCGTGCTGACCGCGCGTCAGCTGCGCCAACTCGCTCGCATCGCGGATGATTTCGCAGGCAGCCGCGGCCATGTGACCACGCGCCAGAACATGCAGTTTCACTTCGTTCCGCTCGCCAAAGCGGCGGACGTCATGCATTTGTTGGCTGATGAGGGCATGACCACCCGCGAAGCTTGTTTCAACACGGTGCGCAATGTTACGGCCTCGCCCGATGCCGGTCTGCGGCGCGACGAGGTCTTCGACGTTCTGCCCTACGCGCGCATCGTATCTTTTGCGTTCCTGCGCCAAGCCCTGACGGACAGCATGCCGCGCAAGTTCAAGATCGCTTTCGATGGCGGCAGCACAGTCGATTCCCATTCGGACCGGATGCTGGGCGGCATTCATGACGTCGGCCTTCTTGCCCGGATGGATGGCGGGCAGCGCGGGTTTCGAGTGGTTGTGGGAGGCGGATTGGGCCCGCTGCCGACCGAAGCTCACACTCTGGACGAATTCCTGCCCGAAGACCGCTTGGTGAATCGCATCGAAGCGGTGCTGCGCGTCTTCAATCAGTACGGCAACCGGAAGAACCGGAATAAAGCTCGCTTGAAGTTTGTTCTTCGCGAAAGGGGATTCCCCTGGCTCAAGGAAGCCGTGGACGCGGAGTACGCGGATATCCTGGCGAATGGCGGAATTCCGACGCCGCAACGCGTGCCGGAAGGGTTTGGCGGCTTCACTTCAACTCCGCGCCCGCTTGGAACGGGCGATCTTCTGCCGGTGCTGGGAACACGGAAGAGCTCCAACGCGCGCTATGACCGCTGGCTCGAGACCAACGTCGAAGAGCAGAAGCAGCCGGGTTATGCGATGGCGCGGGTGCGCGTTGACCAGGGCAACCTGACGGCCGACCAAATGCGGGCGCTCGCGGAAATTGCCGAAACCGCGGGCGATGGGCTGCTGCGGATCACCATCGATCAAAACCTGTTGCTGGCGTTTATCCCGCTCGTCCAACTTCCTCGCCTGTATGCGGCGCTCGACGCCGCTGGCCTCGGGGAGGCCAATGCCGGCGAATTCGAAGACATCACCACCTGCCCCGGCGCCTATTCCTGCAATCTGGCGCTGACGAAATCCATGAACCTGGGCAAAGCCATCCACGACGTGGTTCGCGAATACCAGCAAATCGAAGCCCGCGCGCTGAAAGTGAAAATCAGCGGCTGCCCGAACTCGTGCGGTCAGCACTGGATCGCCGATTTCGGCTTCTACGGCAACGCGCGCAAGATTGAAGGCCGCGAAGTTCCCTATTACCAGATGCTGCTGGGCGGCGGCCACGACGAGAACGGAGATCTCCGCTTCGGTCTGGCGGTCCAGAGCATTCCCGCGCGATTGGCCCCCGCCGCGGTTCAGCGGGTGGTGGAGCACTATCTGGACAATCGCGAATCGGCCGAGACTTTCCGGCATTACGTCCTGCGCTATAAAGTCGAATTCTTCCGTTCGCTGACCGCCGATCTGGCGAAACCGCCCGAGCTCTTCCCGGAGATTTACAACGACTGGGGAGACGAGACGGCATTCTCGCTGCAGCTTGGGCGCGGAGAGTGCGCCGCATAACACGCGCGATTCCACCCTGCACAATAGGGGGATGCCGCAAATCCGCCGGGCGCTGCTGAGCGTCACCGACAAAACCGGCCTTGCGCCTTTCGCGCAGGGTCTTCATGAGCTCGGAGTGGAACTTCTCTCGACCGGCGGCACGGCCAGACATTTGCGCGATGCCGGTCTTGCGGTTCGCGACGTCGCCGATGTGACCGGATTTCCCGAAATGCTGGATGGGCGCGTGAAAACCATGCACCCGCGAATCACGGGCGGCATCCTGGCCGTGCGCGCAAATCCGGAACACCGCGCCGCTCTGGAAGCCCACCATATCCCCGAGATCGACATGGTGGTCGTAAACCTGTACGCTTTCGAGAAGACGGCCGCGCGCGCCGGAGCCACGCGGGCGGAACTGATCGAGAATATCGATATCGGCGGACCCACCATGATCCGGTCGGCCGCGAAGAATTACCAGGATGTAGCCGTCGTGACGTCGCCCGAAGACTACGCCGCCGTGCTCCAGGAACTTCGCGCGGCCAATGGCGCGATCAGCGTAGAGACGAATTGGGACCTGGCGCGAAAGGCGTTTGTCCGCACGGCGGATTACGACCGCGCGATCGCCCTCACGCTCGCGGCTCTTGACCCCGCGGCCGAGCCCGCGCCCTGCGAGTTGCCCGCGGTTCTATCAATTCATTCCCCCCGGCGCGCGAGTTTGCGGTATGGCGAAAATCCCCACCAGCGCGCCGCGGTTTACGGGGCTGGCGATCGCGGGATTGTCGGCGCCCGCCAGCTCAACGGGAAGGAGCTTTCTTACAACAACCTCGTCGACCTGGACGCCGCCTGGGCCCTGGTGGAGGAATTTCGCGCGCCCGCGGCGGCGATCATCAAACACACCAATCCCGCCGGGTGCGCCGAGCGGGACTCGCTTGCGGAGGCTTACGCGCGGGCTTTGGAATGCGATCCGGTGTCCGCGTTTGGCGGCGTCGTCGGGGCCAATCGAGAGGTGAACGCCGAGACGGCGCGCGAGATGGCGAAGCTCTTTCTGGAAGCCATCGCCGCTCCCGGCTTTACGGCCGAGGCGCTGGAAATTCTGCGGGCGAAAAAGAATTTGCGGCTGTTGGAGATGAAAAAATCCGCGCCGGGTCTGGTGGTGAAAAGCCTTTCGGGCGGCTTTCTGGCGCAGACGGAGGATCGCCATGCGCTGCGCCGTTCCGACATGCGCGTCGTCACGAGCCGTGCGCCCATTGAATCGGAATGGGAAGCGCTGGAGTTCGCCTGGAAGGTCGCGAAACATGTGAAATCCAACGCGATCGTCTATGCCAGGGCCGGACAGACAGTGGGCATCGGGGCAGGGCAGATGAGCCGCGTGGACTCGGTGAGGATCGGCGCCGCGAAAGCGCTGCTGCCGCTAGCCGGGACTGTGGTGGGAAGCGACGCTTTTTTCCCGTTTCCGGATGGATTGGAAGAAGCGGTGAAACACGGAGCGACGGCCTTCATTCAGCCCGGCGGCTCCGTGAAGGACGGGGACGTGATCGCGGCGGCGGATCGTCTGGGCGTGGCCATGGTCTTTACGGGCGTACGGAACTTCCGGCACTAAGAATACGCGAATCGCGCAATGCTGACGAAGCTCGGTGAACACTGCGCAGACAAGTCGCCGCATAGGAGCGTTGGAAGTGCTCCTAACTAAGCTGGCGCCAGGCCAAAGCGTAACCACCCGGATTGACTTAAATGAATTGGTCGTTTTCCCGGGGCGGGCGATTACCGGGTCAGGTTCAGCAGGACTTTCGAACTGCCCGGCCGTCAATCATGTTCTGTTTCGGCGACGCCACCCTACCAGTGCCCCGTCTTATCGCCGAATCGCCCATCACTGAATTTGTATTTGCACGGGATTCGTAACTTGACCGTCGACGTTCAATGTGACGCTGACGAGGCCCGCGCCCTTTAGGCTCTGCGGGAGAAGAAGGTTGATCTGATCCTCGCCCACGTACACGCCCTGCGCCCCTGCATAGGCCGCTGGCGCTGTGGCGCTTCCGAGCGTCGCAGTCACCGGATTTTGATGGTTCCGAATTCCCGTCCCATAAAGAATCAAGTAGACTTGCTCGGCTCCGCTCCCGGCGTCAATCGGCGTCGCGGTTAGTTGCCCTTGTGCATTCACTTGCAATGTGGAAGTGATCACGGGCGCGGCGCTGTTGTTGTAAGTGAATACCTGCGCGACTGCCAGCCCGTCAACGCCGAACAAGCCGGGCGCCACCGCGACTAGCGATTGCTGAACCTTGACGATGCCGTCAGGCGTTGTAATCGCTACTGTCCCGAGCCCGGTGGCTGTCCCGTCGGGAATCGCGTAATTGATCTGAACGGGCGAAACATAGAACAGAGCAGCCGGCCGCGTCACGTTAAGCGCGTCTGTCACATTGATCGAGACGCCGCCCAGCGACAACGGCAAGGGGAGAGTCGTGGCGCTGCCGATTGAAGCGGCGAGACCCGCGCCAAAGGCGCTCACGATAGAAGACGTCGCTACAGGCCCCCCTAGAAAACTCGCGCCATTCGCGTCGGTGAACGTGCTCGCGGGGGTGACATTGAGCAACGCCGATGCCAACGCGGTTGGAAACTGGGCAATAGTCTGCCCGATGGTGTCGATCTGCTCCAGCACGTTCACGTTACTGAAAAGAAGGTCGAACAGGTTCACGCCAAAACTGAAGACCGCCAGATCCGGCCGCCCGTCCGAGTTGAAGTCCGCGGCTGCCAACGAAAACGGCATCGGAGATGCGGAAGGCTCCAGAATGGTCTGCGGAGGGCCGAACGTTCCATCGCCATTGTTCGGCCGCACCACGACGCCGGAGGCGGGCACGCTATTGTCCGCGAGACTTTGAAACAGCATTACCGCGACAATGTCGGGTTTGCCTGTCCCCAGAACCGGAGCCAATGCCGCCCCGATCGTAGCCTGATTCTGGGCGGTCTGGGAATCGACAGCCTGGTAAGCAAGCGTGAAAGAGCCGTCGCCGGCGCCCAAAAAAACACCCACTCCGGATAAATCGGTAGTGTCGTTATTGAAAATGGCCGCAATCGACAAACCGGCGAAAACCACATCCGGCTTCTTGTCTCCATTCACGTCCGCTACCATCATCCCGGTCTGCGGAATCCCAGTCAATGAATAGAAATGGGCCAACTGGAATGAGCCCGCACCGTCGCCCAGCGCGACGAATAAAAATGGTGTAAATGGATTCGACAGGCCCGTCGCCGAGTAATCGAACGCGATTCCGACTAAGTCGGCCTTTCCGTCTCCGTTCACATCGGCTAATTGCAGCGCATAGGGCTCCGTCCCTTGCGGCGCGATGTTCAGAGTGCTCGCAAACGTGAAGGTGCCGTCTCCATTGCCGGTCATAATGACGGCTTGTCCAATAGCGCCTGGCCCGTCGATACTAACTGCAGGCGAAGTCTGAATGATCAATGCCAGGTCGGGAATGCCATCGCCGTTCACATCCGCGCTGGTCAGCGGTTCGACAAAGTTCTCGAGGAGTCCGGATACCACCGGCATCGGAGCCTGGCTGAACACGGGCGCGCCAAACGTTCCATCTCCCAGACCAGGCAGCATCACGATCGCTGTGGTCAGCGTGCATGTGCCCAGCAGGTCGAGTTTGCCGTCGCCATTGAAATCGCCCGTGATCACTTGCCCTATCTGACAAGTCCCGGCCCCATAGTCAGCCCGCTCGCTGAAGGTTCCGTCTCCGCGGCCCAACAGAATCGACACCGATTTGGCTGTCGTGTTCGCGATCGCCAGGTCGGTATGCCCGTCCTGATTGAAATCTCCAGCGGCGGATGCTAGCGGACCCGCCGCCGTCGTGACTGAGACACCTTGGCTGAAGCGGGGGGTCTGAGCCAGGACAACTCCCGAGCAT
This sequence comes from Bryobacteraceae bacterium, assembly GCA_965226755.1. Taxonomy (GTDB): domain Bacteria; phylum Acidobacteriota; class Terriglobia; order Bryobacterales; family Bryobacteraceae; genus Bog-113. Next base: position 975,170 of record CBDDDT010000003.1, on the reverse strand, counting down.
AAGACGGAATAAAGCAGGTAATGGCGAACGGCGATTGCGTGCGGAAACATAAGTTGATGGGACCGACCCAGTTAATAATTGTACACGGAGCTCAATTAAGGTTAACCCCTTACCACTGCCCCGTCTTACGGCCGAACCACCAAACCATTCCTAGCGTCGCGGTGTTTTGCTCTTTCTTCAGGATCCCCAGAGTGCTGGTGTAAAAGAAGGGCTCGTTAGAGGAGTCGCGCCGCCATTCCTGGCGCACGAGAAAGCCGTCGGTGAACTTATACTCCAGAGTGGCGGTGCTTTCCTTTAACGCCTGTGTGGCGCCGCTAAACAAGCCGCCCCGGTCCGAGAGATACTCCTGGCGTCCCGCGATCGCCCACTTGGGCGTAAGCTGATACCGGAAGTAGCCCGCGCCCCCGATGGTGTGGTCGGGCGCGGAATTTTCATCGAGTCTCTCGATGACATAGTCCCCTTCCAGCGCCACCGTCAACTTCGGCGTAGCATGCCACGTGGCATAGCTGTCCAGAACATGGAGCTTTCCCGTTGCGGAAGGCCGGATCGGTTCAAATGGAACGCCCTGCAGAGTCGGCGGATTGACGGCGTTCGGAGGATTGAAAACGACGTCCGGGTGCTCCTGGCCCAAATAGTAATTCACGTTCCATTCAATCTTTTTCGACGGCACGAAGACCAGGCCGACGTATTGATCCTTGAATCCGTTCACCGGCTCGGTCTGCTGCGTGCCGTTCACGATCCAGTAGTTCACGCCGAAGACATCGTTGAAGCTGTATTTGAACCTTGCGCCTTCGTGATAGAACGGCAGGAAGTCAAACCAGAAGGATCGCGAGTAGTTGATCTGATCCTGCGTGTAGTTTCCTTCCAATCCCAGCGAGCTCGCAAACTTTCCAACATCCACCGTAAGTCCGGTTCCGAGGGGAATTACATACGTCCCGTACGCCTGGAAGATATTGCGATAAATGTCCGGCCGCGGCTCATTCGCGGGATTGCCCTGAAGAGTTTCCGTAGCCTGGCCGAACTGCAGGTCGAGCCGTGCGCCGAACCTCTTTCCGTTGGACGGATCGGGCGCGTTCTCGATCACCACGTCAGCCTGGTTCAGGTTGAAGGCATTGCTGATTACGTCGTAAGCCCGCAGCTGATTCGCCCGCCCGATGGGCTGGTTGAAGTTGTAATCGTAATAGCCGTCAACCAGAAAGTTCAGCGAGGTGCCGCGCCAGATTCCCGTATCGTCCGGAGAGCCCGGTTGCGGAACCGCATTCTGGCTCGGCGCCGTCACTTGCTGACCCGCGGCCGCCCCCGTGGTGCTCCCGTCGGGCTGTGGAACATCACCCTCGGCCGCCGGCGACGCGGCCTTCTTCTCCAGCAGCGCAAGCCGCTGTTCCAGCTTTTCCACGCGTTCCAGAAGCTGCCGCTCGCGGGGCGTCAGAGGCTCATCGCCGGGCGGCGAGGGCTGTTGAGCGAACGCCGCCGGCCCGCGGGCCCCGGCCAGCAAGAGAGTGGTCACCGCCACGATCCATCCCGTTCTCCGACGTGTCATCACTCTGCAATGCTAGCGTTCCGGAGACCCGCGACCGCCGCAGTGCAAACGCCCTTTTGGGTCCTATCGGACACGCCGGGCACAAAAAAAAGGCGGCCCGTTTTGGGCCGCCTGAGACTGCCAGCGAGAGTGCTTAGTAATCCATTCCCTGGGGACCGTGATTGCCGCCGCCCGCGGGAGCCGGATTCTTCTCCGGAATCTCGCAGATCATGGCTTCGGTGGTCAGCATCAAAGAGGCGATCGAAGCCGCGTTCTGCAAAGCGGTCCGCGTGACCTTGGTCGGATCGATAACGCCGGCCGTGATCAGGTCTTCGTACTGATCGGTGGAAGCGTTGTAGCCGAAGTTCGGGTTCGTGTGGGAAGCCACCTTCTCCACGATGATGGCGCCTTCGTGGCCGGCATTCAGAACGATTTGACGCAAAGGCTCTTCGCACGCCCGGCGCACGATTGCCACGCCAAACTGCTCATCGCCTTCGAGCTTCAGGTTCTGCAAAGCTTTGGACGCACGCAGAAGCGCGACGCCGCCGCCCGGAACGATGCCTTCTTCGACAGCCGCGCGCGTCGCATGCAAAGCATCTTCCACGCGGGCCTTCTTCTCCTTCATCTCGGTCTCGGTTGCGGCGCCCACCTTGATGATGGCCACTCCGCCCGCGAGCTTGGCGAGCCGTTCTTGCAGCTTTTCCTTGTCGTAATCGGAAGTCGTCTCTTCAATCTGCGTGCGCAGCTGCTTGATGCGCCCTTCGATCGTCTTGGCGGCGCCCGCTCCATCCACGATGGTGGTGTTGTCTTTATCGACGGTCACGCGTTTGGCGCGGCCCAGGTCTTCCAGCCTTACGCCTTCGAGCTTGATGCCGGTTTCTTCGAAGATCGACTTACCGGCGGTTAGGACGCCGATATCTTCCAGCATTGCCTTGCGGCGATCGCCGAAGCCCGGAGCCTTCACCGCGCAGGTGTTGAGCGTTCCGCGCAGCTTATTGACGACCAGAGTTGCCAGCGCTTCGCCATCGACATCTTCGGCGATGATCAGAAGCGGCTTGCCGGCGCGCGCGACCTGCTCCAAAAGCGGCAGCAAATCCTTCATGTTGCTGATCTTCTTCTCGTGAATCAGAATGTACGGATCCTCGAGAACAACTTCCATGCGATCGGCATCCGTCACGAAATACGGGGACAGATAACCGCGATCGAACTGCATGCCTTCCACGGTGGAAAGCTCGGTGATCATCGTCTTGGATTCTTCCACGGTGATGACGCCGTCTTTGCCGACCTTCTGCATGGCGTCCGCGATGATGGTGCCGATCGTGTGATCGCTATTGGCGGAAATGGTGCCGACCTGCGCGATCATGTCGCCGGAGACCGGTTTCGACATCGACTGAACCGCGTCCACGGCAACCTTAACGGCCTGATCGATGCCCCGCTTCATGGCCATCGGATTTGCGCCCGAGGTCACCGCTTTCACGCCTTCGCGGAATATCGCTTGGGCCAGGATGGTCGCCGTCGTCGTGCCGTCGCCGGCAATGTCGGAAGTTTTTGAAGCGACTTCACGAACCATCTGGGCGCCCATGTTTTCCAGCGGATCTTTTAGCTCGATCTCTTTCGCGACCGTCACGCCGTCCTTGGTGATGGTGGGTCCGCCAAACTTTTTCTCGAGAACGACATTGCGTCCCTTGGGTCCGAGAGTGACTTTCACCGCATCGGCCAGCTGATTGACGCCGCGCAGAATCGCCTGGCGTGAATTATCCGCGTAAACTATTTGTTTTGCCATTGATTAGCTCGCTTTCTTCGCTGCAACGGGTTGGTTATCGAGGATGCCGAGAATTTCGTCCTCGCGCATGATCATGTATTCCTGGCCATCCAGCTTGATGTCGCTGCCGGAGTACTTCCCAAAAAGAATGCGGTCTCCGGCTTGAACGTCGAGAGCGACAACGCTGCCATTCTCGAGACGCTTGCCTTTGCCCACGGCGACGACTTCGCCTTCCTGGGGCTTCTCTTTGGCGGAGTCCGGGATAAAAAGACCGCCAGCGGTGGTGCTTTCCTTCTCTTCTAAACGCCGCACGACAACGCGGTCATACAAAGGGCGAATTTTCATATTGTTTGAGCCTCCACGGCTCGCTTTTACACAACTGAGCCTCTAAACAGGCCCTCATCAACGCTAGCACAGGCGATTCGAGAGTGCTAATCAATTTTGGCAAGTTGTTGATAGGAAACACTATTATCAGCGACTCGCGAACTGCCGGGCCGCCTTGGCCGAGGCTGGCGCCGTCCGCCCGATCACACGGCGCCGGGCGCTCACGCGATCGCCCTGCCTCCAGTGCGTGATGATAGGGTATGCCCAAACGCTCGAACGAGAAGAAGTTAATCCTGGTCACCGGCGCGACCGGAAACCAGGGCGGCGCCGTCATCCGTCATCTGCGCGCCAAGGGCTTCCCTGTGCGCGCGTTGACGCGCGATCTGGACACTCCCGCCGCGCGAAACCTCAGGAATGAGACCGGAGTCGAAGTCGCCCGCGGTGATTTCGATGATAAAGCGTCGCTGCTGGGGGCGCTCGAAGATGTCTACGGTGTGTTCGCCGTGCAGACGTCCGCCGGGAGCAGCGTGGAAGCCGAGGTTCGGCAGGGCATCGCCATGATCGACGCCGCGCATGCCTCCGAGGTCGATCACTATATCTACAGCTCCGTCGGCAGCGCCGATCAGAATACAGGCATCCCCCACTTCGAAAGCAAGTTCAAAATCGAGGAGCATCTCCGCACCACCGGGATGCACTACACGATCGTGCGTCCGGTATTCTTCATGGAAAACTGGTTGCGCATGAAGGCCTCGATTGCCGGCGGCGTGCTATCTCTGCCGCTCAAGAAAGAGACCATACTTCAACAAGTCGCCGTGGACGACATCGCGAATTTTGTATTGCTCGCCCTGGAGCACCCCGGCAAGTGGCAGGGCCAGGCGGTAGACCTCGCCGGCGATGAGTTGTTCATCGATCAGACCGCACAGACGTTGCAGGCGTCCTATTCCGAGATCTCCTTTGAGGAATTCGAAAAGCAAGCCGGTCCGGAAATGACGAAGATGTATCGTTGGTTCCAAGAGGTGGGTTATCACGCGGACATCACCGCTCTGCGGCAGGACTACCCGGACCTGATGAGCCTCGAACGCTGGAAGAACACTTATTGGAATGCCGTGGCGCACGCCTGAGAGGCGGGTCACTAACTTACTCAGCGTTTCCCGGTAACCACCTCTTTCAACAGCCGGACTTTCTGCGCCATGTCGGATGCCTTGGTGCTGCCGAATCCAAGAATGAACCCCTGCAGAGGAGGTTTCTCTATATAGGAAGTCGAGAGCGGCCAAAGCCATAACCCTCGTTCGGCGGCGCGCAAGGTGATTTCAAAATCCCTCTGTCCAGGCGGCAGGGTGACGGCAAGATGCATGCCGGCCTCTCCGCCGAGGATGCGCAGTTGACCGCCGAACTCCTTTCGGATAGCCTCCGCCAGAGCGTTTCTTCTCTCGTCATAAATCACCCGTGTCTTGCGGATATGCCGCGCGTAATGCCCCTCATCCATGAAATCCGCGAGCACGGCCTGGCTCAGGTGCGGCGGACAGACATCCATTACGCGCCGCACGGCGACAAAGCGATCGACAAGATCCGGCGGAATGACAATATATCCCAGGCGCAGCGACGGAAACAGAGTCTTACTGAACGTTCCGATGTAAACCACGCGAGAGCCATGGTCCAGCCCCTGTAAGGACGCGATGGGCAAGCTTTCATAGCGGTATTCGCTGTCGTAATCGTCTTCCATGATCCAGGCGCCGGAGTTATGGGCCCAATTGAGTAACTGGAGGCGCCGCGAAGCGCCCATGGTGACGCCGAGCGGAAACTGATGGGAGGGCGTTACATAGGCGCCGCTGGCTTTCCGGCAACGCTTGATTCCCGCTGCTACGTCCATTCCCTCGTCATCCACCGGAACCGGGATAAGCTTGCAACCGGCCAAGGTAAGCACGGACCGGGTCGACTTGTAGCCGGGTTCCTCAATCCATACTGAATCTCCTGGGTTCAGCAGCACGCGCGCGGAAAGGTCCAGGGCCTGTTGGGAGCCGCTGACCACCATGATCTGGTCGGCCTCGCAGTGCACCGCCCGGGCCGTTTTTAAGTACACCGCGATCGTTTTGCGAAGCTCGAGCAAACCCATGGGCGCGCTGTAATTGAGCGCGCTGGCCCGCACTTTTCTCGCGCGGCGCGCCACCAGTTGTGACCAGATCTGGAACGGAAAATGGTCGAACGCCAGCTGTCCCACGCTGAACGCGCCGGCGCCTAGAACCCACGGCGCGCCTTCCAAGGCCGGGAGCAGCGCGGAGTTTCGCGATACGGTGCGAGGTCCGGATAGAGCCGCTTCCGTTCCGTCATTCCGGCTGCCGCACGCCATGAGCTGCTCCGGCAGCGCGCTTGAAACGAATGTCCCCGCGCCCAAACGGCTCTCGAAGTAACCTTCCGCCAGCAGCTGCGCATAGGCGTTGAGAACCGGAATTCGAGACACGCCAAGTTCCACGGCGAGAGCCCGGCTGGATGGAATCTGCTGCCCTGGTTCAAGATCTCGATTGATAATCTTGGTGCGGTAAGAATCGTAGATTTGGCGGTGCAGAGGTTTCGCCTCTTTTCGATCCACGCTGATCGCGGGCGAATAGCCGCCCGGCGCCCTTTTCATATGCTCATAATAAGTGGTCTTTACAGCGAAGCTGTAGACTTGGGGGCATGGAGCGAAAGATCTTCTGGCTTACGTTTACGGTCCTGGGCCTGGGAGCGGATCTCGTCCTGCCTCTCTGGTGGGCTCTCGGCGCGACGATTCCGATTTTCGCTTTCAGTTGGTGGTTCGCCTATCGCAGCGGCTGGTTCTCGTATTGAGTGGTCATAGGGAAATCTCGTCAAGTGGCCATTGCCGGTAACCGCTTGTTCCATTACCATACAGTCAAATCGCTTCATAAGCCCGTCGTGGTAAAGGCGCGTCCAATGTTTGTTCCCGGTAAATCGCTCGCCATCGCATTCTTTGCGGCTTTCCGCTTTTCCTTAGCGTTCGCCCAAACGCCGGCCCCGGCGAATTTAATCCCGCTGCCCCCGGAATCGCGCGCCGACGTTCTGATGGCGCGCAAGATGTACCGGGAGGCCATCGACGTTTACTCGAAGATCCCGGAAAATTCACCGTCGCGATGGAATAAGACCGGCATCGCATACCATCAGCTCACCGACTTGAGCGCCGCGAAACGCAGTTATGAACGGGCTCTGCGGCTAAATCCCGGTTTCGGGGAAGCCCGCAATAACCTGGGCACCATCTTCTATTCGGAAAAAAGCTACCGGCGCGCCATCCGGGAGTATAAGAAGGCGCTCCGGTTGCTGCCTGATTCGGCTTCGGTCCACAGCAATATCGGAACCGCATACTTCGCGCGGAAGGACTATAAGCGCGCCGCCGAAGAGTACCAGAAGGCGCTGGAGTTGGATCCCGATGTGTTCGAGCACCATAACTCGTACGGCGTGCTGATGCAGGAGCACACCGTTGAGGAACGCGCGAAATACAACTTTTATCTGGCCAGGATGTACGCGCAGTCAGGCAGCACCGACCGCGCTCTTCAGCACATTAGAAAGGCGCTCGAAGACGGCTTTGAAGAGCGCAGAAAATTCACCGAAGATCCAGGATTCACCTCGCTGTGGAACAATCCCGAGTTCCAGCAGATCATGAAGTCCGAAACGCGCGTTCTGTAAACATCCCCTTTCCCAACTCTCCGCAATTTTTCTCTTGACAAGAGACAACTGTGTCTCACATACTGTGTGAAGCATAGTAAATGACACACGGTAGTGACGGGCATGAACTCCGATTTGTTTGAAAATTTGCGCCTCGAGCTGCGCCGCGGCTGCCTTGTTCTGGCCGTGCTGGCGCAATTGCAGACGGAGCACTACGGCTACACGCTGCGCAAAGCTCTCGCCGATCACGGCATCGCCATCGATGAGGGCACGCTTTATCCGCTGCTGCGCCGCCTCGAAACGCAGGGGCTGCTGGTGAGCGAATGGCGCGAAGAGGCCAAGCGCAACAAGAGGTTTTACCGGATTTCGGGCGAGGGCGCGGCCGTGTTTCAGCAATTGTGGGACGAGTGGCGCGGCATCAACGCCTCGCTCGATCGAATCGAAACGGCGGCGCGAGAGCCCGCGGGCGTCGCGCCCATCGCCGACAAACAACGCATCAGGAACTGAGGGAGTGCATTTATGGATCTGCTGGAACGTTATCTCAGCGCGGTGAAACCGCTGCTTCCCCAGAAGGGACGCGAAGACATTCTGCGCGAGTTTTCCGAAAACATCCTTTCGCAAATGGAAGAGGAAGAGGAAAAACGCGGGCGTCCTTTGACCGAAGGCGAGCAGGAGGATGTGATCAAGCGGCACGGTCACCCGGTGGTGGCCGCGGCTCGCTACGGGCGTCGTCAATACTTGATCGGCCCCGAGTTATTCCCGTTTTACTGGCTCATGCTGCGGATTGCGTCCGCGGGTGCGTTGATCGTGCGCTCTGTCATTGCTCTCGTCATGGTGCTCGCGGGCTCGCATCCGGCTGACGAGGTCGCGCGCGCCCTGGTCGAAATCCCGTTCGTATTAGTGCCCGTGTTCTTTTGGGTGACCGGGGCGTTTGCCGTCTTCGAGTTGAGCGCGCCACATCTCCGGCTCTCGGGTAAGTGCGCCTGGAGCCCGCGCGACTTGCCGGGCCCCGGACCGCGAACGCCGGCTATCCCGCGGCAAAATTCCGCGGCCGAGATCGTCTTCGGAACGCTGGCGGTTCTCTGGTGGCAGGCTCTTCCCGTCGCCCCCTTTCTGGCGCTCGGGCCGGCGGCCGGCTTCCTGAACCTGGCCGCCATCTGGACCACGCTTCACTGGCCTGTTCTGCTGGTGGCCGTCGCGGGCGTCGTGCAGTCCTGGTTCAACCTGTTCTATCCGGAGCTAACCGCGCGGCGAACCGCCTTTCGGGCGCTTACGCATGCGGCCGCGTTGGTGATCCTGTGCGTGCTCCTGCGGTCTGGCAATTGGGTTGTCGCGACCTCCGGGACCGCGCAAGCCGCGGGCATCGCGAGCATCGTCAATCGTGTCCTGCTTCCCTGCTTCGCCTTGGGGATTGTGATTGTAAGCGGGCAGCTTGTCTGGGAGTGCGTCCAATATTTCCGGCGTTCCCTGTTGCGCTCGGGTTTGCAGCATTTACACACGCTGCCGAGGGTCTGACATGCGACGCATATGGCTGGTGTTGGCGTGCGCGGGCATCGCTTGCGCACAGGATGGGGGCGCCGTTTACCGTGAACACTGCGCCGGATGCCATGACAAGGGCCAGGGACGCATCCCTCCGGCGAGCGCGCTTCGAGCGCTCTCCGCGCCTGCCATCCTGGACGCGCTCGAGAACGGCGTGATGAAGATCCAGGCGGCCGCGCTGACGAAGCCGGAGAAAGCGGCGGTTTCGGAATACCTGGGAACGGCTCCAGCGGTCGAGACCAAATCCGCGGCAAACGCATGCCCCGGCGCCAATCCGCGGGCCTCAGCCCGCCCGGTGTCGGGTGACTGGAGCAGTTGGGGAGTGGATGCGGCGAATTCGCGCTTTCAGACCGCCCAAGCCGCCGGTCTCACCGCCGAACAGATTCCGCGGCTGAAATTAAGGTGGGCCTTCAGCTTAGGCGCCGGCGCCGAGCCGCGCTCGCAACCCGCGGTCGTAAACGGAACCATCTATGTGGGGGCTGAAAAACTCTATGCGCTCAATGCTCGATCGGGCTGCACGGAATGGGTCTTCGGGTCGGACGCGCCCGTGCGTTCCGGCGTGGTTGTCGGCCCCGGCCCGGGTCAGGAGCCCGCGGTTTATTTCGGGGACTACAAAGCGAATATCTATGCGGTCAGCGCCGCCGCCGGAAAGCTCCTCTGGAAGAAGCACGTGGACGAAAACTTCGCGGCCATGATCACCGGCGCGCCGGTCATCTATCAGGGAGTGCTGTACGCGGGCGTCTCCTCGTTTGAAGAGGTGATGGCGGCGTCTCCGAAGTATCCTTGTTGTTCCTTTCGCGGAAGCGTGGTGGCTCTGAACGCCGCCACCGGCGCGCAGATCTGGAAGACCTACACCATCGATGTTCCTGCCCAAGCGATCGCCGGAACCACGTTTCGGGGACCCTCGGGCGCGGGGATATGGTCGAGTCCGACGATCGATGTAAAACTGCGTCGTCTGTATGTGGCCACTGGGGACAACTATTCCGTCCCGGCGACAGGCACAAGCGATTCGATCCTCGCGATGGACCTTGCCACCGGCAAAATGCTGTGGACGCGGCAAGCCACGGCGGGCGACATCTACAACACCGGGTGCGACCCCTCCGTGCACGGTGCGTGCCCGGAAACGCACGGCCAGGATTTCGATTTTGGCCAGCCGCCCATTCTGCTTCCTCTCGAAAAAGGAAGACGAGCGTTGGTGATCGGGCAGAAGTCAGGCCTCGTCCATGCGTTCGATCCTGACGCGGACGGCAAACCCATGTGGAGCACCAGAATCGGAGAAGGCGGAACGCTCGGGGGCGTCCAATGGGGTTCGGCCGCAAACGATGGGCGCATGTATGTGGCGTTATCGGACCTCCGGCTGAAGGGCGTCCCCGATCCGAAGGAGAAAATGGGGGTACCGCCTGGAAGCGGATGGCGCCAGGGGCGGCGGCTTGTTCGCGCTGGACGCCGCGACGGGGAAGGTGGCGTGGACCGCCAAGCCAGCCCTCTGCGGAGAACGCAAACCATGCAGCCCCGCGCAGTCCGCGCCGGTCAGCGGGATTCCCGGCGCCGTCTTTGCCGGCTCGCTGGATGGCCACATCCGGGCCTACGCCATCGCGAATGGATCCGTGATCTGGGACGCCGACACCGAGCGGGACTGCACCACCGTCAGCGGCGAGAAGGCGCACGGCGGATCGCTTGATGTAGCGGGTCCGGTGATCGCCGGAGGCATCGTCTATGTCATGTCGGGATACGGAAGGTACGGTGGAATGCCCGGCAATGTGCTTCTGGCTTACTCGCTGGAAACCCAATAGAGTTCCCGGCGGCCTGCTATTTATCGGGAATGCTATGTTGATGGATGTTGCTTTGCGGCTTCGGAAATGGAGATCGAAGGCCCCCGTATCATGCTCGTCGACGATGAGAAATCCCTTCAGGATATTCTTACCGTCACTTTGCAACCGGCCGGTTACAGCGTTTTCGCGGTTTCCACCGGTGAAGAGGCCCTCTGGAAATTTCAGTCTGCCCGGCCCGAACTGATCCTGCTCGACCTTTCTCTCCCCGATATGGACGGAAAAGAAGTCTTGCGCCGGCTGCGAGACCAAACTTCCACGCCAATCGTAGTGATGTCAGTTCGGCACGAGGAAGCCGAAAAGATCGCGTGCCTCGATGCCGGGGCGGACGACTACCTGACCAAGCCGTTCACCATGGGCGAACTGCTGGCGCGGCTCCGCGCGGCCTTGCGAAGGGCTTTTGGCAGCGCGCGCGTCGAAGTCTTCATGGCCGGAGATCTTAGAGTGGATTTCAATAGGCGCGAGGTATCCATCGGTAATGAACTCGTCAAGCTCACGGCGACGGAGTATGACCTCTTGAAAGTTCTTGTTCGCCACGCGGGGCTGGTCAGGACCCACGATCAGCTTATTCATGAGCTCTGGGGCACCACGCAGTACCAGGATCCCGTACACCTTTTGCGCGTAACCGTCAGCAATCTGCGCCGTAAACTCGTGTTAGATAAGAGAGTTGTCCGCTATATCGTGACTGAGCCGGGCGTCGGATATCGGCTTCGCACTCACTCCGACTGGATGCACGCGAGGGAAACCCATTGACTCCCCCTGAAAACTTCCGCTCCGGTTCAGACGCGAAAGAACTCGAGCGATCGCTCACATCACTTCTCCGGCTCAGCGGCCGGCTGAATTCCCTCTTCGATCTGGACAGCCTGTTGGACGCGCTGGCGGAACAGATTCTGGAACTCACCGATGCGGAGAGTGCATGCGCGGGTTTGCGCACCGAGAACGGAATGTGCTGCGGCCGCTTTCTGCAGGGCGGTTCCTTCGTATCCTTAATGTACGATTGCCCGCCGGGCGCCGGGCTGGCCGGCTGGGTGTTGCACAACCGGACTTCTTATCTCACCAACGATGCGGCTCACGACGCGGTCATCGTTCCGGAAATTCGTGAGCGCTTCGCTATAACATCCGCCATCAGCATCCCGCTCATGGACGGCGCGATGGAAGTGATCGGCTTCTTTGAAGCCTATAACAAGAAATCTGGAAAGGGATTCACTCAGGAAGATTTGAAGAGCAGCATGGCTGCCGCGCAGATCGCTTCACTGGCGATTCAAAACGGTTTGACTTACCGAAAGCTGATCGCGCTCGCGGCTTTCAGCCGTTCTCTCACTTTCGCGAGCGGCCTCGAGCAGGTTCTGGAGGTGATCGGTTCTCACCTGGAACTCAATTTCCATAGCGCTGCCGCGATCTTTTTGCCCTCCGACGATTTGCTCATGCTTCGCTTCCAGTCTCCGGGATTCCCGGTGACCTCCAAAGAAATGGATGCCGCCACGTGGTGTTGGAAGCATGGCCAGGAGGCCGGCGCTGAGACCAACGAATCATTGGACGCGGCGGCCCGCTATCGGCCGCTCACCGTCGGTGAACAGGTGATCGGCGTTCTGGGACTGATCTCCCGGCCCGGCGCCTGGTTCTCTAACCAGCAGCGCGCGCTTCTCGCCGGATTCGTCCCCCAAATCGCGTCGGCCATTGAGCGCGGCCTTTTGGAGCGAAGACTGAGCCGCCTCCGGTTTTTTGATGAGTCAGACCGGCTGCAAAATGCGCTTCTCGCGGCTATCTCGCACGAGGTCCGCGCGCCCCTTGCGGCCATCACCGCGGCCGTGACCGGCATGCTAAACCCCGTCGCGCCGCTCGATCAGGAACATGAACGCCGCCTGTTGCAAACTGCTGAAAATGAGGCCAAGCGGCTGCATCGCCTCATGAACAACCTTTTGAATGTTACGCGGCTCCAGGCGGGCGTATCTCGCATGAAACTGGAACCGTGTGATCTGGCGGACGTGGTCGGGGCCGCGTTGGATGACCTGGAAGCCTACCCGCTGACGAAACGCGTCTTCCTTGAAATACCCGACGACCTGCCCTTGGTTCCGATGGATTTCGACCTGATCACACAGGTTCTGGTGAATCTGTTCAGCAACGCATTCAAGTTCTCTCCCGCTGACAAGCCCATTACCCTCGCTGGCCAGATCACGAACGGCAAGTTGGAAGTGTCCGTGATTGATCGAGGCCGCGGAGTGCCCGAAGGAGATCTGGATCGAGCCTTCCAAAAGTTTGAGAGACTCCGGGAATTCAATTCAGTCGATGGCCTCGGTCTGGGGCTCTCCATATGCCGGGAGTTCGTGGAAGCGCATCGCGGACGAATCCACCTCGAACAAAACCCCGGCGGCGGAACGATCGCAAGATTTACTTTGCCTCTTGCGCCGCCGTCGTTCAATTAGGCTCAGTCCGCTCCAGCACTCTCACGCCCGCGGGACACCCCACCAAAACCTGGTGGGCGATTCCGATAAAGAGACCATGCTCGACCACGCCCACGATGCTGTCCAGATCAGCCTGCAGCGCTCGCGCGGATGCGATCGGTCCGAAAGCGCAGTCCAGAATGTAGTGGCCTCCATCGGTGCGGAAGATCCGGCCCTCGGAATCTAGGCGCAGGGTTGGCTTGCCTCCTGCCTTCTCTATCCTTCTCGCCGTCGTCTTCCAGCCGAAGGGAACCACTTCCACCGGCACCGCCGAGCGGCTGCCAAGCTGGCTGACCACTTTCCTGTCATCGACAATCACCACCATGCGCGCGCTCGCCAGAGCCACAATCTTCTCGCGTAACAGGTTTCCGCCGCCCCCTTTCACGAGATTTAGCGTTCCCGTCTCCACCTCGTCGGCGCCGTCAATCGTCAGGTCGATCGCGTCGCGGTCCTCCAGCGTGGCCAGGGGAATGCCCCACACCCTGGCTTGCTCGGCGATTTGTTCTGACGTCGAAATCCCTGTAATCCGCAGCCCCGCCTGGACGCGTCGTCCGATCGCCGCCACGGCCAGAGTCGCCGTTGTCCCCGAACCCAGCCCCACCACCATGCCATCCCGCAATTGCTCAACGGCCGCGTCCGCCGCGGCCTGCTTGAAAGGGACCGCCGAAGCATCTTTCGAAACGGCCGGACGGCTCATCGGGAGCGCCCGCCCGCATCGTCTTGCGGCGCCGCTGTTTCCTGCTTCAGCTTGCGGTAATGCCGGATCAGTGCGTTGGTCGAGCTGTCATGTTTAAGCGGCGGTTCGGCATCGTTCGCAACTTCCGGAATGATTCGCTCGGCCAAAACCTTGCCAAGCTCCACGCCCCACTGATCAAACGAATCAATCTCCCAGATCGCGCCCTGGGTGAATACGCTGTGCTCGTAGAGCGCAACCAGTTTCCCGAGCGTCTCCGGCGTGAGGCTCTCCGCCAGAATCGTCGTCGACGGCCTGTTCCCCTCAAATGTCCGATGCGGCGCCAGCCAATCCGGCGTGCCCCCTTGCTTCACTTCTTCCGGCGTCCGCCCGAACGCCAGCGCCTCCGCCTGCGCCAGCACATTGGCCAGCAGCAGATCATGATGATTCCCCAGCGGATTCAGCGCATGGCCGAACGCGATGAAATCGCACGGGATCAGCCTCGTTCCCTGGTGAATCAGCTGGTAAAACGAGTGCTGCCCATTCGTGCCCGGCTCGCCCCAGTAAATCGGACCGGTCTGATAATCGACGCGCGTTCCCCGCAACGTCACGTGCTTGCCGTTGCTCTCCATGGTCAGTTGCTGGAGGTACGCCGGGAACCGCTTGAGATATTGTTCGTAGGGCAGCACGGCCACCGTTTGCGCGTCAAAGAATTCGGTGTACCAAACCACCAGCAGACCCATCAGCACGGGCAGATTGCGTTCCAGCGGCGCGGTTCGGAAATGCTCATCCATCGCATGGAAACCGGAGAGCATCGCTTGGAAGCCGTCTGGACCGATCGCGATCATCGTGGACAGTCCGATCGCCGAGTCCATCGAGTAGCGGCCGCCGACCCAGTCCCAAAATCCAAACATGTTGGCGCTATCGATCCCGAACTCTTCCACCTTCGCGGTATTGGTCGAGACCGCGACAAAGTGCCGCGCCACCGCCTTTTCATCTCTCAACGCCCGCAGCAGCCACGCCCGGGCCGTGCGCGCGTTGGTCATCGTCTCCAGCGTCGTGAATGTCTTCGAGCAGACGATAAACAGCGTCTCCTCCGCGTCCAGGTCGCGCGTCGCTTCCGCAAAATCCGTGCCATCCACATTCGAAACGAATCGGAAGGTGATGTCGCGCTGGCTGTAATGCTTCAGCGCCTCGTAGGCCATCACAGGCCCCAGGTCTGATCCGCCGATTCCAATATTGACCACACTCCGGATGCGTTTGCCGGTGTGCCCCTTCCAATCTCCTCCGCGAACTCTTTCGGCGAAAGCCGCCATCTTGGCCAGCACCGCGTGAACTTCGGGAACCACATCCACGCCATCGGCCAGAATTTTCTCGCCGGCGGAAGCGCGCAGGGCGACATGCAGAACGGCCCGCTGCTCGGTGATATTAATCTTCTCGCCCGCGAACATGGCGTCGATACGCCCGCGCAGACCGGACTGCTCCGCCAGTTCCATCAGCAAACGGATGGTTTCGTCCGTGATCCGGTGCTTCGAGTAATCGAAGTACAACCCCAGAGTCTCTATCGTGAAACGTTCAGCGCGTCCGGAATCCCCGGCGAAAAGATCCCGGAGCAGCAGGTCTCCGGCGCGTGTGAAATGTTCCTGGAGTGCTTTCCAGGCTGGCCGCTCGCGAAGCGGAACCACGGTTGACGGCGCTTGTGGATTTGTCATAGCTGGCACCTTGAGCATAACTGCCGTGGTGAAACGAAGCGCGTCTATTCCGACGGCGAGAGGTCTTTGCGCTTATCGAATGAGTCGGGTTCCTGTGACTTGTCAGGCGTGTGCAGAACGTCGGTCACCATTTCCACTAACTTTTTAGCCAGAAACGGCTTGCTGATGAACGCCCACCCGTAATTGAGAATCAATAGATCTCCGGTGAAGCCGGACATGAGCATCACGTGCAGGTTCGGCCTGGTCTTCTTCAGTTCCTCTCCCAATTCCGGGCCGGACATCTCCGGCATCTTCACATCCGAAAGAAGCAAATCGATCACTCCGGCATAATCGGTTGCCATTTTGATGGCAAGTGAACCGCTGCCCGCTTGCAGAACATGAAAGTTCGCCCTCTTTAGAATGGCGACAACCACCCTTAATACGGTCACCGTGTCGTCCACCACAAGGATCGTCTCTAACTTCGGCACGAGCCCACGCTCCCTGTCCCCAAGAGTTCACCTCCCGCGAAGCGCGGGGAGCGTGACAACTTAACTGTAGGCCTTGTTTCGTCAAAATCGTGTCAAAACGTCCGGAAGGTGCCCGGCGCTCGCCACAATTCGTTTCTACACTTCATCTGGTTCGCGTTCGTGCGCCGGCAATAAATCCCCGTCGCCTGCTACCCACACATACAAAGTGGGCAACAGGAAGACGCCCAGAATTAAAGCCGCCATCAAACCGCCCACGATCACGATCGCGAAAGGTCGTTGCGAATCCGATCCTATGCCGCGGGACAGCGCGGCCGGCAGCAGTCCCACGCTGGCCACTAGCATGGTCATCATGATGGGACGGAGCCTTCGCACCGATCCGTTGATAGCGGCGTCCATGATCGTCTCGCCTCGGGCGCGCAGCTGATTGATGTATTCCAGCATGATCACGCCGGTCTGCACCGAGACTCCGAAAAGCGCCAGAAAACCCACCCCCGACGACACGCTGATGTGCGTGCCCGTGAATAGCAACGCCAGTAACCCGCCGATCGGCGCCATGGCCACATTCGCGATGATCAGCAGCACCCACTTAACCGAGCTGAACATCGTGTAGAGAATCATGCAGATCACAAACAGCGTAATCGGCACGACAATAGCTAAGCGCTTCTGCGACCGCTTCGCGCTCTCGTACTCGCCAGCCCAGTCAATACTGTAGCCAGGCGGAAACTTCACCTGCTTCGTCACTTTGGCGATGGCCTCTTCCACCGCGCTTCCCAGATCCCGGCCTTCAACGCTATACTTCACCGCCACGTAGCGCGAATTCGATTCCCTGTAAATCTCGGAGGCTCCATCCAGCACCTTCACGTCGCATAACTGCGCCAGCGCCACGCGCTCGCCCGACGGCGCAAGCAGCCGTATGTTCTCCACCGCTTCTTTCGTGCTCCGGAAAGGCGCGTCGTAACGGACCACCAGGTCATAGCGCTGCTCCCCTTGCAGCACCTGTCCCACGGCCTTGCCGCCCACGGCCGTCTCGATCGCATCCTGCACATCCGACACGTTGATCCCGTAACGCGCCGCTTTCGTCCGGTCCACCTTGAACTGCAGATTCGGCTGCCCGATCACCCGGAATAACCCCAGGTCCGCAATCCCTCGGATGGAACGCATCACGTTCACGATCTCCAGTCC
The DNA here is from genome assembly GCA_965226755.1 of Bryobacteraceae bacterium. Lineage (GTDB taxonomy): Bacteria > Acidobacteriota > Terriglobia > Bryobacterales > Bryobacteraceae > Bog-113. The sequence goes on along the minus strand of CBDDDT010000003.1, from coordinate 958,068 downwards.
CTTGGTCTCCAGGGTCTTCAGATCGTCCCCGTAAATCTTGATCGCCAGTTGGCCTTTGACTCCGCTCACCGCTTCTTCCATGTTGTCGGCGATCGGCTGCGAGAAGTTCCATAGCGCGCCCGGATCTTTCTCCAGTTCCCGGTCCATCGCTGAAATGAGCTCTTCCTTGTTCTCGCGGAAAATGGAACGCCACTGCGCCTTCGGTTTCAAATCGATGAAATATTCGGTGTTGAAGAATCCTGTCGTGTCCGTCCCGTCATCCGGGCGGCCTACCTGCGAAACCACCTGCGTCACTTCCGGGAAAGACGCGAGAATGATTCTCGCCCGGTCCATCACGCCCACCGCCGCCGTCGGCCCGGTGCTCGGCGCCAGCGTCGCGCGCGCCCAGATCGCGCCTTCATCCAGATGCGGCAGGAATTCCGAGCCGATGATCCCGCTCGAAATCAGCCATGCCGACGCCGCGAATGCGCCCGCCGCCACCGCCACCGTAATCCAGCGGAATTTGATGGCCCTGCGGAGCAGCCACCGATACCCGCTCGTGATCCCTTCCATGATCGGGTTGTGCCACTCCCTCACATGCTGCCCAAACAGGAAACTGCACAGCACCGGCGCCACCAGCATCGCGAAGAGCAGAGCCCCCAGCAGCGCGAAGGAAACCGTCCACGCCATGGGTTTGAACAGCCGCCCTTCCACGCGTTGCAGAGTGAAAATCGGAATGTACGCGGTGATGATGATCCCGATCGAATAGAACACCGGCCTCTGCACCTCGTGCGCGGCTTCACGGATCAGAGTCAGGGCGGGCACGCGGCGCTCATTCTGGCGGCCCAGGTAGCGGATGATGTTCTCCACCATCACCACGGCCCCTTCCACCACCATGCCGAAATCCAGCGCGCCCAGCGACAGCAGGTTCGCCGGAATCTTATTCAGGTCCAGGCAAATCGAAGCGAACAACAGAGAGAAGGGAATCGTCAGCGCGACAATTAACGCCCCCCGGATGTTCCCCAGGAACAGAAACAGGATCACCGCCACCAGCACGATGCCTTCGGTCAGATTGTGCAGGACCGTATGCGTGGTGTAACTGAGCAGATCGCTGCGGTCCAGGTGCGGCACGATCTTCACTCCCGGCGGAAGAAGATGCGTGTTCAGATCCTTCACCTTCTCGTGGATCGCCAGCAGCGTTGAATCCGAATCCGCGCCCTTCCGCAGCAGTACGATCCCTTCCACCACGTCGTCGGCGTCCACGATCTTGCCGTCGGCCCGGTGAATGGCCTTCCCGATCTTGCCCAGCCGGATCTTCGGGCCCTGCGCCACTGTTGCGATATCTTTCACCCGGACGGGCGTCCCGTTCTGCGTCTTGATGACCGTGTCTTCGATGTCGGTGACGCCGTCGATCAGTCCGATCGCCCGGACGTTGATCTGCTGCATGCCGGTCTCGAGAAAGCTGCCGCCCGCGTTCACGTTGTTGTTAGCGAGCTGCTGCTCCACTTGGCTGATGCTCAGGTTATAGGCGATCAGCTTGTCCGGGTCCACCCGCACCTGGTACTCCCGCGTCGTCCCGCCGAAGCTGCTGACGTCCACGACATTGGGCACCGATCGAAACTGCTTCTCCAGCACCCAATCCTCGAGCGACTTCAGGGCCATCAGGTCGTAGGAAGGGTTCGTGCTTTTCAGCGTGTACCAGTAGATTTGCCCCACCGGGCTGTAGTCCGACCCGATCTGCGGCTGCAAGCCGGTCGGCAGATCGACCTGCGAGAGGCGCTCTAACACCTTCTGCCGGTTCCAATCGTTTGCCGATTGATCGTCGAAAATCAGGCTCAGGCTCGAGAGCCCGAAGATCGAGACCGAGCGCAGGTGTTCCAGGTGCGGAATCCCGTTCATCGCGATTTCGAGCGGAATCGTGACCTGCTGTTCGACTTCTTCCGCCGCCCGTCCCGGCCACTGGGTAATCACCTGGACGTAGTTGTTCGCCACGTCAGGATACGCCTCCACCGGCAGATTGTGGAACGCGATCCCGCCCCAGATCAGCAGGAGCAGCGTCACCAGCACAACGATAAACCGGTTGTTCAGGGCAAAATCAACGAGAGCTCGGATCATGTTTGCGTTCTGGTTCGACTCTCAAATCCTGCTGTTGCTTGTATACCACTGTTCCACACGCGCCATGATTTCGCCCGCCCGGTTGTCACGGAACCCTTTCGGACGTATACTGCTGCCCAGGATATTCGGCCAACAGGAGGACTTGCGGCATGGAAGTACGTGATCCGGTTTCCGGTATTTTGAAGGGGAAGAGCGGCCCGGTGTGGTCGATTTCTCCCGCGGCCACGGTCTACGAGGCCTTGGAGCTCATGGCGGCCCACGAGATTGGCGCTCTGCTGGTGATGGAAAACGGCCAGATGGTCGGGCTACTCTCCGAGCGCGATTACGCCCGTAAGATCGTTCTCACGGGCCGCGCGTCGCGGAACACCACGGTCGGCGAAATCATGGTGTCGCCCCTGTTTACCGTAACCTCCGCGTGCACCGTCGATGACGCCATGCGGAAAATGACAGAGTATCGCGTTCGCCACCTCCCGGTCGTGGATGCCTCCGGGCAGGTGCTCGGCATGATCTCCATCGGCGATTGCGTGAAGTGGGTGATCACCTCTCACGAAAAAACGATCGAGCAGTTGCATAGCTACATCGCCGGACAGATCTGACGCGGGCGCTCTTCCCCTACGGCACGGTCGTATTTAGCAGCAGTTCCAAAGCGCCCGAACTATCCGTCACCACCACATCCGGCGTGCCGGCGAATCGGTTCTGGCCATGAAACGCTCCAGCCGCAACTCCTCCAGGCGACGGACCCACCCCGTAGAACGTTTCCGGAACCACGAATGTGCCGTCGCCGTTGCCGGTAAACACCAGAAAGCTGCTTTCGTCCACCAGGCCGATATCCGGTTTATGGTCGCCGTTGAGATCGGTGACGATCATACTCCCTCCGAAAGACAAAGGCGCTTTTAAGAGGGAATTAGTCGGAAAGGTTCCGTCACCGGCGCCGAAATAAAGCCCGATATTCCCGCCCGTCCCATTGATCACCAAGTCCGGTACGCCGTCCCCATTGATATCGGTTGCTACTACTTCGGTCGGAATGACGGTGACGTAGAACGTGCTCATCTGAAAAGTTCCATGTCCTTGGTTTAGGAGAACGAAGGTCTTCTCATTGAACGTGTCCGCGGTGGCGATGTCGGGCAGCCCGTCGCCGTTGAAGTCGGCCACCGCGAGATTGCCGAATAAGTCCGGCGCATGAAGAGCGGTCGTCAGAGTCTTGGCCGTTTGGAAAGTTCCGTCGCCGTTGCCGAAGGCAATCAGATTGGCGGAGAAGGCGATGTCGAGTTTGCCGTCATGGTTGAAGTCGGCGAGCACGGCGGCGCCGAGGGCCACGGAGAAGTTTACCGAGCTGGCCTGCGCGAAGGTTCCATCGCCGTTGCCGAGATACGTGGTGAGGTTAGAAAGATTGGGCGCGGCGGCCGAGCCGAGGACGACAAGGTCCGGTTTGCCGTCTTTGTTGAGATCGCCGGTAACCAGACAGGTCGCGTTGGGGCTTGCCATGGTAAGGGGAGTTCCGAAGAGCGGCGAGGCTTTCCCTGTGCCCGGATACATAGAGACGGAGCCTCCGACGACGACAGCCAGATCCGGAATGCCGTCGCTGTTGAAGTCGGCCACGACGGGGCAGTTCGGGATGCCGGCTACCGCGACGCTGGTGAGATCGAGAAACTTACCGTGGCCTTGATTCAGGAGGACGGAAAGCGTGTCGAGAAACGAGACGGAAACGATATCCAGCCGTCCCGACCCGCGCAGATCGGCGAGAGCGAGGCGATTGGACTCAAGCCCGGTGTCGTCACGGTCACCCGGCAGCGGATCATAAACGGCTGGGTCAAACCGCCCATTGCCTTTTCCAAATGCAACATAGCCTAAGCTGCTGACCAGATCGATTTTTCCATCGCCGTTCAGATCCCCGGCGACGAGAAAGCCTTGCCCCGGCAGAATTATCGCGGTGGACTGGCGGAACGTGCCGTCCCCGTTGCCGAGAAACACCTCGACGTCGGCGGGCGTATGCAGCGCTGCCATCGCCACATCAGGTACGCCGTCGCCATTAAAGTCAGCTACAACCATACCGAGAGGCTCGCGTGGCCCTGGGAAGGTGGTAGGCGTTTCGAACCCGCCGTCTCCATTCCCGAGCAGGACCTCATAGCTGCCGTCAACTAGTCCCACGATGACGTCCAAGCGCCCGTCCTGGTTGAAGTCGGCGGCGGCGAAGGAAGAGGCCGAATAGACGGGGCTCGGAACTGCTGTTAGCGTGGGCGGACCGAAGGCGCCATTACCCGTTCCGAGGTACATCCACACCCCATCCTCTCCGAGAAGCGCAGCATCTAAGATTCCGTCGTTATTGAAGTCGCCGGTTACCAGTGTATAGGCGCTGCGGTCGGTTCCAGCGGGTATGATTTCACTGGAGGAGAACGTCCCGTCGCCATTCCCGAACGCCACCGCAAGACCTGACATCGAGACGTACAGCGGCTGATAAGCGGCCATGATTAGGTCGAGTTTGCCGTCCCCGTTCAGGTCGATAAGGACAATAGAGAACATTCCGAAGCCCGGCGAGTAATTCGGCCCGGGGCGGAATGTGCCATCGCCGTTACCGAATTGGACTTCCGCCCCCTCGTTACCATTCCCTAGTACAACGTCAGGAATCCCGTCGCCATTTAGATCACCCATGGCGACGGCCGAGGTTGCGCTCGAAAAATAGTCATGTCGGCCGGCGAACGTGGCGAGGGCCGTTTGGCCGTGCACCACCGGGAGTGGTAACACGGCTGAGCAGATTAAAACCAGCGCTAGTTTCCGCATGGCCGTCAGTCCGAGCACGGTGGTGTCGTAACAACACTGCAAGCGGAGAACCCGTTCCCTTCGAGGTATTCATTGAGCGCATCCGAATAGACGCTCGGGCTTCCGGACGTGAAACGGGATGGGACCGTGTATAGCTCTGCGGCTTTGATGGAATTGAAATACCCCAGATAAGTATTCGCGCCAGTAGTCAGTGTGGTCACTCCGCCCGAGTAGCTGGCGACGGCGCCGTTGGACACCTCGTCCGTAGCCACCGAATAGTCGTAGTACTCATATTGGGCGTCGGCCGTTTGGGCCGTAGTCGGCTGCGTGGGCGTCGGGCTGTCGCAGTAGCCCCAACCCGTGTACATCCCGAGCTTTGCGTTCGCTGTCCTGAAGCAGATTGCATGATTAGGGATGCCGGACGGTACCTGGGGGTACTCATATTCATCCGTGGTGTGAAGGATGTACTGGAGCTTCGTGGACCCCTGGTACACGTACCGGTGTGGTTGGAACATCGTTGGGTAGAAAATCATGTCGAGGATCGCCTCGCGCGTTGTTGGAATGTAGCCATATGTCCCGGTCTGCCAGCTTGTGTCGCCGACAGCCACGGTTAAAAGAAAGGGGAAGATATCCACGCTGGAGCAAAGAAAAGGCCGCAGCTTCGCGGTGCTTCCGTCGCCGATCGTATATGTAGCTCGCTGCGCGCCGAAGCTGACGTAGAGTGGCGGGTTGATCGCTTCATCGTAGAGCGCGCCGGATTTGGTGTGCAGGTTGTGGGATCCGCCGAAATCTCCATGATCGGAAAGAAAGATTACAACCGTATTTTCGTTCATTTCCGATTGAACCAAAGCGTTCATCACCGCGCCAACCTGGTCGCCACTTGCTCGGTTCTGCATCGATGAACTCCCGCCGACTTCCCCGCAACGAAAACATGCAAAGGGTGATCGCGATTGTGACATGCGGCTCAGCGCAAGTCAACATCGCCGAAGCAGATATTTCGGCGGCGTGGCGTGGATGCGGGCCGCGAATTCGGCGGAATAAGAAAAGGCGTAATTAATGACTCAATCACCCTAATTGCGGCCGCGAACGCGAAAATGCCTGTCCATTTACCCCCACCCTAATTCAACGTAAAAGAATACAACGTGTCTCCGCTCGCAACCAACACATACTGCCGCCCATCTAACAAATAAGTCTCCGGCGCATTGGAAATCTGCCCCAAATGCGTGTGCCACAGTATCTTCCCATTCGCCGGATCATACGCCACCAGATTGCCTCCCGCATCCCCGGCAAACAAAAGCTTGCCCGCGGTCGTAAGCATCCCGTTCCCCAAACCCCCGCCCGTGCCTGGATAGCGATGTCTCCAGGCCACCTTCCCCGTCTTATAGTCGATCGCGGTGAGATACCCGCCCAGCGTTCCCACGCCCACTTCGTCTTTGCCGCCCAGTCCCATCGCGCCCCGCGGATCGGTCTCCGTCAGATAGTACATCGAGTAGCTTTCCTGCGTCGGCACATAAAACAGACCCGTATCCGGGCTATAAGAGGGCGGCGGCCAATTCGTCGCGCCCCCGTTATTGGGAGAAACCAGCGACCCGGCCACCGTCGAATCCTTTTGCGGATCGCGCACGGGCTGGCCCTTCGCGTTGATCTCTTTGGCCCAGTTCGCGGCAGTCGAAAATTTGCTCGTGACCAGATGCTCGCCGGTCACTCGGTCCAGCGTGTAAAAGTATCCGTTCCGGTCCGCGTGAACCACCATCTTGCGCGGTTTCCCGTCGAACTCCGCGTCAATCAGGATGGGTGTTTCCGTCGAATCCCAATCATGCGTGTCGTGCGGATTCACCTGGTAATACCACGCCATCTTACCCGTGTCCACGTTCACCGCCACGATCGAGCACGTGAACAGGTTGTCCCCATTGCGGCTCTTCGGATTCGTATAAGCCGGCGACGGATTTCCCGTTCCGAAAATATAGAGATGGGTTTCCGGATCGTACGAGCCCGGTATCCACACGTTCCCCGCGCCATGCCGCGCGCCATCCAAAGTGCCCCAGGTTTCCAGTCCCGCATCGCCTTTCTTCATCGGGAGCGAATACCAGGTCCACTGCACTTCGCCATCTTCCGGGTTCCGCGCCTGCACATACCCGGGCTCGTCGAGGTCGTTCCCCGTACCGATCAGAATATGGTTTCCCACCACGATCGGCGCCATCGTCGAGAAGTACTGCAGGTTGAAGTCGGCGATCTGTTTATGCCACTTCTCCTTGCCGTTGCGCGAATCCAGGCAGATCAGAAAATCGTCTGGCGTTTCCATATAGAGCAGGTTGCCCCACATGCCCAGGCCGCGATTCCCGATATGCGTGCCGCCCTTGGTCTTCCAGAAGTAATGCCAAAGCTCATGGCCGTCTCGCGCATCCACCGCCCACGCATTGTCCGGCGCGGAGAAATAGAGCACTCCATTTACTTGCAGGATGGAGGCTCGCACGTTCGTGCCTCCGCCGAATGAGCCCGCGCTCGCATCCGCCGTGCCTTCCCCGCCCACAATCGTGGGAGCTCCGCCGCCGAAGCGTCTTTCCGCTCCCGCGCCGCCCGTGACTCGCGCCACCCACGCCAGGCTCAGATTCTTCACATTGGATTGGTTCACCTGCGTCAGCGAGCTGTAGCGCTTCCCGGAATAATCTCCCGAGTAAGTCGGCCACGATGCCCCCAGCGGCTGCGCCAGGACAGATGGCTCCAGCGCCTGAGCCGGCAGCATTGCGGGAATCAATGCGGCGAGCGCGCTTACAGAAAACAGCTTCCAACGAATCATTTCAGCGTCACCAGGTATGCGGTCAAATTATGGATGTCCTGGTCGGTATACCGGGACAGCAGATCTTTATGCGGCTGCAGCGGGTCGTGAATTTCCACCGTCGGTATGTCGCCATCGCGCCGGAATGAGCGTTCCGTTCCATCCGCCAGCGTGACCGCAATCATAAAATCATCGATCCGGGAAAGCGCGCCTTCTACTTTCTCTCCCGACGGCATCGTAATCGTCGCCGTCGTGGGCGGCACGTGGAGAGCCGGTCCGCCTCGCGGTCGGAAGCCGCCGCCGCCGCCCGGCATCAGAAAGGTGTCTTGCAGTAACTTGGCGTCGGAGATCCTTCCGCCCAAATCCTTCAGGTCGCCGCTGATCGAATGGCAGGAGGCGCATGTGACTTGGAAATATTTTTCGCCCGCCTTCGCGTCGCCCACCAGGATGCTGGGCGGCGTCATCCGCGAAATGTCGTAACCGCCGACTTTGAAATCGTGGATGTAAGCCGCGATGTCCGTGATCTGGGCAAGGCTCAGCGGGAACCTCGGCATGCCTTGATCGGGCCGCCCGTTCTGCACCACCGGCGCGATCAACTCTCCGCTCTTGTCGTTCAAAACCAGTTCAGAGCGCAGCAGATTGGGACCGCCTTCGCCGCCGCGCGCATCCGAACCGTGGCAGAAATTGCAGTTCACCCCATAGAGCGCTTTGCCCCGCGCCAGCGCCGCCGGGTCTGCGGGAGGCCGGCTTGGATACGCGGCAGGTCTCGTCCGCGCCGCCGCGGCCGGTGCTCCCGTGGGCGGCGCTGCTGCCGGCCCGTTAACCGGAAGAGTCGCGGGCGTCTGCGCCGCTAACTGCATCGCCGCCGCCACGCCGGCCGCCATCCAAAGAGTTCCCGCTCTGTGTTTCACTGCGATCTTCACCTCGGCCTCTTTACTAGTTTGCCAAAACCGTATCGCCGCACTTGTCGCCGCGCCGCCGGCCGCTATGATAATCGTTTCGTTCACTCCATGCACAAACGCGCGCTGCTTGCCGCCGCTCTCGGTTTCAGCCTTCTCGCGCAACAGCCGGGGGAGATGCCGTTTCGCGCGCGCTACGAAGACGGCGCCGCCAGCCGCTGGTTGCGCAAACCCGTGCTCGCGTCCCGCGTGCTCGACAACATGGAAGACGTCAATCGTTGGAGCTTCACCGGCAACGGCACGATGACCCAAGCCGATTCGCCTGCCCGCCCCGGAAAGTCTTCTCTGCGCCTGCATTCCGCCACATCCGAGGCCGTCACCGGTGGGGAGGGCGAGTGGATCGACCTCATGGCCACCCGCAAGTTCCCGCGCGAAGATTGGACCGCCTACAACCGCCTGTCGCTCTGGGTTTATCCCGATATCGAGGGCGCCCCTGCCATCTCCTGCTCGCTCATCCTGCACAACGACGGCGCGCACAAGCTGCCCGACCGCTATAACGAAGGCCGCAGCGAATCCATCCCCCTGAACAACCATGCGTGGAATCAGGTCGTATGGGAAATTGCCCCGCTCGATCGCGACCAGGTGACTGCGGTCGATTTCGCATACAGCCTGCCCAAGAAGTATCCGGAGCCCGGCGATTCCACCACCCTCTACATCAATACATTGGAGCTTCAGAAGGTCACTCCGGACCACGTGGAAGGTTGGGATGTCGCTCCAGGCAAGATAGCCGTCAGCGGCGGCGGCTATCCCGTGGGCGCGGCCAAATCCGCCATCGCCAGTAACCTGGCGGCTAAGACCTTCACCGTGTTCCGTCAGGATTCCGCTGAAGCCGTGCTGACGCAACCTGTCGAAACCGTCGCCACGCCTCTGGGTAAATATCAACTCCTTGACTTCTCCGCAATCCGGCAGCCCGGCACTTACTTCCTGCGCGCCGGCGACACGAGTACGCCGCCCTTCCGTGTTGATGTCGACCCGTGGCGCGACAGCATTCTCAAAGTCCTCAACTTCCTCTACAGCGAACGCTGCGGAACCGTCATCCCCGGCATCCACGGCATCTGCCATCAGGATTGCTATACCGAACACAACGGGAAGCGCATCATCGTCAACGGCGGATATCACGACGCCGGCGACCTGTCCGCCACCGGGCACACTCCCGGCATGGCGTACGCGCTCTTTTCACTCGCTCTGCGTCTGCGCGAACAAGCGCAAGACCCCGCGCTCGAAAAACGACTGATCGAAGAAGCTGCATGGGGTTTGAACTGGGTGCTCAAAACTCGCTTTGGCGACGGCTATCGCAGCACCGGCCAGCTCATCAGTTACTGGACTAACGGAATCATGGGCGACGGCGATGACAGGCACGGCGAAGCGGTGAATGATCCCGAGTGGAATTTCCGCGCCGCCAGCGTCGAGGCTCTGGCTTCCCGCGTCTTGAAAGACAGCGACCCCGAACTATCCAACCGCGCCCTCGTCACCGCTGAACAGGATTGGCAGTTCGCGGTCAAGGGGTTGGAAACAGCTGCGCCCATCCCGCCCGTCTACGGGCAGAAAGACGAGTTGGAGCGAAGTTCCATCGGCGTGCTCGCCTCGGCCGATCTTTTCGAGGCGACCGGCGACCAGCGCTTCGCCAACCAAGCATTCCTGCTGGCCGCGCAGGTCCTCGATTCCCAGGAACGCAAACTCCAGCCCTGGAGCATTCCGCTCACCGGTTACTTCTACAGCAATCCGCGCCGCGAAAGCCTGTTTCAACGCTTCCACGTCGGCGAAGAGCAAGCGCCCATCGTCGCCCTGGCCCGATTGTGCCGGGATTTCCCCGACCATCCCGATTGGATGAAATGGTATTCGGCCTTGGTGCTTCACTCGAAATACTATCTGGAGCGCGCGGCCGCTGTGAACCAGCCATATGGCGTTCTGCCCGCCGCGATCTATAAGGAAAGCGATGCGCGCCTCGTCAATGGCAAGCAGGGTTGGACGCCCCTTCGCGCCGCCGATACCGAAGCCTATCTCGCCGAGGTCCACGCCGGAGTGCCTCTCGGCGGAGAGTTCTTCCTGCGCCGTTTTCCGGTCTGGTTTGATTTCCGCGGCAACTTCAGCGTCCTGCTGTCCCAGGCGAAGGCGCTCTCCACCGCCGCGCGGATGCGCGGGGATTCCGCCGGCGCCGCGCTCGCGGAAATGCAAGCCGAGTGGATTCTGGGCCGCAATCCGTTCGCGTCCAGCATGATGTACGGCGAGGGTTATGACTGGACTCCGCTCTATAGCGTGCGCTCCGGTCAGATGGTCGGCGCTCTTCCCGTTGGAATCGAAACTCGCGGATTCCACGATGCCCCTTACTGGCCCAACCAGATCAATTGGACTTACAAGGAAGTCTGGACTCATCCCGTAGGCCGCTGGATCTGGCTCATGGAAGATCTGGCCGGACCGGCGGTAGTCTCCGGTCAATCCCAACCGGGCGCCCGCGGCCCCATCGAATTTCGTGAACAAGATTTCAGCGGCGTCACCGTTGTGAATCCAGACCCGTCCGGTTCCTTCCGAATTCCGCTTCCCGAAGGCCGCTACACGATTCGCCAAGCCTCAACACAAACCCGCCTCACCGTTCTGCCGGGCGAAACTTATCGCGTGGATCTGCGGCCGGACCACCTGCTGACCTTCGATTCCTCCGCTGCCCCCACGACCGCTTCCGGCGATGTGGTCCTGCGCGTGACCGTCCACGGCGCCGGCGACCATCAGTTGGCCATCCGCACGGACAATCTCGAAATTCCCGAGCCGATGAAGAAAATCGACCTGCGCCCGTCCGCGACCGCCACCCTCGAGTGGCGCGGCCGCGTAAAGGACCGCCAATCGCCCTGGGTCGCCGTCGTGGTCCCGGACGGAATCCTGAGCGCCCGGCAGGAGATCACCGGCAGCGAGTAGCCCCGCACGCCCGCTCACCTCTGGCTTACGATGAAGTTGGTGAGCGCCTCCGCCTTTCCTGAGGGAACTCTTCGTTGAGCCATCTGCTCTGGTTCGCGCAGCCGCCCTTTGCCTATATCGGACCCGGCGCGGGGTTCGCGTTCCTCGGTTCCTTCCTCACGCTCCTCCTATCTCTTCTCGCCAGCATCGCGTCTGTGCTCGCGTGGCCCGTCCGCTTGCTGTGGACCCTTGCACGCCGCCAACGCAGCTCCTCGCGCGCCATCGTGAAGAAGGCCGTCTTCCTCGGGCTCGATGGCCTGGATCCGGGACTCACCGAAAAGTTCATGGATCAGGGCAAGCTCCCGAATTTGTCCCGCTTGCGCCAACAGGGCTCGTATCGCCGCCTGCGCACCACTTTTCCGCCGCTCTCGCCTGTCGCCTGGTCCACCTTCGCCACTGGCGTCAACCCGGCCCGGCACAACATCTTCGACTTCCTGAATCGCAGCCTCCGCTCCTACGCGCCGGAGCTCTCTTCCTGCCGCGTGCATCCCCCGCGCCGCGTCTTGCGCATTGGCCGCTTCCGCATCCCCTTGTCTCCGCCCTCCGTCGAAATGCGCCGCAAGAGCGAGCCCTTCTGGAAAATTCTCGCCCGCCACGCCGTGAACGCCACCATCCTGCGCGTGCCGATTACTTTCCCCCCGGATGAGTTCGATGGCCGCATTCTCAGCGCCATGTCCACGCCGGATCTGCTCGGCACCCAGGGCTCGTTCTCCTCGTTCACGACTAGCTTCGACACCGGCCGCGCCGCGTCGCCCGAAGGAGGAAACCGCTTCCCGCTCGTATCCCAATCCGGCGCTCTCACCGGTTCTCTCTCCGGGCCGCCCAACGAATTCATCGTGGGCGCCGGACCCATGAAAATCCCCTTCCGCATCATTCACCCGAAAGGCGCGGCGGTTCTGGAAATCCAAGGCCGTTCCTATCCGCTCGCGCGCGGTGAATACACGCCCTGGGTGCGCCTGAAATTCCATGCCGGCGTCCGCGGCGTCGCGCGCTTCCTGCTCACCCGCACCGAACCCGAAATCAGTCTCTACGTCACCCCCATCCAGATCGATCCTTCCCGGCCGGCGCTTCCCATCAGCCACCCGGGCTTCTACGCGACATACCTCGCCAAGCTGCTCGGCACATTCTCCACCCTCGGTATGGCCGAAGATACCTGGGCACTCAACGAAGGCGCCATCGATGAGGACGCCTTCCTGAAGCAGGCCGCCCTGATCCAGAGCGAGCGCGAAGCCATGTTCTTCCACGCGCTCGACCATTTCCGGCGCGGGCTAGTGGTTTGCGTCTTCGACACCACCGACCGCGTGCAGCATATGTTCTATCGCTATCTCGATCCCCAAACGAATTCCGCCGCGAACGGCAAACATGCGCTCGCCATCGAGAATCTCTATCGCGATATGGATCGCCTGGTGGGCGACACCATGCGCCGCGCGGGCGACGACGCCGCGCTCTTCGTTCTTTCCGACCACGGCTTCTGCGCCTTCCGCCGCGGCGTGAATCTCAACTCCTGGCTTTTCCGCGAAGGTTACCTTGCCCTGAAAGCGGGCGCGCGCGAATCGGGCGAGTATTTCGAGTCGGTCGATTGGAGCGCCACGCGCGTTTACACCTTCGGGCTCAGCGGGCTCTACTTGAACTTGAAAGGCCGTGAAGCCCGCGGCATCGTCGCCGAAGACCAGGCCGATCAACTGCGCCTCGAACTGATTGCACGCCTCTCCGGGCTCCGCGACAGCCAATCGCAAACCATCGCGATCAACCACGTGTGGAAGGCGTCGGATCTCTATCGCGGTCCCTATCTCGACGCCGCGCCCGATCTCATCGTCGGCTATGCCGACGGATATCGCGCCGGTTGGGACGCCGCCACGGGCAAAGTCACCCCGCGCGTCTTCGAAGACAATGTGAAAGCGTGGAGCGGAGATCATTGTGTCGACCCGCAACTGGTGCCCGGTGTTCTCTTCTCCAATCGAAAGCTGGAAGCTGACGATCCCGGCATCGAAGACATGGCGCCCACCGCCCTGCGCCTCTTTGGCGTCGAACCGCCTCCCTGGATGGAAGGCCGATCCATCCTCGGTATTGCCTGACTTGCGTTGGCCTTGTCTTATCCTCCTCTCGCTATTCGTCTCCGCGTGTAGTCGCCCCACCGCGGCGCGCGATCGAGAAATGATTGTCATCGGCGTCGATGGCATGGACCCCGGTTTTGTCGAGCGCCACTGGTCTTCCTTACCCAATCTCGACCGTCTCCGTCGCGAGGGCAGCTTTTCCCGGCTCCGCACCACCACTCCGCCCCAGAGCCCCGTCGCATGGTCCACGTTTATCACCGGACTCGATCCCGACCAACACGGCATCTACGACTTCGTTCATCGCGACCCGGCCACGCTCGCTCCTTTTCTTTCCACCGACCAGACCCTGCCGCCGCGCTTTACCCTGCCTCTCGGTCCTTACGAATTGCCTCTTTCCCATTCACGCGTGGTATCGCTTCGAAAAGGAAAGGCGTTCTGGCAAACCCTCTCCGAAGCAGGCATCCCGGTTACGATTCTGCGGATGCCCACCAATTACCCGCCGCTCGAATCCGGGCAGGCGCTCGCCGGAATGGGCGTTCCGGACCTCCGCGGAACTCTCGGAACCTTCACGTTCTTCACCGATGACCCGGACGAAATCACCCGCGGCGTCTCCGGCGGCCAGATCGACAAAGTCGGCTGGTCGTCGCCCGGCCGCGCCGTTCTGTCCCTCGAAGGGCCGCCCAACTCACTCCGCAAAGATCACCGCTCCGCCGCCGCAAACCTGACGGTCGATGTCGATCCTGTTCAGCCGCTCGCCCGCATCTCCGTCGGCGGCAACGCCATCATCCTCAAGCAAGGCGAGTGGTCGCAATGGCTCCCCGTGGATTTCGTCCTCGTTCCGCACATCGCCTCCGCTCGCGGCATGTTCCGCATCTATGCCCGGCAGCTTCATCCACGCCTGGAGATCTATGTCTCCCCTGTCAACATCGACCCCGCATCGCCGGCGCTCCCCATCTCCGCGCCGCCCTCATTCACGCGCGGCATCGCGGACGAAACGGGCCGGTTCTTCACGCTTGGCATCCCGCAGGACACCTCCGCGCTGCGTCAGGGCATCCTCGATCTGCCCGAATTCCTGCGCCAAACGGGCATCGTTCTGGATGAGGAGAACAAGCTCCTCGACTTTGCGCTCCGACGCTTCCACACTGGCTTTCTCTTCTTTTATTTCTCCTCCGTCGATGAGAACTCGCACATCCTCTGGGGCCGGCACGATGCGGAACTCCTCGCCGTTTATCAATCGATGGATCGCGCCATCGGCCGCGTGCGGGAACGCGCGCCCGGCGCCGCGCTCATCGTCATGTCGGATCACGGATTCACCTCCTTTGACCGGGCCGTGAACCTCAACGCATGGCTGCGCGAACAGGGGCTTCTGAACACCCGCGGCGATCAGATCGATTGGTCCGCGACCCGGGCCTACGCGCTCGGCCTGAACGGTCTATATCTGAATCTGTCCGGTCGCGAGCGGCAAGGTATCGTCCGTTCCGGCGCCGAAAGCGCCGCCTTACTCGCTGAAATCAGCCGGAAGCTGCTCGCTTTTCGCGATCCGGAAAACGGCGCTTCCGTGGTTCAATCCGTTCACGCCACTCGCCCCGCGCCTTTCAATCGTCGCGCCGCGCCGGATCTCATCGTCGGCTACAGTCCTGGCTATCGCGCATCCTGGGAGACCGCGCTTGGTCAGGTTCCCGGAGTAAGTCTGGAAGACAACACTGACGCGTGGATCGCCGACCATTGCATCGCGGCCGACGCCGTCCCTGGCGTGCTCTTCTCAAACCGCCCCAATCGCCTGCCGCATCCGGGTCTCGCCGGTCTCGCCGGGATCATTCTGGAATTCTTCGGGATATCTTGAAGTAACATGGCCACCTACACCGCCGTCAAGCTGGACAGGGATCTTTGCGAGCGCGCCGCGAAAGCCGCTGAAGACGCTGGCTATAGCTCGCTGCGGGAATTCGTCCAGCACGCCATTGAAAAAGAACTGGTGCACCGCGAACACGAAAAGGCGAAGGACGCCGTGCTCAATCGATTGAAGGGCTTGGGTTATTTAGAGTGACCCCAGTCGACCTGGGCCCGCTCGCTCTGCTCACTCTCCTTCCGCTCAGCGCGCTCGCCGGCATTCTCACCGCCTTCGTATTCGCGCGCTTCACCAATCATGAAAACGTGCGGGGCGCCGTCGATCGCATCCTCGCGCACCTGCTCGAACTCCGCCTCTTCTTCGATGAGCCCGTGCTCATCCTTCGCGCCCAGCGCGACCTCATCCTTGCCAACGGGAATCTCTTGCGCCTTCTCGCCGTCCCCATGTTGATCCTCGCTATTCCGTTCGCGCTTCTCTTCATGGAACTGAACGCCGTCTACGGCCGCGCGCCCCTGGTGGTTGGCCAAGCGGCCATCGTCACCGCGCCTCTTCAACAGGCAGTTCTGGAAACACCTCCCGGCATCGCTATCGAGACGCCGCCCGTACACATCTCGTACGATCGTCGAACCTGCTGGCGCATCCGTCCCTCTCGCCGCGCCGCGGGACTCGTGCGCGCCGGCGATCTCACGGCACGGATTTTCGCCGGCGGCTCTCTGATCAGGCCTTCCCTCGGCGCTTTCAGCTCCCTTCAAATCTCCTATCCCGCGGCCGCCATTCTCGGTCTTCCCTGGCTCCTCTGGTTTTTCCTCGGGTCTGGCGCGGGCGCCCTTTTGCACCGGCTCGCGCGCATGACCCGGCGCGCGTAATCAGACATGCACGCATCGCTCGCCGCCCTTCTTCTCATCCCGTGCAGCCTTGCCGCCGCCGCCGAGCCCGCGCCCGCCGTTCCGGTGATCCTCATCTCCATCGACACCCTGCGCGCCGACCACCTCGGCGCCTACGGCTACGCGAAGATTAAAACACCCGAGATCGACGCCTTCGCCCAAAACGGAACGGTCTTCGTCCATGCCGATACCCAGATCCCGCTGACGCTGCCTTCCCATACGACGCTGCTGACTTCGACGTATCCGTTCGCCAACCATACCGAAGAGAACGCCGAGAAAGTTCCCCCCGGCGCGGTGACGCTCGCCTCTGTTCTCCATGTCCATGGCTATAGGACCGCCGCCTTCATCGGCAGCGTGTTTCTCGAACGCCAGCTTGGCCTTGACGCGGGCTTCGACGTCTACGACAGCCCTTTCAACTTCGAGGCATTCTCGCCACTTTCCGGCGAAATGCTGTTCGGCGGCGCCACTTCCTACCGCGCCCGCGAAAGCCGCGGCGGAGCTCTGGTCCTTCGTGCCGCCGCTAAATGGCTTAGCGAGAATCGCGCGCAGCCCCTGTTCGCGTTCGTGCACTTATTCGACCTGCATCAGCCCTACCGCGTGCCCGAAGAGGTCGCGCGCCAGCGCGGCATCTCGCGTTATGACGCGCAACTGGAATCGATCGACGACATGCTCGGCCGCTTCCGCCAATCGCTCGTGCGCGACGGCCTTTGGGATCGCGCGCTCGTGATCCTCGTCTCGGACCACGGAGAAGGCCTCGGAGATCATGGCGAAAACACGCACGGCTATTTCGTCTACCAGAGCACTTTGTGGGTCCCGCTCATCGTTCACTGGCCGTCCGGCGTGGCTCGCCCGCCACGCGCCGAACAGCCCGCGGGCCTCATCGATGTCGCTCCGACGGTGCTCGATTTTCTTCACATCGCTTCCCCGCCTTCGTTTCAGGGCCGCAGCCTGCTCGACGCCTCCCCGCGCGTTGTCTATAGCGAGAGCGTGTACGCCCACGATGCTTTCGGCTGGGCGCCTCTCCGCAGTCTGCGGCAGGGCGATTGGCAATATATCGAAGCGCCTAAGCCCGAACTCTATAACCTCCGCGACGACCCTCGCTCGCTTCACAGCCTCGTTCGTGCGAACCCCGCCGAAGCTGCGTCGCTCCGCCGGCAGCTCCAACAGCTCCTTGCCCGGTACTCGCCGCCGCCGGGTTCTCCCAGGAACGGTCCGCTTCCCGGAACTCAAACCCTGCTCAACTCCCTCGGCTACCTGGCGAGCGGCCCCCGCACAAACCTCTCCACGCGCGGCGCGGATCCCAAGGATCGTCTCGCCGAATACCAGCTCTACGAGAACGCTCTGGAGGCCGGCTACAGCGGACGCACTCCCACCGCGATCGCCCTGCTCCGCCGAATCATTACCGCCGATCCGCGCAACACCCTGGCCACGCGCGATCTCGGCGAGTGCTACATCCAGATGCGGGATTTTCCGAAGGCGCGCGCCTCCTTTGCGCGCGTGCTCGCCGTCTCACCGTCCGACTACATGAGCCATTTCGGACTCGGTCTCGCCGACGAACACCTCGGCAATCTCAAAGAAGCTCTAAGCCAGCTTCAAGCCGCCTGCAAAATCGCGCCCTCCGCCGAGCAGTGCCGTCACGAACTGGAGGCAGTCTCGCAAAAAATCCGAAATTAAGTGAGAAGTTTCGTCCGCCCATCCCACACCTCACGTTGAACAGAGACATGCAACCGCATCGGCTCACTCCAGAGGGAGCGGCGCCTGAGCCTCCCATCACCGGGCCCTTCGTCAAAGGCCTCGACGGCGTTGTCCGCGACTTGTTCGGCCGGGTCGTCCGGGAACTGACTGGCTTGCCCCGGAAAGATCCCGGCGAGGATCGCGGCCTCCAGAGCGTATTCGAACTCCGGCACGTTCTCGCCGGAATCCTTCGCGGACTCTAACCGGCCAGCGCCTCACCGGACGCGATCCTGCCCGCTTCCGCAAAAATTTCGCTCAGCATTTCCAGCGTCAGTCTGCCCGTAAACGTATTCTGCTGGCTGGGATGGTACGAACCCAAAATCACCGGTCCGCCTCCCGGCATCGTGAACCGCGCCCCGTGCGCGAATCGGAATTGCGCCCGGGAAGCGATCACTTTCCGTTCTTTCAGAATTTCCAGACACGCGTTCCATGCGATCGCGCCCAGCGCAACCGCCACGCGCACATTCGGCAAAAGTTCCATCTCGCGAATCAGGTAAGGTCGGCAGTTCTCGAACTCCTCGCGCGCCGGTTTGTTCCCCGGCGGAGCGCAGCGCACCGGCATCGTGACATACGCATCCCGCAGCGCCAATCCGTCGTCAATCGAAACGCTCGCCGGTTGATTCGCGAATCCGTTCTGCCACATCGCGCGTATCAGAAAGTCGGCGGACCGGTCACCGGTGAAGACCCGCCCAGTCCGGTTGCCGCCATGCGCGGCCGGCGCCAGCCCGATCACCACGACCCTGCCATGCCGGTCCCCAAACCCCGGCAGCGGCCTGCTCCAGTAATTCTCCTCGCGAAAAGCGCGCCGCCGGATTCGCCCCACCTCTTCCCGATACTCCACCAGCCGCGCGCACCGCCGGCAATTTACAATCTCCTCGCGCAATATGCGGAACTCGGAATCGCCTGCCGCCGTCCCGAACGGGGATGCAATGGGCATGCCACCATCATGCCTCCTGCTTCCGCGCAAGCCGTACAATTGAGGCTTCTTTTTCCGCGCCCAACGATGCCTGAGCCTTCCACTTCAAAACGCCTCAAGCGACCCATCCGGCTGCTCGACCTTACAGGCTTCTATGTGATCAGCGCGCTGAGCCTGCGTTGGATCGCCACCGCCGCCGCCGTGGGTCCTGGCGCGGTTACCTTGTGGCTGATCGCCTGGGCCGCGTTCTTCGTGCCGCTTGCCTCGTCCGTGCTGATGCTCTCGCGGCGTTATCCCGCCGAAGGCGGCTTATATGTCTGGTCCCGCTACGCCTTCGGAGATTTCCTCGGCTTCGTCGCCGGTTGGTCCTATTGGACCAGCAATCTCCCTTACTTCCCCGCGGTCCTCTATTTCGCCGCCGGCAGCCTTCTATTCGCTCGTCACGCCGGTTCTGACGGGGCGTCCTCGGAAAACCGCGCCTACTATATTCTGTTCTCCGTTGGCTGCCTCATCCTGATTACCGGTCTCAACGTCGTAGGGCTCGGCTGGAGTAAGTGGCTGAGTAACCTCGGCGCGGTCGGCGTGTGGATTCCCGTTCTGGCGCTCTTGATTCTCGGCGGCATAACAGCTTACACCACGGGTTCGGCCACCCATTTCACCGCCGCGAGTCTGATTCCCGCCGCCGGCTTCAAGGACGCTGTATTTTGGTCGACCATCGCGTTCGCGTTTGGAGGCTGCGAAGCCGCTTCGTTCATGGGCGAGGAGATCGAAAACCCGCGCCGCAATATTCCCCGCGCGCTCTTCCTCGGCGGTCTCCTGGTCACGATCGGATACGTGGGAGGCACCATCGCTATGCTCGTGGCGCTTCCCGCCGGACAGGTGCGCGGGTTGGGCGGCTTCATGCTGGCTCTGGACCGAATGTGCGGCCGCATGGGGTACGCCGCCCTGGTTCCCGCGATCGCTGTTCTGGTGGCCGTCAGCAACGTGGGTTCCGCCAGCGCTTACCTCACCGCCACCGCGCGCTTGCCGTTCG
This sequence comes from Bryobacteraceae bacterium, assembly GCA_965226755.1. Lineage (GTDB taxonomy): Bacteria > Acidobacteriota > Terriglobia > Bryobacterales > Bryobacteraceae > Bog-113. Next base: position 938,069 of record CBDDDT010000003.1, on the reverse strand, counting down.
TGGCGGGGCTTGACGCCCATCTGCCGCCGGTGTTCGCGCGCCTCCATCCCCGCTTCGGAACTCCCTATGTCGCTGTCCTGACTTATGGCGCCGCCGGCGTTCTATTCGCGTTCCTGGGTCAGGCTGGAACTACCGTAAAGGGCGCCTATGACGTTCTCGTAAGCATGAGCGTCCTCACTTACTTCATCCCCTATTTGTTTCTGTTCGCATCGGTTCTGCGCCTGGAGCGTCCCGGCCGAATCTGGCTCCGCGGGTTAGCCGCGCTCGGGCTGGCGACCACTCTGTTAACTCTGGTGCTTTCAGCGATCCCCGCCGACGATGACCCGAATAAAGCACTCACCTTGTGGAAAACACTGGGCTCTACGTTCGCCCTGTTATTGATCGGCGTCGCCATATACCTTGCATCGACGCGCCGGAAAGTGGTGACTGCCCCGTGAATCCCGAAACCCAGCGCCTCCTTTCCGATTACGACGACCAGGCGCCCCTCGAAAAAGCATCGACCATTCCGGCCGCCTGGTACACCGATCCGCGCATCGCGGAGTTGGAGCGCCTCGGCGTCTTCGGCCAAACGTGGCACTTCGCGGGACGCACCGATCAGGTCGAGCGCGCCGGACAGTTCTTCACCATCGAACTCGGCGGCGAACCCCTCGTCGTCGTCCGCGGCGCCGACGGCGTCTTGCGCGCCTTTTTCAACGTCTGCCGGCACCACGCCGCGGCGGTCGCCCCAATCGATTCGGGAACCGTCCAGCTATTCCGGTGTCCCTATCACGGTTGGACCTACGGTCTCGATGGAACTCTCAAGGGAACTCCCGACTTCGCCGGCGTCTGCGACTTCGATCGCTCCGCCAACGGGCTCATGCCGGTGCGCGTGGCCGTCTGGGAGCAATTTGTCTTCATCTGTTTGCAACCCAACGGTCCCTCCTTGGAGGAATCTCTGGGCGATCTCATCCCGCGCATCGCCCCGCTGCGCCTTTCCGCCCTCCGCTTTCACGAGCGTCGCGAATATCTCCTTCAATGTAACTGGAAAGTGTTTGTCGATAACTACCTCGATGGCGGCTACCACGTTCCTTACTTACACAAGGGCTTGAACAGCGTCCTCGATTATGCCCGCTACACCATCGAAAACGGCGCGCGGTATTGCCTCCAATCCAGTCCCATCGTGCATTCGGGCGAACAGAGCGCGATCGAGACCGCGCGGACCGGAGACCGCGCCTTCTACTACTGGCTCTATCCGAACTTCATGATCAACGCCTACGAGGGCGTGATGGACACCAATCTGGTGCTCCCTTTGGGCGTGGACCGGACTAAGGTTATCTTTGACTTCTACTTCGCCCCGGACGCCGCGGCAGACCCGCAGGAAAGTGTTTCCGTAAGCGACCTGGTGCAGCGGGAAGATGTGGCCGTTTGCGAAGCTGTGCAGCGCGGGCTCCGGTCAAGGGCTTACGGGGCGGGCCGTCTGTCCGTGCGCAGGGAGGCCGGCGAGCACCTGTTCCACCGCCTGCTCGCGCATGATCTGAGGGCCGGAATGCGGCTTTGATCTCTCAAGCCTCCGACAGCGCAATCACCAGACCCCCGCCCACAATCAGCGCTCCCCCGACCCATACGCCGCGGCTCGGAGCCTGATGAAACACGAACCACGAAATAAGCTGCGCCGAGACGAAAAAGAAGACAACATAGAGCCCCAGCAGCTTGCCGAAATCCCACGGCGGCGCGTTCACCACATAGCCATACAGGAAAAGCACCACCGCTCCCCCTACAAACAGTGCGATGCGAGCCGCCATCTGCGACGATTTCAGGGCGGTCCGAACCAACGCGTCGCCCCCCGCTTCCAAAACGGAAGCTACAAAAAGGATCAGGACCGCGGTCCAACGGTTCATGCCAGTCGATTCTTGCGCGCCCGCGCCTTTCTGTCAAGCCGCGCCGCCCGCTTACGGATTGGTCTGAAACTCCACCGCGAACGAGGTTACCTGCTGAATCGCATCGAATTCGCCCGTGCCTCCCGTAATGCCCAGGTACATCTCGCCGCCCAGCAGCGTCGACAAATCTGTCGGAAGAACGGTCGTCAAAATCGGATTCGCGGGTGGCGTATTTGAACCCGCGTAATAAACCTGAAGCGTGCGTTGCGCGCCGTTATATTGAATCCACACCGCGCGATATGCGCCCGTCCCTGGGAAGACCGGAAGATTGGGGATAACTTGGGCTAAGTTCACTCCCACGGGTGTCGAGATCGCCATCGTCCCAGCCGGACTCCCGGTGATGGCATTGACGAAGAAATCGAAAGTAACTCCAATCGCCGGGATCGGCGTGAGCGTGAAAAACCCCAATCCGGACCCGCTCAAGCCCAGGTAATCCGCCGCATTCAATCCAACGTTCTGCATCACGAGCGCAAGGCCGTCCGCCGCCAGGCCGCCCGCCGACGGCTGTGCCTGATACGTGAAAAAAGCCTCGAAACTGTCTTTCGGCCCAAGCTTATACGCCGTGGGAAGGAACATGCTCCCGGCTTGGTAGAAGCTGTTGGTCAGAGTGACCGGGCTCGCGCCGGCGATCTGCGCGCTCCCGTTCGATCGGAACGCGCTAAGCGCCACCGCGTTCGGATATTGTGTGGCGCTGATACAACTTCCCACGCTGACGGCTAAGCAAAACAAGAGGCGAACGGCTCGCACTCGAAAAATACCGTATTGCTGTGAACGCATAGAATCTAACGTTTCAGTGCATGACAAGCGCCGCGCCTCTCATCTATATCGCCGCTCAATTCCCAACCAGTCACCCGCAAAGCGATACTAAGAAACGTGCCCGCCGGAACAATTCCCGCCCGCGTTCTCAGCGCCCTCTTCTGCGCGCTCGCCTGTTATGCCGCTTACTGCTCCGCCCGCATCGGTTTCGCCGATTACATCGCCCTCGATCATTCCTACGAAACCACCGCCCGCGCCCTTCGCCTCGCGCCCGCCAATCCCGATTACTACGTCCAGCTCGCCCGCGCCGACCCCTCTGCCGCCATCCCCAACATGCGCCGCGCCGTCTCCCTCAACCCACTCAACTCCTCCCTCTGGATGGACTTTAGCCAGATCGCCGAAGAACACAACCAAACTCAGCTCGCCGAACGCAATCTCCTTCGCGCCGTCGCTCTCGACCGCACCATGGCTCCCCGCTGGTTACTCGCCGAATTCTACGCTCGCCATCAGGATCAGCTCCACTTCTGGCCGGCCATGCGCGCCGCTCTCGCCGCTTCTTACGACGATGTAACTCCCCTCTTCGACTTATGCTGGAGCCAGACTCCGGATCCCCGCACCATCCTTCCCCGCGCCATCCCCGCCCGCACCGACGTGCTCCGCCAATACCTCGACTTCCTCATCGCCCGGAACCGCCCGGATCTCGCCGCCCCCGTCGCCGCGCGCTTACTCCCCGCCGCTCAGTCTCCCGACGTTCCCGCCCTTCTGAACTTCTCCACCCATCTCCTCGAGCAGTCCAATCCAGCCCTTCCCCTCGAAATCTGGAACGCGCTCTCCCGCCGCAATCTCCTGCCCGGTCCCATCCTCAACCCCGCCCAGGGCGTCAGTCTCACTAATGGCGACTTCCATCATCCGTTCCTCCAGCAGGCCTTCGATTGGCGCATGCCCGCCTCTTCCGGCATCTTCGCCGATCGCCAGGAATCTCCCGACGCCGTCCGCTTCGAGTTCTCCGGTAAGCAGCCCGAGGATTGCGACTTACTCACCCAGTTTCTTCCCCTCGCGCCGTCCCGCCGTTACCGCCTTTCCGCTCTCTATCAAACCCGCGGACTTTCCGGAGACACCGGCCTCGCCTTCACCCTCTCCGATTCCGGCCAATCCCTCCTCGCCGGCCCCGTCTTGACTCCCACTAACACTTCCCCGCGCGAAGTTTCCGCTGTCTTTTCCACCGGCCCGCTCACCGCATCGGGTAAGCTATCTCTTCGCTATAAGCGGTCCCTCGGAACCGTCCGCATCGAAGGCTCGCTCACCCTGCAGGAAGTCAAACTACGATTCGACCCATGACCGCGCCGCCCCGCCCGCTCGCCTATGCCTCCGCGGTTATCCTCGCACTCCTCTGCTTTGAATCCATCCTCACCATTTGGATCCACAGCCTCTGGCCCACGGCGATCTTCGAAGTCGGCGTACTCGCCCTCGCCGCCGCCTGGTTGTTCCTCCGCGCCGTCCGTCCTTATCGCCTGCTCGCCACCCGCGCGCTCATCCCTCTCGCGGCTGTAGTCCTGCTCGGCGTCATCCAGTTACTCACCCGCCTCACCATCAGTAATTGGGATACCGTCAACGCTCTCCTGCGCTGGCTCACTTACATCGCCGCTTTCTGGATCTGCCTGCAATTCTCCGCGCGCCCCGCCATCCGCATCGCCTTCCTGCGCGCCCTGCTCGGCTTCACCTTCCTCTTCGCCGTCGTTTCCCTCATCCAATGGTTCGCCGGCGGCGAGCAAATCCTCGGCATCTTCACCCCGGAGTCCTCCGGCCCTTATCTCGGAACCTTTACGAACCGCGATCATTACGCCGCGTGGATCGAACTGATCCTGCCCCTCGCGCTCTTTGAAGCCCTTTCGGACGTCAAACGCCTCTGGCTCGCCGCCGCGATCTCCGGAATGCTCTTCGCCTCCGTCATCGCCGGCGCGTCCCGGGCCGGGTCTTTCCTCGTGGTTGTCGAAATTGTTGTGGTGCTCGCGCTCGCCCGCCGCCGCCTGCCCGCCATTCGCAGCGCCGCCCGCGGCCTGAGCGCGGTTCTTCTCGTGATCGCCGCCTGCACCGTCGCCGTCGGCTGGAGCTTCTTATCCCAGCGTCTCGAGCAGCGCGATCCCTACAAAGAGCGCGCCCAGATCCTCGCTTCTTCCTTCGCCATGATCCGCGCCCATCCCCTCGCCGGCTTCGGCCTCGGGAACTTCGAAAACGCCTACCCGCCTTACGCCATCGCCGACAACGGTGAAATCCTCAGCCACGCCCATAACGACTGGGTCGAATGGGCCGTCGAAGGCGGGCTTCCCCTTACTCTCATCCTTCTCGCCATGACGCTCCTCAGCGCCCCCGCAATCTGGCGGTCGCTCTGGGGACTCGGCATCTTATCCTGCCTCATCCACAGCCTCATCGACTTCCCGATGCAGAGACCCCCCGTCGCTCTCTGGCTCTTCGTCCTTCTCGGCGCCGTCTTCGCGCGCGATCAGGACCATAACCCCGGCGTCAATCGCCGCTGACGTGCTTCGCTTCGCAAAAACAGGCTATTTCATTGCGCGTCACTACCTTCACGCATTCCCCTAATTTCTTTTTCGCCGTCACGCACTCATGATGCGCGCACAGCTTCAGAATCGGATCCAGCTTACAAGGGCCCGCGGCCACGAAGCCCGCTTTCTGCAGCAGTCCGGGAAACCCTCCTAATGATGAGCACGCCCCCGAATACTCCTGAACGGTACTGAGAATCGCCGCCCCTCCCGTGGAGAGCCCGACTGTAAATAAGCACAGCGTACTGCATACCAGCGCGGTCTTGAGTCTCGTCATCTTCTCGAACCTCCGTTCGGCGATTTCTTATCGAAATCACACTCATTTCTAAGTCGAATTCTTACTAATTCACCACTAACACGCGGTGATTCTTACTCGCCCTGACCCCAAGCCAGCGGCGGCGGACCACTTACCGCGCAGTTACGCAAGTATTAGGGATCGATCCCCGATCTGTCAACAGGAATCGTAAGTACCTGCCGCGGTGTTCGGTCTCGAACTCTCCTGTCAAAAAAAAATCAAAAAAATGTTTGACGAAAGCTGGCATTGTCCGGTACAACTAGTACCTACAGCCGCCCAATGCTCCACCGGTACTCCGGACTTGGTCGACCGGGCGGCTCTAAAACAACATATTTTGAGGCCAATGCCTCGGATGTGAAAAAAAGGGCGGAGCTTTGTCCTCACACTCACTCGTGCTTACAACTGTCAATCATGCTGTCTCACCCGCGCCTCTTTTGTCTTGCGTGGCGCCCGGCCTGGCCTGGTTCGCCCTCAAGGTCCGCGCTAAGTCCGAACCCCTGGTGAAGTCGCTCCTCGAGCGCAAGGGCTTCGAGTCATTCGCTCCTACTTACCCCGACCCGCGCCGTTACACTGATCGCATTCGTAAAGCGGAAGCCGCGCTCTTCCCCGGCTATGTCTTCTCCCGCTTTGACCCCGCGCACACGCTCCCTATCGTCACCACCCCGGCCGTCCATAAGATCCTCTCCATCGGCCCGCGTCTCCAGCCCATTGACGATTCCGAAATCGAATCTCTCCGCCGCATCACCGCCAACGGCCTCGCCCGCCCGTTCCCGTTCATGAACGCCGGCCAGAAGGTCCGCGTCTGCCAGGGCCCCTTCACCGGAGTAGAAGGTCTTTTTCTCCTGCAAAAGTCCGCCTCCCGGCTCATCATCACCATCGAAATCCTCCAACGTTCCGTAGCCGTTGAAGTCGATTCCAGCGACGTCCGCGCATGTCTGTCCTGAACAAAAAAGACCGCATGGTCAGCTTCCGCCTCTCCGCCGCCGAGTACGCGGCCGCCGAGATGTGTTGCCCCGGAAAACGCGTCCGCAGCGTCTCTTCGCTCGCCCGCGCCGCCACGCTTCACTTCATCAGCGAACAGGCAGTCCCGGAAGGCGACATCCTGCTCCAGCTCCAGCACCAGGTCCTCTGCCTTCGCGCCGAGGTCGACCGCATCTCCGAACTCGTCCAAGCCCCCGCCCATCTCAGCTCCGCGGCCGTCGCGGTCGGCATTCCTTAAGGAAAACCTCATGAAGCGTCTCGTTCTCTGCGCCCTTGCCGTCTCCCTGCACGCCCAATCTCCGGCGCCCTCGCCGGTTCCGCGCATCGCGCCCGCCTCATCCTCGGGCGACGTCCTCCCCGCCCAGAACATCGGCCCGGACGACCTCATCTCCATTACCGTCTTCGACTGCCCTGAGCTCACCCGCACCTTCCGCGTCAGCTCCGACGGCACCCTCGCGCTCCCCATCCTCGGCCGCATCCCCGCCGCCGGACTCATGCCCGTCCAGCTCGAAGACGCGCTCGCCCGCCAGCTCAAATCCACTCAAACCATGGTCGATCCCGTCGTCAACGTCTCCGTCGCCGAATACCGCTCCAAACCCGTCAGCGTCGTCGGCGCCGTCCGCACCCCGCTCACCTTCCAGGCCATGAGCGATTCCACCCTCTTGGACGCCATCGCCAAAGCCGGCGGCCTCGCGCCCGAAGCCGGACCCGAAATCCTCCTCACCCGCAAAACCGCCCGCCCCGACGGCGTCGTCGAAACCGCCGTCCAGAGAATCCCCGTCCGCGGCCTCATCGATTCCGCCGACCCCGCGGTCAACGTCCGTCTCCACGGCGGCGAGGAAGTCCGCGTCCCCGAAGTCGGCAAAATCTTCGTGGCCGGCAACGTCAAGCTCCCCGGCGCCTTCCCCATGCAGGACAATTCGGACACCACGCTCCTAAAAGCCCTCGCGCTCAGCCAGGGAACCCTGCCCTATTCCGCCAAACTCGCGTACATCTACCGCCGCGACAAAGTCACCAGCGCCCGCACCGAGATCCCCGTCGAGCTCAGCCGCATCATGGCCCGCAAGTCCCCCGACATCCCCGTCTTCCCCGACGACATCCTTTATATACCGGAAAACCACGGTAAGAAATTGACCATGGGCGCGCTAGACCGCATCGCGGGCACGGGACAAACCGTCGCCGGCGCGCTCGCCTATCACTATTAGAGAGAACAGCAATGACGCCAGAAAAACTCGACCGCCACTCCGCGCACGGCAACGAACTCGAGCGCATCCCGCGCTACATCCCGTCGCCCCAGGCCGATATCGAGCTCCAGCCCGGCTCGCTCCCGCTCTCCCATTACCTCTGGATTCTCAAGCGCAGCAAATGGAAAATCCTCGGCTTCATCGCCTTTTGTATGTTGATCACCTGGATCGTCTGCGCGCGCCTCACGCCGGTCTACGAATCCACCGCGCGCATTGACGTCGACCGCCGCGCGCCCAGCGGCATCATCGGCCAGGACGCCGTGCAGGTGAACGCGCCCAGTGACGCCGACCAGTTCCTCGTCACCCAGATCGAGCTCATCCAGTCCGATGGTGTCCTGCGCCCCGTTGAAGAGCAGTTCCACCTTCTCAAGCACGAAAAGCAGCTCGATGGGGACGCGGCCATCGCCAAACGTATCCCCAACGCGCCCATCAAGCTCAAGAACCTCAAAGTCGTCCGTCCGCCCAATAGCTTCATCCTGCGCATCACCTATCGCTCCACCGACCCGCAGCTCGCCGCCGACGTCACCAACGCCATCGCCCAAAGCTACGTCGAGCACACCTACGACATCCGCGTGAAGTCCACCGTCGGCCTCTCCGCCTTTATGGAGCGCCAGATCGACGAGCTCAAAGCCAAGATGGAGACGTCCAGCCTCGCGCTCGCCGCCGCCGAAAAAGAACTCAACGTCATCAACCCCGAAGAAAAAACCAACATTCTTTCCGCCCGTCTTCTGCAGCTCAACACCGAATACACCACCGCGCAGGGCGAGCGCGTCTCCAAAGAAGCCGCGTACAATTCCCTGAAAACAGGATCGCTAGCTGCGGTCCAGATCTCCACTCAGGCCGAGTCGCTCGCCAAACTCCAGGAACAGGTTCAAACTGCCAAGGAGCGCTTGGCTGAACTAAAAACTACGTACGGCCCGAACTACATCGACTACAAGCGCGCCGCAAATCAGCTCACCGAGCTTCAGCGCCAGTACGACGAAACCAAGGCCCAAATCACCGACCGCATCGAGGTTGAGTATCGTCAGGCTTTGAACCGCGAGGAAATGCTCAAGAAGTCCGTGGCCGAGACGAAGGCCGAGTGGGACAAGCTCAACGCCAGCTCCTTTGAATACCAGCAGCTCAAGCGCGAAGCCGAAACCGACAAGAGTCTCTACGAGGAGCTGGTCAAGAAGATCAAAGAAGCGGGCATCAACGCCGGCTTCCAGAACAGCGGCATCCGCATCGCCGACAACGCCCGGCCCGGAGCCAAACCCGTCTTCCCGCAGAAAGGCCTGATGTTGTTGCTGAGTTTCCTGCTCTCGTCCGTGCTCGCCGTGGGGGCGGCCGTGATCGACGACATGGTGGATAGCACCGTTAAGGATCCGGAGCAGGCCACCCGCATGCTGCAGGTGGATGTGATCGGGACATTGCCGGATGTCAAGAAAGCCCAGATGCTCGCGCTGACCCGCGCGTTCAAACCGATCAATTCCGATTCCCCCGCGCTGGCTCTGCTCGGAGCCGAAGGCGTGGGCTCGTACAAGAACTCTGCATCCTATGAAGAGGCGATCCGGACACTGCGCAACTCCATTCTGCTCAGCGATCTCGACCGCCGCATGAAAAGCCTCCTGATCACCAGCGCCTCCCCGAGCGAGGGCAAATCGACGACCGCCGCGCACTTGGCCGTCGCGCACGCCGAGCAAGGCAAGAGAACTCTCTTGATCGACGCGGATCTCCGGCGCCCTTCCCAACACAACCGCTTTGGGGTGTCGAATGACATTGGACTCTCGACGGCCCTGACCGGCGTTCTGCCTTGGCGCGATGTTGTGCAGAAGTCCCCGCAAACGCCGGCGCTAAGTCTACTGCCTTCCGGGCCGTCGTCACGCCGCGCTTCGGATCTGATCGGCCAGTCGATGGTCGATATTGTGGAGGCGGCATCAAAGGACTTCGATTTGATCGTTGTCGATGCCCCTCCGATGCTTGGCTTTGCGGAACCGCTGCAGTTAGCAACGGCTGTGGACGGGGTTGTCGTGATCACGCGAGCCGGCGAGACAAGTCGAAAGGCGGTCGCGACCGTGTTGGCAACGCTTGACCGTCTACGCGCAAACGTAGTTGGCCTTGTTCTCAACCAGGTCAAGAAGGAGATGAGCGACAGTTATTCATATTATGGATACTATCGAAGATACTACACAGCCAGTCGACACGACCCGAGTGCATAGCGACTGCACGAAATATCCTCCTTCCAACACTGTGCACGCTCTTCTCTCAACTGATGGTCATCAATGCTTAGAAGACTTAAGCTAGTCTTGAGACGTTCTTCCACACAAACTGTAATTCATCTCTATGCGATCCACTTTTTAAACTACCTAGTTCCGGCCGCAACCGTCGCGATACTAGCACGACGTCTAACCCCGACATGCTATGGGAAGCTTTTGATTGCGCAATCACTTGGATTTACCGTGGGAACGCTCACAGAATTTGGGTTTAAGTGGACGGGTGCTAGGGCTGTTGCAGAGAGCGGAACGGACAAAAGTCGGATAGTGTCGGCGATCGGAGCAGCAAAGCTCGTGATAGCTATGCTTTGCATCTTCTTCATACCGATTTATCTCAAATGCATACCAAGTATGTCAGGGCAGTGGCCCCTGATTATTGCAGGTTACGCGTGGGGTGCTATTGGCGGTAACGACCTGCAGTGGTACTTTCTTGGCCGCGAAAAACTCACCGCTTACCTAAGGGTCGATTCGGCAATGCGGATCACCGGCGTCGCGATGATTCTGATAATCGTCAAAGGTGACCAGAACGTGCATTGGGTTCTCTCAACCCAGGCGATATGCAACCTTGGACTGATCATTTGGTCGCTTCATCGGATCTCAAAGGATGTCCGTTTTGTCGTGCCCCATCTCGGCGATATAACCAGAGTGATCAGGGAGGGTACCCCTGTCTTCGTTCAACGACTAGCGAGCTACGCATCGACAACCGCAAACGTCGCGGTGCTCGGGACCGTGGCGTCCGCCGCTGAGGTCGGGTACTTTGGCGCAGCGGAGAAACTAGTTCGGTACGCCTCCTCTTTAGCTGTTCCGATAACGCAGGTCGTTTACCCAAAGATGACACGCGCAGGCGTGCAACAAAACAAAGAACAATCAAAGAGCCTCGCAATCTCAGCCGGGACAGCATCCGTTCTGCTAGGACTGCTACCTTTCCTCGCACTTTTCCTCGTCCCGGAAAATGTTCTGAATCTACTATATGGAGCCAAGATGCGTCCCGCAGTCAACGCCCTAAGAATCTTGAGTGTCTTTCCCGTACTAAACTCTTTAACTACATCCGTCCTGTTTTACTGGTTCGTACCAAGGCGCATAGAGAGAGCGTCAATGGGAGTGCTCCTTGCGACGGGCGCATTCAACGTCATGAGCGTCGCGCTGCTAGGGCGGGCGTGGAAGCAATCGGGAGCTGCATCCGCTGTGGTCCTGACGGAGTTGATGACGCTGATCGGGTACTCTCTACTGCTAAGGAGACACGGTAAAGCTCAACAAATAGCCACCAGCGTTGAATCAAAACGCGATGCCCATTCGCTCGAAGTGCAGCTCGCAAAGTGAGGTGAACCATGATCAACCGGAAACGCGCACTGTATGCATTTGCAACGCCAAACGGAATCGAGACTGGACTGTTTAGACTAGGGGGATCTGGTCTAGCCAACCTGCTGTTTAGCTGGGCCCGGTGCGTGACTTTTAGCCGTCATACTGGAGCCCAGAAAGTCTTTACTACATGGCCACAACTAAAAAGGCTAGCTTGGCTCCGCGGGGACGAGGACAAGCGCACGTATGCGAAACTGTTTCGCCCACTTGACGATGAAGTTCATGGCAGCAGGAAACTATTCCTACTCGCCTCGCTCAGCAAAATCTCCGAAGAGCGCTCCGCACACGCCCGGCCTGGACAGATTGTGACGTTTAGAGGGTTACGAAATTACTTTATCGACTTCAGCTCGGAATCGCGGTTCCTTCGAAAGAGACTGATTGAGTCGGCAGCGGAGCCGCAACTTCGCAAGAGAGTAACTGGACCCAACACTCCCCTCTTTGCTGTTCACGTCCGAATGGGAGACGCCAGGCCATTCTCGCAGACCGTTGCCAGCGCAGGGAACATGAAACTACCCTTACAGTGGTACGTAGCAATCGTCAAACACCTGCGACGGGTCATGGGCGAGAGCATCTCGTTCGCTGTTAGCTCCGACGGAAATGTCAACGATCTAGCGCCCCTTCTTTCACTTCCAGATGTTAGGTTATTTGCAAGGGGGGATGCTCTAAGTGACCTTCTACGGCTTGGCGACGCCGTAGCCTTAATCGGGTCATGTTCCACCTTTAGTCAATGGGGGGCCTTTCTGGGACAGATACCCAGTATTTGGCACCCGCGGTTTGATCGTAATGGGGGGTTGGGCGGGCCGGTCGAGATCGTTTCATCGGAGGACGGGCTGCTGGGTGATTCTGACATGGCTCTCCTAAAAGACGAGATAAGAAGAATATCCCGCACCAGGGCCCAAGCCAGTTGATGGGCCTAAAAGCAATTTTACAGCGAGTTGCCTCTTCTTTACGCTGATTCCGCCCCGAGTTCCTTATGCGCTGCGTCATACGATGGTTGGCATCAGCCGCCCTACTGCTAGCGTTCTGGTCAGTCATGAGGCTTTCAGGCTACACGCTATTTGATTGGCTTGGCACGGCAGTCGTTCTTGCCTGTGCATTTTACACGAGTGGGAGCAACGGCGCTTTCAACGCCAAGCGCCATTTGTGGGTAAGTAGCCTGTTCTTGTTTGCGGTGGCCGGGATGATCGCGGGGCTGGCCCACCCAGAACTAACTGACCATGCGAGTAAGGTGGCGACACTTCTCGCAGCAACCTCGATGACCGTGCTTTTCGGAGTTCTGCTCTCAGCGAGAGAAATTCTGACAGCCTCTGAATCCCTTACGCTTCTATGCATTTCGGGTACCGTAAGCTCGTCTGTCGTAATCCTTCAAGGACAGTTCCACTTGTTGACGTGGCTAGTTCCTGACACCCCCGATGGGATTAAAGACTGGAGCAGATTTACGGGCCTGGCAGAACATCCACTTGAGGCCGGAACTGTCTCGGCTTTCGGCGTGATCATAGCCCTTGGCCTGGCGAGGCGCTCGCGATACAAGGCTCCGTTCATCGCGGCCGCAGCACTCGGAGTGTGTTCTTTCCAATATTCAGCTTCTTTAACCGCAACAATCGGCCTAGCGATCGCGGTTATCATTCAGAGCCTCATATCGCGCACGTATATGTTCCTGATTATCGTTGTCGCTACCGGTTCAATCCTTCTCGGCACCACATCCTTCGAAGGCCTCCTGGGCGAACGCATTCAGCGCTTAACTCAGGAACATGGCCAGTACAATACCCTACAGAGCCGCGAAGCGCAGCTCGACCAAGCAACAAGTTTAATAAACGCGTGGACGATTATCACGGGAAATGGCTATTCTCTATCAGACCTCCCGAGCCAAATGGAGATTCACAATGGGTTTATTGCGGCCTTATATCACTTTGGGATCCTCGGCGTAATCAGCCAACTCTTGTTGATCTGGTTTGGTCTCAGCGGCGTGACCGGGAGCTCTTCGCGTGACATGAAAGGAATCTTGGTCGGTTGCACAGTGATCTTTGCGTCATCATACCTGACGGGCCCAGCTCTTGCACGCCGATCCCTGTGGATCCCGCTTGTGTTGATGGGAGCGCAGTTGCCCGGTAAAGTGACGGGACCGGGGTTCAAGCAGGGATATATCAAATACAGATGGAGGATGGCAACACCTTACGCAAGGAACAAAAGGCCTAGAAGCCTGATGAATACTTAGCGTACCGGGCTTCTGGCTTGCCAAGGGCCGCCAAGTCTATCCTTAAGTTTTTATTATTCTCGTGAAAACGAATTCCGATTTCAGCCTGAGAGGGAGAAATACCAGAAACTGTGCGTTGCAACGCTGGGATGTCACTGTATGAAAAGAACCATTCGAACTACGATTGTCCACGATTATCCAATTCACTACAAAAACCTGCTATTTCGTGCTATGTCGGCGGGCGGCCTCGATTTGGAAGTTCTTCACCTTGCGCCGTACTCGCTAATCCGAAACGAGCGGGTTGCGCTTGCGTCCGAAAAGTACAAGTATAAGATCGCGTTTGACGGGCCCCATGAAGAAGCGCCAGTGACAGTGAAATGCCGATTCATTTGGCGAGAGCTATCGCGAAGTCGACCTAATGTTGTGATTATTCACGGTAACTACGCACTCGAATGTTGGGCGGCGTGGCTGTGGTCTCGACTAAATAACTGCCCCGTGATTTTCTGGTTCGAAAGTAACGAGTTCGACCTCCGCAGAACCTGGTGGAAGGAAGCACTTAAGAGATGGTTTATTAGCAAGTGTAAGTTCGCGAACACCTACGGGACGTCGAGCACTGAATACCTTCGGAAGCTCGGGATGCCGGCAGAAAAGATTCACATCAAAGGAGCGGTAGTTGATAGTGACAAGTTCTCGCGCGTATTCCGGAGGCGTAAGTTTGAAGACGCCCCCGGAACACGCATACTCTTCGTTGGGCGTTTAGCGCCGGAGAAAAACTTACTCTTCCTCCTAGACGCGATGGCAGAGGTTCGGGACGCGGACTGCCATGCGCCACTGTCACTCACCGTCGCAGGATGCGGTCCAATGGAGCTCGCTTTAAAAAAACGTTCATCTGACCGTCAGCTGAATTCATCCGTGTCGTTTTTGGGATACGTTCGTCAGGAGCTTCTGCCGGAACTTATGCTGTTGCACGATGCACTGGTCCTACCGAGCACGTACGAGCCGTGGGGTCTGGTTGCGGCTGAGGCAATGTTGACCGGAATGCCCGTTTTGGTCTCAAGCAACTGTGGTTGTGCCCGAGACTTGATCACTCCCGAGACCGGATGGGAGTTCTCGCCCAGTTCCAGGCCCGAGTTGGCCGCCGCGCTCAGGACGTTGATGGACCGGAAGCCATCGCAACTTCAATCGATGGCCACGGCCGCGCACAGACTGGCGCTGCGATACAATCCAGCGGCAGTCGCCGACGTTGTTATTAGTTCTGTATTGACTGCCCATGATGAGAGTAGGCGGCACCCACAGCCGAATCACCGCTGATCTAGCCGTGCTGATGTCGTAAAACGTAACAAAGGCTCGTACCCACTGATTGATTGCTGTCAAGAGGGACCTTCTGAATGCTGCTTAAGGTAAAAACAACTTGCCCGCCAGGGAGACAGGCCAAAATAGAGACAGACACCGTGCGCGATAAGAAGGTTCCGTTGAGCGTTCTCGGTATGACACTTAACGAAGAAGCGAGCATTCGTAATTGTATCCGCGCGCTCACGTGGGTCGATGAACTGATTGCACTAGACTCGCACAGCTCAGACCGAACAACGGAGATAGCTCGTGATGGGCGAAGGCATGGGTCAGTTTTCGCCGGACCGGACACAGTCGCATGGAAGCGCGATCTCATCGAGCTGGCAACGCGGTTACAAATTGCGGAGAAGATCACGTGGACGAGCCCGGTGGCGGGTCTGCTGAAGTGGGGGCATCTGAGAGCAGCCGAAGTGTTCGTCCTTCCTTCTCACCAAGAGAACTGTGGCATAGCAGTGGCAGAAGCACTCGCCTGCAGCCTGCCTGTCCTAATCTCAACTAAGGTGAATATATGGCGTGAGGTTGAACTCGAAGGATCTGGATGTGCCGCGAGCGACGACGCTGAGGGACCCCTCCCACATATTAAGACGATGGCTTGATCTTTCCGGCTGCGAGAGGCTAATGATGCGCGAACACGCGAGGAAATGTTTTAAAAAAGGTTTGAGATCACCGAGGCAAGTGAGCAGTTGCTCGAACACCTTTCTGAGGTGATCGCCCAGACTAAGGGGCCGAGCAAGGGGAAGACGAGTCAAAGTGATATCGATATTGATACCCACAAAAAATGAGGAGCAAAACCTTCCGGGATGCCTGGATTCTGTTCGTTGGTCAGACGATATCCATGTGTATGACTCTGGAAGCACCGACAGAACCGTGGAAATCGCCAAAGGAGCAAAAACTAATGTCGTAGTACGCTTACATTCCAGCAAAGACGCGTTGTTCGGAGGTGATGAAGCGGCGCACAAGAACTGGGCTCTTGCAAATATACCTTTCAGACATAAGTGGATTCTCCATGTCGACGCTGACGAAAGGGTAACGCCAGAGCTCGCGCACGAAATCAAGGAAGCTATAAAGAACCCCGGGGAAAAGGTAGCGTTCCAAATTCGGCGCCGGGATTTCCTGGGAGACAGATGGCTCAAACATATACAAGCGACGCCGTTCTATATTAGACTCTATCAGCCATCCCGGATGCAGTTCGCGCGGCTGATCAATCCAGTCTCACTTCCGAACGGGCCAGTAGGACGCGTGCAAGGGCACATAAACCACTATCCATTCAGCAAAGGATACGCGCATTGGCTAGACCGGCATAACGCTTACAGCACGCTAGAGGCAAGACAGATAATCGCAAGCCGTCAAAAACAACCAACGCTCAATCTTCGAAAAGCGCTCTTCGCGAAGGAGTTCACGGAAAGAAGGTGTCATCAAAAAGAGTTGTTCTACAAGCTGCCCGCACGGCCCTTAGCCAAGTTCGTACTGTTATATCTAATAAAGGGCGGGTTCCTGGACGGAGAGGCAGGCCTGACGTACGCGGTGCTTCAATCCTTCTACGAATATATGATCGCCCTAAAATGCCAAGGACCGGGAGACTGAGTGGATGCACAAGCACCCTGCGGCGGGACCACAAGTGGCCCGGGTGTTCGCGAGCGGGCGCTCTCTGCCCACGTTGGCCGTAGTCGAAAACAGATACAGCGTATGATTGCCAAAAAGGACGGCCTGGATCGTGCGAAGGCCGATCCATATCTACGAGCAACCTACTCTTTCCGTCACAAGGCGGCACGCGCTACGTGGGCCCTTGCGTACATTATTCTATTTCGGCCGTCCCCACGGTGCTTTCACAGTTGGAGAGCCTGGGTGCTTCGCCGATTTGGCGCGCGGCTCGGGGACAATTGTCACATCTATCCAAGAGCGGCTGTTTGGGCTCCGTGGAACCTGGCGTGCGACGACCAAGTTACCGTCGCCGACGGAGCTGTAATCTACAACCCTGCGATCGTGGTTCTCGGGTCGCACGCGATCCTGTCGCAAGACAGCTACCTGTGCGGCGCTACCCACGATTACGACGATCCGTGCTTCCCTGTGATCGCGCGGCCGATCTCACTCGGGGCGTACTCGTGGGTATGTGCTCGCGCATGCGTGCAGCCCGGCGTCAGCATCGCAGAAGGTGCCGTCTTAGCGCTCGGGGCAGTGGCCACGCGGGACCTGGCACCCTGGGGCGTGTACGGGGGCATACCCGCTAAGCGAATAAAGTCTCGGGTGCGACAGCCCGAAGCTCCAGACTCCGGAGTTTAGTGTGCAAAAGTGTTTTTCAAAGCGGGCGGCTGATCGAACGATGTGAACCAGTGTTCCTAGGCGCGCGGGGCGCATGCCTAGATAGGGGCGGGGGGTTAGGGTTCCGAGCGAACCACGGCTAAATCCAGCGGCCGAGTCTAACACACTGTTTCTTTGCGGAAGACCGGTTGTCCGGAATACACGAAGGGCACGACCTCGGCCAACAACTCTCGCACCTTCCAGATTCGCGGCGCCTCCGCGCGGCGACAGGAATATAAACCGATCCATCGAAAACAAATGCGAGCCAACATCTCACCCGCCATCCTCATCGACTACGGTTGCCACTCCTTCACCCACCGCCTCGCCATCCGGCTCCGGGACGACGGCTATCCGTTCCGCTACTTCGTAAACGGGTCCCTCGAATCACCCAATCTCACGTCCGTCGCCGGATGGGTCCGCGAACAACCCGATCTGATTCGCAACATCACCTGCCGCAAAGGTTACGGCAAGATGAGCCTGAAGCAGCGCCTGAGCGGGGAGATTGAGTGGGCCGGGCGGTGCATCGCCGCGCTCGAAGAAGAGAAGCCATCGGTAATCATCGCCTGCTGCATCCCGCTTGCCGCCGTCATCCGCATCCAGTCGTGGAGCAGACGGCATCGCGTTCCGTTCATCTATTGGCTTCAGGATTTGCAGGGGCGCGCAACGCTCGCACTCTTGAAGCGCAAATTCGGCGCCGTTGGTGGCGCCGCGGGCAGCCTCGCATGCGCATGGGAGCAGCGAGTACTAAAACGGAGCGACTCCGTAATCACGATAGCACCCGGTCACGAAAAAGAACTGCCGGAGAGAGTCCGTAAACAAGGCCGTTACGCACTTCTAGAGAACTGGGCCAACGTCGAAGAGATCCCCGCGCTGGGCGAGTGGAACGCCTGGTCCGTCCGGAACAGCTTACAAACAACGCGCAACGTTGTCTATGCAGGGACGCTCGGACTCAAGCACGACCTGGAGATGTTCATCAAACTCGCCGAAGCCTTTAAGGGTGAGCCAGACGTGAGGGTTGTGATCGTAAGCGGCGGCCAGGCCGCCGATAAGCTTCACGCTCGGGCCGTGGGGCAGCGGCTCGCGAACGTCGTGATTCTCCCCTTCCAGCGCTGCGAAGATGTTCCGCAAGTGCTCGCCTCAGCATCCGTTCTGATCGCGCCGCTCGACCCGTCCGCTGGCTCGTTCTGCGTTCCCTCAAAAGTACTCTCCTACCTCTGTGCCGGCCGTCCCATCGTCATTGCGATCGACCCGGCGAACGCGGCTGCCCAAATGATCCGCGACGCCGGCGCTGGGTCAGTCGTGGCCCCCGGCGACACGGGCGCATTCATAGCGGCCACTCGCGCTCTCCTCGGCGACCCGGCGAGATGCCAAGCTCTTGGGAGCGCCGCACGGGAATTTGCAACGCGAACCTTTTCGCTTGACCGGGTCGTTCCACGTTTTCTCGAAATTCTAGCTCGCACAAACATCAACCTGACCCGCCGTGCGATGCCCGAACCCAGCGCCTTGCTAGCCCGGTCCGCTGCCGCGCAAGATTAACCCGTCCCACAACCGCCGTCCCAACAAGGACCAATCTTGTCCCCTGAACTCTCACGCCTTGCCCTGCCGATTTCCGTCGACGCCGCGCCCACATCAATCTCCGTAACGCGGCCGGTCGGGACCATCTGCTGTCTGTGCGCATCGGACAGTTTGGCGGTTGTTCTGGCCCTGCTCCTGGCCTCATTGGTTCACGCCGTGCTGCTCGGCGGGGCCGCCACTCCCGTTGCTGCAATCCTGCTCCCGTCGGTGATCCTCACCGTCTGTTGTTTCATCGCCGCCGGGTTATATCCCGGCGTCTCCGAAAATCCGATCGAAGAACTGCGAAGCTCTGTCCGCGCCACCCTGATCGTGTTCCTCTGTCTCTGGTCCGCGACATACTTCTTTCATGACCTGACGCCGTCCCGCCTGACCTTCATGGTCGGCTGCTTTTTCAGCATCATCCTCGTCCCGTCGTCGCGGGCGTTCATCCGTTACCTCTTCGCAAACCGCGAATGGTGGGGCTGCCCGGTCGCCATTCTCGGGTTCGGTTCCACAGGAAAGCGTATTGAAGAAATCCTAAATAAGAATCCGCAAATTGGTTTGAAAGTCGTCGCTGTCCTGGATGACAATCCGTCTCAGTATTCCGACGCCCCCGAAAAGCTGATCCGCGGTCCGCTGTCTCGCTGCCTGGAAATCACCAGGAAGCATCGCATCTCGTATGCGATCGTCTGTATGCCGAGCCTCTCCAGGAATGAGCTGCTCCGGTTGCTGGATCGCTACGGTCACTGTTTCGGCCACGTGATGGTGATCCCTGACCTGATCGGGATGAGCAGCATCGGAATCCGGGTCCGAGAAATGCGCGGGATCATTGGCCTCGAAGTCACTCGACAGCTCCTGAGGCCGTCCGCAAAAATCGCTAAGCGCATGCTGGACCTCGCCATCGCGGTGACAATCGTTCCCCTGATCGCCCCGGCGATGCTGGCCATCGCGGCGCTGATCAGGCTCGAATCGCCCGGGCCTGTTTTCTTCGCCAATGAACGGATCGGGCTAGGCGGCCGGAAGTTCAAAGCTTGGAAACTCCGCACAATGGTGGTCGATGGCGATGAAGTGCTGCGCCAATACCTCACAGAAA
Source organism: Bryobacteraceae bacterium (assembly GCA_965226755.1). Taxonomy (GTDB): domain Bacteria; phylum Acidobacteriota; class Terriglobia; order Bryobacterales; family Bryobacteraceae; genus Bog-113. The sequence goes on along the minus strand of CBDDDT010000003.1, from coordinate 918,219 downwards.
ACCCGGAGGAGCGGTTCACTTTTGCAAGGCAGCAGAAACTGCGTCGCGACCCGCGCATCACAAGGCTCGGTCGAATACTTCGCAAAACCAGCATCGATGAGCTCCCGCAGCTCTGGAACGTTCTGAAAGGGGACATGAGCGTGGTCGGGCCGCGTCCGTTTCTCGAAAGCCAGATCGACCTATATGGCCGCAGCTATGAACTTTACAAACTGGTCCGTCCCGGAATTACCGGCCTTTGGCAGGTTTCCGGCAGAAATCAACTTTCCTTCGCAGACCGCGTCCAACTCGATGCATACTGCATCCAGAACTGGTCCGTCTGGATGGACATATATATACTGGCGCGCACCTTCGGGGTCGTTCTAACCGCGCGGGGCGCGTATTGACATCACCAAACGAGGCGCCCATGTCCCTAAGAATATTTAGTGCGGCGTTTAGAAGTGCGTGGCTGGCGACTGTGATCGTCACCATCGTCGCCGAACTCACCCCGTTCCACAGCGAAGGAATGTCCCTGTTCGTTTTCTATGGATGGAAGGCCGTAAAATGCGTTCTATTCCTCGCGCTCGGATGGGAAACCCCGCTCACCTTCTGGAAATCCGGATCCCTCACCAACGGTCTTCTGCTGGGATTCGTCTCGGCTGCCGTGATCGAGTGCCTGCAAGGCCTAGTCGTCGGACATCGCTTCAGCGTCGTCGAGCTCCTCGCCAAGATGCTCATCATCGTCACGGGCTTCGTCCTGGGTCTCGTCGCCCGTCACGACGAAACCATAAGTGTGCCCGGCTTTGCCGTGCACCTCATTCCGACGCGGAAGGCTTAGACTATTAATGCCCGCTTTGTCAGCCCCAAGCTCCGCCGTCTGTCCCCATTGCAATAGCCCCGAAACGCGCCTATCCCGCGAAACCAAGTCCGGCGATCGCGCCCGCGCCGAGGCCGGCGAGTTCCCTCACCGTTGCCGCGATTGCGGACTTCGCTTCTTCGCCCCCGCGCAGCCCGAGGCCGCCGCTGCCGCCGTACGCAGCCGCGCCCGCGAGCGCCGTCTCCGCGGCTTCTTCAAAGACCGCAAACACACCCTGATCCAGATCGCTGTCTTCCTCGTCGTCCTCGTTCTCTTCCTCCTCTGCCTCCGCTATCTCGCCCACTACCACCCCGACGAATCCCCGTCCTCCCGCCTCGCCGTCCCCGCCCGCTTACTCGCCTGAACCGCGTTCCCACCCCAATTCCCCTCCGAATCCGCCCGCCCGTTTTCGCCGGTGACGGCGCAGCCCGTCCCGCATCTCCCTTCCTTTCAACATCTTCCGGCTTTCCCGCACGCCCAGCCGCGTTCCGCCGTGGTTGAATGATGGCGAGAGGGAGAATGCCGTACGAATCTTTATTCAGACAGGAATACGAGTTTTATGAGTGGGATCCCCAGAGGGTCAAATATCTGGGCGCAATCCTGAACGGTCGCGCGGATATCCGCGACGCCATTCAGGCCAGGGAAGGAATGCTCTTGTGCGCCAATCTGGCGCTGGGCGTGCAGCCTCCGCTCGACCCCGTCGTGGCGTCGCATCGCGCCGGCAATTCCCTGCCGCCCAACGAGCGGAATCGTTATATCGATAAAAACGGGAAGTTCTAGCGCCATCTTGGCGCTGGTTCCCTCCCAGATTTTGTCGCGGGCCACGTAACTGGCCAGCGGCAAAAAATCAAAAACGAAGCCAATTTCGGCGCTTCCTGAGATCAGCTTTTCAAAGGAACGACGGAAAGAAAGGAGTTAGCTCCACGTCGCCGCAGTCGAACGGTTGGCTTTGTTCCCCCCAAACACCGGTTCCGGGAACGAAGCCAATCGAACGAAGCCAATTCAGCGTGTCCTGGTCGGGCCGGCCGTCATGGAGGAAACGGCCGCGCCCGTAACCGCGCGTTTATGCGCGGCCCTTGCGATGCGCGCTATATAAAAGGATGCCGGAGATCGCCCGCGCGGCGAAATACCCCGCGATCACCGCCAGCGCATCGTCGCGGACATCCCATATCTCGAAATCCACCCGGTACACCAGGTGCTCCAGAAACTCCACCGCGTACCCTAACCCGATCGTTACTGCCACCGCCGCCATCCGTTGCGTGGTCGTCCGGCTGGCCGTAACCAATAGGAAGGCCGTCACGCCAAACGCCGCGAAGTGCACCAGGCGATGCTCGCTCAGGCGTTTGCTAAGAGGTTCGCCGAATCGGCCCAGGGAAATCGCCGGGCGCCTCGACGTCGTTCCCAGCGCGTTCTTCGCGCCCACCGGCAGTAAGGATCCGGCGATCAGCGCCGCGATCCACACCGCGGCGATCACGATCAGCGTCCGCCGCCTGGCCAGTTCCATTTCTACTGCGGCTGCGTGCTCGGACCACGCAGCGCTGCCTGGTACATGGCGTCGAGCAGATCCTGCGAATGGCCGTCGTAATCCGCGTCCAGGGACCACAGGAACGCCCCGCCCAATTGGCGTTGCCACAGTGAATACGTGATCCGGTAGTAGGTCGAAAACGCGTCGTCGTACGTGATATACCCTGGGCTGCCGTCGGTTCGCAGCATATAAGGAACCTTCGCGGCCTGGTCGTAATAAGTCGTCCATCCGCGCTGATTCACCAGCGGCTTGATGAACGTCCCGTAGTTCTCGGAAAGCACCGTGAATCCGTCGCACGGCTTGCACAAACCGAACAGCGTGCTGACGTTCCGGTAGAAGTACCCGTAAAACGGCGTCCCCATATTCAACTGGGCCGCCGGGATTTGCAGTTGCGTCAGAAAGATCGTCGCGGCCTCTTGCACGCTGCCGCCCGGTTCGCATTCATAAGGTTCCGGATTCGCGGGATCCGGGAAAATGGCCGAGTTGAGCTGACCGTCGTCCGTCCACGGACCCGCGCAGTCGTACATCATGATGTTGAAATAATCGATCACCGGCTGCACGTTCGCGTAGCCGTAAGCGCCGCCCCACGGCGGAACGTCCGCGGAAAGAATGTACCGCGGGCTCGGGAAAGTCGCGCGCAGCCCCGTCATCAGATTGATGAACGCGTTGGTGTCCGCGGTCGACGCCGGATATTCCCAGTCGATGTCCAGTCCGTCATACCCGTTCGCCACGATGAACGTCTCCAGGTTGTTCAGCAGCGTGGCCTGCACGCTGGGGCTGACCTCTAATCCGGGAAAGTCGCCGCCCAGCAGCAGCATCACTTTCACGCCGGCCGCGTGCGCGTTCGTCAAAAGTTCCGGCTCCAGAAATCCATCCGGAACGGTGAGCGATCCGTCCGCGTTGAAACTCACTCCCGCGTGATTGATGTGCGTCAGTTTGTGGAACGGAATCTGCGCCGAGCTGTACGGCGGCGTCTGCGTGCGGCTCCAGTATCCGTAGTCGCCGATCACGCGTTTTTGTAACGCCTGCTCGCCGGTCTGACCGTGAGCGGAAAGGAGGAAAGTCAGCATGCCGAGGACAATCGGAATCGCGCGGGTCACGCGAAAATTATATCCCGCTATCCTGGGTTCTGTCGCTCCATGTCGCTGCCCTGGATATCGGTTTCCCCGGATTCCCCGTACTTCGTCGTAGCCGATCAATCCTCCTGGACGCCCATCGGCCAAAACGACGCGATCGAGTGGCCGGATCTCCACGGCCTCTATCGCCGCCGCGACATGCCCGCCGTCCGTGATTATTTCGCCACGCTCGCCGCCTCCGGCGTCACCGTCTTGCGGCTCATGCTCGAATACTGCCACCACGAGCATCGCTACTTCGAACAGCCCGCCGGACATTTCAGCCGCAACATGACGCGCCTCTGGGACGACGTGTTTGCTCTCTGCGAAGAGTTCGGGCTCCGCGTCCTGCTCACGCCTTTCGATACGTTTTGGATGTGGCGCCGCTGGGCGCGTCACCCCTACAACTCCGCTAACGGCGGCCCCTGCGCGCAACGCTCGCGATTCCTGCTCTGCCCGGAAACGCTCGCGCTCGTCCACGCCCGTCTCGATTTCGTCACCCGCCGCTGGGGCGCCTCCGGAGCTTTATTCGCCTGGGATCTTTGGAACGAATTGCACCCTTCGTACGCGGAGGATTCCGTCTCGAGCGCCCGCGATTTCATCACCGCCGTCGGCGCCCGTCTCCGCGCCACCGAGGTGCGCCTCTTCGGCCGCGCTCACCTCCAAACCGTCTCCGTCTTCCTGCCCCTCGCGCAGGAACGGCCCGAGCTCGCCGAAGTGATCTACCGCCATCCGGATCTCGATTTCGCCAGCACGCATTTCTACGAGGAAGGCACCATCGATCATCCGCGCGACACCGTGCAGGCCGCCGTCAGCACCGGGAAACTGGTCCGCGAAGCGCTCCAGAACGTCCCGCCCGCGCGTCCCTTTTTCGACAGCGAGCACGGCCCCATCCACACGTTTAAGGATCACCACCGCACTCTGCCCGAAGATTTCGACGACGAATACTTCCGCCACATCCAGTGGGCGCATCTCGCGTCGGGAGGCGCCGGGGGCGCTATGCGCTGGCCCAACCGCAAGCCCCATGTCCTCACGCCCGGCATGCGCCGCGCCCAGAAATCGCTGGCCGGTTTTCTGCCCTCGATCGACTGGCCCCATTTTTCTCGCCGGAACTGGAACGCCGAACTCCGCGCTCCGTCCGGGGTCGTCGCTTTCGGAGCGGGCGACGATCGCCTGGCCGTTCTCTGGCTGCTTCGCACCGAACCTTTGCGCGCGAATGGAATGCTTGATCCGTCGGCGCCTCCGGTGCAGCCCGAAATCATCATTCCCTGGACGGGCGGCGCCATCGTCGCCCGCTGCTGGGATACTTTGCGCGGCTGCGCCGTCGATGCGCCCGTGCTTTTTCGCGCTGCCGCCGGCGGCACGGCGCTCGTTCCGCCCGCGTTCCAGACCGATCTCGCCATCGCTCTGCGCCGCGTATAATCTCCGGTTATGGTGGACTACATTGCTTAAGCCCATCGCGCTTTTCGCTCTCGTTTGCTTCGTCGGAGTCGGCGCTTTGCCGGCCCAGGATTTTCACGGCAGCCTCCTCGGCGCCGTCCATGATCCGAGCGGCGCTCGCGTGCCTTCCGCCCGCGTCGTCGTCCGCTCCGCGGACTCCGCTCTCGAGCGCGAAGCGTCCGCCAACAGCCAGGGCGAATTTCGTCTGGACAACCTGGTCCCAGGCCTTTACAACCTGGTCGTCACCGCCCCCGGATTTTCGGAAGCCCGCTCCGCCGTCTCCATCGCGGTCAGTTCCGCCAGGGACATCGCCGTCCAGCTGACGCCCGCCGCGCTGCGCCAGCAGGTCAGCGTCGAAGGCCTCGCTTCTTCCATCACCACGCAGCCGCTGGATTCGACCAGCGCCGTCCAGGGCGGCGTCGTCACCGCCCGCGATCTCGAAACCATCCCGCTCGCCCATCGCAGTTTCGCGAACATCGCTTTTCTCGTCCCCGGAACCGAGCCCGTCGAACCTTCCGACCCCACCAAGGCCCGCATCACCGCCGTTTCTTTCGGCGGAAGCTCCGGCCTCAACGACGTTCTCTCCGTCGATGGCGGCGATAACTCCGACGATTACATCGGCGGCTTCCTCCAAAACGTCTCGCCCGACGCCATCCAGGAATTCGCCGTCCATACAGCCCAGGAAGATGCCGACACCGGCCGCACCGTCGGCGGCTCCGTCATCATCACCACCCGCCGCGGCTCTAATGAATGGCACGGCACGGACGCTTTTTACGAGCGCGCCGCCGCCCTGAACGCCCGCTATCCCATCGAAAATCCCGCGCCTCTTCCCAAACAGCCCTTTTCGCGCCAGAACTATATCGCCACCCTCGGCGGCCCGATCCGCAAAGACAAGCTGTGGTTCTTCGCCTCCATTGAGGCGGTTCACGAAAACGCCAGCATCGCGTACAGCCCCGCCAGCTTGTCCCAATTCAACGCGCTCGCCAGCCTCGCCGCTCAGGGCCTCATTCCGGGCGTGACTTCCATTCCCGTGCCCGATAACGTCGCCGTTCCGTTCCGCGACTACCTCGGAACCTTCCGTTTGGATTGGACACAGTCCGCGAAGTCGCAATGGTTTCTTCGCGCCGCTCTGGATAACTACACCACCGACAACGCGTTCGTGCAGCAAGCCACGCTATCCTCCACCGGCGCTACCTGGCACAACAACTATCTGAACCTCGTGCTCGGCAATCAGTACGCGTTCACTCCCGCGTGGCTGGGCTCGTTCACCTTCGACGCGAGCGGCCTTCACCTCACCGAGGCCCGCAACTCCGACCTGGGGTTTGCCCTGGCGTTTCCCTTCAGTTCTAATTTCCAGACCATCTCCGGTTTCGAAACCTTCGGCGACAACCAGTTCGTTACGCCCATCACGGCGTTCCCGATTCTGCGCAACCAGGAGAAGTATCAGTTCCGCTACATCCTCACGCATTCTTCCGGCGCGCATTCGCCCAGCTTCGGCGCCGACGTGATTCACGAGCCAGTGCTCAGCGGCGCGCTGCCCGGCAACGCCGAGAACCTCACCGTCTTCACGATGAATCCCACCGATTACCTCGCCAATCCCGGGCTGTTCACGGCCGACCTTTCCTGCTCCTTGAATAACGGAACGACGTGCGTCGGCACACCCGCCGGCGACGGCAGCTTTTCGCAGAATGTCCAAAGGATCGGTTTTTACGCCCAGGATTCCTGGCGCGTCACCTCGCGCTTCACGGTGAACTACGGTCTGCGTTACGACACCACCTTCGGCCTGTTCACCGCCTCCGGGCAATCGCAATCGGCGAATCCCGCGTTGCAGACGCTCGCGGCTCTGCAGATTCCGCTCTTCCAGCATCCCGGCGCGCCGCATGATTACCGCAAAGCCGTCGCACCGCGGATCGGGCTCGCCTACGCGCTTGGAAAAAGCCGCGGCACAGTCATCCGCGCCGGTTTCGGCCTTTTTTATAACGACCTGGCGCAGAACGGCTGGGTCACCGCGTTCCAGGCCGTCAACCAGCCGGCGGGAATCTGTTTGAAGCCCGGCGATGCGGGCTGCCTTCCCGGTTCGGCCAACGGCGGCGCCGGATCCATCATCGACCCGGACTACAAAACTCCGTACGCGCTGCACGCCACCGCTGGCGTGGAGCATTCCTTCGGACCCAACTGGATGCTGAGCGCGCAGGGAACGCACGAAGAAGGCGTCCACTCTTACCGGCGATACCAATACGAGGCCGGCTATACGCTCATTTCTCCGCTCTTTGCGCCCGATATTGACACGCAGCGCCAAAACGTCCCCGACCTTTCCGTGTTTCGCACGGATAACCGTTCCCGCTACGACGCGCTTTCCGTGCACCTGCAAGGGAATCTCAATCGCCGGTTGAACGTCGTCGTCAACTACACGCTTTCGAGCGCCGAAACGTTCGGCTGCGTTCTGGGAGAACTCTTCGATTACGTCAACGGCGTATGCAATCCCAACAGCGCCTTCAGCAAGGGAAATTACGGTCCGTCAGGGGAAGACGTTCTCCACCGTTTTGTGGTCGCGGGAAATGTTCGGGCGCCCGGAGGCTTCGAGATTTCCCTGCTCGGCCAGGCGGAAAGCGCGCGGCCCTTCACGATCACGACGCCGGTCGACGTGAACGGCGTGGGCGATTCGCTCGACGATCGCGCGGTGATTAACGGCGTGCAGACGTCGCTCGATGAATTCCGCGGCACGCCTTACATTCAGTTCGATATGCGCGTCAGCCGCCCCTTCACGTTCCGCGACCGCTGGACCGTTCTGCCGTTCATCGAGTTCTTCAACCTGTTCAACCGCAACAACCCCGGCGCGAATTACGTGACGAATCTGGCGGCGCTTCCCGTGCCGGTGAATAACCTGGCTGACGCTACCGCGTTCTGCCTTAACGCAGCCTGCACCAGCCAGCAGCCCATCACCAGCCTGAATCAGCTGCGCGTCCCCGCGGGCGGACTGGGTGATTTCTTCGGTCCCGGCACCACGGTCGGCATTCCGTTCGCGGCGCAGTTGGGCGCGCGGTTCAGCTTCTAGCGCTTATAAGCGGCAGATCAACAGCTCACGCTCATAAACCATTTCCGGCGGAAGGTGGTCATGCAGATTGATGAACAACTCCTCGTGCTCGATCACCTCCTGTCGCCAGCCTTGGCGATTCACCGCCTGCAGCAGCTCAAACTTTTCCTTCGGGAAATCAAGGCCGTTCCATTCCATGTCGTCGTAGTGCGGCACCCACCCGATGGGGGTCTCATTCGCCATGGCCCGTCCGCGCGAGCGCAGGAAAATCCACTTCAGGACGCGCATGTTTTCGCTGAAGCCCGGCCACATGAAATTGCCGGCGGCATCCTTGCGGAACCAGTTCACGTGGAAGATGCGCGGCGTCTCGCTCAACGATCGCTGCATCCGGAGCCAGTGGCGGAAGTAATCGCCCATGTGATAGCCGCAAAACGGGAGCATGGCCATGGGATCGCGACGGACAGTTCCGACGGTTCCGGCCGCGGCCGCGGTCATCTCGGAACCCATGGTGGCGCCCAGGTAAACGCCGGCGCTCCAATTGAAAGCCTGGTAGATGAGGGGGATGGTGGTGGCGCGCCGCCCTCCGAAGATGATCGCGCTGATGGGTACGCCGTCGGGATCTTCCCAACGGGGATCAATCGTCGGACATTGCGAAGCAGGGGCGGTGAAGCGCGCGTTCGGATGGGCGGCTTTCGCGCCCGTGGCGGCCGCGATCTCCGGCGTCCACCGGTGGCCTCGCCAGTCCAGGCACTCGGCTGGCGGCTCGGCCGTCATGCCTTCCCACCAGATTCCGCCCTCGGGCGTTATCGCGACATTGGTGAAGATAGTATTCCGCGCCAAAGTCGCCATGGCGTTGGGATTGGTTTTTGCCGACGTGCCCGGCGCCACGCCGAAGAAGCCGGCTTCCGGATTGATGGCCCGCAGCCGCCCGTTGGCGTCGGGCTTGATCCACGCGATGTCATCGCCGACAGTCCAGACTTTCCAGCCTTCGAAACCCTTCGGGGGAATCAGCATGGCGAAGTTGGTCTTGCCGCATGCGCTCGGAAAGGCGGCAGCGAGATAGCTCTTGTCGCCATGGGGATCCTCCACGCCGAGGATCAACATATGCTCCGCCATCCAGCCTTCATCGCGCGCGATATTGGACGCGATGCGCAGAGCGAAGCACTTCTTTCCCAGCAGGGCGTTCCCGCCATAGCCCGAGCCATAGGACCAGATTTCGCGCGTCTCCGGGAAGTGGACGATGTATTTCTCTCGATTGCAGGGCCACGGCACATCCTTATCACCCGCGCCGAGCGGCGCGCCGACGCTATGCATGCAGGGCACGACGCGCTTCACATCCTTATCGATCTCCTTAAACACCGGCAAGCCGATTCGCGCCATGATCCGCATGTTCACGACGACGTAAGGCGAATCGGTCAACTGCACGCCGATCTGCGACATGGGCGACCCAATCGGCCCCATGCTGAAGGGCAGCACGTACATGGTGCGGCCCCGCATGGCGCCCCGAAACAGAGTTTTCAGTTTGCGGCGCATCTCATACGGGTTCTCCCAGTTGTTGGTCGGGCCTGCGTTGTCGCGCGAGAGCGAGCAGATAAAGGTACGATCCTCAACGCGCGCCACGTCGCTCGCATCCGACCGCGCGGCGAAGCATCCCGGCCAGAGTTCCTGGTTTAACTTTATGAACGTCCCGCTCTCCACCATCTGGGCGCAGAGCGTGTCGTATTCCTCCTGAGATCCGTCCACCCAGTGGATCGCGGCAGGCCTGGTGAGATCCGCCATCTTCTCGACCCATCGCAGCAGGTGCTTGTTCTCACTCAGCGGCACGGGAGAATTGGCGGAGATCACGGCGGTATGGGAGTAAGATTTCATAAGCTTCCTTCCTAGGCTACCCGAAGGCGCGGCCCTCCGGGGCGTGCTCCTATAGGATAGAGATTTTATGAACCCTTACGCGTCTGAGCTGGGACAGCGGAGCGCCTCCGAGACCATTGCGGGGACGTGGCGACGACTGCGGGAAATCGCGGCGGCGATGGGCCCGGACGGCGTGAATCGATCGCCGGCGCCCGGGAAGTGGAGCGCCCGGGAGATTTTTTGTCATCTGGCCGACGCCGAAATCGCCTTCGCGTTTCGATTGCGCCAAATTCTCGCGGAAGACGACCACGTCATTCAGCCGTGGGACCAGGAGAAATGGGCCGCGGCCCCGGCTCGCTATGAAGCCTCCGACGCGCTTGCCGTATTCGGCGCGGTACGCGGCTGGAATAGCGTGCTCATCGAGTCATTGACGCCCGAGCAGCGTTCGAAAACGGTGACGCATCCGGAACGGGGGACGATGACGTTTCAGACCGTAGTAGAAACCATGGCCGGCCACGACCTGAACCATCTGAAACAGTTGGAGCGCATGGCGGACCGGGCTTCCCGATGACGCCGGCCGTCGCGGCTCCGCTCCAACCGGGGTTTGAGCCAGCCGCGCTCTGGAACCGGGCTTACCGCCAGCAGGTGCGGCGCGAGGGCGGGGAAACGCTGGCGATCGCGCTCGAGCGCCCGAACGGGAACGTGTCCGTGTTTCCGACCGAAATTCTCCGGCACACCGCGGAAAACCGCGCGCGGAACGAGCGCTATGTGGAGCGACTGCTGAAATTTCTGCTCTGGCAGAAAGGCGGCAACCGCGCCACCATCGCGGGAAATCCGGAGATCGGCGGCTACCTCGCTTCGGTGTATGCGGCGACAGGGGCGCGGGCCTTCGACCGCGAGTTCATGGGGGAGCGAGTTTATCGCGCGCCGTTCGAGATCTCGTGCGTCCGTTCCAGCGAGACTCCCCGGGAGCGGGAAAGCGGCAACCCGATCGGGCGGCATCGGGATGGGTGCCGCATCGGATTCGATCTGGGCGGCAGCGACCGGAAGTGCGCGGCCATGCTCGACGGCGAAGTCGTATTCAGCGAAGAGGTGGTCTGGAGCCCTTACTTCGAGACGGACCCCGCGTATCATTATCAGGGGATTGACGACACGCTCCGGCGGGCGGCGGCCCATCTGCCGCGCGTGGACGCAATCGGGGGCAGCGCGGCGGGGGTGTATGTGGACAACGAGGTGCGGGTAGCATCAATTTTCCGCGGCATTGCGCCCGCCAAATTCGATTCCGACGTGCGCCCGATGTTCGCCCGGCTGGCCGAAGCGTGGGGACGCGTGCCGTTCGTCGTGGTGAATGACGGGGAAGTCGCCGCGCTGGCCGGCTCGATGTCTCTGCATGACAACGCCGTGCTCGGGATCTCCATGGGCACCAGCGAGGCCGCGGGGTACGTCACCCCCGAAGGCAACATCACGGATTGGCTGAATGAACTGGCTTTCGCGCCCATCGATTATGCGGAGGACGCGCCGGTGGACGAATGGTCCGGCGACGCAGGCGTAGGGGCCCAATACTTTTCGCAGCAGGCCGTCGCCCGACTGCTCCCGCTGGCGGGGATTCACCTGGCCGCGGACATGCCGTTCGCCGAACGCCTGGTGCACACGCAGGAACGCATGGCCGCCGGCGACGAGCGGGCGGATCGCATTTACCGGACTTTAGGCGCCTATTTCGGTTACGGGATCGCGCACTACGCGGACTTCTATGACATCCGCCACATCCTTGTTATGGGGCGCGTCACGACGGGAGCGGGGGGCGACGCGATCCTGGCGACGGCGCGGCGCGTACTCGAGACCGAATTTCCCGATCTGGCCGCCCGCATCCAGCTGCAACAGCCGGGCGAGCAGGACAAGCGCCACGGGCAGGCCGCCGCGGCCGCGACGCTGCCCAAGCTCACGTGAGACATTCTTTAGAAGATTATGAAATTCAGCAATGCTCACGCCGACACTTTCGTTCCGGACGGGATCCCGACGGAAGCGGCCCTGGCGCGCACCACACACCTGGCGGTGGTGGCGCACCAGGACGACATCGAGATCATGGCGTATCACGGGATCGCCGAGTGCTTCGGCAGCGGAGAGAAGTGGTTTACCGGAATTGTCGTAAGCGACGGAGCGGGCAGTCCGCGAGCGGGCATCTACGCGCACTATTCGGACGAGGAGATGAAGGCCGTCCGGATCCACGAACAGCGCAAGGCGGCGTACGTTGGGGAATATTCCTGCCAGCTGCAGCTCGGTTACGCCAGCGCGGCCGTTAAGGATCCGGCGAATTCCGAGATCCCCGCGGAACTCGCCGCAATTTTCGGCGCGTGCCGCGCCGGAACCGTATACCTGCACAACCTGGCGGATAAGCACGAGACGCATATCGGCGTGGCCATGCACGCAATAAGCGCGTTACGCCGTCTGCCGGCAGCCGATCGCCCCCACCGGGTTTACGGGTGCGAGGTTTGGCGGGATCTCGACTGGATGCCCGACGCCCGGAAGCAGGCGCTTCCGGTAGCGCTGCGGGAGAACATCGGGGCGGCGCTCGTCGGGGTGTTCGATTCGCAGGTCACGGGCGGGAAGCGCTACGATCTGGCGACGCCGGGCCGGCGTTTGGCTAACGCCACCTACTTCACTCCGCACTCGACCGACGCCCAAACCGCGCTGACGTTCGCGATGGACCTGACGCCGCTGGTGGCCGATCCGGAGCTAAATCCGGTTGGCTATGTAACCGGGTTCCTGGACGAGTTTCGAGACGATGTTGTTGCGAAACTCAGCCGTTTCCTCTGAGCTAATTCACCCGGAAATTGCCCCTCGTCGCACCCGTACCATTCAGGGTGGTCACCGAAACGGGACCGCTCCGAGCGCCCGCTGGCACGGTGGCGAGGATGTAGTCCGTTCCCTGACTCACAAAAGTCGTCGCCGCCGTTCCGTTGAAGCTGACGCTCTGAACCCCCACGAGATTGCGTCCGGTGATGAGCACCTGGGTGCCGACCGGACCCGCGGAGGGGGAAATGTGGCCCACGAGAGGGCTGGGGCCGGCGAGTCCCAGATCCAGGCTAAAGATCTGGCCCAGGTTGTCCGCCCCGCCGAGAAGCGTGGTGCCGTACAACTTTCCGTCCGAGCCTTGAATCACACCGGGCCCCGGCACCTGCGTGAAGCTGGGGTTATTGGCGGGGAACGTGTATACCGTCGTGAAGTTGGAACCGTCCGGAGCAATTTTAAAAATCGTTCCCGGCCCGTAGCCGCCTATTCCCGCGTTGGTCCCGTAGATGTTTCCATCGCTGGCGTACGAGAGACCGCTGAGCGGGTTGGTTCCATCGTAGTAGCTGAACGCATGAAGCGTCGTCAACACTCCCGCGGTCGAGATGCTGAAGATCGTCCCGTCGCCGTTGGCGCCGGCGCTGTTCGTCACCCCGTATAGGACCTTGTTCACCTGAATCAGGCCACCCAGAGGCTGCGCGCCATCATCCGCGCCGGTGAAGTTATAAAGGGTCGTGTAATCGCCGGCCAGCGTGAGCTTGAATATGGCTCCGAAACCTGGCGCCAGGCCCTGGACCTCACCGTAGAGGTTCCCGTCGTAAGCTTCCACTAGCGGGCCCGACTGCAATAGACCCGACGGAAACGTGTAAAGCGTGGTCAGGGCGCCCGCGAGGGTCATGCGCACAACCGTCAAAAGGCCGCCGGCGGTGTAGCTGGTGAAGTAAATGTTGCCGTCGCTGGCCTCGACCACGGGAGACGGGGAATTCACGGCGGTCGCCACCACGGTTAATGAGCGATTTCCGGCGGTCTTAAAAATAGTGCCGCCTTGGGAGGGACCGGCCCCCTGGTTGGCGCCATATAGGTATCCGTTGCTGGCTGGGAAGAGCTGCCCGGTGGGCAGGGTTCCTTGCTGGTTCGCGTCAAAGATCAACAGCGAGGTTAAAACCCCGGTATTGCTGATGCGAAACAACGTCCCTGCGTCGCCGACATTAGAAATGGCGGTTGATCCGACAAAAATACCGGGGTAAACCTCGGTCAGGGCGCTCTGTGGATTCGAGCCATTCGCTCCGGAGAAGCTGACCAGAGTGGTGAGATTCTGGGCGAAAAGGCGCGAGCCGAAGCTAGCGATGATGGCGAGAAGGCACACGTATCGAGTTGTAGTCATAAGAAAATAAGAAATCCGTTTTGGATTTCAAAGTGTACTATCCCGAGTGACGCGATGGGTATTGCGTTTGTCTTACCGGCGTGAGCGACGACTCTGCGTCATACGGCGTTCGTACTCCATTTGAAGGGAGTAAAGCGTTCCGTAAAACGGAATCTGGGTTTGAAAATAATTCCAAAAAAAATATTCCCCACCGCTTTTACGGAACCTTTGTGCTGGCGATCGAAGGGAGAAGGAAGTTTTTAATCTTTTTCGTCTCTTCCTAGAACTGTTTTCAAAAACCCCGGACGTATGGCGTTGACACCTATCTATGGGCGTGATAGATTTTTTTTACCTAGTACAAAACCATAACCCTTATAGGGGAGGAGTTCGGCTTCCATGTTTCAGAGGTCCAACTGGTTCTATGCCGTATCGGCATGCGCCATAATGCTCGGGCTGCTAAGTAGCGGTCTTCGGGGACAAAACGTAACGGGTACTCTCACGGGAACCGTGGGAGATCCCAGCGGAGCGATCATCCCTGGCGCCACCGTCATCATGAAAAATGATGCGAGCGGCGATGAACGTCGAACGGTCAGCAACTCGGATGGATTCTTCTCCATCAACGCGGTGCAGCCGGGCGACTACACGGTGATCATCCAATCACAAGGTTTCGAGAAGTATCAGCAGACCGGCGTACACTTCGACGCTGGCGACAAGCGAAACCTTTCTAACATCGCTTTGAAGGTGGGCGCTTCCACCGACACGGTGACGGTATCCGGTTCGGCGGAGGAATTGACGCCTGTGGATTCGGGCGAAAAATCCATCGTAATCGGCGAAAAGCAGTTGCAGAACATCGCGATCGTGGGCCAAAACGCGGCTGAGTTCATCAAGCTGCTTCCCGGATTCGCCCTGACAGGCGGCACCACGAACCAAGGCTACCAAGCGCAGCAACAGAGCACAGGCGCGGGCCCGGTCGGCAGTTTTTCGGCGAACGGTCTTCGCACCGGCGCTCTTGACATCACATCCGACGGCGCAAACATCATCGATCCGGGCTGCAACTGCGGCCAGGCGGTGAACACGGTCACGGATATGACATCGGAGCTGAAGGTTCTGACTTCGAACTTCGGAGCGGAAAACGCGAAGGGTCCGGTCACTATCGCCGCCATCGGCAAGTCCGGCGGCAACCAGTTCCACGGCGAGGCTTATCTCTACGCGCGCAACGCGACATTCGACGCCACCAACGCGTACGACAACGGCCTGGGCACCAACGCGGAAACGGGCTTGAAATATGCGCCGAAGCCGGATACCTACTTTTATTATCCGGGCGGCAACATTGGCGGGCCGGTGCTGATTCCTCACACGCATTTCAACAAGAATCACGACAAGCTGTTCTTCTTCCTGGCGTACGAATACTACGCGCAGCAGGTGCAGGATCCGGCGCATGACGTGTTTACGTCGTTTACGCCGACGTCCGATATGCGCGCGGGCAATTTCACGGCGAGCTACCTGAATAGCTACCTAGGCGGCAGCAATCCAGGAGGTTCGGTGACAAGCGCGGCAATTAACAACAAGGGAATCTCCACCACCGGGCAGATTCCGACGAGCGCTATCAACCCCATCGGCGCGAACCTTCTGAAGTTGTACCCGCTTCCGAACGCGAACCCCGCCCAGAACAACGGCGACAATTATCTTTACTCCACCACCCACACGGACAACATGTGGCAGATCCGGCCCCGCGTGGATTGGAGCATCAACGACAACACGAAGCTGTTCATCAGCTACAACGCGCAGCGGGAACTGAACCAGGACAACAGCACCCTCTGGTGGGGCACGAACCCCGCCGTCCCGTACCCGAGTCCGCAGAGCGAGCCCAATCACTCGGACTCGATCTCAGCAAACCTGACGAAGGTGTTCAGCCCGACTCTGACCAACGAGCTGATCTTTACCTACACCAACCTTTACGTAGGTTTCACCTATACGGACCCGGCCAAGATCAACGCCCAGGATCTGGGGATTTATTACAAGCACATCTTCAACACGACGGTGAACAACCAGATCCCGGCCCTGACCGGCTGGAGCGACGGCGTAGCCAACCTGATCAATCCCAGCGGCTACGAGCAGAACAACACGCTGTACGCCGACAAGTGGCTGCCGACCATCCAGGACAACGTCTCCAAAGTCTGGGGGACGCATACCGCGAAGTTCGGATTCTATTGGGAGCGCACGAAGAACCAGCAGCCCAGCGACAGTTACGTAAACGGGGAGCAAGTTTACTCGAACTGGGGAACCGGTTCGACGGGGAACGCTTACGCGGACATTCTCACGGGAATCATGAGCCAGTACGCGGAATCGAACTTCGATCCGACGATCGCCATGCACTACACCAGCGCCGAGTTTTACGCCACGGATTCCTGGAAGGTGAACCGGCGGCTGACTCTCGATTACGGTTTGCGCTTTGATCACCTTGGTCCGTGGGTGGACGAGAAAGGGATCGGGACCGCCGTATTCCTCCCGCAGAACTACGTCGCGACCGCGCCAGGAGGCGATCTGACCGGATTTGAGTGGAATAAGATCGATTCCTCGATTCCGCTTTCCGGAACCAAGGGCCGGCCGTTCTTCTACGAGCCGCGCTTCGGTATGGCTTACGACGTATTCGGAACCGGCAAGACCGTTCTTCGCGGCGGTTGGGGCCAGTACCGTTATCACGACGAGCAAAACGTACAAGCTCCGGCTCTGCAGCTTGCCGCCGGCGCATACACGTACACGGTTACGCCACCGAGCGGCGTGCCCACGACTTACTCTTATATCGCCGGGCTGAGCGCCTCGGAAGTGGCGCCTGGCGGCGTCCGCGTTCTGGACCTCAACGATACGGAGCAGCCGCTCACGACGAGCTACAGCTTCACGATCTCGCAGCGCTTGCCGATGACTTCCACAGCGGAATTTTCCTATGTGGGTAATCAGGCCAAGTATCTCAACAATGCGAGCAACGGGACTTTCGGCAACATCAATGCGCTGCCCTACGGCACGCTGTTCAGTTCCGCCAATGTGGCGCTGTTCAACCCTTCCGGCGGCAATAGCTACGCAACGCTTTCGCCGAACACGACGGCTCTCCAGCCTTATCCGCAATACGGGTCGATTCTGCAGCAGGAGCACAACACGTACTCCAATTACAACTCGTTCCAGGCCAGCTGGAATAAGCAGAGCGGCCACCTCAACTACCTGGCGAACTATACGTTCAGCAAGTCGCTGGGTATTCGCGGTGAGAACACGTCCTCCGGAGTCGGCGACACGACCAACATCGCCAACAACTACGGCGTGCTTCCCAACGATAGAACGCACATCTTCAACCTTGCCTGGGTCTATCAGATGCAGAACCTCTACAACGGCAACAAGCTGTTGAAGGGCGTCATCAACGGCTGGCAGGTTTCCGGCACGGACCAGTTCCAGAGCGGTTCCCCGCTACAGGCTATCGTCAGCTCGAACTTCAACTTCGGCGGATACCTGGCGCCCGGCACGGTTCTGCCGAACGGGATGGTGGTTCCGACGGCCAATAACAACTACGGGCTCACGCAGGACATTATCACCGGAACGCCGAACATATCGGTTCAGCCGGTGCTGACCTGCGACCCGCGCACGGGATTGGCGAACAACCAGTTCATCAACGGCAACTGCTTCGCGGCTCCGACCCCGGGGCATAACGGCGCCTACATCATGCCTTACATCAAGGGACCGGCCTTCTTCACGAACGACCTCTCGTTGTTCAAGAACTTCCAGCTTTCGGAATCGAAGAAGATCCAGTTCCGGGTTTCGGCATATAACTTCCTCAACCACCCGCTGACTTCGTTTAACCCCGGCGGCGGCGACAATAACCTGACGCTTTCGTTGAATCAACAGGGCAAGCTGGCGAACTCCACGTTCGGCTATGCGGATTACCTGAACGGCAACCGAAGCATCCAGTTCACCTTCAAGTTCTACTTCTAGGGCGAACTGGAAACGCAAGGAACGGGCGGGCCGGCGAAAGCTGACCCGCCCGTTTTGCATTGCGCCAGCCGCAATCAGAACCTGATGAGGGACGTGATAAAATCAGGGTTCAACCAAAGTGATGTACCGTCTTGCTGTGGCCGCCTTGTGCGCGGGGTTGCTCCGCGGCCAATCCCCTTCCGGACCGCCGCAAACCGGCGCCGCAACGCACTCTCCGCAAAGCCCTCTTTCCCCGCAAGATCTCTTAAAGGAAGCGGTTTCGCTCCACCAGCAAGGGAAGCTGGAAGAAGCGATTCACGACTACTACGTCTTTCTCGATATGTATCCCCAGGCTTCCGAGGTTCGCTCCAACTTAGGCGCAGCGCTGGCGGGCGCGGGCAGGTATAAGGAAGCGGTCGATCAGTACAAGATCGCGCTCGCCGCCAAGCCGGAACCAGGCGTGCGGCTGAATCTGGCGCTGGCGTACTATAAGTCGGCGCAATATCAGGACGCCGCGCGTGAACTGGCGACGGTTCATGCGGCCGAGCCGGACAACGCCAAGGCTACGATGCTGCTGGCCGATTGCAAGCTCCGGCAAGGCGAGAACAAAGACGTGATCGAACTGCTTTCGCCACTGCGCGCCGCGAATCCGGAGGATCTAGGCATCGCCTATTTGCTGGGCACCGCGCTGGTGCGCGATAACCAGATCGACCAAGGGCAAGTGGTGATCAACCAGATCCTGAGCAAGGGCGATTCAGCCGAGGCCCGGCTGCTGATGGGGACGACGCGCTTCACGGCCCATGACTACACGCCCGCGGTGGCCGATTTCGCCAAAGCCGTGGAACTCAATCCCGATCTGCCCGACGGCTGGTCTTACTACGGGCTGGCGCTGTTTTCGACGGGAGACATGGCCGGGAGCAAGACGGCGTTCCTGAAGGCGCTGGATCACGATCCGACCGATTTTCAAGCGAATCTTCACCTGGGGACGTTATCCCGTCTGGATCAGGATTACGACCACGCCCTTCCTTATCTGGTGCGGGCGGCGGCGGCGCGGCCGTCCGATCTTGCCACGCAATACCAGATCGCCCTCGTGATGCTGGCGCAGGATAAGACGGACGAGGCGCGGAAAGAACTCGAAGCCGTGGTGAATGCTTCGCCCGGATTCACGGAAGCGCATGTCTCGCTGGCCACGGTCTATTACCGGGAGAAGCGCAAAGAGGACGGCGATCGCGAACGGGCGATTGTGCAGAAGCTGAACGCGGATCGCCAGGCGCAGCAGCCCGGCGCCAAACTCAGCGCGCAAGAGTCCAAGGACGCCGCTCCGAAGGCGCAGTGATGAGGCGTCTGCTGCTGGCCGCGCTGCTGATGTTTCCCGTGTTGTTTGGGCAGACCGCGCCGAAGCCGGCGGTGAGCGCAACGCTTGATCGCCTGTCGAAGGAAGCCGACGCCGCCCGCACGGGAAACCGGATCGATGACGCGATCGCCCTCTACAAGAAGGGCGTCGCTCTCCACCCATCCTGGGATGAAGGCTGGTGGTATCTGGGGACGCTCTACTACGATTTAGATGATTACGCGCATGGCCGGGACGCCTTTCGCCATCTTACTTCGATAAAGCCGGAGGTCGCAGTGCCCTGGGCCATGCTGGGATTGTGCGAGTTCCAGACGCGCGATTACGCCAGCTCTCTCAGCCATCTCCGCCGGGGCGTCACGCTGGGCGTGGATGGCGACCAGAATATCTCCGACGTAGTGCACTACCATTACGCTCTGCTGCTGACGCGCAACGCGGAATACGAAGACGCCATGAAAATCCTGGCCCTGTTCGCGCAGCGGAGCCTCAATCAGCCTGACTATATCGAGGCGGAAGGGTTGGCGGCGCTGCGTAAGCCGCTGCTGCCGAGCGAACTTCCTCCGGCGGAGCGAGAACTGGTGATGGATACGGGCCGGACACTCTATGACGCGAGCGCTCTCAAGACGGCCGAGGCCGCGGCCGAGTTCAAGGTGCTGCTGGAAAAATATCCGAAAGAGCCGAACATCCATTACCTGTACGGCAGCTTTCTTCTGTTCAGCGACGTCAATCAGGGGCTGGCGGAGCTGAAGCAGGAACTCGAGATCAACCCCAACCACCTGCCGGCGCTGGTCACGCTCGCCTCGGAATACCTGAGAGTGCAGGATTTCAAGGCGGCGTTGCCGTTCGCGGAGAAGGCGGTGGCGGTCGATTCGCATTCGTTCCCGGCGCATGCGGTGCTCGGACGTATTTTGTCGGAAGGCGGAATTGACGGCGCGCGCGGCATCCAGCAACTGGAGGCGGCGCGGCAGCTCGCGCCGGGAAGCCCGCAGGTTCGGATGGCGCTCGCGTCGGCTTACACCAAGTCCGGGCGCAAGGAGGATGCGGCCAAGGAACGCCAGGAATTTCTGAAACTGAGGAAGATGGCGGACGAGAACAACAAGGGGACGCCGTGATCTTCGGCCGGACTGCCGCGCTGATTCTGTGGGTCGCGGTGCTCGGACCGGGAATCCGGACGGTTCGCGCGGGAGTCGCCGACACCGCGGGGGCGGTCGCGAGCCCGCATTCCGCGTTGGGGTTCCGCGCGGTCCGCAACTGCGCCACGTGTCACGCGGCCCAGGCCAAACCCCAGCCGGCCACGTCCATGGCGCACGCACTGGAGAGCGTGGCCGAATGCTCCATCCTCCGGGAACATCCCTTGCTGACGTTCAGCGCGAACGGCTACTCGTACCGGATCGAGCGCAAGGGCGACCAGAGTTTCTACTCCGTCAGCGACGGCAAAGATACCCTGACTCTTCCGATTGGGTGGGCGTTCGGTCTTGGATCCGCCGGTCAGACATACGTTCTGGAGAAGGACGGGAGCTATTACGAGAGCTTTGTCAGTTACTACCGGAATCCGGGCGGCCTCGATATCACGATGGGAGACCAGAACACCCGGCCGACCACGCTGATGGGCGCGGCCGGCAGGCTGATGGGGGAGCGCGAGACGCTGGCGTGCTTCAACTGTCATTCGACGGGTTCGGTGAGCGGCACGCATCTGACGTTCAACTCGCTTGTGCCGGGGATCCAATGCGAGAGGTGTCACGGCGATACGGAGCAGCACCTGGTGGGCTTAAAGAGCGGGGACGCGACGAAGTTCGCGATGAGGAAGCTGACGGCTTTATCGACGGAAGAGACCAGCGTGTTCTGCGGCCAGTGTCATCGCACATGGGACCAGATCGCCATGAACGGGCCGCACGGCATCCTGAACGTTCGTTTTCAACCGTATCGCCTGACCAACAGCCGGTGCTACGACGTAGACGATAAACGCATCGCCTGCACGGGGTGTCACGATCCGCATAAAGAAGTTGATAGAGTATCGGCTAACTACGATGTGAAATGCCAGGCATGCCATGGCGGCGGGAAGCCGGAAGCCAAGACATGCACGGTAGGAACAAAAGATTGCACGTCCTGCCACATGCCGAAGATCGAACTCCCGGGTTCGCATCATCAATTTTCGGACCACGACATCCGGATTGTGCGAGCAAATTCGGTGTACCCGGAGTAACATCAGGCGGCCTTTGGACGTAATAGGAGAGGAAAACATGAAGAAACACTTGCTGGCTGTAGTGCTTGGGTTGGTTGTC
Source organism: Bryobacteraceae bacterium (assembly GCA_965226755.1). Taxonomy (GTDB): domain Bacteria; phylum Acidobacteriota; class Terriglobia; order Bryobacterales; family Bryobacteraceae; genus Bog-113. Next base: position 896,691 of record CBDDDT010000003.1, on the reverse strand, counting down.
ACGGCGGCGGCGGCGATCGCTCAGACGGCGGCCGCGCCCGTTACGCCTGCTCCCGCCGCGGCGGCGGCTGACGAGCCGACATTCAAGGTGGGCAGCGAAGAAGTCGTGCTCGATGTGGTCGTGCGCGATAAGAAGGGGCATCTGATCAAAGACCTGAAGCCCAAGGATTTCACGGTGACCGATAACGGCCAGCAGCATCCGGTGAAATCCTTCCGGTTGGTGGAAGGCACCGATGCGGTCAGCTCCACCGGGGCGCGATCCCAGCTGGATCCGCTGCGCCAGGTGCGTCTGGTGACGTTGATCTTCCAGGGGTTGGACCAGAGCGGCAACAGGCTGGCGCGCGACGCCGCGATGAGCCTGATCAAGTCCGAGCTGGGGCCCAATGTCTTCATGTCGGTGCTGGCCATCGACCACCGCCTGCAGGTGATTCAGGCGTTCACCAATAATCGCGATCTTCTGAAGAAGTCGATCGAACGCGCCACGGCGGGAGCGAACGACTACACTTCGGACACGCTCCAGGTGAGGGCGCAACTGCAGCAGCTGGTCGGGACGTTCCAGGGCGGCGACACGAGCCTGGACGGCCAGGTGGCGAACATGAACAACGGGGCGACGGCATCGGGCGGAGCGGGCGCGGCTCCGCAAGGCGGGGCGGCCGCGAATCAGGCCATGGCGCAGATGATGATGCAGATGGCGAACGCCGAACAGTCGGACACGGCGACGGATTACGGACGGCAGGTTATCTTTGCGCTGCTCGACGCGGTGAAGGACCAATATCGGCTTCCCGGCCGCAAGACCATTCTTTATTTCAGCCCGGGGTTCAGCGTGCCGCAAGGCATGGAAGAGCCTTTCAAGAACGTGATCAGCGTGGCGAACAAGTCGAACGTCAGCTTTTATGCGGTGGATTCCCGCGGCCTGACGACAGGTTCGACCAACGGCGCGGCGATGGATGGGCTGGGGGCCGCCGCGGCCGCTTCTAAAGCGAACGCCACCACCAGAAACGGCGTCACCACGGACATGGCGCATTCCGACGATAAATCGCTCGAAGCGGGGCGCGCGGATACCCAAAATACGCTGCTGCGATTGGCCAAGCAGACGGGCGGCGACCTTATCTCCAACACGAACGACTTCAAAGGCCCCATTCGCCGGCTGAACGAAGATATCCAGACCTACTACGAACTCAGCTACGATCCGCAAATTACGAATTACGACGGGTCCATCCGCAACGTGAGCGTCAAGACTGACGATGCGAGTCTCAAGGTGCAATCCCGTTCGTTTTACTTCGCACTGCCTCCCTCTCTCGCCAAAGGCGGCCAGGTTGTGAACCCGTACGAAATCCCGCTCCTGAAGGCGCTGGACACGAAGCCGGTGCCGCGAACGTTTGCTTTCCAATCGACGGGCATGCATTTTCGGGGAGATGCGGGCGGGTCGGAGTGCGACGTGGTGATGGACGTGCCGATTTCCAGCCTCACGGTGCAGGAGGATAAGGCCAGCGCATCATTTGACGTGAGGTTCGCTTACGTGGCCATTGTGAAGGATGCAAAGGGCGAGATCGTGAAGAAGTTCAATAGCGAGGTGCCGTTCCGCATGCCCGCGGACAAGGTGGAGAGCTTCAAAAAGGAAAGCCACTACATGAAGACCGAAACATTCGATCTTCCTCCGGGCCGTTATACGCTGGACGCGGCAGTGGTCGATCTGCTTGGGGAAAAGGTGAGCGCGCGGAAATCGAGCTTCATCGTGCCGGTTCAAAACAGCTCCCTCAGCATCAGCAGCGTAGCCGTGGTGCGGGCCATGAAGCCAGCCGATAAGACGGTCAAGCCGAACGATCCGCTCCTGATGGAGCACCAGGTGATCACGCCCAACCTCAACGCGATCTTGAAGAAGTCGGACGATGCCGCCGTGCCTTTTTACGTGGTGATTTACGCGGACAAAGCCAATACGGAGAAGCCGGCGTTGCGCATGGTGTTCAGCAGGGACGGTCAGGAACTCGGCGGCGGCATGGCCCCGCTGGGACCGGCCGATGCGCAAGGCCGCATTCAATACGTCGCAACGGCGCCCATCGCCAAATTCGAGCCGGGCGATTACCAGGTGCGCTTCATCGCCCAGCAGGGGAAGGAAGCAGCGGTCGAGTCGGTTACGTTCAAGTTGGAACCATAAGGAGCAGCGACGATGAAGCCGGTCCTATTTCTTTTGCTGTGTTGGGGACAGGCCGGCTTTGCCGCTGGGGGTCCTATTCCGCAGGCAGGTTCGCCGGACGCGGGGCAGCCGATGAACTCGAAGACGGAAGAAGTTGTGGTGGATGCGATCGTGCGCGACAAGAAAGGCCGCGCGATCACGGATCTGAAGCAGGGCGACTTCGCGGTCTTCGATAACGGTCAGCCGCGCCCGATCCAGTCTTTCCGGCTGGTGCAGGGAACCTCATCGGTCAACGCGAGCGGCGGCCGCCGGGAACTGGATCCGATGCACCAGATCCGCCTGGTCACGTTCATCTTCGATCGCATGGATATCGACGGACTGCGCCTTTCCAAACAAGCCGCGATGGACATGTTAGGCCAGGACCTTCCGCAGAATGTCTACATGGCCGTTTACGCTCTCGACCAAAAGCTGGAAGCGCTTCAGCCTTTCACGAACAGCCGCGATCTTCTTCAAAAGGCGATCGCACGGGCGACCAGCGGTCCGGCGACCAATTTCGCCGGCGTGAACGGCACATTGACGGAGCAACTGGAGAACCTGACCGGCCCCAACACATCAGGCAAACAGGATCTGGAAGAGCGGGTGGACGCCATGCCGGTCACGGCGGACGAGAACGGGGCAGAGAACGGTTGGCAGGCCATGGACAAGCTGATGGCCTCGATCATGCTCCAGACGCTGCGATTCGACCAGCGCTCGGACTTGTCCAATTCCGATCGCTCCAACGTATTCGGACTGCTCGCGGCGGTGAAGGGCCAATACGGGCTGCCGGGCCGCAAGACGATTCTGTACTTCTCGAACGGATTCGTTCTTTCGCAGGGAATGGAGGCGCCGTTCAAGTCCGTAATCAGCACGGCTAACCGATTCAACGTCAGCTTTTATGCGATCGACACGCACGGGCTTTCGACCATGGACCAGAACGCGGCGGCGACGTCCCAACTGGCGGCGGCGGCCAGCGCGTCCCGCGAGAATCAGGGGCCCCAGCCGATCGGGGACAACCACATCACCACCGAGACGGCGCTATCCGCCGACACCGCCATCGACAGCGGGAGGTACAACACGCAGGACACGCTGGCGATTCTCGCGAACCAGACGGGCGGGTTCCTGGTCGCCAATACGAATGACTTTCGGGCGCCGCTGCATAAGATCAGCGAAGACATTTCGACTTACTACGAGATCACTTACTACCCGCAGCTGGATAAGTACGACGGCAGCTTCCGCAAGATTTCGGTGAAGACGTCGCGAGCGGATCTGCGGGTGCAATCGCGGTCCGGGTATTATGCGCTTCCGGTATCTATGTTGAAACCCGGCGGCGAGTTGAGCGCTTATCAGATTCCGCTGCTCCAGGCTTTGAGCAATCCGACTCCGCAGCTCACGTTTCCGTTCGAATCCGGCGGGCTGCATTTCCGCAGCGACGGCAGAAACCAGACGTGCGAGTTCCTGATCGAGATTCCGCTGAAGGCGCTGACCCTCACCGAGGATAAGAGCACGAATCGCCTATCGGGCGGTCTCTCGTATGTGGCGTATGTGCGGGACGAAGCGGGCGAAGTGGTGAAGAAGCTGGAGCGCGAATTCCCGGTGCAGATGAGCCCCGACCAGATGCTCGCGTTTCACCAGACGCGGTTCACGGATATGGAATACTTCGACGTTCCTCCAGGCCGCTACACCATCGAGACGGCGGTGCTGGATCGGGAGAGCGGCAAGACGAGCGCCCGGAAATCCTTCGTGCTGGTTCCGAAGCCGGCGCCGACGCTGGCGCTGAGCAGCATCTCTCTGATCCGGAGCTGGAAAGCGAAAGCCGCGGACGCGACCGATGACGATCCGTTCGTCTTCGGCGACAAGATGATGACTCCGATTCTGGATCCGATGATTCGGAAATCGGCTTCCACTTCGCTGCCCTTTTACATGGTGATCTACCCGGATCCGAATAAGACCGACAAGCCGGAGCTGGTGATGGAGTTCAACCGGGACGGGAAGGTGACGCGCGTGGGCTCAGCGGCGATCGGGTCCCCGGATGCGCAGGGGCGTATCCAGTATGTCGCGACCGCTCCGATCGATCAGCTTCAACCTGGTAATTACGCGGTGCGTTTCATTGTGAAGCAGGGGAGCGAGGCGGTGCAGGAAGCGTACTCGCTCACGCTTGAACCCTGAAGCCAGGCAGCCGATTGAAGTTGACGCGAAGAGAGCTGTTCCGGCTATCGGCCGGGTTAGGCGCGCTTCCGCTATGCGGGGCACAAGTTTCCCCGGCGGACGGGACGCCGCTGTTTGAAGAGATACCGGCATCAGTTAGCGGCATTGACTTTCAGCATGAAAGCGCGATGTCGCAGAACCGTTATCTCCCCGAGACGATGGGCCCGGGCGCGGCCTTTCTGGATTTCGATAACGACGGCTGGATGGATGTGTACCTGGTCAACGCGGGCCCGAGCGATTTCTTCAAGCCCGCCAAACCGATTCGCAACGCGCTCTATAAGAACAATCGCGACGGCACTTTCACGGATGTGACGGAAAAGGCCGGCGTGCCCGGCGGGACTTTTGGAATGGGCGTCGCGGCCGCCGATTACGACAACGACGGATGGCCGGATCTGTTCATCACTTCTTTCGGGAAGTGCATTCTTTACCAGAACAACCGCAATGGAACGTTCACCGACGTCACGGCCAAGGCGGGACTTAGCACGCCGGGCTGGACCACGAGCGCGGTGTGGTTCGACTATGACAACGACGGCAAGCTGGACCTCTTCGTGTGCAGCTTCGTCGATTATTCGCCGGCCCACCGCGCGAGCTGCGGGAACAACAAACTCGGCAAGTTCTTCTACTGCATTCCACGGGTTTTCAATGGAACGGTCAGCTTTCTTTATCACAACAACGGGGACGGGACATTCACGGAGACCGGCAGGAACACGGCGATCGGGAAGACGCTGGGCAAAGGGCTGGGCGTGGTGGCGACCGACATCAATAATGACGGGCGCATGGACCTGTTTGTGGCCAACGACACCGTGCAGGACTTTCTGTATGTGAACCGCGGCCCGGGACCGCATGGGACGTGGAAGTGGGAGGAGATCGCCCTGCAGGCCGAAGTGGGATTCAGCGACAACGGGAAGGCGCGCTCCGGCATGGGCGTGGACGCCGCGGACGTCAACAATGACGGATGGCAGGATTTGTTTGTCGCCAACGTGGATCAGGAGATGTTCTCGGTTTACCAGAACAATAAGGACGAGACGTTTCGCGATGTGGCCAACATGGAGGGCGTGGCGCAGGCGACGCGGCTGCTGAGCGGCTGGGGTCTAAAGTACTTCGATTACGACAATGACGGCGCGACAGACCTGATTCTGGCGAACGGGCACCCCGACGATATGATCGCGGAATACTCGCTGCAGGTGACGTGGAAGGAGCCGCTATTGCTCTTCCATCAGGGAGGGGACGGCAAACTTCATAACGTGAGCGAACAGGGCGGGACAGCGTTTCGTAAGAGCTTCAACGCGCGCGGACTCGCGGTGGGCGATTACGATAACGACGGCGCGATTGACGTGCTGGTGTGCGTGAACGGCGGCGCGCCGGTGCTGCTGAAAAACAAGGCGGCCAAAAACAATAACTGGCTGGGCGTGAAGTTGGAAGGCGTGTCGTGCAACCGCGATGCGATCGGCGCGAAGATTTATTGGACGGCCGGCGGGAAGAAGCGCTACCGGCTGAAGAACAGCGGCGGAAGTTATCTTTCGTCGCATGATCCACGCGAGGTGCTGGGGATTGGCGCCGCCGCCAGGATCGACGAGCTGGAGATTCACTGGCCGGCGCCGAGCAAACGGATCGAGAAGTTCACGAACCTGCCGGTCAACACGTATGTGCGCGTCGTGGAGGGAAAGGGCGTGATCAGCGGATCTGGATGAGTTCCTGTTCTGGAGCGACGGCCGGGCGCGGCTCCCAGCGCTTTTCCCGTTCAGCGCCTCGCAAGCGCCGCATGGCGCGGCCCACGCGAAGTGAGTTATTGAGCAGATGGCGCACGCGCACGGGACCGGCGACGGGCACCTCGCGGATCCAGTGGAGGGCGATGCTGGCCGCGCAGCCGCATTGAGTGCAATCCGGATTGCCGCCGAACACACAGGGTTCGACGCGCGTGGCCAGATCCGCCGTGTAATTCACTGAACTCTGAGCGAAAGTGCAGTCGGCCGGCGAGCGGGGCGGAGTCGCGTAGGCTTTGGCCATTCCATCGGGCGCGAGCAGCTTGGGATACTTGCGGCTTAATTGAGGAAGCCAGCGAGAGACGTTTTCGCGGTCCTCGGCTGTCAGCATTTCGGCGGACTGTTCGCCCACTTGCGGAGAGTACAAACTAAGCCACACATGTTTTACTTCCGGGCGCGCGTCCCAGAACTCGATGTAGCGGTCGAGGTAATCCGGTCCGTTCAGCATGGGATGGGTCAGGGTGCCGTGGATGAAGACGCGGCGGCCCTCGATATTCCGAAGAATGCGGTCATATGTGGCGGGCGCGCGCCGCACGTTGTGATGCTCGGGATTGCCGTCGATGGAAACGGCGACGGTGAACTGGTCATACTGCATCCACTCCATGGGTACGGGAACGATGCCGCTGGTGACCACCATCACGTGCCTGCGCTGCGCGTTCAAGAGGGGCAGTATGCGGCTGAGCTCGCGATGCCGAAGCATCGGTTCCCCACCGACCAGACTGACGTGGAGGGGCTGATGGCGATCGACCAATTGAAGAATGCGGGCGACCAGCTCATCGCCGCGGAAGTCGCCCAGAGCATTTAGCGTTACATCGCCGCCCAGGTGATCCGGCCCATAGGCATAGCAACCTGGGCAGCGCAGCGGGCACTCCTTCGTGATCTCGATGGAGAGGAGCGGAGTGTGGCCGCTCAGGACCTTCCCCCAGGAGGAAATGAGATGTCGTGTATTCATAGCGAGGATGTAACGGTATGCAGGTTGAAAACCATCTCCCACAAAGAAGACGCTGAAAAGCGCGGTTGGTTCCTATAAACTGTTTCAACGAGAGACGCGGCTTTAGACGTGAGTTCCAGAGCGGAATCCAGACAAGTGCGAAACGGAACAGTGCCAAAGCTGACGGCGATCGTAAGTCTTTCCGCTCGGCTGGGGCGAAATCTCTCGCTCGTGCAGGCGGCCAGCGGGAACACCTCGCTGAAACACGACGGAATTTTGTGGGTAAAAGCATCCGGGAAGTGGCTGGCGGATGCACAGACGGAGAATATCTTCGTGCCCATCGGCCTGGACGGGTCGGGCTCCCTGGCGGCGGAACACCCTGGCGGCCTGCGGCCTTCCATTGAGACGGCGATGCATCTTGCGTTGCCGCACGCGGTCGTGTTGCATGTGCACTCTGTGAACGCGATCGCGTGGGCAGTGCGCAGGGATGCGCCTGAGAAGCTCGCGCCGCGGCTGCGGGGCATCAACTGGCGGTGGATCCCGCACGTGCCTTCAGGTCAGCCGCTAGCGCGCGAGATCGCCAAAGCGATGCGATCGGTGCCGCGGCCCGATGTGTTCGTGCTAGGAAATCATGGGCTCGTGGTCTGCGGAGCGTGTTGCGATTCCGCCGAGGAACTGCTGTGGAAAGTCGAAACACGTCTGGCTATTGAGGAGCGGGTTTGCACCGGGGAAGAGCGAACCGCGTCCGAGCCGTTTACGGACGGACAGAACTGGCGGCTGCCCGGGGATGCGGCGCTGCACGCTCTGGCCTTGGATCCGGTAGCGCGCCGCATTCTTTCTGGAGGCGTGCTGTATCCCTGTCAAGCGATCTTTCTGGCGCCGAGCCGATCTCTCCTTCCACGCTCGGCCTCGCTCTGCTGCGCGACGGTGGAATATCAGGAGAGGCACGGCGCGCGACCGCCCTTCTTCATCGTGGAAGGCCGCGGCGTGGTTTTGAACAGCCAGATCACGCGCGCTGAATACGCCATGCTGCGCGGGCTTCTGCAAGTGGTGCTGAGGCTTGACGGGGCCGATCCCGTCAGGTATCTGCCGGAGGTGGAACTGCGCGGCGTTTTGAACGCGGATGCTTACCGGTATCGCGATCTTGTGGAAAGCGGCGCGAGAGCTCAAGCAGGCCGGGAAGGTTAGTTCAGGGCGCCGCCCCAGAGAAAGATCAGCGCCTCGCCGCGGCAGACCACGGCCGCGCGGATCGCCGAAGGGTGCTGGCTGGTAACAGACTTGTCCAACTCGACCCGGCCGAAGACGATGGCCCAGCGATCGTAATCGCCGCTTCCAAAGCGGAAATCGCGCAGGACGGTGTGCTCGGCGATCTGCCTGAATTTAGATTTGGCGAGGATGGCGTTTATGGCGAAGCCCTCGGGCGGCAGCGGACCCGCCTGGCGATCGAACCGAATGGCCAGATCGGCCGCGCCATCGGGCTGAGAGCCGCAGCCATCCTGGCCAATCCAGCGGCCGTTATCGCGCCTGGAGATCCGGCCTAAGAGAGACACGGGCGCTCCGTCGTACGCGGTGGGATTCGACAGCACTTCACACGCGGTCACCAATCCCGGAGACTTTTCCTCGCCGGCGGACGCAGCAAAAGCGGCCAGCGCAACCATGCAGATCACGCACGGCGGCGCGCTTAGAAAGACCCTGTGCATTTCCGGTTCTGACGCGTGCGAGCAGCGCGCCGTTACGCGCGCCGGGCAGATTGCGGCGCACGATGGCGTCCCCGAAAGAGTCTTCCCGAAAGTTCCAAAATCTTCGGAGTTTTTAGCGTGTTTTTTAGATGCGCTGTGTGGAAAGCCGCAAACTTAGAAGGCCCGCTGATATTGCACTGGGACATCCGGCTTGGAGCCCAAAGCCTGGGCGGCGTGCAGCGGCCAGTAAGGATCGCGCAACATTTCGCGAGCCAGCAGAACCATGTCGGCCTGACCGCCGCGAATGATCGCATCGGCCTGCGCCGGGGCGGTGATCATTCCGACCGCGCCGGTGAGGATTTGAGCGTCGCGCCGGACCTGCTCAGCGAAGGGCGCCTGATAGCCGGGCCCGACCGCGATGCGGGCGTGGGCGACGAGACCGCCCGATGAGCAGTCGATCAGATCGACGCCGAGCGCCTTGACGCGGCGGGCCAGTTCGACGGAATCCTCGATGGTCCATCCGCCTTCGGCCCAGTCAACGGCGGAAATGCGCAGGAACAATGGGAGCGAGTGCGGCCACACGCCGCGAACAGCCGTGATGATCTCGAGCGCGAGGCGAATGCGATTCTCAAATGAGCCGCCGTATTCATCCGAACGGTGGTTGGAGAGCGGCGATAAAAACTCATTCAGGAGATAACCGTGCGCGCCGTGGATTTCTAAGACCTGGAAGCCGGCAGTGAGAGAACGCCGCGCGGCGGCGACGAAGGCCTGCACAAGCGCGGCGATTTCGGCTTGGCTGAGTTCGGCGGGCGGCGTGTCGGTCTCCCGGAACGGGATCGGGCTGGGCGCTACGGTGCGCCATCCCCCCGCGCTTTCAAGGAGGAACGTTCCACCTTCCCAAGGCGCCGTACAACTGGCTTTGCGTCCGGCGTGCGCGAGTTGAATGCCGGCGACGGCGCCCTGCTGGCGGATGAATTGCGCGGCGCGGGCCAGCGGCGCGATGTGCTCGTCCTTCCAGATTCCGAGATCGCCGGGCGTGATGCGGCCGCGCGCCTCAACGGCGGTGGCTTCAGCGACCACCAGCGCGGCGCCCCCTACGGCGCGGCTGCCGAGGTGGACAAGATGCCAGTCGCTCGCAAAACCGTCCTCGCAAGAGTACTGACACATCGGCGAGACGGCGATGCGATTCCGGAATGTGATGTCACGGATCGCGAGTTCAGAAAACAGATGGGATGAAGACACAGCCCTTTGGATGCGCCGCTGCCGGGGAGCGATGCGCATACCGGAAGAGTGACGCGCCCATAGAATGAGGAAGAATGCATCGAAACCTCAGCGGAAGACTATCCCTGTGCAGCTTGATCCTCGCCGGGCTCGCGCCAGTCGTGCACGCGGCGGGGCCGACCGCTATCACCGACCACACCAGCTACAACGCGGGAAGTTCCGTCCGCATCCGGCTGGGCGAGGGCGGAAGCGCGACCGCGTCGCTGCGCTACGCTGGCGAACAAACCCCGCTCGGTCCTGCCATACCCATCAAAGGCGGCGATTACCAGCCGCTTTGGACGGTTCCCTGGAACGCCCGGACGGGCCGCTATGAGGTTGATCTCACTTCGTCCGCCGGTCCGGTTATCCGCAACGCGACCAGCTTCGCGGTCCACCGCCAGCTCGCGGAGATCTCCACCATCGAACTGGATAAGACTTTCTACACATCCGGCGACCCGGTCAATCCGCGCATTGTCGTGCGCAACCTCTCGAATCAGCCGCTTCAAAATCTTCGCGTGGAGTTCGAGGCCTACAACTACCCGTGGATCGCGCAGATGCCCGACGAAGCGCCCATGTGGCGCACCATCATCGCCGACTCATTGTCGCTTCCGGCCGGCGGTGAAAAGGAGTTCCGCGCCGAGAAGTCCGCCGTCGTCCAAGCTGGAAACGAACCGGTCGTCATCTACTTTTCCGTGGTGATCCGTGACGGGCGCCAGCCCGACCGCATTTACGATCTGGCGTTCGCGCCGCCGGCGTTCACCGTTCCCGCGAACACGCCTTTGCCCGCGGCCTACCCGTTCCTGTATCTCTACTCGCATTTGTCCGATCTGCCGAAATCCGAAGCTTACCGCCAGTTTTATCCGCCCGAGTTTGTCTCCGGCGCGATCACCTTCAACACGGAACACACTATGTTCGCGACAGGCGACCGGCCGGCGTTCGAATTCACGGTTCACTCGCCGGCGGCGTCGGTCCGCGCCCGCGTGCTCGATGCCGATGGGAAGGTGATCCACAGGGAAGACGTTCCCGGTCCCATCCCTGGCGAGCATCGTTTCACGCTGGATCCCGAACCCGCCGGCCTGTACACTCTCGAAGTCTCGCTGCGTAACGCGGACGGCTCCGCCACCGCCTCCAACCGCATCGAGTTCGCCGTCAACCCCCTGCCGAAGTCGATCCTCATCTTTTGCGCCCATGAAGACGACGACACGGCCGATCCGGGCATCATCCGCGCGGCTGTCGAGAACCATATCCCGATCCATTTCGTGTACTTCACCAGCGGCGATGCGGGCGGATGCGACCGCTTTTTCATGCACTCCTGCGATGCGGCTCGGGCCATGGCGTTTGGCGAAGTGCGGATGGCGGAAGCGCGCGGTTCACTGGGTCATCTCGGCGTGCCGGCCGGGAACATCTCGTTTCTCGGTCTTCCCGATGGCGGACTGGAGCAGATCTGGTATGACCACCGTTCCGCCAGCGACCCGTATTTATCCGTTCTGCTGGCCAGCGACCACGCGCCCTATCGCGATCTCGCCCAGCCGAATCTCCCGTTCGCACGCGATTCCGTGGAAGCTGTAGTGCGTGAGGCGATCACGCGTTTCCAGCCCGATGAGATCCTCACCGGCCACCCTGACGAACGCCATGTCGACCACCGCACCAACAATTGGCTGGTCGTGAAAGCCATGCAGGATCTTCTGTCTGAACGCAAGATCTCACGCGATACGAAGCTGCTGGTCGATGTGGCGTACGGGGCCATGCCGGGCCGCCACGCTCCTTATCGCTTTGAGAAGAACACGTTTCACGTCTCCGGGGAAGCTGCCCGCCGCGGACAAGAAGCGCTTTGGTATTACCAGTCGCAGGACGGCAATCACCAGCAGGCCAACCTGGTCGGTTATTCCAAGCTGTCAAGGGAAGAATCGTTCCCGCACTTTCAAATTTTGGACTGGCCGGACCACGCGGGCTGGAACGAAGGGCGGCCGGTTCAGTAAACGGCCCGCTTCTGCTCCGTGCCCTTCGAGGCAAGCGAGAAGCGCGCTTCCAGAGCCGGCGCCGCCGCGCCCGTCACTCGGGCCGCGGCGTACTCGCCCACCGCGGGACCATGCTTAAACCCATGGCCCGAGCCGCCGCCGGCTACCCACACGTTCCCGAAGTCCGGATGCCGGTCGATCACGAAGTCGCCGTTGGCCGTATTTTCGTACTGGCAAACTCGCGAGTCCACCACCGGCGCGTCGGCTAGCGCCGGAAAGCGGTCCTTCAGATAAACGCGGGCTTCGGCCACCTTCTCGGAACGCACGAAGCGGTCTCCGGTATCCGGATCGAACGCCGGCCCGTGCAGATCGAAAGCAACCTTGAATCCACGCGTCTCGATGTCTGGAAAGCCGTACATGCCGCGATCATCGCTGAAATCGATCCAAACCGGCATGGCAGGCGGTTCGAAGCGCCGGTCGCCTGGCGGCGCGCCGAAGAACAATACTTCTTGACGGGTCACGAAGATCCGCTTTCCGAGAACTTCCGGGAACAGCTTTCCGAGCCATGGGCCGCCGGCGAACACGAACGCGTCGGCCCGCACGGAATCTCCATCCACCGTGGCGACCGCGCTCAACTGACCCTTTCCCTGGACGCCGCGAACGGCCGCGTGCCGGTACGTGCCGCCGTCCTGAACGAATTGATCGACTACGGCCTGAACGGCCTGCCGAGCCATGAGGGCTCCGCTATCCGGTTCAAAGATCGCCACCGTTTCGGCGCTGACCTGGATCTGCGGATAAAGCCGCTTCAGATCGGCATTGGAGAGATCGCGGAACTCGACGCCCACTCTACGCAGCGTGGCGCGGCTCTGCTCTACGTAGCGGTTCCCGGTCTGCGCCATCCAAAGCACGCCTGCCCGATTCAGCAGCGGACGACCGGTCCGGGCGAAAAACGCGGACCACAGACCGAGGGAACGCTGCGCCATGCGTGTGTAAACTTCGTCGGGTCCATAGGAGGCGCGGATAATCCGGGTCTCGCCACCCGAGCTCGCCCGGCTGCTCGCCGGCCCATACTCATCCAGAAGGATCACCGTGTTCCCGGCGCGTCGCAGGTGATAGGCCGTCCACGCTCCGAAAACGCCGGCCCCGATAACCGCATAGGTCCGGCCCGGCGCGGCGCCGCTTGCCTCCGATCCCTGCGCCAGCGCTCCCGCCAGCAAAGTTCCCGCCAGTTCCCGCCGGCTCATGTCAAGCATAAAGTCAGAGTACACAAGCTCCTACAATGGAAGCGTCCCATTGCCCGCCGTTTTTTCCACCCTGATCCTTCTCGCGACCGTGGCGTTCCAGGCCGGCCCCGTGGCCGACGCCGTCTCCGCGCTGCAGCATGGCGATCTCTCCGGCGCGGAGCAAACCCTGCGCGCCGAAGCGGACGTCCATCCCCGCAACGCGGACGCGCTCGGCGTCCTTGCCGTGGTGCTTGATCAGGAGAAGAAGTACCCCGAGGCGGGCGAGATGTACCGGCGGGCGGCGGCGCTGAGCCCGCGCTCGCCCGGACTGCTGAACAACTATGGCAACCATCTGCTCGCGACCGGCAAGCCGCTGGAAGCGCGCGCCGCGTTTCTGAAAGTTCTCGCGCTGGATCCTGCTCATGCCAACGCCCGTGCCCAACTGGCCCGCTTGGCGCTGGAAGCCAAGCGGCCCGCGGAAGCGCTTCGCTACCTCGACGGCGCGACGCCGAATCCATCACCCGACGTCACGATTTTGCGCATGCAGGCGCTCTATGCGCTTCACCGCGATCGAGAGGCTGACGTTCTTCTCGACGGCTTGTCCGGTTCGGGCGGCGCGGAGAACGTCTCACTCGCCGTAGCGCTCGCGTCGGTAGGGCAATATGGCCGGGCGGAATCTTTCTTCTCGACGGCGCTCGAGGCCAAACCGGATGATCTTGAGACACTCCACAATCTGGGGCTGGCCGCGGCGCACGCGGGCCACAATGAACGGGCGCGGGAAGTTCTGCAGCGCGCGCTCGAGCGGCAGCCGCAAAACGCCGACTTGTTATACGATCTGGCCGCCGTCGACGTTGCGATGAATCACGACGAGGCCGCTCTGGAACTGCTGGTGCAGGCGGCGAAAATTTCGCCGGAGCGCGCCGATATCCAGCGCCTTCTCGCTCATACCGCCGGTGACCTCGGATACTTCGGAGACGCCGTGAAGGCCTGGGATCGATATCTTGCCATGGTTCCGCTGGATGAAACCGCCGCCCGCGACCGCGCGTTCGCGATGACGGCGCTAGGCGACGACACAAACCGCGGGATCACGGGGCTGCAAGCCTATGTTCGTAAGCATCCTCAGGATGCTATCGGACACTTTGAACTGGGCGCCGCCGAGGCGCCGACAGACCTGCCAGGGGCCGCACGGGAGCTGAATCGGGCCATCGCCATTCAGCCGGACCTGGTGGCGGCCCGCGTAGCGCGCGGCCTTCTGCATTACCGCCAGGGCGACAACGCCGGCGCGCTTCCCGATTTCGAATTCGCGGCGAAGCGCGATCCGGAAAGCGCGATCGTGCTCGACCGGCTGGGCCAGACCTACATGGCGCTGGACCGGCCGGCCGAGGCCGTTCCGGTGCTGCGGAAAGCGGCCCAACTGGCTCCCCGGGATTCCCGCATGCTGTTGCATCTCGGGCGCGCCCTGTCGAGCACCGGCGATCAGAGCGAGGCGGAGACGGTGCTGGCGCGCGTCCGCGAATTGGGCGCCGACAAGTCTTCCTCGCCCCATCCGGCCGGATTGGTCGATTTTCTGAACCTCCCTCCCGCGGAGCAGTTCTCACGCTACCGCGCAGGCGTGGAACGCACGGTGGCGAAGAACCCGGATAACGCCGAGGCCGAGGTCCGCTACCTGGAACTGCTGCTAAGCGACGGGAACGTGGATGAAGCGGCCGCGATTACCCAAAAGCTCCTCAATCTTCATCCGACGCCCTTCCTATTGGCGGAGGCGGCGGATGCGCTAGTCGGGGCGGAACAGTATGGGCTGGCCCGGGATCTGCTCGGGAACGGTGCTCTAGCGGACGAACATCTTTTGCTGGATCAGGCGTTGATCGCGTTCCACCTCGAGAGCTCGCAAGCGGGGTTGAAAATTTTGGACCGGATACCGGAATCCGCGCGACAGGGTGATTATTATCTGGCCCGCGTTCAAATGCTCGTCGCGTCAGGCGAGGACCCGAGCACGGAGCTAGACCGAGCGCTCGCGACGCATCCCGCGCGGCCGGAGCTTTACAGGCAGACTGTTGTTCTCCTGACAGCGCACGGCCGTAAAGAACAAGCGCGGCGCCTTCTGGATGTGGCGTTGCGTACGCTCCCCGAGAATGCCGGAATTCAAATGCTGGCGCTCCAGTATTGAAGCGTGTCGGTTGTTCTGATACCTTCACAAACAGGCGTTTTAATCAGGGTCTTAATCCAAGGAGAAGTGTCTTGCGTCTTACGAATGTCACCCCGAAGGTGAAAATTCCCGCTCTGTTTGCGGTCCTTCTTACCCTTTCTCTCTCCCAGCTGGCTCGCGGCCAGTCATTTACGTCATCAATCACTGGAAACGTCACTGATCCGACCGGCGCACTCGTGTCGAACGCCAAGGTCGAACTCAAGAACATGGCGACCAACGACGTCCACGACACCATGTCGGACGAGCGCGGATCGTACCAATTCAACAATCTGCAACCCGGAACGTTTCAGATTACAGTGAGCGCCGCGGGGTTCAAGACTTCGATTCAGGAGAACCTCACGCTCCAGGCGCAGACGAATAGCACAGTGAACGTCGGCCTGGAAATTGGAGGCAGCGAGCAGAAGGTCGAGGTCAGCAGTTCCGCGGTCTTGGTGGACACCGAAACGGCCAACAACACTACGACGCTGGACAGCCAGTTGATCGAATCTTTGCCAAACTCCACCCGCAACCCACTGAACTTCGTCTTCGCGGTGGCGGGGACTACGGAGGCGCCCGGCGGACAAACCGTCCGGAACGGAAGCCTGGACCAGATGTCCAGCAACTTCGGGATGAATGGCGGCCGCACCGGCAACGAATCCATTTTGATCGACGGCGCTCCTTCGCAGGCGGTGGATTGGGGCGGCCTGATGGTTTCTCCCCTGCAGGATTCCGTGCAGGAGCAGCAGCTGGTGGTGAACACCTACGATGCTCAGTATGAAAAGGGCGGCGGCGGCATCGTCGCGCTGATCACAAAGGGCGGCGGGGATCGTTTCCACGGCGAAGCCTACGACTACCTGCAAAATTCCGACCTGGACGCCAACGGCTGGTACAACAACAAGAACTACATTCCCCGCGGTCAGTTCAAGCAAAACCAGTTCGGCGGCAACGTGGGCGGCCCGATTCTAAAGCGCGCGCACCTGTTCTTCTTCACCGGCTACGAGGGTTTCCGTCAGCCCAATACGCAAAGCACGGGACTGATCACCGTTCCCACGCCGGCAGAGAAAAGCGGAGATTTCTCGCAGGATTTCAACGCGGACGGGTCGCTTCGAGTGATTTACAACCCGTTCACCACCACGCTGATCAATGACGGCAGCGGGAACTACACGCGCGCGCCGTTCCCCAACAATGTGATTCCGGCAAGTCTGTTCAACTCGGTCGGCGCCAAGATGGTGAGCCTCTACCCGAATCCAAACCGTCCCGGCGAGGGACTGAACGATCTCAATAACTACTATGCGCAGGGCGCGGGGGCAACGGACAACGACAAAATCGATGCGCGCGTCGACTGGGAAGAGAGCGCGACCAACCGGCTCTTCGTGCGCGTCTCCGATCGCCTTCGCCAGGACATCACGGTTCCCTGCTTCTTCTGTAATGGCGCCGACAACAACGTAAACCAGACCAACACGGGCACTCAAGTGGTTCTCAACGACACCATCACCCCGGGTCCCACGTGGGTCATCAATGGGTTTATCAGTTATAGCCGGTGGCGCGAATCTCATATCGCCGTGGGGTACGGCCAGGGGAGCGCTTCCAGTGTCGGTTTGTCCGACGCTCTCTTTCAAGCGCCGCTGCTTCCCACAATCGGCACGGACGAGTACACCCAGATCGGCAACGGCACATTCGAGCAATTCGTCCGCTACTCGGATACCGCCGGGATCAACGCGACCAAGCAGCTCTCGAAACACACAATTAAATTTGGCGCCAACTACGACGTCGGCATGATCAACGTCATCAATGAGGCCGCCGGATCATTCAACTTCAGCAGCGCGCTCACCTCGTGCGACCCGAGTTCTTCCGGTCCCTGCACGGCGCTCAACTATGGATCGAACGTAACCGGCAACAGCGTTGCATCCATGCTTCTGGGCGCTGCCAGCGGCGGCGGCCAGGGCATCAATATCGACCCGGCTTTCAGCCAGCATACCTACGGCGTCTACATCCAGGACCAATGGCGAGTCTCGAACCGCCTGACCATCAACGCCGGCCTGCGCTATGAGAACCAGCGCCCGGCGACGGAACGCTACAACCGGCTGGCTTACTTCGATCCGAACGTGGTGAATCCGATCAGTTCCGCCATCGGGCAGACCGTCTATGGGGGCTTTGAGTACGCGAACGCGAATCACCGCTACGCGTGGCAGCCGGATAATCTGACCTTCGCTCCCCGGCTCGGGATCGCTTACAAAATCACCGATAAACTGGTGGCGCGCGTTGGCGGCGGCATCTTCTATCTGAACCCTTCCGCTCTGCTGGGGGATGACGGAGGCGGCCAGTTCCAGGGATACAGTTCCTCAACCAGTTACAACGCGACCGCGCAAAACGGATTCGTTCCCTTGAATCTGGTGAACAATCCTTTCCCCGGCGGCATCAATCAGCCGACGGGAAGCTCGCAAGGCCTGAACACTCTGGTCGGAGACGGGCAAAGCTCGATTTGGCTTTATGGTCCGCACCCGGTGGGCTACACCGAACAGTGGAGCTTCGATCTTCAATACCAGATCAATCCGCATACGGTTCTGGATGTGGGCTACAGCGGCAACCGCGGCAAGAAGCTGCTGTATGGAAATCCGAATCTGGATGCCGATACGATGCCCACACAGTTCCTGAGTCTGGGGACGCAGCTTGATCAGCAGGTGGCGAACCCTTATTACGGGAAGATCACCGCGAACCCGAACAGCTATCTCAACACGGCCCAAACGATCGCGTACAACGAGCTGTTGCGCCCGTACCCGGAGTTTACTTACCTGGTCTGGACGCGATCCCTTCCGGGGGCTTCTTCGCAGTTCGACGCCATGACTGTGAAGCTGAATCACGCATTCAGCAATGGACTTAGCTTGTTAATGACCTACCAATGGTCGAAGGCGATGGATGACGGCCCGGAAGACTACTTCGGGTGGGCGTTTAGCAGTTCGCAGTGGAAAGATCCCTATAACACGAAGTTAGATTATGTGATCAGCACCCACGACGTTCCGCAAAGCTTTGTCACCGCACTGGTTTACGATCTGCCCTACGGCAGCGGTAAGCGGTGGGGAGGCGACGCGCCGAAGATCGTCCGTCAAGTGCTCGGCAATTGGCAGGTTTCGACCGTGACGCGGCTGGCGAGCGGACTCCCCTTGTCGCCGGTGGTGGAATGCCTGTACTGCAGCCAGCTTCAAAACTACGGTTACTCCTCGCAGGTGTTTCCGAACCTGGTGGGCGATCCGCGGGCTTCCAATCAGACCGCGGATAACTGGGTCAACCCCAATGCATTCGCCGCGCCCGCCTCGGCTTACGAGTTCGGCAATATCGCTCTGCGCCTCACCACTTTACGGGAGCGCGCGGCGCGCAACGTCGATTTCTCGGTCGCCAAGAACTTCGGGACAGAGCTGGTCAAGGCCCAGTTTCGGGGCGAATTCCTAAATTTGTTCAACTATGCACAGTACAACAACTTCTGTCTCGACATCTCGCTTGGCTCGTGTCCGGTATTTGGCGCGGCGCAAGGGACAGAGAACAGTCCGCGAACTATTCAGTTGAGCCTGAAGCTGATGTTCTGACGGCCGGGTGAACAGACCTCATGGCGGCGCGGAAGATTTGGGGATTACTGGCGGTTAGCCTGGCGCTCTCGGGCGCGCCGACGGGGAAGGTAGAGTCGCGGGACTGGCCTGTGGCCGGCGGCGCGGGCGGCGTGCGTTACTCCGACCTGACCCAGATCAACCGCGGCAACGTCGGCAAGCTTCGCAAAGTCTGGCAGTACGATTCCGGCGACCAGTTTGACGGGTCCGAGATGCAGTGCAATCCGCTGGTAATCGGCGGCGTGCTGTATGCGACCACGCCCCGTTTGCGGGTGGTCGCGCTAGACGCGGCGACGGGCAAGTTGATTTGGGAGTTCGATGCGCATCATGGCGAAACGGTCTCGGGCAAGCAGCGGAATCGCGGCATGGCCTACTGGACCGATGGTAAAGAGGGCCGGCTGTTCGTAGGAATTGACGAATATCTCTATGCGATCGACGCCCGTAAGGGAGTTCCGGTCCCGACTTTCGGGCAAGCGGGTCGCATCGACCTTCGGCAAGGTTTAGGGGCTGGCGCGGAGTCACTCACGGTTCGCGCAACCAGTCCGGGCGTCGTTTACAAAGACCTGCTGATTCAGGGGACGCTGGTCGCGGAAGATCTGCCCGCGGCGCCCGGCCACATCCGCGCTTACGACGTTCGCAGCGGGAAGATCCGATGGACCTTCCATACGATTCCGCTTCCCGGCGAACCGGGATACGAGACGTGGCCTAAAGATGCCTGGAAGCGAATCGGCGGAGCGAACTCCTGGGCGGGGCTGACGCTCGATTCCAGCCGCGGCGTGGTTTACGCTCCCACCGGTTCGGCGTCCTTCGATTTCTACGGAGCGAACCGTCTGGGGAACGATCTGTTCGCCAACTGTCTGCTGGCGCTCGATGCGTCGACCGGACGGCTGCTGTGGCATTTTCAGGTGGTGCATCACGACCTTTGGGACCGCGATCTGCCCGCCGCTCCCACTCTGGTTCGCGTCATGAAAGACGGCCGCATGGTGGATGCGGTAGCGCAGACGACCAAGTCCGGGTTCATCTGGCTGTTTGACCGGGATAGCGGGAAGCCGTTGTTCCCGTATGAGGAGGTTCCCGTCGCAACCACCGATGTGGATGGGGAGAAGACTTCGCCCACCCAACCATTACCGCTGAAGCCGGCTCCATTCGCGCGGCAACAGCTCACCGCGGACATTCTCACGCAGCGGACACCGGAAGCCCACGAGGCGGTGCTCGAGCGCTTTCGCAAATTACGCAGCGGCCCCCAGTTCACGCCGCCCAGCCGGGAAGGAACGGTCGTGTTCCCTGGATTCGATGGCGGAGGGGAGTGGGGCGGCGGCGCGTGGGACCCGGAAACCGGTCTCTTCTATGTGAACGCGAACGAAATGCCTTGGATCCTGCGCCTGGTTCCGCGCAAATCCGGGACGGGCGCGGAGACCGGATCGACTTTGTACCGGCAGAATTGCTCCGGTTGCCACCGGCCGGATCGGAGCGGCAGTCCGCCGGAGTTCCCCTCTCTGTTAAACATCGGGAGCCGGCTTACGAACGCGGAGGTGACAGGTACGGTGCTGCATGGCGCGGGGCGCATGCCGGGCTTTGCGCATCTCGGCGCGGGCGCGGTGGATGCAATTGTCAGGTTCGTCAGAACCGGCGAGGACGTGCCCTTGGGCGGAGCGGAGCACGCCGAGACAACCGGATTTGTGCCGTTGAAGTATGGCATCGACGGTTACAATCGCTTTCTGGATCCGGATGGGTTTCCCGCGGTGGCGCCTCCCTGGGGCACGCTGAACGCCGTGAATCTGAGCACCGGCGATTATGCGTGGAAGATCCCGCTGGGCCAGGTTCCCGCTTTGGCCGCCAAGGGAATGGACAAAACGGGCTCGGAGAATTATGGAGGCTCGGTGGTGACGGCGGGAGGTCTGCTGTTCATCGGCGCTTCTGTATACGACAGCAAATTTCGAGCTTTCGACAAGACTTCCGGCGCGTTACTCTGGGAGACTGACCTGCCCGCTTCCGGGAACGCAACGCCGGCGGTTTACGAATTAGGCGGTCGCGAATTCGTTGTCATCGGCGCAGGCGGCGGCAAGTGGGGAGCGAAGAGCGGCGGCAGTTATGTCGCTTTCGCGTTGCAGTAAGAAGGGAAGAATCGCATGGACACGACGTCTGCAGAAACGGCTTCCAGACCCGAGGCGAAACCCGGCGGAATCCACCTCGACCGGCGGGTTTTTATCGGCGCCGCTCTGGCGACGGCCAGTTCCTACAAACGCATCCTGGGTGCAAATGATCGTATGCGGATCGGCGCTATCGGCACCGGCGAACGGTGTCAATATCTGCTCAGCCTTTTGAATAAGCTTGGCGGAAACGACATCGTAACTATTTGCGATGTATATGAGCCGCACCGTCTGGAAGCGAAGGCGAAGTCGGCTACCCCGGATGCGCGCGATTGCGTTGACTTCCACGAGGTTCTGGATCAGAAGGACATCGATGCGGTGGTGATCGGCACGCCGGATCATTGGCACGTGCCGATCACGACGGCCGCGGTCGCCGCCGGCAAGGACGTCTACTGCGAGAAGCCCTGCACGCACCTGATCGAAGAAGGCGAGCCGCTCATTGCCGCGGTACGGGCTTCGAAGCGTATCGTCCAGACCGGAACGCAACAGAGAAGCTGGGACCACTACATTCAGGCGCGCGAGATTATCGCATCCGGGCAACTGGGCGATATCACCTTCGTGCGCACCTATTGGTATCAGAACCACATCGCCAACCAGAACAGCACAGTCATCGATGTGAACAAGCTGGATTGGAAGCGCTTCCTGGGTCCGGTGGCGTACCGGCCTTTCGACGCCGATCAATATGCGCACTGGCGCTGGTACTGGGATTTTGGCGGCGGCGCGATGACTGACCTGTTTGTTCACTGGGTGGATGTAGCCCAGTGGTTTTTAGGTCAGGACATGCCCACGCGCGCCACCGCGACAGGCTTCAAGGCAATCCTGAAGCAGCGCCAGACGCCCGACACGATGAGCGCCGCGCTCCTGTACCCGGGTTTTCTGGTGGAGTTCGACAGCGCGTTGCTTGGCTACATCGAGGGCGGCGGCTTGATGTTCCGCGGCACCAACGCGTCCATGCGGCTCCATCGGCGAGGGTTCACTGTCTATCCCGAAGTAGGTCATTACAGCGAGAACTACGAATCAGAGAACGCCAGCATGCAAGTCAAGTCACAGCATGATGGTGCGCTCGATCACATGAAGAATTTCCTTGAGTGCGTGCGCTCGCGTCAAAATCCTAACGCGCCGGTCGAAGTCGGAGTCGCCGCCGCGCGCGCCGGTCAGATCGCAAACTTCGCGTTGCGTGGCAACGGCCTCTGGATGCCCCACAATTCGTAATCACTCGGCGGTGAAGCTCCGCGGCGTCGCTGTTAACACAGACCGCACGCGCGTGTGGTTTTTGTGGGCCTTCCGGGAAGTTAGTGGGTAGCTGGGTAGGAGCCCGGGCTGTGGTGTGCCCCGGCGTCACATTAGGCAAACTGGCGATCCTGACGGCGGGAAGCGTCGCGAACAGGAATCTGCCGGAGCGCGAAGTCCATAGTGGCAATCCCGCTGGGCTGATTCGGCTTCGTCCGATCGGAAATCAGGGTACCGGTTCGACTTCGAGCGCCGGGGAGGACAGACCTTCCTGAGAGGGCGACATGCCTGGGAACGGTTCCTCTGGCGGCGTCGCCTCCGCCAAAGCCGGCATGCGCTCCTGGAGGAGCAACTCCGTCGCCAGGACCGCCGGATCCGAGTGAAACAGTTTCTGGATCGAGTTGTCGAGCAGAACGTTCGCTAACGCCAGCAAGCTCATGCCCTGGTGATGAACCATGAAGGCTCGGATCACTTCCACGCGCCGGGGGCCTCGGGCGCGCCGCCGAAAATCGATGGCCTCGTAGAAGCCATACTGCGCCAGCCATCCGCGCGACGCGAGATGCCGCAGGTTCTCTAATGCGGCGCTCGGATCCACCATCAAAGAGAGCACGGTTGCGTAGGGCGCGACGACCAGGTCATCCGGCAGGATGCGATCCAGCCCGCAGGAAGGCACGCCGAAGGCTCGATACTGATAATTGAGCGCGCCGTCGCGCAAGGCATGCGCGGATTCGGAAATTCCCCAAGGGATACGGCGCTCGCGGGCGTAAAGGCGCTGGATCCGGACCACGGAACGAAGGCTTTCTCCCAGCAGCGTGCCGGCCCAAGTCTGCATGAAAAGAGCGGGCATGAGGTATTCGAACATGGTGCCGCTCCAGGAGATCAGCGTCCGATGTCCCCGGTAGTAAGTCAATTTGCGCCCGAGATGGAACCACGCTTCACGGGGAGCATGCCCCTGCGCGATCGCGACAAAAACGGCGGTTCGCGCTTCCGACGCCAGCAGATCGTAGCTCGAGTCGTCGAGGACGCCTGTCTCGGCATTCCAGCCAATGCGAAGCAGGTTCCTCCGGCGGTCCAGCAGGAAAGCGAAATCCATCAGTTTCACGAGGGCGCCGGCGTATTCGGCTTCCGCGCGAAGCTGCCCTTCCAGTTCCGCCCAGCGGCTGCGCGCGACATCGAGCGATCCACGCAATTGACTTAGGATTCGCAGCGTCAATTCATGAATGCGCCCCGTCGTCTGGTCTAAGCCGTCGATCTCTTTCGTGATCTGGTCATAGAGCTCTCCGATTTCAGAGAGTTTCGGAACGGATCGGAAGCAGCGCATTAAACTCGTGAGCTGCGGATTGCGAGACGCCATTCTCAACTCGGCCTCGAACGGCGGACCCAGCCAGGGCGCGAGTTCGCCCAAGCTATCCAGGGAATCAGCGACGTGCCCGCGCAAACGATTTAGCCAGTAGCGAACGTCCTGTGCTGCCGCCGGCGCACGGGGATCCAGGCGTCCGGCGGCCCAGCCGACGTGGTCCGCGAGGTCTTTGGCGAGAGAATCGATTTCCGTGAGCACGCCCTCCCAGAAAAAGAGATCGTCGGGGACACTCTCCGCCTGCCGCTTCAGAGCTTCGAGCAGACGGACGATCGAGCTTGTCCGGGCGGAGGAAGGAATGGATTCCTGCAGCCGGAGAACGTAATCTCGCAATGCGAGCAAGGTCTTCCTCGCGATAAGAGGCTGCTGGAGAACGGCAAGGCAGCTTTGGCGCGCAACAATCAGCGAGGCCGCGAGGTTGCCGCTATCGACGGTGGAAACAAAGCGCGGAGGAAGCGGATCCAGGGTTCGCGTGTCGTACCAGTTGTAGAAGTGACCGTGATCCCGCTCCATCCGCTCCAAGCTGGAACGCATGCGGGACAGCCGTGACGTGAAATGCTGATGCGTGAGATAGCCGAACTCGTGCGCGGCGGTGAAGGCGTTCAACTGCAGCCCGAGGTTGGTGGGCGAGGTGCGGTGAGCGATCGCCGGAGGATCCTCCTGAATGTTGTCAGGGGTCAGCCAGTTATCCTCGGCGCTCTCATGATCCAGAAAATATCGCCAGGTGGAGAGAGCGACGCCGCGAAGAAAGTCGGTCTCCGATGCGTCGCGTTCCGGAATCGTAGCCGCCGCGTTAAGCCACGCGACCAGGCCGGGCGCACAGATCCAGGCCAGAACCAGCGAAAAAGCTAGAGGCTGCGAGCCTCCGCGAAACGAAACGAGCCAGAACCAGCTGAAGGCCGCAAACGCGACGGAAGCCGCCAGATAAATGTCCGGGA
This sequence comes from Bryobacteraceae bacterium, assembly GCA_965226755.1. Classification (GTDB taxonomy): domain Bacteria; phylum Acidobacteriota; class Terriglobia; order Bryobacterales; family Bryobacteraceae; genus Bog-113. The sequence goes on along the minus strand of CBDDDT010000003.1, from coordinate 872,041 downwards.
GCGACCAGGATCGAAGGACTCGCACCAGCGCGCGCGGATGCAGAAGCTCGGACGCGCTCCACGCTTGCGTTGTGGCCATCTCCGCCTGCGCCATGCTCTCCCACTCGAGAAGGTTTCGTTGGGAGATCATGCGCCGGTAAAGTGTGCGCACCACGGCGTCCGTCATCAGGAACGCCTGGGCGGGAAGCACTGCCAGCAGCAGCAGCGATTCCAGATGAGCGCGCGTGAAGTCCGATAAACGCGTCCATATCCATGGTCGGAAGAATCGCCAGGGAGGCAATCGGAATAAGGAAATAACGATGTCCGCGTAAATTGGGAAGAACAGGAGCAGCAACGCGGCCAGGTTGGCGTAGAGAGACTGTTCCCCAAGCAGCAACCACGCCGAGCTGAGGGCCGCGACAAACGAGAGTTCCAGGAGACTTCGGCGCAAGTTATCCAGAATCTTCCAACGCGAAACCAGCGGAAGCGGGTTGGACGCCCACTGCCACGCGGCATTAGGAACGCGGGGGAGAAGCCAAAGGGCAATCTGCCAGTCCCCGCGCACCCAGCGATGCTTTCGCTTAGAGAAAGCCTGATACCGGGACGGGTAGTCGTCGATCATTTCGAGGTCCGTGACCAGTCCCGCGCGCACGTGTTCACCCTCGATCAGATCGTGACTGAGAAGCGTATTCTCCGGAAAGCGATCGCGGGTCGCCCGCTCAAACGCCGCGATGTCATAGATTCCTTTTCCGGTGAACGTCGCGCGGCCGAACAGATCCTGGTACAAGTCCGACACCGCGGTGGTGTACGGATCGAAGCCGGTTTGGCCGCTGAAAACCTGAGCAAAACGGGACTTGCCCGCGGATTCCATGCTGATGCCGATGCGCGGCTGCAAAAGGGCGTGGCCGCCCACCACGATGCCGGATTCGTCGTTAAAGACCGGCCGGTTCAAGGGATGCGCCATTGTGCCGATCAACTTCCAGGCGGTGTCGCGCGGAAGTTGCGTATCGCTGTCCAGGGTGATGGCGTAACGCGCTCCCCTGAGTTGGCCGGCATTCCCGATCATTTGCGAAAACGTGCTCGGGCCGCCTACCAGGAAGCGATTGAAATCGTCAAGCTTTCCGCGCTTGCGCTCGCGCCCCATCCACTTGCCTTCCGACGGGTTCCATTCGCGGTCCCGGTGGAAAAGGAAAAACGGCTCGATCCCGCCGCTGCGGTAGCGTTTGTTGAGCTCGCGAACGCCCTTCGCGCAGCATTCGAGCAACTCGGCGTCCTCGGCGTCATCCGAACGCTCCGCGGCGGAACCATCGCCGTCAGGCAGATCCGTCAGCAATCCGAAGAACAGGTTGCGGTCGCGATTGGCGAGAAAGTAGATCTCCAGGTTGTCGATCAGGCGCTGAATTCCGGACCGGGAAAGCAGAAGCGTGGGAACCACGACCAGAGTGCGGAATTCATCCGGGATGCCGTCCCGAAAATCCATCCTCGATTGCACCCGGGGAGCGAGAAAGTAGCTCACCAGCAGATTGATGGTGCCGATGGCTGCCTGGCTGGCGGGTATCAGAAGCAATGCCAGAAACCACCAGGGGAAAGGTCCGAAAAAGCGATTCACGCACGCGAGCAGGCCCAACGTTGCGGCGCTGCTGCCGCCAAGGTAGAAGGCGGCCGGCCATGCGCGCACGATATCCCGCATCAGGACGCTTACCGTGCGATGTCCGTGGGTCGCGCGCCGGAGGTCCGCGATCCCGTCCCCCAGCAGGTAATAGCCGACGTGCCGCTGCGACTCGCGCGCCAGTTCTACCGTCAACGCGGCGACTTCCTGTTCCGAGCAGCGGCTGCGACGGCCGAAATTCTCGACCGCCCGGCGATAGCGGTCTCTGGTGTCGAAATCCATCCCGGCGTAGGCGCCTGCCGGATCATTCCGCAGGATGCGGTCGGGCACGCATAACTGCTCGACCATCTCCGGCCAGAGCATTTCATCCAGGCTTCGAAGAGCCGCGATGCATTCGCGAACGCACTGTTCCGTTTCTGCCGATTCCAGCGGTCCGGAAGAGATGCCGGCCGCGAGTTTTCTCAGCAGGGAAATTTTCACCATGGGTCCAATCGCCCAAAGCTCGGCAAGCGTGAGCACCGTGGCGCGCTGCCAATTCTCAAAAAAGGCGATCAGATTGTCGAAGCTGAGATCGCGGATTGACTCCGCGGTCAGCTGCTCGGCGGCTTGAAAAATGCGGGGACTGCCGGATGGATTCTCCGATCGCGGGAGCCGCCGGTAGTAGCCGCGCGGCATGGCTTCCCGGATCTCGCGCACCTGCGTCCGCAGGTAGGAATAGTTCGCGAGAAGCCACTCGGCGGCGGGCGAACTGGCCCGCCCGGCGCGCGCTCCGGCCGTGACGTTTTCACACGTCCGCCGGAGTAGTCCCTCGAATTCCGGAGCGACGCGGAGCAGCGAAGACTGAGTTGGAGCGTCCACCAGCATGAATTACCTGTAACTCGCAGCCTGCATTTCAAACATATCAGCGTACCGGCCGCCGCTATCAATCAGTTGTTGGTGCGTGCCTTCCTCCCGGATTTTACCGGCCTCTAGAACCACGATTCTGTCGCACATGCGGACGGTGGAGAAGCGATGCGAGATAAGCAGCGCCATCTTGCCCTCGGTGAGCTCGGCGAAGCGCAGGAAGATTTCGTATTCGGAAGGCGCATCGAGGGCCGCGGTGGGCTCGTCGAGGATGAGGAGCTGGGCGTCGCGGGCGTAGGCCCGGGCCAGAGCGAATTTTTGCCACTCGCCGCCCGACATATCCACGCCTCCTTCGAAGCGCCGGCCGAGCATCTGGTCGAGACCATGAGGAAGCTTGCTGAGAATGTCGGAGGCGCGGCTTTTCTGCGCCGCTTCGAGTAAGCGCGTTTCGTCTCCCATATACTCGATCCGGCCAACCCCAATGTTCTCGCGAGCAGTCATGTCATAGCGGACAAAGTCCTGGAAAATGACGCCGACTTCATGCTGAAGACTCGGCAGGTCATATTCCCGGAGGTCTACGCCATCCAGGAGAACCTGCCCCTCGGTGGGGTCGTAGAGACGCGAGATCAGCTTGACCAGGGTCGTTTTTCCTTGCCCGTTCTCGCCCACGAGCGCGATGCGTTCGCCGGGATGAATTCGAAAATTGAGCCGGTCGAGAACCAGGCGTTCCGCTCCCGGGTAGTGGAAAGAGACGTCGCGGAAATCGAAGCCGTCGCGAATCGCGCGGGGAGCCGGCAAAGCGGCGCCGGCGGTCCGAATGGATGGTTTCACGGCGAAGAATTGCAGCAGATCCGTCAGGAAAAGGGCCTGGTCGGCGATGCTGGTGAAGGTGGAGAAGATAAGTTGAATTTGACTGCTGGTCCCTTGCAGCGCGCCCGCCAGCAGCGTCAGATCTCCTATGTTGATCTTCCCCTGAAGCGCCCGAATCACCAGGTAAGCGTATGATCCGTAATAACCCAGAGAGCTAAGCAGCGTCAGGAAAGATCCGGCCATCAGGCGGCGCCTGAGCAGGTTCTTGTTCCGCGCCACCACCTCATCGTTGATCTCGGCGAACCGGTCACGCAGATATTCGCCCAGCGCGAAGACTTTCAGCTCCTTGGCGGATTCCTTCTTCGTGCCCAGATCCCGTAAGTAGTCCAGCTCCCGCCGCAGCGGGGTGAGACTGAATGCGAGCGAGTAGCCGAGGAAGGCGAAGTGGCTTTCCCCGATAAACGCGGGAACGACACACAACAGAAGTACAAAGAACAGAAGCGGGGAATAATTCATTACCGCCGCGGAAAGCGAGATCAGGGTGGTCGCTTGCTGCAGCAGCCGCCCAAACGCGTTCAACATCCCGATGCGGTCCGTCGCCTGGACCCGGGCTCGCTCGAGCTTGTCGTAAAAAACGGGATCCTCAAACGACACCAGGTCGAGCGACGCGGCGTGCCGCATGATGCGCACGCTGACTTCGCGGGCGAACTGATCGGCCAACCGGGCATCGGTGTAGTCGATAACTCGGCTCAGAATGTTTCCGAGCCCGACGATGACGAATTCCGCGCCGATGAGCCACCAGATTGCGGTAGGAATTGGCCCGGGATGCTTCACGGACGCGACGACAAGGTTGATGATGAGGCGTCCGATGGCGAGAGCCGCCAGCGGCAGGAGTCCCGTGAGGATGCGGAGGATGAGGCCGGCGCAGCAGATCGCCCGCCCTGAATGCCACACAATCCCGAGCACCGGCGGCAGATTCCGCAGTGCCTGGAGCCGTTCGCGCCAAGCTTGAGCCTGGGCATGAAGAGTTCTTTTCACGAGCTACCCGTAAAACGCCTCGGGATCGGGGATAGGGCAATTAAGATGCCAAATCGGGAATTTGTTCTATGAAAGACCACCCGTCATGCGTGGTCGGCCGGGCTCGCACGCCCTGGGGCGAGACCATCTGCGCGAGATTACGAAATCCGCTCAGCCGTAACCTGATTATAGTCGCTCCACGCGTTGGCGAACCAATCGCCACGAGAGCGTCAGGACGAGAGCACCGCTACCGGCAGACGTAAGAAGAACGTGGCGCCCTTGCCGGGAGCGCTCTCAAAATCAATGGTGCCGTCATGCAACTGCATAATGCGGAATGTCATGGAGAGCCCGATTCCCGAACCTTTCTCCTTGGTAGTGAAGTACAGGTTGTAGATTTTATCCCGGACCTCGGAAGCAATTCCCGCGCCGGTGTCGGAGATTCGGATCTCGGCCATGTCGGCTCGCATGCCCGCCCAGAAGTGAAGACCTCCTCCGTCGGGCATGGCCTCGATGGCGTTGACAACCAGATTCAGCACGGCTTGCTTGAAGAGATCGGGATCGACCGTGATGGGGACCGGCTCCTCGCTCGCTTCCACGGTCACCTCGATGTTGCCGGCCGCCGCTTGAGGGCGCGCCAGTTCCGCCAGCTCGCGGACGAAATCCGCGAGAAGAACGTCGGTCAGATTGAGTTGCACGGGACGCGTAAAATCCAGAAACGTCTTGACCACCCGATCCAGACGCAGAATTTCGCTGCTCAGCACATCCATCTGGGGGATGACGTCATAGTCTCCATGAGAGAGCTTGATCTTCGCCAGTTCCACGTGCATCAGAATCGCGTTCAGCGGATTCTTGACTTCATGGGCCACTCCGCCCGTAAGCCGGCTGATCGCGGAAAGGCGATCGGCGGTTTGTAACTGTCTCCCGATCTGACGAGTGGCTTCGGGATCACGCAGCCTGATCAGCATGCCGGATTGGTCGCCGAGGAATTCGACGCCCAGCAGCAGGATTTTCAACCGGCTGGATCCATCTCTTTCCCGTGTCACCGGAACCGCGCGGTTGTGAATGGGCCGGCCCAGCTGCACTGCTTGCCCGAGCAGAAGGCCGATGCTGGTGCCGGGCGGAAACACTTCATTCACGGTCAAACCGACCAGATCGGCCCGGCTACGCCCGACGAACGACTCCACGGCCCCCGCCGCGGCGATCAATCTTCTATCGCGGCCGAAGATGAGTACGGCGTCTTCGAGATCATCCAGGAGCCGCTCGAAATTTCCCTTGAGATCACTGAATTCACTCTGCGCGCCCTTTAATTGCTGTCCGAGAAGAGTAACTTTGGACGCCACTATGCCGAACTCATCCGCGGTGGCCGGCGAAACCTGTTGCAGCTCATATTCGCCGCTGGCCACCATGTCGAGCATTTTTCCAACCTTCCCGAGGGGGTGAAAGGCGACGGTAGAGAAAGCGAAGGCGCCTAACACGGCGAACACTACGGAGAGTATGGCTATCCAGGCATGATCGGTGAGGATAGGCCGCACAGTATCGCGCATCAGAACGGGCGAGAGGATCACGTAAACCCGGAATGAATCCGGAGCTCCGGTTCCCGATTTCTGCTCTGAGACGGTGTACCGTTCGCGCGAGCGGTAGAGAACCCACCACTTATCGAACCAGCGGCCGTGTTCAACCACGCTCGCAAAATCAGGATAAACGCCAAATTGCTGGCCAATCGTAAACGGATAACTTTCGGCCAGGATCCGCCCGTTTGGCGAGACGACAGCGATCTCGTCAACCACGCCTCGCGAAGCCAACGTAAGATCGCGGAGTTCGCCGGATAAGACGTTCGCATCCGGGTGCGCCGCACGGACCGGAGCCCTGGCTTGGTCGCGGATCTCGCGGTTCACCACCGTCGTCGCGTACTCCACGATCAGCCTGCTTTGCCGCAACGAATTGTCAAGCTGCCGGTTGATTTCGCCGATCAAATCCGAGAGGGAGACAAGTGTCCCGATCGAAGCCATCACCAGCATGGACCACAGGGTCAGCCGCGCTTGAAGAGTCATTGCGTGTGCGAAGCGGCTCCCTGGGATTGGCTCAAACCGTCAGCACAAGCTTGCCCGCTGTTTTCCGGGATTCCAGATCGCGATGAGCCTGCGGCGCTTCGGCTAGCGGATAAGCGTGGTCGATGCGGATTTTCAGCCGTCCGTCGCTGATCCACCGCAGAACATCGCCCGCGCGGGTTTCCAGTTCGCCAGGATCGGCGATGTAGTGGGCCAGCGAAGGCCGCGTGAGGAAAAGCGAACCCTTCCCATTGAGGATGTTGGGGTCAAAGGCGGGAACTGGCCCGCTGGATTGGCCAAACAAAACCATCATGCCGCGCGGACGCAGCACGTTCAAACCCTTGGCGAACGTAGACGCGCCGACGGAGTCGTAGACGGCATCCACGCCGCGGCCTTCGGTGAGACGTTTGACTTCGGCTTCGAAGTCCTGCGACTGATAATTGATTCCCACATCACAGCCCAACCCGCGGGCGATCGCAAGCTTCTCTTCGGATCCGGCCGTGCCGAATACTCGCGCTCCGAGCATTTTCGCCATTTGCACGATCAAGCCGCCCGCGCCGCCCGCGGCAGCATGCACCAGAATGGTGTGGCCCGGGTGGAGCGGGAATGTGGAATGCGTAAGGTAGTGCGCGGTCATGCCCTGCAGCATGGCCGCGGCCCCTTGTTCGAAGCTGACCGATGCGGGAAGTTTCACAAGTAAGTGCGCCGGCACGCTGGCCAGTTCCGCGTATGAGCCCCGCGACATGGCGTAGGCGACGCGATCGCCCACCGCCACGTTCGTCACCTCCGCGCCGACGGACTCGACAACGCCCGCGCCTTCATTTCCAGGCGTGAAAGGCAGATCCGCTTTGTAGAGACCCGTGCGGAAGTAGATGTCGATGAAATTAACTCCGGCGGCGTGAATCCGCACAATCGCCTGCCGCGGCCCCGGACCGGGATCGGGCAGACCGACCAGTTCGAGTTGCTCGGGTCCCCCGAGTCGACTTACCTGTATGGCCTTCATTCTCTTTTCGTTTTCGGTCACTTTCGGTGTGCGAACCCCACCCGGAGTGCGCGTTTCGTATGCACAATCGTCGCATAGAGAACCAGATACAGAGCCGTAAACGGAATCGTGCCGAGTCGGAAAACGGCGGCTGCTGAACTGCCGCCGCCCAGCCCCGACCGGATGAACGCCATTCGCCGAATCACCGGTAGATTGGACGAGTCCAGCCAAAAGAAGTCGGAGTTCTCGTTGATGATCAGGATCTTCAACGGTAAATGCCAGGCGAGCCACCATTTCCAGCGCGTCATGATGGGCTCCCCGGAACACACAATCGCGAGCACGGCGGCGTCCGTTCCCTGCAAATCCTGAACGAGTTGCTTGCGCGCCGCGGTACTGGAATGATCCTGCGTGCGCCAGATCTTCCCGAACCCGTCTGATGACTTGGGCGCATTCGGAAGGCAGGTAATCAGATCAAACGCGATTCCCGTTCCGAAAACGCTGGCGAGCCGCGGGATCGCTGCTTCCAACACGTTCCGCGAGCCGCTCTCCACCAGCAGCACTCGCCGGAACTCCGGGCAACGCGGAGTGAGATACCGCATCTACTCTTGCCGTCCGCTCTTCTCGAGGCGCTTCGCTTCCTGCTTCGCCTTATCGAGCGTCGGCTCCTCTTGCAGCGCGATGTGCAACGAGTCGAGCGCCTCGGCCCAACGCCCTTGCTTCTCCTGGATCAGCGCTAACTGATAGCGCGCCAATCCCGAGGAAGGCGCGCCGCCCTCTTGAGGCTTGGCCAGATACATTCTGATCAGGGACTCCGCGTAGCCCAAGCTTGTGTTGGCCTCCAGGAAGCCCAAAGCGGCAAAATACGCCGGCGACAGATCATCCGGGATGAACTCCTGCTCCGCCGCGATCAGTCCCTCGACATCGCGCACGCAGCCCTCGGATGCGCAGAGCTCCGCGAGAATCTGCCAGGCTTCCGCGCGGGTCGGATCCAGGTAAAGCGACTGACAGGCGAATTCATCGGCTTGCTCGCTATGCGCGGGCCCGGACTTCTGGTGAAAAATGGCATAAGCGAGATGCGCGTCATAACTGCGGGGCCCCGCTTCGATCGCCTTCTTGAGGAACGCCTCTTCGGCCGCCGCATCGTGTCGATCCTGCGCGAGCCTCGCCTGTGCAAGATACCCGCGCGGGGGATCGAGCGCGGTCAGTTGCTCCGCGAGTTTTTGGGCCTGGGCTTTGTCGCCGCCGAGAAACGACGGCGCGAGATCGGCATACAACACGAGACCGTAGATGGCGTCCGCATTCCCGGGCTCAATGGCCAAGGCGCTGTCGAGTTCTTTCCTCACGCGTTTGGCCAGTGAAATCTGCTTGAGCATGCCCGCGTGTTCGGCCATTCGTCCCGCCGCCGCGGCGGCCTCCACATGAAGTTGCGCATTTTGAGGATCAACGGCGAGACGCTTCTCGATCAGCGCCATCGCCGGTTCCAACTGCCCAAAGCCAAGTTGAATCCGGGCCAGGAGCAAGTCATCGGCCGCCAAGCCGGAGGGCGCTTCCTTCGACGCCGCCGTGAACTCCGCCAAAGCCTGCCGATAATGATTGGATTCGATGAGTTGCGCCACGGTCCTGGACGGCCGCGGCTGGCTGGCATCAAAGCGCGGCAGAGAGCATGCGGGGAGTACCGGCGCGAGGGCGAATAGGACGGCCAGGGCGGGAAGCACGCGGCGGGGCACTACTGACTGTTTAACATAGGCTTCGCGCAAGGGCGTCCGCGCAAGGGCCTTCGCGCAAGTCCCATTTCGGATTTGATACGTTTTGGATATCTGCCATGCTCCGCCGCGCTCTGTGTTTCGTCCCGATGCTCGCTCTGCTGACCTGCGTTTCCGGGCGCGCTCAGCAGATGGCGGCGAAGTTTGATCCCGCGGCTGTAGAGCGCGGCAAGACGCAGTTCAAATCCAGTTGCGGCTTCTGCCATGGCGACGACGCCACGGGCAACCGCGCGCCGGATTTGATTCGCTCTTCTCTTCTCAATCACGATGTGGGTGGGAATCTCGCCGGCCCGGTGATCCGGAATGGCCGGCCGGACCAGGGAATGCCGGCGTTTTCCAATCTCAAAGCGGATCAGATCTCCGATATCGTTATGTTTCTCCACAGCCAGGCTTACGAGGCGCTGCACAGCGCGCACGTATCGGGTGATTATCCGCTAGCGAAGTTGCTCACCGGAAACGCCGAGCAGGGCAGGGCATACTTCAACGGAACCGGCGGCTGTGTCTCTTGCCATTCGCCCACCCGCGACCTGGCCGGGATCGCGACCAAGTATCGTCCCATCGACCTGCAACAACGGCTGGTCTACCCGCCCGGAAGAGCGAAGCGCACCGCCACCGTCACTCTTCCCGACGGGACGAAAATGGACGGGGCCGTTAAGCACGCCGATGAATTTGAGATCGCGATTGTCACCGCCGACGGGTGGTATCACTCCTGGCCCAGAAGCGACGTGAAAGTGGTAATCCACGATCCTCTGGAGGCGCATCGGGCTCTGACCGAAAAATACTCCGACGCCGACATGCACAACCTGTTCGCGTACCTGGAAACGTTGAAGTAGGAGACGATGGAAATGTTGAAAAGCCGCCTGGGCGCGCCCGTTCTTTTCTGCCTCTTGTCCGCGGGAATGATTTTCGGGGCTGAAGGGTTAGACCCCGCTTTGCTTCTCAAGCCGCCTACGGGCACATGGCCTTCCTATAACGGGGACTACTCGGGCAGACGCTTCAGCCCGCTCAAGCAGATCAATGCCGCCAACGTGAACCAACTGACGCTCGCGTGGATGTCGCCGATCAAGTCTGTTTCCATCAAGTCGACTCCGCTGGAAGTAAATGGCATCCTCTACTTCACGACTCCCGATAACGTGTGGGCGGCGGACGCGCGAACAGGCAGCATCATCTGGCACTACCTGCGGGCTTCGCAGGGCGACCACATCGGCCAGCGCGGCGTGGGCATGTACAAAAGCTGGCTCTATTTTGAAACGCCCGACTGCCATCTCATCTCCTTGAACGCCAAAGATGGAACGGTGCGTTGGGATATCGAGCTCGCCGACCCGAAGCTAGGCTACTTCGCCACCATGGCGCCGCTGATTGTCCGGAACCATGTATTGGTCGGTGTTTCCGGCGATGTGACGGATGTGCCCGGGTTTCTCGACTCGGTGGACCCGGAGACGGGAAAAATTCAGTGGAAGTGGTACACCGAACCCAAAGCAGGCGAGCCCGGATCCGAAACATGGCCGTCGGGCACCGACGCCATTTCGCATGGCGGCGGGATGACCTGGATGACCGGCACTTATGATCCCGAGATGAATCTGGTCTATTGGGGAATCGGCAACCCCAATCCGGTGCTGAACGGCGATATTCGGAAAGGCGACAATCTTTACACCTGCTCTATCGTGGCGCTCGATGCCGATAGCGGAACGCTGAAGTGGTACTTCCAGCCGTCGCCGCACGACACGCACGACTGGGATGCCGTGCAAACTCCGGTCCTCTTCGACGACACGTACAACGGCGTGGACCGCAAGCTTCTGGCGCAAGGAAGCCGGAACGGATACTTCTTCGTGCTGGACCGCTCGACCGGCGAACACATTCTGACTGCCCCGTTCGTGCCCACCAACTGGTCAGCGGGAGTGAATGCTCACGGCCAGCCCCGCCCCAACCAGGCGAAGGAGCCCAAGCCGGATGGAACGCTGGTCTCGCCCGGATCCGATGGCGCCACTAATTGGATGTCGCCGAGCTTCGACCCGAACAGCGGGCTGTTCCTTCTCAGCGCGCGCAGAATCTGGAGCATTTTCTACATGACCGCTGATGGCAAGCCGGAGGGATGGGCGGGACGGGATCGCAATCTGTGGGCGCAATCGTTCGTGACGGCGATCGATTACAAAACGGGCAAAGCACGCTGGCAGCACGACATGGGGGATGGTGAGGACACCGCGGGCATCCTTACCACGGCCGGCGGCGTCCTGTTCACAGCCGACAACTCCGGCAATTTGCTCGCCTTGGACACGGCCACCGGGAAGACTCTGTGGCACGTGAGCGTTGGTGAATCCATGGCTGCCTCGCCGATGACCTATCAGCTCGACGGGCGGCAGTACGTAATTACTCCCGTGGGCGATCTGATGCTTGCCTGGGCGCTTCCCCAAACGAATTCAAAATGAACGAAAGGGCGATGCAGGCAGCCCTTGCCCGTTGAAAAGACTGCATTCGGGATTATCCGACCACCCGTATCGCACGAATTTCGGACTCGGGATTTCGGCGTTGGACACGACCACGCTGCTGCCTTCGATGCGCGCTTCGGCCGGCTGAAACTTGTGGTCGGAACCGGCAATCTCGAATCCGCCGATCTTCGCGCTCTTCGACGTCATGTTCCCGGCATGGTCGAACCAGACCCGAAGGGAACCGCCCTCCGTCGTCGCCTGGCGGAACAGCGGACCGGAGAACTCCAGCTTCTCTCCATACGCGACGGCTCGAGCCGCTAAGGCCAGCCGGAGCCCCACATCTTTCTTGTCTTTGGGGTGAATGTCCGTTGGGTTGCCGATATCAATAGTGACCGCCATGCCGGTGTTCGCGAGACTGAGCGTCTCCAACTGCGCCTCCCGCACCTCCGGCCATTCGGAATTGTGCCCGGCCGTGAAGTTGGCAATCTGAACGAACAGGAAGGGGAAATCGCCTTCACCCCACGCTTTCCGCCAATCGCGGATCATGGTTTGAAATAACCGCGCGTAGATCCCGGCGCGTTCGGGGGACGCGTTGCTCTCCCCCTGATACCAGATCACGCCACGGATCGCGTAAGGAGTGAACGGCGCGATCATAGCGTTGTAGAGGCCGCCAGGCATCCAACAATTGTCCTGGTTGGGAGCCCACGGCTTATCCGGGGGACGCTTTCCCTCAGCCTTCGCCTGGGCGACATCCTTCTGCCATTTATCCAGTTCCCGCTCACGTAGGGCGAGCGTATGGGGCTCGTCTTCCATCATGCGGGCCCACTCGGAAAACACCGGCATCAGAGCTGCATCGGACGATAGCGCGGGAAGGCTCGTCCAGGCGTCGGCGGGCGTTCCGCCCCAATCGCTCTCGATCAAGCCGACAGGCACCGCGAGGCGCTCTTGCAGATCCGAACCGAAGTAGTAGGCGACCGCGGAAAAGTTGGCGATGGTCTTGGGGTCGCACTTGACCCAGGATCTAGAGGGAACATCCTCGAGCGGGTACTCGGACACGCGATGTTCCGTCTTGAATAGACGGATCTGGGGGTGGTTCGCCGCGGAAACATCCTGCGTCCCGCTGTCCGCTCGCGCGAGCGGAAATTCCATGTTGGACTGCCCCGAAGCCAGCCACACATCGCCCACCAGGATGTCGTTCAAGTTCAGTTCATTCGTGCCTTTGACCAGGAGATCAAAAGGACCCCCGGCGCCAGCCGCTTGAAAATAGAGACTCCATCGGCCTGTCGCGTCGGCTGCGGCCGTCCGCGTTTCGCCGCGGAAAGCGGCTGTAACAGCCTCGGCGGGATCCGCGAAGCCCCAGATGTGGACGGGACGATCACGCTGAAGCACCATGTGACTTCCCAATACGGTGGGGAGCCGAACCGCCGCCTGGGCGGACAGTACAGAACAGAGCAGAAAAAATAAGAGCGAGCGGGACGTGAGTCGGACAGCCATACGGGATGAAGAGACTATATCGCGTTGCGACCGCGCGCAGGTTCGGCGTGGCTGCCCTTTACCGAATCTCTCGAACTCGGATCGGCGCTTCGAGACGAAATGTCATCAAAGTTTCCGCGGGGACGCGAACACCCTTGCCGCGCGTTACGGCTTGTGTCGCCGTTCCCGCCGCGGCGCCCGAAACCGCGCCGATCGCCGCGCCTCTTCCGCCGCCCGCGACCGCGCCAAGCAGAGTACCGAGCACTGTGCCGCCGCCAATGAATCCCGCGGTCCGCTTATTCGCGCCGACGCCTGCCCGTCCCTTCTCGACAAGATCGGCAGTCTCGACGCGGTACCGCCGTCCCGCGATGACAACCGATTCGATGTCGAGAGCGAGTTCGGATTGCCCCTGAACTTTTCCCTGGTCGGTAGCCGAACGAACCACGAGAGTAGCGGGCGCGCCATGCGGAATCACGACCCGGCCGCGTCCGTCCAGAACGTTCCGAACGACGACGCCCGAATAGGTCTGCCCCGGAGTAGCCACCTTGGAATCAATAACCACGTTGTTGCGCACCACCAGCGTGGATCTGGCGGGAACGACGCTCACAACTTCCTGGGGAGCCGGCTGCGTTGGCGGCGCGGAATCCGCCCCGGGAGCAGGAGATGCCGCGGGGTTCACAGCCGCGCTGTTGGGAACGGGCGCAGGTCCGCTCGGGGCCGGCTCTGTAGCCGCCGCCGCAGGTGCGCTCGGCGCGGGAATCGACGAACCATACTGAGCCGCCGGAGCCGGCGAGTACTGAACCGATGCGACTTTGCTCATCGGATACGTACGGGATTCACCGTTGGGAGCTAACAACGTAATGGAAGATGTCGAGCTTGCGGTGACCGTCCCCGCAAAACCCGATCCGTCTGTCAAAGTGACCGTCGCCTGCTGGGAACTGGCGGCTGGAGAATTCGCGGGCTTCCTGCTGCAACCTCCGGAAATCCCCAAGCCTATGACTAAGACCGCCCCAAGCGTCCAATGCATCTACTCACCCTTCGGAAGATTTAGTCGGGAGATCACTCGACCAGCGTCCACCTGCGATCGGGATCAAACTGCTTCAAATTTCGAGCGGTCAGCGCTGTCGAGGGTCCGAGATCTCTCTCGTAGACGCTTCCGTCTTGGTCCACGATAAACGTGTGTACGCCGGTCACGCCGTATTCCGCCGGCCAGGCCACCAGCCCGAATCCCCCAATCATCGCATCCTTTACGACGTAACTGCGCGCGCCCTGCGGAGCGTTGGGCCCTTGTGACTTCAGAACATGGAAGAGGTAGCCGTGATAAGGGACAGGGCTGGCCGAGGCCGGATTTCGCGGATCCAGGGACGCTTCCGCGAAACGCTTCGGAACCAAAGGCGCGGCGCCCCCGTTGGAGATTTGCCAGAACAAGCCGTCTTTTCTGCCGGGCAGGCTCATCACGTGTTGAGCATACTCCCGCATTCCCCCGGGTCCGGGAACCTGCGCGGCATAGGCCTGCTGCGCTTCGACGTATCCGGCGCAGATTTCGATCGTATTCAACTCGTTGGCGCCAATGCGCCGGGCGTGCATCTCCTGCTCGCCCGACTCGGGATCGAAACTCCACGTCCCGTTCTTTTGGACGATGGGAATCGGAAAGGGCCAATCCTGCGTTCCGACGGCCAGAACCATGCGCCTGCGATTCATCGGATCAGCCTCCAAATGATGATTGCCGGCGGCCAAACGGCCGAACTCCGCCCGCTCCTGCTTATCGCGGGCGGCGTCTCCCGACGTGAGCACCCGTTTTGCGCGGGGCCCGAAGAGGGCCGAAAGAGCGGCCGTATCATCGTTCTGCGTCGCGTGAATCAAGGCGTCAGCCGCTTCTTCGGCGGAAGCGAACGTCGTCACGGAACTCTGCTTCGCAGCCGTTGCGTGAACCGGGCCTTGCGCCGCGGCATGAATCGCGGCCCAACCCGCAATCGCGCTCACCAGTACAAATCGCTTCGTCATGGCTAGCGTCTCCCTCCGCCGCCGGAAGCGTGACCGCCGCCTCCGCCGCCACCCGCGTGACCGCCTCCGCCCCCGCCTCCGCCGCTGGAACGTGGAGCGCTGCCGCCGCTATGCATGCTGGAATATCCGTGATCGCTTTGTGTTCTGACCCGGCTCCCGTTGTCGATCGGCCCAAACGCGCTGTGACTCCCGAAATTGGCTTGCGGAATCTGACGATTGCCTAATCTCTCGGTGCCTTGGACCGCGGTGTTTCCAAAGCTTCGCTGTGCCTGACTGCCGAAGCTCTGGTTCACCGCTCCCGTGTTTCCACGGAAGCTGTTCGCGTTGCCGCGGAAGCCGTTCGCGTTACCGCGGAACCCGTTGGCGTTGCCGCGGAACTGCTGCGCCAATGCGCGATTCGGATACGGCACGCCTAAGCGGTGTCCGGGGTCATGCATCCAAACCGACCGGCCGAAGCCGCCGCCATGGAAATCGCCGAACCTGTATCGATGGAAGAAGCCGCCGTTCACAAAAATCGAGTGACCATACCAATTTGGTCCCCAGCCCCAGCCGCCCCATCCGCAACAGCCGCCGCCGAAGAACAATCCGAGCGAGATACCGGGTCCAAAACCCCAACCAACGCCGATTCCCGGATAGTACAGACCGGGGTATGAGTATGCATCGCCCCAGAAGTAAGCCGGGTTGTAATCAGGCACGTAGAACTCCTGAGGATCCGAGGGCTCTATTTCAATCGCCTGCTGGCCGTTCACATCTTGCGTCGTGACGTATTCCTGAGGCGTCGAGTTCAGTTTCCCCGCGGCCCGCGCCTGTTCCCGCATTCTCTGAACGGCGGTCATCACGTCAGCCTGCTGGGCTAGAAACGAGTTGCCCAGATCGGTCATCCAGCGGACATCCTGCGCGAGCCTTTGCACCACATCCGGGAACACCACCAGCGCCTGCACGCTTGGATCCCAGTTCTGTTGCTGGGCGGCCTGCAGCAGATCCTGTCCCCGTAAATTCTGATTCTGCTGGAGAAACTGGGCCGCTTCCACCACTTCGAGAGGATACGTGGAGGCTACGAGCACCTGACTCAGAAGGGGATCCGGGTAGAGCGCGATGGGGGCGACAAGTCCGTCCAATTGATCCGGGGATAGCAAAGGACCGGCCTGCTGTTCCGCTCCGGGCGGCGGTCCAAAGTTCTGCTGATCTGGCGGAGGCGCCTGGTCCTGAGCGAAAAGCCGCGCGCCAGCGGGGATGAACAATAGAGCGCACCACACTAATCCTGTACTTTTAAACCAACGCTTGCCGGTTCTACTGCTCACGTTTCAACCTCCGCCGGGCTTGATTCCGCCCGACTTATCTTCCTTCTTCTTGGATGGCACGGACCGCCGGGAAGTTACGAAGGCTTTATAACGTTAATCGTGGCGGTCGCGCCGCGCGTTCTATGGCCACGGTATTGCTGACTATCCACCAAGTGCCCAACTCCTGTATCGAAGACTACGCTCTAATCGGAAACTGCGCAAGCGCGGCCCTGGTTTCGAAGAGTGGCGCCATTGACTGGCTGGCTTGGCCCCGATTCGACTCCGCCGCCTGCATGGCGGCTTTGCTGGGAAGCGAAGAGAACGGAAAGTGGGCCATTGCACCTCAGCATCCAGGCTCTTCCGTTTCGCGCCGGTACCGGGAAAACACGCTTGTGCTCGAAACGGAGTTCGCCACCGATAGCGGCCGTTGCGTTCTGATCGACTGCATGGATCTTGACGGCGATGTTCAGCACGTTGTGCGGCTTGTGCGCGGACTGAGCGGTTCCGTGCCGATGTGCATGTCGATAAAGATTCGTTTCGAGTACGGGTCGGTGATTCCCTGGGTGTCACGTCTTCCCGACGGCCGCATGCAAGCTATAGCGGGCCCGGACCAGGTTGTTCTGTCGAGCTCTGTGGAGGTTAGCGGCGAGGAGATGTCGACCGTCGCCAACTTCAGCGTCGGCGAGGGACAGGAAGTCTCGTTTGTCCTCTCGTGGAGAAAATCGCATCGTGAGACCCCAGCTTCCCCCGGCGCGGCGATGACGATAGAGAAAGTGAGCAAATGGTGGAGCGCGTGGTCGACCCGGCATTCGCCCAAAGGCATCTACGCCGAGGCGGTTCTGCGGTCTCTCATCACGCTGAAGGCGCTTACTGACGGTCAGACCGGCGGAATCGTGGCCGCCGCCACCACCTCGCTGCCGGAGGAAATCGGAGGTCAGCGGAATTGGGATTATCGCTACTGCTGGCTGCGGGACGCCACGTTCACCCTGTATGCCCTGATAAATTCCGGCTTCTTGGAAGAGGCAGGGAGTTGGCGGCAATGGCTGCTTCGAGCGGTCGCCGGAAGCCCGGACCAGATGCAGATCCTTTACGGAGTGGGCGGGGAGCGCCGCCTGACGGAGTACGAAATTCCCTGGCTCAGCGGATATGAGAACTCCCGGCCGGTGCGCATCGGAAACGCCGCCGCTGAGCAGCTTCAAATTGACGTATTCGGCGAAGTGATCGGCCTGCTGTACTTAGCGCGAAAGGCGAACCTCGCCGGGCCGGATGAGAGTTGGCCTTTAGAACGCGCTCTGGTAAATCACTTGGTGAAGATCTGGCGGGAGCCCGATTCCGGGATATGGGAGGTTCGGGGCCCCAAGCGCCACTTTACGCATTCCAAAGTAATGGCCTGGGTCGCGCTTGCTCGCGCCGTGCAAACAGCAGAGGATTCGGGGATGTCCTGTTCGCTCGAGGAATGGCGTAAAGTGCGCGACGCCATTCACGGCGAAGTCTGCACCAAAGGCTTCGACCCCGAGATGTCTTCCTTTGTTCAGTACTACGGCGGGAAGACGCTCGACGCGAGTCTGCTGCTGATGCCGCTCGTCGGCTTCCTTCCGGCAAGTGACCCCAGGATTCAGGGAACGGTAACGGCCATCGAGAAGAACCTGATTCAAGGTGGCCTTGTTTTGCGATATAACACCGCATCCGACGTGGATGGAGTCGGCGGCCAGGAAGGCGCATTCCTGGCTTGCAGCTTCTGGCTTGTGGATAACTACGCATTGCAAGGGCGCTGGAAAGAAGCCCGGGACCTGTTCGAGCGACTTCTTTCCCTTCGCAACGATGTCGGACTTCTTTCCGAGGAATACGACCATCTGGCCAAACGGCAGGTCGGCAATTTTCCACAGGCCTTCGCCCAAGTATCCCTCGTGAACGCCGCGCACAACCTGGCGAAACTGGAAACCGGAACTGCGCTGGGGAATGTCCCCAAAGGAAGTGCCTCATCCCCCGCGTCAGCTCGCGAGAGCTAATTCGATGCGCCGGAGTCCTTCAGCGAACATGGCATGATCCACTCCCATTCCGATGCGAAAGTGATCCGGCATGTCGAAGAAGCGGCCGGGGACGACCGAGGTGTCGAAGTCGCTCCGCAGCCGATGGACAAAAGAAGGCACGTCGGGCCGCCGCAACTTCACAAGCGAAGTGGTCCCCCAACTCGTGCGTACCGCCGACAGTTCCGGGTTTCTATCCAAAAATTGATGCAGCAGAGTTCGATCAGCGTCCACGACTCGTCGCGCTCGCTCGCGAATGGGCGCGATCTGCTGGAATGCCGCCACGCTCAGTTGCTCGGCGGGAAATGCCGGGATCGAGCCAAAAAGATCGTTCAATCGCCACATGGCGCGCGCCAGATCCGGCTGCGCCAAAATCCAGCCGCAGCGCAGTCCGCTCAGCCCGTAAACTTTGGTGAGGCTGCTGGTGACGAGAAACGGCGCACCGTAGTGGAACGACGACCGGGGCGTATTCTCGTACACCGCGTCGAGGTAAACCTCGTCCACCAGGACGTGCGCGCCCACGCGCCGCGCGAGGTCGCCCAGATACTGCAGTTCAGACTCGGAGGCAAGTACGCTGGACGGGTTGTGAAGATTGCTCACCACAATCAGGCGGGTGCGCGATGAGATCGCCTTCTCCGCCTGCCGCAAATCAATCTGGAAGCCCGTATTTTCGTCTCGCGGAAGCCGGCGCACCTGCGAGGTGAAGTAGAGCGCCGAGGCCGTCAGCAGTTCGTATCCGGGCTGTTCCACCAGCACCTCGTCGCCATCGCTGACCAGCGCGGCCATGGCTAAGTGGTTGGCCATTGAAGTTCCCGCCGCGGCCACCACGCACTCCGGATCCACGTTGTATTTCTTGGCGATCTCTTTCTGAAGGGGCTCATATCCGTAGCGGCTGGGGCCGTTTATCTCCAGCTCTTGCGGGTCAAAGACCAACTCTTTGAAAGGGAACGGGCCGACGCCGCTGGTCGCAAGATTGTAGGTTGCCCGGCTGTGCAGCTTGGCCCAATGCATGTACTCGGATTGGCGGTTTCTCATCGGGATCTTTCCTTTCCGCGGCTCCAGTAAAGATAAACCGGCACTCCGGCCAGCAAGATCGATAAACCCCACACAGCCTGCCCCGGAAATCCGGTGATGGTGACAGTTACAATGGCCGCGCACGCCAGCACAAACAGCAGCGTGGTGAACGGATGGCCGGGAACGTGAAACGCGGGGATCTCCGGGGAGCGCTTCCGGAAGACGAAGATGCTCGCCGCCGTGAGACCGAAGAAGATGAAATCGATTGAAACCACGTAATTCAGGATCTGTTCGTAGCGCCCCACGAAAACGATCACGGCCGCTAGAGACGCCTGGAGCACGATCGCGATGACCGGAGCGCCCGTATGCGGCGAAATCCATCCAACGCTTCGAAAAAACAATCGATCGCGCGCCATCGCGTAGTAGACCCGAGGAGCGGTCAGGATTCCCTGACTCAGAAATCCAAGCGTGGATATGGTGATTCCCACGGCGATCCAGAACGCGCCTTTTTCGCCCCATGCCGCGCGCATGACGGCCGATGCGGGTGTCCTTGTGGCCGCAAGCGCCGCGGGCCCCAAGACGCGCACGCAAACGAAGTTCACGGAGACGTAAAGCGCAATTACGCCGAGAACTCCGACGATGAGTCCGCGCGCCAGATCACGTTTCGCATCGCCCATTTCCTCCGCCAGGAAGCTTGCCGTCTGCCAACCCCCGTACGCGAAGGCGACCGGGATCATGGCTGACCCGATGGATCCCGCAAGATGTCCTTCGTCATATCCCCCGTTTGGAGGAGCGATCCCGCTAGCCGCCCGCGCGCTCAGGCCCGCGACCACCAGCAGGGCGATCGCGGCCGACTTCAGCAGCATCAGGGCGCTCTGGACATTACTTCCCGTCCGTGCTCCGAAGCAATTTACAAAGGCGAGCCCGACCAGCGTACAGCAGGCGATCACCGCATCGCTGCCAGGTATTCTCACGACTTCTCTCAGGTATCTCGCGAAGGTGACAGCCACAGCCGCCATTCCGCCCGTCTGAATCACCAGGAGCAGAACCCACCCGTAGAGGAAAGCGACCGCTGGATGATAAGCCTCTCGCAAGTAGAGATACTGTCCGCCGGCGCCGGGAAGCCGGCAGGCCAGTTCAGCCCAGATGAAAGCGCCCGTGAGCGCGAGCAGGCCTCCCGCGAGCCACACTCCGAGAATGAGGAACGGCGTATGCACTCGCTGCGCGACAACGTAGGGATTGATGAAGATTCCCGAACCGACGATCCCTCCCATCACGATCATGGTGGCGTCGAACATCCCTAGCGTTCGTGGTGGTCTGGCGGCCGGCAATTTAACAGAGTAGCGGCATCGGCTTGGCGTCTCAACTGCATCCCACCCGCGCATGATCGCGCCGCCCGCCGCATCCCCTTGTAACGGCTTCACTTTGCGGCGTCCCCGGTGGGCTCATCGTTCGACACTGTGTGCCGCGGCGCTACTGGTCACTCCATTGGTTCCGCCAGTTTGCGCTCAGGAACCGGATATCCGCGCCGGCGTCTCACTCGTCATCGCTCCCGTCTCCGTCACCACCCGCAAGGGCGCTCCCATTCAGACGCTCGCCAAAGACGACTTCCTCGTCACCGTCGAGGGCCAGCGCCAGAACTTCTCGCTCGATGAAACGGTTGCGCCGCTCTCGCTCGTGGTCGTCGCCGAAACCGGAGATCTCGCCTCCGCCGCCGTCGCCAAAGTCCGTAAGGTTGGGGCTCTTCTGCAGCCCACGCTCGCCGGTCAAAATGGGGACGTCGCGGTAATCGGATTCGCCGGGCGCCCTGAGGTCGTGCGCGCCTTCGGTGGATACCCGAACGCCCAGGATGCTCTCGCTCACATCGAATCCGGCGGCGGGGGCGCTGCCATTCTCGACGCCGTAATGGCTGCGACGCGACTTCTTGCCGAGCGTCCGCCGGGCGACCGCAAGGTGATCCTGCTGATTAGCGAAACGAAGGATCGCGGCAGCAAAATCCACCTTTCCGATCTCATCCCCGTGCTGCAGCGCGAAAACGTAGAGCTCTACGCTCTGACTTTTTCGCCTTACCTGACTCCTTTTACCGCCAAGCCTGAGGACGCGCCGCCCGGCGACATGAACCTCCTCGCCGTGTTCGGCGAGATTGGCCGGGCCGCCAAACATTCCACCGTCGCCGCGCTTGTCGCCTCCACCGGAGGATCGCACCTGGAATTCCTGAAGCAAGCTGGCTTGGAAGAGTCTTTGGAAAAGATCGGCACGGACCTGCACTCGCAATATGTGCTGAGCTTCTCGCCTTCCGTCACCACGGCCGGCTTTCATCCGTTGGAGATTCAGGTCCTCTCTCACCCCGAAGCTGGCGTCCGTACGCGCCCTGGCTACTGGATAGCAAAACCGTGAAGACGTGCGCGAATTACAGCTAAATCCCGTTAGTCTTCTGCAAAAACATCCGCGAGCGGAATCTTCACCTCATCCGCGCCGGTCTAGAAACTGCGCTCCACCACCAACTCCGCAACCGCCACCAAACCCCGTTGATAAACCGAATCCGGCAATTCCGATACGATCTGAATCGCCCGATCGCTGAACTGCTGCGCCCGCTCCAGCGCGCGCTGAATGCCGCCGCGCTTCTGCAGAATTCCCCGCACCTGCTCAAACGGCACGGCGCCATAACCGCGCTCCCGCAGCACCGTCTCGATCTGCCCGCGTTCCGCCCCGCTCGCCTGCTCCAGCGCATACACCACCGGCAGCGTCACTTTGCCCTCGCGCAGATCGCCGCCCACCGGCTTGCCCAGCACCGTCTCCTGTGCGTTGAAATCCAGCACGTCGTCAATCAACTGGAACGCCATGCCAAGGTTCCATGCGAACTCGCCCAGCTTCTCTTCGAGCACCGTATCCGCGCCCGCGACAATCCCGCCCAGCTTCGCGCACACGCTGAACAATCCCGCCGTCTTCCGGTCCACCAGTTCCATGCAGTCGGCCTCGGTCACCTCGATCTTGCCGATCCGCTCCAGCTGAATCAACTCGCCTTCCACCATCAGCTGCGTGAGTCCGATCAGCAGATCCAGAATGTGGAAGTTCCGCATCCCCAGCGCGATCTGAAACGCCTGCATGTAAAGCCAGTCGCCCGCCAGCACGCAGGTGTGGTTGCCCCACTGCGCGTTCGTGGAAGGACGCCCGCGCCGCGTGTTCGCCATATCGATCACGTCGTCATGCACCAGCGTCGCCGCATGCAGCATCTCCACCACCGCCGCCAGCCGGATCGCCGGATGTTCCAGCGGTTCGCCATCTCCCGCCAGCCGCGCGCACAACAGCAGCAGGGAAGGCCGCAGGCGCTTGCCCCCGCTGCTCTGCAGGTAGCGTGCAATCCGCGTCACAGCCTCTACGCTCGCCACCGACTCGAGCGCCAGTTCGCGTTCCACCGCGGCCAGATCTTCTTCCACCAGCGCGAGGATCTCCGGTATCGAAGCGATCTGCCCGGCTTTGCCTGTATTCATCGAACTTCCCCAGTGTAACCAGATGCACTACCGGCCCGCGAGCAGAGCCTCTCGAAGTTCCGTGTCGTCATCTCCGCGATCGCCTCGGGCGAACTCCCGCGCACCTCGGCAAGTTTGCGTACCGTCTCCACCAAAAACGCCGGCTCGTTCCGCTTCCCCCGGTGCGGCGCCGGCGCCAGAAACGGCGCGTCCGTCTCCACCAGCAGCCGGTCGTCTGGCGTAAGCCGCGCCGCTTCCCGAACTTCTTCCGCTTTCGGAAACGTCAATACTCCCCCGAAGCTCAGATGGAAGCCTAACTCCAATGCCTCGCGCGCCTCCGCCGGACCGCCCGTAAAACAGTGCATGATCCCCGGCCGCCCAGCCCATTGCTCCCGCAGCATGCGCATTGTATCCGCCCACGCCTCGCGCGTATGGATCACCACCGGGATCCCCGCTTCCGCCGCAATCCCCAACTGCCGCGCGAACACCCCCGCCTGCACATCCCGCGGAGAGAAGTCGTAGTGGTAGTCCAGGCCGATCTCGCCAAAAGCCACAACTCTGGGATGCCGCGCAAGCTCGCGAAGCCGCTCAAAAGTTTCCGGTCCGGCCTTCGACGCGTCATGCGGATGCACGCCCGCCGTGGCGAAGAAGCCTTCGTACTTCTCCGCCAGCCGCAGGCCCGCTTCCAGATCCGGAGGACCTTCCCCGGTCCCGATGGCCACAAACCGCTCCACTCCCGCAGCCCGCGCCCGCTCGATCACCGCGTCCACGTCCGCGCCGAACTTCGGGCTGTCCAGATGACAGTGCGAATCGACCAGCTTCACTTCAGGCGCGCACCCACCGGAACCTCTTCCAGGAACCCGGCCAGCACCGGCTTTCCGCCGTCCACCGAAGCCGCCACGATCATCCCCTGCGAGAGAATTCCGCGCAGCTTGCGCGGCTCCAGATTCGCCACGATCACTACCCGCCGTCCCACAATCTGCTCCGGCTTATACACCTGCGCGATTCCCGCCACAATCGTCCGCGGCTCCGCCTCCCCGATGTCCACCTTCAGATGCAGCAGCTTGTCCGCGCCCTTCACCGCCTCCGCCGACACCACTTGCCCCACCCGCAGATCCACCTTCGCGAAATCGTCAATCTGGATCGGGCCGGCGATCGGCGTCATCCCGCTCGGCAGCTCCTTCTCCGCCGTCTTACCCAGCAACGCGGCCTGCTTCAACCCCACCTCATGTTCCAGCACGCGCATCTGTTCGATCGCCAGCGGACCATCGATGCGCGGAAACACTCCGGCGATGTCGCCGATGGATTGCCCGCCCGGAAAACCGCCCCAATGCAGGTCTGACCACAGCGTCGCCGAAAGGTCGCTCTTCATCCCGAGCTGGCTCCAGATCTTGGCGGTTGATTCTGGCAGAATCGGGGCCAGCAATGCCGCCGCGATCCGCACCGTCTCCACCGCCGTCCCGAGCGCCACGTCCAGCTTCGCCCGGCTCGCGTCATCTTCCGCCCGCGCCAGCTTCCATGGCGCCTGCTCCACAATGAACTTATCCGCCGCCGTGACCAAATGCCACACCGCCTCAAGCCCGCGTGAAAATTCGAAGCGGTCAAAGCACTCGATCGCCGTGGCGATCGCCGTCTGCGCCGCTTTGCCGGTCTCTTCGTCAAACACCGCCGGCGCCACTCCTCCGCGGTATTGCTTGATCATCGTCAGCGTCCGGCTGACCAGGTTCCCCAAGCCGTTCGCCAGATCCGAGTTATAACGCGCGATTAACGCGTCGTAGCTGAAGCTGCCGTCCTGCCCGAAAACAATCTCGCGCAGCAGAAAGTACCGCAGCGCTTCGGTCCCGATCACTTGCCGGATCGGATCCGTCCGCACGATATTCCCGCGCGACTTGCTCATCTTGTCGTTCTCGAAAAGAAGCCACCCATGCGCGAACACCGCCTTGGGCAGCGGCAGATCGGCCGCCATCAAAAAGGCCGGCCAGAACACCGCGTGGAAGCGCACGATCTCTTTCCCCACCAGATGCAGATCGGCCGGCCACTCGTCCGTGCCGCGCACCGCGCTCAGGTAACCGATCAGCGCGTCGAACCACACGTAGAACACGTGCTTGCCTTCCACCGGCAGCGGAATGCCCCACTTCAGCGTCGTGCGGCTGATCGACAGATCCTGCAAGCCCTGCTTCACGAAACTGATCACTTCGTTGCGCCGCGACTCCGGTTGCACGAATTTCGGGTCGCTCTCATACAAGGCCAGTAACTTGTCCGCGAACGCCGAGAGCCGGAAGAAGTAGTTCTCTTCCGTCACCGTCTCCGTCGGGCGGCCGCAGAAGGGGCACGGGTCGCCCGCCTTGGCGTCGTTGACGTACAACTCGTCGAACACGCAGTACTGCCCGGTGTAACTGCCCTTGTAAATGTAGCCGTTCGCCTCGCAGCGCTGGAAGAGCCATTGCACGGTCTCCTGATGCTTCGGATCGGTGGTCCGAATAAAGTGGTCGTAAGAGACATCCAATACGTCCCACTGCCTCCGGAACTCCGCCGACACCATATCCACGAACTCTTTCGGAGTCCGATGCGCTGCCTCCGCCGACCGTTCCACCTTCTGGCCGTGCTCATCCGTCCCCGTGGTCAGACGGGCGGCGAATCCCTGCATCCGCCGCATGCGCTTGATCGTATCCGCCGCAAGAGTCGTATAAGTGTGACCGATATGCGGCGCGGCGTTCACATAGTAAAGCGGCGTCGTTAAGTAATATTTCATCGAATGGATTTCTGATACTCGTAAGTGGCTTCCGCCAGGATGCTCTTCAGCGGCGTGTGACTCGAACGCGCCAGCGCGCGGCAGTCCTCATACTCGGGGGCGATATTCCCCGAACCCGAAACCTTCACCCGCACCGGACCGTACTTCGTCCTGACTTCGACTAACTCCCGCGCTTCCACGATCCGGTCCGCCGCGTAGCTCCGCAGCCCGATCGTCGATGTCTCCTCGAAGATCACCGCCGCCATCAACTCCCGGTCTTCCGGCCGCGCGATCACCCGGAGCAGCGAGCCCGGCCTGCCCTTCTTCATCCCAATCGGCTGCACCGAAGCGTCCAGCGCGCCGGCTTCCATCAGCCGCTCGATCGCGTATCCGAGCACTTGGGGACTCAGATCGTCGATGTTCGCCTCGATCACCATCACCGTCGTCGCCTCGGTCGCGCCCGTGCTCTCGCCGACCAGGATCCGCAGCACGTTCGCCTGCTCTTTGAAGTCCTTGTCGCCGGCCCCGTACCCGATCTTCTCGATCCGCATCGCCGGCATCGTCCCGAACTTCTCGGCCAGAGTCACCACTACCGCGGCGCCCGTCGGAGTCGTCAGTTCCACCGCCGGCCCGCGCGCATACACGGGCTTGCCCCGGAGCAGGGAAGCGGTCGCCGGAGCCGGAACCGGAAGCGTCCCATGCTCCGTCTCCACCGTGCCCGAACCCGCGTTCACGGCCGAGCATTGGATCGATTCGGCGCCGAGCAGATCGAATCCCAGGCACGCCCCCACGATGTCGGCGATCGAATCCACCGCGCCCACTTCGTGGAAATGCACCTTCTCCACCGGAACGCCGTGCGCCGCGGCTTCACATTCGCCCAGCCGCTCGAACACCCGCGCAGCGTTCTGCTTCACGCTGTCCGGCAGATCGGCCCCTTGAATCATCTTGAGAATGCCGCTGAGATGCCGGTGCTTCGTTTCTTCCGGGGTTAGAACCCGGAACTTCGTGGCCGCGATGCCGCGGCGGAGCACTCGCTCAAACGTGACTCGCGCGCCGGCGCCCAGCGAATCTACGCCGGCTGTGATAGCCCGCGCGTCCGCGCCGGCATCCGCCAGCGCGCCCACCAGCATGTCCCCGCTGAGGCCGGAAAACGCATCCAGATAGCAGATCGTCACGAAGCTCTTATTATGTCATCGGGCATAAACCCGTCATTGCCCGCCGCTCGATCCTGTTTCCTGATCCTGCCGCCCGATCCTGCCGCCTGATCCTGCCGCCTGATCCTGTATGTTGAGACCTGACCTGTGTCCCCGTCAAAATCGTTCAGCCTCGTCGCGGCAGCCATCTTGTCCCTGGCCCTTCACGCCCAGACCCCCTCTGACGCCGCCCTGCCTGCCGCCGCACAGGACAGCCTGCTCGCCGCCATGCACCGCTATGCCGATCAGTACGTCTCCAACCTGCCCAATTTCCTCTGCATGCAGGTCACGCGCGAACTCGAATCCGGCCTCAAGTCCGAACGCTGGCGCACCCGCGACACATTTGTCTCGCGCCTGAGCTTCAGCGAGGGCAATGAGAAGCGCGCCCTCGATTCCGTGAACGGCAAGCCGTTCGAGCCCGGCCGCAGCCGCTTCCGGACGCCGCCCACGCTCACTACCGAAGGCGAGTTCGGCATCCTCCTCAGCCAGGTTCTCGGCAAGGAAAGCCAGGCGGTTTACTCCTGGAACCGTTGGGAAACAGTCCGCGGCAAGCGTCTGGCCGTCTTCGACTTCTCCGTCGACCAGGAACATTCCACCCTGCGGCTCCAGCGCAGCGATTTGGCCCACGCCACGCTTGCCTATCACGGCGCCATCTTCGCCGACCCGGACACCGGCGCCGTCTGGCGCATTTTCGATATCGCCTCCGACATCCCGCGCGACCTCGAAACCCGCGAGATCTCGACCACGGTCGACTACGGAGAGGTCGCCATCGGCGAACGCCGCTACCTTCTGCCCATCCAGGCTTCCGTCTCCGCGCTCCTGCCCGACAAGAAGGTCCGGCATGACATGGAGTTCCAGCAATACCGCAAGTTCGCGGCGGACTCCTCGGTCACATTCGATGCGAATCCCTGACAATGCGGTAGAATTCGGGTACTTTTTATGCGTATCCGATTGGCTGGCGCCCTCAGCCTGTTTCTCCTGACCGCCCCGGTCACCCTTCGCTCCCAGGTGACCGGTCCCATGATCCAGTTCCAAACCACCCAGGGCAACATCAACGTCACGCTCAACCCCAGCGTCTCGCCCCTCAACGTCGCCAATTTCCTGGCCTACGTGAACAGCGGAGAATACAACAACTCCATCATTCACCGCCTGGTTGCAGGCTTCGTGTTCCAGGGCGGCGGTTATCAATTGGTTAACGGCATTCCGTCGGCCATCGCCACCAACGCCGCCGTCGTCAACGAGTACAGCGTGCCCAACACCGCCGGAACTCTGGCCATGGCGCTCGCTGGAGGTAATCCGAACAGCGCCACCAGCCAATGGTTCTTCAACCTGGCGGACAACTCCGCGACCCTGGACAACACCACCGACGGAGGACCCTTCACCGTCATCGGAACCATCCCCTCGACCGACGCCGCGAGCCTGGCCGTGATGACGAACATCGGAGCGCTCACAACCTTCGATCTGAGCACCCTGCTGAATGACTCCGCTTTCACCAACGTCCCGCTCATCAACTACTCCGCGCTCACGGCGGACCCCGTCGCCGGGGACTATATCGTCGTGAACGCCATCGTCCAGATTTCCGGCACGTCCACGGTTCCCACCATCGGGGCCGGCGGCGTCATCACCGCGAGCGGCTTCGGCGCTTTCCCCGCCGCCGCGCAAGGCTCCTTCGTGGAGATCTACGGCTCCAACCTGGCCGGCGACACCCGGGGTTGGAGGGTCAGCGATTTTGTCAATCTGATCGCTCCCACCACGCTGGACGGAGTCGGCGTCACCGTCGGCGGCTATCCGGCCTACGTCAACTACGTCAGCCCCGGTCAGGTCAACATCCAGGTCCCCGCCAACGTACCCAGCGGCGGCTCTGTCCCGGTGATCGTCACCTACAACGGCCAGTCGAGCGCGTCCGCGATGCTGGCCATCAACCCGGTCGAAGGCGGCCTGCTTGCGCCCGCGACCTTCAAAGTCGGCTCCACCCAATACGTCACCGCGCTCCATTTGGATAACAGCTTCGTCGGCAACGGCGCCATCCCCAACATCACGAGCACGCCCGCCTCGCCGGGTGAAACGCTGGTCTTCTACGGAGTCGGCTTCGGCGGCGTCACCCCCACGTTCCCCATCGCCGGCGAAATCGTCTCCGGATCCACCAGCCTGACCACTCCCGTGACGTTCACCTTCGGCACGCTTCCGGCCGTAACGCCTTCCTACCAGGGCCTGTCTCCCAATGAGGTGGGCGTGTACCAGTTCAACGTGACCGTTCCCGCCGATGCGCCCTCCGGCGATCTGCCTCTGCAGGTGACCCAGGCCGGAACAGTGATCCCGCAAACTCTTTTCATCTCAGTCAATTAGCCCGTCCTGATATGCTGACCCTTCATCGATCATGAGCAATAAAACCCCCATCACGGTCGCGCACGGCGACGGAATCGGCCCGGAGATTATGGATGCCACGCTGCACATCCTCATCGCCGGCGGCGCGCAGTTGGAAATTGAAACCATAGAGATTGGCGAGAAGGTCTATCTGCGCGGGAACACGGCCGGAATCGAGCCCAGCGCCTGGGAATCGCTTCGCCGCACCAAAGTCTTTCTAAAAGCGCCTATCACCACACCTCAGGGCGGCGGTTTCAAGAGCCTCAACGTCACCACCCGCAAGAAACTCGGGCTCTACGCCAATGTTCGTCCCTGCGTGGCGTATGCGCCCTTTGTGAAAACCAAGCACCCCAAAATGGACGTGGTGATCGTCCGCGAGAACGAAGAGGATCTCTACGCCGGCATCGAGTACCGCCTGAGCCCGGACGTCACCCAGTGCATCAAGCTCATCTCCCGCCCCGGCTGCGAGAAGATCGTGCGCTTCGCCTTCGAGTACGCCAAGGCGAGCAACCGCGCGAAGGTCACCTGCTTCACCAAAGACAACATCATGAAGGTCACCGACGGCCTGTTCCATAAGGTCTTCGACGAGATCGCCGCCGAATATCCGGCCATCGAGAACGAGCATTGGATCGTGGACATCGGAGCGGCCAAACTCGCCGACACGCCCGAGGCGTTCGACGTCATCGTCATGCCCAACCTCTATGGCGACATCCTCTCCGACGTGGCGGCGCAGATCGCCGGCTCGGTCGGCCTGGCCGGTTCGGCGAACGTCGGCCTCCAGTGCGCCATGTTTGAAGCCATCCACGGATCCGCGCCCCGCCGTGCAGGCCAGAACCTCGCCAATCCGTCCGGCTTGCTGCTCGGCGGAGTCATGATGCTGGTGCACATCGGCCAGATCGACGCCGCGGACCGCGTCCACAACGCCTGGCTCCGCACCATTGAAGATGGCATCCACACTTACGACATCTACAAAGAAGGCGTCAGCAAAGAAAAGGTCGGAACGAAGGAATTTGCGCAAGCCGTGGTCGACCGCATCGGCCAGAAGCCCGAGAAGCTGAAAGCTGCTTCTTATTCCAAGGAAGCGGCTCATCGCAAGGAGTGGACGCCCAGCAAGCAGCCGTCGCCAGAGGTCACCATGATTGGAGTGGACCTTTACGTGGGCGCCGCCACCAAAGACGGCAAGCAGTTCGGCGACGCTCTGCAAGAGGTGCGGCACGAAGGTCTCGAACTGACCATGGTGGATAATCGCGGCGTCGCGGTGTGGCCGGAATTTATGTCGGAGACGTTTCTGACCGACAGCTTTCGCTGCCGCTTCACTAACAAAAGCGACCCGAACGCGACGGTGACCCACCAGCAGGTCTTCGCGCTCGCCGAAAAGGTCGCGGCGGCGGGCTACGACGTCGTAAAGATCGAAACCTTGCGGAATTACGACGGCAAGCCCGGCTTCACGCTCGCGCAAGGTCAGTAAATCCGGTCGGGAGCCGCGTATGCCAG
The DNA here is from genome assembly GCA_965226755.1 of Bryobacteraceae bacterium. Lineage (GTDB taxonomy): Bacteria > Acidobacteriota > Terriglobia > Bryobacterales > Bryobacteraceae > Bog-113. Next base: position 841,514 of record CBDDDT010000003.1, on the reverse strand, counting down.
AATCATCGAAACCGCTTGTGGGAGTCATTATGGGCGGCAAATCCGACTGGGACACCATGCAGTTCACCAGTCAGATCCTGGCCGAGTTCAAGGTAGAGCACGAGTGCCGGGTTGTTTCCGCCCATCGCACTCCCGATCTGATGTTCGAGTATGCGCGAAGCGCCGAAGGCCGCGGGCTCAGCGTGATCATCGCGGGCGCCGGCGGCGCGGCGCATCTGCCCGGTATGGTCGCGTCTCTCACCCTGCTTCCCGTGATCGGCGTTCCCGTCGAAAGCCGGGTGCTGCATGGCGTCGATTCGCTGCTCTCCATCGTGCAGATGCCCACCGGGGTTCCCGTCGCCACGGTCTCCATCGGCCCCGCGGGCGCCAAGAACGCCGGGCTGTTCGCCATCCAGATTCTGGCCGCGACGCGCCCCGGCCTGAAGGAACATCTCCGGCTCTATCGCCAGGACACCACCGAGCGGATCAAAGGCGAGCGGTTATTTTGAAAGCCGTCCTGCCCGGCGCGACCATCGGCGTTCTGGGTAGCGGACAGCTCGGTCGCATGTTCGCCATCGCGGCGCGCCGTCTGGGCTATCGCGTCCACACGCTCTCGCCGGACCAGGATTCGCCCACCGGACAGATCGCCGATGTCGAGATCAGCGCTCCTTACGACGATCTCGACGCCATTCGAGCCTTCGCCTCCGCAGTCGATGTCGTGACCTTCGAGTTTGAGAATGTGCCCGCCGCTACCGCGGAAGCCGCCGCCAGCCGCGCCCCGGTGCGGCCATCCGGCGAAGTCCTTCACATCACCCAGCACCGTCTTCGCGAGAAGCGGTATCTGGCGAAGCATGGTTTCCCGGTTGCGCCTCACGCGGCCGTGCGCTCGCTCCAGGAACTTCACGAGACGCTCGAAACTATCGGTGCGCCCGCCATCCTGAAGTCCGCCGGCTTTGGTTACGACGGCAAAGGCCAGTTTTCGATCTCCACGCCCGTCGATGCGGACGAGGCCTGGCGCAAACTCGGACAGGAAGCCGTGCTCGAACGCCGCGTCGATTTTGAATGCGAGCTATCCGTGGTCGCCGTGCGCGGTCAGGATGGCGAGTTCGCGCACTACGGCGCGGTCCGCAACCATCATGTCCGCGGGATCCTCGATCTTACGGTCGCGCCCGCCGCCATTCCGCCCGCCGTGGAAAAGGAAGCGGTTCGCATCGCCCATGCCGTGCTCGATCAGATGGAAGTCGTCGGCGTCCTCTGCGTCGAGTTCTTCCTCACGCGCGATGGCCAGCTCCTGATCAACGAGCTCGCCCCGCGCCCGCACAACTCCGGGCATTTTACGATCGATGCCTGCGTCACCAGCCAATTTGAGCAGCAGTTGCGCGCGGTCTGCGGTCTCCCCTTGGGCGCTGCCGGGCAGTTCCGGCCCGCCGCGATGGCCAACCTGCTGGGCGAAATCTGGGAAGCGGGAGAGCCCGACTGGGCGGCCGCCTGCGCTCACGCCGACGCTAAGCTGCATCTCTACGGCAAACTGGAACCGCGCCCCGGACGTAAGATGGGACACATCACCGTCGTGGCCGAAACCCCCGCCGGCGCCGAAGCCAAAGTTCTTTCCGCCCGTGCCGCCCTATGCGACTCCTGATTGCACTCCTTCTCCTAGCGGCGTCCGCATCGCCGCAGGTCACCGTCACGCAGCATCCCGGTGAGGTTGCCGTCGCCATTGATGGCCGCCCCGCCACGACCTTTTTCTACGGCCCGGACGTCACCAAGCCTTATCTGTTTCCGCTGCGGACGGCGGATGGCGCGGTGGTCACCCGAGGCTGGCCCATGAACCCGCGCGCGGGCGAGAGGCACGACCACATTCACCACCGCGGCGTATGGTTCGCCCATTCCAACGTGAACGGAATCGATTTCTGGAATTCCGATCCCAGCTATCACAAACCCAAAATGGGCCATATCGTCGCCTCCCATGTCGTCGCTTCCGGCGGCAAGTCCGAGGGTACGATCCAGGCCCAGCTCGCTTGGAACGATCCTTCAGGCAAAACGCTTCTCGACGAATCGCGCACCATGACATTTCGCCCCGGCAATCCGCGCGTCATCGATTTCGATTTCACCCTGACCGCGCGCCAGCCGGTCACATTCGGCGACGACAAGGACGGCGTTTTCGGGATTCGCCTCGCGCCGGAACTGGAAGAAGCCCTGAAAGACGCGCCCGCCGGAGCCGTTCGCTCGGGCGCGATGACCGACGCCAACGGATGCCGCCAGGAGGCTGGCTGTTGGGGCAAGCGTTCCAACTGGATCGACGTCTCCGGGCAGATCGACGGCAAAACGGAAGGCGTCGCGATTTTCGACGATCCCGCCAACCCGCGTCACCCCACTTACTGGCACGCGCGCGGATACGGGCTGCTCGCCGCCAACATCTTCGGCGTGAAAGCGTTTGAGCGCGATCCGGCCCAAGATGGCTCTCTCAGCCTTCCTCCGGGAGGCACGCTGCATTTCCGCTACCGCGTGGTTCTCCATTCCGGCGCCGCGAGCGAAGCCGAGATCAACCGCCTCTACGACAACTACGCTCACGCGGGTTCCAAAGCGGGCTTGCGCTAGATTAAGGGCATGTTCTCCTGGATCTGCAAGCGCTGCGGTCGCGACAATCCTCCATCCGCGGTGAAATGCCTGTCCTGCGGTTTGCGGTTTGATGAAGATCCCCCCGAGGAGGGCATGACCGAGACCCCCGAAGAAGCCGAACAGGCAGCTTACCTTTCCGAAGAAGCGGCTTACGAAGGGGAAGAGGGCGACATGGAACAGGAAGCGGTTCCGCCGCCGCCCCCGCCGCCCCCGCCGCCCGTGCGCCGTGTCCCGGCCCGGCCGCCCGCTGCAGCGCCTCCAACTCCCGCTCCTCCTGCCGCGCTCCCCCCACGGCCCAGACCTGCCGTGCGTCCCGCTCCCGCCAGGCCGGCTTACGTTCCGCCCGCTCCACCGCCGCCTTCCACGGGAATTCCCACCTGGGCGATGACGATCCTCAGTTTTCTCGCCATCGCGGGCGTCGGATTCGGAATTTACTACGCAATCACTTACTTCGGCGCGCGCAAGGAAATGCGTTCGGCCGGGCTTGACCCGGCGGCCAACGCGGCGCGCGCGAAAGTCACCAATCCCCTGCAGAAGGTTGTCGAGGTGGTCGGGATCCGCATGATTCAGGACAGCAAAAAGAAGCCGGAGGTCCGGTTCCTCGTCGTGAATCATTCACCCGACGCTCTGGATCAACTCTCCGCAACCGTGACCCTGTGGGCGAGCACGTCGCGTTCGGAAGAGGATTCCGTGGGAACTTTTACGTTCAAGTTGCCATCCCTAGGCCCTTACGATTCCAAGGAAGCCAGCGCTCCGCTCAACACCAAGCTGAAATTTTACGAATTGCCGGATTGGCAGAACGCCACGCCGGAGATCCAGATCACTTCGCCCTAAAGCGCCAGGCTCTTCCTTTGCCGCTGAAGGAATTGCGCCTCGATCCGGTTGGTCGTCAAAGCCAGCGCGCGCGCATAAGCATCGTCGGCTTCCTCGCGGCGATGCATCCGCCGCAGAATATCGGCTCGCGCGGCATGGAAGAGGTAATACCGGTCCAGTTCGCCCGAGGCGTTCGACATCTCGATCTGGCGCAATCCCTCTTCAAATCCGGCGCTCATGGCGATCGCTACGGCCTGATTGAGAGCCACGACCGGTGAATTGTGGAAAACCAACAACTCCGCATAGAGCGCCGCGATCTGCGGCCAGTCCGTCGTTCCCGCGGTGGCCGCTTGCGCGTGCAGAGAGGCGATTGCGGCTTGGAGTTGGTACGGTCCCAGCGGACCGCGCCGCAACGCGGTTTCCACCAACGCCGCGCCTTCCGCGATTTCCTCGTGGCGCCACAAAGACCGGTCCTGCTCCTCCAGCGTGACAAGTTCGGATCCATGCAGGCGGGCATCGCGCCGCGAATGGTGCAGCGTCATGAGCGCGAGCAACCCCTCGGTTTCCGCCTGTCTGGGAAGCAGTTCATTCAGAACCCGGCACAGCCGGATCGCTTCGGCGCATAGATCCGCGCGGAGCAGTTCCGGGCCGAACGCCGCGGCATAACCCTCGTTGAAGATCAGATAAGACACGGCGCGCACCGCCGCGAGCCGTTCCGGCAGCCGTTCGGGAGGCGGCACTTCGTAGGGGATGCGGGCTTCCTGAATCTTGCGCCGGGCCCGCACAATCCGCTGCGCCAGCGTGGTCTCCGGCATCAGAAAAGCCTTCGCAATCTCCGCCGTGGTGAGACCGCCGAGGGTGCGCAGCGTCAGCGCGATCTGCGCTTCGTGGTTCACCGCCGGATGGCAGCAGGTGAAGATCAGCCGGAGCCGGTCATCGGGCAGATGCAAGATCTCCTCGTCATTCAGAACATCGGGGGCGCTGTAAGCTTCCGTCTCATACAACAGAGACTCCTGCGCTTGCTGCCTGGTCCGCGCGCGGCGCCCCTGATCGATCAGCTTCCGGTGCGCGGTGGTCGTGATCCACGCGGCCGGCTTCTGCGGAATGCCTTTCTCCGGCCACGCGATCAGCGCGGAAGCCAGGGCGTCCTGCATGGCTTCCTCGGCGCGGTCGAACGATCCGGAGATCCGGATCAGCGTCGCCAGAATGCGTCCGGATTCTTCGCGGAACACGGCTTCCACCGCTTCCCGGATGCCCGCGGTCAAGGACGGTACGGAAGCTCGGCTACCGGGCGAATCTCAATACAGCCCTGCGCCCCTTTGCAGCACGTCGGGATGCGCTGGGCCCATTCGAGGGCCTCGTCCAGATCCGGGCAGTCCAGGATGTAGTACCCGGCCAGTTGCTCCTTGGTTTCGGCGAACGGTCCATCGGTGATCGTGGGCTTCCCGCCGCCGCTCCGCACGGTGGTAGCCGTGGTCGCCGGTTTCAAGCCTTCCACCCCGACGAGAATTCCCAGCCGCTTGGCGTCGTCCATGACGGCGCGGTGGCCGGCGATCAGATCCGCGGCGTCCGCGGGCGGCAAACCGTCCGCCGTTTCCTTGGAGTAGATCAGGAACATGTAACGCATGGGCGTCAGGCCTTCGGAAACCCGGGATCGGCCTTCACCTCCCGAATCTGGTGCGTGTGCCGGACCGTGTGACCCGCCGCCGCGAGCACCCACTGATACTCGTCAAGCGGTCCGAACGCCGGGTGGTTGACGACGTTTTGCCGCAGGTCGGGGGCCGACTCCACCAGCGCGGCGATCTGATCGGCGCCCCGCGTGAAAAGGTCGAGAGCCTCCGCCGGCGTCCATCTCCCCGTCGGCACAACCGCCTCCGGCGCCGGAAAGCGGCTGGATCGCTCCGGTACGAGCGCAATCACCATGGCGTCAATCCGCTGCACATCGCGGTCCGGCGGCCCCGGCTTCTTTTCGGTTCGCACCAGAACGGCACGGACGCGATCCTGAACCAGCACCACGTGCTCCAGGTTCTCCGCTATCGACCAGCGCTCCGACGCGGACCGGAAATTCCATTGCGCCTCCGATAGTCCTTCCACCGCTTCCCGGATTCCCTCGCGCGCGGCGGTGAGCAGTTCCCGCGCTTGCTCCTGTTCGGCCCGTGTCAGGGTGATGGAACTGGCGTTTGTCATTCGTTATCCTCCTTGGCGTTTCCCTGCCTACGATAGAACGACGGGCGCGTATCCGCAAATCGACAATTCGGCCGCATCTTAAACCCAGATAATTTCGGCGCAATCAGTCAACGGCCCAAGATCGAAGTAGATGTGGTCGGGCATGCAGAACTGCGCGCGAGCTTCCACTCCGCTGATTCGCTCCCGTGTTTTTCTTCGCAGGAGGAGAGGGGAAAAGATGCCTGGGGGCAGGCCCCCGCTACTTGCTTGGGGCGGGCGCGGCCATAGCCTCCTTGCCGCCTGGTTCCTTCGCGGCGCGGTATCCAGCTTTGGTCGCGTCATTCTCGGTCATGAACTTCCCGTGCTTGGTCGCTCCATAGGATGCTCCGTCCTTATGGTAAACGTGAGTGCTCGTGTTCACCCATACCATCCCCTTCGCCTTGGCGTCGGCGATCTCCTGAGAAGTGGGCGCCGGTGTTGCCGCGGCCTTCTTGCCGGAAGTGGGCGAGGTCGGCGTGGCAGCGGGCGCCTGCGCCGAGAGGTCCGATGCGCAGGGGATAGCGAGCACGATGCTCGCGGCAACCGAAAGAACAACCTTCGTGATGGACTTCATCGAGCCTCCATATGTCTAGCTTCGGAGTGTACAACATACGGTATGCGGGCCGCGTACAAACGAGCTACGAAGCCCAGGAGGCCAACGCCGCGCGCGCCTATTGAGAACAGGGCGGAAGTCCGAGATTCTGCCGCGCCTCCGCCAAACACGGATCCTTCTTCAGGGCGCGCTCAAAATCCTGCTTTGCCGCTTCGTTCTGCCCCATGGCAAGCAGCGCGGCCCCGCGGTTGTTCATGGCGTGCGCGTCATCGGGACGCCGCCCGAGCACCTGGCCGAACTCCGCCAGCGCGAGCTGCGGTTGACCCATCTGCAGATACACGCGCCCCATCGCCTGGTTCACGTCCACATCACCGGGATGCATGGCCGCCGCTTTCATCAACACTTCCAGCGCTTGGGGAGGCTCCACCGCGCGCGCAAGTTGTATCCGGGGACGCAGCTTTCCGGGCGCCCGCTCCACCGCTTCGGTCCAAAGCGTCTTGTCACTTGCCCAGACCGACATGCGTCCCGCGGAGAGGCCGATCAGCAGCAGGATCACCGCCAAGCCCCCGAATCGAGGCAAGCGCGCCAGCCACAAACCGGCTCCCGCGGCGAAAGCTGCCATGGGTAGGTACATTCGATGATCGGCCGCCAGATCCGCCAGCGGCACGACCGACGAACTCGGAATCAGCAATATCAACCCAGCCACGAACCAGAGATTGTTCCGTGCGTCCCGTGCGGCCAGCGCGGCCAGCCCAGCCAGCACGGCCCAGGATGCGATCGCGGCGGTCGGGCTTACATGGATTTCGGGGTCGATCGTGAAGCCGTAAGGCACGATGACCAGGCGCAGGTACCGCAAAATCACGAAACCCTGATCCAGCAAATAGGATCCAGGAGAAACGCCCGCCGAGAAGCCGGCTCCGGATCCTGGGGTGACGAGCGTGGCTTGCAGGGTAGCGATCGCGACAAACCCCGCCAGCAGCAACATCGCTCCCATCGGGACCAGCTTCTTCCGCATCCCGGCGCGTCCGTGCGCCGCCTCGAACAGAAGAATGACCAATGGCACGGTCGCGCAGTCTTCCTTGGAGAGCAGCGCCAGCGCGAACACGCCCACTGCCCACCACCGCCGGTTCCGCACCCAAAGCAGGCAGGTCGCGATGCTGAACGCCGTGCTGAATAATGTCGCTCGCGAATAGACATAAGCGACGGATTCAGCCTGTATCGGAGCGACCGCGAACACCGCGGCCCCCAACAGCGCGGCGGATGGCGACAGCCGGGTCAGGAACAACTCGTAGAGCAGCAGCACCGCCCCCAGGTGCGCGGCAAGGTTCACCAGGTGCCAAAGTGCCGGGTGAGACGACACTCGCGAATTGACCAAAAAAGAAGCCCAGGTGACCGGCCTCGTTTGCCACGCCGTCCATGCCGGTCCGTGAATCAGCGAGTAATCATCGAAGTGGAAACCGTGAGTTGCCGAAGCTCCAAAGGCCAGCAGGACGGCCACCGAGAGAAGCGCGCGCGGATGCAAGAACCATCCTACGATCGTGGCTTAAGCTGGTCGAGTGAGCGAGAAACCGAAGAAGGTGAGAACGCGCCCCGCGCGTCCCAAAACCGCGGGCGCGCGCCGGGAGCGCTTCGAGGAGATCTACCGGATTCTGGATCGCACCTACCCGGATGCTGCCTGCGCGTTGCATCACACTTCGCCCTGGGAGTTGCTGGTTGCGACGATCCTGTCGGCTCAGTGCACCGATAAGCGCGTAAACGAAGTGACGCCTGAGCTATTCAAGAAATATCCGACTCCGCGGGACTTCGCCGCCGTGCGTCCGGAAGTGCTCGCTGACGATATCCGCTCGACCGGTTTTTTCAACAACAAAGCCAAATCGCTCGTGGGCGCCGCCAAGATCATCATTAACAACTTCGCCGGAGAGGTTCCGCGCACGATGGACGAGCTGCTCACCGTCCCCGGCGCCGCGCGGAAGACCGCCAACGTGGTGCTCGGAACCGCTTACGGGATTGCCAGCGGCGTGGTCGTCGATACACACGTGCAGCGGATCAGCCGTCGGTTGGACTTCACCAAGGAGACGGATCCCGTGAAGATCGAGCGTGATCTGGTGCGCATAGTCCCGCGGGATCGGTGGATACTGTTTTCACATCAGATCATCCTGCACGGGCGCGCGCTCTGCATTGCCCGCAACCCGCGCTGCGCGGAGTGCCCGATCGAGAAGCTCTGCTACGCCAAGGACAAAACCGTGTAAGTCGAAACCCGCGGGCGGCCTGCTCCATCTAAATGATTGGAGAGACAGATTATGAAAACGCTCAGAAACACGATGCTGGGTGTAATGCTGGCCGGCGGCTTGGCTCTGGCGGCCGATCCGGGAGTTCCCGCCAGCCCGGCTCAAGAGGTGGAGCATCAGGTTATTCATCAAATCCGGATGTACCCCCGATACAGCATCTTCGATAACGTGGAAATCCGTGTAGACAATGGAAATGTGGAATTGCTGGGGCAGGTGAGCCAGCCTTATAAGAAGGCTGATCTGCAGCGCATTGCGGCTCGAACGGCGGGTGTGACAAGCGTCACGAATGAGCTCCAGGTTCTTCCGCTGTCTAACTTCGACAACCGGATCCGTATGCAGGTCGCGCGCGCGATTTACCGCGATCCGGTTCTGTCCCGCTATAGCCTGCAGGCCGTCGCGCCCATTCATATCATCGTGAACAACGGTCATGTGACGCTGGAAGGCGTGGTGAGCACGGACATGGAGAAAGAAGTTGCGGGCATCCGCGCCAGCGGCGCTGGATTGAGCTTCGGGCCGGTGATCAATAATCTGCGGGTCGAGAACCCCTCGCCGAAACACGTCAGCTAAACGTTCCCCAAAATGAACTGAAATGGGCAGGCTTAGGCCTGCCCTTTTTGTTTTGCGGTACGCTCTGTTCTGATGCGGGCAGTTTTCTACATTCTGTTCGCTTGCGCTTTCACTTCTGGAGTCAGCTATAGCTTGGGGCGCATGGCGCTGAGCTTCCTTCGCGCGGCTGGCCTGACCCGGCTGGAACAGCTGCTCGTCGCCTTCCTGACCGGCTCAGGCATTCTCAGCTTTGCCGTGTTTCTGTTATGCGCCGCCCACCTCGCGCTCAAGGGAGTGTTTCTGGCGCTCGGTGTCGCGGCCATTTACATCGGGACACGCCTGCGCGTCCCAGCGCCCGTCGCGCAGCGGGAAACCTTCACAGCCGCGCGGATCCTGCTTTGTGCGCCGATGCTGATCTTCGGCCTTGTCTATGTGATCAATGCACTCGCACCCGAAGTAAGTCCGGACGGATCCGCTTACCACCTCGCGTTTGTGGCTCGTTATTCTCATTGGCACGGCTTCCGTCCCATTACGACCAACATGTACGCGAATATGCCGCAGGCCATGGAGATGTTATTCCTGTTCGCCTACGCGTTCGGCAGGCATTCGGCGGCGGCGATGGTGCACCTGACGTTCTTATTCGCGCTCGTCCTCCTGATGTGGACCTTTGCGGTGCGCCGCGGACTCGCTCTAGCCGGCGCGGCGGCGGCGAGTTTCGTTTTTCTAAGTCCTGTCTTCGGAGTCGACGCCTCCAGCGCATACAATGACGCCGCTCTGGCCGCGGCCGGTTTCGGGTGCTTCTTCCTGGTCGAACTGTGGCGCGAATCCCGCTCTTCATCGTTTCTGTGGCTGGCCGGAGTATCGGCCGGGTTCGCGTTCGGGCTGAAGTACACGGGCATTGTCGTGCTGGCCTATGCGGTTTTCGCGGTTCTGATGGCGCGCCCTTTCCGGATGCGGCGGGCGAATGCGGCGGCGCTGCTCATCCCGGCAATTCTGCTGATCGCCCCGTGGCTGATTCGGAGCGCAGTCGTCACTCGGAACCCGCTCTCGCCATTCTTCAACACATGGTTCCCGAACCGCGTCATTCACGTTTCTTTCGAGCAGGATTACTCCCGCAACTTCCGCCGAACCAATCTCAACAATCCGTGGACGCTGCCTTGGGCTCTCGCCTGGGACGGGGCTTTGGGCGGGTCGCTCGGCCCGGTTTTTCTCCTATTGCCGCTTGGTTTGCTTTGCCTGAGAAACGACTCGGGCCGACGGCTCTGGCTGGCCGCCGTGGCGTTCGCGTTGCTATACCCGCTCAACACGGGCGCGCGCTTTCTCATGCTGAGCGCGCCGCTGATGGCCCTGCTGATCGCTAACGGCGTACAGCGGCCGGTTCTGCTTTGCGCCCTGGTGGCGATGGATGCCGTCTTCGCCTGGCCGGCTGTCCTGCAAAGAATCAAAGCGCCCACCTGCTGGTCCCTCGAAGAGATTCCGTTTCGCGCGGCCGTGAGACTCGAGCCGGAGGAGACGTTCATCCGCCGTCGCATGCCTCACTACGATATGGCGCGGTTCATCGAAAAAACCGTGCCGGAGAACCGACGAGTGCTCGCGCTCGATCCCGTCGCCGAAGCTTATACGACAAAAACCGTTCTGGTCAGTTACGAATCCGCGGAAGGCGAGCTGGAGCGCGACATGTTACTCACGCCCGTCGCGCCGGCGTTGCGGCCGGATCGGATTACGCGCTTCACTTTCCCCAGACAGAATGTGCGTTCTTTCCGCGTCGTGCAAGTCGGCGCGAGCTCGGGCGATATATGGAGCATCAACGAACTGTCGGCCTTCCTCGACGGGCAGGCGCTCCCGCGCACGGCGAACTGGAAAGTGCGCGCTGATCCGTGGCCGTGGGAAACCGGGATGGCTTTTGATGGAAACCTGTGCACGCGTTGGAACTCCTGGCGGCCCATGCGGCCCGGTTATTACTTCGATGTCGAGTTTCCGGCGGAGCAGGGGATGGACCGCGTCGACGTAAGGTCCACGCACGACTTTCAATCCCAGGTCAAGCTCGCGCTCGATCTGCGGGATAGTGCCGGCGCACACACCCACCTCGCGTCGCCGGCCGTTCTGGCAGTTTCGGAAAACACCGATTTACGGCGGGCTGCCGTGCAAGCGGTGAAACAGAGAGGCACGGATTACCTGATGGCGCCGAATGGTAACCCCTGGGCCGCGGAGTTCCTTGAGCATCAGGATCAATGGGGCATCCATCTGGTCGGCGCGTGGGGCAACGCACGGTTGTATCGTTTGGAATAGTGGGCTTCTTTCTGGGGATCGACGGCGGCCAGTCCAGCACGCGCGTGCTGATCGGCGATGATCACGGGCGCGTGATCGGCTGGGCGCGGGGTGGCCCCTGCAATCACGTCACGGCAGCGGAGGCGGCCGCTAAGTTTCAGCGCGTGATCGCATCTTGCGTTGCCGAGGCGTCTTTGATCGCGGGGCTGGATAGCGCGAATCCTCACTTTATAGCGGCGTGCTGCGGCATGAGCGGCGGTCCCGAAGATAAGGCCGGGCTGTTGGCGGCCATCCTTCATGCCGATCGCCTAGTGGTGAAAACCGACGGGGAAACCGCGCTCGCTGGCGCAATGGCGGGGCAGGCCGGCATCATCGTCGTCGCGGGCACCGGGTCCATCGCGTACGGCCGGGATGATTCCGGAAGACTGGTGCGCGCGGGCGGATGGGGTTACGTGTTTGGAGACGAGGGAGGCGCGTTCGATATCGCGCGCCAAGCCATTCGCGCGGTGCTGCGCTTCGCGGAAGGTTGGGGTCCGCCCACCGCCTTGCAGGCCGCGCTCCTCGAGCACACAGGCGCGCGAGATGCGAATCATCTGCTCCACCTCTGCTATACGCCCGCATGGCCCCGCTCGCGCGTCGCGGCCATGTCCGAGCTGATCGATAGGATTGCCGGCCAGGGAGACTGGATCGCCCGCGCGCTGCTGGAACAAGCCGCGCAGAATCTCGCTGCGCTGGCGGGGTCAGTACGCGGCCAACTCTTTCCCGACTCCGCGGCCGTTCGAGTCGCGCCCATCGGCGGCGTCTTTCGCAGCGCCATCGTGGGCGAGCGCTTTCAATTGCTGGTGGAACTGACGGATGGCGCCCGCTGTGTTCCGCCGCTCTTTGATCCCGTGGCCGGCGCGCTTCTCGACTCGTATCGCTCCGCCGCGTTCGCCGTCACTCTCGCCAACGTTCCCGACTGGTGAGGAGTTGGCGAAGAGATTGTTAAGCTCAAGACTTCGACATGGCGAAACTTTCGATCAAAGATCTCGACCTCTCCGGGAAGCGGCTGTTTATTCGTGTGGATTTCAACGTGCCGCTTGCCCCCGGCGGCCAGGAGATCACCAGCGACAAGCGCATCAAGGCTTCTATCCCCACCATTCAGTACGCGCTGGATCACGGGGCCGCCGTGATTCTGGCTTCCCATCTTGGACGGCCAAAGGGCCGGCCGAATCCGGAGATGAGCCTGAAACCGGTGGCGGCGAAACTTTCGGAGTTGATGGGTAAACCCGTTTCGTTCGCGGCGGACTGCGTCGGCCCGCACGTCGAAGCGATGCTCCCGAAGCCCGGCGAAATCCTTCTCCTCGAGAACCTGCGCTTCCATGCGGAGGAAGAGAAAAACGATCCTGCGTTCTCCCAACAACTCGCGTCGCTTTGCGATCTTTACGTGAATGACGCCTTCGGCAGCGCGCACCGCGCACACGCATCCACGGTCGGAATGATCCAGTTCGTCCCCCAAGCCGCGGCTGGATTGCTGATGGAGCAGGAGTTGAAGTACTTGTCGATGGTTACGCAAAATCCGCGGCGGCCCGCCGTGGCCATTCTGGGCGGCGCGAAGGTTTCGGACAAAATCGAAGTCATCGAGAACCTGATCAAAATCGTCGACCGGTTAATGATCGGCGGCGCCATGGCCTACACGTTCTTGAAAGCGCAGGGCGAACCCGTGGGCAAGTCGCTGGTTGAAAACGACAAGGTTGAACTCGCCGGCAGGCTTCTCAAAGAACATGCGGACAAGCTGCTGCTTCCGGTCGATCACGTCGTTGCGGCGGAATTAAAAGAAGGCGCGGAGAACGAAGTCGTCACTAGCATTCCGGACGGCAAAATGGGACTTGATATCGGACCCCGAACCGTTGAGATTTTCTCGAAGGAGATCGCGGGCGCGAAAACGATCATCTGGAACGGTCCGATGGGCGTGTTCGAGAAGCCGCCTTTCGACAAGGGAACGGTCGCGCTGGCGAAGGCGGTGGCGGAATCACACGCCATCTCCGTGGTCGGCGGCGGCGATTCCGAGAAGGCGATCAAGAGCGCTGGCGTTTCGGATCGGATCTCCCATATCTCGACCGGCGGCGGCGCGTCCCTCGAATTCCTCTCCGGCGTAAAGCTTCCCGGTGTGGAAGCGCTTACCGATAAGTAGAATCAAACAATGGGCGCGAGCGAATCCTGGATCGCGCCCGTAACCTGCGCCGAGTGGGAATCGACAAAAATGTTCACCTCGGATCGAATCCCAAAGTTCTCAAGATAGATTCCCGGTTCAATGGAGAAACAGGACCACGGGATCACCACGCGATCGTCGTGGGTTTCCAGGTTGTCCATGTTCGCTCCGTTCGCGTGAACTTCGATGCCGATGGAGTGGCCGGTGCGGTGAATGAACTTGTCGCCATAACCTGCATTCTGGATAACATGGCGAGCCGCATCGTCAATTTCGAAACCGCGCAGCGTTCTATGATTCGCGAACGCGCTGATGGCGCAATCGGCGGCTGCATTGCGAGCGTCGCGGACTACGGTGAACACGTTCCGCATTTCCTCCGGAATCGACTCTCCGCAGTAACCCGTCCAGGTGATGTCGTAAAAGATCGCGTCCGGCGCAGCCAGCTTAGCCCACATATCCAGTAAGACCAAGCTGCCGCGTTTCACCGGGGAACTCCCGCCTTGGAGCGGTTCGTAATGCGGATCGCCCGCATGGGCATCGACCGCCACGATAGGACCGCTATCGGTAATCAGCCCCTGGCCGGCGAATCGCTCGCGCACGAATGCGGCCACATCCCATTCGCTGATCTCCCGGCCGTTCCGCAATGCGTCCGCAATGAAGGCGAAGGCGTCCGCGCGCGTCCGATCCACCAACCGGCCGGCCTCGAAATGGAGTTCGCGAGCCTTCTCATTCAGCCGCGCTTCGAAATACTGAATCAACTCGGCCGAAGTGACAACCTCGACTCCCGTGGATCGGATCAGATCGAGCGTTCCGCCGTCCACGTTGGAAATATAGGGAATCGCGCAATTCGGAGAGTACTGCATGGCGACGCGGTGGCAGCCGGCCAGAAGTTCGCCCACTGCCGTGGTCTGCTCAGCCCAACTCGAATAGACGCGGGTCGTGCCTTCCAGCGGGTCCAGCGTCCGGCTTTCGATCCGGTGCACTAACTTGCGCGGCGCGCCCTCGGATGGAATCAGATAATACCAGCGGCGCGTAACGTGCAGCGTTGGAGCAAGTCCCAACACCCGATAGGCGAGCGGGTCGCGATGGTGGTGGTCAAACAACAACCATCCATCGATCTTCTGTTCCCGTAACTGGGCTTGAATCTCGTCGAGCTTCAATCTATCCTCCGGAAGAGATCAATCTACTGACCAGCGTACATCGGCGCGCAAATCCACCACCCCGGCGGCGTGACGAAAGGAGACGACGTCAAAAACAATCGCGTCATCCAGCCAGTCCTGACTCGTGCCGTCGCCATTCTGCGTAGCCACCGTGAGGGAGTATTGCTGGGGAGTGAGCCAGCACGCGAAGCGGAATTCCACCGTGAGTTCATCGCCCGCTGAAAATCCCCCGAGCTCGGAACCGTCGATTCGCGTGTTGGTGCCGAAGACGTCGATTCCAATGCGGTTCCGGATGAGAATTCCGACCATCGGGTTGAGCGTCGTGTCTCGGAAACGGCACCGGATCCGAACCGTGATGGATTCGCCGCTTTCCACCGAAGTGCGCTCTTCCCCCCGCTCATCCAGGAACCGCACTTCTTTGATGTAGCTCGAATAATCGCCGTGGCGCGAATGCGCCTTCACCGAATCATCCCGCACCAGATCGGACCCGGGAGATTGCCGTTCCAGCACGCTTGCAATATAACGATCGATGACGTGCTTGGGTTCGCCCTGGGCCTGCACGCATCCGTCGCTGAGGAAGAGCGCGCGATGCGCCAGCTGCTTGACCAGCCCCATGTCATGCGAGACGAAGAGCACCGTCACTTTCTGCGCGCGCAACTCATGGAATTTCCGAATGCAGCGGTTCGCGAACGCAGCGTCGCCCACGGCCAGCGCTTCGTCTACGATTAAGACCTCGGGTTCCACGTGGATTGCGGTGGAAAATGCCAGCCGCACATACATGCCGCTCGAATATTCCTTCACGGGACGATCGATGAAAGCGCCGATGCCCGCGAATTCCTCGATCCTCGGCAGGGCTTTCTGAATGTCCCTTCGCTCCAAACCGAGCAACTCGCCGTTGATCATGACGTTCTCGCGGCCCGTGAACTCGGGGTTAAAGCCCGCGCCCAGTTCGAGCAGCGCGGCCACGCGCCCCCGCGTCACCACCTTGCCCGATGACGGCTGCAGGATGCCGCTGACAATCTGCAGCAATGTGCTCTTCCCGCAGCCGTTCGGTCCCACCAGCGCCATGAATTCGCCGCGCTCCACGGAGAACGAAACGTCTCGCAGCGCCCAGAAATCGGAATGCAGCTTCTTCCGGGAGAACCTCAGAAATTCAATCAGGCGGTCGGACGGCTTGCGATAAAGCCGGTAAACCTTGGAGACGTTTTGGACCAGGAGCACGGATCGGTGAAACTCAACGATACCGTGTTTGCTGTGCCCGCGTCATTGTGCGCGCACTGGCCGCGGAAGTCAGACGCGCAGAATGACGCTAAGCCCGCTTCCCGGAACCGTCACTCCGACGCTTGTGATATCGATGCTGAGTTGGTCCTGATACTTCATCGGAGGAAGGGTCGCTCCGTCGACCGGCGCCGCCACGGTCGTCGCCCCGTCCGCGATTGTGAGCGAACAATAGAGAACGCCGTTCAAGTTGATGTTCATCTGAATCGAAGCGCCTATGGGAGCCTGCTTGACGATGGCGTAGACGTCGCGAACCACCTTTGGGCCATCCACGATTACGTCCGGCGCCGCCCCGGCCTGCACAGCCAGAAATCCCGCAATCTGAAAAGCCAGCTCGCCGCCCGAAAGCGTGCGCAATCCCCCGTCCTGCAGACCCGTGAAGTTGATGGCGCTTGTCGGGCTGTTGCCCTGGGAGTTGGTGACGTACAACTCCGCGCTGATAATCCGGACATTCGGAAACGACACCGGATAGGTCCAGTCTCCACTTGCGGGACTGCCGAAGAAGTTCTTGCCGAACGAAACGATGAAGACCTGCGACGCGAGCGCATAGATTGAGGCGCCTGCGTTATGCCCCGCCGGTGTTGTCCCGTGAAGACCCCGGGTGACCATGAGTTGCGTCGCAGTGGACGTGGTGATCGCAACAGCCATCACCTCCTGGTCAATCAGGATGTAAGCGGGTATTTCGCCCGTTAGTGCCGGCGCGAGCGTCAACTGCGCGTCCGAAGCGGCCATGGCGGCGGCCAGGGTTGCTGCCGGGGTAAGGTCCAGCTCGTCAAGATAGAAGAGTTTATAAGTCCCTGCCGCCACCGTCATCAGGTTCGACAGATTGGGAAAGCCCAGCGCTCCGAACAGAACAGATCCGCCGACGTTATCCGGTACGCTGACGCCGAATGTGGGCGGAGCGGCAACGGCTGCGTCTACATTGATGATGCCGGCGCCCCCGATTTCATATCGGGTCAGCGGTGAGATTTCATAGGGCGCCTCAACCCCGTTGCAATTTGCGCTTCGGCCCGAGATCTGAATCACGTTGCCCGCCTGATTCGGAATCGTAAATTGCGCCGGGCTCGTTTGCGTCGTGGCGCCAAACTGATAGGTCCCCTGCGCAATCGTAAAATTGCTGGTCGAATCCGGCGTGATATCCCACGCGTTCGATAGCGTGAGCACGTTGACCGTGTTGCCGCTGATCGTTCTCTCCTGCCCAAACCCGGTCCCGGAGATGATCCGTGCCGTCATGCCGATGTAGGTGGCCGGAATCATCTCGAGGATGCTCGAACCTATCGTTGTCGAGCTAAACGTAGTCGCCGTCACCGCGGGTTGCAACTCCAGCCGCCAGTAAAAATCAGCGTGATCGTAATTTGGATCAGGCGGAAGAAACGGCGTCGCCGGCAGCCCCGGATCGACGAACGAAACCGCCAGAGGTTGGTCGGCCGCGATTCGCGATAAATTGCTCGGGTTTGTTCCGCGATAGATCTGAAAGGCAACCGCCAATGGCGGAAAGCTCAAGCCGGTGAGGGTGACCGAATTAGTTTGCGTGCTCGACGACAAGGATGCGTGAACGACAAAAGAAAGCGCGCTTTCCGAACCATCCGCCGCCAGACTCGTTACTGAGTAATAAAGGTCTTGTGGACCCGCCAAGGTTCCGCCGGTCTGGGACACAGTTGGGGCCAGCGAAACCAGCGGAATATCCGGAGCATTTGTCTGCGAAGTTGCCGGGGAAGCGAAACTGACCGTCGCCGTCACGGTCGCGGTTCCGTCGGGCGCCTGCGTGGCGTTCTCGATTACGCCAAACTGGAGCGTCCCCGTCGCGTCCGGCGTGACCCCGGATAGCGGTCTTGGAAGACCTATGCCGAATGCGCCCTGCCGCCGGCTTGCATCGGCGCTTGTCTGTCCGTTCGTATCCAGATACCAGGAGTCGTCGTGGATTTGCGCGGTCACGGTGGCGGTTCTGTAGTTTGTCCCCGGTTGCAGCTTGACCACCCGGAAGGGCTGCCGCTCAAATCCTTCTTTCAGATAAGTGACCGCGATGATATCTCCGGGTCCGAGCCCCAGCGCTTTCACGCTGGTCTGAAACTCGATCGTCGTGTTCCCGTAAATGCTTTTTGACAGGTAGAACTGCAGGATTCTTGCCGCTTGATCATAATGGGGCAATCCCAGGACTGGCGTTGTGCTCGTGATCTCCTGTCCGGTCGACGCGATATCATCAGGATCCACAACCGACAAACTGTCTTGTTGATATTCGTTGAAGGCGTCTTGGAACTCGGCGACGAACCGGTTAGGCGAGTCAGCGATAGAGAGCGCGGTCAGCTTCACGCTCGACGCTCCCGTGCTGGTCCGGGCGATTCCCGTGGTGCCGCTCGTTCCGTCTCCAAACTCGTAGGCCGCCCATCCCCCATTAAGGGAATCCACCGCGTTGCTATTCGGCACCGGATTGGGCTGCTGCAGCGCAATCGAATTTTCCACCACTAGTTGCAGCAGTCCATTCGAGCCGTAACGCAGAAACAGGCGTGCGGCGTTCCGCACTCCGCGAATCACGTCCGCTGCCGAACGCCTGCTGTCCAGAACCAAATTCGTCTGGAACCGCGGGGTTGTAACCGGGTTGCCGTAGAGGTCTGTAGTTTGAATCTCTTCCGCGCAATAGGCCGCCGTGGCCGCGAAAGTCGAGAAATCAAGCTCGTCGGACGACCACCCAATCCGGGAAAGAAGGTCGACAATCACCCAGGCCGGGTTGTTCGTAAAACTTACTCCCAGGCTCGAACCATCCGCGCCATACTGAGGCAGTTGAAGCCCGTCTATCAGCACCTGAACCGTGGGGAACGTGCTTCCGTCATTCACCCGGTTGGGCACCACCAGAGACATGAAAGCCATGCTGCCATAAGGATCGCCCAGCGGATTGCCATTCGCGTCCGTGAAGTCAAGGTTGAAACTTCCGTTGCGTTGCCCGGCGCTGACTAAGTTGTACCAACCTGTCCCCGTCATGTTCCGCCCATCCTGGCCGATCGGGATCTCGATCTCGTTCACCAGAACCTTTTGGATATCCTGGATCTGGCCGGCCCCGAGCAGCACTTCAAAGTGCGTCAGGTTTCCGTCGTTGCGGGCGAAGACGATTCCCGGTGTGTACCAGGCCGTCCCATAAACAAGCGGAACGAAGTCGTTATAGCGGGCTTCATTGTCCTCCACATTCGAGAGTTGCGAGCCCTTGTCCCCGGCGCTGCGGACAAGAATCGTCGCCGGAACGAATTCAATTCCGCCAAACCGAGCCGTCGTTCTCGAAGACGAATCGATATTGAACATGCCCCTCGCAGTGCAGTCCGTCCTTGTATATGCGCAGGAAGTAAACGCTGCTCCTCCCGAAGCTAAGTTTCCTGTCCCGCCAGTATCCGGCGAGTAACCGCACCGGTAATAACGCGAGTATGGTCCCGCCGTTCCGCCGCTGACAGCCTCCTGCCGTTGCGAAAGCGAGACCGGAAAATTCCAAGGACACCGTTTCTGTATCCGGATATCGGGAAGCACCACCCTCTGCAGGGAAAGACGGTTGCTCGCGCTCACGCGGAACGTCTCCTCGGTGACCAGATCCGGGGGGTTCAGAATGCCCTTGAAAAGCATCTGCGAGTTGCTTGACGGCCCTCCGTTTGGAAAGCTGTAGAACACCATGGAGACGGTAAGCTGGCCGCCCTTCACGCCCGTACTCTGCTGGATCTCCGAAAAGTGGGAGTCCGCATTCGCCAGCTCAATCGTAATGGTGGGAATCGCATCCACCCCCAATGACGACCCGAACTGCATTTCGAATACATTCTGCTTCATCACGCGCGCCGCGTAAGATACTCCCCCGACACTAACCCCGTGCGAACTCCAATGCTCCACCAGACCGTTTCCGAATGTGCAGTCGAACAACAAAAGCGGGGTATCGGCGATAGCCTGTTCTTTCGCTTGGTAAACGGTTTGCATGCTTCACTGACTCGCTTTCGAAATAATGGAGAGCTGGATGCTGCTTTGATTCGGACCAGTGCCGACGACGGTGATCTGATTTGAATTGAACCTGCAGTTAGGGTAGACGCCCGTCTCGCTTGTGCTGGAGACATAAGTTCCCGGGGCGGGCTGCGGATCCAACTGCATTGCAAATACGTCTAGCGTTGTACCAGACGGCATGGACACCGAAAAATCGCACTCCGTGCTGGTGCTGCTGGCGAAGCCGGTCGTTAGGCTAAACCGCGTCCATCCCGTGTTCGGGGCCACTTGTTGCGCATTTACCGTGGAGCCGTCCGTCCCCGTCATCTGGAACCCTGTGCCCCCGCTAACCGCGCGCAGGTAAACGCTAAAAGCGCACGTGACACTCCCGGGGATGGGGACCGTTTGGGTGATCTCTAGTGTGCCGGCCGACGTGTTTACCAGCCGGCTGGCGCGGGTTGTCCCAAGCGGGTCGTCAATCCCGGTTGTAACGGTGATCAGGCTATTTAGTTGCCAGGCAGGTTGCGAGTAGTCTTCACTGTAGGCGAAGAGGTTTTCAGTCGGGTCCAGGAAAAGAAACGGCTGTAAGGGACCCTCGCAGAGCTCAAAGAAAGACGTGACGTTTGCGACCTCCTGGTCCGTCAACCCTTCATACGCCAGGTCCCAGCGCACCTCGCTGGCATAGGGATCGCTCAGCGCGATCGCCCATCCATCCTCGCTAATATTCAAGATCGTTCGTTCCGAGCGGCGCTTGCGAATCGGATACTGAACCAAGGCGCCCGTCGCGAGCTGTGGATAGAGAAGCATTATGAAACCCTGTTCTCCCGAAGGATGACCGTCGTACTACCGGAAAGAAGGCCCTTGTAGGTCATTCCAAGGTCATCTCCCGCAATCGAGCAGTTGGAATAGACCGCGTTGCTCCAGGGATCTGTAAACGCGAAGTTATCCGCGCCGCCCTGGTTTTGCAAGAAGAATTGCTGAATGTTGGCGATCTCCTGCTCGTCCAGCTGCGCCAGATCGATCTCCCACTGGTGGAGCACGGACGGCGAATTTCGATACCGCTGTTCAGAACCGTCCAAGAACGGCACGATGTCCGCCCGATACAGGAACGTGAGTTTCGCGGGATACTGCGCAACCGCGCCCGTCTTCAAAATGGGAAACTGTGCCATGGCTAAAGGTCGTTCACCACATCGTTAATCGAATGCATATTCAACATCGCTTGCCGCACGGCCTGCGCGATGTCATTGCTCCGGTCGAGGAAGGACTGACTGTCCATCGCTTGAACCTGAACCGTAACTTGAGAGCCTTGCGTCGGCGAGGCGGTTTGATTCCCGCCGCCGGACGCGCTCCCGCTAGATCCGCTCCCGGACTGTAATCCGTTCAGAGCCAACTCCGTGAAGTCCGCGGAACGAGGCTGCCCGTATGCGTCGCCGACCGCATCGCTCAAGACTCCGTTTGACGACGCGAGTTCGAAATCCTGACTTTCCGGCGCCTGGTAAGTGGTAAGCGGTGGTGGTTCGCTCGGTCCGCCCCCGAACAAGCTGGAGATCCCCGAAAACAGAAGCCCAAGCCCGCCCCCCAATAAGCCGCCGCCGCCCAGAAGCCCACCCAGCCCGCTTGAGTCGCCCAGGAGTCCGCTGCCGCCGAGAACGCTTCCTGCGGCTTGCTCGAGTGAACTCCCGGCGCTCGTCCCAGTGGAACCGGATACGGCGCTCCCAAGCGCGTCCGTGTTTGCCGTGACGGAATCTATATTGCTTTGCGTCACCGTCTGCAATGCCTGAATCTGTTCCGTCGCCTGTTGAATCGCCTCGGTCACAGCCGCTGTCTGCGAATCTGTTCCCCCGCCGTTGCCGGGACTGCCCCCATTACCGGAGATGCCCGCGTTCCGCAGTAACTCGCCCGCTTTGTCTTGCATTGCTCTTGGCCTCGTCAACTAACTCTGCTTCTAAAATGAGGAACGCTTCAACTTCGCGCGCGCTCCGGAACTCGATTGGCCGGCCGCCAAACTTCTTCCAAACGGCAAATGCTTCCACCATCGCAACGCTGGCGCCGCTTACATACGACTTCGGACATTCGTGAAGCACCAGGTTGCGGCGGATCCATACCGGCTCCGCCTTATCGGCTGTGTGCTGTCCCGTCCAGCCGCACCGCCGCCGCTTCTCCAGGCCGGATCTCCGGCAATCGTCGCAATTCCAACCGGCCTGATTCGTTCGAAGAAAATGGAACGCGACTCTTAGTTTTTTGCTTCTTGCTCCGAAAAGCGGCACGCGCTTTTCACGCACCGAAGCGCCTCGCGGAAAAGATCTTCCGGCCCCGAATCAGCAAGGCTTTGCGGAGTCGCTGGACAGCCGTCGATTTCCAGCCCCCGAATTTCCTTCAACCCCCACTCCACATACAGCCGGTCGATATCGGCGGAGAGCAGGTGGGCCTCAACCTTATCCTGCTGGGTTGTGCCCGCTTGAAAGAATTCGAGCCGGGGAGCGATATCGCGCACCCTCCGCATCAGGTCCACGCGCCGCCCGAACGACATCCGGTTTACGGTATATTCAACTCCCTCGCGCAATTCGGATGCGACCACTTCGTAGCTCTCGTAAGTCATGGTCATCCGAATGCTATGGCGAGCTCGTCATCGCCCTGGCCCTGTGCCTGCGAACCTTGAAACTTCCACTGCAGCCGGTTCTCTTTATCGTCGTAATCAGGAACTTCAGGAACTACGCTCTTCATGTACACTCCGAGGAGCTGTCCGGTTGTCTGCCCGAGTTGGATGCTGGCGATAATCGGCTGCCTCTGCCGGGCCGCCTCGTACAATCCGATCGTGGCCGGATCATCCTGTCCATAGAGCTCCATATCCAACAGGACGGAGCGCATTCCGGGATTTACGGCGCGGGGCAGAATACTCCCGAACTCCCTTGTTCGCAAGTCCAGCTTATTCTGTAAAGTGACCTTAGCCGAAGTAAGCGTGTAAAACTGCGTGGCCACTTGACCCAGCCACGCTTGCCCAAGGTGTCCGGGAACAATCGTTGTGGGAGCCGCGCCCGCTGTCGGCTCGGCCGGAAACGCCGCGAGCTGGCCCTGCTGTGCGGTGAAGCTGCTTGAATCCAGCACATCCTGCGCCATGCCCTTGAATTCGAACTCCTGATAACCGCCGTTTACCTGCATTTGGAAAGAGTCCACGGCGCACCCGCACAGCAGCCTTTGGACCGCGGTGCTCGGTGTCCAGTAATCAAAAATGCTAACGGTCGGCAGTTCCGTCGCCGGCAAATAGGTGACTGTCGCACCGATCGCGGCGCCGGCAGCCGGTGCATTTGAGAACGGAGCGCTTAGAAGAACCGTCTGCGGGTCAATCACGGTCGCGACGAAGCGGATCTCGCCCGTAGACGTGATTGCCTGGCCGGCTGTAAGCCCGTGTGGAGCGGAAAACGCAACAATCGAACCCGTTGAGCTGGAGGCTGCCGTCCCCCCGTTGAAAAAGAGCGGCGCTGCGCCCAGGGTTGCCTGAAACAGCGGTCCATAGCCCGGCGAGATCCCGGGAGTTAACCAGGAATCCATATAGGTTGTTACGTCGAACTCCGTGCTCTTGCGCATATTCGCGAGAGCGCCAGGGAATGTTCTGGTCCCCGTCTTATCGTTGCGTTGTGGCGTCTCGACCGTCTGTTTGACTGACATCGTGACCGCGGGAATGCGATTCTGCGCCGAGATCGCCGCCACCTGCCCATAAGAAGGCTCTAGCTGGGTATACCAGCGGTTGTTATTAGAAGAAATGTAAGCCACAATCCACCTTTTTATAAAACCGTCAGAGCATCAGGCGCTGATATCGAGTTGCAGCGCCACTCGTGCAATCTGCAGGAAGTCCTTACCGCCGCGCTTCAACGGCAAAAAACTCACCTCGTAGCCGCCTCGATAAAACAATCCGTTGCCCCAGTCTCCCCGCGAGTCGTCCAGAATCTGGCAGGCTGCGGTCACATAGCTCTCCAGCCCCGGCTGAACGTTCTGAACATGATCCTGCGAGTGGCGAAGCTCGATCGTGACCTGCGCCGTACCCGAGAAGACTCTGAATTTCTCCTTCAAGGTGTTCGCCAGCTTGTCGCAGAAAACATTCACCGTCGGATACTTCAGCGCCAGACTCTGTTCCAGAAACTCCGGCGGGCAATTCCCCACCAGCACAGACGCCAGTTGAATTGGGGGCGGCGGAGTTTCATCCAGCCCTGCCGCTACATTCTGGGAAATCGCATTCAGAGCGAAATCCGTTCCCGCCGAGGCTGTAAAGAGACTCACCACGTACTCTGCCGCGAGCGTCGCGAAATTCGCCATATCAGCCTCGCATAATCCTTCGGGGAAGATCCCTGGTGACGTTCGCTGATTGGCCTTCCCCCGGCAGTGCTCCCGTTGTCGATCCAGGCAGAACAAAGTGCCAGGTTAATCCCAGGGTCATTGGCGTCGCATTCTGCAGCGTCATGGTCGCGGGTGAAGGGCCGCCGTACAAGTTCCACCCCGTGGCGTTGGTCGGCCATGTCGGAGCTCCCACGGAAAGTACGTTCGCATCCGGCACGGCAATCTCGGTCATCACCGAAGGGGTGCTCTCTTCGCTCTCCGCATTCAGAAATGTGAGCACAATGTAAGTTGTGCCTCCTGCTTGGGAAGACGGCTCGAAAGCCGTAACGGGCGCCCCCGGTTGCGGCAAAGGATCGATAACCAGACCCGCGCCCGTGTCGATGAACCTTCCCCGCGCCCAGCTCGAAAGGTCCTGGAACTCTACCCACTTCGCCTTATAGCGATCGTTGAGTTGGTTAAAGTAAGCGTCGCGATAAACCAGCTCCAGACTCTTGAAAGTGTGCCAAACCATGAGCGCCGGCGTTATCGACAGATGATTTGTGTCGAGTGGCGCTTCTCCCAGTACTGGCGCATAGATCGAGGCCTCCCGCCCAAAAATCGCAGTGAGTTCGATCTGCACTTCCGTATAGGCCAGTTGCAGTTTGGTCGTGACGTTGATCCCTTCCGTTCCAGCGACGGCGAGAAGATACGAGTCTTGTTGCGTCAGATCGTCTACCGTCGACGGAGGCCCGTCCGAAAAGAGCGCCATGGTTATCGGCCTCTAATCCTTCGGGCCCTTCGTCTGTCGGGACCGGTATTCGCTGCTCGGCACCAGCGTCACCTGCATGCGCTGCGCCGCCGCTAGCGCTTCAGCCTCGCGCCGTGCATCGGCTTGATTCCCGTAGAAGATCTTTGCTTCCTCCTCCGTCGCCAGCCGCGCTCGTACTTCGGTGATTAACTTCGCGGCCACCGGTCTCGCCGCCTCTGAGCGCGTCCCTGCTTTGCCGCCGTCCGGAGTATCGAGGCCGATTACCACGACAAACGGAGTCGGAATCGCGCTCTCCACCTCATGAACTTTTCTGTAATAAGCTTTCAGGTCCATTCCTGCGTTCCTCTCCAGACAAGAAATGATTGAGGCGGGCAGAGATCTCTGCCCGCCCATCCACTAAGTGCTAGCTGTTGACCTGCACGCCGAAGTTGTTCCGGAGCACGGCGGCTCCGTACAGCACATCCACGGTGAATTGCTGGGCCAGCGTATTCGGCTGATAGCTCATCGTGACGCGCATTCCAAAATTACCCAGTTCCGCGTACTCCGCGATCGCCCCGGTACCCGGAAGCGGCTGCGGAAGCCGGCGAATCACCAGGCCCAGCGCGTTCTTCGTAAACGCCAGGTTATGCGTGTTCAGCGGTGCGCTGCCCGTCATGGCGACATACTGCGACCGGAACACGAAGAAGTCCTTCAACTTCCCGAATGTGCCGTCGATCATCGCCCGCAAACCGGCTTCGCCGACCGTCTGGTATTCGCTGAACCGCGAAATCTGCCGCATCTGCGAGTAAGTGTTCGGATCCACCACCAGATACTTCGCCTCGCTGACCGGAACCTTCGCCGCGAACAGCGCCGTTTCCGCCGCGTCGATCGCGGCCTCGCTGATCGCCACGCCAGCCGTTCCCACGGGCGCGTTCGCCGTGAAAGCCGCGTAAGTGTTCAGCAGGTCGGTCTCGATCCGTTCCGCGATCGCAATCACGGCCGGCTCCATATATACCCGAAGCAGATCCGGTACGGCCAGCACGCGCGTAACGTCCGGTATCTGGAACGTCGCTTCCGCATGCGTATTCAGAACGATCTGCGCATTGCCCAGGTTTGGATTTTGCGTCTGGACGGTGCCGCCTTCCGCGATATTGTTCGCCACCAGCGTCGGAGGAATCGGCACGTTTACCGTATCGCCGGCCTGAGCCAGCACAGGTTCGTAGTCCCGATTCACCAGGTTTCCCATCACCAGGTTTCCAACCAGTGCCGGCAAAGCATCGGCCGCGACTAGCTTCACAATCGCGTTTGCAACGTTTGCTGAGGTAATTGCTCCCATAGTTGTGTTTGTCCTTTCTTCTCCGGCAAGCGGAGTTAACCCTTGCCTCGTTCGTGCTTACCTGCCTTGCGCCCTCACAAGGCATGCAACCTCGTTAAACTCCGTGGAAGTTTCGAGCTGTCACCCGCAGGATTTCCTGCCGGACCCGCTCTTTGTCTTCCTTGCTCATGCTCGGAGTAATCGAATTCATATCGATCGGCCCCGCGCCCTGTACGGTGCGCGAGCTTGCCACCACACCCGTGCCGCCCGGAATCCGGGCCGGCAGAAATTCAGGATTCTCGTGGACAAACGTGCTCAGATACTCCCGCACCCCGACTTCGCCGCTTTCCGACCGCGCGACGAGCCGCCCGTCATCCGCCCGTTGAATCCCGTCCTCGACCGCCTTATAAGCCAGATCGACCTTAGTGACGCCCAGCGCCTGAAGTTCGCTCTTGATCTTCGAACTTCGCTCCGCCCGCTCGGCCACCTCCCGGCTGAGGCGGTTTTCCTCCGCCATCTGGTTCAGCCGCTTCTCCAGCGCTTCCCGCTTGCGGCGTTCTTCCTGTAACTCCGCCTTCAAAGCGGGTTCCCGTTTGCTCGAGTCCTGCCGTACATACTCGGCGATCGCCCTTTGCACCACCGCCTGCACATCCATCTCAGACGGGCTCTGTGTCTTTGAATCGTCCATCCATGTTCTCCTGAAGCAGTCTCCTGAATTTCCCCGTCGTCTCCTTCCGGTACTTATTGCGGACGGAGGGACTGGTCGATCTCGTCTGCGATTTGCGACTTGATCTCCTGCCGTGAATCGCAGAAGTATTTGAGTGCCACGCGTTTAAATAACTGCGTCTTCAACGTCTCCGAAGGAATCTGAAGCGACAGAAGACTCTGCGCATCGCTCAGTTCGCTCGTGAGATCTTGGATGTCGAAGTCATCCAAGCCTGATACGTCAACCAGCAAATCGTCCTGGCGGGCTTCCAGAATCGCCGTAAGGACGATGCGCATGGAGTCTTTCGCCACGTCCCCATAAACCCGAAGAATCTCCTCCGTGACGCTGAAGTCCCACGCCTTGCTCGCCCCGCTCTGCGATGCGCCGCTCACCTTCCCGCTAAGCTGGTTATTCATGTAGCAGATCCGATAGATCTCGTCCTGTATCCGCACCAGGTTATCGGTCGCGATCTGAAAGACAGTTCCATTTGGCTCGGTCCAGCCAAAGCGATCCTGCGGCCCAAGCTGAATGAAGTAAGACTCCCCGACGATCTGCGAGAATTCCTTGTCCGAGTACACCACCGGCGTGGCGAATAGCCCCATCGTGATTGCCCACGCCAGGGCGTTGGATTTGTTAAAGTGCTCCAGTTGTAACAGCGAGGCCTTATTCATCAGCCAAA
Source organism: Bryobacteraceae bacterium (assembly GCA_965226755.1). GTDB lineage: Bacteria > Acidobacteriota > Terriglobia > Bryobacterales > Bryobacteraceae > Bog-113. The sequence continues at coordinate 813,913 of CBDDDT010000003.1, read as the reverse complement.
GGCCATGGCTCATCCCCAGCTCGAACACGGGAACGCGTTTCTGAGCTGTCAGTCCGTGCGGCCCCGAGTCAATCAGTTGCGGATGGCTGGCCGCGCTCACGCCTTCGCCGTGGCTCTCATAAAGCTGATAGCTCTCACGGTCGTAGTACAGCCATCGCGTTTGCCGCTTCCAATTCTCATCCCGTACGCTGGCCTGCTTTTCCACTGAAATGCGGATCACGATCCACTCCAGCACCCCGTGATCGTCGTAAGACCAGTTAATAACGTCATCTACGGCGTAGTTCACCAGGTAGGCGCGCGACAACCCCGCCGCGTCTTCATGCGCTCGGCTGTACGCCGGACCATTCGCCCGCGGAAAATCCACCGCGATGTACGACTTCCCATACACCAGGGCGTCTGTGACCTGCCTTCGATAGAACTCCGAGAGCGTGGTGCCTTTTTGATCGCAGTCTTGAATGAAACTGTCGAAAAAGCTTTTCCCGCTTTCGTTTGCTCCCTCGAACTGAATCGCCGGCTCCCGGCGGAAGAGCGTCGCCGTATACCAGTCAATAATCGATCCGATATAGTTCTCGTAGAAAACCCGATTGAGCCGCTCGAAGTAGACGTCGTTCGGCTCCTTGTGCCTTCGCACCAGATAATACGACGCGTTGCTCTTGAAGCGCTCGCCGCCCGAGTAGAGATCCCCGTACATGCATCGGTTCAGCCTGTTGCGCTTGTAATCGGGATGCTCCCGGGTGATAAAATTGAAACTCTCCTCATTCGCTTCACTGGTCAAAATAGTCGCCCCGATCGCTCCCCGGCCTTGCCGGTGTGAAATTCCTGCCAGAGTAGGTACCCCAACGCGTCGGACAGGTGGGAGCGCTTTGGGTCTTTATCTTTATCCGGAATCATCGTCCCTTCCTTGAACGCGAGTTCTTCAAAGTCCTTGATGAGTTCCTTGCATCTCGGGTCGATGCGGAGCCGGATCTCTCCGTCCGCATTTCTCAATCGCGCATTCACCAGCGAGACGCGGTCGCGGACGAGCGGGTTCACTCGCGGCACACGCTGCTCGGGCGCTGACCCGCGCCGGCGCCTGAAAAAGTCCTGGATGATTCCATAATCCGTGGATCCCGTCGTGTGCGTGTTATGACCCGACGCGTCTCCATAAATGCGGAGACCTCCGGGATGGTTTATATACCGGCTCGCGAACTCTTCGCAAGCCATCTCCGTCGTCGCCCGGCTCACCACCACCTCATCCAACACATAGGCCACATCTCGCGCCAGTTGCACCACCACCGAGCTCATGGGATCCACGTTGAAGTCCAAAGCCCACAGCAGCGGCTTTCGCGCATCAACCTCCAGCTCCTGCACATGTTCCGCGCGCGAGAAGCACCGGTACACCAGGCCGCCGTTCAGGCTTAAGTACGACCCCAGCACCTCCTGCTCGTAAAACTCCGGATCGTAGCTCTTCCGCAGCCGGTCGTAAAAGTCGGGAACCGCCTTCAGTAAGTGTGTGTTTTCGAAAGCTTCCGCCCGGATCACGTCATAGTTTCCAGTCTCGTCCTGGATGAACTTCCGGTAGACCCAGTCAAATCCCTTCGGCGTCCAGACTGCGAATCCGCGTAATAGCTTTGCTTTTGGATCTCGCAGCCTTCCTTCCAGCCGAAGCCATGCTTCTTGGTGCGTGTAAGTCAGTTCATCAATCCCGAACCAAGCCAGGTTCATCCCGCGCAGGCGCTCATACTCGTCCATCGACCGAAACAGGATTTTGGAACCCGTGTCGTCGATCCGCAACGTATTCTCGGACTTGTGGAAAGTGAAGCGCGTGCGCTCCTCCTCAAGCACCTCAAACAGCGCCTTTTGCGTGGCGTCCCGCAACATCTGGTATGTCGGAGCGCCCAACAGTCCCCATCGGCCCTGGTTCTGGTAGCTGCAGCGAATGGCCTCGTGTACCAGCGCTTGGCTTTTCCCTGAGCCGATAGGCCCCGAAAAGCCTACGAACCTTGCGTTGCTCTTCCTGAATTTTAATTGCGATTGAAGTGGTGAATAGGTGATCTCAACTTCTAGGCGACCGAAGCGTAAGGATCTATCCATGTCACCTTGATCTCCCGAATCGGCTCGTTACCTTTCAATTCGTGCCGAAACTGCATCAATCGCACTAAATCCGACACCGACGGCACGATCGTGCCCTCGAGATCGCTCTCCAGCTTCTCGATGAACCGCTCCACGATTCTGTCGATTGCGTTCGCCAGAGTGATCTCTAGAGGAACGTAATCCTCTTCTGGGTCTGCCGTCCTGAGCCGGTTCTCTGCGCCGGCCCGCTCGTCAAACTCGCTCGCCCAGTCTTGCCTGCTGTCCGCTATGGGTAACTTCCGCCGCGCCATTCGTAATCTCCGTTGAGAGGGTTTGGCTATGAGCCCGCCTGAAGATCCCAAGCTGCCGCTCGTCCAACTTCCCCAATCAAAGAACTAACAGGCGGACCCTGCGGTTGCAGCCGCGCATTTCATGAACTTACTGAAAACACGGGAAATAAAGGTTATGCGGGCTTGTCACTCCCGCTTCGCATGTCTTGTGCTTATGCTTCCGGCCCCGTGCTTAGCCAATCCTTTGAGTGCCGCTCCAAAGCGATCCTCACCAGCTGACTCCGTGTTCGCACGCCGGTCTTATCGAACAATTGCTGGAGCGCGGCCTTCACTGAACTCTCCGAGATTCGCAATCGCCCCGCGATCTCTTTGCTCGTGAGGCCCTCGAATACAGCTTTCAGTACTGCCCGCTCCCGCGGCTGCAGCGATTGAGACACACGCTCTTCGCCCGATCTTCCCGTCGCGCCCGCCACGAGCGAGTTGACCGCCCGCGAATCCAGCCAGACTTCTCCCGCGATCACCCTTTGGATCGCCTCGATTAGCTGCGAGGGCGGACTGTGTTTCAGGAAGATCCCCGCACAGCCGCCCTCCAGCGCCCGCAGCGTGTCGGCGTCCGTCATGCCTGCCGTCACCATCAGGATCTTACCCGCAAAACCCCGCTTCCGCGCAAGCTCGAGAAATAACGACCCCTGCTGCTCCCCCAGGTCGTAGTCGAGCAGCACCACATCCACGTTCTCCCGCTCTAAAATCGCAATCGCCTCGTCGATCGTTCCGCAATTTCCGGTAATCCGGTAGTCTTTTTCAGCCTGGAGCAGTCGGCTGAGGCTCTCCCGGAACAGACTGTGATCGTCCACTAACAAGATGCTGACCGCTTGGCTCATACTCTTCTTCTAAGTCACCCGGCGCCGGACTGAGTTCCACGACAAAGCTGCTTCCGCCCGGCTCCGGCTCATACCGCAAATCCCCGCGAAACGACCGCATGAATCCTCTCGATAAGTAAAGCCCCAGGCCCGTCGCTTGGGATCCCTGTTGGAAAGGACGGAACAGGCGCTCCGGATGAGGCACGCCGCCTCCCGTATCGCGCATCCGGACCGTCACCCGATCCTGATCGCGCCTTGCAATCACGCTGAGCTCCCGTCGATTCCGGCCGGACATCGCTCGCTCGCTGTTCTTCGTCAGGTTCAGAAACACTTGCATCAGGCTCTGCCGGTCCGCCCACACCGGCGGCAGACCCGCATCCACTTGCCAGTCCACCTGGACGCCTTCTTCTCGTAACGCCAATCCCACCACGATTCGCAGTTCTTCCAGCAACGAATAAAGATCCACGATCGAAGCCTGGTTCGCGGTCTGCCGCAATTCCATGGCGGCGATCCGCTCCAGCGCGACAATCAACGTCCCCAGCGCCTCGAAATCCTTGTTCTGCGCCAACTCCCCGTTCCGCGCCAAATTCTCATGAACCACCGCGATCGCGCCGCACACATTTCGAATTTCATGCGAAACCGCTCCCACCAGAATCCTTGAGCCAGCCAGTAGCTGGTGCAAGCTCGATTCCTCGCGTGTCCTTAAGTCCTCCGATGTGTCCACCACCATCGCCGCCAGCCGCGACCCCGCGCTGGTCCGGTAAGTCGAGAACCACACATCCGCCAGAAACACGTCTCCATCCTGTTTCCGTCCGCGGCACTGCATCACCGTCCGAAATAATTGGCGATTCTCCCCATGCGCGGGAACATTGACAAGGGAGGGGAAAAAGCTTCGGATTGACCGGCCCGGCAGCGTGCCGGATGCCACCGCCAGAAGCCGATGCGCCGCGTCGTTGGCCAGCAGCATCATTCCATTCGCGTCGGTCGTGAAGATCGCCGCCGGGCTGCTCTCCACCAGCACCTTCAATTGCTCTTCCGCGTCGCGCCTCGCTTCGATCTCCCCCTCGATTTCCTCCAGATGCCGCAAGGCAAGACGGCGGCTCCGCCCCACCTCGTACACGAAAAGGCCCATGCAGAAAAACGCCGCGAAATACAAAATATCGCGCGGGATCCCCGATTCCGCCGACCACTCGAACGTATCGAATGCCTCCGTCAGAAACGTGCACACGACGGCCACCCCCGCGATTTGCCACCGCCTCAACGCGCTTCCCACCAGCAGCATCGGAAACAGGTAGAGGAATCCCAGCGGGATGTTCGCGCGGATCGCCCAGTCAATCACCGCCACCAGCCCGATCATCAGGCCGGCCCGGATCCAAACCGTCTTCGGGTTACCTGTCAGAAGAGAGGAGAACATTACCGGATCAGACGAGATTCGCTCGCTCAAACGCCCACCTTCATTTTAGTTCGGCCGCCTCGCTCGCCAAGCGGCTAGCCCAGCCGCATCGCGTAAGCCGGTGGCATAAAGATACCGTGAAGAAGACGTAAAGATGTACTCCGATGACCGAAAGATACCCCGTCATAGCCAAAAGATATCGCCCCGATAAGCCATATGCCGTGGAAACAGAAGCGCGCTGACGGTACAGTGAAAGTTGTCCTTTCGACGGAATGGTTCACTGCAATTGCCTGCGATTACTGCCTCAGCTTTCCACGCCAGCGGCGTGCGTAACTAACCACGCTCCCATGTTGTCCGTTCACCGAACTACTCATAGGAATGCTCTTGCCCTCCTCGCGCTGGTCTTTTTCGCCCCGTGTCTGTGCGCGCAGCAGGTCTACACATGGCAGGACATTCGCAAAAAGTTCGAAGCCGTCAACCCGACCCTCCGCGCCGGCAGCCTCAATATCGATGAGTCGAAAGCGCAGGAAATTACCGCTTTCCTTCGCCCCAATCCCGACATCAGCTTCTTCGCTGATCAGTTCAATTACCAGCCGTACCTCCGCCCGCTTGCCGGCGCCGATCAGATCGCGCAAATCAGCTATCTCCATGAACGCGAGCACAAGCGCGAACTCCGCCTTCAGGTCGCCGAACAGGGTACGCAAATCGCCATCTCCCAGCAGGCGGATCTCAATCGCACGCTCGAGTTTACGCTCCGCACCTCCTTCATCCAGCTCCTCCAGGCCAAGTCGGTGCTGGCCAACGCCAAAGAAAATATCGACTACTATGATCGGGAGCTTGGCTTGAACCGGGAGCGTCTCAAAGCCGGCGATATCGCCGAAGTCGATGAGTACCGGCTCGAACTGCAGCGCGTCACCTTCGAATCGGATCTCGAAACCGCCGCCGTCAATCTCCGCACCGCGAAAATCCAGCTTTTGACCCTCCTCAACGAACGCACTCCCGTGGACCAGTTCGATGTCGCCGGACCGTTCGATTTCGAGGACAGCCTCCCCCAGCTGAGTGAGCTCGAGAATGCGGCGCTCGAAAGCCGCCCGGATCTCAAAGCGCAGATCCAGACCGTCGAACAGGCCGAGTCCAGCCACCGCCTCGCCATCGCCAACGGTTCGGCTGATCCGACCTTTAGCTTCGATGCCGGCCGCAATCCTCCCCTGGACGGATACGTCGGTTTTAGCGTCACCATCCCTCTTCGCATCTTCGACAAGAACCAGGGAGAGAAACTCCGGACCGATCTCGACATCACCCGGAATCGGCGCCTCCTCGAAGCCTCTCGCGCTCAAGTCTTCGCCGACGTGGATTCCTCTTACGCCACCCTCAACAGCACCGTCACTCTTCTTCGCCCTTATAAGTCGAAGTATCTCCCGATGGCCGCTAAAGTTCGCGATGTTGTCTCTTATGCTTACCAGCGCGGAGCGGCGACGCTCCTCGACTTTTTGGATGCCCAAAAGAGTTATCGCGACGTGCGGCTCAATTACCTAAACTTAGTAGGCTCTTACCTGACCGCCGCCAGCCAGTTGAACCAGTCGGTCGGACGCGAGGCTATTCAATGAATCGGATTCAACTCTCCCTGGTCATCCTGATCGCGTCTTGCCTCGCGTCTTGCCTCGCATCTGCCGGCTGCGGCGCCAAAGCCGCCCCGGACGCTAAGTCCGAAGCGCCCCCGCCCGCCCAGGTCGTCCGCGACGCTGATAGCAACCTCGTCACCGTCGACCACGCCTCCCAGTTCCCGATCGCCACCGCCTCCGGACTCGATGTCGCCCCGTCCCTGGATGTGACCGGCGTCGTTAGTCCCGACGTCTCGCGCCAGGTCCCCGCCATCTCGCTCGCCTCCGGTCGGGCCGTCGAGATCTTCGCCCGCATCGGCGACTCCGTGCGGAAAGGCCAGCTGCTCATGAAAGTGCAGAGCGCCGACATTTCCACCGCCTTCTCCGACTATGAGCAGGCCGTTTCCAACGAGAAACTTACGCGTGTCCAGCTCGATCGCGCGCGCGAATTGAAGGACAAAGGCGCCATCGCCCAGAAGGATCTTGAGATCGCCCAGAACGCCGAAGATAACGCGCAGGTCACCCGCAAAACCACCGCCGAGCACCTTCGCGTTTTGGGAGCCGACGTCGACCATCCCAGTTCGCTCATCGATGTCCGCGCTCCTATCTCCGGTGTGATCACGGAACAGAATATCACCGCGGCCGGGCCCGTGAAGACGCTCGATAACTCACCCAACCTCTTTACGATCACCGATCTTTCGCAACTCTGGATCATCTGCGACGTGTACGAAAATGACCTTAGTTTCGTGCACCTCGGCGAGTTCGCCGATGTTCACCTCAACGCCTATCCGGATCTCGTCCTCAAAGGACGCATCAGCGACATCGGTCCCGTCCTCGATCCCGCCATCCGCACCGCCAAGGTGCGCCTGCAGATTTCCAACCCAGGCACGCTGCGCCTCGGATTGTTCGTCACGGCGACCTTCCACGGCACGCGTAAGCAGTTGCACGCCGTGGTCCCGGCCAGCGCCATCCTTCATCTGCATGACCGCGAATGGGCCTACGTTCCCGACGGCGACGCCAGGTTCCGCCGCGTCGAAGTCACCAGCGGCCGCACTCTGCCTCAAAACATGCAGGAGGTGTCCCAAGGCCTGTCCCCCGGCGACAAAGTCGTCGCCAACGCGCTCGTTCTGCAGAGCACAGTGGAGCAGTAATGATTCGCGCGCTCGTTGATTTCGCCCTCAACAACCGCTTCCTCATTCTCGTTTTCGGTTTCCTCCTGTTAATCTGGGGCGTCATCTCGTTCCGGGCGCTCCCGGTCGAGGCCTACCCCGACGTCGCCAACAACTACGTCCAGGTCATCACGCAGTGGCCCGGCCGCGCCGCCGAAGAAGTCGAGCAACAGGTCACCGTTCCCCTCGAGATCGCCATGAACGGCATTCCTCATCTCGAGCATCTGCGCTCCACATCCCTCTTCGGACTGTCCAGCCTCATGCTGATCTTCGACGATCAGTCTGAAGATGACTGGAACCGTCAGAAGGTCCTGGAACGGCTCTCCGAGGTGAATCTTCCTGCCGGTCTGCAGCCCCAAATAGGAACCGACTATAGTCCCGTCGGCCAGATCTACTGGTACACCCTGCGCAGCACGAACCCCCGGTACGACAACATGGAGCTGAAGTCTCTGGAAGACTGGGTTCTCGAAAAGCAGTTCAAGTCGGTCCCCAACGTCGTCGATGTCGCCAGCTTCGGCGGCATCACCAAGGAATATCAGGTTCGGCTGGATCCCGACAAGCTCGTCGCCTACAACCTCAGCATCGCCCAGGTCGAGCAGTCGCTCACCAACAACAACACCAACGCCGGCGGAAGCTTCATTGAACAGGGCCTTCAGCAGGTCAATGTGCGCGAACTCGGGTTAGTCAATCACGTCTCGGATATCGAGCGCACCGTCGTCACGTCCCAGCACGGCACGCCTATCCGGATTCGCGATCTCGCCGTCGTCGCCCAAGGCCCCAAAGTGCGTCTCGGCCAGATCGGAAAAGCCGTTCACTCCGTTGACGGAAAAATCACCAATAATGACGACGTTATTGAAGGCGTCGTCCTTCTTCGCAAAGGCGCCAACTCAGATGAAACCCTGAACCTGATCCACGCCAAAGTCGACGAACTCAACAACCGCCTTCTTCCGCCCGGCGTCAAAATCGTGCCGTTCCTGGATCGCAGCGATCTCGTTCACTACACCACCCGCACGGTGATGGAAAATTTGACCGAAGGCATCGTCCTCGTCGCCATCATACTTTTCATCTTCCTCGGCAACGTTCGCGGCGCGTTCATCGTCGCTCTAACCATCCCGTTCTCGCTCCTGTTCGCTTCCATCTGTCTCGATCTCCGCCACATCCCCGCGAACCTGCTCTCGCTCGGCGCTCTGGATTTCGGCATGGTCGTCGATGGCGCCGTCGTAATGGTCGAAAACATCGTTCGCCACATGACCCGTCGCGACGCGGTTCCCCAACCTGCCATCGTCAAAATCCGCGAAGCCGCCCACGAAGTCCAGCGCCCTGTCTTCTACGCGATAGCCATCATCATCACTTCCTACCTTCCTATCTTTACCCTCCAGCGCGTTGAAGGCCGCCTCTTCCGCCCCATGGCCTGGACAGTCGCCTTCGCCCTTCTCGGCGCGCTCATCTTTTCCATGCTGCTCGCGCCTGTGCTCGCCAGCTTCCTCTTTCGGAACGGCGCCAGGGAGTGGCGCAATCCGGTGATGATCGCCCTCACCAACGGATACCGCCGCGCGCTTCACTCCGCCATTCGTTTCCGCTGGGTCACGCTCGCCGTCGCCGTCGCCGGCGTCTGCGTCGCCGCCTTCTTGGCCTTCAGCGGCGCCATTGGGTCCGAGTTTCTCCCTCACCTTGATGAGGGCGCCATCTGGGTCCGCGGCACTCTCGCGCCCAGCACCGGCCCTACCGAAGGCGTGCGCCTCATGCGGCAGGCCCGCATCGTCCTTAGTTCTTTCCCGGAAGCTACTACGTCCGTAAGTCAGGTCGGCCGTCCCGACGACGGCACGGACACCACTGGCTTCTTCAACACCGAATACTTCGTCGATCTCAAACCCAAGAACCAGTGGCGTCCCGCCTTCCGCCAAAACAAAGAAGAGTTAATCGGCGCGATGGACCGTGAACTCGAGAAAATTCCCGGCGTCATCTGGAACTTCTCCCAGCCCATTGCCGACAATATGGAGGAAGCCGTCAGCGGCGTCAAGGGAGAACTCGCCGTCAAGGTATACGGCGACGACCTCCGCACTCTCGAGCAAAAAGGCGACCAGATCGTCGGCGTGATGCGCGGCATCAGCGGCGTTCAGGATCTCGGACTTTTTCGCGTTCTCGGGCAGCCGAATCTCAACTTCGCCGTTGATCGTGACGCCGCCGCGCGCTATCAAATCAACGTCTCCGACATTCAGGACGCCATCCAGACCGCGGTCGGCGGAAATGTGCTGACTCAGGTGCTTCAGGGTGAACAGGTCTACGATCTCACCCTCCGTTACCAGGCGCCTTACCGGAGCACCAGAGAGGCCATCGAAAGCGTGCGTCTGCTGTCGCCTGCCGGCGAGCGCGTCTCCCTCGCCCAGCTCTGCAAGGTGTCGGAATTGGATGGCGGCTCCCAGATCTCCCGCGAAGCCAATCAGCGCTATGTGGCCATTAAGTACAGCGTCCGCGGGCGGGATCTCGGCGGCACCGTCGAAGAAGCCATTCGCAAGGTCACCGCTGAGGTCAAGCTTCCCACGGGTTATCACATCGATTGGGCCGGAGAGTACGAAAGCCAGAAACGCTCTTCCCGGCGCTTGATGATCGTTCTCCCCATCACGCTCCTTGTCATCTTCGTCCTGCTCTACACCATGTTTAATTCGCTTAAATGGGCGCTTCTCATATTCGCCAACGTCGCCATGGCGCCCATCGGCGGCCTGCTCGCGCTCTTTCTGACTCACACCAATTTCAGCGTGTCTTCCGGAGTGGGCTTCCTCGCCTTGTTCGGCGTCTCTGTCCAGACCGGCGTCATCATGCTGGAATACATTAACCAGCTCCGCGTCAAAGGTCGCACCATCGAAGACTCCGCCGTGGAAGGCGCTGTCCTTCGTCTGCGACCCATCATGATGACCAGCCTCGTCGCCACGTTCGGATTGCTGCCGGCGGCCCTTTCCCACGGGATCGGATCCGACTCCCAGCGCCCGTTCGCGATCGTCATCGTGGGCGGCCTTCTCGCCGCTCTCATGCTCAGCGTCTTTCTGCTCCCGACCCTTTACGTCTGGACCGCCGCGAGCGGCGACGTCTTGCCCGCGCCGGAACTCGAATTCGACGATCAGGTCTGAACTGCTCTTCTCTTATGGCCGCTCGATGACGAGCCGGAAACGGAAGAGGACAGACTCGCCGCCTTTCAAGCTCGCGACTGGCTCAAGAACAACGGCGACAAGGGCATTCCTCGCTTGCGGCCAGGACGATTTCGAAGAGTAGGATCGCGACGACTTTCATCCCTTACTCGCTCGACTGCAACAGTCCCTGAACCCGCTCCACCAGATCCCGGGACTTAAAAGGTTTTCGAATGGTCGCGTGTCCGTCCATTCCCGGTTGGGCGGTCAGCAACTCCTTCGCTTCCGAGTCCGATGCGTTCCCGGTCATGAACAGGATCGGAACGCCCGGCTTATGGTCCGCGATGCAGCGCGCCAGCTCCACTCCATTCATCCGCGGCATCTTGATATCTGTCAGAAGCAGGTCGATGGACCGCTCCAGACCCGTGCAAAGATCCAACGCCGATTGGCCATTCTCCGCCGTAACTACGGAGAAACCAGCGCGTTCCAGCGCCTTTCGCGCAATCCCGAGCACAATCGGCTCGTCGTCCACCACTAGAACCGTCTTAGGCGTGTCCGGCATCCCTTGCTCTGCAGCCAGTGTCATCAAGGCGCGATCATAGCACGCACTGTCAGCGCGCGATCCGTCTCAAGGTACCAGCAAAATTTTCCCCGAGCCGCCCTTCATCGCCAACTGCATCCCGCGCCACAACCCCGTCCGCATGAAGTTCTTTCGCCTCGTCCCGCTGCTTGGCCCTGACTCCCGCGATCATTCGCGCGCCGCGTTTCTTCGCCATGTGAACCGCCGTTCGTCCCACGCTCCCGAGCGCGCCCGTAATCAGAATCGTCTGGCCAGCCGTCACCTGCGCCCCAACCTCGATGAGTTGCGTCCCCGTCAGCAGAATCAGGGGAAGCACGCCCGCTTCCTCTACATTCAGGCCATCGGGAATCCGCCCGAAAGCCGACGCCTTTGCCGCCACAAACTCCGCATATCCGAGGCTCACCAGTCCCAGCACCCTATCGCCCCGCTTGAAATTCGTCACCACCTTCACCAGCACTTCGTCAGCGCCCGGCGCGGGTTCTGGGACATCCTCATACCGCATCTGATCGACATCCCCGTAACCGTACAGTCGAACAGCTTTCATGGTCACCCTTTCGTCGGCATGCCGCAGATCCTGGCCTGGCGACAGTTCTAGAAAACGCGTCCCGGCTTTTCAGTCGCACATCGCCTGAATCGCATATCCTTAGGACTCCATGGACCCCTTCCTTGTCCCTCCGGCAGGCAAGCTCGAAGTAAGTTCAGGTCGCGGCGGCGAAGCCGGGAAGTGCGCTCTTTCCCTCATCATTCCTGCCTTCAACGAAGCGCGCAGCATCCTCCCGCTCCTGGCTGCTATCCGGACGACCCTGGATCCTCTGCTGGGCAGCGCATACGAGGCGATTGTGGTCGATGACGACAGCCCGGATGAAACCTGGCGCGTGGCTTCCGAGTTTGCGTCCGGCTGCCCCCAGGTGCGCGTGATGCGCCGGTTCACGGAGCGTGGTTTATCGAGCGCCGTCATCCGCGGATGGCAGGTTTCGCGCGGAAATCTCCTTGCCACCATAAATGCTGACTTGCAGCACCCGCCGTCCCTTCTGGGTGAAATGCTCGAAAGCGCCAAGACCGCGGACGTCGTGGTCGCCACGCGATTCGGTGCGGGCGGCTCGGTCGGCCGGTTCCCGCTGCATCGCCAAATTCTCTCCGCCGGCGCCAAGTACGCCGGCAAGCTCCTGCTGCCCGCGGTCTTCAACCGCGTCACCGATCCTCTCAGCGGTTTCTACATGCTGCGGCGAACCGTGATCGAGAACATCGAATTGCGCCCGGCCGGATTTAAAACACTCATCGAAGTGCTCGCCCGCGGACGCGTCGGCCATGTGTCTGAAGTCGGATACAGCATGGGCCGCCGCCAGCATGGCCGCAGCAACATGCGGCTCCGTCACTGGCTGGATTACCTCATCCAGCTCGCCCGGATCCGCGCCGAATTAGCCAGGCGGCCCTCTTGATTGCGCTCGCGGCTCTCGGATTCATCTCCGTGGCGTGGACCTTCATTCTGTTCCGGCGCGCCTCCAACAGAGAGTTGTTCGACCGCTTTACCCTTGCCGCCCTGCCGCCGCTGGGGTTCCTCCTGCTGATCGAAACCGCGGCCGGAGTTCTCCGCGCGCCGTCGCTCCTCTGGAACGAGGCGCGGATGTGCCGATCTCTCGCCCTGATTCGAGGCTTCTCCCTCTACCCGCCGAAAAATGCCCTCGGGCCAGTGATCGGCACATTGCACACACCAGTTAGCCAGTGCTTCTACATACTCGCCGCCGGATTTGCGAATCCGACGGCTTTGATCGTGGCGGGTTCCGTATTGTCGGCCTTCGTGGTGTTCGCTGCCCTTGGCTGGCTCTTCGTTCGAGCCGCTGCGCTTTCCGTCCAACCGTGGCTGGGCCTCGCCGTCGCATTTGCGTTTTGCGGGTTCCTGCTCCTGGGAACGCCCGGCACTTACAACACCCTGCTGATGATCCACACGGACGCTCCCGCGCTGGCTCTCGCCACTCTGGCCTGCGGCATCCTATGCGGAAGGCATGCGCCGCTGACGACGGTCCAGGTCTCGATCGCTGGCGCAGCCTGCGCTCTCGTCATCGGCTGCAAGCAGACGCTCGCGCCGCTCGCTGTCGCCGTCATTTGCTTTCTCGCCCTCGTGGCGGGCTGGTCCCTCTTGATCCGGTTCTTGGCGGCATTCATGGCGACCACCCTCGCCTTGCTGGCGGCGGTGGCCGCTTGCGTTCCCATGTCCGCGTTTTTCTTCAACACCGTATCGCTCGCGGGGCGCCGTCCATTGAAGTCCGCTTGGCCTGTGATCCTGACGGAGGCGTTTCGATCGGGGAAGTTGGAGGCGCTTCCCGCCATCCTCCCGATTGCCGCGCTTCTGGCATATCGTCTTTTCTCCAGCGAAGCCCGGCCCGCACTCAAACAGATCGCGAATGAGAACCGCTGGCTAATCTTCGTTTTCGCCGCCATATCCCTGATCCCTGTTTGCGCGAAAGCCATCATCACCGTAGGCGCCGACGTAAACCATTTGGGTCTCGTCCTTTATTTCCTTTTTGTGGGCGCCGCACTGGCCATTCAACAGAACCTATACGCCCCTGTCGCGTTCTTGCGGCTGAACACGCGGATGTTTGCAGTCGTGGGGATTCTGGCCGGCATCGCCCCCGGCGCTGCGCTCACCATTTCATCCAGCCTCCGAAACCTGGATCGCAACGCGGCACAGGTCGCCTACGAATATTCCGCTCATCACCATCTCCTGACGTATTTCCCTTTGGATCCCGCGGCGGATCTGCTGGCTCGCGGCCAGCTCTACCATTTCGACGTAGCGCTCTTCGATCGCGAAATCGGAGGCGCTCCGTTAACTCCTGAACAACTCCGATCTGGTTTGCCGCCTCATTTCGAGCGCATCGCTTTGCCTCCGGGCGAAGCGCTCGCCTCGGCCGCGTTGCGGCGCTTCGTCGCCGGCTGGATCCCGATCGCCGATCCCGAGCTTCCCGGTTGGACCGTCCTGCGAAAGCCTTGAGCCCTCATCCGAAGCTGCCGCCACGGAACAAACAGCGCGTATCCCGCCAGGTGCGGCGCGAAATAGATCCCCATCGTGAGCGCGATCCCCCGCGCAGGAGGCGAAAGAGAATTGCGGGCAAAGCCGCTAATTCGACCAGCACCGTTCCAATGGCGGCCCACCCCGATAACATCGCCGATCCCGCTATCCAGTCCCCGAGGTGAGTGGGCGGATTATGCAGGAAGATATTTCCGATCAGAAGATACTGCATGTTCGCGCCGGTCATCCAATTGGCCCCGCTCTGCCACAGCTTGGCGATCCAAGCGCTGCCAAAGATGAGGAGAAACAAAGTCTGGCCGAGCCGTAAGGGCCAGGAATATTCCCAGTCGTCAGCCGAACGTCTCCGGCCGGATCGCGCCAGAGCGCAAGGTGATTGCCGGGAACAAGCGGATCGCCGCCCACCCCCATCGGTGCCTCGTCACCCGCGTCACTGTATTATGTCCCGTTAGGGCTCGCCCGATCCCGCAAAAGTGGTTCTGGTACACCTATGGGAACTCGATGACGCCAACTTTGATGGACGATCCCCTTCCCGCGCGCCCGCTCATCGCCGTCTTCGGGCTCGGCTATGTGGGCTGCGTCACGGCCGCCGGTCTGGCGAGTTTGGGACATCGTGTGATCGGCGTTGACCACGATCCCAAAAAGGTCGCGGCGGTTCAGGCGGGCGAAGCGCCCTTCTATGAGCCCGGCCTCGGCCCGCTCATTCTCGCTGAAATTCGCTCCGGCCGCCTGACTGTCGCGTCCCACGCGCACGAAGCTCTGCAGTCCGCGGACATCGCCATGGTTTGTGTCGGAACTCCCGCCAGGCCGGACGGCAGTCTGGATTCGTCTCAGATTGATGCCGTTGCGGCGCAAATCTCCGCCGCCATTCAAGGTCGCGGGAAGCCTCTGATTCTCGCCGTTCGCAGCACCGTTCTGCCCGGCCTTTGCGAATCGCTGGTTCAGCCGCATTTCCCGTCATCATCCCCGGTCAGCTTTGTCTCCAATCCCGAGTTCCTTCGCGAAGGTCACGCGGTGGACGACTTCTTTCATCCCACCCTCATCGTTGCCGGTGGCGAAGATGCCGCCGCCGTTCGCGCCGTGGCCGCGCTCTACCAGCCGCTGGGCGTGGAGCCCCTGCTGACGCGGCTGCGCATATCGGAAATGATCAAGTACGCGTCCAACGCCCTGAAGGCTGTCAAAATCGACTTCGCCAATGAAATCGACGCCATCTGCGCGAGCTTGGGGATTCCAGCCGGTCAGGTCATGCAAACCGTGCACCGGGAACAACAGCGGAGTCGCTCCGCATACTTGGCGCCTGGGTTTGCCTTTGGCGGCTCCTGCCTCACCAAAGATCTCCGCGCCTTGATCTGCCAGGCCCGCCAGAGGAGCATTGACCTGCCGCTTCTCGAATCCGTGCTGCCCAGCAATGAACGCCATCTGGAGCGCGGGCTTCACCGCATTCTGTCCCACGGCGCCGTGCGCCTCGGCGTATTCGGACTGGCCTTCAAGGCCGCCACCGGCGACGTCCGCGATAGCCCGGCGGTCCACCTCATCAAGCGGCTGCTTGCGGCTGGCCGGTCCGTACGCGTGTTCGATCCGTGGGCCGTTCTTCAAAAGCTTTCCGAAAGCCATATCGAGTGGCTTCAGGCGGCCATTCCGTCCATCGAAACGCTTTCCGTCCGAAGCCTTCGTGAATTGCTGGACTGGTCCGAGCAAATCATCCTGGTCCATCGTCCCGTCGCCGAAATGCTCGACGAAATCCTGTCGTCCGGACTCCCGGTGTCGGCGCTCTACGCGGGCAATGCCGAATGACGCCGCATCCGGCGCCTAAGCCCCAACCGATTCGGCCGCCGCCCGCACGGCAGCTTCCAATTCGTCCAGCGCGCCCGCGAAGAAGTGATCCGCCGCCGCGATCCAAACCAGCCGCTTCGGCTCGGCAAACCCTTCAAACCGTCGTTCCATCTCGTCTCGCGGTGCGAACTCATCCCGCGTGCTCGAGATAAAAATTTTTGGAGTCGCGCACATGCCCAGCGTCGGGTTTGATCCCCGCGTGGTCGGAAATCCCACCGCGATCAATTGCCGCGATTCCCTGGTCTCGCAACCCAACTGCAGAATCACCCTCGATCCGAACGAAAACCCCGCCAGCGCATGGGGCAGTTCCGGATAGCGCGCGCGCAGCCATCCCAGCGCCGCCCGCGCATCTTCCACTTCCCCGACGCCATGGGCATGCTCGCCCTGGCTCCGCCCCACGCCGCGGAAGTTGAACCGCAGCGCCGCCCGCCCGGAAAGCCGCAGCGCCTTCGCCATACGGTGCACCACCTTGTTGTGCATCGTCCCGCCGCCCAGGGGATGCGGATGACATACCAGGTAAGCCTCCGAAGGCGGCCCATCCTCGGGCTCTTCCAGAATTGCCTCCAGCCGTCCCGCCGGTCCATCGATAAAATGCGATTCAATCCGGCGCGCCACTAATTCGACCGGTAGTTAGTGAACTGCAGTTCCACCCCGAATTCCGCCCCGCGCAGCAACGCTATCGCCTGCTGCAGCGAATCGCGATCTTTGCTGCTCACCCGCACCAGATCGCCTTGGATCGCCGCCTGCACCTTCAATTTGCTGTCTTTGACCTTCTTGACGATCTCTTTGGCCTTTTCAATCGGAATTCCCTGCTGCAGCGTAATCTCCTGCTTCACCGAAGATCCGACCGAGCTATGCACCGTCCCATAGGTAAGATTCTTGATCGGCACCTTGCGCTTGACCATCTTTCCTTCCAGGAGTTCGGTGATCGCCTTCAGCTTGTAGTCGTCCGCGCTGGCCAGCTCGATCTTCTTATCTTTCTCCTTCAATTCAATCGAACACTTCGAGTCCTTCAAGTCGAACCTGGTCGAAATCTCTTTGAGCGCTTGCTGGATCGCGTTCGACACCTCGGGCATATCGATTTCCGACACTACATCGAAACTGTTGTCAGGCATATGTAACGATTATCGCCGTGCGGATAGCGCGGACAGCACGCGGTCCGTCACGCGCTCGATCAGCGATTCCAGAGCCTCGTCCAGCGCCACCGTGACGGCCGCCCGCACCTGCTCCGGATCCAGCACCACGACCGCTCGCGTCGGCCGCTGCGAAACTTCTTCCGCGTTGGTGCGATCCACCATCCCGCGCCCCGGCTCGGAGGCGAATTTCGCCGCCATCTCCAGCAGCGCGGAGGCTTCGAACGGCTTCCGCAGCACCCCGTCCGCCAGCGCGGCGTCCACCGCTTTCTCGTCCAGGAGTTCCAGCGCACCCACTGTCAGCACCACGCGGATTCCCGACAGCTCGTATGTGTTCTTGATGTGCTCGCAAATCTTCAGCCCGGAGAATCCCCGCAGCCCCACATCCGCCAGCACCAGTTGCGGCCGGAGTTCTTGCAGCCGCAGCATGGCTGTCTCTCCGTCCGTCACCGTCACCACCTGGTATCCCTCGTCCCGCAGAATCCGTTCCCCCATGCGCTGCGCGTGAGGGCTGTGTTCCGCCAGCAGAATCCGCGTCATTGCGGCGGGTTCGTCGTCGGCGTATTCGGCGCTCCGTTGCCCGCCGGAATCGGCGATTGCGGCTTCGGCGCCGTATCCACCGGCTGCTTTTTGGCCGCGTTGGCAGCTTGCTTCTGCTGCTTCTCGATCGCCTTTTGCCGCATCTTCCGCATCTTCTTGGTCTCCACCATCGGGTGGTTCGTCGGAGGCGGAGCGTTCGAAGCCACTGCCGCTGCCGGAGCTGCCGCCGTCGTACCTGCGCCGGCCGCGCCCGTGCCTGTCTTTTCCGCTTCTGTCCCCGCCGCGCCCGCATTCGTGCGCGCTTCCGGTCGGGTGTCGATCGCGGTGGATCCCACCACTGTCGACGCCGTCACGTCGCTTGTGCCTGCACCCAGCCCGTTTGATCCGCCTGTCGTATCGGCCGCCGCCACCACCGCTGGCACGCTCACCGGCGTCGGCGGCGACATCATGGTCATCGAAGGCGCGCCCGTCTTCGCCGCCAGATGCGCATCCGGGCCCCGCTTCAGAAGATCCGTCGACCGCGCCAGCAGGCTCGGCTTGGGTGTGTGCTCCAGATCGTACTTCATCCGCTCGTATGCCGCTGGGTCCGCCGCCGGAATCGGCTTCTTCAGCGCCGTGAGCTCCTCCTTCGCTTCGTTCACATGGTCGCTCAGCGGGTAATCGCGAACAATCCTTTGTAATGCGTCGGCCTCTTGATCCTCGAACCGGTCGCCCATCCGCTTAAATGAATCCGCCTGCATCCACAGCGCGTCGTCCGCGCCGCTATAGAGCGGGTATTGCCGCGTCACAAACGCTAGCCGGTTCTCCGCTGCCGGAAAAGCGCCCTTGCCGTAATAGAAAGCGCCCGTCCGGAATTCCTTGTCCGCCAGCACCTCCTGCACATTCCGCAGCATCTGGCTCGCTTGCGCCGTATACCGGCTGTTGGGGTAAGCCGTCACCATCTGCATGCACTCGTCATCCGCCCGCAGCGCCTGTGAGCTGTCCCGGTCCACCTTCTCCATCTGCTTATAGTGGATCTGGCACACCCGCCATTGCGCCTCGGCCGATTCTTCCATGTTCGGATAGAACAACTCGAAATCTTTGTACTCCGCCTCCGCCTGCGCCAGTCCGTGCGCGCCGCCTTCGCGGTACCAGCTATCCGCGATCGCCAGCTTCGCCTTCGCCAGGAATTCGCTCGAATCGTAAGTATTGATCAGCGTATTCAACGTCAATCGCGCCACCTCATACCGCCCGTGCTCGATGTCGTTTACCGCCCGGTCGA
The DNA here is from genome assembly GCA_965226755.1 of Bryobacteraceae bacterium. Taxonomy (GTDB): domain Bacteria; phylum Acidobacteriota; class Terriglobia; order Bryobacterales; family Bryobacteraceae; genus Bog-113. Next base: position 795,054 of record CBDDDT010000003.1, on the reverse strand, counting down.
AGAGAACCTTATCGGGCTGCAGCGTGTCTTTGCTGACCGGATTTTCATATTTCTTCTTCTTGAAAATTCCGCTGTTCGCCGTCGGCAGGGTGGCCGCCAGCAGAGCGATGCAGAAAAGCAGTTTCTTGAATTGCATGAGGTTTGCCTTGCGTCAACGGGCAGATTGCAAACCACTGCCCCCGCGCGTTGGATTCTTAGACTTTGACCGACCTGGCTTCCGCGGCGAGCTGTTGCATGCTTTTCACGGCTGCTGCCGCATCCGCACTGTGAAACACCGACGAGCCCGCAACCAGCCAGTCGCAGCCCGCCCTCACGATTTCCGTCACGTTCTTCGGCGAAACCCCGCCGTCGATCTCAATCCGGAAGTTCAATCCCTCTTCGCTCCGGATCCGGTCCAGCCGCTGCACCTTCTTCAACGTCTCCGGGATAAAACTCTGTCCCCCGAACCCCGGATTCACGCTCATCACCAGCACATAATCCACAAAGTCGAGTACGTTCTCAACCATCACCAGCGGCGTCGCCGGGTTGACCGCCACTCCCGCCAGAACGCCGCGCTCCTGAATCGCGTGCAGCGTCCGGTCCAGATGATGCACCGCCTCGCAATGCACCGTCACCTGGTTCGCGCCCGCGTCGATAAACAAAGGCGCAAACTGGTCCGGGTCGTCGATCATCAAGTGCAGGTCGAAATGCAGCTTGCTCCGTTTCCGGATGGACTCCACCAGAGGCGGTCCCATCGTCAGATTCGGCACGAAATGGCCGTCCATGATATCGATGTGCAGCATCGATATCCCCGCTTGCTCCACCCGCGCGATCTCTTCTCCTAAACGCGCGAAATCCGCGGATAGAATCGAAGGAACAATCTCCACCATCTTGTGCTTTAAGCGTTTATCGTATCACGGCCGCATAGAAGCCATCCCCGGGGTCCCGCCCCGGAATCCGCCGCACTTCCCGCTCGATCCGCGACCCCGCGACTCGCCGCGCAACTTCTTCATTCTCTTCCGGTTCCAGCGAACAAGTCGAATACACCAGGAGACCTCCCGGAGCCAGCGCCGCCAGCGCGTTTTCCAGAATCCTCGTCTGCCGGTCCGCGAACCGGCGCAGATCCTCCCGCAGCAGTCGCCACTTGATTTCCGGGTTGTGCGCCAGCGTTCCCGTCCCTGAACAAGGCGCGTCCACCAGGATCCGGTCGAAACGCCGCCCCAGCGGCAACGGTTCCGCCGCGTCCGCCGCCAAAAGAGGAATGCCTAAACTTTTCAGCGGTTTCAGCCGTTGAAACGATAAGTCGCACGCAAGTACATGGGTGGTCGCTTCGAGCGCCTGGGCCGTCTTATTCCCAGGCGCCGAGCACACATCCAGAAAACTGTGCTCGCCCCCTAACCCCAGCAGCGGAACAATCGCCTGCGAACCGATATCCTGCACCCGATATCGCGCGTCCGGCGCGTCCACTTCCCAACATCCCGCCACATCCGTCGCTCGCGCCCCCGTCGGCGGTTCGCAATCCGCGCACACGTGCTGATACAACCGCGGAACCGGCAAACTCGCTTCTCCAATCGCTTCCGCCGTCTCCCGCCCGAAATCTCCCGTCCATTTCTCCAGGAGCCATGGCGGCAGCGCCCGATCCCCCGGAATCGCCGTTTCCTTCCCGCTCACCTTCCGCAGCACCGCGTTCGCGAATCCCACCGAAGAAGTCTTGTGCGCTTCCCGCAGCAGGTTCAGACTGTCATTCACCGCCGCATACGCCGGAACCCGGTCCAGAAACCGGATCTGGTATATCGCCATGCGGATCGCCGTCGCCACTTCGGGATCGATCCGCCGCCCTGGCCGGTTGGAATGGCGCTCGATCAGGAAGTCGAGCTGCCCCTGCCGCCGCAAAACCCCCAGCGTGATCTCCGCCGCCAGGCCCGCATCGCGCGAATCCAGTCCCGCCGTCCGGCTCACCAGCAGTTCGCTCGCATAGCCGCCCGCCGCCGTCCGCAGCAGGATCTCGAACGCCACCCGCCGGGCTATGGCCGCTCGCGCCATGTCACAATCGCTTTGTGGATCTCGAAAAAACGCTCTTGCGGAAGGTCGGCGAGGCCATCGCCCGCTTTCGCATGGTCCGCGATGGCGATCGCGTCGCCGTCGCCGTCTCCGGCGGCAAAGATTCCATGGCGCTCCTCGAAGCTCTGCTCCTGCTCTCCAAGCGCGCCCCTATCGATTTCTCCGTCTGCGCCTTCACCGTCGAGCAAGGTAAATTCCTCCGTCCCATCGAGCCCATCGGCGATTACATCCGCGGCCTCGGCGTTGAGTGGACTTACCACCGCGACAACCCGTCCATCCGTCTCATCGACGACCAGCCCGGCCACGGTTGCGACCTCTGCAGCCGCTACCGCCGCCGCGCCGTCTACCAGATCGCTCGCGGCCTGAACGCCAACGTCATCGCCTTCGGCCACACCGCCGATGATTTCTGCGAATCCCTGCTCCGCAACGCCATGTTTACGGGACGCTTGTCCGCTCTTCCCGCCGTCACCTGGTCCCGCGAGCGCGATTTCCGGCTCATCCGGCCGTTGGTTCTGGTACCGGAAACCGTCACCCGCGCCTACTCCGAACTGCGCGGCATCCCTGTGATCCCCTGCGGCTGCTCCCACAAAACCGGCACCGTCCGCCGCTCCATTCGCGATATCTTCTCCGAACTTGAACTGGATCATCCCCACCTCAAAGAGAACCTGCTCTCCGCGATGGGGAACATTCAGCCTTCGCGCCTCCTCGATCCCCGCTACCTGGAACTCGAGCCCCCGTCCGCTCTCGAATCCGATTCCGAGCTTTTCCCCATCATTTCGCAGTAATATCAACCGTCGCCGACGTGTTCTCCCACGTCAGCATCAGCTTCGCCGCGTGGTCGCCCGTCTTCTTGAAAGCGATGGTGAATTGCTCCACCGGCGAGGTCAGCTTCGCCACCTGCATCGGCGTTCGCCCTAAATCCTGACCTTTGTCATAGCTGAACGCTCCCCACTGGTTGGCCGTCTTACTCACGATCAGCGTCCACCCCTTCGCCGTCGCGATCGTGAACAGCGCGTAACTTCCCGCCGGAACCGCCAGATCGCCAATCTGCAGATCCGTCGCCGTCGTCAGTTTCGTCGCTTCGTCCGACCCTAACCGCCAAACCTCGTCGTAAGGAACCAGCGTTCCCCCCACCGCTTTTCTCCCGTGCAGATACGGTCGTCCATACTCGATCGTCACCTTCTTGCCGTTCAGATCGACGCTCGCCTGATCATGCGGACTCTTCCGCTGCTCCCGCGAAGCGTCCATTTCCGGCGGCATCGCCGAAGGTTGAGAAGCGGGCGTTTGCGCGGGCAGGACCGCCGGGGACGTGGCCAGCATCGCGATCATGCACAGGGATCGTCGGGTCATGTCCCGAGCTTACACCGTCCCGCCTGCGCCCTAAATCGAAATCCCCACCTTCCACAACGCGTATCCCACCGCCTGTCGAAAGTAAAGCCAGTACTCCCGCGTCTTACTCTGCGGCTGCGAATAACGCGGTGATCCATACGCCGCGATCCCCTCCGACTGCAGCATGCGCTTCGCCCGGAAAATGTGATACCCGTCGCTCACCAGAATGCACGATCGCAGCCCCATCCGCCGCATGATCTCCGCCGCCGCCGCCACCGAGTACAAGGTCGAATTGCTCTCCGACTCCACCACAATCCGCTCCGGAGGCACTCCTCGATCGATCAGATACGCTCGCCCCACCGTGCTCTCCGTGAACTGCGGATCGCCGCCCGCCCCGCCCGTCGTCATGATGATCGGCGCCATGCCCTTCGCGTACAACGAAAGCGCGTGGTCCAGACGCGACTTGAGCACCGGTGAGGGCCGGCCTCGATACTCCGCCGCTCCCATCACCACGATCACGTCCGCCTTCCGCGCCTCGTCATGTGTCGATTGGCGCGCGATTCGCAGCGTCAAAGACAGAAAATATCCGAGCGCGAATACCAGCGGCAACGCGACCAGCAGCCACAGGCTCCGCTTGAGGGTTCGAGATATGCTGATGACAACATTGTAAAGGAGATGGCCTCTCACCTCATCACCAGCCCTGCTAACCCGCTGTTGAAGGAAATTCGCGCCGCTCAGCATGCCGGCGGCCTTACCGCGCGCGGCTGGATGATCGCTGAAGGCCCCCGTGTAGTCTTTGAAGCCGCCCGCGGTAGCCTCCGTATTCCGCGTCTCGTTCTAACCGAAGATGTCCCCGTACCGGAAAACCTGCAAGCCGATCTCGTCATTCACGTCTCCGCCAAAGTCTTTCGCGGCATCTCCGCCACCGAATCCCCGCAAGGCATTCTCGCCCTAGTGGAACCGCCCATCCATGTCCCCGAATCCATCTTTGGCGCCGTGCCGCTCATCGTCGTCCTCGATGGGGTCCAAGACCCCGGCAACGCCGGCGCTGTCGCCCGCGCCGCCGAAGCTTTTGGTGCCACCGGCCTGATCTTCCCCAAAGGCGCCGTCAGTCCGCACCATCCCAAGACCGTTCGCGCCTCCGCCGGATCGCTCTTCCGCATCCCCTTCCTGCGCGGACTCAGTCTCCCCGCGGTTCACGATCTCCTGCGGAATCGCGTCTCCCTGCTCGCCGCCGTCCCCCGCCAATCCGGCGCAACCCCCGCTTGGAGCTATGACCTCACCCGCCCCGTCGCGCTCCTGATCGGTAGCGAAGGGCAGGGACTCAACGACGCCTTCTCCCGCGCTGCCCAAAAAATCTCCATCCCCACCCTTGGCGTCGAATCCCTCAATGCCGCCATGGCCGCCGGCGTTCTTCTCTATGAAGCCTCCCGCCAAAGGAACCGCCCGTGAGCCTGTTCGATTCCGCTCCGCTTCCGCCTGATCCTCGCGATCTCTCGCGCCCCCTAGCCGAGCGTATGCGCCCCCGGCGCCTTGAAGACCTCGCCGGCCAGCAGCACATCCTCGCGCCCGGCAAACCCTTGCGACAGCAAATCGAGCAGGATCGCCTCTCCAGCGTCATTCTCTGGGGCCCGCCTGGCGTCGGAAAAACGACTCTCGCCCGCATCATAGCCGCCTCCACGCACTCCGAATTCATCCCCTTCAGCGCCGTCCTGGGCGGCATCAAGGAAATCAAAGCCGTCATGGCGGACGCGGAACGCCTCCGCGGGTCGGGCCGCCGCACCATCCTCTTCATCGATGAAATCCACCGCTTCAACAGGGCCCAGCAGGACGCTTTTCTCCCCTATGTCGAGCGCGGCGACATCATCCTCATCGGCGCCACCACCGAAAATCCTTCCTTCGAAGTGAACGCCGCGCTCCTCTCGCGCTCCCGCGTGTACGCTCTTGAGCCGCTCTCTGACGACCAGATCGTGGATCTTCTCCAGCGTGCCCTCACCGATCGCGAACAGGGGCTCGGCGCCCGCGGCGTTTCCGTCTCCGTTAGCCTGCTGCATTCCATCGCGACCCATTCCAACGGCGACGCCCGCGCCGCCTACAACACGCTCGAGGCCGTCGTCGGCGCTACCCCGCCCGGCGGTGAAGTCGCCGAAGCCGATATCGCCGGCGCCGTCCAGCGCAAAGTGCTCCTCTACGACAAGACCGGCGAAGAGCACTACAACATCATCTCCGCGCTCCACAAGTCCATCCGCTCCAGCGACGTCGATGCCTCGCTCTACTGGCTCGCCCGCATGCTTGAGGCCGGCGAGGACCGCATGTACATCGCCCGCCGCATGGTCCGCATGGCGGTCGAGGACATCGGCCTCGCCGATCCTCGCGCTCTCGAACAGGCCATGGCCGTCCAACAGGCCGTCCACTTCCTCGGAATCCCGGAAGGCGACCTCGCTCTCGCCCAGCTCGCCATTTATCTCGCGGTCGCTCCCAAGTCCGACGCCGGCTACCGCGCCTTAAGCGCTGTCCGGAAGGAAATTGCCGAATCCCGTGCCGAGCCCGTTCCCCTTCATCTCCGCAACGCCTCCACGCGCCACATGAAGCAATGGGGGTACGGCGCCGGTTACCAGCACGCCCACCAGTCCGATGACGCCATCACGGGAATGGAATGTCTCCCCGAATCCCTCCGCGATCGCACTTACTACCACCCCACCGATCGCGGTCTCGAACGCCGCATCGGCGAAAGACTCGCCGAGATTCAGCGGCTCCGCAAAGAGCGCCAGTAAAAGCGCTTGCCTCCTTACGCTTTCACCATCTTCTCCAGCCGCCCAAACGCCCGGTCCAACTTCTGCCCCTTCTTCAAGACCCCCGCGAATAGATCGCCTCTCGCCTGGAATCGCTCTACCGCGTTCCGAATCGTAAACTGCTTCGGATCCAGCCCGCTCTTCACCTCATCCCAAGCCAGGGGAGTCGCCACCGGCGCCCCGTCGTATGCCCGCGTCACATACGGCGCCGCAATCGTCTTCCCCTCGCCGTTCTGCAGGTAATCGAAGTACACGCGGTTTTTCTGCCGCTTCGCCACCGATCGCGGAGTCGTAAACAGTTCCGGTCGCCGCGCCTGCGCGATCCCCGCCAGCACTTCCGCAAACTGCTTCGAGTTCTCATACGAGTAAATCGGCTGCAGCGGAATATACACATGCATCCCGTCCCCGCCGGTCGTCTTCGGATAACCCGCTAATCCAATCCCGTCCAGAATCTCGCGCACCAGTTGCGCCGCTTCCACGATCATCTCGAAAGGACATTCCATCGGATCCAGATCGATGAGAATCCAATCCGGGTTGCCAATCGACCCCACGCGGCTCATATACGGATTCTGATCGACACAACCCAGATTCGTCAGATACAACAGCGCGGCCCGGTCTTCCGCCAGCACATACCGGATCCCGTCCACTTCCTCGAAGCGCAGCCACGACGGAAAACTTTCCCCCGAGTTCTTCTGAAAGAAGTAATCCGCGTGAATGCCGTTTGGATATCTCTTCAACGACAACGGCCGGTCTTTCAAATGCGGCAGTAAAAATCCGGACACGGCCGAGTAGTAATTGAGTAAGTCGCGTTTCGTGTAACCTTCAACCGGATAAAACACCTTACTCAGATGGCTGAACTTCAGCTCGTGCCCGTCCACCGTGCAGCGCGCTTCTTCTCCGCTCGGTGCAATGAGCGGTTGCGCCGCATCCGCCTTCTTGGCTGTCTTCTTAGCTGCTGCCTTCTTCGCGGCCCGCGGCGCATCCTCCGTGATCGCCTCCGGCTTTTCCTCCCGCGTTTCCTTCGGATCCACGTCCTGCCGCAATCCCAAAAACACCGGCGCCCGCAAATGCTTTTCCGGAGTCCAGTTTGAGAACTTCACTTCGCACACCAACTCCGGCGACACCCACACCACGTCCTTCGGAATTTTCGCGTCGCTCAGCAACCGGTCCTTCGGTTTCTTGAGCGCATCCAGCTTTTCCCGAACCGCGGCGAGCATCTTCTGGTCGAAGCCCGTCCCCACGTTCCCGGCCCAGTGCAGTTTCCCCTTTTCGTAAAAACCCAGCACCAGCGCTCCAAAATGATCGCGCTCTCCCGCCGTGTACCCGCAGATCACAAATTCCTGCTGCTGAATCAGCTTCAGCTTCAGCCAGTTCCGGCTCCGGCGCGACTCATACGTGCTCGTCACGCACTTGGCCACCAGCCCTTCCAGCCCGTTCTGCCGCGCCGCTTCCACCAATGTCTCTTCAGGCGAAAACGTATCCGAAATGCGCACCGGATCTTCCCGCCTCACCACCTTCTCGAGCAGCTTGCGCCGTTCCCCCAACTCCGCATTGCGCAGATCCCACCCATCCAGGTACAGCAGGTCGAATAGAAACAGTCGGACCGGGCGCGTGCGGGTCATGTTCGCCACCGCTGCTGCATCCGCCGCCATAATCCGCGGCTGAATCAGCGCAAAACTCGGCGCTCCTTTTTCATCCAGAACCGCGATCTCGCCATCCAGCACCGCCTGCCGCCCCGCCACTTGATGCGGCAGCACCGACAACTCCGGATATTGCCGCTCGCACCGATTGCCATTCCGCGTGTAAATCTCGAGCTTCCCGTCATCCACGAAACAGAGCGCGCGCACGCCGTCCCACTTCAACTCCGCAATCCAATCTTGCGAAGCAGGCAGGGAAGCCGTCAGCGTGGCCGCCATCGGAGCGAAAAATCCGGGCATCGGCGCTTCCACCGCCCCCGCGGCCGGCGCTTTAGTCACCTTCCTGGGCGCCTTCTTCTTCGCCGCATCCGCCGTCTCCGTCGCGGCCGCCTTCACGCCCGTATCCAGGTGCCCCGGCAACTCATGCGCGATCTCTTCCTGCGTGCGCCCCGTCAGCACGCTGTACGCGTAACTCTCTGTATCCCACCCCGGCGCCGCTGCCGCATCCTTTTTCTTCAGCAGCAGCCACTCATTGCCCTTGCCTCGGTTCTTCATCTTCACCAGCGCGAAATCGCCTTTCAGCTTCTCGCCCCGCAAATGAAACTTGAAATCCCCGCGCTCAATCTGCTGAGCCGCCTCCGCGTCTCCGATCAAGTTGTACGTCCCGCGATCCCAAAGCATCACGCTGCCGCCGCCGTAATTGCCCTTTGGAATGTTCCCCTCAAAATTTCCGTAATCCAGCGGATGATCTTCCACCATCGCGGCGAAGTGCTTCGGCGTCGGATCCAGCGTCGGACCCTTAGGCACCGCCCACGATTTCAAAGTGCCGTCCACCTCCATGCGAAAGTCATAATGCAGATGCGACGCATGGTGCCGCTGCACGTAAAATCGGTTCCCGCCAACCGTCCGTTCCGCCTCGGCCGGCCCCGCCGGTTCCGGCGTCGCCAGGAAATTTCGCTTCCGCTGATACTCCTTAAGAGACATAAAAGTATGGAAATGTTCTTGCTTAAATGATATAGGTTTAGAGTTACAGCGATTTCGCCCCTTCCGGGCTCCAGTGAGGATACACACATGCCAGGCAGCGTTTGGAAAGGTCATCTGGCCTTCGGTCTCGTCTCCTTCCCCGTCCACCTTTCCGTAGCGGCCCGCGGCGAGTCCATCAGCTTCAACCAGCTCCACAAGCCCGACGGTTCCCGCATCAAGCTCGTCACCTTCTGCCAGAAGGAAGACAAGCCCATCCCCCGCAGCGAAATCGTCAAAGGCTATGAGTATGAGAAGGATCGTTACGTCGTCATCGACGATGAAGAGATCCGCAAAGTCGCCCCCAAAACCGCCAAGGTCATGGAAATCCTGGAGTTCGTGAAATCCTCCCAGGTCGATTCCGTCTATCTCGAAAGCTCCTACTACATCGCCCCCGATGAAGGCGGCGAAAAGCCCTACGCGTTGCTCTTCGAAGCTCTCAAAGAGACCGGCTACTTCGGCATCGCCAAGGTCGCCATGCACAACAAGGAACACATCGTCGTGCTCCGCCCCGCCCACACCGGCATGGTCCTGCACACCATGTACTACCGCAGCGAAATCCGCGCCGCCGACGAGTTCCGCACCGACACCACCGTCATCAAGGAAAAGGAGCTCCAGCTCGCCCGCACGCTCATCGATTCCCTCGCGGCCGAGTTCGAACCGGAAAAGTATCACGACACCTATCGCGCCAACCTCGACAAAATGATCCAGGCCAAAATCGAGGGCCATAAAGTCGTCGAGACGCCGGCCCATCACGTCGCCCCCGTGATCGACATCATGGAAGCCTTACGCAAGAGCCTGGAGCAGAAGAAGCCCGTCAAGCGCGCCGAGGCCGCCACTTCGGAGACGGAAGAGGAAGAATCCCAGCCCGTGGCCGTCAAAAAACGCGCCGGTCAAAAGCGCGCCAGCAGATCCTCCGCGTAAAGCGCCCCATGCGGATCTTCTTCATGTTTGAAGAAGACGAAAACATCGCGGCCCCCGGCCAGATTCTCGCGCGTCTGTTGCTCGATCCCGGCCAGTGTCTCTTTCGAATACTCCGCTTTGCGCAGTCGGCTGTACAGAAAATTCGCCGTCACCACCTTCGGTATCTCCAGCTTCTCCGATTCCGCCAGGCAGAGCGCCGCGTTGTATTTCTCCAGCGCCGCATACGTCTCGTCCACCAGCCATGAAGCATGCCGGAACTCAAAGGCGTATCGGTAATCGGAAGGCAGCAGTTCCAAAAACTCCTTCAACACGGCCGCATCGCACTTAAAGCCCGGTCCCAATTGGAACAGGATCGGTCCCAATCGCCGCGCCGCTCGCAAGGGATCGATCGCCTTCAGAAAAAGCTCCGTCGCCTCCCGCGCATTCTTTAGCTTCAGGATGTGCGTGATCCGCATATTCGCCTTCACCGCGAACGTGAATCCCGCTGGCGTCGATTTCACCCAATTCTCCAGCGTCGTCGCCGAGGGCAAACGCCGGAACGTGTAGTTGATCTCCACCGCATTCAGCCGCCCGCTATAGTGCGGCAGAAACTGCTTCGCGGGCAGCTTCTCCGGGTAGAAATGCGGCTTCCACGAAGCATACGCGAAGCCGGAAGATCCGGCGTACAGGCTCGGCATGCCTCCAATTATCGCCGCCCTTTGCGAATTCGATTCCACGCCGCCCTGCCGAGCCGCGCCGCAAATCGCCACGGACGCCGCACATACCCGCGCAGCTCAGCTTCCAGACCATCCGCGCGCGACCGTTCCTGGCGCGCTTCTTCTTCCAGGCGCCGCGCCCACTCCGTGCGCTCTCTCAACTCCCGCTCCAGCCCCCACGCCCATTCGGCCCGCGCGTTCAACTCCCGCTCGAGTTCCCTGTTTCGATCCGCCCGCTCCTGCCCATCCCGCTCCAGGCTTCGCGCCCACTCCGTCCGTTCCTCGACTTCGCGTTCCAGTTCCCGCGCCCACTCGGTCCGTCGCGCCGCTTCCTCCTCGAGCCCCCGCGCCCACGCCGTTCGCCGCGCCAGCTCCAATTCCAACTCCGCGGCATAATGCGTCCGCTCCTCCAATCGCCAGCCCGTTTCCTGCAGCCGCTTCTGCTCCGCGGCTAAACGATCTTGCGTTTCCTGCAGCCGCGCGCAAGCCGTCTCCAGTTCTTTCTGGGAACTCTGCGGCCAGCTCCCCCAGCAATAAGCGCCTCTCGAACTCGCCGGAACGCTTCTCGCGGTTGCATCCGGCGCCCGCACGCAGCTTCGCGGATCCATTCCGTCCGGCATCTGCTCGCCCGCGCCTTTCCCTACCACCGCCGCCATGTGCGTCGGTTTGATGCTCCCCGCCCGCAGCTCTTCCTCGTCCCGCCCATGCACGCCGTCGATAAAAGTCCGATCCCACGCCGCGCCGGCATCGAAGTGAAATCCGAAAGCGCGATCCACAAAAGGATCGATCACATTTCCAAACGCCACGAATCGCCGAAATTGAAACCGCTCCAGCAGCAGCGGAAGAACATCTTGCGAACGGATCCCTTCAAAGCCTTCCACCGAGCAATCGAAGTTCTCGTAAAGTTCCTCGTACCGTTCCAGCCGCGTGTTGAACCGATAGGAAGGCGGCAGCTTCCGCCAGAACTCGTGGACGATCGCGAGCGCCTCCGGCCACCGCTGGTGACCATTTCGTCCGATCATGTCCGATATCGCAAACGCCCCCTTCGGCTTCAACGACCTCCGGACCTGTTCGAAAAGGTGTTCCAGCTCCGTGACATGATGCAGGGATTGATTCGCGATCGCCGCGTCATACTCCTCGCTGGGGTTCCAGTGGTTGGCGTCGCCCTCCGTAAACACCAGATATTCCGAAACGCCGAAATGCGCGGCGGCCGCCCGTCCGCGCTGCAACATCGCGGCGTTCAACTCCAGACACTCGATCGTGAACTTGTCGTGCCCGGCGGCCAGCAGATGCCGGCAAAGACCCACTTCAAGATCGCAGTTTCCCGCGCCAATGCTGGCGAATCGCTTCAATCCGTCCCGGTCGGCGGCACACTGCTTCCCGAGTTCCTGCGCAAACAATTCTTCCGGACTTTCGAAACCGGCCCGCTTCAGCTTCGGGCGAACGTACGTGTCGGACCAGTAATGAAAAATGTCCGGCAACGCATGAACATCAGTGCAGTTTCTATAGATCGCTGTTTCGGCTGCAAGACGCGTCTGATAATCCATCTTTTGCATGTTGTACCGCGACACATCTCCCCAAAAAGGAAAACCGGCGAGGACATCGAAACGTCCCCGCCGGTCTTGTTCCACGCCAGTCGGCGATCCTAAACGCTTGTCGTTACGGTGACGGTTAATGTCGCCAGCGTATTCGCCTGCGTCAGCGCCTTGCCGTTGGTCACATCCTGGAGATAGAACACCATCCCGTTGGTGACCCATGCGCCCGTCGCCATGGAACCCGACGCGATATTGTCGGTGAACAACGGCCCGGTCGGGCTACCCACGTGAATCTGGATCACCGTCGCTGTCGGCGCGCTCCACGTAAGCGTCGTCACCCCGTCCTGCCCGGCAGCCGCCGTAACCGGATTCGGAGTCGCCGTGAACACCGTCCCGTCATAAACGGCCGGCGTCGCATCCGACGTGTTCAACGTCCCGTTCACGCCGGAGGGGAAGAACCCGCCCGATGTGGCGCTAGGCGCGTCGAATGCCAGGTACAGCACCTGACCTGGTGTCCGGATCTCCGAAAGAGCGCTGCTGTTCAGCGAGAAATACTGCGTCCCGGAAGGCGGCGGTATGATGTCCGCGCCGTCCAAAGCCGTCGTCGGGATCGCCTGCTGCGCGATCAGTAGCCGTAAAGCCGCTACGTGCTCCGCTTCCGCGGCCAGAATGCGCGCCGCCGTGCCCAGAATGGCGCTGTTCGAAATCAAAGGCGCCGCTCCGCCGTAAGCCGTTACGCCGATATCCTCGAAGATCCGCGCCAGCTTCAGAAAATCGCTGACGCTGCCGAACCCGAATCCGAGCGCGTTCAGATTGATCGCCGGCCGGGCGATTGCCTGGCCGCCGTAGCTGGCGATCGCGCTCTGCAGCAGCGCGACGTGCGTCCGCTCGTCCTGCGCGATCTCCAGCGCAATTGCTTGCGTCACCGCGTCCGACGCGGCGAAAGCCACCGCTGCGCCCCCCGTGACCGACCCCGACGTTCCCGCCCCTGTCACCGTATAACCGAGCTGATCGATCGTCATCCCGGTGGTCGCGACCGTATAAAATTCCGCTTCCAGATACTCCAGGTTTAATGCAAAGTTCAAGATGTCGAAATCGTTCGGCGCCGAGGTGGATTGCGCCTTCGCCACCTTCACCGCGCTTCCTATCCCCAAAGCCGCGCCTGCCAGCCCGAGGTTCCGGACAAACTTCCGGCGGTTCGGCGCCTGTGAAATAACTTCTTTCAAAATATCGTGTTCGGCCATTTCCGTCCTTTTTCTGGAGAAGTCAAATGCTAGCGGATCGAACCGCCAGCCCGCATGAAAGACTTACTCCGCCCTCTGCTTTCGCTTTAACCTACGAATCTGTTATGACACTAGATGTGCGCCGTTACTAATTTCCCGGCAAATATCCAGTGCCGTAAAGTACGAAGGCGCGTTGTAAGTTCCCTGCCGCGCATCCCGATTTCCTGCTAAAATTTTCCCTTGCGTTATCTGCTTATCAACTGGCTCGTCAGCGGCGTAAGCCTGCTGATCGTCGCCAATTTAATTCGCGGCATCCAGATCGACGGTTTCCTCACCGCGCTCGTCGCCGCCTTGGTGTACGGCCTCGTCAGCGCCACCATCGGTGTCCTCCTCAAGCTCATCAGCATCCCGCTCATCATCCTCACGCTGGGACTCTTCTGGCTCGTCATCAATGCGCTGATGTTGAAACTCGCCGCCGCTCTCGTTCCCGGATTTCGCGTCCTCGGTTTCTTGCCCGCCTTTTTCGGCGCGATCCTTCTCACCGTCGTTCAGTGGCTGCTGCGCTGGCTCATCGCCTACTGACCTTCCCTCTCACTGGATCGCCGCGGTCACCCCGTCCTGCGAAACTGCGTCGCCCACTTGCAGCGTCACCGGAACGCTCGTCCCCGGCGTAACCCCATCCGGGACCAGCACATTCACCTGGATCAATCCCGCGACGGAACCCGGCGCCGCGCCCGCGTAAAGCACCGTCGCCGCAATGCCGCCCACCGTCGCGGCAACCGTCTGCGTCGCCACCGGCGGCGGAACCGTCACGATCGCGCCATCCGCCGGCACCGGAGCCAGCAATCCATTCCCGGTCCCATAAAGCACCAGCACCTGGCCCCGCGTCGCCGGACGGCTCGCCGAATTCACCGTGAGGTCCTGATTCAGAAACGCGCCGGGTCCCGTGCCGCTCGCGTCCAGCGAAAATAATCCCGGTGTCGCCGCCGCCACGTTCACCGAGAAAGGCGCCGATTGCTGATCCTGATAACTCACCACCACCTGCGCCGTTGAACCTGATATTCCGAACGGCACGACTGCGCTTACCGACGTGGACGAGCTATAAATCAGCGGCGCCGGGATGCCGTTGAAAAACACCTGCGTATTGTCGTCATCCGCTCCAAATGCGCCCGCGCTCGGAACCTGTTCCTCCAGTTGCGCCGGTCCCAGACCCACGCCGAACACGGTCACGATCTCTCCCGGCGATATCCCCGTCGCCGCGTAACTTGCAGCGTTCGTCACCGCCGTCACCTGAGGCACGGGAAGCCCGCTCTGCAGTCCGTACGCCACCACTTGGTTCGAGAGCGTCGGCACATACACCTTGCCGTTCGCCACCATGGGCGCCGTGAACTTCGTAAAATATCCGGGGTTATCGTTCGGGTTCGCGCTGCTGTCCCACAGCTCGGTCGTCAGGTCGGTCGCTTCAAAGGCCGCCAGCTCTCCGGGCTGCGTCAATCCATAACCCGGCGCCATCGTCACCCACACGATCCCCGTGCCTTCCTTCGACCCGCTTGACGACACCGAAATCCCTTCGTATGTCGTCCCCGTCGTCATCCCCGAAATCAGAGACGCGTTGGTCTCGAAAGCTCCGTTCCGCGACTGGTAACCCTCCAATGCATAAATGTTGTTTTGCACGAACAGCATCGGACCCAGTTGTCCGCTCCACAGCGCCATCGAGAATATGCCATTGCTCCCGGCCGCGAACTGCTGCTTCACCTGCTGGTTTCCCGCCTCCGTGTGCCCCAGTTGGCTCGTTGGAACCACGTACATTTCGCCGTCCTTGCCGCCCCCGATGATCTGCGCGATTCCTGGAAACAGCGCCACTCCCGCCGATCCCAGGTCGTGGTCCACCGCGTTCAAATCCAGCCACGAATCCGGCGTAAACCAATCCGCCAATTCCAGCCCGGGCGTTAGCTTGAGAATCGACTCCCCAAAGCTCGAAACGCCGTCGAAACTCCCGTTCCCGGTCGATAAGTACACGTTTCCGTCCGCATCCGCCGCCAATCCCCGTCCCGATTGCCATACCGCTGCCTCCGACCCGTTCGGCGCCGTGCAGAACACCCCCGTTTGCTGGCTGATGTTGCTCGCGCTGTACCCCATTACCCAGCCGTGGAACGGCGACCTATCCGCATGCGAGCCAAACGCGATGTACACGGTCCCGTTCGCTAGCAGCAGCCCCGGTCGCTGCAGATGCTGCGACGCGTCGAACGCCACCTGTCCGCTCACGCTCGCATCGCCGGTTCCCTGAACCGCCGCCTGAATCGTCACTGGACCGCCTTGCTGCTCCGCGCCTGTCGCGATGTTCAGCGCGTGCAGCCGGTATGAAAACACCCCGCTCTCATAATGGTCCGAAACAACATACATCGTCTGTGTTCCAGGGTCGATCACCGGCGTCCCCAAAATGCCCACCTCGGGCGAGATGTCGCTGAAATAGTATTCGGCGGAAGGAACGGACGTCCCCAGGTTCACTTGCCAAAGCGGCTGCCCGCTCCACACGTCGGCGTCAAACGCGTACACCGAATCATGCATGGTCGCCACGAACACGACGTTGTGCGTCCCCGCTCCCGGGATGTTCAGCTGATAAACATACAGTGGCTGCGCATAAACCGCCCCGTCCACTGGCATCGCGAATAGCCGCCCGAACTGCGTCTCTCTCACGTTCGAATCCGTCAAAGTGGTTTCGAGCATGTTCGCGTTCGTCCGGTTGTTGTCATAGTTCGCCGTGAGCACGCTCACCTGCCCCCAGCTCAGCGGCGTGAGTAAGGTCCACGCTCCCAACGCCACAAGACGCACTCCTGCTTTCAAAAGCAGCCTCCGATTTCAGATGAAATGAAAAGATGCCGAAGCAAGATCCAGTCTTCGAGCGACTGGTCCGGGGACATCTTCCTTCAAACTATTTCAAACTCTGAAATGACGCTGGAGTTGTGTGACGACGTTACAAATCAATGAAGGGAAAGATGGAAGGATAGTACAAAACCGATCAATCTCCCGGCTTCATCCCTTACTGCATTACGCCCGGAGGCGGCGGAGTCTTGCGCGGCCGCTTGATTCCCGTCCGTTTGGGAGCCGCCCGCTTCACCGGCGGCGGCGCCGAAGTCGTATTCCCGTTCACGTCCGGACCCTTTCGCGTCGCCGCGCGTTTGGTTCGCGTCCCGCGCGCGGTTGGCTGGCCCGGCACCACTGGCTGCTTTTCTTCTTCTTCCTCAACTTCATCCGGCAGCGGCTCGGGCGCCGGTTCCGGCAACGCCGGAGGATGAAACTCCGCGCCCAGATGCACCACCAGGCCGCGCTCCTCATCCGGTTGCACCCGCACCACTCCCTTATCCTGCGCGAAGTTCAAAAGTTCCCCGAACTCCTGGAACCCGAACTTCGTCCAATCGAAATCCGGCTGCTCTTCCCGCACCCACTCGCCCAGGTCCGAAGCCAGCGCTCCGTCGCTGTCCTCCATCTCCAGCCGGTGCGTCTCCAGCACGTCCCGCAGGACCGGCAGTCCCTCTTCCGGCCGCACCGTCTTTTCCGGCGCCGCCGAATGCCTCCGCTGGATCATGTAACGGCCTTCGCCGCCCGTCACCAGAACATAATCCGCTTTCCGCAGCTTCTCCACGAAATCGGTGAACGAGTTCGCCCCGTACGCCTTTTCACTGAAGCTCGAATCCAGCTGCAGCATCGTCGATTTCAGCAGCCCCAGTTGCGGCCGCACTTCCCGCCGCTCCAGCACTTGCAGCGCGCGCTCCACCAGCGGCATCGCCTGCCCCAGATCCAACGCCGGACGCCGCTGCTGCGGAGGCTGATTCTGTTTGTCCTGCTGGTGTTGCTGTCGCGGCCCGTGCTGCGGCCGGTCTTCACGCCGCTCATGATGCGGTTGCTGCTGCTGCGGAGGCGGCGCTTGCGGCCGGCTCGCCGGGTCCATCAACCCTTCATAGCTGATAAATTCGTGGCAGTTCTTCTGCAGAATGGTGCTCGTGAACGCACGGCCTCCCACCACGAAAATCGTCTTGTCGTACTGCTTGAGCTTATTCACCAGCGCGATAAAGTCGCTGTCTCCGCTCACGATCGCGAACGCGTTGATGTGATCGTGCGTGAACGCCATCTCCAGCGCGTCCAGAGCCAGATTGATATCCGCCCCGTTCTTGTCTCCGCGCGGCGAGGGATCCCGCTGCACCATCTGCACCGCGTGCTCCGAGAGCTGCCGCGTGAATACATCCTGCCGTCCCCAGTTCGCGTACGCGATCTTCGTCACGATCTCGCCGCGCTCCTTCAGGGCCTCTAACACCGCGGCCACGTCGAACTCGCGGTTCAGGGTCGACTTCACTCCGATCTCGATGTTGTCGAAGTCGATAAACACGGCGATCTTTAACTGCTTTTCCATTCCAAAAACCTTTTCCATTTCCTTGTTCGCTTAGCTGTCTTGGCTACACGGCCGCCTGTCCGGACCGTTGTGCCGCACGCTCGCGGACAAATTGCACAATTTCTTCCAGCGAGGAGCCCGGCTGAAACACGCCCGCTACCCCTTGCGCTTTGAGCTGCTCGCCATCTTCGTCCGGAATGATGCCGCCTAAGATCACCAGCACATCGGTCATTTCCTTCTCCCGCAACAAATCCATGAGGCGGGGAACGATTGCGTTGTGCGCTCCTGACAGAATTGAAAGCCCGATTACCTGCACGTCTTCTTGCAGGGCCGCGTTCACAATCATCTCCGGGGTCTGTCGCAATCCAGTATAGATGACTTCCATGCCCGCATCCCGCAGCGCGCGCGCGATGATCTTCGCGCCCCGGTCATGCCCGTCCAGACCCGGCTTCGCCACCAGCACCCGGATCGGCTGATTTATTCCGGACAAGCCCTGTTTTTCCTCATAGGGAACTGGTTACAGAATACTCTTTTCATGATACGTGCCGAAGACGTCCCGGAATGCCTCGCAGATTTCGCCCAGCGTCGCGTACGCGCGAACCGCCTCTAAAATCGCGGGCATCGTGTTCGCCGTTCCTTCCGCCGCGCGCCGCAATTTCTCCAGCGCCCGCGCCGTCCGCGCGCCGTCCCGCTCCGCCCGCAACTGCTTCAGCTTCGCCGTCTGCGTGTCGCGCGCCGCCTGCGAAATGCGCAATATTTCGATCTCCTGCTCCTCGCGCTCCATCACGAACCGGTTCACGCCCACGATCGTCTTCTCGCCCGACTCCACTTCCCCCTGGTAACGGTAACTCGCCTCCGCGATCTCGCTCTGCGGATACCCCCGCTCAATCGCCGCGATCATCCCGCCCATCTCGTCGATCCGCCCGATATACTCCCGCGCGCCCTTCTCCAGGTCCAGCGTCATCCGCTCCACGAAATAGCTGCCCCCCAGCGGATCCACTTCCTTCGTCACCCCGCTCTCGAACGCGATCACCTGCTGTGTCCGCAGCGCGATCGTCGCCGCGTGTTCGCTCGGCAGCGCATATGCCTCATCCAGCGAATTCGTGTGCAGCGATTGCGTCCCGCCCAGCACCCCGGCCAGCGCCTGAATCGCCGTCCGCACGATATTGTTCATCGGCTGCTGCCACGTCAATGAGCACCCCGCCGTCTGCGTGTGGAACCGCATCTTCAAACTGCGCTCGTCCTTGGCCCCGTACCGCTCCCGCAGAATCGTCGCCCACAGCTTCCGCGCCGCCCGGAACTTGGCGATCTCCTCAAAGAAATCACTGTGCGAATTGAAAAAGAAACTCAGGCGCGGCGCAAACTCGTCCACTCCCAGCCCGCGCTCCATCGCCCACTCCACATACTCCAGCCCATCCCGCAGCGTGAACGCCAGTTCTTGCAGCGCCGTCGAGCCCGCCTCTCGAATGTGATACCCGCTGATCGAAACCGGATTGAACTTCGGCGTTCTCCGCGCCGCGAACTCGATCGTATCCGTCACAAGCCGCATCGAAGGCCGCGGCGGATAGATGTATTCCTTCTGCGCGATATACTCCTTCAGAATATCGTTCTGCAGCGTCCCGGAAAGCTCCCTCCAATCCGCTCCCTGCTTTTCCGCGGCCACCAGGAACATCGCCCACACAATCGACGCCGGCGAGTTGATCGTCATCGAAACCGTAACCCGGTCCAGCGGAATGCCCGCGAACAGCGTCTCCATGTCGGCCAGCGATGACACCGGCGCGCCGCACGTTCCCACTTCTCCTTCCGCCATCGCATGATCGGCGTCATAGCCCATCAGCGTCGGCAGATCGAACGCCACCGAAAGCCCTGTCTGCCCTTGCTCCAGCAGATACCGATAGCGCTCGTTCGTCTCTTCCGGCGTGGCGAAGCCCGAAAACTGCCGCATCGTCCACAGCCGGTCCCGGTACATTCCCCGATGAATTCCCCTCGTGTACGGGAACTCGCCCGGCTCTCCCGCATCCCGCGCCGCGTCGAAATCCGGCAGGCTCTGCGCCGTGTAAAGCGCCTCCACCGGAGTCCCGCTCAGCGTCGTGAAGCGCTTCTCCGCGTTCGCCCCCGCGCCGCCCTTCATGCCCGCATTCTATCCTGCGGAACCTCGCGAACCGTGCTCTCGCCCTCGCGGCCAACTCCGTCCAGCGCCTGCGGGTTCGCCACCGTCGAAACATCCCCCAGCGCTTCGCCCAGATACTTCAGCCGCAGCAGCCGCCGCACGATCTTCCCGCTCTGCGTCTTCGGCAGTTCCGCCACAATCACCACCGCCCGCGGCTTGAACGCCGATCCCATCACGCGCCCCACATGCGCGATCAGTTCCGCTTCCTCAGCCTTGCCTCGCAGCACCGCGAACGCCACGATCGCTTCGCCCTTGATTTCGTCCGGAACCCCGATCACCGCCGCTTCCCCCACCGCCGCATGCTCCATCAGCGCGTCCTCGATCTCGGCCGGACCCACCTTGCGCCCCGCCACGTTCATCGATTCATCCGCGCGCCCGTGCAGAAACCAGCACCCGTCCGCGTCCACGCTCGCCCAATCCCCGTGGCTCCAATACCCCGGCCAGCGCGACCAGTAAGTCTTCAAATACCGCTCCGGATCGCCCCACACGCCCCGCGTCATCGACGGCGCCGGCTTCGTGCAAACCAGATACCCTGTCTCCCCGCGCACCGGCTTCCCGTCCTCATCCACCACCTCCGCCGCCATTCCCGGCGCGGGCGCGCCCAGCGTGCAGGGCTTCAAAGGCTGAATGGGCAGCGGCAGCAGAAAACACCCGATGATCTCCGTGCCCCCCGAAATATTGATCACCGGACAACGCTTCCCGCCCACCCGCTCGAAAAACCACCGGTACGACACGTCATCCCACGGCTCGCCCGTCGACCCCAGCAATCGCAGAGCGCTCAAATCGAACTTCCCCGGATCGCTCGTCCGCATGAGCTGCCGGATCGCCGTCGGCGAGACCCCGAACGTCGTGATCCGCTCCCGCTCCAGAATCCTCCACAATCGCTCCGCCTCAGGATGATCCGGCGCGCCATCATACAGAAAAATAGTTCCGCCGAAATGGTGGTTCCCGATGATCGACCACGGCCCCATCATCCACCCGATATCCGACAACCAGAAGAACCGGTCTTCCGCCTGGTGATCGAACGCCAGGTAAATCTCTTTCGCGGTCTGCATCAGCACGCCCGCATGCGTATGCACCACGCCCTTCGGTTTCCCCGTCGTCCCGCTCGTATACAGCATCAGCGCCGGCGCCTCGGCATCCATCGCCATCGACGCGCGGAACTCCGCCGAGCCCTGCGGCAGATCCGCGAACACGTGCTCCACTGCCGGACAGCTTGCCGCGGCTTCCCGCACCTTCGTCAGCAGCGGTATCCGTTTGCCCCGTCGCGTCAGATGCTCCGCCGTAAAAACTGCCCGGGCCCCCCGAATCCGCCAGCCGCGCCGCGATCGCGCCCGCCCCGAACCCCGCGAAGATCAGCACCGGTACCAGCCCCAGCTTGAACGCCGCATACAGGATCGTCACCACATCCGCCGTCATCGGCATCACCAGCGCCACCCGGTCCCCCGGCGCCAGGCCCAGCCCCGCCAGCGCATTCGCCAGCCGGTTCACCGCCGCGGCCAACTCCCCGAACGTGAGCTCCCGCCGCGTCCCGTCTTCCCACTCGGAAACGATCGCCGTCCGCCCCGCCCCCGCGCCCTTCGCGTGCCGGTCCAGCGTGTTCGCGGCGATATTCAGCTTCCCGCCCGTATACCAGCGCGCCCATTCCACCCCGCGCGACACGTCCAGCACTTCGGTGAACGGCGCAAACCATTCCACGCCCATCTCGCGCGGCAGATCGCCCCAGAACTCTTCCAGCTCCTCGGTCGAATGCCGCAGGAAAGCCTCGCGGTCTCCGATCCCGAGCTTCTCCATATATCGCCAAACGTTCGTCCGGCGCATCTGTTCCGGATCGGGCGTCCAGATCCAATCGCTCATCGCCTACACCTTAGGCCGCTCGAGATCGAATCGATCTCGCGTCCGCGTATACGCGTTCCCGCCCATCCGTCCAATCGCGTTCAGCCGGTCCGGGTCGATGCGGAATTCCTGCACCACCCGGTCCTCCACATGGAATCGCACCACTTTCCCCAGCACCAGCGTCCCGCCCATCGGCCGCGTGCTCACCTCCACGATCCGCTCCAGCCGGCACTCCATATTCACGTGCGCTTCCGCCACGCGCGGAGCCTTCACCAGATCGCTCGCCGCCGCGGTCAATCCCGATTGCACGAACTCATCCACCTCCGGCGCCCAATCGCCCGAAGTGATGTTCATCTTCCCGGCAATCTCTTCCGAGACCACATTCACCACGAACTCGCCCGTCTCGCGAATATTGCGCAGCGTGTCTTTCATCTGCCCCTTTCGGAACATCGGGCAGAAACACACCACCGGCGGATCGGCGCTCGCCACCGTGAAGAAACTGAACGGCGCCAGATTCCGCACCCCCGCCGCGCTCACGGTCGAAACGAACGCGATGGGGCGGGGAACGATCGCCCCGATCAGCAGCTTATAAATGTTCTGCGCGTCCGTCGATCCCGGGTCGACGATCAATCCCCGCCGCTCCCGTTCAGACTGCCTGCCCCCGCCGGAACCGGATCTTCCTTCTTGATCCCCATCCAGCTCTTCCAGTAGTCCTTCCACTCCACGCTCTCGCCCGCGGCCAGCACATGGATCGGATTCAGCCCGTCCAGCATCACCGCGCTCTCATCCGTGAACGTCTTCTTCTTCTGATTCGCCAGCGCCTTCGGATGCGGCCCGTGATGGATTCCGCGCGGATGCAGCGTCGCGTATCCCGCCTTCACGTTGTCGCGGCTGAAAAAATCCCCGTCGTGGTAAAAAATGAACTCGTCGTAGTCCGTGTTCCGGTGGAAGAACGGCACCCGCAGCGCCTCTTCATCCTGCTCCAAAGGCCGCGGCAGAAAGGAACACACCACCGCCCCTTCCGTCACGAATGTCGTATGCGCGCTCGGCGGCAAATGCGCCCGATGGCTTCCGATAGGCCGGATGTCCCGCATGTTGATCTTCCACACCGTCAAATCGCCCTTCCACCCGATCACATCGATCGGATTGAACGGATAAAACAGCTTCGAGATCTCGTCGTCCACCCGGATCCGCACCTCCCATTCCGTCCTGCCCGGTTCATCCGGCAGCGGCCCGGTCGGCTCCGGGGTGAAAATCGCCGCCGGATCATACAGCGCATGCTGCCCGATCAGCCCCTTATCCGGCTGATCGAATTCATGCTTCGATTCGATAATGAGAAAGAAGTTGTCGGTCGTTTCCGGAACCACGCGATACGTCACCGCCCGAGGCAGATTGATGTAGTCGCCCTTCTCAAACTCCACCGGACCGAAATCCGTCTCGATCACTCCACGCCCGCGATGCACGAACAGCAGTTCATCGCCATCCGCGTTCCGAAAAAAGAACGGCATCGGACGCGATCGCCGCGACACCAGCACCCGCACGTCGTCGTTACCCAGAAACGCCACCGGCGCCCCGTTCGGATCGTTCTGATCGCTCGGCGTCAGCTCATTCAAATCAAACAAATGCGGTCGTAACTTGCCTTCAAACCGAATCCAACCGGTAGGCGGATTCTTGTGATAAAGGTGTGCGCTCTTGCCGTAGAACCCTTTGCGGCCGTGCTCTTCCTCAAAAGTTCCCTCCGGCAAAGCGACGTGGGCCTGTCTGGTGACAGTGCCCTTTTTGAGAGGGTACATGAACGCTCCTTCGCGCGATTCCGAGTCTATCAAAGGACCGCGTTCGCCCCCCACATGACATCCTCGCCCGCGTAGTCTAAAATCGATCCTCAATGCCTGGACGCTTCCTGATTCTGGCCCTCGCCGCCGCGCCGCTCTGCGCCCAAATCCAATCCCTCGGCAGCGCATCTTTCGCGCGCGATCCCAAACAGCCCATCGATGAACCCTACACGCGGCACATCCGGCAATACACCACCGCCCCAGCCCTCAACTCGCCCCTAACGGACTATCTCCCCGCCTCTAAGTCCGTGCCCACTCCCGCCCAGGTGCTCGGCGACGTATCCGGCGCTCCCGATATGCTGCCCTATGCCGAAGACGTTTACCGCTATTTCCGCCTGCTCGCCGCCGCCAGTCCCCGCGTAAAAGTCTTCACCATCGGCCGCACGGAAGAAGGACGCGAGATGATCGCCGCCGCCGTCGCCGACGAATCCCTCCTGGCGAAGGCCGCCCAAAATACCGAACAGTTAGCCCAGCTCGCCGACCCGCGCCTCCTGAACCTCGACGACAACCGCGCGCAAGCCGTCATCGCCCGCTCCTTCCCCGTCTACTACATCACCGGCGCCATCCACTCGCCCGAGACCGGCGCTCCCACCGCCCTGATGGAGCTCGCCTATCGCCTCGCCGTCGACAACTCCCCTTACATCCAGCACATCCGATCCCACATGATCACGTTGATCACCCCCGTCGTCGAAGTCGACGGCCGTGACCGCATGGTGGACATCTACAAGTGGCACAAAGCCCACCCCGGCGAGAACTGGCCGCGCCTCCTCTATTGGGGCCACTACGTCGCGCACGACAACAACCGCGACGCCATGGCCATGACTCTCAACCTCACCCGCAACGTGCTCGATACCTACCTCTCCTGGCACGCGCAAGTCCTCCACGACCTCCACGAGTCCGTGCCCTTTCTCTACGACAACACCGTCGGCGACGGTCCCTATAACGCCTGGATCGATCCCGTCTTGGCCGACGAATGGTCCATGCTCGCCTCCGACAACATGGCCCAGATGCAGAATCTCGGCATGCCCGGCGCGTTCACCCACGGCGATTTCGATACCTGGAGCCCCGGTTACCTCATGTTTCTCGCCGGCCTGCACAACGGCATTAGCCGCCTCTACGAAACCTTCGGCAACGGCGGCGCCGACACCGAAAAACGCATCCTGTCCCCCGATCAATATTCCCGAACCTGGTATCGCCAGAATCCGCCC
This sequence comes from Bryobacteraceae bacterium, assembly GCA_965226755.1. GTDB lineage: Bacteria > Acidobacteriota > Terriglobia > Bryobacterales > Bryobacteraceae > Bog-113. The sequence continues at coordinate 770,426 of CBDDDT010000003.1, read as the reverse complement.
TACCCCACCGTCACGTGGTCTCAGCGCGATAACAATAACTACGAGCAAACCGCGCTGCTTTCCACTCTTTCCTACTTCTCCCACAACACCGCGCTCTTCCTGAATAACTTCTATCTCAAGAGCAAAAGGTCTATCGAAAAGCCGAAGAACGCCGGACCCGCGGCCTATGTGCTCGCCTTCGACGAAAACGCGGCCAACCGCCAGATCCAGTTACTCCACGTTCTCGCCGCTCAGCATGTCGAAATTCAGCGCCTCACCGCGCCCGCCACGGTCACCATTCCGCCTCCCGCGCATCCCCCGGATCCGAAACCCGACGCTCCGCCGCCCGGCCCCAAAGCCGTCACCTTCCCGGCCGGCAGCTTCGTCATTCGCATGGATCAGCCCTTCTCCCGCGTCGCCGACGCGCTGCTCGACCGCCAATACTGGTCTCCCGACGACCAACAGAAGCATCCCTACGACGACACCGGCTGGTCCTTCGGCGATCTGTTCAACGCCAAATCGACGCGCGTCGCCGATTCCGCCATCCTTTCCGCGAAAATGGAACGCGTCTCCGACCTCGCGCCAGCCGCCGCCAGCCGCCTGCCCGCCGCATCCCTCTACGCCATCAACAACTCGGGACAAGTCAGCCTCGCCGGTCTCGTCTACGCGCTCAAAGGAGTCAGCGTCTCCATCGCCGCCCAAAGCTTCGAAAGCGCCGGCCGCAAGTACCAGCCCGGCTCGCTCGTCATCGCCAACGTGGACGCCGCGCGCCTCGATCCTTTACTCCAGCAGTTCAACCTCAAGGCCGGCGCTCTATCCGCGCCGCCCGCTGTTCCCCTGCGCCCCGCGCCATCGCCTCGCATCGCCTTCATGCACACCTGGCTGTACACCCAAACCGAAGGCTGGTGGCGCATCGCCTTCGACTCGCTCCACGTCCCCTTCGACTACATCAACACCCAAACCGTCTCCCGCGAAACCGATCTCCGCTCTAAATACGACGTCATCATCTTCGCGCCCGTCGCGCACGTCACCGCCCGGCAAATCATCGGCGGCCTTCCTATGTGGGGCAATCCGCTCCCCTGGACAACCACCGCGCTCACTCCCAACCTCGGTAAACTCGACGCCACCGAAGACATGCGCCCCGGTCTCGGCAACGCCGGCGTCGAACACCTCAAACAGTTCGTCGAAAGCGGCGGCCTCCTCATCACCTCCGAGGACACCGCCGAATTCGCCATCGACGAAGGCCTCGCGCCCGGCGTCTTCGTCGCTCCCCGGAAAACTCTGAAGTTGGTGGGAAGCGTGCTCAATTCCGTCCTCGTCGACGCCGCCCATCCCGTCGCCTACGGCTACGAAACCAGCACGCCCCTTTACAGCGCCGACGGCCTGGCGTTCACCGTGAGCGACCTGACGGTCAACCGCAATATCCTCACCGGCAAAGAATACAAGCGGCCCACCGGGCGCGGAGGACCCGACGATGAGGACTTCCCCGACGGCCGTCCCACCGAGAAAATCCAACCCCTCCCTTCCCCCAAACCCTGGCAGCCCACGCCGCTCAACGAAGAACAAGCGCGCAACAATCCGTTCCTTATCCCGCCTGACTACCGCCCCAGCGTCATCCTGCGTTACGCCCCTGCCAAAGAGCTCCTTCTTTCCGGCCTCCTCGAAAACCCCGACGCCGTCGCGGACCACGCCGCCGTCGTCAACGCCCGCCTCGGCAAAGGCAACGTTCTCCTGTTCGCCAACAATCCCATCTACCGCGGCGAAACCATCGGCAGCTACGCCCTCGTCTTCAACGCCATCCTCAACTTCGACCACCTGCGAACCGCTCCCTTGCTACCCTGACAACATCTCCATGTCGAAATACGAAGAAGCGAGCCTCGTCCTCAAGCTTTACGAACTCCGCCGCGAGGACGTCATGCGCAAAGCCCGCGACTGGTTCTTCCGCGAATTCAACCCCGAGTCGCTCGCCGACTTCACCGCGGTCACGTTCAGTGAGCACGGCGGCTACCTCCGCATGGTCTCCTCCTATTGGGACATGGCCGCAGCCTTCGTCAACTCCGGCGCGATCTCCGTCGGCCTCTTCAGCGAGACCTGCCCGGAAGCCTTCGCCATCTTCTCCCGGCTCGAACCCATCCTCGCCGAGATTCGCGCCGCCTACGACCCGCAGTTCCTCGCCAATCTGGAAGCGGCCATGGACAAAATCCCCGAAGGCCGCGCCCGCGGCGCCGCTGCCCGCGAGCGCATGAAGTCTTTCCGTTCCCAGACCCTCACCTCAGCTTCCAAGTAACACCCGCCGCATGGATCTCTTCGCGCTCACACGTCAGCTCATCGAGATTGAATCCATCACTCCCGATGAAGAGCGTATCGGCGCCTTCCTCTTCACGCTCCTCTCGGACCTCGCCGCGCGTCACCACGGCCACGCCGAGCGCATCGAGGTCGAGCCGCACCGCTTCAACGTCTTCGTTCGCTTCGGAGACATCCCCGTCGTCACTCTTTCCACTCACATGGACACCGTCCCGCCCTTCGTCCCCTGGCGCGAGGACGACGGCTTCATCTACGGCCGCGGCGCCTGCGACACCAAGGGCATCATCGCCGCCATGCTCTGCGCCGCCGAACTGCTCCTCTCGCACGGCCAGCGCGATTTCGGCCTCCTCTTCGTCGTCGGCGAAGAGCGCAACAGCGCCGGCGCCCTCCACGCCGCCCGCGATCCCCGGGGCTCCCGCTTCCTCATTAACGGCGAACCCACCGAAAACAAGCTCGCCATCGGCGGCAAAGGCGCCCTTCGCTTCGAAATCGAAGCTCGCGGCAAAATGGCTCATTCCGCCTACCCCGAGCTCGGCGAATCCGCCATCGAAAAGCTCCTCGACGCCCTCCAACGCATCCGCCGCATCCCGCTTCCCGCCGACCCCGTTCTCGGCCGCGCCACTCTCAACATCGGCACCCTCTCCGGAGGACGCGCCCCCAACGTCATCCCCGACCACGCCCGCGCCGAAATCTTCTTCCGCCTCGTCGGCGATTCCCACCCCTTGCGCCTCGCCATCGGCCATGCCGTCCTCGGCCTTGCCGACGCCCAATTCGTCCTCGAAATCCCCGCCGCGCGCTTCGGCGAACTCCCCGGCTTCGATACCTGCGTCGTCGCCTTCGCCACCGACATCCCCGCCTTCGCCGGCGCCTGGGGCCAGCCCTACTTGCTCGGACCCGGCGCTATCCACGTCGCCCACACCCTCGACGAGCGCGTCCCCAAACACGAACAACGGGCCGCCGTCGATCTCTACGCCCGCATGGTGCGCCAACTCAAATCGTCATGAACACTCCCATCGAAGTCGGCATCCTCGGCGCCACCGGCATGGTCGGCCAGCATTTCATCCGCTTCCTCGAAGGCCATCCCTGGTTCAACCTCACTTGGCTCGGCGCGAGCGAGCGCTCCGCCGGCAAGCCCTATCGCGAAGCCGCCAAGTGGAATCTGAGCGGCGCCGCGCCCGCCCGCATCGCCGAGCGCCTCGTCGAACCCGCCGAGCCTCACCCCGCCAAATCCATTCCCCGCCTTCTGTTCTCCGCCATGGACGCCTCCGTCGCCACCGGCATCGAACGCGCCTTCGCCCGCGCCGGCCACATCGTGGTCTCCAACTCCAAAAATCACCGCATGGACCCCGACGTCCCGCTCCTTGTCCCGGAAATCAATGCCGGTCACCTCTCCATCCTCCCCGCCCAACGCCGGCAACGCGGCTGGTCCGGCGCCATCGTCACCAACCCCAACTGCTCCACCGTCACCCTCACACTCGCGCTCGCCCCGCTCAAACCCTTCGGCATTCGCCGCGTCGTCGCCACCACCCTCCAAGCCGTCTCCGGCGCGGGCTACCCCGGCGTCCCGTCCGTGGATATTTTGGGCAACGTTGTGCCTTTTATCGGTGGAGAAGAGGAAAAAATGCAGGAGGAAACCCAGAAAATACTGGGGGATATCGAAGGCGGCCTCATCACGCCCCTCGACGCCGTCGTGAGCGCGCATTGCAACCGCGTCCCCGTCATCGACGGCCACACCGTCACCGTCTCCGTCGAGCTCGCCTCCCAGCCCAGCGGTCCCGAAATCCTCGCCGCCTTCGCCGCCTTCCGCGGCATCCCCCAGCTCAAGCAGCTCCCCAGCGCCCCTGCGCATCCCGTGCAGTACATGGAAGAACCCGATCGTCCGCAGCCCCGCCGCGACGCCGAGCGCGATCGCGGCATGGCCTGCTTCATCGGCCGCCTGCGCCCCTGTCCCGTCCTCGATTGGAAGTTCGTCGCGCTCGCCCACAACACCATCCGCGGAGCCGCCGGAGCCGCCGTCCTCAATGCCGAGCTCCTCTGCTCGGAGGGCCTGCTGACCGCATGATCGTCATGAAGTTCGGCGGAACTTCCGTCGAGTCCGCCGCCGCCATCGAACGCGTCGCCCAAATCGTCGCCAGCCGCCTGCACCGCCGCCCCGTCGTCGTCGTATCCGCCATGGGGAAAACCACCAACCGCCTGCTCGCCATCGCCCGCACCGCCATCTCCGGCAAGCGCGACGACTTCCTCGCCCAGATCCACGACCTCCGCGCCTTCCACTCCCGCGAAGCCCGTCTCGTCGTACCCCTCGCCGAGCGCGCCGAACTTGACCGCACCCTCGACGACCATTTCCAGGAACTCACCGAACTCGTCAAAGGTCTCGCCGTAGTCGGCGAACTCACCCCGCGCTCCGTCGACGCCATCTCCAGCTACGGCGAGCGCCTCTCCAGCATCATCGTCACCCTTGCCTTCCGCCACGCCGGACTCGCCGCCGAACACATCGACGCCCGCCGCCTTATCGTCACCGACGCCCGGCACACCCACGCCGCGCCGCTCTGCCCCGAGACGTACCGCCGGCTCGCCGACGCCATCCCGAGCGCCGCCGCATCCGCCGTCGTCGTCCTCGGCGGCTTCATCGCCGCCACCGAAGCCGGCGTCACCAGCACGCTCGGACGCGGCGGATCAGATTTCAGCGCCGCTCTCGTCGGCGCGGGCATCGGCGCCGAAGAAATCCAGATCTGGACCGATGTGGACGGCATGCTCACCGCCGATCCCACCATCTTCCCCGGCGGCCACCGCGTCCGCTCCATCTCCTTCGCCGAAGCCGCCGAACTCGCCTATTTCGGCGCTAAAGTCCTCCACCCCGCCACCGTCGTCCCCGCCATCGAAAAGAACATCCCCGTCCTTATCCTCAACTCCCGCCGCCCCGAAATCGAAGGCACCCGCATCGTGAGCGAGCGCGTTCCTTGCGCCAACGCCGTCAAATCCATCGCCTGCAAACGCCGCATCACCGTCGTCAGCGTGCACTCCAACTCCATGCTCATGACCCACGGTTTCCTGCACTGCATCTTTGAGATCTTCGACCGCTTCGAAACCCCCGTCGACATGGTGGCCACCAGCGAAGTCAGCGTCTCCCTCACCATCGACGACACCGGCCGGCTCCCCGCCATCTGCGACGAACTCCGCCAGTTTTCCGAGGTCGCCCTCGAGAGCGGCCAGACCATCGTCTGCCTGGTCGGCGACAATATCCGCTACACTCCCGGCGTGGCCGCCCGCGTCTTCCGCGCTCTCGGCGACGTCAACGCCCGCATGGTCTCCCAGGGCGCGTCTCTTCTCAACATCAGCTTCGTCGTGGCCGATTCCGACGTCGTCCGCGCCGTCGCCTCCCTCCACCACGAATTCTTCACCGAACTCGATCCCTCCGTCTTCGAATAGGCGCCTGTACAATCCTCGAATGACTCTGCCGCGCCTGGCCCTATCGCTGTCCCTCGCCTGCCTTCCCGCCGCTCTTCTCGCCCAAACCGCCGCCTACGATCCCTATCACGTCCTCTCCGTCTCGGGAGACGCCGAAGTTCGCGTCGCTCCGAACCTCGTCTTTCTCTCGCTCGGAGTCGAAACGCGCGACGCCCAGCTCCCCCAAGCCCGCGCCGCCAACGACGCCGCCGTGAAGCGCGTCATCCAGGCGCTTCAATCCCTCCGCGTCGCTCCCGCCGACATCCAGACCGACTTCATGAACGTGCACATGCAGTACAACAACATCACTCCCACGGCCATCGATTTCTACTCCGTCGAGAAAGAAATCGCCGTCTATATCCGCAACGTCCCCAGTTTCGACTCGATTCTCGGAGCGGTCCTCGACGCCGGCGCAAATCACATCTACGGAGTGGAGTTCCGGACCACGGAGCTTCGCAAGTACCGCGACCAGGCTCGCGCGGCCGCGGTGAAAGCCGCGATGGAAAAGGCGTCCGCCCTGGCCGCCGCCGCCGGCTTGCAACTCGACCCCAAACCGCTCGGCCTCTCCAATTACACCGACGGCGGCGGCGCCTGGTACGGAAGGCTGAACGGCAACAACCAGTTCCTATCCCAAAACGTCGCCCAGGCCCCAACCGCCTCGCCGGCCGAAGGCACCGTCGCCCCCGGACAAATCAGCGTCACCGCCGCCGTCACGATATCCTTTAAGCTGCGCTGATCACTTACTCGCCTTATCAGATCGGGTGGTATATATACCACCCGATCCGACGCTAAAAACGCAGGAGAGATTGGCAGTGGAGCCTGAAAACAAGAGACTTGGGGAGCAGCCAAGACCTGGAGTCATGTCGGTTATGGAAGGTATAGATACCTTCCATAACGTGCAAAACTAAAGGTGAAGGATCATTTGTTGCTCGGTTGACAACGGTGAGACGTCGCCTTTTGCGGTGTGCCGTCGCCGTCTACCTCACTACCTCTTGCCCTTCACGAACAAGTTTGATGCTCTTCAAGGCTTCCTCTCTCGTCGGAAATTTCCTTGTTCCGTTCTCAGCGACGACAACTTCGGGGTCCGATACGGCGATGCGCTGCAAAAGCGGCAAGTCTTGCGGATCTGCGATCATTCCTATCGCATCCACCGCCGCCCGTCGAACAAAAGCATCTTCCGTACCGCCAGTCGCCGAATTCGTCAGCATGTCTTTTGAACGCAGGTATGCCTCCGGAGCGATCGGCCCCACCTTCCCCGCTTTGGACTCCTTCAACATCTCGCCAATGACCCTTATAGCCTCCGACCGCAGTCCCGGATTACGACTCTGCGCTGCCTGCAACAGAGCGGGAAGGTTTCCTGCTCGAGATGCCAAGGTCAGCCCGAATGGGGAGTCCGCGTTATAACCCGACTTCACCAGCGCATCCCATGCTTCCTGACTGTTTGAGCTTTGAGCAATCCGCATCACAGCGTCACTCAGCGCGTTCAGGTAGTCGTCAGCGTAAGCCTCGTTGGCCGCTAAATCGGATTTCGGTGATAATTCGTCGAGAACCTTATCCTCTCGCTCCAGGCACGCGATCAGTGCCTCTTTAACCTCTTCGCTATTCATAGCGGACGGGCTCGCCAAAATTGTCTTCAAAGCACTGTTCCGCGCTCTCCAGTCCGGGTCGCGCAGTCCAGATGTGTTGGCGGTCTGTTGTCCACTGGCTGCCCAAACGAGCAGCGATAACGCGCATAATTTCGGAACCATACTGGCCACTCTCCCTTGTTCGCGAAGGATTGAAACGCTCGTGAACCGTCCGCTATTCACGGCCAAGGATAACAAATCCGTCTATAATCACAATGCGTGCGCACTCATCAGCAGGGCTTATCGGCATTCCGCAATATGTGGCATGGAGGTAACCCATGACAAAAACGAAAGTCTTCGCGATTGCGGCTCTATTAGGCTCGCCCATAAGCATCACCTCGGCTGCGCAAGCACAGGCGCTTGTGGTTAGCGCCGGCTACTCGGCGCCGAGCATTACTCTCGCGCCCGGAGCCCTAATCACAATACGTAACGGGCCTCAATTTCGCGGGGCAGTCCATCTCCGCCTCCAGCCTCCCGCTCCCGACCACGCTCGGCGGAGTCTCCGTAATCTTGACGTCCCCGGCATCTTCATTAGTTCCTGATGCGCCCTTGTTTTCGGTCGCTGGCGTCCCCGGAACCCCGCAGTTAACCGCAATTACAATTGAGGTGCCTACTGAGATCTACTCCGGCATCGCTGCTGGATTCGCAGGCACGATCGCCGTAAGCCAGAATGGAATCCTAGCTGCCAGCGTTCCTGTGCTCCTGGTAATCAAATGTTCAGGCTTTGAAACAGTGCGCCGCGCCAGTCAATCAGGCCGCAATCGATGGTCCGGGCTTTGAGTTTTGCAGTTTAGTGGCTCAACATCTGGACGGCACAGTCATCACGGCTTCATCTCCCGCGAATCCCGGCGAGCAAGTCGTGATCTACGCGTTCGGCCTGGGAAAGACTTTGCCCGCGGCGCCCGACGGCGTGGCGGCAACCGGACCATCCCCAGTCGTCGTTCCCGTCTATCTCGACCTCAACTTCGCGCCGAACGCTCCGCCTATCACGGTTCCGGCAGCCACCACCACCTATCAACCGAATTACGCGGGACTTACGCCAGGCTATGCGGGCCTCTACCAGATCAACTTAATGTTGCCGTCCACGATCCCATCCGGGGTTTCGGCCTGCTCCCTGGAAATCAGGCACCGCCACCAATCTTCGCCTTGTCACCGTTGATCTCCTTCATCGGCTGCTAAGTAGCCTTTTCAGTCCTGTCGCTCGGCTACGAATCCGAAAGCGCCTTCAGCACTGCATTCAAGAGGGTCATGGGCTGTTCGCCGCGGCAATATACCCGGAGCCGAAATCCCACCCGCCTTCCAACCGAGAGAGCGGCGCCGCCCGTGCCGATCGCAGTGCGCTTGCCGGCGTGAAGTAAGACCGGTCCGAGCTTGGGTTCGTCTTATCCGTTTTCATCTGCTTTTATCCCCGGCCAATAGCCTTTCCCGCGCGACTCCCAAAAAGATTTTCTTGACAACCCATCACCGTTCGGTTATGGTTTTTATAAGTGAAGCTGGTCAACGCCAATCCCGTGTTCCGCGCTCTTGCCGACCCGACGCGCCGGGCCATTTTCGAGGAGCTGACCCGGCAGGGCGAACAAACCGTCCACGCTTTGACCCGCTATGCGGGCGTCTCCCAGCCTGCTGTTTCCAAGCACCTCACCGTGCTGAAGCGGGCCAAGCTCGTGCGCCATCGCCGCCGCGGACGCGAAACCCACTATCGCCCGCGGCCCGATGCGCTCGCGCCCATGGTCGACTGGCTGCGCGACTACGGCGCCTTCTGGCGCGACCGCTTTGACCGTCTTGAAGAACTCTTGGAAAGGATGGATTAAATGAGCAAACCAGCAGAGAGTACTCGCACCGTCATGATCGAGAGGGTATTCCCGCACCCGCCCGAAAAGCTGTGGCGTGCGCTCACCGAGAACCCGCTCATCGCCCAATGGCTGATGAAAAATGACTTCGAACCCGTGGTAGGCCGTAAGTTCCAATTCCGGTCCGAACCCGTGCCGAACTGGGATGGTTTGATCGACTGTGAGGTGCTCATCGTCGATCGCTTGAAACAGCTATCTTATAGCTGGAGCACCATGGGAGTCGACTTAGTCGTCCTCTGGACTTTGACTCCCGCCGAGGGCGGCACTCACGTCCGCGTGGAGCAGTCTGGCTTCGCTCCCGATCAGCAGGCCGCTTATCAGGGCGCGACTTACGGGTGGAAGCGCTTCCTTGGCCGTCTGGAGCAGGTGCTCGGGGAGTTGGTGTGAGATGAAGCCATCCAAGGGATTGGTCACCGGTTTCTGGGTCGCCACCGCGCTCTTCGCGCTCCAGATGGGCTTCACCGCCTTCGCCCAGCTGCGTCTTCCCCAGGTGGCCGCCGAGTTCGCACACCTCGGCTTCCCCGCTTATTTCCGCATCGAGCTCTCGTGGGCCAAGCTGGCGGGCTTGGCCGCGCTGCTCATCCCCATGGTCCCCGCGCGCCTCAAGGAGTGGGCCTACGCCGGCTTCGCCATCACGCTCGTCTCGGCGCTGGTCGCCCACCTCGCCGTCGGCGATGGCGTCCAGACGTGGAGCTGGTCGGTGGGGACCGCGGTCCTCTGGGGCCTGTCATACTTCTTCTTCCGCCGGCTCCAGGCCGCTCGTGTGCAGCATTGAACATGCCCAACACCACCGAACAGGCCGTAGCCGAATACTTCGCCGCCATCCGCGCCATGGATGTCGAACGCTGCGTCGCCGTCTTCGCCCCGGATGCCGAACAGCAGGATCCCGTCGGAACTCCGCCCAACATCGGGCACGCTGCGATCCGGGCCTTCTTCACCCGGATCTTCAGCGGCTTCCAGCTCGTCGGTCTTACGGAGGATGGCGTCTTCGTGAACGGCCATTCCGCCGCCGTCAAATGGAACGGCAAGGGCGTCGCTCACAACGGAAAGTCTGTCGCCTTCGAGGGTGTCGATGTGCTCGACTGCGACGCCGCCGGAAAGATCGTGTTGGTCCGCGCCTTCTGGGATCCCGCTCCCGTCATGGCCGCCCTGCAACCCTGAGATCGGGGAATAAAAATATGAAAAAATTGAGCGCAAGCCAAGACCAAACCGCCTCGGAACTCATCTCGAAACGCATTGCCGATCTCGACGACTGGCGCGGGAAGACCCTCGGCAGAATGCGCAAAATCATCCACGAAGCCGACCCGGATATCGTCGAAGAGTGGAAGTGGAGGGGCGTTCCCGTCTGGTCGCACGACGGCATCGTCTGCACGGGCGAATCCTACAAGAGCGTCGTGAAACTTACCTTCGCCAAAGGCGCGTTTCTCAGCGATCCGGCCCACCTCTTCAACTCGAGTCTCGATGGAAACGTGCGCCGCGCCATCGACATCCACGAGGGCGAAGAACTTGACCAGTCCGCCTTCAAGGCGCTCTTTCTCCAAGCCGTCGCCTTCAACAGTTCCAACAAGCCAAAGAAGAAAGCGAAGTCCTAAGGGACGGTCCGCCCGCCGCGCGTCGCCTCCGCGCCCTCATCCTCTGCCTGAAACGCCACGCAAGCATTGCCGCCGCCCCGCTTCGCGCGATACATCGCGAGATCCGCCCGGCTCACCAGCTCTTCGCCGCTCCGCCCGTCCGCCGGATAACGGCTGAGTCCCATGCTGGCCGTAATTTTCACCGTCTTCTCCTGATCGATCCCCAGCGGCTCCTCAATCGCCGTCAGAATGCGCCCCACGGCCTGCTCGATGTCCCCGTCCCCGCGAAGGCCCCGCAAAAGAATGATGAATTCATCCCCGCCCAGCCGCCCGACCACGTCTTCGCCTCGTACTTGGTGCTGCATCCGCTTGGCGGTGATCGTCAGAATCTTGTCCCCCACCGCATGACCCAGCGTGTCGTTATGGTGCTTGAATCGATCCAGATCGATGAACAACACCGCGAACGGCGATTCGTTCGCCGCCGCGTCCTTCACGCATTGCTCCAGCTTGAGGTGGATCGAATGCCGGTTCAGAAGCCCCGTCAGCGTGTCATGATGCGCCAGATACCGGACGCGCGCCTCGGACTTATGCAGCCTCAATCCCTCGCGCAGCCGGAGCAACTGCTCCCGCAGAAAGCACGCGCTCTCCAGTTCCAGTGCGCTCCATGGCCGGCTCCGCCCGCGCACCGTCTCCTGCCACGCCGCGAAGGAATTCCGCGGATGCAGCCCGCCCTGCTCGTCCGCCCGAACTCGCTCGTCCGGATTGCCGGCCCACGCCACCGTCTCCACCAGCTCCCGCCGCAACAGCAGCAGGTAGTCGCCCGATTCCTCGGCGAGCCCCATGTACAGTGCTCCGCTGGCTTGATCCGCGTACGCCGCGGCGCCCGGCTCCAGCGCGCTCAGCATGGAGGAACTCGCGATACCCCGTGACGCGATGCTCCGCAGCTTGGCGATCGCCGGCGCCAGCGACTCTTCTTCCACCGTGGCCCCGTGCCGCCTCACCGCCCCGTCAATCCGCGAAATCAGCCCGTCCGCCTGCAACAAAGCCATCAGCCGATCGCCTTGAAAGTGCGCCCCGTCCATTATCGATTTGGACGTTTCGATGTCGGACATATATTCCTGCAGCAGCTTCCGTGACTTCAGCCCCGACGTCAAAGCCGCGTTATCCAGCCGCAACGCCACCTGCGAAGCCGCAATCTGCCCCACCAGCTCGCAAACCGACCGGGCCGACCAATCCATGCGGCGCGGCGCGGCGTGATGACAAGTGATCAGGCCCCACAACTGGCGCTCCACGATGATCGAGATGGTCATCGACGCCTGCACGCCCATATTGCTCAGATACTCGAGGTGCACCGGCGCGGCCGCGCGCAGAAACGAATGCGTCAGATCCAGCGCTCTTCCCGTCTCTTGCCCCATTTCGGAAACGATCGGCACAGCCTCCGCCCCCGCGTTCGCGATCGTTCGTAACGGGTTCATCAGAAACAGCCGCCGCACCTGCGCGGGGATATCGCTCGCCGGAAACCGCAGCCCCAGATAGCAAACCGGCAACGGACCCGTCGCCTCCGCGATCACCTCGCCATTCCACCCTTCGTCGAATCGGTACACCAGCACCCGGTCGAAGCAGCTCAGCCTCCGGATCTCGCTCGCCGCCAGTCGCGCCAGGTCCGGAATGTCGCATGCCGATTCCAAACGCGTAAGCGGCATCCGCACATGCGCGTCCAGCTTGAGCGGTTCCAGCGAGTACGCCCCCCGCAGAAGCTCCAGCTCTGCAATCAGCAAGCCGTCCTGCCGGTGCGCGACTAGTTGCATGTCCAGCGCGTTGGGACCCATCGTCATCCGCAGCGGGCTTGCGCGAAGGTGTTCGTCGTTGAGGATCTGCGCTCGCAGCGCCTCGTACTGCCGCGCTCCCAGAACCGCCTTCAGCGAGCCGCCCAGTACTTCTTCCGCCGGCTTCCCAAGCAGCGCCGCGACGTTCGCGCTCACGTGTCGCACTGTCAGCTCCGGCTCGGAGACCGCGAACAGTAATCCGTGCGGCTGGATGTGCCCGATCGTTCGAACCGGCAGCTCTGCGCACCGGTCCAGGTCCGAAGGACCGCCGTTTCCCGCGAACCGCGCCATCAGCCGCGCTCCGCCTGTTGAACCGGCGCTCCCAACCACGCCGCATACGCGTCAAAGATGCCCGCCGCCGTCGCGCAGACCGCGGCCACGTTCTGTTCTTCGCCCTGCTCCAGATGCCGCCGAAACGCCGTCCACAGCCGCTCCGGAAGTCCGTTCCCCCCGTAGAAGCGAAAGCTCGCGCCCGCGCCGAGCACCGCCCGCAACCGCTCCACGATAATCTTTCCGCCCAGCATGGACCCGAGAATCACGTACGTGTATCCATCCACGCCCGCGCGTTCGATCGCGGGAAGCTCGCGGCAGCGCTCCAGCGCCGCAACCTCTCGCGCGCTCGCTCCCATCTGGCGCAGATCCTCGCGAAGCGCGCACGATCGCTCCAGCGCATATACCGCATTCGACGGCCCCGCCGCACGTTTCGCCGCCTGTTCGAGCGGCTCGAACAATCCCAGAAGTCGCCCCAAATGCGCCCGGTACTCCGGAATCGTGTACCCCGCGTCAAACAGCCGCCGCATCGCCTCACTCGAGGTGATCTGCGCGTGACGCGAACGCGTCGCCTCCCGCAGAGCCTCCAGAACGCTGACGCCCCGCGCTGCCGGAACCGGCGCGCCGCGAACGGACTCTGAGATCTGCTGCACGTATCTCATGTCCCTGAAGTAGATTCAGTTAGAAAAAATTCTCCCTCTTTTACGCCCTCGCTTAGAAGGACACGATTTCGAGTCCAGGAAGCATCTGGAAGTGCCGCATATTGCCGGTGGCCACACGATATCCAAGCTCCAGCGCCGTCACTCCGATCAGCAGATCGGCGAGGGCCAGACGAACGCCTCGTGCGGCATTCTCGCCGTCGATCCGGCCGGCGCGAAGAGCGATGTCAACACTCACCGGATGCACCAGCAGAGCGTCCACCAGCTCGTTGAGAAACCGCTGCCGCGTGGCCTTTCGTTCCGGATTGTCGGAGCGGACGATTCCGTGCGCCACCTCGATCAGCGTGACGACCGATATAGCAACATCCTCACCGGCTGCACGGAGCGCGATTTCGGCCAGCGCGTTGCGGGCATTCTTGCCCTTGCGCTCCGCCGCGATGAGTACGCTTGAGTCGAGGATCAGTCCCACGCGGGAGGATTCAGCGGCTCCCGGTGCGCTTCAACCGCCGCCGCGACATCGCGCGCGAAGTCCTCATCGATGACCGCCGGGGAATCTTCCGGCAACATCGCGATGCACTCCTCGATGGACCGGCGCGGCGCGGAGGGCGCGTGGAGCACCGCCACCGGGAACTCCCCGTTTTCGATGACGATCTCGGCGCCGGCGCGGACGCGGGCCAGTACGCCGGCGAAGTCGCGGACGGCCTCTATCTCCGAGATGTGAATGGTCGCCATGTTTTCCATGATAACTCCGCCTCCCTGTTAGTTGCTGTTAGAAGGGCTAAGGAACCCCAACGGAAACGCAACTGAAACCTGCGCTCGCTCCCGCCCGGCGCTCCTTCCGCGACCGATGCCGACCGTGTCCCCACACTGCGCGACGGGGTCGACTGGGCAGATCGGATTTCGCCTGCCAAACCCAGGGTCACCGCCCCCAAAATAAACATCCCCGACGCCCTCAACAACTTACCCATCCCACGCCCTTCCCAGCCATCCCCCATCCCCCAAAATCAAGCCAGGAGCAACCTAATGAATCCGATCGAGCAATTCGAAAACATCTCCAAACGCGTTCTGGCCAACCGGCGCAACGCGCTCAAATCCACCGGTCCCAAATCCGAGGACGGCAAGAAACGCGTCTCCATGAACGCCTTCAAACACGGGCTCTCCGGCCAAAAGCTCTTCTTACAGACCGACGAGTATCTCCCGTACTTCCAGCTCGCCGCGGAATACGTCGGCGAGTTAGCGCCAATCGGCGTCCGTGAAGAGCAGCTCGCGCAGCACATCATCGATTCCAACTGGCGCCTGAACCGCTGCGCCGCCATGGAAAATAATCTGATCTCCACCGGCACGCTCGAGCAGGACAACGACACGCTGCAAGCCGGCGGCGACGACGACAATGTCGCCATGATCGGCCAAGCCCTCGCGTGGCAAAAGGGCGCCAAGAGCTTCGAAGCGCTCAGCCGCCACGAAGCCCGCATCGCGCGCTTTATGCAGAGAATGGAAGAGCAGCTCGAACAGCTCCAGACCAAACGCATCAAACGCAGCAACGGCGAGACCGCCTTCGTGCTCGAAGAAAGCCGCGCCTGGAAGTTCTACAACGACTCGCTCTCGCACCACCTCACCTTGCAGGACGCGCAAGCGGCCGCGGAAGAAGCCGCGCAAGCGGCCGAAGGCGAAGCCGCCGAAGCCGCCGAGCCCGAATCCCCGCAACCCGAACAAACCACACCTATTTCCGCAATGGCTTTGATTTACCAGCCGCTCGCGCTGAGCCCCATCGAACCCGGCCCCACCCCCGAAAACTGCACGCCGCACCTCGATACCACCCCCACCGGAGGCCAACCCGCCCGTCCTTAGCTCCTTTCCGCCCCCATTCAATCCGCCGTTTCAAAGAAATACGTGGCCAGAACGCCACAACCTTGTCCTCGCGATCCCTCATGGCCAATCGATTGCAACTTACCCGCGCGTGAAATCCCTGCTGCTCCTCTGGACCTGCGCCTGCCTCGTCGCCGCTCCGCCATCCCCGCCCGCCAAACCTGCCCCGAAACCTCTTCCGTCTCCCATCGCCGTCGATCAGGTGAACAACAGTTCCCTCACCGACGAAGTGAACCCGCAGTCCTCCGGATCGGCCACCCTGCGCGCCCAGATTCTTCTCGATCGCGCCCACTTTTCCCCCGGTCAGATTGACGGCCAGTTCGGCGAAAATCTCGCCCGCGCCATAGCCGCCTACCGCGAATCCAACGGCCTGCCCGCCAACCCCGCCATCGACGCCGCCATGTGGGCCAAACTCAATCAGGACGCCGCCCCCGCCATTCAGCAATACACCTTATCTCCCGAGGATGTCTCCGGCCCTTACACTCCCGACATCCCCACGGACCTGATGGCGCAATCCAAGCTTTCCGCCCTGAACTACCGCAACGCCCCCGAAGCCCTCGGCGAGAAGTTTCATTGCAGCGCCAAGCTCCTTCAGGACCTCAATCCTCAAGCCGATCTCACCCAGGCCGGAACTCAGCTCATGGCCCCCAACGTCATCGTCGGTCCGCCCAGCGGCCAGGTCGCCCAGATCACCGTCAGCAAGGCCAAAGGCATCGTCCAGGCGCTCGATAGTTCCGGCAAAGTGCTCGTCACCTACCCCGCCACCATGGGCAGCGAGCATGATCCGCTCCCCATCGGCGACTGGCAGATCGCCTACATCTCGAAATATCCCTACTTCCACTACAACGCCGCGCTGTTTTGGGACGCCAAAAACAAGAGCGAGAAGGCCGTCCTCAAGCCCGGTCCCAATAGCCCCGTCGGCGTCGTGTGGATGGGCCTCACCAAAGAACATTACGGCATCCACGGCACTGAGAACCCCGCCACCATCGGCCACACCCAGTCCCACGGCTGCATCCGTCTCACCAATTGGGACGCCATGGAACTCGCCGGCATGGTCTCCAAGGGCACACCCGTAATCCTCAAGGAAGATTGATCGTGCGATCGCCCTTCGCCCGCTTCACCGTCCTGTTTATTCTCTGCGTTCTGATCGCTCTCGGCGCGTACCTTTTCTTCACCGGCCGCCTTCCTGTCGCCCATCCGCAACCTGCTTATTCGTCCGCGCCGGTGCAGCCCGAACAGCCCACGCCCGCGCCTCAACCCGCGCCCGCCGCGCAGCCCCAACCCCTCGACGCGCCCCCCGATATCGCCGGCCTCAACTATCCCGAAGTGGCCGTTCCTGGAGCGGACCTTCCTATCCCCACTCCGCCCGTCAAAGCCCTCAACCAGCCTGGCGACTATGTATCCGAGCTGGCCGCCCGTAAACTTGTCCCGCCCATCGAAGGCCTGAAGTCCAAAGACTTCACCGACACCTTTCGCGACGCCCGCGCCGGCGGCGCCCCGCATGAAGCCACCGACATCATGGCCGCTCGCGGCACGCCCGTCCACGCCGTCGCCGAAGGCAACCTCGTCAAGCTCTTCACCAGCAAAAAGGGCGGTCTCACCATCTATCAGTTCGATGACGCCCAGAAGTATTGCTTCTACTACGCCCACCTGGATCGCTACGCTCCCGGCGTCAAGGAAGGGATGCTCGTCCGCCCAGGCGACGTGATCGGCTTCGTCGGCGCCACCGGCGACGCCAGCCAGAACGCGCCCCATCTCCATTTCGCGATCTCGCTCCTCGATCCCGACAAGAAGTATTGGAAAGGCGCCGCCCTCAATCCCTACCCCGTTCTCCAGAACATAGTCCAGCCGCGATGACTGGGGAATTCTCCCCGGTTTATGATCTAATGTGGAGCAAATGATCCGCACCGCAGCCTTCGCCCTGTTCCTCTTCGCCTCCGCGGTCTTCGCTGTCGAACCCGTCGGCGAGTACGTCGGCTCCTACGCCAGCAATGGCGGCGAAGCCCACGGGACCACGAAGTCTTCGTTCAAAAAGGGCCCTGATTCCGCCTGGGACTGCAAGTTTCTCTTCAGCCCCGATGGCGGGGAAGAGGTCGCCGCCAAGAGCGTGTCCTGCTCGGTTGCGGACAACAAGCTCACCGCGCAGTATACTGCGCCGGTGGAAGGGGGCGAGATCAAGATCACGCTCACCGGAACCATCGCCGCCGACGGTTCCTTGTCGGGCGCCTATAAAGCCGTGGGCGACACCGGCGACGTCGTAGATACGGGCACGTGGAAATCCTCGCCGCATCCTTAGAGCGCGTTCGCGAACGCATCGCCGCCGCCGCCGCTCGCGCCCGCCGGAGCCCTGAATCCGTCACGCTCCTCGCCGTCACCAAAATCTTCCCCGCGTCCGTCATCCGCGCCGCCTATGATCTCGGCCTGCGGGAATTCGGCGAAAACTACGTCCAGGAATTCGAAGGCAAGCTCCCCGCGCTCGCCGATCTCCCCGGCGCCCGCTACCAGCTCATCGGCCACCTGCAATCCAACAAAGCGCGCCGCGCGGCCGAACTCTTCCACGTCATCCAAACGGTGGATTCCGCCAAGCTCGCCCAGCGCCTCGATGCCGCCGCCCGCCCGGTCGAGGTCATGATTGAGGTCAAGCTCTCCGCCGAGGAATCCAAGTGGGGCGTCCCCGAATCCGCGCTCCAAGCCGTTGTCGACGCCGCGCGCCAGTGCCCCCATCTCACCCTCACCGGACTCATGACCGTCCCCGAATGGTCCGAAGACCCCGAGAAGTCTCGCCCCGTGTTCGCCCGCCTGCGCGAGCTTGCCGCCCGCCACTCGCTCGCCGGCCTCTCCATGGGAATGTCGAATGATCTGGAAGTCGCTATCGAAGAAGGCGCCACTCTCGTTCGCGTCGGCACGGCTCTGTTCGGCCGCCGCCCGCGCCCGTGATCGTCGGCTTCCACTCCCCGCTGCCGCCCGCCCGCACCGGCGTCGCCGATTATTCCGCGTCCCTGCTTAGCCGGCTCCGCACTCTCGGCCGCGTCGAAGTCGGCGCGTCCGCCGCCGACGTTCACCTCTACCACCTCGGCAACAATCAGCTGCACCGCGCCATCTATCAACGCGCTCTGCTTCGTCCCGGCGTCGTCGTCCTCCATGACGCTGTCCTGCAGCACTTCTTCCTGGGCGCGCTTTCCCAGCCCGCTTACCTCGACGAGTACGTCTACAACTACGGCGAATGGGAGCGCCCTGTCGCGGAGCAGCTCTGGCGCGACCGCGCTAGCTCGGGCTCCGATATCCGCTACTTCCAGCGCCCCATGCTCAAGCGGATCGCCGAAAGGTCCCTCGCCGTCATCGTCCATAACGCCGCCGCCGCCGCATCCGTTCGCGCCCACGCGCCCCAAGCCCGCATCGTCGAGATCCCCCACCTTTTCGACGGTCCCCTTCGCCCCGATCCCTCCGCCCGTGACATCGCCCGCTCTCGCTGGGATCTCGACGCCACCAACTTCCTATTCGGCGTCTTCGGCTATCTTCGTGAGTCGAAGCGCCTGATTCCCGTCCTTCAGGCTTTTGAGCGGCTGCACGTCCGTCTTCCCGGAGTCCGCCTCCTGCTGGCCGGCGCCTTCGCCTCGCCGGATCTCGAAAGAGCCGTCCAACCCTGGCTCGCTCACCCCGCCGTCTTCCGGGAACCCCATCTTCCTGAACGCGATTTTTGGAAAATCGCCGCCGCGGTCGATTGCTGCCTCAACCTCCGCCATCCCGCCGCCGGCGAAACCTCCGGCATAGGCGTCCGCCTCATGGGCCTCGGCCAGCCCGTCTTCTTCTCCGACGGCCCTGAAATCGGCCGCATTCCCCAGCACGCCTGCTTCCGCGTCTCCCCTGGACTTGAAGAGAACGCCGAACTGTTCGAATATATGTACGTAGCCGCGCGCCACCCTCAACTCGCCCGCGCCGTCGGGGAACGGGGAGCGGCCCACATCCGCGAGCATCATTCGCTTGCCGGCGCAGCCGATCGATACTGGAAGACTCTATGCGCCGTCTGCGCCTCTGCGCCCTGATCGCCGCCGCTCTGCTGCCCACTCTCCGGAGCTGGGGCGGCGCCGCGCGCGTGCCCACCGCGCCCGCGCATCTCTGGATTCCCATGCGCGACGGCGTCAAGCTCGCCGCCAACCTCTTCCGCCCATCCTCTGCCGGCCGTCTTCCCACCGTTCTTCTCCGCACTCCCTACGACAAAGGTCTGGTCATCACCCCCCAGCTGCAGGCCTACGTCGATCACGGCTACAACGTCGTCTACCAGGACGTCCGCGGCCGTAATGAATCCGAAGGCGCGTTCCAGCCTCTCACCCAGGAGCCCCTGGATGGCGACGACACCATCAACTGGATCGCCGCCCAATCCTGGTCGGACGGCCAGGTCGCCATGGCCGGCGGATCTTATCTCGGCATCGCCCAGTGGCAGGTCGCCATTCATAACAACCCGCATCTCAAGGCCATCTTTCCCGTCGTCTCCGGCGATGACGACTACCGCGACCGCTTCTACTCCCCCGGCGGCGCCATGAAGTGGGGACACCGGCTCGAGTGGACCGCCGAGAACATCCACGCCCCCGGCTATCACGCGCCGCCTTTCTCGAACTTCATCTGGACCTTGCCGCCCCGCCGCGCCGACCGCGTCGTCACCGGCGAGTCCACGTCCTTTCTCCAGGCCGTCTTCAATCACCCGTCCTATGACGCCTTCTGGCGCTCCATCAGCACGCGCGAGCACCTCAAAAACTGCAAGGTTCCCGTGTTCAGCGTCGGCGGCTGGTACGACAACTATGTCGAAAGCGATCTCGACGCGTTCGCCGCCCTGCGCAAACGCACCGGCCTCAACCGCATCATCGTCGGACCCTGGCCCCACAACATGGCCCCTTTCACCACGGTCGATTTCGGCCCTAACGCGCGCCTTCCTATTCGCCCTTACCAGATCCAATGGTTCGACGAATGGCTCAAAGGCAAGAGCGTTCCCTTGGAAGATCGTCCTCCGCTTCGTCTGTTTGTCATGGGCGCCAACGAATGGCGCGATGAAAACGAGTGGCCGTTAGCCCGCGCCATTCCCACCCGCTTCTACCTCGACAGCAAAGGTCACGCCAACAGCCTCTATGGCGACGGCGCCCTGAGCGAGCGGTCCGAATGGCGAAGTCCCCCCGATTCGTTTACCTATGACCCCAGAAAACCGGTCCAAACCCTCGGCGGGGCCGTCTGCTGCAACAGTAAGATCTTCCCCTCGGGACCCATGGATCAGCGCCCCGTCGAAAGCCGCGCCGACGTCCTGGTCTATACCAGCCAGCCGCTGCGCGGCGACGTCGAGATCACCGGCCCCATCGCGCTGCTCCTTTACGCCGCGTCGTCCGCGCCTGACACCGATTTCACCGCCAAGCTGGTGGATGTCTATCCCGACGGCCGCGCCATCAACCTCACCGACGGCATCCTCCGCGCCCGTTATCGCAACGGCCTCGATAAACCGGAGCTCCTCACCGGCGCCGGTCCCGTGAGGTACGCCATCGACCTGGGCGTCACTTCCAACCTGTTTCGCAAAGATCACCGCATCCGTCTCGAAGTCGCCAGCAGCAACTTCCCGCGTTTCGATCGCAACCCCAACACCGGCCGCCCCATCGCCGATGAAACGCAGCTTCTCAAAGCCGCCCAGACCGTTTACCACGATCGCGAGCACCGTTCCTTCCTGCTGCTCCCGGTGGTCCCGCCGAAACCACCCGCCGTGCAAACCCGCTTTGCCGAGCCCCGCCTGTAATCGCCAAGATCTTCTGAGAGTTTTTCGCCGCCCGCCTCACTCACGTTTCGGGCTAGGCTATGAGAATATTTCTCCTGGAACGGCCTCGCGCATAGTCTCGATGGGGGCAGGCTTTGGCGTTCGTGATTACGATGAGCGCTTTGACGCTAGGTGCATATAGCGCTCTTCATGGTCGTGAGTTGGCGGGGTCCGTCCTCGGCGCTAGCGGAATCGGAGGTGTAGTTACGGCCTTCATATTGGGAAGAAATTCAGGGAAAAGTCCCCTCCCGGAGTCCCCGCGGCAGGGTAAGAGGGTAAAGATAACTCGTAGAAGGAAATAGTCCATGCGTGCGGCGAGTTCCTCTCCACATTCGCGACATTTGTAGAATAGTCCGCGATGAGGATCGCGTTCCTTTTTCCCGGCCAGGGCTCGCAGTACGCGGGCATGGGTCGCTCTCTGGCCGATGCATCGCCTGCCGCCGCCCGCATCTTCGAGGAAGCTGACGATACCCTCGGCTTTGCCCTTTCCAAGCTCTGCTTCGAAGGTCCCGAGGAGGATCTCCGGCTCACCGAGAATACACAGCCCGCGCTCCTCGCCGTTTCCACCGCGGTCTGCACAGTCCTGCGCGAAAAGGGCATCGAACCCGATATCGTGGCCGGGCATAGTCTGGGCGAATATTCCGCCCTCGTCGCCGCCGGCGCTCTTACGTTCGCCGACGCTCTTCGCCTGGTGCGGCAGCGCGGCCGCTTCATGCAGCAGGCTGTTCCTCCCGGAGTGGGCGCGATGGCCGCCATCCTCCGCTTGCCCGAAGGCAAGCTCGACGAAGTGCTGGAGTCTTCCCGTCAGGGAGAAATCGTCAGCGCCGCCAACCTGAACTCGCCGGATCAGATCGTCATCGCCGGCCATCGCGGCGCCGTCGAACGCGCTATGGAAAATGCCAAAGCCGCCGGCGCCCGCCGCGCCGTCCTGCTTCCGGTCAGCGCCCCGTTTCACTGCGAATTGATGGCGCCCGCGCAGGAGAAAATGCAAAGCGAACTGGAACGCGTCGTTTTCCATGACCTTGTCATTCCCCTCGTCAACAACTGGCGCGCCGCCGAAATCCGCACCGCGGCGGAGGCTCGCGAAGGCTTATATCAGCAGATCCCCAACCCCGTGCGTTGGACCGCCACGGTGCGTCATCTCGCAGCCTCGGGCTTGGACCACGCTATTGAAACCGGCCCTGGTTCAGTGCTCTGCGGGCTCCTCCGCCAGATCGAGCCCGCCGTGAAATGCATCAGCGTCGGGGAAGCGGTCGATCTCGCCAAACACGAACAAACGCTCGACGGAATGCGTACGACCGTATGAGATGCGAAAAAACGCCCTTGCGGAATGGGTCTTCAATTTCATTGTCCTGATCTTCGCCACCGGCAGCATTGCCCAGGCCTTTGTCATCCCGTCGGGATCCATGGAATCCACGCTCCTGACGGGCGACCACGTCCTCGTCGACAAGCTCGTCTTCGCCCCGTCCGACCCCATCAGCCGCTACCTGCTGCCGTATGAACCCGTCCGCCGCGGCGACATCATCGTCTTCCGCTCTCCCGCCGATCTGAAGCTGACGCTGGTCAAGCGCGTCGTCGGATTGCCCGGCGATCACATCCGCCTCGTGGCCGGTCGCGTCTGGCGCAACGGCCTCGAACTGCAGGAACCCTACGTCCAGCACATCCTGCCGCCCAATGAGTATCGCGACAACTTCCCCAACGCTCCGCCGCGGCCCGGCGAATTATCCCCCGGCGCGGGCGCCATGCTGGATTGCTGCGTCTCTACAGGTGAGCTGATCGTCCCCGCCGCATCCTACTTCGCCATGGGCGACAACCGGGACAACTCGCTCGACAGCCGCTACTGGGGCTTCGTGCCCGCCGCCAACATCGTAGGCAAGCCGGTGCTCGTGTGGTGGTCCTATGAGGCTTCGGAAACGGAGCTCACCGACATGGTGAACTTCCGCCACCTCGTCGATATGTCCACCCACTTCTTCTCCAAGACCCGCTGGAACCGCACCATGCGCCTTGTCCGCGGCGCGGATTAGTGGATCAGACTCTTGGGCAGCGCCCAGGCGAACATCAGACCTCCGCTGCTGCTGGTCAGAATGTATTGCCGCCCGTCCAGCTCATAGGTGATCGGCGAACTCTCCATCCCCGAGCCCGCTCCGGCGTGCCAAAGCGTCTTTCCGTCGCTGGTTGAAAGCGCCAGCACGTTCCCGTTCGCGTCCCCCGTAAAGGTCAGTCCGGAATCGGTAGTCAGCACTCCCGCGCCGGAACCGCCGGGACCCAGCTCGTGCGTCCACCGGATCTTTCCAGTCTTGTAATCGATCGCGTCCAGCACTCCCTTGCCCCAGACGCCGTAATCCGCGCCGGCCCACCCGAACGTGCCGTCCGCCGGCTTGGCGAAGTAGATCCCATAGCTCGGGTGCGCGTCCACCAGGAACAGCCCGGTTTGCGGATCGAAGCTCGGCGATCGGTAGTTCGTCAGGCCGCCTTCATCGGGCGCGATCAGGCGCCCGTCCGGCTTCGGTTCCTTATCCGGATTCGGAATCGGCCGCCCTTCTTTATCAATCCCCAGCGCCCAGTTGACTGGCCCATAAGGAACGGTGAGCAGGCTCTTCCCGTCCGTCCGGTCGAGCACGAAGAAGTACCCGTTGCGCGAAGTCTGCATCAGCATCTTCCGGGGTTTCCCGCCGAAGTCGGCGTCCACCAGCACCGGGGTTTCCACCGCGTCCCAGTCGTGGGTATCGTGCGGCGAGGGCTGAAACGCCCACGTGAGCTTGCCTGTGTCGGGGTTCAGAGCGACGATGCTGCACGTATATAGATCGTCGCCCGGCCGCGTCTTGCCGGTGAGCACCGGCGTGGGGTTTCCCGTTCCCCAATAAATCAGGTTCAGATCCGGATCGTAGGTTCCGGTCATCCAGGTCATCCCGCCCGAAGTCGCGTCGGTCGTTCCCACCGGCGGCGTGCTGTTCCACTGCCACTGCGTCTTCCCGGTTTCCGGGTCCACGGAACGCAGATAGCCGGTCAGGTTGTCGAAGTCGCCCGAGACGCCCACGATGACGTGGTTGCGCACCACCAGCGGCGACATCGTCGTCCAGTATCCCTTCTCGGAATCCGCCGCCACCACGTTCCAGCGAACCTTGCCGTCCTTCGCGTTCAGCGAAATCAGATGGGCGTCGGGCGTGGTGAAGAACAGCCAGTCCTTGTACATCGCCACGCCCCGCTGGCCGATATGAAAGCCCTTGTTCTTGGGGTAGGCGTAGTGCCAGATCTGGTGACCGGAACGCGCATCCACTGCCCACACGTTGTCCGGCACGGTGATGTACAAAACTCCGTCCACCAGCAGCGGAGAACACTTCAGCGCTCCGGTTTGGCCGGTTTGAAAGAGCCAGGAGAGCCCGAGTTCTTCCACGTTCTTGGGCGTGATCTGCTTCAGAGAGCTATGTCTCTCCCCGGAGTAATCGCCGTGATAACCGGGCCACGTGTCGGCGGGCGGATGCAGCAGCATCGCCGGATCCACGCCTTGGGCGTTAAGCATGCTGCTCGCGGTCAGCGCCAGCAATAGAAAACACACTGATTTCATCGTCGTCGAGCCTCTAGCGGAGCGTTTGCAGATAAGCCATCAAGTTGTGAATGTCGGCGTCGGTATACTTGCCCAGCAGTTCGGCGTGCGCTTCCGCCGGGGCGTCCACCGAGAACGTAATGTGATCCGTGGGCCAGGATCGGTACTTGCCCGTGCTGTCGCGCATCGCCACGGTGAATTCGTCGCGGTACGCGAGTTCGCCCGTCATCTTCTCGCCGGAGGCCAGCGTCACGGTTACATGCGCGACGCCGTGTCCGGGATTCAGCATCCGCTGTTCCAGCCGGAGCCCTTCGAAGCGCTTCGCGATGCCCGCGAGATCGCCCGTCGGAGAATGGCACCCCGCGCACCCGCCCGCGCCGTTGAAGTACTGTTTGCCCGCTTCGGCGTCGCCCGTCTGCAGATCCGCCACATCGACGCCGCGCCGGCCGCCCTTCTGCGTCTCCGCCTTTTGCTTGGCGTCGTGGATGAACGCGACCACGCCGGCCATCTCCGGATCCGAGAGATTGAACCGAGGCATCCCCGCATCGGGAACTCCGTTGCGGACGATCACCGCGATCTTCTCGCCTTTCACGTCCGTCGCGACCACCTTCGAACGGGTAAGATCCGGGCCGGTTTCGCCGCCGCCGGCATCCCTGCCATGGCAGAAGGCGCAGTTCTGCAGAAACAGCGTCTGGCCGCTCGCCACCAGCGCGGGGGGAAACGCGGGTGTGGGCGGCTTGGCGGCGGGCTCTTGAGCCATCAGCAGCCCGGCCAGTGAACTGACGAGCAAAGCGCCCGCGCGGGGCGTCCATCTTCCTGTGAGCGGCATCGATCGAATCCGGTCCTCTTGGGGTGCGCGTGGGCGCAGCTTGCCATATCTTTACACGGTCGCGAAACGCGTTACCATCGAACCAGGAGAAACAGGAACATGGATGCCCGCTCTTCGAGCTACCCGGCTGTGGACGCCCCCATGCCTCATCTGGATGACTGGGACGATTTTGTGGCCACCCGTTTTCGCCAAGGCAGGTCCGAAGAAGAGTTTCGCAATTACGCGGAGGACGCCAACCCCACCGTCACCGAATTCTACCGGCAGAACCACGCCCATCAAACCCTCGCATTCGTCCTCGGCAAGAAAGCGGAGTTCTGCTCTCTGAAGCGGCGCTCGATGAGTATCTGGGATGCGATGGAGTATCTGAACACGCTGGTCGATGATAGCGATCCCGACACCGACGTGTCGCAGATCGAGCACCTTATGCAGACCTCCGAGGCCATCCGCCGCGACGGGCATCCCCGCTGGTTCATCCTAACCGGTCTGGTCCACGATCTTGGAAAAGTCCTCTGCCTTTACGGCGAGCCGCAATGGGCCGTCGTCGGCGATACGTTCCCGGTCGGATGCGCGTGGTCCGATCAGATCGTCTTCCCCGAGTTCTTTCGATTGAACCCGGACCGCGACATCCCTGAGTACCAAACCGAATACGGCGTGTATGCTCCCCATTGCGGTCTGGACAATGTCCACCTTTCCTGGGGCCATGACGAGTACATCTATCAGGTGACCCGGAACTATCTGCCCGAGCCCGCGCACTACATGCTCCGCTACCACTCCTTCTATGCGGCGCACAAGCACGGCGCTTATAAGCACCTCATGAACGCCAAAGACGAGACGATGTTCGAATGGGTCCGCAAGTTCAACCCGTACGATCTCTATTCGAAGGGCGCGGAGCGTCCGGACGTGCGCAAGCTGCGCCCCTTCTATGAGGACCTGATCGCCGAGTTCTTCCCGGCCACCCTCGCCTGGTAGGCCTACTTGCTAATCAGGAGCAGACTCAGATTCGCGGTGGCGTGCCGCGTCAAAGCCTGCACGACCGCGCGCAGTTGAACGCCGGCCGCTTTGCCAATCCGCGATGAGGGACGCTGACTGCCTCGGACAAGCGCGTCGACGGTCCTTGTTCCCTCTTGTCCGATCTCGTCAAATACCGCGATCGTCCGGATGTCCTCCACGAAGTCATCGAGCGACTCCTGGACGGCGACCAGAATCGTCGCGCCGGTCGGATTCAGGACTTCACAGCGAAACACCATTTCCCAGTTCCGTGAAGCGCCATCCACGCTGACCGGCAGGCCCGGCCCGGGCCCGATGCGGGTGCTGTTGTGCTCAATGAAGAACATTCCCCCGGGCAGGGGGCCGGAATACCTGGATCCCGCTGGCGCGCGGGTCGGATCGCCGCGACGGACCAAGCTGGCGGGCAACGTCGGGCCCGCTGAATCCGCCGCGTTCCGCGGCGGATTCGTGTCTTCAAGATTTGTAGTGTATGGCTGAGACATATTTCTATCTCCACCTTGACAAGCCCGTGCGCGAGCCCGGCTGCGATCCTTGCTAACCCGCTGATTAAACGATGAAAATTGCTTTGTTTTCCTGGTGATCCCCGATCCGGGGTTTCGGAACTTACGAATTTGACTGAACGGAGCGGCTCTCGTGATTTCCGTCTTCGTCCAGCACGATGCGGACGCGTGAAGCCAGCGCCGCCGGGGTAAACGGCTTTTGCAGGAATTCAGTATTGTCCGGCAGCGCTTCTGTTTTCTGCAGCGAACGGTCCGTGTAGCCGGACATGAAGAGCACGCGGATGCCGGGCCGGTCCTTCCGGATGCGGTCGGCGACTTCGAGACCGCTCATCTGCGGCATCACCAGATCGGTGATCAGCAGGTCGATCGGCTCCGCGCTCCGCGCGATCTGTAATGCCTCCGGACCGCCCGACGCAACCAGCACCCGGTAGCCGCGGCGCTCCAGCGTGGCCCGCACTAAACGGCGAACCGCGTCCTCGTCCTCGACCACCAGAATCGTCTCCATGCCTCCGGCGGCCTCGACCGTCGCCGAGCCCGGCTTCGGCTCCAGGGCGACGTCTCCCGCGCGCGGCAGAAACACTTTCACCGATGTCCCGTGCTGCGGCTCGCTGTAGAGATCGACCGTCCCGCCGGCCTGCTTGACGATTCCATATACCGTGGACAGCCCGAGACCCGTTCCGCGTCCCTTTTCCTTGGTGGTGAAGAACGGATCGAACACGCGCGCGCAGGTCTTTTGATCCATGCCGACGCCGGTATCGTTCACCGCCAGCATGATGTACCGGCCGGGGCGCACCCCGGGATGACGGTCGGCATACTCCGTGGTCAAATCCATGTTCCCGGTCTCGATCACGAGATGTCCGCCTTGGGACATGGCGTCGCGCGCGTTCACCACCAGGTTCATGATCACCTGATCGAGCTGCCCGGGATCGGCGTGAACGGCGCCCAGATCCGGATCGAGCGAGAGCCGCAGCTCGATGTGCTCGCCGATCAGCCGCCGCAGCATCGTCGACATGCCTGAGACGATCCGGTTGATGTCGAGCGACTGCGGCTGAAGTTCCTGCCGGCGGGAGAACGCCAGCAGCTGCCCGGTAAGTTCCGCCGCACGCTCGCTGGCTTTTAGAATCTGCTCCACGGAGAACCGCTCGCCATCCGGCACCGCGTTCAACAGCAACTGGCTGTAGCCCGAGATGATCGTCAGCAGATTGTTGAAATCGTGGGCGATGCCGCCGGCCAGCATCCCGATCGCTTCCATCTTGCCGGCCTGCCGGAGCCGGTCTTCGAGAACCTTGCGCGAAGTCATGTCCAGCGCGCAGACCAGCGCGGCCAAACCGCCTTCAATTTCCAGGAACCGGACCGACAAGTCCGTATCGATGTTTTCTCCCCGCGCGTTGCGCGTCTTCCAGCCGCGGAGATTGCTCGACTGCGAGTCACCTGACGAGGCGGCAAGCCGCAGACGCTCCACATCGGATTCGCTGTGGAAGTCGGACATGCTCATCGAAGCGTACTGCTCGCGCGTGTACCCGAACGATTCGGTGGCCGCCCGGTTTACATCCAGAATCCGCAGGCCCGGCAGCGACACCAGCCACAGAGACTCCGGAGCTTCCTCAAACAGAAGCCCGCCTCGCGGCCCTTGCTCGCCTCGTCGCCAGGGGACCGGCTTCGTCACGTGAGCACCAGGTGACGGGAGTTATTCGGAAGGGTTCGCTCCCGGATCTGCTCCCAGGCGCGCGGCGGCACGCGCAGGAAACAATCGCTAACTTCCGGGTCAAATTGGGTTCCGCGGTTCTGTTCGACTTCCCGGCGGGCGTGTTCGTAGCTCTGCCCGGCTCGATACGGCCGGTCGGAGAGAACGGCGTCGAGCGTGTCGGCCAGCGCAAATACCCGGGCGCCCAAAGGGATCTGATCCTCCCGAAGACCGTGCGGGTAGCCGGAGCCGTCAAACCGCTCATGATGCGCGATTACGATCCCGGCCGAGGGCTGCAGGGATTCGACGCCGTTCACGATCCAGGAACCAATCTCCGGATGCTTCCGCATCTCCACCCATTCCTCCTCGTTTAGGCGGTCGGGCTTCAACAGAATCCGGTCCGGTATGCCGATCTTCCCGATATCGTGCAGCATCGAGCCTTGCCGGATAACTTCCAGGTCCGGCTTGGCCACGCCCAGTTCGCTGGCCAGATGCACGGAATATTCGCTGACTCGCTTGGAATGCGAATGCGTCTCTTTTTCGCGCACGTCCAACGCCGACGTCAATGCTTCCAGAGTCTCCTGCGAAGCTTCTTTCAGTTGGTGCAGGGTGGCTTGCAACTCGCCGGATTGTTGCTCGAGCGTGGATTCCAGACCGCGCAGATAGACGGCGCGCTCCAGGGCCTGCTTATGGTTCCCGATCGCCCTGCCCAGAACATCGGCCACGTCTTTTAATTGAAATGGCTTGACGATGTAATCCAGGGCGCCGGCTTTCATGGCGCGAACAGCCAGCTTCACGTCGTCGCAGCCGCTGAGCATCACCACGGCCGTTTCCTTCCGGTGCGCCGACATCCAACTCAGAAGCTCCATGCCGTCGGAACCCGGCATGCGGACATCGGTCAGCACCACGTCGAAGAAAGCTTGTTCGATATGGCTGATCGCCTCGCCCGTGTCGCTTGCCGACTCGACCTCGTATCCAAGGTGAGCCAGGTACTTGGCGAGCATCTTGCGGATGGTCCCGTCGTCGTCTACGACAAGGACCCGATAGTGCTCCATCGGGTTCAATTTCCCCTAATTTTACGAGAGCCGTGACATTCGCTCAATTCAGGACAGTGCGGGACTGTACAGCCGTAACCCCGCACGTACGTCACCGATTCGCTTTGACCACGCTCCCACGTCCGAACGTTCCGCGCGGCGCGGTTCGTACCAATTAACCGTCGCCGTAGGACCGATTTAAGGGGCAGTCACGCGGTGCGCCAGGCGGGAACAAGCTTCGCCCGCGCCCGAGGTATCGACGGCTGCCTTACCCTGTTCCATGAAGCTGATCTTGCCGTCTTTATCGATCACAAATGTCACGCGGTTGGCCATTCCGCGTTCCGGCATCAACACCCCGTAAGCGGTCGCCACCTTGCGGGTCGCGAAATCGCTGAGCAGCGGGAACGCCAGGTTGAGCTTCGTGGCGAACTCCTTCTGCGAAGGGGTATTGTCCTCGCTCACGCCGAAGACCTGCGTTCCCGCGCCTTTGAATTTGTCAATTCCCAACTGGTACTTTTGCATCTCGGCGGTGCAGCCGCCCGTGAAAGCGGCCGGGAAGAACGCCAGCACGACGTTCTCTTTGCCCCGAAAGGACGACAGAGAAACCGGTTTTCCTTCAGTCGAAGGCAGGGTGAAATCGGGCGCCATGTCTCCTACTTTCAGGGTTGTGGACATAGGCGCGTCCGCGGCGGGCGTCTGCGCGCAGACACTTCCAACAAGGACAAAACCAGCTAAAAACCAGCGATTCATAGAATGTGCTCCCTGGGATGGAGACTAACACGCCGCGATTGGATGCGCGCCGACCCGGTTTCCGCTTATCTTTCCGGGCGCAAACTGTGACTTGGAATGCAGTGGGCTTACGGGTGCAACACGCTCCTTTGAAAGCAGTGTGAGCCCGCTCACGCAAGGAGGCATCTATGCACGAAGCCATTGAAAATGTAATTGAACGCAATCCGCAGCCTGGCCCGAAGGCAGCGCATCGGGAAGGGCCTATCGCACGCACTCTGGAGAACCAGACCGCCAAACTTCCGTCTGACCTTTGGCTATGGGCCGCGTTCGGCTCCATCGGCCTTTCTTTGACATTCCAATTTATGGGCGATGAAAGGAAAGCCAACTTTGTCGGCCATTGGGCGCCGACCTTCCTGATTCTTGGAATGTATAACAAGATGGTGAAGCTGCACGGTTCCGACGGCGCATAAATCCGCTGGAACCGGGTCTCTTCG
Source organism: Bryobacteraceae bacterium (assembly GCA_965226755.1). Classification (GTDB taxonomy): domain Bacteria; phylum Acidobacteriota; class Terriglobia; order Bryobacterales; family Bryobacteraceae; genus Bog-113. Next base: position 739,419 of record CBDDDT010000003.1, on the reverse strand, counting down.
GCGACTCCGCGCTAGCATGGACCTTCATGATCAACCGCGAACAGGCGATCGGAATTCTCCATGAGTATGTGCAATCGGCCTCCTTGCGGCGTCATGCGCTGCAAGTCGAGGCCTGTGTTGCGGCGTATGCGGGTAAGTTCGGTGAAGACCAGGAAAAGTGGTCGGTTACGGCGCTGCTTCACGATTTCGATTACGAAATCCATCCCACGCTCGAAAAGCACCCCATGGAAGGCGCTCCCATTCTGGAAGCGCGCGGCGTGCCAGCCGAGATCCGGCGAGCGATCCTTTCGCACGCCAGCTATTCCGGAGTGCCTCGTGAATCCCTGCTGGAGAAGACGCTGTTCGCCTGCGATGAGCTTTCGGGCTTCATCTCGGCGACGGCCCTGATCAAACCGTCGCGCAACGTCATGGATGTGGATCCGACAAGCGTGAAAAAGCGCATGAAAGATAAGGCCTTTGCGCGCGCCGTGAGCCGGGAGGATATCGTCAACGGCGCGGCCGAATTAGGCATCCCGCTCGAGGAACATATCGATTTCTGCATCCGCGCCATGCAGGCGCGCGCCGCGGATTTGGGATTGGCCGGGTAGTCCCGGCGCATGCAACCCGTCCCCGCGTGACCATACAATGGGACATCGATCATGCAGCTCATTGTTCCGTCAATTTCGGGCGGCGACCCGCTGAAATGCTCGCGCGAACTGGAGAGCGGCAACATCCTTTTCTTTCCGCGAATCCCCTTCGATTTCACGGCCGAGGATCGGGAAAGCCTTCTCGCCGCCGTGCAGTCCGGCAGCGATCTGCATAAGAACGTCGCTTACCGGCCCCGGCAGGATATCGTTTCGGGATTGGGCGACGGAGATTCGGCCGAAGCCGAAAAGATACGGGTCAGCCTCCGCCACTTCTCCGAATCCGCCGTCCGCTTCCTCACCCAGTTGCTTCCGCATTACGCCGCGCATTGGCGGCTGGATTACGCCAGCTTTCGAGGAATCGAGGAAGAAGGCCGGGACCTTGCCTGGAAGAAGCGCAACGATCTTCTCCACACGGATGCGTTCCCCACCCGGCCCACGAACGGCGATCTGATCCTGCGTTTTTTCACCAACATCAACCCTTCGCGGGGACGCGTCTGGGTCACCTCGGATCCGTTTGCGAACGCCGCCGAACGCTACGCGAGCGATGCCGGTCTGGAGAAGTTCGCCGACTCAGGCCGTTCGGCCGGTCGCGTGCTCAAGCGCGCCGCGAAGGGTCTCGGGCTGCCCGTGGCGGATCGCTCGCCCTACGATGAATTCATGCTCGCGTTCCACGATTATTTGAAGAAGAACAAGCAATATCAGCGCGATTGCCCGAAGTACCGCTTTGAATTTCCGCCGAACTCGGCGTGGATGGTGTTCACCGACGTCGTGCCCCACGCCGTCCTTTCCGGACAACACGCCGTGGAGCAGACGTTTCTGATTGCGAAGGATAGTCTGGCCGATCCGGAGCGGGCGCCGGTTCGCATTTTAGAGCGAATGAGTCATCGCCGATTGACGCATTAGGAGGGTTTATGACGATTTCCGCATCGTTGGAACGTCCGCTCTCGAAGGACTATGTCACGGACGCCTCCGGTTTTGAAGGCTGGGCGGAGCGTGTTTTCGTTCCCTCGAATGACGCCGAAGTGCAGGCCGTGCTGGCGGAAGCGACCGCGGCGAAGGCGCCGGTCACCTTGCTGGGAAGCGGCTCCGGTCTTACCGGCGCCCGCGTCGCGCAGGGCGGCTGGGTGTTGTCGCTTGAACGTTTCCGGAAGATCGAGATTCTGCCCGGTCACGCCCGCGTCGGGGCCGCTGTCACGCTCAAAGAGTTGAACGCTGCGGCTCTGCCGAGCGGGCAGTTCTATGCGCCGGATCCCACTGAGAATACAGCTTCGGTGGGCGGCACGATTTCCACCAACGCCAGCGGGTCGCGCAGTTTCCGGTTCGGCAGCACGCGCCGCCATATTCTCGGGCTGCGCGTCGCGCTTATGGATGGACGCGTGGCAGACTTTCGGCGCGGCGAGCCGGTGGATTTCGAAGTGCCGGCGATCCCGGCCCCGCGCACGACTAAATACACCGCGGGCTATTCGCTGCGGCCGGGCATGGATTGGATCGATCTGTTTTGCGGCGCCGAAGGAACCTTGGGCGTCGTTCTCGAAGCCGACCTGCTGCTCCTCCCCATCCCGGAGCACCTGTTCAGCGCCGTCGTTTTCTTTTCCGGCGACGCCGAAGCGCTGGAAGCGGTCGATCAGTGGCGCGGCTTGCCGGAGCTTCGCATGCTGGAGTTTCTGGACCGCAACTCGCTGGATCTGATGCGCGGCAAATACGCGGAAATCCCGGCGGAAGCGCAAGCCGCCCTGATGATTGAGGCGGCGAGCGATGATATCGAGGCATGGGAGAACCGATTGGCCGCCGCGCGCGCGCTGATTGAAGGCTCCTGGTTCGCGGTCAGCGCGGCCGACCGGGAGCGATTCCGCCGGTTCCGTCATGCCCTCCCCGAAGCGGTGAACGCCACCATGCTGAGCCGCGGCTTTATGAAAATGGGGACCGATTACGTGGTTCCTCTGGAGCGCAATCGCGACATGCTCGCGTACTATCGCGAGCGCCTCGAATCGGTTCTTCCCGGGCGCTACGTAATCTACGGTCACATCGGCGACGCGCATGTTCACGTCAATATGCTGCCCGCCACGGCAGAGGAACTCGCTATCGCGGGCGAACTAATGAAAGACTTCGCGCGGAAGGCCGTGGTGCTCGGCGGCGCCGTGTCCGCGGAGCACGGGTTAGGGAAGCGCAAGGCGGAGTTTCTGAAAATCCAATATCCGCCCGAGCATATTGCCGCGATGATGGCCGTGAAGCGGCGGCTGGATCCGGACTGGCTGCTGGGGCAGGGCACCCTGTTCCCGGTCCCTGGATAGTGGCGCCTGAAGTGCCCTGATCAGCATCTGTCGATGCCTCACGCCAAGACGATTCCGGTGGTCCTGAATGTTGGTTCCGGCCTGGACGAGAAGGCGAAGATTCCCGATCTCGTACGCAAGGTGATGGCCGCCGCCGGCCTCGAAGCCGACATCCGCATGCCGGAGCGGGGCGCGGACCTGCAAGAGCTAACGCGCGAACTTGTCCGCGGCGGCGCGGAGACCGTGGTGGCCGCCGGGGGCGATGGGACGGTAAACGCCGTCGCGTCTGTTCTGGCCGGCTCCGGCGTGGCGCTCGGCGTCATTCCGGTCGGCACGTTGAACCACTTCGCGCGGGATCTCGGCATCCCGCTCAATGCCGAGGGAGCCGCCCGCGTGGTGTGCGAAGGAAAGACCGTTCAGGTCGATGTAGGCGAGGTGGATGGACGCCGATTTATCAACAACGCCATTCTCGGCCTGTATCCCTTTTACCGCTCTCAGCGAGAGCGCGGCGAGCGGCGCGGCCTGGGAAAGTGGGCCGCGATGTCCCGGGCCGTTTTCAGCGTTCTTCGCAGGAACCCGGCTTTGACCGTCACCGTGGAGATAGAGGGTCAAACGCTGACGCGCCGCACGCCTTTCGTAATGGTGGCGAACAACCGGCACGAGATGGAGGGATACCAACTCGGCTCTCGCGAGAAGCTGAACGAGGGGATGCTTTATCTCTACGTGATGCATCGCATGTCGCGCCTCGGTCTGCTTCGCCTGGGCGTCAGCGTCGTGCTGGGACGCTTTAGCAAGGGGCGGGATTTCGATCTGCTCCGCGCATGCGAAGTGAAGGTGGAGAGCCGGCGTAAAACGCTAGGCGTGTCGCTCGACGGCGAAGTGGCGCGCATGGCGCCGCCGCTCTGTTTCAAGTCCTGTCCCGGCACTCTGCGGGTCATCGTTCCCGCGGCTTTCGCCGACCGGCACTGAGGCCCAGTCATTCGCACCCTGGTCCATCTCTCCGATCTGCATTTCGGCAACGCGTTCGAGTTTCTCCTCGACCCGCTGGCGCAAGCGGTGGATCGCCTGCGGCCGGACCTGCTGATTGTTTCGGGCGATTTCGTCGAGCATGCCACGGAAGGCGAATTCGAGCTCGCCCGGCAGTTTCTCGACCGCCTCCCGCAACCGCGGCTCGCCGTTCCCGGCAATCACGATCTGCCGTTCTACGATCCGCTGCGGCGCATACGGCAGGGCCTTCGGAGTTATAGGCGCTTCATCACCGACGATCTGGCGCCCGTGTTCCAAGACGACGAAATGATCGTGGCGGGACTGAGCACGCCGCGCGTTTTCCCGATGAAGGGCGGACGCATCAGCGCGGAGCAGGTGGAGCAAGTTCGTCAGCTCACCTGCGGGTTACCCCCGGCGATGGTGAAGGTGCTGGTCACGCACCATCCGCTGGACGTTCCCGCGCCGCTGCGGCGCGCCGCGCTGGTGCATCGCGCCCGCGCCGGCGTGATGGCGCTCGCGCCCTGCATCGACCTGATGCTGGCCGGCCATCTGCATCTCAGTTCCACGGGATCCACCGCGGCCCGGTACAGCACGGCGGGGCGGCCGGTGATCTTCGCGCAGGCCGGCACCGCGATCTCGATGCGCAACAAGGGCGAACCGAACTCGTTCAACGTCATTCGGCTGAGCGCCTCGGAAATCGAGATCCAGCATCAGACCTGGAATTCGTCGGAGGCCGCGTATCAGCCGCGCCAATGGGACCGCTTCGATCGCGGTCCGCAAGGGTGGGCGATTTACAAATCTCCCTAGTCGCCGCGGGCTAATCCAGGCGCTAAATGGAAACCGGCGGCACCAGCGTTTTCAGAAACTCGTGGCTGACGTGGAAACCGCGTTTGTACTGTTCCGTGAAGTCGCCATTCTGATAAGCCGGATAGTAGAATTCGTCTTCGTTCTCGATGTTCATGGCGCCCGCGTATCCGGCTTCCGATAGAACTGAGAAGAACGCCTTCCAGTCGACCGAGCCGTAGCCGGGGACGCGGAATCGCCACCAGCGCGCGCGGTTCACCGGCTCGATCCCGGAATGCCGGACCACGTGCCACAGGATCTCGGTGTCCTTCAGATGAACATCGTAGATCTTGTCGAGGAAGTCACGGGCGGCCTGAATGGGATCCATGAACTGCCACACCAGATGCGACGGATCGAACTGCAGACCCACGTAGGGACTGTTCCCGAAAGCCTTGAACAGCGGCTCCCAGCCGGCGGGTCCGGTCGCGATGTTGGGGCCGCCCGCGTACGGCTCCCACAGAATCCGCACCTTGTTGCGCTGGCATGCGGGAAAGTATTTCTCGGTGTAGACATGCACGACCTCGTCCACCTGCTCCTGCAGCGGACGGCCTTTCATGGTGCCGGATTGGCCGCCGATGTTCGGAATTCCTAACTTGCCGCATAAGTCGAGACACTGGATGGTGTAGTCGTTCTGCTTCTTCCGCGCGTCCGGGTCCGGGTCGATGTGATTGCCGTCCACGGCGAGCGACGAGACATAGATGCCGGATTGCTGGATCTTGTCTTTGATGGAAGCGATCGCGGCGTCGTCCAGTTTAGTGGGGTTCAGGCGGAGCTGCATGCTGGTGAAGCCTTCCGCTTTGACGAAGGCCAGGTTGGCGTCGGAAAATTCGCAGAGCACCCCGAGTTTTGGAGTCCAACTGGGGACGCGGGTGCGTTGCGCCTTGGCGACGGCAGCCACGGAAACGGCGGTGAGCAGGGTTCGGCGAGAGAGGGTCACCAAACGACGATACTGGTTAGTTCCCCGACCTGCAAGCCGCCGGATGCTAACATTACCAAATCTCCGAAAGATATGGCCACTACACAAGCTATTCGCATCGGAAAAGTTCCTACCGATCCCGCCGAGGTGAAACTCGGAATTGTATGTCCGATGGCTAACGAAGGGGCGGATGCGGTCCGCTTCGTGGACGCGGTGCTGGCCCATACGCCGGGCTTTGCGCACGTCACGTTCTTCGCCGTTCTGGATCGTGCGACAAAGGACAATACGCTTGAGCTGCTGCGTGAGCACGCGGTTCGCGAAACCCGCCTGACAGTCGTCTGGGCCCCGGAAAACCGCGGGTTGGTGGACGCCTATATCCGCGGATATCGCGACGCTCTGGACGCGGGGTGCGACTGGATTCTGGAAATTGACGCCGGGTTCAGCCATGACCCGGAAGATATTCCCAAGTTCTGGGAAGCCATGCGGCAGGGCTATGACTGCGTCTTCGGCACGCGCTTCGCCAAGGGCGGCCGCATCGTGGACAGTTCTTTCAAACGCTACTGGGTCAGCAAGGGCGGATCCACCGTGAGCAACCTCCTGCTGGGCACGCGCCTCAAGGATATGACCAGCGGCTTCGAGCTGTTCTCGCGCGATGCGCTGCAAATGGTGCTGGATCGCGGGATTCAATCGCGGGCCCACTTCTTCCAGACCGAAATCAAGACGTATTGCCGGAAACTCAATATCACCGAGGTTCCGATCACCTACCGGTCGGCCAGTCCGCGTTTAGGGAAAACCGCGCTGAAGGATGCGCGCGCCCAGCTTCTCCGCCTCTTCCGCCTGCGCATGGCCGGCAAGCTTTGATCGGCGTATTCGCGACGGGCTCGCAGACGCGCGAGTGAATTTTCGCGAATTCGCGAGATCAGACGAATATACCTTTTCGCCTGCCCGCGCTAAGTTATAACAAAGAAACCGCTTGCGGAATTTTGACGGATGGCGTCCGCGGTGCATCTACCTTACGCAGAATGTCTAAACTGGACACCGACGTAACGGAAGCGGACCTGCCGGTTTCCTTCAACAGCAGGGGCAATGGTCAACAGTTCCTCCGCGAAGAAACGCTCGAAGATCTCCTAAAGCGGCACTATTCCGGGTCAGTACGTCTGGCCCGTTCCATCCTGCATGAGGAAGGCGAGGCCGCCGACGCGGTCCAGGCCGCCTACAGCAACGCGCTCCGCCACCTTTCCGGATTCCGGGAGGAATCCAGCTTCGGAACGTGGATCAGCCGCATCGTGGTGAATCAATGCCTCATGCGCCTGCGGCAGTTGAAACGCACGCCGACGGTGAGCATCGAAAACGTTCCCTTTGAGCCGGTGGTGCCGATGTTCGCGAGTTCCCGCCTGCCTGGTCCCGACGAAGTTCTGGAGCAGCGGGAAGCGGCCGCCGCGATCGAGAAGGCGCTCGGTAAACTTCCGGAGACATTACGCCGGGCATGGACGTTGCACGAGTTGGAGGGGTTGAGCATGCGCGACCTGTCGAGCGCGCTTGGCATCTCCGTGGCGGCCGCGAAAAGCCGCCTGTTCCGAGCGCGCGTGGAATTGCGGCAGCTTCTGACCAACCTGCTCGGGCCGCGGCGCCCGTTCGCCCACGCCAGCTAAGCGCGCAAAAAGATTCGACGGCCGACTTTACGGCGGGAGCAGGTTCGCTAAAATGTCGTTCATGGCCGATCTGGGAATCGTTTCCCACGAGGACCGGTATCGGTTGCTGCTCCAGATTTCGCGTCTGGTCAACGAACCTCTCGAACTCCACGAAGTGACGGACGCCATCGGCAAGGCTCTAGAGCCGCTGGCGGCCGTCGACACGCTTGTTCTGCTCACCGTGGAAAACGAGCGCATTGTCTCCCGCTCCATACACGTTTCCGGCGTGCCGCGGCAGGAGGGAGACACGTTTCGCGACATCGCCGCGCGCGCTCTCAAGCTGAGCCCGGACGAGGTGGCCCGGCATATTCCGATGGACCGTCCTTTGGCCGGCTCCAATATCGAGCACGCCGCGCGTCTCGGCCGTCCATATGTCGTCAATCATCTGAGCGCGGTCGGCAACCTGTTCGAATCGGATCGGAAGCTCTTCGATTTCGGAGTCAAGGCGTATGTTCTTTGCACGGTGGACGTGCGCGGAAGCCTGATGGCCATCGTGTTCAGCCGCCGCACGCTCGATCACTTCACGGAAGATGAAGTGAACCTGCTGGCCGACATCTCGAATATCGTCGCCATGGCTCTCGCCAATTCGCTGGCTTATGAACAGATTCGGAACTTGCGCGATCAGCTGCAAGCCGAGAACGTTCTGCTCCGTCAGGAGATTGCGGAGTCCGGCGAAGCCGACGAGATGATTGGAAGTTCTCCGGCGATCCGGCGCGTCCAGGAGGCCATCGATCGCGTGGCCGACACCGATTCCACCGTGCTGATCTGCGGGGAAACCGGCACCGGCAAGGAACTGGTGGCGCGCGCGCTTCATCGGCGGTCTTCGCGGTCGCGCAAGAACCTGATCAAGGTGAATTGCGCGGCGCTTCCCGAGTCGTTGATCGCGTCCGAACTCTTCGGTCACGAGCGCGGCGCTTTCACCGGCGCCACCCAACGCCGTCTGGGACGCTTCGAGATGGCCTCCGGCAGTTCCTTGTTTCTCGACGAAGTGGGCGAAATCCCGCTGGATGTCCAAGTCGCGCTGCTGCGCGTCATGCAGGAGCGTGAATTCGAACGTCTGGGCGGAACCCAGACCATCCGCACGGATGTGCGCCTGATCGCCGCCACCAACCGCGATCTTCAGGCCGCCATCGCGGAGGGATCCTTCCGCAGCGATCTCTACTACCGCTTGAACGTCTTCCCCATTGAAGTGCCGCCTCTGCGCAGCCGCCTCGAAGATATTCCGCAGCTGGTCGACTCGTTCGTGCAGCGATTTTCCACGCGCATGGGGCGGCGCATCCGCGGCGTTCACCGCGGCACGATGGATCTGTTTCTCCGGTATGAATGGCCCGGAAATATTCGGGAATTGCAGAATGTGGTGGAACGGGCCGTGATCCTGGCGGACGACGGCGTGCTCCGCGTGGATCCGCAGGCTTTGTTACAGCCCGCATCCACCGCGGCCGCGCCCGTCCCGACGCAGCCGGTTCCGGCGGCGCAGAACAACGTGCTCCGCGACCAGGAGCGAGAGGCAATCGAAACCGCTCTGCTGCAGAGCCGCGGTCGCGTATCCGGTCCTTCCGGTGCGGCTCGGCGCCTGCGCCTTCCCGCTTCCACGCTGGAATCCAAGATCCGCGCGCTCAGCATCGATAAGCATCGTTTCAGGTCGCAAACGGCTCTTGCAGAGAAGAGCTCTGCGGGGTAAACAGCTCAGCGCCTTCCGGAGTGATGTGCATGTCGTCCTCCAGGCGGATCCCGAATTCGCCCGGGATGTAAATGCCCGGCTCGTCGCTGAACACCATCTCCGGCGCGAGCTTCAGCTGGTTTCCGTGCACCAGGTAAGGCCATTCGTGGCCGTCCAGCCCGATCCCGTGGCCGACCCGATGCGTGAAATATTTATAGTCGGGACCGAACCCCGCGTCGCTGATCACCTGGCGCGCCGCGGCGTCCACGTCTCCGCACGCCGCTCCCGGACGTGCCGTCTTCAGCGCGGCGGATTGCGCCGTGCGCACGATGTCGAACACGCGCCGCATTTTGTCCGAGGGTTTTCCCAGCACGAAGCTGCGGCTGATATCGGACTGATAGCCCTCCACCGTGCAGCCGTCATCGATCAGGATGACCTGCCCTTCGCGAATCACCTGGGGCTGCACCGAGCCGTGCGGCAGCGCCGAATAAGGCCCCACTTGCACGCTGGCTTCCCCGCGAAACCCAAGCTGGCCATAAGCCGACGCGATCAGCCCGGAAAAATCGCGCTGCGTCATCCCCTCGCGCAGTCTTCGCCAAGCCCATTCGTAGGCCTGGAGCGTCACCGATGAGGCGAGGCGCATCAACTGGATCTCGTGCGCGCTTTTGATCATTCGGCAGCCCGAGGTGACGGGAGTCGCGCTCATCATCGTCGCGGCCGGCAGAGCCTTCCCGATGCTGTCGGAGAACACGAACTTCACGGTCTCTTCGATGCCGATGCGGCCCGTCGCCGCGCCCCGCTCTTTCAAGCCGAAGGCCACGCGCGCGTAGGGACTATCGTCCTCCTGCCACGTCAAAACCTGCATGCGGTCCGGTCCCAACCCGGCCGCCATCTGCTCGCGCGCACGATCTTCCTCAAACGCGGGCGCGACAAAAAACGGTTCTCCGCGCCGCGGGATCACCATCACGAAAAGCCTCTCGCTGTTTCCCCAATGGATTCCGCTGAAGTATTCGAGCGAAGTTCCGCCGGTGAGGGCCAGAGCGTCAATGTTCTGTTCCGTCATGAGCTGCTGCGCCCGGTGAATACGCTCGCGCCGCTCGGCTGCCGTGATGGGCTTTGCTTCGGAGACGCGGCTTGGCAACGAATCAGCACCCCGCGCCATTCCAGCGAGAGCGGGAGCAGTCGCCGCGATCGCCAGCCAGCGCCGCCTGGTCGGCCTCACTTTTCCGTCACTTTCAAAACCCGGTTCACCGGGATATCGTTCATGTTCTGCACTTTCCCATTGGGCCACCGGATGTCGATCCGGTCAATGATTTTGGCGCTCCCGAGTCCAAAATAGAGGGCGAACTCATTCTGCGACAGGTAGCTGCCGCCGCCGGCGATCTCGCTCATTTGCTTGTGTCCATCCGCCGTGACGGTCACCCGCGCGCCGATCGCGCTCCGGTTCGACACGGTTCCCGTCAGCTCCAGCCGCACCCAATTGCGCCGGGGGGACAGATTTTTCAGGAGGCTCGGAGTCTGGTTCATGTTGACGATCACGACGTCGGGGCGCCCGTCGCCGTCCACATCGCCGATCGCGAGGCCGCGCGCCGGCCGCGAGACGCTGAACGCCTCGCCCGCCTGATCGGTGATGTCCTGAAAACGTCCGTCGCCCAGATTGCGGAAAAGCAGGCTCTTCTGCAGGTAGTGATCGCCGACCATCGGCTGCTGCCCGTTCCCCGTCCCTTCCACCTCCGGGTAGACATGCCCGTTGGCGGTGATCAAGTCCGGCCAGCCGTCCTCATCCACATCGAGAAAGGCGATGCCCCAGCCAAGCAGTTGACGGCTGTTCAGCCCGGCCTGTTGCGCCGCGTCGGTGAAGAACCGGCCGTCTTCGTTTTTGTAGAGAGAAATGAGGTCCCCGGAGAAATTGGTCTTGGCGATATCCAGGAACCCGTTTCCATCCAGATCGGCGACGGCCACTCCCATGCCCGCCTGGAGCCTGCCGTCGGCGTTGTACGCCACTCCCGCTTCCACGCCGCGCTCTTCGAAGGTGCCGTCATGCTTGTTGCGGTAAAGCAGGGAAGGGGTCATGTCGCAGGCTACATAAATGTCGGGCCATCCGTCGTTATCGAAGTCGGCGGTCACGACGCCCAGGCTGTAGCGGCCGCCGGGTTTGAGGATGCCGGCCTTTTCGCTTACATCGGTGAAGGTGCCGTCGCCGTTGTTGTGATAGAGCGCGTTGTGGGCTAGCGGCAAACCGCGCGGGCCGCACATCACCGCGATGCCTTTCCATTTGCAGGCATCGCTGCTGCCCGGCTTCGGAGTGTGGAGCGGATCCAGATCCACATAATTCGACACGAAAATATCCAGGCGGCCGTCGCGGTCATAGTCGAACAGCGCGCAGCCCGCGCCCCATCGCGTTCCGGTGACGGGCAACCCGGCGCGCGCCGTGATGTCTTCGAAACGCCCGTTGCCCAGGTTGCGATAAAGCGTGTTGTGTCCGAAATAGGTGACGAACAGATCGGGGTGGCCGTCGTTGTCGATATCGCCGGCGCACGCCCCTTGCGCCCATCCGGCGCGGCCCAGTCCGGCGGCTTTGGCGACTTCCTGAAAATGTCCGTGGCCGTCGTTGTGATAGAGCTGCGAAGGCGGCCCTTGAGCCTCTGAATCGCGGCTGAGGGTGCTTCCGTTCGCGATGAAGATGTCGTTCGCGCCGTCGCCGTCGTAATCGAACACCACGGCGCCGTTCCCGGTGGTTTCGAGGATCAGATCTTTGCGCGCCACTCCGCCGGAGACGTTGGAGACTGATAACCCGGCTTGCGCGGCAACGTTTACAAAGCGGACCGGCACCGCTGGCTCGGAGCCCCGTAACCCTAAGCACACCACGGCGATAGAGAGTTTGGCGTACTTCAACGCGAACCTATTCTAGCGGTGAAAGAAAACATTTACAAATCAGTTGCCAACGCGATTCTGTTGGTGATATGCTCATCCAGAATTTGTCTCTTGGGGGAGACAACTCAGGGGAGAACACTATGAATCGCTCTGTCGCGGTTTTACGAGCCTGTCTGCTCGCTCTGGTTTCGGTTTGTGCATTGTTCGCACAACGGGACCTAGGAACTATCACCGGAACTGTCACCGATCCTCAGGGCGGGGCAGTCGCAAACGCAAGAATCGTCATCACGGAAGACGCGACCGGCCTCACGTACGAAGCCGCCACCGACGCTTCGGGAACTTATAGCCGCCCTCTTTTGAAACCGGGCACCTACAGTGTCGCGGTGGAAGCGCCGGGATTCCGGAAAGCCGAACAAAAAGGCATCGAAGTGAACCCGGGCGAGCGAGCCGCCGCCAACATCGCTTTGGAGATCGGCAACGCCTCACAAACGGTGGAAGTGTCAGCCGCCGCGCCGCTGCTGCAAACCGAGAGCACCGTGCAGGGCGCCAATCTCAATTCCTCGGAAGTGACTGAACTGCCTCTCGGCGGCCAGCGCACGTTCGCGTTTCTGGCGCGTCTCTCGCCCGGCGTTCTGCCGGCCGAGCCAGGCGCCCGCGATGCGCTGGGCGGCGGCTTCTCCGCCAACGGAGTGCGCTCGACCGGCGAAAACAACTTCCTTCTAAACGGCGTCGACAACAACGTCAACGTCATCGACTTCATCAATCAACAATCATTCGTCATCAACCCTTCGGTGGAAGCGATCGGTGAAATGCAGATCCTCACCAACGGCTACAACGCGGAATACGGGCGGGCGGCGGGCGGCGTGGTCGACGTCAACCTCAAGTCCGGAACCAACGCCGTGCACGGAGTCTTGTTCGAAATTCTCCAGAACACCGATCTCGACGCCAACCGCTGGGAGAATAATCTCGCCGGTGAGCCTCGCGATCCGTTCAAGCAGAATCAGTTCGGCGCGGCCGTAGGCGGCCCGATCATCAAGAACAAGTTATTCATTTTCGGGGATTACCAGGGCACCCGCATCTCCACGGCCGGCGGCACCATTCAGAACCTCGGCTACGGCGGCAATTACACCATCCCGACCGCCGCCATGCTGGGAGGCGACTTCTCCGGTCTGCTCGGCCAGGCCATCGGCACCCAGAACGGCCAGACGATCTACCAGAACGAAATTTTCGATCCCAACAGCACGACTTGCGTCAGCGCGTGCGGAACCGGGAATGCCGTTTATACGCGGACTCCGTTCGCGAACAACACCATTCCCACCAGCCTGATGGATCCGGCCTCGCGGAAAATCGCCGCGCTCTATCCTTCGCCGAACCAGCCGCAAAACATCATCAACGGCAACTACCCGCAGAACGATTACTTCATCACCACTCCCGGGACGCTGGGAACCGATCAGGGTGACGGGCGCGTGGATTACCGGCTCAGCGAGAAAGACAGCATCTTCGGAAGCATCAGCTGGTCCGACACCGCGAAGAGCAGCGTTGTTCCCTTCCAGGGCATTCTGGACGGCGGCAACTTCAACGGAACCGGTGAGACGGATCTCGGACGCAACGCACAGCTCGGCTACACGCGTGTATGGAGCCCGACGCTGATCTCGGAAACCCGCATCGGCTTCAGCCGCCTGGTGACCTCGCGCGCGCAGGCCGACGCCGGCACCGACGCGTTCAAGGCTGCCGGAATCGGCGGCTATGACCCGACCACGAGCCTCAACGGAGGCCTGCCGCAGATCAGTCTGGGCCGCTACAGCGAGATTGGCTCCGAAGACTGGCTGCCGACCAAAGAGTACAGCAACGTTTGGGACTTCATCCAGAACGTCGCCATCACGCGCGGCAATCACTCCTTCAAAGTTGGCGCGGAAGTGAAGCCGATCAAGTTCCCGTTCTTCCAGGTGCCTTACCCGCACGGCGAAATGAACTTCGCCCGCACGGAAACCGCTTTCCCCTCAACCCTGAAGGATAGCGGCGGCACCAACGGCACCTTCGCGGCGGACACGGGAGACGAAGTGGCGTCTTTCCTTCTGGGCGCGATCGACAACGGCCAGATCTCGACCACCAACCAGATCTCCTCCACGCGCCAGGCTTATGCGGCCTATGTGCAGGACGACTGGAAAGTGACTCCCAAACTGACGCTGAACCTCGGCGTGCGTTATGAGTTGTGGTCGCCCATCGGCGAGCAGTTCTCCCGGCAATCCAACTTCGACTACAACACTCTGACGCTGGAGATTCCGAGCGGTCCCAACCAGAACGCGGCCCTGCCTCCGAACTTCAATACCGCCTACACCACCACCGTCAACGGCACGACTGTGACCTATCCGGCGCTGTTCCCGAACGTCACGGTCTCGCGCGGGAAGGTCGATCAATACCTCATTCCGTGGGATAAGCTCGACATCGGTCCGCGCATCGGCATCGCCTATAACGTCCGCGAAAAGACCGTCGTCCGCATGGCATACGGCATCTTCTACGGCGGCGAAGAAAATCAGGGCGGCAACCCGAATCGCGGGGAGTCCGCTCCTTTCAACGAATCTCCGCAGCTGGATCGGCCGGCCGGCGTAGGCGCATTCCAGCCCGATCCGTTCTTCGCCAACGGCGGGGCCACCGGCGGCGTCTCCGCCGGATATCCGCTCGACGTGTTCACCACGACGCCCGTTTCGTCGCTGCAGTTCCGCGAAGTCGCGAATGATTTCCGCAACCCGATGGTCCAGAAGTGGAACGTCGCGATCCAGCGCGAGTTAGCCGGCAACATGGCTTTGGAAGTGGGCTATCAGGGAAATCATTCCTCGCACCAGCTTCTGCAGCCGGACTTCAACACCTGCGGCAATCTGGCTACGCTCAACACCAGCATCAACTGCAACAGCCTGCGTCCTTACCCGGACATCGGCGGCATCTCGGGCACGGCCAGCTTTGGCGTGGGCAACTACAACGCCCTCACCGCCAAGCTCGAAAAGCGTTTCTCGAAGGGGCTGCAGTTCATCACTGCTTACACCTACGGCCATGCCTTGGCCGATACGGGCACTACCCTGAGCGGTTCGCAGGGCTTCTATACCAAGGACCCGCTGAACACGATTTCCAACTACTCCAGCGCGGCATGGGACATTCGCCACAACTTCACCACGGGGTTTACTTATGAACTTCCGTTCGGCCGAGGCAAGGCGTATGGGTCCAGCATGAACAAGCTCGTCGACGGTCTCTTCGGAGGCTGGCAGACGAACGGCATTCTCACTCTCCGCACGGGAAATCCCTACACTATTTACGCCAGCGGCTGCCAAGGCGTTTGGGCGGGATGCGGGCCGGATCTGGTTTCCGGAATGAACCCCAACGCCGCTCCCGCAGCGGGCCGTACGCCTAGCGAATGGTTCAATACGGCGGCCGTCACCGCGCCTGCCGCGCTGACGCAGGGCGACCTCGGTTTGCAGACCAACTACGCTCCGCCCACCCGCACGCTGGATCTGTCGCTCTTCAAGGACTTCCGCTTCACGGAGCGGTTCCTGATGCAGTTCCGCGCGGAGAGCTTCAACCTCGCCAACACGCCGCAGTTCAATACGCCTGACAGCGGATTGGGCGATGCGAAATTCGGCCAGGTGACCAGCACGCAGACCGGCAGCGAGAGGCACATTCAGTTCTCGCTCCGCCTGCAGTTCTAAGCTAACTTGGAGAGGGCAGCCGCCAGCATCGGCTGCCCTCCATTTCAGGTTGCCCCGGTCTTCGTGGTGCTTCACGTCGTGTTCCCGTTTGTTGCCCTCCTGTTCTTCGCCGCTCCCGCCGCTTCAGATCTGGTTCGCTCCGCGAGGCAAGCGATGTCTCATGGAGATTTCCAGTCCGCCCGCGCCGATCTGGAAGACGCCACCCGCCAATCCCCCGCCGATCCGCAGGTGTGTCTCGCCTTGACGGAACTCTATGCCCGCACCAAAGAAGAAATCCTGCGGAATAGCTCCGCCGTTCGGTGCCTCGCACTGGCCCACGCGGCGGCCGGTTGGGAGTCGCAGGCGGTCATCCGCGATTACATCGGGAAGCTCGAACTCGCCAATGCCCGCTATCCCCAGGCTTTGGCCGAGTACCGCGAAGCCATCCGCCTCAGTCCCTATGAAGAGAGCTACCGCTTCGACCTCGCGCAGGCGCTGCTGGGACATGAGCAATTCCCCGAGGCCGTGGAAGTTCTCGAAGACGCCCGCAAGGTCTTCGACAAGAGCGGTCAAATCGAACTCGCGCTGGGCGTGGCCTACTACGGGCAACGGCGCTTCCCGGAGGCCGTCGGCGCATTTCTCCGCACCATTGAGCTGGCGCCGGACGTTGTCCAGCCCTACGTTTTTCTGGGCCGGATGATCGACCAGGCCGGCGATCGCCTGCCGGAAGTGCGCCGCCGCTTCGCTAGTTTCCAGACCGCGAATCCCGATAATGCGCTGGCTTATCTGCTGGAGGCCAAGGCGATCGCCGCGGGCGGTGAAAATCCGGCGGAGGAAGAACGCCTGCTGCGAAAATCCATTGAGCTAAACGATCACAACGGGGAGAGCCATTACGAACTCGGCGTCCTCCTCGAAACCCGGCGCAATTACCCCGAGGCGGCGCGGGAACTGGAGCGCGGCATTCAATTGCAACCCGACTCCGCGCCGTCCCACTATCACCTCGCACGGGTGTACGATCGTCTGAACCGCACGGAAGCGGCGAACCGGGAGCGCGATCTCCATCGCCAGCTCACGGCGCGCGAAAAAGTTACCGCCGGGATGGAGCCCACGCAATAAGATGCACCTGTTCCTCTGTTTCTTTCTGGCCGATCCGAATGCCGTGGCGCGGGCCGTCCAGCTCGCCCAGGACTCCGGCCGCGTGCTGCTGCTGAGTGAGACGGACGCGGAACGTCTGAGGCCGCCTCCATCCGTTCCCCTTGGCGCGCCTCCGGTGCTCAGCTTCCGATATATGGAAGGCTCGCGGCGCGGCAGGTTCGGCGATCTCGACCTGGTAGTCGATGATGCCGGCCACTAGCCTTCTTCTGCTTCTCGCCGTCTTCGGACAAACCGGAGATACGGCGCAGGGGATCGATGCATTCCGCCAGGGCCGCTTTGACGAGGCGCGAACCGACCTCCAACGCGCTCTGCGGGCTAATCCGGGAGACGGGGCGGCGCGCGCCTTCCTCGCCATGACGGAGGCAGCCAACCACCAGTGCTCCCACGCCGAATCCGAGTTCGTATCGAACTCCGATCCGTCGCTCGCGCGCACGTCCGGACTTGCCGCCCTGGAGTGCGATCCCGCCAACTTCGCGCTGCTAGCTCGCCTGGAAGCGCGCTTCCCCGCCGACCCCGACGTACTGTACGAATCCGCCAAACTGCACCGCAAAGCGTGGGATCGCGATGTCGCCGCGCTCTATGAAAAGGCGCCGTCCTCCTATCGCGTCAATCAGCTTTCTGCGGAAGTTTTTGAAACCGAGGGCAAGTACGGGGAAGCGGCGGCCCAGTACGCCAAAGCGATCGAGAAGGCGCCTGGCGCTCTGAATCTGCATTACCGGCTGGGCCGCTGCCTGCTGCTTGATTCCCCGACGCCCGCCAATTTCGAGAAAGCCCGCGCGGAGTTTGACGCCGAACTTCGTCTGAACCCCGACGATGCGATCTCGCATTTCCAGATCGGCCAGATCCTGACCGCGCAGCAAAAGCCGGCCGAGGCAGTGGCGAGTTATGAGAAGGCGATTGCGCTTCGCCCGGAATTCGCCGAAGCGCTGATCGCCGTGGGCAAAGCCCGCGCGCAGAATAAACAGTATGAGGAAGCGGCCGCCCTCTTCAAAAGAGCCGTGACGCTGCAGCCCGACAACGAAGCGGCGCATTACAACCTGTTGCTCGCGTACCGGAATCTGGGGCGCACCGCCGAGGCGGCGACGGAAAAGCAGAATCTCGACCGGCTTCAGAAACCGCCGGAAGGAGAGTTCTCCAACTTTCTGAAGAAGCTCGGCGACAAGGCTCCCGCGCAGTGAACCGGCTATTCCCGTTGGTGTTGCTGGCCGCCGCCGCTCCCGCCTATAAGCCCGACTTTCAGGACATCGCGCGGCAGGCCGGACTGACCGCCCTATTCCCGAATGGCGGGGCTGTGTCCAAGAAATTCATCGTGGAGACGACCGGCAGCGGCATCGCCATGATCGATTACGACAACGACGGACTGCTCGACATCTTCGTTCTCTCCGGAGAAGGCGGCACCAACCGCATGTACCACAATCTGGGGCACGACCGCTTTGCGGACGTCACCGCCGCGCTCGGTCTCGAGAGCAAAGGCTGGGCGCAGGGCGTATGCGCGGGCGATTACGACAACGACGGCTTCACCGATCTCTTCGTCACGTACTACGGCGCGAATGTTCTTTACAGAAATCGGGACGGGAGGCGTTTCGAAAATGTCACGCACAGCGCCGGGCTCGACCAGGACCGGACCCGCTACAACACCGGATGCGCGTTCGTCGATTACGACCGCGACGGCAAACTGGACCTGTTCGTCGCCAACTACCTGAAGTTCGATCCGCAGACCACGCCCGGTCCCGGCGAGAATCCATACTGCTTCTACCGGGGCGTCGCCGTCGCCTGCGGCCCGCGCGGGCTTCCCTTCGATCGCAACATTCTCTATCACAACGAGGGCGGCCGGTTCCGGGATGTCTCCCAAGCGTCCGGCGTCAGCGCGCCCGCGGGCAACTACGGTCTCGGCGTTCTGGTGAGCGACTTCAACGGGGATGGCTGGCCCGATATCTACGTCGCATGCGACCAAACGCCGTCGCTGCTCTACATCAACAAGCACGACGGCACTTTCGAAGAAGAGGCGCTGATGCGCGGCGTCGCGTTCGATGAGAACGGCCGCGCGCTTTCCGGCATGGGCGCCTCCGCCGCCGATATAACCGGCTCGGGCCAGCCGGATCTGTTTCGGACCAACTTCTCCGATGAGCGCGAGACTCTCTACCGCGATCGCGGCCAGGGCGAATTCGAAGACGTAACCCGCGCCGCCGGCATGGGCAACAATACGCGCGATGTCGGGTGGGGTTGCGGCTTCTTCGATTTCGACAACGACGGGTGGAAAGATCTGCTGCTGGTCAACGGGCACGTCTTTCCCGAAGTGGAACAACTCCACAACGGCTTGCACTACCGGGAGCGCGCCATTCTCTATCGCAACGACGGTCGCGGCGGTTTCGAGGACGTCTCGACAACGTCGGGCGCGGCTATCCAGGCGCTCCATTCCGCGCGCGGCGCCGCTTTTGGAGATATCGATAATGACGGCGCCGTTGAGATCGCCATCAACAACCAGAACGAATCTCCGTCTCTGCTTAAACAAGCGCGGCAACCGCCTGGGAATTGGATCCTGTTGCAACTGGAAGGAACGGTTTCCAACCGGAGCGCGATCGGCGCTCGCGTCAGGCTAACCGTCTCGGGACACGTGCAAGCGGATGAAGTCCGCAGCGGGGGCAGCTACCTGTCCCAGAGCGACCTGCGCCTGCACTTCGGCCTGGGCCCTGCAACGACTGCAGACAGGCTCGAAATTGAGTGGCCTTCCGGAACTCGACAGACGCTGACGAATCTGCCTTCCAACCGCGTCGCCGTCATCCGGGAAAAGCCGGATCACACGGCGTTCAAGTAACCCTGAATCTCGTCCATTTCCGAGGGCTGGAGCCGGAACTCCGCCGCGCCGATTACGCCCTCCACCTGTTCCGCCGAGCGCACTCCGACGATAGCCGCCGTGACGGCCGGGTTGTCGAGCGCCCAGGCGATCGCCACCTCGCCCGGCGTGCGACCGTGGCGCGCGCCAATTTGCTTCAAATGCTCCACCAGTTCCAGATTGCGGGAAAGGCGGGGCTCCTGAAAATCCTTCACGTTGCGCCGGAAGTCGTCGCCGGCAAAGTTCGCCGCGCGTTCCTTGGTCATTCCGCCGGTCAAAAGCCCGCTGCGCATGGGGGAATACACGATCACGCCGATGTTGTTCTCGCGGCAAAACGGCAAAATCTCCTCTTCCACTTGCCGCGCCAGCATGGAATAAGGCGGCTGGAGCGACGTGACCGGCGCGATCTTCTGCGCCCGCTTCAGTTGCGCGACATTGAAATTGGAGACGCCGATGTGCCGGACTTTGCCTTCGCGCTGCAATTCCGCCATCGCTGTCCAGCCCTCTTCGATGTCCTCATCCGGCTCCGGCCAGTGAATCTGATAGAGGTCGATGACATCCACCTGCAAGCGCCGCAGGCTGTTCTCGCACTCGTGGCGCACGGAGTCGCGCTTCAGACTTTTGCCGATCTCGCGCTTGTCGTTCCACACGCGCTCGCACTTGGTGAACACGAACGGCTTGCGCGCGACCTCTTTCAGCGTGCGCCCGACAATCTCTTCGGAGTGTCCCAGCCCATAGACGGCCGCGGTGTCAATCCAGTTCAGACCTTTGTCGATTGCGGCGCGAATGGCCGCCGCAGAAGCCGCGTCATCCTGGGGTCCCCAGCCAAACGCCCAACCTCCGCCGCCGATGGCCCAGGCGCCTACGCCGATGCGCGTGATGCGCAGATCGCTATTCCCGAGAGACTTCGTTTCCATGCCTTTAGTTTTAGCAATCTGGCGCCTACTGTACCGTTTCAAACGCGCCCGCGCGGATAGCCGCCGCCACGGCGCCGATTTCCGCGGCCAAAGGACGATCCTCGCCTAACGGCGGCGCGATACCGCGCACAATCTCGTACGCCTGTTCCACGCCCGCGCCTGCCCGCAGCGGCCTTCGATAATCGATTCCTTGCGCGCCGCACAGCAGTTCCACCGCGATCACATGTTCCATATTCCAGACAATTTCGCGGAGCTTCAGCGCCGCCGTCATGCCCATGGAGACGTGGTCTTCCTTGCCGCCCGAGGTGGGCAGATTATCCACGCTGACCGGATGCGAGAGCACCTTGCACCCCGAAAGGAGGCTCACGGCCGTCACATGCGCGATCATGAAGCCGGAAGACACCCCCGCGCGCGAAGTTAAAAACGGCGGGAGGCTCTCGTTCAGGTCGGGATTGATGAGCCGGTCGATTCTTCGTTCCGCGATGCTCCCGAGGTCGGACAGCGCGATGGCCGCGTAATCGAGAACGAGCGCGAGCGGAGCGCCGTGGAAATTTCCGCCCGAGAGGATCGCCGCGGCGCCGCCTTCCGAACGTTCACAGAAGATCAGCGGATTATCGGTGGCCGACCCGGTCTCGATCTCGAGCACTTCGCGCGCATGGAGCAGCGCGGTGAGTGCAGCGCCGTGCACCTGCGGCATGCAGCGCAGGCTGTAGGCATCCTGCACCCGGGGATCGCCTTTAAGATGCGATTCCCGAATCTCGCTGTCGCGCAGCAGGCTTCGCAACAGCGCCGCGACGCGACCCTGCGCGGGATAAGGACGGGCTTGGTGTATGCGCGCGTCAAACGCCACCGGCGTCCCGAGCAGCGCTTCCAGGCTCATCGCTCCCGCCACCGTGGTCGCGTGCGCGATGCGCAGAGCTCGCCACAGCGCCAGGCCGCCGACCGCGTTGATGGCCTGCGTCCCGTTCAGAAGGGCAAGGCCCTCCTTGGCCTCGAGCGTCAGCGGTTTCAGTCCCGCGCTCCGGAGCGCATCGCCCCCCGGCATGCGCGTCCCTTTCAGGACCGCTTCCCCTTCTCCGATCAGCACCATCGCCAGGTGGGCCAGCGGCGCCAGGTCTCCGCTCGCCCCCACCGAGCCCTTCTCCGGAATCACGGGAAGAAGGTCGTGATTGAGCAGCTCCAGAACCCGTTCGGCCAGCTCCACCCGCGCCCCGCTGAAACCTAAACCCAGCGCATTCGCCCGCAGCAGGAGCATCGCCCGAGTCTCTTCCGCGCTGAGGGGATTGCCGACTCCGCAGGCGTGGCTCCGCACCAGGTTTCGCTGCAGAATCTGCAGCTGATCCGCCGGGATAGCGTAATCGCTCAGGCGGCCAAAGCCCGTATTCACGCCGTAAACGACTTCGCCTCGCGAAAGCACGTCCGCGACCACGGCGCGGGAATTGCCCATGCGCTCCCGCGCGCCCGGGGAAAATGCCGCCTTCTCCCGTCCTTCGCTCACGCCGGCGATCTGCTCCAGCGTAAGCGGCCCGTCCCCGATCAAAATCACTACGCAATGATATAGGACGCGCGGCGGTTAACTCGCCTGTTTGCTGGAGGCTTCCGAACGCATCACCTGGCTGATCACGCCCAGCAGCGTATCCGTATCGAAAGGCTTCTGCACGAATGCCGCCCCGTGCGCCATCGTGCCTTGCCGCAGCAAGGCGTGATCGGAATAGCCCGATGCGAACAATACGCGCAGACCGGGCTGACTGGCCTTCAATCGCAACGCGAGGTCCGGACCGCTGGTGCCCGGCAGCACCACATCGCTCAACAGAAGATCGATCGGGGTGTCGTGCCGCTCCGCGACCTCGATGGCACGCTCCGCATTCGGCGCCGTATGAACCGCGTAGCCCGCGTCGGTGAGCACTTCGCGCACCAGCTCCCGAATCCCGATCTCGTCTTCGACCACCAGGATGGTCCCGCTGCCGCGCGGCGTGACGACCGCCTTCTGCTCGCACTCGATCTCCGCGCGCGAATCCGTGCGGGGCAAATACATCTGGAAGCACGCCCCGTGGCCCGGCTCGCTGAACACCCCGATCCACCCGCCGCTTTGCTTGACGAATCCATAAACCATGGCGAGCCCCAGGCCCGTGCCGCGGCCCGGCTCCTTGGTCGTAAAGAACGGCTCGAACACCCGGCTGCGCGTCGCTTCATCCATCCCGTGCCCGGTGTCGGTCATCACCAGCAGGACATAGCGCCCCGGATCGAGCGGAATGATCGGGGCCGACCGCGCGGTGATTTCGACATTCCTGGTCTCAATTGTCAGCATCCCGCCTCGCGGCATCGCATCGCGCGCGTTGACGGCCAGGTTCATCAGCGCCTGCTCCACCTGCCCGGGATCGGCCTCCACGCGGCCGAGATTGTCTTCGAGCGACATCTCCAGATCGATATCCTCGCCGATGAGCCGCCGCAGCATTCCCTCCAGATGGGAAATCACCGGATTGAGGACGATCACGCGCGTGCGTAAGACCTGCTTGCGGCTGAAAGCCAGCAACTGCCCGGTTAAAGCCGCGGCTTTCTCGGCCGCCTTTTGAATCTCATTGAGACTGCGGATCTGCTTGTCCGCCCCGTTCTCTTCGCGCGTCAGATCGCTCGATAGCAGCCCTGCGTACCCGAGGATGATCGTCAGCAGATTATTGAAATCGTGAGCGATTCCGCCCGCCAGGCGGCCGATCGCATCCATCTTCTGCGCCTGCTGAAATTGTTCCTGCAGCCGGTTGCGCTCGGTCACGTCATGCTGAAGACTCAGGTAGTGAGTGACGTTTCCCGCTTCGTCCCGGAGCGCGCTCACGTGCGCTTCGCAGATGAATTCCGTGCGATTTCTCCGGTAATGGACGGTCTCATAAGTGGCCGCTCCCCGATCCGCCAGATCGGCCACCATCTGCGCTTGCGAGACAGGCTCGGTCTTCGGCCCGTGCAGAATGCAGGGCGACCGGCCGAGCGCTTCCGCGCTGGTGAACCCGGTCATGGAACTGAACGCCGCATTGACGAAAACGATCCGCGGGCTGTTCTCCCAATCGGAGTCGGTGATCATCACCGCTTCGCTCGCCCCCGCTACCGCCGCCGCGAAAAGCCGCAGATCCTGCTCCATCTGCCTGCGCTGCGAAATGTCGTTGATGATCAGAAGCCGCGCGGTGCGCCCCTTGAAAATCAGATCGTGTGAATAGATCGTCACCGTCAGGGACGATCCGTCCTTGCGCCGATGGCGCCAAGGCCCCGTGTTCTCGGGCGATCCCACCGGGCCTCTGAGAAACGCGCGCAGAATCTCGGCATCCTGGGCCGAGCGGATCCCGGTGATGTCCATGCCCAGAAACTCGTCTTCGCTGTAACCGTACTCGACGATAGCGGCGCGGTTCACCGCGAGGAACGCGAGGGTCTCCACGTCATAAATCCACGCCGGCAGAGGATGATACAGGAATACATACCGGTAAAAATCCGAGTCCACCTGCTGAATGTCTTCGCCCGGAACCAGCCCGGGCACCTCACTCGACATAACGCCCCTTCTGAAGCTCTTACGTGCAACCTCGTCGCAAGAAGAAAAGTCGCCCGGAAACGGCAAAAAAACGATAAAAGCGCATCGAAATTATATCGTTCTTTCTTAAATTTGTCAGATTTCCCGTGCTTAATTGGCGGATACGGCGCTGATCAACTGCAGAACAGGCCCTCTTATTGCAATTGTGAGCGCCGCCGCGGGATCGCCTAACATTTGAATACGTTCCATCTTGTGCGCTTTCCAGCTTAAATCCAGTCTTTTTCCAGCCTCCAGAGCATTGGTTGCTTCTAACCCGATCGCGGTCATTTCGGCCGCCCGAAGGGATAGTGCGGAGACGCCGCGAAGAAGCTCACATTTCTCCAGCAGGGGCGTTAATCCGCGCTGGTTGTCTTGCCAGATCGTCAGCTGCAGCCGCACCGCGTCCCAGCCCCGCTTGCTCGTCACGGCGTTCGCGACAGTCTCGGCGAACCTCCTCGCCGCCTCGCTCTCCGGCGGAACGGCATCCACCAGCCGGTTGAGCGGCGTGGTCGTTGTATACGGCCCGAAGCCTTCCCGCTCGTAAAATTTCACCGGCTCCAACATCTCGGCGAATATTTCGAGCGCCTGCACATCGCCGCTCCCCGCCAGCCGCCGCAGCATGAGATGCCGCCAGGAGCGGTGCGTCAGCCCCAGCCATTCCAGCTCGCCGCTCACCGCGTCCATGCGCCGATACATGTCAGAGACGTCGCGGATTTCCCGGGGAGACCAGAGCCGCTCCGCAATCGCCGCCGCGCGCGGCCATATGCGTGAATCCATCGTCTCCGGCGTCACCCACTCGCTCCACATGGCCGCTTCTCCGCCCAGAATGCGCTTCTGCTCCTCCGGAGAAAGCGCGGCCGCTTCCTGGTCGATCGGGTCAATCAGGTAATACTCGCTCGCCGGCTGCATGAGATCCAGATACCAACCGGACGAAAGGATTCCCTGGTAACCCAGCCGCACCGCGGCCGCGAGCGACTTTTGCCCCCGCCACGATTGGATGACAATGCTCTTCGGCAACGCCGGCGACAGAATCTCGTCCCACCCTTCCATCTGCTTTCCATGCTTCTGCAGGATCGCTTGCAGACGCCGGTTGAAGTACGCCTGGAAAGCCGCGTTGCCATCGGGATCCGCCGGGGTGGCTGTCATGGAGTGGGCGTTCTTAAATTCCCGTACATCGAGACTCTCGCGCCACAGCCGCCCATTCACCTCATCTCCGCCGATATGAAGATCGGCGTCCGGAAACAATTGGGCCATCTCGCCAAGCAGCCGGTCCAGAAACACGTAGACCTGGGGCTTGGACGGGTCCAGCACCGGGTCGAACACTCCAAACAGGTGATCGAGCTCCACCGGCGGCGGAGCGGTCGCGAGCTGTGGATACGCCACCAGCATCGCCGTGGCGTGCCCCGGCAGATCAAACTCCGGGATCACGCGGATGCCGCGGTCGCGCGCATACGCGACCACCTCGCGAACCTGCGCCTGCGTGTAATAGAGCCCGGCCGAGCCCGCCTCCTGCAGCCGCGGAAAGAGCCGGCTTTCCACCCGAAAACCCTGGTTATCCGACAAGTGCCAGTGAAAGACGTTGAACTTGACCGCCGCCATTCCGTCGAGCGTGCGCTCCACTTCGTCCAGGGGCATGAAATGCCGGGAGACGTCCATCAAGAGGCCCCGCCAGGGGAAACGCGGTTGGTCTTCAATCACTACCTCGGCGGCATCGAAGCCGTCCGGCCCGGGTTCCACCAGTTGCAGGAAAGTCTCCATGCCGCGCAGCACGCCCAAAGGCTGCGGCGCCGTGAGGCTCGCTCCGGAAGGCGCGACAGCCAGGCGGTAGCTCTCGTCTTCGCCGAACGCCTGCACGGGCCTTCCGGCGTGCTCGCAGATGATCGTGAGCGCCGCGGTCCCGGCCGAGGTGACGGGATCGGCCGCCAGCGGGATCCCCGTCTGGCGTTCCAGCCTCGCGATCATACGGATAGCCGCGCGGCGGAGACGCGGCTCCTCATACCCCGACAACTTTATTCGGAACGCCGCGTCAATGCGGAGCTGTCCGGGTCCGGGAACCAGGTGGGACGGCAGGGGCATGAGCGCGGGCGTCGCGCTTTGAGCCAGGCCCGTTCCGGCGAACAGGCAGACCCCGGCGAACGCGCGCTGCAGAAACGTTGGATGCGGCATGAAGGAACCTGTACGTCCCAGAAAAGCACAGCCTAGGAAAACCGCGCGAGCAATTCCGCCGGATCGCTGGCCGCGCCCTGCCCCGCGGCGCGCTCGGCAAGCAGCGTCTCCGCGCCCAGCAGTACAAACGCGATCCACAAAAGATCCGCCAGCAACAGGTGGAGCAGCTGGAGCGGGATCGGCGCCAGCAGAATGAGATTGGTCATCCCCAGTCCCATTTGCGCGACCACGAGCGCCGCCACCAGATAAGCCGTCTGCGACGCTTGCTCGCTGACGCGCCGCGCGATCACCGCGTAACAGAGGATTCCGAGACCCAGGCTGACCGCCGTCGCAATCGCGGGATGCCAGATTCGCAGCCGCAGAAACGGATGCGCGCCCGCCGCGAAATCCTGGCGAAAGCCTTCGGCCAGGGATGTCGCCCGGAACAAGGTGTCGCCCAGCGCCGCGATGGCTCCGCTCACTCCGAGCAGCAGGATCGCCGCGGCCGCCACCAAAAACGCCATACGCAGAGGACGCGCCGCGGGACGCCATGCCGCCCGCTCTTTGCCGCTGGCCCATGCCGTCAGCGTGAGCGCCGCCACCAGGAGCAGCGTATTGATCAGATGCACGCTCAGGTAATAGCCGCGCCCGGTCGAAGTATTGCGCGCCACTTCGCCCAGAAGCACCAGAGCCGCGCCGATCAGCGCTTCCATGAACTCGAAAAACACAGCCGCCGCCGCGGCGCGCCTTGCCAGATGGCGCGCGGGGAAGCGGCGGAAAGCGAAGAACAGCAGCGCGATCGCCAGCGTCACCGCCAGCCCGCTGGTGACACGGTGGCTGAACTCGATCAGCGTCGCCGTCGTGGGCGAATGCGGAATGGCCGTCCCGTTGCAAAGCGGCCAGTGCTCGCCGCATCCCGCGCCCGCTCCCGTGGCGCGCACGAAAGCGCCCCACACAATGACGGCTAAATGGTAGAACACGACGCCCCACGCAAACTTCTGAAATCCGCGCCCGGCGCGTGGCAAGGTCATCCTATGTTTCCTTTCCTTCAGCTTACGCGTATAGTGATGCGGGACGTGAGGCTTCCGAAGCCTTCATTGCATCCAAAATAAGCCGGACCCGTTCATGCCGCCCATTGTCCTCTCCATCGCGCAGCTTTTCTTCGTCGCTCTGACGTCGGTCTTCTTCCTGGTAGACCCCATCGCGGCGATTCCCACGTTCTTGGCCATGACGGGCCACGCCGATTCCGATCAGCGCCGCCACATGGCCAAACGCGCCGCTTTCACTTGTTTTATCGTCCTCACCGCTTTCGGACTCGCCGGCTCGCTCATCTTTCGTCTCTTCGGAATCACCCTTCCCGCGTTCAAGATCGCGGGCGGCATCATTCTTCTTCTCATCGGGATTGAAATGCTGCAGGCCCGCCGCTCCAACACGAAAGAAACGCCCGGCGAAACCGAAGAGGGCGCCGAAAAGGAAGATGTCGGCATCATCCCGCTGGGCATTCCCATGCTCGCCGGCCCCGGGTCCATCTCGACCGTAATGGTGCTGGTGGGCCAGTCCCGCTCCTGGATCGAGACCATTCCCATCTTTGTCGCCATCGCGATCACCGCCTTCACGGCTTACTGGATACTGGCCGCCGCCGGGAGCGTCCGCGACCACCTCGGCCAGACCGGAATCCGCATTCTGATGCGGCTTATGGGGCTGCTGCTCACCGCCATCGCCGTTCAATTTATTCTCAATGGTCTTGCCGATGTAGGTTTTCTGCGCCGCTGATGCTTCCCGGCTTGTCTTCGCGATATACTTCCGCTGATGCGGAGGAATCATCGGATGTCTATGCGCCACCTTGTTCTCAGCCTGGGAACCCTCGCCGGTATAGTCGCGCTTACGGGTTGCGCCAGTCCGGCCCACAATCCCGATGAGAAGTATTACCTGATTACGACCAACACCAAAGTCCCCTACTGGCAGAATGCGCTCGCCGGGCTGACCAAAGTCTCCGGCCAGCTCCGCGGCATCCGGACGGAAATGGTCGGGCCCGAGAACTACGATCCCAAAGCCGAACACGAGGAATTCCAGTCGACGCTGGCCAAAAAGCCCGCCGGGATTCTCGTCTCCGTCAGCGATCCGACCGTGATTCAGCCCGACATCGATGCCGCCATCGCCCGCGGAATTCCCGTGATCACGATGGATTCCGACGCCGAAACCAGCAAGCGCCTGCTCTTCATCGGAACCGACAACTACAAGGCGGGCACCATGGGCGGCAACGCGCTGGTGAAAGCACTCAACGGCAAAGGCAACGTGATGGTCTACACCATGCCGGAGCAGGCCAACCTCTCGCAGCGTATGCACGGCTATTCCGACGTGCTGGCCGCTCACCCCGGCATTAAGGTCGTGAACACCGTCGATATCAAGGGCACCGCGACCATCGCCTTCGACACCACCATGGATCTGGTCCGCAAGAACTCCAAGGGCGTGGACGCGTTTGTCTGCCTGGAAGCGATCGCCTGCCCCGAAATCGCGGACGTTCTGGATCGCGAGAAGGTGACCGGCAAGACCATCATCGCCATGGACACCGACGAGCGCACCCTCACCTGGGTGCAGAAGGGCGGCATAACGGCCACCATCGCGCAGAAGCCGTTCACCATGGCGTACTACGGCGTCAAGATGCTCGACGATCTGTACCACAACAAGCTGGGCTCGCTCGATCGCGATTGGAAGCAGGACGCCTTCTCCACGCTGCCCACGTTTGTCGACACCGGCGTCACTCTGGTGGATAAGACCAACGTGGATGCCTTTATCAAGGCCCGCGACTCGGCGACCGCAAAATAGCGGCCGCCGCTATTTCTTTGGCCGGCCGGCTTGCTCCAGAATCTGCTGGGCGAAGTAGTTGGCCATTTTGGCGTCGCTATGCGCCACTTCCAGGTAGGCCGCGCGCAGCAGTTGGTCCTTGCGATTCATCAGCAGGTTGCGGATGCTCTGCTGCACGCGCGGGTCGGTCAGCTCTCGCTGGCCCGCGGGTTCTTTCGAGATCATCTTGAAGATGCGATACCCCTCGGGCGTGGTGATGGTCCCTGAGATCTGCCCCGGATCCATCGCCAGAATCAGCTTTTTCAGGTCCGGACTGACTTTGTCGAGCGCTGACTCGCCCACATAGCCGAGATCGCCCCCGTTGGGCGCGGTGGCCGGATCTTCGGAGTAATTCTGCGCGAGCTGCGAAAAATCTTCGCCCTGCTTCAGGCGTTGCGCGATGGTATCGATTTTCTTGCGGGCCTGCTCCGGATTCTGGGCCTTGTCATTCTTCAAATTGCGCGCGTTCGCGTCCGGCTGCGGCGTCACCACAATCTGGGCCAGGTGCAGTTGCGGCTCGGGGAAGTTGAAGCCTCCCTTGTTGGCGTTGTAGTAAGCCGTCACGTCCGCGTCCGTAATGGTGATGTGCGAAACGATGTCTTTATTCACCAGCTTCTGCAGGCTCAAATCGCGGCGAATCTGCGTGCGCAGATCGTTCACCGTAATCCCCTGCTGCTTCAACGAACGGTCGAACTCCTCCTGGGTGTAAGGCGCGCGCAACTCGGTGAACTTGGTGTCCACTTCGGAGTCGGTCGCCATCAACCCTTCCTTCTCCGCGCGCTGCAGCATGATCTCGTTGTCGATCATCGTCCGCAGCACTTCCAGCTTCTGTGTCTGGCGCTGATCCTCGCTCGATCCGTCGGCGTTCACCACGAACTGCCGCCTGTAGAACTTGTCAAGATCGCTGTAAGTGATCGGCCGGGTGTTTACCGTCGCCGCGACGTCCGGTCCGGGGTGTTTACCGCATCCCGCGCAAAGAGCGGCTGTACCCAGAACCACCGTAAACGATCTTTTCATGCGAAGCCCCATTATAATGACGCCAGTGAAAATCGGGATTATCGGCACCGGGGCGATCGCCGCAAAACATGCCCAGGCCTGGCTCAATATCGGCTGCCCGGTGGTTGCTTGCACGAACCAATCCGAGACCAAGGGCCGGGCGTTCGCCGCCCGCTTCGGCGCGCTTTTCCTCGAATCGCCTGAAGACCTCTGCCGTCACCCCGACGTGGAACTTGTCGACGTCTGCACCTTTCCCGATTACCGCGTGGAGCCCGTCCGGATCTGCGCATTGCTCGGCAAGCCGGTGCAGCTTCAGAAGCCGATGGCCACGAAGGTTAGTGATGCCCGCACCATCGTGGAAGTTGCGCGCGCCTCCGGGATCACCATCGGCGTCGTGTCCCAGCACCGCTTCGACGATTCCGCCTTATTCCTGAACGCCGCCATCGCAGCCGGACGGCTCGGCCGGATCCTCGAGGCCGACTGTTACGTCAAGTGGTATCGTCCGCCCGCTTACTATAGCCGCCCCGTTAAAGGAAGCTGGCAGACCGAAGGCGGCGGCGCGCTCATCAACCAGGCCATTCACCAGGTAGATCTTCTGCGATGGCTCATCGGGCCGGTCTGCGAGGTTTCCGCGCAGTGGCGGCTCGGCGCCGTCCACAGAATCGAATCCGAAGACATCGTGAACGCGCTCCTCACTTTCGAAGGCGGCGCCCTGGGCGTGCTGCAGGCGGCGACCGCGCTGAAGCCGGGCTACCCGGAGCGGCTGGAAATCCACGGCGCCAAGGGGTCCGCCATCATCACCGGCGATCGCCTGACCCAATGGGACGTCGAGGACGATTCCGGGGATCCCCCGCCGCTCGCGAGACACGCCTCCGCTTCCGGCGCATCCGACCCCATGGCGATCTCGCTCGAGCCGTTCGAACGCCAGTTCGCCGACCTTCTGGCCGCGTGCGCCGAACACCGGCCGCCGGTGGTCTCCGCGCAGGACGGATTGAACGCTCTCGAAGTCGTGGAAGCCGTTTACGAAGCCTGCCGCACCGGGCGGCCGGTCGAGCTTACTTAAGCAGAATTCCGCGCAGCACGGGCAAAGGCAGCGCGCCTTCCCGCAGGGCCTTCTCATGAAACTGGGCCAGTTGAAACCGCGGACCGAGCTTCTTTTGGTAATCGTCCCGCAACTGATCCCAGCCGCGCCAGCCGACGAAATAGGTCGGAAGCTGGCACGATGAGAGCTTCGCCCTTTGCAGCTTTTTCGT
The DNA here is from genome assembly GCA_965226755.1 of Bryobacteraceae bacterium. Classification (GTDB taxonomy): domain Bacteria; phylum Acidobacteriota; class Terriglobia; order Bryobacterales; family Bryobacteraceae; genus Bog-113. Next base: position 708,182 of record CBDDDT010000003.1, on the reverse strand, counting down.
GGCTTCCTCCCGTTCCTGGAACGTATCGTGGATCATCAGGTCAATGGCCTGCTGATCGGTCATTCCCATCGTCTGCATCCGGATATCCAGAATCGTGTTGGAGACCACGCGCAGCATCTGCTTCCCGAAAGTCAGCTCCATCTCGGGCGTTTTCTGATAGCCTTGCGCGATCAGCAGTTCGGTCGCATAGACGGCCCAGCCTTCCACGTACGGACCGTTGGAGAAGACCGCCCGCAGTACGCCCTGCCATCCAGGCTGCACGTCATTGGCGTACTCAAACTGCACGTAGTGGCCGGGCATGGCTTCATGGATCGTGAGGATCTGAAGCCCGTACTGGTTGTACTCGCGGAGCTTCGATTCCACGCGGTCCGGCGTCATATCGGGAGTGAACGGCGTGATCCAATAAAAGGCCCCGAGCTGGGGCTCCAAAGCGGGCGCCGCTGAAAAGCCGCCGACTCCGTAAATGCCGCGCATGAACTCCGGCGTCGGAATCACCTGCAGATTGCTCCGCGTCGGCAGCGTCAGCAGGCGATGATCCCGAACGAACTGCGTCGCGTCCGCCAGATCCTGTTTAGCCGCGGGGAAATAGTTCTCTTTCGTCGCATGCTGCCGCGCCACCCGGTCGAGCACCTGCGACACCACCGCGTTCAGGTCGGAAGGCGGTGCTTTTCCGGGAAAGAACTTGGGATAGACCGCGATCGCCTGCCTGCGCATGTCCTGCCGGATACTCTCGAGTTTCCGTTCGGCGTCGGCCAGAGCCTGCGCCGGAGTGTCGTCGGTGGCGAGCGTCAGCCGGAATTTCGCGGCGTAATCTTTCGATCCCAGGCGCCAGTCGCTCGTGCGCTTGCTGAGATCGTTTTTCAGAAACTGATTGAAGTCCTGGAGCGCCGCCGTGGCGCTCTTCGCAGCTGTTTCAAAACGCGGCTTCAGATTCGCCGGCGCGCCAGGCCGCAGCGTCTGCTGAATCAGATCGATGGTCCCCTGATTTTCTTCCTGGGCGACCTGATTCCAGATCGCGGGCGAATCCGCCAGATTCTGCTTCGCCTGTTGCAGGAAGCCCGGAATCCGCTGCATGCGCTCGATGATGCGTTCGAAGCGCGTTCCGAGCGGCGCATAATTCTGCACGTACGGCGTATAGAGCGCGTTTCCTATCAGCTCCACATAGCCGGTCGGATTATGCCGGTAGCTCTGGATCCGGTCGAGATCGAGCAGCGCGGAATCGCACTGCAGCCGGATCACCTCCAGATCGGCCTGCGCCTCCGCCGCGGAGTCTTTTTTCGCGAGCACGCCGGCGGTCGCGCGCGATTGCTGGAAGAAGATCCGCGCTTTTTGCAATCCCGCGGGCGAGAAGTCGTCCAGCAAATTATCTAATAGAACACCGTTCCATTCATGCAGGCCGGTGCTGGTCGCGCTCACCGGAGACAGCGCGAGGGCGCCATGCAGGAAGTCGCCGGAGAACTTCTCGACCGCGGATCCGCCGGAATCCGCAAAGCCCCAGAAAAGCGCGCCGGCCGCGAGCGCCGCGGCGGTTGGAATCATCTTCATCTAAATCGCCTCCAATTCCTCTTCGAGCGTCTGCTTGCGCGCCAGTTCTGAATAGTAGCCTCCCTGCCGGATCAACTGCTCATGCGTTCCGCGTTCCGCCACATGGCCTGCTTCCAGCACCAGGATCTGGTCCGCGCCGCGCACGGTGGAAACGCGATGCGAGATCAGAATCGCCGTCCGCCCTTGCACCACGTCCGCGAGTCCCGACAGGATGCGGTCTTCCGTTAACGTGTCCACGCTCGAAAGCGCGTCATCCAGAATCAGGATGCGGGGCGAGCGCAGCAGCGCGCGGGCGATGGCGGTCCGCTGCTTTTGGCCGCCGGAAAGCGTCAACCCGCGTTCGCCCACGACGGTGTCGAGGCCGTTGGGAAAATCCGCTAGATCGGTGGTGAGCCCCGCCAGATCCGCCGCGCGCGCGATTTGCGGACGGGTGGCTTCGGGAACCCCGAAGGCGATATTCTCCGCGATCGTCGCCGAAAACAGGAACGTCTCCTGCGGGGCCATGCCGATCCATCGGCGGACATCCGCGGGATGCAGATCCCGCAGATCCACCCCGTCCAAGAGCACCGCGCCGCTCGACGGATCGAGCAGCCGGGGAATCAAGCTCACGAGCGTGCTCTTGCCGCTGCCCGTTGGGCCGATGACGGCGACCGTCGACCCGGCTTGAATGGTAAGGCTTATGGGCCCTAAAGCGCGCCCTGTCGGGTAGTCCACCGTCACGTCTTCGAACGTAATCTCCCCGCGCGGATTCTCGATCCGGAGCGGGATTCGCGGCGGCGCGATAGCCGGCTTCTGATCCAGAATTTCGCTGATGCGCGCGAGCGACGCGGTTCCCCGCTGACTCAGGTTCACCACCCATCCCAGCGCGATCATCGGCCAGATCAGCATGCTCATGTAGGTGTTGAACATGACGAAGCCGCCGATGGAAATGCGATGCCGCAGGACCTGGACGCCGCCGGCCCACAACACGGTCAGAAACGCCGCTCCGATCAACATCTCCAGCAGCGGCTCGAAAACCCCTTGCAGCCGCGCCAGCTTCAAGTTCTGAGCGATGTAAGCGCGATTCAGCCTCTCGAAAGCGCGGATCTCAGAATCTTCTTGGGCGAACGCCCGCACCATCCGCACCCCGGAAAGGTTCTCCTGCACGCGGCTGCTGATGTCAGAGAACATCGCCTGGATGGCCTGAAAGCGCGAATGGATGCGCCTTCCGAACAGAATGACCGTAACGCTCACCAGCGGCGCGGGAAGCACCGCGAGGATGGTAAGCCGCCAATCCATCCACGACATGACTCCGATGGCCAGCGCGAAGGTGAGCGTCGTTTCGGCCCAGTACATTACGCCGGGACCGAGCATCATTCGGACCGCGTTCAAATCGTTCGTCGCGCGAGCCATCAGGTCGCCGGTCCGGTTTGCGGCGAAGTAGCCGGGCGAAAGCGTCGTCAAATGCGCGAACAGATCATTCCGGATGTCGTACTCGACGTCTCTGGAGATGCCCACGAGAATCCAGCGCATCCAGTACTGGAAGAAGCCTTTAGCGAGGCAGATCGCCACGAGCATGAGCGCAAACCCGGCGATCGCTTGAAGCGGGCGCCCTTTGGTCAGGGCGTCAATCGCCGCGCGGATGACCAGCGGGAGCGTCGCCGCGGCGGCGTCTTTCAGGACCAGCGCGGACAGCCCTAACGCCCACGCCCGCCGGTACTTCCACAGATAAGGCCAGATTCTCCGAAGGTGCGCCCGCACGCGTCAATCTCCCAGCCAGTTCGCCAGCGTCTTGGACCACTCCGTCAGGAAGGTTTTCTGCCCTTCCCGCGTCTTCCACCAACCATCCGGCGTGAAGTAAGGGTCGGGCGATTCGACCACGCGAAACGACAGATCCGGGGCGGCCCGATGAAAGATCCGGGTGGCCCGGCGGGTATGAAAAGAACTGGTGACCAGCAGGAAACGATGCACCCGCAGGCGGCGGAGTTCCCGCGTCACCTCCGCCGCTTCATCTTCGGTGCTCTGCGCCGGATAATGCAGCCGCAGGAAGAGCTTCTCGTCAAAGCCTTGCGAAACGGCCCACGCAACCGCAAGATCGCTCTCATGTTGCCCGTAGATAGGTCCGGAACCGCTCACTAGCACGCGCGGCGCGTAACCCTGGCAGGCCAGTCCGGCGGCTTTCAGAATGCGGCCGCCCCGCATATCGCCGCCCAAGACGACCAGCATGTCCGAGCGGACCGGCTCCTGATGCTCCACCAGGCAGGCGCCGAGCCACGACAACCACGCGCCTCGGAAGAGGAACGCCGCGGTGAGGAGAAGAAGGAAACCCGCCAGGAAACCGGACAGAACGACGCGTGCGCGCCGCGAGAACCGCACCGGCTACTTCTCGTCCGGCGAACTCTTGGGGTCCAGATGCCCCACGGTCTTCAAGCGCTGGTAAAGGCGTTCAATCTCAACCTCATCCTCCGGCCGCAGTACGCGATAGCGCGGGGACGGGAGCTGACGGCGTTCGTTGGGAGCCGAGAGCAATTCGCCCCAGTACTGCCGGTAAGGGATGCCGTCGATCAGCGCATCGCGGGACGACCGGCGAAGCGTTCGCAGCAAGCCTTTGCAGGAATCGAGATCCCCTGGATAGATCAGGAGAATCCGCGTATCGTCGTAAAGCGTCAGGCGAACCGCCAGAGGCGACAGCCAACCGGTCCGATCGACGCGCCGGATATCGATCCAGGGAATCATACGCCGGCCAATCCGGAGATACGGATCCTGCACCTCGATTTTGGGCCGGAACGCCAGGGCCAGGATCAATACGGCCATCAGGACAAACAGGATCGCGGGCACGAAAGCAGGCGCCCAACCGATCCCAAGCCATGCGGAGAAGATCCCGAGAGCCAGGGCGACAATCCCGAAATAGATGTAATAACGAGCGGGCAGGTAACGAGTCATGGACAGCCCTGACAACTTAAGCCTACTCTCCTGGTCATCGTGCGTCAACGACGGCGCAAGGTGTAGACGCCGCGGCACAGGTAATGGATACCCGTGGCGGCCGTCAAAATTGCGGTTGGCCACAAAAGCGCTTCCGCGAAAGCGCGCAGGCGCGCATTTCGGCTGGCGTTTGCGCCGACCAGCGCCGCCGCCGCTCCGATCTGAAACAAGGTACTAGCCTTTCCATACAACGACGGCTGCAAACTTTCCCCGGCGGACCGCCCGAGGAGCACTCCCGACCCGATCAATAGCACCGCATCGCGTGAGAAAACCAGGGCCACGAACCAGGCCGGGACCGAGCCGATCCGGGCCAGGCCGATGAAAACGCCGCTCAGAAGCAGCTTGTCCGCGACAGGATCGAGAAGCTGCCCGAACGCGGTCTCGGCGCCGGTCGCGCGGGCCACGAACCCGTCCAGCAGATCCGTCATTCCCGCCGCGAAGAGCAGGGCCAGAGCCCGTCCGGGACGCCGCAGCAGAATTTCGCGAACCGCGATGGGCGCCAGCACCATGCGGCTCACCGTCAGCAACGTGGGAGCGTTCCAAACAGGGGCGTGGTCATCGCGCCAAGCCGTCATGCGATCATCCGATTATGCCAAAGGCGATCTGGGAAAATACGGTGCTCGCGGAGAGCGACAAAACCGTCACCGTGGAAGGCAATCACTACTTTCCGCCCGCTTCACTGCACCGCGAATACTTCAAGCCAAGCTCCACCGTCACGACCTGCCCCTGGAAGGGCAAAGCCAACTATTACACCGTCGACGTCGCCGGAAAAAAGAATCCGGACGCCGCCTGGTACTATCCAAGCCCCAACAAGGAAGCCGCGGAGATCAAGGACCATGTCGCTTTCTGGCACGGCGTAAAAGTCGAGCCGTAAATCACTCGATCACCAACAGCAAGTCTTTCGCTTCCACCTGCTGGCCGGCGGCCGCGGCCAGCTTCGTCACTTTGCCGTCGGCGGGAGAGTAAACGGTGCTCTGCATTTTCATGGCTTCGAGCACCAGCACGCGGTCTCCTTTTTTCACCATTTGGCCTTCGCGCACGGCGACGATGGTGATCAGCCCGGGCAGGGGCGCTCCGACCTGTTCCGGCTTGGCGGGATCGGCTTTCGAGCGCTTCTCCTCGGTTTCCTTGATGCTGCGATCTTTCACGTCCACTTCGCGAGGCTGTCCGTTGAGCTCGTAGAAGACGGTTCGCTGGCCGTCCGGGCGCGGTTCGCCGATGGTCAGGAACTTGATGACAAGGGTTTTGCCTTCTTCAATGTCGATGGTTATCTCTTCGCCCTTCTCCATTCCATAGAAGAATTCGGCGGACGGCAGCACTTCCACGTCGCCATAGGCGTCGCGGGCCTGCGAGAACTTGAGGAAGACCTCCGGGTACATGAGGTAGCTCATCAAGTCCTCTTCGGACGGATCGCGATCGAGCTTGGCGGCCAGCTCCTTTCGCTTCTCGTCGAAATCCACGGGCGGGAGCAGCGCGCCCGGCCGTCCTTCGAGAGGCTTCTTCCCGCGGAGCACGATCTCCTGAATGTGCGGCGGCCAGCCCCCGTCCGGGACGCCCAAAGATCCCATGAACATGTCGACCACGGAGTTGGGAATGGGCAACTGATGATCGGGGCCGAGTTTCTCGAAATCCGCCACGGTCATCTCATGGGTCACCAGAAAGATCGCGAGATCGCCGACCACCTTGCTCGACGGGGTGACTTTGACGATGTCGCCGAAGGCCAGGTTGACCTCGGCATAAGTGCGCGCGACATCGCTCCACCGGTCGGCCAAGCCCATGCCCTGCGCCTGTTCCTTCAGGTTGGTGAACTGGCCGCCGGGCATTTCGTGTTCATACACCTCGGCGGTGCCGCCTTTGGGACTGGTGTCGAACGGGGCATAACAGGCGCGGACGGCTTCCCAATAATCGGAAAGCTCGTTTAGCGCCCTCAGGTTCAGTCCGCTCGACCGCGGCGTATTATCCAGCGCGGCGACGATGGAGTTGAGGTTGGGCTGGCTGGTCTGACCGCTCATGGACGCGATCGCCCCGTCGGCGACGTGCACCCCGGCATCGGACGCCTTCAGCACGGTGGCCGCATTGATGCCGCTCGTATCATGCGTGTGCAGGTGAATGGGAATGCCCACTTCCTGCCGCAGGGCATTCACGAGCTTCTCCGCCGCGTAGGGGCGCAGCAACCCGGCCATGTCCTTGATGGCGAGAATGTGCGCGCCCATACGCTCCAGCTCGCGGGCCATCCGGATGTAGTAAGCGAGCGAATACTTCTGCCGCGCGCCATCGAGAATGTCGCCGGTATAGCAGATGGCGGCTTCGCAGATGCGTCCGGTGCGGAGCACCGCGTCCATCGCGACCTCCATATTGGGGAGCCAGTTCAGGGAATCGAAAATGCGGAAAATATCGATTCCTTCCTGAGCGGCCTCGGCGATGAACGCCCGCACGACGTTGTCGGGATACGCGGTGTATCCGACCGCGTTGGAGGCGCGCAGCAGCATTTGAAAACAGATATTGGGAATGGCCTTGCGGAGACGCCGAAGGCGCTGCCACGGATCCTCCAACAGGAATCGCATGGCCACGTCGAATGTCGCGCCGCCCCACATCTCCAGACTGTAGAGACCGGAAAGTTCCCGCGCCACGAAGCCCGCGACGGCTTCAATGTCAAACGTCCGCATGCGCGTGGCGAGCAGCGACTGGTGCGCGTCCCGGAAGGTGGTGTCGGTGAGGAGCAGGCGCTGCTGCTGCGAGGTCCAGCGCGCGAAATCCTTAGGCCCGAGAGTGTCCAGCATCTGCCGCGTGCCGGGCCGGATCTCCGCCCTGGAAAGCGGGACGCGGGGCCTGGGAAGCGAGACCGGCCGCGGTTTACGGCCCACTTCCGGATTGCCGTTCACGATGATCTCGCCCAGGTATGTAAGCAGGCGCGTGGCGCGATCCTGACGCGGAGTGAACTCGAACAACTCCGGGGTCTGGTCGATGAACGAGGTGGTCACATCGCCCGATTGGAACGCCTCGTTATTGACGACATTTTCGAGGAACGGGATGTTGGTCTTGATACCGCGAATGCGATACTCCCGCAGCACGCGGTCCATGCGGCGGCATGCCTGGAGGAAATCCGAGCCGAAGCAGGTCACTTTCACCAGGAGCGAGTCGTAGAACGGGGTCACGGTGGACCCGCTATATGCGGACGCCGCATCCAGCCGCACGCCATAGCCTCCGGGCGAGCGGTAAGTGTGGATCTTGCCGTAATCGGGAGCGAAGTTCTGGGCGGGATCCTCGGTGGTGATCCGGCACTGCAAGGCCGCTCCGAACAGCCGCAGATCCTTCTGCTCAGGCAGCGAGAGCGGCGCCTCATGGAGCCGGGCGCCCTGGGCGATCCGGATCTGGCTTTGCACGATATCGACGCCGGTCACCATTTCGGTGACGGTGTGCTCCACCTGCACGCGCGGATTGACCTCGATGAAGTAGAACTGATCGGTATCGGCGTCGACCAGAAACTCCACCGTGCCCGCGTTGTAATATCCCGCCGTGCGGCCGATGCGCAGCGCGGCGTCGCATAACTGGTCGCGGAGAGCCCGCGAGATGGCCAGCGCGGGGGCCACTTCGACCACCTTCTGATGGCGGCGCTGGACCGAGCAATCGCGCTCATAAAGGTGCATCAGCCCGCCATGCTGATCGCCCAGAATCTGGACTTCAATGTGCCGCGCGCGCCGGATGTATTTCTCGAGGAACACGGCGTCGTTGCCGAACGCGGCGGCGGCCTCTTTGCGCGCCTCTTCCAACTTGCCGGGAAACTCCTCCGCATTCGCAGCCACGCGCATGCCGCGACCGCCGCCGCCGAACGCGGCCTTCACCATGAGCGGGAACCCGATCTCCTGGGCGGCTTTGCGGGCTTCCTCCGCGCTGGTCAGCGCTTCTTCGGTCCCCGGCACGATGGGGACGTTCGCGCGGACGGCCAAGTGGCGGGCGGCCGTCTTGTCTCCCAGGAGTTCGAGCAGTTCCGCGCTGGGTCCGACAAAGGTAATCCCGGCGGCCTCACACGCCCTGGGGAGCGCGGGATTCTCGGACAGGAATCCGTACCCCGGATGGATGGCGTCGACTTGTTTTTCGCGCGCGAGGGCCACGATGCGCTCGACATCGAGATAGGCCTGAACGGGGCCCAGCCCGTCGCCGATCTGATAGGCCTCGTCGGCCTTGAACCGGTGCAGACTGAGCCGGTCCTCACGCGAATAGACCGCGACGGTCCGCAACCCGAGCTCGGTCGCGGCACGCATGATGCGGATGGCGATCTCCCCGCGGTTCAACACCAGCAGCTTTTGCATGTTCGTTTCAGTTTAGATGGGACGGCGAGGGCGGGGTGCGCTGATTCAAGGAGCGCTGATTCTGAGGCGCTTGAGTTGGCTTCGCTCCCGGTATTTGCCTGGCTTTGCGGAACGAAGCCAACCGATGGAGGAAATCGGGAGTGCTGTAAGTCCTTTGTTTCTGGAGTTGCCGGTGGGGAAATGTTCCGGATGAGTGGCAAATTGGCTTCGTTTTTGATTTTTTGCCAGCTCGCGTCGGCGTGTTTCGTATGGGGATTGCAGTCAGGCGGAATGGCGTTTGCTTCGCCGCTTTCCTTAGGTCCGCCGAGGGCCTTATATAGGTTATGTAAGTAGTGATGATGGAACCTCCCCAGTTCATCTCACCACGGCGGATTTGGATTCGGGGTGGGCGGGACGCGGGAACGATGAAGGGAAAGGAGATAAAGGTGTGGCGGGGTTGTTACCGGGGGTGGGGCGGGTAGATAACGTTCGCGATATGGTTTTCCGAGCGCGGAGGAAACGGCCGTTCTTATCGCCCGATCGCCGACAACTCGATGGCGTCACCGGTAAAGGTGGTTCGTCCCAGAATGGTTCGGTCCTTAAACTCGTAGTGGATCATGCCGTTGCCGCACTTCAGGCGATACATCCGGAGCATTCCGATGGTGCTGACAATAGAATGGACGGTCGCTGAGTCCGCGGGAAACAGCAGGTCGGCCGCCAGTAGCATATTACCGAGATGGTATAAGTACAACTCGGAAAGATTTCCGAAGTTCTGGTTCTTCCTCCACGACTTTAAGGCTGGAGGGACTTGGGTTAAATTACTGTGTTGTGCATCGTCTTTTAGGATCGGACTCAGGTACTTAATCTCGACGATCACCCCTTGTTCCGCGGAAACCTCGAAATACTCACGCTCGGACAGGCCTTTCACCGCGGTTTGCCTTACGACATAGCATTCAGTGAGCGGGCACAGGGCGGCGCGCTCGACCGAATATCGATGACCGTAAATCTTTTCGCTTTCCTGCAGCCGGTTGAGGAACTCTGCCACCGTGTAATTCATACGACCCCGCAGGTATTCGAAATGAAACTGGACAGCCGAGGACCCGTCGCGCAGATGGTATAGGAGTGACTCGAACTGTTCGATCTCCATCATGGATGCGTCGTCTGTTTTCAATTGCGCAAGCTTCAGGAGTTGAGCGGACCGCTGAAAGGCATGGGCGTGGGTCTGCCACTCCAATGGGTCCAGCCCGGCGCGCAGACGCTCATACTCGGTGCGTGTCAAAACCGGGATGGGCTCGTTGAACGCGAATGCGACTTTTCCGAAATCATAGAAGTTGATTTTTTCCGGCGTGGCGGCATCTACTTTGCAAGGCTGATGAAAAATGCTGTAGAAGACGTCCTCGAAGCGATATCCGCGGAAGTTGGAGAAGGCTCGCTGCAAGATGAGGTCCCTCTGGATGAGGGCATAGGTCTCCAGGCTGATGAGCTGGCGGAAACACTCCTCAAACGTTTTGTCGTCTGTCTCGACGTCCGCCTTGAGCATCCGGATTTTCAGGCTTTGCAGGATCGGCGTCAGCTTGGCGACGGCGACGGCATCCGCGCGATCTTCTTCCTCGCGCGTGCGGTAAGCGTCAACCCAGGCGAGCGCTCGGCGAAGGATCCCTTCCGCCGGATTGTTGAAGTGGGCGCCCAGGACGTTAACGGAACTGTCCAAATGCGCGAGCTCATGGATCAGCATTGGCAGGAAGGCGAGTGCATACACACGAATAGTCTGGCGATAGCGCGCCTGATCACGAGACTGCATTCCTGTCAGGTCCGATAGGAGACTAGATGCCGTGTTCCGCAAATCCGCTCGGGCCGGGAGCCGATTGACGAAGAGGTCTAGGATCTCTCCTCGACGGGCGTCATCGACAACCTGGTGGAAGATCATGAGTTCCGCAGGGTTTTGTTCGGGAAGCGGGCGGGGATGTGGATGATCCGAGGAGGCTTTCTGTCGATTGACTGCGCAGAGAAGGATGATGGAAAGCAAGTCGCTGTCGACGGCTACGACGTTCTGCTCCAGCGCCGCGGCGTTCATATAGAGCTGGTCGAATCTGATCCGGGATGAACCGACATTGACAGGGCCGGAGACCGCCTCAAATTGTTTTGTGTCGACAATGATGAGGTTGATCTTCGACCCGTCGTATTTGCCGCCAAAGTTGATCCGCGACACCTCAACGTCAGGGACCTCTCGCAACATGTCCTGGAGCATCAGGTACATAGCCCGCTCCGAACAACCCATTCGGGCTAGCGCCGAATAGGCGTTCTCGCTTCCGGAAAGCGGGTGGGAAATGATTATGCCGAGCAGCAGGGTGACAGAGATGAGATGCAAAATCCTACGCATATGGCGCCTTCAACTGTGTTTCCGATACGATGCTACACGACCCGGGTTGTGATTGACTAGTTCGGAGGAGAGCCCAATGGATCCCGAAAAGGTTTTCAAATTTCTTGCGGATAACCTGGCGGACTGGACTCGTGTGTTTACGCTGACGCTGATTAGCCCGCAGGTTCAGTTTCAGACGGTGGAGGTGGCGCGCGAGCCGGGCAGCCTAGCGCTTGGCGAAAAGGGAGAAGCGCCACGGTGGCTTAGCACGCGATTGATCGGGTTCGTCGGTTTGAGCGTGCTGCTGGGATTCGCGATGAACAGCCTGTTGCGCAAGCGTCCCGCCACGCCGGACCTTTTGCCCGCCGCGGTGACTGTGATCATGGTTTGGTTCTTCTACGCCACAGCGGCACATCTATTCTGCGTGGCGATGCGCGGGCGCGGGCGCTATCTGGAGACCCTTAACGCAGCGCTGCAGGTGCTTGCATCCATCTATGTCGCCGTGAGCTTCCTCACGCTGGCGATCTCTTCGATCGCCACGCAGCCCGCCGTTTCGAAAAGAGTGGGAATGGCTCCGGTGCTCGACAAAATACTGATTCAGGATCCCGCTTTATTGTTTTTCTCAGCCGGTACGTTTCTTCTTTCAATCTACATTCCGATTGCGTTGCGAGCGGTTCACCGATTTGGATGGGTTAGAACGGGTGCTGTCGGGCTCCTGCCATACGCGATGGTCATGATCTGGGTGCAGATGCACCGCTACACCGGAATATTCTTTTTATCCCGGTGATCCGCCTTTTCCTAGCTCCAAGAGAAAGCGAAAGGTTTGTGTGAGATCGTGAGGCATCGGTAATCCGAATAGGCTACACGCCGGGAGTTAGCACGTTGACGCCGGGCCGCGCCAGCGTTTCCGTCGCGGCCAACTCCTTCCGAAACCGCTGGTGGCGAAGGCGCGTCAGTTCGACGAGCGGGCGCCACGTCGTGTGAACCAGATCATGTTTGATGAGCAGGCGCCAGAACCGGTTCGAGCGCTTGTAAAGATAGGACATCGCGAGATAGGGCGCGACCGCGCGCCAATCTTCCGGGCGGCGGCGCCAGATCGAGGCGTGCGAGAAGAGACGCTCATAAATCCAGGCATAACCTTCCTCAAGCTCTTCCGGCGACATATGTTTCGGGCGGAATACGGCGTGCGCGGTGTCGTAGAGCGACCAGTCCCGGTGGAGTAACCGCCCCTGAGACTCCATCTGATGGAATAACGGCGTCGCCGGATAGGGAGTAAGAATGTGAAAGGTCGCGCACTCCAGGCGGTTCTCTTCGACCCACTGAGCAGTGCGGGCAAAGACGTCCTTCCTATCGTGATCGAATCCCAATACGAACGAAGCATTCACCTGGATGCCGTGGTCGTGGAGCATGCGCACGCGACGCGCATAGTCGGCGGTCCGGGGAGTCTTTTTCCGCGCGTCCAGCAGGTTCTCATCCGTGAGCGATTCGAAGCCCACGAAGACGCCGGTGCATCCGGCAAGCGCCATGGCGCGGACCAGCGCGGGATCATCGGTGACATCAATGGAGACGGCGGCGCTCCAAATCTTCTTCAGCGGCTTCAAGGCCAGACATAACTCGCGCAGATAGGTTCGGTTGGATCCCAGGTTGTTATCGATGAACACGGCGTAGGGTTCGTTACCGGCCACGAGTTCGGCGGCGACCTGTTTGGGATCGCGCATGCGATAAGGCATGCGCAGGCCATCCGTCGCCAGATAGCAGAAGCCGCACCGGTTGTGACATCCGCGCGAGGCGATGAGGCTGGTGGTGGTGAGAAAGCTGTTCCGGGGAAGAATGGATCGCCGGGGCGGCGGGTCCTCGCGGAAGTCACTGTCGTAAGCCGCCATATACTTGGGACGCAGTGAGCGGGTTTCCACATCCGCCAGAATTCGCGGCCAAAGCTGCACTCCGTCGCCGATGGCAAGGGCGTCGGCATAAGGCGCGCATTCTTCGGGACACGAGAGAACGTGGAGCCCGCCTAACACGATTTTGCTTCCCCGGCCGCGGTAGAACAGCGCGAGATCTAACGCGCGCCGGGCGAAGGTCAGGTGGACGGTGATCCCGACCACCTCCGGCGTGATGGCGGATGGAGGCGGCCCGTTCAGGAGATTTTCATCCCAATAGCGGACTTCCCAGTGGCCGGGGGTGGTCGCGGCGAAGCTGGTAAGCGCGAGGGACGGGGTAAGCACGTGCTTTCCGAAGCTCGCGTGGGGATCCTTCGGGTAAAAGGGGTTGATTAGGAGAGCGAAGCGCGGGCGAACCGGCGTTTTGGGGATGGCTGGATCTAAGACAGGAGGGTGCATCATCTCCGGCGGGCGCCAGCGGGGGCGCGGAGACCGGGAAAGAGGCTTGGAGGGTGCGATCATGAAAATACTCTACTACACAAAGTGCTTTGCGTACAAGGATTGAAGATCACCGGCGCGGATCGCTTGATTCCGCGTTCGCCTGCTCCCGTCCGTCTTCGAATGGAAGCGGCTGGACGCTTGCGGACACCTACGAAACGATCTGTGACATTCTGAGAGGCGGCAGATGCTCCCTATTCCCGAATGGCAAACGTTTTTCGCGGTGCAGGCAGGGGCGGCCGCGACGCTCACCGGATTAGTGTTCGTCGCTGTCTCGATCAATCTGAATAAGATCATCGCGATCCCTGGGCTGGTTGGGCGCGCGGGCGAATCGCTGGTTCAATTTCTTCAAGTCTTCTTTCTTTGCACGGCGGCGCTGATTCCGCGGCAGCCCGCTATGGCGGTCGCCGTCGAGATTCTGGCGATTGCATTACTCTCCTGGATCATTCAGACGGCGGCGCACATACGCTATGCCAAGGCGCGCGCGGGCCACCCGCTGACGTGGCTGGTTGTCAGAATCGTACAGACGCAGCTTGCCGGCGTTCCCTTTTTCGTGGCTGGAATCTACCTTCTGCTCGGGCTGCCGGCGGGGCTGTATTGGCTTGTGCCCGGATTTGTCTTTTCTTTTGTCGCCGGCGTGGGAAATGCCTGGGTTCTGCTCATAGAGATTCTAAGATAGGCGCCCCAGTTCGGAGCTCCTACCGTTCAATCGCATGTTCAGCCGCCGCCAGTCCGGGATCATATCCGCTGGCAATATCCTGAGCCGTTAGCTTAACAACGATATCCGGCGTCACGCCGGCGTCGGGAGCAGGAGAAGGGGGAAATGTGCCGATCAGCGGAAGATCCATTTCGATTCCGGAGTGAGGAAGCCGCAGGAAGAAGAAAGCTCCGCCGTTGATGCCGCGCTGACTGCCTCCGGTGGGCTGGCCGATGAGCGTGCCCAGGTGGTGACTTTGAATGTTCTGAGCGAATTGAAAAGTGGCGGAGCTATTGGCGGCGTCGATGAGGACGAAGACTTTTCCACGGAAACGAGCGGCCGCGGGCTTGATGATATCCCCCGTCGCATCGTCATCGTAGCGGGTGAGTTTCAGGTAAGAAACGCCGGCCGGCGCGGTGGGCCATGGCGCGGAAAGATCAACGGCGGAACTTCCCCAGTCGCGGAAACTTTTGTCCCAGGTATCGAGATAGGGCACAAGGTCATCGGGGACTTTCCGATAACGGACGAGGCGGCGCATGGACGAGAGCGTGATGGGCGCGTCGATCAGGTGGGGAATAATTTCGTTGCCGACATCGTTCCCGCCCTCATTGCCGCGCAGGTCAAGGATGAGCGCGGGGGCATTGCGCGCGACGGCGTCGTTGAGGCGTTCCGTCAGCCAGCTCTTCCAATCCCACTTACTGTCATAGAGCGCCCACGTGCGCATGGCGAGATACGCGCTTCCGCCGGGAAGGTACTTCCAGTCGAAGAGCGCGTCTTGGCCGCCTTTCCGTTGGGTTTCGCGCTCTTTGATGGGTGCGATGCGCTGCTCGAAGGTCAACGGCTTCACGGCGATCTGTTCGGCCTTGCGGCTCTTCGGCTTCTTGATCAGCAGGGCGAAGTTCGGGCTTTCCCGCAGGAAAAACATCGGATAGTAGAGGTCGAATGTCTCGTACTCGCTATCGCCATTCACGGCAAGCTGCGCGATGCGCTTGGTGTCGTTGGCGCCGTCCGCGCGCGCAATCGTGAGAAGGCGAGTAAGGACCGTTGATGCGGGCGCGCCGTCGATCCGAGTTACTTCCGTGCCGGGAGGAAGCACGTGATCGGGCGTGAAATCCCGCGTGACAATCATGCGCTTGTCCAGCCAGTCGAAATAGAAGGGCAGGCGCGCGGGACTCTTGAAAAGAGCTTCCACAACCGATTTGGGCTGGTTGAAAGGATTTGCGTAAGTATGGCCGCAGCGGATTGCCGCGGCGAATTCCGAGAAGGCGAGAAAGGCTTCCCGCAGCGTCTGGTCGTGATCCAGTTGGAGATTCAGCGCGGTGAAATGCGCGTCCATTTGCTCTTTACTGTTGTAGCGATAGAGGCCCGGATGGAGGTTTTCGTAAGCGTGTCGCAAGACGGCCGCGTCCGCTAATAAGCCGTTAGACTTCAATAGAGGAGCTTTGACTAACTGCGCATGGCAAGCGCCGGCAAGCAGCAAGATGAGCGGAAGCGGCTTCATCCGGGGTTGAACCCCGGCGGAAGGCGCTCCATCAGCGTAAAGAGGTTCAGCGAGCATCGTCCTGTTTCGCTGCAGGAAGCTATACCGTCAAACGCCGCCCTCACGCCCTTTCCCGGCAACTGAAAATCGAACTTCAAATCCCGTATGGCTTTCTCCGCCGAGGGCCAAGGCTGCTCGTTCATCTGCTTTACGCTTTGCACCGTCATGCCGTTCGCGCCTTCCAGTTGCGTCACGATAATCAGGAACTGCACGTCCCGCCGCTTCTCCGGAACGCCCGTCAACTCCAGCGGGCGCATGGATCCATCCATCCCGTTGGAGCGCGACCCGCTCCGCACGGAGGACCTGGGCTTCTTTGATAAGCGTTCGATCCGCGCCTGCAAGGGAGGGCGTGCATTCTCCGGGGACAACGCGAATGCGGAGTGCGCCCAATTGAGGGCCGCGTCCGTGTCGCCCAGGCGCTCGAACAAATCGCTGAGATGCGAGCCTATGGCGCTTACTCGCCCGACATCCCAGGCGCCGATCAAATACTTTTTCGCATCCGCGTCCTTGCCCATCTTGAAGCACACCCATCCGAGGGTGTCCCAGTACATAGTCAATTCATTCGACGACTTCCAGATCGCGGCGAACTCTTTCTCGTCCATGTTCGTCGCCGTCAGAGCCCGGCTGTTCTCCTCCGCCTCCTTCACCGCCCGCTGGGCATAGTCGAGCGCCATCGGCAAATCGGCCCCGGCTTCCGCCAGTTGAAACGCGATATCGTTCAGAGCTCCGCCGGATGACCGGATAGCGAGCGCTTTGGCGAATTCCGTCTCGGCGCCCGGGCGGTCGCCCGACAACAATTCGGCGTTCCCGAGGGACAAATGCGAGGCCGACCAATCCGGGTTCAGCCGCACTGACTCAGCCAGAGCCGCGCGCGCGTCCTCCTTCTTCTTGAGATCGAGGAGCGTCATGCCGAGCGCATACCAGGCAAACGCGTTCTCGGGCTCGAGACCGGTGAGCGATTTCAGGGCGGCCGCCTGCTCGTCTTTCTTCCCTTGCACCCACAGCACCAGCGCCAGCGCTTTGTACGCCAGCCCGTTCCGCGGATCCACGGTGATGGCATGCCGGTCCGCCGCGGCGGCTTCTTCGAGATGGTTGGAGGATCGCTGAATCTCGCCCATCCAGAGCCACGCGCGCGTGAAATGGGGATCCATCTCGACGGCCTTGGAAAGCGCGACAATTTCGCCGTTGACGTCTTGCTGCTGGGACTTGGTTTGCGCGTCCGCGTAGGCTTGATTCGCGTCCTTGCGCTCGCTCATCGGCAGGTCCCAGACATCATCCTGCGTGTAGAGAATGCGGCCTTGCGCTTCGGGAACGATGCCCACTCTCCTGGCGGAGTCGGCGGCGACGGCTTTGGCGAATTTCTGGTAGCGTTCCCAATCGGCGGGCGCGACCTCGTGTTCTTTCGAGACCAGACGCCGCGTCGTGATCAGCTTGCCGCCCTGGAATTTGCACTCCTGATGGAACTCCGCGAACGGCTCGACCAGATGGAGCGGCGGCGGCAGAAAAGCCTGGTAGTCCTTCGGCACTTGAACGCTCGATTCGAAAATCGTCTCCGCGGGCGAACCGAGCCAGACGCCATCCGCCGGCTTTTCGTCCGGGTTGGGCAGTTCGAGCGGCGGGAGCGGGGCGCCCAACCTGCGCTGCGCCCAATCCGGATCGTCCTTGCGGGTGTAGGTGTAGGAGAACTCGAAAGGCTTCTCCGCATCCTGGGGCGGGCCGACCCGGACGTCGCTGATCTCGCCGCCGAACCCCTGCGCTTGAGAAACCGACTGCACCACGGCCTGGTATTGAGACGTGGAAATGGCGGCGAAACCGGCGGCCAATAAGACTTCGCCGTCGCCTCCCTCGAAGGTCTGCCGCACCTTGCCTTGCAGCGTGCCGGCGTCGTCGAGCGTGGCGTCGATCCGGAATGTCTGGATGTTGCGGCGCGGCGGATCGAGCGGCGTCGTGACCAGCGCCGGCGCGCCTTTGTCCGCGACCAGCACAGCCTGTTTACCCCGGAGCGTGCTTGTCAGGTAACCGAAAGGCGCCGCGCCGGAGGTGGTGTCGGCCCAGACCGTCGCGCCGCCGATCCGCAGCTGGCTGATCACGTGATCGATCTGGGCGGGGCTGGCGATCTCGGGGTCAAGGGCGTGGGACGCCCCGATCAGCACGGCGGATGAGGGAATGCCAGCCGCGCTCAGCAGCGCCGCCAAAAGCGTGTGTTTGTCCTTGCAGTCGCCATACTGGTTGGACAAGACCTCATCGGCGGCGTGGGGCTGGAAGCGCCCGATCCCGACGTCCACGCCGATATAGTGCACCTGGGTGCTGACGTATTTGTAAATGGCGGCGGCTTTGGCCTCCGGCGTGGCGAGTCCCTTGGTCAGTTGGGCGGCTTTGGCTTCGATCGCGGGCGAAGCGAGTATGCGGTCTTTCTCCAGGCCTCGATACCAATCCGCGACCTCGGCCCAGCTGGCGAAGTTCGAAATCATCACTTCGGCGGGCGGGAGCAGGCCGCGTCCGGCCTTCTGGAGCAACTTCTGGGCCTCTTTCTGTTGCTCTTCGGCTGAAGGCAGGCTCATCTGGCTATGGGTCCACGTGATGGTCTCGCGGCCGTCCGCGCGCGCCACCATCGGCGTTTCCCCGGGACTTCTCCAGCGCAAGCCCGACCCTTCCGGGGCGTTGACGCTCAGCACTTCGCTCAGGACGATGGCATCGCGCGAGAAATTGTAATCGAGCCAGTATTTGCCCGGCGCCAGGGGTTTGGCGCGGCGCACCGTGAACGCGAACTCGAGCGTGTCGCCGACGCCGAGACCTTTCACCGTGAGATGTTTCTCATGCAGATCGCTGTACATGGGCGCCTGCTGGGTGATCGCGGGCGTGACGTCCTGGGTGTCGCCGGGAGGGGTCACGATCTCCGAGCCGTCGGGCTTGCGCACGCGCACCGAATCGAAGGAGGCGGTGTCGGTGGCGCTCGCGTATCCGATGGCGAGAACGGCCATCGCCTGCACGCCTGCCTGGGATTGAATGCGGAAGCGCCGGGTGACGCGCTCGGTAGACGTGCCGTCGCTTTCGAAGCATACGTTCGTGATCAGGCGCTCGAAGATGAGGGCCTGCTGGGAGTAATCTTGAATGGTTTTTGGCGCGCCAGGGGACGATTCCGGCGAGGGTTGCGCCGTTTGGGCGGATAGGATCTGGGAGGCCAGTGCGGCCGCGAGCAGGCTGAGCGCGGCTCGCCGGCCAGAGGCGCGCGGGAAGAAGTGGAGCATGCGAGTGAGTGAGATTGTATCTCGAAGTTTCGCAGATTACTGGGCTGACACGCCGGCTTGATAGCATTCATACGATCCACAGCGTATCTACTTTTGTCGTTACACGTACTCAACTTGACGCGCGTGATCCGCAGAGAGGCAGTGAGGCATGAGCGACACACAGAAAACGATCGAGGCCATGTGGAAGATCGAGTCCACGCGACTCATCGCCGGGATTGCCCGCGTCACCCGCGATATCGGCATCGCGGAGGAACTCGCTCAGGACGCTCTCGTCGCGGCCCTGGAGCGGTGGCCGGAAGAAGGCATTCCGGCAAAGCCGGCGGCCTGGCTGATGACGGCGGCAAAGCGGCGCGCGATCGACTCTTTGCGTCGCGGCCGGATGCTGGAACAAAGGCATGGAGAGATTGCGCGCGAGCTTGAATTTCAGCAGCAGCGGCTCGGTGCAGCAATGGATCAAGCACTTGACCAGGTGATTGACGATGACGTGCTCCGCCTTATTTTTACCGCGTGCCATCCCGTGCTCGCGGTGGAAGGGCGCGTCGCGCTCACGCTGCGCGTGGCCTGCGGCCTCACCACAGCGGAGATTGCCCGCTCTTTTCTGGTCCCCGAGAAGACGTTAGGGCAGCGCATTTTCCGCGCCAAGAAGACACTCGCCGAGGCTCATGTTCCCTTTGAGACCCCGCGCGGCGAGGAGTTGCGAAAGCGGGTTGAATCCGTGCTGTCCGTGGTCTATCTGATTTTCAATGAGGGATACACCGCAAGCTCCGGAGACGAGTGGATGCGGGCGACGCTGTGCGTGGAAGCCGTCCGCCTGGGCCGCAGGCTGGCAAAGCTTCTTCCCGATGAGGCTGAAGTTTATGGTCTGCTGGCGCTGATGGAGTTGCAGGCGTCGCGCGCCGCGGCGCGCCGCGGGCCAAACGGAGAAGCCATTCTGTTGCCGGAACAGGACCGTTTTTTGTGGGACTACGATCAGATTCAGCGCGGCATGGCGGCGCTTGATCGCGCGCAGACGCTGGGCGGCGGCGCTCACAGTTACACTTTGCAGGCGGCAATCGCCGCGTGTCACGCGCGGGCCAAAACGGCGGCAGGGACCGACTGGGAGCGAATCGTCCTTCTCTACGACGCGCTGCTTCAGATCAGCCCATCACCGATCGTGGCGCTGAACCGCGCGGTGGCCGTGGGGATGGCGCACGGACCGGCCGCCGGACTCCATGCGCTGGATGCTCTCGCGGCCGAACCCGCGCTGGCCAACTATCATCTGCTGCCCAGCGTCAGGGGAGATCTGCTGGTGAAGCTGGGGCGATACGCCGAAGCTCGCGAAGAGCTGCAACGCGCCATGGCGATGACGGACAACCGACGGGAACATGAAGTGCTATCGAAAAAACTCAAGCAGACGATGTTCATCGATTGAGTTGAAAAAACTGAGTTGAAAAAACCTGGACGATCGGTAGAAATCGGCTCAGGCCATTCGTCGACATAATGAAGGCAGGTTCAGTCCGGCCCGCCCGAAGACGATAACAGGATCAAGGAGAAATCATGCCGCAATATTTGGTTGCTAACTACCTGCCCGACGACTTCGACCCCTCTACAGTGGACGAAGCGACGATACGAGCTATCGACGACCTCAACGAAGAACTGATCGCCGCCGGGGCCAGGCTCTTGGCTGTGGGCCTCGCCCCCGCCAGCCAGGCGAAGTCGCTGCGAGGGCAGCCCAATGGAGAAATCCTGATTACCGACGGCCCATATCTGGAAGCCAAGGAGCACACGGGCGGTTTTTGGATACTGGAAGCCGCTGACATGGACGAGGCGCTGGCGTGGTGCCGCAAGGCTGCCATCGGCGGCCGAGTGCAGGGCGAGGTGCGCGAGATCCCATACAGCAGCCTGCCGACCGGCACGCCTCACCCGTCGCGGCAACACCGGCTGGAGCCGTGAGCAGGCACTGCGGCGCGCTTCTCCCGGCGGCTCAGTGACGGCAAGCAGGGACGTGTCCTTGTAGCGTTTGTCCTTGTAGCTTAGTGATAATGAGGATGGGAGTTGTCCCGTGGGCATAAACCTTACACCTGAGCAGGAAGACGTTATTCAGCAGGCCATTGAATCGGGCCTGATCCGGTCGGTCGATGAGTTTATCGGGTCGGCGCTTGAGGCGCTGGCCCGGCGCGAGACCGGATTTGACCCGGAGAAGGCCCGGCTTGCCGGCGCGCGAATCCGCGAACTGCGCAAGGGCGTGACCCTCGACCTTCACGGCATGTCGATTCGCGAATTGGCGCATATCGGCCACAAGCATTAATGGATGCGTTCATCCTCGATGTCTCGGCGTGCATGCCATGGTGCTGCGAGGATGAGACGACGCCGTCATCTGAAGAAATGCTCGAATGGGCGATCGATGGAAGCGCGTTGCACGTTCCGGCCTTGTGGGCGTGGGAAATCCTCAACGCAGTCGCGATCGTCGTCGAGCGGCGGCGCATCTCGGCGAAGCGCGGCAGGGAATTCCTCGAACAGCTTGCAACGCTGAATTTCAAAATGGATGGTCCGCTGCCGATCTCGGAGCTTCCGCGGTTGTAAGCGTTGGCGACCATATATCAACTCACGGCCTACTCAAATGAGCAATCAACTTACTCGTCGTAACTTCGCCACTCGCGCGGCTGGCTTCGGTTTGGCTCTGGGGCTTGCGCCTGCAACTACTCTGGGGGAGGCTCAGGAGGCCTCGCGCGCAGTTACTTCGCCGGCGGCAGCGGACCCATATTCATTTGTCGATCCGGAACTTCTTCCTGTGCTCAAGCAGTTCCCCGCCTACGACATCTCGGCGGAGATGATCGGCAAGTTCCGGAATTTCCTGCCATGCCTCCACTGCCGGGTCCCGCGCCGCAGCCCGTGGAGCGGCGTATCCCCGGACCGGCTGGGGCGCCCGAGGTTCGTCTCTGGGTCGTTGATCCCGCGCCGTCGGAGAAGAGCAAGCCGGTGTTGCTTCACATGCATGGCGGCGGCTTCATGATGCCCGACCCCATGTTGATGCCGCGGCTGCAGGGGATCGCGACGGATTGCCATTGCGTCGTCGTCTCGGTCGACTACCGGCTGGCTCCGGAGACGCGCTATCCCGGTTCGCTCGAGGACAATTACGCCGCGCTGAAATGGGTTCACGCCCATGCAGCGGAGCTCGGCATTGATCGCTCCAAAATCGCGGTGGGCGGTGAGAGCGCGGGCGGCGGTCACGCAGCGAGGCTGGCGATTCACGCGCGCGACCGCAAGGAAGTTCCCATTGTCTTCCAGCTGCTCATCTACCCCCAGCTGGACGACCGAACGGGCAGCACCCGTGCAGCGCCGCCGGCTGTTGGCCACTTTATGTGGACGGCGAGCGCCAATCGTTTAGCCTGGAGCTCGCTGCTCGGTGTTCCCGCGGGCTCGTCCGGGGCGCCGTCCGCCGCCGTTCCCGCACGGACAGACAGCGTCGCCGGATTGCCGCCTGCCTGGATCGGCGTCGGTTCTATCGACCTGTTCGTCGAAGAAGACATGGAATACGCGCGCCGGCTGGTCCACGCCGGAGTCGCGACGGAACTTTTGGTGGCGCCAGGCGCCTTCCATGGATTCGATCTCCTCGTGCCGGGCGCCGATGTCTCCAAGCAATTTAGCGCGAGCTGGAAGTCTGCGCTGCGCAAGGCGTTCTGGAGTGGCAGAGGTGTTTAGCGGAGAAGGCGGGAGAGCGGCGGCATCAGGCGGCGCGGGCCGTCCCTGTGTCTTGGCTTCACGACTGGATCGAGATCGATGTTTTTCCGAGCGGCCGATCTTCCAAGTAGAACCCGAACACAGCGGCAGGACGGATAACTTGCGGGCCGGATGTAGGTCCGCGCGGTGATGTCCCGAATGGACGCTTCCGGCTCCGGTTGATTATTGAATTTTCCCGTGATCCGGTCGGCCCGCCCGGTCCAGTGCGGTGGGCGACTTTAGGTCGGGATCCGGCTTGGCTCTGGGTTCCGACTGGTTGGCGGCGGTGGCCTGCGCCAGCAAATCGTTCTGCCGGGCGCGATAGTCGATGACAGAGGACGCTGTAATCCACTCCTCGGTTGCCGCCCGGTCTGGGCTTCGCCGGAGGAATCCGGATCGACTTTTATTTGAGTGGCCGACGATACGCTCGGAGTTGCAAGCCGCAACTTCCACGGTTTGCGCGTTTGACGTCCATGTAACCGCCCCCAAAATCAGCGGCGATAAGCCGACTTATCGGGAGTGATTCTGCTCAATCGAACGTGCCTTAGAATTACGGGGACGGAGCGCAAATCCGATGAAGATATTCATTAGCTGGAGCGGTGAGCGGAGCAAATTGCTGGCGCAGGCGCTGCACGGCTGGCTCCCGCTCGTCCTTCATTACGTGAAGCCGTGGATGTCGGACGCGGACGTGGCTGCTGGTGATCGCTGGGGACAGGTGATCGCCAAGGAATTGGAAGCTTCAAACTTTGGCATCATCTGCGTCACGCCGGAGAACCTGGCGTCGTCGTGGCTCCTATTCGAGGCGGGAGCGCTGGCCAAGTCGATGGAAGGCACAAAGGTAATCCCGCTCGTCTTCAACTTGGAACTGAGCGACATAAGCGGCCCGATGGCCCAATTTCAGGCCAAGAAGTTCGAGAAGGGTGGCCTGTCCGAAGTTGTAGCCTCCATTAACCAATCGGCTGACCAGAAGGTTCCTGAAGATCGAGCCCGACAGCTATTCACTGCCCTTTGGCCGGATTTGGAGCGCCAATTCGAAGCCATCCCCGGTGAGGCTCAGACCGTTAAACACATGAGGCCGCAACATGAGATTCTCGAAGAGCTCGTAACCAGTGTGCGCGGGCTGGACGGGCGATTCCGAGACATCGAGAAGAGCGTGGCCGAGCAGGGGCCGCGCTCAAAGAGGAGGCGGTTCAGGGAATTTCATCCAATGATGATGGAAGAAATGGCCCACATGCTGTCTGAAGAGGGTGACGACCGTTGTCGCTTCTCATGTTCGCCGGTCTTCTCCGGGATGACTTCCCGTGGCTTTATGAGGTCCTCGCAGAAGCATACCGGGAGATTCGCGACGGTGATCCGAAGGCGGCGCAACGGGCTGTCGAGCGGTTGCGAAAAGTCGTGCGCGGTCTCGGGCCCCGGGACTTCATGCTGGAGTTCGGGGGCCATTCAAAGGACGCGCACATGATGATGATGGAAATGCCGCGAATGATGGATCATTTTCTGCATAGATTTGGGATGCGTAAGCTGAAATCACAGGACGGCGGTGAGGACTCTGCGGCTCCAGCGGGCGAGTAGCGTCAGCGCTCTAGGCGGACGGCCTACGCTTTCCCCAAACGTCTTTGCGCATCCAGCGACAACGCGGGAACGGTGTACAGATACATCAGCAAGGCGCGGCAACTGCGCCTGTTCGAAGGAAACTTCACGCGCGCAACGGAGGTGGGACTGAATAGGTACAACGCGCAAGCATTCGCGAAGCGCGGGAGCGGGAAGCCCGAGGTTGCCATTATCGATGCCGACTTGTGCCCGATAGACTGTGCTGCGGCGGGAACTGGCCCCTCGCTGCATGCGCCCGGCAGGTGAAGCAGTAGCGGGTGCGCTGCGAACTAACACCCTCAGTGCACAGTAGTCGGCGGCATGACGGAGCAGGGCGCGCGCAAACCATACCGGCTAAGCTAACGATAGATGCTTCAGCAGGCCTCCTCGAAGTCGACCACCTACGTCAACGTTGATCCGAAAACGCTGGAGATAACGATATCGGAAGAAAAAACTGCGCCAATGGCCATTCCTCTGGAGATCAAGAGCGTGGGTGACATGCCGCCGATTTGGGAGGTTGTGTACTACCAATACATGTACGGAGAGTATCATCGCAAGCAGAAGGAACTCACGCCGAACAAACGGGTGGCCGCCTCCTTGGCCCCACCACCGCCATGGGTGGTTGCACTCGCGGGAGTGATGTGGGAAGGAATCATTCAAGGGGCCGCATGGGATACCGTCAGAGTGGCAGTTTCCTACGCCATGTCAAAACTTAGAGCCGCAGGCCTGGCGCCCGCGCCTCAGTCAGATCGCACCACGACAACTGAAGTCAGCGCGGGCTTTCGGGAACTTTCTAAACCCGGGCTGAAGCAGTACGAGATGTTCTTGTCTCTGAAACGTTCCTCGAAGCGCCTGCCCGACCGTCATGCCTTAGCGTACGCCAGGGCGCAAGACGCTGTGGAATTCGGCAAGATTATCCGCTCGGAAATGGAAACAGTTGGGCCTGTCACAAAGCGCGGGGCCAAAAGAGCTATCGCAAAAAAGCCTAAAGCTACGAAGAAGGCCTGAGTCGCACCGGCATGTCCTCTTCCGGGCATTGTTGGCGCAAAAGCGATTTCCTCGCAACCTTCAGACTTCGTCGCCGATCCACGCCGTTCGTGAATGATTAGTACTGCTAAACGCGCCACTCGGAAGTTGGGCGGATGCTTGCCGACTTCCGGGTACTTGTCCGGCGGTGACCCCCTTTGTCCGAGTGGCCGACGATTCGGACGGAGTCGAGCGAAAACAGCAGAATTGCCGCTGCCCGGCTGGACATTAACAACAGTTTCTGCGCGTTCCACGGCGGGTTATCCTTCGACCACTTACTATGCCCCATGAGCCGCACGCTGGCCTCGAATTTGTCTGCGACACCTCTGCGGACGCTCTGGCGGTTTTTATGAAAGAGGAAGCGGCCAGTTGGGCAAGAACTGGCGGACGTTTTCGACCTAAGCGAAGGTTTGTTTGAAACGGTCAAGGCCGTATCCGGCTTCGCTGTCCGGAAGCGGATGAGCGCCAGGTGTTCCTTCGCGCCGTGGCCACCCGAGTGCCGCGTGAGCTGATGATGCGCGCCTATGGCGGGATCCTGCAATGCATGAGTAGCTTGCGCGAAGGCCGCAGTCACGTTCTTGCAAACACTGAACCGGCTCTGCATTATTTACGCCGTGGGAGGTAGCTTGGCAGGTTCGTTACATGGTGTCGCGCGCGCGACCCAAGACATCGATGTCGGCACTCGCTTGGTTCCGATCAGTTGGCGCATCGCCACTTAGAAGCAACAGCCCTCTGCGGAGGCGAACCGATGGAAGTGAGCGTGATTTCGGCCGCAGATATTTTGCTTGCCAAGCTCCGTTGGTATCAGGAAGGCGGAGACGTTTCTGAAAGGCAATGGAACGATCTTATGAACTTGGTTCTCGTACAAGGCGACCGGCTTGATCGTCAATATCTCAGCATGCACGCCAAGCGTCTCGGGGTGAGCCATCCGAGGAGCCGACAATCCACCCGGAGCGTAGATCATGGCGGGACTCTTTGACCGGGCCATCTTTCGATTGTGCGTTTACCGCATTAGAGGCGGCTCCAGCTATTTCCAACTGAGCGAATAGATTTGCGCGATTCCGGTGTCGCGCATGATGGCGGGTTGCCCGTCCGGAGTCATGCTGATAAAACCTCCCATCGGATCGCGCGGCATAGCGAGTTCAAGGTTGCTGAGCTTTTCCCACTTTCCCTGCGGAACCGTCAGTCTGTAGATTCCGTTCTCGCCCTGTATGAGCGTCAAATAGAGAGATTTGCTGTCGTTCGCCCAGACGTACCAATTCCACTCGACGTCCAAGTGTTTCAACGCGCTCCATGTTTTTGAATCGGAAGAGTAGAGCATGAGACGCGACGGGTTCTGGCCGATGGCAACTAGATATTTCCCATTCGGCGACCACAATGGCACATACAAGCCCTCTGAGCCGGGCATGGTAGAGATCCTTCGGGTGGCTAAGTCCAGCACCTGGACACCCTTGAGCGGCCGATCCGGATAAGGAAAGTAATTGAAGAAGATCGATCCGCCAGCGGGAGACCAGGTGGGCGCCACCTCCTGTTGATTGTCATCGTTGCCGGCAATCAGTGTTTCCGGTACTCCTCCGTCCGCTGAAACGCGATAGAGCTTGAACCAGTCGGTAAAGACCAGAGATTTGCTATCCGGCGACCACTGCTCCATCGCGGCAATGGAATGGGTCAACTGTAGTTTTTCGCTTCCATTCAATCTGCTTTTCCAGAGATAGCCGCTTGGGTATTCGGTGTAGGCCATCCATTCCCGATTGGGCGAAACCACGAAATCGGTGGCAGGCAAATCCCGAAGGTAGGAGCTGAAGCTTCTCGTCCGCAAGTCGAAGACCTGCATCGCCCCCTGCTGCAGTCGACCCAACACGAACAGCGCGCTTCCAGCGCGTGCGGGCGTGGCTCCCTGAATATCCAGTTGGTTGCCGGTAAGGCGCACGGCTTTGGCCCTCTTCCAAAATTCGTACCAGAGCGGTGCAGTCATTTCGTACACGTTGGAACGTCCCTCGCGGTCGGACATAAACAGAAAGTGCTGCCTGTTAGGTAACCATTGAGAAGACGTTTGATTGGTGTCTGACGGCCAGTCGAGACGGATTAGATGTGCATCTCGACCGTCCGTTTTCATGATCCAAAGGTGAGAGAACCGTCCTGTTGCTGCCGTCGCCGCAATCTCCCGCGAGTCCGGCGAGAAGCAAAGGTCGGTTAAATATCCGGGTCCAGTCCAAATCTCTCTCGCATTCGCACCGTCAGAGCCGCCGATGTAAAGCTTCTTTTTGTTGGAGTATGCAAGCGAGCGACCGTCCGGCGACCAGCGCGCTGTGAGCGCTAAATCGCTGCCAAGTCTTCGCGGCGTTCCGCCCAGCGTGGGAACTGTCCATAACGCGCCGAGGCCAATCTCGTTATTCGCTGCTATCTTCAAAGCCAATATCTGTGCGCCATCTGGAGAAAGATCCAGCATCTGCATGCCCCGCTCCAAAATCCGCATCGGTGCGATTGTTCCACCGCTCACGGCCATTTGCGAAGGTACTCCGCCACTGGTGAAGTAAAGGCGGGCACCATCAGTGAAGAGTGGTCCTTCCTTAGGTTCCGATGAAAACGTGAGCTGCTGGGAATCGAGCGGACCCGAAACAGGCGCAGACGTCAGGAAAACTGCCAGCGCAATAGCGAGACCTGTTGCCATCACGGCCGCTCCAAGTAATCGCGATCTGCCGGTTAAGATAACTTTTCGCGAATAGACGGTGGGCGGCGCGGCGCTTTCCCGCAACGGCAACTCCTTCATCAATCGGCGCAGGTCGATTTTCAGTTCCGTCGCAGATTGATATCGCTCGGCGGGGTCCTTCTCGAGAGCCTTCGCGATCATACGCTGAAGCTCCTGCGGCAGTTGCGGATTGGTGGCGCTTAGCGGCTTAGGGTTGCCGCGCAAGATTTCGGCCAGTATCTCTGCGGGTGATTTGCCATTAAATGCGCAGACCCCCGTTGCCATTTCATAGAGAACCGCGCCGAGCGAAAAAATGTCGCTACGGGCATCAACAGGCTGGCCCTGTGCTTGTTCGGGCGACATGTAAGGCGCAGTACCCAATACTTGCCCATTCTGCGTCATTGAGGCGGTAAGGGTGAGATCTATCGGCTCGACAGAATCCGAATAAACCACCTTAGAAATTCCGAAATCCAGCAGTTTCGCGTCGCCCCGCCTGGTCACGAAGATATTCGAGGGCTTCACATCGCGATGGACAATTCCTTTTTCATGAGCGCACCCGAGGCCATCGCAAATCTGAATTCCAAGCTGCAGAACGCTCCCCAGAGGGAGCGGACGAGCGGATATCCTCTGAGCCAGCGTCTCGCCTTCCAACAGCTCCAACACGAGGAACGGCAACCCGCGATCTTCGCCGGCATCGTACACAGTACATATATGCGGGTGATTGAGGCTGGAAGCGGCGCGAGCCTCGCGGCGGAACCTTTCGAAAGACTGTGGTTCGGCGAGCGAAGCGTTCAAGAGCAATTTCAACGCGACGAAGCGGCCGAGGCGAATGTCTTCCGCTTTGTAAACCACCCCCATGCCGCCGGCGCCGAGCTTTTCAATTACCCGATAATTGCCAATGACCTGGCCGACCAATTCCGATGGGCGGTGCATCAATCTAATCTCGCACAATAAATGGGCAAGCCATGAGAATGATCGCTCGGAAAGGACAAGAGGCGCCTGTTCGATTGTTCCCTGCACAAAAAAGTGATCGGGGAGTTCCTGTGTTGTCGGTCATTCCGGCAGAACAATGTCAATCTCTTACAACTCATCACTTGTCGCCCACTGTTTACTGAAGTGCGGGCTCTGACCGAATCACGCGCAAACGGGAAGTTGGCCCGCGCTAGGTGGGTTGTCGCTCAACTTCATGTTTGCCGACCATCCGCCCGGAATCATGGAACTACTGCTCCACTCTCGAACCCAAGTGCCAAACGAATCGCTAGTTCTGAAGGGGAATATGCACCGTCGCCGCGATCAAGTTGGAACGACTGGTGCGCTTCAAGGGGAGGTTGTGCCATAAACCGCGGCTCCATTCCCCGGTTAGCTTGCGCCGCATGCACTAGAAATGGGTGGCAGAGGTATACGGTCCCCGCATCGCCCGTCGCATGTAGTTCCGGTCTGCAGGCGGTCTCTTCAAGGCGGTCTGCCAGTTCCATGAATGACATGCCACGTTCTCCTGCGGGAGCAAGAATGCGGGCTACGTCCAGATGGGATCCCGAACGTATCCGTGTCGGAGCATCGAGCTCGCCAACGTCGGAGAAGAGAAACAGCAACAGCAGCGCCCGACCTTTTGACAGCACATTCACACGCCACGAAAGGAAGGGTGCATCCGATCCATCGAGCGGCGGGTAGCTGGCATCCACATGCCAGCCGGTATCCCCGGTATCGCTCTCGCTCGGAAATCGTATCGGGAATGTGCCAAGTGCTGTTAGTGGCCGCCAGCGGTTAAGCCCGGCGATTTGGTCAATCGCGGCAACGAGTCGCGGCGCGTTTGCCGCGGCACGAAAAGGCGGATCGATGTAGCTGCCCAGCCGGATGACCGGGCGAGTCCAGGTCCTGCGGTCGATCGGGTCACATCCGGTGTCACGCCACAGGATCTCGCGAGCTTCTTCCGCCGTGCGACGCAAGAAAGCTCCGTCCAGCCGCACGAAACCGTCCCTGATAAATCCCTGGATGTCTTTAGAGGTGAGACACGGACCGGGAACAGTATGTTGATCGGCAGCCATACGAGTATTTTCTCAGGATGGGATGAATGGCGAGTCGGCGAAAGTCTGATCACGACGCGACGCGGCCTATCCGATCGTGATCACGGGTCGCGTAGAGGCCGTTTCCCGACGCCGTTCCCTGAAAACACGTGAGCGAGAAGCGGTCATTTCGAGCAAATGAGCCCGAAAGACTCTTTCAGCTTGCCAAGCGCAATCCGGGTGAACTCGCCCGCGCGGAGTCGCGGCGAGCTGATATTAGCCATTCCGTCATCTCCTTGCCGCCCAGCCCTCGGGCCGACGCGAGAGCGCCGGGACGACGCTCCGGTTCGGGTTAAATTGTGCGAGGTGGTTGTGAAGCTCCTGGAAGAACTCGAAGGAAAAATCAAGGCGCTGTCTCCGCATGAATACCAGGAACTGCGCGCTTGGCTTGCAGAATACGACGCCGAGGTCCGGGGATCGGAAGCTCGAATCGGACGTGAGCGCGGGCCGATTGGACGCTATCGCTGATCAGGCGGTCGAAGATTTCGCGGAGGGCCGGTCGACAAACCTGTGAGGCATCGCGCCTGGCCTTCTTTTTGGCAAGAATAAAACGCACTCAGCGCGGAGAACCCGAACACAGCGGCAGGACGGATAACTTGCGGGCCGGATGTAGGTCCGCGCGGTGATGTCCCGAATGGACGCTTCCGGCTCCGGTTGATTATTGAATTTTCCCGTGATCCGGCCGACCGCCCGGTCCAGTGCGGTGCGCGACTTTCGGTCAGGATCCGGCTTGGCGCCGGGTTCCGACTGGTTGGCGGCACTGGCCTGCGCCAGCAAACCGTTCTGCCGGGCGCGATAGTCGATGACAGAGGACGCTTTAATCCACTACTCGGTTGCCGCCCGGTCTGGGCTTCACCGGAGGAATTCGGATCGACCTTTATTTGAGTGGCAGACGATACGCTCGGAGTTGCAAGCCGCAACTTCCACGGTTTGCGCATTATACGTCCATGTGACCGCCTCCAAAATCAGCGGCGATAAGCCGACTTATCGGGAGTAATCCCTTCAGCGAATCTCGATGAAGCGGTCACCCGCCCCGAGTCGTTCCAGCACGGTGGGCCAAAGTCTCCGGAACAAATCCAGGAGAGCGACTCGCCGACAATTGCCGACCCGAACCCAAATGAGGCAAGCGTCGGCGCTTCGTAGCGACATGTGCGTGAAATCTTCATCCTTCGACACCAGCACGAAGTCGTTCGCTGTCGCGTAGCGCCAAACTTCGGCGTCCGATGCCTCCCGGAGATCCACATCCGCAACGTGCGTAGCCTCGCAGCCGAGGTCCGTCTCGATAAATCGCGCGAGGGCTGGAGGGAGTTGGTTGTCGACGAGGAATTTCACGCAGACAGCAGAACGGGATGGTCCGTCTGCCGCGCCGCATACTGGATGGCCGCCAATATGTCCTCACGCTCCAGGTAGGGGTAATCCTCGAGTAGCTCATCGAACGTGGCGCCTGCACTCAGCAGGTCCAGGATGTCACTCACGCGAATGCGCATGCCTCGAATGCACGGACGTCCCCCACACTGCGCGATGTTGATCGTTATGCGGCTGAGGCGGTCTGTCATTCGCGTCGGACTCTCAAGTTCAGTGTAGACGAGGGCGGTGGGATCTGCCGCCAAGGCCGTCTGACGGCATGCGTTACCTGAACAGCCAATCAGGCGATGATCGATACTCCCGCCGGAACGACGCCGATCTTTACAGAATGGCAGCATGAGCAAGCCAAAACCTAAGCGCACACCGAAGACCGTCTTGCGGCTGCCTGATTTAGAGCAGTCGAAAATCGCAGTCCTCAAGGCCACGGTTTACGTAACCCGGAATCATCGGGAGTTGAGGACGGGGCAGATCAGGTAAAAATACCAACCCTTCGGGCCTCAGCGTCGAGACGCGACAAAATATCTTCGACAATCTCAACAAAATAATCGAGGAGCTTTAGGACCGGCTCCCCGGTCACCACAGGCACATCATCAAAAGCGAGGAACAAGCCGATCTCTATCGTGATTTCGACGGGGCGCCCAACAAAACCGGTAAAAATCTCGATTTCCCGTGTCGTCTCATCCCACGTGGGATTGACCGGGACGTGGTGAATGGCACCCGTACCGTGCACGTTGCCGAGCTGAGAATTGAGCGCGACGGTGAGCAACTTGTGTTTGTTAATCACTGCTAGCTTGCTGAGAACCCAGAGAAAATCGTTTCCGCCCTTGTATGGTCCGTAAGACTCGAATATTTTGTGGAACGTTACGGGGATGTCCTTGCACCGTCCCAAACTGTTCTTGAAATCAGCACTACTCCCGGCAAACGGGAATGCAGCGTTCAGTGGTGAGACTTTTCCGCTGGCTACGGCAAGCGCATACCCAGCGTTGTCGAGGGCGTCTCTCAGGTTGTGGAGTCCATCAGAAGTCATCGTGGCAAACTGGTCCGGAAGATCTCCCGCAAACCGAAGCTTATGAACCTCAAGATGAGGCTGTTTCGGGTCGGGTTCTGCCACACGGCTGTATGTCTTAGCCGCGAAGAACGCCGCGACTTCGCCTTCCAAGGTTGCGATGTGCTCTCTTGCTCGCGCGACTTTTCGGCGGGCGCTGTCGAAAGGATGAGCCATATCCACAATCATTGTCGCTGTCGCGGGGGTAAACTCCAGGACGTTTTCGGGTTTTGCGTTCGCCGGGACCTCGCGCGGTAGAGTTGGGCTGATACGAGGCATTCCATCATCTTCTTTCGGTTTAGCCTCAGACCAACGCAAAGGCGACGCCTTGGCCGCGCGGCGGATCCCGACTTTAACTGGTTATGAGGCTCCTGGAACAAAATCGAAGGAAGAATTAGGGCCCTGTCGCCGGACGAATTTCGGGAACTGCGCGCCTGGATTGCGGAATACGACGCCGAGGTGTCGGATCGGCAATTTCCATCGGACGTGAGCGCGGGCCGATTGGACGCGATTGCCGATCAGGCAGTCAAAGACTTCGCTGAGGGCCGATCGAAAGACCTGTGAGGCGTCGCCGGTTCCGGGGTTAATACACAATCTCCAACACTTCATCGCCGGCGATGGGGCACACGCGGTCTCCTGGCGCGGGGGTGATTTTGGCGGTTCCGGTGAGGGGTCCGAACGCGGGGAGCACGCCCACGCGTTCGCGGAACCAGAAGCAGGGCAGCGTGGCTCGCTGGGCGCCGTGGCCGCGGAGACGGATCGCGGGATGCAAATGACCGGCCAGCGTGTAACCTTCCTCAGACGGATGCGGGAAATGGCGGTAGACAAACGGCGCGTCCAGAGACGGCGCGTCGAGGCAGCGGAAGCGGAACTCGGGCGGCGGATCGCCGGCGCGGTGGTCATGATTGCCGCGGATCAGATCGACCGTCAGCGTGGCATGCGCATTGCGCCACGCGACGATTTCGGCCAGGGTGCCTTCCGCGCGGCCTTGACGCGCATGGATGCAATCCCCCAACAGCACCAGGCGCGCCGCCCTGGTGCGCTCGAGCACTTGCGATAAGCGGCGCAGGCTTTCGCCGGTCGTCCCGCCGGGTATCGGAATGGCGGCGGCGCGCATGGCGGCTGCTTTGCCCCAATGCGTGTCCGCGATCAATAGGGTCGCGCGCCGGGGCCAGAAGACCGCGCGCTCGGGGAGCAGAGTAAGGCGCTCGCCCGCCAGATCGATCTCCAGTCCGATGCTCAACCGGCCGCGCGCTCCAACTGCCGGGTCATCCGGCGGACGCGATCGGCCAGCTTTTCGGAACTGACGCGGTTGCGCGTGCGGTCGACCAGGAGCGGGAAGGAGAGCGGCGAAGGACGGTCTATATCGATGAGACGGATCCTGGAGGACGCGAGCCGGTCGAGCGTGCGCCCCATCCGGCTCTGCTCCAACTGCCGCTCCAGAACCTCACGATAGGCCTGATTCACCAGCAGATTTTCGCGGTCGTAGATGAGGAAAACATCGAACAGAAGACCGCTCGAAGCCTGCAACTGGCGGACGGATTTATTCTGGCCGGGGTAGCCGTTGAAGGTGAGGCCGGCGACGCGGGCGATTTCGCGGAACTGCCGGCGCGCCATCTCGGCCGCATTCAGGCTGGCGGGAATGTCGTCGGCCAGATTCGCGGGCGAGAGCAATCCGGCGGCGAGCGCTTCCTCGATGGGCGCGGGATCGGGCGCGAGCAGTTCAAAGCCGTAATCGTTGAACGACATGGAAAACGTGATCGGGCGGAGCCGCGCCATACGCCAGGCCACGAGCGCGGCGACGCCTTCATGGACGAGACGGCCTTCGAAGGGATAGAGAAACAGGTGGTGTCCTTCGGCGGTCTTCACGCGCTCGATCAGGAATTCGTCCATGGCGGGGATGGCGGAGATGGCGGCCTGCGTCTCCAGGACGGGCCGGACCGCTTCCATTTCGCGCACTTCGTAAATGCCCTGGCGCGCCTGCTCGAGCCGCCGCCGAACCGCGAGCGCGAGTTCGCTCGAGAGCGGCATCCGGCTGCCGTCCCAGCGGGGAATCTCCCCTCCTGTTTTATTGGTGCGCTTCACCCATGCCGTCATGTCGCGAACCCGGATGAACTCCAGCGTTTTTCCCGCGAAGACGAAGCGGTCTCCCGGGCGGAGCCGCGCGATGAAAGTTTCCTCCACGCTGCCGAGGCGGCCGCCGGTCAGGTAGCGAACATCCATCACCGCGTCCGCCGTGATGGTTCCGATGGAGAGGAGGTGACGCCGGGCAATGCGCTTATCCATAACGCGGTAAAGTCCTTCGTGCAGAACGGCGCGGGAGTACTCCGGATAGGCGCGCAAAGCTTCGCCGCCGCGAGTGATGAAGTCGAGCGTCCAGGCCCATTCGGCGTCGGTGAGCCCGCGATAGGCGTAAGTCGAGCGCACTTCGCGCAACATGGCGGCTTCCTCGAACCCGCCGCCGAGGGCCATGGAGACCAGGTGCTGGGAAAGCAGATCCAAGGGCCGCACGATGGGATCGCGGCTCTCGATCGCGCCCGTCAGATAGGCGTCCCGCGCGGCGGCGACTTCGACCAGTTCAAACGCATGCGTGGGGGCGCAGGTGATGCGGCTTGGGACGCCGGGACGATGGCCGCTGCGTCCGGCGCGCTGGAGAAGACGGGCGACGCCTTTGGGGCTGCCGATCTGGATCACGCGATCGACGGGGGTAAAGTCGACGCCGAGATCCAGGCTGGAGGTGCAGACGACGCAGCGGAGCGTTCCGTCGCGCAATCCGTCTTCGACCCAGTCGCGCAACTTCCTTTCGAGGGAGCCGTGATGCAGGGCGATAGTTCCGGCCCAGTCCGGACGCGCGTCCAGAATGGCCTGATACCAGATTTCGGTTTGCGAGCGGGTGTTGGTGAAGACCAGCGTGGTCCGGCCTTCCTCGATGGCGTCGATGACCTGGGGCAGCATGTTCACGCCGAGGTGCCCGGCCCAAGGGAAACGTTCCATGGCGGGCGGGATCAAGGAATCGATCAGAACGGATTTGGGCACGACGCCGCGCACCAGTCTCCCGTGCGGCGTGCCGAGCAGCGTCTCCATGGCCATGCCGATGTTTCCGAGGGTGGCGGAAAGGCCCCAGGCCGGCACGCCTGGCGACCACTGGCGGAGCCGCGCCAGCAGGAGTTCGGTCATCACCCCGCGCTTGGAGCCCATGAGTTCGTGCCACTCATCCACCACGACCATGCGGAGATGCCGGAAGGTGTCGCGGGCCTCATCGCGCGCCAGCAAGAGGGCAAGCGACTCGGGCGTGGTGACGAGCGCGGTCGGCAAGCGCTTCTTCTGCCGCGCCCGGATGCTCGCCCGCGTGTCGCCGGTGCGGGACGAGAGCGACCAGGGAATGTCCATGGCGATCAGCGGCGCGCGCAGAGACTGCTCGGTATCGGCCACCAGCGCGCGCAGCGGGGTGATCCAAAGCACGCGCAAGGGCGGATCCACCTCGCCATCGCCATCCATCCATTCGAGCAGCGGGCCCATCCAC
This sequence comes from Bryobacteraceae bacterium, assembly GCA_965226755.1. Lineage (GTDB taxonomy): Bacteria > Acidobacteriota > Terriglobia > Bryobacterales > Bryobacteraceae > Bog-113. The sequence goes on along the minus strand of CBDDDT010000003.1, from coordinate 672,165 downwards.
GCGGCCAGCGTTTTTCCGGTTCCGGTGGCGGCATGAATCAGCCCGCTTTCCCCGGCGCGATAGGCGTTCCAAACTTCGTGCTGGAAGGCGAAAGGAGTCCACTTGCGCGCGCGAAACCAGCGCTCCACTTGCGCGAGGGGGCTCCTGACGGGACTGCGAGATGGGTTGCGGGTAGCCACGCGCGGGCCGGAAAAGGCGAAGAGAACTCCCTTGCAGGATAGCAACCGATAGCGGGAATGGGGCCGCAGCCGGCGCTGCACCTGACTCGCCTGGCGTGCCGGGCGCGGGCGAGATGCGTGTGACGTAAATATTTGTGAGATTTATTTTTGACTCTGGTATCGAACTGTCAAATATCCAGAATTAATAGAAATATAACGGAATATCTAATTGAAATAGGCCGTATTACGTTTGACTTGTAAACGCCGGACTCAATAGAATTGGGGTCACCACCTCCCCAATTAAAGTGAATATCTTAAGTAAAAGTGTCGCCCTAGCTTTAGTCGTATCGACTTCGCTTGCCGTTGCGCAGGTGAAAGTCGCTGTATTGCCCTATGATTCAGGCGCAATTCCGCAGAACATTCAACCGCAGGTCGCGCAATGGATGGCGACGCACTTCGACTACCTGATCGATGGCGAGCTGAACATGGCGCCGTATCTCAACGGCTCTTATTGGGCGAAATACCTGGAGAGCTCATTCCTCTATGCTCCGCAAGTGTATCCGTTCAATCATGATGTCGCCACGTCAAACGGTTTCCCGATTCCGGAAAACATGCTGCTTCACATCAACCAGGACTACACGGTGGGATCCGGTTATGCCTGGCAGGGGCTGGATCAATTCGACTATTTCGAACAGCCCGGGTATTTGAATGACGGGAGCGGCGCCACGTCGGCGGCCATCAACGGCGCGTTCACTCTGGCGGCCGGCGTGTATACGGATGTGACCGCGAAGCTTTACACCGGGGCTTATCAGATTACGATCGCGAACACTCTACTGCTGGGATATGCGGAGCCGTTCGATCTGGTGAACGTCAACGTGCTGAACGGCCAATCGGGCGGCACCGTGACCTGGCAGTATTGGAACGGGCAGTGGAACACGCTCGCGCCAAGTTCCGACACCACGAACTCCTTGGCGACTTCCGGGACGATGCAGTTCACGCCGCCGGGCGACTGGATTCCGACCATCGTGAACGGATCCCGTTCCAAGTATTGGATTCAGGCGGTGGTTGCGGGGGCGACCTCCAATCCCGTCCTGTCCAGAGTTTACGGCGACAACTGGCTTTCGCAGTCAGGCACGAATAACATTCGCGGGTGGAGCGCGACCGACCCGAACCGCGTGAACATCGGGATGGGCAACCTGGAGTACAACCCGACTCCGCCGCCCACGGCTACCGCGCGCTTCCGTTACCAGGCCCGCGCGACCGGCATCTGGGCGCCCAACGCCATGTTCGGAAACCCGGCGGACGTTCAAAACAACCAGAACACCTGGGCGGCTTCCCGGCTCGCTAATTTCAAGAACGAATACGCGGCGGTGGGGTTGTCTTATAACTCGGCGTTTCTCGACGACGGCGGGGCGCAACCGACCATCGTCAGCCCGGTGCTGCCCATCGAGAGCCTGTCCGACTTAGGTCTTAATCTGACGTGGAACGCCAGCGCCGGGGCCATGCTTTCCACGGTGCGCAGCGAGATTCAGTCGATTTACGGAAGCAACTTCCAGGTCGGCATCAACGAGTCGTCAAACGGCTCGGTGGCCATGCTCGGAGACTTCTCTTTAGACGAACTGGTCTGGGGCGCGCCGCTGACCGGGAACATCCCCTACACGTCTTTGGACGCATATCTTCCGGCGACCAATCCGCTGAACACCAACGGCATCTTCGCGGCGTGGGACAACGGCCATTTTGGCGGCATTCTGTCTGGCTACGCCTACCGGTGGGATAACTCGAACCGCAGCCCGATCGCGATCATGGCCTCGCAACTGATCGGAGGCAACCCGAACGTCTCGATGGAGTACAACACGCTGGGGTGGAGTTACGTCAACACCGACGAGGTTTACTACTGGTCGGCCACCACGACGACCTTGGCCTCAGCGGTGAATGCGGATTCCTCCACTTCCTCCAAGGCTCTGGTCTTAACGAACGACTCCGTCATCACCCTTCCGGGCGGCCCGATCTGGAACAATGCGACGGTGGCCACCAGCGCGAGCCAGGCGGCCAACATTTACGGATACGCGTTCAAGATCGGCAACGACGTGATCCAGCCATTCCGGGACAGCAGCAATCACTGGCATACCTACACGCCCATTCTGAGCAGCTACCCCGCGGGCACGGTGGTGAAGTTCTCGCAGCTGGGTCATCAGGCCACCAACTACGTGCCTTTCGTGTCAAACGTATGGTATTGGGCGACTTACTTTCCGGCGCTAAGCACTGTTATCGGGCCGCCCAATCCGAGCGGCTGGAAGGGCGGCGTTCGGGACACCAACTACATTCCGGCCACCGGCGCGGGGAATCCTCTGCCGTATGGCCCGGGATCGGGCAACCCTCCGGTGAACTGCACCTACAACTATGCATGCCCGGAATGGTGGCGGCGGGACTTCACGAACGCCATCGTAATCGCCCATGTCTTTCACGACGGCAACAACCCGGCCGAGCTGGATACCTACGGGCCGGTGGTCCCTATTCAACTGGGCGGAACCTATTATCCGCTGCTCGCGAATGGAACGACGGGAACGGGCATCCAGGCCATTCAGATGCGCGCCGGGGAGGCAGCGATCCTGATGACCGCCCCGGTGTTCCCCAAGTGGAAACCGTGAGCACCGGATGGGCGCACCCGCGGCGCCCCGGGTATACGGCCGGGGCGATCGCATGAGCCTGAACCAGGGGGATAGTCCGGAAACGGCCGGGGCCGTCGTGGCCCCTGCCGGGGATCGCACCGTACGGTCATTCGAGGAAACATCCCCGGCCGCCGCCGCTGCGCCGCCGATCCGCATGCTGCTCATCGAGAGTTCCTCCCTGTTTCGAGAGGGCTTGCGAGCTTTGCTCTCCACGCAATCCGATCTGGAGATCGTCGCGGAAGCGTCGGTGGAATCCATGGTCGTCGCCGCCGCCGCGCACCGCCCGGACATCATCCTGTTCGAGTCGGGGACACTGTCATTCGCCATCACCGCGCTGCAACGGCTCCGCGAGGGCCGCGTGCCCGGCCGCGTGATCCTGATCACCTTGCCCGACACTGTCGAGACGCTCGCCCTGGCGATCCGGTATGGGGTGGCCGGCATTCTTCCCCGCAGCAGCCCCAGCGAAGTTCTCCTGAAGAGCATTCGCAAAGTGAACGCCGGGGAATTCTGGTTGAACCGCGCGCTTACCGCGGCCATAATCCGCCAGCTTGCCGGTGAGCCGGCGCCGCTGCCCCGCGGCTTTTCAGGGGCCGATCAAGTCAGTCTTCTCAGCCGCCGCGAGGGCGAGATCGTCACGCTTGTCTCGCAGGGCTACCGCAATCGCGAGATCTCCGAATCACTCTGCATCAACCAGCAGACGGTCAAGAATCACCTGCACAATATTTTCGAGAAGACGGGAGTGCGCGACCGGCTCGAACTGGCTCTCTACGCGATCTATCATCGCCATCACGAAACACCCGGTAAGTTCACGCCGCCGCATTGAGGACGGGCGTGGATCATGTCACCGGCGCGGGGTTGAAGGGGGCGAGAGCGTTCCCGAGGCCCCAGTGTTCGGCCCAGGTCCGCTGGCGTCCGCTGGCGATATCGAGGGCGAAGCGGAAGATCTCCCACCCGACTTCTTCGGTTGAGGACTGGCCGGTGGCGATGCGGCCGGCGTCGATATCGATCAAGTCGTGCCAGCGTTCGGCGAGCGAGGTGCGGGAGGAAACCTTGATGACCGGGACAAGGGACAAGCCGTAGGGGCTGCCTTCGCCGGTGGTGAAGATATGCAGGTTCATGGAGGCGAGCTGCTGAGTTCCGCAGATGAAATCGCTGGCGGGGGTGGCGGCGAAGACGAGGCCGCGCGTGGCGGCCTTTTCACCGTGCGAGGCGACGGAGCGGATGGCGGTGGCGCCGGCTTTAGCGATGGAACCGAGGGCTTTCTCGACGATGTTGGAGAGGCCTCCGCGCTTGTTCCCGGGGGTGGGATTGGCGGCGCGGTCGGCCCATCCGCGCGCCAGGTACTCGTCGTACCAGCGCATTTCGCGGATCAGGTCGCGGGCGATATCGGGAGTGGCGGCGCGCGGCGTGAGCAGGTGAATGGCGTCGCGGACTTCGGTGACTTCACTGAACAGGACGGTGGCGCCGGCGCGAACCAGCAGGTCGGCGGCAAATCCGACGGCGGGGTTGCAGGTGACGCCGGAAAAGGCGTCGCTGCCGCCGCACTGCAGACCGACGACGAGTTCGGACGCGGGAACGGTTCGGCGGCGGCGACGGTTAAGTTCGGCGAGGCGGCGCTCGGCCGCTTCCATGATGGAGGAAACCGTGGCCGCGAATCCGCCATGGGATTGCAAGCGGACGAGGTTGGGCGGTTCGAGGAGCGGGAAGTTGTTGGGAAAGAGGCGCTCGGGCTGAAGCTTTTCGCAACCGAGGCTGACGATCAGCGGCGCGGCGCCGGCGTTGGCGTGGAGGCTGATGTTGCGCAGAGTGCGGATGGGGATTTCCGAACCGGGCGCGTCGATGGCGACGCCGCAGCCATAGGTATGGGTCAGAGCGACGATGTTGTCAAGATTCGGGTAACGCGGGAGGACTTCCGCCTTGAGGCGGCGCACGGCGTACTCGACCGTTGGCGCGACGCATTGCACGGTGGTGGTGATGGCGAGGATGTTGCGAGTTCCGACGCTGCCATCCGGATTTCGGTAGCCCTCGAAGGTGAATCCGTCGAGCGGCGCGGGCGTTGAAGGCGTCGCGGTGGCGAGCGGCAGATGATCAAGCGACGGAGCGGCCGGGAGCCCGATGAATTCAGTGCGGACCCAGGCGCCTTTATCCACGGCGCGGTTGGCGTAGCCGATCACCTGGCCGTAGCGAAAGATGGGGTCGCCGGCGTCCAGGCTGGAAAGGGCGATCTTCTGGGCTTGCGGGATGTGTTCGGCGGCCGGGAACCCATCGGGCGAGACGACGATGGCGACGTTGTCGGCCGGGTGGGTGCGGATGTAGGGCGGAGCGCTCATGGGCGCGCCGGCGAGGCGATGACTTCGCTATAGACTTCCATGAGCTGCGCAAGGTCGGCGACGTCTTGGGGCAGGCAGTTGGATAAGGGCGGGCGAACGGGACCGGCGGGGATTCCAAGGATCTCCATGGCCGCTTTCATACCGGCGACTTCGTAGCCTTTCATGCGGTCGCGGATGGCGTAGAGGGGATGGACATAGCGTTCCATCAGCGCGTTGAGGCGGGTGAAGTCACCGGCGAGCCCGGCGGCGGCGATATCGAGCGAGAGTTGAGGAGCGATGTTGGAGATGGAGGAGGTGTACGCCTGGACGCCGATGGCGAAGTAGCCGGGAGCGCAATCGTCACCGAGGCCGCCGAACCACGCGAGGCGATCCCCATTGTGCTGCATGATGCGCTGGAAACGGCGCGTGTCGCCCTGACCGTCTTTCCAGGCGGCGAGGGTAGGAACGCGGGCGGCGAGGCGCTCGACCATGGAGGGCGTGAAGACGGCCCAGTCCCGGCTGTAGATCATGACGGGAAGCGGGGTGGCGGCGCCGATAGCTTCGTAATAGGCGAACAGGCCGGATTCGGGCGCGGAGACGTAATAGGGCGGAAGGATCAGGATGGCTTGGGCGCCGGCGCGCTCGGCACGCCGGGCGATATCGCAACCGAGAGCGGCGTTGAAGCCTGTTCCGGCGACGACGGGCATTCGGCCGTTAGCGGCTTCGACGGTAGTGGCGACGACTTGTTCGATTTCGTCAGGGGTGAGCGAGTAAAGCTCGCCGGTGCCGCCGGCCGCGACGAGTCCGCAGAAGGGGTACGCGGCCATGGCGTCCACGTTGCGGTGGAGGGCCTGAAGGTCGAGCGCGAGATCGCGTCGAAAGGGCGTGACGGGGAAGCCGAAAACGCCTTTCAGTTGAGCGACGAACTGCCGGGGGGACATAACGCCAGTATAGGAAGCGAGACTACCAGCGCGGGAGGGATCGCTTCCAGTGCGGGTCGACGTGGCGGCGCATCTCGGCTTCGTCGTCGCGTTTGCGAAGCGGGATTTTCTGGTAGCGCTCGCGGCCGCGGGCGAGCTGGTCGTAATCGAGTTCGACGCCGAGGCCCGGTTTATCGGGGATGCGGACGCAACCATCTTCAAACGGGATACGGCCGCCGACGACGATTTCATCTTTTTCGGTCTGCCAGGGATAGTGGGTGTCGCAGGCGTAAGTCAGGTTGGGGCAGGCGGCGGCGACGTGGGTCATGGCCATCATGCTGACGCCGAGGTGACTATTGGAGTGCATGGACAGGCCCGTGCGGAGGGCGCCGCATAGGTGGGAAAGGAACTGGACCTGGCGCATGCCGCCCCAGTAATGAGGATCGGAAAGGACGATTTGGACGGCGTCGAGATCGCGGGCGCGGACGACCTCGGGAAAGGCGGTGACGGCGACGTTGCTGGCGAGGTCCATGGGGATGCCCTCGTCCTGGAGGCGACGCCGCACTTCGGCCATGCCTTCGAGCGTGGGGCATGGATCTTCGAGATAGCCGCCATGAGCGAGTTCTTCGCGCAGGGAGCGGCCGACGTGAACGGAGGTTCCGACGGACCAGGCGCAATTGGGATCGATGCGTAACGGAAAGTTCGGGCCGAACTCCTGGCGGAGGGCTTGGATGGTGGCGATTTCAGCCGCGGGATCGAGGACGCCGCCTTTGAGTTTGATTTCGCGGAAGCCGTAGCGATCGATCATCTGGCGGCACTCGCGGACGGCGGCCTGGGAGTCGAGCACCTCGCCATACTCGTCTGGATAATGTCCTTCTCCGCCGCCGCCGGCATGTTTGTAGAAAAGGTAGGCGGAGAAGGGAACGCGGTCGCGCACGCGGCCTCCGATGACGTCGCAGACCGGCTGATGAGCGGCTTTGCCGATGATGTCGAGGCAGGCGATTTCGATGGCGGCGAAGGTGCGGTTGTTCTGATCCAGGGGATTTTCGCCAGGGACGAGCCAGGTCTGGGATCGATCTCCGGCAGGGCCGGCGCCGGGAGCGTCGCGGTTCATGTCTTCGAACAGCCCGGCGAGCTGAAAGGGATTCATCCCGATGAGGCGCGGGCGCAAGGCTTCGAGGGCGGCGCGCGGACCATCCCCGCCATAGGTTTCGCTTACGCCGCGGAGGCCGTCGCCGGTTTCGATTTCGACGATGGTGCGGAGAGCCCAGGGCGCGTGAAGGCCGTAGGAACTGCGGAGCGGGGGATCGGCGATGGCGATGGAGTGAAGTTTGAGCGCGGTGATCTGCATGGATTTCCTAAAGCATATCTGGCGATAGACTGGGGAGCTTAGCTTATGGATCGGCGCACATTTGCAAAACTGGCGGGAGCTTCGCTGGCGTTTCCGGCGGCGGCCGCGGCGGCGGACACCCGGGAGGGGACTGGCGGAAGAATGCGGCTGGGGACGCAGCACGTCTCCGATGACGCGACGCTGCGGGTGCTGGCGGCGCTGGGCGTAACTCATCTCTGCAGCGACGTGCCTTCGCGGACACTGGACGAGAAGTGGTCGGTGGAAGGTCTGAAGAAGCTGCGGGGGCGCGTGGAGTCGTTCGGCATCAAGCTGGAAGCGGTTCCCCTGCCGATGAGTTCGTTGGCGATCGAGAAGGCGGAGAACCCGGCGATCATGCTGGCGCGGAATCCGGAGCGCGACGCGGAGATCGCTGATATTTGCACGATGATCCGGAACTGCGCGCAGGCGGGCATTCCGATGGTGAAGTACAACCTGACAATCCTGGGCGTGGTTCGGACGGCGTCGACGCCGGGACGCGGCGGGGCGAGCTACAGCACGTTCCGGTATCGAGATGCGAAACAGGATCCGCCGCTGACGGAAGCGGGCGCGGTGACGGCGGAAGAGATGTGGGACCGGATCACGTACTTTCTGAAGCGCGTGGTTCCGGTGGCGGAAGAAGCGCGCGTGAAGATGGCGTGTCATCCGCACGATCCGGCGATGCCTGAGCCGGAGGGGTTTCGCGGCGTGCATCGCGTGCTGGGGAGCGTGGCGGGTTTGAAGCGCTTTGTGGAGATCCAGCCGAGCGCTTATCACGGTTTGAACTTCTGTCAGGGGACGGTGACGGAGATGCTGCGGGATCCGAACCGGGAAATCCATGACGTGATCCGCTATTTCGGATCGCGGCAGAAGATTTTCAACGTTCACTTCCGGAACATTCGCGGCGGCGCTTTCGACTTTCAGGAGACGTTTCCGGATGCCGGGGACGTGGACATGCTGGCCGCTCTCCGGACCTATCAGGAAGTGAAGTATGAGGGCATGCTAATGCCGGACCATGTGCCGGCGATCGCGGGCGACGCGGGGGGACGGCAGGCCTTCGCGTTCGCGTTCGGATATATCCGCGGTTTGCTGCAGGCTGTCCAGGGATGAAGAAGTGGCCGGTGGTCTTTCTGCTGGCGCTGGGGATGGTGATCGCCTACGTGGACCGGGCGAACCTGTCGTCGGTATTGGCGTTCCCGCAATTCCGGAAGACGTTTCCGCTGAGCGATACGGATCGCGGGCTGCTGAACTCGGCATTTTTCTGGAGCTACGCGGCTCTGCAGATTCCGGCCGGATGGGTGGTGGACCGGTACGGCGCGAAACTGCCTTATGCGATCTGTATCGGGCTGTGGAGCGTGGCGTCCGCGGCGACGGGGATGGCGCGCGGCATTGGAGAACTGGCGGCGGCGCGGCTGGTGCTGGGCGTGGGCGAATCAGTGAGCACGGCCGCGAGTTTGCGGTGGATCCGATTTCATTGCGCGGAACGGGAGCGGGGACTGGCGACGGGAATCCTGTTCGCGGGGACGAAGGTAGGGGCCGCGCTGGGGGCGCCGCTCACCGTGCTTCTGGTCACCCGTTTCAACTGGAGATGGATGTTCGTCGTGTCCGGCGTGAGCGGACTGGTGTGGCTGGGGGCGTGGGTCTTCGGCGTGGAGCGAGATTATGGCACTGCGGCCGCGGTCACGAGCGGCACGCAGGGAAGCGCCGTCCGGATGAGCGACCTGCTGAAAACGCCGGCGATCTGGGGGATCTTACTCGGGACGTTCGCGTATAACTACTTCATTTATTTCTGCCTGACGTGGCTTCCCGCCTATTTCACCGAAGCGCGTCATCTTTCGCCTCGCGCGATGAGCATTTACACGATGTTCAGTTTCGGGGGAATGGCGATCGTGGGGATCGCGGCGGGGTGGGCGGCGGACCGGATGATCGCGCGCGGGGCCGCGGCGGTGAGGACGCGAAAGATATTCACGCTGCTCGGTTTTGTCCTGGCGTCGAGCGAAGTGATCGGGATGCTGGCGCACTCGAATCAGGTGGCGCTGTTTTTTGCGATTTTCTCGCTGGCCGGGCTTGGGCTCACGACGGCGAACTATTGGGCGCTCACGCAGACGATTTTTCCGCCGGGCGCCATCGGGCGCATGGTGGGAGTGCAGAATTTCGCGTCGAACTTATCGGGGATTGTCGCGTCGATTCTGACGGGCTGGCTGAAACAGACGACGGGCGGTTATGGGGCGGCGGGCGTGGCGATTCTGGCGGTGCTGGTGATCGGGCTGACGGCGTATGGGGTGCTGGTGAGAGACGATGCGGGCGAGCGATTCCGGGTGGAAGCTAGTTCGCAAGAACGGATTTGATGAGCAAGAAGGGCCCGGTGATGTTCGGCAATAGAGAGCGCGGAACATCGTGCCGTTCCTGAAGATACTCCGGGGTGTTATACGATACCCGGACGATTTCTTCAGCGTCTTGCCAGACGAGGACTTTGAGCGGCAGATCGAGGGCTAACGTGGGGGCCGCGACCATCAGCGGAGTCCCGGACCGCGGGTTTCCGAAGATGAGCAGAACGGCGGGCAGCATCGTCAGACCCACGGAAACGGCGCCGGCCGCGTGGTCGATGCGCGCCATGATCGAAGCGCCGTGCGCGACCAGCACTTCTTCGATGCGCCGCAACGTTTCGGGGACGGAGAAGGCGCTGTCGAGATGAACCATTCCGTCCCGCGGAAGGGTGAGCATCTGTTTATTGTGCCGCACAGGGCGATGGCATAATCGATGTGATGCAACGGTTCTACGGATTGGGAGCGCTGACATTTTGCGCGGCGGCGGCATGCGCCCTGCTGGTTTACCCGTTGACGATCATTCAGCCTTTCAAACATCAAGCGGCGGATGCTCTGCAGCGCGCGCTGTGGGTATTCCGCATCGCGCCGCCGGTGACGATCGGAATTTCGATCGCGGCGATTCTGCTCGTGATCGGGTGCTGGCGGCTTTGGCGCTGGCCCGGCCGATCGGCGGCGGTCGTATTATTGCTGCTGACTTGCGCGGCGACTTTGGCCGCACGCATCTACATTTTCGAACTGATGTTCCATCCGGCGGGCGCGCCCGCGTTCGTGGCGGCGGAGAAGGCCAAGATCGATCCGGCAGACATGCTGATCACGGTCGCCGTGAACGGGGACGCGCGCGCGTATCCGATCCGCGAGATGGGTTATCACCACGTGGTCAACGATGTGGCTGGCGGGGTTCCCATCGTCGCCACTTATTGAACGCTCTGTCACACCGGTCTGGTGTGGGGGCGCGAGGTGGACGGCAAAGCGCTGACTTTCCACCTGGCGGGAATTAATAACCAGAACTTCCTGATGCGCGATGAAGAGACAGGGACTTACTGGCAGCAGATCAGCGGGCGCGCCATCGCCGGACCGCTGCGCGGGCGCGTGCTGCCGCTGATCCATAGCGATGAGATTTCTTTCAAGGTGTGGCGCGGAGAGCAACCGCAAGGGCGCGTGCTGGCCCCGGTCGCCCGGTACGCCAAGGATTACGAGGCGAAAGACTGGGACAAGAAGATGGCGAAAGTGCCGGTGGTTTTGGATTTTCCGAAGAGCGGCTTGAAGATGCGGGAAGAGGTGTTTGGCGTATTCAACCAGGAAGCCAGCCGTGCGTATCCGGTGAGCAAGGTGCTGGCGGATCAGTTAGTGCTGGACCGCGTGGGAAGCGATGCGGTGTTGCTGGTGACGGGGGAAGACGGCGCTTCGGTGCGAGCGTTCGAGAATCTATCGCCGGCCCGCGATTTCTATCACGGCGACCGCACCGCGGGGTTTCTCTTCACCGACGCGCAGACCGGCAGCAAATGGAACTTCCGCGGATGCGCGATTGACGGCCCGGAGAAAGGCCGGTGCCTGCAGCCGGTTTATATGGTGAAGGATTACTGGTTCGACTGGAAGAACTACCACCCGGGCACGACGATTTACCAGCAGAACGCGGGCGCGAAGACGGCGCGTTAGGGCGCGGGCGAACCGGGTGAAGGCCGCTTAGTTTATTCACGCTATTGCCTCCGCATGCGGCTTACAGTTAGTCTTATTTGTCCTGCCGAAATCTGGAACGAAAGAAATGAAACGGTCGAGCTTTCCCGTCCGGCTTCGGCCGCTGGCGTTCATTGTGGTTTTGCTGGTCATCTGGCAAATCGCGGTGAGCCGCCAGACTGTACATCTTCTGCCGGCGCCTTGGGAGGTGGTCGGGGGAATCGCGGAACTGATCCGGCAAGGTCTTTTGTTGAAGTACGCGGTGGCGTCATTGTTTCGGGTCACGTGGGGTTTTGTGTCGGCCGCGGTCCTCGCGATCCCGCTGGGTCTGACCATCGGCTGGTACCGGCGGGCGGAGATGGGGTTGAATCCGCTTATCCAGATTTTGCGCCCGATTTCGCCGCTGGCCTGGATTCCTATCGCGATTTTGTGGTTTGGGGTGGGCGATGCCGCGGCCATCTTCTTAATTTTTCTGGGCACGTTTTTTTCGCTGATTTTGACGGCGATCAGCGCGGTGCAGGGGATTCCGGAGGTTTACGTGAATGCGGGGCGCAACTTCGGGCTGAGCCCGGCGGCGATTGTGTACCGGGTTCTCTATCCCGCCGTAATCCCGCAACTGATCACCGGGCTGCGCATTACGCTAGGGATCGCGTGGCTGGTGGTGGTGGCGGCGGAGATGATCGCGGTGAACTCGGGGCTGGGCTTTCTCATCGTCGATGCGCGGAACGCCGGCAACCGTTACGATCTGGTGGTCGCCGGGATGGTCATCATCGGACTGATCGGCGTGCTGCTGGATCTCGGAATGCGGTCCCTGGAGAAAGTAAAGTCAGTTCGTTGGGACTATTCGGAGGATTAGTGTTGGCAGGGGAAACAGCGACGGCGGCGGAGACGAAATTGACCGCGGAGCACCTGAGCATGGTGTTCGCGCGCGATGGTAAGAGCACGCCCGTGCTGAATGACGTCAACCTGGCGGTCGCCAAGGGCGAGTTTCTCTGCATCGTCGGACCATCCGGGTGCGGTAAGTCGACGCTGCTCAGCACGATGGCTGGATTTCTCGCTCCCACCGGCGGGGCGGTGAAGATTGACGGCGAGGTGGTGACCGGGCCAGATCCGCGGCGGATCTTTGTGTTTCAGGAGCGCGGCGTCTTTCCGTGGCTGACCGTCGAGGGAAATATAGGATTCGGCCTGTTCGACTTACCCCGGCCGGAGCGGCGGCAGCGCATCGCGCACTACATTAATATGGTGGGTCTGCGTGGATTTGAAAAAGCTTATCCGGCGGAGCTCTCGGGCGGCATGAAGCAGAGACTGGAAGTGGCGCGGGCGCTGGCGGTCAACCCGGACACTCTGTTTCTAGATGAACCGTTTGGAGCGCTGGATTCCATCACGCGGCTTACCATGCGGAGTGAACTGCTCCGTATCTGGGAGGCGGAGCGTAACACCATCGTCTTCGTGACGCACGACATTGACGAAGCAGTTCAACTGGCGGACAGGGTTGCGGTGATGAGCGACCGGCCCGCGAGCATTCAGCGCATCGTAAACATAGATATCGCCCATCCCCGAGATATCAGTTCTCCGCGCTATTTGGAGTTGCGCAACGGGATCTTCGAGCAGCTTGGTTTGGCGCATAAGATATGAACTCGCTGGCGGAACCCAGAAAATGGGAGCGTTTTTTCTGGCCGATTCTGGTATCAGTGGTTTTTCTTGCGTTCTGGCATGGGGCCGTTATCTGGAGTCACACCAAGGTTTTCCCTTCGCCGCTGGCGGTGGAAAAGGGGATCGCTGAGTTAGCGCGAAAAGGCTTGTTGTGGAGATACATCGGAGACTCCCTGCGACGGGTCGGGTTAGGTTTCGGAGCGGCCGCGTTGCTCGGCATTCCGGCAGGATTGACGCTGGGCTGGTATCCGGCCGCCAACCAGGTCGTGAACCCGGTTTTGCAAATGCTTCGGCCGATCAGTCCGCTGGCGTGGATTCCGGTTGCGATCATACTTTTCGGCGTGGGCGATACGACGGCGGTTTTTCTGATTTTTCTTTCCGCGGTTTTCCCGATCGTGGTGGCTTGCATCAGCGGCGTGTCGAAGGTGCCGTCGGTGTTCCGGCGCGCGGGCCGCAACTTCGGTCTTAGTCCGGTGCAGGTTCTTACCAGGGTGGTGTTTCCCGCGGCGCTTCCCCAGATCATCATTGGTCTGCGCATCGCGCTGGGAATTGCCTGGCTGGTGGTAGTGGCGGCGGAGATGATCGCGGTCGATTCAGGACTTGGATACCTGGTGATTGACGCCCGGAACTCGGGGAAACGCTATGACCTTGTGGTGGCGGCGATGCTGCTGATCGGCGTTATCGGATTAGCGCTGGATCTGGTCTTTCGCCGGCTGAGAAACATTCGATCCGTTCGTTGGGGGTTTCGCCATGAGTCTTAAGGCTAAGATACTGCTGGCCGGATTCGGCTGGCTTGCGTTGATCTCAGGCCTGCACGCGTATTTGAACGTGAATTGGGCGGCGGTCCTGAATGACTACCGCCCAGCGGCGAAAAGGAAGATCAGCGTGGCTTATATCCCTGTCACGTGCCAGCTTACGTGCCCGGTTACGGACTATATATCGAAGCTGTCGGATAGCGGCGAAATCTTTCTGCCGCGACTGTTCCAGGGTTTTCCCGAGATGAAGGAAGCTCTTATCTCGAAGAGAATGCAGGCGGCGTTTATTGTGGCGCCGATGGCGATCGCGCTGAGGGCGCAGGGCGTTCCGATCAAGGTGGTCTATCTTGGCCACCGCTATGGAAGCGCCTTGGTGGTGAAGAAGAATGGGCCGATCAAGACGTTTGCCGAGATGCGCGGCCGCACGATCGCGATTCCGACGCGCTTCTCGGACGAGCGCCTCCTGATTTTCCGGGCGATGAAGAAGTGGGGAATCAAGCCCGGCGAGATCAAAATGGTGGAGATGGCCCCGCCGGATGTGGCGGGCGCGCTGGCGGCAGGCGCCATCGACGGCTTTGTGATGGGCGAACCGTTTCCTTCCCAGGCGGAACTGGGCGGTTATGGCCGCGTTCTCTTCCAGGCTCGGGAATACTGGCCGGACTATATGTCGTGCATTCTGGTAGTGCAGCAGGATTTGATCGACAAGCGTCCGGATGTGGTGCAGACCCTGGTGGACGGAATCGCGCGATCCGGACTTTGGCTGGATAAGGGTAAGCCGCATCGCGAGGACGCGGCGGACTTCGTGGGCCGTTTCTATTACAATCAGAAACCCGCTTTGTTGCGATTTGCGCTGACACATCCGCTGGACCGGGTGATGTATACGCCGTTGGCGCCGCGGCGGGCGGATTTTGATATGGTGCGCGATCTAATGCTCGAGACGGGCGTGCTGGATAAGAAGATTGATTTCGACGAGTATACGGATACGCGTTTCTCGGACGGAGCGCGCAGCCAGACCTCGTGGGCGTACGAGGCCGGCATCGCGAAAGCGAAGTGAACGGGGGACAGCTCCAGTCATGGCGAATTCTCAACTTATCCGGTGTCCGCGGTGCGGTGTTACAAATCGAGTTCCGCTGGATCGAGTGAACGGAGCGCAAGCACCTGTTTGCGGGAGATGCAAGGCGGCGTTGCCTGCTTCGAGCGGGCCGGTAATTGTGACGGATGCGAGTTTTGCGGCGCAGATTGAACGCTCACCTTTGCCGGTACTGCTCGATATGTGGGCGCCGTGGTGCGGTCCGTGCCGGACGCTCGCGCCGGTTATCGAGGACTTGGCGAACGAACTGGCGGGCCGGGTGCTGGTGGCGAAGCTGAACGTAGATGAAAACCCGCTGACTTCCGAGCGCTTTCAGGTCCGCGGCATTCCCGCCCTGCTTGTGCTGAAGGGCGGGCGCGAGGTTGACAGGATGGTCGGAGTGCAGCCCAAAGCCGAGATTTTGCGGCGGGTGGAGCGAGCCGCCGTCTAAGTCAAGTGTTAGCGATTGCCTAAGCGGCGACGGCGCGCCGCATGGACGGAATCGGTTTCCGCGTTGTCCACCAGATTTCAACCACATTCGCCAGGGGGCCCACAATCGCGAGCGCGTAATAGGGGGCGTGAATATTTTCCTGAAGGCGGAGAATCATCTCCGCGGCGGCGATCAGGAACGCGACCAGGCACTGTCCCCACTTAGAGCGGACGGTGGTTTTCGGGTCCGTAATCATAAAGAAGATGAAGAGCTGGTACATCGGGCCGGTGATGGGGGCGACCTCGGCCAGGAAAGGATGGCCGGTGATTACGCTTCGGAGCAGCGCGAGGCCGATGAAAGAAGCGACATAGACGCCGGTGATGTGCAGCCGATTCACCCGCCACGTGATCAGGGCGCCCAGAATCCAGACGATCATCATGGGCCAGAACGTGTTGCCCCACTGGACGCTCAGCGTAGAAACATACTCGGGCGCAAGGATAAGCAGCGCGCTGATGGCGAAGTTAGTGGGATTCCAGAGATGACGGCCGCGCCAGCGGAGAACATACTTGGACGTAATCGCGATGGCGCCGCACAGCGCGAACGGCCAGTATTCGGGCGAACGAACCAGGATGCCGGCGCTGATTCCGGAGATGTAAGCGCTGGCGAGATTGGCGAACTTACCGGTCATCATGCGAGAGAGCATCAACTCAAACGCGATGGCGGAAAGAATCGCCAAAGCGGTACGCGGGAAGCTCTCCAGCAGACCGAAAGAGATCTGCCCGACCAGCAGGATGGACGTGATCAGCATTGGCGGAAGGTAGCGGTTGTCGATGCTGAAAAAGCGGCCGATCGCGGATTGCGTTTTAGGGCGGGCGACAGCGACGGGACTCGCGTCAGGGGAAGTGATTTCGGGGCTCATGACGGTTCCTTTATCCTGTGAATCTGATTCACCGCGGGTGCTTGCAGCACTTGAATTTTTCCGGAGGGCCAGCGGATCTCGACCCGGCTTACGCTGACGGACGTGCCGACCCCGAAATGCAGACGCCGCTGATTCTGCGAACAGAAACCGCTTCCGCCGGAGACTTCCTGCACCTGGCGCTGACCATCCCAATAGAGCACGACATGCGCGCCGATGGCGCTCCGGTTACTGCTGACGCCTTCCAACTCGAACTCGATCCAGTGATTTTCAGGAGCGGCGGTGTTCTTGTAAAGCAGCAGGGGGCCATTTTGATTCGCGACCACGGCGTCTAAGGATCCACGATTTTCGAAATCGGCCAGAGCGACGGAGCGGCCGTCATAGACATCTTTTACCCCCACGAGCTGGGCGACTTCACGAAACTGCCCCGCGCCGTCATTGATCCAGACGCGCTTCTGCTGATATCCCGAAAGGCTGCGCCCGTTAAGAGGCGGCCAGTTCGCGGCGTCCGAAATGATGGATTGGTTCCCGCCTGCGATTTTTGAGTAATCGTACCAGTAAGTGCGGCTTTGATCCAAAGAGACGTTGCCATTTACGACATAGAGGTCAAGAAAGCCGTCGTTATTGAGATCGCCGAACTGGGCCCCGAAGCTCCAACCGCCGAGTTCCACTCCCATCGCGTTCGCCATGTTCTCGTACCGCAGATTGTCGCCGCTGGAGCCGGCTTTGGGCATCCAAAGGTTATTTCCCTGAACAAGTACGCCCTCTTCCGAAATGTTGGAAACATAGATGCCGAACTGGCCCTGGTTGAGAACGTCTCCGACGGCGGCGGTCATGCCGCTCTTGGGCGCATAGCCGACCCCGGTTTGTTTCCCGACTTCCCGGAAATGCTGACCCTTGTCGTTGAAGTAGAGTTCAGAAACGCCGTAATCGTTGGCGATGAAGAGATCCGGATATCCGGTCCCGCGAAGGTCGGCGGCAACCGCGGCCAAGGTCCAGCTGTGCGACGTAATTCCGAGTTTGGCGGACACCTCTTCGAACTTTCCGTTGCCCAGGTTATGGAACAGATACTTACGGGCGCCGTTGGTCGCGTATTCGAAGCTATCCGGCATCATGCGGGTATTTTTTAGATGCCACAGGTCGATGTCTTCGGGGTAATAGCCGGCCAGGAACAGGTCCAGCTTGCCATCGTGATCGTAGTCGACCCAGACCGCGCTATTGGCGTTGACCCACGCAGGAAGGCCAACCTGCTCAGTGACCCGGGTGAAATGCTTGCCGCCATCGTTGTGGAACAACTCGGGCTTGCCCCACTTATAGATGAGGACATCTTCGTAGCCGTCGTTATCATAGTCGCCCCAAACTGCGCCCATGGATACGCCGGTTCCCGGCTGGTTCAGATCGGCCAGGCCGACCCCGGCGGCGACGTCGCGAAACGTGCCGTCTCCCATGTTGCGGTACAGCGCGTTGTGCGTGCCCTCACCGCTGTTCGTGACGTAAATATCGGACCAGCCGTCGCGGTCGAAATCCACGACGGAAACCGCCGCGCCCATGGAAGCGACTTGCTGCATGATGTGATTCAGTTTGGGATCGAGATGCGGCGAGGAGTGTTGGAAGCTGATGCCGGAGGCTTTGGCCGACTCGCGAAAACTTACTCCATATCGCGCCAGCGCGGTGGAGGAATCGCCGCCGCTGACGGAAGCGGCCCGGCGCGTGGAGATCGCCTTATAGACGAGCGGCGCGCAGAGCAGCGCGACGAAAAGCAGCGTGACAAAGGGCTGGAAATTTCGGCGCTTCGCCAATGCCTTGCCAGGGGACGCTGTCTTGTGGTCTGTTAATTCCATAGCGCCTTTATAAATGCCCGCGGAGTTACGTACCTGGTATGAAAGCGCTGCCAGTCTTCGGGGTGAAGGCGGTATGCCGGATCGTTTTCGAGAGTGGAAGGCGCTCGCGAGTAGTCCTTCATGCCGTGGTAAGGCAGCGGCAGAACGGTTTTGGAGAAGACGGAGTTGTAATCGCCGTCTTTGATCCAACCGTCGCCCACCATCACATAATCGCGCTTCCATCCCGCCGGCGGCGGAGGCGTTTCCGCAAAACGGAGCCGCAGTTCGTCGCCCGCGTTTGTAATCACGATGCGGTCATCGACCTTGTCCAGAAGTTCCTGAACATCTCCGTAACGCGTGTAATAGCCTTCCAGGTCGCGCCATTTCTGGCTGGAGCCGGAGAGCCGGTTGTAGTCGGGAATTTCAGGGGACGATGCGTTCGCCACGTGAATTTCGGAGAATCCGCGGTAGCGCAGATCGGCCTTTTGCAGAGACGCGCGCTGGATGCGGGTGTTTGCGTCCGGCTGACCGATGGCCCAGGCGAGTTGATCCCAATAGATTTCCAGATTGGTTCGCAGGCGCAACTTATGCGGCGCATTGGGCAAGAAGATATCGCTGATATCGAGAACGGCCGTTTTCATGCGCCCGGCGAGAAACCCCAATCCGGAGCGAGCGACAATCCAGTTCCCGCGCGCGTCGGGGACTTCGATGCTCAGGCCTTGCGGAGGCGGATCGCTGTTCTGGCCGAGCGCGACGTTGACGGTTCCATCCGTGGGATGCATCCAGCCGGATCCGATAAGATAGAGCGGGCCGCGGCGCGGCGCATCGTTGGGCAGTTCGACCTCGACCCAGTGATCGCGCGTGACGCCCTGATAACGTCCGCGGCCGAAGGTATCGAGATAACGCCGGTCGTTGTTCCGAACGATGTCGCTTACATCGGCGCCCTTATCGTCGCGGACTCTGCTGAAAGGTCTCAAACCGGAAACCGTGTAGATCTTCAGGGCAGGCGGGGTTGCAGAAAAGCGTTCATCCGTGAAGATTTCCGTGCCGACGGGGTGGTCGACTACGAGAAGGGAGTAGTGGTCGATGTAGTAGGTTTCCCAAAGCTCGCCTGTGACGCGCAGATCGTAATATCCGTGGCGAGGCGCTAGAGATTCTCCGGGAACCTTGAACCATTCCTGTGTGCGGGCGACGCCGGCGACGACTTGCGCGTTGATATGTAAGCCCAACGCGGCGGACCAAGGCGCACTGTCTTTCACGAACCCCATCTGCTTGCCGTCCCAGGCGAAGAGAAAGGGACACGATCCCTTGAGGCGCTGCTCGGCAAGCAAGAGCTGATCGGCTTTCAATTCGAACTCCGCCTGGACGGAGCCATTCGGCCAGACAATCCGCGCGACATCGCTCTGCCGGTGTTCGCCGAGTCCGAAATGCAACACCGGGGATGTAATCACCTGCTTCTGGGTGAGCAGGCCCGCGCGGTCTTCGATCTCACCGCCAATGCCGAAAGAGTTGATGCGCTGGTCGCCGTGGGCGTTTGCCGCCCTGACGCGCAGCATTTGCCAGTTATAGTCTTTCGTCCCGCGGTTCACGAGTTCGACGGGCTTATCCGTAAACCCTATCATCTCCAGGCGACCTTTGTTATCCAGATCGATCGCGCTCGTTATGGTGACGCCGCGCGGAACGCTCACGGGTGTATAGCCGGAGGCGCCGCCCAGAAACAAACGCCCATCGCCCGCGAGTATGTCGAGTGCGCCGTTGTTATCGAAGTCCGCCAGAATCAGGTTCGCGGAAGACGCGTTGAGGTGAGTTTGACCAGGCGGAATCAGCTCGGCGATGTCCCATCCGTCATTGCTTGATGCAGGGCCTGATGCGTTGTCGGAAATCCGGATGGCGGAGCCGTCGTCGCGGAGCGCGACGAAATCGACCGCGCCGTCGCCATTAACGTCCCCCGCCGCGACCGACAGAAAGTGTCCCGTTAAGCCGGTGGGAAGCGGACGGGGATGAAATGCGCCCAAGCGCTCATTGGAGAAAATATGCAGCTTCCCTTCGTTATCGACCATGGCGACATCGGGATCGCCATCGCTATCGATATCCGCGTATGCGAAAGAGACAAGGCCGTTCATGCCTTTGAAGGGCTGCAACACCGCAAAGGATCCGTCGCCATTATTGCGAAGCACCACCGGGTCATCTCGTAAGCTGCCGAGGATCACGTCCAGATCCCCATCCAGATCGATGTCGAAGGCCCACGCGCCCGAGTAAGGCGCGGTAAGCAGTTTGGCTGGAATTTTGGAGTTAGGCAACAGGTCGATGAAGGTTGCGGGATCCTGCTGTTGATACATGCGCAGACCTCCGCCGCCGGCGATGATGAGGTCCGCTTTGAAGTCGTAATTCAAATCCGCGCCTAAGACGCTATTGCGAGTCAAATCCCCGCGCGGGATCGGAAGCTTCGCCCCGCCCGCGATCTGCAAAGTATCGGCGCCGGCAGTCAGGATATATTGCTTCCCGGAGTCATTTAGCGGCATCGCGCCGGCCCAGTAGACCTGACCGGCGGGAACGCCCGCCGGAACTTGGGAAGTGAACCGCAGACCAGGGTCAGCGGGAGCGACTGCCGAGCCGACCGTGGGAAGGTTGAGAAACCGGGAGAAAGGTTCGCCGACAAACGCGGACGGCGTCTTCACGGCGTCGATGCTCTGGCGGTAGGCAGGCACACGGGCGAGCACATTGCGAAGGAATAAAACCTGCACCGCGGCGGAACGCGGAGCGGGTCCGGAGGCAGCCTGCTGTAAGATGGCCAGCCGCTGGCGGGCTTCTTCCGGCCACGCGGCAGATGCTGAAACCAGCTGGGCGATTCCCCTGTTCAGCGTTGAGGCATCGCCAAGCTTAGCCGCAAGGCGATTCACGTCGAGCAGCACGGCGATATTTTGCGGCTGCGCGGCAAGCGTTTCTTCGTAGAGTTTCCGCGCCTCGGCATCGGCGGACGGACCGCCCTGCCGTTCCGTCTGTTCCGCCAACCCGTAGAGCGCCTTCAGATTCGTACGGTCCAAGCTAACGGCTTTGCGCAAATGAAGAATGGCTTCGGAAAGCTTCCCGCGCTTGGCTTCGATGAGGCCGAGCAGAGCTTCTATGCGGCTGTTGCGAGGAGCTCGATCCCGGGCCTTTTCCGCGCTCGTGAACGCATCGTCGAAGTTCTGCTGCCGCGCGGAAAACAAGGCAAGATCGGCCCATGTGGCAGCCTCTCCGGGCGCCAACCGGGACGCCAGCGTCAACTTCTCCTGCGCGCGCACATCTTCACCGGTCTGAAGGCCGGCCAGCCCAACATAGAATGCCGATGCAAACTCACGATATTCTTTGGAATCGGTCGCAGGCAGGTCTGACCGCCGGGAGCATGCGGCTGAGGCGAAAATGAGAACGGCGGCCAACGCCAGCCCTTTCCAACGGTCTTCCTGATGACACGGTTTCAATGGTTGCAGCCGAGCCGGACGGCCCGGCAAAACCATTCTACTTGTGGAGCAGCGACAGGATTTTTTCCTGATTCTTCACGATCTCGCTCTGGTTCTTTAAAATCTGGTCCAGGCTCTGCTGGTTCTTCTGAATGGTCGCCTGGTTCGCGAGAATCGTCTTCTGATTATCAATGATGGTCTTCTGATTGGCTGTGACGTCGTTATCGGGCAAGGTTTCCTCCGCGCATTTGGTAAGCAGACCTCGATTGTTTCAAGCGGCGGCGGAGGGGTCAATAGTGTTTTCACATCACTACCCGGATACAGAGCGCCGTCCACGATCTCTAATCACTTTTGATCATTGCCTAAGCGCGGGACGAAGGATATGCTCCTGGTAACCGTAAGCGTCTGCCGTGTGAACCTCCGAGCGGAATGTGCAAGCCCGCCGCTCCTGGTGACGGGGGCGGCGCTCCTTCAGCCGTTTCGGGAGCTATTAGAAACCAGATCGTTCGAGCAGCGCGGAGATTTCCTCTTGAGCGGCGCCGACCTTTTCCGCGGATCGGAAGAGATCGCCGGCGTCGACGGGATACCAATTGCGGAGGCTATCGTTGGCCAGGCCGGCGATGTTGAAGGGTTCGATCGCCTGCGCAATCCGCTGCTGTAACTGCTCCGCTTCCCGCGGGGTAAGAACGCACTGCGCGCTCTTCAGCAACTGGCGCGACGCGGGACCGAACAACGCGTCATCGTGCAACAAAAACGACGGCGCCAGGTGCGCTTTGTTCAGCCTTCTGGCCGTCTCCGAGAAGCTGGCGGCGGCAAAGTAGAGCATCGACAACGAGACGAACACCGGAAAACGGCTCATATTGAAGTAAAGAGCGGCCACCAGACGCGCGGCGGCGAGCAGCTCGCCTTCCGTGCTGGCGGCATAAGTCTGTAATCGATCGGGAAAGCAGGCGGAACCCCAATTATTCGCGATCAGTTCCGCAAGCCGGCCGATCCCCAGGAGCGCTAACGGAAAGCCGGTGGAAAGAAGAGGATCGACAAATCCCGCGGTGGAAGGCAGCAACGCCCATCGTCGGCCGGCGATCGCGCGGGAACGAAACGACAGTTGGGGAACGCAGGTGAACGGCATTGCCGGCCGCGCCTCCGAGAACTGGTCGCGCAACATCGGAATTTTCTGAAGCAACTGATCCCATGCGGGCGCGCCCTCGGTGAGACGCAGGCGGTCGGCGGTCTCTTCCACCGCGGCCACCCCGGCGCTGGTCACGCCATTATTGAATTGCAAGACCCACACCCAGCCGCCATCGAAAACATGATGCACGGCCGCATCGTTGGGGGGATAAGGCGGAGCTTCGTCACTTACGCCTCGCGACGGATCGGGCAGGCGCTTGACGCCGGTGAAGTGGCTGAACAATGCCCGCGTGCGGGGAAACTTGGGCAGCTCCGCTTCGTCCAGGTGGAGCGCCTGGTGCAGAAATCCGCGCGGACCGGAGGCGTCAATCACGAAGCGGGCGTCAAACGTCAACGTCTCGCCCAGGCGAGAGCCTTTCAGCACGACACGGTCTTCACATTCCGCGGCGCTGTGCAGGCGCACGTGATCCAGATACTCAACGCCGGTTTCCCGGGCTTCCCGGACGAAAGCGAAGTCCAGATCGGCACGGTACCAGTGCGTGTCCGAGATCCGGTCATTGGGACTCGCGGCGACGAGGAGCTGATGATCGCGATCCAACTCGCCGTGCGCGGGATGGAGCAGATCATGGTGGTAGAAAGTAAAGCCGCGTTTCAGCCCGCATGCCAGTTCCGGGTAACTCGCCTGCCATGTCCCGTACTTCGCGAAAGGCTTGAGGCGTGGAAGATTATACCGGTCCGCCAGGTCTTCGAGCAGCAGGTTGGCGAGCGGCGTCGTGGACTCCCCAATGACTACGCGGGGATGACTTCCTTTCTCCAGCAGAATGACCGACCGTCCGGATCTACGGGCGATCATGGCCATGAGCGAACCGGCGAAACCGGATCCGATCACGGCGATGTCATATACCGGTTTCAGCTGCTTCCCTCGCACCACTTACAGGAAATTCGATTCAAGACCGTCTGGCGGAGGTTCATTTCCCGCAGCCGGTCCACGCGCGGGGTTCGGCATGCCGGGCAGGAGGCTGACTGGTCGAGGGCCCAGGTGTCGGCGAAAACCCGCCCGCGCTGAAGAGAGAGCCCGTATCTGACAGCGGCCTCGAGTGTCGCGAGGTCAGGCGGCGTGAACTGCCCCTGTTCGGCCAGCGTCTCCATGGCGCCGTTTCCCGCGCGAGTGGGAATCAGAGTGGCCGCGGCCGCTCCGCAATCGAAGGCAAAGTCGAGCGATCGCGAGCTCCAGTGAAGCGCTTCCTCCGGCCGCATGAATGGCGGCTGCACCAAGATGAATGCGCGGAGGTCAATTCCGTTGCGGCGTAACAGATCCGCGGCGGAGGAGAACTGGTGCAGCGTCATGCGCTTATTCAGACGCGGCAGGATGCCGGGATGAACGGTTTCCAGACCCATCGCGACTTCCAGACGCCCAGCTAACGACTCGTGAAAGCGAACGCAACTTTCGCTGACCAGGGCCGGATGATTCTCCACGATGACGCGTTCGAACGGACTGACGCGCGCCGCAATCGCGCCGTAATCTCCGGCTGGAATCGCGCCGGGATCAAAAAAACTGCCGCTGTTATAGAGCTTGATCTGGCGGGCGGGAGGAATGCGCGAGAGAGCGTAGTCAATCTGGGCGGGGATGGCGCCGAGCGGAACCGAACCGGGCAAAGTATTCCGCCAAAGATCGCACATCAGACAGCGCCACGGGCATTCGCGATTAGTGAGGAAGACGGTGGCGACGGGGACGACTTCGCCGGTGTTTGAGCATTCATCTTCGACAAAAAAAGCGTACGGACGGAGCGGATCCAGCGCTTCCCGGGGAGGCCTGCGCTCCAGAATCCACGCGGTCCGGCCGGCGCCGCTACTGGGATAAAAAGACTGCATGGCCGCGACTTAAAGATATTGAGACAGGAACTGCTTGCGATAATCCGCCTCGCGCAAGGGCAAGCGCTGCTTCATGCCGTCCTCGGAGATGGCGCCATGCTGAAAACGCCGCTTCGGAAACACGGGCATTTCGAGTCCGGTCAGCGCTTTGACGCCCCGGGAAACGATCTCGCCTTTCAGGCTGTAGAGCGCGGGCACGTCGTACTGAGTAAGTGCGACGAAAGGAACGGCTTCCGCGACGGCAATTACATTGGGGCGCGTAAAAGGGCTGAAACCCTGAAACCGATAATGCGCGGCCGGAGCATAAGTGCGGGTATAGGAACGGCTGAGACCTCCGCTATAAGTCAGCGAATGCTTGATTTTACCGACGCCCCAGCCTTCCTGATAGAGCATGGGATTGTTGATCACGCTGCGAATGGTGAGTTCGGGATTCTCCTCGATCGGATAATCTTTCAGGTTCTCATCGCCGCCGTCGCCATCGACGAGATAGCGCCAGTCCGGGTAGCGGTCGCGAATGCCGTTGCAGAGAGCTAACGCCATGGTGGCCGATTGCAGATCGAGCGGTTTGTAGTCTTCGATCAGGCGGACCGCTTTCCGCACATCGAGCGCAGCGGGATCGGCTTCCACCGGCTCCAGGAAGAATTCAAGGCCGAGGGAATGGAGAAAAGCGCGGGCCTGCTGGACGTCGGGGCCGTGTCCCAGATCGAGGACGAAAGCTTTTAGCCGGGCGGGACTGAGCCCAAGCTGGCGCAGAACGTGGTACGCGGTAAGGAAAACGGCGCCGCTGTCGATTCCTCCGGAAAAGCACACGCCGATCGGCTCGCGGTCCGGCAGCCGGCGAACCCATTGCGCGATCTCATCGGCCAGCGCCGCGATGTATGCCTTCCCGATCACATCCAGGTCCATGGGCAGCGAAGCCATTTCGGGCGTGAAGAAGCGGGTATAGACCGGATCGGGGTCCGGACAGCCGATCAATTGGAGCTCGACGACGTGATGAGCCGGAACCATCCGGGTGTAGGCGGGATGAAACTGATCGTCCAAGCCTTCGAGCTTGAGCCAGTGGTGGATCGCATCGATGCGATGAGCGACGATCAGGACCGGCCCCGCCTGGCGCTTAGCCAGGAAGTAGCGCATCGGACGGTCGAGCGACCGAGCCATCTTCACCGTTTTTCCCTGCTGCGCAACCAGCGCGAACGACCCCAGGATTTCGCGCACCGCTTCCGCGGGACGCCGCAGGAGCAAATCCCGGGCCGCGTCGGCGGTCAAATTGTAGATGTCGTTGGCTTCCGGCTCGGTGAGATCGACCAGGCGTTCGATGTAGTGTTCCATGCGGGATGGCGGGTGCGGCGGCCGTCTCATCAAAGTCTAGCGTAAGGCCGTCGGCTACCCCTGCAGCGCGCGCCATTCCCGCCCAGACCCCGTCACATTTTCAAATACCGCTAGTACGGCAAATGCTTGCACTGCGGCTTTGTTCGCGCTAAGATTCTTCGTACCCCTTGTGTTAGATATCGAGCGTTTTTGGTGATTATGCCCCAATTACAATTTGTTACATTTTTACCGGTCTAAAAGGAGCATTCTTTGATTCGAATTCCGATGTGTGTCTTCGCGGGCGTTTTTTGCACCTTTACCTGCTACGCCGATCTGACAGTCCGGTTGCTGCCTTCCGTGGCGCCTCCGCAACCCGTGGGGACACCCATCACGTGGACCGCGAGAGCGAAGGATGGAGCGGCGGGGAGTCTGGACTATCAATTCAGCGTGGCGGATGCGAGCGGCATTTACCAGGTGGTGCAGGACTACAGCGAGACGGACACGATGACATGGGCTCCCTCGACCACCGAGGGAACTTTCAGCATACAGGTCATCGCTCGCAACCAGACGGCCGGGGAGTCGACGACGGTTTCGAGCCCATATACGATCGTGTCCCGGGTTACGGGAACGACGCCGGTGATCAGCGCGACCGCGAATCCCCTGGTGGCGCTTTATAGCGCGCCGCCGTGCGCGGTGGGCAGCACCATGTACGTGGTGTTTGTCGTCGGCCAGGTCTCTAACACCACGAACACTCAGAATTGCAACGGTTCGACGAGCATGAACTTCTACGTGGGAGGGATGGCGGCGTCGACGCCGTACCTGATCCATCAGGTCGTGGTGACAGGAACGCAGCAGGTCGCGGGTCCGAAACAATTTTTCACGACAGGCGCGATTCCCGATGGCCTCCTGTTTCCAGCGATAACGCTATTACAGGCGCCAGGAGCGGCTACCGACGTTGCGCAGAGTGTTTTGCTGGCGGATCATATCGGCCCGAACGGCAAAGAGGGAAAAACGGGCTCGTATTTCCCCGCCGCTTACAATTTGAACGGTAAGGTGATCTGGTACTATCCCGGACTCTCCGCCCCTTCCCAGAACGGGGCCTTCTATCTTCGGCCCGTGGCGGGCGGAACGTTCATGCTGCATGCCAACGATCCGAACAGCGCCTGGGTGAAGAGCCAGTTATGGCGGGAGATCGATCTGGCGGGGAACACGATCCGGCAGACGAATGCGACCCGGATGAATGAACAGATCAATGCGGCGGGATATCTCGGTTGCACTTCTTTCACGCATGACGCGATCCGGCTTCAGAACGGCCACACGCTGATCCTCTGCACGCAGGAACAAATTTATCCAGCCGGAACGCAAGGCGCCACCGCGCCGGTGGATATCGCGGGGGACGCCATCGTGGACCTGGATCAGAACCTCCAGTTAACGTGGTACTGGAGCGGCTACGATCATCTGGACATTAACCGCACGGCGATTCTGGGAGAGACGGTTTCGCAAAACTCAAATTACGCGCCGGTGGTGCTTGCCCCGGTTGCGAACGACTGGCTGCATTCCAATTCTTTGAACTATATCCCGTCTAACGGCGACGTGATCCTCTCGATGAGAAATCAGGATTGGGTCATCCGGATTAACTACGCGAATGGGACGGGTGACGGAAGCATTGTGTGGACCATGGGAATCGACGGGAATTTTTCGATCGTAAGCCAGGATCCGTATCCTTGGTTTACGCACCAGCATGATGTTGAATATGAGCTGGGCGGGACTCAGTATATGTCCATCTATGACAACGGCAATACGCGTAAGGCGCAAAATCCCGGAGTACAGGAAGATAGCCGCGGGGTGTATTTGAGCATCGATGAGACGAATCTGATTGTCACGCCGCTCTCTCTGATCGACCTCGGCGGTTTTAGCGCCGCCGGCGGCAGCGCTCAGCTGCTCGATAACGGGAATCTTCATTTCGATGACTCGCTGTTCGGCACGCCGATCAACCAAAATGCGGAATCGGCCGAGTATGTGCCGACGCCCGGGGCGACGACCGGAACCCTGGATTACGCGATTCAGGCGGGAGCTTCCGATTACAGAACGTATCGGATGATCTCGCTCTACCAACTCGACTGAGTTGCGGCTTGATTAAGAGTTCTTAATGCGGTTCCGGCGCCAGGTGAAGAGAGGCGGAGACCTCGTTAAGAATAATACAACTTATTCGCGGCAAGAGCGGTGATCCGGCGCAATTCAGGGTTGAAGTGCTTTGGAGGCCGATCATGATTAACTTTGTACGGCAGCTTCGCACGCGCGGGGCATCGGTTGCAGTGGGCGTTACAGTCGGGGTTGCAGCGGGACTTATCTGCTCGGGCGCGCAACTCGCCGGGCAGGATCTGCGCGTGGCTCATTTTCAAGAGCTCGCGGCCCAAGGAAACCGGCCTGCCTGGAGCGTGAACAACATCATCGCCTACGACGCTCCCACCGCGGCGACGGGCTACTACGATGTGTATACGATGAACCCGGACGGCTCGAACGTTCAATGCCTGACGTGCGGGAATGCAACGCTGCCCCCCTACAACAAGGGGCTGCCGGACTGGCATCCGAGCGGGAATTATTTCGCGCTGGAAGTGCAGACGGTGCCGTTCGCGTTGGGAACCTCCGCGGCAAACGGAGCCACCCCTGGAGGGGGCTACGGAAACGATCTCTATATCGCGGACGCGGCCGGCAAAAATTACTATCGGATGACGAATGTTTCGACAGATCCCAGCAGCCCCTCCGGCACGAGCGGGGTCCTGCACGAACGTTTCTCGCATGACGGGACCAAAATTTTGTGGGGACAAGCGGTGCTGGGGAGCGCGGGGCAAAGATACAATCTGATTCTCGCCGATTTCGCCGTTGTCAACGGCGTGCCCACGATCAGCAACCTCCAGAGTCTGGCGCCCTGCGCGAGCGGTCAGTATTTCTGTGAAGGGGGCACGTTCAGCCTGGATGATTCCACGGTTTTTTTCACGGGAACTCTGGACGGCCAGCCGAAGACCGGCCTCGATATCTACTCCTATAACCTGGTGACCGGCGCGACCGCGAACCTGACTAACTCTCCGGGAACGTGGGATGAGCTTCCGATTGCGCTGCCGACGGAGAACAAGATTCTATGGATGAGCGGGCACGGCGATCCTGACCTCCGGGACCTGAAAAGCGACTATTGGACCATGGATTACGACGGCAGCAACAAACTCCAGATTACTTTCTATAACTCGCCGGGGGCGGTGGACTGGCTGTCGGTGATGGGTTCGGGTCCCGGCGTATCGTCAGCGGAGGAAGCGTGGAGCCCGGATGGAAGCGTATTCCTGGGCGAGCTAACGGTGAATGGTCTTAGCGTGGAGCAAGGCGGCCAGCTTTACTCGCACAACATGCAGGCCGCCGCGGCAGTTGTATCGGCGGCGAGTTACTCGCGCCCGCCCATCGGACAGGATTCAATCGTAAGCAGCTTCTACACCAACCTGGCCTTCACGTCGCAGAACGCGAGCACCGCCACGCTCCCTTCCGCTCTTGCGGGGACATCCGCGACGCTGACGGACGCGGCAGGAACGATCAGAAACGTACCGCTCTTTTTCGTTTCACCCGGCCAGGTGAACTGGCTGGTGCCTTCAGGAACCGCGGCGGGTCCCGCGAACCTGGCAATTACTAATTCGGACAATCAGACCGTGCTGGCGACCATTAATGTGCAGCCGGTGGGTCCCGGCCTATTCACGGCCAATGCATCGGGTTCGGGCGCTGTAATTGGAGCGCTCTTGACTTACCCGGACGGCTCGTCACAGTACACGCAGCAGAACCTCTACTCGGGCGGCCAGCTTGCGCCGGTGACCCTGGGCGGCTCGGGGACGCTCAATTATCTGGTGTTGTATGGAACCGGGATGCGTCATTTCCAAGATTCCGTGACGGCGCAAATCGGCAGCCAGACGCTGCCTGTATCGTTCACGGGAGCGCAAGGAACCTTCTTCGGCCTGGATCAGGTGAACATTCTCGTCCCGTCTTCATTCGCGGGAAGCGGCGTGCAGAATGTAACGGTGACGGTGGACGGCGTAGCCTCGAATGTAGTTCAGGTGCAATTCTAGTAAAAAGAAGAAAGCGGCCGCTAAGTTCCATCGGCTGCCGCGAGCGTTGTCCTCGAGACGAGGCGGTTCTTAAACCGCCCGTCTCGCGTTCGAGCACGATAATCGTTTTATCAGTCTTCAAACTTTCCGCCTGACCAAGAATTGCATGGGTCGAGGGCGGCAGATCCCCCCAACTTAAATCTCGAAGGATCAGTTCGCGGGCGCGCTTACCAGGAGTATGGCGTTCCGCGCTTCCGGCAATGGATTCTAAGGGAGCCGCGGGCGAAGTTTAGGCAGGTTTTTCGTCCGCGACCGGACGAAAAAACCTAACTGCTTTTAGGTGTTTTCCCCGATTCGCCGTGGCGACTTCGGATGTAATCATCCAAAAGGAGCCTAGTACTAAATGACCGCGATCTCGCCTCAGACACTTTCGCACCTGGAATTGTCGCCCGGGTTTGACAATTGCGAACAACATGCTTCGGCCAGGTACTTTTCTGAAATCCGCAAGGGTTCCAGTCTGGAAATGCCGTATGCGAAATAACCTTGCGCTGGCCCTGCTCGTGATGTGCGGGTTCGGCGTCCCAGGGCGGGCTCAGACCTTGACCACGATATATAACTTTAGCGGAACCGACGGCTCGGCGCCTTATGCGGGCTTAACGCTCGGTACTGACGGCAATTTCTATGGCGTCACCTATAGCGGCGGCGCCACGGGTCAATCCGGAACCGTTTTCAAAATCACTCCATCCGGCTTGCTTACGACCATTTACAATTTCACCGGCCCCGACGGCTCGGGTCCTCATGGGGGATTGGCGTGGGGCAACGACGGAAATCTCTACGGCACGACGGACAGCGGGGGCGCCAGCGGCGCGGGGACAGTATTCCAGGTGACCACCTCCGGCACTTTAACCACCCTGCATAGCTTCAGCGGCGCGGACGGTTCCTACCCACTGGGAGCGCTGACGCTGGGCAACGACGGCAACTTCTACGGCACCACCAGCACGGGCGGATTATATGGAGGCGGAACCGTCTTCAATATCAGCCCTGCCGGCGTGTTCAACAGCTTATACAACTTCACCGGGACGAAGGGCGCGGCGCCCTCCGCGGCGCTGATATTGGGAGGCGACGGAAACTTCTACGGTACGACGGAAAACGGCGGCGTGAACACATATTATGGGACGGTCTTCAAGGTGACTCCGGCGGGAGTGCTGACGACTCTCTACAGCTTCGGATTCACCGACGGCGCCAACCCTTACGCGGCGCTTACGCCTGGCGGCAATGGGAATCTTTACGGAACGACCTCAAACGGAGGCGCCAACACTCAATTCGGAACGGTCTTCAGCGTTACTCCGGCCGGCGTTCTCACCACGCTCTATAACTTCGCCGGCAGCGACGGCTCCGCTCCGGAGAGCGCCTTGATATTGGGCGCCGACGGCAACTTCTATGGGACAAGCGTCGCGGGCGGCGGACAAGGGCAATTCGGGAGCATTTTCAAGATCACTCCGGCGGGAGTCCTGACGACTCTCTACAACTTTTCGGGAGCGGATGCTTCGAGCCCCACGGCCAATCTGACGTTGGGGACGGATGGCAACTTATACGGGACCGCGGGCGGCGGGGGGGCGAACGGCTACGGCACGGTGTTCCGTCTCATCGTGTGTCCGTCATGCACCGTCGTTTCCCTGACTTCGGCGAGCAATCCGTCTGTGTATGGCAGCCAGGTTAGTCTGTCAGCCAGTGTTGCAGCCCCCGGGTCGGGAACGCCCACCGGATCGGTCACATTCATGGACAGCGGCGTCGCCATCGGCTCCGCCGCTCTTTCCGGCGGCAGCGCCGCTTTCACGACGGCGGCGCTCAGCCCCGGTCAGCACTCGGTTACAGCGGTGTATTCGGGAGACGGCGTTTACCAGGCGGGAACGTCGGCCGTGCTGCAGCAGATGGTGAATCGGAATGCGACCACGACGACGGTTAGCGCCAATGTGAATCCAGCCGTTTATGGATCTACGGTCACGCTGTCCGCGACCGTCGCTTCGGGCGGCCCGACGCCGACGGGAACAATCACGTTCAAGAACGGCGCGACCACGATCGGGACGGCGACGCTTTCGGCTGGTGCAGCCGCCTTCTCCGTCGTGGGTCTGTCCGCCGGGACAGATTCGATTACCGCGGCATATAGCGGCGACGGATTCTCGGCCGCCGGCTCATCGCCGGTCTTGAATCTGGTTGTGAATCCGGTCACGACCGCGACGCGCGTCACCTCGTCCAAGAGCCCGTCGAATAAGGGGCAGGCCGTCACCTTTACGGCGGATGTGACATCGGCGGGTCCGACGCCGGCCGGCACGGTTACATTCACCCTTGGCGCCACGGTTCTGGGGACGCCAACGCTGGTGAACGGCAGCGCTTCGGTTACGGTGTCCTCAATGGCGCGCGGCGCCGACAAGATCACCGCGACATTCAACCCGAGCCCGGACTTCACCGGAAGTTCAGGCTCGTTCAAACAGACGGTGCGTTGAGGAGATTGAACGAAGTGCGTTTGGGTCAACTTACATGCGCTCAGCGGAGGATTAATCGGTGAGTAATCAAAACAGCGAAAACGGAAATCCGGGAGTGAGGCCGGAACTGAGCAGGCGCGGTTTCCTGGGCGCGCTCGGAGGCGCCGCGGCGGGTGTGATCGCCGCGGAGACCGCGCGGGGCCAGAACGCTTTTCCGGTGTTCCAGGATTCTTTCGGGAACATCGGTCCGGCGGCGGGAGACGCCCTCAACGTAGGTGTGTATCCACCCCCGGTTTATGAGGGCGGCCCGGGGCCGAGCACGGTGACGCCCGGCTACGTTCAGCCCAACATCCTGATGATTCTGGTGGACCAGTTAAGGTCCCCGCGGTGGCTGCCGGCTGGGGGGCAGGCGGCCGTGGACCAGCTTCTGCCGAACATCGCGTTCCTGCGGCGCCATTCCTTCAGCTTCCCCAATTACTTCGTCGCGGCCACCGACTGCACGCCGAGCCGCGCTACCTTGCTCACCGGCCTGTACTCGCAGCAGACATTCATGTTCAAGACGCAAGGTTCGCCCGGCGACCCCAGTCTGCAAACAGGATTCCCGACTTTTGGGGCGGCCCTGGCGCAGCAAGCGAATTACACGACCTGTTGGATTGGAAAGTGGCACCTGTCAGACTTCGCGCCGCAGGGTACGGGCGTGGGCGCCAATGGTCCGGGAGACTATGGGTTTTCAGCCGGCGTTCTCAATCTGCCGAAGGATTCAAATCTCGCATCGCCGTTTGGTTGCGCCAATGAAGGGACCACTGGTTACAACAACTCCCCATATGGGAGCGGCACGCTAAACCCGTCGCCCGCGGTGCCGGCCATGAAACTGCCGGCTTGCAATCTTTTGAGCGACGGGGCGATCGCCAATTGGTTCATTGATCAATGGCTGCCCGGTGCGCCCACATCCAAACCCTGGTTCGCCGCGGTCAGTTTCGTCAATCCCCACGACATCACCGCCTTTCCCTATTCATTCGGTTTGGCGGGCACACCGAATTTCGGCTCTGTCACGTCGCCGACATACGGGTACCAGCCGCCGCCCACCGCCGGCTACGTCGCACCCGAACCGGATGACTTTCTCCCTGCGCTCAATTCCTCCCTCTATCCCCAAAACGGGACGCCGCCCGCGCAGTGGAACAGCGGGGACGACCCGATGACCCAGCCTTACGGCGTCCAGAACAGCGGCGGTTGGGGCAAGCCGGGATTGCAAGCGTACTTCGAGAGCGTAACGGCTTCCACAAACGGCGCGGTTCAGAATGTGAACGGCTGGTTCACGTTCCTGAACTATTACTACTGGCTGCAGTCTTGCGTGGATTACCACATTGGACGCGTGCTGAACACTCTGCAGAGATCGCCTTTCGCAAGCAATACGATCGTGATTTTCACTTCTGACCACGGAGATCACGGGGGCTCTCACAATCTGCACACGAAGGGCGCCTCTCTTTATGAGGAAAGCATCAATGTTCCCCTCTATGTCAGCTTCCCGAAAATGCGGCAGCCCTTCACGTCGGCGGTCACCTCCAGGATTCGGCCGTATGTCTGTTCGAGCGTCGATATCTTCCCGTTTTTATATACGCTCGCGCTCGGGAACTCCGGCTGGCGAAACAATTCAGCAGATCCCTACAACTACCTGAGCGGCCGCGAAGCGATCCTCGACGCCATCCTGAGCACGTCGCCCGCACAGAGGCGATTGTCGCCGTTCCTGAACAGCAATGGTCCGGGCTACCAGCCCTACATCCTGCATACTTCAGACGAATTCCCGGCGGCCTATATCCCCGGCAACCAGTCCGTATCTCAGCCCAGCCATGTTATCGGCTACCGAACCGTGGACACCAGTTTCAGCACGACGGTCGGAGAAAGCGTCTTTTACGGCGGCGCCAAATTTGGCATGTACAGTTACTGGGTCTGCGGGGGGACCACTCCGGACAGCACCAAGCCGGTGCAGTATGAGTTCTACAACTACACAGCGGGAAATATCGGGGAGACGGGCAACAGCGCGCTCGTGAGCGCGACCCAGTTGGATGTGCTGCCGGGGCAGTACTTAGCGGCATACAACGCCATTGCGCCAAACGAACTATACGTGCAGTATTCCCAGATGCAAAGCGCCGCCCAAACAGCAAAGACAACTTACGTCTCTTACCTTGGCCCGAGATTCGCATGCTGAACCTTTTCCCGTTATGAGCCTTTAACCCGCCGGGTTTGGGAATCGCCAACGCTTGAGCAACAAAGGACGCCGCGCTTCCGGGTCGAAACGCGGAGCATCGTCGAATCGCCACAGGGGCGGTTTTGGGGTGTTATGACACACCGCAAACCGCCCCAGCCAGGAAAGAATGGAACCAATGCCCATCCTCACAGCCAATCTCTTCTTTCGCCTCCATCGCCGCCCGCACACACCAAAGCCATGGCCCCGCTTCGTTTTCTTCTGACCGCAATCTGTTCCGCGGGGATCGCACTGCTCCCCGGCCAAACCAGCGTAACCACATACCACAATGACAACGCCCGGACGGGTCAATACCTGACAGAAACGCTGCTGAGCCCGGCCAATGTTCAGGCCGGCCGGTTCGGAAAGCGCTTCTCCTACCCGGTCGACGGTGAGATTTATGCCCAGCCGCTCTATGTCTCACGGGTCAATATCGCGGGCAAGGGCTTGCACGATGTGGTGTTCGTGGCGACGGCGCATGACAGCATCTATGCCTTCGATGCCGACGACGCCGCCGGAGCCGATGCGGAGCCTCTCTGGAAAGTGAACTTCCTGGATGAGGCGAACGGCATTACGTCGGTGCCCGCGGCGGACGTGAACTGCAGCGCCATCAGCCCGGAATTGGGCATCACAGGAACTCCCGTGATCGACGCTTCCACGGGCGCGCTTTACGCGATTGCCGAAACGCGGGAGCCCGGGCCTGCCTACGTGTACCGCCTGCACGCGCTCGACATCGCCAGCGGGGCGGAACGTTCCGGCAGTCCGGTCGTGATCCAGGCGCCGGGACTTGTGCCGCTCACCCATAAGCAGCGCGGGGCGCTTCTGCTGTCGAACGGGACCGTTTACTCCGCGTGGTCTTCCCACTGCGATAACGGCGAATATCATGGGTTTGTCCTGGGAAATGACGCCATAACCCTGTCCCAGACGGGCGTTTTCGACGCCACCCCACAGGGGAACGGCGCGTCCTTTTGGAACGCCGGCGGCGGGGCGGCCGCGGACGCCGAAGGCAACCTGTTTGTCGTTTCGGCCAATGGCGATTTCAACGCCGATGGCGGCGGCGCCAACTATGGCGATTCCGTAATCAAGGTGAGCGCCTCCGGGCTTGCTCCGGCCGACTACTTTACGCCTTTCAACCAGGCATACCTCGACGATCTTGACCTGGATGTCGGATCGAGCGAAGCGGTTCTGTTACCCGACTCCGCGGGCAGCGCGGCTCACCCGCATCTGCTCGTCACGGCGGGCAAGGAAGGGCGCCTGTACCTGCTCGATCGCGACCATCTCGGTCACGCGCAGTATCTGGAGGATTCGGGCGCGCTCGCCTCCGTTCCTCTGTTTCCCGAGTCCGTCCTGGGTTCCGCCGCGTGGTTCGCCGGAATGGTTTTCGTGGCTGCTCAGAATGAACCGCTCGAAACCTTCGCCGTGAGCGACGCGACGCTCAACGGCTCGGCAATAGCGAAGTCGCCGAAGCTCACCGGCGCGCTCGGGGCGGTCCCGGCGATCTCCGCCGACGGCGAGCAGAATGGGATTGCGTGGATGGTGACCAGCGACGCCGCTTTGAGCGCCTTCGACGCCCGCACTCTGCGGCAGCTATATGACAGCAGTGATCAGCCGGCCGACGCGCTCGGATCGTTTATTGAGTTCGCGGTCCCGACGATCGCCAATGGGAAAGTGTACGTGGGCGGAGACGCTAGCCTGGTCGCCTACGGCGCGCTTCCGGCGTCCACTCCCCTCATCTCCGCTGCGGCCAACGCCGCCAGTTACGCGCAGCAAGCTATTGCGCCAGGTTCTCTCGCCACCCTTTTCGGCACAAATCTGTCGCTGACTACGGCGAGCGCGCAGACCGTACCGCTTCCGCTCTCGCTGAATGACGTCGCGGTTACCTTCAACGGCATCCCCGCGCCGCTTCTGTACGTTTCCCCGACCCAGATCAACACACAGGTGCCGGCGGCTGTCCCCGCCGGAACCGCCCAGGTTGTCGTTCGCGTGGCGGGCGCTTACTCCACCGCTTTTCCCATGCAGGTGCAAGCCGCCGCGCCGGGAATCTTCGTGGTCGGCGGATTCGCGGCTGCCCTGAATCAGGATGGTTCCGTCAACGATGCCGCGCAGCCAGCTTCTCCGGGGAGTATTGTATCCGTATACCTGACGGGTGACGCGGCTTGGGATTCGAACGTCCTGGACGGAGACCCCGCCTCCGGGCAACCCGCGGTTTCCCATCCACCCGCCCTGTTGGTGACCGTGAAGGGCCAAGCGGCCGCGGTGACTTATGCCGGTCCGGCGCCCGGTTACGCCGGCCTCATTCAGATCAACTGTAAGATTCCCGCGCTTCCCACCGGCACTTATCCTCTAACCGTCACCATCGACGGCCAGGCCAGCAATGCCGCTTCGATCTCTGTGGGGATTGATTAAAAACACGCGACCGGTTTGGTTTGTGCTTTGAAGATTGGAGAAAAAATCGACGCTCCCGGCACTAAGAGTGGGAGCGATGACGTATATTCGTGGACTGTTTTCCTCCGACTTCGTGCCGCATGGGTTCTGCCTGCGATGGCAGCCGGATGTCGTTTGGCTTCACGTCATCTCGGATAGCCTGATTTTCTTAGCTTACGTTTCCATCCCGTTTCTGCTGGCGTCCGTGGCTCGGAAGCGCAAGGATTTTTCCTTTCATTGGATGCTGATTGCTTTCGGGACTTTCATCTTGGCGTGCAGTTTAACGCATGCGATGTCCATCCTGACGCTTTGGTATCCGCTCTACCGATTGGAAGGGATCATTAAAGCAGTCACCGCGATTGCGTCGGTGACGACGGCGATTTGCCTTGCGCACCTTCTGCCGGTGATCTTGAAAATGCCCAGTCCAGCTAATCTGCGGGAGGCCAATGCCGCGCTTGACGCCGCGAATCGCGCGAAGAGCGAATTCCTGGCCGCCATGAGCCACGAAATTCGCACTCCCATGAACGCCATTCTCGGCATGTCCGACATGCTGGCGGAGTCGCAGCTGGACGCGGCCCAGATGCAGTATGTGGAGGTGTTCCGCCGCGCCGGCTCCAACCTGTTGGTGCTCATCAACGATATTCTCGATTTCTCGAAGATAGAGGCGGGCTATCTCGAACTGGAGCAGGTCGATTTCGATCTGGAAGATGTCGTGGACCAGGCGCTCGATCTGACCGGAGTCAAGGCCCGGGCTAAAGGGCTGAAACTCTTCTCCCATCTGGCGCCCGGTCTCGCCACGAGCCTCATCGGAGATCCCGCCAGGCTCAGGCAGATCCTGGTCAACCTTCTCGGGAATGCCGTGAAGTTCACCGAATCGGGCGAGATCCTTTTGACCGTCCAAAACCACTCTTCGGGCAACCCCGGCGAAATCGCCTTCAGCATTTCCGATACGGGCATCGGAATTCCCGCGGAAAAACTGGAATCCGTCTTCCAGAGTTTCACGCAGGCCGAGCCGTCCACCGCCCGCAATTACGGTGGGACGGGTCTGGGCCTCCAAATCAGCCGGCGCCTGATCGAACAAATGGGAGGCCGTGTGACCGTCACAAGCCGCGTCGGGAAAGGCAGCACATTCCGATTCAACGCGCAGTTTGTTCCAGGGGCTCCGCGGCAGCCCAAGACCGCCGTCGAGGTCAGCGACTTGCAGGGCCGCCGCATCCTGGTCATCGACAACAACGCGACGAATCGGTTCATCCTCTCAGAAACGTTGCACTCTTGGGGGATGGAAAGCGAAGAGTTCGCCGAGCCCGCGGCGGCTCTGGCGAGTTTTTCTGCCGCGGCTGCCGCGAACCGCCCCTTTTCATTGCTCCTGGTAGACGCGCAGATGCCCGTTATGGACGGCTTCGAGACGACGGCGTTGATCAAACAGATCGCCCCGGAGCTTCCCGTCATCATGTTCTCCTCGGATGCCCGGCCGGGAGATATCCTGCGTCGCCGCGACGCCGGGTTGGCCGGTCACGCGCTCAAGCCGGTGAAGCGCAGTGAGCTGCTCCGCTTGATTTGCCAGGCCATGAAGCTGGCCAAACCGGAGGGCAACCCTGTCGCGGAGAGCGAAGTCCGCAAGGAAACACCGCCGGTCAAGCCCTTAAGCATTTTGGTTGCGGAGGACTCCGCGGATAATCGCCTGTTAATACAGTTCTATCTGCGCGGCAGTGAACATCAGCTGACGTTCGCCGAGGACGGCAAGGCCGCGGTGGAGCAGTTTAACGCGCGGCGATTCGATCTGATCTTCATGGATGTGCAGATGCCGGTGATGGACGGACTGGCCGCGACGCGCGCCATCCGCGCGATCGAGCGGGAACGCGACTGGCCTAGCATTCCGATCATCGCGCTCACCGCCAACGCGCGCTCGCAAGACGTAGCGATCAGCCACGCCGCGGGCTGCAACGGCCACCTTTCAAAACCGATCGCGAAACAGACGCTCCTGAAAGCGATCGAAGATCTGCACGCGATGAGAGCAGGCGGCCCGCCGGCGAAGCTTGAAGATCATGGCGATATAGATATTCCGCCGGGTCTTGAGGAATGCGCACGAACCTATATCAAGAATCAAGGCGAAGGGTTTTTATCTTTGCAAGGACTGCTGCATAACCAGGATTTCCAGCAGTTGCAGATGCGCGCGCACGATATGAAGGGGACCGGAGAATCATACGGATTCCCGGAAATCACCCGGATCGGGGCGTCGCTGGAGACTGCGGCCAAAGAGCGGGACGTCGAGGCCATCGCGCGTCAGCTGTACTGTCTGTCGGCTTCGCTGCAACGCGCTTGCGCCTATTTCGACTCGCCGGCATAGCGGAGCGGGGCGTCGCTCGCCGGATGCGGGCCGGACACGGGTGGCGCCGCCCGCCGAAGAATCGTAAGCTGTTTGCGTGGAGGAAATTCGGCGGCTGACCGCGGCGGAGGGGGGTCAATACCTGAGCGCGCTCGCCGAAGTGTTGGTGGATTGCGTGGAGGGCGGCGCGTCGGTCAGCTTCATGACGCCGTTCTCGCAGGCCGACGCCGAATCCTTTTTCGAAAAAGTCCTTGCCGGCGTGCAACAGGGCGACCGGATATTGCTGGCGGCCTTCAGCGATTCCAAGCTCGTGGGTACAGTGCAGATCCTTCTGACTACGCCTCCCAATCAGCCCCATCGTGCGGACGTCGCCAAGCTGCTTGTCGCCAGGTCGGCGCGCGGGCAGGGCGTAGGAAGCCGGCTGATCCAGCACGCCGAAGAGGCGAGCCGGACGGCAGGGAAAACTCTCCTGGTCCTGGACACCGCAACGGGAGATCCTGGCGAAAGGTTGTACATCCGCTTGGGCTGGACCAGAGTGGGAATTATTCCGAAGTACGCGCTCTATCCGGATGGATCCTGGTGCGACACCACGATTTTTTGGAAGTGGCTTTGACCGGCGCGCGTTTCCCCTTGGGCGTCGCCATACGCCGGTGATCTCGCGGGTTGGTACGATTAGCTTCTCGATATGGACAGTTCGCAGTCTGAGCCCAGTCCGGTTTCCGATGCGGTGACTCATTCGATCCGGGTGGAAGTAATGGCGCGGCACACCCCGGAGAATTCGCGGCCGACACACGGGGAGTGGGTGTTCCAGTATACGGTGCGGATCACCAACCTCAGCGGGGAGCGCGCGCAGCTGGTGAGCCGGCACTGGATCATTACGGATGCCGTCGGAGAGGTCCAGGAAGTGCGCGGCCCGGGGGTTGTGGGGGAAAAGCCGGTGCTGGCGCCCGGCGAGTCCTTCCAATATTCGTCGTGGAGCGTGCTCAAGACGCCTACCGGCGTGATGCGCGGGACGTACCAGATGGTGCGGGCGAGTGGAGAGCCGTTTGAAATCGAGATTGCGCCGTTTGGATTGCGCGCCAAGTACACGGTGCAATAGGTCTGCGGCCGCCCGCTAATCTGACGACGCCGTGATCTGATGGATCGATCGCAAACGGGCCAGCAGGCCGGCGAGCTGGTCGAGCCGAAGCGCATTGGCGCCGTCCGATAAAGCGCGCTCGGGACGGTCGTGCACTTCGACGAACACGCCCTGAACGCCCACGGCGACGGCGGCTGAAGCCAGCGGCGAGATAAACTGCGGCTGGCCGCCGGAAGAATCCCCGGCGCCGGAAGGAAGCTGCACGCTGTGCGTCGCGTCGAAGACGACCGGCCAGCCGAAGTCGCCCATAATGCGCAGGCCGCGCATATCCACCACGAGGTTGTTGTAACCGAATGAGGAGCCGCGTTCGGTCAGGATGATTCGGTTGTTTCCCGTGGACGCCACTTTATCGGCGGCGTGGCGGATGTCGTACGGAGAGACGAACTGGCCCTTCTTGATATTCACGATCTTGCCGGTGTGGCCCGCCGCCAGGAGCAGGTCCGTCTGGCGGCACAGAAAAGCCGGGATTTGCAGAATATCGACCGCGTCCGCCGCCGGCTCGGCTTGCGACGGCTCGTGGATGTCGGTGAGCACGGCATTGCCGAGCGCGCGGACGGCGGCTAAGATGCGCAGCCCTTCGTGCAGTCCGGGTCCGCGGAAGCCGCCGAGGCTGGTCCGGTTGGCTTTGTCGAAGGATGCCTTGAAGACAAAAGGTCCGGCAATTTCGCCGATCGCGCGCGCCATCGCGTGGACGTGCTGCTCGCTTTCAATGACACAAGGGCCGGCGATGAGCGCGAGCGGCTGGCGCGGACCGAAGCGGACCGGACCAGCGGCCGTGGCGACCTCAATCACCACGGGAATACTCGGGTACCTCGAACAACCGCGACTCGTTGATTTGGCGGCGCTTCTGCGCGCGGGCGGCGCCCACGAAGGATTCGAACAGCGGGTGCGGCTCCATGGGCTTCGATTTGAACTCGGGGTGGAACTGGCAGCCCAGGAACCAGGGGTGGTCTTCAATCTCGCAGATCTCGACGTAGGTGCGGTCGGGGGTTTCCCCGGTGATGCGGAGTCCGGCGGCGGTAAGGGGTTGTTCGAAATCGCGGTTGAATTCGTAGCGATGGCGGTGGCGCTCGCTCACATCCGGCGCGCTATAAGCTTCCCGGGCGAAGCTGTTTCCGTGAAGAACGCAGGGCCACGCGCCCAGACGCATGGTGCCGCCGAGCTCGTCGACGCCCTTGAGTTCGCGGAGCTTATAGATCACGCGGTGGGGCGTGTCGTGATCGAACTCGGTGGAGTTCGCTTTTGCGAGGCCGGCGACGTGACGGGCGAATTCGATGACCATGGTCTGCATGCCCAGGCAGATTCCGAAGTAGGGCACCTTGTTTTCGCGAGCGAACCGGATCGCGCGAATCATCCCCTCGATGCCGCGGTTGCCGAACCCGCCGGGAACCAGGATGCCGTCGCAGCCGGTCAGATAGTCGCGCCAGCCATCGCGTTCCAGGCCCTCCGCTTCGATCCAGCGGATGCTGACTTTCGCCTGGTGCGCCATGCCGCCATGCAAGAGGGCTTCCTTGAGGCTCTTGTAGGAATCCTCGTATTCGACATACTTGCCGACGATGCCGATGGTGACCTCGTCAATCGGGTTCTGCATGCGGTCGAGCATGCGGCTCCAGCGCGAGAGATCGCGATCGGCCGCCGCCATGCGGAATTGCTTGAGGATGACTTCGTCCACCCCCTCATCCGCGAAGTTGAGCGGAACCTCATAGACGGAGTTGACATCCCGTGCGGTGATCACGGCATGCACATCCACATCGCAGAAGAGAGCGATCTTTTCCTTCATGTCGTCCGGCAGGAAGCGCTCGGCGCGGCAGAGAAGGATATCGGGCTGGATGCCGATGCTGCGCAGATCTTTCACGCTATGCTGCGTGGGTTTCGTCTTGAGTTCCTGGGCGGCGGCGATCCAGGGGACCAGGGTGACGTGGACGAAGAGCGAGTTTTCGCGGCCGAGCTCGTGGCGCAACTGGCGAATCGCCTCCAGAAACGGGAGCGATTCGATATCTCCCACCGTGCCGCCGATCTCCACGATCACGATATCGACGCCTTCGGAGACCTTGCGGACGGCGGCTTTGATTTCGTTGGTGACGTGGGGAATCACCTGGACGGTCTTGCCGAGATAATCGCCGCGCCGCTCGCGGAGGATAATCTGCTCGTAGATTCGGCCGGAGGTGAGGTTGTTGCTTTGGGTGAGATGCGCGTGAGTGAAGCGCTCATAGTGGCCCAGATCCAGATCGGTCTCGGCGCCGTCGTCGGTGACGAACACCTCACCGTGCTGAAAAGGGCTCATGGTGCCGGGATCGACATTCAGATAGGGGTCGAACTTCTGCAGCGTGACCTTGAGTCCGCGACTTTCGAGCAGGCACCCGATCGAAGCGGCGGCGATACCTTTTCCGAGGGAAGAGACCACGCCGCCTGTTACAAAGATGCACTTAGCCATTCTTTCTCTTTGTCACCTCCGGGGATGCGAGCAGCCGCTCAAAAAGATAGCGCGCGCGCTCGAGATCTTCGGGCGTATCGACGCCGAAGCTTTCGTACTCCGTTTCGACCACGCGAATCTTGAAGCCGTTTTCAAGCGCGCGCAGCTGTTCCAGCCGTTCGGCCTGCTCGAGCGGGCCGACGGGAAGGTCCGGATAGCGGAGCAGGAATTCGCGGCGGTACACGTACAGGCCAGTGTGCTTGAAGAAAACCGGGCGTTCGCCGCCGGCGCGCACATGGGGGATGGCGGAACGGGAGAAATAGAGAGCGTTTCCGAAGCGGTCGGCAGCCACTTTGACGACGTTGGAATCGGCAATCTCGCGCGGGTCTTCAATCCGTTTGCTGAGCGTGGCCATCTGGATGGCGGGTTCCTCCAGCAGCGGGAGAATAGCGGCGTCGATGGCGGCGGGATCAATCAAGGGCTCGTCGCCCTGCACATTGACGATAATGGGCGCGGGATCCGCGGAAGCGACCTCGGCGGCGCGATCGGTGCCGGAGTTGTGATCGCCGCGGGTCATGCGGACCTGCGCTCCGAAGCGGCGGCCTTCTTTCGCGATGCGCTCATCGTCGGTGGCGATGACCACGGCGTTCACATAGCGCGCCATGCACACGCGCTCATACACGTGTTCAATCATGGTTTTGCCGGCAAGGGTGGCGAGGGCTTTTCCAGGAAACCGGGAAGATGCGTACCG
Source organism: Bryobacteraceae bacterium (assembly GCA_965226755.1). Classification (GTDB taxonomy): domain Bacteria; phylum Acidobacteriota; class Terriglobia; order Bryobacterales; family Bryobacteraceae; genus Bog-113. The sequence continues at coordinate 628,492 of CBDDDT010000003.1, read as the reverse complement.
AGCGGGAATCACGCCCAGGATTCGGCGAGGCACACGTTATATTACTACAAACGAGCCTTATGCTAGACTGAGCGCATAAAGAGGAAGCGGTGCATGCGCATTTGCCAACTTGCCGTTTGCGGGTTGCTGGCCGCAGCCCTTTGCGTAGGCATTCGCGCCGCCGAGAATGCCAAGCCTCCCACTTCCGATGCGCCCCGGGTCAGCATTGATCCGCGAGCCAAACCGGGCGAGAAGGAAGCTCCCGCTCCCAAAGCCAACATCCGGGTCGACACCACCGTCGTCCAGATTCCGGTAACGGTCACCGATCAATTGAACCGGTTCGTAACCGGGCTGGAAAAAGAGAACTTCCGGATTTTTGAGGACAAGATCGAGCAGAAGATCAGCTATTTCTCCAGCGAAGACGCGCCCTTGTCTGTCGGCATCGTGTTTGATACCAGCGGGAGCATGGGGCAGAAACTCGACAAAAGCCGGCAGGGCGTTTCGCAATTCTTCAAGACGGCGAATCCGGAGGACGAGTTTTTCCTGGTCGAATTCAACGACCGCCCCGAACTGGTCAATTCGTTCACCTCCAGCCTGGAAGAAATTCAGAACAAGCTGACCTTTACGCAATCCAAGGGACGCACAGCCCTGCTGGACGCGGTGTATCTGGCGCTCCACACCATGAAGGCGGCGCATAATGCGCGCAAAGCGCTGCTGATTATTTCCGACGGCGGCGATAACAGCAGCCGGTATACGGAAAGCGAGATCAAAAATCTGGTGCGCGAAGCGGACGTGCAGATCTATGCGATGGGAATTTTTGAGTCCATGGGCGCCCGGGGCCGCACGGCGGAAGAGCTTTCCGGGCCGGGTTTGTTGAGCGAGATCGCCGAGCAGACCGGGGGACGGCATTTTCCGGTGGAGAATCTGAATGATCTTCCCGACATCGCCGCCAAGATCGGGATTGAACTGCGCAACCAGTATCTGATTGGCTATACACCAGGGAACGCATTACGGGACGGGAAATACAGGCGGGTCAAAGTGCAGCTCGTGCAGCCGCGCGGGTTGCCGCCGCTTCGGGCCAGTTGGAGACTAGGTTACTATGCGCCTACGCAGTAGCGCGGCTTGCGGGCTTGCGCTTTTTCTTACTTTGATTACGGCGTGGCGGAGTTTCGCGCAGAAAGACGGCGTCACGTTCACGTCCGATACGCGCCTGGTGATTCTGCCCGCGACCGTGCAGGACAAAACCGGTCATCTCATCACCAACCTGAGCGAGGGACAGTTCCAGGTCTTCGACGATAACGTTCCGCAGCCGCTAAAGCTGTTCCGGCGCGAGGACGTTCCGGTTTCCATGGGGCTGATTATCGACTCGAGCGGGAGCATGCGGGATAAGCGCGCGCGCGTGGAATCGGCCGCCATTACGCTCGTCAAAGAATCGAATAAGGACGATGAAGTCTTTATCGTGAACTTCAACGACGAGGCGTTTCTCGACCAGGACTTCACCGGCGACATCAAGAAAATGGAGCAGGGACTTTCGAAGATCGATTCGCGCGGGGGAACGGCGATGCGCGATGCTATCCGGATGTCGATCGACCACGAGAAAGAGAAGGCCAAGAGAGACAAGCGCGTTCTGCTGGTGGTGACCGACGGCGACGATAACGCCAGCATGGTGAGCCTGGAAAACCTGGTGCGCGAGGCCCAGGGAAGCGATGTCGTGATCTACGCCATCGGGCTGCTGAGCGAAGAGGAAAAGAGGGAAGCCAAACGCGCGAAGCGCGCTTTGTTGACGCTCACGGAAGCGACCGGCGGAATGGCGTTTTTCCCCAGGGAAACCGGCGAAGTGGAACAGATTGCGCGGCAGGTCGCGCGCGATATCCGGAATCAATATACGCTTGGCTACACGCCGCCAAGCCGCGCTTTGGATGGCGCTTACCACGCGGTGAAGGTTATCGCCAACGCTCCCAATCATCCGGTCGTGCGAACGCGGACGGGTTACTATGCGACCCGGGACAGCATGGCGCCGGCACGGCCCGCTAATTCGAGCGACTAAGATTGCTGAAATTGATCTGGGATCTGACGCGCGGCTATCGTTTCCGTCCCTGGAGAAGCCCTTATCTGCAGTGGCGGCTGGAAACCTACTCTGGAATCCATGCCGGAGACATGAACTTTCGGGAATTTCTGGCTTACTGCTGGGGTGAAAGGAAGGAACTGCTGCGCTACTTGAGGTGGGCGGAGAGGATGCGCTAAGCCAGGGCGGTTCTGGCCCGCCCTGGCTCACGTTTTATCGCGGAGTTACTGCGGTGTGGTGCCCGAACCGCTTCCGGAACTGCCTGTGCTTGAGCCCGACATTCCGGTGGACCCGGCGGCATTGCTCTTCGCCTTCTTATGCTTGCTCTTCTTCGCCGTGGTGCTGCTGTTCATCTTGCCGGAGCTGTCAGTACCGGTGGAACTGCCGCTGCCCATCGTAGAACCGCTGCCGCCGGCCGTACCGCTGCTGCCCGCGGAACCAGCTTGACCTGAACCGGAGGCTGCTCCCGATCCGGAACCACCGGCCCCGCCCGCGCCGCCGCCGGCCTGCGCAAACGTGACGGGCACTGAGATCGCCGCCGCAAACAGTACCGCTAGAATCTGCTTCTTCATTTTCCGTCTCCTATTGGGAGGAATCCATTCCTCACATTCATTTTCGACGCTTTTGTCCGAAATGACTCGCGGCTAAACAAGCGTTCCGTGTTTACGGGCACGTAGAATATGTGGGATTGCGCCCGGGACGCCTTTCCTCGCTAAAGCACGAACATGCCGATAGCCGCCAAAGCCATGACGATCGCGCAGATCCACCCGAAAAATGTGATCACGGGGGGATTGACCCGCTCACCCATGATGGAACGGTCGGTTGTGAGGAGGAGCACAAGAACGATCAACGGAGGCGCGAGAATCCCATTCAGAACGGCGGAGGCAAAAAGCATCCGAACGGAGTTGAAACCGGCGAAATCCAGCGCAAAGCCGAGGCACACCGCGACCGCGAGAACTCCGTAGAACTTCCGTCCGATTTTCAACTTGCTGTTCAGGGAAGCGCGCCACGCCGACGCCTCGGACACCGCGTAAGCGCAGGATCCGGCCAGAACCGGAACCGCGAGAACGCCCGTGCCCACAATTCCCAGGGTGAAAAGAAGATAAGCGCCGTTTCCCGCGAGCGGGCGAAGAGCCTGCGCCGCCTGCTGAGCGGTCTGAATATCGGTGCGGCCGTGCGCGTGGAGAGTGGCGGCGCTCGTCAGGATGATGAAGTACATGACCAGGTTGGAGAAGAACATGCCGGTCATGACATCGTTGCGCGCCACCTTCAATTCCGCCGTCGTGGCGCCCCGGCGAGCGGCCTTGGTCATGCGGCCTTTGGAACGTTCCTCCTCCACTTCCTGGGAGGCCTGCCAGAAGAAAAGGTAGGGCGAAATCGTGGTGCCGAAGATGCCGACCAGCACCGACAGGAACTCTTTGCTGAACTCGATGTGGGGGATGAGCGACGCGCGAAGAACCTGTCCCCAGTCGGGGTGGGCCAGGAACGCGGAGATGATGTAGGCGAACAGCACCAGCGTGAGGTATTTGAAAGTTTGCGCGAGTCTCCTATAGGAGAAAATGATGAGGCTGAGGACAATGCCGCCCGCGAAGAGGGGCGTCCAGATCCACGATGAGATTCCGGTGACCATCTGCATCGCATCGGACATTCCGGCGAGGTCCGCGCCGATGTTGAACACGTTGGCGACGATGAGGACAAGGCATGCCGACCAAAGCACCCAGCGCGGATAACGTCCCCGGATCACGCCCGCCAGTCCGCGGCCGCTCACCATGCCCAGCCGCGCGCACATGAGCTGGACGGCGCACATCAGCGGAAAGGAAAACAGCGCGGTCCACAGCGGACCGTAGCCGAAGGTGGCGCCCGTGACGGAGTACGTGGAAATGCCGGACGGGTCGTCATCCGCGGCCCCTGTGATCAGCCCGGGGCCGAGTTCGTCAAAGATTTTAAAGAAGTGAGCCTTTGAGTCGCGGAAGGACAATCCGCATGAGTATAGCTTGGGGGAAGGCTCACATCTCTATGCCTGAAACTGCCGGTAGTACCAGCCGGTATCGAATGGGTTAGAGCCCGGGCGGAGCAGTCGCGGTTCCGGAAGGTTTGCGAGTCGCCTTGAACGTCCCGGTGTAATCCCCGAAACCCCAGTCGCCCGTAATCGCATCACCTTCCAGAACGCCGTTCAGCTTCAATGTGCCGGAGCCGGCTTCTTCCGATTCGATGGTGAACGAGAGCGCGAGTTTTCCTTCCTTGAAGGTGCCGGCGACATCCGCTTTGCCGTACTTTCCGGTTACGTTCTCCCCATCCGTTTTGAAATCCGCTTCGAATTCGCGGTCGCCTCCGCCGGTGTCCATCACGAAGTGCCAGGCGCCGGTCAGCTCGGCGGGCTTGGCTGTTTGCGCGGGCGCAATTCGCGCGGTCGCCAGCATGGCGGCCATGCTCAATCCCAAAATGATCAGATGTTTCAACGAAGATTCTCCTTCATGCAGTTCACGCGGTAGCGTCAGTGTATCGCTACGCAGAGCGGCGGAAAAAAGTTCGGGGTTTTCGAGATGCCGGGCGATCGGCGAAGATAGAACGTACTCGATGCCGTATCTTGAGCACAGGCCCGCGCCGCCGCTTTCCGAATTCATTGAGAGGCTCTGGTATTGCCGCGGGTACCGGGCGTCGCACCGGCACGAACGTGTGCTGCCGAACGGCGGGACCGGCATCGTCATCAATCTGGCTGGCCGATTCGCCGGGCACGAATCGCCCGCGCTCGTATCCGGCGTCCATTCCAAATACGTCGTGATCGACACCGCCGAATTGGAAGATGTTATCGGCGTTCAGTTCCGGCCTGGCGGTTTCGTTCCCTTCTTCGGCATCCCGGCGGACGAATTTAGCGACCGCCAAGTGTCTCTCGAAGCGGTCTGGGGCGGCGAAGCGGCCGCTCTGCGCGACCGCCTGCAAGCCGCTCCGGCATCGGCGAGACTTGCAATCCTGGAACAGGCGCTTCTTTCGCGCGGGCGTAACCGCCTGTTCGGAAACGCCGCGGTGGCATGGGCCGTGACGCAACTGCGGAAGCCTTCCAACGCCTGTGTGGTCGGAGAGGTCACTGCCCAGATCGGCATGAGCCGCAGGCGATTCGCCCAGATCTTCCGCGAACAGGTCGGCGTAACGCCCAAACGATTTTCGCGCATCCACCGATTCCAGACCGCGCTGGCCCGCATCCGCGGCGGCGGCGAAGTGAATTGGGCGGAGATCGCCCTGTTCTGCGGCTACTTCGATCAGGCGCACTTCAATAATGACTTCCGCGCCTTCTCCGGCATCAATCCCACCGCGTATGCGGCCGGCCGGAAGCCGTGGACCAATCACCTCGCCATCGAGGACTGAACCAGATGCGCTAGCGCGCCGCCTTCCCTTTTTTCCAATACAGTTCCCCGGACCGGTTCCATAATCGGGGAATGTCCACAACTCCCGCAATTAATGTGATCCCCGGCCTGCGCTATGCCGATGCCCCGGCCGCGATCGAGTGGCTCTGTTCCGTGCTCGGTTTTGAGAAGCACGCCGTGCATGCCGGCCCGGACGGATCCATCGCCCACGCCGAACTCACGTTTGGCGGCGGTATGGTCATGCTGGGCTCGAGCGCACACAGCACTCCGTTGGATGAGAGCGGCCACGCGAACGCCCCGAGCATCTACCTGATCGCCGCCGATACGGATTCCGTCTACGCCCGCGCGAAGGGCGCCGGCGCAAAGATGGTCTTGGACATCGAAGACAAAGACTACGGCGGACGCGGTTTCAGCTGCCGCGATCCTGAAGGCTACGTCTGGAGCGTGGGGAGCTACGATCCTATGGCTCAACCGTAAACGCGTAAAGCGAATCGCCCGCTCCAACGACCACATATTGCTGGCCGTCGAGCAGATATGTCTCCGGGCCGTTGCTGAGGTCGTCCGCCAATCCGGCGTGCCAAAGAATATCGCCGTTCGCCGGATTGAAAGCCACCAGGTGCCCGGAGCCGTCCCCGGTGAACAGCAGCTTGCCGGCCGTGGTCAGGATTCCGACCGGTCCGCCCCCGAACGGGTAATGATGATCCCACACCACTTTGCCGGTCTTGTAATCGATCGCCTCCAGGTCGCCGCCGAAGTAGCCCGCGTCGCGCTCCGCCGCCCCGTATCCTTCCGGGTGGGGGTCGGTGTCGGTCAGGTAAAACATGCTGAACTGCTGAGACGTCCCGACATAAAACAACCCCGTTTCGGGATCGAAGCTGGGAGGCGGCCAATTCGTCGCTCCACCGGTGGGCGGCGAGACCAGAACGCCGGGAACCGTCGCTTCCTTACCCGGGTCGGGGATCGGCTGCCCTTGGGCGTTAATCCCTTTCGACCAGTTCATCGTTTGAATCATGGGGGCCGTGAGAATGTTCTTGCCGTTGGTTCGGTCTAAGACGAAGAAGTATCCGTTGCGGTTGGCCTGGGCCAGCAGCTTGCGAGGTTTGCCGTCGATCTCCGCATCAATCAGAATCGGAGTCTGCGCAGCGTCCCAATCATGCGTGTCGTGCGGCGATGGTTGGAAGTACCAGGCGAGCTTGCCGGTCTCCACGTTCAGGGCCACGATCGAACAGGTGTAGAGGTTATCGCCCTTGCGGCTCCGGCCGGTTAGAACGGGATTAGGATTGCCGGTGCCGAGATAATAAAGGTGCAGGTCCGGATCATAGGTGCCGGGAATCCAAGTCATCCCGCCGCCGTGCCGCATGGCGTACTCGTCGGGCCAGGTCTCGAATCCGGGGTCGCCCTTTTTCAGCGGCGCGCTCCACCACTTCCACTGAATGGCCCCGGTTTCCGGATCATGCGCTTCCAGAAAGCCCGGCACATCCAGCGAGTCGCCGCCGGTGCCGACCAAAACATGATTGCCCACGATGATCGGCGACGGGGTGGAAAAATACTCCTGCTTCACGTCGGCGATCTCCACGTGCCAGCGCTCTTTTCCCGTGCGGGCGTCCAGCGAAACCAGATAGTTATCCGGCGTTTCAAAGTAGAGCCAGTTGCCGTAAATGCCCACGCCGCGGTTTCCGATGTGGATGCCGCCCTTGGTTTTCCACGTGAAGTGCCAGATCTCGCGGCCGGAGCGCGCGTCCACCGCCCATGCGTTATCCGGCGTGGAGAAGTAGAGAACGCCGTTCAGCATCAACGGGGTCGCCTTGATGGTGGACACGCCGGGATCGCTTGGCGGCCCTTCGGGCACGGGTCCTTCGCCGCCCACGATCGCGCCGGGCGTCAGCCCGACTTTGACGCGAAAGATCCACGACAGAGTCAGGTGCTTCACGTTTGTCTGGTTGATCTGCGTCAGCGTGCTGAAACGGCGGCCGGAGTAATCGCCGTTGTAAGTGGGCCAGGCGTCGGTGGCGGGCTTGGTCAGCAACGCGGGATCCAGAATTTGCGCGCACGCGGGCAGAAGTCCGCAGACCAGATAGCAAAGAAGCGATTTCATTTCAGGGTCACCAGGTACGCCGTTAGATTGTGGATATCCGCGTCCGCATACTTGGTCAGCAGGTCCAGATGCGCCTGAAGCCGGTTGTGGATCGCTACCTGCACGTCTTTGGTCCGCTTGAAGGAGTGAAACGCGCCGTCGCGCTCCCGCAGGGAGACGTTGAAATCATCCAGGTTGACCGGCGTGCCGGTGAACGTTTCCCCGGAAGCCAGCGTCACAGTGAGCGAAACGGCGGAAATGGTTTCGGCCGGCGTTCCCGCCGTCCACGTGAATGGAGGCTGCAGAATCCGGCCCTGCAGCGTGACCGGCTCGTACTTTCCGCGATCCCTTTCAGGTCGCCCGTAACGGAATGGCAGGAGGCGCAGTGTCCCGCGCCGTTAAAGTAAAGCTCGCCGGCGTGCGCATCGCCGGTTACGATGTTCAGGATTTTGTAACTATCCCGGTCGGCCGCGCTGAGAATCGAGTTGTGGAGAAAGTTAGCGATATCGCCGATCTGCGCGGGCGTCAGCGGAAAGCGGGGCATGCCTTTTTCGACGCGGCCTTTCAGGATCACGGGAGCGATGTTTTTTCCGTTCTCGTCATCGAGGACCAGGACGGAGCGCAGCAGGTCGGGTCCCTTTTCGCCGCCCTTGGCGTTGCTGCCGTGGCAGAAGCCGCAATCGGCCACGAACGTCCCTTGCCCGCGCGCGACCGATGCGGGGTCGAACTTGGGCGGCGGCGCTTTCACGTCGGCGTCGGGCGTTTGAGACAGCAAAGGAAGGGCGGTTAAGAGCAGAAGAGCCCCTAGCGCGGGGAGCATTCGGTGTGGGTTCATGGACAATTCGGTGGGCGGAACTCCCAGCTTACATGCGTTCGCCCGATCGCCTCCTATCCTATCGATACCGTGAACGCGGTCAGCGGAAGTCGGTTATCGTAAAAGCACCAATGAAGTCCGCACTCTGCATCCTTTTCGCTCTCTCCGTCGCCGCCGTTCAGGCGCAAGACGTCGTCCGCGGCGATTCCAAGAAACACGCGGCCAGCCAGCCGGATCCCCACGGCGTCGCGGTGGCCAACATGGATCGATCGGTCCGTCCAGGGGACGACTTCTACGAATTCTGCAACGGCAATTGGATCCAGCGCACCGCCATCCCGGCGGATCGGGGTTCCATCGGCGTCTTCACCGCGCTCGATACGCTGAGTAATCAGCGCACCGCGGCCCTCATCGAAGAAATCGCCAAATCCGGCGCGAGTGCCGGACCCCGCATTCGAAAGATCGCCGATCTCTTTAACTCCTATATGAATGAGGCGGCGATCGAAGCCCAAGGGGTCGCGCCGCTTCGCCCGCACCTTGACGCGATCGCCGCCATCAAAGACAAGCGCGAGTTGGCGCGCGCTCTGGGCGAAACATTGCGCGCCGACGTCGACGCTCTCAACAACACCAACTTTCACACGCCCAATCTCTTCGGCCTTTGGGTCGCGCCGGGCTTTAACGATTCCGAGCATTACGCCGCCTACCTGTTGCAGGGCGGCCTGCAACTGCCTGACCGCGAGTACTACCTCGCCGATAACGAACACATGCGGACTATCCGCACGCAGTATCAGGCGCATATCTCCGCCATGCTGAAGCTCGCCGGATTCACCGGACCGGACGCGCGCGCCGCGGGCATCATGGAGTTGGAGCATGCCATCGCCGGCCAGCATCTCAGCCTGGCCGATAACGACGATATTCACAAAGCCAACAATACCTGGAGCATGTCCGATTTCGCCGCCAAGGCCCCCGGTCTGGATTGGGCCGAATATTTCCGGGGCGCCGGACTCGCCAGGCAGGAGTCTTTCATCGTCTGGCAGCCCACCGCCTTCACCGGCGAGTCCGCCTTGGTCGCTTCCACGCCTCTGGACACGTGGAAGGATTGGCTCGCCTTCCACCTGATCGACGCCTACGCCGGAGTGCTTCCCAAGCAGTTCGCCGACGCGCGTTTTGATTTCTTCGGCAAAACGCTTTCCGGCACGCCCGAGCAGCGGCCTCGCTGGCAGCGCGGGGTCATCGTCGTCAATGGGCTGCTCGGCGATGAGGTTGGAAAAATTTACGCGCAACGCTACTTCCCGCCGGAAGCCAAAGCGCAGGCCCAGGCGATGGTGGCGAACATCATCGCCGCGTTTCGCAAGCGCATCGAGGGGCTCACCTGGATGGATCCCTCCACCAAAGCGGAAGCCCAAGCCAAGCTCAGCACGCTCTATGTAGGCATCGGCTATCCCGAAACCTGGCGCGATTATTCGGATTTCGACGTGAAGGCCGGCGATATCTTCGGCAATATCTGGCGCGGAAACCTGTTTGATTACCACTACTGGGTCGCGCGTCTCGGCTCAGCGATCGACCGCAAGGAATGGACCATGGAGCCGCAAACCGTCAACGCGGTCAACCTGCCGTTGCAGAATGCGCTCAGTTTCCCGGCCGCCATCCTGCAGCCGCCGTTCTTCGATCCCCAGGCGCCTGCCGTTTTCAACTATGGCGCGATCGGGTCCATCATCGGCCACGAGATCAGCCACACATTCGACACCGAAGGCAGCGCGTTCGATTCCAAAGGCCGCGTGCGCAACTGGTGGACGCCCGCCGATCTCGCGCACTTCGACGCCGCCACCGCCCAACTGGCCGCGCAGTACGGCACCTATAAGCCTTTCCCGGATCTAGGCGTAAACGGCCAGCAGACTTTGGCCGAGAACATCGCCGATCTCGCCGGCATTTCAGCCGCATACGACGGCTACCGCGCGTCGCTCGGCGAGCATCGCGCGCCATCCCGCGACGGCTTCTCGAGCGACCAGCAGTTTTTCATCGCGTTCGGCCAAAACTGGGCATCCAAGACTCGCGAGGCCGCTCTGCGCCAGCAGATCATGACCGACTCGCACTCCCCGGCGCAGTACCGGGCCGACACCGTTCGCAATATCGACGCCTGGTATAACGCGTTCGACGTTCAACCGGGAGCGAAGCTGTACCTCGCGCCCGCGGATCGCGTGCGCATCTGGTAGCGGGCGCGAGATTTCGCGCACTTTTCGAATCGGGATTACTTGCTCTACCGGAAGCCTGAACGCCTTGCCGAAAAGGGTGAAGCGCGTTCCCGCGCGCTCGGTATCGCAGAAGAAAAAATGCAGGGGCTTGTCGACGAAGTGTGTCTGAAAGACCGCGAACGCGGCCGGCAGTGCGCCAAACGCAAAAAAGGCCGGAACCTTTCGGCGCCGGCCTCATCTCAGATTGCAGTGCGAATGCTATTCGCCGAGCAACGGAATCTGTTGTGTCGGCGAGATCATGGCCATCACCGAAAGGACTTTCGCCCGATACGTGGGATCGGGGTTATACGTGAGGAGCACGCGATCCACCGACTTGTTCCGGTAATAGTGGGAGTTGGAAAGAAACCAGGCGACCTGCCGGATGCCGTCCGTGAACGACGTGAATGCGGCTTTCCCGTTCATCCATCCGAAAAGGTTGAACTTCTGGCAGTGCTGACCGCCGCCGCTTTCCACCAACGCCAGGCCCGGCAGAAGACGCCAGTCCAAATTGTTGTTATCGGCTTCTTTGATGAAAACTTCCGAAAGGTGCTGAACAGGGCTGTTATGCCGCTGGAAGAATCGACGGAGCGACAAGATTCGGGGATCTTCGTTCGACCGAACTTGCGCCTTCTCCGGAGGCTGAGGGTCCGATTGCGCCACCATCGCCGGAATTCCGGCAAGTCCCGCAACCATGACCAGTCCTTTGGATAGAAGGTTTTTCATTCAGTAATGTGACCTCGTAAAAAGAAGATGATGACCCGGTGAAGGGTCAAATACGGTCAGGACGACGGCGTTTTACGAACACGCCATCACCCCCGCGCCTGAACGGCTCGGGCCCAAAATTCAAAATTTGGACATAGGGAGATTCTAACACGCACTACAAAAAAATCCAAAATTCATAGATCTAGTTTGTAGTGCGTATGGAAAACAGAAAAGCCGGTCGCCAGCCGCAAGGTCCGGCAAAGCTGAGCAGGTTTGGCCTTACGAGTGTCCTTCCGTCGGTCCGGTGGGAGCTACGCTGGTATCGCCCTCGCTCGTGTACTCCTTCGAAGCTTCGGCCGCTCGCCCCAAAAGCTCCAGCGCGGCCGCGGTCACATGCTCGGAGGTGAAGCCGAATTTCTTCATCACTTCATCGCCAGGGGCCGACGCGCCAAAACGGTTGATCCCGATGCACGTGCCTTCCGAACCCGCCCAGCGCTCCCAGCCAAACGTCGTGCCTGCTTCGACGGTGACGCGCTTCTTCACGTAAGGCGGCAAAACCTGGTTCCGGTAGGCCGCATCCTGGCGCTCAAACAGCTCCCAGCTGGGCATGCTGACCACTCGCGCCTGCACGCCATAGCCTTTGAGCCTCTCGCGAGCTTTCACGCACAAAGAGACTTCCGAACCGGTGCCGATCAGGATCACCTGCGGCTGCGCATTCTCGGCATCGGCCAGAATGTACGCCCCCTGCGCCACGCCCGATTCCGACCCGGGCATGCGTTCCAGGATCGGCAAATTCTGCCGCGACAACGCAAACAGGGTGGGATGGTTCTGCCGCACCGCAACCGACCAGCCCTCCGCCGCCTCGTTGGCGTCCGCGGGCCGGATCAAGGTAAGGCCCGGGATGGCGCGCAATCCGGCGATCTGCTCCACCGGCTGATGCGTCGGACCGTCTTCTCCCAGCCCGACCGAATCATGCGTAAACACGTAAACCGAGTGCAGCTGCATCAGACAGCCAAGGCGGATCGCCGGCTTCATGTAATCGGAGAATGTCAGGAACGTGGCCGAATAAGGAATCAACCCGCCATGCGCGGCCAGGCCGTTCACCGCCGCTCCCATGGCATGCTCCCGCACGCCGAAATGAAGATTGCGGCCGGCAAAGCTCCAGACGCCCCCGGCCGTTCCCGGGCTCTTGCCGCCGTAAGCTCCCGCCGGCTCGAAATCACCCATATCTTTCAGGGCCGTGTTGGTCGAGGGATCCAGATCGGCTGAACCGCCGATCAGGTTGGGAATTCGCTTAGCCAGCGCGCTGAGCGCCTGCCCGGCCGCTACGCGCGTGGCGATCGGTTTATCCGTCGTCTTCCACTTAGGCAGATCCGCGGCCCAGTCCTCCGGGAGCTTGCCCGCGATCATCAGATCCCACTTTTTGGTCTCTTCCGGCAGCGCCGACCGGTAGGCCTCCATCTGCCCGCTCCACCGCTTCTCGGCCGCCTCGCCTTTCGGTACCTGTTGGCGGAAGTGCGCCACCGCTTCGGGCGGCAGATAGAAGTAGTCGGTGGTCGGCCAGCCCAGATTCTTCTTGGTTGCGGCGACCTCTTCTTCGCCCAGCGGCGATCCGTGCGCGTGGAAGCTGTCCTGCTTGTGCGGGCTCCCGAAGCCGATATGCGTCCGAACCAGCAGCAGCGACGGCCGGTCCGTCTCCGCCTGCGCCTCGCGGATCGCCGCATCGATCTCTTCGGTGTCGTTGCCGTCCACCACGGTCTTCGTATGCCATCCGTAGGCGTCGAACCGTTTGGCGACATCCTCGGTATACGTCAGTTCCGTCGCCCCGGCCAGCGAAATGTGGTTCTGATCGTAGAGGTAAATCAGCTTGCCGAGTTTCAAATGCCCGGCGAGCGATGCCGCCTCGGCGGCGATCCCTTCCATCAGGTCGCCATCGGAAACGATCCCGTACGTGTAGTGGTTGACGATCTCCTTGCCATCCTGATTGAAGTTCGCCGCCAGCCAAGCCTCCGCCATCGCCATCCCGACGCCCATGCCGAAACCCTGCCCCAGCGGACCCGTCGTCACTTCGACTCCCGCCGTATCGCCCCGCTCCGGATGGCCGGGTGTGTGGCTGCCCATCTGGCGGAAGTTCTTCAACTGCTCCAGCGGCAGGTCATAGCCCGTCAAATGGAGAAGGCTATAGAGCAGCGCCGAGCCGTGCCCGGCCGAAAGCACAAACCGGTCGCGGTCCGGCCACAGCGGATTGTGCGGGTTATATTTCAGATGACGCGTCCACAGTACGTACGCCATGGCCGCCGCGCCCATCGGGAGTCCAGGATGCCCGGAATTGGCCTTCTGTACAGTATCGATTGAGAGAATCCGGATGGTGTTGATACAGAGCTGATCAAGCGCCTGCTGATCGAGCTTCATGGCCTGCGTTGACATGGCGGTGCGCGTCCTCGTTCGTAATTTAGCTTGCTCTGCGATTGTATCGTTCCGCGGAAAGCCGCGGTCCGTGCATGTCGTCAGGAAGCAGCCGAGGAGTGCAGCAGAAGGAGTGGAGTCGAATCAATTGCGCCGGACAGCTCGGCTTGCCTACTGCTCGACCAGCGTCCGTTGCTTGTTCTTGCTTCCAGGCGGGCGACCGCGGCGCTTTTCGACAGTGAGCCATGCGGGTGGGCGGCCACGCCGCTTGCCCCGCCCGCGAGCCAGACGTTCGAGGTTTTCGATCGCCTCCACCAAGTGGGTTCTTTCGTGCTTTAATTCTTCTAACATTTCTGCGAAGTGCATAAGGTTTTATTGCAAGGCCGTATACGAACGTAACGCACAAACGCGTTAATCGGATGTTCGGAGACCTTTCCTTTCTAATCAAACGTAACGAAAATCACCAGTACGCCTCGAAACGCTATGCGCCGATCCCCAGCACCGTGCTTTCGGTCGGCAGAATATCGCGCCATTTCTCGATCAGCGTCTTATACGCATATCCCACCGCCCGGATGTTCCGGTCCAAGTCGCAAAGGCCCAGCGGATTCACCCGCCCGTTGTTCTCCCGCAGACCCGTATCCCAATCCACCTGATCCTGCAGGCTGTACCACGTGAATCCAATCAGAGGAACGCCCTGTTGTTTTAGACGGTGCACGTTGGCCCATTCCTTCTGCAGCCAGTTCACCGCGTTAGGGTCATCGTAATTCGTCTCGGTATGCATCACCGGCAGTCCGTAGCGCACGAAGTAATCGTGCGTAATCGGGTAATAACCGAGTATCTCTCCTGATAACGAAATGCCCCCGTCGGCATGCACCATGTTTTCGTTGGTGGCGTAATAGTCATTCCCCATGACGCAGCGGTTCTTTACGTGGTTATTGCCGAACCATTCATATTCCGCTCGCGTCATTCCGTTGTCGAGAAGATATTGATAAGTCTCCGCGTGAACGTGATGCCCGTAACTCAGATCCAGCGAAAGAAAGCGCTTTTCGTTGTAGAAACACGCGAATTTGTCGGCATCGGGATTTTCGGCGTGGAAGTGCTGCGTCGATTCGCTCTGGATGAAAATCGCATCCGGCTGCTCTTTCAGAATGGCGTGCATGGCCAGCACGTTGGCCTTGCATAGATTCTTGAGCGCCGTCACGAATGCGCGGTCTGTCGTCAGCCGCTCATTCCACCAGCCGAATTGGGCCGAGAAAGTCGCCGCGATAAAGATCTCATTCACCGGCGTGTAGAAGCGGACCCAGGGAAACCGCTTGGCGAACGCCGAAGCAAATTCCGCGAACAGTTCCGGAAAGTCCCCATTCTGAAAGTTCCCGATCCAATCGGGCACGCCGAAATGGCAGAGATCCACGATCGGCTTTACGCCCTGTTGCTGAAGCGCGTTGAACGTTTCGTCCGTGAAGCCCCAATCGTATTTTCCAGGACCCGTGTGGACTGAAAAGTAAGGGGGCCCATAACGCAGATAGTCAATCCCCAATTCCTGGAGCAACTCGAAGTCTCTGCGCCAGAATTCGTAGTGTTTGGTCTTAGCCAGCTCATCCTGCCGGAAAGTTTTCCCGTTCGCGTCACGGATGGTTGGATAACTGTTCTCGATACCCGTGGCGAACATGAACCGTTCCATGTTTAATTCCGCCTCACAGGATGTCTAACCGTCCCCCGTCCACAACCAGGGTCGTGCCCGTGATGAACCGCGCCTCGTCGCACGCCAGAAACGCCACCGCCGCCGCGATGTCTTCCGGTTTGCCTACCGCGCCTTGTATCTTTTCCTTACCGCTCTTCACATTCGGATTGTTCCAAAGCATGGGCGTATCGATGGCGCCCGGCGCCACGCAGTTCACCCGCACTTTGGGCTCTTCCAGTTCACGGCTCAGCGCCCGCGTGAACGCTTCTATACCGCCCTTCGACGCCGCGTAATCGGAAACCCCCGCTTCCGTCTCATGCGCGTGCACCGAACTGATGTTCACAATAGCCCCGCGGCGCATATGCGGCAGCGCGAAATGGCAGAACATGAAAACGGATCGAAGGTTCACCGCGATCGTCTTATCCCATGCCGCCACCTCCAGATTCACCGCATTCTTGAAGGTCATCATGGCCGCGTCATTCACCAGCACGTCCACTTTCTTCCAATTCGAGACGGCGAATTGCACGGCGGCCTTCACCTGCTGCTCATCGGAAACATCGCACGCGGCGAAAATCGCCTGCCCGCCGGAGGCTGTGATTTCGTGGGCCGTCTCCGTTCCGTGCTGCTCATTTAGATCGACGACCACCACGCGACCGCCTTCACTCGCCAGACGCTTGCAGATCGCCTTCCCAATGCCGGATCCCCCGCCCGTGACGATACAAACCTTCTCTTCGAATCTCACGCCACCGCTAAGGCACGAATGGGGCCGTTCTTCAAATTTGTTGGTAAGCCCCTACCTCGCCCACCTCGAGCACCATATTCCCGTCTTCGTTCACCTGGAAAGCGGGTTGGAATTTGCCATCCCAGACGATCTCGTCAAAACGATAGGAATAGCGCTGGTGTACGGTCTGGCTGAACGTCTCGTCCCACCCTTTGATTGAAACCAAAAGCTCGGCCTGCTGTTCCCGGAGATCCGCCTCCGTTTTGCCGGCCAGCGGACTCTCCGCGTCCACCGGATGCACAACCGTCCAGGTCAGAGGGAAGAAAAGGATCTTATCGCGCTCCAGTTTCAATACCGAGAAATCGCGCTTCATCGTCCCATCCACGCGGTCAACCGTCATCAGCATCACCGTCGCCTCCAGCTCCATCAGCGAATTTTTGCGGCGGTTCACGACGCGCAGTTGCAGAGCGCGGCCGTCCTGGTAGGGCGCCATCAACGCCCGCTCGCTGAAGCCGATTCGCGCCGACGGCTTCGATACTCGCCCCAGCAGCACGCCGGTCGCCACGGCGAATCCCAACAACCCGATCAGCGCTTCGAACGCCGCCACCACGTTCGCTATCCGGCTGTGCGGGGCGATCGCGCCAAAGCCCACGGTGGTCAGCGTCTGCGAACTGAAAAAAACAGCCGTCAGGAAGCGATCGGTCCGGGGCGCGCCGTCCATCAAACCCTGCAAGGCATTCGGCCCCAACAGAAAGTAAATCCCGGCGAACACGAAATTGAGCGTGGCGTACGCGAGCACGATGATGGCGAAGAATTGCCACCACGGCATGCTGACCAGGCCCAGGTAAGGATGGATATCCCGCCAGTCCGTGCCCCGCCTCTGAACATTGAAAGACCCGTCGGGATTGATCGCCCTGCGCAGCGGGCCGTTGTACTGTTGCGTCAACCCTGGATCGAAACTCGGTTTCTGCATCCAATGAGTTTACAAACTGGGCTCGCCACGGCTTGCGGCTATGCCATAAACTAAACGCCATGTGCCCGTCGAAAAGCTCGCGCCACACACCCAAAATTTTACTCGCTGCGATGCTCGTTCCGAGCTTTTTATGGGCGCAACACGGTCTAGTGGCCGTGATTTCGAACGAGCCTACATTCGTTGGATCGATCGATACAGAGACCAATCAGGCCAACGGATCGTTTACGGCCGGGCGTGCGCCTCTCAACGCCATAGCCGTGTCGCCGGATGGGTCCCGCGCGTATATACTGCAATCCTCGATCCCAGCTATCGACGTGGTAGCGCTGCCCTCCGGCGAGACCATCACGAGCATCGCATTCGAGTTCGGCACTCAGGGAGGCTTTGCGGTGAGTCCGGACGGAAGCCGCCTTTTCGTTGTGCTCCAAAACGGCGAGAGTGAGAAGCTTGCCGTCGCGACAATCGACACGACTTCGAATACCGTTCTGCAAACGGTGGTGACGCCGGATGAATTTATTGCAAACATAACGGGGCAACTAACCTTCTCCCCCGATGGGAGCAAGTTGTACGTGCCTTCTCCGGGAGCTACGAAACTCTATGTGCTTGACGTTGCCACCGGCAATTATGAAACCGCGATCAATCTGCCGCTGACTCCCAACGGCATTGCGACCAGCGCGGACGGACTTTCGCTGGTAATTGCCGGGCCGGCCGGAGGACTGGGCGGCGACACGGAGGCGGCGATCTTAGATCCCACGAGCTTCGCCGTCAGAACGCGCTTCGGTCTGCCAGGTATCCCATGCCCGGTTACCCTTAGTGTTGATGCCAATGCCAGCCAGTTCTACATGCTGACTTCGGCATCCTGTTTTCTCAATGAGGCAGACACCATCGTCTCCGTGAATGTTCAAGCGCGCTCGGTTACCGCTCAATCTCCCGTATTCAATTTCGCCACCGCGCTTCTGCTGCTTCCCAACGGCGAGTTGTACGTCGCGGAATCGAGCGGCGTATGGGTCGTTAGCACGCCATCGTTGGATCCGGTAGCCTCAATCGGGCAACCCGGTTCGGTGTCTGGCATTGCGGGCGCGGCCAGCGCTACGGCGATTTACGCCGTGAACTCTTCCGATGCGGCCCTGGCTTTTACAGCGGTTGCAACGGGGCGAATCACCAACAAGCTTCCGATCGGCGTGGCGTACGAGGAAAACGTCGATCGCGCGATAAAACTCGCCGTGCCGCGAGATGGTTCCCGGTCCTTCGTCACTTCCTCTATAGCGAATACGCTAACCGTGATCGACAACGTGCATGAGAAGGTGCTCGCCTACGATCAGTTGTTCAATAGTCCCAACTTGATGGCGGCGGCGTCACCGCTTGGACCCGTATACACGCTGAGCACCACGAATTTCCCGGAATCCATGCCGGCCCTGTTCGCGGCGATCGAGCCTTCCACCGGGGAGTTGCTTCGAAGCGCTCCTCTTACCACCCAGCCGGATGGTCCGCTAGCCGTTTCTCCGGACGGCTCACAACTCTGGGCCAGCGACTCGGCCACCAAATCCATCATGGTTTTTTCATCGAGTACGTTCGAACAACTGGGCGCAATCGACGGGAAAAGTGCGCTATCGATCGCGTTCAGTCCAGACAGCACGCACTGCTATATCGGATTTTATAGCGAGCATGGTGACATTCTCGATATAAATACCGCAACTCTGGAGATAAGCCGCACGATCCATACAGCACCCGGGCCGATATCGGCCCTTGTGGTATCCCCGGACGGGCAGACGCTTTATGCTTTTGGAGATGACACGTTGATAACGGTGAATCTGCCTGCCGGATCAACAACGAACTCTATCCCGATTGACCTGTACCACGTCATGCTCGGATTGTCGGACGACGGCTCCGAAGTGTACATGGCCAGCGGCGAGGAGGTAGTCATTTACGACACGCTCACTGGAGCGCTGGTAACCGCGCCGGAATTTCCTTCGGCAATCGAAGCGGTGGGTTTTACTTCTTACTAGCAAGCTTGCCGGGATCAACGAGTGAGGCCGCCATTGCCCCGTGGAAGAAGAGATGGCACACTCGTAAGTTGCTCACACGCAAACCACAATGGTGAAACGCAAGCGTCAGAAAAAACGCCGGCGCGCTCCCGAACCTGTTATCAAAGTCGTCCCGTCCGCCGCCATCGAGACCCGCATCTCAGCCGAGGTGGCGAAAGCCGATCGCATTCTGCGCGGCCTCACGCCCTGCAACTTCCTCGAAAGCCCTTATCTCGCTTCGGCAATCTATTACCACGACGGTCTCTTCGACGCCTTCGACGAAAACAAACCCACTGCCGATCCGGCCGATCGCGTCGTCGCTCATATCGCCCGCCGTCTGGCGCCCGCCACCAAGCGCGCTTATGTGGCACTGCTGGCCGACGCGTGCGCGTCCTGTTACTCCGAACTGGACATGGATCGCTTCGTCGTCCCCGTGCCGTATGAAACGCCGCTCGGTTCCGGCCGCGGCGTCCATCCCTCCGCGATCGATCTGTTCGTCCCGGAAGCCACGCCGGTTCGCTCCGCCTCGCGCGGTCTGGTGATTTTGGCCGAAAGCGGCTGGCAATCCGGCGATTGGTTCTCGACCAGCACGGTGCGCGGCGGCAACACCGTGATCATCTTCAATCCCGACACCAACCAGTTCTTTCGCTACGCGCATCTCGAGCGCGCACAGACCGCCGCCGGCAGCTTCGTCGAAGCGGGAGATTGCCTCGGCTTCACCGGCCACACCGGCTTTAACGCCAACCGCAAAGGGCACGGTCGCCACTTGCATTTCGAGATCAATGCGTTTCACGGCGGCGTAACCACCGCCACGCCTCACGACGATCTGCAGGCGCTGCTCGAAGCCGCTAGCGCAAAGTGTCCTGGATCCGTTCGGTCAGCAAATCCACAAACCGCTCCGGGATAAATCCGTTCATCCGGCTCGAAATCTGCCCCGTCTTATCCACGATCAGCGTCGTCGGAATCGAGTTCACTTTCATGTAATCGGACAGGCCGCCGTCGTAGTAAACCGCATTCGACCACTTCTGCGCCTTCAGAAATCCGGGAACCAGCGTGCGGTCTTCATCCGTGTTCACCGAAAGAAACACGACGTTCGGCTGCCCTTCGAATTTCTTCTCCACCTGCTGGTAAAGCGGACGCTGCGCTTTGCACGGGCCGCACCACGTCGCCCAGAAATCCAGCACGATCGTCTTGCCCTTCAATCCCGCCAGCTTCAAATCCTGTCCGTTCGCGCCGGGCAGCGTGAAATCCAGAATCGTGGCCGCCTTCAGATTCGGATCCAGGGATTTCAAACGCGCTTC
The DNA here is from genome assembly GCA_965226755.1 of Bryobacteraceae bacterium. Taxonomy (GTDB): domain Bacteria; phylum Acidobacteriota; class Terriglobia; order Bryobacterales; family Bryobacteraceae; genus Bog-113. The sequence continues at coordinate 608,165 of CBDDDT010000003.1, read as the reverse complement.
GTGATCCGCCTCCAAGGTGCTCGTGCGGTCATAACCCCGCAGCACCACATCGCCCAAACCCTTCTCCGATCCGTTCAGTTTTGTATAGAGCTCGCCCATCAGCCGCCGGTCCTTCGCGCGGTCAAGCTCCGTGTTCCGCGCATCGGTCAATGTGAACGCATCCGCCAGATGCTCCACCGCCTCCGCCGCCTGGCCATTCTTGGCCAGCCATTTCGACCATTCGCGCGCCGCTTCGGCGGTGGGGTACGCTTCGTAACTTCGCTTCGCCATCTCGATCGCGATGGCGGTCTGGCCTAAGATTCCGCATGCGCGCGATTCGAGCACCAGCGCCCGCGCCTTGCCTTTGTCGAGTTCGTTCGTCCACTGACCGGCGCTCATCCGGCCTGGCGGCGGATCTCCCCGCAGCTTATCCATCGCCTGCTCGAACTTTCTCGCAAACTCCAGACCCTTCTGCGCGCTCGCCGGATCGCCCCGCATCACATACGCGCGCGCCACCCGATCCAGCAGTTCTACTTTCGTAGGATCGCGCGCCGCCACCAGCTCGCCATATTTGATGATCCGCGCTTCATCCTGGCCTTCCATCGCGGCTTTCGCCAGCGCCACTTCAATCTCCGCGCGATGCGTGGTGTTCGGATATTTCGCCAGATGAGCTTCCAGCACGCGCGTGAAGTCCGCCGGACTATTGCCGCCTTCGGTGAGCGCGCGGCTCAACTCCGCCATATCGTCCGGCGCGGGTTTCGGCGCTTCGGAAGCTGGCGCGGGCGCGGCGGGCGCGGGCTTTGGATTGGACTCGGCCGGGGCCGGCTTCTGCTCCTGCGCGAGCGCGCAACAAGCGACAACGAAAAACAGAAAAACTTTCATGGGAGTGTGCGGAATGTATCGGCCAGATTCGCGGCCCGCGCGCGAGCCATTTTCACGTAACTTTCGCTTTTGACGATCCGGTCGAGCAACGGCAGAAACTGCTTGGGCGCCACCAGCCGCTTGCGCTCCCAATCCGCCTGGATCTGAAGGATCGCCTCGTTCACGCCAATCTTCTCGTACTTCGCGGTGCGCTCCAGATCCAGATAACACATTTCGCTCTCCGAAATGCGTTCGAACCAGTCCGTGAGCGCCCGCGCGTCCAGGTTCTGGGTGTAATTGAACGTCTGTTCGACGGTACGTCCGGCGTTTTCGAAACGGATCGTCTTCAGCCCCATTTGCGCCACGCGCATCGGCGCTTCCAGCTTCTGCCCGAAATCCACCTTGTTCGCCAGCCCGAACAGCTCCGTCTTCTCGGCGTCGCTGAGTTGAAACTGCACCGGCTGGTCATCCTGCGGACTCGTCCGGAACTCGCCCGCGCCCGATTCTTCGACCGCAATTCGAACGTAAGGCGGCTGACTCTGCGGAAACGTCTTCGTGAAGATCAATTTCTGTCCGCCCGCAAGCGTCCCCGCAAAGGCCAGCAAAACGGTCAGGCCAGCGCTCGTCACCGGGCGGCCACCACGGCGTGGTTCGCATGGCAGATGGCGATTGCCAGCGCGTCGCTGGCGTCTTCCGATTCTATTGGAGCGCTCAGCTTCAGCAGCGAAGCCACCATCATCTGCACCTGCCGCTTCTCCGCGCGGCCATAGCCGACCACGCTGCTCTTCACTTCCAGCGCCGAGTATTCCGCCAGCGCCACGCCCGCCTCCGCCACCGTCAGCAGAGCCGCTCCGCGCACGTGCGAAAGCTTCAAGGCGGTCTTCACATTGACCGCGTAGAAAACCTCTTCCACCGCCACCGCGTCCGGCCGGTACTGTTCGATGCGCTCCCGCAGTCCGCGGGCGATGACGAGCAGCCGCACCTCAAAGCTCTGCCGCGGGCTGGTCACGATGGTTCCGGCGCCCAGCAGCCGGTACGCGCGCCCATCGCTTTCAATGGCGCCATAGCCCGTCCGCTCGCTGCCGCAATCGACGCCCAGAACGATCAATCAGGCAATCGCTTCTACTTCTTCATTCACGTCGAAGTTGGCGTACACGCTTTGCACATCCTCGTGCTCCTCCAGCGCGTCGTTCAGCCGCATCATGCCCGCGGCGTTCTTGCCTTCGAGCGTAATCAGGTTCTTCGGCACCATGGCGATCTCGGCCGACTCGGCCGGAATCCCTGCCTTCTCCAGCACCTCCACCACAACATTGTGATTCTCCGGGGCGGACAGAATCTCCCAGTTGTCCTCGTTATCCTTAATATCGTCGGCGCCCGCGTCCAGCAGAAGGTTCATTAGCTGCTCTTCGTTGGCCTTGTCTTTCTCGATGAAGATCTGGCTCCTGCGCTCAAACATCCACGCCACGCTGCCGACCTCGCCCAGGTTCCCGCCATTTTTCGAGAACATGTGCCGGATATCGCTCACCGTGCGGTTGCGGTTATCGGTGGCCACGTTCACTATGACCGCGGCGCCGCCGGGTCCATAGCCCTCAAACGTGATTTCGTCGATCTGGCCGCCTTCCAGTTCGCCGGTCCCCCGCATCACCGCCTTCTTGATGTTGTCGTTGGGCATCGAAACGGCTTTGGCCGCGGTGATCGCCGTGCGCAGGCGCGGATTGCCTTCGGGGTCGCCCCCGGCGCGCGCCGCGATCATGATTTCTTTGATAATGCGGGTGAAGATCTTGCCGCGCTTTGCGTCTGTGGCAGCCTTCTTATGCTTGATGGTTGCCCATTTTGAGTGGCCGGACATTTACTGAACTCCATGAAAAACCCGGCGCAAGCCGGGTCGGGGATGTCGATTCCAATCCGGATTCTAACATGTGTCCGGCGCACGCCCGCCAGCCTCCTAAAAAGGCAAACTCGCCGCCAGCGTGATCTTCTGCCGCGATCCGCGATCTTCCACCACCACCGACGCCCCTTCCATCCGCACGTCATCCACCTTCTTAAACGCCGCGGGGGCCTTTGTATAGAACATCAGGAAACGGCTCGTGACCCTGCTCTTGGCCGGCAGCCATCGATATGTCGGCGTGTCGAACATCGATTTCATCTGGATCGCCTCCCGCCGCGGCACGTCGTACGGCTGCGTCGAAAACTCCAGCCCTCGCGCCAGTTTCCGGCTCGGCGGGAAATTTTCCCAGCTTTGCACCCACGGAAACTCCTCCGGCTTGAACAGATATCCGAGCAGCAATCCCATCTTCGGATTGAAGAACGTGATAAACGCCAATTTCCGTTTGCGATCCATCAGGCTGGTCGTATGTCCGCCCGAGTTCGGGTTTGCGGGCGTCGTTCGCATATCCACCCGCTTGCCGTCCGTTCCCACGGCCCACGGCCACGTAAAATCCTTGCCCGAAGCGAACCGGTCCGGCAGCCCGCCTCCATGTTTCAAATAAGGTCGGGTTTGCGAGCGTGTCGCCGACATTTCGATTAGCGTCACGCCCGGCTCCAGGAATGGCGATCCCGCGGTCGCATGCTCGGCCCACACCATCGGCCGGTCAAATCCCAACAGGCTTTCCACCTGCGTCTCCACGTAAACCACGGTCTCGCCGTCCACCAGGCGATAGGTCCGCTCCACGTTCTCCTGTACGATCGGTAAAGTCGTAGCCAGCGTCAGCGCCGTCGTGCTTCCGGTCTTGCCGCTATACCGCGTTTCCCACTGGGCCTCGTGCGCTTCCCCGTGCATCGGCAACCCGGCCGCGCTCTCTTCGGCGGAAGGCACGCCAAATCCATCCAGGCACAGGAAACTTCCAATCCCCGACCGGAACGTCACCGGCTTCCCCGCTTCCCGTTCCAACCGCATCGGGTTCCACAGCGGATTGATCTTCGCCGCCAAACCTTTGAGTACGATGCTCGCGATGCTTGAGCCTTGCGGCAGGATCAGCAGGTCCAGCCGGTCGTTTCCCACGGCAATCGCCGGCGCTCCCTCGAACCGTGCCTGCTGAGCCAGCATCGCCGCTGTGCCAAGCAGGACGATCCCGGAGAGCGCCCACCGTATACTCATCCGCAGTGCTCCAGCGCCGCTTCCGCGCTCAAGTCGGTGAAGAGCTCGCCGCCCAGTTCGTCTTCTGGAGGAAGGGGACGCAGAAAGTCTTCGGCCAGCCGCTGCTTCCGATTCATCAAAAGATCGAGCCTCTCGTCGAATGTTGGCGAAACTCGCCCAGAGGGATCTCGCAAAATGGGCAAATAGACCGAAACCTCCTTGGTCTGCCCGATCCGGTAGGCGCGGTCAGTCGCCTGCGACTCCACTGCGGGATTCCACCACCGTCCATAATGAACCACGTGGTTCGCCTCGACAATCGTGAGCCCGATACCAGCCACGAATGGGGACAAGATGAGCATGTTGAATCCCGGCTTACTCCGGAAGTCATGCAGAATCGCGTTGCGAGTCTTCAGGCCCGATGTATTTAGCGAGCCCGCGGCTCGCAATTTGGTCTCTCCGTTTATGATTCGGACTGGAAGATGAAACTCCTCCTGAAGAACCTTGGCGAGAATTCCTTGCATCGTCCTGAGCCGCGCGAAGATGATCACCTTTTCGCGCTTTCCGCGAATTTCATGCAACTTGGCAAGCAGAGCTCGCAGTTTAGACGATTGGCTCAGCAACTCGCGGACACTCAGGTCTTCAGCGTTTTCAGTCAGCATGGCCGGATGCTGGTAAAGCTGAACGAAACTCTGCAGCACCGAAAGAAACCGGGATTGGCGGCTGTCACTCTTAAGATTCCTCAGAAGCGCACGATGGGCCGCGATCTCCGAGTCGGACATGTCACAGTCGAGGCTGACGATGGATTTCGGCGGCAGTTCCGCTACATCAGATTTTGTGCGCCGCAGCAGGAATGCATGCGGCTGTTGAAATAAGAGCGTCTTCTTCAGCTCCAGTAGGGGGGCGTTCTGCTGGCTGCCGTCACCCTGATTCTTCTCGAACCTTTCCACAAATTCCCTTGCCGAGGAAAGAAGACCCGGTTGCAGTGCGTCGCAGATGTTCCACAGGTCAAGCAAACGATTCTCGACCGGCGTTCCGGTACAAGCGATATGCATCTCTGCCTTCAACGCCTTCATCGCATGGGAAATTTTGGTGTTCGGTACTTTGAACTCCTGGGCCTCATCGCTGATGATGAACGACCAAATTGGCTGGCCATCCTTCATGTAGGCAAAGCTGTGCTGATAGCTCTTGACGGTCTCGTAGTTTGTAATGACAACTCGGTTCCGCTGGATTCTGTTCAAATCCAGGATCGGTTTGCCGATCTCCAGTTCCCGGCCTTCTGCATCATCTCGCCGTAGTTTCGCGAGTTGGTCACCATGAAGAGAAAGCACAGGCCAGAAAACCGCGCCGTCATTAGCAAAGAAGTTCTCCATCTCGCTCTCCCAAGTCCGTGTATCCACCAGGATCAGAGGGGCGACAATCAGTATCGGTCGAAACGGCGGTTCGTTCCGGGACAGCGAGGGAATCTTGCCTGACTCTATGAACCATGCAAGAAACGTCAGAATCTGAACTGTCTTGCCGACTCCCATATCGTCGGCAAGCAGAACACCGGTGCGTTCCTCAATCTGGGAGCAGGTTTGAAGCCAGCGAATCCCCTCCTCCTGATGGGGGCGCAGATTTCGGTCTTCCCGTAGAGCACGAGGGCGCTCAAATGCGACATCCCTCGGAAACCGACTCGCGTTTTCCGCCTCTGAAACTACTTCATTCCGGACGGATTGCTCGTTAGTCTCAATTAGAAGATATTTCTTGCCAGGAACTCCGGGTGTATCGCGAGCTCCTTCCTGTGCAGGCGAATTCATGTAGGGCCGTCCCTCGGGAGCGACGCCTTCGGCTGCACCTGTCGCTTCGATTGGGCCAGAACCAGTTCCACGCACATCAGCGATAGACCCCGAGCCCTGAACGTGTGCCTCCCCACCCGTCTCACCACTCGGAACAGTCTGCTGAGCATCCCCACCCTGCCACAGCCGAGCCAATGCAGACTCAGTATTGATCGCCTTAGGGGTTGGGGCAAAGGAGAAATTCCCGACTCCTATAACGCGGTCACCGTAAGGCAGGTCGATATGATCCGCGATGCCGTCGAAGGCCTGGACAGGTTCCCGTTTGAGGCGCTCCTTCAGCTCGCCTTTCACGCGTCGGACCCGCTTCATCCGCTGTAGAACTTGGTGCTGTTCGTCGGTAAGGACAATTCGAACGCGCCCCAGTCCTGGGCGGTCAAGATTATACAGCTTCTCCGCGCCCGCATTCCGCTCGAATACCTGATGGAAATCTTCCTCGGCAAGCTCCGCGCACTTCGGCAGGAATGTCAGGGCGCCATCTTCATCCTCTCGCATATCCAGGCCGAGAGCAGACGGCACGATCACATCGTTGTTCTTCAGCGTGCTGTCTAATGCAGCCCCAACTTCGGCGGCGCAGCCTTTTACTTTGGCGAATGTAAGCCAACTCGTCTGCGGCGTCTTCGCGCCGGGGGCAAGGCTGTTGAACGCATCCATCGCCTCAAGCAAGCTGTACATCTGAAAATCGAGCAGGAACACGCCAGGGCTGACAGCCGTTCTCACGTAATAGCCCAGGCGATCAACATGGACTGGCCTGCCAGCCAGCAAGAATGTGTACCGATATTGGAAGTCGGATCGCCCCAGATCGCTTTTCCTGTCGATCTTGAGCAGGAACGGGCTATGGGGCGCCCACATTCCGATAACACTGACGGGCATTTCGCATTGGATCCCCTCAAAATTCCCGTAGGGGATCCGCACGGCCCCTCCGTGCTCTTCCGCGAAGCCCAGTTCGAGCAACTGCTCGACCTCAACGGAAGTCCTCCATGCCCCGGAGTCGGCCAATGCGTCGGCGGGCCAGTTCTCACGTTTCGACAGCTCGCGAGGTCCTCGAATGGTTAGACCCTCAGGGTCTGCGGAGACTTCAACCGAGCCGCCGAACTTGTGGATCGGGAACGTCATGGTCTGATACCGAACTCCGACGACAGCATGTGCGCAGCCGCGTGTTCCCAATCTCCGTTGTGGATAATGCGGTGTGTCTTCTCGAACTTCAGGTGAGCCTTCAATTCAAACCGATGTGTCCGCAGGGTAACTCCCTGAGCCTCGAAAGCATCAAACTTGAATATATACGCGGCGTTACCCTTCTCGCTGAATTCAACGACCAGGAAATGGCCGCCGTATCCCTCAAACTTCATCATAAATGCGCTTGCTGTTGGATGAACCACATGGGAGTAGTGGAGGAGCTCAGCATTCTGCTTGCTCGCCTTCACCGTCCAAACATCTGCTTCAGAAACGGCGACCTGGAAGTCTCTAATGCGAGAGTGATAACGGAGCCAAAAATCCTTGCGTCTTCGATTCTCGCTATTATTTGGAAGGATCGTATTGAAGAAAAAGGTAATGCTGTCGCGGGCGAGCCAGGACAGATAACGCTGAGCAGCTTCGGGAGCGATCCTGGGCCAATTCAACGATGATTCCCGAAGTCTTGGGTCGCCGAGCTTCTTGTGATTTTGTACGTAGTAGCGGAGCGCCCGTTGGAAGCTCTCGGAACGCTCCGCCGATTCACTCAGGATCAATGAGCTAATCGCGTGGCAAAAGCCGTCTTGTGAGGTCAAATCAGACAGAACTTTCTCGGTCATCCAGCGCAAATATTGAAAGCTCCATTCGCTATCCCGGCGCCCTTCGGTGCGGCGGAGATTCTCCCCGGCCAATTTCGCCGCCAGATCACGTGCCGACCGGCCAAGTTTCGTCACAGGACCGATGTAGTAGCGTTTTAGAACTTCGTCGACGGGCATACGGCCCTCAACAATCTCCGCGGCCAGAAGACCGGCGGATTGCTCTGAGAATAGCCTTTTGCTATCGCGCCATTTCGTAACAACCGGGTTCTTGCTGTTGTAGCTTGCGAAAACGACCGTTAGCAGCCCTTCCACTTTCGCAGGACTCGCCATCTCTCGCCATTCGCAAAAATAGCTGTTCACGACCCCATAAAGGCAACGGCTCCGGTTCAGCTTTTCGGGGTGGCGCGTTAGCGCAGCAATAAACTCGGGTCGAAGCGCGGTCTTCTCATCGCTGCAAAGAGTCCGGAACTGCAGACCATCCAGACTGCCAAGATCGTACTGCGAACCCCTGAACTCCGACCAAACTCGATCCGCATTCAGCTTTGGCCGGTCGAATTTAACCACGCTAAGTTTTTGACGAAGCTTTTGAAGCGCTCCGCTTAACCGCAGGCAAGCGAGTTGGGCGTTCACCGGCGGAAGCGCAGCGCGATGGCGAATCACCTGATCTTCGGCGGTGAGTTGACGCAAGGCTCCCAACGTGAAATTCAATGAACCGCCACCCTTACCGATTCTGACTCAATGACTTTCACCCGAATCTTCAGGATTACCCGGCGGCTTTCTTCAGGCGTGGCCTCTTGTTCCTGCTCCCCACGGCCGCTTGCCGAAAGCTTCTCCAGAAAGCACGCGCGCCTCTGCTCCATGCCCGAAAGATCAGCCAGCGCGTTCTTCACTACCTCCATTGACCTGTCCTGACTTAACTTCAAATTGAGATTTTCGCTCGCTTCGGCTCCGTACCCCGCGTATGGATGAGTGTCGGTATGGCCTTCCACAACGATGGACTCGATGCTGGAGCGGAACTGATCGCTGCAAAGAATATTTGCGAATTCTGGGATGTAAGTCTTAAGAAACTGTTCTCCTTCCGCACGCAGCGTGGACTTTCCAGTCTCGAAGTTCATCAGGCGGTCGGGCACAATTACCAGAATTGCGTTTCGATCCCGGGGATCCGGTCGAATCGTTTTCTCGCTGAACCCCTGGGGCGACATGTCGTGCAGCAGTCTCTTGAGGAGCACATCCGTGACGGCGGCGTCCTTGCCCGCCGTGCGGTGGACGAACACCAGCAGCAACAGGATGAATATCACCATCAGTGAAGTCATCAGATCGGTTAGCGAGCTGTTTAGATGGTCAACGCTATCTTGCTCGTCCATTTACCCGTTCCACGGATGCCGATATCACCGAACTCAATTCTTCCAGTTGGCCAGCGAGCTCGTCAATCTGTGTATGAAGAAAGCTGGAAGCTTCCGAGATCATCGGATTGGAGATCTTAACGATTTCTTTAAAGTTGTTTTCGATGCTCTGGTTATAGTCGCGCAGACCAGCCTGGATAGCACCCAGAATTCTGCCTAGACTTTGATCGAGCTCTTCAATCACGCTCTTGTAGCCGTTGAAACTGCGACGATACTCGGCCAGTAACTTCTCGTTCTGCTCCGACGAAGCGCGTAGGGAGCCCGAAGCATCCCGGAGCTGCGACGTAACCTGCGACTGCAGTTGACTGATACCCTTCAGCGCGTCGGACTGCCCCGCTAGCCCGGTGCTGTATGCCTGTACCTGGCGGCTCGCATCTGCCATGCGGTCCAAGGCGGCCCCATTCTGGGCGATCACCTCCTTTAGGAAATCGCGGGCAGAGAGCAAAGATTGGCCTGCGGTCTGGAAATCTTTGCTTCGCGCCTCCATATTCCCCAGCAGCGCTTCCAGGCGCTTCGCCGTCGCTTCTGACCATTCCCCCGTTTGATTCAGTACTTGATTGGCGGAGGCCTGTGCTTGTTTTGCAACTTTATCCGCAGCCTCCATCATGTCCTGCGACAAGGATCCCACTCTCTCCGCCAGATCACTCACGACCAGTGTCAATTGGTTGCGGACGTTCCCGAGGTTATGGTCAGCTGACTCCTGCATTCTCACAATTAAACCGTTCATCAGCGCGGTGAGAGCCTCAGTCTGCTCCCTCCCCGTCTTCATCTGATCCGACGTGGACTGTTCGGCCTTCTCAATAATGGTCGAGAACGCCGCCTGCATTGCGCCGAATTGGGCGTTCATGTCGGAAAGCATCTGCCTGGTCGCCTCAAGCGTCCCCTGTACATTGCCGAACTCCTGACTTGCCGCTCCGGTCAAAGCGTCGTGGAAATCGGAGCCCATCTTCGAAAGGGCCCCCACGAGCGACTCCTCAAGCGACGCCATCAAAGCCCGGAGCTCACCTGTCACTGACTCCTGCTTCTGCGATTCGAGTCGCACGATAGCCGACTTCAACCCCTCCAGAGTGTCGTTCATCTGCTGCATCGTGGGCCGGAACTCGCTCTGCATTTTTTCCGCAACGCCGGACGACATCCCGTCCGCCAGGGCGGGCACGACCTCCGCGTTGAAAGCACCCACCAACCGATCAACAACTTCGCTGCTGATGTGACTTACAGATACAGTCTGCTTGGCTGCGAACCGCTGGATATCCAGCAGGATGCGCGCGCGCGAAAGGTGAGGGATTGCTTGAGAGACGGTCGCGATCATACGTTCGTACCGGGTTCGCAGCCCCAGGACGATTCTTTTTTCGGACACAGTGAAGAGAATGCTCAGGACAAGCGCCACGATGGAGCTCAGAAATTTTCCCGAGAGCCCGTTGATAAGTGTGTCTATGCCGCTAATCGGATCAACCGTGTTTGCCTTGTCGTAGTGGACCCCATGCAACGCCACAAGGATGGCGACGAAGGTGAGCGTCAGTCCCGCGCCCGTCAGTAAACCAGGGAAAGAACTGAAGAAAGCCGAGGGGAAATGCTCGCCGATCACAATCTCGTAAGGCAGCACCTCGCGAGGCCTGTCGGTTAAGAACCAACCCTCAACCTCCTCCGGGCTTGTGTACTGCTCGATGTGGGCGTCTATCGCGATCCACGCGGCGGGTATCGGATCGAGCGCTTCGCATCGACTTCGAATCTCGTCGAGTGTGGCGAGACTAAGGCCGTCGCGGCGTCTCGAAAAAGTGTCCCCGCCGAACGTCTTCAGCACATCGGCGAGCACCTTGATTTGCGATCGGGCGCGTCCGGCCCGCCATAACAACCCAATAAACATCACAAACGTGATGGAAATTAAGATGCCACAGCCATAAAGGACGAACTGAGGAATCGCAAGCAGGAAGTTGAGCATGAGGCGCTAGCCGCGCGAAAACAGATGAATCGACTGATTGTAAGCCCAAGACGGGCGCGATAGACAACTTTCTTCAAGCAGCGAACCGATTCTCGGAGACAAGATGAAAATTTTCTTCAGCCCTGCCGCACGGACTCGTAGCGAAAAACCTCGGCCGCAACTTGCCCAATCGAGGAAAGGCAGCCTGTAAATTCCTGCATAAGTAGCTGATTCTAAAAGCGGAGTTATATCCAAGGTCCAACAGAGCTGATCATCCCCGAGCCGACCGCGCCTGCTGAGCCAGCATCGCCGCTGTGCCAAGTAGGACGATCCCGGGGAGCCCCCACCGTACACTCATCCGCACATTATGCACTGGTGCAGGAATCTCGGTCCGCCGGAAGACGGCCGGGATTAGAACCCGTGAGCGAATGACGCCTCAGCGCGGTGGCTTCCGGCGTCACCGGATTCGCATCAAAACTGCAAGCGCCGTTCGATATGGGAAACAACCTCGTCATGGTCGGTAAGCTCTCCCCGGACGGCTTAAGCGATTCCGCGGCGGAAGGCCGCGCGGAATTTCGCATCCAGGTGCGTGGTGTTGATGCCTTCATGCGCTCCGATTCGAGCGAGTTGCGCTTCCTGCATGGGGGTGAATTGGACTCCGATCTCCCAACGATACTGTCCTTGATGTTATCGCGCTCGTCGCGAAGATTTATCGCGCTCTTCGCGAACAATTTCGTCAACATCCTCGGCGCGAATACCGAGCTTCCGTGCCCGAGCGTCGCCGTACGCGAAGGTATCCTTGAGCCGCTGGCTTGCCAGGTAGCGCCCAAGCGCCTCTTCAACAACTTCTGCGGGTGGCGCGTTTCTGCTCGCGCGCAAGCTCTTCCACTCGTTGCTGCATGTCGTCCGAAATTAACGTCGCCTCTTCCCGGTACACCGTGTTATTCCGCCGCCAGCCACGCTATCGTAAGTCTTTCATGCTGGATCGCACTTCGCGACGCTCCGTCTTGCTCAGGTTCCTGCTGTGTTCGCGACTTTCCACGCGCCTCGGCCTCAGTGCGACCGATCCCGCCGCCGGACATAGTCCCGGAATCGCTGTCGTCATCAGCGCAAAAACGGGCCGCGTGATCTCGGGAAACCGGCTTGAATTGGCGGACCGAACCGTTGTGCGCCCCGGGTCCGCGATCAAACCGTTCGTGCTGGAAGTGTTGCGCGAGCGTGGCGCCAACGGACTGCGGATCGCGTGTCCGGTCGAGCTTCGCATCGGGAATAGAAGATTTGACTGCACGCATCCCCCGCTGAATGAAGCGGTGGACGAGCACCGCGCCATCGTCTACTCCTGTAACAACTGGTTTGCCGAGGCGAGCCGGCGACTAAGTGCACAGGATCTTCGGCAAGGGCTGCTTCGGTATGGATTCGGCGCCGCGGGCGCAGTGGATTTGTCCGACGGGGACGATCAGAAGCGCATGCAGGCTATTGGAGAGTGGGGCGTCCGAGTAAGTCCGCTCGCCATGGCGCAAGCTTACTGGAAGCTTTCGTCGCCTGGAGATCTTACTCAGGATCTGCTAAGCGCGGCTACCTTCGGGACCGCTCAGTTAGCAACCCCGTTGGGAGCCTCGGTGGCAGCCAAGACCGGCACGACGTCGGAAGGCGCATGGGTCGCCGGATGGATTCCCGCGGACAAACCGAAGTTTGTGGTTGTGGTTTGGCTGCCGGCCGGTTCGGGCGGATCGGATGCGGCGCCGATCGCCCGGGAGATCTTCACATCTCTGATGGAGAAAGACCCGCATGGCGTGAAGGTGCAATATGGCGGAGCCTCGCGCGATGTCCCGTTCGAAGAGTATGTTGCGGGCGTGGTTGCCGGCGAAGCTGGAACAATGGTAAGTGAAGAATCACGCAAAGCCATGGCGGTCGCCGCGCGCACATGGGCCGCGGCGTTTCGCGGGCGGCACCGTGCGGAGGGATTCGATTTCTGTTCGACGACGCACTGCCAGGAGTATCGCCCCGCGGAATTGACGCCAGGAGCGGTAATGTCAGTCCGCGCCACCGCGGGGGAAATGCTGTGGTGGGAAGGGCGTCCGGCATTGGCCTACTACAGCAAGGATTGCGGAGGCGTCACCGAAGCGGGAGAAGCGCCGTACTTACCCCAGCAGGAAGATCCGTGGTGCCGCAGTCAAGGGCACAACGAATGGCGTGCGTCGATTGAGAAAAGCGCGCTGCATGCCAGTTCCGTGCGTGTGTTGGCGCGGACAGGTTCCGGTCGCGTAGCGAAACTTGCGGTCGGTAAGAAAACCATGACCGGCCAGGCGTTTCGGCTCGCGATCGGGAGGGAGTTAGGGTGGAACCTGGTGCGATCCGACGCATTCGAGCTTCGCGATATGGGCACTAAGCTGGAGTTCCGAGGGACGGGCGCGGGTCACGGCATCGGTCTATGCCAGGTGGGCGCGGGGCATATGGGGCAGCAAGGTCGCAATTATCGCGATATCTTGTCCTTCTATTATCCGGGCGCTGCGCTAAGCAGGTTCGCGAAAGGGCTCGACTGGAAGGTGATCGGGGGCGAACGGGTTCGTGTGATGACGACCGATCCCGCGCACGACGGCGCGCTCGTGAAGCTGGGAGACACAGTGGCGGCCGAAGTGGCGCAGCGCATTGGTTTGGCGTATGCCACGATGCCGTTGATCCGCATGTACCCGAGCGTAGCCGCTTATCGGGATGGCACAGGCGAGCCCGGATGGGTCGCCGGGAGCACCCAAGCTCGTGTAATCCGGCTACAACCCGCTGTTTCAAGGGAAGTGTTAAAGCATGAGTTAATGCATGAGCTGATTGAACAACATTCCGCGCCCGGCTTGCCAATGTGGTTTCGTGAAGACCTCGTAACTTACTTGACGGGACGGGGCGGTCCCGTGCGGGCGCTTGTGAACGAACGCGGGGAGCCCGTCGTGCTCGGATGGATTACCGCGGGGCTGCCTCGCGAGTTGAAAGCCCCAGCAGCACCCAGGCAGTGATCAGGATCATATAGGCGACCAGAAAACGAACGGCAGCGCTGACCACTTGCGGCCAGAAACCCACGAGCTTCGGAACCCAGTGCACAAGGTAGTGCGGAACAACGGCGCCGAGCAAGAATGCCGCCAGATAGACCAGGACGAAACGCCTGTAGCGAGCGGGCCGCATCCCGGCGACACGCATCATGAGCGGGATGAACAGCAGAGGGAGCGCCACCCAACGGATCAGAAAAGCAGCCCAATCGATCCACTCGGCGGCCAGCATGGGTGTTAGAGGCTTCTTCCTCGCCAGGGTAGCAGCGGAGGCGATCCAAGCGCTGATCCTCCCACTCCAAGCTTCTTGCGCGTCCGCCAGTAAGATGAGAAGGCCGAGCAGTGCGATGAGGCACCCTGCTATTCCCAGGAATCGCCGCCAGCTGATTGTGCCTGCGCCGGTGAAGTTAGTAATGACAAGCCAACTGCCCAGCGCGAGTGCGCTTATGGCCAGCAGCGCGGAAACCGCGACGTTCCAGCCCTTCTGATCGGGCGTGTTCAGAAAGGCCCAGACAAGGAAAGTCAGCATCAGCACGCCCCCGAATTGCTGAATCCACTGTCGGAGAAACGATTGCCGGCTCATTGGACCGTGACCAGTGCGGAGCCGGTGGTGGCCAGTTTGTCGGCCTGATACATGGGCCAGACGCGCGCGGGATTGACGTTGAACTTACCCGCGTTGGTCATTCTCAATAAGTAAAAGTATTGCGTTTGGCCATTGTTGAAGTAGCGATTGAAGAAAGCGGCCCGGTCGTCGTGAAACTCGCGGCGGGAATAAGCATTTTGCCACCATCGCGTGGGGTCCCGCAGTTCATAAAGATCGTCTCGCGAAACAAATTCCGAGCCTGCCGGGATGGGGTCTTCGGCGATGGTGTATTGCCAGGCGGTCCCCGAAACCGTGAGCCGCACTCCCAGCAAGTCGCCTACTTTGAGCGGCCCATCGAGCGGCCTCAGATCATAGACAATGCGTTCCCGATCCCGCCCTTCGATCAGCCGAAAGTATTCGCGAATCACGTTTAGCTTGACCGTGCCGGTGTCCACCAGCTTCCGGTCAGTGGAATAATAATCGCCTCGTGTTGACCAATACAAGCGGCCAGGACCGGTTCGGGTTATGTTCACTCGTTCATTAGAACCGTCGCCGGGCACGACCACGCGCGCGCTTTCTTCGGCGGTCAGATGCTTGCTCAAAACATTGCCGCCGTTTACGCGAACGGCGGCGACAAGGTCGGCGCTCAGTTCACGCGTTTGCTTCAGATAGTCCGTTAGCCCGTACACCACCATGGCAGTCTGCTTAGTGGAAGACCACCAGAAACCCTGATTTCGATGGGCGACCAGCCAGCGCGCCGCTTTAAGCAGCAGCGGGCTGTTGGGATGTACCCGGGTGAGAAGCTTCAAAGCTGTCGCCGTGGCTTCCGGCGACGCGTCAACGGAGAAGTCCATCAGCGGATCGCGATCCATTTGCCAGTGCGCTCCGTCCGCGTCCTGCTGAACTTTCGATTCCAGTTCAGCGGCGATCTGCGTTGCGCGATTGTCATGTTTCGAATCAAGTGCAAGGCCGAACAAGGCCAGCCCGTAAGGCGAAAGCCTCGCGCGAGCATCCCATGCCGGCTCGATGTCTTCGCGCACGGCATATGCGGCATACGCGCGCAGGTCGGGATCGAGATCGCGTTCTTTGGCGACTGCGGCTCGGAGCCACTTCACTCCCCGCTGCAGCGATTGCGTCTTTATCTTCTGGCCGAGATCCTGAGCTTGATTGAGTCCGGCTACAACGTAGGCTGTCATGAACACGGAACTGTCGTCAGTAGGCCACCAACCCCAGCCGCCATCCGGATGCTGGAAGTTATAGAGGCGATCGAGACCGGCGCGTACTTTGACGTTGAGATCCGCCGGATCCAGGCGCGGCTTAATCCCCAGTTTCTGCTCGGCGTCCGCCACGATCAAGTTCGGCAAAATGCTCGACATGGTCTGCTCCGTGCAACCCCATGGGAATTCCGTAAGATAGTCGAGCGCGCCGAAGAGAGATCCGGCAAGAGAAGGCGTAGCGTCGATAGTGAGCGTGCGGCCCAACGGCGCACTTTGCGCGGGCCATGGCAGGTCGAAAGTTGTGGAGTCTTCGGTAAGAACGCCGGTGCGGGAAACGCCGTTCTTCACGCCTCGCGGATTTACCGGAAGAGTAATCTGTATCCCGTCCGATTCTTCATCGGTGAGCGCCTTGGCAGTGATCGTGACCGCCTCGACGGCGCGCGGATGCACACGCCAGTCAACCTTGGCGTCGCCGGAGCTGGGGATGGAGACATCCTGCTGCGAGCCTTCAATCACATCGAGGCCTTGCAGATCCAGCGAGACGCGCGCCGTCTTGGCGGTCTTCAGATAGTTGTGAACGATGGCCGAGATAACCACTTCGTCGCCTTGGGTGAGGAACCGTGGAGCGACCAATCGCACCATCAGATTCTTACGGACGATGGTCTTTTGTACGGCGCTTCCAACCTTCGTATCTTCCGTAATGGCGCGTGCCGTGGCCCGCCAGGTGGTTAGCGAATCCGGGAAATCGAATTGCGCGACCCCGTGCCCCGCGGCGTCGGTAGTGAGGTTGGCCAGCCAGAATGCCGTATCCGGGAAGGCCTTACGGATCTTAGGTTGCACCAGGCGCTCCGGTTTGAGCGCGGCAAGCGCGGTGGGCGGACGCAGAGAGGCTAATTGCATGCGGCGCAGGCCGGCGGCGCCGCTGAAGAAGTAAGTGAGCGAACTGTCGGTATTAACGTCGTTGTTCACGTCGCCGTAAAAGACGCGCGTCATATCGAGCGTGCGATCCGGCTGGATCGAATAGATCGCTTCGTCCACAACGCCCAGGCTCACTTCCGCGGCTGCCGGACGACCCGCGCTATCTTTCGCGGATACGTTGTACCGCGCGGTCTCACCTGGCTTGTATTGGTCCTTCGACGGCTGAACCTCAATTTCGAGCTTGCGGTCTGTGGCAGGCACGGAAATGCGCTTCACGCCCTGGTGCATCTCGCCGTTTAGGAGGGAACAGGCGCTGACAAAGAAATTCGGGGCGTACTCAGCCTTGACCGGTATATCGACGGCGAAGGATTTGGCCCCGGGATGCAAGATTTGCGGAACATCGATGTTACGGCCCTCGACGCTGACCAGTACATGATTCAGACGAGTCTGGCTGACGATCATGATCCGGGCGATATCGCCAGGCTTGTAGGTTTTCTGGTCCGGAAGAATCTGAATATCCTGACCGTTCAGGAGATCTTCTGAATTGCCCGCTGACACCCAGAGATAAACGTTTGCCGTGACCGTGCGGCCCTCGGGCGTAGTTGCCGTAACGCGTGCTGACAACGACGGATAGTTGCGTGGGATCGTGAGCGAGACGGTTCCGTCGCCCGTCGAATCCGTAGTGCCGTCTATAGTCGCTACCCGCGCCGGCTTTGCGGTATCGCGCCAGTTCCATTGGAGTAAGTCGACGGTGGCTCGGGTGGCCACAGGATTCCCTTCGTAATCGCGGGCCTGAATGTGGAAGCGGGCCTGCTGGCCGGGAGCGTAGCCATAACGATCGGGCTCAATATTCAGCACGAAACTCCCGCGGGTCGCGATGGCGGCCGCGGAGCCGGCGATCTCGCGGCTCCCTTCGTCCGTCACGCGCGCCTCGATACGATAGCTGAAATCATCCCTGCCCAGCGCCGTAGGAACGGTAATGTCCAGATGCCCGTTGGAATCGAGTTTCGCGGTCTGCTCCTTCATTTCATCGCCGCCGCCTGTTTGATCATCCTGGACGGGTTCGCCTTCCTCGTCGTCATCACGCCAGAAAACGGGTGAGTAGTAAGGCGCGCGATGAGCGACCCAAGTCACTTTCGCATTAGCCACCGGTTCACCGAAGTAATAGCGCGCATCAATGGAGGCGCGAATCGGATCCCCTTCCAGCACTCGGGGCGTCTTGATCGCGACGCGGACTTCATACTCCGGCTTCTTATATTCTTCGACCTGAAATCCTCCGGATACCGCCCGCATGTTGGGCGCCTCTGCGATCACCGAGTAGTAGCCGAGCGCGGCGTCCGGGCGGAGCGTGAAGTTACTCCACGCCGTGCCGAATTGTGATAGCGGAACTGCCTTTTTTCGGAAGACGTCGTTTCCATCGGGATCTTGAACCCTCAGGTCGATTGCGCCGCTGGGAACGAGATACGAAAGACCCTTCAATGTGCGCAGAACGGCCTTGAAGTTGACCGGATGGCCGGGGCGGTAAACCGGACGATCCGTGTAGATGAGGCCTGTCCAAGACGCGGCGACTTCCTCGCGGAAGTTGAATCCGAAAGGCGATTCGACAGCCCAATCGGAGTCACGCCGGGCCAGAACGACGATGTTCTCCGCATCCTTCAAAACCAGCGGCGCCGAAGCGATTCCATCAGCGTTCCCCGTAAGTTGCGCGACCGTCTGTTGACGATTCAACGCAGTGACGGAAGTTTCCGCCACAGGAGCGCCAGTCTGCCTGTCCGCAACGTAGGTAACAAGCCGGCCGGGGGCTACTTTGGTGATCATTGCGATATCGCTAACCACGACTATGGTGTACGCGCGGAGGTCGCGATCGGCGGCTTCGAGCAGAAATATGCCCTTTCCCGGATTGTCGAAGTGCACCGGCTCGTAAGACCAGCCGCCCCGTTTCGGCATGTATTCCTTCCACACCGAAACCACCCGCTGGGGATTCAGCAGGGGCAAGGGCGTGAAGTGCGTAATGCGCCGGTTGGCTTGCGCGGCGCGGCGGCGGTCCAGCAGTTTACTGACGCGCGCGTGGGCCTGCTCGTCGAATTGATCGCGAATCAGGGAACGGTAGGCAAACCGGCCTTCGTCTTTCCAGTCGTGAAACCGTTCCAGCAGCGTCTGCTTGTGAGGCTTGCCTTCGCGGCCGCCGAACTGATGTAAGTCCTTCAGCTGCGAGAAGAATTGCACCGGGTCCTGTATGCGGTAAAGCCGGAATTCGAGTGTGTCGACATTCCACGAACTAATTTGGACGGAAGGTTTATCTTTTGACGTCCATGTTCGCGAACTGGACACGGAGAAGAATGGCTGTTCGTCGTCCTGGGCGACGAGAGGCGCCGCCGCCAAGATCGCGAGCGCCAGAAGGAGCGGCCTCATTCGGAATCCCGCAGGATATTTAGGCGATAGACGCCTAGGAAGTTGGCGTTTCCAGCGACGGGACGCCACTCCGGCGCCGGGTGTCGCAGCAATCCATTTATATCGACCTTCCGAATCTCGCCGGACGGGCCGGTATGATAGACAACCCAATGAGTTGAGGAGGGTTCAAGTTGACTGGCGCCGACCCAGATCATCACGTGCGCAGGTAACTTTCTATCGAATTGGCGATAAAAGAGCAGGTCGCCCGGCTGCGCCGCTCCGACGTCCCTCGATATGAAATAGCTATTGTACCGGCGCAAAGTATCGGCGTCCGCGAACTGTCCGAAGTCGGAGTCGCGCACGCGAAAGAGCCGGGGATCGTGCGGGATGTGCCGGACGGAAGGCATGGCCGGCAGCACCTGCAAATGGATCTGTCTCGCCCAGGAGCTGTCATGCGTAACAAGCGCCTCGCGGAACGACCACCGCACCAACGCCGCGCAGTCAGTTATCTCAGGCATGGATCGTTCCGAATAATAGCGGGACTCGGCAAGCAGCGTGAACCACCGGCGAAAGGCTTTGCGATCGGCCTGGGAGTCGAGGTGAAAATGTCCTGGCGCCGCGGCCGGCGCAGTAACTGCCAAGAGCATTGACGCGACCGTCTGAACGAGGAGCACTGGATGAGTATACCGGGCGGCTCGACGATGTTGCTGGAAAGCGTGAGATCGCTTCAGTGCGCTGGCGACAAACATCCAAGGCGAGTGTCGTCGTCTCACGCGTATTTAGCGATCCAGAATAGACCAGCGATCCCCAATCTGAGTGCACAGTAGCCGACCGCGGCAAGCACCAAAGCTAGCCGGTTCTTGCTGAATATCAGGGGGAGCCCTAAGAGCCGTGAGCCAGCAATTAATCCCCGCCAAAACAAAAACTCTCGACCGGCGCATCGGAAGTTCGGGCAGGAGCAACACGAGGCACGATAGATCTCCCTACGACGCCAAGCACCCCCACGCCCTCAATGAGCCGGCGCGGGTCCCGGCGAATGCGCCAGATTAAAATCACGACAACGCCGACGGCAGCCATCAGAACGAGGGCGGGGATTGAGACTCAATCTTGACTACTGCGGCTATCACGACCATGATAAATATCACGGCTAAGATAATCAACGTGGCCCGGATAACTCTATGTCCTCCCCGCTTACCAAACCAAGCTCCCCCGATTCGCGTAGAGAGCGCGATTACCTCGATCTGCTCGCCGGTCTCTTCCGTCAGCACGGCTGGCGGGTGAAGAAAGAGCATTCGTTCGCCGGGAAGCGAGCGGATCTTGTTGTCGCGCGCGGCCCAGAGCGTTACATTGTCGAGCTCAAGGCCGCCTCAGAGGGCCGGCCGGACCGCCTCCTTCCTCTGCTCTCGCAGGCCATCCTGCAAGCTCGGGCTTATGCCGGCGCATATCCAAAATCCGCGGCGCCGCTCGCCGTCGTTGCGGCGCCGGCGATCTCGCCGAGGACCGCCAACAACCTGCTAGGATCTCTGGCCCAGTTCGCGCCTGATGAGGCGATCGGCATCTTCGACCGCGAAGGCTTCCGGCACTTCGCCGGGCCCGGCCTCGAAATGCTCAATGCCGCTCCTCCCCGCCGGGCATTTCGGCAAACGCTGCCGCCGCCCGAGTCGGCGTATCTCTTCTCCGACCTCAGCCAGTGGATGCTCAAGGTCCTGCTCGCGCCCCTGCTTCCCCCAGACCTTCTTCGCGCGCCGAGGAAGGAAAACCGCAACGCTTCGGAGCTTGCTGCCTCGGCCGGCGTTTCCGTCATGAGCGCCTTCCGCTTCGTGCGCCGATTGCGGCAGGAAGGCTTTCTTGATGAGGGTGAAGAACCGTTGCGCCTGGTGCGCCGAAAGGAACTCTTGCGCCGCTGGCAGGCCGCGCATCTGCGCGGCGCACCTGAGCTGCCTCTGCGCTGGATCGTCCCGGTCAAAACCGAGCGCCAGCTGCCGGTGGCGCTTCACTCCTATCACATTCAGCCCGTCGTGAAGAACGAATCGGCGCCGCGGGCTTGCCTTGGGCTCTTCGCCGCCGCCGAATCTCTGGGATTCGGTTTCTTGCACGGCGTTCCGCCGTACTTCTATCTCGAAAGGCTGGACCGGGACATCCTCAGCCGCATGGGGCTTTCCACGGAGGGCGCGGGACAACGACCAGATGTTTACGTGCGCATCCCCGCCTCCCGGGAGTCCATCTTCCGTGCCGCAGTCGTCCGCGGCGGTGTCCCGGTGGCCGACATCCTGCAAGTTTGGCTCGACGTCAGCTCCCATCCGGCCCGCGGCAAGGCACAGGCCGAAGAAATCCGCCGGCGCATCCTTGCGCCGATTTTCAAGGAGAGGCGGTAATGGCGGGCCGATCCGATGCCGAGTTTTTCTCCCGCTTGATCGAAGCTCTCGACCCGTGGCTCGACAACGTCGTCGTCATCGGCGGTTGGGCGCACCGCCTCTACCGGTTGCACCCTCTTGCGCAGCCGCTCGACTACGAGCCTCTGGGAACCCTCGACACCGACATCGCCGTCCCGCTTCATTTGCCTGCCGCGGGTGCCTGCCGCGGGCGAGCAGATTCGCGAGCGGCTGCTCGCGAGGAACTTTCGCGAAGAACGGATGGGCGACACGCGGCCCCCAGCCGCGCACTACCGGGTCGAGAGCGGAGACAGCAGTTTTTACGCGGAGTTTCTGACCTCGCTTGAGGGCAGCGAAGTCAAGCGCGGAGGCAGGCGCGACCTGACGACGCGCATCTCCGGCGTGTCCGTCCAGAAGCTCCGCCATCTCGAACTGCTGCTCGCCAATCCCTGGGACGTGATGATCGCCCCGGGGGCCGGCTATCCCATCGCGAGCGTGCGGCCCACCCTCGTTCCCAACCCGGCGGCTTTCCTTGTCCAAAAGATTCTGATTCACGACAAGCGTGATCGTGACAGGCGTGCCAAGGACATCCTTTATATCCACGACACGGTCGAGACATTTGGCGGCAATCTCGCCGCGATCCGCGAGCAATGGACGTCAAAGGTGCGGCCTGGGCTGCACGCAAAGGAGGCTCGTCTGATCGAACGTGCCGCCGAGAAGCATTTTCGCGACATCGATGACACAATCCGCGAGGCCGCCCGCATCTCCACAGGCCGGAAGTTAACACCGGAGATGGTGCGGGAACTCTGTGCTTACGGATGGGGGCAGATCTTTTCCTGAGAAATTCGCAATGTCTCAGTCGATCGACGAACCGGTAGAACGATGGCGGACGCTATTCAACGTACCGCCTTCATCTTGGATGAGGAGATCATCGCCTCATTATGCCGCTGCCGCCTCACTAACGCCAGCCCCGCTCATCCTTCTTCGAACAGCCGCCACCCGTCCGCTACGATGAAACTTCCATGAGCGACCCTCTCGCGCCGGCCATCTCCATCCGCGACCTTCGCAAGGTCTACGAAACCAAAGCCGCCGTCGATGGCCTCACGCTCGAAGTCCCCCGCGGAAGTTTCTTCGGCTTTCTCGGTCCTAACGGGGCGGGGAAGTCCACCACTATCCGCATGCTCACCGGTCTCGCGCCGCCCAGCGCCGGAACCATCGAAATCCTCGGTTTCCGCATGCCCGAACAAGAACTCGAAATCAAAAAACGCATCGGCCTCGTGCCTGACGAAGCGCTCCTGTTCGACCGCCTGAGCGGCTTCGAATACCTTGAATTCGTCGGCCGCATGTATGCGCTCGACCGCAAACTTGCCCGCGACCGCGCTCAGGAACTGCTCGACCTGTTCGAACTGCGCGCCGAGCCGAAGAAGATGATCGCCGAGTATTCCAAAGGCATGCGCAAGCGCGTCGCCATGGCCGCCGCCCTGATTCACCGGCCGCAGCTCTTTCTCCTGGACGAGCCCTTTGAAGGCGTCGATGCGGTCGGCGCGCGCCTCATGAAAGACATTCTTCTCGATCAGATTCGCCAGGGCGCCACCGTCTTCCTCACCTCCCATATGCTCGAAGTCGTCGAGCGCCTCTGTGATCACGTCGCCATCATCAGCGACGGCCGCATCGTCCGTCAGGGAGCGACCGCGGATATGCGCGCCGAGGGCGAATCGCTCGAAGAAGCCTTCGTCCGCATCGTCGGCGTGAACCGTCAGCCGGCCCATCTGGACTGGCTGTGACCCAGATCAGCGAGCACATATGATTCGCGCCATCCTCCGCGCCCAGATCCTCAGCATGCGCGGGTTTTCCTTCCTGCGCGACCCCGCCGCGTGGATCTCCGCCATCCCTTCGCTTCTCTTCTACGTCGTCTTCACCCTGGCCGCCGTCGGCGCGGCTTTCATTTTCGCTACCGCGGACAATCCCGCGAAGCTCGCGTCCACCCTCGCCGTCGCTCTCCTCGTCGTCGCCGCTTACTGGCAACTGGCCCCGATCCTCACGGTCAGCACCGGCGCCTCGCTCGATCTCCAGAAACTGCTCGCCTATCCCATCCCAGTCCGGAAGCTGTTCATTGTCGAGGTTCTCTTGCGCGTCCTGAACGTGATGGAGATGTTGCTGGTGCTCGCGGGCGTCGGAGCCGGCCTGGCGCTCAATCCTCTGGTCGGCGGTCCCGCGGCCATCCCGCGGATTCTCATCGCGCTCGTTCCGTTCGTCCTGCTCAACGTTCTCATCGCCGCCGGTCTGCGCAGCCTGATCGAACGCTTCTTCCAGCGCAAGCGCATCAAGGAAATCACCGGGCTCATTTTCCTGCTCCTCTGTTTGACTCCCCGTTTCTTCGTGTACTCCGGTGTTCACTGGCAGCGCGCGCTTCCCTTTCTGCCGCTGCAAAGCGTTCTGCCCTGGAGCGCCGCCGCCAGCGTCGCGCTCTGGCAAACCGCTTCAACGGGCGCCGCTGGGCTCGCGATCCTCCTTCTCTGGACCGCCGCCGCTTACCGCTTCGGGGAATGGCAGTTTTACCGGTCCATCCACTCCGACCCTTTTGCCGGACGCGAGCCCGCCGCGCCGCGCACCGGCAGCGCCGTCTGGTCCGACCCCTTATTTCGTCTGCCCGGCCGCTTTCTGCGCGACCCCGTCGCCGCCATGGTGGAGAAAGACCTGCGCTCGCTCAGCCGCTCCTCCGGCGCGCGGCAGGCCTTCATCATGGGTTTCACATTCGGCATCCTGATTCTTCTTCCCCGTGGCGGCGCCCCCGGCAATGCGGGCGGTTTTCTAAGGAATCACTTCATCACCTGGGTCAGTTTTTATTCCCTGCTGCTCATGGGCACTTACACGTTCTGGAACGCCTTCGGCTATGACCGCGACGCGGTCCAGTTCTATTTCGTCGCCCCCATTTCCTTCCGCCTCGTGATCACGGCCAAAAACGTCGCCGCCGCCTGCGTACAGGCTCTGGAGCTTCTGCTGATCACTCTGGTGTTTCTGATCCTTCCGCTCCCGTTCCGCTGGGGCGGCGTCCTCGAAGCCTGCTCCGTCACCGCCGTCGCGCTGCTTTATTTGTTCGCCATGGGGAACTACACTTCGGTCCGTTCGCCCTCCGCGCTCGACCCCGAGAAAGCCAGGGGCGGCCGCGGCGGCCGCGGCTCACGCCTGATGATGATGCTGATTCTCCCGCTCGCGCTGCTCCCCATCGCTCTCGCGTTCTGGGGCGGCCACGTGTTCCACAGCCAATCCGTCTTCTATCTGCTGCTGTTGGTCGCCGCCGTCATTGGCGCCATTGTGTATTGGGTGGCGACCGATTCCGCCGTGCAACTCAGCATCACCCGCCGCGAAGAGTTCTCGTCCGCTCTCGCTCTCGGTCAGGGCCCGCTTTCCGTCACATAGACTCGCCGGCGTCTGCGCGGCCTGCTGTTAAATTGAGGCCTTGGACAACCCCAACCCCGACCGCTTCAGCCACGTAGGCCGCTGGCGTGAATCCATCGCGCAAGGCGGCTGGTGGCACAGCTTTCAACTCCCTGACGGATCCGCCATCGAAGGCGTCAACAGCATCGAAAGTCTGCGGCGCCGCATCGGCAACTTCCCCATTCCCGCCGATCTGACCGGGCTCCGCGCTCTCGATATCGGAACCTGGGACGGTTGGTTCGCGTTCGAGCTGGAGCGCCGCGGCGCCGCGGTCCTCGCCGTCGACCTCTTCGACAATCCCCGCTTTCGCGAAATCCACTCCCTCCTGCGCTCCCAGGTCGATTACCGCCAGATCGACCTCTTCGACCTCACGCCCCAAAACGTCGGCCAGTTCGACATCGTCCTCTTCATGGGCGTTCTCTATCACTTGAAGCACCCGCTCCTGGGACTCGAACGCGTCTGCGCGCTCACTCGCGGCCTCGCCGCGGTCGATTCGTTCGTGCTCCAGGAAGCTTTCGCGGACGGCCTCGCTCTCGATCGCCCTGTGATGGAATTCTTCGAAACTGACGCGTTCGGCGGTCAGACCGACAACTGGAACGCGCCCAGCCTGGCGTGTCTCCTCGCCTTCTGCCGCACCGCCGGGTTCGCCCGTGTCGAACTGCAAGCCGTCGGCGAATATGGCGCCTCGGTCGCCTGCTTTCGCCATTGGGCCGGCGCTTCGGAACACGCGCCATCGGCCGCCCCGCAACTCCTCTACGCCCGTCACCACGCCAATTTCGGCCTCAACTTCGAATCCCGCAAGGACGAATACGTCACCTCCGGCTTTCGCTCCGAGCAGGACGCCCTATCGATCGCGGATCTCCGCCCCACCGTCGCTGACTTCGGCGTCATCCCCATCGCCGTGAAGCCTGCGATTCCGGGCGAATGGACGGCCACCTTCAAACTTCCTCCCGGTCTCGGCTCCGGCTGGCATGACGTGCGCGTCCGTATCCGCGACAGCGCGCCCAGCAACCCGCTCCGCATCGCCGTCGATGTTCCGCTGCCCGCTGACCGCATCGCGATCACCGGCGTGCGCGACGCGCGGACCGGGGCCGTCGACCAATATTCCCGCCGACCGGACGGCAACATCTCGGTCTGGATTTCCGGGGCGCCCGAGAATACGGACCTCCACAATCTGCGCCCCTTCATCGCCGGCCGGCGCGCCCCGATCACTTATCTGGACACCTCCGAATCAGCCGATATGCGCTATGGTCCCGGCGCATTCCGTCAGCTTAACCTCTTGGTGCCGTCCGGCATCCCGGCGGGGAAATGCGTCCTCGTGCTGCAATTAGGCGAGAGTCAAGTCGAACGTGAAATCGAGATCCTGGAATGAAAAACTTTCTGGAGCGGGTCCCTGTAAGGTGTCCGAGTGCAGAGTTAGTGGAGCGGATAAACTGGATCAGGAGAAACTCAAATGAGCGAAGGTATAGGGAGCAAACCATCTGTCCTCAAGGGAGATGGATCTTACGGATTTCGGGTTGTAGTTGCTGGGAACGACCTCACTGTCGACGATGTCTATGCAACTTGGTTCGGAGGTATCGATGACCCCGGCGACGACGGGCAAACTGCCAGTGGCGTCTTAAATAATCAGGCCGGCCCGCAAACCCCGCTTGGGTGCGCGCTGCCCATTCCAGGCAGTCCCAAAACAGCCGGCACACCGTTCCCAAGACTTCCTTGGAACATTGAAGTCGAAGTACACTGCAAGGACACGGGTAAGGGCATTGTTGTTCCACTAATCGACGTGGGTCCCGCAAAACCGCCCGCCGCCCACGCGGCTATAGACCTGACTCAGTCTGCGTTCATGGCACTCGGCGGTCACAAACCGGAAGGAAAGATCAAAGTTAACTACCGTGTAATTGGCGGTGCAAAGTACGTTTAACGGCGATATCCTCGAAGCTGCCGCGGTCAACTCCACCGCAAATGAAGTTTTGCCGTCCCGGTGCTGTTGCGGGTCGTGTACGTAATCGGTCCTGTGATCGCGGGTCCGAACCGGACCTATGATTTAGTTTGAACCGGAGACATCGTTTCCACACAGAAAAGTTCTGGGCGAAAGAAAAACGCAGAATCCGGTGAAGACCGGGTTGAACAAGACTTCCCGCGGACTGACATATCGGCGCCGTCTTCGGATACCGCACCGGATTTCCGTTCCGCGGGGAAGAAGGCTCATTGCCAATCTTCGTAACAAAAACCACAACGCCCTCGTTCGCAATGAAACCCGAACTCGCCTCACTCCGCGAACTCTACGCCCGCCGCACCTCGCCGAACTGGCTCGCCCGCATCGAACGCCTGCTCGCTCCGCCCGCGCCGTTCGTGATGAACCCCAACGAACCCGCCAACTTCCCGCTCGGCCGCTGGAATCTCTACATTGGAGGCGCCGGCCGCGCCGTCCCCGGCTACGTGAACCTCGATCTGTTCCCCATGCCGGGCGTCGATATCGCCGCCGACGCCGGGCATCTTCCCTTCGCCGCGAACCTCTTCGCCCGCGTCGAGTGCGACGCCGTCCTCGAACACGTCCGCGATCCCGTCCAGGTCATGGAGGAGATTCGGCGCGTCCTCCAGCCCGGCGGGTACGCGCACCTCGTCACGCCTTTCTGCCACCCCTTCCACGAATACCCCCGCGATTACCGCCGCTTCACGCTCAACGGCTTGAAAGAGATCTCGGCCGGCATGGATGTCGTCGCGGAAGGCTGGCGCACCGGCCCCACCGCCACCCTGCTGGTCTTCGGCCTCGAGTACGCCAATTTGCTTCTGCCCTATCGCGCGTGGCGCATCGTCGCGCACGGCGTCCTCGGTTGGACCCTATTCCCGCTCCGCTACCTGGACCTCCTGCTCCTGCGTTCACCCCAAGCCGCGCGTCTCGGGAATCACTGTTACCTCTGGCTGCGCAAGCCGCCGCTCGAAGTTCCCCCGGTCAAGTAGGCTGAAATCTGTGAAGACGACGTGGCGCCTGCCGGCTTTTCCCGAATTCTGCCGACCGTTCCAGGTCTATTTCCGATCCCGCCGGGTAAGAAAATTCTACGAAGCTCTCGGCATTGACGCCGGCACTTCCATCCTCGACGTTGGCGGCAATAGCTTCTTCTGGAATCTGGCCGACCAGTTAGGCCTCCCGCGTCCGCGGCTGGTCGTCATCCTGAATATCTCCGCTCAGGATCAAACCCTTCGCCCCGGGATTTCCTGGGTGCGGGCCGACGCGCGCAAACTGCCCTTCGCCGACCGCGCTTTCGACGTGGCGTTCTCCAATTCGGTGATTGAACATCTCGAAACGGCCGAAAACCAGGCCGGGATGGCCGCCGAAATCCGGCGATCCGCGGGGCGCTATTGGGTCCAGACGCCCGACATTTCGTTCCCCATCGAGCCGCACTACATCATGCCGTTCATGCACCGGCTTCCCCGGCGCGCGCAGCGCCCTCTGATTCGTCGAGCCACCATCTGGGGCTTACTCTCGCGTCCCAACCCGGTTGAGGTCGAAAAAATTCTGAATGAATTGCGGCTCATTCCGCGTCATGAGTTCCGCCGCTTCTTCCCCGATGCCGAGATCGTCATCGAGCGCGCCGCCGGAATCCCTAAATCGCTCATCGCCGTGCGCCGCTAACCGGCCCGAACCTCTAACAAAGGGTAACGGGCGTGCCGGAGCCGCCGTAGGAATCGGCCCCCTTGCTATGCGGAGACCAACCGACGTGGGTGCTTCAAAGACCGGATTGTTTAGCCCGCAGCAGTACTAAAACTAAGATAGCCGGCGCGCAAGTTCCGCTGCCTTCCGCTGATCCGGTTAACTGATTCACTATCGAACTTGTGCGGACGGCTCAGAAGTTTTAAGATTCCGAGGCTCGGGGTACCATGAGCTTCAGGGATTCAACATTGTTCTCAGATGGCCACCGGCGTACCCAACAAGGAGGCGCATTTCATTCGGAAAATCGAAAAAATAAATTCTAATATCGCCTCTCTTTAGATGCCAGTCAAAAAGTCGAAACTCCCCGTCAGGACAACGAAAGGTTCTTTCGTTGCTATACCTTACCAGCGTTGGTTCGCTTTCACCAGAAGCATTGCTTAGGGCGTGAATATCAAAGCCACCCCCGCTCCAAGATTCACAATACTTCTGAAGGTCCCAAAATCCTCGCATTACAGCCCTGAAGTTACGGCCATCACCGCCGAGGTTCTTGACTTGATCCTTGACCGAATCACAGAAATCGAGGCGCGGGAAGAGAAATTCCATCTGGCTACATAACTGTTGGCCATTTATCGGAAGAGGCGTCTTAATCTGCCTCAACCACTCGGAGTGTTGATCCAGATGGATAGCGCGGCAGGCGTGCAAGACATCCAGATTGCGGGTTTCCACATCTCCGGCTTCAATCCATGACTTCGATATTCTAAGCTTCGCAGAATCCCATTGCGGAGCGGATAAAACACTAAGAGCAAGGCCATCCACCAGGACGGCGGTGGAGAGACCTTGCGCAATCTCGCTGACGAATGTATATTCCACATCCTTGGATTCGAGATCGCCGGTTGGAATACACTCATCATACCTAACGCACCGATCAACGAGCATCTTTATGCGCAGACGCTTATCGTTGTCTTCTGGGCTAAACTGTTTAAGCCAAAGCCCGATCGAATAGCCTTTGCAGATCTGAAGCTGAGTGAATAAAGAAGGTGTGACAAAAACTTTTTTCCCGCTGATTCGGGAATCCAGGAGTATCTCGGCCAAGCCGTCGAGGTACTCTTTCCCGGTTGAAGGGTTTGCTGCGCCGGTGGTAATCGAAAGTTCGTTGAACACAAGATAGGCGGTCATCTGTCAATCGACTGCGCGAAGGCGGTCTAAACTTCGTTCCATCTCGTCGAAGAACCCGTCCGGCCACTCGGGGAGCCTGCCGGTGTCGTCAATAAGTAGGGCAGTGAGTGTCGGAGACCCTCCACCAGGCCCCCACCTGCTGTGATAGAGAGCCACGTTCGATGAAGCGGTCATGCGCTCATGCACGGCCAACCGTATTCCATTCAACACATGATCGCTGTGGGTTTCAATAAGGATTTGAATGCCCGCCGCAGAAGCTCGGCACAAGAGCTCTCCCATTTTCACCTGACCTCGCGGATGAAGGTGAGCTTCTGGATTTTCAATGATGATAAGGCTTCCCGGGCGAGCCGACAGCACGGACACGACGACGGGCAGAACGTAGGTTACTCCGAAACCCACATTTGTAGGACGATACTCGGCGCTCGCGACTTGATGGCCCAGTGAATACGCCACCCCGAACGTCATTAAATCGATGTCGGAATAGCGTTTCACATTGAGGCGAACACCAGGGCTTATCTCGCTCATCCAAGCTTCTACCTGGGACTGGAGGGTGCTTGAAGACGCCTCGGGATGCCGAATGCTCTTTAGCGAAACTGTTTCTGCACCGAACATTGAAAGAAAATGCGCCGCGAACTCGCCACTGGAACCAATTTGCCGATGATGGCGAACCTCGTAGTCCGACATCGCGAAAGAAGTTCGTGGGCCGACACGCTCAGCGCGAAGATACTGAAAATCGTCTTGGAACAGGCTTGTCTTCCAGATCTCGCCCTCTGCCTCTAAGCTGCGAAGCGCCAAGAGATCACTCTCCTCCCGGTACTCAAAACGGAGCGAGAGGCTCGCGGGCAGGTCGTCCCGCAAGTCAAATCCTATTTCGTCTTCGTCGGCTTCCTCAAAAAGGACGTCCTTAGCAGCGCCTAACTGAGCAAGTTTTCCGTTGAGGGTCAATCCGGTCGACGGCAAAAGGTTCTCAAGATACGATTGACGGAGCAAGAGGAATGCCTGGATTATTGTCGACTTGCCGGAGCTGTTTAGTCCCGCCAGAAGAGTGAGCGGCTTGAGGCTCACCTCCTGGTGCTGGAAGCACTTGAAATTCGATAGCTTGACCGCTTTAATCATTCCAGCGTCTCCCTAATAACCTCCCGGACCTTTGAGAACCGGAGCCGAACCTTTTGAGGATCACCGGTCCCATATGAAATCGCGGCCTCGAAATCAGCATCCTCTAAAATCGAAACAGATCTAGCCTGAAGTTCAGCCTTCTTCGACCGCAGCCGGTCAACATCATCGGGAGCCAATCTCTCGATGTTTGCAGACCACGTCTCCACCAACGCCCTATTTATTGGGTAGCGTCTCGGGCTGCCGCGTTTTTGCTTTCGAAAGGCACGATCGCCGAAAAGCCGGTAACAATCGACCATTGCTCTCCTAAACCTCTTGTCCAATTCTCTGATTTCTTCATCACCGAGTTGGTTGAGGTCAATCATGCATTGGTTCAAGAAGGAATCAATGTTGTTCGATTTGTAGCTATCATAGGGCGTTCTGATAAAGGCCAGCACGCGTAGCACGCATTCCCTATCGCCCATACGATCATCGCGGATTCCATGGTTGGTGGCGGTCAGGAACTCTTCTGATTCCGAAAGGTGCTGCAACAAGGTGCAGGCTTTCCCCTGATTCAAAGCATGGCGAATTTCCTGGCTGGAAAGGGGCAAGCCGCCGGTATTTATCCTCTTGAAGATGTTGAATTTGACCTCGGGAGGGGTGTTCTCCTGAATCACAAACACGGTCACCTGCGTTTCTAAAATGCGTCTCTGAAGATTTCGGGGCAATTGGTCAAATTTCTTGCCTCCGCATTCTGCGTTTAGAAACTCCAGACCGGTTAACCTCAACTCTTTCTTTATTACAAAGCTGCTCAGGGTAGAGAGGCGCTGAAGGCCGTCGACAACGAGCCACCTGCTCTCATCGCTGCCGTCCATGTAGAAGGCGGGGAGCGGTATTCGAATTAATAAAGACTCGATTAGCTGACTTTTGGCTTTTGCCGTCCAGATCCCGCCTTTGCGCTGGAACCCAGGCGTCAGATCAATCTCTTTATTTCTGATTCGATCCAAAAGCAAGGAGATGACCATTGGCTTCGTTTCTACTCGAATCCGCGCTGGATCAAAAGGCTTGGTTATATCAAAACCACCGCCGGTCTCTTCAATGTCCTCTTCCTCAAGACCCGTGCTATTCAAATCACCAAGGTCTTCCTCGTCTGAACCCTCCGTGATCCTCTCTGCCTGTTCTGCGGGATTATTGGCCTCCGTGTTTCCGTCGACTCCATCGAGCGCACTCTCTTCGATAGAAATTCGCGCGATCGGTTCGGCATCGCCAGCCGCGGCTCTTCCGACGCTTGTCATTCCTGAGGCCCACACAAATCTAGACGCCCATCCACGCCGACCTTCGACGAACTGACCGCATTCCAATTCTTGGAGTCGCCTAAAAAGAGCAATGACTTCGCGTCTATGAAACTCGTGACCCTCGGCCCGGAGAAGAATAAGAATACGATCAACCTTGCTTTCGGATTGGTCTCGCTCTCGCCGGGCGGCGTGATCGAAAAACACATGAGCCACATCACTCTCACGGTAAAACTGCCGTAGGGCATCGACATTCGGCGATCTAAAATCCATTCGTGGCACCCCGCCCACCGCTCATACTAGCAGTGTTCGTCGTACTTCCGCGGACATGCACAATCTGCGGCCCTCTGCCGCTCGCCTCCTTGCGCCGATCACGAGCGGGTGGACATTGATTGTTGAGTTTTGGAATCCAGCAAGGAGAAATAGAAACGTGAAATACTCATTTGCGTGACTCGCGGATTAGCAATCTTCTCTGTCGGGCAAGCGACCGTCCTCCGAAATCAATCGCAGTTTGGTAGGGTGCACGCGCAAGCGGCGCATTAAACAATCAAGCCGTCCCGCAAACCCCACCTGGGTGCGCGTTGCCCACTCCAGGTAGCCCCAAGACGGCACACCGTTCCCAAGACCTCCCTCGAACATCGAAGTCGGAGTACACCGCGAGAACACGGGGAAGAGCATCGTGGTTCCACCAATTGACGTGGGTCCCGTAAAACCCCCCGCCGCTCACGCGGCTATCGATCTGTCTCAGTCTGCCTTCGCGGCACTCGGCGGTCCTGCAAAAGAAGGAAGGATCAAGGTTAACTACCGTGTAATTGGGGGCGCAAAGTACGCTTAGCATCGATATGCCTGGAAGCTGCCAAGGCCATTCCACCCCAAATGAGGTTTTTGCCGTTCCGGTTCTGCTGGGCCTCGTAAACGTAGGCGCCCTCTGATTCGTCGAGCCACCATCTGGGGCTTACTCTCGCGTCCCAACCCGGTTGAGGTCGAAAAAATTCTGAATGAATTGCGGCTCATTCCGCGTCATGAGTTCCGCCGCTTCTTCCCCGATGCCGAGATCGTCATCGAGCGCGCCGCCGGACTTCCCAAATCGCTCATCGCCGTGCGCCGCTAACCGGCCCTTTTGCTCTTCCCGCTCACGAAAGCGCTCCCCTTCACCACAAACCGGAGCTGCCGATCCTGGCTTTTCGAAATCCCTATCCTTTCAGTCACGCCCGTTTCGAACGAATTTCCCAGCCCGCGCCGCACCACCAGTTTTCCCCGCGTCACATCCGTCCCGTTCAGCGCGCGCGTGATTCCCATCGCCTCGCATAGCTTCCCAGGCCCGGATAGCAGCTCTTTCACGCTTTCGCGCCCGCGCCGCGCCTGCATCAAATCCAATCCGGCGAGCGGCTCCAAAGCCCGGATCAGGACGCACCCCGCCGTGCCTTCCGGTTCGCACACCAGATTCAGGCACTCGTGCATGCCATAAATAAAGTAGACGTAAGCGCGTCCCGGAGGCCCAAAGATCACCTGGGTCCGCGGCGTGACCCCGCGCGCCGAATGCGCCGCCAGGTCATCCGTCCCCAGATACGCTTCGGTCTCCACGATTTGTCCCGCGCATCCGTCATGCTCCAGAACGCGCCCCAGAAGATCGCGCGCCACCTCAACCGTCGGACGCAGGTAAAACGAGCGCGCGAGAATCGGTCCGAAATTGCTGCCGCGCGTCATCCAGGAATAAGGATATAAAGGAAGAACTTCCCGTGCGTCTATTCACCGGCATCTCCATCGCACCCGGCGTCGTCGAACGCCTCTACAATCTGCTGGCCCCGCTCAAGGCCAAAGCGCGCCTCCAGTGGACTCCGCCTGAGAACTTCCACGTCACCACCAAGTTTCTCGGCGAATGGCCCGACGAGAAACTCAAGCTCATCCTCGAAGCTCTCCACAACATGCCCAAACCGGCGCCGTTCGCGCTCGATGTCGAGCGGCTCGGCTTTTTCCCGAACCCGTACTCCCCGCGCGTTCTTTGGGCCGGCGTTCGCGCGCCCCAGGCTCTTGCCCAGCTCGCGCATGACACGGACGCCGCTTTGAGCGCCGTCGGCGTGCCCGCCGAGAAACGCGCCTATTCCCCGCATGTCACCCTGGCCCGCATCAAGCCCGATTCCCCCCTGAAGAGCATCCGCGATGTGCTCGAGAAAAATCTCGCCACCGCCTTCGGTTCCACCGAGGTCGCCCGCTTTCACCTCTACCTGAGCCGCCCGGCGTCCGGGGGATCCCTTTACGAAAAGATCGCCACTTTCGCACTATGACTTCCGCCCTGATCGTCTTGGGTTTGATCCTCGCGTATTTGCTCGGAAGCATTCCCTTCGGCTACCTGCTCGTCCGCTGGACCACGGGTAGAGACGTGCGCGCCGCCGGCAGCG
The DNA here is from genome assembly GCA_965226755.1 of Bryobacteraceae bacterium. Taxonomy (GTDB): domain Bacteria; phylum Acidobacteriota; class Terriglobia; order Bryobacterales; family Bryobacteraceae; genus Bog-113. The sequence continues at coordinate 573,765 of CBDDDT010000003.1, read as the reverse complement.
GCAACATCGGCGCCACCAACGTATTTCGGACCACGGGCCGCGGCATCGGACTCCTGACGCTCTTTCTCGACGCCCTCAAAGCCTATGTCGCCGTTCTCGTTGTCGCCCGGCTCACCGGCGGAAGTGAGATCTGGACCAGCGCCGCCGCGGTTGCGGTCTTGCTCGGCCACGTCTTCCCGGTCTTCCTTCACTTCCAGGGCGGCAAAGCGGTGGCCAGTTTTGCCGGCGCGTATCTGTACCTGGCGCCGCTCGCGCTCGCCGCCATCTTCATCGTTTTCGTCATCACCGTATGGCGAACCAAATACATTTCGATGGGCTCCGTGGTCTGCGCGATCACTTTCCCGCTGGCCGTTTGGATCATCGTGCGACCCCATTGGCCACTGGTCGTGGCTTCCATCCTGTCCTCCGCTCTCGTCCTCTGGCGCCATCGAGCCAACATCCAGCGCCTCCGCGAAGGCGTCGAAAGCACGTTTTCCCTCGGCAGGTCCCATTCGTGATGGCCCGTCCGCTGCGCCGCCTCGCCATTCTCGGCGGCGGAAGCTGGGGGACCGCGTTGGGCATTGTGCTGGCGCCCAACTGTGCACAAGTCTGCACAATCGTGCACAATCCGGATTCCGCCCGCGACGTTCAGTCCGCCCGGGAAAACGTGCGCTACCTTCCCGGATTTCGCCTGCCGGATAACGTTTCCTTCCTGCACGATCCGGAAGAAGGCCTGCGCGGCGCCGACGTCGTCCTGATCGCCATTCCGTCCGCCTTTCTCCGCGCCGCCCTGGCCGAGTTGCGCCATCTGCTCCCTCCAGACGCCGTTCTGGTCAACGCCACCAAAGGCCTCGAACCCGGCACGCTCCTGCGCATGTCGGAGGTGATCGCCGCGTCCACCGGTTTTCCCGCCGCCCGCATCCTCAGCTTGAGCGGTCCCACGTTCGCCCTGGAGGTCGCCCGCGGATTTCCCGCCGCGGTGGTTGTCGCTGGTGCAAAACAGCCGGTTTCCCGCATCCAGAAATCTTTTGCCCGGCCTTCGTTCCGTGTCTATTCCAGCGAGGATTTGACCGGAGTCGAACTGGGCGGCGCGCTGAAGAACGTCGTCGCCATCGGCGCGGGGATCGTCACCGGCTTGGGATTAGGCCACAACGCGGTCGCCGCGCTGATTACACGAGGTTTAGCTGAAATTACCCGGTTGGCCGTCGCCTTGGGCGCGCAGCCTCGCACTCTCGCCGGGCTCGCCGGCCTGGGCGACCTCGTTCTCACGTGCACCGGCGACCTCAGCAGAAATCGCCAGCTCGGGATAGAATTAACACAGTCTCATTCGGCACGCGAGGTGCTTCTTCGTAGTACGAAGACGACCGAAGGTGTGCGCACCTCTGGCGTTGCGGTCGAGTTGGGAAAACATTTCCACGTCGAGATGCCCATTGCAAGCGAGATGTGCGCTGTTTTGGAGTCCGGACGTCCTCCCCGGGAGGCGATTCAGCGCCTCATGGAACGTTCACTAAAAGGGGAATAACGCGTGGAGACAGCGATCGGCAAAACTGCGAAACCTTTTCATGATCAAGGGGTTACCTCTCATGCGGGGGCCGTGTTGGCTCTCGACTTCGACGCCCAGTTGATGCTTCGCGTCAAGGATGGGGATAACGCCAGCTTCGCGCTGCTGCTCGACAAACATCGCAACCCCGTCATCCATTTCCTGTTCCGCATGGTCCAGGAACATTCCGTCTCCGAAGAACTCGCGCAGGAAGTCTTCCTCCGCGTTTACCGGTCGCGCGCCAATTATGAGCCGACCGCCAAGTTCACCACCTGGCTCTTTCGCATCGCCACCCATTTAGCTCTGAACTGGCTGCGGGACGGCAAGAACGAGCGCGGGCAGGAAAGGCTGGATAATGTTCCGCCGGATTCGCCCTCTTTACAGCTTTGGGATCGGAAGCCTAGCGTCGAACAGACTATGGTCTACGCCACCAAGCTCGATGAGGTGCGGCGGGCGATCGCTTCACTCCCGGAAAAGCAGCGTGCCGCCGTCATGATGCATAAATATCGGGAGATGGAATACTCTCAAATTGCGAAAGCGCTCGTCTGTTCTGAATCGGCCGTGAAGTCACTTCTTTTTCGCGCCTATGAAACCTTGCGGGCGCGACTCGCGCATATGGCTTAGGGTTCCTAATGTGAGGATTGGTATGAAGTGTCCCTCGAAATCGATCGGCGGGGAAGCCCGGGTTCTGGCCTACGTCGCCGGTCAGCTCAGCGGGCGCGAAGAATTGGACATGGTCTCCCACGTTCGCGAATGCGCGGGCTGCGCCGCGCTGGTGCGTTCTCAATCCGCGGTGTGGGACCTGCTAGACGCCTGCGAATCGCCCGCCGTCAGCGCGGACTGGAACCGCAGGTTGCAGGCCCGGATTGAGCAAACACCTCCCGACTCGCTCTGGATTCGCTTCCGCCGCGCGTGCCAAACCTGGGCCGCGCGTCCCGCCATTCCGGTTGCCGTCCTCAGCCTGTTTTTCACCGTTGGCTTATATTTGGAGCGCCCCGCGGACACACCCGGAACTCCGTCCGCGCCAATCGCGCTTCCCGTGAGCGCCCCCGCGGTCACCCCGAAAGACGCCGAGCAACTCGGTAAGGCCTTCGAAGATCTCCAGCTTCTGCATCAACTGGATCTGGTGAAAGACGAGGCGCCCGACGCTTCGCATTCCATGTGACGCGCGCCTTTCGCTTGATCGTCTGCGCGGCGGCGTTGTCCGTTCCGTCGTGGGCGCTTGAAGGTCTTTCCTCGTCCGGGGCGCGGTCCAGGGTAAGCGGTGGGCTGCACCTCGCTGATCAAACGAGGGCCGATTCGGCCGGCGATCCAGCTAACAACCCGGCCGACAATATGGAGCGGCTCAGCCGGATGTCTCCCGCGGATCGCAGGAAGGCGCTCGCCGGCTTGCCTCCTTGGCAGCAGAAGCTGATATCGACAGGCGTCGAGCGGCTCGACCAGCTCACCCCCGCCGCGCGCGAACAGTGGCTTACCCGTTTTCGCCGCTTTCAGGAACTGAGTCCGCGGCAGAAGTCCGCTATCCGCAGGATGGTCGTCGAGTTTCGCGGACTGCCTGTAAACCGCCGCGCCGCCGTGAAAAGCGAATTAGACGCTCTATCCCGAATGACTGAATCGCAGCGCGCCCAGCGCCTGGCCAGCGAAGATTTCCGCACCCGTTTCGAGCCGCGGGAACGCCAGATTATTGAAGCCGCCTCTCAGGTCCTCCCGGATATCTAGCCGCCCAAATAAAAGGGCAGCCACGAAAGGCTGCCCCAAAATGGTCGAATGGCGCCTGCGCTCGCGGTTAGACGTGCGCGTCAATCATCTTCTGTACGTCGCCCTTGCCCATGGCTCCGACGCGCTGTTCCACGACCTGCCCGTTCTTGAACAGCAGAAGAGTCGGGATGCTGCGGACGTTATACCGCATCGCGGTCTGCCCGTTGTCGTCCACGTTCAGCTTTCCTACTTTCACTTTGCCCGTGTACTCGGTCGCGAGCGCGTCGATGGTCGGCGTCATCTGACGGCACGGTCCGCACCATTCGGCCCAGAAATCGACCAGAACGGGTTCGCTCGACTTCAGTACGTCGCTATCGAAAGCAGCATCTGTAAACGTGATTGTCTTGTCACCAGCCATTTATTTGCCTCTCACCATTAGAATCGGTTCCCCGCCTAAAGATTCAGAACCCGGCGGTACATCGCCTCATATTGCACGGCGCTGGCCATCCAGGAGAAATCCTTTTTCATCCCGTTGCGCATCATCGTCGTCCAGCGATCCCGATCCTGCCAGGTTCGCAGACACGCCTGCATGGCCAGCAGCAGGGCGTAACCAGAGTACTCCCAAAACTTGAACCCGGTGGAATCGTCGATCGTATCGTCCAGCCCGCCGGTCGCCCGCACCACCGGAACGGTTCCATACCGCAGACTGTAGATCTGGTTCAGGCCGCACGGCTCATACCGGCTCGGCATCAGGAACACGTCCGCGCCCGCCTCGATCCGGTGCGCCAGCCCCTCGCTATACCCGAAGTAAACACCCACCCGTCCGGGGTTCGCGTCCCGAATATGCCGGAACATCGCCTCAAAATAGGGCTCGCCCGATCCGAGCACCACTAGATACACGTCCTCCTGGAAGATCGCCGCGGCCGCTTCCGCGATCAGATCCGCCCCCTTCTGCCCGGTCAGCCGGCTGACAATGCCGATGAGCGGGCGATCCAGCCGGGCTTCACGGAGACCGAATTCCTCACAGAGCTCGCGCTTGCAGACCATCTTGCCCGCCAGATCGTCCGCCGAATAATTGGCGGGGATGCGGGAATCGGTCTCCGGATTCCACTGCGAATAATCGACCCCGTTCAGAATCCCGTAAAGGTCGTGAGAGCGGGCGCGCAGCAAGCCGTCCAGGCCGAACCCCTGTTCCGGCGTCTTGATCTCCTCCGCATAGCGGTGACTAACCGTCGAAAGCGCATCCGCGTAGACCAGCCCCGCTTTCAACAGGCTGATGTTGCCGAAAAACTCGATCAGATCCGGTCGGAACACCCATTCCGGCAAGCCCAGCCGCGCAATGCTCGTGCGCGGCAGAAGCCCCTGGTAGCCCAGATTGTGAATCGTCTCGATGGTCTTGGTACCATAAAAGGTCGGGTCGTCAGCCAGGTAAATCTTGAGATAGGCCGGCACCAGACCGGCCTGCCAGTCATGGCAGTGAATCACATCGGGACGAAACACCCGCCGCGCGAACTCAAACGTCGCCAGCGACAGCATCCCGAAGCGCAGATCGTTGTCGCCGAAATCCCCGGCGGCATCGCCGTACAAGCCGTTGCGTCCGTAGAAATCCGGCAGGTCCAGAAAGTAGAAGGGGCTTCGCTCCGCCGTCGTATAGATTGAGGCCGGCCACGCAAACGGTCCCAGTTGCACGCCGAACGGCTCCGTCACCCGCCGCGTGGCCCGGTCGAGTGTGCTGTTATAGCGCGGGAGCAGCACCGCCGTTTCGTGGCCCAGTTGCTCCAGCGCACCCGGCAGCGCCGCAACCACATCGGCCAGCCCGCCCGTCTTGGCAAACGGAGCGGCTTCGGAGGAGACCATCAGGATTCGGCTCATGAGCGATTGCTATCATAGCGAGCCCCGGATCGTGAAGCGCGCCCTGGTCCAGTTAGAAAGCTGCCGCGCCGGCTTCGGCGACAGCCTGATCCTGCTTACCCAATCCGCCGCTGACCCCGACCGCGCCCACCACTTCGCCGCCGCGCTTCAGCGGAACGCCTCCCGCGAAGATCATGACTTTGCCGCCATTCGAAGCATGGATTCCGAAGAACTGGTCGCCGGATTGGCTGAGTTCGGCGAGCGCTTTGGTTTCGATGTCGAAGGCGCGGGCGGTCCAGGCTTTCTTGATGGCAATGTCAACGCTGCCCATCCATGCTTTATCCATGCGGACATGCGCGACGAGGTTACCTCCAGCGTCGGCGACGGCGATGTTCATGGGCTGTCCGATTTCTTCGGCTTTCTTTTCGGCGGCGGCGATAACCCGGCGGGCATCGGCGAGAGTGATCATAGGTTCTCCTTCTAGGTATCTTAACGATCGGTGTACAAGGTATGCAGCTATATCGTACGCGTCTTTGGTTTTCACGCCGAGATCCGGCATGGCCGTTTTCGCGTTGACGGCTTTGGCGTGTTGAATCGAATGAACGCAGCAAGCGGCGGGCCCACCAGTCCATGCGCGTCGGAGATGCCGGGGATAGTGTGACACGTTCCGCATCCGTAACCGGAGATGGCCCGGCGCCGCGAATCGCGGAGGCGGCGAAGAGCGCGGGTTTCCACCGGAACGCGCAGGCCCAGGGAGCGAGCGCAAAGTTGACCAGGAAGCTGGTTAACCAGACGACGGGTCCGATCAGGATACCGGCCCAGAGCGCGGTGTTGTGGCGACGTGGACGCCGACGGCGCTGCATGCCCCCATAGTTAGTGCGTCCAATGACGAAAATCAGGACTACTGTATAAAGTGCGTCGCCGCCGACGTCGAGCGTATGAAGGAAGAGGATGGCGTAGAAGATGGAGACGTGGACGTCGGTACAGAGCGCCGAATAGCGGGAAGAGCGCGCCTCCTATAAGCACGTAATGGAAGTGCGCGACCACAAAGAAGGTGTCGTGGACCTGCAAGTTGATCGGAACGGACGCGAGGAATATACCGGTCTCGCCGCCTTAACCGAACTATAGGGCAGCGGAGCTTGGCGGTGTACCACGCTGCGAACCTGAAAGATGGATATGCGAATGAATTGGTTCGCAGCAAAGGAATCAAGGCTGTCCTTCCTCCGAATTTCCGCGAGATCTCCTGGTTTCCTGGAGTTGTTCCGGCTGGCCCGGGAGTATCCGCCCCCAGGCTCCTCGCAAGAGTAGCGCCGCCCGCTCGACGAAGAGGCCATTCAAGCCGTCAAGAAATCGACGTTTCAACCCGGCGAAAAAAGCGCGTCGCCGGTTCCGGTCGCTGCTAAGATCGAAGTCAGCTCCCGCCTACAATAAATCTTCCGGTGATTGGGATTCAGGGTTTAGACGCTTACTGCATCTTCTGCGAATCGTCGAACGACGCGGAAACCTGAGTGGGTTTGCCTGGATCAAGCTTGACGGGCGCCGGCACTCCCGGCTCGGTCGAATAGAGCCCGATTGACGAACCCGCGGGCGGCGGGCTAGCGGCGTCCCACTTCCCGCTCGGGTCGTAAACCATGCTCACATACACTGGGCCCTTCTGAAGATCATCGAAATGAGCTGTGTCTGATTTTGAAGTAAGTGCTTTCATGCCGATCGGCGGACCTCCGGAATCTCCCTTTATAAAATCCGGCGTGTCCCAGAGCACGACATAAACTTTGTGCGATCCATCCACCGTCCCGGGGCCGGTGTAGGTCACTTGAACATCCAGTTTTGAGCTCTTCGTTTGGGCGGCCGCCACCGAAGCGAACACGGCGCCCAAAATCAAGAAAGTACGTCTATCCATACCCATCCTCCTGGGCGCAATTCTAAACCGCCGCGCGGCGGGCGAGGAAACCCGGAAAATCCCCGCCCGCCGGGCTAGCGCCCTAGTTGAGTTCGAACACAGTGCCCAAGTTGTCCGGCCCGCCGTAATAGGTGATGCTATACAGGGCGCCTTCGTACTGGATCAAACTGGAGATGGGCGTCTGTCCATCTCCTGTTCCTGAAACGAAACTGGTCAGCACGCTCTCCGACCAAGCCCCGCCGTCAGCCGGAGGAGTCAACTTGAAGACATTTCCGTAGCCAACCAGAAAGCCCATGGTTGTCCCGTAGTAAACGTTGTTGGCTTGGTCGTAAATCAAAGACGCGGTAGGATTAGCGCCGTCCGGTCCGGAGAAGGTGTAAATCACGGATTCGCTCCAATGCGTTCCGCCTCCCTTGGGCGGCGTCATCTGAAACACCACGCCATCGTTCAACCCGCCTCGCCACGTCGTTCCCAAAAGATCTCCGCTCGCGGTCAACAGAAGACCTCCGATGGGGTTGATTCCGTCGGTTCCACCCGAGAAGTTATGTATCGTCTCAAACGCCCACTTGCCGCCCGCGGCCGCGGGGGGAGTCAACTTAAACACTGTCCCGGCCTGAGCCGCGCCTCCTTCCGTCGCAGTTCCGTAAAGAGATCCCGTGGCGTCCGCGATGAGCCCGGCTAACGGCCTGCTTCCGTCGGTAGTTCCATTCAGTGTGTGCAGCACGGATTCAGTCCACGCCCCGACCCCGCTCTTTGGCGGGGTTAGCTTGAAAATTACGCCGTCGCCGGACGCTCCCCCGCGCCCTGTCGTCCCATACAGATTTCCGCTATTGTCGAAGAGCGGATTGCAGTTTGGCCGGTTGCCGTCGGCGCCGCCGGTGAACGTGTAGAGCACGCTATAGCTCCATGACCCGTTGGGGCCGGGGGCGAGCTTGAAGGCGACGCCCCCGTTCGGGCTATTATTGCTTTCTAAGGTCGTGCCATAAAGAGCCCCCGCATTGTCAAACACGAGTCCAGCTCCGGGCGCTCCGCCGTCCGCTCCGCCGGTGAATGTGTACAGCACGGATTCTGACCAATCGCCCACTCCCCCGGCCGGAGGCGTCAGCTTGTAAATGGTTCCCTTCGAAGAACTCCCTCCCGACAACGTCGTCCCATAGATCGCCCCGGTGGACGGATCGACCGTCACATTACCGTCGGGGTAGGCGCCATCCGAGCCCCCGGTGAAGTTGTGGAGCGTCGTCAACGTCGTCTGCGCCGGCAGGATTACGGGAATCAGCACCGTAATAAGGCAAATCGGCACTCGGGTTAGAAGTGCGTTGGCTCTGGTGGAAAAACCTGGAAAGCGGCAAGCAAAGCGGGTTCGTTTCATTCGCGCGAGACTCCTTAACCCTGAAAAGTTTAGTGAAGCAATTGTCAAGCAACAACGATACCGATATGATTGGCAAGAAATCAAGTTATTTTGACAATTGTGTATCGGAATGAACTTGTCGCGGCAATGCGCCGCTCCCGATTCGCATTCTTCGCGCCTTCTAACCTGAGCGCCGTAAATGCGTTGAATTCGTCCGCTTCCTAAAGCAACCCGCGCGGAGATTCTTAGTGCGATTTCCGACAGTCCCGCTCGCGTTTCGTCGGAACTTTTCTCGTGAGGTCTACTTGGCGCTGGGCCGCATCGTCGCATGGGTCGAGCGGCTCGCCCATGATACGATGCCGGCCAAGGCTAGCGGCGCCAGTATCATCACGTCTATAGCCGCCCAGTCAAGCCCTTCGCCACGCATGACCACCGCGGACGTGACCACCGACAACAGACCGTAGCAGGCGAGCAGAATCCGGCGGTTTCGGCCGAGCGCCCGCGAACCTGGACGCAGCCCGCGGATGACGCGCTGTTCGAAATCCGGTGAAAGGGTCGGGACAGGCGCGGCCATGGAACTCCGCAGCAAACTATCGATCCCGGCTTCGCGACGCTCCATTTCAGTCACAAGAATATCCTTTCTCTTTCAGCATTCCGTGGAGTAGGTGGCGCGCGCGATGTAAGTACGACTTGGCGGTATTCTCGGGAACGCCAAGCAGCACCGCCACTTCACCAACACCCGCGCCGAGCCAATAGTATAGTCGCAAGGCCGATTGGTAGACCTCCGGGAGCGTTCCCACGCACTCCGCAAGGGCCCGATCGCGCTGCGCCGTTTCCGCCTGCCGGTCCGGACCAGGCCCCGGAGACACCGCGCGATAAAGAACCGCCTCCTCCGCGTGCGGCCTTCGGAAGCGAACCCGCGCTTTCAGATTCAACGCCTGGTTGAACGTGATCCGGTATATCCAGGAGCTGAACTCAGCCTCGCCGCGGAACGAATCGATCGCGCTGTGAACCTTGAGAAACACCTCTTGCGTCACGTCTTCCGCTTCCGGAACGAATTCGCGGCCCAAGATCGACACCGCAAGGCGAAACACGAGAGCGCTATGTCGGCGAACCAGTTCAGTGAAAGCTGGCTGGTCGCCGCTCCGCGCGCGGGCGATGATTTGGGAATCGCTCTCCATCCGGGTTAGCGCCCGCGCTCCCCCTTCAGGTAATGGAAGGCCAGCAGGCCGGCGCCCAGGAAAGCGAACGGCAGAGGAGCTATCCAAATACCATGAGACTGAGCGGGAAGTTCCAAATAGAGCGCGATCATCGCGCCCGCCGAAAGACTCAAAAGAACCATCCCGAGAATCGGGAGAACGTTCGGATCGGGCTGACGACGCTCCCGCGCCGGCTCCAACGGAAACTCCGGCAACGGAATTCCCTTTTCCATCGCCGCCATCCGCTCCTGATGAATGATCTCGAGTCTCTTCTGCCGGCTCCGATGCGTCACATAAAGATAACCAACAATGCCCGCGGCTAGCGCGAGCACAACCATGCCATCGCCGATTGTGTAACCCATTTCTGTCTCACCTCACCGTTAGGACAAGGTGTGCTGGGCGCGCAGTTGCAGCGGGCGGAGATTATTCGGCCAGGATGGAACTGTCTATTCGGATTCGTGCGAGGCCTTGCTTAAGCCACCACGGCCGCGGCGTTTCGGAAGTACTCGATAGTCGCTTCCAATCCGTCCTCGAGAGAAACCTTCGGCTCCCACCCGAGCAGCGTGCGCGCCTTCGTTATGTCCGGCTGCCGCTGTTTCGGATCGTCCTCCGGAAGCTCCTGATACGTGATCACGCTATCCGGATTCATGCGGGCGCGGATGGCTTCCGCAAACTCGCGAATCGTCATCTCGCGCGGATTGCCCAGGTTGACGGGATACACCTCGTCGGACAGCAGCAATCGATAAAGACCGTCCACCAGGTCGCTGACGAAACAGAAACTGCGGGTCTGCGATCCATCGCCGAATACTGTGAAAGGCTCTCCCCGGAGAGCCTGGTCCAGGAAGGCCGGAACCACGCGGCCGTCGTTCAGTTTCATGCGGGGACCGAAGGTGTTGAATATGCGCGCGATGCGGGTCCGCACTCCGTACTTCCGGTGGTACGCCATGGTCATGGCTTCCGCGAAGCGCTTGCTCTCGTCGTAACAGGATCGGGGCCCGACGGGGTTTACGTTGCCCCAATATGTTTCCACCTGCGGGTGCACCAGCGGATCGCCATAGCACTCCGAGGTGGAAGTCAGCAGAAACCGCGCCTCGTGTTTCAGCGCGATCTCCAGCATATTGCGAGTGCCGATCGATCCGACTTCGAGCGTTTCGATGGGGCTCTCCAGATAGTCGCGCGGGCTGGCTGGCGACGCCATATGGAGGACAGCGTCAAAGGCGCCTTCGACCGTGATTGGACGCGTCACATCCTGTTCCAGGAAGGTGAACCGGGGGGTGTGCGCCAGGTGCGCCACATTGAGAGGCCGGCCCGTCAGAAAATTGTCCAAGGCGACCACGGCGTGGCCCTCGCTCAGAAGACGGTCGCACATGTGCGATCCGATGAACCCTGCTGCTCCCGAAACCAGAATCCGCAACCTTTGTCCTCCGCAGACGAAACTTCGATTTTACCTTGCGGTGCGAGCCCAATTCTCTTCAGCGGCGGCTGCAGGGATATAAGGGTCGCGAAAAAGTACGTCCTGGCGGCGGATGCTACATTCTTAGTGGTTATGGGCCAGCCTTCCACCGTTGAAATGCTGCTGCTCGCGATGGCGATCGTCGTTTCGCTCGCGCTCTTTGTCTACCGGCTGAAAAACGTGGCGACGGCCATCTGGAAAGCCCGGCGGGATCCGGATTACTCGATTTATCCCATAGCGCCGCGCGTCAAAGACTTCGTGTGGGAGGTGCTCTGCCAGGGGCTCGTGATTAAAGAGCGCCCGCTGCCCGGTCTTGCGCACGCCTTTGTCTTCTGGGGCTTTCTCGCTTTTGGTCTGATCACGACCGCGCACGTGGCGGAGGGCTTCGGCTGGCAAGCGGTATCGCGCACGGCCTGGTTCGGACGCGTCTATTTCGGGTTCGTGGGCGTGTTTGCCGTAGTAGTCGCCGTCTCCATCGCCGGCCTGTTCATCCGCCGATTCTTCATCCGGCCGCGCTGGCTGGGCGCTAAATTGTCCTATGAATCGGGCTTTATCGCGTTCCTCATCTTTCTGCTGATGGTCACGTACATCGCGGAGTTCTTCATCGTTCCCGGCGGCGCCATGGGGAAGGCGAACTGGTGGATTCACACCGCTTCCCTGCTGGTCTTTCTTCCGCTGATCCCGCATACGAAACACCTGCATCTGGTGTTGAGCCCGTTCGCCATCTTCACCAAACGGGAAGGGTTCAGCGACATCCCGAAGCTTTCGGGCGACGAAGACTTTGGACTCGATACCGGCAAAGACGTCACGAAACTGGACGTTCTCCAGGCCTTCTCCTGCGTCGAATGCGGCCGCTGCTCGGAACACTGCCCGGCCTTCAACACGGGGAAGGAACTGAACCCGAAAGAAGTGATTCTGGGGCTGCGGCGCTACCTGAACGATCCGGAAGCCGGTGTCGGCGCCGAAGCGCCTCTGCTGGGCCCCCACATCTCGGAGAAGGCGGTTTTTCAATGCACCACCTGCGGCGGCTGCGAGTACCAGTGCCCCGTCGGCATTCAGCACCTGCCGATCATTATTGGGCTCCGGCGCGGCGCGGTGAACACCGGGAAGTGGGAAGACGAGTACGGCACCAAGCTTTTCCTGAATATGGAGCGGAATGGAAATTCGCTTGGATTTTCCTCGAGCGAGCGGCAGAAGTTCATCGGGCGGGCCGAGCTGCCGATCTACGACGGTACGCAGGAGTATTGCCTCTGGCTGGGGTGCATGGGCGCATACGATCCGCAAGGGCGTGAAACCATTCAGGCGTTCGCGAAGGTGATGCGCCATGCGGGCGTTACATTTGGCGTTCTCCGCAAAGAGCGGTGCAACGGGGATCCGGCCCGGCGGCTCGGCAATGACCTTCTGTTTACGCAGTTGGCGGAGCAGAACATAGAAACCATCGATGCGGCGGCGCCGAAGAAAATGGTGTCCATCTGCCCCCATTGCGTCCGGACCATCTCGACCGATTGGAAAGAGGCCGGCAAGACGTTCGAGATTGAGCATCACAGCGAGCTGCTGGCGCGGATTCAGGATCGTTTGCCCGCGGCCGGCCCGGCGCGCGAGAAGATCGTCTATCACGACCCCTGCTATCTGGGCCGGTATCGCGACGTCTACGACGAGCCGCGCGCCATCGTGGAGCGCTATGCGGAACTGGTGGAAGCGCCGCGCAGCCGGGAGCGATCGTTCTGTTGCGGCGCGGGCGGCGGCCAGATGTTTCTGGGCGAAGAAGAAGGCCGGCGGGTGAACGTGACCCGCGCCGAAGAACTTCTCAAAACGGGCGCGGAAACCATTGGGGCCGCCTGCCCTTTTTGCCAGACCATGTTTCGCGACGCCTTCGCGCAGATCTCCGACAAACCGGTCAAATTGCTGGACATCGCGCAGATCGCGGCCGCGGCCATCGACGCTCAAAATGCGTAGTGATAGGCGTTGGTGGCGATAATCTTCAATTCCTCTTCATCGAAGTGGAAAGTGTCGCGCGCAATCTGAAATTCCCGGCTCAGCGTAGTCTGAAAAATTCCGGGGTCGTCCGTATTGAGCGTGATCGAAACGCCCGCGTCGAACAACTTCCGGATCGGATGAGCAGAGAGGGATTCCACGGCGCCGGTGGCGACATTGCTGGTGATGCAGACTTCCAGAGGGATGTCGTTCTGCCGGAGGAAGCGCAGCAGGCCAGGGTCGTCCACCGCCCGGATGCCATGACCGATGCGTTCGGCCCCGATCCGCAAGGCGTCCCAAACCGACGCGGGCCCGTCCGTCTCTCCGGCATGCGCCGTGAGGCGCAGGCCGCGCCGTCGCGCCGCGGCGAAAACCTCCTCGAAGAGCTTGGCCGGGCCGGCGATCTCATCGCCCCCGATCCCAAACGCCACCACGCCGTCGTTCACGAACTCGCCCGCAATCTCCACCACCCGCATGGCCGCGTCAACCCCGAACTGGCGCACGGCATCGAAACACCACTTCACTTTCACTTCGGGACAGCCTTCGCAGACCGTTCGTATCGCTTCGTACGTGCGATGAAGGTCCTGCTCTTTCCGCAGCACAACGCCCGCGGATAGAGTGATCTCGGCGTAATCGATGGACTCCAGAACAAAGGCCCGCAAAAGGCCGCTAGTAATGCGGGCGTAGTCTTCGGGCGTCTTTAGACACCGCGTGATCCCTTTGAACGTTTCCAGAAACCCCGCGAAATCACGGCCGCGCACCGGCGCCAATCCAAGGCTCGCGGGATCAACGGAGCCTTCCAGGTGGACATGTAACTCGGCGGCCATATAATGAGGTTCTCATGACGAAGGCCGACATCGAGATGATCGTGCAGGGCCGGCACAGCGACCCCTTCCGGATTCTGGGACCGCATCAGATCGAAGCACCGAAGACTGCCGCGAATGGTCCCGCGAAGTGGGAGGTGCGGGCATTGCTTCCCGGCGCTCAATCGGCTGCGCTTCTCGTCCAGGAAGACCGGCTGCCGATGTCAAATGAGGTCAATGCCGACTTTTTCTCCATCGAAGTCGCGGCCGATCCGGGGCACTACAAAATCGCTTACCGCGACGCGGCGACCGGGGAAGAAGTGGAGATCGACGATCCTTACCGCTTCCCGCCGCTGCTGACGGAGTTCGATCTTTACTTGTACGGCCAGGGCAATCAGTTTGAAAGCTGGAAAATGCTCGGGTCGCATCCCGTCGAAGTGGAGGGTGTTCCCGGTTACCGGTTCGCCGTATGGGCGCCCAACGCCGAGGTCGTATCGCTAACCGGCGATTTCAATCATTGGAATCCGCGGCGCCACCCGATGCGCGTGCGGGACGGCGGTATCTGGGAAATTTTTATTCCCTACTTAGGTCATGGCGCGGCTTATAAGTACAACGTGCGTTCGAGAGTTACTCACCTGGAGCAGTTGAAGGCCGATCCGTATGCCTTCGCGGCCGAGCTGCCCCCGAACACGGCGTCTATCACGACCGACATTCGCGGGTACGCGTGGGGAGACGCGGACTGGATGGAAAGGCGCGCTTCCTTCAACTGGCAGAAAGAAGCGATGTCCGTCTACGAAGTGCATCTGGAGAGCTGGATGCGCGATTCGGAAGGCCGCTCGCTGACTTACCGCGAACTGGCGAGCCGGCTAGTGGAGTATGTGGAGCGCAACGGCTTCACCCACGTCGAGCTGCTCCCGATGATGGAGTTCCCCTTTAGTGGTTCCTGGGGCTACCAGGTCACAGGTTATTTCGCCCCGACATCCCGATTCGGCCCGCCCAAGGATTTCATGTACTTCGTCGATATGTGCCACCGGCACAACATCGGCGTCATTGTGGACTGGGTGCCCGGGCACTTTCCGAAAGATGCCTTCGGACTGGCGAAATTCGACGGCACGTCTCTCTATGAACATGCCGATCCGCGTTTGGGCGAGCACCGCGACTGGGGCACGCTGATCTTCAACTATGGGCGCAATGAAGTCCGCGGATTCCTGATCAGCAACGCCTTGTTCTGGCTCCGGGAATATCACATCGACGGCTTGCGCGTGGACGCGGTGGCTTCCATGCTGTACCTCGATTACTCGCGGGAACCCGGGCAATGGGTCCCCAATGTCCATGGCGGGAACGAGAATCTCGAGGCCATCGCCTTTCTCCGCCGCTTCAACGAGCTTGCCCATGAGATCCCCGGCGCCATCACCATGGCGGAGGAATCCACGTCGTTCCCGGGCGTCTCCCGGCCGGTCTACCTGAATGGATTGGGCTTCACGATGAAGTGGAACATGGGTTGGATGCACGACATGCTCCATTACTTCGGGCAGGATCCGATCCATCGGAAGTACAACCACAACGACATCACTTTCAGTCTGCTGTACGCATTCAGCGAGAATTTCGTGCTGCCCATCTCGCATGACGAGGTGGTGCACGGAAAAGGCTCGCTCTTAAGTAAGATGCCGGGGGACGAGTGGCGTAAGTTCGCCAACGTGCGCGCGTTTCTCGGATATATGTTCTGTCATCCGGGCAAGAAGCTGCTCTTCATGGGCTGCGAGATCGGACAGTATGAAGAGTGGAATTACCAGTCCAGCTTGCCCTGGCATGTTCTGCAGTATAAGAATCATCACGGCGTGCAGTCGCTCGTGAAGGAACTGAACCACATCTACCGGGAGGAGCCGGCTCTGCACGAACTGGACTTCCACTATTCCGGCTTTGAATGGGTAGACTTTCATGACGTTCAGAATTCCGTCATTGCATTCCTGCGCAAGGCGGAAGATCCGAAGGAATTCGTCCTGGTGTGCTGTAACTTCACCCCCGTGGTTCGGGAGAATTACGAAATCGGCGTGCCCGAGCCCGGCGTGTACCGGGAGATGCTGAATACCGACGGGCAATCGTTCGGCGGAAGCGGCGTGGTGAATGAGGGACCGTTGCATTCGATGGAAGGCAATCGCCACGGGCGGCCGCAACATGTGAAAGTGCGCATGCCTCCGCTTGGCGTGATTGCTCTGCGTCTGCAAAGAACCTAACTTCCCCGCAGCAGCAGACAAGTCGTGATCGCTTGCCCCACGTGCCGCTGGGTGTGCTCCGCCAGGTGAATGGCCAGGCCGATGACCGAAGTGGGCAGCCGCTTGCGGCCTACGAAACGCGGCTCGGCCAGCGTGCCGGGGTCAATCCCGCGAATGGCGTGCGCGGTGCGGTCGATCGCCTCATCAATCTCTCGCAGCAGTTCGGGACCGCCGGCGCCAGGAACCGACTCGGCGCGGAGAAACGCCATTTGATCCGGAGTGAGCTGCCGGCCTCGCAGATAAGCGGTTAACCGGTCCAGGCTGCCGGCGATGTGCCGCAAGTGAAATCCCAGCGGCGTGAGCCCGCCTGGCCGCGACCAGATTTGTTCTTCCCCCAGGCCGCTCGCCCCGCGGTGAAGATCTTCGCGCGCCTGGGCCAGCGCATGCAAAACCGGCATCAGAATCGGCCCCACGCCCTCGATGGGTCCGCGCAGCCAGGGTTCGGGAAGTTCTTCAGGCGTCACGGTCACGCCTCAGAGCGGGGTTACCGCGCGAGTCTCGCTGCCCACGTACACGCGATGGGTCAAGCGCTGACTGGGCGGAAACGAGAGAACGCGAGGTTTCAGCGCCACGATGACATAAGTCTTCGCTTTATTTCCCGTGTAGTGGCTGATCAGATGACCCAGAAAAGGGACATAGGAAAGAAATGCCGGACCCGCGACCACGCGCGATGTCGTCTCGCTAGTCAGACCGGCGACCAGAGCCCACTGATCGCTCCTCAGCCGCATTGTGGATTGCAGCTTGCGATTGGAGATGATCGGAATCCCGTTGACTGAGTTGGCGCCGAGAATCTTGTACTCGGTATCCAGATCGATCGTGACTTCGCCCATGTCGTGAACGTGCGGCGTCACATTCACCACGATCCCCAGATCCTCAAAAGTGAAGGAAGGCGTGGGCGTATACACCTGGCCGCCGGTAGCGACGCCTCCCACGAACTGGCTCGTGATAATCGGATATTTCTCGCCCGCATGGAACGTGGCCTTCTGCCCTTCCACCGAAACGATTGTCGTCCTCAGCAGATTCTTGGCGCCGGCGTTGGTCATCGTGGCGATGATATTGACGTCGGCGATCCCGACTCCGAACAGCGCGCCGGCGCTGAACTTGGCCAGCTGCGCCAGGGAAATCAGGTTCGAAGCCGCGGTCGCCACACTGGACGCGGTGGCCGTCCCGCTCACAACCTGGCCGAGGAAGGTGATCGGGAAACTTGTCTGGAGATCGACGCCGATCTCCCGCATCTGCGTCTCATCGAGTTCGATAAATTCCAGATCCACCGCGACCTGCGTCCGGTATGAGATCAGGTCATTTATCACCGACTCCGCCGCGAGCACGCGCGACACGCGATCGCGCATCACGAGCTGGTTCGCCTGCGTGTCCCAATAGATCTTCTCCACGCCCACGGCCTGTTTCACGGCCTGCCCGAGTTCGGTGATCTCCTGCGTGGTGAGGGCGCTGGGGATGGGAACGGAAGCGGTCTCCATCTGCTCCAGATCTTTGCGTTTGGCCTCGGTGTCCTTGGCGACCATGAACAGCTTTGCGCCCATGGGAATGACGAAAGAACCGGTCGCGGCTTCCAGGCCATGCAGCGCGTCCCGCGGCGCCGCCTGGCTCAGTTGAAAGTGGAGCAGGCGTCCGGGTTCAAAATCGCCATCGAAGACGACCTGCAAGCCCAGCTTTGCGGCCATCTGCTCGAACAGCGCTTTCGAATCGCCTTTCAGGTCATAATCCTGCACACCGGGCTTGAGCTCGATCTGCGGCGCGGGCAGAAGGGCGCGCTGCGTCGCCAGATCGCGGGCGGTGAAGCTGTCGAACACGTCTTCGGGTTTCAGATCCGCTTTGGGCTTCTTGTCCTTGGCGTCCTTGGAGTCGTCCGGGTCTAAAAACGAGGGTTTAGCCTTTGCTTCCAGCGCCGCCATGGGCGCGAGCGCTTCCGCTTTCTCGCGGTAAAGCTTCTTCTTGGGATCCGCGGCGGCGGCTTGGGAGAAGTAAAGGAAAGCCTGCGCGATCGACCCGGATGTCTCGGCGCGGAGACCTTTTTTATAGAGATCCGACGCGGTGGATCCGTACGCTCCGGAAACCAGCCACGACGCCCCGCTGAGCCCCGCAATCAGGGTCATGCGGGCTCGCGTCAGCTTCAAAGGCGCACCTTCATCAAGACCGATTGACGCGCGGCGCGCGGAAAGCGTGGATCGTTTTCTCCGGACCGGCCAGTCCCGCACCTCTGTGAGATGGTAAGGAAAGATGGGCCCATCCCCCAAGAGCGCCTGGCGGTATTCGGCGACCGACTGGCACCAACTGGTCGTTCCCACCGTTTTGCTCGCCGGCACGGTGCTGGCCGGACTCCTGATCCGGAAAGTGCTCTTCCGGTTCCTGCGCCGATGGCAGACCCGCTCCTCCACGCACGTCGCCGAGATCCTGATTGACGCTCTTCGCGGACCCATCGTCATCTGGTCTTTGATCTTCGGCATCTACTTCGCCCTGGAAAGCGCCAGCCTTCCGGTGAAGTGGGAACACTACCTGAGCAAGTCTCTGTTCGCGCTGTGGATTATCTCTCTCACCGTCATGGCCACGCATCTGGCCGGCGCGATGGTGAAGTTTTCCGGACGGCGGAACGGCGCCGAGATGCCGTCCACCAGTCTCACCAAGAACCTGGCGCAGATCGCCACCGCGGCCGTCGGCATCGCCATTCTCCTTCGCCATCTGGGCATCTCCATCACGCCGCTGGTGACCGCTCTGGGAGTGGGCGGACTGGCTGTGGCGCTCGCGCTGCAGGATACGCTGGGCAACCTGTTCGGCGGCTTCTATGTCACCGTGGCCGGGCAGGTGCGCCTGGGCGATTACATCAAGCTCAACAGCGGGGAAGAAGGCTACATTGTCGACATTAGCTGGCGTAGCACCACGCTGCGCATGCTCAGCAACAACATGATCATCGTCCCCAACTCAAAATTGGCGCAGGCTATCGTGACCAACTTCAACCTGCCGGAAAAGCGTGTGGCGATCACCGTCCAGTTAGGCGTAGGATATGATTCCGATCCGGAGGTGGTGGAGCGTGTATTGCTGGAGATCGCCCAGGCCGCGAAGACCGACGTGCCCGGCATGGCGGAGGATGTCGAGCCATCCGTGCGTTTCACCGGATTCGGCGATTCCGCGCTCCAGGTTCAGTTGAACTTCTCCGTGGATGAGTTCGCCCTGCAATACGCCGTGCAGCATGAGCTAAGGAAGCGCATCCTGCTGCGTTTCCGGCAGGAAAAAATCGATATGCCCTTTCCCACCAGAACGGTTTACATGAAGCCGGAAACGCTTCCCGCAAGCCCGAACGACTTACCCGGAAGCGATGCGCCTGTTCATGAAGATCGCCACGTATAACGTCAATTCGATCCGCAAGAGACTGCCGCTGGTGCTGGATTGGCTGGCGCGCCATGAACCGGACGTTCTCTGCCTGCAGGAGACCAAGGTGCAGGATCAGGACTTCCCCGCCGCGGCTCTGCAGGATGCTGGTTATTATTCCGCCTTCCGTGGAATGAAAGGTTATAACGGAGTGGCGACGCTGACCCGCGGGGAACCCGACGCGGTGATCCACGGATTGCACCGGGGGCCGGAGAACGAAGACGTCCGGATCCTCCAGGTCGTGGTCGACGGAATTCCGGTGATTAACACCTATGTCCCGCAAGGTGACTCGATCACGTCCGAAAAATACGTGTTCAAGCTGGAGTGGTTCCGCAGGCTGCGCCGTTACTTTCAGGAGCATCTGGATCCCGCCAAGCCGGCGATCTGGCTGGGCGATCTGAACGTCGCCCCGGAGCCCATCGACGTCTACCATCCGGATCGACGCCTGAACGATGTGGACTTCCACATCGACGCGCGGAACCTGTACAAGGAAACAGTGGCCTGGGGTTTCACCGACGTCTTCCGGAAACTCCACCCGGAGCGCGTCCAATATACCTATTGGGACTACTTCCGGAACGCGTTCGGGAATAACTGGGGCTGGCGGATCGATCATATTCTGGCCACCGCGCCGCTGGCCGCGCGCTGCCTTGAGGTGGATGTGGATCTGGTTCCGCGGCAGGCGCCGGCCGCGTCCGACCACACCGTGGTCTGGGCGAGCTTTGATTTGGGTTCTTGATAGCACGGAGGAAAATGGTTTTATGGCAGACGAAGATCTTAAGGCAGAACTGGACCGCCTCAAAGCGGAGAACGAGGCGCTGAAGCAGCGGCATCGCGGCAGTCCTGTTTCGATGAAGGTGAGTGAGAAAGGCGCTGTGTCGGTCTATGGATTGGGACGGTTTCCCGTCACTCTCTATAAGGAACAGTGGCAAAAACTTCTCGGATTGGCGGAGGACATCAAGACTTTCATCTCCGAAAACAACGATCGCCTGAAGTCGAAAGAGAACTGATTGAATTCTTAGTGAGAACGATATGAGTAGAAAATTTCGCAAGTCCGGTTTAACGGCGTGTGGAGTCTTGCTGGCGACAGGCGCGGCGACCGCGTTTGGCGCGGTTAGCGGACCCGTTCTGACGGGCCAGGATGCTTTCACGAGTTATAAAACAGAAGCTCCGGGCGTGGTGCGCAAGATCACCGTCGCGGATCTCCCAAAGCCGTACGCGACCAAATCCGCGGGAAACGGGCCGAAGGTCGTGGCCAAGCCGGCCGACGCCTGGCCCAAAGCTCCCGGCGGCTTCCAGGTGCAGCTGTTCGCCAACGGGCTCGACAACCCGCGTGAACTGCGGACGGCTCCGAATGGAGATTTGTTCCTGGCCGAGACGCATCTCGGCGAAATCCTCCTGTTCCGCGGGATCACCGGCGACAGCAAACCGAAGCAGACGTCCACGTTCGCGACGGGCTTGCATGACCCTTTCGGAATCGCGTTCTATCCTCCCGGTCCGAACCCGCAATACGTGTACATCGCCAACATCAATTCGGTCGTCCGTTTTCCTTATAAGAATGGCGATCTCCAGGCGAGCGGTCCGTCCGAGACCCTCATTACGGGCATCCCCACCGGCGGACACTCCACGCGGGATCTTGCCTTTTCTCCCGACGGCAAAAATATGTTCGTTTCCGTGGGGTCGGGTTCCAACATCGACGATCCGGATACCCACCCTTCGGAGTTTCACCGGGCGAATATTCTGGAATACACGCCCGAAGGCAAGTTCGTGAAGGTCTACGGCGCGGGCATTAGGAACCCGGTTGGAATCGCGATCCAGCCCGAAACGGGGGAACTCTGGTGTTCCGTGAACGAACGCGATGCGCTCGGCGACAACCTCGTCCCGGACTACATCACGCACGTGCAGGACGGGGGATTTTATGGCTGGCCGTGGTACTACATGGGCAGCAATCAGGATCCGCGTCTGGAAGGCGCGCACCCCGAGTTGAAGGGAAAAGTGCTGGTTCCGGATGTTCTGCTCCAGCCGCATAATGCTTCTCTGCAATTGACGTTTTACGAAGCTTCGCAGTTCGGAAGCGACTATAAGGGGGACATCTTCGCCGCCGAACACGGGTCGTGGAACAAAGCCGAGCGGGCCGGGTATGAGGTCATCCGGGTTCCCGTGAAGGATGGCAAAGCCACCGGGGAGTACGAAGATTTTGTGACAGGATTCGTGACGCCGGAAGGGGATGTCTGGGGACGGCCCGTGGGCGTGGCGGTGGCGCCGGATGGATCGTTGATGGTGAGCGACGACGGCTCTAAATCGATCTGGCGCGTGAGCCGGACCGGGAAGTAGATTGTCTTGACCTGAATCGCGGTTTCTGCAAAAGTAGGGTGTAGGCGAATGAAAGGCGAAATATGTCTGCCGCTGCCCTGCTCCGCTCGCAAGTTCAGGCCGCACTCCCGCGCTTCGATCTGCCGCTCACAATTGTCGAGCGGACGGCGCCCGCCGTGCTGGCGACGGGCATCGCGGCTATCGACGCTCTCGCGCAAGGGGGCGTTCCCCGGGGAAATATGACGGAGATCGCCGGCGAGGCGTCTTCCGGACGCACCACGCTGCTGATCTCTCTGCTCGCTCAGGCCACGCGCCGCGGAGAGTACTGCGCTCTGGTCGATACGCATGACGCCTTCGACCCGGCGGCCGCGACCCGGGTGGGCGCGGATCTTTCCCGGCTGCTCTGGATCCGCTGCGGCGGCCATGCGGAACATGCCCTCAACGCCGCGGACCGCATGGTGCATGCGGGAGGCTTCGGACTGATTGTGTTCGACCTGGCCGACGCGGATCTGCTCACGGCGCGGCGCATTTCCCTGGCTTCCTGGTTCCGGCTTCGGCATGCGGTGGAAAAGACTTCCGCCGCGCTGGTTGTTCTTGGCCGCCAATTTAACGCGCGCTCCTGTTCGCAGCTGCAATTGGAAATGCGGCGGACCGGTTCGACATGGTCGGGGCATCTGCTGCGCTCCATCGCGTTCGAGGCTGAAACCCGCAAGCATCAACTCGCGCGGCGCGCCGGGTTTGCGGCGGAGTGTGTCGATTCTCTCGCCTAGGCGGAAATGTGAAGAACGTTTTTGCAGGGCTTCATGCGCCGGGCAATCTGCTCCTGTTGAGTGAATGCGCGCGATTTTTTTCGCCGCATGTGGAGGAACTTCCCCCGGATGCGGCGGTGTTCGATGTCACCGGGCTCGAAAAGCTCTTCGGTCCTCCCCAGGAAATCGCCATCCGCATCGCCGCGCAAGTGGGGATTCCCGCTGGCATCGGCATGGCCTCCAATCCTGACTCCGCCTTGTACGCGGCGCGAGGTCTTCCAGGGATAACCGTGATCCCGCGAGGGGAAGAAGCGCGGGTGCTGGCCGGCTTGCCCATTAACCTGCTGCAGGCGCC
This sequence comes from Bryobacteraceae bacterium, assembly GCA_965226755.1. GTDB lineage: Bacteria > Acidobacteriota > Terriglobia > Bryobacterales > Bryobacteraceae > Bog-113. The sequence goes on along the minus strand of CBDDDT010000003.1, from coordinate 550,949 downwards.
CCCGGAGATCGCCGAAACGTTTGACCAGTGGGGGATCCGCACTTTTGGCGAACTTGCCGCGCTGCCGCCGTTGGGAGTCACCGCCCGTCTGGGAAATGAAGGGGTGCGTTTGTGGCAGCTGGCCCGCGGCGAATGGGACCGGCTGCTCAATTCCGCGCGAGATCCGTTGCGCTTCGCCGAAGAGCTGGAGCTGGAAGATTCGGTCGAATTGTTGGAGCCGCTTTCGTTTCTGCTTTCCCGCATGCTGCGCGGAATTTGCGGCCGTTTAAAGGAAGCTTCGCTGGCGACCACGGAAATCCGCCTGCGCCTTACGCTGGATACGCAGGCCGTTCACGCCAGCACGCTGCGCTTTCCCACGCCGATGCTTGATCCGCTGGCGTTGCTGAAGCTTCTGCAACTTGATCTGCAAGGGCAGCCGCCGGTCGCGCCCGTCATCAAAATCTCTTTAGAAGCGGAGCCGGTAAGGCCGCGCGTTCAGCAGCATGGGTTGTTTCAACCCGTTTCTCCGGAGCCGGAGAAGATGGAGCTGGCCATCGCCCGCATTGCGGTCTTTGTGGGCGCCGGCAATGCGGGCACGCCGCGGTTGGAAGACACGCACCGTCCCGACGCGTTCCGCATGGCGCCATTCGGGAGCGCGGTCGAGCCCCTGCCGGAAGCCGGCCCGCATCCCGCAACGAGCGCGGCTATGCGGCGTTTTCGGCCGCCGCGCCCGGCCCAGGTGCAGCTTACCGGCGGCCGTCCCGAACGCGTCCAATCGCTTTCCATTCACGGCGTGGTCACCAGCTATTCCGGACCGTGGCGCACATCCGGAGATTGGTGGTCGGCCGATGCCTGGGATCGTGACGAATGGGATGTGGCGCTCTCTACCGGCGCGCTTCTCCGCATCTTCTTCGACCATCGAACCAGCCGCTGGTTTCTGGAAGGAAGCTACGATTAACGCGTTTCCGAGCAGTACGGAAGGTCACGGGAAATCTGTTTTTAACGCTATGTAGGTCCCGCGATTGCATCGCCTCTGGACGAGGATAAGATCCACAAATGAAACGTACTCTGCCACTTTGTGCCGCGCTCTTCCTGGGCTGTTCCATGGGTGCATGGGCTCAATCAGCCGACATGAGCGCCGCCGATAAGATGTTTGTAACCAACGCCGCGAGCGGCGGAATGCTCGAAGTACAGCTCGGCCAGCTTGCGCAGAGCAAGGGGTCCAGCGACTTCGTCAAGCAGTTCGGACAGAAGATGGTCGATGACCATACCAAGGCCAACGATCAACTGAAAGACCTGGCGCAGAAGGACAGCATTACGCTGCCGACCGCTCTGCTGCCGAAGGACCAGGCCACTTACGATAAGTTTTCCAAACTCTCCGGCGCGGCCTTTGATTCGGCTTACACCCGAGATATGGTGATGGACCACAAGAAGGACGTGGCCGATTTTAAGAAGGAAGCGGCTAGCGGAAAGAATCCGGACGTGAAGGCTTTCGCCTCGCAGACGCTGCCCACGCTGCAGGAACACCTGAAGATCATCCAGACCAAAAAGATGATGTAGTGAGCCGGCCGTGGCTACTTCAGCACGGCCTTTTTTTCGATCTTTTCCGCATTAAGGTAGGGTTGCAGCACTTTGGGAATCAGCACGGATCCATCTTTCTGCTGATAATTTTCCACGATCGCGACCCACGTTCGTCCAATCGCCAATCCGCTTCCGTTCAGCGTGTGCGCGTACTCGGCTTTACTATTGCCGGTCTTGCAGCGAATGCCCGCGCGGCGCGCCTGGAACGCTTCAAAGTTGGAGCAAGAAGAAATCTCTTTGAAGTTGTTCTGGCCGGGCAGCCACACCTCGATATCGTAAGTTTTTGCGGATGAAAATCCCATATCCCCAGTGCATAGCAGGACTGTCCGAAATGGCAGTTCGAGCCGGCGGAGAACCTCTTCCGCATGGCCGGTCAGCTTATCGTGCTCAGCGTAGCTTTGATCGGGACGCGTGAACTTCACCAATTCCACTTTTTGAAACTGGTGCTGGCGGATGATGCCGCGCACATCCCGGCCGTGAGAGCCGGCCTCGCTTCGAAAACAGGGAGTATACGCGCAGAGGCTGATGGGAAGCGCGGCGGCGTCGAGCGTCTCATCGCGGAAGATATTGGTGACCGGAACTTCCGCGGTGGGCGCGAGCCAAAGATCCGTGCCTTCGCACTTAAAGAGATCCTCGCCGAACTTGGGCAGATTCCCGGTGCCGTACAGGCTTTGGGAGTTGACCAGGAATGGCGGAAGCACTTCGGTATAGCCATGCTCGCGCGTATGGAGGTCGAGCATGAAATTGATCAACGCGCGCTCGAGTTTCGCCCCGAGATCCCAGTAGAGAGCGAAACGCGCGCCGGTGATTTTGGCCGCGCGCTCCAGATCGAGGATCCCCAGTTCCAGACCGAGGTCCCAATGCGGCTTGGGCTCGAAGTCGAAATGGCGGGGCGCGCCGGACTTGCGGATTTCGACGTTGTCGTCGGCGCTATGGCCGAGCGGAACGGAGGCGTCCGGCACATTGGGAATGCCGGCCAGCATGTCGCGGAACTGTTCGTCGAGAACGCGCACCTGATCATCAAGGGCGGTGATGCGGTCGCCCATTTCGCGGATGCCGGCTTGCGCGCTAGTGGTGTCCTCGCCCGATTTTTTCAGCTTGCCGATCCGCGCGGAGGCCTCGTTTTTTTTCGCTTTCAGTTCTTCCGCTTCCGTAATGGCGGCGCGGCGGCGCGCGTCGAGATCGCGGAATTCGCCGACAGGGACGGCAAAGCCGCGCGTCGCGAGACGCTGGCTGATGCGCTCCAGGCCGGAGCGAAACGCAGACAGATCGTGCATGAAAACCCAGGGTAGCGCGGTTGGGCCGGGGGCCGGCTATTCGTCTTCTTCTTCGACGACGACCGGTTCGAGATCCTCAGCTTCAAAAACCTGGCGGCAGTCGAGACACTCGACATAATCAACACCGTCACGGCGCGCCAGAATTACCGTACGTTTGTGGTCGCAGAAGGGTTGCATACCGCAGATAGGATTCATTCTAGCTGGCGACATCGGCTTGTCAAGCGCGCGGGCCGGATGAGCGCCTCACCAGAGATACTCGCGAGCGATGGTTCGCTTGTCGTGGCCGTCGAGAACATGGACGACGCGGATCTTCTTCAAGGCCACCGGCGAGAGCTGTCCGATGGGGATGTAGATGATGGTGCGGCCCATTCGCGCGGCGATATTGCGGAAGACGGAACGCGGCGGTTTGGCGGCGACGAAGACCACATATTTTTGAATGGAGTAGTCGATGGCGGCGAGGAGAAGGCGCTCGGGCTTGTTCTCGGCGAAATCATATTCGGGATCCAGCCAGACGTTGTGCATGCGCCGCGCGGGCAGGCTCATGAGAAAGCCGCCATACTCGCCGCGGCCGATGCCGGGACCGACGAGGTTGGCGAAGGGGAAGGTCGAGTAGAAGGCCATGTCGGACTCGTTCTGGTGTTCTCCCAGCCACGTGGTCATGTACTCGTAGCGGCCCTCGCGATCTTCGTCGAAGATGACGACGACCGATCCGACTTCGCCTTGCACCTTGCGGGTTTCGCGCACGTAAACGCGGCCTTCGTGCCAGTTGCGAATGGTCTCGCGCAGGTCGATGCCGTCGAGAATGGAAGTCGTGAAAGGCTCGGTGCGCGAGCGCTCTTCGGAGAGCAGGCTCTTGCCCTTCTTTTTGAGGAACTGGCCGAAACCTTCGATGACCAAGTCTTCAGGAGGATAGGAGCAGATGCTTTCCCCGTTGAGTTCGCTGGCCCACTCGCCGGGGGCTTTCTCTTTTTCACGCTTCTTGAGGCCGGGCGGGCGAACGCGCCGCTTGTCGCTTTGGACTCTGCGGCGCAAGCGAATCTTCCTGGTGTCGAGCCATACCTCGTCGCCGGAGATGAACGCGGTGGGGACATCCGCGGTTTCCGACTGGTGGCGATAGGCGCCGCCGGTTTCCCAAACCTCCCAGCCGTAGTTATCATCCACGATCGAACGCGCGGCCACGGTGAGGTCAAACAGGCCGCCCGAGATGGCGTGGCCGGCGACGGCGAGGTTGCGCGTATAGCGGCCCAGCAAACGCCGCTGCCAGTGCGCGACGCGCTCGCCCGCATTTTTCCAGTAGAGCGCCTCGGCCTGGCGAAACACGAATGTCTGGGCGTGCATTCGGTCGATCAGTTTCGGGTCGGCGAGGGATTCGCGGAATTCCTCATAGCGTTCCTGCAAGCGGGGATAGTCGGTCGTGATCTCGGCGAGCGACGCGGGATGAGGATTCAGGACCTGAATGGAAGCGCGGCGGCGCGACACCGGCTGGGACTGCGGGCGCTCCATGGCGTCGAGCACGGGATCGAGCAGGTTGAGCGAAATCACGACCAGCACGCTGGCGAGCGGATCGGCGCCTTGAAGCTTCCAGGCGACGCCGCCGGCGTGGCGCTCAACGGCTTCGGAGCGCGGCTGCGGAAACAGGCGGTAAGCTTCGATGTACTGATCGATCGTGATGGACCGCAGGGCGTAGGTATCGGGGTATTGATCGGGAAGGTGAGGCCGTTCGCCCGCGTCCGGGTCGAGGAAGACAATTCTGGCGTCGATCTCGCGGGCGGTCCGCAGGGCTTCGACGAAAGGATCGGACGGCTCAACGGGAACGTAAATAGCCGTGTCCTCTTCGCCCGAATCGGCGTAGAAGATGACCGACATCGCGGGCAAGCGGCCGACGGCGCGGCGATAGGCGCTCTGCAAAGTGACCGGGAGTTCGACGGCGACGATTTTGGGACGTTCGTCGAGCAAAGCGCGGCGGACGGCGGCGGCGAATTCCAGCTTGCCGGGGACGACGGGGAAGTAGCGGAGATTGCCGCGGCGGAGATTGCCGAAGTCCGCGGCGAAGCTATTTGGTGACGGGACGGATTCGCCGGACATACCTCAATGCCTCTTCGCCGAGAATTTCGGAGATGGACGTCTCCAGGGCCAGGGTGTCGTGACTGCGATCGGTAGCCAGGCTTTTGAGCTTGATCGCGAACCGCGCGACGTTGATGCCATCGCGGGCGGTGTAGCTCTCATCGGCCGCGTGGGCCTGCTGAAGGAAGTCGGTGACGTACTGGAGGACGCGCTCTTCGGCGAAGGGCAGGTTCTCTTTCAGGATCTGGTACTCCTCGTCGCGCTCGGGAAAGTCGATCATGATCTGCGGCTGGAGGCGCGAGTGGATGTACTCGGGCAGATCGAAGGTGGAGGCGTCGTCATTCATGGTGGTGACGAGACGGAAATTGGGATGGGCTTTGATCTTTACGCCGGCCACGACGGATTCAACATAGCGCCGGGCATCGAGCAGGGGCGCGAGACTGGCCCAGCTTTTCTCGCTCATGCGGTTGCCTTCATCAAGGATGGCGATGCCGCCCATGATCATGGCGGTGACGAGCGGGGAAGCGACGTAGCGCAAACGGCCGGCGCCCTCGATGACCGGCGTGACCAGAAGATCTTCAGGCCGCGTGTCGAGCGTGCCCTGGAGGATGTAGACATCGCGTCCCATGCGGTGCGCGGCGGCGTAGGCCAGCGTGGTTTTGCCGACGCCCGGCTTCCCGAGCAGGCGCGGGTTCATGGGGATATCCTGGTCGCTCACGACCAACCAGGCCGCGAGGAGCTGGCGCATGAGTTCTTCCTGCCCGACCCAGCGTATGGGGAGCACGTCGGGATGGGCGAGGTGGAGCGTGACGCCTTCTATGTCAACCGTCATCTGCTTTATTTTCGCGCATGCCGAGGGCCATAACGGCGCCGCGGTTCCTGTGCGAAACTGGGAAGTTCCGTGAATTCGCCGTTGAAGTTCCATCTCGAGCACTACGACGGCCCCCTGGACCTTCTGCTCGATCTGATCCGCGCGCAGAAGATCGACATCCGCGACATCCCGATCGCCGCGATCACGTCGCAATACCTGGCGTATCTGGACCAGGCGCGCGAGCGGGACATCGACGTGGGAGCGGAGTTCATTTTCATGGCGGCGACGCTGATCCACATCAAATCGCGGATGCTGCTGCCGACCGATCCGGCCCTGCAAGCGCCGGGGCAGGAGGAAGAAGACCCGCGCACGGAATTGGTGAACCGGCTGCTGGAGCACGAGCGGTATAAGAACGCGGCGGAGATGCTGCAGCAGAAGCGGATGATCGAAGAGAACGTCTGGTCGAACCCGCGGATGGCGCAATATCTGGCCGAGGACGACGAGGGTCCGGGGCTGGATGTAAACCTCTTCGACCTGATCAAGGCGTTCGGCGAAGTGATCGACCGCGCGAAATCGAGACCGGTATATGAAGTGACCGGCGAAGAGGTCACGGTGAGCGACATGATCCTGCATCTGCGGACGCTGCTCGACCAGACGCGCCGGGATAAGCCGCTGTTCATCATCCAATTGATCGAGAAACAGCGGACGCGCCGGGCGATGATCTGCGTGTTTCTGGCGGTGCTGGAGCTGGTGAAGCGCCAGGCGGTGCAGATCACGCAGAAGGACCTGTTCGGCGAGATCGCGCTGATCAAGAGCGCGGAGTTTGAAGCGGCTTTCGACGGGACCGAGCCGGCGACGGTGGAAGAAGAATACAGCTAGATCGCAATCCGCATGGAAAACCAGGAAGCATCCGCGCCCGAAGAAGTGGCGATCGAGACGAGCGAGGAGCTGACGCTCGAAGCCGAAGCCGAGGAAGTGATCGTCGACCGGACGGACGCCCAGTTGCGCGCCATTCTGGAAGCGATCATCTACATCACCGACGAACCGCTCACGATGGAACAGATGGCGGCGGCTTTGCGGCAACCGCGTGAGCGCGTGAGCAGTCTTCTGGCCGAGCTGACGGCGGAGTTCGCGCGGCCGGAGCACGGGCTCACAATTCAGGAAATAGCGGGCGGCTACAAGATGGCGACGAAGGCGGAACACCACGAAAGCGTCCGGGCTTTCGTGAAGAACCTGAAGCCGCCGCTGAAGCTGTCGCTGCCCGCGCTGGAGACGCTGGCGGTTGTGGCATACAAGCAGCCGATTACGGCGCCCGAAATCATGGAGATCCGGGGAGTGCAGGGCGCGGGCGTTCTGAAGACGCTGATCGACCGCAAGCTGGTGGCGGCGGCGGGCAGGAAGAACGTAATCGGGAAACCGATTTTGTATAAGACCACGCGCGAGTTCCTGGTGCAGTTCGGACTGCGCGATTTGAACGAGCTGCCGTCGCTGAAAGAGTTCGATGAACTGGCGCGCATGTCGATGGCGGATGAGACCGAGACAGCGGCGCCGGAAGAGGCTTCCTCCTAAATGGCGCTGGAACGCTTGCAGAAGATCATTTCGACGGCCGGAGTGGCATCGCGCCGGAAGGCCGAGGAGATGATGAAGGCCGGACTGGTGACGGTGAATGGCGCGGTGGTGACGGAGCTGGGATCGAAGGCGGATCTGGACACCGACCACATCAAAGTGAACGGGAAGCTGTTGCGCGCGCCGAAGCACCTGATCTACATGGCGATTTACAAGCCGGTGCAGTGCGTGACGACGGTGAGCGATCCGGAAGGACGCGCGACCGTGATGGACCTGCTGCGCGGCGTGAAAGAGCGGGTGTACCCAGTGGGCCGTCTGGATTACAACAGCGAGGGTTTGCTGCTGCTGACCAACGACGGGGATTTCGCGAACAAGCTGACGTCGAAAGAATCGCACGTGGCGAAGACATACCTGGTGAAGGTGACGGGAACTTTGTCGCACGACCAGGAAGAGCAGTTCCGGCAGGGACTTCCGATTGAGGGAAGGCGGACGGCGCCGGCGGGTTTGAAGCTGATTCGGGCGGCGCAGAATCCGTGGTACGAAGTGCGCCTGTTCGAGGGGCGCAAGAACCAGATCCGGATGATGTTCAAACATTCGGGCGTCCTGGTGGAGAAGTTGAAACGGGTGAAGATCGGGGAGCTGTCGCTGGGTCCGATGAAGCCGGGCGAGTTCCGGTATTTGGGTCCGGAGGAAGTGCAGAAGTTGCAGAGGACGCCGCGGGCGCCGCGGGCAGGGAAGAAGAGTGAAGACGCTCGCTGAGATATTCGCGGGATTGAGGAAGATCGCCGTTCGGCCGGCCGCTCAGAGAACAGGATTGCCTGAAAAAATTAGCTGACGTTGGGTTCGAATCTGCTTTTTTGCGCACGGGCGCTGAGCGGTTCGTATGAACATTCTCCTCCTTCTAGCGGGCACGTCAAGGGAGGATTCCAGAGTGCCCGCGCGCAAGGAAGAAGAATGAAGACGCTCGCCGAGATATTCAACGGATCGAAGACGATCGCCGTGGTGGGGCTTTCGAGCAACCGCCTGCGCGCGAGCTATGGCGTTTCCGAATACATGCAATCGGCCGGATACCGGATCATTCCCGTGAATCCGAACGAGACGGAGATTTTGGGCGAGAAGGTGTATCGGACCCTGGATGAGGCGCCTGAGCCGATCGACATCGTGAACATTTTTCGCAGGCCGGAGTTTGTTCCGGCGATTGTGGAGGCGGCGATCCGCAAAGGCGCGCACACGATCTGGATGCAGGAGGACGTGGTGCATGAAGAGGCCGCGGCGCGCGCGCGGGCAGCCGGTTTGACGGTGGTGATGGACCGGTGCATTTTGAAGGAATACGGGCGGATGCGGCGGGCGTAAGCGCGTTTTACCGGACGATCCGGAGGATAATGACTCCGCATGGAGCGTCCACTGGCATTGATTACGGGAGCGTCGGCGGGAATGGGCGCGGAGTTTGCGCGACAGATCGCGGCGCAGGGATACGATCTGCTGCTGATTGCGCGCCGGGCGGAACGGCTTAATCAGGTGCGGGATCAAATCACGGCGATCCATAACGTGCGTTGCGAGGTGCTGGCGGCGGATCTGACGGCTGAGAGCGATGTGGAGCGCGTGGAGGCGCGGATTCGCGCGGCGGAGAATCTGGAACTGCTGGTGAACAACGCGGGATTCGGGACGCTGGGCACGTTTGTGAAATCGGCGCGGGAGGATCAGGACCGCATGCACCGGCTGCACGTGCTGGCGACGATGCGGCTGTGTCACGCGGCTTTGCCCGGCATGGTCGCGCGGAACCGGGGCGGCATCATTAACGTATCGTCGGTGGCGGGTTTCATGGTGACGGCCGGCAGCGTGAGTTATTGCGCAACGAAGGCGTGGGTGAACCGATTCACCGAGGGATTGTTTCTGGAGTTGAAACTGACCGGGTCGCGGGTGCGGGTGCAGGCGCTGTGCCCGGGATACACGAGGACGGAGTTCCATGAGGCGCTGGCCATGGACACGAGCCGGATTCCGGGATGGATGTGGCTGGCGGCGGACCGTGTGGTGCGCGAGTCGCTCGCGGGATTGAAGGCGGGAAAGCTTTTCGTGATTCCGGGGCGGCGTTACCGGTCCGGGCTGCGGGCGTACCGCTGGATGCCGATGGCGCTGCGGCATCAGATCGGCCTGGGCGCGGCGGCGTTTCGCAAGCCCGCGCGGAGCTGAAAACATTTTTTGCGAAACAAATCTCATTTTTGGGTAAGTTGATTGGTTGCAGGGGTTTGGCTTGATTTTCGGTGAGTGCGGCGGTTGGGGACCTTGAAGATTCTTTGGATCTGAAAGAATCTTAGGGTTGGTTTTTGGCCTTGCGCTTCGCGCATTCCGGATTTTGGTTCGGTCATTTCGATTTTCGCTTCGCTCATTTGCCCCTTCCGCTTGGCTGGTCCCGGCTTCAGCTTCGCAGGTGAGTTGGCTGTGGGATGAGGGGATGGCGCGCAAGTTACTGATGTTATTGGGATTTTTGTGGGAATTTCGTTGTCATTCACCCACGGGCGCGCTTCGCTTAGCCCACAACGAGGGATGAAAACGGGCGCCAATAGCGGCATGATGGAGGTGCCGCAGGGTACCTAAAGCCGGCCCCCGTCTGGTGCTTCGAGCCCGTTTGTGAATCTGGCCGGACGCTCTTTTGGCACAACGCAGTGTTGCCTTCCGCCGCAAGGCGGGAGAGCACGAGAAGGAATGTCTGGTTTCTTTTCTGCGTCCACACCCGGCGGCGAAAGGAGCGTATATGCAGATCTTATATTCGCGCTGTTGCGGCATCGATGTCCACAAAGATTCCGTTACGGCATGTGTTTTGGTATACCGGGATTCCGTTGAGCCGGAAGTGCGTCAAAGAGAGTTCGCGACATACTTCAAGGCCGGCGCTCTTCGTGACGGCGTCATCCCTCCCGACTGGCGGTCTCTGGTTTGGAGGGGCTAAGCAACACACCCGGCACGGTTCGGTTGGTTTGGCGGGGCTTCGCTCGGTCTGGTCAGGTTACGCATGGCAAGGTGGTCGCCAGCATTTCTTCTGTTGGCGACCACGATCACACTTGCGGCATAAGGCAGGAACGGAAAATGAGCAAGAACGGCCGTGACAGGGTTGACTCCGCCCGGTCGAGTCCGTGCTCGACGCCCGCCCCCCGGACCACAGAACCGCCGGCTTTACCTGGCGTCGCGAAAATTTGATTGAGTTCTCGACCGTTGCGACGCGCTCGATCGAGGGTAAAGGGTCGTGACTTGTCCACGGCTGCGGCGCGAGTGGAAACCGAACGCCTGGGGCGCTTTTTCACTGTGCCGGGAAGCCTACCTAAGACGCCCGACTGGCCGCTGCGATGCAGGTTTATGGAATCAGTCTCTCTCTCTCTCTCTCTCTCTCTCTTGACCTTCAGTCCGAGTGGCTTCAGGCGCTATGCGGACACTGAGTTCCCCGGCTCCGTTGGAGTCAACCCCTATCCGAGACGAAGCGAGAACTCGAATAGTGAGAGAGGAACTCTTTTATGGAATCAGCCGTGAAATTCGTCCGAAAAGAAACTGAACCGTTCCATGCCCCCGGAACACTGATCTTCGCCGCCGATGGAATCTTGATGCGAGACTGCCCGCATTGCGGCCGTGGCGAAGTTCCCTCGCGCTACGTAATGGAACTGGAACAACACGTCGGCAAGCGCCTCGAATAGGACCTGTGACTACCGCGTTGCCGACGGCGCAATTGCGACCCTCCGATCGCAGAACCGCCGCATTTACTTGGCGCCGCAATTTATATGTGCTCTGGTTAGCGTTGGGATTGGGTTTGTGATACTAAATCCGATTGTCTTTGCTGTTGTGACTTCTACCATTGTTGGTGTGCCTGGAGTTCCAATCTTGATTCTAATTGTCTTAGTCACATTGATAAATCTGCCGTTCGGTTTCGACGCGGCTTTGTTAAGTCCGATCTACGATCTAAGTGCGGAACTAGCGCCCCCGGGCAAATTCAGATCGCTCGGTCTTGCGGATGAGCAGACTGACGGAATGAGACACAGCTTCCCGTATGCAAGCGAAGAGGCTTTCAAAGAGGTTGTTGTCTGGATGAGCGAGCTCTGCCGACACTCACCGAAGAGCTTCAGCGCAGGCGGTCCAGGTGAAAAGGGTTAAGATCGACTGGAAGTAGTCTCACGGCTGTGTGGTCGGAGGCTGCGGGGCGTCAGTACTCACGGCGTAGACAAGAGTGTGGCCCGAGAGCGTGGTTGGCAGCTGCACTTTGTGTTTCCGTATTATTGCTGCTCGTCGCAGTGATTAGGAATACGGATCAGTTCAATGGACCTTCGCCTTCCAGTGTGACTGAATCGAAGCGTGACGCCGAACCGCCCTTTGAAAAAATGACCTCCGCGCAGCATCTAGAAAATGCCCGAAGAATTGCTAGGCCAGACTCCAGCTTTCTTCAGATTGATGATGCTCTCCGCCACCTAAAAGCTATTCCGCCCGCTGCCAGCGAGGCTACCGCAGCCAAGAAACTAGAACGGCAACTCGAGACTTCTCGAAAACGGATGCGACAAGAGGCAGCCAAGAGGTGGGTCGTAGAACAAAAGACCAGGGCGCTTCTGGAATCTGCGGCTAAGCGGGCATTGCGTGATGAGATGGCAAAAACTATAGAAAACAGTATGCTCGACCAGGGCTAAGGCTGAGACGAAAGAACCGAACAAACGTCGAATTGCTCGGAGACAAACCTAAAAACTCGCCGACCGAGGTCCGTCAGCATCTTACCGCTGCCCTTGCATTCGTGGCACGGGCACCAAAATCCCTGTATTTCCTACCCACGTGAGCCGTTCCATTCCTCACACGGCGTTCAAGTCAAGATCGTGTATTAGGGACTGTTCCATCAGCGTGCATCCGACCGTCAACGAATAAGGCTAATTCTATCGCAGTCTTTACGCACGAATCAATTAGCGAGCACACCATCGGTCCGGCCATCGTCAGGTACTCGCCTACCCTGCATCCCTCAAATTCCTGAAATTTTCCCATTTCAGACTTAAAAATGCTGTCAACGAGCCCCGCTCTGTGGGCAATGAGGTTGCGAACCTTGCTGGCTCTGATAATGCCCGGATTCGACCGAAGGGGAGCTATTTTCTCACCGAGGGCGTCTTCGTACGCATCTCGAAGTCCTTCTAGTGTTTGAAGGTTCACGGAGCCTTGCTCTTTTAAAAAATGCCCTGCCTGTGTTTTGGGGTCGTATCTCGACTCTAACAGCTTGCCTAATTTTATACTTTTATTCGAGGCATTAGCGATGACGTTGCGGGCAAGTCGCGCATCAAGACTCACGGCATTCAGCCATAGATCCGAAGCGAACGTCTCAAAAGCCGCATATGATCCACTTACCATACTGAACATCAGAGACGAAAACCCCTCTTCTATGTAGCGCGATTCTCCAGCGTGGGCGTTCTCCAGTCGCATCATGACGTCATGAAAACGCCCTACGTCCACCGAAATAAATTGGGTCCAGTCTTCTTTGGGAAGTGAGGACTTTTGGGTCAGTAGGTCATCAATCTTGGCCTCATAATCAGACCTCCCGGTTTCGGAGCGTATCTTGTGGCTTGATGATCTGGCTATATAGTTGAGTTTATTGGCCCAGAATAACAGCTCGGTCGCAAACGAGTGAAGAGACGAAACCCTTTCCATATTCGCGGCGAACGCGATTGCGGGGGGCTTTAGGTCGTTCGTCTGAATTTGGTCCACAAGGCACCTAAACCCCTTGTCGAAATTCTTTGCGGCCTGAAATTCCGAGCCTCCTTTGCTGATGTGTGTCACCAGCAAAGTCTACCACGCCCGGTTAGTCAACTATGTTGTTACCCTAAGTGTGACCGGAGGTTCGAAGGCATGACAGCAACTAAAGGGATGCGGCGGGCTGTTCGGATCAGAAAACGGAAGACAACAGCAGTTTAGGTGTAGGTCGGGCGTAGATTGGAGGGTGCAACTGTTGCGCTTTTTGTCAGATGCGCGGATGCGGTGGGTCTGTTCGTCGCTTGTTGTGTTTCTGGTGTGCTGCTTATCCGGACAACGGCCGCCAAAACGCACGGGATAGACTCCGCGATTGGGGATTGGCCAACGCGCACCTCGGATCCTGGGCCAGATATGAGGGTAAGAAACGCCCACGGGAGTATTCGTTTCGCGAAGTGCATTCCGACCTCTCGGTGGAATAGACGCGAGTGATCTTGAAACTGTTAACAGCACAATTCTGCGCACTCGCTTCACCGGCGCCTCGTGGAAATATGGCGCCGCTCGTTGAGGCGGTGCGGGCCTAACACGCGGCCAATGCGGCGGAACCCGGCTGTCGCGCCGACAACAGGGGAGCAATGTGCCGCTCTCATTCGTTAGGGCACAAAGAGGGCGGCACATGGCGCGATGCGAAATTCAGGAGATTGGCCGATGACCGAAACGCGGGGCGGGCAAAGTGCGCCGTTAAGCGACATGTTCGCGTTGCTGGTCTCGCTCGTAGCCGGAGTGGTCACGTTTCTTCCGTTTGCTTCCCACACGTCACCCTTGGATACTCTGCTGCTCATGGTGCCGGGGAATGAAGGCAACTGGTGGCACGCGCTTGTCGGGGCGCCGTTCTTTTTGGTTTTCCGATGATATGGATCCGGTCACGCTTGCTCGCCTCAAAGCATACGCCCAACAGGACGGGCCAACGCTTGATCTGGATCGTCGTGTGCTTATCGATGTGCGCTACGGTGGCGGTGGAGACGCCATTCCTGTTGCATTTGGCGGGAACTAGCGACTGGCAGCGCCTGGCGATTCTTTGCCTCGGCTTCGGAATCATCATCGCGAGCGGAGCAGTTCTATTTTTGCTTCGGCGCAGGATATCTCCCACGCGTGCCTGCCTTATCGGTCTGAGCACGGCCTATCTCGCCAACGCCGCTCTTTGCCTGGTCGTCGACAGCGGCGCGGAAGGACCCGTGACATCAAGATCGGGCTGGCTTATCACAATGATCATTGTGTGGCCGATGGCTCTGGAGATCGCTTGGACATCGATTCAGAGCCTTTCCTCCTGGAAGCAGGATAATCGCGAAGCGTGACAGGTCGAGCCATATGCCTTAGGATGAGAAGAGATGCCTTAAACAGAGACTCGCCATGACCCTGCCGCCCGAATTGGAAATCCGGATGCAACAGCAAGCTTCCCGTGCAGGAGTAAGCATGGAAGCACGGCTGCAGCAGCAGGTTCTCCGTCAGGAGCTCGAAGGCTATGCGCCTCTGCCCGGGTCGTTTCAGGATGAAGTGACGCCCGAGGAGTGGGTGCGCCAGTTTCACGCCTGGGCCGAAGGTCACGACCGCACGACGCCGTCGCTGTCCGATGCGGCCATCAGTCGCGAGAACACCTACCCTGACCGGGGATAGCCGGGCGTGCTCGTCGAGACCAACCTTCTCATCCGCGTCATTCTGCCAGTCAAGTGGGAATGCGCGTCGTTTAGCACCAGCCTCAAAGACTTGTGAAACAATGTGGCCGTATTGAGTCTTACTGATTGATCACGCCCTTGAAGGAGGGATTATGAAAAGCTCGGTCGCACTCCTTGGTTTGTCATTCTTGTTTGCGGTTATGATGGCGCCCGCTCAAGAAATTCCGGCGGCGGGACTTTGTAACACCGGGCTAACTCCCGCGAGCTCGATTACTGGATGCACGGCAAGCACTCCGGTGACGCCGATAAATCCCTCAGGCGGCGGTCCTAGCGTCGATGGAAATTGGCAGCTGGCGGCGCCGTATCCATCCGCATCGTTCAACAACCAAGCCCCGAACCCATGCTCATTGAGCACGTTCGGCCCCGCCTGGGTGGATACGCCCAATTACAGCTGGCTGAATCCCCACGACGGGGTGTCGCAGTGGATCACTCCCTTGGCGGTACTGCCGTCCGTTGGGGGCTGGTTCATTTACCGCACCACTACGCCCGCGCCGGCCTTCTCATCCGGAAGCGGCAAATACCGTCTCACCGTGAAGGGACGTTTGCTGGCCGACGACTCCGTAGCTGCGATCTTTATCGAGAATCCAGCGGACGACATCTCGGGCTGCAAGGCTGTGGTGATTCCGTCCCCGACCCCTCAATCCGCCGCGGTTCCCGAATCTGTATTTAATATATGGAATCCCTTTGCCTTTTCCACGGTGGTTACCGCCAGCACAGATATCAACGTATATATGGTTCTTTTCAACGTAGGCAACCCAAACGACTCCGAGAACAACACGGGGCTGAGGGTTGAGTTTACTTCCGCCTACTTTACTCCTGAGTAGGATTCACTCGCGCTGGATCATAACGGAAGAGCGCGTGCTACTATGCGCGGGATGAGAGGAGCGTCGGGGGTTGTGGGCGCGCTTGCGGCGGGCTCCGCGTTGTGTGGCGCGGGTTTGCTGGCTTACGGGGTGCGCGGAAGGTCGGCCCGGATCTTTGGCCCGTCCGTGCATCGGGGACCGCGGGATCGGCGGGCGATTGCGCTGACCTTCGACGACGGCCCGAGCGAAGGAACGCCGGCTCTGCTTGACGTGCTGGCCCGCTATCAAATTCCGGCTACGTTCTTCCAATGCGGAGCAAATATCCGGCGGTTGCCCGGAGCGGCTCGAGCGGTCAGGGATGCGGGGCACGAGATCGGGAACCATAGCGACACGCATCGGGCGCTGTATCTCTGTTCAGCGGCGACGATAACGGCGGAGTTCGAGCGGGCGCAACTGACGATGGAAGAGGTGCTGGGGATTGCGCCGCGGCTGATGCGCGCTCCGTTCGGGGCGCGCTGGTTCGGGTTCGGGGAGATGCAGAAGCGGCTGGGATTGCTGGGGGTGATGTGGACGGTGATCGGCCGGGACTGGACCCTGGATGCGGATGAAATTAGCGGGCGCGTGATGGGGCGCGCTGGAAACGGGTCGATTATCTGTTTGCATGATGGCCGGGAACTCTCGGTCCGGCCGAATATAGATCCGACGCTGCGGGCCGCGGAGCGTTTGATTCCGCGGTTACAGGAACGGGGCTTTCGATTTGTGACGGTAAGTCAGCTTCTCGGGCTGGGTTAGTTGACTTGTTTGCCGCCCGCAAAGCGCCGTATATTCGTCACCCGCAGAGCTCCGTTCTTGAGATCCGAAACCGTTACGGTGCATGCGTCCGGCGCCGGTTTCGGATTCTCTTTGTGGACCAGTATAAGCCGGTCACCCGCGACCTGGTAACGGTCGATGGTGGAACCGCAGCCCCATGGCTCGGTGAGATGGCGTGCGAGGATCTCTTTCTTTGCCGCGTCGATCGAAATATCGCCGGCTTTGATCTTCTTCAACTCGCGCGTCAGCTCATTCTGGACCAACCGGCCCGCGGCGGGATCATACACCCACCACCACTCGCTTCCCCACGCACCGCCGGACTCCGCCAGCACGGCAAAGTCGAGATAGCCGTCGAAGTTCACGTCGTCCGCATGGAAGCTTCGCGCTTGGTCCGCGGGCTGCCAAGCCGTGAGCGCCAGGGATTGCACGAAACCGCCGTCGGCGCAGCGCGCTACCTCGATATCTCCGGAATGCACGAAATGATTCACGGGCTGAGGCATTAGGGGAGTGGTTCGAATGGTGATCCGAAACGAGGGGCCTCCGGGCTTGACCGGCAGCCGAAAGATCGCCGGCTTGGAATGGTCGGAAGGGGCTGGAGCAAGACCCTGGCACACATCGCCCGGGAGCGCGCCTGTCATGAGAAGCAGCAGCGCGGACAAACGGCTCAGCAGAGCGGCGGAACGGGGCGCGAGGTTCCTCACCGGTTGATCCATTACATACCGATGATACTGCCGCGCCGTCAATTTGCCGTTATTGGCGCAAGGTAACTCGTGGCTATCGTTTTAGACAAGAGCGGCGCTGGAGCTGATGCCGGCGGCCTGGAGCGCGGCGGCCATTTTCTCGAGCGCGGTTTTGTGTATCTGGGAGACGCGGCTTTCGTTGATGCCGAGGATGCCGCCGATTTCCTTCATCGTCATCTCGCGGGTGTAATAGAGAGCGACCACTTTGCGATAGCGATCCGGCAGGGTCTGCATGGCTTGTTCGAGGGCGGTGCTCAATTCGCGGTTTTCACAGAGCCGGTCCGGCCGGAGATCCGGCGCGGCGGGAAACTCGGGCGCGGACTGGTCGTCATCATTCTGGCGTTGGGAGGTGGAGATGAGGCCGACCATGCGGAGCTCGACGGCCATCTGGCGCCAGCGGTCGACGCCGACGCCCATTTTAGCGGCGATCTCGGCTTCGAGGGGCGGCCGGGACAGCTCGGCGGCAAGTTCGCGGGTAACTTGTTCGAGCTGTTTGTGACGCTTGCGCAGGTCACGCGAGGCCCAATCCAACTGGCGAAGGCTGTCGAGGATGGCGCCTTTGATGCGGTGTTTCGCGTAGCTGGCGAAGGTGACGTCCTGCGTGGGATCGAATTTCGACGCGGCGTCGAACAGGCCGAGAACGCCGGCGTGGATGAGGTCGTCCAGGTCGATGTGGACGGGGAGGGTCTCGTGAACGCGGACTGAAATCGCCCGAACGAGCGAGAGGTGATCGAGCACGATGCGGTCCCGCTGATCTTTCGAATTTTGCTCCGGCTGCTGCGCAGACACACTTCGGACTGTCATTCCGTTGGCCCTCATTCCGTCTATCTGAATTGGCTCCGGAGGAACTCCGGACACCGTGGAAAGTGCAAACGGGGCTCCAAGTCATTGTGGGGTGTGGGAGGGCGGTGCGTACGTCGGTTAACTGCCTTATTTGGAGCAGTTAGATTGCGTAGGTGCGGCGGGGCGATGGGGTTGAGGGAAGGGTGAAGCGGCCGACTCGGAACGCGACGGGTTCTGGTTTGAAACGGCGCGTTTCAAAGCGGTATGGAATGGGGGATGGGCCGGGGCGGTTGGTCGGGCGACTTGGAGCTAGGTAATTTGGCAGGGCGTGGGCGGGTTCGTGCGGACGGTGGACATGCCGCCGCATATTCGGGGACCTCTCACAAGCGGATTTCGAAAATTCCGCTTGGAAGGCCTGACTTCCGGTTTGCCGACCATTCACTCGAAACCCGGTAATCAGATCCGCGGCCAACGAGCTCATCCTTTCAAGTAGTGACGAGGGCTTTCCGCGCGGAACCTTCCGAAACGCGGCGTTTGTGGAAGCCGAAACACACGACAACGCTTCAATACTGCGGTAACATCGAGGGCGTGCAGAGTCTTGTCGATAACTTTGTCTCGTTACAGGGGAGAGAGATCGGTGAGTGCATCTACTGTGGCGAACGTGATGCGCCGCTTGGGACGGAACACGCTATCCCTTACGGTTTGAACGGACCTTGGACGTTGCTTAGGGCGAGTTGCGATATATGCGCCAAGATTACTTCTCGCTTCGAGCGTGATGTGATGCGACGCTTATGGCCGGATGTCCGCAACGCCCTTGCAATGCAAAGCCGACGCCGTGACAAGCGTTCGATGACCCTGCCACTGGTGGCAGTTCGTAACGGCGTACGGGAGACGATCCAGGTTCCACGGACGAAGTTCCCAACTTACCTTGCGACGCCGCTATTTCCTCCACCAGCGCTTTTCTGGAGCGATGTACCAGTACCTGGCGTATTTGCGAATCTCGATATGAAGCATCTCTGTGGCCCGACGTTTGCGGACGCCAGTAAGGAGTATCCAGGCGCTGAATTTCTCGGCATGCACATCAACTTTTCCGCCGAGGAGTTCGCGCGAATGCTGGCGAAAATCGGATTTTGCGCAGCAGTCGCCACCGTGGGGCTCGGCGCGTTCACGAATACTCCCATTCGAAAAATCATCCTGGGCTCCGACCAGTGTATTGGACGCTGGGTCGGTTCGTGGTGGAAGGAACCCGTCAACGGTACTAACGGTGGCCTGCATGAGATTAGGGTGATGCTCAGCGAGCCGGGAACACAAATCCACGCCATCATTAGACTCTTCGCGCAGTTCGGCGCGCCGGAATATCACGTCATGTTGGGCCCGTCAGACCCAGTATTCGTAGCATCCGACAAATGGCCCGCACAGTGGGTTGGTAGACACCTTATTAATCGATAGTAGTGAACTTACGGAATGCCCGTCCGGCTCCGCGGTTTTAAGTTTTTGAATCTCCAAGTTACTCATTCCCGCTGTCGAAATACCTCCATCGGTATTTGGTTTGATCTCGGATCACGCGCAATCTGGATTGGTGGAGTAGGAATTAGGAAAAGCTGTCGAAATGTGGTTACTCCTGTGTCGTCGGGTGGCATTAAACAGCTCGGACGGCACCAATCGGGGTTAATGCCAATGTGGTCGTTTCCCGCGATCCTTGGGCGCCGGATTCCAGCAGGTTCTTCTCGCGATTTTGCGCAGGTTGGGCCGGATCGGCCCTGGGTGTGCCAACGATACTGGCTATTAAACCCCGACGCGGCGGACCCGACTCGCAAATCGGGGATCAGCGCGGACGGGTCCAAGTATGGATCCACTTTGACGAACTGCAGAATATCCGACTTCTCCTTGTATTCCTGCTCTAACCAAACGAATGCTTGCTCAGTGTCGCCCAGTCCTGAATAAGCGTTCACAAAAGCGCCCGCACGTGATCGTTGGCGATTCAGTGCGAATCCAAGGTTTGAAAGGGCGGTTGCATCGTCCGGTTGCACCGTTAGCGAGCTTCGTGACTCGCGGATGGACTCGTGTGGCGGTGAGGCTGAGAGAAAATCCACCCTATACCGTCGCACGGGAACGCAAGCTAGTCGAGTTCCCCACCACGCAGCACTCAGGCCACAGCCTCGTTCGTGCGTCTCCAAAGCAACAGGATGGGCCGACTCGGAATGCGGGGTTCTGGTTTGAAACGGCGCGTTTCAAAGCGGTATGGAATGGGGGATGGCGGGTCCGGGAAGAGGTGGCGGGCCAGCCTGATTTAGGGCCTGCGTCTGTTAAGCGACAGAATCAACACAACTAAGACGGCGGCGATAGGCCAGGCGATTCTTCCGTAATGGATATGCATGTTCGCGACTTTTTAGTGCGTTTTCGTGCGGGCCGGCCAGCGCCTCACGCGCGATTCCGGTTCTCCCTCTGAATGCCGTTCAATTCATCGATCTCACGCTGGAGTTCGCGTTGTTCGCGGTACCTGATCACGAACCAGGAGACTATCCAGACAACGATAAGAATCAGGAAGGGAAGTCCGTTCGGGTAGATTCCGCGCGCACGGGTCGAGACCATCGCCAGCGCCGCAACGAACGTGCCGATGGCGAGCATCACGGGACCAAACGACCACAGCAGAACGCCGCGCACGAGGTCACGCTGGCGCTCAATCTCTCGACGGCAAGAATCCAGGCCGGTGCTGGAACCGAGGTCTCCAGGCTTCACTGTGGACCACATTCCCCGATTCAGGAAGTAGAGTCCGGCAAGGCTCCAGGCGAGAGCGAAAGCGAACGGCAATTGCAGCAGTTGTCTCAGCCCCGCGAATTCCTTTATGGCGTACGCGCAGAAGACGGCCGCCGCGAGCGGCGCGGCCAGAGTCCCGATTAATTTCCGGCGAGTCTTTGCGCGAAGTTCACGCGACCTCCGTTCAATCAAGATTGGCGTCATCGCCGAAGTCTCCGATTGCTGGTTCAGCCAAATCGCTTTCATGCCGTGTCCCGGCAAGTCATCCCGCATCGTTTCCTCCCTCGTGCCGTCCTTCGTGGAATCGCTTCGCGAGGATGTTCTTGATTCGATGAATCCGCATAGCCACATTCGCGGGCGATAGGCCGGTAATCTCGCCGATCGAGACTGCATCTATATCTTCGAGATAAGAAACGATCACCTGACGATCGAGCGGTTTGAGCCGCTGAATCAATGCCGATAGCCGGTTCAGATCCATGCGCTGGTTTGCGGCGGCCTGCGCATCCTCTTTGTCCGGGAGGACTTCAAGTTCTTCGAGGCTCACGAGGTTTGAAAAGGTTCGCCGTTTCCGAATGACGTGCGAGACCGCGACGTGGTGGGCGACTCGATAGACCCAGGTTCGGAGGGAACAGCGGGAATCGTAGCGTTGAAAACTGCGCCATAGCTGAAAATGAATGTCCTGGCCGAGGTCGCGGCTTTTCTCCGGATCGGCTTCGTAGGCTCTTGCCAGGCGAACGAGCGCGGGGCCGAATCGATCCGCTGCCTCCCGGTAGAGGGTATCCTGATTTGTTGGTCCGGCCGGAATCAATACCGTTCTCCCACATTTAAGGTAGTCGCCGGACAACGGAGTTTCTAACAGTCTTAGAGCAGAAAGTTTCGGGACGCTATTGCGGCGATCAGCGGAAAGCCGGCCACGGCGGAAGCAGAAGCAGCCGGTGCGCCGGCGCGACACCGACACGCACATCGAGTAAGATAGGCAGGATCCCATGAAAGCGATCGCTAAACCGGCTGCCGAGGACTCGCCAGAGGTCCGGCTGGAGGGGTTTATCGACAAGTTTGACCCGGAGGTCGCGCGTCAAATCAGGGCAGCTCGCAAGGCACTGAGAAGACGACTGCCAGGGGCCGTCGAGATGGTCTATGACAACTACAATTTCTTTGTGATCGGGTATGGCCCGAATGAGCGAGCTTCCGAGGCGGTTCTTTCTATCGCGGCGCAGGCGAAAGGCGTCTCGATCTGTTTTATACAAGGGGCCAAGCTCCCCGACCCAACAAAGATATTGAGAGGGAGCGGAAACCAGACGCGCAGTTTGCCGCTGGAGAACGCGGAGATGCTTTCGCGAGCTGAAGTTGAAGAACTGATCCAAGCGGCGTTAGCTTTCGGGAAAACGCCGATGCCCGGGAAGAACGGCTATACAGTGATCAAGTCTGTTTCGGAGAAGCAGCGCCCGCGCCGGAGCGCGACGACGAAGCAGTAAGTGATCACCTTTCGTCAGACACCCAGAGTATGATTAAGCCCGCCGCACTTCGGTCAGGAGACCGAATCGCAACCGTTTCGCTGTCCTGGGGAGGCCCGGGCGCCTTTCCACACCGTTACCTTGCCGGGAAGCGTCAATTGGAACAGCAATTCGGATTCACCGTGGTCGAGAGCCGCCACGCCATGGCTGATGCGGCTTGGCTTTCAGCGCATCCGGAGGCACGGGCGTCCGACCTTATGGAAGCTTTCGCCGATCCATCGATTGACGGGATCGTGTGCACAATTGGCGGAGACGATTCGATTCGGCTGCTTCCCTTTCTCGATCTGGCGGTGATTCGCGACAATCCAAAAGTCTTTCTCGGATATTCCGACTCGACTGTAACTCATTTTGCTTGCTTTCAGGCGGGGTTGGTCAGCTTCTACGGGCCTTCTATCATGGCGGGCTTCGGCGAAAACGGGGGACTGCTCCCGTACATGACTTCGTCCATCTATAAGACTCTGATTTCCAAAGAACCCGCCGGGCCGATCGCGCCAAATACTGACGGCTGGACTTGTGAACGTCTCGACTGGGGCTTACCGGAACTGCAGAATCAGAGCCGAACGCTTCAACCATGTTCGGGTTGGCATTGGCTTCAGGGAACCGGAATTCACCGGGGCAAGCTTATTGGCGGGTGCCTGGAGGTGATGGATTGGCTGAGGGGAAGTTCCGTGTGGCCGGA
Organism: Bryobacteraceae bacterium; assembly: GCA_965226755.1. Taxonomy (GTDB): domain Bacteria; phylum Acidobacteriota; class Terriglobia; order Bryobacterales; family Bryobacteraceae; genus Bog-113. The sequence goes on along the minus strand of CBDDDT010000003.1, from coordinate 528,158 downwards.
CCTTTCTGTTTGGCGCGAAAGCATCCTATTCATAGAGGTGTCAGAAGAAGCAATCGCGCCGGGCGCGGTTGTGCGTATTCTGCGAGCCATCGCCGCGACCGGCGCGCTCCAGGCCGTTAGAGGAATTCTTTTCGGACGCCCGTATGGAGAGGAATCCAGCTTTGGCGCCTATGATGCGGCGCTTCGTGACGTCTGCATCGAGTTAAACCTGCAATCCTTGCCTCTGGTGACGCAAATGGACTTTGGGCATACGGACCCCATGTTCATCATTCCCTATGGGATAGAAGTCGAACTGGATTGCGACCGGCGACAGCTCACTTACTTGGAAGCGGCGGTGCGTTAGACAGGTCAACGGGCGTTTGGGATCCGGGATCATGGGGCTTAGTCACGTCCCTAACTGTTATTGATCCGCTATCGGCACCATTACGCCGTTTTGGGTGACTATGCCGTTTATGTGGAGCCGTTGTTTCCCGAAAGATTCCACATCCCGCCGGCGCCGATGGCGAATCCGGGGCCTTGCGTGAACGACCCGCCGGGACCGAGAGTGCTGAATAGCATTTGCTGGCCGGTCGCCGCTGCTTTTCTTTCTTCATTCCGTCCTCCTATTCTTACCGGGGAACGTTTACACAGTTTTCAGGACCCCCTCCGGCAGCCACACAGCTTTGTTAACAGGAACCGGGGCTCTCGTTCAAAAATGCAGTTTCAAAACCGCGCTGGCGTTTTAAAACGCATTCACGGGCTGAGCAAAAGCTTGTAGCTGCTGTCCACCATGTTAAACTCGACGCGTGGCAAAACCGAGTTACACTCCCGGCAAGCCCTCTATTGAGATGGAACGCTTCACCAACCGTGAAGCGCAGCAAACAGTTTTTTCACGCTTTCTGAACGCGCCCGCGGGAGACTTCCCTCGCCTTCCCGCGGTCATGTTCTTTGGCGTGGGCGGTATTGGCAAGACGTGGCTCCTGCGGCATATGCAGGGTCAACTCGCTTCCATTTGGCGAGGTATTCCTTCTGCACGTATTGACTTCACGCTGGAAGGAGTCTCTAATCGTCTTCGCGACGATCCTTCTGCTGTCTTAGCCGTTATTCGCGAAATCACAGAAGCTCCATGCCCTCGATTCGACCTGGCGTATGGCTTTTTGCAGGTGCAAAGAGGAATACGCGAAGAATCGAGTCTCGACGTTCCCGGCCGCAAGACCGCCTTCAGTGTCGTCAATGAAATCATCAGAAGCGGCCTTGGATTAGTTCCTATTGCCGGCCCTACTCTGCAGCTCGGTTATACCGTTCTCGAAAAGCTGTATCCCCACCTGAAAAACAAAGTTGGTCTCGATAGTCTGGCCCGTTTGCTCCAGCAGGACCTAAGGCTTCTGCGCAACTCCCCTCCGGAAGACATAGAAAAAACCTTGGTCTGGCGTTTGGCGCAGGATCTCAAGACCGAGGGAACTCTTCCCGTGCGGCAGTACCGGGCCGTGCAAGCCGTCGTTTTTATTGACACACTAGAAGCGCAGGAATCCATGGATGCTTCGACATCCCGCCTGGAAATTCGTACCCGGTGGCTACGTGATCTCATTTGCGAGCTCAACGATCGTGTGTTGTTTGTTCTTGCAGGTCAGAACCGCCTTACATGGGAAAGGATTGATCCGGATTGGGCAGACCCTTCATGGCTCGACCAGCACCCAGTCAATGGGCTCTCTGAGATTGACGCACGCGAATTCCTGCTGCGTTGCGGCTTCGAGAATCCGAAGGTTCAGCAAGCAATGCTGGACGCCTGCCTGACAGCGGACAGCGCCTATCACACCTTCCACTTAGGTTTACTTGCGGACCTCGCTTGGGTTGAGCGCGAGGTGAACCATCGGATAGTAACTCCGGCGCTGTTCTCAGCACTGCCGGCGGGAGACTGGACGGCGCTGGCACTCCGCTTCCTGAAATCGCTTGCCCAACAATCGGATTCAGACTGGCTGCAAAAATTGGCTCTAACCCCGGAGTTCGACGAAACGGCCGCTCGGGCTGCTCACTCCACGCATGCTTCTCAGTCGCAAGACACGGATTGGCGCATGCTTCGATCGTTCAGTTTCTTCGTGGGCGTTGAGGGCAAAGCTGGATGGTGGAGCATCCATTCAGCAATGCAGCGGGCTATTGTCGAGGATCTCTTGCATCGGGAAACGGATCTGTGGCGCGACATGCATCAGTGGTGGCGGGAATATTGGGCGGCCCGAACATCTAGTCCCAAGGATACGCAGGCCCCATTGGCCTGGTACCACGGCTGGCATTTGCAGAAACAGGCTGCACTGCGGGAATGGAACGATCTCGTCGAAGTTGCCCGATCGGCACAGCCGGTCGACATGGCGTTCCATTACCGGCTCTTATCCTGGTGGCAGCCGATACAACTTCTCGATCTGCCAGATTGGACTGTAATCGAAGCACAGGCTGGCCATGACCTCGCAGTCGAATATTGCAAATCATCGCTGGGCGACAGGGGGGCGAACCTGCGGGAGGCGATTGCCTGCTACGAGCGGGCGCTGGAGGTGTGGACACGGGAGTCGTATCCGCAGAATTGGGCAATGACGCAGAACAATCTCGGCAATGCCTGGAACGACCGGCCGGACGGCTACAGGGGGGCGAACCTGCGGGAGGCGATTGCCTGCTACGAGCGGGCGCTGGAGGTGCGGACACGGGAGTCGTATCCGCAGAATTGGGCAATGACGCAGAACAATCTCGGCTCTGCCTGGAACGTCCGGCCGGACGGCGACAGGGGGGCGAACCTGCGGGAGGCGATTGCCTGCTACGAGCGGGCGCTGGAGGTGCGGACGCGGGAGTCGTATCCGCAGAATTGGGCAATGACGCAGAACAATCTCGGCAATGCCTGGAACAACCGGCCGGACGGCGACAGGGGCGCCAACCTGCGGGAGGCGATTGCGTGCTACGAGCGGGCGCTGGAGGTGTGGACGCGGGAGTCGTATCCGCAGGATTGGGCAATGACGCAGAACAATCTCGGGACTGCCTGGAAAGACCGGCCGGACGGCGACAGGGGGGCGAACCTGCGGGAGGCGGTTGCCTGCTACGAGCGGGCGCTGGAGGTGTGGACGCGGGAGTCGTATCCGCAGGATTGGGCAATGACGCAGAACAATCTCGGCACTGCCTGGAACCACCGGCCGGACGGCGACAGGGGGGCGAACCTGCGGGAGGCGATTGCCTGCTACGAGCGGGCGCTGGAGGTGTGGACACGGGAGTCGTATCCGCAGAATTGGGCAATGACGCAGAACAATCTCGGCAATGCCTGGAACAACCGGCCGGACGGCGACAGGGGGGCGAATCTGCGGGAGGCGATTGCCTGCTACGAGCGGGCGCTGGAGGTGCGGACGCGGGAGTCGTATCCGCAGGATTGGGCAATGACGCAGAACAATCTCGGGACTGCCTGGAAAGACCGGCCGGACGGCGACAGGGGGGCGAACCTGCGGGAGGCGGTTGCCTGCTACGAGCGGGCGCTGGAGGTGTGGACGCGGGAGTCGTATCCGCAGGATTGGGCAATGACGCAGAACAATCTCGGCACTGCCTGGAACCACCGGCCGGACGGCGACAGGGGGGCGAACCTGCGGGAGGCGATTGCCTGCTACGAGCGGGCGTTGGAGGTGCGGACGCGGGAGTCGTATCCGCAGGATTGGGCATTGACGCAGAACAATCTCGGCTATGCCTGGAACGTCCGGCCGGACGGCGACACGGGGGCGAACGTGCGGGAGGCGATTGCCTGCTACGAGCGGGCGCTGGAGGTGCGGACGCGGGAGTCGTATCCGCAGAATTGGGCAATGACGCAGAACAATCTCGGCACTGCCTGGAACAACCGGCCGGACGGCGACAGGGGGGCGAACCTGCGGGAGGCGATTGCCTGCTACGAGCGGGCGCTGGAGGTGCGGACACGGGAGTCGTATCCGCAGGATTGGGCAATGACGCAGAACAATCTGGATAAAGTTTTACAGCTACTAAGACCTTAATTGATGGGTTTGCCAGTGCAGCTTACGGCCTCTTCGATTATCTGCTTTGGACCCACCTGGACAGCCCGGAATTGAAAACATTCCGGCATGGAGAGGAGGCAGAAAGTGGAAGTATTTGAAGAGATCCGGCGCGGGCACGCCGCCGGAAAAGCGGAAGGGACCTCACGGAGGAGGTTCCGATACGTCGAATAAAGTCAATCCTTCGTCAGCCAGACTCTCCCAACCGATCGTCGAAATAGAATGGTTCCGGCTCCCAAATGCGGATTCCGGGTTGAAGGTGAACAGCGATTCCGACGGGAAAGCCAACGGTTTTTCGCATAGCCCAGGGAATCGTTTTCACGATGAGCCCGGAATGATTTCCGCAGGCGGAATGGCGCTGGACATTCGCGCATCCCCGCATGCGCGGCACTGGGTGTTGGGGATCAATGGAGTAGGGTCGAGAACGAGCGCAGGTGCTGACCGGAGTCGTCCTGTTTCTCGTTCCCGCTCATCAAACCGGACGTGCCGATCTCCGGCATCCGGCTTTGGGACTGAGTTCACAGCAAGCTCACGGAAGGGGGCCAAGATGCACACGAAGAAGCTTGAGAAAGCCAAGCTCGCCGTACACCGCCGAATAGGAAAAGCGGTTGGTGCCACGCGACTTCACCTTGCTACGCCGCCGAAGAAAACTCAACACGCCCTGATAGACGTAGTTGTCGCCTTCTCGGTAGGCCGCCTTTCGAGAACCGTAGTTGAAGTAAGCCGTCCATTCCCGCAAGACTCTGGCCCGGAGTGATGGATTGATTTGGCCCACCTGTTGAGGAAGGACTGAAGCATCCTGCAGTAAGGCAAGAGGGCTTCGGTGAACAGGAGAGCCAAAGTAGAGCTATTCGAGCAGATCCGAAGAGATTACGAGTTTGGATTGGGAACCATCAGCGGAGCGGCTTATTTCTGAAGCGTGAAGAAGATGAGTTCGGAACTTTCGGGGACGGGTAAGCGAACGTTCAGGCCAGAGCGGAGAAGGTCGCTGCCGCTAAGGTCGCGATCCGGACTGCTGTGATCTTGAAAGTGTAAGGCGTAGCGGGCGCGGGGATCGAGGCCTTGCAGCGGGAACGTATAGTGGTCCGGGTCCGGCGCGGAACCGCGGAAGGCGTAGACGACGCCGGTTTGCCGGGCGGGGTTGAAGTACTCAATTCCGTCCCAGTGGATTCCATCCGGGCGCGGCGTGATGTGGTAGAGATCCGCGTCGCGAATGAGAGGGCGGAGATTGGTCTGATAGAGCCGGATTTCTTCTTTGGCGGCGGCGTGCTGAAGCGGGGTCCAAGCGGTGGAATCGAGCATAAGGGTGAGCCAGCCCAGCATGCCGCTGCGTAACATGTAGCGCAGGTTTTCGATGGCGGGCGCCGGCCATTTCTCGACATAGGCTTCGAGCATCGCGGGCGGGAGAAGGTGACTGGCGTCGAAGAACGCCTGGCGGTTGGAGAGCGGGTCGTAGGAGTCGGTGATGGAGAAATAGTCGCCGTGGGCGGCGCTGCCGAAATCGACCATGCGGCCGCCGTCGTTGCAGATTTCGAGGAGCAGATCGGGGTGTTGGGCGCGGAGACGGGCATAGATGGCGTAGTAAGCGCGGACGGCGTGGTAGCTGACGTCGGTCGAGTTAGAACTGGCGACGAAGAAGTTTCCGTCCTCGTGCGTGATCGAAGTATGGGCGGGATCAGGCGGGGCGTGCGGATGATCGGCGCGGACGCAGCCTTGGGCGACGAGATAGCCGTCATGTTCGAGCATGTCGAGGCGGAAATTGTCCACCAGGCGATCGACCTGGCGCTGGGCATAAGCCTGGGCGGCGGGAACGCCGATGTCGATGGTCTGGCCTTTGAAGGGTTCGGTCTTCCAGCCCGGAGGCGGATCGGAGACGAGCCAGTCGCGGACGGCGGGGGCGTGGACATTGAGCGCGCCGGGAGCGGGACTGAGGCCGGCTTGGGTCCAATCGACCCAGATGCCGAACTTGAGCGCGTGCTGGTGGGCGTAGCGGCTGAGGGCGGCGAGACCGTGAGGGAATTTGTTGGGGTCGGGAACCCAGTCGCCGACGGCGCGAAACCAGCCGGCGTCGAGACCGAACATGTCGAGGCCGAGATCGGCGGAATCGCGGATCATGCGCCGGGCGAGCGCCTCGTCGACGAGCATGCCGCTGCCCCAGCTGTTGTTGACGGCGAGAGGATAACGGGGATTTCGCCAAGCGCGGGGATTGCCGAGCACCTGTCGAACCCAGGGGCGCAGAACGTTGCCGAGGTTATCGATTCCACCCTGGAACGCGCCGAGGAAGATGGCGGGGGTGGTGAACGTTTCGCCGGGTTGGAGGCGGGAGCGAAACGGGCCGGGGTCGGGGTTCAGGCCGACGGCGCCGCTCAGCGAGTTTTCGTCGCGGGCGAGCGTGAGGCGCGTGCGTCCGCTGAATTCGACCCCGATATACCAGCCCTCGGGCGCGGTTCCGGTGCGTTCGACGGCGAGCCAGGGGATGATCTCGCGAGGCTCGCCAGCGGCTGGATGCGCGTAGGTGCTGGATGTTCCGGTCCAGTGATCACCGGGGCGAAACGCGACCTGGCGCGTGCCTTCGGGCGAAGGCTTGCCGGCGCCCTTTTCGATGGAGATTTGCTGGAGAGCGACGCCGGGCGGCAGGGTCCAACGGAAGCGGAAGCTGTCCTGCAGCGGCAGCCAGATGGGGGAGGATGCGAGGTTCTGGATACGTACGGTGTGTTCGATGGGGCCGGTCGGGGCCGGGACGCTCCACTCCCACTTCAGGCGCAGATGGGGTGAAGCGGATTCGTAAACGAAGAGGAGATGGCGGGCGTCGGATGCGCTGGCGGCCGGCTTGAATTCCCAGCGGACCGGAACGGATTTTCCGGCGATTTCGACGGAACTGATCAGGGTTTCCGGCGCGGCGTTGATCCAGCGAGGCTGGCCGGGCAGGCGAAGGCTGAGGAGACGGGGAGCGCTGGGTTGGGGATCGAATTCGAGCTCGGTCTGAGCGGTGCGCAGGACGGCGGAAGAAGCGGAAGAGGTGAGAATCCAGAAGGCGATGGCGAGACGGGTCACATCAGAGGGATTTGAGAAGGTTCCGGCGGATTCCGAGGTCGTAGGCGGCGCCGCCGATGAGGCCGCCGAGAATGGGGGCGACGATGGGAACCCAGAATACGAAGCTGCCGTCGGTGAGGCCGTTGTTTTTGAAACCGGCGACGACGGTGAAGAGGCGCGGACCGAAATCGCGGGCGGGGTTGATGGCGTAGCCGTGGAGACCGCCGAAGGACATGCCGATGGCGACGACGACGAGACCGACCAGGATCGGGCCGAGGTTGCCGGTGGGAAGATTGCGCTCGTCCGAGATGGCGAAGATCATGAAGATCAAGAGCGCGGTGCCGATGACTTGATCGAGGAAGCCGGCCGAAGGGATCTGAGGAAAGGCGGGGAAGGTGGTGAAGATGCCGGCGGTGTGGTCAAGCGCGGGGTCGGCCTTGTGGAAGGCGGGGAGATAGTTCCAGAAGACGACCGCGGCGGCGAGAAAGGCTCCGAAGACCTGGACGGCGATGTAGGGCGCGACTTTCCGCCAGGGGAAGCCGCGAAACGCGGCGAGGGCGATGGTGACGGCGGGGTTGAGATGGGCGCCGGAGATTTTGCCCGAGACATAGATGCCCATGGTGACGGCGAGTCCCCAACCGATGGTGATGTTGGTATAGCCGCCGTGGACGATTTCGCCAGGAACGCCGGTGCCGAACAGGGTCACCATGGCGACTACGCCGGCGCCGAAGGTGATCAGAACAAAGGTGCCAAGGAACTCGGCAATGAGCTCAGCCAACATGCGTTCAAGAGACTATCACGCCGGGGATGGGGGGAGAGCGGCGAACTGGTCCTTGAGCTTGCGCCAGGTTACGGGGAGTTCTTCGGGGAGCACGCGGGTTTCGCCGATGGTGCTGAGGAAGTTGGCGTCGCCCCGCCAGCGCGGGAGAACGTGCATGTGGAGGTGTCCGGCGATGCCCGCTCCGGCGGCGGAACCGAGATTCATGCCGAGGTTGAGGCCGTCGGGGCGGTAGGCGCGAGTGAGGGCGGTTTCGACGTGACGGGTGAGAAGCATAAGCTCGGCCGTGGTTTCGGGCGGAGTTTCGTGGAGAGCGGCGGCGTGCTGGTAGGGGACGATCAGGACGTGGCCGGCGGTGTAGGGATAGAGGTTCAGGACGACGAAGTTGCGGGCGGCGCGGTGGACGACCAGGTTTTTCTCATCGTTTTGCGGATCCTGGGCGACGCGGCAGAATACACAACCGTCTTTCGGGGGGCCTTCGCTAATGAATTGAAAACGCCATGGACTCCAGAGGTGGTCCATGCGGATTAGAGATCGTCGGGCAGGGAACCGGATTCGCCGCCGGAAGAATCGGGGTGATCGGCCGAGTTGTTGACCACGTCCTTCAATTCCTTACTGGGTTTGAAGTAGGGAATTTTCTTCGCGGGGACTTCCACGCGCGTGCCGGTTTTGGGATTGCGGCCGACGCGGGGCTGGCGCTGGCGGGTGCGGAAGCTGCCGAAGCCGCGAATCTCGATCTTGTCGCCCGTGCGCAGCGATTTGACGATGCTGTCGAAGATGGCCTCGACGATGACTTCGGATTCTTTCCGGGTCATCTCGACGACGCGCGAGACTTCTTCAATCAGGTCGGCTTTGGTCACCGCGCGCTCCGGCGCTTCAGATTAAGTAATGTCATGTCAGTGGATTAGCGCTTCCACAGTATCGCGTGAACGGACGCCGTTTGGCAATCGCGGCGCGGGAAAAGCGCCGGGCGGACTAGCTGTCGCCGGCCGTGCGCGCCGCCATAAAATCCTCCATGTTGGAGGTGGCCGCGGCGGCCTTGCGCTGATAATCTTCGAAGCGGGAGCGTTCTTCCTCCGACGCGACAGCCTTGAGACTGAGGCCGATTTTGCGTTCGCCCTCATTCATACGAATGATTTTGAGAGTGAGATCCTGGCCGACGGCGACAGGCGCGGGATCGCCCTTGCGGCCTGAAAAACCAGGTATTTCGGAGAAGTGACAAAGGCCTTCCACGCCCTCGGCGAGGGTGATGAAGGCGCCGAAGCCGGCCAGCCGGCAGACGGGACCCTGGACCAGATCGTTCACATTGTGCTGCTGGAAGTAGGTTTCCCAGGCATCCGGCTGCAGTTGCTTGATCCCGAGAGAGAGCCGTTTATTGGCGGCGTCGATGCCCAGAATCACGGCTTGGACGACGGAGCCCCGGCGCAGGACTTCGGAGGGATGCTTGACGCGCTTGGTCCAGGAAAGATCGGAGACATGGACCAGGCCGTCAATGCCCTCCTCGATTTCGATGAAAGCGCCGAAATCGGTCATGTTCCGGACGCGGCCTTCGACGACGGAGCCAATGCTGTAACGCTGTTCGATGGTGGTCCAGGGGTTGGCTTCGAGCTGTTTGAAGCCGAGGGAGATGCGGCGTTCCTTGGGGTGGACGTCGAGGACCACGGCTTCGACCTGATCGCCGTTGCGGACGACTTTGGAGGGATGCTTCATGCGGCGGGACCAGCTCATTTCGCTGACGTGAATGAGACCTTCGACGCCGGGCTCGAGTTCGATGAAGGCGCCGTAATCGGCCACATTGACGACGCGGCCGACGACGCGATTGCCGGGCGCGTAACGCTCCTCGACGCCTTCCCAGGGATCCGGGGCAAGCTGCTTCAGGCCGAGGGAAATGCGCTCCTTGGCGGGATCGTACTTGAGGACCACGAGGGTTAGCGCATCGCCGGGGTGAATCATTTCCGAGGGATGGGCGATGCGGCCGTGGGTCATGTCCGTGATATGCAGGAGGCCGTCAATGCCGCCAAGATCGACGAAGGCGCCGTATTCGGTGAGGTTTTTGACGACGCCGGTGAGAACCGCGCCTTCCTGGAGGTGTTCGAGAGTGGAGGATTTAAGAGACTGGACCTGTTCTTCGACGGCTAATTTGCGGGAAACGACGACATTGCCGCGGCGGCGGTTCAGTTTAACGACCTTTACGGGGATATCCTGGCCCAGGAAAATGTCGAGGTTGCGGATGGGGCGCGGATCGGCCTGGGAGCCGGGCATGAAGGCGGGAACGCCGACGTCCACCGAAAGACCGCCCTTGACGCGTTCGATGACGTGGCCGGAGATGACGAGCTGGTCGGCGGCGGCCTTTTCCAAATCGGCCCAGACGCGCACGCGAGCGGCTTTCTCGTGCGACAGAAGTACATAGCCTTCGACCTTTTCGCCGTGATGATCCACCATCACGTCGATGGAGTCGCCCGCTTTGACGCGGACTTCTCCGGCGGGAGAAGTGAACTGGGCGATCGGGACGAGGCCTTCGATCTTGTAGTTGAAATCGACGATTACGTCTTTGGGCGTGACCTTGAGGACGCGGCCCTGCAGAATCTCGTTCTCCGCGGGCGGAGCGAAATGGCTGAAGTCTTCGAGTAAATGCTCGTAGTCCTCCGGCGATTCAGCTGGCGCAGCTAGAGTCGGGTGTCCCAACATATCTTTCCCGGCCATGGAATAGAGCTCCCCGGGTCACTGGGTTCCCAAATCGACGGAGAGGAGGCAAACGCAGGACAGCAACCCACTGACAATTGATGCGTTATGAGACTATAGCGTGACATCCAAACCCTTGTCAATCGCGGCTTTGACCGAGTGCGAACGGGCGGCGGGGGGATTCCGGCGATACAATAACAACCGTGAGCGAAGGGCAACGAATCGCGCTGGTCAGTGTTGCGGTGAGCGCGGCGCTTGCAGGCGTGAAAATCGTGGCGGGGCTTTTCTCGGGATCGACCGCGCTGCTGGCGGACGGATTTGAATCGAGCGGAGATGTGCTGGCGTCTGGCCTGGTCTGGCTGGGGCTGACGCTGGCGGCGAAACCGGCGGATTCGAACCATCCCTACGGGCACGGGCGCGCCGAAATGTTAGGCGGCCTGACGGTGGGCCTGCTGCTGTTTTGCGGCGGCCTGGCAATTTCGATCGAGGCGCTGACCAGCGTCGGGTCAGTGAGCCGCATCCCGGCGATTTACGCGGTTTGGCCGCTGGTGCTTTCGATCGTGGTGAAGCTCTGGATGGTGCGGCTGAAATGGAAGACAGGACAGCGCATCGGAAGCGCGGCTTTGTCGGCGGACGCGATGAACGACTCAGTCGACATGCTTTCGGCGGTGGTGGCGCTGTGTGCTCTGGCGCTTACACTTTACGACCCGGCGCATTTTCTGAGGGCGGATCATTACGGGGCCAGCGTCGTGGGGCTGATCATGATCCTGACGGGGATTCGGATCGCGCACCAGACCGGAATCGAGTTGATGGATACCATGCCGTCGGACGCCTTCGTGGAGCAGATCCGGGAGGTGGCGGCGAGCGTCGCGGGGGTGGACGGCGTAGAAAAGGTATTCGCAAGAAAGACGGGGCTGCAGCATCATGTGGATCTGCACCTGGAGGTGGATCCGCAGATGACGGTGCGGTCGTCGCATTTTCTGGGGCATCGGGTGGAAGAGGCCTTGCAGGCGCGCGTGCAGGGGATCGCGGACGTGCTGGTGCATATCGAGCCTTTCGGCCGCAAGCGGATCTTAAAAGATGAGCAACCGGAACTTCCAGCGGACAAGCTTCCGGATGCCGTGTTGAACACGACCGAGACGAAGACGACCCACGAGACTTTCGGCGATGTGCGGATGTACTTCGAAGGCCGCACCGATCTGCTGAGCGCGGTGACGGCGGGAAGCTTGATGCTGGAGCCGGGCGCGAGTCCGCACCCGCCGCATCAGCATCCGGAGGAAGAGTTTCTGCTGGTGGCCGAGGGCGCGGGCGAAATTCTGGTGGAGGAAAAAGTGACGCAAGTGGGCCCGGGCGCCTTGATGTACTGCGCGGGGAACACACTGCACGGAATCACGAATACGGGGCCGACGCGGATGACCTTCTACTTTTATAAGTGGCTGGTTTAGCGGAGTTGGGATTCCAGATCGTCGAGGCGGCGGCGCAGGTCCGCCACATCGTTTTTCAAAACGGCGACTTCGGCTTCGAGCTGGGCGACGCGTCCGGATGGAGGAGCGGGAGCGCCGGGCTCGGCTTCGGATTCCAGGGGCGGTTCGCCGGAAAGCAGATGCGTGTAGCGGGCTTCCTTTTGTCCGGCGTGGCGGGGCAGCTTCACGGCTAGCGCGGCGCCGGGCCATTGGGCCATTTTCTCCAGAACGCGTTCGGTTTCCTCGAGTTCGGTGAAGGGGTACATGCGCTCGCTGCGGTCTTTGATCTCGCCGAGAGTTTGGGGTCCGCGCAGAAGGAGCACGCAAAGGACAGCGAGTTCCCGGCGCCCGAGGTTCAGGGTTTCCGAGATGCGCTGCGCGTATTTGTGGACGCGTCCGCTCCCGACGATCACGGCGGCGAAGCGCTGGCGTTTGAGCTGCTCGATGGCGGCGGCGACATCGGCCTCGTCGTAATCGACGATGGGGAAGCGGTTGGACTTTTGGTTACAGGCGTTGACGAGCGCGTTCAAAGAGAGCGGATAGTATTCGGGAGTGGCGGCCTCTTTTTCGATCAGGGCTCCTAAGACGCGGGCCTCTGCTGAGGTGATCGGTTCCATAACAGGCGCGGGGCGGAATGCGCGGGAGGGCGCGGTTTAGTGGCCGGCCGGTTCGCCCGCTTCGATCACCGGCGGTTGGGCGCCGGCGGGAATGGGAGCGAGCAGATCTTCCTTGCGGTATACGAGAGTGGAAGTGTTGTAGCTGGCGAGTTCGAAGCCATGGCCGTGAGTGATGGCGTCGGTGGGACAGGCTTCCACGCAGAACCCGCAGAAGATGCAGCGGTTGTAGTCGATGTTGTAGGCCTTGGCGTAGCGCTCGCCGCCGCTGATGCGGACCTGATCAGTATTCTCGGCGGCTTCGATGTAAATGCACTGGGCGGGGCACGCGGCGGCGCAGAGGAAGCAGGCGACGCATTTCTCGAGGCCGTTTTCATCGCGCTGCAGGACGTGCAAGCCGCGAAAGCGCTGCTCGAAGGTGGGCGGCTCGTCGGGGTAGTTCTCGGTGATGTCCGGGGAAATCATCTCCCGGAACGTCACGCTCATGCCTTTGGCGAGTGCGGCAGCCGCGCTGAGAGCCTCTTCCAGTTTATTCGCCATTTGCCTTCATGGTACCCGATGGAGATTACGGTTGAGCGGCCAGCCAGACGTCGACGCGGCGCTCGAGGATATCGAGAGGAAGCGCGCCGGCGCCGAGGACCTCGTCGTGGAACCGGCGTTCATCGAACTTCGGGCCGAGCTTCTGTTCGGCGCGGGTGCGCAGTTCGCGGATTTTGAGCTGGCCGATTTTGTAAGCGTCGGCTTGGCCGGGCCACGCGATGTAGCGGTCGACTTCGACGACGATGTTCTGTTCGGTGAGGGCGGTGTTGGCCTTCATGAAGTCGATGGCCTGCTGCCGGGTCCAGCCGAGGGCGTGCATCCCGGTATCCACGACGAGGCGGCAGGCACGCCACATATCGTAGCTGAGCTGTCCGAATTTCGAATAGGGATCTTTATAGAGGCCGATCTCATAGCCGAGGCTTTCCGAGTACAATCCCCAGCCCTCGACGAAAGCCGTGGTTTCCAGTTCGTGCCGGAAAGCGGGGACGTTTTCCAGTTCGTGAGCGAGGGCGATCTGGAGATGGTGGCCGGGGACGGACTCGTGGGACGAGAGCACTTCCATCTCGAACTTGGGACGCGAATCGAGCTTGTAGGTGTTGACGCGATACGTGCCGGATCTGCTGCCGTCGATGGGGCCCGGCTCGTAGAAGGCGGTGGTTTGGGAAGGCGCATTGTAGGCGTCGATCGGTTCGACTCCGTAGGGCGTGCGCGGGAGCTTCCCGAAGAGCTTGGGCAATTGCCCGTCAATGCGTTTGCAGATATCGCGATAACCGGAGACGAGATCTTCGGGACGGGTGTAGTAGAAGCGCGGATCGGTGCGCAGGAAGGCGACGAACGCGTCGAAGCTTCCGTGGAAGCCGGTGGCCTGGATGGTGCTGTCCATTTCGCCGCGGATGCGCTTGACCTCGCGCTCGCCGATTTCGTGGATCTGGCGGGGCGTCAGATCGGTGGTGGTGCGGACGAGCGTGCGGTAGCGATACCAGGCTTCGCCATCGGGAAGCGCGGAAAGGGCGATGGATTCGCGGCAGTTAGGGATGTACTCGCGGACGAGGAAATCCCGAAATTTACGAAAAGCCGGGTACACCTGGCCGTCGATCAGGGAGTTGGCTTCGCGGCGGAGCCGGTCCTGGTCGGCGGGGCTGATGGCGGCAGGGAACTGCTGGAAATTTTTGAGCACGACGCTCTGGGAAGGCTGCTCGGCCAGCAGACGATCGACCTGAGACGGGATGTCGCGCAGAACGATGCGGGGCTGGGTGATGCCCTTGGCGAGGCCTTCGCGGAGCAATGCGATGTTCTGTTCGACAAGCGTGTTCACTTTGCGCAGGCGGGCGATCTGGTCTTCGTAATCCTTCACGGTGCGGGTGGGAGCGTGCTGCAAAACCATAGGAACCGCGCTATGAACGCCGCCTTCGAGGGGGTCCAGGATTTCGAGATATTCCTCGGGAAATTTCCCGGCTTGAATCTGGCGCTCCGTGTTCCAGCGAAACAGGTCGTAGTTGAGCTGGTCTTCGGCATTCAGAGCGGAACGCTGGATGGAGGCGAGGATTTGCAGGTTTTCATCGGGATGATGGCGGCGGGCGTCAATGGCGGCGCGGGACAGATCGGTCCATCGATCGTTCTCGCCGGGGAAGCCGTTAAAGGTGGCGGCTTCGGGGTAATTGCGCATCCTCCAGGACTGATCGTCATCGAAAAGTTTGTGCAGACGGGCGGCGTCGTTCTGGGCGAAAGCGAGGAACGGAAGGCTGAAAAAGACCGGCACAAGCGCGCGGGCGGCAAGGCGCATAGTCTGGTTATGATAGCTTGCGAAGTATAGGAACAGGATGGGGGAACGGGGCCGAATGGGGATGGGGATCAAGCGGATTTTGCGGACAGCGGGTCTTATTCCGGGGGTGGTTTTGCTGGCGTTAATTTTGCTTTCGCCGCGGATTATCTTCGCGCATGCCGTGCTGCTCGAATCCGTGCCTGCCGCGGGATCGTTAACGGCAGGGCCGGCGATCACGGTGCAGCTGCGATTCAATTCGCGGGTAGACGGGAAGCGTTCGCGCGTTGTGCTGGTGACGCCGGACGGGAAGACTTATCCGCTGGACATCGCTCCGCAGACCGCGGCGGATACTTTGAACGCGCCCGCCAAGCGGCTGCTGAAGGGCAATTACAAGCTGCAATGGCAGGTGCTCGCGGCCGATGGCCATATCACCCGCGGCGAGTTTCCATTCGCGATTCAATAGCGATGGAATGCCGGGGCGTGCGGGCGGATGACTGAGTTTCTCAACTTTTTCGGCTTCCTCTCTGTCCTGCTGCGCGCGTTGACGCTGGCCTGCGAATCGCTGGCCGCTGGCGGAGTGCTGTTCGCGCTGGCGTGTCTGCGGGAGAGCGGACCGGAAGCATGGGCGTCGTGCCGGAGGCTGATCCGGATTTCCGCGCTCGGACTGGCGGCGGCGCAATTGGCGTTCGTGAGCAGCGACGCTTACCTTCTGATGGCGACGGCGGATCTGACGTTGCGCGATGTCGCGACGGCGGGATTTTTTGTGGCGGGATGCGCGGCGATGGGGGCGGGGCTCTTCACGGCGCTGACGGTGCGCTGGGTGCGGGCGGGGAACTGGTGGACATTGGCGCCGGCGGCGGTGATGCTCGCGTCGTCAGTGATGACGAGCCACGCGGCGGCGCGGCTGGACTTCCGGGGGCAGGCGGTGATTCTGACGGCGCTGCACCAATCGGGAACCATCGCGTGGATCGGCGGCCTGCCGTTTCTGCTGATCGCGCTGGCGCGGGCGGGGAACAGGGCGGGCGCGGAGATTACGGGGCGGCGCTTCTCGAGGATGGCGCAAGGCAGCGTGGCGGCAATTCTACTGAGCGGGCTCGGGCTGGGATGGCTCTATATCGGTTCGGCGCAGGCGCTTTATGGCACGGCGTACGGAATTATGGTGCTCGGCAAGGCGGCAATGTTCGTGGCGCTGGCCGGGCTGGGCGCTTTGAATTTCGTGATCGTGCGGGCTTTGAAGCGCAACCCGGAGCCGCTGCTCTCGAGATTGAAGCGGCTATCCGAGGCGGAGATTGTCATCGGTTTTACGGTGATTCTGGCGGCTGCGTCGCTGACGTCCCAGCCGCCCGCGATTGATGTGCGCGACGGCCGCGCGATGATGCGGGAGATTGTGGAGCGCTACACGCCGCGCGCGCCGCGGCTGGAGAGCCCGCGATTCGACCAGATCCTGGTGACGCCGGTTGTTCCATCGCCCGAAGATTTCCTGAAAAGCGCGCCAAGAAAACGGAGATTGAGCAATATCGCGTGGTCGGAATACAACCACAACTGGGCGGGTCTGGTGGTGCTCGCGATGGGACTGCTGGCGGTCGCTTCCCGCGTGTTCGGATTGCGGTGGGCGCGCCACTGGCCGCTGGCGTTCCTGGGCCTGGCGCTTTTTCTGACGTTTCGAGCGGATGCGGATGCATGGCCGTTAGGACCGCGGGGTTTCTGGGCAAGCCTGATCGATCCCGAGATTCTGCAGCACCGGCTGTTTGCGCTGATGGTGGTGGCGTTCGCGGCGTTCGAATGGGGCGTTCAGGTGGGGCGCGTGCGGTCGAAGACGGCGGCGCTGGTGTTTCCATCGATCTGCGCGGTGGGAGGAGCGCTGCTGCTGACGCACTCGCATTCGCTCGGAAACGTGAAGGAAGAATATCTGGCGGAGTTAAGCCACGTGCCGATCGCGATTCTGGCGGTGGGAGCGGGTTCGGCGCGATGGCTGGAGCAGCGGCTGGATGGAGGATGGCGGAAGATTCCGTCGATGATCTGGCCGGTGTGCTTTGTGCTGATCGGGCTGCTGCTTTTGTTTTACCGGGAGGCGTGAGGGTTCGGAGGGCGCGGCCGGTTGGGGCAAGAGTAAGGCGGAGCGGCTTTAAGGAAGGCTCCGAATAATATCTTTAGTTTTTGCATTTTTTCCTTGCACGACAAACCTATCGCGAGTACTATCTTCTTTCTTTGGAAAATTCCGTGCAGAACTTAGTGCCCGTTTTGGATGTCCCAATCCGTCTGCGCCTTGCGTTTATATGAGTGTAGGTCCGATCAGTTTCGAGGTGAAATCTTCGGGCGCAGGAGCTAATCGCCCCAAAATTGTACTGTTTTACAAAAAATACTAGCTCCAGATAGAGGAAGGCATGTTGACAGTGGCCGTCGCGATCGAGGCGGTTGGCACGAGGCGCCGTGTTTTAGAGTTGCTGGCAACGAGCGCGGCCTTCAGGGCGTCGCCTGCGTTGGCGGCTCCTATCGAAATTGGAAGCCAGCCGGCCGAAATTCTCGCGTGGCTGACCGAGACTTTCCGGGCCGACAGCGCGCGGATGCTAATTCTGATTTCAGACCAGCTGGTCGATGACAAACCAAATGGATCATGTACTCTGCTGGCGACAGAATGTCAGGACAAGACTGGGCAATATGCGTTCGGATCTATAGCAATAATGGAGCGCCCCCGTCGTATCGCGGATATCGACCGTACGATTCGACCATGCGCAACTCAGAGCGAGTTCGACAACTGCCTAAACTTAGTAATTGATCGCGTCCAGTACATATCGCCCCCGCCGGCTTGTGATCGCAGCAGCTTGGAGTGTTTCTCGGTTCGCCCTTTGAAGGCGTCGAACGAAGGCGAGTTTCTTACTTACTTCCGTCTGCGTCACCGCGTTTACACAATCATGGGCTATCTCGATGGAGACGTCGAGCGGAGCAGGAGCAGACTCGAAATGAACGAGGCAGACGTGCGCGCGATGCACATAGGTGCGTTTTACCGAAGCGGAGCCCGCGAGGCCCTCGTGGGATGCGCGCGCGTCGTCACGACCGAAGCCCCCAACCTTGCCCTCCAAAAAATGTTCGAGTCTATAGCGGGGGCCGATCCTGTAGTAAGGAGCCGGCTAAACGCGCCTTACCCGCTGCTATTGCCCGTTTTTCAATCGCACAAGGCGACGAATTCTCTAATCTACTCGTCGTTAAGCACAAATCAGAGATGCGGCGAGATCAGCCGCGTGATCGTAGACCGCGACTTCCGAGGCCGCGGCATCTCGCATCGGCTTATAGAAGAAGCGCTGCGCATAAGCACGAATCGGGGAATTGACCGTTTGTTCCTCGAATGCCTCAAAGGGCATGAACGGCTATACGAAACGCATGGCTTCAAAGCTTTGCCGGGTGTGGAGGGGCCTGTGGTCGACGTCTACAGGACAATGGTGTCAATGGAGCTTCAGCAGTGTTGGATGATAAGTCCAGAGGAGTCGACGATGACAAGGGAGTTTCATTAATGCAACCGTTCCGGCGCGACTTTGCGGGGAGCAGCAGTGTGTTAGCACGGCTAACACATGGCGGTGAAGGTCAGGACTCTCATTCAACGAGATCAACTCTCATCGGAGGCATCAATAATCATTTAAAGCTTTTCGCACTGATCGTCCTAGTCGCAGAGGCAATGCTTGCATCGTCGCTCGCCATCGCTCCCCATGGACAGCAATCCCAAATAATCGTGATCATGGTGGCCCCGCTGCTATTAGTAATTGTGGCTGTGACGATTATTTCAGTCGCCAGGCCTTCCAGTGAGCCGCGCTCGGCGTCAAGCCCTTTGGCGCCCGAAAAAAAGGAAAAGTTGCTTGATGAAAATCAGGGCAGTGTATCTGATGCGGATAAGCCGCCGTTAAGCCCGAATGACCAGGCTAATCAACTTCATGTGCTGAGATCAGTGTTGTATCAGGCCTCAAAATATACGACACCAACATACTTCCTTGATGCGCATCTTTTTGTTATTCACTGGAATCTTGCTTTCGAGGTGATTTTCCGGCCTATCCTCCACAGGATTCGAAGGCGACACGTGAATGCGTTTATTGTGGAACTTGCCAACTACTCCGCTGTTTTCGATCACGCGCGGGCATTCACGGAAAAAAAGCGTCGTGGTGAGCTTCCCCTCATCGATCGCGAGCCGCTCGTATACGAATCTCAAGATTATGGAACGGTGGAGCTGGAGAAAATGGCCGCGCAGCTCACGGATTCCAATGCTGAGGTAAAAGCATGGGCAGTCGCTCTGCTTATTAAACGAATCGATTGGGGGTTATATCTGCCAACTTTAGAACAGCGATTAAGGGATGACAAGTTGTGGAATATTTATGCGTTGTGCTATGACCCTGTCCTTCTCGATTTTCCGCCCTATAAAGATCTGATACGTGAAGTGCTCACCGGAATCCCACAGGCGCCCGGAGACGTTCTAGAACTGGGCGCGGGCACCGGCAACGTTACCCGAGAACTGCTCCGCCACGGTCACACCGTAACGGTCATTGAAAACAATACCGGGATGTTAGAGAAGTTTTCTGAGAAGGGGCTGCAGCGTGACGGCCGAGTAACGCTGGTCGTCGAATCGGTGGACAGCACTGACTTCGGGGGGAAAAAGGATTTCGACGCAGCAGTGGCTGTGAATGTTGTTTACGCGTTAGATGACCCGTATGGCTGTTTTAGAAAAGTCGCCTGCGCTTTGAAACCAGGTGGAACTTTCGTTGTCTCAACCACGCATTCTGAGACAAATCTGGATCCGTTACTTGACGCGATCGGTGAAAGTTTACGTTCCGAAGGAACATTCGAAGCGAAAGAAAAGTACTACTGTCAGGTCGTTGAGATCAACAGAGACATAGAGCAGAAGCTCGCGAGAAAGTACACGCGAGAACAGTATGAGTCTTGGCTCTTTGACGCCGGGTTTGAAGTCATTTCAAAGCGCGATAGCTATGTCGGGGCAGTCGTCGTCTTTGTTGCCCGAAAGCGACAGCGTTGAGGGGCCGCGGTTCGCGATTTTGGTTCGCGCAAGGGGGTCGGTACAGTTTCCGACCGGCTGAGGGCGCGTGAGTGTTCCCGTGCGCGCGATGACGCACCGAGCTTGAAGTTCGACACGGATGCCTCCGGGGCGATTGCCGACCAAATAGAATTGGATGGTTGGTGAGGCGCCCTTTTTCTTTTCCTAATCTCACGCGGAGGAAGTTTTTAGCCGCGGCGGCCGCGTTGCCGGCGGTTGGCCGGATCGGATCCGGTCCGGCGTTCGCGGAGGAAGCGCGGATGAGCCCGCCTTATCTCGCGCTGGAAAAGTACATCCTTCCCGGGGACGACGAGTTCCCGGAAGAACGCGAGGCGGCTTTGATCGCGAGCGCGCTGGATGAGGCGCTGCGGTCGGGAACGCTGCCGGTGAGTTCCGAATTGCAGGGGTCGTCGCCCTTTCCGAAGGCGTATACGAAAGTGGCGGCGGATCTCGAGCAGGCTGTTTTCGATCCGGGCGATAGGGCCGTGGCGGCGGGGTGGCGGAAGTGGGTGGTAAGTCTGGGCACGGTGCGGCGCGCGCAGTTCTATCCGCTTGCGGACGACATGGTGCGCTTTGAGGTGGCGAGTGAGCGCGCCGGGCGGCTGCTCTATCGGGTGGGCCATTGGCGGCAGCGCTGGGTGGAAGGAAAACTGGCGAGCTGCGAGCCGGTGGAGGAACATGTCGCGTCGTCCGCGGCGCCTTATTTCCGGGATGTGACGGCGGCCTGCTTCGCGGATACGCCAAGTTTCGCGCAGCAACTGGCGCGAGGGGTTCCCTACTGGCGGTCGCGCCTGGACCCGGCGAGCGGGATCGACATCTACGGCAGCAACGGCATCGCGGTAGGGGATATCGACAACGACGGCGTCGATGAGATTTACGTCTGCCAGCCGGGCGGACTGCCCAACCGGCTCTATAAGTTCGGGCCGGAGGGCAAGCTGGCGGATATCACGGAAGCCTGGGGCGCGGGGATTCTGGACGACAGTTCCGCGGCATTGTTTCTGGACCTTCGGAACAGCGGGCGGCAGGATCTGGCGCTATTGCGCAGCGCCGGGCCGGTGCTGCTCTTAAACGAAGGGACACGGTTCCGTTTGCGCACGGACGCATTCCGTTTCGCCAAGGTTCCGAGCGGCGGCTTCACGGGGATGGCGGCGGCCGATTTCGACCGCGACGGCAAACTGGATCTGTATCTCTGCTGTTACGTTTATTTTCTGAGCGAAGCGCAGTACACCTACGCGTCGCCCTATGACGACGCGCGGAATGGACCTCCGAATTTCCTATTTCGCAATGGCCTGAACCAGGACGGCACCGGCTTTCTGGACGATTGCACCGAAGAGACGGGGATGAACCAGAATAACGATCGGTTCAGCTTCGCGCCGGCGTGGTGCGACTGCAACGGGGACGGCTGGCCGGATCTCTACGTGGCGAACGATTTCGGGCGTAAGAACCTCTACGTGAACCGCCAAGGTCATTTCCGGGACGAAGCCGCGGCCGCGGGCGTGGAAGACCTGGGGCCGGGGATGAGCGCGTCCTGGTTCGACTATGACGGCGACGGCAAGCCGGACCTTTATGTCGCGAACATGTGGACCGCGGCGGGGCAGCGGGTGGTTCGCAATCCAAACTTCGCTCCGGCGCGCGGAGAACGAGCGGATGCTTACCGCCGCCACACGAAGGGCAACTCGCTTTACCGGAATCGCGGGGACGGAACATTCGCGGATGAGACGGGCGCGGCGCATGCGGAGTTTGGGCGATGGGCGTGGTCGTCCGGCGGGCACGATCTGGACAATGACGGGCAGCCCGAGCTTTTCATCACCTGCGGGATGCTGACGAACCAATCGACGACGGATCTGGGCAGTTTCTTCTGGCGGCAGGTTGTGGCGCGGGCGCCCGTGACGGCGTCGCCCTCGGCGGCGTACGAGAACGGCTGGAACGCGCTGAATCAGTTTATCCGGGAAGACTATAGCTGGAACGGCCGCGAGCCGAATGTGCTGCATGCGCGACGGGGCGACAGGTACTTTGATTTTTCCGGCGTGAGCGGTTTGGACTTTCCGGACGATAGCCGGGCGTTCGCGGTGACGGATTTCGACGGCGACGGGCGCGCGGACTTGATTCTGAAGAGCAGGCTGGGTCCGCAGGTGCGGGTGCTTCAGAATAACCGCGGCGACGGGCGCCAGTCGGTCGCTTTCGAACTGCGGGGGACGAAGTCGAACCGGGACGCGATCGGCGCGCGGGTGGAGGTTGACGGGCAGACGAAGTGGATGGAGGCGGGATCGGGATTTCTGTCCCAGCACAGCAAGCGCCTGCTGTTTGGATTGGGGGAGCGCACGGAAGTGGGGAAGGCGCGGGTGGAGTGGCCCTCCGGGGAGACGGCGGAATTTGCCGGCTTGGCGGCGGGGCGGACGTATATCCTGACGGAAGGTTCAACGCGGGTTGAGGAGCGCCCGTTCCGTCCGCGGAAAGCGATGGCGGCGGGTGCGGCAGCCGCGGAGAATCAGCTGGGCCTGGCGGATACGTGGTTCCTGGAGCCGATTCCATTGCCCGCGCCGCAGGCGGGCGCGCGGCTGCTGGTGCTCGCGGATGGACAGAGGGTGGAAACGGCGGCTGGCGTCACGACGAAGGTGCTCGATTTCGCCAAGGAGCCGGCGGATCTGAAGCGGCAGTACGAAGTGTTCCGCCGGTATCTGTTTGACTGGCGGACGGCGCTGGTGACGCCGATCGCTTTTCTGCTGAATGATGAGGGCCACGCGGTGAAAGTCTATGCCGCGCCGCCAACCGCACGGCAGTGCAAGGAAGACGTCAAGTTGATGGGAAACCCGCCGGCGATCCCGTTTGCCGGCGATTACATCAAAGCGCCGCGCCGGGATTTTTTCAAGTTCGGGGCGGCCTTTCTGTGGTCCGGTTATCCGCAGCAGGCGCTGCCCTATTTGGAGCAGGTTCTCCGGCATACGCCGGACAACGCCCGCGTTTTAGTTCTGGTGGGGCAGATTCATTTGCAAGCCGATCGCCCGGATGCGGCGGAGAAGGCGTTTCGAGAAGCGATCGCGGCAGCGCCCGAAGCGGCGGAAGCGTGGTCGGGTTTAGGCGATGTACAGGATGCGCGGAAGCAGAGCGCGGAGGCGCTGGCGAGTTACGAGAAGGCGCTCGCGATGAAGCCTGACCTGATGGAAACGCTGCTGAACGCCGGGCACGCGGCGGATCAACTGAATCAGCAGGCGAAGGCTGAAGGGTTTTACCGGCGGGCGTTAGTTGTGGACGCGCAGTCTCCCGAGGCGGCGAATGGCGCGGGCCTGGCGCTCGCTAAGCAAGGGCGGGCGGATGACGCGCGCCGTCTTTTCGAACAAGCCATCGCGCTGCGCAAAGACTATTCGGCGGCCATCAACAATTTGGGCGTGCTGTACCTGCAAGAGGACAAGGCGGGAGACGCGATTGCGGCGTTTGAGTATGGAATCCGGGTGGCGCCGAATGAGGATATACTCTACTTGAATCTGGGGCGGACTTACACCCGACAAGGTAATTTGAACAAAGCTCGCCAAGTGATGCAACAACTGCTGGACCGCAAGCCGGAGAATGCGACGGCGCTGCGGGCGCTGCAGGAACTGGGAAGCCGGTAATGCCGGAGATGCAAGAGGCCCGGGAGATTGCGCGCGCGCTGGCGTGGAGCCGGCGGGACTTCCTGAGGCGCGCCACCGGAGCGACCGCGGCGGCTGCTTTATCCGGGTTCGGCGGCTTGCGGGGAATGACGGCGGCGCGAGGGCGCAAAGCGGTGGTCGTGACGTTCGGCGGCGGCGCGCGCGACGAAGAGACGTTTATGCCGCAAGGGCAGCAAAACATTCCGCACCTGCTGACGGAATTGATGCCGAGGGCCACTTTTTTCACGCAAGTGATCAATCGCGGCATCCTGGGGCACTACGTGGCGACGGCGAGCGTGGCGACGGGGGTTTACGAAACCTTCAATAATTTCGCCGATGTACAGCCGGAAAACCCGACTGTTTTCGAATATTTCCGGAGAGATCTGAAACGACCCGCGTCGGACACATGGGTGGTGGCGCCGAGCAACGGATTCAATCGCATTGGCGAGAGCGGAAACCGCGCATATGGGGCCGGACTGGGCGCGGGCGTGATTCTTCCGAAGAGGCTGCTCTCCGCGGCGCTTTCGAGCACGGAAGGATCGCGCTACGAACATTTGCTGCGGGATAACTACGAGACGCCGGTGTACACGTCGCAGCTTCCGCTGAGCGATGCGGGCGTGGATCTGCATCAGATGGCGGAGGTGTTGAAACTGTCGGTGAGCGATTTCGCGGCGCACGCGCGCAATCTGGCGAGCCCGGATGAACTTTCCGTCTTCATCGCGAAGCAATTGATGCGGCAGCTTGCGCCCAGCCTGCTGTGGATCACGCTGCACGATATCGATATCGCTCACGCCGGGGCGTTTTCGCTTTATGTGGATGCGATCCGGCGATCCGACCGCCTGTGCGCGGAGATCTGGAAGGCGATTGAGAGCGAGCCCGAATATGCGGGTAAAACGAATCTATTCATCCTGCCGGATTTCGGCCGCGATTCGGATATGGATCCGGGGGGAAACGGGTTCCAGCACCATCGCACGGGCGATGCGCTTTCGCGAACGACATGGATGATGGCCTTGGGGCCGGGAATTCGGGAAAACGCCGTCGTGGACCGGCCGGTGGAGCCGACGGATCTGGTTCCGACGCTGGGGGCTCTGCTCGGATTTTCCCCGCGCATGGCCAAGGGCAAGCCGTTGAGCGAGTTGGTTTAGCACGATGCTTCCCGCGCAATTGAATGCTTCGCAGTTCGACCGCTACCGTCCGGAGGCGCGCCGCGCCGCCATCGCCAATGTCGGATTGTTGCAACGCTTGCCGCTGGTCTTCCTGCCGCTGCTGCTGCGCGAACTGATCGCCTACGACGCGAAGTTTCCGGCGGAGCGGAAGGAACTGGACCGGCAGCTGGTGTTTCTGACGTCGCTGACGCCGGAGCAGCTGCGGCAGTGGATGGCGCCGTTCGCGGGGCTGCAGCTTTCGCCGGAGCTGGAGCGAGTGGATTGGGTGAACACGCCCGCGCAGTTTTCCGAGCAGCTTGCGGCGCACCTCTGGGCCACGCACCAGATCGACGCGTTCCGCGCGGCGGCGGTGGAATATGTGAAGAAACTGAACGCCGCCGTGGCGGCGGAGACTGTCCCGGTTCCACGGCTGACGATCGTAGTGATCGGGCAGGGCGTCGCGCAGACGCGGTCCCCGCTGTTTCAAAAGCTGCGGCCGCAGGGAGTTCACTATACGCGCTTGAATCCGGCGAACGGAAATCGGATTCTTCTAGACGCGGTTGCGGCGCGCGCGGCGGCGCATCCGGTTCCATTCGGCCATTGGTATGTGGAAGGCGGCACGCGGGAAAACGCGCCCGCGAATGGAGTGACGTGCGTCTCCTACCGCGCGCTGGAGCCGCTCCGCGCCGCGCTTCTGAAGACGATGGAGGACGCGATGCAGAGCGGGCTGGGAGCGGAAGCCCTGCGGAGCCGGCTGGCGCAGATGGGGCCGCAAGATCTGGGGATGCAGGGTTCCGGCGACGACGCGGTGCTGAACGAGTTTCAGATCAGCTTGCTGACGGAAGGTTCCGGAACGCAGATTTTCAGCACGACCTTTGTGCAGTGGTCGGCGCGGGAGATTCTGCGGCGCGCGCAGCCTTTAACGCTTTTGGCCCGGTTTGCGCCGCGCTGGCATGAGCGATCGCTGAAGGAACAATTGGCCGGAGCACGCGAAGCGCCTGCTCTGGACGCGGAAGGGGCGCTGGTGGACGCCGATATGGGCGCATATTACACGTGGATCAACCAGCAGCGCCTGCCGCGCGCGGACGAAGCGTCTTTCCTGGTCTGGTTTGAGAATCATAGCGAGGCGCTCGCCATCGGACCTTCTCAGGGGGCCGGAAAAGAATCGGAGGAAGAGTTGAATTTTTCTCAGCTTCTTGGGCGGCTCGCTTAGCGAGAGCTTCGACCGGGCGATTCCCGGGATCGTCGAACCAGCCGCGGAACATCAACACGTCTCCGCCGCCGACGGCATTTTGGCGACGCCTACACGGAACCCGGCATCCCGGAACAACTGGAAGTAGCGGTCGGCGACAGGGGCCATCTCCGGAGCGAGGCGGTCGGTCAGCCGCGGATCTCCTTGTTTTGTGAGGGAACTGCTCGCCCTCAAGGTCCCAGGTGATCATGCCCTGGGCTCGGGTTCGGCGCATGATCACGATGCTTGCCGTGGCAGTCCCGATGATCAGGCTCACGATGGGGCGGCGATCCGGCCAAGGCAGGGTTTGGGTAGCGAGCCGCAGGAGCGCGATTACGGAAAGGATGGTCGGCACGAGCGCGGCGGCGGGCAGGACGCGCCCGTTCGCCGGACCCGAAAACGCTATTACGCAACTCTTACAATGCTTGATCGCGGGGGCTGGTAGGGTGAAAATGCGGGCTCTTTCGAGTGTCGCATTGCAGTTCGCGGAAGGGTTCCCTTGGACAGTCAAACGGAAGAGTTGTTTATCAATCGCGAGGGGATCAACTGGACCAGTTCGACCGCGTTCGCCATATTTCACGCCGGAGCCATCGCGGCGTTGTTTTATTTCAGCTGGGGAGCGTTTTTCACGGCGATCGCGCTCTACTGGGTTTCTCTCAGTCTTGGCATCGGCATGGGATACCACCGTTTGCTGACGCACCGTTCGTACAAAGTGCCCAAGCCGGTCGAATACTTCCTGACAATGTGCGCGTGTCTCGCGCTGGAAGGCGGCCCGATCTCCTGGGTGGCGACGCATCGGGTGCACCACAAGTATTCGGATAAGCACGGGGATCCGCACTCGCCGCGCGAGGGTAAATGGTGGGCGCATCTGGTGTGGATGCTGGTGGGGGACGCGACCAATTGCAGCGTGGAAGAATGCGCGCGTTTCGCGCCGGATCTGGTGCGCGACCGCGGCCACGTGCTGCTGACGCGATTTCACTATATGCCGCTGGTGGCGGTGAGCCTCGCGCTCCTGTTTCTGGGCGGATTGCCGTATCTGCTCTGGGGTCTTTTCTTCCGCGTCACGATGGGCTTGCATGCGACGTGGCTGGTGAACTCGGCGACGCACCTTTGGGGCCGGCGCCGGTTTAAGACGGGCGACGACTCCCGCAACAACGGCGTGGTCGCGCTCTTGACGTTCGGGGAAGGGTGGCATAACAACCATCACGCGCACCCGACGTCGGCGCGTCACGGCCTGGCTTGGTATGAGGTGGATTTCACCTGGATGATGATCTGGACGCTGGGCAAACTGGGCGTGGCCAAATCCGTGCGGGTGGCGACGCTTCCCTAGTTCGCGGCGCGCGTTTCCGCGAGTTTAAAGCTGCTAAGATCGAATCCTTCAGAAACGAAATCATGCCGGTGCGGTTCCCCGGTGAGCGCGGAATGAAAACACCCGGGTTTGTCAAAATCGCCGTTCTGCTCGGAGGCATGGGAGGGCTCGCGTCCCCGGTCTGGGCGTTTCCGGGCGCGGCGGCGCTTCTACAGTTGCGGCTGAGGACGCCTCTGACCACCGATCATGCCGAAGCGGGTTCGCGTTTTGAAACGGTGGTGACGGCACCTGGGTTAATTGGGGGCCGGGTATTTTTTCCGGCCGGAACGCAGGTACTCGGCGTGGTGGTCAAACGACAGCGCGTGGGATTGGGTTTCGTCCACGAGCGTGCCGGGCTGGACGTTCAATTCCAGGAGTACCGCTTACCGGACGGCAGGCGATTCCGGCTGCGGGGAGTTTTGCGGGAGATTGATAACTCGCGCGAAGCGGTGGATCGCAGGGGCCACGTCGAAGGAATTCTGCCGAGCGACAATCCCCAGGGAATGCTGGGGGGCTTGTGGCACAGCCCGAGCGCGGAGCTTTTTCAAGGCTCGTTTCTGGGGATTACGGGGCTCGCCGGACGCCTGTTCTCGAGCTACGCGATGGGTCCGCTGGGCGCGGGCGTTCTGTTAGGCGTGCGATGCGCATTTTTCCGTGCGCCGGAGCCGGAGATTCGGCTTCCGGTGGGGACGGACATGGAACTGGCGGTGACCGAGTTTCCCGACAATGCGCCGGCGTTCGACGCTCCGGCCGCGCCGGAACTACCGGCGGAGCTGGCGAAGTGGCTGGAAGCGCGGCCATTCGGAGTCGACCGGACCAAGGGGCGGCCGGCGGGCGACATGATCAATCTGGCCTTTGTGGGGTCGCGCGAGGAATTGGTGGCTGCATTTCATGCCGCCGGATGGGCAGGCGCGGACCCGGAGACCGCGCACACCGTTTCGCACTTATGGAATGCGTTCGCATCGCAGACCGGTTATGCGGATGCGCCGGCTTCCCGGATGACGTACGGGGGAAGAGAGCCCGACTTTGTCTTTCAGAAATCGCTGAACGACATCGCCAAACGGCATCATGTGCGGCTCTGGCGCGAAGAAGCGGACGGACGCGAGGTCTGGTTAGGCGCGGCCACGCATGATGTGAACATCAAAATCGGAGCGATGGGGCTGTCTCTGACGCACCGGATCGACCCGCGGATAGACGGGGAGCGCGGAAAAGTCCTGAACGATCTGGCGTTCGCGGGTTGCGCGACCGCGCCGGCTTACGTGGAACGCAACGCGGCGATTCGCAACTTATCGGAACGCAAGCTGAGCGTAAGCGATGGGCGGCTTGCCGCGACCACGCTGCTTGACTGTTCGGGGCGTCCCCCGGAGGCGACCGATGAGATCGCCGATCTTCACCAGACGCGGGCGGTGAAAGTTACGCGACGCGTGGTTCTGGCGGCGCGGCAATATCTGTTTCGGGATAACCTTTATTACTGGACTTATCGGGTGGTGCGCTGGCACAGCACGAACGCCCAGGAATCGTATTCGGATGACGGGGCGTCGGCGGGGGATTCGGCGTATTAGCGGGGCCGACAACTCCGGGGGAGTGCGGCAAGTTTGAACGTATGGTTGTATTTTCAAACACCGAAATCTTTTATCCAAAACGAGTGGTCCTGAGGAGATTCGACCTCGACCTACGATCTTCGGGCCACCATGCCGTCATGGGTCCATCGGGCGGGGGTAAGACGACCCTGCTGAAAGCTATCCTGGCGGCATTTTTGAGCAAGCGGGAAGTGAACCTGCCGAGCTGGGCCGGAAAAATCGACCTGGCCGACTCGGTGCGGATCGCCTACCTTCCCCAGGACCTGGGACTGGCGCCTTGGTTGACGATCCGGCAGAACATCATACTCGGCCGCCGGCTGCGCGAGAGTGTTGGGGTTCGCGACTTAGGCGCCCTCGGCGAAAGAGCCGTTACGGCACTGCGTTTAGACGACTGGCTGGATTCGGTGCCGTCGAGGGTTTCCGTGGGAACAGCCCGCCGGGCGGCTTTGGCCAGAGCGATTGTCACCCGACCCAATCTCCTGCTTTTGGACGAGCCTTTTTCCGGGCTCGACTTCGACGTCCGCGAAGAAGCGGTGAAGCTATTAATGTCGGAATTTGACCTTGATTCGAGTTCGATCGTTATGGTCACTCACGAGCCCTATGAAGCGGCCGCTCTGGCGAGATCAGTGCACCTTCTTCCCGCGGCAGCGTCCCACCCGGTAAAGACCCTGCGACGCGCGCCGGAGGAAACCGCCCTTGCATTTCAGGCGCGCATTCAAGGAGAACTGGCCATGAGTCTCCGCGAACAGGGCGTCGCGTGAAACTTGCCGTCTCCATCCTTTTTTCGGTTGCGCTTATCGGGACACTTTACGAGGGAGTTCGATGGGCGGGGATCGTGCCGAATAACCTGTTGCCGACATTACCCCAGATCGGCAGGGAACTCATTCGAAATGAAAGACGCCTTATGGAGGCAGCTCTCAATACACTCGGCAGCGTTCTGTTGAGCCTTGCCATTACGCTGCCTTTAGGCTTTGGAGTCGGTTTGCTGATGAATTTAAACCGAAACTTTCACGATATGCTGTTGCCGCTCCTGATCACGTTGAAATCCCTGCCGGCCGTAGCGTTGATCCCGTTCATGGTGCTGTTCTTGCGGCGCCCGCTCGAGATCCAAGTGGCGCTGACCGTTTCCATCTGCGTCCTGCCCGTTACGCTGGCGGCGTATTCGGGATTGTGCATGCCGTCAAGCGCTTTACGCCATTTCGCCATCGTATGCGCGCGAGATCGCGTCCGCGTATTCTGGCTGGTGACTTTCCCCGCGGCGGCTAGCGAATTATTGCTCGGCTTCAGAATCACGCTGCCGCTCGCCTTTGTGGGTACGCTGGTTGCTGAGATGTCGAGCGGCGGATCGGGCGGGCTGGGCAATACGATTCTCACGGCGAGCAATTTCTCAGATCTTCCGAAAATGTTCGCCGCGATCATTGTGGTTGCGGTCATCTCGACCGGTTCCTATATCTCGCTCGTGCTGCTGATTCAGAAGTTGTTTCCCGCGACCAGGGAGGTTTGGCTCTAGGTGAAGATGAATCCGCAGAAGCTTTTGCGAACTCTCGCCATTTTTCTGATCACGGTGGGCGTGATCTGGCTTTCGTCGGCACTCTTCCGACGGCCGGGCAAGGCTGACTTGACCGCGGGTGAATCCTCAAAGCCATTGCGAACCCTTCGCGTCCAGTTGAAGTGGCTGGACCAAGCGCAATTCGCCGGCTTCTATGTGGCGAGCGAGAAGGGTTTCTTCCGGAAAAAAGGACTGGATGTGACCCTGATTCCGGGCGGCCCTGGGAACAATGCGTTAACCGCCGTTCTTTCCGGCGCGGCGGACGTGGGAATCTGGGGCGCCGAGCAGGTTTTGATTAATAAGGCGCAGGGCAAGCCGATTACAGCCATAGGAGTCGTTTACCAGGAATCGCCAGCATGTTGGATGGTGCCGGCCAGCTCCGCCGTCCGGTCGCTCCGTGACCTGACCACTCAAACAGTCGGGGTTCAGGCGACAGGGACCGATTTTGATATTCTTTATCGCGCGGCGATCAGCAAACTGAAGATAAACCGCCGCGCGTTAAAGGAACGCCAAGTTGACTTTAATCTCTCGTTGTTTACTTCAGGGCAGGTGGACGTTTGGCCCAGCTACGTCACGAACGAGCCGCTGACGATGGAAAGCCAAAATATCAAAGTGCGATGTATCAGCGCGGTTGATTCGGGGATCGATTTTTACGGGGACACCATCATCACTTCAGATCGTCTGCTGCAGGAACGCGAGCAGGACCTTCGCGGTTTCATGTGGGCCGCGGTCGAGGGGTGGGAATACGCGCTCGGGCATGCCGATGAAGCTGTCGACATTACTCTGCATCGGAACAGAGATCTGCCTAAGCCTGTTCAGCTGCGGATGTTGCAGGAGTCAGCCGGCCTGATTCGGCCCGCCGGCCAGAAGCAATTACTGAGGATGAGCACGTCGCGGTGGTCGAGCATGCAGGAAACACTCATCAATCTTGGACTTATGGAGAGACAGGTGGATCTAGACTCCGTTTTCAACAACTGCCTGCTGCCGCAACTATGAAACCCGACCAGAATGTGCTGAGCAAAATTGCGAGCCGCGTCGCAACCAGCCGGCGGATCGATTACGGAACCTACCACTATTTCGTCTGGCCGTACAAGGGAATAAGCCCGATAGAGCCCGAGGAACTCGACGCGCTGGTGTCGCTTTTGGAATCGCGGCTGCCGCGACACTACGATCTCGTGTTCACGTTTCAAACAGACGGCGAAATCCTGGCAGTGCCGCTCGCTTTACGCGCAGGGAAGAAGCTCGTCGTGTGCCGCGATGTCCCTTACGAAATGCCCGATCCGATGATCATCACTCAGCACACGCGGTATTGGACGCGCGATCTCTATTGCGAGCGGCTCTATGCCCACCAGCAAGTCGTGATCGTGGAGGCTTTGATATCGACGGGAAGCACGGTGATCGAGGCGGTTCGTCAGATTCGGAAGTGCGGGGCCGAAGTCGCCGGAGTCATCGCGGTGGTCTCAAAAATAGACTATGACGGCGAGGAAAAGATCAAGCAGGAAACAGGGCTGGAGTGCTCGGTGCTCCTCCGCGTAAGCGAAGCGGCGGGTGATGCGCTTCTCAAAACCGAGTGGCTCCTATGATTGAACCTCTGGGCATCTCTGAATTACACAAGCGATTCAACATCGAGACCGTTGTATATCTCGTGCTTGCCTTCATCTTTGTCGCGGGATCTATCGATGTTTTGAGGGACGATAACAGTGCGCGATTCGCGCCGCCTCTCTTTCTGATTGGGATCGGCTGCATACTCCTGACGGTGCTCGCCGCGAGGAAGACTGAGAATGCACCGGAAGGGCTGTCTGGGGATGCGCCGGATACGCCTGCGAAAGCCCCGGAATCGCTCAGATTACGGCTCATGTGGCGCCATCAGTTCCAGTTTATCGGGGTATACCGCGCGGAAAAGCAGATGCGCAAGGCCAGAGCCGGAGCGGTTCCCGACGCGGGCGACAACACGTCGGGACTTAAGATAATCGAGGGAGGTTCTCCCGTCGGACTGGATCCCCGGGCGACGGTGGCGAACGGCCTGGATGAACTTGGGATAACGTCAGCTACCGCGCTGGTTAAGTGGTATCTTCGCAATCGCGCCGCCCCGGACGCGGAGAAGCTGGTTCCCTTGCTGATCATTTTTCCGCGCAGCCCCGCTTGCCTGATTTTTCGGATTCAATCGGCCTTGCCTAAAAACGCAATCTCCGTTCAGCACCTCACGGGGAAGCGTTTCCATGTGATTGACATCGATGACCCGGCGACAATGGAATTTCACGTACTCTGCGCACAGAACAACATAAAGAACATCCAGTGGGATTTGTCTTTTTCGGATGACACGGAAGACGAGCCCATCGAAAATCTCGGGTATGGCGGAAAGGCCGATTACAGACTTGGGTATTCTTTCAACGAAGGCTACCGAGCGACAAGGTTCCACAACCACTCCTCGATTGAATATGGCTACGCGTTGTTGTCCGGGATCTTCAGACGCCAGGATCTATACGCGGACGTTCTTTTCACGCGCAAGGAAATCCTTGACGACCCGCAAAAAGGACCACTCGCTAAAGAGATCGCCACATCGATCGCTGAATCATATAGTTTTTTTTCGGATGCTTCCAATTACACCAGGCTTCGTGAAATTAATGAGCTCCTTGAGTTTTATTGCCACGACTGGTGGCATAAAGTAAAGGGCCTGCGTCCGTACGATACACCCGCGCAAGAACTTGTCGAATTGCTCGCCGAAGCGTGGGGAGCCTCACGCCAGGGCAAGCTCTTGGGCCTGCGCAGTTCGTGGGAGGAATTAGAGCGCGCCGTACACCACGAGATGCGCATCTACAAGCCCGCGCTATTGCCGCATCTCGAATGGCTCACAACCGGGCCCGTCGCCTCGTCGTTGCAGTAGAATATGACGCGCATCGCGATTATTCTTGCGCTGGTGGCGCCATTGGGCGCGGGAGCGGAAGATTCCTTACAGGTTCTACCCTTCACGAGCAGCGGGAAGCTTTGGGTTCTCGCGGGAACGTCGTAGCATCCATGCCTCCGAAGCGGCGCGCTCATCTACGCGCACTGGTTTGTGAAAGGAGCCAATGATCCCGACGACAGCGTCTGGATGCTGGGCTTAAATCGTCTCTTATCTCGCCTAAGTCGGATCTCGGCGGGAATGTTTCCGAGGAATTCGGCGTTCAGGTCTACCCGGCTGCAAAGGATGCCAACGTAAGGCAGCGGTTCAGCCAACTCGTGATCGGTAAGGCTGGGCAGGATGTTTTTCTGGCGGATCGCATAGCAGTCGCGGACGCACCGTCGCAAGTATGCTTTGTGCGCATCGATCTGTCTGTTCTGAATCAGGCAACGAACAAACGGAACTGCGTCGATGAGAAAAGTCTCACGGGCTATTTTCCTAAAGATATCCAAGCCACGGGACTAACTATCAATTCGTTCGGCTTGCTCATCTATTAGTCGTGGCCGTCGGAACTCCCAGGAGAATACAAGACTTTAACATTGACCCGGTCATGCTGGTTCCATCGGCGACGACGCCGCCCCCGCGGATAGCCCGATAGGATTCAGCTAGATCCTTTTCCTGGCTGGAGCGGGAACGGGGCGGCGGGCTGGCGCTTCGTCCACGGGCTCGTCGTCGTCTTCTTCGTCCTCGTCGTCTTCGTCGTCATCCTCGTCTTCGTCGTCTTCGAGGTCCTCGGCGTCTTCGTCGGCGTCTAAGTCTTCATCCTCGTCTTCCTCGTCGTCGTCTTCGTCTTCGTCGTCTTCATCCTCGACGTCATCGTCTTCAGAGCCCGCTTCGGCGAGGCTGGTCGGGTCTTCGTCGTCGAGCGCTGCCTCGAGCGTTCGGGTGTGTTCTTCGAGTAATGGATCCAGCGTGTCAATGGTCATCAGCTCGAACAAAGCACGATGTGCGCCATCGTGCGGAAAGGAACTTGCCTCTTTCTCAGGCGAAGGGGGCGGGTCTTTCGGCGGCCATGATGCGGGCGATGATCATGGCCATTTCGAGGGCCTGTTCATGGTTGAGGCGGGGATCGACTTCGGAGGTGTAGGCCCGTTTCAAGTCGAGATCGGTCAAATTTCGGGCGCCGCCCAGGCACTCGGTCACATCTTCGCCGGTGAGTTCAATATGAACGCCGCCGAGGAAGCTGCCGCAGGCGCGGTGAATGGCGAACGCCTGTTCCAGCTCACCCCGTATGTCATCGAAGTGCCGCGTTTTGGTGCCGTCGGCGGTGCTGCGCGTATTACCGTGCATGGGATCACAGCACCACAGAACGGTTTTTCCCGTTTGGCGAACGGCTTCAATGGCGGGCGGCAGGCACTCCGCGATCTGCTTGTTCCCAAAACGATGGATCAGGGTGAGGCGGCCAGGCTCGTCGCGAGGGTGAAGAATGTTCACGATCTCGACGAGCGTCGCGGGCGGCATCCCCACGCCGACCTTCAACCCCAGCGGATTCGAGATACCGCGGAAGTATTCGATGTGGGCTTTTTGCGGGTCAGCCGTCCGCATGCCGATCCAGGGGAAGTGGGTAGAAAGGTTATACCAGCCCTCGCGGCGGGGCACGCGGCGGGTCTGCGCTTCCTCATAGGGCAGGTGAAGCCCTTCGTGACTGGTGAAGAAGTCGACCCAGCCGAGTTCCCCGGCATGCACGCCAAGGATATTTTCCATGAATTGCATGGAATCCGCTACGCGCCGCACGGTATGCCGGTACTCGTCTTCGAGCGGCGAGTGGCGGGCGAATTCGAGATCCCAATTTTCGGGATGGTGGAGGTCGGCGAAGCCGCCTTTGACCAGGGCGCGGATGAAGTTGAGGGTGAGAGCGGAGCGTTCATAAGCTCTGAGGAGCAGGCGTGGATCGGGCTCCCGGACGGAGGCCGTGAAGGCGGCGCCGTTCACCAAGTCGCCGCGATAGCTTGGCAGCGTGACTTCGGAGCGTGTTTCAAAATCCTCCGAGCGGGGTTTGGCGTACTGGCCGGCGAAACGGCCCACGCGGATCACGGGCTTCTGGCCGCCCTGCATGAGCACGAGACTCATCTGCAGAAGAATTTTCAGCTTGTTCGTAATGGCGGGGGCGGTGCATTGGTCGAAGCTCTCGGCGCAATCGCCGCCCTGCATCAGGAATCGCTTCCCGGCGGCGGCTTCCCCCAGTTGCGTTTTGAGGTTTTCGATCTCCCAGGAAGTGACCAGGGGCGGAAGCTGGGCGAGGCGTGCAAGCGTCCCGGCCAGTTCGGATTCCGAGGAATAGTGGACTTGTTGCAGCGCCGGCTTCTCCCGCCACGAGGAGGGGGACCATGGTGACATGAACTAGAAACGTAACACAAGGCGGGTCTGGGGAGATGCCCGGGCGGGCACGTTTGGTACGCTCGGGCTTACAAAAACAGAGCGACGTGGTTTTTAAAGCGACGGTCTGGAGGATATGCTGGGCGAAATATAGTACGATGAGACGTAGGAATTAATGAGACCGGATCATTCTGTAATGGACGTCGCGGTGGTTCTTCGGCGGGCGCTTGCGCGGCTGAATCGCCGGCTGAGAAATCAGAACCGCGAACCGGGGTTGAGCCTGGCGACGCATAGCATCCTGGGGCTTCTCTACCGGGAGGGCCCGACCACGCCGGGCGCCCTGGCCGCGGCGGAGGGCATTCAGCCGCAATCTCTGACGCGCGTGCTGGCTTCGCTGGAGGAATCGGGACACGTTTTGCGGCTGCAGGACGCGACGGATCGGCGGCAATTCAACCTGGAGATTACGCGGAAGGGCCGGGACGTTCTGGACCGGGATGCCAGAAGGCGGGCGGTGTGGCTCGCTTCGGCCATGACCGAATGCTTGACGGAGACGGAACTAGAAATGCTGCGGCTTGCGGCGCAACTCATCGACAGACTGGCCGATGCGAGCGCGGATGCAAGTCGCGAGGATTGCGGGCTTGGTCAGGAAGAAGATCTGATGACGCCGGCAGGCCAGGAATGATGTGGCAATGAGATCACTCCGTTCACGATTGGGAGTGCTTTTGACGCTGGCGCTGGCGATGACGCTTACGGGGGCGCCCCGGGGAATGCCCGAGTTTTCTTTCTCCGACTCGAGCGGACGCATTCACACGCGCGCGGAATGGAAAGGAAAACGCGCCATCGTACTGCTGTTTCTCACGACCGACTGCCCGCTGAGCAACGCTTATGTTCCGGAGTTGAATCGAATGAACGCGGCCTATGCGGCTCGCGGAGTGGCCTTTTATGCGGTGCAGGGCGATGGGACGACGGCGCTCGAAGAGGTTCGCACACATGTGCGGGATTTCGCTTACACGTTTCCGTATCTGCTGGACCCCAACGAAATATTGGCCGCTTTCGCGGGTGCTGTCACCACGCCGGAGGCGGCTGTGGTTTCTCCCGGCGGCGAGTTAGTTTATCTGGGCCGGATCGACAATCGTCTCGAAGACTTCGGCAAGCAGCGCGTGCAGATCACCGAGTTCGATTTGAGGGACGCGCTCGAGGCCGTCCTTGCCAATAAGCCTGTGCCGCATGCGCGTACAAAGGCGCTCGGTTGCGCCATTGTCCGAAAGAACTGAGGGGAACCGCCGTTATGACTTTTGCATTCCGATGCGCTCTGATGTTGGCGACGGCGGGCGCGCTGGCGGCCGCGACCGAACATAGCAACGGCGCCGCACCGACTTATAACAAGGACATCGCGCCCATTCTCTATCAGAATTGCGCGACGTGCCATCGTCCGGGCGAAGTGGCGCCGTTCTCGCTGCTGACTTACAAGGATACGGCTAAACGCGCCGCGTTGATTGCGACCGTGACGAAGGCGCGCGTGATGCCGCCGTGGAAGCCGGAACCCGGATATGGAAATTTTCGAGACGCGCGCGGGCTGACGGATGAGCAGATCGCGCTCATTCAGAGATGGGCGAGCAGCGGCGCACCCGAGG
This sequence comes from Bryobacteraceae bacterium, assembly GCA_965226755.1. Classification (GTDB taxonomy): domain Bacteria; phylum Acidobacteriota; class Terriglobia; order Bryobacterales; family Bryobacteraceae; genus Bog-113. The sequence continues at coordinate 490,880 of CBDDDT010000003.1, read as the reverse complement.
GCGACGCTGCAGCCAAGCCCACGCCGCCGGAATTCACCAACGGCTGGCAGATCGGTCAGCCGGATCAGGTGGTGACGACGAAGGCTAAGTTCGCGGTGCCGGCGGATGGACCGGACCAGTTCCGGTGCTTCGTGATTCCGATGGATCTCGATAAAGAGGTGTATGTCAGCGCGATGGAGTTCCGCCCGGATGATCGCCGCACCGTGCATCACGCGCTGGTATTCATCGATCCCCGGCATCAGGGCCGGAAACTCGCGGAAGGGTCGGCGGATGGAGGTTACACCTGCTTCGGAGGGCCGGGTTTCGCGGGCGCGCTCATGGGAGGATGGGCGCCCGGCTTCGTCGCCGCTAAGCCGGTGGCGGGCTATGCCACGGCGCTCCCGAAAGGCGCGGATCTGGTGATTCAGATTCACTATCATCCTTCGGGGAAGGCGGCGCAGGATCAATCCTCGCTCGGCCTGTTCTATGGAGACCCGCCGACGCATGGACGGACCGCGGTGGTTCTCTCCGCGCGGCAGATTCATATCGAGCCGGGCGATTCGCATTATGTGATCAAGGAGGAAATCACTACGCCCGCCGACGCCGAATTATTGCGAGTGACGCCGCACGCGCACTATTTGTGCAAAGACATGAAGATTAATGCATACTTGCCGGACGGTTCGGTCACGCCGCTGATTTGGATCAAGGACTGGGATTTCAATTGGCAGAGCGCTTATACATATAAGACTCCGATCCGGGTTCCCAAAGGAACGCGGATCGAGATGACGTATATTTACGACAATTCGGGAGGCAATGCGCGGAACCCTTCACATCCGCCCGTGCAGGTGACGTACGGCGAGCAGACGAAGGACGAGATGGGATTGGCGTTTCTTACTTTTGCCTTGCCCACGCCCGCGGACGCGGCGGCTTTTAAGAGAGCGGTTTACGCTTCGCGTTGAGGGGTAGCATCATTGCCGCCGTGCAATCCTCTGCACGATTTCGGCGGAGCGGCGTCATTTCTTAGCATGAGACGAACCGCAGGTGTTATTGCGTTGGCTGGTTTGGCGATCGCGTTTCTCCTCGCGCAGCAAAGCGGCGGGCAGAGCGAATCGCCAGCTTACGAAGTAAGAGCGTTGTTCCCCCGTGAAACGTCTCCCGCTCGCTACGAGCAGGTGGAACAGCGGGAGTTGCAGACGCTCGCCGAGCAGGGATGGGAACTGGTGAGCGTGGCGCCTTACGTTTACCGCAATGAGGAGCGGGGCGGCGACAGCCTCCATCCTAAACCGGTTGTGACGCAGACGTATCCCGCGTACTTCTTCAAACGCGTGCGGCCTGCCCGCGGGCGGTGAGGATCGGGTGCTAGAATGCGTTCCGATGCAGGAATCGGACCTTGACGGGCGCCAAGGTGATGGGCGCGCCTTTGTCCGAGCCTCATGGCATGGTCACCTTGCGGCTGCCGTTCTGCTCGCGATTCTGATCGTTGGAATCTACGGCACGATCGCATGGGGCATGTTCGCAAGCAGCCCGGGGTTTCAGGCTCATATCGCGCTCGCACGTACGTTCTATGTGACCGGACGGCCACCGGTACCGCACTTTCTCTTTCACGCTCTGACCGCCGGTCTGGTCGCCGTGCATCTCACGCCCTCACTTTTATTGGCCGGTCGATTGGTGATAGCGGGCTGCTATGTACTGATCGCGCTCGAGGTGTACGGGCTGCTCTGGATGCTATTTGGAAGCACGAGAATCGGACGTCCGCCAATTCTTTTCTTGCTGAGCTTGGCTGCTCTGCTTGCTGAACCGATCACTCTCGCGCATGCGTACGCGCTGGGTTATTTGTGGCCGGAACCCTATGAGATACCCACATCCACGCTGCTTAAGCCGTTCGCGCTTGCCTCGTTCGCAGGCACGGCGTGGTATCTTACCCGGCGCGGGAAAACGGATGCGCGTCTTCTCAGCGTGTTTGCATTCTCCACCCTGGCAGGCTCGCTAAGCAAGCAAGTTTCATCATTTGCCTGCTTCCCGCCTCGGCGTTGTTCGTGATCTACCGCATGATCCGCAGGCTGCCCGTTTCGCTGAAAGAATTGCTGGCCGGTCTTTATTTCCCCGCCGTAGCTGTTCTATTGTGGCAGTTCTACATCACTTACTCAGGTTATGCGCCGGGGACAGGAGCGTACCACGATTCCATCATGTGGGCGCCGCTTAAATTCATGGCTCTGGTCTCGCCTGCCGGGCTCTTTCCCAAATTTCTCCTCAGCATTTGTTTTCCCCTGCTCGTAAGCATTCTTTATTGGAAGCAGGCTTGCCGGGACACCATGCTTGTTCTCGCATGGCTCTGTTTTCTTTTCGGCGGCCTTTACACATACCTGCTGGCCGAGCGGCTATACCTGGGCGCGGGCAATATGGTGTGGTCGGGTTACATCGCGGCATTCCTTCTTTTCTTCGCCTCCATCGCGTTCTGGGTTCGACAGATCGCGCCAGCGAGGCGAAAGGAGCGGGTGCCGGGAAAGGCGATCGCTTGCGGAGTCGCGATCGGCTTGCACGCAAGCTCCGGCGCACGGCTGGATTGGCTTTACCTCACCCACATGGGTTGCGTCACTAACTTCCACCTGGCGAACTTCGTTTGCGGCAAGTGACGACCGCGGAAGCCCGAATCTCGGGAAAAAGCCCAATTTCCGAGCGCGGATTGTGACAAATCTGTTACACTTCAGAATTCCCCGTCGAATTTCTCCTTTACCGTTTAAATCCAAGCCGACTCTAGATTGTCGAGAAGGGATCGTGCATGCACCGGCTGTCTATTGGAATTCATGGGCTTCACACTCGTCTGCTGGATATGGGCGAGTTGGTGGAATTATCGCTGACCAGAAGCGTTCGAGCGCTGGCCGAGCGCGATCACGCCTGCGCTGAGCGGGTGATCCGGGACGAGCAGCGGATTGACGAACTGGAAATCGAAATCGACGCGATGGCGATCGGGCTTCTCGCGCTGCACCAGCCGGTGGCGCGGGATCTGCGGTTCATTACGGCGGCGCTAAAGATCAACACGGACCTGGAACGCATTGGGGATCTCGCGGTGACGATCGCCAGGCGCGCGGTGGCGCTGATCCCGGAAGCGGAGATCGATCAGATTTCGTTGGACGTTCAGGAGATGGCCGGGCTGGCGATCTCCATGCTCTCGCGCAGTTTGACGGCGTTCCTGGAGCGGGATCTGGAAATGGCGCGCGCGGTTCTGCTGGCCGATGACGCGGTGGATCGCTTCCGCGATAAGACTAATACGGACCTGATCGAGGTGATGCACCGGGAGCCGTCTAAGGTCCGGACAGGAATCGATTTGTTGTTCGTGAGCCGCAATCTGGAAAGGATTGCCGATCATGCGACCAACATCGCGGAGGACGTGGTGTACCTGGTTTCGGGCGTGGATGTCCGTCACCAAAGCCAAAAGGTCGCCTGAGACGGGCGAATCCCGCCTGATGGGCGCGCATCCAAGCGGGTAGTGGCCTACTCAAGTTCATTCCGCCTGAGCGTTCTGGATCAGTCTCCCATCTCGGAGGGTTTCACGGCGGGAGACGCGCTGCGGAACTCCATCGAACTGGCGCGCTTGGCGGACCGGCTGGGTTTCTATCGGTATTGGGTCGCTGAGCACCATGGAACGCCGTCGCTGGCATGCACCAGTCCGGAGGTGCTGATCGGTCCGATCGCGTCGGCGACAACGCATCTGAGGGTCGGAAGCGGCGGCATCATGCTGCCGCACTACAGTCCGCTGAAGGTAGCGGAAAATTTCAGCATGTTGAGCGGTCTTTACCCTGGACGGATCGACTTGGGAATTGGACGAGCCGCCGGCACGAGCCCGAATGTCTCCCAGGCCCTCCAGCGAGACCGGCGACAGCTTGCGCCGGACGACTTTCCGGAGCAACTCGATGAGCTGAGGGAGTACTTCGCCGCCAGCCGCTCCACGAAAGGGACGTTTCCGCGGACGCCTCTAGCGATCGCTCCAGCCGAGAGCCCCGAGATCTGGCTGCTGGGATCTTCCCCGCAAAGCGCGGTTTGGGCCGCGGAACTGGGTCTGCCTTATTGTTTCGCGGACTTCATCAACTCGGAAGGCGCGGGCATTGCGGAGCATTATCGGAGGGCGTTCCGCGGTTCGGATCGGCTGGGAGCTCCGAATCTGGCTGTAGCGGCCTGGGTAATCTGCGCGGATAGCGACGAGGAAGCGGCCGAATTGGCGCTCAGTTTCCGGATGATGATGCGGCTTTTGCAGCGCGGACGCCTGGGAGCGGTTCCCACGGTGGAACATGCCCGCCGCTTTCTGGCGGCCGACGGTTACGTGCCCGACATGCTGCCCGCGCGCCGGCTGATCACGGGGTCGCCCTCGACGGTGCGGCACGCGCTCGAAGGCTTAGCCGCCGAGTATCAGGCCGAAGAGATTCTGATCGTGAACATCATGCATGACCATGCCGCGCGACTGGGTTCGTATGAACGGGTCGCGCGCGCATTTGCTGCAACGACGATTCCCGAACTCGTGCTTTCCTAAACGGCTCGCAGGGCGCTTTAAATGAGTAGACAGGAGAAGCGCCATGCCCAGAATTGCCCTCTCCGGCAACAAGAGGCGTCGCTGATGCGTGACGGCCCGGTAGGGCATGAAGAGCTATCGCGACGAAACACGACCGCAAGGCCGGGATGTCACCAATCGGCGTAAGCGGTGCCGTCCAGGCTGTTTTTATCGGAGCCGCTCCGGATGTCCCAGATTCCGGGCTCCTGCTGGCTCACGCTTTGCGACGGATCTTCCATGATGAGCTTCCAGGTGGTGTTGCTGCCCGTCATGGGATCGCGCGGCACTTCGCGGAGGTAGCCCTCGGTCACCAGATCCTCCAGCGTTTGCGGCGCTTTCTGCTTGTCGAAACTATATTCGTCGATCATCTGCCGCGTGGTGAACAGGTCGCTTTTCAGCACCGATTCCTTCGAGCGGATAAGAGATTTCTGATAATAGGGGACCGCGATGGCGATCAGCGTCACGATGATCGCCATGACGATCATCAGTTCGACAAGCGTGAAGCCCGCGCGCAGGAAACGGCGCCGGGCCGGGTTACCACTCGTTGTAAGGTGTTCCATCAGGCGCTTTCTGATCGCTCTTGGTGTGCACATCGAAGACGTTCTGTCCGCCCCAGCCGTTGTTTTTGGGATCATCCTGCATGCTCCGCAGTCCCCAGTCCGTGCTGTTGGTCATTGGATCACGGGGGATGCGGCGAAGAAATTTGATCTTGGTATCGGAAGCGCCCTGCCCGCCCGCACCCTTCACGCCGTTGACGAGAGCTTCCAGGCTCTCGGGGTATCCGAAGGAATCCTGCTTCAACGGACCGCCGATTTTGTTCTGATCGGCCGCGTCCTTGTACTTATCGATGGCCTTGCGCATTTCCTCAAGGGCGATCCGGAGATCGTGCTCCTTGATCTTGCGGACGCGCGACCGCGCGAGGGGAACCGCCATGCTGCTGATCAGCATGAGAATGGTGAAGGCGACAATGAGTTCCACCAGCGTCATGCCGGAACGGCGGCGGCGAGACCGGATTGGGATTGTTGTACTCATAACCATCAAGCTGCTTTTCTATTTCACCGTGACCGAGAGCGGGCTGCCGCCGGTGGTTTCGGTTCGTCCTCCGGCATCGTGGAGCACCATCTTCGGCATGACCACGATGCTCTGACCTTTGCCGACCGCCTGGAAACTGACGATCAACAGCGAACCTGAACCGGTCACGCTGCCTTTGGCGGGATCGCGCGCCAAGGTTGCGCTGGCGTCTCCGGTGTCGTTGAGAATATTCTTCTGCGGACTCAGCGTCACGCCGTTCTGCTGCAGCAGGTCGCCCGCGGCGATCGAATTGATTTTGAGAACTTTCGGATCGAACTTGATCTGCGATTCGAAAGATTGAAGATTGGCGGCGTTATCGGCCCGCACATTCACGACGAAAGACGACCCGGCCTGCACGTCGAGCCTGGCAGGCGCGAAGGAGATATGCGCGACCGGGCCCGGCGGCGCGACCGGCACGGGCGCGATTACGGGGCTTCCTGGCATGGGGGTGGACAGGGGCGCCGTCACAGGCGCTGTCACGCCTGGAGCACCCCCCGGGACACCCGCCGGAATCGCGCCATCGACTCCCGCCGGCGCGGCGGCATAGCGAACGGCGTAATTGGTGGTGTTGCCGGCGAAGACTCCCTTGAGATCTTCCGGCGTCACGGAGGGTCCGCGAACGATGTGGGGCACGATGACGATTAAAAGCTCATCTTTATTCAGCGTGGTCTCGTCGCTGGTGAAGAGCCGGTTCAAGATCGGGATGTTGGCCAAGCCGGGGATGCCGGATATGGTCTTCGACGAGGTCAATTGCAGCAACCCGCCGACAATGTTGATCTGGCCGTCGCGCATGCGCACGTCCAGCGTGGCTTTGCGCTGGCTGATGACCGGCTGGGAAATGCCGCCGAGATCGTTGTAACTGGACACCTGCGAGATATCGACGTCGAGGTGCATGGTAACTTCGCCGTTGTCGTGCACCCGGGGAGTCATCTCCAGATTCACGCCGGTGTCGATATAAGTGAACTGCGTATTCACCAGGGGATTGACTCCCACGCCGCCGACGCCCGGCTGGAAGCTGCCGCTGGCGGTGGGAATCTTATCGCCGATCTTCAGGACGGCTTTGAAGTTGTCGGCGGCTCGAATCTGCGGCCGCTGCAGCACGCGCGTGTCGCTATCCGACATGATCGCCTCGATCAGGCCGCCGGGAACGTTGGTGAGCGAGAAATCCTGGGTGCTGATGTGTTTCAGGTTCACCAGAGGAATGGGCGAGCTTGTGCCGGTGGAAGTCGATGTATCGGTGGTTCCCGTGGTGGTCGATGTTGTGGATCCGGTGGTCCCGGTGGTGGTCGTGGTTCCGTTGTTGCTGAATCCGGTGGTCGTTCCGGTGGTGGTGCCGAGCTGGCTGGCCAGGGTCTGGATGCTGGTGCGCGGAGTGAACGCAATCTGCGAGTTGATGCCGGTCGGCGAGAACGCGGCGGCCAACTGGCGCGAGCGCACGCTGTTCACTTCCATCACCATCACGTCCACCAGCACCTCGGCCTTGGGCTTATCGAGATCCGCGATGATCTTCTCAGCCAGCGCCATCCGCGCGGGCTCGGCGCGCACGATGATCGCGTTCTGCGAACTGTAGTTGAACAGCTTGTTGACTTCGATCACCTGGCGCAGAGTGGTGATCACCTCCTGCAGTTCCTGGGGGGAAGTCACGTTGGAAAGATAGAAGACCTTGACCTCCTGATCTTCATATTCGCGGCGCTTGGTCGGATTCTCCTGGGTGATGAAGATGGTGTTCGAAGCGAGCGGCTTCCAGAAAGAGTGCGTGACCATGGCGAGATAATCCAAAGCCTCGTCCAGGGTGGTTCCGTTGAGATCGATGGATTGCGGCTTTGTCCCGGTCTGATCGTAGTCCGGATCGAAGAGGACGTTGATGCCGGCCAGTTTTCCGAGCGTGTCGAATAGAACGCGCGGCTTTTGGTTGCTCATCCGCAAGACAATCGGCTGGGCGTTGAGGGCGCGCAGCTGCGGAACCGGCATGAGGCTGTCAATGCGCTCCTGCGATTCCTGCCGGGACACCTGAGTCGGCGTCATTCCAGCGTCTTCGGGAGTGATCTTCGCCTGGGGATCGGCCGCCTTGATTTTCCGGACGCGCTCGATCATCTCACGCGTGCGGCGCACTTCCTGCTCAGAGATGTCGGAGGCGGGATCGATCTCGTAGGCCTTTTCAAACTCCGCCAAGGCCTCGGCGAGCTGGCCTTTCGCCCGGATTTCCTGCCCGTGCGTGAGATGGTAGGCGGCGGCTTCGAAGCGGACGCGCCGGAATTCCAGAGCGTAGGCCGGATCGCTCGGATCGGTCTTGAACGCCTGCTCGCTCAGGATCATCGCCTTGTCCCAATCCTGCTTGACCTCGGCCGCGCGCGCTTCGGTGACCAGGCGGTCGCCTTTTCGATTCTTCGCCTCGAGCGGCATCGCGGGCGCGAGCAAAGAGAGCACGGACACAGCAACACCAAGCGGCCGCAAGCGCGGCAGGATAGCGCGACGTATTATCATCTAATGGTGTGACGTCAACAGGGCGGTTAGCGTTTAGGCGAAACTTCTGCGCCGCCGCGAGGCGAACCTTTGGCTCCCGCCGCGAGGCGGCAGCCGCAGCCTATGAAGAAGTCTGATCCTCATTCTAAAATACTCAGCGAGAACCGGCAAGCCAGCCACAATTACTTTCTAACCGACCGCTATGAGGCGGGGCTGGTGCTCAGCGGGACCGAGGTCAAATCCATCCGGGCCGGAAAGATGCAGCTCCGCGACAGTTATGCGCGGATCGAGAACGACGAAGCATGGCTGATTAACGCGCATATCAGCGAATATTCCCACGGAAACCGCGAGAATCATATGCCGGTGCGCGGGCGGAAACTGCTGCTGCACCGGCGCGAGATCGACAAGCTGCTGGGGATCACGCGCGAGAAGGGGTTGTCGCTCATCCCGACGAAAGTTTACCTGAAGGACGGCCGCGTGAAGGCGGAGATCGCCGTGGCGAAGGGCAAGCAGTTGCACGACAAGCGCGAGGCGGACCGCGCCAAGACCGCCGAGAACGAGGCGCGCGCCGCGATTCGCGACCGCAAAGCCCGAGAATAGAACACAGCGACTCACTCATGGAAATCAAACTGGAACGCAAAGCGTCCGCGGAAGTCGATGCCGACGCCCTGATCATTTTGGAATTTGAAGAGAGCTCTTCGCTTCCCCCCGGGTATGAACCGATGCGGGAGGCGGGCGAGATGAGCGGAAAGCCGCAGGAATTTGCGCTCTTGCACCACGTGCCGGGATACAAGGCCCATCGGCTCCTGATGGCCGGGGCGGGGAGCACGCAGAAGTTCACCGCGACGGAATTGCGCAAGATCGCGGGTGCGGCCATACGGTTTCTGAAAGCCCGCCACCTTACCCGGGCGGCGTTCCTGCTTTCGGAAGACTTCTCCACCCCCGAGCATATTTCGGCGGTCGTGGAAGGCGCGCTGATCGGCGATTTCGAATGCGATGAAAACAAATCCGACCGCACCGGAACCCGGCACATCGCCAGTCTCAGCGTGGTGGTAGTCGGCGGGGGCGGCGAATTAGAGCAGGGACTGCATCGCGGACGCATCCTGGGAGAAAGCCAGAATATGGCCCGCTCACTGGGCCTGGATCCGGCCAACATTCTGACGCCGACCGTGCTGGCCGAGCGCGCCGAAGCCATGGCGCGCGAGCAGGGACTGGCGTTTGAGAAGTTGGATGAAGCGCAGATGCGGGAACTCGGCATGGGCTCTCTGCTGGGCGTCTCGCAGGGAAGCTCGGAGCCGCCTTTTCTGATCGTTCTCCGTTATGAGCCGGAGCACAAACCGGCCGGAAAGACGCGGCTGGGGCTGATCGGGAAAGGCGTCACCTTCGATACGGGCGGCATCTCCATTAAGCCGGCCGAAAAGATGGACTACATGAAGTACGACATGTGCGGGGGCGCGGCGGTGATCGGGGCCATGCGGGCCATCGCGCTTCTGAAACCGGCGATTCCGGTGACCGGCGTAATTCCGGCGGTCGAGAATATGCTCGGCCCGCGGGCGCAGCGCCCGGGCGATATCGTCACCTCCATGTCCGGCAAGACCATCGAAGTTTTGAACACGGATGCCGAGGGCCGGCTCATTCTGGCCGACGCGCTCACTTACGCGCAACAGAAACTCGGGTGCACGCACCTGGTGGACGCGGCCACTCTGACCGGGGCGGTCGTGGTCGCGCTGGGACATCACCACACGGGCGTATTCTCCGGAGACGATGCGCTGCTGGACCGCTGGATGCACGCCGCCGGGCACGAAGGCGAGCCCATGTGGCGTCTGCCGATCGGGCCCGAATACCGGGAGCAGCTCAAGACCGTGTTCGCGGATATCGCCAACATTGGCGGCCGCGACGGCGGCGCGATCACGGCGGCGATGTTTCTGAAGGAATTCACCGGGGAGACGCCCTGGGTGCATCTCGACATCGCCGGAACCGCCTGGCTGGAAGAGAACAAGCCGTATATGGCGAAAGGCCCGACCGGCGTGCTGGTGCGCAGTTTCACCACGCTCGCCACGAGCTGGCGCGATTAACGCTCCACCCAGATTTTGGCGGGATCGGTCAGCGATCCCGCCAGGTTCATCTGCTTTCCCCGGCTGGAAAGCTGCAACGCGACCTCGCCATCTTCTTGCGACGCGCCGCTCCCGGTCCACTTCTCGCCGCCGCTGACCAGCCGGAGTTCAGAAAAGCGAAAGCGCGGGGCATTCCCGTTCCACGACATCTGGCCCGACCCGGCCAGCTGCTCCACCATTCCCAAAGGTTCTAAAGCGAGATCGCGTCCCGTGAATTTTCCGTCGACACGCAGATTGGCCAATGCGTCGAGACCGGTTCCGGCCGTCTGAAGACGAAGCGTGCCGTCGAGCTTTCCGCCCTGCCATTCGACTCCGTTCAGTTTCAGCGAAGCTCCAAAACGCGGCGTGGTCTCGCGCGCGTCCAGCGTGATGCGGCCGCCCACGACGGCGGCGGCCCATCGCGATTGCCATCCGGGGAGCGAAATCTGGGCGCCGTCCCAGATCACGCGCGAGCGCACGCGATCCAAATCGACGCTCCCCAGGCGCACCGAATCGGCCTGAATGGTTCCTTCCGCGCGCATGGCCCGCAGCCAGTCCGGGGCTGGGGCGCGACCCAGGCTCAGGGCCATATCGATCAGATTGGCCCGGCGCCGCAGCACGGGTTGGAATAGGTCCGGCAGGGTTCCCGCATCGATGGCGTCCAGCGCGAGGCGGAACTGATGCGGATGAGCGGCGCCGGGGACATAGCGATATTCGCCGCGGGCGTTCACGTCGCCAACCCGGAGGTCCATGCGGTCCATGTCAATCGCATCGCCGTCAATGGCGACGTGCGCGCCGGCAATTTGAAGAGGCACGGAAAGCGCGGGAAGGTTCACGACCGCGTCGCTCATCTCGCCTGCGCCGGTCCAGCGCCCCGGTCCGGCGGCGGGCTGCACATATTTGAGTTCGCCGGTCCAGTTGGCGGATTGCATGCGGGATAGCAGCGGCACCGAGGCGACGGGAAACGCTTTGAGCAGACCGCCTAAGGGACCGCCGGCGCTTGAAAGCTCGACGTCGAAGGAGCCGTCCTCCAGAGAGTAATCGCCGCCGACGGAGCCGATGGTGTCGCTTCCGGAAACCATGCTGACCGGCTCGAGGCGGGCCGCGCCGTTGGCCAACTCGATGGAGGCCTGCTCGAAACGCAGAGGGGGCACGTTGCGGAGAAGAAGCTCCACGCTGCGCACTTCGGCCTTTCCGCGCCAGCCCGCGGACTGGTCGTAGTGGACGTCGCCTTCGAGAGCGCCGGAAAGCCGCAAGCTCTCGGGAGTCGAAGCGCCGAAATTGCGGAGCAGCCCGGGCAGCGAAGAAACCGGGAGCGCATCCAGGTGCGCGTCGAAGCTCCAGCGCGGCTGCTGCAAGATCTGGTCCGCGACGAGATGCGCTTTGACGGCCGCGCGCTCGCCGCGGGGTATGGCGAATAATTCCAGGTGCTGTTTATCGGCGTCGCCGGCGCCGGAGACGCGGAACGCGAATACGCCGCCCGAGGCCGGGCTCTGATCCCAACCGTGCAGCTCGGAAACCCGCATTTCGCCCTCGACGCCGAGGGAAGAAACGGGTCCGGCCACGTGGGCCTGGCCAGACATGATGCCCTGAATGCCGGCGTCGTGCCCTTCCACCAGGGCGATGAGGTCGCCAATCTCGCTCCGGTCCAGTTTCACGTCGAATTCGACGCGTCCGGGGGCGCCGGATTTCTGAGCCCACTGGCCCTTTGCGCTCAGGGCGCCGAATCCGTTCGCGGGGCGGTCCGTGCGGGCCGGCTCACCATCCATGCTGATCTCCCACTCGCTGCCGTCGCCCGCCCTCGGCGAGACGTCCAGATCCGTATTCAGGAGGTAGAACATGTTCTTCCGGTCGCCGATTTTGAAGTTGATGCGGGCGCCCCGGAGCCGGATCCGGGGAAATGCCGCGAGCAGGCGAGGCCGCAGAAGAGGCTCGAAATTCCACACCGCCGCGCCATCGGGCGCGTCCGGCCGCATGAGATTCACATGAGCATCCACCAGGGTGAGTGAGGAGAACTCCAGTTGTCCGGTCCAGAACGACCACAGGCGGGGCACGGCGCGCAGTTCTCCCACGTAGGCGAACGGCTCCGCGCCGCCGGAGGGGAGATCGGCGATGATGACGTTCGAGACGCTGATTCCGGGACCGGTGAACAGATCCAGACGCACGTCGCCGATGGTTACCGCGCGGCCGAGCGCCGCGGTTAGAGAAGCCTGAATGGGATCGCGGTAACGATCCGCGTTGAAAAACGGCGCGGCGATCCCAAGCGCGACGGTGAGCAGCACCATAGCCCCGATTGCCTGAAGAATGCGGCGCTTCACGATTAACCGACGTTCCGGTGCATCGCCAAAGTATAACGAGCTTAGAGGCGCAGCGTCCCGATGAGGTCGGGAACGCGCGCCACGCCTTCCTGGCGAAGAAAGAGCTCGAGCTCGCGCGCAATACGCTGGGTGGCTTGGGGATCCCAAAACGAAGCCGTGCCCACCTCCACCGCGGCGGCGCCCGCGACGAGGAACTCCGCGGCGTCGAGCCCGGTCGCGATGCCGCCCATGCCGATCACCGGGATGCGGACGGCTTGGGACGCCTGCCACACCATGCGGAGCGCGATGGGCTTGATGGCCGGACCGGATAGACCGCCCATTCCGTTGCCGATCCGGGCGGTGCGGGTGCGCGCGTCCACGGCCAAAGCCAAAAACGTGTTCACGAGAGAAATGGCGTCCGCCCCGCACGATTCCGCCGCCAGCGCGAGGGGTTCGATGGCGGCGACGTTGGGGGAGAGCTTCACAATCAGGGGACGACGCGCGATGCGCCGAACCGGCTCCACCACGCTCGCCAGCATGGCCGGATCGGTTGAGAAAAACATGCCGCCGCATTTGGTGTTGGGGCAGGAGACGTTCAGCTCATATCCGGCCAGCCCTTCGGCACCTTCCAGAACACGGACCACTTCGCAGTAATCTTCCACGGCATATCCGAAGACATTGGCGAAGACCGGAGTATTCCACCGGGCTAAGCGGGGTAGCTTCTCACGCACAAATGCCCGAACCCCGATGTTCTGCAAGCCCACCGAATTGATCATCCCCTCGGCCGTTTCATAGAGGCGCGGAGCGCGATTGCCGGCGATCGGTTCGCGCGAAAGTCCCTTGACGACCACGCCGCCCAGCGCGTTTAGATTGAGAATTTTCTCGAATTCCACGCCGTAACCAAACGTGCCGGAAGCGGCGAGAATGGGATTCCGCAAGGAAAGGCCGCAGAGAGAGATAGACAAATCGGGTTGCAAGAGAATCAAAAAAAGGTTACCAATTCAGTTGTAATGCGTGTTAGCCTGTGCTTAACGTCACATCAGCCAGTACTGAAGGTATTGATTTCTTCCGTTTAGCCTCCAAGAGGATCCAGCCCCCGATGACGACTCCCCTTTCCCCCGCCGCGCAAGTCATGCGCCAAAAATCAGGCGTGACTCTGCAGGAGATATCGCAATCCACGAAGATTACGGTGCGCAATCTCGAAGCGATCGAACGCGGCGATTTTGCCCGGCTCCCCGGCGGGGTTTACGCAACCAGCTATATCCGGCAGTATGCGCGAGCGATCGGGTACGACGAATTTGAGCTGCTCGCGCATTATCACCGGGTGACGGGCGCTCCTCCGCCGCTGCCGCAACTCGAGAAAGTTCAGAATTCGAGTTCGCCGGGATTCCGGCCTCTCTTCCAATACTGACCGCGACCGCCGGCACTCAGGCGGAAGATCGCGACGAGAGTACAATCGGGCTTATGCCGAAAGCGCGGGGTGTGCCCATTGTCCAGATCGACGCGTTCAGTGACGTTCCGTTCGGGGGAAATCCCGCGGCGGTTTGCGTTCTTGCCGGACCGAAGGAAGAGGTCTGGATGCAGCACGTGGCGACGGAGATGAACCTCTCGGAGACCGCCTTTCTGCACCCTGAGGGTGACGGTTTCGCGCTGCGCTGGTTTACGCCTTCCATCGAAGTGGATCTTTGCGGTCACGCGACGCTGGCGAGCGCGCACGCGTTGTGGGAAGGCGGTCATTTGCCGTATGGCGAACAAGCCCGCTTCCATACGCGCAGCGGCCGGCTTACGGCGGATCGCGACGGCGAATGGATCGAACTGAACTTCCCGGCGAAGAAGGCGGAGGAGTGCGAGCCTCCGCGCGAGTTGCTGGAGGCGCTCGGCGTGAGTCCGCTGTTCGTGGGGCGGAATCAATTCGATTATCTGGTCGAAGTGGAATCGGAGGCGGTGGTTCGGGGCATGGAGCCGGATCAAGCCTTGCTGAGGAAATTGCCTGTGCGAGGCGTCATGGTCACGAGCCGCGCGGCGGAATACGACTTCGTTTCGCGCTTCTTCGCTCCCGGTGCGGGCGTGGATGAGGATCCGGTGACCGGATCGGCGCACTGCGCGCTGGCTCCCTACTGGGCGGCCAAGCTCGGCAAGACCGAATTGCGGGCATTTCAGGCGTCGAAGCGGGGCGGTTTCCTGCGGCTGCGCGTGGAGAGCGATCGAGTGATCCTCGGCGGCAAAGCGGTGACGGTGCTGCAGGGCGAACTCTTCGCCTGACCGCGACGCGGACAATCGGCGCGATGGAATCCGCGTGGTGACCGACCCCGACAGCCCGCCGCCCGTCCTCGGCACGTGGCCGCGGCTCTATGCGTTCGTGCTGTTCTTCCTGGTTCTCGTGATCGGCGCGCTCTATGTATTCATGCGGATCTTCTCATGACCACGCTCGATTGGGTGGTGCTGGTCTTGACGATCACGGGGATTATCGGTTTCGGTCTGTATAAGGGCCGCGGCAGCAAAACCGTTAATCAATATCTGCTTGCCGGGAAGACGATGCCCTGGTACGCCATGGGCCTTTCCATCATGGCCACGCAGGCGAGCGCGGTCACCTTCATTTCGACGACGGGCCAGGCTTATGCGGATGGGATGCGGTTCGTGCAGTTCTACTTCGGCCTGCCGGTCGCGATGGTCATCCTGGCCGCCACCGCCGTGCCGATCTTCCGGCGCGCGGGAGTTTACACCGCTTATGAATACCTCGAGCGGCGGTTTGACGCCAAAACCCGCGCGCTGGGCAGCCTGGTCTTTCTGATCCAGCGCGGGCTCAGCATCGGAATTTCCATCTACGCGCCGGCCATCGTTCTCTCGGTCATTTTCGGATGGGACGACCGGCTTACGACTTTCTTCATCGGGCTCGTGATCATCGTCTACACGGTGGCGGGCGGCATTCCGGCCGTGACCTGGACCGACGTGCTTCAGATGAGCATCATTTTCTGCGGGTTGATCGCGGCGCTGGTGATGATATTCGTGCTGCTTCCGAAAGGGATCTCGCCGCTCGACGCCGTTTACCTCGCGGGCGCGGTGGGCAAATTGAACACCATCGACGCGCACTTCGATCTGAACAACCGCTACACGCTCTGGAGCGGCTTGATCGGAGGCGCGTTCCTCTCGCTGGCTTACTTCGGATGCGATCAGAGCCAGGTGCAGCGATACCTCACGGGAAAGAGCATCGAGCAGAGCAAGCTCAGCCTTCTGTTTAACGCCATGGCGAAGGTCCCGATGCAATTCTTCATTTTGTTCGTCGGCGCCATGGTGTTCGTCTTTTACCTGTTCGTGCAGCCGCCGCTGCTCTTCCAACGGACAGCCATGAACGTGATCGCGGGCGCGCCGGAATTGAGCGCCGCCGGCGATCGCTTCACGCACGCATTTAACGATCGAAGAGACGCGGCGTACGAGCTGGCGAAGGCGCGAAGGAATCACGATTGGGCGGCGCTCGCCCGGGAGAAAGACCATTTCCGGTCGGCGCAGAACGATCTGCTGGCCGCCCGCGGGCAGGGAATCGCGCTGTATCAGGAGCGCGCGCATGAGACGGCTTTCAACGACACCAACTACGTGTTTCTGTCATTCGTTACGCGCTATCTTCCACCCGGGTTGATCGGCCTGATTATTGCCGTGATTTTTTCCGCCGCCATGTCTTCCAGTTCCGGCGAGGTGAACTCGCTGGCGTCGGTGACCGTGATCGACATCTACAAGCGCCACATCCGCAAAGACGCATCCGACCATCACTACCTGCTGGTCTCCCGGATCGCGACCGCGTTCTGGGGCCTTTATGCGGTCGTGTTCGCGCAGTACGCCAGGAATCTCGGTTCCCTGATCGAGGCGGTGAATATGATCGGCTCGCTATTCTATGGCACGCTGC
Organism: Bryobacteraceae bacterium; assembly: GCA_965226755.1. Classification (GTDB taxonomy): domain Bacteria; phylum Acidobacteriota; class Terriglobia; order Bryobacterales; family Bryobacteraceae; genus Bog-113. The sequence goes on along the minus strand of CBDDDT010000003.1, from coordinate 474,536 downwards.
TCGGCGTGTTCACGCTGGCTTTCTTTTTCAAGCGCGTGGGCGGAACGGGGGCGTTCTGGGGCATGCTCGCGGGAGAATCGGCGATCCTCGCGGCGGCGAAATTCACCCGAGTCTCGTTCCTGTGGTACAACGTCATCGGTGCTCTTGTGGTCATCGTCACCGCGCTGATGATTACCGGGGTACACGCCCGTCGCCCGCCCCAAGGAGAAGCTGCATGAAGCTCGGCCAAGTCGCCTTGACCGTCGAAGATCTATCCGAAGCGGTGAAGTTTCACCGCGATGTGCTTGGCCTACCTCTGCTGTTCGAATATCCGAACCTCGCGTTTTTCGATCTGGGCGGCGCTCGCCTGATGCTGAGCGCGGCGGGCCAGGCGGGAGAAAGCGACGGTTTCATACTCTACTATCGGGTGGACGATCTGAACGCCGCCTGGCAGGCCGTGCTGGAGCGGGGCGGCCGCGCGCACAAAAAACCGCACCTGATCGCGAAGATGCCGGATCACGAGCTCTGGATGGCCTATGTGCGGGATCCGGAGAATCGACCGGTGGGTCTGATGAGCGAGGTGCGGAGCTAAATGTCTCCGACGGCTCTCTGGCTGGCTCCGGCGCGGCTCGTCAATCTCGCCCCCGTCGATATCGCCATCATCGCGATCTACTTCGTGATGGTGATCGGAATCGGCCTGTATCTGCGGCGTTTCACAACTACCGGGGAGGATTTCTTCCTGGCCGGGCGGGACATGACCGCGTGGATCGCCGGTCTCAGCTTTCTGGCCGCTAACCTGGGCTCTTTGGAATTGATGGGGTGGGCCGGCGCGGCTTACCAGTATGGGATTCTGGCCACGCACTGGTACTGGATCGGCGCTATTCCCGCCATGCTGTTTCTGGGCATCGTGATGATGCCGTTCTACTACATTTCCAGGACGCACTCGGTGCCCGGGTACCTGAAGCTGCGTTTCGGCGAACCGGCGCGCGCGCTTTCGGCAATTTCGTTTGGCTTCATGACCGTGCTGATGAGCGGCATCAACATGTATTCCATGGCGCTGGTGATGAAGGTCGTGCTCGGGTGGGACATCACGTTCAGCATCTGGGTTTCCTCGCTCACCGTCGCGGCTTACGTGTTTCTGGGCGGATTGCTCTCGGCCATCTTCAATGAGGTTCTGCAGTTCGTTTTGATCTGGCTGGGCGCGATGCTCATCTCCATCATCGGGCTGATCGAAGCGGGCGGCTGGGACGGCATGGTCGCGCGCATTCACCAGAACTTTCCCGGCAAGGATTACACCCACTTGTGGAGCCACCTGGGGAGTTTCAGCGACAACCCCATGGGCACACACTGGACCGGCATCGTACTGGGGCTCGGGTTCGTGATTTCCTTCGGCTACTGGACCACCGACTTCCTGGTCGTGCAGCGCGTCCTCGCCGCGAAAGATCTGCGCACGGCGCGGCTGGCGCCGGTGATTGGCGCCGCCTTCAAGATGGCGGTCCCGTTCATCGTCATCGTGCCGGGACTGCTGGCTTTGGCGCTGCTGCCAGAGCACCTGGTGGGCGAAGCGCAAGCGACCGCCACGGGCGGCCACAGTTATAACGAAGTGCTGCCCCTGATGCTGGCGCGCTATTGCGGCCCGGGGTTATTGGGTCTGGGCATCACGGCGCTGATCGCCGGCTTCATGTCGGGAATGGCGGGGAACGTCAGCGCGTTCGCCACGGTCTGGACTTACGACATCTACCGGCCGCTGCTGAAGCGGGACGCGACGGATCAACACTATCTCGCGGTCGGCCGCTGGTCCACCGTGGTCGGCGTGCTGGTGAGCATCGGCACGGCGTATCTGGTCATGCAGTTCCAGAGCATTATGGATTACGTGCAGGCGCTGTTCAGTTTCTTCATCGCGCCGCTGTTCGGCACCGTGCTGCTGGGAATGTTCTGGAAGCGGGCGACTTCGGCGGGGGGCTTCTGGGGTCTTTTATGCGGCACGGCGTCATCGCTGGGCATGTGGCTGTGGGTGAAAACGGATCCTTCGGCGCTCCGCTTTGTGGCGCTTTCGGCCAACGCCAAGGACATGTCCGAAAACATGTACCGCGCGCTCTGGTCGTGGATCATTTGCGTGACTGTCACGGTGGCGGTGAGCATGGTCACGCGTCCTGATCCGACCCGCAATCTTGCCGGCCTGGTCTATAGCGAAACGCAACTTCCTTCGGAAGCGGACCTGCCGTTATTTCGCCGTCCGATTTTCTGGGCGGGTGTGGTTGTCGTGATATTCGTGATTCTCAACGTCATTTTCTGGTAGAGGGACGCCATGCACGGTCACAAAGGGATGATCTCGATCTGGTTTTTCATCGGCGTTCTTCTGCTGATCTATGGGGTCCTGATTCTGGGCGCATCGGTTTATGACGCGGTGGTCCCGCCGGTTCACCCGGTGGTGCTCGCTTCGCTGCACGCCGGAATCTATTGGGGCGCGTTGCTGCTTGTGATTGGCGTGGTGTACGTGCTGCGCTTCCGCCCGCGCTCCTGAAAGGGAGTTTGGGCTTCACGCCAGTCCCGCGGGTTCAATCTTGCGCCGTCTCTAATGTCCGCGGGCAGTCAGGCCGCCGTCGACCATCAGATGCGTCCCCGTGATGAACGACGCGTGTTCGGAAGCCAGGAAAACGGCCGCTTCGGCGATATCTTCCGGCCTGCCGATCCGCCCGACGGCATGTTTGCCGATGACCGCCTGCATGGCGGCTTCCGGATCGGGCACCCGCGCGAGCCACTGTCCCAGCAGCGGGGTATCGATGTAGCCCGGGCAAATGGCGTTGACGCGCACGCCTTGCGCGCCATGATCGAGCGCCATGGAGCGGGTGAGCCCGATCAGCGCCGTCTTCGTGGTGTCATAGGCCGCGCATTCCGGCCAGGAAAGCATCCCGTGCACGGAGGAAATGTTGAGAATGCTCGCGCCGGCGCGCATCTTCGCCAGCGCATATTTGGAGAACAGAAACACGCCCCGCAAATTCACCGCGATTTGCCGATCCCACTGCGCCGCGGTCAGTCCGGCCACGCTGCCGTTCACCTCAATGCCCGCGTTGTTGACCAGCACGTCCAGGCGCCCGAACGCCGCAAAGGTTTTCTCCACCGCGTCGATCGCGTGCTGCTCATTGGACACATCGCCTTCGAGGGCGACCGCATCCGCGAGGCCGCTGGCTATCTGCACCGCCGCGGAGGCGTTCAAGTCGAAAACCGATACGCGATACCCCTCGCGCGCGAAACGCGTGGCGATCGCGGCGCCGATCCCGGAGCCGGCGCCTGTGACCAGCGCCGCCTTTCGTTCCGCCATTCGTATTCCCCTTTCCTACGTCCAAAAGCATAGTCGAGTCGGCGGGGTTTTTGGGGGATCAGGTTAGCGCGATCAACAATTGCGATTTCCGCCGCGTGCAAAACTCTCTTGCGGTGTCGTGTTGAACGCGAGGTCCACGCGGGCCGGAGGTGTTAGTCGTGGCGTGTCTCTTTTTGAACGAGCAACTCACGTCAGTTGTGGATAACGGGCTGCGATCCAGTCTTCGGCATCGACCGCAAACCGCCGAACTTCCTTCAACAGCCCCGCGGCATCCGTATCCGACACGCCGCCCGCGAAATCATACTCACAGCTATTGCGCTTCATTCGGCAGCCATCGAAATAAGCCGACAAATTCGCAAACGCCGGGTCGGCGACTTCCTGTGCCAGAAGTGTGTTGTAGGGTCCGCCGACCGTGCGGGGGCGGTAGCCGGCGGCACGCACAATGAGCAGCGACAAAGTGCGGGCGGCATCGTAGGCCATCACAACGCGGGCATCCGTCGACAGGCCAGGGGATTCCATATCTTTCAAGCTCCGGGCGACGATGGTGCGCAGATTGTCGAGCTCCGCCTTGCTGGGCGGTAGCGCCGCGACCCGATTATCCGCCAGCAGCTGTTCCCAGCTCATGCTCGCCGCCTAACACAAAGAGCTTCGGCTTGTCTGCTACCTGCTTCAAGAAATGGTCGTTGGCCGCGAGCTTTTTCTTGAACTCCGCGGGCGCATAGACGGTCGGATTGATTTCGCGGCTGAGCAGTTCCCGCGCGCGCCGCAGCGGCAGGGCCAGATCCGCCGGCGACACCTGTCCGATCACCATAAGGTCTAAGTCGCTAATTTGCGCAAATGGCAACGCACCCGGCAACGTGGCTGCTGAAAGCCGTTCCACCCCCCCTGAACGGTATGATCACAACGGCGCGCGCTAGTACCGAAAGCGCGTGCAAAACGGTACCGGACCGCTATACTCAGCAAGAAGCCTTATTGCAGAAGATGAGCGAACAGCAGATTGTGGCGCCCAAGCGAACGCTCGCCGATGACCTCGCGGCCAGCTACCGCACGAACGCCCGGATGGAGGAACTGATCGGACGAATCGTCCACCTCCGGAACGCGCGGAACGCGTCACGGTTCATTTCGCCGCAACCGGTGAGAAGCTTCCACACGCAACGGCCGGGGCTGGGCTTGCGCTGTCCGCAATGCAATAAGCGGGCTCTCCGCAAAGCGAAGCGCAAGACGCTGGTGGAAACGCTGGCGGTGATGTTTCTGTTTACCCCGTATCGCTGCCGGTATTGCCGTTATTACGAGATGCGCTCCATGCTGGAAGACGCGCTTCCCAAGCCGGCGCCTGCCGCGCGCTCGCGCCGCCGGTAGTTTCTCTATCCCCGATCGGATGGACTGAATCGCCGCAAGCGGAAAATTTCCGTAAGCGCGATCCATAGATTCAGCACGCCCAGTCCGCTCACGCCTCCGCGGAAATAGCCGTTCAGCCACATCGCCCGCAGCGCCGGAATGGATGCCGGAACGAAGCTCTGCATCCACTGTTCCGTCCAGGGGAAGAAGAGCAGAAACACCCCCAGCTCCATACAGAAGATGATGAAGAGCAGGGCGAATCCCTTTTGGGTCCACGTCCCATTGCGGCTCATGAACGCGCTACCTGGGCGGCCAGACGGACGGGCAGAAAACTCATGCGGTGCAGAGGCGTGGGACCATGCAGGCGGAGAGCCCGAAAATGCTCCGGACAGCTATAGCCCTTGTGGTTGGCCAATCCATATGCGGGATAGACCGCGTCGAATTGGCGCATCTGGTGATCTCTCCAAACTTTGGCGAGGATGGAAGCCGCGGCGACCGCGTGGCAGCGCTCATCGGCTTTGATCATGGGCCATTGAGGGAGCCGCAGGTCCACCGGAACCGCATCGATCAGCAGGAAGTCGGCCGCGAGCTCCAGCTGCTCGACAGCCTGTTTCATGGCCAGCCGGGAAGCCTGATAGATATTTATCCGGTCGATGGTGGCGGCGTCGACCGCGGCGATTGACCAGGCGACGGCGCGCTCGCGAATGCGCGCGGACAGCACTTCGCGCCGCTCCGGGGTGAGCTGCTTGCTATCGTTCAAGCCGCGAATCGGACGCGCGGGGGACAGCACAACGGCGGCGGCCACCACGGCTCCGAACAGGGACCCGCGACCCACCTCGTCAATCCCGGCCACCTGGGCGAAGCCGCGCGCGCGGAGATCACGCTCGTGGGTGTCGAGGCAACGATGCCTGGGCACAGAAGCCGGCACAGAAGTGGGCATCCCGTGCGCTTGCTGAGCTAGGTGCGCTCTTTGAGACGCGCCGCCTTGCCCTTCAGACTGCGCAGGTAATAGAGCTTGGCGCGGCGAACCTTGCCGGTGCGCACCACATCGATATGGTCGATGACGCGTGCGTGGATCGGGAAGATGCGCTCGACGCCATGTCCGAAGCTCACCTTCCGGACCGTGATCGTTTCCCCCATGCCGATGTTGTTGCGCGCGATCACCGTGCCTTCAAAGACCTGCAGACGCTCTTTCTCGCCTTCCCTGATCTTGACGTGGACGCGAATCGTATCCCCGGGGCGGAACTCGGGAACATCGGTCCTTTTATTCTTGTTGATGAACTTGGTCATCAATGCGTTCTGCATTCTTCATCCTCGTTTCTTGTCCGGCCGTCCTCAAAAGGTCCGGCCGCAGGCGAGCCGTCTTCTCCAGCGCGGCCTCGCGTCTCCAGCGGCGAATCTCTGCATGATCGCCGCTCAATAAAATTCCGGGCACTTTCCAGCCCCTGAACTCGGCCGGGCGCGTGTACTGGGGGCAATCCAGAACGCCCTGCGAACCATGACCCGTCTGTTCGAAGGATTCGAAATGAATCGAATCCGCGTTGCCCACCACTCCCGGCTGCAGCCGCGCGATCGCGTCGATCACGACACACGCGGCCAACTCGCCGCCGCTCAGCACGTAATCCCCGATCGACAGCTCCTCATCGGCCAGCTTTTCGGCCACGCGCTCATCCACGCCCTCGTAGCGGCCGCAGAGCAATACGATCTCGCGGCACTCCGCCAGACGGCGCGCTATCTGCTGGCTGAAACGCTCGCCCTGGGCCGACATCAGCACCACGCGGGTCTCATTCCCGCGCTCCGGCAGAATGCTTTCCACCGCTTGAAACAAAGGCTCCGGCTTCATCAGCATGCCTTCGCCGCCGCCAAACGGCCGGTCATCCACCGTCTTATGGCGGTCCTGCGTCCAATCCCGCAAGTTATGGATGCGGATCTCGATCCCGCCGTTACCGGCCGCGCGCGCCACCACGCCATGATCCAGCGGGCCCCGAAAGAAATCGGGAAAAATCGTGACGATATGAAAGATCACGCCCGTCCCGCTCCCGGGCGGTTCAGTTCCCGCAAGCCCTCCGGCAGATCCACCACGATGCGGCGGCCTTCCACGTCCACGCTCTTGTAAATCGCGGGGGTAAAAGGCACCAGCCAATCGCCATCCACTTCCATCAGCAAGGGGCCGCCGGTTTCTTCCCAGCCGGTGACGCGTCCCAGACGCTCACCCGATCGCTCATCCACCAGATCGCAACCCAGCAGATCCGTCCGGTAATAAGCGCCGGGTTCGAGCGGCGCCCGCTCGGCGAACGGGACGCGCACTTCCAATCGCGCCAACTGCTCAGCGGCTGAAATCGAATCCACGCCCGCGAACTTCAGGACGAGATTGTCTCCGTGCCACCAGGCTTTCTCCACTCGATACTCTCCGGCGCTTTGTTCGTCCCGGAACAGAAACACCCTGGATAAACCGTCAAACCTGCCGGGACTGTCGCTCAGCGACTCGGCCTGCAACTCGCCTTTATTCCCGCGAGGCTTGCCGAGCAGAGCAACCGTCACCCACTCCTGACTGGCCGAAGACACGATCACGGCCCTACTCCACGATCTCGAGCGTGTAACGGCGGTTCTGCTTAGCCGAAGCTGCAGCCACAATGGTCCGCAGGGATCGCGCAGTCCGGCCTTGCCGCCCGATGACGCGCCCGAGATCGCTGGAGGCGACGCGCAATTCGACCACCTGCCCGCCATTCAGTTCCGCCAGAGTGACGGAAATCTGATCGGGCGAATCGACCAGCGCGCGCGCGATATTTTCCACCAGGGGTTGCACGGTTGCGGCGTTCCTTTTACGCGGCGGGAGCGGGTTCAGCGGCCGCCGCCGGGTTGGCCTTCACCAGGCGCGCCACGGTATCCGACATCTGCGCGCCCTTGCTCTTCCAGTGATCGATCCGGTCATGCTTCAGCACGACCTTGGCGGGCTGAGAGGTCGGGCTGTAATTTCCCAGAATTTCCAGCGCGCGGCCATCCCGCGGCGATTCCTTCTGAATCAACACCACTCGATAAAACGGTCTCTTCTTGGCGCCGAAACGCGCCAGGCGAATCATCAACATTCTTTTCCTTGCTTCCTTTAAAACTTCGCTGTTCCTTTTACGCCTTACATGCCCAACAAGCCGGGCAGGTTCATTTTGCCGAGCTTCCGGGCCATCGCCGAGTTGCCCATCAGGCTGCCTGACAGGCTCTTCATCATCTTGCGCGCCTGCGCATACTGCTTCAGCAGCGCATTCACGTCCTGCACGCTGGTTCCGCTGCCCTTCGCAATCCGCCGCTTCTGGCTGCCGTGGATCAGCATATGGTTGTGGCGCTCGCGCGGAGTCATTGAATCGATGATGGCGACCACGCGCGTGATCTCTTTCTCATCGACCTTCACATTCTTCAGATCCTTCATGATACCGAGGTTGGGCATCATGCCGAGCAGGGACTCGAGCGGACCGAGCTTGCGGATCTGCTTGATCTGGTCCCGAAAATCTTCAAGCGAGAACTCGTTATCCACGAGCTTCCGCGTCATCTCTTCCTGTTTCTTGGAGTCGAACGCTTCCTGCGCCTTTTCGATGAACGACAGGACGTCGCCCATGCCCAAAATCCGCTGCGCGGCCCGTTCGGGGTAGAAGGGCTCCAGCGCGTCGGTTTTTTCCCCGACGCCTACGAACTTCAAGGGCTGGCCAGTGACATGGCGGATGGAGAGCGCCGCGCCGCCGCGCGCATCGCCATCCATCTTGGTCAGGATGACGCCGGTGATGCCGAGCTGCTTATTAAACTCGTCGGCCGATTTCACCGCATCCTGGCCGGTCATCGCGTCGGCCACGAAGAGGATCTCGGTCGGCTCCAGCAGTTCTTTCAACTGCTTCAGCTCCGTCATCAGATCTTCGTCGATGTGCAAGCGCCCGGCGGTGTCGACCAGCAGAACATCGCGGCCCGATTGCACGGCTTCCCGCCGGGCGGACCGGGCGAGATCAATGGGCTTGGTCTCTTCCGGCAAGCCGGCATAAATGGGCGCCTTGATCTCATTCGCGAGCACGCGCAACTGCTCGCGCGCCGCGGGACGATAGACGTCCACGGAGACAAGCTGCGGGCGCCGATCGTTCTTGGCAAGCCATCGGGCCAGTTTCGCCGTGGACGTCGTCTTTCCGGATCCTTGCAGGCCCACGATCAGGATGACCGTCGGCGGCTCATTCGCAAAGCGCAGCTTCGACTCGTGGCTGCCCAGAATCTTGACCAGTTCGTCCCGGACGATCGCGATCACCTGCTGGGTCGGCGTAAGCGAGTTCAGCACTTCTTCGCCGAGCGCCTTCACCTTCACGTTCTCCAGAAGCTGCTTGACGACCTTGAAATTCACATCGGCTTCGAGCAGCGCCACGCGAATTTCGCGCAGAGCCGCTTCCATGTTGAAGGCCGTGAGCCGCCCTTCGCCGCGCAGGTTTTTGAACACCCGCTGCAATTTATCGGAGAGATTGTCGAACATTGCTCTGACTGGATCGGTTTTCTTACAAGTTTACCGGGGAAGCTCTGCGGAGTCGCTTGTCAAGTGAGGGCCGAACCCTAACATTATAGACGACTTTCCACAGGATTCGTAAAACGCCGCGCTACTTGTCCGGAACCGGGGCGGGCGCCGGAGGCATCTCCACTGTTTGCGCCGGTTTGGGGGGACCGAGTCCAAGAGAGATCAGGGACCGCGAATCCAGCTTTCCGGTCTGGTCAAACTTCTGATCGGCCTGGAACCGGCGCAGAGCGTCCTGCGATTCGGCGTCCCAGGACCCGGTGGGTGCGGACTTCAGATAGCCTTTCGACGCTAGCGCTCCCTGGATCTCGCGATAACGATCGGGGGTGGGCGCCATCTGCCGGTTTCGCCACGTCGTCGCTTCGGCAACGGGCGCCCCGGCGTGCCGATATCCTGCGCGAGATCCTCTGCGCGCCCGCGCTTTCGCGGTGTAGTAGCTGGACCGGCGCGGGGCGCTCGCCGTCTTCGCGTGCGTGCCGGCTTTCTGTCGCGATGTCTTTGTCTGAGGATGAGACGGCTTCTTCACCGTCCGCGCCGGGGTGGTTTTGGGCGCGGACCCGAAGGCGATCGCACAGGCCAGGAGTGCTGAAAAAGCGAAACGAATCATCTGCTTCATCGCAAAGAAAAAGGGGCGCTGGAAATCCGCGCCCCTGAATTCTAACAGCACCACGAGGATAAATCCGCCTACTGGCCCGCCGCGGGCACCGTGCCGGCCGGGAAGAAGACCTGCCACGCGGGTTTCTGGGCGGTGCCCGTATTCCGCAATACCCGGAGCGCAACCGCGTCGCCCGTCTTCAGCGCGCTTTGCAACCGCTTAAACTCGTCCACGTTGGTGACGGGCTGACGGCTGATGGCGGTAATGACATCCCCTTGCGCCAGACCCATGTCCTCGGCGAACGACCCGGGCTCGACGCTCTGCACAACGATGCCGTTCTCCTTCGGATCGATGCCCTGATTCTCTTTCATGCGGGGGTTCAGGTTCTGGATCGAAATGCCGAATCGCGCCTGAGCCGCCTCGGGAGCATCATTCTCTTCGGCAGCCTTCTCCGGCGCGCCGGGTTCATCGGGGAAGATCTTGTCGCGGTCGCCCACGACGACCTTCGTCGATAACTCTTTGCCATCCCGCAGGTACGTGACATCGAGCGAGGTCCCGACCGGAGTATCGGCCACGATGTCGATCAGGTCGTTTCCTTTCAGGATCTTCTGCCCGTTGATGGTGGTGATGATGTCTTGAGCGCGGAGCCCGGCTTTGTCCGCCGGCGCGCCAGGCGTCGCCTTAATAACGAAGACGCCTTGTTTGGCCTGGAATGCCCGCAGCAGATCCTGGCTTTGCGCGCTGTCCGGGTTGAAGGAGATGCCAATGGACCCGCGGGTGACTTTGCCGCTCTTGATGATCTGGTTATAGACCTTCACCGCCGTGTTGATCGGCATGGCGAAACCGATTCCCTGATAGCCGCCGCTGCGGCTGGCGATCTGGGTGTTGATCCCGATGACTTCGCCGTTGGCGTTCAACAGCGGGCCGCCGCTATTGCCGGGGTTGATGGCCGCGTCCGTCTGCAGGAAGTGTTGGAAGGTGTTCGGCTCGCCGGGAATGTCGCGCGCTTTGGCGCTGATGATTCCGGCCGTGACGGTCTCCTGGAATCCGAATGGCGAACCGATCGCGATCGCCCAATCTCCCACCTCAATGGCGTCGGAATTCCCGATTTTCGCCGGGATCAGGTTGGTGCGATCGATCTTGATGACCGCCAGATCGGTGCGCCAGTCCGTACCGATCACCTTGGCGTCATATTGGGTGCTGTCGCCGTTGAACTTGACGCGAATGCGGTTCGCGCGCTCCACCACATGGTTGTTGGTCAGGATGTAGCCGCTCTTATCGACGACGAATCCGGTCCCCAGGCTTGCGCCCCGGCCCTGATCGGGACTCGGACCGGAAGGTCCGCCGAAGAAGCGCCGGAATAGGTCTTCCATGTTGCCCTGGTCGCCCTGTTGATCCGGCTCAAGCGGATCTTCGGACGGAGTGCGGCGGCGCGTCTGCGCCTTCGCGACCGTCTTCTGAACATATTCGGAGGAGATGTTCACGACGGACGGCTCCAGAACTTTGGCGATGGTGGCGAAAGAGTTCTGGAGTTGGACCGGCGACGGGATCTGCAGCGGGGTAGCGCCCGGCGCCGTCGCGTCCTTGGCCGCCTTCACCCCCGTGTCCAGAAGCGTCCCGATCAGGACGCATACCGACATCGCGAGCAACAATAGCGTAAACTTCAGAAATTTTTGCCGTCTGATGGATTCAAGAAAACTCATGGATCTGACTAACTCCTGCGCGTTATGCACGCAACCTTGATTATACTTCCGCAACTACACTTCAGTACTGGCGGCCCGAACCGAGAGATGTTCCGGGACGTTCCCGCGTTTCAGTTCCGCCAGCAACACACCTGCCAAAATCAGCAACCCGCCGGTAAGAGCCACGCCGGAAAGCCGCTCTCCGGTTAGCGTCCAGGATGTCAGCCACGCCCACACCGGCTCCAGGGTATAGATCAGCGCCGTGCGGGTCGCGGTGGTATGCTGCTGCGCCCACGCCTGGACGGTAAACGCCAGCGCGGTCGCCAGCAGCGCGGTGACCGCGATGGCGGCGATTACGGGGCGGCTCCAGGCCAGCCTCGGCGTTTCCACGAAACGAAAGGCCGCCCCGGCCAGTAAGGCCGCCGTCAACACCTGGATGGTCGCGATCGTTTCGAAATTCGACCTTTCCGCAAAAAATCCGACGGCCACGATATGCCCGGCGAACGCCACCGCGCACAGGAAACTCAGCAAGCTTCCCCGATCCCAAACGACGCGGGAACCCTCCGTGGTCAGCAAGACCATTCCGCAGGAAGCGACGGCGATGCCAGCCAGGTCTATCCATCGAGGCGCTTTCCGATAGACGAGCCCGGCCAGCAAAGGTACCATCGGAATCGAAAGACTGGTGTAAAAGGCGGATTTCGAAGGCGAGGTGTACTGAAGTCCCTGGGTTTGGAACATGTATCCCAAAAACAGCAAGACTCCCGCAATCGCCCCGCTGAGGACTGACGCGCGCTGTAACTTCCGGCCGTAGATCAGGAGAAGCGCGAAGCCGGCGAGCGCAAACCGGAACGCCAGGTAGAGCATGGGTGAAATGTCGTGCAGGGCGTTTTTGACCAGGACGAAGGTCGCGCCCCAGATCACCGTATTTCCCAGAAGGGCCAGATCGGCTTTCCAGGTTTTCACGAGCGGCTATCCCGCCCCGAGCCGCATCAGCATGGCCGCCGTGAGCAGGATGCGTTTTAGCCCGAGATCCCGGCCTTCCGGATTGAACCATTCCTGCGGGGTGTGCGCGCCGCCGCCCTGGCCGCCGGCGCCGATGGAGAGCGCGGGTATGTTCATCGAAAGCGGAAGGTTCGCGTCGGTAGAGGAGCACTCCAGCTGGGCGCGAATGCCGAGATGGGCGTCCACGGCGCGAACATACGCCAGAATCGGCGCGCTTTCCGGAAGCCGCGCCGCCGGGCGTGATCCGATCTGCTTTATACGGCCGGTCACCTTGCCGGCCGATGCCCGCTGGTTTTCAACATCCTGCGCGCGTTCCACCGCTTCGTGCAAGATCATGACGAGATCGTCGATCTTGTCGTTGCTCTCCGACCGGATGTCCACCTTGGCGCGAGCCTGGGTGGGAATGGAGTTCACGCTGGAGCCGCCTTCGATCACGCCCACATTGATGGATGAGCGCGGATTGCCGTTGAGCCTTGTTTCGCTGAAAGCGGCGACAGCGCGCGCGAGAGCGTGGACCGGATTTCCTACCCCATAGTCGCTCCAGCTATGGCCGCCATTGCCGGTAAACGTCAGGTCGAATCGCCGGCTTCCCAGACCGCGCACCGTGATGTGGTCAGTGGTGGCGCCATCCACCACCAGATATGCCTGGATTCTGGACGCGACCGGCGACTCCTGACAGAGATAGCGAATCCCGTTCAGATTCCCTTCGCCTTCCTCAGCCACGTTGGCCACCAGCATGAGATCGGCGACGCGCTCATCGGGAAGCCGGCAGACCTGGATGGAGCGCGCCAAGGCCAGCAGCGCCGCTAATCCGGCGCCGTTGTCCGAGACGCCGGGTCCGCGCAGCCGGCCATCGGGATCCAGGTAGATGTCGTCCCGCAACCGCGGGGCAAGCACCGTGTCGAGATGCGCGGTCACCGCGATCAAAGGACGCTGACTGGCGGGCTCCGGAAAGGCCAGCACGTTTCCGGCGCGATCCATCTGGGCCTCGCAGCCATAGCCGCGGAACTGCTGGAGCATCCATTCGGCGCGCTTTTGTTCGAGGAACGTGGGCGCCGGAATCCGGCAGACCTGCATGTGGACCTCGGTGATCCACTGTTTTTCGCGCGTGATCCAGTGCAATGCCTCGCGAATCTCGCGCGCCTGAGTGATCTCCGATACAGGGGCCGCGAAAGGCGGGAAATGCACTGCCATGAATCGAGTGTATCGAACCGACATTTCGCCCCGCGCCCGTTCGCAAACGGCTAACGAAGTGCTCATCTCAATTTCGTACGGACGCAACGAAATCCGTAGACAAAGCAGAATTTTTTAGGAGAAATATGTCAAGCAAAAACACTGCCGTTTTCGGCATTTATCCCACAATCAACTCGGCCGAAGAGGCTGTAGACACTCTGATCGAAGCGGGCTTTCCGAGCAGCGATATTTCGGTATTGCTCCCCGACAATCAGGGGACTCGTGATTTCGCTACGCAAAAGGAAACAAAGGCTCCGGAAGGCGCCACAACGGGCGGCACGACCGGCGGCATCATCGGCGGAACCCTTGGCGTTCTGGCCGGAATCGGCGCTCTCGCCATCCCGGGCCTGGGACCTTTCATCGCGGCGGGCCCGATCATGGCTGGTCTTGCCGGACTAGGAGTCGGCGGCGCGGTCGGCGGTCTCATCGGCGCTCTGGTAGGAATGGGCATCCCGGAATATGAAGCCAAGCGATATGAGGGTCACGTCAAGAATGGCGGAATCCTTCTCTCGGTTCACTGCGACACGTCCGAGGAAATTTCGAGCGCGAAGGAACTCCTGAAAACCACGGGCGCGAACGATATCTCCTCCACCGGCGAAAGCGCGAACGTCGTCGGCAGCACGAGAACCGAATACAGCCGCTAATTGAGAGAGTAATTTCCGGGGCGGCGCGGATCTTTGGTCCCGCCGCCCTTGCTTCGCTTGTTGTTATCGTCAAAAGCGGAGCTTCCGAGTTGTCGATTCAAACCGATCTTGACCGCATCGCCTTGCAGGAGCGTGAGCTTCAACTTTCTTCCTTTGACCCTTCCGTCGCGTGGACTTTAGGAAACCGGCTGCGCGACCTCGCGGAATCCCGAAATTTGCCTGTCGTCATCGACGTAAGGCGGTTTGGCCATCCTCTCTTCTACGCAGCTTTGAGCGGCACGACGCCCGATAACCGGGAGTGGGTGCGGCGCAAAAATAACGTGGTGCGGCGATTTCTGCGCAGTTCCTATGGAATGGGTCTCATGCTGCAGCGAGACAAGAACACACTCTTCGAAAAGTTTGGTCTTTCGCTGGCGGATTATGCGGCGCACGGCGGCGCATTTCCCTTAGCGGTCGCGCACTGCGGCGTTTTGGGCAGCATCACCGTTTCGGGTCTGCCCCAGCGTGCTGACCATGAGCTGGTGGTGGAAGCGCTTTGCGCTGCACTAGGGCGCGATTACGGCGAATTCGCGCTGGAACAACAATGATCGAGACCGCCGGGGCGCGGCACTTACCTTACTTCTGGATTCTGGCAGCTCTCTCCGCCATTCTCCTCTTCGCGCCTATTCGCGCGGGAGACCTCGCGGGCTACGACGACGCTCTTTACGCTCACATCGCGAAAGGCGTGGTCACTTCCGGCGACTGGCTCAATATCAAGAGCAACGGGCATCCGGCGCTGGAGCATCCCCCTCTTTTGGTGTGGACCGAAGCGGCTCTGTTTTCGCTATTCGGCTTCTCCGACTTCCTGGCGAAACTGCCCGCCGCCGCCGCCGGCTGGGGCACGATTCTGCTGGTCTATTGGTTAACCCGGCGGCTTCTGGCCGCTACATTTCCTGCCGTTCTGGCCATGTTTGTCATGGCGACGACGATCTACTTCCTGAAGTATTCCGCCCGCGCCATGACGGACGTGCCCTGCACGTTCTTCTTCATCAGTTCAATCTGCGTCTGGCTTTTGACTGACGAAGACCCGCGCTGGTATCTGGTCACCGGGGTTCTCTGCGCGTTTGCTCAGATGTCGCGCGGCATGGTGGGCTTTGCGCTTCCGGTGATCTTTGCTATCCATTTGTCGGTCCAGCGGAAACGGCCGCCGGTTTTGTATGCGGCCGCCGCGCTGTTGATTACATTTCTTCCGCTTACCGCGTGGTACGCGCATATGATCATCGCGAACCCCGGCATTTTTGTGGACGCCCACTCCACGTGGCTGCGTAACGAAGTTTACGGTTCGCTGAGCCCCGCATGGCGGCGTTACACGGGGGGCCCGGAATATCTCTGGATGATCGCCAGGTCTTACTGGCCGTGGCTCCCCGCGATGGCCGCCGGGCTTTACCTTGTGATCCGGGGCCGCGATCGCCGGCTCGCCATCCTTCCGATCTGGATCGCCGTGGTGTTTTTCCTGTGCGCCATTACGCGAAGCCGCGTGCTCCGTTATATGCTGCCGGCGTATCCGGCCTTTTCTGTTCTGGCGTCCATCGGTATGACCTATCTCGTGCCGGAGCGATTCCTGCGCGCGGGTCTCCGAGTGCTGATTCCGGTTCTTGGCGCCGTGGTGCTGTACATCGCCGTGCGGCCGCCGGTAATTTGGCACGCCCGCGAGATCCGGCCCATCGCTACCGCCGAAACGGCCGCTACACCCGCGGGAAAACGCGTTGCATTTTACGACGAAGCCAATCCCCGTTTCGATGAAATCAACCAGTTGCAGTGGTATGGAGACCGCAACCTTATTCTCCTGTTTACCCCGGAAGCGCTTCAGAACGAACTGCGCGACCCGCGAACGGACGTGTTCATTCTGGACCGCCGGGCCTTCGAATTCTATGTCGGGTCCCGTGTGCCGCACCAGATGATCGCCCAGAGCGGCAATCTGATCTGCTTCCGCTTGGGTTCATGACCCGCGGAACGTAATACGAAATGGCCACCAGCGAAACGCAATCCTTCAGACAGAACGTGGAGAAGGCGTTCTATCCCATCCTTCTGGCGATCAGCTTTTCCCACCTTCTGAACGACATGGTTCAGTCGCTGATTCCCGCGATCTATCCCATCCTCAAAAGTTCGTTCCACCTCGATTTCGGGCAGATCGGCCTGATCACGCTGACCTTCAATCTGACCGCGTCGCTGCTGCAGCCGCTGGTCGGGGCTTACACCGATCGGCGTCCGAAACCCTATTCGCTGGTGATCGGGATGGGATTCACGCTGATTGGTCTGCTCCTCCTGTCGGTGGCTCCCTCGTATGTGAGTTTGTTGATCGCCGCTTCGTTCGTGGGGATGGGTTCTTCGGTGTTCCATCCGGAAAGCTCCCGCGTGGCCCGCATGGCTTCCGGGGGACAGCATGGTCTGGCGCAGTCCATCTTCCAGGTCGGCGGCAACGCGGGTTCCGCTTTGGGGCCGCTGCTGGCGGCGTTTGTCGTGCTGCCGCGCGGGCAGGGAAGCATCGCGTGGTTCTCCCTGGCGTCGCTGACCGCGATGATCGTGCTCGCGCGCGTCGGCGCGTGGTATCGGCGGCATCGAATCGTGAAAGCGAGTATGGCGCCATCGCGGCTCAGTGTGCGGCCGCAGTTGCCCGGGCGCAAAATCGCATTCGCCATCACGATTCTGATTGTCCTGATTTTCTCCAAGTACTTCTATTTGGCGAGCCTCTCCAGTTATTACACTTTCTATCTGATCGACAAGTTTCACGTGGCGGTGAAGACGGCGCAGCTGGATCTGTTTATCTTTCTCGGCGCGGCGGCCGTGGGGACCCTCGCCGGCGGCCCGATTGGGGACCGGATTGGCCGGAAGTACGTGATCTGGTGCTCGATTCTCGGCGTGCTGCCGTTCACGCTGCTGCTGCCTTACGCTAATCACTTCTGGACAGTGATTCTGACCGTCATCATCGGGCTGGTGATCGCTTCGGCGTTCACGGCGATTCTGGTTTACGCTCAGGAACTGGTCCCCGGGAAAGTCGGGATGATCTCCGGCCTTTTCTTCGGCTTCGCCTTCGGCATGGGCGGCGTTGGCGCGGCGGTGCTCGGCAAACTGGCCGACGCGACCAGCATCGGCTTCGTTTACCATGTCTGCTCCTTCCTGCCGGCCATCGGATTGTTGACGGCGCTGTTGCCCGATTTGGACGGGAACAGATTTTCTACGAACCAAACCCCGGTTCGTCCGTAGAAGGGGATATGGTTTGCGCCCGATGAAGGAACCGAAGGCCGATTCGCCCGCGGTCGCGCTCGACAGAGTCAGTCTCGACAGCATCCGGCAGGATGTGCGTTATGCGGTGCGCACGCTGCGGCGGGACCTGGGGTTCGCCTCGTTCACGGTCCTGATTATCGCGCTCGGTATCGGCGCGAGCGCCACCGTCTTCAGCGTGCTGAACAGCCTGCTCGTGCAGCCGCTTCCTTTCAAGGATCCGGGCAGCCTGGTGTGGGTGGCGAACCGCACGGCCAACGACGGAGACATGTCGGGCCAGACCGTGCAGGTGGGACGGTTATTGGATCTGCGCGAGCGGAATAAGTCATTCTCCGACATTGCGGGATATTTTGCGTTTTATGGCGTGGGCGACGTCAAAATGACCGGTCATGACGAGCCGGAGCGCCTCAGCGCGACGCCGGTTTCTCAAAACTTCTTTCCGTTGCTGGGCGTGCGCCCTTTCATCGGAAGGCAGTTTAGCGCCGCGGAATGCCAGTGGAACGGCCCGAAAGCGGTGCTGTTGAGCTACGGATTCTGGAAGCGGCGTTTCGCCAGCGACCCTCAGATTATCGGCAAAGCCATCACCCTGGACGACGCGCCGGTCACGGTGGTGGGAGTGATGCCGGAATCCTTCGACTTCGGCGCGATTTTCGCTCCGGGCGCGCATATCGATCTCTTCTACCCGTTCGCGTTGAGTAAAGAGACGGACCGCTGGGGCAACACGATGGCGCTCATCGGGCGGCTCAAGCCGGGAGTTGGTTTGCAAACCGCCCAGGTGGAGGCCGACATTCTGGGTACGCATATCTCCGACGATCATCCGCACCAGAACTCCTTGCATCCCAAGCTCACGTTCCTGCGCGAGCATGTGAGCGGACGGCTGCGTCCCGCCCTGTTTATTCTGGCGTGCGCGGTGGGTGTGGTGATGCTGATTGTGTGCGCCAATCTTTCCAATCTGATGCTGGCGCGCACGGCGGCCCGGCAAAAAGAGATGGCGATTCGATCCGCGCTGGGCGCGGGGCGGCGCAGGCTGATTCGACAGTTGCTGACCGAGAGTCTGCTCCTGACGGGATCGGGCGCATTGCTGGGACTGCTGCTCGCATTTGTGGCGACGCGCGGCATTGCGCACCTTACCGCGTTCAATCTGCCGCTGTTGAACAGCGTGCGGGTGAACGGCGGCGTGCTGGCGTTCACCGTGCTTGCGGCCGTGGGAACCGGGCTCCTGCTGGGAGTTGCGCCCGCCTTGCAGGTTTCCGTTTTGAAGCTGAATGCTTCGCTGGGCCAGCGCGGGGCGAACGAGAGCCAGGACCACCCCTGGCTGCGAGGGACGCTGGTGGTCTGTGAGATTGCGTTCGCGTGCGTGCTGCTGGTGGGCGCGGGACTTCTGATCCGCAGCTTCGTGAGCGTGCTGGATGTGCAGTTAGGCTTTCGGCCGGAACACGCCGCCGCGATGCGGATCGATCCGAACTCGCAATATTCCACGACGGCGCGGCGCATCAGTTATCTGAACGAGGCGCTGAGCAGGGTGCGCAACATCCCCGGCGTGGAAGCGGCGGGCTTATCCGACGCGCTTCCGCTGGGAAGAAATCGCGCCTGGGGCGCGGGCGCAAAAGGGAAAACTTATTCGGACGCCGATTATCCGGAAGCCTTCGTGCGCGTGATAACGGACGGCTACATCGGGGCGATGGGAATTTCGGTGAAACAGGGGCGCGACCTCACGGAACACGACACGGCCGAGAGCACGCCAGTGATTCTGATCAATGAAACCATGGCGCGGAGTCTTTGGCCGGGGCAGAATCCGATCGGCCAGCAAGTGGCTTCGGCTTGCGGTCAGGATCGCCAGGTGGTGGGCGTCGTGAGCGACGTGCGGCACATGGCTCTCGAGAAGGGATCCGGCTCGGAGATGTATCTGCCCATGCGGCAGTGTGGGGACTATGCATCGTGGGATCTGGTCGTGCGATCCCGAATGCCCCTGGCGACTCTGGCTGCGAGCACGGAAGCGAGTTTGCGACCGATTGCGCCGGACTTGCCCAGAAAGGGCATGCGGGCTTTGACGGAACTGGTCGACAGGGCCGTTTCGCCGCGGCGCTTCATCGTCCTGCTGTTGTCCGGATTTGCGGGATTCGCGCTGGTGCTGGCGTCTCTCGGCATCTATGGACTGATCTCGTATTCCGTCAATCGAAGGACGCAGGAGATTGGGATTCGCATGGCGCTTGGCGCATCCACGATGGACGTGCAGGGCCGTATCGTGATGCAGACTGTCGCGCTCGCGGCGGCGGGAATGACGGTCGGGGTGGCCGCTTCCTGGGCGCTGGCGCGCTCGGTAAGTTCGCTCTTGTTCGGCGTCACGGCGGGTGATCCTCTGACGTTTCTTGGAGCGGCGATGGTTCTGATGACCGTCGCGATGGTGGCGGGGTATGTGCCGGCGCGTCGCGCATCCAAGATCGATCCCATGATTTGCCTGCGGGCGAATTAGCGCGAATCAAACATCTCGATTAGTCACTAAAGACTATGCCGCTCAGTTTCCGGAATACGTCGGATTTCTGGCGTTGATGTCGCCCTCGATCGTTCCCGATCTGAAGCCTTTCTTGCTTTTCGAAATACTCAGGAAGCGCTGGTAGGGTGAGATGATGGCGCCGCTAGTCAACGTAGTGTTCTGGAGATACGTTATGCAGGCTGCCACCGGCGGAACCGGACCTAAGCTCCGCCCATAGAGGACCGTCCCGCCGAAGTGCTATCGTCAGCTCCCGCGATTTTGCAGGGCCTTGCGCGCCGAGGTGGCCGTCCTGGATTCGGGTCACTTCCCCCCTCTGTGCGCACCGGCGCAACTGTTGCGGTTCTTTAAAGAACGAGACATCGCGGGCGGCGGGCGCCCAACTCGCCGCAAGTGATCCGCGGTAGCTCTTTTTCACTATTGACCCGAATCCGCAGCCTATGAAAAACTCAACGTACTCACGATTTATCGCATTTCAAACAGAGGGGGTTTGAATGGCTGCTTCCAGCATTCCGAACATGGGTTTCGCGTCTGCGTCGGGTCCCAGTTTTTACGAGAAACTCAATACACAGTG
The DNA here is from genome assembly GCA_965226755.1 of Bryobacteraceae bacterium. Classification (GTDB taxonomy): domain Bacteria; phylum Acidobacteriota; class Terriglobia; order Bryobacterales; family Bryobacteraceae; genus Bog-113. The sequence continues at coordinate 453,884 of CBDDDT010000003.1, read as the reverse complement.
GCATGAACGCGCGCTACAGATTTTCATGGTCATCGTGCTCGCGCATTGGGCCGAGCATTTCGCTCAGGCCGCGCAGATTTACATCCTGGGATGGCCGCGTCCCCAGGCGAACGGAGTCGTCGGCCTGTGGTATCCGTGGCTCATCAAGTCGGAAGTCCTGCACTATGGGTACGCCGTCGTGATGCTGGCCGGAATCTGGATTCTTCGCGCCGGGTTCACGGGCCTGTCGCGTAAATGGTGGACCGCGGCGCTCGTTATTCAGTTCTGGCATCACATCGAGCACCTGCTGCTAATCATCCAGGCGACCGCGCATCATAACTTCTGGAACAAGCCGGTTCCCTTCAGTGTTCTGCAACTAGTGTTTCCCCGCGTGGAACTCCATCTCTTTTACAACACGATCGTATTCATCCCGATGGTGATCGGCATGTACTATCACATGTTTCCACCCAAGGGCGAAGCGCAATCTCATAACTGCACGTGCGCTTGGAAACCGGCGACGCTCAACACGTGAGTCGCGGAAGCTTGGCGCTGGCATTCTTGCTCTTCGCTGGCGGATGCGGCAGGCGCTCTGGCGACAGAGCGCCGATAACGGTGGAATTCGAAACCTCTCCCCAGCCGCCGCGCACCGGTCCGGTCACCGTCGCTCTCAGCTTGTCGGACTCCCACGCGCGACCCGTGTCGGGAGCTCACCTCGAACTGGAGGGAGACATGACGCACCCGGGGATGGCGCCTGTCTTCGGCCGCGCCAGAGAATTCCAGCCCGGTCGCTATCGCTCGCAGCTGGAGATTTCGATGCCGGGCGACTGGGTCGTTCTGCTTCATGGGAAACTGGCCTCTGGCCAACAGGTGGAAAGGCAGTTTGAAATCAGAGGCGTTCGCTCCCAATAGTCAGTTCGATCTGCTCCTTGTCCCCGGCATAGGCCGTTTGTTGCGCTGGCGTCACGCGCGTACGCTCCTGCAAATTCCGGTGCTCATCGTAAGCGTCGCGATGATCCTCCACGGATTGTTCGGGCCCTCGCTAGCCCCCAAGAATCTCGCAACGACGCTCACCTGGGTTCATTTTCGCGGCGCTCTTGTGTTGGTCCTTCTGGCGGCCGGCAACTTCTTCTGCCTCGCGTGCCCGTTCATGCTGGTCCGCAATGCGGCGCGCCGCTTCTTCCAGCCGCGATTCAACTGGCCCCGCGTACTGCGCAACAAATGGATCTCGGTGGCCCTGTTCGCGCTGATCCTTTTCGCTTATGAGCTGTTCGATCTCTGGGCTTCTCCGTTCTGGACCGCTGTGTTGATCCTCGCCTACTTCCTTGCGGTGCTCCTGGTGGACGGTTTCTTCAAACACGCGTCATTCTGTAAGTTCGTCTGTCCCATCGGCCAGTTCAACTTCATGGCTTCCACCGTGTCGCCGCTCGAGATCAAGGTGCGACGCCAGAGTGTTTGCACCGCCTGCGCAACCAAGGACTGCATTCGCGGCCGGCGCGAAGCGGATTCACCCTTCGTAGTAATCCAGCGCGGTTGCGAACTGGCGCTCTTTCAGCCTCATAAGGTGGGTAATATGGACTGCACTTTCTGTCTGGATTGCGTGCATGCGTGCCCTCATGACAATGTGGGCATCGTCAGCCGTCTTCCGGCCAGTGAACTGATGACGGATCCCCGGCGTTCCGGCATCGGTTTCTTCTCACGCCGGAAAGACATCGGCGGGCTGGCGCTCGTATTTACCTTTGGAGCGCTCGTAAACGCGTTCGGAATGGTCAGCCCGGTGTACGCCTTGGAGACCTGGATCGGAGCGCGCCTGGGTATCCAAAGCGAAGCCCCGGTGTTGGCGATCATCTTTGCCTTAGTCCTTCTTGTCGAGCCCGTGCTGCTGCTGGGTATGGCTGCATGGCTCACGCGAGTTTGGGCGGGCAGCCAGCGTGCGCTCCTGCCGCTGGCGTTGCGATATTCCTATGGATTGGTTCCCATCGGATTCGGCGTCTGGCTGGCGCACTACGGCTTTCACTTTATGACCGGACTTCTCACCTTCATCCCGGTGACGCAAAGCGCTTTGGCGGGTATCGGCTTGCCTATTCTCGGCGAGCCGCGGTGGAATTGGACCGGCCTGCCGCGCAACCTGGCGCAACCCGCTGAACTTGGATTCCTGCTGCTCGGCCTCGCCGGATCGCTGCTGGTCTCTTATCGTCTCGCCGAAGAAGATGTCCCCCAATATGTCTGCCGGGCGTTCGCCCCTTGGGCCGCGGTCTGCCTGATGTTGTTCGCCGGCGCCGTCTGGCTGATGCTTCAGCCGATGGAAATGCGCGGGACCTTTATGAGCATCGGCATGAGTATGGGCGGCTAATGGTCATGCACAGAGCGGCGCTCTTGCTCCTGTTCTCCATAGTTCCGTTAGCGCGCGCCCACAACGGGCCGCCATTCGCCATCATGGTCGACCGAAAGATCGGTCCCTGCTCGGTGTCCGTCTGGTCCAACCCCGACGTGGGAACCGGATCATTTTTCGTGATGCTGGACGCGCCCCCGGGCGGCAAAATTCCGGGTGACGTGAAGGTGGAGGTAGCTGTGCAGCCGGTGAGCGGCCGCCTGCCGGAAGCACGCTACACCGCCAAGCGAGCGGATATGCGCGGCCAGGTGGAATACGACGCCTCCGTGCCCTTTGACAAGCAGGAGCTTTGGCGGGTACGAACCATCCTCACCAGTTCTCAGGGCAGCGGAGAAGGCGCCGTGACTGTGGAAGTGACCCCGCCAGGGTACGGCAGGTGGGATCTTTTGCTCTACCTGTTGCCCTTCCTGGGCGCTGGTTTTCTGTGGGCTCGCGCTATTTTCCGCAAGCGCCGCTCCCGGTAGACCTCGCGGAATCGTTAACCTTTGGGACGGCCTGATTTCTTTTCCCCGGTGATCGCCGCGTCGAGCCTCGCGCCAAGCGCGGCGAACTCCGAGGTGGGACCGCTCCACAAGAGTTCGTCCACGTCGTCGAACAGCGGGATGTCGGTGCGCAGCGTGGCGAGCGTCCGGAACAAAAGCGCGCGATCACGTTGCAGCGCCAGCGTGTGCGCGAGTTCGCCGGCCCGGGCCGTGTCCACGCTCCAGCGGTTCCAGTCCTCCGGGATGTCTTCGAGATGGGCGAACCGGGTAAGCACCGCGGCGGCGGATTTCGCGCCCCAACCGGGCAGGCCGGGATAGCCGTCCGCCGCATCGCCCACCAACGCTAGATAATCCGGGATGGAGACCGGCGCGACTCCGAACTTCCGAATCACGCCGGATTCGTCCAAAGTGACGCGCGTGCGGCGATTGAGCTGGACGATCCGTGTACCGCGAACGCATTGAGCAAGATCCTTATCCGGCGTGCAGATAACGACCTGATCCACGCGGGGATCGCGGGCCGCCCGATCCGCCGCGGCCGCCAGTGCGTCGTCCGCTTCAAACTCCACCATCGGCCAGACGACGATTCCCGCGGCCGCGAGAACTTCCTCCAACAGCGCGAACTGGGCGAGCAGGGCGGGCTCAATGCCAGCGCTCGTCTTGTAGCCGGGCCATAGTTGATTCCGGAAAGACTCGATCACGTGATCGGTCGCCACCGCGAGGTGCGTCGCGCCGCCTTGGATCAGGCCCAGCACCGACCTGAGAACGCCGCGCACCGCGCCCACTTCAAAACCCGCGTGATCCCGGGCCGAGGGCAACGCGTAGTAATGGCGGAACAGTTCGTAAGTGCCGTCGATCAGGAGAACGTTCAGAGGGCGCCTTCCGAATCATATCGTCACGCCGCGAACTTGGCTCTTGACAAGTACGGGCATGGCATAAGTACAATACCCCTAAAGACCTTATGCCTAAGAAAGAGATGCCTACGGGCGCCTTGGTGCTTTTGATCCTGCGGGTTCTGCGCTCCGGTTCGTTGCATGGATACGCCATCGCGCAGCGCATCCATGTGCTCTCGTCGGAAGTGCTGCGCGTGGAAGAAGGAGCGCTGTATCCCGCGCTGCAGAGAATTCTGCTCCAGGGGTGGGTCACCGCGGATTGGGGCATTTCGGAGACCAACCGCAAGGTGCGGTTTTATCGCCTCACCGCCGCCGGCCGCAAGCAGCTCGAAGCCGGACTATCCGACTACGAACGGGTGAACGAAGCGATCCAAGCCGTTTTGCGCACAGCCTGAAGGAGAAGACCGCATGCACAAGTTCTTTCGCCGCATCCGTTATCTGACGCAGCACCGCCGTTTGGACCGGGAACTGGCCAGCGACATGGAGTTCCACCGCGAGATGGCGGCGCGCGCGGGCGGCCCCACATTCGGAAATGCGCTGCAGCTTCGGGAAGAAGCGCGGGATGCGTGGGGGTGGACGTGGATCGAGCGCCTCGGGCAGGATCTTCAATACGCCGCCCGCATTTTGCGCAAGTCGCCCGGTTTCACGCTCGCGGCGGTTCTGATGCTGGCGATCGGGATCGGCGTGAACGTGGCGGTCTTCAGTTTCTTCGATCTGATGGTGCTCCGGCCGCTGCCGGTGCGCGACCCAGCCACGCTGGTGCGATTTCACCGGCGCGCTCCGCGGCAGTACGCGTTCACGCTTCCCTATCCGGAGATGGCGTTCTTCCGCGAGCACTCCCGAACTCTCTCGGCCGTTCTGGCGTTGAACTTGACCCGGCTGGCGATGGAAGGCGAAGCGAAGCCGCTGGACGCGCACTTCGTCAGCGCGAACTTTTTCGACGAGTTGGGCGTGACGCCGCTGCTAGGAAGGATGCTGGAACCCGCGCTCGACGATAATCCCGGCGCGGAGCCGGTGGTGGTGCTGAGTTACGGATTCTGGCGACGCCACTTTGGCGCGGACGCCTCCATTGCGGGCAAGACCATTCGCCTGAACGCGAAGCCGGTCACCGTGGTCGGCGTAGCCCCCGCCGCGTTCAGCGGTCTGAGCCTGGATAAGCCCGATCTCTGGGCGCCCATCACGCAACAGCCGCGGCTCACGGACGGCAGCCAATTGCTCACGGACTTCTCCGCGGACGGCGGCGGCGTCCAGATGTGGGGCCGGTTGCGCGAAGGCGTCACGTCGCGCGCGGCGGAACAGGAACTCCAGGCGCTCGCGACGGAGCTGCACGCGCGCCATCCAAACGAGATCTGGGAAAAGGAAGGTCTCCCCAGCCAGCCCGGCGGATACGCGACAAGCCTCATGGTGTCCGCCCGGAGCGGCACGGGTTCTGAAGGGAGCGACGAGCTTTACCCGATTTTCGCGCTAGTGGGCGCCTTGGCCCTGCTGATTCTCGCGGTGGCCTGTGGAAACCTGGGAAGCCTGCTGCTGGCGCGGGGCGTGAACCGGCAGCGAGAAATCGGGATTCGCATCGCGATCGGGGCCGGACGGGTGCGGTTGATCCGCCAATTGTTTACAGAGAGCCTCCTGCTGGCCTTTTTGGGATCCGCGGCAGGGCTGGCCTTAGGTTACGTGGTCCTGCGAAGCCTGATGATTCTGACTGGCGCGCCCGCCTGGCCCAATCCCGCGCCGGATGGGCCGGTGGTGGTCTTCGCTCTGCTGATCGGATTCTTCGCCGCCGTTCTATTCGGCCTGACGCCGGCTTGGCAGACGGCGCGGCAGCGGCATCGCGCAACCATGTTTCGCCAGGTGCTGGTGGGAGCGCAGGTGGCCGCCAGTTGCGTGCTCCTCATTGTGGCCGGACTGCTGGTGCGCGCGCTGAATCATGTCATGTCCGCGGATCCCGGCTTTGCTTACCAGAAAGTCATCGCGATCGATCCGGGTCTGGCCACGCACGGCTACTCAGCCGCACGCGCCGTCACTTACTTTGAAGCGCTCGGGAGCCGTGTCCGCGCGCTTCCCGGCGTGGAATCCGTGTCGCTGACGCCTTCTCCGCCATTAGGGAGGCGGCGCGAAACCGCCGGCGTGGAGCTGGAAGGTCGCCCGCTGAGCGTTCAAATCAATCGCGTGGATCCGGCGTTCTTCGCCACCATGAAAATCCCGCTGCTGCGCGGTCGCAATCTAAGGCCGGGCGACACGCACGCGATCGTCATTAGCGAGTCGCTGGCCCGCAAATGGCCGACCGGCGATCCGCTGGGAGGAAAGTTCTCGATGGGGTCTGACTACATCGTGGTGGGAGTGGCGGGCAGCGCGCGCCTGATCGCGCTGGAGAACTCGGATGCGGTCGAGGTTTACCTGCTGGCGGATCGGGCCGATACGGCTTCCGACGCGATGCTGGTCGAAACGACGGCGTCACCGGAAGCGCTGGCCCGATCCGTGGCGGATCTCGCGGCGAAGATGGATCCGGGCGTGTTTCCGGAGATCCAACTCCTTAAAACTTCATTCCGCGAGAAGTTGGAACCCGTGGAAAGCGGCGCGCTCGTGGTGGGCGTCCTGAGCTTCATCGCTCAGCTGCTGGCTTGCCTCGGCATCGTGGGCGTGGTGTCGTACGCCGTTTCGCAGCGGGTCAAGGAGATCGCCATCCGCATGGCTTTGGGGGCCAGGCCGTCGAATATCCTGTCCGTCGTGCTGCGGCAATTCTCCTGGCCCGTATTGGGCGGGTTGGCCGTGGGAGTGGCGGCAGCCGCGGGGATGTCGCAGATCCTCCGGCAAGTGCTCTACGGAGTCAGTAATCTCGACCCCCTGGCTTACGGGGCGGCTATCGCATTATTCGCCGTTACGTCCGCCGTCGCCGCCTTGTGGCCCGCGCGACGGGCGCTGCGTGTCGATCCGATGCGCGCCCTGCGGCAGGATTAGCCGCGCGTTCGCCAGCTTACTGAATGTCGGTCGCCTTTCCGCCCTTGAAGGTGACCTTCATGCCGTCGCTGAAGACGTAGGTTTTGGTGGGTCCCTTGTCGATGATCTTGGTGGCTTGTCCCTCGATCGCGGTTACCTGATCAACGGTCTGTCCCAGCGCAAGCGTGGGCGGAGGACCGACGGGCGCGGGCGGAGCGAGCGGCGCCGGCGCGGAATCCGCCGGAACTTGACTGAGTACTTCCTTCTCGGCCTGATCGGCTTGTTGCGACTGCTGAGCGATCTCGGATTGGGCGGTCGGATCGGGGCCGGGCGCGTCAGCGGCGAAGGCGGCCTTCACCGGGGGAGCGTTCGCGGAAGGCGGCAGGGCCGGAAGTCCGCCTTGGGACTGCTTGGCTTGCAGTTCGCTCATGCCCTGATCGATCGTTTCCCGCATGTGATTCTGCATATCCTGCAGATCGGAGATGCCGACCGACACGAGTGCGCCCCGACGACACTCCTGGCCGCCCTTTGCGGACAACACGGAGAGGGTCGCGGTGGGTGCGTCGGGTGGCGGAGGACCGGTGAGTTGGAGCGCGTCGCCTTCGCTGATGGCGCACTCGGCGCCGTCCGTGGTCACGACGTCGAGTTCGTGCCCGGCCACAAAGACGTGTTGCACGTTATCGGTCAGCATGCGCTGGATTCCGCTGGACGCGGGGTCTGCCGGCGCTTGGGCGGCGGTTTGCGCCTCGACGTTTTCGAGCGAGATCTGACGCTGCACTTCGGCCGAGATCAGATCCTTGACTTGTGGCGTGAGCGCGGCTGCGTCGGGCGGCGCTCCATTCATGGCCTGCGCTTGCGCCGCCGCATTGGCCTGATAGGCGGCGATGAGGCTTGCGGAAACCAGGTAGTCCGTGAGCCAGAACGAGGCGCTGGGATATACAGGATACGGATTGAAATAGTATCCGTAGTAACCGTACCAGGGGTTGCCGCCCCATCCCCACGCGTAACTTACCGGGGACACCCACGGGTTGTAAGCCCAGCCATAGAACGCCGGCCGGTAATAATATGCGGGGCTGTATACGTCCATGTAAGCGCCCCGATAGTAGTTGCGCGCGTAGAAGCGGTCATAAGCGCGGCCGTTGTAGTAATAGGTCCGGTGACCGAATTCGCGGCCCCGGTACGCATAGGGGTGCTGCACGTAGCCGCGGCCGCCCCGGTAGGCGACGACACGGGAGTGGTCGGCCCGTTCGACCTCGACGCGCCGGCCCCCGTTCAGCCCATGATGAATGTCCATGCCGCGATTCGCCACATGAACGTCCGCGGGTTTGCCGTTGGCGCGCGTGCGGACTTCACTGCCGTTCGCGGTTCGCACGGTCTTCGTTCCCGTGGGAGCAGGCCGGGATAATGGGGATCTTCCCGCTGCCCCCGCGCTTGCCGCGGGAGTGTGACCGGCCGCGGGGGACGTGCCGCGCGGGCCGCTCGCCGCCGAACTTTCGCGAGGGGATGCGGCAGGGGAACCTCCGCGCGGAGACGCTGTCGTTGAGGCTTCGCGCGGTGATGCCGTCGCAGCTCCACGAGGGGTTGCCGTGGTCGAAGCTTCCCGAGGGGACGCGGTGGTCGTAGCCCCGTGAGGTGATGCGGTCGTGGGACCGTGCGCGCTCTCCGTAGCGGCGCCGTGAGGGCTGCTCGTCGTAATCCCATGGGGACTGCTGGTGGTCGGTCCATGGCCGGCGCTTCCGGCCGCGGCGCCTGGCTTGGCCCCGCCGCCTGTCGGTGCGCTTCTGGGCGCGGCTTTCGGCGGAGCCTTGGGGGCGGCGGGCTTCTTGTCATCAGCCTGGAGGCAGCCGGCCACGAGAAAGGTAAGTATGCCCGCCAGGTATCGCGGCGCAATGAGCTTGGTGATGTTCTGCGATTTCATGAGTTCCTTTACGATCGACGAGGCCCGGGGGACGCTACTGGACGTCGGTGACCTTGTCCTTGATGAATGTCACCTTCATATCCGGGTAAATATAAATTTGTTTGGTGCTCAGCTTGACGATTTTCTGAGGCTGCCCCCAGTTGGCGAGCACCTGATCGATCGTCTGGCCGACGGCGATCGTCTTGGGCGGCGCGGGCGGCTGGTCCGCGGGAGGAGGAGGAGGAGGAAGGGGAGCGGGAGCCGCCTCGGAAACAGGCGCCGCGGCAGGCGGTGCGGCGGGAGCGCCGGCGGCGGCAGGTTTGTCCGCACTCTTCGCGTCGTCCGGCTGGATTGAGAACACTTCCGCAATCGTCTTTTCCGCCTGATCGCTCGGAGGTATCGCTCCCTTTGGATTCGGGAATTTCAGCGAAGCTTTATAGCGCACATCCGAGAACGGATCCGTGAACAGGTTAAAAACGATCCCGTCATCCCTAACGATAATGCCGGTCACCCACAGCTTCTCGCCCGCCACGAAGGTTCGGGTAGGCGGCCCGCTGGCCGCGGACATACCGGGAAGTCTGCCGAGCCGGGTCAAGGCGCCGCGGCTCTTCCCGGCAAAGTTCTGGTCGATCTTTCCGTCCTTGTAAGTGTTCTGGTAAAGGTCTGAACTGGTCACGGCGGCCATCATCAGATTGCTCTTCTTGAGCACCAGGACGCAACCCGCCGTGACGATGTCCGAATTATCGGCGGTGGCCTGGGTAAGAGCGTACTGGGACTGCAATTTCTGTTGCAGAGCGGACTTGGGATCCTGGGCGTCGCCGCGGACTGCCGTCGCGGCAATCAGCGCGACAAGTGAGAGGAACAGATTGAATTTGCGCATGGATACACTTGCCTGTCGTCTTGGTGGATATTTCTGGTAATGAAGAGAGGCCGAGTGGAGATACTATAAACCAGCTTGGCCCGCGTTTCAAGAGAAAAATGAGACGCTTCGCTGCGCTAGTCCTGCTTGTGCCGATTGGGGCGAGCTGGCATGGCTGTCAGCCGGCGTGAACTGGCTTGCGGACCCCGAAAGACTTCATCCAGGCCAGAATTTCCTCAAGCCCAGTCCCCTTTTTCACGGAAGTCGCAAATATGGGAATTCCGGGCCGCACGGCGTTGATGTTGCGATGCGCGGCGTCGGCGTCGAACTCCACGGCCTCGGCGAGATCCATTTTGGTGATGATCGCGGCGTCGGCGGTGTGGAAGATCGAGGGATATTTGAGGGGTTTATCTTCCCCCTCCGTCACGGACAGGAGCACGGCGCGGGCGTTCTCGCCGAGGTCGTAGCTGGACGGGCACACCAGGTTTCCGACGTTCTCGATAAAAAGGAAATCCAGATCCCCGACATTCCATTCGGCCAGGGCATTGGTCACCATGGTGGCGTCCAGATGACAGATTGTGCCGGTGCAGATCTGTTTCACGGGCGCCTGACTGCGCGCCAGGCGAACCGCATCGTTGTCGGTCGCCAGATCGCCGACCAGCGCCGCGACGCGGAACTCCCGTCGCAGAATCGCCAGGATCCGTTCCAGGAACGCCGTCTTGCCCGACCCCGGGCTGGAAACCAGGCTGATGACGACAACCCCGTCATCTTCAAAACGCTGCCTCAGCGCGCGCGCCACCGCGTCATTCTTGGTGAGTACTTTCTGGCGAACCTCGATCAGCCGCGGCTGCGTCATGTCTGCAATTCGAGCGCGAACAGTTCCATCTCAGCGCCCTGGATCACCCGGCAATCGGCGGCGCTGCATTGGCTGCAGTGCAGGCGTTGGAGGGAAATCGGGTCGCCTTCGGCGTGGCACGTTTCGCAATAGATGCGAATCGGGATCGGCTCGATGATCAGAGCTGAGCCTTCCAGCGAGGTTCCCTCGCACGCCAGTTCATAAGAAAATAACAAAGCTTCCTTCACGACGCCCGAAAGCGGGCCCAGCTTCAGATGAACGGCGCACACGCGCCCGCCGCCTTGCCGCTGGACTTCTTCCTCGGCGCCCTCAACGATGCTCAGCGCGATCGAAAGCTCATGCACGCGTTTCCGATTACATCGTGCTGATGCGAATGTACCGCTTTACGTCCGGGAGCGCCGAAGCGACCGCCACCACTGCCAGGATCATGGCCAAGCCGCCTAAAATACTTTTTAAACTCATCTTTATACCTCCTGTAATTCCTTCGCGATTAAAGATTCCACCATGTCCGCGGCGTATTCGATGGCCGCGCTGACCGGCTCGGTCAGGCCCATTCGTCCATCTTCCCCGCCCAGATCCGCGGGCTCGCACCCCACCAGCAGCACACGTCCCAATCGGCCGCCCATCGCCTGCGCCGTCCGCAATACCTGCACCGGATCCATGCTGTGCGCGTCCATCGGCTGTCCGCCGCCTTGCAGATCTGTCAGGTCCGGCTCAATCGTATAGAGCGTGCCGGGCGCGCCGCCGCGCGAGACCGCATCCACCAAAATCGTCAGCTCGGGTGCGTCCATTAACGCATAAGTTAGATCCAGGCCGCGGATTCCGAAATCCACCACGCGGACATCGCGAAAGCGAGAACGCTGCGCGAGAACTTTGGCGACTTCGCAGCCGAACGCGTCGTCACCCTGGAATATGTTGCCGATGCACGCCACCAGGATGCTCATACCAGTTCCACTTCCTCGGGTCCGAAGAAGAACCGATGGCCGATCTGCCGGGCGATGCCGAACTCACGGCCCGGATCATCTTCCACGGTGACGGCGAGGTGAACGTTGTCTTCGAAATCCCGCTCCACGGATTCGATGATGGCGATTTTGCCGTCGAGCGCGATATCGAAGATGTCAGCCTTCTTGCGCGGGCGAAGGCGAACGCGGTCGCCCTCGCGAAACGCGAGCTTGGAAGCGTTGCGCAAGCCCCGAATCGCGCCGTGCATTTTCGCGAAAGCTTCGGGAGGCAGCGCCTCGGTGCGATCCAGAATGCCGCGCGCGCGCTCATCTCCGTCGCGCACTTCCTTCTTTTCCTCTTCGCTCAGGGTGAGCACGCGCAGCGTAAGAATCTCGTCGATTTCGGTGCCGTCGAATAAATCTCCGGCGCTCTCGGGCGCGATCTGCGGGTAGTCGTAGAGGATGATCGGCGAGGAGAACATCAGGCTCCTTTCGCCTTCACGGCCGGCCAGCACGGGCCAAGTCGCGATATTGCGGCAAGCGCCGGCGGCGGCGCGGTACTCTTCGGGCGGGTCCAGAAGCGATAAAAAAGCCCCGTCCTCGACTGCCAGCAGCGTATGCGCCGAGAGCATCGCGCTCTCCGGCGACGCGCACGGGCTCAAATTTTGGATCCGGATGGTGAGGCGGAACGCTGCCTCGCTCACCCGAGCGGACTCCCATTCCACGGCGCAATCAATTGGCGGAAAAGCCGCGAGCCGACGCTCCGGCGAAGTTCCCAGCTTCAGCCCGGCGAACAACATCTCGCGCTCGATCTCGCCCTGGAGGAAACGGACTTTCACATCAATCCCTGTTTTCTCGCCGCCTTCCACCAGGCATTCGGTCTGCATCAAAGTGATATCCGAGCCGCCCGCGGGCCCGATGGTTCCGAAGTGCCAGCGCTGTTGATTCTTCACCGAAGACTTCCGGTAGGGATACAGCAGAAACCCCTCGTACAAGACCGCGTTCGCGATTTTTTCAAGCGGCTCGAAGTTCACAATGCGGCCTCTTTCTCCAGAGGCAGAAGACTCTCGACGGCCTCTTCCCAGGTGGCCATGCCATGCCGTCTCTTGTATTCATAGAGGCGTTCAAAAGCATCCCGCCTTAAGCGGAGCCAAGCGCTGTTGGGATAGTAGAAGTCCATCATCTTGCGCCAGACGTGCGAGGGCAGTCGAAAACGGGCCTCTTTATCCCAGCCGATCTGGTCGATTTGCAGACTGCCATCGGCCGCGGCATAAAAGACGGTGCCGCTAAATTGAAAACAGAGGGGCACGTCCTCATCCTGGATGGCGTAGAAATATTTGGACGCCCCCACATTGAAATCGAACGTGCAGGGAACGGGGAGTTCGGTGACCACGGATCCGCTAAACGCGGGTACGGTGACCGACGCATGGGTCCAGAGCAGGGAGCGTAATGTCTGGCTCCAGCGGTCCGGTTCGCCAAACAAATCCCGCAGGCTCTCGCGCTCTCCCGCCTTGTAGTGGCGGCGCGCCGCTTCGATCAGGATTTGGCAGCGGAGAGCGATGCTTTGAATCGCCTGGGCGGCATTGGGATTCACCACGCGCAGGCGGAAGGCGATAGTGGGCGCGGCGGCGAACGGAATCGCTTCCGCGCTGTCTACCGTGAAACTCAGGCCTGGCACGCGTTCCCTTTCTTCCGCAGTCCTTCGAAGAAATGCGCGATTTCGCCCCACACCGCGGCGCCGCCTGAAAGACCGCGCCAGTGGATCCGAATCAGGCCGACCAGCTTGTAACATTCATCGATGGGAACAATGAAATACTCGCGCGGCGAGCCGACGCGATTCACCAGAAGCGCTTCCACATCCGGTTGCAGATCGCGCAGCTCGGGATTCGCGGCGGAGATTTCCTCCCAGGCATCGAGACGAAGCAGAGATTCCGCAGCTCCGGCGGGCCCTGGATAAAGTGCGATGATCTTTTCGGCCGGCGTGCAGTAGGAGAAAAAGGCCAAAGAAATCGGAATCATCAAGTCATCCCATTGCGCGTCGCTGATATCGAAATTCGGGAGCGCGCGCACGCGGCCGGGGATGGGCCGGTAGAGATGCGCGTAGAGGACTACGCAAGAATCGCAGGCGCAGCGGATGCGTCGCGTGGCCGGCTCGAAATTATGACAATGCCCGGCGGGCAACGCCGCCCCGCACGTGTCGCAACGTTCTTCCGGCTCGCGCGAACGCACGAACTTACGCAGCGACGCGATGGAAGCGTGAGCCATCAGGCAAGGCTCGGAAATGCCAACCCGATTGAGGAGAGCGGGACGAAATCGTTCGAGGGAGCGCTATCTTCAATGATGATTTCGGCGGCATCCGGCGCGGCTTCGCGCACAGCCGCTTCAACGGACTCCCTCAAACCGCATCCGCTACCGGTGAGGCGCACGCGCACGGCGCCCTCAAAAACGCCCATCAACTCAGCGTTGCCGTGCATCTTCCCAAGAGCTTGCTGAACGCGCGTTTCCAGATCGTCGGGATGCAAGCCGTGCAGCACCAGCAGGCTGGCGACCAGACCGTCCCCGGCGAAACGACGGATCGCCGCCTTGCCGGATTCTCCCGTTTCGAAAACGATGTCCATCATACGTTCGAGGCCCGCCCCATGGAGCTCCAGGATGGCCTCCATCAAAGCGTGAGCCGCATCGCGGCTTTCGCAATCGGGAATATTCTCCACCCGGCGCACGAGATCTTCGATGCGCCGGACGCGATCCTCATCAACTTTCGCCATGGCCGCTAATGCGCCTGGACTCCGAACATGGGCGAGTGGCGAACGTCGAGCGTTTTGCCGTTTCCCAGATACATGTGAACGCCGCAGGGAAGGCACGGATCGAAGCTGCGCACCGCGCGCATGATATCGATCCCCTTAAAGTTTTCCGGCCCGTTTTCCTCGAAGATCGGCGTATTCTGCACGGCGTCTTCGTAGGGACCCGGAGTTCCGTAGATATCGCGAGGGTTCGCGTTCCACGGCGTCGGCGGGTAAGGATGGTAGTTGGCGATCTTGCCGTCCCGGATCACGACGTGGTGAGAGAGCACGCCGCGAACGGCCTCGTGGAAGCCGCATCCGATGCCATCTTCCGGCACTTTGAACTCACTGAACGTCTTTGTGTTTCCCTTGTGCAACTCTTTCATCGCCTGTTCGGCGAAATAGAGAGCGGCGGCCGCGGAGTACGCCTGAAAGTAGGTGCGCGCGCGATCGCGCTCTATGGCGTTGCTCCACTTCGGAATCTTCCACTCAAACTCGACTTCGGGTTTGCCGGCCGTCTTGGGCAGATAGATTTTGACGCTGTGGCCGGTCGCCTTGATGTACCCGATGTCGACCGAGCCCGCCAATGCCGTCGCCCAGAAGCGCGCGATCGGACCGCCGCCCGTGTCCAGAGCCAGATAGTCGCCGGTGCGCTTATCAAACCAGCGCGGCGACATGACCCATGAATAGTTGCCCTTGAAATCCCGCTTTTGGGGGCGCGGAGTCGTGGTCTGATTCCAGGGATGGTTTCTATCCACCGGGTTGCCGAGAGGATCTCTCTTGACGAACATCTCCTCGTTTTCCCATCCGTCGTAATAAGAACTGCCCAGCAAAATCCGGATACCCAGATTGATATCGACCAGATTGGTCGTAACTAACTCGCCATCCACCACGACGCCGGGGGTCACGTACATGGCGTTGCCCCACTTGTCCATGTTCTTGTAGGTGTAGTCGCAGACATCCGGGTTTTGGAATGAGCCCCAGCAGCCCAGCAGGATACGCCTCTG
Source organism: Bryobacteraceae bacterium (assembly GCA_965226755.1). GTDB lineage: Bacteria > Acidobacteriota > Terriglobia > Bryobacterales > Bryobacteraceae > Bog-113. The sequence goes on along the minus strand of CBDDDT010000003.1, from coordinate 438,870 downwards.
GCCAACCTGTTCGTAACCCGGCAGCGCTTCGTAGAAAAAGTCGAACAAATCGTCATGCAGAGGCACGACTTTCTTCATGAACTCGACGTATTTCATCAGGCGGACCATATAGTCCGTGAACAACTGAACCGTCGGGACCGTTCCCACTCCGCCCGGATAGAGAGTGGACGGATGTACATGCCGTCCCTCCATCAGGCAGAACATCTCGCGGGTCATGCGGCTCATCTGGAGAGTCTCGAGATAAAATCCGCCCGTGAACGGGTTCAATGCGCGCATGATATCGGCGATGGTCTTGTAGCCATGCGCCTCGGCGTGCGGCGACGGCGTCACTTCCGCTTTCGCCAGCACCTTCGGGTTGGTTTCCCGCACCATCTGTTCGCAGAAATCGACGCCCACCAGATTGTCCTGGTAGAGGTTGTGGTCGAACATGTATTCGGCCGCTTCACCCAGATTGGTGATCCACTCCGCCATGTTGGGCGGCCGGACGCCGAACGCCATATTCTGGGCATAGCAGGCGCAAGTGGCGTGGTTATCGCCGCAAATGCCGCAGATGCGGCTGGTGATGAAGTGGGCGTCACGAGGATCCTTGCCCTTCATGAAAATGCTGTAGCCGCGGAAGATTGACGACGTGCTGTGACACTCGACGACCTGGCGGTTCGCGAAATCGATCTTGGTGTAAATCCCCAGGCTGCCGACGATCCGGGTGATCGGATCCCAGTTCATCTCCACCAGGCGGCGTTGCGAACTCTCTTTGGAAACCGCGGGTTCTGTGATCGTTGCCATCGAATAAGCTCCTTTGTGTGCGCCTTGTCGGTTGACTAGAAGGCACGCGGCCGGTAACCCGTGGTAAGCCGGGGCCCGGTGTGCCGCCACTTTGGTTCTTTGTTGACCGTGTGATTGGTGATGCTGCGGAGCGAGCGGATCGCCACGCCATAGACACCGATCGCGGCGGCCGAAAGCCTCGCTCCCGGGGGCTCATCCATGAACGGCATGAATTTATCCGGGAACCCGGGCATCGTGCATCCGATACAGATGCCGCCCACGTTGGGGCAGCCGCCGATGCCGGACATCCAGCCCCGTTTGGGGACATTGCAGTTGACCACCGGTCCCCAGCAGCCGACTTTCACCAGGCACTTCGGCGAGTTGTAGTCTTCGGCGAAATCGCCCTGCTCGTAATAGGCGGCGCGGTCGCATCCATCGTGAACCGTCGCGCCGAACAGCCACTTGGGGCGCAGTTGGTCGTCGAGCGGAATCATCGGCGCGAGTCCGGCAAGCTGGTAGAGGAGATAGAGCAGCGTCTCCATGAAATTATCCGGCTGCACGGGGCATCCGGGAACGTTGACGATCGGCAGCCCGGCTTTGGATTTCCAATTCCAGCCCAGATAATCGGCCAGACCCATGCAGCCGGTGGGGTTGCCTTGCATCGCATGGATTCCGCCATACGTCGCGCAGGTTCCCGCGCCGATGATGGCGGTGGCTTTGGGCGCCAGCCGGTCGATCCATTCGCAAGTCGTGATCGGTTGACCCGTGTCCGGATCGTTTCCCAGAGCGGCCCAATAGCCCTCTTTCTTGATCTTCTCGTTGGGAATCGATCCTTCGACAACCAGCACGAACGGTTCGAGTTTACCTTCCCAAGCCTGATACCAATACTTCATGAAATCGTCGCCGACTTCATACGCGAGCACGGGGTTATGCAGGTGGACTTTGGGGAGCCCTGGGATGGCTCCCAGGAGGACGTCTTCCACGCTTGGCTGGGATGCGGCTGTGATGGAAATTGTGTCGCCATCGCACCCGAGACCCGCCGTGATCCAGAGGACGTGAACTTCTTTTACATCTGGCGGCCTTTGAGTAGATCGGCCGTAGGGAGCGACTTCTGCCGTCATGGGCACTTTACCTCTCCGCTGTGAACTTTATCCCCGTCAAATGCGGATGTCAAGGAAGGCAGTGTCGAAACTTACTCAATTTCATATGGGTAACTATTTCGGATTACGAGCCGTCCTCTGTTGCCGAAATTTATTTCATTTTGCGCCATCTGAATTCTTTCGGGCTGCGTAGAATTACCGTACAACCGGGCTGAAGGAATTTCGCGTCAGCAGATGCGCGGCAGCTGCTCGGAAAAAGGAAGATCCAGGATGCGCGTGCCGCCGATCTCGGTCTTCAGGAGAACCATTCCGCGATGTTCGGCGACCGCGCGACCGATCAGGCGGGCTTCCGCGCCAGACGGCGTGCGACGCATCGCATCCAGAATCGCCGCGCTGGATTCATGCGCGACAAACGCCACCAGCTTGCCTTCATTCGCGACGAATAGCGGGTCCAACCCCAGGATCTCGCAGGCGCCCTTCACGTCTTCTCGCACCAGCACCGCCGAGGCGTCGACTTCGACGCCCACGGACGACGTGGAGGCGATCTCGCAGAGCGACGTCGCCAAGCCTCCGCGCGTGGGATCCCGCAGCGCGCGCACTTCACCCGCGCCCAGCATCGCCTCCACCAGCGCATGCAGCGGCGCGGTGTCGGACAGAATCGCGCTCTCGAATTCAAGTCCTTCCCGCACGGACATCACGGCCATGCCATGGTCCGCAATCGACCCGCTGATGATGATGTCGTCGCCCGGCCGCACATTCGAAGCTGAGAGCGACAGACCTTCCGGAACAAGCCCCACGCCCGATGTCGTGATGAATAATTTATCCGCTGAACCCTTGTTCACGACTTTCGTATCGCCGGTGACGATCGACACGCCCGCCGCGCGCGCGCTCAGGGCCATCGATTCGACAATACGCCTCAGCTCCTCAATCGGCAGCCCTTCCTCCATGATGAATGCCGCGGAGAGGAACAGAGGACGCGCGCCGCTCATCGCCAGGTCGTTCACCGTCCCGTTGACCGCGAGCTCGCCGATATTCCCGCCCGGGAAGAACAACGGCGTGACGACGAATGAGTCGGTGGTGAACGCCAGTTTCGCCGAACCCGCCTGAAAGACGGCCTGGTCGTCGAGCTTGCGCAGATAGGCGTTATCGAAGGCGGGAAGAAAAAGATCATGGACCAGTTGCGCGGTCAGTTTGCCGCCGCTGCCATGTCCCATGACGATGTTTTTCCGGTCCGTGATGGCTACCGGGCACGACAGGACAAAATCCTTCTCCATCGGTCTGTTGATCCTCTTGGCCGTCGGCGCTATCTCGAGCAGGCGCAATGTCGTTTACCAGATGGCGGCCGTAGCTGTAGTATGCCGCGCATGCGCCCTCGGCGGAAACCATGGTCGCCCCTAGCGGATTTTCGGGACTGCACTGCTTCCCGAATGCCGGGCAATCGAGCGGCTTCTTCAGTCCTTTGAGGATCTCGCCGCTCATGCAGATGGCGGGCTCGATCGCGTGTATGTTTCCCACGTCGAAGATCTGTTCCGCATCGTAATCGCGGAATTCCTCGGCCAGACTGAATCCGCTCGCCGGGATCACCCCAAGGCCGCGCCAGGCGCGATCCACCACCCGGAAAACGCGCCCGATCATCTTCCGCGCGCTGGGGTTCCCCTCACGCTGCACCGCTCGCGCGTACCCGTTTTCCAGCTCCGCGCGGCCCTGCTCGAGTTGGCGCACGCACATGAGCACGCCCTGCAGGATGTCGATCGGCTCGAAACCGGTGATCACGATCGGAACCTGGTAACGCTCGACAATGGGCTCATACTCGATCCAGCCGGCGATGGCGCACACATGGCCCGGTCCCAGAAACGCTTGCACGCGGTTATTCGGGGAATCCAGGATCCCGGTCATCGCCGGAGGCACCAGAACGTGCGACACGAGAACGGAAAAGTTCTTGATTCCCTGTTCGCGCGCCTGCCACACGGACATCGCGTTGGCGGGCGCGGTGGTTTCAAATCCAATCGCGAAAAAGACCACCTGCTTGTCCGGATTGGCGCGCGCGATCTTCAAACAATCGAGCGGCGAGTAAACGACGCGGATGTTTCCGCCCTCCGACTTGATCTTGAATAGATCTCCATTGGAGCCGGGCACGCGGAGCATATCGCCGAACGAACAAAAGATCACGTTGGGCATGCGCGCGATGGCGTGCGCGCGGTCGATCATTTCGAGCGAAGTGACGCAGACCGGGCAGCCCGGTCCGTGAACCAGCTCCACCTGTTCCGGTAGCAGGCCATCCAGACCATACTTGACGATGGAGTGCGTCTGGCCGCCGCAAACCTCCATGAGGACCCAGGGTCGGGTTATGGTTCGCTCGATCTCGTCGACTATTTTTTGCGTGACGCGCTGATCGCGATACTCGTCAAGGTACTTCATGGCCGGGCTCCTCTTCGCCGTCGTCCAACTCGCTTAGTTGATCCATCTCCGAGAGGTATTGGTAAGTGCGCTGGGCTTCGTCTTCGTCGACCTTGCTGATGGCGAAGCCGACGTGCACCAGAACATAATCGCCGATGGCCGCGTCGGGCACGTACGAGAGACAAGCCTCGCGCGTGATGCCGCCGAAATCGACCTTCGCCATGGGCACGCCCACGTTTTCATGCAGAGCGCTGATCCTACCGGGAATCGCGAGACACATGGGAGTGAGTCCTTTCCATGCCGGGAACCGCGCCGGCCGCGGATTCCAGCCACGCCGCGCCGATCACGGCCTGCCCCAGCGAGAGGCCGCCGTCATTGGGTGGAACCTGGGAATGAAGGTATACCTGGAAGCCGCCGCGCCGGAGTAATTCCTTGGCGTCCGCCAGCAGCATGAAGTTCTGGAAAGCCCCGCCGCTCAAACAAACGTGGTCCACGCCGTTCCTTTCGCGTAGCTTGCTGCAAACCGCTTCAATCATATGCGCAACGGATCGGTGAAAGCAACGCGCGATGTTCCGCGGCGACTTCCCCGCCGCCGCTTCTTCCGCGATTTGCCTCAGCATCGGACGCGTGTCGAGAGTCCACGGCGCCGTATCCCGGTCCAGTTCCACCTTGTACGCCTCACCGGTTTCGCCGCCGTCCGCCGCCGCTTCGAGCAGCATCGCGGATTCCCCCTCGTAACTGCTCTCGCTGCTGATTCCGCAAATCGCGGATACCGCATCGAAGAGGCGTCCGCAGCTGGATGTTCGGATGGATGGGCGCTCGATCATGCGCTCGACTAGCTTCCAGGATGCCGAAGGCGCGGCGCTCCAACAGGGCAGATCCAATTTCCGAAACTCCGGGCCGAGCGCGTCGTAGAGGTGCGCGGCCGCCATGCGCCAACCCTGACGCGCCGCGCGGTCGCCCCCCGGCAGCGCGACGTAGCGCAGGTGCGCGCCGCGCCCAAAGCCATGGAAGTCGCAGGTGAAAAATTCGCCGCCCCAGACCTGTCCGTCGGTTCCCCACCCGGTCCCGTCGAAGGCGACGCCGATCACCTTTTCGTTCAGACCGTTTTCCGCCATGCAACTCGCGATGTGCGCATGATGATGCTGCACGGCGATCTTCGGCTCGGGGCGTCCCAGCGCCCAGCGCGTGCTCAGGTAATCGGGATGCAGGTCGTGCGCGATCAACCGCGGCATTGCCTGGTACACGCTTTGCAAATTGCGCAGGGTCTCTTCGAAGAACTCGAGGGTTTCGTAGTTCTCCAGATCGCCGATGTGCTGGCTCGGAATCGCATAGCGTCCTTTGGTGATGCAGAACGTGTTCTTCAACTCCGCGCCGGCCGCGAGCACTTCGCCCACGTCGCGTCCCAGCGCGATGGCGCCGGGCGCATAACCGCGCGCGCGCCGCAGAATCCGCGGAACGCCTTCGAATACGCGCGTCACTGAATCGTCGACACGCATGAAAATATCGCGATCATGCGTCAATAGGTGGTCCGCCAGGGGCGCGAGCTTGACCATGGCTTCGTCATTACGAATGACGATCGGCTCTTCGCTGATGTTGCCGCTGGTCATCACCAGGCATTCCGCCGGACCGGTGAACAGGAGATGGTGCAGCGGCGTGTAGGGCAGCATGACCCCGATCTGCCGCAGTCCCGGCGCAACTCCGCTTGGAAACGTCGCCGCATCTCGCATGCGAAGCAGCACCACCGGCGCGGCGGACTCGCTTAGCAGCCGGCGCTCGGCGTCGTTCAGTGTGCAGTAACGCTCTGCCGTGGCCAGATCGCGCATCATCACCGCGAACGGTTTGCGGCTGCGGCGTTTCGCAACGCGCAGCGCGGCCACCGCTTCCGCCCGCATCGCGTCGCACGCCAGTTGATAGCCGCCCAGCCCCTTGAGCGCGAGAACCTGTCCCGCCGCCAGCACGGCCCGCGCATCCGGCAGCTCCATCGAAAGCCGCGGTCCGCAAGCGGGGCAGGCGACCGGCTCGGCGTGAAAGCGCCGGTCCGCCGGGTCTGCGTACTCCGCCGCGCAATCCGCGCACAGCGCGAAGCTCTGCATGGTGGTGTTCGCCCGATCGTAGGGCGTGGATCGCACGATGGAATAGCGCGGCCCGCAATTCGTGCAGTTGGTGAATGCATACCGGAAGCGCCGGTCCGCCGGATTCGCGATCTCCGCGAGGCAATCCGCGCACGTCGCCAGATCCGGCGAGATCAGCGTGAAGCTCGCGTCGCGCGGCGCGCTGGGCGCGATGCGGAAGCCGAGATACGCGGCGCTCCCGCCAGCGCCCGCGACCTCTTCCATCCGGCAGCTCTCGACGCGGGCCGCTGGGGGCGCCTCCGCGCGGAGAGCTTCGACGAAGTTCAGGGCATAGCGCGCTTCGCAATCGATTTCAACAATCAGCCCGCTGGCCGTGTTGAAAGTAATGCCGGGGAGTTGGAACCGGTCGGCTAGTTTTTTGACGAACGGCCGGAACCCCACTCCCTGGACGACGCCCTCCAGGACGATGCGATACCGCGTAGAGCCCCCTGTTTATCGGAAAGGCGCTACTTCTCCTTCGCGCTGGAGGGAGGCACGAGCCCTTTCATCCTCAGATACGTGACCATATTCCCGTAATGTTCGTCATCGTGAGCGGTGCTAAACGACAGAAGCGACAACTTCGTCGTTTTGTTCCCGAAGAAGTTGACGATGTCCGCGGCATGCGCGTCGGTCAATCCTTTATAAGCCGTGTCGCAGTAGGCAAATGCGGCCTTGAGCGCCTGCACCAGATCCGCCTTGGCGGTCATGCTCTTCTCCACCGAAGAGGATGGAGGATTTTCGCCCAGCACCGGCGCGCAGAATTCATACTGCGCGTCAGCGACGTGACCGACAAGCTGGCCGAAGGTCCTGACGTCCTTGGCCGGCTTCCAGTCGTAGTTCGCGTCCGGCATCTCTTCCGCGCCTTTGAGGAGATTGCTTTTCACCATGGAATACATATAGCGGTTGCCCGCGCTTAGGGGATCGGCGGGCGACTGCGCCCACAGCGCGACCCCGGTCAACGGAAGCGCCAGCAGCAGAGCGGTCTTAGCCGCGAATGTCTTCAGTGAAATTTCTTTTTGTATAAACATAGTCCCTTTCTGATTTGACCGGCACATGAAACCCGGACCCCGGCCGGGTCGCGACGACGGGCACTCGGCAATTGTATCCGAGGCTCAGCGGATCCCCGCTTTTAATCCCGGCGGCCAACACTAATGGATCGCAACGGTGACTCCGTCGGGCGACTGAACGCCGCCGATCGAAAGCGCCACCGGCACGTTGCCCGGCGCGGTGCTCGACGGCACCTGCACATTAATCTGGATGAGGCCGCTGGTCAAATAAGGCGCCGCGCCGCAGTACGAGACATTCGCGGTCTGGCCGCCAATAGTGACTCCGCACGCGCCCGCGGGAGTGGGACGAATGTCGAGCGCGAGCCTTCCATCCACCCCTGGCGGCGTCGTTTGACCCTCGCCGGTCGCATAGAGCACGACGATATCCCCGGCCTTTGCGGGATTCGCCGACGAGTTCAAAGAGAGATCCTGGTTCAGGATCGCGCCCTGGCCTTGCCCTGATCCGTCATGCGAAAAGATGCCCGGATTAGCGGCGGTCACTTGCATGGAGAACGGGGCGGATCGGACACCCTGCACCTCCACCTGCACCGCGGCGGTGGTCGAGAGCGCCGTGTAATAGGGAACAATCGCGGCCACCTGACCGGCGGATGCGTAAACGATCGGTCCCGGCACGCCGTTGAAAAGCACGCGCACGTTAGCGACGTTGTTGCTCAAATAGTCGCCATCGGACGTGACCGCCGCGCCCGCGAGCGATGCCGGTCCCAGGTTCGATCCATACACGACGGCGATCTCGCCCGGGGCGATCGCGCTGGTATCGTACGAGGCCGCATTCCCCACGGCCGCCACGATGGGCTGCGGCTGCGGGAGCGACGCCGGCGCCTCCGGTAAAACCAGCAGCGTAATGGAATAGGCTGGAAAACTGAGCGTCACGCTCCCGCCGCCGACAGCCGCATCCGGCGCGCGTTCGATCGCGGTCAGATCCGCGCTGCTGTATTGCCACACCTGCGCAGTCCCCGAACTCTCGAAATTCGCCACGCTGATGGGCGCGGTCTCAGGTGTCGCCGTCTTGTTCAGCACCATGATCGTCAAAGCGCTGTCGGAGCGCTGCGCCGCGAAGATCGATAACTGATCCGGATTGCTGGAAATCGCCGAAACGCCCGTCTCGCCAAACTGATTTCCGCTGCCGTCGTAGTTCAGGTACATCTTGAAGGCGTAAGCGGTGGGATCGGGCGGCGTTGACCCGCTCGCATTCGGATTGGGCGGCGCCCACATCGTCGCCAGGTCCAGGCCCTCGCGGCCGAAGATGCCAAGCAGATCGGCCTCCGCCACCGCGCCCGTGATATCGCTCACCGCGCCCCAGTTGTATTCCGTGATCGCCGTCTTCGTGCCCGGATAGTCGTTCGCCACCCACTGCAACATGCGGGGAATCAGGTAGGGAGGCTCGCCGTTGGGATAGCCCGCGTCGGGAGTGGATGCGTCCGGCGCGGCGTAGTTGGGGTCCCAGAACACGCGCGTCGAGGTCAGCCGCAGTAGCGTGGAAGCGGGATCGGTCGCCGTTCCGAATCCAATTCCATTGGGCGTAATGTAGCCGTGCACGTCCACGTAATCCAGCAGGCGCGTCCCGTGCTGCGCCTCGTAGTTGCTCATCTGCTGCATGTACCACTCCACGAAGGGGACGTTCCCATGCGCCAATCGGTCGACGGGATTGCTGTAGAACTTGTAATCCGGCCCCGTGCTCCAGCCGCTGACGAAATCGGTCGCCGAGTAGAAGTAGCCCGACCAGCCGGCCGCCACAGGTCCGGTGATGAGGGCCGTCGGATCGGCCGCTTTAATGGCCGCCGCATACGTCTGGCCGCGGCTGATCATCTCGTCATAGGTCGAGGTGCTGGGGTGAATGTCCATATGCACCGAAAACCACCACTCCGGTTCGTTGTCGAGCGACCAGATCTGGACGCCGCCTTCCTCCGCGCTTCCATAGTGCGAGGTCAGGTAATTGATCCATTGCTGCGCGAAAGTCTGATCGTAAGGGGTGTTGGCGTCGTTCGGATCATTCACGATCTTGGTGGTTCCGTCCGGTGCATACCCATTTCCGCAATCCGCGTGGTAAGGATCGGTCTTCTGTTGAGCGCCGTACTTGGCCACGCTATAGCTGCATACGTTGGCGCGGGTGTTGGGCAGCCAGCCCATGACCGGAATCGTGGCCAGCCGTTTCGTCCCGGTGGTCAAGCCGGTGGTCATGAATGCGTCGAACTGCGAACCGTCCGGAAGCGTGGCGCCGCTGGTTGCGGGATAAGCGTAATCCTCGAAGAAATAATCGCCGCCGGAATTGTAGGTGTCCAGGAGCCAATTGTAAGTACTGGTGGCGTCGCCTCCCCAACGCCGCACTCCGACGCGAGCTTGGCTGGCCAGCCCCTGGTCCGCGTAATCGTTAATCCCGTAGATATCCGGACTGATCGCGTGCCGGCCGGCGGCGGCGTCGACCGACAGAGCCGGGACGGCTTGGGCCAGTAAGCCCATCGGCAGAATACAAACCAGAGCAGCAACAAGTGTCAGCGGGGACATTCCTGCGGATTATATCGGAGTTCCGGGATGACAGCGACCGCGCGGCTCTCAGGACTTGGAGCGCCGGTAAGGCGTCCCGATGTAACGGCGGGACTCTTTCGCCGCATCGGATTCCGGAGCGAATTGAATGGCTTGTTCGTACGCTCTCTTCGCCAGGTCCCGACGGTTTTGCAGATCGTAGATCTGCCCTTGCCGCATGTAGGCCAGCACGCCGCTATTCAGATCCAAGTCGGCGGCGGCCGCGGTCGCTTTCTTCAAATTCGCGAGAGCCTGATCGAGATCGTTGTACCAGAATTCGATGTTCCCCTGCTCGTAATAGAGCTTCTCCCACGGGACGCGCGCGAATCCCGCGACGCCTTTCTCCTTGCCCACCGCGATCTGATGGAGCGCTCCCAGCGCTTCTTTCTTATTCCCCATGGCTGCGTACATTTCCGCTTTTTCAAAGAGAAATAAGTAATTACGCGGGAAATTCCGGATTAATTCGTTCAGCAGCGGGATCGCCGCCTGCCTCTTATTTTCCCGCCGGTAGATCGCACAGAGGATGACGTCCGCGTCCAGCTTGTCCTCCTGCCCGGATTTCGCCACCTGCTCCAGTTTCCGGATCCCGCCCTCTTTGTCCCCATGGAACCCGGCCAGGAATCCGAGAGCCCGCATGGACCAGGGGAGGCTTCCCACGATGTATTCGTGCAAGCCTGGTATGAGCCGCGCATCGTTGTTGCCGGGATCGAGTTCAATCACTCGGTCGTGCATCTTGCGCGCCTGCGTCGCATCGCCCAGGGCGTCGCGCCAGGCTTTTCGCACCAGAAAGTTGTAATTGGAACGGAGCGCGTAACTCACCCCCAGTGCGTAGAGCGCCGTCGTATCGTTCGCATTTCGCGCCAGCCGCGCTTTGGCCAGCGCCATCGCCCGGTTAATCTCCGCATCGAACCGCTTCTGCACCTCGGGCGACGGGTTCAACTTCTCGCGCCGGAGAAAGGCGTTGTTGCCCGAGACCAGCTCGCTTTCGAGCGCCCCATTGCGGAACATCTCGCGATAGAGCAGCGTCTGGGCGATGTAGTTGTGCAGCTTCGGTTCATCCGGATGCGCGGCTGCTTCCTGCTCAAATTCGGCGAGCGCCTGATCGTATTCCAGGTTGTAGAAATGATCGAAGCCGGCCGCCACGCGGGGGCTTTCCGCCGCGCGGGCGCCCACGCAGAGCGCGACGGCGATTAGGAAGAGAGTGATAATTCCGCGCATTCCTTCTCCGGTTCCCCCTCGTCGGCCAGCGCCGCTTCCAATTCCGCCAGAGCCCACGCGGCATGCTCGGCCACCAGCGCGTCATTCGATCCCGCCAGCTTCCGAAGCGGGTCGCGCATGCGTGCCGAGCCCGAATTCCCCATGGCGATCGCGACATTGCGGAGAAATCCGCGATACTTCGCGCGCTCCACCGGCGTATGCCGGAACAGATCGCGGAATTCGGACTCGGACAGCGCCGCCATGCGCGCCAGCGGGGGAGCGAAGACCGCCCTTTTCGACCGCTCGCTCACCGGAGCGCGCCCATTCCACGGACACACATCCTGGCAGATGTCGCACCCGAAGATTCGCGCTCCCATGCGGCCCCGCAGTTCTTCGCTGATCGGGCCCCGCTGTTCGATGGTGAGGGATGCGATACAGAGCCGAGAATCGATCTCATACCGCCCCTCCGCGGCCGGTACGATAGCACGCGTGGGACAGGCGTCAATGCAACGCGAACAGCTTCCGCAGCGATCCGCGGCGAACTCCGCGCCGGCTTCGAGCGGAAGGCTGGTGATGAGCTCGGCCAGGAAGAACCAGGACCCGCGGCTCTGGTTGATCAGACAGGTGTTTTTCCCGATCCAACCCAGGCCTGCTTCGCGCGCGAGCGACCGCTCCAGAACCGGAGCTGTATCGACGCAGGCCTTCCAGGCGAACGGTCCGGCACGCTCGGCGAGCAGGCGGGCGAGTTCCTCCAGACCGGATCGCATAATTCGGTGGTAATCCTCGCCCCAGGCGTACCGCGCAATCCAGCCTCGCTCGGGATCGCTGAACGCGGTGGAATACGGCTCCGGTCCGTTGTACAGTTTGCCTACGCAAATCACCGACTTGGCTTCCGGAAGCAGCGTGCGGACGTCTGCGCGCAGCGCGGCCCGATGATCGGCCAGATAGCCCATGGGACCCGCATTCCCGCGATCGATCCAGGCCTGATAGCGAGGGTAATCAGGCGTGGGTCCGGCGCCTGTCACCCCGGCGATTTCGAACCCCGCCCGGCCAGCCAAAACGGCTACCTCGCCGACGCGCAAATCGAGTACCATCTATTACTTCCAGTCTACCTTTCGGCGGTTCCGCAGGGCGCCGGATGGTCCCATTCGGGTGATTATTTGACCATACACTGCGAAAATAGTCCGTTCAGTCGGCAGGGGTAGTCGGATCCATCGCTTCCTCTGTATGCTCATACGGTTAATCAAAGCGTTCTCAAAGGAGCGGAACAAAGCGCATGCCCAAGGCAATCAAGTACGCGGAAAAAGCGGTTTCAGTTGCGGCAAACGCGGCATGGCAGGTGTTCGATCGCCTGAATCAGATCAATCAGGCCCCCGCCTTCACGCCGAAGTGGTCCGACAAACCGGTTTTAAAATCGTATGAAAAGACGAAACCGCCGCTTGGATGGCCCCGCACCACGGACTCGCTCTGCCCGCGCTGCGTCCCCCATATCCGCCAGCAGATTGTCGACGGCAAGCTGCCGGTCGAGATCCTGAAAAACGAGAAGGTCGGCGAAATCAAAGCTCAGGTGATCGAACGGGACGGCAAGATCCTGATGGTGAAGGATTGCGCGATCCACGGCCACTTTGAAGACGTGATGGCCATCGATCCCGCCTTTTTCAAGCATTTGGAAGATGTATTCCCGGGCCGCGACATCCGCGCCCACAACGATGAAAAGCTGCACGATCACGGGACCAGCACCATCAAGCACGGTCGCGGCTCCGTCCTCACCGTGGATCTCACCAACCGCTGCAACATGATGTGCGACCCCTGCTTCATGGACGCCAATCAGGTCGGGTTCGTTCACGAACTCACCTGGGAAGACGTCCAGACTCTGCTCGATAACGCCATCTCCATCAAGCCCCGCCGCCAGATGTCGGTGCAATTCTCCGGCGGCGAGCCGACCCTTTCGCCGTTCTTCCTGGACGCCGTGCGCTATTCCCGCAAAGTGGGCTATAACAGCGTGCAGGCGGCGACCAATGGGATCGAGTTCGCGAAGAGCCCGGAATTTTGCCGCCAGTCCGCCGAAGCCGGACTCCGTTACGCATATCTGCAATTCGACGGCATCGGGAACGAGGCCAACTCCCATCGAGCCGTCGGCAATCTGTTCGATGTGAAGCTGCGCGCCATTGAGAACCTCTGGTCCAACGGCGTCGATATCGTCCCCGTCATCACCATCATCAACGGGATCAATAATGAGCAGGTCGGCGCCGTGGTTCGCTTCGCGCTCGACAACCCGAAGAAGATTCCCTTCCTGTCATTCCAGCCTGTTTCCTTCACCGGCCGCGATGAGGCTGTCACCGACGATCGCCGCGCCGCCCAGCGCTACACCCTTTCCCATCTCGCGCATGACGTGAAAACCCAGACTGGCATCGGCGAACCCATCCGCGATTGGTTCCCGATTTCCTTCATGAGCACGTTCTCCGACTTCGCCGACCTGATCCACGGCCCCGCGGCCGATTGGGGCCAGATCTCCTGCGGATGCCACCCGAACTGCGGCATCGGCATGGCCGTGATGTGCGACAAGGAAACCAAGGAATACGTCCCGGTCACCGCGTTCCTCAACGCCACCCGTCTCGCGAAGGATGTCGCCCGCGTGAATGACGCCGGCCGCGGCAAGCTGCTGTCGGGCATCGGCGTGGGACTCTCGCTGCTGCGCAACTATGATCCTTTCAAGGCGCCCACGCACTTCAAGGTCACCGACATGCTCGAGAAATTCGACAAATGCTTCGGCGTCAGCAACCGCAACTACGGCAAGGTGACCGGCGACCGCACAATGGAGGACATCGAGAAGCGCCGCAAAGATCGCTGGAATTTTCTTTTCGTCGCCGGCATGTGGTTCCAGGATCTGTTCAATTACGATTTCCGCCGCACCGAGCAGTGCATCATCCCCTACGCCACGCAGGAAGGCGAGATCAGCTTCTGTGCCTACAACACGGGCGTGGGCTGGCGCAACATCATCGAGAAGATGCACATGACCGCGACCCTCTCCAAGTGGTACGAGGAGAAAGGCCGCCACGAGATTTTCGCCGGCGGCAAGAAGGTCGGCATGCAGACCGCCGAGCATTCCATGGTGCTGCGCGATGAAGACGTCTATCGCCACCGCCAGACCGACCTCGACGAAAAGGGCATCGCCAAGACGGCCCGCGAAGAGAAAACCCGCAAGCGCGACGAGACTTTGAAGCAGAAGCTGGAAGACGCCAAGATGCAGAAGCTTTACCGCGAACATGTCCTCGGTGAAAAGCCCATCAAGGAAGGCTTCGTTCCGCTCACCAGTCTGATCGCCAGCGCCCCGCCGGCTGAGTCCGAGACCCGAGAAGAAGTCGGCAGCTTCGGCGACTAACTTTCGCGCGGGAACGCCCGCTATTGCACCTGAATCTTCGCCACGTTGCTCATGATCCCGTTCACGGTGATCGTCATATCCTGTGAGCCGGAACTGGCCCCCGCCGGAACCTGAATGTTCAGTTGGTTCAGGCCGACGAAGTAAGGCGCTTCACCGCTGAACAACACGGTCGCCGGTAAACCGCCGATCGTGACCGACGGAGTGATCGTTGTCGTCGAAAGAGTCGTTGCCGGCGCGGCCTGTCCGGTAACGACTGGCGGGTTCACCGGACCCAGTCCTGTTGCGAACACCACGACATATTCGCCAGGCGCGGCCGGATTCGACGTGCTCACCACGGCGCCGTCCAGATGCTCGGTTGCGCCGTTGACTCCGTCAATCAGGAAGATGCCTGGTTGGGCCACGCTTAATTCCACGGTGGCCGCGCTCGATGCGATCCCGTTGTTCACGACAACTTGCACCGAAGACGCCGACGCCGCCTCCCACGGGATCTGGAAATTGATCTGCTCTCCGCCGCCCGCGTTCGCTACCGCCAGCAGCGGCGCCGGCACTCCGTTAACTGTCACCGATGCGCCCGCCAGTTGAGTGAGAAGCGGCAGTGTGGTCGAACTCGCCAGGCCGCTCAAATTCACGCTGAGGTGCTGTCCGAAAACGGTGGCCAGCGCTCCGGCGGAACCGCCGCTCACGAAACTGGCGCCGTTCGTCACGGAAATACTTTGGAAGAGCGGAGCGACCGGCGAGGCCGAGGCAACCAAACGGATCCGGTTGTTCGCGCTGTCGGCAATCAGAAGATCCCCGGCCGGATCGATGGCGATTCCGAAGTTTCCGTTCAGGCTCGCGCTCGTGGCTGGCCCTCCGTCGCCTGATGACCCCTGCGCTCCATTTCCCGCGACGGTGCTGATCGTGCCGTCCGCCGCGACCTTCCTTGCGACGAAGTTCAAATCGTCGTTGAAGAAGATATTCCCGGAATCGTCCACGATCAGACCTCCGGGATAATTCAGCGCGGCGCTGATCGCCGGTCCGCCGTCGCCTGAATACCCGATCTGTCCGCTCCCCGCGACGGTGGTGATGATCCCCGCCGTGCTTACCTTGCGGATCCTTTGATTGAACTGATCCGCGATGAAAAGATTTCCCGCCGCGTCGAGCGCCACCGCGGTCGGATTGTCCAACATGGCGGAAGTGGCGGGCCCGTTGTCCCCGCTGAAGCCTTGCGTACCGGTCCCCGCGAAAGTGCTGATGATGCCCGCCGCATTGACGATCCGGATGCGGTGATCGCTCTGGTCGGCGATATAAATGTTTCCTGCCGCGTCCGCCACCGCGCGGTCTGAGTTATAGAAACTGGCGCTGGTCGCGGGCCCGCCATCGCCGCCGAACCCCATGCCGCCGTTTCCGGCGACCGTGGTGATGATGCCCGCGGGCGTAACTTTACGGATACGCTGATTCCCCACGTCCGCCACCAACAGGTCGCCCTGCGGGTCGACGAAAACTCCGGTCGGACTATTCAGCTGTGCCTGTGTCGCCGGGCCGTTGTCTCCCGCGAATCCGGCTACGCCCGTTCCCGCGACGGTTGTGATCACTCCCGCGAGGTCTACTTTCCGAATCACGTTGTTCTTTTGATCCGCGATGTAAACATTTCCTCCCGGATCCGTGGCGACGAAAACCGGAAGATTCAGTTGCGCCGCCGTAGCTGGTCCGCCGTCGCCGGTATACCCGGCCGTCCCCGTTCCGGCCGTTGTCTGGATAGACCCGGCCGTCGCTCCTTTCGCGCTCGCAAGCGACGCAAGCAAGAACAGAACAGCAGTGAACTGGGTCGTTGGTTTCATCATGAATTCTCCCGAGCAGCGCTCCGGCGAAATTAATCATACAGCGCTCCCTTGTGCGCGAACCCGAACTCTTCGCTCAACATCTCTGTTGCAATCCGCTTACGCCGTCATATAGATTCAACTGGTTGCTCAGCGTTCACAAATACCTGACAGGAGTCGTGCATCGACATGCTATCGCTTGCGACCCCGCTGGCGCTCTGGTTACCAGCCGGAGACACGGGGTCCGGACAGACTTACCTTCTTTTCGTGCTCGTCATCTGCCTGCTGGCGCTCATTGTCGCCGGCCTGCTTGCCCGCCATGTGATCCAACAGGATACGGGCTCGCCTCAGATGCGGAAAATCTCCGACGCTATCAAACAGGGCGCCGAAGCTTTTATGCGCCGCCAAAACCGCACCATTCTTCTGCTCGCGTTCGTGCTCGCGATCGCCATCTACGTCAGCTATTACTTCGGTAGCGGGAGCGGCGTTCTCGCGCGCCGCATGACCATCTCATTCGCCGCCGGCGCATTGTGCTCCACTCTCGCCGGCTTCAGCGGGATGTGGGTTTCCATTCGCGCCAACATCCGAACCGCGGCCGCTGCTCGTAACACCCTCAACGGTGCGCTCCAAGCTGCTCTCCGTGGCGGAGCCGTCACCGGCCTCAGTGTCGTGGCGCTCTCGTTATTGGGCGTCGCGACGCTGTTCTACTCCTTCGACGGGCTCGGCGACCCCACGCGCATCCCCGGCCAGATCGTCGCGTTCGGTTTCGGCGCCAGCTTCGTGGCCCTGTTCGCGCAACTGGGCGGCGGCATCTACACCAAGGCTGCCGACGTCGGCGCCGACCTGGTCGGAAAAGTCGAAGCCGGGATTCCCGAAGACGATCCCCGCAACCCCGCCGTGATCGCCGACCTCGTAGGCGACAACGTCGGCGACTGCGCCGGCCGCGGCGCCGATCTGTTCGAATCCACCGCCGCCGAAAATGTCGGCGCGATCATTCTCGCCGCCGGTCTTTATCCCTCCTTCGGCATCAAGGGCATCCTGTTCCCGCTGGTGGCCGGGGCGTTCGGTCTCATCGCTTCCACCCTCGGGATCTTCGCCGTGCGGGGAACCGAGGACGGCGATCCCATGCACGCGCTCAACCGCGGCTTCTATGTCACCGTAATCGCCGCCGTCGCCGGATTCGCGCTCGCCGTATACCTGCTGCTCGACGGCAACCGGCACTTCTTCTTCGCCGGACTTCTGGGCATTCTCACCAGTTTCCTCTTCGTCTTCATCACCCAGTACTACACCGAGTACAAGTACCGGCCGGTCCGCGATATCGCGCAGGCCTGCACCACGGGCGCCGCCACCGCCATCATCTCCGGTTTCGCCGTCGGGCTCGAATGCGTCGCCGCCCCCGTGCTGGTCATCGTGGGCGCGATCCTCGGATCCTACTATCTCGGCTACACCGCGGATCTTCCGGGCGTCACCGCCAACGCGTCCGGCCTCTTCGGCACCGCCGTCGCCACCATCGGCATGCTCTCCACGGCCGGCTACATCCTGGCGATGGACACCTTCGGTCCCATCACCGACAACGCCGGGGGCATCGTAGAAATGTCTCACCAGACCGACGCGGTGCGCGCCCGCACGGACCGCCTCGATTCGGTCGGCAACACCACCAAAGCTCTCACCAAGGGCTACGCGATCGGCAGCGCCGCCTTGGCCGCGTTTCTCCTGTTCTCGGCCTATATCGACACCGTCAAGCGCCTGACGAATCTGCCCCCGGAAGCCGGCTTCCCCATCGATATCGGGCAGGTTCCCGTATTCGCGGGAGCGCTTCTCGGCGCCATGCTCGTCTTCCTTTTCAGCTCCTTTGCCATCAAAGCTGTAGGCCGCTCCGCGCAAACCGTGATCCGCGAAGTTCGCCGTCAGTTCCAGGCGAACCCGGGAATCATGCAGGGAACCTCGGATCCCGACTACGGCGCCTGCGTCGATATCGTCACCCGCTCCGCGCTGCGGGAAATGATCGTTCCCGGGTTCCTCGCGGTCGTCAGCCCGGTCGCCGTCGGCCTCATCTTCAAGCAGTTCCACGTGGGCACGACCGCCGTGGCGGCGTTCCTGATGATCGGCACCATCACCGGAATCCTGCTCGCCATGCTCATGAACAACAGCGGCGGCGCGTGGGACAACGCCAAGAAGTTCATCGAAATGGGCCATCACGGCGGCAAGGGCTCGCCGGCTCACCGCGCGTCCGTCGTCGGCGACACGGTGGGCGATCCGTTCAAAGACACCGCCGGCCCGTCGTTGCACGTGCTGATCAAACTGCTCAGCACCATCACGTTGGTGGCGGCGCCCCTGTTTCTCTGAAGCGCGGGCGCTCTTGCCTCCGATACAATAAACTTTCGAACCCACTTATTTTTCTGCTCATGCGAATTCAAACCATCCTGATTGCCCTTGTCACGGCCGGGGCCGTTTTTGCCCAGGCGCCTGCGTCTCACCCCGCTTCCACCGCTGTGCATCACGCGCCGGCGGCGCGGCCCTCGCTAACCAACCCGGCTTCTCTGAAGGCGAAAGCGCCGGAGACGTTCCAGGCGCGCTTCGTCACCAGCGCGGGCGATTTCACCGTCACCGTCCATCGCGCGTGGGCCCCGCTGGGCGCCGATCGCTTTTACAACCTGGTGCGCGCCGGCTTCTTCAACGGCGGCGCGTTCTTCCGTGTCGTTCCCGGATTCGTGGTGCAGTTTGGTCTCAGCCCGACGCCCGCCATCTCGAAGGTCTGGCAGACCGCCAACATTCAGGATGACCCCGTCACGCAGTCCAATAAGCGCGGCTTTCTCACGTTCGCCACCGCCGGGCCGAACACCCGCACGACGCAGCTTTTCATCAGCCTGGCGGACAACCAGCGCCTGGACGGCATGGGCTTCGCCCCGTTCGCCGAAGTGACCCAGGGCATGGAGACCGTCGATAAGATCACCAGCAAATACGGCGAGCAGCCGCAGCAGGATCGCGTGACGAACGAAGGCAAAGCTTACCTCTTGAAGCAATTCCCTGACATCGACGTCGTCAAAACAGCGACCGTTGTCGCGCCCGCGCCGGCCGCTCACGCCGCGCCCAAGACCGCCGTCCATCACACCGCGCCCCGCCCGGCCGCCGCTCCCCATCCCGCGGCTGCTCCGCCCGCCAATTAGTGTAATGATTTGCCCGAGATTCGCACTCACCTCCAACGAATTCGGAAACAGAGCGGGCTCGGCGCAACCGAGCTCGCTCAGCGCGTCGGCATCGCCCGCCAGACCATCTACGCCATAGAACGCGGGTCGTTTGTCCCCAACACCGCCGTGGCGCTGCAGCTCGCGCGCGCCCTGGAGGTCTCCGTCGAGGATCTGTTTGATCTCGAACCCAGCGTTGAAGCGCCCACCAACCATGTCGCCGCTGAACCGGTAGATGAAACCGCTCCCGGGCTTCCCGGGCAATTGGTCCAACTCTGCAAGGTCGGCCAGAAGTTGGTGGCCGCTCCCGCGCGCGTCTCGCCATCGTGGCTTCCGCGCTCCAACGCCGTGATCGCGGCGCGTCTCTCCGCCCGTTCCCTCCGCGTGGACACCATCTCGCCTCCAGCGGAGTTCAACCGTGATCTGGTGATCGCCGGATGCGATCCCGCCATCGCCGTGCTTTCCAACCGGCTGGCCGAGTCCGAAGGCATCGGCCTCGCCGCTGTCGAATGCTCCAGCCGCCGCGCACTGGAATGGTTGAAAGCCGGCAAGATCCATATCGCCGGAAGCCATCTTCGCGACGCACACACGGGCGAGTATAACCTCCCTTTCGTGCGCCATCTGTTCCCGCGCGGCGGGTTCCGCGTCGTCACCTACGCCACCTGGGAGCAGGGTCTGGTCGTGGCCGCGGGAAATCCCCGCGGCATTCACTCCGTCTCCGATCTCGCGCGGAGCGATGTCTCGCTGATCAACCGCGAAGCGGGCGCCGGAAGCCGTGATCTCCTCGATCGTCTTCTCCACCAGGCCGGCGTCTCCTCCGATCGCGTCCATGGCTACGCGCGCATCGCATCCGGTCATCTCGCCGCCGCCCAGACGGTCCTCGCCGGCGATGCCGACGCCTGTGTCGCCACCAGTCTTGCCGCCCGCGTTCTGGGGCTCGATTTCATCCCGCTCGCCGTCGAGCGCTATGACTTCGTGACCCTCGAGCGGTTTTCCGAAACCCCGCCGGTCCGCTCCTTGTTCGACGCCCTGAGCCGCTCCCGCCTTCGGCGCGAACTCCAGGTTCTCGCCGGCTACGACACCGCCCGCACCGGCGAAATTCGCGCTTAACCCGATCCGCCTTTCCCCGCACTTCGCCTTTTCGCGCGATTTGCTAATGTCTTGTATACAAGACGCTTGACTCACCCTCGAGACACGCATGCTTAGCAAATTCTTTCTGCTCCCTATTCTGCTGCTCGCTCCCCTTCAAGCCCAGGACGGCTTCTTCTCCGATTGGTTCGACCGCTCGGATCAGGCCAAGGCCGATCAACCGCACTGGATGACCCCGCTCGTCACCGTCACGCCCCGGCTGGAGCAGGAGTTCCGCACCGACTTCGTCGCTGAACCCATGCCGACCGGCGACACCCTCGTCAACTACGGCAACGGGAAAGGTCTCGAACTGATCCCCGCTGAAAATGTGGAGCTGCTATTCAATATTCCGCCCTACCTGCAGCACCATGAACCCGGGGTCAACGATGGCTTCGGCGACGTCTCTCTCGTAGCCAAGTACCGCGTCATCGCCCGCAACGAAAAGACCGGTAACTTCATCCTCACCTTCTTTTTCGGCGGGACCATTCCCACCGGCACTTATAAGAACGGGTCGCGCGCGGGAGTGCTGACCCCTACCATCGCCGCCGGCAAAGGCTGGGGAAACTTCGATATTCAAAGCACGTTCGGCGCGGGATTGCCCACCAGCCACCTCGACACCATCGGACATGCCTTGGCCTTCAACACAACCTTTCAATACCACCTGCTCGAAAAGCTCTGGCCCGAGGTCGAGGTCAACTCCACGTTCTACAAAGACGGGGAACTCGACGGCCGCAAGCAGACGTTCATCACGCCTGGGATCATCTTCGGGCGCTTTAAACTGCACGGCCGACTGCTGATGGCGCTCGGCGCCGGATATCAGATCGCGGCCACGCAATACCATGCGTATAATCACGCGGGCGTCTTCACAATCCGCTTCCCGTTCTAGTCCGCACGCGTGAAAGCATTTGTATTGCGGGTCTGGGAGCGTCCCGAAACAGACTGATACACTTGAATTTCAGCCAAATGAAACCACGTGTTCGCTCTACGACGGTCCTGGTGGTCCGTCGCGACAGCAAAGTAGTCATGGCTGCCGATGGGCAAGTGACCCTCGGCAGTGAGATTCTGAAATCGTCCGCCAAGAAACTTCGCCGTATTTACAATGACAGAGTCGTAGTCGGTTTCGCCGGATCCACCGCCGACGCCTTCTCCCTCTTTTCGCGATTCGAAGGCAAGCTCGAGCAGTTCAACGGAAACTTGTCCCGCGCCGTCGTCGAACTTGCCAAGGATTGGCGCACCGACAAAATCCTTCGCCACCTGGAAGCGTTGCTTCTTGTCGCCGACCAGAAGAACATCTTCATCGTCAGCGGCACCGGCGACGTGATCGAGCCGGATGAAGGTATCGCCGCGATCGGCTCCGGCGGTTCTTTCGCTCTCTCCGCGGCCACGGCCCTGCTGCGCTGCACCAAACTGACCGCTCGCCAGATCGCCGAGCAGGCCATGGAAATCGCCGGAAAGATCTGTATCTACACCAATGATCAGGTCAACTTTGAAGAGATCACGGCCGAACCCGTTGCTCCCGCAAAAGGAGCAAAGTGACTCATGGTGATTTATTTGCCCAGTAAGTCTGTTGATGAATCGCCGGCGCTGGACGAACTCACTCCGCGTGAAATCGTCCGCGAGCTGGATAAGTACGTCGTCGGTCAGCCCGAAGCCAAGCGCGCCGTAGCCATCGCGCTCCGTAACCGCATCCGCCGCCAGAAGCTTCCGCCCGAGATGGCCGATGAGGTGATGCCGAAGAACATCCTCATGATCGGCCCCACGGGCGTCGGGAAGACGGAGCTGGCGCGCCGTCTGGCTAAGCTCGCCAGTTCGCCGTTTCTAAAAGTCGAAGCCAGCAAGTTCACCGAAGTCGGCTACGTCGGCCGCGACGTGGAATCGATGATCCGCGATCTGGTCGATATCGGCATCGACATGGTGCGGGAAGAACGGCTCGATGAAATTTCCGAGCAGGCCGAGAAGGTCGCTGAAGAACGGCTTCTCGATCTGCTGATGCCTCCCACGCCGGAAAGCGCCGAACAGCCCAATGACCGCACGCGCGACAAGCTTCGCGAGCGCCTTCAGGACGGCAAACTTGACGAGCGCACCGTGGAGCTTGACGTCAAGGACCGCGCGCCCCAGTTCGAAATCGCCGCCAGCGGAAACTTCGAGGAGATGGGCATCAACTTCAAGGAGATGCTGCCCGCGCTCTTCGGCCCGCGCACCCGCAAGCGCACCATGCGCGTCGCCGATGCGCTCGAATACCTCACCCAGGAGGAAGAGAACAAGCTCATCGATATGGAGCAGGTTACGCGCGAAGCCATCGATCGCGTCGAAACCACCGGCATCATCTTCCTCGACGAGATCGACAAGATCGCCGGCCGGGAGTCCGGCCACGGTCCCGACGTCAGCCGCGAAGGCGTGCAGCGCGACATCCTTCCCATCGTCGAAGGCACCACCGTCAATACCCGCTACGGCTTCGTTCGCACTGATCACATCCTTTTTATCGCGGCCGGCGCCTTCCACGTCTCCAAGCCCAGCGACATGATCCCCGAACTCCAGGGCCGCTTCCCCATCCGCGTGGAGCTTAAATCCCTCACGGTCGACGACTTTGTGCGCATCTTGAAAGAGCCGCAGAACGCTCTTTCCAAACAGTACGTCGCGCTGATGGAAACCGAAGGCATCAAGCTGACGCTGGGCGATGACGCGCTGGCCGAGGTCGCGCGCTTCGCCGCGCAGGTCAACGAATCCAGCGAGAACATCGGCGCCCGCCGTCTTCACACCATCATGGAAAAGCTCCTTGAAGAAATCTCCTTTGACGCGCCTGACCTGAAGAAGAAGACGATCCGGATCGACGCCGCTTACGTCCGCAAACAGCTTGCCGAGATCGTCAAAGATCAGGACTTGAGCCGGTATATTCTGTGATTGCGGGACGTTCCCCGCGTGATTCCTCTTCCGCCGTTCTGTTAGCGGCCGCGCTGCTCGCCGCCTCGCTTATGGGCGCTTGCGGCTACATGGGGCCGCCTCTTCCGCCCGCCCTCAATCTGCCCAACCGCGTGACCGACCTCAACGCCGTCCAGCGCGGGTCCCGCATCATCATCCAATTCACCATGTCGCGCATGACCACCGAGGCGCTCCCCATCAAGGATCCTCCCGAAATCGATATGCGCGTCGGCGAATCCGGGCCGCGTTTTGATGAGCGCGAGTGGTTGGCCCGCAGCCGCCGTCTTCCATCCAGCGAGGGTCAGGTCAAATTCGAAACGTCCGCCGCGGAATTTGTTGGCCACGACGTCGTCATCGCGGTGCGCCTGGTGAACGATCGCGGCAAAGATGCGGGCTGGTCCAACTTCATCACCGTGCCCGTCACGGCCACGGTCGGCCGCCCGGAGCGCTTCACGGCCAAATCCGTCGCGCAGGGCGTGGAGCTCAGCTGGTCCGGTTCCGATGCGCCTCTCTTCCGCGTTTTTCGAAAGGGCGATATCGGCGAATTCGCCCCGCTCGGCGACACCAGGCAGAGCCCCTATGTCGACGCTACCGCCGAGTTCGGAAAACCGTATACCTACCTGGTGCAAGGGATTCAAAAGGTGGGCGAGCGCGAAAGCGAAAGTGAACTGTCCACGGAAGCCGCGCTTACCCCGATCGACACGTTTCCGCCCGCCGTGCCCGCCCGCGTGCAGACCATCGTCGGCCCCACCGCCATTCAGGTTTCCTGGGACCGCAACACCGAATCCGACCTTGCCGGTTATCACGTTTTCCGGGCTGAAGGCGATGGTCCTTTCACGCCCATCGGCGGAAACCTCGTCGCGCCCAGTTACAGCGACCGCGCCGTCAAGCCCGGAATCCGCTACCGTTATCAAGTCTCTTCTTTCGATCTGACCGGCAATGAGAGCGCCCGTTCCGCAACTGCTGAAGCTGTGCTTCCTTAGCCTCGGCGTCTCCGCCGCCGCGCAGGCGCCGCTCCAAATCCACGTCGATGTGGGGCTGGTGAACGTCGCCTTCAGCGTTCGCGACCTGAGCGGCGCCTTTGTGTCCGGGCTCCAAGCGGATGATTTTGAAGTACTTGAAGACGGCGTGCCCCAGGCCGTCCGGTTCTTCGGCGCGAGCGGTGGTCTCCCGCTGACCGTGGGTCTGGTCGAGGATTTCAGCCCGAGTCAGGACCGCTTCAATCGGAAGCACCGCCGCGACACGCAGGACTTTCTCGAGTCGGTCATTCGACCCGGCGATCAGACGTTCTTGGTCTGTTTCGGAGATAACGCGCGGCTCGTGGCCGCCCTCGGAGTTCCCCCTGCCGATTGGGAAAGCGCGCTGCGCCGTTACGACCGGCATCCGGGCCAGTTCCCCATCCTGGGCGACCCCGAGAAACGCGAGGGCGGCACCGCGCTCTTTGACGCGCTCTTCTTCTCCGCCCGCGGGCAGATGAAGGGATTGCCCGGCCGCAAGGCGCTCCTGGTCTTCAGCGATGGCGAAGATAACTCCAGCCTGCGCGGCATCAGCGCCGCGGTCGAGGCCGCTCAAGGCGCCGACGCGCTCATCTTCAGCGTCCGCACGACCGTCCTCAAACACAGCGCCTTCACCACCATCAACCAGGCCGGCGTGGAGGCCATGCGCCGCCTGGCTGTCGAAACCGGCGGCCGCGATTTCGACGCGACCGCGCTCGACATGCATACCGTCTTCCTCCAAATCGGCGAGGAACTCCGCTCCTTGTACGAACTCGCCTACACTTCGACCAGCCCCCGGCGCGACGGCCGCTTTCGCCGCGTGGAAATCCGCAGCCGTAAACCAGGACTCGAAGTGCGCGCCCGCACCGGCTACTTCGCCAAGTGACTACATCCGGCCGTGCATCCCTGCACTACAATGAAAATGCCAACATGAGGTTCTTCCTGGACAGTGCGAATCTAGACGAAATCAAAAAGGTAGCCGCCTGGGGAATCGTCGATGGGGTCACGACCAATCCCAGTCTGATCGCCGCCGAGGGCCGCCCGATGGATGAGCAGATCCGCAAAATCTGCGACGTCGTCGATGGCGACATCAGCGCGGAAGTGGTCGCCACCGCCTCCAAAGACATGATCCAGGAAGGCCGGCGTCTGGCCGCCATCCACAAGAACGTGGTGGTGAAATGCCCCCTCACCCGTGAAGGCATCATCGCCACCAGCGCGCTCTCGAGCGATGGTTATCGCGTCAACGTCACGCTCTGTTTTTCCGCCGCCCAGGCTCTTATCGCGGCGAAAGCCGGCGCGTATATCATCAGCCCTTTTGTCGGACGCCTCGACGATCTCGGGCAGGACGGTATGGATCTGATCCGCCAGATCGTCACCATCTACGGAAACTACGGGTTCCCGACCCGCATTCTCGCGGCGTCCCTGCGCACGTCCAACCACGTGATCGATTGCGCCCTCGCCGGCGCCCACATCGCCACCATGCCGTTCAAAGTTCTGGACGGCCTCTTCAACCACGTCCTGACCGACAAGGGACTCGAGCAGTTTTTGAATGACTACAACAAGGTCTTCAAGGAAATTGCCGAACCCGTCGCGGTTTAAGCCGTCCCTCCCAGGGCAATGGCGCGCGGCTTAGACGATCTCCTTTCCCCTCCGGCCATCGGACTCGCGTCCCTCGGTCTCCTCGTCCTTGGGGGCTCGTTCCTGGCTTTGCGCGCCCGCCGCCGTAAACGCCCCACCCAGGAACAGCTCGAACTCGCCCGGCGTGAATGGCTTTCCAAATACGGCAAGCTGGGCGGCGGCGAAATCCTCGAAGTCCAGGAGAACACCATCGCCTATTTATATGAGGTCCGCGGCCTCACCTACACCACGGAGCAGGATGTTTCCGCTCTCCCGCACATTCTGCCGCCGAACCGCTGGTCCATCATCGGCGGGGTCGGCGTGCGCTACGATCCCCGAAACCCCGCTAATTCGATCGTGATCAGCGAATCTTGGACCGGCCTGCGCAGCGCCAAGCCGGGAAAATCCGCCTGATTCCCTGAAATTGTACGCTCAGCAACTTACCTGCGCACCCGAAACCGCATTCAGGGCACTCGTATGCACAGCTGATATCGAGGCCATATATGAGAAATTTGCGCTCCTTGATGACCGGCAGCGTTCTGCTAGGTCTGTGCGCCGCGGCGTGCGCTGCTCAAACCACGTCGTCCATGGAAGGCGGCCCCGCCGTCCAGATCGTCGTCACGGCCGAGCCCCAAAAGGGCAAGGACGTTCCTCCCGTCAGCCAGAGCGATCTCCGGATCACCTCCGGCAAGAATGCGGTCGAGGTCGTGGACTGGGTTCCCGCCCAAGGGGATCGCGGACAGGCGCAAGTCCTGCTGCTCATGGACGATTCATCCAACAGCAACCTGGGCACGCAGTTCCCCGACCTGAAGCGGTTTATCTCCCAGCTTCCCCCGCAAGTGCAGATCGGCATCGGTTACATGCGCGACGGGACCGTCTACTTCGCGCAGGATTTCACGCTCGACCACGCCGCCGCCGCCGCGAAACTCCGCCTTCCCATGGGGGCGCCGGGCGCCGACACCAGCCCGTACTTCTCGCTCACTGATCTGTTCAAGAAGTGGCACGCCACCACGCCTCGCCGCGAGATCCTCATGATTTCCGACGGCGTCGACCGCTTCGGCGGCCTCGGCCCGGACAATCCCTACGTGAACGACGCCATCACCCAGGCCCAGCGCGCCGGCGTCATCGTAAGTTCTATTTACTGGCGTGGGGTCGGGCACCTGGGCCATTCCTCCTTCCGCATCAACTGGGGCCAGAACTACCTGGCGCAGATGGCGGATGCGACCGGCGGCGAGTCCTACTGGCAAGGCTTTGGCGATCCCGTCGCCTTCGCTCCGTACCTGGACGATTTCACCGAGCGCCTGCAACACCAGTACCTGCTCACTTTGCATCCCGCGCCTCGCAATAAGGACGGTTTGGAGCCCTTGAAGATCCGCACCGAGATCCCGCACCTGGATCTGGTTGGACCCACGGCCATGTGGGTAAGCGCGCGCTAAACCTGACAGCGCCGCTACCCGAGCAGTCTTTTGAAGAAGAACAGGAATTGCGCCGCCCCGCCGGATTGTCCGGCCGGCTGTACGCTGATCAGTTCCCATCCTTCGCTCCCCAGCATGGAAAGCCTCTGAAACGCAATGGAGTTTTGAGGGTTCACGGCGATCCATTCGTATTGGTACTGCCACGTTTGCATCCTTCCATTCTGGAGGAGAGGCTAATGTGGCGGGACAAACGAGCCGAAAGATAATTAACGAGATGGATGCAACAGGAAGGAGTGGCGGGGACGACGGGGTTCGAACCCGCGACCTCCGACGTGACAGGCCGGCGTTCTAACCAACTGAACTACGTCCCCGCAACGGCTGGACAGAACCAGCGTACCACGTAGTTTTCCGTCATCCAAATCGGCTCCAAACGTCACATTTTATGCGAAACTCAAAAGATTCCAGCGGGAGTGATTCCGGCTCCATGGGGAGGAGAATACATGAGCTATTTATCTGAAACCCCGTTCGACAACATCGAAAATTCGCACCGGTACGTGGCCATGCTGTCCGAAGCGATCGCCGAAGCCCAGGCCGACGTGGACGCCCAAATGCAGCGCGCCGTAGCCGAGAAGGCGGAGCGCCGCAAGGAAGCCCTGCAACTCGTCAGCTACAACCTCGTGAAGCTCAACACCCACATCGCCAACAGCCGGCGCGTCTTGAACGATCTGCGCAGCCTCAGGCGCCTGCTCCTCGAAGAGCGGACGCTCCCGTTTTCCGCGCCGGAAAAATCGTCGGGCTCGGGCTCCTAGAAAACTCGTATCCGTCGAAGTCCAAATCTCGCCGTTCGGGCCGCACTCCTGCGCCTCGGCACCCCCGCGTTGACCGCCTGTTTCGTTCGGGTTAAGCTGGGAGATTCGTAAGTCCTCACTCGGTTCCGCGGGAAGCGCAGCTTCGCTCCGTGATCCAGCGGACATGGACCGAAAAAAACACAGCTTCACATTAGCCAGGAGAATGCATGGCCGCGCACCAAAAACACCTCTTCACGTCTGAATCCGTCACTGAAGGGCACCCCGACAAGATCGCCGATCAAATTTCCGACGCCGTTCTGGACGCCGTGCTCGAGCAGGATCCCAACGGTCGCGTCGCCTGTGAGGTTCTGGTCACCACCGGCATCTGCGTCGTCTCCGGAGAGATTACGACCACCTGCTATGTGGATGTCCCCCGCATCGCCCGCCAGACTATCGAGCATGTCGGCTATACGGATGCGGCCTTCGGGTTTGATTCGAAGACGTGCGGGGTGCTCAACACGATTCAGTCGCAGAGCCCTGACATCGCCATGGGCGTCGATACCGGCGGCGCGGGCGATCAAGGTCTCATGTTCGGCTACGCGTGCGATGAAACTCCCGAACTGATGCCGCTGCCCATCATGATGGCGCACAAACTCTCCCAGCGCCTTTCCGAAGTGCGCCGGTCCGGCGAACTCGATTTTCTTCGTCCCGACGGCAAGAGCCAGGTCACGGTCGAGTACGTGGACGACAAACCCGTCCGCATCGACGCCATCGTCGTTTCCATCCAGCATCACGATACCGTCTCCACCGAAGAGCTTCGCGAAAAGGTGCGAAAGCACGTCATCGACGCCGTAATTCCCCAGCACATGGTGGATGCGGACACCAAGTATCACATCAACCCGACCGGCCGGTTCGTCATCGGCGGACCGCACGGGGACACCGGCTTGACCGGACGGAAAATCATTGTGGACACCTACGGCGGAATGGGCCGTCATGGCGGCGGCGCCTTTTCCGGAAAGGATCCGACGAAGGTGGATCGCTCGGCCTGCTACATGGCCCGTTACATCGCCAAGAACATCGTAGCTTCCGGTCTGGCGACGCGCACCGAAGTGCAGCTTGCCTACGCGATCGGCGTCGCCGAACCCGTCTCCGTCAACGTCAACACGTTCGGCACCGGCGCAGTCCCCGACGATCGCATCGTCGAACTCATTCGTGAGAACTTCCCGCTTACTCCGGCGGGAATTATCAACCACCTGAAATTACGCCGCCCCATTTATAAGAAAACGGCCGCCTTCGGACACTTCGGTCGCACCGGCGAGTCCTTCTCCTGGGAAGCGACCGACAAAGCCGAAGTGCTGCGCAATGCCGCGCAGCTCGCCGAAGCCGCCGTCCGCTAAGTAGTCGCATAGTCCAGCACTGCTCATAGCTCGCCTAGCCTGGACACACAGTCACCTGCTACGTGTCCACCACGCATTCTTTGGGCGCGAGAGATATCGCGCCAGCAGATGCTAAGCTCTGAGGGCTCGTGGAATTCCTGTTCTTGGCTTTCCTATCTTGGTCGATTTTCGGCATTGCTGCGGGCTTTGTGGCATCCCAAAAGGGAGCAAACGGGTGCCTGTGGTTCTTAGTTGGCATGCTGCTCGGCCCAATCGGACTTGTAATGTCTTTCGCGGCTGGAAGCGGCAGGAGATGCCGGTTTTGTCAGAAGAACGTTGACGTGCACGCGGTGAAGTGCCCATACTGCCAGTCGAACATTGACGAAAAAGGCATAGGTCCGGTAAAAGCATGTAGGTCGTGCGGGGAACAAATCGCGCAAGTCGCCACGTTCTGCTTCCGTTGCGGCCGCAAGTGCAAGAAAGCCGAAAGCCTGTAACGACCTCAAAAAAAAAATCGGCATTACTCCCGCCGCTTCGGGTATACTTCCAGAACTCCTCATGAAACATTCATCGCACTTCTTCTCTGCCTCACTGTAACCGCGGCCGTGTCTGCCTCGGAGGGCGGATACAAGGTCGCATCTTGTCCGTAGCTGATCTCCGTGATCGAAGGCGCCGCATTTCAGGCCGACAAGAACGAATATCGCGGAGTATTGGCCGGCCTCGAAGGTGTGACCGGGAAGAAGGTCGTCAACTCGGATGCGATGACCGTCAAAAACTAGTCATCCCGGCGGCGGGATGCTCTACGAGTTACAATCGCCATGGCGCGCCTAAGACTGGGAGCACTTTAACTACCGCCGCACAATCAATTCCCGAAGATGTTCGCGCGTCAGGAAAAACTTCACCGAATCGAATTTCGTAAACAGCTTCTCCAGATTCCGGTTATTGAAAGGTTGCGCCTGCTTCCGTCTCCCCTTTTGCGTCAGCGAAAGTGAATTCGCGGTCAGTATACGGAACTTACAATCCGGAGACTCCAGGCTTTTATCGTCGGCATTGAAAAAGCCCAGCATGTAACTGCGCGGCCGCGTGATCCGGTAGAGTTGCTCCACGGTCGCCGCCAGCAGCGCGGGTGACATATATTGAAGCGTGTCCCAAAGCAAAACTCCGTCGAAACTCTCCGCCGGAAAGTTCAGATTCTGCGTGAGAAAGCTTTCAATCAGACTGGGATTGCTCTGGTCATTGACGGCGTCGCGGCCGAATGTCTGATCCAGAGTTTGCAGCAACGCCTGCGTGGTCACGCGGTGGCCCAGGTTAGTGATGAATTCGATGTTCTCCTGAACGGCCCCGCCCAGGTCCAGGATAGAAAGCCCGGTCACATCGCGTATATTGAAAAAAAATTGATCCAGGCCGCGGCTCTGACGCTCGGCGACGGATTCCTTCTCATCGCGAGCATCCGTGCGGCCCGGCTTGCCTCCAGGGGACTCGCCGAAAAGCGTCCTGAAACGATTCGGGAGCAAGACCGGCCCGTCCCCCTGACCCTTACCGCTTCACTTCCGTCGGAACTGAGTTCATCGCCGGAGCGGCGCCGGGAACGGTTCCTGGACGGACGACGGGAGGCGCGGCGGGCGCGGCTGCTTGCGTCGCCGCCGGTTTCGCCTCATGCTTGACGATGTCGATGCTTCCCTTAAAGTAGGCGCCGTCTTCGATCACGATGCGCGCGGTCTTGATGTCGCCGACCAAACGGGCTTCTTTCCGGATGTCGATCCGGTCCGACGCCTCCACATTCCCTTGGATCGCGCCGAGCACCACGACTTCGCGGGCCCTCACGGTCGCCTGCACCCGGCCGTTCGGTCCGATCGTGAGCTTGTTGTCATGCAGTTCCACGGTTCCCTCGACATCGCCGTCGATATACAGATCTTCTTTGCTGAAAATCTGACCGTTTATCTTTACGGCCTTGCCGATAGTTGCTTGGCCACTCTTCACATCGGACTCTGGAGTCTTAAATGACATTGTCGACACGGGTATATTCTCCTTCTTGACTTCTGTCACCGGGCTCGACGTGGGCGCGGCGGCCCGCATCGTCGGCGCGGGCGCTGGCGTTGGTTCGTCTTGACGTTTGTTCCACATGCTCATCTACTGGCGGCCCTCCCTGGCCTGGTGTTGGACAGACCTGTTCGCGCTAAAGTTTAGTCTAACGGAAAAGCTTAGCAATCGCGAATGCCGCGGCCGCCGCGACGCCCCCGATTAACATCGTCTGCATGCCTCCGCGCACCGGCGCGATCCCGGTAAGTCGCGCTTTCCAAACGCCAAATGCGAGCAGTGCGACCAGCGTCACACCGATTGACCACCAAAGAGCCGCTTCCGTCTCTTTCACAAAAATATAAGGAGAGAGCGGAATCAGGCCTCCCACCACATACGCGGACGCGATCGTCGCCGCGCTTTGCAGCGCCCGCGCGGGATCCGGTTCCTCCAATCCCAGCTCGAATCGCATCATGAAATCGATCCAGCGCTTCTCATCCGAGCGGATCGCGTCCACGATCGGCTCGATCTGCGTACGCGTCAATCCCCAGCCTTCGAAAACGTCCCGCACCTCCGCCGCTTCCTGTTCCGGAATGTCCCGCGTCTCGCGAATCTCCCGCTGGCGTTCGTTGAAATAATGTTCCGCGTCGGTGCGCGCCGCCAAATACCCGCCCAATCCCATGGCGATCGATCCGGCCGCGATCTCCGCCGCTCCCGCCAGCACGATCACGCGCCCGCTCGCGACCGCCGACAGCCCCGCCGCCAGCGCAAACGGCACCGTCAGACCGTCTGACATTCCGATGACGAGATCCCGCACCATGGCCGTCGCCAGAAAATGATGCTCGGTATGCTGATCCCGCGACATAAAACATCAGCTTCCCACAATGCTTCCCGCCGTAATGCGATTCAGCGGTTCAGTCTTGAAAGTTGCATGGTCTGGCGGAAGAGAAAGCCCGGCGCCGTCTCTGTGTCCTAAGCGAGCGACCGCTGGCAGTCGCGAAGTGGACATGTCATGCGGATCTGAAGTTCACACATGGAGAGTTTGCAGCAGCATTTGAAGCAGTTCGTCGCCCCTATTCGTGGCGCCCTGAGCGCCACGGGACCGCGCTTCGCGCACATGCGCGGGGTCCCTTGACCCAGCGTAAATGAAATAGGGAGTTTGATCCCCGCTGCCTCGCACCGCTTCCAGCAGAGTATATCCGGCTCGCGAATCCTGGGGTCTGCCCATGTCGCTGATGATCGCGTCGAACCGCTGTTTTCTCAACTCTGCCAAGGCCTCGCCTGTCGATTGGGCCAGAACAAAATCGAGGTTGTACGCCGCCATTGAGCGACGTTCAATGATGTTGTTGTCCGGCCTGTCATCTACCCACAAAATGAGTTTTTGAGGCTTCTTTGCCTCTCTTTCCGGCCCCAGACTCTTGACCAGTTTGGAAGCCTCATCGGAGGGGGCATCAACGCCGTGCGCGGCCGGCGTGAGGGCCGGACCTGAAGTGCGCGCGATGGCCGTCGCGATCTTCTCAGCCAGCTTGTGGGCATCCTTACGCATCTTTGGGTCGTTAGGCGGCAGGTCCGCCTGAACACGCCAGTCGTACCGCTGCCGGCTGGCGAGTTCGGCGGCAAGAGAATCATCCTTAAGCAATTCCTGTTTTTCGAGCAACGGCGTGGTAACGAAGTAGATAGGGAGAATGAGGTCGTCTCTGCCGAGGCTCTTTTCGTGCTGTATGAACTGATTTAACTCATCGCGACAAGGATCACTGTTAAAAAAAAGCGGCGTCACAATCGGGATAAGGAACCCGGACGTCGTGATGGCTTCGGTGAGCCGTTTATTAAACTTCTGACCGAATTCGATACCATCAACGTCCTGGAAAATGCTGAACGAGAATTAGGCACAGTCTCAGTCCTGTATCGGCTTTTCCAAAACTCTAACGCTCGCGGTGAGCGCCGTCACAGAATGCTATCACTGGGCCGTCCCACCAAACCCCCGTTGTCACCGCAAAGTGATAATGTCCGCTTAGCGCAAAGTAAAAATGTCCTCTTGACAGCCTGTACTGGGAGGTGTGCAGGAAGGACAACTACTGATGACGCAAGCCGAGCGAGATCGGCTGGTGACGTTGCGTAAGGCCAGCAAGGGCCTGATTACGCAACGTCAAGCAGGCTTGGAGCTCGATGTGAGTGCTCGCCAAGTGCGCCGGCTGGTAACGGCCCTTCGGAAACACGGCGACCGGGCGGTTGTCCACGGGTCGAAACAGAAACCGTCGCCGCGGAAAATTCCCGAGCAGGTCCGGCAGAAAGCGCTGGAGATTTTGGGCTCCGATGTGTATCGGGGGTTTGGACCGACCTTGGCCGCCGAGTATCTGGCGGCGCGGCACGCGATTCCGGCCAGCCGTGAAACGGTGCGGCAGTGGATGGTCGGGGCCGGATTGTGGCGACGGCACAAGCAGACGGTGGGATCCGTGCATCGATGGCGCGCGCGGCGCAGCCTGAGCGGCGAGCTGGTGCAGTGGGACACCAGCGAGCATGACTGGCTGGAAGGGCGGGGCCAGCGGATGTATTTGATCGCGATGATCGATGACGCGACCAGCCGGATGTATGCGCGGTTTGTGACGAGCGATTCGACGGAAGAAAACCTGCGGACGCTGGAAGGATATGTGCGGGCTTACGGACGGCCCTTGGCGTTCTATACCGATAAGGCGAGCCTTTTTCAGGTTTCCGAGAAGCGGTTCCGGGATGAGCCCGGCGTGGACAAGGATCCGGTCGAGAGGCCGCCCACGCAGATTGGCCGGGCGCTGCGTGAGCTGGATATCGTGTGGATCGGGGCGCACAGCCCGCAAGCCAAGGGACGGGTGGAGCGCGGGTTCTCGACCGCGCAGGACCGCTTGGTCAAGGGGATGCGCGTGGCCGGGATTCAAAGTCTGGAGGAAGCGAATCGCTATCTGGAAGCCGAGTTTCTGCCGTGGTGGAACCGCACTCTGACGGTGCTGCCGGCGAGTGAGGGCGATGCCCACCGGTCAGCGGAGAAGTACGATTTGGCATCGATTCTGAGCGTGATTAGCGCCCGCCAGGTCAGGAGCGACTACACGCTGCAGTTCGAAGCGCGGACCTTTGGAATTCAACGGGCGTCGATACGGCCGCGATTGCGCGGAGCGAAGGTGCGCGTGGAGAAACGTCTGGACGGAACGGTGGCGGTCCGTTACGGCGAGGGATATCTGGCGATCGCAGAGATCGAGCAGCCGGCCAAAGCCGAACCGCGGCCCAAGCCCGCGACTGTCCAGCCGCCGCGCGGGAGCAATGCGGGAGCGAAGAGCCAGTGGATGAAGAGCTTCAGCGTGCGTGGCGGCCCCAGTCTGGAGAAGGCGATTGCGATTGCGAATGCAACGGCCGGATGACGCCACCAGCGGCCGAAGGCAAACGGAGGCCGGGCTGACGCCCGGCGTCTCTCGCGTTGATTTATCCAAGGCGCTCGCTCGGGAGCTTCACCGAAGAATGCGGCTCAAACAGAAACCCCTTGGGATTTTGGTTCCCAAGGGGCGTTGCCGATTCTTCGGAGCCAGTCCGTCGCTTCGGCCTTGGATCTCCGGCCGGGACGCGACTCCCAGTCAGATCGTTTGCAAGCTAACATGCATGCCCAAAGAGCCAGCCACAAAGAGGACATTTTCACTTTGCAGAGTAAACGGACATTTTCACTTTGCGTTGACACCCACCAAACCCCCGTTTGACAAACCGCTCCCGCGTCCCTACACTCGAATTTCAGACTAGCCCGTGGTTCTCCCATGAGACTGTCCGTCAAACTTCGCTGTACACAGTGCACGCGGAACGGGGTGCGCCTTCCCCGGTAATCGCCTGCTGGCCCTCGCGCCCGTCCCGATTTCCCGCTTCCTCCGCATCATCCCCCGCGCTCTTTTTTCGCTCTTTTTTCCCGACGATTGCCGTCTCTGCCAGACCCCGCTCGATGAGATCGCTCCTTATCCGGTCTGCCGTTCCTGCCTGGATCGCGTAAAGCCCCTATCCGCGGAATTCTTCTGCGTCGTCTGCCGCACGCCGTTCGTCAGTTCCGCTTCCCTCGATGAAAGCGGACGCTGCGGATTGTGTCTCGAAGGAACGCGCGCATTCGACGCCGCCTACTGCTTCGGCTCCTACAACGGCGATCTGCGAGCTCTCATTCACCTGTTCAAATACGCCCGCGTACGCTCGCTCGAAACGCCGCTCGGCCGCATGCTGGCCGCCGCGCTCCCCCGAGACGAACAGTTCGATCTGATCGTTCCCGTCCCGATGCACTGGTGGCGCCAGTGGACCCGCGGTTTCAACCAGGCTGAGCGGATCGCGCGCGTGCTCGCCCGGCGTTCAGGCGTTCCTCTGTGGCGTGGCTTGCGCCGCACCCGCCGCACTCCGGCCCAAGCCGGGTTGACGCACGCCGAACGTCGCGACAATATGACCGGCGTCTTTCGCGCGACCCCCAGGCGTTCCCGCGCCCTGCCCGCGGGCAGCCGTGTGCTTCTCATCGATGACGTTTTCACCACCGGCGCTACAGCCAGCGCTTGTGCTCAAGCTTTGAAGAAGGCGGGAGCAGCTTCCGTCGTGCTCCTTACGTTGGCGCGTGTTGACCGCCGCTGGGCAGAAGTCCCGGACGGCTTGAAATTCTCAGGAGCTTCCTAAGATGGCGACCTCGACAAGACTTCAGAAACCTGTGCTGGTGCTCAATGCCAGTTATGAGCCGATCAATATTTGCGCGGCCCGCCGGGCGCTCGTCCTGGTCCTGAAAGGCGTTGCGTCCGCCGAGGAACTCTCCACGAATGCGGTGCACTCCTCGCGCCGGTCCGTAAAAATTCCTTCCGTGATCCGGCTGCTCGAATACCGCCGCATCCCGCACCAGACGCGCGCCCTGTCCCGCAAAAATATTCTGATGCGCGACCGCTACACCTGCCAGTATTGCCACAAAACTCTGCCGTCGGCGGAGATGACTCTCGACCACGTGATCCCGCGATCCCGCGCCGGCGAATCCACCTGGGAAAACCTCGTCGCCTGCTGTCATCGCTGCAACAACCGCAAAGGCAACCGCACCCCGGAAGAAGCCGGCATGAAATTGGCGCGCCTGCCGCGTCCGTTCAGCCTGCATACCAGCCGGCACCTCATGCGTCTTCTCGGCAAGAGCGATGACCAATGGCGCAAATATCTTTTCTATTGATCCACTGAGCCGTCCGCAGCGTGTTCACCCTCAAAGACTACTGGCTCTCCCGCTCCGCCTTTCAATGCGGTCTGGGCCTCATCTACCTCATCGCGTTCGCCGTTGCGCTCAATCAGTTCCGGTCTCTTCTGGGCGAGCGCGGACTTCTGCCCGTCCCTGATTTCGTCAAACAAGTCCCCTTCTGGGAATCCCCCAGCCTGTTTTACTTCGTTCCCAAAGACACTGCCTTCCTCGCGGCCGCGTGGATCGGCATCATCCTCTCCTGTCTTGCCGTCTCCGGCATCTCCGAACGCTACTCCACGTGGCTCTCGATGGCCGTCTGGACGGCGCTCTGGATCC
This sequence comes from Bryobacteraceae bacterium, assembly GCA_965226755.1. Taxonomy (GTDB): domain Bacteria; phylum Acidobacteriota; class Terriglobia; order Bryobacterales; family Bryobacteraceae; genus Bog-113. The sequence goes on along the minus strand of CBDDDT010000003.1, from coordinate 401,572 downwards.
TCTATCTCTCGTTCGTGAACGTCGGCCAGACCTTTTACGGTTTCGGCTGGGAAGATATTCTCCTGGAGACTGGCTTCTTCGCCATTTTCCTGGGCAGCCGCTCCGCCGCGCCATCCGCCATCATGCTATGGGTTCTCCGGTGGATCGAGTTCCGCGTCATGTTCGGCGCCGGCCTTATCAAGATGCGCGGCGACGCCTGCTGGCGGGATTTCACCTGCCTCGACTACCACTACGAAACCCAGCCCATGCCGAACGGCCTGAGCTGGTATCTCCACTGGGCCCCGCAATGGACCCATCGCTTCGGCGTCGGCTTCAACCATTTCGCCGAGCTCGCCGTACCCTTCGGCTATTTCCTGCCGCAGCCGTTCAGTTCCATCGCGGGCGTCATCACGATCGTATTCCAGGCATTCATCATGGCCAGCGGCAACCTGTCCTGGCTCAACCTGATGACCATCGTGCTCGCCATTCCCATGCTCGACGACCGCCTCCTCGGGCTTCTGATCCCGTTCAAACCGCCCGTCCTCCATCCGCCCGGTCTCGCCTTCAAGGCCGCGCTCGTCGCCGTGGGCATCCTCGTCGTCGTCCTCAGCATCAACCCCATCCGCAACATGATCTCGCCGAACCAGGTCATGAACACCAGCTACAACCCCTTCCACCTGGTCGGCACATACGGCGCGTTCGGCGGCATAACCCGCACGCGCTATGAAGTCGTTGTCGAAGGAACCGCCGACCCGGCGCTCACGCCTTCCACCGCGTGGCTCGAATATCAGTTCAAAGGCAAGCCGGGCAGCGTCGCCGCTCGTCCGCCCCAGATTGCTCCTTATCATCTGCGGCTCGATTGGCTCATGTGGTTCGCCGCCATGTCGGACTACTCGCGGCAGCCCTGGTTCTTCCACTTGATGGCCAAGTTCCTCCAGGGCGATCGCGACACCCTGGCGCTTCTGGCCGTCAACCCGTTCCCGAATTCTCCTCCGAGGTACATCCGCGCCCAGCTTTACGAGTATCACTTCACCACCCCGGCCGAACGCCGCCAGACTGGCGACTGGTGGAAGCGCACGCTGGCCGGAAGCTATTTCCCGCCGGTGGGACTAGACGACCCGAGCTTCCGCCGCGTCCTCGTCGAGCAGGGTTGGTTATGAAGCCGCGCCGCGCCTGCGTCATTGGCGCCGGGCCCAACGGCCTCACCGCCGCCATCACCCTGGCCCGCTCCGGCATCGAAACCGTCATTCTTGAAGCGCAACCCGCCATCGGCGGAGGCACGCGTTCCGCCGAGCTGACCCTGCCCGGCTTCATTCACGATGTCTGTTCCGCCGTGCATCCCCTGGCTCTCACGTCCCCGGCCTTCGCCAAATTTCCGCTCGCCCAACACGGCCTGCAGTGGATTCAACCCCCTATCCCGCTGGCTCATCCGCTGGATGACGGAACCGCCGCGCTGCTCCACGTCTCCGTTCGGGAAACCGCGGCCGGTCTCGGCCCAGACGGCCCCACCTATCGCCGTGTCGTCGAACCCCTCGCCGCCCGGTGGCCCGACCTCGCCCGCGACATCCTGGGCCCGCTCAGCTTTCCGAAGTCCCCGCTGTTGCTCGCCCGCTTCGGATTGCTCGCGCCCTGGCCCGCTGCACTTGTCGCCCGGATTTTGTTCCGCACGCCGCGCGCACGCGCCCTCTTCGCCGGCATGGCCGCGCATTCCTTCCTGCCGTTGGAAACCATGGTCTCCGCCGCGTTCGGATGGGTGCTCGCTCTGGCCGGCCATGGCGTCGGCTGGCCCATCGCCCGCGGCGGCTCCCAGATGATCGCCGCGGCGCTCGCCTCCTACTTCGAATCGCTCGGCGGCCGCGTCGTCACCAACGCCCCGGTCCGCTCCCTCGCTGAACTCGACGACTCTTCCATCGTCCTCTGCGATATCACCCCGCGCCAGTTGCTCGCCCTCGCGGACGGCCGCCTGCCCGCCGCCTACCGCCGTCAGCTCGAGGCTTACCGTTACGGACCCGGCGTCTTCAAGCTCGACTGGGCCCTCCGCGCGCCAATCCCTTGGCGAAATCCCGATTGCGCCCGCGCCGGCACTGTCCACATCGGCGGCACGCTCGCGGAAGTGGCCGCCTCCGAACGCGCTCCCTGGCAGGGCAGGGAAGCCGAACGCCCGTTCGTCCTGCTCGCCCAACCAAGCCTATTCGACCCCACCCGCGCGCCCGCCGGCCAGCATACCGCCTGGGCCTATTGCCACGTCCCGAACGGCTCGACCTTCGACATGACCGCGCGCATCGAGTCGCAGATCGAGCGCTTCGCCCCCGGTTTCCGCGAAACTATCCTCGCCCGCTCCGCCCGCAACTCCGCCCAACTCGAAACTCACAACGCCAACCTCGTCGGCGGCGATATCAACGGCGGCGCCCAGAACCTCGCCCAGATGTTCCTCCGTCCCACGCCCAGCATGTACCGGACGCCCGTCAAAGGCCTTTACCTATGCTCTTCTTCCACCCCTCCCGGCGGCGGCGTCCACGGAATGTGCGGATTTCACGCCGCCAGGACCGCGCTGAGGGACCTTGGCTGACTTTCACGGCGCCCGAATTGCCCAACCTTTCCCGACATGTACGACGCCGATTCCCTCCTCAATTACCTGATTGCCGCCTGCCGCGATAGCGAAGTCGGCTTCGGGCAAGCCGCCAAGAGCGCCACAAGCGACGATTTGCGCACCAAGTTCACGCGCATGGCGCAACTCCGGGCCGAGTTTGCCGATCAGTTGCAGACCACCGCGGAAACGCTCGGCGTCACGCCCGACCCGGCCAGCCACGCCGGACAGATCTCCCACCAAGGCTGGACTCACGTCGAAGAAGGCGTCAGCCCGCTGTCCGACCGTGCTTTGATCTCCGCATGCCGCACCGGGGAGTTCCCGGCTTGGGGGCTCTATGAAGAAGCGCTCGCGATGCCCGATCTGCCGGCCAGCCTCCGAGTCATCCTCGAGCGCCAGTTTCAGCAGCTTCAGGAAACCCTCAACGCGCTGGATTCCGCGCTGCCTTCCGCCTAATTCCCCGGTTGCGAGCCATGCACGTACTTGCCGTGCTCCGGCCGCGCGATGCGGTCGAAGTCCCGCGCCAGATCGTGTATCGCGTCCGCGATGTGTTGCCCTTTCATCGGCATCCCGTGCGCCGGCGCGATCACCCCGGCATGCAAGGAAGCCAAAGCCTGTACGGAAGCCTTCGCGGATTCCCAATCCGGCGTGTAGTAGGCCGGCGGTCCGTGCAGTTCCGGTTTTTGCGCCATCACCGCCAGAAAAGATTCCTGTTTCGTCGTGCAGAAAGCGTCGCCGACCACCAGCACCTTGTCCTCATCGCGAAAGAACGACACGTGGCCCGGAGCGTGGCCCGGCGTCGCCACCCATCTCCACTCCGGCAGGTCGGGCACGGAACCATTTGGCGGCAGCGCTCGCGCCCGCGATCCGATATCCACCGGTCCCCGCGGATATAACGGCGACAACACCGAGAAAATTCCGCCCCCTACCGACCAGTCCGGCGGCGCGTACTTCTCACGGCCCGTGAGGAAGGGCAGCTCCCGCTCGTGCGCATAAACCGGGACGTCCCACCCTTCCGCGAGTTCCTGGAGCGAGCCCGTGTGATCGAAATGTCCATGCGTCAGAATGATTGAGCGCGGCTTGGCGCCCGCGCCGAATTTCTTTTCAGCCCAGCGCCGGATCCGGTCCGCCGAGAGCGGCAGCCCCGTGTCGATCAGCGTCCAGCCCGCCCGATCGCCCAGCCCAAACACGTTCACCATCAAAATATGCAGCCCGGCGACTCCCGGCGCAATTTCTTCCAGGGGAACTTCCTCGTATTCAGCCAGCGGAATGGATTCCATGATCCCGATCATCAAGCAACCCGGCATCCATCGCGCGTGATCTGATAACGTTCAGGCTGGAATGCGCCACTCATCCTGTCTCCTCTTCCTGCTCTGTCTGCCGGCCGCCGTCTTTCCTGCTTTCTCGCAAACGCCCGCCACCCTGCGCGAAGCGGCTGGGTTTCGAAACCTCCTGGTCGGCGCCGCCGCCGACGCCGACGAAAACGGCATCAGCCCGAGCCGCCTAACCGAGGTGGATTATGCCAGCACGCTCAGTTCCCAATACAGCATGCTGGAGCCGGAAAACGCCATGAAATGGGCCACCATCCATCCGGACCAGACCACTTACAACTTCGAGCCCGGCGATGAACTGGTCACCTTCGCGCAAGCCAATAATATGAAGACGCGCGGCCATAACCTTTGCTGGGGCGTCTATAACCCTGACTGGTTAGTCAACGGAAACTTCTCCGCCAGCGCGCTCAATCAAATCCTGCAGCAGCACATTTCGACCGTTGTGTCCCACTACCAGGGACAGGTATTCGCATGGGATGTCGTCAACGAAGCAGTCAGCGATTCCGCCTCCGGAATCGGCACGGACTTGAAGGATTCCATCTGGTATGACCAGCCCGGCATCGGGCTCTCCGGAACCGGCTACATCGAACAGGCCTTTCGTTGGGCCCGCGCCGCCGATCCCGCCGCGCTGCTTTTCTACAACGACTACAACATCGAGCAGGGCGGACCCAAGTTCGAAGCGGTCTTCAACATGGCTCAGGATTTCGTCTCGCGCGGCGTCCCCTTGAACGGCATCGGCATCCAGATGCACATTGACGCGGGCGGATCTTATCCTGACCTCGGCCAGCTCGCTTCCAACATGCAGCGCCTCGGCGCCCTCGGGTTGCAGGTCCACATTACGGAAATGGACGCCAAAATACCCGCCGCGCTGCTTACCGATCCCACCGAGCTTGCTATCCAGGCCGCCACTTACTCCAGCATCCTTACCGTGTGCCTGCAAAATCCGAATTGCACCGCGTTCCAGACCTGGGGCTTTACGGACAAATACTCCTGGATTCCTTCTTCTACGAATTACCAATACGGCGCGGCCCTGCCTTTCGACATGAACTATCAACCGAAGCCGGCGTTTACGTCGCTCGTGCAAACGTTGCAGACTTTGCCCGCCGTCCTGAACGCCGCCGCCATTGTCAATGCGGCTGATTACACCGGCGGTTCCGTGGCGCCGGGCGAAGCCATAACACTGTTTCAGACTAACTTCGGCCCTGCTGCCCTCACGCCTCTGGAACTCGATACGCCGGCCCACGTTTCCACGAATCTTGGTGGCGTACAGGTTCTGTTCGACGGCGTACCCGCGCCGATCCTCTATACCTTGGCCGGCCAGACCAGCGCCGTCGTTCCCTACGAAGTCGCCGGAAAAAGCTCAACCAGCGTGATCTATCAATACAATGGGATTGCCTCGAACGCCATCTCGATGCCCGTCGCCCAGGCGCTGCCCGGAGTGTTCTCGCAAAACGCGACCGGCGCCGGCCCCGGAGCGATCCTTAACTTTGACCCGGTCGCCGGATTCCTCCTGAACTCCTCCGCGAATCCAGCGCCTCAAGGCTCGACCATCGTCGCCTTCGCGACCGGCGGAGGCCAGATCGTTCCCGGCGGCGTCGACGGCCAACTCGCGACCGGCGCCGCTCCCCAGGTGCTTGTCCCGACCGCCACCATCGCCGGCATCGACGCGCCCGTCTCTTACTCCGGATCGGCGCCGGGCGAAGTCAACGGCATCATGCAGGTCAACATCCAGGTTCCGGAGGGAACGCCTTCCGGAGACCAGGAACTGATCCTCACGGTCGGCGGCGTCGCCAGCCAGCACGGGCTAACTGTATCCATCCAATAGAAATCGCGAAGCCTTAGCGAGCCGCCGCCGCGCCTATCGCCTGTTCCATGGCGAAATAGGCGGGCTTGCGTTGCAGTTCCGCGTCCAGCGGCAGCGGCCGCTGCGGCAGGCCGTCTTTCCGTGGTCGAAAATGGTTCAGCCACGTGTCGCGATCCGTAAAGCCCCACGTGAGCACGGCCTGCACGCCGCGATGTTGCAGCGCGTTGCTCAGAAAATCCCCATAGAGCGCGGACACCTGCCGGTCGCGATCCGCGACGTCACCAGGAAGCGCGCTATCGTCCACGTCCAGTTCCGTAATGAAGATCGCCAGATTCAGTTTCTCCGCCGCGTCCAGAAAGCGGTGGAATCCATTCCATTGGGACGCTTTTGCCGAAGCCGCCAGATGAGCTTGAACGCCCAACGCCTGAACCGGGACGTTGCGTGCGCGCAGCCCGGTGAGCAGAGCGATCACCGCCGCCCGTTTTGCCTCGTGAACCGCGGAATCCTGCTCCAAATCGTAATCGTTGTAAGTCAGAATTGCGCGCGGGTCGGCCTGAGCCGCGGCCTGGAACGCCACGTCGAGATAACCGGGTCCCGCCAGTTCCAGCCACGGCGATTTGCGCAATCCGTCCGCCCGGCCGTCTTCCACGTGCACCGCTTCGTTCACCACATCCCACGAGTGGATACGGCCGGCGTACCGTCCCGCGACCTCGGCAATGTGCGCGCGCAGCAGATCCTCCACGTTCGCGGAAGTCGCCGTCGGGAGAAACCAACCAGGCAGCTGCTGGTGCCAGCAGAGGTTGTGGCCGCGCACTTTCGCGCCCGCGCTTTTGGCGAACGCCATCAGCGCGTCCGCCCGCGTGAAATCATACCGATCCCGCGCCGGGTGAATGCTCTGCCACTTCATATCATTCTCGGACACCACGATAGAGGCTTCGCGCGCCAGCAGCTTTGTAAACTCGGGCCGCTGCAATTGCGCATAGGAGACCGCCGTCCCGGCGAGCAAACGACGCCGCGCGGCCAAATCACGAAGGGCCGGAGGAGGATCGCCTGTCGCGCCCGCCATCCCGGCCATCCCCGAGACCGCCGCTCCCGCGCCCGCCACGTGACTCAGGAAATCGCGCCGCCGCATCCCGCGATCAGCCTAGGTATTGAACGTGAACATAAGTGCCCAGCCGCGTGTTATAGGCCAGATACCACCCCACGTCGTCCGGGTCGTCATAAAGAACGATGTCATCCGAATTCCACAGCCAGCCGCTGGCGTAAGCCAGATCATAGGGCGCCACGCCGAAGAAGAACCCGTCGAACCCGAACCGCGCCGGGCCGCCGCCAGCCAGGCGATAAATATGGTTCGCTCCAATCGCTCCGCCGAAGCGGCCGTGAGCCCACGGATGATCTAAATGGTAGTGCGCGTCCCCGCCGGCGTGGCCCACCCAGCGATCGTTCGCTTCCACGTGCGGCGCATTGGGATGACCCGCCTGGTCGCTGTAATTCGGTCTCGCATTTCCACGCGCCTGTTGTTGCGGCGCGCTCTGCCGCGGAGCGCTCTCATGCGCCGCGGGCTCCGGACCATGGGAGGGTATATGCCCGCCGCCCACATTCGAACCGCCCCCGGGAGCCCCGTGTTCGCCGCCGCCGCCGTGTTCCCCACCGTGCTGCGCCACCGCGACAACGCAGGAAAAGAGCAGGACAGCCAAACTTCCGCCGATTCGTTTCATCACGACCCTATGTTAGCGCCGCGGCCATTTCCTTCCACGCCTGTTCGTCCGGTCCCACGCTCAGCCGGTTTCCGCTTCTTACCAGCGGCATCCGCAGCAGTCTCGGCTCGCGCTCAATGCGCGCCAGCAGCTCCGGATCCGTCATCTTGAGGTACTTCAACCCCGCATCCACGTATGCGCTGCCCTCCGGATCCAGCAGCGCGCTCAACCCGAAGCGGTCGCTGAACCGCCGGATCTCGCCGGGCGACATCGCCTTCTGCTTCAGATCCACCATTTGAATCGCGATGCGGCGCTCTTTGAAAAAGCGCTCCGCCGCGCGTGTCCCGGCCGAATTCTTAATCCCGAAGATCTGCACTACGTTCATGTATGTCCCTCACCGGTTGAACGGCATTTCGTTGATCCAGTGAAACCCGCGCCCCTCCAGCGGAAACTTGCCCGCGTCCTTGCGCTGAAGCTCCACCGCTGTGGGCTGCCCCGCCAGCGTTCCGGTCAAAGTCAGATGGTCTGGATCCGGCCGGGAACAGGTCATCTCCTCTCCGGTCTTCGCGCCGGGATGACTCAAAGTCAGCCGGCTCGCCTTCGCGTCGTATGTCGCGTGAAAGAATTGCGGATCGCCGTTCATCAGACGCACCATGGCGAAGTCCGGCCGCTCAAAGATGATCCATTGCCAGAGCCCTGGATCGGTCGAGAGCGGCGGCACTGTCTGTCCGCCGCGTGTGAAACGGGCTACCTTCCAGATTCCGTATAGCACGGGACGCACCGGATTCGCCACGTAAGACCGATATGCCACGTAGCCCCCGCGCACTTCGCCATACAGAAAGTAGCCAATCAGCAGAACCTTCACCGCCGTCGCGGCCATTCGACAGCGTGAACGCCAGCGTATACCGCACCCACACCACCAGCCACGCGTAAAGCGTGCGGTAGTTCGCCCGCTTCCGATCCAACGCCGACCAGATCAGGCCCGCAATCACCGCGAGCACGAGGATCGCGAACTCCTGAACGTAGTCGAGCGTCGTGTCTCCGCTGCCCGTCATCACGCGAAGCGCCATCGCGGCGCATCTCCTTCAGCGCCGACCGAGCCGAGTTCCATCCAGGTATCCCCTTCCGCCAAAAGGTAGTACTAAAAGATGTAAAACATATGCTATTTTCTGTATAGCTTTTGAATTACAGGGGGTTTATGAAATCTTCGCTGTTTCGTACTGTGTCGCTGCTCTGCATTTTCGTCGTTCCGTCCGTCACTCAGAACAATCCCGGCAGCACCTTCGTCAACTTCGAGACTTCGCTGACCAGCCCGATTCGCCTCTCGCCTGACGGCACGCGGCTCTTTTGCGTGAATAATCCCAACGCCACGGTATCCGTCTTTGATGTGTCTACCAACCCCGCCCAGCCCGCGCTGCTGGCCGAAATTCCCGTGGGTATGGATCCCGTCTCGGTCAACCCCCGCACGGATGACGAAGTTTGGGTGGTAAACGAGGAATCCGACAGCGTCAGCGTCGTCTCTGTGTCCCAAGGCATCGTGACCGATACCCTGCAAGCCGCGGACGAACCTTCCGACATCGTCTTCGGCGGCAATTATGCGTTCGTCTCCACCGCGCGGAATAACGCTATTCAGGTCTTCAACACTTCCACGCACGCACTTGTGACGTCGATCCCGGTGTTCGGCGGCGGTCCCCGGCAGATGGCGGTCAGCCCGGACGGTTCTACCGTCTACGCGGCCTTCGCGCAATCCGGCAACGCGACCACGATCATTCGCAGCGAGATCGCTCCTCCTCCGCCGCCGCCCGTCAATCCGGCGCTGCCGCCCGCTCCCCAGCAGGGCATCATCATTCAGTACAACGACCCCGCCTGGACCAGCAGCATCACATACACCATGCCCGATAACGACGTCGTGGCCATCAACACTTCCACGTTGGCCATCAATCAATATTTCTCGGGCGTCGGCACTGCCAATCTGGGAATTGCCGTGCAGCCCGTCACCGGAAACGTGTACGTCGCCAATACGGATTCGCTCAACCTGGTCCGCTTCCAGACCGCTCTCGACGACCACTTCGTGAACAACCGCATCACCAAGATCACCCCTTCCGGAACCGTCACCGCTTACGATCTGAACCCCACCGTCACCTTCACCGGCGTTCCTGACCCGAACTCGCTCGCCGTGGCGCTCGCGCAACCCACCGGCATCGTATTCGACTCCACGGGAACCAACATGTACGTCGCCGCTTTCGGGACCGATCGCGTCGCCCTTGTCGACCCCAACGGCAACGTCCTCAACCGCATCGAAATCGATCCGGCCGCCGTCGGCAGCGTCGTCAATCCGGCGACCAAACGCGGCCCGCGCGGTCTGGCCATCAACAACACCACCAACAATCTCTACGTGATGAACCGGATCGCCAATACCATCTCGGTCATCAACACCTCCACCAACCTGGTCACCTCCGAGATCCCCACCGGAACGCAGGATCCCACCCCCGCCGCGATCACCGCCGGGCGCGGATTTCTTTACGACGCCAAGCTCTCCGGCAACGGAACCGGCTCATGCGCGGCTTGCCACATCGATGGCGAAAACGATCATCTGGACTGGGACCTTGGCGATCCTACCGGCTCCATGTTCCAGGTGACCTTGAACACGGGCCAGACGTTTCAGGAACATCCCATGAAGGGCCCCATGAACACCATGACCTTGCGCGGCCTGGTGAATGAAGCGCCCTACCACTGGCGCGGCGACAAAGTCGCATTCTCCGACTTCAACGCGGCCTTCCAGGAACTGATGGGCGGCGCGCAACTCAGCACCGACGACATGACGGCCTTCACCAACTTCATAAACACGGTCACGTTCATGCCGAATCCCTACCAGAATCTCAATCGGAGCTATCCCACCAGCCTCTTCGGCGGCAATGCTCAGAAGGGGCAGACCGACTTTTCCACCGTTACTCTGGATTTGCAGAGACACACATGCGCGTCCTGTCACACCCTGGCTAATTTTGGATCCGATCTCGAATTATTCATCCTCGCTCAGAACGTTCAGCCCATGAAGTCGACCCTTCTCCGCGCTACCTACCAGAAGCAACTCTTCTCCACCAGCGGACAAACCATTGATGGTTTCGGGCTCACCCACGAGGGCGCCGAGCCAAATATTCACCAGTTCCTGGCGACCCTCTTCCCGGCAATTGCCAACAATAGGACGGCGCAGAATGACATATCGGCTTTCAATCTGGCCTTCGACACCGGCACGGCCCCCGCTGTCGGTTACTCCCAAACGCTCACCTCGTCTTCCATTGCCGCCCCGGCCGTTCTCACCAACTGGTCCACAATGGAAACGCAGGCCGTCAAGAATTGTGACTTGATCGCCGGAGGCATAATCAACGGCGTGAACACCGCGCTTCTTTACTACCCCGCGTCCTCTAACTACCAATCCAGCGCCGTGGGCGTCGGCCCCTTCACTCACTCGCAACTCCTGACGGCGATCAAGTCGGGCGCCATTGTCACCGTCATGGGAGTGCCCTTCGGAAGCGGCGCCAGAATGGCCATCCGCGGCAGCGTTCCATAACCGCCTTCGGCCCTCGTTTTCCGCATAAGTCCATTTCCCTGAGTCCAAACGCAGCCCCGCATCGTAGACGTTATGTCTTGATTGCTATACTGACTTGACTCAGGGAAGGTCTTACGATGACGTCCTGGCTATTTCGCACTCTGCCGCTCCTCTGCTTTTTTGCCCTCCCGTCTATCACTCAAAACGGTCCCGGCAATAGTTTCGTCAACTTCGAAACCTCGCTGACCAGCCCCATCCGCCTCTCGCCGGACGGCACGCGTCTCTTTTGCCTGAACAACCCGAACGCCACGGTATCCGTCTTTGATGTCGCCACCAACCCCGCCCAGCCCGCGCTGCTCGCCGAAATCCCCGTGGGCATGGATCCCGTGTCGGTCAACCCCCGCACGGATGACGAGGTTTGGGTGGTCAATGAGGAATCCGACAGCGTCAGCGTCATCTCTGTATCCAAAGGCATCGTCACCGACACCCTGCAAGCGCCCGATGAACCTTCCGACGTCGTCTTCGGCGGCAGTTACGCCTTCGTCTCCACCGCCCGGACGAACACCATTCAGGTCTTCAACGTCCATACCCACGCGTTGGTGAAGTCCATCCCGGTGTTCGGCGGCGGTCCCCGTCAGATGGCGGTCAGCCCGGACGGTTCCACCGTCTACGCCGCCTTCGCGCAGTCCGGCAACGCGACCACGCTCATCTCATCCAACCAGGCGCCGCCGCCCCCGCCGCCGGTCAACCCGGTGCTCCCGCCCGCTCCCCAGCAGGGCATCATCATTCAGTACAATGACCCCGCCTGGTCCAACCTGATCAAATTCACCATGCCCGATAACGATGTGGTGGCCATCAGCACTTCCACCTTGGGCATCAACCAGTATTTCTCCGGAGTCGGAACCACTAACCTGGGAATTGCCGTGCAGCCCGTCACCGGAAACGTGTACGTCGCCAATACGGATTCGCTCAACTTGGTCCGCTTCCAGACCGCTCTCGACGACCACTTCGTGAACAACCGCATCACCAAGATCACCCCTTCCGGAACCGTGACCGCTTACGATCTGAACCCCACCGTCACCTTCACCGGCGTTCCTGACCCGAACTCGCTCGCCGTGGCGCTCGCGCAACCCACCGGCATCGTATTCGACTCCACGGGAACCAACATGTACGTCGCCGCATTCGGGACCGATCGCGTCGCCCTCGTCGACCCCAACGGCAACGTCCTCACCCGCATCGAAATCGATCCGGCCGCTGTCGGCAGCGTCGTCAATCCGGCGACCAAACGCGGCCCGCGCGGACTGGCCATCAACAACACCACCAACAATCTCTACGTGATGAACCGGATCACCAATACCATCTCGGTCATCAACACCTCCACCAACCTGGTCACCTCCGAGATCCCTACCGGAACGCAGGATCCCACCCCCGCCGCGATCACCGCCGGGCGCGGATTTCTTTACGACGCCAAGCTCTCCGGCAACGGGACCGGATCATGCGCGGCCTGCCACATCGATGGCGAAAACGATCATCTCGCCTGGGATTTGGGCGATCCCACCGGGTCCATGTTCCAGGTGACCCTGAATACCCATAAGACTTTCGAGGAACATCCCATGAAGGGTCCCATGATCACATTGACCCTGCGCGGCCTGGTCAACGAAGAACCCTACCACTGGCGCGGCGATCGCCCGGTATTTTCCGACTTCAACCCGACCTTCCAACAGTTGATGGGCGGCAACCAGATCAGCACGGACGACATGACGGCCTTCACCAACTTCGTCAACACCATCACCTGGATGCCCAATCCATTCCAGAATCTCGATCGCAGCTATCCCACCAGCCTGCAAGGCGGCAACGGCCAAAACGGCCAGACCGACTTCTCCACCACCCCTCTGAACAACGCGGGACAGACCTGCAACAGTTGCCACACGGTCACCAATTACGGCTCGAATCTGGAACTGATCATCCTCGGCCCCGAAAACCAGCCCATGAAGTCCACGCTTCTGCGCTCCTCTTATCAGAAAGAGCTGTTCAGTAAGTCAGGGCAGACCATTGACGGGTTCGGCATGTTCCACGATGGCAGCGAAGAGAACATCCACGTTTTCCTGGGCAGCGGTCTCTTTCCCTTGATCCTGCCTCAAAAACAGGTTCAGAACGATCTCGCGGCCTTCAATCTGGCCTTCGATACGGGCACCGCGCCCGCCGTGGGTTACACCGAAACGCTCACCACCCGTTCCATCGCCGTACCCGCCAACCTGACCAACTGGTCCACGCTCGAGGCGCAAGCCTCCGCTAATTGCGATCTGATCGCCGCGGGTTACATCAGGGGCCAGAACACCGAACTGCTCTACAACTTCGCGTCCGCCAAGTACCAGTCCAATGTCGCCGGCGTGGGGCCGTTCACCCACGCGCAGCTTCTCGCGGCCGTTCAGGCAGGCGGCACCGTGACCGTCATGGGCGTACCTTTTGGAAGCGGCGCCAGAATGGCCATCCGCGGCAGCCAGCCGTAACCGGACTCCGTCGCGCCCGTTCGCCCTGGCCGTCAAGTTAACGGGGAGTAGAATAACGGAGTTATGCGTCTCGCCTTAGCGGGGATGGCCCTGGCTCTGCACGCCGCATCCGGGCAGACCGCGCCCGCGCCGCTATCGGCCGAGCAGGATCACCAGCGCGTCATGGAGTCCCTGCACATCGCCGCGCTTCGTCCCGGCGCGGATCCGAATCATCCCGGCGTGCCCAACGCCGTCAATTACGACGAGTCCAAGGCCAATCCCTACCCGCGCCTGCCCGACCCGTTGCTGCTGAACGACGGCAAGCAAGTGACCACCCCCGCCATGTGGTGGCAGGAGCGGCGTCCGGAGATCGCGGAATTGTTTGACCGCGAAGTCTACGGCCGCGTGCCCGCCCATACGCCGCCCGTCCATTGGGAAGTCGCCGCCGTCACCAAAGGAACCAACGGCGCCGTGGCCATCGTGACCAAGAAATTGGCAGGCCACGTCGACAACTCCTCCTACCCCGCCGTCACCGTCGACATTCAGTTGGAGCTCACCACGCCCGCCTCCGCCGCCGGTCCCGTGCCCGTCGTCATGGAACTCGGATTCATCGGCGGGTTTCCTCGCCGGCCGGGCATGCCGCCACCCCCGCCGCCCGTCGGGCCCACCTGGCAGCAGCAGGTATTGGCCAGAGGCTGGGGATACGCCGTCATCTCGCCCAACAGCATTCAGGGCGACAACGGCAAGGCGCTCACTGAGGGGATTATCGGCCTGGTCAACCACGGCCAGCCGCGCAAGCTGGAAGATTGGGGCGCTCTGCGCGCCTGGGCATGGGGCGCCAGCCGCGCGCTCGACTACTTCGCGTCCGACCCCTCCGTCGACGCGCGCCGCGTTGCCGTCGCCGGACATTCGCGCTATGGAAAGGCCGCGCTGGTCGCCATGGCCTATGACTCGCGCTTCGCGGTCGCTTTCATCAGCTCCTCCGGAGAAGGCGGCGCTCGCCTCCATCGTCGCAACTTCGGCGAACTTCTCGAAAACGTCGCCGGCACCGGTGAATATCACTGGATGGCTGGAAATTTCCTCAAGTACGCCGGACCGCTCACGCCCAACGATCTTCCCGTCGATTCGCACGAACTGATCGCCCTCTGTGCTCCGCGCCCGGTCTTTATCGGCGCGGGCTCACCCAGCGCCGGGGATGGATGGGTCGACGCGCAAGGCATGTTTCTGGCCGCCGTCGCCGCCGGACCGGTGTATCAACTTCTTGGCAAAAAAGGCCTGGGCGCCGATCAGTTTCCTCCGGTCGAAACACCGCTCATCTCGGGCGACCTAGCCTTTCGGCAGCATCGCGAAGGCCACACCCCCGGACCCAACTGGCCCGCGTTTCTCGATTTCGCCTCGCGCTATCTGAAATAGCCCGCTCAGCCCGCCAGTTTCGCCTCCAGCTCACCCCAGCGCGCATATAAATCGTCCACCACTTCCTGCGCCGCCTGTTGCTCCCCATACACCGCGCGCAGCCGCTGCGGATCGCTCGTGACCGCCGTATCCTCAAGCAGCGCGTGCTTGGATTCGAGCACATGCTCCGCCTGTTCGATCCGGGTTTCGATCGACTCCAGCTCCTTCGCTTCCACGTAGGTAAGCTTCTTCTTCGGCCGTGCCGGTTGCGCGGAACTCGCCGCCGGCCGGGATGCGGCCCGGCTCGCCGCCCGCCGGTCATTCTGCCACGCCTCCCATTGCGAGTAGTCGGCGAACTGCTCGGCCCCGCCCTGGCCATCCAAACCAATCACCACCGTCGATACGCGATCCAACAGATAGCGGTCATGCGTCACCAGAATCAGCGCCCCGGTGAACTCCAAAAGGTTCTCTTCCAGAATCTCCAGAGTTTCAATGTCCAGATCGTTGGTCGGCTCGTCGAGCAGCAGCACGTCCGCCGGCTGCAGCATCAGGTTCGCGATCAGCACCCGCGCGCGTTCGCCGCCCGATAAACGGCTCACCGGTTGTTCCAGCTGCTCTTTGCGGAACAGGAACCGCTCCGCCCACGAGGCCACATGAATGATCCGGTCCCGGTAGATCACCGAATCGCCATCCGGCGCCAGCGCCCGCCGCAGCGTCACGTCCAGATTCAGGTGCGTCCGGTTCTGATCGAAGTACACCGCGCGCAGGTTCAGCGCGTGTTCCACCTCGCCCGACTCCGGCGGCAGTTCGCCCAGCAAAAGCCGCAGCAGCGTCGTCTTCCCGCTCCCGTTGGGACCCACCAGCCCGATCCGCTGATGCGGCGTCACCGTGAAACTCAGATCACGGAACAACGTCCGGCCTGGAATGCTATACGTGATCCCGCGGGCGTCGATCAGTCTTTTGCTGCGCCGGTCCGATGCCGCAAAGTCGATTCCCGTGCTTCCCGTCCGGCTGCGCGAGGATAGATCCGAGAGCTCTCCAATCAGCTCGTGCGCCCGGTCGATGCGAGCCTTGGACTTCGTCGCGCGCGCTTTAGGCCCCCGCCGCAGCCATTCCAGTTCCGTCCGCACCCGGTTCTCGAGCGCTTCCTGGTGCTTCGACTGCGCGTGGAGAAATGCGTCCTTCAACTCCAGAAATTGCGAGTAGTTGCCCTCCGCCCGGAACAGCCCCGCCGCATACGCGCGGTTCAGTTCGATCATCTGCGTGGCGACGTTTTCCAGAAAATAGCGGTCGTGGCTGACGATGATGCTGGCGAAACGGGCGTTCCGCAAAAGTGCCTCTAGCCACAGAATCCCCTCCAGATCCAGATGATTGGTCGGCTCGTCCAGCAGAAGAACATCCGGCTGCGTGATCAGCGCCTCCGCGATCGCCAGCCGCTTCCGCCATCCCCCGGAGAGCGACGAGGCGTCTGCCTCGGGATTCTCAAAACCCGTGCGGCCCAGCGTTTCCGAGATCCGCGCCAGATGTTCGGATTCGTCGGCGGGGTCGAGCGCTGCTTCCAGAACCGCGCGGACCGTCAGCCCCGCGTCGAAGTTGGAATCCTGCGCCACGTAGCTGACGCGCACGCCTTTGCGCACCACCACCTCCCCGTTTCCGGCGGAAATCCTCCCCGCCAGAATGCCCAGCAGAGTGGATTTACCCGCGCCGTTGGGGCCAATCAGGCCAATTCGGTCGCCGTCGGAAACCGTGAAAGAGATGGATTCGAAGAGAGGATTTGCGCCGAATTTTTTCGAAACGCTTTGAATATTGAGAAGTAGACCCATTCGTCAGGAAAGCAGCCGCTCGCCTGCTGAGCGCCCGGCTGCCTTCTTCAAGTCTACTGGGTCTTGTCGGCGACCTTGTCGGCCGTCTTGTGGGTTCCGTCCTTCACGGCCGTCCCCGTTTTCTTGGCGCCCTTCTTCACGGCGTGCCCGGTCTTCTTGGCGCCCGTCACCGTGGCGTCGCCCGTCGCCTTGCCCGCGTGCTTCACATCGCTGCCGGCCTGCTTGAGATCGCTGCCCACCTGCCCGAACGCTGTCATGCCGACCGAAAGCACCACCGCTGTCAGCCCGAATATGGATTTCTTCATAAGTTTGAGATACCTCCGATTTTCATTGTTGCATCGGATTAGGCCTCCTGCGCCGCTTCTGAAGGCATTTTCATGCGGCCGCTAGTTCCCGCCTTCTGTCCCGCAAGCGTAAGGAGTCTGGGTGACCGGGGTTGCGCAGGAGTTCGCCCGGTTGATCGGAACCGGCGTCGTGGGAATCTCCGAAGCCGTCGGGAAGTCCACCGACGGGACATAGTTGCCCATGTAGCCGCCCTCGGGGTTGTACTCCGCCGTGTAGAACGGCACGTTGAACGTCGAGCAATCGAAAGTGGCGTTGGGCAGGATGTCGCGTAAAGCCACCACGGCCACGCTGCTGTAATTCGGGACCTGCGCCAGGTTGACGTAGGTGTACTTGTTGTGCGGATTCACCTGCGGCGGCGGAGCCGTTCCCATCCCGATAATCAAGGTCACATTTCCGTTCTCGTCTTGAACCATGCCGGAATCCTTAATGGAAGCCATGGTCGTCGCCGTCGCATTCTCGAAGGAGATGCTCCTGTACCGCAACTGCTCCAGGCCCGTAAGTTCGCAGCCCCCGCCATTGCACGGCGTGTTCGGGATCGTGGGCATCTGGAACTGCATCCGGATGAACTCTCCTCCCGTGATGATCGATTGCACCAGCGCTGGCGTCATGTTGAAGAAAAGTAAGCTCGCTCCGCTGTTTTCTCCGGCTATGTAATCGCTTTGCCGCGTCCACGTGACTTTGCTCTGCGGATCGGCCTGGAAGCACAAAACGGGTTCAATGCCGTACGAGAATTCGTTGTGCGCCTTGACCTGGGCCGAATTCTGCCAGGTTTGGCCTATCGTCTGATCGGTGACGATGTTGCTGATTTGGTTTAGCAGCACCGCGCAGCCGTTCGAGAGTTGCCGCACAATCAGCACCGGGGGGCTTTCCGCCGAAATATCTACATAGCTTCGAACAATGAGGGAACCCGCGCTGTTCGCTCCCGTCTGATGTGCGGGAAATCCCTCGGGCAGGTCCGGATATCCAAGCCACGTCAGTCCCTGGTGGATCTGCGATGCATCCAGAAAAGTTTGGTCGATCGTGGTGTCGCTCGTGCTGCAGCCCGGCGCGACGTTCACGGGAACGCCGCCCCCGAAACCGATGGTCACGCCATATTGCTGCGCCTGATAGGGCGCCGAACTCAGGAATGGATTGTACATGGAGCCGTTGAGCGGCGGGATTTGAATGTCGTTTATCGTGCTGACGATCGCGGCATGTTCGTCATAAGCCGTGATCGAGAAGAAACGCGCGTTGGGGTATGTACCCGTGAGTACCAGCTCGTAACCCGGCGTCACCTTGTAGTAGACCAAGTCATATTTCGAATTCAGGTCTCCGCCCTTGTAATTCCCCTGCGAGTTCCCGAGCGGCATGGCGAAGCACCCGTTGTTGAAGTTACCCAGGAAGTCCTTATTGGGATCAATCGTAAGGTTGGAACAAACGTTGCCGGGCGCCGGCGCTTGCGCCTGCATGGTGTGCAACGGGTAAATAAGCGAGCCTGCCATCAAAACCCACGGCATGGTGGTTCGGAGCGAAATTCGCATTTTTAGCATTTTGACCTTAAATTTTCGGAAATACCTTTATTAAGATAAACGGGATCGCCGAAATAAGACCCTTTATTTGCGGCTCGGCGCTCGCATTTTGTCCGGAGTGATACATACCGGATTGGTCGTGAATGCTGCGTACGACGCGCGTGAGAGGGGCGGCACGATGCGCCGCCCCGCCCGCTGCGCAAAAATACTAGTTCTCTAGTACTGACCTTCGCTGCCGCAAGCAACCGGCTTCTGGGTCACTACCGCCGTGCAGTTATTCGGACGCGTCACCGGAACCGGGGTGACTGGAATTTCCGACGCCGTCGGAAAATCCACCGTGGGCACATAATTCCCCATATAACCGCCCTCCGGGTTAAATTCCGTCGTGTAAAAAGGAACATTAAACGCCGAACACTCGAAGGTCGCATTCGGAAGAATGTCGCGCATTGCCACATTCGCCACGTTGCTATATCCGCGAACCTGGGAGAGGTCAAAATACGTGTACCCGTTCTGCGCGGTCACGCTGGCCGGAGCCTTGGCCCCCATCCCGATGATCACGGTCACGTTCCCGTTTTGATCCTGAACCATGTCCGCGTCCTTTATGGAGGCGTAGGTTGTCGCCTTGTTGTCATCGAAGGAGATGCTCCGGTAGCGCAGCTGCTCCAGTCCGGTAAGTGCGCAGCCGCCTCCGTTACAAGGCGTGTTCGGCATCGTCGGGAGCTGAAATTGCATGCGAATAAACTGCCCGCCCGAAATGAGAGACTTCACCTGCGACGGCGTTAATCCAAAAAAGAGATAGCTGGCGCCGCCGTTGATTCCCGGAATGTAGTCGCTCGATCGCGCCCAGCTGACATGGTTCTGAGGATCCGGCGGGAAGCACTCCACCGGTTTAATCGAGTAAGCGAACTCGTCATGCGCTTTTACCTGGTCCGCGTTCTGCCACTTTCCGCCGGAAGATCCGGTCGTGATGATGTTGCTCGCATCGCTGAGGGGCACCGCGCAGCCGTTCGAGAGCTGGCGAACCATCACCACGGGCGGGTTTTCCTGCGAGATCGTGTCGTAGTCCCGGACCATCAGCGCTCCCCCGCTATTCGCGCCCGTTTGATGCGCCGGAAATCCCTGCGGCAGATCGGGGTAGCCGGTCCACGTGAGGCCCTGATGGATTTGGGAAGCGTCCAGCACGTTCTGTCCGATCGTCGTGTCGCTCGTGCCGCAGCCCGGATCCACCGTCACCGGCGCTCCGCCGCCAAACCCGACCGTGATCCCGTACTGTTGATTGGGCTGATAAGGCGGCGAAAGAAAAGGATTGACCATCGAAGCATTCAGCGGCAGGATCTGCGTATCGAACGTGTCGCTGGTGATCGCCGCGTGCTCGTCGTATACCGTTACTGAGTAAAACCGCGCATTGGGATACGTCCCGGTCAGTATCAGCTGGTACCCCGGCGTGACATGATAGTAGACGAGGGAGTAAATCGCGTTCAGATCGCCGCCCTTGTAGTCTCCCCGCGACGTTCCCAGCGGCAGCGCATAGCAGGAATTGTTAAAATTGCCCAGGAAGTCTTTCGCGGGATCAATCGCGGGAAGCTTGCGGCATCCGCCGCCGAGCAGCGGTAACTGGGCTTTGAGAACCGGTTGCGTTTGTAAAATGAGCGAAGCGGCGATCGCGAGCCATTGAACAGAAGCTCGAAAAGGAATTCGGGTGGTGCGTGACACGGGCGCTCTCCTGGCTAAAATCCGACTGCAGGATATTACGGCGGGCGCGCCCTTTTAGATGGATCGGGTGGAAGTACGTGTGCGGCAATTTGTTTGCTGCATCACTTTTTACAGGTGTATTTTCCCCGATTTAAAATTTAGAACCAGTAAATCTCTCGGGTTTAAAGCGCCTACCGCCGAAATGCCTTCCGTCCGGCATACTTTGCCGCCGAGCCCAATTTCTCCTCGATTCGCAGCAGTTGGTTGTACTTGGCGATACGATCCGTGCGGCTCGCCGAACCCGTCTTGATCTGACCGCAGTTCGTGGCCACCGCCAAATCCGCGATGAACGGGTCTTCCGTCTCCCCCGACCGATGCGAAGCGATCGAAGTATAGCCCGCGTTGGCGGCCATCTGCATGGCTTCCAGCGTCTCCGTCAGCGTCCCGATCTGGTTCACTTTGATCAAAATCGAATTCGCCACGCCCTGATCGATGCCCCGCTGCAGCCGCTCCGTGTTGGTCACGAACAAGTCGTCGCCTACCAGTTGGATGGAATTGCCCAGCGCGTCGGTGAGCATCTTCCAGCCCGCCCAATCGTCCTCCGCCATCCCGTCTTCAATCGAGAGGATCGCCGGATACTGGCGCGCCAGATCGACCCAATATTGAACCATCTGCTCGCTGGTTCGTTCGCTTTTATCGGATTTCTTGAAAACGTACTTACCGTTAGAGTAAAACTCGCTCGAAGCGGGATCCAGCGCGATTCCGACATCCACGCCCGCGCGATATCCGGCCTTCTCGATGGCCTCGTGCACCACCACCAGCGCTTCCTCGTTGCTCTTCAGGCTGGGCGCGAACCCGCCTTCGTCGCCCACCGACGTCGAATAGCCGCGCTTCTTCAAAACGCCCTTCAGCGTATGGAAAATCTCCACGCCCCACCGCAGCGCTTCCGAGAATTTCGACGCGCCATACGGCACGATCATGAACTCTTGCAGATCCACCGAAGAATCCGCGTGGGCGCCCCCATTGATGATGTTCATCATCGGCGTCGGCAGGACGCACGCGCCCACGCCGCCCAGATATCGGTAAAGGGGCGTGCGTTCCGAGGCCGCCGCCGCCCGCGATAGCGCCAGCGAAACCGCCAAAATCGCGTTCGCTCCCAGCCGGCCTTTGTTCGGCGTCCCGTCCAATTCGATCATCAACCGGTCGAGTTTGGACTGTTGGGACGCGTCGTGCCCCTTCAGTTTTTCCGCGATCTCGCCGTTGATATGAGCGACCGCCTTGGTCGTACCCTTGCCCAGGTACCGGGTCTTATCGTCATCCCGAAGCTCCACCGCCTCGTGCTCGCCCGTCGAAGCGCCCGAAGGCACCGCCGCCCGGCCCATCGAGCCATCGGCCAGGTATACGTCTGCCTCCACGGTCGGATTGCCGCGCGAGTCGAGGATCTCGGTCCCCTGAACTGCCAGGATTGAAGCCAAAGTGTTTCGATTCTCCCTGTAAATTGAGTGAGCTTTCAGTGTACAGGGCTGCGGCGCCGCGGAAGACTTCGCGCCCCGGCTTAGAAGCCCAGACGGCGCAGGTCTTCCCGCTCCTGCTCGAACTCCGCCATCGTGTGTTTTTCAAGGATTTTATGGGCCTTGAGAAAGCCGTCATGCCGATAGCGAGTTCCGGAGCCGAGCAGACGGCGCAACTCCGCCTGCGAGATGCGCTCGTTTTTATATTCTTCCAGCGCCAGCCCTTCGAGAGCCAGGCGCAACAGAATGTGAACAATCACTTCCTTACAAGTGCGATACGTGACAGCCGGAGTATATTTTCTTAAGCTTAGAGGAGAGGACAGCAGCATGACCAGCGTTACCATCGATCTTCCCGACGAGCAGCGCAAGGCTTGAAGGCCCCTGGCGGATTTCGTCCTGGATGCTTCCGTGGCGACGGCCTGGTGTTTCAAGGAGAGGCGACCCCTTACATGGACGGCATCTTACGCGCCCTATCAGGGACGGCCGAAGCGATCGCGCCCCGGTTGTGGGCTGACTGTCTACGGCGCGGCTACCCCGATCTGGCGATGTGGGAGGTTCTGCCGCCGGCCAGCCTCGACAGGCGGCTGACCCGGGCGGCCGGAGAGGTCGGCGTTTCGTTGTTTCAACAGTAGCGATACTTCGTAAATTCCAAGAGTGCAACAGAAATCTATGCAGTGCCATGAGCAACATCAGCGCTAAGAGTCCCGCATGGAACGTGAAGGTAGTTGTAGCCGGTTGGTGAATGAAGACCTATTGTAAAAAGTAATGCCGCCCTTAAACAAGAATCCTTTGAGTCTGGCCGTTAAACTCCTCCTCTTGATTTGGGGCGTCGTAAGTGTTGTACAGGGCGCGGGGTCTGAGTTTCTTCGTCCAAGGCACAAATCAATACACACAGACTGCATATATCGAGCTGGTTTACAAAAGCGTTTTCTTTGGTTCCTTGATCAGTATTCTGTCTAGCAGGATTGCTTCCGTACTGCTAGGTGTACCAACACTCGCGGCCTTGATAATGTTGTATTCGACAAATTACCTGGGACACGGCTCATCAATCGTCTGGACAGAAATAATAGCGATTGCGATTCGTCCGGCTCTCGCATCTGTGGTGCTTGTGGTACTCTCTGTCTACGAGAAACGGACCACGAATCGGAACGATAGTGAAGCAACCGACTAAATGCACGATGACTGCATACTGTTCCGCGGGTGGCTTGCTGTACCGCCCGCCGAACACACCAAGCTGACTCTTCCAAGATCCTTGGCGCTATCTTAGGAGGCGGTCTTATGGTCACAGGGCAATAATGCAACAACGTGTTGCACAAATTCGCTCTCGGCTAGAGCCCGCATGTAGCGCAGATTCACGCTCTGAAAGCCGTGACGTCCGGGAAGGCCCGGTTGAGACCGACAGCCACGCTGTCCATAACCTTTGCGCCCGGCCTTGCGTTCTCTGGCGGCGCGGAATATCCTGGCCGATCGCCCAAGCTCGTGGCGAACGCAACCCTCCGCGCGCACGAGTTCTCGATTGCATGGACGGGCGTCGGCTTTGGCCGTACTTTCCCGGTGACTCTGTGCCGTTCGCTCCTGTGGAGTAGGCGAAAGGCCCTTCGTCAGAGGTCTTTGTATTTGTAGAAGAAAGCGTCCAGAGCGGGCACCGGCTGCAGCCCGAGTTCCTTGCTTTCCTCGATGAACGGTTTGAGATCTTCGAGAAGCTTCTCGTACCGCTTCCCGGTAATGCGCGGGCCGGGACCAATCGAATAGCCGAATGCCCGCAGCGCACGTTCGACAGGCCCGTTGACGACGACGAACCGTTCCGGTGCAATCATCGCCATTAGCTTGGTAGCTACATTTCGCCCGATGCCTCGGATTTCCTGTAGGTTTTCCACCGCACGTTCTACGGAAACCAAAGGTGTTGCTGCGTTCGTGAGATCCCGACGAATTTGCGTGAGCTCCTCCACGACTTTCTGCGTATGCATCGGGATGATATGGCCCATCTCGCGGACATCGAGAAACGCCTTCAAGCCCGCAGCCTGGAACTCGAACGAAGGATAGTCAAGGGCACGCCGCATCGCTGTGATACCCGCCTCGCGGCCAGCCACCGTCTGCTTTCCGTCGTCGCTCATCCAGTACCGCTTGGCTTTTCAAAGGGCGTCGTTTCTTCGCCATTTCATCTCGCCATCAGAAAGCACCCGAGTCTCATCATCGATGATTGCCCGAGCCGTCTTGATTTGCGCCTGAACTTTCTCATGGGACTTGATGTATTTTTCGTACGTCTCTTCCAAAGGTGGAGCGGCTTTCCAATGCTCGTCGAACCACTGTCGCAATCCCGCAACGCGATCCGCGGCAATGGTATACAGGCCGCACTCCGCATTCTTGACGAGGCCCCCGCCGGTCAGATTGCCTGATCCAACAATCGCAGCTGGCAGCAACCCGTCAATGATCCACACCTTGGGGTGGAAAGTGGTCGCAGCCGAGGCGAGCTTCATTTGGAATCTGGGTACTGAAGAGGCTAGTTCTCGAAGATTCAACACCAGACGCGGCTCGGTCTGGAAAGAAGCTTGACCAAGCAGCACAAAAATACGGTCAGCAATTGAGTTCGTCAACGCACGAGCTATTTTTTGCCATCCGCTCAGGCGACCAAAAGCAATTCCAATTCGAATCTCCTTGGCGCTCTTCAGTGTCTCTAGCAAGTCGAATCCCGCAGGCGCACCGGCCAGGACCGATCCATTAATTGGTCCGGATGTGAGCAGGGGAATCGGATTCGTCACCGGGGTGTCTCTGGAAGGAGTAGCCTAGCACGTGTTCCGGATGACTTCAAAGCGGGCCTTGCTCGGTGGCCCGGCTCGGTCGAAGTATCCCGGAACGATGAAGGCGAGCTTGTTCACAGTCTAAGATGACACCTCGCAGAGTGCCGGAATGTCATTGGGACTTCCCAGCCTTCTATCGGTCGCACCTTGTTGCCGAGAGTGTCGCCGCGATCTCGCCTGAAATCACAACAACTCGGTGAACTCTTCAATCCCGAGATTCGCGTCACGAATGATAGCGCGGAGAAGCGGTTCCTTGATGGTCCTGCCCGGATGAACCGGCACCACGGTTCGAGCCTTCGTGTCAGGGTGGATCAAAACGAGGTGACTTCCCCTCTGCCTGTCCTCGATGAATCCGACTCGTTTGAGAGCTCGGATCACTTTGCGCGCACTCAGAGAAGGTAGCTTAGCCACTCATTTCAGGCCGGAATAGACACTGGCACCGTAACTCTTCCCTGGAATGACGGGCCTTCCACCGGAATGGGTTCTCCGTGAGCCGATAAGCTATCGAGATACAGAGCGACCGCTTCCTTGATATTGCGCTCCGTTTCTTCTAACGTCTCCCCTTGCGTATGGCATCCAGGGAGAGAGGGAACGAACGCCACGAAGCCGCCTTCGAGATCCTTCTCATAGAAGACCGAATAGGAGAGTGTTTTGGAAATAGGCGCCTTCATGACCTCATTGTAGAAGTTTGCGCTCTGCAAGTGCAAAAATGGACTGGCACGCCATCGATCCCTCTGGGTTGCCATGACGAAAAAGGTCGCTCCATGAGCGTTCGCTTTTGCGGCCGTGTTTGCGGCGCGCCCGCTCCACAAGCCACCAGGAAAAGCTTCGTTCTTCGGGAACTCCCAAACGATCCTTCGAAAACTCCTGATTTTTAGGCGCCATGTTTCAGGGGATTGCGCGTTCGAAGCATTTACAGGGACGGCGCCGAGTTCAGCCAGCAGAGTCCACGCCGTAGTGAGGTCGATGCAAGATATGGCCGCAAGCCGGGAAAGCGCCGCCACATCCACTCGCGACGCAATTTCGGTATCGGGCCGCTGTATTTTGCTCTCGACAAAGGCGAGATCATCCATCAATTCGCGCAGCATCAGCCGTGGGCCAGCAACTCGGCCAGCCAGCGGCTATCGCGCGCATCGGTCTTCCCGCCGGGAATGTTCTTCACCTGATACGGGTTGGCCAGAGTAAGCTGGAAGTGCCCTTCCAGCGGCTGCCAGACGGGCTTCCAGTAGACGCCGGTCGATTCCATGGCCACGTGCGTGACCTTCTGCGCCAAGAGCCACAACTTCAGGTTAAGCATCGCCTTGAAGTAGGTCGCGAACTCTCTTTGACGCACTTCCGGCTCAACGGAATCCCGGTATACCAAAACACATGCCGTAACGGAATCTTTGTGGACATCGATGCCGCAGCAGCGCGAATATAAGATCTGCATACACGCTCCTTTCGCCGCCGGGTGTGGACGCAGAAAAGAAACCAGACATTCCTTCTCGTGCTCTCCCGCCTTGCGGCGGAATTCAACACTCCGTTGTGCCATAGCTAGCGTCCGGCCAGATTCACACACGGGCTCGAAGCACCAGACCGAGGCCGGCTTTAGGTATCCTGCGGCACCTCCATCATGCCGCTATTGGCGCCCGTTTTCATCCCTCGTTGTGGGCTAAGCGAAGCGCGCCCGTGTGTGAATAACAACCCCCGAAAAAATATATTCGCCCTCAAATCAACAACTTAAACCTCCCTAGCGCCTGGCCCGAACCGCCGCGCTCGCTAACGTGAGATCGGGAAACACACTCATGTCCAACTCCGACGCCACCCCCGATCGCGCCGCCGTCAATCGCGAAAATGCCCAGCACTCCACCGGTCCTCGTACCGCGGAAGGCAAACAGAGCGTTCGCTTCAACGCTCTTCGCCACGGCATCTACTCCCAGACCATCGTCCTGCCCACGGAAGATCGCGACGCCTACGAGCGCCTCGGCAAGATGCTCCTTGACACCTTCGATCCCCAGACCGAGTACGAGCGCGATCTCGTCCAGACCGTGCAGGATATCGACTGGCAGATCAAACGCCTGCGCTCAATCGAGTCCGGCATGATCGCCATCGGCATGGAGCGCGAATTCGCCGCCACCAGCCCCGACCAGGATCCCGCCGTGCGCCGCCAGTTCGCCGCGTCCGCCGCCTGGGAAAAGAACGCGAAGCTTTTCGATCAGATGAGCCGCCACTCCGGACGTCTGACCCGTCAGCGCGACAAAACCCGCCAGGAACTGCGCGAACTCCAAACCGCGCGCCGCGCCGCCGCCAAATCCGCTCCCCTCAAGATCGTCCCCGCCCAATCCGTTCAGCCGCGCCCCGCTCTGATCCCCGCTGGCTTTGTTCCCGCGGAAATTGATGCGCCTGCCTCTTCGCTGCCCGCCGGCGCCCCCGCCTTAACCGAATCCGAGATTCAGGAGCTCCTCAAAACCCTCTAATACCTTCTTAAACAACTCTTACAGCCGGCCGAATTCGCCAGTTTGGCGTTTCGGGAACGAAACCTGCGTCCCGCTCGTTACTGCGTTGTGGCACCCGCGATGACGCTCGACAAGCTCGATCAGCTCCTGGCCGAATGGAAATCCATCATGGATACCGCCGCCCAGAATCTGGTCGAACTCCACAACCTGCCCAGTTATGAGATCCTGATCGGCGCTTCCGGCTCCCCAAAGCTCAAACTGGCCGGGGTCACCGAACGCCACATGGCCCCCGCCATGACGGCCATCGAACAGCTTCTGGACCAGTTCGGCCTCCTGTCCGATACCATCCAGCGCGCCAACGGATTGCGCTCCCACTTTTCGCGCTTCCCCGGTTGGGACCGCTTCTCCGGATCGGACGCCAAGGTTCGCGAGATTCACAGCCTCTTGACGCAGGCCTCCATCGCGCTGCCCAATCCCAAGGGCAGCTTCACGGCCGCCCCCGATGGCGCGATCACGCCCCGTCAGTTGCTTGCCCAGATGAACGAATCGTTCCGGATCGCGCAGAGTTCCCTGCTCGAAGTCGATCGCATCTGGAAGCAGCTCGACGGCAAGCTCGCCGACGCGGCCTTGTTCCTCAACGTGCATTCCGCCGAGGCTTCCGTCGATCCGCTGCGGCGCCAGGTGGAAGCTCTGCGCGCCCGCGTCATCACCGACCCCATGGGCGCCAATGCCGATTTCGATCGCGACATCCAGCCCGTCTTGGACCGCACCCGGTCCGCCGTCGAAACCCTCGTCCAGCAGCGCGCCAACGTCACCCAAAATCTGGAGCGCGGCCGCGAGCTGCTGCGCAGCCTGGTGGATCTCCGCCAGGAAGCCCAGCGCTCCTACACCGAGTGCAAGGAGAAGATCACCGCCCACGCCCCGCCCACCCCGCCCTTGCCGGTGGATCGCATCGCCGCGCTCTACGATTGGCTCATGCGCCTCGAAGCCAAACTGGCCGAAGGCCATGTCGATCCCGTCTGCATCGGTCTTGAGAACTGGACCGGCCACGTCACCGAGCTCATCGCCGTGGAACAACGCGCCTGCGCCGAAAACCGCGCCCCCGTCGAGCTCCGGCGGGAACTGCGCGGACGCCTTTCCGCTTTGAAGGCCAAGGCCAGCGCGCGCGGCCTGGGCGAGGACGCCGCGCTCTCCCAACTGGCCGCCCGCCTGGATACTCTGCTCCACGCCCGGCCCACGCCCATGCGCGAGGTGACCGATCTTGTGTCGCGGTATGAGGCCCGTTTGAATGGCCGTCCATAGCATCCGTAAAATCGGGTTAGAGCCCCGCATGGCGATCGAACTCTGTAAGCAGCCCCGCTGCACCGGCGCGATAGAGGATGGATACTGCAACGTCTGCGGCATCGCCGCCCTCAAGCCGCGCGCCGCCTCCGGTAAAAGCTCCCCCCGCAACACACCCGCCCGCTCCGCTTCCCTCGCCGGCTCCGGCCCCGTCAGTCGCGGTCTCAACGGCGCCTCCCGCCGGGACAGCCGCAGTTCCTCGCGCAGCACCCGCAAGAATCTCGGCGCCGGGCTCGTCTCCGTGCCCGAACTGCCTTCCGCCGATCCCGAAAAGGCCGTCATGCCGGAGCCGAAAGTTCCGGAGAACAAGCGCTTCTGCGCCAACTGCGACCGCCAGCTCACCCGCGAAAAGGGATTCTGCGGCCAGTGCGGCCAAAGGTATTCGTTCATCCCCACCCTGCAACCGGGCGAACTGCTCGCCGGCCAGTATGAGGTGAAAGGCGCGCTGGCGTACGGCGGCTTAGGCTGGATCTACCTCGCCTTCGACCGTCTCCTCTCGCGCTACGTCGTCTTGAAAGGCCTCTTGAATACCGAAGACGCCGGGGCCGCCGCCGTCGCCGTCGCTGAGCGCCAGTTCCTCGCCGCCGTCAAACATCCCAACGTGGTCGGCATCTACAACTTCGTCCAGTCCGGCGCCGAAGGTTTCATCGTCATGGAGTTCGTCGGCGGCCGCACGCTGCGCGACATTCGCCGCAGCCGCGGCCCTTTGCCCGCGACCGAGGCCATCGCTTATATCCACCGCATCTTGAGCGCCTTCGCTTACCTCCATCAGAGAAACCTCGTCTACTGCGACTTCAAGCCCGAGAACGTCATGCTCGAACACGATGACGTCAAATTGATCGATCTCGGCGGCGTCCGCCGCATCGGCGACCTCAAAGGCGATATCTACGGAACCGCCGGTTACAGCGCGCCCGAAGCCGGCGAAGGTCCTTCCGTCGAATCCGATCTGTTCACCGTCGGCCGCACTCTCGCCGTCCTGCTCACCGAGATTCGCGGGTTCACCAAAGATCACCGCTACACGCTGCCGGGTCCCGAGGACGAGCCTCTGTTCGCCGCCCAGGAATCGCTCTACCGCTTTCTGCTCAAATCCACCGCCGAAAAGCCGGGTGACCGCTTCGCCTCCGCCGAGGAGATGGCCGACCAGCTTCTCGGCGTCCTGCGTGAACTCGTCGCCGAAGAAAGCGGAGAGCCGCGCCCCGGCGCCAGCGCCTTGTTCAGCGGGGACATGCTGCCGTTCACCCGCGCCGCCGGATTGGATCCCGTCGTCCCCGATTACCGTCACCTGCCCGTTCCCGTCCTCGATCCGTCCGACGCCGCCTCGAACCTCGTGATGAACGCCTTTGCCATTCCCAGCCCGGAAAAGCGCGTGTCCGCCCTGCGCCAGGTCGCCGAACAGACCCCGCGCTCAGCCGAAGCCAAGTTTCGGCTCGTCAGCAGCTTGACCGATTCCGGCGCTTTCGACGAAGCCGCGCAGCTGCTCCAGCAAATCGAAGTGGCCGACCCGTGGGACTGGCGTACGAACTGGTATCGCGGCCGCCTCCAGCTCGCCCGCAACTCACCTCTGGAAGCCCAGGCCGCCTTCGACCAGGTCTGCTTCGACCTGCCCGGTGAGCTCGCGCCCAAGCTGGCCTGTGCGCTCGCCGCTGAATTGGCCGGGAATCTCGATATCGCCACGCGCCTCTATGATCTGGTTTCCCGCACCGATCCGGGCTTCACTTCCGCCTGCTTCGGTCTGGCCCGGTGCCGCGGCGAAGCGGGCGACCGGCGCGGTTCCGTCACGGCCCTCAGCCGCATCCCGCCCGTCTCCAGCATGCACGCCTGTTCGCGAGTCGAGGCCGCGCGCGCCCTCATCCGGAACGGCCGCACCGCTCCCGGCGTCGAGGACTTGGGCAGCGCGTCGGCCGCGCTCGAAGCCCTTTCGCTCGACGGCATGGAACGCTATCGCCTCGTGCGGCAGGTGCTCGAAGTCGCGCTCCAGGTCGTCACCGCGCGCGGCGCCCGGCCCAAACACGACGCCCTGATACTGGGCCAGCCGTTCAAGGAGTTCCACATCCGCCGCGGTCTGGAAGAATGTCTGCGCGCCATGGCCCACCTCTCGCACGGCGACGAAAAGATTCGCCTCGTCGATGAAGCCAACCGCGTGCGCCCGAGGACCCTCCTTTGACCGGCGAAGCGCTCACCGGCGAAGCCTTGACCCAGGTCTGTCCCGCCTGCGGAGGCGACGCGCCGTTAACCGATAAGTTCTGTGAAGTGTGCGGCGCCTCCCTCGACGGCCAGACCGAGGCCGGTTCGCTGCCTTGCCCGAAATGCGGCGCCGGCGCCGGCCAGATTGATTCCGAGGGCTTCTGCTCCGTCTGCGGCATTCGTCGCGAGGAACGCGGCCGCGACCACTTGGAACTCGCCGCTTCCCCCGCGCTCGCCGGCGTCACCGACCGCGGCCTTCGCCACCATCGCAATGAGGACTTCCTCGTTCTCCAGGCCCTCGAGGAACACCGCGCGTTCGTGCTCGTCGTCTGCGACGGCGTCTCCAGCGTGCGCGATCCCGATGTCGCCTCCGAACAGGCCGCCCTCGCCGCTCGCGACTGCCTCGCCGCCATCCTCGAATCCGGCGGAACCGTCGCGGAAGCGCAGATGGAGACCGCTCTCGAAGACGCCCGGCGCGCCGTCGCCGCTATCCCGTTCGCGGGCGGCCCGGACACCGAACGGCCCGCCACCACCATCGTCGCCGCCGTCTCCCAAGGCAACACGATTCTGGTCGCGTGGCTCGGAGACAGCCGCGCCTATTGGATCGACGCCGCTGGCGCGCGCCCGCTCACCAGCGACCACTCGTGGTTGAACGACGTCGTCTCGTCCGGCGCCATGACCGCGGCCGCCGCGCGCTCCTCCGGAAATGCCCACGCCATCACCCGCTGGCTCGGCGCGGACGCTGACCCCGGCATCGGCGACGACGCGGCCGCTTTCCAGCCCGGCTTGGCCCGCTTCGAAGCTCCCGGCCCCGGCCTGCTCCTGCTCTGCACCGACGGCCTCTGGAACTACGCGCCGGAACCGGAAGCCGTCGCCGGTCTCGCCGCGTCCCTGGGCGCCGAACCCATCAACCTCGCGCGCGGCCTCGTCGAGTTCGCCCGCTCGAAAGGCGGGAACGATAACATCACCGCCGCCGTATTATCGCTAGTGCCCGACTCCGCGCCCATCGCGCCCCTGGACGCACTCTCATGACCCAGTTCAAAGCCGAAGTCTTTCAGAACGCTTACTTGCCGCAGGGCGCGCGCGAAGTCCACGCCATCATGACCGTCTCCGTCGAAGGCGGCGAAGGCATCGGCGAAGCTCCGTCCGGCGGCAAGCTCATCGGCATCGTGTTCGACCACTCCGGTTCCATGGAAGGCGCCAAGATTCATGCCGCCAAAGAAGCCATCGTCCGCATGGTCGCTCTGATTCCGGAAGATGCTTCCTTCTTCGTCGTCGCCGGCGCCGAAGAGGGCCGGCTCATTGTCCCCGCCTGCAAAGCCACCCCCGACAACAAGCTGCGCGCCGTCGCTTCGGTCCGGCAGGTCCGGGCGGAGGGCGGAACCTGCATTTCCACCTGGCTCGCCAAGGCGCTGACCCAGTTCGCCGCCGCCCCGAACGCCATGCGCCACGCCCTGCTCCTCACCGATGGCGAAAACGAGCAGCAGGATGAAACCCGCCTCGACGCCGTTCTCCAATCCTGTGAAGGCGTCTTCCAGTGCGAGTGCCGCGGCGTCGGCGCCGACTGGGTCGTCACCGAGCTCCGCAAGATCTCCGGCCGGCTCCTCGGCACTACCGACATCATCCCCCGGCCCGAAATGATCGAGCTCGATTTCCAGTTGATTCTCAAACAGGCGCTCAACAAAGACGTGAGCGACGTCTTCCTCCGGCTCTGGACTCCGCTCGGCGCGCGCGTGCTCTTCTGCAAGGAAGTCAGTCCGGAAATTGTGGACCTCACCGGCCGCGCCCGTCAGGTCAAGCCGCAGGTGAGCGACTATCCCACCGGCGCCTGGGGCAAGAGTGAATCCCGCGAATTCCATTTCTGCGTAGAGGTCAAGCCCGGCGATGTCGGCGATGAGATGCTGGCCGGCCGCGCCAGCCTCGTCTACACGCGCGCCGGCGTCGAGACCAAAGTCGCCGAGGCCCGCATCCTGGCCATCTGGACCGACGACGAATCCAAATCCACGCGCATCGATCGCCGCGTCGCCCATTACACCGGCCAGGCCGAGCTGGCGTCCTCCATTCAGGATGGGCTCGAATCGCGCGCCCGGGGCGATGTCGACGCCGCCACCAAACAGCTCGGCAAAGCGGTGCGGCTGGCGCACGAGTCCGGCAATGACGCCACCGCCAAGCTCCTCCGCAAAGTCGTGGATGTCGAAAACGCGGAGAAAGGCACGGTGCGGCTCAAGAGTTCCGTTGCGAAAGAGGATGCCATGGCGCTCGAGACGCGCTCCACCAAGACCAGCCGCATTCCCAAGCCGGCTTAATATATGCCCACCAATGCCTGCCCGAAAGGGCACGAATCCGCCGATTCCGATTTCTGCTCCGTCTGCGGCGTGAAGATGCAGCCCGCGCGCGCCGCCGCCGCTCCGCCCGCTCCGGCCATTCCGTCCATCCCCATCGGCGACACCTGCCCCGATTGCGGCGCGAAACGGGAAGCCTCCGGCGGCGCCTTCTGCGAGATCTGCGGCTTTAACTTCACGACCGGCGCCCACGGGGAACTCAAGCCCGCCCTCCAGCAGACCTCCGTAGCGGATCCCGCGCCCCTCATCGCGGCTGCCGAACCGGCCGTCAAATCCTGGGAATTAGAGGTCGCCGTTGATCCCAGCCTGCGCGCGCCCGACAGCCCGGAGCCGCCCGCCGATGTCGCGACCGCCCGCTACACGCTCCTGAAAGAAAGCAGCCTGGTCGGTCGCGTGAGCGATCGCCGCGGCGTCTTCCCCGAAATTCCGCTCGACTTCGACGACGCCGTCTCCCACCGTCACGCGCTTCTCAACCGCACTCCCGAAGGCGGTCTGGTCGTGCGCGACATCGGCTCCTCCAATGGCACCCGTCTCAACGGCGTGGATGTCCAGCCGCTCACGGACATGCCGCTCAAAGACGGCGATGAGTTCACGCTCGGCCACTGGACCCGCGTGAAAGTGAGGATCGTCCAATGAGCCACGCCCGCGCCCGGGTGATTCAGGTGCAGGCGCGTCCTGTCCTCGTGCCGGTCGCGGCCTGGACCACGCCGGCTCTGCTCCGCCTCTCGGTCTACGGAATCTTCGCCGGCGCCGCGCTGTTGATGCTCGCCGCCATCACCGGCGCGCGCAGCCACCATCAGGCCATGCAGTCGGTCGGTCGCGACGCCGCGCCCAGCATCGTCGCCGCGCAGCATATCCGCTCCGCTCTGGCGGACATGGACGCCAACGCCGCCAACGCGCTGCTCTCGCGCGACGGCGCCGCCGAAGCGCTGCGCCTGTTTGAAGCGCGCCGCCAGGAAGCCGTCGGCGCCATCCTCGCCGCCGCCGAGAACATCACCTACGGCGACGCCGAACGCACGCCCATCCAGCATCTCGCCCTGGGTCTCGGATCATACGCCGCGCAGGTTCAGCAGGCCCTCGACTTGCAGAAAAGCGGCGACAAGCGCTTTCTTGACGCCTACCGCGCCGCCGCCCAAACGCTCGATGAGCAGTTGCTTCCCGCCGCCGCCGATCTGGATCGCGCCAACCGCGAAGTTCTCGAAGCGACCTGGTCCCGGCAGAGCGTCTCTTCTTCGGGAGCGATGCTCTTCCTGATCCTGTCGGGCCTGTTGCTCGGCGGAACGTTGCTCGCCATCCAGAGCTTCCTCGCTCGCCGCATGCGCCGCATGGTGAACCCCATATTGTTCTGCGCCACGCTCCTCACGTTCATCTTCGTCGTCTACACAGCCTCCGCGTTTCGCGCGGCGGACCGGGATCTCACGCGGGCCAAGGAAGGCTCTTTCGAACCAGTGAGCGCGCTCTGGCAGGCGCGTGCGGCGGCCTATAGCGCGAACGCCGACGAGAGCCGCTATCTGCTCGATCCGTCCCGCGCCGCCGCTTCCGAGCAGGCCTTTCGAACCAAAGCCGATGAAGTGGAGAATCACGACCTCGCCGCGCTTTCGGGCGACCGCGAAAGCGCCGTCGAGACCCTCGAGCGCTTCAAGGCCTACCGCGCAATCGACGGCAAAATCCGTCAGCTCGAAACCTCCGGCCAGCACGCCGCCGCCATCGCCTTATGCACAGGAAACGCTCCGGGCCAGTCCGATTGGGCCTTCAGCCGTTTTGACCAGGAGCTCGATCAGATTCTCTCCGCCAACGAGAGGTCTTTCGACGCCG
Organism: Bryobacteraceae bacterium; assembly: GCA_965226755.1. Classification (GTDB taxonomy): domain Bacteria; phylum Acidobacteriota; class Terriglobia; order Bryobacterales; family Bryobacteraceae; genus Bog-113. The sequence goes on along the minus strand of CBDDDT010000003.1, from coordinate 366,952 downwards.
CCGTCGCGCAGGGTTTCGAAGACGTCAACGGGTTCGACATCTCCGCGCCGCTAATCGCCTTATCCATCGCCGCTCTGGCGTTTCTCGGATTACTCCCGCGCATTCGCGAATACGCCTGAACGAGCCATTGCTCGCCGTTTCTTAAGCTAGGGATGAAACAATGTCGGGTATGAAGGCCTTGGTGAAGCCCGCGCTGCTCGTCTGGGCCCGCGATCGCGCTAAGGTCAAAATCGAGGACGCGGCAAAGGCCGCTAACGTCACGGCGGAGCGGGTCGGAGCATGGGAACAGGGCGATCAGGCCCCCACGCTTAGCCAGCTGCGTCTGCTCGCCTCGAAATACCGCTTTCCGCTGGCTATCTTCTTTCTGTCGGAACCGCCCGCGGACTTCGAGCCCTTGCGTGATTTCCGGCGCTTGCCCGATCACGACGATCAGACGCTTTCGCCGAACCTTGCTTATCAAATCCGCCACGCGCACGAGCGGCGGGAACTCGCTCTGGAGCTTTACGATGATCAGCGCAGCGCGCCGCGGCCGTTCCCGCTGAAGGCGAAGCTGCAAGACGACCCCGAGACCGTGGGTCAGAAGATTCGCGAGTTCTTAAACGTCGATCAGGAAAGCCAGAAGAAAGCGGCGCGCGGCCAGCGAGCGTTTGAGTATTGGCGGCGCCGTCTGGAGGAAAAAGACGTTCTCGTTTTCGTTCTAAGCGGGCCGCATTACGCTGTCGAACTTCGCGAAATGCGGGGCTTTGCCATAGCCCGTCCGATCCTTCCCGTTGTTGTCGTGAACGGCAAAGATCATGGTCAAGGCGGCAGGGCCTTTACACTCCTCCACGAACTGGCGCATATCATTCTTGGCGAAAGCGCCATTTCGAATGGCGCGACCGAGGATCTGGGGTATGCGCCGGACGATCAGCGTATCGAGCGGTTTTGCGATGCCGTCGCCGCCGCGGCCCTGATGCCCGCGGCCCTGGTTCTTTCGTTCCCTCAGGTTGCACCCCAAGGCGCGCGCCCCTGGGCGAATACGGATCTACAGATGATTGCGCGCGCGATTGGCGCCAGCAGCCATGCGCTCCTATTGCGCCTCGTGACGTTGAAGCGCGCAAGCTGGGATTTCTACCGTCAGTGGCGCGCGCTATGACGAAGAGATACGCGCCGAGGCCGGGGAGGAGAAGCCCGAAGAGCCGGTTATGATCCCGAGGCCGGTCTTGCTGATGAGCGCGAACGGCCGCGGCTATACGCGCCTTGTGCTGCGCAGCTATTACGATAAGCGCATAACGCTAAGCGACGTTTCCAGCTACTTAGGCGCAAGGGTCAAATACATTCCCGCCCTCGAGCGCGCCGCCTTTCAGGCGCCCGAGTAGCAGGGCGCGATGAAGATTTACTGCATCGACACCAGCTCCCTTATCGCGGCGTGGCAGGAACGCTATCCCCTCGAAAACTTCCCAGCGTTCTGGCGCAAAATTGAGGGTTTGATCAGCGTCGGCCGCATGGTCTCGCCGATCGATGATCGCGCTTGCCCTGACTCAAGGTCTCGAAATCGTCACGGACGAAAAGCCCACTGGCAGCTCTGATCGGCCGAATATTCCGGATGTATGCGCGGCAATGGGAGTGGCATGTATTGGCCTGCTCGATCTGATCAAAGCCGAAAAATGGGTAATTGGCTGACAGCGCATCCGTGAAAACCTTTTTCACTTTGGCGCGTCTCACTCTCCAGAGGCGAATTAGCGCCTGCATACCAGGAGAAATAGCGTGAATAGATTAGAAGTTTGGACAAGTTCAAAGCGGAAAGGCATGGCGGTCGTGTGTACGCTCCTCGTCGGCGGCGGACTAGTCGCGGCCCACGCCGCTTTCCAGTCCTCGACCCATATCAATTTGAAACTGGCCGATTCCAATGAGGCCCCCAGCCGGATCACCATGGCGCCGGCCGCCAAAGCGGCCATGCCGACCGTAGTGAAGATTTCGGCATCTAAGCTCGTGAAACCCGCCGCCGCGCGCGGCTCTGAAGGCATGCCCGAAGGCATGGACCCGTTATTCCGCCAGTTCTTCGGCGGCAATGGCAACTTCCAAGCGCCCAAACCCCATCGCGAAGGCGGACTCGGTTCCGGCGTCATCGTCTCATCCGATGGCTACATCTTGACCAATAATCACGTCGTTGACGGCGCCACCGACGTCCGCGTCACCCTGCCGGACCGCCGTGAGTTCAAGGCCGCTGTGATCGGCACGGATCCGAAGACCGACATCGCCGTTCTTAAGATCGACGCGAGCAGTCTGCCCGTGATCACCGTCGGCAATTCCTCCAAGCTCCAGGTCGGCGACGCGGTCCTCGCTATCGGCAATCCTTATGGCGTCGGACAGACGGTCACCATGGGCATTGTGAGCGCCACGGGCCGCGCGGGCCTCGGCATCGAAGACTACGAAGACTTCATCCAGACTGACGCTTCCATCAACCCCGGCAACTCCGGCGGCGCGCTCGTGAACGATCGTGGCGAATTGGTCGGCATCAACACCGCCATCCTCGCGCAGGGCTCCGGCGGCAATCAGGGCATCGGCTTTGCGGTTCCCGTGAACCTCGTTCGCCAGGTGATGAATGAAATCGTGAACCATGGCCAGGTCACCCGCTCTTATCTGGGCGTCACCGTCCAGGAAGTCACTCCGGCGATCGCCAAGGCTATCGGACTGACTGCTCCCGATGGCGCGCTGGTTTCGGACGTAACCCCCAACAGCCCGGCGGAAAAGGCCGGCATCAAGTCCGGCGACGTGATCACCTCCATCAATGGAACGCCCATCGTGGAAAGCAATCAGCTGCGCATGATCGTGTCCATGATGGACCCCCAACAGAACGTCAGCCTCAAAGTCTTCCGCAACGGCGAGGTCAGCAACATGACCGCCACGGTCAGCCAGATGCCCGGCGAGAAGGTCGAGACGGCCGGCAAGGAAGGCAATGACACCGGCAATGCGATGGCTGGCGTTTCGGTGCAGGATCTCGATCCGCAGAGCGCCCGTCAGCTCAATCTGCCTCCCAACGCGACCGGAGTCGTAGTCACCGACGTCGACCCGGCCAGCCAGGCGGCGGCTTCGGGATTGCGTCAGGGTGACGTCATCCAGTCCGTCAATCGCCAGCCGGTCGCCAATTCGGCGGATTTCTCGCGCGCCTTGCGGAAATCCAACGGCGAGTCTCTGTTGCTGGTCAACCGCGAAGGACAGAAGCTTTTCCTGGCTGTCTAAACCGTTCCTTGACGTGTGCGCGGGGCGGCGTCCGCTGCTCCGCGTTTCTCTTCTGCCTGCAAAGGCGCGTGCTAGAATCCTCTGCACTGTGAAGAGCCTGCTCGCCGTCTTTCTGTTTCTTCCTCCCGCTTTCGCCCAAGCCGAATTCGCCGTCAATCCCAAAATTCAATCCATTGTCGAAGCCGTCTCGGAAGAGCGCATCTCCGCTACTCTGAAGCATCTCGAAGCGTTCGGCACGCGCAACTTGCTCTCGTCGGATACTGACGCGACGCACGGAATCGGCGCCGCCCGGCGTTGGATTTTCTCCGAGTTCCAAAGCTATAGCCCCCGCTTGCAAGTCCGCTTCGACTCTTACCGCGTGAAGAAGCAGGGCATCCGCATCGTGCGGGACGTGGAACTGAATAATGTGGTCGCTGTGCTCCCCGGCGTCAAACATCCCGAGAGAAGAATCCTGATTACCGGCCACTACGATTCGCTGGCCATTGTGAAACTGCCGGCGCCCGCCACGCCTTCCGCGGATCCCGAGAATGAACCTCCTACGACGGATTGGGAAAAATCAGCGGAGAGCGCCATCGCGCCGGGCGTCACTGATGACGGCAGCGGAGTGGCCGTCGCCATGGAGCTGGCGCGCGTGATGAGCACGCGGGAGTTCGACGCCACTCTGGTCTTTGTGGCGTTCTCCGGCGAAGAGGAAGGTTTGGTCGGCAGCTCGCTCTACGCCCGCAAGGCCAAAGACGCCGCTGAAAATATCGAAGCTGTTTTGAACAACGACATCGTGGGCAGTGACGCATCGGGCGACGGTCGTCGTGAAAACCGGAGGATCAACGTCTATTCGGCGGACCCGGTCGATAGCCGCTCGCGCTCGCTTGCCCGGCTGATCAAGCAAACCGCTGAACGTTATCTCCCGGGGATGGACGTCAACCTCGTTTTCCGCGCTGACCGGTTCGCGCGCGGCGGCGATCACACGCCCTTCGATGAGGCCGGGTATGCGGCCGTCCGCTTCACGGCGCCCGCTGAGAATTTCCACAATCAGCACAGCGTCACCGATACCTTCGCCAACACGTCGCCCGCATACGCCACGCTGGTCGCGAAAGTCAACGCGGCGGCCGCCGCGGAGCTGGCGCTGGGTCCTGCGCCGCCGATTGTCACGCGCGTCCCTTCCACCGGTGAGCAGGCGGGCCATGTGCTCCCGCGGATCGCGCGCGGCAAGTCCGGATACGACGCCGTGCTGCGTTGGACCCCGGCCGAGAAGGATGCGCCTCTGGCCGGCTACGCGATCCTGATGCGGTCCACTCTCGCGCCGTTCTGGGAGAAGCGGTTGCGGGTCGGCAACGTCGTTGAGTACACGTTTCCGGATCTTCCGATCGATGATCTCGTGCTTGGCGTAGAGGCCATCGATCCGGAAGGAAACAGCAGCCCGGTTTCGGCGTATGTGATGGCCCCGCGCCAGATCAAACCTATCGAGACTTACTGAGGGTCACTTCCAGGCATCCAGAAATTTCCGGATCAGGATGATCTGCCCGATGTGGTAGCTGTTGTGGTCCGCCAGCACCAGCGCCTCGCGCAGCAGGGTCTGGCCGTCCGGAGCATGCGCGATGGGCGCGAGGAGATCGCGCTCCGGATCGGCGATCAGTTTCGTGAACGTCTCGTGATCGCGCCGAAAGTGCGCTGCGCTGACGTCCCACGCGTCCTCATTCGGCGGAACCTCGGACTTGGGCCAGTAGTCGTCCGGCCATTTGGGCGACTTGTGTTTGCCGTTGCGGCTGAACTCGAGAATGTCGAGCTGGCTGATCCGCAGATGCTCCAGCAATTGCCAGGCGGTGAAGGGCGAGCCGGCCGCCTTGTTGCCGCGATCCGCGGGCGACAATCCCGCAAGCGCCTTATCGAAGTCGGCATGCGCGTTGTCTCCGCGCAGCAGATCCAGAACATGCGCGCGCAACGCGCTTTGGTTCGAGTCGGTGGTCATGCGCAGAATTGTACGCTACGCGCGACAATACAAGGGCATGAAGATAACCATCGCTGCCTTGTTATTGGGACTCACCACGGCGTGGGCTCAAGCACCTGCTCAAAGACCGGCCCCGCCGCCGCCGATCCATTCGCCCGAGGTTCACGAGGACAAATCCGTGACCTTCCGCTTCCGCGACCCCAACGCGAAGGAGGTCATGCTGGGAATGGAAGGCGCCAAAGCGCTTCCCATGGAGAAGGACGACCAGGGCGTCTGGAGCTTCACCACCAAAGCGCTCGCGCCTGACTACTACGGCTATTCCATTCAGGCCGACGGCGTGTCGCTCATCGATCCCAACAACTTTCTGCTCAAGCCCAATCTGCTCTACACGCAGAGCATGGTGCATGTCCCCGGACCGCCATCGCTGCCGTGGGAACTGAACGACGTACCGCATGGCGTCGTCCAGCATCGCCTGTTCAAATCCTCGGTGGTGGGCGACCAGCGAGACTTCTACGTCTATACCCCGCCAGGCTACGATCCCGCCGGCGGAAAACGCTATCCCGTGCTCTACCTGCTGCATGGCTATAGCGATGACGCCAGCGGCTGGACCGCCGTAGGTCGCGCGAATGTCATCATGGATAACCTGATCGCCCAAGGCCAGGCCAAGCCGATGATTGTCGTCATGCCGCTAGGCTACGGAGCCCCCGAGATCGTCACCCGGGACTTCGGCGGCCTGCGGGATCCGGGCCTGCGAAAGCGCAATTACGACCGTTTCCAGGAGAGCCTCTTCACTGAAGTGATCCCGATGGTCGAGAAGGACTTCAAAGCAGACACGCGCCGCGACGCGCGCGCGATTGTCGGCCTGTCCATGGGCGGGGCCGAGTCCCTGCTGGTCGGACTGAACAACCTCGATCGGTTCGCTTGGGTCGGCTCGTTTAGCGCGGGAGGAGCTTCGGACGATTTCAATGCGACCTTTCCGAATTTGGATGAGAAAGCGAACGCCAAACTCCACTTGTTATGGGTGGCCTGCGGAACCGAAGATGGCCTGATCGACCCGAACCGCAAATTCCGGGCATGGCTGGCGTCCCGAGGCGTCAAGCACGTCGATATTGAAACGCCCGGCATGCATACGTGGATGGTCTGGAGGCGGAATCTGGCCAGCTTCGCGCCGCTGCTGTTCCAGAACTAGCGATCACGTCCACCGGATCTGATCCAGCACCGCGCGGAGCCGTTTCGCCTTCGCGGGATTCACCGATTCCATGAATCCGACGCGGCCTTCCAGATGGGCGCGGAAGGCGGAGTGTTTGCCGCGGTTCTGGCTCTCCGGGCCGTGGCGGACGCAGTTGGTGAGCGTGGCGCGGAGCCGGTCGAAATCTTCGCGGCGAATGTTCACCCGCTCGTTCACCACCAGTCCGGCCAGGTGGCGCCGCGCGCCTTTCCGCATGATCCGCGTCTTGTGGTGGTTGGCGGCGAAACCTTCTTCCCGAAGAACGGCCGCGACGTGATCGGCGAAACGTTCCGCCCGCCGCTCGAATTCTCCCGACGCGGAAAACGCGAGGTCGTCGGCGTAGCGGGTATACGCAGCCCCGGCCGATTTCGCCAGCCCGGCCAGGCGGCAATCCACCCGGAAGGCGCATAAGTTGGCCAGCGCGGGCGAGGTCGGCGCGCCTTGCGGCAGATGCGACCGGGAATACAGTGCGCGCGCGTCCCGCACCAGAGCCCGATCCAGTTCGGGCGGGCATTCCTTCCATACGCCGCGCGGAGCCGCACTCGTGCAAATTCCCCCCAGCGCGTCGGCGACCGATTCGGGATAGCCCATCGTCCGGAACAGCGCCTGGATTCGGGCCGTCCCGCAGAAGGGGAAAAAGTCTTGCAGGTCCATCCGCAAGACCACGTTCTGTCCGGCGTGCGGCGCCGCGAATGTCTGGATGGACCGTCCTTTCAGAAATCCGTGTGCGGCCGGATGGGGCGGGATGGCTTCAAGAATCTGGTGAAGGATCTGCCGCTGCGCCTCCTTCAGGCGCGGCTTGGGGGCTTCGATCAATCGGACCCTGCCCGACCGTTTGATCAGAACGCGGTATCGATAGTTTTGCAGCTGCGCGCGGGCGGTTCTGCCCTCCAGTTGCTTGCGGTCGGCGAACCAGTCCAGTTCGCCGCCTTCCAACCGAAGCCACTTTGCCAGGGCGCCGGAGGTCTCGATCACGGGAAGATCCCACATCGCCGCCGCGGCTGCCGGCTGCATCTTCTGTGCGCCGGTGAGCCGTTGCGCCACGAAGATGGCGCCCCGATGCTCCTTGAACGCCTTGTTCAAGCCCTCGTCGCGCAACAGGAAATCCACGACGTCGCGCCGTCTCGGCCGCGTCTGGCCTGCGAATTCGCGGAGATATGCGGTCGCCAGCGGCGCCATCCAGGGCCACTTCCGGCCGGTCGTGAGCGCCCCGCGGGCCAGAATCTCCGCCTCGGTTTGTTCGCCGGCGAGAAAGGCCGCGGCCAGTGCTTGCAACAGCGAACGTCGGGTCATGACGGTGACGGGGAATGCACCAACGAGTCTAACTCTGCGTGAGCAGTTCTGCGTTTTGGCGCAGGGTCGCTCCCGCGACGGGATGTCAGTTCATCACGATTCCCTGGGGTATCCCCAGGAAGGTCAAACCGAACTTACTAGCTCGATCCGAACCAGGCTTGGCGCATTCCGCCGCCGCAGGAATCATAGCAGCCGCCGCGCTTACTTCGCCGCGCCGAGTTCCTTCACAATGCTGCCCACGAACGCCTTGGCGTCGCCGAAAAGCATCAGCGTGTTGTCCATGTAGTAGAGTTCGTTGTCGATCCCGGCGAATCCCGGGCTCATGCCCCGCTTGATGATCATCACGGTGCGGGCGCGATACGCTTCCAGAATCGGCATCCCGGAGATCGGACTATTCTTCTCGTTCTTGGCCGCCGGGTTCACGACGTCGTTGGCCCCGATCACCAGCGCGACGTCCGTCATCGGAAACTCCGGGTTGATCTCTTCCATCTCCACCAGCTTGTCGTAGGGCACGTCCGCCTCCGCCAGCAGGACGTTCATGTGGCCGGGCATGCGGCCCGCCACCGGGTGAATGGCGAAACGCACGTCCACGCCGCGCTTCGTCAGCGAATCGAAGAGCTCGCGCAGTTTGTGCTGGGCCTGCGCCACGGCCATTCCATAACCCGGGATGATGATCACGCTGCGCGCCGTATCCAGCATCTCAGCCGCTTCTTCGGCGCTGGCCGAGCGCACCGGCCGCTCCGTCGTCTTGCCTGCGGCCGCCTGCACCTGGCCGAAGGCTCCAAACAGCACGTTGGTGAATGACCGGTTCATCGCGCGGCACATAATGATGGAAAGGATCAGCCCGGATGAGCCATCGAGAGCGCCCGCGATGATCAGAAGCTTGTTGTCCAGCGCGAAGCCCATGGCGCTGGCCGATAACCCCGCGTACGAGTTCAGCAGCGCGATCACGGTCGGCATGTCGGCGCCGCCGATCGGCATGATCAGAAAAACGCCGAAGACCAGCGACAGGACCATGAAGATCGGGAACAGCCAGGTTTGCTCCGGCGCGATGATCAGCGCGACCCCGGTCGCCACGGCCGCCGCCAGGATGCCGAGGTTCACCACGTTCTGTCCCTTGTAAGTCATGGGCCGCGTCGGCAGCAGCTCCTGCAGCTTGCCGAACGCCATCAGGCTGGCGGTGAAGGTGAGAAAGCCGAGCAGTGTTTCGAGCACCAGCGCGCCCATCCGGAAACCGTGCGGGTGATGCTGAAAGTATTCCGCGGTCCCGATGAGCGCCGAGGCGAGCGCGCCGAAAGCGTGCGAGATCGCCGTGCGCTGCGGCACCGCCGTCATCGGCATCAGGTACGCCAAAGGCACGCCGATCGCGGAGCCCAGAAAGAAGGCCACCACGATCCATTGATAGTTGACGACCTCGAAGCGCAGGAGCGTGCCGACAACTGCCAGCAGCATCCCGATTTCGCCGGCGATGACGCCGCGCCGCGCCGTGGCCGGCGAGTTCATCCACTTGATCGCCAGGATGAACCCGGCAGCCGCCACGATGTAGAACGCCGGCAGATAACTCTCGATCATCGCGGATCCGCCTTGCCGCGTCCCTTTTCAGTCCCTGGACGTTTCTTGAACATCTTGAGCATGCGGTCGGTGATCAGGTATCCGCTGACGACGTTGATGGTCGCCGCCAGCACGGCCGTGAAACCGAGAACGCGCGTCAGCGTGGACGCGTCCTTCTCCCCGGTAATCAGAATCGCGCCCACCACCGAGATCGCCGAGATGGCGTTCGTCAGGGACATCAATGGCGTATGCAGCAGAGGAGAAACGCGGCGGATCAGCTCAAATCCGAGAAACGCCGCGAGCATGAAGACATAAAGGCCGAATTCGTAAGTTCGCATGATTGTTACCGGGCAGCGGCGGCGAGCATCTCGGACACGCGCGGGTGAACCACGTCGTCCTTATGAGTGACCAGGGTTTCGCGAATGATCTCGTCCCCGGTGTCGACGGCGATCCGCCCGTCTTTCACCAGCAGCTTCAGCAGCGCCGAAACGTTGGACGAATACATCTGGCTCGCGTGATAGGGCGCCAGCGAGGGCATGTTCAGAGGACCCAGGATATGCACTCCGCCGTGCACGATTGATTCGCCCGGCCGCGTCAGCGCGCAGTTTCCGCCGCGCTCCGCGGCCACGTCCACGATCACCGACCCGGGCATCATCACCGAAACCATCTCGGCGGTGATCAGGATCGGCGCCTTACGGCCGGGCACCGCCGCCGTGGTGATGATCACATCCATCTCGCGAACCACGGAGGTCAGCAGTTCCGCCTGCCGCCGGTAGAAGTCTTCATCCATCGCCTTGGCGTAGCCGCCTTTGTCTTCCGAGCCGGCCGCGTTCACTTCCAGCGCGACGAACTTGGCGCCCACGCTTTCCACCTGCTCCCGCACCGCCGGGCGAACGTCGTATGCGCTCACCACCGCGCCCAGGCGGCGCGCGGTCGCAATCGCCTGAAGCCCGGCGACGCCGACGCCCAGAATGAACACCTTCGCCGGCGTGATGGTCCCCGCGGCGGTCATGAGCATCGGAAAGATCTTGGGCAGCGCGCTCGCGGCCAGCAGCACCGATTCGTAACCCGCGATGGTCGCCATCGAGGAAAGCGCGTCCATGCTCTGCGCGCGCGTGATTCGCGGAATCAGCTCCATCGCAAGCAGAGACACCCCGGCCTGCGCCAGATCCGAGCATTCCCGAATGGCGGTCAGCGGCTCGGCGAATCCGATGACGACCTGGCCGCGTTTCAGCAGCGCCAGATCGGCTCTGCCCGCCGCCGGATTCGCTCCCAGCGCCCGAACCTGCGCGATGACGTCCGCGTTCGCAAACACCATCTCGCGGCTCGCGACAGCCACGCCCCGCTGCTCGTAGTGTTGATCCGGAAAACCGGCATCGACTCCGGCCGACGACTCGACCACGACCGTGACGCCAGCCTTCTTCAGCGCTTCACAGGCCCGCGGGATCAACGCGACGCGCCGCTCACCGGGATATGTCTCTTTCGGAACTCCAACCGTTATCGACACGAATACTCCGTCAGGCGATGATATCTGATTCACCGGAAATTCGGGGAACTTCTTTAGTCGAGCGCATCGGCGAAGGCGGCCGCGAACCGCGTCACATCGCTCAAGGTGTTGTAGAGCGGCGCCGGCGCGACACGCAGAATATCCGGTTCACGCCAATCGCAGATCACCCCCCGCGCGGCGAGCCGGTCGATCACTTCACGCCCGTGGCGCTTGAGCCGTAACGAAAGCTGCGCGCCGCGGCCGTCCGCATCCGCGGGCGTGACGATGGTGAACTGCTCGGAACCCTGGCGCTCCAGCAGGTATTCCAGATGTCCCGTCAGCATCACGCTGAGCGCGCGAAGCCGCCCCATTCCGGCTTCTTCAAAGATGTCCATCGACGCCCGCAGAGCCGCCAGCGCCAGAATCGGCGGGTTGCTCAGCTGCCATCCTTCCGCGCCCGGGCTGCTCTGAAACTCCGGTCCCATGCGGAAGCGGCTGTCCTGGTCGTGTCCCCACCAACCCGTGAAACGCGGCAGATCCGATCGGTTGGCGTAGCGCTCGTGAACGAAACATCCCGCGATCGCGCCCGGGCCGCCATTCAGATACTTGTAGCTGCACCAGACGGCGAAGTCGGCGTTCCAGTCATGCAGGCGGAGCGGCACGTTTCCCGCCGCGTGCGCCAGATCGAATCCGACCGTGCATCCCCGCGCGTGGCCCGCCTGGGCGATCGCGCGAAGATCGAACGCCTGGCCGGTGGAGTAATTTACTCCGCTCAACATGACCAGCGCGACGGCATCCCCCTCGCGGTCGATGGCTTCCAGGATGTCTTGCGGACGCAGGCACGCTTCGCCTTGCCGCGGTTGCAGTTCGATCAAAGAAGTTTCCGGCTGGAAGCCGTGAAACCGAATCTGCGATTTCACCGCGTACTGGTCGGAAGGAAAAGCGCCGGACTCAATCAGAATCTTGTGGCGTTCCGTCGTGGGGCGGTAGAACGAAACCATCATGAGATGCAGGTTCACCGTCAGCGAGTTCATCACCACCACTTCCACCGGTTCCGCTCCTACCAGCCGCGCGGTCTGCCCGGTGAGAAGCCGATGGTAGGGCATCCATGGATAGCGCGCCTGGAAGTGGCCTTCGACGCCGAGCAATTCCCAATCTTCCAGCTCCTGTTCGATATATCCGCGCACGCGGCGCGGCTGCAGGCCGAGCGAATGGCCCGAGAGATATACGCATTCGGTTCCGTCAGGCCCCTTGGGGATGTGGAACCGGTCGCGAAAAGAAGCGTCATCCACAGACATGGCGATTACAGGCGGATAGGCGCGAGATCCTGCTGGATCCGGTCGCCGGCGAGCGTCCAGTCCAAGTCTTCTACGCGGTCGATGCCGGCGCAAAGCTCGTCCAGCAAACGATCCTGAATCGCGCCGCGCGCGTGCGCCACTGAATAAGGAATGCGGTGGAAGGTCACCATGGAATAGCGGGGGACGAACCGGCCGGGGTATTTCGCTTCGAGCGCCAGTTCGACCTTCTTGCGAAAGAGAAAGTGAGGATCGCCGACATGATCGCGCATCTCGACGAAGTTGCCGAGCGCCAGGTCCGCGATCGCATCGGCATCCGGCTTGCGCGACTCGGCAAAGGACGCGAACACCTTCGGCCATTCCGGCCCGTAGCGATCCAGGTGCTCCAGCAGGATGGTGCAGTCTTCGAACGCGCAGTTCAAACCCTGCCCGAAGAAGGGAACGATGGCATGCGCCGCGTCGCCGAGCAGTAGCGCCTTTCCGCCCGCGTGCCAGGGCGAACAGCGGATGGTCACCATCGATCCGGCCGGATTCGCGAAGTAGTTCTCCGCAAGTTCGGGCATCGAGGCAACGATGTCCGGGAAGTGCTGTTCAAAAAACGCCTGGACATGCGCGTCCATGCGCAGCGAGGCGAAGCTGTCGTCTCCTTCAAACGGCAGGAACAGGATGCAGGCAAATGTTCCGTCGACGTTGGGCAGCGCGATCAGCATGAAAGCTCCGCGCGGCCAGATGTGCAGCGCGTGCGTCTCGATGGCGTGGCGGCCCGGTCCGCGGGCTGGAATCGTCAGCTCCTTATATCCGTAGTCGAGGTACTGTTGCGAGAAGTTGAACCGTGGGCCCTTCATCAGCTCCGCGCGGATCGCTGAGTTCGCGCCGTCAGAGGCGATCAGAGCGCTCGCGGTCAGCGTTTCCTCGTCTCCGGTTCGCCGGTCGCGAAAGTGAACCGCGCCCGTTCTTTCGTCGAAGTCCGTGCAGCGCTGATTGAAGTGGATGCGGATTCCCCGCTCCTCGGCGGCGTTCAGCAGCGCGATGTTCAGCGCCGCCCGCGAAATCGAGTAGATGACTTCGGTTTCATCTTTGCCATAGGGCTGAAAGGTCAGCTCGCCCGAAACCGCATGCATCAGGCGGCCGCGCATGGGGATGATCAGGTTTTGCAGGGAATCCCAGACGCGGGCTTGCTGGAGCGCGTGGATGCCGCGCGTGGAAAGCGCCAGGTTGATGGAGCGGCCCTCGTTCACCTGGGCGATTCGCATATCCGAACGGCGTTCGTAGATCTCGACCTGAAAGCCGCGATCCACCAGCGAAAGCGCCAGCAGCGGACCCGCGAGACCCGCGCCCACCAGAGTGATTGGTTCCGAACCGGTCTTCATTCCGCCAGCATCATTCCGCCAGCATTTGGCGCGCTTCCCAAAGCTCCGGGAAGAACTTCTTATCCAGCGTGAGCTTGAGGTACGATGCGCCCGCGCTTCCGCCGGTCCCGATCCGCATGCCGATGGTTCGTTCAATCATCTGGATGTGCCGCAGACGCCAGCTCACGGCGAGCTCGTCGAATTCGGTCAGGCGCTCGCAGACATCGATCCAGTCGCGGTGGTTGCGCTCATCGTCATAGAGCGAACGGATCGCCTGCGCGCGGGCCTCGAACCGCGCGCGCTCGCCTGCGTCTTTCGGAAGCGCCTTCATCTTGCCCAGAGCATGGAGCGCCTGGAAGAGGACATCGTGCAGCGACGGCTCTCGCAAACGGCGCTGCAAAGACGCGTGAGCCTCCGGCGTGGGCTCATGCGACCGCAGCATCTTCTCATCCTTCAGGCCGCACAGGAATTCCAGCTCGCGGAACTGCTCGGATTGAAAGCCGCTCGCGGGACGCAGCTTGCCCCGAAACGCCAGAAAGTGCGTGGGCAGCATGGTCTCCAGAATGGTGAACTGCTCCACCAGCACGCGCATGATCTCCGTGCAGCGCCGGAGCAAGCGCGCCGCTTCGTAAACGCTGTCCTGCGATGCCGGGTGTTCGCTCGCCGCGCGCAGATTCTTGACAACCGCGTCGAGCTCATGCAGGATCTGCTTGAACCAAAGCTCGTAGGTCTGGTGAATGATGATGAACAGAAGTTCGTCATGGTGCGGCGGAGCGGACTGCGGATGCTGCAAGCGCAGCAGCTCCGGAACATGCAGATACGAACTGTAAGTGAGCTGGAAAGGTCCGTTATTGGCGGCCGTCACGGCCGTTTCCGGCAACTGTAGAAACGCGCCGGCGTTGTTTCCCAGTATCTGGGCTTTCCCCTCCGCGCTCAGTTTGCTGCCGCGGACCAGCGAGCCCACGCGTTGCTCTCCGAGCGGGAACGGATAATCCGAACCCAGCATCACGCGTTCCGCGCCCATGGTCTCCACCAACAGCTGCAAGGCGCGCTGATCGAAGACCGCGGAATCCACGGAGAACCGGTCCAGGTAATAACTCGGAGGATGTTCCGAAACGCCCCGGGCGCCCTCGTGATGAAGCCATGCATTCTCCATTCGCCCGAGCAGGTAAGGGAAGCTCCCGCCGCCGTGCGCGAAACAGATCCGGAGCGTGCGGGGCAGCCGATCGAACGCCCCGCCGAGGATCATGGAGGCGATCGAGAGTTGTGTTTCGGCCGGCATGCCGACGGTCCACGGCATCATGTAGCGCGGCATCCGCTCGGCCGCCATCATGTCCCAGGGATGCACCAGAACGGCCGCGCCCTCCGCGGCGCAGTGCTGCAGGAAAGCGATGATTCCCTCGTCATCCAGATTGCGTAATCCGACGTGATTCCCGATCTGCACGCCAAGGTGGCCCGCCCGCATGGCGCGCGAAAGCTCCCGGCACGCGGCGTCGGTGTCTTGCAGAGGAACCTGGCACAGCGCGAGCAATCGGCCCTTGCCGCGCGCGCAGAGTTCCAGCGCGGCGTCGTTGAACAACTGCGCGCAAGAGAGCGCGTGTTCCGCCGGACGATGGTAGCCGAAAAGAACCGGCGTCGCGCAGATAACCTGGGTATCGATTCCGTCGCGATCCATCTCCGCCAGACGAACCTCCGGATCCCAGCAGGCGGAGTAGATCTTCCGGAACTCGCGATCGCCGACAAGAATGTCCGCTTTGCCCGGCGCCGTGTGCCGGATGGAAGGCCACCCGGGCGTGCCGAAAAGCTCCGCCAGATCCGGCCAGGTCTCCGGGAAGAAGTGACTATGGATATCGATAACCGGCATGCTCACGCTTTGCCGGGGTGAACCATGCCGCAGTTCGGACACTTGCGAAGCTCTTCGTTCCCATAGAACTGTTCGAAGATCGGCGGCAGATCGCGCACCAGACTCTTGAGCCGCACTTCGGCCCGGTGAACCAGATGATGGCAGTTCAGGCAATACCATTCAAAGCCGTCCAGCGCTCCTTCCGGGCGCGGCATCTCCACCACCAAACCGACGGTTCCCGCGTTCAGCCGCTGCGGCGAGTGGCGCACATGTTTCGGCAGCAGAAAGACCTCGCCTTCGCGGATGGGAACTTCGAGCGGCGGCTTGCCGGGCTCTTCGATCAGCCGGAGGAAGATATCGCCTTTGATCTGATAGAAGAACTCCTCGGTGGGGTCATCGTGGTAATCCCGCCGCTGATTCGGACCGCCCACCACCGTGATCATCAACTCGCCGTCTTCCCAGACCTGGGCGTTGCCGACCGGCGGCTTGAGTTTGTCTTTGTTCTCTTCGATCCAGGAGTGGAAGTTGAATGCTTTGAGACTGGTTTTTGATGGCATAGAGTCCTTACGGCAGCGGCTTGTAGGCCACGGCTTTCATTTCAATGAGCAGTTCCGGATGCGGCAGCTGATGCACGGCGACCGTGGTGCGCACCGGCCCGCTGTAGTCAAAGAACTCCCCGTACACTTCGTTGTAAGCGGCGAAGTCATCCATATCGATCAGGTAGGCGCAGATCTCGACCAGGTCATCCAGCCGCGCATCCATGCTGGTGAGTATGTCACGGATGTTTCCGATCACTTCGCGCGTCTGAGCGCGAATCCCGATACCGCCGATGGCGCCATCCGGACGGCGCGAGCTGGTTCCCGAAATGAAGAGGAAATCGCCCGCGCGCTTGATGTGCGGGAACCTGCCGCGGGGTTGGGCTTTGCCTTCGACCAGTCTGCTTTCCATGGCGATCAGAGTTTGACGCAGATGTTGTTGAGCTCCGAGTAAAAGTTTAGCGAGTGCACGCCGCCTTCGCGGCCGACGCCGGAAAGTCCCGCGCCGCCGAACGGGGTGCGCAGATCCCGAAGGAACCAGCAGTTTACCCAGGTGATGCCGACGTGCATCCCGCGGGCGACGCGATGGCCGCGCTTCAGGTTGGAGGTCCAGACAGAGGCGGCGAGCCCGTAGGCGGTGTCGTTGGCCAGGGCGACGGCTTCGTCTTCGGAGTCAAACGGCGCAAGGTGACACACCGGCCCGAAGATTTCCTCCTGAACGCAGCGCGCCGATTCCGGTAGTCCGGTGAGGATGGTGGGCTCGACATAGCATCCGTTGTCCCGCGCATCGCCGAAATGCCGAGCACCGCCGCCGGTGATGACAGCGGCGCCTTCTTCCCGGGCCAGGTCGTAATAGGAAAGAACCTTATCGCGGTGCTGCTTCGAGATCAGCGGTCCCATGGTCGTCGCGGGGTCAGCGGGCCAGCCGGGATTCAACATTTCCGCTTTGCGCTTCAGCGCCTGGGCGAAGCGATCGAAGATCGGGCGCTCCACGTAGACCCGTTCCGCGCAGAGGCAGACCTGACCGGTGTTCAGGAAGATGGCGTCGCTGACGCCCGCCAGCGTCTCTTCCCAATCGCAATCGGCGAAGACGATGGCCGCGTTTTTTCCGCCCAGTTCGAAGGACACAGGCTTGACCGACGGCGCCGCCGCGGCCATGATCGCCGCGCCCGTTCGCGATTCGCCGGTGAACGTAATGGCGTCGATGCCGGGGTGAACGGAAAGGAACTCGCCGGCCGATTTCGGTCCGAACCCGTGAACCACGTTGAAGACGCCAGCGGGCGCGCCAACCGCGGCGATCACTTCCGCCAACAGCGTCGCGGTGGCCGGCGTCTCTTCCGATGGTTTAACAACCACGGCATTGCCGCAGGCGAGCGCCGGAGCAACCTTCCAGGTGAGCAGCAGCAGCGGCAAGTTCCACGGCGTGATGATTCCGACGACGCCCACGGGCCTGCGCAAGGCGTAATTCAGCGCACCCTGCCCGTCGGCGGTTTCGGTTTGAAAGGACTCCACGCCGATGGCCTGGATGAGGTCGGCGAAGGCGCGAAAATTGGCCGCGCCACGGGGCACGTCCAGCCGAGACGCGAGTGCGATGGGTTTGCCCGTATCGGCAACCTCGGCGGCGACGAAATCGTCGAAGCGCGCATCGATCGCGTCCGCGATGCGGCAGAGCAGGGAAGCGCGTTCCCGCACGCCGGCGCGAGCCCATTCGCCCGCGAGGGACCGGCGGGCGGCTTCGACGGCGCGATCCACCATGTCCTGATCGGCCTCGCTCACCAGCGCGATCCGCGTGCCGTCCGCGGGATTCACATCGTCGAACGTTCGCGGGCCAGCGACGAAACGGCCATCGATGAAACTGTGCAGCGCGGTCATGCCGGCGAGTTGCGGGCAGTCTGCAAGATGGCGAGCGCGGCTTCGCGCTCCGGGCCCGTCAAAGGCAGACGCGGCGGACGCACGCGTTCGCTCCCCATCCCGACTTCCTGCTGCACCAGTTTGATCAACTGCACGAACTTCGGAACGGTATCCATGCGCAGCAGCGGGAGAAACCAGCGATAGAGGCGGAACGCGCGTTCCTTATCGCCGTTGATCGCGGCGTTGAAAAGATCGACGGATTCTTGAGGGAACGCGTTGACGAGACCGGCGATCCATCCGGCGGCGCCGACGCCGATCGCCTCGACAATGGCGTCATCGACGCCGACGCAGATCTGCAAACGATCCCCCACCAGCGCACGCAGAGCCGAAACGCGGCGAACATCCGTAGTGGATTCCTTGATGGCTTGCAGGTTCTCATGCTCATCGAGAAGCTCGCGGACGTGCTCCGGAAGAAAGTCGGTCTTGTAAGCGACGGGGTTGTTGTAAAGCATGCAGGGGAGCGGCGTGCTGGCGATCACGGCCGCGACATGAGCTTTCATCTCCGCCCAGTCGCCGGCGTAAACGTAAGGCGGAAGCACCATCAAACCGCGGCACCCGCGGGACTCGGCCATGCGGGCGATCTCGATGGCGTCGCGCGTGCTTACGGCGGAGACGGCGGCGATCACAGGTACGCGATCGCCCACGGCTTGCACGGCCGTCGCGAGCACCTGTCCCTTTTCGTCGAGTGAGAGCGTGCCGCCTTCTCCCAGAGAGCCGAGCGGAACCAGGCCCGTGCATCCGTGGTCGATCAGCCAACGGCTATGGAACGAGAGAAAGTCGTGATCGACCTGAAGATCCTCGAGGAACGGCGTTGTAATCGCGGGCATGACCCCGCTCCATCGCATCGTCATTGTGTTTTCCTATTTTCCATGATGAAGCTGGCGACGCGGGCGGGGAAGACGGGCGGCCGCACGGATTCAGGTTCCCATCCCAGCAGGAACCGCACCGCCGGTCCGCAAACGCGGCCCTGGCACGGACCCATGCCGCAGCGCGTGTGGATCTTCGCTTCGCGCCAGCCGCTATGCCGTGAAAGCCGTTCCAGCGAAACGTCCTCACACCGGCATACCAGCGTTTCGGGAGTCGCCAGATTCTTCAGCTCCGGCCGGAGCGCGAAGGCGGCGGCGAGCCGACCGGCAAAAGCCCTCCAGCGCCGGCGGGCCGGGAAATACTTCCGCGCTTCATCGGCGCGGCTGGCGGCGGCCAACCCCGCGATGGTCCCTTCGATCCGGGATAAATCCACGCCGCCGATGCCGGTGATCTCGCCGGCGCAAAAGACGCCGGGCGTTGATGTCTGCTGCAGTTCATCCACTTCGCCCGGCGCGCAATTCAGCAAGGCCGCCAGTTCCGTGTTCGGGCAGAGACCGTAACCGGTGGCGAGGTAATCACAATCCAATGTCCATGTGCGCCGGCCGTTTGACAGGGTGACTTGCTGGACATGATTGGCGCCCTGCGCCGAGGTGACCCACGTGCCCGGCAAATAGCGCGGACTCCAGAGCGCTGCCGCCTCAATCTGCTTCCGCAGGGGAAGAGTCAGCCCGAAGCGCAGGAGTTTAGGCCACGGCGCCTGCTCGGCGATGACCAGAAGTTGCGCGCCTTTCTTGCGCAAATGCGCAGCCGCCGCCAACAGGAGCGGACCTGTTCCGGCGACGGCCACGCGCTTCCCCCTCACCGAAAACCCTGACTTGACGAGCGCCTGCAGGCCGCCCGCGCCCACAACGCCGGGCAGCGTCCAGCCGGGAAAGGGCAGAAACAACTCGCGGGATCCGGTCGCGAGAATCAGCTTGTCGAAAGCAACCGCGTAAGCAGTGGAGCCCCGTTCGAGGATGAGTTCCCCTCGCCTTAAAGAGATCACCATTGCACCATTGATCACGTAAGCGCCGGATGCGCTGAAGCGCCGGGTCCAAACGTTGGATGCGCCCCGCCAGATCTGACCGCCGGGGGCCGGGTTGTCATCGATCACCGTCACGCGGGCGCCGGTGCTTGCAGCCGACAGTGCCGCGGCTAACCCGGCCGGACCCGCGCCGACCACTACGATATGCATGCCGTCTCGATGACCATGCCGTCGCGGCATAGGATCTGGCAGCTGCGCGCGTGCAGTTCCCCATCAATGGTGACGCGGCATTCATAACAGATGCCCATGCCGCAAAGCGGGCCGCGCGGCTCACCTTGGACCGAAAGGCGAAAGGCGGCCTCGCCGGAGGAAAGAACCGCGGCGGCGACAGTGACGGCCGGAGCGACAACGATGCGCTTGCCGTTGATAACGATCTCAGGCATGTGCGGCCGGCACTCTTCCGGGCAGGTAAGGACCGGCGGGAATGGCGGGCGCCTTTCCGAGAATCTGATCGGCCAGAAGGCGGCCCGTCGCGAGCGACGTCGTGATCCCCAGGCCTTCATGCCCCGCGGCCAGGTACACGTTCCGATAGCCCGGGCAGAGACCGATCAGGGGAAGTTTGTCGGGCGTCGCCGCGCGCAGACCGGTCCAGCCGCGAATCACCGACAGGCGCGCCAGCGCGGGCAGATATTCGACGGCGCGAGCGAGCATGCGGCTGGCGATCTCGCCATCCATCGCCGCGTCGTCGGCCCCGAACTGACGGGATGAGCCGATGAGGAGTTGTCCGCTGAGCCTCGGCTGAACGTTGAAGGCGACTGAATCGCTGGTGAGCGTGTGCGCGCTCTTCAAATAGCCGAGTTCGACCAGCTGATGCCGCAGAAAGCCCGGATAACGGTCCGTGATGAAGAGATGTCCCTTACGGGGCTGAATGCGGATCGGAATTTCCGGAGTCAAGCGCGGGGCATAAACGCCCGCCGCGTTGATGGAGATTCCGGCGGAGACGAACGAGGAATCCGTCATCCGCACGCCGTCGTCGGAGATCGAGCCCGCGCAGCCTCTTTGGACGGTGACGCCCGCGAGATCCAACAGACGTTGAGCCGCGCAAGGCGGATAGAGAACGCTGTCCCCTGGCACGAGAAGCGCACCCGCGAGACCACGGCGGAGTTGCGGCTCTGCTTCCGGGAGCTGCGCTTCATCCAGCACTTCCGTGGCGACGCCGCGCTCGGCGTAAAAGCGGTGCTTCCGGCGGACTTCGCACATCTCGGATTCGTCCGCGGCCACCCAGAGCGTGCCGCAGGCTGTATACTCCGCGGCGCGCGGCATGTCCGGCGCCAGCTGCGCCCATAGGTCGCTGGAATAACGCGTCAGCGCGAACTGCGCTTCGCTGTCGTCCATCACGACGATGTGGCCCATGCCGGCGGCGGTGGCGCCGCTTCCGGCGAACTGCTGCTCGATCGCGGTCACCTTGAGCCCGGCCTGCGAACAGGCGAACGCGCAGGCCGCGCCCACGATCCCGGCGCCGACGATGGCGACGTCGTAAGTCACGCGCGAATCCCCCAACAGAGTGGATCGCGTTCATTGAGGATAAGAGTCGCCTCGGCGTTCACGTAGGCCGAGCCTCGGATACGCGGGTGAATGACGCCGTCAATAACCTCCACGCTGGCTTCGAAGAACGTCCCGATGATGCTTTCCTGACGCCACACCTGCCCGGGCAATAGTTTCCCGTCCGCGAACAGGCAGGCTGCCTTCGCACTGGTGCCGGTGCCGCATGGAGAGCGGTCATAAGCCTTCCCGGGACATAAGACGAAGTTTCTCCCTTCAGGTCCGAATAACTCGATGTGATCAATCTCCGCGCCGCCTGCGCCAGTGACGCCGCGCTCTTGCAGCGACTGGCGAACCCGCCAGGCATATTCCGTCAGAGCTTCAATATTCTGACGTTCGATCGCAAGCGGCGCGGCATTCACCAGAAAGAACCAATTGCCGCCCCAGGCAATGTCGCCGGTAACCGGCACCCAGCCCTCGACCGGAACGGAAACGTCTTTGGCGTGCCGGTAACTCGGCACGTTGTGAACGGTCACATCCCCGGAATCATGAAGTTCGGCGATCACCCTGCCCACGGGAGTTTCGATGCGATGCAGGCCCGGCTCAATCCGGTTGAGGTGAGCGAGACTGGCGATCAAGCCGATGGCGCCATGGCCGCACATTCCGAGGTAGCCGACATTGTTGAAGAAGATGACTCCGGCGCTGCATGCCGGATCCACGGGCGAGCAAAGAAGAGCGCCCACCATGGCGTCGGAGCCGCGGGGCTCATTGACGACCGCGGATCGGAAACGATCGTGATTACGCCGGAAGACCGCGAGCCGCTCGGCCATGGAGCCGCCGCCGAGATCGGGACCGCCTTCAATCACCAGGCGCGTGGGCTCGCCGCCGGTATGCGAATCGATCACGCGAACCATCAGGAGTCCGATGGGGCGCGCCAATAAACGCCGTACCGTTCACCGAAAATGCGGTTTAAGGGAGTGAAGGTCAGGTTCGCGGCCTGGTAAGTCAGCGGCTGTCCGGGGACGGGTTGGAGATCGCGCTGAAGAGCGGCCGGATGCAGAGCGACGGCGGCGAAGTCTTTGGCGTCCTGGTGAAGACCCGGCTCATAGCCATTCGTCGTCGCGGCGGGAGTAAGGCCCTGCGAACCCATGCGCGCGCCCAGCACGATGGGACCCCGCATGACGGCAAACATGCGCGCATCTCCCGGGAGCGGCGCGGCTCGGAGACTCATCGGCAAATCGATATCGACGCGATCGCCTTCACGCCATTCCCGATCAATCTCAACATACGTTCCGGGCTTAGCCGGCGCATGAATCAGTTCGCCGTTCAAGCGGCAAACGGCGGCGCCGGCGACCCACCCCGGAACACGAACTCGTAACTTGAACCGCGCCGGTGCGGCGGCACGGATGATGAGCCTCGTCCCCGCGTCATCCGGGAAGGCGGTCTCCTGTCGGATGCGCAGCCCTCTTTCCGGATCTCTTACTTCGGAGGCGATGAACAGATTGACGAAGATCCCTTCGCGATCGCGATAGTAGATGCTGTCGTTGAATTTGGCATGTTCTTCCACGCCGGTTCCGGTGCAGCACCAGAAGGAATCGTAGGAAGAGCCGAAGACTTTCCAGGAGCCGGTGTGCAGCGGAAGATAGTACATGCCGCTGCCGGTACTCGGATCGAGCGTTCCGAGGCGATGGTTGAACAGAACGCGCTCGTAGTAATCGAAATAGCGCGGATCTCCGGACCACTGAAACAAGCGGCGCGTGAGCTTGAGCATGTTGTAAGCCACGCAACACTCCTCGGTGTTGGTGCTCAGAGGCAGTTCCTCCGCGAGCTGGCCGGGACCGGCGAGCCATCTCTCGTCATTGCTGGTGCCGCCAGTACAGTAGCAGCGCTGTGTGGTCACTTCGGTCCAGAAGTAGTCCGCAATGTCGCGATACCGTGGATCCTGCGTGAGTTCGTAACCGCGGGCGGCGCCGATGACTTGAGGGACATGTGTGTTGACATGGAGTCCTTTCAATACATCCGTGCGGTTCGCGAGCGGATCCAGAAAGCGCTTCTTCTCGAACCGCACCGCGACCGCGGCGTAATGCGTGTTCCCGGTTACGGCGGCAAGGTTGTAGAGGGTTTCGCTCATGCCGCCGAATTCCGTTTCCAGAATTTCCTGCATGTGCGCTTCGCCAAGAGGTTGCGACCAGCGATCGGTCCAGCCCGCCATCCCTTCCACGACCTGGAGCGCTTGCCGATTCCCGCACAGGCGGCTGACGTCGAGAAGTCCCGCCATGATTTTATGGATGGTGTAGAACGGCGCCCAAACTTTCTTGCGAGCGTCGAGGCGCGCGAAAAACTCCAGCGGGAATGCGCTGAGATAGCCGTTGCCCAGCGCGGACTGGCATGCGGCGAGTCCCGCGACCAGATCCGCCGCGCGCGTGCGAAACGCCGCGTCCCCCGTGCTGGCGAACAAGAGGGCGCATCCCGAGAGATAGTGACCGGCGAAGTGGCCGCGCAGTTCGCAATCCGGCTTCTCCCACCCGCCGAGGGGCGTCGCGGAAGAGGGCAGGCCCGCATTGACGCGGAAGTTGTGGAGCAGACGGTCTACGGGGATGCTGTTGACGAACTGCTGGTTGAGCGATTGGGATTGCTGAAAGGGGCCGTCGAGCAGCCGCACCTGCGACATGGGAAAGGGCTGCAGTGCGAATGAGGCGGGATTCCAGCGAGGAGTTTTATTTTCCAGGGCGACGCCCTGCTGCGATCGGGCGATCGAGGGCGCCATCGCGGCGAGTCCGACGGAGGAGAGAAAGCGTCTGCGATTCACGGGCATGGCGTTGGGATCCGGAGATGCAACCATGATCGCAGGCTCATGACGGGGTGATGGCGGGACGGGGCTTATGTTAGGATGCAATCGGATGAGCGGGAGTAATTCAGTGGTAGAATGCCAGCTTCCCAAGCTGGACGTCGCGGGTTCGAACCCCGTCTCCCGCTCCAAAAGAATCAACAGTTTGCAAATACCAGCTTCACCCTGTGCTCCGATTGTGCTCCGTTTACATCACCAGCAGGCTTTTCTCTAGCTGGTTCACAATTGCCAGCCGGCTTTCGACGGGCGATTGCGTATACACGTTTTGGTTGACATCGAGGCTATGGCCAAGCTGATCGGCGACCAGCTTTCCATCCACCCCGAGAGCCTTCATTAAGGTTGCATGCGTCCGGCGCATCACCAGAAAATTCGCCCATCCCAGACCCGCCTTCGCGAGCCTCGGTTGCATCGACCGCCGCCAGCAGTTGTCCTTCGAGAGCGGCGTCATCCGCTCCGACGGGAACACCCAGGCGCCATCGCGGGTTTCCACCGCCATCATCCGCCAGTTTTCAACCTCGGCAAGCAGCCCCTCGGATAGAGCCGCCTTTCTTAACGACTGGTCGGTTTTTGGCGTGTCGATCATGCCGCGATAAACACGCTGACGTATATCTGCATACGTCGCGGTCAACCGGCCCCATGTCAAAGCGAAAATTTCACCGGGACGCATCCCGGCGAGGATCGCAAGTTTTGCGATTAATCGCTCCCGTTGATCGAGAGCGCCAAGACATATTTGCACCTCCCTTATAGTCATGGCCCGATGTACAGGCTTCTTTGCTTCCCTCGGCGTGAACAGCAGCAGAGCCGGATTGCGCTCCACGTGACCTTCGGCTACAGCCATATCGAACACCTGTTTCAGATCCCACCGCAGATGATCGACAACCGAGAAAGAGAGTCCGCCCTTTGCCTTTAGGTCAAGCAAGTCCTGAAGCTCATCACGCCGAAAGCTTGAAAGCTCCCGGTCCTTGAACGCCGCGACAAGATGGACGGATACCCGGTTCACGTTGTTTTCCCGCGTCGAATCTTTCCACTTCCGACTGTAATAGGGGAAGTAAACCAACTCAACGAACTCGCCAAACTGCCAGACTTTGTTCGTCTGCCGCTTGGCATTCTCTTCGGCCACGATCCGATTGACCGCCTCACGCGCCTTTGTCTTCGACATGTCTTTGACCATGCCGAGAACCCGGCTCTTGGGACCGCCATCGACCCACCACATGCCGATCCAGCGACCACGTTGCTTCTTGATACCTCCCGTTGAGTACCGTTTGCGCATCGATTTCTCCTATGCGCGTTTACCGGCACCCCGAACTGGCGATGAAGGTGTCGTGGCACCGGTCGCGGCCTGTTCGTTGCGCTTAATCCACATCAAAAGCGTTTCCCTTCGCACGAGCTTTCGGCGTCCAGCGAAACTTCCGGTATGGGCGGACAGCCACGGACGCGGCCCGATACAGCCTTGCAGACGTGCGCCTTCGAGCAGTGCAGAAGTTCGGCGACATCGGCCATTGTGAGCAGGCCAAGATCGTGCAGGGTATTCATGTGCACCTCTAGCAGCGATCGCTCTCAGTTCTTCCCGCCGGTTCCGCGAGACTGAACACCCGGCTGGACGGGTTCGTATGGCGCCTCAAACAAGATGTCGCGGTTCACGCGCACCGTGAACTTGTATCCCGCAGGAACCTTGATGGTGGGTTGTACATTCAGGTTGCGCCTTGTGATTTGAGCGCCGGTTTGGCTGAGTTCCTGGCCGACCGCGCTTCCAGCGGTTTGCGTTGGCGTCGGGTATGTGAGGGCGCTTTGGCTGCTTCTCTGGGAGATCTCGAAGGCGGCGGTGAACATGCTTGTGAGAACTGAGAATCCGACTATTCTGAGATAGTGGCGATCTACCTTGTCTCGCAGCCCGGCGTTGCCGTGGGAGTCCAGGCCCATCATGCCGTCGAGATCGACCGACGAAGCGTCGGGGTAGATGATGCGGCTCCAGGCGACTTGCACGCCGTCCTGGCCATAAGTAACGTGCGAATCGTATCTTCCGATTAGCCGTGATCCCTGCGGGATTAGGAGGTAGAGGCCTGTCGCGGTGTCGTAGACGTTCGAGGTCACGAGTGCCTTCAGTTCGCCGGGAAGATCTGAGTTGAGCGACTGTTCGAGCACCGCGGGGATCTCCCAACCTGCTTTGATTTCGTAGCGCGAGAGTGGGGCCTCGCGAGTTGAGCGAAGGTAGTCATCCGCTTGTCGATTGCGGCCTGCGGAGAGGAATGCCTCTTTGCGAGACTGCATGTTTTGAGCATCGTAGTCGTTTTCAGTAGCCTGCCCATTCGGTAATGCGACGGAATCACCGCCCTGCCGCGAGCCCAGAGCACGGCTCAGGGCTTCGACCTGAGAAAGGTCATCTGATCCAGAACGCACCGCGGGTACCGAGTTGCCGGTTCCAAACGATGACGCCGAAGAATTGCGGATACTCGTGGGCGCCTGAATCGCCTCCTGTTCTCGCTGATAAGCGGCGGCAAGCCGACGCTCTTCTGGAGTCTCCTCGTGGACCGGCGTTGGGGGGAGCGCCTGCGGGCTCATTGCATTTGGTTGGCGGACGACCACTCGCTCCTGGGGAAGGCCATCGCAGAGTTGACCGGTTTGTGGATTGAAGCGATAAGGCTGGCCGGTCTTTGGATCAGTGCCGCAAGACGCCGTGGCGTAGGACGGGGATGTATCAGGCGGATGTAGCTCATCTCCGTGAATGCGGGTCATCGGCACCGTGCCCGCCGGAGTCGCCTGCATGAACTCCGTGCCCGCCTGGGTTGCCGGAGTAACGTTCCTGGGGAGGCCAGCGTCGCGAGCAGCGGCCTGATTGGTGAGTGTTCTACGGTATCCGCCGTAGGCAAAAGCCAGAAGCAAGAGCACAATTACGGAGATGATGGCCATGCTTGCCCGCCTGCTGATGCGAACGGCCTTTTGTGGCTGGGGATGCAGATCGAGTCCGCTTGGCGCTTCGATTGGTTGGTGCACGGAGCTATTGTTTGTGTCCACGGCTGATCTCCACTTTCTGGGCCCTCTTCCCTGATCCCAGCACAAGGTTCGCGCGGTCAAAGAGGCGATCGACGATGTAGGTTTGGTCCTTCACCCGGTAGTTCGTCATTTCCCCCTTTCCATCGTTGCCGACGACAAGTAACACCGGCGCTTCCCGATGCTGAAGCTCGGCAGGCATCTGGATAAAAGTCTTTGCGCCATCGTCGAACACACGGACAGGCCGGATGTGCTCATCTCCACCGCGGATCGTGTAATCGAAGTTCACCTTTTCGACAGCTATGACGGCGGGCGGTACCTCGGCCGCGTGCTTCTCCTGTTTCGCGAGAGCCTCCTGCGCCGCCTGTTGCTGCTGCCATTTGCGGGTGTCATCGTCGGGGTAAGCGAAGGCTACACGAGCGACGTAATCTTCAGGTTTTGAAATGAGCCGGAGATAGTAGGCGCGGCGATCCGTGGTGATCAGAAGATTCGTATCGAGACCGGGCGTTTGCGGCTTGAGGATGATGATTGCGGTAGCCTGATCTCCCACGCCGTACATCGCAGGCGAAATGTTCCACCTGACGGAATCGCCGATGTGCGGCTCGCCGAGGATCTTCTCGCCCGCCTGCAGCTCAATGATGCAAACTCGTAGCGGCGCACAAACGACCATCGGAAGTCCAGATCCGAAGGAGTACATTACCCGGCCATCAGGACCCTGCGAAGGCGCGTTCTTTTCTCCTTGCCAACGCTCGCTCACGCGCAGAGCTTCGAGCGCTGTCGCCGTCAGCGGCACATCCGCCTTTGGCCGAAAGTCTTTCGGCACGGCTCCGCTCGCCCCGCCAGGACTGAGAAACTCCGGCTTCACATCGGCAGGCAAAGTGCCGGAATCTTCGAGGGTACGCACCTGGCTGCCAAAGTCGTATTGCTGCAAAAGCGGTGGTATGTTTTTCGGTGACGTTTGCCCCGGAGTAGCCTTTGGCACACGTTTGGCCCCAATCGGCGGCGGCGCGGGGGACTGCGACTGTGCGGATAGCATCCACACGGAACTTAGAGTGACGGTGATGACGATTCGTGCTGACAGCATTTCGTTCCTCCTTTCGGAACTCGTTTTTCTTTTTAGAGAACCTTCGCCCAACTCGCGTTGGTGATGTAAACGCCAAGCGGATTGATACGCGCCTGGCGCTCGTCAGTTGGGGGATTAAGAACGATCGACAGGTACCCCTTCCAGCGATCTGTCGCTTTGACCGTTCCGTAGAGATCCCGCGTTGTTTCCAGCCATTCAACTTCATAGGTGCGGTCGCTCGTCGGCAGGACGGATTTCACTTCGACCGAAACGGTTTCGGTCTCCGCACGCTTGAAGGGTGGATCTCCCCGGAAGTATTCGCTGACGAAGGTCTGCGCTGCACTACCGCTCGCGATCTGCGCGTACACGCGATCAATCGCTTTTCTCTGCGAGACCCCGTCAGTGGTTACTGTGCGCAGATTCTCGACCCAGTTGAAGATGTTCGATCGCTTCAGCCGATCATCGTTCAAAGATGTTTGGTCAGCGACGCCCGACGCGACGGGCCGGCCAAGATTATCCACGAGAACGACGAACGGAACGACATGAGATTGCGACGAGAGCCACACCATGCCAGCCGTTGCCACCAAGGCGACGAGCGAACTCAGTGCCGCCATCGTGCGCCAGTTCCTTGCACGCGTAATGAGATCTCCATAGCGCTCGTCCCATTCGCGGCGAGCGGCCAGGTAGGGGCTATGCGGTGCGGAGACTTCGGGACTGCGTACTTCGCGTTTGCGTAGAAGATTCATGACGACCTCCAGTTACTCCTCGTGCTCGATTGGCATTCGTGGTGGCGTGGCATGTGGCGCCGCGTCAGAGGGCAATGATCCGAGCCTGCGCCGCAAGCCCTTGACCTGATCGGTGGCGCGAGTAATCGCGCTCTTTCCCTTCGCTGGCGTGGGCGGTTGGGGATTTGCGGAACTGGCTTCTCCAACGGAGGCGACTTCTGATACCACGCCAGAACTTCCTGGACTCGCGGCGTCAGACGGACGGCTTGGTCCAACAGGGTTACTGGCAACAGAATCACCGTCTGGGGCGGTTCCTGCTGTGACTGGAGAAGACAGAAACGGTGTAGGTGCAGTGATTGCATGGCTCGCGTTGACCGACGCCGGAGCGAACCCCCGCTGAGGCGGTTGCGTCTCGAACCCAGAGCCCGCCAGCGGCTCACCGCCAATCGACGACAACGCTGATGAAACCGATGGAGGCACCGGCACCGCCGTGTTCCCGCTGGATACGTTCTCGCCGTGCGTCGTCCTATTTCCACCCATCCGCGTGGTGACCCCTTGCTGATTGGCCGCGCCACCGTCGCCTGAACCATTTGATGGAGGGTCCGGCTGCCTGCGCATTCCTCCATCACTCGTGGCAGAACTTGGCGACGGTGACGAGGGCGGCGACACCGAACCCCCTCCGGCAGACGAACCTGCTCCGACCGATCCGACGTTCGCAACCGCAGTTGTTGTGCTGGAACCCGCGCCACCGGCGCTCGCCGCAGAACCAGTCCCCGCCGCCGCACTACCTCCGCCGCCTACTAGCGCGCCAACTCCAGCAACCGCCGCGCCACCGACAGCGAGGGCGGCGCCTCCGACAACGGCAGCCGTAGCGACCAGGTCGCCGCCGGTCAATGCCGGAGAGCCTCCGATGACTGCGGCAAACAGCTTCGGAATCTGCCAGCAGCACATCATGAAGATCAACGCTCCACCCATCACATCGAATGCAACCATGACAGGCCGCGCCGCCGTTCCGATTGCTTGTGCTTCATCCAGCCAGCCGAGGCTCAAGTTAAAACCGGCGGAGATCAGGCAGTACAGCAGGACGATTTTTATGCCAATGGAAACGGCAAGGCCGATGTATCGCTCGGTGTACGGTGCGGTCCACCTGCTACCGCCGAAGCCAAGAAAGATGAACCCGACCGATACAACGAGATAACTTTCGACCAGCGTGACAATGAAGTTGATCGTGATGAGTGTGTACGAGACCACGATCAGGAGCGCCGCAAAAGCGAGCGCCAACGACGTGCCGGGGTTGGTGAAGAAGGCGGATGTGCTCGCGCCGTCCATCAGTGCTCCTGCGAGGGAGAGTCCTTGCATGAAAACGCCACTCGGGGAGAGCGCGCCGAGGCCGGCTGCATTCTGCCCGATCTGCGTGAAGCTGTCGATGATTGCGGGAATCCAGATTCGTCCATTCAGAAGCAAGGCGTAGAACGCGCCAATCCACATCAGCTTCCGAATGAGTGCGGATGTCCAACTCTGAAGGTCGCTCTTTTCGAGCAACATGACGGCCGCGCTCCATGCGAACTCGATGACCGCGAGAATTCCGAAGAGAGTGTTCGCATAAACCCAGACATTCGTGGTCCACTGAATGCGGTTGTTTCGGAACTGATCCATGATCCCGCTGGGGACAGTCGTGTTAAACGGGGGTCCCGCCTGAGCCCAGAGCACCTGGACGAACATCCCCGCCACCGCCATGGCAGGCAGCCATCGGAGCGCCCAAGCCCTTTGTTTCAAACCGCTTTTCAAAGCTCGTCGAAATCGCTTCAACACGGCACACCTCTCCTGTTCTCCTTGGCGACGCCATTCATTCTGTGGATTTGTCCAGGTTCTACTTCAGGCCCGGTGAGTACGTTTTTTCATCGCTCGTAACGGGGCCGCCACGCCAAAACGCAAGTTCGCGAGCCGCAGTGCACAGCTTACCCTCGGTTGACTCAGCCCATTGTGCGGTTGCGTTCTGCCGCACTGGCTTACACATTCCGTCTACCTGATAGGCCACGTCTTTGTGCTTTCCGAGCCACTGCCGCATACCATCCTTTGAAACCGCTGCCAGGTCTCCCGAACCCGCCTGCTCCACTTTCTCCACAATCGGGCTTCTGGGTTCGGGGCGGCTGCAAGCGAACACTCCCATCAATACAACCAAACATCCGGACGCAATCGCACGCTTTCGCAACTGCTGCATGCTTCACCTCATTTTTCAAATTACTGTAGGCCCGGCAGGTATGTCTTGCCGTCGCTCGTCACCGGGCCACCGGTGAAGAACCATTGAGCCGCGGCTTGATCGGCGGCCTGCTGTTGGATCATGGCGGCCTGATACGCCTGCTTGCTCGACATGTCCGCCATCATCAGTTCGCGGAGTTTCATAAGCTGTTGAACCTGCTGATCGCTGATCTGGCCGAGCACATTCAGCGCCTGCATTTGCCCGTCCGCAGTCTGCGACATGTTTTGAAGCGAATTGACCACCGCGTATTCGCTCTGCATCTGCTGATTCTGCAATCCGGCGGCCCGTAGCGCGCCCAGCGTGGTGTCAAGAGAGGTTTGCGACCATCTCTGATAGTTCATGTAATAGACGGTTGGATTCGTACCGTAGCCGGGGTACGTACTTCGAAACACCTGATCGAGATTGCCGAGCGAATACGCCAAGGCCTGTCCACCTTGCACGATCTGAGCCAGGGCATTGATGTCCGCCTGGATCTGGCCGAACGTCTGGGGCGATAGATTCTTCGTGTTCCGCAGCATATTGGCGTACATCGCGAGTTCGTTCTCCAATTGGAGACCTTGCCGGATGTACGCCAACACGAGTTGAGCATGGTTCAATATTTGAGTGACTTCGGTAGCGAACGCGCCCGCTTCCGCTCTTTGCGGAGCGTCGGCCGCGACTGCGAACAAGACCATCAAGGCAATTACATGTTTGCGCACAGGGACTCCTCTTCTTCACGTTTTTCGAGTGAGCGGAGATAATCTGCCCACTTTTGCAATCCGCGCAAGCGAAGCCATTCGGTCCGCCACGCGTCGCCAAACTGTTCCATTACGTTCTCGACAATCTGCCGCTCTTCGCGACCATTCACTCCGACCCAGGCGAGCGCTACCTTTCCGACACCAAGATCGACCAGACGCCGGCCCAGCTTGCTGACCACGTAGTAATGCTGCTTCGGCACGCTGACTTGCAGGATGTCGAGCTCGCGCTCGTTGAGGCCCACCCGTTCGTAGAAGGCACGAGATCCTGGATTCTTCGATTCCGCGTTGGGCAGGAGAATCTTGGTTGGACAGTTTTCGAGGACAACATCCGCGATGTCCGAGTTTGCGATGTCGCTGATCTGCTGTGTCGCCATGACGACCACAGCATTTTTCCGCCGCATGGTTTTGAGCCAGTCTCTCAGGCGACTTCGGAAAAGAGCGTGCTGTAAGTAGGACCATGCTTCATCGAGCAGAACCAACGTAGGCGACCCGTCGAGGCGCTGTTCTATGCGACGGAATAAATACAGCAGAACTGGGATGACGGCCTTGTCGTCAAGCTGCATTAGATTCTCGGTTTCGAAGCTCAGGAACCGTCCGTTTCCGAGCATGTCGTGATCTGCGTCCAGGAGCGATCCCATTGGACCCATGACGGTGAAGTGTTGCAGGGCATCCCGGATGTCAGTGTCCTGCACGTTCGCCGAAAGCTCGGTGAGCGTTCGGGTGGGTGAAAGCTGCAATCGCATAACAGCTTCCGCGACCGCGTTGCGATGTTTAGGGCCGAACTTCAAACCGTTCAACTCGCAGAGAACTTCGATCCATCCAACGGCCCACTGAACGTCCGACTCACCGTCGATATCTTTGAGTGGGCAGAACGCGAGATCTGTCTTCGGCCCGGCCAGATCGTAGAACGCACCGCCCGCAGCTTCGGTGAGCATCCAGATTGAGTAGCCGCGATCGAATGCGAAGACTTGAGCGCGCGGATAGCGGAACCATTGCGCCGCGATGAGGCCTAACGCCGTTGATTTGCCAGCGCCGGATGGTCCGACGATCAGCGTGTGCCCCAGATCCGAAACATGCAGATTCACGCGGAAGGGCGTCGCACCGCTGGTCGCAGCGAAAAGTAACGGCGGGCTGTGCTTCGGCATCATGGCCGAGGGATTCTCACGAAGGCCTGCCCAAACCGATGTGATCGGAAGCATGTCGGCCAAGTTCAGCGTATGAAGCAAGATCCGCCGGACGTTCGAGTAGCCGTCGCCGGGCAGCGACCCGCGCCACGCCTCGACCGCATTGATCGTTTCGATCCGGCAGGAGAAGCCGAGGTTCTGCATCGTCTTCATCACCGCACGAGTATTCTCATAGAGCCGAATGGGATCTTCATCGAGGCAGACCACGTTCGCCGAGTACTGCGCGAACTGAACATCACCGGATGTCGCAACACCCATGGCCTCTTCTGCATCGGTCGCCATCTGCTGCGCGTGAATGTCTATTGCGCCCGACTGCGTCTTGAAAATTTGATCCTTCCATCCCCGAATCTTCGAGCGCCATTTCTTGCGGTGCATGTCGAGCAACCCTCGCGCTTCCTCTGGATCAATGAGCACCGCGCGCGTGTTCCAGCGGTATTCGATGGGCAGGTTGTCCAACTCGCGCAGGATACCCGGTGAACTCATCTTCGGAAAGCCATCGATGGTGATCACACGCATATGCTTCCGTCCGATGCGCGGTTCGATTCCTCCGTAGAAGTCCTCACAAGCCAAAAGTTCATTCAAGTAGCACGGAATGTCCGGCAAGGCGAAGGGGTGATCTTCGCCGCTCACGCAACGCCTGAGATAACGCAAGAGGCGATCATGCGTCTGCGAGAAGCCGTAGTCGTCAGCGATCGTCAATCGCTTTAGCCGTTCGGTTTGAAACAGCTGACCGAATACGTTTTCAAACACATCCACACGGTTCGAGAAGCGTTCGAGGATCTGCTCCGCTGTTCTGTTGGCGCTCTGCGGTCCGCCGCCTTCGAACATCCAACCCTTCATCCTTTCTTCGGCTTCAGGCGGCGGAAGGTACGTCAGAGTCAGGAAGTACTCGGACTCATAGTGGGCACCCTCCTGCATGAATTGTTGCCGTCG
This sequence comes from Bryobacteraceae bacterium, assembly GCA_965226755.1. Taxonomy (GTDB): domain Bacteria; phylum Acidobacteriota; class Terriglobia; order Bryobacterales; family Bryobacteraceae; genus Bog-113. The sequence continues at coordinate 333,182 of CBDDDT010000003.1, read as the reverse complement.
CTCGTCGTCGATGACGCGAGTCACGCCATCGGGAAACGCGCCTTGATCCGGATAGCCGGGCGCGCGGGATCGAATGGCGTCGCATTGGAGCATCCACCCGCTTCCGAGTCGCAGCACCGAATTCAATCGCGCGCTCAAGGCATCCATCTCGGCTGGGGCCGCGGACATCATGTCGGGACCACGATAGGTCCAACCCGTCAGCAAGGAGCCATCCTGCTGAAGTAGAATTCCGTCATCGATCAGTGCATGCGGCAGCAAGAGATCCGCAAGCCCGCGGGGATTATCTCGATGTTCATTCCGTTGCACGTTTCACCTCCAGTTGCGGGGAATCGGTACGCAGCGCGAAAACAACCCGCTTTTTGCCGGATAGAAGGCCTTGTACCGGATGTGCCGAACATAAATTTGCCGGAGAAGCGGATCGGCTTTCCCCATGCGTTGAAGCACAGCCGCTGCTCCGACCCAGAATGCAACGCTCAGGCCGATTCCCCACCAGCTCCCCAAACTGAACGCGAGGCTGATGGCAGTGAGCATCGCGATGAGCACCAGTTCCCGATCTCCGCCGAGAATTTGATTCGGTCGGTTCGCCGATTGGTGGATTACGATTTCTCTCGGCCTGTCGTTGGTTTGCATCGTTACACCACCGCCGCATTGACGCCGAATGCGCTGGAAAGCAATGGGGCCGCGAAGACCAGCACCGATACCACCAACCCGATCATGCAGGCGCGGCGTCCGAACTCCGTCAGTTCGCCGCCCCACAGCATCGCGCCACCCGCAATAGCGATGCCGATCAGACCGATGGCATACGCCACCGGACCCGTCAGCGAAGTTGCGATTGCCGTCATTGGCTTTTCCCACGGCAGGCCTCCAGCGGCGGCAGCCTGCATGCGCAAGCTGAATGCCGCCGCCATTGCGATTAAGCCCAATATTCTGGGGCCGACAGTCGATTTAGGAATGATATTCATGTTCGAAACACCTCCATACAGTTGAGATTTAGACACGCTCGACCTGATAGTTCCCATTGGAGTATCCGGTTACGAGCAATACTTCCCTGACTTTGCGTCCGGCTTTCACGCCGGACTCCTCGTCAACGAAGACCACCAGATCCACTGCCTCGGCGATGAGGGTTTGCTGAGGGGCGCTCGTAGCCTCGGCGACGAGGCTTTCGAGTCGGATCAATCCGCTAAGGGCGTCATTGGCATGGACTGTCGCCGCGCCGCCAGGATGCCCCGTATTCCACGCTTTCAGGAGCGTATGTGCTTCCGCGCCGCGGACTTCGCCAACGACAATCCGCGTCGGCTTCAGCCGCATGCAAGCCCGCAGGCATTCGAGCATCGTTACGTTTCCAACTGCTCGCAGATCCAGATAGTTCTTTACCGGGCACTGCAATTCAGTCGTGTCCTCTATGGAAATGACGCGGTCATGCGGAGTGAGCCGCGCCAGTGAATCGAGAATCGCGTTGACCAGGGTTGTCTTGCCGCTTCCGGTCGAACCCACAATCAAAATGTTTTTTCTCGCGCGTACAGCGGCGCGGATAACATCCGCATGTGACATTGCATGTCTCTGACCGCGAACCCCATCGAGAAAGTCATCGCGCCGACGTAGCTGATTGAGTGGGTCCGTCCCGTTGGTCAGAATCCCGTCTACTTCGTAGTCATCAAGGCTGAAGATCTTTCGAGGACGCAGACGAATCGCGAATACCGGCCGGCGGACCACCGGCGACACGATCCCTTCAAATCGGCTACCATCGATCGGCAACTCCGTTTCGAGGATGGGGTGCTCATGATTCAACACGGTTCCGCGCCACGCCGCGATGGTTCCAAGCGCACTCGCTGCCTGAGCCGCCGGCATCTCCCCGATCCGTGAGAATCCATGTCCCATCCGCTTCACCCATAGCGACCCGTCAGGATTTAAGAGGATGTCTTCGGTCAGAGTGTCATCAAGTAGTCGCAAAACCTGATCACCGAGTTCCCGCCGAAGCTTCACTTCGAGCCGTTGATGCTGTTCGTCCTGAACTACTGCCAGCGTTGACATATTAAATTCTGATGAAATGTACCCGCGATTTTGATTCCCTGCGTCTTTTGGAGCACTTGGGTGTTTCTCAATTAGTAAGGCAACCGCGAGGAGGGTCCGGGACACCAGAATCGAAATCTTTTCGTTTCGGCGGACAGGAGTATGGGGGTCGTTATCATCCCGTTCGACTACGAACGGTTACCCGAGTCTCAGCGGAAGTCGATCGTTCCGATCTGTATCGCTTCCGTTGACCGTCATGGAAACCCGATCGCGCGAGTCTGGTTCGACGAAGGAGTGGCTCCGGTCCAGGAGCAGCTTCGCAACATCGCCCGGTACAAGCTGGGGGATGTTCGGCTCGTTTCGGAGTTGGCAGAAATCACCGTCCACAAGTTGTGGGAGCGGCACGGTGAGGACGCGGGCGTCTGGCCATGGCGACGCGTGCTGGTGCGTGCTAGATGGGAAGCGCGCGATATGGCGGCGGGCGATTCCCAGTGGCTCATCAGGCATACCGTTCCGCTGGCGCTTGGCTCGCTTGAACACGACCTCTATGGAAACGGTCTGCCTGATCCGACAAACTACGACGAAGTCTATGAGCGAGAGCTACTGGTCGAACTGGTCGAACGCCGAATCGAGAGCGACCATCGCGGCGAGATTCGTCGAGTCTTCCAGATGTGGCGTCAGGGGTACACCTGGGAGGAAATCGCCGCAGAGCTCCATGACCCCAAGCCCGAGGCTGTGAAGAAACGATTCTGGCGATGGATCAGGCAAAACTTCCCGCAAAAACCTCCGCAAAAGCCCTTGCATTCGGGAAGACATATGCCATAATGACTGGCGGACATGAACGGCGAAACACCGGAACAAAAGTGGAATCGCCTGCAACGCGAATACCAAAAGGGAGTGCAGGCTTCGTATCCCAACCCAGAACGGCGCGGGTGCCCCGAAACCGATATCCTCCAAGATCTTGCGGCGCGGTCCGCTCGACACGAGGATATCGAAGAAGACGGCCAGTGGAAGCATGTCATCCACTGCGCGCCGTGCTACCAGGAGTACCTCGGTCTCCGGGAGGCGTGCCGGGTCGGCGAAGCCCCAAAGGTTCATCGCAAATCGAGATGAGCAAATAGTGTTCCGGCCGCGAATCAATGGTGCACGATCAGTTGGAGCGTATCCCGCAGGCCTCAGGCCTGCTGACCGAAGCTGCGTCGGCATCCAGAACACCTCTAGTCCAGTGTCATTGGGCGGCCATCATACCCTTCAGGAGATAGTAAATCCCTTCGGTGATGTTCTGAGTCTCGAATAGGATTTCATTTTCCGCCGCTGAAAGTCCGTTTCCAAGTCCTGCCACGCCGTACGATTGGAGCTCCTTTCGCAGATCGTCGTACCGGATAGGCTTGGTGTCGGCCGCGGAGGAAGAGGTGATCTGGTGGTTATAGTATTCGCACCATGTTCTATACTCCGCGTCCTCGTATTGGAAGCCTTCTGTCAGTTCTCTTTCTGGCATGCCCATGAGACACTCGGCTACAGCCCGTCCGCTGCCGCCGAATCCGCCGAAGATATAAACCGGCTGGCGCGCGCGTAGGCCGATCAAGGTTTCTTCCACCACGCCGGGGTATCTGCCGCGGAACCCCCGCAGAGCCCCACCCAGCACGATCCGACAGTGAACTTGCTCCGTCATCAGAAGCCTCATTGCAGTGAGGTGTCGAGCCTGTGCATAACGAACGCGATTTTTGTCTTCTGGGCTCACGACCTCGCTGTCAAGGAGCGGGAAACCGTCGACATCAGGGGGCGTCGGTACATCGATCATTGTGGCTTCCCGGAAATGCCTCGCCCTATATGCATCTTGATCCGCGCCCACAAAGGGTTTCGCGAAGTAGCTGCGTATCCGTTCAAAGGGCAGTTCGTTGTCGTCCATGTGAATTTGCACGAGATCAAAAAGTGTTTCCGTGAAGTCCCGCTTCGGCGCCCCACCGTATGCCAGCGTCGCTCCGCGGGCAAGCAGATGCCGGGACACCTCAACGAATGCGTCCTTTAAATGCTCTGGGCCCAATCCCAAATTGAGCAACTCGGTCGAATCGACGTCGCTGATCGACAATGCGATGGTCTTATGATCGAGTGGTCTAATCGACTGATCGGTCCAAGCGGCGACGGTCGTTGGAGTTGCTAGTCGAACGTCCGGGCGGATTCCGGCCAAGACCTCGCGTTCCTTCGCGCCGATGGGAGGATCGGGGTACAAAAACAATCGGGGTTTGGCATCGCTTCCCCGAGATCTGCGCTCTTGATAGTGAAAGGTCAACAGCTCAGGAGGACTTCCGAAGGTAACGCATGCCTCGGAGGGAAGAAACCCCTGAGCTTGCATAACTTCGCACTGTCTTCGGAAATGGACATGCCGGAGCAGTTCGCGGATGGTTGCAAGCAGCGCTCTCCTGGCGCTCCTCTGCCGTTCCTCGGGAATAGTGGTCCGCGACCAAACGACAGTCGGGACGTTGCCGATGTATGGAAAGCTCCGTGTCTCGCCCTTGTCGAGTGCCACGATCGCGACGATCGGGGAACCTGCCTCCTTGGCCATCAGGATCTCACGACGACACCACTCCCGAGTTGGGTACGGATCTGTAATGAGTGCAACCACCGCATCTCTGCCCACATTTTCCTTCAGCGCTTTTTGCCAGTCCGACCCTGACGTGATGTCCCGAGCGTCATAAAACGTCTTCAGAGGCGTCTTATCGACAAAATCCCTAATCTCGCGAATGATCTCGTCACCGCCTCCCTTCTTTGCATGGCTTAAGAAGAGGCTAACGGGGGCAGGTTCGCCGTCCGCCGTTCGAACTCGCGGGGGCACCGAAGTCAGGGATGCAAGCAGAAGCCTGGCGAGTATTTCGTATAGGCGCTCTTCTAGAAGTTCCTGTCGCTCTGTTCCTTGAAGGCCGAATAAACGGATGGCTTGAGGGTTGCCGGCAAGCCGCATGTTCCCAAAGTTTTCGGTACACGAAAGGGGGATCATGCAGTGGGAGTCGCCCGACTGCGCGATGACCCGAGCGAGATCGCCGAGGTAACCATCCTCGTTCCACAGCGGGTCTACGATCATTTGGTCCGAAATGATTGGGAGAACTACTGTGCAGTTCGCCGCATTAAATTTAACTTTTGCAGGACTACCACCACCGTTGGCGGTTCGGAAGAAAACGGGAATACCGATTCCACGATATAGGGGATTGTGCTCGTCTCGCGCCAAATTGGAATAAAGGAAAGAAACGATTTCGTGGCGATCATCATGTGAAAGGCTAGGATGCCAAACGATCACGGCCTGCATCGCAGGCTTCAGCCGGTTCGGGATAATTGTTTGCATACGTTGTGGTCGTTGTCCGGTCGCGGCACATCACTGGCCCTTCAGAGTATTTTACGTGGCAGCGCTCCCTTGTGCGCACTGATCGTCTGGGCCCGGCGGATGAGAAAATCTCAGGCGGCGTCCATGAGTCGATCATTTCTCCCAGCCCGTTCGTAAGTTTATCCGTGAGAATTCGCGTCGCAGCCCTCCGCCCGGATCTCCGAACCCGAGTCTATACTAGTTGAACCGAATATTTTGTTTCCGCTGGACGGTCAAATGCGGATCGTTTAAGCCTTCGTCGTTTGCCAGCGTGCGGCCCGCAATCACGGTCACGCGGGTCGGCGGCTCCAGTGGAGGTTGACGTTAGGGATGCGAATAGACTGGTCTCCACTCTTCGGCTACGATATCTTTATCTCATACAGGCGTGGGGACGGAAACGGAGAGAGTTCCGAATACGCGACCGCATTGAGAACAAAGCTCCAAAAGGCTGAGTTTCAGTGCTTTCTAGACAATGACGATGCGCCGGTTGGAGAATCTCTCAACCCGTCGATACGTCGCGGTCTCAGACGTAGTAGGGCCATGGTCGTTCTATGCACTCCGGCTTCATTGAATTCGGTTTGGGTCGCGGAGGAAGTCCAGTATTTCCCGAAGAAGCGGAATCCGGCCGTCATTCCGGTAAACTTTAGCGGCTATCTGGAATCGCTAAACTTGAAGGAAACGGCCTTTTCTCCGCTAGTTGACCTCGGAACAATTTGGCTAAACGAAAACAATCCGAGGGAGCCATCCGATAGTGTATTGGGCGGGATACAGGCTCGATTCAAATACCGTCGCGCCAATACTTTAAGGACTTGGTTTCTGTCAGTAGTCGCCATACTTCTTGGTATTGTTGCAGCTACTGCCTTAATACAAAAGCGTATCGCAGACCAGCAGCGCGCCGAAGCGACCAAGCAATCGTCGATTGCCCGTGAGCAGCGTGACATCGCTAGACAAAACGAACTGGAAGCCGTCAGGCAGCGCAATTCTGCGGACGCTCGATACCTGGCTTCAGAGGGACTTCGTGCAATACACGAACGAGGCGCGAAGATTGGGTTGGTTCTGCTTGTGGAGTCTCTTCGTCTCGAACAAACACCGGAGGCGACCGGTGCGCTTTTCACAGTTATGTCAGATGACCCGCATTTGAGCATGCTACGGTTCTCGGTCCCCCAGCCCGCGACGACCCTTGCTTTCAGTCCCTCGGGAGATCGTGTAGCCGCAGGGCAGCAGAACGGCGGCGTCTTCGTGCGCGATCTACAAGCCGGTCTTGGGACGCTCGATCAGAACTTTGCGGCTGGATCGGAATCGCGCCATCTTACTGGCGGAGGCAGTCAAATCGCCTTCTTAACTCTTCTCCGAAATGGGAGTGTTCGAACCCTAACCACGAAAGGCGTATGGCTCGAGTGGGGCTCATCGAAAGCGGCGGCACAGCGAATGAGAAAGATCGCCGCCAATAGCCGCACGGCTGAAAACGAGTACCTCGCCCTGTCGGGTGATGGTGGCGTCGCAGCGGTGGGCGACTACACGCATCCGGTGGTTATTTGGAACGCCGATACTGACCACTTTGAAACCATCGCCAGCGAATCATGCTATGGCGATCCGATCGCATTGACGGATGACGGCGGCCTACTGGCATGCGGTGAGGCCTCCGAACACTTCACCGGGGTCCATATACTCGATTTGCGGACGAACAAGCCTCAAACAACCCTGCCGTTGCCCTACCTCTCGTACCCCGTGTCTATGGCCTTTTCATTCAGCGGTCTGTTCTTAGCTGTCGGCAACGATCACGGATCGGTGTATGTGTGGCCTCTGAAAGGTACAGCCAAACGACCAGCCGTAGTTATAGAACATGAGCCGGACGTCTATACAAGGTTAGATGCGGGCAAAGAAGTAGACATCATCTGTTTCAGTCCGGACGGCAGATTGCTAGCTACTCGATATAGACGTTCTATCTATATCTGGCACGTCGCATCCGGCGAATTGATCGCGAAGCTACCGGGAGCCCCAGCGAGCGCACTTGCTTTTTCTTCCGACTCCCAGCGATTGGCGGTGGCCGATTTCAGCGCCGGTGTTCGAATCTGGGATCTTGGAGTGTTTTCGTTAACGGATTGGGCATGTCGGAATGCGGATCGAAATCTAACGCAAGAAGAATGGAGCAGGTATATTCCTGACAGGCCCTACCACAAGACATGCGTAAACTGGTGAGGTCCGAGTTTGGCTTGCCGGTAGAACAAGACTCGGATCTGATGGAGGTCATCCAGCGCCGAGGTCGTTGACGATATGCTGGATTCAAACGGTATGAGCTTTGCGGGTCACGGTTTTCAAGTCGTGTTAAAGATGCCGGTGGTCGGCGACGGTTTCCGGTGCGAGGTTGTCGAACGTTTGGCATCTCCAAATCCGGTGCTCATCGCCATCGTACCGACGAGTTTAGGCCCGTGCGAAAATCTGGCCGAGCAAGCAGCGCAAGCCATCCGTCGATCAATTCTTAGACTCTCGACCACCGGCGTTGGAGCGCAAGCTCCTTGCGGCGGTTCACCAGGCGGTACCCCCCACTCGTGTTTCGCCCACGGCGAACCTTCTTGTCGCAAGGTACTGGTTTTGATCTCAGACGGCAACCCAATCAACGATTATTCTGGCGCACTTGCCTTTTGGAATAATGCCATCGCAAGCGGCGATCGGCAGTATTCAATTCTGCCCGCTACGCAAGCCGCAATGCGAACAGCAGTGTTGAGCACGCTCTCGGGTGCTGCAGCCCGCGCGAACGTTTTTGGCTGGTCATCGAGCCCGACTGAAGTAGTGCCTGGCGTTCTCCGCGCATCAGGTATTGTGCCTGAGGATTACCGAGTGTTCATCAGCTATCGTAGAAGTGATGGCCAAGTTGATGCGGACAGACTGTTCGACGGCTTAACACAGCGAGGGTTCGAGGTATTCTTAGACCGAATAGGAATCCAGCCGGGCTCCAATATTTCACACCGGATAGAACAGGAACTTGCCCATCACTCTTTTCTAATAGTATTGGAAACTGCTCAAGCGGTTCTATCCTCCTGGGTGGCTCAGGAGGTGGCGTTCGCTGCAATACATCGGCTTGGAATTGTCGCCCTCAATTTTCCGGGTGCAACAATGACGCCATCAATCAAGGCAGACCGTCGGAGGATTTTGCAAAGTGCTGAACTGGATTCATCGGGAGCAATGCACCCTAACGCGGTTACCGCAATCTGCAGCGAAATACTTCACCGTCACAATCGCTGGCTTGTGAGGCGACGCTACCAGATGCAGCAGGTTCTTCGAAATGAGCTGCTTAATCGGTCGGTGCTTAATCAGCGAGCAACTCCGACCGGAATCATCGAGGCATGTTACGGAACTCCGGTACAGACTGTTTATCGCCTGTGGGCTAGCCCACGAGTGCCTGAACTTGGTGATTTCTTCCACCTCGACGAAAACTCGTCGGCAAAACCCGGCTGCTCTGGTGTAGTCGGGCCCTCATCTCAGCCCTTCAGCAACGAACATCAGCAGCTAAAGTGGCTCGGGAAACGAACAGGAATTGGACTATACGACGAGGCCGCCTCCGGGCAGGTTGCTCAATTGGTTGCTACCGGAGGGAAGCTGTAATCATGCTGAACTTGGTTGAACACCCGCTGCGCGGCCACACAGTTCTCTTGGTCGGTGGATCAGAGTCCGGGAACGGCTTCATTGAAAATTCGGCATTGGGCACTAACAGTCTACCCGACGAACCTTCAACGAGGATCGAAGAAGCGGTTATCAGTCTTGCTAGAGCGGTATTCGCGCGTGGCGGCAGGCTTGCCTTTTGGCACGATCCGGTGATCACACCCATAGTTGCGGGAGTAGCACTTGAATACTGGGTACCCTCGCCAGCTGAGGGATGGTCGGAGAACTCGATCGAATTCTCGACTTCGGGCCGAAGTCCCGTGCTTGTGCTCGGCGAGCCTGCGGAGTGGGAGCGCGAATGCTATGAATCTTCGACAAGAATCGGGCACGTCGTTTTTTCCTCGGAACAGATTTGGTCGCGCTTGCAGCCAAGCCGGATCGTGTGCATCGGCGGCGATTCAATGGTCTATGAGCGCCTGGCACCCATTCGTCAAAGGCTTGGCCGCCAGCGTATATTTGTTTTGCCGACTACCGGGGGCGCGGCCCATGACCTCCTGCGCGAAATGGCCGGATTCGTTGATGATGCCGAAAGCGCGATATGGGCCTACATACAACGTCAACGGTTACAAATGTTCTTTGCACCCTCGGAGGATAGCGATTCGAATATAAGTAGCGACGATCTGTTTAGTCGTTCACCTGAGGAAGAAGTAATCCCGGAATTCCGTTTCGCACTCTACCCGCTTGTCATGAGCCTGATTTTGGATGGCCCCGAAGAAACTACTTCAAGTCGTCGATAGATCTGACGCGGAGACGTAGCAATCAGACCATAGCAACAAGCCGAGGAGCGTCTTTAGTAGAACTTGGTTGCTGGTGCCGGCTTACCTGTCAGGAAACGTCCAGACACGGCATCGAGATGTTCTTTCTTTCGCGCCTCACCCTCTCCCAGAGCCACAAGGTCGCCGACGCTCCTTGCGTCATCCATGCCGAATCGGCCCGACTCTACTCGACAGTCAATTCGATGAATTCCGCCACCTGTGATTAATGAAACCTGGGCAAGCGCCGACTCAGCTTGCGCGTTCATGAGCGTCTTGACGATGGTAATATTCCAAGCCAGCACGCCTCCCCGTCTCTTGGACTTCCCAATCGAAAACGGTTCGGATGTCGTCCCTACGCTCAAAATGTCCACCTCTTGCGGAGGGACGTCAAAGAATGCAAGGGCCTCGGTCAATCCGACCAACGCCGGACAGTTCGCCCAGACGCCTCCATCCACAAATGTGGCACCCGATGAAAATGTCTTCGCTTCAAAGTAGGTTGGGGCTGCTGACGTCGCGAGCGCGACATCGACCGCTTTATACCCGCCGTCGAACCGAAAACGCGGATGGTGCCGCGTCTTGAAAAGGAATATACGTCCGGCGACAGCGTCATAAGTCGGAATTACAAGCGCTCGGGTGCTTTCACCGAATAGTCGATCTTGGAAAACAACGCGCAAGCTGTCGCGGAGCAGATCTGTACGTCTCCGGGGTTTGAGTACCTGCCTGATAGTCAGAAGGAGGTTCGAGGCAACACCTGTCGAGGGAAAGATCAGATTGCCCTTTTTAAGATAAAAATCTCGAATATCAGCAGCTGTCAACCCCAGACCAAGGCCAACAGCAACGATACCCCCGGTAGAAGTTCCGACGATCAGGTCGAAGTAGTCCTGACATCGCTGGTCGCTAGCCGACTCCAACGCCGCCAAAACGCTTGCTGTATATGCCCCTCTGATACCACCTCCATCCAATGCGAGGATTCTGAACTTCCGCAAACCTTACCCCCTTCGCGAGTCGAAAGCATTATGATGGCTGCTCCATTGTTTAACAACCGGCGGATTCGTGGCAGAGTTCATCTCTCGGGCATTCCAGCAATGTGGTCCGCCAAGGTGGCCCATTTCTCCGCATCTAAATTCCATAGCACAATTCCATCTTCACTAACCGTCAACAGCCGGTTTCCCCTTGGCGACAAAGCAACCGCACGAACGCCTGCGATTGCGAGATCGCCCAGCAATCGACGAGAAGGAATGTCTAGCAAAAGCACGGATTCTGCATTGCTTGTCGCTGCCAAAAGCTCACCGCTTTCCGAAATCCGAGCATGTTCCAACACCGTTGGAAGACCTGAAATCGCGTGCAAGGGATTGTCCAGAAAACTTATCTGGACTGTCTGAAAGTCTTTAAGTATGTAAATCGGATCATATCCCGAGGACAGCCGGACGCCGACGTGAGCTTTAGTCGCATACGCGGCGCTCGAACAGGAGTGCGGTGAGTCCGGCAAGATAACAGTTCGTCGCGTGCCTCGAAGCAAATCCGCAAATCCTATCACCCTTGCTCGCGGCTCCTTCGTCCACAAATCCATTTCAAGGATGGTTCCATCAGTTCGGGTTTCCCGGCATCCGGTGCTTTCTTCCGACTCGGTTGTAGTGTGGACGGAGGTGACTATCCCTTTCGCCCACTTTTCTACCGTCCCGCCTTGATCTAACGCAAATAGCGCGTCCGAAACAAACCACACGTGCTTGACTGGTTTAAAGTGTCTAGGTCCTTCCTTGATCAGGACACCGTTTGGACCACGTTCCGCAATGAAGACTCGCCCATCACCTCGGCCGACGGCCAGCGCCCCACCGGAAGGCGACAATGCGATGTCGGTTACCCTTGCGTCCCAGCTTTCAGTCCGTCCCAACGGCAACGGTATTCCGTTCCACAAGATGGCGTCGGAACAACCTGAGCAAGCCCATGAGCTGCCGTCCGATGACAGTGAGACATAGAGATCAGCGAACGAGGCGTGTGGAAAGCGGATCAGCACCTTGGCAAGCGGGTGTACTTGGGATAGGTCCCACAGGATGACTCCGTGTCGGTTGCGTCCGATTTGGCCAGCGGAAGCAAGGAGGGGTTCTTTTCCACCGAAGGCCAAACTCGAAAGGTTGTGGGTGTGGCCGAGCAGGGGGGACAAACAACCGTGACCATCGTGCACAATGATTTCATTTCGCTCCGTTAGGTAAGCCTGCCACCGATTGTCCGCGCTGATCGATTCCGGCCCAGCGTAGCGGAATACCTTTGGGTACTTGTCTGCGCAGGGAGAGTCTCCGCTCGATCTGCTCTCGAAATCGCGATATCGGACGGCGTTCAATTGACCGGAATCTATATTGCTGATGAGATACTCGCCTGAGTAGCTTATTACACGCAGCGTCCTCACTTTTGACTGATAGGTAAGACTCTCGACCACCTTAGACGGGAGGCTTCTAAGAGTTTCGGACGCGGCTTCCCCTCGCCGAAGGGCGATGAGCGACCACGCCCGAACCTCGCCCTTGTCATCGCCGGAGAAAAGCATCTCTTCTTCAGCCGAGACAGTGATTGCCGTAATCTTCCCGACATGTGCGGCAAACCGTAGTATCGCTCCCCTGGGGAAAGGCAAGATCCGTAAGCCGGGTTGGCCACCGATGGCTATCTTATCCGAAGAGAAAAATGCCAGGGCACGAATGTCCTCTCCAGGAAGTTCTCTTGTCGTGACGATCGCAGTCTTCAAATCGACAAGCATAATCCGGCTCTGACAAGCGAAGGCCAATTGATGCGCGTCCGGCGAAAACGCAACGGATGTCGCGAAAGTTGAACCGGGGCAATGGAAGTACTGTTTGACCTTACTTACCCGAGACAGGTTTTCGAGCAAGGCGATTTTCGCGTCGAGAGTGGGGCTCACGCGATACGCCTGAACGCTCGTAAGGAGCGCGGAATCGAACTCCTGAGCAGTAGTACGGCGAGAGTCGGATGCCAGGGCTCGGCTCTGCGCCAGGCGGCTTCGTTCCTCCGCCAAACGTTGTTGCTGAACAGCTTCGTTACGCTGCTTCGTGGCTTCGATTGCACTCTTCTCGGCTGCGTCCCTCTGGTTCTCAGCCTCTTTACTTGCATCGTTCGCCCGCCGTGCTTCCCGATTTGCGCGAGTTGCTTCGATTACGGCCTCCTCTCGACTGCGGTCCGCGGCCTGCTTCTGGAAGAACGAAAAAACGGAGAAACCGAGCAGAGCCGCGATAGCACCTGCAGTGAGTAATTGAACGTTGCGCTTCGCGCGGCGCCAGACAAACAGTCTTTGGATGCTACCGATTACCTTGTCTGATGGATGTCCAGATGGTGGAATCTCGGGATCTTCGTCAATCCAGACGACGTCTTTACTGTTGAGAAACCTAAATGACGTTTCCGCCAGCGTCGGTTTGCTGAGGCTTCCCTGAAGATTGATTGGTATGATCGGCCGGCCTGCGCTGCCAAACCGCTCAACCTCCCGCCCTACCCATTCCGATTGGAGAGCTTCGGGACTTGCGATCAACACTAACACTCTTGATCGGTCCAGCGCTCGCTCGATTGAACGTGTTAAGGCACTCCCAGCTGGGGACTCATGATCATCCAAGAAGCATAAGAAATCTTCCGCGCGGAGCCTCGCGTACAATTCGTTCGCATACACCGCCGCTTCACGCCGTTTGTAGGAAATGAAGATGTCGAATCCGAACAGCAGGGACCAGTTGGTCGCGGGAGGCCGACCGGTTCTGCCTTCCCTCGGGGCAACGCGCGACTCACGACTAGCGGTATTCATACTCCTCGAATATTTCGAACGTCGGCGCGGGCATTGTCGCGCACCTCGCGCTCTATTATCTTCTACGAAGGGAGCGGGGCACTCAAGTGTGGCTTGCCTAAATGAGGATTTCGTCTCCGGATCAAATTCTTCCCGGTCGTCCGGCGGCGCAGAAGTTTAGGGGAGTATGTTCCTTGTTGGGCGCTGGCGGATTGTTCGACACGTTAATCTGCACGCGCTCACCGCGGGGATTTCGCTTAGGTTACGGCGTCCCGGACTGTCATTGTCGTTCCCTTTATCAGTAGGGATCTTCACAGGCATGACTACCTCTCCCACGGGACCGCCGCAATGGAGTAGCCCAATACCTAAAACCACCCAAGCCGTCCAGCAACAGCTCGCGGCGATGGGTTCGGAGCTGCTCGAAATAGGGCTTTACGATCCAGATGCCGGAGCTGGTGAATCGGTCATGATCCCCCGTGTTTGGAACGCCGAGACCATCCTCAAGTCGGTGCCGTGGTTGCGCCACCAGAATCGCGAAGGGAGGAATATCTACATCCGGCCCCGAGGTGAGCATGATTTGAGCATGGTCGATGATTTGACTAGGAATGGAGTTTTGGCGATGAAGGAGACGGGCTTCAATCCTGCGGCCATCGTTGAAACGTCGCCAGGTAACTTCCAGGCTTGGCTAAAACACCCCGAACGACTCAGCAAAGAGTTGAGCACGGCAGCCGCGCGGGCGTTAGCGGTGAAATTCGGCGGTGATCACGGCGCAGCCGACTGGCGGCACTTTGGACGCCTCAGCGGCTTCACGAATCGTAAGCCCAAGTATGTCGATGCCATCACGGGGTTATATCCGTTCGTGCGCTTGATCGAGGCGAGCGGCAGCATTTATCCCGAGGCGGAGCGATTCCTGATGAGCGTGAAAAGCGAGCTTGAGCGACGGAATTCCGAGCGGGAACAGTTGAGGATTGGGCATCTCGATTATGGGCGCGCGATCCTCCTCCAGGATCTAAAGAGCATCGATGCGTTCCGCGCGGACGGTCGTTACGGTGGCGATGGAACACGAGTTGATCTTGCATACGCCGTCTATGCCCTATCGCATGGCATCAGCTCAGACGAGGTTGATAGTGCGATTCGTTCGCGCGATCTGTCGCACAAAGGGAACGAACGACGGCAGGATGATTACGTAGCCCGGACAATCAAGAAGGCATTGGCAGCGACCGAGCGTGGACGTTAGCGTTTCGCGGTGGACGCCACGCTTTGAACGTGCGGGATCATCGCGCCTTGTGCCGGCTGTGGCTGGTCGAAGGCTTCATGTACAAAGCAGTACAGGAAGAAGAGCATGATCAGCGCCCATCCCGCGAGGAATCGCAAAAACTTCTTGCGCCCAAGCAAGTCCAATAGCAAAACCAGAATCCACATATCTAACCTCTAATGGACCACCATCCCGAGCCAGATTCCACCGCCAAACAACAAAACACCCGCCGCCAGCCCGAGGGCCGACCAACGGATGAGCGCCGGTCGCCGATGCGCCTCGTTCACGAGATGCACAATTTCGCGTGCCTTTAGGCCAGCAACGTGAATATCGCTGCGCAAACCCTGTTGCATCTGGACCGTCGATTCCTTAACCGTTTGCGCCAACATGGTTCCCGCGCGCTTCTCTGCTTTCTGAATTGATGCTTGAAATTCCGCGATCGTTACGCGAATCTGCTCGTTAACGACCTCAATGGCGGCGTCAAGAATGAGCTGGTTCATCGTCACCAATGCGATTGCCGGGTCGTCCGGCTTAAGGAAGAGATTATGACGCGCCACGACTTCCGCGATGAGGCGTTGTACGTCGATGGAACCCCTTTCGATTGGCATTGGGTTCACACGATAGACAGCTTGTCGAGTTGTTCAAAGATCTCGCGCCGAACAATCGCCAGCCGTTGCTTCGACACCAGGGAGAAGTCCGCGTTTCGGATCGCCTCGTCGAAAGTCAACCGGCGTTCCAGCATTTGGCGTACATCGTCGCCGTAGGTGTGAGGGTTTCTTTCGCGGATCAGCACGGTGCCAACGAGTTTGGGCGCATATTCCTCGGCAACCTTGAATTCTTCGAAGGTCTTTCCATCTTTGGTTACCTCGCCGAAATATTCATTGAGCCACACGATGACGTTCTTCTCCGACGTGGTTTGCGCCAGCCGTTCCAAACCGTTGAGCGTATCGCTCATCGCCTGCCCACCGGTCACCACCGAATGGACGAACACGTTTCGCCCATGGGCACGAAAGAAGGCGAGGATCTCGTTCTCCAGAATGTAGCTCCACAGAGGCACGAAGGTTGTGGCGCCGGTGTCCACAATGAAGACGCCATCGCCATGGCAGACCTTCTCAACCAGCACGTCAAACTGCTTCTCGTTAACAGTTCCTCGCCGGAGGACTTTCAGATGCTCAGCGTCCAAAGCCCGGTATTGCGCAAACGTCGCATTGACCGGATCGGTGTCCAGACAATGCACCGGCGCTGATTTAGTCCGAAAGTATTGGGCCAGAATTGCCGATACGAAGCTTTTCCCAACACCTCCCTTCCCTTGCAGGACCACGTGAACTGATGGCTGAGTTCCGTTTTTCATCGCGCACCTCTCAATCGATCAAGCTTTTGTTAATCGAAAACGGATCGTATTCGAATCCCGACTGTTTCTTTTTCTCCCGCTGCTCCCGCAAGTTGCTGAACGGATCGGGCGGTGCCGGAGATAGCGGCGGGGAATCTCCATTCGTCAGTGCATGCGGCGGTTGGGGCATGGATGCGGAAGACCGTTGACGCCGTCGCCGCAGTCGCGAGACGTAAACACGGAATTGTGGGTACGGAATCTCCAGGCCATCCAGCTTTGCGGCTTCCCACACCTCTCTGAGTTTCATTCCCCTTGCCAACCCCGCCTCGATTTCGCCCCACGCCGCGGTTACTTTCCCCGTGTTCGTGGCGGGCAGGACAGAAAGGAGGGAGCGCAAGTGGACCATGTCCGAACTTGTTTTTCTGCGGCGCGGCGGATTCGAGTCCATCGGTAACCGATTGCTCCCTCATCTATGAAGGAAACGGGGCCGACACATCGGGACATGGAATCCGCGCAGGTTTTCGCGGTTTGCAACACATCGCAACAGTTTGTGAACCGTCTGCAACAATGTCGGCAATCAACCCGCGCCTGAAACAGTTTGCAACAGATTGCAACAACCACCGGCAGCGAAGACAGCGACCAGACCGCCAAAGACCCGGTAGTGGAACATAAGGGTGGGATGCGTCGTTTGGTTTTCTCTCGGTCTTTTCGTTGGAGCAGTTGAGGTTTGGGCGGTATGCATTTCCGTGGACCCGCATCCCGCTTGGGATGCGCCACCGATTTTTGCGATTTCCGCCGTCCCGAACCTCCGCCGCCATCCCCTTACAAGCTGAGAGGCATTCCCTCATGTCGCAGCGAGCAATCCGATTTTCCGAAGTGACCGATAAAGGAATTCAAGAAGCAACGCGGAAGCGCGGCTTCTCGTCAGCAACAGCGTTCATCCGCCATTCGGTAGAACAGGAACTGTCGGGGCGCAACGAGGAATTGGTAGGGGCAGAGGAAAGACTGGCGGCCAGCATCGAGCAAGTCAGGCGGGAAGTCTTTCGCGTTGGACGAACACAGCAGGCCCTGTTCGCATTCCTGGACAGCCTCGCCAAAGTTGTGTTGACGTGCGTTCCGGAGCCGGGCGGGGAGGCGATGGAAGCCGCCGTCGCGCGGGCGCGTGGCCGGCACGCCCGGTTGCTGAAGAGTGCGGGCCAAGCGATGGTCGGAGACTCGCAGGTGGCGATGCAGGATTTGGTGAACCGTGGCGAGGGATGAAGAACGCGAGTTCCGGCTTCGACCGCGGAAGCCGCCAGCCCGGAATGAACGCGCGGCGTGGGCGTCAGCCTACAAAATCCTGATGCATCACGCCCGCATGAGCGGGAACCGGAAGCGTCAGTCCGTCGGAGGTGGCACAGGTCCGAAGCGGACTCGGAGCTACAACCAGCGATGCGCGGTACGGGTCATGTACGCGAAGAATGCGGTTGCCGGGCAGTGGCGGGCACACGGGCGCTACGTTGCTCGCGAGAGCGCCACTCAGGAGGGTGATTCCAAGGCGGTTGGATTTGATGATCGCGGACAATCCATCGACATCGCGGATCGGCTCGAAGGCTGGCAGAAAGCAGGCGATGAGCGCGTCTGGAAAGTGATCGTATCCCCCGAGTTCGGCGACAGAGCCGACCTGAAGCGGCTGACCCGCGATGTCGCCTCGCGAATGGAGAAGGATCTCGGCACGCCGCTTGAATGGGTTGCAGTGTCCCACTACAACACGGAGCACCCGCATGTGCATATGGCACTCCGGGGAATCGGCGCAGAGGGCCACCCGCTTCATCTCAGCAGGGATTACGTCAAGCAGGGCATTCGCCAGATTGCGGAAGACCTCTGCACCCGCCAACTCGGGCATCGCACGGAGTTGGATGCCGCCGTGGCTCAGCGTCGCGAGGTTCATGAGCACCGCTACACGTCTCTTGATCGGATCATCAAGCGCGACGCCGAAAAAGGAGGGAATGCAGAATCCCCGTTCTTCACGGTGGCGATGGACCCCAAACGAGCCGCGCTCGGTCGGAGTATACCGCTGATAGAGCACACTGCGGAACGATTAATGTTTCTCCACTCCATGGGATTGGCAGATCCCACTGGTCCAAATTCATGGAGCGTGCGGCAGGACTTCGAGAACATCCTACGAGCCATGCAGCGCAGCGCCGACCGCCAGAAAATGCTGGCAGCGCACGGAGTCCTGATGTCCGATGAGCGGCTCCCACTTGCGGTGCTGGACTTTCGCCGTCTCACCACTCTGGAGGGCAGGATCTTGGTGCATAGCGAGGAGGACATGGGACGCCAGGCCGGTCGCAGCTACTTCATGCTCGAAGGAACAGACGGACAGGTCCACTACGTTTACTACACGCCGGAACTGGAGGCCGCACGCAGCCAGGGCGGTTTGCGAACCAATTCCTTTGTGCGGCTCCGAAAACTGTTCGCTGATGGCCATCCGGTTCTGAAGCTCGACGGACTGGGGGATTCGGAGTCAATCTTGCGCAACAAGGGTTATTTTAGAGAAACCGCGCAACGGCTCATTCGGCGGGGCGTTGTTCCGCAAGAGGACGGCTGGAATGGATGGCTCGGGCGTTACCAGAAGGCACTTTGCGAAGCCGCGATGACTCTTGACGGCCAACATCAAAAAGAACAAAGAAAGCGGGACAGAAGCCGAGATCAAGGCCGGTGAACCGCTGGATGTTCGTCTAGAACATTTCGATCAGCTTGGCGATACTCACGGCAACCCCCGGCAATTTAAGCAACGTAGGGAGCGCTTTTGTCGTACTATCCCAAAAACTATTTAGAAAAGTCTTCTTGGGAGCCGGCGCTTGTAGTTCTTTGTTGAAAGCATCGAACGTTTCACCGGCATCCTTATTCCCGGACTTGTTCACTTCCTCCGCCACCTTCACGAGCGCGTCGGCCGCTTCTGGGTTGCCCTTCTCCTTTGCCTTGTTGAAGGAGCCCTCCACGAGTGATTTATTGATAATCGTCGAATTATGTATATTGCTAAAAACATCTCCCATGACCGTCATTCCTTCCACAGCAAAATTTTGAACACGTTGATCGTAAATGTGGGTAATACGTTCGGCTAAGCGCACCCTGCTCAAGTCCGTCAATGCTAGGAAACCAATGCGATCCGCCTCGCCGTGCATGATCATGGCGAAAGAGTCGATCTCACTGAGAGCCGTGGAGACGCGCAGATGAACAGCTTCTGCATCTGCTTTCAAAGATTCCAGATCAGCAGCAGTGCGAGCAGAACGCAGCTTACCACCCACGCCGCCAACCGCCTGCCGGACCGCATTTTCAACAAATCCTTCCTGTTCATCCAGGCGGGCAAAGAGACTCCACCACTCGCCAGGATTCGGCAAGTTCTCGATAATCCTTTCGATATGTCTTTGCGCATGATGCCGTAGCCCATGAAGCCGGTTGCATACCAAGCGGATATTGTAATATTCGCGATCCTGTATTTCTCGCAACTCCGAATCTATACGTTGGTGTTCATCCGTGCCGAGTTCAGCGGCCTGCAAATTTTGAATCGCCCCAAGGCACCTCAGCAACGGGTGGAACGACTTTGCTAGAACGTCATTTACCTCCGATAAGAATTGGAGCAGTCGTTCAAGGTCGGTATGGCTCAGCGCCGGTGCTGTGAGGGCAGCAGTGGCCAACTGGCCGGGGGCCGTTGCCAGCGATTCAAGCGCGTCCGGCATTGGTATCCTCGGCGCGAACCTTTGACTTAAGAGACTCCGCACGCGCTTTCACAGCGCGCGAGCTGGCCCGCGTTCTAGCGCTTAATAGGAGCATAGGCGGCGCATCTTCTCTGTGACATCCTCCAATTGCTGAATCTGCGGCAATTCCGCCATGACCGCTGTCCATAGCGTCGATAGCGCGGTCCTTCCCGGCCTCCCCTTTCCCAACTCTTCGACCAAGGTTTCGAATTGCTTCGCAGCATTTCGATTTCCGGTTTTGTTGATGAAGTCAACGACCGTCATGATCGCCGGTCGTAATTCTCCGCTCACTGCAGATGAACCATTGAGTGCGTTGACAACCTCGGATCGATTGATGATGGTTGCATTCGACACGTTAGAAAAAGTGTCACCAACACGCAACTCGCGGATATTGATCTGAACTCCGTAGTACTGGGAATAAGCTGCTAACCGGTTCGGGTCGATGGTTCCGAAAGCGGCGTCCGACAGAGGAAACTCGACGGGCGATTCAAAATGTGCGTAGATTTCATCGAAGTCAGAAAAGATTGCGGGCTCTTGGGCGCCCGAGTATCTCCTCGCGTAACCCTCAAGCCACCTGGAGGCCCCCTTGAGTGCTTCCGGCCCTTCCAGTGGATCAAAGGAAGCATAGCTCCAGCACTTCGAAAATCTCGTACTGTAACCGTTCGCTTGGTACTCGCCACTGCTATTTGAAGACCAATCTCGTTCGGGACTGGGAAACATAATGGAGACGGTGGCCAGGACCGACCGGCTTGATCGACGCATATCGATCTCTTCGATTGACAGATACATCGTTGGCACACCGTCCGTTCGCCACGTCCGCCATTCACGGGGAGGCATAGAGCGCAAGGTACCAACGACGTCAACAATAGCAGCCCCGGACGTCCGCAACTGCTTGATCAGGGGATAATGATCGTGTTCATTCAGAATAGCGGGGATGCCTTCATGCGAGACTCCCGAAGAACTGAGGCCTACGACATGATTAACTTCCGTTCCGGCTACACGCGAACCAAGCCGCAGAGAGCCAACGCCGCCCAAGATCATTTCCAGTTTGCCCAGCGGCAGAAACTCCCGATGGGAATCTGCATAGAAGCGCTCGGCGAGATTTCGTTTTTCGGTCGCCGCGTCTGTAAAGTATCGGCCCGGCGAAAGTGGAATCCACTCAAGCAGAGTGAAGTCTTTGAGCCGCACCCGTCGCCCGTCAAATTGATCGCCTCTCAGGGCGTCGGTCCAGAATGCACGGTTGCTGATATATTCTGCTTCTGGGGCACAGCGCGGTTTCCGCTCCCCACTTCGGGGGCCTTCATACAACTGCGTATCCAGAAAATCGGCGAATAGCGCTATGAAGTCCTCGCGCCGCAGGCGTCTATCATCCGTCCCCGCTTCCTTTGGCAGCCGATCCGTCTCAGGGTCGCGCATTGTAGTCCTCACGAAACAACCAAATCATTGTACTCCGTATCCGTATCCCGCAACTGTTCCGCGTCAGTTCCGCGTCGGTCTGTATGGTCACCTTGGGAGGCTCCCCAATCGCGAACCTCGGCCGGTCAATCGGGAAGTTATTTAATTGGACGAAGAGTCGGCGACCTGCGTATATGGCGGACGAAAATCGTGGTTGATGACGCGCCACCGGAAGTTGAGCCGATGAGCGTCACATCCTTCATCTTGTCCGCGCTCGACCCGTGTCTATGGACGCACGACCCTTATGGAAGCGCAGAGACAAGCGTTCACCGATTTCTACGTCGCGACCGAGAGACGCTGCTTCCACGACGAAGAAGCAGTTCGCAGCGGTCGCGAACGCAACATGCGCTTCATCCTTCGCAACAGCCCTGCCGCTGACCGGTCCCGTCTGCGGTGGCGTGCGCTCCGCGATAGGCAATTCTCGGATGGCGGTTCCCGACGAGCGCATGTACGCCTCAGCCTCCTTAGCTACTTCATCACGGCACCGTGATGTTGCGGGCGCAGTCCGCCCGACTTGCGGGTCGTCCTTGAGGTCGGGAGCAGAGTCGCCTGCTTGTTGATCGCCTTTGTCCAGGTCCAAGAGTGAATTCAGCTCAGACTGGCGGGCGAGCAACTGCTTAAGGCGCTCCTCGTGCTCGAACGGTCGTTCCGCCTGCAACCGGTAATCGGCAAGCTCTTTCTCGATTCGGGAGACCCGGTTCTGCTGCTCGGCGGCCAGCTTGTCTAAATTCCTCAGCGCGTGTTCGATGCTCTGGACAGTTCCGACCGGGTTCGTCGCATTCAAGTTTGCCGAATACGTGGCGCGTCCTCGTATGAACAGTTCGGGAATCCGCTCGTCCTCTTGAAGCAGTCCGAAACCGCCGCTCTTCCCTCTGCTTAATATTTCGAAGCCACGGAAGGAACCGCGCGGCTGCATCGTTTGATCTTCACGCCAGGAGAGGATTGTGAACGTTAGAGCTTTGGCAGCCTCTTCCCGCGCACCTTTGCCGGAGAAAATGCGATTGCCTACCATCATGGTGAACTCACTGGACTCGCTTGCATTTCTGGTCGCGATGTCGGCGTCGATAGCGGCCCGGTGTTGTTTCGCTTCCGTGATCTGCCGCGGCAGGTCGCGAATCTCCCAACGGATATGGCGCTGTTGATTGGCGTGAACAGCGCGCAACTGGTCGAGCTTGCGGACTTCCGTATCGATTTTGATCTTTTCAACGACAGCAGGGTTGCCGGACGCAATCGCCTTGATCTCCGCGTAGGTGAGCGCGCCGCTCTCCAGATCCTCCGCCGAGCGCACCGAGGTTTCTCCACGCATCACCTGCTGAATGAAACGGGCCTTTGTTTCGAGGGTCTGCCACATATAGGCATCGAAGGACCCTTCGGTGACGTAGCGGAAGATCTGAACCTCCTTGTTCGCATTGCCTTGGCGCAAGATCCGGCCCTCGCGTTGCTCAATATCGCGTGGGCGCCAGGGTGCGTCCAGGTGATGGAGTGCCACCAGCCGTCGCTGAACATTCGTGCCGGCACCCATCTTCTCGGTCGATCCGAGCAATATCCTTACCCTCCCGGCGTTCACACCGTCGAAAAGCAGCTTCTTGGCGGTATCGGTTTCTGCGTCATGGATAAACGCGATCTCTGGGGCGGGAACACCAGCCTTGACGAGCTTCGACCGGACATCGTGGTAAACGTTGAATCGGTCCGGATCGGGCGTCGAAAGGTCGCTAAAGACGAGTTGAGTCGAGCGCTCGCTGTGCGTCGCCTTCCAAATCGTGACGATGCGGGAAACGGCGCGATCAATCTTAGTCTCAGTTTCTGGCTCGGCGTGCGGATCGATCAGTCGCATATCGAGGGCCGCCTTTCGGCCTTCGCCGGTGATCTTAAGCATGTTATCCACTGCCGGGTCGACGCGCTCTTTCTTCAAACGTTCCGCCCGTTCCGTTAGGGTTCGAATGAATGCTTTCAGTTCCGGGCTTGAAGGTGCTGCTTCTATAGCCGGTCTGCCATTTTCAAGAGCCGGACGAGGTAGGTTCAGCATATCTGCCGTTTGCACGTCTGCCACAGTGCGGAACACAGAAAGCAATTCAGGCAGATTGATAAACTTGGCGAACCGGGTGTGCATCCGGTATCCCGATCCGTCCGGGGCGAGTTCGAGCGACGTCACTGGCTCGGCAAAGTTTGCAGCCCACGCATCGAAGTGATCGACCTTCCGCTCGGAGAGCATCTCCGATCCGAGATAGCGGAGCATCGTGTACATCTCGGCCAGGGTATTGGAGATAGGTGTGCCGGTGGCGAAGACGACCCCGCGGCCGTCACTGCTTTCCTGAAGGTAGCGAATCTTCAGGAACATATCGAACGCGCGGTTGCTGTCAGAGTTCGGTAAGCCAGCGATCCTGGTCATTTTTGTGACGTAGGCCAAGTTTTTGTATAGGTCAGCCTCGTCTACGAAAAGCTGATCGACGCCCAGTTCTTCGAACGTCATGGTGCGGTCTTTGGAGTCTCGGTCCGCCCGTTTCTTGAGCCTGACGATCAGGCGCTTCTTAGCTTTCTCCAGTTCCTTTACCATGCGGCGGTTGTCGCCTTTGGAATCGTTTACCGTACTGATTTCGGCATCGAGTTCCGCCACCTGCTTTTCGACAAAGCGGTTGAAGTACTTGTCCGATACGGGCAGGAACTCGAATGACCGGTGGGAGACGATCACGGCGTCGTAGTTCCCAGTCGCGATGCGCGCCATTGCTTGCTGGCGGTTGCCAGTCTCAAAGTGGTCCTTCCCGGCTACGAACAGGCGAGCTTGCGGGTACAACTTCAAGAACTCCGCTCCCCACTGGTCGACCAGATGATTCGGCACAACGAACATCGGCTTCTTCGCGAGATCCAGACGGCGGAGTTCCATCGCGGCGGCGGTCATGGTCCAGGTCTTGCCCGCTCCCACGACATGCGCCAACAGTGGACTACCGCCCTGGAGGATACGCCAGACTGCGTCCTTCTGATGTGGCGCGAGATCTCCGTCGCGTAGGGACGTCCGCACCATCCCTGGCAAGGTCAGATGCGAGCCATCGAAGTCCCGGAGCCGAATGTTGTTGAATCGGAAGTTGTATTCTTGCGCGAGCCGCGTTGCGCGTTCGCGATCTTCCCAAACCCAATCGCGAAAGCGATCCTTCAACTGCTGCTGCTTCTCTCTGGCAGCAATTGTCTCCGGCTGATTCACGATACGGTTCCCGTCCGCGTCCTCATCGTAAGCTGTCGGTGTCCGCCTATTCAGCGATTGCTCGATCAACTCGGACGCACGGAAGCGTGCGGTACCGTGGGTCGTAGTATTGTTCACGACGAACTTCGCGCCGTAGTCGAGTTCAATTGTCCATGTGGCGATGGATTCGGCGTATCCGATTTTCACGCTCGCGCGGGTAACGTCTAATAACTCGGTAACGAAGTCGCGGATGTCCGAGGGAGGAATCCACGACGAGCCGAGGCGAGCTTCAATCTCGCCCGGCTCCAGATCTTTAGGCTGGACAGCCTGGAGCGCTTCGACATTCCGGCGGTACGCTGGGTCGATTTTTTCCGAAGCCTGGGCAACCGCGAGTTTTGCGCGCACGTTGCCGCTCAGGTAGCGGTCGGCAGTCTCCCATGCTCCGCCCTCGGGATTTCGGTAGACCAGCGGTCCAAGTTCGTCTTGCAACTCAGAAGCATCCTTGCCCGTGAGCGATTCCATTCGCGTCCAGTTAATTTCGCCAGTCTCGTTGAGCGACACCAGCAGCGCCTCCGATGCGGTCTCGACGCGCTCGACCGGGCGATAGCGCTCCAATGTCCGGCGATCAAAAATTGCGGTCTTCGTCGCTCGTTTCGTCTCCGGGTCAAATTCTTCGAGTGACACCAGAAGGGGTAGGTCTGGATCATCGGCAAACGCTTTCACGTTCTCCCTCGCGTTTAGGGGTCCAAAGCGGGAAGCGAAGAAATCGTAGGTTCGATTTAGATGGCGGCGTGCCTCGACGATGGCTGAGTCCGGCGCGTCGGAAAGCTGGGTCCGGAACACCTCGCGGACCGCGTCACGCACCTGAAGCATTCCGCGAATCCTTGCACTGGCCGAAACGGTCCGCGGCACAGGCTCGAATGAGTTGCCGCGGCGAACCACGATCTGGCCGTCCAGCTCGGCGAGCCCACCTTCTTTGACTTCACCGACCGAAGGAACTTGATCAGGCCCACCACCTAACGCGGGACCTTGGCGGTCCCTGTTCTTGTACACAGCGGCGGGAAGGAGTGAAACGGCTCTTTCGAGCGCACCTTGCTCCAGGTTTCCGATCAGGGCGGGAGCCATGCCATACTGTCCCGACTCCATTCCCATACGGCCTAGCATCATCTCCGGGTGGCGGGCAAAATACTCGTTAATCTGCACTGGACCATCCGTCGTCTCAGTGGCTCGCAGATCAATCCAACTCTCGCCATCGAGCGGTGTCTCTGGCGAACGCTTTTGGAGGAACAGAATATCGGCCGTCACGTCTGTTCCCGCATTCTCCTTGAATGCCGTGTTGGGCAACCGCAGCGCGCCCAACAAAGTCGCTTCATCCGACAGATGGCGTCGCACCGCGGAGTCCTCTTTTGTCCATGGTGTAGCGGCTGGTTATCAGCGCGATCAGTCCTCCGGGCCGGACCACGTCAACGGTCTTCGCGAGAAAGTAATCGTGAATGGATCGTGTCAAGTGCGGACTTCGACGGTATACCGGATCATAGATCGGATAATTCCCGAATAATCGTCAGCAGATCATTATTTGGCTAATGGTGAGGATTCAATAATGGTGAGGAAAGGCCCAGTGGGGCTGATGAAGCTTTGAGGTGATCTTCACCGCACTTCAGCGCTCGCGAAAAGTGATCCGCCTCTACTTCGCGAAACCGACCCAGACGACTCTCTCTAGAGGTTGACCTTAGGGACTCTCTTCGCCGCTGCGCACTGCCAGGAGGATGCCGCAAGAAATTCGAAGCTCCAGCGCTAAGATCGATTGATGGCTTGCCGCGGCGTTCACTTTGCTGTCAATAGCGACGATGCGGATCGTCTCTTGAGGGCGCCGGACGACAACGAGACTTTGCGAATTGTCCAGGACGAGATCGAGGAACGTTGGGAGCAAGACTGGCTGCTTCAGACGGACAAGGCTTGGGACGCGATTCATCGATGCCTATCCGACGGAACGCTGGTTTTGGACCGAGGTGAGTATCCCAAGAATCTTGCGATTCTAGGCGGTCGCCAACTTTACCACGGAGAAAACTACATAATGTCGCTGGTGACGCCAGACCAAGCCAAAGCTCTCGCCTTGGCGCTCGGGGAACTTGATGAAGCGTGGCTGCGCGGACGATACAGCAGCATTGATCAGGATGATTATCAGCATCCGAAATCTGATGAGGATTTCGCATACACGTGGGATAACTTCAAGGATTTGGCTCCTTTTTTCAAGAGAGCAGCAGAAGCCGATCGTCATGTCCTCTTTACTGTCGATCAGTGACTTCAATCCATGGCCGTGGTCGGAGCTCCGCTTCCGGGTTCAGTTGGCGCGCCGCTTTAGGAACGCCAGCAATGCGCCCTCGTCCGTCCCTCTGGTTTCCGGAAAGCTGTCATGGATGAACTGCGTCAACTCCTGTTTGTATCTCTCATTGCCTTCAATCGCCCTGACGACGAAGGCAAATCCCGATCGGCGCCCGGCCAGCACCAATTCACGAGCGCACTCGGATGGTACGAAAGCGTAGCCCGATTGCAGTCCACCCTCAAGGAACGGCAGCGCCGCATCTCCATACGAATTCCGCAGGGCGTTCGGCAGGCTGGACAATTCCCGGTTGAGCGGATCTCCCGTGACATGCGCAGTCAGTAACGATCCCAGGCGCGGCAAATCCAGCGGATCCTTCCGCCAGGTGATCGCAATGAGCGACTGCTCGCGCGCAATGCCACGCTCGACGAAACTCCACAGCACGTCGCGAGCCCGCTCATTGCGGACTGCACTCAGGGTCACCGCCAGGTCTGATGCGATTTGAGGGTCTCCGATTTTCGCTATGCGCTCAGCCGCAGACGGGATTGCGGATTCGGCCCGGATCTCGACTCCGCCCGGTTGCCGGTTCGTGTCTAACCTCAGCTGCCAACCCAGGCCCAACAGCGCGCCTCGCAGAAGCACTGGATTATCGGATTGAAGATACGGAATCATCGGGCCAATGATTTCCGGCATCGGCCGCACGCTGAAACGGCGAATCGCTTCGTCGCTGGGGCCTCTGGTTCGAATCGCCTCCAAAAGGCTGCGGTTCACTTCCTCCTCGGGCCACCAGTCGAGGGCCGCTGCGGCATACCGGCGGACAGTATCGTCAGGATGATAGGTGTAGCCCACTACAATCGACAGCGTCGCCGCGTTCGGGTAGCCCAGGATACCGGGCAGGTAATCGGTGAGAATTTCGGATGGATCTTGCGGAGCGGCCACCGGTAAAACCGGTGCCGCGGGGAGAATCTCAATCCGAGTCCACTCGGATTGAGTACCGATTTCCTTTGGGGAAAAGTTGCTGGCCCGCCCATAGCGCACTTCGTAGATGCCCGGCGTGCTCAACCGATAACGCAGGTGAAGAGGCAGGCGGCCCGCGTGTGCCTGCGGATCACCCGGGGACACTGTGTCGTGCCGCAACCATTCCCGGGAGGGGTTATGCCCTGTCGGCTGACAAATTCAGTCCGCGCCAGGGGGATCCCGTTACCGCGCACTTCCAGCTGATTACATCCAAAATCCAGAGGCGGACTATAAGCCGGATACGCGACGGCGCCTAAACGCTGGGGTAATTCGACGTGGATCCACACCGGTCCGCCAACTCGGGCAATACCGTCCAGAGAGATCTTCGGACGATCCAGATCAATTTGGGCCTGAACACCCGAACTCGAAAGCCCCTGGTAAACGACCTTGATTTCTACCACACCTTCCAAAGGGATGTTCTGCGGCGTTTTGAAGTTAACTTGCTTTGCCTGCACGTACAATAAACCGGCAGCTTCGCCTCCAACGAAGACCTGAACCCCACAGAGCTGCCGGGGATATACCGTTGGGTCGACGGGCATGAAGGCGCTCGCACGCCGGGGATCGGGAATCTCTCGGGTGCCGGGATCTGCTCTCCCCACGCATCCCTGATCCGGACCGAGGTCCTGTCCATAAAGCGACGAAAGCGCTCCCGGAGAAAGCGGAGTCCGGTTAGCCGCGAAACGTGGCAGCTGAGGCTGCCCTTGAATACTCTCGGCGAGCAGCATGGCAGCGACTGCGCAAATGAACACTATTTTCACGTTTCGTCCTGGCTCCGGCTCAAGTGTACCGCCGCAGTGGACTTGCGCGCCGCAAACGCCCTCCGAGACATAGATCACGGCTTGTCGCAGCGTTTACCTACTATTGCTGAGCGAAAATGGCTTCTTTGGCCATATCGTTTGCTCGCCATTATTTGGGCACGTGGCACCCTTGGGCGTCACCTGGAGGTGCACATGTCAGACCTGAGTTTTAGCAACGATGCGTGGCTTTCGAAGCTGAGAAGTCACATGGACACGGAATCATATACGGCGGGGACCGTGAGCCAATACATGGGCGTAGCCCGCCGTTTTGTGGCCGATCTCAACAAACGGCGCGTCGCGATCACCGCGACCCGACCTGAGGACATCGACCGATACCTTCAACAGGCGCCGTGGATGCATCCTCTCCGCCACGAGGATTCACCGGATTACAGGCACTGGCGGTCCACGCCGCTCAACATGCTTTTGCGCGTGGTCCAGGGCCAATGGCCGCCAGTCGCGGCTGCGATCACGCCTGCCACGAAGTTGCAACAAGAGATCTGTGAAGCCTACTCCCTGTGGATGAGCGCTTTCCGGGGATTGGCTCCGACAACGATATTGTGTCGCCGCAACGAGGCCTGCTGTTTCCTGGTCTGGCTGGGAGAACGTGCGACCGAAGAGGAACTTTCCCGTCTGACCCTTCACGATGTGGATGCATATATGAAGCATCGGGCAAGGTCATTACGAAGGATTTCGCTCAAAGATGTAGCCGGTAAGATGCGCAGTTTCTTGCGGTGGCTGCACCTGGCAGAGCGGACCACCCTCGATCTCTCCCCCACAGTAATTGCACCTTCGATCTATGCGCACGAAGGCATTCCGTGTGCCATCGGAGCCGAGGACGTGAAGCGAGTCCTGGCGGTGACACAGGACGACCAAACGACCAAAGGTCTGCGCGATTACGCGATCCTTACACTGCTTTCGACCTATGGCGTACGGGCCGGGGAGATCACGGCACTGCGCCTCGACGACGTCGACTGGCGCAAAGAAACCGTCCGGATTCGCCACAGCAAGACTGGTGCAACAACCCATCTGCCGCTGCTGCCCGAAGTGGGGGAAGCAGTTTTGCAGTACCTACAGAACTCCCGCCCGAAAACAAATTTTCGGGAGATGTTCCTTCGGAGCAAGGCACCGTGTCGTCCGTTCACGGGAGGCGGAGCCGTGCACGGGTTGGTTCACGTTCGGCTCAAGGCCGCCGGGGTGAGCACCGCGGGCAAACACGGCCCCCATATTTTCGCCATGCCCGAGCAGTGAGTCTATTGCGCGCGACGGTGCCCATGAAGCAAATCGGAGATCTGTTGGGGCATCGCTCAGCGGACTCAACGCTGGCTTATCTGAAACTGGCGACAGAGGACCTGCGTGCCGTGGCCATGGAGATCCCGATCGGAGCGAAAGTATGACCACGGTATCAGCATCACCGGGACCCCGGCAATACGTTCAACAACTGCACCTGCGCAGTACACTTTCTTCCCGAAACTACCGCTGTCTCCTGAACGGATTCCATCGGTTCGTCGCTGAACAGGCGACCGACAGGTCCATCTCCCAGGTATCGGTCCGGCAGTGGTTAGTTGACCGAAATCAGGCTTGGCCACTCAATATGCTGACGGATCGTGCTCGTGTTCTTGATCATTACCTGGACTGGATGGTCGGCCAGAACCTGCTCGCGAAAAACCCACTGGCTGAACTGAGAAGGGAGTATGGACAGTGGGCCACCAGGCCTGTCGTCAAGGCCCTATTGTGCCCGGACTTTGAAGCGGCTCTCGAAGCTCTGCGACCACTTCCACGATTCGGCAGCATTCTTGGCCCGGTGATGCGTGACCATGTGATGCTGATGCAGGCTATGGGCTATCGCTACAGCAACCAGGAAGAGCGCCTGCTCCGACTGGACCGGTTTCTACAGGTTCGGGTGGACCTCTCCGGACAGCCGTTGAACGTGTTGATTCGCGAATGGACGAATACCGGTTCGACTCCGCAGCATGTGCTGGAATGCCATCTTGCAGGCCGAACTGTGTCTCTGGCATTGGCTCGGCTTGACCCAACTGTCAAGACCATCCCCTGGGACAAACGGATTTCGGAACAGGCGCGGCAACTCTACCGTCGGCCATACATCTTTAGTGATCAGGAGTTTCTCCGCATGCTGGAGACGGCGCTCCACCTTCCGTCCCCGCAGTCACCTTTGCGGCCACGAACGGTTCACATGATGCTCGTGCTCGCATACTGCGTTGGTCTCCGCCTCGGCGAAATCGTGCGTCTGAACGTGAGCGACTTCGACGTCGACAACGGGACCATTGAGATCCGCCTTTCGAAGTTCTTCAAGTCAAGGCGTCTGCCGCTCTCGGGCAGTGTTGTGGCGGCACTGCGATCGTACCTTGATGTCCGCAATCGGGCAGGGGCACCTACGAGTCCCGATGCCGCGCTGTTCTGGCATATGCAGGCGGCGGGCCGATACTCCCGCGTGAGGGCCGCAAGCTTGCTGACCGGTGTTCTGCGCCGTGCGAAACTCAAACCCGCGCCGGGACGTGACGGTCCCCGCATCCACGATCTGAGACATGCCTTCGTCGTGAACCGTATGCTCACCTGGTACAGAGAGGGCATTAATCCTCAGGCGCATCTTCCTTACCTGGCTACCTACCTGGGCCACCGGGATATCAACTCGACGCTGGTGTATCTCACAATCACCGAGGAGCTGCTTCAGCAGGCCAGCGAGCGGTTCCGCAGGCGCGGAGCCCAGGTACTGCTGGACTCGCCGGAAAGGGGAAAAGCATGAAAGCTATTTCCTTCTCGCAACTCCTGCACGCGTTTTTTCACGATTGGCTTGTGCAGCAACGAAACGTCTCCCACCACACAGTCCTGTCCTACCGGGACAGTTGGCGGCTGTTTCTCCGGTTCGTGGCCGCTCGGAAGGCCACATCCGTTGCCCGGCTTGGCCTGAGCGACCTCAGTGAAGTCCATGTGATCGCGTTCCTCAATGACATCGAGCAGGTTCGTAACTCTTCGATTGGCACTCGTAACTGCAGACTGGCCGCACTACACAGTTTTTTCAGCTTCGTTGCCGATCGCGAACCGTTGGCCGCAGCGCAGTGTGCCGCGGTGCTGCGAATTCCTAACAAAAGGATGCCCAAGCCGGAAGTCAGCGGTCTCGACGAGGATGAGATCACCGCGATCCTCGCTCAACCAAATCGCTCGAAAGCAGAGGGACAACGCGATCATGTGCTGCTGGCGGTTCTCTACAATACCGGAGCCCGTATTCAAGAGGCACTGGATCTGTCTCCTCAGTCTGTTCGATGGGAGTCGCCGTTCCATGTTCGATTGCTCGGCAAAGGTCGCAAGGAGCGGCACTGCCCGCTCTGGCCTGAAACGGTCGCACTACTCAGGGCACTACTGAAACGCACTCCGCGCGGAGAAGGCGAGCCGATCTTTGTGAATCGCTACGGTGATCCGCTCAAAGCTTCCGGCGTTCGCTTCAAGTTGAAGCAATACGTGGCAGCCGCGACCCAAAGGGTCCCATCCCTGGCCGGTAAGCGCGTCTCGCCACACAAGTTTCGGCATGCCACGGCGGTAAGCCTTGTCGCGGCAGGTGTCGACGTAACGGTGATTCGCGACTGGCTCGGGCATGAAAGTCTTGACACGACAAACATCTACGCCAGGGCCAGCCTAGAAACCAAACGCAAGGCTCTGGAGAAAGTAGATCCTTCCGCTCGGCCCGGCAAACCGCCGCGATGGAAACGCGAGGTGGAGTTGCTGAACTGGCTCGATTCGCTCTGAGGCTGTAGGAAACAATGGTGAGGTGAACTCGGCCGGGCAGATGCAAACACAGATAACCGGTCGCTTTCCTCGCCATTTTTAAGGCCTCGCCATTATCCGAACGGGATGTTTCCAACAGCCACGTCAAAGAAGTCCTTCGGAATCGGGGTCTCTTCGAAGCCCTTTGCATGAACGCTTGAATCCGGGTAGAGTTTGGCGGCGATGCGCGCGGTAATCGAGTCGAGTTCCACACCAGTGCGTCTCGTACCGGGATGCAAACTTTCGGGCATCATGCCAAAGAAGTGACCGACACCCATCGACGGTTCGAGAATTTGTGCCCCAGGATTTAGGCCGAACCGTTCCATCGCGCGCCAGATCGCCTGAACCACTTCGGGAGAGGTGTAGTGGGCGTTTGGGGTTGAGGCGCGAGCCGACGCGTACTCCTCCGCGCTCAACAGATCTTTCAACTCGTCCGCGACGCTTTGCCATTCGCGCGGTGGCTGAGAAGCAAATGCGTTTGGCATCGCGCCCCAGCCGGTGTATTTCACGAGCGCGTCTTTCTCCTCTCGCGTAGCCGGACGGTTCTCCGCCTCTATGTCTTTCAGCGTGCGGATGGCCGCGAGATTAGCTTCGGCTTTCTGCTTTAGGCCGCCTTCGCCGATACCATGCGCGGCGGTTATGCGGAGATCGCGGGCAAGGGTTGGTGCGGGTCGAGGGTCGCTGGATCGAACGACAACTGAGGCTGGTCCTCCTCGTCCGGGAGGAACGCCCATTCCCTCGTCGCGATCTCCCACGCGAATTGTAGTCCATCTTCTGAACCACCATCAACTCGTATAGCAGGTTCCCCGTTAACTCCTGTGCTGCGAAAACCGCCTGCTGAAGCTGATTCCCCTTGGCCAGGTTTTCCACCATCGTCGGGCGATGGCGTCTCCAGTGTTCCAGGATCTTGTGTCCCAGCGATGTGAGTGTAGTCGTTTCGATCGGCATTGTTTCGAGCATGAGCGGACTCCTCTATTAAATTATCTCCGAGTTCGGCGTCGGCTACTTCGGAGAAGAGACTGAGTTGATTGCTGCTGGTGGATTGACTGCCGCTCCGTGATTTCGTGGCCATGCGTTCGCACTCAGGAGTTAACCGCGGAGAAATATGGGAGACGAAAAAGCTTTGCCCAGCCTCGCAGCGCGGTAGCCTGATACCTCGGAATGGTCGTGTTGTCTACCCAAAAGGTGTTGCTGATACCGACGATCACAGTCGGATGCTTTAGCATCGATGCGAGGATCGGAAATGTGAGCATCTGTTCGTAACAGATCAGCACCGCGACACGCTGATTATCGATCGCGACAACGCCGGGAGTGTTGAGGCGAAGAGGAACGCTGATTCGGTTGAAAGGCCGCCACATTCCGAGCGGAACTGGGACGCGTTGATAAAACGCCGTCGATTCCGCGCCGACAATCAGCATCGTGTTATCGGTCGGCTCCTGGCGTGATTTCAACCGGTCGTTCGAAAGAGCACCTTCAGGGATCGTTCGCGGCGAATCCATCGTCTGCAGAGCGGCGATTGCGGCACCGAAGTCGTAAGACCGCAGGTCGCTCAGTCTTTCGCTTGCGTTTTTTGGAAGAGCACTCTCGGCCGGTAATCCTGCTCCGATCGCAAGTATTTGGCCGCGCGTTTGGCAGCGATCAAGGGATTGCCGCCAGAACGCCTCGGTTGCTTCGGACCACCGGGGGACAACTGCTTCCGGAAAGATGAGGACGCGCGCCGACGACTCGGCCGCTTTTTGCTGGATGAACTGCGCCGCGGGGAACTCCCTGAAAGGTCGGGATACGTCGCCGAAATGAGTATTGAACGCAATCCATCCACGAGGAGGCGCGCCACGGTCGGGCGGGAAGAAACGACCGTCGATTGAAATGCCGATGCAGAAACCGATAACGAAGCTCAGAGCGACGCAGCGTCGGCGAAAGCTCAAAACTTGCGTCGAAAGAAAGATCCCAGGCAGAAGCCCGACCGCCGCAAGGCCGGTCCAACCCGTTCCCGGAAAGACGTAGCCCGCGGCAACCAGCGGAGAAGCAAGGCCGATGATGCCGAGCGGAGGGACGATGGTTGCCAGGAGCGCAAGAGGCGCTCGCCATAAGCAATGCAAACGATCAGATGTCCACGCGATCCACCAGGGCACCGAGAGCAGAATTGCGGTCAAGACCCAGATCGCAAGAGGGAAGAGAATCTTTGCGGAATGCTCGGTATAGCGATCCAAGCCGGGAGCCATTGGCCAGAGGACGGCAACGTAATAGCCCATTGCAGTCGTAAGAGCACCCTTGCGCGTACCGGGTGCGAGACACGCAACCGGCATTCCTGCTCCCAAGACGATACCCAGTGGATGGCCGGTCGATACTCCCAGGCCTAGCGCAATAGCTGAACACAACGCGAACCGATCTCTGATACGGGTGTTCATAGCGTCAAGAGTGCCTTTAGCCGTTCTCGAATAGCCAAAGTCGAAATCGGGCCGAAGTAACGGCTGTCAAAGCTGCGTGGATGATAGGAAGACGCCACCCAGACAGTCTCGGAGGCAACGACGTAGCGCCCGAATGGCCACGCTTCGAGAGGGCGGCCTTTGGTGTCCTTCGAGAGCGGGGCCGTGTTGGGGAGAAGCGCTCCGTTGACGGAAATTCCGCGAGCCGACAGTTCGACCACGTCGCCGGAGTTTGCGACGACCGGCTTCAGCAGAGGAGCAGCGCCGTCCCGGCAGTTTCCGGGATCGCGATATCCCCGAATAATGGCGAGCGTCGCGAACGGTTCCGCTGGGCAGAACTCGACCATGTTCGCGCCTGCGTCCGCCGTGGCGATGTACAGTCCCATCGGGAGTGAAGGGGAAGTGTTGATGCGAAGGCCAAGAGTGCCGCTGAGCTGGACCGTAGCGATGACGACACCAAAGGCGACCATGGCCGCGCGGCGAATCTCCCGAGCCCTAACCGACAGGCCAACCGTCATGATCGGTGACTCCTTTCTGAAGATCCGGGATAGGGACTTCCTCGGACGTTGTAGCCACGGCTGCTCTTGCGGCGGCTCCACGTGGTGCGGCGATCAAGTGGCAGCTTCGAACGACCACTTCATGGACAATTCGTTGCACGCCGTCAGCCTTGGGCGTGAACTGCCGCTGCTCGATTGTCCCCTCGATGAAAATGTTGTCACCTTTCTCGAACGTTGCCGCAACGCGAGAAAGATCGCCATAGAAAGACAGATTGTGCCAATTGGTGTGTTGTTGCGGTTTGCCGTCGGCGTCCTGGTACCGGTAGCTTTCGCCGAGACGAACATTGGCAACGGGCGTTCCTGAAGGAAGGTATCTGAGGGCAGGCTTCGCCGAAATATAGCCGAAGACTTCGAGACGATTTCTCTGCATGGCTATTGTTCTCCCTGTTCAAGGTGAAGTTCTTCTACGAGGTGGTGTTCGACGCCGGAGATCAATTCATCGTTTGGAAGGCCCTCGGGAGGCGATGTCAACTCCGGCTTGCTGACAACGTTTCTGGTTCGATTCAGTGCGTGTTGCGGAATGGGTTTTCCGTCCTCCAATGCGATGAACCCGGTCGGCGGCGCCAGTTCAGCACGGGCATTCAGCGCCGGGTCGAGGAAATACAGCATTTGCGTGCCGAGGATTGGATGATGGCCGCTAACAAAGATCAGCATCTGGCCGGGCGCGACGATACGTTCCTGCGCACCGTCGCCTCGCTTTTGCGGAGGCTTCAACCGAAGCACTTCGTCAGGTGTCATCAGAGGCCTCTCGATGTGATCCACGCTGGCGTTAATGTGCGCCATCACCGGCGATAGCCGGGAGCCGCTAAAGTTGTAACTCGCCTTCTGCACGGTGGCTGTGCCGGTCATCTTGCTCAACAGTTCGGCGGTTTCGAACTGATTGGGCGCAAAGGCGATGCGCACGTGACAGTTGGAAATGATGCTTTCGTTGTTGCCGTACGCATCCACGATTTGGCGTATGTCTTGCGTAATCAGGTACGCCTTTAATCCATATCCGGCCATGTAAGAGAGCGCGTCGGCGAAAACTTCCATCCGATTCAGCGACGGGAACTCGTCGATGAGCAATAAAAGGCGATGCTTGTTGCGCTTCTGTTCCGCGCCCTGGAATACCATCTTCTCGGTGAGTCGATTGACGGTCATCGTGAACATTAGCCGGATGAGCGGGCGCAGACGAATTTTGTCCGAAGGTGGGACCACCAGGTAAAGCGACACGGGCCGCTGATGGTTCACGAGGTCATCGATTGTGAAATCACTCGCCGAAGTGTTTTTCGCTACGAGTGGATCGCTGTACAGTGTGAGCGCGGTTTTCGCAGTTGAGAGGACGCCGCCGAAGTCGCGGTCCTCCTTGTCGAGCATCTCCTGCACCTTCTCGCGAACGACGGGATGGGTGAGTGTCCGATCGCCGGTTGGCATGCGCCAATCGTGAGCATGTCCAGGATCGTGCTCGAAGTTCAGCAGTTCATCGAGCGTCTCGCGAAAACCCGAACCTGGTCGCGTGAATCCATGCGACAGATCGGCGAGACACGCAACGCGGCCTTCGAGCGCCGCTTCATAGCAGACGTGCAGGATCATTCCTGTTGTGATGGATGCGGCGGCATCCTGCCAGTAGCGTTCCTGCGGGCTGTCCTCGCCGGTGCGCACGATCATGTTGGCGATATTCTGGGCGTCACTCACATCACGCGGCGTGAACAGACGCACCTCGCTCAGAGGATTGAACCGTGAGCTCGCTTGCTCTTCAACAGGCGAAAACTTGAAACACAGATGGCCCTGCTCGCACCGAAACCCCGCCGTCTTTGCCCAGTTCTCACCCTTGATGTCGTAGATCACGGCGCTCTCTTCCCAAGCCAGCAGAGAGGGGATCACAAGACCAACGCCTTTGCCGCTCCGCGTTGGCGCGAACGCGAGAACGTGTTCGGGACCATTGTGACGGAGGTAATTCAAGCGGTGTCCGCCTTCAGGGCACCAGCCGCCGACGTAGACGCCGTGTTTGGTTGTGAGCAGCCCGGTATCGCGCACGTCGTCCTCATCGGCCCATTGCGCGGAGCCATGGAGGTCCTCGGCATTCTCTGTGAGTTTGCGTGTTCGGCGGTTCGCGAGGACGAAGAAAATACCGATACACAGGAAACTCCCTGCGAACACGATCATTTCGCCCTCGAAGAACGGCCGGCGAATCCGCTCGTCTTGCGACGTGCAATAGCGCCACCCCCACGCGATCCACGAGAAGGGTTGGTAGATGCCGCCATATTTCGCCCGCAGAATCGGTGCGCCCAGTGCAGCCTGGTACTGGAACCGGGCCGCGATGTACTGCGTCGCGACGAAGTTCACGACAAGGAGCAGAAGACATCCGAGGGTTGTCGCACGCCAGTTATAGCCGCCGAGATATCCGGGTTTGCGAGGAATACGGTAGAGTTCCGGCTGTTTTTTTCCCATGGGCGCGGCTCCTCATCGGTCGCGGTCCTGCACTTTAGCGCGCTCCCGGAATTCGCGGACAGCGCCCTTGGAGTCGGAGTAATTGATACGCACGCTTTCGCCAATCTGCGGCTGGCGATCAAGCAGGTCCTTCGGGTGAGCAATG
Organism: Bryobacteraceae bacterium; assembly: GCA_965226755.1. Classification (GTDB taxonomy): domain Bacteria; phylum Acidobacteriota; class Terriglobia; order Bryobacterales; family Bryobacteraceae; genus Bog-113. Next base: position 295,209 of record CBDDDT010000003.1, on the reverse strand, counting down.
CCCGTGCGGCCCGATTGGCGCTGGATAACGTGATGCTCGGTCTCGCCGATGATGGGACCGCGATAGCTTCCGCTCTCGGTCTGCGCGGCGAGCGTCTTTGCAGAATCCCCGAGGAACTTGGCGGTGATTGACTTGGCCTCCGTTAACGAATCGCCGCTAGGCGCGTCAATGGTGCTCCGCCGATCCGTCGCCGTTTGCTTCGCGTGGACACTAACAGTGCCGCTGCCTGGTTCATAACGCGCAGCATACTCCGTGGACTCGCGCGCCGGGGCCGCGCGCTCGTTCGCGTTGTCGGTCGAATCCAGATTTGCGCGGTCTGCGGCGCTCAGCACCGCGTCCGCCTCTTTCTCTTCGACCCGTTCTCGGTCGTGGTGGAGTTCCTCGGTTTCTCGCTCCAACATCGCGGCTGGCGAACTGCCGGAAGCTCCGGCGTCAAGAACGGGTCCACTGACCAGATCCTCCTCGCCGATTGACTTTTCCCGCTCCAACGCCAAGATGAAATCGGTCGCTTTGGAGGCATCGTGAGCTGCCCGAAAGATTTCGTTCTTGTCACGTCTGAGTGCTCCGATCCAGGAGTTGACGTATGAGGCGTGCTGCTCGGGATCGTGCGGTATGCCGCGCTGCGCAGCGAGGAACACACTGGCCAGCTCCGCGCGAAGTTCCTCCTTCGCATAGTTCGAGTCGCCAAAACGATAGGACTCGGTGAGCGTGGATCGGTCGAGACGCGACGGATGCCCAGTCCAGTGCGCCAACTCATGGAGCGCGGTGCCGTAGTATGCGGCGGCGTCTTTGAAGGCGTCCTTCGGCGGCAAGTGAATGCTGTCCTGAGAGCGGCTGTAGAACGCGCGATCCGCCTGGTCGTGCGCGATGCTCGCGCCCGAGTTCGTCAGGATCTGCTCGCCCGCCTGGACAGCCTCGAAGGTTATTTGTTGCCCTGGCGTCCGGGGCGGTACACGCTCGATCTGTTGGGCGTTGAAGACCGTGTACACGCGGTGAATGAGCCGCGATTTCTCGGCATCTGAGTTACTGCCATTGGCCGCATCGGCGCTCCCATTGGGCCCAGACGGCTGCGTCTTGTCCGATGCTTGTTTGACTTCCCAGTACTCAATCTGGGTGCCCTTCTCCCCCCGCCTGACCTGCCATCCGTTGTCTGCGGCCTGCTTGTACGTCATCCATCTCGGGTCCTCGTAGCTGCGCTGAAGGCCGGTGGCCATCAAGTGAATCGCGTTGCCGCCGCGGTATGCTCTTTCGCTGGTCGGATTGAACGGCATCCCGAGCGAACTGGCGCCGGGATCCCACGGCTTTTGCCAGGGCGCGACTCCACGCTCCAGCATGCGGACGATATTGTCCGTCACCTCTTGGCGAAAGTCCCGCAGTGCCGGTTTGTCGGGCTGCTGCTGTTCAGTGAACAGGGAAGTCGTAGCCGCCATGGTCGCTACTCCTCCCCTTCTGACTCGGCGGCGTTGAAGCCGGGTTCGGGCTCCTCGGTTTCAAACCCAGATCCCGCCAACGGTTCGCCGCCGACTGCCTCAAACAGCTCGGCTGACAAACGGCCCTGAGAATCTTCAAAATTCTGCATTTCGTCTCCTCGTCCGCACGCGAATGCGAGTTTCATCAACTATTAAGGGAACGGCAGAGGCCGTCCGGGACGTGAAAATCGAGGACAGAGAATCCCGACTTTTCGGCAAGTTACAAATGCGCGGCCATCGTTCCCGGATTACCTTCGAACGGCGACGGTCTTCGACCAATTGCGGCGCAATCGTGATCGAAGGTCGCCTGGCACCTTCCAGGCGTGGCTGGACCGTCGCCAGACCGTGGAGAACGATGGCCGAGAAGACCTCAACCGCAGCCGCGTGGGCCTTGTGCATAAGTTCGGCGGGTCCCGAAACCGCGCGGACTGGCGCCATTTCGGGAGGCTCGCTATATTCACTTATGCGTAAACACGAATCGTTCTAATGGCAGCCGAATGCTTTCTTTAGAGCCGTTTAAATATGTGGCGGGATCGCATAAACTCTGGCATTCGCGCTGTGAAAGAACTGGCGGGCGGAACCCGAGGAGGTGCTGATGTTAGACGGTGACGCCCGCCGGCTGGCCGCAACCGACGCGATCACGCAGCGGGCTGTCACAGGTCATGCAGGCCGAACCGTTGTGGTGTTAGGGATGAAACCGTTCGGCACGCCGCTATAAGAAAAAACGACGTATATGCAATGCCGCCACAAATCGATGGCACAAGTAGGTATGGCCGGAGCCGGAAAAACCCAACTTTCGTAGAAAAGATCGCAAGCCGCAGTACCGCCGACCCGTTGGACTTAGCGCCCAGTTCTTTAGATTACAGACTTGAGGGCAATCGGATTGACCTGGCCTTTGCCATGGACGCCCTTGCTCGCGGCCACGAAGGGTATTCCGTCCTCACTTCAATTCTCACTCGCGACCTTGCGAAGAAAGGGTCGGACGCGCGGCAGCAGGCCCATGTAGCACGCACCGTCGCGAAGGCTTTGGATCAGCGTCTGCCGGCCGTTGTCTCTAATGGAGTGAGATGTCCCCAAATGGTTGTATTCTTAACCTGATCCGGAGGCGATCAGACTTCGACATCATCGAGAGTGCGGAAGCGGACATATGGATAAAAACACTAAGCCGACAATTTTCATTTCAGGGTCTAGAGAGGCCATCCAGGATGCTGAGGCGCTCGCGAGCTTGTTGGCCAGCGACGCCGTGCCTTTTCTTTGGTCCGACGCCCTAAACGTTTCCGATCGCGTTTCGGAATCTCTTTTCGAACTTTTGAGAAGCGTTGATTTTGCTGCCGCCGTGCTTTCGCAACACGAGATCAGCCCCAACGTGTTCTTCGAGCTCGGCCTCTTCGTCGCCACCCTCGGGCCCTCCCGTGTATTTGTTGTTGCTCCTGGGTCCGGGACGGTCAGGATTCCCTCTGATTTGGCGGGATTGCTGATGTACAGCTACACGCCTTCACCAGACTTACGCGGTGCTTTAAGCCAGATCGGCACACAAATATCCGAGAGCATGATCCGACTGGGAATCCGGAAGGAGAAGCCTGACCGATCCAGTTCATGTTTTATTAGCTATTCCGCAAAGGACCGGGAGTTTGCGGACAAACTTGGTGAAGGGCTTGAAGAGGCGGGCATTCGCGCCTGGCTTGACGTAATGGATTTCAAGATCGGTGAGCTATGGACCGATCAAATCGATAGAGCAATGACGATGCACGACAAGGTCCTGTTGGTGCTTTCCCGGCACTCCATACAGAGTCAATGGGTGCGGTACGAAGTCGAAAAGGCACTGAAGATCGAAAGGGCACGAAAGACGTCCTTCTTGGTCCCGATTCGAATTGACGACGCGATCTTTGAAGTTCAGGAAGAGTGGGGAGCGCAGCTTCGAGAGAAGCAGATCGGCGATTTTCGTGAATGGGGCGATCCGTCGCGATTCAACCGATCTATTTCAAGCTTGGCGAGAGATCTCATGATCAGCGCGTCAGTCGAAGCGAGGGCGCGATCCCGTGCGTAGGGATTTGGCTGCATATTCGCGAAGCCAGGTTTTTCTGAACTACCCCTTCGATCGGGAGTTTGCCAACTTGGCGAACGCGATGACGTTCGCGGTAGTGGCGGGCGGATTGCTCCCCGTCTGCGCACGTGATTTGACGACTCCTGACCGGCCCCGTTTGGAACTGTTGGTCGAGGCAATTCGGAATTGTCACTATTCGGCTCACGACTTTTCACGTTTCACCGGCGAGGGACTGAATAACTTTGCTCGGATGAATATGCCGATCGAGATGGGAATGGCAGTTTTCCACGCTCTCGCTACCCAACGCATGGACCATCGGTGCGCGTTTTTTGTGCCAACGCCTCATGCCTATCAAGCATTTGCCTCGGACTTGGCCGGCCTTGACCCCAAGTGCCACAACAACGATGAAACCCGAGCGCTCTTTGAGATGTACGATTGGCTCCGTGACGTGACCCCGCATACGCTCTTTAACGCGGTGCCAACGGTGAAGATCGCTTCGAAGTACGAGGAGTTCAAACGGAAATCGGAGTTGGTTCAGGGAAGTGGCGAGAACGGACGCCCATCCCACGACGAATCGCGCGAACTCATGTATGCACTCTGTGCCGATTGTGGATGGTGGGATTGGCGGGCCAACAGAATGGGGAAGGATGAATTTCCGGCTGTACCTCTCGCTTGGAAGAGCGCCGCGATCCTGTAAAATGCTAAGCTCCTCTGCCTCGCGGCGCAGTTAAGCGCAGCTAGGCTAGCCTGGGCTGGCCCTCCACTGGCTTCTCCAACTCGATATCATGACTTTTCGCCCGACGTGGTCGGCATTGGAGGCAACGCTTTGGGGTTTCAAGCACCGTCCGCAGACGAGGTCTACAGATATGTCTTCCGCCTGGATGATACGGCGAGAAGCCTCACCGACCGCTTCAACTGGAGCATCGTGTTCGTCAATGATAGTTCCAGCCTCTGCAAAGATTTCCTACATGCTTACTGCGCGGACCTCTGCTATCGGACTGCGGACAGAATTCGGTTCATATTCTTCTCAGAATTGCGCAAGGAAGAACTCGACCATATTGTCCACGAGGAGATGAACCGCCGGTCCTCCCTCTCATCCCCAAAGACGGTCCTTCGTCGCATCATCGAACGCCTCGCCAACCCATTTTCCGACTACCGACGGTATGACTACGAGGGCCGCCGCCCTTGGCGGAGCCTCCGACCGAGCGCCTTGCATCCGCTGAAGAGCATCGAAGACATCGAGCGCCTGATCAGCTACGAGTGTGACACGCACACAGCGATGCCGGGCTCTGGGCTGTCCATGGAATTCGCACACCGGTTGGGTATCGGGCGACACGTACCCTGTATTCTCGTCTTTACTGATATTGGTCACCTTACCGTGGACGTTATGCCCGTCGAGGCAATGCAGGCATCGGACATCTATGACCATCTACGGACGTGGATCGATGAGTTTTACGAGCGCAATCGTGCCGCGATAGAACGATGGCGACGAGTAGAACATGACATTGAACACCTCGGCAAGCAGGTGAACGCGTCCATGACGGACGTCCACATGTGGCTTTCGACTCGCCGCGACGCATGGAGGCGCTTGCAGGCAGTTGCGGAGATCATTCGCAGGCTGGTCGCGACGGACCGCTCGCTATGGGCGAGCGCGCCCACTGACGCAGACCGCGACTCTTACGTTCCCGATAAGGCCAAGGTCATCGTTCGCGAGCTCAAGTCCGCGCTCGATTCCTGTGAACACCGGCGGCGCATTGCAACTGTCTTTGAGCAGGGAGCCGCGAGCGTCGAGGCAATACAGGATATTCGGGAGTGCCTGGCATGCCTTGAGCACCTGAGAACAGAGGCATTGGCGAAACTTTCGTATGAGTCGCCCCCCGCATTGAATGATGCGGTGCGTGAGCTTCGGAGGCTTGAGAAATGGACGAGCCCACGGGAAGCATTGCTCGCATGGTGGCAAGAAGCAACTCCCGAACGGCTCTCACTTAAGCGATTCAAGACAAGCCGTCAAAGCTGGCATCCGTTGACGGGCGTCAAAGTTGGAGACATGGGTGTGGAGCACGATCTGGTCGTGACGGCCGCACGTGCGCTGCCCCTAAGCGTTGAACCAACGAGCGGTGCCCGGCAAGTGCTCGACGAACTCGCCGCATACTACGGTCTAAACGGCGACAGGGACGATTGGCTCGACGCAACGCGCGAGTATCAAGGAGTATTAACCTCTTTCCTCCTCAACCTCCTGCGGCACACTCCGAAGTGGCTCAGCGAGCGATGTGCAGACTTGCCTATCGGACAAGCACTTCCGGCGGTGGACGTGAATAGCGCCGACAAATTCACCGCATTCCTCGAATGCGACAGCGGAGTGACGCGCGCGTTGGCCGAGGCCGAATCGACAACAGAAGAACTGCGAGTTGCGTTCAAGGACGCCCAGCGAACGACGTTGCATACGCAACGGACCAGACTGAGAGAAGTCTTCACCTCTCTCGCAAACCATCATCGGCCGGCGCAACAGGGCGCCGACCTTGCGCGAGAGCGCGCCCTGATTGAGCTTCGAAGCTTCCGCGTAAAACTTGAAGCTGACGCCTATGCAACGGAATCAGGGGCAGTCGCGCCGCACCTCTCTCGGGTTGCCCAGTCCGTGACGAACGATCTGTTCAATGCCCTTGAACAGTACGAGTCCGTAGTGGAATCCGTTGTGTACCCACACCAAGACGACCCACAGGTCTTCTCGCTGCCTTTGGAGGAACCCATCCTTGAAACACTCCACGTCACCCCTCGCCGAGAGCGCATAGCGACAGCACCAGAATTGCGCCAACGGCTGAAAAGCATCTTGAAGGAAGAGGCCCAGTATGAGCAGGAAGTCCCTGGCATCGCTGCTGAGGGCGCTAGCCTCAATCCCGAGAGCAGGCTGTGGCATGGTCTTCATGGCCTGAGTGCGGACCGAAGGACTGCGGTACTTGCTCGCTTCGCCGGAGCCCACGACCAGGCACGACTGAGGACGGCCCTGACCTCTCGCCGCGTGCGAGAACTCCTCCACCAACTCGACACGGCCGAGCTGACGCGGGTCTGCGCCACGATCGCTCCGCCCGAGAGCAGCCTGCAACTCTCCAAGGATAATCTGGTGGACAAAATTACGTCCTTGCTGGGATTGTTCGTGAGTCGAGACGTTGAAATCGCTACTGGCCAAGCGGAGCCAACACTCGAAGGCAAGACCTCTGCCGATCAGTTCGATGTCTTCATGGCTCACAATTCCAAGGACAAGGGTATCGTCTTGGAGATTTGCCATAATCTCCGAGCCATAGGAATCAATCCGTGGATCGATGTCGAGCAGATCCCCCCAGGGCGCTGGTTCCAGGATGTCATTCAATCGGCAATTCCCAACGTTCGAGCGGTTGCCGTCTTCCTCAGCGGCGCGGGCCTTGGCAAGTGGCAGGCCCTTGAAGTTCGGGCCTTTGTCAGCCAATGCGTGGAGAGTGGCTTGCCAGTGATACCCGTCTTGCTGCCCGACCACGACGACTTCCCAGACAAGCTTTTATTTCTTCGGGAACTGAGTTACATGCGCTGGGACATTGCGGACTCCAGGAAATCCACCGACCTCTTGGCGTGGGGCATCACCGGGCGCAAAGCTCCCGAACGAAGCGGCGCGCCGTAAAGGAATTGCCGCTAGTTTTAGAGCGGTACCGAAGTCGCCGGGATAGACCAACTCGTATTTGAGCAAGCGCCACAGCCGTTCGATGAACACGTTTCTGCCGGTTACAAAGTTTGATAAGGTTCTGCTAGGTTGGTAATGAGCCCACACTTGGCGGAAACGTTCCGGGACTACCTTCGCATCAAAGAAGCCGCACGTGTGATTGGCGTGTCAGAGGCGACCCTTCGGAACTGGGGCAAACAAGGCAAAATCAAGGTCCATCGAAATCCGGTGAATGGGTACCGGCTGTTCAAGAGGAGCGATCTCGAAGCGGTTCTCATCGCTCTGAAGCGTTCAGCCGACCACGGCTAAATGTCCGCTTCGCGATCAGAAAAAGGTAACGACTACAGAAACCAACATGGCGAAACTTGAGGATCTTACGCGCGGAGCAAGCGTTCGAGGCATTTTGCCCGATTGCCTTGTCACGGTGATCGACGTCAAATGGTACGGCTCCGCTGCGGTCGAACTTACGTACAAAGATCCGTCTGGAAAACCGAGCGTCGTACTACTCTACCGGGATCGGGAACCGACGCTCGAAGTGGGCGAAACTGGGCGGCCTTGGAGTTTCGATGGAGATGGCAAGCTGTTTCGGTTGGTTTCCGAAGCGCATCGAATCAATCTGGCCCACCTCTTTGATCCGCTACTCGCCATCCATACGTCAATGGTCGATCCACTGCCGCACCAGATTACCGCCGTTTACGGCGAGATGCTGCCCCGTCAGCCGCTACGGTTCCTCCTGGCCGATGATCCCGGCGCCGGCAAGACAATCATGGCCGGCCTCCTCATCAAAGAATTGCTTATCCGCGGTGACCTGCACCGCTGCATGATAGTGTGCCCCGGAAATCTCGCGGAGCAATGGCAGGACGAACTCTATCAACGATTTCAGCTTCCCTTCGAGATTCTGACGAACGACAAGCTTGAATCTGCTCGTACGGGCAATTGGTTCGCGGAGAATCCAATGGCCATCTGCCGTCTGGACAAATTGAGTCGCAATGAGGATGTCCAGGCGAAACTGGCGAATACCGATTGGGACCTCGTCGTTTGCGACGAAGCCCATAAGATGTCTGCCACGTTCTTTGGCAGCGAGGTGAAATACACCAAACGCTACCGGCTCGGCCAACTTCTCGGCCAGCTTACGCGGCATCTCCTGCTGATGACGGCGACGCCACATAACGGCAAGCCGGAAGACTTTCAGCTCTTCATGGCGCTGCTCGACAGCGACCGTTTCGAGGGCCGCTCTCGTGATGGCGTGCATACCACCGATGTTTCTGACCTGATGCGACGGTTAGTTAAAGAGCAACTGCTCAAATTCGACGGCAAGCCATTGTTCCCAGAGCGACGAGCATACACGGTCGGTTATAAACTCTCCGATGCGGAAGCATCTCTATATAAGAGCGTCACCGATTACGTCCGTGAGGAATTCAGTCGCGCCGACTCACTGGAGAGTGAAGGCCGTAAGGGAACGGTTGGATTTGCATTGACGATCCTGCAAAGGCGGCTGGCATCCTCCCCCGAGGCGATTCTGCAATCACTCAGGCGTCGCCGCGAACGTCTCGAACGCCGTCTACGCGAAGAGCAGATCTTAAAGCGCGGAGCACTCCTTCAAGAACATGACCTTCAGGGATTGCCTAGCCTCACCGACGAGGACATCGATGATCTGGACGATGCACCGGACGCAGAGGTAGAGGAGACAGAAGAGACCGTCGTTGATCAGGCGACGGCGGCAAGAACCATCGCTGAACTCCAGGCGGAAATCGAAATTCTGAGAAACCTCGAAGCATTGGCGCTCAAGGTTCGCCGCAGTGGCACGGACAAGAAATGGGAAGAGCTTTCCGCGCTTCTTCAAAACCATGCAGAGATGTTCGATGCTCAGGGACACAGGCGCAAGATGGTCATCTTTACGGAACACCGCGACACCTTGAACTATCTGAGCGAACAGCTCCGCGCTCTCCTTGGCGCTCCCGAGGCACTTGTGACTGTCCATGGTGGCATGGGCCGCGAAGAACGTACCAAAGCGCAGGAGGGATTCAAGCAAGATAAGGATGTTCTCATTCTGCTTGCGACGGATGCCGCAGGAGAGGGTATCAACCTACAGCGCGCCCACTTAATGGTCAATTATGATCTACCGTGGAACCCAAACCGTCTCGAACAGCGCTTTGGCCGCATCCACCGCATTGGCCAGACCGAGGTGTGCCACTTGTGGAACCTGCTGGCCGAAGAGACACGGGAAGGCGACGTATACAAGCGCCTCCTTGAAAAAATCGAGCTTGAGCGGCAGGCACTGGGCGGTGGCGTCTTCGATATTCTGGGTCAGCTTTTCCGGGAGCAGCGGCTGCGCGACCTGCTGATCGAAGCGATCCGGTACGGCGACCGGCCCGAGGTGAAGGCCCGTCTGCATCAGATTGTGGACAACCTGACCGACCGGAAACACTGCCAGGAACTCCTAGAAGAACGCGCCCTGGCCCATGACAGCATGGACGCTACGGAGGTAATGAAGATCCGGGAAGACATGGAGCGCGCCGAAGCCAGGCGTCTCCAGCCTCACTTCATTGAATCGTTTTTCCTGGAGGCGTTTCGAGTACTCGGCGGCTCCATCAAGGAACGCGAGCCACGCCGCTTCGAGATCACCCACGTCCCCGCCTTGATTCGTCAGCGAGATCGCTTGATCGGTACCGGTGAGCCGGTTTTGGGTAAATACGAACGGATCACCTTCGAAAAATCGCTCCGCGCCGTTCCCGGCCAACCGCTTGCGACGTTCGTGTGTCCGGGCCAGCCTCTCCTGGGAGCGACCATCGACCTGATCATTGAGCGCAATCGAGATCTCTTGAAGCGCGGTACGGTTCTCGTTGATCCGGACGATCCCGGCGAAGCAATCCGAGCACTCTTTTATTTGGAACACACCATTCAAGACGGCAGAACAGACAAGGCTGGCAACCGCCGCGTTGTTTCACAGCAATTGCAGTTTGTCGAGACTGACTCCTGCGGAACTACCAGAAACGCCGGCTACGCCCCTTATCTGGATTACCGGCCCGCGCGAACTGACGAGCGAAGCTGTCTTTCGGAAACGCTCGAATCTCAAGCGTGGCTGAAGGGAGATCTGGAGTCCATCGTGATCGGCCACGCCATCGCGGACCTCGTTCCAAAGCATCTGGGAGAAGTGCGGAAACGACGCGAAGACCTGGTGACGCGGACAATGGCCGCCGTTAAGGATCGGCTGACCAAGGAAATTACATATTGGGACCATCGCGCCAACCAACTGAAGGACCAGGAATTGGCGGGTAAGGTGAACGCAAAGATCAACTCCGGTAAGGCCCGACAGCGCGCGGATGAGTTACAGGTCCGTCTGCAAAAAAGAATGCTGGACCTGGAGATGGAACGTCAGATCTCTCCGTTGCCGCCGGTCGCTATCGGCGGTTCGATTGTCGTGCCCATCGGGCTTCTGAACAAGTTGATGCCATCGTCCCTTCGGACAGGCGACGGCGCGACCGACGCTTCATCAGCTGAGGCGCGGAAGCAGATGGAATTGTTTGCTATGCAGATGGTTATGGATGTCGAGAGGCTGCTTGGCCATCATCCACGAGATGTGAGCAGTGAGAAGTGTGGATACGACATCGAATCGAGGGTTCAAGTAGACGGCAGGCTCCGATTCATCGAGGTGAAAGGCCGCGTCGGCGACGCCGTTACGGTGACGGTCACGCGAAACGAAATCCTCACGGCGCTGAACAAGCCGGACGATTTCATTCTGGCCATTGCTCAACCTGATGGCGAGCCGCTCGAAGCAGGGCAGCACAAACTCACCTATGTTCGTCAGCCATTTCAAGCCGAGCCGGAGTTCGCGGTCGAGAGTATCAACTACAAATTATCGGAGTTGCTCAGTCGAGGACAGGCTCCGTCATGAGCTTCGCGTCCACAATCACAACTCTGGAACGCCTCGATGCCTGGATGGCCGAACCGGAGGCCGAGCGGCTTGAGTTCAAAGAGGCAAAGGCCAATTACGACTTTGACAAACTGGCGAAATATTGCTCTGCGCTTGCGAACGAAGGCGGCGGCAGGATCATTCTTGGCATCACTGATAAGCGACCTCGCCGGGTTGTCGGCTCTCAGGCGTTCCCGGACCCCGGCCACACCGTCGCCCGCCTGACCCGAGTTCTTCAGTTCAGAATCGAGTTCGAGGAGATTCAGCACCCTCACGGTCGCGTTCTGGTGTTCAATGCGCCTCCTCACATGTTGGGGGTGCCGGTCCAGCATGAAGGTATTTACTGGGCACGAGCCGGTGACGAGTTGAAGCCCATGCCACCGGACCAACTGCGGCGCATCTTCGATGAAGCTGCCCCGGACTTCTCCGCCGAGCTTCATCCGAAGGCGGTCCTTTCCGATCTTGACCCCGCGCTTATCGAGCGATTTCGTGCAATGTGGCGGCGGAAGTCGGCAAATGCGGCGTTAGATGCGGTGAGCCCGCAACAACTCTTGGAAGATGCCGAACTCATGCAGGATGGCAAATTGACATTGGCGGCGCTCATCCTGACTGGCACGAAGGCGGCGCTGGGGCGCTATTTGGCTCAAGCTGAAGTAATCTTCGAATACCGATCCAGTGAGTCATCACTGGCCCACCAGCAGCGAGTTGAATACCGGCAGGGGTTCCTTGAAGTCCTCGATAGCATCTGGACAACGATCAATCTTCGCAATGAAACTCTTCACTTTCAGGAGGGTTTTTTCATTGGCGACATTCCCGCCTTCAACGAAGCGGTGGTTCGGGAAGCACTCCTCAATGCGGTGACCCATCGCGACTACCGCAGACCGGAATCCGTTTTCGTACGGCAATACCCGCGAAAGCTGGAGATAGTCAGTCCGGGCGGTTTTCCCGATGGCATCACCGCGGAAAATCTACTTTGGAGGCAGTCTCCAAGGAACCGGCGAATCGCCGAGTCATGTGCCAGATGTGGACTGGTCGAGCGTTCCGGCCAGGGCGCAAACCGCATGTTCGAGGAATCTATAAAGGAGGGCAAACCCAAGCCGGACTTCTCTGGGACGGATGCTCACCAAGTGGTGGTCACACTACGCGGCGAGATACAGAATCCCGATTTCCTGCGCTTCCTAGAAAAGATCGGCAAGGAGCGGCTGGCAACGTTTTCCACGCAGGATCTTCTGATTTTGGATTCCATCCAGCGCGAGGAGCCCCTCAGCGGCGATCTGAAAGATCGCGTTCCGCACTTGCTGGACCAGGGTGTAATTGAGCGAATCGGCCGGGGACGTGGCGTCCGTTTTATCCTGTCCCGCAAGTTCCGAAGCTTTCAAGGAAAGCCGGGCAGTTATACTCGCGACGCAGGGTTGGACCGGGAGACCAACAAGTCTCTCCTCGCGAAGCACATTAAGCAGAGCGGTCCGGAGGGTGCCCGGTTCCCGGAACTACTCGGGGTTCTCCCGCACCTTTCTCGCGATCAGGTCCAAGGTCTACTGAAAGAGCTGAAGCAGGAGAAGCGAATCCGGGTTGTGGGCGCCACCAAAGCAGCCCGGTGGCTGCCCGATGAAGGAGGCTCGATTGCGTAATCGACCGCCTCAAAACGCAATTCGACGCAATAAAAACGCAATCCGTACTGCTAGCGATCCTATTTTCAATGACATGGCTGCGTCACGAATTGAGGGTGATTATCGTCAGGGCCGCAATCCCGGATCACGAGGGGGGCGTTTTACCTCATGATACGTCTCACCAGCACTCCGGCAAGTCTTTCGGTTGGGCGCGCCGATCTCACTCGCGCCCTGAAGATTGTCACCCGTGGAACCGGCAAATATGCAGGGGAAGCTAGCCTTCGCTTTGAGAACGGACTTCTTTCTGTTGAAGCCCACGCAACTGTGGCGAGCGCACCCGCGGGCGGTGCTTGGCCGATCCCGATTTTCGTGCACGCGTCCTGGGTTCGACGCCTGTCGCGGAGAATGCCTCCCGGCGACCCTCTGCGCTTGGAGATAAAGGAAGACCGGATCTACCTGGAGCGGTACTCCGAGCCATGCGCTTTGACGCCGACAGCGATTCCAGCAAACCCGGACCGTCCTCAGATCGACGAAAAAGGGTTGATTGAAGAGGCTGCCAGGGTTCTCAAGCCTTTGCTCATCAAGAGATCGGATCTGGAAGAATTGGTCGCCGAAGCACGGGCCAAAGGGGCCGCTTCCTGGGCCACCGACGAGAAGAAAATGACGTCGATAGTAGCGAAGGCCTGGGTTCTCCTTGCGCCGTTAGGCATTGAAACAACTGACATTCGTAGATTGGTGGACAAGGCTGTACGCAACGCGTGGAAGTAGACGGAAACAGACATGAAAAAGAAACTCATCGAAGTCGCGTTGCCGCTGGAAGCAATCAACAAGGAGTCTGCGAGGGAGAAATCGCTTCGGCACGGCCATCCTTCGACGCTTCATCTCTGGTGGGCCCGGCGGCCCCTGGCCGCCTGCCGAGCGGTCTTATTCGCTTCGCTCGTGGACGACCCTTCGAGCCTCCCTGATCAGTTTCCGACTGAGAATGACCAAGACAAGGAGCGGCAGCGGCTCTTTAGATTGATCGAACAGCTCGTGTTGTGGGAAAACTCGAATAACCGTGTCGTGCTGGATGCCGCGCGCCAAGAGATTCTTAAGTCCACGGACGGCAAACCGCCAATCGTTTATGACCCGTTCTGCGGCGGTGGCTCCATCCCACTTGAGGCGCATCGGCTAGGACTCAGAGCCAAAGGCACAGATCTGAACCCAATTGCAGTTCTTATTACTAAGTCGCTTATCGAAATCCCCCCGAAATTCAGGCAGCGCCCGCCTGTTAATCCAGGGGGGAAGAAACAAGGGCTCCCCGCGGGTGCTTGGATTGGTGTACATGGGCTCGCTGAAGACGTCCGCTACTACGGCAAATGGATGCGAGATCGTGCGTTTGCTGCCATCGGCTCGCATTATCCCGAAGTCCAACTGCAGGGAGGCGGTCGGGCCACCGTGATCGCGTGGGTTTGGGCGCGGACGGCACAGTGCCCGAACCCGGCGTGCGACGCGACAATTCCGCTAGTCACAAGCTACGCCCTTTCAAGCAAGCCCCACCGCCGGGTTTGGTTGCAGCCTGTTCCAGACCGCAAAGCAAAGAAAGTGACATTCGAAATAGTTGTCGGGGGTGAGGGTCCGCCGCCGGAGCCCACAAAGGTCGGGCGTGGGGCGCATTTTCGCTGCCCGTTGTGTGGTAGCACTGCCAGCGAAGCGCTAATCAGAGAGCAGTTCAAGAACAAGGACAATAGCAAGCAATTGCTTGCTATTGTCGCCGAAGGAGACCGCTCACGGATCTATTTGCCGCCAGATGAGGAGCACTTGCGAGCAGCCATGACGGCAAAGGCATCCTGGCTGCCCGAAGAAGAGATGGACCAGAAGTCACCAAACCTCGTGAGCGGACGCGGATACGGCATCACCCATTGGAGAGAGCTATTTACTGATCGCCAACTTCTAGCCTTGTCAACTTTCAGCGACTTGATTGCGAAGGTCCGTAAGGAGGTTGTCAAAGACGGCGGCGATGAATCGTACGCCGACGCGGTGGCAACATACTTGGCGTTCGCAGTCGATAGATCAGCAGATTTTTGGAGCTCGTTGGCTACATGGAGTTCACAGCCGAAGAACGAACTCGTAGTCAGTACCTTTCGACGACAAGCTTTACCGATGACTTGGGATTTTGCTGAGGTGAATCCCTTCAGCAACTCGGGTGGCAGTTTTGAGAACAACTTCAGTTCTGTCGCGAAAGTTCTGGATAACCTCTGTGTGCAAGAGAGTTCCGGAGAAGTGTGCCAACTTGATGCGGCGGCTGAGGTTCAGAGTGAGGAGCGGTATATGATCTGCACAGATCCTCCTTATTACGACAATATTGGTTACGCCGAGCTCTCCGACTTCTTCTATATATGGCTTCGCCGGTCCGCTGGTGCAATTTATCCGCAGTTATTCAGCACCCTTTTGACCCCGAAATCCCAAGAATTGGTCGCAACTCCGCATCGTTTCGATGGAGACCGATCGACGGCGCAGAGGTTCTTCGAATCTGGTCTGGGCGCGGCATTTCAGAAGATGAGACAGCACCAAGACCGACGCATACCGCTGACAGTATTCTATGCGTTTAAGCAAGCTGAAAATGACGCAGACGACGAAAGCAGGTCGAGAAGTTCATCTGTCGCCTCGACCGGTTGGGAGACGATGTTGGAGGGTCTGCTGTCTGCTGACCTACAAATAACCGGCACTTGGCCGATGCGCAGTGAACGCGCGAATCGAAGCATTGCGATCGGCACTAATGCGCTTGCGTCATCAATCGTGTTGGTTTGTCGTGTTCGATCCGACAACGCCCCGATCACGACTCGCAAGGATTTCCTGTTTTCGCTCAAGCAGGAACTCCCTCGCGCTCTGCGGGATCTGCAAAAGGGAAACATCGCTCCAGTCGATCTTGCACAAGCGGCCATCGGTCCCGGTATGGCGGTCTTTTCGCGCTACAAGAAGGTTCTCGAAACCGACGGATCGCCGATGCGAGTCCGAACAGCCTTAGCGCTTATCAATCAGGGCCTTGACGAAGTCCTCTCGGAATTGGAGAGCGAATTCGATCCTGACACGCGCTGGGCATTGGCTTGGTTTGAGCAGCACCAGTTCGAGGACGGCCTCTATGGCGAAGCTGAAGTACTGGGTACTGCAAAGGCGCTCAGCATCTCGCATCTCGCTGAGACGGGTATTCTTCATTCCCGCGCCGGCAAAGTTCGCCTGCTTCGCCGGGAGGAACTTCCCGAAGACTGGGACCCATCCGCCGTTGCTCGGTTAACCGTCTGGGAGGTCACCCAGCACTTGATTCGTAGCCTCGACCAGAAGGGTGAGAAGGAAACAGCGAACTTAAAGGCAAGAATCGGCGGCATGGCGGAGATCGCAAGAGACCTTGCCTACCGTCTCTACACGCTTTGCGAGCGCAAGGGTTGGGCGGATGAGGCAGGCTACTACAACAGCTTGGTTGTGGCCTGGCCATCTATGGCTTCGGAAGCATTTGAACTGAAATGAGCAGTTGCCCGAGAAGAGCAATGAGTGATGCAACGCGAGAATCGTTGAAACAAGTTCCCCCGAATGACATCTCTGAAGATCCGGATCGATTTCAGTCGCGAGCAGCGTATCCACGCGACTGGATGGATCAGGATCTGGATGACGTCGAGTTGTACAACTCGGACTTCGCCGGCGTCATCTCAGTTTGGCGCGACCCTGACGACGCGAAGCTCTATGTCATTGATGGCCACCGCCGCTTGCGTCTCGCGAAACGGGTTCAGTGTCCCGCGGTTCTGGTGCAGTTCCTAGACGCGTCCACCGATGCCGACGCTTTCGCGAAAGGCGTTGAACTGAGTTTGGCCCAGTGGGCGTTCGAGCGCGGAGATAAGCTGCGTTGGGCGATCGAAAGTCGTCGTGCGGCAGTCGAGCGTGCGCTACACACGCGGTGGCTTGATCCGGACGGCGAGTCGGCAAATCAACTGTACAAGCTTTACCCAGACTTGGGACGGCGCTATTCTTCCTTCCCAGCGGATCATAAAAAGGGGGAAACAAAATAATGGCCATCACGAATAGCGAACGAGTTGGTAAAGCTCTGGAAGTTCTGAAAGACGGCCTGCGCCCCTACGTTGAGCGGGAGTTAAAAGCCACCTACAAGGACCGGTGGATTGAGACAGCCAAACCGAGTTTCCCCGACTGGCAGCAGGCTGGTAAAGACGGCAAGGGACTGAATTGGGATACACAGGCTCTGCTGCAGGTGATGTGCGAACTGTGGAACGACTGCTTCAAGAGAATCCTTGGTCCATCCGACCGGAATCTCGCATTCGAACTCCGCGACGTACGGAACAAGTGGGCTCATCAGAAGGCATTCTCAACCGATGACGCGTATCGCGCGATCGACAGCGTTTCCCGCCTGCTGGCCGCGGTATCGGCGGAGCAGGTCGAGGCCGTTGAACTGATGAAATCGGAGATCCTGCGCGTCAAGTTCGATGAACAGCTTAGGACTCAGAAGCGTAAGGAATCGAGCATTGCGGTGGAAGGCAAACCGGCAACCGGCTTGCGACCGTGGCGCGAGATCGTGACTCCACACCCGGATGTTGCTTCTGGCCGCTATCAGCAGGCCGAGTTCGCCGCCGATCTCTGGCAGGTGTACCTTGGCGAGGGATCGGACGAATACAAAGATCCTATTGAATTTTTTCGTCGAACATTCATTACAGAAGGCTTGCAGAAACTCCTGGCAAACGCTCTGCAACGACTTGCGGGAAATGGCGGCGATCCAGTCGTGGAGTTGCAGACCAACTTCGGCGGAGGCAAGACGCACTCGATGCTTGCGCTTTGGCACTTGTTTGGCGGAGTGCCCGCCGGTCAGTTGCCTGGGCTTGAGACGGTGACCAAGATGGCTGGTGTGTCCCAGCCGCCGAAGGTGCGCCGCGCCGTGCTGGTGGGTAACCGGATGTCTCCCGCCGATCTTCACAAGAAGCCAGACGGAACCGTTGTCCGGACGTTGTGGGGAGAACTGGCGTGGCAACTCGGAGGTAAAGAGGGATACGCGATGGTACAAAGTGCCGACGAGAAGGCCGTTAGCCCTGGCGACTCCCTGCGTTTGCTTTTCAATAAGTTCTCACCATGTCTGATTCTGATTGACGAGTGGGTTGCATACGCGCGTCAGCTCTATAACAAGTCTGATTTGCTGGCGGGCGATTTCGACGCGCACTTCACTTTTGCGCAGACGCTAAGCGAGTCCGCAAAACTGGCGGACAAGACTCTGCTGGTAGTCAGTATTCCTTCATCTCAGAACGAGATCGGTGGTGAGGGTGGTTTGGCCGCGTTGGAACGTTTGAAAAACGTAATTGAGCGGGTGGAAACCTCCTGGCGCCCGGCGAGCGCTGAGGAAGGTTTTGAAATTGTTAGACGTCGGCTGTTCCAGCCGATCACCGACCCAGACCTGTTCACCGCCCGAGACGCTGTCGTCAAAGCATTCGCGGACGAGTACCGGAAGTTCGCACAGGAATTCCCCTCCGACGCTGGCAAATCGGAATATGAGCGCCGCATGAGAGCAGCATATCCGGTTCATCCGGAATTGTTCGAGCGGCTGTACAACGACTGGTCTACTCTCGACAAGTTCCAGCGGACCCGTGGCGTGCTTCGTTTGATGTCGGCGGTCATCCATGCGTTGTGGGAGCGCGAAGACAAAGGCCTCATGATCCTACCGGCGAGCGTTCCTGTGGACGCCCCGGCCGTGCAGAGTGAACTCACCCGATACCTGCCGCCTGTCTGGGACCCTATCATCGAGAAGGATATCGATGGGCCGAACTCCCTTCCGCTGAAGATTGATCGCGAGAACCCGATGCTGGGGCGCTATTCGGCGGCGCGACGCGTTGCTCGAACACTTTACATCGGTTCCGCGCCGACTCAGGACGCAACGAAGAAGGGCCTGGAAGACCGCCAAATCAAGTTGGGTTGCGTCCAGCCGGGTGAAACCTCCGGCACCTTCGGCGACGCGTTGCGAAAGCTGGCTGATCAGGCCACCTATTTATATGTGGACGGAAGCCGCTATTGGTATGCGACGCAGCCGAGCGTAAATCGGCTCGCCGAGGAACGCGCCGAGCGGTACCACCCGGAGGACGTTACGGAGGAGATCCGGCGTAGGCTCGGGGAAGAGGCGAAGCACCGTGGCGACTTTTCGAAGGTTCACGTCTGTCCGGCCAGCGCCAGCGATGTGGTCGATGAACCTGAGGCGAAGTTGGTAATCCTGAGCCCCGATTACGCGCACAGCGCCAAAGCGGATTCGAGCGCTGGCCGACAAGCAGCTGCTGAAATCCTCAACCGCGGATCGGCAGGTAGGAATTGCGGAAACATGCTCGTGTTCTTGGCTGCCGACAAGACCCGCTTGACGGATCTTGATAAGGCTGTCCGGTCTTTTTTGGCGTGGCAATCGATTGAGAAGGAAACAGTCTCGCTCAACCTCACGCCATTTCAGGCCAATCAGGTGCAGCAACGCTTAACCGGTTCCGATCAGGCAGCGAAGGGGCGCATACCCGAGACATATGTATGGCTACTTGTTGCCGGGCAGAAGCGCCCAGAAGCCGGGCAGCCATTCCCGCCGGTCGAATGGCAGGAGTTTCGGCTTCAGGGCCAGGAGTGGCTTGCCGAGCGGGCGTCGAAGAAATTGAAGAACGACGGGCTGCTGATCGTCAGCATGGCTGGCGCGGTCTTGCGGTTCGAGATCGACCAGGTTCCGCTCTGGCGCGGAAATCACGTTGGCGTGAAGCAACTCGTCGACGACTTTGCGAAATACCTGTATCTGCCCCGCGTCAAGAACGCTCAAGTGATTCTCGACGCGATTCAGGATGGCGTGAGTCGGCTCACCTGGTCGCAGGACACCTTTGCATACGCGGACTATTTCGACGCAGCAACCGCACGTTATCGTGGCCTCGAAGCGGGCCGTCGCCCGACCGTCCAATTGAACGCCAATAGTGTTGTCGTGAAGCCGGATGTTGCGGCGGCGCAGATCCAGAAGGATTCAGCTCCACCGCACGCGACAACTGCCACCGAGGATGTCTCTCGGGCGACCGGAACACATTTGGCCAGTTCCAGCGGAACCGCGCCTTCCTCGACGACGGGCGGGACCACGCCTGCGATACCGGGTTCAACGCCCAGGGCGCCGATCCTACGCCGGTTCCACGGTTCGGCCAGAATTGACGCCACGCGGTTGTCGCGCGATGTCGATGTCATCGCCAGCTCGGTTGTTCAACACTTAGCCGGGCTGCTTGACGCAAAGGTGAAAATCACAATCGAGATCGAGGCGGAGATCCCGTCTGGCGCTCCGGAAAACGTCGTCCGCACGGTGACGGAGAATTGCAGGACACTGAAATTTGAGAATCACGGCTTCGAGGAGGATTGAGACGATGACAATCGTACGAACTCAGTACATCGATCAAGCTGACCTGTCATGATCATCTCCATCCTCACCAGTTAATGTCGTAGAGTTGTAGAGTTAGGTCCTTCTGCACCGGAGAGGCACAGATTGGAAACGCGACCTTATCTGCGCTTTCATAAGGGCCGACCGCCAGTAAGACACGGAGCTCGAACGGAGGCTCAAGCTATTCCGGGCTGCGGCCGAAATAACGCCCCAATTAGAGTCCTTCGGGGTTGCAGGACGCCGCTCGGTCACTAAGAAGTACGCCGGATTTCGCGTTAGTTAGAATTGCGCTCTATCGAAAGCGTTGGACGTGGGCGGAAGAGTGGTGCTTTCCTAATTCGCCGGTACAACTGGCTCAGCTATAACCAGCAGCGTGAACTGTGATTCGCGACCACAGGCACATCTTCAGTGAGAAGTGCCGGGGCAATTCGCAGGTGTGCTGTTCGCGTACGAAATAACAATGGCGGCGCTGGCCTCGTTCATTTGGGCCAAGCTGGCTGCACCGTTCCAGCAGTACCTCTTCGCGACTGACTCGACCTGACTGAGAATCCGGGCAGCGGTGGGCGTGGGATCAGTGAATTGAAAGAACATAGTGCCCTCCGCAGGTAGGTCTTCTTTCGCCATCTCGGTTGCGCTAGCGTCATAGCCCAAAGCGATGAGCTCATTCACAAGGCCCTTAACGAAAGTGGTGACGTCAGGAGCCTCGATCACGACGTCAGGAAGCACCGCAGCTTGAGTCGTGGTTCCGGCGGAATCATCTCTGCTTTGCGACATGATGCAAACCTCCGTTAAGAGCCCGCAAAAGCTGATTGATCAACCTTGGGCGAACTCGTGTGAATAAGTATTTACAGTCAATTGTACAGCAGATTGAGCGCACCTCTAACAATTCCGCCACGAGCGCAAAACCCGAGAGCTCTCTTGGTCTATTTCACAAAAGTCGCAACGGGATCCCCAAGAATTACTAGAGACTGCAAATCTCGAGCGGCCAGGAGATCCTTGAGCATCGCCTCGCGAGTATTTTCTCCGCGCCGGAAGGCCTGCTCCGACAAATCGTAAGAGTTATATAGCAGCGCAACTGCTTCATAGCACGAACGAATCGCATAGCCGATTGGCGAGGGCTGATAGAGCTCGCTATAAAGCGCGCTCTGGAACGCGGTGCCGAAGGTTTGGTTGGTGTCGGGATTCCGGAGCGTCCAGTCGAACGTCGGCTCTATGTGACCGATGAAGGCTCGCGCTGGTTTCTTTGCGCCAAGCAAAGCAGTAGGAAGCGGCGCGACGCGGTTCCCGAGAGCCGCCACACCTAGCAGTATCCGATCGATCTCAGAGCCAGCAGCAGTAAAGCCGGAAAAGATCGTCTGTGCGCTGCTTCCCGCCGAGCAGCAGGCGTGTGCGTACCAGACGACGCCATCGGGCTGCCAGGCTGCTAAGAGTCCTTCGGGCAGAAGCGAGATGTAATCTTGATCGACGGGCAAGCCCAATCGCTCACTCAACGTGGTGATGTTGTCTAGCGGATAGGTCTGACCATGGCTCGTGGTCACGACTAGGCCGGGTTTTCTCGCCGCCAACGTTGCCGTCAGTTTGGTGCAGGTCGCAGTACCTGTGCCGTCGAGGAAAGACGCATTCGCGGCGATGTCTGTATCGTGACTCAGCTTGTCGTAAACAGGTGCCGCGAGAACGTCCCGCATGAGCGTGGTGATGTCGTCCCCACCGTGGCTGACAGCCCACACGACCGGCTGCCTCGGATCGCTCGCGGCACCGGCCCAGCCCGACCGCAAGGCTGCAACATAGTTTTCCAGGGCGGTGCCGCCTAAGTGCACTCGACCGACGCAAAAACGCATGGACAGAATATACTGAAGCTCCCACGGCACCTCATCGGGACCTCCATAGATCAAAAGATAGGTCGGTATCGACTCCGGCCCGATACCCTGTGGCGATTGCGCCATCGCCACATCAATGGACGACGCGTAATTACGCAACAAGCGAAACCGCTGGTCACACCCGGGACGGTAGCGAAAAACCGGAGCATTCCCGCGATCCTTGCGCAACTGCTGAATCGGCTCGGGAAGGTCGGTGCCGCTGGCCAGTTGCTCTTTCGTGAGCCCCGGTTTTTCCGCCGCCACGATGCCCCACCCGACGGACGGATCCTGCCACTTGCGCCGGTCAACGGGTGCCGGCGGTTTCAGGAATGCGCGGAGTTTTGCGGGAGCATTCCGCAGCGGCCATTTCTTTGTCTCGTCGGTCAGCAAGCCTGAGGCAGCCCGCTTTCCGTCTCCGATGTATGCATTGATTCGAACTTCCGACGGCCAACTCATCAATGACCCCGTCTGATCAAGCCGACAACTGCGCAACCGTGGCGACGATTTCGGCGTCCAAATCCGCCAGAATCCCCTGAAGCGCTGCTGGTGGAAGATCCTTAAAATCCTGGGCAATTTTCGTCCGCTGTTGTTGCAGGACCTGGAGCTTCTGCGCCAGTCTCAGCTTTTCGGGCGAGATTACCGAGACCGGCAACCGCTTCAACCGGAAGGGTTCACGACGCGTGTACAGCACTGGAATCGTCCAGTACTTGCATTCGCGGGCCGCAAACACTGGCACAGCGGCGGTACATTGGTTCACGAGGGCGGCCCGCGCATCGTACAGCACGCACGCCCACTCGACTTCTACGACCGGCCCATTCTCCGGAACAGCGGAGAGCATGTTCAGAATGGCCGGGTACAACTGGCCGCATAACAGATGGGCAAGCTGCACGTTTACTGCTTCGCGCATTCCGATCGCCGTCGGAAAACCAGACGCCACAAGGCTGCTCGCGAGGCTCCGCGCGTCGCGCGTTCGCGCCGCGCTCTCGCAACAGTTCAAAGTTACCAGCCACACTCCCTGGTCGGGATCGGCCTGCTGGCTGAGTTCCTTCGCGGTCACGGCAATCGACCCGTCCTGATCCAACTCCCAATCCATACGACTTCCGATTTGCAAGTGCGGAATCTCTTCGGTGGTTCCATGACAGAAGAAATGCAACAGGTGCGGTGCGAACACCCTGATCTTGTTCAGCAGATCGACCTTGTCAGCGATCAGATCCGCCGTGAGCCAAGGTAGATTCATTGCCCGCGCCGCATCCCTGACGCTCTCTTCGCCCAACAGAAGATACACTCGAACCGGAAGCGCATTGGGTTTCGCCAGATACTGTTGGAATGTATCCAGCACCTTCTGTAACTCAGGTTGGGCGGAGGCGCGAGTCAACGCGCTGCCTCCAGCCGCCGATAGAACTCCCAGCAGTCTGAGAGGGGGCTGAAGCGAGTACTCGAGCACCGGTTCCGACTCTGTGACATCGCGGACGCGTACGACCGGCCAGCGCCGGTCCAGGGCCAGAAAGTCCGCTCCCGGGTCCCGCAATGCCTCCCATGGCAGGTTCTCGGCCGCGACCGTGTCATCCAACCGGAAACAGATGGGGCTGCAATTTCCATTCAGCGACTGCAAGGCTGTCTGAAATGCATGCATTATTGCCGGATGCACTGCGATTTTCTTAAAGAGCTGATCTCCCGCCGCAGCCACGACCTGGTTGAGCGGTGTTTCATCACGCATTTCTTTGAATGGCGTTGCATCCGCCGCGAGATCGAGACTCACCGGCCGTCCCGCCAAGGGAACATTCCGCGGGGACTCGAGCCAGATCGATGTCTCTCCTTTCAGACCTTCCTGAACACGCACAATCGTTCGTGGCATTCTACTTCACCCCCTTGATGCCGGATGCGCGTAAAAGTACCGCATGACGCTGCAGCACCTCCGAGGTGAAACGCAACGCGTCCGCAGCCCCCGAGTGCAGTAGCGTGTCCACCGTTTCAGGAGCGGAAGACAGCAGATCCGCGACTGAACGCTCCAAGCCGCGTTGACCCGACGCCAACCAGCTGGGCGTGTTTTCTGGGCTTTCGAAAACATCGGCCATCCGGCCTGACAGCGTGAGCTCGTTTAAAATGTGCTGCACCTGCTCGTCGCTCGCCGTCCGCTTTTTGAACAGATCGGGATTGCAGTACAAAGTTACCGCGTCTGTCGAAGGCGGCTCGGTGGTTTGCAGACAGGCGTATGCGCCCACCAGCCCCTGTCCACCCGAGTCCCGTGTCATGTCGTGAAATAGGGTGGGCCCCGGCCTAAGTCTCGCGATCTGATCCTGCAACATCCGTAATCCGGCTACGGAATAATTGTGCGGCTGCGATGTGAAACCTACCGACCAAGCGCCGACCTGGTCGAGAAAGCTGCTAAGCTGCCGGACTCCTATGAATCGGGCGATGTCCTGATCGTCATTGAGCACAGGCGACTGTGAAACGGCGAGGAGCCCGTCTTCGCGCCCCAGAAAGCCATGACAAACAAAATGAACGATATCGACGCTGCGGGCACCGAGCTCATCGCGGATCCAGAGCAGCCATGGACTCTCGAGGCGATCTCCGGTCTGGGTCTGGTCGGTGTCGGGTTCCGGAACATCATAGCGGCTCGCTTTGACCGGATCATAGACAATAATCTGATAGGCGGCCTGATGTGTGGCGCTGAACTGGTGCAGCTGTGCTTGGACCTGCCAATCGCCGAAGAGATGGAGCGTCGAAAAGTCGCCGAGGTTCGGTGGCAGCATGGATAAAAAGGTCGTTACTACATACCCTGGATCTGTTTCCTGCTTCGCGACTGGAAACGTGAAACAAAGAACCGCTTCCAACGACTTTGTTGCAGCTTTCGGTTGGACCAGGGTGTAGGGCAGCCGCACGATCGGTGCTGCGATACGTGTCTTGAGAAGCCGCTCCCATGGCACGACCGGCACATACCCGGCGGGCTGCTGGATCGAGAGACACACCGGCTCATCGTCGGTCGGTAGTACGCTGGTGAGCCCAGCCAAGAGGTAATCGGGCAATCGATAGTCGTCATCTGACGCTTGCTTGGATCGGGCCGCAGCCAGCGTCATCGGCAGACCGATCTCGGACGGCGACGCCTGCAGCAATGCTACCTGCTCGCCTCCCACATAGACCGTAAACACGAGGGTGGTCTGCCGCGGATTCGTCAACCCGGCCGCACCGGATGGCAGCGCCAGCCGGATCTCGATCACCTTGCGGTCTTTTCTCGACACCGACTCAAGTGACGTCATTTCAATTCACCTCCCGACACAAGATTAAGATGCGCCCATGCCGTGTAATCGGTCGCCACATCCCCATGACCCTTGATTTGGCCGCTTGACCCATCGACCCCATAAATGCGAATCCCGGCTTGGGCGCGCGGATACCACTGGCCTGGACCCGGCATGTCGATGGTGGTGCTTTCGCCAGCGCGCAGTCCTCCCGGCCCGAAACCACCCAGCGCCGCGAAACGATTGGGAGGGACACCCGCGATCTTCTGTTCACCCCAATCGGACCCCCGAATCACGGCCAGATGGAAGAATTTTGTCAACGGTGCGTCCGCCCGGCTGAAGGTGGACAGGACCGGTTGTGAAACCCTGTCCAGCGCGTCACGATAACCGCCGCGCCTGGCATCCTGGCCGACCCTATCCGCGAAACAGAGATATGAGACCGCCGGTTCGAGCAACAGCAACGTGTCGACTGGCCGCGGTTTCGGCTGAAAGCACAAGGCCGACAGCACGACCTTGGAGCCATAGGAGTGACCGATGAGGTGAACCCGCGCCTTGCCCGAGGCCAATATCGGATCGAGCAGAGCGGGCCCGACGCCGTGGGCGCCGACGGTTCCTGCCCGATCCTTCATCAAAAGTACGCTCGCAACGCGAACAGGATTGCGAGGATCCAACCAGCTCACTGGCAGCCCCGCGGCAACGGGTTGGGCGGACGAAGCTCCGCCTTCCGGCGCAAATCCGGGTCGGAGCGTTACGCCCCCCACGGGAGCAAATATCTTCGACCAGAGCCGGACGAGATCCCCGGGTTCGATCTCCGATGCCGTTTCGCCGAGTCCCTCGTCCGCCGAAACATTGCGATAGACCGGCAGCAGTAATTCCGCCAGCTCAGTGGCCTCTTCAGGGCTCAATGTGGCTGCCCGGTGCGCGAACTCGCTCAAGCGCGCCACGCTCGCCTGTGGCAGCGCTGCGGAAACTTCTCGAAGGGCATCCTCATCTGCTGCGGCAATTTCCGGATCCGCCGCGACAGCCGCGATACGCGGCCCCCTCTCCCAAGGCGCCACAAGCAACGTGCTCGGCCAGATGACGCCGATAAGCACTGGCCGGTAACGCGCGGGATCGCTTATCCCGCGTCCCTCGCGCAACTTGAAGTACTTCGCGAAGAAGGATCGGTATAGCGTCAGTGCGTCGGCGAAAACATTATTCCAGCCGTGCGAGAACAAGTGAACGTCGGTGTAATCGCCCCGCGCGACTTCGGAAAGAACGCTCGCCACGGCCTCCGGGCTCTCTAAAACACCGTTCTTATCAAAACGGATCAGATAGAGAGAAACCGCGCCGCCCCCGACCAACGGAAGACTTTCATAGGGACCTGCGCCCTGTGGATTCGGCATCAATTCTCCTCGAGGCCCGTCTTTTGGCGTTCCGCCCAGAACGGCGATTGCCAGCGCGTCTCCAGACCATAGTAGTACCGGTGAGACCTTGAATATTCCCGATAATTCTGGTCCAGCCATACGCAGTATTCGCGCAGGTCGCAATCGCCGATACTCCGCGACCGGCGAATCGCCTCGAAAATCAGTTCGGCGTGCCGCAGCGCATGGGCGATTCCGTTTGAAGACAAAGGGTCCACGCTCTGCGCGCAATCTCCCGCCAGGCACCACCCGGGTCCTGCAGCTGGCCGCGCCACGCCGGACGACGCATCCACCGCGAAGAAGGAAACGTCTCCTTTCGTTGCGTCGCACTCGAGCACGCGCGCTGAAGCGATCGGACACTGCGCCAGTTCCTCGAACAGCAAATCCGGAGATCGCACTGGCCGGCGGTGCTCTCCCTTCAACTCCGTGCAAACATTCACCACCAGTTCACCACCGACGGAGGCGGCGGAGTAAACCCACCCGCGAGCATACGATTCGATGGAAGGTGCATACGCCTCCGGACAACGTCGCATGCGCATGCCGAGGCAAACCAGCCGGTCGAGCGGCCGCCGCCGCGCCGGGATGCTCCTGATCGACGGACCCGCCCGCCCAGAGCACAACGCCAGAAAGCTCGCGCGAACAGCAAATCGTTCGCTCCCCCGGCGAACATCGACGATCCACCCGTCAAGAGTCCTCTCGGCGCCGCAGACCCGTGCCCGAGTCAACAATGTAGCGCCTCGCATCACGGCCATGTTCGCCAACTCGCGATCGAACGCTGCCCGATCGAGTATCAGCGCATGCCCGTGGGCATCGAAGATGAAGTTACGCGCGAATCCCGAGTCCGATCCCCAGGTTCCGGTGAACTCATGCACAATCCGGTGCTGCAACTCCCATGCCTCAGGCAGTGAGCCCGATGCATTCAGCGCGACCCGCGCCTGCGGTGTCAGGAACTCCCCTGGCCGCTGCTCGTTGAAATCCGACGACTCAACCACCAGCACACATACTCCAGCCCCCGCTAATCGTGCAGCCAGCAGGCTCCCGGCCGGACCCGCACCCACTACTGCGACTTCGTACCTATCAAGCGGGTTCATCCCAGAATTCGGGTTCATCAGTGATGCGGGACGCTCGCATCACGTTCCGCCTCCACCAAAGGCTCCGGGCCGCCTTGCGGCAGCGGCTCGACAAACCCCAGCTTCGAGAACTTATCCACTAGCGCCTGATGCGTTGGCACCGAATCGATCCAGTGCTTCTGAACAGTCGCGTGCGCATCGGTGAACACATCGATCGGACGCTGCGCAGGCCACCACACCGAGGTCGCGGTCTGCTCAGCACACTCGAAGAAATCCGATTGCCAGGGACATGCCATCGTCCTCGTAATGAAGCCGGCATGGGGCGTTTGCGGCACTCCATTAAACGTAAACGGCTGGGCAGTGATGCGAAAGGGCGCCGAGTACATCTTCGGAGCAGTCATGCGGCTCCCCGCCTCGATTCCCGGGAAGAATCCTCCGCCAACAGCCTGCGACAGCGACGCGCGGTCCAATCCATCCGGTGTGAGCGCCGGCGTCGGTGGATTCGGATCGAAATCGGCAATGAAGGTCCCGTTCGCCCAGTTATTCAATACATCGTGCTGGTTATCCGTCATCGTGAAGTTCGCCAGCGGACCGCCTTCGATGCTGAGCAGTACCCCGAACGTATCCTGCCGGAGTTGGTCGGCCGCCGCGTCGCCCTTCTTAGACAGAGCGACGTAATCGGTTGAAATAGACGACCAGACGGGAAGTTTCGAGACATAACGAAGCCGGGCTGCGGCCTGTAGAATCGGCAGAACATCGTTTTGGAAACTCGGCGTTGCCGGGGGCCGCGATCCGGTCGCCTGCGTCACGATGTCGTACATGTTTGTAATTCCGCCCGTATACGGCGAAAAATCCGGCGGCGCAACGATCACCCACGCGTCGTCCGTTAACACGACGTCGGCTTGGCCCTGGATCTTCACCGTCGCCGAAACCGGACCATCTGAAACGTCGTCAAACCAGCCCTCGTTGTTGGCGAACGTATTGGCCGGATGCCCAGGACTTCCCGGCGTACTGCCGTCGCCCAGGGGCAGACCCGGCGGGACACTCGCCGACTTGCCACGTCCCCCGAGTACCAGTAGCCGCCCCTGGCTGTCGGTACGCAGTTCACCGAGGATCACGGTCTGCCCGCGATACATGCCCTCCGTGGTGGCTGGTGCGTGCTGGTCCGGCCCGGAGATCGCCGGGAATGTCGGCATAATAATTAGATCCGCCTGCGGGATGCCTGGATTGCGCGGCGAAGCCACGTCCTCCGGCTGATTCTCATCGATAAAACGGCCCGCTGCGGACTTCTCGTTCGCCAACTCCAGCCGCCATTCGATCCGCGCGCCCGTCGAGAGGTTGACCTCGCGCGACGTAGTGTTGCCTCCCGCATCGGTGTCGAACTCAAAGACCCGGAAGCGCGCCGCCTGCCTACGGATCGTATGGTTTTCTTTGTAGTTCCGGACCGGCTGGACCGAATCGTCCGCTGTCAACTCCAGCGGACCCACGCCGGGAATCTCCGGCGAGAGAAAAAAGCTGTTTGGGTTGTCGCCGAGGCGCGCAATGCCAATGCCGGGGTAGATACGATACTGTTTTGCCATACCTTCTCGTTCCTCTTTGTTCTTATAAATTGGGAAAACGGCCCTTGTCGATCTGTTGAATCCGTTGTAGCAGAACCTTACTAAGAGCATCCGGATTGGCCGCCAGCGCTACGGTGACGGCCGCCTCGCTTGTCCTATGCAGATCCTCAATCACTCGGTCGATCTCCGCCGCGTCGTCCGGAAGCGAAAAACTGCCGAGAGCGAATGTCGGGGCGGCCGCGAATTGCGCATTGCTCCCTCCATCCTTGCAGGGAACCCGCAAGATCGCCTGGGAGAGGCTCTTCACGTTGCTGAGCATCTCCTGAATCGCCCAATCCGCATATTTTCCGCGGATCGGGGCATCCGCCGGCTTCGTGCGATCCCGCGACAGCGCGCCGCGAATCGCTGCCAGCAGAAGCTGGTAACGCGTATCGAACACCGCGCAGAGCGCCGCCGCCAATGGGTGTGTGATGCGATTCGCCTCCTTCGCCGGATCGGCCGCCGGCGCATTCGCAACAAACGGATCGGTCGGCATCTTAACGAGCGGAAGCTGGCTCAGATCCGTGTTGTTGAAAATGTCGAGAAAGATCTCGAAATGCGACTGCTCGCTCGAAGGGGTTCCGAGCCCCTCACCCTGCTTAGCAATCGCTGCGATCGCCAACAGGGCCGCATCTCGCGACGGAATCGTCAGAAAAATGCCGCCGCGATCGAATGACCCGTGCCATTGCTTTTCGGCAACTGGATCCACCTGGAAAGTCGTTAACGCGGTGTCGGTGGGCAGCGTGTCGATATGCCGGCCGGGAATAAACCCGGCGTGAGCCACCTCAGGCCATTCCGCTGTCGGTTGGTCATCCTTTTGGAACAGCCAGTAGAGCTGCGCGTAAAGCAGTCCAACCGAATGCACTTTATTTCCGTGCGTCTGCTGAATCGGCGCCATCACCGCCTTCTGCTGATCGTTCATTTGTTGAATTGGCGGCATCTCCGCCAGCAAGTAATTCTCAAGCGTTTCCTTTGTCAGTGGGCGCAGGGAAAACGGGAAAGGGTCCGTCTGAGGATGCGGGTCCTGGTCCTGACGCTGAAGCAGAGGTTTCGTGCCGGTGAAGAGAAGCAGATTCTGGACCGTGACAAAGTGGCACATCTCCTGGATGGCGATACCGCGGATACGCGCAGAGGAGGCGTTAGTCGCAAGCGACATCGCGGCGTAGAGATACTCCACCAGCAAGGAATGCTCCACCTCTGCCGCTGCCGACAACAGAACCTGTGCCTCTTCGAGTGCTGTCCCCCCCGGAACTGACGGAGTGCCGAGCGTCTGAACAGCCTCGCGAAGCGAATTCTGCGGCTGCGCGGGAGAAGCGCCGAGAGCCGCTATTTGCAAAGGTTTCTGCCACCTAATCTGTTGCCATGGTCGTCGCAATTTGTTCGTTTCCTCTCGTCTTTCCCTGCATTTGCCGGGGCCGGGCTCAGCCTGGCCAAAGCCGGAAGCAGGTTAAAACCCGCCCAATAACTGCTTCCCGTTCTTTATTAAAGAACCGCAAGCGGTACCCTAGTTCCCCAGGGCGAAATTCACAAAATCCTTCAGCTTGTAATCCGCCCCCGACTTCGGGCACCAGCCTGGATTCAGACTCAACATCGAATGCGGATCGCCAAACATGAGGCCGAGAAACACTTCCGCTACAATCCGGCCGCCCACAGGTCCCAAACGTGGGGTCTGGATCGTTACGTCTTCCACCACTGGGATCTTCACCGGTTCCATGTTGTGCATTGCTTCGGCGAGAATATACGTCCAAAGAGGACACTTGCCGGCAAACTGCCCCTTGCCAACATCTAGGATTGTCATTTTGGGAAGGCCGCCTGCTGCCGCTTCCAGACCCTGACCGATCAGGATCTGGCTGTCGTCGAGCACATTCACCTTCATGGCGCGGGCAACGTCCTGCCCGGACGGTAAGCCCATTTTCCAGCCGCGGATCAGGTTGCGGGCGGCCAATGACGAAGGGTTCTGTGCGACCTCAGGGGGCAAGTTTCCGAGAACATTGACCAGAGAGGTATCGATCCGATACGCAAGCTGTAACCGATTCTTTTGCGCCGCCAGATCGCCGTCATAGGCCCGTTTATCGATATCAATGAATCGTCCCCAATCGATACCCAGAGTCTGATCCATGGGACGAAATCCGGTGAGCCCATCCGGGAAGCCCTCCGCCGGGACCGGGAAAATGGGCCGCGGTTTTTCTCCGCCATCGTTCATTCGGTACCCAGGGCGGATCATGGAATGGCCGAGCCGATACGCGGCCACGGAGAACTCGACAGGCAGGAAGGGCGACTTCTTCGCCGTGTAGAACTGAAGCTTCTCCTGATCAAAGATGCCGTTCGTTCGAAGGTCGTTCAGAACCCCGGAATGAATGATCCGGGGCAGAAAATCGTTCAGCACGATGAACTGGTAGTGGAAGCGAACCTCTTGCTGAACATCGGAGAATGAGAGATCTTTGTTCTCGTCGACGAAACGGTTATGGAACCGCTGCAACAACCCCTGCAATTGCGAAACGATTGCATTCTCGTCGTTGCGCGGATCGCCAATCAGCGCCCGGCCATTTTCTCCCCGGGTCAGATCACGGGCAATCTCGTCCTTGCCGCCCGAAAGCTTCCGGGAGCCGATCTGGAACTGCATACCGTCAGGCTGCTGGTATATGTACGGCTGATCGTCCGGGCCCCGCCCATATACGTTATCCAGATCGAATGCGGGCGTGCGGAAATCGAGCAGAGCGTCCGGATCATTCGCCTTCTGAAGGCTGCTGGCCGGATCGAACGTGAGGTCGTGATCGATGAACTGGCCAAGATACGTGTATAGCGCGGGAATTCCGCTCTCTTCATCGTCTTTGCCATCTTTGGGCGGATCGAAATCGTTGGTCATTGCTGCGCCCAACTCGGTCAGCGGCGCTAACATACTCCCATCATTCGGGTCGAAAGCCGGGCGAAGCGCCCGGAACATTCGTCCGAACTTCCCTTCGAAGTTGGGCGATCGGTTCGTGGAAACCAAGCCACGCGGTGGAACGGAGTGTTTCTGCGACAAGTGATTCTCCTTTTTCTGGTTGTTA
This sequence comes from Bryobacteraceae bacterium, assembly GCA_965226755.1. Lineage (GTDB taxonomy): Bacteria > Acidobacteriota > Terriglobia > Bryobacterales > Bryobacteraceae > Bog-113. The sequence goes on along the minus strand of CBDDDT010000003.1, from coordinate 262,870 downwards.
GTGCCGATTGATATCTGAATGAAACGCGTCCCTATTCGCCGCCATCGCCCGGGGCAACATTGGCATTTGTGGGCAAAGGACCATTCGGCGGGATCACCGCTACGTACACATCGACCCTGCCGTCATATGTCGGGACCAGCACTCTGCCATCCGCCACCACAGGCGGACAGAACTTGCTGAAGCTGAACGTGTTGCCTGGGATGTGCTTGCTGTCCCACAGCAGCTTGAGCCTTGGTGTGCCGTCCGCGTTCGGTTGGGGATCGAGCTTTGTGGCATCATACGCCCGCAGAATCCCCTCCACCACGTGCTTGTTGGCATCCTGCGAAATCGGAGTGGTTGCCCAGATGATGCCCGTGTTCGGTGTTGCGCCATTGGATGTCACAGCCAGAAAGCCGCCCGGCATACCGCCCTTTCCACCCGCTCCCGCCGAAGCGACCTCGGCGCTCTTCGCGACGAAGGCAACCTTGCCCGTTCCATCGATTGTCCAGGCACGAAGACATTCATTTTCGCCCCAGCAAAAGAGCATTGGCCCGCGTGCCGGACTATTCCAAAACGCGGGCGAGCCATGCAGATGATGCGTCTTCCCGTCGAAAAGATGATCGAGGTTGGCCACCTGCGATGCGTCGATCCCAAAGCCGGGAAAGTAAGTGAAGAATAGCGGCGGCTGCTTCAGCTTCGTAAAATCTGACCCCTGCCCGAAACGCGCCGTGTCCTGATCGAGCACAAAAAGCACACCATCTTTGCCGGCGCCGACCACCAGGCCCATGCCCGGAAGCGGAACCGGTCCTGCTGAACCCAAATCATAGTCGCGGAAATCGTCTTCGTCGGTTTTCCTGCGATCGACGTCATGGAACGGCGTGAACCACGCAACCGGAGCGAGTTTGCCCGTCCCGTCCGCGGCCAGCGAATACTCGATTTTCACCAGGCTTTCGGCGAAATCGCCCTTTTTGAGCGGCACCGTTTCTCCGTAATTGCCTGTCATCACATAGATGCTGTTGTGTTCATCCGCCGCCGGGCCCTGTCCTGCCTGCCAGATTCCCACGCCTGTCAGGTGCGGCGATGTGCACCATGCGGTCGTAATCCGGAAATCCTTGAGATCCACCGCGATCAGCCAGCCATGGCTGGGATCGTTGTCCTCGTGCGTCATCCCAAACGGGATAAAAAGGGTTTTGCGGATCTCACCGTTGAAGGTCGGCGCAATCAGGAGCAGTGACGCTCGCTGTTTCTGTTTCGAGGGTATGAAAGTCGCAACGGCCTCTCCGGCGTCAGCCTGTCCAGGGGCGCTCGCCTTGATTGGCAGAGAGCGCAACTGCTTGCCGCTTGTGATGTCCACCTCGTGTAATTCGTATTGTGCATTTGCCACGCTCCCGTCAGCACTGGTCCAAGTCACTGCATAAAGCTTGTGCGTCTCAATATCGATACATGGGGTGCTGAGAATACCCCATTTTTTGTTTACGCCCCACAGATCGATTTCACTGGCGGTATTGAAGCCGTCGTGCGGGGTGATCTTTGGCGTGATCGGGTGCGTTAAGCTCGTCTTCCACAAAATAGAGCCGTCGGTTACATCGTAGGCCCAGACGTTGTTGGCCATGGTGCTTATGATGGCCGTATCATGCTTCTTCCCGTCTTTCTCCATGGTCAACTGGGAAACGTAAAGCGGCTGGGCTTCAAGGCGAGGATCGTCGTCGAAGTTGAGGCTGTGTGATTTCATCACCACATTCGAGGCGACTCTCGATGGATTCAGCAGGACTTCATTCGTGTTCGCGCCGGTGCGTGACGGATGATAGGACCGCGTAACAACGTTCATGCCACCGCTCCTTTCATGCGCTCCAGCAGCAAACTACCCAGCCGGAACCCGGCCCAGGCTGCGATTCCGCTGGCGACACCCTCGGCCGCGGCGGGCCAGAACTGGAACGGCCCGCTAACGCCGCCGAGGAACAGGTTGTCCACCGAACAGAGGACAGGCACAAGGGCATTCAGGATCGGCCGCTTCCTCGCCGCGCCGATCGCGGCATAGGAAAGCGCGAACGCAAACAGAACCGCAATCGCTCGCGGCGCAGTCAATGACCACCCGGCAAACGACGCCAGGAAATCGAATGCCATAAAACCGAAAATGGCCTGCCGCCGATGGTCACGCGGGCAGCCGGTCATAGCCATAACCGCCGCCATCAGTAAACTGTCAATCCAGCCCAACATCTCTAATTGCATTCAAATGCTCCTCTCTTTCAGCGAATTCTGTGAACTGCTTCTGGTGTTTACGTTACTGGCGTTGAGCGGAATTCCCACCGCCGCATACAGGATTGCAATCGCCGCAATCACCGCGAAACCTTCCCGAACCGCATAAGTTGCGTTCGTTGGGCTGTTATCCCCTCCGAATCCCGAATAGAGCAGGGCAGCGAAGGTAACGCCAAACGTCATGCCGAGGTTCCTGGCGGTAGCGAGAATCCCGGTGGAGATGCCATATTTCTCGACAGGCGACGCGGAGAGGAGCACCTTGCTATTGGCAGGGGCGAACAGACCGGCACCGATGCCCAGGAGGATCAGGGCGCTCCATATCCCTGCAGCGTTTTTCTGGCCGCCGAAGGCGTAGAGGAAGCACGCCGCCAAGGCGAGGAGGACAATGCCCAGCCAAATCACCATTGGCGCAGCGATGCGATCGATGATGAACCCGCTGACCGGAGCCGCGAGGGATCGCGCGGCGCTTTGTAATGCTAGGAAGATCCCGATTTGCGAGATGGTGACTCCGCGGCCGCGAGCCAGGTATAGCGGCATCAGGAATCCGATGGCATACAAGCACGAGTAGTAGATGGTTTCGCCTGCGGCGGCGACTGTGAATGGGCGGCTACGGACCATCCACGCGGCGAACAGCGGCTCCCGGCTTCTCTGGTTCATACAAAGAAGTGACGCCGCGCAGAGAGCGGCAGCGGAAACCGCGAGAACCCGTCCGGTTCTCCCTGTCACGGCGAGCATCAATGCGACCATGCTCGCCATCCACAGGATGCCCGGCCAAGAACGCGTGTGCGAGTCGCTACGCTCTAGGTATTGCGGGGGCGCACGGAAAACCGCGAGGATTGCCAATGCGGCGGCCGGTAGGTTCAGGGCAAAGAGGATCCGCCATCCGAATTGCTGCGCCACGAATCCCGCCAAGAGGGGGCCCAGCGCCAGTCCCGCATAGGTCATTCCCGTCTGCCAACCGAGGGCACGCCCGATGCGTCCCCGTGCGACTGAAACTCCAATAAGCGCGACGGAGGTCGCGGAGACCATCGCAGCGCCAACGCCCTGTACTCCACGCAGCAGGATGAGCGCCCACACGTTGGAGGCCACTGCGCAGGCTCCCGAACTAATGCCGAAGACCGCGAGGCCGGAGATGTAAACACGCAGGAAGCCGATGCGATCAGCCAGTCCTCCGAAGGTGAGCAGGCTGGCACTCAAAGCCAGCGTGTAGGCGGTGAGGATCCATTGGCCCTTGGTTACGGTGACCCCGAGTTGCCCGATGATCAACGGGAACGCCGCACTAACTCCACTGACATGCGCGGACACCAGCATGGTACCCAGCCCGACCATGAACGGCAGGGTATCGGGGCTGAGCCCCCCAGAGGCGGCGCGGAGTCTTGAGGGGAGCGGCAGGTTATATGTCACAGAGTTTGCGGTGCCGTGTAGGTAACGTCGAGCGAATATCTCGGCGTGCTGTTCTGTGTGGGCATATCGGCAGCATCCACAAAGATGGAGTGAAAGTCCGCCTGCGCGGGCGTCACATCGAAAGACGTGCCCTGGCTGGTGTTGTCGAAAACGTGCAAGCCAAGTTCACTGCCATTGGGGGCCTTCACCGAGACTTTCACCGTGCTTGTGTTCTTCCAGTGAGCCGTATCGGCCTGGAGTTTCAGCCTCACCGGGGCATGGGCCTTCGGAAAGATCCGGCAAACCTGAACGGACTCGCCTGCGATAGCCGGCTTGATGTCAAGATCCTTCGCGCCTTGATACACCTGAGTTGTGGCGATCGGGGTGCGGTTGAACGGAGCGTCGATCTTCGTTGGCAATCCGTAGCAAACGTATCCGGCACCTCCGAGATTTTTGGGGATCGTGAAGGTAACTTCCGCCCGCTGATTAGTTCGCACACGCGGAGCGTGATCATCCGTCAGGTTCTGCAGTTCCTGGTTTGGCGAAAAACCGGTTTGGACTGTGATGGTGCGGGGGGAGCCCGCATCCTTGTTCAAGCCGACCAATAGGTGGCTACCGCCCAATCGCTCGAACGCAAACACGCCCGCATCCAAGAAGCGCTGCAGGGTTTCCCCGGCGGCAACTCTTTCGTGAATGGAGATCAGCCGATCGATCTTGTGCTTCAGGCCGACACAGTTCGGGTCGGTGCTGTAGTCGCGGTAAAACACACACGGGTAGCCTTCTGAGGTGAGGATGTAGGCGTACGCTAACATCTTGTTCTTGTTGATAACCGGCCCGCCGACACCGCCTCGATCAGTGTCATGGTTTTCCACGAACGTGACGGCTCCCAACGGATCGCTTCCCGCCAGGCCAGCGTGATCCAAAGAGGCCATGGAGAAGTGGTCGAGACTGTTGCACATGTCCTTCAATGCGAAGTGCAGCGGGAAGTCGAAGGAAGAGCAGCGATGCTGTACGGCGTTTGCCCAATTCTTCAACAGGTCGATATTGCCATCGGCGAATTCACCCACGGCGAACTTGCTCCTCATGGATTTCGTGGAAAGCAGTTCAGAGACGAAGACTGTAGAGACGCCCTTTGTGTTGTCTAGCCGATAGCCCTGGACATCGAGCGCGCGGGAGAGCCAGTCGGCGGCGGCGATCAAGTTCACACCACACTCGCCCTTGGGCTGGCCACCATTGATTGGGGCCAGGTCGCGCCCGAAGGAGAACTGGTCGCTGGATACCCCAGGGTCCTGTTTGACGAAGGGGTGGAAGTCGGTGGGACCCTTTGGGAAGCGTCCACCTCCATCTTTTCCAAAAGCGTCTTTGTATTGAAAATTGAAGTGGCCATCATCCCCGTCGCGCTGGTTTTCAACTAGATCGATATAGATGTCGAGTCCATTTGCCCGCATCATCGCCGCGCAGCGTTGTAGAGCTTCGCGCGTCCCATAGCGAGTCGGAATCGTATCTTTTTGGTCCTTCGATCCAAGATCGTAATCGTCGAATGGATCGTATCCATTCGAAAGGCCCCCAGCGCTTCCCTTGAGGGGAGGCGGGAGCCACACGGCGGTGAACCCCGAGGTCCCGAGGTCGTGAGATTGTTTTGCCAAATGATCCCACCAAAAATTTTCTGGCCCGCTGTTCAGTCCGAAAAAGAAACCCTCCAAAAGCACACCCATAAGCCTCTATTTACCTGTTTAGCGTTAGTCCAGATGTCGCTCTAATGTGGTCCCAGTCGGAAGTCCCCAAGGGGTTTGCGCCCTCCTGGGGGCTGGTTCCTGATTATGATATATCCGTTTGACTCGTGCAATAGAGAAGTAAGCTGGCGCTCCAGATCCAGAAGGCAACCCTCCGTGACAATTCCTGCGTTCTTCGTCGCGATTCGCGCTGAAGACCTCGCTCTCTCGTAGAAACTTTCAAGGAACTCGCCTCCTACAAGACCAAAGCGTAAATGGAACGCGAATTGGGACAAGTAGACAGAAGATTTCGATCACGGGCTCCGGCTCCGCAGTTGCGGGGCGTGTGTTTCCAGGATTCCACCATTTCTTCCCCCACGACAAGATCTCCTCGCGCCGATACCCCTGAACGCCAAAGTTCTGGCAACGGAACAGGGGTTATGAGAGTTTCTGCGCAAGATTTATTGACAAAAGTGATGCGTTGATATTTGTTGCTTACAATTCGAGGATGGTGTATAGTCTTTGAGTCCGGAACGAGAAAATGGAAATTGGGGTCAATATGCAGGGCGCGAAGTTCTCCTCCCGAGGTTCATTGTGAGTGTCGAGGTCCGGCCTTACGGCGTAAGCTGCAATCTAAGCTGCAAGTACTGCTATCAGCAACCGCAGCGTGACGCCCAAAACCACACTCGCGGATACAGTGTGGACCGGATGCTATCGACCCTAACTGATATCGGCCGACCGTTCACGATTTTCGGGGGCGAGCCACTGCTTACTAAGTTTGATGATCTAGAAAAACTGTTCGCTCAAGGCTACGCGGAGCACGGGCGTACCGGCATCCAGACAAACGCGACGCTCATCACCGACAAGCATATCGAGCTTTTCAAGCGGTACAACGTATATGTAGGCGTCTCGATGGACGGACCGGGTGCGCTGAACGATCTGCGCTGGTCCGGCACGCTTGAGGCAACGCGCGCAGCAACGCGACGTTCGGAACAAGCGATCGATGCGTTGTGCGCAGCCGGCATTCAGGTAAGCCTCATCCTAACGATGCATCAACTAAATGCTTCGAGAGACTTCCTGCCGCACCTATTGGAGTGGCTCGATCATTTGGAGGATGTTGGCGTCCAGTCCGTGCGCACACACGTCCTTGAAGTCGAATATGAGGAAATTCGCAAGCGTTATGTATTGAGCGAAGAAGATCAACTTCGCGCTCTTATCGCTCTCGATGAATGGTGGACCCCCACGAAGCGCATTCGACTACACATGTTTCGTGACATCGAACGTCTTCTCGGTGGTCAGGACAAAGGAGTTGCATGCACCTGGAGAGCTTGCGACAGCTATACCACGGCCGCGGTAAGAGGAGTCGAGGGCGACGGCCGGCAAACTAATTGTGGCCGTGTCAATAAAGAAGGCATCGACTTCATTAAGGCAGAGACTCCCGGTTTCGAGCGCTACATAGCCCTCTATCACACGCCACAAGAATTCGGGGGCTGCAACGGATGCAGGTACTTTGCATTCTGCAAAGGGCAGTGCCCAGGGACAGCACTTTCCGGCGACTGGAGAAATCGCAGTGAGTACTGCGCGCTTTGGAAGGCACTTTTTGAACGCATTGAAACTAGGCTTGCCGCTTCTGGTAAGAAGCCGTTGTCTTTGAGCCCAGTGCTGGCGGAGGTCGAGCGGCAACTTGTTGCTGCTTGGAGACGCGGTGAGAACCCCTATATTGCCGACATTGTTGCCTCGATGCCAAAACGAACGAAGGCTAAGAATGCAGAGCACCACTGAGCGGGGGATGTTGCTGGATCGTCTGGCCTTCAACCTACCTCCGTTTGTCCGCCAACAGTGGGCCAGCGACCAATCTCGCGAGCGTTGGCATCCGCAAATCGCTGCCGCGCGAAAGGCACTTCAACGCGTCGAGATACTGTCGGTGGCACGGGGCGTTCGCCGTGCGGCCCGACGGACCACATCCCCAGCGCAACTCGAGACCCTGAGAAACGAGGTTGCGCCACTGGGTCTTACCGTGACTCCGATCGTAAACGTTGTCCCCAGTCGCGCCGGATACCGTGCAAAGCTGGAGTACGCGAAAGCAAACGAGCCTTTCGACATCAGCTGCGTCATTGCTCGAAACGATGACGGCAGGACCTTTGTCGAAGCCAGCCGGGTGCACGACGACGACACGGTCGGCGAACTCCTCGGCATTCCCGTCTGCTGTCGCGCCTTTTTTGGTGAGGTGTGGCATCGCCAGAAGATGATCGACACGACATGGCCTATGGCATGGACCTCGTCAACTGTTACGGATGATTCGATTATCGTTGACAGTGGACCCGAAACAAACGTCATGCTGCGGTGGCTGGGTGTACGTTTAGTTCTTCACCTGCCGTGTTCGTTTCACTGTCGCGGATCGATTCGATTCGCTCGGCGACTCGCCGAAGTTGCAATACGAGAAGGGCATGGGGCTGGGGTTACCGCCGCATGGCAAATGCTGTCTTGGTCGATGGAGTGGTCCGCACTGCATGGCATAGCCGAAGTTCGAACTCCGGTTTTCAAGATTGCAGTCGACACCGATGCAACTGGTCGACGTTATTTGGTTCAACTCCGCGGACGCACGTGCCCTGAGGACGCGGAACGGGGACTTCGCTTCCCGTATTTGGTTGCCAAGGCCCTAAATAGTATCGGGGAGTCGCGCCATGCGGAAAACGGTTTCGCAAACGCTTCGGCTATGCTCTTCGCCCACCTTGAACTGCTTAATATACTCGACCCGATCGTAGATCGCATCGAGGGATCGATCGTCGACCTCGGATGCGGAACCGGAGATCTTCTCCGTAGTCTTGGGGCCGGAAAAAAGAACGTGACCCTACATGGCGTCGATCGTGATGAACGCAAGATCACACTTGCAACGGCAACGCTTGGCCGCGGCGCAAAGCTTCATGCGGGCAACTATCTTGACAAGAATGGTCCCTGGTTAGGTGAACGACACGCATTGATAGTTGGAACATTGGCCCTCTGCGAATCGGAAGACGGTCTTGGTGCGTGCCTCCGCGTAATTTCCAGCGCAAAGATCGCGGTATTTTATTACTACAACGGATATCGGGGTGACGTCACAAATTGTCTTTTGCGACTTAAAACGCTTCTGCAATCGGTCACTGGCAAATCACTCACCCAAATCGGGTGCCAGTGTTGGGCCGTCCACGATGAGGACATGTCGCTACCCAATTTCAGCACCAACTCTTAGAGGAGTTTCACCATGGCAAGAAAACCACCGCCAGACATTTTTAGAATTCCGGTTCCGCTGATTCCTATTCCAGGTCTTCCGAACGTCTCAATTGGCGGAAATCTTACTATCGCTGTCCAACCCAACGGGGGGGTCACGATTCCGAGTTTCGGAATTAAGATAAGGTTCGGGTCTGAGCCGGCTACGGACGTGCCTCAACCCCCTCCGCCCGATCCGCGGCTGAATCCGCCCGATCCAATTCCATTTCCGTTTAGCGCGGGCACGCATGATGATCATGATGACGGGGCGGCGCACGACGATCACGATGATCAGCCCCACGACGATCATGACGACGAGGGGACGCATGATGATCATGATGACCAACCCCACGATGATCACGACGATCAACCCCACGATGATCACGACGATCAGCCCCACAACGACCATGACGACCAGCCGCATGACGATCACGACGATCAGCCCCACAACGATCATGACGACCAGCCGCATGACGATCACGACGATCAGCCCCACAACGATCATGACGACCAGCCGCATGACGACCATGACGATCAGCCTCACGATGACCATGACGACCAGTTTGATGACGACGCTTCTGAAGTGGCGGATGAGTTTGTATCCGACGATCTCGCCGCCGCGGCAATAGTCCCGGGCTCATTTCCTATGACCGTGCAGAACGTTCAAATCCCTAACGCCCCGCCGGGAACGTATTTTGCGGGGACATTTACGGCTACCGTTGCGGTCGACGGAACAACGACGATCTCGAATTGGAACGTGACTCTCAATTTTGCATGGCCCGGCGGGGGCACTTCTGCAATTCCCCCGCCTCAATAGAATGGGCGAGATTCTTTCGTGGTTAAGGCACCTTTATCTGGCGAGACTCGTCAAGACATTGGTGGCAGTTACGCGAACTGCTTCTGATTTATTTGGGAGGATATCCCTAGAGCATTTTCTGAGCGCGGCGTGGCCGCGCTGGCGGGTTCTCCTCCCTACGGAAAGGCATAGATGATAGTATTTCCGGGCAATCAAATATAGGAGGCTAGTTGTTGGATAAAACAGGGAGCGTCAGGCGCAAAGCGAAAAATGAAAGCCGGCAAGGTGGCAAGCAGGGAAGAACCGCCTGTACTTATTGAACCTAAGGCTGTTGAAAACCAGTCGTCAATTGGATTTATGAATCCAACGCAGCAGGGTTTGGATTGATGTTTCCAGGATCGTAACCAACATCACCGTAGGGAAGGGTACTATGCAAAGCCGTTTTTCTCTGGCAGGAGTTATCTGCTGTTTTTTGCTAGCCACAAGCCTTGACCAAGTGAAGGCGGCGGACAAGGTTGCCTGCGCGATGCCGCCGACCGATGGCAATACTTGGCTTCCAACAGCGCCCGAGCCCAACGAGACAACTGTGCCCCCCGGTCGGCCAAACTCAGACTGCTTCTTTTACAAACCGGCATGGCAGCGCTTTTTAGTTGCTACGGGGCCAACCGGCGGGCCTACTTTCTTGGGATATCCTAGCCTGAGTGACCTCTTTAGCCCTTTGTCTCCACTCCCAAGTCAGCACGGATTACTGATGCTTACGGCTCGCACCACCCAAGTGCCCAATGACCCAAAGCCGAATGAGCCTCGCTTTACTGACACTGCGCAAGCTGGTTTGGGCGGTACATTAATAGATCAGCACGGAAGGTTTGTGTTCTACGCTATCCACGTGAATCCCGCGTTCCAGTCGTTCTTGCAGAAGAATGGCCTGACCAAATTGCCAGCTTTAAAGAACTTGACGCCCACGATTCAATCCCTCTCTCTGCCTGTCGGTCTGATGGAGCTTAAGTCGGCGTGGATGATTGTCGAAAACCAGCAGTCAGCACCAACTTATTTTGTGGTCCCAGCAACCGTTCCACATTACATAATCAAGAACGGGCAACTGGCGCAGGCTACAGACGATAAAGGCAAACCGATCTTCGACTCAGTCTCAGCTGCTCTTTTAGCACTTCACGTGGTCTTCACCTTGCCCGGTCACCCTGAAATGATCTGGTCGACTTTTGAGCATGTCCATCTGGACGACCAGGGCCGCGTGACGCGCGACAACGCGCCTGCCGCACCATCCAATCCGCCCATTCCACAGGACGTCCCGCTGGACTCCCTGCTCAAATGGCCCTATCCGCTTTACAAGGCCGGAACGACGCCCGCTGCAGCGAATAAGCCGGTCGACGCTGTCACTATGGCTCAACATTGGGATGGTACAACGCAAACGTTTTCTATCGGCGGCCTACTCCAGACCTCAGTCTACCGACCCTACCCTGGCTCAAAAACAGACCCAGATCCAGACGAAGACGATGAGGTTGCCTTGATCAATGACAACGTCACCGCAATGTTCAGGGACGCAGTCGCAAAGGGCTTGATAAACAGCGCCGATAAACGCCAGTACTACCGGCTCGTGGGAGCCGTATGGCTCAACGATCCCAAGACGTCTTTCCTACTCAATAAGGTCTTTGTAAATCCACTAGATCATACTACAGATGAACCGACATCTGAAATGGCCGGGGAGGGGAGACTCGGCAGCACGGCAATGGAGTCCTTCACTGAGTACGAGGATAACATCCCGGGTGGGTCACCCAACTGTTTCAGCTGCCATAACACCCGCGCGGTTCGGAGAACTGATCAGACGTTACTGATGAAGCCAGCGCTCATGAATGTTAGTCACGTGATGTCGAGGTTTGTGGATTTGATGACACCTCAATCGAAGAAGTGACCTAAAGTAATTCAATCACACTTGTAGAAAGGTAAATGAATGTCAGGCACAGTGCCAATTCGGTTTTCGGATGTCAATAAAGTCTTGTCGACCATAATTGCCAATTGGACAACGGGCAATGGCGCGCCGCCCGATCTCCTCGGCGAGCACGGAGCGACTTTTCTGCTCGACACGGCGGACCACCTGAAGAATGCCTCGGCTCGGGGAATTCGCCTGATTCAACCCGAAATAATCGGGAAAGCCGGGCAGGGTAAAACAGCGAACATTGTACTTGCACTGACGACCGGCGTGGGCGGATTCCCAAAGATGCCAGACGGCGGCCTCGATTCCACCAACAACGTTTTTTTGACCCCGGATAGCCCTCAAATTCAGACGCTCGTGGCATGGATCGAAGGCGGTTGCCTTCCTTAGGGTCGCAGTGGCGTACTTTACCTTCCTCGTAGATGTCCCACGAGGATGCGAAGCTGGCGCGAGCGTGTAGTTTTGCACCAAAAGAACGGTGTGAGTGTTCCCCCTTGGCTGTTGGCACCTGGATTGGACTGCTTCTCGCCGTGACTCTCGCTGTTCTCGAACTTTCATCCTGTGGCAAGGGCTCAGGCGGTGGCGGCGGTTCAGCTCAAGACGACACATCCTCTTGGGAACGTAAATCCTCCCGTCACAGGTCATCATCTTCGTGCACGGGGTAATGGGGATCCCCAAGGACACGTGGACCAATGACGGCACCAAAGCGACATTTCCAAAGTAAGTCGCCAAGGACAAGACGTTCGATGACGCTGATATTTACGTCTTTGGTTATCCGTCGAAGTTCCGGGGCGCGACGCTTGACGTTGACCAACTCAGCGACCTACTTCATCAGCGTCTCACGGCGGAAGGCATCGTCAAGAACTATGATGGGTTGGTTTTTGTCGCGCACAGCATGGGCGGGCTGGTCGTCCGCGATCTCTTGCTCAAAGATGGTTCGGAACTCGCGAAGAGGCGAAGAAGGTGCCCATGGTCTATTCCTTCGCAACGCCGTACACCGGTTCGGACACCGCTCGGATTGCCGACACTTTCGGGAACAACCCGCAATCACATCGATGCGGAAGCTCGCGAGCGGCAGCTATCTTGGGAGCCTACAAACGCGTTGGTCAGCCTTTCCGGAACGTAAGCAGATACGGACTTTTTGCGTGTATGAAACAGCGCCCGTGGTGAGCGTCAATATCACCGACGCGATCATTGTGGCGCGTGAGAGCGCCACCAACGGATGCAGCGAGCGCATTGATCAGATTGCCGACAACCACATTGGCATCGTGAAACCGGCGAATGACCACATCCAAGGTTTTATCGTGTTGGAAAATGCCTACAACTCGATGTTTCAGGCGACTGCAACCCAGCTTGAATTGACCGCTCAGTCCCTTCCGTCACTCGTGGACTTGCTGCGTGTGGATACGAGGAGGAGAAACTATATCGTCAAAGGGGCCAATCGACATCCGCAAGGTCACGGCTGCTCGGGAGCATGGTTCGTTGAGAATCTCAAATTTGCGCCGGCGCGGTCATTTACGTCGGATCGGTTGGTCTCGAACTCAAGATCAGAGGCCGCGTGACAGTCCGAACGACGATCAGGTTGTCATCGCGTCCTTCCCACCCGAGGAAGCGCAAGCCGCTCGTGGATCTGATGGCGGCCCCGGCGCGGCAGGTCCCGGCGCATCCGGCACAGACGGAGGCGGCAACGGAAACCCTGGTGGCAATGGACAGTCGGGTGGCGACGGCAAACCTGGAGTGAACGGAGCGAACGCTGGCGATCTGGTCCTTCAGTTGGCGGCTATGCCCGACAAGCGAATCATGCTTTCGCTCGTCGGACAGAAGGGAGGGGACGGCGGGTACGGCGGCCCCGGCGGCAACGGGGGTGCGGGTGTCGGAGGCGCAGCTGGTCAGAGCGGAGCACTCGCTGTAATCGCGGCGGCGGTAATGCCGGACAAGGCGGAAACGGCGGACCGGGCGGCGCGGCAGGACCGGGAGGCAATGGCGGGGCGGGCGGACATGAGAAGGTTTCTGTTCCGCCGAGTTTGCGTGAAGTCGCTCAGCAGTTCGTAAAAGCGTCGCTTCAGGTCGCCGCGCCGGGATCGGCGGGAGCGCCCGGAGGTCTGCGAGTGGCCGAGCCGGTGACGGGAATGGGCTCTGTGGGGGCGGTGCCGGAAAGGGACCCGGCTCATCGGGGGACCAGGCGGCGGGCCAAATGTGACTCCGATTCCGGGCGCACCAACACTGGTCATCAAGAGTTCGTCTTGACCATCGAGCGCAGGGGCGGCCCACGTCGTGGAAGAAACAGCGTGTGCTCCGTTCGTGCTCCGTTAAGAGCTCCGCGAAGGCACAAGGTGAAAACTGGGTATTCTCAATCGCCAGAAAGAGGTGCGGGAAACGCAATGTTCTTTGTTTCCAATTTACTGTCGTCTTCCCAAGCTGGACGTCGCGGGTTCGAACCCCGTCTCCCGCTCCATCTTTTCAAGGATTTACGAATTTCACCCTTAAGCCACCTTACCTTGTTTACCTCGAAAACCCGGGTCGGGCGCTGCTTCCTTCAATTGCAGCGCTTCTTCGAGCGTTGTCACTGCTTGCTGCTTGGTTTCTAAATCTGTCAACGTATACGTGTCGATGGCAACACCGATGGCGTGTCCCCGCTGGTCCGCTGCGGCCTTCGGATCGACACCCTCTTTGTGGCCCAAACTGGCCTGGGTTCTCCGCAACACCTGGAAGTTTACCCACCCCAGCTCAATCTTCTCCAGCTTGTTATGAATGTTCCGCCGCAAAAAATTGTCGCGCGACAAGAACGTCCCGCGCTCCGACGGAAACACCAACGACTCCGAACCGAGGTCGACGGCAACCTCGCGCCATCGCTCGATATCAGACGCCAAATCTGGAGGAACCGCAGCCACTCGTTTACCGCGTTCCGTCTTGGGATCGCTCGGTAACCTGCGGTATACCCGTTCCAAGATGTTGACCATGTCAGGCCCAACGCGTCCCCATCGGAGTGCAAAGATCTCCCCAGGGCGCATTCCAACCAGAACGGCGAGCAAAAACACGATCCGTTCGCGGAGATCCAAAACAGACAACGCCAAATGGATCTCCTCCTTGGTCATAGTACGCTTCTCGAAAGTCTTCGCCTCTTTCGGCGTCACCAGCGAACCCGCCGGATTGCCTTGAATGAGGCCATCGTTAGCCGCCATCTTGAAAACGGCATTCAAATCCCAACGGAGATGACTCACAACGCTCTTCGATAGCCCCTTGCTCTTGCCGTCGAGGAATCGCTGCAACTGATCTCGCGTCAGATCGCGCAATTGGCGACCGTCGAAGGCGGGAACCAAATACGCTTGGATACGTTCTGTAGTAGTTTTGTCTGTGGAGTCCTTCCATTTCTTACGGCGCTGCGGCAGGAACACATTCGTGACGTATTCCTTAAAGTCAGTCGGTAACGTCTGCCGAAATCCGGCAGTTTCGTTGATCGGGTTCAGGAGCTCCTGTAGCCTGGCCCAGGCCGCACCTTCCGTCATCTGCGCGCAATGCCCAAGGACTTTTGATCGCCCCCTTCCATCCTCGTAATACTTTCCAATCCATACCCACAAGCGGCCGTGTTTGATTTTTCGCAGACAGCCGCGTTGAAAACGCTTTCGACGCACGTTTGTCCTTTCCGGCGTCTCCGGCGCTACTTTCTGGTCTGATTCGGATGTTACCACCAACTTCTCCCGGCCCACAATCAACCCACTTTCGCTTCCTCAGCTTCGATCTGGCGCAGCCACTGTTCAAGGGATTCCTGACGAAACAATACTCTTCGCCCGATGCGGACGGAAGGGAGGTGGGGCACATCGCGTACCTTGCCGTTGAGCACATTGGAGAGATGAGAACGCGAACACCTTACGAATCTGGCTGCCTCAGCCAGATTGAGAACTCTGGGGATTGGAACTGGATTCATAAGCCTTCACCCATAAACGGCATTCCCGCCGCCGCATGCATGGAAAGTCTGCTCCACGCAGGTTTTCGCCAGCCAACGCCTCGCGCAAATTCTCGGATCTGATGGCCGTACTTCGACATCTCGACACTCACTTTGCCGGTATCTGCGAAGGCTGGCGACCTTGCGGTTGGACCGGCTCGTACGGAGCTTCAAACAGGATGTCGCGGTTTACGCGGACCGCGAACTTGTACCCCGCCGGGACCTTAATCGTGGGTTGCACATTCAGGTTGCGCCGGGTAATCTGAGCCCCGGTTTGGCTCAGTTCCTGGCCGACTGCACTTCCAGCGGTCTGGGTTGGCGTCGGGTATGTGAGAGCGGTTTGGCTGCTTCTCTGGGAGATCTCAAAGGCGGCGGTGAACATGCTCGTCAGGACTGAGAATCCGACTATTCGGAGATAGTGGCGATCTACCTTGTCTCGCAGCCCGGCGTTGCCGTGGGAGTCGAGGCCCATCATGCCGTCGAGATCGACCGACGAAGCGTCGGGATAGATGATGCGGCTCCAGGCGACTTGCACGCCGTCTTGGCCATAAGCAACGTGCGAATCGTATCTTCCGATTAGCCGTGATCCCTGTGGGATTAGGAGGTAGAGGCCTGTCGCGGTGTCGTACACGTTCGAGGTCACGAGTGCCTTCAGTTCGCCGGGAAGATCTGAGTTGAGCGATTGCTCGAGCACTGCCGGAATCTCCCACCCTGCTTTAATTTCGTAGCGCGAGAGTGGGGCTTCGCGAGTTGATCGAAGGTAGTCATCCGGTTGCCTGTCCCGGCCTGCGGCGAGGAATCCTTCCTTCCGAGACTGCATGTTTTGAGCATCGTAGTCGTTTTCGGTGGCTTGCCCATTCGGTAACGCGACGGCCGCCCAGGGGAGGGTCGAAGGCCGCACGGAGAATATTGAAGTAGAGGCATCCGTGGATGGCGTGATTCGCTCCCTATCAGTGAAAGAGGGGCAAATGATTTCGAAAGACGACACCATCGCTGAGATCGCTTGTGACAATCTCGATTCCGAAGTTCGGGCTTTGGAAGCTTCGCGGGAAAGCTTTGTACAGACCCGAGTGCGCGTGTTGCGAGGGAGTCGCGATGAGGAGCGCCGGGTCGCTGACCAAGACGTCCTGTCGGCTGATGCAATTGTAGACCAGGCTCGCCGGCAGAATGATCGAATGCAGTTCCTGGCAGCCAAGGACGAGGTATCGCAACAGACAGCCGACAACGCAAAACGTGATCTGGCAACTGCGGAAGCCGCTGCCCGCGCAGCCCTCGAGGTGCAGAAGCTTGCCAATGCTGGTCCGCTCCCGGAGGAAGTGTCAAAGGCAAATGCAGATGTAGCGTCGGCCGAGGAAAGACTCCATGCGACTGTCGCGCAGCGCGATAAATGCATCGTCCGCGCGCCGATCAGTGGCACTATAACGAGGGTGAATATGCGAATTGGCGAAGCTTTTAGTACAGTCATTCCGAGACCGATTGTGACAATGGCCGATCTATCAGAGCGGCGGATTCGTGCGGAAGTAGACGAGCGGGATCTCCCTAAAGTTGAGATCAACCAGCGGGTACGGATTAGCGCGCAGGGATTTCGGGAGCCGTTTGCCGGCAAAGTGATCTGGACTTCGGTTGTGATGGGCCGCAAAACGGCTAGGAGTACTGATCCAGCCGAGCGGTCTGACCGCGACATTTTGGAGACTCTGATCGCGCCAGAGCGAGGGGCACCCCGTCTGCCTCTTGGGCTAAGGGTTGTCGTCGAGTTTCTCGCGAAATGATGCAAATAATCGCGGGGACCAGAAATGCTCCCGCACCACTTGTCGTGCAAGAGACTGCACCTTCTTGGACCTTTATCCGGGTGCCCGCTGTGGGCTTGTAAATACTACGCCGTTAATCGCGGGTCACGCGAATTTGAGTGCCACTTTCCGGTAGCGCCGTTTTACAATCCCAACTTCCGGATCGGCGACGATCCAGAAACAATTCGGAATCCGCGTTGCGTGCGACAGATTGGGGTAAACCCAATCTGCCAGCGCAGGCCCGCCGCCAGCGGAAGACGGTTCCGGGATGCCGTTCAGAGTCATCCAGGAACGGAGTTCGTCATCGATTGGAGTCCACACTCAACGTGCGTTTTTCGCGGCCAAGAACGCGCGGGGCGACTATCCGCGCTTCAGCTAGTTTTTGGGCTCAACGTCATCTCGATTACCGCATACGTGACATCAATGGGCTTGTGATTATTGTTGGTATCGAGCACGTCGTACTGCTGGTCGGCGAAATCCAAGATGATGCCTTGCTTTAGGTTTTCTTTGTTCCCAAAATCAACGTACTGAGATGTTTCGCTATAGTTCGCCATTAGCCAGAAACCCGGCCTCAAAACGTACGGCTGGGTCGACACGCCGGTATCGTAGATTTTGCATTCCAGCTTGCTGCCCTGTAGGATGACGACCAGCTTTTCTGTCTGTTCTATTTTGCTCGTCATCTGTGTTATGGCGTCGACCGTTTGACCAATCAATTTCGCCATTGGAACTACAGCAAATAGCGGAGAGTTAGTGACCGCCCCGAGTGCAGATAGAACGGTGTCCCACCAACTGCCTTTCTTCTGGGCCTGTAGAGCCAGAGTTATGGAGACTTCGCCGTCCGAGATCTCGATTTGATCCTGTGGCGCCGGAATGTTGGTCAGTTGATTTTGACTGCCGCTTACGCTAACAGATTGTTTATCGGCTCCACCGATCCAGTTCTGAGCTGTGCTAAGCGCCGCGTTTACGATCCACGTCACCAGTTCGCCGTTCTGCATTGCCTCAGCCGCAAAATTGATCTGCACATTGTTGGCGTTGTTAGCAAAAAGATTCTGCATGTCCGCGGAGGAGGAATGAAAGCTAAAGACCGATGCCTGCAGGACGTAGCTTCCTGTCTTAGTGTTTGGGTCAACCGTTAGATTATTCGGAGCGATGAATTGCCCTTGGGCCGAATCCCAGAAATAAATGGCGCTTGCGGCTGGAGCCTCGGCTACGACCGCCTGTATGGGCAGTGCCCTGCGCGATTGTTGACGTTCGAAATAGGTGAGCCCTGTAAGGGCGCTCGTCAGTTGAGCCACTTTTCCCTCCCGGAAGTCGAATGCGGAACGCCGAATTTGAACTTCAATAGTATACCGCGAAAAAGTCCGCACGCTAAAGGAAGGCATGTTCCCGTCTGCCGTTAATAGACTGGGACGAGGGCGAAGCGCCCCGTTACGTGCATCCGATGCGGCGCGCGGGCCGTACGCGATCAGAGCCGAAGGGCCTACCGCTGGCCTTGGGTGTATCGTTCCAATCCGGAAGCTACCGCTGGACTTCGTTCGAGCAGGGCAATCCGCGTAAGGCAAGCCTATGGTATAGCTACTATATGTCAGGGACAGAAGATCCTCTTGACCGGCGGGGCGAGGGTACACAATCAACAGACGCTACAGCAGCCGATAATTCTCGTCGACTGCCAAGGCGGTTGTCATTCCGACAGAATATCCTGTTCTACCTGTTTACGGTGACGGTTCTTCATCAAGTGGAGAGTGGTCCTTTCGGGGTAGGATTTCTCAAAGCTCTCGGCGGCCTAGCGCTTCTCGTCACAATCTTCATCGGCATGACAGCCGTGACTAGGAGCGCCGGTTTCTCAGCGGCAGCCAGCCTCGTACTCGTAAGCCTTTACCTTGTCAGCGCATCATGGTGGCTCGAAGATGCCATCGCTGTAGTTGCGGCCATAGTTGCGCTCGTTTGTGCGTTCCTGTTCGCTGCGGTTCGAAAGAAAAGGCCGGGCTTTGTCATCGCTTTCGCTTTGCCTTGGTTAGCCGTCAGCTTTACCGACACCGCTTTGCGGCGTCCGATTGCTTTGTCTCCTGCCCGTCTTGTTCAGAACCGATCGCAGTGGCCTGGACTCCGAGTCGGCCTTGCGCTGTCCGGCGGAGGCTATCGTGCCGCGTTGATGCATGCGGGCGTGTTGGAGGGCCTCGAAAGGGCCAAAATTCCGGTTTCGGCCCTCAGCGTCGTTTCAGGCGGCGCGATCATAGGGTCGTTTTATGCGGCGGGAGGTGATCCCCACGCGTTCCTGAAGGCGGTTGAGGAAGGACGTTTCAATCTCAAGCGAGACATCGGCCACGTGCAAAACGCCATCCCGTTGCTCCTTACCGGCGAATTGCCGGTCGTCGGCCTGCGGGTCTTGCCGTTCAAGCCATTGACGCGCGTGGATGTGCAAGCCAACCTGCTCGATTCCACGCTTTTTCATGGACTCCTCATGGATCAGCTTGACACCCGTGCTCCGAGTCTCATCATCTGTGCAACCGACCTCCAATCAGGTGCCCTGGTCGGCTTCTTCCGGAACGGGATGCTGTTTCGCCGCTTTCCGCCTGTACGCATCGACGATACGACGTCCAGCTCGCGGGCTGGACCCGAGGAACTGTTAAGTCAAATCGAGGATCTCGGGAAAAGAATTAAAGCCATTGATGAGGAGAACGACCGAAATCGCCGTTATCCAGGGCAGGAACGGCTGGCCAAAATCGTGGCGATGTCAGGCGCGTTTCCGATTGCTTTTAATCCGTATCCTCTGCCTCTCATTAATGGCCGTATTGCTGACGGCGGACTGCTGGACAATAGCGGAATCACCATGCTCCTCGAAGCTGACAGCCTTGCCAGTTTCATAGACGCAACTCAAGCAGAGGGGGCGATCAGGATTCCGAGAGGTAAGTTTGCGTTTCCCGAAACGGCAAGAATGCTGAAAGGGTGGAACCTAGATCTGGTGCTGGGCTCAGACGCCAGTGCCCCCTTCGTACCTCGCGGGTTCGACGACCGGGATTTAGACGCACTTCGCGCGACTGACACCGTGTATTCGAGAGTTGGCCCGGCCATGCCACGATATCGGAAATACGAGACTCGTTCGCTATTCTCTGACCCGCGGACCAAGCCACACCCGACACCCGTAATCACCCTTTCGGCCGCGGACCTTCTGCCATTTTCCAAGTGGGACCGCAGCTACGAAGAGGATGAGAGGCTGGTGCAGTTACAAACGATCATTGGGGCTTCGCTGCGCGACCTGCACCCTGATGAGTTCGATCGCCTGATTCAAGATATGCCGAATGCGCCTCACCTTCGAGAGGTAGCCAAGTTCGCCTTGGAGCACGATGCCAAGCGCCTTCCCGAACGGTTACGCGCTGTCCGGCTATTCGACCCGGAACTCCTGAATGATCCGACCGATGCCTCGGTTGCCGCGCATCTTCTTGAAGAGCGAAAGACTGCCTCGGGGGCGGCGCTGACAGATATCGACAAGCACCTTCAGAATATGGAGGACCTGGCGACCGTCCAGCTCCAAGGAGCTCTGGCGGCGAGTTTGGGAGGTGATGTCGCAGCATGCCTCAACAGCTTCCTCGATGCCGGTACACTGCAAGATCACTTTGCTCCTCGCAACGCGGAACAAATTTTTTACCTGGGTCGTTACCTCACACTCCTGAACTTCACGAAAATCCGTGACCAATTGCGCGTCCTCAACCACTCCGCGCCACGCACCGGACCGTAGATCTATCTAATCTAACGGGTTTGCGCAATTCCTAAACGACGACACGGTCCTCCGGGCCGACATCGCGGGCGTGCTCGGCGAGGCGTTCGCCGATACCCGCGCGGCCGGCGCGGCTGAGATTTACCCTCGATTCGAATATTCTGGTCCGGGCGTTACCAATCCCAAGAACCGGCGTTGCGTCTTCTCGATATCATCCTGGGCTATATTGAAATCCGCTGAAGTCCAACCTAATCGCAACGCGCATCCCAGCGTCCGTTACCTTGATTACCTCAATAAGGTGGCTCCTGAAAACCCATCGTTGAAAACAGAAGACTTTCCTGACCAGAAAAGAGCGCCTTAAACGCCTAACTCCTCTATTTACAATCGAAATCCGTTTTCCCAAGCTGGACGTCGCGGGTTCGAACCCCGTCTCCCGCTCCAAAAGAATCAACAGTTTGCAAATACCAGCTTCACCCTGTGCTCCGTTTGTGCTCCGTTTACATCACCAGCAGGCTTTTCTCTAGCTGGTTCACAATTGCCAGCCGGCTTTCGACGGGCGATTGCGTATACACGTTCTGGTTGACATCGAGGCTATGGCCAAGCTGATCGGCGACCAGCTTTCCATCCACCCCGAGAGCCTTCATCAAGGTTGCATGCGTCCGGCGCATCACCAGAAAATTCGCCCATCCCAGACCCGCCTTCGCGAGCCTCGGTTGCATCGACCGCCGCCAGCAGTTGTCCTTCGAGAGCGGCGTCATCCGCTCCGACGGGAACACCCAGGCGCCATCGCGGGTTTCCACCGCCATCATCCGCCAGTTTTCAACCTCGGCAAGCAGCCCCTCGGACAGAGCCGCCTTTCTTAACGACTGGTCGGTTTTTGGCGTGTCGATCATGCCGCGATAGACACGCTGACGTATATCTGCATACGTCGCGGTCAACCGGCCCCAGGTCAAAGCGAAAATTTCACCGGGACGCATCCCGGCGAGGATCGCAAGTTTTGCCTTTAGGTCAAGCAAGTCCTGAAGCTCATCACGCCGAAAGCTTGAAAGCTCCCGGTCCTTGAACGCCGCGACAAGATGGACGGATACCCGGTTCACGTTGTTTTCCCGCGTCGAATCTTTCCACTTCCGACTGTAATAGGGGAAGTAAACCAACTCAACGAACTCGCCAAACTGCCAGACTTTGTTCGTCTGCCGCTTGGCATTCTCTTCGGCCACGATCCGATTGATCGCCTCACGCGCCTTCGTCTTCGACATGTCTTTGACCATGCCGAGAACCCGGCTCTTGGGACCGCCATCGACCCACCACATGCCGATCCAGCGACCACGTTGCTTCTTGATACCTCCCGTTGAGTACCGTTTGCGCATCGATTTCTCCTATGCGCGTTTACCGGCACCCCGAACTGGCGATGAAGGTGTCGTGGCACCGGTCGCGGCCTGTTCGTTGCGCTTAATCCACATCAAAAGCGTTTCCCTTCGCACGAGCTTTCGGCGTCCAGCGAAACTTCCGGTATGGGCGGACAGCCACGGACGCGGCCCGATACAGCCTTGCAGACGTGCGCCTTCGAGCAGTGCAGAAGTTCGGCGACATCGGCCATTGTGAGCAGGCCAAGATCGTGCAGGGTATTCATGTGCACCTCTAGCAGCGATCGCTCTCAGTTCTTCCCGCCGGTTCCGCGAGACTGAACACCCGGCTGGACGGGTTCGTATGGCGCCTCGAATAAGATGTCACGGTTTAAGCGCACCGGACCACGTGAACCGATGGCTGAGTTCCGTTTTTCACCGCGCACCTCTCAATCGATCAAACTCTTGTTAATCGAGAAGGGATCGTACTCGAATCCCGACTGTTTCTTTTTCTCCCGCTGCTCCCGCAAGTTGCTGAACGGATCGGGCGGCGCCGGACATAGTGGCGGGGAATCTCCATTCGTCAGCGCATGCGGCGGTTGGAGCGTGGATGCAGAAGACCGTAGATGCCGTCGCCGCAGTCGCGAGACGTACACACGGAATTGTGGATACGGAAGCTCCAGACCATCCAGCTGTGCGGCTTCCCACACTTCTCTGAGTTTCATTCCCCTTGCCAGCCCTGCTTCGATCTCGCCCCACGCCGCGGTTATCTTCTCCGAGTTCGTGGCGGGCAGGACAGAAAGGAGGGAGCGCAAGTGGACCATATCCGAACTTGTTGTTTGCGGCGCGGCGGATTCGAATCCATCGGTACCGATTTGCTTCCTCATCTATGAAGGAAACGGGGGCGACGCATCGGGACATCGAATCCGCAGATTCTCTCGGTTCGCAACAGGTTGCAACAACCACCGGCAACGAAAACGGCCAACAGACAGCCAAAACACCGGTAGTGGAACATAAGGGTGGGATGCGTCGTTTGGTTTTCTCTCGGTCTTTTGTTGGTGCACTTGAGGTTCGGGCGGTATGCATTTCGGTGGACTCGCATCCCGCTCGGGATGCGGCACCGATTTCGCGATTTTCCGCCGTCCCAGACCGTCTCCGCCATCCCTCTAGAAGTTGAGAGGCGTTCCGCATGGGGCAGCGAGCAATCCGATTTTCCGAGGCGACTGACAAGGGAATTCAAGACGCAGCTCGGAAGCGGCGGCTTCTCGTCAACAACCGATGGTCGGAGACTCGCAAGTGGCGATGCAGGATTTGTTGCACCGTGACGAAGGATGAAGAACGCGAGTTCCGGCTTCGACCTCGGAAGCCGCCAGCGCGGAATGAACGCGCGGAATGGGCGTCAGCCTACAAACTCTTGATGCATCACGCCCGCATGAGCGGGAACCGGAAGGTCCGGTCGGTCGGAGGTGGCACAGGTCCGAAGCGGACAAGCACCTACAACAGCGATGCGCGGTGCGAGTCATGTACGCGAAGAACGCGGTTGCCGGGCAGTGGCGGGCACACGGGCGTTACGTGCTCGCGAGAGCGCTACTCAGAATGACGATTCCAAGGCGGTTGGATTTGATGAACACGGACAATCCATCGACATCGCGGAACGGCTCGAAGGCTGGCAGAAAGCAGGCGATGAGCGCCTGTGGAAGGTGATCGTATTCCCCGAGGTCGGCGACAGGGCCGACCTGAAGCGGCTGACCCGCGATGTCGCCTCGCCGATGGAGAAGGATCTCGGCACGCCGCTTGAATGGATTGCGGTGTCTCACTACAACGCGGAGCCGCCCTGTGCATACTTCGAATCCTACTCGCGGAGCCAAAAACCTCGGTACAAATCTCAGGCTCTTCCGGTTGACACTGATACGGCCCGAACACGCGGCCAATGGTGGCAAACCCGTCTCTCCGCCGCGCTTCAATCTGCCCGTTGTGCGCACCCAACGGCAACTCTCGACCATATTCTCCGTCTCTCCGAATTGCCAGCACCTTTGGTTAACTTGGACATCCTCGAATGTCGTGGCTGTCCTTCGTCCAGCCGATCCGTTGACATACATCGCAGCCACGGCAGGGTTGGTTCTCGCGGCGCTCGTGGCAGCTATCTGCCAGCTCGCAGAGCTTACAGGGTCGACCCGGTAGAAGCTCTGCGCTCTGAATGAGGTGCTGTCTGGCGGGTTGTGGCTCATTAGGGAATTCTCCGCCGGACCTCCTCGAAGAAGTTCAAAAGTATGATTGCGTGGGCCGAGTCTTTTCGACCCGCAGGCGGCTCGGGAGAATAGAGGACCGCGAACCGCGTGCCATCCGGAGCCAGGTCCAGGTTCAGCAGCCCCGAGTCGAAAAGCGGTTGCTCGCGCCACACACGCGGCTTGCTGGGCACAAACACGTCGTCCTTAACTTTGTAATCCACCACCATGATCCGCTTGTCTGAACTCTCATAGAACAGCTGCGAGCCATTTTTGGACCAGAATGTATACGAACCACCTCCGTTGGAGACCTGCCATTTGCCTGCCTTTGCATCCGGAAACGGGCGGACATAGACTTCACCGGTTCCCGATTCGTCCGAGAGATACGCGATCCAGCGGCCATCGTGCGAAAAGTTGGGTAGAAGTTCATCGGCGGGCGTCTGGAGAAAAGGTTCCGGTCTGCCGGGTCTGGGGTGATCCGCGTCAGTTAGATCCAAAGGAAGCGTGAACAGGTCACCTTTGCGCGGAATTCTCTCGAAGAATGCCAGATGCCGCCCGTCCGGGGAAAAAGACCAGGGAGCAAGATTGCTCGAGGCTTCGAGCAGCCGCTGGGGCGCCGCGGCTGAATCGCTGCGGAGCCAGTACAGGCTGTGATCGCTGGTCGACGCAAAGACGATGTGCTTGCCGTCAGGCGTCCATACCGCCGAGTTGGCATGTCCGGTGAACGTTAGACGGCTCGTGGTCTCCCGGTCCAGGTCGTAAACGTAAATATCCTGGTTGCTGCCGTTGAAACTCAATTTGCGGCCATCCGGGGAGAGTCGGGGATGAGTGTATGCGCCCGGGTTGGCAAGCAGGGGGCGTACGGGACCGGAGCTGCTTACCCATCCTATGCCCCATGATTGCGCCGCATTGTTGCTGGCTGCATAGACGAGCGTGCCCGTGGCGGAGAAATCGAACTGTCCGCCTCCGGTGGAGGGATTAGCGGCCACATCACCCAGCAGCGGCGCGGGCGTGCCGCGGATCTCCAGCCGGTCGGGATCGAATTTGACCCCGAAGAGCTTCCCGTGGTGCATGTAGACCAGGTGTCCGGTGGGAAGGTAACGGCCGAAATATCCACCGTGCTGTACGATTTTGATTTCGCGCGTCTTTAACGAAACGGCTTCGATGTTGGCGTTTTCCATTCCGCTGAGGCTAGCTACCGCGGTGAAAAGAACGGCGTTCGCGTGGGGCAGTACCTGTGGCCAGCTATGCGCGGACTCGCCCGAGGCCAATCGAGTCAGGGGCTGAGCCGGCCCGCCGCCCGAAAACACCAGCGCCAGCGGAGAAAGAGTTCCCATGGTTGTGACGATATTGCCGTCATCGCCCCAACTTGCGCCCTGCCCGGCAGCGCGGCCAAGCACAAGGCTCGTCAGGGAGACCGGAGCGCCGCCCTGGATGGAGACCTTCTTGAGTTGGCCGGCGGCGAAGAATCCGATCCACTGTCCGTCCGGCGAAAAGAACGGATTGAAGGCCCCCTCGGTGCCTGCCAGCAGGGTGGGCTCGGCCTCGTTCAGCTCGCGAAAGGCCAGCTGATGCTGTCCATTCGGACCTCTCGCAGGAAACACGATCCGTCGCCCGTCCCGTGAGATGGCCAGGATTGAGCTTGCGTCGAGCACTGCATCGGGGCCTAAATCGATGCCCAGCCGCGTTAACTGATGGTCTACCGGAGCCGCTGAGTGCCATGCGAACCAGCACGCTACGCCTGAAATGATGGCGCACAGTGCGGTGGCGGCCCAGGCCACGCTCGCCCGTTTAGCCCAGAGCAAACCCCCGACCGCCGCTGCAGGTGCAGAACCGTCTTCCAGCAAATCCCATACATCTCCGATGTCCCTCAGGCGCTTTCTGGAATCTTTTTCGAGGCAGCGCCGCAGCAGCCGCCGAACGGTGAAGTGCACTCGCGTGAGATCCGGCTCCTTCGTCATCACGGCCGCCAGTACCTCGCCTGTGTTCTGGCCATTGAATGCCGGCGCGCCCGTCAACATCTGGTAGAGCACGCAGCCGAATGCCCAGATGTCCACGCGCTTATTCACCGGCTCTCCGCGAGCTTGCTCAGGAGCCATATAGGCGGCGGTGCCCATCACCACGCCCACCTCGTTCGCGGTTGCGCCGGATTCATGCGAGGAGCCGGGCGCCACGGAGAAGCTTGCGAGTCCGAAATCGAGCACTTTGACGGTGCCGTCCGGCTTGACCTTGATATTCGCGGGTTTCAGATCGCAATGGACAATACCCCGGTCGTGAGCCGCAACCATTCCGCTCACGATCTGGCGGCCGATCGCGAGAGCTTCGTCGAGCGGAATCGGCCCTTGCTGAATGCGGTCGGCCAGTGTGGGCCCTTCCACGAGTTCCATCACCAGGTAATTCGACCCAACATCATAAAGAGTGCATATGTTGGTGTGATTCAAAGCCGCCACGGAACGTGCTTCCCGTTGCGCCCAGTTGCTGAATTCCGCGTTGATGAACTTCAGCGCGACTCTGCGGGAAAGCCTCGTGTCGCTGGCGCAATAGACTACGCCCATGCCGCCCGCACCCAGTTCAGACTCGACGATGTAGTGTCCCACGGAGTCGCCGGGAGCAAAAGTCGGGCTGGAAGGAAACAGATCCGCCACAGGGCTTCGCAAAGTAGCGTCCGCGCCCGCCGCCAGCAAGCGCTCCACTTCCCCCCGCAACTCGATATCGCTGCCGCACTCCGCCTCCAGCAATCGCCGACGGTCGTGTTCCGGAGTATCCAGCGCCTTCTCAAAAGCTCCCCGGATGCGCGCCCAGCGTTCCGGCGTCACGAGCCTGCCTTTCGCGTTAGCTGCTCCTTCAGCCACGCTTTGGCCATCGCCCAATCGAGTTTCACCGTCCGGGTGGAAATTCCCATTGCGTCCGCGGTTTCTTCCACCGAGAGCCCGCCGAAATAGCGCAGTTCCACCACGCGGGCCTGTCGTGGATCCAGTTCGGCAAGCCGGCTCAGGACCTGATCCACAGCCAAGATTTCTTCCGTTTGACCGGCGCCCCCGAGGAGGGGAGAAACTTCCTCGTTCAGCGTGACAGGAATTCCGCGTTTGCCGGCGTTCCTCCTCCGCGCGTGGTCTACCAGCACGCGCCGCATCAATTGCGCACTCACGGCGAGAAACTGTGTGCGGTTCCGCCAGTTCGCGTTGTCCTGGCCGACCAGCCGCAGGAACGCCTCGTGAACCAGCGCCGTGGGCTGCAGGGTATGTTCTTTTCGCTCTCCGCGCATTTGCTTGGAGGCGCCGCGGCGAAGTTCCCGGTAGACCAGGGGGAGGATCTGGTTTAAAGCTTCCATCCGTCCCAGGCGAAGTTGATCCAGAAGTTCCGTGACTTCCCCGTGATTTTCCGGCATCCTGGTTGACCTCCCTCTCGGCTTGGCACGGCGCTCTTGATTATCCCTGCTTTATTTTTGCCCCCGAGTTCAAATACGTGCGCGTTTAGCTTCGAGGACCTGAACGAATGCCAGATACGCAAGTTGAACGCCGGAGAGTTTCGCGAGCCCGCGCCATCCGGGTCTTGTGGGCCGGTTTATTATGCGCCAGCTCCATGTCGAGTCTGCCAGCTCAAACTTTTGCTACTACAGGCGCTGTACCGCGCTTGGTGCAGTTTAACGGCTCCGTGGGAAGCGGAAAAGACGGCGGGCTGAACCATGCCGTGGGGATAACATTCTCCATCTACGAAGAACCCGAAGGAGGCGCGCCGCTCTGGACAGAGATTCAGAACGTGCAGCCCGAAGGCGATGGACACTACACCGCCACGCTCGGCTCCACCCGCAACGAAGGCATTCCGGGAAAGGTATTCGCTTCCGGAAAAACCGTCTGGCTGGGCGTCCAGACGGAAGGCTTGCCGGAATTACCCCGCACGCCCATGGTCAGCGTGCCTTACGCCCTGAAGGCAGCTGACGCGGAGACCGTCGGAGGACTTCCTGCCTCGGCCTTCGCACTTGCCGCACAGCCGTCGAGCGTCGCAAACGCTGCAAGGTCCGCGGCATTCGCAGCCGCCCCGCTGGGGGGGAGCGGCACCGCTGGTTTCGTACCTCTGTGGATCGATAGCAATGGCGACCTGGGGAACTCGGTGCTCTTCCAGTCCGGTGCAGGAAGCCCGGCGAAGATCGGGATTAACACCACAACGCCCGCAACCGCGCTGGACATTAAGGGCGCCGCAACGGTGCGCGGAATGGTTATCGCAAACAGCTATCAGATCGGGAATAACGTGTTCGCCACCGGTAACTTCGCGAACGGGAACGCCTTCGTGGGTTTCTCCGGTAATACGATTCTGACCGGCACATTCGACACGGCAAACGGCGTGGGTGCGCTACAACGGACCGGCAATGGCAATTACAATACCGCGGAGGGCTATCAATCGCTCAACTATAATTACTCGGGCGCGTTGAATACCGCTACCGGCGCGCAGGCGCTCTTTAACCAAACGGCGGCCAGCAACAATACCGCCGATGGTTTCAAGGCCCTCTACGGCGACAACACGTCCGACTCCACAGGAGGATCCAACACCGCAGTCGGTTCCTTTGCGCTTTCTGGCACCAGTTCCGGCTCCTATAACACCGCGGTCGGCGCTACGGCGATGGACGCCAACAGCGTCGGCAGCTACAACACGGCCCTCGGCTATTTATCGGGTTACACAGGGGCCGCCAACTACCAGGTTTCGGGAAACGAGAATACGTATATCGGTGCTCAGTCCGGTCCGGGAACGGCGTCGCCGCTCTTCAATTCCACTTCGATCGGCGCCAATGCGGCGGTCGATGTAAGCAACGCACTGATCCTCGGAGGGACAGGAGGGTCGGCAGTCTCCGTGGGGATTGGCACAGCCAGTCCTTATAACGACTACGCCCTGGATGTGGAAGCCACGCAGGGAGGCTTGATTAACGGCGGCATCGTGTCGGATTCGACGGGAGGCAACATTTATCTGGGTATGACCAACGGTGCCCATAAGTTCCGTGTGGACCTGAACGGAGTAACTTACGCCAATGGCGGATTCCAATCGAGCGGCGCGGATTTCGCGGAGTCGCTGGCGGTACGCGGGCAGCGTTCCCGTTATCGCCCGGGCGACGTCCTGGAGATTGATCCGAAGGCCGATCGGCACCTGACGTTATCCAAACAGCCTTACGCCACGCTGGTTGCGGGAATCTACTCCACCAAGCCTGGACTACTGGCCTCGCCGCGAGATATCGACGATCCCGCCGTCCAGTCGAGCGAAGTGCCGCTCGCGGTAATAGGCATCGTGCCTTGCAAAGTCACAACGGAAAACGGAAGCATAGCGCGGGGAGATTTGCTGGTCACCTCCTCTCTTCCGGGGTTTGCGATGAAGGGAACGGACCGGCAGCGGATGTTGGGCGCGGTTCTCGGCAAGGCGCTCGAACCATTGAAAAAGGGAACAGGGGTGATTCAGGTGCTGGTGACTCTCCAGTAAGCAGCGCATGCGCTGCTTTTCATTTCGTCTGAGATGCGCCCGCGCCTGCTGCTCCGCATCACCCGCGGGTTCGGCGCCGTGCTCCGCGGTCTTGCTGCTCTTCGCGCACGGCGGCTTCCACGCTTCCGAGTCGCGGCGCTTCCGCGCACTCGCCCGGAAGCGCGACGCTTCCTGTTTCTAGTGCGTCGATTCGTTCATTCCAACCTTGCCGGTTTCAGGGTTTACATTACCCTTCGCGGATCAATTATCGCGCTGCGTAGCCCGCATCGACTGCGGGGGCTCTGGCGGAACCTATGGACAAACCAGTAAATCGCCGATCAAGTTTAAACGGCGGCCAATGAGCCGGCGCGATCGGGGGCACCCGACAGACCCTCCCCCTCAAGATAACGGCCAAATCATCGAGGACACACCGTTCACGGTTTTGTTCAACAGCACCCGCGAGGGCGTTACCGGATATCGCTTCGATGTTCCCAACGGTTTATATCTGCTCACCCTCCAATTCGTGGAGATGGTCGAGAATGGACCCGGACTGCGGCAATTCTCCGTGCTGGCCGGGGCCAAGCCGCTGCCGCAAAATCTCGATCTCTATGCGCTCTACGGCCGTAATTACGCGGTCACTTATCAATACGCCGTGACCTTGATCAACGGCAAGTTGGCCATCACGTTCCCGGCGACGGTCGGACAATCCACGATGTCCGGAATAGCCGTCGCCCCCATCACCGCGGATAAGAATCCCCCAGCCGTTCCAACTCAGGTGACAGGGTTGGGCGGGTACTACCGCAACATCATTTCCTGACCGGATAACACGGAAGTCGACTTGGCCGGCTACACTGTCTCGAAGAGCGGATCGCTGGCGGGTCCCTTCCAGCGCCTGTTTACGACGCCGATCCCGGTCAGCCGCTATTTCGACGACGCCGTAACGCCGGGAGTGGCTGATTTCTATCGTGTCTCGGCGGCGGATGTGTTCGGCAACGAGAGCGCCTTTTCAGCCATCGTGCCGGCGCTCGCTCATGATACTAACGCCTCGCCACGGCAACGCTCTGCGTCAGCCCAGTCTGAATTATCTTCTGCGGTGCAAGAGTTGTCCCATTCAAGACCAGGGCCCCCGAGGGCGCCCCCGCGGCCACCAGTTCCGCGCCATCTGGAGAAACGGCGATATCAGCTGGTATGAAGCTCATTGGTTCGGTGGCCGCGATCGTGAAACTGCCCAGATCGATCCGCGACACGTCGGACTGATACTGATCCTGGTTCAAGACCAAAGTGTATGAGACGTAAACGCTATTGGTCGCCGCCGAATAGATCAACTCCTGGGATCCCGCGGTTTCCACTGCGCCGGGCAGCGTGCGCGTAACCGTCAGCCCGGCCGTGTCGTACTCGACCAAGCCATAGCCCGCGAACGATATATAGAGCTTCGTGCCGTCGCTGTTGACCGCCAGCGTACGCCCATTCACCGAACTTGTGATTTCTCCCGGAACCGTCACGCAGACCGAGGTCGTAAACGCAGGCAGGTTGATTTTACATACCAGCGCCGGGGATTGTCCGCCGCCGGCGTACAAGGCGGAA
This sequence comes from Bryobacteraceae bacterium, assembly GCA_965226755.1. Taxonomy (GTDB): domain Bacteria; phylum Acidobacteriota; class Terriglobia; order Bryobacterales; family Bryobacteraceae; genus Bog-113. The sequence continues at coordinate 231,511 of CBDDDT010000003.1, read as the reverse complement.
TCGTCCGGTGCGATAGCGAGGAAAGGGCTCTGCACCGCGCTTAGTTGCGCAACGGTCAACGTCTGGCCCGCGGAACCTGTGGCCAAGTCCACCTCGCTAATTACGTAGGGTGAGCCGGTGACCGCATCCGAGGTGACGACGTAGGCCAGGCTGGCATCCGAATTCGCCACGAACGCGCCCGCGCCGCCACTCACCGGCAAAGCAATCTGCCGCGCGGTATGCGTGGATGTGCTGATGAGGCTGATCTGGTCGAAGATTTTACTCTGGGCCGCTATGACATTGCCCCCGGTCACCGCGTTGCCGCTGCCGGAGACCGTCAAGCCGTAAACTCCATTAATAAAGGTGTAAATATACTTGACTGACAGTGTGATATGCTTCCGGGATGTCCGAAAACGAAAAGCCAGATCGGGGTCCAGAGAAGCCAAGAATTTACGTATCGGCCATCATCTGTGAACGCGCCCTAAGGGAAGCAGACTCGAATCTGATTTCTGCGATTCGGATTGCGGAAGGCTTTAACCCCGTTTCTTTTGAGATTCAATTACCGAATGGTGGCGTGTCGGTGAACTACTTCCCGGTGGAGTTCGTGATCATTGTCAAAATACACAGTGAGAAGCCGCGCAACGCCATTTTCTCCGTCAAGGGGGTAGCCGAGACAGGGGAGCCCCTAAAGGGCACAGAGGGTTTATTTCGGATCGACTTGCTAGGAGGAGTCGAAGGCCAGACCTTCAACATAACGGTGAAGATTCCAGGAGCTCGCGCCGGAACACACTGGCTTGAATTTTATATCGACGAGGAACTCGCCACTAAACTTCCCTTCCTTATAAAAACAGGTTCACGAGTAGAGGTCGATAAGCAAACGCAAGGGCAGGCCCAAAAATCCGAACCTCCTCCGAATTCGCCCGGGCAGCTTGAAAAGTCATAACGAGATCCGACCATTTGTCGTACGAGAACAATGCAAAATTCTGCTCAAAAGGGCGGATGGCCGCTGCCAACTCCTGACGAAAAACGGTCTCGTCGATATTGCCTTCCGCGAAGTCATCGACCCTGTCGTGCACAAAATAGGCCAGTTGCTGGGTTTCTTGATTTGCTCGTTTGTGGATATTCCACGAGTACTCAGCGGCCCAATCCTCAAGCTCGCCAAGGGACATCCCGCCTGAAAGAAACTCCCGAACGTGGGTTGATATTTCGGTTACGTTAGCCATGGAATTCGCCCACCCTAGATTAACAGAAGAAGAAATGCGCCGGAGATTCAACGAAGGGCGCTACTGGGAGCGGATGCAGGCCGGGGAGTTCACCGAGCACCTAATCAGCACCACTCGCCAACCTCAACCTGGGATACGCGAGCGACACCCTGACGCTGTTAGCGTAAAAACACGCTACCGCGATTCGAGCCAAAACGACATCGTTGAGGTCCATTACTACAGATTGCCGGATGGGTCTATCATTCCGGGCCATCGCCCTGACCCGAAGATGCTGTTTGAGGATGGCGTGATGTACCACAAGGAAAAACTCCCTGCGCGGCTGAAGCGTTTGGCTGAGGAAGCAAAGGGAGGCGGGTAATCGTGCCATGATGAAGCCATGAAGCCGCATCCAGAAATGCACGAAGGGCCAGAGGCGTTCACGCGGTTCCAGAACGCCATGAAATCGATCCTCACAGTGCCCCACACTGAAATTCAGCGCAAGGTGGCAGAACACCGCAAAGAGGTTGACGCCAACCCTAACAGGCGCGGTCCAAAACGGAAGAAGAGCGCTTCCCGCGTCCCTCCCGTTGAGCCTCCCGCTTAGAAAGCTTCCGTTTCGCCCTCCTTCCCGATCAGGGCCTTGTAGGTGAGGCGCTTGCCAACGATCTGACCCATCACGGTATTGAAGCGGTCCGCATCGCTCAGTTTGTCTCCGTCGTCGCTCACGCGGTTGTTGTAGCGGAATGCCTGTTCGTCAATGTAGCGGAACAGGTGGAAAGGTTCGACGGAAACGTAGGTGCCATGCAGTCCGCGCTTCAGGAGCGACCAGAAATTCTCCATCCCGTTCGTGTGGACGTTGCCATTCACGTATTGCTCGGCGTGGTTGATGATCTCGTGGACGTACTTCTCATCCAAGCCCCAGTAGGAAACAAGCTCATCGGTGAACACGTTCGACCCAGCGCGAACGTTCTTTTCAACGTGGCCCTGTAGGGTCTCTTTGTCGCGATTGTCTACTACCACAGTGCGGACCTTCCCGCCGCGCTTCAACATGCCCATCACAACGGTCTTTCCGCTGGTGCCGCGTCCAGTGATCTTTGCTTTCCGCTTCGCGACGTGCATGTTCCGCGCTTTGCCGCCGATGAAGGTTTCGTCTACTTCCACTTCGCCGGACAGCTTGCCGTGAGTGTCTCCCTGCATTGCCAAGCGCCCGCGCTGAAGCATGAACCACGCGGTTTTCTGAGTAACGCCTATTGAGCGGTGAATCTCCCACGAAGATATCCCGTTCTTGCTGTTAACTAACATCCACATTGTGGGAAGCCACTTCTCAAGACCGATAGATGAATCCTCGAAGATGGTCCCAACTTTAAGGCTAAACTTCTGACGTTCGTGCTTCTGGTAACACTTGAATACGCGAGCATTTGGCAGGTAAGAAACATCATCCGATCCACAGCGAGGGCACTTTACCTTGCCATCCGCCCATCGGCTTCCCATCATGAAAGCATGGCAATTTTCGGGGTCCGCAAAGTAGATGATTGCCTCTTGAAGGGTTTTCGGAAGTGCGTTTACCTTGTCCATACTTCAACTTTAGCAAGCAAAGCGCTGTCAGTCAAGTATATTTATACCTTAATAAATCCCAAGTCCGAGGTCACAGTTCCCGAAACGGGATCGCTGCTCATGACGGTGTTCAGCGTCTCGAGGAGATACACTGCGTTTCCAAAAGGTGTGTACTGAACCCCGACCGCGGTTCCTCCCAAACGCACCTTCGAATAAACTCCCGCCGCCAAGTTGAACTGCAACAGAGCGGGCTCGACGTTCGGGACGCCGGGCGTGTAATAAGCATACTGGCCGTCGGTGGCCAGATTGAGGCCGAGCGACATACTGGAGGAAGCGATTGTTCCTGTGACGGTATTCGTGAATGTGGCGACCTCCACCAGACCCGAGTCTGTAGCGAAAAGAGCCTCGGATCCGTCTCCGGCGAATATCACAGCGCCGGCGGCGCCGTACGAATTCCCAGGAATGGCGGCCACAACTTTATTCGAAGTGGTGTCGATGACGTACCCGAGATTTTTTCCCGACGTCGAAGAAACATAGACTCTGCTGCCGTCCGGGGTGACCGCCAATCCCGCGCTCCCGTGAAGGTTGATCGTCGCTTTCAAGGTGTAATTCGTGCCGTCGAGGACATCGACGCCTTCTGGCCCGCTTACGTAAATTTGCGCGTGGCCGGGCGTCGCGGCCGCTTGCGTGGGGGTGATGTTTAACGCGGCGTCGCTGATCACCTGGCCCGTGGAAGCGTTATAGATATGCAGGAATTTGCCGGCGCCCACCGAGTAGACCTGCGAGGAGTCGGGACTGACGGAGATGTTAAAGACATCCTCGCTCCCCTGTTGCCATATAGGGCCACCGAGAACGGTCACGGCCTTAACGCCAACCGAGCCGATAAACGCCGTTCCGCCATCCGGAGAGAGCGCGAAAGATCGTCCGTTCTGAGCAGCGCTGAAGCGCTCGGTTACTTTTCGACTAGTCGGACTGTAGACCGCCAGAAAATCCTGGGCTCCCAAACTTGTGTATGCGACCGGATCGGATGCATACCCTGGGGTCAATGATGCGAAGAAAACGACCGCCGCTAAAGAGTGTGTAATAGATGAATTCATCGTCCGTAAGCTCCAGTGCCGCTCTGATTCTACAGCTTTTTCCCGGATTGTGAGCCATTAGTTATGATGATGTGCCATGTTCGTCGCTGACCCGCAATTCGCCGGAAGCGATGTTCTCCGGAACTTCAATCATGCGCAGGTGTACCTGTCGCTTGGCGCAGGAATCACAACGGTCGGGCTGCTGGCTGGGGCGTTGTCCCAGGAAACTTGCCGCAGTTGGAAGTTTCCGGCACCGGCTGAAACGACTGTGGAGGAGAGCATCACTCCAACCCAGTCAGCGCGGCGGGATGTCATGGGAGCCTTCTGTTGTTCCGTTTCCGAAGCTCGTCCCATCCTGCGATGCCACCCAGTGGTCTGCCCATTGGGGAAACCCTCTCGTTGGACCTGCTCGTCCCAGACCGAGCGTAGAAAGCCGAACGGACACTATCAGGCTGAGAGCCGCAGCACCTAATGAGGGCCCGGATTGGTCACTTGCTGGCGTGTGAACGTATAAGTCACCGGCGTGGCTGGCGCCCCGAGGCGTTTGCCTGCATCGTTCACAAATAAACCGTTCGGCGATTCAAAGTGTCCGGCTCCAAGAGTGGGGCGGACACTTGAAAGAAGAGGTCCAGTTGTGACGGCCCCGGCAAACGTCCCGGTTCCTGGGCGCAGGACAAAGATCGCACGCCCATCCCAATCCGTCACCGCCGTCCCGAGCACCTTGTTCGCCGTCGGCGGTTGGTATGTGACTGTCGTCGTTATCGACTTCCCCGTAGTGCGCGACGAGGCGCCGGTTTTCGGCAGCTTAGCGTCATCGTGCGCGGGAGCCGGGTCGTCCCGATCGCATAGCTGGACGGTCGCGGCCCGTACCGCCGTGACCGGAACCCCGCCGATCGGCTTAGCGAGAAAGCGCGCGTATACGAACCGGTCGCTCTCGTCCTGACTAAGCTTAATGAATGCGGTCACCGCCAGCACGGTATTCGCAAAGCTGGTCGTCAGCTGCGATGCGGCGGGCACAAGTTCGGTCCGCTCTATCGGCGTGTGAGCAATCAGGGTGGCGGCCCCGCCTGCTCGCAACCGACGGTGTTTGATTTTTCGCAGACAGCCGCGTTGAAAACGCTTCGTCTCCTCCCGTATCGTTGCCCGATTGGACATTGGGTTGATATCGGCATTCTCTCCGACTTCGCAAGCCCGGCTCGACGATTCGGCACATTTCGGAATCGCGACTTTTCGCGCAGGGAGGCTCCCGTTAACCAGAGTTCCCGGCTTCGAATTACATCTGGGCGCCAAAAATCCGCTACAAATTGCACGGCCTCTGGTTGACACAGCTACGGCCCGAATACGCGCATTTCGCCGCAAACAGTTGGCTCCCCGGAGAGGATGCAGATTCATAATGGTCAAAGCTGCTTCTCCCGCCGTCTTCATGCTGGCGAAACGCGGACCGTTCCTTTCCTCCACACGTGTCATGATGCGCAAGACGTATGGAGATCGTTGGACCATGCGGAGAACGAGATCTGAACTTAGACCTTGAGTCATTCTGCGAACATCTTTGATCGACCTGGCGCTAAAGGCCTCTTCCAGACCCCGCGACACCGCGGCTCTCTTTTCTTGCGGGATCATGAACTCATCGTACTGAGACACTGGGATCCCCGCTCCCGCGCACTCCAGGCGCTAACGGCACCTAGCAACCGTTAGCGTGATATCGTCCTTTTGCCCCGCTGTGCCGAATCGCTGCACCTCATCCACCACGGCGCAGACGATCGCCTCCGCCGGCAGATGACAGTGCCGCTGCAGCGCCTCAATCAACCGCTCCTCACCAAAATCCTCTTCCGCCGCATCGAAGGCCTCGGTTACTCCGTCCGTGTAGACCGCCAGCGTGTCTCCGGGGAAGAGTGTCCGCTCGTCAGTCGCGCTATCCCAGTCGGGGAAAAGTCCGAGCACCGTGCTCGTGGATGCGAGCCGGTCAACCGTGCCATCGCCACGCAGCAGTAGCCCAGGTAAGTGGCCGCAATTGGTATATCGGAGGCGCCGCGCTTCGTCGTCGTACTCGGCGAAGAAGAGAGTCGCATAGGCGCTTTCGCTGGAATTCTTCAGGAAAACATGGTTCACGGATCGCAATAGAAGCTCCTGGTCGATGGAAAGCGATGTCTGTATCCGCAGCGTCGCCTGTAAGTTAGCCATAAGGAGAGCAGCCGCAATACCCTTTCCCGCTATATCTCCGATGACAAGGCCGAACTTTCCGCGACCTAATTCGATGAAGTCGTAATAGTCGCCCCCGACCTGCCGCGCTTGAATGCAAATCCCCGCATAGTCAAGCGTTCGAATGGCAGGCAGCGTCTGCGGAAACAGTCTCGCCTGAACCTCCTTAGCAATTTCAAGCTCCTGCGCGTTGCGGCGCTCCGCTTCTAGTCTTTCTACCATCGCGCGCCGCTGCAGTTCAATTTCACGGCTCACCTCGTCGAACCCGACCAGTGAGAATGCGTTGCCGTCCGGATCTTTGAATTGCGTGAACACACCGCCCCACAAGCGGTGGCGGTCTTCCTGTCCGGGCGCGAGGGCGTGCGCAGGCACGATCAGCCGGAGGTTGTATTCAACCCGCCGCAGTCGCGGAGTATAAGTGAACCGGACACCTTTTTTGCGCCATTCTCCGTATTGCGCGACTACATCCTCAGTGACAAAGACAACGCCGGTGTTGCGGCCGATCATCGGAAAATCGCGTGAATCCGGATGCGGGGCGATCAACGCGAGCAATGCGCTGCCGTCAGGGGGCGCAACTGCCAGCCAGCGCTCGCCCGATGAAAGCCTGGCATCGAATGCGATATCGAAGCCGAGTCGATCGACATAGAACCGCAGGCTCTGCTCCTGGTCCCGTACGAAGACATTGACGGCATGAACTCGAAGGTACGGACGGCGGAGCGCGCGCGTTTCACCAGTCCGGTTTGATCCGGGTACTAAAGGCGGACCTTCCATTGAAGCGAGTTTACTTTAACTGCGTTAACCCCGGATAGTTCCAGTGTCGCGATGTGCCTTCGCCGATGGATTTGAAGACTTTAGCATCCTCCGGTTTCCGGCGGGTACTTTGCCGGACTGGTCGGCGAGAATGCGGAACCGTCCCAGGCCCGGGTCTTGCTGTCTCCTCCTCAAGATGTAGTCACTCGGTTGGCGAACTGTGCCGCAGCCGCGATCGTGAGCGTTCGCCATTCACGAGCCGATGCGGGAACATCCTCGCTCGCCGTCAGCTCACGCAACCAGTCGTCTGCTGAGCCTTCCGTCTGTTCGGGCCCATAGAGCTCGGTCACGGCGCGGAGGAATGCCGACAGTTCTCGCTCGGCCATAGCGGTCACATCGATCACCACGGGATTGTCCCCATCTTCGCGTGCGTGAACGTACCGGTCGGGCTGTCCGGACCGAGCAGCGCGACACGCACGGCCTCTGCTGCACCCTCCTCGACAGTCTCCGTGCCCGAGTAGTTGTTGAGGGCGGTCTTCGTATAGCCGGGTGTGACGGCGTTGACCTTGATTCCGGTCGACTCAAGCTCGATCGCCATGGCGACCGTCATCGCGTTAAGCGCAGTCTTGGACGCAGGGTAAACGGGGCCAAACATCGAACGGTAAGGAAAGTTCGTGTCCGAGTTTGCCGTGAGTGAGCCCACGCCGCTCGACACGTTGACGATGCGGGCGTGCGGAGCCTCACGCAGCAGCGGCAACATCGACTGATAGACCCCGAGCGCGCCGAATACGTTGGTCTCCCACACCGCGCGCACTTCATCGAGCGACACGACGCTTGGGCGGGTCTTCATCGAATACTCTTCGATCGTCATTTCGGGCCGCAATCCCGTGTTCGAGATAGCCGCGTTGTTGATCAGCACGTCGAGACGTCCAAACTCCTTGCGAATGCGCTTCGCGGCCGCGTCGATCGAGACCCGGTCGGTGACGTCGAGCTGAATCGCATGCGCGTCTCCGTTGATCGTCCTGGCCGCAGCCTCGCCACGTTCGAAATTGCGCGATCCGACCAACACGGTGAGGCCGTGCAATGCAAGATCCTTCGCGATTTGCAGGCCGATCCCCTGGTTCGCTCCCGTGATCAGAGCGACTTCTTTGTTATGCATTTTGATCCTTCTTTACGCGTTGAATTGCATTGCTTCCAGATCGGCCAGCAGGCTCGGACCGGTCGGATGCCATCCCAGGCGCTCCTGTGTGAGCGCGCTCGAAGCCGGCATGTCGAGCCCCGCGAACCCTCCAAGAAATCCAAAGTGCTGCGTCGCTTGTTCAGGCGCGACAGAGATGACAGGGATCTTCAAGCCTCGGCCAATTGCCTCGGCGATCTCTTTCACTTGCACGCCCTCTTCGCCGACCGCGTGATAGCGCTCGACCTTGCCGGAAGGGGCTTTCTCCAGCGCGAGCCGATAGAGGCGTGCGGTATCGACCCGATGCCCCGCGGACCACCGATTGCGCCCATCGCCGACATAGGCCGATACACCCTTCTCACGGGCGACCGCAATCAGAAAAGACACGAAGCCCTGCTTGACGGGATCGTGCACCTGCGGCAGCCGCACGACGCACGTTCGCACGCCGCCCCCGCCCACCAAGAGGGCTGTCTGTTCGGAGGCTCGCGGATACGAGGCGCTCGTCGGCATGGGGGCATCTTCTTCCGTAGCCAGGCGGCCGGGAGCAAGCGCTCCGATGCCGGACGTCACGACCAGGGGGCGCCCCGAGTTCGAAAGTGTCGCACCAAGAACCTCAATCGCCCGCCGGTCCTGCTCGCAGTTGGCGGCGAACTTCGAGAAGTCGTGGTTGAAAGCGCAGTGAATGACGCCGTCCGCCGCTGCCGCGCCGCTGCGCACGCTTTCAAGATCCTCAAGATCGCCGCGATGCGCCTCTGCTCCGATGGCGGCAAGCGACTTCGCGCCTTCCTCCGATCGCGCAAGACCGAGCACCTGATGACCCGTCCCGATCAACTCTTGGGCGACGGCGAATCCGACAAACCCCGTCGCTCCTGTAACGAACACTCGCATGTTTCCGGTCCTCTCTGGATTGACCAAACCTTCGTAATCTGCTAAAACGGAGATAGTCTCCGTATAGACAGATTAGCGGAGACTATCTCCGGTTGCAAATTTGTTTGGATGGCCAAAAAACGCTCCCCACCCGTTCCCCGGAAACCGCGCGCCGACGCGGAGCGCAATCGCGACCGGATTCTGGAAGTCGCGAAAGAAGCGTTCACGCAATTCGGCGCGGAGGCGAGTCTGGACGACATCGCGAAACAGGCCGGCGTCGGCGCGGGCACATTGTACCGACACTTTCCCTCCCGCGAAGCCCTGATTGAAGCCGTGTATCGGACTGAAGTGGCGAAGCTCGCCGCGGCCGAGCGCAGCTTCGCCGAAAAAATGCCGCCCATCGAAGCTCTGCGCGCGTGGATGATGTTATTCGTCGACTACATCGCCGCGAAAAAGATTATCGCGCCCGTGCTGAACACCTTGCTGGGCGGAGCCTCAAAAGTCTTCGAATCCACACACGTCCAGATCTGGGAAGCGATTCGATCGCTGGTGAAACGAGCCATCAGGAGTGGCGACATCCGCAAAGACCTCGACCCCATCGATCTGCTGCGCGCTCTAATTGGCGTATCAAACGTCGCCACCGGGCCTGACTGGCAGCAAAGCGCCAAGCGGCTCGTCGATATTCTCATCACAGGTTCACGCCCAGTCAAATAATTCGTCGCGCCACAGCCCCTTCATACCGGCTGGATCACCCGTCCGATGGCGGTCATCACGCGTTCGAACTCGCGCAGCTCACGCGCCCGCTGCTTGCGCCTTTCCGGCGTCAATTTGTAATAGCGCGCACGCCGGTTGTTTTCCGATTGTTGCCACTCGCCCACCACCCAGCCCTTGATCAACATGCGTTGCAGCGCCGGATAGAGCGAGCCCTCTTCGACCTGTAAAACGTCCGCCGAGGTCTGCTGGATAAACTGCGAGATCGCGTAGCCGTGCATCTGGTCTTTGCCAGCGTTCGCCTCTGCGACACCGTCAAGCTGCGCTTGGCTACGGGCTTCAAACCGTCGGCGCTGTCCTGGTGCCGAGCCAGACTCTTGTGACGTAAGCCACCAATTCCACTTTTCTTCGCCTCGAAAGTGTACCCATGTCGGGCTCTGCATCATCGAAAATATCGGGGGGCAGCGTTCGCCGCGGAATGGATATCACCCAAAAGCTCCACATCCTCGCGGACGCCGCGAAGTACGACGCCTCATGTGCGAGCAGCGGCTCTTATCGTAAGCGAGCCGAAGGTGGCCTCGGCAACACTGAAGGCATCGGAATCTGCCACAGTTATACACCTGACGGCCGCTGCGTCTCGCTCCTCAAACTGTTGCTCACGAACTACTGCGTCTACGATTGCAGCTACTGCGTCAACCGGATTTCAAGCGATACTCCGCGCGCCCGATTCACCCCTGCCGAAGTCATTTTTCTCACCCTCGATTTCTACAAACGCAACTACATCGAAGGTCTCTTCCTCAGCTCCGGGGTCATCCAATCGCCTGACTACACCATGGAGCAACTCATCGCCACGGCGCGCAGTCTTCGTGCGGACCATTCCTTCGGCGGCTACATCCATCTCAAAGCCGTTCCAGCTGCTTCTCCAGCCCTCTATCGCGAAGCCGGCAAATGGGCTGATCGCCTGAGCGCCAACATCGAACTACCCCTGGAATCCGACCTCCGGATCTTGGCCCCCGCCAAGACCCATCGCGTCATCGAACACGCCATGAACGAAATTCGCAGCGGCATTCTCGATGCGAAAGACAAGACGAATCGGCAAGGAAGTGCCCCTGTCTTCGCGCCCGCCGGGCAAAGCACTCAAATGATTGTCGGTGCTACATCCACCCCCGACGCCGCCATTCTCACGAAAGCTTCAGCACTTTATAAAACTCACCGTTTGCGCCGCGTCTACTACTCCGCCTTCAGCCCTATCCCGCACTCTGATCCCACTCTTCCCATCGGAACGCCGCCCATGGTCCGTGAGCACCGCCTCTATCAGGCGGACTGGCTCCTGCGTTTCTATGGCTTCAAGGTTGAAGAAATCACTCCCCCTGATCACCCGGAACTCTCTCTCGACAAAGACCCCAAGCTCGCCTGGGCCTTGCGGCACAGGGAATTCTTCCCCGTCAACATCAACAAAGCCTCCCGCTCGGCTCTGCTTCGCGTTCCTGGCATAGGTGTTCGCAACGTCAATCGGATCCTCCAAAACCGCCGCCTGCGTGCTCTGCGGCTGGAAGACCTGGTGCGCCTGAAGGTCTCCGTGCAGAAGGTGCGCTTCTTTGTCGTGACGGCCGATCACAACCCGTCGGCTCAGCAGATTGACAGCGTGCGGCTTCCACAGCGCTTCACACCGGAGCCGGCCCAGTTATCTCTCTTCGGAGCCATCAGCGGCGAACTATGATCGATGTCTTAGTGGAGGACTTTGCTGCCTGGCGTAACCGCGCGCGCTCTCTCCTTTGCGCCTCGCGTTCTCCTGGGCAGGTTGACTTCTTCGATAAGCAGCACGGGCAGCCTGCCTTGACCCTCGATCACCTAGAACGGGAAGAGACGCCCCCTGTCGAAACCGAGAGAGTCCCAGCCGAATTCCTACAGCTGGCAGAAACCGTCGGCTACCATCGTCATCCCAACCGCTGGAACCTGCTTTACCGGCTTCTGTGGAGGCTCACCCGCGGTGAACCGCATCTGCTCGAAGACCATTCCGAGGCGTCTGTACGAGAACTCCGTCTCATGGAAAGGGCTGTTCGCAGAGACATCCACAAGATGCGTGCCTTCGTCCGCTTTCGCAAGATCGCCGGTCCCTCTGATCCTACAATCGAAACCTATGTAGCGTGGCACCGCCCCGAACATCTCATTGTCCGGGCGAATGCGCCTTTTTTCGTTCGGCGCTTCGGTGCTCTTCGATGGGCCATCCTCACCCCTGATGAGAGTGTTTGGTGGGACCTTCGTCAGCTGCGTTTCGGGCCGGGCCTCCCTCGCGACGCGGCACCCTCCGAAGACCAGGTCGAAGACCTTTGGCTCACTTACTATTCTTCGATCTTCAATCCTGCACGTCTGAATCTGGCAGCCATGGCCAGCGAAATGCCTGCTCGCCATTGGTCCACCATGCCGGAAACGAAAATTATGGGAGACCTGATTCGGAACGCTCACACAAGAGTCGATTCAATGGTGAAGAAGCAACCGACTTCCGCGAAATCTTTCGTCCCCCGCGCCGCGTCACTGAAGCAACTCGCCGCGGCCGCGCACAGTTGCGAAGGCTGTGAACTGTTTCGCAATGCCACGCAAACAGTTTTTGGCGAAGGCCCTGCCGCGGCTCGCTTTCTGTTCGTCGGGGAACAACCGGGCGACCAGGAGGATCTGGCCGGAAAGCCCTTCGTAGGCCCTGCCGGCAAGCTGTTCGATAAGGCTCTGGTCGACGCGGGCATCGATCGCAGTGAAGTGTACATAACAAACGCCGTGAAGCACTTCTATTTTGAAGAGCGAGGCAAGCGCCGCATTCATAAAACGCCGCGCGGCACACACATCTCTGCGTGCCGCCCCTGGCTTGAAGCCGAAATCGAAAACGTGAAGCCGGAAGTTATCGTCTGCCTCGGCTCCACTGCCGCGCAATCTCTCCTCGGTCGCGACGTTCGGGTCCTCCGTGACCGCGGACAATGGCTGGAAAATCGCTGGGCCGCCCACCTCCTCGTTACGATTCACCCCTCAGCCATCCTTCGAATGACAGATCCCCAATCGCATCGGGAGGAATACGCTCGTTTCGTAGGCGATCTCAAGCTCGTATCCGAAAAAACCGCTAACAATTTGTAGGCCGTAACGCATTAGTTAGTTAATAGTCACCACACCCTGTGGGGCGCAGTGAGTCCGTAATGCGGCCGTCCCCGTGCTCCAAGCCGTTCTGATTACGAGGAGATGTGCTTTGAAACGGGACACAAACCGAGACAATCTTGTGACTCCGTGCCACAGCGATGGTGCGTTCGATCCCCTTCGTGCAAATATCGGCGAGACATTTCTAGCGGCTGAGAATAGAGAGCAGGGCGAGAAGGAAATGAATCATGATCGAGGGTCAGAAGTCCGGTTTAGCGGAGGGGAAATCCCCGGACCCGGAAGTGAAACCGAAGGCCAGGCGGCGTAGTTTCAGCGCGCCTCCGGTGCCGAGAGCCTCGACTTTGGCGAGTTCACGCTAAACCCCGTCGAACTTCGATTTACCGAGCTTCGCGAAACCTTTAAATCCAATTGCCAGCCGCCGAATACATCACTCGCCGCCAGCAGTTGTCCTTCGTAAGCGGTGTCATCCGCTCCGACGAAAACACCCAGGTACCATCGCGGGTTTCCACGGCCATCATGCGCCAGTTTTCAATTTCGGCAAGCAGTCCCTCGGACACGCCGCCATTCTGAGTTTCGACATATAATTTGGCCGCACCTGGACAACCCGGAATGAAAACATTCCGGCATGGACAGAAGGCACAAAGTGGCGACATTCGAAAAGATCCGGCGTGGGCACGCGCCGGAGAAACTTTTCGGGAACTGGCGAGGAAGCATGGAGTGCATCGCCGGATGGTTCGGCAGGCGGTCGAGAGCGAGGCCCCGCCGGAACGTAAGAAGGTGGATCGGGAGCACCCGCGGCAGGGCTACTGGGGCAGATCATCGACCGGATTCTGGAGGAGGATCGCCAAGCCCGCGGAAACAGAAATACACGGCGCACAGCATCTTCACGCGGCTCGGAAAGAGCATACCGAGCACGGCGTGAGTGCGCCAACGGTGCGGCGTTACGTAGCCAAACGCAAGCGGGAGTTGGGCTCGTCGCCTTTGCCTTTATCAGCACGTTGGCAGCTCCGCTCTGAGACGCGGTATCCACACCCCCGCTGCCGGATCGTCTCAAGTTGAATCGGAACATTTTCCGCAAATCAACGTCTAGCTCTGAGAGCATCTATGGAAATCCTTGTCCGCGACCTTCGCCATGCGATACGAATGTTCCGCCACGGAGGCGGGTCCTTTATCTTTACCGCGATTATCGCGCTGGCCTTGGGCATCGGCGCGAACACCGCTATCTTCTCGCTTGTGAATACCGTGCTCCTGAAAGAGCCGCCCTTTCCGAACGCCAGCCGGATCGTCATCTTGAAGACGAAAACGCCGGAGGGAAGCTTCCAGGGAGGGTCACCTGCAAAGTTCGCCCACTGGGCGCAGCAGGCAGACATTCTAGAAGATGTTTCGGCATTCGGAGGCGGCATTGTGAACTGGACGGGCGGGCAGTTTCCCCAGCAGCTCCATTCTGAATCCGCGAGTTCCGCATACTTCCGGCTTTTCGGAGTTCCGATCATTGTCGGGCGGCCATTTGGCGCGAAGGAAGACGCGCCACGTGCCGCTCCGGTCGTGTTGATTGGCGAGAGATTGTGGAAAAACCGATTCGGCGGCGATCAGAAGATCATTGGCAAAACGATAGACCTAGGTGGCGAACCCCGGGTGATTATCGGCGTGGTGGGAGCGAAGTTCGACTTTCAAGATTTTGGAGAGCCTCCAGAGGTATGGGTTCCTTTCCAACTCGACCCGAACTCCGCGGACCAGGGTCACTACTTCGAGGTGGCGGCACGTTTGAAGGATGGAGTGACGATACGACAAGCCAGAGCGGGGCTCGACGCCTCGGCGGCAGTATATCGCCGGAAGTTTCCGGACGCGTTGGAAAAGGGGAACAGCTTCGACGCCACGCCCCTGAAGGAGTCGCTTGTCCAAAGCGCCCAGCAGTCCATCTGGGTGATGGCGGGGGCGGTTGGATTCGTGTTGCTGATTGCGTGCGCAAACGTCGCGAACCTTCTGATGGCGCGCGCGGAATCACGCAAGCGAGAAATCGCTATCCGGAATGCCTTGGGGGCAAGCCGGGTTCGAATTGTGCGCCAACTGCTCACGGAGAGTTTACTCCTGGCGGCCGCGGGAGCGGTGCTCGGTCTGCTGCTGGGGATTGTCGGAATACGCGGCCTGCTAGCGGTAAACACCGCCGGATTGCCGCGAGTGGGCGCGGACGGCGCGAGCGTCTCACTCGATTGGCGGGTGCTGGCATTCACGGCCTTGATCACCCTTCTAACGACCCTGATTTTCGGGCTGCTTCCGGCTTGGCGCGCCGCCCGCACGGACCTGAGCGCAATTATCAAAGAAGGTGGGAGCCGTTCCGGAAGCGGCTTTCGGCAGAACAAAGCGCGCGCAATTATCGTGGTCGGGGAGGTCGCGCTCGCTGTTGTGCTGCTCGTTGGGGCAGGGCTGTTGATCCGAACCGAGTCGGCGCTCTACTCAGTCGAACCAGGCTTCGATACCAAGCGCGTTCTAACCATGCGAATGTCGCTCTCGGGCAACCGCTATCAGACCAGCGAAGCCTTGGAGCAGATGGTGCATCGGGCCACCGAACGCCTGGATGCATTGCCCGGTGTGGAGCTTTCGAGCGCGACGTGCTGCGTTCCGCTCGAAGGCGGCTATGGCCTGCCATTCAGAATCATGGGACGGCCCCTCAACCAAGGGCCATTTCACGGCGGGGGCGGATGGAAAACGGTCTCCCCTGGGTTCTTCGAAGTGTTCCGCATCCACGTCATGCGCGGCCGTTCGTTTACCGAACAGGACAATCATGGCGGCCCTCCGGTCGTGATCATCAACGAAGCAATGGCCCGCAAATTCTGGCCGAAAGGAGATCCTTTGCGAGACAGGCTCCTGATTGGGAAAGGCGTGATGCCGCAACTTGAAACTGAACCAGTCCGGCAAATCATAGGCGTCGTTGCTGACCAGCGGGATGGCGCCTTGAATCAGGATCCGGGACCCGAAATGTATCTGCCGAATGGACAGATCACGGATGCAATCCAAGCCCTAAACGTCAAGCTGACGCCTTTGGCGTGGGTCATACGCACGCGCGGAGAACCCATGAAGATGCGCGCGGCGGTCGAAGACCAACTGCGCCAAGTGACCGGACTGCCAGTGTCCGAGGTTCGCGCGATGGACGAAGTGGTCTCGCGATCAACTTCGCGGGAGCGCTTTCACATGCTTCTAATGAGCGTCTTCGGCGGCGTCTCACTCCTGCTTGCCTCAATCGGAATTTATGGTTTGATGGCCTATTCGGTGGAGCAGCGCACTCACGAAATCGGAATTCGAATGGCTTTAGGCGCGGAGCGGAGCAATGTTCGCGGGATGATCATGCGACAGGGCTTAATCTTCGCGTCCGTGGGGATCGTGATTGGAATCGGTGGTGCTTTCGCGCTCGCGAAGCAAATTGCAAGCTTCCTGTTCGGTGTAACGGCGTTCGACCCGTTAGTGTTCGGGACGATCCCGGCCGTTCTCATCCTTGCGGCCGCTGTCGCGGTTTGGTGGCCCGCTCTTCAAGCGACCAAGGTGGATCCCGCAACGGCGCTGCGGCAGAGTTGATAGGGCGCGTCCGCGTTTGGCCTTCACGATTCGGCACAGTGAGGCGACCGACCGCGGCGGCCAGAGCACGGAACACTAGTTCATGAACGCTCGAAATAGACAAACATTCAAAGCACCTTGTGCCAGACGACATCTTCATTGTTGCGGCGGTCATAGAGCGCATCGACCTTGCCGGATGCGTTCCTGTGAAACAGGATGCGGCCCTCGACCCCGGTGCGGAAGAAGAGGTCGCCGGACTCTGGAAGCAGTTTGGTCTTTGCTCCCGTTCCGCGTTGCAGGAAGATCTCGCCATCGGCTCGCGTGACGGTGCGGCGATTGCCCGGCGAAAGCTCGTACACGCCGGTGAAGTCGTCCAGGCGCGCCGCGTCGGTGGAACCCACGGCCGGGTCCTCGTAATAGCGCATGGTCTGGCTGACTGCAATCTGCCATTTGCTGTCGCGATACAGCCATGTGTCCACGGAGTGGTAACGCGCGTGCAGTTCCTGGCCGAAGATCGTTTCCGTCTCATCGCAGTCGTAGGCCAATACAGCCACTCCCGGTGCGAAGGTTGTGTGCGGGTGCACTATCTCGATGACTCCGCTGTATCCGGCAGGCATCGGCTCCAGGTCGTCTAAGAGGGCCTTCTTGTTCATGGAACGGCCTTTCTCGTCGTAGACCATCGCGTCTTCAGCGTAGTAGGACTTCGACGGCGCCTGATCGCCAGGCGGAATCGCGTCATATAGCTGTTGTGTGCGGCGCACAAGCTCGGCTTGATCGATGGCCGGAGAAGTTCCGCCGGCGGCGGTGGCGCTCCCGTCGGGCGCGGACGAAGGGGCATACGGACGAGAAGCCTGTCCCATGGCGAGGGGAGCAAGACAAAAAACAAAACTCATTGCATACAGCGAAACGGTTTTCGGCAAGGAATCTCCTTTACGCATTGAATGCCGGCTCACGTCAGTGACGGAGATCATACTTTCCCAAATTTGGGCCTGGACTTCAATGTCCACGTTCGCAAGTTAAAGGAAGGCCAATCAGCCGCACCGCGGAGGGTTCAAAGGAAAATTCGTATTCCGGGTACTGTCGAGATCCGTCAGGCTATCCACCGCCGCGCGGACGCGACGAACACGGATCGCGGCAGCGCCATCGCACTCGCATATGCGCAGGGGCTGGCGCCGTGCTCGCGGCGTCGGCGCTGAACGTCAGGTTCGCCGCCTATTCGTACGGGCCGCTTGCTTTTGGCGCCGGCCTGGGGCTGATGTTCGCGGGAATTGGCTCGCGCTGGTGGTGTTTCCGAACGCTAGGGCAGTACTTCACGTTCACGGTGATGACGAGCGCCGGTCAGCCGGTGATCAACGCCGGCCCGTACCATATTCTGCGGCATCCAAGTTATGCCGCTCTGCTTCTTGTTCTCATAGGCGTCGGCCTGACCTATGGGAACTGGCTTAGCCTGATCGCGCTGACCATCCTTCCGCTCGCCGGGCTGATGAACCGCATCCGCGTGGAAGAGGCTGCGCTGGTCGCGGCGATCGGCCCGGCGTACAGGATGTACGCCGCCACGCAAAAGCGCCTGATTCCATTCCCCGCGCGGAACACTCGCGAATGTTGACATAAAGCCGTCCTTCATATAGGATCACTTTATATGGAGCTGCTGAAGGGCACCCTCGACATGCTCGTCCTCAGAACGTTGATTTTCCGGCCCCTCCACGGATACGGCATCGCGCAATCCATTCGCGGCTGTTCGGCTGAGGCGTTGGACGTGGAATTCGGTTCTCTCTATCCCGCCCTCAAGCGCTTGGAGTTGAAAGGCTGGATCACTTCGCGGTGGGAAACGTCGGATTTGAACCGGCAAGCGAAGTTCTACCGGCTAACCGCCTCCGGCAGAAAGCATCTCGCGCGGGAGCATTCCAAGTGGGCGGAGTTTGTGGATGCGGTGACGAACGTCATGGGGCCTGTGCCTCCGCGAACCTCGAAGGCCGCAGGCAAAGGATGAGGGTTACGGCATGAACTGGCGAAGACTGAAATATCTGCTCCCCTCCGCCCGGCGGCAAGCCGAGCTTGACATGCGCGCGGAATTAGCTTCGCTCGCGGCAATGGCCGAATCAGGCGAACTCGGCAACCTGACCTTGGCCGCCGAAGACGCGCGCGCCGTGTGGGGGTGGACGTGGTTCACCAGCTTGCTGGCCGATATCCGCTACGGCTGGCGCACTTTCCTGCGGCAGCCTGCCTTCGTTCTGGCGGCTGTGCTGACGCTGGCTCTTGGGATCGGCGCAAACACCACCATTTTCAGCGTCATCAACGCGACCATTCTGAAGCCTTTGGCCTTTCCGGATTCGAATCGCCTGGTGCTCGTGTGGGAGCTCTTCGGCAAGGGACCAAACAATGAAAATATCGTGTCCGCGCCAAACGTTTGGGATTTCAGAAGCAAGACCGGAGGCTTCGAAGGAATCGCCATCTTCGATTCCAGCGGTCGGGGCTATAACCTTTCTGGCGTTGGCGGCGAGCCGGAGCAGGTCCCCGGCCTGCGTGTCTCGTCCAACTTCTTCTCCCTGCTGAAAGCGAAACCCATGCTGGGCCGATCGTTCTTGGCGGAAGAAGAAATGCCCGGCAGAGATCACGAAGTGATTTTGAGCTACGGCCTCTGGAAACGCCGCTACGGCGGGGACGCGTCAATCGTGGGCCAGGCGATCCGGATGGACGGTGAGCCATTTACAGTGGTGGGCGTCATGCCTCGCGATTTTTCGTGGCAGTTCTGGAGCGGCCCTCGTCAGCTCTGGGTCCCGGTGGGCTACACCAAGACCGACTATGGCCGCGGCAACAACAGCTTTCTTTCCTTCGCGCGTCTCAAGCCGGGAGTCACGATAGCGCAAGCGCGTTCGGAGCTGGGAGCGTTGGCGGCGAACATCGCCAAGCAATACCCCGAAGACGCCGGCATGGGCGCCACGGTGGAACCGCTCGAAGATTACGGATTGGACGGTCTCCGCCACATGATGGTCACTCTGTTGGCCGCCGTGGGATTCGTGTTGCTGATCGCGTGCGTGAACGTGGCCAACCTCATGCTGGCCCGCGGCGCATCGCGCCAGAAGGAGTTCGCTATTCGCCGTGCGCTCGGCGCGGCCGGCTGGCGCATCGCCCGCCAATTGCTTACGGAGAGCCTGCTGTTAGCTGTGCTGGGCGGGGCCGCGGGCGTCCTGCTTGCTCTCTGGAGCACACGCTTGCTCTTTCTGCTTCTGGGCCGCGACGTGCAACTTCCCATGCGGCAAGTGGATGCCATCCCGCTGGATGGTCACGTGCTCGCTTTCGCCCTGCTTCTGTCTTGTCTGACCGGCATCATATTCGGTCTGATTCCGGCCTTGAGCGTCCTGCGGACGAGCGTGAACGAGCCTCTGAAAGAAGGCGGCCGCGAATCTACAGCGGGCCGCGGCGGACGGTTGCGGCACGTACTCGTGGCGTGCGAAATGGCGCTCGCGCTCGTCGTTCTTTCAGGCACCGGGCTCATGATCAAAAGCGCCACGCAGCTCTTGGGCGTCGATCCTGGGCTTAATCCCAAAAACGTCCTCACCATGCAGATGTCCGTTCCCCAGGAGGAGATTTATACGGGACCTCCCGGGTTGCCGCTCTTTTGCCGCGATATGGAGGAACACGTAACCGCGATACCGGGAGTGGTCTCCGCCGGCGCAGTGGGTCATTTGCCTTTCGAGGGCAACGCCGGCAGGGGCTTCCAGATCGAGGGCCGCCCTGCCGCGGATCCCCAAAACATGCCCGGCGGCAACTACAGCGTTGCTTGCCCGAACTACTTCCGCAGCATGGGCATTCCGATTCTGAGAGGCCGGGAATTCACTAACCTTGACACTCTGGATTCTCTGGGAGTCATTGTCATCAACGAAGCCATGGCCCGCCAGTACTGGCTCCACGAGAATCCGATCGGCAAGGCAATCCGTCTCGGCGGATCAGACGGTCCGCGATTGATCATAGTGGGAGTAGTCGGAGACGTGCACTACCAAGGCCTCGACACCCCTGTAAACAGCCAGTTCATGCGGCCCTACACACAAGCCGGCTGGCCGATCATGAATATCGTCGTTCGGACCACCTACGCACCAGCCGCTTTCATCGCACCTGTCAAGCAAGCGATCAAAGCTTTCTTACCTGACAGGCCCGTTTCCGACGCGGAGATGATGACGGATATCGTGAGGAACTCAACCGGCTCCCGCCGCGTTCCCATGCTGCTGCTTTCCGCATTTTCCGTGGTCGCTCTGTTTCTGGCGGCGGTCGGACTTATGGGCGTCGTGAGCTATTCGGTAACTCAGCGCTCGCAGGAGATCGGGATACGGATGGCGGTCGGCGCGCAAGGCGCCAGCGTCTTCGGCCTGGTGCTTCGCGGCATCATGAAATGGGTGCTGTTGGGACTCGCGCTGGGCATCGTCGGGTCTATCGCCATCGGCCGATTTCTGGGGGCGCTGCTCTACGGTGTCGGCCCCACGGATCCCGTCGTTCTCGGCAGCGTCTCGGCGTTGCTGATGGCGGTGGCTCTCCTCGCGGGATTTCTACCGGCGCGCCGGGCCGCAAACCTGGATCCGATTAGGATATTGCGCCATCAGTGAGAATAGAGGCGTTGTTGTTTCGGATGATAAACTTGAGCGTAGATTTCCTCCATGGCCCATCAAAATACTCATCGTGAACCCTTTCGTACGGCAATCCTTTTGATTTCCTTCCTGATAGTTCCCGCCGCGTTCGCTCAAGCGCCGCCCAACCTCGCCTATTCCGATTTGGGTCCGGGCAACACTTACAGTCCGTACAAGGGTCTCGTCGAGTCCGGTGGAGCAACCTTGGACAAATCCAAGACCCGCATGATCTACGCGATGCCGTTTCAGGTGGACTCCTCTTACACCTACTACATGAGCCAGGTGAACGTGGCGCTCAGCCTTTTGACCGGGCCAGGCACGGTGAACATTGTGTTCGCCCAGGATAACGGCGGCGTTCCCGGTCCTCCGATCGCCACAAAATCCGCAACCATCGGTTCCGACTACGGCTCCTGTTGTTCCCTCGTTTCGGTACTTTATCCCCACTCCGATCAAAACCACATCGGCCTTTCACCAGGCATCACGTACTGGGTCGAGACCGTTCTGCCGGAAGGAGAAGTGGCCGTTTGGAACTCGAACATCAAAGGGCAGGGCGGAACCGGCGCCGTCTCCACCGATGGCGGAGCCACGTGGACCGCAACGCCCCTGAGTCTATTTGGCGGGTTCTCGGTTGAGGGTTATATCCTGATCCAGGGCTGACCAAACTTCAATACGCCTGCGAATCCCTCATTGCTGGCGCGATCCACAACCCGGCGGCCTGTTCCAGATACCGGGCGTTTGCGCCAACGCAACGGTACGGGAACGCGATTCGCGGGGGGCGTTTTTCGGTTATACTGATCAGGCTTAGACCATGGGGCCCTCGCAACCACCTTGGGCTGTACGGCATGGTGCGCGTAATTGTTAGGATCTACCGGGGGTCGAACCGATGAGTGTATGTAGGTGGCTCTGCGCACTGCTAGTTGCGGGCGGAGCGCAAGCGCAAATCACGTCAGGTTCGGTTTCCGGCTTCGTTACCGATCCGTCGGCCGCGGCAATCCCGCGCGCCGCTGTCAAGGTCATCGGGGTGGGCCAAGACGCGAGCCGCCAAACCACGTCCGATCAGAGCGGCTATTACCGGATTGATGATCTGGCCCCTGGGCGCTATGACGTCGTGTTCTCCGCACCCCAGTTTTCGGACGCCAGCGCCGGCGGCGTAACCGTCCGGGTCGATTCGAATACGCGGATCGACGCCCGATTGAAACTGCAGCGGGCCAAAGAATCCGTCAGCGTTTCGGTTTCGCGCCTCGCTACCGATACTTCCGATCTTGGCGCCGTGCTCGACCAGAACCGGATCGAGACCTTGCCGCTGAACGAACGTGATTTTTTACAACTTGCTTTCCTGAGCGCGGGCGTTCTTCCGCCCGTTGAAGGATCGCCGCTTTCCGAACGCGCCGGAGTCGCCATGCATGTCAACGGCGGCCGGGAAGAGTTCAACAGTTTCATGCTGGACGGAGTCGATAACAACGATTTCGAAGTCAACCGTTACGTCCTTCAGCCGTCGGTCGATTCCATTCAGGAGTTCAAGATCGGCACAAGTAACTACAGCGCGGAATACGGTCGTAGCGGGGCCGGGCAGGTGAATGTTGTCACGCGCAGCGGCGCCGATCAGTTCCATGGCTTCGCGTACGAGTACCTGCGCAACCGCGATCTGGACGCACGGAATTTCTTCGACGGCGCCACGCGGCCCGGCTATACGCGCAGCCAGTTCGGATCGGGGTTGGGCGGTCCGGTTCGGAAGGATAAGACCTTTTTCTTTTTCAGTTTCGATGGGCTTCAGGAACGCGAAGGATTAACGCAAATCGGGACAACCCCCACTGCGGCGGAACGGACCGGAAATTTCGCCGGTTCCGGTCAGACCGTGGTCGACCCGTTCACCCAGATGCCGTTTCCGGGAGATCAAATTCCGCAATCCCGCATAGATCCCCTGGCGGCGAAGATTCTGGCGTTGTATCCCCTGCCGAACTTACCCGGTGAGACGGGGAACTATCTAGGTCAGCCCGTGCAGCCGCAATCCCAGTGGCAGTACAATGCGCGGCTGGACCACCATTTCTCGCCGAACGACACCCTGACGCTCCGCTACAGCTACGGGCGCGACGCGCTAACCGAGCCGTATGCCGAAAACTCGACTTCCATTCCGGGGTTCGGCGACGTCCTGAACGATACGGGACATAATGCGCTGATCCAATACGTGCACATCTTCAGTCCGGTCACTCTGAATTCGCTGCTGCTTGGTTTTAATCGCGCGACGCGCAAAGACTTCCAGGAAAACTACCAGACCGACGTGAACAAGCTTTGGGGAGTCAACTGGCTCCCGGCGAACGCGGTCGATTTCGGATACCCGTCAATCACCGTCAGCGGGTATTCGCCCGTGGGCGATGTCACCGAACTTCCCATCGCTCGCGCGGAAAATACCTATCAGATTAATGATGGGGTGACGCTGATTCGGGGCAATCACAGCATCAAATTCGGAGCCGAAGAACGGCGGCAGCAGCACAACGGCATCGAAGACATTTATGCCAGAGGGTCGCTCTCGTTTGAGGGGTCGTTTACGGGTTCGGGCCTGGGTGACCTGCTGCTGGGTTATCCGAGCTTAGGCATTCAGTCGCAATTCAATAACGCGCAAACCCTCCGCAGCACGGCCTCGGATTCCTTCATTCAGGACGATTGGAAGGTGCTCCGAAACCTGACTCTCAACCTGGGGTTACGGTACGAATTCAACACGCCGGCGACGGATCCAACCAATCGGATGTCCGTGTTCGATGCGCAGTCGGACATGGTGGTGCAAGTGGGGACGGACGGGATCTCGCGTTCCGGATACCGGGCCGATACCGACAACTTTGCTCCGCGCGTGGGTTTTGCCTGGGATACCGGGCATCATCTAGTGGTCCGGGGAGGATACGGGATTTACTATGACTCCTCCATGGCCGAAATAAGCACGGCGCTCTACTTCAATCCGCCGTTTTTCACTACCCGCGTATTTTTTCCGACCGCGACCTCTTTGCTCACCTTGGCCAATCCGTTTCCGACCACCGGCGGTTATGTCCCGCCGGCCAGCTTAAGCACGCTCAGCCCGGACTTGAACACCGCGTATCTCCAGCAGTGGAATCTTAACCTTCAGCAGGAATTTGCCGGAAGCGTGATCACGGCAGCGTATTCGGCGTCCAAGGGAACGCACCTTCCCCGCTCGCTAGATCTGAACCAGCCTCCGCCAGGGCCGGGTGATGTGGACAGCCGCCGCCCTTACCCCGGATTCAGCAACATCTTCTATACCGAAACCGCCGGAGACTCCGAGTTCCAAAGCTTCAATCTAACCTTCAACCATCCCTTCTCGCATGGCGTATCCGTGCTCGGGGTGTATACTTTTTCGAAATCGATGGACGACACGTCCGCGTTCCTCGGAACGACGGCTGACAAGAACTTCCCGCAAGACAGTTACGATTACCACGCGGAGCACGCCCTCTCCAGCTTCGATACCAGGCATCGAGCGGAGATTTCGGCCGTGTGGGACCTGCCCGGGCGCAGGCGGCTGACCCGGAATTGGGAAGCGAGCACGATCATCGTGGCGCAGAGCGGGCAGCCTTTCACGCCCATTCTGCTCTTCGACAACAGCAACACAGGCAACATTGGAGGACAGTTCGGTTCCGACCGGCCGAACGTTTTATTCAATCCCCAGCTACCGAACCCGACCCCGAATGAATGGTTCAACACCGGGGCCTTCGCGGTCGCGCCTCCCTACCAGTTCGGGGACGCGGGTAGGAATATCGTGCGCGGCCCCGGCTTGTTCACGACCGATCTTTCTTTACTGCGCCAGTTCGCGATCTCGGATCGGGTTTCGCTGAATGCACAGGCCGAGGCTTTCAACCTGCTGAACCGCGCGAACTTCAACCTGCCCGATTTATATGCGGACCAGCCTTCCACGTTTGGTCATATCTACTCTGCGAAGGCCCCGCGGCAGATTCAGTTTTCGCTGCGTCTCCGGTTTTAAGAAGGTTTGCGCGCCGACGCGAGCCAGTGCGGCATCGGCGGCGGAAGAGGTTCCACTCGGAAATCGATGAAACCTGCTTCCTCCAGCCAGCCGCGCAATTCCTCATCCGAAAACACCCAGCCATTTGCCGTCGTCAGCGCCATATTCACCGCAAAAAGCGCGGAAAAAGGAGGAGATGTGTGCGAGGCTTCGGTCATCATGTCCATCACGTGAACAATTCCACCGGGCTCTAGCGCTTCGAAAGCACGGCGAAAAAGGTCGCGAATGGAATCGGGTGATTCCTGATGAAGCATTCCAAAGAAGTTGATGGCGTCAAGGGGACTCGGGAACGGCGTGGTGTGATAATCGCCGGGCAGAACGCGGACGCGATCCGAAGCTCCCTGTGAAGCGATCAATTCCGCCGCGATGGCCGCGACCGGCGGCAAATCGAGCACCGTCGACCGCATAGAAGGATTTGCGTTCGTGATCAGAACCGAATAAGTGCCCGGGCCGCCGCCTACATCAAGCAGGGTGGTGCGTCCTTTGAGATCGAGGCGCGGTATCACCGCGCGGCCCATGCCGAGCGCGCGGCCGTGCATCGAGAGAACAAATGCGCGCGTGCGATCCGAATCGTCCCCCAGATGCGTTTCGGGCAACTCCACCGGGCGGCCGCTCCGGGCGAAATCCGCCAGTTTTCCCCACGCGGAATAAACATCCCGGTTATACCGGATTGCGGCGGAAAGATCGCCGGGCGACCCGGGGACCAGGAAAACCGCCGCGGCTGGCGTGTTCCGGAATAAGTTGCCTGACTTCTCCAGGAGCCCAACCGCAACGCAGCCATTCAGCAGAAGCTCAGCACCGCGCGGGCTCAGGTTCAATTCGCCGGCAATATCCGAGCTGGCCGCTTCCCCGAGCGACGCAAGCTTCCCGAAAACGCCTAAATCGGACGCTGCGAACAGGACGTTCGACCCGTAGAAAGCGCTCGCCAGCGAGATGATGTTCGAAGGATCCGGGGGCATAGCCCGAGATTATAACGTCTTTAAAAACGCCACCAGGGCGGCGCGATCTCGAGCGTTCAGATCGGTGCCGAACAGGTGTCCTTTTACGGCGTGCACGGGAACCGAAGGTCCCCAATTGGAAGAATGGAAACCGTCGCGAAGGCGGGCAGGATCAAAAAGTTCCTCCAGCGATCCGACGGAGCCATCGTGCAGGAAGGCGGCATTGAGTGAGAGCATGCGCAAGGAGGGTACCCGATAGAACCCCGTTCCCTTGCGCGTTTGCAGGGCGAGACCGGGATCCGTGCCCACCGAAACGGGCATCACGTCATAGGCTTTCATCAGGGTTTCGGGAGGGTGGAAACCTTCCGCCAAGGTCAGCCGGTTGTTTGTGAAAAGGCCCGGCGTGTGGCAGCCGGGGCAGGCGGCGTGCATGAAAACGCGCTCCCCTTCCGCCGCCTGTCCCCCCGGGCTGGCTGCCGGAACGGTTGGGGGCCGGAGCGAATCGATGTAGAGGGCCAACGCGTAAAGGAGCGGATCCGGCGTGCGATGGACGCCGCCCGCGAGTCCCATGTTCGCGAGAACCAGGTGAGCGGCGGGTCCG
Source organism: Bryobacteraceae bacterium (assembly GCA_965226755.1). Taxonomy (GTDB): domain Bacteria; phylum Acidobacteriota; class Terriglobia; order Bryobacterales; family Bryobacteraceae; genus Bog-113. Next base: position 205,127 of record CBDDDT010000003.1, on the reverse strand, counting down.
TCACCATAATTGGTGAGCGCGTCCGATACGTCGGCAATGGATCCGCAGTACCGCATCAGGTCCTGAATGCCGCGGTTACGGGCGTCGCCCGTGCGGTCGAAAAAGCGCAAATCCTTGACGCCGATCAAGTTCGCAATCTTTACGGGATACAAGAGGCTCGTGTTATTTCGGGGATAGACCCCAAGCGGCACCCGCTCATACAGTTCGGCGATCTTGGCGGCAGGCAGATCCGCGGAAGCAAGATTCGGGTCGTCCTTGAGGTAAGGAACACGATAATCCTCGCGCATATGCTTGCGGCGGCGCTCTTCGAGCAGTGCCGGCGACATCTGCTCGTACCTCCGGGTGAGGTCCCCCATGAGCGGCCCGAACGGGGTGTGATTGTTCGGCGCTCCCTCGATAACCTCGCCGTCCCCGCGCACTTGTACGTGGCACATGGCGCAAGTATCCGTGCCCAGTTCGACTTTACCCTTCTGTCGAACGACATAACGGAGTCCGAGCAGGACGCCGTCTTTGGTCGCCTGCAGACGGTACGCGGCGATCACGCGCGGGTTTCGGATCAACTGCAGGTTATCTTCGCTTCCGGTAAAGCGCGGCAGCTCACGGCCGTAAAAAACTTCGCGCCCGGCGGCAATCCAATCGCTGTCGGTCTTCAGGGTCGAGACGTCGACCAGCGGAGCGGGATCCAAGTTTTTCAACCGATCGAGGTAGCCGGGCGGTTCAGCATCCGGCGAGTACACCGGGTACGTCTTCAGATTGTTCTCGGGAAGCCGGTAGTAATCAGCTTCCCGGATCATCGCGGGCGGCTTCCCGAGAGTTGCGAGCGGCAAGCGATAGCCGGCCAGATCGGCATCGTACCAGGAATGCGGGATTGCGCGATCCGGCGACGCAATGGCCACGCCGGCCCCCGTTAGGCAGACGATCGAAAGGACTCCCATCAGCACGCAGGCTGGGGCTGCGGGGAATCGGTTTACGGTTTGCGTTTTGCGGCGCACCATCCTGATTTCTCCCTTGAATTATCTTTGGTTCCCTCCTGAAACGAAAGTCCCGGCGGAGAATAAACCGGGCGCTTCGGTCGGGAAGCCGCTTCCGCCGCCCAGCGGGATGCTGCGAAACCCTTCAAGCTCAACTATTTGGCTGAAGGAGTACTTTTTTCGGAATTGAAATACAAAAGCTCTTGAATCTGTCTATCGATCGCAGTAGACTTCGTGTCGGTACGTCGCGAGCGTTTCGGCGCCGTTTTGTCATACCCGTCATTCGTAGGAGGAACCACCTTGAGAAGTCGCTTTCCAGCCAAAACACTTATGATTCTCTGCCTTAACGTGGCTGCTGCGTCGGCAGGCACGATTTCGCTTCAGGAGATTGGAATCAATGTGAACGGAACCGTCACCGACACCGGGACGGGAGCAAACCCGTTTACCGTGGCTGGCGTCAACGCCGCCGCCTTCGATCAGAACACCGGCTTAGGCTCGCTGACGTTTACCTTCGACCCGGGAGTGTCCGGCACCTATTCTGTCGACTTCTTTCTTGACGAGGAACTGAGCGTTCCCTTCTATAACGAATATGCAGTGGTGAACGGCGGAGTTCCCAGCGGCGCGTCTTATGAAATCGGCGATCCATATGCGAGCTCGATCTATGGCGATTTCAGCGCCGGGACTTTATCGGACACAAACCAGATCCCCGGGCAGGTGGACAACTACCTTGGCAGTTGCAGCGGATCCAACTGCAACGGCGATGTTTCAATGGCTCTCGGATTTAGCTTCTTTATTCCGAGCGGAGACCAAGCCGTCATCACGCTGAGCGGTTCGACAACCAATCCGGGCGGTTCCAACCTGCAACAGGTCCATCCAGTCGACCCGAACAATTCCACGGAAACGGACTATTACCTCAACGGGAACGTCGCCATTGAGCCCGTGAGCACCACGCCTGAGCCGGCGAGCATCTGGCTCGCGGGCGCGGCTTTTGCCGGATTAGGTCTGCTCGTTGTCCGCCGAAAGGTCTCCCGTTCGTAAGCCCCGCGCGCGTACCGCCAGCCTTGAGAGTAAAGTACATATGAAATATCGCAATTTTAAAAGAGCGTTTTGGATCGGTTCCGCCGTTTTGGCCGCCTCGCTTCCGGCTTTCGCTATCGCCCCGGCGCCCCTGACCGTCCCCTTCGACCCGACTAACATCTCCGCCCCGCACACAACCTATCCGGGAGCGACCATCATCCTGGGCGCAACCGTTCCGAATATTGTGGGCTCCAGCGACTCGTTCACCTTCCAATGGAGCTTTGGCGACGGTTCCTCTACCGCGGCCGCGGCCGTCACAAATCCCTACGATATCTCGACGACCCATGCTTATGCGGGATCTCAAGCCGGCCAGACCTGGACCGCCAAGGTCACAGTGACGGACACGACCACAAACCAGACAGGCAGCGCCACCTACCCGGTCATTCTGGAAGCGAACACGCTTACGTCCCGGGTCAATGTCGCGATCGACTCCGGCCTCTGGTATATGCACCAGACGGAATGGCGCGGCACCACGGTCGTGAGTGGCAATACCGTGAATTGGGGTGGTTGGGATTACTCCTCCGGCTCCCCAGGCTGCCCGACCGTGAATGGCAACGCCTACGATTGCGACAACGCATACAACTCCAGCGTGATCGACGCCGCAAACCTCCAGGCCTTCGAAGTCAGCGGCCATCTACCGACCGGCCCGGCGACCGACCCCTACACAGACGACGTGCAGCGTGGGCTCGCCCGCGGTATTTCGTTTCTTGTCGCCACAAAGGTCGCCTCCAACACCTATAACTTCAACCCGGCCACCGCCAACTACGGATGCACCTCTGGATATCCGTCCGCGCAGTACCCGGCGTGCCAGCCTCCCGCTACCCAGGTTTTCTACAATCCAGGGGCTGTTTCCTGTCCCAACCCTCCGTGCGCGTTTACCTTCGACGGGAACGACAACGGGTATTATCTCCTCGCGACGGGCGACAACCTGGGCTATCCCATGTATGAGGGCGGCCAATTCATCGACGCTATCGTAGCCAGCCAGGCGCCCGCGTCAGTCGCCACGACCGGGGGCGCGAATGTGCTGGGGCAGACCTACAAGAACATCGTTCAGGACATGATAGACGGTATAGGCTACTGCCAATACGGGTCGGATCTCGATGTTTCTCAGGGTTATACTCGCGGGACCAACTACCAGGGAGGCGGCTGGTGGTACAGCTGTCAGGAAGGCGATGATAACTCGGTGTCGCAGTGGTCTGCGATCGGCAACATCGGGGCCAATCGCGGCTTTGGAATCGCCATCCCTTCCATCGTGACCGACGCCAATCAGGTTTGGGTCACCAATAGCCAGGACGTTCAGAACGCAGCCCCGACCGGAACGGATCCGTTTGCCGCCAATGATGACTATGGCGCTTTCGGCTACAACGGATCGCTCTATTACTCCGATGCGTGGGGACCTTTTGCAGTCACTCCGTCGGGCATGGTTCAGATGGCTATGGACGGAGTCGGGCGCACCAACAACACGGCGTTCGGAAGTCCTAACAACGCTCCCGATCAGCGTTGGAACAACGCGGAAACTTTTTACGCGGACAACTTCTGCAATACCGTATCAGGCGGAGCCTACTATTCTCCATTGGCGTACGCGTACGGGATGTTGTCTTTCACTAAGGCCATGCTTCTCCACAATGTGGCTGGATCTCTGCAGCCGATCCAGTATTTGCGGACACAGACTCCAGGTGTTTTCACGAATAATCAAATCGACTGGTATGCCGCCCTTTCCGCGGCGAACGGCGGCACCGACCCCTGCGATGGCGTTGCCCAGACAATCGTCTCCAGACAAGCGGCGGACGGCCATTGGTACGGGGACAACTATTACTACGCCCAGAATTCCTTCGAGACCGCATGGTCCCTGATCATGCTGAACAAGACGGTTTTCATCACCTGCATCGCCAATCTCTATGGAAAAGGTACGGCGGGAGCGGGGACGCGAAGCACCCGCGTGGATCTGACGTGGGGCGCGCAGCCGAACGCGACGTCTTATAACATTCTCCGCGGTACCACGAACGGCGGTCCTTACACGCAAATAGGCACGTCTAACGGAAGCGCGTACAGCGATAAAACCGGGCTGGTTAACGGGCACACCTACTATTACGTGGTTGAGCCGGTAATCAATGGCGTCGAGATCTGCCAATCGAACCAGGCGACCGTGGTGGTTCCCGGGGGCCGATAACTCCCAAGGGCGGCAGGAGCAACTTTTGACCCGCGGGTAACACCGTCGTTACCCGCGTCCTTGTATCTGTTCAAAACACTCGCTGAACAATTGTTCGTCAGACCACTCTTTACCAGACCTAGGCACCTATGAACCTGCATTTCCTGACTCACCTTCGCAACGGACGTGTTCCGTTCTTTTTGTTTGTGGGCGCGACATTTTTGTCCGCGGCTGCGCCGGTTCCGCCGCAACCGGTTTACTTTGCCTTTTACGCGCGCATCACGGACCACGTCAACATCGACATGACGGAGAATCGGCTGCGCCGGGTTCTGAACGAGGTGGACAGCTTCGCGCAGGCTCACCCGTCGGATCACTTGACTGCGACCATCGAGTTCACCGGCGCTGTTAGCCGCGCCTTGGCGGAGCGGAATGCGCAAACTCATATCGTCGACTTTGTGAAAGATCACATCCGCCGCGGGGTGATTGAAGCGGGTTACGACGGTACCGACGAGCCGACCTATGAGCAGCGCCCCGTAGTCGATTTGAGAACGCCGGCTTCCCCCGAGGATAAATGGCAGGCGCGCGCGACGGCGGCCAAAGCGTTTCTGTCCCAGGCGCGCGACCCGTTGACCGGGGCGCCGCAATCCGGCGATGGCGGCCTAAAAGAGATGCGGGACGTTTTCGGGCCTCCCGTGAGTGTTGACGGGGTGGTGCTTCGAGCAGAAGGCATTCTGATGCGCGGCGTTTCGCAATCGCAAGCCGAGCCGGGAATGCCGAGGGTCAAGGTTCCCGTTCCAACCGATTCGTGGCCGGAAATTGGCGGCGATTCTGAGATTGTTCAACAGCTTCGTTCCTATACGCTTCCCCCCTTCATAATGTCGGGACTCTACAGCACCAACATCGCGCGCCTCCCTGGATTCGGAGGTGGCGGGCAAAGGTTCGGGGAAATCATGGCTCCAGTTCCCGAGGCCGCGCCGGAGCTCTTCTGGCAAGACAACATTCTGCGTCTGTCTGAACTCAGCAGAACCACGAAGCCCCTGCGGGCGTTGGACGGGAAGGAAGCCATCCAAAAAGCTCTGGAGAAGTGCGACCGCTCCACGGCGCAGATCATTCGGGTGGAGTTAGGAAGCGTTCAGGGATATCTGTTGCCGGCGTTCGTGAAGGGTTCTGATTTCCCGCCGCTGAAGTACGCCTACGCTCACCCGCAAAGCCCTGGTCTGCCAGCGGAGGCAGTCCCCGCCGCCAAGGACGTGGACGCCGCTTTCAACAGCGAGCAATCCGCCGTAAGCTGGCTATTAGAGGATTTTGCGCCGAACTCTGGGAGCCGAGCCGTAACCAGCGCGGATCTTCAGCATATGACAGCCCCGAGCACCGGCTTTGCGGTTCAAACCGAGCCTCTGCGCCAAACCTTGGCGGACCTGCTGAAACGCTGGGGAGCGGAAACATTCCCGCCGCCTTACTTGCGTGTAGGCGATAAATATCTGTCGCTGGCGGACTTGTTCCAGGTAATGACGGACGCTCTGGCCGGGTTCCACCGGACGGGTAAACTTCCCGCCGAGGTTTTCGTGGCGCCAACTTATGGACCGCTCCGGCTTCTTACCGGCCACGGGCCGAATGTAGGCGAAGTTTCGGTTGCTTCCATAGCGGCGAAATGCAGCGAAATTGCGGCGTCCTTGCATGACAATTCGGTTGCAGCGGTTCCCCGAAACGTGATCCCGTCTTTCCTGGAAGTCGGCGGCATTACCGTGAATCCGGCCCAATTCCTTCGGCTAATGACCGCGGCCTTGGTGGACCCTTCGCCGGATACGAAGATCCGGGTCCGGATGACTTACATGCTGGCCGAATGTGGAGGGGTCTATCCGAAATCGCGGCCGCTTTCCGATGCGGGGTTTACCTGGACACTGAAGCCGGCGCCGCTGCTTGCGCCGAAGGCTGCATCGGGTTCGGTTATTCACCGGGATGAGATTGCCCGCCGTTAGACGCTCCAGGGGAAAGCCGAACGATGAAGCGCTCCTGCGTCTGTGCCATTCGTTTAATCATTCTGCTTTCGCCTTCACTGGTATGGGCTGCCGCTGGCGGCAATATCTCGGGCCTGGTTTCCGACCCGCGCGGTCTTCCAATTCGCGGCGCTCATGCGACAGCTATCGATAACTCGACGGGCGTCGCTCTTACGATTGAAACCACGGGCGAAGGTGTTTTCTCGATTCCGGACCTGCCCGTCGGAACCTATGACATCGAGGTCGCTTCCCCTGGTTTTAAGACCTACCGCCGCACCCGCATTGCCGTAGACGCGAATAGCGCGATCCGGGTTGATGTTTCTCTTGCGCTGGGAGACCGCCGGGAAGCCATTACCGTGCCCGCGGCGGCGGTCCGCGTCGAAACCGTCGACACCCAGCTTGGCGAAGTCGTACCCGGAAGCAGGATTGAGGCGGTGCCGTTAAACGGCCGAAGCTTTACCGACCTATTGGCGTTGCAGCCTGGCGTGGCGCCGATTACAACCATTACGGGCAATTCGATTCAGGCCGCGGGGGCGGCCATCCTGAATCCTTCCGGCGACCTGAATCCCGGCACGATTTCGATCAATGGCCAGCGGGAGTACGCCAATGGCTTCACCGTGAATGATTCGGATGTCGTCGAGCGATTCACCATGGGTGCGGCCGTCATTCCGGTTCTTGATTCGATATCCGAGTTCCGCGTCCTCACCGGGAACTTTGACGCCGAGTATGGCAACTATAGCGGGGGACGGATCAATGTGGTGACTAAGTCGGGGACTAATCGGTTCCACGGCGAAGGATTCGAATTCATTCGCAATACGGACTTCGATTCGCGCAACTTTTTTTCCCCGGCGCGCGCCGTGTATCAACAAAACCAGCCCGGCGGTTTGTTTGGAGGGCCGATCGTCAGGAATAAAGTCTTCTTCTACTCCGACTACCAGGCGACGCGGCTGAAACAAGGCGTCGACACCGGACTTATCCAGGTTCCCTCGCTTCTCGAACGAGGCGGAAACTTTTCACAGCTCTCGGATCAACTCACCGGAACTGTAAGCGGACAATATCTCGCTAATCAACTAGCCGGGACACTAGGGTACCCAGTGACGGAGGGCGAGCCCTACTATTCATTCGGATGCGTCAGTTCCGCGCAGTGCGTATTCCCCAACGCGATCATTCCACGCCAAGCGTGGTCGGCACCCGCTAAACAGCTCCTCGGGTACATTCCTTCGCCCAACGAGCCGGGTAACTATTTTTCCACTTCTTCGGTTGATGAGACGTTGCGCGACGATAAGGGCGCGGCGCGGGTTGACGCCATCACTCGTTTCGGAATGGTCTCGTCTTATTTTTTTGTCGACGACTACACTTCTGACAACCCGTATCCAACTCTGCAGGGCGGAGCGAACGTCCCGGGTTTCAACGCTTTGAACCTGGGCCGGTCGCAGCTGATCACGCTGGGGGATACGAAGGTTTTCGGCTCCCAGGTGGTGAACGAATTTCACTTTTCTTATGTGCGCGACAAGAATATCGTAGGCACGCCGCAAGGGACAGTGGGTACCAGTCTGGCTTCGCAGGGCTTCGTAACCGATTCGGGGGCGCCCAGCATCCTTGCCCAAAGGCCGAACATTGTTGGCGTCGAAAACGTGATTTTCAACAACTTCATCATCGGCTCGACGATCACGGGTCTGAATCAAACCGACAACACCTTCGAATACCGCGATAACTTCTCGCGCGTAATCAATACCCACACCCTGAGAGCAGGGGGTGAGTTGTTGTTCAGTCAGGTGAATGCGTCCGCCGACATTCAATCCAACGGGTCTTTCTCCTTCTTCGGATCGGAGACCGGCTCTGATTTCGCTGATTTTCTCATTGGCGTTCCCAGCTTCTACAAGCAGGGCGATGCTCAGCCGTTCTATATGCGTAACCGTTATGGAGCGTTATATGCCGAGGATAGCTGGCGCGCGAGGAAGAGCCTTACATTCAATTATGGCGTGCGATGGGACGTCATCATGCCGTGGTACGAGAAATACAATCAGATCCAGACCCTGGTTCCCGGTGAGCAATCGGTCGTTTATCCGAACGCTCCCGCGGGACTCGTTTTCCCCGGCGACCCTGGCATTTCCCGCGCTTTGGCCCCCGTTCGCTGGAATAATTTCTCGCCGCGGCTGGGAGTTGCATGGGCGCCTCAGGGGGCCAGCGGTTTAGCCCGGAAGCTCTTCGGCGATGGCGAGAAAACCAGCATTCGCTTCGGGTTCGGCCGCTTTTTCTCCGCCGTTGAGGGCGTCTCCGCGGGCGTGATGGCGGGAGATCCTCCTTACGGGAGCACCTACTCCAGTCCCGCGCCGCCTCTATTTTCGAATCCGTTCATTACCGCTTCCACCGGTTTGAACAACGGACAGCGGTTTCCCATTCAGTTTCCGCCCTTGAACGCGTCTCCGGGCAATCCGGACTCAAGCGTGAATTGGGCGCCGTTCCTTCCGGTTTCGGGTCTCCCGGGTTATAAGCCTGACGGCGTGAGTCCTTACACCGAGCAGTACACACTTTCGCTACAGCGCCGGTTTGGAAGAAACACAGTCGCGACCGCCAGTTATGTAGGCAGCGAATCCCATCACCTCCTCACTTTGGTCGAAGCCAATCCGGGTAATCCCGCGTTGTGCCTAAGCGTCAGCCAATTGAGTGAAGTCGCTCCAGGCAGTCCCACCTGCGGGCCTTTCAACGAGTCCAATGTATTCGTCACCGCCTCGGGCAAAATCATCAACGGAACTCGCCAGGCCTTCGGCGCGAACTTCGGCAGTGTCGATTGGCTATCTACGATCGGTAATGCGAACTACAACGCACTGCAGCTGAGCGTTCGCCACACGAGCGGGAATCTGGAATTCGAGGCGGGTTATACCTATGGGAAGTCGCTCGATAATTCTTCGAGTATCTCGGAACAGTTGAACCCTTCCGATTATCGGGCGACCTATGCCCCGTCCGCCTTCGACATTAAACATAACTTTGTCACGAGCTACCGCTACGAAATTCCCTTTGACCGGATGTTCCACTCTCGCAACAGTCTGGCCCGGGGTTGGGTGCTTTCCGGAGTGAACCGTTTTGCCACGGGGTTCCCGGTCACGATGACGAATGCAAGCGACAATTCGCTTTTGGGCACGCAGCCCGATGGCGTGAACTCGTATGGGGTAGATCTGCCCAACATGGTTCCCGGCGCGCTCAATCTCAATCACGACCCGCGCAATGGGGAACCCTACTTCAACACATTGCTGTTCAGCTTGCCGCCGCTCGGAAGCGCGGGTACCGCGGCCCGGCGTCTGCTCTATGGGCCCGGAATCGAGAATTTCGACTGCGCTCTCTCCAAACAAATCAATCTTGGCGAATCCAGATCACTCCAGTTGAGACTCGAAACTTTCAACACTTTCAATCACGCCCAATTTTTCGGCCCGGCAACCGTGAACGGGGAAATCACCAGTTCCGCGTTCGGCCAAGTGGTGAGCGCCGATGCGCCCCGGTTGGTGCAACTCGGCGCCAAGTTTTCCTTTTGAAATCCTCCGCCGGCACGGCGTCGCACTGACTCCGTCCTTCCGAGTGGCGGACTGACTATTACCCAGTCCCAAACCATCCCTGTCATATGACCGCGCCGGTCAAGGCACTAATGGAACGATGATCCGAAAGCTTGGATGGACGTCGAATATTTGAAATCGTGCCTGGAACGTTATCACCAGGAAAGCTATGGCTGGGCAAGATTCTGTTGCCGGCAAGACATCGACGAGGCGGAGAACGTTTTGCAGACCGTTTACCTGAAAATCATGGAACAGCGGGCCGTGTTCGATGGGAGAGCGGCATTTCGGACCTGGCTGTTCGGCGTGATCCGCGTAACCGCCTCCGAGTTCCGCCGCCGGCGCGTTCTGCAAAGGCTCCAGATCATCAGATACAACGGCCTCCAGCAGCGGCAAGCCCGGGCGACGGGTGCGGACGATGCCTTGTACGGCGCCCAGCTCCGAACCGGAATCAGAAAGGCGCTGGCCTCGATGCCCCGGCGCCAAGCGGAAGTCCTGCAGCTTGTCTTTTACCATGACCTGTCTCTCGCGGAGGCCGCCGAGGCGATCGGCGTCTCACTGGGCTCGGCCCGAACCCACTACGAGCGCGGCAAGAAGAAACTGCGCATTCTTTTGGAAGGATCTGCCAGGAAATGATCGACGAAGATTCTAATCTCCGGCCGCCATTCGTGGCCCTGAAGGCTGAAGATGCGCGCACTGTCCGGTCGTTTGCCTCTTATTGGGACGCGGCGCGGCAGAGTGCCGGGCATCGGGATCGCTGGACGCTCAACGTCGCTGCGATCGCGGCGGCTCTGGCCTTCCTCCTCATCGTTACAGTTGCCGTCCATTTCCGTTCGGCGAGGCAGGAGTCAAGCTATCGGATTTCGCAGTGGCGGTCGCCGACCGCATCGCTGTTAAACACGCCTGGGAACCAATTCTTTATTCGCATGCCGCGCATTGAAGAGCCTCTCATTCCATCGTTCAAGGAGCAACGAAACTAAGTGAAACCGAATCTCTCATGGTTGCCCGTTCTCGCGGGCGTCGCGATGCTCGCTGCCCAAACGCAGCCGGACGATCCCTTCCGCGACATCCTGTTCCCGCCGGAGCTGGTGATGCAGAACCAGCAGGCACTGGGCCTTAGCGAGGCTCAGAAGAACTTCCTGAAGTCCGAGCTGACGCAAGCCCAAACACATTTCGCTGAACAGCAATGGAAACTGCAAGGCGAAATGGAGCGCCTGTTATCGCTGATCAAGCAGCCCAGCGTCGATGAGCGGCCCGCGTTGGCGCAGCTCGATAATGTGCTCGCGGCTGAGCGGGAGATTAAGCATGGCCAGGTCGCGTTGCTCATTCGAATCAAGAATCATCTGCGGCCGGAGCAGCAGACGCAGCTCAGAGATATCCAGAATAAAATGGGAGGTGCAAAATGAAGCTGTCGCATCGAGCGGAAGGTTGCTGGTCCTCGCCGGCGAGGTTGCGCGGAAACTCGAAATCCATAGGCTGTACCTAACCGGGAATCGATGCGTCTGTGAAGCACCCCTTCGCCGGCTGGTTCTGAAGCCGCGGATCGCGTTCGGTTCCGATAAATTCGCCAAGGAAGTTCAAAAGGGCTTCTACCTTCGGCGTAAGGCGGGACGGCCCAAAGAACAGCGCACAAAGGGTGATCGGTTCGAATTTCCAGAGCGGCAAGACCCGAACGAGCGCGTCCCGAACGTCGCTGCGTCCCGCCGACCACAACGGTAGAACAGTGATGCCAATTCCGTCAGCGGCGAATTTCAGGCCCACGACAGGGTCGGCGGACACAACACGAAAAGTTATGTTCGGGGTTGCGACTTCGCTGCCGCGACTTAGCTTCCAAACGCCCGAACCGATGCAGCTATGTCCGGTTAGCTCGTCGGGAGTCTTTGGGCTCCCGGCCGCACGGATATAGTCCGGGCTCGCGAAAAGTCCTCGTGCGGCGCCAGGGTAGCCCCGAACCCTGCGAAGAGTATCATTGGGCGTCCGCAGCTTAAAGAACACATCCACGTCTTCACGCGGCTCTTGATCCCAGCCGGAGCAGTAAGATTCAATCTCTATACGCAGGGCCGGGAATCGCCGGAGAAACTCTTTCAGCAAAGGGGCTAACAGGTCGCGCGCCATCGTCACCGGGCACGCCACCCGGATGAGCCCGATTGGTTGTGAACGCCGGGTATCGAGTAACTCGCTTCCTTCTTTCAGAGTCCTCAATGCGCGCCTGCAGAAGTGCAGATACTCTTTCCCGGCGTCGCTGAGAGCGAGGCCTCTCGGACTGCGCCGCACCAGAAGCACGCCAAGATGCTTCTCCAGGCGGCTCAAGGACCGGCTCACCGTTGAAGTAGGGAGATGGAGTTCCTTCGCTGCCGCGGTCATTGTTCCGGCCTGCGCGATGGCGACAAAGGTACTCACATCGTTAAGGTCGAACGCCTTCATCTATACCGAGAATACCTCGTCGTTGCACGCATGCAAAGTCGATTTGCTCAAATGGCGTGTTCAAAATAGTCGTTCCCGGAATTAGTTGACGCCTGGCTGTCGCCTCGATCGCATGTGCGTTGCGTTATCGCAAAGCCGAATTGCGCAGGAAGCAGTACCAAAGTCTCCTGGATCCATCAATTGGCCGTCACAGTGCAAGCAGACTTCGGCAGACATAAGAAGCAGACATAAGAAAAGGTGACGCGATGAAGATACTAGTGGTCGGCGGATCCGGCAACGTCGGCGCGGGAGTTGTGAAAGCACTGATTGGGCGCAACGTGGACGTTCGCCTCCTCGTGCGCAAAGAGGGCGCGACACGGATTAAGGGCGTCGAGATTCGCATCGGGGATCTGCTCGATCCGGTCTCCGTGGCGAACGCCATGGACGGCGTGGACAGGCTCTACCTGCTGAACGCTGTCGTTCCGGATGAGCTAACCCAAGGATTGATCGCCTACGATTTGGCCAAACGGCTGAAACTTAAACATATCGTCTACCATTCAGTCTTTGCCGTGGACCGTTTTAAGGACGTTCCGCACTTCGCCTCGAAGCTGGCCATTGAAAACGCCATTCGCGAGTTCGATGTGCCGTTCACGATCATTCGGCCGAACTACTTTATCCAGAACGATGCCACCTTGAAGGATGCCTTGACGAAAACTGGAGTCTATCCTATGCCTCTCGGCATAGCGGGCATATCCGCGGTCGATATCCGTGACATCGCTGAGGCCGCGGCTATTGCTTTGACCTCGGACGCGCACTTCGGCAAAACCTACAACCTGAACGGCCCCGAACTGTTGAATGGTCCGAAGGCCGCGTCGATTTGGAGCGCCGTGCTGGGTAAGGAGATTCGATATACCGGGCACGACATGGACGCGTTCGAGGAACAAATGCGAAAGCGCGCTCCTTCATGGTCAGCTTTCGACTTGCGAATGATGTTCCAGGGCTACCTCGAACGCGGTTTCGCCGCGGAAGCCGGAGACGTCGAGACGCTTACGCGACTGTTGGGGCATGCGCCACGCCGTTACGAAGATTTTGCCCAAGAAACCGCCGCCTTTTGGAGCGAGTGACAACGGAAGTCTCACTTTCCGCGACAGCTTCTTCGAATCGTCATGGTTTAACCCTGAAACGGCCTCGCTCGTTTTGACCGGCCACCAGATCGGCACGATGCGGCGAGGACGATAGCTTCGGACTTAGCTCTGCGGAATGCCGTTCTGCTGCCCACGCGGCGAAGACTTAGGAATGCCTAAGGTGATGACGGCCACCATGGAGGACCATGTGCAACGTCCGCTTTCTTTAGCCCAGCAAATGTCGCAGGACGCTATCATCTCCCCTACTCAGCACGACCACACAGACGTCTTAAGGAGAAACAACATGTCGACAGTTCCATCAAAGATCCCGCCGGACGATAGCAATCGCAGTCTCACCCTGGCGCAACCAGACCAGCTCCCTCACGTAGGTTTGGTTGGCGATACCTACACCATCACCGTCCCGGGCGAGAAGACCGAGGGGCGCTTTTGCATAATTGATATGCATATCCCGCCAGGCGGCGGCCCGCCGCCGCATCGGCATGACTTCGAAGAAACCTTTGTACTGCTCGAAGGTCAAATGGAAGCAACCTTCCGTGGCAAAAGGTCACTTGTGAGCGTTGGTGAAACGATCAACATCCCCGCCAACGCTCCGCACCAGTTTCATAACAAATCCGCCGGGCCCGTACGCATGCTCTGCATCTGTTCTCCCGCGGGACAGGACAAGTTCTTCTTGGAGGTCGGAGTGCCCGTCGCGACGCGTACCACGCCGCCGCCCAAGCTGGGCGAAAAAGAGCAGGCTGATTTCATCGACAGAGTGAAGGCGCTCGCGCCAAGTTACCGAACCGAACTTCTCAAAGAAGCTTAGCGACAGTACGCTAGAAGGAGATTGCGATGAATGACAGGAAACAAACCGGAGCGTTCCCGGATTTACGGGCAAAACGGTTCTCGTCAACGGAGTGAACCTTCACTACCTCATTGGCGGCAATCCGGACGGCCCGCCAGTTCTCCCCTGGGACGGCTTTCTCAGCACGTGCTATGCCTGGCGCAAGGTGATGCCTGCCCTGGCCGACGCGGGACTTGCGGTCCTTGCGCCCGATATGCGCGGCTATGGAGACTCCGGTAAACCAGCCCGGCATAGAAGGCTATGACGGTCGTGCCCTTGCCGAAGAGTTCCGTGCCCTTGTGCGAGAGATCGGCTTCGGATCTGGCCGCCCGCCCACGTTAGTCGCACACGACACGGGAGCGCCCCCGGCGATTCTTTGGGCGGCCGATCACCGGGAGGAAGTCGCGGGTCTCATCTATCTCGAAGTGCCGGTGATGCTCTCCGAAGTCTTAACAAAGATCATCGCTTACACACCCGAGGCCATGAAGGGAGGTTCGATGTGGCGGTGGAGTCTGCCCTTGGCGCCCGACGTTCCCGAACGGCTTATCGTCGGAAATGAACGCGCCTTCCTGACGTGGTTTTACGAGAGACATGCGAGACCCGGTGCGATCGATAAGGAAACCGTAGACGAATATCTGCGCACCTTTGCCGGGCGGCAGGGCGTGCTCGGCGCTTTTGGCGTCTACCGGGCGGCATTCGCCACCATCGAAAAGACGATTGCGGTCATTTCGTTCCCGAGGAGCGTCCGGATGAGGTGGTTCGTTACATCCTCGCCATGCTGGGTATTCAGGCTTCGTCGCCGTCGTGAATCAAGCGCTCTGGTACCTCAAGCAATCCAGTGTCGCGACAGCTGCAGCTAAGGAGAAATCATCTCCGACGTGACGCGTCTCTACCGGCTGAGCCCCGAGAAGGCCGAGCCGGGCGCGATTATCGCGAACACCAAACAAGATCGTCTCCGCGTTAATACAGTTCAAAGATTCACGATGGCCGCAAAACTGACCGGATCAAGACTGGCGCCGCCTATAAGAAATCCATCGATCTCGACCTGCTCCATGAGCCTTCCGGCGTTGCCCGGTTTGACGCTGCCACCGTATATAATTCGGATCTTATCCGCGGCATCCGCCCCAAATTTTTCCTTTGCTTGATCGCGGATCAATTGGTGAGTCGCGGCCGCTTCTGTCGGCGTCGCCGTTTTATCGTCTCCAATCGCCCAAATAGGCTCGTAGGCGATCACGATTTTCGCGAACTGAACCTGGGTAAGCCCACCAATGCCGCACCGAAACTGCTCCATAATCACCGCTTCTACATTCTTCCTTTCGCGTTCTCCAATGCAGACAATAGGGATGAGCCCCGCGTCAAGAGCTGCCACGGTCTTTTTCAGGACATCCTCATCTGTTTCGCCAAAGAAATGGCGGCGCTCGCTGTGCCCCACGATCACGTGCGAACATCCGGCAGCCCTGATCATTGAGCCGGAAACCTCGCCCGTGAAGGCGCCCTCGTCTTCCCAGTAAAGGTTCTGGGCGCCAATGTCGATCCGCGTTCCGCGTGCGGCGGTCACGGCGTTCTCCACGTCCAGCAAAGTTGGGCAGATCACGATCTCGCAATGTCCGGAACGCTCTACCAGCGGCAAAAACGTTTCGAAGAAGGCCGTGGTTCCCTTCGGATTCTTGTGCATCTTCCAGTTCGCACCCACCAGACGTATGCGCATAATTAGTCTCGGACGGCTGGAAGTTCCGGCGCAAGCCGCTTCACTATCGCACCGCCATGTCCCCTCAACTTTAGGAGAAGCACCGTCAAAATGGCGTCAAATCGGATCTTTCAGTGTCGGGGGCCTTTGGAATGACGATCGCTTCTCCATTTGCATCAGACTATCGCGCTTCCGGACTACTGCTCCACGTAACGTCTCTGCCGTCACCCTACGGTATCGGCGATCTGGGATTGCCGGCATTTCGATGGATCGATCGCCTCCATGACTCGCACCAGAAGTGGTGGCAGGCGTTACCTCTAGGCCCGACTGGTTATGGACATTCACCTTATCAGTCGTTATCGTCGTTTGCGGGCAACCCCCTTCTGATCAGTCCCGGCGCTCTTATCTCGGACGGGTTGCTGGCGACAAGCGATTGCGACGCTCACTTCGCTCCGGATAAGGTCGACTACGATTCCATCATTCCGTTCAAAGAGCGATTGTTGGAGACAGCGTGGACAAAATTCAACAAAGGGGCGCGCAAAGACCTGCGGGAACTATATGAGGACTTTTGCGCGACGCAGGTCCATTGGCTCGAGGACTACGCTTTGTTCCGGGCGCTGAAGGCAAAGTACCGCAATGTCTCCTATCTGGAATGGCCGGGCGAGTTGCTTCGCCGCAACGCCGGAGCCATGGCCAATGCTCAGCGAGAGTTAGCCGGCGAAATCGATCGGGTTCGTTTCTCCCAATTTGTGTTCTTCCGTCAGGCCAATCGGCTCAAAGATTACGCCCATGCCAAGGGCGTGCGCCTGATAGGCGATCTGCCCTTCTTCGTTTCCCCAGACTCCAGCGACGTGTGGGCGAACCCCGAGTTCTTCCTGTTGGACGAACAGCATCAGCCGCGGTTTGTCGCCGGCGTACCTCCCGACTATTTCAGCGCGCAAGGACAGTTGTGGGGCAACCCCGTCTACAATTGGGCCGCCCTTCGATCGTCTGGTTATCGATGGTGTATCGACCGCGTGCGCGCGCTGCTGGCTCATGTAGATGTGATTCGTTTGGATCACTTCCGAGGATTCGCGGCTGCATGGCACGTTCCGGCTGGCGCGAAGACCGCTCAAGTCGGCGAATGGGTGCCCGGACCCGGCTCGGACTATTTCCAGACGGTCCAAAAGGAATTAGGCTGTCTGCCTTTTATCGCCGAGGATTTGGGCACGATTACTCCCGACGTGCGTGAGCTGCGCGACGAGTTTAAATTGCCCGGCACTCGGATTCTACAATTTGCCTTCGACGGCCACGCGGATAATCCGTACCTTCCGGGGAATTATGTTCCCAATACCGTGGTGTACACCGGTACTCATGACAATGCGACAACTCGCGAGTGGTACGAAGAATCCACAGCTTCTCAGCGGAAACAATTGTGGACTTACCTGAAACGCGCCCCCGGCGAGTCGGGTGAGGTTGCGCGCGCAATGATGAGCCTGGCGTTTTCTTCCGTCGCCGCGCTAGCGATTGCACCGCTACAGGATCTGCTGAACCTTGGAAAAGAAGCCCGGATGAACTTGCCGGGCAGCATTGAAGGCGATTGGCGGTGGCGCTGCTCCGAAAGCATTTTGGCGCCCGCTGCCTTTGAATGGCTTATGGCTTTGACCGATGAATCAAAGCGCTCGGCTTGAGTTGTTCAGGAGTAATATGGCGCTCGATCGTGCTTCCAACCGATACGGCTTTGCGCTATCCAAGAGCGATTCCCGGCCCGGGGCGAACAAGTCGTTCGGGGGAGATTGCGACGTATCCGCCGCGACGTGCCATTGCGAAGCCTGGGGTGGCGGCGGCACAACAAAGCTGGTCCCCTGGTCGCCTGCGTTGAATAGAATGAGAATGGCGCAATCGTCGTCTTCCCGTATCAGACAGCCGAGGCTCTTATTCGCAGTGTCGGACCAGTTCGGCAATTCGCCGGCCGGTCCAAGCCATATTACGTCCCCATCTGCGTAGAACTGTTCCTTGCTCAGCACGGGATGCGCGCGGCGAAAGGCAATCATGCCGCGGGCAAACTGATGGATTTCCTGGTTCCGCTGAAGAGAGGTCCAGTCAAACCAGCTGATTTCATTATCCTGGCAGTACGCATTGTTATTGCCGCGTTGAGTACGCCGGAATTCGTCGCCTCCAAGAAGCATCGGAACACCGCGCGAGACGAGCAGCGTAAGAAGGAAGTTCTTAATCTGACGTATTCGGACAGCTTCTATTCTGGCGTCGGCCGTCGGACCTTCGGCGCCATAGTTATCTCCGAAGTCATCGCTGGTCCCATCGCGGTTGTTCTCGCCGTTCGCCTCGTTGTGCTTATATCGATAGCTCACCAGATCGTTAAGCGTGAAGCCGTCGTGACAAGTAACGAAGTTGATGCTGCTCTCCGGCCCTTTGCCGGATTTGGCGTAAACGTCGGAGCTTCCGCAGATGCGGCTGGCAAACGAACCAAGCATTCCGTTATCGCCGCGCCAGAAACGCCGGACATCGTCACGGTAGCGCCCGTTCCACTCCGACCAGCGTGGCTCGGAGAAACTTCCCACTTCATACGCGCCGGCCGCATCCCACGCTTCCGCGATAATCTTGACGTCTCTCAAAATCGGATCTTGTGCGATCCGTTCCAGAAGAGGTGCATTCGCCAGCAGTTTGCCGCTTTCGTCGCGGCCGAGCACGGACGCCAGATCGAAGCGGAATCCGTCTATATGCATGTCCACTACCCAGTAGCGGAGCGCTGAAAGAATATGATCCCGCACAACAGGATGGTTCGCATTAACGGTGTTTCCAGTACCCGTGTAATCTCTGTAGTAGCGTTGATCTTCCGCCAGCATGTAGAAGATCGCATTGTCTGCCCCGCGGAGACAGAGTGTCGGTCCCAATTCGTCTCCTTCAGCCGTGTGATTGAAGACAACGTCGAGTACGACTTCTATGTCGGCCCCGTGAAACGCTTGGACCATTTCTTTGAATTCGAGCGTTTGTTGCCCCACCCCTCCCGCACTGCTGTAGGTTGCTTTGGGCGCAAAGAAGGCTACGGGATCGTAGCCCCAGTAATTCGTGAGCGGCTGGCCAATCCGCCCATTTGCGCGGCTCGCGATGTTGTGGTTGAACTCCTGTACCGGCATCAGTTCCACGGCAGTCACGCCGAGGTCTTTCAGGTAAGGAATCTTCTCCGTTAATCCGCGGTATGTGCCGGGCTTCTGAACGCCCGCGCTCGGATCAAAGGTGAAGCCGCGGACATGGGTTTCATAAATGATCGTCCGCGACCAGGAATGTCTGGGAGGCTGGTCGTCTTTCCAATCGAAATGCTCATGCGTAAACACGCTTTTCGGCATCGCCATGCTGTCGTCCGACTTCGAACGAGTCAAATCCCGCCCCGGATCGGACGTGTCATATCCAAGAGCCCTCGAAAAGTCCCAGTCAGCCAACCGTGAGATTGCCGTCGCATAAGGATCCAGAAGAAGTCGTGCGAAATTGAAGCGCTGTCCTTCGCTCGGCAAATAAGGACCGTTCACCCGGTACCCATAGAGTTGACCAGGCTGGATGTTATCGATCCAGACGTGCCACACGTCGCCGGTCCGGTTGCGAAGCGGATCGAGATCAATTCCCCTGGAAGGCGCCCGATCGTTCGGATGGTCGAACAATTCGAGCCTGACGCCGGTGGCGTGACGGCTGAAAAATGCAAAATTCCCGCCGTTCTCCCGGCGAGACGTGCCCAGTGGTATCGGAGAGCCCACCCGAACGCCGCCGTGATCAGAAACGTCCGCAATGTAATCGCAGAGCGGACGCTCAATCGGGATCGCCATCAACGCTGCCACAAGATCTGCGCAGCTTCCAACGGAACCGCCGCGCCGCAGAACACTGGCGTCAGCCGCACGGTATAGTCAGTGTCCGGCCGGCCCGCGGGCACCGCTACACTGTAAACGGCTCCGCCACCAATCTTCTCAGCCGGGCGAGTATTCTTCATCTCTTGCCGCACCGGCATTCCACCGTTGACGCCGTCTGCGTAAAGCTCTACTCGCAGCGAATGGGGATCCAGATCCGGCGTGAAAACTTGCACCTCAAACACATGATTCTCTTGATCCGTCTTGACTTGCAAGCCACCGAATCGCAACGCCGCCCAATGCTGATCGAGATCCTGCTGCCAGTCGAACATCTGTTTACCTGCCGCACCTTTGTCAGCTGCGCGCGCGCGAAACTCCGCCGCGCCGGGGATATAGTGCTTCTCCGAATACTCGCGGACTGCCCGGCTAGCTGAGAATCGGGGCGTTAGTTGCGCCATGCTCTCGCGCACCCGCGCCACCCACGCTGTCGGAATCCCATTCTTATCGCGGTTATAAAATTCCGGAATCACTTGACTTTCAAGCAGACCATACAGCGCTTCCGCTTCGAACGCATCCCACGAGGCATCCTCGCCGTGCTCCTGTCCATCTCCCAAGGCCCATCCGACTTCCGGGGTGTAGGCTTCCGCCCACCACCCGTCTAATTCAGAGATGTTGATTCCGCCGTTTACTAGAACCTTCATGCCGCTCGTCCCGCAAGCTTCCCAGGGCCGCCGCGGCGTGTTGATCCAGACATCCACTCCTTGCACCAATTGCTCGGTTAGTTGCATGTCATAGTCGCTCAGGAAAATCGCGTGGGGTCGCGCCTCGGGCTTACGGATGAACCGCACCCACTTCTGGATCAGATCCTGTCCCGCGCGGTCTGCTGGGTGCGCTTTTCCGGCGATGATGAGCTGAACCGGATGCTGTGCATTGCTCAGTATTCGAAGAAGCCGTTCCGGATCGTACAAAAGCAGATCTGGTCGCTTATAGGTTGCGAAGCGGCGCGCAAATCCGAGGGTCAGGACGTTGGGATCGAACAGACGTTTGGCGCCTTCTACCGCCTGCGAATTTGCGCCCGAGCCGGCCAATTGCCTTGATAATCGTTCGCGAGCGTATTCGACCAGAGTGTTCCTGGCGGCGGTTCGCAGCTCCCATATTTGTGCATCGGAGGTGGAGCGAATGCCATGCCCCAAATTCTCAGCGGATCCGTGCCAGCGCTTCTTTCCGCATGCATCGGTCCAAAAGCTGTCGGCGGGTGCGGAGTCCCACGTCGGCATGTGAACTCCGTTAGTAATGTATCCCACAGGCACTTCGGTTTGCGGCCAGTGCGGGAAGAGAGGTTGGAAGATGTGCCGGCTTACTTCTCCATGCAACCGGCTCACGCCGCTGACTGCCCCGCATCCGTGAACCGCCAAATAGGCCATGTTGAAAGGCTCAGAAGAGTCTTCTGGATTCTGGCGCCCGAGAGCAAGCAGATCATGGACCGTGATGCCGAGCCGTTGCGCGGCGTAGTCACCAAGGTACTGCTCGATGAGGGAAGGCGGGAAGCGGTCAAAGCCAGCTGGCACCGCCGTGTGAGTAGTGAACAGATTGCCCGCCCGGGTGGTGGCGAGCGCGACTTGGAAAGGTTGACCGGTTAATTCCATAAAACTCCGGGCGCGATCCAAAACCGCGAAAGCTGCATGGCCTTCGTTCAGATGGCAGACCTCCGGCTCAATCTTGAGCGCCTGCAGTAACCGCCATCCGCCGATGCCGAGTAAGATTTCCTGTTGGAGCCGCAGTTCTGGGCCGCCGCCATAGAGTTCGCTCGTGATGCCTCGGTGCGCCGGAAAGTTCGCCGCATCGTTGCTGTCCAGCAGGTAAAGTTTCGCCCTTCCGACCTGCACCTGCCAAGTACGCAGCCAGAGCGAGTAATCCGGAAGCTTTATTTCTAACCTCAGCCACTCCCCGTTCGGGTGGCGCAATGCCGTAATAGGTAGCTGCCCCGGATCATTATAAGGGTAAAGCGCCTGTTGCGCTCCGTCTTTATCGATTACCTGGCGGAAGTAGCCCTGCTGATACAGCAATCCCACTCCGACCACGGGAACACCCAGATCGCTGGCTGCCTTGAGTTGATCGCCCGCCACGTTCCCGAGTCCGCCCGAGTAGATCGGCAATGCCTCGCTCAACATGAATTCCATGCTGAAGTAGGCGGCGCACTTAAGGGGCGTGTCAGGATGAGTCCTTTGAAACCACGCGGGTTCTGCCATTCCCTGGCGCCTCGCTTCGAGCACTCCGTCGAGGTTTTTGCGGAATACAGGATCGGCGAGCAGCTCTTTGATTTTGTCTCGGGAAACCGTTTGCAACACAACCCAGGGATTGTGGGTCAAATCCCACAGTTCCGAGTCGAGTTGCCGCCACACGACATCGCTGGCATGATTCCACGACCAGCGCAGATTCAAAGCCAGTTCGGCCAGGGAATCGAAACCGTCAACTTCTTTACTCACGAGTGATGGCCCAGACTGCACGCGCGGATCGCAACATACGTCCAGTTTGGACGGAGAAAGGTCAAAATGCCATCAAAACCGCCAGTTGCACGTGTCGAGACAACTAACACTGATGAATGTGAGCCTTTTGACGTTATTTTTGATATTCCTTGGGGTAGTTTCAAGAGTGCAGCAAACCCGCGGAGATTTATGCCAGTTACTTCCACCGACCATTCCGTAAACGACGATCCAAAGCCCGGCAACCCGGCTGCGGAGAACGATGATTCGTCCACTTCGGGGAGCCCAATCTACACCTGCCCGATGCACCCGGAGATCCAGCAAACGCATCCCGGCGATTGCCCGAAGTGCGGCATGGCGCTGGAACGGAAGACGGCAACCGCGGGGACGGACCAAAACGAAACCGCCGAACTCAGGGATATGACGAAGCGCTTCTGGGTCGGCGCCGCCCTCGCGTTGCCGGTGTTTGTGCTCGCGATGGCTCACTTGATCCCGGCGCTGGGCAGACAAGGCTGGGTAGAGGGCGACGCTTCACGATGGGCGCAGTTTGCGCTCACGATACCGGTAGTCTCATGGGCAGGATGGCCTTTTTTCCAGCGTGGATGGCGCTCCATTGTAACGCTTCAGTTGAATATGTTCACGCTCATATCCATAGGCGTGGGCGCGGCTTTTCTCTTTAGCGCCTTGGGCGATGATAGCGCCTGGGCTATTCCCAAACACGATGCAACACGGGGGCAAGGCCGCAATATACTTCGAATCCGCAGCCGTGATCATTGTGTTTGTGCTCTTCGGGCAGGTGCTCGAACTTCGCGCGCGCAGCCGCACGGGAAGCGCCATTAGAGCCCTTTTGAACCTGGCCCCGCCCACGGCCAGGCAAGTGGCGCCGGGAGGCGACCATGAAGTTCCCCTGGACCAGGTGAAAGTCGGTGATTGGTTGCGCGTGGTGCCGGGCGACAGGGTTCCCGTCGACGGCTCGGTAGTGGAAGGGCACTCCAGCGTGGAAGAATCCATGGTCACTGGCGAACCTCTACCGGTCGGGAAAGCCGTCGGGGACAAGGTAACGGGGGGAACCGTTAACGGTGCCGGAAGTTTCGTGATGCGCGCGGAGCGAATTGGAAGCGACACGTTACTCGGTCAAATAGTAAGCATGGTCGCGGAGGCCCAGCGCAGCCGTGCTCCCATTCAAGGCCTCGCCGACAAAATCGCCAGCCGTTTCGTACCGGCAGTGTTAGCGAGTTCTGTGCTCGCCTTTGTTCTCTGGATGTTTTTGGGACCGGAACCAAAGCTTGCACACGCGATCGTAAATGCCGTCGCCGTTCTCATCATTGCGTGCCCTTGCGCCCTTGGCTTGGCGACTCCCATGTCCATCATGGTGGGCGTCGGCCGGGGGGCGAAGGAAGGCGTGCTTGTGAAAAACGCCGAGGCGCTTGAACTCCTGGAGAAGGTCGACACCCTCGTCGTAGATAAGACGGGCACTCTCACCGAGGGCAGACCCAAACTTGTGGATATCCTGCCCAATGCCGGCTTTGATCCAAAAGACCTATTACGCCTCACTGCCTCGTTGGAGCAAAACAGCGAACACCCGCTTGGTTCCGCGATTGTGCAGGGCGCGAAAGATAAGGTTATCCCCTTGGAGTTGGTGCAGGACTTTCGGTCGGTAACCGGGGGAGGTGTTCTGGGCAGCGCTGGCGGTCGCGCGGTCATCGTGGGTAAACTGGCTTTTCTTCGCGATCAAAAGATCACCGGATGGGAGGCGATCGAAGGCTCGGCTTTGCAGCTGCAGGAGGAAGGCAAAACGGCTATGTACGTCGCCATAGATGGCAAGCCGGCGGGACTCCTCGCCGTAGCTGACCCGGTTAAGGACACAACAGCCGAAGCCGTTCGGGAACTGCAGACGTTGGGTTTGAAACTCGTGATGCTCACCGGCGACGATCGGCGAACCGCCGCCGCCGTGGCCAAACAACTCAATCTGGACAAGGTAGAAGCTGAGATAGAACCTGCCGGCAAAGTTGCTTACATCAAAAAGCTCCGCGCGGAGGGTAAGCATGTTGCGATGGCGGGTGACGGCATCAACGACGCGCCCGCCCTCAGCGAAGCTGAAGTTGGTATCGCCATGGGAACGGGAACCGACGTGGCTATGCAAAGCGCCGGAGTCACTCTCGTGAGAGGAGATTTGCGGGGTATCGCCAAGGCAATCCGGCTTAGCCGGACCACCATGTGGAACATTCGGGAAAACCTGTTCTTCGCGTTTCTCTATAACGCTGTGGGAATCCCGGTGGCGGCGGGCGCGCTCTACCCGTTCTTTGGCCTGCTGCTTAGCCCTATGATTGCCGGCGCCGCCATGAGCCTAAGCTCCATCTCGGTGATCGGCAACGCGTTAAGATTGCGAACAGTAAAGATTTAACTGTTTCACGGTCTAGCTGTGCGGCAAAAACGCCAGGTCGTCACTGAAGACATAAATGGCGATGGCCGCTAACATAAAGACCATTCCGACCCAGAAACGCCAATCGTGATGAGCGCGCTTCCAATAAGATCGATTCTCGTTCTCCCCGCCGCTCATGCCGTCGAGGCCGCATGCATGGCGGCCTTCTCCTCTCGGCTGTCCATCGCCGCGCTGTATTCGCCCCGGCGCGCGGCGCGGTTACAAGTAGCCCGGTGATAAAGAGCCTGCTGCGCTGCCGGCACATTGCTCTCTTGGCCTGCCCAGATCTCCAAAGCAGGCTGCTGGATGGCGCGGCCGAATGAAAATGCCACGGCCCAAGGCAGATGCGACCTGAATCGAACATTCATCGCATTCAGACGGGCCGAAGCGAGTTCACTGGATTGGCCGCCTGACAGGAATGCGATGCCCGGGACTGCGGCGGGGACCACCCGCAACAGACACTTCACGGTTGCGTCGGCTACTTCATCCACATCCTCTTGATGCGGACACGCCGACCCCGGAAGCACCATATTAGGTTTCAGAATCATACCTTCCAGCGCCACTCGTTGTGAGTGAAGATGGCTGAAGACCGCACGCAATACTTCTTCGGTTGATTCGCGGCAGCGCTCCAGAGTATGGTCGCCTTCCATAAGCACTTCCGGCTCGACTACCGGGACAAGCCCCGCTTCCTGGCAGAAGGCGGCGTACCGGGCCAGCGCCTGCGCATTGGCTTCGATGCAACCGCGCGTCGGAAGACCCTCCCCGAGCGCGATTACCGCGCGCCATTTGGCGAATCGGGCGCCCATTTCGAAATATTCTTTGAGCCGGTCGCGCAATCCGTCGAGACCTTCTGTCACCTTCTCGCCCTGAAAGCCGGCCAGTTCCTTCGCCCCGGTATCCACTTTGATCCCCGGCACGATGCCGGCGTCCATCACCGCCCTCACCAACGGAGTGCCATCCTTCTTCCGCTGGCGGATCGTCTCGTCGTAGAGGATTGCTCCACTGATGGATTCGCCGAGCCGGGGAGTAGTTACGATCAACTCACGATACGCGCGTCTGGCTTCGACAGTCTGCGGTATCCCTAACTTCGCAAATCGCTTGTTGCATGTTGGAATGCTTTCATCGATAGCGAGAAGGCCCTTGTCATCGGCCATCAGCTTTGTCGCCGTGATTATCAAATCCTGGATGTTCATTCTTCTTGCTCCATCTCTCTTGTTCAATCAACGTTCCGCAAGTCCCAGGGACGCCAGTTCAGCCCGCGTGGAGTCGAAGCCGGTGTGAAGTATGCTTCGAATCCCAAGACCTTCCGCAATCTCGACGAACATTGGCGTGTTCTCGATGTAAACGACCTCACGGGGCAGGACTTGGGCGATGTCCAGCGCGAGCCGGAATATATTCGCGTCCGGCTTCCTCATGCGGACAAAGCAAGACGACACGAATAAATCGACAAATTCACCCAGCTTGAACGTGGCGATTCGATGCGCATTCAGCTCGCGCGATTCGTTGCTTACCACCACGATCTTGAGGCCGTGATGCAGTTTGAGACCCGCGATCATCTTGATCATTCGCGGATACGGTTTCGACTGGGATAGCATAAACGTTCGAAATTGCGCCCGCGTGAAGGGCCGTTTCTCGTCAAATACCACCAGCCCCAGGTACTCCTCGAATGTAAGCTTGCCCTCTTCGTGGATCTCGAAAGCCATTCGATGCCGCGCTTCCATCGGCGCCCACGCCAGCTTGAAGTTGGAGGCCGCGCGTCTGCGGGCGTGATGATCCCAGCCGTTCGTGAGCAGGACGCCGCCTATATCTACAAACGCGCAGGTGATCTTAGCCGCGGCCTTCATCGTTTTTCCGCCAATTCACCACCTAAACGCAATTGTGCCGTGCGGCACGTCAAGACGCTATCAAATCGACGTTCTCCTTGTCACGGCGGCGCTTTTGACATAATTTTGACCTTTTTCCCGCTATGTTTAGTTCAACGTCTCAGATTGCCCGCCGCCCGCGCCAGCGTTGAATCGAGACGAATCGCGCCAGAAAGTAAATCAATGATCAAGACTACGTTTGAGGATTCTGCCGAAACACCCATCGTTGCCGATGAGACCGTTAATCCACTTGCGCCGGAACTGCTCAGGAAAATTAACGCATATTGGCGGGCCGCGAACTATCTTTCGGTCGGGCAGATTTACCTTTATGCCAATCCCCTCCTGCGGGAGCCGCTGAAGCTTTCTCATGTCAAGCCGCTGGTGGTGGGCCACTGGGGCACCACGCCCGGCCAGAACTTCATCTATGTGCACTTAAACAGGGTCATCAAGCAATATGACCTGAATATGTTCTATGTCGCCGGCCCCGGTCACGGCGGCCCGGCCATTGTAGGCAACGTGTATCTCGAGGGCACCTGGAGCGAGATTTATCCGGACGTCACTCAGGACGAGGCAGGGCTCAAGAAGCTGTTCAAGCAGTTCTCGTTCCCTGGCGGCATTTCCAGCCATGTCGCGCCCACCACCCCGGGTTCCATCCACGAAGGCGGCGAGCTAGGATATTCCCTGAGCCATGCCTTCGGGGCTGTGTTCGATAACCCCGATTTGATCGTCGCCTGCGTAGTCGGTGACGGTGAGGCGGAAACGGGTCCTCTGGCGACCTCTTGGCAGTCCAATAAGCTGCTCAATCCAATAAGCGACGGAGCGGTGCTGCCGATTCTGCACCTGAATGGTTACAAAATCAGCAACCCCACCATTCTGGCCCGCATTGAGCATGAAGAGCTGGACCAATTCCTTCGAGGCTGCGGATGGACGCCCCATTTTGTCGAAGGGGATGACCCGGACACGATGCATCAGCTCATGGCCGCCACCATGGAGAAAGCGATCGAGGATATCCGGGAGATCCAGGAGACCGCGCGCAAAACAGGAGAAGTTGTTCGGCCTCGCTGGCCCATGATTGTCCTCAAGTCGCCCAAGGGTTGGACAGGACCGAAGGTTGTCGATGGCCTGCAGGTTGAAGGCACATTCAGGGCGCATCAAGTGCCGCTCCTGGTGGATGCCGAGCATCCTGAACACGTGGCCCAGCTGGAAGGCTGGATGAAAAGCTATAAGGCGGAGGAGTTGTTCGATGAGAACGGCCGTCTGTTGCCGGAACTCGCCGAACTGGCCCCGAAGGGCGCGCGGCGCATGGGCGCCAATCCGCATGCGAACGGTGGAGTCTTATTGCGCGACCTGCGCATGCCGGATTTCCACCTGCACGCTGTAACGGTGCCCGCGCCCGGCGCCGTGGATGGTCAGGACACGCTGGTGCTCGGCAATTTCCTGCGCGATGTGGCGAAAATGAACCAGGATCATCGCAATTTCCGTGTCTTTGGTCCCGATGAGACTGTCTCCAACCTGCTCGGCGCGGTTTTCGAAGTTACTAACCGGCAGTGGGACGCCCGTGAGACCAAGAACGATGAGTTCCTCGCTCCCGCGGGACAGGTGCTGGACTCCATGCTCAGCGAGCACCAATGCGAGGGTTGGCTGGAAGGCTACCTGCTGACCGGACGGCACGGCCTGTTTAACAGCTATGAGGCCTTCATTCGCATTGTCGATTCCATGTTTAGCCAGCATGCCAAGTGGCTCAAGGTAACGCTGGAACTTCCCTGGCGGCGGAAGATTGCGTCGCTAAACTATCTGCTGGCCTCTCACGTGTGGCAGCAGGATCACAATGGATTTACGCATCAGGATCCCGGTTTCCTCGATCATGTCATTAACAAAAAGGCCGATATCGTCCGCGTTTACCTTCCGCCCGACGCTAATTGCCTGCTGTCGGTTTTCGATCACTGCCTGCGTAGCCGGCATTACGTCAACGTGGTGGTGGCGGGCAAGCACGCTCTCCCGCAGTGGCTGACCATGGACGCGGCCGTTGTACATTGCACGGAGGGAATCGGAATCTGGCAATGGGCCAGTAATGACCAGAACGCCGAGCCCGATGTCGTAATGGCCTGCTGCGGAGACACGCCCACGTTGGAGATTCTGGCGGCCGTTTCTATCCTTCGCGAGCATCTTCCCGATCTGAAGATTCGGGTGATCAACGTGGTCGATCTGATGAAGCTGCAGTCCAGCAGCGAGCACCCGCACGGGCTGAGCGAAACGGATTACGATTCTCTTTTCACCAAAGACAAGCACATCATCTTCGGATTCCACGGTTACCCGTGGCTGGTCCACAGGCTGACCTACCGCCGGACCAATCGTAACTTGCATGTCCGCGGATACAAAGAGGAGGGCACCATCACAACGGCCTTCGACATGAGAGTGCAGAATGACCTCGACCGCTTCCACCTTGTTCAAGACGTGGTAGACCGCCTGCCCCATCTGGGCGCCAAGGGCGCTTACCTCAAGCAGATGGTTCAGGACAAGCTGATCCAGCATAAGCATTTTATCGATGAACACGGTGAAGACATGCCGGAAATTCGTAACTGGAAATGGAAATCCAGCTAGGCGGACTTGATTCGTCTAGACATTTAGATCCCTAGCGATCAATGAGCAATCCAGTCGCAACTTCGCCCGGCGCCGTTGTTTCAGTGCGTGGCGGAGTCGTGGATATTCATTTCGACCATTTCCTGCCTCCCGTTTATCGCGTGTTGCGCGCTGGAGTTGACGGAAGCATCCTCATCGAAGTGATGGAGCAGTTGGACGCCAGCCGTGTGCGCGGTATTGCCTTGACGGCGACCCAGGGCTTGGCTCGAGGAATGGCTGTCGAGGATACGGGCCAGCCGCTCCGCGTCCCTGTCGGCAAGCAGATCGTCTCCCGCATGTTCGACGTCTTCGGGAACGCGATCGATAATCTGCCGCAACCGCAACAAGTCGAGTGGCGCACCATCCATCGCGATCCTCCTCCGCTGTCCGAGCGCTCCACGAAATCGGAAATTTTCGAGACCGGCATCAAAGCGATTGACGTGCTGGTTCCCCTGGAGCGCGGAGGCAAGGGAGGAATGTTCGGGGGCGCCGGCGTCGGCAAAACCGTGCTGCTTACCGAGATGATTCACAACATGCTCGGGCACCAGCACGGGGTCAGCATCTTCTGCGGAATCGGCGAGCGCTGCCGGGAAGGCGAAGAACTCTACAGCGGCATGAAGGAAGCCGATGTCCTGAAGGACATGGTTATGCTTTACGGCCAAATGAATGAGCCGCCCGGCAAGCGATTTCGCGTCGGCGCCGCGGCGCTGACCATGGCCGAGTACTTCCGCGACGACGAACACCGCGACGTTCTCTTGCTCATCGATAACATCTTTCGCTTCATCCAGGCCGGGATGGAAGTGTCTGGCCTGATGGGTCAGATGCCGTCGCGGCTCGGTTATCAACCCACCATGGCTACGGAACTCTCGGGTTTGGAAGAACGCATCGCCAACACTCATGCCGGAGCGATAACTTCTATTCAGGCCGTCTATGTGCCCGCGGATGACTTGACCGATCCGGCCGCCGTGCACGTGTTCTCGCATCTCTCTGCATCCATCGTGCTCTCGCGTAAGCGTGCCAGCGAGGGCCTGTATCCCGCCATCGATCTGCTTCAGTCCAATTCGAAAATGGCCACTCCCAGCATTGTCGGCCAGCAGCACTATATCTTGGCCCAGGAGATCCGCAAAACCTTGGCCCAATACGAAAACCTGAAAGACATTGTCGCGATGCTCGGGCTGGAACAGCTTTCCCCGGAAGACCGTAAAATTGTTGGCCGTGCCAGGCGGCTCGAAAGATTCTTGACTCAGCCCTTCTTCACCACCGAAAAATTTAGCGGCATCAAGGGTAAACTTGTCAGCCTTAAAGACTCGCTCGATGGCTGCGAACGCATTCTCCGGGATGAATTCAAGGACTACCCCGAGAGCGCGCTCTATATGATCGGAGCCATCGGAGAGGCGCAAAAACCCGGGCCTGCTGAGCCCGAAGCGGCGAAGGCCAGTGCATCTTAAGATCCTTCTGCCCTCCGAAGTCTTCGCGGACAAGCCCGATGTGGTTCGCATCACGGCCAGCACCACCGCCGGTTCGCTGGGCCTGCTGGAACATCGGCTCGATTGCGTGGCGGCGTTGGCCCCCGGCATTATGACTTACGAGACAAGACAGGACGGCGTCGTCTATCTCGCGCTGGATGAAGGCGTGCTAGTCAAAACCGGCGCTGACGTGCTTATATCGGTTCGCCAAGCCATCGGCGGAGAGGATCTCGGCAAGCTTCACGACGAAGTCAAAAGCACCTTCCTGGCCATCGATAAGGAAGAGCGCAGCGTCCGTGACGCGGTCACCAAGATGGAAGTCGGCTTCATCGGCCAATTAGCGGAGTTTGAACATGAACGGTGATTTCCTGCGCAACGTATCCTCTGAGGCCGCTCGCAAACTCCGCGTGCAGCGCGAAGGGAAGCAAGGCGTCTGGTTTGGACTCGGCATGTCCGGCCTCATCGGGTGGTCCGTCGCCGTTCCCACGCTCGGCGGAACCTTGCTCGGTATCTGGTTGGACCAGCGCTATCCCGGAACGCATTCCTGGACTCTCATGCTGCTGGTGGCGGGTCTATGCCTCGGTTGCGCCAACGCCTGGCGCTGGGTGGTTCAGCAGGATGGGGCAATGCACGATGAAGACGAGGATGAACATGCCTGAGATATCGTCCTTGATCATGGCTTCGCTTGCAGGCATCTTGCTGGGAGCGGTTTTCTTCGGCGGCCTTTGGTGGACCGTCCGCAAAGGCTTGTCCTCCCAGCTGTCGGCGCTCTGGTTCTTCGGCAGCCTTCTTCTCCGAACCGGAATCGCCCTCGCCGGCTTCTACTTCGTTTCGCATGGCGAGTGGCCGAAGCTCTTGGCTTGCCTGCTTGGCTTCCTGCTGGCGCGCGTCGCCGTTACAAAATTCACACAATTTCCCGCGCGTCTCCATCAAGGATCATCATGAACCTCACATCCGACCAGCAGATCTTCTGGCAGCATGGGTTCATCAAACTCAACGGGACCATCGTAACCACGTGGGCCATGATGCTCGTGATGGCGTTGGGCTCAAAGCTGGTTACTCGCAAGCTTGTGACCGAAGGGACCATCTCGCGCTGGCAGGGTTCGCTTGAAATCGTGGTCACCACAATCGAGACGCAGATTCAGGAAGTCGGCATCAAACAGCCGGCCAAATACCTCTCCTTCCTTGGTACGCTCTTTTTGTTTGTCGGGGCGTGCAGCCTCTGCATCGTCATTCCCGGTTATCAGCCGCCCACGGGTTCGCTCTCCACCACGGCCGCGCTCGCGCTCTGTGTATTCATTGCCGTGCCGCTCTTCGGCATAAAGGAGCAGGGATTCGGCGGCTATTTGAAAACCTATACGGAGCCGACGCTTCTCATGCTCCCTTTCAATATCATTAGCGAAGTCTCAAGGACGCTGGCGCTGGCGGTCCGCTTATTCGGCAACATGATGAGCGGGGTGATGATCGTCGGTATTTTACTCACCATCACTCCTTTTCTCTTCCCCATCGTTATGACCGCTCTCGGCCTGCTTACCGGTATGGTGCAAGCTTATATCTTCTTCATTCTGGCGACGGTCTATATTGCAGCCGCCACGCTCGTCACCAAAAGGAAAGCCAATGGATAGCTCGACTCTTATCGCAATATTCTCAATCGCAACCGCCGGCCTCACCATCGGCATCGGCTGCATGTGCCCGGCGCTTGGCGAGGGCCGGGCGGTCGCCACGGCGCTAACCTCGCTGGCCCAGCAACCCGACGCTTCCGCCACCATCACCCGGACGCTCTTCGTAGGCCTCGCAATGATCGAGTCTCTGGCGATCTATTGCTTCGTCGTCTCCATGATTCTGATCTTCGCCAACCCCTTTTGGACCCACGCCATTGCTCACGCCGGGGGAAAGTGACCAATGCTTATCGACTGGTTCACCGTCGGTGCCCAGGCGCTCAATTTCTTAATCCTGGTTTGGGTGTTACAGCATTTCCTCTACAAACCGATTCTCAACGCCATCGACGTGAGAGAAAAGGGGATCGCCGCCAAGCTTTCCGACGCCGACGCGAAAACGAAAGACGCGCAAAAGGAGCACGATGACTTTGACAAGAAGAATCAGGATTTCGATCAACAGCGCGGCGCTCTCCTCGCCAAGGCAATCGACGACGCGAAGACCGAGCACGATCATCTGATCGATGAAGCGCGGAAAGAGGCCGAGACGTTGCGCACCGGCCAGGCCGCCGCGCTCAAGAATGATCAAGCCAGGCTGGGCAAAGAGATCACCCGCGTGGCCAGGGAGCAGATCTTCGCCATCTCCCGCAAAACGCTCAAAGACCTTGCCACCGCCAGTCTCGAGGAACGCGTCGGCGCGGTTTTCACGCGCCGCCTCAGCGAGATGGACGACAAGGCCAAGCAAACCCTGGGCGCGGCGTTAAAAACCTCATCCGAACCGGCTCTTCTGGAGAGCGCATTTGAAATGCCCGCGCCGCAAAGAGCCACCATCCAAAACGCCCTCAACGAAACCTTCTCTGCGGAGATCCGCATCCAATTTAAGACTGCGCCAGATACAGTCTGCGGAATCGCACTGAGCGCCAACGGCCAAAAGGTCGGCTGGAACATCTCGGAATACCTTACTTCGCTCGATCAGAAAGTTGGCGAACTTCTCACTGCTCAGCCTGAACCGGCGGCTCAATGAGTTCCCCAGGCGTCTTTCAGCTCGCGATAGATCAGACGTTCGACGGCGTAAGCGCGGCTCTCGAATCCTTTGCACCGCGGCTGGCGCCCCATGAGGTCGGCGTGATCAAGAATGTCGCCATCGGCATCGCCACTATTTCCGGTCTGCCCAGTGTCGGATACGAGGAATTGGTGCGTTTTCCGGGCGATCTTTTAGGCATGGCGTTCAATGTGGATGACGACGAAGTTGGCGTCATTCTGTTGGGAGACTTTCAGGATCTTCACGCGGGTGATGAAGTGGAACGCACCGGCCGCGTCATGGATGTGCCCGTAGGAGACGGTCTGCTCGGGCGAGTGATTGATCCCTTGGGCAAGCCGCTCGATGGCAAAGGAACCGTCGCCTTCGACAAGCGCCTCCCGATCGAGCGGCCCGCGCCGCCCATCATGGACCGCGCTCCTGTCGATGTTCCTTTGCAGACCGGCCTGAAGGCAGTCGATGCGCTGATTCCCATAGCTCGCGGCCAGCGCGAGTTAATCCTCGGAGATCGCCAGACCGGCAAGACAGCCATCGCCATTGACGCCATCCTGAACCAGCGCGGACAAGATGTGCTCTGCGTATACTGCGCCATCGGCCAGCGCGCTTCCGCCGTAGCCAAGGTCGTCGCCAACCTGCAGGAGAAAGGCGCGATGGAATACACCGTCGTTGTGGTGGCCGAAGGCAGTAGCGCTCCCGGCCTTGTATACATCACCCCCTACGCCGCCACCAGCATCGCTGAATACTTCATGGAGAAGGGTCGCGATGTGCTCATCGTCTATGACGATCTGACTAACCACGCCCGCGCCTATCGCGAGCTTTCCCTTCTTCTCCGCCGTCCGCCCGGCCGCGAAGCGTTTCCTGGAGACATCTTCTACATTCACTCGCGCATGCTCGAACGCGCCACGCACTTGAATAAGGAAAACGGGAGCGGTTCGCTCACCGCCCTGCCCATCATTGAAACCACCGCCGAAGACATTTCCGCTTACATTCCGACTAATCTCATTTCCATCACGGACGGCCAGATCTATCTGTCGCCCGCGCTGTTCGAGCTCGGCGTTCTTCCCGCGATTGACGTTGGCAAGTCGGTATCCCGCGTCGGCGGCGCCGCGCAAAAACCTGCCTATCGATCGGTCGCCGGCCATCTCAAGCTCGCCTACTCCCAGTTTGAGGAACTCGAATCGTTTGCCAAGTTCGGTACTCGCCTGGATGACGCAACCCGCAAGACCATCGATCACGGCGAGCGCATCCGGGCGTGCCTGAAACAGCCCGAATCGCAACCTTTGTCCATGCAGCAGCAGATATGCGTCCTCTTGGCTCTCACCAATGGTTTAGTCGACGGCATCCCGCTGGAAAAGATGAACGACGCCCAGCAGGCGTTGCAGAATGCATCGGCCGAAATTCCGAAGGATGTGGCCGGCCGGTTCACCACCGCCGATAAGTTAAGCGACGATGACAAAAAAGCGGTTCTCAACATCGCCGCCAAAGTCCTTGCCCGGTTCCAGCCTGAGCCAGGGAAATGAGCGGCAACATGCAAAGTCTTCGCCGGAAAATTGACGGCGCGGGCGATCTGGAAGGTGTCGTTCGCGCCATGAAGGCTCTGGCTGCTTCCAGCATCGGCCAGTACGAAAAGGCTGTCCTATCGCTTGATGATTACTACCGAACCGTGGAGCTCGGCCTCTCCGCTTGTCTGCGGCAGGCCGGTCCAGCTCAAGTTACGGCGGCCAAACCTCCCAAAGATCGCGCGCCGGTTGGCGCAGTCATCTTCGGTTCGGACCAGGGGCTTGTCGGCAGGTTCAACGAGGTCGTTGTGGATTTGGCCGTTGACAGGCTGAAGAAGCTGCCGGGTCCTAAGAAGAAACTTTGGGCGGTCGGAGATCGCGTGCAGGGGCTTCTTGTGGACGCCGGTCTCGGGGCGCCCGTACTGTTATCCGTTCCATCGTCGGTCAGCGCCATCACGCCGCTTGTCGGCGAAATCCTGATTCAGATCGAAGCAGCCCGTGAGCAGCATGATGTCGTGGACGTCTATGTCTTCCATAACCATCCTCAATCCGCCGGGGTTTTCGAGCCCGTCTGCAAGAGGTTGCTGCCGCTTGATCAACCATGGCGGAGCAAGATTGCCAAGCTGCCATGGCCCACAAAGATGCTTCCTCAGGTCCTCGAAGGCCCCGCCTCCACATTGGAAGCCTTTGTCCGCGGTTACCTGTTTGTCCTCCTCTTCCAAGCGTGTGCGGAATCCCTCAACAGCGAAAACGCCAGCCGTCTGGCGGCCATGCAACGCGCCGAAAAGAACATCAAGAACATACTCGAAGATCTAAACCGGGAATTTCACCGTGTTCGCCAGGAGTCGATTGACGAGGAACTGTTCGACGTCGTCTCCGGCTTTGAGGCTCTGACGGGACGCGGCAATCAAGCTTAGGCATAACCTCTCTTTGAATCGGCCTAGGAAAACAATACCAGTTCCTTGCAATGCTCGATCAGCGGGGTTAGACTATCGGTTCACATGGCGCTCCAGAGTTATGACGCTGAGCGGAACCATTTCTTCCTGGATCTGCACGGTGTTTTGAAACGCGACGCGGCGCGCGTGATCCGCAAGCGCATCGAGGAATGCCGGCGCTATCGCATCAAGAGCCTGGAAATTGTTTACGGCACGCCTGACTTTTTCGATGGCAGCATCGCCAGTGCCCTTCGCGATGTTATTGCTGATACGCCGGATGTCGAGACCGCTTCTTTACCCCGCGAGTTTCTCAGCGATTGCGAGCAGTACGCGGCAAAAGTTCCGAAGATCACGCTTAGTATTCGTGCTAGCTCTTGCAACGGCAAATGCGACGAATGTGCGACGTTCACTCCGTTCCCCGCCTCGCGCGAGCCTGATCCCTGGCTTCGGCGGCTTTGCGAGAATCCGTTTGCGCCCCTAAAGCTAACTTTTTCAAGCGAGGAAGCGGCCCGTTTCGTAGGGCGCGGCTGCCGGCCCGAAGATATTCGGTCAGAAAACGGCGTCTCCGGGCGGTTCACCTGCGCGGATCTCGAGGCGTTTTGCCGTTCCTGGAAGCCGGTCGAAGCCGCGCCTGCCCCCGAACTGACTCCGCAACCGGCGCGCGAACCGGACCGCGAACCCACCGTGGAAGAACGATTTAAGGAAGTCTGGTCGGAAGCCGCCGAAGCATTTACATCGGGTAACGCCAAACGCTCGCAGGAAAAGCTGCAGCGCTGTATGGAATTTGCTGGCGAATCGTCCGACGCAAGATTTCTCGCGCGGACGCTTAGCGCGCTTTCAATCCTGAACAGCGCCCGCCAGGACGCCGTTCAGTCGAAGGCATACTTCGAGTCGGCCAGTGCGGCGTTTGAAGAGTCGCCGGAGGACACCACCGGAGAACGTGTGCACGTCGCTTCGATCGTGGTGGACCAGTTGTTTCAGCAGGGGCGTTTGGCCGACGCGGTCGCCATGTTGCGGGATCTTCGCGAATCCTTGGCGGATCCCGATAACGGGCACCCCGCTGAAATGGTTTATCTGCTTAGCACGGAAGCCGCGGTCCGGACGCGCCTGGACGATTCGGAATCCGCGTCCGCCCTTCTCACCGAGGCTGTCGCGGTACTCGATCAGCACCCCGAGATGCCTGCGGTTACCCTCGCCAATGTGCGCATGCAGCTTGGGCTTTTGGAAGCACGTCGCGGGCTCTTACGGAAATCGCTTGCGCATCTCACCCAGGCTGCCGAGGAGTTCGAACTGAATCCCGGTTCGTTCGCGCAATCCTTCTTCTGCCGGCGCGAGATCGCGTCGGTCGCGGGTCAACTCGGGTACGGCAAGCAGGCGGAAGAAACCCTTCAACGCCTGGTGAAGGTTTCAACCGTGCCGGGTTCCCCGGCGGATCTGGCGCGCATCGGAGCGCTCATCGAGTTAGGGAACTCCTATATGGATCGGCACCGCTGGGCGGACGCCGAACCGATTTACCTGCGAGCGCGCGAGGAACTCATTCCGGCGGGCTCGCCGGCCGCTCTCGCCTGCGACCTTCACCAAAGTCTGGGCGGCGTCTACACCCATATGAACCGCTTCGCTGAGGCGGAGGCGGAGTTTACCGCGGCCCTTGCGCTCGCGCCGCAACTCTATCCGGCCAGCCATACCGCGGTGGCGCAACTGCACCGGAATCGGGCTGTATTTTTGTTGCGGTCCGGGCGCCTCGCCGAAGCGCGCACCGACAACGAGACCGCGCTGCGAATTTATAAAGAATGCGGCGGGCCCGCGCTCCCTGATGCCTCCGAGACCCATTTCACTCAGGCGATGCTGCTCGCAATCGCGGCCGAGTGGGAGGAATCTGAATATCAGTTGCGGCTGGCGCTCGCGATGAAGCAGGAAATCTACGGCGAGGGTCATCCGGCCACCGCTATGACATTAATGAAGCTGGGCCATATGCTTTATCAGCAAAGCGCTCATACGCAAGCGCGGCCGATGCTGACCCGCGCGATCCGCATCATGGAGGACTTTCGGATGGATCCCGCTTTGCTGTCCGAGGGCTGCATCTATCTGGCGCTGTTGTATGATGCGACCGGGCAAAAGAAGGAAGGCAAGAAAGCGCGTGACAAGGCGCAATGGTATGGCTGGTCGGCGAAACAGGGAAGACAGAAATAGCCCGCGGCCGGTTTTGTCAGCTTTCACGCAATGCTGCCCATAGCCGCTTCAAGCGTTGAAGTCGCCAGCGTCCCGTCAACGCCCCAGGCGATCCATTCCTCCGTGCCCGGCTTCTTGCGCCAGGTCGCTAGTGGTGTGCTTCAAACGCTTTGACCTTTATCGAGGGTCCTTCTGCAGAATGTCGCGCGCAGACGCGGTCCAGATGAATGGCTTGGGATTCTGATTGTGCAGGTCGATATAGCCTTCAACAGCCATGATGAGTTCTACGAGATCCCGAACACTCCGCGCTTGAGAGGAAGGTTCTCCTGGCTTTTCGATTGGAACGATTGACAACGGCGTCGTCAGTTGGAAGTTCAAGCGCTCGGGGAAAATCGGTGGCCATGCTCACTTCCCCTGCCGATGACCGCCTCATTGTTGACCCGTCCAGTCCGGCTCAAATTATCCGGGCGGCGGTAGACGTTCGGGCACGCGTGTGGACGGCGGAATTCGATTCCAGGTTGATTCCGGACGGCCCCCATGAGCTCGCCGTCGCCGCCACCACGCCGGAAGGGAAAACCGTCACTGACCGCGTCCGAATCCTCGTAAACCAAAAAGCTCAGTACAACCAGCCCGCGCGCCGTCCCGTGGATTACGAGAACGCCGCGGGCGAATGGCGCGAGAAGCATATCCTGGGCACGCAGCTCGGTCCCAATGAAAATGGCCGTCATTGGCATTCCCGGCACGATGCGGAGCGCCTCGGCAAGTGACCGAGATCTTCATCTGGTTGATCGGCGCGGCAACCATCGCGGGCTTGCTCTTCCGGCCCAAGGAATTGCCGGAAGCGGTGTGGGCCTGCACGGGCGCGGTCCTTTTAGTAATCTTCGGCCTTCTCCCCTTATCGCAGGCCGGTAAGGCTGTCGCTAAGGGTACTGACGTTTATCTCTTTCTGACCGGTATGATGCTGCTGTCGGAACTGGCGCGCCGGGAAGGTGTGTTCAACTGGCTGGCGTCGCTGGCAGTCACGGCGGCCAAAGGCTCCCGCTCCCGCCTGTTCCTGCTTGTCTATCTTGTTGGAACCCTCGTAACCGTCTTCCTCTCGAATGACGCCACTGCTGTTGTTTTAACTCCCGCGGTCTATGCGGCAGTGAAGAAAGCCGGAACGAAGGCGCTCCCTTACTTGCTGATTTGCGCGTTCATCGCCAATGCAGCGAGCTTCGTGTTGCCGATCTCCAACCCGGCAAATCTCGTCGTCTATGGGAAAAATCTGCCTGCCCTGCTGCCGTGGCTGCGGACATTTTTCCTGCCGTCAGTGCTCTCGATTCTTGCCACCTATGGCGTTCTCCGCTGGGTCTCGCGCGAGGACCTTCAGGGAGAAATCGGCGATCCCGGCGAACCCGGACATCTATCTCGACAGGGCCGCTTTGCAGCCTTTGGCATTGTGGCGACCGGCGCGGTTCTGATCGGCGCTTCAGGTTTCGGCCTCGACTTGGGACTGCCGACCTGCGTCTCGGCCGCTATCGCCGTCCTGCTGGTCACGAAGGCGAGGGGCAAGGCCCTCGGTGAAATCATGAAAGGTGTTTCATGGAGCGTTCTCCCGCTGGTGGCTGGCCTCTTCGTTTTGGTGGAAGCGCTGAATCGAGCGGGAGCCCTGCGCTACACAGGCGCCGCCTTGCGGTGGTGTGCGCAATTGCCGGCGTTCGCGGGCGCGGTGGCCGCCTCGTTCGGCATCGCCGGACTTTCAAACGTTATGAACAATCTTCCTTCCGGCCTGCTGGCGGGCGGGGCATTGCAGTCGAACCAGGTTGCCCCTCACATTCGCGACGCCGTTCTTGTCGGCGTGGATCTGGGACCCAATCTTTCGGTAACCGGATCGCTGGCGACTGTGCTTTGGCTCATCGTCTTGCGCCGCGAAGGTGAGAAAATCGGCGGCTGGGCGTTCCTCAAGGTCGGGCTTCTGGTGATGCCTCCCGCCTTATTGCTTTCGACAATCGCCATTTCTCTCCTTTCGAAATAGCAGGGCGCCATCGTCACCAGCCCGGTTCCTTGTCACATTCCTCCACGGGCGTTTCCCGTACGTCCTGGAATGCCGGCAGCGTGGTCTTCAAGAGAGCCCTATTGTTGAAACACGGCGTTGCCTGAGTTTCATTGAGGAATCCGCTACTCCTCTTTTTTTGTTGGCCCGGCTCAGCCGCATCGACGTAATTGTAATTGATGATTGGGTGATGGCTCCGCTGTCGGAGCCCGAGCGCCGCGACTTTTGGGAGATCTGCGAGGACCGCTACCAAGTGCGCTCGACCATTCTGACTTCCCAACTGCCGGTCTCGCGCTGGCACGAACAGATCGGCGATCCGACGCTAGCCGATGGCATTCTCGACCGCTTGGTCCACAACGCGCATCGCATTGAGATGCGCGGCGACTCGATGCGTAAGAATCGAGGGAAACCAAACACATAGGGCCACATCGCGGGAATGTGGATCCACTCACCTAGAACAACTACGGGTGTACGAAGAGCCAAGGTATTGTTGTAGTATTCTGATCGTTGGTGAAACGCTAGAGTAACCGATTGCTAGCGATATTCTTTCGTGCGTTTGCTCAACACCAGTTTCAGGCGGATCGAGTCCGAACCGGGCGTTAGTTCTGTGACGCCTGACCGAGCGACTTCGCGCTGCCCCCCAGAACCGACCCAGATCTTGGCTTCGATACTGTAGGAAATCCC
Source organism: Bryobacteraceae bacterium (assembly GCA_965226755.1). Classification (GTDB taxonomy): domain Bacteria; phylum Acidobacteriota; class Terriglobia; order Bryobacterales; family Bryobacteraceae; genus Bog-113. The sequence continues at coordinate 164,632 of CBDDDT010000003.1, read as the reverse complement.
CTGTAGTAAATCAATCCGGGTCAAACCATTGGCGTCCGTCTCACCTGATGCCGCTGCACGATCCCCGACATCTCCCCACACCGTCACGCCCTGGGCTGGTCGACCGTCCGGCCAGCGAACCTCAGCGTCAATCTTCCTTACGACTGAGGGAGGCGGCAATCGGAATGGCGTAATCCGTCTGTACTCGCCAGGCGTTAAGTGGATCGATGAACGACCATTCTCCGACCACTTAGTCGCTCCGTAAGGGGTCATTGGATCGGGCGCTTCGAAGAGGTTCACACCAACTTGGAAATTTCCGCTTGGAAGCTCCTCGAATCGAAACTTTCCGGACACGTCTGTCTGTACCTGCTTTTCAGCGTAGAAGATGGGCTTCCCCTGCTTGTCCAGTCGCAAAACTTCGACCCGAACGTTTGCGGCAGGTCGGCTTGAACTGTCCATTAGAGTGCCCTGTATAATACCGGGTGCTGTCATGTCAAAATCTGCTGAACCACAGCCACTATGAGGAACCTCTATATCACGCGCTTCCCACCGCGCGACATAGGGCTTGAGAGAAGGCGTCACGACATACGATCCAACGGGAACATCATCGAAAAGATAATAGCCGTCGGCATCTGTCCGCGCCGAGCGGTTGAACCCGCTTGCACTGAGCGTCACTAGCACGCCGTTAAGGCCGGGCGGCTCAAAGATCCCAAACGTTGAATCCTCGACTATACGGCCCCGCACGAGTGGTGTAGCGCTTCCGGCCTTGTAGCGCCTGAGATACTCGAGATCAGCCATCAGCCCTCGGTCAGACGCTATGATCCCACGAGTCCCGGAGCATTCCGGCGCCGAGTACACGACGGGCGGGTTGGTCCGATCAATGGCGACTGGCAGCGGTTTTTGCTTCAATTGCCCCGGGATGACGGACATCATAGACGTGTCCGGCGGCATTGCTTGACCACCATAGGCGAAAACCATCAGGCGCTCACCGACGGAATATTCCGCGTAGCAGGAGGTGAAGCTGCCAGGATCAACCCATACCTCCTGTGTCTCAGGCAATAGTCCTTTGAAGGCTTCTTCCACTACGAACTTAACGAACGTGCGTTGGCGCAGGCCAAGCGAGGGGTCATGATCGGTGAAAGCCACTCTGCCGACGAACACAGTGGCGGCGCGGCTGACGTACGCGCAAGCGGGTCCAGCCGGGCCGCAATCACACGCTAGACAGGCAGATGGGACAAAGAGGGCAGCTAACAGCGCCTTCCGAACTCGCTCTACCATTATTTCGCAGCTTATCACTCTTGCCGTAACGTAGCGAAGTCGATAATCCGACCATACGTCCGGAGCGCTGTCGGCGCTCCGGGGCCAATGAGTGTTGAGGCGGGGACAAGGGCTACCGCCCCTTTCTCCGCACCCCTTTCTCCGCTAGCGGCATCCCTCCTCCGCTGCGCTCCGGATAGGTTTCCCTTGACGAAGCCGAACACTTCTTGCACAGTCGACATGCCAGCGTCGCTACGCTCCGATGGTGTTCGGGTTCATCCCGGAATGCCGTTCGGATTCCTTCCGGAATCAGCGTTCGGCTTCGCCGGAATCCTCATTTCATCGCCAATCGTTCTAAAAAGCTATATCTGACAAGAAGGCGCGACAGTCTTCCGAATATGCTCAAGCAGGAGTTATGAGCATGCCCAATCAGAGCGAGTATTCGCCCGAGGTTTCCGACGAGACTGTCGTCTATAAAATGATTGAAGTTAACGGGATCAACATTGCATACCGGGAGGCGGGCGGTTCCTCCAGTCCGAAACTAGTCTTGCTGCACGGCTGGCCTGCTTCCTCTCACCAGTATCGAGAACTGATTCCGGCACTAGCTAAGCGCTTCCACGTCATCGCGCCGGATTATCCCGGCTTCGGAAACAGCGGCACGCCGGACCCCTCAACTTTTCCTTACACCTTCGATAACCTGACGACCACCATCGCTGCCTTCCTCGCTAAGAAAGGTTTCGACCGGTTCGGACTGTTTGTACAGGACTACGGCGGTCCCGTAGGATTTCGCATGGTCACTCAAAAGCCCGAGTTGCTCGAGTGGCTGGTAATTCAAAACACGAATGCCTATGAGGTCGGGTTCAGTGAGGCCTGGGGCGGGCTGCGGCACGCACTGTGGCTCGATCGCAGCGAGAAAAACGAGCAGGGCGTTGCCGGTTTGCTCGAACTCGACACTGTGAAGGCGGTCTATCTTACGGGTTCGCCGGTTCCAGAACTGATCAGCCCGGATAGCTGGAACTCCGACTACCTGCTGACGCTGCAGCGCAAACACGGGCGCCAGCTTCAAATGGATTTGTTCTACGACTATCGAACCAATCCGATTTTGTATCCACAGTGGCAGGCTTTCTTGAAGAAACACCAGCCCAAGACGATCATCTTCTGGGGTCAGGGCGATATTTTCTTCACGCCTGAAGGAGGAGAATCCTACCTAAGAGACCTTCCGGACGCTGAAATGCATCGGCTGGCCGCGGGTCACTTTGCGACCGAAGATTGTTTGCAGTATATCGCTAGTCACATCCTGCGCTTCCACGAGAAGGTAGTTGGTTACCGCGCGTGAGAAAGCCGATATCTCCATCCGCGCGGGGCTTTCCGTTATTGCGCCATTCTCCCGGGGTAACCCCGGCAAGCCGCCTGAAGGCTTTGGTGAAATGGCTTTGGTCTGCGAAACCGAGCTCCAGCGCAATCATCGCGATCGGCTGATCCCGTTTTCTCAGGAGTTCCTTCGCCCTGCGTATCCGGAATTGCAAAGCCCAAGTGTACGGAGCCAGACCTGTCGACGCTTTGAATCCGCGGGCCAGACGCGATCGCGAGAGACCTGTCAATCGGGCAAGCTCTCCCAAACTCACATCCTTCGAGTCTTGTTCCAGATATTCCTTCGCGACCCGAAGTTGCCCCGGCGCCAGGCCGCCCATGAGCCGCCGCGCCGTTCGATTGCTGGAAGCGCTCAGTAGCGCGACGATCAAAGCAACCGTGAGACTTTCTCCATAGAGCCGGTCATGACGAAATTCTTCAATGCAGGCATGGGCTAGGACCTTCGCGCAACCTTCGACCCTCGAGTCGTAGATCATGAGCAATGGCTCTTCGCCCTTCGCGAGGGCGCAGTCATCCTCGACGATGGATTCAACGGCGCGCACATCGAAATGAAGTTGCAGATCCCGCAGGCAACGCACGTTGTCCGCGTGGCACCAGATCGATTGATTTGGGGGAATCCAGTTGAAGAATCCGGCGTCGTAGCGGCTTCTGGGGATTGCCTGGTCTCGCTTGAGTCGCGGCTCGCAAACGCCGCCGCGTTGTTCCAAGCGCACGATGACGGTCGTCTGCTTGGACAATAGATCAACCCACGATTCGCCTGGTACCGGGTATTTCTCGCTGTACCGGACTTCAATTCCGCTCCAAACGCGACAGACGGTGTCAACTCTCGTGAATCCCGGCACAGCCAAGGGCGATTCTTTTCGCGCATCTCGCTTGAGCATGTTATCGGTCTTGACCGGCATATTTCAGTTCATGATCCAGCAACCATCGCTTGCGTTCCAGAGCCCCGCCATACCCGGTGAGCGATCCGTTTGACCCGATGACTCGATGGCAGGGCGCAACGATCCCGATTGGATCGGACCCATTCGCGAGACCAACGGCCCGCACCGCATTGGGCCGCGCGATCTGTTCCGCAAAATTTCCCATAACAGATGGCGGACGCAGTCGGAATGCTTCGTCGTTCCTTCCTAATGCTGCGCTGGAAAGCCGTGCGAGCCGTTTCGACGGATATGCTATCGATCGCTTTCACGTCGCCTGCAAAATATCCCTCGATTGTATCTCGCAAGCCGTGCGGATTGTGAGCCGGCACGAGCCGGGGCGGCGGCGGAACCGAAGAATCGGCAATTTTCGGGCTTCGCGGTGCGGGCGGGACATACCGGGCGACAGTAGATGCCCGTCGACGTCACGCCGACAACAACAAGCCGTCGAAGCGCGGATCGCGGCTCTGTAGGGCGCTAAACTAGCGGTTTTCGGACATCAACAATAGCGGATCTGAGGCTTTGATCGAAATATGCTGATGACGATGCCCGGCAACCTGAAAACGAGACGCGAACGCGAAAGACTGCGCCAATCTTTCCGCCCTTCGCGTATTCAATTACTGTTCATCGGTGAGTCGCCGCCGGCTTCGGGACGCTTCTTCTACTCGGCTGACTCCGGGTTGTATCGGGCCATGCATGCCGCCTTTCAGATTGCTGACTCCCTTGTTGGCGACGATGATTTCCTCACCGTGTTTCGTTCGCGCGGCTGCTACCTCATCGACTTGAGCCCCAAGCCCGTTGATCGTCTCGAACCTCGTCTGCGTCGAGAGATGCGTAAGGACGGCGAAAAACTCCTGGCCCGGGAGATTCGGCGGCTAAAGCCGGAGATGATCGCTCCCGTGCTCCGCTCCATCGTCCGCAACGTGGAAAGTGCCGCTGCTCAGGCCGGCTGGCGCGGCCAAATCCTTCAATTACCCTATCCCGGAAGGTGGTCCCGCCATCGCGATGCGTTCACCCAGGCGCTCGTGCCTGTCATCCGGCGTTTGACAGTGGATGAAAGTTAGCGCAAGGTTCGCATAAAAAATTAATCAGATTCCCAGGCTCCAAATGCATGCTGATGGCGTTCGAGATCCACATTACGGCCCAGAAACCTAACTCCCTCCATCTCCAAACGGAAACGCTGCTCCGTGCCCGCTTCGCCACGAAGTTTGATCTCACCGCCTGATCCGATAACTCGCTGCCAGGGAAGTATGTCGGTAGGAGCAGTGCGGAGAAGCCGCGCCACTGCCCTGTGATAGAGCGGGTATCCCGCGGCGGCAGCCACTTGACCGTAAGTGGCGACCTTGCCTCTGGGGATGGAAAGAATCCTTCGCCGAAAAGCGGTGTCCCGAAGCTCGTTCGAGCGGGCGCTGTCTTTAGTAATTCGGCGCATCAATCTCCGCGAGCGAGCCGCTGTTGTTTTGTCTGCCTTCGCCACGCAATTCCCTCGCGCCGTCACTGCACTTGTCTCTATTTCTCTGTATAATAACCGAGAAAAAGCGAACGAGACTGTAGCGATGCCGCGCCCAATTTCCCCTCTGATTCTGTTCATGCTCCTGATCCTGCCTCGCGCCTCTTTTGCGGGCGACCGCTTTGACGGCAAGTGGCTGACCACGGTATCCTGCGAAGCCGCCCGCGACGCTCTCGGCTACTCCTTCCGGTTCGTAAGCGAAGTCAAGGATGGCAAACTAAGGGGCCTGCGCGGGAAGGAGAACGAACCAAGCTCCCTGCTGATTGAGGGCACGATCGCGGATGACGGCGCCGGCAGACTCTACGCGACGGGCCGAACAGGCTCCAAAGAATTCGTTCCTGGACGCGATACGCCGAGGAACACCGAGTACAACTACAAGATCGACGCTCACTTTACGGACAAAGCAGGCACGGGTACCCGCGTCGAAGGACGCCCCTGTTCATTTGAGTTCGCCAAACAATAACGCGCCACGCCCCCTCTGAGTACGGCCGCTCCTGGCGAGCCATAATTTATCATGTGGAAAATGGCTGGAAAGTGCGCGCGGGCTGGAAGGTGTGCGGCGGTTTGTCTCCTGGCATTTCCGATTCTCGCAATCGCCCAAGAGCTCAAGTTGCCCGACGCTCCCGGCAAGGCGACTACCGAAAAGGTCTGCGGCGCGTGTCATGGAGCCGAACTGCTCATCGGACGGCAGGAAACGCGTGAGGGCTGGGCCGCCATCGTGAATGAGATGGTTCAGCGCGGCGCCCATGGGACAGACGACGAACTCTACGCCGTGGTCGACTACCTGGCGGCCAACTTCGCCAAGGATTCTCCCGCTGTCAAAATCAATGTGAACAAAGCTTCCGCCAAAGATCTGGAAAAGGCTCTCGGGTTGTCGGAAACCGGGGCCGCCGCGATCGTTCATCAGCGCGAAACGAAAGGCGATTTCAAAACCATCGATGAGCTCGAAAAAATTCCCGGTATCGACGCCGCGAAAATTGAGTCCAGCAGGAAGCGGCTTGTTTTCTAGCCGGACGCTCGACAAGAGACGTTCGTATTTCGATATGCTGACGGGTCTGGTGAGGTTCCCAAATTGAAAGTAGCGAAGCTCCTAATAGCGATCGGCGCCGGCTGTGCTCTTACTTGGGCGGCCGAATGGCCTACTGACGGCGGCAATTCCCAGCGGACCAACTTCCAGCCTGACGAGAAGATCCTGACCAAGGAAAACGTCGGGAAACTCAAAATTCTTTGGAAATTGAAGCTGGACAACGTGCCGCATGAAATGCACTCGCTGTTTCCGCCGTTGATCGTTGAAAATATCAAAACGCGAAGCGGTCCGAAGCAGGTGGCCATCGAAGCCGGTATCGATAATCGCCTCTACGCGATCGATGTGGAAAGCGGTGAAATCCTCTGGAAGAAGCATTTCGAATACCCGCCGCCTGCGCGCGCCGGACAGCCCGGAGATCCGCTTTGCCCCACCGGACAAACCGCCACCCCTGTCATCGGTCCAGCCGATGCGGACGGCTCGCGCACGATTTACGCGCTTGGCGGCGACGGCAAAATCCGCTCAATCAATGTCGCCGATGGCGAAGACGCAGCGCCGCCGTTTCAGTTCGGATATCCCAACGGGAAATCGTACGCCTTAAACCTTTGGCATAACATCATCTTCACCACCACGTCGCAAGGGTGCGCCGGCAATCCCAATCAGATGTGGGCCGTCGATCTGGCCGACCCGCTGAAGAAAGTGATGACCGCAAATCCCAAGAGCGGAGGGCTCTGGGGCCGCACCGGCGCCGCGGTGGATTCCACCGGAATGGCCTGGGCGCCCACCGGCGACGGGCGCTATGAACCGGCCAAGCATGTCTACGGGAACGGGCTGATCGGGGCGCGCGTGGAGAATGGCGACCTCATCCTGAAAGATTGGTACATCCCCTCCAACTCTGTCTGGCTGGAAAAGCGCGATCTCGACATGCAAGTGACGCCGGCTATCTTCCCTTTCGCCGGTCGCGAACTTATGGTCACCGGCAGCAAGGAATGTCGCGTCTATCTGCTCGATACCCGCAACGCCGGTGGCGATAATCATCAAACTCCGCTCGATCGAACTCCGCTTCTATGCAATGAGGAGGCTGATTTTCAGTCCGCCGGAATTTGGGGCAGCATGGCCAGTTGGCAGGACGAGCACGGTGCCCGCTGGACTCTGACGCCGTTCTGGGGACCCGTGCATCCCAATTTCAAACCCCCCATTTCCTATGGACCCGTGAAGCACGGCGCCGTTGTCGCCTTCAAGGTGGAAGAGAAAGATGGGAAGTTCCATCTCAATCCTGCTTGGATGTCGCGAGACATGAACCAGGCTGAACCGCCGGTCATCGCCAACGGAATTGTCTTCGCTTATGGCAGCGGGGAAAATACCCGCCAGGCTTATGCCGATCGCGGACTCCACGATTTCAGCCCGGAGCGCATCAAAAATTCCACTCACGCCGTCCTCTATGCGCTCGATGGCGAAACCGGCAAGGAACTCTACTCCAGTGGCGATCAAATCTCATCCTTCAACCATTTCAGCGGTCTTTCCGTAGCCAATGGACGCGTATATATCGCCACCTATGACAGCGTGCTTTATTGCTTCGGTCTGGAGGGACGGTAGTGACGCGGCTAGTGACCCGAACGTCGTCCGCTGTCGTGCTGATATCGCTGGCCGCCGCCCACGGCGCAAGTGCGCAATCCCATCCCGTCGATTGGCCCCTGCTCGCCGGCGATGCCCAGCGCACCGGTTGGGAGAAAGCCGACTCCCGCATCACGCGCGAAAACGTGAAAGACTTCCGGCTTGTGCTGAAGCAAAAACTGGATAATAAAACGGCTGGCCCGCGTTCGCTGAGCGCTCCCGTTATTATTGGCAACCTTATCTCCTATCGCGGCTTCAAGGAACTGGCCTTTGTGGCCGGCAGTTCCGACAACTTATGGGCGCTGGATGCCGATCTTGAACGTATGTTCTGGCAGCGCCATTTCGAAACCGAGGGAGTGAAACACGCGACCCGCGGCGGCGCTTATTGTTCCGCCGCCTCGACGCCTTCTCTGATCCCGCCCATGAACTTCGGCGCTCGCCGCCCGCCCGCACCCAGCGGCGGCACGAAAAGCCCGGGCGCCCCGCCCACGCCCGCCGGAGCGCCAGGAGTCAGCAAAAACGGAGCCGTGCCGGGGATGTTGAGTGCCGGGCGATTCGGCTCCCCGCGTCCGGTTTTCGCGCTCGCGAGCGACGGCAATCTGCATCTGTTGAACACTTCCGATGGACAAGATCTCGCTCCCCCCATGCGGTTCATTCCCGCCGGCGCCCGCGCTTCCAGTCTCACTTTCGCGGATGGTTTTCTCTACGCCGCCACAACGGGGAATTGTGGAGGCGCCCCCGACGCAATCTGGGCCATCGATCTAAGCGGCGCCGGTTCCGATAACCCGCCCCCGCCGGCGCATTTTGATTCCAAAAGCGGTTCTCTGCCGCCCCTTGCCGGGCTAGCGATCGGAACAGACGGCGTTGTTTACACCCGAACCAGCGACGGAAGCGTCTTAGCGTTGAGCCCTAAAGATCTTTTGCTTAAGCAATCCTTTCAGCCAAACGGCCCGTCCGCCAAGGCAGCGTCCGCCACCCCATTAGTTATCACTTACAAAGAGAAGGATCTAATCGTCTCCCCAACTAATGACGGTCGTCTGGTCCTGCTCGATTCCGCGTCGCTCAGCACGCCGGTCTTTCAAACGGAGCCGCTTACTGCCGCCGGACATGGTATCTGGGGCGGATTATCAAGCTGGCAGGATGACGACGGAACGCGCTGGATCTTCGCGCCGGTCTGGGGGCCCATCAATTCCGCGCTCTCGGCGCTCTCACCCGGCGGGACCGCTCCCCGCGGCTCCATCGTCGCTCTGAAACTGGAAGAGCGGGAAGGGAAGCCGGTGCTCACCCCCGTCTGGGTGTCGCCCGATATGCCTTCGCCCGAGCCGCCCGTGATCACCGGCGGCATGGTGTTCGCGCTTTCCGCCGGTAAGTATGGACTAAACGAACGTCGCAACCCGTCGGGACACGCCACCCTTTACGTATTCGACTCCGCCACGGGCAAAGAGATGTATTCGACGGGTGATCAGGTCACCGTTCCCGCCAGTCTTTCCGGAGTTACTCTGGCCAACGGCCGTGTTTACTTCACCACGGTTGACAATACGATCTACGCGTTCGGCATTTATCTGGAACGCTGACGCGCGCCGCCCCTTGCTCCTCTGCCCTGTTCGCGACTGCCGCTTGCCCCTCGTTCGTGACCATCGGCGCCTGGTCTGCTCGCGTGCGCACTCGTTCGATGTCGCGCGCAGCGGTTATGTGAATCTGCTCCAGCCTCAGGAGCGTCGATCCAAAGAGCCCGGAGACACTGTCCTGGCAAGCACGGGGCGCCGCAGGTTGCATGATCGCGGCGTCACCGCGCCGCTTTTGCTCGCCATCGCGGAAGCCATCGGCGCATCCCCGAAAGATTCCGTTCTCGACGTAGGTTGCGGCGAGGGATTCTATCTCGGCAGCCTCCAACAGCAATTTGGCTTCGACGGCCATGGAGTGGACATTTCCATTCCGTCCATCGATGCCGCGGCGCGGCGTTTCCCGCGCTGCGAGTGGATCGTGGCTAACGCGGATCGATTGCTGCCCTACGCCGATGAATCGTTCTCGATTGTTCTGTCGCTCGTGGCGCGCCTGAACGCCGGCGAGTTCCGGCGCGTGCTGCGCAATGGCGGCAATCTGCTTCTCGCCATACCGTCACCGTTGGATCTCGTCGAGTTGCGTGGCGTGGGCCGCGATCGTATCGACCGCACTCTTGAGACCTTCAAGTCCGGCTTCACTCTCATCGATCAGCGCCGCGTGACCGCCGCGGCCGATCTTGATGCCGCGGCCGTGGAAGACGTTCTGCATTCGATCTACCGGCCAATGCAACCGCGCGCGCCCGCGGCCATGCGCCTGACATTCAGTCTGGATCTCCTGTTATTTCGCGCGGCCTAGCTTGGAGAGCGACGCGCGGGCGCGCTTCCGCATCATGGATTCGAAAGAGATGCGCGGCACATCGATCAGCTTGCGCATTTCGGCGCTTCGAAGCAGGCGCTGAATGGCGCTGGGCATGCGCGAAGCGGCCCGTTCAAAAGCGCTGGAGGATTCTTGGTGCATGCCCGCGATCGCGCGGTAGTAACCCTGTTGTCCTTTCAATTTTTGGCAGCCTGTCACCAGCGCGGCCAAAACTTCGTCGCTCTCTTCCAGCCGCCCCGCCACGCCGCCCCACTCGTCCAGGAACGGACAGAGCGGCAGCAGCGTGGCCGCTGACCGTCGTAGCGCCTTGACCGGACGCAAAGGATAGTGCCGGTGTCCCTCGGCTGAAAGTCCGGTGTCTTGATACATCCGCACTGCGAGATCGAACCGTCCTCGCGTAGCAAAATGAGCCATTAAGGGCACTGTCAGTGGAGTCTTCTTCCAGAAACCCATGCCCTGCGTGAGGTCGCCCCGATTATGGGCCAGAGTCATCGCGAGGCGAAGCAAATCAAGTTCGCCGTCGCGTTCAGCCGCTGCCTGCTCGAAGACGGCTTGCTCTCGATCGATTTCGGCTTCAATGGCCGCCTGCGCTTCTTCCGCCGACGCCGTGTCCCCCAATTCCAGCATGCGTCCGAGGCCGCCCGCGATAGCGCTCCAGTGTTCCCCGTTATGGCCGCTCACTCCCCTCACGGAGCGCGTCGAAATTCCTTCTTCCGTCCAGCCTCGGGCGCCGAGCGCAAAGCGCATCATCGGTTTCAGAACTTCGGGGTCCGGCGTTTCCCTCCACGCCAAGCCGCGGATTTTCGTGTCCACGTCGGTGGGCACGAACGTCGCTACCGTCGCATGGTGACACGCGAGGCAAAGAGCGAAATAGTCTTGCAGTTGCTCAGCATGGTGAAGATCATCGCGATGGATGTTTTCCCAGCTGGCGAGCACGCGGAGGAATCCGTCGGAACCGCCGCCAAGTTCGATTAGCCGGCTGGATTCCGGCGCGGGCAGGCGAGCTTTCAAATACGGCGCTGTGCTGTAAACCTGCGAGAGGAGCGTCTCCGGGCTTATCCATTGAGCCCACGCTTCCCGCGGCAGCTTAATCGGGGATTCAGGCAAACTACTATTGTGCGTCAGCGTTCGGGCACGTCACGCTAAAGCGCCTGACCGTATTGCCGTACCAACCCTGCGGCGACGTATGCGTGAAGAACACGTAGAACTGTTGCCCAAGAATGTTCGGATCGGCGCCAATACCGATAGGAACCGCGTAATTTGCCCCGCCTTCAGGATTCTGGTTCTCATAAAGCAGTACGGGAAGCGTCCACGACATTCCATCGGTCGATTCTGAGTAGGCGATGTGCTCAGTATCGTCGTTAATCAGCACATATCGCTTGAGCGCGCTGTCGAAGGCCACGTTCGGTCCGCCGCCATAACCGGCGTCCGGGTTCAAATCGGAAGAGAGGCCGCCAACTCCGGGCTGGCTCCATGAGCCCTGGTAATACTTCATAAAGGCGGCGGCGTGAGGACCCTGTGAGGCGGCGGCTTGAAACACTGACGCGATCGGGGCGCGCGCTACCGAGAGTACCGTCGTGGTCGTCGGCTGCGTCCCGCCGTTCGCGATCCAATCGGGAAAGTACACATAGAAATACTGCTGGTCTGACGAGATAACCAATGACGACGCGCCTATATCGAAACCGGCTAAGTCCGGCTCGTAAGGCTGGTTGGGGCGGATGATCTCGCCCAGGTCGGTCCAGCTTCGGCCGTCATCGGTGGATAAGGCCAGCCCCAGCAGCGAGTAAAAGCTCGTAGCGGTATTGATTTCCGCGTGATATACGATCAGCAGATTTCCGCCGCCGGGTGCGCCTTGGGGAACGCGGTGAATCCTCGCGCCTCCCAGATATGTGTACGTCGCGTAATTGGAATTCACCGAAGGATCAGGGTTCGGACGAATAACGACATCGATTGGCGGCCCCGTGCCGAGCGGGTCATCCAGCGTCCCGGACGTCCGTGTCACGGACCCGTATTTGTTGTTTTCCGTATGGTGGCCGCCGTCGCTCGCGAAGAAAACCAGACCGGAGCCGCTTTTCAGAACGCCCAGGCTGGTGTCCGGCCACGCAAATCCATCCGGTGCATCGGTAATCGGCGGGATGGCTTTGGCCCCAGCTGCTTTTCTCTGTGCCGCGGTGACGACCGTTGTCACATTACTCACCACCGGCTGGCAGTCTTGGGCACTTGATGCCCATGGCCTTGCCAATATACAGATGAGAATCGCTCCGCGCCGAACGCTTCCTTTGCGGCTCATAGCTTATCGCTTGATCCAGATGGGCGACGACCACGCTAAGTTTCCGTCAGCCTGCATCACTCGCAAGTAATAATAGCTCTCGCCCGGCGACGGATTCTGATCGGCATACGTGAACGCCACAGACTTTTGACCCGGCGACGCGGTATAGACAAACTGGTTGTTGCGAATCAGATCAATCTGTTTGATTCTTTCCGTGCCTTCGATCTTGGCGATGAACTTCGGCCGTCCATTCGGATCGGCGAACGCGTCGCCCATCAGGTGACGCGCGCCGCCCGAAGCTTCCGCCTCGAAATCGACCAGGATATTGTCGGTCGCCGCATAAGCATGACGCTGGCGCATGCTCTCGACGATCGTTTTCCGGTCGCTCGAGGGGGTGTAGATCATGGCGTAACTGGTATGTGTCGAGATGTGGTCGGAGCTCGCCTGCACGCCCAGCTTCAAACCGCGCGCCAGCGCATTCCACCAGAATCCGGCCGGCCGAAAACCGCCGTGAACGTTGACGTTATTCGAAGCGGTCTCCGCGCGCGGCGCTCCTTCATATTCATAAGCGGCATGGTAGCCCTGATAAATCTCCACCAGCGGCTCCAGTTCCGGATCGTTATCGCGGTAATCGGTGCCTTGTCCGGTCGCGAGCGAATGTTCCATGCAGATGCCGCGCGCCTGCCGCAGATACGGATAAAGAATCGGCCCGCTATTCAACTTGCCGCTGTTTTCGCCGTCGCTGATCGGGAGTGTGCGCGTCCCGCGCTCCGGGAACACCACGTTCCGATGCCCGTTAGGATAAGGCACGCTGCGTTCATAACCGAACAGCGGAGTATACCTCCCGCGAATATGAAACAGATCGTAGCTCTTCTCCGTCCGCCACCAGTTATACTCCACGTCGCCGCCCATATTGTGATCGGTGACGATGCCCGTGTCCATCCCCGCCACGTCGATCATATAGCGATAAAAGTCTTCGAGCGAACCGTCGCCTGAGCCATCCGCCGAGATATCCGTGTGCCGGTGAAAGTCGCCGCGGAAGATTCGATACGTAGCGCCGTTAAGATCCAGCTTGTAACTGCGCATCTTCGCGATGTCCTGTGCTTCGTTCGGATGCACGGGCGTTCCCGCGGCCGCGCTGTCCTTGAAATCCGTCAACGGAATCTCGCCGTCCGGACCTGACGATGTTACCGCCGAGCCATAGACGTTGTAATGGACCATCGTGGCGTTGTTATAGCCGCCGCTCATTCCCGCCAGATCGCGTCCGTCGTTGGTCCAAGTCATCCAGATGCGGTCTGCTCCAGCCGCTTGGAACTCCTGTTCGTTGCGCCCCGTCGAGTGCGGGACGATGGCGGCCGGCCGCCACCCGTCACGATCGAGCGTCGTCGTGTACAGATCCCAAAGGCCGCCCGCGGTCCAGAAATCCTGGCGCGTATTGGTGGCGCTCGTGCGCATCTGGAATAGCGCCCAAACCCGCCCGCTCTTGTCCGTCGCCAGATGCGGAAGTTGCGCATAGCGCCGCAAACGGTCGGGCACGGCCGCTTCGAAATCCGGCGCCTCTTTCCACGCGCCGCCCGTCTTTACGGCCACGCGAATGGACCGGTCCTGATAGAGCACCGTCGAGCGATACGGATCGGTGTGCGTCCAATCCTTGCCCCAATTCGCGCCCGATTCATCCCACGCCAGCCACACGCGATCCTGCTTGTCCACGGCTAGCGAGGGGTGCGCCTGAAACTTCGGAGACGTCGTCACCTGCTCGATCGGCCCTGGCGTTCCATCGGCGTCAATCCGGCGGAAGAAGATGTCGTAATTGCCCGTCTGATAGCTATCCCACGCCACGGCCAGATTACCGTGCGAGTCCGACGCCGCGCTCGGGCTCCATACGCTGGGTCCGCCTACGCGCTTTGCCTCATTCCATTGCGCGCCGTCAAAATCCTTCAGGTAAAGATACGATCGCCCGTCCTCATAACCCGTCCAGATGAGATGAAGTTTGCCGTCCGGCGAAGCGATCAGTCTGTGGAACACGTTCGGGCTGTGTTCCCGCGTGATCTGGCGGCGCGCCGACCATGCATTCCTCTCGAACATGCGTTCCCAGAGCTGCCAGTCTTCGCCGCTGCGTTCGGACCAAACCACGTGCATCCGCGCCTGACCATCTTCGGCGAGCGCTGTCCCGTAGATATCCGCCTTGCCTTCGGTGATCACTTGCGGCGCCGCGCCCGGCTTCGCCACATAGACGCGATCGCCGCGATCCTGATACGCCTGCCACGCGAACCACGCGGCCCCCGATTTCGCGATCGCCACCGAAGGATAGTCATGCTCTTCGCGATCGTCCGGCGACAGCTGCTGCGCGCTGGCCACGCGCTGCACCACCACATCGTCGCCCAGAAAACGCAGCGGTCGTCCGTAATCCAAACCGCTGACCGGAAATTCAAAATTGCCCTGCGCCGTTTCCACGCGAACCGATGTCGCCGAGGATTCGATCGTGGCGATCACCCCGGCGGGAACCAGATTCCGCGCGGCCGTCGCCGTGGTGATCGTGTTCGGCTGGTCTGGCTGGTTCTCAAAAACGATGCGATGGATCCGCAGCTTCCAACCGCCAGGGTTCGTGATTGCATCTCCTTGTAGAAACCGCCAACCCTCTAGCTTCCGCAAGCCGCCGCCGTTCACATGAACCGATCCGTCGTAAATCTTCTCGCTCTGGCGTTGATAGCCGAAAGTAATCTGGAATGAGAGACCTTCCGTCGCTTCCGCGCGCGGCGCCTGTTGCGCGGTCTGCGTGCGCGACCGCATGGGGAACCAGAGAACCGCGGCGAGCGCCGGAACGACAACCAAACTTCCGCTCAGTTTTCGCATCGATTTTCTCTATTCTATTGGTGCGCCGGATCGCTTCCGTATAGCCCCTGGTCAGCCTTCGAGGCATCGTAATTCGGATTAGGCGAGGGCATCACCGCGCCGGTGGATGCGCGCCAGTCTTTCAGCATCGTGTGCAACTCCGCCGTCTTCTTCGGCTCGGCCGCCGCGAGGTTGCGGCGCTCTCCCGGATCGTCACTAAGCTTGTAGAGCTCCAGACGGCCATCCTCATAAAACTCGATCAGCTTGTAGGAACCCGCGCGCACGGCGCCCGACGGCGGCCCGCCCTGGTTGCTGTAATGCGGATAATGCCAGAACAGCGCTTCCCGATCCAGCGAATCGCCTCCCTTGAGAAGCGGCATGAGGCTGCGCCCATCCAGCTTGGAAGCGCGCGAAAGGCCCGCCATCTCGCGGATCGTCGGGAAATAGTCGATGCTCATCACCGGCGTTCCGCAGACGCTGCCCGGCTTCACGACATGCGGCCATCGGATGATCAGCGGTTCCCGAATGCCGCCTTCATAAAGATGCCCTTTGCCCGCGCGCAGAGGCCGGTTCGAGGTCACGTTATCACGGCTTGCGGATTCATAAAGCAATCCGCCGTTATCGGAGTTGAAGAAGACAACCGTATTGTCCGCGAGCTTTAGATCCTCTAATGTCCGCATCACGCGGCCTGCGCTTTGGTCGAGCGCTTCCACCATCGCCGCATAGGTCGGATTGTGCTGCGGCTTCTCCGGATGCGTGAGTGCGCGGAACTTCGCTTCCGCGTCCGCCTTGGCCTGCAGCGGGATGTGCACTGTGAAGTGCGGCAGATACAAAAAGAAAGGATTCGCTCGATTCGCCTCGATGAAACGAATCGCCTCGTCGGTAAGCCGGTCTGTCAAATACTCGCCCGGAAGGCTGTCCTTCAAACCCGGAAGATCGAACGGGCCGAAGTAGGAAACGGGCGCGCCGCGATACGTGCCCGCGATATTCAGGTCGAAGCCCTGGTTTTCCGGCGTAAACGGCGCGTTCCCTAAATGCCATTTACCGATACTCGCGGAGCGATATCCGGAGGGCTTCAGGAGTTCCGCGATGGTCACTTCTTCAAGCGGCAGTTCATGACGGAACGGAGCGGACAGCAGCTTCGCCGTGGGCCATTGCGGACGGCCCGGAATAAAGTCCGTCAGATTCAGGCGGGCTGGATACTTGCCGGTAAGAATGCTGGCGCGCGTGGGCGAACAGACCGGGCACGCCGCATAAGCATCGGTGAATCGCATGCCCTGCGACGCCAGCCGGTCGATATTCGGCGTCTGGTAATAAGTGCTGCCGTAACAGCCGAGATCCGTCCATCCGAGATCGTCGGCCAGAATAAAAACGAAGTTGAGCGGCCGCGCCGGCGGAGACTGAGCGGCTAACATCCGCGCGGCCGCCGCCCTCGCGGACGCAGATAGGAATGCGCGTCTGGATATCATTTCTGCGCGTAAGTGATCCACATCGGGGATGCCCAGACAATCTCGCCGTTAGCCTGTTCTCCGCGCACATAGTAGTAACTCGTCTTGCCCGGCACGGCGGCGTTGTCGCGCCAGGTGAACTTCACCTCGGCCGTCCCCGGCGCGGCCGAGTACACATAATTGTTATCTTTAATAACCACCACCTTGGCAAAAGGCGCCGTTCCCTGCAAATGCACCGAGATCGATGGCGGCGTGGACGTCGAAAAGACGTCGCCCATCATATACTTGCCGCTGCGCACTTGCGCCAGAATATCGTCCGTCGCGCCGTATACATGCCGCTTCTTAAAAGCGTCCAGAATCGAGGCCCGCGAATTGTCCTTCAAAATGAGATTGCAATAGCTCATGTGCGTCGAAACGTGGTCGGAACTGGATTGAAACCCGAGCTTATAGCCCTTCTGCAACGCCACGTTGACGAACCCTTTCGGCTTCCACCCGCCGATGGAATCGTTCGAGCTGCTGGTGCGGGGCGAATCGGGCATCTCGTAGTTTTGACGGTCGCCCTGGTAGATCTCCACCACCGGTTCCCGGTCGGGATCGTTATCGCGCCAGTCCGTTCCCATTGACGTTGCGCTGGTGTGCGCCGCCGTGACTCCGTCAAAGTGTTTCAGATACGCGTAGAGCATCTGCGTGTCCGGCGCATGTCCCTTGTAATCCTCTGTCGTGATCGGCAGACGCGGCAACGTGCGAACGCCCCGCTGGGCGAAGATCATGTTGCGATGCCCTTCCGGGTAAGGAATGCTGCGCTCATAACTGAACATGGGAACGAAGGTCGGGCTGTGAAAGACGTCGGTGAGCTTCTGCGAAATCCACCAGGAGTATTCGCGCCCGTCGCCGTTGTCGTGATCGCAGCATCCCACCCAATCCATCGAAGCCGCGTCGATCATATAGCGGTATTGATCCACGGTGGAGCCGTCCCACGCGCCGTCCATGGAGATCTCGCTATGGCGATGAAACTCTCCGCGCAGGATCTTATAGCCGTCGGCGCTGCGGAACGCCCGAAGGCTCTGCGCCGCCTTTTCTGGAGAAGACATGCCGGGCGGCTCTGCGGCCGCTGCCGCCACCGGCCCCGTCGCCGGCTTCACCTGAATCGTTCCGCCCGGCCCCAGCGTCAGCGTATTCGCGAAAAGATCGTTGTTGTAAGGATCGTTCGGAATGCTCGGATCCAGGTAAAGCGGGAAGCTCTCCTGCACCGTTCGCTCGCCCAGCAACGAATGCGCGTAGGACTTATCCAATCCAATGACATACTTCCCGGCTAACTGATAATTGCCGCGATGATCCGAAGACCCAACCAGCGTCAGCGACCCGGGCGACGGCGAGACCAGTGCCGGACGGTTATCCAGCAGATTATCGGAATGCCCCACGAAAATCGGCTTCGTCCAGGCGCCGCCGTCATAAGACACCACGTATTCGAACCAGCTCGTGCCCAGCGGCGACCACCAGACTGGATAAAGATTTCGATAGGCCAGCCACATGCGTCCGGATGAGTCAATGCTCAGGCGCGGGTAGTTATTATGCGCTGTCTTCATGTTCGCCGCGGACACGCTGGCACGCCGCGTCTTTGCGAGATCCTGATGATCGTCAAGATCCTGCGCGTCGTTCTGCGTGTTCCATGGCTCGTTCGGTGTGGATGCCCACCCCGGCAGTACGGCGCCCAGATCGCCCGCCGTCTCCACCACCTGTCCGCTCGGCTCGAAGCCGCGGAGTCGAATCAGCCGGCCCTGATAAACCGCCACGCCCGTCGTGTTGTATGCGCCGAAGTCTTTGCCCCAGCCCGCGCCGCCTTCTTCGTAAGCCACCCAGACGCGGCCTGAGGAATCGTAAGCGATGGACGGATAGGCCTCGTAGCGCGGGGTCTTCGCAACCGGTACTTCCGCCCCCCAACGGCCGCCGCTGTCGGCCGTGCGCATATAAATGTCATAGTTGCCGTTGCGATAGCTGTCCCACGCGACGGTGACGCGCCCCGTTCCATCCGCGGCGACCGCCGGGTCCCACTCGTTTCCTGTCGAAGGCGCGCTCACCGTCGCCGGAGCGCTGAATCCGCCGCCCTGCTGACGCGCGGAGAAGATGGCCGCTTTTCCTTCGCGCCAGCCTTGCCACGCCACCCACACTTGTCCGTTTGAATCGGTTGTCGCCGCCGGCTGGATATCCGAACCCTCCGCCCGTGAGATGCGCACGCGCGCGCCCGGCTTACCCTGATCCAGACTTCGCGCCCAGATATCGAAATTCCCGCCTTGGTTTTCCGACCAGAACACCCACACTTTGCCGCTTCCGTCTTGTGCGATGGCGGTCTTGTATAGATCCAGGCCCGCATCCGTGACGGCAATCGGCTCACCCCAGCTCCCGCCGCTGAAATGGCGCGCGAACACCTGGTCTCCACCCGTGGGAGAAGCCAGCGCCTGCAAGTCGCTGATCGGCTGCTTCACATCGGCCCGCAACTGGTTGTGATTCTTCGCGTGATGAAACTCCACGTAAGCCAGCCACATGTCGTTGTCTTTGCCGCGGATTGCCGCCGGATAGTCCTGCTCCTCGGGACTGCTGGTGATCTGGGTAAAAGCCGGGATCCGGTCAACCGTCACCGCTCCGTTCAGCAGGTTCAAAGCACTCCCGAATGGAATCTGGCTCAGCCGGAATTCGAAATCCCCCTGCGCCGTCTTCACTTGAATTTCCGAATCCTCGGCAGTCCCCGAAAGCTGCGCGACCACGCCGTTCGGGACGATGGGCGACGCGGGAGCGGCGTAGAAAATCCCTCCCAGAAAAAGCTCCGCCGCATGCGTGCTGATCTTCCATCCGCTTCCCGAAATGCTGTCCTGACCGTCAAATCGCCAAGGCTCCAGTTTCTCCAGCCTTCCCCCGCGGACGCTCAGCGAACCGTCCCAGGTCTTCGATTGCGTATCGGTTACGCCCAGCAGAATCCGGACGCCGGTCTCACTTCGGGATTGCGCGGAGGCGAGCCCCATGGACAGAAGCGAAAATACAACCAAAGAGCCAAAACGTTTAGCCGGTATGTTCATCTTTCACCCTGAGTTGAATTAAGCGGACTTGTGTTTCATGCGGTGGATCGCCAATCGCCCCACGGACTCTCGGTCGATCCTACCGGCACGTTTGCCTCGCGGTAATGCGTCAGATGCGCGTTCTCGAGATAGGTGCGCGCCGGAAGAAAATCGTCTTTGCGTGTTCGCAGCTCCGCGTCCAGCGCCCGATCCAGCTCCGCTTGCAGCCCGCGCGCCTGGGCGCCGCCCGCCAGATTATGTTTCTGAAAAGGGTCGGAACCGTTGTCGTAAAGCAGCCAGGGACCATGGATGGAACGCACGTAGCTGTAGCGCTCATTGCGAATCCCGCGATACGCGGCGAACCCATACCGGCGCGCTTCCGTAATCGGAACAGGCAGCATCAAAAGGCTCGGCCCCGGATTGTCGGCAGCCTCGTGCAGCCGGTCCAAACCCTCCACGCTTTCCGGAATCCGCAAACCCGCAAGCCCCAGCAGAGTCGGCATCACATCCGGCATATTCATGGGCGACCGGCGCCGCGAACCCGCGCGCCCCAGTCCCCTCGGATAACGCACCAGAAAAGGCACGCGCACCGACTCGTCCCACGGATGGAGCTTCGTCGTGATCCCTTGCGAGAGCATCATGTCGCCATGGTCCGACGTGAACACGACGATCGTGTCCTCCGCGATGCCCTTCCGTTCCAGAGCTCCGAAGAGCCGTTCGAAGCAGCTGTCGAGCGCCGCCATGTGCGCGTAATAGCCGCGCAGAATCTCGGTCGCTTCCGTGCGCTTCGATTCCGGCACGTTATCTCTTAGCGCGATCGCCCGCGTGCGATATCGCTCCCGAAAGGGCTCGGGCGCGGTCTCGTAAGGGAAGTGCGGCGGTCCCAGAGAGAGGAAGAGAAAAAACGGATCGCTCTTCGCGGCGTTCGTCTCGATGAACCGGACCGCATCGTCGGTCTGCGCAAAAGCGTCGTAACCGGGCCAATAATGCGGCGCCGGATCGTCGCCTTCGTAGTAGAGCGAGTGGTTGTAGTCGTGCGTGCACTCGCACGCCTTCCAGTACTCGAATCCGAGCCGTTTGTCGCGGGGAACGGGCGCCAGCCGCCGTCCATATTTGCCGTCGGGGCTCCCGTAAAGGTGCCATTTCCCGATATACCCGGTCCGGTAGCCCGCGCTCTGAAACGCTTCCCCCAAAGTTGTGCCGTTCGGCTTCAATTCCACGTCATTGATGAACACGCCGTTGGTCAGCGGATATTGGCCGGTCATTATACTGGCGCGGGCGGGGCAGCAAACCGGCAAATTCGAAACCGCGTTATCGAAACTCACGCTCTGGCGCGCAAAGCGGTCGAGAGCGGGGGTGTCCACGTTCCGGTCTCTGTTCCAGTTCGTCGCCTGGGCGCGCCACTCATCCGCAATCACGAACAGCACATTGGGCTGCCGTCGTTTTGATCCTGCTGCCAGACCGGCAGACGCCGCGCCCAGAAATGTTCGGCGGGTGAATTTCATGGCTTATGCGGTCGTGATGGTCGGTTCCTTCGGAGACGTCCCCGAGGGATCGTTCACCTCTGCGCCATGCGGCGCGGGCACGGGTCCGCGCAACAACGGATCGTCCGTGGCCCGCATCCAAGCGTCCAGGCGCCCTCGCATCTCGTTTAGAACCGCGCCATGCGACGGGTCGGACACGAGATTGTTCTGCTCCCCGGGATCGAACATCAGATCGTAAAGCGACTCTTGCGGAAGCACATGATCGCGCCAGCCATAGGCGAGCCACAAACTCTTGCTCGGGCCATCGTCGCAATTGGGCAGCACGGGCGTTCGGCGATCGCCAAAGCGCTTCGTGTACTTCCATCGCTTCGTCCGGGCCGCGCGTTTTGGCTCATATGCCGCGTGGTAATTTACTTCGGCGAACACTGCCTCGTTGATCTCCGCCACGTCGCCGCGGAGCAGCGGAAGCAGCGAATGCCCTTCCAGACGCGCCGGCGCGGGCACGCCGACCACCGCGCAGATCGTCGGAAAAATATCGAGATGCGAGACCAGCGCGTCGGAAACCTTGCCGCCGCTGAATCCGCCCGGTCCCCGCATGATCAGCGAAACGCCCCACCCGAAATCCTCCAGGTTGCACTTCATCCGCGGAAAAGCGATTCCATGATCGGTGGTGCTGATTACCAGCGTGTTCGCGGCCAGCCCAAGCCGGTCCAGCGCGTCCATGATCTGGCCCACGCCCCAATCCATCAGCCGCGCGCTGGCGCGATAAGCCGCCATATCGCGCCGCGTGTCGGGCGTGTCGGGTATCGGCGCGGGCGGCAGCGTGTAGCGCGGATCGTCAGCCGAAGTGGGCGCCGGATACTCGCGATGCGTCTCAAAGAATCCCACATCCAGAAAAAACGGCTGCGACCCGGCGCGCTCGAGAAAAGCCACCGCTCCGGGTGCGACGTCGGCGGCCTTGGTGGAACGCGGCCGCAGAATTTCGTCGTAGCCGATCGTTTCCGGCTTTGCGGCGACATGCTGAAGTCCCGCGAGTACCGTATGGTACCCGGCGGGTCGTAGCGTATGAACGATGTGCTTTTGGTAGTCGTTCAACGCGAACCCGCGATGCGCCAGACCCAGCATGCCGTTGCGGTGCGGACATTCCCCTGTCAATAGCGCGGACCGGCTCGGGGAACATGTGGGAGCGGCGCTGAACGCCTGCCGAAACAGGACGCCTTCGTTCGCAAGTCGTTGTAAATTCGGGGTCGCTACGCAGTGACCGTAAGGCTGCAGATAGCGCCCCGAATCGTGGGAGTGCAGGTACACGATATTCGGGCGATTCGCGCTTCCGGGCCCCGCCTGCCCTGGCAGCATCTCGGCCGCCGCGCCCAAACCCGCCAGGCCTTGCAAGAAGGTTCGTCTCGAGTTCACGAAAGCTTGCATCAGATTTGAATTATAGCTATTCTCTATAGGCTTACCGAAGATAATTTTTTAAGTCTTCGCTGCGAGGCAAAGACCTCTCAAGGGGGGCTTTCCACGATCTCGGCGCGTCCAAAGGGCAGGCGCCGCCGCCGTCGACGCAGATCAACGCTGATCGACAACATCCGCGTTGATCTGCCTTTATCTACCGGCCAGCCGCCTTTTCAGCTTATTAGTAAGGGGCCAGCGTCGCGGTTACCGGCTGCGACATGTTTCCGGCGAAATCCACCGCGATCACCGAATACGTGTAGGTGGTCTTGCTATTTACATTCGTGTCCTGATAAAAAAGCTCAGGCACGCCGAGCGAAACAAACCATTGGGTTTCCCGGATGGGCGCCGATAGGCCGGTCCGGGAGATCAGATAGGCGAACGCGCCGGTGTCGTCCGTCGAAGCCTGCCAAGTCAGGAAGACAACTCCTGTTCCCGCGGTAGCCTTAAAGCTATTCGGAGCCGAGGGTGCCGTGGTGTCGCTGGCGACGAGCGTCTGGTAGTAGTTAAGCCCGGTCGCGGTGTATTGGGCGCCGTTGAGAGCGGCTGTCGTGGCGCTCGCGCTCGCTGCGTTGATCGCCGCGGCGTTTGGCGGCGTCTGCGTGTCCCACGTAACAATGTTATTCGGCGGCACGTTCGCATAGGCGACGTAGGCGCTCATGAACTGCGGATAGCTCGCCGTATCGAACAGAAAACCCCAATACGCCGTCAGCGTATACATATCAGCGAGGAACCGGCTATCGAGCGGCGCCCAAAAGCTGTACGTGTTGCGGTACGTCGGAAGCCCATTGCCCGATGTCACGTCCGCCGCCGAAGCCTTGGCCAGCCACATTTCGCTCATGCCGAGGCTCATGCCGGTTTGCTTGACCCATTGAGCCACGTTCCACGCCATCGGCAGGAAATTGTTGTTGCCGCTGTTCGTCACGTCATAAATGTGCATATCGATGAAGTTCAGTCCCAGCGGGTTGGCCCCATCCGTGGTGCCGGGAGTGCTGGCGTAAGCCTGGTCGAAGCTCAGCGCAGTGTAAGAGATGTTGGCGACTGCGTCGTAGTAGAAAATCCATACGCCCACCCCGGCGCCGACCCGCGTCGCGGGCGGGTTCGCCGCATAATAACTGGCCAGGATGCCTTGGAGGTTCGCCAGACTGCCGGGCACCGTCCCAAGCGTCGGCATGCCGGCGTTGGCTGCTTCCGAATCCGGTTCGTAGATCACCGATAGATAATCGGGAGTCATATTGGCGGCGATCCAGGCGGCTTGGGTTCCGCGGTCGATGCTATAGGCCGCGTAGTTGGGGCTGCCCGTATTCGCCTGGTACATCCCGTTATAAAAGTTCTTCATCGTGGCGATGCCGTTGGCGCCTCCCCACAACGCGACGGGCGCCGACGTGAGCGTACTGGCGTTGGGGAACAGATTCTGCGTCTGCACCACCAATTTAAGTCCGAAGGTCCTCACCCAAACGGCGAGATTCTTGTAATAATTCTGCACTTGCAGCAGTTGCGCCTGCCCTGCGGCCTGCTGTGCCTGGGTCTGAGAGGCGCTCCAATAGAAATTGGGGTCCAGCATCGGAAAGTCGACGTGAACCGTCACCTCGTCCGAACCGAGCGACTTTTGCATCGTCAGCCACTGATAAACAGCGGCTTCATTGTTAGTGGTCAGGAGTCCCGGTCCTACGCTCGATTCTCCCGGGTTCAGCTGGCCTCCGAACAGAGTCGGGATGTTGTTCGGCAGCGTGAGGTTCGCAAGATAATTCGCCTCGAAAGGCATCAGGTCCGTGTTCAGCAGTTCCGAGCAAAGCGACTGATAAACCGCGGGAATATTCGAGCAAGGTGTCCCCTGTTCGCCGCCGGGGTATTGCCCCGGGACCATCCCTGGATTGAGGGCTCCTGGGCCGGCGTTCGGGATCTCCTGGGCGGCGAGCGCCAGAATTCCGCCAAGAATGCAGGCTGACGCCCGTATGAAATTGCGCATAATACTTTTTTCTCCTTTTGAGAAAACTCTGCTGGTCAATTCTTAAGAATGTTTCCGTCTATATTTTTGGGCCGTGTATCGCCCGCTGGGCAGCAAACATTGATCAATCGTGCGATCAGATGGAAACGGGATTACCAGTAGAAACAATTTGTTTCGGACAGTTTTTCTCCTTTTAACCTATTAATTACAGGGAATGTATTTCTATATTACGGATGAAAAAATTAAATAGGCGCGATTTTTTGGATTGCATCGCCAGCCCGTATTAGTACTTTTCAGAAACGTGAGAGCGCGTCGAATAATACTGGTAGTTTTTTGGGCGCCCGGCTTTCGCGCTGGCCCCGAGGGAGCGGCCTGACGCAGGATCGTGCGCAAGCTGCTGGCAGCATGCTTCCAACTTAACCAGGTAACGGAAACAATTGCGGGAGAAACGAAACGTGCGCCGAATACATCGCCCTCGGCAATGCCGCTGGCGTCAGCCTCCTCAACAGCTGCTCGCAGCCCGGCAAGTTTGGCCTCGTACTGCTGTCATGCCGCTCCAGCGTCCGCAGCGCGGCGCGTACCACTTCGCTGGCGTTCTCGTAAGCGTCCGCTCTCGACCTTCGTGAGCACAAAACGTTCAAGTTCGTCGGTTGAGTTTACATGCGGGTAGGCATGGCGGCGCTCGTTCCGGGTGACGTATTTCGAGTTCATCGCAGCATCGTTGGCCAATGGCCAGCATGCGATAAATGCCCAAACCGCGGCCTGTTGCGCTAGGACAGCGCGCCATTTCTTTCCCGCTACCGCTCGTCATCTCTTGCGAAAGCGTGCGCTCAAATCATTCCCTGCGAACGTGGGGAAGGATGGATGTTTGTGTCGAGGAGCCAAGCCATTTAAAGGGCAACGTCACGCACCGGCAGGCGGTAACGTGCAGGCTCAATATCGATCTCGCGGTAAAGTGAAGCCTGCAACGCGGCTATCAGGTCGCTTCCAGTCCGGGCCTCAGCTGTTCGTCCGGCCCGCTCTGCTACGGGCGGCGACGTTTTCAACGCCTGCAGGAGAACCTCCTCTACAGTGCGAAATCCGCCGCTTTTCATCCGCTGTATGATCAACGCTTCGAGTTCCGGCGTTTGATTATCAATCGTCATCAAGTAGAAGTCGTCGGCCTCATGCCGTGAGAACCGGGGAGCGGTCTGACTGGAAATGTCCTCCCAGCCGCCTCGACCCGCGAGATTTCGCCGCCCGCTTCACCGCCGCGTGGTGCAGAGGCAATGAAGCCGAGTATCGCCGCCCACTGGAAGGAATCTCTACAATCGCAGAACCCATGCCCAAGGCGCGATGCCGAAGTTCCCGCCAAGCCTCTTACATTAAAAAATCGCCCCGGATCAGCGAACATGCACTTTTTCACTACGCCTGCTCAACTCGAAAAAGATACCGGTGCCTCAAGCGCGGGAACGGGAGCGGATGGGCGGCGCGGCCGCACGTTCCGCAACCGCCCCGCGATCCTCCAAAACGCCGCGATCGTCTCCGTCGATCTTTCACCTCACGCCAATGCCCAAGGCTTCGAAGCGCGATTTGCGCGCGCCTTCAGATTGCGGCATTGCCGCTGCGGCGCCTGCCGCGACAACCACGCCCTTGGTTTCGCTGGCGTTGTTCGGAACCGCCAGATACGAGTGAACGTTGCCGCTGGCGTCGAACGCGAAGCCGATAATCTCACCCGCCGCATTGATGGAACACGCGCTAGCCAGATACAAAGGAGTTCCGGCCGGAACAAGCGTGTTCAGGTCGATCAATTCCTGCCCTTGCCGCAGAAACGCTCGCGGGTTGAAACTTGCATCTAACGACACGCCCACTATCTGGCCGCTGTCGTTTATGCCGAGGGCGGCGCTATCCACATCCCCCTGAAGCGTCGCGAGATCCTGCATGCCTGTCTCGCGCGTCCACAGGAACCCATGAAAGCTGGCGTCCCCCGGCAAATCCGAACTCCCAATCACCTGGCCGTGGTTGTTCAGGTTGAGCGCCATGATTCCGTCTCCATGTCCCGTCCCTCCGAGGCTGCCGAGGTCGATGGCTTTGCCGCCTTCCCAAAGCAGGGCGTGCAGAGGCTGTAGATTGGTCAGCCAGACCGGGTTATAGGCGGCGCATACGCCGGAGCCGCCTGCCGTCTGGCCGAGATCGTTCATGGCGTGCGCGTTGCCGTCCGGGTCGCCAGGATACGTGGGGAGTTCCTGAACACTGCCATTTTCCCAGACCACGGGCTTGAACTCGAGCTTTTGCGGACCGCCGGGCGGACACGTCGAATCCGCCGCGTCCTTCTCTGCCATGCCTGCCGCTTTGCCCGCGACGTTGATCCCGTTCGCTACGCCGTTGCTGCCTCCCAGCGTCGGAAGCGCATTCATCACCCCGTTTCGCCACAGGAATCCAAGGCAGGTCGTGCCGGAAGACGCCAAGCCCAGTGCCGCGAAACCGCAAAAGTCCTCGCCCTGCGGATCCGGACTGCCGGTCTGTGCTTCACCCACGGCCTGCCCCCAGTCATTTACTCCAAATGCCATGCTGTTTTGCCCGTTAAGTCCGGGTTGACCGAGATCCACCACCCGGCCCTTATACTGGAGCTCGGCACGCACGATGTCCCCGATTTGCGCCGCGCTGGCCACCAAGCCGTTTCTCGCAATCGTGAACGGCTGCCCGTTCGGACCCGCCATCCCGAGATCCACCACCTGATACGTTGGCGACTGCGCCATCGCAACCGCGGCGAGCAAGCTGCCGCCGGCGGCCTTCAAAACTGTTTGTTTGAGTCTCACGTCTTGTTCCCTCCACCAGCCAATAAGGAAAACGCCCGCGCGAGGTTACCTGGGTTGACGTATGATTGGAGACCACGGCCGGATTATGACGGTCTGCCCTCAGTGCGGCGCCGGGCTGCAAGGCGGAGATCCCGCGGGCATGTGCCCTAAGTGCCTGATCCAGGGCGCCTTCGATAGTTCGCTTGGCGCGCCCGATTCAAGAACTCAGACCGTGGGGAAATCGAGAGCCGCATCGGGCGAGGACGATTTCGGCCGCTATCGAATCCTCCGGCCTTTAGGCGAGGGCGGCATGGGCGCCGTATATCTGGCCGAGCAGCGCGAACCCATTCGCCGCTCTGTCGCCCTCAAAGTAGTAAAACTCGGCATGGATACCGGTCAGGTGCTGGCCCGCTTCGCCAATGAGCGTCAGGCGCTGGCGATGATGGACCACCCGAATATCGCTCGCATCTTCGACGCGGGCGCCACCCCCAAGGGCCGTCCCTACTTCGTCATGGAGTACATCGAAGGCGTGCCGATAACGCACTACTGCGACGGCCATCGAATCGCGATCGGCCAGCGCTTGGAACTCTTTCTCGCGGTGTGCCGCGCGGTTCAGCACGCGCACCAGAAAGGCGTGATCCATCGCGATCTCAAGCCGTCCAATGTATTAATGACCGAACAGGAAGGCGCGCCTATTCCTAAAGTGATCGATTTCGGCATCGCCAAGGCTACCGGCCAGTGGGCCATCGAGACGACTCTGCTCACCCAGTTCGGCCAGATGGTCGGTACGCCGGAGTACGCCAGTCCTGAACAAGCCGAGCTGACGGCCGGAGATGTGGATGAGAGCTCCGATGTGTATTCGCTCGGCGTGCTCCTGTACGAGTTGCTGATCGGCACTGTCCCTTACGACGCGGCCAATATGCGGCGGGCAGGTCTCGCCGAGATGCTCCGAATCATCCGCGAAGAAGAGGCCCCGCCGCTCTCGCGAAGGCTGACCACAATGGGCGCGGAGGCAGCCGATATCGCCTCGCCCCGCCAGACTGACCCCGCCTCCTTGCGGCGCCTCGTGGATGGTGACTTGAACCGGATCGCCATGAAGGCTCTCGAAAAAGCGCGCAATCGGCGCTACTCTTCGGCGGCTGAGTTCGCAGCCGATATCCAGAGATACATTGAGCACCGTCCATTGCTCGCGTCCCCGGCGGGCGGGCTATACCGGGCGCGCAAATTCCTCCGCAGGCACAGGCTGGCGGTTTTCGGAACAGTCGGCGTACTCGCGCTCATTCTGCTGTGCGGCGCGGCGGTTTGGTCGCTCGTGCGTCGCGACTCTCTACCCAGACCCAAGTTAAAGGACAGGGGCGCCGTCGTTCTGGCGGATTTCGCGAATACCACGGGCGATCCGGGATTTGATGGCGCGCTTCGGCAAGTTCTGGCCGGACAGCTTGGGAACTCGCCGTATGTAAGCGTTCTTTCCGATGCGCGCATGAACGAGACGCTGCGTCTCATGGGCCGCCCTACGGATACGAAGCTGACGCCCGATGTTGCTTCCGAAATTTGCGAGCGCACAGTCAGCGGAGCCGTCGTCGAAGGCTCGGTCGCGCGTCTGGGAAACGAGTACGCCCTGGGCTTGAGTGCGAGGAATTGCCGAACCGGAGACGTTCTGGACCAAGAGCAGGCGTCGGCGGCCAAGAAAGAGGAAGTGTTCAAGGCACTCGGCCAAATGGCGAACCGGTTCGCAACCCGCGGAGCGGAGTCGGTTCCAACCCCCAGCAAGGAGGCGAGTGAGCCGACCGATGTAACCACGCCTTCGCTCGAGGCATGGAGGTCCTTCAGCGTGGCGACCAAGGCTACTCGAGGCAAGGCTCAGACAGCGGAAACTCTCTCTCTCCTGAAGCGGGCGATCGAGCTGGACCCCAAATTTGCTATGGCCTATGCGTATCTGGGACGAATTCAGGACGGCCTCGGCGAATCCGAAACAGCATCGCGGAATATGGCCAAAGCCTATGAGCTGCGGGGTCATGTGAGCGACCGCGAAAACTACTTCATCAGTTTCAACTACCACCGGCAGGTAACCAGGAACCTCGAATTGGCGCGACAGAGCCTTGAATCGTGGGCGCAAAAGTACCCCCGGGATATCGACGCTCACGGACTCATGTCAGGCTTTACATCCATGGGTGTCGGGCGCTACGAGAAGGCCGTGGAAGAAGGTCGAAAGGCGATCGAACTCGCGCCGAATTTCTCAATCAGCTACGCAAACGTCGCGTGGGCGTACGTCTACCAGAACCGCCTCTCGGAAGCCGAGGCAGTGCTTCGTAAAGCATCGGAGCGCGGGATTGACGTCGTCTACTTTTCCCTGTGCCGCTACATCATTGCGTTTCTAAGGAGCGATGAGGCTGCTCTCGAATGGGAGGCGACCAGCCGTCAGGCAAAATTGGAGTCCCAGGGATGGTTCGATCACCAGCAAGCTCTCACGCTGGCGTATCAAGGCCGCGTGAAAGAAGCGGATCGCGCATCGGAACGCGCGGTAACCCTCGCTCGGCAAGGAGGCTTGCTGGAGCGGGCCGCCCTGTTTGAGGGCGCTCATGCCGCCTGGAATGCTCTGCTTGGAAATCGCACGCTGTCGCATCATTCCGCCGCCGCCGCATTAGCGCTGTACCGAAGCAGGGATGCCGATTATGGACCGGCCTTTGCGCTTTCGCTGCTGCACGAGTCTGCGCAAGCTCGCGGGATCAATGCGGACCTCGAAAAGCGCTACCCCGAGGACACATCTGTCCAGTTCAGTTACCTGCCCGCGCTGAGAGCTCTTGAGGCGCTCAACGAGGGAGACCCGGCGAAAGCGCTCGAATTGACGCAGACGGCCGCTCCCTATCAATTTGGCGTCCCGGGGACTGCGTTCTACACGGGCGCGTTCTTCGGAGCTCTCTATCCGGTTTACGTGCGCGGCCTCGCTTACTCCCGAATGGGCCGCCATCGCGAGGCGGCGGCTGAGTTCCAGAAAATTCTTGATCACCCGGGTCTCGCGATGAACGATCCGATCGGACCCATGGCGCGTCTGCAACTGGCCAGGGCGTTAGCCGGTTCCGGTGAACATGCGAAATGCGTCGCCGTCTACAAGGATCTCCTCGCAATCTGGAAGGATGCCGATCCTGATGTTCCCGTCGTGCATGCAGCCAGGGCTGAATCCGCCCGGTTATAGCGGCCGTGTAACTTCGCGCGCCGCATTTCCTTATCCTGTTTAGCGGAACGCTCATGAGGCTAAAAGTGATGAACGGCCAGATCATGCAAACATTGCAGGGGCAATCCCAATTTCCGACCACGCGATGGACCCTGGTGGTAGCCGCCGGCGACCCGCAACGAAAGGAGGCACGCTCCGCTCTGGCTGCCCTGTGTGAGAACTACTGGTATCCCCTGTATGCCTATCTGCGACGGCGCGGTTATGCGGCGGATCAGGCGCAGGATTTCACTCAGGAGTTCTTCTTGCGTGTGCTGGAAGGGCGGTATCTCGATCGCGCGGACCAGGAAAAGGGCCGCTTCCGCTCGTTTATCTTGACTTGCCTGAAGTTCTTCGTCGCCGACGAGGCCGACCGCCATCGCGCGCTCAAACGTGGCGGCACTCTGCTCGTGCCCCTGGAATTCTCGTCTGGCGAAGAGCGGTATCAACGCGAGCCCGCGCACGATGAGACGCCCGAGCGGATCTTCGAACGGCGCTGGGCGCTTTCGATGCTCGACCGGGTCGTTGAGAGATTACGGAACGAGTTCGTTCAGCACGGCCGACCGGAGCATTTTGAGCGGTTGAAACTGTTCCTTCTTGGCCAGTCCGCCGCGCCCTACGCTGCGCTCGCGCGCGAAATGAACACCTCAGAGGGAGCGCTCAAGGTCGCCATTCACCGGCTTCGCAAGCGGTATCGGGATCTCTTCCGTCAGGAAATCGCGGATACTATCGCCGATCCGGCGGAAGTGGAGTCCGAACTCCGGTATCTCGCCTCCGTGCTCACCAATAAGTAGCGGTCGAGCCCTTACTCCTTTGCGGCATCTTGGACTCGCCGATAAAGGGCGCGGCGTGATGCTTCCGTGGCGCGAATCCCGCCTCGGCACCCACGGTCTTGAGGTAGGCCAACCCGCCCGATATCCACCCTTATCGGACACTGTCTGCGGTGCGTCTCCTTTCGGGCTACCGTCTCGAATGCGGAATTTGACCCAGACGTGCACCTGTTTGCGCAGAATTAGTTGACATGCGTGAAGAGTGATTCTTTCGAAGTCTGTCGCCAGCGTGAACGGAAGAGTAGCCCTGGATTAAGGGCCAGTCTCGACGCGAGCAAGCTGGCAGGTGCCTCGGGGGGCTGATCGATACGAAGAGAGGTAATGTCGAAGTCGAACTGAGAAGCGAGGTCCACGGGGTCCCGCAACCGGCCATAGCAGGGCCAAGAGATCAGCGCCATGTTGCACGGCGCGGTTCTTGTCACGACACGCGAACCGCGCGGAACGCCCGTTATGCGTCATTATCGGCGACCGTTTATGCCATTGTGATTTGGCCGCAGATCGGGGTGTGGATTTCGAATGCGACGCGCCCGTCGACCGGAAGCGGGCCATCGTGCGCGTTTTTTCGGTAAGGCCATCTAGAGCAGCTGAACTTCCGGATTGTCGACAATTCGGGCGGTTGCGCGATGCGGAACATCTCTGGACGCGGCGACCTGCGCTGATCGTTGATGGCATATGTTATCGAGATGTTGGACGAGATCGACGGTTGATTTGTGTGCTCTCTAGTGCTCCGCGTGCCGCCGCTAGCGAAGGACAGTCCAAGGGTGAATGTCCACCCAACCACGTCAAGACAACGTTAAGATCCTTCGGGCCGCGCATCCCATTAGACATCGTGGGCCCGCGTGACGGCATATTCTTCGCCGCTTGAACATATTGCCAGCCCAAACGCTCGGAACTGTGAGACGATTATAAATCCAGCCGGAATGATAGTAAGCAGTCCTGACGGCATTTGTCCCCTTGGCGAGGTCGCAGGGGATGATACTCGTCGCCGGGTCGCTCGCATTTGCGTACTTGGTCGCGCTGTTCGGAGTCCGGCAGTAAGCAGGAGTGGTCGAAATCGCTCCTGGCGTCTTACGCGCTGGGTCGTTCAAATCCCCTATGAACCCGGTCTGGATCCAATCGGCGCAGTCGCCAAGAGTGGGCGGTCCCGGATTTGGTTTGCAAGTTGAGCCAGGGTTAACAACTGCTCCTGCGGAAGGAGGATTAGGGTCGCAATACACGGAGACGTCGCCCGGACGGTAAATGATGACACTGGAGGATTCGCGGCTCAGCGCCGTTATCGTCCAGTCACTCGCGGCACATCGCGGAACTAGTTCGTCCGATTTAAACAGCGAGCCGCTTAGGAGAACATTGGATCCATTCATGGCGCGCTGGACGTCCAGAGAAAGGTCAGCAGCGGTGTACTGATCTCCGTAGGTGTACGTTGTCGCGCTCGGCTTGTATACCGCGCCGCTTAGGCGATCAAACTTGATCAGTATTCCTGACTTGGGTATCTGTTGCAAGCCGGAGTTAAGCAGAGCGCAGATGAGAGCCTGGCAGGAACCTGCGCGCGGTACTTGGGCGTCGGCGGCCGACAGCTCGATCAACTGCTGCTGGAACGCTACGTGCAATACGCGTCTCGCTCGACACCCCACCCCGCCTCGGCACCCACGGTCGTGAGCTAGACCAACCCGCCCGTTATTGTCTCTTATCGGTAGGTATTCGAGCGGGCAGGACGATGTTGTTCGTGTAGTGACTTGAACACCGCGGGGTCGCGAATTTGTAGGAATTTGTAAACTATTCGTTCCGCATTGTGCAGGCAAGCTAAAATGTTCGTTTGCTTAACGTGTAACGAGTTCGGTCGAGAGGAGGAAAGCCCCCGACCAATCGAAGGGCATTGCAATCGCATGATGACAAATTTCCGGAACCCTGGAAAACGGCGACCCGCCGCCGCGATTTCCCGAGCGCTCGACAAAAAACTGAGCGCATATGCAATAGCAGGCATGGCCGCTTTGGGCGCGCTTCCGCGCGCGCAGGGCGCGGTCGTTTACACTTCGGTCCACACTGTTGGATCCCCCGGTCAGCCGACGTTGATCGATCTCAATGGAGACGGAGAGCAAGACTTCGATGTGCTCACCCGAATTGTTGTTTCGACTTTCCCTATTGTTGACCAAGAATTGGAAGTAAACGCGGCCGCCATGAATGGGATCGCGATCGCCTCAAACGGATATCCCGCGGCTCTCAAATTTAAGGACGCGATTGGGCCAGATCTGAAATTCGGATTGCAGCGTCTCGGGCTTGTGATGTATGGCCGAACGAGTTCAATCGGCGGGAACGTATCCGTGAGAGGAAATTTCGATGGAGTCAGGAATAACTTTCTAGGACTAAGGTTTGTGCTGAACGGGGAAACTTATTACGGTTGGGCCCGCTTTAACACTCGCGCGCAATTTGGACAAGCAATCTCCTATGAACTGGTGGACTTCGCGTACGAGAACACTCCCAATCATGCGATCAAGGCGGGAGAAGGAATCCCCTTCCAGGAGCAAGCAGGCCTGGGCGTCCTAGCGCTCGGATCAGAGGGACTCGCTCTTTGGAGAGGCAACCCAGCTCAGTAGCAGTTTGCGAACATGTACGTTGCATCGTACCAGAACAGTGGGCAACGTTGCGGACCTTTCACAAGCGAGCGGTCCGCGAACTCAGACCACGTCACCCGGCCCGGGATCTCCTCGATCTGACCGCCCTCCATCCCGGTCGCAGTCGCTCGAAATCCTCGAACAGGCAAGTTTCGCCTCACCTGCTGATCGTTAACCAGAAGTGCCCAACTTCGAATCACATCTGGGGAGCCAAAAACCTCGGTACAAATCTCAGGCTCCCTCGACCATATGCTCCGTCTCTCCGAATTGCCAGCACCTTTGGTACTCAACGAACGTAATCCCGAACTTATTGGCCCAAAGCTTTAAGAATTTCCTCCAGTTCCTCTTGGTAGTGGGAGGCTATGGGGAAGTGCGTGGGAATGATTTGTGGGATAGGAACCTGCCCAGCTGCCTCTGCAATGTTTTCTTTCGATATACCTTTGCCCTGCAGTAGCGCTTCTAAGGCAATCTGGCGACGGGCGAGCGTTGCGACCGTGCGAACAAGCAAGAAGTGTGAATCCATAAAAAAACTATAACGGCCAACTTGCCTGTGAGGTTAGAAGTTCGCCCGCGGAACAGTGCGGTCCCACAAGCGAACACTTCCCCTCTTCGCTGCGGTGATTTGGCTAGACTTCCGATGGCCCCGAACCTGCCTCTGGCAAGAGGCATGCGGCGCTTCGCTTCGGACGTTCGTTATGCTTTCCGCGTGCTGCTGAACACGCCCGGGTTCAGTGTGTTCGCCGTTCTGGCACTGGCTCTCGGCATCGGCGCGACGACAGCCATGTTCAGCCTGATTGACGGCGTGCTACTCCGTCCGCTACAGTTCCGCCAGCCGGACCGCCTGGTGGAAGTCTTCGAGGATCTTTCCGCGATGGGCTTTCCTCGCAACACGCCCGCACCCGCCAACTTCGCCGATTGGAAGCAGCGGAACCAGGTCTTTTCCGGCATGGCCGCGGATTTCGACGGGATCCTTAATATAACGGGGGGCGGCGCGGCGCCGGAGGAAGTCGAAAGCGCTCAAATCACCCCCAACTTTCTTCCCTTGCTCGGCATTCGTCCGGCGCTCGGCCGCAACATCACGATGGACGAAGCTCATCCCAACCCGGCGAAAGTCGTCCTGATCAGCTTCGGAATCTGGCAGCGGCGCTTCGGGGGCAAAAGCGACGCCGTGGGCAAAACCATCGAGCTCGACCGCGAATCACACCTGATCATTGGCGTCATGCCGCGCGGCTTCCAATTCCCTAACGGGATCGAACTCTGGCGGCCGGTGAATTTCCGCGTTGAATCCGGCGCATCGCTTCCGCGCGATACTCACTACCTTCACGTTTTCGCCCGCCTGAAGCCGGGCGTCACCGTCGCTGCCGCTCAGCGCGAAATGGCCGGTATCGCCGCCCAGCTCACCCGGGAATATCCGGTCTCAAACGCCGGTGTCGGCGTCGCGGTGCTGGGCCTCCGCGATTTCATTGTGGGCGATCTCAAGCTCGGTTTACTAATCCTTCTGGGCGGTGTGGGGTGTCTGCTTCTGATCGCCTGCGCCAATGTCGCGGGTCTCCTTCTGGCCCGTTCCACCGGAAGACGCCGCGAGCTCGCCGTCCGCGCGGCGCTAGGGGCGACCCGGGTTGATCTGGTGCGACAGACGCTGATCGAATCCCTTCTGCTCTCCCTGGGCGGTGGCGCGCTGGGTTCCCTGCTCGCCGTCTGGACGCTTCCTTTCCTCCAGAAACTCGTTCCCTCCGCTCTCGCCGGATGGGGCGACCCGCAGATCGACTTCCGCGTCCTCCTGTTCACCCTCGCCGTGTGCTCTGCTTCCGCGCTCGCTTTCGGGGTGCTGCCCGCGGCAGCGATGTCCCGTGTCGATCTCAATACCGATCTTCAGCGCGGCGGCCGGAGCGGTCTTCACGCCAGCGGCCGGGCGCGCCACATAATCGTCACTGGCGAAGTCGCCCTCGCGACTGTGCTGCTGATCGGCGCGCTCCTGCTCACCCAGACGCTCTGGAATCTTTCCCGAGTCCCGCTCGGATTCAACGCCGCGCACGTCCTCACGGCTCGCACTTCGCTGCCTCTTTCCCCGTCGTCTCCCTACAGCGCCTTCGAGGCACGCGCGAGTTTTTACCGCCGGGTGCTCGAACGCATTAAGTCCATTCCCGGCGTCGAATCGGCTGGCTACACCACATTCCTCCCGCTCACGAATCGCGGCGGTTCTAGCGGCTTCGAAATTGAAGGCCGTCCCGCGCCCAAGACGGCCGATTTCATCGACGCCAATCACCGGGTCATCACAGACGAATATCTTCAGACCATTGGCGACCACATCCTGAAAGGCCGGGGCTTCGATTCATCGGATCGTATTGGCTCCCCGCCCGTGGTCATCATAAATCGCGCGATGGCCCGCCGGTACTGGCCCGGTCAGGATCCGCTCGGGAAACGGTTTCGTCTCACCGATGATGAGGAACATCAGCCTTGGGTGAGGATCGTCGGCATCGTCGAGGATGTTCGTCAAATGGGGCTCGACGTCGCCGGGCGCGCCGAAATGTACTTTCCATATACGCAGGAACGCACCTCCTTCGGATATTTCACTCCGCGCGATCTCGCCGTGCGCGTCTCGGGGGTTCCCGATCGCTACGCTAACGACATTCGCAAAGCCGTCTGGTCCGTTGATCCCAACCAGCCGGTCATCGCCATCCAGCCGATGCAGTCGCTCGTCGACGAAGAACTGGCCAGCCGCGATATTCAGGTCAAGCTCCTTTGCACCTTCGCCGCCATGGCGCTTCTGTTGGCGTCGCTTGGCCTTTACGGTCTGCTTGCATTCACGGTGCTCCAGCGTGTGCGTGAGATCGGCGTCCGCATGGCGCTGGGCGCCCGGCAAAGTCAGATCTTGCGCGAAACCCTGTCGAATGGACTGCGCCTCACCGGGACCGGCATTGCGGTCGGGGTTTTCCTCTCTTGGTTCCTCGCGCGCGCTGTCGGAACCATGCTGTACGGCGTTTCGCCAGGAGATCCGCTCATCTTCGCCGTGGCGGCCAGTGCTCTGATCGCAACCGGCCTGGCTGCCTGTTACTTCCCGGCACGCGCCGCGGCGGCCGTCGACCCCATGGAAGCTCTGCGTTACGAGTGATTGCTCAATCGCCAACCGTCAAGCGGAGGCACGGTGCTGATCGAGGTGGCCGCGGCGAGCGTGAAAATCGCCGTTCACATCCAGCACGGAATGCTCGCGTCCACCCGGTTTCAGGACGGACTGCGTATCGATGCCGGCAAGCTACACGAAGTCTTCGATAAGTACGGAATCGCAAACAGCTTTGAGATCTATCGGGGCACGCACACCAGCGCCGTGGCCGATCGCTTTCAGAATCACGTGATGCCCTTTTCAGCAAGAATCTCTGCTTCCAGACCAGCTGTCCGTAACCGGTATGAAGCGCCGTTCCAGCCTCGGTTTTCTGGAAACTCCCGCGACTGGCGCGGGTTCGAGCGAGGTCTGAGGCTCAGCCGCGCGATTTCCCAGGAGCAAGAGGAGATCAATGCGCGCTACCTCGAATCGCTCTCGGCCGATCGGCTCCTGCAATCGTTCCGGATCACAGCGGGCATTCCCTCCAGCCTATATCTTATGGAGGTTAGGAAGACCCCACTGCGAGCTTCGCGGGCATTTCTCCTGCGGTCAATATCTGTCGCCGGCTGCTGCGATCCGGAGTAATTCCGAAAATCATCTCGGAAAGGCTGGGCCGTTCGAAAGTCGGTTTCACGTTGGAGGTGTACGCGCGCTTGCTCCCGGGCATGCAGGAAGAAGCCGCCACGCAAACCAACGTCGGGCTGTCCGCCGCGTTCACGCGACGGCGAGCGGAGCGGACCAATTGATTTGCAAATTTCGCTGGATTGCAAAGGATTAGCAAAGCCCGGAAATACAGGCTTTACAAGAGTGGACGGGAAGGTCGATTCTGCTTGCAACTTGTTGAAATGGCGGAGAGGGGGGATTCGAACACTTGCATGACCAATGGAACCCGTAACTTGCAGATTTCAAGTTGCCGGGAATGCCGGAATCGCCGGGGACGCCGACAACGATTGCCCTAGATTGCCCTGAGACCTGCGCCCCTGCCCCACGAAGCGGCCTTTATCCAACCGGATGATTGTACGCGATTGAAGTACCATCATTCGCGTGATATCACGATATCTAGAAACGAAAATATCTCGATCTCGGCGTGTCGCGCCATCGAGATTTCGTGAATGTTCAGTGTTGTGGTCTTACAACACTCCGATACAAAAACATCACGCAAGAACGATTTCGCAAGCGTTCGGTCGGACGATCTTATAACGTTACGCTCTTGAAGCATCATGATCGCGTGGAACCGCGATATCAAAACCTCAAGCTCCAACAGGTGAAAGCATGAAAAAAACATCGTGACGCCGACGCACTGGCCGCCCGGATTGCGGAGGCGGCAAATCAACCGGCTGCCATCGTGGTGAGTTCGCCGAAGATCGCATCAGAACCGGAGGCGACAATTGAAACGGCGAAGGCCGCTGCATCGAAATCAAAACGCAAGACGAAACAGGCAAGACTGGCAGACGGAGATACGGTAGGAATCAGTATACGGCCTCATCGTACGCTGTTGAGCCAGTATGTACTGAAAGCGGCAGACCGTACGCGCGAAGTTGGCAAGGTCGTTTCAGCGCGGGAAATCATGCTTGAGGTATTGGAGCGCGGCGCATGAACAAGACGAACATGAATGTCGTGTTCATCGCCGGGAGCAAGGGCGGCGTTGGAAAGTCGGCGACAGCGCATCTGGCTTGCCTCGGCGCAGTTCTCCGCAATCAGCCTGCGGCGTATGTGCTTACCGATCCGAACCGGAAAATTCGCGGGGAGGGGAGGCCGTACAGCGTACTCGATGGCAGAGAACCACACCAATTGGCTAATATTCTCGGCGCAAGTCATCTGACGCTTAACGGCTGGCTCATTATAGACGGCGGCGGCAATCGCCCTGCCTTCGACGCGGCAATTGCAGCTGAGGCCAACCTGTGCCTTTTACCGTTCCGGGCCTCCGAGGAAGATTTGGATACTGTCGCGGGCGATATGAGGCGAATACCGAACGCGGTTGCGTGGCCCACTGCCTGGCCGACAAATTCCTTTGCGGAACGGGCGGCGCTGTTTTACGTGGAAGCACTGACAAAAGCGTTCCCGCTGCGGGTAATCAACACGCCCATTCCGTTCGTCAACTCGGTTTCTGAATTGTTAGCCGCATCGCTCGATGCTCCATCTTCGCCGGTGCGGCAACTGGCGCGGCGGGTATTCGATACAATGTCCGACACGTTCGATGAACGGCAAACCAGGCCGCCAATGTCGCAAGCGATAGCCAGCTAATTTACCGGCGGGATTGTGTCGTCCCAAGGGTTTAAAACGTCCGCGCCAAGACCGGCAAAATCTTTCACATTCCGGGTGACGACGGTGAGGTCGTGGTGGAGGGCTGTTGCCGCAATCACTCCATCCACGACGGCCAAGGTCATGCCTTTTTGCTTCGCGGCGGCGGCGAGATTTCCCCAGCGTTCGGCGATTGGTTCTGTAACCGGCAGTATGCGCCCGGCGAACCATGAGCGAACCTCGATATCAAGCCAGTCCTGCAACCCGGTACGCTTCTGGCTGGCTGGGAGTTCGGCAATTCCCTTGCAGATTTCGCCAATCGTCAGAACACTAAGAAACACGCGGCTCTGGCCAGCTCTGTCGAGAAATGCAGCAACCCGCGCATCGGGCCTTTCGCGGGTGAGTTCTGAAGGGATATTTGTGTCTACCAGATACCCTTTCACAGGTTGATATCCCGGCCCGTGTCCTTGCTCCTGTCGCTCTCAAAATCGATATTGAGGCCGCGTAGTGGCGCAAATAGCTCGACCATGTTTTTTGCGGATTGGGCGTTTTTCGGCGGCGTTGCTGCCGCTTCCGGTGGCGAAGATTGAAGGGCTTGCCAAACAACATCTTCGGCGTCCTTGAACCCGCCCGACCGGAGACGCTGATTAATCAACGCCTCGACTTCGGGTTTGGTGATCTGAATGGTCATGGCGTCGGCCTCCTTCATCATTATCGCCCGTTAACAATACACCGCGCGCGGCTCGTCTGCAAAGGGGACGTAGGGCAGGGGGCGGGCAAGACTGTTGCGCACCCCGGCAGCGGAAAAACCCGCCGATGTCTTCTTTTTCCTACTGCCTTGAGAGATTTCGGAAAGAAGAAGAGGCAGGAGGGAGAGAAAATGACTTGGCTTCGGCGGAAATCTCGGCGAGAGATCGGCTAGATATATATGAGGTGGGTATTCCTCGGCGTCTTCGGCCGTTAGAGGCGGCGATTGAAACCAGAATGCGGCGCATGGTCAGAAACGCGGCGAAGGCGTAGCGGTTGCTGGTCCGAATGACGCGCCAGCCGTCACGCGCCAACCCATGCGCCCATTGAATGAGGCCGTTCTTCTGCGCCCATTTCAAGGCTCGCTGCACGGTCCTGACGCCGCATCTCGCCTTGATCGCTATCGCCTTGTGAGAGGGGAAGCATTGGCCCGTGCGCGGGTTGTAGAATGCGAACAGAAGGGTTTCGTAAATCCTTATCCAGCCGTATGGAACGCCGCCCAAACGGTCGATCTCGGCTTGCAGGCTGACGATACAGGCGGTTTTGTCGCCGCGTTGCAGGGCAGGGCCGTACTCGGTCCCGAATTGTTTCTCGATCATGGTGATTCGCTCCTTGGGGTGTGAATAAACCGCCCGGAGGGGCCGAAAATCGGCGCAAAACAACCCGTTAGCGAAAGGATGATTTTTCGCTTGCATCGGATCGGGTTTTGGAGGATAGTCGGTCTTGCAACAGAACACGAAATTCCCCGGTTCACGCCGGACTGTACGGCCCGCCACTGGCGGGCTTTGCTGTTTCTGGGCTTTGCTAACTCCGAGAATTATGAGGCAAGACGCGGCAACAGCCGCGTAACGGCGGAGTGTGAATCGTTCTCTGATTCGTGTCGAGCCGAATTTTCGTTGCGGAGCAAGAACCCGCGCCGGTGTTGCCGACGCGGGTGGGGATTGCCACTAAAGGCGCATGAGGCGAACGAACACCTCAATGATGACCGCAAAGATCAAGGCAAGAACAGCAGCTACGAGAAGAGCATCCCATTCCGTCAGCCGCTGCCATCTAGTCAACGGAACCCGGAGGAATGGTTCGACTCGTCCGTCCAAAAAACGAAGTTCTGGTTCGACAGGATGCCTCTCACATCCCATTAACGCTTCCGGTTGGCAAGAAAACCGCGGATACGAAAACCACTTCCACCATTTGTCGGGGGCAAGTTCGGTATAAACGCTTGCGTTAGTGGCTGCTAACTCGTTGCAGCTCTCGCAGAATGGCATCCGTTGCGGGACGGCGGTGGGGCTGACGAGTTTTTGTCCGTTGACAATGACGTATGGCTTTTGAAGTCGGTAAGGCATGGCGTAAAATCCCTTCCACAAAGAACTTCTTCTGAAACTAACCCGCTTACTTCCGAAAT
Organism: Bryobacteraceae bacterium; assembly: GCA_965226755.1. GTDB lineage: Bacteria > Acidobacteriota > Terriglobia > Bryobacterales > Bryobacteraceae > Bog-113. The sequence continues at coordinate 123,190 of CBDDDT010000003.1, read as the reverse complement.
TCCTTCAATGCATCGAGCAAGTCTTTCCGGGGGTGGACATCAAAGGTTTTCCCGACCGATGTATGAACTTGTGCAACGAGCGTGTTGAGGGATTTGTCTGAAAGGTCTTTGACGAAGCCAGTAGCAAACTCTCTTTTCCAACCCGGCATCATGTCGAACGACACCAAAAAACTTGCGCTTTTGCCGTGGGCAAGCTCAATTGGATACTGCGCGGAATGAGGGCTATTCAAAGGCTGAACTGCGAATCTCCGCTTTTTGCCTTTGCCGACAGCCCAACCAACGGTGTTGACGGTAACGGGGCGCTCTCCCAAATTCGTGACGCTTATGCCGACATGCTCCTGAAAAGGACTTCCATCGCCGATAACAACCTCCATCAGACCAACCTGAACATTGAGGCGCGCGTCCTCGCCGCGTCGTGCCAGATATAGTGCAGCAATTACAGCGGCAATGGTTCCGATGCTGGAAAGCCATGTGCCAACGGCCACCCAAACTTGAATTTTTTGATCGAGGGTCATAGCGCGGCAACTACGGTTTCAGATTGGTTTCAGCGCCCACTGGGCTGAACGATAGTGCCTTGTTTCGTAACCACAGAACCGGGCTTTAGATCACCCTTGCTCCAATCGCGTTGCCACGGTTCACAAGTCGCCGCGCCATTCTCGCAAGGAGGCGCGGGCATTTCGGAAGAACCTTTTGTTGTCGGGCTACTCGGTAAGGTGAGGGGTGGAACCGGAATGAGAATTTCGTATTTTCGTGCCTCGTCAAAAATAACGATATTTGCGTCCTCCTTGAAGTATCTATCGAAGCAACTCTGAGGGGGATCATTCGCGGCACACAGGTCATCAACATCCAGCGAAATAGTAGTGACGTGTTTAGCTGGCAGAAAAGACTCCCGAGCGAGTTTAAGAAACGACCCATGGAGCGCGTGGGAGGCTCTGGTCTGGCCCATTATAGTCAAGGTTTGAGGAAGGGAGATATCGGTTCCGGTTGTATTCTCCACGTCTGCGGTGAAAGTGCTTCCAGAACTGATTTCGTCAAATTTGTCGTTTAGCCGCGAAATGCCTTCAGCTTTGACGTGCCTAACGATCAATGCGTGAGTGTCCCACGCTTTCGGCCGAGACGAGTACCAGTAGATTGAGAGGCCAACTCCCACAAGAGCGAGGGTTACACCGGCGGCGACACCAGTTGCCCGAGGGAGCACTTTTTGCGAGTCTTTCACTTGAACACGTTCATCCGACAGGTTATCGCAGCGCACGACCCCAATGGGCTTTCTCGCTTTTCTCGCAAATTTTGGTGGGACAGGGAAGGGCCTATTTCTCGCGTGACAACTGCCTCCCCGGGTTTCCAAAAACTCTCTGCTCGAACGAAGTTAGGGTGCGTTCGCTGAATCCCAAGAGCATCGTAACGCCCAAAACGATCAGGGTTTTATTGTTGGTGGCGCTGGAAGTTGCACAGGCATTCAGGGCATCCGCGAAGGTCTGATTTTGAACGGAAACGGGAAGCCACGCCAGCGATGCAGAACCGATCAAGCTAGCAACTACGCCAACACCGATACGGCTCAAAATTCGTCGCCCATAGGCATCGAGTTCGCCCGACAAGCTGACGTCCAGAGCGGGCATTTTCGCCATGACGCTAACGCAGCTCCCCGCCGCGCCTGCGCATAGCAGGCCGAAAAGTAACAACGGTGAAAACCAAACAGTGAAATGAAAAGCGAGGATTGCCAGCAGGGACAGGACTATGGTCGCGCCAAAAAGCCAGCGCGTATAGCCCTCCATCGTATCTTCGTAATCGTCGCTGTAGTCGGCCCAAGAATCGCGTTCCTCAAACAGGGAACGTAACGCGCTTCGTGCTGCCGCCGGGTTCGTGTCGGCCTTCTCCAGCTTCTTGACGAGTAAGTCCCGAAGCCTTTTAATCGCGGTCTTGGGAATGCCCCAACCCTCGATAACATCAATCACCAACTCACCCTCGGCGTGTATTTCGGCTACTGGACAGAGATAGGCCCTGAATTGCCCCTGTATTTCCGCGTCGGCGGTTAAGTCGTCAAGATCGTCGATGATATTCACTTGTCGGGCGCTCGCCTCCATTTCCCCAAGGCGCCTCAACACCGATTCCAAAAGTGCATCGTCCCGAATATCGTCCGATGTCCGGGGGCGCTGTGCCATCGCCTCGACATTCACCCGTTCCCCGGCGATAGCTGAAAGGGTTTCAACTCGACGCTTCTCCAGCTTCCACTTTTTATGGCAACCGGGTATCCACCACCACCACCATTTGCGCATTTGTTCGATGTTACGCTCCTGCGGAACTGACGCCCCTATGAATGAGCCTTGGCGCGGGGTGTAATCGCCGAACCCGAATTTCCTTCTCCCGGCTGCCGGTCTTGGCAATGTCAAAAGGCGATTGCTTCCGCCTACGTGTTTTCATCTCTACCCCGAAGGCCTTCTCGATGCCTAGCGCCATCTCGCCGGAGCGGCAATAGCCCAACGCGCGAGGTGGCACCGGCGGCAAAAAACATTTCCCTACCGTCCTGTTGTATGGTGTGATAAAGGACATTACCACACGTTTCCGAGCAGGCCACGCCGCATGACCCGCTAGACCGAAATCGCCCCGTTCCGAGAACCGCCCTCGCTGGCCGGGTTGGCCGCGAACCTCCCCGCTGTGTTTCTTCCGAACCAAAAGGCGGCGGAGCGGTTCTTCGGGTTCTTTACCGCGAACATCCGCAACAAGAACACGCGGCGGGCGTCCTACAAGGCAGCCTGCCGGTTTTCAGACTGGTGCGAAGGCAGGGCGCTGAAGGGTCTGGCTCATATAAAGCCGCCGCACGTCGCCGCATATATAGAGTGGCTTTCAGCTCCCAAGCCGGAGGGGCAGGGACTCTCCAAGCCGACCGTGAAACAACATCTGGCGGCGCTGCGGATGCTGTTCGACTGGCTGGTGGTCGGCCACATACTCGATACCAATCCGGCGCACGCCGTCCGGGGCCCGAAATATTCGCAGAAGAAAGGGCGCACGCCGGTACTGGACCGGGACGAAGCGCGGGCGCTCATCGCAACTATCAATACGGCCTCAATCACCGGCCTGCGTGACCGGGCGCTCATCGCCGTTATGATTTACACCGTCGCCCGCGTCGGCGCTGCGCTGCAAATGAGCGTGGGCGATTATTTCAGCCAAGGACGGCGCGGATGGGTGCGTCTGCATGAGAAAGGCGGCAAGGAACATGAGGCGCCCTGCGTTCCGAAACTGGAAGCGTACCTCGATGAATACATCGCGGCGGCGGGCATCGGGAGCGATACAGAGGGGCCGCTGTTTCGCACGACGGGCCGCTCGGCCGGCACGAAACACCGGCTGACGCAACAGGACGCCTGCCGGCTGATACAACGCCATGCAAAGCGGGCGGGCATTCGAACCCGCGTGGGTATTGCCCTGAAAAACCGGCGATTGCCGGAATCTTATAGAAAATAAACTGGCGGAGAGGGGGGGATTCGAACCCCCGGTAGCTCGATTAGAACTACGACGGTTTAGCAAACCGCTGCTTTCGACCACTCAGCCACCTCTCCGACGGGTGTGCAAACGATTCATAGGAATGTTAACACGCCCGCTTCCCAGAACCGCCCCGCCGGAATCGCTCGGCCTCGCGTTATAATCTAGCCTGATCCCGCCTACGCGCGCCCGTAGCTCAGCTGGATAGAGCGTCTGCCTCCGGAGCAGAAGGTCACAAGTTCGAATCTTGTCGGGCGCACCAACTCCCAAAGCCTCTTGGCCCAAAGGGCCGCCTTCGCCCGCTCCGTTCAAGCCCGGATCGAAACTTCCCAGGGTTGCGGCACCAGCTTCTTCTGAAGCGCCCGCTTCTGGCGCAGTTCGCCCACGTTCTCGGCTGCTTTCTTCCCAGCCAGGAAAGCGTGGTCCGAATTGTAGTATTCCCATTCGCTATACCGGCCGGATAGAACAATGTCGTTCTTCAAAAGCCATTCGCGAATCTCGGCTACATTGCTCGAACGGCCATGATCGTACACGACGTACGCGTACGGCATGTCGACCTGATTCGCCGTGACGATCGGATCATTCTCCCCGAAAAGCCCCACCTTGTGACAGCCTTCAATACACAGCCGGATGAGATCTTCGCCCTCGCACGGCAGCGGCTTGTGCGGGGAATACGTAATCTCGCACGTCAACCCAAAACCCCCCGCGGGATTGCAGTGCGGGCTCGCGTTCCCTTGCACGAAAACACGGTGGAAAACCGTATCTTCCGGGTAATAAATCCAGTGCTTCTCCGTCAGGTTTTCCCGGCCAACGCCCAAATTCACGCACCGCACCGACGTATGGCGCAATTTCCCGGCCGATTCGCGAATGCCCGCCGGCGGCTCGTCGCCCATGGCCCGAATCAACATAGGAAGCGGCATGGTGCTGATCAGGTACTCGAACGGGATCACCTGGCCGTCCTCAAGCGTGATCGTATGGTTCTTCCCGGAAACTTTTCGAACGCGCGTGTTCAACCGCAGATCGCCCTTCAGATGCGGCAGAAACCCGTTCATCAGCGATTGAAATCCGCCGCGGAGAGGATATCCGAATCGCGCGTTGGGCCCCATCGGCCGCGCCACCGGCTGAAGCGCTCCCTCAATCATCTCTTCCAAATCGGGCAGCGGCACTCGCCCGCCCAGCCAGCTCGTCTCCATTTCCGTCAGCGGCACGGCCCAGATCTTCCGGTTATAAGGAATTGCGAAATGCTTCGCGATTCCCGACCCCCACACTTTGTAAATGAATTCTTCAAAGTTGCGCGGCTCCGCCGCCGGGTCCGCCGTCGCCTTTCTGCCGAGCTCGACCGACGCCTCCGCCACGCCATCGCCGCAGCAATCCGTGATCGATTCGGCCTTGCACGCGGAAGGGCTCGATGACGCCGCATTCGAATCCGCCAGGCTATGCCCGTTCATTTTTCCGTTAGCAGGAACATTCAGCTTCCCGTTCGCCGCGGCCGCGCTTGCGGCGCCGTTGGCGTGCCCCGGCCCTGATTTCTTACCCAAGCTGCCGAAGCGCGATTCGATGGCCCCGGTGATGCACTCCTTGATCACGTCCGGCGGCAGCCCGTAAAGCGCTCCCTGAAAGGGATACCGCGTATAAACGTTCTTGCTGTAGATCCACGCTTCGCGATTCTGCCAATGGACATTCTCGCCAAGCAGCAGCTTGTACATGTCATGCACATAGGGATCGTTGGAGAACATGATGTGCCCGGCGAAGTCGAACGTGAAACCCTTGTCTTCAATCGACCGGCACCACCCGCCCACGCGGCTCTCCGTCTCCAAAAGCAAGGCGTCTTCGCCCAGGTGATATGCGGCGCTCAATCCAGTCGGCCCCGCGCCGATCACCACCGTCCCCGGCTTCTTCTTCGTCTCGGTCGGGTTCATCTTGGCTGTGGCCGGCACAAACATTCCATCCTCCAAATTGTCGGTCTTCCGAATCGCCTTCACGATGAGCTGCTCCATTGCCTGCGCGGTCGCGTCCCAGCTTGTCTTCGAGAGCACTTCGCGAGCTCCCGCGATGCGCGAACGGCGCTCTTGTTCCGAGGCATTCAGCGCGCGCTCGCACGCCGCCACGAAATTCTCCTGCGTGTCGCCGAGGTACACCAATTTGCCGTAAGGGTCGGCCACGTCGGTGATCGGCGTGCTGACGATCAGCTTCTCCGCCGCCATATACTCCAGCGTCTTGGTCGGGCTGATGAACTTGGTCGATTCATTCCGGGCGAAAGGCAGAAGGCACACATCCCACCCCGCCAGGTAAGACGGAAGCTCCGTATACTTCTTCTGGCCGAGGTAATGGATATTAGCCCGGCGCGGGAGCGATTCTTCCTGGATTTTGACCACCGGCCCCAGCATCACGATCTGCCATTCGGGATGGCTATCGGCCATAAAAGCGAGAAGACTCAGGTCGATCCGCTCATCGATCACGCCAAAGAAACCGAAGCGCGGATGCGGAATTCCGGTCTGATCCTCGGGCTCCGAAACGGGTTTCGCGATAGCCTTCGCGTAATGCGCCGTATCGACGCTGCTCGAAAAACAATACGCGTTCGAATGGCGATTTTTCTTCGCTCTGTAAAGGCTTGGCCCCCCGGTGAACACGACGTCCGCCAGCTTGAGAAGCCGCTCCTCGCGGTCGAGCAGCTGCTTCGGCGCATTCAAGAACGCCGACAGCTCATCCATGCAGTCATAAACGACCGCGCTCGGCGAGAGGCCGTCCGCTAAAGGAAGAGCGAGAGGAGTGTAAAACCACAGAACGTAATTGCGAACATGTTCCCGCGCCAGCAACTCGTTGACAAGGCGCGTCAGGATCGGCATCTGCCCATCGGTGAACCCGTGGCTCTCGCTGGGCGTGTGCGGAATGCAAATCAGCAGATTCGGCTCCGGCCGGCGAATCTCCCAGTGCGCGGACGGATCATATACGGGCTCCTCGATGAAAATAACCCGGTGGCCTCCCGCGAGGCGAGAAAGCAAATGCTGCGGGCGCTGAAAGACGAAATCCCAACGAAGATGGGAGAAGGTGATTACATCGAAGCTTTTTTTCACTTGCCCTCCAGATTTCGCACAGATGGACCTCTGCCGTGGCGTTCTACGAGGAAGGCCGCTGCGCTACAGAAAGCAAAACTACTGCCAAAGTGAAAATTCGTTAAGCACCCTGGGAATGGTGCGAAAATCGCGGTATTGGGGTATTTCCGCTTACGTTTGGGCCTCGAAATGACGCCGGAGTCCCTTGACAAACCTCACGCGCACCCGATTCCGGCTAACCGCTGCTGTGTAGAATGTAATGCGTCTGCATACGCCTGATTTAAAACGCGCACTAATTTCCCACTCGGCGCGTGTTCAAAATCCCATAACCCGCTGTTATGCCAGTGGTTCGGATCCTGCCAATCGTATCGGTCGATGATTGGATATAGGCACACGCCCTCTACTGGCGTTCCCGCTTCTCGGGCTAAGCAGACTTCCTCGCCGATCTCCTGGATCCATTTCCCGCGGCCCACCCCGATGTGGCTCGTCTCCGCGATGAATAGCGGTCTTCGATATCGCTGGTGAATCTGCCCCAGAAGGCGATGCAGCGGAACCCAGCGATCGTCGCGCGGCTCATCTTCCCAGCGCAGACGCCCGTTGCCGTGCACTTCCCATTCGTTGGAATAATAGAAGTTCGCGCCCAGAATATCGAGGTAGCGCGGCTTGCCGCCGAGTTGCGGGTGCTGATATCCGGCGATCATGTCCCACGCTTCGAACTGCGATTCGTGATGCTCGCGCGCCACCGCGGCCCACTGCGGCGCGTTCCGCGGCGGCAAAGCCTGAACCACCGGTTCGGGGTAGACGAATCTGGCGCGTGGATCCACTTCGAGGATCGCTTCGACCCCCGCGATCGCCGCGCGGACCAGTTGGCGTTTCACCTCGTTGTCGCGGCCGATGGCGAACGGATAAATGAAATCGCGCGACGCGCCCCACGCGAGAAAATTGATCTCGTTTATCGGCGCGTAAAACGGAGTATCCGCGGACCGCTCCCGAATGAACCGGGCCAGCGCGCGCGAGAACTTAGCAAACCGTTCGATGAACGCAGCGCTGAACACATCCAGTCCGTCCGGCCAGCCGTAGTGGCAGACATCCCAGATGACCTGGATCCCTTGCCGCGCCGCCGCTTCGAACATGGGCTCGAATGACGACCAATCATACGCGCCCGTCCCGCGGTCGATCAGGTGCCAGCGCACGCCGTCCCGGGCCACGCGCATCCCCATCGTCTTGAGCAGTTCGTAGTCGTGCTCGGCCTGCGCATCGTGCTGCACGCCGGCGATCATATCGAGCCGTCGCCCGGCCGTGTTGATCTGCGTGGCGCATTCAAATCCGCCCATCCAAAATGAACGGAACAGGTTCATCTGGCGGGCAATATCGGAAGAAGAGGCGGCTTCCGCGTCGCCTCGGGACGAGGAGCTTTCGATGATCAATGCCGGTCCTGGGTTCGGTAGTCTTCGGAAGGAACGAGGTATTGGTGACGTTGGAAATTCATGATGCGTTCCCGCCAAGCCCATTCATGCCGGTCGCGTTCGCTGCGCGCGCCGCGCGTCGATAACGCCATGTCTTCGAGCGGAAACTTGGGCGTGCGGTCCGCAAACAGAAGTCCGTTGGCTTCCTGATAAGTGTCCGTGAACTGGGTGTAGCAGAAGCCGGCTAGAGACGACAGCGCTCGCACCACCTGCACCAGTTTGGCGTACCGCTCCGCGAACTGAGCGGCTGAATCCGAGCGCGTGTAACCCCACGTTCCATGCGTATCGGGCGAGTACGCGATGCCCCCGAACTCGGTCAGCATGATCGGCTGATCCGATCGCGTCGCGCCGTCCAGCAGCAGAAGCCGTCCCCCCGGACGCTCCCGCTTGAATAAACGGCTCTCCACTTCCGTAGCCCCATAGCGGTTGCCGATCCGCTCCGGCGAATCGTCATAATCGTGAATCCCGATGATGTCGGTGGCCACGCTTTCCCATCCGTCGTTTCCGATGACCGGCCGCGTCGGATCCAGCGTCTTCGTCAGATGATAAAGGGCCTGAACGTAATGCCGCTGCGCCGGACTGTCGGGAAGATCCGGCACGCCCCATGACTCGTTGAACGGCACCCAAGCCACGATGCACGGATGGCTGCTGTCCCGGTTGATCACATCGATCCACTCGCGCGTCAGCCGCTCGATCGAATCTTTCGTATACCGGTACGCGCTCGGCATCTCTTCCCACACCAGCAGCCCGAGTTTGTCGGCCCAGTACAAATACCGCGGATCTTCGATCTTCTGATGCTTGCGGACGCCGTTGAAACCCATCGCTTTGGCGAGTTCGACGTCGCGCCGCAGCGAATCGTCGTCCGGCGCCGTCAAGCCGCTGTCCGGCCAATATCCCTGATCCAGAACCATTCTGAGCAGGAACGGACGGCCGTTCAGAACGAACCGGTCGCCTTGAACTCCAATCGAACGCAACGCCGTATAGCTGCGCGCCGTGTCCACCAGTTCGCCCCGGCCGCCCCACAGGTTCATATGCACCTGGATCAGCGTCGGGGTTGCCGGACTCCATAACAAATCGTTCCGGTAATCGTCGATCCCCGGATCGGAGAGCGCGATGCGGCGATGCACTTCGCCGGCGACCACCGCGTACGTGTCGTCCACCACCAGCAGCGAGCCCACGTACATCTTGACGTTCAGCCGCAGCCCCTCGCGGCGAACTCCATCCAGGCGCGCTTCGAAACCGAGCTCCCACCGCTCAATATTCGGAGTCCACCGGATGTAACCGATATACGTCGCCGGCAGCACCTCCAGCCACACCGTTTGCCAGATGCCTGTCGTCCGGGGATACCAGATAGAATGCGGCTCCAGCATCCAATCCTGTTTGCCGCGCGGCTTTGATAAATCCGACGCGTCATCCTCGGCCCGCACGATCACCACCTGCGGCCCGCCCGGAAGCAAAAACTCAGTAATGTCGGCTTCAAACGGTGTGTATCCGCCGCGATGTTCGCAGACGAGCATTCCGTTCACCCACACCGTGGCCTGATAATCCACCGCCCCGAAGTGGATCATCAGCCTTTGATTGCCGGTCATCTCCGGCGTTTCAAACTCCCGGCGATACCAGACCGCGCGGAAAAAACCCGTGTCGTTCACTCCGCTCGAAGGCGTCTCCGGACTGAACGGGACCGTGATCGTCTTTTCCCAGCTCACCTGCGACGGCGCCGAGTGGACCGCCTCTCGATCCAAAGCGAAATCCCATCGTCCGTTCAGCGAAATCCACTGTTCGCGCTCAAGCTGGGGTCGGGGATAGGCGTGGGAAATGATGATATCTTCGGGTCCGGGTGAAGGGGTGGGCAAGAACGATCCTCGTGCAGGCGCTGTAGGACATGCGGCCTTATCGATTATATGCACGGGATTTCCTCTTTCGAGTCACTTTGATGCCGTGCCGCGCGCACCAATTCCGCCAGATCCAGCAGATGGCCGGGCCGAAATGCCCGTCTCGACCACCGAATCCCGGGACTGAATTCCACCCCCGTGAAGTATCCGATCTCGCGGTAGACGCAGTACGCCGTCCGGCACGGCACAACCCAGTTTTCGCCATGCCGGATCCACGCCTCCACGTTCACCGGCACCGGGAATTCCACCTGCAGGCACGCCCCCCGCGGCGAAATGTCCTCCAGCACGGCCGGAGCCGTTCGCATCCATCCCGCCTTATCCTTCCATTCCAACTTCACGATGTCGGCGCAAAGGGACCGGATTTCGCAGCGTTTCTCCGTCATGAGCACTCCATCGGAGGAGTTGGCGGGAAGCTTTAGCGGGCGCGAACCGCGGAATGGTCTCGAACGATTGGCTCTACGCCCGCCAATGCCAGGAAGCCCTCAGAAGCGCGTCGGCGATTCCCTGGGGCGCCGTCGCCCGCGCCGCCGCCAGCCCCACGCGCATCCCGCTCCACAAGGCCCGCGGCGCGATTCCATACTCGTGCTCCCACCACGTCGGCGCAAAGCGCGACTTAAACAGATACAAGCCTGAAAACCCATACAGGCCTTCCCCGCGCCGTTGCAGCGCCGTCATCATCCGCAGCAACAACGGATGCGCTCCGTTCGTCACCGCGCCCGCATCCCGAATCCCATGCAGCGGAACGCCCCCGGCGTCACGAACCGCACGCCTTCGTCCCTCAAGTGCTCCATCGCCGTGACCATCAGCAGATCGGAAGTCCCCTTAGGCGCGTCCGGATGCCGGTTCAGGTCCTTCAGATAATAACCGCCTCGCGCGGGAACCGGCGCCGCGCTCAAAAGCCCCACCAAACGCCCGTCCGGCGCTCGCGCCAGAAAATGCTTCTTATAATCCGCGAAATTGAAGGTGTCCTGCGTAAAGATCCACGCGAAAGGCGTCGTGCGCCGCGTCATGATCCAGTCTTTCTGCAGTTGTTGGGCTTCTTCCCGCGGAAGTTCCCGACCCGCCACGCACTCCACCGTCAGCCCCGCGCGGTGCGCCTTCCGGAGTTCCTTGCGGACCGTGTAGAGCCGCCGCCCTTGCGATGTCCACTTCGTCATATCGAAGTAGGGCGCCTGCCCCACCGGCACGCAGTCGAGCCCCATCGCCGTCGCCACCCGGGCCAGCCGCTCCGTAACCGGGAAAAACGCCGCGAGCCGCTTCTGCGTCCCCGCGTATTCCAGAAACTCGCGCGTCACCTCGGCTAAATCGTCCTCGTCCGTCAACGGCTCCGACGCCAGCCAGATGCGGCCCACCTCGAGATAGCAAACCGCCCCATGCGCCCGCGTCGCTTCCCATCCGCGCGCTTCCTCGGAAATCGCCACGAGGCCATGCGGGCTGTATCCATACTTCCGGTAATACGCATACAGCTTTTCGCGCATTCTGTCGAGCTTACCGCCAGCCCTTGAGACTTACACGCCCCAGCAGTAGTCTTCGACTGCGCGATCGATGTTCTGGTCCGTCTCCGTGAGCCGCATCAGCTCCAGACGGATCGCGTCCAGCAGCGCGCTCCAGCTGGCCTCGATCACGTCATCCGACACCCCCACCGTCGACCAGCTCTTGCGATGGTCGGACCACTCGACCAGCACGCGCACCTTCGCCGCCGTGCCCTTCTTCGAATCCAGCACCCGCACCTTATAGTCGGTGAGGCGCACGTCCGCGATCTGCGGATACAGCGACGACAAGCACTTGCGCAAACAGATATCGAGCGCATGCAGCGGGCCGTGCCCCGTAGCCGTCGCCGAATGCACTCCGTCCTGCACCGCCACGTTCACCGTCGCCGTAGCGCGCGTTCCGGAAGGCGAGGATCGCAGCGTCACTTCGTATCCCTCCACGCCAAACAGATGCACGCCCGGCCGCAGCGCCTGCCGCACCAGCAACTCGAACGTCCCTTCGGCCGCTTCCAGTTCGTAGCCGAGATATTCCATCTCCTTGATCCGCTCCAGCAGGTCGCGGCGCGCCTCTTCCGTGAGCCGGTCCGCCAGCCCATGCTGCCGCAATTTATACAAAACGTTGCCCCGGCCCGAAAGATCGCTGACCAGCACCCGCTGCCGGTTCCCCACCGATTCCGGGCTCACATGCTCGTACGTCGCCGCGTCTTTCAGCACCGCGGCCACATGCACGCCGCCCTTGTGCGCAAACGCGCTCTGTCCCACAAATGGCTGATCGCGCCGCAGCGGCAGGTTCGCCATCTCCGCGACGAACCGGCACGTGCTCGTCAGCAGCGCCACTTTATCCGGCCCGATCGTGGTATGGCCCAGCTTCAACTCCAGATTGGCGATCACCGAAGCCAGGTTGGCGTTTCCGCACCGCTCGCCATACCCGTTCAAACACCCTTGCACGTGCGTCGCGCCCGCGTCAATCGCCGCGATCGAATTCGCCACCGCCACGTCGGAATCATTGTGAACGTGGATCCCCAGCACGCCGTCGAACCGCCCCCGCACCTCCGCGACAATCTCCGCTAGTCTTCCAGTCAGCATCCCCCCGTTGGTGTCGCACAGGCACAGCACATCCGCCCCCGCCTGTTGCGCCGCTTCCAGAGTGCGCAAGGCAAATTGAGCGTTCGCCTGGTAGCCGTCGAAGAAATGCTCCGCGTCGTAAATCACCTCTTTGCCGTGCTGCTTCAGATACTGCACGGTCTCCCGGATCAGCGTGAGGTTTTCTTCTTCGGTGACGCCCAGAGCCACGCGCGCATGCAGATCCCAGCTCTTCCCGAAGATCGCCACCGCGGGCGTCCCCGCTTCGATCAGCAGCTTCACGTTCCGGTCCTGCTCCACCGGGTTGCGCGCGAAGCGCGTCGCGCCGAAAGCCACCAGCCGCGCATGCTTCCACGCCACATGGCGGGCGCGCTCGAAAAACTCCTTGTCTTTCGGGTTCGAGCCCGGCCACCCGCCTTCGATGTAATCGATGCCGAGATCATCCAGCTTCTGGGCGATGACGAGCTTGTCTTCCACCGAGAAAGTGATGGATTCGCCCTGCGTTCCGTCTCTCAGCGTCGTATCAAAGGTGGAGATGCGCATGGGTCCCAGGCCTCTTCTTAGACGGAAACGGCCTGTTCTTCCGGCACGCCCGCTTCTTTCTTCCTCTTCTTCAGGAACGTCATCATCTCGCGCAGTTCGCGGCCCACGGTCTCGATCGGAAGCGCATGTCCGGTTTCCCGCATCGCCAGGAATTTCTTGCGCCCGGACTTGTTCTCCGCCATCCAGTTGCGCGCGAATTCGCCGGATTGGATTTCGCTCAGAATCTTCTTCATCTCCGCGCGCGTGCCTTCGTTCACAATGCGCGGACCCCGCGTGTAATCCCCGTATTCAGCTGTGTCCGACACCGAGTACCGCATGTAACCCAGCCCGCCCTCGTAGATCAGATCGACGATCAGCTTCAGCTCGTGCAGGCATTCGAAGTAGGCGATCTCAGGTGCATACCCGGCCTCGGTCAGCGTTTCGAACCCGGCGTTGATCAGCTCGCTCACGCCGCCGCAAAGCACTGCCTGTTCGCCGAACAGATCGCTCTCGGTCTCTTCCTTGAAGTTGGTCTCAATCACCCCGGCCTTCAGGCAGCCCAGCGCTTTGGCGTAAGCCAGTGCGTTCTCCAGCGCCTGACCTGTGGCGTTCTGATGCACCGCCACCAATGCCGGCACGCCCACGCCCTCGGTGAAAAGCTCTCGCACGCGATGGCCCGGGGCCTTGGGCGCCACCATCGAGACGTCTATATCCGCCGGCGGTTGGATCTGTCCGAAATGAATATTGAAGCCGTGCGCGAACATCAGCGTCTTGCCCGCGGTCATATGCGGTTCAATCTCGTTCTTATACAGATCGCCCTGAATGTGGTCCGCCACCAGGATCATCACCATATCGGCGGCTTTAGCCGCGTCCGCCGTCGTCGCCACGCGCAGCCCCGCCGATTCCGCTTTGGCCCATGACCGGCTTCCGCCGTAAAGCCCCACCACCACGTTGACGCCCGAATCGCGCAGGTTCAGCGCGTGCGCATGGCCTTGGCTCCCGTAGCCGATGATCGCGACCGTCTTCCCCTTCAGCAGCGATAGATCGCCGTCCTGCTCATAAAACCGTCTAGGCATTCAACACTCCATCCGCTTCTTCTTCCACGCTCTCCACCTGAGCCGACGCCATCGCGATCGGCGGCTGCAGCCGCAGTTTGCGCAGCTCCAGCGACACCGCGATCGCGCCTGAGCGCGTGACGTCGATCTCTCCATAGCTCTGCATCACGTCGATGAATTCATCCAGCTTCTCCGAATCGCCGGTCGCCTCGATCACGAATCCGTCAATCGACGAATCGATCACGCGCGCCCCGAATATCTCGGCTTCCTTTATGATCGTCGCCCGTTTATCGAGCGGCGCCCGCAGGCGCAGCAGCGTCATCTCCCGCCGCACCGCCGGACTGCTCGTGAGATCGGCCGCCTGCAGCACGTTCACCAGCTTATTCATCTGCTTGATCACCTGCGCCCGCAAACGGTCTTCCACATCCACCACGATGCTCATCCGCGAAACTTCGGGATCCATCGTGCGCGCCACCGTCAGGCTCTCGATGTTGTACCCCCGCGCCGAAAGCAGTCCCGTCACGCGCATCAACGCTCCGGGCTTATTCTCCAGCAGAACCGATATGACTTGCAGCAATTGTTGTCCCCTCTTTTACCGCGCCGCGCCCACCGGCGCCGAGAGCACCATCTCGTCGATCGCTCCCCCGGCCGGAACCATCGGGTACACGTTCTCGTTGGGCGTGACTTTCACATTCAGCAGAAATGGTCCCGGCTCGCGCACGGCCGCTTCCAGCGCTCCCGCCAGGTCGCGCGGACTCTCGATCGTCCGGCCCCGGAACCCGTAAGCTCCGGCCAGCTTCTCCGCGTCCGGGAAACAATCCAGCGTCACCGAACTCAGGCGGTTGTTGTAGAACAGCTCCTGCCACTGCCGCACCATGCCCAGATACCCGTTGTTCATCACCACGATCTTTATCGGCAGCCCGTAGCTGGCGATGGTCGCAAGCTCCGGAATCGACATCTGGAACCCGCCGTCGCCCACCACCGCGAACACCAGTTTGTCGGGCCGCGCGAATTGCGCCCCCACCGCCGAAGGCAATCCAAATCCCATCGAACCGAGCCCGCCCGAGTTGATCCACAGCCGCGGTTTATTGAAACGGATCAATTGCGCGGCCCACATCTGATGCTGCCCCACATCCGTGCATACGATCGCCTCGCCGCCCGATAGCCGGTCGATCTCCGCCATCAGATGCTGCGGCTTGATCTCCTCATCCGAGCGCGGGCTGTCGAAAGGATGCTGCTCCTTCCACTCCCGCACCTGCCGCCACCACGCGCGCTTGCCCGCCGCCGCCTTTTCGCGCAGCTCCGGCTCCAGCTCCGCCAGAACGCGGTTCAGCTTCCCCAGAACCCGCTTGGCATCCCCCACGATCGGAATATCCGCGTGCCTGTTCTTGCTCACCTCGGCCGGATCGATATCCACGTGGATCACGCGCGCGTGCGGAGCGAACGCCGCCAGCCGTCCCGTCACCCGGTCGTCGAATCGCACGCCCAGCGCGATCAGAAGATCGCAACCCGTCAGCCCTTTATTTGCCGCGAAGCTGCCGTGCATCCCCGGCATGCTGATGAAGTTCGGATGGTTCGAGGGCAGCGCGCCCAGTCCCATCAGAGTGCATACCGCGGGCGCGTCCACGCGTTCCACCAGCTCCCGCAGTTCCCCTTCGCCGCCCGCCGCGATCACTCCGCCGCCCGCATACACCATCGGCCGCTCGGATTCCCAGATCATCTGCGCCGCGCGCCGGATCTGCCCCGTGTGCCCCTCCGTGGTCACCCGATATCCGCGCAGGTGAATCTGATCCACCGGCGTGTAATGCCCTTGCGCCTGGAAGACATCTTTGGGAATATCCACCAGCACCGGACCCGGCCGCCCGCTCGAAGCCAGATAAAACGCCTCATGAATAATCTGCGGCAGCTCCGCCAGCGTCTTCACCATGTAGTTGTGCTTCGTGCAGGAGCGCGTAATCCCGAACGTGTCGGCTTCCTGGAACGCATCGCTGCCGATCAGCTTGCTGTGCACCTGCCCCGTGATGGCCACGATCGGAATAGAATCCATCATCGAGTCCACCAGTCCGGTCACCAGATTGGTCGCGCCCGGTCCCGAGGTGGCGCAGCACACGCCCACTTTCCCCGTCGCCCGCGCATATCCCTCCGCTGCGAAGCACGCGTTCTCCTCATGCCGCACCAGCACATGCCGGATCGGGTGATCGTAAAGCGCGTCGTAAAATGGCAGCGTCACGCCCCCTGGATATCCGAAGAAGCAGTCGACTCCCTCCCGCACCAGGCACTCCAGGAGCATTCTTGCCCCGTTCATCAGATTCGACATGGATCTCTAGCTCACCTCGCCTGAAGTCTTCATCTGCACTGACCGCCTTCCTAAACGAAAAAGGCCATCATGCGGGCTGTTTTCCCGCTGACGGCCTCTCGGATTCTCACCCCGAAGGCCTCAGTGCGGGCCGACTACGATGACGAAAAAGAGCGTAATGGAAAGTCGCGCAGATTCGAATTTGCCCGGGCTCGCCATCACTTGAGTCCGAGTGTAGCCCCAAAGTTTTTCAAATGCAACAGAATGGATTGATAAGAAATATTTATAGCAATCCAGCCGCTCTCCCCCGGGAACTGCCCGGCTCGACATGGTGTCTACTGCATTGAAACGAAACGCGCACAACTGAGCGCGGCCGGCCTTCTCACTTGTGGCGGGAAATGAGAACCTCGCCATGTTCGAACAAAGTTTTGTCCCTCCTTCCAAATCCCGGCGCGATCGGGCCATTGTGCTCGCGCTCGTGGTTCAGGCCGTCGCCGTAACCGGGCTGGCCGTGTTGCCGCTGCTCGAAACCCAGTCGATGGAAGCCGGTAAGCGCTTCCTGATTCTTTCGCCCGCGCCGGAACGTCCCGAGCCGCGGCACGAACGCCCAGCCCCGTCTCGCGCCGCCGCGCCATCTCCTTTTCGCGTCTTAGAACTCACCCACCTGATCTCCCACCCGGTTCTAACGCCCCGCGTCGGGCCCTTGCCGCTGACCGACGCGCCCACGTTGCCCGGCAGCCTCGCATCCCCCGGAGACGGGTCCATCGCCGGAATCCCCGGCGGCCTCGGATCTGCGCTCTCCGTCGCGCCGCCCGCCACGCTTCCCGTCAAACCCAGGCCCCCTGCCTTGCGCCTGTCCAGCACCGTCTCCCAATCGCAGCTCTTATTCGGTCCCAAGCCGGTCTACCCGCGCCTGGCCGTCTCGTCGCGCATTGAAGGAACCGTGCGCCTCCAGGCCACCATCAGCCGCGAAGGCGTGATTGAGAACCTCCATGTGCTTTCCGGCCACCCGCTCCTCACCGGCCCCGCCATCGAAGCCGTCAAAAGATGGCGCTACCGCCCGGTCATCCTCAACGGCGATCCGGTCGAGGTCATCACCGAGATCGACGTCAACTTCACCCTCCATGAGTAAACGGCGCCATGCGACCATGGGACTCGCATCCGGCTTCCATGGTCGATATTCATTGCCACATTCTCTGGGGCCTGGACGATGGGGCCCAGAGCTTCGCCGACAGCGTCGCCATGGCCCGTCTGGCGGCCGATACCGGCACCACCGACATCGTCGCCACCCCGCACGCCAACAATCGCTATCCCTTTGATCCCGCGCTAATCTGCGAGCGCATCGCGGAATTGCAGGCCGCCTGCGGCGCGCTCCCCCGCATCCACGCCGGCGCCGACTTTCATCTCAGCTTCGCCAATATCGACAACGCGCTGCGCGATCCCCGTCCTTTCACCATCAACCATCTCCGCTACCTCATGGTGGAACTGCCTGAGATCCTCATCCCCCCGGACATGGGACATGTGTTCGAGCGCATGCGGCAGGTCGGCATTCTGCCGGTGATCACGCATCCCGAACGCAATCGCGCCATTTGGCGGGATGAAAACATGTTCGATGGATGGCTGGAATCCGGCTGCTACGTCCAGATCACGGCCCAATCTCTGGAGGGCCATTTCGGACGAACGGCCCGCGACGTGGCCTGGCGGCTTCTGGACGAGAACAAGGTGCACTTCGTCGCCAGCGACGGTCACGATCTCGAATTCCGCCCGCCGCGTCTCGACCGCGCCTTCGCCGCCGTGGCCAAGAAACACGGCGACGGCGTAGCCCGATTTCTATTCCTCGAAAATCCCCGTTGTGTACTGGACGGCACGCGAATCCTTCCAGGTGAGTTCCAGAAAAAACAGAAGTCCCGCTTTTGGCTCTTCCGTTGACCGCTATTCTTAGAAAAATATCAGGTATTTATTTTCGCGTTTTTCTGTTCACGCACGTAACTTTCTGTTATTTTCTGTGTATCACCATTATCGCCAACCGTTCAAAACCCGGGCTCTAGGGCTTCGTTCTTCAGACGGAAGGCGCGGCCGCCCATTACAAGGCGCCGCAAATCAACGGACGTAGTCGGAAGGAGAATCGAAAAGATGGCAGTTCTGAAACGCAAGAACAGAATGATCAGTTTGCGTCTCTCTAACGAGGAATACGAATCGCTGCGGAACTTGTACCGCGTTCACGGCTCGCGCAGCGTCTCCGAATTTGCTCGCAACGCTATGCAAAGGGTGATCGGGGAAGCCAAGGCCCCGGCCGGCAACATTGAGGGCCGGCTGCAGGAACTCGACGCCAAGATGAACTCGCTCGATCAGGAAGTCGGCCGCTTGATTCACCTGATCGAGAATCGCATGCTCAAGGCGGATTTTTCCGCCGTGGATGCTGCTTAAGCTCGGTGCGCTGTTTGCGTGCGGAGTTTTTTATACCGGACTCGCTGCTCAGGATGTTTCGGCCAACCCGCCGGCTCAAAGCTTAGCCCCATTCCCGCAGGTCTCCGGCCTTCCCGGTTCTTATACCCTCGGCCCTGGCGATGAAATTTCCGTCCAGGTCCTGGACCTTGCCGAAATTCCGGACCACCCCTTCCGGATCGATGCCGCCGGCGACCTGAACCTGCCCCTGATCGGGTCAATTCAAGCCGCCGGACTCACTGCCGCGCGGTTGCGCGCCGCGGTCGCCGCGCGCCTGCTCCCTTACCTGCTTCACCCTTCCGTCACCCTGGCCGTAGTCCAGTTCCGGGAACAGCCGTTCACCGTGGTAGGCGCCGTCACTTCCTCCGGGATCAAACAAATCCGCGGCGGAAAAACCCTCCTCGATGCGCTCTCCGACGCCGGCGGTCTCCGCGCCGACGCGGGAGCCTACCTCACCATCACCCGGCCCGAAACCTCCGGTCCGATCCCCCTTCAGACAGCCCGCTTCGACCCGGATTCTCACGTCTACGTCGCCGAGGTGGACATCCGTTCGCTTCTCCGGGCCCAAAATCCAGCGGAGAATGTTCCGCTTTGCGCGCACGATGTTGTGACAGTGCCGGCCGCCGCGATGGTCTACGTTCTGGGCGAAGTGTCCCACCCCGGGGAGTATGAGGTGAAGCAGAGCCGCACGCTTCGCGTTCTCGATGCGATGGCCCTGGCGGGCGGCGCGAGACCCAACGCCAGCGCCTCCCGAGCCCGCGTTCTCCGCGCGCGTCCCGGTACGACAGATCGGACCGAAATCGTTCTGAATTTGAGTCAAATGTTGGCGGGCAAATCCCCGGAATTCCTGCTGATTCCCCAGGATATTCTTTATATTCCCACGAATAAAGGCAAGGCCATCTCGTCCCGCGCGATCGAGGCTCTGGTCGGCACGGGTTCGTCCATTGCCGTGTTTCGGGGCTCGCGGTAGTGCTTCCGGCGCCTGCCGAAGCAGGTCCGCGCGCGATCTCCGCGCAGCCGCTTCCTGAGGAAGTTTCCGCGCTCTATTTTGCGCGCCATTGGAACGTTCTTCGCCGGCATTGGCGCGCGCTGCTCGCGCTGTCCGCTCTGGGCGGCCTTCTCGGTCTCGCCGTCGCCGCGCTGCAAACCCCTCTCTACCATGCGGCCGTGGTCGTCGAAATCCAGGGCATTACCGACAATCTCCTGAAATCGCCGGACGGCAATCCCAACGCGGGCGCCGATCCCGAACTGCTCGATATTCAAACCCAAATCCGCATCATCCAAAGCGCCACCCTGGTTCAGCGCGCGCTCAATCGCGTGGCGGGCCCGGAACCCGCTTTTCGCCATGCCTCCAATTCCCTGAAAGTCTCCGCCCTCGGCCCGACCCGCCTGATCGAAATCGCCGCCGATTCTCCCGACCCGCGCGCCGCCGCCGCCTTCGTCAACGCCCTCGCCGCTGCGTTCATCGATCAGCACATCGCGTCCCGCTGGCAAGGCGCCGAACGCGCCGCCGCCAGGTTAAGCGCCGCCCTCGAAGACATGCGCGGCAAACTCGAGCAATCCGAAAACGCCTTGCAGCTCTGCGCCCGCGACTCCGGCCTGCTGCTCCCTTCCGATCACGGCAGCGTCTCCGAAGACCGCCTCCGTTTGCTCCAATCCGAGCTCTCCCAGGCCGAGGCCGAGCGCGTCGCCCGCCAGGCCCGTTTGGACGCGGTTTCCCGCGCGTCCGGCGCCGCCCTCGCCGCCGTCGTGAGCGACCCCGCCATTCAGGACGCCCAAACCAAGCTCACCGAAATTCGCCGCCAGCTCGCCGAACTCGCCGTCATCTACACCCCGGATTACGCCAAGGTCAAGCGCCTGGAAGCCCAGATCGCGCCGCTCGAATCCGCCATCGCCCGCGAGGTCGCGGGCACCCAGGAACGCACCCGCAGCCTCTACGCCGAGTCCTTGCGCCGCGAAGAATTGCTTCGCTCCGCTTACGATGCGCAAGCCGCCCTGGTCAGCGCCGATGCCGCCCGCGGAGTGCATTACGATGTGCTCCGCCGCGAAGTCGATTCCACGCGCGCCATCTACGACACCATGCTGGCGCGCGTCAAAGAGTCCGCCATCGCTTCCGCCATGCGCAGCAGCAATGTGCGCGTTCTGGACGCGGCCAAGCCTCCGCCATCTCCCTTTCAGCCCCGCCGCGGACAATCCGCATTGCTCGGTCTTGTCGCCGGATTATTTCTGGGCGTCGTCGTCGTCGTCACCCGCGATCAAACCGACCGCGTCGTCCGTCTTCCGGGCGATCTCGCCCTCTACCTTCGTATGCCCGAGTTCGGCGCCGTCCCCTCCGCTTCGCCCGCGCGTTTGGCCGTCGGTTCCGCGACTCCGCGTTCGCCCTTCTCCGAATCGTTCCGATCCATTCGCGCGTCCCTGCTCTTGGCCGCGCCCGCTTCCCTTTCTCAAGTTCTCGCGGTCGTCAGCGCCAATCCCTCCGAGGGAAAGACCACCGTCGTCGCGCACCTCGCTATCTCCCTCGCCGAAATCGGTAAGCGCGTTCTCGTGATTGACGGCGATCTTCGCTGTCCCCGTCTGCACCATGTATTCGGCGCGCCGAACCAGATCGGCTTGGTCGATCTCCTCGCCGGCGCCGCGCTCCCGCCGGCCTTCCACCAGACGCATCGGCCGGGGCTTCAGATCCTGCCCGCCGGCCTGCCCAACTCCGCTTCTCCGGATCTGCTGCATTCTCCGAGGCTTCTCGAAACGCTCGATCACGCTCGAAAGAATTTCGATATTGTCCTGATCGATACGCCACCTATGCTGCATACTCCTGATGCGAGAGTGATTGGCCGGGCCGCCGGCGCCGTGTTGATCGTCGTTCGCGCCGGCAAGACCAATCGCGACGCCGCGCTCGCCATGCATCGGAAGCTCACGGAGGATGGAACGGTGATGACCGGATGCGTGCTCAATGATTGCGAACCTTTCCCCGGCTATAACGCGCGTCGCGCCGATAATTTCCCCTTCGTCGTTCGTAGCGGGACGCCTCCCGCGAAACCCGCATTCCATACCGCGAAATCCAGCTAAAGGCCGGTAACTGCCCCAGTGCGCGTCGTTTTCCTCAGTCCATGCGGCCAGCTTGGCGGTGCCGAGCGTTGCCTGCTTGATGTTCTCGCGACCCTCCGGCACGCCGAACCCAAGTGGGCCCTCCGTCTCATCGCCGCCGAGGACGGTCCCCTGCTGGTGCAAGCGGAACGTCTCGGCGTCTCCGTCCATCTGGTTCCGTTTCCGCGCGCGCTCTCCAGCCTGGGGTCGGCCGGCGTCTCCGTCGCCCAGCTTCTCGCCGGCGGACTCCAAGCCGCGCCCGCTATTGTTCCTTACTGTCTCCAACTTCGCCGCGCGCTTCGCCGTTTCCAACCGGACATCATCCACGCCAACGGCGTGAAGATGCACCTGCTGGGAGCCCTGCTGGCGCCATCCCCCATCGTCTGGCATCTCCACGATCACCTCGTTCCCGGAAGCCCGCTCGCGCGCCTCTTGCGCCTCGCTTCCAAACGATGCCGCGGCGCCATTGCGATCTCGGCCAGCGTCGCCGCCAGCGCGCTGCAAACCCTCGGCGCCGCCGTTCCCATTCAAACCATCCTGAACGCGGTCGACACGCACCGCTTCCGCCCCGATGGCCCGCGCGCGAATCTGGACGCCGCCGCCCAAGCGCCCCCCGAAACCATCCGCGTCGGGATGGTCGCCGCCTTCGCGCGATGGAAAGGCCACGAGGTTTTCCTCCGCGCGCTCGCGCAACCGGAGCTGCGCGAATCAAAAATCCGCGCCTACATCGTGGGCGGCCCCATTTATCAGACCTCCGGCGGTCAGCATACCCTCGAGGAGCTGCGCAATCTGGCGCGTGATCTGGGCGTCCAGCATCGCGTGGTCTTCACCGGGTTCCTTCCCGACGCGGCCGCGGCCATGCGCGCGCTCGACATCGTCGTTCACGCCAGCACCGCGCCCGAGCCGTTCGGCCTCGTTATCGCCGAGGCTATGGCATGCGCCCGCGCGGTGATCGCCACATCCGCCGGCGGCGCCTCCGAAATCTTTTCTCCCGGCGCGGACGCAATCGGCGCGCCCCTGGGCGATCCTCGTGCGCTCGCCATCGCTATTCGCGATCTGTCGGCCGATTCCGCCATGCGTGCCGCTCTCGGCCAAGCCGCCCGCCGCACGGCCGTTTCGCGATTTGACCGCGCCCGGCTCGGCCCCGCTCTATCCGCCTTCTACCGCCAGGTCCTTTGCAAGTCCCCATGCGAGTACTCCACATCCACAGCGGAAATCTCTACGGCGGCGTAGAAACCGCGCTCCGCACCATCGCCCGCTGCCGGTCGATGGCGCCTTTTCTCGAGCCGGCATTCGCCTTGAGTTTCGACGGGCGCGTTGCCGCCGAACTCCGCGCCGCCGGCTGCCCCGTCCATATCCTCGGTCCTGCCCGCGCCCGCAATCCCCACTCCGTCATGCAAGCCCGCGCCCGGCTCGCCGCCCTGTGCCGCGCGTCCGCCTTCGACGTGGCCATCGCGCATTCGATGTGGTCTCTGGCCGTCCTCGCTCCCGCCGCCACCGGCCGCCGCGTGCTCTATCTGCACGATCTTTGCGGCGGGCGCCATTGGACCGATCTCTGGTCTCGCTGGACCCCGCCGGACCTCATTCTCGCCAACAGCGCATTCACCGCCGCATTCAGCGCCCGCCATTGCCGAGGCATCCCCCTGGTCACTGTCTATCCGCCCGCCGAACTGTCAAGACACGCCCTTTCCGCCGACGCCCGCGCCCGGATTCGCGCCAGTTTGAAAGTGCCTCAAACCGCCATCGTCATTCTCCAGGCCAGCCGGTTCGAAGCCTGGAAAGGCCAGCAGCTTCTTCTCGAGTCCGTCGCCGCGTTGCCCCGAACTTTGGATTGGCGGCTATGGATCGCGGGCGAGCCGCAGCGTCCCGGCGAAGCGCGCCTCCGCATCGCTCTCGAGAACCGCGCGCGCGATCTCGCGATCGCCGAGCGCGTCTCCTTTCTCGGACATTTGAGCGACATGCCCCGCCTGATGTCCGCGGCCGATATCTACTGCCAGCCCAACGTCCAGCCGGAAGCTTTCGGGTTGACCTTTGTCGAGGCGCTGCACGCGCGCCTCCCCGTCGTCTCGACAGCCATGGGCGGCGCCGCCGAAATCCTCAGTCCTCACTGGGGATTGCTCGCCGCCCCCAACGCGCGTTCCGTCTCCGCGGCGCTCGAACAGCTCATCCTCGATCCGGACCTGCGCCGCGAACTCGCCCAAGCCGGCCCTCTGCGCGCCCAAGCTATCTGTGATCCGCGCGCGCAATTGAACGCGCTCGCCGCCGCCCTTTCCCTTCCGCGAGGTCGAAAGCTCGCCGCATGAACATCGCCATGCTCAGCTTCCGGCTCCCCACGCCGGGACGAAAATCCAGCGGCGTGGAACGCGTCGCCCACGATCTCGCGGAAGGCTTGGCGCGCCGCGGCCACAATGTCGTCGTCTGGTCCGCTGACCCGCATCCCCCGGGCGCGGCCTACCGCGTCGCTCCTCTGCGCGGCGCTTTTCTCATCCACAACTGGCTGGGACTCCGTCTCGTCAGCGGCTATCTCGGCAATATCCTGGCGCTGTTCCCCGCCTACCAGGACGCGCACGTCATCATCGCCCACGGCGACAGTCTCCTCCTTCCGCTCCGCGCCATTCCGGTCTTGCGGATCATGCACGGCAGCGCCTTGGATGAGTGCCGCACCGCCCGTTCCTTGGTGCGCAAAGTCTTCCAGTTCGGCGTTTTCCTCCAAGAGGCCGTCACCGCCCGAACCCAAACCACCATCGGCATCAGCCGCAACACCCGCCGGCGCTACCCCGCCATTTCGCAAGTGATCCCCAACGGCGTGGACACCAGAAAATTCCATTGCGGACTAGCCGAAAAGACCACCGATCCCTCCATCGTCTTCGTAGGCACGCTGCAAGGCCGCAAGCGCGGCCGCCTGCTGCTCGACTGGTTCACTCACGTCATCCGTCCCGCACTGCCGGAAGCGACCCTTGCGATGGTGTCCGAGCCCGGTCCGCCCCTGAACGGCGTCACTTATTATCCCGGCGCTTCCGACGAAACTCTCGCCCAGCTCTATCGGCGCTCCTGGGTCTTCGCCTCGCCCAGCACTTATGAAGGCTTCGGCCTGCCTTACCTCGAAGCCATGGCGAGCGGAACGGCCGTCGTCGCCGCCGCCAATCCCGGAAGCCGCGAAGTCCTCGACAACGGGCGCTACGGAGTTCTCGTCGAGCGCGATGGCGATTTCGCCGCCGAGCTTCTGGCTCTCTTGCGCGATCACCCGCTCCGCTGGCGTTGGGTGCGTGCCGGCGCCATGCGCGCCGCCGAACTCTCCGTCGAACGCATGGTCGAGCGCTACGAAGCCGAACTCGCCGCGATCGCTCTCGTCCAATCGCACGGGGTGCGCCAACCAGCATGACCTCTCCGGCGCCAAGTAACCGCTTCGGGTGGATCGAATGCTTCCTTCCCGTCCTGTTCCTCCTCAACGGCTTGCTGCTGCTGCCCGGAACCCAGCCCCTGCGATTTGCCATCCGCGCCGCGCCCTTCCTCGCGAGCTTGGCCGCCTTGGCTTTCTTCCGCCGAAGAACGCCGCTTCCGCCCGGCGGCTTCGTTTTGCAGCTTTCGCTCGCCCTGCTCCTCCTCAACCTGTTTCATCCGCAAACCCAGCTCAAGTCCGGTCTCGCGCAGATCGTTTTCCAAACCTCCATCGTCTGCCCGGCGTTCTGGGCGGCCAGCCTCGTCCGCGATGACCGCCATCTCCTGCGCATCCTCTGGATCTTCTTTCTCTGCAATGGAATCGGTTCCGCGATCGGCATCCTTCAGATCTATTTCCCCGATCAGTTCCTTCCCGCGGAGTTCAGCGTCGGCGCTTCCGCAAGCTGGCTTCAGTCGCTCCGCTTCGTCAATCCCGGCGGTCGTGTCCTGGTCCGTCCGCCCGGCCTGAGCGACCTTCCAGGCGGCGCCGCCATGGCCGGATCGCTCACCGCCATCCTCGGATTCGCCTTCAGTTCACTCCGTTCCACCCGCCTCTGGCTGCGCGTGGGCTGCTTTCTCGCCGCGCTTTCCGGAATCTCCGTCTTGTACCTTACGCAGGTTCGCTCCCTCACGCTGATGACGCTGTTCGCGCTCCTGCTCCTTGCCTTCGCCAGTCTTGGCCAGCCCCGCATCTGGAATCGCGCCTGGATCGCGTCGGCTGGCGCTCTGCTCATCTTCGGCTCCTTCACCTGGGCCGTCGCCCTCGGCGGAGACAAAGTGCGCGACCGGTTCCTCGACCTGACCGATCACAGCGTGGCCGATAGCTTCGACAGCAGCCGGGGCTGGTTCTGGCGCTACACCTTCGGAGAAGCGCTCGCCCGCTATCCGCTCGGCGCCGCCCCCGGCCGATGGGGAATGATGGATGTTTACTTCGGCGATCCTGATCGCCCGGATTCCGCGCCGCTCTGGGCGGAGATCCAGCCGACCGGTTGGCTCTTCGACGGTGGCGTTCCTCTTTGGCTGCTTTACGGCGCCGCCTTGTTCTCGTCCATGGTCTTCCTCTTCCGCGTCGCGCGCTCCTCCCGCTACGGCGCCGTCGTTCCGTTCGCCGCCACCCTCGCCTTCTGCATCAACTTCAACATCATCGGCGCCAGCTTTTCCGGACCCACCTTCAACACCGCCATGGGATTGCAGTACTGGCTGCTCGTCGCGTTGGTGTACGGAGCGGCCCGCAAGAGTTGGCGCGGACCCTCCATCCAACAGCTCCGTCTTGGACTCGTCCCTCTTCCCGTCTGATCCCCATGCCGCGATCCCGCACCTTCACCCACGGCGTCGTTCTCGGATTTGCCGGTCAGTCCCTTGCCATGCTGGCCGGCCTCTGGCTAAGCCCTTTCCTATTGCGCCGCCTCGGCCCGTCCGGTTACGGCTTATGGATTGTCGGGCAGCAGGTGCTGGTCTATCTCTCTCTAATGGACATGGGCGTCGTCGCCATGCTTCCTCGTGAGACCGCCTACGTCACCGGACGGGAGCACGCCGCGCGCGAACTCCCCCGCTTAGTCGCCCGCACCGCGCGCGTCCTCCTTTTCCAGACGGCGCTGATCGCTGTCGCCGCGGCTCTGCTCGCGCTCTTCATTCCCCGCGCGTGGACCGCCGTGCGCGTGCCCCTCGTCATTGCCGCCTTCGCCTTCAGCGTCCTGTTTCCCTTCCGCATCTTCCGCGCGCTCCTCGAAGGTTTGCAGGATCTCGCCTTCATCAGCCGCTCTTACATGCTGAGCTGGGCCGTCGGCCTTCTCGTCAGCGCGGGGCTCGTCTATCGCGGCTTTCGTCTCGAATCCCTCGCCGCGGGGTGGGCGGCCAACCAGGCGCTCGACGCCCTGCTGTGCTTCGCGCGGCTGCGCTCGCGCTTCCCGTACGCGCTGCCCGCCCGATGGATTCAGCCCGCCGGCCCCGGTTTGCGCCATCACTTCGCTCGCGGCTTTTGGGTCAGCGTCAGTCAGGTCGCGCAAGTCCTCATCTACGGCGCCGATTCCGCCATCATCGGCAATTTCTTCGGCGCCGCCGCCGTCGTTCCTTATAACTGCACCGGCAAGCTGATCAATGTTCTCGCCAACCAGCCCCAGGGCATCATGCGCGCGGCCGAGCCCGGCTTGAGCGAAATGCGCGTTTCCGCCGTTCGCGAACGCCTCGCTTCCGTCAGCGGCGCGCTCACCCTCGCCATGCTTCTGGCCAGCGGTCTGGTCGTCACCTTCACCTTGGCCGTCAATCCTGGTTTCGTCCCACTTTGGATGGGCGCTCGAAACTATGGAGGTCTTCTGCTCACTCTCCTATTCGCCGTATCCATGCTCTTGCGGCACCTCAACATCGCGGCCATCTACACGCTCTTCGCTTTCGGTCACGAACGGCTGCTCGCCGCGACCAGCCTTGCCGACGGCATTCTCAGTACGGCGCTCTCCATCCTGTTTGCCTGGGCCATTCATTCCGTCGTCGGCGTTCTGGCGGGTTCCATCGTCAGCACCTCCTGCGTGCTCCTGTTCGGGAACGGCCGCCGCTTGGCGCGCGAACTCGACACATCCCTCCTGAACCTCGCCAAGCCCCTTGCCGGATGGTTCTGGCGCATGGCCGCCGCTGGTTGGGCGGCCAGCCTGCTAGGCGCGGCCGCTGCCCACTCCGGCCCCGCCATTCTCGCTCTCAGCGCGGCGCTCGCCGTTCTTCTTTATTCAGTCCTGATGTTTCCTGTAGCGCTCCAGTCTTCCCTGAGGCCCTATCTCGAACCCCACCTCGAAGCGCTTCGCTCGTTCGCGCGCCTCACTCCGGCGGAAGAGCGTTGACGCCCGTCCTGCTCGCTCGCCCCGCCATTCCGCGGAAGGGAAAACCCTTGGTCGATCGGCCCATCCGATTGACGCTCTGCCTCATGGCCGTCTATCTCGTCACCTGGGCCGGACACCTCGATAACGGGGACAGCTCCTACCGCATCGCCTGGGCCAAGTCGATGCTGTTCCACCACACCGCGCGCATTGACGACGCGGGCCTCGGCGCCTCTTATTGCAAATATTCCATCGGCCACTCGCTCCTCGCCATGCCGTTTCTCGCCGCCGCCGAGCTTCTCAACCGCGTCACGCACATTCACGCCGAGGGCCCCATTTACATGCTGCTGTTCATCCTGAACGCGGCTGTATTCCTGACCCTGTTGGCCCGCTATCTGCGTCGGCGATTCAGCTCCGCCGCCACCGCCCGAGCTCTGTTCCTCATCGGCTTTTGCACCGTCTGGCTCCCCTGTTCGCGCATGGATTCCATCGAACAGCTCGTCCTCACGTTTCTGTTCGCCGGATTTCTCGCCGTCACTTCCGGAAAGCCCGCCCTCGGCGCCGCTCTGGCCAGTTGCGCCATCACCATCCGGCCCGACGCGGTCATCCCCGTCCTGCTTCTCATCGTCTGGAGCTGCTGGCCTCCGCGCCGTCTTCGCCTGGCCGGCAAAATGGCGCTGGCGTGTCTCCCCGCGCTGGCCTTGAACGCCGCCGCCAACTGGGTCCGCTGGGGAACGCTCCGCGAAGCCGGTTATGCGGGCGAGCCGTTCAGCGAACCCTTTCTCGCCGGTCTCTACGGCATCCTTTTTTCAGCGGGCAAGAGTATTTTCCTTTACTCGCCGCCGCTCTTCCTGGGTGCATTCGCGCTTGTTCGTCGCGTCCGCGCGCGCCATGTCCCACGCGAATATTGGTTCTTCGCCTCCGTCCTGGTCTCCGAAATCCTCCTCTACTCCTGCTGGTGGGATTGGTCCGGTGACGATTCCTGGGGCATTCGCTTCCTCAACCCCGGCGTCGTGCTCATGTGCATTCCCGCCGTCGAGCTCCTCAAGGCCGGACGCTGGCCGCGCGCCGCCGTCCTCACCGCCTGCGCCGGGCTCTGCGTGCAATCTCTCGCCGTCTTTGTCGATCCTCTCGCCTCCGATTTCGCCGTGCGCAATTACGAGTTGCCCCGCACCGCCTTCTACCCCGGCCAGCCCGCGGGCGGCGCCAACCGTCTCGATCTCGACGACCTCCGCTTCAATCCGCGCTATTCGCCGCTCGCCGTGAACTGGTTGATGCTCCGCCTGCTCGCCGGCCTTCCTCCCCCGCTCCTGACAAATTCGCAGGAGATTCAGCGCACCGGCACGCCACTGTTTGATTCATTGGTCGCGAGCGGTTGGAATCCGAAGAGCGTGCACTCCGACCTCTTCTGGGCCCGCTTATTCTGGCCCCGCTCCCAAAACCGGAAATGATTCACATCTTCACTGGCGAATACCCGCCCAGCCCCGGCGGAGTCGGCGACTACACAGCCCTGATCGCCTCCGAACTCACCGCGGCGGGAGACCGTGTCCACGTGTGGGCGCCTGGCCGCGCGGGCACAACCAATGAGCGCGGTGTCGCCGTTCACCGCGTGGCCGGTCGCTTCTCCCCGCTCGATCTGCTGCGCCTCGGCCGCGCGCTCAGCGCCGTCCCCGCCCCGCGCCGCTTCCTCGTGCAGTGGACCCCGCACAGCTTCGGCTTCCGCAGCCTCAATGTGGGTTTCCCCCTCTGGATCTGGGCCCGCGCCCGCCTGCGCGGAGACGCCGTCGAGCTCATGGTTCACGAACCCTTTCTCGCTTTCGGGGAAGGGAACTGGCGTCAGAATGCCGCCGCCGCCGTGCACCGCTTCATGATCGCCGCCCTGCTGGATGCCGCGTCCCGCGTGTGGATTTCCATTCCCGCTTGGGCCCGCGAATTGCGGCCTTGGCGCCTGCGCAGGCTTCGGTCCTTCGAGTGGCTCCCCGTGCCCAGCAACGTCTCCGCTCCGTCGTCCTTGCGCCCGGCCATCGCGCCGCCCGCGACGGCGCAGCCCGTAGTCGGCCATTTCGGCGCATTCCGCCCGGACGTCGCCCAATGCCTCCAGCCCGCCATCCATCGCCTCCTCGCGCAAACCAATGCCGTCATCCTCCTGGCAGGATCGGGAAGTCACGAATTCCGCCTTCGCCTCGTACACGCGCATCCCGAAGCCGCGCCGCGCCTGCTCTCCACCGGCGCCCTCTCCGCCCCGGCCGTCGCCGGGCAGCTCTGCGCCTGTGATGTCCTCCTGCAGCCTTACCCTGACGGCATCTCCTCCCGTCGCGGCAGCGCAATGGCCGCGCTTTCCCTCGGCATCCCCATCGTGACCAACCTCGGCCCGCTTAGCGAGCGCTTCTGGCGCGCCAGCGGCGCCGTCCGACTCGCCCGCTCCGCCGCTCCCGGCGATCTAGCCGCCGCGGTCCTCGAACTGCTCCGCGACCGCGATCTGCGCCGCGCCACCGGCCGTTCCGCGCACGCGCTTTACGAAGACTTATTCGCCGTCCGACACACCATCGCCGCTCTGCGACGCCGCGCAATTGATCCGCCTGCCGCATCCAGCGGAGCCGCCGCGTGAGGCTCACCATCGTCAACTCCAGCCGCCGGAAAATCGGGGGCGCCGAGCAGAACCTGGACGTCGTCCTTCCGGAATTCGAACGCCGCGGCCACCAGCTTCAATTCCTCTACTTCCACGATGAACCCGCCGACCGCGCCGCCGTCCGCACCGGCCCCGCCACGGAACTGGTTCACGTTCCCGTCCTGGGCGAAGCCCAGTCGCTCGATCGCGTGCGCGCTTTCCGCCCCGCCGTCATCCACGTGCATGGCGATATCGATCCCGCGTTTCAATCCGCGCTGCTCCGCATCGCTCCCTGCGTCTATTCCGTGCACAACTACTACGGCGTCTGCATCAGCGGACTGAAGACCACCCAGTTCCCCATGATCCAGCCCTGCGCCCGAACCTTTGGCCCCGCGTGCCTCGCGCGTTATTTCCCGCGTCGGTGCGGCGGATTCAGCCCCGTGACCATGCTGCGGCGCTACCGGACCGAGCGCGACCGCCTCGCCGTGCTATCCCGCTACGATGCCGTCATCACCCACTCCCGCCACATGGAAGACGAATACCGGCGCCACGGCATCCGGCCCGAGCGCATCCACGGTCTCCCTTACGAAGCGGCCGGTGGTCACGAGCGCGCCGCCGCCCCGCCGCCCGATCTGCTCGAAACCGCGCGCCTGCTCTTCGTCGGTCGCATGGAAAAGCTGAAAGGCGGCCGCACCCTTCTGCGCGCTCTGCCCCGCGTTCAATCCGCGCTCGCCCGGCCCATCCGGCTCGATCTCGCCGGCGACGGCCCCGAGCGGCAATCGTGGCAGCGCCTCGCCGCGGCTCTCACCTTGCTGCATCCCGCCATCACCGTCCATTTCCATGGATGGCGCGCGCGCCGCGACCTCCACCAGCTCTTTCGGGAGACGCACCTCCTCGTCCTTCCCAGTCTGTGGCCGGAGCCTTTCGGCAAAGTCGGTCCGGAAGCCTTCGCATTCTCCGTTCCTGTCGCCGCTTTCGATGTCGGCGGGATCGGCGAATGGCTGGTCCCCGGTCTGAACGGGATGATGGCCCCCGGCGATCCGCCCACCGCCGCCGGGCTCGCCGCCGCCATCGCGGACTGCCTGGCGGACCCTGCTTTCTACCAACAACTCTGCGCGGGAGCCGCCGCCAGCGCCGCGCGATTCCATCTGCTCGCGCACGTCGACAATCTCCTCGAACTGTTTGAACGCGTCTGCCGCGAACGGTCTTCCCGGCCGGAGTTATCCGTCGCATGAACCCCGCCCGTCTGGCAATCCTTTGCGATTTCGCTGAAGAGAACTGGCCCAGCATGGACATGGCGGCCACCGCGCTCCTCGGCCGCTTGCGGGAGCGCACGGGCGAAGTCCAAGCCACCCGTATTCAACCGCTCATGAAGCGCCACTTCCGCGCCGCCTTCAATGCCGACCGGCTGATCAACCGCATGTGGCACTATCCGCGTCTCGCCGGAACCCTGTCGCGCTTCGATCTCTTCCACGTCATCGACCACAGCTACTCGCAGCTTGTGCATCGCCTCCCGCCCGGCCGCACCGTCGTCACCTGCCACGATCTGGACACCTTTCGCTGCCTGTTTGAACCCGCCCGCGAGCCTCGTTCATACTGGTTCCGCAGCATGGTCCGCCACATTCTTCGAGGTCTCGAAAAAGCTGCCGCCATCGTCTGCGTCAGCGAAGCCACGCGTGCCCAGCTGCTCCGCTACGGCGTCGCCGCCCCTGATCGCGTGCGCGTCATCCATAACGGAATCGACCCCTGCTTCACGCCCGCGCCGTATCCGGAATGGGACCGCGCCGCCGCGCGCCTCTTGGGACCGCCGGGGCATTTCTTGGACCTGCTCCATGTGGGCAGCACCATCCCCCGCAAACGCATCGACGTGCTTCTCCGCGTCTTCGCCGCATGCCGCAAGCATCACCCGAACCTTCGGCTCGTGCGCGTCGGCGCGCCCTTCACACCGGCCCAGAGAGATCTCCTGCGCTCGCTCGGTCTCGAAGGCCACGTCGTCTCTTTCGCCTTCCTGGGCAGCCGCTTGCTGGCCGCGATCTATCGCCGCGCCTCTCTTCTGTTGCTTCCGTCCGAGACCGAGGGGTTCGGCTTGCCCCTCGCCGAAGCCCTCGCCTGCGGCGCCCCGGTGATCGCCTCCGATATTCCCGCGCTCCGCGAAGTGGCCGGCCCCGCTGAATTCAACCCAGCCGAATTTTGCCCCGTTGCCTCCCTCGCATCCTGGGTGGACGCGGTCTCGCGATTGCTCCGCGAACGCCAGTCCCGCTCCGCCGCTCACGAGCGCAGAATTGCCGCCGGCATCGCCCGCGCCCGCCGCTTCTCCTGGGACCGCAACGCCGCCGAAACGCTCCAGCTCTACCAAGCCATCCTGTCCTCCCCCAAACTCGAAACCACGTGACATGACCAAAACCATTCTCATTACCGGCGGCGCCGGATTCATCGGCTGCAACGCCGCCAGCCGCTACCTCGCCCAAGGCCACCATGTGGTCGTCGTCGATGACCTTTCCCGCAAAGGCACGCAGCGCAATCTCGACTGGCTGCGTCCCCAGGGCAGTCTCGAATTCCACAAAAACGATCTTCGCGACCGCGCCGCCATGGACCGCATCTTCGCGCGGCACGCCGGCGCCGGCCTCATCCTCCATCTCGGCGGCCAGGTCGCCGTAACCACCTCCGTGGCCGATCCTCGCGAGGATTTCGAGATCAACGCCGCCGGCAGCTTCAACGTCCTCGAAGCCGCCAGAAAAGCGAGAGTAACGTGCCCGATTCTTTACTCTTCTACAAATAAGGTTTATGGCGGCTTGGAAGATCTCGAAGTCCAGCAAGGCCCGGAACGTTACCGTTTCGCTGCGCGTCCTCTCGGCGTCCCCGAGGATCAACCGCTCGACTTCCATTCCCCCTACGGCTGCTCGAAAGGCGCGGCGGATCAGTATTTTCGCGATTATTTCCGCATCTATGGATTGAAAACCGTCGTCCTCCGCCAGTCCTGCATCTACGGGTACCGGCAATTCGGAGTCGAGGATCAGGGCTGGGTCGCCTGGTTCACCATCGCCGCGGAACTCGCCAAGCCGATCACCGTTTATGGCGACGGCAAGCAGGTTCGCGACGTCCTGTTTATCGACGATCTGCTCGATGCTTACGATGCGGCCGCCAGCCGGATCGATATCGCCGCGGGCCGCGTCTACAACGTCGGCGGCGGTTCCACGAACGCGCTTTCGTTGCTGGAGCTGTTGTCCTTCTTGAAGCGGAAGTACAAAGCCTTGCAGTACTCGCACGCGGACTGGCGTCCCGGCGATCAGCGTATTTTCGTCTCCGACATCCGCCGCGCTTCCTCGGAGCTGGAGTGGTCTCCCCGGATCGGCGTCGCCGCGGGGCTCGACCGTTTGCAGGCATGGGTTGCCCACAACAAGGAACTATTCGAATGAATGAGCAGGTTCTGCACGTCGGGAAATTCTATCCGCCTCACATGGGCGGCATTGAAACCCATCTTCAAAATCTCTGCCGCGAACTCGCGAAGTCTCATCGCGTGGAAGCCATCGTCGCCAACGACGGCCCCGGCAGCGTCTCCGAGATGGATGGACCCGTTCACGTCCTCCGCGCCGGCGTGCGCTTCAGCTTCGCGTCCGCCTCCTTCTGCCCAGGCCTCATCCCCGCAATCCGGAACTCCCAGGCCGATATTCTTCACCTCCATCTCCCCAATCCCGCCGCGACGCTTGCCTTGCTCGCCAGCCGTCATCGCGGCCCCGTCGTGCTCACTTATCACAGCGACATCGTGCGCCAAAAGTTTCTGGGCGCCGCCTTCGAGCCGTTTCTCCAATGGCTGCTTCGGCGCAGTTCCGCCATCATCTGCACCTCCCAGCGCTATCTCGATTCGTCGCGCCCCTTGCAGCGACATAAGGACAAGTGCGTGGTCATCCCGTACGGAATCCCGCAAGCCCGCCTCGCCAGCGCGCAACCCGAAGAGATCGCCGCCGTCCGCGCTCGTTTCGGGCCGCGCCTCGTCGTCGCCGTCGGCCGCCTGGTCTATTACAAGGGATTCAAGTACCTGATCGACGCCATGCGCACCGTGCATGGGCGGCTTCTCCTGATCGGCGACGGTCCGCTTCGGCAACCCCTCGTGCGCCAGGTGATCGAAAACGGCCTTCAGGATAAAGTCACCTTCCTGGGCGAGATTCAGAACGATTCCCTCGCGCCCTATTACAAAGCCGCCGACGTCTTCGCCTTTCCGTCCGTCGCCCGCAGTGAAGCGTTCGGCATCGTGCAGCTGGAAGCCATGGCGTGCGGCCTTCCCGTGGTCAACACGGACCTCGATAGCGGCGTTCCCTTCGTCTCCCGTCACAACGAAACCGGCCTGACTGTTCCGCCCCAGGATCCCGCTGCGCTCGCGCACGCGTTGAATCTGCTCCTC
This sequence comes from Bryobacteraceae bacterium, assembly GCA_965226755.1. Taxonomy (GTDB): domain Bacteria; phylum Acidobacteriota; class Terriglobia; order Bryobacterales; family Bryobacteraceae; genus Bog-113. Next base: position 88,081 of record CBDDDT010000003.1, on the reverse strand, counting down.
GCCGATCGCGCGCTCGGCGCCATTTTCAGCCATGCGGCCCGCCAGCGGGTCAACGCCGAATTCACGGTCGGCCTGATGGCCCAGCGCACCGCGCGCCTTTACGCGGATGTCCTTTCGAATCGGGTCGCCGATCATGCGCGTCCGACGGCGGCGGCTGCGTTAACCCTGACCACCCGCGCCCACGCCGAAGTCACTCGCGCCAACTAAACTGTCAGTGCTCTACTGAGCACATGCTTCTCCTTCGGGCGCCCAACCCGGCGCTCGTGCAGGCGTCCTTGACAGCGGGACAAACGGCCGCATTCACCTATCCCCAGCACGGGGGCACGGAAACCGGCCAGTTCCCGCCCGGCTACCGCGTCGACCATAACCGCCTCCTGCTCGGCCAGGGCCCCACGGCTTGGGATCGCGCCGTCCGCGCACTACGCGCCTGGGCGATGTTTCAACTTCCCTGGTGCCGTCTCTACCCGCCGTCGCCGGAAGTGCGCCAGGGAGCCGTCGTCGCCGTCGCCTTCCGTCACTTTGGTTTCTGGTCGCTGAACTCCGCCCGCATCGTCTACGTCATCGACGAACCCGATCGCCAAGCTTTCGCTTACGGCACGCTTCCCGGTCACAGCGAATCCGGCGAAGAGAGATTCCAGGTGGAGCGATCCGCCGACGGCGCCGTCCATTTCGACCTGCTCGCTTTCTCCCGTCCGCGCGACCCGCTCGCCCGTCTCGCCTTCCCTCTCGCGCGTCATCTCCAACGCCGCTTCGTCCGCGAGTCCATGGCTACTATGAAACGAGCCGTGTTCTAGAGACCATGCAATCCATGCAGCGAAGAACGTTCATCCAATCCGCCGTAGCCGCCGCCGTTGCCTCCCGCTTAGGGGCGCAACCCGATCCGCTCTGGGGCGGACCCGTCCTCGATACGCACCTCCATCTCCGCCGCGATCCGGATTCCTGCTTCACCCACATCCAAGGCTGCGGCGTCACCAACGCCGTTCTCTTGACGCGCGCCGAGGATGAGGAGAAAGCCATCGCCGAAATGGCCAAGCGGCCGGGCCATTTCGCCCGTTCCGTCACCACCGATCCCACCCCTTCAGACGCTCCCCAGGTGCTCCGCCAAGCGCTCGCCGCCGGCGCCGTCAGCATCGGTGAGCTGAAATACCACACCGCCCTCGATTCGCCCGGCATGCGCCGTGTCTACGACCTTGCCGCGGAGACCCGCGCGCCCGTGATGATGCACATCCAGAACTTCCCGCACTTCCCCGGCGAACTGCCCTATAACACCGGATACGAGCAGTTCGACAAAATCCTCCGCGCTTATCCGAAGACCAACTTCGTCGGCCACGGCGATCTGTTCTGGGCTCATATCAGCGCCGATGTCCCCACAGATCGCGGCTATCCCGCCGGACCCGTCAAGCCGGGCGGCCTCACCGATCTGTGGCTGACCCGCTTTCCCAATCTCTACGCCGATATGTCGGCTAACTCGGGCAATAACGCCTTATCGCGGGACCCCGCCTTTTCCCGCGACTTCGTCGCCCGCCATCAAGACAAGTTGATCTTCGGAAGCGACTGCACCTGCCTCGACGGAAAAGGCGCCGGCGTCTCCCAAAACAACAACCCGGAAGCCAGCCGTTTGGCAGGCAAATGCGTGGCCCGCGCAACCTTGGAATTATCCCAGCAACTCGCTTCCCCCCAGGTCTTTCGTAAGATCACCTGGGAGAACGGCATCCGTGTCTTCCGGATTCAGTTCTAATGTCGTAAGTTAGAAGAGAGCGATCGCTATGCCCGCACCGACTGCCCGCGCCGAAAAACCCGACCGTCGCACCTTCGTGCTGAGCGCCGCGCAATGGCAGGCTTTCCTGATTGCGCTGGATGCGCCGCCGCGCCCCTTGCCTCGTCTGGAGCGCCTCCTCGAAGAGCCCGGCTTCTTCGACTCCGCGCATTAGTCACACGCACCGAACGGATTCCCGTCGGGACGCCAATCGCCATCGGCCGTTCCGTACGGACTGGCGATAACTACGACATACCCGTCCGGGTCCCGCATCCAGCACTCCCAATGGTTCGGGCCGCCATCGCCATCCGGCGGATTCCGATGTCGCGGCAGAACGATCTCGACGCCCATGTCTTCGGCGCGCCGCGAGGCCGCTTCAAAATCGTCTACCTCGAACCACAGCAAGACTCCGTTGCCATAAGGCTTGTCCTGCTTATCCGCTATAGGGCCGTGATGATGCTCGGCTTCGAAGCTATGGAGTTGAAGCACGAGATGGCCATTCCAAACCAACTGTTCGTACGCCGAACCGCCATGATTGCGCCGGCACCCCAGCAGTCGCTCGTACCATCTCCCGCTTGCTTCTACATCTGTTACAGCGATCAGAGGATGGGGTCGCACGGCGGAATAGCAGATTTCAAGCTCTGTCTACAAAAAACCGATAGAGTAAGTGCACCGCAAACGCCCTTACTCCTTTGCGGAGATCGGCTGCCAAAGCTCAATCTTATTCCCATCCAAGTCATAGATCCAGGCAAAGCGCCCGTAGGATTCATCCATCCTTTTGGGATCAATCTTTACTCCCTCTTGTTTCAAGCGGTCGAGCAAAGCATCCATGTCGTCCACGATGTAATTGACCATGAACGATTGCGGGGCCGGGATATAGTCTGTGGAATTGGGAAAAATAGTCCAAACCGTAATGTGTTCCTTTTGCGGGTCGTCGTGTTCGCGCCACGGAAGCATCACGCCGTGCCCTTTGTCCGCGAGTCCAAGATGCTTCGAATACCAATCGCGCATCGGATTGCGATCAGCGGATTTGAAGAACACGCCGCCGATTCCGAGGATGCGCCCGCGCTGCTCCGCTTTGACCGCCGCCTTCGGCTTTTCAGTTTCCGGAGATTGCACTTCCTGTCCTCCCTTTAAGCAGACCGAGACGAGCAACAGCGAGCAGAGCGCAATTGTGCTCCCGGGCATTCCTTGCATCTGTGGATTATACAGGTTTCGATTTGAACGGCGAAAGCGGCTGGCTCGGCGTTCCCCGCAGGCTCTGCCCATCCTCGATCCTCAGGTCTTTAGCATTGCTGCACTTCAACCGTGAGTGAGGAATACGTGAGATCCAGCGGGCAATACCGGGCAATGCGCCACGGCAAGGATGGCAAAGTTGGCATAGTTGGGAATGCGGAATCAGTAACTTGTAGAACCAGCTAGAGGCTGATGGGTTCGAATCCCACCCTCACCGCCAGCTTAGAATTAATAGGTTACGGACAATTTCGAATTCCAGCGGGCAATGAAGGGTTCGAATTTCGCCTCATCTCGCTTTTCTTGCCACGCGTTTTCAACGATTTATAAGCTAAGTGAGTGCACGTTGAACCCTCACTGGCAGATACCCTCGACGAGAATCGTTCCGGAGAGCGGTTTGACAAGCGGCCCAGATCCTGTGCGCGGATACTGCGTCCAACTCCAGTTAACCCCGCCGAAACCCGGGCACCCTGTGACATTGTGATTATTTGGTCAATTCCTTGACTATTGCTGAATCATAGGGATACCCTTTTCGGTACGATGTCGGGCATGGCGGCCTCTGGTGTTCTTCGTTCCGGCGGCGCCTCCCTGGTGGGAAGCCCGTTCGTGGCTGTCAAGAACACTTCAGCATCGCCCCAGACAGCGACTGTTTCGTGCTTCACTGAGAGCGACTCCGCCTCTCAGCAAGTGCAGCTTGCGGCCGAAGGATGGGCTCTCCTCCGAGTCTGCGCCGGTTCATCTAGCAACCCGGCAGGCATCTTTGGCGACGCCCTTGTGCCTGCTACCCAAGAGGCTGCGAATCGAGGGGCATTCGGCCTCTCCGTGACCGGCAGCGGTAAAGCAGGCACGCTGTCAGTGTTTGGCCTAGCCTGGCGCGGCGCTCTAACAGGCGCGATTCTCAGCTCGCAAAACTTCGCGGACGTGGGAACGCTCCGTTCCGGCAACACCGTATTTACGGGCGTGCCCGTCGGCGTCGCGAATTACCTGCCCGGCGCGACCTTCACGCCTCAGCTTGCCATGACGAATTTCGGCACCAAGCCGGTTAACGCTTCGGTGCTATTTGCGCGGACCACGGACTCCGGACCTGAAATCCACCAACGTGGCTACCGTCAGTGTGCCCGCGATGAGTTCCAGGACGATTACGCTTCCTCCCTTGACCGGCGATCCGGGACTACGCAATTCCTTTATCTTGACATCCAACGCAGCGCCAGGGGCTCTTTTCGCGAGTCTGGCCGCGGTTGGCGCTCCGGGATTTACACTGGCGGACCAGATCGGGAAGGATCAGGATACAAACTTCAACGGCGGCGGCCACCCCCGGGGACATCACCGCCCGGCCCAAGGCTGAAAGGCCGAAAAATTGTCTAGCCGCCCCCGACGATGCTCTTGAGTTGAACACTCTTGACGGCCAACGGTTCTTTGAATTCTGTTTCGTTCCACCACCAGATGCTGCCCTGGCGGTTGATCCCCCAGATTTGTCCGTTGCTTACAACGATGGTAGCGAGTTCATCGGCCACGCCACCCACCGGCTGAAACGCGCCGCTTGGGTCACCAGTCTCCGGCAATTCCAATCTGTAGGCCCGGCCGTTCGCGTCAATCCCCCAGACTTCCTTACCTCCGACCGCCATGCTGACGAAATGCATGCCGGCAAACTCCACCATCTGTGCTTCGCTGCCAACCTTCTCGTTCCAGCGGTAAACCTTATCGTCACCGCCGATGGCCCACACGGCCCGGCGGTAATTCATTGCAATGCTCGTTAGTCCAGCCGCCGGGCAACGCACTAACTCCCAGGTGTCCCCCTCGAGTCTGTATGCAGTCCTGCCTTCGATCCCCCAGACCTCGCGGCTACCGGCAACAATTCTGGAGAAGGCTCTGCCACCCGGATTGATTACGAAATGTTTCTCGAACCAACTGTACTTCAGGACAGCCCCGTTCTGGTCTAACGCCCACACTTCGGCGTCACTAACCGCAAGTTGCTGAATCTTATCCGAAGTACCTGGCACGCGATCCGGAACCCCTTCAAAGCGCGACCCGTCCCATCTGCAAACGCCGCCGTTGTTCCAGATCCCCCAGACCTGCCGACCACCCACCGCGATGCTCTTGAGGTTAGCCGTTACGCGATTGAACCGCACTCCATCACACCGGTAGAGTTCCTCGCCGGTTTTGCCGATTCCCCAAATATTGACGGGCGATTTAGCAGGAGACAGACTTGGCTCCAATTCCTCGAGCGCGTCGACCAGGCCTTCAAATTGCGGCCAGCAAAAGACGGGTAGCTTTTCCAGGCCGTGCTGGGCATGACCACCCGGGATAGGTTTCCAAGGCGAAACCTCGATCGTGTTCCGCTTTAAATTGATGCGATAGGTCGAGGTATACACCTTGTCCTCACCCGAAACGACCAAGGTTCCGTCGTCGGCTGGATAGAAGGATTTGATGCCGCCCGGATCCGGAATGCTGGTGCACTTCCTCCAAGCGATCGGGACAAGGCCGGGGTTACCGCGGGCCACGGACGCATGGGTGGCGCAGACAAATTCCGTTTTCGAGAATGCCCACAGGTAGTCCTGGTCAACTGCGATTCCCTCTATCTTGATCGGCGTGTTCACGACATTACCCGGTGCCTGATAGTTAAGGCCGCGCGGATTCAGGTCGGGTTTTCCGGTAGACGGGTTAGCCATAATTCGCACATGCGAGCCGTGCTCTATGGTTAAGTAGACGATGGATTTAATGCCGTCGAGAGAACCGTTCGCGGGATCGTCGGCGTAGGTGTATGGGTCGTACACAACACGGACTGACTTCGCTCCCCCTTCTGCCTCCCATTCGCTCGTGAACAGCGTCCCGGTCGCCTTGCCGTCGGCGTCCCGGGATGTCCCTACAACCTTGTTTTTCCACCGCCCCCGCCCGTCTTTGGAGCCCGGATTCATGGGCTCCTTGCTCGATAATTCGTAAACGTAGACCTCGTCCTTCTTCTGGTCGGTCCCGGGAATCGCGAAGACATCGACGAGGTCCGTACCGGTATCGCCCACCGGCTGCGCAGGCATCAGCAGCTTCGCTTCGTTTTTCTCGAACTGCACCACCCGGCGAAACAGTTTCATTTCGCGGGGTAAGCCGCGAAGCGCACGTTCGGCTGTAGAGACCTCAGAGACGAAGTACACCTGGTATTTCGGGAACGGCAAGGTAAGTTCCGTGGCGCGCACGGCTACGGACATTTTGAGAGTACGGTTGTTCAAATCATACTGGGCGCTGGGTTCCACCAAGCCGGCACGTAGTTCGTAGTCGTCGGGCCCGACGCGCCACAAGGATCCCCTGTTCCTGGCGGCTTGGGCAAGTTCCTTCAGATCCTGCAAGTGAAGCTCGTTGCACCAACCGAAAGAAATAAGCTTTGCATTAGCGACATCTACCAGTTCATCCCACTGGTCTGCGAGCTTCTTCTTCTTCCCCTCCCGTTCATTGGGATCTTTTATCTGATCCGCTTCCAGGTAGTGCAACTTCAAGGAATCCGGGCTCACAATGCACCTGAGCCTGACAATGGCCATCAACAACAAGGCGTAGGCATTGCACGCGCCGTCGAGGACGATCGGCCACCGGGGCAGTTTTTGATTTTCTTTGATCTTCAGCCACCCGACCACACCCCAGTAGGCCTTCATCGTACTGCCTTCGATGGGGTTGAGCTCTCTGATGGTCTCAGTAGTGACCCCAGGGGGAAATTTGGCGGAAGCGACGCCGCTGCAAGCATCGTTCAACGAGTTTGCATAAGTCGTGATGTCCCGGTGAATGGCGAAGAGATCTATTTCTTTGTCTTCCCCCCTGAGGGTACGCAGTTGGTCGCTGATCTGGTCCGCGAGTGTTTGCGCCTGTGGGACACAAGAACCCAGAACGTCTGCAATCATGGTGAAAAACGAACCTACGACCGCGGCGACAATCGATCCGACCCCCGCTCCCGCGGGCCCGCCGAACGCGCCGCCCACTCCGGCGCCCAGCAGCGGAGCCACCGCGGCGCAAATGTCCATCAGCCCGCCGACGCCATTGAGTGTGTCTTGGCTCTCGAAGCTAGTTATCGCAAGTTGAATGCCTGCGGCAGCACCCGGAACAACCCCTTCCAAATTCTGCGCGACGGCTCCAAAGGCCGCCAGTTGAGCCATCGCCGATCCGTTAGCCATCATGAAACTCCTTTGATTTTGGGTTTCCAACGCAGTGCGGGCCGCCTTTCCGGGCAACTCTCAATGCTGATTTAAGCCGTCATGGACTATTCAGAAGGCTGGGTCTTAACCGAGTACGGCTAAGAGGACGGCAGAATACAAGCGCAACGCTCTGAAAGGACATCACCGTTCCTCCATCGCCCGGTGACATGCCCCCATTTTTCGTCCGGGGAATAATCCATAGTTTTAGCACAGTTTCCTGACCCGCGGCAAGGCCCGCGTGTCGCAGCAAACGACATTTCTGCAGTCGCCTAGATCATCGTTCTGTTGATACTTGGCCAATAAGGATTTCGTCCATTTTATACCTCCAGCGAAAGATCACGGGGTCCGCATTGACGCGCTGGAAGTACAGGCGGATGCGATCAATCAGTTCCTGTTTGCTGGCGACACGGATGCCCCGGAGCATGCTGCGCGCCATTTTACTGAACATGGTCTCCACGATGTTCAGCCAGGAGCCGTGCTTTGGCGTGAATACGAACTCGAATCTGTTCGGGTGAAGACTGAGCCAGCCTTGTGTTTCTTTTGAAACGTGTGCCGAGTGGTTGTCGAGCAGAAGGCGAATCCGCGTTTGCGGTGGATAGACGTCGTCCAGTTTCCCCAGCAGAGCGATGAAGTCCACGCTGGCGTGGTGGTCGCCGACGATCTCCGTGACGCGGCCTGTGTGGAGATCAAGGCCCGCCAGCAACAATACCGTTCCCAGTCGCTTGTACTCATAGTCCCGAAGATGGCTCCGAAACTTGCGTGGTGCCGGCGGCAGATCGGGCGTTGTCGTCGCCAGAGCCTGAATGCCGGGCTTCTCGTCGTAGGAGATCGTGACTACGGGCGGCTCTTTCAGCGTGCCCTTGATCAGTTCCTCATTGACGATCTCCACCTCTTTATAAACGTGCAGGACCACGGCCATCCGGGCGGTGAATGGCATAAACCATTCTCGCACGAAAATGTTTGTATAGTATAGCTATTAACAGAACGATGATCTAGTGGTCTCGAATACCTCGCGAGAGTCGACCAGGCTCGCGCAGACCACATCCAGACACTTTATTCCACGGCAGTGCAGTCCGGGGAGGTTACCCTCACGATGGTAGCCGCGGTGGATGACCCACCATTGCAAACGGTCGAATACCAGAGGGACTTGGATCAATTCGCGAAGGCTCTAAGAGTCCAGGGGGTGGATTTTTCGTGGTCCCTTGCTGTGCGCGAAGCCGTCGGGGCCGAAGCGATTCCATTCTTGGGAACCTTCGGGATTAAAGTCGCCAGCGTCATGGGGCCGATAGTCGCGACGGGAGTCGGCGCATGGCTCCACGCCCGCTATGGGCGCGAAGTTCGAGTGAAGATCGGAGGCATCGAGGTCGAAGCACAAACTGTGGAGGAAATTGATGAACTGCTAAACCGCGCCAAAGACTTTGCTGAACGAAATCAACCGAAGCTGATAAAGTGAGGCGTTGTTCAGACGGGTGAATTGGCTTCCGGTCGTGTCCGCCAAGCAAGAATTCGACGATAGCCAGCGGGCAATACCGGGCAATGCGCCATGGCATCGATGGCAAATATGGGGTCCTTAGCAATTTAGAATCGGTAACTTGCAGAGCCCATTAGACGCCAACGGGTTCGAATCCAACCCTCACCGCATAACTTGGGGCACAGCGGTTGGCACGATACTAATCTCCGAGTAGGGCGACGATCCGCCCGTTGTCGGGTTTGAACGCTCCAACGTACGGGTCCCGCCTGTGTTTCACGCTGCTCCAACCTGTTGCTGCTTGATTCGCTCCGCGGCGTCTTTTCGGGGGCTCATGCTTTCACTAGCACGAACGTCTTTCGGGGATCGATGGAGATTCGAAGGCATGGAAGCCACACTAAAATCGTATGATGGCCTTTACGGTCGTACCGCTTCACAAACTTAGCCTTCCGAAAGGCGCGAACTATTCGTTTGGGAAGTTCACCATTCAGGATGTTCCTGAATGGCTCTTGAAAAACGATATCTTGGACGACCTGTGCGCCGAGGAGCGTAGGAGCGTTAAGGAGGCGAGGCAAGCGCTCGTTTCGGAATACTACGCGGAATCCTATGGGCATCCCGACCCCGAGTGGCAAGGCAAGGAGCCGAAGGGAATTCAGGATCTTCGATGGCAATCCGCACTTCTCGCGAACATGTGCTTATGGTTCATCCAGCCCTCCCCGGTCTTTCTCACCGTGGGCTTTCATGGGTTCACCCGGGTGCATGGCCACACCGAAGACCTCGATACGCCGTTCGTGCAAGCCATCTCGCGAGAATCGAGGCTTTTCTGCCACGAGCGCGATCGCGGGAACATCATCACGCCCGTACATCTAGCCAAAGCCGCTGGGTTGTTCGAGGCACTTTCGTCAGTCTCGCGAAAGAATGCCGTCTGGGCGTCACTCCGGGCGATTTGGGGGGCGCTCACTTCTTACCAGCCAGATATGAGCTATCCGCTATTCTGGCAGGCCATGGAATCTCTTTTCGGTTCCGACGCCGACATTTTCGGCGTCACCAAACGGCTTCGCGACAGAATTTCCTATTTCTTGGCCGGCAACTCCGCCGACCAGAGAAGTTTGGCGGCAAAAATAGAAGCTTGCTACGCAAAGCGATCAGATATCGTTCACGGTCGGTGGGAAGACAGCGAGGAGTTCCACAAGGTCAACATGTACGACACGGAGTGCATCGTGAGAACGGTCATTCGCCAGATCGCGGACAGACCGGGCATGCTCGCCAAGTTTCTCTCGCCGAAGCGCAATGACTTTCTTGAGGCGTGGGTGAAATCGAAGTCGTTTACGGCGCCAACCCTGTTTTGAAGGCGAATAACGTACGACAACCAGTAAGATCAGCGCTGGGCCGAACCGACCTTCGTCCAGTTTGCCGACCATCCACCCGGAACCTGCGAAGCACATCGACAGATAGGGCGTTTTCCGTCCACGTGGGTACTGATAGCTCTATGCTGCGCGACTACTCAGGAGTGATTCGGCGCAACGCGACCCGTTACTTGGTGCCCGGTGCGATCTTGCTGCAGGTAGTCGGCGAAGTCGAAGGTCCGCTGGAATGCGATCGACAGCTTCTTCGGCGCTGTCTAGCTCCTCACGACTTGCTGCCGATAACGTATCCCCAGCGAATCGATCCAAGACTGATCACGGTCAGCAGGTATGAGCCGATTCCCTGGACGCACCGCGCATCGAGGCCGGCATCGCGCAGGGTGGCGGCGTATTGGTTGGTGTGGCGCACGTCCAGGATCAGCACACGCCCGCCGAACTTGAGCACCCGCGCGATCTCGCGCACGGCGGTTTGCCGCTCGTCGGCGCTATAGATGTTGTGCAACGCCATGCTCGAGAGGACGACGTTGAAGCTCGCGTCGTCGAACGGCAACTTGCGCGCATCACCCGTGTGTACTTCAACTTTGTCGGCCACGCCTTCGATCGTCGCGTTGTTGAGCGTGCCGGCCGGCGTGTTCCCGCTGAGATCCTCGGCCTGCCACAAGTCGATCCCGACAGCGCGGCCGGTCTTGAGACGCTTGGCCGCGCCGATGAGAAACAATCCCAGACCACATCCCACATCCAGCACGCGCTCATCACCCCCCCAGACAATCTTGTCGAGATAATCTTCGCGCTCGCGCACCTTGCCGATCTTGCTGTCGTAAACCATCCACAAGCCCATCGCTCCGCAGCTCAGGCCGGCCCCGATCAGTGGGCGCGCGATCACCGCGATGAGGTCATGCCTTGACCACACACCCAGCAGCCTCGTGATCAGTGAGATGATGCCCAGCGCAGCGAGGATGAACAGATTGCGCACGGCGCGCGGCGCGTCCAGGCCGTAGTTTGGTCGGTAATTATTTTTCATCCGTTGCCTTGGGTGAAGTGGGGCAATCTAATCTCGCGGACGCCCTGACGACAACAGACACCCGCGATCGCACCCCGTGCCTCCCGAAACCCCCGTCGCGGGCGCTGGGGGTCGGGGTTCATCGGCCTGAGCAGCCGTTGTCGATGAGCCGGCGGGTGGTTGCTCCCTCTGTTGTTGACCTGCGCGAGTGTGCTTGCTGAGCTCGCCTTCACCGCGAGACTATAGGATACATCAGAGGCCTCCCGACGGCCGCGGCAGAGGGTCAGTCTAAAACTGCCTCGGCTCAATCCGGAAAACCGCCTCCAGCGTTCCTTCATTATCCGAATAGCATCCCGGCGCCGTCGCCGGCGGCGGTTGAGTGCACGCGTCCACAAACCCAAGGTATAGATGAGTCGCGGTCGGCGGCACGAGGAATCGCTGCGTCTCCCTGAGGCCGCTTCCGGTCAGCCCATCGCCCACAAAGAAAATCTGCCCAATCGAAGGACTTAGTAACTTGAAGTCAGTGGGAATTCCGCCTTCGGAACTGTCGCTGACATAGAATCGCAGCGGAATTGGCGCTCGTCGGGGCAAGGCATCTTCCAGGAAGACGGCCGCCATGGCGCCCGCGAAGTCCGTGAGATGATATCCGGAGAACGTGCCTATGGGAGTTTCGATGCTGTGCCCGTAGCAGAGGCCGTTCGTCGACCCATCCGGCCCGAAATCGGCGATGGCATAGCTGCACGTCCACAATCCGGCAACGCTGGCGAAAGAGAGAACGTGACCGCGCCCCGAGGGAAACGCGTATGCGGCCGGAGCCACGCCGTCACTGCCGTCGTCATAACCGCCGGCGCGATAAATATCCATATTCGCGGATACGGGCAGCCCGGTCAGCACATTTTGCGCATTCACCGAAGCGGACATCGCCATGCTGTTCTGCAGCGCGACGATTTGCGATAGAAATTCTCATCACCTAAACTCCTTCTTTGCCCGGCAGGGCGTGCGCCGAAAAAATCTAAATATGACACTCAGACACTGCCGTCGTCGCCGGCAATCTCGCCAGATGCTTCCTCGCTCGGATAGTTGAACAGGAGTTGATTGCCGTCGAGATCATCGACCACCAGAAGTCGATATCCCCATGAACCCTCCTTGACCGGAACGCCCTTGGTCTCGAGTTCTGCCCGCAGCGCATCCAGCGCTTTCACCGCGGCCGCAAACGTCGCCGGCTCGACATTCAAGGAAATAAACATCACTCCCTTGCCAATCTTTTCGGGGGCCAGGTTGTTGGCCAGGATGAGAGCACAGCCCTGCCGGTCCACCTGTGCGACTCGCGCCTTGTCTTCCTCGGCGTAGCGCCATGGGCTCGTGAACCCAAGCCGGTCCACGTAAAAGCGAATTGAGGCATCCACGTCCTCGACGTGCAGGACGGGACGCGCGAACCAGTCAGTCATAGACCACCTATCCTCGCATTTCCAAACAACCTCGCCCCGGCAAATTGATACCGTAATTATCGAGGGGTTCTGTTCATGTCCATTGTCTGCCAAGCGGTTGTGTTTCTCCTCGCGGCCTTGCCCGCCGCCGAAGCTCCGCCGCAAACATTCGACAAGATCATCATAAAATCCGCACCGTCGGCCGATTCGCGTGCCACGCGCGTGCAAGTCCTCCCAAACGGCGATTTGAAAGCGCAGGCAGTCCCCGTGATCGCGCTTCTAAGTTACGCTTACGACGTGCCCGCCAACCCGTCGCCGCGTCTCTCTGCTCTTCCAGACTGGACGATTTTCGAGAGGTACGACATCGAAGCGAAAACACACCCGGCCATCACTGCACTTTCTCACGACAGCGACGCACAGAGCCAAACGAAACAAATGATCCGTCAATTGCTCGCGGATCGCTTCAGGCTTGTGATGCGGGCTCGGAATAGGCGGATGTCTGTCTATGCTCTTACCTTGTCCAGCAGCGGCCCAAAGCTCCAAAAATCGGCAATCACTCCGCAAGGCTGCATCTTCGATACTGGCCCGGAAGGCTGTCATAACTTCGCTATCGCTTTCGGCCATCCCCTGAACGCCAACGCCATAAGTATGGACGACCTTGCCCATTACATCGAGAACTGGACCGATTTGCCCGTCGTCAACCGCACGCGGCTTAGCGGACTCTTCTCTGTAACCACGCCAGGCTGGCTCCCCATGCGCCTGCCTCCTCCGCCTCCGGGCGCCCCGCGGGACAGCAACGCCTTCGCCAGCCTTCCCACTATCTTCACGGTCTTGGGCACACTCGGCCTCGAACTGCATCGGCAAGAGGATATCGTCCCGGTCTACACCGTCGAGCGTGTCGCGCGCCCATCCGCCAACTGACGATACCTTGCGTGTGGGCGCTCCCCGTCCCCTATAGAGTGAAATGAATGATACGATATGCGACAGCCAAAGGTGCTCCAAAGGGCGAGCGCGGGGCAAAGGAGCTAACCATGTTTTCCGAAAAGCCGCCGATCATGCCGATGCACCGGCTTGCGCAGGTCACTCTCATAGCCGTCTTTGCCGCGATGATGCCGGCGCTATCAGCACAGGAGCCCGCAAGACAAATATCATTTACCGACAACTTCACCCCCGCACCATCTTTCTTATGGAACGGCAACAACGGATTCTGGGCGTCCACTGCGGGCCGATACTACGCCCAGGTGCCGAACGACGATCCTCTCACCTACACGGCGTTGCCCTTTGTGCTAACCGATTACACCTTGACGGTCACCACGGTTGTCGGGGACGGCGGCATCTGGGTCCGCAGCGACCAGGACAATCCCTATGGACATTACATCCTCCTCGTCATCGGGGGCGATAACTACGGGCAGGGGGCCCGTGGCGGCGAAGCGGGCACGTCGCTCTATTTTGCCACCGCTGCGGGGAGTGGTATCAACGAGGTCCAAAACGTGTTTAAGCCGGGCGAGACTTACAAAATCACCGTAATTGCCAAGGGGAGCCGTTATTCGGTTTATATCAATGATTCACCTCTTCCGGTAGACACTTTCGTGGACGACACTTTCCTGTACGGTCAGGTTGGGCTATACGATGATCAGCCGAACACCATCACCGGATATGGATTTGGGGCGCTCACAACGTTCACCAATTTCAGACTCTCGGGAACGGCCGTTCCACCCTCGGTTGAGCTTTTTACTCCGGAAAGCGGTAACGTTGGCGCGGGTGTGAAGCTCAGGGGAAGGAATCTGCAACTGGCGACCGCGGTGAGCTTCAACGGCGTTCCCGCGAAATTCTTTCAGGATTACCCCGGCACGGAAATCGTTGCGACCGTTCCCGCGTCCGCGACCACCGGCCCTATTGAAATCGTTACGCCGATTGGCACGGCCATCAGTAGGACTGATTTCATTGTAACTGGGCCCTAGTCAATCCGCGGACGCCGACCCGGCGCACTCGGCGCGCAGCTTTTAAGGAGACGAATCATGAGAGTCCTGACGGTTCTTGGCTTGCTACAGCTTTGTTTGATCACGGTTGCGCGCGCGCAAAGTTCCGCTCCGGTCTCGTTAACAGCGCAGGGGTCGTCTGCCATTCGTCGCGCACAGGTCGACACGAGTCCGGGTCAGGTGTACATCTACGTCGGGGGCTCTTTCCCAACTGGAACGCGGCCTGCGGAGTTGAAGTATCTGTTCGATTTCACCACAGCCGGCAACACCACTGGTTATCTAACTCCGCTGCTGTTCGAGCGCGTGTCCGGCGAATACGTCACATATTACGTCGTGAGGGGGATCGGAGACGGGTTTTTCGTCAGCTTGAATCCTCTTCCGGGCAGGGTCCCGTTCGAAATCGCCGAGGGCCTGAAGGAATCAACCAACGGGAACTTCACGTTTGGATTTGTCAACGCGATCGTCGATCTAGCTGGCAATCAGCTCGATTCCAGCCCCGGCACTGTTGACTTGGACAATCCCGCTGATAGCGGACCCGGTATTGGGGGCAGGGGAACGAACAACGACTGGGCCGTGACGAACGTTTCGCCAGTGCCCGTAGTCGCCATCGGAACTACGTTCGGCGTCTCCGGAGCGGACATATTTTCTACGGCGCCAGCCGGACCTATTCCGCGGAGGCGCTAGGGATCGAGGTTAACTGATTCTGGGCCAGCATTGAACCACCTCAGGCACGACGTTCTATATCTCGTCGGAGTCGCTCAGCAATCAAAATGTGTAGCCAGGGGCCACGCGCTCGTGGATCAGTAAATCAGGCAAGTGCATGCGTCACGCTTCTTCGGCTTCGACGCCGCCATTCGATGGTTCGACAGACTTGCCTATTAAACCGATGATCCAGTGAGACGCGGGTCGCTCCAGATCCGCGACATCATCGCTTTGAACAACCTTCATTGCAGTTCGGAAGCTATAAGTATAAGCGTCTATTCGCTCTTTAGCCAAAACTTGCAGTTCATTTATCGTCTTGTCGTTTGGCAGCTCCTCAATCAAAGGTTCGACGTCTTCCAGCATGGTCTGGTAATCTTCGATGTAGGTGTAACCTCGCAGCTGCTGCTTTACGTCATAAAACGTCCGAACCGTCGCCCTTAGTTGGGGCATAATAACTTTAGTCTTTTCTTCTGTTGATTCCAGCCTGCTTAGATCCTCAACAATCTCGCGCTTAAGCCATCCTTGATAAAATACGTGACGAACACCATAGAGGCTCCCACGAAGCTCAGCCACTTGTGGTATTTGCGAAGAAATGTCATGTTCAAGTCCTAATATGTGGAGCGTGCTTCTTCGACAAATTGCGCGATTCTCCTCCGCGTAAAATCTGACGCGGCGAATCCAGCGACAATTTCCTCCAAGATCTTAGGGCTTGTATCTTTGTTCGGCTTTGCCAAGCCGGAGTCTATGAACCCTTGTAACTTCGCGGTGTCGGATATCTCGGCGAGCGCGTACGCGACACACGTATCCCATTTGATAAATGGGTGATCACCCTTTCGGAGAATGACGGTCTGGTCTTTGGCGCCCTTGAGCGAAGTAAAACTGACAAACGCAAATAGCCCTTGGTCGTTTGGCTCAGTTGCGATAACCCATAGATGGGCAGTCGGCTTGTTATCCCCGAGAGGATAAAGGAAAGTCTGACCGGCGTGAAACGCCACCGCTCAAATCAAACAGCAAGCTGGTGTGCAGCCCGCTGTCCTTCTATTTGATGTTCAATGGAATCCGCTTCCGCCTCGGAAAGCCCTAACGCTTCAATGATCTCGAAAATCTCCAGCGGGACCGATGACCCGCCAGGATCGCGCCATTCCGGGAAGTCTCGGTGGCAATCCTCAACCAAAGCGAAAGCGTCCCGCTGCCCATCCGCCGTAAACACCTCGTCAATCAACCGCTCTTCCGCGGGAGACAACTCTGAATCGCCGGGGTCGGACACGAGGCTTACCGAGAAGGCGTCAGTTTTCTGGATGTGTGAAGACCAGATAGTCGGCCGCGCATTCTTACTGGCGGTCGCTTTGATGCGGTCGTAAATGTGGCTTGTCACCGGGCCGAACTTCATGGAGACATACTTATCTGTGGTGATCGGCAAGCCGCATAAGCGCAACGCCTCCCGGTCTGCCTTATAGAGCAGCTTGATAAGCGCCATATAATTCATGGGTTTGCCGGCAAGCCGCAGAAACCGAGCCGCTGCCTGGGTCGCCTTTAATTCATCAAATGCGAGCGTCATGGGGGGAAACTCAACGAGCCTCCTCTAGCCTAACACACCGGTATTCGCTTGTTATTCTCCCGTAACCCTCCCGTCCAATCACCGCCAACGCCGCTCTATCTTCCCCATCCCCTCAACAACTTACCCGCCCCCCGCGCTTCCGCTCCACGCCCCACCCCGCAAACTCAAACCAGGAGTACCTCCATGCAACCAATCGAACAATTCGAGAACCTGTCCAAACGCACTCTGGCCAACCGGCAGAACGCGCTGAAATCCACCGGTCCGAAATCCGAACTCGGCAAGAAACGCGTCTCCATGAACGCCTTCAAACACGGGCTCACCGGCCAGAAAATGTTCCTGCAAGCGGACGAATCCATCCCGTATTTCCAGATCGCCTCCGAATACATCTGCGAATTCAAGCCGGTCGGCGTCCGCGAAGAGCAGCTCGCGCAGCACATCATCGACGCCAACTGGCGCCTGAACCGCTGTGCCGCCATGGAAAACAATCTCCTCGGCGCCCAAACGGTCGAGCAGGATAACGACGAGCTCCAGGCCGCCGATGCCGGCACCGTCGCCTTGGTCGGCCAGTGCCTCGCCTGGCGAAGCGACGCCAAGGCTTTCGAAGCGTTGAGCCGCCACGAATCCCGCATCTGGCGCTTCATGCACAAGATGGAAGAGCTGCTTGAGCGTCTGCAGAACAAACGCATGCGCGCGAACCACGGCCAGACCACTTTCGTGCTCGAAGAATGCCGCGCCTGGAAGTTCTATAACGACTCGCTCAATCGCCATCGCGCCTTGCTCGCCGAGCAGAGCGCCGCGGCCAGCGCTGAGCAGGCCGCGGAGGCCGCCGCCGAATCCGCGCAAGCGCAAGAAACCAAAACCGCTTCCGCGTTGGCTTTGAATTCCATGTCGGGGGCGATGCAATCGGATCAATACGCGGTGCTTTTCCCGGAAATTGACGCCGCGGTGATCGAAAATCCGCCCGTCGGGTTCGAAAACGCCGTCGCCGGAGGTCAGATCGGCGCCAAGTAACCCCCAAAGCGCCTCCCGTCGAATCGCCCTGCACAGACCGACGCTTGTGCTGCGCCTGCCCGCCCGCGCCAAACGTTATACTCAGTTTTTCACCCCGGTCTTAAGGCGCACCCGCTTGAAAATCGCTCTCATTGGTTACGGCAAAATGGGCCGCCTCATTGAACAACTCGGTTCCGAAGAAGGCAGCGAGGTCGCGCTTCGCCTCGACGAACACAACAACGCGGACGGTGCCGGCATCACCGCCAAGAACCTGTCCGGAATCGACGTCGCGATTGACTTTTCCGTTCCCCAAGCCGCCGTCAGCAACATCAACCGCCTCGCCGCCCTGGGCGTCAACATGGTCGTCGGC
This sequence comes from Bryobacteraceae bacterium, assembly GCA_965226755.1. Taxonomy (GTDB): domain Bacteria; phylum Acidobacteriota; class Terriglobia; order Bryobacterales; family Bryobacteraceae; genus Bog-113. The sequence goes on along the minus strand of CBDDDT010000003.1, from coordinate 70,062 downwards.
ACCACCGGATGGCTTGCCGAGCTGCCCCGCGTCAAAGCTCTCGTCGAAGAGCGCGGCATCGGTTTCGTCTGGAGCCCCAATTTCTCCATCGGCGTCAACGTCTTTCAAAAGCTGGTTGCGGAGGCCGCCCGCCTGCTCGAAGCGCAGCCCCAATACGAAGCGTGGGCCTGGGAAATTCACCACTCCGCCAAGAAGGACGCTCCTTCGGGCACCCTGCATAAGCTGGTGGAAGAAATGCGCACTGCCGGATGGACCCGTAACATTGATGAGGCGTCCAATCGCGCCGGGGCCGTGCCCGGCACGCATGAGATCGGGTTTGATTCAGCCGCCGACACCATCACCTTGCGCCACGCCGCCCGCAATCGCGAAGGCTTCGCTCAAGGCGCCTTGGCCGCCGCGCGCTGGATCGCCGGCAAGCAGGGCTTTTACGAATTCAGCGAGATAATCTTCCGATAGCGGAGGCGAATATGTTTACCGGATGCGGCACGGCCCTGGTCACCCCTTTTCATCACGATGGAACTTTGGATGAAGATGCGCTGCGCCGCCTCGTGCGCAGGCAGATTGAAGCGGGCATTGATTTTCTGGTGCCCTGCGGCACCACCGGCGAGAGTCCCACGCTCACGCGCGAGGAACATCTCCGCGTCGTCGCTCTCACCATCGAAGAAGCGCGGCCCGCTCGCGTCCCCGTGCTTGCCGGAGCCGGCGGCTACAACACCGCCGAAGTCATCGAGCTCGCGCACCGCTGCCAGGCCCTCGGCGCCGACGGCATCCTCTCCGTCACGCCCTACTACAACAAGCCCACCCAGGAAGGCCTCTTCCAGCACTATCAAGCCATCGCCGCCGCCCTGCGCATTCCCGTCATCGTCTATAGCGTCCAGGGCCGCACCGGCGTCAACGTCGAACCTGCCACGCTCGCGCGTCTCGCCCAGCTCGATCGCATCATCGGCGTCAAGGAAGCCTCCGGCAATATCTCCCAGCAAGCCGCCGTCATCCACCGCGTCCCGCCGGATTTTCTCGTCCTCTCCGGCGACGACGCGATCACTCTGCCGCTCATCGCCCTCGGCGGCCGCGGCCTCATCTCCGTCGCCTCGAATCTCATCCCCGCGGAGATGACCCAGCTGACGCGCCTCTGCATCGCGGGCGATTTCGAAGGCGCCCGCCGTCTCCAGCGCCAGTGGCTTCCCCTCATGGAAGTCAGCTTCATCGAATCCAATCCCATCCCGGTCAAAGCCGCGCTCGGCATGATGGGTCTCCTCGAACCGGTTTTCCGCCTGCCCATGGTCGCGCCCCGTCCGGAATCGCTCGAGCGGATCGCCGCCGTCCTCGCTGCCCAAGGGCTCCTCCAAGCGGCCGTCAAATGAAGGATCTCGCTCCGCGCGTCGAAGCGCTCTTTGCCCGCTCCGCGCCCTTCACTGATTCCGACATCGCCCTCTTCGCCGAATTCAAAGAGCTCCTGAACTCGGGACAGATTCGCGCCGCCGAACCCGATCCCGCCCAGCCCGCCGGCTGGCGCGTCAACTCCTGGGTCAAGATGGGCATCCTCGCCGGCTTCCGCATCGGCGGCATCGTCAGCATGAGCGTCGGGGTTCCCGGTTCTGCCCATCAGCTTCTCTTTTTCGATAAGTCCACTTACCCGCTGAAAGCGCTCACCCCCGAATCCGGCGTCCGCCTCGTTCCCGGCGGTTCCAGCATCCGCGATGGCTCCTACATCGCCCGGGGCGTCACCTGCATGCCGCCCATGTACATCAATGTCGGCGCTTACGTCGATGAAGGCGCCATGATCGATTCGCATGCTCTGGTCGGAAGCTGCGCCCAGATCGGGAAGCGCGTGCATCTCTCGGCCGCGTCCCAAATCGGCGGCGTTCTTGAACCCGTCGGCGCATTGCCCGTCATCATCGAAGACGATGTCCTCATCGGCGGCAACTGCGGCGTCTATGAAGGCACCATCGTGAAGGCCCGCGCCGTGCTCGGCTCCGGAACCATCCTCAATCGCTCCACCCCTGTGTATGATCTCGTCCGCGGTGAGGTCCATCGGGCCGCGGACGGTCAGCCGCTCGTCATCCCGCCCGAAGCGGTCGTCGTCGCCGGTTCGCGCGCCGTCGCCGCTGGCCAAGGGAAAGAGTGGGGCATCTCCCTCTACACTCCCGTCATCGTCAAATACCGCGATGAGAAAACCGAAACAAAAATCCAACTGGAGGACTTCCTGCGTTGATCGACCTGTCTGGCAAAGCCGCCATCGTCACCGGTTCGGGGCGGGGAATCGGCCGGGCCATCGCCTCCCGCCTGGCCGCCGCTGGAGCCCGCGTCATGATCAATGATCTCGATCCCGGCCCCTGCGAAGAAGCCTCCGCCGCCATCCCCGGCTCGGCCGCTTGTCCCGGCGACATCACCGCGCCCGGCTTCCCGGAAACGCTCACCGCGGAAACCCTGCGCCGCTTCGGCGCCATCGACATCATCGTCAACAACGCCGGCTACACCTGGGATAACGTCATCCAGAAGACCTCCGATGAGCAGTTCCAGGCCATGCTCGACATTCACCTCGTCGCGCCTTTCCGGCTTCTGCGCGCCGCGTCCGCGTGGCTCCGTGAAACGGCGAAGAAGGAGACCGCAGAAGGCCGCCGCGTCATGCGCAAAGTCGTCAACATCACCAGCATCGCCGCCACCGACGGAGGCCCCGGCCAGTCCGGCTACGGCTCCGGCAAGGCCGGCGTCATCGGTCTCACGCGCGTGCTTTCCAAAGAGTGGGGCCGCTATAACGTCAATGTGAACTGCGTCGGCTTCGGCCTCATTGAGACGCGCCTCATCCAGCCCTTAACGCCGGTTTCCAGCATTGAGATGAAGGGCCGTGAGATCCAGATCGGCGTCCAGCCCAAAGTCCTCGAAGCGCTCACCGCCATGAGCCCGCTCGGCCGCAAAGGTTCAGTCGACGAAGCCGCCGGGCCCGTGCTCTTCTTCTGCTCCCCCCTGGCCGACTTCGTCACCGGCGAAGTCCTCATCGTCAGCGGCGGCATGCATTTCTAACGTGTTCACCACGCTTGAGCCCGCCACCGCCCGCGAAATGGCCGGCGTCCTTCACGACGCCGCGGCGCGCTCCCGGCGCATCCAGCTCATGGGCCACGGTTCCAAACGCCTCATGGCCGGCCCGCTCGATCCCGAAGCGTCGCTTGCCGTTTCCGCCACTCGGCTCGATCGCCTTCTCGCCTATGAGCCCCGCGATCTTACCGTCAGCGTCGAAGCCGGCATGCCCTTCGCCCGCCTGCAAAAGCTGCTCGCCGCCAATCGCCAGATGATCCCGCTCGACCCCATGTTCCCCGCCCAATCCACCGTCGGCGGCATCGTCGCCGCCAACATCAGCGGCCCTCGCCGGCGCCAATACGGAACCGCCCGCGATCTCGTCATCGGCATGCAATTCGCCACCCTCCAAGGCCGCCTGGTCGATTCCGGCGGCATGGTCGTCAAGAACGTCGCCGGGCTCGACATGGCCAAGCTCATGATCGGTTCCTTCGGCACGCTCGCCGTCATCACCGTCGTCAATTTCAAGCTGCTGCCCATGCCCGCTGCGGAGCGCACTTTCACGCTGGAGTTCGCCTCGCTGCCGGATGCGCTCGCCGCCCGCGACGCCCTCCTCCGCGGAGCTGTCCAGCCCGGCGCGATCGATCTCGTCAACCCCGTGCTCGCCGCCGAACACGGTCTGCATAACTGGAACCTGCTCCTCTGGTTTGGCGGCAATGACGCCCTGATGCGCCGCTGCGAACGCGAACTCGCCCTGCTCGGCTCGCCTCGTCCCCGCGACCCCTCGTTCTGGGACATCGTGCATGACCTCACGCCGCGTTTCACCCGCAAGTTCGCCGGCGGCGCCGTCGTCCGCATCTCCTGCCGCCTTCAAGAAATCGGAACCGTCTTCGGAGAGCTGGACGTCCCCGCGATCGCTCGCGTCGGCGTCGGCATCGTCTACGCGTACTTCAATCGCAGTGAAGCCGCCGCCACGTGGGTCCGTCAGGCCGCCGCCCGCAAGCGCCACGCTCTCATCGAGTTCGCGCCCGACGCCGTTCGGAGCACGCTCGACCTCTGGCCCGAGCCGGGCCCCGACTTTGCGATCATGAAGAAGATCAAGCATCTCTTCGATCCCGATCAGTTGCTCAACCGTGGCCGACTTTACCGTCATCTCTGAACACGATCTCGACCGTCCTCGGCAAAAGGATCTCGATCGCTGCGTCCATTGCGGCCTGTGTCTCCAGGCGTGCCCGACGTATCGCGAACTCGGCGTCGAGATGGATTCGCCGCGCGGCCGCATCTACCAGATGGTGCAGGTCGCCGCCGGTGAACCCATCTCCCCCGCCTATCGCGAGCACATCGATCTTTGCCTCGCCTGCCGCGCCTGCGAAACCGCCTGCCCTTCCGGCGTCGAGTACGGCCGCCTCATCGAAGCCGCCCGCTCCCAGATTGAAGCGTCCGCCAAACGCTCTTTCCCCGTCCGCGCTCTGCGTTCGTTCGTCTTCAACCGGCTGCTCTCGTCCCCGGCGCTGCTCACCGTCGCGGGCTCGGCCTTGTGGGCTTACCAGGTGAGCGGCTTGCAGCGCCTGATCCGCGCCACGGGCGTCCTCCGCCTGGTCGGGCTCAATGACCTCGAAAGCCTCGCGCCGCCGGCCTGCCCGCCCTTCTTCTTCTCCAAGATCGGCAAGACCTTTCCCCCCATCGGTCCCAAGCGCTACCGCGTCGCGCTGCTCGCCGGATGTATAGCCAACGTCTCCTTCGCCCGGCTGAACGAAGCGACCGTCCGCGTGCTCCAGCGTAACGGCTGTGAAGTCGTCATCCCCGCCGATCAGACCTGCTGCGGCGCGCTCCATGTCCACTCCGGCCTGCGCGATCCCGCGCGGAAGCTGGCCCGCCGCAATATTGACGCCGTTCTCGGCGGCGGCTTCGACGCGGTCATCAGCAACGCCGCCGGCTGCGGCTCCACGCTGAAGGAATACGACGAGCTCCTCGAACAGGACCCTGCATACGCCGCCAAGGCGCATCGTTTCGTCGCCCTTATGAAAGACGTCACCGAATTCCTCGCCGGCATCCCGCTGAATCCCGCCATGGGTCCGGTGAACGCCCGCGTCACTTATCAGGATTCCTGCCACCTCTTACACGGACAGAAGATTCGCCTCGCGCCGCGCGAGTTGCTCGCCCAAATCCCCGGCGTCGAGTTCCGTGAGATGCCCGGCTCTGACCTCTGCTGCGGAAGCGCGGGCATCTACAATGTGCTGCATACCGAGATGGCCATGCGGATCCTCGAAGACAAAATGGTCCACGTCAACGGCGTGCATCCGGATCTGATCGTCACCGCGAATCCCGGCTGCATGCTGCAGCTCGAAGCCGGAGTCCGGCTGCATGGAAATCGGCAGCGCGTCCTGCACGTCGTCGAACTGCTCGACGAAGCCTACCGGAACGTCTAGGCCCCCAGCGCCTGCAAGCTGGCTTTGATCAGCTTTTCCGTGCCCGCGTACGGATCCCCCTCGGAATCCCACTCCATCGAGAAGTAGCCCCGGTAACCCGCCGTTTTGGCGATCGCGTAAGTCCGCGCCACGTCCACCCGGTAAAGCTTCCCTTCGTCCGTCTCGATTTCCTTGGCGTGGCTGATGGTGCAGGCGTGCTGGAACATCGCGGTGACGGCGCGGTAGTTATAGTCTTCACCCTGCTTCAGCAGCATGGAGTTGCAGAAATCGGGAAGCGCCCGCAGCCACGGACTTTGCGCCTGCTCGATGACTTTCACGATATAGAAGGCGTCTTCAGTCGCCGGATCGTCATTCTCCAGATTGATGACGACGTTGCGCTCCTGCCCGTACGCGGCCACTTCCGTCAAGCTTTGCGCCGCCCGATCCACATCCGGCGTCACGCCCGTAACCGCCTGTATATGGACGCGGATGCCCGGCGACCCCAGCGCCGCGGCCACGTCCACCCACTTGCGCGCGTTGCCGATCGCGACCTTCCGCTTGGCCTCGTCCGGATCGTAGAAGCTGCCGTGCAGCCGCCCCACCGGAATGTTGACCACGTGCGCGTTCGCCTTCGCCAGCGCGTTCCGGAATTGCGCCAGGTAAGCCGCATCCGTGGAAGGGAAGTGCTCATCCAGCGGCTCGATGCCGCGGACGTTGAAGCGCTCCGCCACCAGCTGCGGAAAATCGAGCAGCTTCACCTTGCCGTGCTTCGGATCCACATCTTTGCGGAACGGATACGAAGCCACCGCGAGACGCTCCCGTCCGGAAACGGGGAAGCTGCAATCCGGTTTAGACGCTGCCCTCGCCAAGCCGGGACAGGACGCCACGCCAGCGCCGGCCGCCAGCGCTTCCAGAAAACGCCGGCGTCTCATTTCTTCTCGTTGTAATCGCGCAGCGCCGGACCTTTCGGCAGATATCCCGCGTACTCCTTCGTCTGCAGAACGTTGCCTTTATAATCCAGATCGTCGTGAATCCCGATGCTTGTCGTGTAGTAAGTGCGCACCGTCGCGCCCTTTAACTCCGCGAAGAAGATCTGTTCCGGCGCCGTCGGCTTCTTCTCGTTCACGGCCATCACCAGCACCACCGCTTCGCGCTGCTTCGGAGTCGCGTTCAGGAAGCTGGTCTTGTTCATCTTCTGGGACAGCTTGTCCACCACGGCGAGACCTTTGCGCCAGCGCTGGCGCTCTTCGTCGTCGAACGCTTCCGCCAGGCTTCCGTCGATGAAGGCGGCTACTTTCGCGGCCTTCGCGCCGCCGCTCTTCTCATCGGTCGGAATCAGGATGTCGGTCAGTTCATCCACCATCGTGAACTCCGCCGGCGTGAAGAACTTGTGCTCCTGCGCAACCGCGGCGCGCGCGGCCAGAACGGTTCCCGCGGTGAACTTCAGGATGTCGCGGCGTTTCACCTCGTCCGCCATTACACTTCTCCTTTCCGGGCCTGATCGGCCAGATAATCCATGGATCGCCAGCAGAGCGCCATGATCGTCCATGTCGGGTTCTGATTGGCCGCGCTTACGTGCGTGGCGCCGTCCACCACAAAAAGATTCTTGACGTCATGCGATTGCTGGAACGCGTTCACGACCGACTTCTTCGGATCGGTTCCCATCCGCGCCGTGCCCATCTCGTGAATCGACCAGCCTTCGGTGAGAACCTCGTCTTCCACGTTGATGATCTCAATGCCGGCGTCCTCGAACATCTGCCTGGCCTGCTGCGACATGTCCTTCGCCATGGCGCGCTCGTTGTCCCCGAATTTGTAGTTGAACTTGAGCACCGGGATGCCCCAGCGATCCTTCACGGTAGGGTCGATCTCTACGGCGTTCTCATAGCGCGAGAGCACTTCCCCGAAACCGCCCATCGAGATGAACGCGCCCGCGTAGTCGCGCACGCGCTTTTTGTAAGCCGGCCCGAACCCTTCGGCCGAGAACGCGTTCCCCGGAAACATGCTCGTCCCGCTTTCGCCTTCGTAGCCGTAACCGCGGATGAAGTTAGGATTCTTCTCCGTCAGGTTGCGGAAGCGGGCGAGATAGAAGCCGCCCGGCCGCCCGTCGTCCAGCGTGGCAGGCTTCCCGATCTGGTCCTTGATCAACCCGGTGACGCCGGGCCCCATCACGTGCTCGCAGAAGTTATGCCCCACATGCGTGCTCGAGTTGCCGATCCCGTTCGGATACAGCGTCGACTTCGAGAGCAGCATCAACCGCGCGGTCTCCAGCGTCGACGCCCCTAGAATCACGGTCTTCGCTTTGGCCTGATAAGTCTTCCCGGATTCGGTATCGATGAACGACACGCCGCTCGCCTTGCCCGTGTTCTTATCCACCGTCACCTCGTAGACGGTCGAGTTGGTGCGGATGGCCAGATGTCCCGTGTCGAAGGCCGGATAGATCAGCCCTGTGGGGGAATCGAAAGCGGCATGGATGTCGCAGCCGCCCGCGCGCCGGTTGCATGCGCCCCGGCCGTAGCACTTCGACCGGTACTTGTTCTTGACTCCATCCGTGGTGACGCCCGCCCGGTAAGGCGTGACCACGCGGCCTTGTTTAGCCATGGCTTCGCGCAGCATCACTTCGCCGGCGTTGAGGCGATGCGAGCGCTGGAACTTGCTGTCGGGCAGATACGGCAGATTCTCTTTCGTTCCGGAGATACCGAGATAGAGATCGACCTTGTCATAGAAAGGCTCGATGTCGGAATACGAGATCGGCCAGTTTTCCCCGTAGCCGTCGCGGGACGCCGCTTTGAAATCGTAGTCCGATAGCCGCAGCGCCAGCCGTCCCCAGATCGCGGTCTTGCCGCCGAGCAGCCGCGCCCGCACCCAGGCGTAAGGCGTTCCGGTCGTCGGATTGTCTTTCTCGTCGACCACGATGTTCTTGGAGTAGTCCGAGCCGCCCCAGCCCTGCACATAAGAATAAACGTGGTTGTACCGCATGCCTTTCGCATATGGCCGCGGCCGCACTGTGTACTCGTTATGCGTGAGAGCGTGATCGCTCGGCGGCATCTCGCCGCGGCGGGGATGATCGTACGGCCACTCCATTGACTTCAGTTCCTGCTCTATGGGCTGCTTCCGGCCCGCTTCCAGAAGCAAAACGTCCATGCCGTGCTGCGTCAACACGTGCGCCGCCATGCCGCCGGCGGCGCCGGAGCCGACAATCACGGCGTCGTACGTCTTCTTTAAGTCCGCGGTCGGCTGGGCCGGCTCACCTTTGACGATTTGGAACACTGGCGGCGAACTCCTTTTTCTCTAGACTAAATCACCGCTCAGACCGATTGAATCGCGCCATTGCGGAACTGCTCGATCAGATGTTCCGTGGCGCGAAGCGAGAACGCCAGAATCGAGATGGTCGTGGTTTTATCCGTGCAGTTGGGAAACACGCTGGCGTCGCAGACCACCAGGTTCGCCACGTCGTGGGTTTGCCCGAAACGGTTGGTGACGAACTTCTTCGCATCGTTCCCCATGCGGCAGGTTCCGGTTTCGTGCAGGCTCCAGCCCGGCATCTGCGGATGGCCGGCATGGCCCAGATATTCTCCGCCCGCGGACCGGATCAATTGCTCGCAGACCTGCTTGGAGTGTTCCCACATCTTCAGCGTGTTGGGATCCCACTGGAAGTGAATGCGCACGGCGGGAATTCCGTAGACGTCTTTGACGTGCGGATCGATATCGACGAAGTTGAGATCGGATTGCTGCGATGGCGCCTGCACGGTGAAATCCACCGGAGTCGGATACCGCCGTTTCATCTCGCGTTTAAACGACGAGCCGAAGCCTTCAATCTGATCGGCATAGCCGGGGTAATCTCCGCAGCCTCCGCCGGGATAGACCGAGTAACCGCGCAGGAAACTTTCCTCGCGCGGATTCTTCAGATTCTGCCAGCGCGGCATCCACGCGACGGTGCTGGCGGAAACGTTATCGGGGAAAGGTTTCCCGAGCAGTTGCGGCAGGTAGCCGAACGCCGAACCGCCATACAGGTGGTCGCACAGGTTGCGGCCGAGCTGTCCGCTCGAGTTGGCCAGTCCATCCGGCCAGCGGCGTGATTTCGAATTGAGCAGGATCTTGGCGGACTCAATGCACGAACCCGCGACCACCACCGCGCGCCCGAGCACTTCGATCTCCTGCTTGGTCTCGCGGTCGATATAAGCCACGCCTCTCGCACGGCCGTCGCCGTCCGCCAGGACATCTTTCGCGATGGCGTTGACGCGCAATTCCAGATTGCCGCTCTTCTCAGCGCGCGGCAGAAAGAACCACGGCACCGAGAAGAATGATCCGGTGTCGCACCCTTCCGTGCAGTTGGCGCAGTAATGGCACGCGGGGTGGCCTTCATGATTTCGCGTGAGCTGGGCGATGCGGTCGGGCAGATACGGCACGCCGATTTTCGACGCGCCCGACTGGAGAATGTAATCGAGACACCGGAAGTTCATGGGAGGCAAGTACACGCCATCCGGATTGCTGGGCCGATTCTGCACCGTGCTGGCCACGCCGATCATCTTCTCCACGCGCTCATAGAACGGCGCGATCTCGTCGTAGCTGATGGGCCAATCCACGTCGTATCCGTCGCGGCTGGCGGCGCGAAAATCGATCTCGGAGAAACGCGCCGACGAGCGGCCCCAGAAGTTCGTCTTGCCGCCGACGGCGAAGCAACGCGGCCAAAGCCACTCGGTCCCGGGCGCGGTGGTGTAGGCGACGGAATGCTCCCACACTCCCGGCACATACTCGTTGTCCATGTAGCCGTACGACTCTTTGTACTTCGGATCGCCGAACCCGCGGAACTTGAGATCCCACGGCATGCGGTGGTTGCGAAAGTCTTTCCGCGGGTCGAGCCGGCGGCCGGCGTTCAGCGCGCATACCTTCAACCCCGCATCGCACAGGGTCTTGAGCGCCATGCCTCCGCCGGCGCCGGTTCCGATCACGATCACGTCATAGATTTTCGGCATGAAGTCCTCAGGCGTGGCGATCCTGGTGCGTGCAGCCGGGCGACTCGGAGTAAATTCGGAAGCCGGGATAGTCGAGCTGTTCGAGTCCGATCCGTGTTGTGTAATAGCCCATCACGGTGTACTCGCGCAGAAGCGCAAAGAACTTCTGCCCTTCTTCTTCGCCCGCCCGATGGCGCTGCTTATACGCGAGGCGCTCGAGCAGCGCTTGCTGTTCCGGGTCGGCCATCGACAGGAATCGTTGCGCGTTCATCCATGCGACCCCCTGCCGGAAACGGTCCTGGATAGCCGGATCGCTCCACGCCATGAAATCGATAAATTCACTGACGCCGGCTTCCTTCGCGCCCGGTGTTTCATCGGTCGGAATGATCAGTTCGGTCAGGCGGGCGAGCAGCCGGTAGTCTTCCGGCGCAAAGAACACGGGCGTGTAATGGGCCGGGCGCGGCGTGACCGGCGCGTCGTGCGCATGCTCCTGCGCGAAGGCCCAGCGGGAGAAGCCGGGGAACTGCGCCACCGTCGCCGCGACGGCCAGTATGCGTATCGTCTCCCTGCGAGTGGGTCCTTGTCCGGCCATGCGTTGCTTATACTACCGCGATCCGAACGGCAACAGCGGACACGCCGCGCCGACCAGCGGTGCGTGGGCGCCGAGTCGCGCGCGCACGATTTCGGACATGCCTCGGACGTGGCTCCCGGCCGATTGCGTGAACGCGCGTTGCGCGCTCCTGACGACGTCCGGCGACGCTTCCACAATGCCGCCGCCGAGCGCAATTCGATCGGGGAAAAAGATCGCGCCCAACGACGACGCCAAAAGTCCAATGTATGCGCCCGCTTCGTCGAAGCGCCCGGTCTCGATCACTGCCGGCCCCGCCGCGACCGCCTCCGCGCAGCCGCGTCCGCCGCAGGAACATAGCAGGCCGCCCGGCGCGACGATCACGTGCCCGACATCGCCGGCGCACTCTCCCATGATGCGGACAATCTCGCCATCGATCAGCAAGCCGCCTCCAATTCCCGTCCCGATGGTGAGACAGAGAAAACGCCGCGCGCCTGCCCCAGCCCCAAACACGAATTCGCCCAGAGCCCCGGCATTGGAATCGACCTCAACCGTCACCGCCATCGCGAACCTGCCGCTCAGCAGCGCGCGGATCGGAAGATTTTCCAGCCAAGGAAGGTTCGGGTTGTAGATCATGCAGGACCGCGCCGCATCCAGGAAGCCCGCGACCGAAACTCCGATGCCAGTCACCGTTTCAAGAGCCAGCAGGGTCTCGATCTGACGGAAGAGCTCCGCCAGAAATGCTTCCGCCGGCGAGACCGTCGGCATGCGGCGGAAATGGTGAACGCCGCCCGCCGAATCGATCAATCCGAGCTTGGTGAACGAGCCGCCGATGTCAACGGCGCAGACCTTCATTCGCGCGTGGCCGGATTCCGAAATCCGGTCTCGTCCACCGTCACCATGGGAGCGAACTGGAACGACGCTGCGGGAACCCCGCGCGCTTCCGCCAGCCGCATGGCGGCGATCTGTATAGGGATCACGTCCAGCACCGTGGCCCACGGGCCAGTCACGGGGTCGAAGGAAATCACGTTCGCGCACGCGCCGAGCGCGCGGAGATCTTCGGCCAGAGACAAGTCCAGCTCCCGCGTCTCCGGCTGCGAAGCGAAGACGAACGCCACGACATCGCGCGTCACCGCCTCCACCGGTCCATGGCGGAACTGCGCGCAGGACATCGGCACGGCCGGGGTGCGCGCGGTCTCGTGAAACAGCAGCGCGCCCTCGTGGACCGACCCGAGCGACGGCCCGCGGCCTAAGACGTAAATCCTCGATCCCGGCCGCCACGGCGGCGGGGCTGCGTCGAGCCCGGACTGAATGACGGACTCCATCGCGTCGGCCAGCGCCCCCGGAATCCCCCCCGGCAATCCTCCAGCCTGGGAAGCGAGCAGCAGCAAGGTCGCGACCGTGCCGGTGTAAGTGCGCAAGGCCACTAAGTGATCGGGCGCGCTTCCTATGAGAACAGAGACATCGGACTGCGTCGCCAGCGTGCTCTCGGCGACGTTAGTAACGCCGACAATGTGAACGCCCTGGGCTCTCAGAATCGGCAGCAGTTTCACTACCTCCACGGTCTCGCCCGAACGCGACACCAGGATGGCCAGCGTGTCGCGCCCGAACGCGCGGTAGTAGTAGAGCATTTCGGAAGCGTCGATCGCCAGAGCGGAGCGGCCTAGCGCATTCAGCGCCCCGACCGTCGTCATGGACGCGAACAGAGAGCTGCCCATGCCGGTGAAGATCACCCGCCGCGCGTGACGGATCTCCGCGGCCGCGCGCGCCAGGTCATTGCGGCCGGCGCCGGCGTGGTATTCGAAAACCCGGCGCAGCGAATCCGGCTGGCCGAGAATATCGGAAACAAGTGGGTTCATGCGAGCATGCTTCCGGCGGAGGTGCGCCTGCTAGCGCTTCGCGTTCAGCCAGAGGTCGATGGGAACTTTGACTCCGGCGGGCGGGGTCCATGGAAACTCGATTTTGCGGCCTTCTCCGGCCGAAGCGTACGCCGCGTACATCACTTCCAGCACCAGCCGGCCATCCTCGCCGGTGGCCTGCGGCTCTTCCTTGCCGCGCACCGCGCGCGCGAAATTGCGCATCTCCTGCGGAATTCCGTAGTTCCAGTGCTCTTCAAACACCGGCCAGGTCCAGCCATCCGTTTTGGGGGCCTTCTCCACCGCGTACTGGAAACCGTACTCGCTATACGTCGGCATGGCGTTCCCCATATGAAGGTTGGCGTAACTGACGCCGCCCTCGCCGAATACTTCGATCTTGTCGTCCATGCCGCCGCGCTTGGCCCAGCTATCTTCCACGATGCCGACCGCGTTATTGGCGAACTCGATAATGCAGGTGACGTCGTCTTCACCCTTGGTTTTCGCGCCATGGACGTAAGTGCCCATCTGCGCATACACGCTCTTGATGGCGGGACGTCCCAGAAACCAGTAGCAGAACGCGATGCCGTGGCACCCCAGATCCATCAGAGCGCCGCCGCCGGAGCGCTCCACGTTCCAGAACCAGTCGCTGTGCGGTCCGAAGTGCTTCTCGCTTTGCTTGACGAGGTATACCTTGCCGAAGGCGCCCTGGTCGGCCATTTCCTTGACCTTGACGTACTTCGGGGTGTAGAAGAGCTCCTCGGCATACATGAGCAGCACGCCCGCCTTCTTGCAGCCCTCGATCATCCGATCCGCTTCTTCGAGCGTCATGCAGAGCGGCTTCTCGCAAACCACGTGCTTGCCGGCCGCGGCGATATCGAGCGTCATCTGGCAGTGCAGGTAATTTGGCGCGGTGATGGTGACCATCTCGATATCCGGTTCCTTGAGCATTTCCCGGTAGTCCGTGAAAACGCGTGGAATCCCGTATCGCTTCGCCAGCTTAGCCGCGTTGCCTGGCGTGGGGGACGCGATCGCGACCACTTCCGCCTCTTCCGGCATGATCAGAAACGACGCGGCGTGGATATCCGCTTCGAACTGGGAACCGATGATGCCGACCTTCACTTTTGGGGTGTTTGCCATGTGCGCTCCGCTAGAGAACGATAGCAAATCCGGGCGTCAGCTCAGATGGAACTCCCCGCCGATCTCGCGCAGGCAGATCCGATCGGCCGTTGATCCGGCGGCGGCCAGCAAGCGTTCCATCGGTTCGGTCCGCGGTTCGCTGCTCAACTCAAACGTCTGATGATGCACCGGAAGAATGAATTCAGCGCCGGCCTGATCCGCCATGGCGAGCGCCTGCTCGGGGTTGCAGTGTGCGCTGATCCAAGGGTTATACGCGCCCACCGGCATGATCGCGAGATCCACCGGGCGCGACGAACGCACTTGCCGGAACGTCTCGGTGTACGCGGTATCGCCGGCGAATAAGACGCGGTAACGGCCCACGGAGACCACGTAGCCGTTATAGGAACGGTGCGTATCGTTCCGCATCCGCGCGCCCCAGTGTTTCACATGCAGAGCTTGCACCGTCGCCGGACCCACCTGCGTGCTTTCTCCCCATTTCAATTCGCGCACGCCGCCATACCCCGGAACATGCAGCAGATCGCTGGTATGCGCCGCGGTCACCACCTGCGACTGAGGATGCTCCAGGCGCCGCAGGCTCGGAAGATCGAAATGATCCATATGCGCGTGGGAAAGCAGAATCAGATCCGGCCGCGGAATATCGCCCGCGACGGCGGCGGGTTCCACCAGGCGCTTCAGGCCCAGAGTGAACGGGCCGACGTTCAGCCCCACGCGGGTGCTGAAGACCGGATCGGTCAGAATGGTGAATCCATCGATGGACAGCAGAACCGTGCTGTGCCCGATCCAGGCGGCATGCAGGCCGGTTTGCGGCCATTCGTTGAAGCGGGGATGCCGCGGCGCGGGTTCCACGTCCCGCTTGCGGTCTTCGGAAAGGCGTTCCCAGAATTTGGGCGCCATTTGAAAAGCGGCGGCGGCCATGCCCGTCAACCCCATGCCGCTTCCCACCAGAGTTCTTCTCAGCACGCTATTTGGATGCTCGAACCCGCCCGGAAGTCGCCGGACCTGACGCCAGCCAGGAAGAAGCAACGGCGCGGGTTATAAACTCGCCCTATGCTCTCTCGTCTGTTTTCGCTTGCGGTCGCCGCGGCGCTGGCGTTGCCGGCGGCGCAGACCGGCTCCGACGCCCGGTTGCGGGTGGTGATCGCCGGCCTTGTGCACGGACACGTCGGCGGCTTTCTGAACCTGGTCAAGAACCGGCAGGATGTCGAGATCGTCGGAGTGTTCGAACCGGATGTGCAGCTTCAGAAACAGTATGGCGACCGATACGGCTTAAGCCCGGCCCTGTTCTTCACGAACCTCGATAAGATGCTCGATCAAACCAAGCCGGAAGCCATCGCCACGTTCACCGACACCTTCGACCACGTCTCCGTCGTGAAGGCCGGGGCGCGGCGCCATATCACCGTGATGATGGAAAAGCCGCTCGCCGTTTCCGTCGAGCACGCCCGTCAAATCCGGGAAGCCGCCAACCGCGGCGGCATCCAGATCATCGTCAATTACGAGACGACCTGGTACCGCAGCCACGCCGAGATGTGGAACCTGATCAAGACCCAGAAGGAAGCCGGAGCGATTCGGAAGATGGTCGCCATGGATGGCCACCAGGGTCCCCGCGAGATCCACGTCGGTCCGGAGTTCTTCGGCTGGCTCACCGATCCTGTCAAGAACGGCGCCGGCGCGCTGTTCGACTTCGGCTGCTACGGAGCGAACCTGATGACCTGGATGATGGACAATGAGACCCCGGTCGCGGTTACGGCGACCACCCAGACGTTCAAGCCCCAAATTTACGGGCGGGTGGATGATGAAGCCAACGTACTGGTGGAGTATGCGAAAGCCGTGGGCATCATTGAGGGCTCCTGGAACTGGCCGTTCGCGCGCAAAGACTTCGAGGTCTATGGCGAGCACGGCTATGCCGGCGCGATGGGCGGCGACGTTCTGAAGACGCGCATGGACGACGCGAAACAGGATCAATCGTCCACCCTTGCGCCGCTGCCGCCCGACGAGAAGGATTCGCTCGCTTACCTGAAAGCCGTGGCCCGGGGGAAGTTCAAGCCATCGGGTCTGTCATCGCTCGACAACAACATGATCGTCGTGCAGATTCTGGACGCAGCCCGCGAATCAGCGCGCACCGGCAAAGTCGTGAGACTGCATTGATCTGCCCGGCTTCTACTTGGGCGCGTCGGCGCAGTGCATTTCCAGCCCGAGCGCCCAGCGGCGTTGAAACCCTTTCCAATAGTTCTGCCCGTCCTTGGCGTAACCGGTGACGGTTTGTCCCGGACCCGCCAGCCACACTCCCTCGTTTGATTTCTCCGGCTTCACGTGCAGGTAGCTCCGGCGGCTTTCATCGCCTTTGAGATACAGATCCAGAAACGCGGTGATGAAGTGGTCGTTGATGGCGTTGATCCGGTCTTTACGCCAGACCGGCTCATCGAAGCTTTCCCTGCCGGCGAAATCCAGCGCCACTCCGGCCGGCGGCGGATTGGGTCCGACGTTGTGCCGGGCGTTCTCATAAACCAGCATGCAGCGATTCGAATTTACGGCCGCGTCGAATGCGCTCTTGACGCCGTTGGCATAGCCGGAAACGTCGTCCTGATCGCCCACGATGAATAACGACGGAACATGAATATTGGCCAGCCCCGCGGCGTCCCAATTACTAAACGGGCTCTGGGCGCCCCACGGAGCGATGGCCACAACGGCCTTCAGCGAATCGTGCTTTAACGCCTGAAACTCCGGGCTGTCTTCCATCCAGGGCGTCAGGTATCCGCCCGGAACCAGTCTCGAGGCGAGCCCCGTTTTGGTGAGTCCGGCGCCGGCGCTGATGAGCGCTCCGTAACCGCCCATGGAGTAGCCTACGATGGCCACCCGGGAACCGTCCATCAGGCCGTGCAAGAAGTCGCCCGCGGCCTGCGATTTCTTGGTGAGCGCTTCCATGGTGAACAGCTGATCCGCGGATCTGTTCAGCAATGTGCTCGCGAAGTTTCCGATGTTCCCAAACACTGAGTCGGTGTGGTCGATCGCCGCCACCACATATCCCTTGGAAGCCAGGTTCTCGGTCAGATAAGTCAGAAAGGTGCGGGAGCCGGGATATCCGTGCGACACGATGACCAGCGGGAAAGGTCCCCCGCTCACTGGCGGAGCGTCGCGCAGAGCTTTACCGGGAATTTCAAACGACTTCGGGTTGCCGGTCTGGTCGGGACGTCCTACCATGGCGCTGGTGTAAGCCGTCTGCTCCTTCTGTCCGGGAGGGATGGTCGCCGGATACCAGATCTCGATCGTTAACGGACGGTCGTAGACCGGCGCCTTGGCGGTCGCTTTATCGAGGTGCAGGATATCGACCTGGGCGGGATGCACGATGTTGACCGTGCGAACGCCGACAGCATATTGTCCGCGCGGGGCAAGCTCCGGCGCGTCCACGCCCGGAACGCTGTAGTAAGTGGGGGCGTCGGTCTGCGCCCAGGTGCTTCCGGCGGAGAGCAGCAGGCAGAAAACAAGAGTCTTCATAGGTTTCGGTTGTTTGGAATTCATTTGGTCGGGCTTGGCTGTGCGAGGTAGTTTTTTACGTCGTCGGGCAGCTTTCCGGTGGCGAGGACCTGGCTGATCTGCCACATCTGCTGATCGGTGAGCGATCCGCCGTAGGCCGGCATGCCGGTGAGGCGAATCCCGTTCGCAACCTTCCAGAACGTCTCGCCGGGCGGATCGTCGGTGACCCCTTTGCCCTGAAAGAGTTGTGGCGGGGGCGGATACATACCCTTCGCGGTTGCGGTTTTCGGTTCGTTGCTCATCCCGTGACAAACCGCGCAATGTTCGCGATAGAGCTTCGCCCCGGCCATCAGGTTCGGATCATCGGCGGGGACGCCGGGCTGCTTGGGAGCTTCTTTGGCGATCCGCGCATCCAGCGCCATGTGCGCGAGCGTGCGCTCCAGGGGGAACGGCGGCGCGGCCGTGGCTACGGGCGCGTAGCCGAGCCGGATAAACGTGTAGGCCAGCACCGGCAGCAGGAGAATTCCGAGGATCAGCCCGGCGAAGAATCGCATCGTTCGATCTTAACCTTCCTCACGGGCAGCCCTGCCGTGCGCCCCGCCGCTGGCCGCCTCCGTATAATGAAGCTTGCCGGCTCCCCCATTCGGTATCGCTCTGCTCGGTCTCTTCGCGTTCGCTTCGAGCGGCGGCGCGCAGGTTCTCTATCAATCTCAAAATTTCACGGTGGAGGCGGATCGCGTGCGCGAGGGCGCATGGGAAGCCCGCGCGGTTTCCCGCAAAGAGCTGCAATCCACTTATCCATCGCCCTCTAAGAACCCGGAATCGCGCCGCTGGGAGTTACAGAGCGACATCTCTGCATACCCGCAGTTGCACTCCGACCGCTTTCTGGTGGACGCGCTCTACAACCTGTCTCTCGACGAACTGCGCAAGGATATCCGGCCGGATGGCGCTTTCATGGCGGGCGCAAAGTGGGAAGGCGTGTGGACGCGCGACATCAGCTACAGCATTCTGCTGGCGCTGGCGTCGATCGAGCCCGAAATCGCGAAGGCGAGCCTGCTCCGCAAGGTGGCGCGCGACCGCATTATTCAAGACACCGGCACGGGCGGCTCCTGGCCCATTTCGACCGATCGGATGACGTGGGCGCTGGCGGCCTGGGAGGTGTACCAGGTCACGGGCGATCGCGACTGGCTGGCGCAAGCGTTCGGAATCATTCGTAACTCCGCCGCTGACGACGCCCAAGTTATCTTTTCCCGGCGGACCGGACTGGTCTACGGGGAATCTTCCTTTCTGGACTGGCGCGAACAGACTTACCCCGCCTGGATGAGTCCGGTCGATATCTATAGCTCGCACGCGCTGGGCACTAACACGGTGCATTACCGGACATACCGGATCCTCGCCGAGATGGCGCGCGCTCTGGATCAACCCGCCGCGGAGTACGACGCGACCGCCGAGCGAATTCGCACGGCCATCAACGGCCATCTCTGGCTGGAGCAAAACGGTTTCTACGGCCAGTATCTATATGGCCGCAATTCGCTCACGGTTTCACCCCGTTCCGAAGCGCTGGGCGAGGCGCTCGCGATGCTGTTCGATATCGCATCTCCGCGCCAGCAGGATCGCATGCTCCAGACCGTGCCGGTCATGGAATACGGAATCCCTTCGATCTATCCCGAAACTCCCGGGATCCCGCCTTATCACAATGATTCGGTGTGGCCGTTCGTGCAGGCTTTCTGGAACATGGCGGCGGCCCGGCGGCGTGACGGCCCGGCCCTGCTGCAAGGCATCGCCTGCATGGAGCGCGCGGCCGCCCTGTTCGTGACCAATCAGGAAAACTTCGTGGCTTCCACCGGCAGTTCGCAGGGCACGCAAATCAACTCGCCCCGCCAGCTATGGAGCGTGGCCGGCAGTCTCGCCATGGTTTACCGCGTGCTCTTTGGAATGTCGTTCGCTTCCGACGGCCTCCATCTCGCGCCCGTGATCCCGAAGCCGTTCGGCGGATCGAATGTTCTGGAGAACTTCCATTACCGCGCCGCCACTCTGAAGATCAGCATGCAGGGCTACGGAAGCGTTATCCGCGCCATCACGCTGGATGGCCAGCCGCTTGCGCCAGCGGTCATCCCCGCCGACTTACAAGGCGGGCATCAAGTGCAGATCACCATGGCGGATGACGAGTTACCGTCCGGCAAGCCGCACCTGGTGAGTAACGCGATCGCTCCGGAGTTTCCCGCGATCCAGCAAGACGCGGCCATTCTGCACTGGAGCTCCGTGCCGGGCGCGCAGCATTACGTGCTTGTGCGGAATGGCGAGCGCGTGGATGAGATCGGGTCGAACTCCTACACGCTGCCGGTCTCCTCGGAGTTCGCCGAATATCAGGTAAGCGCGGTCGATAAACAGGGCGTGCATTCGTTCCTGGGGCCGCCTCTGGCGGTCTATGATCCGAATCGCGAGATGACCGTTGAAGCGGAGTCGGCTGCGGCCGCTTCAGCGGAATCGCTCACCGGTTTTTCCGGAAAGGGATTCGTCGAACTGTCCCGCACCGTGAACCGGACCATCGCCTGGAAAGTCAGCGTGAAGGAACCTGGAAACTACGCGGTGGATTTTCGCTACTCCAACGGCAGCGGTCCGGTGAACACGGATAATAAGTGCGCCATTCGCAGCTTGCTGGTGGACGGGAAGGCCGCGGGCGCAATGGTGTTCCCGCAGCGCGGCAAGGACGAATGGTCCAACTGGGGATACAGCAACCGGCAGCACGTCATGCTGACCTCCGGCGAGCATGAGATCACGCTGCGGTTCGAGCCCGCGGACGAGAACATGAACGGCGACGTGAATCGCGCCATGCTGGACACGTTGCGCCTGATCCGGATCTTCAACGAGCCCGAGTGAAACGCGAACCGGCGCGGATCGCCCGTCCTGACTGTACAGGAGACCCGCGCCGGTTGGCTTGCTGACTTCTAAAGCGGCTAAAAGGTTATTGGCAGCCCGTAGTTCGGCCGACGTACTGATTGTTGGCGGCCAGCGTCTTGGAGCCCGTGCAGGTTCCGTTCACCGTGGTGGAGTTCGTCTCCGAACTCTTCTGATTGCTGTTGCCCAGGATGTCGCCGGAGTCATCGAGCTGCAGCGTGTCCGTAGTTTTGACTTCATCCGCCACCACCGTCGTGTTGCTTCCGCTTTGGGTAGTTGTGTCGTAGGTCTGCGAAATGGATGTCAATAACTGGATTCCCTGCTCATTTAAGGTTTCTGAGATATCCACGATCAACGGGAATGAGTAGTTCGCCACGATGGTTTCGGTTCCCGCAAGGCTGGTCGTCGAAGTGGTCGAAGCGACGGTCGTGCCCTGGGTGATGTTCTGGGTGTAACGCGAGTCGCTCACGATGAACTGCTGGCTGTTGGCGAAGTCTACTTTCTGCGAGACCAGCGTAACTACCTGACCATGCGAAGTATTCACATAGCCTTCCAGTTGGAAGTTCCGGGCGGATGTGGTGGTTACGGTTCCGTAGACGCCGCCCTGCGGAGTGGTCGTCAGATTTTCCAGAACCGCCGGATTCGCCATCCCGATTGTATTGGTGAGGATGCCCCCGGTGACTTGCGTCGATCCGTGATCCAGATACACGAGCAGCGTGGCGACGGATTGGAAGTAGTTATCCGCGTTGTAAACGCCCAGCGCGATGGTGTGCGGCTGGCCGTTGCTGAGCAGGCCGGCGAAAGGAGTCAGATCCACGCGATAAGGCACAAAGTTCAGGGTCTGCTCGCCGGGGATCGGGATCCACAGATACGGGTCGATGCCGCCGGTGAAGATCCACGGATAGATCGGGGCGACGCCGGCGGATTGTCCATCGATCGAAATCTCGGTCTCGCGGAAAGCCGTGCTGCCGCAGCTCTCTAATTCCGTGGTTAAGTCGTCCGGCACGCAGGTGTACCAGAACTCATCGGTTTGCTGGCCTTGGGAGACGACGTCCAGGTAGGCGCGCTCAATGTTCGTGGGAAGCGTGAAGGTTACCGCGAGCTGGGACGCCGGACTGGAGAGTTGATAGGGCGCGCCAGGGCCGTCAGGAAGCGGGTATACGGCATCGGCGACAACGGGCGGCGTGCCTCCCGCCGCGACCGGATAGAACTTTAGCGTCGCTGTCCCGTAAATGATCCCCGTGTAAGGCGGACTTACGATGTTATAGATATCCACTTCCCCCGATTGCGCGGTGGCGAAAAGGGAACTGTAGTCGGTCAGATCGCGCTCGACCTTCCACGACGGGCCGCTTGTGGGCGACGGCTCTTCCGTAGTGCCGAAGTAAATGTTCACGTAGCCAAGCTGGATGTTGGCCGTGCGGTCGAACTGAATGCCCTCGGTGACGTTGAAGCTGCCCTCGAAGGTGACCTTCGACCACGGCCCCGGACAGGAAGGCGTGTAGTTGAAATACTGAGCGCTATATTGACTGAACTCGTAGTTATTGAACAGGGTGACGGTGCAGGGAGCGGCTCCCGGCGCCGGGGCGTCCACGGGCAGGGCGCTGGGAGCGACCGGCGCGTTCGGGGAAATGACCCGGCCCTGCCTGACGGCATTCGCCGGAAGCCCTTGTCCCCAGGCCAGGACAGCACCCGTGGTGATCGTGAAAACGCTGGTCGCGAGTAGGTGTGGAAGACTCTTGTGCAAAACTTTCCTCCTTTTCGAGGCCAAATATAACATGTGTCTTTCGCGTCCATCGCACGGCGGGATTGCCCGCGGCTGCTATCCTCGTTTGAATCCAGGGAGCTTGCGTGACGCGTCCGCCGATGAATCCGTGCACATTCGCTTTGCTTGCCGCCGCTCTGGCGTTCCAAGGCTGCCGATCCGCTCCTGAAAGCGTGGACGGACAATGGAGCGCGACCATACTATCCGGGGGAGCGCCGGTCCCGTTCCGCTTTGACCTCGCGGTTAACCCGCAAGGCGCCACCGGCTATTTCTTCGACGGCGAGCGCCGCATTCCTTCCACCAGCGGACGGTACGAAAACGGCAAGCTTCATCTTCACTTCGACATTTACAACGCGGATCTGGACGCGACGCTCCATGGCAAAACGCTCGACGGCGTTTACACGGTTCATAAAGCGGCCAAAGACTACGTGCGTCCGGTGAAGGCTACGCGTCCCGCTGCGCAACAGGCTAGTTCCGGTACGGCGCCTCGGCTTGCCGGGGATTGGGAAATTCGCGCCGCCAACGGCGACAAGGACGTAGCCTGGAAACTGGTGCTGCACCAAAATGGCGACGAGCTGAACGGGGCGATCCTGCGCATCGACGGCGACACGGGCGCGCTGACCGGCGCCGTTCGGAACGGCAGTTTCGTGATCAGCCACTTCTCCGGGGCGCGCCCCGCGCTGGTGGAAGGAACCATGAAAGCCGACGGCACGCTGGACCTTCTGCTGGACCGGAAGCAGAAGCTGATCGGCGTGCGAGAAGCGGAGGCGGCGTCCAAAGGGCTGATCGCCGAACCCGACGCTTTCAAGACGACGACCGTCCAAGATCCCGCGGCGCCGTTTCGCTTCAGCGCCTCCGATCTGACAGGCCAGACCGTTTCCTCCGACGATCCCCGTTTTCGCGATAAGGTCGTCCTCGTCGCCATCGGCGGCTCCTGGTGCCCGAACTGCATGGACGAGGCTCCGTTCCTGGTGGATCTTTACCGCAAGCATCACGCGGAGGGACTCGATATTGTAGGCCTGAACTTCGAATCGGGCGACACCGCCTACGATCGCAAGCGGGTGCAAAGTTTCGTGTCCCGGTACGCCATTCCTTATCCCATGCTGATCGCCGGAACCACCGAGCAGGTCAGCCAGAAGCTGCCGCAACTGGTTCACTTCGGCGCTTTCCCGACCACTATTTACGTGGGCAGGGACGGCCGCGTGAAAGCGATTCATGACGGCTTCGCCAGCGTCGCCACCGGCGCGGAACACGAGAAGCTGAAGAAAGAAGCGGACGATCTGGTCACGCGGCTCTTGGCCGCGAAGAGCGCCTGATATGCCGCACGACTTGGCCGCTTAAGATGGGCGATCTCTACAGCGATCTTGCGGCGTTTCGCGCGAAATATCCGGTGCGGACCAACGGGGCGGCGGGGGCCTTGTGGGAGTACTTCACCGGCGGCGAAGGCGAGGAATGCATCCTCTTCCTGCACGGCGGAATGGGCAACGGGGAGATGTATTTCGAGTACATGCTCGGGCTGCAGAATTCGTATCGCGTGATCGCGCCGTCGATCGCCGCCGGGGTCTCCGGCGTGGATGCCGCGCTGCAGGCGATCGCGGGCATTCTCGATCGCGAGTCCGTGCCGGCGTGCCATGTGTTCGGTCATTCCCAGGGCGGCTACCTGGCGCTCGAACTGGCGCGGCGGATGCCGGAACTCGTGCGCTCCGTGATGGTTTCCTCCAGCGGGCTGCCCAGCCCGGAACATGCGCGCAAAATCGAACGCCAGATTCGTCTGCTCCGCATCGCTCCCAAATGGCTGCTGCTACCCGCGACGCGTTTCGCTTTTAAAAAGGCGTTTCGGACATCGGGGTCCGATCTCACTGCAGAACAGAAGCGCTTCATGATGGAGGAGGTGGCGCGATTCTCGAAGGTGACCGAACTGCGCCGCATGGCTCTCTCTTCGGCGACCTTGCAGCTCGACTATCATGCCCGCCCGTCCAACGCGCCGGACTGGAAAGGTCCCATGCTGCTGCTGGAAGCGGGCCGCGATGGACTGGCGCCGCCGGCTGAATCCGCCGCATTGCGCGCGCGGTACCCGCAAGCGCAGGTCGAACGGTTCGCGAGCGCGGGTCACCTGGACGTCATGACGCAACCGGAACTTTATCTGGCGGCGATGCGGCGCTTTCTGCAGGCGATTTGACGCGCTACGCTTCGTTCCGGTGGCGCACATCAATTCCCCGCGCCACGAAAATCACGTCTTCGGCGATGTTGGTCGCGTGGTCCGCGATGCGCTCCAGGTTCCTCGCCACGAACAGGTAAGCAAGCGCGCGGCGCACCAGCGAAGAATTCGCCTCCATGCGGCTGGTCAGATCCTCATAGATGTCGTTCCGCATCTGATCCACTTCGTCATCCGCGCTGAGCACCTCGCGCGCGAGATCCGAGTTTCTGCCCACAAAGGCGCTGATGCTCTTTTCCACCATCTCCTCCACGCGGGAAGCCATCGCCGCGATGGGCACGGAAGGCTCCAGCGCATCGAGTTCAATCAGCGGCAGAGCGCGCTGCGTGATGCTGACCGCGAGATCGCCCATGCGCTCCAGGTCCGTGTTGATCTTGAGGGCCGCCACGATCAGCCGCATGTCGCTCGCCACCGGCTGGTTCAAGGCCATCAGGCTGGTCGCGAGATCGTCAATCCGAATCTCGAGAGCGTTGATCATGGCTTCGTCGCGGACTACCTGATTCGCATAGATTTCGCTCTGTTCGGTCAGGCAGCGGACGCTCTTCCGGATCGATGTCTCCACCAGTCCGGCCATCTCCAACAACAGTTGTTCCAGCCGGTTCAAATCCTCGAAAAAATGCCGCATGTGGAATGGACGCCGTGGGTGCTTCTAGCCCTGCATCACTTGCTGGATGCGCTTGGGTTCTTCTCCCAGCCACTCCGGGTTCTGCGCGGTGCCGTCGTAAATGGAGGAAGTTTTGAAGAGTTCGAATTCGCCGGTCCGGCCCACGCCCGCGGTTTTGGCCAGCAGGCTGTTCAGCTCGTCTTCGCTGAGCGGGTGGAACGTGCGCATGGCCTCGAGCGCCTGGTCCAGAATCTGCAGATTATCCATGCCGGCGATGACCACGGACGTCGGAAGATTCAGGGCGTAGTGCAGGCACTCGATCGGGCTCACCGTGTTGGAGTTCAAGATCTGTCCGTTGGCCATCGTCTTCATGGCCAGCACTCCGATGTTTCGCTTCACCAGCTCCGGCACAACCAGTTTCGCGAAGCTGCGGTAATGCGCATCCATCACGTTCAGAGGCATCTGCGCCGAGGCGAATGTGAAGCCGTTGGCCTCCGCCACGTCCAGCATGTGCAGATGAACTATCGGATCCTTGTGTCCGGTGAAGCCGATATAGCGCAGCTTGCCGGCCTGACGCCCTTCGAGCAGCGCGGCCTGGGCGCCCTCCGGATCGAAGATGCGGTGCGGATCTTCAAAGCGCAGGATTTCGTGATGCTGCACCAGATCGATGCAATCGGTATCCAGCCGCTTCAGCGATTCATCCAGCTGTTTGGCTGCTTCCTTTTTGGAACGCCCGTCGATCTTGGTCATGAGGAACACCTTCTCGCGGTACCCGTCCCGCAGCGCTTTCCCCATGCGCTTCTCGCTCGCGCCGTCGTTATAGTCCCATGAATTATCCATGAAATTGATGCCGCGGTCGGCCGCCGTCCGCACAATCTGGATAGCTGTCTTCTCATCGACGTGCTTCAGGGAAAGATGCCAGCCTCCGACGCCGATCGCCGATACTTTCTCTCCGGTGTGGCCGAGCACGCGATAAAGCACTTCCGGGCTATTTCCCGATGTGGACATGTCTCATTATGGCGGGAAAGCGAATGCCGGCGCGTTTCGAACGAGCTTCAATCGTGTGACTACGCGCTTTTCAACGGGCGTCACGCGGCGGGCAGCACTTTGGGAGCGCCGGTAGCGGAAAGGGTCAGCTTCGGCTCATGCTCGATGGCGTTGTAAAGCGCTTTCATCACTTCGTCGTCGATCTCGGCGGCGCGCTGCACCTCCACGGGAAACCGCGCGGAAAACTCCAGACCCTCATCACTGAAGCGGAGGCGGCTTTCGGGTTCGGGCGCCTTGACCTGCATCTCCACCGATTTCTCAAACACCGCGTGCTGCTGCTCGATGGTCGCGCGGTATTTGCCGTAAACCGAGTTGAGCGCGCCGCCCAGAGTTTTCTCCGCCAGGTCGAAATCCGTTCCGGGCGCCAGCGTGAGAGCGACGGTGTGCCAGCCGTAATTGGTCCCCGGAAGCTGTTTGAAAATGGCGGCCGGTTGGAAGATCACGGAATTCGAATAGACCACCACGCGCCCGGTGGAATGCAGGTCCGCACCCGCGCCGGTCAATTCCATCATGTACATGCGCACCAGACCCAGATCGATCACGTCGCCGGTCACCCCGGCCACGGTGACGCGGTCGCCCACTTTCACCCCATAGCGGCCGATCAGGAAGAAGTAAGCGACCACGGAGAGGATCACGTTCTGCAGCGCCAGCGCAAGACCCGCCGTGAGGAAACCGGCGTAGGTGGCCACCGACCCGAATTGCGTAACGAAACTCAAGACGAGGACGATGGTGATCAGGAAGCCCACCAGAAAGCGGCGGATCACCAGAAACTGCCGCCTGCGCCGGACATCCTTGATGTATCGAAACGTCGCCCGGCGGAACAGGTTGGAGACGACCAGGATGAAGAAGATCGCGGCGGCCAAGCCCCCCAGCCGCTCCATGAGCTTGTGGGCGAAGCCGCGGTATAAGGAGGCGATCCCGCTGCGCCACTCGGCGAGATCGCCCCGCGTGGTTTCGACCAAAATCTCCTGCTCTCCGATCGGCACGACCACCGTCGAGAGCTGTTTGAAACGCGCGGTGAGAGCGTTGACCTGCTGCTCGCCCGCGGCGATCTGAGCCGGGTCGTCCGAGGCCGCCGCGTTCACCAGTTCCTCGCTTTTCTGAATGGAAGCGCGGAGGTTGGCGACGACCGGCGCTTTGATCTGCTCGATGCTCCGGAGGAGCGCGTCGGTTTCCGCCAGGTCCGCGTCCAATCGGCTCCGGGCGCTGTAGAGGGTGAACAGGTCGCTCGCCAAGGTGACCAATCCTTCTGAGCCAGGATTCGCGAGAGCCGGGGCCGCGGCGGTTCTGACCGGCGCCGCGGGAGCCGTGGTTGGATTTGCCGGACTGCTTCCGGCGGCGTTCCCGGCGCTATTCCTCGCCGTGGCGGGTCTGGTGAAGATGACCTCCGGAACGGTGCGCTGCAGGTCGTTGATCTGAGAAACAAAATCGCTGTCTCCGGCCGAGCCGGGCGCGTTGGAGCTGACGAACGTCAGCATGCCCTGGACGGTTTGCTGCACTTCCTTCGCCAGATTCAGCTCCGCTTCCAGTTCCTCCCGCTGGGCGGCCAGCGCGGGGCGATTCTTGGCGTTCGCTTTGGTGAGCGCGGTGTCCAGGTCCGCGATGCGCCCCTGCACGTTGGTGACGCGCTGAGCCGCGGAGGCGGCGACCTGTTGGATATTGCGGCCCGCCGATCCCGACACCGCGGATTGATCCGTTCCGGCGGCAGATTGTTGGCCAGCCGTTCTCAACGCCGCGTCGGCCCGGGCGAAGTCAAACGCGAGCTGCAGCGCGCGCAGGGACGATTGGTGCGTGCTGTCCCACAGCAGTACGTCGTTTCCCGTCCCCGTCGTTTGCTCCAGATCGCCGATATTCCTGTACCATGCGATCGACTGCTCCAGATACGCCAGCACAGATCGGGCCCCCACCGGCGCCGCGGAGTTGCGGGCTGCTGTTTTCGCCGCGGGGGGAGCCGGCGCCGCCGACAGAATCCACAACGAAAGCGTGACCGGAATGACGCGGCTCTTCAGACTGATTCGCACTGTTCCCATACTCCCAAACGCAGGGAGCGGGAGTGCCGGCTGTTCAGGGCTTGCTCAGAGCCGCCGTCGTGGCGTTGGCCTTCAACTCGGCGTCGATAATCCCCTTCAAAGGCGCCGTCTTCACCGCGCCGTTGTAGCGCTGCCCGTTGATGAACACGGTCGGAGTTCCTTGCACGCCCGCTTTCTCGCCTTCGGCCACGTCGCGCTCCACCACTTTTTTCAACTCGGGCGAGTTCAGGTCGGCGGAAAACCGCATGATGCTCAGTCCGATTTTGGAGGCGATGCCCAGGATGATGTCCCGCGATAAGTGACCATTCTGCGCAAACAGAGCGTCGTGCATTTCCCAGAACTTGCCTTGCTTTTGGGCAGCCAGCGCGGCCAACGCGGCGACCGCCGCTTGCGAGTGATTATCGAGCGGGAACTGCTTGAACGTCAGGCTCACCTGGCCCGGATACATCTTGAGCAGCGCTTGCAGTTGCGGAGTCGCCATAATGCAGTACGGGCACTGGAAGTCCGAGAACTCGACGAGCTTGATTTTGGCGTCCGCCGGACCGGTCACTGGCGCGCCCTCCGTGGAGAGCTTGACCGGGTCGCCCAGGATGCGGGTGTCTTCGGCGGGCAGATGCGCCCATTGCGACGCGTCCGCCAGAGCGATGGCCGCGGCTTCGCCCTTGCCCGACTTGATGGCCTCCACCAGAACCATCGATACGCCCTTGCTGTAGCCGCAAGCAGGGTCTTTTACGCGGCATTCGGCCACCTTCATTCCGCAGGTGCAGCCGCACTCCCGCGCCGAAAGAATCTTGACGACGGCAGCTCGCTGCGCGGCCGTGAGCCCGCTGAGATCCACGCCTGGCAGCGGATCGGACGCTCCCGCTTGGGCCGCCATCCAGGCCGCGCCCCAAACGAAGGTAACGAACAGGGCGCAAAACCGGATCATCAGAGAACGCATGTTTCTATTGTAGACGCGCTAGCGGGAATCGATTCGCGAATCCGCCATACGCGAAGCTGGTGTCTTGGACTCCTACGCCCCGTTTCGCTCCAGCGACTACCGCCTGCTCCTGCTGGGAACGTCGCTCGCCACCTTCGGCCTCCAGATGCTTTCCGTGGCGGTGAGCTGGGATCTGTATCT
Organism: Bryobacteraceae bacterium; assembly: GCA_965226755.1. Taxonomy (GTDB): domain Bacteria; phylum Acidobacteriota; class Terriglobia; order Bryobacterales; family Bryobacteraceae; genus Bog-113. Next base: position 40,982 of record CBDDDT010000003.1, on the reverse strand, counting down.
CGCCACCCGATCCGCCATCGTCCTCGGCAATGTGGGCTTCGTTCAGGTCACGCCGTTTTTGTTGTTCGCGCTTTTTGCCGGCCATGTCGCCGACCGGCATGACCGGCGCCGCATCATGATCATCACCCAGCTGCTGCTGCTGGCCGGGACCTTGCTGCTGATCTTCTCGTTTCGCTCCGTGACGGTCATCTACGTGACGTTGTTTCTGACGGCCACCGCCCGCGCCTTCCAAGGTCCCGCGCGCCAGGCGATTCTGCCGCACATCGTCCCGCAGGAGGCGCTCGGCAAGGCCATCACCTGGAACAGCAGCGCACAGGAAATCGCCACCGTCAGCGGTCCCGCTCTGGCCGGCATCCTGCTCGCCTCCGCCGGAAGCCGAACCGTTTACCTGGTCCAGCTCGGCTGCGCCACCATGACGCTGGCGTGCTTTGTGATGCTCCGGTTCCGCTCGCCCGCGCATACCGAAGCCACGGGGCGCGACCCGAAAGAGCTGCTGGAAGGCATGCGCTTCGTCTGGCGCTCCAAACTTGTTCTCTCGGCGCTGTCTCTGGACCTGTTCGCGGTCCTGTTCGGCGGCGCGACGGCGCTGCTGCCCATCTTCGCCGTGGAAATTCTGCACACCGGGGCGCGCGGGCTCGGGTGGCTGCGCGCCGCGCCCGCCATCGGCGCTGTCTCGATGGCCCTCATTTTGGCCCACAGCCCGCGCATCCGCCACGCCGGGAAAATCCTTCTGGCGGCCGTAGCCGGATTCGGCGTAGCCACCGTCGTCTTCGGTCTGTCGCACTCCCTGCTGCTTTCGTTCTGCGTTCTGGTGCTCACCGGGGCGTTCGACAACATCAGCGTGGTCCTGCGCCAGTCCCTGGTGCAGATAGAGACTCCCGATCGCGTGCGCGGCCGCGTTCTCGCCGTCAACAACATCTTCATCAGTTCATCCAACCAGTTGGGGGCGGTCGAATCCGGCTGGACCGCGGCGTGGTTCGGCGCGGTTCCCAGCGTGGTCGGCGGCGGACTCGCCACGGTAGCGGTCGTGGCGCTGTTCCTCGTCGGTTCCGGCCCGCTGCGCAAGTGGCGGCAAGGATAGTTTTCGCGAGATCCGCGAAACGTTTCGGGCGTCTGACGACGTCTCATTTCCAAGATGCAACGTACGAACTTCCTGCGCCTTTCGCTTTCGTTGGCCGTCGTCGCCGGCACGCTTTGCGCCGCCGAGGTCTGGAATAAAGACCCGAAGGAGTGGACGGCCTCCGATATCGACCGAATCCTGACCAGCTCGCCTTGGGCCGCCAAAACGTCGGCTTCGCTGGAACGCGGGCAGACCGACTCCAGCAATCCCAACGCCGGACGCAGCGGCGGGATGGGCCGCGGCGGCGGCATGGGTGGAATGGGCGGCGGCATGGGCGGAATGGGCGGCGGGATGGGCGGAATGGGCGGCGGCGGAATGGGCGGTGGTCGCCGCGGCAACGGCGGAGCGCCTTCTCAACAACGCGTCGACGTGGTGGTCCGCTGGGATAGCGCCGAGCCGGTGAAACAAGCCCTGCTGAAGTCGCAATTCGGCTCGAACGCGCCCGATTCCGCCGGAACGGGCGCGCCCTCCGATGCGGACAAATCCGCCGGGAATTCCGATGCGGAAAAATCTGCCGGGAAGTTCGACAAGGATTATGTGGTTTCCGTCTCCGGCCTGCTCATGCCATCCTCGAACAGCTACAACGATTCCGACAGCTCGCGCTCTTCGGATCCGGACCACCTGCGCAATGTTCTCATGGCATCTACCCAGATCCTGGTGAAAAACAAGGAAGCGCTTTCCCCGGAAGATGTGAAAATCGATCCCCAGAATGACGGCTCCAACACGGCCCGCTTCTTTTTCTCGCGAACGTCGCCGATTGATCTGGACGACAAGGAAATCACGTTCGTCACCCAGACCGGCCATCTCAAGATCGAGCGGAAGTTCAAGCTGAAGGAGATGGTCTACAACGGCAAGCTGTCGCTTTAGCTCTTGGCCGGGGCGACACGAATGAGCAGCTTTCCGAAGTTCTTTCCCTTCAGTAAGCCCTGAAATGCATGGACGGCGTTCTCCAACCCGTCCACGATGTCTTCGTGATAGCGGATGCGCCCTTCGCGGACCCAGCCGCTCATCTCGCGGGTGAACTCGCCGAACTGACTGAAGAAATCGGACACAATAAAGCCGCGCAGCGTCAGGCGCTTGACCAGCACCGCTCCCATCAAAAGCGAACTGCGGTCCGGGCCGGACGGCAGTTCGGTGGCGCAGTATTGCGAAATCAAGCCGCAGACCGGCACGCGCGCGAAGTCGTTCAGCAGCGGCAACACCGCCTCCAGCACGGCGCCGCCCACATTCTCGAAATAGACGTCAATTCCGTCGGGGCACGCCGCGCGCAGTTCATGGGCGAAATGCGGGCTGCGATGGTCGATACACGCATCGAAACCCAGCTCGCTTACCACCCGGCGGCACTTCTCCGGGCCGCCCGCCACTCCCACGGCGCGGCAGCCCTGAATTTTGGCGATCTGTCCCACGGCGGAGCCCACCGCGCCGGCGGCCGCGGCCACCACCACGGTTTCGCCCGGTTTTGGCTGGCCGATGTTCCGCATCCCGCTCCAGGCCGTCATCCCCGTCATCCCCAGTATTCCCAAAGCGGTCGAAATGGGGGCGATCTCCGCATCCACCTTGCGGAGACCTTTGGCATCGGCGACGCCATACTCCTGCCATCCCGACTGGCTCGCCACCACGTCGCCCGGCGCGAAGCCGGCCGCCTTCGATTCGAGCACCTCGGAGATGGTGGCGCCGCCCATCACGTGCCCGATCTCAACCGGCGGCGCGTACGATTTCCCGGCGTTCATCCGGCCGCGCATGTAGGGATCGAGCGAGAGAAAAAGCGTCCGCAGCAATACCTGGCCCTGCTCCGGTGTCGGTATTGGCGTCTCCTCCATCCGGAAATTCTCCTCCGCCGGGTCACCGTGGGGACGCGAGGCGAGCACCACGCGCCGGTTCATTGTTCCCGCCATCAAGCAATCACCTCCGGAACCACCCACTTGCCCGTGCGCGCCGACTCGAACACGGCATCGATCACCGCCATATTCCGAAGCGAATCCCACAGCGGCGTCGGCGGCTCGCCCCCTTCCACAATCGCTCGCGAGAACGCGTCCCCCTGCAAAGTGTATTGATCGCAGATTGGGAACTCCTCCACTTCGATGCCGCTTCCAGAAAGATTGCCGGTGCGATCCAGCAGGAGCCGCGTCGGACGATCGTTGGGAGCGTTGAACGGTATCTCCAAGGTAATTTGACCGGTTGAGCCGGTGATCTGCACGCGTTGCCCGGGACACATCTGCGTGCCGCAGGTAAACACGACTTGGACCGAGGGAAAGTCCAGAATGGCGGAAGTGAGGCGGTCGATTTCCATCTCCGGATCGCGTTCCATGAGCGCGACCACGCGCCGCGGTTCCCTGTCCAGGACGAATCGGGAAACCTGAATCGGGTAGCAGCCGATGTCCATCAGAGCGCCGCCACCCCATTCCGCGACGCTGCGGATGTTTTTCGGATCGCGGTTGAAGTAGCTGAACATGGCCAGGATGGATTGCACGTCGCCGATCTCGCCCGAGCGGACCAGTTCGCGGGCGCGCCGCCATTGCGGATGCAGGCGGACCATGAAGGCTTCGCCGATCAGCACCCCCGTCCGCTTTTGGACGTCCGCCAACGTGCGGCACTCCGCCGCGTTCAAGCCGATCGGTTTCTCGCAGAGAACGTGCTTGCCCGCTTCCGCCGCCCGGACGGTCCAGGGAACATGCAGGTGGTTGGGAAGCGGATTGTAGATCGCATCCACATCGGGGTCAGCCAGCAGCTCTTCGTAGGAGCCGTAGCTCTTCGGAATGTGCATGGCCGCCGCCTCGGATCGCGCGCGCTCGGCATCGCGGGAGGCGATGGCGGTCACCTCCGACCAAGCCCCACGCTGCATGGCGGGAATCACTTTCGTCCGGGCGATCTTGGCGGCGCCGAGAACGCCCCACCGGACCTTCTTCATGGAAGCGAGTGTGGACATAGCGAGAGTGTCGCACGCTCGAAGGCATGGCGCCGGTCCGGCGTTTTCGCGGCCGATGGCGCCCAGGCCGGCGCGCTCACCGGCTCAGGCCGAACTCGCGCAGAATCTCTTCATGTGAAACTCCCTTGCCGCGACTGAGGGACAGGCGGGCGCGATCCAGCGCCGCGGCGGTTTCCGGCGTAAGCGCTTCTTCTTCCACCTGCGCCAGCGCCAGCGAACGCCACAACGACTCGGAAGCAGTGTTCGCACGCCCAATGAAAAAAGGGCTCCTCGCCAGAGGAGCCCTTTGAAAACCGCGAAAATTTGCCGCGCCTGTTATCGGCGGTAGCCGCCGCGGTATCCACCGCGATAGACGCCCCGGTACCCGTAGCCGCCCCGGTAGCCGTAGCCCACACCGTAGTTCCTGTAACCGTAGTGGCCGCCCCAGAAGCCCAGCGATACGCCGCCATAAGGATAAGCGTAAGCGGGGGCGACGTACCCATAAGCCGGATAGCCGTATCCGTAGTAGGGGTTAACGTAGCCGGCGTAAGGATATGCCGGAACCGCCGCCACCGGATAACCTCCGCCGATTGCGACCCCGACGCGAACGCCCGCCTTTGCGGGAGTCGGATTCACCATCAGCAGCATCGCGAAAAGCGCCATTACCGGAAGTCCAATTTTCTTTAACATTGTCTCTACCCTCCACTCCATTGGACGCGGGAATGTGGTGGAGGTTGCTTGAACTTTGTTCATGAAAGAATCCTAACTCCTTTCGTTCTCTGGCTTGGCGCCATAAATGCTTTTAACTAGAGCGAGCGAGGAAGAGTTATTTTTCAGGCTTCCCGCCCAATTCAGGCTAGAATGCCAGGAGGGTACAAATGAAAAAGTTCATCCTTTCCTCAGTCATTGCGCTTGGGATCACCGGCGTCGCCGCCGCGCAGCAAACCGGCGACTATACGAATCGCAAGGGCGAGAATGTGCAAGTCGATCGCAACGTCCAGAACGGGAACGGAACCGTCGACAAGACCTACACCGCGCCCAACGGCAACACCGCGACGACGAGTAAGTCGATCACCACGAGCGGTGGCGAACGGACTGTAGACAAAACGGTTACAGGTTCGAAAGGTAATACGTATACGGCCACTGATACCGTACGGCCGCACACGGTGACCCGCACACAAACAGGACCCAACGGAAAGACTCACACCAAAACCCGCTTACGGCGTTAATCCGTAGCGGTTATCAACGAACCTCTTCAAACGGCGACTTCGGAACTTGTGGTTCCGGAGTCGCTTCTTTTTTGTACGGGCGGAGGAGCGGGGCTGGCTGCGCGTCCGCCTCCAGCAGCCAAACCGCACGGCGCGGATAAAAGGCCAGCAGCTTCTGATCTTCGTCGCCTAAATCACGCGCCCAAACCACGCGGGCCGCGTCAATGTCAGCCTCGTTGTAAACCCACTCATCCTGAAAAATATGCTGGGGCGCGTAGCGCACCAGGACAAGTTGCGGACCTGCCGCCGAGGCGAGTTCACGATTGATCCGCCGGCGTGGTTCGGCGTTCGCATAGTTGAGAGCGTCCCACGTTTCGAAGGGCTGCAACGCCGTCGAGAAAACGGCGCCTTCCCAAACGTGTGACGCGTACCACACGGCGAAATGCGCAAAGCAGAGAAAAACCAGAACCGCCGCTGCCTCCCGACCGGTCGCCAAGCCTCTAATGCGCAGCTGGCTTAACCTTTGGAGACCAAGCACGCTCAGCAGCACAAACAGGCAAGTTACCCCTGCGATGTAGTGCACCTGAAATGCCGGAAAGAAATTAGTACCCAGAGCGAACAGAAGCAGAGTCAGAATCACCCACCAATCCCCAAAACTCCGGGCCGAAACTAAAAACCAGAACCCCGCCAGATATAACGGCGCAAGAAAGAAGAAGCGGTAATAACGCACGCGGTATTCCAGCCGCTGCAGGAACTTACCGATGGTTTCCGGAGCGCTCCCGCGGAACGAGCTCTGCATCTTGTAATCGAGCGCCTGCTGCGGAGTTAGCTCCCGATGCGGGACCGGCGTGCTTTGGAACGTCAAAGAGGCCGGCACGCCGTACTGATATTGGCTGAGTTGATAGGGCAGGGTAGTCCAACTGCCCGTTACCTGACGATTTTGCGCAAGCGTCAGGAGGATCGCGGGAGTAAGCGCAAGAGTCGCGATCGCCGCCGCCCGCGCACACTTCCGCCGTCCATCCGCTCTCCGCACAGCCGGCAGGAAGAACAGGATCACGGCGCTCACCAAAAAGAGCGATTCGAAAGGACGCGTCAACAGGTGGATGGCGAGACCGGTCCCGAGCAGCGCGGCGTCGCGAGGGCGCCAGCGATCCCGCAAGCGCGGAAGAGCTCCGAACACGAGACATCCCGCGGCCGCGGCCAGCGCGCCGCCCCAATAACTGTTCATCCACAAGCTCAGGGGCCCGAATTGCATCACGGCCAGCGCCCCGCCCAGCAGAGCCCACGCCGGGTCCGTCCAGCCGCGCAGCATCCAATAGCAAAGCGCGCAGAACGCCGCCACGGAAAGCACCACGCCCGCCCAGGGCAAGCCGAAAATCGCCCACCCCAGCGCCAGGGCTAGCCCTTGTCCAAGCGGGTAAATCGAGCTGTACGAGGGCTGCTGCAGAACGAAAAACGTCTCGAAGAATTGCGGCATCGCATGCGCCGGGTTGGCCAGCCGGAAGTGCCGCACTGTATCGGCCACCAGCAGATGGCCGAATTCGTCATAGACGTCGGGAACCGGAACCGGGTGATGGGGAAGCAAACACAAACGCAGCGCCACCGGGAGCGCCGCCAATGCGAGCATGCACCACACCGGCCGCTCCGCCAGACGCCTGGCCAGGCTTTGCAACTCCGGCCCCCATACGATAGTGAGAAGGAGCAGCGCCGCCACCAGCGCCATCTCGGCCATATCGCCCGCGCTGAAGCCGATCGGATTCTTCACCGGGAGCACCAGACCGAACCAACCCATACCAAGCATGCGCGTCTCTACCTACACCTTAGAAGATCAGCGGAGGATGACGCGGGCGCGCAACTACTTCGCCTGGCAGAGCCGCTTGGTGCTGCCGGAGGTTGGCCGGCGCGTGGTGGAAGCGGGCTGCGGCATCGGCAACTTCACCGGCGCGCTTTTGGATCGCGACCTGGTCCTGGCCGCCGATAACGAGCCGGATTGCGTGGAAGCGCTGCGCCGCCGCTACCCGAATCGCCCGAACCTGCTCGTCTGCGATTGCGAAATCGAAAGCCCCTGCTTTCTGGATCTCGCCCGGCACAATCCGGATTCGTGCGTCTGCCTCAACGTTCTCGAACATGTCGAACACGACCAGATCGCCATGGAGCGCATGGCGTCCATCCTCACGCCGGCCGGAGTGATCGTTCTCCTCGTGCCCGCCTTTCCGGCGCTCTACGGCCCCATCGATCGGAAACTCGATCACTTTCGGCGCTATACCCGCGCGGATGTTCTTAACCTCGCGCGCCGCGCCGGACTGGAAATTCACAAGCTGCGCTACGTCAACATGGCGGGCTTTTTCGGATGGTGGATCAATGCCCGCCTTCTCAGGCGCACCGCGCAATCCGAAGCGCAGATCGAAGTGTTCGATCGCCTGATCGTGCCCGCGATGTCCCGATTGGAGCGGCTGCTTCCGCCGCCATTCGGCCAGAGCCTCTTCGCCGTGTTACGAAAGCGGGGCTGAACGCGCGCTGTCCGAGTCGGTCTACGAAGCCGCCTTCTCCGCCGCTTCCGCGTTCTCCACGATGTCGCCGTCTTTGAACAGGATGCCCTTCAGCATGGCGCGCCATTTCGGCTTCTGCCGCAGCAGGAACTCCAGATCCATGCCGAAGTGTTTGAACTCCTCCTCCTGCGCATCCTGCATGATGGCTTTCGCGTCCTTGTTCTTCTCGACGGAGATCCGCTGCTCATACCAGTTGATGGCCTCGGCTTCCTCGCCCAACGAAGCGATCATCCGGGCGAAAGTCCGTGTGTCCGCCGAGAGCTCGCCCGCCGGCTCGTGATACTGATCGAATCCCATATTCTGTTTCGCCCCTTTTCGTTAAATGTCAGCCGTGATTGTATCCAGGTAAGTCCGGGCGCCGGCGATATCGCGAAGCCGCGCCGCCCGGTCTTCGGTCTCGCGCTCGATGAATAGCGGACCTTCGTATCCGATTTTGCGCAGCATGGTCAGAAACGCGCGGAAATCCACCTGGCCCTGGCCGATCGGCGTCTCCGTTCCCAGCATCCCGGCCGCCGCCGGCCAGGTCCCGTCTTTGCAATGAACAGTGAAACAATGCTGGCCCACGGTATCCAGCGCCTCGACCGGATCGCCCGTGCCATAGAGGATCATGTTCGCCGGATCGAAGTTCACGCCCACGTTATCCCGATCCACTTCCACCAGAAAATCGAGCAGCGCGCCAGCCGTCTCCTGTCCGGTTTCGAGCGCGAACGTGAGCCCGTGGCGCGCGGCTGCGTCGGCTAAGAGCCGCACTGTTTCCACCATGGGCGCATGCTCCGGATCGGCCGGGTCTTCGGGCAGAAATCCCACGTGCGTCGCGAATCCCGGAATGCCCAGCTCCGCGGCCGCCCGCATCAATTCCAGAGTGCGCTCGATACGTTCCTGGCGTGTTGCGCGCGGAACAAAACCGACGGAGCGCTGCACCGTGTCGATATCGGCATAGCTCTCGCCTTCATACACGCCGAAGAGCGTGTGGACCTCGAAATTCGCGTCGCGCAGAGCCGCGGACCACCCCGCGACATCGATCGCTACGTCCCCCGGCACCGCCATCTGACCATGCCGCACGCCCATTCCGGTAAGTGCCCGCAGCGTGCCTGGCAAATCCGCCCCGGCGGAGAACATGACCCCAATTTCAAAAGGCATGGCTACTTGATCGTGTACTGCGGCTGCGGCGGGTTGAGCTGCACTTCCAGCGTTTTCGGGTCGGTGTCCACGTCCATCATCTTGCCGAAAGTCTGGTAATTCGACGCGATCACCTGAATGCGGAGAATGCCCTGCGGCAGCGGCGGAAGCGTCGCATTGCCATCCTGATTCGTGCGCGTCTCCCACGTGTCCGTCATTTTCTTATAGAGCTTCAGCGGCGCGCGACCCTGCACGAACTTAATCACCACGCTGGCGCGGTCCACCGGCTTCCCTGTCTCCACGGAGACCACGTGGATGGTGACCTTGGACATCGGCGGTCCGGCAAGCGCCGCCGCGCAAGCCAACAAGAGCAGAGCCGGGAATCGGGCGAGGATGCGCATATCGTGCATTATCCGATATCGGGCAGCAGAAATTGACCCGGCGTTCCCGCCGCGCGCGTCACCGCTTCGGCCGCCAGATAACCGCTCCGTACAGCGCCTTCCATGGTCGCCGGCCACCCGCTCCGCGTCCAATCGCCCGCCAGGAAGAGATTCGAAACCGATGTCGCCGCCAGGGGCCGCTTCTTCTCCAGACCCGGCGCCGCCGAGAACGTCGCACGCACTTCTTTGATCACCTGCGCGCGCTCCAATTTCGCTTCCGCCGCGCCAGGAAAAAATTCCCGCAGTTCGCGCACAGCCAGGTCGATGATCTCCTGGCGGCTTTGCCCCATCAGCGACCGCGACGCGCTCACCACCAGTTGCACATGCCTGCCTTCGGATTTGTTGAACATCCACTGAATGGTCCGGTCCAGCAGAGTCGCGTGGGGAAGATCAGTGACCGGCCGGTCGAACCAGAGATGAATGCCCGTGATGGGCGAGTGCGTGAAGGGCGTCACATCCACCGGCAAGTCCGGCGCGATCCCCGGGATACGCTCGAATGGCAGGGCAGCCACGTAGTAATCCGCCTGGAGCAGCGACCCGCCGGAGAGCACTCCGGCGACCCGCCCGTCTTCGATCACGATGCGTTCCACCGGCATGCGCCCATCCATCTCCACGCGCCCGATCCGCTCCCACGCGTCCGCCCGGTACAACTCGCGCAGCGGCACGCTCGGGATGCCCAGCTCGTAGGCGTCCGCGCGCGCCAGCATCCCCAGCCAGAATACCTGAAACCCGTGCGAAGCGGCCATGCGGCCTAACTCTTCATTCACCGCGCTCACCAGCACCTGGTTCCAGTAGCGCGAGATCGCGCGCTCGCTTTGGCGCTTCTCCCGCAGCCAGTCGAGCATGGTGATGTCGTCCAGATCCGGGCGCTTTCGCTCGCGTGGAATCGCCAGCATGGCGCGCGCGATCCCGATCTTGTCTCCCCACGAGAAACACTTCATCGACAGGAAAGACTCCGTGAAGTGCGCCGGCGCCGGAAGCACGCCCCGTTTCATCACCGAAACGCGGCCGCCCGGCTCAATGAAGAAGAACTCCTTGAAGAAACGGATCTCGGATTCCACGCCTAAACGCCGGTAAAAATCCAGCAGGTTCACGCAGCAGCGCAGCAGCACGTGCTGGCAGTTGTCGATGATTTCGGTCTCGCCATCCTCGCCCGCGGGCACCGGCCACGAGGTCGCGCGACCGCCCAGGAACGCGCGGGATTCGAGCAGTTGCACTTCCCAGCCCGCTCCGCCCAGCGCCGCCGCCGCGGCCAAGCCCGCCAGCCCGCCGCCAATTACGATGACCTTCGGCAAGGTCTACTCCGGCGCCAGGATCTGGTGCGAAGTTCGCACGCTGCCGCCGCGCTCCCGCAGCTCTGTCCAGAATGCGGACGCGAGTTCGCCGTCTAACTCCTTCACCGCGTCCTCCACCACCGTCACGCGTTTTCCCCGCGCCAGCAGCCCGAACGCCGCCTGCCGCACGCAGATTTCGGTCGCCACGCCGTAAACCACGAACTCCATGAACGGCGCGATCATCCCGTCCGCGTCGGGCGACCGGAAAATGTCCGTGTGCTGCTTTTCAAAAAAGCGCTGCCCCACCTGCAGCACGGCGGGTTTTTGCTGCCCGACCGTGCCCAGCACGCAGTGCGGACCCCATTCCAGAAACTCCGGGTCATCCTCGCGATGCGCGCACATCGTCGAAATCAGAGCAATTCCGCGCGCCGCCGCGAACCGGTTCAGCCGGGCGAGCGTAGGGATGATCCGCTCCGCTCCGGGCACATAGAGAGCGCCCGCGGGAAAGAGAAAATCGATCTGCGTGTCCACATCCAGAAACGCTTGCGTATCAGGAAACTCTTCGTTCATTCACCGTCTCCTGCCAGACCTGTTCCAGCGCGGGGCTGCGCTCGACGGCGTGATCGCGTTCGAGAGCCGCGCGCATACGGGCGGCGCGGTCCCGAATCACAGCCAGCGTTTCCGGCGCCCGCACGCGCTCGCCGCCACGGATCATCGGCTCCAACAGCGCCGATCCGCCTTCCATTCTCTCGTCCCGCAGCGCGATGACGTCATGGCCGGGAAAGCGCCAGATCTGCTTGGCCGCCGGGATCGACGGCTTTTCCGCGCTCTGCTTGGCCGTATACCGCAAGCGGCCATGATCATTCAGCTCGACCATCTTGTAGATCATTCCCATGGATGGCGCGTCCCCCGATGTGGCAAGTTCCGTGCCCACGCCGAACGCGTCGATGGGCGCGCCGCTCGCGATCAACTCCGCGATGCGGTTCTCTTCCAGGTCGCCGCTGACCATCACGCGCGCTTCGCGAAGCCCGGCCGCATCCAGAATGCCGCGGACTTCATGCGAAAGGGCGTGCAGATCGCCGCTGTCGATCCGGACGCCCCATAAAGGCTTTCCCAAATCCGCCGCGTGTCTGGCGCCGACAATCGGATCATAGGTATCGATCAGTTGCACGGTCTGTTCGCGAAGCATGCTTTGGAGCGCGCGGAACGCTTCCGTCTCCGTGGCGAAAGACATCACCCACGAATGCGCCGACGTTCCGAATACAGGGATCCCATAGCGAAAGCCGCTCAGTGTGTTGCTGGTGCCCGCGCAGCCTCCGATGAAGGCCGCCCGCGCTCCGATGGTGCCCGCCTCCGGCGTATGCGCCCGCCGCGTCCCAAACTCCAGAACCGGACGGCCCGCGGCGGCGTCCACGATCCGCGCGGCCTTGGTGGCGATCAAAGTCTCGAACGTGATCGCCGAAAGCAGGTACGTCTCCGGGATTTGCGCTTCCGCGATCGGCGCGCGAACCGTGAGGACCGGCTCGCCGGCCAGAAGCACCGTTCCCTCCGGCGCCGCGTCCACATCGCCCGTGAAACGAAAAGTGCGCAATGCTTCAAAAAACGCTTCGGGCGCATGCTTCAAAGGCGCGACGCCGCGAAGATAATCAATCTCGTCTCCGGTGAAGCTCAGCCCCAGCAGATACTCGAGGCTGCGTTCGACGCCCGCGGTCACCACCCAATCCCGATTACGCGGAAGCCGCCGGACGGCCACTTCAAACGTCGCAATGTCCCGGTGCTTCGAGGCGGCATAATAGCCGGCCGCCATCGTCAGCTCATAAAGGTCGGTGAGAAGACCGTTCAATGGTTACTTCTTTTTCGGCGCGGGCGCTGCGGGCTTTACTTCCGTCGCGGCTTTGATCACGTCGTCAGCCGCGCCGCCGTCAATCGTATAGATGGCCGGTTCGCCGTCCCGGACGCCAAAAGTGTTGGCGCCCTCGCGGAACAAAGTGACTTTCTCTGACGCCTTTTTATCCTGCGACGTGACTCCGGCCGAGAATATGGGCGCGCCGGCGCTCTTGGCCGCGAACCCGGTTCCGCTCAGGTCCCGCAGCTTCTCGATGAGATTCTGGACGCTTGCGCCGTCCATCTCTTTCCCGTTCAAGAACCACTTCTCGCCGCTCCGCGCGTACGCGGACCCCTGCGCCGTCACTTGCGAGAGCTCCGTAAAGCCAAAATTGAACAGCTTCTTGTTGCGGAAATCCGCGACCGGCTTGACGGCGGCGTCGGCCACGTCCGCCCCGATCTTGTAAATGCCGTCGGCCACCGAACTCTTCGCGTAGGTGTTCTTGGCTTTATCCTGCCGGATCTCCACCGTCTGCGTGCCGCCTTGATCGGTGACGCTCACCGTCGCGATCTTGGGCGCCAGCAGGAACGTCGAACCGGCTATTTTGCCCGCTTCCACCTGGATCTTAGCCTCCTTCAGCTTCCGGACCAGATCGTCGACCTGGGTGGCGTCCGCGCGCATGGGCTCCGGCTTGAGAATCTGCCACTCATTCTGCCCGTTCTTTCCGAACTCGACTTCCGGCCCCTTCGACGCCAGCGTAACCCGCGAAATCTTATCCGAGTCAAATGTCAGCAGCCTCTTATCGCGGAGGTCATTCACAGCCTTATCGATGCTGCTCTTGACGGCGCTGGAAACCGTGAACACGCGCGGATCGCCCGCCAGCTTCACATAGGTTTCTCCACCCGCCGGAGTGTCGTTCCCAAACTGCAAAGTGCTCGGCTTGGCGTTATTCAACCCGATGGTCACCTCCGCCGCCGGCATATCCAATCCGAATGGCGCTAGCCCGCCAGGCTTGTCGTCGATCAGGCGATCCGAAGTCAGCGAGGAAGCGGCGGAGATAAGTCCGCTCACGACATCCTGATCAGCCGGCATCGGCTCAGGACTGGTAATCTCCCAGCGGTTCGCCAGCTTACTCAACACGATCAGCGGATTGCCCAATTGCTGGATGCGCACCTCGTTCACGTGCTTGTCATCCAGGCTCAGAATCTTCGGCGGCGCATCTTCGGGCGGCTTAGCTGCTTCCTGCGCCTTGTGTTTCGTCGACCAGTAAAGCAGCCCCGAAAGCACGGCCAGCGCGACGGCCGCGACCAGCAGTCCCCGCATTTGCTTCATCGTGCTATCTCCGCTTCCACCAGGCCGAGATCCCCGAGAAGATCGCGAGCAGCGGCAGCAGGATCACCGAACTGAAGAACAGCGCGCGGCTCTGATTGTTCGTGAGCGAAATGCGGCGGTCCTCGGGATTCTTCGGACGGATGGAGATCAGATCCTCATCCGCGCTCAGCCAGTTGATGCTGTTCAGGAACAGATCCCGGTTCGCCACCTGTTGGATGCTCAGCACGCCATTGTTCATCCATCCGGAACTGCCGACCACGACGATGCGCCCCTGCTTAGCTCCGCTGCCCGTCGTCGCCACCGCGGCCAGAACGAACGGACCTTTCTTGGCGGTCGCGGGATCCACGGAAACGGATGCCGTCGGATGCGGAACCGAAACACTGGCGTCCGATGTGGAAACCAGCTTCTCCGCTCCTTTTCCGGCCGCCACGGTCAAGCTCTGCGAAACCGGAAACACGGTTGCGATTCGCGCCAGGTCGCGCACGATCGGCTGTGATTCGTAAGTGGTCCCCAGCGGCACCGCTTCGCTGAAGCCGAACATCCGCGACTGCGGATCCAGCACCAGGTCGGCATCCAGCGTGATTCCCCAGCCTTCAATCAGCTTCGCCAGATTCGGCGTCGCCGCGTTATCGGCCGCGCTGGCGCCCTTGGGCGATTCAATCGCCGGTCCCAGGGCGAACAGCACATGGCCGCCGCCATCCACATATGCCTTCACCGCATTCGCGGCGGCGTCCACATAGTCGCGCTTCGGACCTGCGATCACCACGACCGCGCACTCCGCCGGCACTTGCTGTTTCTCCAGCAGCGAGAAGGTCGAAGTCTTGTAATTATCCTTGCCCAGCGCGTCCTTGGCGAACGACAATCCCGAACGGTCCGTATCTTCAAGCGCCAGTTCTCCGCTGCCCGTCACGAAGCAGATCGTTTTCTGACCCGTCTTGTTGCTTCGGATGATCGCGTTCGTCACGCCTTCTTCCGAAAGCGTGCTGGCCTCTTCCGTCTTGTCTCCGGAGCGCACCACTACGCCGCCATCCGTACGGAATCCTTCGGCCTTGGCTACGTCGGGCTTCTTCTCCGGATCCACGTACTTCACGTGAACCTTGCTCGACAGGTTCGAGTACCGGTCCAGCAAATCGCGCGCGACGCCGAACCGGCTGGTCTGGGCGAAGTAAGTGATCGATACCGGCGCTTTCAGGTTCTTCACGGTCTTGATCGTCTGCTCCGACAAGGTGAACTGTTTATTCGTCGTCGTGTCGAAACTCTTGTTGTTCTGCGAAGCCAGCCAGTTCAAGACCACCAGCACGGCCAGCACAATCAGGATGTAAAGCGAGACATACGCGCCATACTGCGTGCGCTTCGCGGAGAGGGATCGTGACTTCACCTTACGACCTCCACCGCAGCGATTCCAGCGATCGCGTAGTCAGGAACAACCCGAAAAAAATGAAGGTCAGATAGAAGACGACATCTTTCGAATCGATCACGCCTTTCGAAAAAGGTTCGAAGTGCGTCAATACGGAGCAGTAGGCGATGACCGTCGCGGCGGTCGATTGTCCTAACTCCGTCATCCAGCTCAACACCCAGAGCAGCAGGCATACCGCGAAGGTCACGCCGCCCGCCACAATCTGGTTGCGCGTGGTCGTCGAGATATAAGTTCCCACCGCCAGCAGACAGCTGCCTTGCAGCAGCAAACCGAGATATCCCGCCAGCATGGGTTGCCACGCGGGATTGCCGTACGCGAATAACATGGCCACGTCGATCATCGAGACCGCCAGAATGGCCGCATACATCAGAAACGCTCCCAGAAACTTCCCGATCACAATCTCCCAATCGCGCACCGGCGAAGTCAGCAGCAGCTCCATCGTGCCCTGCCGGTTCTCTTCGGCAAACAGGCGCATCGTGATCATGGGGATGAGGAATAGCGCCACCACGCTCGTGTTTCCCAGCAACGGAGAAATAATTTGGGTATTGATGTTCATCGGCATGGCTTGGCCGGACATCTGAGATTCCATGCTCGCCATGGCGAAAAACGCCGTCGCCGCGTAGAAGAAGTACCCGAAGAGCACGGCGAAAATCGCGATCAGAATGTAAGCGATCGGGGACGCGAAGTAACTGCGCAGTTCCTTCCGGCAAATGGCCCAGATGTTTCTCATTGCACTACCTCCGTCGCCGGTCCGGCCGGCTCAATCAGCGCGGCGTTTCCAGCGATCTTGGACTTCTCCGAAGCGGTAAGTTGCAGGAAGATGTCCTCCAGGCTGGTCGCCGCGGTCCGCAACTCTTCCAAGTTCCATCCCGCGTGCACGATGGCCCGCGCCAGATCGCCGCGGACGAAAGATCCTTCAAGCGTTTCCACTTCGAGCAAAGCGCGCCCGGGTTCCGAATCCTGCTGCACCACCACCCGGCTAACGCCGGCAAGCTGCTCCACGCGCTGCCTGGCCGCGGCCGGTTCCAGCCCCTCCGCGCGAATTTCCACGATGATCGCTTCCTGCCCGCGCATTCGCCGCATCAGGTTCTTCACCGTGTCGGTCGCCTTCAGGATGCCCTGGTCGATGATGATCACGTTGGAGCACGTGTGCTCCACTTCAGCCAGTATGTGGGTGCTCAGAAGAATGGTGTGGTCGCCCGCCAGGCTGGCGATCAGTTCCCTCGTCTCGCTGATCTGCTGCGGATCCAGGCCCGAAGTGGGCTCATCCAAAATCAGCACCTCGGGGTTATGCAGGATCGCCTGCGCCAATCCCACGCGCTGCCGGTACCCCTTGGAGAGCTTCGCGATCAGCTTGCTTCTTACATCGGTCACCGCGCATCGTTCGGCCGCTTCGTTCACGCGCCGGGTCAGATCGATGGAGGGAATGCCTTTGATCCGGCCGACAAAATGAAGGTATTCGCCCACCTCCATATCGGGGTAAAGGGGCGGCGTCTCCGGGAGATACCCAATGTGTTTCTTGACGTCCATCGGATTCTCCACCACGTCGAAGCCCGCCACGCTCGCCACTCCATCCGTAGGCGGAAGAAAGCAGGTCAGCATACGCATAGTCGTCGTTTTCCCGGCGCCGTTTCGCCCCAAAAATCCGACGATCTCGCCCTTGCTCACCTCAAACGAGATGTGGTTGACCGCGACCGTACGCGCGTATCGCTTCGTCAAACCGTCAACTTTGATCATATTTTTCGATTAGGCGCCGGCTGCCCCATCGCCGCGACAGGGCTGGGCGGCAAACCAGCTAGTTATCATACCAAGCTCAATTATTGTGGACGTGCGCCAAGCCCGTTCGGTTCTATCCGGATCGGCAGGAAAGCCGCCGTGCCCGATAATGCTTAGATCGCCATCTTCGAGCGGGGGAGCCTTTGTCATCCCGCCGAGCCACGCTAGCAGGCTTCCCGGGAATGTCCGTCGTCCTCCCGGGGAAGATGGCGCTTACCGCATTGTCGGGCGCTGACACGCAAACCGCTACAGTGAAGGTTGGCTTCCCGCACCTACCTGTGGTTGCTGCTCGGCGTGGGAACGCTGACCGCGTTCGCGGGCGTGATCGCCGGCGTGTATTTCTCCACAGCGCGCCGCTATGTCCGGAAAGCGGTGCCCGTCAGCGCCGGCCTTCTATTGGGCGCGGCTCTTTTCGGTCTGCTCCCGGAACTCGCGCACGATCTCTCGTGGACCCGCAGTCTCGTATTTTTTGCCCTCGGATTCGGAGTGCTTACGGTGCTGGACCGCGCCGGCATGTCCGTCTGCGCCGAGTGCGCGCCGGCGCATGAGCACCACGACCATTGCCCCGCGCCTCTGCACGGCTTCGCCACGCCGCTTCTGGCCGCCGCCGGGCTGCATTCCTTGTTCGACGGATGGGCCTTGGCCGCCTCCACGCTCGATTCCTCAAACGGGGTGAAAATTGCGCTTCCCCTGGCGCTGGTGCTGCATAAGCTGCCCGAAGGTCTGGCGCTCGGCGTCATTTTGAAGGCCTCCCTCCGTTCGCGCGGATCGGCTGTCGGCTTGGCGATCCTGGCCGAGTCGCTCACGCTGGCGGGCGGCGCGATTTCGATCGCCCTGGCGCCGCGCCTCGGTTCCGCCTGGACCAGCTACCCGCTGGCGCTCGCCGGCGGATTCTTTCTGTTTCTCGCCCTGCACGCCCTCCACGGGGAATGGAAGAAAAGCCCCCGCGCCGCGCTCGTCGCCGGACTCGCGGGCCTGACCTTCTCAGGAATTCTGCAGACGGGACTCCGCTCCTATTTCGGAAATTAAGCGCCGCCCCCGAGCCTTCCCGCTCACAAGGTCGACGGCGTGAACTTCGGCTCCAGCGCTTCCGCATCCTGCACGCAATAGGGTGTCCACGGAATCGCATCCAGCCGCGCTTTGGGAATCTCCCGCCCGCAAATCACGCATTTGCCGTACGTCCCCGCCTCAATCCTCTCCAGGGCTTCCCGCACCTGCACCAGCGTTTCGTAATTCCGGTTGCTGGAATCGAGCGAAAGGTCCTTCTCTTGATCCGTGGTCGCTACATCCACCGGATCCTGAACCTCGGCGCTGGCCGTTCCGCGCGCTTCATTCTCCGCGCGCTCCAGCGCCGCCAGCGTGTCGCCTTCGATCTGCTTCAGTTTGATCCGGTATTCCTCTAGATCGATCTTCATGATGTCATCATGATCTATCGTGCGCTTCGAAGAGGAACTCGCCGCCGTTCTGCCCGCCGATCTGCCGCATCGCGCGCAGGTGATCGCGCAGTGCGGACGCCATCTGGCGCTGATCGTGGAAACCAACCGGCAGTTCAACCTGACCCGCATCACCGATCCGCGGGAAGCCGCCATCAAGCATGTGCTCGATTCGTTGCTTCCCTGGCGGCACTTCGTTTCCGCCCGCCATGTTCTGGACACCGGCTCGGGCGCGGGCTTTCCCGGAATTCCGCTCTCGCTCGTGCTTCCCGGGATTCACTTCACGCTGGCCGAATCCACCGGGAAGAAGGCCGCCTTCCTCGCCGCCGCCGTCGCGACCCTGCAACTCGCCAACGTCGATGTCGCCCACGATCGCGCCGAGCGCAACGCCC
Organism: Bryobacteraceae bacterium; assembly: GCA_965226755.1. Taxonomy (GTDB): domain Bacteria; phylum Acidobacteriota; class Terriglobia; order Bryobacterales; family Bryobacteraceae; genus Bog-113. The sequence continues at coordinate 22,192 of CBDDDT010000003.1, read as the reverse complement.
AATCCACGCGGCCTCAAATTATCACCGGCCGGGCGTTCGCTCCCCTGCCGCGATCCTGCATCCTCTTCGCCGATGCCGTGCGGGCCGGCGCCCGGATCCTCCTTTATAAAGGGCCCGACGCACGCACGGAAATGCTCGACGCGGCGGCGGAAGCGCGCAAAGCGAAAGTGAAAATGCGGATTGTGGAGCGCTATGATCTGCCGGACGGGATGGGAGAACGCACCCTGGTAGAGCTCGCCTGAGAATTCGGACGCCCGGGAATCAGTACGAAGCGTGACGGCTGTTGCCGCGCGTCGTGCGTCCCTGTTTTTTATTCTGCCAGCCAAAAAACACCAGCAGCAGAATCAAGACCGGCGCCACAAAATAACCGCCATTCACAGAAAGCCAGGCAATTGGGTTCATGTGCTGATTCAAGAAATACTATTCCTTCGCGGCGCAAATTGCAACCTTCTGCGCGAGATCTGTGTGCGCGCGATCAGTTAGCTCCCGCAGGCCCCACAATTTCCGCTCCAACCGGCCGCCATCATTAGGCCCTTCTGAACCGCGTTTCCTGGGCGGGTTTCCGGTCGTTTTTGCCTGCTTCACCAGACGGTTTGAAGATTGGCGGGCGCGGATGCGCCTATCACGGCTTCGGTGAATACTTGGGCCGGATTGTTCAATGCACGGGCGAGATCGTGGTAGGCGGATGGAGCCAGCCGGTCCTTCTCGACAAGGTAAATCAGTTCGGCCAAGCGGATGGCGGGAACTGCAACCCTATCGCGTTAGCCGCTGCGGTCTGAATGAATTCGCCCGCCCGTACTTCCTCGCCGCAACGCCGCGGGAATCGCTATCCTGTTCTGATACCCGCTGAGACCCCGTGTTGAAACGACCGACCCGCAACCCCTACTCGATCGTTCTCTTTTTCGCCGCGACGGCGATCCTGGCGATTGGCGTGGCGCTGCGACCGGCGAAAAAATCCGCTCACCCGCTTTCTGAATCCGATATCTCGCTTCAGCCCGCGCTGCAAACTCACCGCCTCAACCAACTGTCCACCGATCTGATCGAAGCCGCCGGCAATGCCGCTCCACGGCTGCTGTTTCTGGAATCGGCGCCCCACACAGCCGTTCTTTGGGATCATGCGCGCGCCCTCACCGCCCTGGATCCCAACGGCGCGCGGCCCCCCGCCGCCATTCGCGCCGGCGATAAAGAGATCGAGCTGGCGCGCGTTCCGTTGCCGGGAGGAACTCCGTTTGAAGTCTGGACCGTTCCCCGCGAATCCGGCCTGGCCGCCTACGCGCCTGCTCCCGGGCCGGTGGTCTCCGCCGGCAATTGGATTATCGCCGTCGCCCGCTCCAGCCGGAATCAATTAGTCTCTACCGAAGGCGTTTACCGGGGCGTCCAAATTTCCCGCTGCGGCACGTTCGAATTCAAGCAGGTGAACACGACCGCCGCGCTTGCCGCCGAACTCGCCGGCGGCGGCCTCTTCACGCTGAATGGCCGGCTGCTCGGCATTGTCATTCTCTGTGATGGCGAGCCGGCGGTGGTCAGCGTGGATTCCATTGCGCAGGTCCTCCGGCGTCCCGTCTTCATCACCGATACGCTGATGCAGGATTACGGCGCCGCGTTCGCCGAAGTTCGCGTGGACGGCGCCGCGGCCCCCCAAGTCCGCGTCACCACCGTTTGGAGCGGCCGGCCCGCCGCCAACGCCGGCCTGAAAGCCGGGGACATCGTGGTCCAGGCGGACCAGGAGCCTGTACGGCTTCTCGCCGATCTCGAGGCGCTCGGCACGCAAAGCGACCCGGATTCGGCCGCCGAACACACGTTGACCGTGCTGCGCAACGGCAAATCGCTCACCCTGACGCTCAGTCCCGGACAGGATCGCCTGCGCCAGCGCTTTTCCGCCACGGCCAATGGACTGACCCTGACGCCCGATTCCAGCGGCGCCCGGCTTCTCATCAGCGCCATTGCGCCCTACAGTCCATGGGCCAAATCCGGCATCGAGCCCGGCGACACGCTCCTGCGCATCGCTCACGTTCCAGCGCGGGACCCCGAGCAGGCTCTCCGCGCTCTGACAATGCATCGCAAGCAGCCCGTCAGCATCGAGATAGAACGCGGCAACAACATCGCCGAGGTACTCCTCTCGAATGAATGAGCTCATCTCGGTCGGCCTCATCCTTCTGCTCGCGCTGCTGGCCGGCCACATCGTCAAATACCTCCGCGTGCCGGAAGTTACCGGCTATTTGCTCACCGGCGTGGCGCTCGGGCCCGCCGCACTCGGCTGGATCAGTGATTCCAACCTCGCCGCGCTCGGGATTCTGAGCGACGTGGCTCTCGGCCTCATCCTGTTCTCCATCGGCACGGTTTTTGAACTCGAGAAATTTCGCCGTATCGGCGGCAAGCTCGCCATTGTCACTGCGTGCGAGGCCGTTCTCTCTTGCGCGCTCGTCTGCGGCGCCTTGCTGGTTGCGGGCCAGCCCTGGCCCATGGCTTCGCTTCTCGGCGTGATGGCGGTGGAGACGGCGGCCGCTTCCACGCTCATGGTGCTGCGGGAATGCAACGCCAACGGCCCGCTCACGGAGATGCTCACCGGCGTTCTGGCGCTCGACAATCTGCTCTGCCTGTTCCTGTTCAACATCCTGATCACGGTGGTGCAATTTTCCGGCGCCGCGACCGGCGGCGCCGAAGCGCTCCTGCCGTCCATCTTCGGCATCGCCTGGCAGTTTCTGGGGGCCATGGCGCTCGGTTATTTGATCGGCTATATCCTCGCCGCCTGGTCCATGCGCGTCGTCGAACATGGCGAGCAGCTGATCCTGCTGGCCGGCTGCGTTCTGCTCTGCGTGGGCGCGGCGAAGTGGCTGGGAGTGTCCGCGCTGGTCGCCAACCTGACCATCGGCGCGACCGTCGTCAACCTCTCTTACCGCAGCCGCCGCCTGTTCGAAAGCCTGGCTCAGACCGACCCGCCGCTCTACGCGATCTTCTTCGTCCTCGCCGGCGCCAGCCTGGATCCGTCCAAGCTCATGTCTCTCGGCGTCGCCGGAATGGTTTATGTGGCCGGGCGTCTGGTCGGCAAATTTCTGGGTGGAACCATTGGCGCGCGCTGGAGCGGTCTGGAGCCGGTGACGCGCCGCTGGCTTCCGCGCTCTCTGCTTCCGCAGGCCGGGCTCGCCGTCGGGCTCACCTTAACGCTCGGTCAGCGGCTTCCGGAGCTCGCGCCCAGCGTCACCGTCGTGGTGCTCTCGGCGGTTATCATCTTTGAGATTGTCGGCCCCTTCGCCGTGCGCTGGAGCATTATTCGGAGCGGGGAAGCCCACGCCGATTCCACCCCGGCCGAGAGCGTGTTCAGCTAAGGCGCTGTCACAACCATGATGACTATCGTAGCGTCCAGCATGGCGTCCAGTTTTCGGTACGTTAAACTTGACAAGTTCGGAATCGTGCGCGATCCTGATCGTGGAGAATTACGAGCCGCAACTGCGGAAATTATTCGAAAGAAAATCGAGTGCGCTTCCGAGGATCGCTTTTGGACGCTTGCCGATTTCTCGTCGTTACCGGCGCCCGCGGTCTCCAAGACACTGAGCAGGCTTGCTCGCGACGGCATCCTGAATCGAGTGCGCAAAGGAGTTTATTACTGCTCCCGAAAAACTCGTTTCGGTTACACCAAACCCGACCCAATTCGCCTTGTCGCCGCGCTGCTTGAGCACAAGAAAATTGCCGCGGTTCCCACTGGCCTCGCGGTTTGGAATGCACTTGGCTTGACCGCTCAAGTTTCTGCCGTGACTACATTCGCCGTCGATCGCCGGGTATCGATGAAAACGCCGAACAGCCGCGTGCGCCTGCAGCTTGTTCCCTCGCTTCAGTCGCTCAGTTCCGAGGAAAGGGCGGCTCTAGACGCCATGCGCAATCTTTCCCAAATTCCCGATGCCGCGCCAGTGGAGATCATCAAGCGTCTAGTCGAGCTTTGCCGAATCGAACGACTTTCGTTTGATCGGTTGAGCGCCGCCGGTCTGAGTGATTCTCCTCGTGTTCGGGCTTTGCTTGGGTTGATCGGAACGTTGCTCGGGGAAAAGAAGTCGACCCTGGAAAAACTGCATCGTTCGTTGAACCCCACCACTGCTTTCAAGCTCGGATTGAGCACGGCTTTTCCCGTTGCCAAGTCCTGGCAGATCCGCTGATGCGCTTCGCTTCCGAACTCGATGACTTCGCCGATCTGCTTCGCGCTACCGCCGACAATTTGAATCTCCCGATTGCCTTTGTAGAAAAAGATTATTACGCGATCCGCGCTCTGCGCGCTTTACAGGAGCAGATCGGCAACCAATTTATCTTCAAAGGCGGCACCAGTCTTTCCAAAGGCTGGAATCTCATCGACCGGTTCTCCGAAGACCTCGACCTGCTCTTTTTTCGCGAGGAAAACGGCAAAGAACTCAGCCTGAACGCGCGTCATAAACACTTCAAAAGAGCGGAGGCGATCGTTGCCGAAACGCCGGGGTTTACGCTCGTGCGGGAAGGGAAGCCTTCCAGCGAGACGGGGATGCATCGAGAATCCTTGTTCTCCTATGCGCTCTCGCAAGAACCGTACGGCCCGGTCAGCGACAAAATCAAGCTGGAGATGGGATGCCGCGGTGGAACCCAACCGCACCTTTCATGCTCAATCCGCTCTTTTGTCACCGGGTACGTGGAAGCGCAGCGCCTGCCGCTGATTGCGGATGATCTCACGCCCTTCGCTGTGGAATGCCTCGATATCACTCGTACGTTCATCGAGAAAATCTTTGCCGTTCACTCCGCCTTTGAGGCTAACCAGGCCGCTGGGAAAACCCGCCACTACTCTGACTTGTTTCGCTTGGCAGAGAGATCTGAAATCGTGGAATTTCTCGGATCAAAATCCTTCTTCGAAGTCTTCGCGGACGTCCGCGTTTACAGTCTTCAACACTGGCCAGACGGTTCGATCCCAAATGAACGAGGCTTGGCGCAATGCCCAGCGTTCAACCCGCCCCCAAAGGTTTTCGCTGCTCTCTCACGGAATTATGCGGCCGAGAGAGCTCTCTATTACCGGCCGCCCCCCAACACTCGACGAGATCCTCACCCGTCTGCGCGGCCTTGCGTTTCCTAAGTAGTTTCTCGTTTCCCCCAGGCAAACAGCGCGCTCCGGTGTTCAGCCAACCCGCTTCGGCGTGCTCCCGCTCAGTTCCGTCGCCTGCACCTTCGGCTGGGTGACGGTGCGCCGCACCACCGCCCACTGCATCCGCTGGAAGATTTCACCCGGCATATATCGCCGCATGTTCACCACGAACTTCGTCTTGATCCCCACCAGGTAACGAAGCCGCGGCTTCTTCGCGCTCAGGATTCCGTACACCACCTTGGCCACGTGATCGGTCCCGAATGAACCTTTCGCCAGCATATCGTCCACCATTTTTTCATGCTGGAGAAACCACGCGTAATACGGACTTGCCGGATCGACGGCCCGCGGCGCCCGGTTGCGATGCACCGTGAAGTGCGGCGTCTGGATCAACCCCGGCTCCAGCAGCGAGACCTTGATGTTGAACATGGTCACTTCCTGCGCCAAGCATTCCACCAGCCCTTCCACGGCGAACTTGCTCGAAACGTAACCTCCGATGCTCATCGATCCGATCCGGCCGCCCGCCGACGTCGTGATCACCATGCGTCCCGCGCGCCGCTCGCGCATTCCCGGCAGCACCGCCTGAATGCAGTTCAACGCGCCATAGAAGTTGACGTCGAAAACTTTCCTGATATCGTCCGCGCTCAGGTCCTCCACAAAACCGCGCAAGCTGATCCCCGCGAAATACACCAGGCCGTCCACGCGCCCGAGCTTCTGGACCATCGCGTGAACCTCATCCGCCTTGCGGACATCCATGCGCACGATCTCCAGCGAGACGCCCCGCTGCTTCGCCGCCGCGGCCAGCCCCGGTTCTTCGCTCTCCAGGAATACCGACCCGATCACGCGGTAACCTTTGCTCGCCAGAAGCAAAGCGCACTCCTGGCCCATCCCCGATCCCGCTCCCACGATCAACAAAACTTCCGGATTTTTTTCCATGCCGTCCCGCTAAATAAAAATAGCTCCGCCGGAACCAGAGACCTGGCGCCGGCGGAGCGGTTTCAACTTTCGCCCACCTGATTCGTTTCCGTTAAGCGGGCATTGCCGCCGCTTTGGCGTGCTTCCGGCTTCCCAGCAACCCGAGAGACATCTCCTTCATCTCCGGCGGGGCGGACGTCAGCAGCCAGGACAGCGTCTTCAAAGCCGTCACCGGGCGGCCGAGGTTGATGCAGCGGTGCTCCGGATCGGACAAACCATTCGACTTAGCCACGAAGTTCGCCTGATCGAGCAGTTGGAAGATGTACTTCGCCGCTTCCTTCGGATCCACCGTGCCGGCCTCCACCGCTTCCACCTTCAGCGCGGCTTTGCTGAACAACTCACCGAAGCCCGCGTGCTGGCTATAGAAAAGACCCATCGGCTCTTCCGAATCCGGAAGAATCGACTCGTCATGCGAGTCCTTGTACCGCCGGAAGATGCTCGCCAGCTTCAGATCGCCGAGGCCGACGCCCAGCGCCCAGATCCGGAACCACGCATTCCACAGATCGAAATCGCGAAATGAGGTGTAAGCGTTGCGCACCAGCTTGTCGTTGTTCTGGGTGTCGATCTCATGCACCCGCGTCAGATAGTCAAAACGCTCGGTCGAGAAGTCGTCGTCTTTGATGGCCTTGATCAGGCGCGAGGCCGTGGCGTTCACCACCTCGTTGGAAGTGGCGAGGCCGCGCGAGAACAGAGCGTCCAGGAATCCCGCGCCGGAGGTTCCGGCCAGCAGGCACCATCGGTCTCCAACTACCTGCTTGCAGCTCGTCTGCAAACGATCCGACGACGTCCAGTCCCGGATCAGCTTGGCGTCTTTAAACTGTTCGTAAATGGCCGGGTACTTCGCCAGGAATTGCTTCCATTCCTCGTCCGGCGTGATGTCCATCGGCTTCGGGAATTTACGAATATCCAAACTCAGACCCACGCTCACCGCCGGGTTCGTCGAACCTTCGCGGTTGTTGAACGGAATCACCCACAGCCAGCCGCCGTCGAACAGGTGGTGGCAGGTGCCTTCATACCAGCGCTCATCCATCTTCGGAACGCCGCCCGCCAGCTTCAGATCGTCGTAAGGCTTCACGTCGATCATGTGCGTGAACAGGCACCGCGTTTGCAGCGTCAGCCGGGGCGGATTATCGCGCAGGTTGAACAGCTTCGGCAAAACCGCTCCGCCGCCCGATCCGTCGCACACGTACTTCGCCCGGAACGTCTCGCCCATCTTGCTGGTCAGGGTGACGCCATCCTTATCCACATCCACGCCCGTGATCGGCGTCTTGTACCGGACCGTCGCTCCGTAGTGGATGGCCGTGTTGGTCAGGTACGCGTCCGTGTCCTGGCGGAACAGGTGCGCTTCATAACCTTCGCGGAACGGCGGGATCACCACCTGCGTGCATTCCTTCGGGTTCTGCTGCTGGCCTTCGCGATGGTAAATGAAACCAAAGTTCTTCTTGATGCCGAAGTTGGAAGAGACATGCTTATTCAGCATCTCGCCGGAGCTGAACTCCTTCTGCAACTCCGGAACCCCAAAGCGCTCGCCCATGATCTTGATCATGCGGAACGTGTGGCGGACCGTCGATTCGCCCAGCGCGAAGCGCGGATGCGTACCGGCGTCGACAAGCAGGACCTTCGCCCCGCTGTGAGCAAGAATGGTGGAAAGCAGGCCGCCTTCATAGCCGGCGCCGAGAATGGCTACGTCGTAGGTTTGATCGGTCATATTAGGTGTCCTGATTGTTCCTATTGGGGGGACGATTGTTTTATTTTTTCGTAACCCGGGAACATTTAATCCTCAATGGCCTCCGCATCCGGGAATACATGGAACCCGGACTCTCGGTTCGGCCCCCGCACGGATCCCGAAGGTGTTGTGTTGATAGGCATTATTGTCGGTAAAAATACGGGTAATGTCAATCTGTCCGAGCATCCCCGGGCTATAGGCGGCGGCCGCGGCGCGCGCCAAAACGTAAGCCGGGCCGTGTTACCTTGTCTGAGGCATGTCCGTACAGATCCTCATCCAGGGGAAACTGCTCGGGCTGGACGACTTCCTCACCGCCGCTCCCGGCACGTCAGATGACGCGATTGCCGCGCGATCGCTTTGGATCTCGCTGGTCTGCGAAGTGGTTCCCCGCGCGCTGCTTGCCGAGCTTGAACTTGCCCGCGTCCTCCTCGGATCGAGCGGCGGCGGCCAGTTCCTTCTCGTCCTCCCGGACGCCATGCGCGCATCCGCGGAAAGCTTCCTGCGCGATTCCGCCCGCCAGATTGCCGCCGCCAGCGGCAATCTGATCCGGCTCATCTGGGCCGTCACGGAGAACCTGGGCGATTGGACCGCCGTCCGCAAGCGCATCCAGGACGAAATGCAGCGCAAGCAATCTTCGCCCCTGGCGGAGGCGCGCTCCTTTGTTCCTTTCGCGCCCGAGGCCGCATCCGCCGGCATTTTCACCCCCGAGTTCGCCGCCCGCCTGCGCGCCTGCTCCAGCATCGGCTGGGATCCGAACCTTCCCTCCGTGATCACCCCCGAACCGGCCGCGCGAACTTGGTCCGTTTCCGCCAATCTCTCGCTGGATGGCATCACGCTCGCCCGGCACACCGCCGTCAACGACGAAGAAAGCGCTCCGGCCACCACCGCCGAACTCGCGGCGCGCGCCACCGGCCATCCCGCCTGGGGCGTTCTCCGCGGCGAGGTCGATTTGTTCGACCTGCGCCTGCGCCGCCTGCAATCCATTGAAGAGCACGTCCAGCTCTCCATGCTGTACAAGCACTTCTTCGCGGGCGAGCTCGAAGTGCTCTGCGCCGCCGGGGAGTTCTGGCGCCGCATCACCATCCTCCAATCCGGCGTCACCGGCTTTGCGGTCTACGGCGCCTGGGACGCGCTGGTGCTGTTCGCGGGCGAGATGCAGCGCACCTTCCACCGTTTCGCGGAAGAGAACCTGAACGATTTTCCCGGCGCCGACGCCAAGACCATCACCATGGCCGTGGCGTTGGCCGAACACGGCGAAACGCTCGGCGAAACGTTCGAACAGGCCGGCCGCAACCTCGCGATCGCCAAAGCCTCCGACAAGGACTGCGTCTATCTGTTTGACCGTGTGGTCGAATGGAAGCAGTTGGCCGACGCCGCGGAATTGAAGGAAGCCGTTTCGCGGGTCAGTGACGAATTTAAAGCGGCCGGCCGCCAGTTCCTCACCGAACTGACCCGGCTTTACGGCAAAGCGTCATCCGCGTCGGAGTCGCAAACCGATCACGAGAAGCTGCTCCGGCGCGCTTATCGCTTCCAGCGGCGCTATAACCGGGCGGCCTACTCGAAGCGCGAAAAGGAATTTCAAAAGCTGCGCTTACATCTCATTAGCGAGATTCTGGGCCGCAACACGCGTCCCGCCGCCGGCAAGCAGCTCCGCCCGCGACCGGCCGGCGTGGTCGCGCTCGAGTGGGCGCGCTTATCGAAAGAGGTCTGAACGAAATGGCAGAAGAGCAGGCAACCAAGGCCCCGGAAGGCGCTAAGCCTCCCCAGCAGAATCGTCCTCCGCGGGAAGCGCGTCCCGGCGGGGAAGGACGCGGCGATGCTCGCCCCGGCGGCGGCCCGCCCAATCGCGGACCCCGTCCCGAAGGCCGCGGCGACCGTGGACCCGGGGGCGATCGCGGTCCTCGCGGCGAAGGACGCGGTCCCGGCGGTCCCGGCGGCGAGCGCCGCTTCGACGCGCCCGAGATCGATCTCGAGAAACTCATCTCCGACAGCCTCTATCTGGACAACCAGGCCCACGCCATCGTCAGCCGCATCCGCGACATGGACTCCGCCACCCGCACGCAGCTCCGCCGCCTCTACGGCGCGGTCCGCCGCGCCGTCCGAGCGCCCGAAAACGAGCGCCAGCATGAGTTCGTGATGCTGCGCGCCCGCCTCGCCTACACCATCGCGCGCCATTCGCTCCGCAGCATGGACCAGATCGAGCGCCTGCTGCTCCAGGTCACCCGCAAGAACGAAATGCGCGGCTACGAGCGCTTCCGCGATCTGTTCGAAGCCATCGTCGCCTATAACGAATAACCGGATCTGCCAAAGAAGGATTTCAACCGAAACAAGATGAGCGCGCACACCGCACAAACTGAACTGAAGCTGCTTGGGAAAGTGATCCTCGAAGGCTCGCTGCACTGCGAAACCGGTCTCCACGTCGGCGCCGGGAAAGGCTCGCTCGAGATCGGCGGCGCCGACAATCCCGTCGTCAAGGATGCCTTCGGGCGGCCCTACATCCCCGGCAGTTCCCTCCGCGGCCGCATCCGCGCGCTGCTGGAGCAAGCCACTGGACTTGCCGTTCCCTCTGAACTTGTTTACATCTCCAAGCGGAAAGGCCAGGAAGTCCGCATCCACCAGAGCGACCGCCCTGACGACGAAATCTGCCTGCTGTTCGGCCGCACTCCCGGTCGTATGGAGCGCGTTTCGGGCGACGCTCTCGAGGGCGGTCATTCCAGCCCCGCCCGTCTGGCCGTCTTCGACGCCGCGCTCGATCTCGACAGCATCACTCCGCAAATGCGCGAGAATCTCGACGACGAACTCACCGAGGTGAAGAGCGAGAACGCGATCGATCGCATAACCTCCCAAGCCAATCCCCGCACGTTCGAACGTGTTCCCGCCGGCGCGCGCTTCCGCACGCGCTTCGTTCTCGATATTCTTTGCGAAGAAGACGCCCCGCTCCTGAGTCTTCTGGTCCAGGGTTTACGCCTGCTCGAAGACGACGCGTTGGGCGGCGGCGGCTCGCGCGGCAGCGGTCGCGTGCGCTTCAGCAATCTCAAGCTCACCTGGCGCAGCAAAGATTTCTATGCGGCCGGCAAAGCCGAAGAAGAACTCGCCTCCGCCGCGGCGCTCGACGCCCTGCAAACGGCCTTGAACGAGAAGGGGAGCGCCTTCCTCACGGCGTAGGCAGAATGTCAGCGTCTCCTGTACCGGCGGGCGGCGCCCGCCCGGGTCTGCTCGTCAAGCTGCGTCCCTCCCGTCCCTGGCGGATCGGCCCGGCTTCCGGAGCGCGCGACCGCGTCGACCTGATCTATCACAGCGACACGCTGTTTTCCGCCGTCACCCACGCCATGCGTCTGCTGGGCCGGCTCGAATACTGGCTTGAGGTCACCGCCCGCCGTGCGCCCGGCGATGGCGGCCCGCTCGTCGGCTTCAGTTCCATGTTCCCGTTTTTCGGCGACACGCTCTACGTAACCCCGCCGCGCCACATCTGGCCCCCGGCGCCGTCGGTGCGCGTCCACTATGCGGGCGCCCGTTTCATCCCGCTCGCCCTGGTCGAATCCATATTCGCGGGAAAACCTCTGCAGGACGACCGCTGGACCGTCGACGGCGTCAGCCAGTGCCTCGTTCCCAACGGCAAATCCGGCCCGTTCCGCATCGCGGTCCGTTCCTCCGCGGCCGTCGATCGCGTCACCGGCGACAGCGAGCCTCACCGCACCGCCTGCCTGGAATTCACTCCCAAGTCCGGCCTCTGGTTCGCGGTCTCCTTCGCCGACGACATCACCCGCGGCCAGTGGGTCGATCCTGTCCGCGCCGCCATCCGATTGCTGGCCGACTCCGGATTCGGCGGCGAACGCTCCCGTGGCTGGGGCAGGGCGCACACCCCCGAATTCCGCGACGGCAAACTCCCGCATCTCGTCTATCGCGGCACGACGCTCGGAGAAAACGCCCATTGGATGCTCTCTTTGGTGGCGCCCGCCGAATCCGATCAAGTGGATTGGACCCGCGGCAACTACTCCACCACGGTGCGTGGCGGACGCGTCGATAGCTCCTCCGGCGCCGGCGCGCCCAAGAAGCTGCTCACGCTGATTGAGGAAGGTTCCGTACTTGCCGCCGCGACGCTCGAAGGCAGCGCTCCGGACGTCGCCCCGGACGGATTCGCGCACCCCGTCTATCACGCCGCCTGGGCGTTCTCCATCTCCGTGCCGGCCGAAGCGCCGCGCCAGGCGGAAACCGTGGAAGCCGCCCCCGTCGACATTCCGGAAGCCTATGCCCCCGTTGCCGGCGATGCCGTCACGCCAGAAGCTCTTTCCGGCCAGGAAAGCCTTTCCGATGAAGTTCCGCCCGACGACATGCCGGATAATGCGGAGGAAGCCAGCTCCGAGCCGTCTCACATAGAAGATATCGAGGATGAACCCATGAGCAGCGTTACGGACGAAGCGCCCCGCGAAATTGACACTCCCGACGAAGAACTGGAACAGCTCGAAGAACAGGATCCCGGCGGCCCCAATGACGATATCGCGCCCCCAATGAACGATCCTGGTCCCATGGAGCCGCCCTTCCGCGAGCCCGATGATTTGACGCCCATCAATCCCGATCCCGGTCCGCGCGAACCTGTTCCCGGACCCAATCCCGACGAGCCGGAAGACCCGGAAGGTCCCATCGAGTGAACTACCGCGTCACGTGCCTGACACCTACCCTGGTCGGCGGCGGCCAGCGCTTGTCCGCCATCGACTATATGGTCTGGAAAGATCAGGTCAACGTGCTCGACCAGACCCGCATCTTCAAGCTGCTCAGCCGGGGACCGCGTCTGGAAGGCTACCTCGGCCAGCTGAAAAAGGCTACGCGCCTCGACTTCGCGTCCTGGGGCGGGTTCGCGCAGAATTACGCCGACCGCCGCATCCCCTTCGAATCGCCGTCCATCGGAAAGCATTTCGATCGCGCGCAGGGCGACTCCCTCAACATTCCGCTCTTCGCCGCCGCCTCCGAGGGTCCTTATCTCCCCGGCACGGCGCTCAAGGGCGCGCTCCATACCGGACTTCTGAACGCCCGCTGGCGCGAATCCACCACCCACGAAATCGCTCAGCGCGCCAAAGCCGATCGTCCGCCGAGGCGGCCCGCCGAGTTCGCCGATGAGCAGCTTCTTGGGGGCAGCGGCGCCAACCGAATGCGCTGGGCCGGCCTGTCCGATTCCAAGCCCATCAGCCACAACCAGTTCAAGCTCTACCTCGTCCGCGTCTCCACGCTGATCTCCCGCGCGCCCGGCCAGTACGCCCTGGGCTGGAAGCAGCTTCCCAAAGGCGCCGTGGACGGCCGCCGCCCGGAGGATTCCACCCCCACTTTCGCCGAAATGGCCCAGCCGGGAACCACCTTCGAAGGCGCATGGACCGAGCATGATTTCTTCAACACCCCCGAAATCCGCCGCGCCCTTCGCTGGAGCGAACCCATGACCCGCGAGCGCCTTTTCACCGCGGCCAACGACTACGCCCGCAAGGTGCTGGATCTGCACGCGCGCTACGCCATGACGCCCGGCCTCGATCAGCTCAACGCGCGCATCCAGCAGCTCGAAGCGAAACTGGCCTCAGCCCACGCGAGCGGCGCTTGCCTGCTCCCCATCGGCTGGGGCGGCGGCTATCTCGGCAAGAGCGCCCTGCTCGACACTCAGAACCCCGAACCTCGCGAAATCCTTGCCGCCCAGAACGTCTATGAGCGCGTCATCAAGACCGGACTGCCGTTCCCCAAGACGCGCCACATCATCTTCGAGCAGGATCAACCCGCCACCCTTCCCGGCTGGGTGCAGTTGGAAGTAAACTAGCTCCTTCCATGACCCCGCCGACTCTGCTCGTTCTGGCCGCCCCGAACGATCCCTACATCCCCATGCTCGACGCGCTCCGTGAGCACGCCGAGGTCATCATCGGCGATAGCGCCGCATCTCTCGCCGCCGCCGCGCCGCGCGCTGACGCTTTGCTCGCCTGGACCGTTCGCCGCCCCGATATCGAGACCTTGCTCGCCCAGGCCCCGCGTCTGCGCTGGCTCCACGTCCGCTGGGCCGGCCTCGATTCGCTTCTGTTTCCCGCGCTCATCCACAGCGACGTCATCCTCACCAACTCCCGAGGCATCTACAGCCAGTCGCTCGGCGAGTTCGCCATCGCCGGCGCTCTCTTCTTCGCCAAAGACATGCGCCGATTGCTCCACAGCCAGGCCGAGCGCAGGTGGGATCCCTTCACCATGCTCGAACTCCGCGGCGCCACCATGGGCATCGTCGGTTACGGCGATATCGGCCGCGCCTGCGCCTCCCGCGCGCATGCGCTCGGCATGCGTGTTCTCGCCCAGCGGCGGCGTCCCGCGCTCTCCGGCGAAGATCCTTTCATCGCGCGCACCTTCGGCCCCGACGGGCTGCTCGAAATGCTTGCGGAATGCGATTACGTCGTCGCCGCCGCTCCGCTCACGCCCGATACCCGCGGCATGATCGGCCAGCGCGAAATCGCCGCCATGAAGGCCACCGCCGTCCTCATGAACATCGGCCGCGGACCGGTGATCGACGAGCCCGCGCTGATCGAGGCGCTTCAGAACAAGCGCATCCGTGGCGCCGCGCTCGACGTCTTCACCACCGAACCCCTTCCGCCCGATTCGCCCCTGTTCCAGTTCGACAACGTTCTTCTCTCGCCCCACTGCGCGGACAACACGCCGACCTGGAATGAAGAAGCCATGCACTTCTTCCTGGCCAACTTCGAACGCTTCCGCGGCGGCGAAACGCTGCGCAACATCGTCGACAAGCACGCCGGCTATTAGCGCGGGCGCTGGCGAGTACAATCTGAAAAAGAAAAGTCTTCCATGCTCCGTCATCCCAGCATCACGATTCTGCTCAGCCTGATCGCCGGCGTAAGCGCCGCAATCGCCCAAACGCCGGCCGCGCCCCCGCCGCCGCACCGGACGCCGCCGCCCACACGCGATCCCCGCACGCCCGGTTATGTACAGGCGAAAGAGTTAGCTGACGGCGCCAATGCTCCGGCGAACGCCGACGGCAACTTCATCCTTGGACCCACCCATAACCCCGCGCCGGAGATGACCGTCCAGGAAGGCGTGCCGCAGGGAACGATCGTCGAGTTCACCATGAATTCGACTGACAGCAAGATCTATCCGGGTATCGCGCGGGAGCCTAATACCTTTGGCGTGGCCGATCCCAACGACCCGGCGAAATTGGTGATCACCACCAGCCATCCCGCTCCATACACCCGCAAGGTTGTCGTATATGTCCCCAAACAGTATGTCCCCGGCACGACCGCGCCCTTCATCGTCGGCGCCGACGGACCGGACCGCGCGCTGTTCACGGCCCTGGACAATCTGATCGCCCAGCACCGCGTGCCCGTCATGGTCGCCGTTTCCATCAGCAACGGCGGCGGCGACGCGCAGGGCAGTGAACGCGGCTTGGAGTACGACACCATGTCAGGCCTCTATGCGGAGTTCGTGGAGAACGAAGTGCTGCCTCTGGTCGAGAAGCAGGCCAGCGTGAAACTGACCAAGGATCCCGACGGCCGCGCGACCATGGGCGGCAGTTCCGGCGGCTCATGCGCCTTCATCATGGCGTGGTATCACCCCGAACTCTATCACCGCGTCCTCACTTACTCCGGCACTTATGTGAACCAGCAGTGGCCGTCGAACCCGCAATCGCCTCACGGCGCATGGGAGTTCCACGAACACCTCATTCCCCAGAGTCCGGTCAAGCCGATACGCCTTTGGATGGAAGTGGGCGACCGCGACCTTTTCCTTCCGAACGTGATGCGCGACAACATGCATGACTGGGTGGTCGCCAATGAGAATATGGCCAAGGTGCTGGCCGCCAAGGGTTACCACTACCAGTTTGTCTTCGCGCGAAACGCGGGGCACACGGACCGCGCGGTGAAGCAGCAAACCCTTCCCGAGGCTCTGGAGTATTTATGGCAGGGATACCCCATCGCCAAGCCGCCGAGGTAAGTTAATCGGTGACGGCGAAAGCCAAAATGTTGGACCCGGCGGCTACCGCTACGTACTGCTTATCGTCGAACATATAGGTCATCGGCGATGCTCTCCATTGTTCGTTCGTCTGAAAACTCCACAACGGCTTCCCCGATGATGCATCCGCCGCCATCAACTCGCCGGTTTCCGCGCAGAAGATCACCAGTCCGGAAGCGGTCGCCAGCGTGCCGCCCCAGGACTGCGCGGGTCCAGGCTCCGCCAGTTCCCAGGTGACCTCGCCAGTCTCTATGTTGAGAGCCCGCAGAATCCGTTCCGGCTTCGGATCGGGCGCGGTGTTCTGCGATCCGCCCAGGAATGATTTGCCGGGCGCCCAGATCTCATCATCGGCCTTCTTATAGATGCTGCACTTCTCGGAAGTCTGAACATACAGCAGCCCCGTCGCGGGATTGAACGAAGGCGAGAACCAATTGGTCGCGCCATCCTGGGAAGGACATACCTTTGTTCCCGCCAGCGTCGGAATCTGGTTCGGAAGCTTGACCGGACGGCCGTCGGCGCCTATCCCGCTGGCCCAGGTAAGATTGCGGACGAACTTCTTCGCTAAGAGCAGCGCGCCGTTAGATCGATCGAACACATAAAAGAAACCGTTACGATCCGCGTGCAGCAACAGCTTCCGCTCGCGGCCTTTCCACGGCGCGTCGACGACGATGGAGGTCTCAGTGGCGTCCCAGTCCCATAAGTCATGCGGGGTGAACTGGTAGTGCCATTTCAGTTTTCCGGTTTTTCGATCCAAGGCGAGAATGCAATCCGAATAAAGGTTATCGCCCTGCCGGAGGTCGCCGTTGTACTCCTGTGAGGGATTGCCCGTGGGCCAGTAGATCGTATCTGACTCGGGATCGAAGCTTCCGGTGAACCATGTCGGCGCGCCGCCGTGTTCCGGCTCGCGCCCCTGCCACGATTCATGGCCAGGCTGGCCCGCGCCCGGAACGGTGTTGAACCGCCACGCCTCTTTCCCCGACTCCTGATCGAATGCGGCCACCACGCCATTGGCGCCATGCTCGCCTCCCGCAACGCCGGTAATCACCAGATTGCCGCAGGGAAGCGGTGCCGATGTCGCGGAATAATTCTTACGCCAGTCGGCGATCTCCGCATCCCAAATCAACTCGCCGGTAAATCGATTGAGCGCGATGATGTGAGCGCGATCCGTCTCCAGAAACACCCGATCCGCAGCCACCCCTGCGCCGCGATTGCTGCCGCCTCCGGTTGTCAGCCCGGCTTGCCGCGGAGTTTCGAAATGCCAGATCGGTCGGCCTGTTCCCGCGTCCAGCGCGTACACCTGGTTCGGAGCGGTGACGTACATAATTCCGTCCGCTACCACCGGCGTGACTTCCAACCCTCCCGTGTTCGGCGGCGTAAAGATCCACTTCGGCGCGAGCCGGCCGAGATTGCCTGTATTGATCTGAGTGAGCGCGGTGAACCGATTCCCGCCCGTCTCGCCGTTGTAAGTGGGCCACCCCACGGCGGACGTGACCTCGCGATAGCGCTCCCCGGAGCGGCGCAGAAGATGAACCTTCTGATCCGCTGCGCGAAGCTGCATATCGTCGAAGCCTTCGCCCAGCACCAAACCCTCCAGGGCGCCGCCGGAGATCAGTTCCACTTTGCGCTGCTCCAGCGGATCTTCCCCGCGTTGAATGCTCCGTAGGTAAGCGACCAGCTGCGTCAGCTCAGCATCGCCCACTCGCGACGGGGGCATTCCGCGCCCTGGCAGCCCTGTCCGGATCAGCGACGTCAGTTGCCGATCATCCCGCGTATGTAAACGGGAAAGAATGGGCGGACCCATTTCTCCTCCATTCCCGTCAGCGCCGTGGCATCGCGCGCAAATTGTATTAAACGCCCTCTTGCCCGCGTCCGGCGTCTGCGCAAACAGAACCGTTCCGAAGAGGAGGAAAGCCGGCCAAAGTGCAAATCGCATTCGTGGGGATGGTTCGAGGAGCTTGATCTTCGATTATCCTATAGACGGAACAGAGCGGATGAACAGGCGCAACTGGCTCGCTAATCTCGGACGCGCAAGCGCCCTCGCACTGATCACGCCGCGCTTGCAGAACGCTCAGCAACTGGCCGATCGAGCCGTTCGCGGAATGGCTTCGCCCCGGATTCGCGACATCGAAGTCCTGGAATGCGAACCCTCGGGAGTCCGCCTTTCCGTCGTGAAGATCACCACCGACCAGGATGGGCTTTACGGCTATGGATGCGCGACATTCACGCAGCGCGCCGGCCTGATAAAACCCGCGGTCGAGAACTACCTGAAACCGTTTCTGCTGGGCAAAGCTGCCGACAGAATCGAAGACATCTGGCAGTCCTGCTATGCCAGCTCCTACTGGCGCAATGGGCCTGTTCTGAATAACGCGATCAGCGGCATCGATCAAGCTCTTTGGGATATCAAAGGAAGGCAAGCGGGTATGCCGGTCTACCAGCTCGCGGGCGGTAAGTGCCGCGAGGCGGCGGATTGCTACGGTCACGCCGACGGAAAAGAGAACGCCGAGGTCATCGACAACGCCCGTCGCCTGATGGCCCGGGGATTCCGGCATGTCCGCGTGCAAATCGGAATTCCCGGCATGGCTGCCTATGGAAGCCGTACGGGCCAAACGGTCATCCCGGCTGTGCACGATGGCCCGGTGTTCGAGCCGGCGGCTTACATGCGCCGCACCCTTCAGATGTTCGAGGCCGTGCGCTCCCAGCTGGGCGACGAGATCGAGCTTCTGCATGATGTCCATGAGCGTGTATCGCCCCATCAGGCAGTGCAATTCGCGAAGGATCTTGAAAAATTCCGGCTATTCTATATGGAGGACGCCTTAGCTCCCGAAGATATCGAGTACTTCCGGCAAATACGGGCGCAGGCGGCAACCCCGCTGGCGATGGGTGAGTTATTCAATAACCCCCACGAGTGGACATCGCTGATCTCTGAGCGGCTTATCGATTACATTCGCTGTCACATTTCTCAAGTCGGAGGTTTCACGCCCGGCCGAAAGATCGCGATTTTCGCGGAGGCGTTCGGAGTGCGCACCGCCTGGCACGGGCCTGGCGATGTATCCCCCGTGGGTCATGCGTGCAACGTGACGCTCGACTTAGTAAGTCCTAATTTCGGCATTCAGGAATACTCGATGTTTGATGACTCTGCCCGGGAGATCTTCTCGAATTGCCCCGTGATGAAGGACGGGTACTTATACGCCAGCGAACTGCCCGGTTGGGGCATCGAGGTGAATAGCAAGGCTCTCGCAAAATACCCCTTCGGAACGAAGGAAACCGGAGAACGCAGCCGGCTGAACGGCGGCTGGGGCGAAGTGCGCCGCAAGGATGGAACCGTAATCCGGCAATAAGGGTGCCTATCTGCGACACATAGCCATCCTGCTCGCCGCGGCCCTGTTTTCATTAGTTCTCACGGCGCCCCTCGCTCCTTCAGCAGACGCGGCTTGGAAACTGGTCTGGGCCGATGAGTTCAATACGGAGGGTCCTCCCGATCCCGCGAACTGGAAATTCGAGAACGGCTTTGTCCGCAATCAGGAATTGCAGTGGTATCAGCCGCAAAACGCTTACTGCCGGGGCGGATTGCTCATCCTGGAAGCACGCCGCGAGAAGCCTTCGAACCCCGCCTGCCCGACCGGCGCGCCTGATGGGAAGACGGCGCGGGAGTGCGCCGTCTTCCCATCAGGCGCGCCGGTCGGGCAGGCGGGGTTCGAAGGCTTCTCGCGGCGTGCTTCCAGGATGAGCAATCCGCCCCGGCAGTAAGCGTTTTGCGGCTGATACCACTGCAATTCCTGATTGCGGACAAAGCCGTTCTCGAATTTCCAGTTCGCGGGATCGGGAGGACCCTCCGTATTGAACTCATCGGCCCAGACCAGTTTCCAAGCCGCGTCTGCTGAAGGAGCGAGGGGCGCCGTGAGAACTAATGAAAACAGGGCCGCGGCAAGAACGAAGAAAACGCTGTCCACTTCAAGGCGCAGACCCACGTCTGGGGCTACTCGCTGATCCTGCCGTCGCATGAGAGCGATAACGCGTCCATTCAGGTGGAAGGCGCCAAGGACGAGTCGCAGGGCCAGGACATCAGCCCGCTCGAGGCAGAGCGCATGTTCGTTGCCCAGGCGGAAACCAACGTGCTCGACCGCCTGCAGCGGGCCGGCTTTATCGATCCGCCAAGCCCGGAAGTGGACGGCCTGCTCGAAACGGTGACCAACAACATCATCGTGACGAACAACATCCCGCTGCAGGAAGCGATTCACTGCCGCGTTCTCATGACGGCCCCGCTCGAATCCATGTCGGTCGGCAACACCATCCTGCTGAGCCGCGGCCTGGTGGACACGCTGAACGGCGAGCCGGCCCTGGCTGCCGTGCTGGCCTTCCAGCTTGCCCACATTCTCCTGGGCCATCGCCTGGATACGCGGTATGCATTCAACGACCGCCTGCTGTTCCCCACCGACGTCGTCTTCCAGAAGATCCCGATGGGCCACACGCCTGAGGAAAACCAGCAGGCCGCCGTGAAAGCCATCCAGCTCCTCGAGGCCTCGCCCTACAAGGACAAGCTGGGTGAAGCCGGGCTGTTCTTCCGCCAGCTGCAGGCCCTTGCCCACCAGCTGCCGAACCTGAACGATCCCCGCATCGGCGATTCCCTGCTGGATAAAAATAACGGTACCCCGTGGCTGGCAGCGCTCGAAGCCAAGGCCCCGGCACTGGCGCCGAACAACCTTCAGCAGGTTGCTGCACTCCCACTGGGCAGCCGCGTACGCCTGAACAGCTGGACCGACCAGGTGACGTTGCTGCACCCGCGTCCGACCAACTATTACACCGCCCGCGACAAGATGCCGTTCGAGGTCACACCCGTCGCGATTCGCCTAACCCGTTACTCCGGTGCACCGATGCCCGCAAACAGTGGTACACAAACTGCCGCGCCTGGGCAATAATGTGTTACGCGGTGCCGTTTAGCTCCGGACCCGCCAGGGTCCGGAGTCTTTGAGTCCATTTTCCAGGAGAGTCCAGTGCTTCGTAAGATTTTCTGCTTCGCGCTTCTAGCAGCCGGCTCGGTAGCGGTTGTCCACGCCCAGGCGGTCCCAGCCGGTTTTCGCGCCGGCAACCTCGAGGCCGGCGGCTTTGTGGGATACGTGCGGCCGGACTACGGTCCGAACAACAACATGATCTCTTTCGGCGGCGTGGTCGATCTCAACGCCCGCCAATGGTACGGCCTGGAAGCTGAAACCAATTTCGTGGTCATCAACGGCTACAACAGCGAGAAGGAATTCACCTTCTCCGCCGGCCCCCGCATCATCTACGCCCGCGGCCGCTACATCCCGTACGCGAAGTTTCTTGTCGGTCTCGGTCACTTCAGTTTCCCGTCCGGAATCCCGAGCAGCGAGAGCGGAAGCAACTTCCAATACACCTTCGGCGGGGGCCTGGATTTCCGCGCTACCCGGCACATCACCTTACGCGCCGCCGATTTCGAATACCAGATGTGGCCCGGCTTCGGCAACGTCAACGACCCGTATCGCCGCGCAGGCTCTCTGACCCCCTGGGTCATCACCGCCGGCGCCAAGTACCGGTTCTAACCAACATCTCTTCTGGGGCTCCGCGGATGCGGGGCCTTTTTCTTCCCCCCTGTCCGGCCGGACAGGGTTTTCTATTTGCGCCGCCGCATCCGCCGCACATCTCACCCTCACCACGCTGTGTTAGGTTTAGCGCTTAGCCGCTCGCGGCATGCCATGGAGCAGGACGAATGCAGAAGTACGACCTGATCGTGATCGGCTCCGGGCCAGCCGGGCAGCGGGCGGCCATCTATGCCGCCAAGCTGGGCAAGCGCGTAGCCGTTGTCGAAGCCCGCGAGGTCATCGGCGGAACCTCCATCAATACCGGGACCATTCCCTCGAAGACGTTTCGCGAGGCCGTACTGCACCTGTCGGGCTACAACTACAAGTCTGTCTACGGCATGAACTACCGGGTCAAGGAAAAGATCACAATGCAGGACCTCGCGTTCCGCGTCCAGCACGTCATCAAGACCGAGGTCGACGTCACCGAAGCGCAGCTGAACCGCAACAATATCGACGTTCTCCACGGCATCGCAAGCTTTACCGGGCAGAACACGATTAAGGTAACGGGATTAAGGGGCTCGGAAGAGTACGAAGCGGGTTTCATCTTCATCGCCACGGGGGCCCGGCCCTCAAGTTCCCCGAAAGTTCCCGTCAACGGCCGCACGATCGTCAATTCCGACCAGCTCCTGAACCTTCCCAATCTGCCGAAGACACTCATCGTTGTCGGCGGCGGGGTCATCGGCGTGGAATACACCTGCATGTTCGCGGCGCTCGGGGTGCGGGTGACGTTAATCGAGCGCCGGCCGCGACTGCTCGAATTTGCCGACCAGGAGATTGTCGAGGCGCTCAGCTACCATTTGCGCGATGCCCGCGTCACCATGCGGCTCAGCGAAGACG
>CBDDDT010000002.1:0-448081 GCA_965226755.1 Bryobacteraceae bacterium | reverse complement strand
GGCCCGGGCGGCGGACGAGGCGGCCCCGGCGGTATGTTCGGGGATGCTTCGACGGGGCGGAAGTACAATCTGACCTTGACGGCGCAGGCGCGAAACCTCTTCAACAACGTGAACTACGCCAACCCGATTGGCGTGATTACGTCGCCGTTGTTTGGGCAATCGAACCAGCTAGCCAATCTCGGCCCGGGCGGTTCGAGCGCGGATAACCGGCGGCTGGAGTTCGGGCTGCGGTTCGC
The DNA here is from genome assembly GCA_965226755.1 of Bryobacteraceae bacterium. GTDB lineage: Bacteria > Acidobacteriota > Terriglobia > Bryobacterales > Bryobacteraceae > Bog-113. Next base: position 447,845 of record CBDDDT010000002.1, on the reverse strand, counting down.
GTTCTAAAAGAGCCTTTCGGGTTAGACTCCCAGGCGGGAGTAGAGCAGGGTGATCAACCCGATTGCGACGGCCAGCGTGATGCTGTGCCGCAGGGTGAAGCGGAACAGGCGGGCGTCTTCGCCGGGCTTCATGGAGGTAGCGGCGGCCGCGACGGCGACGCTGGTCAGGCTGATCATCTTGCCCATGACGCCGCCGCTCGAGTTAGCCGCGGCCATCAGAATCGGGTTCATGCCGAGCCGGTGAGCGCTCACGGCCTGCAGATTTCCGAATAATGCGTTGGACGAAGTATCGCTTCCGGTGAGAAAGACGCCGAGCCAGCCGAGCAGGGCGCTGAAAAACGGGAAGGCGGCGCCGGTGGCGGCGAAGGCCAGACCCAGGGTGCCGGTAGAACCGGAGTAGTTCATCAGGAACGCCAGCGCGAGGACCATGGCGATGGTGGCCTCCGCGACGAAGAGCTGGCGGACGGTGGAGGTGAGCACGCGACCGAATTGTGCGACGGTCATGCGCAGCACGAGGGCGGACGACAGTGCGGCGATCAGGCATGAGGTTCCAGCCGCAGATAACCAATTGAAGGAGTAAACGGCCGCGTATCGGGACGCGGCGGCGGCGACGGGCGGCATGCGCTCGATTCGATTGTGGAGCCCGGGCCACGGGAAAACCAAACTTACGTGTTGCAGCGCGGCCTGAACCGGCTTGATGCCCCAGAGGAGCACGCAAACGACCAGGAGCGCGTAGGGAGTCCAGGCTCTCAGGATGGCGCGGGCGGGCAGATCCGTGCGGAGGCGCTCGCGACCGGAGAATCGTTCGATGGCGGTCAGGGTGATGATGGCGGCGAGCGAAGACAGGATATCGGTCAGCTCGGGCCCGATAAAGTTGGAGACGATAAATTGCGTGCCGCCGAAGGCCAGTCCGCATCCCAGGGCCGCGCCGAGGATGCCGCGGAGACCTTTCCAGCCGCTCATGACGACGACGATATAGGCGGGAAGCAGACAGGATACGGGGGCGCAGATCCGGCCGACGTCGGCGCTGAGGCGCGCGAGCGGGAGCCCGGTCACCGTCGCCAGGGTCGTGAGCGGGATGCCGATGGAGCCGAAAGCGACGGGGGCGGTGTTGGCGATCAGGCAGATGCCCGCGGCGTAAAAGGGTTCAAAGCCGAGGGAAACGAGCATGGAGGCCGCGATGGCTACGGGCGCGCCGAAACCGGCGGCGCCTTCGAGAAACGCGCCGAAGGCGAACGCGATCATCAAGGCTTGCATGCGCCGATCCGTGGTAAGGGTGCTGAGGGAACGCTTGAGCACCTCGAACTGGCCGGTCTCGACGGTGATGTTATAGAGAAGGATCGCGGCGAAGACGATCCAGCCGATGGGGAAAAGTCCGAACGCGGCGCCGTACGCGATCGACGACGCGATCAGCGGGACGGGCATCCCGTAGAAGAAGAGGGCGACTAACGCGGTGCTGACGAGTCCGCACAGCGCGGCCATCCAGGCGGGCTTGCGAAAGATTCCGAGCAGCGCCAGCAGCACCAGGATGGGCACGGCGGCGACGAACGCGGAGATGCCTACGCCGCCCGCGGGCGTGTAGTTATGCTGCCAAATCATAGCGTACGGTAAGCGGCGCGGAGCTGAGCGACGATCTGCTGGCGGTGGGTTTCGTCCGTGTAGGGCCGGCGCGGCCAAAAGAAACCTTTCAATCCGTCGCGCTTGCGGCGCGGAATCACGTGCGCATGAAGATGGGGAACGGTCTGGCTGATTTTGTTGTTGATGGCGACGAAGGAGCCGTGCGACTCCAGCCCGATCTCCACGGCCCGGGCGGCGCGCCGGACCTGCGAAAAAAACGGCGCGAGCAGATCGTCGGGAAGATCGAGGAGCGTGTCGAAGTGCTGGCGGGGAACGATCAGAAGGTGGCCGGGAAAGACCGGGCTCTGATCCAGGAAGGTAAGAGTGCTCTCATCCTCGGCGATGATATCGGTCGCGATGGCGCCAGCGGCGATGCGGCAGAATACGCAGTCTGGATTCACGGGTGATAGACATCCTCAACGGGAGATGCGCCCGGCTAATTGCTCGAGGCGGTCCACCAGTATATCGGGCGGAAACTGCTCCAGCGTCTCGGGCTGAAAGCCGTAAGTGACGCCGCAGGAACGGACGCCGGCGTTCCGGGCGGTCTGGATATCGACGCTGCTGTCGCCCACCATGATTGTGTCCGCGGCGGAGACGCCGGCTTCTTCCATCAGCTTTTCGATTCCGATGGGGTTGGGCTTCTTGAAATCGAAGCTGTTGCCGCCGTAGACCCGGAAGAAGTGGCCGGCCAGACCGAGCTCGTCCACAATCGCCTGGCTGATGCGGACGGGCTTGTTGGTGAGGATGGCCATGGGGAACTTGCTGGCCAGGAATTGATCCAGAGTTTCGCGCACGCCGGGATAGAGCACGGTGAAATCAAGCTTGTGCTCGGAGTAGTAGCCGAGAAAGTAGGGCAGCGCTTTCTCCACATTCTCGGTGGACCCGAGACTGCCGAGCGCGCGCTGAATCAGAACGGACGCGCCGTTGCCGACGTATTTATAGACGGTCTCGTTATCGAGCGGATCAAGACCCATGAAGGTGCGAGTGGCATTGACCGAATGCGCGAGATCGAGGCGAGAATCGATCAGGGTGCCGTCCAAGTCGAAGATGAGCAGGGGCATCAGGATGTCTTCCGGCGCGGGCTGGGAGCGCGACCGGCGGCCGGAGCGGGAGGTTTCCGACGGGGACGCTTGCCGTCGAGCTGATATTCCAGCATTTTGCGTTGAAGAGTATTGCGATGGATGCCGAGAACCTTGCTGGCGGCGGATTGATTTCCTCCGGTGACAGCAAGGGCGCGGGTGATGAGGGTTTTTTCGAGTAACTCGATGGCCTCCTCGAGGAAAAAGCCTTTCTCCATCAGATGTTCCACTAACTCTTCAAACTTATCCTTCATTCTTCGATGCTTTCCGCAGTCTGGCCGCGTTAACGTTTGCCGGGCGCGAGTTCGGCGCGCTTGTCATCCCAGGCGCGCCGCACCTGATCGTAGCGCTTATGGAACTCGTCTTTCAGCTCATAGGGAGCGAACTGCGTAATGATGCGGGATGTCCCGATCACATAAGGGGCCAAACGGGACTGGATCACGGCGTTCGGAGGCGCGCCGGCGGTGGAACCCGGCGCGAAGGCGACCAGAATCATGACGAGGGCGACGGACATGACGAGTCCGCGGACAATTCCGAACGCGGCGCCCAGCATCCGGTCGATGAAGCTCAACCCAACGGTGCGGAGAAAGCGGCTGACGATCGAGCTGATGATCGCTCCCAGGATGATGACGCCCATAAAGACGAGCAGAAATCCCAGGAAGTAGGCGATCCCGACGGAACTGACATAGGGCTGCAGCCAGCTTCCGGCCGTGCCGTAGAACCAGAGGCCGAGAATGAGTCCCAGGAAAGCGGCGACCAGGCCGATCACTTCGCGGGAAAAACCCTTTTTAACGCTGGTGATCACAGATAGCAGGATCAGCAATGCAATGACGGCGTCGAGCCAGTTGAAATTCATAACGATCTCCCGGTGAGGGCTTCATAGGCCTCCAGGTACTTTACGCTGGTGCCGGCGATAATGTTCGGCGGCAGGCGCGGCGCGGGGGGCTGCTTGTTCCAGTCGAGCGATTCCAGGTAATTGCGCACGAACTGCTTGTCGAAGGACTGCTGGGGTCCTCCGGGACGCCATGTGGCGGCGGGCCAAAAGCGGGACGAATCGGGCGTGAGCACCTCATCGCATAGGGAGAGTTCGCCGTCGATGAAGCCGAACTCGAACTTGGTGTCAGCCAGGATGATTCCTTTTTGCAGCGCGTAGGCGGCGGCCTGGCCGTAGTTTTCGAGCGTGCGGTCGCGCAATTGCGCCGCGAGATGAGGACCGGTGAGGGAAGACATCTCTGCGAAGGAGATGTTCTCATCGTGTCCGGAAGCGGCTTTGGTGGCGGGGGTGAAGATAGGTTCGGGAAGCGCGTCGCCGTCGCCGAGACCGGCGGGGAGGGGAATTCCGCAAACCTGGCCGTTGCGCCGGTACTCGGTCCAGGCGGAACCGGCGAGGTAGCCGCGCGCGACGCATTCGACGGCGATCATGCGGGCGCGGCGAACGAGCATGGAGCGGCCGGCGAGCTGCGCGCGGAAGGCCTGGAGCGAAGCAGGGAACAGCGCGAGATCGGCGGTCAGGAAATGGGACGGCGTCAGGTCGTTGAGGAAGCCGAACCAGAACACCGACATCTGCGTGAGCACTTCGCCTTTGCGCGGGATAGCGTCGGGCAGGATGCAATCAAACGCGGATATCCGGTCGGTCGCGATGATTAAGAGGCGTTCGCCGTCTATTCGATAGACATCGCGAACTTTCCCGGATGTGACGAGCTCCACACCCGGAAGAGAACTGGCGTGCAGCGGAGGATGCGAGGCCGTGCTCAACGGGTTTCGACTACTCTTTCCCCGGCGTCCGAGGTCAATCTGCTGTGCTTGCGTCCGTACGTGAAGTAGATCACCAGGCCGATGGCAAGCCAGATGATCAACCGCGCCCAATTTATCCAGCCGAGCTTGTACATCATGTAGCCGTTAAACAGGATGCCGAGTATGGGAACCACGGGCATCCAGGGCGTCCGGAACGGGCGCGGCTGGTTGGGATTGGTGCGGCGCAAAATCATAATGGCGACGCAGACGATGACGAACGCCAGGAGCGTTCCAATGTTGACCATTTTGCCGATGTCGTCAATGGGGGTGACCGCGCCCACGACGGCGGCGAGCAGGCCGACCAGGACGGTGTTCTTGTAAGGCGTGCGGAACTTGGGGTGAATGGCGGCGAAGAACTTCCGGGGAAGCAGCCCATCCTTGGCCATCGCGTAGAGCACGCGGGTCTGGCCGAGCAACATGACAAGCATGACGCTGGTGAGGCCGGCGAGCGCGCCCGCGGTGATGATGTTGGACGCCCATCCCAGGTTGCGATCGAGGAAGGCGCGGGCGATGGGCGCTTCAATATTGACGTTCTGCCAGGGAACCATTCCGGTCAGCACGGCGGCGACGCCGATATAAAGGACGGTGCAGACTCCGAGCGACGCGATGATGGCGATGGGCAGATCGCGCTGCGGGTTCTTAGCTTCCTGCGCGGTTGTGGACACGGCGTCGAATCCGATGTAAGCGAAGAAGATGTAAGCCGCTCCGGCGCCGATCCCGGAAAATCCGAAAGGCGCGAAGGTCGACCAGTCATGACCCCAGTTACCCGGATGAATATACTGCGAGCCCAAGGCAAGCACAAAGAGAACCACGCTGACCTTCACCACAACGATGGTGGAATTGAAGCTGGCGCTTTCCTTGATGCCGATCACCAGGATGGCGGTGATGATCAGGGCGATGAGAAAGGCGGGCAGGTTCACGCCAATTTCGACGCCGAACAGATGGGGCGCGTTGAGTAATTGATGGGCGCGGGCGAGGATATCGGCGGACGGAGCGTCCTTGATGGCGTCGAGATGAAGCAGGAAGTCCTGGGTGCCGGGCAGGACGGCGGGGAAGTCCAGGATGGTCTGCTTCCGGGCGATCTGATCGACCGCGGCGCGCAATCCGGTCCAGTGATCATAGGCCAGCCACAAAGGCATTTCGATGTGAAAGATACGGAGCAGCTCGATGAAGTGGTTCGACCAACCGGAGGAGACGGTGCTCGCGCCCATGGCGTATTCGAGAGTCAAATCCCAGCCGATGATCCAGGCGATGAGCTCGCCGAGCGTGGCGTAGGCGTAGGTGTAGGCGCTGCCGGCGAGGGGAATCATCGCGGCAAACTCCGCGTAGCAGAGGCCGGCGAACGCGCATCCCAAACCGGAGAGCACGAACGACAACATCAAGGCGGGACCGGCGTACTTGGCGCCGAGGCCGGAAAGAACAAAAATCCCGGCGCCGATGACAGCGCCGATGCCAAGCGCGGTGAGGGAGAACGGGCCGAGCGACCGTTGAAGACCGTGTTCGCTCTCCTGCTTCGCTTCCGCGATCAGGGAGGGGAGCGACTTCTTAGCGAAAAGATTCATATGCGGACGCCTTCCTTCTTTCGCCACAAGTAGAAAACGGGAATGCCGAGCACCACGATAAAAAGGCCCGGCAGCGCAAAGCGCGGTTTATAGAACAGAAGCAATCCATCGACGACGCCCGCCGCCAGGATATAAAGAGCGGGCAGCACAGGGTAGCCTACCGCGCGATACGGCCGTTCCATGTCCGGCCGGGTGTAACGGAGCACGAAGACTCCGGCAATCGTAAGGATGTAGAACAACAGCACTGCGAAGATAACATAATCGAGCAACTCGTTGTATTGTCCGCTGAGAGTCAGCAGAATGGTCCAGGCGCACTGGATGACGAGGGCGAATGTGGGGGTGTGGCGCACAGGATCGAGCCGGCCGGCGCGTTCGAAGAAGAGGCCGTCATGGGCCATGGCGTGATAGACGCGGGCGCCGGATAAAATGAGGCCGTTGATGCACCCGAAGGTGGACACCATAATGGCGGCGGCGATCAGCTTCACAGCGATGGGGCCGAGGATGGCGCCGGCCGCGGCGGTGGCGACGCGATCTTCCGGGGCGTGCTGGATGGCGGCGAACGGCAGGACGTTGAGGTAGGCGAAGTTGCAGAGGATGTAGAGCAAAGAAACAATGCCTACGCCGAGAGCAAGAGAGATCGGCAGGTTGCGGCGGGGATTGCGCACTTCGCCGGCGGTGAAGGTGACATTGTTCCAGGCGTCGGACGAAAAGAGGGCGCCCACCATGGCTACGCCGACGATTTGGACGGTGGTGAAACTCCAGGAACTATTGCGCCAGAAGCCGGTGAAATTGTCATGGATGGCGGCCGGATTGCGGCCCACGAGAAAACCCGCGGCGATCAGCGCGATCAAGGCCGCGGTTTTGGCGAAGGTGAAGACGTTCTGCACGAGCGCGCCCTGGCGAAGGCCGCGCGTGTTCACCCAAGTGAGCAGCAGGATGGCGGCGATGGCGACGAGTTGTTGCGTGGTGAGCCCCACCTTTCCCGAGCCCAGCAGGTAATGGCTCGCGGAAACCTCGGGGAAAAAGACGCCGGTGAACTTGGCGAAGGCGACGGCCACGGCGGCGATGGTTCCGGTCTGGATGACAAGGAACATGGTCCAACCGAAGAGGAAGCCGCTGAGCGGGCCGAAGGATTCGCGCAGGTAAACGTACTGGCCGCCGGCCTTGGGCATGGCCGCCGCGAGTTCTCCGTAGCTGAGCGCGGCCGAAATGGTCATCAGCGCGGTGATGGCCCAGACGAGAATGAGCAGCCCGGGGGATTTCACCTGGCGGGAGATATCGGCGGCGACGATGAAAATGCCGGAGCCGATCATGGATCCGATGACGAGCGTGGTGGCGCTGACGAGTCCCAGGCCTTTGACGAACCCGGGATCGGCTGGCGTGCTTAGTTTCGGGAGAGGCGTTGCCATTCTTCCATCCGGTGGCGGATTGCGGATTCGCTCAGTGTATCGGGGAGCAGGTCGGCGATGACAGCGATGGAGTCGGCTCCGGCGGCGAAGACGGAAGCGGAGGCGGCGCGGGTGATGCCGCCGATGGCGACGAGGGGCTTGCGGACGCGCGCGCGCGACTGCGCGAGACGGTCCAGGCCCGCAACGGGGTCGGGGTTTTCCTTGCTGGCGGTGGGGAACACGGGGCCGAACGCGAGATAATCGACGGCTGCTTGCGGAGCGGCGGCGAGTTGATCGGCATTGTGGGTGGAGAAGCCGACCAGGGGCGCGTCGCCGAGGATGGCGCGGCAATCGGCGGGGGTGAGATCTTCCTGGCCGACGTGGACGCCGGCGCCGAGCAGCTTGGCGAAATCGGCGCGATCATTTACGAGGAAGGCGGCGCCGGCCTGGCGGCACTCCCGAGCCACCGCGCGCGCGTGCGCGAAGACGGAACTTGTCCAGTCGCCTTTGTGGCGGAGTTGCAGGATTTGCGCGCCGCCGGCGAGCATCGCGCGGGCGACCATGGTCCAGTCTTCACAGCCGCGCCGGAGCAGCGCGGGCGTGTCGAGGATGGGGTAGAGACGCGGGAGCAGCGTCCCGCGTTGCGCGACGGCATTCATCGAAGCGTCATTTTAGCTTGGATGGGGAAGCGGCGTCTACGGGCTTTAACTGACCGTACCCACTTCATGGAATTTTACGGTGGTGACGCCGAAGGCGGCCAGGAACTTGCGGATGGAATTTTGGGCATTCGCGCGGGCGTCATTCAGGATGCCGCTGTCGATGGCGGATTTGCGGATATCGTCAACGGCGAGCAGCCGCGCCTGATGCTCCAGGTTCTGATCGGGAGCGATCCAGGGTGTCCACCAGGTGACTTTGCGATCCCAGACCTGGGTGTTCTTCTCGTCGATGAAGGCCTCGATCACGCGGGGAGCGGGAAGGCGGATCCCGGCTGTTTGGCCGTGGATGGATTCGATATCGTACTGGTTGATCTCGCCGAGATTCACGCCGGCGAGAACCTTGCCCTGGACCATGAGCAGGATGGATTCGGAACCGAGCGGCTGATGCTGTTCCGTCAAGCCGACAACCTTCTGGACGACGTAGCGAACGGTGACGAGATCGTTCAGTTGCCGGACCTCGCGGACCACGGCGGCGGAATCCAGGTCGCGGTGCAGGAAGAATCCGGCGGGCGCGTAGTAACGGAAGTAAGCCGCCATCCCGATGACGAGAAAGATAACGAGAAACGTCGAGACGAAGGCGATGAGCTTGGACATTGCGTTTTAGCGCGCCGGTTTAGCGGGCGGCGGCGAGCACCTCGGCAACGGCCGGCTTGCCGCGGCTGGCATAGCGGATCACGCCGTCGGGTCCGATGAGGTAGACGGTGCGCTTCACGATGAGGCCGTTGGCGTGATACGCCGCGCCGATCTTCTGTCCGCTATCCACGAGAAGCGGGAACGGAAAATTGTACTTGTCGTGAAACCGGGTGTGGCTGGTCTCGCCCGCGGGATTCACTCCGAAGACGAGGACGTTGCGGTGCTTGGCCTGTTCCCAACGGTCGCGGAATTCACAAAGCTGGGCCGTGCAGACGCTGGTGTTATCGCCGGGATAGAAGACAAGAACGACGTTCTTGCCCCGCAGGGCGGAGAGCTTGACCGTGCGTCCGGATTGATCGCGCGTCTCGAAGTCGGGCGCTGGGGCGCCGAGCGGGAGCGGATCGGAGAACAACCAGGAAAGCATGTGGATCCATTGTAATGGGGGATCGCAAGGGCGGCTTTCAGGTGTCGGGCACGTGCGAGAATTTCGGAATGGCTTTTTGCACGAACTGCGGAACCCAGATCTCCGACGCCGACCGGTTCTGCACGCGCTGCGGGGCGGCTCAACCCGCTCCGGCGGCATACACAGCGGCGTCCGCACCGGGCTTTGCGCCGGGTCCTTCGCAAGGCTTCACGCCGGGGGCGACGCCGCCGTTTCCGCCGTCGTTCAACGCGAATGTTGAAGGTCTGGAATACACCATCCAGGGAGATAACCTGCAGGTGGCTCGGCTGCATTTGAAGCCGGGACAAGAGGTATACGCGGAAGCCGGCCGCATGGTGTATAAGACGGGGAACGTCTACTGGGACACGCGCATGAGCGGGGCGACGATCGGGGAGAAACTGCTGGGCGCGTTCCGGCGAAAAATCACAGGCGAGTCGCTCTTTCTGACTTATTTTCACGCGAACGGGAAGGGCGAAGTGGGGTTCGCGGGCGCTTATCCGGGGCGGATCCAGGCGTTCGATCTGGCGCCGGGGCAGTCGATTCTGGCGCAGCGCGATGCGTTTCTGGTGGCGCAGCCGAGCGTGCGATTCGGGATCGCGCTGGTGAAGAAGATCGGCGCGGGCTTCTTCGGCGGCGAAGGATTCATTCTGGAAAAGTTCACGGGTCCGGGACTTGTGTTTCTGCACGCGGGCGGGGATTTTGTGGAGTTCGATCTGCAAGCGGGCGAGACGATCCAGGTGGATACGGCGTGCATCGTGGCGTTCGACGAATCGGTGGATTACGACATCCAGCTGGCCGGCGGGATCAAGACAGCGCTGTTTGGCGGGGAAGGATTGTTTCTCGCGAATATGACGGGGCCGGGCCGGGTGGTGGTGCAGAGCATGACTTTGCAAAAGATGCGGCGCGAACTGTCGCTTTACAAGCACGGGAGCGATGAGCACAAGGGCTGGCATGCGGTGACGGATCTGTTCGGGGACAACGATGATTAAGAGCGCACTGCTGTTGCTGGTCGCGGCGCTGGCCGGCGCCGCGGCGACCGATCCGGCGCAGGCCGTCCGCCAGGTTCTGAACGATCAGCAGGCGGCCTGGAATCGCGGCGATCTGGACGCGTTCGCCACCGGATACAAAGATTCGCCGGACATCCTGTTTGTCGGGCATACGGTGGTGCGCGGGTACGCAGGGATGCTGGAGCGGTACCGCAAGAGTTATCCGACGCGCGAAAAGATGGGGAAACTGGCGTTTTCCGATCTCGAAGTGCGCATGCTGGGCACGGACTACGCGAACGTGGTGGGCCGTTTCCATCTGCAGCGGACGGCGGCGGGCGGCGGGGAAAGCGCGGGTGTTTTCACGCTGTTGTTTGAGCGCACTCCGCGCGGGTGGAAGATCATCCAGGACCACACAAGCTGAGATGCCGCGCTTCGCCATGTGCAACGAGGCGTTCGGGGAGACACCGTTTCCCTCGGTCTGCCGGACGTTGCGCGAAGCCGGGTACACGGGAATCGAGATCGCGCCGTTTACGCTGCGGGATGCCGTGCCTGAACTGCGCGCCACGATGGCGGGGGAAGGGATGGAGTTTGTGGGTCTCCACTGGCTGATGGCGAGCCCGCCGGGACTGCATGTGACGACGCCGGATGCGGGGCTCCGTAAGCGGAGCTGGGAACACGTGCGCGGCCTGGTCGATTTATGCGGCGATCTGGCGAACGGGCCATCGGTGATGGTCTTCGGTTCGCCCAAACAGCGCGGGACACATACGACGGGAACACCCACCACGCGGGAAGAAGCGACGCGGCGTTTCGCCGAGGGACTGGGGGAACTCGCGCCCCACGCGGCGGCGCGCAACGTCACCGTACTGGTGGAGGCGCTGCCCGCAAACCAGTGCGACGTGGTGCAGACGCTGGCGGAAGCGGCGGCGATCGTGCGGGAGATTGGGAGTCCCGCGATTCAGACCATGTTCGACACGCACAATGCGGTGGACGAACGGGGTTCGCACGCGGAGCTGATCGAGGAGTTTTTTCGGCTGATCCGGCATGTGCACGTGAATGAAATGGACGGGCGATTGCCAGGCTCCGGCGACTACGATTTTGGCGCGGTGCTGGGCACGCTGGAGCGATTGAAATATGACGGCTGGATCTCGCTGGAAGTATTCGATTTCGAGCCCGACGCGGGGACGATTGCGCGCCAGTCGATAGACTATTTGCATTCCCTTTTATGAAGAAATACGTGGTGACCGGCGGCGCGGGCTTCATCGGCTCGGCGCTGGTTCGCGGCCTGCTTGGCCGCGGCGATGGAAGCGTCACGGTGGTGGATAATCTGCTGACAGGCCGGGCGCATAATCTGGATGCGATTCGGCATCAGATCGATTTCCAGCATGCGGACATTCGCGATTTTGACGCGATCGTGCCCGCGATCCGCGACGCCGACGTGGTGTTTCACGAGGCGGCTATTCCGTCGGTCCCGCGTTCGATCGATGAGCCCGTGCCGTCGCACGAAGTGAATATCGACGGCACGTTCAATGTGCTGCGCGCCGCCGCCGAAAACGGGGTACGGCGCGTGGTGTATGCCGCTTCGTCATCGGCTTATGGCGATTCCGACGAACTGCCCAAGGTGGAGACGATGACGCCGCGGCCGAAGTCGCCATATGCGCTGCAGAAGCTGACGGGGGAATATTACTGCGCGGTTTTCGCGAATTGTTTTGCGCTGGAAACGGTGAGCATCCGTTACTTCAACGTGTATGGTCCGCGACAGGATCCCTCGAGCCCGTATTCCGGAGTGCTGTCGCTGTTTTGCAAAGCCGTGCTGGCGCGAGCGGCGCCGACGATTTTCGGCGATGGGCTCACGAGCCGCGATTTTACTTACGTGGACGATGTGGTGGCATTGAACCTCCAAGCGGCGGATGCGCCCGCGAGCGTGTCGGGAAACGTCTATAACGGCGGTCACGGCGGGCGCATCACTCTGAACGAGGCCTGGAGCCAGCTGCAGAAGATTGAAGGCGTTACGATTCCCGCGAACTACGGGCCGCCGCGCATGGGCGATGTGCGCGACTCGCAGGCGGATACGGCGCGGGCGCGGCGCGATCTGGGGCTGGATCCGCAATTCACGTTCGAGGAAGGTCTCCGGCGGACGCTCGATTGGTATCGCACGCAAACGGCGTAACCCTAAACTGGTGGTTTATGCGCCGTGTTGGGGGACCTCTTCTGTTTCTTGCGGGCATGACGCTTCGGGCGCAGACGATGTGCCCGGCCACGCCAGCCTTCTCCATCTGCGACATCACGTTCGACGTGCCGGCGAACACGCCGAAGAACGCGGAACTGAACGGGGAGTTTCGGGGGCCGAGCCATCGGACTTTTCTGCTGCGCGCTTTCGCGGCGGGCCCGAACCGAATGGTGATCCGGTTCAGCCCCTCGGAGGCGGGCGTGTGGGACGTGCGCCTCTCGAGCAACATCGAGGCGTTCCACGACAAAGCGCTGCAGTTTACGGCGACGGCTTCAGCGTCTCCGGGCTGGATCGAAACCGCGAACCTTCATCACTTTCGCTACACGGGCGGCGAGCGGGCGGCGCATTTGTGGCTGGGGGATACGGCCCCCGACGCGATGGATCAGGAGGCGTTCGAGCCGTGGGTGAGCGCGCGCGCCGCCGCGGGAGTGACGCACCTGCGCGTGCGCGTGCCGGTTTTCCGGGTGGAGGATGGGACGGCGGAGCAGGCGTGCGAACAGCTCGACCGCCGGCTGGCGTTCATCAACGAGAAGGGAATCATCGCCGACCTGGTCCTGACGCCGCCGGCAGGCGCGGACCGGGAAGCGCGGCAGCGTTACTTTCGATATGTCGTGTCGCGCTATGCAGCGCGGAATGCGACGTGGGTGATTCTGGACGAGTTCGAAAAATACGAGCACCCGCACGAGCTGGTTCGTGATATCGCGGGTTATCTGGACGAAGATCCATTCCACCATGTGCGAACCGCCGGAGCGGCAATCACGTCGGCGCCGTTTGCGGACGAGAAGTGGATGAACGTGCGCTCTTACGGCTCGTCCGACTGGGCCGTGAGCGCGGTGGAAGACCAGGTGTTTCCCATTCCGGGGGTGAGTAAAGTGGCGGGCGCCACGGCGGATGAGTTCCGGCATCAGCTCTGGAACGCGTCGATGAGCGGATCGTATCCCGAAGCGGCGGGGACCGACGCGACCACCGTGAAATATCTCGCGGTGTGGAAAGCGGTGTTCGCCGATACGCGTTTCTGGGACCAAGAGCCGTTCTTCGATGCGGATCGCGGACGCGGTCTTTCGCTGCCGGATACCGAATACCTCATCTACCTGGAGAAGCCCGGACCGGTGACTGTGGAATTGGAGCGGAAGCACAAATGGAATGGAGAGTGGATCGATCCGCTCACGGGAGAACGGACGGAACTGAAGGATTTCAAGGTGGATGCATTCGTGGGATCGCCGCCGGATCTGACGCATGACTGGGTGCTTCACATCTACCGCGAGGGGCATCGGGAATCGCTACGGAGTTATCGATTCGCGGCACGCACGGTGCAGTTGCAGGAGGTGGAAGTCAGCCCGGAGAAGATGCCGTTTGAGATTGCGCAGCCCAAGGCGGAATCGCTCGCAGTGGGGGCGCCCACGGGATACGGCGTGCATCTGAAGAAAGAAACCAAGGCGTCGCGGAACATGCTTTACCTGTGGACTGGGGAAGTGACGCTGGACGAGGAGAGTTACCGGGTGCTGGGGACGGGGGCGGAAGGAACGTTCCGCATTCCGCCGGAGATCGTCCGGCACTTTCCGGCGACGCTGCACGTGCGGGTTTACGGGTTGAACGGCTTGGGAAAGCTGTACTCGCTGGATCAGAACTACGCGGTGACGCATTGATCGTGCTGGCGATCGATACGGCTTTTGAATTTGGGAGCCTGGCGCTGAGCTACGGCAACGAGATTATAGAAGAGGTTCTGCTGCGTGAATCGGGCGGCTTCTCGGGCATTCTGTTCGAGCAGATCGCGAAGCTGATGGACCGCAACAGCATTCGGCTGGAGGAAGTTGACGTGTACGGAGCGGCATCCGGTCCGGGCTCGTTCACGGGCGTGCGGATGGGGCTGACGGCGGCCAAGGCCATGGCGGAGGCACACGGGAAACCGTGCTTTGGGGTGTCGAATCTGGCGGCGATGGCGCGTTATGGGACGGAGAACTGGCGCGCGGCCGTGCTGGATGCGCGGCGCGGCGAAGTGTACGGGGGACTGTTTGGCGCGGCGGAAGCGGCGGAGATCGTCGCGCCTTTTCCGGTTTGGCTGGCGGGGTTGCCGGCGGAGGTTTCCGAGTTCCTGGCCTTCGACTTCGGACCGTTTGAGGCGGCGCTGCGGGAGTCACGATTTGCGCGGGCGGCGCGCACGGTGGCGCCCCGCGCGATCGCGTCTTCGGTGGCGGAGATCGCTTTGGAGCTATTTCGTGCCGGGGAGAACGGCGATCCGGCGCTGGCGGACGCGAATTACGTGCGGCGCTCGGATGCGGAGCTGCTGTGGAAGGATCGGATCTGACGCTTCACCGGCAAGTCAACGAATGTTGACACAGCCGTCACTCTCACTTCATATTGGCCTGCAATCATCACTGAGGCTTAAGAGCCCTCGTGGAGAAACCTGCAGATGCAAATCTTTTACAGAAGAACTGTCCAGCACTTCGGGCTGGGCGCGGCAATGTTGGCCGCCGCCACCAACTTGATTAGCCCCGTGTCTTTGGCAGCCCAAAGCGCGGCGCAGACGCCGATTCAGCACGTGATTGTCATCATCGGCGAAAACCGCTCGTTCGATCACGTGTACGCGACTTACAAACCGAAAGCCGGGCAATCCGTGTCCAATTTGTTGTCGCGCGGGATTGTCACCGCGGACGGCAAGCCGGGCCCGAACTACTCGCAATCCTCACAATACAGCGCGGTAGATACGAGCACATATGAGATCTCGCCGGGTCAAAAGTCGCTCTATGCGAGCATCCCCTCACCCGAAACCGGCGGAGCTCCCACGGTGGCCAGCGACACAAACCCCGCTCCGTTCGCGACCATGGCGGTGGCTAAGCTGGCCGAACCCGATCTGGCCGCGTCGTATAACCAATACCTGCTCACGGGCGCGACCGGACTTCCGCACGATGTTCCCGATACGCGCATTCCCAATGTGAACACTCTTAGCTCCGGAGCTTTCCACCTGACCCCCGGTCTGAGTTACGACGATTATGCGGCAAGCCCGGTGCATCGTTTCTACCAGATGTGGCAGCAGACGGATTGCAGCGCCGCGAACGCGAAATTCTCGAATCCCAGCGGATGCTTGAACGACCTGTTCTCGTGGGTTGAAGTGACAATCGGAGCGGGAAGCAACGGCAATCCGCCGCCCGTGCCTCTCAACACCGGCGAGGGATCGACAGCCCTGGGCTTCTATAACGTGCAAATGGGGGACGCGCCGTACCTAAAGTCGCTCGCCGACCAATACACGTTGAGCGATAACTTCCACCAGTCCGTGGAAGGCGGCACTGGCGCGAACCACATCATGTTTGGCTACGCCGATGCGCTTCCCTATAGCGACGGAAACGGAAATCTGGCCACGCCGCCCGTGAACCAGATCGAGAATCCGAATCCCCAGCCGGGCACGAACAATTACTACGATCAGGACGGGTATTCCGGCGGTACCTATAGCAACTGCAACGATCTGAGCCAGCCGGGCGTTCCGGCCGTGGTGAATTATCTGCAATCGTTGGCACGGCCGATCAGCCCGAACTGCGCCCCCAACGCTTATTACCTGCTGAACAACTACAACCCCGGCTACAACGGTGACGGCACGCTGGCTAGCCAGTACTCGCCGTTCACGATTCCGCCCACATCGCAACGGCACATCGGCGATCTTCTGGCGACAGCCGGTCTCACTTACACGTACTTCGGCGAAGGCTGGGATCTTTACCTAACCGATCCGACCGGCGCAAATCCGTACAACCGGTATTGCAACATCTGCAATCCCTTCCAGTACGCGACAGACATCATGACGAGCCCGACGCAGCGGGAAGCTCACATCCAGGACACAACGACGCTTTACGAGGATCTGGCGACGGGGAATCTGCCCGCGGTCTCGATCGTCAAGCCGAGCGGATTCACGGACGGACACCCGTCCTCATCGAAGCTGGATTTGTTTGAAGGCTTCGTGAAGAAAACGATCGACCAACTGCAAGCCAATCCCGCTCTCTGGGCGACCACGGCGATCTTCGTGACTTTCGACGAAGGCGGCGGCTATTACGATTCGGGCTATATCCAGCCGCTTGATTTCTTCGGCGACGGAACCCGTATTCCGCTGCTGGTGATTTCTCCGTATAGCACGGGCGGAAACATCAACCACAATTACGGCGACCACGTTTCGATCGTGAAGTTTATCGAGCGGAACTGGAACCTGGGCACGATATCGTCGCGCAGCCGCGATAACTTCCCCAACCCGACGACGCGTCCGAACAGTCCCTACGTACCTACCAACAGCCCGGCTCTCGACGATTTGTTCGACGACTTCAACTTCTCGAACTAGAGGTTGAAGGCGGTCGCAGAAAAGAGAGTATGAGTCAGGTTGGCCGGCCAGAGCACCAGCTCTGGCCGGCTTCCGCATGAACAGGAGAATCGCATTGAGAACAACACAGGTCATGAGTCAATTGAGTTTCGCGTGTCTTCTTGCGCTTAACTGGGGCGCGCAGAAGGGTTCCGCCGCGACAACGACGGCGAGCTTCACCGGCGCATGGCAGCTATCCTGGGAAGCCCGGATTGGAACGGAAACAGGTAAGCTGAACCTGCGCCAAACGCGTAACAAGCTCGCGGGAACCTTCGAGGGGCGACAAGGGTCTATCCCGCTGGAAGGCGATTGCGACGCCAAGAAAGTTTCTTTTACGCTCAACTTCGCCGGAAGCCACCCTTATACGCTTGCCTTCAAGGGAGCGCGGAGCGGCGGCGAGATGTCGGGCAACTTCGAAGTGCAAGGCGTCGCGGCAGGGTACGACTCGCATGGAGAAAACGTGCGGCCCACCAATTACACCTGGACCGCGACACGACTGCAGAAGGCCAGCGCCGCCGCGGGATCCCATTGAGACGCGCACAGCCGCGCAAGTCTGAAAAATGGCTGACCCGCCGCGGTTGGCTGCGGGCGTGCGCGGGCGCGCTTGCCGGATGCGAGGCGATGGCCGGGGTTGCTCCCAAGGGTCCGATCGCGAGCACTGTGCCCGCGCCCAGGCCGTCCACGCTGGCGAAGTACGTTGATGCGTTGCCGCGGCCTGCCGCGATCGACGCGTCAGGAAGCGAGCGCGGAATCATTGAAATCGAGATGCGCGCGTTTGCACACCAGGCGCATCGTGACCTGCCGCCCGCCAACCTGTGGGGCTATAACGCGATGTGGCCAGGCCCAACGATCGAAGCGCGCAAAGGCCAGCCCCTTTCCATCAAGTGGGTGAACAAGCTGCCTGCCAGGCATTTTCTTCCAATCGATTTCTCCATTCACGGCGCCGGAAGAGATCTGCCGCAAGTGCGGACGGTGACTCACGTCCACGGCGCGCAAGTCTTGCCGGAGAGCGACGGATACCCCGACGCCTGGGTGACGCCGGATGGGAAGACCGGGCCCGTGCGCGCCGCCGATCCTTGTCATTACCCGAACGATCAGCAGGCGCGAACGCTTTGGTACCACGATCATGCCATGGGGATCACGCGATTGAACGTCTATGCCGGGTTATCCGGGTTCTACATTATCCGCGACGAGCAAGAAGAGCGACTGAAGCTTCCTTCCGGGGAATTTGACATCCCCCTGATGTTGCAGGATCGGACGTTTCGCGCTGACGGCTCACTCGTCTACCCGGTGGCCAGGAACGCCCCGCATCCGATGTGGATGCAGGAGTTCTTCGGGGAGACGACGGCTGTCAACGGTAAGGTCTGGCCCTATCTGGAGGTGGCGCCACGCCCGTATCGATTTAGAGTTCTGAACGCTTCGAACTCACGCTTTTACCATTTGACGCTTTTGCCGGCGGATTTGAACGGAAAGGTTTCGGGCAGCGCGGCGGATGCGCCGCCGTTTCAGCAAATCGGGAGCGACGCGGGGTTCTTACCGCAGCCCGTGTCTCTGCATTTCCTGATCGCCGCACCGGGGGAGCGTTTCGACGTGGTCATCGATTTCTCGGAACATGCCGGGGCAAACTTTGCGATGACCAATGATGCGCCTGCTCCTTACACGCGCGGAGGCGAGATCGTTCCCCCCGAAGTGATGTTGTTTCGCGTGTCCAAAGCGACGAGCGGAGAAGGAACAAACTCGCTGCCGGCGACTTTGTCTTCCTTTGAAGCGTTGAACCCGGCGGACGCGGTTCGGGAGCGAATGCTGGCGATCACGGAACGGGACAGGCCGTCGGATGGCTACACGATGATCGGACTACTCGGCCAGAAGCACTGGATGGATCCGATCACGGAGGAACCTCAGGCGGGCTCGATCGAGATCTGGTCCTTTGTGAACGCCACTGGGGATGTGCATCCGATCCACACGCATCTGGTGCGATTCCAGATATTGAACAGGCAGCCGTTTGATGCGAAGACTTACATGGAGACCGGAAAGGTTGTCTTCACGGGAAATCCCCGGCCGCCGGAGACGAACGAACGCCCGGCCTGGAAGGATGTGGTGAAGACCTATCCCGGGTATGTTACGCGCGTGATTCAGAAATTCGATCTTCCGGCGGGAACCGTATTCGACAAGGCACGGGATTATCGATATGTGTGGCACTGCCACATTCTCGAGCACGAGGACAACGAGATGATGCGGCCGTATCGGGTGGTCGCCCCGGAGGTGTGATGCGTTACTGGGGCGCACGGTTGGCCAGTTCCGCCAGCAGGTCTCCGGGGCAGGCCTCCGGAGCGCACCAGCAGCCCAGCACTTTCCCCTTCAGCTCCGGCAGTTTCTGAAGCAGTTCAACATTCGCGAGCAGCCAGGCGCGGTATTTCGCCATCACTTCTTCCCGTGTGCCGTCCTTGCCGATCACGAAGGGATTGCCCCAAACGGATGCCTTGAGCCCGCTTCGGGGGACGGCTCGTCCAATGTAGATGTCGTACTTTTCTTTCTTGCAGTGGACGACGAGGCGCGGCATTACGAAATGACCGCGAGTTCCGGCTTCTCGTCCCAGGTGCGGCCTTCCAGGACGCGGCCGGTCCTGCTCTTCTGGACGCCGCCCCATTGTTTGAAGAAAAACGCCACTCCGGCTTGGACGCACTGATCGCGGATGCCGGTGACCCACGCAGGGTCAACGGGGCGCGCGCCGGGGCCGGATTCTCCGCCGACGATCGCCCAATCGATGCCGCGCAGGTTCAAATGGCGGAGCGGACCGAGAAGCGGTTCGAGCGATAAAAACTTGACGTGCGCGCCAGTTTCCCGCAAGCAGTCGATACGGTCGAGATAACTTTCGTTTTCGACGCTGACGCCCATCCAGATATGAGGCGCCCAGTTCAGTTGAGGGCTCAAGTCGCGCACGCGCTCGGCGCGTTTGGTCAAGACCTGATATTGATGCCAGTTCGCGCGGTTCATGACGTCAAAAACCTGCTGGATATAGTCGAGCGGAACGCCCTCATGAAACAGATCGCTCATGGAATTGACGAAGATTTGTTTGGGCTTTTTCCATTCCAAGGGGCGGATTAACATTTGGGGCTGAAGAGTCAGCTCGAAGCCGTTCTTGTAGTTTGGATTTTGTGCGGCCTTCAAACGTTTGGCCATGCGCTCGGCGTAGCAGTGTTTGCAGCCGGGACTTATTTTGTCGCAGCCGGTGACCGGATTCCACGTGGCGTCGGTCCATTCGATGGGGGAATTCGTGGCCATTTCAGAGCCCTTGCCGGGCCGCGTTTTTTTTCATGGGTTCATGTGCGCGATGCGGTCGCGCACGGCGGGGAGGGCAGGGAAGTCGGTATATGGTTCCGACTGATACCAATAGGCCACGGAGTAAAAATTGTCGCCGCGATCGTTGGCGTGGCCGTGCTCGATGGTGTGCTTCAAATAACGCGTGAAGGTTACGGGGTTGTCGGCATGCCAGCGGTACATCACAGTGCGGCCTCCGGTGCGTTCGCCCAAGGCGATGAAGGGCGCGCCGTTGTAGAGATAGCCGAATGGAATCTGGGAGTCGCGTCCGCCGAAATCCCACGCGCCGTTGATGTAATCCTCGGTGCCGGTTCCGGTGATGGCGGGCTTGGTTTCGTCGTCGATGAAGATCATCTCGTCGCCTTCGCCCATCCAGTTCTCGGAGTTTTGCAGCGCGCCCAGGGTGATGCCCATGAGGTGCCCCCGTCCGCGCGTTTCGAGGAAGACGTAGTTCTTTTCGCCGAGCAGGTTTAACTCGTCGGCTCCGGATGCGTAGCGCACGGCGGTATTGGGAGTGGCCTGGCGGTATTGCGCGTGGAAATACAAGGCATCGGGCGGCAGTTGCGCGACAAGCTTGTAATCGATATTGGAGTAGAAGGCGTCGATTTTGCGCGCGCCTTCATTGGTCACGGTCACGCGCGCGGATTTCTGAAACGGCATGGCGAAATAACAATTGAGCGCCTTCACGGACGAGCAATTGAGGAACGCGGACTGATAAAGGAAATATTGTCCGAGATTGAGTCCGAAGAAGTCGCCCACGGGAACTTCGATGCTCGGTTTGGGGTTGCCGTCCCAGTAGGCGCGGAGAACGACTTCTTTCAGGTGATTGGAGCTGTCGGCGGCGATGGTGAACCAGATGTGGCTGATGATGCCGGGCCCGTCAGATTCAAAGACGGTGTGAGCGGCGCCGGGAGCGATGGGCCACGCGTCGCGATTGCCGCCGGTGCGGTCGAAGCTGGACTGCTTGAGCGAGCGGTGGTGCATGCTCCGGGCGTACGCCGGCAGTTCGCCGGCGCCCGCTCCTGGAGAGGCCGTGGCGTTTTGCGCGCGTCCTTGGGCAGCGGCGGCGGCGGAGAGCCCCGCGAAGGCGCCCAAGCGCCGCAGAAATCCGCGCCGTCGCGAAACGGGAAGTGTGGAGTCATCCGGAGACATGGCGGGATTATATCCTGCCCTTGATGTAGGTTCCGCCGAACCCCGCGATAAATCATCAGGCCGCGGATGTATTAGGGCCTGTGCCCCCGCGCTGGCTGGAAGAATCTCCAGGTGACGCCATGATAAAAAAGCGCTCCGTTAATGAAGTGAAATTGTTTTTCCCGGCGTCGTGTAATCAATAAAGTACTGTTTTATTTAGAGGCGCAGGTGGTACTAGCGAACCGGGAGTTTTCACTTAAATGGAAGATAAATAACATCCTTTTCTGAGTACCTGCCGTACCATCGCGATAGAGCTCGAACCGCTTTGGGCTGGGGCTCCGGAGGAAAGAACGTGAATATCGGAAAATTCAGGAATAACTGTCTACGGCCCCGCCCTTTAACGGGAATTGCGGGGTTGTTTCTATGTTTTGGGACGGCATATGCAAGTAATATCTGTCCTACGGCATCGCTCTCCACGTATATAGACGGCACGAACTCGCCCTGCATGATCGGGAGCGACACCTTTACGTTTGGACCGACCCTGAGCTACGCCGGTTTGTCGTTGGGAGTGGCGACGCCGCCCACGCCGAGTCAGATCACGGTCGTGCCAGGCGGAGGCGACGGGAACCCGAGTCTTTCGTTCACGGGCAATTTCGCCGTGGGGCCGCTGGTCGGGTCGGAGACGAACGTTTTCCATTTCACCGTGCAATCGGGGGGCGGTCCGATCACTTCGACGGATCTCTCCATTCTGGATCCGGTGGTGACTCCGGGAGCGCTGGGCGTGGGCGCGGTCGCCGCGACGGAGCTGGTATGCCTGGGCGGAACGTTCACGTCGCTGCCGACGGGCGTGCTGGGCGATCTGACCGGGCTCGGCAACTACGGCTGCGGCGGGGTGACGCTGCAAGCCGGCGTCGTAGGTGAAGGCGATGCCGCTCTGCTGGCCATATTGGGCGCAACGGTCGGCACGGAAGCCACGCTGACGTTCACGACCGACCCGACGATTATCGACGTATTGAAGATCCAAACGCTCGACGCCACTCTCACCGCGACTGTGTCGGACGGCGGACTGAGCGACTCGTTTGCAATCGGCGGCTCTCCGGTTCCTGAGCCGGCCAGCATTGGGCTGTGCGGCGCCGCGATGATGCTGCTCGCCGGATTGGGGCGGCGAAGACTGGCCCGACGCAAGGGCGTTTAACTCGGATAGTTGTTAGCTCGGAAGAGGAAAGAAGGGCGCCGACGGTCAGGCGCCCTCTCTGTTGAATTCAGATCAAAAACAAACCAGCTCAGATGGAGTAGGTGCGGCCGCGGTGAGCGCCCACCAGAATCTGGAAGATCCGGTGCGAGATTAACTCGTGCAGGGTCAGCAGGTCTTTGTGGGCTTCGAAGATGGCGGCGGCGTCGATGGTTTTGGGGATGACCGCGCCGGCCTTGAGAGCGTCGGTGGCCTGCTGAATGACGGTATCGCTCATGACTTCCCCGGCCATTTCCCACAGAGTGATGAAGCGGTCGATCGCGGTGGGAAAGCTGACGGAGAAGACGCCGCGATTGCTGGTGGTTCGCGGCGGTTTGTAATCGAGATTGAACGGGCCGTTGTAATTGTGGCTGCGCAGGAGCACGAGCACATTCAACCAGTCGAGCGGATTCACCAGGCCGACGGCGATGTCCACATCGTGCTTCAGACGGTAGCCGTCGTTGATGTCGAAATGCCAGAGTTTCCCGGCGACGATCGCGCGGGCCAAAGCGGCGCGAGGCGCGGCGCCCCACATGAGTTCGTGCAGATACTCCGGATTCAGCCCGACCATCTCGGGATGCGTCAGCAGGCCGGACGCGATGAAACCGAGCATGGCGTCACTGGTGGGAAGCAGAATTTCGGCCGCGGGTTCGAAGGGTTTGGCCTCCATGCAGTGCTTTAGGGTCGGGCGGCCCTTGGCTTTGGCGACTTCAATGTCATGCTCGCAGGCGGCGTTAAGCGCTTCGGCGTACCAACGGAGGGTTTCGGTCTCTTCCACCGCGCCCTGCACCTGATAGCCGAGCGAACCAGGCCAGTAGACGGCGAACTGGGCTTCGAGTTCATGGCCGATGTCGACCGTGTTCTTGACGCGGAAGGCGGCGTACTCGCGGACGGCGGGAGACTCGGCGGCGGGGCTGGCGGCCCAGACCGCGTGGTGAAACGTCTCGGTGGTCACCATGGAGCACTTGAGTCCGTTTTCCTTCAGCGCGGTTTTGATCTGGTCCACGATGGCGTGCTGCCCGTCCTTCCCGATGTCTTCGGTGGGAATGACATCGGTATCGTGAGTACACCACCAGGACAGGCCGATCTTGCCGTACTCGCGGATGACCTCCGGAAATTTCACTTCGGTGCGCGTGGGCGCATGAAAGAGGGCATGGCCTGGGTAGGCGGCGGCCCATTGCGGCCCGGTGATGAAATACTTACGCCGCTGCTCGGGGCTGTATGCGCCGCCGCAGGCATCGGTGAGACGGTCGACCAGGGGCTGCTGTTGATTGACGGGAATCGGAGCCATGTTGAATGTGACCAGCATATACCGGACGCCCGCGCGGTTGACGCGGTTGTTTGCGCATCCTTACAATCAAGGGGAAGAGGAGAACTAGAAGTGTCCCTTGATCTGCAGACGGCGGGCGTTCTTGGACTGGGCGGCCCGGAGGTGATCTTCATCCTGGTCGTGGCCGTGATCCTGTTTGGCGGCAAGAAGATCCCGGAGGTGGCCAGAGGTCTCGGAGAAGGAATTCGCAACTTCAAGAGTTCGATGAAAGAAGAAGAGCGGAAGCCGGATCCCGCTACGGCGGAAAGAGCCGCCGCCGAGGCGCAAGCTGCCGCTGACGAAAAGGCTGCCGCCGCGGAGAGACGAGCAGCGTACGAAAAGAAAGAAGCCTAGTCGCCGCGGCTTCGTCAGAAAAGGAAAACCCCGTGACGCGCACATCGACGCATCACGGGGTTTCCAACTTGCGGCTTCCTCCAGCCGCGGATGGGAGAGTTTCGCGTTAAGCTTTCGGCTTCTTGGGCGGAACGATCGCATCTTTAGCGGCCTTGGCCACGCGGAATTTCACGACTTTCTTGGCGGGAATCTTGATCGACTCGCCGGTCGCGGGATTGCGGCCCATGCGGGCTTTGCGTTCAACGCGCACCAGCCGGCCCAGACCGGGGAGAACGAACACTCCATTCTTCTTCACTTCGGTGACCGCCAACTGCGACAGGTGGTCGAGCATCAATCGGGCCGTCTTATTCGGAACCTCGCACTGCTCGGCGAGCGCTCTCATTAGCTGTGTTTGCGTCATTCTCGTATTTGCCAAATTTAACCTCCGGTGCAACGCTAGGAATTGCGGATGTGCGGAGCGGTTCCGCAACGCTGCACATGTTGATTGTTCTGCGAGCCGGCTTCCCCGCCGTTCGTTTCAAAACGTAACAATGATACGGAACCCGTTGAGTTGAAGTAAATAGAGAAATGCCGGAAAGCGCTGTTTTCTTCAGGAAATTGAGGATTCTTCACCAAGAAACGCGCGCATCAGGACGTTTGGATCGCGCTTTTGCCCATTCTGTGGAAGGCGAGTGACAAGCTTCGCGCCGGTGGAAGGCAATCTTCGGGAATGTTTTCGGGCGCTCGCCGGGGACAGAACGAACGGGGACGTGCGGCGGCTGAACGGGGTTGAAGTGCTCTCGCTGGGGGTGCGTTTTCCCATGTTCAACGCGGCGTTCCTGGCGTTCCCGGTGGAGGATGTCGCGGATCTGGAACGGAGGATCACGAACGCGGAAGTGCATTTCGGCGCGCGCGGGGTGGAGTGGGCGTTCTGGATGTGCGATGGAATGGTTCCGGACGCGGTGAACCGCCGGGCGGATCGAATCTTCGGCGCGCGGGGGATGACGGCGGCGACGCAGATGCCCGGCATGATTCTGCCCGCGCTGGCGCCGCCGGGGAGGCGCATGCCGTCGTGCGAGGTGCGGGAAGTGGCCGACGACGCGACGCTGGCGGATTTCCGCGAGATCGGGTCGCGGTGCTTTCGAGTGCCCGACGAGTGGTTCGCGGAAGTCTTCGACGAAAGCACCAAGAATCGGGCGCCGTTCCGGGCGTGGGTGGGCTATGCGGCGGGCAAGCCGGCGGTGACGGCGGCGACGGTGGCCGCGTGCGGAGCGCTGGGTTTTTACAACGTGGCGACGGCCCCGGAGTTTCGCCGGCTGGGATATGCGGAGGCCGTGATGCGGGAGTGTATTGACCGGGAGCGCGGGCTGGAGGCGATGCCGCTGGTGCTGCAATCCACCGCGTCCGGGCTGGGGCTCTATCGAGCGCTGGGATTTCGCACGGTGACGCGCTTCCGCGTTTGGGTGTCTTGATTTGACGCGGACGGACCGGCTGCCGGCGGCGATGCTCGGGTTGATGCTCGCGCGGCTGTGGCTCATGCCGCTCCCGTCGAGTTTTTGGGTGGATGAGATGGGGACGATGTTCGTGGTGCGGCATGGCGCACAGCATCCCTCGTTGGCGGTGGCGCCGCAGGTTCCCGCTTCCCTTTATTTCTGGCTTCCGCGCATGCTGGACGGCGTGGCGCGCCTGCCTGGATTGACGGAGGCAGCTTACCGGATTCCTTCCGTGCTGGCGCTGGGCCTCGCCCTTTTTCTTATCGCGCGGATCGCGGCGCGGCTGATCCATTCACAAGCCGGCTGGTTCGCCGTGTTCGCCTGTCTGGCGATGCGCGGATTCAACTACCAGGCAGCAGATGCGCGGCCTTATGCACTGGGAACGCTGGCGGCTACGGCGGGCGTGTGGGCGCTGATCCGATGGCTGGACCGGGCGCGCTGGCCCGACGCGGCGCTGTTCGCGGGATGCGCCGCATTGCTGTCGCGCGTGCAAATGATCGATTGGCCTTTTTACGGGTTGTTCGCGCTCTATACCGCCGTGCGGCTTGCGCGCAAGGAGACGGTCGTGAAGCGGCGCGAAGCGTTCGCGGTATGGCTGATCGTCGTGGCCGCGCAGATTCCGGTCGTGTGGGGAGCAGTGCCGTTGTTCCGGCAGGCGGGATCGCATGTGATCGCGCCCGCGCCCGGGCTAAGCGAGCTGTCCCGTGCGCTCAAGTTCGGGATCATCCTGGTCAGCCTTGCTGGCGCCTGGATTTTGAGGCGCGTGAGCGGAGCCGGATCGGCGGTTCGCATCGCGCCCAGCGCGGCGACTCTCATCGCGGGATGGTGGCTCATCCAGCCGGCCAGCCTGTTTGCGTTCTCGTGGATCACGGGAAACAGCGTGTTTGTGGATCGCTATCTGTCGCTGCTCTTGCCGGGCGCGGCGCTGACGGCGACGGCCGCGGCGGGGTATTTTCTTCCGGCCGGGGAGTGGAAACGGGCGGCGGTGATTCTGGCGGTCGGAGTTTTTCTGCTGTTGGGCAATTGGAGCGAAGCGTGGCCGCCCCATCACAACTCCGATTGGCGCGGTGCGGCGCGGGCGGTGAACGCGCTGGGCTTCGGTCCGGGTTTGCCGGTGATCTGTCCGAGCCCGTTTATCGAAGCGCGGCCGCCGGCATGGTCGCCTGCATATCCGCTACCGGGTTTTCTTTACGCCCAACTGGATACGTACCCGATCACCGGGCGGCCATTTCTGTTCCCGTTTGAGAGCACGCGCAACGCGGGCGAATTTGCCGGCGGGCTGACCGCCCAGACTTTGGCGCCGGGGAAACGATTCGTGATCTACGGCACGGTGAAAGACGTGGAAGTGTGGAGGCGATGGTTCGCCGGAGAACCGCTGCTGGCAGGCTGGGGCGAGCGGAAACTGGGGGACTTCGGCGATGTTGAGGCGGTGTTGTTTTGGAGCGCGCGATAAGACCATTGCCTCCGTTCGCGGCGGCGTGTCATCAATAGTTAGGAGAATCCGTTGCGCAGCATCTTCTTATTTCTTTCGCGGAACCGGCCCCTGCGCCGCTTTATGGAGACGTCTTCGGCGGCCAAGCGATTTTCGGCGCGCTTCGTCGCGGGCAACACCCTCGAAGAGGCGCTGCGCGCGTGCGAGCGGGTAAACCGCGACGGGCTGACGTTCACGCTGGATTACCTGGGGGAGAACGTGAGCTCGCTCGAAGAAGCGGCGGGTTCGCGATCGATCTATATGCAGTGTCTGAATGAGATCGAGAACCGGAAGCTGCGGGGCAACGTTTCGCTGAAGCTGACGCAGTTCGGCATGGACCTGTCGGAAGATGCTTGCCGCGAGAACGTGCGGGAGCTGGTGCACACCGGGGCGAAGTACGGAAACTTCGTGCGGATCGACATGGAGTCGAGCGAATATACGGAGCGGACGCTGCGGATAGTTTACGATCTCCACGCCGAGACGGGATCCTGCGGGGCGGTGATCCAGGCGTATCTCAAGCGGAGCGAAAGCGATATCGGCGAGCTGAACCGGCGCCGAATCCGCGTGCGGCTCTGCAAGGGAGCATATCTGGAGCCCGAGACGGTCGCGATCCGGGACAAGGCGGACGTGGATCGGAACTTCATGCTGCTCGCCCGGAAGCTGCTGACGGAAGGGAACTATCCGGGAATCGCGACCCACGATGAAAAGATCATCGAAGCAGTTCTCGGTTTTGTAAAGGAACAAAACATTCCAGCTGAGCGTTTCGAATTTCAGATGCTGTACGGCGTAAGGCGCGATCTGCAGACTAAGCTCGCGCGGGACGGACACCGGGTGCGGGTTTATGTGCCTTTCGGCGAGGCGTGGTATCCGTACTTCATGCGGCGGCTGGCGGAACGGCCGGCGAACGTGTTGTTTCTGGCGCGGAATATATTCCGAGGGTGAAACGGTCCGAGGGTAAAAGCGGGGGAAGGAACAGGTTTCGGGGAACCGAATGATGCCGGTAAGTGTCCAACAAGTTGTGCGTTATTGGGGATTTCTAGGCGCCAAGTTCATCGCCGCCGCCGCGGTATTCGGGTCGCTGGTGTGGGGCTTGAACCGGTTTTGGGCGGGTCCCGCGCACCCGGACCCGGCTAAACATTACGTGCTTGGGTATGACAAATACCTGGTGTATCTGATCTGCATGGGGCTGGTGTCTTTCGCGGGGATCGCTCTGTTTTACCTGAGCATTCTGGATCAGCGCTATCGCTGCCGCGTCTGCCTGCGGCGGTTGCGGATGCCGATCGAGACCGGATCGTGGAGCAAGATGCTGCAGTTTGGCCGTCCGCAGATCCAATACATCTGCATTTACGGGCACGGCAAACTAAATATTCCGGAGTTGCACTTGACCGGCATGGATATCCCGGAGTGGACCGAGCACGCCGATTATTGGGCGGAACTCTGCGGCACAGGCGAGCGGTCCGACGACGGCCGCGGCTGAATACGCCGTGAGACAATGGCATTTGTGGAGAAAGACAAGAAGCGTGTGCGTGTACGCGTCCCGGGGAATGCGTACTTAGCGCGATTCTTTTTTTCCACGCCGGGCAAGATTCTGCTCGGGCTGGTGGTTCTGGGCGCAATCGCGTTCTTCTCGGTTTTCACTTACTACTACATCCAGTACTCGAAACTGATCGACGCCAAGCTGAAGGCGGGACCGTTTACGACGACGTCGCGGATTTACGCGGCGCCGGTGGCGGTCGGGGTGGGAGATACGGTTACGCCGGATGCGATCGCGGCGGAGTTACGGCGGGCCGGGTATACCGAGAGCCGGAGCAATCCGATGGGATCGTACAATCTGCGGCCGCAGGAGATCGAGATCTTTCCGGGGCCGGATTCGTATTTCCGGGACGAAGCCGGCGTCATTCATTTCGCGGACGGCCGGATCATCCGGATCATTTCGCTCAGCGACAACACGCCGCGGACCGAGTACGACATCGAGCCGCGCCTGATCACGAATCTGTACGACCGGAATCGCGAGAAGCGCCGGTATGTGAACTACGCCGATGTGCCGCCGATTTTGCGCGACGCGGTAATTTCGGCCGAGGACCGGCGTTTCTTTCAGCACTCGGGCTTCGACCCGGCGGGCATTCTGCGGGCGGCATGGGTGGACCTGCGCGAGGGGAAGAACACGCAGGGCGCATCGACGATCTCGCAGCAGCTCGCCAAAATGATGTGGCTGTCGCCGGCGCGCAATTGGAAGCGCAAAGCGGCGGAGTTCATCATCACGCTGCAGCTGGAACGCAAACTTTCGAAAGAGAAGATCTTCGAATTTTATTGCAATCAGATCGATTTGGGACGGCGCGGTTCGTTCACGATCCGCGGATTCGGGGAAGCGGCGGAGGCCTATTTCGGCAAAGATATCCGGCAGTTGACTCCGGCCGAAGCCGCCACGCTGGCGGGCATGCTGCGCGGGGCCAGCTATTACAACCCGTTCCGGCATCCGGATCGCGTTCTGGAACGGCGCAACGTGGTGCTGGCGCTCATGCGCGACAACGGGTTTCTGAATGAACGGGAGTACGCGCTGGCGGTGGCTACGCCGTTGAAGATGGCGCCCGCGGGCGCGGAATCGAGCGATGCGCCTTACTTTGTGGATCTGGTGAATGACGAGTTGCAGAGCCGGTTCTCCGACTACGATTTCCAGGCGGGGTCATACCATATCTACACCTCGCTGGATCTGAACCTGCAGCGCGCGGCGAATGACGCGGTGCAGATCGGAATGCGGCAGGTGGATGAGCTGCTGCGCAAGCAAAAGATCACCAAGCAGGCGCAGTGCGCATTGATTGCTCTCGATCCGCACACCGGCGAGATCAAGGCTCTGGTGGGCGGCCGGAACTACGGACAGAGCCAGCTGGATCACGTGACCGCGAAAAGGCAGCCGGGTTCGATCTTCAAGCCTTTTGTGTATGCGGCGGCGATGAATACGGCGCTCGCCGGAGGATCGACCACGCTGACGCCCGCCAGCACGGTAGACGATTCGCCCACGACGTTCTGGTTTGACGGGAAGCCCTACGAGCCCGGCAATTTCCATGGCGAATTTTATGGCGAGACAACGCTGCGCCGCGCAATGGCGCACTCCATGAACATCGCCACCATCAAAGTGGCCGAGATGGTGGGCTACAACACGGTGGTCAACCTGGCGCATAAGGCGGGCATCAACGAGGACGTAAAGGCCACGCCGTCAATGGCGTTAGGGTCGTACGACGCGACGCCGATGGAGATGGCGGGCGCGTATACCGTGTTCGCCAACAACGGGACGCGGGTGCAGCCGATCTTTATCGACGAGGTGCGGGGCACGAAGGGCAAGGAAATCTTTCATAGCAAACCGGAGACGAAGAACGTGCTAGATCCGCGGGTGAATTACCTGATGGTGAGCATGCTGGAAGAAGTGTTGCGAAGCGGCACGGCGGCGGCGGTGCGCGCGCACGGGTTTGCGGTTCCGGCGGCGGGAAAGACAGGCACTTCGCACGACGGATGGTTCGCGGGATTCACGTCGCAGCTTCTCTGCATCGTCTGGGTGGGATTTGACGATAACAGCGTCCTGGGGCTGGAGGGAGCACATTCGGCGCTTCCGGTGTGGACGGAGTTCATGAAGCGCGCATTGGTATATCGCGGATACCGGGATGCGAAGCCGTTTACCGCGCCGGACGGCGTGGTGACGATGCAGATCGATAGCGACACCGGGATGCCGGCGACGCCCTATTCGCCCAAGACGCGGGCGGAGGTTTTCATCGCGGGGACCGAACCGGTGGGCGTGGATCCGGCGGTTATGCCGGGCGGGGGAACCGATACGACCAATGTGGCGGGCTGGGATACGACTCCGGCCGCCCCGGCGGGCGTGCCGCCTTCCAAGCGATCCAATCCGCTGCCGCCGCCCCCGCTCGCCGAACCGCCCGGGGAGACGGTGACGCAGAGCAACGGGGTTCCCCAACAGCCGAGGAAAGGCTTCTTCCACCGGATTTTCGGCGGAGCGAAAGCGAAGCCGCCAGCTGCCCCGCAAAATACTCCTCCGACATAAGTTTCACTAAGAGTGATATTATTTCACTCAAAAGGAGGCCGTTGCATGGTTTCCAGCAAAGCCTATCCCCGTACGATTACGCTTCTTGCAGTTTTCAGCTTCTCCGGGATGTTCGCCGAAACTCCCGCCACTCCCAAGTTCCAGCCGCTCACTCCCGAATCGCGCGCCGATATTCTGATGGCGCGGAAAATGTATCGCGAGGCGATCGACGTCTACTCGAAGATTCCGGAGACATCGGCGTCGCGGTGGAACAAGACAGGCATCGCTTACCACCAGCTGATGGATCTGAACGCGGCGCGGCGAAATTATGAGCGTGCGCTCCGCATCGACCCGCAGTATGGGGAAGCGCGCAATAACCTGGGCACGATCTATTATTCGGAGAAGAGCTACCGGCGCGCGATCCGCGAGTACAAAAAGGCGCTGCGTCTCCTGCCGGATTCAGCTTCGGTGTACAGCAACATGGGGACGGCCTACTTCGCGCGGAAGGACTATAAGCACGCGTCGGACGATTACCAGAAAGCGCTGGAGTTGGACCCGGACGTTTTCGAGCACCACAGCTCATATGGCGTGCTGATGCAGGAACACACCGTGGAGGAGCGCGCGAAATATCACTACTACCTGGCGAAGTTGTACGCCAAGGAAGGCAGCACGGACCGCGCACTGCAGTATGTGCGCAAGGCGCTCGAAGAAGGTTTTGAAGAACGCAAACGGTTCATGGAAGATCCGGAGTTTACGACGCTGCGAACCAACGCGGAGTTCCAGCAGATCATGAAGTCCGAACCGCGTGTATTGTAGGCGCGCGCGGATTGGGCTGGCGCTTGCGGCGGCCGGGATGCTCGGCTCGTGCGCGAAACCGGTAATTTCCTGGCGGGTCGCGGTGCTGCGATTCGAGGATCTGACGCCCGGCGACGGACAAACGGCCTGGATTGGACGCGCGATCAGCGAAGAGATCGCGGGCCAACTGGAAGGCACGCGTCACAATGCCGTGATTCCATTCCCCGCGCTGCACGAATTGGACGCCGCGCTGGGCGCGCGGCCGATAAGCGCCCCGGGCATTTCGGCGGAACGGGCGGCCGCGATCGGGGCGGGCGCGAACCGAATCGTCACCGGATTCTATACGGTTCGGCAGAACCAACTGACGATCACCGCCGTGGAAGAGGACGTGGACACGCGGAAGGAAGCCGCGCCGCTGCGCGAGAGCGGGACGGTGGACGATCTGCTTCATTTGACCGACGAGATCGCGCGCGGCATTGACGAGGAAGCGCTGCCGCCTATCACGGGAAGCGCGCGGGCGTTGCGTTCCTACGCGCTGGGATTGGAGGCGGCGCCGGCTGAATCGGCGCCGCTGTATGGAGAGGCGCTGCGGCTGGATCCAACGTTCGGGAAGCCGTACGTGGCGCTGGGGGGAATGGCGCTGCAGGCGCACAACACGGACGAATTTGGACGGATCTTTCAGGCGATGCGGGCGCAGGGCAATAGCGTGCGCCCAGTTGACCGGGCGGTTCTGAACCTGGAGGACGCGCGGCTGCATGCGTCGGCGTCGACGCGGATAGATGCGCTGGGAGCGCTGGTGCGGCTGATGCCGGCGGATCCGTTCCGGCTGCAGGAATTGGCTAATTCCGAGCTGGAGGCGAACCGCGCGGTGGAAGCGGCCGACCATTACCGGAAGCTGGCGGCGCTACTGCCATCGAGCGCGGCGCCGCTGAACCTGCTGGGCTATGCCCTGATGTATGCGGGCGACGAGCCGGGCGCGATGAAAGCTTTCGAGAACTACCGGCGCGCGATGCCGGGGGATGCGAATGCGATCGATTCCATCGGGGATGCCCAGTTTTTCTTCAACCATTTCAAAGAAGCGGAGCGCGCTTATCTGGAGGCTCACGGGCGGAATCCGAACCTGCTGGATGGCGGAGAACTTTTGAAAGCGGCGTGGGCGCGGCTGATGCGGAACGATCAGGACGGGGCAGGGAAGCTGCTGCTCACTTACCGGACGGAGCGCGGAAAAGCGGGGGACGGCTTGGCGCCGTTTCGGGCGGCGCAGATGCTGCGGGTGATGGGTCGGCACTCCGAGGCGGAGCAGTTAATGGAGCCCTATACGAATTCAGGTTCGGCTATGTCGCAGCAGGCCGCGCGCGAGCAGCTGGCGTGGTGGCGCTTCCTCGATGGCAGCGGTCCGGCGCCGGAAGAGACGTCGGCGTTGGGGCAGGCTGTGGGGGCGTTCGGTCGAAAGAGCAACGCCGCCGCGGTGCAGGCGGCGCGAAGACTGGCCGAGAATTCGTCCCCGAACGACTGGTGGACGCGGACGTTCTACGCCCGGCTGCTGCAGGCGACGGGACAGACGCAGGAAGCCTCGCGCTATTGGAAGTACTCGCCGGCGCCGCAGCCGAATCGGGGATTCAGTCTGGATGAGCTTTGGTGGCCCTGGCTGCTTCAGGCAAGAGGCAAGGTGGAATAGGCGGAGGCCGACAACTCTGAGAAGTCGCGCCGCGCCAGACGGGGGAAAGCGGCGGCGGCGATCATGACCGCGTTGTCGGTGGAGAGCGCGGCGGTGGGGAAGTGCACGGGGCAGCCGAGATTGGCGCTGAACGCGGCTTGGCGCAGTCCGGAGTTGCAGGCGACGCCGCCCGAGATGAGTACGGAGCGGGCGTGGATTTCGCGCGCGGCGACGCCCGCGCGGCGGAGCAGTTCTTCGATGACGGTGCGCTGGAAGCTGGCGAGGAGATCGAGAGTTTCGCGAGGGGTGACCGCGAGCCATTCCTCGGTGGTCAGGGCGGGGCGGCGCAACGCCAACTCGCGGCGGCGGACCGTTTCAGCGCCGAGATCGCGAGCCTGAGTCCAGCGGAGGACGGCGGTCTTGAGACCGCTGAAGCTGAAATCGAGCGTGTTGCCTTTCATGCGGACCAGCGTGAAGGGGACAGCGCGGGGATTGCCAAACGGGGCTAACCGGTCGATGATGGGACCGCCCGGATAGCCAAAGCCGAGGAGCTTGGCGACTTTATCGAAAGCCTCGCCAGCGGCATCGTCGCGGGTCTTGCCGAGCAGACGATAGCGGCCGTCTTCCGGAACTTCGAAAAGGTGCGTGTGGCCGCCGCTGACGACCAGAGCGAGGGCGGGAAAGACGACGGGATTCCCGTCGCGCCGGGATTCCAGGAGGACGGCATGGATATGTCCTTCAATGTGATTGACGCCGATCAGGGGTTTGTCGAGCGCCAGGCAAAGCCCTTTGGCGTAGGTCAGGCCGACCAGGAGCGAACCGACCAGCCCGGGGCCAACGGTAGCGGCGATGGCGTCGAGCGAGTTCCAACCGGCCCCGGCTTCCCGCATGGCGAGACGAACGACGGGAACGATGGCGCGCAGATGTTCACGGGAGGCCAGCTCCGGGACGACGCCTCCGTACTTGCCATGCGTTTCGAGCTGGGAGGCGACGATCGAGGACAGAATGATGGTTTCGTTTT
Source organism: Bryobacteraceae bacterium (assembly GCA_965226755.1). Taxonomy (GTDB): domain Bacteria; phylum Acidobacteriota; class Terriglobia; order Bryobacterales; family Bryobacteraceae; genus Bog-113. The sequence goes on along the minus strand of CBDDDT010000002.1, from coordinate 413,276 downwards.
CGACGACCGCGGCGGCGGTTTCATCGCAGGAGCTCTCAATGGCTAGAATGCGCAACTTCAAGTCTAGCGGCCAGAGGACAGCGACGGCGGCGGATCGCAGGAGGGAATGCGGATGCGGAAGGAGGCGCCGTGCGGGAAGACATCGTGGAGAGAGATGGTCCCGCCCAGCTTTTCAACGGTTTGACGGGCGCGAGCCAAGCCCAGACCGCAGCCGCCGCGTCCGGCTTTGGTGGTGAACAGGGGTTCGAAGATGTGCTCGCGGAGCTCAGTGGACACACCGGGACCGGTGTCAGAGACGGAAACCGTGACCGCATCGAGTTCATCGGCGGCGGCGAGGCGGATCACGCCGGGGCCGTCCATGGCGTCGATCGCGTTGAGGCAGAGATTTACAAGGGCTTGCTGAAAGTCGGCGACGACGGCGGAAATGTGGCGATCCGTGCGGCAATCCACATCCATTCGGTTGTGGGCGGGCAGAAGACAGCGAACGAGCAGGGCGGTTTCGCTGATGATTTCACGCACGGAGACGGCGGCGTGGCGACGCGGTCCGGGGAAGCGGGTGCGCGGAAGGAGCTGAGCGGTGAGGCCCGCGCACTGCTCGGCCGCCTTCATGGCGAGAATGGCGTCGGCGTCATCGGGACAGAGCACCATGATGCGGTCGAGCGAGTTGAGGAGAATCATGATCTGGTTGTTCAGATCGTGGGCGACGCCACTTACAGAGAGCTCTAGATTGTTCATCCCGATCTGATCCTACGCACACCGGGTTGCCGGATTCAGATCGGGTGAGGGCTAAGTAGCTGATAGCAGGAAAGATACGATGCGCGGCACGGCGGTGATCGCCGGGCTATTCCGTTAGGCTCTTCGTGATCGTGGCCGGCGCAGGTAGGCGATTGTTCCGGTCAAGAGGAGCAGGATGGCGGCTGCGGCAGGCGATCCGCCCAGCACCGTAAGGTGAGCGATAATCGCGCAGATCATGGTAGTCGCCAGAAGCGCGGCCGCATAGAACGCGTAACGGGGAACCAGCAAACCAATCGCGCCCACAACTTCCAGAAGTCCCGTCACATAACGGAACCACTGCCCGACGCCGAGTTTTTCGAAAGTCGCGACCATGGCGGGCGCTCCGGCAAGTTTGAACCCGCCCGCGGCAAGGAATGCGGCGGCGGCCAGAATTTGGAGTATCCACAAAGTAATGGTGAGGCCCCTGCCGGGTTCGGACGGGATGGCTTCAGCCGCTGTTGGCGTCATGTCAAATGCTCCTTGATGTTCGGTTTGATACTGGATCATATCAACTTCAAGAGTATTGATGTCAATATAAATCTAGGGATTCAACAAAGCGTGCCCACACAATCCACAACCGGAGTTCACCTCTGGCTGATATTCATCAAGGCGTTTCAGTCAATGAGCGCCTGCACGATGCTGAAGTTGCGCGAGAGCGGACTTGGGGAATCAGACTTCCGCGTATTGGAAGTTTTGCTGCACAAGGGAGCAATGCCCGTTAACGCCATAGGGCCGAAAGTCTTTCTTACCCCAGGTTCGATCAGTACGGCGGTCAACCGCCTTCATGAAAAGGGCTTGGTCTCAAGAACCGGAAGCCAGACCGACCGGAGGGTGCATGTCGTGGATCTCACGACGGAGGGACGCACCCTGATAGACCGCGTATTCAGCGCCCACGCGAAACACCTGGACGAACTGACCGGCGTGCTCACGAACTCCGAACGCACGCAACTGGCGGAGGCTTTGAAGAAGCTCGGAAAGCACGCCGCGAAAGACTGCGGCTGCTGAAGCGAGGCTCTTCAGTTTGAGGTGATGGCGCCGAACAAACCGTGCGTGAAGTTTTGGATGCCGGCGTTGAAGTAGAGCGTATTGACGGGTCCGGAGTCGGCGTTCCCCGCACCGAAGTAGAGCGCCCATAGGCCGGGGTTGGCGATGGGCTGGCCGCTGGAATCGTCCAGGTAGCCGAGGAATTTGCCGGTCGTCGGCGAGAACGCGGCGATGAGGCCGCTAGTCGTATTGCCCACCAGAAGATCGCTGCTGAATGCGCCGAAATCGGAGGGCGCGAGCGCGATGCCCCAGGGGCCATCGAACCACGTTCCGTTTTGCAGACGCAATTCGAGAGCTCCCTTCAGACTGTAGGCGTCGACATAACCGCCGGGGTTGGCGCCCGTTCCGGAGTAAGTCACGTAAATTTTGCTGCCGATGGCTTGAATGCCGTAGGGAGTATACCCGGCGGGGATTTTGGGATCCGTGAAAGCTCCCGCGGCAAGCGTTACGCGACTGAAACTCGCGCTGTATTCTTCCACTCCGCCGTTCGCATTGGCGACAAAGACGACCTGAGCGCCACCGACCGTCGAGGTGGTGGATCCGGTATAGACCGCGTGCGAGGCCGCGTTATTCACTTTGATGACGGCAGCCGTAACGTGGCAGCTGGTGCAGGTCTGAGCGGCGAACCGGTGGTCGAAGCCCGGCGCCGGCTGGGTCGCGCTGATCCATTCCGAGATGGTTCCGTCCAAGGTGGCGAACACGAAGTTGGCGCCGACGACGTTGGTGCCGGTGGGGCTTCCGGTCCCCGTGCCGCTGGCGGGAGGCACGGTGACGGTTAGCGGGACAATGGCGCCGTTGGCGTCGTAGAGCGTGGATAATCCGGTCACCTGATCATTGGCCCACCAATGAGCTTCCTTGGCGGCCTGCGACGCGGGGCGCGAGAGACCCCAGGGATTGACCAACCGCGCATCGGTGGTCAGCGCCATGCCGGGGATGTCGGAAACCAGATTGGATTGCGCATAGCTGTTCGGCGTTTGGGCCAAGGCGGCGGAAACGGAGATCAGCGGCACAAAAATAACCAGATGAGCGAGGTTCATGTTTTCTCTTCCACTTTTTAGCGTTCTTACGTTAGACGAGAGATTAGCTCAGTTGGATGCATTTGCGGCGAACAGTTATAATCATGTCGCCTGGAATCGTTCAGGAAAGGACACCTATATGCGTTTGGCCCACAATTCCTTATCGACCGCAGCTATCGCCGCGCTCCTGCCGGCTCTGATCTTCGCGCAAGCTCCCACGGAGGCTTCGCGCGCGGTGGCCGACGGGGGGATCTCCGTCCCCGGTTGGACGGGAAAGGTCGATGGCGCGGGAACCCTGAACAGCGCCAAACTTTCGGGCGACCCGGAGAACCTGCACGCCGTCACCGGACCCGCCGTGAATTACTGGAATCCGGCGAATAAAGCGACCGGCAGCTACACCGTCAAGGCGACGTTCAGCGAGCCGAAATATATGAATCTGAACAGCCACCCGCATCCCTACGGTATTTTCATCGGCGGCAACGACATGGACACGGCGCAACAGAGCTTCCTTTATTGCGCGGCGTATGGAAACGGCAACTTCATCGTGCGCGGATTCGGTCCCGACGCATTTCAAATGAACGGCCGGCGCGGAGAGATGAATGCGGCGGTGCATAAGGCGGCAGGGCCGGGCGAACCGGTGACGCAGGAGATCGCTCTCTCGGTGAAGGGCGACCGTGTGGAGTGCGCCATCAACGGAACAGTCGTCGCGGGTTACGACAAGGCGGCGGTGGTCACGGCCGGAAAGCTGAAGTCGACAGACGGACTCTATGGAATTCGCCTGGCGCACAACACCGACGTCACCATCACGGGTTTGAGCATCACCAAGAATTAGGTTCTCCGGATCGATGCGAATCCCTGCTTGCGCCGGTGACGATTGGTTCTGTTGAAAAAACCTCGTCTTCTCCTGTGCCCTCCGACGTATTTCGGGATCGAGTACGTCATCAATCCCTGGATGGAAGGGCAGATTCACGCAGCCGATTCCGATCTGGCGCTCGCGGAGTGGCGGCAGTTTCAGACTTCGGTGAGCCGTGTGGCGGACGTGGAGCTGATGCCGCCAGTGGCTGGCCTCCCGGATCTGGTGTTTACGGCGAACGCCGCATTGATCCACCGGCGCTCCGCGATCCTGAGCAGTTTCCGGTGCAGCGAGAGGCGGCCGGAGTCTCCGTACTTCGCCGACTGGCTTGCTCAAGACGGATTTGACGTGCATACGCTCCCGCCGGGAGTGTTCTTCGAAGGCGCGGGCGATGCGTTACTCGACCGGGCTCGTCCGATGCTGTGGGCTGGCCATGGATACCGATCGGACGAATCGGCAAAGCCGTTCCTGGAGAAATGGACGAACCTTGAAGTGCAACTTCTCCGGCTGCAGGATCCCCGCTTCTATCATCTCGACACCTGCTTCTGTCCCTTGGAAGACGGCTGTCTGCTTTATTTTCCGGCCGCCTTTGACGAACCGTCCAATGCCGCGATCGAGGCGCACTTTCCGACAGACCGACGCTTAGCCGTGGGGGAAGACGACGCGATCCGCTTCGCCTGCAACGCCGTCAACATTGGGCGCGAGGTGATTCTGAATTGCGCGAGCGTCGAGTTGAAGGCATGGCTGGAAGCCCGAGCGTTTCATGTGACCGAAACGAGCGTGTCTCAGTTCATGAAGGCGGGCGGGGCCACGAAGTGCCTTTCCTTGCGCCTGGACGAGAAGTAACCCAAAAAAAAGGAGACCTTCTTGCGAAGGTCTCCTCTGCCAAGCAGGAATTTAGAGATTAGCGGCGTCCGTAGAAACCGCGACCGTAGCCGTAGTAGCCGCGTCCGTACCCGTAGTAGCCGCGACCGTAGAAGCCAAGTCCACCGAAGTAGAGACCTGTTCCGTAGTAGGGAGCATAGTAGGGGTAAGGCGCCAAAACAGGCCCGCCGTAGCCGTAACCCGGTGCATAACCCGCGCCGTAACCTTGGCCCGGACCGTTCATGGAGGCCCGAGCATAATCCTGACGTTCCACCATGGTGAACGCGCCGGGCGAATGCGTAGTCGAAATCAGCACGGGCTGTTCGACCCGGAACGTGAGAAGGGACTCAGGATAAACCACGGTGGGTTTGCCGCGGGTCGAGAGAACCCCGATGGTTCCCACCAAAGCTCCGCCGATGGCGCCCATGCCGGCGCCGAAGCCGCCGCCAACGCCTGCGCCGATCGCCGCGCCTACCGCCGTGGTGGTGCCGATCCCGGCGGCGTCACGGCCCACTGACGTATCGCCTTTGCGGTAAACCAATTGAGAGTGAAAGGGAATCTGCTGGCCATCCACCGCGTGCAGTTCGGTCAGCTCCATTCGGAGGCTCGACGTGCCCTTTACACGGCCCGCTTTCTCGACATCAACGATGCGGCCGTTGACCGTCTGACCGCGCGCGGCCACGACAAATCCGTCGATCACCAGCGGTTCCGCTAAGGTAGCGGAGAAAAAGTCACCCGGCTGGTTGCGATCGCTCGAGATCAGGTTGAGAGTCCGGACGGTCAGGTACTTGCCCGCCGGAATGGTCAGGGTCGGCGGCACGGGGGCGTCCATATTGGCGCTTTGCCCGTTGTTCGGGAAGTGAGGATAGCCACCCTGAGGCGGCCCTTGCTGGGAATAGGAACCCTGCTGGCCGCCCTGCGGGCCTTGGGAATACGCACCCTGCGGGGCCTGGGGGTAAGAACCCTGCGGATACCCACCCTGCGGGCCTTGCTGCGGGTCCATGCCTTGCGGAAATTGCTGGGAGTAAGCCCCCGGCGGGGGCGGCGGAGGAGCGCCGTCGTTTTGCGCCGATTCCGAATACGCAGGCTGCGTCTGCGGCGCGGGGCCGTTGAATCGGTCCCAGTTGCTATTGCTCTGCGCGAAAGCGGGCGAGATCGCGGCCGCTACGGCCAGAAGCCCGGGAAAATATTTATGGACAGTCATAAGCTCACTCTGATAAACGCACAAGCTAGCAGATGGGTTGCCATTCTATAAGCCATTTAATTTGAGCAGCCTGGGAGCCATCCAGCTTGAGTGAATTCACCCAGCGGGTGGCTGAGATCCACCATCAGCGCTTGCACATCTCGGGCAATTCCCGCTTTAAAGCCTCGATCTTGGGCAGATCGTTGTACATGATGTAAGGTTGGTTTGGGTGATTCTGCAAATAATGCTGGTGGTAATCTTCCGCCGCGAAAAACCCGTGGAGCGGGGCCACCTCGGTCACAATTGGACCCTTGAACGCGTGCGCCGCATTCAGCTGGGCGATGTAGGCTTCCGCGATCTTCTTCTGCTCATCATTGGCGTAGAAGATGGCGGAGCGGTACTGCGTTCCTGAATCCGGACCCTGCCGGTTCAACTCGGTGGGATCGTGCGCCACCAGAAAGTAAACCTTCAGGATCTCGCCGTAGGTAATCTTGGACGGATCGTAAGTGATCTGGACAGACTCGGCGTGCCCGGTGGTTCCCGTGCTGACGGTCTCGTAATGCGCGGTCGCCTTCTGACCCCCCGCAAATCCCGATACCACATTCGTAACGCCCTTGACGTGTTCAAAGACGCCTTCCACGCCCCAGAAGCAACCGCCGGCCAGCACGGCCGTCGCTTTGCCGGCCTGCATCGGCGCGTCCACGGTCGGATTCGGAAAACTTCCCGCGCTTAAACTGATCGCAGCCGCCAGCAGCGGAACCGCGAAACGAATAACGTTATTGACCATTACAACTCCTTTTTCTCTTCTTCTCTGATGCAGCTCACTGCTCAGCGTTCCACTTGTGTATTCGTGAGAGCCGCGGAATCGGTTACGCCTCGCCGGCCGTTCAGCGCGACCGCTGGGGACGCGTTCAACCAGGGAAACGCGGTGATCCGCAGTTTGGCCGAACCATACGGAATCAGCGCGATCGATTCCTCCGGTTCCGAACTGCTGACGGGACTCTGCGGGAGCATGCCCGCCTGCCCGTTCTGCTCGGCCCAAGAGTCTAGCTTCCGGGCTTTGACGTCGATGACGACGGGAGCGCCGTCGGCGCTGAAGGGATGGTCGCCGATGGGCCGCTCGAAAACCACGGCGGAGGCATCCGGGTTCTTGCGGTCGATCTCCAGCGCGTAATTCCACGGCGTGGACGGGTATAAGGCCCAGTCGGCGGACGCGAGAGGCGGCGCGGCATCCTCTTTCAGCTTTCGCCAGTCCTCGCCGATTTTGAGTGAATAGACCAGCGGCCCGCGCTCCAGAGTGACGGCGCGGTTGAATCCGTCAGTCACGCGCACGTGCATCGGGAAGGCGATTTCCACCTGGTCGCCGGCTTTCCAGGTTCGGTCGACGCGGAAGAACGTTCCGGCTTTTACGCCGCTCTGCGCCATGGCGTTCACGCGGATGGTGGCGCCGCTCGCCCATCCCGGTATCCGCAACTGCAGATCAAAGCGCGCCGGCTTGGAAGGATTCACCGTCAGGCGCACCTTGTCGCGGAACGGATATCCGGTCTCTTCCACGATGTCGGCAGTCTCGCCGCCCGCCGCGGCCGTCACCTCGCTCGGCCCGTACGCGGTCAGCGCCAGCCCGCCGTCGGGCGTCGCCATCCAGAGGTGCTCGACCAGCTTGGGCCACCCCTGGTGGAAGTTCGCCGTGCAACAACCGAAATTCGGCTCCAATCCGAACAGATTCGAGTCAGGCCCGTTCGTGGTCCACGCGCGCGGATCCAGTGAGCATTCAATCTGGTTGGGTTGCTGGTCGTATTGATGCGACCACATATCCGCGGAAAGCGTGCCGGGGAGGGGATTGTAGGCAATCTTCTCCAGCCGGTCTCCGAACGCCGCGTCACCCAGAATGGACAGAACGTTCTCGATCGAGAACATGGTCTCCACCACCGTGCAGAGTTCCGTGCCCTGCGTGGGATTCAAACCTGCGAGATGCTCATCGGCTGAAAAGATGCCGTTCGGCAGCCCGTGAAACCGGTAGAGCAATTCGAACTGCCGGTAGAGCGCGTCGCGATCCCGTTTGTCGCCCGTGATCAGGGACCACACCGCTGCGGTCTTCAACGCCTGACCGTGATTTACGCCGTGGGTGTCCAGGTGCGCATCCGCTTTCGCCACCTTCCCGGTGATCGGAAACTGCGCGAATTGGGCCTCCCAATCGAAGCCCTGGTCGTGCAGTTTGTGCGCAAGTTCCAGAAGCTTCTTATCGCCCGTGCGGTTGTAGAGCCAAAGGATGCTCAGGACTTCATCCTGCCAGCGATACTGCGCCCATTCTTTGAGCGGCCGCTCGTCCGCGTACTTCAGGTGATAGGCGAAGTACTTCTGCATGAGGGGAATCACGCGCGGGTCGCCGGTCGCTTCCTGGAACTGCGTAAGTGCCTTCAACATCACCATGTTGGGCCACCAGTCGGTATTCTTGGGCGGCCCGATCGCGCCATCGGCCCGCTGATGATCCAGGGTCCACGACATCCATCGATTCACCTTCTCGAGCAGCCGCGGATCGGCCGTAAGGTAAGCGAGAGGAACCAGGCCGTCCAGGAAATAAGGTCCGCGCTCCCAACTCTCGCCCGTCCCGCCGAGCCAGCCGCTGTTCGAACCGACATCGGGCCAGAATTCGTCCAGGTGTCCGCCCAGCCCGTCCGCCTGGACGCGGAGCTGCTTGGCCAGCCAGCCGCGCGGTTTGACGGCCCCTAACGGTAGAGAATTGAAGGCGTTGCTCTGCAGCGGCGGGCGGTTTGAGACCGCGTTTGAAACGGGCGGCGACGCCCAGCAGGCCCCCGTCAACGCGAGAAGCGCAAAAGCGACTTTCATGGGACCAGGATATTACCCTGGCGATGTTACCCCGGCCCGGGGTGATCTGCCGTATTCAATTGTTCTATGAGACCAATCGGGCTCGGCGCGCACCTTACAGACAAATGCTTAGCGCGCAGTCCTCTTCGGCCGAGCTACCCGACGCCCTGGCGATTCGGGATGATCTGCTTCGCGCGGGGGGCCTCGATCCGGCCAGCCTGCGCTTTCGTGTCGTCGAATACGAGAAGACATCGGGAGACTTCATCGGCGTGCCGGAAGCCGACCTGGGGTTCATAGACGCGGTGACGCGCGTGCAATCGCTCCTCGCGTTTAATGATGACCGTCACTTCTGCATCGAGCCCGTAGGATTCGTGCAGTAGCGGCTTTTGCCGGAAAATTGAGATCAAGGTAAGTCGAGGCCGCCCTGCATTCGCGAGCGGAACCTCGCCTTTTACCCAAACTTACCGAGGGCGGGGCCGCGCGACGTTAGCGAAGCACGTAACCCCGCCGATGCGTGATACGAAACTTACCCACTTGCTTTTCGCATTTCTGTTTAACGCAGTCGAACGAGTGGACACCCCGGGTAGCCCGCGCTTAGTACACTCAAAGCGTTGAAAGCATCTCCCACTCCGCGCCTTCTCATCGGCTTCGCCGTCTCGCTAATAGCTGTTTTGCTTTACTCGCTGTTCACTCTTCGGCAGGTTTCCAGCCTGCGCACCCTGCAGTCCAAAATCGTGGAACGCAACCGGCTCGACACCATCCAGCTGGTGAACATTCAGAGCTCGCTCTATTCGCTCGGCCTGGCGCTTCATGACGTGCTGGAGACGCCCTACCGGGTGGCCGATTTCGAGCCGGAGTTCCGGCGTCTCCGCTTGCAACTGGAAGGCGCCATACGCAAGGAAGCGGCGCTGGCTCCCAATGCGCGGGAGAGTCCCGATCGGGCGCGGCTCGCCATCATGATCCGCGCGCTCGACGCCGCGACGGACGAAACGTTTGCGCTGGCCCGCGCCGGGAAAGACAAGGAGGCGGCGGTTTGGATCAAGACCAGGCTCCGCCCGCAGCGCGACACGCTGGCCGTCCAGATCACGACCATGCTCGGCCAAAACAATGAACTGGACCGCGAAACCGAGGAGGAGATCACCAAAATTTACGACCGGGTGGAGCGCGATCTCTACACGTTCCTGCTCGCGACCGTAATCACCATCGGGGTGACGGGTATCGCGCTGGTGTACGCCAACCGCAAGATTTTCGCGAAACTGGCTACTCTGTCCGACCAGAAATCCGTGCTGGCCCGCAAACTGATCTCGGTGCAGGAGGAGGTGCTTCGATCCGTCTCCCGCGAACTTCACGACGAATTCGGCCAGATCTTCACGGCGATCGGCGCCATGCTGGGACGCCTGGAGCGAAAGGGCATTCCGCCCGATTCCCCTCTGCGCGGCGATCTGCTCGAAGTCCGGGAGATCACCCAGGGCGCTCTCGAAAAGGTCCGCTCGCTCTCCCAGATGCTTCATCCCGCGGTGATCGACGACTACGGGCTGGAAAAAGCAATCGAGTGGTATGTGCCGATGTTCCAGAAGCAAACGGGAATTCCGGTCGAATACCACAAGTCCGGCAGCGGACCGGCCATTAAAGATGAAACGGCCATCCATGTTTACCGGGTTCTGCAGGAGGCGCTCAACAATCTGGCGCGGCATTCCGGATCGAAACATGCGAGCGTGCGCGTCCAATATCAGCCGGACCGCCTGCGGCTCGAAGTGGAAGACGAAGGCACGGGCATCATTGAGCGCGGTCCGCAGGAACGCACCGGGTTGGGCCTGGTCGCCATGCGGGAGCGCGCCGAACTGGTGCATGGGACACTGAGGTTAGAAAACGGGGCGCACGGCGGTACGCTCGTGTCGCTCGAAGTTCCGATTCCGCATGACACCTAGACCCCCGATGATTACTGTACTTCTCGCCGATGACCACAGCCTGGTTCGAAAGGGTTTCCGCCGCATGCTCGAAGATGAGCCGGATCTGGAAATCGTCGGCGAGGCCAGCAACGGCCGCGAGGCGGTGGATCTGGTCGCCAAATTAGCGCCCAACGTCCTGGTGATGGATTTCTCCATGCCGGAACTGGATGGCGCCCAGGCCACCCGCGAGATTCGCAAAACAAATCTCAGCACGCGCATCCTCATCCTCAGCATGTATTCGAATGAAAATTATTTCCGGAACGCTCTGGACGCCGGCGCGAGCGGCTATCTGCTGAAGAACGCGATCGATGTGGAACTTCCCGAAGCCATCCGCGCGGTCGCTTCCGGAAAGCGCTTTATCAGCGCGGCTCTCACGCAGCCTTCGGCGGACGACACTTTCGACAAGCTCACGCCCCGCGAGAAGCAAGTTCTGACCATGATTGCGGACGGCAAATCGAACAAGGACATCGCAGCGCTGCTGAACCTTAGCGTGAATACGGTCGCCGTGCACCGGGCCAATCTGATGGACGCGCTGAACATTCACAAAGCGACCGATCTCGTCATGTATGCCGTCCGTAAGGGTTTGGTGACGCCTCCCTAGCGCACATGCGCAGACGTGAGTTTCTTCTCGGTTCCGCCGCTCTCCCGCTGCTCGGCGCGGAGAATGCCGGCTCCCTCAACTTCCGCCTGACAGACGTGACTGGTCAGGCGGGCATCCACTTTATTCACAACAACGGCGCATTTGGCCAGAAGTATCTGCCCGAAACGCTGGGACCGGGCTGCGCTTTTCTCGACTACGACAACGACGGCTGGCAGGACATTCTGATTGTGAACGGCATGGACTGGCCGGGCCACAAGCGGCGGAGATCCACGCTCGCGCTGTACCGCAACAACCGCGACGGCACCTTCGCCGACGTGACGCGCGCCGCCGGGCTTGACTTCGAATTCTACGGGCTAGGCGTCACCGTCGGAGATTACGACAATGACGGCTTTCCCGACATCTACGTCACGGGTTTCGGGCAAAACCGGCTGTTCAGCAACACCGGCAGGGGCACGTTCGTCGACGTCACCCGCCGCAGCGGCCTGGGCGATCGCGCCGCTCTTTCGACCTCAGCGCTCTGGTTTGATTACGACCGCGACGGACACCTTGACCTTTTCGTCTGCAATTACGTGCGCTGGTCGCCCGAACTGGACGTGTTCTGCAGCAGTCCGGACGGCAAGCGCAAGAGCTATTGCACGCCCGAGGTGTTCCATGGATCCACGTGCTGGCTGTTCCGCAATCGCGGCGACGGAACGTTTGAAGACGTTACGGCGCGCGCCGGACTGCTCGACACCAGTTCCAAATCGCTCGGCGTGGCGATGTTCGACGTGGATAACGACGGCTGGCCGGACCTGCTGGTGGCTAACGACACCCAGCCGAATAAGCTCTACCGCAACCGCCGTGACGGAACCTTCGAAGAGATCGGGATGAACGCCGGAATCGCGTTCAGCGAAGACGGCAAGGCGCGCGGCGGGATGGGCATCGACACTGCCGATTACGATAACTCCGGGCGGCAAAGCGTGGTGATCACCAACTTCGACAATGAAATGCTGGCACTGTTTCAATCTTCCCTGCCGCGCGCCTCGGGGCCGGGCGTTTTCAGCGACCTTGCGCCGCGCTTAGAAATCGGGCGCGCGACGCGGCATTCGCTGGGCTTCGGATGTTTCTTCTTTGACGCCAATCTGGACGGACTGCTCGATTTGATGGTGGTCAACGGCCACATCGACGACACCGTGAGAAATCTCGGCGGTAAGAGCGAATATGCGCAGCCCCAGCAACTGTTCCTGCAAGGCCCCGAAGGCGCATTTCATAATGTGGCCGGACAGGCGGGCAGCGGTTTCGCGGAGGCCAAAGTAGGGCGCGGAGCGGCGTACGCCGATTTCGACAACGACGGAGATCTGGATCTCCTGATCACCACGAACAACGGCCCGGCTTATCTCTATCGCAACGATTTCTCCGGTTCGAACCGCTCGCTTCGCATGAAACTGATCGGCGGCCCGTCGAACCGCGATGGCATCGGCGCCCGCGTTCAGGTGCATGTCGGAAGCGTGGTGATGTCCCGCATGGTCAAGAGCGGATCGAGCTACCTTTCGCAATCCGAACTTCCGCTCACCTTTGGCATGGGTCAAAACGACAAAGCGGACCGCGTCGTGATCTACTGGCCTAGCGGGCGCACGGACGAGCACCGCAACCTGCACCCCGGGCGTTTGTGGACGCTACAGGAGAGCCGCAAACCGCGATGACACCGCTCTAACAGCCGTGTTCTTCAAGGTGGTGCCGGTACGCGCCAAGGGCGCGCTCCTTCTGGCCGAACAGGTGTTCGATTTCGCGGTCAAGCGCGTCCGACCGGGGCAGATCGCGCTGTTCCAGCGCAGTTTGCGTTTCGCGAACCAGTTTCGCGAGCCGCCCGAGACAGAATTGCACGCTATCGAGAAGTTTGACGCCCTCTTCACATGGAGACATAGAGTTCACGGATTAACATAACATTCCGGTTTCAACCAGTGCCCGCCGCGGCAACCTGGTGCGTCGCGATGTGGGACAAGTAGTCGCTTCTGGCCTTGCGGCGCACGTTCTCAATATCCACCAGATCGGCCGCGAGCCGCTCGATCGCAGTCGAATCGTATTGCATGGACGCAATCTGGAACTGTCCGGTGAGGCGGACATGCTCCATCACGGAATGACCGTAATCGGCCCAAAGCTGGTCGCATTCAACACACCCTTGCATCCGCACTTAGAGGCATAATAACCGGATTTGACGGAAACCGACAGAACGGCCACAGCCGGGCGGCCCTTTCAGTGTGATTGAAATAACGACTTGGAATCGGTTGCGTATAAAATGAGGGAGCGGCGGAAGCGCGCCGGGATAGCTCAGTTGGTAGAGCACCTGATTTGTAATCAGGATGTCGCGAGTTCGATCCTCGCTCCCGGCTCCATCTTTGACCCCCTATTCAAAGGCTTTCAAGACCTTCGGCTGCTTCGGCCCGTTGGGGTGTTTTTGCCACTGTGCCCCTTTTTGTGCCCCCCTTGAACCTTCCAGGCTCTCTCCAGCGTCCCGGCTATGGGCGTTCTTCAATCCCCTCCTCGCTCGCGGCGCCCGAGCGCTCGGCGTCAGCGGCGCGTACGAGAGTCATCAGCACGGCGGGTCTGCGGGGCAGATGTCCGAGGCGGCCTATCGTCTTCGGCGAGCGTTTTGCTGCGCCTCGGCAACCGCTTCTCCTACTCAAGCTTTTCACAAAGTCCGAGGAGAATAATCCCGGCGTAAGGACGATCTGGCGGCAGAGCTTGACTGACAGTCGCGAGAGCTTTCTGTTCAGTTTTTTTGTGCGCACGAATCCGATATGGCCTCTGGCTACTGCTCTAATCCCACTACAACGACGGATGGTAAGCGGCGGTTAAGCAGCTAAGCCGGGGCTCCCCTTTGGTGATCCAGCCATTCTGGGACAGCAGCAATCACTTTAACAATGTACCGTCCGTGGGGAGCGTATGGTGTTGGGCGACTTACTTTCCCGCGCTAAGCAACGTTATCGGCCAGCATAATCCCAACAGCTGGAACGGCGGCGTTCGGGAGACCAACTATATTCCGGCCACCGGCGCGGGAAATCCTCTGCCGTATGGCCCGGGATCCGGCAAACCCGCGATGAACTGCACCGTGAACTATGCCAAAGGGAAACAGTGAGAGCGGTTCAGGCTCATCAAGGCGGGCGCAACCTCGAGGGCTGTTGTTGAGCTTGCCGACAAAACTGTCGGCGCGGTTCACGTTTGCGGGGGGGGAATTCAGAATAAAATGACGCTTCAGCATCGCTCAGCCCTCGCGAACTGGAGATCGTTGCACTCGTCGTGCAAGGATTCCGTAACAGAGAAATCTGCGACAAACTGAAAGTGAACCAACAGACCGTCAAAAATCATGTGCACAACTCGTGTAAGAAGCTCGGCGTGCGCGACAGGCTCGAACTCGCCCGGTACGCGATTTATCACCGATTGTGCCTTCGGTAATCGCAAGCCTCGCGCCGCCTTCAACCGCCCTCGGGGCCCGTCGCCTGTTAACATTTGAACGGTTCGAAAAAGGCGGCACGTGATGGGTCGGCGTGGGGCTATAGGAATCTTCGCGGTTTCGTTGTTCGTCTGCCAGTCGTTTGCGGGATCCTCCGGAGATGAGCAGCACTCGGATACAAGCAAAATCGGCGCAGACGGCACAGCGTACATAACCAGAGTGGTGCCGGTCCCTTCAACCGTCAGCCCAGAAGCTCAAAAGATGCTGGCGCGGGTAGTGTCCGATTCGGCCTCGCCCGAGACCTTGGAACGGCGGCGCACAGGAACAGACAAATGGCAGGCTGGCGCTGGCGAGGCGTCGAAGAAGTTGTACCCGGTAAACGTCGCGGCGGACAGGATCGCGGACGTTCCGGTGCGGGTGGTTACGCCGCTAAGCATGTCCTCCGAGAAGCGGGACCGAGTCTTGATCAACCTGCACGGAGGCGGATTCAATTCAGACTCAGGATCGCTGACCGAATCGATCCCTATCGCAAATTTAACCGGGGTGAAGGTCATAACAGTGCTCTATCGCCTCGCGCCTGAGCACCCGTTTCCGGCCGGACTGGATGACGCCGTGTCCGTGTACAAAGAACTCATCAAGACTTACAAGCCAAGCCGCATCGGAATTTACGGCACCTCCGCGGGCGCGATCCTCACGGCCGAGGTGACCGTGAAGCTGAGGCAACTAGGGCTGCCGCTGCCAGGCGCAACTGGAATTTTCTCGGGGATGGGAGATTTTTCAAGTAACGGCGGCGACTCGGCGGCGCTTTTTGCGCTCAACGGGTTCTCCGGACACTTGGATCCGCCAAACGCGGCCGCGCATGATCTTGAGTACGTTGGATCAACCAATCTCAAGGATCCCGTTCTCTCGCCGGTTTACGCGGATCTCAAGGGGTTTCCGCCCACTCTCTTTGTGACAAGCGGCCGGGACCTTCTATTGAGCGGGACGACAATCCTACACCGGGCATACTTGCGGGCGGGTGTCGAGGCGCAACTGGTGGTGTTTGAAGCGCTGCCGCATTCATTCTGGAACAATCCCGCGCTGCCAGAGTCCAAGGAAGCCGATCAGATTATGGCCAAGTTTCTCGATGAGCACATAGGCAAATTGTAGATTTCTGAGGGCTGAGATCGCGCCCCGCCGCGGCAGCCCTCAGTTCTTGCGCATCCACACGCCCCAAGTCAGCGGCCCGGCTTTCTTATTAGGAAGGGGGCTTCCCGCCAGTTTGAGGGTGAGCTTGATCTGACCGTGATGGTAGCCCTCATGCCAGATCATATGCTGCAGAAAGAGGATCGGGTGATCGTAGTGAACGTTCATGTCTCCGGCCGTCCTCACCCTGCTCTCGACGGCATCCCGCACGACCCGGGCGCTTTCTCGCAACATCTGTGCTATCCGCGCAGGGTCACGCTCGGAGATCCACTCTCCTTCGGGCAGTGTTCCGGCAAACTCAGGGACATCCTCCGCGACGAACACGAGCCGGACATAGTGGATGTGGGTAAACAGTTGAGCGATCGACGGACCGTCGTCCGCCGCTTTGGTTTCCAGGGCGCCGTCGGGAAGGGCTTCGAGGAGGTTGAGCAGAATGATATTATTTCGGTCCCAGGCATTTAGCAAGACCTCGAGCAGGGGTTGGTTCGGAACGTCCGACATGTCACCTTCGCCCATTTGGAAACCAGAATAACGCGCTGACCAAATGCGCCGTCATCACCATGTTTGGCCGGAGCTGTCCCTAGCCCTTTTCTTGGCGGCCGGCTTCGCCTTCAGGGAACTCACATAGTGATAACTCGCGTCGAAGAATTTCTTCAGCTCGGATGTTTTGAAGAGCAACGCGTCGGGCACTTCGACGTATTCCTTTTGTACAATGCCGTACGCCTCGCATAGCTTCGCCTTGTATTTCTTCAGGAAAGCCTCCCGCTCATCCTCCGGGAGCCGGAGAGCCAGTTTACCGTCTTTGGTCAGGTAGCTGGACATATTGCCGTTGACCGAGGTGTACGGCACGGCTGCTCCCTTTATCGCGACCTCCGGATTGGTGCCCACGAGCTTTTCGTAGAGCAGAAGCTTGTCCGGGTGGCCGGAAATCGCTTTTTTTGCCATGGGAAGCAGAATACCAGTCCGCCCCGGCGCGCGCCCTGCTCGTTGGCGCCTCGGCAGGCGCCGACAAATGTTCACACTTCCGCCAAGACATTATCAATACGATGCAGTCTATGCTTCTCAATTCGCCATCCTTCCTTCGTTTGACTCCGGGGCGTGGCCTTCTAAATGTTCTCCTGCCCATTTTCTTCGCGGGGGCGCTTGCCGCCCAGCCTTACCCAGTAACTTTGCATGGGTTTGGGATGCAGAACGGACCCACGTTGCCCGGCGACAATCCCAATTCGACACTGACCGAAGTCAGCCCCGGCGTCTTCTATGGGACCGCAGAGGGCGGCGGAAGCTACCGATGCGGAACGCTTTTCACCATCACCTCCGCGGGAAAATTCACCAAGCTTCACGACTTCACCCCTGGTGAGGGCTGCTCGCCCAGCGGCCGCCTCGTTCAAGCCGGGGACGGTTACCTGTACGGAACTACCATCGGCAACTTCTTCGCTCCCGAGGCTTCCGCTCTTTTCCGTTCCGATCTTTCCGGTAACGTGACGACGGTGCAGCTCTTTGAAAGCCATAACTATCCGCTCCAGGCGCAGGGCCCCGCTCTCGCCGCGGACGGCTCGGTCTACGTACCCGTGACTGCGTTCCGGGAGTCGGTCGGAGTCAACATTTACCCCGTTTATGGCTTCATCTTCCACTACGCCCTGGACGGGACCAAGTCCCAGGTCGGCCCTGCTTTCCTCACCGACAACATCGTTCCGCCGCTTGTCCAGGCCAATGATGGGAACCTTTACGGTCTTCTCTTGAAATCCAGCATGGTCGAGGTTTTTCGGGTGACGGCCAGCGGCATTCAGTCCGTGTTCCAGGTGGCCGATAGCATTATAGGCGACGCCATCGTCGCGATAGGGCAGGGAAGCGACAACAACCTGTACTTCTCCACTGTCAACATCCTCGCCTCCGTGCAGCTCAACGGCAGGAACTATAAAGTGAGCGAGACGGCGGGCGGTGAGCTTTGCCAAGTCCTGCAGACGGGCTTCCTTCTCGCGAGCGACGGGCAGCTTTATGGCGGCTGCGGCGCCTACATTCCCGAGGTCAACGGCGCCATTTACGCCGTCCAGCCGGGCGGCTTCTTTCGCGACTACGCCGCCGTATTTGGCGGAGCGGTTCAGTTAGCCTCCGCCAGCGGCGTCGCCACCCAAGGAATGGATGGAAATTTCTACGGCGAGGTGCGCGCTTTGGCCGATCCTAAATCCCCTTCGTTCGACGGCGGCGTTTACTCGGTGGCGACCGGCATCGCTCCTCCCGCACCCGCGGTCACCCTGTTAACTCCTTCATCGGGCGCCGCGGGCTCGACCTTGATCATTTATGGAGATCATCTGCTCGGCGCTACCGGCGTCACTTTCAACGGTTTGCCGGCCCCCTTCCAGGTCGCCGGCGTGAATCTGATTTCAGTGACGGTGCCCGCCGGCGCGGCGTCTTCTAAAATCTCGGTCACGACCCCGAACGGTACTGGCGTCAGCGGCGAGGAGTTCGTCGTGACAGAATAGGCCAGCGGCGCATTCCGCATAACGGGCCGGGGCACTTCTAGCCATGTTGAGTATTATGGATAAGTGATCGTTTCCGACGCCTCGAAGTGCCGGTGGTTCTTGTACTCCCTGGTCACTCGCCCCATGCGCCCGAAGGGGCCAAACGCGGTGGAATAGATCAGTTCGGCGGTCACGGGAAGCAGATAGGAAGACTCCCCGATCTTCACGCTGCCCCAGGACGCCGCCCAATTCCAGGAGGTTAAAAGAAGCTCGTCGGGCAGGTCCTTGGCGTCGTAGCGGAATTCGAGCAGCCTGCCCCCGGGATTCTCAACTAATATCCGTCCGCTTATGGCGGGCCTGTAAGTCTGGTATCCGGCGCGAATGCTGAAGCACCCGTCAGCCGGGGAACTCACTTGGTACGCCAGGTAAGCCTTCCCGCCGATGGCGGCTGGTCCGCCGTTAGTGAGAGTCGTGGGACAACGCCGGTCAAACAGACCCAGAATGCCTGCGCCGAATCCGCCATACGCCACATAGTCCGGAAGCAACGCCTCTGTCCAGGGTTCCCCGTTCTTGCGAAGGTTCTGCCTTCCTTCACTTCCATTTCTCACAGTGATCTCAGACTCGAAGGCGTATTCATATTTCCATCGGGGTGAATCCATCGGGTCGCTGGAGTAAACTTTGGCGACTTCCTCCGCGATAAAGTTTGGCATTTGCGAGCGGAAATCCAAATTGACCGCGCGGGCGTTTTCCAGCATCGATGGTGAGGCGCCAGAGTTCGCCAATACTTCAGATTGCATAACCCGGCGCACCTGGGCGGCTTGCTCCGGAATCTTCAAGAGATTCCCTTGCTGAGCCCACCCGCGCGATCTGTAGATCTGGTTTAGTTCGTCGGTTGAGCTCAGACGTAGACGTTTGATTCCCACCAGCCTTAGCGTTTGATAGCGGCGCTGGGGATAGTCGAGAACACGATGGGTAGTCTGGCAGACAATCAGCACTCTGTCGCCAAAACCGAGCTGCGCAGAGATCGAATTTGCGGAGACAGGCGTGTCTTCGGGAACCAGGGTGTCGATCAGAATTCCGTTATCCTGGCGGATCGACATCGATTCATGGGAAAGCCTTTCGAGATATCCTGTAAAAAAGTTGATGGCCGGGGGGCCGGCTACCTGAATAGCGACGGCGGTGAGTCTGTTTTGCTCAAGCCGTCCCCGCAACATGACGGAGGCGCCCGCCGATTGCTCCAGTCCCGCCGCATTCTGGTTAGTAATCTCGTAGACTTTGTGAGTGAACAGAAGAGCGTACTTAAGCCGCCTCTCCCGAACGCAACGCTGTATGCATTCGGAATCCGGCATCTTTGGATCGCCCAGCGCTTTCTTTGCGGATTTGTGATTTTTGCCGCAATCGCTATCCGTAATCACGCCGTTCCAGATGACCCGGTCGGAAGCGGGCATGGGCCAGCCCCGCAGCTCCGCCATAAGAAGAACCGCCCAAATTAACTTAGCCAGCTTTGGTTCCATAGCCAGAAATGCGAAGCGTTCCTTTCCACTTTGCGACATTCAAACCCACCGTGGCGAGCCAAAGGCTGCTCAAGCCTTCCCCGGGCAGACAGGGATAAAGAATGTAGGGATATAATCGTGCGTCCATCGGAGGGGCCAGGAAGCTCAGAAAGCCATGCGTGAAGTAACAGAGTCCAGAAAGTCCTAAAAGCGCTCCGAGGATACGCGGCAAAAAGCCCGAACGAAAGATCAGAAACCCGCTCGCAAGTTCATCGATCCCATAAAATATCCACGACAGGAGGAGACCGGCCTGCTCCATCTCTCCCGCGATGGACGACAACGCTTGTATTTGTGCCGGGCTGAATGCGCCGAGGGAGTTCCCGTCGATCGCGAGCTTCAACGGCACGTACGCGGTCAGTAAGTCGGCAGCTTCGATGGAAATACCGACCACGCCACAGCACAGCGCGACGGCAGCAACGATCATATTCACCCGCCTGAACAAAATAAACGTGATGATCTCGCCGGGTATGTTCAGGACGAGCTCGAAAAGATGCGAAGAGAAGCCCAGACGGAACAGCGTCTCGTGAGCCGAGAGATTGCGAAGCGTCGCCGCGGGGTCACCGGCTACGATCAAGGTGCTTTGGACGTAGCCGATACCGAACGCTCCGGTCAAGATTCCGCAGAGGCCCAGAATGCCGAGGATCCTCGCCAGAAGCCGGGGGTTATACCATTCCGAATCAGAACCTGGCGTCATGACGAGCCGTGCTTTCTCCGCTTCGCGGGAGCGCGATCATTGAGCCGGGATCTTAAACACAGTGCCGCCTCTTCCGGCGCCTCCTTTGGTCGTCGTCCCGTACAGGTTTCCCTGGCTGTCTTCAACAAGTCCAGCGTACGGGTAGGCGCCGTCCGTTCCGCTGGTGAACGTGTGCAGGATCGTCTCCTGTCCAGCCGGATCAAGCTTGAACACGACGCCATATCCGTTGTAGAGATTACCCGCTGCCTGGTCTCCGCCATAAAAAGTCGTGCCGTAGATGTTGCCCGCCGCGTCGAGGATCACTCCGGAATAGGGAAATCCTCCGTAGTTAGCTAAGTCGAAGCTGAACAGCACGGTTCCCTCCCCGGATGGACTTATCTTGTAGACCAGGCCGCCGGAAAATAGATAGGTCGTTCCGTAGAAGTTGCCCGCCTCATCGCGAACGACGCCTGCGTATGGATTGGCGCCAATAGCCGCGAAGTTGAACAGTACGGTCTCCTGCCCGGCGGAATCAATCTTGAATAGCGTGCCGTCGTTCGATGTGCCTCCGGACTCGGTTGTCCCATAAAGGTTGCCCGCGCCGTCTGTGATCAATCCGGCATAAGGGCTGGCTCCGTCCGGTCCGGTGAAGGTATGGAGTATGGTTTCGCGGCCTTCCGCATCAATCTTGTACACAATCCCTAGTCCGGATGCTCCGCCGTTTACGGTCGTGCCGTAGAGGTCGCCGTTCGGGAAGCGGACCACTCCGGAAGCTGGATTCGCCCCATCGGAGCCTCCGGAAAAGCTGTGCATCACCGTCTCGTTACCGAATGAATCGATTTTGTACAGCGTGCCGAGGTTCGACGCTCCGCCATGATAAGTTGTCCCGTAGAGGCCGCCTTCCCTATCGGCGGTCAACTCCCCCGCTGGGTTAGCTCCGTCGGATCCGCCGGCGAAGCTGTAGAGCACGATCTCGCGTCCGGATAGGTCGATTTTGTACGCCGATCCGAAGCCCGATATCCCGCCTGAGTACGTTGTGCCGTATAGGTTGCCAGCCGAGTCGAGAGTGACTCCCGCTTGAGGATCAGATCCCTGCTCTGCGGGCATGAAGGCGTGCAAGATGACTTCTGTCGCCCCGCTTTGCGCGCGAGCGGAACGGGCCGCGGCAATGAATAGCGCGGTCGTCAGCGCAAGAAAAACAAGGAATTTCATGCCGTCTGCTCTACGGGTCGCCGTAACGCGCGAACGCTGGACGATCGTCATTTGGGGTGTTCCTCTAAGGCGAATTAGTTTACCAGATTTCCGGGCGGCAAACCCGCGCGAGCCCGTACTCAGGTCAAGCCGCTTGATGGCTCGCCCGCACTGGGTGGTCTTTGGCTAGGGAAACAGATGACGCCGTCGAGCACTGGATTGCCGCGGGGAATTGGAGCGGGAGACGAGGATCGAACTCGCAACCAACAGCTTGGAAGGCTGTGACTCTACCATTGAGTTACTCCCGCTCGCGGCGAACGCCAGAGTCCTGCAAAGACGAGTATACCTGAATGCCAATTCCCAGTTTGCCAGGCCCCGGTTCGCCAAGAAAAAGCTAGAGCGTTCCTTCGAGCGGAAGCGCCAACGGCGGCTCGCGCAAAAAATCGAGGGCGGCCATCATTTCAAGCGCCTCGCGTATGGCCCGCTCCGAGGTGGTTTCGACCGTGATGACGAACGGCAGCGCATCTTTAGAATCGGACGGGAGTTGCAGGACGGCCTCCAGACTGATATGCCGTTCGGCGAGAATGCCGGCCAGGGTGGCGATAATCCCGGGGCGATCCTCGACGAGAAAGCGGATGTAGTAGGGCCGCGATTGCTCGAGAACGGAAAGCGGGCGGTATTCCCCGAGGCGCTCGTGGGCGAACGGGGAAACCCGCTCGGGGCTGCCGGAGCGGATCTCGCGGGCCACGCGCATCAAGTCGCTCACGACCGCGACGCCGGTCGGTTTGGAGCCCGCGCCGCGGCCGTAGTAGAACGTATCCCCGCCGTAATAGCCGCGCACCCACACGCCGTTATAAGCGCCGTCAACGCCCGCGAGGATGGTGGAAACCGGGATGAGCGCGGGACGCACGGACAGGATCAGACCCGCGGGCGTCTGGCGGGCGGTTCCCAGCAGGCGGATGGTGTGGCCCAGTTGGCGCGCATAGGCGAAATCGATCGCGGAAATCCGGCGAATGCCCTCCACGTAGATATCGTCGGGCGTAATGCGTTCTCCGAAGGCCAGCGCGGCCAGGATCGCCAGTTTGTAGCGGGCGTCGTAGCCGTCGATGTCGGCGGCGGGATCCGCTTCCGCATACCCCAGGCGCTGCGCTTCGGCGAGCACGATTTCGAGCGACGTGCCGTGCTTCTCCATCTCCGTGAGGATGTAATTGCTGGTGCCGTTGAGGATGCCGTAAAGCGTCTGAATCCGGTCCCCGGAGATTCCTTCGCGCAGCACGGCGTGGATGGGAATCCCGCCGGCGACGCTGGCCTCCATGGCGAGGTTGATGCCGGCCTTGATCGCGCGCGCCCAGATCTCGGCGCCGCACAAGGCCATCAGCTCTTTGTTGGCGGTGACAATCGACTTTTTCTGGGCGATGGCGGCATCTATGATCTCGCGGGCGACGGCGGTTCCGCCGACCAGTTCAGCCACGATGTCGATGTCCGGATCAGCAACCACCTCGCGCCAGTCGGCCGTGCGGCGCACTTTCCCGAACTCCAGGGGAAGTTTCACGCTTTTGACGGAGCGGCTGCAGACCATCGCGACGCGCAAGGGGAAGCCGAGCTTCAGGCGGATCTGCTCCGCGTTCCCGGCCAGGATTTCCAGCGCGCCCGCACCGACGTTGCCCATGCCGATGACGCCGATGTTCACCCCGCGCATTTTGGCTATGATAGCAACGGCTCTGTTATGTCCCGCCGCGCTGTGTTTCCCTGCATTTTCCTGATTTCGTTCGCTTTCGCCGGATATCTGCGATCGCAGGTTGCGCCCGCGCAATTCCCTTCGTCCCACGCCGGGGAGACGACGCGGACGGCGGCTGAAGACGTGCGTCTGCCTAACGGAAAGCTCCAGTCTGACGAGATTCTGAAACAGGAACACGAGAAGTCGCTTGACGATGCGCGCCAGCTGATTTCGCTCTCGCAGGCGCTCCAGAAAGACCTGGAACAATCCGGCGCGAACGTGCTGAGCATCTCCGGAATTCACAAGACCGAAGAGATTGAAAAGCTGGCCAGGAGGATCCGGTCCCGCATGCGGCGAAGCTGAGCCGCCTGTGTGTTACGCTGATCCCTTCCCGATGGCAGAAACCCGCCTGAAATCGCAGTTGATGAGCGCGAGCGAAATTGACCGGACGGTGGTTCGGCTCGCGCATGAGATTCTGGAGCGCAGCCGCGATCTGAGCAATCTGGCGTTTATCGGGATTCGGCGTCGCGGGGTTCCGCTGGCGCGGAGACTGGCGCGCAAGATCGAGTCTTTGGAAAAACGCGCGATTCCGGTGGGCACGCTGGATATCAACCTTTATCGGGACGATCTCTCGACGGTGGGGCACAAGCCAGTGGTGACCGGCACCGAGATCGATTTCTCCGTCCAAGGGAAGGACATCATCCTGATGGATGACGTGCTCTATACCGGGCGAACGATCCGCGCGGCGCTGGATGCGCTCTTCGATCATGGCCGCCCGGCGCGCGTTCAGTTGCTGGTGCTGATCGATCGGGGCCACCGCGAGCTTCCGATCGAGGCGCGATTTGTGGGACGGACGATACCGACTTCTTCCAGCGAAATCGTCGAGGTTAAATTTCAGGAAATCGACGGGACCGAAAAGGTGCTGCTGGTGGAGAAGGTCGCCGAGGCGGAAGCCGTTTAAGGAATGCCCGCCGGACTGCTCGGCATCGAGGGACTCGATCGCGCGGAGATTGAAACCATTCTGGCGCGCGCCCGGTTTTTCCAGAGCCCGGGACGTTACGAGACGCTGCGGCATAAACTGATCGTCAATTTATTCTTTGAGGCGTCGACGCGCACGCGCACGAGTTTCGAAATCGCCGCCAAGCGGCTAGGCGCGGACTCGCTCTCGATTACCGCCGCCGCCTCCAGCGTTTCCAAAGGCGAGTCTCTGGTGGATACGCTGAATACCCTGGGCGCGATGCGGCCGCAGGCGATCGTCATGCGGCACTCGGCTTCGGGCGCCCCCGATTTTCTGGCGCGGCATCTCAACATCCCGATCATCAACGCGGGCGACGGCACGCACGAGCATCCGACGCAAGCCCTGCTGGATGCGCTGACCATCCTCGATCGGCGCGGCTCGCTCGAAGGGCTGCGGGTGGCGATCATCGGAGATATCGCGCATAGCCGGGTGGCGCGATCGAACGTGCATCTGCTTTCCCGCTTCGGCGCCCGGATCGTGCTGTGCGGGCCGCCGTCCCTGCTGCCGCGCGAGATGGAGCAACTGGCGCCTGGCGTTTCGCTGACCAACGACATGAAAGAAGCCATCCGCGAGGTGGACGTCGTCATGATGCTGCGCGTGCAACTGGAGCGGCAGCATGAGATTCCCATGTCGGCCTCGGAATATTTCCGGTTCTTCGGATTGCGGCTTGAGCATCTGGCGCTGGCCAATCCGGACGCCATTGTGATGCACCCAGGGCCGATTAACCGGGGCCGCGAACTGTCGTCGGAAGTAGCGGACAGCCAGCGGTCGGCCATCCTGAACCAGGTTGAAAACGGAGTGGCTGTGCGCATGGCGGTGCTCGAACGGGTGCTGCAATGAACCTTCTGATCCGGGGCGGCCGCGTGCTGGATCCCGCGTCGGGGCGCGATGAGATCGCCGACGTGGCCATTGTCCACGGGGTGTTTGCGGCGGAGGCGGCGCACGGTTCGCCGGAACTCGACGCGACCGGCTTGGTGGTAGCGCCGGGCTTTATCGACATGCACGTGCATCTGCGCGAACCGGGCAGCGAGCACGCCGAATCCATCGAAACCGGTGCGCGCGCCGCCGCGGCCGGCGGTTTCACGACCGTCTGCTGCATGCCGAATACGATGCCGGTGAACGATAACGCGACGGTGACCAGTTACATCGTGGAGCGCGCCCGGAACTATGCGGTAGTGAATGTGCGGCCGATCGGGGCTATCACGAAGGGCAGCGAAGGGCTGGAACTCTCGGCGATCGGTTCAATGCGGGAAGCCGGGATCGTGGCGATCTCGGACGACGGCCGTCCCGTCATGAACGCCCGGGTGATGCGAAGAGCGATGGAATTCGCGCGCTCGCTGGATCTCACCGTGATCAATCACTGCGAAGACCTTCATCTGTCGGCGGGCGGCGACATGCATGAAGGCGTCCATTCGAATAAGCTGGGATTGCGCGGGATTCCGTCGGCGTCGGAAGACGTCATGGTGGCGCGCGATGTTTTGCTGGCTGAATTGACCGGCGCCCGCTATCACGTGGCGCATATCTCGGCGCGCCATGCGGTGGCGATGGTGGCGTTCGCGAAAACCAAGGGGCTGCGGGTGACTTCGGAGACGACGCCGCACCATTTCGTTTTGACGGATGCGGAGCTGGAGACCTACGACGGCAATTACAAGATGAAGCCGCCGCTGCGCTCGCAGGCGGACGTGGACGCCGTGATCGAGGGCGTTGCAAGCGGCGCCATCGACGCGATCGCGACGGATCATGCGCCGCATGCGGGCAGCGAGAAGATGCGCGAGTTCGAATCCTGCCCGTTCGGAATCATCGGACTGGAGACGGCAGTCGGCCTGACCTTCGAGTGGCTGGTGCGGCCCGGGCATATTTCGTTGCCGCGCATGGTGGAGTTATTCACGACGGGGCCGGCGAAGGTTTTGCAGCTGGATCGCGGCGGTTTGGGCATAGGCGCGCCGGGGGACGTCACCGTGCTGGATCCGGAGCGAGAGTGGACGTACGACGTAAATAAGTCGCAGTCGAAGAGCAGAAATTCGCCGTTTCACGGGCGCGCGTTCCGAGGGGCCGCGGTCGCGACCATCGTCGGAGGACGAGTTGTTTACCGGACCTGAGCGCGCCAATCTAAGTTAAAAGTCCGATCGCATTCACCTCGAAGATCAATTTATACTTCGAACAATTCCGTTTTTTCTTGGGGATGCGAGGACATTTCTTTTGAATTTCACCAGACTGTTTGCTTTATTCGTCGTCGCTGGCTTGCCCGTGTTCGGTCAGAGTCCGGGGCTTTTCGATTCACCCCAGGCCAATTCACCCCAAGCCAGTTCACCTCAGGCGGAAACGAGGCTGGCCCGCTGGCGGCATTCGCCTATCCGGATCCGGGAACATCGTTTTGACGGCTCCGTAACCAGCGAAAACTGGAGCGGGTACGCGGTAGCCGGCGCGATCGATTCGGTTACGTCTGTCAGCGCCTCCTGGGTCGTTCCCGCGGCCATCTGCGGCGGATCCGAACCCAAGACCGGGTATGCGGCATTTTGGGTCGGGATCGACGGATATAACTCCGACACCGTCGAGCAGACGGGCACGGATTCCGATTGCTCCAGCGGAACGCCGGCTTACTACGCGTGGTACGAGTTTTACCCGGAGCCGTCCTACGAGATCATCCATTTCTCCGTGGAGCCGGGCGATTCGATTTCCGCCTCGGTGACGTACTCCGGGTCGGAGTTCACGGTTTCCGTCAAAAATGAACGCACGGGAAAGACGTATGCCAAGACGGAGAGGGTTTCCGGGGCGAAGCGATCATCGGCGGAATGGATCGCCGAGGCTCCCTCGAGCAACCAGGGAGTTCTGCCGTTGTCCGATTTTGGAACTGTCTTCCTCGGCCAGAATTCTACGGGCGTTTCGGGAACGAACGAAGCGACCATCGACTCAAGGAGCGACCCCATTGGAGGATTTCCAAGCTCCAGCGTCGAATCCATCACGATGATGGGGGACGACCAAAATATGGAAGCCACGCCAAGCGCGCTTTCTTCGGATAAATCCAGCTTCTCCGTGCAGTGGTTTTAAGATCACTTCGCGAATCGAGTTAAACTCAGGCGAGCGAGTCGCGTGGCATTGCGGGCGGCTCGCCTGATGTCGTCGGTTCGAAAGTCTGGCGTATATTGATCGGTAGCAAACCTTTCATGAATACGCTCGTTTTTCCGCGCCTGTGACCGCTCTGCGCATGCGATCCCGACGCCAGTTCCTTCTGTCCGCGGCCGCGCTCCTGGCGATGCCATCCGCCGGACGCGCACAAACCGCGCCTTCGCAGCCCGCGACATCGCCGCAAGACGACGAACCCACCTTCACCGCCGGCGTCAAAGTCGTCAATATTCTGGCGACGGTGCGCGACAAGAAGGGCGAGATCATCCGCAATCTGACCAAGGATGATTTCTCCGTCTCCGAAGGAAAGCGCCCGCAAACCATTCGCTATTTCGCCACCCAATCCGACCTTCCGCTGACCATCGGGCTGATGGTCGACACCAGCATGAGCCAGCAGCGCGTGCTCGATCAGGAGCGCGGCGCCAGCTACCGCTTTCTCGATCAGGTTCTGCGCGAGACCAAAGACCAGGTCTTCGTCATGCAATTCGACATGTCGGTCCAGATGAGGCAAGATCTTACGGCCTCCCGCAAGAAGCTTGACGACGCGCTCTCGTTGGTCGATACGCCCACGCGCAGCCAGCTCCAGATGGTGGGGAGCGCCGGCGGCACGCTGCTTTATGACGCCGTAGCGAAGGCGTCCGCGGACACCATGAAGAAATTGCGCGGCCGGAAGGCGCTCATCGTGATGACGGACGGAGTCGATTTCGGCAGCGAGGGCACGGTCAGCACGGCCATTGACGCCGCCCAAAAAGCGGACACCCTAATCTATTGCATCCTGTTCGCCGACCCGGGCGCTTACGGATTCATGGGCGGCCCGGATGGAAAACGCGTGCTCGAACGCATGGCCAAAGAAACCGGCGCCGGTTTTTTCGTCGTCTCGAAAAAGCAGAGCATCGAACAGATCTTCGCCCTGATCCAGGACGAGTTGCGCAGCCAGTACAGCCTCGGTTATGTTTCGGATGAGCCGGTCGTCATCTCCGAGTTCCGTTCCATCAGCGTCACAGCCAAAGAAAAGGGGCTGATTGTGCAGGCTCGGGATCGTTACTGGGCGCAGCGCTGATGCAGCCGCGCCGGTTTAGCGCACGTGATACTGCTGGGAGAAGCCGTTGCGGAGATTCGTCACGGTGTAATTCCCGTCACGCTGCACCGTCAGCTGAATGCCATAGCCCTCATCCGGATTCTCCGAAACGTTGGAGATAAAGTTCGGCGGGGCGTTGTTGGCGTCGCCGCCCGCCACGGCATAATGCAACTGCCAGATGTCGGCGAGCCCGGGGGACGATTTGATCGCCTGATAAGCTTCCGCCGTGCCGCCTTTATGCGCGCCGTTATCCATGATGGCGACGCGCGGGGCGAAAGCGTGCACCGCGGTCTTGGATCCGGACATGTTCATCCCGTGATGGGACACGATGTAGACGTCCACCATCCCCACGCGGTTTTCCGGGCAGACCAGTTCGAACTCCTTGTTCCACGTGAGATCGCCCAGGTCGAGAACACGGAACTTGCCGAAGGTGATGAGCGTCCCCACCGATCGGGCATTCTCGGTCGCATCCACCTCGCGCTTCGCTTCCGAGCCGCACAGCGTGTTGGGTTGTCCGGCGCCAGGGAGCGACTGCCCAATTTCCTCGCCGGCCGCCGACAAGACGCGCACGTCGACGCCCTTGAGCGGGATCGTATCTCCCGGTTTGGCCACGATGTGCGTCGCGCTTCCCCGCGTGTCCACATAGGCCTTGAAAAGAGCGTCTTCGTCTTTGCCGTGCTCCACCGACTCGCCATGGTCGATGTAAGCGCCGATCGGAATACGGCTGGCGAGCTGGGGCACGCCGCCCACGTGATCCATATGGAAGTGGGTGATGAGCAGGTAATCGATCTTCTTCAGCCCGGCCCGCTTGGCGACCGCCGCGATGCGGTCCGCATCGCGCCCGTTGTTTCCGGGCCACCCCGTATCGATCAGCAGGGATTCGCCCGAGGGTGAAACGAACAGGGTCGATTGTCCGCCTTCGACGTCGATAAAGTAAACCTGCAGCGCCTTGGGCGCGGCGCAGGCAATCGCGGCAGTCAGCGCCGCAAGCGTCAGCCATCTCAGCATGGGACTCACTGTTCCTTCGCCGCCTTTCAATTCACTTCGTGACCTTCGGAATCGATGACGCTGAGCGCACCCAGGTTCAGAGAGCGCACGCCCGCTTCGATCTTGGCGCGATCGCCAACCACCACCCACACCATGTCGTCGGGCCGGAGAACCGATTTCGCCACATCCTCCACGGACGCCGTGTTCAGCGCCCGCACTTTGCCCGAGTAGGTCTCGAAATAATCGTCCGGAAGGCCGAACCGCACAATTTGCCCGATGGAACCGCTCAGCGAGCCCAAAGTCTCGAACTCTCCCGGCACCTTCAACGTCTCGTTCAACTTCGTCCGGTCCAGTTCCGCTTCCGTGATCGGCCGCGCGGCAACCACGTCATGCAGCTCCTTGTTTATCTCGACGAGCGACTCCTTGGTCTTGTCCGTCTGCACCGGTGCGAAGGTGACGAATGCCGAAGGCCCGCGGTTCTCCAGCATGATCGACTGCACGCCGTACGACCAATGCTTGTCCTCGCGCAGGTTCATGTTCAGGCGCGCGCCAAACTCACCCCCGAGAATCGTATTCACGGTGGCGATCGAGATGTCCCGCGGATCGGATTTTGGAGGCGCCACCTGCGCCACCAGAAGCACCGACTGCAGCGCGCCCGGCTTATCGATCAGGTATACGTGCGACTTATCGGCCACCTTCACGGGCGCGATGTTCTTGACGGGCGCCGAGCCTCCTTTCCAGTCTTCGAATAAGCGATCGAGCTTGGGCGTAATCTCGGCCAGCGTTGTGTCGCCGGTGACGATCAGGGTCGCGTTGTTGGGATGGAACCACTCATGATGCAGCTTCACGAGATCTTCGCGGGTCATCTTCTTCACGCTGACCAGCGTTCCGCTGCCGGTGTAGGGATCGGAATAAGCGTGGCCGCTGCCGTAGATCAGCGCGGGGAATACCCGGAGCGCCATCGCCTGCGGAGTGGCCTCTTCGCGTTGAATCGCCGCCAGCCGCTCTTTTTGGACGCGCGTGAACTCCGCTTCCGGAAATTCCGGATGGAGCACGACATCGGCGAAGATGGCGAGCGACGGATCCAGATTTGTCTTCAGCGCGGAGAGCGAAACGGTGGTCGTATCGAAAGTCGAGTTGGCGTTGAGCTGCGCCCCCAGGTCGGCCAGCTGGTCGCTGATCTCGGTCGCCTTGCGCGTCTTGGTTCCGGCGTCGAGCAGACTGGTCGTCATCGACATCATTCCGGGGAGCGCCGTTTGATCAGCCGCGTATCCGGCATTCACTTGCAGCGCGAAATTGACGATCGGCACGTCGTGCCGCTGGGCGAGCACTACTTTGAGTCCGTTCTTCAGCGTCGCGTGTTCCAGCCGGGGCAGCTTCAGTTCAGGCGTGGCGCTCAGCTCGGGCTGTTTGGTGCGGTCGTCGGCAGAGGTCAGCGTCTTGTAGTCCGGGAACGGAAGCACCGTCAGCACGTAGACGCCGTCGCTCAGCCAGCGCGCGCAGGCGTCCTTCACTTGCGCGTTCGTCGCCGCCGATATCCGCGCGTAGGTGATTTTGTACTGTTCCGGGTTATGGGTGAACGTCATCCCGCGCGCCAGCAGATCGCTTTTTCCGCCGAACCCGCCGATCCGTTCGATGCCCCGCACCAGCCCCGCGGCATATTGCGTCTTTACGCGCTGGAGTTCCTCGGCGGTGGGCCCTTCCGTGCGGAAGCGGGCCAGTTCTTCATCGAGCACCTGCTCCACTTTCGCCGGATCCATGCCCGGGCGAACGGTCACTTCCGCCCCGAACTGGCCTCCGATTTCGTTCGGTTCGTTATAGACTTCCACGCCGGTGGCGATCTGGTCCTGGTAGACCAGACGCTTGTATAGCCGGGAGGATTTCCCTTGGGCCAGAATCCGGCTTGCGACGGTCAGGTAATCGGAATCCGCCGCGCCGTATTCCGGCACGTTCCAGATTTTATAGATGCGCGCCTGCGGCACGCGATCTCCCACGATCTGCCGGTGAGTTCCCGTCATCTTCGCGATCCAGACTTCCTGGTGCGCGACCGGCGGCCCCGAAGGAATGTCGCCGTAGTATTTGGTCACTTTCTCTTTGGCCGTCTTCAGGTCGATGTCGCCGGCCAGCGCCAGCACCGCGTTCGACGGACCGTAGTAGGTTCGGAACCATTCCTTCACGTCGGCGAGCGAAGCCGCGTTCAGATCGTCCATCGAGCCGATGACCGACCACGAATAGGGATGCCCCGCCGGATACGTATTCTCCGGGATCAGGATGTCGGTGATTCCGTAGGGCTGGTTTTCACCCTGCCGCTTTTCGTTCTGCACGACGCCCCGTTGAAGATCCAAAACTTTCTTGTCCAGCGCGTTCAGCAGGTGCCCCATGCGGTCGGATTCGATCCAGAGCGTGAAATCGAGCGCCGAGGTCGGCACGTTTTCGAAATAGTTCGTGCGATCGTTCTCGGTGGTTCCATTGAGATCGGTCGCGCCAATCTTTTCCATAGCCTGGATGTAGGTGCCGTGAAAGTTTTCGCTGCCGCCGAACATAATATGCTCGAACAGATGCGCGAAGCCGGTTTTGCCGGCCGCCTCGTTCTTGGATCCGACGTGGTACCACGTGTTTACGGCGACAATCGGAGTCTTATGATCCTCATGCACCAGCACGGTCAGACCATTGGGCAGCGTAAACTGCTGATACGGTATGTCGACGGTGGGCAGAGCACTCTGGGCCATGGCGCAGGAAGCGAGCGCCAGGCAGCACGCGAAAATTCGAAGCCGCATAGGGAATGGTGCCATCATACCCATAGTGCGGCCGGCGGAACAATCCTGTTCCCGATCGCGTAGTTTCTAACAGCCATGCCATTCTGCAGCCACTGCGGGAATCGAGTCGGAGCCGCCGACCTTTACTGCGGCGCTTGCGGGACGCGTCAGCCCTCCAGTTTCCCGCGTCCGCCGTTCGCTCCAAATCCCTTCGCGGGTGCGCCGGCGCCCGCCGATCCGCTGGCTAACATTTCGCCGCGCACGTTCTCCATCCTCTGCTATATCCCGCTGGTGGGCTGGGTCGCGTCCGTCGTCGTGCTCGGCGCCACCCGCTTCCGCAATGACCTGACGCTGCGCTTCCACGCTTTCCAGGGCTTGTACCTGTTCGCCGCGTGGCTGCTGGTGAACTGGGCCATCGAGCCGATCTTCAACGCCATTCCGCATCTCTTCCGCTTAGATCACATGCTGGAAGCACTTCTCCTCGCCGTGTGGATCTTCATGATCGTCAAGACCAGCCATGGCGAAACGTACTCGCTTCCGCTGGTTGGTGAACTGGCGCACCGCTCCGTGCATGAGCGTTAGATCGGCAATGGTATATTTATTCATAGGATTGAATAAATAGTCAGCATGCCGTTTCGTGTAGGCGTCGCCGGCCACCGCGGCTATAGCGGCGCCGAGCTGGTACGCCTTCTCTCGCGCCACCCCGAAGTCGATACGATCCTGCTGGATCACCGCGAACCGGATGACGCGGGCCCGCGCTATCTGCGTGCGTCCGCCCCGGATCGCTTCCCCCTGAACGGGGACAGCGTGCGTTCCGCGCGGCTCGACGCCGTTTTTCTCGCCACGCCGCCGGAGGCGTCCATCGAAACCGTTCCCGAGCTGCTCGCCGCGGGAACGCGTGTGATCGATCTCAGCGGCGCTTTCCGTCTCGGCACTCCCGCGCGCTACCGGCGCTGGTATGGGGCCAGCCACGGAGCGCCCGGGCTGCTGGCCGAGGCCGTGTATGGATTGCCGGAATTCAATCGCGAGGCTATCCGGGGAGCTTGTCTGGTCGCCAACCCCGGCTGCTATCCGACGGCGGCGAACCTCGCCATCCGCCCGCTTGTGCGGCATGGCCTTTTCGACCGCGGCGCCGGGATTGTTTGCGACGCAAAGAGCGGCGCCAGCGGCGCCGGGCGGAAGGCCTCGCTAAAGACCAGCTTTGGCGAAATCACCGAGAACTTCTCCCCCTACGCCGTCCTGGATCACCGGCACGTCCCCGAGGTGCTGATGAACAGCGGTCTGGAGGAGTCCGAGTTCAGTTTCACCGCCCAGCTTCTTCCCGTGCATCGCGGCATCCTGGAAACGATTTACTTTCGGGGAACCAGCGGGGTCACTGCCGCCTCGCTTCTTCAGACATATGCGCGCGAATATGCGGACGAGCCTTTTGTCCGCCTGCGGACCGCCGGGTCATTTCCCGATCTTCACAGCGTCGCCTACACGAACTTCTGCGACATCGGCATAGCTTATGACGCCGAGACCTGCCGCGGCGTGCTCGTCTGCGCGATCGACAATCTCGGAAAAGGCGCCGCCGGACAGGCTATCCAGAACATGAACCTGCTGTTCGGATTGCCCGAGACCGAAGGCCTGCTGTGAAGATTCTAATCAAGATCGGCGGCACCCTGGTGGATGACGCGGATCAGCGCCGCGCCCTGGCGGACCAGATCGCGTATGCGCACCAAGCCGGACACTCGGTCGTGCTGGTCCACGGCGGCGGGCGGCAGCTGACTCGCTTTCTGGAGGAGCGCGGCATCCCCAGCCATTTCGTGAACGGTCTGCGCGTCACCACGACGGAAACCATGGATGCCGTGCTCAAGGTGCTCGCCGGAAGCGTCAACAAACAGCTCACGGCGGCTCTGCGCGCGGCGGGCGTCAATGCTGTCGGCCTGTCCGGAATAGACGGCCGCCTGACCACCGCGGTTCGGCTGTCGGCGGAACTGGGCTGGGTCGGACGCGTCACCTCCGTGGACGCCTCGCTGCTTGAACTCCTCACCAGCGCGGGCCGGCTTCCCGTGATCGCCTGCGTAGCCGGGGACGACCTTGGGCAGGCCTGGAACATCAACGCCGACCAGATGGCCGTGGCCTGCGCCCATGCTTTTGGCGCGGCCCAACTGATTTTTTTGACCGATGTGGCCGGCGTCATGGACGGAAACGGATCAGTCCTCCCGCTCCTGGACGCGGCCGCCTCGCGCGCTCTGATTGAGAACGGTATAGCCCGGGGCGGCATGCAGGCCAAACTCGAAGCCGCCTGCGCAGCCATCGCCGCCGGGGTGGAGCGGGTGGTGATTGCACCCGGGTCGGGCGCGGGCCTGCTTGCACGCCTGCTCGCCGGCGAGGCCGCGGGAACCGAAATCCGCGCGACAACTGTTAAGGATGCTGCTCGATGACCAGCGCCACGACTGAGCCTTCGACGTTCGAATCCGCACCCGCCCCGCCCGCGCTCATGGTGCGGAAGGCCGCCATGCGCGATATCCCCGCCTTGCTGGCCCTCATCAACGGCTATGCCGGCGACGGCGTGATGCTCGCCCGCACGGAGTTTGAAATATCGGAAAACATGCGCGATTTTTGCGTCGCTTTTTCCGGCGGCGCTTTGGTCGGCTGCGGGGCGCTCCACTTCTACAGCCCTGTGATGGGCGAAATACGTTCCCTGGCCGTCGCCCCTGATGTGAAAGTCCGCGGCATCGGCCGCCTCATCGTGCACTTCCTGGTCGAGGAGGCGCTCGCTTATTCGCTTGCCGCCGTCTTTGCTTTTACATATGTGCAGGGCTTTTTTGAGCGCGTCGGCTTCGAGCAGGTGGAACGGGGCGTTCTCCCGCTTAAAGTGTGGAAAGATTGTCTTCGCTGCGCCAAATTTCAGGATTGCGACGAGATCGCCGTCTTACGAATACTTGACAGCGTACGCTGGAATGCTGGCCAATCGCAGGGTGATTCGGACATCTTTGTCCAATTACCGACGATTAAAAAAATAAATTCGTAAATTTAAACGAAAACCGCTTCCCATCTTCTCGAAAATCTGTTATTAATCTTACAAATTAGATTGGTTCTGTAATCCGAACCTCTGTTGTTTTTCGTTGAGAAGTTTTCGGAACCTTGCCACTAAGCGTTGGACTGACTCGATGTTCAGTTGTCGACTGAATACCGAGGCCTGCTGAATAACCGACATCGGAGGGTTTATGAAAGCTCAGACCGTTGACGTCAAGGCATCTGGCGGAAGAATTTTATGCTGCACCGTTTTTCGTCCCGGCGGGAAGAAGTTGCTCGCCAAAGGGCATGTAATCAGCGAAGAGGACATCCGGGTCCTCGAATCGGAGGGCATGAACCGGATCTGGGTGACGGAGTTGGAAGATGGCGAGGTGTCGGAAGATGACGCCGTCTGCGCCGTCGCCGGGGAAATTGGCTGCGGGTGCTATGAAATCAAGCTGGCCGCGGGCGGACGCGCCAATCTGCACGCCACGGAAAGCTGCTGCGTGCTGGTCGACGATGAACTCCTGAAGCAGGTCAACTGCACTTCGGGAACGGTGATCGCCACCGCGCTCAATTTCAGCTTCGCGACTCCCGGCCAGCGCATCGCCACCATTAAGAGCGCGCCTTTCGCGGTGGCTAAATCGGATCTGGATGGCGTGGTGAATATGCTCCGCGACCGCGGGCCCATCATGCAGGCCCGTCCCGTGCGCCAGCCCACCGTCGGCGTGCTTTACACCGATCCCAGCCACGGCGACCGCGCGCGCACCATGTTCGAAAGCATCATGCGCCAGCGCCTGGAAAAGTATGGCTTTGTTTCCTCCTACGCGCTGAGCTGCGTGGAAGAGGAAATGGCCGTGGCGCGATCCCTGTCGCACCTGATGCGATCCAAACCGTCCGCCATTCTGGTGGCTTCCACCACCGCGCCCGCGGGTCCTGAAGATGTGGTCGGGCGCGCTTTGGCCCAAGTCGGCGGGCAGATGGAACGCTTTCTCGCCCCTGTGGAGCCCGGAAATCTGATGCTGCTTTCCTACTGCGACGATACGCCGATTCTTTCAGCGCCGGGATGCTTCCGGTCGGCCAAGGCCAACGTAGTCGATCTGCTTCTGCCGCCCCTGCTGGCGCGCTATCGCGTTTCCGCCTGGGAGGTAGCTGGGCTGGGACATGGCGGCCTGCTGGCCTAAGACGGGATTGGCGGAGAGACAGGGATTCGAACCCTGGATAGAGTTTCCCCTATACACGCTTTCCAAGCGTGCGCCTTCAACCACTCGGCCATCTCTCCAAAGGCGGAAGAACTCAGAATAGCACGCTTGAAAAAACTAAGCCTCGCGGTCTCCGACCATCCGCTTAACGCGTTCCAACTCGCGCCGGATCTTCTGATTGCGCTGCGTCAGCACGATCAGATAAATCGCCACAATGGCCCACGCGGCGCCCAAGCCGTAGAAAAGAAACTGAAAATTGCGCTGGTCCATTAGAATCGATCGATCTCGCGATTATATCGCGTGCGCATACCGCCGCAGCCCGTCCAACTCGCGACGCGACTCCTCCTGATCCAGCCGAATCAGCATCATCGCCGTCCCGATCAGCAGCAGCGCTAATAGGTTCAAGAGCAGCGGCGGCCACATCTCCGCGGCCAGACCGCCGGTTTCGAGCACTGGGGAAGGATGCTGCGTGCGCCACCACCGGATCGACATGAACACGATCGGGACATCCGCGAAAGCGAAGATGGCGAGCACCGCCGAAATGGTCGCCCGCTGGCCGGCGTCTTCGATGGCGCCGCGCAGCACCAGGTAGCCGCCATAAATAAGCCAGCAGATGAACATGGACGTCAGACGCGGATCCCACGTCCACCAGATTCCCCACTGAATCCGCCCCCAGATGCTGCCTGTCACCAGGTTGATGGTGCAGAACACCCATCCGACTTCGACGGCCGAAGCGGCGATCCCGTCCAGCGTCAGGCTCTTCCGCCAGAGATAGCCGGCGCTGGTGACGAGCGCCACGAACAGAAACGTCCAACCCACAAATGCGGCGGGAACATGGAAGTAGATGATCCGGTAGCTCGCCCCCTGGTTGACCTCATCGGGCAGAACCACCAGGATCCGGTACAGATTCAGCAGCAAAATTAAGCCGCCGAGGCCGGCGAGTCCATAGACGAATTTCAGACGCGTGCCCATAAGTCTCTATTGTTTCAAAGAACCAGAACGAATTCGATCAGCGCCACGGCAAGCGCGGTGAAAATTACGTCGAACCCCACCAGCAGGCGCAGCCACGGAACGTTATCTCCCGTGAACGTTTCTCCGGCGAGCACCGCCGTCGTCAGCCGCATGGCGGCGAGCAGGGCGGGGGACAGCACCGGGTAGAGCAGCAGCGGCAGCATCAGTTCCCGCAGCCGGATATTCACCGTCAGCGCCCCGAAACTCACGCCCAGCACCGTCAGTGCCCACGTTCCCAGCACGATAATCAGCATCAACGGCCACAGAAACTTCAGCCAGTGCACATCGAAAAAGATGCCGAACACGGGCAGGCAGATCAGCTCGATTCCCAGCAGCAGCAGAAAACTCGCCAGCGTCTTCCCGAGGAACAAGGCCCAACCCGGAACCGGCGAAGCGACCAGCACATCCAGACAATCGTTCGGGATTTCGCGCGCGAACGAGCGATTGAGCAGAAGCGCGCCCGCAAATGCAAACGCGATCCACAGCAGCCCGCCCGCTATCGCCCGCGTCTCATCCGCGGTGGGTTCAAACGCAAAACTGAAGATCAGCAGGATCACCAGCGCAAACGACACCGAGGCGTTCACTCCGTCCTTGGTGCGCAACTCCGAAAGCAGATCTTTCCGGGCGATCGCCAGCACGCCGTTCAATGCGCCGTCTCCGCATCGGAATAGATGGACGAGGGACGCTCCAGCATGGCCGCCGTTCGCGGCCCTGTAAACGTGAGCTTCCCGCGATCGAGCAGGGCCACGTCGGTGGCTAATTCCAGCGCTTCCCTCAATTGGTGGGTGGAGAGCACGACCGCCCGGCCGCGCCCGAGCGCTTCCCGCAGCAATTCCTGCAACAGCGCGACAGCCCGATCGTCCAGCGACGTGAACGGCTCATCGAGCAGCAGCACTTCCGGATCATGCACGAAGGCGCGGGCGATCGCCAGCCGCTGCCGCATGCCTCGCGAAAACTCGCGGGCGCGCCCGTCTTCCACGCGCTTCAGCCCCACCCGCTCCAGCCAGAGCGAAACCGCGCCGGCTTCGTCGGGCACCCGATAAAGCCGCGCGAAATGCAGCAGGTTCTCGCGCGCCGTCAGCTCGTCATAAACTCCGATTCCATGGCCCAGGTATCCCGCGCGCCGACGGGTCGACGAATCGCGGGGCGCTGTCCCCAGCACTTGCACTCTCCCGCGCGATGCTTCCGATAGCCCCGCCAGAATGCGCAACATCGTCGTCTTCCCCGCGCCGTTTCGGCCGAGCAGCGCAAGGCAGGCCCCGCGCTCCGCGCGCAATGTGACGTCGCGAAGGGCCGGGTAATCCCCGTGGTATTTCCAGACGCCGGCCGCGGATACGGCGTCAGCCTTTGGATTCATGAACGGAGTTTGGCGCTTCGGCCCTTGGCGCGCCGCGCCGGTACAGGTAGGAGAAGCCCAGCCCCAGCATGCCGGAAACAATCAGCAGGATCCACTTGACCGAGCCTACCGCCGCCAGCAAACCGTCCGCCACGCTCGTCTTGTCGTAGAGCTGTGGCATCAACTCGGACACTTGGGCGCTCCCCTGATCGCCGCTTCCGTCATCGGATTGCCCGGCCGCATCGCCTTGACGCTGTAGCGCGCCCGTGCCCTGCACGTCAATCTTCAGGTCCGCTCCGTCGAAGTTGAAGATACTCGCCTTGGTCTGCGGCTCCTGGCCGACCGGCGTCAATCCCACCGCTTCTACCGTGACGCCCGCGGGCGCCAGCAGCTTGGTGTTGGGATTCTTGTACAGCACGTGCGTCTCGAAATGCCCGGGCGTCGTGAAGGGCTCCTGATAAGCCAGATCGATGCGCGATTCCCCCGGCTTCACCGGAACGTCCAGCTTATACACGTTGGGCACGTTCGTCGGATCCGGTGCCCGCCGCACCGCGACGCTGTTCGGCGCCGTGACGTTCACCTCGACTTTGCCGCCCGTTCCCGGCGGAAGATAAAACCGCAAAGTTCCATGGTCCGGGTCGTTATAGGTCACCTTGCCGCTGTTCACGTAGACGAAGCTCTCGCTGACGGTCAGTTGCCCGTTGACGGGCTCCAGCAGCATCATGTGCGTAGTCACTTTCGACGCGCCCGGCTGGTTGGAAGACTCGTACACGTCGACCTGTAGATTCTGCGCCGGCGTGCCGGGAGGAATCATGCGGTTGTACGTCACGCCTTCATAAACCGCTTGCAGCAGTTTCGGACCCGGAGAATCGCTTCCCGCCGGCGGCGTGATGTTGAACGATCCGTCCCCGGCCGATTTCACGCTGGCCACCATCTGCGGCCCGCTCTGCGTGATATTGAACAGGGAGACGGTCGCGTTCCCCTGCGCCTTATCCTTCGTCGCGTTATGGACCGTGCCGTCCACCGCGAACATCGCTCCGGCGCTCAAAATCGCGAGTGCGGCCAGCTTCATGCTTTCCCTCGCGCCGCGGCCATCGCCGCGCCGCATTCGCCGCAAAACTTCAAAGGCTCCCCAAACTTCGCGCCGCAGCTTGGACAAACCGTTCCCGCCGGCGCGGCCCGCGAAATTTTGGACGCAGCCGGGGCCGCTTGCGGAGTCAGTTGCAGCTCCGCTTTTATCCGGTCCACTTCCGCCAGGACATGCGCAAGTTCCTTCTGCAGATCCAGCTTGGTCTGCTGATAATCGGCATCGGAAAGCTTGCCGACCCGGTACTCGAATTGAAGATCCCGAAGGTTCTCGTAAATGGAGGCCTTGCGTTCATCCAGATGCTGAAAGGGAGATGCCGGAGCGGGCTTCGGCAAGTCGCCTTCGCGCACAAAAAGGAGCGCCACCAGGACCAGCACGCACAGAAGTGACGCTGACGCCACGATCACGAGTCGAATCTCCCGACTTCCTTCTCGATCGTGTCCCGATACCTGGCCATCGCCGGGTCCTCCGCCACCGGAACTCCGCCAGCCGCCGCCAGGGGCGCCCGCTTAATATAGCTCCGCACGTACCACAGAATGGCGCCCGCTCCGATCAGCAGCGCCCCGTAGGGAATCGCCCAGAAGAGCTGATTGGGGCCGGCCCGGTATATATCGGGTCCGTATTGCTTGATGAAGCTGTTGATGATGGCCTGATCCGAAAATCCGGCCTTTTGCATGGTGACGATCTTGGTCTTGGCCGGCACGCAGAAGCCGCAGCCCTGCATCGACATGGGGCAAGACGCCGTCTCTTTGCACGCGCCGCACTGGCAAGCGATATGCGTCGCCACGCGCCGGACGGATTCACTGTCGATCTGGGGCGTGTCCGCGAACATCGCCGGGCCCGACGCGCACAGCGCGAATAGGGCGGCCGCGAAACCGCCCCGCAAAACTCCCGCTTTCAACCTAGCTTTCAACGACGGCATTCTTGCGAGTGATCCCCACCACTTCAGTGCGCGCATACTGCCGCGCCACTTTGCTCGGCGTAAGCGCCACCAGCGTCCCAAACGTCACCACTATCGCCCCGATCCAGATCCAGCTCACGAGCGGGAAGATCCAAAGCTGCAGCGTCCCCACTACCTTCTTGGTGTTCGGATCCTGCTCCACCGCGGCCAGGCTGATGTACAGATCTTCATTCAACCGGCTCCGCAGGGCGACGTGGGTCAGCCCCTGCTTGCTCGCCGTGTAAAGGCGCTTTTCGGGCTCCAGTTGGCCGATCGATTGACCATTCTTCTTGCCGTCGAGGATCGCTCGGGCGTAAACATAAGCTCCCGCATCGCCCGAGACAAAATCGCGCGCCGTGATCTCGTACGGTCCGATTCGCGTCGTTTCGCCGATGCTGATGTCGGCATTCCGGTTCTGATTGAACGCCGCGCCAGTCCAGCCGACAAACATCAGGACGATCCCCATGTGCACCAGATAGCCGCCGTAGCGCCGCGTGTTGCGGTGGGTGAGCGCGAACGCCGCCTTGCCCCACCGGAAATGTTCTTTGTTCCGGATGGCTTTCGCGCCGCGATAAAACTCCGACAGAATCGTCAGCATCACGAACACGCAAAAGCTGAATGAGACGATCGCCCACCCGTTCCGCATCCCTCCGATGAACAGACCGGCAGCCAGCAGGATCGCTCCCGCGCACGGCGCCAGAAAATTGCGCCGCAGGCTCTCCACTGAAGTGCGCCGCCACGCAAACAGCGGTCCCACGCCTGTCAGCAGCAGAAGAAACAGTCCGATCGGGATCATCAACCGGTTAAACCACTCCGGGCTCAATCCGATCTTTTCATCCGAGATGGCTTCCGAAATCACCGGGAACAGCGTTCCCCACAGCACCGCGAAACAACTCGCCAGCAGGACCAGGTTGTTGAACAGAAAGCTCGATTCGCGCGAGACGACGCTTTCCAGTTGCGCATCGCTCTTCAGGAACTTGCGCCGTTCCAGAATCAGAAACACCGTCAGCACAATTCCGATCGCCAGAAAGCCGACAAAGTAGCGGCCGATCGAGGACGTCGCAAAGGCGTGCACCGAACTGACCACGCCCGAGCGCGTCAGAAACGTCCCAAAGATGCACAAGAAGAAGGTGGACGCGACCAGCACCATGTTCCACACCTTCATCATTCCTTTTTTCTCCTGCATCATCACCGAATGCAGAAAAGCCGTGCCCGCGAGCCACGGCAGCAGCGACGCGTTCTCCACCGGATCCCACACCCAGTAACCGCCCCAGCCGAGCGCATGATAGGCCCACGCCGAACCCAGCACGATTCCAACAGTCAGAAACAACCACGCCACAATCGACCAGCGCCGCGTCGTGTGAATCCACGCATCCCCCGGCTGTTTGGTGATGAGCGAGGCCATCGCGAACGCAAACGGCACCGCGAAACCCACATAACCCAGGTACAGCATCGGCGGGTGAATCGCCATCGCGGGATATTGCAACTGCGGATTCAACCCCACGCCGTCCGGCACGCTCGTGATTACTTTGTCCACCGCCAGCACCTGGAAGGGACTCACGAGGAAAGCATTCAGGAAAACGAAGAAAGCCTGGATGGAACTGAGAATGGCCACAACGTACGGCATGAACTCGCGATGCCGGCGCCTGTTCTGGATCACCACCACGGCCGAATAAGTCGCCAGCAGCCAGCTCCAGAAGAGAATGGAGCCTTCCATTCCGCCCCACCACGCCGTGAATTTATACAGAGCCGGCATGGCCGTATTGCTGTGACCCGCGGCGTAGGCGAAGTGGAAATCGCCGGTCACCAGCGCCCACACCAGAATTCCCGAAGCCACCGTCAGCAAAACCCACACCGCCAGCACCGCGCGTTCAGCGCTCAGCACCAGGTAAGGCTTGCGTTTCAGCTTGCCTGTGACCGACGCGATAGCGGCGTAGAGCGCCACGCAAAGAGCCAGCAGGATAGCGAGAGCGCCTACATTTTCCATATCGGGATCCCTTTAGAAGTTAGATGCCGGCCTTGCTGACCGCCGCTGGTTTTAAACCCGCGGGCGCCATGCCGGGTTTGGACTGATACTTGGACGAGCACTTGGCCTGGATATGATTGGCGCGAAAGACCCCGTCATTCCCCAGTTGCCCTTCCGCCAGCGCCTGGGCGCCGTCCCGGAACGTGTCCGGCAGCGGATCCTCGCCGGTGTAGGCCACGTGCAAATTCTGGTGCTCCTGCGTCAGCGTGAAATCGACCTCGCCGGTCCGGCGCTCGATCGAGCCTTTCACCACATCGCCAGCCACTCGTAACCGCCGGGAACGCGCCTCGTCGGGCAACTTCCGGAGTTCCGCTACGGTCTTGTAGTAGCTCTGGTTTCCCTTCACAGCCGACGTGCCGATCCAGGCCAGCGTCCCGAGAATGAGCACAATCAGAGCCCCGAATTTCGCGTTCTTCTTCATTTTTGAACCTGTACCCTAAAGTATAAGGCCTCGCGGCGGTGAAGCGCTGAAGCGGAACCGCAGTTGCTAAGACTAATCCGACATGCAATGGACACCGGGCGGCGAAAGCTCCGATATCGAAGATCGGCGTGACGAGGGCGGCGGAGGGAGTGGCGGGGGTTTTGGACTCGGGCCGATCCACCTGGGCATCGGGGGAACGCTGATCGTCGGCCTGCTCAGTCTGATATTCCACCAGAATCTCTTTTCCCTCTTCAGCGGGGGCCCGGCGACCGCCCCGCAATCCCAGGTCGAGGCCCCCGGTCAGACCGCCGTCGGGCAGGACGCTTCCGAGCAGCGCGAGGTTCAGTTGGTGTCCTTCGTAATCGATGACGTGCAGCAAACCTGGACCACCCTGCTCCCGCAACAGGCCAATCGTCCTTATCGCCACGCGCACCTGGTGCTGTACCGGAACGAAACCAACTCCGGATGCGGGGACGCGCAGGCCTCTACCGGACCCTTCTACTGCCCGGAAGACGAGAAGGTGTACCTGGATCTCGGATTTTTCCAGGAACTCAGCCAGCGCTTCGGCGCGCCCGGCGATTTCGCCAAATCCTACGTGGTCGCCCACGAATTTGGCCATCATGTCCAGAAAATTCTCGGCA
The DNA here is from genome assembly GCA_965226755.1 of Bryobacteraceae bacterium. Classification (GTDB taxonomy): domain Bacteria; phylum Acidobacteriota; class Terriglobia; order Bryobacterales; family Bryobacteraceae; genus Bog-113. The sequence goes on along the minus strand of CBDDDT010000002.1, from coordinate 369,332 downwards.
TCGAAAGCCAGGTGCGACGCTTGCAGCAAAGCAATCCAGGGGCGGTCAATGCGCTGTCGGTCAAAGTCGAGCTGCAGGCCGACTGCTTCGCGGGTGTCTGGGGTCATACCACCGAACAGCGCAACATCATTAATCAGAGCGACGTCGCCGCTGGATTGCAGGCCGCCGCGTCCGTGGGGGACGACCGGCTGCAGCGCATGGCCCGCGGCACGGTCAGCCCGGAAACGTTCACCCACGGCACCTCAGCCCAGCGTATGCACTGGTTCCAGGCGGGGTTGCAATCCGGACGCATTGCGGACTGCAACACGTTCGGGGCTCAGTGACAACGCCCGCTTTTCTGCTGCGGCGTTTTACCGCTTCCATTTAGTCTGTTATTCGACTAGTCCGTTATTGGACTTGACCTTTGGGTCGAAATAGCCAACCTGAGTTCCATACTTCCAAAAAATCAGATATTCGGACGTGATGTTGCTATAAGTTACCTTGTCCATGATCGGGGTGCCTGCGGCAGCGTGATAAAACATTTTTTTCAGCACCTTTTTATTGCCTGGAAGGAACAAGACGTAGAAGTCGCCGCCAATCGTTGTTCCCGCCGCCCCTTTGATGTTCCATTGGACGTTGACCCCGGGATCGACTGTAATGTCCGGGTTGGCGGGCGTGTACGAATTGGTCGTGACGGTGAGTTCATGAACGTTCGTTCCACTCGGCAGCACGCTAATGCTGACCACGCAAGGAGTTCCTGAAGGTTGCGGACATTGCGTATTATCGTCAGCCTGCAAGAGGCTGCCGCAAAGCCCGGTAAGCATTACGAGTAAGCACGTTTTCATCTTTCTTCTCCTTCATTTCGCCATCAGTTTGACTTAACCTTGGGATCCAAGAAGGCCCTTTGAGTCCCGTTCTTCCAAAAAATAAGATACTCAGAAGTAATATTTGCACCGGTTACAGTGTCAGTGATCGATGTTCCAACGGGAGCGTAGTAGAGCGTTTTCTTGAGTATCTTCGGATTGTCCGGAAGAAACATGACGTAGAAGACTCCTCCGGTCGCTTGAATTTTCCACTGAACGCTGACGCCGCGCTTAACAGTGATGTCCGGGCTCGCAGGCGTGGCCGAATTGGTTTGGATGGCGAGCTGGGCATTCCCATCGCCTGGCTGCACAGTGATGCTGACTATGCAGGGCCCCGTTCCGCTTGCCGGACACTGCGTATTTTGCGCCCGCAATAGGCTTCCGCAAAGCCCCGTAAGTAAAATCAGAAAGCACGTTTTCATCATGATCCTCCTAGTTTCTCGCCGGAACGCGGTGCGCTTGTTCCGACCATCTCTTATACGCGGAACTGCTTTGCAGCCGCGCGAGCTCCGGCTCGCTCTCGATCAGAACCAGAGAATACCCAGCCTTCCAGGACATGTCCAACGCCTTCATCGCGTTATCCCGGAAGCCGGCAATTTCGAAAGCCAGAGCCACCGTAAAGAGGGCTTCTGAGCCGGCCGACTTCATCGCCATGGCACGTGAAGCATACCGGGCCGCCTGTTGCGACTGTCCTAAGTGCGCATAATAAAGGCCGGCGCTGCTTACCAGCTCGGGGTCATCGGGCTTCACTGACAGGGCGGCCTGAACCGCTCGTAAAGCTTTCCGGTACGCATCCTCCGCTTCCCGTTCCGAACCGGGCACCTGGCGGTAACTGTCGCCCAGGTTGCGCCAATAATCATGATCGTCCGGAACCAGCTCCGCCGCGCGCTTCATCGCCACCACTGCCTCCGGATAGCGTTTCAGGTACATCAGCGCCGCACCCAGATCGGTGTACGCCAGCGCTTCCGGACGAATCGCTATAGCCCTTTGCAGAATCGGGATCGCTTCGGAATACATACCCATATCTATGTAGGCGGCCCCCAGATTAGAAAGGGCGTTCGAGCTATCGGGCGTAAGTTCCACAACATGCTTGAGTAATTCGGCCGCCCGCTTCGGATTCCCGCGCAGGACGCTCAAGTGCGCAAGTCCGCTATAACCCATCCAGTTGCCGGGCTGCCGCCGGATCACCTCTTGAAAACTATTTTCCGCATCCGTCCACCGCGCCAGATCTTCGTAAACGGCCCCGAGATAGTAATAACAGGCGACGCAACCAGGCTGGATGCGAAGCGCCGTCTGGAACTCGCCCACGGCCTCATCCGCGCGCCCCGTCAGTTGGTAAATCTGTCCCAATGTGGAATGCACCTGCTCCAGATCCTGGTTCAGGCCCACGGCCTTCCGGCCATTTTCCGTCGCCATCCGAATCAGGTCCGGATGCTTCGTGCGGTCGTACTCCTGAGCGTAGGCGGCGCCTAATCCCGCATAAGCCAGCGCGTAATTCGGATCCTTCGCCAGCGCCCGTTTGAACAACTCGATGGCCCGGTCCTGATTCTCCGATCCCTCGCGCCGCAGATACCCGATGCCTTGCTCATAAAAGTCAAATGCGCCCGGCTCGCTCGTCCCGCTCTGGGCGATCTGGCGCGCCGCGGCGGCCGGAACCGGCATATTCAGCATGCGCGCGATCATGGGGAGCGCTTTCTCGCGCATCGCGCTGGCATCGCTCGCCTCGGATTTATCCGACCGCAGCACCCGATCGCGCCGCGCGTCCACCAGTTCCACCGTGAGTTCCACCCGATCCGCGAGCCGGTGAAAATTCGCCTCGATCACCAGGTTCGCGCCCACTTCCTTATAAGCCTGCCCCGCCGTCTCTATATGGCGGACCTCGCTTGAAGGGATCACCCACAATGCGTCATGAGCTCCTTCCAGTTCGGTGAGATCGCCTCGCAGGGTATCCGAGAGACCGCCGCACAACGCCTGATCCGCGGCGTCTCCGGTGTCGCTATGAATGGGCAGCAGCGCCACGTGCTTTGGCTCCGCCTGAACGGGCCTCCCGTTTCTCACCAGCCAAACCGCACCAGAAGCCGCCAGCGCGAGCACCGCCGCCGCAAACCACGCGCCGCGTTTCATCCGATTGGCAGCCGCTATTCCACCGCGGCCTTCGAGCGCATCCACGACGCCCGTAGCCGTCTGATAGCGGTCCAGCGCGTCGGTCGCCGTGCACTTTCGGATCACCGCATCCCACGGGCGCGGCAGGATCCCGCTACCCGCCTTCAGCCGCGAACCGGTCAGCATCTCGTGCATCACCACGCCCAGCGCATACACGTCGCTCGCCGCCGTCGCCACACCCTCGAATTGTTCCGGAGGCATATAGGACGGGGTCCCGCCCACCTGACCCGTGCGTGTCAGGGTCTCGTCCACGATCGCCGGCCGCGCCAGCCCAAAGTCCATCACCCGCGCCCGCCAGTGGCCGTCCGCATCCACCAGCATCACGTTGGCGCTCTTGAAATCCCGATGCACGATGTGCCGCTCGTGGATGGCGGTCAGGCCCGCCGCAATGTCCCGAACGATCGGAAGAGCCTCCTGCGGGGTGAACGGACCGGCGCGCCGGATCCGGTCCGCCAGCGTCTCCCCGTGCAGAAACTCCATCGTGAGGAACGCAACGTCCGCTCCGCTTTCCCGCCGGTGCCTCCCAAAGTCATAAATGCGCCCCACGTGCTCGTTCGTCACGCTGCGCGCCAGTTCCACCTCCCGTTTGAAGCGCGACAGCATTTCCGCGTCGGCCAAAGCCATCGGCCGCAAGGCCTTAACGGCGACCACCAGATCCAATTCCAGATCTTCGGCCTCGTAAACCTCGCCCATTCCGCCGCGCGCCACATACCGCAGCACGCGGTAGCGGTTCGCCACCAGTTCGCCCTCGGCAAACTGCCGGTCCGGTTCGGGCGATGCCTCCGTCTCCGGAAACAAGGCCAGCGGATCCGCCAGAAACGTCCCGGCGTCGTCCGCGGCCACCAGCAAATTCTGAACCTGGTCGCGCACCTCGGTCTCTTCATCCGCAAGCAGCCTCTCGCGTGCGGAACCCGTCAGGTCCACCGCCGCCGGAAACAACGCCTTGATTCTGCTCCAGAGCCGCGATTCCATTTGCACGCACCTGGTTCCAGCGCCCGGCTCGGTTCCGCGGGGCCGCGCGACCGCCGCCGTTGAACACAGCCTTACGTTTCTATAAGCGCAAAGTATTTCAAATTCAGGCCACTAATGTAAGGCAGGCCAATCATTTATTACATTCAAAGCTCGCGTGGCGCGAACTCCCGCCACTTCCCGATTCCGAGCTCCCCGATCCGCACGCGGCCGATCCCCACCCGCACCAGCTTCAATACCTTGCTGTCCACCGCCTCCAGCATTCGCCGGACCTGCCGGTTCCGCCCTTCCGTAATCGTTATCTCCACGTGCGTGTATCCGCCCGCATCGCGCACGCGCCGCACCTCGGCCGGGCGCGTGGGACCATCGCTCAACTCCACGCCTGATCGCAGCCGCTCCAACTGTTCCTCGCTCAGCCGCGTGGACGCCTTGATCAGATACGTTTTCGGCACATGGAAATCCGGGTTCGTCAGGCGCTCGGCGAATCCGGTGTCATTGGTCAGGATCAGCAAACCGCTCGTGTCCAGATCCAATCGCCCCACCGGCGCCACCCACGCCCCCACGTCCCCGAGAAGGTCATAGACCGTCGGCCGGTTCTCCGGATCCTTATAGGTCGTCAGATACCCCTTCGGCTTGTACAGCAAGATATATTGCTTTTCCGCGGCGGCTAACGGCTTGCCGTCGAACTCCACGCGGTCACGTCCCGGATCCACCCATTGGTCCGGATTTTCAACCACTCGCCCGTTCACCCGCACGCGCCGCGCATGGATCCATGAACGCGCTTCGGTCCGCGAACCCAATCCGGCCTTGGACAAGACACGCTCCAGCGTCTTTTTCCGGACTTCCTGTTTCCCGCTCATGGGTGGTTGCAAGGCATTGTGGCACAAGGCTATCCGGCCGGCTCCGTCTTACGAGGTTCGCAGCGAGGGGATCCGCGAGCTCGAGGCCATTTCGCCCCTTTCCCTCGTCAGCATCGTCGATGCGCTGCGCGATGAGCTTCGATCCCGCCACTATCGGAAAGCGGCCTTGTTCGGGAGGCGCGCCGTCATGGAATCCCGCCTGTTCGGGATGCTCGAAGGCGCCGAAGTCGTTGTGCCGGAACAGGTTGAGACGATTCACCAGACGTACTTGCGGATTATCCATGGCGCCCGCGATGGGCGAGCGCCGCTTCCCGGATCGCGAGACAGCTGCCGGTCGACGCCGTTCTGCTGGCCGGGACGGATCTGTCGCTGATCTTCGATGAAACCAATATCGATTTCCCGCATGTGGATTGCGCGGGGGTTCATATCCGGGCGATCGCCCGGGCTGCGCGCTGTCCAAATTGCCCACTAACCCGAACTGCACTATACTGTTAGATTGAACCGAAATGCCCAAACGTACTTTTCAGCCGAATAACCGCAAACGCGCCAAGAAACACGGATTTCGGACCAGAATGAAGACAGCCGATGGACGCGCCGTCATCTCCCGCCGCCGTGCGCGTGGCCGTAAGAAGCTCACTGTCAGTTCGGAGAGGTAGTTCCGACATCATTGTCAGCAGCACTCCCAGCTTCCCGGCGACCGCGTTCCCGAAAAGCGCTCGCATCCTGCGTTCGAAAGACTTCCGGCGAGTCTACGACAACGGGATCCGCTTCTCCAGTTCGCTGTTTACGGCGTTCTGTCTGCGGGAAGCTCCGCCTTTCACTGGCCCCCATATCGGTTTCACCACGCCCCGCGCGCTCGGCGTCGCCGTGGTCCGCAACCGCATCAGGAGACGTGTGCGCGAAGCTCTCCGCGTACGCCTCCAGCAACTGAGCCCTCAGTGGTCCATTGTGATCAACCCACGCCGCAAAGCGCTCGACTGTCCCTTTCCGGATATCGAGCGGGAAATCGATCGGCTCCTGGGCCGCTGCAACGAACTGTAGCCTCCATTCTCCGTGCTTATAAAAGGTGGATCTCGCCATTGCTTCCTTCGGCCTGCCGCTTCCACCCGACCTGTTCCGAATACATGCGTGACGCCATCCTTGTACATGGAGTCGCGCCCGGTTTCTGGCTCGGTCTCAAGCGCCTCGCCAAATGCCATCCGTTTCACGCGGGCGGCGTCGATCCGGTCCCTCTGCAACCGTCCGATCATGCACTACAACGAGGGCCCTGCGCCTGAACTGAATGAGTGAACGTAATCCCTTTAATCCCGGCGAAAACGACGGTTCCATGCAGAAGCGCACGCTCCTGGCGTTCGTCCTCATGGGTATTGTGCTCTTCGCGATGCCGTACTTCTTCAAATCCGTGGGGCCCCAGACGCCTATCCGGAAACCGCCGCCGGAGGCGCCGGCGAAGCTCGCTTCTTCCGCGCCGGTAGTGTCCCCGGCGATGCTCCCCAAAACTCCTGCCCACGCCAATCCTGGCGCCACGCTCAACGCCGCTCACGATGAGCAAGAAATCGTCGTCGATACCGATGTCTATCACATCGTCTTCTCAAATCGCGGCGCCGTGGTGAAAAGCTGGACGCTGAAAAAATATCCCAACGCGGCCGGCAAGCCTCTTGAAGTCGTGAACAGCGCCGCCGCTGAAAAGTTCTATTACCCTTTCACGGTCGAGTACCGGGGGACTGCGCCGCCCGTCAACCTGAATCAGTCTCTCTTTGTGGTTACTAAGTCGCCCACCGGCCTCGGCGTCACGTTTGAGTTTTCCGGCAACGGAGTCGACGCAAAGAAGATCTTCGCCTTCGAACAGAAAAGCTATCTCACCCAGATCACCAGCGACGTCATGCTGAACGGCGCCCCGGTCCCGCACCTGCTCGCCTGGCATGGCGGGTTCGGCGACTTCGCCGTCCAGAACGCGTCCGGACTTCAGCACTCCATCCGTTACAACGTCGCCGATTCCAAACTCGCCACCGATGCGCCCAAAGCCGCCAAGGATGGGCCGGTCAATCGCGACGGCCAGTTCTCCTTCGCGGGCCTGGAAGATCAATACTTCGCCGCTGTCTTTGTGCCCCAAGGCGCGGGCGGCGTCGACACCACTCTCTACGACGACTACGTCTCCACCACGTCCGATAAATCCACCCAGCAGTTCATCGGCACCGCCGTGGGCGGCCAGGGCGACAACCACCTCGCCTTTTTCCTCGGCCCGAAAGACGTCGATCTACTCAAGCAAGTAGATCCTAAGCTCACCCAGATTGTCGATTTCGGCTTTTGGTGGTTTCTCGCCAAGCCGTTGTTCCTCGTGCTTAAGTTCATCAACCAGCAGTACCTGCACAATTACGGCTGGTCCATTATCCTGGTCACCGTCTTCATCAACTTCCTTCTGTTCCCCCTGCGGCTGACCAACATGAAGTCGATGAAAAAGATGCAGGCGCTGCAGCCCAAAATCGCCGAGATCAACGAACGTTACAAGAACATGAGCCTGCGGGATCCGCGCATGTCGCAGAAGAACGCGGAAACGATGGAGCTTTACAAGCAGAACGGCGCCAATCCCATGGGCGGCTGCCTGCCCATGGTCATCCAGATGCCGTTCCTGTTCGCGTTCTATAAGGTTCTCGCCGTCTCCATCTCCATGCGCGACGCGAGCTGGCTATGGGTGGGCGATCTTTCCCAGCCCGAACACCTGGGCTTGCGCGTCCTGCCCATCGTCATGATCATCACCAGCTTCCTGATGCAGCGCATGACCCCGACCACCGGAATGGATCCGTCCCAGCAGCGCATGATGATGTTTATGCCCCTCATCATGGGATTTTTCTTCTACAATCAGTCGAGCGGGCTGGTGTTATACTGGCTCACTGGAAATTTGATGGGAATCGCCCAACAGTATTTCTTCAATAAAACCATCATTCCTGCGCAGGCTGTGCAAGTCATCAAGACCACCGCGGTGCGCGCTCCCATGAAGAAGCCGGTGCGGAAGTGAGCGAAGCCAGATACACGGTCGCGTCCACCGGGCCGAAGATTCAGGCTTTCCTGGGCCAGCTTCTGAGCGATGCCAAACTTGATCTGCAGTTTGAGATAGTCCCCGGGGCATCCTCCAACCCCGACATCGAAAATCCCGAGATCATGGTTAAGTTCACCGGTCCGGACGTGGACATCGTCCTGGGGAACCGCGCCGAACTTCTCCTGGCGCTCGAGCAGGTCACCATGGAAGTTCTGCGGATGCCGGGGGAAGACCATTCCCGCATCTCCTTCGACGCGAACGATTACCGTCTGCTCCGCATCGAGGAGCTTCGCCTCAGCGCTGACGCCGCGGCTGAGAAGGTCAAGAAAAGCGGTGAGCCGTTTCGCTTCAGTCCCATGAACAGCCGCGAGCGCCGCGTGCTCCATCTCGCGTTGCGCAATGAAACGACGCTGCGCAGCGAGAGCGCCGGCCAGGGCGGCTACCGGCATGTTGTGATCTATCCCGCCGGAATGGCGAGCCTGCCCGATCCGCCGCCGCCTCCGATGCGCCGCCCGGCTTCCGGACCGCCTCGTGAGCAGCACCGCGGCGGGCGCGATAATCGCCATGGCGGAGGACGCGGCGATCGCCGGCCGCCACGCCGTGATTCCCGCGCCTGAGCGTTCGTGAATCTTCGCGATACGATCGTGGCGATCGCAACCCCGCCCGGTCGCGGCGGCATTGGGATTGTCCGCCTTTCCGGCTCTCAATCGGTATCTATCGCGGCGGCGCTGGTACGCACGCGCACTGCATTGGCGCCATGGTCGCCCGTTCGCGGCGAACTGCTCGATTATTCCGGCGGCCTCATTGACGACGTCCTCGTCACCCTCTTCGCCAGCCCGCGTTCCTATACCGCAGAAGACGTGGTCGAGATCGCCTGTCACGGCGCTCCGGTCGTGCTCCGCCATTGCGTGGAGCGCGCCCTGCGCGCCGGCGCGCGCCTCGCCGAGCCGGGTGAGTTCACGCTGCGCGCCTTTGTCAACGGCCGCATCGACCTGCCCCAGGCCGAAGCTGTCCGCGACCTGATCGAAGCCACTACGCTTCATCAGGCCCGCGTCGCCGCCCAACAGGCAGGCGGCGCTCTTGCCCGGCGCGTCCAGCCTCTCAAAGCGCAGTTGCTCGACCTCATCGCCCTGCTCGAAGCCGGCATCGACTTCGCGGAAGACGACATCAGCATCCCCACCGCCGCCCAGCTGCTCGGCCGTCTCGAACCCATGGAAGCCGCCGTTTCCCAGCTCGCGCGCAGCTTCGCCTACGGTCAAGTGCTGCGCGAAGGCTTTTCCCTCGCCATAATCGGACGCCCCAACGTCGGCAAGAGCAGCCTCTTCAACCGCCTCCTCGAGCAGGACCGCGCCATCGTCACCGATCTCCCCGGCACCACGCGCGACCTCATCTCCGAGCACACCGCGCTTTTCGGCATCCCCGTGCGCCTCATTGACACAGCCGGCATTCGCGAGGGCGAAAGCCTCGTCGAAACGCTCGGCATCGACCGCAGCTTCCAAGCCATGGCCGACGCCGATATCTCGCTCGTCGTCATCGACGCCACGCTTCCGCTCAGCACCCGCGATCGCGACCTGATCTCCCGCGCCGGCGCGCAGGGTCGCTGGCTTCTGGTCGCCAACAAATGCGACGCGGGCGCGTTTATCCCGGAAAACGCGATTCCCGTCTCCGCGCTGACGGGGCAGGGAATTGGCGCGCTGCGGGACGCCGTCCTCCGCGCCATCGCTCCGGAGGGCGCCGCCGAACAGAGCGGCGCCATTATCACCAACCTCCGCCAGGAACAAGCCCTGCGCGAGGCTGCCGCGGCGCTGGCCCAGGCGCAGACCGCCATCGGCGAGAATGTCCCCCACGAGATGTTGCTCCTCGATCTCTACGCGGCGCTCGCCGCCGTCGACAAACTCACCGGCAAAACCACCGCCGACGACATTCTCAACCGCATCTTCTCCACTTTCTGCATCGGGAAATAAACCGGGGGAGCCGCTATCACAGAATCAACGACTGCCCAGACGGTGTCTGGGAAGTTCCCCGGTGCGTATCGGCCAGACGCTGTCTGGCCAATGGGTCGTGACGCTGCATCGGGAAATACTGGCGCTCCCTATGACAAAATCAAGGCGCCACGATCGACATGACCATCCAGGAAGAAACCGTCTCCATCTCTACCCCGGCCGGTCCGATGCGCACGTACCTGTTCCGGCCCACCGAGAAAGCGCGCTATCCGGCGATCCTCTTCTACTCGGAAATCTTCCAGGTGACCGGCCCCATTCGGCGCGCCGCCGCTCTGCTTGCCGGCCACGGCTACCTGGTCGCGGCGCCTGAAATCTATCATGAACTCGAACCCGCCGGACCGTGCTGGCCTATGACCAAGCGGGGGCCGATCGCGGAAATGCGAACAAGGTCGCCAAACCGCTCGCCAGCTATGACTCCGACGCGCGCGCCGCGCTCGATTTTCTCAAATCGCGTCCGGATTGCACCGGCCGGCTCGGCGTGATGGGGATCTGTATCGGCGGACATCTCGCCTTCCGCGCCGCCATGAACCCCGACGTGCTCGCCGCGGCGTGCTTTTACGCGACCGACATTCACCAAGGCAGCCTCGGCAAAGGAACCAACGACGACTCGTTGCAGCGCGCCGAAGACATCCGCGGCGAACTGCTCCATATCTGGGGCCGCCAGGATCCCCACATACCGCTCGAGGGCCGCAACCTACTACGCGCTCGCCTGGAAGAGGTCAGCGCCCTCTTCACCTGGCATGAAGTGAACGGCGCCCACGCGTTCATGCGGGATGAAGGGCCGCGGTACGATCCCGCGCTCGCGCTCCAATGCTACGGGCTGGTTTTCGAACTCTTCCACCGCCGTCTCGCCGCCGCCTGAAGTTCTTACGCTGGCGGACGCATGACGCCCTGCAGAGCTCCGGCGTGCGCGCTCACCGCCTGGGTGAGGCCGTCAAGGTTGTAGCCGCCCTCGAGCACGGACACGACGCGCCCTTCCGCGTGGGCGTTCGCTACCTTCCTCAGAAGGCGCGTGAGGTCGGCGAAGTCGGCGTCGGCGAGGCGGAATTGGCCCAGCGGATCCCCCAGGCGGGAATCGAAACCGGCGGAGATCATGACGAGCTCGGGCCGGAACGCCTCCATGGCGGGGATCAGTTGCGTTTCGAATGCGCCAAGGATTTCTCGACGGCCCGAGCCCGCGGGCAGGGGACAATTCAAAGTCGCGCCGCGCCCCGCGCCGGATCCCGTTTCACTTGCCAAGCCGGTCCCCGGATACCACGGCGACTGGTGCGTGCTGAAGAAGAACACCGATCCATCCTCGTAGAAAATATCCTGCGTGCCGTTGCCGTGGTGCACATCCCAGTCCGCGATCAGAACGCGCGCCACCCCGTACTTCTGCTGGGCATAGCGGGCCGCGACCGCGATGTTGTTGAACAGGCAGAAGCCCATGCCGCGGGCGGGCGTAGCGTGATGGCCGGGCGGACGGACAACGCAGAACGCGTTCTCGGCCTGACGGGCGAGGACCATATCGACGGCTGTCAGAACCGCGCCCGCCGCCCGGGTGGCGGCGATGAAAGAGTGCGGGCTGATTTGCGTGTCGCCAGTGCTCAGTTCGGAAAATCCGGCGGCGACCTCGCGTTCAGCCTGATGGATATAGGCCGGGTGGTGGCAGCGCGCGAGTTCTTCAAAGGTGGCCGCGCGCCCCGGTAACGACGCCAGCGGCCAATCGCCCAGACCGCGAACCGCCGCGTCAAAACGTGCGGGCTGCTCCGGATGGCCGGGTCCTGGGTCGTGCTCGCGGCAAATCGGATCCGCGATTAGAGCCGTCATTTCACCGTGACGAGAAACAGATCCTGATCGGAGTAAGGGATATCGTAATGGCCCAGGCTGGCGATGACTGCGCCGTCGTCCCGGAGCTTGGGAAGAATCCAGTTTTCGGGCCAATCCAGGCGGCTCAGCACGAGGAACTCGTGATGCTTGCGGACGAAGTTGGAGAACTGGTCCACATGCGCCTGCACCGGGAAGTAGCGAGTGGTGGTCTCGAGACCTTCAAACAGAGTGGAGTGCGAGTAACGGATCGCGGACGGACGATCTTCGAGGTAGAAGATGCGCGACTTCAAAGCTAGGGGCTCCCGATTATCCATCTCGAGGAATGAGACGCCGTTTCCGACCACGAGGGGCAGGTCAGGGCGGATGTTGTCGAGCACGCGCGCGGTCGGGGTATGCCTCCGGGCCTCCAGAAAAGGGAGGGCGAAGTCCGTCACCACAATCGCGACCGCCAGCACCAGGACTCCGCCAAGCGCGGCGATGCGGCGAAATTCGAAACGCCAGGCGATCCATCCCGTGCCGCCGATCACGGTCGCCAGACATGAGGTGAGGCAGTACCGCTCCCAGAACGCCCCATGGGTGCGCATCATGAGCAGGGTGATGATAGCCGGAATCGCGATTCCCAGCACGCCGCCGATCACAAAGTCATAGAGGGTCCAGCGGCTTCCTTCTCCCGGCTCCGAAGAGCGCGGTGAAGTCAGCGCGAGCGCGAGCAGAAATGCGCACAGAAGGCCGCGCGGGTCCCAGGTCAGCAACCTCCAGTAAAGCCGCACCAAAGTCTTGGGCGATGCCTGGAAGGATAGCGGGAACAAAACCGCTTGGAAGTTCCGGACCAGCGGAACGTAAAACCCGAGAAGAGCCAGCGGCAAAAGAAGAGCGGCCCAGACGCGGAAGTTGACGCGGCGCGTGCGGTAAACGCGCAGAAGTTCGGCGGCGAAAAACGGCGCGAGGGAAAACGGCGCGAACACGTGACTGGCGGCCATTCCGACGCCGCCCGCGAGAATGCCGAGAACGGGGAGAATGTCGCGGGAAGTGCGCGAGTACACGTCGTAGCTGAATAATGTGATCGAGAAGAAGAACAGAAGCAGCGCGTACGGGCGGGCCTCCGCCGAATACAGGATGTACTGAGTGGACCAGAACAGCAACAACCCGAAAGCTGCCCAGAGCGTGCTGGTCTTTCCGCGCAGGTACAAAAACAGGAAGATGGCGGCGCCGTAAAACGCGAAAATGGAAGGCAGCCGAGTGGCGAAAGGGCTGAGTCCGAACCACTGGTTGGCGAGCCGAACGGAGCCGTAGATCAACGGCGGGTTCATATCCAGCAGGCGTATCTCATCGAAGAAAGCCTTCAGATTGGGCGCGTGCGCGATATAGAAGGTGTAGAGTTCGTCGTGCCAGAGGGGACGCCCGCCGATGCCGAAAACAACCAGTATGTAAACGACCGTCAGGAAGCCGAACACCAGCAGAGGTTTCCGGTCCACCGCGTCGGCGAAGCGGTTCGCGCGGCGCCGCCAGGACTGGAGCCGGCTCAAGACGGCGACGCGATCCGGCTGATAAAGCTCCACATCCCCATTTTACGTGGTCGAGCATGACCCCCACGAACAGAACGCCGGGTGGACACGTTCCGGTGAAAATGAGACTCGATCGGGCATTGGCGCCAACCGTGCTTCCCTGGATCTAACATGGCGAAGATCACAGTGTATGGAGCCGACTGGTGTTCGATGACCACTCACGCTCTCGACTTTTTACGCGACGCGGGAGTTGATTTCGAATACATCGACGTGGATGACGACCCGGAAGCCGCCGAGTGGGTCAAAAAGCAGAACGGCGGTAAAGAGAAAAAGCCGACGATCGACGTCGACGGGCAAGTGCTATCTACCCCCAGCAATTCCGAGTTGAAGCGCGTACTCGCAGAAAAACATCTGCTTCCCGCCTCGTGATCTAGCAGCTCGCTATACGCAGAAAGTTCCAGGTGGTTCAAGGAACAGATCGCGCCGTGAGAGACGAATGTCCCTCCCGGCGTTTTCGTGCGCAATCGCAGCTTGGTCTAAACCGCTCCCGGGTCAGCTTGCGCCAGCCCGATCAAAGCGGAATCAGAGCACGGCTGTGACGCGCCCGGAACCCGGCTATCCGCGCTCACCGTTCCCACGCTTCCGAACGGACTCTGTCGCCAGAGGGCGTTCGACATGCGCGGTCCCGGCATGCGTCGGACCGCTCGCCATCGCGGCGTGGATCGCGGTCCTGAAACTCGGCGCTCTCGCAACCGGCCTCCAGATCCGTGATCCGCCCGACAGCCCGGCTCGCTTCGGAAGAAAGCTCTCCGCCGGGGTTTTGCCCCCGACCGATTGCCGCCTTCCCTAAACTCTGCCGGAAGGTTCGCTTCCTCTGAAAACTTTGGCGCCCCACTCCCCGCATTGACCGGCATTGCTGCCAGCTAAGTCGGATCAACGTTGAGAACCGCTGCCCTCTTCCGAAGCTCTCTGCTCCCAGAACCTCCTGGAACCACACTCAATATGCGCCCCGAAGGTCATCCGCGTCAATGCTGACGCGACAGAAATGAATGGATTTCCTCAGGTTTGATTTAGCTTTGTTTCAGCGATTTAGCGGTCTGCGGAAGTGGAAGCCGCGCGGATAAACCGAGGAGACGCGGTCTTGTTTCAGCGCTTTTCCAGCTTCAGGATCATCCCGGTGTCGGTGGCGGCCCAAATGTCTCCGCCAGCGGCAGCTAGCCAAACCCGCAAAGCCACCGCACGGTAATCCGCCGGGATCTCAGTCCAACGGCTGAGATCCGGGCTGCGCGCAATCCGCAGTTTCCCGGGAATTACGCTGGGGTGAACGTCGCCGTGCGTCTGATAGCCGGCCAGCAGGGAGTCGCCGCCTGGCAGCTGGAGCACATCGCTGATCACCCGGTCATGGTTGCGGAACACTCCTTTGTTCTCGTGATCATTGAGAAGGTCCAGGCGGAACAATTCACTCGGCCAGGGATAGGATTGCTCGAACTGGAGAATGGCCAGGCCGCTGTGGTGCTGCCCGGTCTCTTGCGCGAAGAAGGCGCGTGTGAGGACGCCGTACATGGCTCTCGCGGAACGATGCCAGGTCTTCCCTCCATCTTGCGTTGTGATGTAGATATTCACATGCTTCTGGGCGTGCTGGGACGCCTCATGAGGATCCATCCACCCGATCTCCTCGCGAACGTCGCCGGCGGATTCAATCTCTCCGGCCACAAGGCCGGCCTCCTGACCCGAAAAGGCAATGATGTTGTAGTTGATGGCGTCTTTGGGCACCGCGGGATCTTCGGCGATAGGGATGGGTTTCCACGAAGCGCCCCCGTCCGCCGTCTCCAGCAGCCGTTGCTTGGCGCCCGCCGCGAAACCGTGCGTCGCCGAAAGAAAGTAGACCTGATTCAGGTCTTTGATATTGCTGACCTGCTTCCACTGGCGGCCGGATTCAGCGGTTTTCCAGATTCCGTTTTGGGCGACGTACCATCCGTTGGTGTCGTCCACGAAGAACAGCGATCTGGGCTCCGATTTCAGCCGCAGTTGCTCCCAGTCCTTACCGCCGTTGGCCGTCAGAAGAACCAGCGGAGTTCGCTTTTCATAATCCCCGAACACCGCGTTCGACTCGCGGATACTGATCACACCGGATGCGATGCCCCGCTGAGCGGACAGCATTTTGAAATCCGTGATCGTCAGATCGCTCCCGTTCTGGTCGTAGAAATACTGAGTTATGAAGCGCTCGGTTGTGGAGACGCCATCGGCGGCGGCCAGCGCCGCGGCCGCCACGCACAGAAATGCCACTCCAGCCAGCGGGGTGTTTCCCATGGGCGCCACTAATTCCGGGGGCGAACCGGTCCGGAAGACAGGACGAGATCCACGTGGTTAGCCTCGGCCACCGCGGTAGGCGCCATCCGCGCCAGGACCAGTGCGCAGCCGACCTGCTCTCCGATGGTGGTGAGCGTCTCCATTTCGCCTCCCGAATGCTGATGCGGCTGGCGGTGCTGGACGTTGATGACGCCGACCACGCGGTTGCGCGCAATCACCGGCGCCGACAGGAAAGCGTCGTAGGAATCCTCGTCCAGCTCGCCGAAGTACTTGAACCGCGGATCCTTATAGGCTTCGCGCGGAATGGCCAACATACGGCGCTCGCGCGCCACCCAGCCCGTCAGCCCTTCATTCATGCGAAGACGAACCTTGCCGATCGTGGAAGGGTGGGGATTGTGCGACGCGCACAGCACCAGTTCGTTATTGTCGATCAGGTAAACCAGGCACGAATCGCATTCCATGAACTCCGTGATCAAGGAAACGATGCCCTGCAACACTTCCTGCAGGCTGACGTCCCGGACCATGAAGCGGCTGACTTTCTGGAACAAGCGCAACTGTTGTTCGGTTCGCTGCAGCCGCAGTTCCAGATCTTTGCCCTTTGACACGCCTACATTATATGCTTCCGTTCTCCGGAGGCCTGGAAAAGCGGGCGGGCGTTTCCAGAGCATCCGGCGCCGCGTTTCGGAATAGAATCGGGAGAGTTGACTATAGATGAATCGAGCGGCGTCACGGCGGGCGAGCCGGGAGCCTCTGCCGGACGCGTCCAACGATGGAGCTCACCGGCGTGTCCTTTCGCGGTCGATTATGCTCCTGATCTGATGACGAAGCTTCGCCGCCGCGCGGTCGAAGCGTTCCACTCTTTGCCCCACGGCGGCCTGGAGATCGGCGGCATTCTGTTTGGCCGGGTGTACCCGAATGCGCGCTCCCCGTTGCGGGTGGAGCTGGCGGCCGAGAGACCGATTGAGTGCGCCCATGCCGGGGGACCCGCGTTTGTGCTGGCTGCCGAAGAGTTCGCCGCCATCGCCGCGCAGTTGGAGAGGACGCGGCTCGATCCCGAGCTTTCGGCGCTGTCGGTGGTGGGCTTCTGGGTTTCGCACAGTCGGGCGCCCATGGCGCTTTCCCCGGATGATTTGGATCTATACCAGCGGATTTTTCCGCAGGGATGGCAGATTGTCCTGGTGCTGAAGCCGCAACCGGGCGGGACGACGCGGGCAGGCTTCTTCTTCCGCGCGGGCGGGCGGATCGCTCCGCACGATCCCCAATCTGATTTTTTTGCCGACGGACATGCTCCGACCGCGCCGCCGGCGCCAGACGAGGCTGGCGCCGCGACGGGAGAACGGTACCAGCCCGTCGCCCGCAAACGCGCTGACGACGGCGCGACCGGGCTGCCCGTCGAGATTCCAGCGGAGCGCCCCCGCGAATCCTACAAGCTGACCTCAAACCGCGGCGCGGCGCTCCTAGCGTTGTTTCTGGCGCTCGGCGCGGGACTGGGCTATTACCTCCACGACTATCTGCAACCCTCGGTGGCCGTGAAGGGGCATGATCCGGACGTCGATCTCGAAGTGTTTCCGGCCGGCAGCGAATTGTTGGTGCACTGGAACGCCCGGTCGCGGGACGTGGAAGACGCCCGTCACGGTGAATTGACTCTGCGGGACGGGAACCAAGTGTCCAGCTTTCCCCTCGATGCGGCCTTGCTCCAGCGCGGTTTTCTGCGTTACAGCCCCCGCGGCAGGAACGTGTCGGCCACGCTGAAGCTTATCGGGCAGGACGGGACCACGCTACAGAACGACGCCCAGCCGCAAGCCCCATTCGAGCCGCTCAGGAAGGCAGGTACTGGCCGGTGAGCTCTTTGAATTCGGCCGGGACGACCAGGTGGAAGCGAATCTCCAGGGGACAGAACTGTGCGATGCGCGCGGAAGTCCGGGCATCGGGCATCTCCGATCCGGCCACGTAAAGCTGGCCCGCGGCGACGCGGAACGGCAGCACCGAAAGACCGCGGGACACGCTGGCGGGCAGTATCCGGGTGACTGGCACTGAGATGTCCTCGGCGGCCGGTTTCCCCAGCGGTACGTTCTCCTGGAGCGCCAGCGCTTCATAGAGATGTTCCACGGTGAGCTTGCCGCGCTGTATGAGCCAATCGCCGATGCGAACGCCGGCGGGCTGGCTGGCAAGAGCCGATTCCAGATCTTCCTGCGACACATAGCCCGATCCCGCGAGGATCTCCCCGAGCCTGCGCCGCGGTCCAGCCAGCGCGGCGCGGTTGGGATAAGCGTGCTCGGTTTTCAGCCAGACCAGCGGCCGCCCGCGCATCCGCGACCAGGCAAATCTTCGGATCGCGGACCACGTGGCGAAGAAATTGATCGCGTTGCCCCAGATCACGCGGATCGGCACGGCGCTGGCGAAACGCCACCCATAAACCTGCGCGGAACACCACGCGCGCGTGCAGGTATGCCCGAACTGGAGCGTCAGCGTGACTGCGCAAACCGGTGCGGCCCAACGCTGGTGAGCCGCAGCGGCCAGTCCCCAGGGCGTGTGCATCACCTCGCAGACGGACCAAGTCACGGCGCCGTAGACGAACAGGAGGTTGGTGGCAGGGGTAATCAGGTTGGCGACGACGCCCTTGCGGTCGCGCCAGAACCAGTAAGCGTGCGCGAGGGTGTCCTCCAGCCCATGCAGTTCCCAGGACTGGAGAGCGATTCCGGTGACCCAGCGCGTGCGCTGCAGCACCGCCTTCTTGAATTTGCGGGGAAAGTACTCGCGGGTAGCGATAAAGGCTCCGTTCCGCCGGTGAAGCGGGATGAACTTCTGCGCCAGACCCATGCGGTGGATCCGAAACCCGTTTTCGTAATCCTCGGTGAGGCAGCGTGGTTCGAAGATGCAGTTGCCGTGCGCTTGCGCGAGCCTTTCGAGCGCCCGCCGCGAGAAGCCGGTGCCCACCCCGTTCGAGGGGATAAAGCCTCCCATGACCGCGCGCGACGGCATATCTCTGAACTGAAACTCAGCGAACTCATCGCAGTAAACTCCGTGCGTGAGATCAAGCGCGGGCGTCGGCAGGGCGAGCACGGGAATCTGCACCATATCGTTCCATTGCGCGTAGTAGTTGATCCACCGCAAGGCTTCGGGGTGCACCAGATCTTCGGCGTCGTGGGTGAGAATCATCTCGAAACGCGCGCCGGTTTCCTCTTCATAGAGCAGCATGCGCTGGTAGATCCAGTTGAGGCAATCCGCTTTGGAAGTGGGCCCGTCGTTGGCGCAGACCGCGAGGTGCGCGTTCGGGAAACGCCGCACCACTTCCTTGACGGCCGTGAGAGTCGGGGCGTCGTTAGGATACGCGCCGATGAAGAAATCGTAGTTGCGGTACCGCTGGCAAGCGATGTTGTGCTCCACCATGTTCTGGATGACGCGGTGTTCCTTCCAGAGCGGAACGAAGATGGCCATCCGGCGCTCGGGCACGGCGGCGAGTTCCGCCTCCGCGGGCATAACTTCGCGAGTCCGGCGAAAAAGGCGAAATAGCGAAGCCATGTCGATGACCAGATCGTCCAGCCCGTTCAGCAGCACCCAAAGCGTGAGGGGGGCCAGAAGATCCGCCACCCATCGATCGACGACCAAGATCCCTCCATCCAGCTACGTGGGGGATCGGAGCGGAATGTCGCAGGAAAATGGCGCGGCGCAGGAAGAATCCTAGCGTCGTTGCGGAGCGGGACAGCAGTTCAACGGGCAGACATCGTGGTTGGGTCCGGAGCGGCCCAGCGCGGATCGAAAAGGCGAGTTGTTCATGCGCTCGAGGATGAGCTCCCGGATCATGCTGACGAAGCGGGGGTCGGCCCCGGCGGTGGCGGCTCGGGCCATCCGAATCCCCCGTTCCTCGCAGATGGCCCGGGCTTCCTCGTCCAGATCGTAAAGCACTTCCATATGGTCGGAGGTGAAGCCGATGGGGACAATGACGACGTTGCGCGACGCGGTCTGGCGAAGCGCATCGCCGATGTCCGGTTCAAGCCAGGGCTGCGCGGCGGGACCGCTGCGGCTCTGCCACGCGACCGACCAGTTCAAGATACTGAGCGCTTCGGCGACGATGCGCGACGCTTCTTCCACCTGCGTTGCGTAGCTGCTCGTTTTGGCCATCGACGACGGGATGCTGTGAGCGGTGAAAAAGACCTGGAGATCGGCCGGCCGGGCGGGGAACAGGGACGCTATCGCGGCCGAGACATTTTCAACCACCGGATCGATAAAGCCCGGGTGGTTGTAGAAGACGCGTAATTTGTCTATTTCCGGGGCGCCGGGTCCCGCTTCCAAACGGGCCTGCTCGATGTCTTCGCGGTATTGCCGGCAGCCGGAATAGGAGCTGTACGCGGAAGTGACAAAGGCCAAGGCGCGGCGGATTCCGTCGCGGCGCATGTCCTCCACGGCAGTTTTGAGAAAGGGCTCCCAATTCCGGTTGCCCCAATAGACGGGCAAGTCAGGGCCATGCGCGCGGAGTTCTTCGCGAAGCCGCGCGAGCAGAAGGCGGTTCTGGTCGTTGATCGGGCTGCGTCCGCCGAAGTGGTAGTAGTGCTCGGCCACTTCGAGCATGCGCGCCTCCGGAACGTTTCTTCCGCGGAGCACGTTCCCGAGAAAGGGAAGAACGTCGTCGCGCCTTTCCGGTCCGCCGAAGGAGACGAGAAGCACCGCATCGTACGTCATGATTCGATTGATTGGATGCCTCGGCGCGGCCGAATGCCTTGTTTTATCGGCGGCAGGATCCCGCCTTCGTCAATCGGCCTTCGAATAATAGTAGGTGAATTTGCTATACAGTTCCGCGGCGCGAGCGCCGTTCACCACAATGCCGAGCACGTTGTTCTCGCACAGGGTTTGCATGGCCCGCACGATGGTGTCATAAGTGGTCGCGCCCACGCGCACGACGATCAAGGTGCCGTCCGCCAAAGTCGCCAGCAGGTTGGCGTCCGCCGAGAACAGGAGCGGAGGCGAATCGAGGATGGACCATTTGAACAGCCGGGGAAAGCGCTCTTCGATGGTGATTTTGCACTCGCGCGTGCCCAGCAGCTCGAGCGGGTTCTTGACCGCGGAACCGGCCGTCATCACGTACATCGCGGTGCCGCGGATTTTGCGAAGGCAGCTCTCGAGCGGCGCATTGCCCAGGACGTAATCGGAAAAGCCCAGTCCCCGATCGATCTGCAGCAAGCGGTGAACGGAGGGACGGCGCAGATCGAGATCGGCCATCAGGACCGGGTTTTCCGAAAGCTGCGCCTGCGTGAGCGCGAGGTTCAGGGCGGAAAACGTCTTGCCTTCGGCAGGGGACGCGCTGGTGATGACGATGGTCTTGAGCTTCTGCAGAGTCTGGTAGTGATTGAGGCGCGTCCGGAGACTGCGAAACTCTTCGCCGGGCATGTCCTGCGGCGAATCCAGACTGATCAGATGGGCTTCTTCGGCCGGGGCGTAAGGAACCTCTTCGACGCGAGAGAGCACTCCGGCAAGCTCGTCATCGAGGATCGCGGTGCGGCGCTCGACCGGGTTGCGCGTCAGAGTCTCGTCGCTCAGGGCGGCGTGAAGGAGGTTCTCATGCGGCGCCGGTACGGACCGGAAATCGCCGGTCTCCGCCGCTGGGACGACACCCAACTGCTCGGCCTTTCGAAGCGCGTCGTGTACTCGGCTCATAGGAATCTCATTTAAGACTTCAATAGGAAAAAGTGGTAGTACATGGAGACGCTGATGGCCAGCATGCCGACCAGAACCGCCGCCGACCAGGAGACGTACACCACACGGCGGCGCCTCTGGACCAGGAGATCGTTCTCGAGCAGGGGAATGCTGCCCAGAATGGGAAGTTGCGTGTAGGCGCGGACGTCCTTGAGGTTCTTCAGGGACGTGTCTTTGATCTCGCGGAGACCAGCCAAGGCTAAACCCAGAATGGCGCCCATGCCGAAGCCGCTTCCGATGATGGCCCAGCGGTTCGGGGCCGTGGGCGATTCGGGCAGCGACGCGGGGTCCAGCACTTCCAGGTTCTCGCCCGCCTTGCGCGTCTGAGCGTTCTGGTTTTCATCGGACAGGCTCTGCTTTTTCAGCAGATCCTGGTACTTCAGATTGGCCTGCTGCTGGTCGCTGATCAGCTGGGAATAACGCTGCTCATTCACCGGGGCCGATTCCATGCGCGACTGGTAGCGCGAAATCTGCCCGTTCACCTGATCGAGTTCTTTCATGCGGGTCTGTCGATCCAACTCCAGGGCTTTCAGCTGACTGCGGGTCTGGTCCGCCAGCAGGTCCATGTCGTTGAGCTGGGCCGCGACATACTGGCTCTGCCGCCGCGACGCCGCTGTCTTGGTTCCTCCGGAGTTGGCGACCTGCTTTTCATCTTCCTTCTCGACGACGTCCCGCTGTTTCTTGAGCGAGGCGAGCGTGGATTCCAGGGCTTTCACGTCCGGGTGCGAATCGGTGTAAATCTCCCTTTTCGCGGCCAGCTGAATCTCGGTGTCTGAAATGGTCTTGTTCAAGTCGCGAAGGCGGTCGCTCTTCCCCGATTGAACCGGATCGTCCAGATTCTGCTGCGCAAGCGAGCTGTAGGTGCTCTTTTGGGACCGGAGCGTATCCAGCTTGCTTTCGAGCATAATTTTCTCCTGCGAGTCGCGATTCAGGGCGTCGTCCAGCGCCGCGCGCTCGCTCTGGAGCGACGCCATCGCCTGCACGTTGACCTGAAGCTGTTCCGGGAGAGTGCCGCCGTGCTCGGTGCGGAACTGCGTAAGTTCTGAATTCAGGCGGTCCAGCTCGGCCTTCGCCTGAGCCACTTCATACTGGACGAAGCTTTGCGTGATGGTGCCCGCCACCTTCTGCCCGGTGAGGTTGGACTCCATGAACCGCGTCACGAGCGCGCCCACGACGGCCTGAGCCTTATAGCGGTCGGGATAGGAGAAGGAGATGGTGAACGCGGAAGCGGGCCGGTCGCCCGCACCTGCCAGCCGTGCGATCTGGATGTGCACGTCCCGGGTGCGCATGACCTCGATGACGTCATCGAGCGGCTTGCGATCCCGCTCTTTCTTATAGAGATCCAGCTCCTTTCGCTGGATCAGTTCGGAGAGACTGGTGCGGCTGAGGATATCCTGCTCCATCTGGCTGATGCGGTCCGACATCTGCTGGCTGACGATCGAGGGCAGAATGCTTTCCGAGATCTGCGCCGGCGTGATGCGCAGCGAAGCCTGCGAGACGTAGGTGTTCGGCAGAACCAGAGCGGCCACGGCGCCGATCACCACGCCAGCGAAAATCGGGCCGAGAATCCAGCCGCGATGGCGGCGCACCACGTCGATGTAGTCGCTGAAATCCATCGCGCGGCGGGGAATCGGATTGTAAACTTCGGGGGTTAGCATGCGCTTGCGTCCTCAGGGAACGAAGATTTCGTCGCCGTTCTGGATCATCACATTCTGGTCCATGTGTTTGCCGTGACTGACGTCCTTGTAGTTGAACTTAAGCTTCTCTTGTTTGCGCAAGATATAGATTTTCTTGACGTTGGCGAAATCGCGAAATCCGCCGCCGTTGACCAAAGCATCGAGAACGGTCACGGGGCTGGCGAACGTGTAGGTCCCGGGACGGTTCACTTCGCCCTGGATGGTGAACTTCCGGCTGTTGACCTTGGCCACCTGGACGCTGACTTCGGGATTGCGCATGGTCTGGCGCAGTTTCTCCCGAATCGCATCGGCCAGTTGTTCGGGCGTACGGCCGGCAGCCTGGATGTCGCCGATCAGTTGCAGGGAGATCACGCCATCGGGACGCACGTCCTGCGGTCCCGTGAGATCGGGCTCATGCATGACCCGGATGTAAAGGACATCCTCCGCTCCGATTACAAAGGCGCCTGGCGCGGAGGGTTCGGGCGCGGCGTGTTCGGAAGATGCATCGGGGCGAGCGGGCGGGATCTGCCCCGCTCCGGTTTCCTGGCCCGGCAGAACGCACGCGCATGCCAGGAACAACAAAACGGCGAACTTCAACAGATTCCTTTTCCTTCCTCCGTCAGATAATCGGACCGATCCTCTCACAATTGTACAGGGCGATACGCAGAAGCGGCCAGTATTCTAGAATTCGAACTTGGGTACAAACCGCCTATGCGCTATTTTCTCCTAAAAACCGAGCCGCAGTCTTATTCGATTGAGCAACTTCAAGCAGATAAGGAAACAGTGTGGGATGGAGTACGAAACGCCCAGGCGCTGCGGGCCATCCGTGAGATGCGGCCTGGCGATCGCCTGTTCATCTATCACTCCGGCGGTCAATCGGCCGTGGTGGGTTTGGCCGAAGCGGCTTCCGAGCCGAGGCCGGATAAGAAGGACGAGAAGCTGACCGTCATCGATCTCCGTTACGTGGCCACCTTGGCGCGTCCAGTGACCTTAAAGGAGATCAAAGAGTCGCATCTGTTTGAAGATTGGGCGCTGGTGCGGCAGAGCCGTTTATCGACGATGGAGGCGCCGGCGAGTTTCGTCAATTGGATGCGAAAGAAGGAACCTGGGATGAAAATCTAGTCGGAGCCCGGCGTCCCGCCGTCGGATTTCTAATATGTTTTAAGGGATATCGCCTCCCGGAATCCGGAGTTCAATGGCCAGTCATCATTGTAAGTGACTGAAAGATATCAGGTTACATACTTTGATCCCTGGCAGCAAACGTGCAGTTTAACCCATTGCAACTTCCGCCCAAAGAACCAACGATGCTTCAGGAGCTGAAGTTTCAGCTATCGACGGCCGTGCTCACCGTGGTTACCGCGGCGGCGCTGGTGGCTGCTGTCCTGAGCTTTCAGCAGCTGCATAAATTTCACCTGCCGGATGACGGCGTGACGTGGGTGGACCGGAATGCGACTGCGTCCGGAGCCACGGTGATCGCCAAGCGGATCGCCGCCGATAGCGGCGCGGAGCGTGCCGGACTTCGCGCGGGAGACATTCTGCTGCGCATTAACTCCGCCGGCGTGCGGAACGCAACCGACGCGGCCAGCATCCTTTACGGCTTGGGCGTATGGCGCCTGGCTGACTACACGGTATCGCGGCGCGGCTTCGAATTCAAGGTTCCCATCATCGTCGGAGAAGGCCTGCGGGACCGGGCTCTGTTCGCGCAGTATTTCACCGGGGCCGCCTATCTCGCGATCGGGCTTTTCGTTTATTTGCGCAGGGGCAGCGCCTATAAATCGCGACATTTTTACATTTTCTGCCTGGCCTCGTTTATTTTTTCCACGTTCCATTACACCGGAAAGCTGAACACGTTCGACTGGATAATCTACTGGGGAAATGTCGTCTGCAGCCTGCTGGCGCCGGCTCTGCTGCTGCACTTCTGTCTGGCGTTTCCCGAGCCGCGCCCCTGGTTCCAGCCGCGGCGCCATGCCGCGCTTCTCTACTTGCCCGCGCTGCTGGTGATCGCGTTATATCTCGGTTTTGCTACGGGCGCCTTGGGCTCGGACACCGACCTGGTGGATGTCCGTTACATGCTCGACCGGGTAAGCGCGGGCGTGCTGGTGGGTTATTACCTAGTCTGCGCCGCGGCTCTGACGGTGGGGCAGCGCCATTCCCAGGAAGCCACCTCGCGGCAGCAGCTCAAGTGGCTGCGGAACGGCGTCGTGTGCGGGTTCATGCCGTTCGCGCTGCTTTACCTGGCGCCTTTTATCGCGGGACAGGAGCCGGCGGTCTGGATGCGCTTTTCGGTGCTCTCGCTCGCACTGGTTCCCCTGACAATCGCTTACGCCATCGCCCGGTACCGGCTGATGGATGTGGACATCATTTTCCGGCGCGGGTTCGCTTATACCGCCGCGACCGTCGGGGTGCTCGCGGCGTTCTACGGGATTGTGTTCTCCCTCGCGAGCTTTGCGCAGAAGAACTTCAAAGACATCGGAAGCGCGGGAATGCTCACGGTCATGCTGATCACGGCGTTTCTGTTTCAGCCCCTGCGGAACTGGATTCAGGAGCGCCTGGACAAGTACTTCTACCGGGAGAAATACGACTACCGCCGGACCCTGATCGAGTTCGCGCGCGAGTTGAACGCGGAAACGCATCTGGGCGAAATGCTTACGACCGTCGGAGACCGGGTCATGCAGACGCTTTCGATCCGGCATGTCGCTTTCTTCCTGGCGGGCGAAAACGGCGAACCGGATCTTCCGCCCCAGTTTTCGCTGCGGCAATCCATGGGATCCAGCGGCCGCCCGCTCGACCAGGCGGTGCTGGACCTCAGTTTTCTGAACTGGCCGCGGGATAACGATTACTTCTTCTTCCAGCGTTCCCGGCTCCGGTTTGACGCGGAAGCGCGATTGTGGCCCGCCTCCGTGCGGAACACGCTTTCGCTGCTCGACCTGACGTACTTTCTGCCTTGCACGGCGCGCGGCCGCGTGGTCGCGTATCTGGGAGTCAGCCGGTCGGAGAACGGAGAGTTCCTTTCGAGCGACGACGTCGAGCTGCTCTCGACGCTTTGCGGGTATGTGGGAATCGCCATCGAGAACGCGAACCTCTATCGAGCTTTGCAGCGCAAAGTAGATGAATATGAGCGGCTGAAAGAGTTCAGCGAGAACATCGTCGAATCCATCAGCGTGGGCATTCTGGCGGCGGATCTGGACGACCGCATCGAAAGCTGGAACACCCGAATGGAGGAACTTACGGGGGTCACGCGCGAACGGGCCCAGGGCCGAACCTTGGCCGAGCTTTTTCCGCGGGCGCTGGTCGACCGGCTGGACGCGTTGCGCGAAGAGAGCGGCGTGCATCACATCGACCGGTTTGTGCTGCGGTCGGCGGTGGCGAGCGCCGCGAACGGTCAGGCCGTCAACGGACACTCCCCGGCGACAGCGGGCGGCGGCCCGGCGACGCATCGGGAATCGACTTTCAATATCGCCGTGGCGCCGCTGGTGTCGCGCGACATGCAGCGGATCGGCCGGCTGGTGATTTTCGACAACATCACCGATCGCTCGGAATTGGAGCGCCGGTTGGTGCAGGCCGATAAGCTGAGCAGCATCGGACTCCTCGCCGCGGGCGTGGCGCACGAAGTGAATACTCCGCTGGCCGTCATCTCGACTTATGCGCAGATGCTGACCAAGCAGCTTCAGGACGATGAGCAGAAGGCGCGCATGCTGGATAAGATCGCGCGGCAGACCTTTCGGGCGAGCGAGATCGTGAACTCGCTTTTGAACTTCTCGCGAACCTCCACGTCGGACAACGGACCGGTACAAGTCAACAAAGTCATTCAAGAGACGCTCTCCCTGCTGGAGCATCAGATTGAAAAAGCCGGCGTGCAACTGGAGGTGCGGCTGGACGCTTCCGCGCCGCCGATTCACGGCAACGCGGGCAAGCTGCAGCAGGTGTTTCTGAACCTGTTCATCAACGCCCGCGACGCGATGGAGGATTGCCCGCGCGGCGAAGCCATTCTGGAAGTGACCACGACGGCGGACGAAACGGGCGTGAAAATCGACATCTGCGATACTGGTCACGGGATCGCGCCGGAGCATCTGAACCGGATCTACGATCCATTCTTCACCACCAAGGGCGCCCGCAAAGGCACGGGCCTCGGGCTGTCTGTAACCTACGGAATTATCCAGGAACACGGCGGATCGATCGAGGCGTTCCCGAGGAGCGGCGGCGGTTCCCGATTCCACCTCGAACTGCCGGGC
Source organism: Bryobacteraceae bacterium (assembly GCA_965226755.1). GTDB lineage: Bacteria > Acidobacteriota > Terriglobia > Bryobacterales > Bryobacteraceae > Bog-113. Next base: position 342,235 of record CBDDDT010000002.1, on the reverse strand, counting down.
GCGCGAACACCCGTTCTGGCCTGAGAAGCAAAGACATGGCATCCATCCTGATTCCTCAAGAGACGCGCAACGCGGCGGCGGCGCGCGGCCGCATCCTCGTCATCGATGACGAAGCGGAAATTCGCGAGAGCCTGGAAACGCTTCTGGCGCTCGAGGGCTACTCCGTCGATCTCGCCGCCAACGGCGCGGAAGGCGAGAAACGCCTGGGTTCGAAAGCCTACGATCTGGTGCTGCTCGACATGATGATGCCGGATAAATCCGGTCTGGACCTGCTCCGCGAATTTCGCGAGCGGGATCATGATACCCCGGTTTTTCTGGTGACCGCGTACGCCTCCGTCGAATCCGCGGTGAAAGCGCTGAAGCTCGGGGCCAACGATTTCGTTCCCAAGCCTTGGAACAACGACAAGCTGCTGATCGAAATCCAGCGGGTGATCACGGGGCAGCGGCTGGCGAGCGAAAACCGGCTGCTCAAAAAGGCGCTGAAGCAGCGCTACAACTTCCCCAATATCGTCGGGAAGAGCGAGCGGATGCTGCGCATGCTCGACCTGGTGGAGCAGGTGGCGCCCAGCCGTTCGACCATTCTGATCACGGGAGAAACCGGGACCGGCAAGGAGCTGATCGCCAAAGCGATTCACTTCAGCTCACCGCGCGCCGACAACCCGTTCGTCACCGTGAACAGCGCCTCCATCCCGACGGAGCTGCTGGAATCGACCCTGTTCGGTCATCTGAAAGGCGCGTTCACCAGCGCGACCCAGACCAAAAAAGGCTCCTTTGAGGTGGCCAACAAGGGAACTATTTTCCTGGATGAGATCGGGACGATCGGCCCGGAAATTCAGGCCAAGCTGCTGCGCGTCATCCAGGAGCGCGAATTCACCCCGCTCGGATCCACCGAGACGGTGAAAGTGGACGTTCGTATTCTGGCGGCCACCAATTCCGACCTGCGGAAGCTGGTGGAAGAAGGGCGCTTTCGCGAGGACCTGTACTATCGCCTGAACGTGATCAACATCATCCTGCCGCCGCTCCGCGAGCGCAAGGAAGACATTCCGCCGCTGGTCGAATTCTTCTTCGACAAATACTGCCAGGAGAACGACCGCTATCTGGACAGCCGCAACAAGAGCTCGCTGCGCTTCGCTCCCGAAGCGATGCAAGTGATGATGGAGCACAACTGGACGGGCAACGTCCGGGAGCTGGAAAACATCGTGGAGCGCGCCGTGGTGCTGGCGTCCGAGCCCGTGATTCCGGTGGACGTGTTTCCGGAGTATCTCCTGCAGGCGAACGGAATCCGGCTGCGGCGTGACAACGGCCCGCTTCCGGCCGATGCATCGTTATTTGAAATAGTCGCCGATTATGAGCGTCGCGTGATCCTGGACCGCCTCGAACAGTGCGGCTGGAGCCAGACGGAGGCAGCGGAGAATTTGCGCGTTCCGCTTTCCACGCTGAATCAGAAGATCAAACGCCTCAATATCGAGATTAAGAAGACCCGGTAGGCGGGGGATTGACGCTAGCCGTGCAGGTGATGCAGCACGGAGTTACGGCGGACTGAGCGGGGAGCTGAAGAAGGATATTGGCCGCGGATGGATAAGGCAAAACCTAGGTTAGGGTAAGTACACTTCGGGCGTCGGTTGCGCCGGGCTTTGGAATGGGGAGGCGTTTCGGGGTTAGTTTTCGATCGTTTTCGCTCCGGTTAGAGGGGATTCGATCTCGGGATCGCAGAGATCGGGGCGGATTGCGGCGGGTTCGGTGAGGCTCAGCGCGAGCGGCTGGTAAATCAAAGCCATTGCGGAAGTAGGTGTGGTTTGTTCGGGTTGCGGGGATTCGGCTTCACTCGCGGCGGCTTCGGCTTCGGCTTCGTCGGCGGCCGCTTGCGCGGCTTCTTCCGCGGACGCTTGCGCGTCCTGCAAGGTGAGGTGGTGCGAGAGCGAGTCGTTGTAGAACTTCCAGGCGCGGCTTTCTTCGAGCACGAAGGCGGTCTCGCCGTTGCTGCGTTTGATGCGTTTGGTTTGGAGCTGTTCGAGCTGCTCTTCCATTCTCTGCATGAAGCGCGCGATGCGGGCTTCGTGGCGGCTGAGCGCTTCGAAGCTCTTGGCGCCCTTTTGCCACGCGAGGGCCTGGCCGATCATGGCGACATTGTCGTCATCGCCGCCGGCTTGCAGCGTGTGGTTGTCCTGCTCGAGCGTGCCGGTGGAGATCAGATTATTTTCCATGGCGGCGCAGCGGTTCAGGCGCCAGTTGGAATCGATGATGTGCTGCGCGAGCTGTTCTTCGCGGACGCCGATTGGCGCCAACTCGCTGATGTATTCCGCGGCGAGCTGGAAGTAGGGGAGATACTCGTCGGATTGTAAGAAGAGTTTCTGGCCGGAGAGCCCGTGTTTGAAGGCGTTCATGGAGACGCGCTTCTTGCCGTCCTCGGACTTGGGACCGGTGGATTTGAGCGCGTTGCGCCGGTTGGCCAGAACGCGTTTGGAAAGGTTTTCGAATTGTTCGATCGGAATCATAGGCTGCTCCTGGCTTGATTTTGGGGGATGGGGGATGGCGCGGAAGGGCGTGGGGTGGGTAAGTTGTTGAGGGCGTGGGGGATGTTTTTGGTTGGGGGCGGTTACCCGGTTTGGCGGGATTTCCGGAGGAACTTCTTCTGGCCACGGAGGAACACGAAAATGAACGCGGATTGGCGACGATGGGCTTGGTTCGTCTTGTTCGCGCTCAGACCTGCGACGCGCTGGATTGCTTGACGAAGGGAAATTAACTTACTGAGTCGGGGTTGCGATGAATGCGAGCACGTTCCCGTCCGCGTCCTGGTACTCCCCGCTGAGAACGCCCCGATCATTGATTCCATCGAGGAATGTGTGGGTCGCGCCCGGCACTACAAAATCCTGGTACTTCCCGTCTTGGTAGACGAATCCGTGATAATACAGGTTGTCATACGTGTAGATCCCCACGACGACGCCCTCGTTATTGATCCAAGTCGGTATCGTGTCTTGCGCTGGGTATGGAACGTTAATGGGGATATACCGATTCCCGATGAACTCGAAGCCGTTGGAGGATTCGTTTTCACCGTAATCATCGTTGTTGTACCCCACCAGCACTCCCTTATCGTTGATTGCCGACCCTGACGTTTGCTGTTGGCCGGGATCTTCGAGTTCAATGAGCGGCTGTCCCGGCCGATAGAGGAACGAGTTGGGATTGCTGCCGTAAAACCCTGTGATAGCTCCATAGTCGTTTCCCGAGTAAACTTCCGTGTTCTCGCCGTTAATGGATAAGAGCCGATATACGCCATCCTTGTAGGCGAAGCTCTGATATGTTTGGGGCGCGACAGTAAAGCTCCCGTAAACCTCACCGTTACTCGTGATGGCGAAGGCGTAAAGATCTCCCGTGGAGCCGGGCGGCTCAAACGTGGTGAAGCTGCCATCGGGCGACCGGAGAAAGCCATAGCTGAAATTGGGGCCGCCCGCGATAGTGTTGTAGATTCCCACGACCACGCCGTCGTTGCTGATCGCGCCCGGGATCACCTGGGAAGCGCCCGGCACCGTGAATGTCGTGATGTTATAGGTGTTCTGCCCATAAAGTGAGGCAACGAGAAACCCGAAGCTGAAAATCGTCTTAATCATGCATTCTCCTGCCAAGCCGGTTCCGGAAAGCGCGCTCTGCAGAGCGCCGCGCCTTCTCACGAGCAGCTCCCGCCATTAATCATCGTAAGATAAGCTTCCTGCGCGCCCGCTAGAGTGGTCGTGAGCGGCGTCACGCCGTCTACCCCGTTCCCCGTCAGCGTAGCGTTCAACTCCGTCTGAATCAGCCCCACATTGGTACCGTAATCCCCGAGCGCGGCTTTCAGCTCATTTCTCAGCGCCACGCTGTCCGGGTCCGTGTTGTCCGTCTCCGAGGGATCGTTGTTCGAGGTCTCGGCGCGGTTGTATAGGGTGTTGCCATAATCATAGAACTCGTAGTCGGGCGTGCCCGAGTCCGGGACCAGCGTGCAGTCAGCCCAGTGGGTGTAAACCGCGAACTTCGCTCCACTAAAAAACGTACTTGGGAAATCCGTTTTTGTCCGGATGGCCACCACGTGATTGTTAGCGTTCGTGCCGGCCGGCTGGGCGGCCTGGAACGTGTCGTCCGGCTGATCCGCGACCGGATACTCCTCATCCGTCGTGTGCAAGATGTAGGGCGTCTCGTCCGAGAGGAGCCGGTATGACTCCGGGGCCGAGCCGCTCATCAGGAAACTGTAAATCGACTCTCGGTTTGCGAGATTTGGGTAAGCCGTGCGCCAGGACCCCGACCCGCCGGTCCCGAGGTCACAGATCAGCCCGAAGAAATCGACCGCGGAACATAGCTGGTATCGCGTCGCCGAATACATGCTCGGCAGCATCACGCAGAGCGGAACGCGCATCGCTTCATCATAAACGGCGCCGCCTTTTGCGCGCAGCCCGTGTGAGCCGCCGTACTCCCCGTGGTCTGACGTGAACACGACAATTGTGTTTTCTGCAATCTCGGGCATGGTGTTAAGCGTCGCCAAGACTTGGCCAACCTGGTAGTCAACCAAGGATACAAGATAGTAGTACCAATTCAACAAGGCGATGTAGCTGGTGACTTCCCCGGTCTGGACGAATTGATCCCATTGGAGCGCCGGCTTTACCGCCGAGCTTGAGGAGGGGTCCATCACCACTGAGGGAAATTCATGGTTCCATGGGCTTGGAACGGCCGTGTACACGTCCGTCGATGGGCCCGGCGGGGTGGAGAAGTATGGGTACTTGGGATACGGCAACCCGCACGCAGGTGGCATGAGCATTTTGTCGTAATCGCTAATATCATGGGGATTCACAAAGCTCACAACCGTGCACCACTGGCCGCTTTCTGCGTTCGACGTATACCAGCTCGCGAAGTCCGCCGCGATCTGCGCGTCGCTTGCGAATTCGACGCCATGGTAGTCGTGAGGCAAAGGATTGTAGCACGTATAGGTGCCCCCTTCGCTTCCCTCATTCTCATACCCGTCGGGCGATGGAATCGTCGGTCCGGGGATCGTCTGGGTATTAAACCCGTATGGCGCAAGCGGCTGGCTTGTGCCGTCCGCGACCGGGTAAGACAGGTGCCACTTCCCTATCCACCAGCAATTGTTTGCGTAGTTTGAGTTCACGTGCTGCAAACCCCACCCAAAGGTTGGGTAATTCGGGTCGAGTGGCGGGCCTTCCGCTTGTAGAAGCCCCGTAATGTATTGGGCGGTCTGCGGCGTGTAAAGTCCCGTGAGGATACAAGACCGGGAAGGCGTGCACGCCGCGGCCGCTACGCAATACTGATAGAAAACGACGGAATTGCCATATATTCCGTCCGCACCGAAAATATTCGGGCATATCGACTGCACGGTCGAGTACTCGGAACTAGTGAGCCATAGAGGGGCGCGTAGCTGGTCCACCATGATGACGAGAATGTTCGGGTCAGTGGGGAGCGCCGGTGAGTGTCGTCGTGCGCGTGCGCGGCGTCGTGGGGCCGCGCTTCTCCCTGGTCTGGGTAATAGACGTAGGAGGGTGCGTCCGGAACCGGGTATCCCTGCTCCTGAGCTTCGGCTTCCCCGCCGCCTGCCATGATGCCCGAAAGGCCGACTGCCGCCAGCATTCCCAGGAATGTCCGTCGTTTTAGCTCGTCGTTAGGTTCGCTCATGATCAGCTTCCCTCATCAATCTTCCAGCCTCGAGTTCCACGAACTATGGCGACGCGCCTTAAACATCGCGCGCCACGCGAAAGCCAAGATTTCCGGTGCTCGCCGACGGCTCATTCCCAGACCGCGCCGAGTTCCGGTACCGAAAACAAAACGAAGCGTGGCAAAGATACGACCCGCCCTTCATCACCCGCCGCGAGCCGCTCTCCGGCCCGGCGGGGTTAAGCGGCGAGGCGGTCTGCCGCCAACGTGTGTCGAAGAAGTCGCCGCACCACTCCCAAACGTTGCCCACCATTTCGTGCAGGCCGTAACCGTTGGCCTCGAATGAGCCGATGGGCGCGGTCCCTCTGAACCCATCTTCGCCCGTGTCGCGGTCTGGGAAAACGCCCTGCCAAATATTGCACATGTGGCGTCCGCCCGGCAGCAGTTCGTCGCCCCACGGGTAAGTGCGCTGCTCCAAGCCGCCGCGGGCGGCAAACTCCCACTCCGCTTCGGTCGGCAGACGGTAGCCCGCCCAGGCGCAGTAAGCTTGAGCGTCGTTCCAGGAGACATGTGTCACGGGCGAATCGCCGCGCTTTGCAACCGACGTTCCCGGGCCTTCCGGGCTGCGCCAGGATGCGCCGCGAACGTGAATCCACCATGGCGTCCCGGGCGGACGCGGGCCGTCTGCGTGCTTAGCCAGATGACCCTGAAATACGAACGAGCCGCCCGCGCGCTCGGCTTCCGTAAGATAGCCTGAAGCTTCAACGAATCGAGAGAACTCCGCGTTAGTGACCGTATGCCGTGCAAGATAGAAAGGGTCGAGGCTGAACTCCCGCACGGGACCTTCGCCGTCCAGCGCGATGGCGTCGGCTGATTCGCTCCCCATCAAGAACCGGCCGCCGGGGAGATGCGCCATGCCGCTTACGCTCCCGGAAGATGCCCGCGGGCGGGATGCGGACGACCTTTCCGAGGAGACAAGATCCGCGAGCCTGAGCTTCGATGGAACGCAGCACGAGAGCGCCTCGGTCTTCGTCATCTTGAACCTCCCGCTGAACGGGCCACCCGCGCCTGTGGAGCGTATCGAGTCAGCCCCGCGATGGTTGACCGCGCCCGGAGCGCCGCGATTGCGCGGGCCATCTGCTGCTGCATGGTCATCGCCATCAGCATCTGCTCAATCCGGGGACGAGCCTCTTCGAGATCAGGGAGATAGGATTCCTGACGCTCGACTACCTTCGCGATGTGGTAGCCGAACGGAGTGCGAAATATGGGGCTCACTTCGCCCGGCTGCATCGCGAAGACGACGGCGTCGAACTCGTCGACCATCTGTCCGCGAGGGAACAGGCCTAAATCGCCGGCGTTGCCCGGGCAGTCCGAGTGGCGAGCCGCCACTTCGGCGAACGGCTCACCGGACTCAAGCTCACGAAGCGCCCTACCGATGAGTTCGCGCGCATCCGCCTCCGAACGCCGTCCATCCACATTCCGCACAATGTGAGAGGCCCTTACGGCCTCGGGCCGTCGTAAGGTCTCGCGCTGCGACAAATAGACTCTTTCCACATCCTCGCGTGAAGCCGGCGGCGGGAGCGGGCCGGCGATCTCTCTCGCCGCACGATCGAAGCGCAGCTGCCGCTCCACGGCGACCCTCAAAGTTTTTTCACCCGGCAGGCGGCCGCGTGCTTCCTCGGACTTCCGGATGCGCGCGATCTCGGCATCCACCAGACCTGGGGCCAGCGGGGCGGAGTCGCGTTCAGCGTGCTGCCGAATCAATGTGCGGTCGATCAAGCTAAGCTGGGCGGCCTCGCGCAGGCGTCCCTCGCGTTCGTCCACGTCAGACAGTTGTTGCCAGTCGAATGCTCGGCGCAGGCGCTCGACCTCCGCTAGTACTTCCTCGTCGGTGATTGCCTCTCCGTTCACGTGCGGCATAGGATCGAAGGGTTTGTTCCTGAGAAAGTAGCATCCGCGGGCCGGTGTGTCAAACATTTTTTTTGCTGCTGGCTCGGCGATCGGCCGGGAGCGCGGGGTTAGTCAAAATTGGAGGTCAATAAACATTAGAAATCGGCGATAAATCAACAGCGATGAAGATTGAATTGGCTGGCGGCGGCGAACGGGTCGTTTTTTCTTGCTTGTATCTTGCACTTAGTTGGGGCATCTGTGTTCTTGCCGACGGGGTCTAGGTTTCGATTAGTGGGTTAGTTTGTATATGGGGCGCGGTGTTCATGTTTGCAGTAGTTACATGCTGCGCCCTGAAGAACGCGATGTTCTCGCGGATGAAAGATCCGTCCTGGTAAACGCCGGAGCGCCCGGCAGCAGATTCCCACCGGGAGGGAAGATCCGCCGCACTACCGCAGCCGTGTATTAGCCGGCGCAAGCGGGCGCCGCGCTAGACTTCTACAAATGAAACCGAATCTCACCTTCGCATTCGCACTCGCCACGGTCCTGCTCGGCGCGCACGCGCTGTCCGCCGGCGATTCCACGGCCACGCCCGGCGCCACGGCGACCGTTCCCGATCCCGTCACCGCCGCCAGCCAGTCGCAGGCCGCTCAGTATTGCGCACAGACGGGTGGTCAGGTCTACTGGCGCACCGCGACCTACGGGACCAACGATCCCCAAACCGAACTCCCGCTGGCGGAAGAGCGTCCCTTTTGCCAGTACACTTCGCCATCCGACGGCTCGCGTATCCACGTCCTGCTGAGCACCCTGTTCACGCCCAAGCCGACTCTCGCCGCGCTCGCTTATTACGCGGAGGTTCCCTCCGGAAGCTGCGAAGGCAACCCCGCCTCCTGCTACTGCAGCCTGCTCGGAGGCTCCGATCTGTTCGGCGGCATCAACGCGGCGGGCGGCGGCTGGGTGAACAACCGCTCCGTCGATCAGGCGCTCGAAGCCTGCATTTTCCCGGATATGTCGTCGATCGATTCGTTTGGCCTGTTCTATCACTCGGCGGGCATCATTCGCGGCATCGACCTTTCCACGGTTCTGAAGTACGCCGCGCCTCCGGCGAAGTGAACGGCGCATCGTCCATGCACGCGCCGGTTGCTCCACCCGCGGTCATCCTCGGAGAAGGCCCGCCCGTCGTTCTTCTGCACGCCTTCCCTCTCGATGGCCGCATGTGGATGCGCCAGGCGCGCGCTTTGGCGGATCGCTACCAGGTCATCGTGCCGGATCTGCGAGGTTTCGGCGCGGCGTATGGCCAGCTGAACGGCCTCGACGAGATTCCCGTGGATCTGGCCGCCGACGATATCGCGCAGCTCCTGGAGGAGCGCAAGATCGATCAAGCCGTCATCGGCGGCATCTCCCGCGGCGGCATCATCGCGATGGCTTTCGCGCGACGACATCCCGGCCGTCTTCGCGCCCTGATCCTTCTGGATGCACGCGCCGTGCCCGCGGACGAGAAGGAGAAACAGACCTGGGCGCAAATGACGTTAGCGTTGCGGTGGACGGGAACCAGCTTCGTTCCCGAAGCCATGAAAAACCGCCTGTTCGGTCCGACGGCGCTGCGCGATCAACCCGGCCTGATCGAGGAGGTCAACGCGATCATCCTCTCGCAAAAGCCGGACGGCGTGGCCGCCGCCGCGAGGGGAATGGCGAATCGCCCTGACGCCCAACCCTGGCTAGCCGCGATCGATGTTCCCACGCTGGCCATCGCCGGCGCCGAAGACACCGCGTTCGTGAACACGAAAGCTATCGCCGACGCCGTCCCCGGCGCGGCGTTTCACGCGATCCCGGATGCCGGCCATCTCACCAATATGGAGCGGCCGGAAGCCGTCACCGGCCTGATGCGCGATTTTCTGGACGGTCTCCGGAGTACGCGCGGCACAGCGGAATGATTTCGTAACGCCTCGTCAGCGGATGACGAGTTTCGCCAGCCCCGCGTTTCCGCCGCTATCCACGGCGCGCAGCACGAGAACATGCTCGCCCGCGGGGATGGGCGCGACCAGGCGAAATTGCTCCGCCGGCGAATCGATCACCCCGTCCACTGAATTGAGCGCCATCCAGGGGCCCGCATCGAGCGAGTATTCGCACCGCCGAAGCGCGCTGGTCGCGTCGACCGCTGCGAAGTTCACCACCACTTGATTTCCATCGCGCCGCGAATCGCTCACATGCACCGCCGGGGGCGTGTTGTCGATGAGCACCGGCGCACTGATCAAATCGGCTTCGCGCGCCTGGTCCGGCGGGTTCGCTTCCCGGTCTGACGCCACGACCTTGAAGAAATAACGCCCGTCCGCCAGCGAATCCGCGTCCAGGTTGACCACGTTATCGTGCAGGGCTGTCTTGAGAAGCTTCCATTCCTTCTCGCCGTCGCCCCGGAAGTAGAGCGCGTAGACCAGGCGGTCTCCATCGGCGTCGTCGGCCTGCCAGCTTACGATCAACTGCTGGGAAGTGGCCCTCGAGATGGTCTGGGTCGGCGTTCCCGTACTGGTCGCGGGTCCCGCATCGCCGGTATCGGTCACGGTGATGCTGTAGGCCGTGGTCGCGGCGCCGCCGGTGGCGGTGGTACTCTTCGCCGGCGCCGTGGCCGTCGATGTTCCCGTAGTCACGATGATGGAGCGCACCACGGGGCTGGCATTCTGGGGAAGATACGCCAAGCTGAAATTTTCCACGGCCGGCTCGCCGCCGCCCGCGGTCAACTCCGCCTTCCACTGGATGTATCGGGCGTTCGGGCTGGTCACGGCGGACCCGTTCTGATCCCGCACCGGCGCCGACCAGTCGCTCCACGTCCGGTCGGGACGCAGCGAATTTCCCGACCGCGTCTGCAGCGTCACGCCGCCGCGGCTGGTCCAGCGCACGCGTCCCCATTTGGCCACGTTCTGCGCGTCAAAAATCGGCGACTCGTAACTGCCGCTTTTCGCCCGCGCGGAGGCCAGCTCGAAGAGCTTTCCCATGTTTCCGGTCGCGGCGTATACGTTTCCGCCCGCCTGCAGCAGCCGCGTCGCCTCGCTCTCGTTGGTTTGCGCGAGCAGCGTCAATTTGCGGTCGTCTCCCAGGCGGTAAATGCGCCCGCCGCCGTCGGTCGAAAACAGAACATCGCCCTGGCGCGAAATCAGGTCGAAGATGTTTTCTTCCTTGGAACTCCAGAGCGTCTCCACGGTGTTATCGGGCGCGATCTTGTAGATCGCCGACTTTTCCACCCCCGCGACTTCAATGGATTGCGCCGTGCTCGCGGCGAGCGCCGTCGAAGCCGCGGCCGCGGCGGCCTGCGCCGAGCGATTCGCATCCGAAGTCTGCGGAGGCTTCACTTCCACGCCCGATTGCGCGTCCGCCGTAACCGTGATGGAAGTTGTCACCACCGGCGTGGACCCGCTTTGCAACATGGCCTGGGCCGCCTGCGCCGCGCTCTGCGTTCTGCGGTTCACCGATCCGCCCAGCCCGACCGCATAGATGGATCCGTCGGCGGCGTTGGCGATGGCCCGAATTTCCGGCAGGCTTGCGTCGTAGAGAACGAACGCCTTGTCTTTGCCCGAGATTCGGTAAAGAATTCCGTTCGGCTCCGTGCCCGCCAGCAAACGTCCCTCACGATCCAGCGACAGCCCGGTCACGTGCGATTGACCGGTGGCGTAATACTCGTCGCCGGCATTGGCGCCCGTGATGCGGAAGACTTTGCCTTCGTCCCCGGTTCCCGCATAGAGGGCGCCGTCTTTGCCCACGGCCAGCGCCCATATGTATTTCTGGTGCGGATCGAAGTAGAGCTCCGCTTTGCCGCCCTGAATCCGGTAGATCTTCCCGTCGGGCGATGTCCCGGCGAACACGGTCCCGTCCGGGGCCACCGTCACCGCGAAAATCTCCGGCTGGTCCGATGTCCATACCAGGCTTGCTTTATGCTCGCGATCAATCCGGTAGAGCCGCCCGCGATTTCCCGTTCCCGCGTAGACTGAGCCATCCGGGGCCTCCGCCACGCTCCAGATCACCGCCTGCCCGGAGGTGAAGACCGTATCGAGCGCGGGCGCCAGCGTGATGGCGCCGTCGCGGCTCAGCGACAGGTTCTTGAACTGTCCCCGCAGGAAGTCCTGATAACTCGACATCTCCCACGTCGCCACGCTCGAAGCGCACGCCGGCAGCGCCGTCAGCAACAGCGCGGCCCAAAATCTCAAGGCTTAACCTCAATCTGTATCGTTTTCGAGCCCGTCACCATGCGTTCGCCCGCGTCGACTTCCATCTCCGCCACCTTGGAATTTTTCATCGCGTTCAGCGCGACTCCGGCGTTGCCCAGCGATGTCGCCATTACTAGAGCGACCGACGGGGGCGGCGCCGGAAGTTCATTCACGCCCGTTGGGAAGGACGGCTCCGGGCGCCAGACCCGCACATACGCCTTGTTGTTGTCGCGCAGGCGCTCGATCACGTTCAGCAACTGCTCCGGGGTGCGCGGGGTCGTGGAAAGCGCGAACCTCAGGTCCTGCATGCTGGTCTGGTTGCCGTCCGCCACGGTGAAATACAGCGGGCCCGCTTCGGCCCCGACCGGCACGTGATAACGCACGGTGCGCATTTCGTCGCCGCCGTTATCGGCGGTCAGCGTGATGTTTAATTCCACCCATTCGCCGGGCCGCACTTCCCGCCGCGCCGGAACGACCTCTTCGATATCGAGGGTGCGCTTCTTTTCCAGCGCCTCCACGTCGAGTGAAATACGCCGGACATGCAGGGTGTCGAACCCGCTCTGCATCACGTAGGCGACCGGAGCAGCGGTCGCCAGCGACGCCAGTTGGGGCACGCTCGCATCTCCCGCGTAGACGTCGTTCACATGGAGGGACCGTCCGCCGTTGAGCTCGATTGTGCCGCGCACGGACATGGTTTCGGCGCCCGCCGAGCGTTCGGTCGCGTCGAGCGTCGAGAACACCGCCATCTGCACCAGCAGCGGCGTCAGCATCGGGTCGTTCACCATTCTCATCCGGTAGGTATCCACGAGGCGCCCCGCGCGATGCACCGCGATATCCAGCGGGACCATATTGGCGCGCTGCCCGAACCGCCCGGAAATCGCCGTGTCCCGGTCCTGCGAGATGACGCCCATCAGCTCCTGGGGCGCGGAGATTTTGAACGAAGTGTTCACGTTCGCCAGCAGGGTCAGGACCGAGGACCGCGCAAACGGCAGCCCCGTCGCGCCCACGGCCATGAACCGGTGCCCGAACGCGTAAAGCTGGTCGCCATCCACATAGGTCACGGTTCCGTCAGCGCCCACATCCATGTCGCCATTCATAAGCTGCACGGAGATCATCGACCCAGGCTGCACCTTTGCTGGATCGCCGAACGCGGGATCGCCGAAGGTTTCCGCATCCACGCCGCCCGAACCGCCGCCCGCCGAGAGCGCCTGCGCCGGTTCTAAACCCAACCCGCGCAATTGCGGCCCGAACGCGTCAATGGTCCGTTGCGTAAATCCGCCCAGCGCCAGCGGCGTGCTGATGTTGATCAGCCTCGTGTTAGACCGCGTCTCGGCTTCAGACACCGGCTGGCCAAGCATCTCGGCGATCACCGGCGACCGCGGCGCGCGCGTCACATCGCCGGTCTGTCCCGAGCGAATCATATCCGCGATCGGGCGGATCGCCGCAATGGGATCCTTCGAGAACGGGAACGCCATCGCCACCGCGCCTAAAAGCTTCCCGTCGATATATACAGGGCTTCCGCTCATCCCCTGCATCACGCCGGTGTGCTCCAGCGGTCCGCCGGAAAGCCGCGCCAGGATCACCGACTCTTTCGGGCCCGCATTCGGCAGAATTCCCAAGATCTCCACCTGGAAATCCTCCACCTTGTCGCCCTCGAAAACCGTCCGCCCCACGCCGTGCATTCCGGGACGCACGTCGGCCAGCGGAAAGAACGGGGAACCCGCCCAGCAGCAGCCCGTAAAAACCGCCGCCAGCAGGAGGCGCCGCATACGCTGAGATCTAGAAATGAGGGAAGTAAGCAGCACGCTTCTGCGCCGGAGGGCTCGCACTAAGTGTAACGTGCGATTCCGGCGGGCCGTTACACGCCCAATACGCGGCGGCTGTAACGCAGGGGACGGTGCTAAGCTGGTAAGGCCGCCTACAACATGGCCGAAGAGCAGCGCCAACCATTTTCCTGGGTTACGATCGGCTTTTGCGGAGCACTCCTCTTCGCCTGTTACGCCCCCGTCCTTGTCGCTCTGGTGAAGAACTGGAACAGCGACGCGGATATGGGCCACGGTTTTTTTGTTCCTTTCGTGGCCGCGTTCATCGTCTGGCAGAAGCGCCCGGAGCTCGCACGCATCGCCCCTCGGCCCAACTGGTGGGGGCTTCCGATTATCCTTTTCGCCGCGTTCCAGCTCTATCTCGCGACGCTGGGCGCGGAGCTTTTCCTCGCCAGGACGGCTTTCGTCCTCTCGTTGATCGGCATGGTCCTGCTGCTCGGCGGAGCGCGCTATCTGCGCATCCTCGCCTTCCCGCTGTTTCTGCTGTTCTTCATGGTTCCGATTCCCGCCGTCATTTATAACCGCATCACCTTTCCTTTGCAGATCATCGCCAGCCAGACTGCCGAGTGGGCGCTTGGGCTGCTGCAGATCCCGGTGTTGCGCGAGGGCAATGTGCTGGTCCTGCCGGAGCAGACCCTGTCTGTCGTCGAAGCATGCAGCGGCATTCGCTCATTGCTGACGCTCACGTTTCTTTCGCTGGTTTACGGCTATTTCGCCGAAAAGCGCATGTGGATGCGCGTTCTGCTGTTCTTCGCGACTATTCCGATCGCCATCATCGCCAACGCCAACCGCGTCACGCTCACCGGCGTTCTCGCTGAATATAAGCCCGAGTACGCGGAGGGCTTCTTCCATGAAATGTCGGGCGGCGTCATCTTTTTGGCGGCGCTCCTGATCATGGTCGCGCTCCATCAATTCTTTGTCCGGAGTATCAATTTCTATGACCGTCGACACGCTGCGCCGGCTGCTGCATAGCCGCTACGTGCAAGTGCTTACGCTGGTGCTGGCCGTTCAGGCGGCGCTCTTTTATACAGCGTCACATGGCGAAATGGTGCCGCTCGCCAAGCCGCTCGCCGAATTTCCAGCCCAGGTCGGCGCATGGACTCTCGCGCAGACCGGCATTGTCGAACCCGAAACGCTCGCCATTCTCAAAGCCGACGACACGCTGACCCGCTGGTATGTCAATCCGGCGAGCGGCGGCGCCAATCTCTTCGTCGCTTATTTCAAGACCCAGCGCACCGGCCAGTCTCCGCATTCCCCCAAGAACTGCCTTCCCGGCGCTGGCTGGAGTCCCTCGGAAACCGGGTTCATGGATGTGCCCATCGCCAGCCGTCACGAGACCATTCGCATCAACCGCTACATCGTCTCCCGAGGCGATTCCAAGAGCGTCGTTCTTTACTGGTATCAGTCCCAGCACCGCGTCATCGCCGACGAATTCGCGGCTAAGTTCTATCTGGTTGAGGATTCCATTCGCCACCACCGCAGCGACACCGCCCTGGTTCGCGTCGTCGTTCCCGTGACCGGCGATCACGAGCAGCAGGCCGTCGCGCAGGGCGAAGCTTTCGTCCAGGCCGTCTATCCGGAACTGCGCGCTTACCTGCCGAGCTGACGAAAACGCGGGAACAGCTACAAATCGAGATCGCTCAACCCCGGATGCCCGTCGGGGCGGCGGCCCAAAGGCCATCGAAATTTTCGGTCCGCTTCGGAGATCGCGAGATCGTTGATGCTCGCGTGCCGCAAGCGCATCAACCCGTGCGCGTCGAATTCCCAGTTCTCATTGCCATAAGACCGAAACCAGTCGCCCGAGCCGTCGTGGAACTCGTAAGCGAAACGCACGGCGATGCGGCTTCCCTCGAACGCCCAAAGCTCCTTGGTTAGCCGGTAATCCAGTTCTTTGGCCCACTTGCGGGTTAGAAAATCCACGATCGCCTGCGTGCCGGCCAAGAACTCGGATCGATTGCGCCAGCGCGAGTCCGCCGAATAAGCCGCCGAGACGATGGCCGGATCGCGGGAATTCCAGGCGTCTTCGGCGCGCCGGACTTTCTCAGCCGCGGTTTCCCGCGTGAACGGCGGCAGCGGAGGGCGCGTCAGCATAAATTCATTCTATTCGTGGAGCGGCAGAACGCTGCCGCGAGGGATTCGGCGTAACCGTCGCGCTCAGCGGCGTGCGCTACGCTCGTATCGTGAGGTGAGTTGTGACGATCCGGTTCCTGGCAGGACTAGTTCTATGTTGCATTTGCGTTTGCCCCGCGTATCCCCAGCAAGTTCCGCCAGACAGCGCCAATCAGCCGATCACGCTCGATGTCGTCGTCGCCGATAAGTCGGGTAAGCCGCTGGCGGGGTTGCAGCAGCAGGATTTTACTATCCTGGACAACAAACAACCGCAGTCAATCGTGTCCTTTCACGCGATCGAGCGCGCCGCGACCGCGGATCCTCCGGCGGAAGTCGTTTTGGTTGTCGACGAAGTCAACACATCGTTCGAGCATGTATCTGTCGCGCGGCAGGAAGTCGAGAAATTTCTGCACCAAAACGGCGGCGAGCTTGCCTTGCCCGTCTCGCTCACTTTTCTTACCGATACCGGACTAACGATCGGGAAGAGTTCTTCGCGCGACGGCAAAGTTCTTACCGACGAATTGAATCAGAATAAGAACGGTCTCCGCACAATTAACAGGTCGCAAGGATTCTACGGGGCCGGGGACCGCTTCCAGTTATCGATACGTGCCGTTGAGCAGATTGCGGAATATGAGATGACAAGACCCGGACGCAAACTCGTGGTTTGGATCAGCCCCGGTTGGCCCCTGCTTTCGGGTCCGCGCGTGCAGCTGACCACGAAGGATCAGCAAGGGATTTTTAACTCCATCGTCGGACTTACGAACGGTCTCCGGCGCGCGGGCGTCACTCTCTACGCGGTTGATCCGTTAGGTATGTCGGACGCCGCGGGTTTAAGAACCACCTATTACGAACAATTTGTAAAGGGTGTGAAGGCGGCCAAGAATGCGCAGGCCGGAAATCTCGGTTTGCAGGTTCTGGCCGCGCAAAGCGGAGGCCGTGTTCTCAATTCGAGCAACGATGTAGCGGGCGAGATCGCCACGTGCCTGAATGACGCGAATGCGTTCTATGTCCTGTCGTTTGAGGCGCTGCCCGGAGATGGTCCCAACGAGTATCATGCGCTTACGGTTAAGGTGGATAAGCCCGGCGTGACGGCGCGCACCCGCGCGGGGTACTACGCACAACCCGAGCAGGTTAGCGGTCGTTAGTTCTCCTATTTGGTGAACAAACGGTGCAGATTTTCAAGTTCCGCCGCGGACGCGTCGGATACGGCGCAGAATTCCATCCCTTCTTCCCGCCAATCGATCCATTGGTAACCCTGCAGCGAGCCGGAAGGGGACAAGGTCTCTTTTCCGCGCGCGGGCCAGATGAAGACGTTCACGAAGTGTTTGCGGCGGCCGTAGATTAGAGCAGCGCTGGCGCGGCCGTGAATGACTTCGAGACGTCCGCCCCGCAGCGGAAAGCCTTGCGCGGCAAAGTCCTGGACCGGCGGCGAGAAATCCAGCTTGCCGGCGAACCAGGGCTTCACCGTGTGCTGGTCAGAAGAGATAACGTCGGTAAGATGTCCGGGTTGGAGGGATCGCAAGTGCGCATCCACAAGCTCCGCCGCGAGCGCCGTCTGCCCGTTGCCGGCGCCCTGAACGTTCATAATCCGCCAGCCCGTATAGGCGCACAGGAGAAGAGCGGCGGCGACGGCGAACCACTGCCACGGCTTGCGAACAGGAACGACGGCCACGGGGCTCGCGGAACCGAGGCCGCTTAGAACTCTCTGGCGCAGCGAGGCAGGGGCTTTGTCGTAGAGTTGCGCAAGGTTGATCGACGAGCGCAAGGATTGCAGATCCTCGAGAGCGGCCGCGCATTCGGAGCACTGCGCCAGGTGGCTTTCGAATTCAGCCGCGCCAAGGGCGTCGAGTTCGTTATCGAAGTAGCCATGGAGAACGGTTAGATGACGGTCACAGCTCATAGGGAACCTTGCTCGGCGGGGCCGGATAGAGCTAATTGAAGCTGCCGGCGCGCACGGGAAAGCGCGGACATTACCGTGCCGATGGGAATCGAAGTAATGCCGGCGATCTCTTTGTAAGAGCAACCCTCCAGTTCGCGAAGAACAATGATTTCCCGATAGCGCGGCGGCAGGGACTCAAGAGCCGCGGCGAGGCGCTGGCGATCGTCGCCGGTGATAGAAAGCGCCTCGGGCGTCGGAGTTGGGGACCCGTGCTGCTCTTCGTCGAACTCAATCGTGTCGTTCACGCGCCGGCTTTTCTCCAGCCTGGTGTAACAGGTATTCCGCACTATTTGCAGAAGCCACGCGCGCGCCTCTCCGCCATGAAAGCCGCCAAAGAAACGGTACGCGCGCATGACGGCTTCCTGCGCGGCGTCTTCGGCGTCGGGACCGCGCCGTAAGAGCCACCGGGCCAGATCATAGGCGGCATCGAGATGCGGGAGTATGAGCATCTCGAATCGCAACTTATCCTGAGCGTCAAGAACGTTCGTCCCTTTCATGGGGACAGCATGGCTCACGAGAAAGAGACCGCCACACGGATGATTTTATTCCAGCGAACCCGCTTTTTTTTACCGCGACTTCATCATGGAGACAAGGTCTTCAAGTAAGCGATGATGTCGTGCCTTTCGACGGGGTTCGGCACACGGAAGGTCATATCGTTCTCGGGGACCAATCCCTCGGTGTCGGTCAGCCATTTGTCGAGTGTGGCGTCGGTCCAGGTAATCTTCGCGTTCTTCAGCGCATCCGAGTATTGAAAATCCGGCGTCGAGCCCGACCGTCGCCCGTAAACGCCGCGCAGCCGGGGTCCTTCCATGGGGCGGTCGAGAGAGTGGCAGCCTCCGCAACGGCGCTGGAACAGCTCTTTTCCCTTGGCTTCGTCATCCGCTTGCGGGGTCGCAAAGGATGCCGCTCCCGCAAGCAGAAAACCCGAGAATACAACCGCTGCCGCCGCCGGCCGCATCAGGTTTTGGGCCCTTCCGCGAGCGGCATGTCGACCACCGCGAGGCTATTGGGCTGTGGAACGAAGGCAACTTCCGCGATCCCAAGGACGCTACGAAGACGCTCGGCGGGAACTTTCATCGGTCCGGGCGCGGGAGCGGCGCCCGGAGCGGGTTGCGGAAACGCGGTGGACATGGCTGTGTGGAACGCCACGTTTCCCTCCACCTTTTGCATCACCTGATGAATGTGCCCGTTGAGCACGGTTACTGAGCCGAAGCGCTTCACGAAGCTCAAGGCCTGCTCGCTGTCCTGAGTTCCCCAGCCCCACTCGGGATACACGGTCCACAGCGGAAGATGCGCGAATAAGACCAGCGGAGTGCTGGACGAGCGCCCCTTTAAGTCCGTCTCCAGCCATTGCATTTGATCGGCGCCGAGCTTACCCATGCCTTCGAGCGCGGCTGAATTGACCAGGCCGACGAAGTGAACGCCTTTATGATCGAAGCTGTACCAACCTTGGCCCTTCGTATCCTTGCCGTAGCGTTCCAGGTATAGCTTGCCGTCATCCACCGAGTTGTCATGCTCGCCGGGAACATAAAAGACCTGCTTCGCGATCGCGCTCCGCATCACCTGGTCTACCGTGTCGAACTCCGCCGGTTTCGACGAATGCGTGAGGTCGCCGGTGTGAATGATGAAATCCGGCGCGTGCGGCAACGTATTGATCTTGTCCACAGCGGTTTGCAATGTTGCCGTGACGTCGGGATTCGCCGCCTTATTGAAGCCCATATGGCTGTCGCTGATCTGGACGAAGCTGAACCCGCTCTTCTTGCCGGCGTGAAGCGCCTGTCCAAAGGCTTGTGAGCTTGCCATGCCGGCCCCGATAGTCCAAACCACTCCGGCGCCGGCCCAGGCCATACATTCCAGAAATCCGCGGCGGTCCACACCGTCGTTTTGATGATCGTGAGTTATCTTCTTTGTCAAAGCGCCCTCCAATCAGCAAGACCGGTCTCCGCGTGCGTTTATTCCAGGCACCACTTGGAATAATTTGCGGGCCGGCAGTGTATTCAATGACGTGCGACAGAAACGCTTACTTGTCTTTGTGGCCGGGCTCGTGTCTGTAACCAGCGTGGCCTCGATGGTGCATCCCTTTGGGCGGGTGAAGGACATCTCGTCTTCCGCACCACTGCTGGGGGACTTCGGGATGAACTCCCCGGTTACGGTTATCCTTTCCAAGTCCTGCCAGGATTGCCATTCCGAGAAGACCGATTGGCCGGTCTACAGCTATGTCGCGCCCATGTCGTGGATGATGGAAAAAGATGTTGGCGACGCGCGGAGGCATCTGGACCTCTCACGCTGGCTCGGCTATGATCCCGCGGAGCGCCGGCAGATCCTGTCGGAAATCGCGAGCCTGGTTCGGAACCGCCGGATGCCGCTTGGACGCTATCTTCTCCTGCACCCGGAAGCGCGGCTTTCCGCGTCTGAAGCGGATCAACTCGATCGATGGACCCGATCCGAACGGAAGCGACTGAAGGACGCCGCACCATAGCCAGCAGCTTACTCTCCTGGCGGGAGAAGTTACATAACATTCACAACTCTCTAACAACATATACGCGGCCCGTTGCTAATCTCGCTCTGGAGGCGGTCGTGAAGCCTCTCAATCCAGCGACGGAGAATGTTGTGACAAACAAATCAAACAACCAGCAGAGCGCGGCAAACAGGCGGTCTTTCCTCAAGAGAGGACTGGGCGCGGCCGCAATGGGCGCGGGCGTCCTGGCGTCCGGAGGATCGGCTTTCAGCCAGACACAAACCATAGGCGCCTCCGGCAGTCTTTCTAAAGGCGATGCGGCGATCCTCAAGTTTCTGGCCGCGGCTGAACTTATCGAGACCGACCTCTGGCAGCAATACGCGGAACTGGGAGGCGTCACAGAGGGACACCAGAACACCTATCAAGCGGCCCTTCAGCAGCTGGATGGCGACGCGGGGCAGTATATTACCAGCAACACCATCGACGAAGCCAGCCACGCGGCATTCTTGAATGCTTACCTGATTTCTAAAGGACAGGAGCCGGTCGACTTTGACACGTTTCGCATTCTGCCGAGCAGCCAGGCGAAAGGCGCGCAACAGATTGGGCGGTTAACGAATCTGATGCAGCTGTCGGTCGATACAAGCTGGTACACAAGGTATCGAAGCTCCGCCAACCCGGATTTCGGCGCAACCTTTCCGCAAGCTCTTCCGGCCTTGTTTGCCGGACAGTTTCCGGCCATTCCCAGAACGAACGAGGACTTCGGACCCACCGCCCATATCCAGGCCATCGCCAACACCGCGGCTTTCCACTTCGCTTCGATCGAGCAGGGAGGGTCCAGCCTTTACCCCACTCTTGGCCAGAAGGTTTCCAATGCGGAGGTGTTGCGGATTGTGATGAGCATCGGCGCCGACGAGGTCGCTCACTTTGTCGAATGGGTGGACTTTGCGGGCAATGGAGTGCAGCCCCCGGTGGCGCCCGTCACCGATCCGGAGACCGGCTTGACGTTCCCTAACTTCAACGCCACGGGAAATCCGCTGCTTCAAACCAACCTGATCTTCCCCGTGCCTTGTGAGTTCATCAGCCCCAACCTGCCGAGATGCGCCGTGATCCGCCCCACCGGTCAGGGACAGATTGACGCCATGGGCGCGGCCAACTTCCTGATCGCGAGCGGACTATTCATCGGGCAGTCGCCGCAATTCACGCAGTTGCTGCTGGCGATGGCGGCAGCGGCGGACGCGGCGAATCGCATTTAAGCGCCACGATTGGCGCTTCTACTTGCAAAGCGTGATGATCGCCTTGGGTTCGACAGCCTTGTTGCGCGTGCAGCACTCGGCATAAAGGAAGCCCAGTAACTCCTGCAATGCGTCGGCGTTGGCGGAATACCGCAGGAACGTGCTTTCGCGCTGCATTTTCACCAGGCCCTCATTCTTCAGCTTGTCCAGGTGGTGCGAGAGCGTCGAAGCGGTAATCTCAAGACCGGCGATGATATCGCCCACCACCATGCCGCCAGGGTACGCCGACAAGAGCAGCCGCATGATCCGAAGCCGCGGCTCCGTACCGAGAGCGGAAAACATATCCGCGAAGCGGGCCACCTGATTGTCTGTCTGCTTTTTTCCAGCCGCTGGCATCGATCCTCCTGTTCAGGTATTTCGATGATAACAGAATTATAGAAGTCGGCGCGAGAGGAAGCGGCAGCCGCATGCATTAAAATGCAACTGCACATGCCGCGCCTGCCCTTACTTCTCGTCCTTCTCACCCCGGCGTTCGCCCAGCCGCCCGCGACCGCGTTCCGTCCGCCGGCCGTACCGCTGATCACGTCCGACCCATACTTCTCCGTCTGGTCGATGGCCGATCAGCTCTACGCCGATACGACGCGCCACTGGACCGGCAAGCCGCAGCCGCTCTGCTCGCTCATCCGCATTGATTCCGCTCCCTACCGCCTGATGGGCAAAGATCCCGGAAATGTGCCGCCGCTGCCCCAAACCTCCGTCGAGGTGCATCCGACACGCACCGTCTACACATTTCAAGGGGCCGGCGTCAGCGTGGAAATGACTTTTGCTTCGCCCCTGCTCATGAGCGACCTCGACTTACTGTCGCGTCCCGTCACTTACATCAAGTGGCAGGTTTCCTCTACCGACGGCAAGCCGCACAACGCCCAAATCTATTTTGACGCTTCTTCCATGCTGGCGGTCAATCTGCCTGACCAGACCGTAACGGCGTCGCGCCTGCGCCTTGGGGCGAACGAAGTCCTTAGCGCTGGAAGCACCGCACAACCCGTGCTCGCCAAATCGGGTGACGATCTTCGGATCGACTGGGGCTACCTTTATGTCGCCGCTTCTTCCGCGGCGGCGACCAGCGCGATTGCCGGTCACCCGGAAGCTGCGCGCCAATTCGCCTCGGAAGGCAAGCTGCCGTCCACAGATGACTTCAATCTGCCGCGCCCCGCGGGAAAGGATTCCCCTGCGCTCGCACTTGATCTGACCTTGCCGGAGATCGGCGCCGCCCCGGTTTCCACCTATGCGGTCATCGCCTACGACGACCTGTTTTCCATCGAATACATGAACCGCAAGATGCGGCCGTATTGGCGCCGTAACGGCGCGAACGCCTCGGACATGATCGCGTCCGCGCTCGCGGGCCCGGAGATCGTCATAGAGAAGTGCGTGCAATTCGATCGGTCTCTGGAGGAGGATCTGGAAAAGAGCGGCGGCCGCGACTATGTGGTTCTCGGCTCGCTTGCGTATCGCCAGGGTCTGGCCGCGCAGAAGCTGGTGGTCGACGCCGATGGAACCCTGATGCTGTTTCCCAAAGAGAACTTCAGCAACGGCTGCATCGGGACCGTGGACGTTCTTTATCCCCAAGCGCCCCAACTCGTCCTGTTCAATACGGACCTTCTCAAAGCCTCGATCACTCCCGTTCTCGATTACGCAGCCATGGGCCGCTGGCACTTTCCCTTCGCGCCTCACGACCTCGGCACTTACCCCTTGGCCGACGGCCAGGTTTATGGCGGCGGCGAAAAGACGGAGGAAGACCAGATGCCGGTGGAGGAAAGCGCCAATATGATTCTGCTGGTCGCGGCGGCGGTACAATCCGATCCGTCTCCCGCTTACGCGGTCAAATACTGGAGCTTACTCTCGGAGTGGGCCAATTACCTCCGCGAAAAAGGCCTGGATCCCGCGAACCAGCTCTGCACGGATGATTTCGCGGGCCACCTCGCCCACAATGTCAATCTCTCGGCGAAAGCCATCGTCGCTTTGGGAGCGTACGCGGAACTCTGCAAGCGCACGGGACACGCCCGGGAATCGACGGAATACCGGCACGTCGCTGAAGGCTTCGCCAAGAAGTGGATGCAGATGGCGGATGATTCCGGGCATTACCGCCTGACCTTTGACGAACAGGGCACGTGGAGCCAAAAATACAACCTGGTTTGGGACAAGTTACTCGACCTTCACCTCTTCCCGAAATCCGCCATCAGCGGAGAACTCGACTCCTACAAGGCTCATCTGGAACCGTACGGCTTGCCGCTCGACAGCCGCAAGACTTACACCAAACTGGACTGGACTTTCTGGACCGCAACCCTCGCCGGTTCCAAGGCCGACTTCGAGACTTTGATCCATCCCATGTATCGATGGGCCAACGAAACGACAAGCCGCGTCCCCATGACCGACTGGTACGACACCGTTTCGGGCAAGCAGCAGGGCTTCCAGGCCCGCAGCGTGGTGGGCGGCGTTTTTATTCGCCTTCTCGCGGAACCCGGCGAACAGAAGAAATGGAACGCCGCCGCGCGTGTTGCGCAATAGCCGGGGCGGCGTTAGCGCCGGCCAATAAGTATTCATCGCCCAGACCTGGCAATCCGAGCATCCACACCAGGTCTCCGCACAGGTCAAGGTTTTCAATCATCTCCAGCCACGCGAAATAGGCGAAATCGCGCTCCGGCGTATTCGGAAGGCCGAACTCTTCCAGCAGCATGGGCTTCCCCACGCGGCGGCCTAAACGCGCATGCTCCGCGATCCACATCTGCCCCCAGGCGACGGGATCTGCCGCCGGCGCCCACTGGCTGGGATACAAGTGAAACGTTCCGATGTCGATATCCGGCAACCGCAGGATCGCCTCCGCATCCACGCCGTTGGCGTCCCCGAAGCGGGAACGCGAACCTCGCGGACCGGGCGCAAAGAATCCTTCATCTCCGGCCGCGATGAGTTGTTTCGGAATCATGCCGCGGAGAAACCCGCTCATGGCGCCCAACCATTCCGTAATTAATGCGGGCGGGCTCGAGGACCGCGGCTCGTTCGCGATCTCCCACGCCAGAATCGCCGGATCATCCGCATAGGGCAAGCCGTTAATGGTGTTCCGCCGCATCACCACGGCCGCCATCCCCTCGCGCAGCGCCGCATTCAAATCCGCATCCCGATAGACGTCATCGGGCGCGTTCACGCCGAACCAGCGTCCATATTGCGGCAAGCCGCCATAATCCCCGTGGTAATTCGTCAGCGTGAGGATCAATCGGACGCCCCGCTCGCCTGCCAGGTGCACGGCCAAATCGAGGCGCTCCAGGCCGTAAGGTCCATCCCTCGGTTCCGGCGCCGCGACCGCCGGATCGAAAAACCGAAAACAGACATCGGCGGGGCCCGGCCGGACACGTTCGCCGGAGCGCCCGGGGAAATCGTGGAAGGCCCAGATCCGCAGCGTATTCATGCCGAACGCGGCAGTCAGATCCAATATCCGGATCTGTTCGCCGGTCGAGAGAAAAGCGAAGTAGTAACAGCACGCGCCCGCGACCCGGTAAGTGTTCACGCCCAAAGTCAAACGCGCGCCGTCTCGTCGCACGAAGCCGTCCGCCGGCCGCATAACTAGAAAGTAAGTTTCTGCTGGCGGGGCGGCGCGGGCGGCTTTTCCTCAAACATTCGCCGCTGGTTCCGCAACATGGCGGCGACAAACTGCCACGTGGGGCCCGGAGTATCGCGCCACGGCGCAGGCACGGTCACCATGCAGTACGCGCCGGAACGCGCGTCGAAACTGAAGTGGCCGGCTTGACGCTTGATAAGTAACTTCCACTCTTCGAACGTGGCGTGCCCGGTCTCAATCAATCCGCAATCGACCGGCACCTCAGCCAGGTCCAGTAACTTGCCCGGCGTGACGAAATAGAACTCGTTCGAATAGCGCATTCCGATCCGCCGTTTCAAAGGATGCTTCAACTCACACAGGAAGTCCGCCCGCGAGGTCTTCACCTCATAACACACCCGTTTCATTCCCAGATGAGGCAGGCTATTCAGAGCGAACGCGTCCAGGCGCTGCGCGCTGCTGTTGCGATGTCCCGTGCCGACCCGCAGCTCCCGCAGGAATAACCACTCCGACGGACTGGCGTGCAGCGACTTTTCCAATGCGTCCAGCAAAGCCGTCGCAAGAAGAACCGGGTTTTTTAACTCCTGAACCGCCGAAGCCGCCATGCAATTCGAATCCTCACGACTCCTGCAATTCGAACCGGATCCGCGCGTCCCCCAGATGAATCTCATCCCCCGGCTTCAACTGCGTGCCCCGCTGCGAGCCTCGCGCCACCTGAATCCTGCGCCCTTCCCGGAACACGCTCGTGCCTCGCTGGCTTCCCGTATCGCAAATCCGGAAGCGGCCGGAATCAGGATCATAGGCCACGAACGCATGTTCCCGCGAGACCGTTCCTTCCGTGTCCGCGAAGGCCAGATCGTTGATCCGGCGCAGCCCTTCCCGGTCCCCGAAGACTTCCTTCAATCGCCCCAGATTCACCCGATTCGCACGAATCGCCAGTTCTTCCGGGTCGGCTTCCCCGCGCAGCACCACCAGCTTCGCCGCCGGCCTGAGAGACGGTCGCGCCGCTTCCACCGGAGCGGCCGCGGGCGCCGGCTTGCGACGCAGATAGTCCACGTGAAAGGGCCGCGGCATCGGGGCCAGCGCCGGATCGATCTCGACCGCGACATCCACGGCGAGGTCCGTCGACGGCGCGCCCGCCTCGGCTAGAAGCGCCCGAACCTCATCGCCGAAATCGGCGAATGCCGCCACATACAACTCTTCTTGCGAAGCGTCCGCCGCGCCGATCCGCACGGCGACCCGGCTATTCGGAAACACATACAGGCCTTGTCCCTTCGGTTCCAGGTGGTCCCGGATATCTTCGAGGAGGTCCCGACGGATTTCCAGCAACCCGGGCGCCGGCGCCGACCCGCCCAGCCGCGCGGACCACCGTTTCACCTTGGTCCCGATCCACCGGTCCAGCTCTTCGATCGACCTCATATAATTCCCAGTTGCCGCGCGGCCGCGACCAGATCACCCGCGATCGGCGCCGCCGCCGTGCCTCCATATTGACCATTTTCCACCAGCACCGCGAACGCGATCTGCTTCCCGCTCTTCACTCCATAAGGCGCATACCCGATGAACCATGCATCCGACGGCGCCTTCGCCAGTTCCGCGGTTCCCGTTTTCCCCGCGATGGGTATCGCCGACTTGCTCAAAACGCGCCCGGTTCCGGAGGTCACCACCGCTCGCATGAAAGTGCCCAGTTTCGCCGCCAAATCCGCATCCAAAACGCGCACCGGAGCATGCAGGCGCTCATTGCTTTCGTCGAGAATCCAGTTCCCCTGCAGCGATTCTCCACCGTTCGCGATCGCCGCCGCCACGCGCGCCATCTGGAAAGGCGATGCTACAACCTGGCCTTGTCCGTAGGAAGCCTGCGGTAAACTCTGTTGCAGCTTTTCCGGCGTATTCGGAGCGGCCACAGAGATGCCAAACTGCGCGGCGGTTTCGAAGAGCTCCTTCGCGCCCACGCGCTCCGCCCCAAGCTGCGCGAAATACGCGTTGCAGGAAACCGTGATCCCCTTCTGCATGTCCACCGATCCGTGCGGCTGCGTGTCTCGCTCATCGTCGCGAATCATGCGCTTCCCTACATAGTTCCCCGTTCGCCCGTCGGGAAGCCGAATGCATTCGAAATGCTCGTTCGCCAGGTCCGGATTTTTGCGCAACGCCGCCACCGCCGTGACGATTTTGAACGAGGAGCCAGGCGGATACAAGCCGAAGCGCGCCCGGTCCAGCAGATCGTGATCCGGCAGGGGCGCTTCGGAGCTGCTTCTCAAGGATTCGAACTGGTCCGCGGAGGGCCACGGATAACTCACCGACGCGAGTAACTCGCCGGTCGCGGGATCCAGAATCACCACGGCCCCTTTGTCGTTGCCCAGCTTGCGAAGGTGATCCCGCAGGATGGCCGACGCCCGCTCCTGCAGCGCCGCGTTCACGGCCATCCGCACTTCCCGATGCTGGTTCATCAACGCCAGCACTTGTGGATTGGCGGGCTCCCATCGATGCCGCAGCAGCGGGATTAAGGCGCGGTAGTTCCTCCGGACGCGCGCGGTGGTCACCCCCGTTTCCGGATCGGCGACTTCTTCGGTTTCCGCCACGTCGTCGAAACCCTGCAAGCGGACGCGCGACTCGCTTTCGGCAAACGCGGTGTTCGTGGCGCCTTGTTTCAGGCGCGTCCTTACATCCCCCAGTAAATAGAAGAACTCCGGGCCTAGCGGATAATAACGCCGCTCGCCGCTCGGGGCCGCGGCGACCGTCACTCCCAATTTCTGGTAGTCCTGCCGGTGTTTTTCCACTTCGTTCCAATCGCTCGTGGCCAGCGGCAAGCCGTTGCGGTCCACAATCGTCCCTTGCGGAATCAGCCGCACGGCTTCCTGCAAGCGGGGGTTGTATTGGTAGCGGCGGACGCCATCGGCCTGCGTCGCCAGGGTGCCCTTGACCAGCACTTCATCGCCGCGCACGATCTGCACCCACGCCGCGCGCGCCAGCACGATCACGAACAATCCGCCCAGCACGCCCGCCAGGACGCGCGTCGGCGGCCCGAAGTTCTGTTCCTGCGCTTTCCCGGCAACAGAACGGCTCGAAACCGAGAGCACCATCGCAAACAGGACAAAGTTCGCCACCATCGACGTTCGTCCGTAGCTCAGGAATGGCGACACGACGCCGGAAAGCGGAATCAGGCCTAGCAGACCCCCGCTGATCAGCAGCAACTCGTAAGCGGCGATCAGCGTCAGCCCCACCGCCAGGAAAAATCCATACGCATCGGATGCGCCCAGACCGGCCCGAAAGCCGCGGTAAACCAGCACGCCATAAAGCAGAAAGATGGCCGTGAGCCCGATGAACCCGACCTGCTCACCCAAGCCAGCCAGCACCAGATCCGTATGCCCCGCGGGCAGCGTCCCCGGTTCGCCCAGGCCCAGGCCGGTTCCGGTCGAGCCTCCGGTCGCAAGCGCCCACAGCGACTCCGCCACCTGATCGCCGCCGCGCACCGTGTTATTCCACGGCGCGCGCCACATATCCACGCGCTCCCGGACCGTGTGCGGATACCCGATCGCGTATCCCACCGCGAAGGCCAAAACGATCGCCGCCAGTCCCGCCGCAGCCAGCGCCACTCTCTTGCGCGCCACGCTATACAGCGTCAAAAACAAGCACCCGATCACCAGAGCCGGCCCCAGATCGCTCAACCAGAAGAACAGAGCGATGGATATGGCCACGCCGAGCAGCACCGGCAGCAGGTAATCGAGGCGCGGAATATTGACGCGCTCGGCCAAGCCCGCCAGCCGACCCTGTTTCTGGCGCAGTTGTCGCAGCGCGTCCCAGTTCCGCGCAAAGTATCCCGCCAGGAACAACACCAATAGAATGCGGATCGCCTCCATGGGCTGGAAGTGTAATAGGTTCACCTTCGCGTCGCTGAGGCCCGGACCCGACCCGAATAGCCCGAGCGCCGCCGCCAACAACACCGCCCCCAGCAGCGGAACCCAGCTCAAACGGCCCAGAAGGCGCTCCATATCAAACACGCTGAACAGCGCCATCGCCGCGCAGCCCGCCGCCACGCCCGCGCTGAAATCGGTAAACATCAGCGTGTCCCGAACGGGATCCCGCAAGCTGACCATCAGCAACAACCCCAGCCCGCAGAGCACCTGCAGCACGGGCAGAATCACGGGGTCGCCGCTAAATTTTCGCACGCGCCAGAACGCGTGCAGCGCGTAGAAAGCGATGAAGAACAGAGCTGCCCACACGAGGAATTCGCGGCGGAACGCTTGCCGACTGCGCACGACCAGATGGGGTTTCATCGCCGCGAACTCCGCCGCGGTCACCAGCGGCGCCGACACCGCACGCTCCTTCGGCGGCCATATCTGATCCCGCCAGCGCCCCAGGCGCGACTCCGCTTGCTGACGCGCTTCTTCCCGATCGGCGCGCCGCCGCCGCACCTCCGCGAACTGGCGCGGCAACTGTTCCAAGCCCCGCACGCGGGCGATTTCCGACTCGTCTACGCGCATCCGCGCGATCGCGCCGTCGTTGTCGAAAACTCCGCCTGCGCTCTTGTACTGGTAAATCCTGCGGGCGATAAATTCCTGATCGTCCGCGCCGCTGACGCTTTGCAAAAAGGGAATCAGCGCGGCGGCGCGCGGCAATTCGTTCAGATTCAGCACCTGCCCGGCCAGCCCGTCGTGATCAGACGAATTCAACCGGTTCATTTTCGCGGCGTAAACCAGCCACAGGCCGATGCCGATCACCAGCGACCCCGCCAGCAGCCAGCCCAGCTCGGCGTTACGCGAGGTTCTCCCGGCCGTCGCGGCGCGCTGTTTCCGCTCTTCCGCGCGCAACGCGCTGGTCGCCCTCGTCGTACTCATTGGTTCATGCCCGGATCCATCGCCGGCGAACTGGCCGGCGTCGTCTCATGCAGCGCGCTGAGCCGTTCATCCACTTTCTGCTGGCCGCGCAGGGCCACCATTTCGTTTCTGGCCGAATCGCCAAACGCGCCGCTTTTCTGGTAGAGATCTTCGGCATGCACGTAATCCGCGCGCGCTTTATCCAGAAATTCCTGTTCCCGCTCCGGAGATCCGGCGAACGACCGCGAATCGTGCCAGATGCGGTCCGCTCGGCGCCGGTATCCGTCGGCCAGTTCCGCCGTCTCACGATTGCCGATCGGATGTCCGTTGTCCGCGGCCTTACGGATTGCCTCCTCCGCCTTTTCCATATCCATCAGGTCGTACGAGTAGATACGCGCCAACCCCAGATAAGGGTCCGGGGAATGCCGCAGAAGATTCGCGGCCTGCTCGAAGTGCGCCACGGCCGAGTTCAACCGTTTCTGCCGCGCGTCGCCTTTCAAGCCGCCGGCATTGATCCGATCGATCTGGCCCTGGCATACCAGCAGCCGCCCGCGCACGTCGTTGTCGTTCGGATCCACTTGCAAGGCGCGGTTTGCATCGTTGCGCGCTTCCACCCACTGATTGAAAACGATCGACGGCGCATCGCTGTTCCGGTAATCCTGAATGACCGTGTCCGCCGCGGCCACCAAGTGTTTTTTCAAACTGCTCCGCGCCGGCCACAGCAGCCCCGGGATGTGCATTCGCGCTTCGAGCGACTGGTAACGCTTCCAGGCGTCGTCGTCGCTTACCCGATCCGTCACGATGTCGTTTTTGAGCCGCTCGCTGTTCTGCCAGACGTTGTACTGCAGCGCGGCATAGATAACCCCGAGCACAAGCGCCAGTACGACCATGGCCGAGCAGCCCATCAATGGCCGGGAAGGCCCCCTGCGGATGACCGGGGGCTGCGCGCGCGGGATCGGGGGCGGGGAAGTGCGGACCGTCCGGTCATCCATCCGCGCTTCTTCCCGCAACGGCGTCCCGGTTCTAACCGTCGCGTCGCTGTCAAAAACGCCGCCGCTGTCAAACGGCGCGGACGCGTCCCTGGCAGCCGCCAGCACGGCTTGTCCGGAGCGCCATCGCTGCAGGTCCGCCTTCACCTCCGACGCCCGCTGATATCGCCGTTCCGGCGCGCGGGTCAGCATCTGGAAAACGATCCGCACCAGAGGTTCCGGGCATCCCGCGGGCAACGGGTTGGGCGGCCCCGAGGAGCGGATCCGCCGCTCCAGCCGCTCGCGCGAAGGCTCGTCGAACGGCAGCCGCCCGGAGAGCATCTGATAGAGCAGCACCCCTACGGACCACAAGTCTGAATGCGCGTCCATGTTCTGCGATTCCAGGCGTTCGGGCGAACAATACGCCGCGCTGGCGAACAGATTCACGGTGTGGTTGCGCGTCTGCGAAAGGGCCTTCGCGATCCCGAAATCGATGACCTTAATCGCGCCGTTGCGAGCCACACGGATGTTCTTGGGCTTCAGATCGCCGTGCACGACGCCCGCGAACTGCTTGCCCGCGATCACGGTCGTGAAGCTCTGCAGGTTCTCGAGCATCTCGCACAACTCGATCGCGGTATGCACGGCGCGCCACGGCTCCATGGGTCCGCGACCGACCAGGGCCGAAAGATCTTCTCCCTCGATGTACTCCATCTCGATGAAGAGATCCCCGCGAATCTCGCCGTACTTGTGCACCAGGACCACGCGCCCGTCGGCGCCGCCCAGGCGCTTCTGCAACTCCGCCCCGAGCCGCTCCGCTTCCAGAATTTCCCGGTCTTCCGGGTCCGTTCCCCGGTACACCACCTTCACCGCTACCTGGCGCGCCGTCTCCGTATCGATGGACAGATACACTTCGCCCATCGCGCCCCGACCCAGCAGCCGGACAATCTGGTAACTCCCGAAGCGATCCCCGCCGGTCACGGCGCGGGCTCCTCAACCACGCGGAACGGCGCCGGCGAGAGCTCGCGAGCCGCGGGAGTGAAGAAGTTCTTCGCCGCCGCGCCTTCGAGACCTCGCGGAATCCACATCGCTTCCGCGCCGTTTCCGGCGAATACGTTCCCGAACGCCACCGGCTTCGCTGGAGCGACGATCCATAACCCTGGGCGCAGCGTCCCCTGTGTTTTACCGTTCCCCGTAATCGCGTTGTGTTCGATCACCGGCGCGGACGTGCCCCCGACCTGGATCCCGGCCCCGCCGTTATCCCGCACATCGCTGGCGATCAGCCGGCCGCCGGATGCGCCTCGGTAACGAATGCCCGCTTCACTCGCGCCCGTCACCTCGCAATCCTTCACTTCGATCGCGCTGTCCAAAAGATCAATCCCCACCGCGGGCGCATGCACGGAAAGCCCTTCGATCCTGGAGGCGCGCACGTTTTCGGCGGATACGGCGCCCTCGATGCGAACTTCGCGGGCCACTTGCGCCACCAAATTCACCCCATCCTTCACACGGATGTTCTCGGAATATAATCCCGGGCCGATCTGGACGGTGTCCCCCGCCTTGGCGCGATCCAGCGCCTCCGCGATCCGCGCCGGCGCCGTCACCACCAGCACGCGGGGCGCGCTCGCCGCATCATGCATCCCTTCGCCAAACATCCCCGCGAGCGCTCCGAGGACCGCGCCGGCCAGCACCAGCAACGTTCCCCGCCAGGCCCCGCCGCGAGTTTCCGCTGGAACCGCGGCCAGCCGCCCCGTCGTTTCCCCGGCCGAGATCAAGGCGCGCTTTCCGAAGGAGTCCGCGAAGCGCGGCCCCTCGACGAGCACGACGGAAACATTGTCTTTGCTCGCCTCGTTCGCCGCATCCACCAGGCGCCGCACCGTCGCCCAGCGGTCGCCCGCATTCTCCTCGACGATTTCCAGCACCCGCGCCGACGGCACGACGTCGCTCAGTCCGTCGCTGCAAAGAAGCAGCGCGCTGTCGGCTTCAAACGAGCTCGTCTGAACGTCGATGAAACCCGCTTCGTCCGGCGTCCGTTCCCGCGACCCCACATCGCGGAAAACTTCGTTGCGGCGCGGATGCGCCATCGCGTCGGCTTCGCCCAGTTCGCCCGCATCCTCGCGCTCTCCTACCGGCGAGTGATCCCGCGTGATCTTTTCGATGCTCCCGCGCTTCACCTTGTAGAGCCGCGAATCGCCCACGTGTCCGATCGTGAGCAGCGCATCTTCCACCACCGCGACCGTCAGGACGCAAGCCATCCCGAGCCATTCGGGCCGCGTCCGCGCGGCTTCGAAAATGGCGTTGTTCGCCAAGGTGATCGCCTCGCGAACGCGCTGCTCCGTGCTGTCGGTCAGCCGCTCCAGCCGGTTGCGGATCCGCTCCACCGCGATCTCCGCCGCCTGCTCCCCGGCCGCGTGACCGCCCATTCCGTCCACCACCACGTAAATCCCGCGGCTATCGTCGGAGTACACCCGGTCTTCGTTGTTCCCGCGCACGAATCCCTGGTCGCTCGCCGCCGCTGAAAGCAACATACGCTCAGCGTCTCCATTTCCAGACGGCGCAGCCCATCGCAAAAAGCAGCAGAAGCCCCAGGAAGATCAGTCTTTCGGTGTGCAAGGCGGCCATCAACGCACCGCCCGGAACTCCAGCGTCAATACTCCCGCCAAGCCGATCCGCGCCTTATCCGGAAGCGGCGTCTCCAGATTGCGGTCCACTTCCTCGCCGTTCACGCGCTCCACGCTCGCCGGGACGCGCCGGCCGTTCACCGTCGTTCCCAGCATGCTCATGTCTTTGATGAAGAAGGCGCCGGTGGCCGCGTCGCGCCGGATCTGCAGATGCTCCCGCGAGAGATCCTTCTGCGACCCGAGTTTCAGATCCACCCAGCGGTCTATGGATCCGCGCCCGATCTTGATCACGTCCTTCGTCATCTGGAACGTATGCGCGCCGGTGTGGTCTTCATACTCGATATTGGCGTGCGGGGTTCCGCTCGCGCGCCGCGTTTCCAGGGTCGCTGTCCGTTGGGTCGTCGTGGTGGTCGTCTCTCCGCCGGAATTCCGCTTGGTCACTCTTTCCGTCATGGCGCCTACCCGGTCATCTACGCCGGCCGGGCCCGGAAAGTTCGAAACCACCACCAGCGGATTCTCGCGCGCGTCGTCGTCGGTGTTCTCGTGAAATTCCACCACCCACTCGCCGATCGCCTCATACTTCTTCTTGGCGCCGCGATCACCGACCAGCGGGATCTTCAACCGGCTGCCTTTGTTCAGGGACGACAGCTTCGCCCCCAGCGCCCGCACCGCTTCGTCCCGCATGCGCCCTTCGAGCGGCCGCAGCCGCTCCAAATCCTCCCCCGGCAGGTAAACTCCGAAGGTGCTCGGAACCAGGTTGGTGTAGTAACTGGGGAACATGCCGGCTTCCATCTCTTCCAAGATGAGTTGAACAATCTCCGCCGGTGTCACCCGCGCGTTGGATGGGGAGCCATGTGCTTGTGAATCTTGCGTCATAGGAATGCCGGACGGCCTGCAATCATTGTGGCATTGCTCCTCTTCGCGGGCCGCCGGGGTCTTCGCGCGATGGATTAGTTCCCTTTTTTTACTTGACCTGCGTGCGGTTTGACCCTGCTCAGTTCACGCGGCGGCCTTCCGAATTGAAACCGTAAGGTGCGGGCGCCGCGTCTTCAGCTAAGAACGGCGACGCGCAGACGAGCACGTTGCGGACGTACTTGCAACCGGCATCGGCCCATCGGGGATCCGTGCCTCAAACAACTTAGAGGAGTCAGGAATCGTGAAGTCATTTCGCGTTTACAGGTACCTTTGTCTTTTTTCTGCCGCCATGGCAGGCACGTCATTGCTCTCGGCACAGGTGAATGGGGATGTGTCTTTTGGAGTGGGGACGGCGACGGCCTCCGCCAGCTCGCAATCCATCGACACATTCGGGGACGGCACGTTTTATAACACGCCGCGGCTCGCCGGAGCGTTCGGCAAGATCTCAGGCGATCTGATGCTGAGGGGATCGCTCGGAGTTGGCGCCGAGTATTCTTTCCGGTTTGCGCAGGGCGCCTACGCGGGACTAGGATACAGACCCGCGTTCTATGACATCAACGCGGTCTACGCGCCCAAACTACATAACAAGCGGATTCAGCCCGAGTTCCAGGCCGGACTGGGCGGAATGGATCTCAAATTCTACGAGAACCAATCGGCGTGCGACAGTTTCGCGGGTTGCTCCAGTTCAAACACCTACGTGGAGAGCTCGCAGCACTTTCAGCTTCACGGTCTGGCCGCGGTTCGGTTCTACGTCACGCCCCACATCTTTATCCGGCCGGAAGCGGAAGTGCATTGGGTGAACAACCTGTTCCAGTTCGGGAATGGCTGGGTTCCTCAGTACGGGGCTTCGGTGGGCTACACATTCGGCGAACGGTAAGCGAGCTTGGCCTGCGGAGAACCGGCTCTATTACACTCGATGAGAGATGAAAAGACGGGTTCTCCTCACGCTCCTGGCGGTTACCTCTGCATTTGGCGCCGATTTAGCGCCGACGCCCCCGATGGGCTGGAACAGCTGGAACCGGTTCGCCGGGAAGGTTGACGATCCCTCGGTTCGCGCCATGGCCGACGCGCTGGTTTCCACCGGCATGCGGGACGCCGGTTACGTCTACGTCAATATCGACGACACTTGGCAGGGTGAACGCGACGCGCAGGGCGTTCTCCAGCCCAATAGCAAATTTCCCAACATGAAGGCCCTCGCGGATTACGTTCATGGCAAAGGGCTGAAGCTCGGCATTTACTCATCGCCCGGCCCGAAGACATGCGCCGGCTTCGAGGGGAGTTACCAGCACGAGGAGCAGGACGCCAAAACGTGGGCTGCGTGGGGCGTGGATTATCTGAAATACGACTGGTGCAGCGCGGGCAAGATCTATCAGCCGGCGGACATGCGCGCTGTTTATAAGAAGATGGGAGACGCGCTGCAAGCGACCGGGCGCCCCATTGTCTACAGTCTGTGCCAGTACGGACTGGAAAACGTCTGGGAATGGGGCGCATCAATCGGAGGCAATCTCTGGCGGACGACCGGAGATATTTCCGATGAGTGGAAGAGCATGTCGGCGATCGGCTTCGACAAGCAGACCGGGCATGAACGCTATGCCGGGCCCGGGCACTGGAATGACCCGGACATGCTGGAAGTGGGCAATGGCGGGATGACGGCGGCGGAATACCGCACGCACTTCAGCTTGTGGGCGATGCTAGCGGCGCCGCTGCTGGCGGGCAATGACCTCCGCGAGATGAGCGGCGAAATCAAGTCGATTCTGCTGAATAAAGAAGTGATCGCGATCGACCAGGACAAGCTGGGACGGCAAGGAATACGGATATCAAAGGACAACGGAACGGAGATTTGGATCAAACCTCTGGACGGCGGAGATCTGGCCGTGGCTCTTTTCAATCGCACCGAGGCGATGAAATCCGTGCAAGCCTATTGGGAGATTCTGGGTTTGAAGGGCAAGCACAAAATTCGCGACTTGTGGTCGCATGAAGATCTCGGTTCCTTCCGCGATTATTATTCCGCGGAAGTTGCGCAGCACGGGGTCATGCTGTTGAGGATCGCCCGCTGAATCACCCCGCGAACGCCGTAATGTGGAGTCCGTGGCAGACGGCGTAAAGGGCGAGTTCCAGACGATCCTGGACGCCGAGTTTCTGGAAGATGTTGCGCATGTGATTCTTGACAGTCTGCTCGCTGATGAAAAGCTCATCGGCGACTTCGCGGTTGCGGAATCCCTGGGCGATCAGCGCCACGATCTGACGTTCGCGGCGGCTGATGGGGGATTCGGTTCCGCACTGCGTGAGCGCATGCCCGGGTAAACTTGCCGGGCGTCTGGCGACGGCCGTTTGCGCCCAGGTTTGGGCGTTCAGGGCCGCGCGCACAGAGTCGGCTTGCGGGAAAACCTCGCGACGAACAAGAGTGTCGGGGCTGGCGATGCTATCAGAGCTCATAAGTTAGTTCTCGTGATCCAGTCGGAGTGTTTGGGTCAGGCCAAGTCTTGCGGAAGGCTGGCGGCGCGCCTCTTGCGAAACAGAAGCGTGCGGGCCAGCATCATCACGGCGCCGGTGCTCAGCAGCAGAAAGGAGCCGGGCTCAGGGACAGGGCTTGGCAGGACGCCGTCAAAGGGAGCGTTGTGCGTTTCGCCCGTGCCCGACATCGAAAACGCGATCACGTTGCCGTTGATCTGTCCGTTGTTGAAGGTGAAGTTGGCATACGGGGCGAGAATGCTTCCTTCGAAGCCGCCCGAACCGGTCAGGGTCGTGGCGTCGTCGAAGTTGAAGAGAACGCCCTGGCTCGAGATGCCGACCAGATTGTAACCGGTGCTCGGGAATGAGTCAGAGGCTCCGTCCACATTGACCAGGACGGTGGAGCCGGCCGGGGCTGAGATGGTGAAGCCGCCGGTCGCCGAGGCGAGTTCCGCGCCGGTTAAGTCAAAGACGTTCAGCCCGGAACTGGTTCCGGTAAGGGTGACTGAACCGTACGCGGAAGTGACCGTTCCGGTTTGAGCGAGCGCGCCCCAGGATCCGGAGTCGTGATCCAGCGTGTTTTGCGCCGAAGAGAAATTGACGATCCCGGAGATGGGCGCGGGCGTTCCCGTAATGCCGCTTGCGCCGCTGGTGTTCTGGTTGGACCAGGAATTGGCGGCGACGGTTCCGTTGATCTGACCGTTCTGCGTGGTCAAAGCGCCCGTGACATTCACGTTGCCGTTTACGTAAACATTGGTCAGAGTAGTGGAGGCGCCCGCGGCGATTCCACCGAAATCCACGGTCGCGTTCTGGTAGCTGAGAGTTCCGCCTACCACAAGCGTGTAGGGGTCTGTCAAACTGGCTGCGCCGAGGCCGCTGCCAATTCCGAAACCGGTGAGCGTGGCGTTGCCGCCCACAGCGACTCTTCCCTGCGAGTCGGAGGAGCCGGAGAAATCGCCGAAGGTGAACACGTTGTAGTCACCGGCGACACCAAGCGTCGAGGCGTGCCCGAGCGCGACCGTGGAACACAGCAGTAGTGCAGTTCTCAAGTGGTTCATATTCGATTTTCTAGCTTTCGTGGTGCTGCCTCGCGAGTGCATCGGCAGCGATTATTTGTTCCTGCTAAACGATCTTACGACGGCTTGTTCTGAATTCAGAACAAAACTGGTACTAATTTGGAGCCGTTGCGGGTCAGGATTTGTGGGCCGGAGTTTTAGGCCCTATTTAGTTCCAAGTACTTGAATCGATACGAGCCTAAGGACTGGTGGATTGCCTGGCGGGAGGGGTTTATTGAAAAGAAAATGAATCCGGATGGCTCACGAGGGTTGCGGCCGGTCCGGAGCGGTTCTGTTCTGTTTTTCGAAAACAGAACTAGTTGCTGGCGGTGAACTTGTCGAAGGTGATCACCGAGTCGGCGCCGAACTTGCGATAGTTGCGAAACTCGATCACATTCCGACTGCAGTTCGACGTAGCGGTGAAGCAGGCCGTGTTTTCGCTCCGGATGGGGAGCAGGTAGCTCTTCCCGTCGATGGGGACGAAGCCGTAATCGATATTTGAGGTTGCGGTATCGTAGGCGAAATCGTGCGGCAACGCCAGAGCGCGTTGTTCGATGCGAAGCACGCGGTTGGTTTCTTTGTCGATCCAGACGCGTCCCTTGAAGGCTGGTTTGTAGACCCGCTTGTCCAAGGAAACCAGCCCCCAGTGCGAGTTGGGCTGCTCCACGGCCAGGTCATAAACGAGCGCCGAGCGGCCGGCAAGCTCTTCTTCGCCGCGGCTGTGGAAGGCGGCCCTCGTGTAAGGCGAAAAGATGTCCTGCAGGGTGATGACGAATTCGCCGGTGGACCAGGAGCCGGTGTTTTCCACGGGACCGCTGGTGGGACGTCCATCCACCTTGATGTTCTTGTATTGCTCTTCGCCATTCTGGCAGGAAACGTCCGCCGTCACGACATCGAGCGCGCGCCAGACCGAGGGGGAAGTGCCCTGGTAGCGGGTGGTGACCTGCTGAACGAGGAAGTTGGGGAGATCGGCCGTGAAGGAGTTGGCCGCGTCGCGCGCTTCGCCGATCACGGAGTCGTTTTCGGGAGAAGACAGGGCGCCGTTCGCCTCGCCGCGGTCATCGCTGTCGTCGTCATGCCGCGGCGCGCCCGCGCGCGAGCCGGATGACGCGCCTGCGGCGGAAGCATGCGAATCGCTGCTGTCATGCGCCGCCGGTTCGTGGACCGCGACGGAGCGGGGACTTCCGAGGTCGTCGGACGTCGGCGTGCTGACGCTGGCTTCCTCTACCGGTCCCGCCGCGGCGGAGCGCTCAGAGGCGGTTCCGGCCTTCACCAGGATCACCCGGAGCGCCGTCTCGGCGTCGTCCGGATTGCATTCTACGGTGAGGTGATCGCCGGGGTGCAAAAGGGAATCGCGGACCGGCTCGCCCGCCTTGTCCCGGAACTTGGTTTTGGCCAGCAGGCGGAAGCGAAACACACGATTCTTCGGAGTTTGCAGCAGAAGATCCTTGTCTCCCAATTTGCGAAGCGAGCCGTCGATCGACGCGAGCGTGACCTTCTCGTCACCGGAGTTTTTGGAATCGTCGGTCTTGGGATGGCGCTTCGGCAGCTTAATCTCGGGCATCGGGATCCCGAGCGGGATGCCGCCCGGCAGGCGGGCGGGATACTGCCCGGAAGGATACTGATTGGGATCTTGCGGGTAGGTGCCCGGCGGGTACTGCCCTGTCGGAGAGCCGTTCGGGTACGTCTGGGAGAACGCCAGAGCCGGAATAAAGAACAGAACGAGAACTAAACCGCTGCCGGAAATCGCAGGTTTCCGCATCGCGCGCGCCTCCTACCGCTAATCACTATATCCCGGTTTCTCTTGCTGCCGCGAGCCGGGGTGATGTTAGGCTCAACGGGAATGAAGACGCTTCCCATATTACTGGCGTTTCTGGGATTCGCGATATCTCCCGCCCGTGGGTGGTGGTGCGAGGGGCACCAAGTGGCCGCCTTGATCGCGGAAAAGCATTTGAGCGCGAACGCGCGAGCCGCCGCTTTTCGGCTGCTCAAAGACTATCCGGCGGAACCGGGCCGCGCGTGCGCGGGCGGGTCGGACGATCCGCTCGCGCTGGCGTCGACCTGGGCGGACGACGCGAAGGCGACGGAGAAGACCGGCGCGTGGCATTACATGGACATTCCGCTGGGATTGAAGAAGGGCGATCCCGAAGCCTACTGCCCGCCGATCGGACCTTCGAATAACGGCGGCGAGCGGCCGGGATGCGTGCTAAGCGGACTTCGCTACAGCGTGAACGTGCTCACCAGCGACAAAGAGACGGAGGAAGAAAAGGCGCGCGCGCTCCGTTATCTGATCCACTTGGTCGCAGACCTCCATCAGCCTCTGCACACGACCACGAATAACGATCGCGGGGGCAACTGCACTCCGGTGCAGTTTTTCGGGACCATGCCGATCACCAATTTGCATGCGGTGTGGGACGGAATGATGCTGGAACGGGAACTCGGCGAGAAGAAGGAGACGATTGAGCGGCTCGCCGCGGAGTTGGACCGGGAGTTCAGCGGCAAACGCGCGGAATGGGTCAAATCGGCGCCGCACTTCGACAAATGGGCGTGGGAGACGCACCTGGTGGCGATGAAGATGGTCTACAGCGATTTGAGCCCGGCGCCGCCGGTGGAACGTTACGAACCGAAACCCGATTGCAAAGCGGAAGCCGAGCGTTTTGGAGCCTTGCACATTCAGGCGGGCGAAGCGTATGAGACGGCCGCAGTCCCCGTCATGGAGGAGCAGCTGGCCAAGGCCGGATACCGCATGGCCGAAATCCTGAACATCATTTGGCCCTAAGCCAGAGCCGCGTCAGCGATAGCCCAGGTTGCAGGGAGTTCCGCGGTGTTCGGCGCATACTTCCAAGGCGATCTCGCGCATCTCTTTGTAGTGTTTGCTTCCCCGGTTTAGAGCAATTCCCATCCACTCGACGCCGATCTGATCGGCCCGCAACCACTCATAGTCGCGCTGGAAGGTCGCGTTGCTTTCCAAGGAGGCGTTCATGGCCTGATAGCCCGGATGGGGCATGTAGATCAGGTCCGGGTGGTAATGCAGAAAGAAGGCGTCCGCGGAGAACCGGTGATGCGCGAACAGCGGATCATTCAACCCCGCGATATCCACCACGGTCTTGTCCAGGTTCATCGCCCCGACATGCCCGATCTCGGTTGTCGCCATGCTGAGATCAGAGGGCAGAGTTGAGAAGCGGTCCAGCCCGAACCAGTAGTTGGGCAGATAAGCCAGGTACTCCTGAGTGAGGTCGAACGAAGGAAAATTCCGGTGGGCGAGAGCCGCAAACACATCCAGTTCGCCGGGATGCGGCGGCGGCAGGATGAGGAAGGCGCCAGCGAAAGCCGCGTAACGGTACGGCCGGGCCAATCCGGAAAGCGCTGACATCCAGGTCGCGGGCGCTCTCTCGAGCAGCCGGACGGTAGCGCAACCCGCGAGAAAGAGGATCGCCGGGAGCGCCGGGTAGTAGAAGCGATGCGCGGACGGCATGATCTGCGTAACGCCCACCAGGAAATAGCCCATGTGGATCGCTACGCCCGCGGTCAGCCCCTTGATCAGCGGAGAAGCGTCACGCCACCAGCCGCGGACATCCACGACGATGTCGAGCACGATCAGCAGAAACAAAAGCCAGTACGAAGCCACGAAGCCGACGAAATGCACCAGCCCGGTGTAACGGAATCCCGTGAGCCCCGGATACAACTGGAGCGATTTGGCGTAAAACGGCAGCGGAAGCGGCGAATGGAAGTACATTTG
The DNA here is from genome assembly GCA_965226755.1 of Bryobacteraceae bacterium. Classification (GTDB taxonomy): domain Bacteria; phylum Acidobacteriota; class Terriglobia; order Bryobacterales; family Bryobacteraceae; genus Bog-113. Next base: position 300,805 of record CBDDDT010000002.1, on the reverse strand, counting down.
CGCGATGCCGAGTTCCGCTATGAGCACCAGCAGCGCGGTGAAAAGCATCAGCGCGCCCAGGCGTTTCTGGCGGCGATCCGCGCCCAGCAGCACCCAAACGAGGGGGACCAGCATCGTAAAGGCGAGCAGGTCGGGCCGGGCGCCAAAGGCCAAGCCTCCCCAGAACCCCGCCAGCACCGCGGACGCCCAGGTGAGCGAGAGCGAATGCCATCGAGCCAGCGCGATGAAGATGGTGAAGTACAGCATCGCAAAAAACGTGTCCATTCCGCTCATGAAGTGGATCGAAATGTCGGTGGCGTTGCGCGCAAGCGCGATCGCGGCCAAGGCCATGGCGACATGACGAAAGATCACTGGACCGGGCAGCAGGAAGCGAAGCGTTAGCGCCATTGCCGCAAAGAAGAGCAGCCCTGAAATGACGCTCGCCAGCATGGGGATCACCAAGGGGTTATGGGTGACGAATGCCGCCACCGGCATGACCACGCTCAGGAAGTAATAAGGGCTGGTCAGACCGTAGGTCGGCTGTCCCCCCGGGTTCCATTCCATTCTTCCGGTGGCGCTTAAATAATGAGCGTACCGGGACAACATCAGAGCGTCGTCCCAAACTCCGAGGAACGGCTTCGGCCCCACGAAATAGTGGGCTATGCTCAGGAAAATAGTAATAGCGGACAACGCCAGGATAAGGAAGGCTTCTTTCGAAACCCATCGGGAACCATTCATGTTGAGGAGAGGTGTTTCAATCCCACGCGCGGCTTACGCGCGACTTGGCTACGCGCGGCTTAAATGATGCTAGCATTGCGCTGGGTTTCGAGGCGCGCCGGCGAGTGAGCAAGCAGTCCTTTGAGCGCAAGCTGGAAGAGATCGACGCGCTGCGGTCAGCCCCGGCGGAGGCGGCCGAAGCTCAGCTGCGGAAGGCTTTGCGGGATCGCAACAATTACGCGGTCTCACGAGCCGCGAACGTGATCCGTGAGAGGCAGGCGCGCGCGCTGCTTCCTGACTTGCTCGATGCGTTCGACCGGTTCTTCGTGGATCCGGCCAAAACCGATCCGCAGTGCTGGGCGAAGAACGCTTTGGTGCGCGCGCTGAAGGATCTGGATCACACCGACGCGGCGGTTTATCTGCGAGGCATCTCGCACGTGCAAATGGAGCCGGCCTTCGGAGGCGCCGTCGATTCGGCGGGAACCCTGCGCGGGGCGTCTGCCATGGCGCTGACGGCGTGTCCGATGGGAACTTTCGAGGTGCTCTTCCAGATTGCGAATTTGTTGTTCGATTCGGAGAAGCCGGTGCGCATCGATGCGGTTCGGGCCATTGCGCATCTGGGAGCGCAAGAAGGCGCCATCGCGCTGCGCATCAAGGCGCTCGCCGGGGATTCCGAACCGGAGGTGACGGGCTGCTGTTTTGCCGGGCTGCTCAGCCTCATGCCCGAACATTCGGTCTTATTTGTGGCCCTGTTTCTCGATTCGAAAGATCCGGACGTGGTCGCCGAAGCGGCCGCCGCGTTGTCGGACTGCCCGCATCCGGAGGCGCTTTCCCGTTTGCGGGAGTTCTGGAGCCGGCAAGTGGATTGGGAGGTGAAGCGTGCGCTGCTACGAATCTGGGGCGGATCCGTGCAGCAGTCAGCAGCGGCGTTTCTGTTTGTTCTGGCGGAGCGTGAACCGGAGACGACCGCGGTTGCAGCGTTGCAGGCGCTGGCGGCGGGGAAGTTTTGGAAGGAATACCGGGAACGCGCGATAGCCCTGGCGGCAGAGCGGGGAATCACCCTACAGGGCTAATCTTGCCCGTCTTATCGATGGTGAGACTATGACCCCGCCATTCGACCCGGCTGCCCCAAAGACCCGCGAGCCAGACGATAAAGCCCAGCAGATCGCGCGCGGGCAGCCACCAGAACAGTCGAAGCGAAGGAGCGTCCTGCATAACCCTTGCCGTAATGAAAAGGGCGACCAGGATGCGGAACAGGTAGCAGGCGAGCGCGGCCGCCGGGTTGCCGGCCGCCCAGGCGAGCAGCGACCAGAAAACGGCGTGGGTGATCGCATAGCCGAAGTAGCCGCCCGGGCGGGAGACGCGGATGGTGCGCGCCCAGCGCACCTGATGCATCCACACATCGCGCCATGATCCGCGGCCCAGCCACGTTTCGACAACCGGGCGGCCCAGGACCACTCGCATCCCGAGACCGGTGAGTCGCTTGCCAAGTTGGTAATCGTCCGCCAGGTAGTCGCGAATTGAGCCGAAACCACCGATGCGGGTCAGGTCGCGCGCGCGGAAAGCGAGGGTGGAGCCCATGGCGAACTCATTGACTCCGATCTGGCGCGCGACAAGCACGCTGGGAGCGAATTCGGTGGCGATTCCGAGCGCCTCGGAACGCGCGGGAAAGCTGCCGCCCGCGCCCCGGTAGAGGCAGGTGACCAGCGCGACGCCCTCGTCCTTCAGGGGCGCGATTACTTCGCGGAGATAATCCGGCCGCACTCGAATGTCGCCGTCATTGACCACCAGAAACGGATGCCTGGCACGGGCCGATAAGGCTTCCAGCAGGCCTGCTTTGCGGTTGGCCGCGTCCGTGGAGATGTGAAACAGCCGGATGGGGATGCGGGGATGGCCCTGCCGGAGGCGCTCGATATCCGCGCGGGCCGGGTCATTCGGGTCTGAGATCCCGAACAGGATTTCATACTCGGGGTAGTCCTGGACGACATGGGAGGTGATGGCTGCGACGAACGATTCGTCGGCCCCTCCGACCGGCTTGAGAATGGAAACCGGCGGTGCGAACGTGCGCGCGGGGGCGGGCTCGCGCGATTTGCGGATGGCCGCAAACAGACTGAATCCGTGGTACGCGGCGGAGAGGAACGCGGGCGCGGCGAAAAGGTTCAAGCGAGCAGCGCGACGCCGCAGGCCACCAGCGCCGCGCCGGCCCATCGCTTCCAGTCCACCAATTCCTTAAGAACCAGGCGCGCGAGAATGGTTTCAAACACGAGGCTGGCCGCGGTGGCGGGGACGGCGAAGCTCAAGTCCGCGATCGAGACCAGGGCCATGAAGCTGAAAAAAGAGATAGCCATCGCGCCCACGGACAGGACAACCCACCCGTTGCGGGCCATGGCGGCCAGCATGCGGGCGAGCGCGCCGACATGGAATTCGTGGATCTCCCCATGCTGCCGCATGCCCAGGGCCTGAAACAAATAGCCCGCGGTGGTGGCCGCGACAATGATTCCGACCAGCAGCCAGCTTAATAGCACACCAGTTCCTTGGAGCCTTCTCCGCGAGCGTTTCCAGGATTGTTTGCCTGTTTCGCGCGCGATGCCGATGAGGCCGTGCGGCTAACAAGAAGCACTCCGGATACGATCAGCCAAATCCCGCCCCAGCGACGCCAGGGAACCTGTTCATGGAGGAAAACGCGTCCGACCAGGGCGCTGAGCACGTAACCGATGCTGGTGACGGGCATGACAAAGCTGAGGTCCGCCCAGCTTAACAGCATCAACTGGGCGATCATCCACACGATCAGGAGACCGACGCCCGCGGCTACAAACGGGTCGAAAAGGGCGAGGATATAGGCCGTCGCGGGCTTGCCGGGCAGGCTCCCCACCCGATGCATTCCCATGCTGAGCAGCAGGTTGCCGAAAACGTTGCTGAGAACGACGATCAGCGTAAATATGCGTGTCTTGGCCAGCATACTTGCGGGGCGCCGCGGGCGGATTCAGTCCCCCGCGTTGGCGGAAACGGCGGTCTGGTGACGGTGATCGCTGATGAAGCGTTTGCGTTTGGCGCGCAGAGCCATATATTCCTTGGCTTCCTTGGCGAGGCGCTTGCGGTCGGCGTTGTTGAAGATCGCTTTACGGACCACGCGCCAGATGGCGTGCGGACGGAAGTAATATTCGCCGTAGAAGCGCTCGACCCACTCAACTAATTCGGCTTCATCCAGACCCGGATAGATCACCTTGGGAAGCTGGTGGCCGACCTCATCGGTCATATTCCCGATAGAGAACAGGTCATTCTTCTTGGCGTAATCGTAAAACTCGGTTCCAGGGTACGGATGGGCGATGGACACCTGGATGGTGTCGTTGTCAAGTTTCTTGGCGAAATCGATGGTTTTGCGAATGCTCTCGCGGCTTTCGCCGGGAAGCCCGACGATGAAGTCTCCGTGAACAATCAGGCCCAGTTTCTTACAGTTAGCCGTAAACCGCTCGGCCATATCGATGGTGGCGCCCTTTTTGATGTTCTTGAGAATTTGCGGATCGCCGGATTCATAGCCGACAATCAGCAGCCGGCAACCGGCTTCCTTCATGGCCTTCAGCGTGTCGTAATCCGTCGTCACGCGCGAGGTGCAGGACCACGTGAAGTTAAGAGGCTTCAGCTTCTTGCAGACTTCAATGGTGCGTTCCTTCCGATAGTTGAAGGTGTCGTCGTCGAAGAAAATTTCTTTGATCTGCGGGAACGCGTTGATCGCATACTGCACTTCCGCCGCGATGTCGTCGGCCGAGCGAAGCCGCCAACGGTGGCCCGAGTGAGTCTGGGGCCAGAGGCAGAACGTACACATGGCCGGGCATCCCCGCGAAGTATAAAGCGAGATAAACGGGTTCAGCAGGAACGGAACGTTGTAGCGGGTAATGTCCAGATCGCGCTTATAGACTTTCGAAACCCAGGGCAGCGCGTCGAGGTCCTCGATCGCCGGACCTTCCGGATTATTGATAATCTGGCCGTCTTTACGGTAGCTGGCGCCCGGAATCTCTTCGAGCGGCTTGCCGTTGGCGTAATCGACGATCTGGTGATCGAACTCCCGGCGGATGATGAAATCGATGGCGGTGGAGCGGTTCAGGGTCTTTTCGGGTTCCACCGTTACCGGCGGCCCCACAAAGCAAACCTTGAGGATGGGATTCGCGGCTTTCATCATCTCCGCGATCTTGACGTCCACCTCAAAGCCCGGCGTGGAGGTAAACAGCACCAGAAGCTCGAATTCCTTGCCCATCTCGATGGTTTGTTCGATCGAGATATTGTGCGGAGGCGCGTCCACCACTTTGCTGTCGGGCAGCATGCCGGCCGGGTAGCAGAGCCATACTGGATACCAATACGATTCGATCTCGCGCGAAGCCGGCCAACGGGAACTTGCCCCGCCGTCAAAACCCTCAAAAGAAGGTGGATTGAGGAATAAAGTTCTCATGTCGTGGATCTTCTATTGTACGGCAGGCGCCGGCGGAACGTTCCCCGCGCGATACGGGAACGAGACATTCTGCAACTTTACTTTCATCTGCGCCTTCCCGACCAGGCGGGTATCGATATCGAGATCGGTGCTTTCCGGGACCGCCATCTGGTCGATGATGCGAAAGCGCCGGACCAGCGTCAGCCTGCGGAGGAACATGGAATGCTGTTCAATGCGCCCGGATTCGCGCAGGGGAAGATACGTCTGGGCGTCAATCCAGATCTGGCCGCGAAACGATCCCTCGCGCTTGTGGCGGGGCTTCACGTCGAACACCCACGCTTTATGCCCGTCCAACTCATCGAGGGAGCGGTATTGAAAGCGGTAATTATCCGGGGTGAGCGCCAGAAGCCGCAGGTCGTGTTCGTGTCCGGCGTTCACTTCGGCGGCGAGATAGCGGGCGATGATCTGATGACGGACGGATTCGTCGCCCGTCAATTGAATCGAATCGTAGGAAATCGCGCCTCCGCTCGAAACCGTGCGGAACCCTTGCAGACTGGCCGTTTTCTCCAGTCGTGGCACGCTGGCGACGATGTCTACTTTCATCTGGGAACCGCGCAACTGCTGGTCGGATAAGCTCGAAGCGGCGGTGAAGCTGGTGAGCACGGATTCGGGCGTCTCGGCGCTGGCGCAATGGAGCGCCAGGAGAATGATCGGAAGGAATCTCAATTCTCTAGCTTAGATGACGGAGCGCGGAGGAAGTTTCAACGGCGCGCACGGACAACCGCTTGATTCCATTCACCGATGAGCTGCTGGCGGCGGTGTTCTGAGATGGCCGGTTCCCAGCGGCGATCGGCCTGCCAGAAACTCTCCAGCTCTTCCTGGCCGGAAAAGAAGCCAGTGGCCGCGCCGGCGAGGTAAGCGGCCCCCAGCGCGGTGGTTTCCGGATCTGTCGGACGGACCAGCGGGCGGCCCAGCAGGTCCGCTTGGAACTGCATCAGGAAGTCGTTGGCGGCGGCGCCCCCGTCCACCCGCAGCTCGCGCAGGGGTTCGCCCGCGTCGGCCTCCATGGCGGCCACCAGATCGCGGGTCTGGAAGGCGATGCTTTCGAGCGCCGCCCGGACGATATGGGCCTTGCCCGTTCCCCGCGTAAGGCCGCAGACCAATCCGCGAGCGTCCGAATCCCAGTGCGGGGCGCCCAGACCGACGAATGCGGGGACCACGTAAACGCCGCCGTTGTCGGGAATGGAGGTGGCGATCTGCTCGGATTCGGCGGCGCTCCCGATGACGCCGAGCTGATCCCGAAGCCATTGGACGGCCGCTCCCGCCACAAAAACGCTGCCTTCGCAGGCGAAAGCCCGATCGTGCAAAGACGCGGCTCGCGTCGCCAGGAGCCGATTGGTTGAGACGGGCGCGCGCGATCCGGAGTGGAGCAACGCGAAGCACCCCGTTCCGTAAGTGTTCTTGCTGAGACCGGGACGAAAGCATGCCTGGCCGGCGAGCGCGGATTGCTGATCTCCGGCGATGCCGGCGATCCGGACCGCCGCGCCCAGGAGCGCGGACTCCGACTCGCCGATGACTCCGCTGGACGGCACGATGCGCGGCAGCATGACGCGGGGAACGCCGAATACGCGCAGCAAGTCCTCGTCCCACTCGCCCGTCTCGAGGTTCATCAACATGGTGCGCGACGCGTTGGTGATGTCGGTCACGTGGCAGCGCCCGCCGGTCAGTTTCCAGATCAACCAAGCGTCTATATTTCCGAACAAGAGCTCCCCGTCCCGGGCGCGGGCGGCGGCCCCTTCCACCGAGCGGAGAAGCCAGGCTAATTTGCTGGCTGAAAAGTAAGCGTCGATGACGAGGCCCGTGCGTTTCTCGATCCACCCGGCGTCGGGAGACTTGGCCAGCGCGGCGCAATCCTCCGCTGTGCGGCGGCATTGCCAGACAATCGCGGGCGCGATCGGGATCCCTGTCGTCTTATCCCACACAACGACGGTTTCACGCTGGTTCGTGATGCCGATGGCGTTGAGCTCGCCAGCCGTCGTTCCCGCGGCCGCAAGCGCTTCTCGCGCGGCTTCCAGTTGCAGCGTCCAGAGCTGTTCCGCGTCCTGTTCGACCCACCCGGGGCGCGGGTAACTGCATTCGAAGCTGCGCGATTTCAGCGAGATGCGCCGGCCCTCGCGATCGTAGACTCCAGCACGCGCGCTGGTGGTCCCTTCGTCGAGCGAAAGTACAAATGACATAGCGGCAACTATAATGACGTATATGCTTTTTCGCCGTGATCACCCGAAGAAATATACGCTGGAGGATTACGCCAAGCGGGTGCGCGAGGCCGGCTTCCAGACCAGCCCTAAGGGCGCCGGACGCATGCGGGTGGAACGGGACGGGTTTGCGGCCGTATTTGAAGACGCCGGAGACAAGGCCCGGGTGGTGGAGAAAGCCGGCGTGGTGCTCGGGAACGAAATCGGAACGCTGGTCGACGGCGGATTCCAGAAGTTCTTTCAAACCCCGGAGGGAGTGCGGAAGCCGGCGGTCGCCGCGGAGCTGAAAGGGATTCACGAGTTTCAGGAAGACTTGCGTGAAGCGCTCGGGCTGACCAGTCTCTATAACGAATCTCTCGGTTCGGTATCGAACTTGTATTTGTACGATCGGGTGAAGGACCGGGACTCCGGGAAGCCCAAAAAACCTTGGGAGTTGAAGGTCCGCGGGCAGAGCAGCGTGACGAAAATTTAGCTTTTACGGATGCGGGTCGGGTTTGCCAGCCCGCGCGGTCTTAACGGCGGCCTGCTTGCGAACTTGCTCGAAATACTGCTGGACATAGCCTTGCATCGCGACGGGAACTTCGTCGCGGCTATTATCGCCGCCGGACTCGCCGTGGCGGGCGATGCTGTGCGTGTATCCGGTCTTGAGCTGTTGCGGGCCGGACTGCGGTTCAATGGTCATCTCGCCGCTGATTTTGGCTGAGCGCTTGCCGATGATCTCGCTGAGCTTCCCCATGGCGGCCAGTTGGGCGGCATCCTGCAGCTCCTTGCTGCCGTCCTGGTGGCCCATGCCGCTGCCCGGTTTGGCTGAAGCATTCTGATCGCTGGCCTTCCCGGACCCTTTGCCGGGGTCCATCTGCTCGGAATCGGAGGCGGCCGATTCGTCGCCGGACTGTTGCTGGCCGTCGGCTTTGGCGTCCTGCGCACCTTGTTTTTGAGAATTTTGACCGGAAGGCTGCTTGCCGCTGGGCGGCTGGGCGGCTTGCGGACCGCTCTGCGGCGTCTGCGCTCCGTCGCGTTTCATCTTGGAAATGAGGCCGGAGACGGCGTCACGCAGCTTGCTCATCAGACCGGAGCTATCCGAACTCGCCGTCTTGCCGCCGCTTTGCGCGCTCTGGGGCGACCCGTCCTGCGAGGAAGGCGGCGGTTCGTCGCCGGATTTTGGCGCGCCGGCGCCGTTCTGCGACGCATCGCTCGAATCGCCTGCCGCGCTCTCAGGTTTTTTGCCGTCCGCGGCCGCCTCCACAGCCGTCTCCGTTCCGGTGCGCGGACCGGTGGTCACGGCCGTTTGCGGCGCCGACGAAGTCACTTTCTCGCCGGCTTCGTCCGGGGTCGAGGTTCCAAGACGGCTCATGAGATCGCCCGGCGCGGTCCGCGGCTGCGTGCCGGGGCGCGCCGGAGCTTTCGGCGCACCCGCGTTTCCGTCCAGGCCGAGAGCCGCGCGAAACGGGTCGAAATTGAGATGAGCGATGGGCGCGGCGAGGCTGAGGTCGTGCTCCACCCCGTAACGGAAGAAAAGGAGAAGGGAAGCCGCGAGAGCCAAGCCTGCCAGTCCGTAGAGCGAGCGGGGAACAACGAGGGGCAGGGCGTTTCGGAGATCGATTGCATGGGCGGCCGCGAGCGCCTGCTCCCGCTGGGCCCGCGCGACGGGGCTCGCGGAATCCTGAAAGTGGAGCGCGGTCGCCAGAGCGTCCGCCAGGGAACAACGCTGGTCGAGGGTGCGAGCGACCGCCGGCGAGGAAGGCGCTTGGAGACGCACGCGGATCAGCCCGATCGACAACGAAACAACGGCCAAAGCGAGCGGAACCCACCACTCGAGAATTTGCGTGCCCAGGACCAGCAGAACGATCACGCCGCCGAAGAGGATCGCACCGGAGAGGGCAGCTTCCGACAGCAGCAGATTCTGGAGAATGCGCTGGCGCGCGCGCTTCAGAAACTGGTTAAGCATAAAGATCGTATTGATTCATACTTAAAGATCGGGTTTCGGGTCCGCGAGGCTAGAGCCTGCCTTTAGCTATTATTGTAAAAGATACACACCCAAACCACTCATTTCCCTATGGACCGAACTGTCAGGATTCTCATCGTAGACGACGAAAGCAGCCAGCGCGCGGGGCTTGCCGGAATGGTAAAAGCCTGGAGCATGCACGCCGAGACGGCTTCCGACGGCGGCGAGGCGCTCGATAAAATCGCGACGTTCCAGCCTGACGTCATCGTCACCGATCTGAACATGCCGCACATGGACGGCTACGAACTGCTGAAGGCGCTCCGCGAGCAGGGCGACATGCCGCCTACAATCGTGCTGACCGCATTCGGAAACATCGAGACCGCGCTGCGGACCGTCCATGAGATGGGCGCCTATTGGTTTCTGGAGAAGCCGGTGCAGCCGACCATGATGCTCGCGCTGCTGCGCAAGGCGGCTCAGCACCAGGGCTTGCACACCGAGAAAAAGGTTCTCGAACGCCAACTGCAGTACAAAGGCAGCCTGGGCGAGATGGTCGGGAATTCCCCCCGGATCCAGGAGATCTACTCGCTTCTTCAGCAAGCGGCGCCCAGCAAGGCGTGCGTGCTGATTTCCGGCGAGAGCGGGACCGGGAAGGAACTCGTCGCGAGGACGGTCCACGCGCTGAGCCCGCGGCGGCAAGGTCCCTTTGTGGCGATCAACTGCGCGGCTCTGCCCGAGACATTGATTGAGAGCGAACTGTTCGGACACGAAAAGGGGTCCTTCACCGGGGCCACCGAACGCCGCGCGGGGTGTTTCGAGATCGCCCAGCACGGGACGCTTCTGTTGGACGAAATCGGCGAAATGCCCATGGGAACGCAGGCCAAGCTGCTACGGATTCTCGAAGATTCCAAAGTGCGGCGTCTGGGCGGGAAAGCCGAATTTGAGGTGGACGTCCGCGTGGTCGCGGCGACGAATAAGGTCCCGGACGAAGCCGTAAAAGGCGGTCACTTGCGCGAAGATCTGTTCTACCGTCTGAATGTCTTCCATATCCACTTGCCGCCTCTGCGGGAGCGCAAGGAAGATATCTCGACCATCGCCGAATCGTTGATTTCCGACCTGAACCGCAAGCACGATACTCGCGTCACCGGGTTCGCGCCGGAAGTGATGGGGCTTTTCCAAACCTATGAATGGCCAGGGAACATTCGTGAATTGCGCAATGTGTTAGAGCGCGCCGTAATTCTGACTTCCGAGGGCGAGATTCCGGTAAAGAATCTCCCGCAACATGTCCAGCTGATGAAGCCGCCCGTGGCGGCGGCAGTTGCCGCTGCGCAGAGTACGCCAGCTTCCGTCGTATTGCCCGTGCCCGCCGCCGCTCCCCCAGAGCCGGTGGAAGAGATTGAGATTCCGGTCAAAGCGCCGGGCCTGGACGGGGATGCGATTCACGTGCGGATCGGGACCACGGTGGAAGCCGCGGAAAAAGATTTGATTGTCCGCACGTTGGAACATACGCGCAATAACAAGACGCGCGCCGCCGAGATTCTCGGAATAAGCCTGAAAACCCTGCACAATAAGCTGAAGGAATACGGCGCGCGCGACGCGGGCTGAACGGCGCGCTAGATCTGATAGAGCCGGTGATAGATGGCGTAAAGCGCCAGTTCCAGCCGGTCCTGCACTCCGATCTTCTCGAAGATGTTGTGCATATGGTTCTTCACGGTCTGTTCGGTGATGAATAGCTTGTCGGCAATCTCCCGGTTGCGAAAGCCCTGCGCCACCAGACCGACGACGTCGCGTTCGCGATGGCTCAGGACGACCGGTTTATCCGACGGCGGTACATTGCGCGGCGCCGGTATGGGACGGCCAGTGAGCTGACGCACGACTTCCGCCGTTGCTCCGCGATCCAGCCAAAGTTCGCCCGCACTCACCTTTCGAATGCTTTTGAGCAACACTTCGGTCGAGCTCTTGTTCGCGACCATGCCGGCCACCCCGTGGCGGACCGCCTGGGACAGCCATTCGGGATCCTCCGAGGACGTCAGCAAAATGGTTCGAGACGGCAATCCGGATAACTGAAGACGCCGCAAAACTGGCAGCGCCGAGGCCGTCCTTTGCGGCGCAAACAGAATGATGTCGGGCCGGGTATCCCCGGCGAGGGCCAGCATGGATTCCGCGTCACCCGCTTCCGCGACTACCTTCAGATCGGTCACCGCCGAGAGAGCCGCCCGCAATGCGTCGCGAAATAAGGAAGCTTCACCGGCGAGCAGAATCCGGATCTGTTTACTCGGGATCTCCTGACCAGGTTGCTCCTTCCCGGCTTTTCCCGGCCCGTTTTGCTCTAGCGCGTCCGCCCGGACGAGCGCTTCCAAACCCGGGGCGGCGCTGTTCGCTCCCGGACGCGCATGAAAATCGGCCATCGTGCTCATTGAGCATTGATCGGTAAAGCCGCCGGAAAGGTTTAGGGAAGAGGAGGAATTAGCGGGCTTCGTCCACTACGCCGCGGCGTTTCTGGACAAGCACATCGCGGATCGCGTAGATGCGGCGGCCCTGGCTTTCGAAGTACGTCCGCATCATCATCTCCCCAATCAATCCGGTGCTGAACATCATCAGGCCGCAGAGCAGCAGCAGCGCCCCCAGAATGAGCAGCGGACCGTGCTGGTCGAGAATATTGACGCGTGCGAAAAGCTTGTGAAGCGCGCAGCCCAAAAGAATCAACGTTCCGACAGTCGTCCCGAAAAGGCCCAGGCTTCCGAAGAAATGCATCGGGCGAGTGAAGTATTTCAGCAAAAAGCGCACGGTGAGGATGTCAAATAAAACGCGAAACGTCCGGCTTAAACCGTAATGGGAGTCTCCGGACAAACGGGGCGTGTTCTGGATGGGCACCTCGGCTACTCGGGCGCCATAGAAACTGGCCAGCGCCGGGATGAAACGGTGCAGTTCGCCGTAGAGGTGAACGTCTTTCAGAACCTCCGCGCGGTAGGCCTTGAACGTGGTGCCGAAATCGCGGAGATCCACGCCGGAGGCTTTGGCCATCAGCCAATTGGCGATGCGGGACGGAATCTTGCGGGTAAGCGCGTTGTCGAGCCGTTCCTTGCGCCAGCCGCTGGCGATGTCATATCCCTCTTCGATCTTGGCCAGCAGAGCCGGAATGTCTTCCGGCGCATGCTGCAGATCGCCGTCCATCGCGATGATCACCTTACCCTTGGCTTCGTGAAAACCGGCGGACAGCGCCGCGGTTTGCCCAAAGTTTCTCCGCAGCCGGAGCACCTTCAGGCGCGGGTCCGTCTGCACCAGATTGGCGAGCAGTTCAAAACTGCGATCATTCGACGCATCGTCCACGAAGAGAATTTCGTATGGCCGGCGCAACAGGACGAGCACCGCGGTGAGCCGATCGTACAGCGGAAGGATGGAATGCTCCTCGTTGTGGATGGGGATCACAATGGACAACATGACAATAGGTACTATTCTACCTTGGGACACGCGCCGTTGAGCGACCGCATCCCATTCCAGGCCACTTTGGCTGCCCGGCCCTATGATGCCTTGCGGCCTCTGCCAGTCACGATTCTGCTCGACAACGTCCGATCCATGTACAACGTAGGAGCGTTTTTCCGAACGGCGGATGCGGCCGGTTTGGAGCGGATGTGTCTTTCCGGGATTACGGCGCGCCCGCCGCGCAAAGAGATTTCGAAAACCGCGTTAGGCGCGGACGACTCAGTCAAGTGGGATTATTGGCCGGAACCTGACGAACAATTGCGGGATTTACAGCAACGCGAGCACGAAATCGCCGTGATTGAGACCAGCGTCCACGCGGTGGATCTTTTCGACTGGCAGCCTCGGTTCCCGCTTTGCCTGGTATTTGGACATGAAGTCGATGGCGTTCGTGAGGAACTGACCGCCATCGCGGACACGCATGTCCGAATCCCAATGCTGGGAACCAAACACTCGCTGAACGTCGCCATCTCCGGCGGGGTCGTGATTTACGAACTCCTCCGGAAATACCGGTCGCTCCGCGAAAGTTCGCCGTAGCCGCCTATGCGTCCGGGCGGGTCGCCGAATCGGTGGCTTCTTTAATGCCTTTTTTAAAGCTCTTGATGCCTTCGCCCAGGCCCTTGCCGAGTTCAGGAAGCTTCTTGGGTCCAAACACCAGGAGAGCTACCGCAAGAATGATGAGCAGATGAGACGGTTGAAAAAGACCTTCGAACATATATTTGCCTCCGCTGGCCTAACGCTATTGTAATCGCCGTGTCGTAGCGTCCTGGCGTTGCGGTTTGCTAATTTCCCGGACCGATTGCGTCCAGACTTCAGCCCCTGCAAGAATCTACCGACACTATAAGTTATACCGCAGATCACCGATCTTCGGATGCAGCTAAGATTCGGGGGGCGTTTCGGAGCCGCGGGACTTCGGCTTCCCTGCCAGCGCGCGCCCGATGAGAATGATCGCGGCGATGAGTCCCGCGCCGAGAAGAACCACCAGAACGAACACCGAAAATCGCGAGAACCAGGATTTTGGCGGCAGGGGATAGTCGTGCCCCATCTTGGCTGCCTGCAATAAGAAAAGCGCCGGAAGGGACATCGGCATAAGTGATTCTAATCCGGGTTGCCGCCCAGATCGCGAAACAGGGCCTTCCCCAGCTGGCGAATGCGCGCTTGGGTTTGGGCGTCGTCTGGTTTGCCGGACCCTGGGAACACGATGGTAATCACGCCTGCGTCGATCCCGTCATTATGCAATTTTCCGCCGTGAACGGTCTCGTGCCCGAGCGCGCGGTGGAGTGCGATGGACCCTTCGCCCAGCTTGCGCGCGGGGCCGCAATCCCCAAAAACCGCAAATTCGATCCGGGCGCCGTAGATCACCGCGGCGATGTCGCCCAGCCGGATTCCGAACTTGTCACAAAAGCCCTTGCAAGGCAGCACAAAATAGGGCACGCGGTTGGCGTCGAGCGGGCGATCGGCCCGATCGTGCAGGCTGGTGTCGGCCTGGCCGGTGGGGTCCTGCTCATAAAAAGGCGAGCCGTCGGTGTCGAGCTCCAACGGCCCCTCGAAGTAAAGTTCGCCCCCGGGAAGCACGAAAATGGAATCGCCCCCATGGCTAAAGCGCTGCGTAACGGGCCGGGCGCGTTCGAACTGGCGGACGATTTTCCCGAGGCGTTTCACGGAGGCTTGAGGCGGCAGGTACTGGCTGGAAGCGGCGGCGATGACGGGCATACTCCTTGTTCAGCGTAACGCGCCGCAAGCGCCCCTTGCGAGCGACGGCGGAAGGCGCGCGTGTGGTTCGGGACCAATGGATAGGGGATACAATTCGAGTCACCATCACTCGCAGGGCGGTCCACGCGCACATGCCCTCCGGCCTTCCCGCCAGGTGCGGAAACGAATCTTTCACCCGCCTTTGCCGCTGGAAAAACTGCAGAGGACCTATTTTTGGCTTTATCGGTCCAAATACCAGCGTCTATTTGCGAAGGTATGATTGGACAACCAACTGCAGCGGAACTCCGGGAACCTAAGTCAGGAACGTTGGACCCATCGATAGGCATCCGCGATTGCTGCGCTCCTGAATGGGAAATTATAAATTGGTGCGGCGAGATGCATCGCCGCATCAACTCTCCAATTTTTCAAGTATTCGTCGACTGGAGGATTAACAAGGACAGCGGCGATCTGGAAGTTTCCGCCTGATTTTTGCGGGTCACCAAACTCAACATTGCATTCCCAATCTCCATCTTGGAAGTTCATCTTAACCGCTTCTTGCGGCCACCAGGACTCTTCGTTCTCGCTGCGAATTAATACCCAAAGGAAGAGGCTATCCAGAGGCCCTGTAACGCGCCCGCTTAGAATAGCGGCATGTCCAACCACGGCCCTATCCTTTGGCGAATCGATCCATATCCTGCTACGAGCCTTAGATCTTCTCGTTAGAAACTCGGTCGACTTGCGTACTTTTAGGGGAAGCATTTGCCAGGCCTGCCTCAGTAAATCGAACCTTTTCAACACTCTCCGGTTATAACGTTGAGACTGCCACCCGTCTGCCACCGCGCAGAACGTAGGAGCTTCCGTACGGACAAAAAAAGCTGTGGTGCCAAGGACCTGGTCAAGGCGAAACATGGTATCGCTCTTCAGAAATGAAAAAAGATTGTTAATTGTTTTGATATGAATATCATCGAGGACAAATAAGGCGCCCGGACTGAGAGACTGATAGATGTAGTAGTATTCAAGGTCCGGAAACGGGTAAGCATGCGGGCCGTCTATTAGAGCAAATTGAACAGGTTGGGGAATTGTAAAAGCCGGAAGAGTCTTTTGCGTGGGGCCTTCGACGAATTGAACCGTTGCGGCGTTTAGGAGTGGCGATCTCCTGACATTCTCGATACTGCCGGTACCATTATCCTGAGCAAATACAAAATGTTGTTCGCTTAAATGCGACATGAGTAGCGTTGTGGCGCCTGAACCGGTTTCTAAAGAACATCGAATCTTTATGGTCTTGCTATACTCATAAATGGCTTTGATCGCCCGCGGTGATATTGCACCTGCGGTATGAAGCATTGGCGCTATTTGGGCAATGCTTTTAACGACGGTTTCAATATTCAGATCATCCACGTGAACATTCTCTCAATCTCCTGGGGTGACAGGTTCGAAACCAAACGGCTGATCTTGCAGCGCAGGGCAACTCGTTATGTTACGTCGATTGGCTGTCAATGAAGGTGAGCTTTGGCGCTGAATTCGGAACGCGATATTCGGCTGACGCTGAAACGCCTGGCCGGGCAACGATGCGCCTTGGTACTGCAGCCGGGCAACGTCTGGGTCATCGAGAACGCACTGGGCTACAGCGAACAGATCGAAGCCGCGCTCAATACCGCGCACATGCGCGGATGGGTTGAGCAAATCCATAATGCTGTGCCCTCGGGAACGCTCGGCCCTAATGGCGAGTTGCCGCCACCGGACAAGCTTGTGACGCGCATCTCTCCTCTGTGGCGCTTGACCGAGGGCGGCTGGGCGGTCGTGAACCGAAGCCATGGATGGGCGCTAGCCGCCATCGTCATATCCGCTCTATCGTTCGCCGTCTCTGTCTCGTCTCTTGTCTTAAGCATTAAGCCGGCCCATCCATGAAAACGGCCCCGCTTCCGATCAAAGCTTCCGCAGGCCGGCCGCCTCAAACGAGTGGGATTCGCCAATTGCCGGTGATCATCGCGGCGGCGGGCGAGCGTAGCAGTAAACGGTTCATCGAATTCTCTAACGCCAACATCCGCAACACCATGTTCCAAATCGACGGCCAGAATACCGGGGCGGCCTTCCAGCTGAATGCGGCGATGCTGGCCGCCGGAGTTCCGCCTAACTGGTCGGTCTATATCGCCGTCGACAGCGCCGACGACGCGGCCGCTCAAGTCAAGTCGCTGGGCGGCGAGGTCCTCAGAGCTCCATTCGACGTCTTGAACGCCGGCCGCATGGCTGTGCTCGCCGATCCCACCGGCGCAGTGTTTAATATCTGGCAGGCTGGCGAGCAGCCATCCGCCCTGCTTTCGTCCGAAGAAGGCGCCTTCTGCTGGGCCGACCTCAGCACGCCGGATCCCCAAAAAGCCGGAGGTTTCTACGAGCAACTCTTCGGGTGGACGATAGCCGCCGCTCCCCACGACCCTTCGGGTTATCTCCATATCCAGAATGGCGATCAGTTCATCGGCGGCATTCCGCCGGCGAGCCAGCGCAATCCGCACACGCCGCCCCACTGGCTCCTCTACTTCCAGACCGCCGATTGCGACGGCTCCACCACCAAAGCTGAAGAGCGCGGCGCCCGCGTGCTGCTTCCGCCCATGTCCATGCCGAACGTCGGGCGTATGTCGATCGTCAGCGATCCGCAAGGCGCGGTGTTCGCCCTCTTTGAACCCCAGAATGCCGCTTGATCCGGGCCGCCTTCGCTTCACGTGCCAGCCTGGGTGCACCAACTGCTGCGACCAGCGCGGGTATGTCTATCTCACCGAAGGCGACCTGCTGCGCGCCGCGGCCTTCCTCAGTCTCACTCCAGCGGAGTTTGAAGCCCGCTACGTCTACCGCACCCGCCATCTGCTCCGCCTGCGCAAACCGCCGCGCTCCCAGTGCCATTTTCTCCAGGGCCGGGGCTGCGGCATCCACCCCGCCAAGCCGACCCAGTGCGGCACGTTCCCCTTCTGGCCTAGCCTAATTGAAGACGCGGCCGCCTGGCTCGAAACCGCCGCTTACTGTCCCGGCATCGGTCAGGGCGATTTCGTTCCCCTCGCGGAAGTCGAACGCTCCCTCGCGGCGATGCGCGCGGCCGATTCGTAAACCGGTCAGCGATATACTCGGTTGCATCCGGACCATGCGTCTCCGATTGCCACTCGCGCTGCTTCTCGCATCGCCCTTGCTCATTCGGGCAGACCAAACCGGCTTCGTCAAAGACATCCAGCCCATTCTCCAGACGCGCTGCATTCTCTGTCACGGCCCTCAGACGCACATGGCCGGGCTCCGCCTCGACGACCGCGATCTCGCTCTCAAAGGCAGCGACTCCGGTCCCGTGATCCTTCCCGGAGATTCCGCCGCCAGCCGCCTGATCGCCATGGTCACCGGCGCGGGATCGAAGTTCATGCCGCCCGTCGGTCCCCACCTTACGGCGGATCAGGTCGCCGCGCTGAAAACATGGATCGACGGCGGCGCTGTCTGGCCGGACTCCGCTCGCCATCTCGCGCCTCTCAAAGCCGCGCCGAAGCTCTGGTCTCTTCAGCCCATCACCCACCCCGATCCGCCCGCCGTCCGAAATCGCGACTGGCCCGTCAACCCCATCGATCAGTTCATCCTGGCGCGCCTGGAAGCCGAATCCATCCAGCCATCGCCAGCGGCCGATCGCGTGACTCTTATCCGCCGGGTCTCGCTCGATCTCACCGGCCTGCCGCCCACGCCCGCCGAAACAGCCGACTTCGTTCAGGACAAACAACCCGGCGCCTACGACCGCGTCGTCGACCGCCTTCTCGCGTCCCCGCATTTCGGCGAGAGGTGGGCGCGCAATTGGCTCGACCTCGCCCATTACGCCGATAGCGACGGCTTCGAGAAAGACCTGGTTCGCCCGTCGGCGTGGCGCTACCGCCAGTGGGTTATCGACGCCTTCAACCGCGATCTCCCGTATGACCGGTTCACCATCGAGCAGCTGGCCGGGGACGAGTTGCCGGACGCCACCGTCGATACCCGCGTCGCCACCGGCTTTCTCCGCAACACCCTCACGAACCGCGAAGCCGGCTCCACGCGCGAAAGCGATCGGTATGACCAGCTTGTGGACCGCACCGGCACCGTCGGCGCCACCTGGCTCGGCCTGACCGTCCGCTGCGCGCAGTGCCATACCCACAAATACGACCCCATTCTGCACACCGACTACTACCAGATCTTCGCCTTCTTCGACCGCGCCCGCGAAGTCAACATCGACGCGCCCATGCCCGGCGAAATCGGCCCCTACCTGCAAGCCCGGCCCGAGTACACCCGCAAGCGCGAGGCTCTCCTTGCCTGGTCGAATCAACCCGCGCTCCAATCGCAATGGGAGCGGCGCATCGCCCAAGCCATCCAGGAGCCCGGCAAAGACACGGGCTGGGATTTCGAAGTCACCCAGAACCGGGTCATGGTCGATAACTTCGACCGGCTCATCCTGCACCCCGAATCCCGCTCGCCCCGCGAGAACGAGATCCTCACCGACTACTTCCTTCACAACTTCGGCCCCATCATCGGCAAAGACAAGCCGACGGCCAACCGCCTCAAGGCGGCCGCCAAGGCGATTGACGGACTTGACGCCAATTTCCCCCGCTTGTCCGAAGCCATGACCATCGCCGACGACACCGGCCCGCACCGCACCTTCACGCATCCGAAGGGCGACTATAAGAACAACGCGGTCGAAGTCGTTCCCGACACGCCGTCCTTCCTGCCTCTCATGCCGAAGGACGCTCCGCGCAACCGCCTCGGGCTGGCCGAATGGATTGTGTCGAACCAGAACCCGCTCACCGCGCGCGTCGCCGTCAATCGCTACTGGCAGGAGCTGTTCGGACAGGGCATCGTCTCCACCAGCGACGATTTCGGCACGCAGGGCACGCTTCCCTCGCATCCCCAACTGCTCGATTGGCTCGCCTCCGATTTCCGCGACCACGGCTGGGGGATCAAGCGTCTGATCCGCGAAATCGTCCTGTCGGCGACGTACCGCCAGTCCTCGCACGGCCGCCCCGAACTCGACACCAAAGATCCCGCCAACGTACTGCTGGCCCGCCAGTCTTCGGTTCGCCTGCCGGCCGAAAGCATTCGCGATGAAGCGCTCGCGGTCAGCGGCCTTCTCGATCCCGCCATCGGCGGGAAAAGCGTTCGTCCTCCGCAACCTGCGGGCATCGCCGAACTCGGTTACGCGGGCAGCGTGAAGTGGAAAGAGTCCACCGGCTCAGACCGCTATCGCCGCGGGCTGTATATCCACTACCAGCGCACCACGCCATATCCCTTCCTCGCCAACTTCGATGAGCCCGATTCGGTTCTCGCCTGCACGCGCCGCCGCGCGTCCGACACGCCGCTCCAGGCTCTGAACCTGCTGAACGACCCGGTCTTCTACGAATCCGCCGAAGCGCTCGCGTTCCGTCTCGAACGCGAAGCGCCTCCCAGCTTCGATGCGCGCCTCGATTACGCCTACCGCCTCTGCTTCGGACGCGGCCCGAGCGCCACGGAACGCGCTCGCCTCGCCGCCTACTTCCAGTCGCAACCCGCCGCTTACGGCTGGACCGGCGTCGCCCGCGTCCTCCTCAACACCCACGAATTCATCACTCGGGAGTAATCGCCATGAACCCGCTCCATCTCGACCGCGCCCGCAGCCGCCGCCACTTCTTCCGCGAAGTCGGCGCCGGTATTGGAACCATGGCTCTCGCCAGCCTTCTCCAGAAAGAAGGTCTCGCTTCCGATGTCCACGGCTCGCTCAACGCGATGCTCCCGAGGAAGCCTCACTTCGCGCCCAAGGCGAAAAACGTCATCTTCATGTTCATGGAAGGCGGCCCCAGCCAGCTCGATCTGTTCGACCCCAAACCCGAACTCCAGAAGTGGAACGGCAAACCGCTCCCGGAATCCATCACGAAGAATCTCCAGCTCGCTTTCATCAAGCCCACCGCCGCGGTCTTCGGCAGCCCTTACCAGTTCACGCCCAGCGGGAAGGCCGGCACGGAGATCAGTGAACTGCTGCCGCATCTGGCCTCCGTTTCGGACGACATCTGCCTCGTGCGGTCCATGCACACGGACGCGTTTAATCACCACCCCGGCCAGTTGCTGCTCTTCGCCGGAACGCTGCAATCCGGCCGGCCTTCCATGGGATCGTGGGTGCTCTATGGCCTGGGCAGCGAATCCGAGAATCTCCCCGGCTTCGTCGTCCTCAGCTCTGGCGTCGGCACCAGCGGCGGAGAATCCAACTTCTCCAGCGGCTTTCTCCCGTCAACCTACCAGGGCACCGTATTTCGCAGCTCGGGCGAACCCATTGTTTACTTATCGAATCCCGCCGGGATCACGCGCGACCGCGAACGGCAGGAACTCGACGTCCTCAAAGATCTGAATGAAGAACATCTCCGCGCGACCGGCGATCAGGAAATCGCCTCGCGCATCGCGAACTACGAACTCGCGTTCCGCATGCAAGCCGCCGCTCCGGAGCTTCTGGATTTTTCCAAGGAATCCGCCGCCACGCTCGAGATGTACGGGGTGAACGAAAAGGACACCAAGCAATTCGGCACCAACTGCCTGCTGGCCCGCCGGCTGGTGGAGCGCGGCGTACGCTTCGTCATGATGATGCACGCCAGCTGGGATCATCACACCGAACTGACCAAGGGCTTGAAGCAGCAATGCCGCGCCACCGACCAGCCCGCGGCCGCGCTGATCAAAGATCTGAAACAGCGCGGTCTGCTGGAAGAGACGCTGGTCGTATGGGGCGGGGAATTCGGCCGCACCCCGATGAGTGAAATCCGCAAGCCCGAAGACGCCGGCAACGCCGGACGCGATCACCATCCGGTCGCTTACAGCATGTGGCTCGCGGGCGGCGGCATTCCCGGCGGACGCGTCGTGGGCAAAACCGACGATCTGTGCTTCAACATCATCGAGGACCCGATCCACGTCCACGATTTACAAGCCACCCTGCTCAACCAGTTGGGATTCGACCACAAGCGCCTCACCTATCGCTACATGGGGCGCGATTTCCGGCTCACCGACGTGGAAGGCAGCGTCGTGAAAAAGCTGATCTCGTAATCAGGCCGGCCCCGGGTTGCGCGACTCTTCATGCTCGCGGTGCGCATGATGGGCTTGCTTATGCAATTCCCCGATGCTCAGGCCAGTCAGCATCACCGTTCCCGCCCCGATCACCAAAGGCGGCGCCGTCAGGAAAAAGTACGCGATCAAAGCGAAGCTGTTGGCGTTGGCTGCCTCCACCATCAGCATCCGTAACGCCAGTTCGCAAAAGAATTGGAACGACCCGATGTTGCCGGGCGCGCTGGGAATCAAGGTGATCAGCCGCACCACCAAGAGGACGAACGCCGATTCCCGGAGCCCGAAATCGAAGTTGTAAGCCCGCGCCAGGCACATCACCGCCAGAAACTGGCAAAGGAAGTAGACAAAGGAAAGCCCGAACGCGGCCCACAGCGTTTGCCAGCAGCCGAGCAGGTGCAACTCGTCCAGCAGGTGAATGAACTTCACCGCAAACTTACTGCCGGAGACCACCCGGTGCGCGTGGCTCTTATAGAACAGGATGAACAGGAACACCGACATGATCACGCCCATCGCGATCGCCAGCGTGCCCATCCCGTCTCGGAGCCATCCCGGCAGCCCGGTCATATCCGCTGAAACGATGTAGAAGCAGATCACCATCGTTACGCCGTCCAGAATGCGCTCCATGGCCGCCGAGGTGATCGAAAGGGAAAGCGGAACGTCGGCCCAGCGTGACAGCAGGTAGGGGCGGATCACTTCGCCCGCTTTTGCGGGCAGCAGATCATTGGCGAACAGTCCGATGAACGTGGCCTGTACGCATTGCAGAAGCGTCGGCTGTTCCGCCGGACTCAGAATCACCAGCCAGCGCCACGCGTCCACGATGTAAGAGGCCAGCTCCAGCGCCACCGCCAGAATCACCCACGGCCAGATCAGGTGCTCGAAATCGCGGCCGAGCTGGTTGAAGTCGAAGCGCCGGAAAGCAAAGTAGCAACTGACGATGGAGACAATGAATCCCAGGGCGGGAACAAGCCACTTTGGGATACCGGGTCTGCGCTTGACGTCTGGCGGGAAAGACATGCAGGTTCAGGCGCTTAGGTTAATCTGATTCTCGCATGACGATTTTACTTTTTCTGGCGCTTGGTTCGGTTTTGCGGCTATCGGCGCCGGAGGGCGGCGTCTACCAACAAGTGCAGTTGGCAGGCCAAAGCAACAAGGTGGCGGCCACCTTCGTCTCCGGAAACAAAGTGCTCTTCACGGAGTCGTCCGATGGAGGCCAAACCTGGCCGGCGCCCCGCACGGTCGCGCAGCCGGGCTTCATCTCCGCCGGCCGGCACCGCGGTCCCCGCATCGCGATCGCCGGCAAAAGCACCGTGATTTCTCTGGTCGCCGGACCGCTGGGCGGCGGCAAGGATGGGGACCTTCTGGCGTTCCGCTCCACCGACGACGGGGCCACTTGGAAACTCGCGGCGCACATCAACGATGTTCCGAACTCCGCCCGTGAAGGTCTTCACGCCATGGCCGCAGGTCCCAACGGGCTCGTTTACGCCGTTTGGCTCGATCATCGCAAGACGGGGGCGCGCCTGTATGGTTCGGCGTCTCACGATGGCGGGGCGACGTGGTCGCCCAACAAGGAAGTGTATGCGTCTCCTGACGGCTCCATCTGCCAGTGCTGCCACCCGTCCGTCGCGATCGACGGAAACGGCCTCATCACTGTTATGTGGCGCAACCTCATCGCCGGCGACCGCGATTTCTACCTCTCCAAATCGAGCGACGGCGGCAAAACGTTCTCAGCCGCCGCGAAGCTCGGCGCCGGATCCTGGAAACTGGATGCCTGCCCCATGGACGGCGGCGGCGTCGTTTACGACCGTTCCGATAAGCCGGTCACGGTCTGGCGCCGCGAGCAGACCATCTACACCGCCCGCCCGAATGAGCCGGAAAAGCCCATTCACGCCGGCAAAGACCCCGCCATTGCCGTGGGCGGCGCCGGCACTTTCCTGTCCTGGCGGGACTCGAACGGTCTCGAATCTCTGGGGCCGGGCCAGTCCGCACCCGCGCTCCTCGATCCGGACGGCCAATACGGCGAACTCCTCGCGCTTCCCAACGGCCACGTGCTTGCGGCCTGGGAGAGCCAGGGAGCGATTCGCTTCCAAACGCTGCCCTAAAATGCGATCTGCGCGATCACGAAATTCGGCATCTGCTGATTCCAGTCGTCCGGCACATCATCGAACGCCAGGCGAAAAGCAGCCGTCGCGTTAGGGGCCAGAGTTCCGGTCCGCGGTCCGACCACGCTCACCCGCTCGCGCTTGATCTCCTGCCCGCTGTAGTTCCGGAACACGCACGTCACCTGCACGCCCGTAACGGTCTTCGGGCCGGCGTTCGTGATCTTGCCCATGATCTCGAACAGGCTCTTCTGGATATAGCTTTCCGACGTCTGAGGTTGCACGTCGCTCAGCTTCAGATTGGGCAGATAGGCGCGCCCTTCGGCGGTGAGCGACGGCTGAGGCGGCGGCGCCGGCTTGGGACCAAACGTGAGCCAGCCAAACAGCGCCGCTCCCGCGATCGCCGCCAGCGAGATCACGATAACCGCCGGAGAGATTCCGACCCGCTTCCCGGCTTTCTTAGCGTCCACCAACGGTCATCTCTCCCAAAAGCAGCGTCGGCGCGGCCACCGAGCCCCGGAATTCCAGATCCGTCGCCGGCTCCAGGCTCGCCAGCATCTCCTGCATCGTGCCCGCGATCGTCACCTCGCTCACCGCGTAGGAAAGTTGGCCGTTCTCGATCCAAAGCCCGCTCGCCCCGCGTGAGTAATCGCCCGTCGCCGTATTCACGCCCGACCCGATCAGCTCCGTCACGTAGAATCCGTTCGGGATGGCCCGCAGCATCTCTTCCGGCGTCCGTTTTCCCGCCTCGATGTACAGGTTGCCGTGACCCACGCCCGCGTTGCCCGTGAGCCCCCGTGACGCGTTCCCGGTCGTCTTCATGCCGAGCTTGCGGGCGGCGTACGTATTCAACAGATAGCTTTTCAGAACGCCATTCTCGATCACCGGCGTTCTCCGCGTCGCCACGCCTTCGTCATCGAACGGCTGCGTCCCGAAAAGGCCGGGGATGGTCCCATCGTCAATCAGCGTCATCCGCGAGGACGCCACGGTCTGCCCGATCTTGTCCCGCAGAAACGAGGACTGCCGATAGATCGCCCGCCCTTCCAGCGCTTCGAACAGGTTCCCCACGAACGAGCGCGCCACCCGGGGTTCGAACACCACCAAAGCTTTCTGCGTCGGCGCTTTCACCGCCCCCAAACGCCGGACCGTGCGCTGTGCCGCTAATCGCCCCACATACTCGGGCGATTCCAGTTTCCCGGGCTGCCGCGCCGAGCTGTACCAGTAGTCGCGCTCCATGCGGTCGCCGGTCTTCGCCACCGGGACGCACCCGATCGAGCAGTAGCTGCTGGCGAATTCGCCCGCGAATCCGCGCGAGTTGGCGAACCCATGGCGCCCGCGGTAGGAATCGAACGAGGCTCCGTCGCTATTGTTGATGCGCGGGTCGAAGCCCATCGCGGCGGCTTCCGCGCGCTTCGCCATCTCGATGCGTTCTTCCGGAGCGATCTTTTCGATCTCGCCGCTGAACAGCTCCAGGTCGCCGCCGGTCGAGCCCAGTTCCTCGCGGTCCGGCAAGCCCGCGAACGGATCCTCCGTGGTCACCTCGGCCAGTTCCATCGCGGACTGCACCAGCTTCTCCACGCCCGCGGCCGAGAGATCCGACGTGTACGAAGATCCCGTGTACGCGCCCACCAGAATGCGCAGACCGGCGCCCCGCGAGCCCGCCTGCTTCAGCGTTTCGATCTCGCCCAGGCGAACGTTGACCGAGAACTCCTCGCCTTCGGACACGGTGCACTCCGCGTCCGTCGCTCCCGCCTTGCGCGCAAGCTCCACGGTCCGCGACGCAACGTCCAGGAGCTCGCTCAAGCCGTTCCCCCGACGGTCATATGATCGATGCGCACCGTCGGAATTCCGACTCCCACCGGCACGCTCTGGCCGTCTTTGCCGCACACCCCGATCCCCTCGTCCAGTTTCAGATCGTTCCCCACCATGCTGACGTACTTCAGCGCTTCCGGCCCGTTGCCGACCAGCGTGGCGTTCTTAACCGGCCGCGTCAGCTTCCCGTCCTCGATCAGGTAACTCTCCGAGGCGCAGAAGACGAAGTTGCCGCTGGTGATGTCCACTTGCCCGCCGCTGAAGTTCGCGCAGTAGAGCCCCTTCGGCACGGAGCGGATGATCTCCTCCGGGTCGCTCTCGCCGGCCAGCATGAAGGTGTTTGTCATGCGCGGCATGGGGATGTGCTCGTAGCTCTCGCGGCGTCCGTTCCCGGTCGGCGCCTTGCCCATCATGCGGCTGGAGAGCTGATCTTGCAGGTATCCGCGCAGGATGCCGTTCTCGATGAGGACGTTCTTCTGCGACACATTCCCCTCATCGTCCACGTTCAGAGAACCGCGACGGCTCCCGATCGTGCCGTCGTCGACGACGGTGCAAAGCGGGCTCGCCACCTGTTGTCCGATGCGCCCCGTGAACGCCGAAGTGCCTTTCCGATTGAAATCCGCTTCCAGTCCGTGCCCCACGGCCTCATGCAGCAGCACGCCCGGCCAGCCCGGCCCGAGCACCACCACCGAATCTCCCGCCGGCGCTTCCACCGCATCCAGCTGTCCCACCGCCTGCCGCGCCGCTTCGCGCGCGAAATGCTCCGGAGTCTTGTCTTCGAGGAAGAACTCGAGTTCCACGCGGCCGCCGCCCCCCGCATACCCGGTCTGCGGAGCTCCGCCGTTCTGCCGCGCCAGCGCCTGCACGTTGACCCGCGCCATGGGCTGCCGGTCGAAATTCAGCACGCCATCCGAGTTCGCCACCAGCACATGCCGCAAGCTGTCCGCATAGGTCGCCTGCACCTGGAACACGCGCGCGTCGTAGGCTCGCGCCGCCTTCTCCGCCCGCTTCACCAGATCCACGCGCTCCGCGAACGAGCGATCTGTCGGCGCCGTCAGCACCGGATACAGGTTACGCCGCTGACCCTCTTCGAGCGGCGTCTTTTCCACCTTGGAAGGACCATTGGCGATGCAGGCGGCCACCTTCGCCGCCGACAGGATTTTCTCCGGACTGAGGTCGTCCGAGTACGCATACCCGGTCCGCTCGCCGGAGATGACGCGCACGCCCACGCCTAAGGAGACGCCCTGGGTGGCGGTCTTCACGATGCCCTCGTCGATCCCGATGGTGCTCGTGGAAAGGTATTCGAAGTACAGATCGGCATAGTCGCCGCCGCGGGAAAGCGCTTCCGCCAGATAGCGCTCCAGGTCGCGCCGCTCGATGCCGAAACGAGCGGCGAAAAACGACTCTGAGAATGTCATGGGATATTCCACGGTATCATGCAGTCCAATGCGGACCGTCTTTTTGCTGGCTTATGCGGGATTGCTCACCGCGGCCGCGAGCGCTCAGCTCCCTTCGATCGCCAACGACGGCGTCCGCAACGCCGCCAGCTACGCCAGCGGACTTACCGTCGGAATCGCGCCGCAGATGCTGGTGACCATCTTCGGATCCAGCCTGGCTAGCGGGACTGCGACCGCAACGGGGACCACCTGGCCAATCTCGCTCGCCGGAACCTCGGTCACCTTCAACGGCATCGTCGCTCCCCTCACCTACGTCTCTCCAGGGCAGATCAACGCGCAGGTTCCGACCGGCGTGGCGGGTTCCGCCAGCGCGCAGGTGGTCGTTAGAACCGCGGCCGGTCCGGGCGCGCCCGCAGCTGTCACCGTTGTTCCCATGGCGCTCGGAATTTTCACGCAGGACGGCAGCGGTTGCGGCAGACCCGCCGCGTTCAACGTCCATGCGGATGGCAGTCTTTCCTTGAACACTCCGCAGAACAGCCTGGAGCCGACGAAGGATCTGGGTCTCGCCGTCTTTCTGACCGGGCTCGGCGCCATCGCCGATCGCGTTGACGGGCAGCCCTGGCCATTCAACTCCTCCGAGCAAAACTTCCAGTCGCCTGGCGGAACGCTCGGACTTCCCGGACTGAACACCTACGGCATTCAGATGCGGTCCGCTTATTCCGGCGGCGCGCCGGGATTGATCGGCGTCGATCAGGTGAATCTGCTGCTTCCTAATGCGCTGAACAACGCCGCGTTTCTCATCCCCATCCCGGAAGGTTGCAAGCTGCCATTGTTTCTTGAAGGACCCGCGAGCGCCAGCCAGGCCGTCAACGTCAGCATTCACAGCGGCGGCGGCGCCTGCGTCGATCCTCCGCCGGACAGCTTCGGCAAAATCGTGTGGCAAAAACAGATCGTCAGCGACACGGTTCCGTCCAGTTCGGATTCCGTCGCGTTCACTTTCTACCAGGGCGCGGCCGTGGAACCCTACACTCCCGCTTTGGACGTCAGGAGCGGCTTCTTTTTTGAAGCCGGAGAGCCCATCGCCGCCGATAATCAGCCCCAGATCCTCGCCTGTCAGGCCGCGCTTCCCACGCCCATCAGCCCCGGACCGCTCGCCGTCTCCATCGGCGCGGAAAAATTCACTACCGGACCGTTCGCGGGCGCCTACACGTTCACCCTGCCCAGCGGCAGCATTCAGTCCGGGACATCCGCCATCGCCGGCGCGGGGGATGGAACTGTCGGCGCCTTCACCATCTCCGCGCCCCTTCCGGAGCCCATCCACATCGCTACATCTCTGGTTCCGGGAACGGTGATCGCGTTCCCGTTCACGCTCACCTGGACGGGCGCGTCGGACAACACGGTCGTCGGCGTCGTTCTTGAATTCCCACCTTCGGCGGCGCACCCGTTGGGTTTCTCCGTCTCCAGCGGCGCCATGCAAACCGCTGGCTCGCTGACCTTTTCCGGAATGACGGGCGGGGAATGGTTCACCTCCACGCTCCCATCCGGGCCTTTGGAGATCGTCGTGACGCAGTCGCAGCCGGCGTTAACGCTGTTCTCGATCCCGGGACTGACCCTGGGGGGCGACGAAACCGCGAATTACACGTGGGACTTCCGCGGCCTTACTGTTGCTCCATGAAGGCGTAGCAGATCATGTGACACACGACCATGTGGCCGTCTTCAATGCGGCCCATGTGCGGTTCGCTGACGTGGATTTCCAGTTGCGCCAGTTTCCCCAGTTTGCCGCCGTCCCGCCCGGTGAGCCCGATGGTCTTGCAGCCGACGGAGTTCGCGTATTCCACCGCGCTCACCACATTGGGCGAGTTCCCCGATCCGCTGATCGCCATCACCACGTCGCCGGGTTGCGCGAAATTCCGGAGCTGCTCCGTGAATACGCAGTCGTAACAAACGTCGTTGGAGTAAGCCGTGATGGTGGCCATCGAATCGGTCAGCGCCATAATGCGGAATCGCTGGTCGCGCTGGAAACTCGCGCCCTTCACCATGTCGCACACGAAATGCGAAGCCGTCGCCGCGCTGCCGCCATTGCCGCATACGAAGATCGTCTTGCCTTCCTCGCGCGCTTCCGCCAGTATCTCGATCGCCCTCGTGACGCCTTCCAGGTCGATGGTGTCCAGAGCCCGCAAAAGCATATTTTTGTACAAGCCGGGAAACGCTTGGGATTGGGACGCACCAGCGAGCGTGGCGAGGGTCGGCATAAGCTAGTATGATAACCGAGTAGGCCAAGTCTTTCCGTGCTTCCGACTTAGTGACCGTAATCGCTGGTACGCCCCCGACTCACAATCCGTACGCTTTCGAGCGATCATTTTAAACAGGTGAATTTTTTATAATGGGAAAGACCGTCAAGATAGGCAATAAACTGGTCGGAGACGGCCAGCCCTGCTACATCATCGCCGAGATTGGCATCAATCATAACGGCGATCTGGACCTGACCAAGCGCCTGATCAGCGTGGCTGTCGCCGCCGGTTGCGACGCGGTGAAATTCCAAAAACGCAGCGTGGATGTCGTTTATACGGCCGAGGAATTGAGCAAGCCCCGTGAGAGCCCTTTCGGCGCCACCAACGGCGACCTCAAGCGCGCGCTCGAGTTCGGCGAGGAAGAGTACAAAGAGATCGATTCCTATTGCCGCGCGGTGAAAATTCCGTGGTTCGCTTCCTGTTGGGATGAGCAGTCGGTCGATTTCATCGAGCATTTCGACGTCCCTTGCTACAAGATCGCCTCCGCGTCTCTCACCGATGACAACCTCTTGCGCCACACGCGCGCGACGGGCAAGCCGATCATCCTCTCAACCGGCATGAGCACCATCGAAGAGATCGACCACGCCGTCCAAGTCCTCGGGAAGCAGGATCTGATTCTCCTCCACGCCTGCAGCACGTACCCGGCCCACTACGAAGAGTTGAATCTTCGCGCGATCCCCGTGATGATGGAGCGCTATCAGGTTCCGGTCGGCTATTCCGGACATGAGACCGGCATTCCTTCCACTGTCGCGTCCGTCGTGCTGGGCGCCTGCATCGTGGAGCGGCACATCACCATGGACCGCGCCATGTGGGGTTCCGACCAGGCCGCCTCGCTCGAGCCGAACGGCATTTCCCGCGTCGTGCGCGATGTCCGCCTGATTGAGCAGTCCATGGGCGACGGCGTGAAACGCGTGTTCGAGCGCGAATACCCGATCATCAAGAAACTGCGTCGCGTCGCGTCCAGTGCCAGCGTCTGAGTTGCGGGCGCTGAAGGCGCTCGCGCTCGATGTGGATGGCGTTCTGACCGACGGCGCGATTTGGTGGGGACCGGACGGCGCGGAATGGAAGCGGTTCCACTTCGCCGACATCATGGGCGTTTCGCTGGCGCGCAAAGCCGGTCTTATCGTCGCGCTCATCTCCGGGGAGGATAGTCCCCTGGTGGATCGCTACGCCTCCAAGATGGGCATCACGGACGTCGTCAAAGGCTGTAAGGACAAAGGCCACGCGCTGCGCACCGTAGCGGCGCAACGCGGCTTGGAATTGGCCGAAATCTGCTTCATGGGCGACGATGTGAACGATCTCTCCGCCATGCGCATCGCCGGTCTGGCCGCCGCCCCGGCCAACGCGCGCCCGGAGGTTCTGGCGATCGCCGGATTCACTGCCGTAAGTGCCGGCGGAAACGGCGCCGTGCGGGAACTCGTGGACGCCATTCTCGCGGCGCGGCTGCAATCCCCGTAAGAGACAATCCCTATAAACGTGACTAAACTTTCTGATTATGTGATCCGCTTCATCGCGGACCAGGGCGTGAAGCATGTGTTTCTGGTGACCGGCGGCGGCGCCATGCACCTGAACGAAGCGCTCTCCAACTGCGCGGATATCGAGCCTGTCTGCAACTCGCATGAGCAAGCCAGTTCCATCGGCGCCGAACACTACAGCAAGGTCACCGACAATCTTGGCGTCGCTCTGGTGACCACCGGACCAGGGGGAACCAACGCCGTCACCGGTCTTGCCGGCGCCTGGCTCGATTCCACGCCTTGCCTCTTCGTCTCCGGCCAGGTGAAGCGCCCGGATCGCATGTTTCACCCCGACGGAACGCCGAAGGGCATGCGTCAGTTGGGCGTGCAGGAAGTCGATATCATCTCCATCGTCCGCCCGATCACTAAGTACGCGGTCACGGTGCTCGATCCGAACCAGATCCGCTACCATCTCGAAAAAGCCGTCTACCTGGCGCGCACGGGCCGGCCCGGACCGGTCTGGATCGACATCCCGCTCGACGTGCAGGCCGCTCCCATTGACGAAGCCAGCCTGGAAGGATTCTCCGCGGGCGATCTTCCCCTGGCGCCCCCCAATGAAAGCTTGCGCCAACAGGTGCGGGAAGTGATCGGGCTGCTGAACCGCTCCGAACGGCCGCTGCTGTTTGCCGGCAACGGCATCCGGCTGGCCCGGGCCGTGCCCGAGTTTGAGGAATTGCTCGCGCTTCTCGGAGTACCTGTCGCGGCCACCTGGTGCGCCTGCGATCTGATCGCGAGCGACAATCCGCTGTTCGTGGGACGCCCCGGTTCTGTCGCGTCGCGCGGCGCCAACTTCGCGCTCCAGAATTCCGATTTTCTGCTCGCCATCGGCGTGCGCCTGGATTTCGCCATCACCGGCTACGCGCCCGACAAATTGGCGCGCGCCGCCGCCAAAGTCGTCGTCGATATCGATCCCGCCGAGCTCGAGAAGCTTGCTCCTCACATCCAGAACCCGGTCTGCGCCGACGCCCGCGACTTTCTGCGCGAAATGCTCGCCCAGCGCGACGCTATCCAATCCGTCGACCGGAGCGCCTGGAACGCCCGCTGCTCGGATTGGAAGACGCGCTATCCGCTTGTCACCGCCGAGCATCAAAATCCCGAAACGAAGGTCAGCGTCTTCAACCTCGCCGATGTGATTTCGCAGGAAACCACGGCCGGCGATCTGATGGTCTGCGGCAGCTCCGGCGCCGCCATCGAAATCTTCCTGCTTGCTTCCCCCACGCGCACCGGCCAGCGCATCTATCACTGCGCCGCTCTCGGTTCCATGGGGTTTGCTCTCCCCGGCAGCATCGCCGTGTGCGTGGGCGGCGGCCGCCGGCGCACCGTGGTCGTCGATGGCGATGGCGGCTTCCAGTTCAACATCCAGGAACTCGAAACCGTTTCGCGGCTGAACCTGCCCATCAAATTCTTCGTCTTGAACAACAACGGATATGCCTCCATCCGCGCCTCGCAATCCGCCTGGTTCGGAAAGGCGAGCATCGGGTGCGATCGCGAGACGGGCCTGAGCGTTCCCGATCTCAGCAAGATCGCCGAGTCTTACGGAATCAAGGGCATGGTGATCGAGAACCAGTCCCGCTTGAACGCGGACGTCAGGCGCGTGCTGGATTACCCCGGCCCGGTAGTTTGCGACGTGCGCGTCATTCCGGACGAGTCGCGCTCTCCGCGGTTATCCTCCGTGCAGAAGCCGGACGGCTCGCTCGTTTCGCGGCCCCTGGAAGACCTCTTTCCGTTTCTGGATCGCGACGAGTTTCGCGCGAACATGCTCATTCCGGTGCTGGAGGAATAGCGTTGCGCTTCCAGAGCGTATATCTCCCGATTTTGCCCGCGTCTTGAAAATGGCTGCGCAGGAAATCCCAGGTGCGATCTCCCACTGGATAGGGGGACCGCACTTGCCGGTAACTGAGCGGGAACAGAAACCATTCGCGCAGAAACGCCCGGCTTGGCAATAGCTGGGGCTCAGCGGGGGGAGTGAGCGCCCAACGCGCGTCGCCGAGCGCGCGGATCTTGACGTCCTCCGCTTCCGGCGCGGCCACATTGGCGAAACCATTGAAGAACTCGGGCTTGCGGGCGCCGTTTCGCCGAAGCAGGGCATCCGTGGGCCTGTCCAGATCCCATGGCGCGGCGATCTTCGCTCCCGCGAGCGCTGGAGGGAACTCCAGCGGAATCGCCGGCTTGAGCTTCCGCAGCTTCTTTCCTTCCCGGTCAAGATAAGGGATCGCCTTCGCCAGGCGTGCTCGTGTCTGCGCTGGAATGAAGGTTGTCGCCGTATCGAAAGACGCGTTCAGAAGCTCGTGGCGCGCCGCGTTCAGCCAAACGAACTGAAAGCACAAAAGAAGGACGCCGAGCAGCGCGATGCAACTGTTTTGAACGCGTGCCGGGCAGATCGCAAGGCGGCGGAACGCGAGCAGAATCATCCCCATGCCGTTGAAGAAGACGTGCCCGAAGTCGCAATGCCCGAGCGCGCCCGGCGCCAGCGCCAATCCGCAAACATAGTAGCCGGCCAAAATAGCTCCGTCGCGCGTTCCCGAGCGTAAGGAAGCCCCCACGGCCAGCGGCGCCAGCGCAATGACGCCGATCAGGTAAGCCACTAACAGGGGATACGGAACGATCACCAGGTTCAGATACCCCGCCGAGAAAGTTCCGACAGAGTGAAAGAAGCCGCTCCCGAAGAAAGACACAGCCGTAAGTGCGCCTAAGGCGGGACCACACAGGCTAATAGCGTAAGCCCCCGAATCGAATCTGGCGCGGATGAGACTGTACGCCGTCGCGCCGGCGGCGAAAGCCAATCCCACGTCCGGAGAGATCAACATCGTAACGCACGCGCAGATCGCCAGGTAAGCCGCGAGGAACAGCGACCGCGCCAACGGACGATACGCGCTCGCCACGGTTTCGACTCGCCGGAGAAACACGAGTGCGACGAAGGGAATCAGGTAGCGGAAGTAGCTTTCGTTCACGCCCAGGTTCACATGAAGCGTCGTGATTCCAATGACCATGAACAGCCACTTGTTTTGAGGGAAACGGGGGTACAGTTCCCGGATGAGCCAGAAGAGAAAATACAGGCCGGCGACCATCGCGCAAATCGCGAAGAGGAAGTAGCAGGCTACCGCCGAAATCCCGGTCCAGCCCACGATGCGGTATAGCCACACAGCGGGATAGAGCAGCAGGGGACCGTATGCGTATTCGAAGCCGGTATAAGGCTTGCTTCCGTCGAAAACCACATTGTTGACGACGTGAATGAAATAACCGGCGTCGGCGTTGAAGTAGTCCGATGCCGGGGAGACAATCAGCGCCACTACGCTCAGAACCGCAACATAGATAGCCGCGATCCAAAGAAACGTGCTCGCCGCGATCTTGGGCGCGGTCAGAGGGGCCGTTTTCGATTGAGGCCCCCACCAGGAGTTGGCAAGCACGCAAAGGCTCGCCAGCAGGATTACAACCTCGCTCACGTTGTTGCGGAAACCGGCGGCGTATGATTCCGACGAAGAAGGGTGCGTCGGCGGGAAAAGAAACGGAAGCTGGAAGATCCCGAGATACACGGCGACGCCGAACGCGCTCCAAAGAACCACGGATCGGGTGTGCCGGGAACCGGGATCGCTTCCGCGCGGGGCGCTAAGTGACCGTCCAGCCGCCATCGACGAGAAGACCTTGCCCGGTGATGTAAGAGGATGCGTCCGAAGCCAGAAAAATTAAAGCTCCTGCCAGTTCGTGCGGCCTGCCGATGCGGCCCAGGCATGTCCTCGCTTTCAGACGTTCAATGAAAAAATCGCCCTGCTGCACGGCGTTCGGTCCGGCATCCTCGGTATTCGAGAACGGTCCCGGAAGAATGGCGTTCGCACGAATTCCGTCCGGCCCCCAAAACGACGCGATGTAGCGGGTCAAGCTCAGCAAAGCCGCCTTCGACGCTGAATAGCCCGGCGGATTCATGAACTTCGTTCCCTCATAAAGCCGCGGGCTGGGCGCGACGGCCGCGTACATCGTCGAGATATTGATGATCGAACCGCGCTGCGCGTCCCGCATGCGCTTCCCGAGCTTCTGCGTGGTGAGAGCGGCCCAATATACCCCGCCGGTCAGATTCCGCATCCATTGATCGAAAGAGCCTTCTTCGAGCGAACCTTCGGGCACGTTGAATCCCGTATTCGGACCCAGCTCGTGAGCGTTATTCACCAGAATGTCGATCCGTTCTTCCTGCGCGGCGATCTCTTCCAGACCTTTGCCGAACGCGTCCAGATCGTACATATCGACGCGGAACGAAGTGACCCGATCTTTTCCGAATCGCTCCGCCCAGCGCTCGGTCTCTTGTTCGAGGCGCGCCGATCTTCCAATCACCACCACGCGCGCTCCGTTCACCAACAGAGCCTCGGCGAACGTGCGGCCCAGAAAGCCGGACGCGCCAGTCAAAACAGCGGTCTTTCCGGTCAATGAAAATAGCGCGGAGGCTTCCAGGCTCACCAGCAGCTCCTTCCGCCGTCGGCCACAAGATTGATACCGGTGATGTAAGAAGAAGCGTCCGAACAAAGGAACAGCACGGCGCCTTTGTATTCATCTTTATGGGCCATTCTACCCAGCGGAATCAACTTACTCAGGCGAGCCACGAATTCTTCCGGTTGCTGGTTGTAAATGCCCCCGGGAGAAATGGCGTTCGCGCGCACGCCCGCCTCGTGCCAGTAAGTCGCCAGATAACGCGTCAGACCGACCAATCCCGATTTGACGACGCTATAAGTCACCGGCTTGACGGGCTGCCGCGATTCCGGGACGCCTTCTTCGCGGTAGAGCCGCTGGTCGGGCGCAATCACCGCCAGATCGGACGCGATGTTCAGGATCACGCCTTTGCCGCGCTGCGCCATCACCGTTCCGAATACGCGGCTGCACAGGAACGCGCCCATCAACCCCACCCGCAGGTCGGCTTCCCAGATCTCCATCGGAAAATCCTCGAGGCGCGAAAAGTTTATCCCTTCGCGCGTCTCCATTTTCGGATTATTCGCCGCGTTGTTGATCAGAATATCGATCCGTCCGAAACGGTTGAGAATCGCATCCCGCATCTGTTCGACCTGCGCCAGATCGGTGATGTCGCCGGTGAGACCTAACGCCGGAACCCCGAACTCTTCCGCCAGCTTGCGGGCGCGAGCCGCCGGGTTGGCTACGGGTAGATCGATCAGAACCGGAGCCGCCCCGGCTTGCGCCAGGATCTCGGCGTGCTGATAGCCGAGCAGTCCGGCGCCCCCCGTGATAAGGGCGACGCGATCCTGAAGATTAAACAAGTCGTGAGGGATAGACATATTGATTAAAGGCTTCGCGTTTGGCCGCCGTCCGCCACCAGGCAGGCGCCGGTGATGAAGGACGCGCGCGGAGAACAAAGGAAGGCGACCAAATCCGCGATCTCTTCCGGAGCGCCGAAGCGGCCCATGGGAACTTCCGCGGCAATGCTCCGCATCACCTCCTCGCGCCGGTTCGCCAGATGCCGCTCCCACGAACCGCCCGGGAACAGGATGTTTCCGGGCGCCACGCAGTTGACTCGGACGCCCTGCGCCGCCACCAGGCGCGATAGATTCTTGGCGTAATTCAACAACGCGGCTTTGGCCGCGCTATACGGCAGCGGAGCGGGCGTTGCTTCCACGCCGGTGATGGAGGCGATGAACACAATTACGCCTCCGCGGTCAGCCATCGCGCCCAGCGCCGCCCGCGCCAAACGCGTACTCGCCTGGAAGTTCACGCGCATCAGCCGGTCCCACTCTTCTTCCGTTTGGTCCCACCCCGGTTTCCCGCTGCCGCTGCCGAGATTCGCCACCAGTCCGTCGAGCACGCCCCACCGCGCGAGAATCTTCCCCATCGCATCCTGAATCGTCTCCGGCTCGGCAAGATCACCGGAAAACGCCAGCAGTTGATCGCGCCGGTCCAACTCCGCGGCGGCGCCAGCGAGCGCGTCCCGGTCGCGTCCCGTAATGCACACGCGCGCGCCTTCCGCCAGAAGCCCTTGCGCAATCGCTTTCCCGATGCCGCGTGAAGAGCCTGCCACCAGAAACACTCTGTCCTTCAGGTGGAGATCCAAATCAAACCTGCGCCAGCGGCCAGTATCGCGCGACGAAATTCCGATTGGCGCGCGCCCATTCCAGCTCCCGCCCCGGTTCCGATCGCGCCACCTGCAGAGTGATGTCGCCTTGATACCCGATCCGGTTCAGCTCCGCGAACGTCGCCTCGAAATCAGCGTCGCCCGTGCCGAGCGGCACCGTCCCGCCGCCGCGCACTCGGTCTTTGATATGGACGCTTCCCACGCGCTCCCCGTAAGCGGCGAACTCCTCGGCAGGGGCATAACCGAGCGACGAGCTGTTTCCCGAGTCGTAGTTGACCTTCACCAGAGGATCCGGAACGCGGCCGAGCAGCCGGGCGAAATCGGCCGGCCCTAAAGCGGTTTCCAGATGCAGTTCCACGCCTTCCTGGTGAGCCAAGGGCAGCGCTTCATTCAGAACCTGGATCACGATGTCTTCGTCTTCGGCGGAATCGATTCGCGAAGCGTCCACAAACGGAAGCACCACGCGCTTGATGCCGGCCTGCTTCGCCAACGGGAGCAACTGTTTCAGGAACTCCTGCCTCTCCTTCCGTTCCGCTTCGGAGCAGCGCAGAAAAGGCCGGTCCATAAAGCAGTCCGCGCACAGGGAACGCGCGGCGACCCCGGTTTCGAGAATCACGGATCGCAGTTTGCCCAGATCCGCGGTCAGCGGATTTACATCCGCCCCGTACTCGTCGTAAATCCACTCGATGAAATTCAGCGGCGTCTTGGCGGCGAGATGAAATTCTTCCTCCCAACGCTCCCGTGGGAAAGCCTGGAAGCGCCCCGGTTCGGGCGGAACCAGCCTTCCTTGCATTATTCCAAGCATGCTCACTTGTGATCCGCGCGCGTCGTCCAAGGCCACCGCCAACAAACTCTAGCATAGGCGGAGGACGTGCCGTCTCCGGCATCGCCGCGCGCCGCAACACGTGAAATTCAAGACGTTTACCGGCGCGATCCGGCCCCGGAGACGCCCGATTCCGGATGCTAGACTGACCCTTACCAGGCGACAATGACGGGCACGAACACTGGATCCAAAGTGATCAGCATCATCACTCCTTGTTACAACGAGGAGGAGAACGTTGAGGAACTTTATAAGCGCGTCCGGAACGTAATGGCCGCCGTCGGCCGCTATCGCTACGAACATATTTTCATCGATAACGCGTCGCAGGATGCCACCGTAGCTATCTTGAAAGAGATCGCCGCGCAGGACACTAACGTCAAGGTCATCGTCAACGCGCGCAATTTCGGGCACATCCGCTCCCCCATGCACGCCGTCTTTCAGACCACCGGAGATGCCGTGATCGGAATTGTCGCCGATCTTCAGGATCCGCCCGAGATGATCCCGGAGATGATCGCGAAGTGGGAAGAAGGCTTCCCGCTCGTGCTCTGTTTAAAGAATGTCAGCGACGAGAACAAGCTGATGTTCTGGGTCCGGACCAAATATTATCAGCTGGTAAATCGTTTGTCGTCGATCGAGACCTTCGAGAATTTCACCGGCTACGGGCTGTACGATCGCCGCGTCATCGACATCATTAAATCGATCAACGATCCGTATCCCTATTTCCGCGGCCTGATCGCCGACATCGGTCTGCCCCATGCCGAACTGTTCTTCAAACAGCCGCGGCGCCTGCGCGGCATCACCAAGAACAACTTCTATTCGCTCTACGATATCGGCATGCTGGGGATCACCAACCTCTCCAAAGTGCCTCTGCGGATTGTGACCTTCGCCGGCTTTGTGAGCGCGCTGCTCTCGCTGGTCGCGGGAATCGGCTATTTCATCTACAAACTTCTCTTCTGGAATAGCTTTTCGGTGGGGATTGCGCCCTTGGTCATCGGAATTTTTCTCTTCTCGTCGGTTCAGATGATCTCGATGGGAATCCTGGGCGAGTACATCGGCGCGATTCACACGCAAGTGCATAAACGCCCTTACGTCATCGAAAAAGAGCGGATCAATTTCGAATACCTTCCCGGCGAACCCGGAACTGGCGCGGGAGCGGAGGCGTGGGAGCGCCGTATTTAATGAACGCGGTTTAATGTCACGTTCATGCCCGATTCAGTCCGCGCCGCGTCATATAGAAGGAAGGGAGCGAAACCTGCTCCCGCATGAACTCGAGAGGACAATGACCATGACTAAATTAGCCGCAGCAACCCTCGCTCTTTCCCTGATGGCGGGCGCCTCCGCATTCGCTCAGGAAGCCGGAACAGCGGCTCCGCAGACGGACAGCACGAAAATGGCTGGCGATACGGCAACCACGCACCGCAAAACGAAGAAGGTCAAGACGCAGCGCAGCAAGGGAAATCCGTCGACCCCCGCCAACACGGCCTCGCCCAACCCGACGAAGTAACCATTTGAAGGACGGAACGGTCAGCCGCCGCTCGCCTGGAAGAAGGCTGCCCGCTCCGCCTCCTCAACTCTGGGCTTTGGTTGAGGAAACTTCGGTTCGAAGCGACGCTTCAGCCGCAGAAGCGGCCCTTCGATCAAAGTGAAGCTTAGCCACGCTATCGCAAATGAGACAGCCACCATGGTCGCGACCAGCAGCGCGCCCTGCGCAGCGGGAACCGGGAAAATTACGCCGCGCCTCACCAGAAAGTACTCCAGCACGATGAACACGGGAATGTGGTAAACGTAAATGCCGTAGCTGTACTTTCCGAAGCTCCTCAACCAGCCCCAGTTGAGAGCGCGTGTGAGCCCCGGAATGCTGTACTGCGAGGACGCCACCAACGCGCCGAACAGCAGCGCCAGACCGGACACGCCGATCGTGTACATATACGGGCCATGATCCGTATTGGTGAACTCCCGGTGATCCAGAAAGACGATTGAAAAGACTAGCCCTGCCCCCGCCGCCGCCATGCCGGCGATCGCCCGCACGGAGATCCGCCCGCGCGTGGCCGCCACCGCGAGCGCGGATCCGACGAGCAATCCTTCCCCGCGGCACGGCGTCAGGATATCGATCCAAAGATGCGGTCCGAAATACGACACCAGTCCAATCCGCAGCATCAGAGCGCATAGCGCTCCCGCAATGCACACCTTCAGCACCGCGCGATCCGGCAGCATCCACACGATCACCGGCCAAACCAGGTAGAACTGCTCTTCCACCGCGAGGCTCCAGAAATGTCCCAGGATATTGAGCCGCAAACCATCGGATCCCCACAAAACAGACCAATTTTGCAGGTAGACGAAATAAGAAGCGCGATCCGCCCAACCCTTCTGCAGAACGGCGTTCAGCCACGGCCACTCCGCCGCTCCGCCCAGGACGATCGCCAGCGTCAGATAGTAGATCGGAAAAATCCGCAGAAAGCGCCGCGCGTAGAAGGAAATCGCCCGGTTCGCCGCCGTTCTCGTCTGAATCAGAATGCCGGTAATCAGGAACCCCGAGAGCACGAAGAAAAGATCAACCCCCGCCCAGCCGAACGTCATGGAAACGAGAAAGGGCTTCAATGCCGGCGTCTGGATAAAGGTGCGGGTGTCTCCCAGCGCCTCGGCGTGCGTCAGCAGAACCGCCAGGATCGCGATGCCCCGAATGCCGTCCAGAGCGGGTATGTGCTTTTTGGCCATGCCAGGGCGTCAATTTCGCGGTCGCGTCAGTAGCGCGGAACGGCGGAGTCGATTCTTCGGCTCCAGGCCTCAATTCCCCCCGACATACTTTGCGCGTTCTCCACTCCGTGCTCCCGAAGCCACGCCGCCACGTGCAAACTGCGCACGCCGTGATGGCAGAAAACGATCAACGGCTCTTCCCGATCCTCCAGATGCATAATCCGCTCGGGAATCGTTCGCATCGGAATCAGTTCCGCGCCTGCGATGCGGGCGATCGCCTCTTCTTCGGGCTCCCTCACGTCCACTAGAAGCAAGCGGCCGCTTTCCACAAGAGCTTTCGCCTGCTCCACGGTAATCTCCAGCGGCAGTTCCGGCACTCGGCCAGTTTAGCAATTCAGGCTGGCATGCGAAATGCATCAACAGGGCGTTCAAGCACGATTGTTATAATCGAATGCTGCATCTTTCAGGCGCCCCGACGATCCACTTTTCCTATTCATCATGAAGGCTTTCTTCTCTGTTTTCCTGGCCTGCCAATCGGCCTTTTGTGCAAGCTATCTTACCGGTCAGGCCGCCCGCCTCGTGATTGGCCAGCAGAACTTCACGGCGCTGCTCGCCAACACGCCGCCCACCCCCGGCACCATCGGAGCCGCCTCGGGCGTGGCTTACGCGAACAACATGCTGTTCATCGCGGACGGCAATAAGAGCGGCGCGATGCCCATCAACAACCGTGTCCTGATCTACACGCCTGTGTCGGGATTTCCCACGCCTACAAACGTTCCCACGCCCCAACAGGCCGCCAGCTACAATCTCACGTGCCCGATTTGCATTGGCGATCCCAAGCTGATTCTCGGCCAGGTCGATAACGTCTCCGACGCCTTGGCGGTCACCCAGAGCGGGATGCAGAACGCGACCGCCGTGGCTTCCGACGGCACCGTGCTCGTCGTCGCTGACACCGACAACAACCGCGTGCTCATCTGGAAGACTATTCCCACCGCCAATGACCAGCCTGCCGACATCGTCCTCGGGCAGGCCGACTTCACTCACGGCATTGTGGTCTATCCGCCCACCGCGAGCTCCCTCAACGGCCCGCAGGGAGTCTGGATCGGCAACGGTAAGTTGTTTGTCGCGGACACATTGAACGACCGCGTACTCATTTACAATTCGATTCCCACCACGAACAACGCTCCCGCCGATGTCGTCGTGGGCGCGCCGAATTTCACCACTCTCGTGAAGCCGGGGGTGACGGAACAGGACGTTCCGCCCACGCAAACCAACCTTTCCAGCCCCACTTCGGCCACCACCGACGCCACCCACTTATATATCTCGGACCTTGGCCACAGCCGGATCCTGATCTGGAACACCATCCCGACCGCCAACAATGCGCCCGCCGACCTCGTCATCGGGCAGCCCGATTTCGTCAGCGAACTCAGCGACAACGCACCGGCGATTTGCGCTTCAAACGGCACCGACACCACCGTCACCCCGAACGTTCCCACGTATCCCGCGATGTGCGCAACCACGCTGTCGCTGCCGCGCGCCGTGCTTTCCGATGGACAGAACCTCTACATCGCCGACGGCGGGAATGATCGCGTGCTTGTTTTCAATCCGATCCCCACCACCAACCATCCCGCCGCGACCGCCATCCTGGGAGAGCCGGATGAGTTCACCGATTCTTCTTCCGCCGACTCTGACTCGCTCGCCACTCCTTCTTCGCTCGCCTGGGATGGAACGAATCTCTACGTCGCCGATCCCTATAACCTGCGCGTGGTTGTCTACACTCCGGCGGGCAGCGCGCTCCCGTTGACCGCGGTCCGAAATGCCGCCAGCCTGCAGATTTACTCCACCGGGAGCGTGGCCTTCAGCGGCACTCCCGCCACCGGCGATACGGTCAGCGTCGTCATCGGCACCACCACTTACACCTACACGGTTGTTAAGAACGACACCCTCGCGAACGTCGTGACGAACCTCACCGGATACATCAACGGAACCATTTCGGGACACACCACGGCGGATGCGAATGTGATCGCCACGGGCGATACCGTCAACTTCGCCGTTATCCTCACCGCCAGGGTTCCGGGCGATCCGGGGGAAGGGACGGCTCTGAGCGCCAGCGTATCCAGCACTTCGGCGATCGTCGCCACTCCGTCCGGCACCACCATCACGATCAATCTGGCC
This sequence comes from Bryobacteraceae bacterium, assembly GCA_965226755.1. Lineage (GTDB taxonomy): Bacteria > Acidobacteriota > Terriglobia > Bryobacterales > Bryobacteraceae > Bog-113. The sequence goes on along the minus strand of CBDDDT010000002.1, from coordinate 258,392 downwards.
ACCGCCGTCCAGGTCGCGCCGGGATCGCTCATCACCATCTTCGGAACCAACTTGAGCAGCCAGACCGCCGCGTTCGATTACAGTTCGCAGACCGTACCGCGCTCGCTCGGCGGTTCCACGGTTTACATAGACGGTCTGCAGGCGCCGCTTCTTTTCGTTTCGCCCACCCAGATCAATGCTCAGATGCCTTACGAAGTGCAGGACCGGGGCAGCGTCAGCGTTTACGTAGTCAACAATTCCGGGGGCTCTTCAGTCGCCACCAACGCCATCGGGACCGTGATCGTACCGCAGAACCCGGGCCTCTTCGCGCTTTCGGGTCTCGACCCGCGGCCGGGCATCGTGAATCACCTCACCGCCAACTCCGCCGGGTTGGTTTCCGTGGATGGAACCATCACGGCCGGCGATACGGTTTCCGTGATCGTCGGCACCACCACCTACACTTACACCGTTCTTTCCACCGATACGCTGACCACCGTGCGGAACGCTTTGGTCGCCCTCATGCAAAATGACCCTCTCGTGACTGTCGCCGCCACCAACGCGTACACCCGGATCGTCCTTGTAGCGCGCGTCTCCGGACCCGCCGGCAATAGCATCGCCTACAGCACCAACACCAACACCGGCGCAACCGAGCTCATGACCGCTTTCGGATCGACGCTCTGCTGCGGCAATAGCGGGAATGCTCCTGTCACCACCGCCAACCCCGCCGCTCCCGGCGAATTTCTTTACACTTACGCCACCGGCCTGGGCGAAACCAATCCTCCCACCGATTCCAATACCGGCCAGTTGGTGACCTCGAATTTAAGTCTTCTGAATCCCATCGCGGTTCCGGTCGATTCGATTCTCGCCGGCGGTTCCACGGGCAATCTGGTGAGCTCCACCCTGGTGCCGGGAACCGTGGGACTCTACATCGTCGCGTTCCAGATTTCCAACACCCTGGTCAATGACAACCTGACTCAATTAACCATCGCGCAGCAGGATCTGGTCAGCAACATCGTCACCTTCCCGGTGGCCGCGCCCGCTGCTCAATAATTTTCACCCCCGGCGCTCTCACCGCAAAATACGGGAAGCGCCGGGCCCGGTTTCCGCTCTACACTGGCGGCATGATGAACGAAGCGAGCGTACTTTCTAAGATTCCCGACGCCGAATCCTGGACCATCGTCGTTGAACGCGACGCCAGCTTTGACGGCCGGCTTTTCTACGGCGTTCTATCCACCGGCGTCTATTGCCGGCCGTCCTGCCCTTCACGGCGCCCCCGCTTCGAGAACGCGCGATTTTTCGATTCGGCGGATGAGGCCGAAGCGGCCGGCTTCCGGGAATGCCGCCGGTGTCTCCCCCGATCCATCGCCGGCATCGCCGCGATGGTGCGCCGCGTGACGCATTTCATTGACGCGCATCCCACCGGCAGGATCACGTTGGCGGAACTGAGCGCTGTCGCGAACTTGAGCCCGTCCCACCTGCTGCGCAGTTTCAGAAAAGCCACGGGAGTGACGCCCAAAGCCTACGCCGATGAGCGGCGAATGCGGCGGTTCGGCGCTGAGCTTCCGCGCGCGGCGAACGTGACCGAGGCGATTTACGCGGCCGGGTTCGGCGCCAGCAGCCGCGCGTATGAAAAGGCGCAGCGCGAATTGGGCATGCAACCCGCCGAAGTTCGCAAACGCGGCGCCGGCGTCTCCATCCGGTACACCATTACGCCGACCGAGTTCGGTCAACTCCTCGTCGCATCCACCGGTCGCGGGGTCTGCTCGGTCCGGCTGGGTGATGATCCCGGGAAGCTGGAAAGTGAGTTCCGGCGCGACTTCTCTCGTGCGCAACTCACGCGCAACGACGAGGAACTCGCCAATCTGGTCGATCAGATTCTGGTGTTGATCGGCAGTGCCGCGCCGCATCCGGAAATCCCCGTCGATGTGCGCGCCACGGCGTTCCAGCGCCGCGTTTGGGAGTATCTCCGCACCATTCCGCGCGGAGAAACCCGCAGCTACTCGCAGATTGCGGCCACCCTCGGCGCCCCCAAATCGACCCGGGCGGTGGCGCGCGCCTGCGCTACCAATGAGGTCGCTCTGATCGTCCCCTGCCACCGCGTCATCGGGGCGGACGGCAAACTCACTGGCTTCCGCTGGGGCCTGGACCGCAAACGCCAGTTGCTCGAGAAAGAGAAATCAGGAAAGCGCTAGCTGGAGCACTTGCTGCAGCGCGTCCGCGGCATCGCGGCAATCCTGCGTGGAAACGTCGTAGTGGGTTACCGCCCGCATCTCGCGCTCGTTGATCGGATTCAACAGGACCCGCCGCGCTTTCAGCGCGCTTGAGATGGTCTCCGCGGCGAGGCCTGTGCCTGTGATGTCGAAGATCACGATGTTGCTTTCGATCGCGTGCGCGTCGATTCCGATGCCCGGAAGCTGCGCGATAATCCCGCCGAAGACGTGCGCGTTCGCGTGGTCCGCGCCGAGATTTGCAGGCTGCTCCTCCAGCGCGATCAGCCCTGCCGCCGCCAGCACTCCCGCTTGCCGCATCCCGCCGCCCAGCCGCTTCCGGTGCAGCCGCGCCCGTCCGATATCCGCCGCCGTACCCGCGAGCATCGAGCCGGCCGGCGCTCCCAGAGCCTTCGACAGGCAGAACATCACCGTATCCGCGTCGCGCGCGATCCGGGAAACCGGAACTCCCGACGCCTCCGCCGCATTGAACACGCGCGCTCCGTCCATGTGAACCTTGATGCCGCGCGCGTGGGCCTCCGCGCAGATCTCGTCGATATCGGCCAGCCGGTAAACCAGACCGCCCAGCATATTATGGGTGTTCTCGATCTCAATGCACGCGGTGGGCGCGTTGTTCCTTCCCGCATTCCGCAGCGCTGTCCGATAGTGCTCCCATCGCGGCAATCCTCGCGGGGCCGTCACCGGGCGAATCAAACACCCGGAGAACCACGCGACCATCGACAGTTCCCAATCCAGCAGGTGCGCCCGCGCATCGCAGATCACCTCCTGCCCGTGCTCGGTGTGCAGCTTGATCGCGATGGTGTTTCCCATCGTGCCGGTGGGAACGAATATCGCGGCTTCCTTCCCCGCGATCGCGGCCGCGCGTTTCTCCAAAAGGTTGATCGTCGGGTCTTCCCCGTAAACGTCGTCCCCCACTTCCGCCTCGGCCATGGCCCGGCGCATCGCCGGCGTGGGACGCGTGACGGTGTCGCTGCGCAGATCGATCCACTTCATGTGTTCAGGAATTCCTGAAAAATCTCGTTCGAAACCATCACCCCGCGCGCGGTGAGCTTCAGGCGGGATCCGTCATTCTCCATGAGTCCGTGCGCGAGAAACCGCTGGATCGCGGAGCCGTGCCGCGCCAGATCGCCCGCATCCGCCGCGATGCCCTCGGCCAGCCGGAGCCCCACGAAAAACTTTTCTTCGCCTTCATCCGCAATCGATTCTTCACCCCGCGCTCTCGGACTGAGCCGGACATATTCCGCGGCCGACTCCGTATTCTGCCAACGCACTCCGTCATGGCAGGAATGCGCGTCCGCGCCGAAGCCCAGGTACGGCTCGCGCCGCCAGTACTTCAAATTGTGCAGCGACTCATACCCGGGAAGCGCGAAATTCGAGATCTCATACCGCGCCAGTCCCATCGCCCGCAAACGTTCCACCGCGCTCTCGTATAGCCCGGCGGTCAGATCCTCATCCGGCGCGTCCCCCGCGCCATAACGGACCCCGCCCAGCAGCATCTCTCGTCCTAAGCGGCTGTCTTCGTCGATTTCGAGCATGTACACGGAAACGTGCGGCGGCCCGAGCCGCGCGATCCCTTCCAGCGATTCCGACCAGCTTGCCGCCGTCTGCCCCGGGAGTCCGGCGATCAGGTCGATATTGAAATTATCGAGACCTTCCGCGCGCAGCATCTTCACGTCCGCCGCCACCACTTCCGCCGTATGCCGCCGTCCCCGTGCGCGCCAGTTCCTGTTGCACCAGCGACTGCACGCCCAGGCTTACGCGATTGACGCCCGCGTGTCGCCACGCCGAAACGCGCTCGCGCGTCAGGGTTCCCGGCGAGGCTTCCAGCGTGGCTTCGCGCCAGGGCCGGCCCGGAATCGCCCCCAGCACCCGGCCGAGATCGTCCGGATCCATCGCGCTCGGCGTGCCCCCGCCCACATACACCGTATCCGGCATCCATTGGAAATCGGCCGCCTCAATCTCCCGCAGCAGCGCGTCGCGATACTCCGCCTCCAAAGCTTTGGGCAGCACGCCCGAAGCGAAATTGCAGTAAGTGCACTTCTGCGCGCAAAACGGATACGAGAGATAAACTCCGGACACTGCATCTATGATACGGTTACCCGATTGGCCCACGACTTCGACGTGCTCATCACCGGCGGCGGGCCCGCGGGCTGCACGGCGGCGTGCGCGCTAGCCAGTGCCGGGATGAAAGTAGGCTTGTTCGAGCGCTCCCCCGGCGGCCTTCGCATCGGCGAGACTCTGCCTCCTGCGATTCGGCCCCTGCTTCAGCGCATCGGCGCCTGGGACCGCTTCCTGGGCGCCGCGCCGGTCGAGTCTTATCAGCTTCGCAGCGCATGGGAGAGCGCGGCCGTGCGCGATCACGAATTCATTTTCAATCCCTATGGCAGCGGATGGCATGTGGACCGGACTCAGTTCGACGCCATGCTGGCGAACGCCGCCGCTGACGCCGGAGCCGCCATCCTCCCGACCGCGCCATCCGACGCCGCCAATGGAACCGACGCGCGCTGGCGGATCGACGCCACGGGGCGCGCCGCCGCGATCGCGCGGCAGGCCGGCGCGCAAGCCCAGGTCGATGACCGCCTGATCGGAGTCGTCGCCATTCTCGCCGCGTGCCCCGCCGGTCCCTGGACACTTATCGAGGCCGTGGAAAACGGGTGGTGGTACTCGGCCCCGCTGCCCGGAACCAGGCTCGTGGCGGCCTTCATGACCGATGCGGATTTATGGTCCCGCACGGCGGACTGGAAATCGCAACTCCGCGCGGCTCCTCAAACTGCCGAACGCGCCGGCTCCATCGAGGCCGAACCCGAGATCCGCATCGTCTCCGCGGCGTCGATCCTCCGCAGACCCGCCGCCGGTCCCGGATGGATCGCCGTGGGCGATGCCGCCGCATCCTACGACCCTCTTTCCGGGCAAGGAATTTACAAAGCGATGGAGTCGGGTTGGAAAGCGGCGTCCGCCATTCTCCAAGCGCAGAGCGGAGATCCGTCGGCGATTCCGGCTTACTGCGCATGGGTCGAGCGGCAGTACCAGAAATATCTGAGCGAACGCAATTACTTCTACAGCGCCGTCACGCGCTGGCCCGCTTCCGTCTTCTGGCGAAGGCGCCCAGCGCACTAACTGAGCGGCGCTTCCACCTCGCGCAGCCACGAGGGCGGCTTCAGCACTTCACGCGGCCGGCTTCCGTCCGGCGGACCGATAATCCCGTCGCGATGCATCATATCCAGAATTCGCGCCGCCCGCCCGTAACCCAATCGCAAACGGCGCTGCAGAGTCGAGGTCGATGCCTTTCCCATTTCGAGCACCACCCGGATCGCGTCCTCGTACATCGGATCCTGTTCGCCCGGAGGCGGCTCGTTTTCCGCCTCGCCGTCGCTTTCCGGCGGCGCCAGCAGGAAGGATTGATCGTAGTCCGGAACCGCCTGCTCTTTCCAGAACTCCACCACCTCGTTGATTTCCGTCTCCGTCACAAATGCGCCGTGAACGCGCACCAGTCTCGAAGATCCCGGCGGAAGGAAAAGCATGTCGCCCTTGCCCAGTAAATGGTCCGCTCCCATCACGTCCAGGATGGTGCGCGAATCCACGCGCGTCGCCACGCGGAAGCTGATGCGGGCAGGGAAGTTGGCTTTGATCAGCCCGGTGATCACATCCACGCTCGGCCGCTGCGTGGCGAGCACGAGGTGCATCCCCACCGCGCGCGCCATTTGCGCCAGACGCGTGACCGACTCTTCGACGTTGCGGCCTTCCAGCATCATCAGGTCGGCCAATTCATCGATCAAAATCAGAATGAATGGCAGCGGACGCAGTTCTTCGCTGGCCGTGGAGCCTTCCTCGAACAGATTGCGCGGCTGCTCTTGCAGCTTCCTCACCTTGCGATTGAACTGGTCGATGTTGCGCGCCCCATGTTCCGCCAGCAGCCGCAATCGCCGCTCCATCTCGAGCACCGCGTTCTTCAGCGCGATCGTCGCCTTGCGGGGATCCGTGATCACCGGCGTGAGCAAATGCGGAATGCCTTCGTAAACTCCTAATTCCACGCGTTTGGGATCCACCAGGATCATCCGCACATCGTCCGGCGTCGCCTTATACAGGATCGACATCACCAGCGAGTTGATCATCACGCTCTTGCCCGATCCCGTCGAGCCCGCGATCAGCAGGTGGGGCATCGAATCCAGCGCGGCGACCTTGATGCGCCCGTTGATGTCTTTCCCCATGGAGATCGTCATCATGGACCGGGATTCCTGGAATTCGCTGCTCTCCAGAATCGCGCGCAAGCTGATCAGTTCGCGCCGCGTATTCGGAACCTCAATCCCCACCGTGGGCTTGCCCGGAATGCGCTCAATCAGGATGGATTCGGCCTGCAACCCCAGGCAGAGATCCTCGGTCAGGTTTGTGATCTTGCTGTATTTGATCCCCGCTTCCGGCTTGAATTCGAACGTCGTCACCACCGGACCCGGATTGATCTGGACCACGGACCCGAGCACGTGGAACTCTTCGAATTTCGATTTGATCTGCGCGGCCGTCGACTTCAGTTCCATCTCGTCGAACGCGGAACGCGGCTCCGGATCGTTGAGCAGCGTGGTCGGCGGGATCCGGTAACTATGGTGGATCGGAGCTGTCTCGCTTGCCGTCGCTCGCGCGGCGGGCGTGGGGGCCGTGGTCCAGGGAGGCGCGTCGCTGGGAACTTCCGCAAGCTGGCGAATGGGAATGTCATTTGTCCCGGAGGGGATCCCGAGGGGCTCTTCATCCGCCAGGACCGCGACCGGAATCTCTTCCAACGTCACGCTTCCCGTCTCCCCTTCCAGCGCTGCTTCCACCTCAGCGTCTCGGATCGCGCGCCGCCGGCGGTCTCGCGGGGGCTCGCTGGATTCCGCTGGAAGGAATTCCTGGGTCTGCGCGGCGGTCGCGAGAACCCCTGCCTTTTCCGCAGCCGCGGCTTCCCGGCGGGCGCGGTGCTCCGCGTGGCGCTGCTCTCGCAGCATGGCGCGCTCGCGCATCGCCTGCCTCCAACCCTGGATCAGGCGCGCGAATGTCCCATAAGGCCACGTCATCCAAGCCGGCAAACGGCTCAGAGAAAATGAGGAAATCACGTAAACGGAAACGATCAGCGCGGTGGCCAGGACCACCACCGAACCCGTCAGGTTCAGCGCCGATCGCAGCCAGTCCGCCAGGACCGATCCCAGTCCGCCGCCGGGCGGGATCACTCCCTCAAATAGACGCCACCCGGGCGCCAGCGCGGCGCCCCCGCAGACCGTCAGCAGCAGCATGAGCCAGCCGGCGATTTTAATGAACGGGGCTTCGATCCCTTCCGAGCGCAGCCACTTCCAGCCGAGCGCGAACGCCATCAGGGGGAACAAAAACGCCGCGGAACCAAACACTTGCAGTAAAAGGTCAGCCGCGCGGCTGCCGATTCTGCCGGTTAAATTGAGAGGGCGCGCGATTCCGGCCGCCGTGTCCCACGACGGATCCTGCACGTGGTACGACACCAGGCAAAGCAGGCAAAGCAACCCTGCGGCGAGACACAACAATCCGATCACCTCATTGAGGCGCCGGGACGTCGACGGGGAAATGAACCTCATCCGCTTTGCGAACGGAAGAAGGTGGCCAGAGCGGAACCATTATGGCAGAATCCGGGCGCGGTTGCCGGGCGTTCTCAACCTCTAGAATTAGAGGAGCTCCATGCCCAATACCAAAATCGTCGCCACTCTGGGTCCCGCGACGAGCGCTCCGGAGAAGATCCGCGCCCTCATCGCCCACGGAGTCGATGTTTTCCGGCTCAATGCTTCGCACAGCACACAGGATGAGCACGCGCGCCGGATCCAGACGATTCGCGAGGAGGCCTCCGCGGCGGACCGCCACGTCGCCATTCTGCTGGATCTGCAGGGTCCCAAGGTCCGCCTCGGGAAGTTCGAAAGCGGCGCCTGCACGCTCCGCGAAGGCGCGCGATTCGTCATCACCACGGAGCCGGTTATGGGAACCTGCGAGCGCGCCAGCACCGCCTATGCCGATTTCGCCGCCGATGTGAAGCCCGGCAACCGCGTTCTGATCAACGATGGCGCCGTGGAACTGCGCGCCGAACAGGTCCGCGAACGCGAGGTCGAGTTCATCGTCATCGCCGGCGGACCCATCGGCGACCACAAAGGCATCAATCTTCCCGGCGTGAAGGTCAGCGCGCCTTCTCTGACGCCGAAAGATCTCGACGATTTGGAATTCGGTCTGCGCCAGCAGGTCGATATGATCGCGCTTTCCTTCGTCCGCTCCGCCCATGACGTGGAGGAGCTGCGCCGGCACATCGGAACGCGCAACCCGGGCATGCCGATCATCGCCAAGATCGAAAAGCCCGAGGGCGTCGACAATATCGTCGAAATCATCGCGGCGGCAGACGGCGTGATGGTCGCGCGCGGGGATCTCGGCGTCGAAATGGACCTGGAGCGCGTGCCGCCCATCCAGAAATCCGTCATCCGCAAATCGCGCCGCGCCGGCAAGTTCGTCATCACCGCGACCCAGATGCTCGAATCCATGACGGCCAGTCCCGTCCCCACGCGCGCCGAGGTCAGCGATGTCGCCAACGCCATCTATGACGGAACTGACGCCGTCATGCTGTCGGCGGAAACCTCCACCGGCAGTTACCCGGTCGAAGCCGTCAGTTACATGAAGCGCATCGCCATCGAAGCGGAGAAGTCGATCCGGGCCAAGGGATTCGAGGAGCGCAGGCGCCCGGTCCAGAAGGAGAATACCGCGGAGGTGCTGGCCGATGCGGCCTATAACGCCGCCCGCGCCGCCGGGGTGACGGCCCTGATCGTCTTCACCACCACCGGATCCAGCGCCCGCCTCATCGCCCGCTACCGGCCGCCCGTTTGCTTGTACGCCATCACGCCTGATCCCGAAGTGGCCCGCCGGCTTTCCGTCACGTACGGCGTGCTCCCCATCGTCGCCCCGCATGTCGATTCGACGGATGAGATGCTCACGCAAATGGATCGCGTTCTGCTCGACAAAGGATTTCTTCGGGCGGACGATCTTGTCATCTTCGTCGCCGGCCAGCCCGTCTGCCGCCCCGGAACCATGAACCTGATGAAAGTCCACCGCCTCGGCGAAACCAGTTAACTCACGCGGCCGGGTGAGATAAACTGCCCACCATGCACGCTCTGAAAACAGATGCTCTGAAAATTCTTCTTCCGCTGCTCGCCGTCGGCGTTCTCGGATTCTCCCTGTATTCCGGAAAAGCGCATGCCGCCGATTCCACCCGTGTATTCGAACTGCGCACCTATCACTGCTTTCCGGGAAAGCTCGATGATCTCAAGAAACGCTTTCGCGAGCACACCATGACCATCTTTGAAAGGCATGGCATGACCAACGTCGGCTACTGGGATTTTCAGGATGAGCCCGACAAGAGCAACACCCTGATCTATATGATTTCGCACGCCAGCCGCGAGCAGGCCAAAGCCAACTGGGCCGCCTTCGGCGCCGATCCCGAATGGAAAAAGGTGCAGGCGGATTCCGAGCTCAACGGCAAGCTGGTCCAGAAGGTGGACTCGCAGTTCCTGGATCCCACCGACTTCTCGCCGCTAAAGTAGCCGCTCAGGAGTAGTAATTCTTATCCCATGCGTGCGCCCGCACTATGTCCAGAAAGGGCTCGGGCAGCGGTCCCAACATGGGCGCCCGCACATTCATATCCACGCTGGACACCGATCGCATGCCCGGAATCACCGTGGAAACGGCGGGATTCGACAGAATGAAACGGAGTGCAATCAGCGGCAGGTCATGCCGGTCGATTTCCAGATCCCGCACCAGCGCATCCACGTGCCGCGCCACCTCCTTGGTCCGGTCGCCTCGGAAGTACATGGCGCGGAAATCCTTTTCTTCGAACGTGGAATCCTCTGTGATGCGCCCGGTCAATGCGCCCTCGTCAAACGGCACGCGCGCGATTACGCCAATGTTCTTCTCGCGGCACAGCGGGAAAAGCGTCTTCTCCGGGGTTCGGTCGAAGATGTTGTAAATCACTTGCACCGTGTCGATCATGCCGGTGTTGATGATTCCGACCGCCGAATCGGGCTGGTGGTCGTTGATCGAGATCCCGAACGCGCGAACCTTGCCGGCCTTCTTCAGATCCTCGATCGCGCGCCGCCACTCGTCTCTTTCCAGCCACTCCGGGTTCCACACATGCAGCTGCTGGAGATCGAGCACTTCCAGACCCAGGTTCTTCAGGCTTCGTTCCGTGCACTCGATGATGTAGTCGTACGGGAAGACTTCGTCGATTCCGATCCCCGGACGGGCCGGCCACATCTGGTTGCGGGGCGGCACTTTGGTCGCGATGAAGATCGTCGCGTCCGATTCGCTCGCGATCTGCCCCACCAGCCGCTCGCTGTGGCCTTCTTCTCCATACGCCAGCGCCGTGTCGATGAAGTTCACGCCCGCATGAAGCGAACTCCGCAAAGCCGTCAAAGATTCCTTGTCGGTCCCGCCAAACCACATGTTGCCGCCGATACCCCAGGCTCCATGTCCGATCTCACTCACTTCAAAATTCGTTCTGCCCAGTCGTCGATAGCGCATGTCAGAACCATTATGAGAGATGGCGTGAATCGTTTCCCGCTCAAAGTCCCGCTACGAAGGAAGCTGACCGGCTTTTAATAGAAACTTGACGTAGCTAAGAATTCGACGCGCAGGCCGGTCGGGGAAGGCGCCGAGTACGCATTCTGAACGACAACATACAGGAGCAGATCCGAGCCGGGCGTTATTGCGACGGGGCTAGTAAAGCTGAAGTCCGTCCACTTCTCCGAATCGTCCCCTGGAAGAGTTCCGGGATTGATCGGTATAGGCAGGCCTTTCGGAACGGCGCACGAGCCGCCCTCCGCGACACTCGCAAGGGCAAACGAATAGGTTGAATTGTCGGAGGCGAGGCGGCCGTTGATGATCACGCCTTTCGGCGCAACTCCGCCGGGCAGAACGACGGGAACGTGGAACGCAGTTGCATAGGCATACCAGCCTGAGGTCAAATTGCCTTCTCCGTTATATGGCGTGATCCACTCGGAAGCGGTGCTGTTTGGAATCCACCCGCCCGCTACCGGAGTATCGACCCAAGCACTGACAAAACTCTTGAGAGCACACGCCCCCAGGGTTGTGGAAAGAGTCGAGGGATACGGGTCGGCAATTTCCCAATTGCCGTCACGGTTCGGGCCGCCGCCGGGAGGGTTGGGCGCAACCAGAACCCCGCTGCATCCCAATGCGGTTTTGGGCGTCTCCCCGGTGTTGCAGAGGCCCGGAATCTGAGCAGCGGCGGCTACGGCGAATAGCGCGGCAGCCCCGGCAATCTTAAGGGCGGTCATTCGTTTCTCCTCACGCTAAATGAGACTATCACTCTGAGAATCAAAGTAGCCCGCCACCGCCTTGCGCCCCGCTTGGAATCAAAACGCCTCCAATCAAAGAGGAAATAAAATGGGATACAGACCTATGCGGGTTGTTCTTGCGGTTTTGGGCGTCTCCCCGGTGTTGCAGAGGCCCGGAATCTGAGCAGCGGCAGCCACGGCGAATAGCGCGGTGAAAGAACTAGCGCAACTGCCAGTGTTTGGGATGCCGCTTGCCGTGGAAGCAGGCAATGACCACGATGCGGCTTCTTCCACGATGAAGAATATCCCGTAAGGAAACCGGCGAACTCCGGCCCGCCGCCGTCCTTTTTCCACGACCGCAAATTGCAATGGCGCGGCGGCCATCAGATCCACCGTGTCTATTACGGCCTCCGCAAAACGGGTTGCGAGTTCAGGGCGTATCGTGTCGTAATGCGCCAGCGCTTCTTTAAGCTCCGCATCGGCTTCCGGCAGCCAGACGACCGGCAATATCACTGCTTTTTAAGCAGGCCCGCCTTAACGTGTTCCCAGGGCAGGACGTTGGCGGGGTTCTGCTCATACTGGGCCATGCGGTAGTCCAGCTCGGCGCGCTGCTCATCCGTCAGCGCCGGGGTGGATGCTTCGAGGCTTTCCCACAATTCGTCCAGCAGCTCAAATTTCTCGGCCGTGGAGAGGCTACCAATCTGATTTTGTAAATTGCTCATCGCATTGCCTACTGGTTACTTTAACGAAAGCGGCGGATGCATTTCTGCACCCGACCAGCTCCGGCCTCCAGCTCGGCGCTCGGGTCGTTCCCACGTTGCCCTATCCTCCGGCTGGCCCACCCGCATCTTAAACCAACCAGCTCTGGCAGGAAAGCGAAATCCCGGGGGATATGCAAGGGGGCAGAGCCCCCTTGCTCCGCTGAAACGCAGATATCCGCTTCCGGCCGCTTGACCGCTGCGCAGGCATGCTGTTACCTGCGCCCATGTGCGGGCGTTTCGTATCGAAGGACAATCTGCAGGCGCTTGCGAAGGAATACAGCGCCACCCGCATCACGCCGCGATTTTTTGCGCCTTCACACAACGTTGCGCCTGCCGAATCGGTGCCTATCGTCATCGAAGACCCGGACGCGAGCGTGCGCCTTGAGCTAGCCCGGTTCGGCATGCCGATGACGGCGGGCGGCAAAACATTCCCACTGCCATCGCCTCGCGCCCCGCTTGGAATCAAAACGCCTCCAATCAAAGAGGAAATAAAATGGGATACAGACCTATGCGGGTTGTTCTTGCACTTCTCCTCCTGGCCCTCGCCGCTTCTGCCGCCGTGTCCCGGTTGTACCTCAAGGATGGTTCCTATCAGCTCGTGCGGGAGTGGAAGCGCGATGGCGATCGCGTCCGCTTCTACAGCACCGAGCGCAGCGATTGGGAGGAGGTCCCCACCGACCTGGTCGATATCCGCAAGACCGAGGCCGAGATCGCCGACAAAAAGGAAGCGCTCGCCGGGGAAGCCAAAACAATCTCCGACGAAGACAAGGCCCTCCACGCTCAACAGCAGGAGATTCTCAAGATTCCGCAGGATCCCGGCGTTTATACGCTGGACGACGCCGGCAAACTCACGATCTTCAAACTGGCCGAGTCCAGTTACCACTCCAACAAGGGCCGCTCGGTTCTGCGCGTCGCCGTGCCCGTTCCGTTCATTCTGGGCAAGGCCACCGTGGAAGTTCCGGGCGACCATTCCCTTCGTCTGGTGGACAACGACCGCCAGGAATTTTTTCTTCAGCTCGAAAAGGAGGAACGGTTCGCGATGATCAAGCTGACCCCGCATAAAGGCGTTCGCATCGCGGAACGGATCACCGTCGCCCCGGCCGGCATCGACGAGAAAGCCGAAGAAGTGGACGAGATCCCCACCTTTCGCAAGCAGCTCAGCGCGGGCGGCCTTTACAAAATCTGGCCCGAGAAACCTCTTCCGCCAGGCGAATACGCCCTCATCGAGTACACGCCCGGGAAACTCGAGCCGCGCATCTGGGATTTTCAGTTTAAAAAGTAGGACCGATACAGCGTGTCGCGCTGGCGGGGGACAAACCCCGCTTCGCGGATCATACGACGAAGTTGTTCCTCGGTCGCCTGGTGATGCGCCCCCGCAGCGGAAACGACGTTCTCCTCGATCATGATGCTGCCCACGTCATTGCCCCCGAAGCGCAAGCCCACTTGGCAAGTCTTCAATCCCGGCGTAACCCATGACGACTGCACGTTCAGGATGTTGTCCAGGTAAATTCGCGAAATCGCCAGCATCTTCAGGTATTCCACCGCTGTCGCTTCTTCTTTGACGAACCGGCCGAGCGATGTGTTTTCCCGCTGGAAACTCCACGGAATGAACGCGGTGAAACCGCCTGTGTCTTCCTGGATGCGCCGCACCAACTCCAGATGATTGATGCGCTGCTCGATCGTTTCGCCGCAGCCGAACATCATTGTCGCCGTCGTGCGCATGCCCAGATCGTGCGCCGTCCGATGCATCTCTTCCCATTCCTTCACGCCGCACTTCAGGCGGCTGATCCGGTAGCGCACCGCGTCGTCCAGAATCTCCGCGCCGCCGCCGGGGATGGAATCGAGCCCCGCGTCGCGCAGCCGCACGATCGTCTCCCGCAGCGACAGGCCGCTCACTTCCGCGATGTTCGTGATCTCCGGCGCCGAGAAGCAATGCGTCCAGATGTCGAAGCGCTCCTTGATCGAGCGGAGAAGATCCTCATACCACTCGATCTTCAGGTCCGCATGCAAGCCGCCCTGCATAAGAATTCCGGTTCCGCCCAGGTCGATGGTCTCTTGAATTTTTTCGAAGATCACCTCCTTCGGCAGAACGTAGCCCTCCTTATGTCCCATGGGGCGATAAAAAGCGCAGAAGCTGCAGTATTCGGTACAGAAGTTCGTGTAATTGATGTTGCGGTCGATGATGTAACTGACCACGCCTTCCGGATGCAGCTTCCGCCGGACCGCGTCCGCTTCCATCCCGATCGCAATCAGATCGTCCGATTCGAACATTTCCCGGGCCTGCTCGCGCGTGATCATACCTGCTTCTATTCTAGCGGGGACAATTCACGCGCGATCAGTTCCGCGAATCAGAGGCGCTACGGCGTCACCGCGCCCACTTTCGCCTCGGCGATCCGGATGTCCGCTCCTACCGGCAGGCCAAGGTCGTTGGCGAGCGTCACTTCCAATTCCACCATGCGAACCTCAATGCCCGCCGGACCCTGAATGACGCGGTGGAGGTAAAGCGTTCCCAGCCCGGCCAGCGACACCTGCGTATTCGGAGCTGGATTCGCCCCGATCTCGGGATGCCCCGTCACGGTCAGCCGAAGGAAGGTGGAACCCTCATCGCTCACACTGACTCCGGAGCTGTTGGCTGAAACGTTGGCCACCGCCTTGATCGCGGACGCCTGGATCAGACCATTCAAGACATTCAATCCCGCCACGCTGGCCGTCGTCACTCCGCTCGCGGATGACACGCCGACCGTGCCCTCGGCCGTGTCGGTGGTCGCGCCCACGGTCAAAATCGCCGGGATCGTAATGCCGGCCGTTTGGTTCGTGATCACTTGTCCATTGGTCGTCCCGCCGCAAGGCAGCGTCACCGGCGCTGTCGCGCCCACCGTAATGGGCGGAATCGACGCGAAAGATGCGTAAGCGGAACCGCTCAGCAGCGAAACCGTCGCGATTGTTTGCGCGGTCGCCGATCCGATTTCGATCGTGCTTCCCACCGGCAACCCCAGACTGTTGCTGTGGTCGATGTGGATGTGGACCAACGTCACCGTCAATTGCGCCGAGTTCGCCGTCACCGTCGGGGTCTGCTCGTTCAAAACGACATATCCGATCCCCGGCAGTTTAATCTCCGTGTTTGGAGACACGTTTAATCCAATGGGAATGCCCAGCACCCGCAGATTTCCGAATGTCGTCCCGGCCGCGCTTGTCGAATATCCGGTCTGCGAAGAGATCGCCTGACTCACCGCCACCAGCGTATCCGCGCTGACCAGCCCACCCAGCAAATTGACGGACGCCACGCTCACCGTTCCTACCGTGGATTGCGCGCTCCCCGCGCTTTCCGAACTCAACGAATCCTGAATCGCGCCGGTCGAAACCACGCTTCCGAGATTCACCCCCGCTACCTCGTTGGAATTCGTCACGCCGGCGGTGAACGTGCAGAGCACCGCCGACGCTGTCGTTCCCGAAGTAATGCCGGCAGCGCCCGCGGTGACTCGCACGGACGTTCCGAATGCCTCTCCGGAATAACCGGTCGTTAATCCCGACGCCCAGGACGTTCCCGCCCCTGCCAGCAGCAGCGTCAGCACGAGCGCTCCGGAACCGCTCTGTTTCCCCATCTTGTACATAAATGACAGCTCTTTTCTGCGATATCTCAATCGCGGCGGGAAATGACTAAACTCATCCCCTCGCAAGTCTATAAAGACCCTGAATTCAGCGATGTGAGATGCGAACCCTTTCCGCAAAATCCATGATTTATTAGTACTCTGATGGGGCCGGAATAGTCGGTACTTTCCGCAAAAGGCGCAACAATCAGATCGCATCGGCCCGGCTGCCTGAAGGCGAGCTGGCCGGGAGCAAACCGGAAAACTTGCTTGAGGCTCGCGTTTCAGGCCGACGCCGACCTTGATCCGGACATGTGGCGGGGAGTCTGCCGCCGGTGGCCAAAATCAGGGCGTACGCGCGGCTATGAACTGCTCGCGTCCCGGTGATTGCGCATGGCCGTCATCAGCTTCGCCGCCGACCAGGACATCGTAACCACGAACACCAGAAGGCTGATCACGATCACCGTCAGCCGCTTCCCCGGCGGCAGGTACTTCGCTACGTCCGGCTCGCGCGCGAGTCTCACAGTCGCCTCCAGCCTTACTTGGCTCGGCTGATCGTGGTCGTTGATGAACAGGATGTCGTATTCGCCCTTCTCGGGCAGCGCCTGGCTGAACGTCGTCTTCCGGCGTTCGCTCAGCGAAAGCAGAAATTCGTGAGGCCGCCCGCGCACAAAGTGAATCAGTTCGCGGTCCGCCACCAGTTCGATCCGTACCGGACCCCCGCTCGACACTTCCGCCGTGCAATTCATCGTGGCCGGCCAGTTCGCCACTTTAGCCTGGATGTAGCGATAATCGTGAGCTTGCACCTGGAACGTTTCGCTCGCCAGTTCTGTCCCAGGCCCGTCGCCCCGCGCCACCGCCGTCCACAAAAGCGCCGCGGCGAAGATCATGGCTTTGGTGAAGAATCCGCCTCGTACACGACCTTGCCGCCGATCACGGTCATCGTCACCCGGACTTTCCACACTTGCGCCGGCGCCACCTGCATGATGTCGTCGGAAAGAAGGACGAAATCCGCGAGCTTGCCGGGCTCGAGCGAACCTTTTCGATCTTCTTCAAAAGCCGCGAAAGCGCCTTCGAAAGTCCAGCTTCGCAGCGCTTCCGATCGCGTGAGCCGCTGCTCCGGAAACCAGCCGCCCGGCGGATTGCCGCTGTGGTCCTGTCGCGTAATCGCGGAATAAAATCCCCAAATCGGATTCGGATTTTCCACCGGAAAGTCTGAACCGAAGGCGAGAGGCACGCGAAGCCGTCGCAAAGTCTGCCACGCATACGCGCCCGTGATTCGCTCGGGTCCAATCCGCGTCGCGGCCCACGGCATGTCGCTGGTGGCGTGGGTAGGCTGCATGGAAGCGATAATCGAATTATCCGGAAATCGCTGGAAATCTTCGGGCGCGATGATTTGGGCGTGTTCCACGCGGAAGCGTTTGTCATTTTTCCCGCCCAGCGCCGCGCCATAAGCCTGCAGCACCGTCCGGTTCGCCCGATCGCCGATAGCGTGCGTGTTCAACTGAAATCCGGCCGCGATGGCTTCGCGCGCCGTCTTCTCGATATACTGCTGCGAAAGGATCAACAGCCCGCGATTTCCAGGATCATCCGTGTACGGCTCCAGCATCGCCGCGCCGCGTGAGCCCAGCGCCCCATCGGCCAGCAGCTTCAGGCTTCGCACCGTCAGGAAGTCGCCGATTTCCGGACCGCGCGCCTGGTACGTCTTCCAGAGATCCGCGTTAAAAGGAAGCAGAATCATCGCATAAATCCGGATCGGCAGACGGCCCGCGGCCAGAAGATTCCGGTAGGCCTGCAGCGTCGGCGCGTCGATGCCGGCGTCATGCACCGTCGTCAGTCCGAGCCGCGCGCATAACTGCGCCGCGCGCTCCAGATCTGCTTCCCTCTGCTCCATGGTGGGCGCCGCAATCTTGCGCTGCGCCAATCCCAGCGCGTTGTCCACCAGCACGCCGCTGGCAAGTCCTTCGGCGTCGCGCAAAATTCGTCCGCCCGGCGGATCTTTCGTCGCCGCGTTGATGTCCGCCAGCCGCAGCGCCTCCGTGTTCACCCATGCCGCGTGTCCATCCACGCGCGTCAGGAAAACCGGATTCTCCGGCGCCGCCGCGTCCAGCACATCCTTCGTCGGGAATTGCTTCGACTTCCACAGGTTCTGGTCCCACGCGTGCCCGATGATCCATTCTCCCGGCTTCCGCGACCGCGCCGCTTCCCGCACCTTCCGGGCGATCTCTTCTTCCGATTGCATCCCGCGCAGGTCCAAGGAGTTCAGCGTTTGCCCCAGGCTCAGCATGTGACCGTGGGAATCGATCAGTCCCGGAATCAGAGCCGCGCCATGCGCGTCAATCTGTCTCGTTTTCGGCCCGATGAACTCCGAAATATCGTCGCTCACCGCCAGAATCCTGCTCCCCGTCACCGCGATTCCGGTCGCCGAGGGCCGTTTCGGATCCACCGTGTAGATATGCGCGTTAGTGACCGCCAAGTCCGCAATCTGAGCGAAGCAGCTTCCCGCCAGGAGCGTCATAGCGAACATGGGACGAAGCATTTCAACAGCGTACAATGAGGGAACCAGTCACTTTATGAGCCACGCATTAACCATGGACCGTAGTTTCGAGCAGCCCGCGTGGAAAGGCGCGCTGAACTGGACAGCCGCCATCCTCATCGCCATCGTCTTTCTAGCGGCCGGGTTGTTCCACATTCTGGATCCCTTCGGCGCCGCCGTGCTGATGACCAATCTCAAACTCCCCCAAGCCATCAGCATTCCTTTCGCTGTCGCGCTCGGCACGGTGGAGACGTTTACGGGCGTTCTGTTCCTCATGCCGCGCTATCGCAAGTGGGCCTCTTGGCTGGGCGTCGCCCTGCTCGCCGCGTTCATGATCTACATCGGCTACTTTTATAACGACCTTCGCGGGGCGGATTGCAGTTGCTTCCCCTGGGTCAAGCGCGCCGTCGGTCCCGCCTTCTTTGCCGAAGATGGCGCCATGATGGTCCTCGCCGTCGTCGCCGGGATGTGGACCGGGACGTGGAAGATCGCGGCGCGCGGTCTTCGCCCGCCTGCTTTGGTGTTGGGCGCGGTGGCCGTCTTCGCGCTCGTCTCTTTCGGCGTCGCGTCCTCCCGCCAGACCGGCACGCCCGCTCCCGCCACCATCCTCGTGGACGGCAAGCCCTACTCGATTGCCACCGGTAAGGTTTTCATTTACTTCTACGATCCGGAATGTATGCACTGCCTTGACGCGGGCGAGCGCATGGCCAAGATGGATTGGGGCGCCACCAAGTTCGTCGGGCAGCCCGTCGTGCATCCGCAATTCGCCCCGGCATTCGTGGAGCGCACCGGACTAAAAGGCGTTACCGCGACCGATTTCGAGCTTCTCAAAAAGACTTTTCCTTACAAAGGAACGCCCGCCGGAGTGGCGATCGAAAACGGCCGCCAGGTGGCCGCTCTCAGCCAGTTCGCCGACCCCGAGCCCATCCCTACCCTGAAGAAGTTGGGTTTCGCCCGGTGACGCACGCTTAAAGCGTGTCCGCCCGGCCCATGCCTGGGGCGGCAGGAAACAGTTTTCACCCTTCATCCATGCCCGCCGAATACATCCCCCTGTTGATTTTTCTCGTTCTGGCCGTTTTGTTCCCGGTGGCCACGCTCGTGCTTGCTGGTTTGGTGCGTCCATCCGCCCCGTCGAAGGCCAAGCTCGAAGCATATGAGTGCGGCATTCCGGCGGTATCCAATTCCCGCGGCCGTTTTGCGGTGCATTACTACGTCGTCGCGATTATGTTCGTGATCTTCGATGTCGAAACGATTTTCCTGTTCCCCTGGGCAGTTCGATATCGCGCGCTGGGTTGGTTCGGAGTGGCCGAGGCGGGAACTTTTCTCGCCATTCTTCTCGTCGGATACTTATGGGCTTTCAAAAAAGGTGTTTTCGATTCCGTATGAAACTTTCTCCCTCCCTCATTCCCGGCATTCTTACTCTTTCCCTGATGGTTTTGAGCGCTCACGCGCAAACCGGAAACGCCCCCATCATGCGTCTCAGCACGGCGGCGATTACCGCCGGGCAGGTGGCCGCCGGCGCGACTGTCCCCGCCCAGACCGTCCAGATCTATAACATCGGAACGGGTACGCTGGCCCCGGTCGTCTCCAGCGGCGCCACGTGGCTCCAAGCCGCCCTGGGCCCGGCCGCCGCATGCGTCGCGCCTCTCACCGGTTCGTGCCTGCCGATCAACGTGACTTTCAACACGGCGTCCCTCGCCGCCGGAACATACACCGGCTTTCTGTCCGTCTCGGACCCGGGCGCAATCGATTCGCCCCAGACCATTTCGGTCACCCTCACGATCATTGGATACGGAGCCCCCGGCGGCATCACTCTTTATGCCGCGCCGGGCGGCGGCATCGCTTCCACCACCATTCACACACACAGCCTCGCCGCCATTCAGCCCAGCACGGCCAGCGGCGGCAATTGGCTGACGGTAGCGCTGTCAGAGAGCGGCGCCGGCACTTACACGTTCTACTACCCCTACGTGGTCACCGCCACTACCCAGAGCGGGCAGGCCGCCGGAACGTACACCGGCAGTCTTGTCGTTTCCGGCTCCAATACGGCCGCCGATAACCAAACCATCCCCGTTACCCTCAACGTCACGACGTCGCCCATTGCCCAACTCTCTCCCACGTCCGTCACGCTTCTCACCGGGCCCGGCGGCCAGGCCAGCCAGACCGTCAGCATCGCCAACCTCGGACAAGGCGCTCTCGCCGTTTCGAGCGCGACTCCCACGGTGACCAATGGATCGGGCTGGCTCACCGCGGTCGTCAACAGCGGCGGCGGTTCGGTGACCATCACCGCCAGCGCGGCTTCCCTCGCGCCGGGGGCTTATCAGGGCTCGGTCGCCCTCGCGGCCAATGCGGCCAACACGGCCGCCCTCACCATTCCCGTAAGCCTCCTGGTGACGCAGCAGAGCGGTCCCCAAATCGGCTATGGCGGCGTCGTCGATAACGCGGGCCGCGCCCCGATCGCTCCTGGCGACATTGCCGTCGTGTACGGCGCGCAGCTCTCGCCGGGCACCTCCAGCGCGACCACGCTTCCGCTGCCCACCTCCCTCGGCGGTGTCGAAGTCCTGATCAACGGCGTCGCGTCCCCGCTCTTCTTCACCTCCGCCGGGCAGATCGACTTCCAGCTTCCCTACGAGACCCAGCCCGGAACCGCTACCGTCCAGGTCTCCGACAACGGGACGCTGAGCAATATCGTCTCGGTGCAGGTTGCCTCCCGTGCTCCGTCCATCCTCGTCTACGGCGCCGGGCTGCCGATCATCGTCGATTACAACACCGGAAAGCTCTACGCCTCGGGCGTCTCGTTCGCTCCCGGCGATACTCTCGTGATCTACGCGATCGGTCTCGGCCAGACTTCTCCCGCCGCCGTCACCGGCGCCGCCGCGAGCGGTTCGACGCTCGAGACCATCCCCCCTCCGATTGAGGTCATGCTGGGCGGATCCAGTCCCTTCGATTCGACCATTCAGATCACGCCTTCATTCGTCGGACTGGCGCCTAACTTCGTCGGCCTCTACCAGATCAACGCCACCATACCCGCCAGCTATGTGCCGCCCGCGGGGAATCAGGCCACGCTGTCGCTCAATATTCAAAGCGCCGGAAGCCAGCCGGTCTCCATTACGGTGCAGTAGAACCGGCGAGGGATAGCACCGGCGAAGACCCGCTGATAAGCATTGTTCAACCTCTCGTCAGCGGGTCTTCCTTTTTGCGAGCTCACCGGGCCCCATAAAGAGGCGCCAGCGCCACCAGAATCAATCCGATCACAAACGCCGCCAGCATAACGGCGATGAGCGTCCGCACGCGCGCGTTCGCGCCCGCGAACTCTTTCCAGTAAATAAGTCCCCACAGAACGCTCACCATGGTCGCGCCCTGCCCGATTACATAGCTCACCGCCGGACCCACGCGTGCTTCGCCCTGTGCGCTGGCCGCCACGAAGTTCGAAATCGCGCCCGCGCTCCAGATCATTCCGCCCGCGAGTCCGAGGAGATGCTGGGAAGCTTTCCCTCTGAAATAGTTGAAGATCGGGACGGGCTTTCCTTCCACCGGCAAATTCAGGAAAAAGAAATTGAAAACGAAGGTCGAGAAAAACACGCCCAGCGCAAACAAAAGCCCGATCGCGTAAGGCCCTAATCCCGCTTCGTTGGTGCGCTCGCGATAAACGCCCAGCTGCACCACGGGAAAAAACAATCCCATCAGGACGCCGCTCGCCAGGCTGATGATCAAGCCTTTCGCGCTGACATGTTTCACCGTGGTGCGCGTGGCGCCGGTTTGGATCGCCTGGGCCAGGTTCTGCGTCGCAAACGCCCGGTACGCCAGCGCGGTCACCACCACCGCCGCCGTCACGAACGTCACTCCCAGAAACAGCAACGCCGGATTTCCGCTCGGGTCGATCCCGTAGTTCAACACCGCCCCGATCACCAGCGCCAGCCCGATCGCGATCGGAAATGCGACCGATAGCCCCGCCAGCGAGATCGCCGCCACCAGCAGCATATTCGCCAGGTTGAACACCACCCCGCCCGCGAATCCATATAGGATCTGGTGCTTGCCCGCTCTTTCGATGTCGTCTATGAGCGCGAAGCCGTCGTACCCCATCGTTCCGAACGTGAAGCCCAGCAGGATCGCCGCCAGCAGCACGCCGATGGAATAATCGAAATAGAACAGCTCAAAACGCCATTTTCCGGTCAGCTTTTGCGTGTTCGCCCACGATCCCCAACAAATCATCGAGAGGATCATCAAAGACAACGCGGCGAAATACGTGGAGGGCAGGATCATGAGGGGCTTTCCGTGCGAGAGTACAACGCCGGGCCCTCGCAGCGCAACTCACGCCGTGCGCAATGCCGTTCCGGTGTCGCTCTTCGGGTCGAATCCCGGTATGTCCTGGTCTTTGTACTGCAGCTGATACAGCTTCCAGTAAATGCCGCGCCGCGCCAGCAGTTCCTGATGCGTCCCGCTTTCCCGCAGCTCCCCCTTGTGCATCACGAAGATGCGATCGGCGCGCTGAATCGTGCTCAGACGATGCGCGATGATGATCGACGTGCGGCCGCTCACCATGCGGTGAAGCGCCTCGCGAACGCGAAACTCCGTCTCCGTATCCACGCTCGACGTCGCTTCGTCCAGAATCAGGAATCGCGGCTTTCGCGCCAGCGCCCGCGCGAAGCTGATCAGCTGTTTCTGTCCTGTCGAAAGCGAGTTGCCTCGCTCCGCCAGCGGCTGCGCGAAGCCCAAGGGCAAACTCTCCACAAACTCCATCACGTTCACCTGCTCAGCCGCTTCCAGGATGTGCTCCATCAACAGGTCCTCGGAGCCCAGCCGGATATTCTCGAGCACAGTTCCGGTGAACAGATAGGGATCCTGCAGCACCACCCCGAATTGCCTGCGCAGTTCCCGCGGATCGAATTCCTTGATATCCACTCCGCCCACCCGAATCGTTCCCCGGCTCACGTCGTAAAAGCGCAGCAGCAAGCTGATTAGCGTGGTCTTGCCCGCGCCGGTGTGGCCCACGATCGCAATTGTTTCTCCCGGCTCGATCGTGAAGCTCAGGTCCCGCAGCACCCATTCTTCATCCCGATACGCGAACCACACGTGATCGAATTCGATGCGCGTGCCAGCCGGGGCCGGCCGAGGCGCGTTCGGCGACGCGATATGAACGGGTGTGTCCAGCAGCTTGAACACGCGCTCGGAAGCGGCCATCGCGCTTTGCAGGATGTTGTATTTCTCGCTGAGATCTTGGATCGGCTGGAAAAACCGCATGCCATATTGCAGAAACGCAACCACGACTCCGAGCGATAGCGCTCCCGCTCTCACCCGGTAACCGCCGTACGTCAGAATCCCGGCTAGCGCCAAATAAGCGAAGAACTCGATGACGGGATAAAACCAACCGTACGCCACAATGGCGTCCTTATACGCTTCCATATGCGCGCGGTTGACCTCTTCGAATTCGTCGCGGCTGCGCCGTTCGCGATTGAAAATCTGCAGCACCACGATTCCCACGATATGTTCCTGCAGATAGGCGTTGATCTGCGCGATCGCCACCCGAATACGCCGGTAGCTCTGCGACACCGATCGCCGGAAAATCGCCGTCGCCGCGATGACGAACGGCATCACCCCAAGCATGATCAACGCCAGCCCCGGACTCAGCCGGAACATCGCGATCGTGATAAACAGCAGCGTGGGCAGATCGCCCATCAGCGCCACCAGCCCCGAGGAAAACAAATCGTTCAGGACATCCACATCCGTCGTCACGCGCGTGACCAGCCGCCCCACCGGATTGTGATCGTAAAAGGCCACATCCAGCCGCTGCAGATGCCGCATGAGCTCTTTGCGGAGATCGAACATCGCATACTGCCCGGTCACCTGCATCAGCCAGGTCTGCCCGAATTCCGCGAGAAACCCCGCCGTAATCACCGCCAGGTACAGCGCCGCGATCTGCGCCATTCCCGTGAACGGATCGGCCGACAGCCACCCATCCAGCACCGAACCCTTCCCGCCCGGCGCCAGGTAACGGTCGATCGCCACCTTGGTCAGCAGTGGACCGCACACTTGCACCGTCGAATAAACCAGAAGACACGCTAGCGCGATCGCCGTGCGACGCCAGTAGGGAAGCATATAGCCCAGCAGACGCCGCATCAGCCTCCCGTCATAAATCTTCCCGGCTACTTCTTCTTCCATTCCTCTTAGAATCGCTCACGGCGGCAGACGTGCCGAATATCACAACCGTCCCCATCTCGGCTTCCTCTTCACTACGTATCGGGTGATATAGACTACGCTTATGAAGAAGATTCTTGCTATCTCAATGCTCTTTTCCGCCGCTGCTTTTGCTGATTCGTTCAGCGGCACTTTAGTCGACAACATGTGCAAGGGGAAAGATGACCTTGCTGCGCATACCTCTAAGTGCGCGATTGCCTGCTCCAAGAGCGGTTACGGCATCATGACCGCCGACGGTAAGTTCATGAAGTTTGACGAAGACGGCAACGCGAAGGCGCTCGCCGCCCTGAAAGGCACGGCCAAAGAGAAAGATCTGAAAGCCACCGTAACCGGCAGCGTCGACGGCGACATGATCAAAGTCGAATCCGTTTCGCTGAACTAATTCTCTGTCCGGTTCGAAAGGATTGCCCGGCGCAGGCTGACCCAGTCCGCGAACATCCGCGGATCTCCTAGCCAGACCAGCATCCACTCGGCCATCTCGTTCTTGAGAGCCCGCTTCTCCGCCGCGACCTTTGCGTTGCGCGCCGCGAAGCGGGCTCTATCTTTTGCGGCGATCACCAACTCGCGCACCAGTTCCGGTTGCCGCGCATACTCAACCGTCAAATCTCTTAGGGTGCGTTCCAAGCCGTCAAGCGACTGGGTATCCACGCCGCGCCAGGGCTGGTCTAGCGCGGCTCCCAACTCCAGCAGATGCCTGCGCAGGGTTGCTTCGGACACCTCCGGCATCTCGTCCCGCAGAGCCGCCCATTCCGGCTCGCCCACCCGCGTGATTTGTCGCGCCGCCAGCGCCGCCGCGATCTTCGACCGCGCGCCGCGGCCCTTCGCGCTCACTTCCCCCGTGAACTCTGCGCCGCGCGCATCATCGTCACGGCCGCCAAGTGCGCCACCAGATTGTCGGTGAATGTGTGCCCGCCCGACCCGTCGCCCTTCGCTACGAAGTACAAATACTCCGTCTTCGCCGGCGTGATGGCCGCCTTCAGCGATCCCACCCCCGGATTGGCGATCGGCCCCGGCGGCAGGCCCGCGTTCGTATAGGTGTTGTAAGCGTTCGGGCTCGCCAGATCTGAGCGGTAAATCTTGCCGCGGTATCGGTTCTCCAGCAGCGCCGCATAAACCGTGGTTGGATCACAATCCAGCTTGATGCCCCGCTGCAGGCGGTTCGTAAACACCGATGCGATCCGCGGGCGCTCCTCCGGAAGCTTCGCCTCGCGCTCGACCATCGACGCCAGCGTCACCACATCATGTGCGCTCTGCGCCGCGCCCAGCGCCTTCCACTGTTCGCGAAAGCGCCCCGTCATCGTCCGGCAAAGCGACTCCGGCGTCGTATGCTTATTGATCCGGTAGGAATCCGGAAAAAGATACCCTTCAAGCGAGGGCGCCGCCGGATCCAGGTCCCGGATCAAAGCGGGATCCCGCGCCGCCTTGAGAAAATCATCGGGCGAGATCAGATCCAGCGGCTTCAAATCCTGCGCGATGTCGAAAATATTGTGGCCTTCCGGAACCGTGAGCACCTGGTAGTAAGTGTCCCCGCGCGCGATTCGCGCGAACACCTCCAGCGCCGACGCCGGCTGATCGAACTTATACTCGCCCGCTTGCAAAACCGAATGCGGCGAAAGCACGCGCGCCGCCGTGAAATACCACGCCTTCCGCACGACGCCCTTGTCCGCCAGCAGCCGCGCGATTTCCTCGGTGCGCGTCTTCACTGGAAAATCCATGAAAACCCGGTCCTGAAATCCCTGGTACGGCTGATTCAATCCGTGCCACACCCACGCGCAAGCCACCATCACCACGAACAAAAGCAGAAAAAACAGCCGGAACACGATTTTCAATGCGCCGTCTCCTCAGATCGCCACTGCTGCGCATCCAGATAGCTCTGCAGAAGAATCACCGCCGAAAGCCGGTCGATCGCGGCCTTTCGATCCTGGTTCGCGATGCCGCTCCCGCGCAGCGTGCGCTCCGCCTCGCGGCTGGTCAGGCGCTCATCCCAAAGCTCCACCGGCAGCCCCAGCCGCTTCTCCAGCCGCGCCGCGAAATCGCTTGCCCACTCCGATTGCCGCCCCTGCTGCCCGCTCATGCGCCGCGGATCGCCCAGCAGAATTCGACCGACGCCCTTCTCCTGGACAATCCGCGCCAGCTCTTCAACGTCGCTCCGCAAATTCCGCCGGACCAGCGTGGGAATGCCCTGGGCCGTCAGATGTAATTCGTCGCTGACCGCCAGTCCGATCCGGCGCGTCCCCAGATCGAGCGCGAGAACTCTTTCTATCATTGGTAAAAACGCTCGGGAAACCGGCGCGATCTCATTATAGTGGGAACCTTCTGCGAAAATGATCCGTTGCCACTGGCTCCCACCGCGCACGAACTGTTCGCTCGTTTGAAGCGGCGCGCCCGCGAGAATCCCAAACGCCTCGTCTTCCCCGAAGGCGGCGATCCCCGCGTCGTCACGGCCGCCGCGCGGCTCGCCGAAGAGCGCCTTGCCGACCCCATCCTGCTCACTGAACCCGTGCTCGACGAATACCTTGCCCAGCTGTACTTCGAGCGCCGCCGCCCCAAAGGAATCACGGAGGACGACGCCCGTCGCGCCGCGGCTGTTCCGCTCTATCGCGCCGCGCTCATGGTGGCCGCCGGATTGGCGGACGGCTGCGTGGGGGGCGCCGTGAACACCACCGGCGACACCGTCCGCGCCGCGCTCCACTGCATCGGGCTCGCGCCCGGCGCCAGTCTTCTTTCAAGCGCCATGCTGATCGCGCTCCCTGAACCTCTCTACGGCAGCGGCGGGCTCCTCTGTTTCGCGGATTGCGCCGTTGTCGTGGCTCCCGATGCCGGCCAGCTCGCCGGCATCGCCATCGCCGCTTCTCATACCACCCGCGCGATTCTCGGAGTCGAGCCCGCCGTCGCGCTTCTTTCCTTTTCCACCCACGGCAGCGCCGCCCACGAGAAGGCCGCGCTCGTCCGGCGCGCCCTCGAGATCGTCCGCGAACGCGCTCCGGAATTGCGCGTCGATGGGGAACTCCAGGCCGACGCCGCGCTGGTCGAGCATATCGGCCGTTCCAAAGCCCCCACTTCGCGCGTCACCGGGCTCACCAACACCCTCGTCTTCCCCGACCTGAATTCCGGCAACATCGCTTATAAACTGGTGGAACGCCTCGCCGGCGCCACCGCCATCGGGCCCATCTTGCAGGGGCTGGCCCGTCCTATGAACGATTTATCGCGCGGCTGCTCCTGGCAGGACATTTATCATATGGCTATCCTGACCGCTTGCCAGTAACCGCTTATGGCTGACGACACTCTCTTCGCCCTGCCGGGGGACGACAAAAGCTTTATCCTGCGGATCGTCCAGCCCGGCCTCGCCGGTCTGATGGATGGCTCCGTATCCACCCTCGCGCCCATCTTCGCCACCGCCTTCGCCACCCACAAATCCCATACCGTATTCCTGGTCGGCGCCGCCTCGGCGGTCGGCGCCGGCATCTCCATGGCATTCTCCGAAGGCCTGTCTGACGATGGCGAACTCACCGGCCGCGGCAATCCCGTGTTCCGCGGCATCGTCACCGGCGCCATGACCTTTATCGGCGGCTTCCTCCATACCCTGCCGTTTTTGATCGCCAATCTCCATCGCGCGCTCCAGCTCGCTTACCTCGTGGTCGCCCTGGAATTATTCGTCATCTCCTGGATTCGCTACCGCTACTTCAAATCCAGTTTCGCCATGAGCCTGGTTCAGGTGGTCTTCGGAGGCGCCCTGGTATTCGCCGCCGGAATCCTGATCGGCAGTTCCTGACGCCTGCTCCCCCGCGCCCTACGCCGGGAAGTGTTTCGAAACCACCGGCTTCGGCTGTCCCGCGCGGTGCGGCGTCAGGACGATATTCAGATCGAGTTCAGTCACCTTGGAGCCCACCCGCGCCACCAGCTTCTTGGTGTTCTCTTTCTGAACCACATCGAACACCGCATGGTGCGGCGACCGGATCTCGCACGAGAGGATCCAGTCATTCTTCTTCAACTCCGCCAACTGGCCGTTCACGCTGATGTCCGCGTCCGTCATCATGCCCCACAGCGGCTCCACCGCCACATCCGACTGCATCGTGTCCTGAACGATCACCGCCTGCTTTTGCGAAATGCCGATGCGCCTCTGCAGTTGCTTCACCTTGCCGGGATACGCGTGGCTCAGATCGATCTGCACCCAGCTCAAATCCGGCCCGAACTCGTGATGCGTCACCCGCGCGTCCGCCTTCCGGTCCTGATTCTCCCCGTCGATCAAAATCGTGCTATGCGCTTCCGTGCTGGCCTTGAAGTACCCGAATCTCTTGGCGCTGAGATATCCCGGCGCGTTCAAGTCCTCCGGCCCCGGATCGTATGCCCACCGCAATCCGCCGCCGTCCAGCACGAATGAGCCGAGATCCAGATGGCTGTGGTTTGCCTTGTTATCGCCGCCCTTCACGCCTACGAACAATGCGTCCGGATCGTCCCACGACGTGCGCAGGAATGCGACCTGCACGCCCGTGAACAAGGCGTCCGGGGGCCACTCTTCCGCCTGCGGCGATCGGGCTTCTTTATAGAACCAAATCACATCCATGGGATCGGTGTGCGGCGCGCGATCCGCTTCCCGCGCCTCCTGCCACGCATACACCGGCTCATCGAAACGGCGCGCCAGCCAGAACATCTCCGCCGCCGTCCCCGCGTCATCGCCCGAATCCGCGAAATTGAACGTCTTCCCCGTGGGACCTGTGAAGTAAATGCGGAACCGGCCCGTGCGGTCGAACCCGTGCGCGCCGGAAAACCCGCGGTCGTCATCCAGCGCGCTTTCCATCGAAGCCAGCAGACTCACCAGATACCGCGTCCCGTAATTCCAATATCCCGGCCCTTCCGGCCATCCGCCGTCCGGAGCATAGGTCGCCAGCGCCCGCGGCAGCGAATCGAAAGCGCTCCTCAGAATCGTCGTCGCGATCTCCGGCTGCTCATCCCCCAGCGCTAGCGCGCCCATGGCGAGGCCGCTGTTACAGACCAGGTTCCAGCTATGATTCGCCCCAACCCAGGAAGCCGGCTCTTTATACTGCGCCGCCCCCAGCGCCAGGCCCTTTTCGAGCAGAGCGGCTCGAATCCAGTCCCGGTCCGCGTCCACCAGCGCCGGGTAAAGCCAGTCGTACGCGATGGCGAATCCGTGCGTCATCTCCGCCACGTCCAGAAAGTGATCCGGATTCCAGTTCGGGAACAGCGCCGCCGCGCGCAGTTCCTTCAGCGCTCGCTCCAGGTGCTGTCCCCGTCCGTCCAGCCGAAAGAGCAGCGCCAGCGTGTATACCCGGTCCACCAGCCGCCGGCTCTGCGCCAACAAACGCGGGCCCACCATTTTGTACTCCACCGGCGGCGTCGTCAGCAGCTTCTCCGCGTCGTGCTCCAGACTCTCGCGCAACTTGCCCGCCACCGGATGTTCCCGGGTCAGCGCCTGAATGCGCCCCAGTTCGCTGTCCGGAAGGATCAGCCGCGGATGCCCATGCCTCAAACCGCGCAGCGGATCGCTCGCCGCGCCCGCGCTAGAAGTGGCCGCCCCGGTTTGCGCCAGCGCCGCGCCGCACGCCGCCAGTTGGCCAAGCAGCCAGCGCCTGGTGAGTTTGTCGCCCGGCATACGCAGCCGTCCCGTCCGATCCGACTCTATGCCGCGCCGCGGCGGCTGCGAACCTGCTCCGCTTCCCACTTCTTCTCATTCCCGGCGTAACGGCGGAGTTGCTCCGGCGATGGCGTGATCAGATCCTTTTCCATGTCTTCGCCCGACAAAATCAAAAATTCCAAATGCTGCTTCGCTAAACGCGCCACCCAGGCATCCGTCATTTTGATATCCATATCGCGCGCCAGTTCTCGCAGCGTCAGGTGCGGCATGGAGATCGTCTTCGCGCCGTCTTCCGCGTCCACCTTGAACACAAACTTCACGTCCACGGAATCGCTGTGCCGAATGGAGATCGCTGTCTGCAGCCATTTGAAATAGATCTGCCACGTCCGCCCAAACGGATCGGGCCCGCAGCGGAACTCGCGGAAGTTCTCCATGGACGCTATCTTACCCTGTAGTTGTAATGGCATCCCATCAACGCGAACTCCGGATCGGGCGCGACATCGCCCGTCGTGCCGGCGATCTGGCGCTCGAGTACCGCGGCCGCGGCATCGGCGTTGAATCCAAGTCCGACGAGTCGCCCGTCACCATCGCCGACAAAGAGTGCGAAAAGCTCATTGCCGCCGAACTCCGCGACGCCTTCCCCGGCGACGGGCTCCTCGGCGAAGAAGGCGCGCTCCAAGAATCCTCCAACGGCCGCAAGTGGATTATCGACCCCATCGACGGCACGCGTGACTTCATTCGCGGAACGCGCGCCTGGAGCGTCCTGATCGGCCTCGAAACAGACCACGAAGTCGTCGCCGGATTCGCGTACTTTCCCGCATACGGTGAGATGTTCTTCGCCGCCAAAGGCGAGGGCGCGTGGTGGGAAACCGCGCCCGGCGCCGAACCGCAAAAAATCGCCATCTCCAACATCACCCGCCTTCCGGACGCCCTGGTCTGCTTCAACGGCCTCAGCTATGCCCATCGTTACCCCTTCGCCGCGGACTTGCTCGACTGGCTCGGCGGCGTCTGGACCGTGCGCAGCATGGGCGGCTGTGTCGACGCCATGCTCGTCTCCAGCGGCCGCGCCGATGTCTGGATCGAAACCCAGGCCAAGCCCTGGGATCTCGCGCCGCTCAAAATAATCGCTGAAGAGGCCGGCGCCGTCACCTTCGACTTCGCCGGAAACAACACCATCTACGGCGGCAACTTCGCCATCACCGTCCCCGCGCTCGCCGATGAGCTCAAACGCTTCCTCGGCCGCCGCGGCGACCCTCAAGGATAAATCATGAATAGCGTCGCCGAACTGACCGGATTACGCGAGTTCACTCTCGCGTCGCGCGAACTCCCGGATCCCGGACCCGGAGAAGTGCAGGTGCGCGTCGCCGCCATCGGCGTCTGCGGATCGGACATGCACTCCTACGCCGAAGGCGCTGTCGGCGATCAGACCTGCCTCTATCCCATGGTGCTCGGTCACGAACCTTCCGGCGTGGTCCTCAAAACCGGGCCCGGCGTCACCGGATGGTCGCCGGGCGACGAGGCGGCGCTCGAGCCCGCCATTTACTGCTACCACTGCGATTTCTGCATGGCTGGCCGCCATAATGTCTGCTCCGGCATCCGCTTCATGAGCACCGCCGGAACGCCCGGCTTCTTTCGCGAACGCGTCAACCTTCCCGCCAAAAACCTTCTCGCGCTAAACGGCATCGGGCTTCGCGAAGGCACGCTGGTCGAGCCGCTCGCCATCGCGCTGCATTCGCTCAGCTTCGCCCCGCCCAAACTCGGAGACCGCGCCCTGGTGATCGGCGCCGGTCCCATCGGGCTTCTTACCATCGCGGCCCTCAAGCTCGCTGGCGCTGCCCGCGTCTGGGTCGTCGAGCCCGTCGCGCATCGTCGCGAAATGGCCCTCGCCATGGGCGCCGACGCCGCCATCGATCCCCAAGCCGCCGATCCCGTGGCCGAGATCCTCAAAGACACCGCGCAGCGCGGAGCCGATTCCGCATTCGACTGCGCCGCCACGGGCGATTCCGTCAATCAGGCCATCGCCGCCGTGCGAAGCTGCGGCCGCGTCATCCTCACCGGCATCCACTCCGCCCGCGAAGTGCCCTTCCATGTTCACGACATGCGGCGCAAAGAGATCGCGCTCTTCAGCGTGCGCCGCTCCAATCATGAAAGCGAACTCGCGCTAAGTCTGCTCGCCGCGCATGCGCGCCTGTTCGCCCCGCTCATCACCCACGAACGCCCCATGACCGGAATCAATCAGGCCTTCGAATTGGTCCATTCCTACTCCGGGGGAGTCGGCAAGCTGCTCATTACGCCGAACTGACCGCGTCGCTGGCGCGATCCAGTAGGCGTTTGCGTGCGTTTTTCCAAGCCTCCACCAATTTTCATTTTGAAATATTGGCGGACTTCCCCATAGAAGACCAACGCGAAGAATTCGGTAGCTCGGCAGCACGCCCGGGGCCGAAAGGTACCTGTACGCGGACTACGCGGCACCCGCAACGACGATAAGTCCGAGCAGCCTGAGCATATCACCCCACCGGGGCATAAAGCGTGTAATTAAGATATGGTGAGGCCCAACGATGGAAATGCGCGAAGGGTCAGAGCGTTCACACAGTTCCGCGAAGCCGTTAAGAAAGTGGTAAGATCCCGAAAAACGCGACGCTGCCGATGCCGCGTGGCAAATCCGGCAGAAAGAGAAAACAACCGAACGCCGATTCAATAATAGAAGGGTGCGCCCAAAATGGGAAAGATACACATCATCCGCGTAGGCGATCAATTCACTGTCATAAACGCCACTGACCCGCAAGACGGCGCTGCAGCCATAAATACCGCTCCTTCAGAATCCGAATGCATCATTGTGTTGTTGGAGAACGGTTGCACCGCGAAAGCGGCCGCTGATGCTATCGGGCGTTCGCGCGTAGAGGGAGAAATTACAATAGACTTCTAGTTACCTTTGAAGGGAGTCGAAGCATCCCTTTACCGTGGCGGATCCGCTCAATGTCGGATCACACTCGTTTTTCCGTCCACCCTGCTTGCCGACGACCTGAGGTCAAGGGAGTCTGAACGAAGAAAGCGATCGCGAGAGCATTTCGTTTCTGAAGACGTCGAGCCCAAGTCGATGCCGGAACGCTCGAATCGAGTCAGCCTCCGGTTGGGCTCTGAAACTAGTGCTGCCGAGCGGGGGAAGGTAATGGGGTGTTCATTTTGAAGCGAATTGTGAGGCGCGACACCTTGGCGGTGAGCAACCCTCCCGGCCTTCGACGGACCGGGAGGGGGCCGTATCGGGTAACAGCAGCTGCCTAAGAGCGGTAGCCCTTACCAGCCGCAGCGCCGAGCAGCTCAATAATTAGGCGTTTCAACAGACGGTCGTCGAGTTGGCATTCCATCGGCAGGTACGCCTCGATTTGTTTGCCCGAAGCTACCCGCGCCCGCGCGAGCCAGTACGGTGAATCTGACCTCTCCGCGATCGTAACGATTGATGCGCAATCAAGTTCACTGAATACAGAGCTCACTCTTGCACGATCGCTTACGAGTGGAAGATTTATCATTCTGCTGTTCACCTCCTCTCCCGGCTCAGAGAAAAAGACTGCGGAGAGCGGGGCATCGACGCAGTCAATTCTTATCTAGAGAAAATAACGAGGCTAAAAGCAAAAAACAACGTAAACGAAATAAACAGTCGGCTGCGACAGACGTTTTTCACGAATGTCTTCACTTTGGTGTCCGAAGAAGGCCAAGGCACTAATTTGGTCCACTCCTACTCCGGCGGAGTCGGCAAGCTGCTCATTACGCCGAACTGACCGCGTCGCTGGCGCGATCCAGTTTTCCGATCGCCTCCGCGTCCAGCCGCAGCCTGATCGCCTCGACCAGATCCTTCAACTGCGACAGGTTCGTCGCGCTCGCAATCGGGGCCGTCACGCTGGGCCGCGCGATCAACCACGCCAGCGCCACGCGCGCCGGAGTCGCATGCAGTTCACCGGCGACCTCATCCAGCGCTTTCAAAATCCGCAAGCCGCGATCGTTCAGATACTTCTTCATCCCGCCGCCGCGCGCGCTCTTGGAAAAATCCGCTTCCGTTCGATACTTCCCCGTCAAAAACCCGCTCGCCAGCGAGAAGTACGAAATGACGCCCAGCCCGTTCGCCTCGCACACCGGCTCCAGAGTCTCTTCGTACTCCGCCCGGTCATAGAGGTTGTAATGCGGCTGCAGGCTCTCATAACGCGCCAGCCCGCGTTCCCGGCTCACTTGCAGGGCTTCCGTCAAGCGCGCCGCCGTGTAGTTGGAAGCGCCGATGGCCCGCACCTTCCCTTGCTTCATCAGTTCCCCATATGTCTCCAGCGTTTCCTCCAGAGGCGTCCCCGGGTCGTCTTGATGCGACTGGTACAAGTCGATGTAGTCGGTTTGCAGCCTCTTCAGCGAATCCTCCACCGCGCGCTGAATGTACGCCTTGGACAGCCCCTTCTTGTCCGCGGCCATCTCCATCCCCACCTTGGTCGCGATCACCACTTTTTCGCGTTTGCCGCTCCGCTTCAGCCACTTCCCGATCACCGTCTCCGATTCGCCGCCGTGATTGCCCGGCTTCCACTTCGAGTAAATATCCGCGGTGTCCACGAAGTTCAGACCCGCGTCCACAAACGCATCCAGAATTTCAAACGACGCCGCTTCCTCGATCGTCCATCCGAAAACGTTTCCGCCCAGGCATAACGGCGCGACCGTCAGTCCGGAATTTCCTAATTTGCGCATTTGCATAAAGTCATCGATGCAAACGCGTCTCCCTTGGACTCTTCCGCCCGGCCATGCGCATGGCCGCGCAAAGCGCGCTACAGTATGGACGAAAGGCCATCCTCGAAGGTAAATTTCTTATGGCGACCACTCAGCTCCCGATCTCGTCCCGCGTCACCGAATTTCTTTCCCATCCCCGCGGCATGCTCATCAACAATCAATGGGTCGAATCCGTGTCCGGCCAGTCGTTTCCAGTCTTTAACCCGGCCACCGGCGAGGAAATGGCTCGCGTGACCCAGGGCGACGCCAAGGATATCGATCTGGCGGTCAAGGCCGCCCGCGCCGCGTTTGAGACCGGCCCGTGGCGCCGGATGACCGCCGCCGAACGCGGACGCCTTCTTTGGAAGCTGGCCGACCTGGTCGACGCCAATCGCGATGAACTCGCCGAGCTCGAATCGCTCGACAACGGCAAACCGCTCACCGTCGCCCGCGCCGCCGACATTCCCCTGGTGGCCGAAAATCTCCGCTACATGGCCGGCTGGACCACCAAGCTCGAGGGCAACACCATCCCGCTTTCGGTGCCCTATACGCCCGGCGCGCAATACCTCGCCTACACGCTCCGTGAACCGGTCGGCGTCGTAGGCCAGATCATTCCCTGGAACTTCCCGCTCCTGATGGCCGCCTGGAAACTGGGTCCCGCGCTCGCGTGCGGCTGCACGGTCATTCTGAAGCCCGCCGAGCAGACCCCGCTATCTGCGCTGCGTCTGGGTGAACTCATCCTTGAAGCCGGTTTTCCCGCCGGCGTCGTCAACATCGTCCCCGGTTACGGCGATGCCGGCGCGGCCTTGGCCGCCCATCCCGGCGTCGATAAGGTCGCCTTCACCGGATCCACCGAAGTCGGCAAGCTCGTCCTCCAGGCCGCTTCCGGCAATCTGAAGAAGGTATCCCTCGAACTGGGCGGCAAATCGCCCAACGTAATCTTCGCCGACGCCGATCTGTCCACCGCCATCGACGGCGCCGCCAGCGCCATCTTCTTCAATCACGGCCAGTGCTGCTGCGCCGGCTCCCGCCTCTACGTCGAGCAGTCCATCTTCGATCAGGTTGTGGAAGGCGTGGCCGATCGCGCTCGGAAAATCCGCGTCCGCCCCGGTCTCGATCCTGAAAGCGATATGGGCCCGCTCGTCTCCCAGGAGCAGTTCGATCGCGTCTGCGGCTATCTCGAAAGCGGCTTCTCGGAAGGCGCTCGCGCTCTCAGCGGCGGCCATAAACACCAAGGAAGGGGCTACTTCGTCGAACCCACCGTTCTGGTCGACGCCCCGCACCACGCCCGCGTCGTGCAAGAGGAAATCTTCGGACCCGTGGTCGCCGCCACGCCTTTCCGCGACCTTGAGGATGTTCTCCCCCGCGCCAACGACACCATGTACGGCCTCGCCGCCGGCGTCTGGACCTCTGACATCAGCAAGGCCCATCGTCTCGCCTCCGAACTCCGCGCCGGAACCGTCTGGATCAACTGCTACAACATCTTCGACGCCGCGCTGCCCTTCGGCGGCTATAAGCAATCCGGCTGGGGCCGCGAAATGGGCCACGACGCGCTCGAAATTTACACCGAGAAAAAAGCCGTCTGCGTCCGTCTTTAGAAGTCCGGCAGCGGAACAAAGGTGAGTTCCGGCATCGGGAAATGTCTCCGGTTGTCGGTTAGCAGCGAAAGATCATGAGAGAGAGCCACGCTGGCGATGGTCGCGCCGGCCAGGGAAAGAATTTCGGCGATTAGCGGGATTCGCTTTCAGGCGGTGGATCGGGGAAATATATGGGTTCTGCGGCTGGCCATAGATCTACCACCTAATAGTGTGGCAAACGTGACACCGCTTGTGTGCCTCAATCCAGAAATCGATGCAGGGCCGCACTGCCGGCAGGCCCGAAGTCTCAGGCTCTCCGTTTTTACGCGTGCGCCGGCGCCGGCGTTGCCGTCTGCTCTGGCGCCGCGTCAATCGCAATCGACGGCGTCGGGCCCGTAATCAACCGGGCGCTCCGGTTGTGCGTGAAATAGTTAAACGCCCATTCCATCAGCACCACCAGCCGGTTATCAAACCCAATCAGATACAAAATATGCACAAACAGCCAGATGAACCACGCCAGCGCTCCGTGGAAATGCAGCCGCCCGATCTGCGCCACCCCGGATAAACGCCCGATCACCGCCAGATTGCCCTTATCCCAATACCGGAACGGCTCCGTTTTCTGGTCTCGCAGCCGCTTCAGGATCGTCTTGGCCACGTAGGTTCCGCCCTGCATAGCGGTCTGCGCCACACCCGGCAGCGGCTTGCCCGTCTGGTGCGTGAAGTACTGCAAATCCCCCACCACGAAGATCTCCCGATGCCCTTTGATGGAGCAATCCTCCTCCACCACCACGCGCCCTTTTTCCAACTGTGCGCCCGTCCGGTCCCCCACCACCTTGCCCAGTTTGGAAGCCCGCACGCCCGCCGCCCACAACACGGTATGCGTCGGAATGTGCTCTTCGTGGTCCGCGAACTTGATCGTCACGCCCTCGGAAGTGATCGCGGTCACCGTTGCATGCGCCCGCGTCCGCACTCCCTTTCTCCGCAACGACGTTTCGGCCGCTTCCGATAAATCCGGAGGAAACGTCTGCAGCAGGCGCTCCGTTCCTTCCACCAGGATGATCTGCGACTTCCGCGGATCGATCGTCCGGAAATCGTGCTTCAGCGTGTCGTTCGCGATCTCAGCCAGCGCCCCGGCCAGTTCCACTCCCGTCGGGCCGCCGCCGACCAGCACAAACGTCAGCCACGCGCGCTGCGTCTCCAGATCCGTCTCGCGCTCCGCCGCCTCGAAAGCGAAGAGAATCCGCTTCCGCATCTCCGTCGCGTCATCGATCGTCTTCAGCCCGGGCGCCACCTTCTTCCAATCGTCATGCCCGAAGTAGCTCGTCGCCGAACCCGTCGCCACCACTAGCGAGTCGTACGGAACCCTCGCTCCGTCTCGCAGGATCACCTCGCGCGCTTCCGCGTCCAGATCCACCACGTCGCCCAACAGCACCTTTGCGTTCTTCTGCTTGGCGAGCACATTCCGAATCGGCGACGCGATCTCGCCGGGCGACAACGCGCCTGTCGCTACCTGATAAAGCAGCGGCTGGAAAAGATGATAATTCCGCCGGTCGATCAGAGTCACTTCCACCGGTTCATTTTTCAGCGCCTGCGCGGCCGTCAGTCCGCCGAAGCCTCCGCCAACGATCACGACTCGATGCATGCGGTCTCCTTCCCTTCCTACAGCACTTTTTGAACCGCGCGCAAAATCTTGTCGGGAGCGGTCAGTCCCTCGAACCGGTCCGCCATCTGCCCGTGCCGGTCGAAAACCACGGTAACCGGGAGTTCATTCAGCTTGTAGGAACTCTTCGTCGCGTCCGTCGCCAGGCCCAGCGGATAATTCATGGGGTACTTCACCAGAAACGGCTTGATGCTATCCGCGCCGTCCTCATCGAGCGAGATCCCGACCACTTGGACCCCCTGCGCCCCCAGCGCGCTCTGCAGTTGGTTGAACTCGGGAATCTCCTTTCGGCACGGCACGCACCACGTCGCCCAGAAGTTAGCCACCACCACTTTGCCCGCCCAAGCCCCTTGATCGAGCGCCGTCCCTTCCAGCGTGGTCACGCCCGGCAGATCGGGACCCGCCGCCGCACTCCCCGAAGCCGTCGCCAAAACCGGCGTCTCCAGCACCGCCGGCTTCACGCTCACGGGCGTATTCAGAAACGCGACATATTGCGGTGCGTCTCGCGTCAAACTCGGGAACGTGGCCGCCACTTGCGGCTCCGCGCCGGCCGCGCCCGGATCGTATATCGCGTAAAACGGAATCGCGATCGTATGAAACCGCGACTGCTCCAGCTGCTGGTTCGCCTGCGACGTCGCGTCATCCGCGTCCGTGTACAAATCCACCAGCACCATATTCCGGAGCAGGGAACTGACTTCCGGGCGCGTGAACATGTTCTGCTTCATCCAGTGGCAGTTCGTGCACGCATACCCGGTGAAGTTGACCAGCACGCGCTTTCCCTCGGCGCGCGCTTTGTTCAGCGCCCCGTTCAAATCGTTCTTCATCCAGACCAGTTGCGTGTCCGCTCCGCCCCCGAACGACGCGCCCGCCGTGGGCGGCGGCACGAACGCCTCCAGCTCGCCCAGCCTGCCTCCGAACATTCCCGGAATCAGCGTGATCGCGAACACCGCCAGCGCCATCCCCGCGAACAAACGCCCCAGCCCCAGCGGCTCGTCCGGCTTCACGCCCTCCAGCCGCACGAAGCCCAGTAAGTAAAGCCCCGCCATCGCGAACAGCACCACCCACGCCGCCAGAAACCGCTCGCGCGTCAAAAAGCTCCACTGCAGAACCTGATCGATGCTCGCCAGATATTTCAGCGCCGCCGCGATGATCACGAATCCCATCACCACCTTCACGCGCGCGAGCCATCCGCCGCTCTTCGGCATCTTCTTCAGAAAGCTCGGAAACGCCGCCAGCAGGAAAAACGGGAGCGCCAGGCCGCTCGCAAAGCTCGTCATTCCCACCACTGGCCGCCACCCGCCGCCGCTCACCGAGGCCGCCAGCAGCGTCCCCACGAACGGACCCACGCACGCAAACGAAGCCAGCGAAAACGTCAGCCCCATCAACAGCGTTCCAATCGTCCCGCCGCCCCGCGATGCGCTGTCCAGCCGGTTTAGAATCCCCGACGGAATCGTGATCTCATACGCGCCCAGCAGGCTCAATCCGAACAAGATGAAAATCAGCGCGATCAGTCCGTTCACCCAGGGGTTCGACCCCAGTTGCACGATCCCGAACGGCCCCAGCAAGCTGGTCGCGATCAGGCCCAGCCCCGAAAACAGGACCACGATCCCCAGGCAGAACAGCCCCGCCTGCCGCAGTGAAGCGCCCCTCGATACCGGCTTTCCCGATTGCTGGTTCAAAAAGAACGACACCGTGATCGGCATCATCGGAAACACGCAAGGCGTGAAAATCGCCGCCAGCCCGAATCCGAACGCCGTCAACAGAAACACCCACGCCGATTCGTCCGTTCCAGCCGACGGCGCTCTAGAAGCACTTACCCCGCGCCTTCCGCCCGGCTCTTTCACTTCCGTATATCCCGCCGGAATTGTCAGATCGTTCTTCGGCGCGTTCGCCGCCACCTTCACGAATCCCAGCGCCGTCCGCGTCACCGGCGGAATGCACGACGTGCTGCTGCAAACCTGGTAGCGCGGCATCGCCCCGATCTGCAGCGGCGCTTGCATCACCCCGCCATTCAAAGTAATTTCGATATAAAAAACCGCGGAGTTGAAATACGTCTCCGTATCGCGATTGAAGTTGGGGTCGAACTTGACCTCCGGCTTAGGCTGGAACACGCGATAGCTCGCGATCGCCTTGCCGTCATCCTTCATCCGGATCGTCGTCGCGATCGGTCCCGGCTGGGGCGTCGTGAGCGAGTAAAGATGCCACTCCGGATCGATCGTCGCCTTCAGCTTCGCCACCAGCTTCGATCCCGGCGCCGCCGCCGTCTGCGGATCCAATTCCCAGCGCACGTGATCCACCACCGGGAGCGACCCCGTCTGCCCCGCCAGCACCCCGGCGCTTAACGCCAGCACGGCCGCCGTCGCCCATCTCAGCATTCGCGAAAACTCCTGATCATTGGACGCGGCTTCGCGCATCCGGCTTCAACTCAAACTCAGATGCTGCAGCCCCTGCTCGATCTCCTGGTTGAGATTGCGCTCCGAAAAATCCGCCGCGGCCCGGATCGCATTCTGGATCGCAAAGGCGTTCGACCGTCCATGGCAGATGATGCAGACGCCCTTCAATCCCAGCAGCGGCGCCCCGCCGTATTCGCTCTCGTCGGTCCGCTTCTTCAGTTCGTCAATCGCGGACTTGGAGAGCAGCGCGCCCAAAATCCGCATCGGATTGGCCTGCATTGATTCCTTCAGCAGCCCCTTGATCATCGCCGCCAGGCCTTCGCTCG
This sequence comes from Bryobacteraceae bacterium, assembly GCA_965226755.1. GTDB lineage: Bacteria > Acidobacteriota > Terriglobia > Bryobacterales > Bryobacteraceae > Bog-113. The sequence continues at coordinate 217,506 of CBDDDT010000002.1, read as the reverse complement.
TCTTCAGCGCCACGTTCCCCACGAAGCCGTCGCACACGATCACGTCCACCGTCCCGGCAAACAGATCGCGCCCTTCCACATTCCCCACAAAGCGGATCGGCAGCATCTTCAGCAGCGGCGTCGCCGCTTTCGTCAGCTCGTTGCCCTTATGCTCTTCCTCGCCGATGGAAAGCAGCCCCACCTTCGGCCGCTCGCACTTCAGCACCAGCCGCGAGTACGCTTCCCCCATGATGGCGAATTGCGCCAGCATCTCCGGAGTGCAGTCCACGTTGGCGCCTACATCCACCATCACCACCGGCTGATGCGGCGTAATGGTGGGGAAAACCCCGGAAAGCGCCGGCCGGTCCACCCCGTGAACCTTTCCTTGCACCATCTTCGCGATGGCCATGCACGCGCCCGTGTTCCCCGCCGACACCCAGCCCTGCGCGTCCCCGGTCTGCACCAGCCGCGCCGCCACATGCATGGAGCTGTGCCGCTTCGACCGCGCCGCCTTGGCCGCGCTGTCCTCCATGGTGATGCGTTCCGCCGCCGGATGAATCGTAATCGGCAGCTCCCGCCATCCCGGATGCTTCGCGAGCTCCGGCTGCACCACCTCCGGCTGCCCCACCAGCACCACGCGGATCCCGAACTCGCGGGCCGCGCTTACTGCCCCCGCTACCTCCGGTCTCGGGCAGGAGTCCCCGCCCATCGCATCCAGAGCAATGGTGACCATTTCTTAGATCATCAAAGATACCAACGCGGCTATTGCGGAGCGACCTCGACCACTTCGCGCCCCTTGTAGTATCCGCATGCCGGGCAGACCCGGTGCGGCAGCTTCTGCTCATGGCAGTTCGGGCATTCGGAAACACCCTGCTTTTTCAAATGATCATGCGCGCGCCGCGTGGCTGTACGGGCGGCCGAGTGGCGTCGTTTCGGATTCGGCATTTCTCTCTAAACCTCTTTAATCTGGTTTCCGGTCCGGGCAGCTCCGTTAGCTGGCCAGATCCTTCAGCGCGCTCCAGCGATCGCTCGCCGGCGCCGTTTGGCAATTGCACTCGATCTGATTGCGGTTCTCGCCGCAGCCGGTACAAATGCCCTTACACGCTTCCTTGCACACAATCTGCATCGGAAGCAGCAATAAAATTTGCTCGGCGATCACCTGCTCGAGCTCAATCCCTTTCCCGTCGTAAAACGCGATCTCCGCTTCGCCTTCGTCGATCTCGACCTCTTCTTCGCCGGCTTCCAACTCCTTCGCCGGACGGTAATAAAGATCAATCGGCGCGTCGATCGGTATCTGCGCTTCCCCCAAACAGCGGTCGCATTCCGCCACAATCTCTGTAGTCACCCGTCCCCGTATCCGCACCTCGCCATCGGTATGCGGCAGCAGCTCCGCGGTTCCTTCCGCCAGCAGCGGTTTCACCTGTTTCAGAGCGTGATCGGGAAATTGAATCTCGCCGGGTGCGAAGGTCTCGTCGAAACGGATCTTCTTGACTTCCAACTCCTTAATGCTGAAGAACATGGCATCAACCCGGATTCATTAGTGTAGCAAAATTGGTTGCGCCCCGATTTTCCCCGGTTCCTTTGCGAGAATGCCGCTTGCGAGAATAATGTAAACCGAATGCAATCATTTCGTCCCAACCGAGTCCGCGTGCTATCGCTCCTGCCCTTTTGCGCCATCCCTGGCGCATTATGGGCGCAGGCGCCCGCCGGCCCTGCGAAGGAGCCCGACACGCTCCTCTTCACCAATGGCGAGAAGTTGATCGGACATTTTGAACGATCCACCGGCGGTTCCGTGATTTTCAAGAGCGAAATGGCCGGCACGGTCACCGTGCCCTGGAGCAAGGTGAAAGAGCTGCACGCCGCCGGCACGTACGCGCTCATCCCCAAGAACGTGGAGCTGACCCGGAAGACCAAACCGTCCGATATCGTCCAGGGCTCGGTGTCGATGGCTAATGGCAGCGTGCAGGTAGCCGCGCCGTCCGGCCCCGCCGCGCCGCCGATTCCCGTCGCCGACGTTCCCTACGTCGTCTCCGAGTCCGAATTTCGCCAGGTCACCCAAGACCGTCCCAGCTTTTTCAGCGGTTGGAAAGGCGGCGTCACCGCGGGCGCGTCGCTGGTGGAAGCCACCCAGACGAGCCAGGTTTTCACCGGATCGCTGGCGCTCGTGCGCGTCGAACCTTTCGTCGACTGGTTCACCCCGAGCAACCGCACCACCGTCAACTTCAGCGCCTCTTACGGCAAAGTGACGGATCCAGGCGATCCCACCATCCGCACGGAAATCTACCACGCCGACGGCGAACGCGACGAATACTTCTCCAAGCGTTTCTACGGCTTCGGGCAGATCGCGTTCGATCACAACTTCTCCCAGGGACTCGACCTCGAACAGCTCTACGGCGGCGGCCTCGGCATCACGGTCTTCAAACGCGCCAACCAGGAGTTCGACGCGAAGGCCTCCGCGGACTACATCCGCCAGGCTTTCACCGAAGCATCCAGCAACCGCAACCTGATCGGTTCCCAGTTCGGGGACACTTATTTCTATAAGTTCCCCAAGGGCGTTCTATTCACGCAGGCGCTTACCGTCACTCCGGCATGGAACGACACCCACGCCTGGACAGGTCTCGGAAGCGCGTCATTGCTGTTCCCGGCCTATAAGCGGCTGAGCTTCAATCTAACCGCGCAGGATAACTACCTCAACGATCCGCCCCCGGCATTTAAACGCAACTCTTTCCAGTTCACCGCGGGCCTGACTTACACCATCCGTTAGGGAGTGAGCCGAGCCGCAGGCACACAAAACCCGCTCCGCCCCGGCGTAGATCGCACTAGTAAGATGTCCCGGCGATTCTGTTAGGGACGATTCTCCGGCTGGGATCCGTGCAGGTCCAGCGGACCGGCTTGGCTGATTTGGAAGAGGCTCGGATGTATTTGCGGAGTTTGTTGCCGAGATCGGCAACCGGGGTGAACACACCGCGAGCGATGACATCGCGCCGGATCTTGGCGAACCACAGTTCCACTTGGTTTAGCCACGACGAATATGTTGGTGTGAAGTGAAAGCGCACGTGAGGATGCATGGCGAGGAACTCCTCGACACCCTTGGTCTTATGCGCGGAGAGATTATCCAACACCACGAAGCCATGTAACGATCCAGACGGTGCGGCTTCAATCGCGCTTGCGCCACACCCGCTGCACCGTCGATTTGGTCAGCCCCAGCGTCTTCGCCATCTTCCGGCAGGACCAATGCGTGGAGCCGTCGGACGGCTTCTGTTGCGTCTTTCGAGCGATGCGCGCCTGCACGGCCGCATCGGCCGCGCGCGGCTGCCCTTGTGGCGCGGGTCCAGGCCCGCCATCCCTTGCTCTTCGAAGCGCCGCTTCCAGCGCGAAATTGTCGATGGAGGACAGGGTCATTTGTCCAGCGACGCCGGATAGGTATAAGGCGTTGGATTAGCGTGGACGACGACGTGCCACTGCGACGTGCCAGGGGCCACGCGCAAGGGTGCGAGGCCCTGAAGGCCGCGCTGTCCGAAATTGTTAAGCTGAGCCGTGGGAACCTGGATCGAATCGCAAAAGTCTCGAATCCCAAACGCCGCGGCTCTGTGCGGTCTCATCGCTGCTCTGATCCTCCCGCAGCTACCCATCGGTCGCTGGATCGCGCCGGGCGAGTCCATCCCGGCACTGCTGATTCGTGAATCGGTGTGGTGGTTATATGCTGTTTGTGTCCTCGCCTGGCTTCGTTTTGGCGAAGGGTTGCCGATTAGCTCCATCGGCCTTCATCGTCCCGCGTGGAAAAGCCTTCTGTACGCGCTGGCGGCGGCAGCGGCGCTGTTGGCCGTCTTCGTCATCCATTTCGCTGTGATCGTGCCGCTGTTTCACCTGAACGCAGCGGCTGCGGCTGCGGAACGCAGTCTTATCCTCGCACGACCCTACTGGTTTCGGGTCTTACTCGTGTTGAGAGCGGCCGTTGTGGAGGAGATCCTCTTCCGCGGCTACCTTATTGAAAAGGTCCGGCATCTCACAGGCAGTTCCATTCTGGCTATCGCTGTTTCCGTCGCCGCCTTCACCTATGCTCATCTTGGCAGTTGGGGGCTCGTCCATCTCATCCCGGTTTTCGGAGGTGGGGTGATCTTCGCCGTTCTTTATGTCTGGAAACGCGACCTCAGCGCGAATATGATAGCTCACTTCATAACTGATGCGGCCGGCTTCCTTATGAGCTAAGACCGGCTCAAACCTCGCGCCGTGGCTATTGCCCGCGGCAGCTCGCCGTCACTCCGGCATGGAACGACACCCGCGCGTGGACAGGCCTCGGAAGCGCGTCATTGCTGTTCCCGGCCTATAAGCGGCTGAGCTTCAATCTGACCGCGCAGGATAATTACCGCAACGATCCGCCCCCGGCATTTAAACGCAACTCTTTCCAGTTCACCGCGGGCCTGACTTACACCATCCGTTAACGAGTTCCGCGAAGACTCCCGCTTAAGATAGGACTATGAAAGCCGCAATCTTCGACATAGACGGGACCCTGGTCGATTCCGTGGACCTGCACGCGCGGGCCTGGCAGGAAGCCTTCCAGCACTTCGGCCACGAATTCACGTTTGACCAGATCCGCGGCCAGATCGGCAAGGGCGGCGATCAGTTGCTGCCGGTGTTCCTCTCCAAAGACGAAGTGAAATCGCGCGGCGAAGAGATTCAGAAGTACCGGGGCGAGCTTTTCATGCGGGAATACATGTCCCAAGTCAAGCCCTTCCCGGACGTTCGTGCGCTCTTCGAGAGAATTCTCGGCCAGGGCTGGAAGATCGCCTTGGCTTCCTCCGCGAAGGAGAAGGAAGTCCAGATTTACAAAGATCTGGTTCACGTCTCCGATCTGCTCGACAGCGAGGCGTCCGCGGAAGACGCGCACAAGTCCAAGCCCCATCCCGACATTTTCCTGGCCGCGGTGAAGCATTTGAAAGACGTTTCGCCCGAAGACTGCGTGGCAGTCGGAGACACGCCTTACGATGCCGAAGCGGCACTCAAGGCCGGCATGACGGTCGTTGGAGTACTGAGCGGCGGCTTCCCGGAGGCGCAGCTTCGTGAAGCGGGATGCCGGGAAATCTACGAGGGCCCAGCGGACCTGCTCCGGCGCTACGACACGTCCCTGTTCGCTCGCGCATAGTACCAATAATGGTGTAAATATACTTGACAGACCAAATGTGTTAGCTGGTTTTCGACGTGGCAGGCCGACGCCATTAGCGGGGTTTAGGGTTTTTGCATTCGCAAGGATTTCGACCACAACCGATGCACAGGCTGTTTCGATAGCGATCCCCTGATTTGACCCAAGAGATTGATGGTCTTTTGGTGAATAGGTTCCAGTGCTTAAACGGTCTCTTGGGCTGCTTTTCGTTCATTCCGTTACTTCGATTTCCGCTTCGGGCCGCGCTTCGGCTTCAACGCGGCCTGTTTCTGGTATTCGGCCTCGCGTCTTAGCATCCCGGAGCGCGGGGCCGCGAGAATCTTCCGCATGGCGTTTTCGAACCGCGTAGCGGCTTCCGGGCCTTCGTGAGTTTCGGGATGTGGCTGATTTGTTTTTTGCTCCTACGGAGAGGTTAACAAGTTTAGGACTCAGTTTGGTCCAAGAAAAATCACGACGCTGTTCGCCGGAACGGTATTCAGTGCGCCCGAATGCGCATCGATTCCGGCTTGGCGCAATCCCTGTACTAACGTTTCCGCGAGAGGCGGAACGTCGTCTGGGGCATGTACCGCTGCGGAAACTCCCTGATAGATTGAGCCCATGTCGATGTTGTTTGTTTTGAAGGTGACACCAGCCTTAAACAAAGCCATGGCGACCGTTCCTTTGAGGCGCAAAACAGTGGTGTCGGTAGTGGAGCGAGGGATCACATCCTGAACTCGATAAGGCATGAGTCGTTCCGCTAGTTGCTGGATCTGATAGTCTGTCAGGTTCGGTGAGAGCTTGGCCTGTTCGGCCATCACGCCTCGCTGTTGTGCGAGGGCACGAGCAAAATCAGAAGTGTCTTTGTTTTTCGTTCAAGGGTGGATTCGGCACTACGGGCCTGGTCGGCGTTTTCCTTGACATTGGCGCTGAATCGGATATTGTCGTGCCCGACATTATCAGCCTTTTCGCGCGCTTCTTGAGCTTGGGAATTGGCCTTCCCCGCGTCTTTTCTGGCCTGAGCGGCAGTTTTGTTGGCATCGGCGATTGTAAGGTCGGCCTTCGTTTTGTATGCGTGTAAATCTACGTCTTTGATGTGGCTGACGATGTCCCTAAACCTGATGGCACCGATCGTTCCGCAGAGGCTAACAAGCGCAGCGAAGATGACCGCGATTTCGCTTAGCAGGCTCCACTTCAACATTTTCCCCTGGTTTTTGGAATGCTTTTCATACAGGACGAGCGCGGCGCTACCGAGCGTCAGCACGGCACCGCCGACATATAGTGTGTTAGACCAATTCAATAGGTTTGTTTCGGTTTCGTCAGTAGGTAGCCTGAAATGCGGACTCCATGCACTACCTGATAGCCCTCGCGGCCCTTTTCCTGCTTTGGAGATCGACGCGGGCACTTGTTCGGCGCTTCAGACCTATTTCTCCGGTTCCGCGTATCCCTCCGACCGATATCAACCCGGACCATCCACTCCCAAGCATGACGATTGCCACCCAACCGAAACATCGGTGGGGCCCCTATTTCATAGGCGGATTGATGATAATTGGGGCTGGCTGGTTTTTCCGCGATGCATTGTTTCCGCCGAGACCGCGAACGCATAGCGTCGAGCAAAACAAAAACTCTACCGCACCGGAATCCTTGACCCCGACCGCGCCGCAGAACGCACCGCCCTCTTATTTCACGCAGGACGGTTGCGAGTGGGTGAAGCCCTTCACTCACGGAGACGGTTCCTTCGTCGAGGGACATTGGATTAGCAAGCCGGGCCATATTTGTCCGCTCATCGCCACTCCCATGCCTGCCACGCAACAGCACCAAAGCGCCCCTATCCACGTGGGGCCACGCGGAGGCGAGTACCACTACAGCAAGAGCGGAAAGAAAGTTTACGAGCATCGGCGATAACGGTTTCTCTCTTGCCGAGATGGAGCAGGGGAAGATTGAGCAGCTTGCCGCGCTGAATTTCGGCTGCGTAGGTGACACTCGCCAACTTGCTCAGAACTTCTTGCAAGCAAGCGCCGAGGGAAGCGCCGCGCTCTTGCGCCTGCGTTAGCAGACCCGCTCTCTTTCGGGATCCAATTCGAGTGTGACAGTCATCAAGGGCATCCTCGACCAGCCGCACCGATCAGAAATCGACACCGGCGGAGGCGAGCCGGGCGGCAATGTCGTCAGGAATGTGAATAGTCAGGTCCATATCGCCTTAGTCACCTCCTAACGGGATTCGTCATCTCTATATTGGTCAATCACCCCAATAATGCGATCGTGGAGAGTCTCCCATTCCGGTTGCGCTTTCTTTTCAGCATGATTGGCTTCGGCCGCCACGCATCCTTCTAAATCGCCCAACTCGCCCAAGGTGAAGTAGAAAACTTGAGGCTTGCCGGTCTCCGGCTCCAGCCGCAGCCGTTCCGTCAACTCTATGTCCGCGAAGCTTTCCTCCACGATTAGCTCGCGGTCCCGGGCGCTCAACGCAAGCGGAACTGTGTCCTCTGGTCACGCCGGAATACGCTTTTTGCGAGGCGACCGGCCCGAATGGATCAGAGAAGCAAAGAGTTGCTCCAATCCCATGGCGGTCGCGGGCGGCGCGGCCTTTTTCCTTTGACCCATAAGCTCCCGCGAGGAGGGAACGGGAGAAGGAAAAACTTCGCGCAACATCCGATTCACAGTCGTAATCGGAAAGTAGTCCGGATTGAACCAGCCGCGCCAGTCGAGCATGGCTCGATGATCCTTATGCTTCGGATCAGACAGAACTTCCAAGTAGTCTTCGTACGCTCTAACTCCGCCCACATCTTCCGGCGGTGCGCTTCGTGCCCCCGCTAAACACACCGGATAACGCTTTCGCGGCGTGACCGGTAGAATCGCCTCCAGCAAAATGCCGTGGCGCCAGCCATCGCCGAAATCATAAACGTATTCAAACGAGGCCCCGACAGCAGAAACCACGGATCCCAGCCGGACCCGGCGTTCGTCGGCCACGTCCCGTCCGGAATGATGGTCCTCTGGATCGGGCTCCGCATAAGCTTTTCCGTCAAATAGGAACTCGTGCAAATGCGCGTTCTCCCATCCCATGACGATCTGCAAAGCAAGATGGAGTTTCGGGAGCGTCATCCCAGAGGAAACTTGGATGCGCCGCCAAATTAGCGGGCGGGTTTCCTGCAAGGCAACATTCAGTTGAAAAATTGTCGGTTCCTTCGTAGCTGCCATGAAAATCTTCCCCTCGGCTTCTCTTCACGTGCTCTCTGCCATGCGGCCCTGGCCGATCACAGCCCTCATTCCCCGATTCCGTCCTCAAACCAAACGACTTACCTCTCGTCCCCCCCGAACTCCCATCCCCCGCACGCTAAGCTAAGCCCAGCGAGAGGTAGGCCGCGCCGGGAAGCGCGGACCCCCCGCCACGAAAAAATCAAAAACGAAGCCAACCGCGTAAGCAAACAAAGGACCTTCCCTAAGAACGAAGCCAAGAAAAGGGAGCAAAGCCAACTGAGCGAAGCCAATTTCATCATCCCCGCGGGCGCGTGACCTCGGCAGCCGCGGGCGCCGTCTTATATTCCGGAGGCCGGCTGGGCCACAGGTACATCGCCGTGATCGCCACGCAGATCACCAAACCCGCCCAGAAACTCCACCACGCCACCGCGAAAGCCACGGTGTACACCGGGACCGACCACGCATACTGCCGCGACATGGATCGCACGAAAGAAGGCGTGAGACGGGGATCGAGCAACCCGACCCCCGATCGCGCGTATGTCCACATCGCCAACCAAACCACGGCTGGCGCCAAAAACGCCAAAATGTAAAACATCACGGCCGTCCGCTGTTGTCCGGGCTGCGGCAGGTACTCGCTCAGCACCGCCGTCGAGAAAGGAAGAAACGAAATACTCAGCAGCAGCAGAAGATTCAGCAGATTGAAACCATGGTTCGTTCCCCGAATCAACCGAAGCAGATAATGATGGTTGACCCAGTAAATTCCGATATTCACGAAACTAAGCACATATCCGAGATAGGCCGGACCATCTTCCAGCAGCGAATCGAGAAGGGAGAACCGCTCTCCCGGCGTTGCGTGCGGAACTTTGATCTCCAGAACCAGCAGCGTGATCGCGACCGCGAAAACGCCGTCGCTGAACGCCTCCATCCGCGTGACCGGCGTCACCGGACTGCAATTTTCATCTCCGTCGCTCATCGCTTCATCTCCAGGGGAACGTTCAAAGTTCAGTCTCCGTATGTCGCTATGTCACCATATTTTCTAATGCGTCCAACTCTTCTCGCGCACATCCCCGCCTGCCTGCGAATGGCCTGTCTCCTGGCGCCCGCCGCGCTCGCTTTCGCGGCCGGCTCGGCGCCCACGCTCAAACTTCCGGATACCGTCGCCCCCACCAGCTATCGCGCCGACCTCAAGATGGATCCCGCCGCCGGCATATTCACCGGCGCCATCACCATCCGCATCAACGTGAGCGAACCCGCCGATGTCCTCTGGCTGAACGCCAACCAGCTCACCGTCCAGAGCGCCTCGCTTACCTCCGCCGGCAAGACTTATCCCGCTAAAGCCGCCCCGTCCGGCGATGATTTTCTCGGTCTGAGTTTCGACTCCCCCATTCCCGCCGGACCCGCCGAGGTCACCATCGCCTACACCGGCGTCATCCGTCACGGCGCCAGCGCCGGCGCCTTCGAAATGGAGGATGGCGGCAATCGCTACATCTTCACCCAGTTCGAATCCACTGACGCCCGCGACGTTTTCCCGTGCTTCGATGAACCTTCTTATAAGGTGCCGTGGCAGCTCACGCTCCATGTCCCCTCTTCTGATAAAGCCGTCAGCAACACCCCCGTCGTCGCCCAGACCCCGGATGGCTCGAACACCACCTACGTCTTCAAGGAGACCAAGCCGCTCCCCAGCTACCTTGTCGCCTTCGGCGTCGGACCGTTCGAGTTCGTCGACGCCGGGTTCGCCGGGAAGAACCGCGCGCCCGTCCGCATCGTCACTCCCAAGGGCAAAGCCGCGGAGGCCAAATACGCCGCCGAGGTCACCGCCACCATCCTGACCCGCCTGGAAGACTACTTCGGCATTCCGTTCCCCTATGAGAAGTCCGACCAGGTCGCCATCCCGGTCACCTTCGGATTCGGCGCCATGGAAAACGCGGGCATGGTCACCTATGCCCAGACCCTGATTCTCGCCAAGCCGGAAACCGACACCATTCGCCGCCAGCGCGGTTATGCTTCGGTCGCCGCCCATGAACTGGCCCACCAGTGGTTCGGCGATCTCGTCACCACCGCCTGGTGGAATGACATCTGGCTGAACGAGGCCTTCGCCACGTGGACCGAACAGAAGATCATCTCCGAATGGAAGCCCGAATGGAAAACCCGCGTCGATGATGTCGATTCCAAACTCGGCGCCGAACGCGAGGATAGCCTCATCTCCGCCCGCAAGATCCGTCAGGAGATCGTCTCCAAAGACGACATCAGCAACGCCTTCGACGGCATCACTTACCAGAAAGGCGCCGCCGTCATCGGCATGTTTGAAAGCTACATGGGCGCGGACAACTTCCGCCGGGGCGTGCAGGCTTACTTGAAGCAGTACGCGTTCAAGAACGCCACCGCGCCTGAGTTTCTGGATTCGGTCAGCACGGGGGGCAAGAAGAATGTCACGCAGGCCTTCAGCACCTTTCTGAACCAGGCCGGCGTTCCGATGGTGTCCGTCGCGCTTGATTGCACCCGCGGCGCGCCCGTTCTCCACCTCAAGCAGGAGCGTTTTCTTCCGCTCGGGTCCAAAGGATCGGCCGATCAGGTCTGGCAGATTCCCGTCTGTGTGCGCTACGGCTCCGGAACTTCGGGCCAGAGCGAATGCACGGTTCTGAGCCAACCCGCTGCCGACATGGCTCTCAAAGCGACCAGCTGCCCCGCCTGGGTGCAGGCCAACAACAACGGCACGGGTTATTACCGCGTCAACTATGAGGGCAAGCTTCTCGCGGCCCTGGCCGGCGGCGACGCGGAAAATCGCCTCAATGCCCCTGAGCGGGTCGATTTGTTGGGGAACACGGAAGCTCTGACCACCGGCGGCCAGCTTTCCGCCGCCGATGCGCTGGATCTGGTCAGCACGTTCCACTCCGATCCCGAACACGATGTCGTCGAGCGCACCCTAACCGTCGCTCTCGCGCCGCGCGCCCACCTCGTTCCTGAAAGCCTTTTGCCCAACTACCAGCATTTCCTGCTCAGGAACTTCCAGGCGCGCGCGCATGAGCTCGGCTGGACGCCGAAAGCCTCCGAGCCTGATGACGCCAGTCTGCTGCGGCCCGTCCTGGTCCGCGTCGTCGCCACCGTCGCCGGTGACCAGGATCTCGCCAAAGAGGCCAGCGCCCTCACCGCCAAATGGTTCACCGATAAAAAGGCGATCAATCCCAATATGCTCACGGCCGTCCTCGGCACCGCCGCTTACTACGGCGATAAGACCCTGTTCGACAAGTTGCTTGCCGAGCTGAAAACCACTCACGATCGCCAGCAGCGCCGGCAGATCGTCAATGCTTTAGGTTCGTTCCGCGATAAGGACGCCATTCAAGCCGGATACCAGGCCGTCGTCTCCGGCGACGTCCCGTTCCTCGAAGGCGCGGGTCTTCTCTTCGCGGGGCAGGATTCTGACGCCACCCGCAAAATGCCCTTCGCGTTCCTCAAGGCGCACTTCGATGAAGTCGTTTCCAAACGTCCCACCGGCGGCGGCTTCGATTTCGGCTCCCGCCTGCCCAGCGTCGGCCGCTCTTACTGCGACGCCCAGTCCCGCGCGGATCTCCAGACATTCTTCGCACCCCGCGCCGAGAAATTTACCGGCGGCCCGCGCGCTCTCGCTCAGGTGCTCGAAGAAATCGACCTTTGCATCGCCAATAAAGCTGCCCAGGAACCCAGCGTCGCCGCATTCCTGCAGAAATATTAACCGGAAAGCACATACATGAACTCATCAAAAATCTCGTCGTTCGCCGCCGCCGTCCTCTTCTGCTCGGCCGCTTTCGCCGCCGGCCAGCCGCCCAAGCTGCGCCTCGCGGAAGTGGAAAATCTCGCCCCCGTCAGCTATAAGGTCGATCTCACGCTCGATCCCCAAAAGGACGACTTCACCGGCGCCATCCGCATAAAACTGGATATCAAGACTCCTACCGACACCATCTGGCTGAATCAGGAAAAAATCACCGTCAAGACCGCCACGCTCACCGTCGGCGGCCAGACTTTCTCAGCCAAAACGCTCCCGGGCGGCGATGACTTTGTCGGCTTCCAGTTCGAGTCGCCCATCCCCGCCGGCGCCGCGGAGCTGACCATCGCCTACTCCGGCGTCGTCATCACCAAGAACAGCTCCGCCGTCTTCCGCCAGCAGGATAGCGGGAACTGGTACATCTTCTCCCAGTTCGAGCCGACCGACGCGCGCGGCGCGTTCCCGTGCTTCGACGAGCCTTCTTATAAAGTTCCGTGGCAGCTCACCCTTCACGTCCCCGCCGCCGACACGGCCATCAGCAACACCTCCGTGGAATTTGAGAAGAACAGAGGCGGAATTCGCACCGTCGCGTTTCGTGAAACCAAACCGCTCCCGAGCTACCTCGTCGCTTTCGCCACGGGTCCGTTCGAGTATGTGCCGGCCGGATTCACGGCCCAGAATCACGTCCCCGTTCGCATCGTGGTCCCCAAAGGCCACTCCGCGGAAGCTCGCTACGCCGCCGAAGTGACCGCCACCATCATCAATCGCCATGAGCAGTATTTCGGCATCCCGTTCCCCTATGACAAGGCCGATCAGGTCGCTGTCCCCGACACCTCCGGCTGGGGCGCCATGGAGAACCCCGGCATGGTCACCTACGCCCTGAACATCATCCTGGCTAAACCCGAAAGCGACTCCATCGGCCGGCAGCGCGGCTATGCCGAAACCGCGGCCCATGAGCTGGCCCACCAGTGGTTCGGGGATCTCGTCACCACCGCCTGGTGGAATGACATTTGGCTTAACGAAGCTTTCGCCACCTGGATGGAACAGAAGCTCATCTCCGAATGGAAACCAGAGTGGAAGTCCGATGTGGGCGACGTAGGCGGCAAACTTTACGCCGAGCGGGAAGACAGCCTTATCTCCGCCCGCAAGATCCGCCAGCCCATTGAAGCCAAGGACGATATCAACAACGCCTTCGACGGAATCACCTACGTGAAAGGCGCGGCCGTCATCGGCATGTTCGAAAGCTACATGGGCGCCGAGGATTTCCGCGCCGGCGTCCAGCACTACATGAAGCAGTATGCCTTCAAAACCGCTACGGCGCCCGAGTTCCTCGATTCGCTCAGCTCCGTGGGCAAGAAGAATGTCGGCCCGTCGTTCGCCACTTTCCTGAATCAGGCCGGCGTCCCCATAATCTCCGTCGCGCTGAAGTGTGACCAGGGTTCGCCGCTCATCCACCTCGAACAATCCCGCTTCCTGCCGCTCGGCTCCAAGGGCTCAGCCGACCAGGTCTGGAGCGTTCCGGTTTGCGTCCGCTACGGCACGGGCGATTCCGGTCAGAGCGAATGCCTGCTCATGACCAAGCCCGCCATGGATTACACGCTGAAAAACGCGAAGAGCTGTCCGGCCTGGGTGCAGGCGAACGACAACGCCAAGGGCTATTACCGCGAGGATTACAAGGGCGGCCTGCTCGCCGCTCTCACCGCCGGCAGCGTCGATGCCCGGCTCAATGCGCCCGAGCGCGTGGACTTTATGGGCAACGCCCAGGCTCTTTCCACCGCCGGCAAACTCCCCGCCTCTGACGCGCTGGCTCTCGTCCAGACTTTCCACGCCGATGCCGAGCGCCACGTCCTCCAGGGAGCTGTTCAGCTCGCTTTGGCCCCGCGCTCGCATCTCGTCCCGGAGAACCTGATGCCGAACTACCGGCGCTTCCTCCTCCAGAACTTCCAGGCCCGCGCCCATGAACTCGGCTGGGTTCCCAAGCCCGGCGAGTCGGAAGACATTGGGCTGCTCCGCCCGAATCTGGACGATATCGTCTCCACCACCGGAGGCGATGAAGCCTTTGCCGCGCAGGCCAAGGACCTCACCGAGAAGTGGTTCGCGAATCACAGCGCCGTGGATCCGAACATGGTGAACGCCGTCCTCGGCACGGCGGCTTACTACGGCGACAAAACTCTCTTTGAACGGTTCCTCGCCGAATTCAAGAAAACGCAGGACAAACAGGTTCGCGATGAACTCATCGGCGCCATGGGCTCATTCCGCGATCAGCCCGCGATTGAGGCCGGAATGAACGCTCTCGTCAGCGGCGAAGTGCCGTTCATGGAAGGCGCGTTCCTCCTGTTCAACGGCATGGGCCAGGCATCCACCCGCAAGCTGCCTTTTGAGTTCCTGAAAGCTCACTTCGATCAGGTCACCTCCAAAATGCCTTCCGGGGGCGGTTTCGATTTCGGCTCCGTCCTTCCCCAGGTGGGCGACGGGTTCTGCGACGTCCAGTCCCGGACCGAGCTTCAGGATTTCTTTAAACCTCGCGTCGATAAGTTCGTCGGCGCTCCGCGCGCGCTCGATCAGGTGCTCGAAACCATCGACCTGTGCATCGCGAATAAAGCCGCTCAGGAACCCAGCGTCGTCTCGTTCCTCGGGAAGTACTGATGGCGATTCAGACCCTCTTCGGGTCGGTCCCGCAGGAGCCGACGCTCCTCGATAAGCTCAAGCTCGGCGTGCAGAAAACGCGCGCCGGGCTGGTCTCCGCGCTCGAAGATGTCATTGCCGGGAAGAAGGAAATCGACGCCGAACTCCTCGACGAGCTCGAGTACACTCTGCTCAGCGCCGATATCGGCGTCCGGACAACCACCGAAATCCTGGACCGCATCCGCGAACGCGTCGAGCGTCATCAGTTGGACGACGCGGCCGAACTTCGGGGCATGATCAAGCAGCATCTGCTCGAAATTCTCGAAGGCTCCGAAAGTCCCATGCCGCGCGTGGCCGAGCCGCCCGCCGTCATCATGGTCGTCGGCGTGAACGGGGCGGGGAAGACCACCACCATCGGCAAGCTCGCCCATCGCTTCCACGCCGAAGGCCGCTCCGTTCTGATGGCCGCCGCCGACACGTTCCGCGCGGCCGCCATCGAGCAGCTTGAAGTCTGGGGAGAGCGCACCGCGACCGATGTCATTCGCCAGAAATCCGGCGCCGACCCGAGCGCCGTGATCTTCGACGCGCTGCAATCCGCCAAAGCCCGCAAGGTCGATTACGTCATCGTCGACACCGCCGGCCGTCTCCAAACCAAAACGAACCTCATGGCGGAACTGGAGAAAATGAGCCGCACCGCCGCCCGCGTCGTCCCCGGCGCGCCGCACCAGGTGCTGTTGGTGCTCGACGCGGTCACCGGCCAGAACGGTCTCGAGCAGGCCCGTAAGTTCACCGAATCTTCCGGCGTCACCGGCATCGTCCTCACCAAGCTCGACGGCACGGCCAAAGGCGGCGTCGTCATCGCCATCGCTCGCGAACTCGGCCTGCCCATTCGTTACATCGGGGTCGGGGAAAAGGTGGACGACCTTCTTCCATTCGAGCCCGAGCGCTTTATCGAGACCCTGTTCGAATGACCGGCGCCGATTACCTCCGCGAATCCCTGGAGCTTGCGGCGCAGGGGCGCGCGCGCACCAGCCCCAACCCCATGGTCGGGGCCGTTCTCGTGAACGACGGCCACGTGGTCGGCCGCGGCTTCCACGTCTACGAAGCGCTCGACCACGCCGAAATCATCGCGCTGCGCCACGCCGGCCATCACGCCAGAGGCGCCACGCTCTATATCAATCTCGAGCCCTGCTCGCATCAAGGCCGCACCTCGCCTTGCGCCGACGCCCTCATCGGCGCCGGCGTCGCGCGCGTCGTCGCCGCCATGGAAGATCCCAATCCCCGCGTGCGGGGCGAAGGCTTCCGCAAGCTCCGCAACGCCGGAGTCGAGGTCGTTATCGACTCGACCGCCCGCGCCGCCGCCGAAAAGTTGAATGAAGCGTTCCTCCATTTCATGCGCGAGAAGCGGCCTCTCATCACGCTGAAGACCGCGCTTACGCTGGACGGCAAAATCGCCGCGCCGGACGACAATCGCGGCTGGCTCACCAGCGAAATCGCGCGGCGCCACGTGCAACAACTGCGCCACGAATGCGACGCCATGCTGACCGGCATCGGCACCGTGCTGGCTGACGACTGCCTGCTGACGGACCGCACCGGGCTGGCTCGCGCGCGCCCGCTTCTGCGCATGGTGCTCGATTCGCAACTGCGTCTGCCGCTGACCTCCCGCATGGTCGCCAGCGCTAATAACGATGTCGTCCTCGTCACCACCTCCGCCGCTTCCGCCGAGCGCCGAAAAGCGCTCGAAGTCCGCGGCGTGCGCATCCTGACCTTCGATGGCCGCAATGGCCGGGTCGATATCTCCCGCGCGGTCGAGTGGCTCGGCGAGCAGCGTATTCTCTCGGTTATCGTCGAGGCCGGCAGCAAGCTCAACTGGGCTGTTCTGGAAGCCGAGGCCGCGGACAAGATTTACTTCTACTACGCTCCCAAGATTCTCGGCGGCACGCAGTCGCTTTCGATGGCCGGCGGCGTCGGCCGCCGCAGACGTTCCGACGCCATCCGCGTTCGCGATATCCAGCTGCATCCCATCTCGACCGACGAATTCGCCGTCGAAGGCTGGGTGGAGAAAGACCGATAGATGTTCACGGGGATCATCGAAGAAACCGGCACGGTCGTGCGGGCCGGCGCAAGGCTCACCATCGCGTGCCGCACGGTCCTGGCGGACGCCGCCGAGGGCGGCAGCATCGCGGTGAACGGCGTCTGTCTCACCGCGGTCGCGCTGCAACCCGCCGAATTTTCGGCTGACCTCGCGCCCGAGACTTTGCGGCGCAGCAACCTTGGCGACCTCCGCCCCGGTTCGCGCGTGAACCTCGAGCGTCCGCTCCTGCCCACCTCGCGGCTCGGCGGCCACATCGTCCAGGGCCACGTGGACGGCGCAGGCGAGGTGCTGAGCTTTGAGCAATTGGGAGACAACAACTGGTGGCTGCGCATCCGTTTGCCCGCGGGACTCGAACGCTACTTCGTCGAGAAAGGCTCCATCTCCGTCGATGGGATCAGCCTTACCATCGCCGCGATCGCCGGGCCTGAGGTGGCGATCACGATCATCCCGCACACCTATGAACACACCGCGCTAGCCGATCGCCGGCCTGGCGATCGCGTCAACATCGAAGTCGACGTCATCGCAAAACATGTGGAGAAACTTCTGCGATGTCGTGAGTGAGGGATCCCAGGTTGCCGGAGCCGTCGTACTCCAGATCGTAAGCGCCCCCGACGATTTCGAGCAGCGGATTGGCCTCAATCTCCGCCCGTAAGTTCTCGCTCAGAACGATCGGGGTCAGCTCCATGGTGTTGCGGATCCGGCCGATGCGCAGCCGCGCCGGGTCGAGTTTCCCCGACGTCCGCCCGATCTTCTCGATGCACTCCCGATCAGTTGCGTAATGCATCGGGATGCGCGCGCATCCCGGCGACGACGACGTGATGGTGTTGATGTAGGTCGCGTTCAGGTCCACCTTCGCGACCAGGCGGTCGGCCACCACGTCGGCCATCCCGACTCCCGACGCATTCCCGTAGGTGTTCCTGCTCAGATCGCGAACGAAAATTCGCTCGATCCGGGGCGCCACGCTCCACGGATTGTATTGGCCCTGCACGCCCCGGTTCACGATCTTCGTGTCCATGCCGGACCCGCTGATTTCCTTGCCGATTTCGTCCAGAATCAGCAGATCCAGGGCGACCGGAATCTTGCCCATCCAGGTCTTCACCAGCGCGAGCAGTTCCTCTTCGCGCTGCTCCATCCGCTCTACCGGGACCGCCGTAACTTGGGCGGTGTTGTGATAGGCGTCCTCGAGGATGGCGAGGCCGCCCAGGATCTTGCCGGTCCCGAGCATTCGTCGCCCGATCGAGCGGATCGTCTTCTCCAGACCGAGCGTATACGCGTGCGCGTGATAGTGCTGCGCGCCGGCCCATTTCCCCAGGCCGATCGCCATCATTTTGAAGAGCCCGCTTTCAAGGGTTCCCTCGAAATCCGTGTGCCATTTCACGCGCCCCAGCACCATGACGCCGTCGCTCTCGGAGGCGTTCCGGTCGAGGAACGCCTCGATGCCTTCCGGCGTCGCGCCGATCGGAACGACATCGAGCGAGCTGCGGATCGGGCAGCCCATCGTCTCCTCGATAATTCCGTAATGGGCAAGCACGTCGGCCTGGCCTTCCGCCGTCGCCGCGCCGTGGCTCCCCATGGCTGGAAAAATGAAGGGCCGGGCCCCCGCATTCTTCCAGAAATCCACCACGGCGCGAGCGATGGTCGCGATATTGGCGATCCCGCGGCTGCCGACGCCGATCGCCACCGACCCGCCTGTCTTCACCCGGGCCGCCAAGCCCGCCGCGGCGAGTTCCCGCCGCACCGCTTCCGGAATTCCTGCAAGCCGCCGGTCCGGGAATTTCTGCCGCACCGTCAGCAGTCTGGGATACGCCATGTCCGGATTATAGAATTAACCGCATGGACCCACGACGATCAACCGCCCTGCGCATTCTCGAATACCACGCCTGGGCCACCCAGAAGACTCTCGACTCCGTTGAGCCGCTCTCGGCCGAAGAACTCCATCGCGACATGCAGACATCACATTCCAGCGTCTGGGGAACGCTGGCGCACACCTACAACGCGGATGCGCTCTGGTTGAAGCGGCTGCATGGGGATGGGCTCGCGCGGCTGGACGGCGCGGCGGCTGCTCCGGATCTGCCTTCCCTGAGGCAGGCATGGGCGGATGTGCAAGGGGGCCTCATCTCGTTCGCGGGCGGCTTAAGCGACGCCGATTGGGAAAGCGTCTTCGATTACCGCTTTCTCAGCGGCAAGGAGGCGCGGTCCCCCATTTACGAAAGTCTTCTCCACGTGGCGAACCACGGAACGTACCATCGCGGGCAGCTGGTGACCATGCTGCGGCAGCTTGGCGCGGAGCCGATCAGTACGGACTTCATCACGTTCGTGCGCACAACGATGGTGTATTAGACGTCTGAAAGGACAGGGCGCAGGGGTTTGCGCCCTGGGAGAAAGGTTGCTTATTTCCTGAGTGGCGGGGCCTTCGGAATCGTCTCGGAAGCTTTTATCTCCGTAGCTCCCCGCGATGCATTGCAGTGGAAGACCGGCGCATGCACCTTGTACTCGCGCTGATATTGCTCCACGATCACCTGTTGGAACCGGTCGACGGCATCGGGCCTCACGAGATTGATCGTGCATCCTCCGAATCCGCCGCCCGTCATGCGCGCGCCGTACACTCCATCGATCTCGAGCGCGCTATCGACCAGGAAATCGATCTCCTCGCACGTGATCTCGTAATCGTGCTTCATGCTCATATGGGAAGCGACGAACAGCCGGCCCATCTCATTGAGATCTCTGGCGGCGGCCGCCGCGCGAAACTGCTCGACGCGATCATCTTCGGTGATGACGTGCCGGGCTCGTCTTTCCACCAGTTCGGTCATGCCTGCATTGTTCAGGAACTCCAGCCTGGCGTCCCGAAGACTTTTCACTTCCGGGCGGATTTTCTGCAACGCGGCGACGGCTTCCGCGCATTCCCGGGTCCGATCCGCGTAGGCCGAAGAAGCCAGTTCGTGCTTAACCATGGAGTTCACGGCCAGAATGGCGACGTCGTCCGGCAATTCGACCAGGCGATTTTCCAGCGAGCGGCAATCGATCTCCACCGCGCGGTGATCCTGTCCGAACACCGAGATGTACTGATCCATGATGCCGCAGGGCATTCCCACGAACTCGATCTCCGCCTGCTGGCAAAGCTTCGCCAGTTCGATTTTGTCGAACGATCGGCCCGCCAGAAAAGCGAGAGCGCTCGAAACTTCGAGAGCGGCGGAGGAACTGAGGCCGGAGCCCTCGGGAACCTCGCTGTGCAGCATGAGCTTCATCGGGTGAATTTCCACACCGCGATTGGCGAGCTGCTGGGCGACGCCGATTACATAATCCGACCAGTTCTTGCGGGGCCGCGCGCGTTTGACGTCGATGTCGAAGTCGAACCCCTCGCCGCGGTCGAGCGAGTAGATCTGGATCTTATCGTCCTGCGCGGCGGCGGACGCCATGTAGCAGGCCATATCCAGCGCGATCGGCAGGACGAAGCCAAGATTGTAATCCGTGTGTTCCCCGATCAGGTTTACGCGTCCGGGCGCGCGAAAGACGCGAGGCCGCAGCGAGCGGCCATAAAGTTCCTGAAACTGTTCGATCATGATCGTTTGCGCGTCATAGCGAGCATGAAGAGACCGAAAACCAGCATGGCGAGCCCCGCGTAAAGGTTCACGTTGACGCTGGTGAAGGACGATCGCGCCTGCCGCGAAAACATCCCGAGCAACACCAGAATCAATCCGGTGGCGGCAAAGAACAAACCAGTAGGCACTCGTAGATCCAGCATGTTCGACCTTCTTCCGGCTTAGCGGAACGCCACATTCAGGATAACCAGCGCGACGGCGACGATTAGCGCGAGGGTCACGGGACGCTTGTACCACGGCACGTTCGGATCACGCGGAACGTCGGTCAATCCGTAAACCAGGCCCACCAGATCAGAGTGCGGCTTCGGCCGGGTAGCCAGGCTGACCGCGACCGTCACGAGGAAGCAGGTGGTGAACGCAATCATGGCGATCCAGAAATTTTGCGCCATCGAGGAAGGGAAGTGATAGAGCGCTCCGAACCAGCCGCCCTTGCCTTCCGCTTCCGTGAACCCCAGCGCCACGCCCGCCATCGCCGTGCCGGACGCCAGCCCCGCAAACGCTCCGTGGCCGGTCGTGCGCTTCCAGAACATTCCCAACAGAAACGTTGCAAACAGGGGGGCGTTCACAAAGCCGAACACGAGCTGCAGAAAGTCCATGATGTTGTTGAACTGGATCGCCACGTAAGCCGTGGCGATGGATAGCCCCGTGCCGACGAACGTCGTGATCTTCCCCACGGTGAGGTAGTGCGAGTCGGGCGCGTTTTTGCGGATGTAGCTCTGATAGATGTCGTACGTGAACACCGTGTTGAACGCCGTCACGTTTCCGGCCATGCCGCTCATGAACGACGCCATCAGGGCCGTCAAGCCGACGCCGAGCATTCCGGACGGGTAGAACTGGATCATCAGCGTCATCAGCGCCTGGTCGTAATCATAGGTGTGGCCGTCCGCTTTCAGCGGCAGCGAGTAGCCGGTGTGCATCTGGGTCAGCGCGTAAGCGGCCAGCCCGGGGACGATCACGATGAACGGCATGATCATCTTCGGGAACGCCGCCAGAACGGGGGTGCGGCGCGCGGCCGACATGGAATTGGCCGCCATGGCCCGCTGAATCACCAGAAAGTCCGTACACCAGTAGCCGAACGACAGCACAAATCCCAGCCCGGCCACGAGCCCGAAAATCTCAATGCCCATGGGATTCTCGGAAGCGTGCCCCACGTGCGCCCAGACGTGCGTGTAGACGTTGGGCAGGCGCGCCTGCATCCCGCGCCAGCCGCCGGCCTGCATGATGGCCATGATGGAAAGAGGAGCGAAACCCAGAACGATGAGGAAGAACTGGAGGACTTCGTTGTAAATGGCGCTGGTCAGGCCGCCCAGGAATGTGTAAGTCAGAACGATGGCGGCCGAGAGCAGAACCGAGGCGTCGAAGCTCCAGCCCAGGACCAGTTGGAGCAGCAGACCGAGCGCGTACATCGAGATGCCCGAAGAGAAGACCGTCATCACGGCGAACGTGATGGCGTTGAGACCGCGGGTCTTCTCATCGAAGCGCAATTTCAGGTACTCAGGCACGGAGCGGGCCTTGCTGCCGTAGTAGAACGGCATCATGAAAACGCCCACGAAGAGCATGGCCGGAACCGCGCCGATCCAATAAAAGTGAGCGGTCATGATCCCGTACTTGGCGCCGGACGCGGCCATGCCGACGACTTCCTGGGCGCCGAGATTGGCCGCCAGAAAGGCGAGGCTGGTGATCCAGACGGGAACCGAGTGGCCCGCGGTAAGGAAGTCGCTGGAGGATCGCGCGCGCTTGCGCAGCGTCCACCCGATTCCGATCACAAACGCAAAGTACAACGAAAGAATGATGTAGTCGACGGCAGCTAGTTTCAACGGGGAAGGCTATCCATTCGGTTGAGTGCAGGGCGCCCCAGGAAGCGAGAGCGCCTTATGCCTCCATATAACCTATTCCATGGAAACGTGTTCGGCAAGCTAGGATTGGGCGGCTTGGCGCCAATAGCGAAAACTGACCTCGCTAATGCCCTTATGGCCGCGGGGAGTCCGGTAGAGCGCCTCCAGCGCGGCGAAGAACGCTTCCGCGTACGCGGGCAAGTTCAGCAGCCGGGTCGAACGCAGAATCCGGGTAATCCGCAAATGGTTGTGATTCCCCGGCGAGAGCCAGTTGCGCGCGGCTTGCTCCCATCGCTCCGCCGGGAAGACGGCGGGCGGCGGCCCGGCGGCGACTTGGAATCCGTAAAACCCGATCATCACCTCGAGCGAGCGGCGCAGGGCGTCGCGCAGTTCGGGACGCCGAGCAAACTCCGCTATCGTCTGCGCGTCGAGCACGGGCGCACGCGGATTCACCGGGCTGGGCTCCGGAAGCGGGAACAGCCACTGAATATAGTTGTGTACGGCTTCAAGCTGCGAGGGCGTCCACTTTTGAATGTCGCCGAGGAAGCGCCCTTGATCGTCCGGAACTTCGCCCGCGTAGAACCGAACCAGGAGCGAACTCACGGGCGGAGCTCAAAGGTGATGTTGACGCTGGCGTGAACGTCGATGTTTCCGGGGGAAATCGGCGTCTCCGTGGCGGACTCGGCGCGGGCGAACTCCACCTGGCGCGCCGGCGAAACGATTACGGGCTGGCCTTCTTCCACTTGCAGCACGCGGCCCAGCTGCAGATGGAGGCTCGCCGCGAGAGCCTCGGCGCTGGCCCGCGCCTGGCTGGCCGCGTCGCCAAGCGCGCGGGCACGGTAGGGCTTTTCATCTTTCAAGGTGAAATTCAGGCGATTCACATTGTTCGCTCCCGACCGGGTCGCGGCGTCGATGATCTTCCGGACCAGCGACACGTCATCCACTTCCAGGCGCACGGTGTTGTTGGCCGTGTATCCGAGAATCGTCGGAGTTCCGCCGTCTTTGGGGTAACTGTAGTTGGGGTTGACGGAGAAGTTGACAGTCTTGATGGTGGCGGAAGCAGCGGCGGTTTTCAGATGATCGATGACCGCCTTGGCCTGGATGGAATTGGCGTCCGAAGCGGCTTCCGCGGTGGCGCCCTGGGTAATCACCCCCACGTCGATCTGGGCCTGATCCGGCTCGGCGGAAAGCGTCGCTTCGCCGTGAACGCGCACATAAGGCGGCAGATTGCGAGCGGCGTCCTGGCCGAACGCGGGAAGCACACAGACGGAAAATAGAAGAACGGAAAGGCGAATGCGGCGGGGCATCACATCACCAACTTAACGTACCCACTCCGGCCCGAGCACACGCTACTCTGAGCATGTGAAGGGATTCTCGCGCCGGGGCTTCCTGCTGGGCGCCGCCGGGTTGCCGCTTGCGCGGGGAAGCTCCAGCAGCGCCCTCGCGCGGTCGGATGACGAGTTCCTGGAAGACGTTTCGCACCGCGCCTTTCTCTACTTCTGGGAGCAGGCCGATCCGCGCACCGGTCTCGTGCTGGACCGCGTTCGAGCGGACGCGGTGCATTCGAAGCGGCAGAGCCTGGACGTCGCGAGCACGGCCAACACCGGCTTCGGATTAACCGCGTTCTGCATCGCGGCGCAGCGCCGCTGGCAGGATCCGAACGTCATTCGCGACCGCGTCCTGGCCAGTCTCCGCCATCTGGCCTACGAACAGGAGCACGTCCGGGGCTGGTTTTATCACTTCGTCAACCGCAAGACCGGAGACCGCGTATGGAAATCCGAGATCTCCACCATCGACACCGCGCTGCTGCTCGCGGGGGTTCTGACGGCCGCCGAGTTTTTCTCCAGCGATGCCGATATTCCCCGGCTGGCGCGGGCCATTTACGATCGCGTGGAGTTTGACTGGCTGCTGGATCCGGCTACCGGACTTCTCCGCATGGGCTGGACGCCGGAAAAGGGTTTCATCAGAGCCGAGTGGGTGGACTACCGCGAGGAGACGATTCTGCTGCTGCTGGGAATCGGCTCGGCCGCTCACCCCATCCCGCCGCGTTCGTGGTTTTCCTTCGAGCGCGATCCCGCGCAGTTCGATCGCTACCGCTGGATCGGCCGCGGTCCGATTTTCACGCACCAGTATTCGCACGCCTGGATCGACTATCGGGGGCTGCGGGACGGACCGCCGTCGGGCCTCAATTTCTTCCAGAACTCGATCGCGGCGACCTATGCGCACCGTGCGTCTTGCCTGAGCCTGCGCGGCGAGTTTCCAAGTTTCTCGAACGAACTGTGGGGGATCAGCCCTTCCGACAGCGAGATCGGTTACATCATTTGGGGAGACGCGGGGACCAAGCGCGACTTCGACGGCTCCATCGTGCCTTGCGCGCCGGGCGGTTCGCTTATGTTTACGCCGGAGATCGCGCTGCCCGCGTTGCGCTACATGCACGGCCGGTTCGCGGACCATGCGTACGGCCGCTACGGGTTTGTGGACTCCTTCAATCCCCAAACAGGCTGGGCGAATCCGGACTACATCGGAATCGACCAGGGAATCACTCTGCTGAGCGCCGAAAATCTGCGGACGGGCGCCGTATGGAATTGGTTTTCGCGGAATGAGCGCGTGCGCTGGGCCAAGGCGCAGGTGCTTGAGCCTGACCGCACCGGGTGAATGCCTGTTATGATCTTCGCGGGAGCTGACGCATGCCGCTGGGAAACCGGAGTTGGGACGACTGGATCGCGCAGTACGGCGCCAGCCATCGCAATGCAGTAAACCGGGTGTGCCACACCATTGGCATTCCCCTTATCGTCGCGGGCCTCTTGCTAACCCCGTTCGTGATCCTGGACAGCAATCCGTGGAAGCTGGCGTTGACGCTTTTCTGCGCCGGGTGGGCTTTGCAGTTCATCGGACATGCTTTCGAAGGGAAGCCTCCGGAGTTCGTGAAAGACTGGCGGTTCCTCTTCGTCGGCCTGCGGTGGTGGTTCGCTAAAGTGCGCGGACGCGCCTGAGACGCTACTCCGTTGCGTCGAGAGCTTTCTGCAAATCGTCCGCCGAAATCACGCTGGCCGACACGTGCTTGTCGTCTCCTTCGGCTACCTCGACCGGAACCGTATGGCTTTCGAGCGCCTTTAAAGCGTCCGGCTCATTCATCAGATTCCAGATGTTATTGGTGACCGCCACAAAGACCCGATATTTGCCGGGAGCGACGTTGGCGAAGGACAGCTCTCCGCCGGCCGGGCTCACGGCCATGTTCCGTCCGTCGGGCGTGTCGGGCTGGTCGGCGGGAATTAAGAGGCCGCTCACGGTGACGCCCGCATCGGGACGCGGGGACAACTCGACTTCCACCTTGGCCATCTTCGATCCGATAAAGATGTGCAGGGGGCCCGCGCTGCTCCCGGCGACGGTGAAATGGAGCGGGGAGACATCCTGGCCCGCCAGGGTCATCGACTTGACGTAGCCCATTGGCAGCGGGTTCAGCCGAAAGCTGCCCGGCAGCACCGACTTGAGCTCGAATGACCCGTCCGCGCCGATGGTGCTCATCGGATAGGGTCCGCGGTAATTGCTGGCGAGGGGCTGCAAGGAGATCTGCATGTTGTCGAATCGCAGGGTCGGGTCGTCGAAATCGATTCTGCCGGCCAGAACGGCGCTGGGGGAAAATTTCAAATCGACGTCTGTGACCTGCGTCTTACCGACCTCTACGTTTTCGCGCGCTTCGTACGCCCGGTCGGCGTTGAAGACCATGGCGGTGATTTCATAAGTGCCGGCGGGCACGTGTTGAAACATGAACTGATCTTTGGCGGGATCGTAGCGGGCATGGAACGGGTTATCTTCGGATCCTGGCACGTCCTGCGCGGTCAGCATAATCTGCGCGCCTCGAAGCAGGCTCGCGTCCGCGCCCGACAAACTGCCCCGCACGACGAATACTGGGACGCGCTTCACGTGGAAATCCACACCGGTGAGATCCGCGCCGGCCGAAATCGCCAAGCCCGCGGTCGGGGAATTCGAATCTCCTCCCAAAGCGACCGGCGCGTAACCCTCGCGGGGAATCAACGGGTCATTCCGTTTCATAAACCCGTGAGGAGCTGGAAAAGTGGTTCCACATTGGGCCACCAAACTGTAGTGCCCCTGCTGCAGGCCGTGCAGGCGGAAGCGCCCCTGATCATCCGTGTTCGCGCCGTTATTGCTCCGGGGTCTCATCCGGCCCCGGGAACGCGCGGAGCCTATCGCGCTCACCAGGCAATTCGGGACAGGAGACTCATCGTCATCCAGAACGCGGCCCGAGATCGTAGCGCCGGGCATCAGCTTTATTTGTACGCCCTGCTTGTCTTCGCCATCGTTGAGATTCATCTGCTGGGCCGCGCCCATCGACGCCGGGTTGACGTAGAAATCGTCATGGTTGGCCATCACCATATAGCCGCCGGGGGGCAGAGCGCGAAACGTGAACGTTCCGCTGCCGTCGGTGACGGCGCTCAGCGACACGGCGCCGCCGAGGGTGACCCGCGCTTTTTTGACCGGCTCCGACGTCTTGGCGTTGATCACGCTGCCGCTGATTGCGCCTTTGCCGATCACCGGCGCGGGCGGCGGAACCGCGGCGTCCTCGTTGGTCCCCAATTGGCCGTTCGAGGGCGCGTTCCTGAACTGCGCGGATGCGGGCAGAAGGAACAGCAGAGCGCAAAATGCGGAGATTCTCATTGCGCCCCGCTCTCGCCGCGCACAATCAGGAAGGCGGTGCGATCGAGCCGCGCCCCGTCCGGCACATCGAATGCTTCGCCCACATTGGCATAGGGCTTCAGAAACTCGGGATTCCAATACTCGTCGCGCTCCATGCGGTCGAATGCGTAGATTTTGTAATGGCCTGGCGTGACGCGCTTGAAGGTGAAGCGGCCGTTCTCGTCAGAGGCCTGCACTTCATAGAAGCTGAGGACATTTTCAAATTTCCCGGCAGGCGCCAGCAGCACCATCACGCGACCGGCCGCCTTGGCATCCGCGCCGCTTGATTCTTTTACGACGCCTTTCACAATCGCGCCGTTCATGCTCAGGACGATATCGAGGGGGTCGCGGTTTCCGGGCTTCAGGACCATGTCCTCGGTGAGAACGTCCTGATTGCCGAGGCGCATGGACTTGATGTAGCTGCCGGCGGGTTCCGGGTCCACGCCGATATCCCAGGTGCCCGGCATGATGTCATCGAACCGGAAACTGCCGTCAGGCTTCACTTCAGCCACGGGCTGTTCGACGCCAGTGGGTTGACCATTGGCGGAAGTCAGCAATATTTTGTAGCTGTCCAGTTCCGCGGCGCCGTCGCCTTCCAGTTTCAAATGTCCGGTGAGGGCGCTCCCGGGAGTAAGCGAGACGGTCAGATTCGCGGCGTTCGCGCCGGACTCGAGAATTTCCGACGAGTAGTACGTGCGCCCGTCCACCTTCATGAAGGCGGTCAGGCGATGACGGCCCGGCGTTACGGAAGGGAACTGAAAGGCAAAATCGGGCGGCCCGGCGCCCGTGGAGACCGCCTGATCACGGCCGTTCGGGGTGTCCTGCGACAGAGTGAGAGAAACGGTTTCGTCCGCCCCCGCGCCAGCGGGAACGGCCACATGACCGGAGATGGTCAACGCCGGCTCGGGCGCCAGATTGAAATCGATCCCCTTCAGATCGTTGCCCGCATTCAGGGTTAGCGAAGAGGCCGCCTCCACGGTGGCGGCGTTGGGATAGAACTGCGCGCCATAGAGTTCCTCCACCACCGTCTCCCCGTTCGTCACGTCCGGCTGGATGCGCGACACGGGCGCAAACGGTCGCGACGCCATGAACCGGTACTGGCCGGGGCGCACGAAAGACAGCCGGTATTCGCCGCGATCATTGGTGGCGGTTTGCGCGGTGTTTTCCCAATGGAGCACGCGCCGCTCGTATACGGCGCGCAACATCTGGACAGAAGCATTCTGGACCGGGTCGCCATCGGAATCAAAAACCGTGCCCGAAACGGAGCCCATGGGAAGCGCCGAGATTACGATGTCCTGGCGGTTCTGCCCGGGACTGACGATCAGCATCGGCATGGGCCGCCCCGGCTCGCCCGTGCCCCCGAAACACGCCCGACTGTAGCCGCGATACTGGGCGCAAAGGAAGTAACCGCCCGGCGGCACTCCCCCAAACGCGAAGGCTCCGTTCCCGTCCGAATAGGTGACGGCTTCCAGGGGATCGGAACCGGTGGTCGAGATGGTGACAGTCGCGCGGCGCAGCGGGTCACGGGACCAGCCGTTGCGCACCACGCCGGAGATGAGGCTTCCGCCCGTCTCGGCATGCAGTCCGGCGCTTAACAGAAGCAGCGAGCAAACCATACGGTGCATCGTCGTTCGCGTCCGGCTCCTTAACGGACTAAGTCACCACTTCAACGCGCGTCCGGATCTCGTCGCGGGAAATCAAGGCTGGCCAGTAAGCCACAATTTCGCGGACGGGCGGGCGGCCATCGCCGAAGCCCGTCGCGCCGGGCGGTCCGTTGAGCACCAGGGGAATCAACTCCCGCGTGAAACGATCCACCGCTTTGCGATTCCGGCCGCGCACGCCGATGCGAAGCTGCACTTCCGCGGGTTCGGCGACGGGCGGCGCGACATCGCCGAGGCAGGCGTTCACCCCGAAGAACTCGGTCACGATCTCTTCGAACTCGAGCCCCAGGGAGCGCAGACGGGCGCGTACGATGGCGTCCGCGGCGCGGGCTTTCTCGAGCGCTTCCGGGTAGCTATAGACCAGCGTTCCAATAGCCTTCCAGCCGTTCTCGTAACTGATGGAAAGCTTCAGAGTGGGCGGCCGCTCGGCGCCGCGGATGCCGCTGACGCGCACGCGGTCCGGCCCTTCGTCTTCCAGGCAAATGCTGGTGAAGTCGGCGATGCAATCCGGCGTGATGTAGCGCTGGGGGTCGCCCAGCTCATAAAGCAACTGCTCTTTCACGGTGTCGGAGTGGACGCGGCCCCCGGTGCCGGCGTGCTTGGTGATGACGAAGCTGCCGTCCGCTTCGGCCTCGATGATGGGATAGCCGATGTTGGCCATGTCGGGGATGTCCCGCCAATCGACCTGGCAGTTGCCGCCTGAACACTGCGCCCCGCACTCGACGATGTGGCCGGCGATGGATCCGGCGGCCAGCCGATCCCAGTCTTCCGGACCCCAGCCGAACGTGTGAATCATGGGCGCCAGCGCGAGCGCGGTGTCGGTGGAGCGCCCGGCGATCACCACGTCGGCGCCGGTGGCCAGCGCTTCGGCCAGCGGGAACGCTCCGATATAGGCGTTCGCGCTCAGAATCCGCGAACGGATAGTGGAGAGCGGCTCGCCTGTATCCATGTCCTTCATGGCGTGGCCGCTGGCGAGAAGGCCGTCGATACGATCCAGAACATCGTCGCCCAGCACCACCGCGACCTTGAACCCCGGCGCATGCCGCAGGACGGCGCGGGCGCATGCGACCGGGTTGACCCCGCCCGCATTGGCGATCACCTTGATGTTGTTGGCGCGCAGCTTATCCTGAAGACGCCCGATCAGGGGCGGAAAGTCGCTCGCGTATCCCAGATCCGGATCGCGCTCCTTCTGCTTCTGCAGGATCGACATGGTGACTTCGGCCAGGTAGTCGAGAATCAGGAAGTCGATCGGCCCCTGCTCGACGAGGCGAACCGGCGCTTCCAGCCAGTCTCCCCAGAACCCCTGTCCGTTGGCGATGCGAATCATGGGCTAAAGAGTCTCCAGGGCGAGCGCATCGGCGCGCGGACGCAGCATGCAGAGGTTGAGCGCGAGCGTCAGGATCTCGCGCGAATCCGCGGGGTCGATCACGGCGTCGACGTGACCGCGCGCCGCGGCGTAGCGCACATCGAGCCAGCGCTCGTAATCGGTCTTGGTGCGTTCGATCGCCTCCCGCAGGTTGTCGGGCATCGGGTCGCCGGCGGCCTTCAGTCTTTCCAGTTCAGCCGAAAACAGCGCGACCACCGCCGAATCGCCTTCCATGACCCCGATGCGCGCGGTGGGCCAGCTGAAGGTGAAATTGGGGTCGAAGCCTTGGCCGGCCATGGCGTAATAGCCGGCGCCGCTCGCGTGGTTGATGGTGAGAATGATTCGCGGAACCGTGGCGCACGACATGGATTCGACCATCTCCGCGCCGGCACGTATGATGCCGCCCGTCTCCGCTTCCACTCCCACCATAAAGCCGGACACGTCCTGCACGTAGATCAGCGGCGTTCCGGAGCGCTCGGCGTTCTGTACGAAGTAGTGGACCTTGCGCGCGGACTCGGTGTAGATGATTCCGCCCACCCGTGGCCCGGTCGCGCCGCGCAGGAAGCCGCGCCGGTTGGCGATAACCGCCACGGGCCGGCCATTCAGGCGCGTCTGCGCGCACAGCATCTCGGGCGCGTACGCGGGCTGAAACTCCTCGAAGGAATCGTTATCGAAGATGCGGTCCAGAACATCGCGAATTTCATAGGGCAGACGGTGATCCGCCGGGAGGACGCCATACAACTCGTCCACCGGTTTGGCGGGCGCGCGTCCCGCGGGAACGGCCGGCGGGGCAGGGAATTGCCGAAACTGCTCGCGAATCATCTCCAGGCAGTGCTCGTCGTTGCGCGCCAGGAAGTGGGCGACGCCGGATTGCGTGGTATGCATGCGGGCGCCGCCGAGAGATTCCTGGTCGATCACCTGTCCGGTCGCGCCCTTCACCAGATTGGGACCGCCCAGCCCCATAAAGCTGGTCTTCTCAACCATGATGATGCAATCGCTCAGCGCGGGCAGGTAAGCTCCCCCCGCGATGCAGGGCCCCATCACGGCGGCGATCTGCGGAACGCGCAGTTTGGAACGCATCAGGGAGTTATAGAAGAAGATCCGTCCGGCGCCATATTGCCCGGGGAAGATGCCGTCCTGGTAAGGCAGGTTTACGCCGGCCGAATCCACCAGATAGACGATCGGTATGCGGTTGCGCATCGCGATTTCCTGGGCGCGCAGGATCTTGGTGATGGTTTCCGGCCACCATGCGCCGGCTTTGACGGTGGCGTCGTTGGCCACGATCACCGCGGGGCGATTTTCAATCGAGCCGAAACCGGTCACCACGCCGGCGGCGGGCGCCTGGCCGTCATAAAGGTCGTAAGCGATCAGCAGGCCGATCTCGACGAAGCGGGATCCGGGGTCGGTCAGTTTCGCGATGCGCTCCCGCGCGGTCAGCTTGCCGGATTTGTGGTGCTTTGCGATGCGGTCGGGGCCGCCGCCTTCCTGGAGCCGCGATTCGAGCCGCCGGATCTGGTCCACCAGATGCCGCATATGAGCCTCGCGTCCGACGGGGGGCGCGGGTGTTTCCGTTGTCATGGCAGATACCATCTTGCCATTCCCGGCGGTCCCCGAAACCCCGCGCGATAAAGTATCAGGCATGCTGATCCGTTGCGCCGCGCTGCTGCTGCTGAGTTGGCTTGCCTTCGCCGAGCCCAAATCCGACCCATGGAAACCCGCTCAGGTTCTGCACCCAGCCGAGCTTGTCCAACTGCTCCAGGGCGAGAAGCCGCCCGTCATCTTCATGGTGGGCCCGCGCCTGCTTTACAACGGCGATCATATCCGGGGCGCGCTTTATGCCGGACCGGCGGGCACGCCCGCGGGCATCGAGCTTCTGAAACAGCAAGCCGGTCAGGTGCGGAAAGACGCCGGGATCGTGCTTTACTGCGGCTGCTGCCCCATGGAAAAATGCCCGAATATCCGCCCGGCGTTTACGACGCTCAACGACGCGGGCTACACCGACGTCAGAATTCTCGAAGTGCCGACGAATCTTCATACCGACTGGACCGCGAAGGGCTATCCGGTAGAAAAAGGCGATATTTCCAAATGAGGTTCCCGACGGCGTTGGCTCTGCTGATCGCGCTGGCCGGATTGGCGCCCGCCGCGAACAGCGCCGATGGATGGCCGCAGACGGTTCGCGATCTGCTCCCGCTGTATGGGCACCGCAACTGGATCGTGATCGCCGATTCCGCTTATCCGGCGCAGTCCCGCGACGGGATTGAAACCGTGGTCGCCAACGCGGATCAGATCGAGGTGGTCCGGCGGGTGCTGGCCGCGCTGGCGGCGTCGAAGCATGTGCGGCCCATCATCTACACCGACCGGGAACTCAGCTACGTTCCGGAAGGAGATGCGCCCGGAGTCTCCCAATATCGCCGGCAATTGAACGAGCTGCTGGGGGATAATGTGAACGCGCTGCTGCCGCACGAGCAGATCATCTCCCGGCTGGATGAGGCGGGCAAAACGTTCCGGGTGCTCATCATCAAAACCAATATGACGATTCCGTATACAAGCGTTTTTCTGCAGCTGGATTGCGCATACTGGAGCGCGGACGCCGAGCGCCATCTGCGGGAATCCATGGCGGCCAAGTAAGCCGACCCCGGATTGCTAAACTCGGCCTGAATGAACCGGCTGTTACGGGTAGCGTTAATCGCGGCGGGCGGCATCGTTCTGCTGCTCCTGATCGTGGTGGTCGCGGGCCTGACGATTGTGCGGAGCCAGTGGTTCCACGACAAGGTGCGCGACCGGATCGTCACCGAGGTGGAGAAATCCACGGGCGGTCGCGTGGATATCTCCCGCTTTGATTTCGATTGGCGCACGCTCACCGCGAAGGTGAGCGGGTTCACCATTCACGGTTCGGAGCCGGCCGCGGGGCCGCCGCTGCTGCATGCCGACGATATCGTGGTCGGGCTCAAAATCATTTCCATTCTGAAGCGGGATGTCGATATCGCGCTCCTGCGAATCGATCAGCCGCGGGCGTTTCTCCTGGTGGCGGCCGATGGGTCGACGAATGTGCCCCGCCCGAAGATTCCGTCGACGTCGAATAAGTCCGCCGCCGAGACCATCCTCGATCTGGCGGTGGGACGTTTGGAAGTGAACAACGGCAGCGCGGAGATTCACGGAGCGAGCCAGCCCAAAAAATCCCAGAGCTACGCCGCCCGGGGCGACAACTTGCGCGCCTTATTCACTTTCGATCCGGCCACGCCGCGTTATCACGGAGACATCTCGATTGCGCCGCTCGCGCTGGCTTATGGCGACTACAAGCCGCTGCCGGCCAGCATCCGCACCACGATTGCGATCGAGAAGAACAAGCTCGTCCTGGAAAAGGCGGAAATCGACAGCGGAGATTCCCAGCTTCATGTGAACGGGCAGATCGGGAACTTCTCCGCGCCGGTGGTCACCGCGGAGTATCAGGCCCGGGTTTCGGTCGGGCAGGCAGGCTCGATTCTGAAGCTGAAGTCCAAACAATCCGGTTGGCTGGAGGCCAACGGGAGCGCGAGCTATAAGAGCGCGACGGACTATGCGATCAGCGGCCTGGTCAAGGCGTACGGTGTCGATTACCGCGCGGGCGGCATCGATTTGCGGAACCTCCGCGGAGAAGCCAAGATCGACGGCGGACCGCGGACGGTTTCCTTCGACGACGTCAAAGCTTACGCGCTGGGAGGCGAGATCACGGCCAAAGCTGTGCTCCAGGACTTTGACCGATTCAAAGTCAACGGCGAGTTGCACCACTTCGACGTGCGGCAGGCGGCAACTTTGGCGACGCGCGCGAAGCTGCCCTACGACGGCGTGGTGTCCGGCCCGGTTTTCAGCGAGGGCCGCATCGACGATCTGAAGCGCAACCGGTTCATTCTGACGGCCCGGCTCACTATCTCGCCGTCCGGAAAAGGGGCCCCGGTGCATGGACTCCTGGACGCCAAGTACAACGGCGAGCAGGACACGATCGATCTCGGGAAAAGCTTCGTGGCTCTCCCTAACTCGCGTCTGGACGTTTCGGGGATTCTGGGACGGCAGCTCAAAATCGGGTTCGTGTCGAGCAATCTGAACGACATCCTGCCCGCTCTGCAGACGGCGGCGAAGCCCGGGGAAACCGTGCCGGCGATTCCCGTCGAGTTGACGCCGCAGGGTCAGATCGCTTTCAACGGGACGGTGACGGGGAAGTTTGCAAGTCCGGTGCTGGCCGGCCACGCCTCGGGCAGCAACTTCATCGTGCGGGACCAAACCATCGATGCGCTCCAGGCGGATATTACGGCTAGCCCGTCCGGCGTCACGGTGGACAACGGAGCGCTTCGGCAGAAGAAGCTCACGGCGAACTTCGCGGGCAGCGCAGGCCTGCGGGACTGGAAGCTGGAAAACGATCTTCCCGTGACGGCGACGCTGGGCTTGCAGAACGCGGAGTTGACGGATCTTCTGGCTCTGGCCGGGCACGGCGCCGCGCCTGTATCGGGAACGTTGAACTTGAATGCGAAGGCCGCCGGCTCCGCGGGAAATCCGCGGGCTACGGCCGATCTGACGCTGGTTCGCGGCGCGGTGGCAGGCGAGCCCTTCGACCGCCTGACCGCTCATCTCGACGCTCCCAATCGCACCTCGCAAACGCTGAAGGCGCAGCTCAAGGCGGGTTCCAAAGAGATCGACCTGGATGCATCTTACGGGCATGGCGCAGACGATTTGTTTCCCGGGAAGCTGACCTTCAACGCCACCAGCAACGCAATCGCCATGAACCAAGTGGTCCTGCTCCATCAACGCGAGCCTGATCTTCTGGGAACCGTGAAGCTGAACGCGAATGGAACGGTGAACGTCACCCGCGACGCCAAAGGCAGCCCCGCGATCGCGATCACGACCGTGGACGGCGCTGTGACCGCATCGGGTTTGCAGGTAGCCGGCCGCCAACTCGGCGATCTGCATCTGACGGCCAACACCGTGACAAGCAGCGCAGCCAACGGCGGTTCCGCGCCGGTGGTGCAAGTGAAGCTGCGCTCAAATCTGGCGGACGCCAACATCAACGCCGACGGGCAATGGACATTGGCGGGTGATTATCCCGGCTCGGCGAAGCTGCAATTCAGCCGCGTCAATCTGGACACGGTGCGGCGGCTCGCGCTTTCCCCGGAGCAGGCGCAGACCGTGCGCGTGGGCGGGAGCGCGGAAGGCACGCTGGATGTTTCCGGTCCCGCCGCTAAGCCTGAACAGCTGCGCGCCGCTCTGGAAATCGCGACCCTGGAGGTTCATCCGCTGCCTGGAACGGTGGGCGCTCCGGCCGGAATCAACCTGAGCGTGCACAACTCCGAACCCATTCGCGTGGTCCTCGCCAATGATGTGGTGAACGTCGAGAGCGCGAAGATTGTCGCGCAGGATTCCACTTTCTCGGTCTCCGGTACGGCGGCGCTCGCCCAGCGGCGGCTCGAAATGAAGGTGGTCGGCAACATGAATCTGGCGCTGGTCCACCTGTTCGACAGCGACATCGTATCTTCGGGCGGCGTGGTCGCGGACGCGAGTATCCATGGGAGTTTCAGCAGCCCTCTGGTGGATGGCTCCCTGCAGCTCAAGAACGCGAATCTGGCGATGCTCAATGTTCCCAACGGACTCAGCAACGCGAATGGGACCATCGAGTTCACCGGGAACCAAGCGCGGGTGCAAAACCTGACCGCGGAGAGCGGCGGCGGGAAGGTCACCGTCGGCGGATTCGCCTCGCTCGCCGGGGGAAGCGTGGCATTCCGGCTGCGGGCCAACGCCAGCAGCGTGCGGGTTCGCTACCCGGCGGGAGTCAGCACGGTAGCTGACGCGCAGTTCACGCTGGTGGGCACCCCGCAGCGCAGCGTCTTATCCGGGACCGTTACAGTGGACCGGCTCGCCTTCAACCCGAAGACGGATCTCGGCTCGGTGCTGTCTTCCGCGTCCGCGCCGCCGGAAACTCCTTCGGGGCAGGGCGGATTCAGCAACAATCTGCAACTGGACGTACAGATCCAAACCGCTCCGGACATCACGTTTGAGAGCAGTTATACGGACAGCATCGAGGCGGACGCCAACCTGCGCTTGCGCGGCTCGCTGGCCAACCCGGTTCTGCTGGGCCGCATCAACATCAGCCAGGGCGATCTCACGTTTTTCGGCAACAAGTACACCATCAACCAGGGTTCGGTTTCGTTTTTTAATCCGATCAAGCTGGAACCGATTCTGAACATCGATCTGGAAACGGTGGCGCGCGGAGTGGACGTGTCGATCACCGTGTCCGGTCCGATTACGAAGCTGAACGTGAGCTACCGGTCCGACCCGCCGCTGCAATTCTCCG
Source organism: Bryobacteraceae bacterium (assembly GCA_965226755.1). GTDB lineage: Bacteria > Acidobacteriota > Terriglobia > Bryobacterales > Bryobacteraceae > Bog-113. The sequence goes on along the minus strand of CBDDDT010000002.1, from coordinate 181,258 downwards.
ACATCGTGGGACTCCTCGCGACGGGCCGTTCGCCGAACGACGCCACGATCGCGGCGCGGCAGCCCACGACCTCGCAGCAAAGCTGGCAGCAGATGGGCGCTTCCGCTCTGGTCGGTCAGGCGATCGCGAACCCGGTGGCGGGACGCTTACAACGATTCTTTGGAGTGAGCCAGCTGAAGATCGACCCCAGCATCTCCGGCGTAACCGGAAACCCGCAGGCCAAAGTAACGCTGGAACAGCAGATCACTCCGGATATCACCTTTACGTACATCACGGATGTGGCCAACGCGCAGGAGCAGGTGATCCGGGTCGAATGGGATTTGTCGCCGCACTGGTCCGCGGTTGCGCTGCGGGATGAGAACGGCGAGTTCGGGGTCGATTTCCTTTACAAGAAGCGCTTCCGTTAGCGCACGGCTTCGGACCGGGCGACCACGGCGCACGCCAGGCAGTTGCCGAGCACGTTCACCGCGGTCCGTCCCATATCCATCAAGGCGTCGACTCCCAGCAGAACGGCAATTCCCTCCATAGGCAGATGGAAGGTGGCGAGCGTCCCGGAGAGAACGACGATGGCCGAACGCGGAATCCCCGCGACGCCTTTGCTCGACAGCATCAGGGTGAGCATCATCAGCAGTTGCTGCCCGAAGCTCAGCGGGATGCCGGCGGCTTGGGCCACGAAAACCGAGGCGACGGACAGATAGAGCGTGGTGCCGGCGAGATTGAAGCTGTAACCGGTCGGGAGAACAAACCCGGCGATGTGCGGGGGTACGCCGAAGGCTTCCATGTTCTCGAGCGCGAGCGGGAGAGCGGCTTCGCTGGAAGCGGTGGAGAAAGCAATCAGCGTGGGACCCCGGACAGCGGCCACGAAAGGGCCGGCCGGAATTCGAAACAAAGCCATTACCGCGCCCAGCGCGAAGACGATGAAAACCGCCAGGGCGATGTAGAGCGCGGCAAGCAGTTTGCCCAGGCCGAAAAGCACGCCGAGTCCGTTGGTCCCCACGGTCACGGCCAAGGCGGCGCCGACGCCCAAAGGGGCCAGCCACATCACGTAATTCGTGTACCGGAACATGATTTCGGAGAGCGATCCGCAGAATGAGACCACCGCGCCGGCTTTCCGGCCGATCGCCAGGCACGCCGCTCCGAACAGAAACGAGAACACGACAATTTGCAGAACGTCCCCGCGCGCCATGGCGTCGATCACGCTGGCCGGGACGATGTGCTCCAGCACGCCCTCAAGCGTCTGCTTGGGCAGGACGGGCAGGGACGACGCGTCATGCGCCAAGGTCATTCCGCTGCCGGGCCGGATCAGGTTCACGGCGGCCAGTCCGATGAAGAGAGCGATGGTGGTGACGATCTCGAAGTAGGCGATGGCTTTCAGACCGATGCGGCCCATCTGTTTCAGGTCTCCCGCGCCGGCAATGCCGAAAACCAGAGTTCCGAAGATGAGGGGCGCCAGGATGGACTTGATCAGCCGGAGAAACGCGGTGCTGACCGGTCCAAGTCCGCGCGCCACGCCGGGGGCGAACACGCCGAGAGCGATACCCGCCAGCATGCCCAGAAGAATCCAGGCGGTCAGCGGCACGCGCCGCAGCCTCAACCTTCGCCCCACTTCAGTTTTTGACGAAGCACGTCAAAGAAGGATTTATGAGGCGGCCGGACCAGGTAAACGAAGTGGGCCGAGGTGCGGCACTCGATGCGATCGCCCTGGTGAAGCGGTTCGCCCACCTGTCCGTCGACGGTCAGGAACGCGGCCTCGTCGGTCGCCCGATTGACTACGGTGATCACCACATCGGAAGGCGTCAGCACGGGGCGATTGGTCAGCGTATGCGGGCAGATGGGCGTGATGCAGACCGCTTCCACGGTGGGAAACACGATGGGACCGTTGGCGGCCAGCGAATACGCCGTGGATCCTGTCGGCGTAGCCAGGATCAACCCGTCCGCGCGGTAGGAACACATGAAGTGCGTGTTCACGAAAACCTCGACTTCGATCATGCGCGCGATGGACGATTTGGTGATGACGACATCGTTCAGCGCTTCGTACCGCGCGACCTCCGTATCGCCGCGGTGCAGAACGGCGCTGAGCATACGGCGCTTACTCACCTTCTGCGCGCCGGCGAGGGACCGCTCCAGCTCGGGGAAAAGATCGTTAACGGTGATGGCCGTCAGAAAGCCGAGGTTGCCGAGGTTCACGGCGAACAGGGGAATTTCGCGGTGGCCGATGGCGCGCGCGGCGGAGAGCATGGTTCCATCCCCGCCGAGGACGATGACAAGCTGGCAGTCGTTGGGGACCTGCTCGCGGGGAAGCCCATCGCCCTCGCCCGCGTATCCGGCCGTGGCCTCATCCAGGCTATAGGCGATGCCTCGCTCGGCGAGCCACTGAATCAATCGCGGGACGACCTCCTGGGCCGCGTCGGTGCGCGGTTTGGAGAAGATGCCGACTCGGGTGATGTCTGACATATTCAGGGCCGGCGCGCGCAGAGGAGAAACTCGCGATTGCCTTCCGCTCCTAAGATGGGACTATCCATCAGATTCGTTTCGAAGCCCAGTTCCGTCACGGCCGTCACCACTCGCGCGCAGGCGGCGCGATGCAATTCCGGGTCGCGCACAATGCCCCCGGCGCCCACCTGGCCTTTGCCGACTTCGAATTGCGGCTTCACCAGAATCACCATGACGCCACGCGGTTCGAGCAGTTGCGACACAGCGGGCAAAATCAGAGTCACGGAAATGAAGCTTACATCGTAAACGGCGATGGCGGCAAGCTCTCCGATGTCCTGGAACGCGAGGCGGCGCGCATTCAGGTTCTCGTGAACGATCACGCGCGGATCGCCGCGGAGCTTCCAATCGAGTTGCGCCGTGCCGGCGTCGACCGCATGGACGCGCGCGGCGCCGGCCTGCAGCAAACAGTCGGTAAAGCCGCCGGTCGACGAGCCGATATCCAGACATACCGCGCCGTCAACGCGGATCTGGAAGTGCTGCAACGCCGCCTCCAGCTTGAGGCCGCCGCGGCTCACGAAACGCGGGCGGTTCAGAACCGCGAGCGGCGTATCCAGGCCGACCAGTTGGCCTGCTTTGAGCCCCTTTTGGCCGTTCACCAGAACTTCTCCCGCCATAATGAGCGCCTGGGCTTTCTCGCGCGAATCCGCGAGGTTGCGGGCGAGCAGCAGGCGGTCGAGGCGCTCCCGCCGGATCATGACTTGCGTGATACGATCATGTCGGCGATCTCGCGCAGGCGAGCCGCGCGCGGCCCGAACATCGCCAGGGATTCCTGGGCGCGGCTGCGTTCCGCCTCGGCCATTTCCCGCGACCGCTCCATCCCGTAAACTGCCGGGAATGTGATCTTGCCCTGATCGGCGTCCTTCCCGGCGGTCTTGCCGAGCGCCGCCGAGGATTCCGCGACATCCAGGATGTCATCCACGATCTGGAACGCGAGGCCGATATGTTCGCCGTAACTGGTGAGCGCGGCGAGCTGCGCCTCGGAGGCTTCGGCCCAAATCGCGCCCATGCGGAGACTGGCCCGCAGCAGCGCGCCCGTCTTGGCGTGGTGGATGCGCGCGAGCAATTCGGCCGTCGGCGGCTGGCCTTCGCCTTCGATATCGGCCACCTGTCCGCCGATCATTCCGTCCACAGTTCCCGACGCTGCGGACAGTTCGGCGATCAGACGAAGCCGCACCTCCGCCGGACGGGATCCCAGACGCGAAAGGGTGATGAACGCGAGGGTCAGCAGAGCATCGCCGGCGAGGATCGCCATCGCTTCGCCGAACACCTTGTGATTGGTCGGTTTTCCGCGGCGAAAGTCGTCATTGTCCAAGGCCGGCAGATCGTCATGAATCAAGGAATAGGTATGGACCATTTCGAGCGAACAGGCGGCCGGCTCGATTCCGGCGACATCATCGCAAATCACGCGCGCCGCTTCCATGCAGAGAATGGGCCGAATGCGCTTGCCGCCCGCGAGCAGGCTGTAGCGCATGGCGCGATGGATCGTGCTGGGAATCTGATCGTCGGGCGGGCACAGACGGTCAATCCCCGCTTCGACGCGCTTCTGCTCCGCGGCCAGGTAGGCGGCGAGCGTCATCCCTTCTCCTGCCGGAACGGTTCCGCTTGCCACTTGCCCTCCTTTCGCACCAGCGCTTCCACGCGCGTCTCCGCCTGTTCCAGCTGCTTGCGGCAGCTATCGCTCAAGCTCATGCCCTTTTCAAAAAGCTCCAGGGACCGTTCCAGCGGCAGGTCACCGGACTCCAGTTCCCGGACAATTTTTTCGAGCTCCTCCAGGCTGGATTCAAAGGAAACCACGGGGCCATCCGGCATCGCTCCATTCTAAAGGAAGCATCCAGAACGAGCCGAGGGGCGCCGTTCCACTAAGGCGTCGCGGCGGTTCCGCGCCCGGTGAGACTCCGAATCAACGAGACCTCGTTTGGATCGTACGGCGTGCCGTCTTTGCGGAAGATGTCGTGAAACCAGACCTTGGGCTCGGGCGTTCCGGGCTTGGATCCCCACGGGAAGATCGTGTTGGTTTTCCCGGCCACAAAGCCCCAGCAGATGTTGCCTACGTTGTACTGGCGGAATAGAGGCAATTCCGCTTCAAAGGTGCTATTGCGCGGCCGGGCCATCCACTCGGTGAAGATAACCGGGCGGCCCGAGAGCTTCATGTCCTTTATCATCTGTTCCGTCGTTGGCTTGTCGGCATACTCGTGCGCGTTGATCACGTCGGAGTTCTCCCAGGCGTACCGGTCGATGTCAGGATAGGCGCCCCAGACATCCACGGAGACCGGCTGGGACGGCTCAACTTCGCGGGCCCAGGAGAAGACCGCCTTCAGGAACGGAATGGATTTGTCGCCATTCCCGTGGGGTTGTCCGTTGCCGGGCTCGTTGTAAAGATCCCAGAAAATAACGCGAGGGTCGTTCCCGAAGCGTTTGAGGACGGCTTTCTCGTATTGCGCAAGCGGGCCCCAGGTTGATGGATCATCGACGCGCCGGTATCCCGGCGCTTGCATCCAACCCGAATTGTGGACGCCGGGAATTGGATCGGGCTGCTTGCCCAGCTTCGGATCGGGGTTCCAGCAGTCGTCGAAGAGGACGAACAGGATCCTGATGTGATGCCGGTCGGCGATGGCGAGGAAATTATCCATGCGGTCCAGAAAGGCGCCGCCGTCTTTTTCCCAGACCAGGTTATGCAGGAAAACGCGGGCGATGTTCATGCCCAGCCCTTGCGCCCAGCCGAGTTCCCGATCGATCGTCGCCGGATCGTAGGTTTCCTTCTGCCAGAACTCCAGTTCGTTGATCGCCGTGCTGGGGATGTAATTGCAGCCGACCAGCCAGGGCTGTTTCGCATACCAGGCGTTCGCGCGCGCGGCGGTCCACTTCCAGCCGGATTCTGCGGGCTCGGTGGGACCGAGATGCGAGGCGGCGCTCAGGCTCGTCTGAATCAGGGCGATTGCGAGGGTAATGGCAAAGAAGAAACGGATGCGGTTTCTCATCTACCGGAGGCTATCACTTCGGATCGGCGGAGCGCCGACCGGACGACAGTTTTCGCCGCTCGCAGGCTCACGCAGGAGCAGAGCGTCTACCGGAAGACGCGCGAGTGAGCACGACCGTTACCTCTGCGGAGCTTCCAAGAGGCTCGTCTGGAAGGTCAGCGAGGTGATCACTTCGGATCGGCCACAGGCGGCGCGGGCAGCGGCGCCGCCGACGGCAGCGCGGCCATGACGACAATCGGCGTTCTGGGGAAGGCGAACTTCTTGCCGAATTCATCGATGACATCCACTTGGCAGGTGTACTGGCCGGGTTTGAGATCGGCAAGCGACGCGTTCAGATGGACGGGCAGAACGGAATCGCCCTTGGCGCTGAGGCGGTTCGCACGGACCGGCTGCGATTCGAAGACCTTTTTGTCTCCCTGATAGAGGCCCAGAGCGGCGGACACGTCGGCGAATCGAGCGGCGCTGGCAGCGGCCCCTTCGGGCATGCCGGGATCATAGACCTCGAAGAACACCTGGAGATTCTGGCCAGGACGAAAAACGCGGGTGACGTTGGGAACGGTCTTGTTGCCGTCGGCGTCGATCAGGGGGTTCTGCGCGAGGAGCTTGCGGTTGTTCTGCGCGCCGGCGATCTGCGCCTTGATCGGCTCGCGCTGGTTGCTGAGAATGACCGAACTGAGGCGCAACGCACTGCCGCCACCCAGGTCCGGAACATTGAAAGCGGTTTCGAACGTGCCCGTCTTGCCTTCGCCGTTCTCGCGGGCGACGAACCGCAGCTTATATTTGCCGGGCGGGAGCGTGAAGCCCGTATCGTATTGGATCTGCTTGCGCGCGACTTCGGCGGCCGTGGTCTGCGTAATCTTAACCGGGATGGTGTCGCGGACCGCGGAGGTGGCGTGCCCCTTCGCGTCGGTCACTTCGGCCGCGAAGTCGAGTTCGGTCGCGGCCTTCGAGCCTTTGTTCCGGAAGTTGAGCGCCGAGCCCGGGATGCGGACGGACACGGGGACGAAGTATTTGCCCTTCTGAAGGCGGAAGTAATCGACCTCGACGGCGAGGGGCAGATCGGTGACCGGGTTGTCGCTCGAAAGGGCCTGCTGGAGCTGCGCTTCCTTGTCCGAGCCCAGCATGCGGGCGAAGGTAGTGGGGCCGTAGTAACCTTCGCGGTAATTCAGCTTGGGCTTCATGGCGGCGACGCGCGCCGATAGCTTGACCTGAATGCGCCGGTAACGTCCGTCCTCGGCCGTGTTGAGGCTTTGATAAGCCAGAATGTAATAGCTCTCGACATCGTGCTGCACCTGGCGCATGCCGAGCGTCAGGTCATTGGAATCCAGGGCCGCCTTGCCGCCGGTATCGGAGGCCAGCGTGTCGAGGGTTTCCTGCTGATTGAAGAAGCTGTCGCGGAGGGACTTCTGCCCGGCGCCGCTGTAAAGATTGGAGCCGACCGCGGCGGCCTTGGTCGCATCTCCGCCGGGCGCGCTGGCCGTCAGCCCGCGCGCGTCGATGGGATAAAAGGCTACGTTGGAACGGACGGCCGTGTTGACGGTGGCGCGGAGCTGAGACTGGTTATCGACGCCCGTCTTCTCCACGCCGGAGGAGAAGTAGATCAGCGACTTCTTCTCGGGGTAGGGCGCGAGCGAACGGGCCGCGTCTTCGAGCGCGATCAGCTTGAGATCCGTGTTGAAGATGTTGAATTCAGTCTCGTCGGCGACGAACTGGCCGGATTGATCTTCCGCGTCGGCGCCGGTGTCGGCCATCCCGGAGAGTTCGCTGCCCTCGCCGATGTGGAGCGCGGTCAGCGTGGTTAGAAGCGCGTCGCGGTCGTCGGTGAAACTGACCAGCGTGCGCAACGAGCCGGAGTAGATCATCAGCGAGAGCATGTCGCTCGAAGTCATCTGCGTGGAGATGAACTTGCGCGCGGCCTCGACCGAGCGGAGCTGTTCGGGGATGTCCATCGAAGAGAAGTCGAACAGGATGACGATGAGGCGGCGATCCTGATATTGCGTGAGGGCCGTCTGCATATCCGGCGCTTTGCCCGGCTTAGGAAGCGGAGCGGCCGGGCGGGTCTGCAGCGCGGGCTGAATGGGCGGAAGCGCCTTTCCCGCGAGATGCTGGAGTTCCACCGTTTGCAGACGCTGGAGTTTGCCGTCTTCAAAGACCTGGAAATCATCTTTGGTCAGGTTTTCAATGGGCTTGCCGTCGCGGCCGGTGATGGAGACATTGACGACGACCAGCTTGACGGTGCTGTGAAATACAGGGTCGCCCGCAGGATTTTGCGGGAGCGCCGGAGCGGCAAGCAGGGCCGTCAGAAAGAGGCAAAGAAAAGGTTTCAAAACCGGAACCTCACTACCAGGTTTACTGTTCGCATGGCGGCGGTGGAGAGCGGCGCGCCGTAATTGAGGGCGTTCACCACGGTGTCGATGTTGGTGTAGCTGACATGGTTGAGGACGTTGTTGGCTTCCAGCCGAATCTCGAGACGGCGGCGGGACTCATCCAGATTGAAGGAGCGGCCGAACGTCAGGTTGAGGGCGAACAGATCCGGGCCGGGGATGGTGTTGCGCCCGGCGTCGCCGAATGTGCCGGCGGCGGGAACGGTGAACGCCGCGGTGTTGAAGAAGCCGCCGCCGGAAGTGACGTCCTCGCCGGTCGCCTCGGCGCGTTCGCTGCCGACTCCGCTCGTCTGGGCCAGCGCCGCGGTGTTGCCGAGGGATCGCGCGGTGAGCGGGGTTCCCGTTTCCGCGGTGAGGCCGCCCGTCACCTGCCAATCCTTCAGCAGGCGGGCGGTGCGGCTATCGGGCGCGATGCGGGAGCCTTGCGCGCCGACGGGCGACGTGAAGACCCAGCTTCCGGTGAGAACATGGCGGCGATCGAAGGAAGACAAGCCGCGTTCGGCGGCGATGTCGAGCCAGTTCTGGGCGACAGTGTTGCCGACGCCGCCGAAAGTGGACGAATCGTCAATCGATTTCGAGTAGACGTAGTAAAGCTGCCACGAAACGCCGCGCCGGAAACGCTGCTGAACGCGCACCTGCAAGGCGTTGTAGATCGAGTTCCCGACCGATTGATTCAGCGTGAAGCCGATGGCGTTGCCCAACTGCTCGCGCTGCTGGGTGGTCAAGCTGCCGGCCGGGCCTTCATTCGGCAGCGTGGCGACGTTCAAATCCGTGCCTTTGGTGCCGAGATAGCCGACTTCGGAGACGATGCCGTGGCCGAGGTCATTCTGGAGAGCGAAATTCCAGGTCTGCGCATAGGGCACGCGATAGTTCTTGGCGACCGCGTAGGTGTTGGTGAGATCCTGCGGCGAAACCGCCACGAAGCCGTTGTTGAGGGTCAGGACTTCCTGCGGGCTGGTGTTGAGGGCATAGGAGACGGCGAACGGAGGCTGCTCGGCAAGTTGGAGCGCGAAGGGATTATAGGCCTGCGTGTTGTAGTAAATCCCGTATCCGGCGCGGACGACGGTGGAGCGTTTCGCCGGTACTTTCCAGGCGAGGCCGAAGCGCGGCGAGAAGTCATGATAGTTGGGATTCAAAAGGCCCGATGGGAACACGCCCGAATAGGGGCCCACCGCGCCGGGCGTGACCACGGCGACGGCCGCGTAATCGGGTGCGATATCCAGGTTCGCGATGTGGTTGTACTTCTCTGAGAATGGCGAGAAGAACTCGTAACGAAGGCCGTAATCGAAGGTCAGGCGCGGGTGAGCCTTCCAATCGTCATTGACGAATCCGGTCCAGACATTCTGGGAAAAGTAGGTGTTGGTGTCGCCATACCGGATGGAGGCGGATTGCGGAAGGCCCAGAAGGAAGTCGGCCAGATCGTAGCCGGTGTTGGCGACCGGCAGGCCGTCGGCGGAGATCGCGCTGGTGGCGACGCCAGTGAAGTTGAACGTCCCACGGCCATTCTGATCGGTCTGCGTGCTGAGGTCGTTGCGCTGGTATTGCGCGCCGAGCGTGATGGAGTGCTGGCCGCGGATGAGGACGACGTTTTCGCTTCCGCCCTCGCCTTGGTTGCGAGTGAGAACGGGATTCGCATCCGAGAGGGCGGCGAAATTGGTGAAATTCAGGTTGGGAGGCCCGTAGTTGAGCGGGTTGGTGGACGTGCCGGGTATCCCGAGTTCGGCGGCGACATCGGCGCCGTCAGCGAAGTAAGGGAGGGTCTCGTTGCGATTGCGGTTGAACTGAACGCGCGCGTTGCTGATGACGTGAGGGCTGAAGTTGTGGGTCCAGGTGACATTCGTGTTTAGTCCGTAGCCGCTGGTGGTGTCCGTGAAACCGAAAGGCTGGACGGTCTGGCCGTTGCGGTCCTGGTAGTTGATTTGCAGCGCGAGCCGGTCCTTGAGGGTGACGTTGCGCTGCAGGCGGAGGCTGAGATTGTCCCGTGTTGGAGATGACGGCGGAATCGTAAAAGTAATTGTTCACCAGACCTATGGCGTTGGGCAGGGGGGATGTAATTCAACAAACCCTGGGCCGCGGGGCTGATCAGCGACTGCGGGATCACCGCGCCGGGGAAAGGCAGATGCGTGGTGGGATCGAAAATCTGGACGGGCACGGTCTGGTTTGCGCCGGTCGATTGGACGGCGCTGGAGAAATCGCCGGCGCGCTCCGCCGCGGTCGGGACGGTGGAGAAGTTGACCTGCGGATTTTTGGCGCGGGTTCCGAAGTAGGAGATGAAGAAATTGGTCGACGGATCTTTAACGATCTTGGGAATCGAGAGCGGCCCGCCGGCGACGAAGCCGAAGCGCGTCTGGGCGTAGCCGGGCTGCGGGAGGTCGGATCCGCTCAGAGAGTCAGGCTTGGCGTTCAGGGCGGCGTTGTTCAGCGTGAAGAAGACCAGGCCGTGAATGGCGCTGGGGCGGCGGCGGTTTCCGAACTGCGCGGGACCTTGACGATTGCCTGGCCCGCCGCGACCACCGCCGCCGAAGCCGCCGCCGCGCCCGCCAAATCCGCCGCCGCCGCCCCCAAACCCGCCGCCTCCTCCGCCAAATCCTCCCGCGCCGCCGCCCGCGCCAGATCCGAAGCCCGGCGCATTCCCCGCTCCGGCGGCGCCGCCGGCGTTGGGGCCAAAGCCGCCGGGTCCGCCTGGTCCGAAACCGCCGTCCGGAGCGGCATTTTGAGCGAGCCCCTGGCTTAGGCTGCCGGAGACGAGGAAAGATTCGTTGTTGCCGGACGCGGTTGCGGCGGCGGCGACCGGCGCGGCGGATTGCGCCTGCGCGGAGTTAATATCGTTCTGGAGCTGAGTGGCGTTGGGGTCGGCCGCCGATGCGCGGGCGCCGGCTTGGGCCATGCGGCGCGCGAGTTGGGAAGGCGCGAGCACGAGATTGAAATCGACCGCGGGACCTAAGGGCCCGAGCACCGCGGGTTTGGAGAGCGGATCAAACCCGAACATCCGAACTTCGATCGCGCCTTTGCCGCCGGGAGCGTCGGAAAACGCGAAATGGCCGTCCGGTCCCGTGACAGTGGTGAACGTCTGGCCGTTCACCGTGGCCGTTACCGTCGCGCCGGGTATGGGCTGGCCGGCTGACCGGACGATGCCCGTTTGCGCCCATGCCGTCGCGGCGCATGCGCTCAGGAGAAGAATCGATGGCGGAAAATAAACTCGCAGCAATCCAGAGAGATGGAACCGGGACGCCAGACGTTACTCCTTCTCTAACAGCATGGCGCCTGCCAGAGGGGAAGTTCCTTTCGTTTTGACTTTTCGAGGGGAAGAACGCCGATTTGAACGCTACATCGGAATCGATTACTCCGGGGCGCAGGCGCCCGATTCCAGTCTAAGAGGTTTGCGGGTTTACCAGGCGGAAGGCGTCGCTGAACCTCTGGAGGTGCGGCCGATGGCCGGTCCGCGCCTTTACTGGACGCGCCGCGGCATCGCCGAGTGGCTGGGGGAACGGCTGCTGGAGTCGCCAGCCACGCTGGTGGGAATCGACCACGGGTTTTCCTTTCCCTTACGCTATTTCGAGAAGTATGGACTGGCGCCGGACTGGACCGCGTTCCTCGAAGATTTTCAAACGCATTGGCCGACCGATAAAGAATACATGTACGTCGAGTCCGTGCGGGAAGGAACGGAGGGCGCGGCGCGGGCGCGCTCGGGCCATTCGCGGTGGAGGCGGCTTGCGGAGACGAGGGCGGGCGCGAAATCGGTATTCCATTTCGACGTGCCGGGCACGGTCGCGAAATCTACGCACGCGGGTTTGCCCTGGCTTTTGTACTTGCGCCGCCAGACCCGCGGTCGCGTGCATTTCTGGCCCTTCGACGGCTGGGAAATCCCCGGGCGGCGATCGGTGGTGGCCGAGGCTTACCCCGGCGCTCTGGAGCAAGAACTTTCCGCTGGCTGGGCGCGATCCTCATCAGCACGACGCGTATTCGATTGCGGCTTGGATGCAGCGGGCGGACGCCGACGGATCGCTCGAAGCGTTTTTTTCCGGCCGGAGCTTTTCCAAAAGCGAGAAAGAAGCGGCCGGAATGGAAGGATGGATTCTGGGCGTGCGGTGACAGTCGCCGGGCGCCAGCGTCGCGCGCGTCCGATCACCGCGCCAGGAGTTGCTCTTCTTTTTTTCCGCCAGCGTCGTTTCGGGAAACAGCGTCCGGACTGACCTCCCACAGATACATCTCGTTGCCGTCGGGATCGTCGAAGTGAAAGAAGTTGCCCGCCTCGCTCGTGATCACGGCGCCGGTCAGAGGAGCGCCGCGGTCACGGAGCCGGGAGATCACCGCGCCCGATGGGTTCGTCGATTTCAAGCCCCAGCATGATGCCGCCTTTGGTTCCGGGAGCGGGGGTAATTCGGTGACGCCGGATGCAGCCCGATGGTCAGCCCCTTTTCCAGCCTCCACGGTCGCCCAGCTGTCGCCGAAGCGGTTCGTCAGTTTGAGGCCGAGCACTTCGGTATAGAAGCGGACGGCGCGGTCCATGTCGGAAACGAATACGGTTGCGTTGCCGCCTGAGATCATTTTCGGGGCTCTCCTTTATTTGCCCACCTACATGGTCAATCAACCGGGTGGAGAATGGAAAGAGCCACTGGGAGGGCCACTTCCGTGAAACGTTGTCATGGGTCGCTTCCGCTCATTTTTCTGGACGCTGTGTCGGACGTTTCCTTGCCTTGCCAGATCTATGAGCAACTGAAGCGTGGACTTCCCGCGGCCGTCCGCGACGGACTGACGGATCTGCCGTCCACGCGGGCGATGGCGCGGGAACTCGGCGTATCCAGAAACACGGTGATGGCGGCATACGACCGGTTGGCGGCGGAAGGGCTGATCCGGGGCGAACGCGGTTCCGGCATGCGCGTGATGCGGCGACCGGAGATCATCGAGCCTCCGATCACAGGTCTGAATCGCGCAGTTCGGGAGGCCCACTATCCGGCGCGGATCTGCCCCTTGCGGGATCCCGACGGCAATCCGCTGTATCTGAACTATTAAAGGCTCCGTTTCGCACGAATGGGGCTGGCGCCCTACGGGCGGGGTAGCTACCGTTGAGAAGGCGAATCGCCATTACGCCTGAAACAGCGCGACTCCGGCCGCTGTGGCCGCGCGTGCGAGTTGCGCGTCGAGGCTGGCGAGGGCAGCGCTTCGCGGATTGCCAAGGTCGAGTTAAGCGGCATCATAGACCGTGAGCTGATACTGCTTGGCGACCGCAAAAACCGCGTCATGGGAAACGGGCGTACGTAATCCGATTAAGTCATCGGCATGCGCCTCGCTAATGCGGCGGCGGCGCACGCCCATCAGAACACTGTTGCGGATTTCATAAGCCTATAAGGCCGGAACGAACACAGCCGCTCCGCTCGCCAACACAGCAAGCGTCGCTTTCGTATAAGCCGTATGCTCATCGGGAAAGCACCAAGCTGCGGCTATGGAGGCATCGAAGACCGCAACAGCCATCAGGGACGGCCGAACTTAATGTAATCCTTGGGGGTCCAGCCATCAGGGTCAGGTTGCACATCCTTCTGCAATTCAAGAATACGCGCAGCCGCCTCCTGGGGCGAACGGCGCGACTGCGCCGACCACTGAACGCTATCCGCCAGCTGACGGGAAGCCCAGCCTTCCAGGCTCAGCCCTTCCTCGGCGGCGCGCATCTTAAGCGCGACAGCCTGGTCGTCGGGCAAATCGATCGTAATGCTGGTCATGGCCGGCTCTCCTTCCCTTCTAGCTTAAGTAAATAGCAGCGCGCTGTCCACGCGTCGCAAAAACGACCGCCCCTTTGGCGAAGGAGGATTGCCGGTGCTGTTCCGGGGCAAACCGCCTTATCCGAACTATCAAAGGCTCGCCTCAGCGTTTTCGTTAGCGCGGTGTTATACTCGCGCCCATGCCGAAAAGGATGTTCGCCGGCTCTTGCGGAGTCATTCTCGCCTCTGTCGCCTGCATGGCGGCCACAGTAAGTCCACAAGCCTATGTGACGCTGTGCTGTACTATGCCGGCGACCGTGTCCGTCCTGGATCCGGGAACCGGATTGGTTCTGCGGCAGTTTCCCAACGGCGCTCGGCGCATCCGTTATGGCGCCCAGTCCGGACTTCAGCTCCGTCTACATCCTGACGCAAGTCGACGGCCACTGGCTAGAAGGCGCTCCCGGGGCGGCGAACAGTATCATCGTGTTGAGTTTGCCGCAAGGCGATCCAGTGGCGGTGATCCCGCTTTCCGTATCCCCGTTCGCTATTGCCTTCAACCATGCCGGGAACATGGCTTACGTGGCGGCGGCGGATTCGCACAACTTCGCACACTTACTGACCATCGATACGGCGACGCTCACGGTGATCTCCGATCATTCTGAGCCGAGGAACCAGTTCGGACCGAGCGTACAAATGCTCGTCTCCGCCGACGACTCGCAGTTGTTCATCGTGCCTTATGAAAATACCGCCGTTTGGGCGATCGATACGACCAGTTTCCAGACCACCGAGCAATTTAGCTGCACCACGACCTATTAGGTTTGTCTCGGCTTAGCCGCCGTCGAAGGCGGGTCTCTTCTGACCGTAGCGGTTTCCGGCGAGAGCGATTTCGCCGTCTATCTCGACCCTGCTTCTCTTACACCGACCAAGATCGTCCCATTGCCTCTCTCAACCGGGTATCCCGGGTATACGATCGCGGCGTCTCCCGATGGCGCTACGGCTTATCTTGGCGACTATACTATGTTTCCTCCTTCCGGAAGCGTGGCCGTTCTGGACGTCGCTTCCGGATCGGTCACGGCTCTGCGAACGGATATGTCCGTCAATCTGATAGCATTAGTAAGTCCGGACGGAGCCTATCTTGTCACCGATACACCGCCAGACACTCTCGAGTCTCTACAGTTATCCGGCTCGGCATCGCCGCAAACGATCGGAACGCTGTCAAACATAAGCTCGGCTTTCTTCAGTCCCCACGGAGACCAGCTGTATGCGCTAAGCATCCTTTCCTCCGATGTGGCAATCGTCGATCAAGCGAGCGGCCAAGTGGAGAAGTATATTCCTTCCGGCGCCAAACCCATTGGGATCGCAGCGGATGTTCAGGCGGACCGGCTCTACGTGGTGGACCAGGAATCCCAGAATCTTTCGGTGATCGACGCGGCGACATCCAAAGTCATCCGGAACGTCGTTGTGCCCCTCACGTCCGGGATGCTATATGCGGTAGCGGCCGCATCCGGAAACGTGTTTATCGCCAATGACGAAAACTTGCAGATGTGGAACCCGGCAAGCGGAGCCTTTCAATATCTTCCTTTCCCGCAAGATGGATGTTTAACCTTCATCGGCGGAATGCAGCCCACGCCGGACCGCAAGCTGCTCTATGTCACGTTCATTGAAGAACAGAGTTGTCCTCCTCCAGACATCCCGGGAACCGGGCCGGCGGGAGTAGTGACCGCGGGCGTGCGGGTTTTCGACGCCGCTTCCGGTAACCTGGTCGCGGCCATTCCAGCGCCTAATGCCGTGGAAATCGCCTTCAGTGCGGACGGAACTTCCGCGTATGTCGGCGGGTATATCGGAGATATTCTCAATCGGGTGTCCGTGATCGACACGCAAACCTTCCAAGTGAGCCGGATCATCCCCCTTCCCGCGGTGCAGAGCATTTGGGGTCTTGCTGTGAGCAGAGATGGCGGCACGCTTTACCTTCTGGATTTTGCCGCGTCTCAAGTTGACGTAATCGATGTGCCCACCGGCGCGATCACCACGGCCATCCCTGTCGAAGCCTATACAGGTTGGATGGCGATGAGCCCCGATCGGTCGGTTTTGTATTTAGGCAATTCGGGAAATCCTTGGCTCGATGTATTGAGCACTGTCACCAACAGCATCACCGGGCGGATTCCCCTCGCCTCGCCTGCAACGGCGATGGCGTTTGCTCCGGCCGGGGCCGGAAATTGAAATCGAAAGCCGCGCTAAGATCCGGCCTTCATTCCTAGCGCATGGGTGAGGAACGCGAGGCGGTCCGCCCACTCGTCGATGGTCTTCGATGTAGGTTTGCCGGCGCCGTGCCCCGCGCGGGTTTCGATGCGAATCAGGATCGGCGCGGGGCCGCCCTGGGCTTCCTGTAAAGTCGCCGCGTACTTGAAGCTGTGGCCGGGCACCACGCGGTCGTCATGGTCGGAGGTGGTGATCAACGTGGGCGGGTAGTGGGCGCCCTTGCGGATGTTTTGGAGAGGCGAGTAGGCGCGCAGCACGGGGAAATCCGCCGCATTGTCGGAGGAACCGTAGTCGCCGACCCAGAACGCGCCGAACGTGAACTTCTGGAAGCGCAGCATATCCATCACGCCTACCGCGGGCATGGCCGCGCCGAACAGATCCGGCCGCTGGTTCAATACGGCGCCGACCAGCAAGCCTCCGTTGCTGCCGCCGTAAATAGCCAGCTTCGGCGTGGAGGTGTACTTATTCGCGATCAGGTATTCGGCGGCGGCGATGAAGTCGTCAAACACGTTTTGTTTGTGCGCTTTTGTGCCGGCCTCGTGCCAGGATTCGCCATATTCGGAGCCGCCGCGCAGGTTGGCGACGGCCAGGATCCCGCCCTCGTTCATCCATTCGATGTAGGCCGGATTGAATGCGGGAGTGATGGCGATATTGAATCCGCCATAGCCGTAAAGCAGCGTGGGGTTTTGGCCGTCGAGCGGAAGACCTTTGCGAGAGCACAGAAACATGGGAATACGCGTGCCGTCTTTGCTGGGGTAGAAGACCTGCCTGGTTTCAAAAGCGCCCGGATCGAAACTCACCTTGCTCTGGTGAACGAGCGTGCTCTGGCCGGCTTCCAGATCCAGGCGGTAGATGGCGGCGGGCATGGTGAAGCCGGTATAGGCGTAGAAGAGTTCGCGATCGGTTTGCCTGGCGCCGGACCATACGGCCGTACCGAGCCCCGCGAACTCGATCCCCTGCAGGCTTTTGCCATCGAGATCCACCAGACGTGCGGCGGAGTGCGCGTCCTTCATATAGCCGAGAAGCAGTTTGCCATCGGCCATCACGACCGATTCCAGAGTGTCGGGCCCTTCAGCCACAACCTCTTTCCAGTTGGCCTTCTCCGGATGCTCGATATTTATGGCGATCACGCGACCGCGCGCGGCGCCATCGGTGGTGTGGATATAAAAAAGCGGGCCCACGTTACCCGCGAACTCGTAGCGGTATTCAAATTTGGAAATCAGCTCCGTCATCTTCGGAGCGGCGCTCTGCAAATCCTGGTAGAAGAGAAGATCTTTGCCGGCATCGCCGGCATTCACGGAAAGGATCAGGTAGCGTCCGTCGTCGGTCACCTGGGGGCCGAACATCCAGGCCGGATTTTCAGGGCGTTGATAGACGAGTTTGTCGGCCGACTGCGCGCTGCCCAGACGATGCATGTACACGGTGGAATTCGCCATCGCCGCCGTGAGCAGCTTGTCGGGCGGCGGCTCGGGATAGCGGGAATAGAAGAAGCCGCGATCATCCGCGGTCCAAGCCAGGCCCGAAGATTTTGTCCAGTGAATGACATCCGGCAGATCGTTTCCAGAGGCGATATCGCGCACATGCCAATCGCTCCAGTCGGAGCCGGCCTGGGCGACCGCGTAGCCGAGCAGCTTTCCGCCCCAGCTCGGACTTTCTCCGTTCAGGGCCGCCGTGCCGTCCTTGCGGTACGTATTGGGGTCCAGCAGCACGCGCGAGGGGCCGTTCATGGCGTCCTGCACCATTACGACGTTCTGGTTTTGCAGACCCGTGTTGTGGGAGTAGAAATAATGGTCCCCGGCTTTGAACATGCCCGCGAAGCGCTCATAATCCCAGAGTTCGGTAAGTTGCTTGCGGAACGAGTCCCTACCGGGAAGCTTGGCGAGGTAGCCGAACGTGACGGCATTCTCTTCCTCGACCCACTTCTTCGTGGCGGGAGAATCGGCGTTCTCCAACTCGCGGTGCGGATCGGCGATCTTTGTTCCGTGGTAATCATCCACCTGATCGCCCCGAGGAGCGGACGGGTAGTTGAGCTTCGACATGGTTTGAGCGCAGAGCACGAGAGCCGCGCCCGCGAGCGCGAGGAAGAGCTTTCTCAATGGAGGGAACCTTCTGGAGATTGTCTCAGATCAGGAGGTTCCCGGCGATACTCGCAGGGCCGCGCCGTCTTATTCCGCGGCGACGAGCACGCCGACCACGGCCGGTGCGTTGAGGGTTCCCAGGCCGGTCACAAAATCGTAACCCGGACCCGCCTCGCACACCATTCCGCAATTTCCGTTGGAACCCTTGGTGATGTCGTGGAATGCCAGCGGATTGCTGTAAATGGCATTCAGGAAGTTCGCGCCGATGGTTCCTTTCCCTTGCCCGGCGCGAAGGCTGTTGGCGATGGCGGTCAGTCCCGACCACTGCGGAGACGAGGCGCTGGTCCCGCCGGCGGCGGCCCAGTTTCCATCCTCGCTGTCATAAGTGGCGACGCCCGTCGAGGGGTCGGAATCCCACGCTACATCGGGGATGCCGCGCTGCCCGGAGCTCTGGAAGCCGAGCTGATACGCGGGTTCCGTGAAGTAGATGCTTTGGCCGCCGCCGCTGCCGCTCCACGCCGTCTCGCGCAGGATGTCCCCCGCGGCGTCCAGCCTCAGCGTGGTGCCGCCCGCTCCTACAACCAGCGGAGATGCGGCCGGATAACCGAACAGGTTGTTGCCGTCGTCGCCCGACGCGTTGAAGTAAGTCACCGCGGGGTTGTTGAAATAAAGCGCGTCATAACCTGTTTCCCCGGGAAATTCTTTCAGCGTGCCCCAGCTCATGTTGATCACGGTTGCGCCCGCGGCGACGGCGACCGGAACAGCCTCCAGCAGAGTCTTGGTCTGGCCGTTCGGCGCTTCCACCAGAACGATCTTCGCGTTTGGTGCGATGGCGTGCGCCCATTGAATATCCAGAGACGTCTCTCCGGTCCAGCCGCGATTTTCCTTGGGCTTGGTTCCGCCGGAATAAAGAATGGTGAGGCAGCCGTTGGCTTGCGTGCACGCGGGGAGGCCGAATGTGGTGGTGAAAACGCCGAGATCGGCTTCGGCGTTCGGGTAGTCATACCCGTCGACGACTCCGATCACCTGGCCGTCGCCGCCATTGGCGATCTGATCCAGCCCGTAAGCATGGCGAATCTGGGCAGGCGAATAGCCGACCGGCGTTTTGCTCTCCGGGTGATAGGTCTTGATGAGGGGACGATGGGCTTCCTGATGCAGTTCATCCTCTCCTCTGGCTTGGGCGTAGGCGCCGGCGGGAAGGCAAAGCGCGGCGCCGCATAGGATTGCGAAAATAGGATAAGTGGGCATTGTGTTCAAAAAAGCGTATTCGAAAACTTTATCAAACAGCCCGGATCGGCGACGCGGCGCGTCTTAGCGTCGCGCCTTAGTAAACTTGCGTCAAGTGACACTTTCAGGGCGGTTATGGGCGCCGTGGCTCGTGCTCAGCGTTCTTCTCTGTTTTGCGTCCGGCTGCGGCGGCGAACGGCCCGCGCTTGCGCCGGTGAGCGCTGCTTTGCGGCCGCCGGCCTATGACGCGGATTTCCGGCAGCGCTGGAATGACGGAGCCTCGGAAGTCTCCAGTTACGAAACGGCGCGCCTGCGGCAAGGGACCCTGCGCGCCGGCGCGGCGACTTGCATCGTGAAGCGGGCCGCCTACGCAGAAGATGAACGAGTTCCCGCGCAGGCCGTTAAAAACCCGCAAGCTGACGTGTTCCCCGCGTTGCAGATGAACTGGGTTGAGCGGTATGCGCTGGAGCGGGACGATTGTGAAGAGATGACGACCTCCGTTCTGGCGCTCTCGTCCATCGAAGGCCGCGCGCCGGGGACCGAGACCAAGGCGGATTTCTCCTCGCAATCCTGGGACGGACAGCTCTTTCATCAGCTTCTTTTCGACGCGACCGGCGTACGCTCCCATCAGTACAGCTATTTCGAGAATGAAGGGGATGAGCAGATTACGCTCGCTTACCCCGGCGATGGAGTCTCCGGCGATGCGCTGTGGTTCTGGGCGCGCCACATGGCCGCGCCCGCGATGAAGCCGGGCGAGCAGCGGACCGTCTTCCTGCTGCCGGCGCTGCGCGACGCCCGTTCGCAGCATCATGCGCTGACGTGGGAAAAAGCCACGCTGAGCCGCGGCGCTCAACCCGATTCGTATCGAGGCCGCGCGGCGGAGGTCTTCTCGGTACATGCCGGCAACGGGTACGCGGAGACGTTTCTGGTTGAGCCCGCGCTTCCGTTCCACGTATTGCATTGGGAAAACTCACGCGGCGAGCATGCGGATCTGCTGTCGTCGAGCCGCACGAAAAGCTGGGCGGAAGTCCCGGCGCCGGGCGATTCCCGCGTGACGCCTTGATCCGCGTGTCCTCGCTTAAACTAGACTCAATTACTAATGGACTTTGCGCCGGGCGCGGATAGCGGATCGTTTTCACCGGACCAACAAGCGCTTGCTCTCGACGCCGGCGGGGCCGGGACGTTTCTGTTTGACTCCGCCAGCCAGATGATGCGTCTGTCTTCGGCCGCTCGCGCGCTTACCGGACACGCGGGCGCGCGGACGGACAGCGCGGCGGTGGAACTGCGCTGGCAGGAGTTCCTCGACCGCATCGTCCCCGAGGATCGCGAGGCGGTACAAATGGCGATCGCGCCTGTGGGCGTGCCGGCACACGCTTTTGAAGCGCGATTCCGTCCGTCTTCGCCGGTTTCCGCGATCTGGGTCGCTATCCAGGGCGGCCCGGTCGCCGGTGCGGTCGGGGGCGTGCTGCGGGACATTTCGTCGCAGGTCGCGGCCGAGGATAGCCTGGCGGAGCAGACCCGTCTTTCCGCCCTGCGAATCGCCGTCGCCTCCACGCTGACCCGAACCGCCGCGCTGCAGCGCACGCTCCAAGCCTGCACCGAGCACATCGTGAAGCATCTGGATGCGTCCTTCGCGCGCATCTGGACATTGAACGACGCCGAGCAGATGCTGGAGCTGCAAGCCAGCGCCGGGTTATATACGCATCTGAACGGCGCCCATAGCCGGGTCAAAGTAGGCCAATTCAAGATTGGGTGGATCGCTCAGTCGCGCGAGCCTCACCTGACCAACTCGGTGACCACGGATCCCCGCGTGGGCGATCGGGAGTGGGCCAAACGCGAAGGACTGGTCGCTTTCGCCGGTTATCCGCTGATCTCGGGAGATCAGCTCCTGGGCGTCATTGCGCTGTTCGCCAATCATGCGCTCGGGCCGCAAGTGCTCGCGGAACTTGCTCCGCTGGCGGATTGGATCGCGCAGACGATCGAGCGCGCGCGTATCGAAGAGGAGTTGCGAATCGCGAAGGAGAATGCGGAAGCGGCGAGCCGGGCCAAGAGCGAATTTCTGGCCAACATGAGCCATGAACTGCGCACTCCGCTCAACGCCATCATCGGGTATTCGGAGATCCTGGAAGAGGAAGCGGGCGATCTGAAAGCGACGCAGTTCGTTCCCGACCTCCAACGGATTCGGTCCGCCGGAAGACACCTGCTGGCCTTGATCAACGATGTGCTGGACCTCTCGAAGATCGAAGCGGAGCGAATGGAGGTTTACCCCGAAGAATTCGAGCTGAGCGCGGCGGTGCGCGACGTCGCCGGAACCGTCGGTCCGCTCATCGAGAAGAACGGAAACCGCTTCGAATTGCACATGGCCGCGGACGCGGGAACCATGTACGCGGATTTGGTGAAGTTCCGGCAGTGCCTGCTGAACCTGCTCTCCAACGCGGGGAAGTTCACCAGCAACGGCGTGGTCAAGCTAGAGGTTTCCGAGCAGATGGCGGCGGACGGCGCATATTTTCTTTTTCGGATCACGGACACCGGAATCGGGATTAGCCGCGACCATTTCAGACGTCTGTTTGAGCCTTTTCGCCAAGGCGAAGGCGCCATCAACCGCCGGTTCGGCGGCACCGGGCTCGGTCTGGTGCTGACCCGCCGATTTGCCCAGATGATGGGGGGAGATCTTGCCGTCAGAAGCGAGGAGGGACTGGGTTCCACTTTCACTTTGCGGCTGCCGCGCCAGGCGGCCCCATTTGTACCGAGCGGTCTGGAAACCAGGGAAGCGCCGGGCGAAGCTCCAGGGCGCCGCGGCACGGTGCTGATCATCGATGACGATCCGACGGCGCGTGATCTTCTGAAGCGCGTGCTGGTGCGCGAAGGCTTTTCCCCTGAGACCGCGGCGAGCGGAGAGGAAGGCCTGCGCCGCGCGCGCGAACTCCAGCCCGCCGCGATCACGCTCGACGTCATGATGCCGCACATGGATGGCTGGTCCGTGCTTTCCGCGCTGAAGGCCGACCCGCTGACCAGCAATATCCCGGTCATTCTGCTGACGATCGTCGATAACCGCAATCTCGGCTACTCCCTGGGCGCTTCCGATTACCTGACAAAGCCGGTGGATCGCGAACAGCTAACGCATGTTCTGAACAAATATGCGTGTGAAAATCCGCCCTGCCCGGTGTTGGTGGTGGACGACGATGCGGATGCCCGCCGCCTGCTTCGCCGCTTGCTCGAAAGCGAGGGCTGGAAAGTTCAGGAGGCAGCGGACGGTCAGGAAGCGCTGGATCGGGTGACGGCGGACCGGCCGGAATTGATTCTGCTCGATCTGATGATGCCGGTGATGGACGGCTTCGAATTCTCTCTGGAACTAAGGAAAAATCCGGCCTGGAAGGCCATCCCGGTGGTGGTGCTGACGGCGCGTGATCTTTCCGTCGAAGATCGCAGGCGGCTGAACGGACATATCGATCGGATTTTGCAGAAAGGAGCTTTCAACCGGGATGAACTGATCGAGGAGATCCGCGGCGTGCTGCGGCGGGACCGGCTATTGCAGCCGGAGTGATGGGCAAATTCGCGGTATAAAAGAGAGCGCACGTGCGCAACCGCCGGTTCCTCCTTTCGACCGTTCTCGTTCTTCTTCCCCTCGCGCTTCTCTGGCTTTTTCCCTTTCGCCACGCGCCCGCGGATAACGCGCATGATCCCGACCCGGCGCGTCTTTCGGCGCCGGCGGGTTTTCGGGCCGCCGCGGAGCACTATCGCGCAGGCTCGATCGACGGCGCCATTCTCCCGAGCGGGCGCTTGCTCACCCCCGCGGGCCGCGAACTCAGCGTTCAGGCCCCTAAACCGTTCGGACTCGCGTTATCTTCCGACGGCAAGACCCTCGCCACCGTGAACAGCGGGGTCGCGCCGTTCTCGGTGACCCTGATGCGCAACCTCGGCGGACGCGCTCCCAGCGTTCAGCTCATTCCGCTGGACGCGACGTTTATGGGCCTGGCGTTCTCCGCCGATAGTGCGCGCTTCTACGTCGCGGGCGGAGACGATGGCGTCGTCTGGGTCGGCGACACCGCCCAAAGCAAAATAGTCGGCGCGGTGAATTTGAACGGACCGCGGCATCCGCTGGCGTCCCGGTTGGATCCGGCGAAGAAACCCAGTGGATGGTTTCCCGGAAGTTATCCGGCGGCGATGGCGCTGGGGAAGACCGGGCAATTTCTCTACGTTCTGGATCAAGCCGGCTTTGCGGTGATCACCATCGACACGCACCGGATTGTCACCGGTCTGGATGCGCATGGGTTGATCCTTGAGCCGAACAACTTTCGCGCGCTCGCCGGATCGGTCGCGGTCGGCCGGTACCCGTTCGGGATCGGCCTTTCACCCGACGGCGCCTCTTTGTTTGTGGCCAACGTCGGGCTCTTCCAATATGCCCATCTCACGCCGCCGAATCCCACCGGCGACCCCAATCGGGATTACCCGCTCAGTTACCCTGCGGCCGGCTACCCCGAGGAGACGCGGGACGAACGCACCATCGACATCGAGAAGGTGGACCCCGCGAATCTGCCGGACACGCTCAGCATTCCAAATGGCGTGCGCTCCGGCTACATCCCGAAATCGACGAAAATCACCGTGCCCGGGCTCGGCGATCCGAACGTCCCGGAATCGTCATCGGTATTCGGGCTGGCGATCGACGCGTCCACTGGACTGCCCGCGCTGCGTTCCAAGACGAAGACCGGCCCTCTGGTCGGCGAAATGGAAGGCGGAATCGCGGCGTTCGCCGGCAGTCACCCGAATGCGGTGGCGGTGGGTCCGCAAGCGGTGTATGTCTCCAACGGCAATGACGACAGCATCTCCATCCTGGATCCGGCTACGCGTAAAGAACTGCGCCGCGTAAGTCTTTCGCCTTTCCACGCGGAACTCCGCGGCGTCAAAGGCGTGCAGCCGGTCGCGCTCGCGTTGAGTCCCAACGCGCATTGGCTGTATGTCGCGGAAGCTGGCCTCAACGCCGTCGCGGTGCTGAGCCTCGCGGGGCAGCGGGCCACGGTGGAGGGTCACATCCCCACCGGTTGGTGGCCGAGCGCGATTCAGGTGAGCGCCGACGGCGGAACTCTCTTCATCGCGAACGCCAACGGCCGCGGCTCGGGACCGAATGTCTCCGTGGTTCTTCGGCATGGCGACCCGAAGTACGCCTCCACCGGGACCGTGAACATCGTGCCCATTCCGTCCGCCGCGGAACTGAAACGCGACACGGCGCGCGTTCTGGCGAACAACGGTTTCGTCCCCGCCGCGCCCGCCGCCGGCGCCATCCCGCCTCAGATCAAGCATGTGATCTTTCTGAACAAAGAAAACTCGACGTATGACCAGCTTCTGGGCGATCTTACGAAGTCGCGCGCCGGAACGGCCATCGCCGGCGAGCCGCGTTACTCGCTGGGGCCGGAAGCCAGCCCGAATCATCACGAGCTGGCGCTGGAGTTCACCGTGGGAGATAACTTCTTCCTGGAGCCGTCCGTTTCTTCCGACGGGCACCGCTGGCTTACGGATAACTACACCACCGAGTTCGAGCAAACCAGCTGGCCAGCGAACTACGGCGACAAACGCAACGACGCCGGGGACGATCCGAAGAGTTATAAAGATTACCCCGGCCGGCTCGACTTCACCGGGGACGACTCGCCCGAGCCGAATGATTACGATCAGCATGGCGGCGTTTTCGCCCACTTATTCCGGAACGCGCGCACGTTCGTGAACTTCGGCAACGGCTTTGAAGTCTCCGAAGTGGACGAAGACTTCGGCACGGAGCCGACCGGGATCCGCAACCACGTCAACATCCCGATGGAGAAGGTGCTGCGCGACAACAGCGATCAGCTCTATGCCGAGTTCAACACCCATATTCCCGATGCGCCGCAGGCGGATGATCCTCATCGCTATAGCCGCTTCGCCCGCTTCCGGCAAATCTTCAACGCGCATTATGTCGACACCCGAAGCCATGCGTGCAAGCTTCCGAGTTACGTGGATCTCTATTTTCCGAACGATCACGGCGGCGGCGCCGGCGACATCAACCCGCACGGGGCGCCATGGCCGTTTCGCCGTTTCGTGCAGGATAACGACGACGCGCTCGGCCGCACGATCGATCTGATCTCGCACAGCCCGTGCTGGAAAGACACCGTGATATTCGTGGTGGAAGACGACACGCAGAACGGGCTGGATCACGTCAGCGGAGCGCGGTCTCTGTTCCTGGCGATCGGACCGTATGTAAAGCGGCGGTATGTGGCGAAGACGCATTACAGTTTGTCCAGCATCTTCAAGACGGTTTACGAGATCCTGGGCGTTCCCCCGCTCAATCAATACGATCTTGCCGCGACCGATCTGCGCGATATATTTACCCCGACGCCCGATTTCAAGCCCTATGATCCGCGGCCCATTTTATTCGCGAATCGGGCCAGCAAGACCTGGATCGCGCTCAGCCGGAAAATCGACTTCAGCCACGCCGACGCGGACGAGGTGAAACTGCGCCGCGCCATTCTGCTTTCGGAAGGATTGCCGCGCGCGCGTTAGCCGGGAGCGCGTTGGGGCGAAACAGAGTTCTTTCATGCAAACTTCACACGTGGTTTCCGCCGCATCCCGTACACTCAAAGGCACCAGATGCAAAGTTTTGATCTGATCGTGATCGGTTCGGGACCGGCGGGCCAGAGGGCCGCGATCCAGGGGGCTAAGTCCGGCCGCCGCGTGGCCGTGGTGGAGAAGCGGGAAGCTCTCGGCGGGAACTGCATCAACACCGGGACCATCCCCAGCAAGACGATGCGGGAAGCCGTTCTGCACCTTTCCGGCTACCAGTATCAAAGTATTTATGGAATGAACTACCGGCTGAAAGAGAAGATCTCGATGTCGGATCTCTCTTTCCGCGTGCAGCACGTCATCAAGACCGAAGTGGACGTGACGCAGGCGCAGCTCTCCCGCAACAACATCGAGGTGATCTTCGGGACGGCCAGTTTCACCGGCCCGGAAACGGTGCGGGTGGAGAACTCGAAGGGAGTGTCGGAATTTCATGCGCCGATCATCGTGATCGCCACCGGCACGCGCCCGGCGGTGTCGCCCAAGGTCCCGCTGAACAACACGACCATCATCAACAGCGATCAGATCATGCAGATGCCGGACATCCCGAAATCCATGATCGTGGTGGGCGGCGGCGTGATCGGAGTCGAGTACACCTGCATGTTCGCCACCCTGGGCGTGCGCGTGATCCTGGTGGAGAAGCGGCCGCGCCTGCTGGAGTTCGCGGATGCGGAGATGATCGAGGCGCTGTCCTACCATTTGCGCGACCACCGCGTCACCATGCGGCTCAACGAGGAAGTGGAAAGCGTGGAGGAAGTGGCGGGCGGCGGCGTGGTGGCCAACCTTCTGAGCAAGAAGAAGATTGCCGGGGATACGCTGCTGTACGCGGTGGGACGGCAGGGAAGCGTGGACGATCTGAACCTGGCCGCGGCCGGTATCGAAGCCGATTCGCGCGGCCGTATTCTGGTCGATTCGGACTTCCGCACCAAGCAGCCCAATATCTATGCCGTGGGCGATGTGATAGGCTTCCCCAGTCTCGCCTCCGTCTCGATGGAACAGGGCCGCATCGCCGCCGCGCGCGCATTCGGAGTGGTCGCGCACTCCAATCCCGCCAACTATCCCTACGGCATCTACACGATCCCTGAAATTTCCTTCATCGGAAAGACCGAAGAGCAGCTGACGGATGAAGATGTTCCCTACGAGGTCGGGGTCGCCTACTACCGCGAAATCGCGCGCGGCCAGATCCGCGGCGACACGACGGGACGCCTGAAGCTGATCTTCCACCGTGAAACCCGCTATCTGCTGGGGATCCACATCATCGGGGAAGGCGCGTCCGAACTGCTGCACATCGGACAGGCCGTGTTTATTCTCGGCGGAAAAATCGATTACTTTGTTGAAACAGTCTTTAATTACCCCACCTTGGCCGAATGCTATAAAGCCGCGGCATTTAACGGCTTGAATAAACTGGCCAAGTTGCAGTAAAAGCAAAGGACGACGCCATGGCTCAAATTACCGGTTCACGCACGCTTGGAGTGATGGCTTCGGACCACATCGCGGTAGGCGTGGTGGAGGACCATAAGCTCTCCAGCCCGGTGCGCATCATCGAGGGACTTCTTTCGCTTCCGCCCGACGCCCTGGCCGGCGCGATCTACGACCAGTTCGACCGCGCCTGCCAGGATGCGCATGTCGAGCGTTCCAGCGTGGGAGCGGTCGGTGTCGGCTTCCCCGGCATCATCAAGGACGGGGTGGTCGAAGAGTCGCCCAACGTCCAGCAGGCGAAAGGGCTGAATCTCGCACAGTCGCTTAGCGCGGTTCTGAGCAACACGAGCTCGAAAATGACCGTGCTGGTGATGAACGACGCCGACGCCATGGCGGCGGGCATCGCGGCCACGCGGGGCGGCCTGGAGAAATTGGTGCGCGTATGGACGCTCGGCAACGGGATCGGGTTTGGACGCTATCCGCGCGCGGAGGGCGCCTGGGAGTGCGGGCACATGGTGGTGACGCTGGACCCCAAGGAACAGTTCTGCGGTTGCGGCGGGGCCGGACATCTGGAAGGCGTAATGGGCCACCGCGCCATGCGCCTCCGCTTTCTCGATATGGAGCCCGAGGAGGTTTTCGAGAGCGCGCGCCTGGGCGATGCGAAGTGCTGCGCTTTTTCCAAGTTGTGGCATCGCGCGCTGGCCGCCGCGACCGCCAATTTGATTCATCAGGACTGCCCGGGGCGCTTCTACATCACGGGGCCAAACTCCGTGCATGTGGAAATTCCCATGTTGAATCAGTTCCTGCATGAGATGGTCAAGATGAGCCCGCTGCAGGGCAGCGTGTTCGAGGTGATCCCGACCAGCGATGAAGTGGGCGTGATCGGCGCCGCCGTCAGCGCGCGGTTTGCCGCCGAAGCCGCGCGCGATTAACCGCGTTAATTCACCACGCTTTTAGCGAAATGATCACCGCCGCCCGTATAATCGAATGAGTTTGCGTTATGTCTAACCCATTTCGCGCCGAGCGGGCGGAATTCAAAGATCCGGAAGGGAAACGCGCCGACGTCCCCGCCGATCCGTCCGCGGATGACGTCCTCGTCGACTCCCGCGTCATCCAGCGCGCGCTCAGCACCATTCGGGATCGCCTTCGCCTACAGGATGGCGAGATCGACGATCTGCGCGCCATGATCCGGTCCGTCCATCACCAGGCGGCGGGCGAGCCGCCCACTCAACTGGTTTCCCGACTGGATCGCCTGGAAGAACTTGAGCCGAAGTTCCAGAAGTCGCTCAATGAGGGCCAGGGCCGCACGGCGCAGCGCATCGCCGCCCTGGAATCTGAAATGGTGGAGCAGGGCCGGGGCGTGCAGCAGCTCCGCGAAGTTCTGTCGCGCACCGATTCGAATCTGCAGCGCCTGCTCACCGAGCTCGACCGGTTGGTGAGCGATGTGGCGCAACGCGCGGAGCCCCGGCCCTTACCCGCGGTATCGGCCGCATCCCCGGCGTCCTCCGAAGCGCATGTTTTGGAAGCGCCGGTGATGGAAAGCCCGCTTCCTCCGCTCGAGCTGCCGGAACTGGCCGATCCGGACGATGAGTTGGATCCGGACGCCACCGGGCGCTGGAGAACTCCGGCGCTGGTTCTGGCGGTTCTGTGCGTGCTGCTGCTGGGGTTATGGTTCCTCGCCAGCCGGCTGTCAAAGTCCGGGGGCGTGGCCGCCCGCTCGGATTCAGCGGCCACGCTTTCTCCCATCGAACAGGCGCGCGTCTTTGAAAGCGAGAAGAATTACCCTAAGGCCGAGGCGATGTACCGCGACCTTCTGAAAAAAGACCCGAACAATGGCGAGGTGATCCGCCATCTGGCGAGTGTCCTTTTTCGCGAGGATAAGTGGGATGAATCCGCCGCCGTACTCAAGAAGCTGAGCGGCGGCGACAATACCGCCCCGTAGAAGGCTTCAGTCTTCCTCCGGCTCAGCCAGCAGGTCGCCCAGCCGATCCAGCTGGCGTTCCCAGATCGAGCGGCGATCGCGAATCCATTGCTCCGCCACCGCGAGGCCGGCCGGTTCGATGCGGCACGTGCGCACTCTCCCGAGCTTTTCGGTTTTCACCAGCCCGCTTTCCTCCAACACCTGCAAGTGTTGAACGACCGCGGCCAGAGTGATGTTGAGAGGTTCCGCCAGCCGCGAGACCGAGATGGGTCCTTCGCTGACTTTCTCCACGATGGCCCGGCGGCTGGCATCCCCTAAGGCGTGGAAGACGCGGTCGATACCAGGTTTCTTCTTCTGCATGGGGTCCGCGGCTTCCGCGCCAGATTCCGGCTATTCCGGGAACTCTCCGGTCAGGCGATCGAGCAGCCCACGCCAACCCGCTTCCCGCATTTCGGGGCCGTCGGCACCCTCGAAGAACGCGCCCTGATGCGTGAGGATCAGGTCGGTCCCTGTTTTCGAAGGCAAGAGCTCGACGGTGACCAGCGAGGCTGAGAAGCATTTCCCGTCTAGCGCCATGCGGGACGTCAGAACGATTCGGCGGTTGGGCGCAATGTCCTGGTAGCGCGTGTCGTTGGTGCAAGTCATCCCTTGCACCGGGGATTCGTTCTTGAAGCGAATGCGGGAGCGCTCTTCGCCCCCTACGCGAAAGTCCATCTCATACTGCTCGACGTCGTGGTCGCCTTCCATGAACCAGCGGCGTTTCTTGGCTGGGTCGGCGAAAGCGGCGAAGACGCGCTCCGGGGCGGCGGGATAACTGCGCTCGATGACGAACGTGCTGTGGATAACGGATTGATCTTGCATGGTGTTCCTTCCTTGGGATTGGGCCTTGCTTAAGTGCACGCTTTAGTATTGATCTGCGGCGGGGAACTGTCAAGTGTTCACTTAAGTTTTTTTTGGGCGGTATGGATTGCTGAAACGTGGCGCCATGTTGCCCCACAATCAGGGAAACGCAGGGCTCACAGCATCGTGAATATTCCGGCAGAAATGATGGCGCGCGTCCAGCGGGCGGCTGTTGCCGAGCAGCTTAGCCCTGAAGCTTTGGTGCTGGAGGCCGTGGAGCCGCATTTGCGCCGCAAGCGCCTGCCGGAACTTTACGCATATGGAGAGGGCCAGGCCACCAAGGCCGGCGCGGAAAAACGGGACGTGGACGACATCGTGAAAGCAGGCCGGCGCGAACTGGCGAATCGCGGACGGTAAGTGGTCTCAGTCACGGCTGACACGAACATCTGGATCTCCGCGTTCAACTACCGGGGAAAACCTCGCCGTCTCATATGGCGGAGGCGGGAAAAATCGAGATGGCTATCTCGGACACCATTATTGAGGAAACCCGCGGGATTCTTCGGATCTGCAATTTCGATGTCCCGCCGCTTCTGAGAGCTACAAAGTCGATTATCGCAAGTATCGGAATGGGCGCGGACGTTGAGTCTTCGTTGCAGAGCCTGCTTATCGATTCGATTATCTCGCCCACTTCCATATTCTTCGGCCGCGGTCAACAAATGTCTTTAATCCCATCCAATCCGAGCCTGAGCAACCGACAACGAGGCGTTGGAAGTGCCTAGCGCGGTCCACGGATTTTTTTTGAGCAGCCTCGATTATTGGCATAAACTGATCACATGCGGCATCTACAACGTCTGACGGCGATCATCGAGCGAGAAGATGAGGGTTTCACTGCCCTCTGCCCCGAATTGGACGTCGCCAGCCAAGGGGCTTCGATCGAAGAGGCCCGGGCTAATCTCGTCGAAGCGTTGACATTATTTTTTGAAGTCGCTGACGACGCGGAAATCGAAAGGCGAATGCACAGCGAGGTGTTTGTAACCCAGGTCGAGGTTCCGGTTGGGTAAGCTTCGCGTCCTCTTGTCCCAACTCATTCCGTGTTAAGCCGGGGAACCCTGCTCAGCATCATTCGACAATCCGGTCTTCCGAAGTCCTTGTTCGAAACAACCACCTAGAGAGCAGGAT
This sequence comes from Bryobacteraceae bacterium, assembly GCA_965226755.1. GTDB lineage: Bacteria > Acidobacteriota > Terriglobia > Bryobacterales > Bryobacteraceae > Bog-113. Next base: position 150,202 of record CBDDDT010000002.1, on the reverse strand, counting down.
TCGTAACAACTTCGAACGCTAACGGTCGTGCTGAAGCGGACCTGCTTTCGTCAGGGCCGCGGAACGTTGCGGCGTAGAAACTCGGATCAAACCGAAACGGCAACCTCACTAGGCGCGGAACACGCCTTCAGATACGCGCACGCAAGGAAGATCAATTCCCTCCGCAATATATCGAATTGCTTTTCAGGAGCAACGGACTCCAGCAGTCTTCGGCTGACTCCCACCATGACGCCCTGAAGCATCGCCGCCACCAATTGCGGATCCGTCGTGAGTTCCTCCCTGGCCGTCTTCAACATGGCGACCACAGCCTTGTTGGACCTCATCCCCATATCCTGCGCAATCTTCGCTCCGTCCACGTCGGAGCTCACCGCGTAGAGCGCCACACTCGTCTTCGCGTCCTTCATTTTGGCTTCGAGGAATGCCGTCATGAGCGCGGCCGCCATCTGCTCGAGAGAACGGCCTTTCTGCTCGTGGCAGACACGTTCAACGGCTTCGGTGACCTCATCCAGATGCCGTTTCAAAGCGGCTTTCAACAGGGCGCTCTTGTTGGGAAAATACTGATACAGAGTTCCCACCGACACGCCCGCTCGCCCCGCCACTTTTGTGGTGGTGAGCCGCTCCTTCCCGGCCTGGAGCAAAACCTGAATAGTCGCTTCGAGAATCGCCTCCACGCTTGCGGCCGAACGGGCTTGAACCGGCGATTTACGTGGCTCTAAAACAGCTTGCGAGCGCCGCGGCAAATGCGAACTCCTAAACTGAAGCTTTCCTCATCTAAACATAGTGAGAACGATCGCCGCCGGTGTACGGACGCGGCGCCCGGATTCCAGGAGACTCGACATGACAAAACAGACGCATCTCGGAGGCAGCTTCACACTGCCGAACACTTCCATAAGTCTGGAGCGAATGGGCTATGGCGCCATGCAACTTGCCGGCCCGCAGGTATTTGGACCGCCGCGTGATATCGACGCGGCAATCGCTGTCCTGCGAGAGGCTGTCGCGGCCGGCGTCAACCACATCGACACCAGCGACTTCTACGGCCCGCATGAGACCAACCGGATTATCCGGCAAGCTCTTCATCCCTATCCGGAGGGACTGGTGATCGTCACCAAAGTCGGCGCCCGCCGGCCGCCCGATAAGTCCTGGGTTCATGCGCTATCGCGTCAAGAGCTGATCGACGCCGTCCATGACAACCTGCGCAATCTCGGGCTCGACGCGCTGGATGTCGTCAACCTTCGGATTGGAGGCGTGATGGCGCCATCGTCGGAATCGCTCGAAGAACCGCTGACTGTGCTGGCCGAGCTCAAGCGCCAGGGACTGATTCGTCATCTCGGTCTGAGCAACGTCAGTCCCGATCAATTGGCGGAGGCTCAGGCGATCACGGACATTGTCTGTGTGCAGAACATGTACAACGTGGCGCACCGCAACGACGACGGCTTTATCGCCGGCCTTGCGAAGCGCGGAATTGCCTATGTGCCATTTTTCCCGCTGGGAGGCTTCACTCCATTGCAGTCGTCGGCTCTCGACGCCGCGGCGGCTGCTCTGCAAGCCACTCCGATGCAGGTCGCCCTCGCCTGGCTGCTTCAGCGCTCGCCCAACATCCTGTTGATCCCGGGGACATCGTCCGTCGCGCACCTTCGCGAGAATCTCAGCGCCGCTACGCTGCAACTTCCGGCCGAGATGATCGCCGATCTTGACTCGATCGCATAACTTACTCGCGGGCGGCGGGCAGCACCTCGAACGGCCGCATCATCTCGTTGTCTTCGTGCTCGAGCACATGGCAATGCCACACATACCGTCCGGTATAACCTTCAAACCGGATTATGATTCGCGTGATCATCTTGGGGTTGGCGCGCACCGTGTCTTTCCACCCCGCCTCGAACGGTTCGGGTGGAACGGGCGGCCCGGTGAACCTGACCTTCCCGGTGTTCACGTACATGAACGAATCGAAATTGCGCCGGTCTAGAATCTGGAACCGGACCAGATGCAGGTGAATCGGATGGGCATCGTCCGTGGTGTTGATCAAGGTCCAGATCTCAGTCGTGTCGATCACCGGGTTCTCGGTCACCGGCATATCCCAGTGCATGCCGTTCAAAAGCATCAGCATGGGTTCGCCCACCAGATTTTCCCGCTCGATCAAAGCGAGTTCGCGAGTTTTCACAGCCGCGCTTTCCGGGGTCTTCGGCAGGGGCCGCAAGGTTACGGGCGGTTGATCCGCAACGCTCGCCGCGGTCTTCCCGACCCGGAACTGCATCACCACGAAGCCGTCGTTATTCAAATTGATGCGCTCTCCCGCGTAAGCGGAAAAATCCAGAAGCAGGTCGGCCCGCTCGCCCGGCGCGAGTTGCGCCATCTGCAGCGGAACCGGCGCGCTCAGGAGCCCTTGATCCGTACCGATCTGTTGAAATCCCTTTCTGCCGTCCAGGAACAGGTGCAGAAACCGGCTGTTCGACGAATTCAAGACGCGGAAGCGATAAAGGCGGGGCTCTACCGCCAGGTAGGGAAGCAGCTTTCCGTTCACCAGAAACGCATTCCCAAACGCCTCCGGCATCCAGGGCGCATCCTTCACGCCGGAATCGGGGTAATGCAGTTGGCCGTCCTGCCGCAAAAGCCGGTCGCAAATAACCAAAGGGATTTCGTAAGCCCCCCGCGGAAGCCGGAGCGCGTCTTCCCTCTCGTCCCGAATCAGAAACACGCCGAACAATCCCGCGTAGGTGTTCAGCCGCGTGATGCCCATTGTATGGTCGTGGTACCAGAGCATGGCGGATTCCTGATCATTCGGGTAATAGCAAAGAGAGGACTTGCCCGGCACGAACCACGATTCCGGATATCCGTCGCTGCCGGGAGGCGTCTTCCCCCCGTGCAAGTGAACGACGGCGCGGACATCCGGCTTGTCCGCCTCCGCTCCGTGAAGGTGATGATCGATCGGAAATAAGTGGCGGCCCGGGAGTTCATTCACCCACTCCACCAGCAGTCCCTGCCCGCGGCGGGTTTCAAACGTCGGCCCCGGAACGCTCGATCCGTAAGCCCACATTCGCGCGGGCGGCAGATCCCGATGCAACTTCGCCTCGATCTGGCGCATCGGCACGCGATAGAACGGAACCTGCGCGGCATGTTTCCCCGTGGTTCGTCGATAGCCGGAGCGCTCTATCACGGAAGGGAGGGGAAGCGCGTCCACAAACATGGCCATGTCACGCGGATCCAGAATGGGACTCACCTGGGCGGCCGCGCGAGAAACGGCGCAGGAAGCGCCGGCTAGGGAAAGCAGTTGCCGTCGGGTGAGCACGAAAAAGAAGGTAATGTTCAGGATACAAAAAGAACCGAGGCCCGCGCCTGAAATGGCGCGCGCCCCGGCGAAGCGCAAATCACTTAGCGCCGCTTGAGTTAGTTAGAACCGGCAGTCTTCGAGACAACCAGGCCGGAGTTTTCGTCCAGCACCAGTTTCGTATTATTCATCCGCGTGAAATCGAACATATTGTTGAGAACGCCCGCTACGGAGTCAAAAGAACCGCCGCCGACGCGCTGGCTCAGGAGCCAGTTGTCCTCGACGAAGCGGATGATCGAACTCTGATCGGTGGTCGTGTGATCCACGAAGTTGGTCTTCGCGTAGGGCGAGATCACCATCAGGGGAAGCCGCGGGCCATAGCCGCAGCGCCCTTGCGCCGGCGCTGTGCCGTTCACGCCGGGCAGCGCAGCCGCGCCGTTACCGCAGGAACCCGTGCCGTTCAACGTATCCGCGCTGGTCGAGGATTGATTGACGATCGAGCTCATCTGGTGGTCGTACCATCCATCGGAATCGTCATAGGCGATGACGACCGCCGTGTCTCTCCAGCTGGGCTGGTTTTGCAGGAAGTTAATCATGTGCACGATGAACTGCTGCTCGTCCAGCGGGTCGGAGTAACCCGCGTGACCATCCTGGTATCCCCGCGCCTTGATAAAGCTGACGGCCGGGAAGTTACCGGCGGCGACGGCGGCGAAGAAATCATTGACGTCGTACTGATGGTTCGCCGCGTCTCCCTGCTTGCCGACCATGGCGATGGAAGTCGGACGCGTATGTGCGAGGTTCGCCGTGGATGCGTAGTACTGGAAAGGCTGGTGGTGCGGGATGTAGTCGGCTTTGGTGACGTTGGTGATCGCGGAAACGCTGCTTCGCGCGCAGCCCGTAGTCCCGTTCGAGTTCACCGTGTCGAGGTCGAAGCCGCCTTCAAAGAAGCCCCAGCTTATGCCCGCTGTGTTCAGAAGATCGCCGATGTTCTTTCCGCTCATGCTGAACGTCTCGCCCGTGGAAGTGGAACAAACGTCGCCGGTCGGATCCGCGTCGCCGATGTCCGTGTAGCCGCCGTTTCCATCTGCGATCAGTGCTCCCGTGCCATTCACCAGGTTGACCGCGCCGTTGGTCTGGCCGGAAACCAGGTTGACCGCTCCCACCGTGGAGGGCCCGAAGTTCGTCCCGTAGGAGTTATCGTTCATCGCGTACTGTTGGGCGTAGTTCCAATACCCGGTGACCGTATTGCCGTCGTAGTAGCCCATCACCAGGCCGGTGGTCGCGCCATCGGGGCCGCTTGGCGGCGGACCCGCCGTGCCGGTGGACATCGGGAAAAGATCCATCAGGCCCCCATGGAAGGCGCTCTGTTCGGCGCCGTAATCATGGTCCTGGTCGGCGGTGGCGGCTTGCGAGCGATCCAGGCGGAATGGATTCATCGCGCCGGCCCCGTTGCCGGTGTTTAGCGCATTCGGATTTCTGGTGAGCATCGCGCCCGAGAGTCCGTTCACCGTCGGCGTATTCGCGAGCGGGGTGAATGCCGGCTCCCCTTCCGGGTTCGCCGCATACGGATAGGTGGCGAAATAATGGTCAAAAGATACGTTCTCCTGGAAGATGACGACCAGGTGCTTGACCGGCGTCGTGGTGACGGCCGCCGGCGGGGGTGTGGCTGGCGTTACGGTGGAGGCTGCGGCGACGGGGCCGGCTATCATTCCTCCCGCCAACATTTCAACAAGTAACAGTGATAAAAATCGATGCATCCGTGTCCTTTCGTTTTCCTACGAGGCGGTGTTCATGCCAGGGTGCGGCTTGGAACAGTCAAGTTTAGGCAGCCGTGAATGACAACGTGATGAACGGTTGGTGAGAGTCTGGTTGCTGACGCGGAGGAGTGTTCGAAAGGTTGCGCTTAATGGAAATTGTGCGAGGGAGCGGCGTCAGTCCGGTAAGGCAGCGCCTGGATCCGGGCGGCCAGAACGTGAATGACGTTGTCCACATTCTGCACTTTGCCTTCCACCACCAGCCATGGCTCCGTGATCAGCAATAACCGCTCGCTGGTGAAAAGATCCGGCATCACCACCGCGTTGGCGATCCCGGTTTCGTCCTCGATGCTGAGGAACACGATTCCCGCCGCCGTCCCCGGCCGCTGCCGCACGATCACGTTGCCCGCGATCCGCACCCGTCCGCCGCGCGGCACTTTCTTGAGATCCTCCGCCGTCGTGACCCCCAGCGCGTTCATCTCTTCGCGCCGGTACGCCATCGGATGCCGGCCGACAGTGACTCCCGTGCCGCGGTAATCGGCAGTCACACGCTCCTCCGTCGTCATGCGCGCCAGCGGCGATGCGGCGTTCGGTTCCGGCGCCTGCTCCAGCAGCGGACCCACCGGTCGCGCCGCGTGCCCGGCCTTCCACAACGCATCGCGCCGGTGTTCGGGATCGAGCGGATTCAGCGCGCCCACTTCGGCCAGCCGGTTCATCTCATCGCGGCGCAGCTCCGGCACGCGCCGCGCCAGGTCGTCCACGCTCGCGAACGGAGCTTGTCCGCGCGCCAGCACGATCGCGCCGCCCGCGTCCGCCCGCAATCCCCGCGCATAACTCAGGCCCAGCCGCAGATGCCGCCGCGGGCCTTCTTCTTCAATCGTGCAATTCCAATCCGAGCGCGTAATGTCGATCGGCAGCACGCGCAACCCGTGGCGCTGCGCATCTTTGATCAGCACCGAAGAATGGTAGAAGCCCATCGGCTGATTGTTCAAAATGGCGCAAGTGAACGCCGCCAGGTAATTGGTCTTGAGATAGCCGCTCGCATACGCCAGCAGCGCGAAACTGGCGGCGTGCGACTCCGGAAACCCATACAGCGCGAATGAGGTGATCGACTGCACGATGCGGTCCTGCGTTTCGCCCAGAATCCCCTTCTTCGTCATCCCGGCGCGCAGCTTCACCTCGATTTCCTTCATCCGCTGCTTGGATCTCTTGAAGCCCAGGGCGCGCCGCAATTCCTCCGCCTCGCCGCCCGTGAAATCAGCCGCCACCATGGCGATGCGCAGCAGTTGTTCCTGAAATAGCGGAACTCCCAGCGTGCGCGCCAGAACCGGCGCCAGCACCGGATGAAGCGGCTCCACTTTCTCCTTCCCCTGCCGCCGCGCCAGATACGGATGCACCATCTTGCCCACGATCGGCCCCGGCCGGATGATCGCCACCTGCACCACGAGATCGTAGAAGTGCGTCGGCAGCATGCGCGGCAGCGATGCCTGCTGCGCGCGGCTTTCCACCTGGAACCAGCCGATCGTATCCGCCTTCTGCAAAGCCTCGTAAACCGGCGGGTCATTCGCCGGCAGGCAGCCCAAATCGATCTCTTCGCCCCAGTGGTCGCGAATCAGCAGGAGGCAATCCTCCAGAACCGCCATCATCCCGAGCCCCAGCAGATCCACCTTGATCAAGCCCAGGTCGGCGCAGTCTTCCTTGTCCCACTGCACCACCACGCGGCCCGGCATCGACGCGGGCTCCAGCGGCGTCACGCTGTCGAGACTTCCCTGGCAAACCACCATGCCGCCCGAGTGCTGCCCCAGGTGCCGCGGCATATCCTGCAACCCCAGCACCAGTTCCAGAAACGTGCGGATTTTCGGGTTGTTCAGGTCCATCCCCGCATCGCGGAACTGCTTGTCCGCCGTGTTGTCCTGGTCTTTCCAGCCCCACACCGGAACCAAACTCGAAAGCCGGTCTAGGGTTTCCACTTCAAATCCCAGCACTTTGCCGGCTTCGCGCGCCGCCGACCGGCCGCGGTACGTAATGACGTTGGCCGTCATCGCCGCCCCGAGTTTGCCGTAACGCTCGTAGACATGCTGGATCACGCGCTCCCGGCGATCGCCCGAAGGCAGATCCAGATCGATATCCGGCCACTCTCCGCGCTCCTCCGACAAGAACCGCTCGAACAGCAGATCCATCCCCACCGGGTCCACCGCCGTGATGCCCAGCGCGTAGCACACCGCGCTATTGGCGGCCGATCCCCGGCCCTGCACCAAGATTCCTTCCTCGCGGCAGAAATTCACGATATCCCAGACGATCAGAAAGTATCCGGCCAGCTTCAGCTTCTCGATCAGCGCCAGTTCCCGCTCAATCTGCTGGCGCGCGCGATCGTGGTAAGGCCGGTAGCGCCGCCGCGCGCCATCGTCTGTGCGCTTGCGCAGGAATGAGATCTGCGTGTCGCCCGGCGGCGTCGGATACTCCGGAAACTGATACCCCAAATCCGACAGCGTGAAGTTCAGCTTCGACGAAACGCCCTGCGTATTGGCCACCGCGTCCGGCAGATCGGCGAACAACCGCGCCATCTCCTCCGGCCGCCGAAGATGCCTCGCGGAATTGCGCTGCAGCAGACGGCCCGCCTCGGCCAGCGTGGTTTTATGGTGAAGGCAGGTGAACACATCCAGAATCTGCCGCTGTTCCGGACGCGCATGACAAACGCCTCCGGTGGCCAGCAGAGGCACCCGCATCCCCCGCGCGAGCGCTACCGTGGCTTCGTTGCGCGCCTCTTCTTCCCGGTCGAAATGCCTCTGCACTTCCGCGTAGACATTGGCGCGTCCGAACGTCCGCATCAGCCGATCCAGGCAAGCCCGCCCTTCTTTATTGACCAGCGCCCGGGCCAGCGGACCGGCTTCGTCTCCGGTCAGGCATACCAACCCTTCGGCGAACTCGCCCAGCTCGCCGGGCGTAGCCGCGGCCGGCGTATTCTTGGGCACGCGCATCTTCATGCGGGTGATCAAGCGGCATAGGTTCTGGTACCCGGTGCGGTTTCGGACCAGCAGCGGGTATCGCGCGCCGTCGGTGCACAGCAATTCGGCCCCGATATGCGCTTTCACGCCGGCTTTGGTCGCCGCCATGTGAAACCGCGGGGAGCCGTAGAATCCATCGAAATCGAGCAGCGCCAGCGCCGCATACCCGTATTCGCGAGCCAGCGCCGCGTACTCTTCCGGAAGGCTCGCGCCTTGGAGGAAGCTGAACGCGGAGCGCGCGTGGAGTTCGATGTATGGCCTTGGGTTCACTTTCGCCTTTTATTCGCCCGCACTCTACTTTTGCAGAAATGGCGGCGAAGGTCAACATCTCACCGGTATGGTTCGTTTAGCGCGGGAAATTGGCCGTTCCGCGCTGTTTCCAACTTTCCCATTCCAGATCGCCCAGGCGCACGTTCGTAATTCGAAAGTCGCGGCGCAACAATCCCGCGGGTACTCGCGGCGTCAGGGTGACCGTAGCGCCAGCCGGGATTGCGCCCGAATCCCGGGCCGAGGGTTGGAAACTGTAATCCCGTATGCTCTGGTTCAAGGGACTCAATAGGGCGGGCAGCACTTCGCGGTCGTCTTCGCCGGTCGCGGACTGCCCGGTGAAGTTCCAAGTCGATTGGCCGTCAGGGCCCCGGACCAGGACATCTACAAGAAGTCCGGAAGCCGGCTCCAGTTGCGCGCAACTCAGCCTTACACGAAGGGTGCGGTTGGAACCCTCGGCTGATGCTGCCTGGCATCGCTCCTGCCCCAACCACACCGTAACCTCGTGTTGCTGAAGCGGCATGCGCACCGCCGGAAGGTCACGATAAGCCTGGAAGTAAAGGCTGCCCGCCAGCGTGACGCGCGAATCCGGGTTCAGGCGCCAAACAGCGTCATGATCGGACTCGAAAAAGATAAACTGCTTGTTCGCGGCAATCCCGCGCGAATCGGGCTGGGTCTTATCCCCGCCCCGAAAAATAGGAAACATCGAGGGTGTGAGCTTTAACGCGGTGGAGTTCCGGGTAAGCTCGCCATCGGCACGGAACATATTGAGCGAAATACCCTGGGGAATGCCGGCAACTTGAAACAGGTAAACGACCGATCGCATCGGCAACTGCGATTGGTTTCCGATTACATCATTTGTCAGCACGGCATTCGACCCATCTAACGTCGCGATCAATTGCACCCCGTCGAGTCCTGGCGCGGGAGTCTCGAACACGTTGTGCAGCCTCCACGCCGCGCTCCACGGAAACAGCGAGTACATGATCACCGCGCCTGCAAGACTTCCTACCCCGATCGCGCCGCTCCATCTCGTCCTGCGCGTCCGGTACTGATGAAGAATCAGCAAGGCCGCTCCCGCTGTCCCCACGATAAACGCGGACAAACCTGGCAAGGCCGTGAGTAGCCCCCAGTTGTTTGTCCCATTGCCGAACAGGAGAAGCAAAACCCAGGATGCGACTGGCGCCCCGACAAGCAGCACCGTAAAGCGGGCGAAGTTGGGCGTCAAAACGGCGAGCGCGGCTACCCATCCGAGAACCGCGCCGAACTCCAGACTTTTCACGCAGATCACCGGGACCGCCGCAAGGATGCTCAGCTTGAACCACGCCACTGCGAATAGGTCGTGAACGATCAGAGGCAGTAACCCAAAAACGCTCACGAACAGCGCCTTCTCAGAGAGCAGCGCGAAACGCGAGTAGGGCCGCGTCAGCCAGAATGCGTTGGGTCCGGTGAGCGGCTCCTGCTGGATAACGACGACAGTCATCGCACCAATACACAAGGGCAACAAAAGTGGGCTCAACGAAGCAAACAGCGACAGGATTGCCCATGCGGTCCGGATATCGACGCCGCTTCCGGGAACGAGATGGGTCACATAGAAAGCGTGCAAAGCGACGATAACCATCACCCCCGACACGAACGGCCACAGATGTTCCAAGTCTTTCCGGAACAGATGCGCAATTTGTCTCATTCCGCGGTCTCCTGGCGATCCCGCGCGAGCGCGAGAAAAATCTCTCTCAGGGACATCGGACGCGATTCCCATGTCCGGCTTTCGGGAAAGAGTTCATGAATCCCGCGGGGCGTCGCGTCTTCCGCATACCGGCTCACGACGAAGCGCGTCACCGCCCCCGCGGAAGCCGGCTTCATCCACCCATCCGGCCATGGCCTTGTGAAATCGCGAAGCCCGGTTACTTCGATCTCGCGGAAGCGCGCCTGCAGCGATGGCAGATCCTCGGAGATGCGAAGAACGCCCCGATCGATGAACCCCACATGGCTCGCCACGGATTCGATCTCCGCCAGATCGTGCGAGCTCACCAAAACTGTCCAGTCCGTCTCGGCCGTCAATCCCAGAATGCAGTCCACGAGTTCGTCGCGCACCACGGGATCCAACCCGCTAAAAGGCTCATCGAGAACCAGCAACGCCGGCCGATACGCGATGGCGGAAACCAAGGCCGCTTTCATGCGCATCCCGCGCGACAAGCGACTCAATCGTGTGCCTGAGGGCAGATCGAATCGGCGCAGCAGCTCCTGCGCTAACTGCTCGTCCCACTGAGGATAGAAAGCGCGGCAATATCGCAAGAAGCGCGACACCGTCATCCATCCGGGCAGATCCTGGTTCTCCGAGACATGACCAATCCGCGCGAACTCCGATGGTCCCAGCCTGCGCGAATCCACGCCGAAGATGGCCGCCTCGCCGAAAGAGGGTTCGAGGATGTTCATTAGCAACCTGATGGCGGTCGTCTTGCCTGCGCCGTTCGGTCCAAGAAATCCATAGACGGAGCCAGGCTCGATGGCCAAGCTCATATCGTGGACGGCGTCACGGCGTCCAAAGCGCTTCGTCAAACTGCGCGTAACAATCACCGGATTCATCGCTCTTCCTTCCGTGATCCAAGCCGGCGCCAGTGATCTTCCAACGCCGCGATTACGTCCTGCAGATCCATGCGAAGTTTCATCGCCTCCACGACCAGCTGCTCCAGTTCACGCTTGAGCAACTGGGTGCGCTCGCGCGCCGTGGAAGCGGGCAGCCGCGCGACGACTGTGCCCACCCCTGGATAGACCTCCAGCAGCCCCTCCGCGACCAGTTGATTGACGACCTTATGCGCCGTATTCGGATTGATTTTGAGCGCCTGGCTCAACGTCCGCACGGACGGAAAGGTTTCTCCCGGACGGATCTGCCCGGAGATCAGCGCCTTCTTGGCGGCGTAAACCACCTGTTCATAGAGCGAGACGCCCGGCTCGAAGGAAACCCGAAATGGGATCACTGCGTGTACTATATCAGCTAGTACACCTTCCGGGTGGATGGCCGCGGATTAGTTTTTACAACGTTGTCGCTGGATGACCAGAGTCACCCGCGCGGTTCTGGCGGACCGGCGCGCCGCTGGGCGCCGGCCGGCGTCGCCGTCGGATCCACCGCGGCGATCAGCTCCGCATGAAACCCGGCCGCGAAGTCTTTGCCGGCAACAGGAGTAACGCGGGCCACCGAAAGCTCCCCGTGCTGATCGCCATACACGTCGTCTTCGGCCTGCGTGGTGCGATGGATTTGGTGAGAGCGATAAGGTTCGTGCTCCATCAGCTTCGCCGCGAGTTCCTCCGGGAAGAAGATCTGCCCCGTGTGCGACGTATGTCCCGACTTATAAGTTCGTCCGCTCGCCCCGCCGCCCACGCGAACCTTGAAGTGGATGTGATTCGTCCGGCCCATATAGAAGCCGGGGAATACGGTTGCAAACTCCACCGCTCCGCTGCTATCGGTAAGTTGTATCCCGCGAAGAAAAGTGAGCGCGTCGGTAGGATGGTTTTCCGGAGGACGGCCCATTCTCCCCGGCGGCCCGGGGCGATTGCCGGGATGCTGAGGGTCGAAGTCCGGCGGCGGACCTCCCGGTCCCCTGGGATTCTGCTTGGTGAAGCCGGAGTAGAGACCCAGCGCGTCGCAATGCCAGATATCGATGGCCGCGTTAGGCAGCGGCTTGCACGTGCGGGCGTCCATTACAACGATGCGCAGCGCCAGCGGCACTCCCGGCTTCCCCTCCACGACGTTGGAGCGCAGCAGCTCATCGGCCACGTAATAAGGCCCGACTTCCTGCTCCGCCATAAGTCTGCACACCTCCGCGTCGGGCTTCGCGCCGAGCGCCTGGGCAGCCAGCTGAAGCTTGGCGGTTGTGGCGATCGCGATGCCGCTCGCCACGAAGCGGCGGCGGCTAAGAGGGAAAATTTCGCCCATTCTCTAATCTCCTGTGGCGTATCGCCAAGCGATCCGGCCATTTCCAATATAAGCCCCGCCCCGGACGGGCGCGCCTCATGCCGGCTGAAAACGCTCGCTGTGGAATGCCCGCTGCGAGATGATGGCAGCACACCGCCATGCACTTCGTTCAACTCATCCATCCCGAAAACGGACGCCGCACCGCCGCCGTGGACGGTTCCGAACTTCAACTCCTGGCCTCGCACCACACGCTCTACGACCTGGCCACTGAAGCGATCGCGCGCGGCGTCGGCCTGGATACGCTCGGGCACTCCGACTGCGGTTCCGAACATCTGCCTTACGACGAGATCTACGCCGGCCGGTCCGCCTGGCGCATTCTTCCCCCGTTCGATCATCCCGCCGAGCCCGCGCGCTGCCTGGTCAGCGGCACCGGGCTCACCCATAAAGCCAGCGCCGAGAACCGCGCGAAGATGCACCAGCAGGCGCCTTCCGTCGTCACCGACAGCATGCGCATGTATCAGTGGGGGCTCGAAGGCGGTTCGCCGCCGCCGGGGCAGGCCGGCGCGCAGCCCGAATGGTTCTATAAAGGTAACGGCTCGATCGTCCGCGCCCACAACGAAACCCTGACCGTCCCGCCGTTCGCGGATGATGGCGGCGAGGAGCCCGAAGTCGCCGGCGTCTACCTCATCGGCCCGGACGGTACGCCCTTCCGCGCCGGATTCGTCACCGGAAATGAGTTCTCCGATCACAAAATGGAGCGCCTGAATTACCTCTATCTCGCGCCTTCCAAGCTCCGCGAATGCGCCATCGGCCCGGAACTTGTCACCGGCCTCGTTTTCGACCACATCGAAGGCCAGGTTTCGATTGAACGCGCGTCGATTGAACGCGCGGGCGCCTTAGCCTGGTCCGCCGCCATCTTCAGCGGCCAGAACAACATGTCCCACACCGTCGCGAACCTGGAATACCACCATTTCAAGTACCCCGAGCACCGCCGCCCCGGCGACGTCCACATCCATTTCTTCGGCGCGGACGCGTTCAGCTTCGGCCAGGGATTCGAACTGGAGGAGGACGACATGATGGTCGTCTCCTGGCCCGCGCTCGGGCGGCCGCTGCGGAATCCCATCCATATTGAGCTTAAATCGTCCGCGATTCTGCAACCCGTCATTGCGTTGGGCTAAACTGAGCGTCCATGGAGTGGTACTACAGCTTCAACGGACAGCAGACCGGCCCGGTGGCGGATCCTGAGCTGGAACAACTGGTCGCCGCGGGCGTGATTCTCCCCGACACGTTGGTCTGGCACGAAGGAATGGCGGAGTGGAAACCTTACCGCTTGGCCGCGCCGGTGGGCGTTCCCTCCTTTGCCGCGCCCTCCGCCGGACCGCCCGGGTTTCCCGCCGCGTGGCCAGCCAATCAGCGTTTTTGCAGCGAATGTGGGAAGTCCTACCCGGCCGGCGATCTGCTCCAGTATGGCCAGAGCTCGGTGTGCGGCAGCTGCAAAGATCCGTTTCTGCGCCGCATGGGCGGCGGCCTTCCCGCGGCGGCCCCGATCCACTACGGCGGCTTCTGGATCCGCGTCGTCGCCGCTTTCATCGACGGATTGATCCTTGGCGCCCTCGGGATAATCATTCATCTCTCGTTAGGCATGTCCAGCCGGAACATCCCCGACGATATGCCGAACTTCGGACCCAGCTTATTCGCCATGGTCGGCCTGGCTTCCTCGATTAACATTCTGTTCGCGATCATCTACCAAGCGTTCTTCCTGTCGAAGTTCGGGGCCACGCCCGGCAAGATGGCGCTGGGTTTGCGCGTAATCAAGGAAGACGGCGGTCCGATCTCGATCGGCCGTGCGATCGGCCGCTACTGCTGTTACTGGATCGACGCCCTTCCCCTGATGTTCGGCTTCATCATGGCCGGTTTCGATTCGCAGAAGCGCGCCCTGCACGACTATATCTGCAGCACTCGCGTCATCTACACCAGCTAGCGGTTCACGCCGCCGGCTCCGTTCCTCGCCAAACCTGAGATTTGCCGCCTCGCGCGGCACTTCATCTCACGGGGACCGGCTTTTGAACCGACCTGATTGCAGAACGCTCTTTACATTTCTTGCCTTCGCCGCAGCGGCGCCGGCCGCAACCCAGACCGCCACGGTCCTCTACACGGCCACTCCCAACCCTGCCTTGCTCGGACAGGCCGTCACCCTGGGCGTGTTCGTCACCCCCGGTACGGCGTCCGGAACCGTCACCTTCTTTGATGGATCCACGCCGCTCGGCGCCGCTCCGCTGACTGGCGGGCAGGCGTTTCTCGTCACCCACGCGCTTCCGTTCGGCAACCGGTCCCTTCGCGCGCGGTATGGCGGAGACGCCTCGAATCTCTCGAGTTTCTCCGCCCCGGTCATCCAAGTCGTCAGCGTTCCCGCCGAGGCCAGCCTCAACCCGCTTGTCGCGCAAGGCGCTCAAGGAGATTACCCGAACGCCGTGGCGCTTGCCGATCTCAACGGCGACGGCATCCAGGATTTAGTCATCGCCAACCTCGCCAGCGATTCGGTGAGCGTGTTTCTTGGCCAGGGCGACGGAACGTTTTCGTATACCTGTACGCGCGCCAGCGGAACCACCAACGGCTCGGAGCCTAGCGCGGTCGTCGTCGCGGACTTCAACGCCGACGGGTACCCCGATCTGGCCGTCGCCAACGAGGGCGAGTCCACCGTCTCCATCCTGCTGGGCAACGGCGACGGAACTTTTCAGGAAACCGCCGGCACCTACGTCGTTTCCGCCGATCCGCTCGTCGAACTCTACGGCCCCAATCCGGCTTCCATCGTCGCCGCCGACTTCAATGGCGATGGCTTCATCGACGTGGCGACCGCCAACTTCGGGGACAGTTCCGTGAGCGTCCTGCTCGGCAACGGCGATGGCACTCTGCGCAGCGCTTTTCAGTACACGGTAGGTTCCACGCCCAACGGTCTCGCCGCCGCCGACTTCAACGCCGACGGAATCGCCGACCTGGCGGTCGCCGACGCCGATCCCGGTTTCGACGCGGTCTACGTCTTGCTCGGCACCGGCGCCGGGGCGTTCAGCGCTCCCGTCTCCTATCCCGGCGGGCTCGGGCCCACGGAAGTGATCGTGGGTGATTTCAACAACGACGGGAAACCCGACCTG
This sequence comes from Bryobacteraceae bacterium, assembly GCA_965226755.1. Taxonomy (GTDB): domain Bacteria; phylum Acidobacteriota; class Terriglobia; order Bryobacterales; family Bryobacteraceae; genus Bog-113. Next base: position 134,855 of record CBDDDT010000002.1, on the reverse strand, counting down.
GCCATCGCCGATGCCGGCGACTACGTGAACCCCAGCACCGGCGGCGTGACCATCCTGCTCGGCGACGGCAAAGGCGGTTTCCACGCCGCTCCCAATCCCGGTTCCGGCCCCGCGCTCGTTTTCCCGAACGGCATCGCCGGGGGCGATCTAAACGGGGACGGCAACCTCGATGTCGTCGTCACCGACCAGGCTCTCGGCCTCACCGTGCTTTATGGCGCCGGGGACGGCACATTCCAGTCCACTGCCGCATTTCCCTCCGGCAGCATCGACACGCCACCCTCGTCGTTCGCCGTCGCCCTCGCTGATCTCAATGGCGACGCGCTCACCGACGTCGCCGTCGTCAACAGCTCGCCCGATGACGACAATTACGGCATCCTCCTCGGGCTGCCCGGAACCTGCGCCTTCACTCTATCCGCCTCGGCTTCGGCGTTTGACGCCTCGGGCGGAAGTTTCGCGCTCGCTCTGGGATCCAACAGTCCCGGGTGTTCCTGGTCTTTCGTTTCGACGCCTTTCCTCCTGCCCACGCCTTTCTCCGGGATCGGCGGAGGATCGATTCCTGTCTCGGTCCAACCCAACTCCACCGGAATCGCGCGCACCGGCTCCATCACCCTCGGCGCCCCGGCGGTGTCCATCAGCCAGTGGGGCACCGTGCAGGCCTTTACCGACGTGCCCGTTACCGCCTACTACTTCGATGGCGTCGACCTCTTGAAGCAGAAAGCCATCACCTCCGGATGCGGCGCGACGACGTATTGCCCAAGCGAGAGCATCACCCGCGCCCAGATGGCCATCTTCCTGGTCCGCGCCGTCTATGGCGGCGACGACTTCACCTCTTCGCCCACCCCGTACTTCGAGGACGTGCCTGCCTCCGCCTTCGGCTTCGCCTGGATCCAGAAGCTCTTCGAGTTAGGGATCACCAGCGGCTGCGGCCCGTCGCTCTATTGCCCGAACAATTTCGTCACCCGCGATCAGATGGCCGTGTTCATCATCCGCGCGCGTTTCGGCTCCCAGGTCGTCTTCGATAGCCCGGCCGTTCCCTATTTCACCGATGTCCCCGCCCAGTACTGGGCCTTTCCGTGGATTCAGAGACTCAAGCTGGACGCCATCACCGGCGGCTGCGGGGCCACCACGTTTTGCCCCGGAAACGCCGTCACGCGCGGCGACATGGCGATGTTCGTCATGCGCGGCGCCTTCAATCAGCTCCTGCCTGCCGGAACTCCCGTGATCTCCTCGGTCACGCCGAACATTCTGCCAGCCGGCCAGACCGTCACCGTTACGGTGACGGGAGTCAACACCGCGTTCCTCGACGGACAAACCGTCATGAATCCGATTCCCGGCATCACGATCGGCCCCGTCGCGGTTTCGAGCGCGACGACGCTGTCGGTCCAAATCACCGCATCCGCCCCCGCGTCGCCGCAGCCGATCTCCTTGTTTGTCATCACCGGAGCGCAGGAGGCCATCCTTCCCAATGGGCTTACAATCGAATAGTCGGAATTCGGGTTGTGATTGTTTGACACAAAATTACAACCCACCCGTCCCGTTTATCCGACCCTTGAAGAGTCCGCCAACCCAGGAGTTCCGAAATGTCCCGTCCCTTTTCCCCTGTTTTCTTCCTCTTAATGATTGGACTTTCGGGGCTCCATGCCCAAACGGAACCAGCCTCGGCCCGCATCGTCGCGGGCGCCGCTCTTCCGGAAGCGCTTGCCGCGGCTGACCTGAATCACGACGGCGTCTCCGACCTGGCGGTGGCCGATTCCACCGGCGTGGTGCAAGTCATCCTTAACAGCCCGGACGGCAGCGCCCGGACGACCGGCATCTACAACATCGGAAGCCCCGCCGCTGCCATCGTTTCCGGCGACTTCGACCGCGACGGCCAGCCGGACCTCATCGTCGCCGCCGCTTCGGGAAAGCTCTACTTCCTGAGAGGAAACGGCGACGGCTCCTTCGCCGCACCCGTGGCCACGGCGCGCTTCAGTACGGCCCTGAGCGCGATGGCGGCGGCGGATTTCGATGCGGACGGTAAGCTCGATCTCGCTGTCGCCGACCCCGCCGGCGTTCTTCGCATCCTCAAAGGGACCGGCGACGGCGCGTTCACCCTGGCGTCGTCCCGCTTCGTCGAGGAAGGCATTACGGCCCTGGTCGCCGGCAATTTCCTCACGCCAGCGCGCGCCGATCTCGCGGTCGCCACGGGCAAGGGCGTTACGCTTCTCCCCGGCAACGGAGACGGCGCCTTTGCCGCTTCCGTCTCGATTCTAGGAAACGGCCCGATCGCCGGCCTCGCCGCGGCCGATCTCACCGGCGCGGGTCGCGCCTCGCTGGTGGTGAGCGACGCCTCCGGAGAGCTTTCCATCCTTTCCGCCGCGCCCGGCGGCTCAACCCTCAACGTCCTGGCTCAATACCCGGCGTCGCCGGGCGCGCTCACCATAATGGACTTTAACGGCGACGGTCATCCCGATGTGCTGCTGGCCGGCTCGGCGGACAACACGGTGCGCCTCTATCCCGGCAAGAGCGACGGGACCTTCGGCCAGCCAGCCATCGAAAAGGTCGGCATCCCCGTCACCCTCCTGGCGGCTGCCCTCGCGGGATCGAACGCCGCCCTCGCGAGTGAAAAGGCCGGCGCCGTGGCCGTGATGACGTTCCCGGTGTCCGCCACATCGCTTGCGGGCGTGGCCAACCCGGCCGCCCGCTCGGCAGCCCTCATGTCGTTAAGCCCGGTGATCGCGCATGCCGAAGGCGCTTCGCCCGGCGCGCAAACCACCTCCAGCACAACGCTTACGGCCAGCCCCAACCCGGCCACCTTCGGCAAGTCCGTCACCCTCACCGCTTCCGTCCTCCCCGGTACGGCGACCGGCAAGTGCACGTTCTATGACGGGACCTCCGTCCTGGGATTCGCTCCTGTCTCCGGCGGCGTCGCGGCCTTTCCCACCGTGATGCTAAAAGCGGGGACGCGTAAACTCTCCGCGCGCTACGACGGCGATTCCAATAATCTGCCTAGCGCCTCGGCCGTGTTTTCCCTCTCGGTCACCGACGCCGCCCCGGCCGGGTATCCGAACTTCCAGTCCTACACCGCCGCCAACCAGCCCGGCGCGGTCGCCATCGGCGACTTCAATCACGATGGCTTTCAGGACGTCGCCGTCGTCAATGCCGCCAGTAGCACCGTCTCCGTCTTCCTGGGCTCCGGAGCGGGAACGTTCAGCCTGAATTCCAGCTTCGCAACCGGCAGTTCCCCCCAGAGCATCGTGGTCTCCGACTTCAACAGCGACGGCGTCCCCGATCTGGCCGTCAGCTCCGCCGACGGCATCGGAATTTTCCTCGGTTCCGGCGCCGGCACATTCAACATCGTCGGCTCATACCCCGCCAATGTGGGCCCGGCGGGGATCGCGGTGGGGGATTTCAATAAGGACGGGTTGCCGGACATCGTTGTCGCCAACAGCGAGAACACCAACGTAAGCGTGCTGCTCGGCATGGGAAACGGCGGCTTTCAGCCGACCTTGAACCTGCCCACCAGTAACGCCAATCAGACCGGAACCAACGCGGTTGCCGTGGGCGATTTCAACGGCGACGGAAATCCCGACTTCGCCGCCATCGACAGCACCAGCGGCTTGGTCTACTTGTTCTTCGGCAATGGGGCCGGCGCGTTCCAGGCGCCGGTCGCCCTCAGCGTGGGCACGAACCCGGCCGACATCGCCGCCGCGGATCTGAACGGCGACGGCATCGCCGATCTCGCGATTCCCGATTCGCTCAACAGCCAGCTCTATATCCTGATCGGCAACGGCAACGGCACATTCCAGGCGCCCGTGCCCTATGCGACCGGCAACCTTCCTTCCGGCGTCGCCATCGGCGACTTCAACGGCGATGGCAAACCCGACATCGCCGTGGTCAACGGCGAAGATGCGACCGTCGGCATTTACATCAACACCGGCAACGGAACGTTCCAACCGGCCGTCCTTTATCCGCCCACAAACCCGGGCGGGTTCCTGGTCCAGGTCGCGATCGGTGAGTTCAACGGCGATGGCGCTCCGGATCTCGCCGTGGCCGATTCCGGCAATTTCGCGGGCAGCGAGGGCGAGCTCGGCATCCTGCTGTCCGGCGGCGGCTCCGGTTCGGGTCCTGGGAATTGCACCTACACTGTCAGCCCGACTTCGCTGGCCTTCGACGTGAACGGCTCGACCGCCTCCGTCACTTTGACGGCATCCGCGCCTTCCTGCACCTGGACCGCGAGCTCATCGGATACTTCCTGGATTGTGCCGGGCGTCTCCTCCGGGACCGGGACGACTTCCGTCACCGTCTACATCGCGCCGAACACCACGGGTGTGGAGCGCACGGGCACTTTCATTCTGGCCGGATACAGCATCCCGGTCACGGAGTGGGCTACCGTGCAAACGTTCTCCGACGTTCCCCCTTCCGCGTACTATTTCGACGGCGTCAACGACTTATATGCGAAAGGCATCACGGAGGGCTGCGGCGTCGGCCTGTATTGCCCCACCGGCCTCGTCACCCGCGCCCAGATGGCCGTGTTCATTGTCCGCTCCGTCTACAACGGAAGCGACGACTTCAGCTATAATCCCGTGCCCTATTTCACCGACGTCAGCCCGTCCACGTTCGGATTCGCCTGGATCCAGAAGCTCTATGAACTCGGCATCACCAGCGGCTGCGGCCCGGGGCTTTTCTGCCCCAACAATGAGGTCACGCGGGACGAAATGGCCGTTTTTATCATCCGCGCCCGGTTCGGCGCGAGCTACGCGTTCGACTATCCCGGCGCGCCTTATTTCTCCGACGTGCCAGCCAATTACTGGGCGTTCCCGTGGATCCAGCGCCTGCGATTCGACAACATCACCACCGGTTGCACCGCGACCACCTACTGCCCGACCGGCGCGGTTACGCGCGGCGACATGGCGATCTTCGTGATGAAAGGTGAATTCAACACGCTGCTCCCCGCCGGGACGCCCGTGATCGTCAGCATCACTCCGGCGGCGATCAACCCTGGACAAACCGCCAGCATCACGGTGACAGGCTCATTCACCAATTTCGCGGCGGGCGCCACCCAGGTCGCGTCCATCCCGGGCGAGTTCACGGTCAACTCCGTCTCCGTCTCCAGCCCGACCACCCTGGTGGTGAACCTGACCGCTCTGCCCGCGGCGCCGGCTCAACCGGTCTCCATTTTCGTGACCACCGCTACCCAGGAGGCCATCTTCCCCAACGCTTTAGTCGTTCAATAATGCCTGAATAGCGAACGTAATTTATTGCAGGTTTAGTTGCAAGCGGTGAGGTTATTCACTATCGTCAAGAGTGCGTCGTTCCAGGTTTCCGGTTGCGAAAGCGGCGTTGTCCGCCGGAACCCCTGCCTGTGAACCCCCGGCGGTATCATCGCTGCCGTGATTTTCGTTGCCACCGTTGCTGATAAAATCGTGCGTCTACTCGGAGCCCACTCTTAAATGAAATGCGTTGCGGCACTCTTCGTCTGTTTTGGTCTGATTTCTCTTTCTCCGGGCGCGTCGGCCGCCACGGTGGCAACGAGCACGGTGCTCGCGGTCACGCCGCCCGCGTCAGCGTTCGGCGCCAGTGTCCAGCTCACGGCCACGGTGACTGCCGCCTCGGGGACCGCCACGGGAAGCGTGACCTTCTATGACGGAGCGAATTACCTCGGCGTCGTAGCGCTCACCGCGCCCACCGCCGTTCTGAATACCGCGCTTCTGGGAGCGGGAAATCATTCGCTCACCGCGCAATACAACGGGAAGGGAAACTTCCTGAAGAGCGTCTCCAGTCCCGAACCTCTGACGGTCACCTCCGGCGCCGCGGGCGGATTCCTCGCCGCCGCTTCCCCCGCCGTGGGCGATACCCCCGTTTCCATCGCGTACGCCGACTTCAACGGTGACGGCAAGATCGACATGGTTACAGCCGATGAGGACGCCAACAACGTAAGCGTTCTGCTCGGCATCGGCGACGGCACCTTCCAGACCGCGGTCGTCTACGCTGCCGGAACCACGCCGACTTCCGTAGCCGTAGCCGACCTGAATGGCGATGGAACGGCCGATCTCGTGGTGGTCGACGAGGGCGCCAATGAAGTGAGCGTTCTCCTCGGCAAAGGCGACGGAACGTTCGCCGCCGCCGTAACCTACGCCACGGGCAAGGGCCCCCGCCAGGTGGTGATCGCCGATCTAAACCACGACGGACTTCCGGACCTCGCGATCGCCTGCTCCAGCAAAAGTGAAGTCAGCATCCTGCTGAACGGCGGCGGCGGCGTTTTCCAAGCGGCGGTCAACTACACGATTCCCGAGACGCCCAAAGGCCTGACTGTCGGCGACTTCAACGGCGATGGCATAGCCGATCTCGCGGTCGCCAATTACTCCGGATCCAGCACCAACTTCGTCGGCATCCTCCTGGGCGTGGGCGACGGAACCTTCCTGGCGGCGGTCAACTATGCCGTAGGCATGGCGCCTGTCGCCGTCGCGACCGCGGATTTCAACGCCGATGGAAAGGCGGATCTCGCCGTGGTCAACAGCGGGAGCAACACCGTCAGCATCCTGCTCGGAAACGGCGACGGCACTTTCCAGACCGCCGTCCCCTACGCCACTGGCAGCGGCCCCTTCGCTCTGGTGGTTTCGGACCTGAACGGCGATCTTAAGCCGGATCTCGTGGTGGCGAACAACCTGGGCGGCACGATCAGCGTTCTGGCCGGCAATGGCGACGGAACTTTTGGAGCCGCCACCGCCGTGCCGACCGGTCAAAGTCCGCTGGCCCTGATCGCCGCGAACTTGAATGGGGACTCGCTGGTCGATGTCGCCGTCGTGAATAGCGCCGCCAGCACCGTCAGCGTCCTCATCGGCGTCTATGGCAGCGTCACCACGCTTTCCGTGTCGCCGAATCCTTCGCCCGCCGGCGGCACCGTCATGATGACCGCGACGGTGACGCCCGCCGATGCGACCGGGACCGTGGCGTTCGATGATGGAACCACCGTTCTGGCCACTGTCCCGCTGGCGGCCGGCACGGCGTCTTATTCCACCAGCGCGCTCAGCACCAAAGTCCATTCCCTTACGGCCAATTACAGCGGAAGCCTTTCTGTCGCGGCGAGTTCTTCGGCGGTTTTCCTGGAGACGGTCGGGCAGGTGACGACGGCTTCGTTAACGGCCAGTTCGCTGACGCCCGCTCTGGGCCAGCCGGTCACATTCACGGTCGTCGTTTCGCCTCCGAGCGCGACCGGGTCGGTTACGTTCCTGGACGGCACGATGATTCTCGGGGACGCGCCGCTGGTTGCGGGGCAAGCTACCTTGACCACCGTCGGACTTCCCTCCGGGCCGCAGATCGTCACGGCTTTCTATGGCGGCGACGCCGCCGACCTGACCGCCTCCTCCAATCAACTAGCGGAAACGGTGAACGCGGCCGCGGGCGGCGGATTCGGCGCGCCCGCCACCTATCCCGCCGGAACGTCGCCGAACGGTGCCGTATCGGGCGACTTCAACGGCGACGGCATCCCCGATCTCGCCGTCACCAACTACGCCAGCAATAACGTCAGCATCCTGTTGGGCAACGGCGATGGAACCTACCAGGCCGCCGTGAACTACGCCGTGGGGACCAATCCCGGGGCGATCGCGGCCGCGGACGTGAACGGCGACAACAAACTCGATCTGATCGTCTCCAATTACGGCAGCTCGACGGTCAGCGTTCTGGCCGGCAACGGCGACGGAACCTTCCAGGCGGCGTCATCCCTGACTTCCGGCGCGCTTCCGTCAGGCATTACGGTCGCCGACTTCAACAACGATGGCCGGCCCGATATCGCGGTCGCCGCCAGCGGTTCCAACCAGGTCAGCCTGTTCCTCGGCAACGGTGACGGCACGTTCCAAACCGCGCTGGCAATCAGTTCCAGCGGCGGTTTGAAAGGCATCGCCACGGGTGATTTCAACGGCGACGGAAATGCGGATCTCGTCGTCACCAACGGCGCGGGCGTGGATGTCATGCTCGGGCACGGCGATGGCACGTTCGGCGGCGGCGTCGCTTATGGCGGCGGCACCGGCACCGTCGCGGTCGCAGTCGCGAACCTCGGCAACGGCGCTCTCGATCTCGTCATCGTGAACAGCATCAGCAACAACATTGACGTGCTGATCGGCCACGGCGACGGCACCTTCGGCGCGGCTTCTCCTTATCCCGTCGGCTCTTACCCGCAGTCCGTGGTTCTGGCGGACTTCAACGGAGACGGCAAGCTGGATGCTGCCGTCGTCAATGAGGCTTCCAGCAACGTCAGCGTTCTGTACGGAAACGGCGACGGCACATTCCAGACCGCCGTCAGCTACGCGGATGGCGCCAGCGCCAGTCCGGTCGCAATCGTCAGCGCGCCCCTGAACGGGACGGGCCAGGCCGACCTCGTGGTCACCAACTTCCAGACCAACAGCGTGAGCGTGCTGCTGGCTCTGCAGCCGTCCTCCATCACTATCTCAGCGACCCCGAATCCGGATCCGACCGCGGCACAGGTGACGATCACCGCGACCGTCGCCCCCGTCGCGGCGACCGGTACCGTCACTTTCTACGTGGGCACGACCATGCTGGGAACAGGGCCCGTGGCTCTCACCGCCGGAACCGCCAGCATCACCGTGACGCTTCCCGCCGGCAGCGATAGTCTGACCGCCGTCTATAGCGGCGACGCCATTTACGGACCGAGCACGTCCCCGGTCGTGATCGACGTGGTCGGCGAGATTTCGACCATGATCACTTTGGCGATTTCTCCCAATCCCGCCATCTTCGGAAACCCCGTCACCTTAACGGGTAACATAACCAGCCCGAGCGCGACCGGGTTCGTCACTTTCTACAGCAATACTTCCGTGATCGGCCAGGCGCCGGTGATCAACCAAATCGCGACCCTGCAGACCTTGCTCCTCCCGGTCGGCTCGCAGGTCGTCACCGCCCGCTTTGACGGCGATGCCGACAACGCCACCAGTCTTTCGGCGCCGGTCGCCCTGTCCGTGGCGGCCCAACCCGGATTCTCCTTCCTGCCCGCTCTGACCAGTTCGGCTGGAAGCAGTCCCACTTCGGTGGCCGCGGCGGATTTCAACGGTGACGGCAAAGTCGATCTCGTCGTCGCCAACGTCGGCGTCAGCGTCCTGCTGAACACGGGCGCGGGCGTCTTCCAGGCGGGTCAGAACATCAGCGCTGGAAGCAATCCGACGCAGGTGGTGGTCGCGGACTTCAACAGCGACGGCAAGCCGGATGTCGCCGTCTCCGATTCCGCCAGCAACGGCGTAAGCATTCTGCTCGGCAACGGCGACGGAACCTTCCAGACCGCGGCGCTCTACGGCGCCGGAGCCGGTCCCAGTTCACTCACCGTCGCCGACTTCAACGGAGACGGAATTCCCGATGTCGCCACCTCCAATCGCAACAGCGGCAACATCAGCGTCTTCCTCGGCAAGGGTGACGGGACCTTGGCTCAGGCCACGAACTTCCAGGTAGGCGCGGCCGACATGTTCATCGCTTCGGGCGACTTCAACGGCGACGGTATTGTCGATCTGGCGGTCGCCGACTTCACGGCGAACACGGTTTGGATTCTCACCGGCAACGGCGACGGCACGTTTAAGGCGCCGGTCGCCAACACGGTGGGAGTCGGACCCATCTCGATCGCGGTCGGAGATTTCAATCACGACGGCAAACTGGATCTCGCCGTCGCCAATCAGGGCAGCCAGAACGTAAGCATGCTGATGGGCGTAGGCAACGGCTCCTTCCAGGCGGCGGTGACCGTGAATTCGGGCGCGGGCACGCAGTACGTCGCGACGACTGACTTCAACGGCGACGGAATTCTGGATCTGATCGTCGCCAACCAGGCCGGCGACGTCAGCGTCCTGATCGGCCTCGGCAACGGGACGTTCAACGCGCCTGCTTCTTATGTGGTCGGCGCCAATCCGGTGTCGATCGCCATCGCCAACTTCAACGGCGATGGAAGACCCCAGGCCGCCGTCGCTAGCGAGACCGCCGATTCGGTCAGCGTCCTGCTGGACGGGCCCGCCACCATCACATTGCTGAATGGAAGCTCGCAAACCACGCCCGCCGGTTCCAACTTCCCGGCCTTGTTGGAAGTGCAAGCCTATGGGTTTGGCGCTCCCGCTGCCGGAGTCAGCGTCCTGTTCGCCGCCCCCACTTCGGGAGCGAGCGGCTTCTTCGCCGGTTCCGGTACGACGGCCACCGTTGTCAGCGGCGCGAACGGCATCGCCTTCGCCCCGATTCTGACGGCCAATGGTCTCGCCGGTTCCTATAACGTGACCGCGTCGGTGGGAACATCGGCAGTCAACTTCGCCCTCACCAATTCCGGCGAGGCCTGCACTTACTCCGTCGTCCCCAGCGTGGTTAGCTTTGCTGACGGCGGCGGCTCCGTGCCGTTCAGCGTCGTCCCCAGCAGCCCGTCCTGCGGTTGGGGCGCGGCTTCGGATTCGCCCTGGATCACGCTCACTCCCGGCGCCGGAACCGGCTCCGGCTCGGGCACGATCACCATCGCCGCGAACACCAGCGGAGTGGAGCGCACCGGCAACCTCCTGATCGCCGGCTTCGTAGTGCCCGTGACGGAGTGGGGAACGCAGCAGATCTTCGCGGACGTTCCGCCGTCGGCTTACTACTTCGACGCCGTGAACCTTCTTTACGGCAAGGGCATCACCAGCGGTTGCAACGCCGTGCCCTTTGATTACTGCCCCACCGAAGAAGTCACTCGCGCCGAGATGGCGATCTTCCTGGTGCGCGCCGTCTACGGAGGCGATAACTTCACATACTCTCCGACGCCTTACTTCGCCGACGTTCCCGTGGGCGCCTTCGGATTCCAGTGGATCCAGAAGCTGTATGAGCTCGGGATCACTAACGGCTGCAGCGCGCAGCCGCTGGATTACTGCCCGAACGACGGAGTCACTCGCGACGATATGGCCATCTTCCTGGTGCGCACGCGTCTCGGGGCCAACGTGCCGTTCGAGTACAATCCCGTGCCTTACTTCACCGATGTTCCGGTGACGGACCCGGCGTTCCCGTATGTGCAGCGGCTGAAGCAGGACCAGGTCACCCTGGGCTGCACGGCGACCACCTACTGCCCGACCGAGACGGTCATCCGCGGCGACATGGCCCTGTTCATCATGCGCGGCGCGTTCAACCAGCTGCTGCCGGCCAACTACCCGGCTATCAGCATGATCAGCCCGAACACCATCGCGCTCGGCGGGTCCGTGACGATGACCGTGACGGGCGTCAACACTAACTTTGTCCAGGGGATTACATCGCTCGCGTTCCTGCCGGGCATCACCTTTGGACCGGTTACGGTCAACAGTCCGACCTCGCTCACCGTGCAGGTTACGGTTGCGGCGAATGCGGCCGTGCAGCCTTACTCGATCGTGGCCGTCGCCGGCACGGAAGAGGATGTGCTGCCGAACGGTCTCATCGTTCAGTAACTCGCTCTTGGTCCGGGCGGCTTCACCGCAATCGGAGAAGCCGCCGCGCCCGCCCGCTTCCCGGAACGTACTCCAGCAGTTCCCGGAGCTCTGGACCGGCAAACATCCTTGCGCATGCGGGGTACAACAGCACGAACGCAATCCCGATAGGGCCGGCGTACGGCGGCGACCCGAAGCGTTTCAAGATCAGAACCACGGCCGCGAGGCAGCCGACCGAGACCAGCGGCAGACCGAAGGCGGACCGGATCGCGGCGGCCGAGAGAACTCCGTTCCCAGTCAGCCAGCCCAGTCCCAACAGCATCGCCGCTGCTTGCACCGCCAGCAGTCCTTCCATATACGGCACGATTCCGTGCGGCAGGAGAAACACGAGGCAGATCGCGGTTCCCGATAAGTTGATCACGTCGATGGCGAGCGTTCTTCCGGGTTCGACGCTGGCGAGAAGCAGGAACGCAGCCGTCTCGGAAAGCGCAAGCGCCGAAGCCGCGGCCATCGCCCACGGAAGAAGCGGGATCGTTGCCGCCCACTTACTCCCATAAAGCATGCCGATCAGCGGCGCGGCCGCAAGCGAGAGCAGCGCCGCGGCCGGTATCGAACTCCACGCCACCGCCCGCAACAACAGGGCGCTCGCTTGCCGGAAGGAAGCGCTGCCCCGCTCGTAACGGGTGAGCATAGGGAAGATCGCCAAGGTCATCACCGAAGTAAGTTTCAGGCAGGCGAAGCTCGCCAGGCTGACCGCTCGTCCGTACACCCCCAAAGCGGGCAGACCGATCACCGCCGCCATCGAGCCGCTTTCCAGCAACTGCTGCCCCCGCGCCGTCAGTCCGCTCGCGAGCCGCGTGACTCCATACCGCCATGCCGGCCGGAACCCGTCCTGATCGAACTTCCACGCGGGCCGCCAACCTTCCGTGACCAGGAGATCGTACGCAAACGGAACCGTCGCCACTACGCCCGGGATCAGCAGAGCGTAGACGCCCGCGCCGCTCAACGCCATTCCGATCGCAGTCGCGGCACTCGCCAGCAGTCCCGCCGCTTCCAGGGTGCGGAGGCGTTTCCAGTTCAGCGCGCGCTCCAGCATCTTGACGCGCAGTTCGCCGGCGCCGTCGAAGAGAACGAAAATCGACATCACGCTGAGCACGGGCGCCACGGGCGCGTAGTCCGGGAAGCGCCGCAGCACCAGCGCGCCGGCGTTCATCGCCAGAGCCGCGAGTATCTGCGTGTAACAGCTGAAGGTGAAGTGCGACTGGTAATCCACCGCTTGGCCCGGCCGGGCCTGGATGCTGTATTCGAGGAAGCTCCGGAACGAAAGCACCGAAAAGAACGCCAGAATCGCGCTCACCAGCGAGAACTCGCCGTACGCTTTGCCGTCCAGCAGGCGCACGAGCACGAGCGTCACCCCGAACTGCAAACCATCCCGGAGAACGCTGATTCCGGTGATCCAGGCGATCCCGGATCTCACCGCCCCCGGAGTAATTCCGTCTGCCGCTCCGGGCCCGTCACTTGTTACCATGGCCTCATCCCGGTTAGTCTACACATGAAAACTGCCAGCCTGCTTCTTCGCGCACTGCCCTTGACCGTGGTCTTCGCGGGAGTTATCGCCGCCCAGCCCGTGACTCAATTGCCTTACTCGCCGAGCCTTGATCCAAGCTCGATGAACACATCGGTCCAGGCGTGTCAGGATTTCTATCAGTACTCGTGCGGAAACTGGATGAAGAAGAATCCGATTCCCGCCGACCAGCCCAGCTGGGATGTTTACGGGAAGCTCGCTTACGACAATGAACGGCTGCTCTGGGGATTGCTTGAAGAAGCGGCCAAGCCTTCGCCGGAACGCGACGCGGCGCAGCAGAAGATCGGGGATTACTATCACGCGTGCATGGATGAGGCCGCGATCGAGAAAGCCGGCGTGACCCCCATTCAGCCGATGCTCGATCTGATCGCGGGGATGAAAACTCCCGCGGATCTGGCGCGCTTCGTCACCGCGCAGCATCGCGCCGGAGTGGAGAGCCTGATGTTCGGCTTCTCCTCGGATCAGGATTTCGAGAACTCGCAGGCGGTGATTTCCTTCGCGGGCCGCGGACGACTCGGGCTTCCCGACCGCGATTACTACACGAAGACAGACCCGAAGTCGGTCGAAATCCGCGCGAAGTATGTCGAACACATCAAGACTGTTTTCGGGATGCTGGGCGATTCACCAGCGGCCGCCGAGGCCGCCGCGAAGCGCGTCATGGCGATCGAGACAGCGTTCGCGACATCCGAACTCACCCGCGTCGAACTGCGCGATCCGCACAAGCTTCTTCATAAACTGACTTTGCCCGAGTTCGAGGCGCTCGCGCCGGATTATGACTGGCGCGCCTTCTTCGCCACCATGCCGATTCCAAAGGTAGACGTCGTGAATGTGACCGAACCGGCCTATTACAAGGCCTTCGAGGAGCAACTCAAGTCTCAGACGATGGAAGGCTGGAAAGACTATCTGCGCTGGAACGTGGTCCGCGACTACTCCGATTTCCTGTCCCCGGCCTTCGTGCAGGCGCACTTCGATTTCTTCAGCAAGTACCTGCGCGGCGTTCCGGAAATGCAGCCGCGCTGGCGCAAGTGCGTGCGCTCGGTGGACCGGAACCTGGGCGAGGAGCTCGGCAAGGTGTTCGTCGCCAAGACCTTCACGCCCGAAACCAAGGCCCGCACGCTCGCCATGACGCAGCAGATCGAATCCGCCATGCAGGATGACTTGAAGCAGCTTCCTTGGATGAGCGACGCGACACGCCAGCAGGCGCTGCTCAAGCTGCACGCTATCGTCAATAAGATCGGCTATCCCGATAAGTGGCGCGATTACAGCGCCCTTCACATTAGTCCCACCGACTTCTTCGGGAATGTCGTGCGGGCCCAGAAATTCGAATCGGATCGCGAACTCGCCAAAATCGGCAAGCCGCTCGACCGCGGCGAGTGGGGCATGACTCCGCCTACCGTGAACGCTTACTACAACCCGCAGATGAACGACATCAACTTCCCGGCGGGCGTCTTGCAGCCGCCTCTCTACGATCCGAAGATGGACGACGCTCCCAACTACGGCAACACCGGCGCGACCATCGGGCACGAACTTACCCACGGCTTCGACGATGAAGGGCGGCAGTTCGATGCGCAAGGCAATTTGAAGGACTGGTGGACGGCGAAGGACGCGCAGGAATTCCAGACCCGCGTGGATTGCGTCTCGACCCAGTATTCGGGTTACACCGCGGTGGACGATATCAAGATCAACGGGAAACTCACCCTCGGCGAAGATGTCGCCGATCTGGGCGGCACGCTGCTCGCGTACATCGCCTGGAAACATGCGACCGCGGGGCAGGCGCTCCAGCCTGTCGGCGGACTTACGCCGGACCAGAGATTCTTCGTCGGCATGGCGCAATGGGCGTGCGGCGACACGCGACCGGAGATGAAGCGCGAACGCGCTCTGACGGACCCGCACTCGCCTCTGGAGTTCCGCGTCAACGGAGTGGTGTCCAACATGCCCGAGTTCGCCAAGGCGTTTAGCTGCACGGCGGGTCAGCCTATGGTGCGGCATGATCCGTGCCGCGTCTGGTAGGCCGCGCAATAGGGCGCGCGCTCGCCGCCGTTGCTTCGTTGGGCGCGCTCTTCGAGACCGGCCGTCTGCTCAGAGCCATTCCGCTCGCCGCCACGCAAGTGCCCTGGGTGGACGAGTGGGTGATGCTCGAGGAGATGTGGCGGTTTCGCGACGGCCGCTACGGCGCCGGATATCTCTGGACTCCATACTGGGGACACCGGATTGTGCTGCCCCGGTTGATCTTTCTGCTGGACGAGCAGTGGTTCCATTACTCCATGCCGCCGCTGGTCGCAATCAACGTCGCCGGCGCGTTTCTCGTGACGGCAATTCTCCTGACGCTGGAGTGGCGGCTGCTCAAGAATCGTTCGCGCCAGCTCGCGGTCGCCGTTATGGCGATGACCGCGTACCTTCTGTTTTCCGCCCTGCAGATGGAGAACTTCATCTATGGAATGTCGATCGAGTACGGAATCGGATATGGCGCCGCCGTGGCCGCGATCGCTTGTGCGGCGTTTCGTTCCCGGCGCGGATTCGCACTGAGCGCGGTGTGCGGACTTGTCTCCACGCTCACGATCGCGACGGGGCTGGCGGTATGGCCCGTGTTGTTGGGAGTAAATGTTGTGCTCCGAAGGGGTAGAATTCGGTTGGCGGTGCTCGCTGCGATGGGCGTGGCGCTATCGGTCGCATACGGAATCGGCTATAGCCAGCCGGGGAACGGGATGGGCGCCGACGGCATGGCGCGCCATCCCTGGGAGTTCCTCTCGATCGCCGCAATGTATCTGGGCGGGCCGCTAAGTCTCGCGAGCCGCGCATGGGGCGAAGCGGCCGGACTGACGGGAGTGATCCTGACGTTCTATCTGGTGTGGATGCTGATCCGGCGCCCGCGGGATTTTCCGGCGGAGTTCACCGTGCTGACGGCGATCTGTGTTTTCGTGGTCTTGATTTCACTCGCGGTTCCACTCGTCCGCATCACGCCGCAATGGCTGGATTCCTTGCATGGCGCGGCGCCGCTGCCCGGCCGCTACTTGACCCAGGCGTTCCTTTTCTGGTCCTGCCTCACCGCGGCGGTTTGTTCCCTTCGTCCGCCGGGCCGGATGATGCCGATTTTGATCGTGGCGGCCGGCGGCGTCGTGTTCAGCACGATTCAGAGAGAAGGCGCTTACCTGCGCGACTGGTTGAACTTCTCGCAGCGGCTGGAAGCCGCGGGCTCCGGTTTACTGATGGGCGCAGCGGATCAGGAAGAGATGGCGCGGAGCTATCCGGATCAGAGGTTGCTGGACCACTGGACGCCTTACCTCCGCGAGCATCGCCTCGCGGTCTTCAGCGAGCGGCGCGCGAACTGGCCAGGCCGCACGATCGCGAACTCGCTGGTGGTGAAAGGTTCGGAAGCATGCGGGCTAACGATGCAATCGATCGAACGCGCGGAACGCGGATGGCGCGCGCGGGGTCTAATCTTTGGAGATGCCGGGCCATTCGCGAAACGAAGCGATCTGGTTTTCGCCGACGCCAGCGGCTTAATCGTCGGCGTCGGGCTCACTTACTACGTTCCGGAACTCACCGGCGCACAGGAGCAGTTCTTAGGTTATCTGGATAACGCGTCGGCTGCGTTCCAAGCGGTCTATCTGGCGACTCCTGACGGAACGGCCCGGCGATGCGACTCGCCACGATAGCGGCTTCAGACCTGAGTCGGAGTTGCATTCTCCGGCGCGCCGCGCTGAATCACGATGGTGAACTTCGCGGCTAGGGCGGAGATCGCTCCCACCGCGGCCAGTATCGGCGCGAGCACCGCACCGATCGCCGCCACGGTGACCGGAATTTCGATGAACGTGCGGCCGTGCTCGTCTTTGATAATGATCCGCTGGACGTTGCCTTCGTGGATCAGGCTTTTCACCTTATCCACAAGGTTCCCGCCGACCACCTGAACCGTTTCGATGATTTCATGAATGCCCATGCTTCGCCAACTCCTGCCCTTAGATACGCGCGGCGAAGCGGGAAGTTCAAAGTTTCAGAAGCTTCCGGGCGTTGCCGCTGTAGACCTTGCGCAGGATCGGATCGGGCAGCTCCAACCCGTAAATACGCCAGCGGCCCTGCGGCGGCACCTTGGCCGGGGCATAGTCGAAGTACTCGTCGCCGGTCTCGAGAAATCGGAAGTAGATCTCATACAGTTCATCGCCGAAGACCTGCTGCGGAAATTCATCGCCGTGCGGGACGGCGTCGGTCCCGAACAGGATGCGGTCCTGGTAACGCTCGAAGAAGGCGCGGCTGCGTTTGGGCTGGCGGCCGAGTTCGCCGATCCGCGCGGCGATATCGACATGCATATTGGAGTGGCGATCCAGCGCGGCGGACACGTTGTCCAGATCTTCGGCGAAGTTGCCGACGTGGAGCGCGACGAAGTTCGTGCGGGGATGGCGGCCGAAGACGCGATTGCGCGCCTCCAGCAATTCGGCGTTGGAAGGGAAACCCGGTCCGTGAAACGACCATTCCGGGTGGTTGTGAAGCTCTTCCCAGCGCTCGTTAAACCGGTCCGTGGCGTCAAAGAAGGCAAGCGGGTCGGAGACATGAATGGCCACGGGCATGCCCAGTTCGCCGCAAGCGTCCCACATGGGGTCGAAGCGCGGGTCGTCGATCCGGACGAGCGGTCCGGAGGTTATCTTCTCGCGCAGATACAAGCCGAGGGTCTTCAGAATCTTGAGGCCTTTGGCGCCATCCTGATGCGCCTGGCGGATGGCGTCGCCCTGAAACTGCGGGTAATCCGGGCGCAGGAAGAACTCATAGGACGGCTCGGTGAACGACACGAAGCGGCCCGGAAACGCGTGGTCGAAGCGCTTGACCGATTCACGTAACCCGGCCCCATAGCCGCCGGTCAGATTGACCAGGGTCTGCACGTTGCGGCGGTCCATCACGGCCAGGAGTTCCCGCGGCTCGGCCAGGAACTGCCGTTCGGCGCTCAATTGAATGCCGCTTTCAGCTTTCGCGGACCAGGCGAGGTGCGTATGGAAATCCAGGGCGGGGAAGCGCGCGCGCGGAACCTGGGTTTCATGCGCGCGAAGCATGCTGCGCGGCTGATAATCGGGAAGATCCAGCGGCTGTTTTTGGGCGAGCAGGTTGTGCGCGGCCAGGGCGGCCATGCCGGTCATCCATCGGCGGCGGTTGAGAATCACTTTCAGGAATGGTACAGCAGCATGATGGTTCGATGCAGCCGCCCTTCTTCAACGAAGCTCAGATTCGCTCCGTCCTCCGCCTCGAAGACCTGATTCCGGTGATGCGCCGCACCCTGATGGACTTCTCCGCCGGGAAGGTGCGGCAACCGCTTCGCACCATTCTGCCGGTTCCGGAACACAACGGGTTCTTCGCGGCAGTGCCCGCCGTGTACGGCGAAGTGATGGGGGCGAAGCTCGTGACCGTTTTCCCCGAGAACGCCGCGAAAGGATTGCCCACGCATTTGGCGACGATACAGCTCTTTCGGACGTTCACCGGGGAACCGCTGGCGGTGATGGACGGGCGCCTCATCACGGAGATGCGCACGGCCGCCGTCTCCGCGGTCGCCGCAGACTTGTGCGCTCCCGCCGACGCCCGCGTGCTCGCCATTCTCGGGAGCGGGGTCCAAGCCGGGTCGCATTGGGAGGCGCTCCGGCTGGTTCGCACCTTCGCGGAAATCCGCGTCTGGAGCCCGAACCGGGAACACGCGCGGGCATTCGCCAAGCGTGCCGGGTGCGCAATGGCGGATTCGGCCGAAGAAGCCGTGCGCGGGGCCGACGTGGTGGTGACGGCGACCTCCGCGACCGAGCCGGTTCTGCGCGGGGCGTGGCTAAAACGCGGGGCTTACGTCAACGCCGTGGGCGCCGTCGGAGGCGCGGCGCGGGAGTTGGATGACGACGCGATGCGGGGAACGCTGGTGGTGGAATCGCGCGAAGCGGTCCTCCGTGAATCGGGAGACGTCATCCGTTCGGGCGCGAAGGTCTTTGCCGAGATCGGTGAACTGCTGGCCGGAACAGCCGGACTTCCCGCCGGCGGAAACGTCGTTTTCAAATCCGTCGGGATGGCCGCCGAGGATCTCGCCGCGGCGCGGCTGGCCTGCGAAGCATTGACGGCTTCCGGGATTTACGAATCCCGGGAATAGGATGTCCTACCGGCGCGACACACGCGCGGTCGCAAGTCCTTGCATTCGCGTGTGTTCGGTTCCGCGGTTCACACGTTGCGAACACTGCTGTAACCGTTTCGCCGGGCGGAATAACTGGACACGTTCCGGCAAATACGCGCTATTATCACAAGCACTATTTGTCTTCAGGCCGGTTACTCCGGCAGATTAGGAGCGTTTCTGAGGCTTATCAATTTAATCAATCGAGCAGCAGCGTCACTGACCTGCTGTCTGTTTGTTCTAGTGCTTTGTCAGTACAGCTGGGGTCAGCAGGTAACCGGCGCGATCACGGGGAAGGTCACGGACCCTTCCGGCGCGCCCATCGCGAACGCCCGAGTGCAAGCCACCGACACGCAGCGCGGCACCGTATTTCCGACGGTCACCAACGGGGATGGCATTTACGATCTTCCGACGGTTCCGGTAGGGAACTATGACGTTAAAGTGGAAAATCCCGGGTTTCAGAGCTCGCAGCAATCGAATCTTACGCTGGTCCTGAACCAGACCGCGAAACTCGATTTTCAACTGCAGATCGGGAACGTCGCGACCTCGGTCGAGGTGTCGGCGGCGGCGGCGCTACTGAAGACGGAATCGACGCAGCTCGACACCGTAATTGACGCACATACAAATGTGGCGCTGCCTCTGGCGACCCGCAATTACGTGCAGCTGACCTTGCTGTCGCCGGGCGCGGTCGCTACCGATCCGAGCTCGTTCACGGGCCCCGAAGCAACTTTCAACGGAGGCCGGCCCTACATCAACGGCAACCGCAACGAGGCGGACAACTTCATCCTCGACGGGATGGACAACAACCAGGTCTCGGAGAACGCGGTGGGCTACACACCCAGCGTCGATGCGATCGAAGAGTTCAATATGATCACGCAGAACGCTTCCGCCGAGTTCGGCAACTTCATGGGCGGCATCGTCAGCGTCAGCATCAAGTCCGGAACGAATCAATATCACGGCACCGTGTTCGAGTTCATCCGCAATGACAAGCTGAATGCGAACGATTGGGGCAACAACTGGAACGGCCTCGCCCGTCCGCTGCTGCGCTGGAACGAATTCGGCGGCACCATCGGCGGACCGATCATCAAGGACAAGCTGTTCTTCTTCGCCGATTACCAGGGTTCGCGCTACGATCAGCCCGCCACCAGCAGTTCCTTCACGGTCCTCACGGCCCTGGAGCGCACCGGCAACTTCTCGCAACTGCTGCCCGGAACGCAGCTCAAGATTCCTTTCACCAACACGCCGATCGCCGGCAACGTGATTCCCGCCAGCCTGCTCAGCCCGCAGGCGCTGGCCATCATGGCGTCCTCTTTGTATCCGTCGCCCATCAACGGGAACCTGACCAACAACGCGGTCAACACGACGCACTCCTACACGAACGGGGACCAGGGCGACATCAAGATCGACTGGGCCGCTTCGGAAAAAGATCACCTGTCGGTCCGCTACTCGCAGAGCTCGGCGATCAATCCGAACACCAACAGCATTCCGCTGCTGTATAACTCGTCGAATGTCTATCCGTCGTACAACGGCGTAATCAATTACTCGCGAACGTTCTCACCCACCCTGGTCAATGACTTCCGCGTGGGCGTGAACTACATTCCGGTCGTCACCGGCGCACTCAGCGGCAGCGCATTCTCGGCCGCCAGCGTCGGCATTCCCGGCGTTCCGACCAATGTTCTGCCGGGCTTCGATTTCACGTCCGGCAACCTGAGCAATGTGGGAACCGGCTTCGGCAATCCGCAGGTCGCTGAAGAGTTCTCCGACACCGTGGGCCAGATCAACGACACGGTGATCGTCAATCGCGGCAAGCACACCATCCGGATGGGCTTCCAGTTCCAGCGGCAGCGCATCGACACCTTCTATTCGGGCAACGCCGGAATCGCGGGCCAATTCGACTTCAACGGACAGTACAGCGGCGCGGCGGAAGCCGACTTCCTGCTCGGGCTGCCCAACGAAGTGCAGGGCGGCATCGCCGGCGGAACCTGGGGTCAGCGCGCCAGCGTAGTTTCCGTGTTCGCGCAGGACGACTGGCGGATCAGCAACAACCTGACGGTCAACCTGGGCCTGCGTTACGAGCTGAACACGCCGTGGGTGGAAGTGCATAATCGCCAGGCGAATTTCGGCGAAGTAAGCGGAACCGAATATATCGCCGGAACGAGCAATTGCCCTTACGGCAATTGCAACGCTCTCTACAACCAATACAACGGAATCACCAACTATCAGCCGCGGTTAGGAATCGCATGGACGCCGATCAAGAACACGGTCATCCGCGCGGCCGCCACGACGTCGAGCTTCCTCGAAGGCACGGGAACCAACCTGCGCCTCACGCTGAACGCGCCGTTCGCGACCGAGCACGACATCACCTACACCGCGACCGAGCAGCCTTCCACGCTGGCTGACGGCTACCTGCCTTTCAACAGCAATCCGGGCGATCCGTTCGCGGGCGCCAGCCTGCGCTTGTGGGATCCTAATATCCGGCCGGCGGTGTCGAACCAGTGGAACTTCACCATCCAGCACAGCTTCGGCCAGTCCACCACGCTGCAAGTCGGCTACGTGGGCCAGAGCAATAATCACCTCATGGTCCCGATCTATGCGGGCCAGGAGGAACTGAACGCCAACGGCACGGTATCGCCCGGCTATTACCTGAGCGGAAATCCGACGCTGCAAAGCGAGATCGGCGCGGCGAAATTGACCGCTTCGGTCGGCAACCAGCACTATGACGCTCTTCAGGTTTCCTTCCAGAAGAGACTCAGCAACGGCCTGGAGTTCCTGGCTAACTACACCTGGTCGAAGTGCATGACCAATTCCATCGGCTACTACGGCGATGGCGGCCAGGCAGCCACCAACATCTATTACTGGCCGAACACGTACGATGCCCGCGGCCAGACAGGGCCTTGCTATTACGACGTGACTCACGCGTTCAACGGCTATGTCACTTACGACATTCCGATCGGACGCGGACGCGCGCTGGGCCGCAACATGAACAGGGCGGCGAACGCCGTCGTCGGCGGATGGCAGATCAACTCCATCGTGAACTTCCGCGGCGGCTTCCCCTACACCATCGGGGCCAGCTACGACGCTTCCAACACGCATGGCGCGGAACCCCGCGCAAACTGCATCGCGCCGGGCCAGGTGTTCGGAAAGTTAGACGCTCCGTCGGGCGGCTACCAGTGGTTCGATCCGAACTCCTACGCCGATCCATCGCCCGGGACCTTCGGCAACTGCGGCGTCGGCACCATTCGCGGACCGGGTTTGCATGAAGCCGACCTTAGCCTGTCCAAGGCGTTCGCATTCACCGAGCGGCAGAATCTGGAACTCCGCGCGGAAGCGATCAACTTCACCAACACCCCGATTCTGGGCGCTCCCGGAATCTCGGTCCCCGGCGCGGTGGTCGCCAACGGCAACTTCGGCATCGGCAACTTCGGGACCATCACCAGCTCGCAAGGGGCGCGCAACATTCAGTTCGCCCTCAAGTACCACTTCTAAACACACGGACCGCGGCGGTTGTTCAGACGCCGCGGTCCCGTTCCCTTTCTGATTGCCTGTGCTATAGTCTTCGGAATCGAGGCTTCAGAAAGGGAAGGTAAGTAATGGCTGATGGACGCCATTTGACGTCCCATGCCACTAGCGACGAGGCGACCGGCCCGTCCCACGGCGCTCAACCCGCGGCAGTTCGCGAACAGTTGGCGCGTGTGCTTGCCAGCCACGAATTTCGCGCCAGCCGCCGCTGCCAGGACTTTCTGCGCTACGTAGTGGAAACGGCGCTCGACGGACGCGCGGACCAGTTGAAGGAGCGCACCATCGGGATCGACGTTTTCAGCCGGCCCGCCACATACGACCCCAGCGACGACGCCACCGTACGGGTGAAGGCCGGCGAAGTCCGGAAGCGATTGGGCCTTTATTACGCCGGCGAAGGCCGGACTGACGAAATCCGCATCGATCTTCCGCCAGGCGCCTACGTGCCCGAATTCAAAATCGTGAAACCGGAAGCCGCGGCGCCTGCCGTTCTTTCCGGAGCGGCGGCGGAGGCCGTTCCGCCCGCGCGGGATTACCGCCGGCTCAATCGCGCCGCCGTAACGGCCGCGGCTCTGGCGATTGTTCTGGCGCTGGCGCTTATCTTCATTCTGGCCGGGGTTCTGGCCGGACGCCGCGGGGAGCCGCGCAGCGTAGTGGATCAGTTTTGGGAGCCGGTGCTGCAGCAGGCGTCAAGTCCCGTGGTGCTTTCGGCAGCCTATGTCCCGGTTTACACCATGAATAAAGCTCCGGGAACCGGACCTCCGACCAGCGTGGACAACTTCACGATGTTGAACGACCAGTTCGTCGGCGGCGGCGATATGCTCGCCATCGCCAGCTTGTCGCACATGCTGAACCAGATGAAGCGCCCGTATCAAGTGAAGATCGGCACCGAAGTTTCGTTCTCCGACTTACGCAGTTCGCCGACCGTGCTGGTGGGTTACTCTTACACGCGCTGGAAAGAGATCAGCAAAGAGATGCGCTTCTATATCGACGTGGAGCGCCGCCCGCTGATGATCCTGGACAACGGCCAGCCGACGCGGTGGTCGCTGCCGGATCTCACCCCGGAAAAGCATACCGACCAGGACTACGCGATCGTTTCCCGCGTCTTTCATCCGGATACGCGTTCGCTGCTGGTGGAGCTTGCCGGGATTACGCAATACGGAACAACGGCGGCGGCGGAACTGGTGACCAGTCCCGATCTTCTTCGCGAAGCTTTGAAATCCGCGCCGAGCGGGTGGGAGAAGAAGAACCTACAATTCGTTCTCCACACAAAAGTAATTTCCGGGATGGCCGCCTCGCAGAGCGTGGTCGCCACTTACTACTGGTGAGAGAAGCGGCCAAGTCTTCTCATGTTAATGCGCGTATGGAACGCGGCCCGAACGGGGCGACAACGGTTTGGAACTGGACGTTTTCCGTTTTTGCGCGCACCATGGGCAGCACGGCATGGCGCAAATCTCCTTTTTGAAATGAGGACTGAAGCTTGCACCTGACCCCGCTCGACTGGATCGTCGTCGCGCTGTACTTCCTCTTCAACGTCGGAATCGGCCTCTATTACAAAGCTCGCGCGGGCGAGAGCGTCAGCGAGTTTTTCCTGGGCGGCCGCAACATCCCGTGGTGGCTGGCGGGGACGAGCATGGTGGCCACCACCTTCGCCGCCGACACGCCGCTGGTGGTTACGGGCCTGGTGGCGATGGGCGGCATCGCGGGCAACTGGCTGTGGTGGAACATGGTCGCCAGCGGCATGATGACGGTGTTTCTGTACGCCCGGCTGTGGCGGCGGTCCGGCGTCATGACCGACATCGAATTCGCCGAGATCCGCTACTCCGGCAAACCGGCCGCGTTCCTGCGAGGGTTCCGCGCGCTGTATTTAGGCATTCCGATCAACTGCATCATCCTGGGGTGGGTCAACCTGGCGATGGTCAAGATTCTGATGATCGTTTTCGACCTGAAGAAGGGCCAGGCGATCTGGGGCGTGATCCTGATCATCGCGCTGACTTCGATGATCTCCACGCTATCGGGCTTGTGGGGCGTTCTGGTGACGGATCTGTTCCAGTTCGTCATCAAGATGACCATGGTGATTGTTCTCGCGGTGGTGGCGGTGCGCGCGGCGGGCGGAATGGATGCGCTCAAGGCGAAGCTGGCGCTGGTGGATCAGGCGCATGGGATCGCCACGGGCGGGCATGGGTCGGTACTGAGCTTCATTCCGGATATGAACTCGGCGTGGATGCCGATGATCACATTCTTCGTCTATGTGGGAGTGAACTGGTGGGCGACGTGGTATCCGGGCGCGGAACCGGGCGGCGGCGGATATATCGCCCAGCGCATGTTCAGCGCGAAGGACGAGAAGAATTCGCTGCTGGCGACGCTGTGGTTCAACATCGCGCACTTCGCCGTGCGGCCGTGGCCGTGGATTCTGACGGCGCTGGCGGCGCTGGTTCTGTTTCCGCATCTGGCCGATCCGGAAACCGGATACATCCTGGTGATGGTCACGTATCTGCCGCCGTATCTGCGGGGATTGATGATCGCCGCGTTCGCGGCCGCTTACATGTCCACCATCGCCACGCAACTGAATTGGGGCGCGAGCTACATCGTGAACGACTTCTACCGCCGTTTCATGAAGCCGGGCGAAACGGACCATCATTACGTGATTGCGTCGCGGTGGACGACGGTGCTGCTGACCGCGATCTCGGTGGTGGTCACTTTGAATATGGATTCGATCGCGGCGGCGTGGAAGATCCTCCTGGTGACCGGCGCGGGCACGGGGCTGGTGCTGATTCTGCGCTGGTTCTGGTGGCGGATCAACGCGTGGAGCGAGGTGTCGTCGATGATCTCGGCGTTCGTGGTTTCGATCACGCTGCAGACGGCTTTTGGATTCGACAGCGCGAAGCCGCGCGATTTCGCTTACATCATTCTGATCACGGTCAGCATTACGACGGCGGTCTGGATTGCGACCACCTTCCTGACGCGGCCGGAATCGGAGGCGACGCTAGTGGCGTTCTACCGGCGCACGCGGCCGGGGCGCATGGGATGGAGACCGATGGCGGCGATCGCGCCGGAGGTTCCGGTGGCCGGCGGCTTCATCTGGAACATCTTCGATTGGCTGGCGGGGTGCGTCCTGATTTACGGCCTGCTGTTCGGCACCGGCAAGATCATTCTGGGAGACACGGGATTAGGGTTAGGACTGTGCGCGATCGGGCTGGCGGCAGGCGCGTTCATTTACCTGGATCTTTCGCGAAGGGGATGGAGCACGATTGCGGAGTAAGCTCCTGATCGCGGCTTGCCTTGTGGCGCCAAGCGTCGTGAACTCCCGAGCCGCCGTTCCGCCGCTGCCTTTGATGCCGATGCCGTCGCACCTGGAGCGGAGGGACGGCAGCCTGGCGATCGACGGCGGGTTCCATGTGGCGGTCTGCGGGATGCGGAATGCGGCGCTGGATAAGGCGGTGTCGCGGTTCGCGGCGCAACTGGCGAGCCAGACGGGGCTGTTTCTGCCGCTCGCGACGGCGGGCGCGGACTGTTCCCGCGCCACGCTGACGATCGACACGCAGCGCGTGGTGACGCTGCCCGCTCTGGGCGACGACGAATCCTACACGCTGGATGTGACGCCGGATGCGGCGCACCTGAGCGCGCCGAGTTCGACGGGCGTGCTGCGCGGGCTGGCGACGTTCCAACAACTGGTGCAGCCGGCGCAGGCGGGCTTTGCGGCGCCCGCGGTTTCGATTGAGGATCGCCCGCGGTTTCCCTGGCGCGGGCTGATGCTCGATGTGGCCCGGCATTGGATGCCGGTGGAAGTGCTGGAACGGAACATGGACGCGATGGCGGCGGTGAAGCTCAACGTCTTCCATTGGCATCTGAGCGACGACCAGGGCTTCCGGGTGGAGAGCCATGCGTTTCCGAAACTGCAAGCCGACGGCTCAGACGGACATTACTACACGCAGGAGCAAATCCGGCAGGTAGTGAGCTATGCCAGGGATCGCGGCATCCGCGTGATTCCGGAGTTCGACATCCCAGGGCACGCGACGAGCTGGGTGACGGGTTATCCCGAACTGGCGAGCGGTCCGGGGCCTTTTCAGATCGAACGCGGCTTCGGCGTCTTCGCGCCCACGATGGACCCGACGCGCGAGACGACTTATCAATTCCTCGACCGGTTTATCGGGGAAATGACGCGATTGTTCCCGGACCCTTACTTCCACATCGGCGGCGATGAGGTCCTGGACACGGAGTGGCGCGCGAATGCGGGGATTCAGAAGTTCATGCGCGAGCACTCGATGGACACCTCGGAGAAGCTGCACGAGTACTTCAACCGGCGCGTGGGAGCGATCCTGAAGCGGCACGGGAGAACGATGATCGGGTGGGACGAGATCCTGACGCCGGGGCTTTCCAAGGACGCGGTGATCCAGTCCTGGCGCGGGCAGGAAGCTCTGGCCAAAGCGGCGCGCGCGGGTTATCGCGGCCTGCTCTCGTTTGGATACTACCTCGACCACATGCGCCCGGCGTACTTCCATTACGGGAACGATCCGCTGGGGAGCGAGAGCAACCTGAATGGGACGGACGCGGCGCGAATCCTGGGCGGGGAAGCGTGCATGTGGACGGAGTATGTCAGCCCGGAGACGGTGGACTCACGGCTTTGGCCGCGGCTGGCCGCGATCGCGGAGCGGCTCTGGTCCCCCGCGACCGTGGCCGATCCGGACGACATGTACACACGGCTGGATCACATCAGCGAGTGGCTGCAGTGGACCGGGGTGAAGCATCTTAGCGCGCAGAAGCCCATGCTGGACCGCATCGCGGGATACCGTTCGGACGGCGATCTGAAGGTGCTGGCGGATGCGGTGAGCGCGTCGGGCATCGCGGACCGCTATCCGTCGCGCAAGTATACGGCGCTGGAGCCCCTGAACCGGCTGGTGGACGCGGCGGTGAGCGAGAGCGTGCGGGTGCGGCACTTGAAGGACGATGCGCGGACGGTGCTGGCCG
The DNA here is from genome assembly GCA_965226755.1 of Bryobacteraceae bacterium. Classification (GTDB taxonomy): domain Bacteria; phylum Acidobacteriota; class Terriglobia; order Bryobacterales; family Bryobacteraceae; genus Bog-113. Next base: position 107,284 of record CBDDDT010000002.1, on the reverse strand, counting down.
GACCGGGCGCGGATCCGGCGGCGTCGGCGCGTTTGCGCGACGCGTTCCATGCGTGGCAGGAGACGCCGATGAAGATCGCGCCGCTGGCCTCGGAAAACATCCTGGCCGCGGAAACCGTTCCGGTCGCGGCGAAGCTGGCGCGATTGGGCGACGCGGGATCGCAGGCGCTGGACTTCATCGAGAAGCATCAGGCGCCGCCGGCGGGCTGGGTGGATGCGCAGCGGCCGATCGTGGAGAGCGCGTTGCAACTGACCGCGGAGGTGCGGGTTTCGGCGGCGGATGTGGTGCGGATTTTGCTAGACGCCCTGGGCGGCCCGCAGCGTTAGAACGCGCTTACTGGACCGATAAGAGGTAGATGGCCATGGCGACGCCGGTGAGCGCGAGAATGACGGCGACGGCGATGGCGAAGCGCGAGGGGCGATTCAAAGGCTCATTGCGGCGAATCTTGCCGACCACCCGCACGTGCTGGAAAGCGGCGACCAGATTCATCAGCACGCCGACCAGCACGAGCGTGGTGCCGAACCCGACCGAGTAGCCGGTGGGCCGGGTGATCAGAGTGTGCTGCGTCACCTGGACTTCTTTCAGGAACAGTCCGAAACGAGCGACAACGAAACCGAAGCCCATGAGGGACAGGCCGGTGCGGATCCAGGCGAGGAAGGTGCGCTCGGCGGCGAGATAGAAGCGCGGGTCTTTCTGCTCCTCGTTGGGGACGGGATCGTTGGAGAGTTTCATTTCTTCATCAATTCGAGCACGGCGGCGGTCATGGCTTCCACGCCGGTGCGGATGGTGGGCTCAGGCACGGGCCAGTATTCGCTGGAGTGGAGGCTGGGCAGATTTCTGCCGGACGCCGCGGCTGCCTGGATGCGGGCGGCGTCGATGGTGCCGAGACGAAACAGGAAGCTGGGGATTTTGGGATCGACCAATCCGTATTCGGAGAAGTCCTCGCCGCCCATTTCGGGATCGCGTTCGACGACGTTGGCGGCGCCGAACTGATTTCGCCAGACGGGGACGAGGCGGGTGACGAGGGCGGGATCGTTATAGGTGGAAGGGGTGTGCTCGTTTTCGATCTGGACGATGGGCATGCGGTCGTCGGGGACGCCGGCGGCGATGGCGATGCCGCGGCAGATGCGCGGGATGGCGGCGAGGATGTGATCGCGGACTTGCGGGCTGTAGGAGCGGACGGTGAGCTGAAGCTTGACCTCATCGGGGATGACGTTGTGTTTGGAGCCGCCGTGGATGGAGCCGACGGTGACGACGGCGGGATCGAGCGGACGGATTTCGCGGCTGACGATGGTCTGGAGCGCGAGCACGGTTTCGGCGGCGATCACGACGGGATCTTTGGTGAGGTGCGGGTAGGCGCCGTGGCCGCCGGCGCCGCGAATGGTGACGTCGACGGAATCCACGCTGGCCATGACGTATCCGGGGTGGAAGCCGATTTTGCCGGTTTCGAGCGCGGCGTCGGTATGGAGCGCGAGATTGAAGTCAGGCCGGGGAAAGCGGGTGAACAGACCGTCTTTCAGCATGGCGCGGGCGCCGCCGCCACGCTCCTCCGCGGGCTGGCCGATCATGATGAGGGTTCCATGCCACTGGTCGCGGAGCTTGCTTAGAGTGCGGGCGGTTCCGGTGAAGACGCTCATGTGGATGTCATGCCCGCAGGCGTGCATGACGCCGACTTCATTGCCGCTCTCATCACGGACCTGGACTTTGCTGGCGTAAGGGCGGCCGGTGCGCTCCTCGACGGGCAGCGCGTCGAGATCCGTCCGGACCAGGACGGTGGGACCGGGTCCATTTTTGAGCACTCCGACGACGCCGTTCCCGCCCACGCCGGTGGTTACGGCGAAGCCCGCCGACTTCAATTCGACGGCGATGCGGGCGGCTGTTCCGGTTTCGTGATAAGAGAGTTCGGGATGCTGGTGCAGGTAGAGGTAGAGCTGGTCGAGCGATTCGGTTTCGGGTTGCACCGCCGCGTCGAGCGATGCAACCGTCTGCGCGAACAGCGCGGGGGAGAAACAGAGGACGGCGATAGCGAATCGGACGTACATGCGATTCCGAAAGGCTAGCATGCTTACAAGATTTTGAAGTTCACCTCGACGGTGGCGGAAACCGGAACGGGCTGGCCGTCCTTTGTGGCGGGCTGGAATTTCCACTGGCTGACGGCGGCGGCGGCTTCCTCCGCCAGGCCGAGGCCCAGGCTTTTGACGACGCGGATATTGCGGGCGGCGCCGTCGGCGCCGACTTCGATGTTCAAGACGACGGTTCCCTGGTAACGGGCGACGCGGGCTTCCTCGGTGTACTGGGGGTCGACATGGTTGAGCGTCTTGGGCGCGGCGATTCCGGGGCCGACACGATAGACGCCTTCGGATTGGAGGCTATATTGGAGGCTATAAGCTCCGGCCGGCAGCTTGGGCTGGGCGGGCCGCGCCTGGCGAGCTTCCGCGATCTGTTTATCGGCAGCGGCGGCCTCGGTGTCGCGGCCATGGCGGTGAAGGAACGCGGCGTAGAGCTCCTGGTCGGTGGTGTCGGCGGGACCGTTGGGATAGCCATGGGCCTGCCAGATGGCTTTCCGGAAGCTCTCGTCGGCGGCGTCGGTCTGGCCTTGATAGTCGCGGGCGATGGCCATCCAGAGCAGGGGTTGAGCGGTGGGGTGGTCGGACGCGCCAGCGGCTTCGGCGCGCTGAAGGAACTGCATGGCGGCGTCGTAATTCTTTTGGCCGAGGGCGGCGATGCCGAGATAGGTGAGCGCGGGGACGGCGTCCTCGGTATCGCCCAGCAAGGCTTGAGCGCGGGTATATAGAGAGACGGCTTCGTCGCGATTCTGGAGACGAACGAGGCCGGCGAGATGGCTCAGGCCGACGCCATATTCCTTGCTTTGGAGGCCGAACTGCTGGCCGCGGGCGGCGAGCGAGGCGTCCAGCTGAACGCGGGCTTCGGCGAAGTTGCCCTGGGTTTGGGCGGTGAAGGCGGCTTCGTCGGCGGCTTTCGTGGAGGCGTTTTGGGCGTGAAGCGCGGCGACAGGCGCGACGCAGGCGACGGCGAGAGCGGCCGCGGCCCAGGGCGAGACGCGGCGGGAAGCGCGACGGCTGCGGGCGGAATCGAGGATGGCCTCCATGCGGGTTTCGAGCTGGGAAGGACGGGCCATGGCGACGGCGCCCCAACCGACGGCGCGCGCGGTCTGCATGGTGCGGGCGATTTCGAGAAGGTGGCCGGCGTAGGCGGAGGCGCGGGCTCCGGCGTTGAGAACGAGGTCGTCGGCGGCGCGCTCGCGCTCTTTGAGGAACGCGCGCCAGGCGAACCAGGCGAGAGGATTCCACCAATAGAGGCACAAGGCGAAGCGGGCGAGCAGATGGGTGGCGACATCGCCGCGGCGGACGTGAGCAAGCTCATGCAGAAGGACGACATCGCGGCGTTCGCGGGTCCACGCGGACGCGCCGGCGGGAAGCAGGACGGCGGGGCGCAGCAGGCCGATGGTCATGGGCATGGCGCCGGGCGCGGTTTCGAGCAGGGCGACGCGGTGTGGGATTGCAAGCGCGGCGCGAGGCGCGGTCAGTTCGTCCGCGTTGAGCGGGCGCGCGTGGCGGCGGACGCGCGAGACGGCGAGAGCGGCGGCGAGCATCTGGAACAGGCTGAGAGCGGCGCCGACGATCCAAAGCAGCACGAGGGCGGCGCGCCAGTTCGCCGCGGGCTGTCTGGCGGGCGCGGCGGCCGGGATGCGGGCGGCGGCGGAATCGAGACGGAGCGGGGAAGCGGCGGCGCGGAAGAGCACGGTTTCCGGGACCAGCGCGCGGGGAACCGGGGCGCGGAACGCCGGCAGGGAGACGGATAGAAGCGGCAGGGCGATCAGCGCGGCGCACGCGCCGGTCCAGACGAGGTGGCGTTCCGCGGCGGAACGGCTCTTCATGGCGGCGGCGAGCAGCGCGGCGACGGCCAATATGGCGAAGCTCTTCAGCGCCGCGCCGAACAGTAAGGGGAATGCGATCAGGGTGAGCATTTTACTTTTCCTCGACTATCTTTTTCTCGGCTTTTTTGGCTTTTTCAATCATGGCGGACATGCGGTCGAGCTCCTCGCGGGTGAGGTTCTTGGCGGAGATGTCCAGGAGCGCGGCGACAACCTGTTCGGGAGAATCGCTGAAGAAGGTGCCGAGCAAGTGCTGGACGGCGGAGCGGCGGGCCTTTTCGCGATTGACGACGGGCAGGTAAACGTACTTCAGGTCTTCGGCCTCATGGCGGACCTGACCCTTCTCTTCGAGGACGCGGAGGATGGCGCGGACGGCGGAATAACTGGGGCCGTCGTCCATGGCTTCCCGCACTTCGGCGGCGGAGGCTTTGCCGCGCCCGTAGAGGATTTCCATGATCTGGCGTTCGCGGCGGCTGAGTCCAGTGAGGGTCATGCGGCGTCCCGTGCTGGGTAACCAGCAATCTGCTTGAAATCTAGCATCATGCTGGAAATTTAGCAGAGTGGGCGCGGAGTGTCAAGAGGAAGACTTCGGCTCGCGAAGATTGGTCAGATCGAGGTTGTAGAGGCAGATGTGGTCGAAGGCCCAGAGATTGACGGCGTTCAGGTTTTGCGAGAAGGCCAAGCCGACTTCAGTGGTCCAGGGCTGGAAGGTTCCGAAGACGGGCGCGAGATAGCGGACGGCGGAGCGGGGCCATCCGAAACCGGGCATCAGTTCGACGGCCTGATTGACGAGATCCATGCTGCGGAACGAGGTGGAGAACTGGAGCGCTTCGACTTTGATGCGATCAAGGCCGCTGGAGGCCTGCTGTTCCCACTCGACCGGAAGATTGACGAAGTAGTTCAAGCGGCCGCCGAGTTCGCTTCCGGTTTGGACGGGAGCGGGGTAGTTGACGTCGTAAGGAAACAAGACCTCGCACTTCACGACGGGATAGGCGGCGCGAAGAGCGGCGACGAGGGTGGCGACGTGGTCGCGGAGGCGATCGCGCAGGAAAGTGGCGTCGGAGCTGCCGTTTACGGTGGGATCGTCATTCGGGGTGAGGAATTCATAGAGCGGGCGGCCGAGGGCGGTTTGCGCGGCGGCGGCGGTTTCGGCGTCGTAATAAGCCATGCCGTCAGGCTGGGCTTGCGGATTGCCGAAGTACCACCAAAGGAATTCTCCGAACTGCAAAGACGGGGTGAGGCCGGCGGCGCTTTGCAGCGCGGCGATGGCGGCATAGAACTGGTTCTGATAGGCGAGGACGAGCGAACCTCCGACGGCGCACTGGGTGGATTTGAGAAGGCCGACGGCGGTGGAGACGTCAGTATCGGTGGTGACGGGGGTTCCATCCGGAAACAGGGCGGCATAGCCGGCGGGCGGGATGACGAGCTCCATGGATCCGGCGGTGGTGATTTCGAGGCCGGCGGCGGCGCAGAGCGAGTAGAGGTCGGTATGCCAATCATTCGCCGCGCGGTTGAGGACCGGCTGGAGGGCGGGATCGATGACCCATGCGGGATAGGTGCTGGTAGGTTGGGTGGCGACGACGGTGACGGTTCCGGTGGAACCAGGCATGAGGGCGGGCGCCGGGTGGGCGGCGACGGTGAGAGGGTAAGCGGGCGCGGGCGAACGCGAGGTGAGGGTGAGCACGGCGCCGACGGCGGAAGCCCAAGCGCTGGTGGAGGTGGCGTTCAGGTAATCCGCGAAGTGGGCGGCGATGGTGATTGAGGTATCGCCCGCGAAGACGGATTTGCCCATGGTGAAGCCGGGCTCATCGGCGCTGGGATCGGCATTGATGTTCAGGAAGACGGCGTCGCCGGGCATCCACGTTCCGGCGAAGGTGACGACGGCCTGCTGGAAGACGGCGCCGACGGCGGTGCGCTGATTCCACCAGAAGACGCCGATGTATTCGTTGATGGGGCCGTTGAAGCCGAGCTGTTCGAAGATCCAGAGGATGCGGGCCGGGGAGAGCTTGTAACTGTGGTCGGTGTCGTAATCGAGCGCGGGGGAGATGAGTTGGAAGACGGCGCCGGGCCCGGGCCAATTGGAAAGGACGGCGGCTTCTAGGAAGTCAAAGTAGACGGGGCCAGTGCCGTCGGAAGTGAGGGTGACGGAGTGGGCGCCGGCGGGAACGCTGGAAGCGAGAAGGCGGCGGGAGACGACGGCGGAATCGGCGTTGATGCGGCAACTGAGATCGGGCTGGGCGGCGCCGTCGAGAACGACGCTGAAACTGCCGCGATCGGAATAGAGCGAGGTGCCGATATAGAGGTTGTGGACGAGGGCGCAGGTGTAGGCGATGGTGACGGAATCGCCCGCATCTTTGGAGACCATGGCGGCGTATTGGGAATAGAAACCGCCGGTGACGTCGCCGGGAGGCGCGGACCAGCCTGAGCCCTGATAGGAGCACCAGGAGCTGTTTTCCTCAACGCGGACGCTTCCGGGACCGGCGATCTGCAGGAATTGATTGGCGCCGCCGGCGACGGTCCAGTTGGTGAAGGTGGCGATCCAATCGGTGGGGGTATAGGCGGCGCCGTTGGCGAGGGAAGGGGCGAAGGTCAGCCAGCATTGGCGGAGCTGATCGATGGCGAGCGCGGTGAAATCGATGGAGATGTTCCAGGTGCAGGAGGAATCGCCGCCGGAGAGCGCCAGACTGGGAGGGACGGCGGCGAGGTTGGGCGTGGACTGGCCGGGCGTGGAGGCCAGCGAATAGAGGGTGAACAGGTTGCCGTCGCGGCCGCCGCGCGGGGCGAGGAACCAGGCGCCGGTCAAATCTTCGGGAGGCGTCGCGGTGAGGGTGAGCTGGGTGGGGGAGTTGACGGCGGCGATGGCGTAGACGGTTCCGTTGAGCCAGATGGGGTCGCCGGGCGCGAGTCCGGGAAATTTGTCGCTCCAGGCGGAAGCGTGTCCGGCGATCCAGTTGACGGTGGCGCCGGTGGTGGAAGCGAAGCCGTAGCGCGCGGCTTGGATGGTGAGATCCGGGCCGGAGCTGGAAGCGATCACGGCGAGTCCGCCGCCGGAAGTTTGCCAGGGATTGTTGGTGTTGACGGCCGCGGCGAGCGCGGCGGCGATGGTTGCGGGACTATTGGAGCCAAGCTCGGCCGGGGCGTTGCCGTCGGAAGCGGTGACGGCGATGGCCGCGTCGGGCGCGGTGGGAAGCACGGCGAGATGGACGGCGTTGGAGGTCGCGCCGGCGGAGGCAAAGACATCGGGATCGCCTGAACCCGCGTTGACGAGGGCGATGAGCGCGGCGGCGACATCGGCGCTGGATTCTCCGGCCGGGTTCGCTTCGGTGTGGGAATACACGCGACCGTTGACGGTTATGGTGTGGACGGTTCCGTTTCCGGCGGCGAAGAAGGCGTATTCGACGGAACTGACGACTTGCGGCGCGGTATAGGAGAAGGCGATGTTCTCAAACCAGATGGTGATGGTGTCGCCCGCCTGAGGGCCGCTGGGACCGGCGGTGATGGTGAAGGTTCCGGAAGCGGGGGTGAATGACCCCGCGCCGAGCATGGCGTAGTCCCAGAGCCGGATTTTGGGGCGCGCGCTCACCTGGTCATCGACGAGGACGCAATCGAGGGTGGCCCAATCGATCCAGTTGTACTTGGGCGAGTCGATAGGTTGCGCGCCGTCGGAATACTGAAGGCTGAAGCTGAGCACAAGGTTGGTGAAGTCGAAATCCGGCAGATATTTGACCGAGGGGTGCTCGAAGTAGTTGTCGGCGTCCCAGAGGACGAGGACGGCGAAGTCGGCGGGATCGCGGAAGGTTCCGCTGACCTGGAAACTGCTGGGGGTGGCGGAATGCAGCGCGGCGGCCGCGGCGAAACTATCGAAGCCTCGGAGAGCGAGACAGCGATCGGGTTGGGTCTTGAAGATCTGTTCCACTTTTCTCAACCTCAGCTTAGATCGTGGGAATGGGCTGGGTTGGGTGCAGGGCGGGTAAGTTGTTGATTCGGGGAGGGAGATAGTTGGGAATGGCGGTGACTGAGTTAGCCGCTGATAAACGCTAATAAGGCAAAACTTATCAAGTTAGCCTGGCGCGGGTAAGGACACTTCGGGCGTCGGTTGCGCCGGGCTTTGGAATGGGGAGGCGTTTCGGGGTTAGTTTTCGATCGTTTTCGCCCCCGTTAGAGGGGATTCGATCCCGGGATCGCAGAGATCGGGGCGGATTGCGGCGGGTTCGGCGGGGTTCAGCGCGAGCGGCTCGTAAATCAAAGCCATTGCGGAAGTAGGTGTGGTTTGTTCGGGTTGCGGGGATTCGGCTTCGGCTTCGGCCGCTTCGGCTTCGGCGGCTTCGGCCGCTTGAGTGTCCTTTAGCGTGAGGTGGTGCGACAGCGAGTCGTTGTAGAACTTCCAGGCGCGGCTTTCTTCGAGTACGAAAGTGGTCTCGCCATTGCTTCGTTTGATGCGTTTGGTCTGGAGCTGTTCGAGCTGCTCTTCCATTCTCTGCATGAAGCGCGCGATGCGGGCTTCGTGGCGGCTGAGCGCTTCGAAGCTCTTGGCGCCTTTCTGCCACGCGAGGGCCTGGCCGATCATGGCGACATTGTCGTCATCGCCGCCGGCTTGAAGGGTGTGGTTGTCCTGCTCGAGCGTGCCCGTGGAGATCAGATTGTTCTCCATGGCGGCGCAGCGGTTCAGGCGCCAGTTGGAATCGATGATATGCTGCGCGAGCTGTTCTTCGCGGACCCCTACGGGCGCTAACTCGCCGATGTATTCCGCGGCGAGCTGGAAGTACGGGAGATACTCGTCGGATTGTAAGAAGAGTTTCTGGCCGGAGAGTCCGTGTTTGAAGGCGTTCATGGAAACGCGTTTCTTGCCGTCCTCGGATTTGGGACCGGTGGATTTGAGCGCGTTGCGCCGGTTGGCCAGAACGCGTTTGGAAAGGTTTTCGAATTGTTCGATCGGATTCATAGGTTGCTCCTGGCTTGATTTTGCGGGATGGGGGATGGCGGGGAAGGGCGTGGGATGGGTAAGTTGTTGTAGGCGTGGGGGATGTTTATTTTGGGGGCGGTGATCGGGGTTAGGGGATGATTAACTTATGTCAGGGAGTCAGTTCGAAGTCGGCCATACTTTATTGGTAGCTAGCGCTCTGATTTGTCGATCGAGGCGGATCGCTTCTTAGGCCCATTTCGCTGGAGCCGGCCGTCGGAGCTCCGTTCAGCCAGAACGGCGCGGAGCCCTTAAGAACGCGCCGGTTTCGTGGCGCAATGGTCAATTGGACCTTGGCCGCCGCGGAAGCCGATTCGGATTCCACGCCCCGCTCAGCATATGGCGCGGAGGGTCGATAATTGAGCGGCTGCTGAGCGAGCGGGCCGACCGATGGCGCCGCGCGGATCTTGGACGCGCGCTCGGGAGCGAAAAGGTTAAGTCCGCCCGAACGGCGATGACGAAGGCAGTTGCGTCGTTAGTAAGAAGCGCGCGGGGCCAGTTAGCGCGTTCCCCACTCCCAGATCCCGAACAGCACCTTCTTATCGAGCGCGCGTCCGGCCTGCTTCATGGTCAGTGCGATCTGTCCCCGGTGGTGCGACTCGTGCGAAACGAGGTATGTGAAGAACGCCGTCGCGTGGGGCTTGAATCCCTTCACCTTGCCGTCGGCGGCCAGCGTTCTGTCCAGCAACTTCTCAATCGCCGCTCCCGATGCCGAAAGGGCGTCGCTCAACCGCGCTTTCGTAATCGCGTCCTTCTCGAGCTTTTCCAAGCCTTTCAGTAGCGCGGGATCGGCTGACTTCAACCACATCAGCCGCACGTTATGGATATGCGCGAACTGCTCCCCGCAAGTTCGCCCCTTTGACGCGGAAACGAATCCAAGCTCGGCTTCGCTGACGGCGCCGAGCAAATAAAGGTTGATTCGGTTGTGGATCCGCCATGATTCGACGATCGGATTCATGCGGGAGATTTTACTCCTTGGTTTGCGAAGCTGAATCCGGTGACGACTTTGTCGAACAGTTCCTGGCTCTGAGGCAGAGCGCCGCCATGCGTCTTTATGCCGATTTGATAATCAACCGGGGACCGATCTCCTACGTGGCAGACAGTCAGGATCAGTAATTCCTCATAAGATTCTCCGTCCGCGCTTGCAGGGCACGAGACGGAGCGATATAGCCGGCCGGCCGCCCAGCCCGGTCGAACGCTTTTCCTCTACGCGACATCCGGCGCTTTGCATTTTAGCTTCGTCGTCCGTCGTGGAGGAGTCCGTATACGAGGCATCCACCCATAGACTCCCTTTGTCCGGCAGCGTGATTGCGAGACCGTGGTCAGGGTTCGGGGGAACCGTAGCGGTGTAAGTCACGCCCGGAGGGAGCTTAACCCTGAATCCGTAAGCGTGATTTTGGTAAAAAGGCTGACCTGAAAAAACGTCAAAAGACAGTCCGGCGGCGATTACCAGGAAGAAATGCGCCATGACTACTTTCGGGTTCGATTCAGGTAGTCGTAAACGGCTTCGCGCAATAAGGCGGAGAGGAGTTGATTCGGTTCACCGGCGATTTTGCGGCGGGCCGATTCCTGGATCAGCTGTTCATAGATCGCGGGCGGAACCGTGAAGGTCATCTTGCGAAATCCGCTTTTTTCCGTCTCCTCTTTCTTTCCCCTTGGCATCTGGTCACCAACAGGTCAGAGCGCATCGTCTCCGCGCGCGCCGTCGCGAATCCGCATGGTGTCTTCGATGGAGGAGATGAAGATCTTGCCGTCGCCAATCTTCCCGGAACGGGCGGCGGCGGCAAGCACTTCGACGATCTCGTCGGCGCGAGTGTCCGGGACGATGATTTCGAATTTGACTTTGGGAAGTAAGTCGACCGCGTACTCGGCGCCCCGATAAGTTTCGGTATGGCCTTTTTGGCGGCCGTGGCCGCGCACTTCGGATATGGTGATGCCCTCCACGCCGATGGCGACGAGCGCATCCTTCACCTCGTCAAGCTTATGCGGCTGGATGATTGCCTCAATCTTCTTCATAAGGTCTCTCTTGTCTTCCTCGCACCGCGTCAGCGCATGGCGTGGACGGCATCCTCAGGGTAGGCCACCATGCCGAATTCAGGGATATCCAAGCCTTCTTCTTCGACTTCTTTGGGGACGCGGATGGACTTAAACCCGTTGACGGCTTTGAATACGACGAAAGTGGCGCCGAAAGCCCACGCGGCGCAAATGGCCGCGCCCATCAACTGGACGAGGAACTGCTTGCTATCGCCGTAAAGCAGGCCGGTTACGCCGCGCCCCGCCTGACCCAGATAACTGGTTGCGCCGACGCCGTTCCACCCGGCGCCGTAAGTGCCGTCGGCAAACAAGCCGAGACAAATGCCGCCGAGGATGCCGCAGAAACCATGGACTGAGATGGCGCCGCAAGGATCGTCAATCCTGGTTACGTTTTCATTGAAGAGAACTCCCAGGCAGACCACAAGGCCGGCGAGGATCCCGATGATGAAGGAGGATGTGGGTGAGACGAAGGCGCAGGGAGCGGTGATGGCGACTAAGCCGGCGAGCATGCCGTTGCAGGCCATGGTGACGTCCGGCTTCCCGAATTTCCAGTACCAGAAGAGCATGGCGGTGGCCGAGCCGGCGACGGCGGACAGATTGGTGTTGATGGCGACGACGGAGATGCGAAGGTCGGTCGCGCCCAGAGTGGAGCCGGGGTTGAAGCCCATCCAGCCGAACAGCAGGATGAAGGTGCCGGTGACGACGTAGACAAGGTTGTGCGCGGGGAAGGCGCGCGGCTTGCCATCGGGTCCGAATTTTCCGAGACGCGGCCCCAGTACGATGGAAAGCGCCATGGCGGCGAAACCGCCGACGGCGTGGACGACCGTGGATCCGGCGAAATCGACGTAACCGTGCCCGAGGCCCAGGGTGACTCCGGTCTGGGACAGCCAGCCGCCGCCCCACACCCAGCAACCGAAGACCGGATAGAGGATGGCGCCGATAAACAATTCGCAGAGCAGGAACGACCAGAAGGTGATGCGCTCGCAAATGGAGCCCACGATGATGTACCCGGCGGTCTCCATGAAGACGACTTCAAAGAGCGCGAAGACGTTGCTGCCGGCGTCGTAAGCGGGCCCGGTCATGAAAAATCCTTTGCCGCCGAGGAATCCCCACAGGCCGTTTCCTAAGAGGAAGTGATTGAGCGTGGGAACGCCGCCGAGGTTGGCGGGCGCGGCGTTGACGGCGACGGCGCCGAACTGGAACGCGTAGCCGACCGCGTAATAGGCGATGAAGGCGAAGACGTAGGCCGCGAAGTTGAGCATCATGAGGTGGCCCGCGTTCTTCTTGCGGACGAGGCCGCAGGTGAGAAGCGCGAAGCCGGCCTGCATGAAGAGGACGAGATAGCCGGTGTTGAGGGTCCAGGCGAAGTTGGTGGCGACGCGGACGTGGCCGACGGAGTCGGAAAGTTTCAGAGCGAGCGGCTCTTTGGCGGCGCTGGCCTGGTAATCGTCAAAGTCTTTCTTCTTCTGGGCGTAGTCGGGCGCGGATTTGTCCGTGGGGGCGGCGACGACAAAAGGATTGCCGCCGGCGTCGAGCACCGCCGTTCGATCGCCGGTGGCGATGCCGGCCGCGTCGGGTTTGGGATCAGCCTGAGCCCGGCAGAGCGTGGGCGAGACGGCAAGAAAGCTAGCGAATAAAACCAGCAGGGCAGCGCTGAGCAAGGCGCTGCCGAGAGGCCGGCGGCGCGATCGTTCCGTTTGCTTTTGCATTTTGCAAATCACCACTCACTCTCCTGTTTGAAGACGCTTCGGATGCCGGTCGGACGACTTCGGCGATTTTTCGTAAATACTATTTCTGCAAAAACGGTGGTGAGGGACGCAAGAACAAGATTTTTATGAGGGCCATAAACAAATGGCGATAGAGCGGCGGGAGTAGAAAGAGCTTGCGCAATTCAGTATTTTCGTTATTATGGAACTACTGAAGTGAACGTTGGGCGCGAAAGGACGCGGTATGGAAATCAAAGAGATCGTCAAAGAGAAATACGGGGAAGCGGCGCGGCGCGTAACGGCCGGGATGGGCAATAGCTGTTGCGGGGCGACGACGGCGGGGCTCGATTCCGGCGCCGATCCGATCACCACGAACCTCTACGATGCGGGGCAGGCCGGCGAGATCCCCGAGGCGGCGCTTGCAGCCTCGCTGGGCTGCGGCAATCCGACGGCGCTGGCCGCGCTGAAGGCAGGGGAGACGGTGCTCGATCTCGGGTCCGGCGGCGGGATTGACGTGCTGCTGTCGGCGCGGCGCGTGGGGCCGGCCGGCAAGGCGTACGGCCTGGATATGACGGACGACATGCTGGCCCTGGCGCGCGAGAATCAGCGGAAGTCCGGCGTGGAGAACGTGGAATTTCTGAAGGGCGAAATCGAGCATATTCCGCTGCCGGACGGGAGCGTGGACGTGATCATCTCCAACTGCGTGATCAACCTGTCGGGCGACAAGGAGCAGGTGATGCGGGAAGCGTTCCGCGTGCTGAAGCCGGGCGGAAGGTTCGCCGTTTCGGATGTGGTGGTGCGGGGCGATGTGCCGCCGGAGATCCGCCGCAATATGGAGCTGTGGGTGGGGTGCATCGCGGGGGCGATGAAGGACTCCGATTACGTCGCCGCGCTGGCGAAGGCGGGGTTCGACGCGATTGAGATTGAGCCGACGCGCATTTACGGAGTGGAGGACGCGCGGAGGTTTCTGGCGGGGCAGGGGCTGGATGTGGATGCGATCGCGCCGCAAGTGGAGGGGAAATTCATGGGGGCGTTCATTCGGGCCGCGAAGCCGGCGGGTTGCTGCGCGCCGGGCTGCTGCGCTTAAGAGACCGAGTGGCAAGGGCAGCCAGATCAACGGCGGATCACATTCTGGGGCGGCTGTCGAATGTGGTGCTGATCGCGATTCCGATTACGTTGCAGGTGTGCTTCAACGCGAGCATCACGTGGGCACTGATGAAGCTCCTGAAAGTATCATGCTGTCTGTGTGCGCAGCGTGCAACCGCACGCGGCGCTGGTTTCCGACGCCGTTGACGGGTGATCTATGAAGAAGAGCGTCTTGATTCTGTGCACCGGCAATTCAGCGCGAAGCCAGATGGCGGAAGGACTCTTGCGCCATGACGCGGGCGCGGAGTTCGATGTGGAAAGTGCGGGCACGAGGCCCAGCAGCCTGCGGCCGGAAGCGATCACGGTCATGCGGGAGTTGGGCATTGATATTGCCGGCCATCGCTCGAAGCACGTGGATGAGTTCGATGGACGAACGTTCGATTTCGTGATTACGGTATGCGACAACGCGAAGGAAAGCTGCCCCGTTTTCCCCGCCGGGACAAGACGGCTGCATCATAGCTTCAACGATCCGGCCGCGGTGCAAGGATCGGAGGCGGAGCGCGTAGCGGCGTTTCGCACGGTGCGCGACGAACTGCGGGATTATCTTCGCGACTTCGCGCGGAATCGCTTGGGGAGCTAGCGGGTGGAAGGATTCGCCTTCCCGGACCGGCGCCAGGGCAACCTCAACAGCGCGCTCGCCGATAGGATGACGGAGAACGTCGAGGTGATTGACAACGCGAGGATCGTCCATACGAAAAGGAAAGCCTGGTTTGAGATACCGATGTCGCCGCCGATAACCCCGTGCGTCCCTTTCATATGGAGGACAGGGATGACCATCCCGAGGACGGACCCTAAGAGGATGATGATGTATCCCGCCCGCCTACCGCCGAGCACCAGCGTTCCATAGAGCTGGACTACGAGAACAAACACCGCGAACAGATTTAGGAGACCTGCCGGCGAGAACTGGAACAGGATGTCGCCGGTCAGGTGAAGCGTTATGAATAGGATGGTGAGCAGCGACGCTGCAGTCAAAATGGCGCTCTGTTTCATGTGGATTCGCCTTTCTGGGCATCATAGACGGGCGCCGAGGCTCGATAGCGTATTATAGGCCGCGATCTTGCCAATGAAGAAGAGATGATGGCGATTTCGCGCAGGTTAGCTTGGGGATCGAGCCTCGACAACGCGGGCGGGAACTTGCCGGGCGCTTCCGGTGTCTATTCAGGTGCAGGGCGGAATTGCCGGGCGCTTCCGATCCTGATAGGGTGTAGGCAGCCGATATGGCCTCTTCAGTAATTGCGGATATTCTCGGGCGTTCGTACCCGGAGGCGGGAACTCCGGCGGCCGCGGCAGAAGATTCGCGTTTGATCGCGGGGCTGCAATCGGGCATTGAGCGCGATTATGAGCTGCTGATCGCGCGGTTTCAGCAGCCGGTGTATAACCTGGCGTTGCGTCTGGTGGCGGATCAGGCGGATGCGGGGGACATCGTGCAAGAGGTGTTTCTGAAGGTTTTCCGGAACGTGCATTCCTTCCGGGGGCAGAGCAGCCTGCGGACGTGGATTTACCGGATTGCGGTGAACGAGGCGCACAACCGGCGCAGGTGGATTTTCCGTCATCAGCACAACGAGGTCGGTCTGGAGGACACAACGCGCTCGGAAACGGCGCGCGAATGCGTGGTTCCGGACGCGGAACCGTCTCCGTTTGATCGTGCTTTGAACCGCGAGAAGCACGCGTTGATCGAGCAGGCGCTGGCGCGGATCAATCCATGCTTCCGGGAGGCTGTGGTGCTGCGAGATATCGAAGATCTGAACTACGACGAAATCGCCGAGATTTTGAACATCTCCATCGGAACGGTGAAGAGCCGCATCACGCGGGGACGCGACGCGCTGCGCCAGCAACTGACGGGGAGCCTGCGGCGGGCAGGGTGCGGGCGTGCGGAATCCTGTCCGGTGAGTTCGGGAATATGACCGACGACTCTGTTCGTCAGGCTTTACTGGATCTGCCGGTCGCGCCGACGCCGCCGGATCTGAGCGCGCGTTTGCGCGTGATCGCGTCGCATGAGCGGGAGCGCCGGCTGGGGCACTCTCCGTGGTGGGACCGGTTCTCGCTCTGCATGAACCATTTGCTGAAGCCGCTGGCGGTGCCGGCCGCGGGAGGTTTTCTCTCGACCGTGCTGCTGTTCGGCGGGATGGTGGACACGTTGAACGTCCAGCAATATCTGGTGAAGGACATTCCGCTGGGGATTTATACGCAGGCGACGGTGGAGGATCTATCGCCGTTTGGCGGAAACGGTTCGGACGTGATCGTGGAAGTGACGGTGGATTCGCGGGGGCGCGTTTCGGATTACTCGATCCCGGATGGGAAGGTGAGTTCCGAGCAGTTGCGGCAGATTGGGAACCTGATTTTGTTCAGCACCTTCACGCCGGCGACGGCTTACGGGCAGCCGGTATCGGGCAAGATTCTTGTGGCCCTGCGTCACATTAACGTGCGGGGCTAACCGCCAGTTTGTCCCGGCAGCGATTTGGGCAGCACTTTCTTTCGAGCACACATATTTTGGAGCGGATTGCCGCGGCCGCGTGCGGGGAGCACACGGGGACGGCGGTGGAAATCGGGCCGGGCCGCGGCGGACTGACCGAGCATCTGCTGCGCCGCGTGGACCGTTTGATCGCGGTGGAGGTGGATCCGGATCTGGTGGGTCCGCTGCAGGCGCGGTTCGCGGGGGAAGCAAAACTAACGCTCATTCACGGGGACGCGCTGGAGCAGGATTTTGCGGCGTGGGCGCCGGATGTGCTCTGCGGCAATCTGCCTTACTACGTGGCTACCCAGATATTGGAGCGGTCGGTGCGGGCGGGCGTGCGGACTGTGGCCTTGATTCAGAGGGAAGTGGCGGAGCGGCTGACGGCGAAACCGGGCACGCGCGAGTATGGATATCTGACCTGTTCGATGGCGCTGTTCGCGGAGGCGAAGGCGCTGTTCGGGGTGAAGCCGGGATCGTTCAGTCCGCCGCCGAAGGTGGATTCGACGGTGATCCGGCTGGCGCCGCGCGCGCGGGCGGCGGAATTGGGCGTGGCGCCGGACGCCTTTCTCAAGTTTTTGGCGGCGTGCTTCCACCTGAAGCGCAAGACCCTGCGGAATAATTTGGCGGAGACTTATGGACGCGATGTGCTGAGCGCGCGGCCGGAGGCGGAGATGCGCGCGGAGCAGCTTTCGCTGGAAGAGCTGGCGGTGTTGTTTCGGGGATTAAGCGGTTTGGGAAATATGGAGGGTTAGGGCGTCGGGCAGCATACTTTTTCAAATTCCGTTGAGACCGCCGGCCGCCGCAATCAAGATCACCACCACGAAGGCCAGGGCAAAAGGAGCGCCGAGCAGCAACCAAAATCCTTTTCGGCCGAACATCGCAAAACCGAGGAAAATGGTCAGGAACCAAAGGCAAAATACGGAGACTGCGAGCCAGTCGTACGAGCCGTGCTTAAAATTCAAAGCTAGACTGCTCAACGCAAGCGCGAACGATAGGACGGCGAGGGTCGAAAAGTTGGTTATTTGCATAGGGTCGGGCTTCGGCGCAACGGACGGAACTCTACTGCGGCCAGTGATCGCCTTTCCTCATTCGAATGCAGGTGTTTGTGCGAGTGTCTGGAGCGGCAGCATACGACGAATTGTATGCGATCTGGCATTGCTCCGGCAGTGTGAGCACGCCGGTTAAGCCCGGATTGGCCGATTTACGCTGGCCACGAGCGCAAATGGAGCCATCGCAAACGGAATTCGTGAAGAGGATGTTCCCCGGCTGGTGGACGAGGTCCGCCGCGAAATTTAGCGCATCACGAAGACGTTTCGTCACAGCGCTCCTTCTCTTGAGAACATTGCCGTGCTGTTTCGGGATCTAAATGTTTTGGGGAATCAGGAGCGTCAGGGCGTCGGGAACGATGGTGATGGTGGCGGGCAGGCGGCCGATGAGTTCGCCGTCGGCCTGGATGTAAACGCCCTCCGGTTCGAGCGAGCGAAGCGAGACGCGGTCGGAGCGGTTGAAGGTGACGCCGGGCGTGCCGGCGAGGTGTTTGGTGGCGACGCCGAGGAGATAGCGGAGGTAGCGCCAGGAGTTGCGGCCTTCAAAGAGGACGACTTCAAAGCGGTCGTCGCGGAGGTTGACTTCGGCGGCGATTTCGAAGTCCCCGCCGTAATTGCGCACTTTGCTGATGAGGGCGAAGGTGCAGCGGCGGGCGCATCCGCCGATGTCGACTTCAAATTCGGTGAGATCGGCGCCCATGCGGCTCAAGCCGCCGAGTAAGTAAGAGAGCTTGCCGAGTTTCTCCTTGGCGCCGGCGTTCAGGTGGTAGATGATCTGGGCGTCAAAGCCGACGCCGGCCATCATGAGGAAATGCCGGATTTCGCCGGAGGCGTTTTCGATACGGCCGAGCGAGACGCGTTCCGGCAGACAGGCGGCGAGCTGGCCGGCGGCGCCGATGACGTTTCGCTTGTAACCGATCTCATGAGCGAGGACATTGGCGGTGCCGGAAGGAAGAATGCCGAGCGGCACGAGGGAGTTGGCGATGCCGTCCACCACCTCATTGATGGTGCCGTCGCCGCCGGCGGCGATGATGAGTTCGGCGCCGTCGCGGATGGCCTCGCGGGCTAACGCTCCGGCGGTGCGGGGGCCGGCGGTGGGGATCAGGACGACTTCACCGGCGAGCGAGCGAAGACCTTCGGAAGCGCGCTGAAGACGGAGTTCGAGATCCTTTTTCAGCCGGCCTGCGCGGGGGTTGTAGATGATCGCGGCGCGAGAGTAGGGAGGGATCAACGTGTCCTGGTCTTCGCAACATTATAGTAATGTAATGGGCGACTCCCAGGTGCGTGTCGAGGCGGAACGCCTGCGAGCCGAGCTTCGCAAGAACGAATACCTCTACTACGTCTTGGATCAACCGGGCATCACGGACGCGGAATACGACCGGATGATGCGCGAACTGCAGGAACTGGAAGGGTCGCACCCCTGGCTGGCGAGCGCGGATTCGCCGACGCAGCGCGTGGGCGGCAAGCCGCGAGACGGTTTCAATAAGATTGCGCACAGCTCGCCTATGCTGAGCCTGGATAACGCGCTGAATGAGGCGGAGCTGCGGGAGTTCGACCGGCGGGTGCGGGAGGCGCTCGCGCCGGCGCTGGGTGAAGGGGAAGTATTGCGGTATGTGGCGGAGCTGAAGATGGACGGGCTCTCGATGGCCGCGCAGTACGCTGGGGGACAGTTGACGCAGGCGGTTACGCGCGGGGACGGGGAGATCGGCGAGGACGTGACGGAGAATGCGCGGACGATCCGGTCGCTGCCTCTGACCGTGAACGACGCCTTTCCCCAGTTTGAAGTGCGCGGGGAGACGGTGATGAACCGCTCGGCATTCGAGAAGCTGAACGCGAGCCGGGAATCGCAGGGGCTGACGCGGTTCGCCAATCCGCGGAATGCTGCGGCGGGTTCCCTGCGGCTGCTGGAGCCGGCGGTGACGGCGCTGCGGCGGCTGGATTTCTACCCTTACTACGTCCTGGTGAACGGGCGGCCGGGGTTCGACAGCCACTGGGAAGCGCTGGAATGGCTGCATCAGCACGCCTTCAAGGTGAATTCGAGGCGGGAGTTGTGCGGCGCTATCGAGGACGTGCTGCGGTTCTGCGACGAATGGGAGCGGAAGCGCGAAACGCTGCCCTACGAAATCGACGGGGTGGTAGTGAAGGTGGATTCGATCGCGCAGCAGAACCGGCTGGGGGCGACGGCGAAGGCGCCGCGGTGGGCGATCGCATTCAAGTATGCGGCGCGCCAGGGGTGCACCGAGGTTTTGAGCATCGGCGTCCAGGTGGGACGGACGGGAGCGCTGACGCCGGTGGCGCAGCTGAAGCCGGTGGCGATCGGGGGAGTGACGGTTTCCCGAGCGACGCTGCATAACGAGGACGAGATTGCGCGGCTGGGATTAAAGATCGGGGACACGGTGGTGGTGGAGCGCAGCGGCGACGTGATCCCGAAAGTGGTGCGGGTGAAAGCCCAGGGATCCTACCGGCGCGAGTTTCGCATGCCGTCGCAGTGCCCGGTGTGCGGGGGAAAGGTGGTGCGCGAGCCCGGCGAATCGGCCACGCGGTGCATCAATGCGAGCTGCCCGGCGCGGCTGAAGGAATCGATTCTCCATTTCGCTTCGCGGGGAGTGATGAATATCGATGGCGTGGGCGAGGCGCTGGTGGACCAGTTGGTGGATGGCGGGCTGGTGGGTTCGGTGGCGGACCTTTACGATCTGACGGAGGCGAAGCTTCTGAAGCTGGAGCGCATGGGGCCGAAATCGGCCGCGAACATCCTGACGAATATCGCGAAGTCAAAAGAGGCCTCCATGCCGCGACTTTTGAGTTCGCTGGGGATTCGCTTCGTGGGGGAGCGGACGTCGAAGCTGCTGGCGGAGGAGTTCGGAAGCTTGGATCGCATCGCGGTGTCTACGAGCGAGGAATTGCAGAAGGCAGGCGAGGTCGGGCCCAAGGTGGCGGAAAGCATCGCGCAGTTCTTTAAGGAACCGCGGAACGCCGCCCTGATCGAGCGGCTGCGGGTTGCCGGGTTGAACTTCGAGCACCAGGCGAGGAAGGTGGAATCGAGCTCGCCGCTGGCGGGACTGGTGTTCGTGATCACTGGAAAACTTTCGACGGATCGGGGAAAAGTAGCGACCCGGATCGAGAACGCGGGCGGCAAGGTGGCGAGCGCGGTCAGCCGGAAAACGAATTACGTGGTGGCCGGCGGAGAAGCGGGATCGAAACTGGATAAGGCGCGCGAGCTCAAAGTGCAGGTAATTGACGAATCGACTTTGTTTCAAATGATTGAAAGTGCGGGAGAACACAACTGAATTGATCGAGAAAGAAACCGGCTCGATTAACGCGTGTTAACCTACAAACGCGTGAGCACCGTTCTTGTCGTTGACGACGAACCCGAGATCCTCCGGTTAGTGGAGACCGTTCTGATCCGGAACGGGCATAAGGTGATGACGGCGTCGAACGGCGAGCGAGCCATCGAGAAAGTGCGCAAACACGGGGCGGCGCCGGATTTGCTGCTGACGGACGTGGTGATGCCGGGGCTGAGCGGGCCCATGATCGCGAACCAGCTTCACGAGCAGTATCCCGCTCTCAAGGTGCTGTTCATGTCGGCTTTCGAAGATCGCCAAGTAGTGCGCCGGTATGTGAAGGATCAAGGATACGATTTGATCGCTAAGCCTTTTTCAATTGAAGACTTAGCCGACAAAGTGAAACTTGTTCTTGATCAGAATGCAGGCGTGGTTGGGGGCGCCACTTAGAGGCCGGGATGCCAGCCGAGCCGGTCCTGACAGGCCGCCGCTTTTCAATTCAAGGACGGGTGCAAGGAGTGGGATTTCGTGACTTCGCGAACCGCGAAGCGCGGAGGCGCTACGTCACAGGGTACGTTCGCAATCTTCCAGATGGATCCGTGCTGGTGTGCGCCGTCGGTTCTCAAGAAGCGATGGCGGACCTAGAGGGCGTGCTGCGGGCGGGTCCGCGCTTCGCGGAAGTGCGCGGGTTTCTGGTGGAGGAGATGGAAGCTCAGGCGTTCGAGGATTTCCGTATTTTTTCGTGATTGCGCGGTGTGCGGACAACTTGCCTGACGGTCGGGAGGCAGAAGGCAAGACAGAAGAACAGGCGAGAGCTGCCACGCTCGATTGCTTCCCGAGCACGCCGGGCGGAAAGCCGATCTTTTAAGCGGGTTTCCGGGTTCGCATCGCGCATAGCGACGCCGTCAAGCAACGGCAGTTCGGAGTCAAAGCGCGAGGGCTGCACGGCGGAGTTCCTGGAGAGCGCTCTGCCAATCGCCTTGCTTCCGCTGGCGGAACAAGCGCATGGTGGGATACCAGGGGCTGTCGTTTCGATCGAGCATCCAGCGCCAGTCGGCTTCGAAGGGCAGAAGCACCCATACCGGTTTGCCGAGCGCGCCGGCCAGATGCGCGGTCATGGTGTCCACGGTGATGATGAGGTCGAGCGGGAGCATGTCGATGGCGGCGTCGAGGATGTCTCCGTCGGTTAGCCGCACAGGCGGGAACAACGCGCGATGAGGGCCGTATTGGAGACTGCGAACGGCGAAGGGAAGATCGTTGAGCGCGGCGGCGAATTGCGGGCCGGGGATGGAGCGAGCCTGGTTCCACGCGCTTGATTCCCAATTCACTCCAACTATTTTGCGGCTTGTTTGTGAAGGTTTAGGCGCGGAGAGTTCCAGTGGAACGTGAAGGTAAGGAACTTCCGCGGGAATGGTGCGAAGCGTGGTGGCGAAGATGCGCGGGAGTTCGTTGATTTCAACCTGCGTATCCCACTCGGGCGGCTGGTGGGGAGCGTCGGCGCCCCAGGTGATGACTTCATCGACGCCCCGCACGTGGCGCAGCAGCCGGACAAGCGGCGGATGGGTTTCGACAATCAGGCGCGCGGCAGCGCCGCGGATGAGCGGAGCGTAGCGGATGAATTGGATGGTGTCGCCGAGGCCGTGCAGGCAGCGGAGGATCACGCGTTTCTGGTGGAAAGGTTGTCCATCCCAAAAGCGGTGAGGGTCGGGGCTTCCGCGCCGGGCGATCGCGTCGCTTTCCGCCCAGGCGTCGGTGAAGCGGCCGAGGAACATGAAGCAATCCCACCGGGCGGCGGAGCATTGATCGGGGTCGAAGCCGAAGCGTTCGGCGTCGGCGAGCGCGGAAAGAGCGTCGGGGATGAGGCGCGCCTGCAGGAGCGTGGCGGCGGATTCAAAGCAGGCTTGCGGATTTCGCCACACGCCGCTCATGTTAACGCAAATGGAACGGCCGGATCTGGCGATCCGGCCGTGAGAAATGCTTGGGAGAGGAAGAAAAGCTTACGCCTTGGCCTTTTTCTCGGCGCGTTGTTTGGCGTACTTTCTTTCGAATTTATCGACGCGGCCAGCGGTATCGATGAGCTTCTGCTTGCCGGTGAAGAAGGGGTGGCAGCTGGAGCAGATTTCCACGCGGATGTCGCCCTTGTGGGTGGACCGGGTGGCGAACGTGTGGCCGCAGGCGCAGATCACGTTCACTTCGTTGTAGGCAGGGTGAATCGCGACTTTCATGGGGTAATTACACAGACCTTTCGCAGGGAAGCTTTATTGTAGCACAGAGCAGGAAAACAGAAACCCCCGGGAAGGCTCTCACGAGTTTCCCGGGGATTTTCGGCCTAAGAATGAGGCGGTGTTTCCTTGCAACCGAGCGAAGCAGCCACTCTAGAGAACGCTTCCGGCACTGACCTGGATGGCGTCCTTAGAACAACAGATTAGCAGTCGGCCACCTCGCGCGGTTTACAACTATCTCTCATATGTAGTTTGGACCACCTCCTTCTTCAGTGATGTTTATAAAATAATCCCGTGCACGCTGATTTGTCAACAGGGAAAAATAGAATTTTGACTGAGCTGGCGCTATAGACACGCGTGATGCGCAAGCGGCCGCTATGGGTAGGGGTGTAGTTGCGGGGATTGGAGGAGGCGGAGCACGGGTTATGATGCTCAGGTGAATTTTCGCGTGCGGGAAGCGGGCATTCAGACCAGCGCGCTGGCGGGCTTTCTGGTTTCCGGATTTCTGTTCGCGCTGCTGGGGTCGCTGCTGCCGGCGTGGGGGTATGACTTATCGAGCGATTTCGCGTCGGTGGGGCGGCATTTTCTGGTGATCGCGCTGGGGATGATTCTGTCGGCGACGCTGGTGCGGCGGGGTCCGGGGCGATTCAGCATCCGTGCGCTTCTGGTGAGCGGGTGCGCGGTCGCGGCGGTGGGACTGGGCGGACTGGCGTTTCTGCCCAACCAGATCGAGTGGCGAATGGCGGGGATTTTCGCGGTAGGCGTGGGCGCGGGCCTGCTGCACGCGGGCTTATTTGAAGCGATTCTGCCGGCCTACGAAAAGAGCGCGGCGATGGCGCTCAACGTGGGCGGAATTTTCTTCGGCGCGGGTTCGGTGATTTGCGCGCTGCTGGTGTCCGGAACCTATTGGGCCTACTCGGTTCCGACGATACTACTCATACTGGCGGCGGTTCCCGCGGCGTTCGCGTTTTTGTACTCGCGGCGGAAGTATCCCGCGGTGGGGATGGTTTCGCATCCCCAAGTGATGAAGCAGTTTCGAAGCGGGGCGGCTATTCTGTTTTCGCTGCTGCTGTTTTTTCAATTCGGCAATGAGTGGGCGATCGCGGGGTGGCTGCCCCTGTTTCTAATTCACCGGATGGGGATGAGTCCGGTGGCGGCGTTGGAAATTCTGGCGGCGTACTTCGCGGCGCTGACGGCAGGGCGGATCGGCGTATCCGTGCTGATCCCGAGGGTAGGAAACCGGCGGCTGCTGGCGACCAGCGCAGGCGCCTCGTTGCTGGGCTGCGTGGTGCTTGCGGCGACGGATAATCGTTTCGGGGCGGGCGTGTCGATCGCGCTGATCGGGCTGGGTTTCGCGGCGATCTATCCCCTGGCGGCGGCGTGGATCGGGCGCCGGTTTCCGTACTACCATCCGGGATTCTTCAACGGCATTTTCTCGATCGCGCTGGCTGGGGGAATGCTGACGCCGTGGATGCTGGGGGAAATTGCGGGGCGCGCGGGATTGTGGGCGGTGATGACGCTGCCGGCGATCGGGACGTGCATGGTGATGCTGCTGATCTGCCTGATCTGGGTGGAAGGACGGGTGACGGGAGAATGACGCGGGGCGCGCGGCTGTTGGTTCTGGCGCTGACGGCGGCGCTGGCGGCGGCGCCGGGAAGCCGGCTGGAAAGCAAAGTGAAGCGGCTGCTGGCGGCATCGCCCGTGATGCGGGACGGGTATGCGGGAATTCTGGTGGCGGACGAAAACGGGCGCCGCGTGTTCGCGCTGAATGCCGGCCATGTTTTTGTTCCGGCTTCGAACATGAAGCTGTTTACGTCGGCGCTCGCGTTGGAGCGGCTGGGGCCGGACAAGAAGTTCGAGACGCGGGTGGAACAGCGCGGCCAGGATCTGGTCCTGATCGGGACGGGGGATGCCAATCTTTCGGGTCGCGTGCTTCCTTATGTATACGGATCGACGCCGGGGCCGGCGCTGACGGCGATCGACGATTTGGCGGCGCAGATCGCCGCGCGCGGCGTTCACGAGGTGGCCGGAGACGTGGTGGGCGACGACACGGCGTTTCTTTATGAACCCTACGCGGCGGGGTGGGCGGTGGAAGATGCGCTCTATTCGGACGGAGCTCCGGTGAGCGCGCTGGTGGTGGATGACAATGCGATCGCGGTGCACATCATTGCGGGGGCGCAGGATGGCGCGCCGGTTACGATCCAGACCGATCCGCCGCTGGACTTGTTTGCGATGGAAAACCATGCTTTGACTGGTAAGCCGGACGACATTCAGACGGACCGGATCCTCCAGACGAACGCGTGGAGGATCTGGGGAACGCTTCCGGTGGGGTCGCCCGATCACGTGGAGCGGTGGGCGGTGACCGATCCGGCGGTGTTCGCGGCGGCGGCATTGAAATATGCGCTGGAGCAGCATGGGGTCAAAGTGATGGGAAACGCGCGGGCGCTGCATCGGCTTCCCGGATCTCCGTTTGCGGCGGCGGCAGCGGGGACGGTGGTGGCGCGGCACGAATCGCTGCCGCTGGTGGAGGATTTGCGGCTGACGGACAAGATCAGCCAGAATCTGCATGCGGAGTTGTGGCTCAGCGATGTGGGGGGATCGCGCGAGGAAGGGTTGAAGGAACTGGCGCGGTTTCTGGACGGAATCGGCGTGGGTTCCGGCCAGTATCGCTTCTATGACGGCTCGGGTTTATCGAGGATGGACTTGGTAAGTCCGGAGGCGACGGTGAAGCTGCTCTTTTATATGGCGACGAGTTCGCCGCACCGGGAAGACTGGATGACGCTGCTGCCGGTGGGCGGGGTGGACGGATCGCTGGCGACCCGGATGACCGGCGCGAAGGTGAAGGGGCGGATTCACGCCAAGACGGGCTCGCTGAATCACGTGAGCGCGCTTTCTGGTTACGCGTTCTCGCGCAAGGGACGGCGGCTGACGTTTTCGATGTTCGTCAATAACGCCACGGCGGATGTGGCGGAGCAGCGCGAGCTGATTGATAAGATTTGTGCAGTACTGGCGGAATAACGAATATGCCGATTTTTGAATACAAGTGCGACGGGTGCGGGACGAAGTTCGAGAAGCTGCTGCGGCGCGCGGACGAGCGGGATGGATTGAGCTGTCCGGATTGCGGGGCGAAGCATTTGAGCCAGCAGTATTCGACGTTCGCGGCGCGGGCGAACGGGGGCGGTTCCGCCAATGCAATGGGGTCCGAGGCGCCTTCATGCCCGAGCGGAATGTGCGGCAATCCGGATTTCTGCGGGCGCAATTAGCGTGAGCGTTCCAGGGCTGCAGGCTTTTGAAGACGAGGTATTGACGGCCGACGCGCGCGCATTTCTGGAGGCGCTGTCGCGGCGTTTCGAATCCTCGCGGCGCGCGATGCTGCACCGGCGCGTGCTGCGGCAGCAGGAAATCGACGCGGGCGATTTCCCGGCGTTTCTGGCGGAGACCGAAGAGATCCGGAAGTCGTCATGGGTGGTGGCGCCGATTCCGCCCGAGCTTGAAGACCGCCGGGTGGAAATCACGGGTCCCACGGACCGCAAGATGATCATCAACGCGCTCAACTCAGGCGCGAACGTATTCATGGCGGATCTGGAAGACGCGAACGCGCCCACGTGGCCGAACATGATCCAAGGGCAGATCAATCTGCGCGACGCAGTGCGCGGGACGATCGCTTACACGGGTCCGGAAGGCAAGCAGTACGAATTGGGCGAGAACCCGGCGGTGCTGATGGTGCGGCCGCGCGGGTGGCATCTGCAAGAGCGGCATTTTGAAGTGGACGGTGAGCCGATTTCGGCGTCGCTATTCGATTTCGGTCTTTTCTTTTTTCATAACAACGCGGAGCTGCTTTCGCGGGGGACGGCGCCGTACTTCTATTTGCCCAAGCTGGAGAATCATCTGGAAGCGCGGTTGTGGAACGACATTCTGCTGTTCGCTCAGGAGTATTGCGGCGTGCCGCGGGGAACGATCCGGGCGACGGTTCTGATCGAAACGATCACGGCGGCTTTCGAGATGGACGAGATTCTGTATGAGTTACGGGAGCACTCGGCCGGATTGAACTGCGGGCGGTGGGATTACATCTTCAGTTACATCAAGAAATTCCGAAAGTTCCGCGACCGGGTGCTGCCGGATCGCGCGCAGGTGACGATGGAGCGGCACTTCCTGGCCAGTTACGTGGATCTGCTGATTCAGACTTGCCACAAGCGCGGGATTCATGCGATGGGCGGGATGGCGGCGCAGATCCCGATCAAGAGCGATGCGGGGGAAAACCAGCGGGCGCTCGACAAGGTGCGGGCGGATAAGCTGCGCGAAGTGCGCGCGGGGCATGACGGAACCTGGGTGGCGCATCCGGCGCTGGTTCCGATCGCGAAGTCCGTATTCGATGAGAACATGCCGGGGCTGAACCAGATCGGAAACAAACGCGAGGATGTAAGGGTGACGGCGGCGGATCTGCTGGAGGTTCCGGCGGGATCGATCACGGAGCAGGGAATCCAGATGAACCTGGATGTCGGGCTGGAGTATTTGAACGCGTGGCTGCAGGGGTCGGGAGCGGTGCCGATTTTCCACCTGATGGAGGATGCGGCGACGGCCGAGATCTGCCGGGCGCAGTTATGGCAATGGGCGCATCACGGGGCCAAGCGCAACGACGGGGTGGTGATCACGCGGGACTTTTTGCGGGAAGCGATCCAGCTGCGGGCGCGGGCGATGCCGGCGGCGGCGAAGTTATTCGAGCACTTTGTGTGCGGGGAACATTTTGCGGAGTTTTTGACTTTGCAGGCTTATGAGGAGTTGGAGTAGGGGGATTGGGTTCTTCCATTCCGCGCGAAATAAGGGAGAATATGGAGGCTATGACCGAGAGTCCGTCTTTTCCTCGCGTGAAGGTCGCGCCGACACCCGCTTTACCCACTTTCGCCACGCTCGCCGAGGAGCGCTTGCATCGCAAACAGCGGCTGGCCGCGGCATTCCGGTTGTTTTCCAAATTCGGATTCAATGAAGGCGTGGCCGGGCACATCACGGCGCGCGATCCGGAGAAGACGGATTGCTTCTGGGTGAATCCGTTTGGGATGCATTTTGGGCATGTGCGCGTGTCCGACCTGGTGCTGGTGAACGAGCACGGCGAAGTGATCGAAGGCGAGCGGAGCATCAATGAGGCGGCGTTTGCGATCCATTCGCGAATTCATGCGGCGCGCCCGGATGTGATCGCGGCCGCGCATGCGCACTCGCTTTACGGGAAGACGTGGTCTTCGCTCGGGCGCTTGCTGGACCCGCTGACGCAGGACGCGTGCGCGTTCTATCAGGACTGCGGACTCTTCGCGGATTATACGGGCGTGGTCTACGACACCTCGGAAGGCGATCGCATCGGCGAAGCGCTGGGCGGGCGCAAGGCGGTGATCCTGCAGAATCACGGGCTGCTGACGGTGGGGCAGACCGTGGATGAGGCGGCATGGTGGTTCATCACGATGGACCGGTCATGCCAGGTGCAACTAATGGCGGAGGCGGCCGGCGAGCCGATCCCGATCGGGCATGAGAGCGCGGTGATCGCCCATCAGCAGGTCGGGGCGGCGCGAGTCGGATGGTTCCAGTTTCAGCCGCTTTGGGACCTGATCACGCGCGAGCAGCCGGATCTGTTCGAGTAAGGACGAAGGGCATTGTGACGCGAAGAACGTTCATCCAAAGCGCGGCGTGCGCGACGGCCGCGGCGGGGTTGAGTTCCGGCCAAACGCGGACGGGCGTGACGCCGGAATTGAGCGAGTTTCCGTATGGCGCGGTCGAGCTGCTGGATGGCCCCATGAAGCGGCAGTTCGACGAAAACCATGCATTCTTCCTGGGGTTGAGTGAAGACCGGTTGTTGAAGATTTACCGGCAGCGCGTGGGATTGCCGGCGCCCGGCGAGGATATGGGCGGCTGGTACGACGGATTTTGTCCGGGGGCGCATTTTGGCCAGTATGTCTCCGCGCTGGCCCGTTTCGCGGCGGCGACCGGGTCGGAACCGACGCGGGCGAAAGTCCGGCGGCTGGTGCAGGGTTATGCCCAGACCGTCGAGAAGAGCGACCGTTTCTTTGTGGATCTGCGCTATCCGGCTTACACCTACGACAAGCTGGTCTGCGGGTTGATGGATGCGCATTCCTGGGCGGGCGATCCGAACGCGATCGCCGTGCTGTATGCGACCACGCGGGCGGCGCGGCCGCATATGGCGGAGCGGGCGCTGACGGGGGAAGAACAGCAGTCGCGGCCGCATCGCGACGAGACTTACACGTGGGACGAGACTTATACGCTGGCGGAGAACTTGTTTCTGGCGTATGAGCGAACCAATGACAAGATGTTCTTCGATATGGGGAAGCAGTATCTGCTGGACCGGACTTTTTTCGATCCGCTGTCGCAGGGACAGGACGTTTTGCCCGGTCTGCACGCGTATAGTCACGTGAACGCGCTGAGTTCGGGGATGCAGGGTTACTTCAAGCTGGGGGATCCGAAGTATCTGCGGGCGGTGACGAACGCGGTGGATATGATCTGGAGCGACCAGAGTTTCGCGACCGGCGGTTGGGGACCGAACGAAGGCTTTGTGGCACCGGGCAAGGGGCGGCTGGCGGAGAGTTTAGCGGGGACGCGGCGCAGTTTCGAAACGCCGTGCGGGTCGTACGCGCATTTCAAGGTTATGCGTTACCTGCTGCGGGTGACCAAGGACGCGCGTTATGGGGACAGCATGGAGCGGGTGCTTTGGAATACGGTGCTGGGGGCTAAGCCGATCCGCGAGGATGGATCGAGTTTCTATTACTCGGATTACCATCCCTCCGGGTTCAAGACTTATACGCGGGATATTCCGGACGCGAAGTATGAGTGGGACCGCAACGATAAGTGGCCGTGCTGCTCGGGGACGCTGCCGCAGATCGCGGCGGATTATGTGGTAAGCGCGTATCTGCGCGATCAGGAAGGCATTTACGTAAACCTGTATGTTCCTTCGCGGGTGACGTGGACGGCGGGGCGGGTGCGCTGCACGCTGCGGCAGGAGACGCGGTATCCGACGGAGAATTTGATTACGCTGCGCGTCGACCCGGCGGCGAAGGCGGAGTTTACGGTGCGCCTGCGCGTGCCGGCGTGGGCGGGGCCGGGAACTTCGCTTTCGGTGAACGGGAAGCGGCAGAGCGGGACGCCGGCGGCGGGAGCCTTCGCGTCGATCCGGAGGAGTTGGAAGGCGGGAGACCGGGTGGAACTGGAACTCGATCAGCCGGTGCGGACGGAAGCGGTGGACCGGCAGAACCCCGATCAGGCGGCGATTCTGCGCGGGCCGCAGGTGCTGTTCGCCGTGGCGGATGCGCCGATTGCGGTGGGCGCCGCGCAGTTGCGAACGCTGCGCGCGGCGCCGGGGACCGATGGAGAGTGGACGGTGCGGACGGAACAAGGCGATGTCGCGCTGCGACCGTTCTCCCGAATCGGGGACGAGCGGTACCAGACGTACGGCCGGCTGGTTTAGTAGAGATACAAACAATTATTCGAGATGCGGAAGACACTGGTCACTTTCGGGGAGATTATGCTGCGCCTGTCTCCTCCAGGCTTTGAGAGGTTTCTGCAAACGCCGCAGTTCGTGGCGACGTTTGGGGGCGGGGAAGCGAATGTGGCGGTGACGGCGGCGGGGTTCGGCTGGCCCGCCAGCTATGTGACGGTGCTGCCGCCCGCGCATCCGATCGCGGAGGCGGCGGTGGGGGAACTGCGCCGCGCCGGGGTGGACACGTCGCGGATCGTGCGCGCAAAAGGCCGGATGGGCGTCTATTTCGTGGAGGCGGGCGCGAACCAGCGCGCGTCGAAGGTGGTTTATGACCGGGAGAATTCCGCGATCGCATTGGCGGCGCCTGGCGCAATCGATTGGGCGCAAACATTCGCCGGCGCGGGCTGGTTCCACATTACCGGGATCACGCCGGCGTTGAGCGAGACATGCGCGGCGCTGGCGCTCGAATCCGTGCAGGCGGCCAAAGCGCAAGGATTGACGGTCTCGTGCGATCTAAATTACCGGAAGAATCTTTGGAAGTACGGAAAAACGGCGGCCGAGGTGATGCGCACGATTGTGCCGCATGTCGATGTGGTGATCGCCAACGAAGAAGACGTGCAGATGGCGATGGGGATTGAAGCGGACGTCGACGTGGCGTCCGGACATTTGAGCGCGGATGTCTACCAGGGTTTGACAGGGAAGGTTCTGGAGCAGTATCCGGGGCTGAAGATGATCGCGATCACGCTGCGGGAATCGAAGAGCGCGTCACATAATGGCTGGTCGGCCTGCCTCAATGACCGGAAGGAATTTTTGCAAAGCCGGAAATACGAGATCACGCACATCGTGGACCGCGTGGGCGGGGGCGATTCTTTCGCGGGCGGACTGATCTACGGGCTTTTGGCGCTTTCCTCGCATGCCGAGGCGCTGGAGTTCGCGGTGGCGGCGTCGTGTTTGAAGCACTCGATTCCGGGAGATTTCAATCGGTTCACCGTAGACGAAGTGAACACGCTGGTGAAGGGGGACGCATCGGGCCGTGTCCAAAGGTAGCGAGCGCAGGAGTTTGAAGGATTTACGCGGGATCGGCCCGGCCATGCTGGAGGATTTCGAACTGCTGAAAGTGCGAACCGTGGAACAGCTGGCCGGGGAAGACGGTCTGGAGTTGTACGAGCGTTTGAATGCGGCGCGGGGAGTGCGCCACGATCCGTGCGTTCTGGATACGTTCCGCTGCGCGGTGGCGCAGGCGCGCAATTCCGGTTTGCCGGCCGAGCAGACGAACTGGTGGTATTGGTCGCGAATCCGGAAGCGGGAAGCGAGCGCGGGGCGATAACGTTTTCCAAACGCCCGTTCGGAGCGGCGTTTGGAATGATTCGTGCTCTTACGCGAGCGGAGGTTTCTTAGTCATGAATAGCGATACGGTTGCTGGAAATTGGAAACAATTCGTCGGGAAGGCCCGCGAAAAATGGGGCAAGCTGACGGACAGCGATTGGGAAACTCTGGGCGGCAAGAAGGATCAGCTGGTGGGCAAACTCCAGGAGCGGTATGGGATTAGCCGGGAAGAAGCACAGAAGCAGTATGACGAGTTCGACCGCACATCGGCGAACGTGGAATCCACGACTTCCCGCAGTAGCCTGTAGCCTGTAAGATCCCCAGTCCGTTTGCGTACACGCGGAGCGATGCCCTTCGCCCGCGTGTACACTACGGCAAATGCCCCTTCGACCCCTCTTGACGGAAGCTCGGATCCAGGCTCGCATCGCCGAGTTAGGGGCCGAGATCGACCGCGACTATCCCCAGGGAACTTTACTGCTAATCTGCATCCTTAAGGGAGCTTCTATCTTCCACGCGGATTTGGCGCGGGCCATTCGCCGCGACACCTTTTTGGAGTTCATGGGCATTTCCAGCTATGGCGGGGAGACCAGTTCATCGGGCCAAGTGCAGGTGACGAAAGACCTGAGCATCCCGATTGAAGGCCTGAATGTGCTGATCGTGGAAGACATCGTGGACAGCGGCGTCACGGTCGATTACCTCACGAAAGTTCTGCTGGCGAGGAAGCCCGCGTCGCTTGAAATCGTGGCGTTGCTGGATAAACCGGAGCGCCGGCGGCGGCCGGTGCACGTAAAGTATGTGGGTTTTGAGATCCCGGACGAGTTTGTCGTCGGCTATGGTTTGGATTACGCGGAACGCTATCGCAACCTCAGGGATGTCTGCATTTTGGAGCAGTGAGCGTTTCGGGAAAGCGGGGACGATCGACTACAATTAGTCTGGAGGTGGGGAATGGGTCCGCTCGGGTGGCCGGAAACTGTTTTCATCGTTGTCCTTGCGCTGCTGCTGTTCGGGCCGAAGAAGCTGCCTGAACTCGGAAGGACGCTGGGAAAAGCGATCACGGAATTCCGGAAGGCGTCCGCTGAACTGAAATCCACCTTCGATCGGGAGATGAAGAATCTGGAGAGGGAAACGGAGGCCCTGAAGGAAAACACGGGCGCTCATTTCAACGATTCTTACAACTACGATTATTCGTCTTACGATACCGGAACCCCCTACACGCCACCCGAGCCGCAGGCCGCGATTGAGGCCGCCGCGAACGGGCATGATTCCGCTTCTTCCCTATCCACCGAAGGCGCATCCGCAACTGAGGGCGCCCCAGTTACTGTAGCCGAGTCCCGGCCAGCCTTGACCGTAAGTCCCGCTCCCGGCAACATTGCGAGCGGAAGTCTCGATCAGGAACGGCCGGCGGCGGAAGCAGCATCGGATACGTTGAAGAGCTAAATAAATGGCGTCACCCGACGAAACGCAGGGAGAACTATCTCCCGAGAAACCCCTTGTGTCTGCCGATGCTCCGCCCGCCGCGAACGGAGAAGGGCAGACCAGCTACGATCCGGTGACGGATAACGCTTACTACTCGAGCGATTACACGTACGGCGGACCGGCGAGCGGATCGCAGCCCGGAAATACGATGCCCTTCGGGCCGCAGCCGGGTTCATCCATGGCGGCGTCATCCGCCGCATCGCAAACGACGAAAGCCGTGACCGTGACACCTTCGGCGAGGAAGAAAGCTACGCCGGAGGCGCTCTCATCCGGCGGCGGACGGAGGAGTTTGCCTCCAGGCGGCGGCGATGGCGGCGACGGGGACGGGGAAGGCGAAGATAGCGGCATGCTCCGCATGAGCTTTCTCGAACATCTCGAGGAGCTGCGGACGCGCATCTTTTACGCTCTGGGCGGTTTTATTGTCGCCTTCCTGGTAAGCCTGCTGTTCTGCAAGCAGTTGTGGTCGGTGGTGAGCGCGCCGGCGGTGGAGGCGCTGACCGCGCTGGGCGTGCGTCCTCCGAACTTGAGCCAGATTACGCCAATGGAAGCCTTCAACGTGATCTGGGTGAAGGTTCCGGTGCTGTGCTCGATCTTCATTGCGTCCCCCTGGCTTATCTACCAGGTGTGGGCTTTCGTGGCGCCCGGCCTTTACAAACGTGAGCGGCGCTGGGCGGTGCCGTTCGTGGTGTGCACGGCCGGACTGTTCATCACGGGCGGGCTTTTCGCTTATTTCGTGGCGTTTCGCTACGGGCTGACGTTCCTGCTCGGCATCGGACGCGATGTGAATGTGACGCCGCTGGTTTCGATCAATGAATACTTTGATCTTTTCGTAAACGTAACGCTGGGGATCGGGCTGGTTTTCGAACTGCCCGTGCTGATTTTCTTCCTGACGCTGCTGCGATTGGTCACGCCGAAGTTCCTGGTGAATCACAGCCGTTACGCAATTTTGATCATTGTCATCGTGGCGGCGGTGGTGACGCCGACTCCGGACGTTTTCAATCTGCTGCTGTTCGCAACCCCGATGATTCTGCTGTTCTATGTGGGAATTTTCGCGGCGTATCTGCTGGTGCTGAGCCGCGAAGGGCGGCGCTTCCCGTGGGCGAAGGCGCTGCCGTGGATCCTGCTGGGTCTGGCGGTAGTCGGCGGAGCGCTTTGGTTCGCCGGATTTAAAATGCATTTTCATTTTCTTACGAAGTGGCCCTTTTTGTCCCGCTAATCCGCTATAGATATAAGGGCGCGGATTCTTAGCCGCGCCCGGCTCAAAAGAAAGGCGGGTCGGATGGATATCCTGCGGATTATTGAGGAGTTGCGGGCCGAGCGGGACCGCTTGGACGGGATCATTCTGGCGCTGGAGCGGTTCGGGCGCGAGAAGGATCTGGTTCCGGGGCCGAAACGGCGAGGGCGGAAATTTATGGACAAGAAGGGACGCCAGGAGGTCTCGGAGAGAATGAAGCGCTACTGGGAATCCCGGCGAAGCGACGGGAGAGGACCGGCGCAGAACTCGGACGGCGCAGTAGCCGATCAGCAGAACGCGGGCGCGCCGCCGGATCGAGGAAGCGGACTGCAATCGGCGGCGTAGGCTGAGGCGGCTGGTTCAAGAGACAGGGCTGATATCGGCTGCATGTTACTATGATGAAGCCTGGGGGCGGCTAGCTCAGTTGGGAGAGCACCACGTTCGCAACGTGGGGGTCGTGGGTTCGAATCCCATGCCGTCCACCAAGTTTCCCGGCGGGCTTCAGGCGGTTGGACAGCCTGGCAGTCCATCCTATTCCTCCGTTCATCTTCCCAAAAGCCTCGGTACCACTTACTGGGCGTAAAATGAACCGGTCATGTCCTTCACCGTTGTGCCGCTCCATAACCCTGATCTCCCCGCAGGTCGCCGTATACCGTTCGGAAGAGCCTTTGTTGCTTTCGCGACTTCCCGATCATCGGCACCCGCTGTTCTGGCACGGTCTGGAGTCCCTTTTTTCGTCTGAGACCAAGAACGTGGGGTCATCGTTGACGGCCGATGTGAAACGAGACGATTTCTTGAGGATTCGGTACGGTCGGAAACTTTCTCTCCCCTCTCCGCCGCATCAGTATTCAATGACGTCAAATTGACCAGTCCCGGAGCGTAGCATAATCATCTTGACTGATGATGCTTCGATTTCCGGTCGTTCTCCTGCTGCTGGTTCCCGCATTCGCCCAAACGGAATCGAAGGTTGATTCCGACCCGCTGCACCGCGTCAGCGAAGCCGTACAGACTCTAGCCGGCCGCGTGGCCCCGTCGGTCGTGAAGATTCTGGTCAGCGGATATGGGCCGGTAAGCGACAACAGCCGCATGGAAACCGCCCTGATCGGGCGGCAGCGCAGCATCGGCTCCGGCGTCATCCTGGATCCGGAAGGCTACATCGTCACCAACGCGCATGTGGTTTCGGGGGCGCTGCGGGTGCGGGTGGCTTTACTCGCGCCGGAAGGCGGCAATTCCGTCCTGGAGCTTTCGAGCGGTTCGCGGGCGCGAATCCTGGACGCGCGCATCGTGGGCGTCGATAAAGTAACGGATCTGGCGGTTCTGAAGATTGAAGCGCACGGATTGCCGACGCTTTCGATCGCTTCCTATGGCGAACTCCGGCAAGGCCAAATGGTGCTGGCGTTCGGAACGCCCGAAGGGCTCGAAAACAGCGTCACCATGGGCGTGGTCAGCTCCGTGCTGCGCCAGCTCGATCCCGATTCGACCATGGTTTATATTCAGACCGACGCGGCCATCAACCCGGGAAATAGCGGCGGTCCGCTGGTGGACGTGGACGGGAAGCTGGTCGGGATCAACAGCGCGATATTTTCGGAATCGGGCGGCAATGAGGGGATCGGATTCGCGATACCGAGCGTGGTGGTGCAGTCGGTTTATCAGCAGATCCGTCAATTCGGCCATGTACACCGGGCGGAGCTCGGGGCCAAGCTGCAGACGATCAACGGGACGCTGGCCGCTGGATTGAAGCTTCCGCAGAATCACGGCGTGCTGGTGGCGGACGTCACTCCGGAGGGTCCGGCGGAAGGCGCGGGCTTGCAGACGCAGGACATCCTGGTGGGCGTGAACGGATCGCCGATCGACAGCCTTCCCATGTTCGCGGCTTCGGTTTACCTGCGGGCCATGGGAGACGCGATCAAAGTGCAGGTGCTGCGCGGCACGCAGCGGATTACGCTGACGATCCCGGTGGTGGAGCAGGATCAGGATCTGGACAACATCATGGGTTCGCTGAATCCGGAGAAGGCGCTGGTGAGCCGGCTGGGGATTCTGGGGCTGGAGATAACATCGAAGATGGCGGACACGTTTTCGGATCTGCGCATAAAGAGCGGCATCGTGGTGGCGGCGCGCGCGGCCGGCCATTCCGTCGATAGCGGGCTCGATCAAGGGGATGTCATCCATAAGCTGAACACCACCGATATCGTTTCGCTCGATGGACTGCGGAAGGAACTGGGGACGCTGAAGCCGGGCGATCCCGTGGTGCTGCAGGTGGAGCGTGACGGGAGCTTGCGGTATCTGGCGTTTGATTGGGAGTAAGCCCGTTTGTGCGCGCGCCATCGCCTCTACGCTAACGCGCTCCCCTAGACTGGTTCCAGCCGCTTGAGCTTTAGGCGGTCGCACCGGACGTGGGCAAGAATTAGGAGCCAGGACTAACGGCCCGAGGAGCCGAACCCGGCTTCGCCGCGCGCGGAATCGCTCAGATCGGATTCGATCCATTCGACCGCTTCGTAGCGGGCGATGATGATTTGCGCGATGCGGTCGCCCGGTTCGATGCGGTAAGGCTCTGTTCCGAGGTTCAAGAGGATGACGCGGATCTCGCCGCGATAGCCGGGGTCGATCGTGGCGGGGCTATTGGGCAGGGTGATCGAATGTTTCAGCGCGAGCCCGCTGCGCGGCCGGATCTGGGCTTCGAAGCCGGACGGCAGCTCGATGGCGAGGCCCGTCGGGACCAGTTGCGGCTTGCCGGGCGCGAGCAGCACGGGTTCGACCGCCCGCAAATCCATCCCCGCGTCCTCCTGGGGGCCGTGAGCGTAGGCGGGCAATTGCGCGTCCGGGCGGAGCCGGCGAATGCGAAGGGTCATGGGAAGCGAGTTCGCTATCATAGCGGATTCGCCGAGGGCGGATTCGTCAATGGACCCACACCGGAGTAGAGTTGTTTCCGTCGCGCCGATGCCCCCGGAGAAGTGCGCGTATGCGCTGGCGCGGTACAGCCGGTCGCCCGACTCCATTCGGGAATCGCTCGAGTGGGTGCGGACGCATAACTCGCAGAACTTCCTCGAGCATTTCTATTTTCAATACGGCCACCAATCGATTGCCGATCTGGGCCATGCGGTGCTGTGTTTCGAAGGCGTCTCGGAACTGGCGGCGACGGAGATCGAAGACGAGCCGCTGTGGGACGGACAGGCGAAGTCTTCGCGCTACCAGGATTTTTCGAAATCCGGATTCATCACGCCGCCTGATTTCCAGGAACCGCAGGCGCGCGAATACCAAGCAGCGGGAAACCGGCTTTTACAGGCCTACGGCGCGGTGCACGCGGGCACTTTGGAGCATTTGCGCGGGCAACTGCCGCGGCCGGAGGGGATGAAGCCCGAAGCGTATGAGCGGAACTTGCGCGCGCGGGCGTTCGACATTGCGAGGTACCTGCTGTTTTGGGGCGTGCCGACCAATGTGGGGCAGGTGACCAGCATCCGGACGCTGGAAAAGCAGATCCGGCGGCTGCGGGCGTCAGAGTATGGAGAGTTGCGCGAACTGGCGGAGGAGATTTCCGCGGCGTGCGCGGCCGAGCCGGAGTGCCGGTGGGAGGATGGTGCGCGGGAGCCGCTGGCGCCCACGCTGGCGCGGCATGCGGAACAGGACCGTTATGCGATGCAGTCGCGGGCCGATCTGCGGGCCTGGGCGGCGCAAAACCTGGGACGCATCCCGGCGGCGGAAGCGCCCCGGGTGGACCTGGTTTGCCCCAGCCATCGCGTGTCGGAAACGGTGGCCACGCTGCTTTATGAGGTGACGGATGTTTCGTTTCGCGCCTTGTACGAAATGGTGAGCGGATGGAGCGATGCGCAGCGCGGTGAGGTGATCGACGTGGCGTGCCGCACGCGCGGCGGCCGGGATGAGCTGCCGCGGGGATTTCGCAGCGCTCCGTTCTGTTTCGACATGCTAATCGACATCGGCGCCTATCGGGATATGCATCGGCACCGGCGTTGCGCCCAATTCCGCCAGGCGTTTGACGGGCGGCATGGATTCGAATCGCCCGCGATGCTGGCGGCGGCGGGAGTGGAGACGATTTACCGGGAAGCGATGGAGAGCGCGCTGCTTTCGCTCGGTGAGCTTCCGGCGCCGGGAGCGCACTACCTGCTGCCGTTCGGCGCGCGGTCGCGCTGTCTGTTCAAGATGGATTTCGCCGAAGCGGAGTATATTTCGCGCGTGCGCAGCGGCGTGAAGGGGCACTTCAGCTATCGGGAAATTGCGTGGGAGATGAAGGCGCGGATCACGGAGGCGGAACCGGCGCTGGGGCGGCTGATGGAGGCGACTCCCCCGTGGGTGGAAGATTTGCTGGTGCGGTGATGGACGCCGAATTGCACCAACATAGGGCAGGGAGAATCAACCATGCCGGAAAAGCGCACGCTTCAACGCGCGGCGGAAGATAAGAAGCAGGGGAAGGCGCCTTCGACGCAGGCAGGCGAATTCGTCCGCGAAGAGATGGACCATATCCGCGAGGGCAAGCATGGCGCGCGTAACGCCAAGCAGGCGATTGCGATTGGATTATCCAAAGCTCGCCGTGCGGGCGTGGACCTGCCGGCGCCGAAGCGCGGGGCGGCATCGGATGAGACGCGCGAGCGGGCGGAACGGGATAGGAAAAAGGGCCAGTCGAAGTCGGCCGGAAAGACGGACCCGAAGCGGTCCAGGGCCGCGACCAAAGCGCTGAAGCGCGAGGGACATGCGGCGGCTTCGAAGCAGGCTCTCTCGAAACAGGCGCATTCAGCGGCCGCGAAAAAGAAGGTTAGCGGCTCGGGCAAGAAGAAGGCCGCGGCCAAGAAGAAATAGGCTCATCAGATGCGAAGTGGGCCAAGCGCTAGTTGACTGCGGCGCCCTGGGTGCGGAATTCGTGCTTTTGAATGAGAGCCGCCACGCGACCGCCGTCCGCTCGAACGATGCGGCCGATGGCGACCATCTTGAGGCGGCACTTTTCATTCAGCATCGCGGGCCAGGAGATCATCAGCTCGATCCGCTTGCCGACAGGCAGGTCGCCGGGAGCTTCGAAGAGAATGCCTTTACTGCTGATATTGATCGTTTTGCCCGTTTGTTGGGGCAGATGGCGCCGGGAATCCAGCAGCCGGTACCGAAGCTCGCACTCGATCATGAAGCGCTGCCGGCGACGGCGCTCGGTAGCCATTGCTGTCTCTGTGGTCGTCATCATGTATTCAATATGCGCTACGACTGGGACACGCACAATGGGCTTACAGTCCTTATTTTTAGCAGGACTATTGTACTGTAGGGGCTTCGCGGAACGGCTTCGCGGAACGGTTGAGGCGTTGGGAGTATCTTCAGTAGCATGGCCCTAGCCGATCAGAAATGCGTTCCGTGCACCGGCGGGATTCCGTCGCTCAATCCCGAAGCCGTGGCTCCATTGGCGGCTGAAATCCCGGAATGGCGGGTGGTGGACAATCATCACATTGTGCGCCAGTTCGGGTTTCCGGATTTCGTCCGGGCGCTGGATTTTGTAAACCGGATCGGCGCGATCGCGGAGGAGCAGGGGCACCACCCCGACATTCTTCTGACCTGGGGCCGCGCCGGCGTCACCATCTGGACCCACAAAGTGGACGGCCTCACGGAGAGCGATTTCATTCTCGCGTCGAAGATCGATCGCGAGTTCGCTCTGTTGTAGTCAGCGCGCGATCTCCCAGGCCAGGTGGGCCAGTTCCGGGGCGATCAGCTTTTCCCAGGCGAGCGTCACCGCGGCCGGCGATCCGGGCAGGGAGATGACGACCTTCCCTTTGTAGGTCCCTCCCACGGCGCGCGACAGCATGGCGGCCGAGCCCACCTGCGCAAAGCTGAGCATGCGGAAGATTTCGCCGAATCCGGGGAGGACTTTATCGAGATTGCGCGCCAGCACATCGTAAGTGGTGTCGCGCGGGGCGATGCCGGTGCCGCCCGTCCAAAGCAGGATCTGGGCGCCGGTTTGGGCAAGTTCTTCGAGCACGCGCAGCACCTGGTCCGGCTCATCGCGAATCAGACGGTAATCCGTGAGGGTATGGCCGGCGTCGCGGATCGCGTCTTCCAGATACTGACGGTTGGTGTCGGTCTGCGGCGTGCGGGAATCGCTTACGGTGACGATGGCGACGCGGACGGGCCCGCGCTCCGCGGCCAGGCGGCGATGTTGCTCTGAGCTCTCCGAATCCATTCCTGATTATTCCCTAACCGCCGCCGCGCAAACCAGTCTAAGTTTTCAGCCGGATGGTTCCGACTCCAAGCTGGGCCCAGAACGATGAAGCCGCGGTTGCCGAAGCTCGTTCCGGCAACGCCGAGGCTTTCCGCGTCCTGGTGGAGCGCCACAGCCGGGCGGTTTTCCGGATAGCGTATCGAATGACTGGAAACGAACAAGACGCGGAAGATCTGGTGCAGGAGACGTTCCTGCGGGCCTGCAAGCAGTTGCACCGGTTCGATCACCGGGCGAGTTTCGGGACGTGGCTGTTTCGGATCGCCGCGAACTGCTCGGTGGATCTGCTGCGTTCGCGGAAGTCGCGCGAGCGGACGCGGGTGGACTTGCCCAGGGTGGACCGTTTCGGGGATCCGGTCGAGGATCCGTTGGAGCGGATTGCCGGGAATGCGCCGTCGCCGGAACGGCTCAGCATGTCGAGCGAGATCGCGCGCCTGATCGCGCCGGCGATGGGGCAATTGAGCCTGATGGAGCGCAGCGCCTTCGTGCTGCGCCATTACGAGGGGTTGAGCATGGACGAGATCGGCCGCTTGCTGAAGGTGCGCCCCAACGCGGCCAAGCACAGCATTTTCCGCGCGGTGCAGAAGCTGCGGCGCGTGCTGGAGCCGGCCGTCGCGGGCGGCCGCCCGGTGAGGAGCGAGACATGAAACATCTCAGCGAAAACCAATTGACGCTGGCGTACTTCGAGGAAGCGCCGGAGGCCGATCGGGCGCATCTCGGAGAGTGCACGCGATGCCGCGCGGAGTACGAGCGGCTGGCGCATTTTCTGGATGCGATGCGCGCGGCGCCGGCGCCTGAAAGGGCGGACGGATGGGAGCGGCGTGTCTGGACGCAAATGGCGCCGCGCGTGATCCCGGTCCTGGAGCATGGGCGGTCTCCGTTCCGGTATTGGATTTGGGGTCCGGCGCTGGCGGCCGTGGTGGCGCTGGCGTTTCTGGCCGGGATGTACACACAGCGGCGCGCGACGCCGTCCGGGTTCTCGCCCCGTGCGCGGGAACGGGTGCTGCTGATCGCGATGGGCGATCATCTGGACCGTTCGCAGATCGTGCTGGCGGAACTGGCGAACGCGCCCGAAGGGAAGCCGGCGGATATCAGCGCGGAGCAGCAATTGGCGGGGAATCTGATCGGGGAGAACCGGCTATTGCGGCAGACCGCGGCCCGGTCCGGGGATACGGGCGACGCGGCCGTGCTGGAGCAGTTAGAGCGCGTGCTGATCGATGTTTCCCATTCGCCCAGCGAGATTTCTTCCGAGGAGATGGACAATCTGCGCCAGCGGATCGAAGCCGGAGGACTGTTGTTTAAAGTGCGGGTCATCAGCACCAATGCACGTGAAAAAGGAATGAAATTATGAGATGGAAACTAACCGCGGCCCTGCTGGCGGGTGGCGCGGTCGCGTCCGCCCAGGAGTTTGACGCCGGATCGATCGAACGGGCTTTGGACCTGGCGAGGGTTCAGCTGGCGCAATCGGGAACGTCGCGCCTTCCGGAGTCGGAGGTCCTCGCGGCGCTGTGGACGGCGCAGGAGATGCAGTTCGCCGACAGCTCCGCCGGGAATCACGACGATCACGATTACCAGGCAGGCACGCATGCCTTGGACGGCAACCACTTCGAGGACGCGATTCGCGACTTCGATAACGCCATCGCCAGAAAGGGATCGCGCGCGGATGGCGCTTACTACTGGAAGGCGTACGCCCAGAACCGTCTGGGAAGGCGCGCGGACGCGCTGGCCACGATCGCCGAGCTGCGCCGGAGCTTCCCGCAGAGCCGGTGGCGGAACGACGCGCAGGCGCTCGAGATGGAGATTCATGCGCAGAGCGGTACACCGGTGAGTCCGGGCGGCGAGAGCAATGAGGAGCTGAAGCTCATTGCGCTGAACGCGCTGATGCAATCCGATCCGAACCAAGCCGTTCCGATTGTGAAGAAACTCCTGGCAAGCAACCAGTCGCCGGGCGTGAAAGATCGCGCGCTGTTCGTGCTTTCGCAATCGGGATCGCCCGAGGCGCGCGAAGTGCTGCTCGATATGGCGCGGGGCAAATCTGATCCCGATTTGCAATCGAAGGCGGTGCGCTACATCAGCATGATGGGCGGCCCGGAATCGCGGGCGGAACTGGCCAAGATTTACGCCTCGTCGAGCGACGCCGGGCTCAAGCGCGAGATCATCCGGAGCTATCTGCTCTCCGGCGCCAAGGCGGAATTGCTGCAGGCCGCGACCACCGAGAAAAACCAGGACCTTCGGCGGGAAGCGATCCGGACCCTTGCGCAGACGGGCGGAAAGGACGAGTTGTGGACCCTGTACAAGGGGGAGAACTCGCCCGAGCTGCGCAACGAGATTGTGCATTCGATGCTGCTGGACGGCGATTCCGGCCACCTGCTGGAGATCGCCAAAACGGAAAAGGACGCGGGAGTTCGGAAAAGCGCGATCAACACGCTGGCCCTGACGGGGTGGGGCAAGGATAGCGGCGCGATGGCGGATCTGTACCGGAATGAGCCGGACCCGGCCGTCAAGCGGGAGCTGATTCAGGGCATGTTCCTGCAGCAGAACGCGAAAGGGCTGGTGGAGCTCGCGCGCCGCGAAACCAACCCCGATCTGAAGCGGGACATCGTGCAGCAGCTCTCGCTGATTCACTCGAAAGAAGCCACGGACTACATGATGGAGATCCTCAAATGAAAAACGCCGCTTTCGCTGTTCTTTTTACAGGCGTCATGCTGGCGCAGACGCCCGCGGT
Source organism: Bryobacteraceae bacterium (assembly GCA_965226755.1). GTDB lineage: Bacteria > Acidobacteriota > Terriglobia > Bryobacterales > Bryobacteraceae > Bog-113. The sequence goes on along the minus strand of CBDDDT010000002.1, from coordinate 64,102 downwards.
GACCCATGCTCAGTTCGCGACCAGGGCGGTTTCCGGAGACCCCGGACGTTTCCTGCGCGAGCTGGTCAAAGCGGAAGCGGGGCCGATGTGGTTCGGCTACTCCGTGCCGTCCCAACAGAGCGACAACGAATCGTGCTGCTGGGATCAGAACAATGCCGGCTGCTATCTGGAAGGCGAACACGGCGGACGCATCGTGGGGACGCGATCGACCGAGCCGCTGAAGCTGGAAGGATCTTCCAATCTGTTCGTTCTCTACCGCGTGGAGAACCACGCGATCCAGAAGGTACACCCGGTATCGGATCGTTGTCCGCTGGACGCGGGCGGGCTACGGTTTGTGTGGCTGACCGGCGTCACGCCGGCGGCCAGCATCGGGCTGCTATCGGATCAAGTCGGAAGCGCGAGCGGGAAGCACGACGCCGATCCCGCTTTGGTGGCGATCTCGATGCACGCCGGCGACGGCGCGGATGCGGCGCTGGAACGGTTCACCGCGCCCTCGGAGCCGGAGTGGCTTCGGGAGAAGGCGCTGTTCTGGCTGGCGAGCGCGCGCGGAGAGCGGGGCTTCACGGCGATCCGAAATGCGGCGGAGCACGACCCGAGCGAAGAGATTCGAAAGAAGATCATGTTCGATTTCTCGATCTCGTCGCAACCCGCGGCGGTGGATCAACTGATTCACTATGCCAAACAGGACCCCAGCGCGCGGGTTCGGGAACAGGCACTTTTCTGGCTGGCGCAAAAAGCGGGTCAGAGAGCCGCGGAGGCGATCAAGGACGCGATCGTCAACGATCCCGAAACAGAGGTCAAGAAAAAGGCGGTGTTCGCGCTGCAGCAGCTCCCGAAAGACCAGGGCGTGCCGCTGATGATTGAGGTGGCGAAAACGAATCGAAACGCGGAGGTGCGCAAACAGGCGATGTTCTGGTTGGGGCAGTCGGGCGATCCGCGCGCGGTGGCGTTCTTTCAGCAGGTCTTGACGGGTAAGATGTAGCGCGGTCAAAGATTGCTGCCGCCCGAGCTAGGATCACCCCAAATTGTCGCGCCGATTTTTTGACGTCGTTTTGACGAGCCGTGAGCTAACGTCATAAGGGTGCGGCAGGCGACTAAGCCCGTGCGGACGACTTAACGGGAGAATTCAGTCACGGTGGCCGCTGGGGGTGATTCTGGCAGGCGGTGACGGAACGCGCCTGTTGCCGCTTACGCGAAGAATTTCAGGAGACGATTGACCACCTCAAGAAACGAAAGAGAAACTACCATGACCCCGAATACTCCAAGTACCCAGCTACCGATGCCCGGCTCGGAACTCTTCTTTCATAACAAAGACTCCGCGCCGGCTTATTGGTGGCTCGATACATTGTGGATCGTCCTCGCGGATTCGAGCGACACAGGCGGTCGCTATTCCCTGATGGAGGAGGTAGCGTCTAAGGGCTCGGGCCCAGGTCCCCACAAACACACCTGGTCCGACGAGACTTATTACATTATGGACGGTGAGATCACCTTCTTGGTCGGCGACGAAATCAAGACCGCGCGAACCGGCGATTACGTCATGGTCCCGCGAAATACCCGGCACGCTTTTCGCGTGGAGAGTGAAACGGTGCGCTTCCTCAATGGCTACACGCCCGCCAGCCTCGAGGCGTATGTCGTGGAGTGGGCGATGCCGGCAACCGCACGTGTTCTTCCCCCCAAGGGTGTTTCTCCGACGATGGAGTTCCTCGCGACGAACCCTGAACTTCTGAGCAGGTACGGCATGGACATCTTACCCGGCCCCGATCCTTTACGCCCCGCGGGCCACTAGTCCTCGCATGTCAACCCAACGAATCCCGAACCTATTGGCATAGCGGGGTGCGGCTTCGCCGGGGTTGCGGTCGTCACCAGGAAAGCGGCAAGAAGTCCCACCGGTATATTGATGCAGAAGATCCATCTCCAGAAATATTTGTATGTGTTTCTACCGCTGATGGATCGCATTCTGCCGCACAAGGTTTGGGCGTTCTGGTGACGAACTTGGGCTAGGCGAAAGTCCAGGTTGGCGAGGCCTGAGGCCGTCCTTCTCGATCTCGAGTAACTGAGCGTGAGCAAGCCGGGGCCGATTCATACTCTCGGCAGCGCTCCGGGAGTGAGGTTCGGACATAGACGTCTGTTTTTGACACCATTTTGACGAAGTTCCTCCTAAAGTTAGTCTGTGAGCCCAGCCCAGGAATTTCAGCACCCCGGCCAGAGCCTTTGGCGAGATAACACGACTCGGCTTCCTAAGCAGCGGCGCGCTACCCGGTGAAAACCTAGAAACGCATGCCCAGCGTGGTCACGTTCTTGGAGTTTGTCGGAAACCTTGGGCTCTTTGGGTGGCGAGCGGCACGGCGAGCGTTTGTCCCCCCATTCGAATTCAAGATGGTCTGGAACCAGATCAGCGAAGTAGGCTGGCGATCGCTCCCCCTCGTTGTCTCATCCGGCTTTGCGGTAGGACTGGTCCTCACCCTTCATACCCGCAGCACCATGATCCGCTTTGGCGCGGAGTCTTTGATTCCCACCGTGCAGTCTCTCGCGTTTTTCAACGAGATCGGCCCGCTGGTCGCGGGTTTGCTGGTTGCGGGCCGCGTGGGCGCCGGTATTGGCGCCGAGCTAGCCAATATGCGCGTCAACGAAGAGATCGACGCGATCGAAACGTTCTCGATCGATTCTTTCAAACTTTTGGTGGTCCCGCGCATTCTCGCCTGCCTCCTGGCGCTGCCTATCCTGACGGTGTTTATGGACGTCGCTGGACTTGCCGGCGGCTACGTCGCCGAACGGGCCTACTCGCACATAACATTTCATCTTTACCTGAACCGTGCTTTCAGCCAGATGGGCTGGGCCACCTTCATCCCTCCGACATTGAAGACGGCGGTGTTCGGATTCATCATCGGCCTGATTTCCTCGTGGTACGGCTACACTGCCATTGAAGGCTCGGCCGGAGTGGGACGCGCTTCCACCAATAGCGTGGTGACGTCATCCGTGCTCATCATTCTGGCTGACGTGATACTCGTCAAGTCCATCTTCTTTCTGTTTCCCGGCAGCGCGATATGAGCGGCAAGCCCGCTCCCGACATCTCTTTGCACGGAGTGTCGAAATATTTTGACGATCGCGCCGTGCTGAGCGATGTCTCTTTGGATGTCGCGCAAGGGGAAACCCTGTGCCTGATGGGCCGCAGCGGAACGGGGAAGAGCGTCACGCTGAAGCTCATGATCGGGCTGATCAAGCCGGATCAGGGACAGGTATCCGTTCAGGACCGGAACCTTCAAGACCTTGATGACGATGGCCTCTCCCAGGCCCGCCGGCGCATGGGCTTCCTTTTTCAAAGCGGCGCTCTTTTCAGCCCTGTCTCGCTGCACGATAATCTGGCGCTGCCTCTTCAGCGTTTCACAAAGATGTCGAAACAAGAGATCGATGCAACGGTACAGCAACGGCTCGACGAAGTGGGATTAGGCAACGACCGTTATAAGATGCCCGCGGAGCTATCCGGCGGTATGCGCAAACGTGCCGGCTTGGCCCGCGCCCTGGTGCTGGAACCTTGCATTCTGCTGGCGGACGAGCCGACCAGCGGGCTGGATCGCGTCAGCGCTTCGGAGATCGACGAACTGCTGCTAAGACTGAAAGAGAAGGGTAAGACCACGATGGTGATTGTCACGCACGATATCCACGGTGCGCGCCGCGTCGGGGACCGGATCGCAGTGCTGGATAGAGGCCGGATCCTGGCCGCCGGCCAAAGTCGCGATTTGGAACACGACGAAAATGAGCTGGTAAGGGCGCTCGTTTCGCAGGGAGCTTGCGATGAACGTTAAACCCTGGGGCATTGGCTTGTTTATTGTCCTGGGCCTTGGTCTCTTTACCGGAATTCTCTTTCTGATTGGAAACCGTGAAGAAGCTTTCAGCCGGCATCTGGACGTCTATTCCGAATTCACCAATCTGAGCGGATTGGCGACCGGCGCCAAGGTGCGTGTGTCAGGCATGGATGCGGGAGAGATCAAGAAGATTGGAATTCCGAATTCCCCGTCGGCCAAATTCCGGCTGGAGTTACGGATTGAGAAAAAGCTGAACGCGATGGTCCGTGAGGATTCGGTCGTGTCCATTGAAACCGATGGAGTGGTGGGCGATAAGTTCATCTCCGTTAAGAAAGGCACCGAACAGGCCGCTGAGGCCAAATCCGGATCTACGCTGCCGAGCAAAGAGCCGCTCGACATCGCCGCCCTCATGGAAAAAGGATCAGCGCTTCTCAATGACCTGCACGGCACCGTTGCTGGCGTCAACAGCACCATAACCGATATCCGGGGACGAGCGAACGTGGCCTTGGATACCGTGACCAGAACGGTGAATCACACGGACGGCCTGATTGTCGGGGTTCGGCCCGGCCTGAACAAGATCGTCAGCAACGGCAGCCAGATTACCGGCACGGTCAACACTCTGGTCTCCGATTTGAGCGACGGCAAGGGCGCCGCGGGATTGCTGCTGAGGGATGAAGCCGCCAAGCAGCAACTCCATTCCACGCTTACGAACGCGGAGCAAGCGTCGGCGAATCTGGATCAGGCATCCGCGCGAGTCAATGAGACCGTAGCTGACTTTCAATCGAGAAAGCTGATCGCCAATGCTCAGGTGACGCTGAATAACGTCCAGTCGCTTTCACGCGAGCTAGATGTATCCGTGAAAGACGCTCTGGCCCAGGATGTCATGGGCGAAGACGGCGCCTCGAACATTCGCCAGACGCTCTCCAACCTGAATCGCGGCACAACCAACATTGCCGAGGATGCGGAAGCGCTCAAGCATAATTTCTTTTTCCGGGGATTCTTCAAAAAGCGCGGGTTCTATAACATCGACGATGTGACGCCGGAAGAATACCTGAAGGCGTGCGCGCGGCAGAAACATGCGGGCACGCGGAAGTGGCTGCAGGCAGCCAACCTGGTTGTGATCGAGAATGGCGGCCAGGAGCAGTTGTCGGAAGCCGGGCGTCTTCAAATCGATAGCGAGCTTTCGCCCATGGTGGAGGCTCTGCCCGGGTACATGATTATCGTGGAGGGTTATTCCCGGAACGGCTCGCCCGATCAGCAATTTGTTATCTCGCGGCGGCGGGCGGATCTGGTTCGGCAGTACTTAGAAGTTCACTTTCATGTGAGGCACAGCGACGTCGGGATCGTGCCGCTTCTGAATACTCCGCCTCAGAGTTCCGGGCGGGGAAGTTGGGACGGGGCCGCGATCATGCTGCTGAAGGCGGACGCCAAGAAGTGATGAAGCGCTGACGACCGAGACCGATCCTGAGAGAGTGACATGGATGCCAGGCGGGCGCCCGCGTCGGCGCGAAGAACCGGCGTGGTTCAGCACCGCTGCATGCGGCGGCATTCGGGAATCCCGGTTCGCCCAGGTGGAACCCGGCGGCGCAAGCGGCGACGATCGTGCGCCTCATTGAAGCCGGAGCTGATCCGAACGCCCGGAATATGGACGGGGCCACTCCGCTGCACCGCGCCGTTCGAACGCGTGGCGCGGGCGCGGTGCGGACTCTTCTCGGCCATGGGGCCGATCCGGCGATCCGCAACAAGAACGGTTCGACAGCCATGCAACTGGCCTTGCGCACTACGGGCCGCGGAGGATCGGGCTCGCCAGAGGCGAAGGCGCGGCAGCAAGAAATCCTGGTGTTGCTCGGATCGGTCTCAGTAATGCGGTAGGGTTGTGCGGTTAAGCGCCGCGGCGATGAGCGTTCCCGCATACGCGGCATCGGCGCTTGCCGGTGTATGGAAGGCCATTCCGCGGCGCCAGCTTGCCGGGGCTTCGGGGTGAACCCCGCTGAGAATGACCCAACCTTGTCCAACCGACCCTTCGACGATCGCGGGCGTTCCGTCCGGATATTTGCCGACGACGCCGCCCCATCCAGCGAATTGAGGACCGTCCTCCCAATACTGATCGAGCGCCGGCCCGCCGGCCAGAGTAATCCTCACCGCGGCTTTGCGGATGCCGATGCTCTCGGCGGAGTAGAAGCCGAATTTTACGCCCGAGGTCAGATCGAAGCTTTTGTAGCGAGCGGGGAAACTGCCTGCTAGGAAACCGCCCGCACAGATTCCCAGGTAATTCAAGCCAGCCTTCACGGCGTTGCGAACGTTTGCGGTCGTGCTCGCCGTCAGACTGTCGCCCATGTCAACGAAACTTCCGCCCGCGACGATAAGCAGGCGGCGCCTGGCAATCCGCGGTTCCGCCATGGCGTTCAACTCGCGAGAGTCCGCCGTCGAGTAGTTGAGATGGCGGCTGTTCAGGATTGCTTCGAGAGCTTCCACATCGTTCGGAGAAGTTCCCGCGCCCGTGAACAAAAGAATGGGGGCGATCCCGCTCAGCGTTGCGGACTTGGTACTGCAGGCGGTCGAGACGGCTGAAACCAGGAGGACAGAAGCGGCAATGACATCGCGGCGCAATGTGCTGGTCCTGGATAGAAATTCGGGGATTTACGGGCGGGCCGCCGGCGCCACGACTTCAATGGCGAAGCTGGCGTCCATCCCCGGAAGGCTTTCGAAGCGCACCATGGTGGTGGCGGGCGGATGTTGCGGATCGATGAATTCAGGCCGCAGGCGCGCGGCCTGGGCGGCGATGGACGGGGAAAGCGAATATAAGTCGAGCAGGACGGCGGTTTTGGTCGAAGCGCCGAAGGGGCTGAGGAGCTTGTCCATGCGGCGGAAGGCGAGCCGCGCATCGTCTTCGCTGAAGCCGTAGGCGACTTGTGTTCCCGTCAGCACCACGCGATCGGAATGGAGGGCCATGGTGCCGGGCTGTTCCGGAATCGTGGCGGAGTTGGCGCGGGCGACCGCTTCGCAGGCGACGGAACTGCGGGAAGCGGCGCGCTCGGTCTGCACCAGATCGAGCGCGGCGGCGGGGAATTTGGCGGCCATGAAGGCGGTGATGCGCGGCGCTTCGTCGAGCGAGGTGGCGAAACAGGTCACGCGCAAGGCTTCGCCATGGCCGGCGATGCGGGTGTCGAGATCGGTGAGCGCTTGTTCAGCCAGCGGCGTGAGAGGCTGCAACGGCTTGTCGATGGCGCGCTCCCGGGCGGCGACATAGAGCAGCCCCAGCGGGTTCACCTCGCGGCGGGTTTCCGAGATCGATTCCAGCACCACCTGAGCGCCTTCGAGCGGAAGGGCGCCGGCCTGCACCACGGTGACGGCGGGAAGCTGAAGGTGCTTCTTTTCCACAAACGTTTCGCTCACGATTTGCGGAACACGCCGCAGATCGCCGGTTCCGGCCACAAAAGCGCGCAGTTTGACCACGGTCATGCCGGCGCTTTGTTTGAGAATCTCGTGCACGGCGTCGCGCGTTTGCTGCGAAAGGAGCCCCTTGGCGGAGAGCGGCGACGTATGAAACACCAGGCGGCGCGTCTCCGCCACCACCGCGGGCGGCGGTTCGGGGGCGACTTCGAGCGTCTGGGTCATTTCCTCTTTATTCTTCTTTTTCCCCGCGGCCAGGGGAAGAAGAATCGCGCCCGCAAGGCACAGGATCAGGAGGGATTTCATGCGGCGGTTAACAAGATCAGTATAGAGAAGCGTCAGGGTTCATAGAGGAACCAGGGATAGCGCGTGATGGGAAGTCCGGCTCGTTTGACGGCGACGCACCAGGTTTGTTCGCCGCGATTCGCCGTGCTGAAGCCATGCTCTTCGAGCAGGCGCAGCAAGGGCAAGTGAGACGAATATTCCTCGATATGCGTGGTGAAGAGGCGTTCGATTTCAAAGCCGGCGGCTTGCAGCGTCTCCCCGAGTTCATGCGTGGTGTATTCCCGCATGTGGCCGATCTCGGGCTCGCTGCCGGGATGCGGGCGCTGATAGAGAAAGTAAATTTGCGGATTGTCCTGACCGCCGAGAGTCTTGGCGACGCTGGTGATGCTGCCGACATTGGGCGTGGTGATCAGGATGCGGCCGCCATCCTGGAGAATGCGGCGCGATTCGAGCAGCATGTGCATAGGGTCGGCGAGAAGGTGTTCGATGATTTCGCCGGCGACGACCAGGTCGAAGGACTCATCCGGGTACGGGAACGGATCGCGCTCGGCATTGAAATGATCGACGAGGCAAGTGAAAACGCCATCCTTGAACTGAACGGATTTCCGATCCACGTGGCCGGGAGTTCCGAAATACGCGCCGCGCACTTCGGCATATCCGCAGAGGCGATGGAGGAACGGCGTGATCTGGAAATAGCAACCCAGTTCGAGAGCGCGGCTCGCCTGTTGCGGCGGGGGTACTAGAGCGAGCGTGCGCGCCAAGCGGGGAATGTGTTTCTCCAGGTAGGCGCGGCCGCCTTCATCCGGCACGGGCAGGCCGCGGAGCGCCGCCTCGGCAGCGGCGAGCTTGGCGGCGTCGAAGGCGGGAGACGCGGGAATCTGCGCGTCGCGAGTTGATGAGAAAGCGAGATGGCGAAGGCCGGCGCGCGCCAGATCCATCAGGGGTTTGGGGTAGCGACGCAATTTAGAGCGTCCGGGTGAGCACGATTTGTCCGAAAGCCGGGTCGCCCGGCTCGGGCGCGACCACTGCGCGCAGATCGAGCGTGGCGCTGAGTCCTGGAATCGTAATGCGGTAAACGCGGTCTCGCACGCGCGTCACATATTCATCGTGGGCCGCGCCTTCGGCGATCAGCGTCACGGCTTTGATGAGGACGCCGCCGCCGGTGGTGACAAACTCCACCTCATACTGCCCGGCATCATGGATGAACGTCTGGAGACTGATGTCCCAAGTGGTGTGGCCGGAGTCGAAGGAAGCGGGCTTCCAGTCATAGATCACATGGGAGCTGAGGTTTTCCGGCGCGGGGCCCGAAGCGTTGCTCCCGGCGGAGTAGACGGCGAACCTGCTGATGTTCGCCGTGTCCTCGCTGTGGGGAAGGCGCAGGATGATTCCCGAGACTTCGACCGCGCGGAAGGGATCGATCTTCTTGTGGCCGATGCTCGTGCCCCGCGACAGTTCATGCCAGGCGTTGCCGGTGCGCCCGAATACGGAATACTCCCGCACGCGCTGTCCTTTGGCGATGTCCTCCATCAGAACCGCGTGGTCAATCCGGGTTGGACGCGGGAGCTTGAGTTCGAGCGTGTCCGAAGAGCCGTGGGTTTGGGCGATCGGATTGGCGAAGCGGCGCTGGATCTCGGCGCCGAACTCAGCCGTGCGCGCGGCATGCGGCGCGGGGATCAATCCAGTGGTGTCGGGCGTGTTGTTCAGCAGCAGCAAGGCGCCGTGGCCCACGGAGCGATAGTACATGGACATGAGGCGGTCCAGCGTCTTCAGGTGCTGATCGGATTCCGTGTTCCAGAACCATGTGTCGTGAATGCGCGCGTCCGCTTCGCAGGGCAGCCAGGCGTCTCCGGTGGGCGTGCCGTCTTTCGCGGTGGCGACTCCGCTGCGCGCCGCGGCGCGGGTCACCGTATTCCAGTTCGGGTCGGGCGCGACGCCGTCTTCGTTTCCGACCCAGCGTATGGTCGCGTAAGGGCTCTGGAAGATTATCGCGCGCGGGGCGTAGCGCTGGATCAGATCGCCCACCTCGACCACGGAGCTGCCGTCGAACCAGATTTCGGAGATCTCGCCATAGCGGCTGAGCAACTCGGTGAGCTGCTGGCGATAGATGGCGTTGTAAGCGGGCTGCTTGGCGGGATCGTCCGACTTACCGCCGAGACCCACCGCGAGCGAGCGGTCCTGGGGACTGAGATAGACGCCCAGCCGCAGGCCGCGCTTGGCGCAGGAAGCAGCGAGGTCGCGCATGACATCGCCCTTGCCATCCCGCCAGGGAGTGTTGCGCACCGAATATTTGGACGTCTCCGTCTGCCACCAGCAGAAGCCTCCGGTGTGCTTGGCGACAAAGATGATCTGCTTCGCTCCCAGCGATTGGGCGACGCCGGCCCACTGTTCGGTATCGAGTTTCGAGGGATTGATCTGGTCGAGCGGCGTGGAAAGATCGTCGTACTCGCGATTCTGCCACGTCGCCGGCCCGAAGTGCACGAACATGGAGAGCTCCATGTTCTGCCAGGCCACTTGCTCCGGCGAAGGACGCGCCAGCGGAGGACCGGCGTGAGTGATGCGGCTGGCGAGCGGGACCGCGGCAGCAAGTTGGAGGAGCCGGCGCCGGTTCATTAATTCCATACTACGTGAGCGATGGGGGCCGCGCCGCCTTGGGCTTACTCCCTCTTTCCGTTAGGCGACCGCGGACTCGCGCGAGGCGTTCTCCCGTTCTCCGTGGAACTTCACCGAAACGAGCTTTGAGACGCCAGCCTCCTGCATGGTTACGCCATACATGGACTGCGCCGACTCCATGGTCTTCTTGGAGTGCGTGATCACGATGAATTGCGTGTCGATGCTCATCTCGCGCAGCAGCCGCGTGAGGCGGCCGATATTGGCTTCGTCGAGCGGCGCGTCGACCTCGTCCAGCACGCAGAAAGGACTGGGCTGAAAGCGGAAGATCGCCATCAGAAGCGAGAGCGCGGCCAGCGCCTTCTCACCGCCCGAAAGCAGCAGCACATTCTGCAACTTCTTGCCGGGAGGCGACGCGACGATGTCGATCCCGCTCTCGTTCGCGTTCTCGGCGTCGGTGAGACGCATCTCGCCCGTGCCGCCGCCGAACAGGGTGGTGAAGCATTCGCGGAAGTTGCGGTTGATCACTTCGAAGGCTTCGAGGAACTTCGCTTTCGAAACCTGATCGATCTCGCTGATAGCTTTCTCGGTATCGCGAATCGAATCGATCAGATCTTTGCGCTGAACGGTCAGGAACTCCTGCCGCTGGGAAGCGACTTCGTATTCCTCGAGCGCCGATGGATTGATGGGACCCAGAGCTTCGATGCGCGCGCGCACCTCCTGGTAGAGCCGCTCGGCTTCGGCCAGCGCCGCCGCATCCATGGCGAACTCGGGCGCGGGCAGATCGCTTAACGAAATCCCGAGCTCTTTGCGGCTGGTCTCATCCAGGAACTTGAGTTCGGATTGACGCCGCACCAGTTCCACTTCCACTTCCGACTTGCGCGCGTGGCCGGCCTCGATCAGGGCGCGCAGCTCTTTGAGCGATTCGTCGGCGGCGGCAAGTTCCGCGCGCCGGCCCGTCTCCTGGTTGGCCAGATCGGCTACGTGCGCCTCCAGTTGCAGGCCGTCCTCGGCGAGCTGCGTGGCGCGTTTATCGAGTTCGATATTTTCCGCGAGCAGACGCGAGCGATTTTCGCCCAGCCGCTGGATCTCGGCCGCAAGGTTCTGCCGGCGGTTGGTCATGTCGCGCGATTGCGCGTCCAGCCGTTGCAGGGCGGCGCTCTGGGCCCGAAAACGCTCGTCAAGTCCGGCCAGTTCGGCACGCAAAGCGGAGTGCTCCTCGCGCACGCGGGCGGCTTCGGCTTCGATCGACTCGAGTTCCGCGCGCGCCGCTTCAAGCGCCTGTTCCCGCTCGCCGCGCTCCCGCTCTTTCTGGGCGACGGCTTCGCCGTTTCTGGCGCGCTGCGCGGCGGAACGTTCTTTTTCACGCTCCAGCCGTTCCAGTTCGAGACGCGCGACGGAGATGCGCGACTGCGCGCGGTTGTGCTCTTCGGTTAACTTACGCTGCTCGGCCTGCAGCGCGACCACGTCCTTTTCGCGCGCCTGCTGTGCGTGGCGGAGACGGTCGAGATCCGCTTCGAGCTGGGTGATCTCGCCGGAGAGCTCGTCCTGCGTTTGAATCTGAATGGCGAGTTCGCGTTCCTTGCTGTTGAGCGCGGTGACCAGCTCCCGCACTTCGCGCTTCAACGCCAGCGGACCCGAGGATTTCTTGCGGCCGCCGGTCAGCGTGGAGCCCTGATAGCAGCGACCGTCTTCGAGCAGGAAGTAAAGATCGGGGTGCGCGGCGGCAAACTCTCGCGCCTGTAAGGCGGAATCCGCCACAAAGCAGTTCGCCAGACGCGGCAGCAGCGTGCCCGCCTGGCCGGTGAGGCCGTTGGAAAAGCGGAGATGGCGGGTCAGGCGCGGCAGCGGCAGTTCGGGCAGCGCGGGTTCGCCGGAAGGAGCGCCGTTCTCGACCACGAAGGTCGCGCGGCCTTCCAGATCCGTGCGAAGGATGAGCATGCCGGCTTCGGCCTGTTGCCAGTCTTTCACCACGACGTATTCGAGCTCGTGGTGAAGGAACTCTTCGGCGGCGCGCTCGAGCTGCGGATCCACCTCGACAAAGTCGGCCAGCACGCCTTCCGGCTTCAGTCCGTTGCCGCTGCGTTCGATGGCGCTGAGCAGCCGCTTCACCGTCTCGGTGGTGTAGGAGTGGTGCGAGAGAACGTTTTCGAGAGACTCTTTCCGGGCGCGCAGGCGCGAGCTTTCGCCGCGAAGCTGATCGATGACCAGCCGCAGATCCGCCGCCTTGCGCTTGCGCTCCGCGAAATCGACTTCGGTGCGCCTGCGTTCGCCGGTGAGCGATTCGAGTTCAAGCTGCTGGCCGCCCAGATCGAGCGACAGCTTTTCGCGCGCCGCGATAAGGCGCTGCACTTCGGCGGCGGCGGTGTCCTCTTCGCGCCGGGCGCGGGTGGTCTCGCGGTCGATGCCGGCGAGGAATTCGTCGATCTGGGCGAGCTGGTTCTTGAGCGTGGAAGCTTCGCCGAGCAGTCGCAGAACGATCATACGGCCGCCTTCGATAGCCTTCTCCTGCTCGCGAACCCGGTTCTGCAGAGACTCGCGGGCCTGATTGCGCTCCACCATAAGGCCGCGTGCGGCGGTGATCTGCGTTTCCAGTCCGCCGGCGGCTTCCCGCAGAGCCCCGCGCTCAGCGTCCACCTGCTGAAGACGCGCTTCGAGTTCCTGCGTCTCGCCTTCGTTGCGGGTCATGCGGCCTTCAATGGCCACGCCCTCGCGAACCTGCGCCTCAAGCTTCCCGCGTGTGCGCTCAGCCTCCACATTCAAATCGGCCAGCTGCTTGCGCGCTTCGCGCAGCCGGACTTCCAGCGCGTAGCAGGCGTTCTGCAGGGCGTCGCGAGTCTTCTCGCTCCCGGCGACGCGCCCGGCGGTTTCGCGCAGTTCCGCGATGGCCGATTCCAAATCGGCCGCGGCCTGCCTGGCTTCCACTTCGAGCTGTTCGGAGCGCGCCCCGAGAACGGAGCGGAGACGGTCGTCCATTTCGGTCTTGAGTTCGCCATACCGCTTGGTCCGGGCGGCCTGCCGCTTGAGCGAGTTCACCTGCCGGGTGACTTCTTCCAGGATGTCGAACACGCGCGCGAGATTTTGCCGGGCGCTCTCCAGCTTGGCCTCGGCCAGGCGCTTGCGCGATTTGAATTTGGTGATCCCGGCGGCTTCTTCAATGACCGCGCGGCGATCGTATGGACGCGAACTGAGGATCTGACCGATGCGGCCCTGCTCGATGATGGCGTAGCTCTCCGGCCCGAGGCCGCTGCCCATGAACAGATCCTGAATGTCGCGCAGCCGCGCGGGACGGCCGTTGATGAGATATTCGCTATCCCCGGAACGGAAGAGGCGGCGGGTGATGGTAATTTCACCGGGAGTGACGTGGACGGGAACGGGAAATTCCCGCCGCTTCGACGCCGTCTCGGGGGCGTGGCCGTTTCCGTTATGGCCGTTTTCCACCACCGGCAGAACGGTCACTTCGACCGGCTGATCGGGCGCTTCCACCGGCTGCGGCGAGACCGGATCGAGGAGCGTCATCGTCACCGACGCCATGCCGACCGGCTTGCGATCGCGCGTGCCGGCGAAGATCACGTCTTCCATGCGGGCGCCGCGCAGAGTTTTGGCGGACTGCTCGCCCAGGACCCAGCTGATCGCATCGCTGAGATTGCTTTTCCCGCAGCCGTTCGGGCCCACCACCGCCGCGATCCCATCACCCCGAAAGCGCAGTTCCGTGCGGTCGCAGAACGACTTAAAACCTTGTAGTTCGACTTTCTTCAGCTTCAGCAAAGCAGTTCCTCTCGCGCATCCGGGGGATTGCAACCATGCTAATCCCCGCGCCGCCCAAAGTAAAGTAGCAGATCCACTACATCTTGTGCGCTCTTTGCAACGACGCCTTCCTATTGGTGCATGGTAGCCTACTTTTACAGTTTTCATGGAGGGCGCGAGAGATTCCAGCAATCTGTTAAGTTCGGAGACGGGAGAACGCGATGGCAGGGTACGGCGCGGTGAAAGGCCGGCCGACGGCGGGCGCGGTCCGCGGTCCGGGAACGCCGCCGCATTATCACATCCAAATAGAGGGCGGCTCGGAGGGCTTCGACGCGGCGGTGAATGTGGCGTCCAAAGACCCGGGCTCGCAGGTGCTCTTCTATGTGAATCAGGCGTTTACGCCCGCCGATCCCGCGGGGCTGACGGCGCTCGCGCCGGGATTTACGGCGTTGCCGGGCGGCATCGCGCCAGCCGTCGACTTCATCCGCCAGAATCTGGTGACCCGGGACGAGATGACGCTGGTCGCGCTGACCGAAACCCCGGAGGGCAGCAGCTTGCACGACGCCATCGACGACATGGTGCAGCGGGCGATTCAGGATGCCGACGCGACGCTTTATGTGTTTGGCGTTTCGTTTCCCGGCGGCATTCACAACGTGCATATGAATCAGGGAAATCCTCCGGGAGGCGGTTTCTCGGATGAGAACGGGATCTTTCAAGATGGAGCGATCTTCGGCTTCTATCCATCGGAGAACGTGTGGCGGGCGGCGTTTCTGGCGTTCACGACCGAGGTGTGGACGACCGATGATCAGGGCAATCCGGTGACCTGACGGGTCAACGTCTGCAACTCCGCGCGGGTCTGTTCAAAGACCTCGATCGCCTGAACGGGGGGAAGTCGGTCCGCGCTGGTGATGGCCACTAAGGCCGAACTCAGCGCAGTCTGAATTTTCGAGAGTTGGGCCCGGGGAATTTCGCCTTGGAGGCGCGGCGCGAGTTCGGCTGCGCGGCGAAGATCGGAAACCACCTGGAGAGCCAGATCGCGTTGCTGTTCCAGAACCGCGAGCGGGACGGGAGAGCGCGGGTCCTGATCCACATGAAGGTCGCGCGTAACGGTGTGGTGGTTCGCGGTCAGCTTGAGGGTGTAATCCCCCGGCAGCACGAGCGGTCCCCGAACCGGGCCGATCTCCGGATCCTCCGCGCCGCCGGCGGCTTGCGGCCCCTGGTAGCGCAGATCCCAAACGAATCGATTGTGTCCAGGCGCGGCCGTAAGAACCGGCGGCACGGTGAACCAGATATCCGCGATCGGTTCATCGTGAGGCACGGGCGGCGCGGGGTCCGTGCTGGAAATCGTGCGGACCAGCCTGTTCTGGCGATCGAAGACTTCGAGCTTCACGCCGTCCGCCGGGACCGAACGAAGCCAATAATCGAGGATCGCGCCATCGGGCGGATTCTTGGCAGCGGGGATTTCAGGCGGCAGCGGAGTGCCCTGGAACGGCTCGCTGAACACGCGCAGCGCGGCTGCGGGCGGGAAGAAGTAAGGATCGGAATCAGCGACCTCCGCAGCCCAGGTTCGCAGCGGGGTGATGTCGTCCAGGATCCAGAAGGCCCGGCCGTGCGTGGCGGCCGCCAGATCTTTCCCGTGAATCACCAGGTCGCGCACCGAAGCGGGCGGCAGGTTCAATTGCAGCGGAAACCAGTGATCGCCGTCATCGAGCGACGCGAAGACGCCCGTTTCGGCCGCGGCGAACAGCAGACCTTTCCGCACGGGGTCTTCGCGGATCGCATTGAGGAACGCGCGCTCGGGCAAGCCTTGCACGATGGCGGTCCAGGACTTGCCGTAATCGCGGGTGCGGTAAAGATGCGGCGCGTAGTCGTCCAGGCGATGACGATCCACCGCCGCCCAGGCTTCGGCCGGATTCGTATGCGAAGCCTCGATGTGCGTGATCTTGCTCCAGGGCGAGATGCCTGGCGGGGTGACCTCGTTCCAGTTCTTGCCGCCGTTTCGGGTCAGGAAGACGAGTCCGGAATCGCTGCCCGTCCAGATCTGGTCCGCGTGAAGCGGCGAAGGCGCGATGGAATAAATCACTCCGTATCCGCACGGCTTGGCGGTTTCGAGCGAAGTGCGGTCGGCGCAGGCGAGCGCGGACGCGGACCCGCGCTGATCCCCGGTGAGGTCCGGGCTGACTTGATTCCAGTGCAATCCGCCATCGGTGGTCTTGAGCAGGAACTGCGTTCCCAGATAGAGCGCTTTGGGATCGGCAGGCGAGAAAAGAAGCGGCGGCGTCCACGGGTCGCGATACTTGCGCCCGGATATATTGGCGCCGAACGCCGGCACGGGCCACGGCGTCACCACCTGAGATTGACCGGTGCGCTTGTCGAAGCGCGACACCGCGCCGTAGGTGTCGGAGGCGAAAACAATATTGGGGTCCAACGGATCGGGCGCGGCCCAGCCCGCTTCGTTGCCGCCCACGGTAGAGAAATCCCGCTCGCTGATCGAGCCATGGTTCGTGCGGCTGGGCACGCACACGGTGCCGGAATCCTGCTGCGAACCGCACACGTTGTAGGGGAACTGGTTGTCGGTGGCGACGTGATAAAGCTGGCCGGTGGGCTGGTTATACCAGGTGCTCCAGGTGGCGCCCGTGTTGAGGCTGACGGAAACGCCCTGGTCGGAGCCGAGGATCATGCGGGCGGAGTCGGCCGGATCGATCCAAAGGGAGTGGTAATCATCGCCGCCGGGAGCGCCGCGCAAAACGATGAATGTGCGGCCGCCATCGACGGAACGCATGAGAGCGACATTGGGGATGTAGACGATATCCGGATTGCGCGGGTCCACCGCGATGAAGCCGAAATACCACTGGCGGCTGGTGATGCGCGGATCGCTGCTCGAGCGCGTCCAGGTCTCGCCGCCGTCGTCGGAGCGGTACAGCCCGGACTCTTTGGCCTGCGCTTCGAGCAGCACATATACGCGCTGTCCGTGAGTGCCGCGGGCGATGGCGACGCCCGCGCGTCCCCATTCGCCGGCGGGCAGGCCGCGGCCCTTTACTTCGGTCCATGACGTTCCCCCGTCGGCGGACTTATAGAGCCCGCTTCCGGGGCCGCCGTTCGGGGCGTATTGACTCCAGGGCGTGCGACGGGCGCGCCAAGTGGTCGCGTAGAGCAGACCGGGCGCGTCCGGCGCGAGGGCCAGATCCACGGCGCCGATGTCCGGGCCTTTCTCGAGAACCTTCTCCCAGGTCTTGCCGCCATCCTTCGTGCGGAAGACGCCGCGTTCGGGATTGGGACCGTACGCATGGCCGAGCGCCGCAACATAGACCAGGTTCGGATCGGCGGGATCGATGGCGATGCGCCCAATCTGAAGCGTGTCGCGCAGGCCTATATTTTGCCAATGCGCTCCGCCGTCGGTCGATTTATACACGCCGTCGCCCATGGCGATGTCGGAGCGGATATCGGCTTCTCCCGTGCCGGCATAGAGCACTTGCGGATTCGAAGGCGCTACTTCGAGGGCGCCGATGGAGGCGACGCTCTGGCCGTCAAAGATGGGGTTCCAGACCGTGCCCGCGTCGGTCGATTTCCAGATTCCTCCGCCGACCGCGCCGAAGTAGAAAAGGCTCGGGTTGCCGGGGACGCCCGTCGCCGTAATCGCGCGTCCGCCCCGGAAGGAGCCGATCGAACGCCACTGGAGCGCCCGGAAATTAGGCGCCTGCGCGAGGCAAACGCCCGCGAGGAGCGAAGCGATGAACGTTAGGGCGGGGAAGCGGGTGCGCGTTCGCATCAAATCACGTTGGAGGGCCAGGAAGGCGCGCGCTTTTCCTGAAACGCCGCGAGGCCTTCGGCGAAATCAGGGTGCTCCATGATCTCGTCGCGCCGCAAGCGTCCGATTTTCAGGGCGTCGGGGCTGGACGTTCCGCGGATCTCGCGCACGTAGCGCAGTCCAATCCCGATGGCGATGGAACTCGCGTTGGCGATTGCGGTCGCGATCGCGAAGGAGCGGGCGGCGAGTTCATGGGCCGGCACGACTTCCGTCGCCAGTCCATAGCGCTCCGCTTCGGCCGCGCCGAAAAGGCGTCCGGTGAGAGCCAGCTCCACCGCGCGGCGCTCTCCGACGGCGGCGACAATAGCGGGGAAAATAAGCACCGGCCAGAGCCCCAGGCGCACCTCGGTGAGTCCGAAAGTCGCGTCTTCCGCGGCGATGAGAACGTGGGCGTTCGCGGCCAGGCCGGTTCCGCCCGCGATGGCGGGTCCATGCACGGCGGCGATCAGCGGCTTGGCGGCCCAATCGGCGATGGTGAAAAGCCGGTCGTGCGCCTCGGCGAGCGCGGCGCGATCCACGTGCGGGGCTTCGCGAAGATCCATGCCCGCGCAGAACGCTTTTCCGGCGCCCGCGAGCAGAATCGCTCCCACCCGCGGGTTCGTGCCCGCTTCGCGAACGGCCCCGACGACTTCACGGCACATCTCCACGTCGAGGGCGTTGCGCTTCTCCGGGCGGTTCAATGTGATCCGGAGAACCCGGCCGTCCAGCTGCTGGTCAATCGCCATCGATCTCCATTCCCAACAGCGCGGCGCCGAACGTTTTCCCTTGCGCGTCTACCCGCAGCGTAACGGTTCCGCCGCCGCCCAACGACTCATGCAGCAGGAAATTGAGAGCGCCCAGATTGGGCAATTCGAAGCGCTCCACCGCGCCTTTCACGCGGCTGCCGAAATAGGCTTTGACGCGATCCGCCGTGAGTTCGCGGACGAGCGTGGGGTAATCCGCGGCGTGATAAGCGATGACGCCGATGTTGACCGTATCGCCCTTGTCGCCCGAACGGGTGTGGGCGATGCGCGAGAGCGGAATTCGCATCTCATTACTGTAACGCCCAGCCTAAAGTGACCGGGCGGTAAACTGAAGCCAGTGTCTCTGCAACACCAGTTCGATAGTAATTTCATCACCACGTCCGTCGATCACGTCTTTAATTGGGCGCGCAAGTCGGCGTTGTGGCCGCTGCAGTTCGGCTTAGCTTGCTGCGCGATCGAGATGATCGCCTCCACCACCTCGCGCTTTGATATAGCCCGCTTTGGCGCCGAGGTGTTCCGGCCCAGCCCCCGCCAGGCGGATCTGATGATCGTGGCCGGGACCGTAACTTTAAAGATGGCGCCGGTCCTGAAGCGGGTCTTCGACCAGATGGCGGAACCGAAGTGGGTGATCTCGATGGGCGCATGCTCGAGCGTGGGCGGTCCGTTCAACACCTATGCCGTGCTGCAGGGCGTGGACAAAATCGTTCCCGTGGATGTGTACGTCACCGGGTGTCCGCCGCGTCCGGAGAATCTTTTTTACGCGCTGCTGAAGTTGCAGGACAAGATTGACCGGATGAGCACGCTGGTGAAGCCGACCGCGGTGCGGCTTGACGAATCCATGCTGGACGAGTTCAAGAATCAGATTCGGATCGCGCAGATCCAAAATCCGGCGTGATGGCGAATGACGGGATGGCGGATGGATTTCGGCTCGATCCGGACGGCGGCATACGTAGCGTCCTGCTCGAGCGGATGCCGTGGCTGGAGCACTCGTTTGGAACGCGGCATTCCGCCCCGGTGACGGCGCCAGCGGCCACTTTGAAGCAGGTTCACTCGGCGGAAGTTCTCGAGGCGGGCGGGCGCGGCCGGGAATGCGGCGGGGAGCAAGGCGAAGCGGACGCTCTGGTGAGCAATACTCCAGGCTTAGCCGTGGCGGTAAAAACTGCCGACTGCGTGCCGATTCTGCTCGCCGATGCGAATCGTCGTGTAGTCGCTGCCGTTCACGCGGGCTGGCGCGGCACAGTGAAGCAAATCGTCCGGCTCGCCGTCGAACACATGGCGGGGAACTACGGCAGCGAGCCGAAGGACATTTTCGCGGCTATCGGTCCCGCTATCGGCAAATGCTGTTTCGAAGTGGGACCGGAAGTGGCGAGGGAATTTGTGCGCTGGAGCCCGGAGCTGGCCCGCACGTCCGCGCAAGAACATCTGGATCTGGAAGCCGTGAACGCCGCGGAATTGGTTGCGGCGGGAGTTTGGCCCGAGCACGTCGCGCGATCCGGAGTGTGCACAGTCTGCCGGAATGACCTGCTGTTCTCGTTTCGGAAAGAACGGGAAGCGGCAGGAAGGATGTACTCGTGGATCAGGATACGAAGCGGAATTTAGTGCTGGCAGGAATAAGAAATCGGGGGAAATGAAAAGAAGCGCGAATATGAATTCGCGCTTCTCTTCGAAAATAAAGCGAAGGATTCTTACGCCGCGTTGGCGAGAAGGCCGTCAAGCGTTTCCTGCTCTTCGAACTCGTGGCGATCAGCCGCTTCCTGGCAACGGATGCAGAACGCGGTCTGAGGAACTGCATTCAAGCGCTTGATGCTGATCTCTTCCTCGCAATGCATGCAAATGCCATAACTTCCCTCGCGGAGACGGGCAAGAGCGCCGCGCACCTGACGGAGCAGATTGGATTCGCGATCCAAATTCCGAATCGCGAGCTCCCGTTCTCCGGCCAACTGAACTTCATCCAACGCGTCCGGGGTCTTCTCAATCGCGATGTCTTCGCGATTCCGCAAAGCGCCGCCGAGCTCGGTCCGCCGCGCTTCCAAAATAGTTTTAAACCGATCCAACTCGACCTTGGTCATCTCAAGTCTCCCTAAAAAACTCTTTTCCTAAAATCGCTTACGAAATCAATAAGACGATGTGAAATCAAAAAAGTTTCAAAACCTTCGTCGCGCGCACTGCACAGATTTGAGGCTGCGCGACTAATATTTATGAACTAGGCCCACACCTGGCCCAACTGGCAATCGCTCAGAGCACGACAGTTGCCAAACTGCTCTAGTGCTCGAAGTCAAGAAAAAATATCGAAAAACTTTTCCGACGCATCAACCGCTCGTTTCGCTTCTATCGGATGGAAATCAAGAAACCGATAGGACGAGTCCGCCGATTTCCGGAAAAGATTGAAACACCCGCTCAGGGCCGAAATTCGATGACGCCAAACGCCAAGCCGAGTTCCCGCGAGTCCGAACCCGAGCGTAGCGCCCGATTCAACGTGAGGCGAACCAGGACGGAATCTCTACCCTGCACAGACGCCGGGATACCAAACATACGAACGAAAGGCTCCTCCGGTTTGCTGATCTCCGCGGGAGCGAGCGATTCGCCGTCAATCTCCACGGCAAGTTTCAAAGGTCCTTCACGGAGGAACGCTTCCGGACAGTAGCCGGTAAGCACCAGGCGAGCGCGGGAAACGCCGGACCCTGCTAACCGGGGACCACCCAACCGCACCGTAGCCTGCCGAGGCATCCAGCGGTGATTGCCCTCGAGAGCGTACCACTCGGGACCGAGCAAGTATGCCATCAAGGGGTTGCCCGCGTCAACTCTTTCGGGAGAAATATTTTTAAGCGTGGCGCGGGCAGAGAGTTCATAGGCGGACGTGACGTTGCGCAGGCGGTCGCCGTCGAGGCGGTAGACAACGATCTGATCGGCGGCTAGGGCGTGCAGCGTGGGTCCGGGCGGCAGGGCGGCGTCGGCGACAGGAATGAGATTCGCGGGGACGGAAAAGCGTCCTTCCGTTTCAGGCGATAGATAGACTTCGGGGACGTTGAGCGCGACAAAGGGCGAATCGGCGATGGCGGCGTCGTAGAGCTGTTCATCGACGCCGTCGAGCAGAATGGCCTGTCCGGGATTGCGTTCGCGGGCGGTTACGGCGCCGAGGACCAGAGTTCGGATGCGCTGCGAGCGCGCGGCGTACCAGCCGGACGCGGAGCGATCGAGCGGCGCGTTCATCCCGACGTAAAGGGCCGCAAGGGCGCAAGCGGCGGCGCGCGCGGGCACGCTCGAGAGCGCGGATACCCCCGCCATGAAGGCTAGCGCGAGTCCCGCGGCGGGGATGGTGAGGTAGTAATCGCTGATGTGATCGCGCAGGGGAAGCAGCGGCGCCAGCGTGAGCAAGAACCACGCGAGGCCAAATAGCGCGGCGCGGCGCTCCCGCACGGCCGCGAACGCGAGAAACGCCGTGAAGACCGCCGCCGCGATGGGAACCACGCGCTCCGGGCGGCGCGCCCCGGCCCACTGTGGAGAGAGCATCGCCCAATCCCAATAGGTATATAGGGTGCCAAACATGGCGCGATCAAAGTGCATCGCATACGGACCGCCGGCCGCCGGAGGCGACAGATGCGCGTGAAGGAAATAGTATGCGCAGGAGATGAGAAACAAGGGAGCGATCGTGACCAGATCGCGCTTTCCGCGGCGCGCGATGAAACTCCAGACGAGCGCGATGGCCGGGTAGACGATATTGATCTCGAGCGCGCCGAATCCGAGAACGAACGCCGCCATCTCCGCCCAGTAGACTCCCCGAAGGCGCAAGTAGAACGCGCCCAGCAAAAACAGAGTGCACTGGATCTGGTTGTAATCGGAAGACCAGGTCATGGGCACCGGCAATCCCCACGACGCGATCCATACGAGAGGAGCGATGCAGGCGGCATAGCGGGCGAAGCGCGACTGATCCGCCGTGATGCGGCGTGCGATGAGGGCGAGAAGGACGAGGCAGCCGCAGGCGTTCAGAAAGACGAAAATGCGCCAGGGCAGGGCGTCCACACCGAACATCCAGTGAAACAGGAGGAAGAAGCCGCGCTCGCTCCAGGGGCGGATGGTGCCCTGCGCCATGGGCGCGAACATGACGTGCAGAAACGAGGGCCAGTCGTGAACCTGCCTCCAAAGCGAGAGCCACGCGAAGTCGTCAGCCTGAAACCAGGCGCCGACGCCGGGCCAGTAAACCAGGAGCAGGAAGAGCGGTGGAAGAAGCCAGAATGCGACGCGCCCGAGCGCGCGCGTCATTTCGACTCGAGACCCACCTGTTGCGCCACGATTCCGAACTCACGCTTATCCACCGGGCCGGGAGGGACGGATTTATTGAGGGAGAAATCGACCACCACGGAATCGCCTTGGAGCGCCGAAGAAGGGACGTCGCGCGCATAGGTGTAATCGCCTGTTTTGTTATAGGTCTCCGGCTGCAGCGGAGCGTCGCCAACTTTGGCCGAGAGGGTCGTATTGCTTAGCGTCTGGATGACGGGTTCGGGAACATTCAGCTTGAACACCAGTCGGGCGCCTTTGGTGGCGGCGCCGGGAGGCACGCGGAGCACGACGGAAAACTTGGGCGAAGTCCAGCGCCACGCGTTGGCTTCAATCCCGAAGAATCCATTCAGCAGCTGGCTCTGGGCCTTGGCGTCGTTCATGCGCACGACGCTCTTCATGCGCGGGGCTTCTTCCTCGGTCTCCACGCGATTCGCGTGCGATTTGCAGGCGGGGAGGGAGATCATCGCCAGCGCGGCCAGCGCGCCGGTCAGGATACGTGTTTTCTTAGTCGGCAACCTTTTCAACCTCAACCAGACAACTATAAAACGTGGCGCCGCCGCCGATGTCGGTCAATCGCTGGCTGGTGAGGGCGTTGATGTTGCGGCCGTCGGGGGCGCGCCGCGACCAGCGGGTGGAAGGCACGCTGACCACGCCGCGCGTGACTGTCGCCGCGACCACGGCGCGAAGGATGCAGGCGCCGCGGCCATTGAAGATCCGCACCGAATCGCCGTCGGTGATCTGGCGGCGTCCAGCGTCGTCGGGATGCAGGGTGGCTACGCTGGTGTCGCGATCCACATCCTCACGGTTCCCGAATGTCGAGTTCATGCTGTCGTGATTTTTGGGCGACACCAGTTCGAGCGGGAACCGCGCCCGGAGCCGCGGATCGCCCCGGCGGGATTCAATGGGCGGCTCATAAGCGATGGTCTCGGCGCGGAATTCGCATTTCCCCGAAGCCGTTCCGAAATGGCCCTCGGCAAACGGCAGGAATGGCTCGCCGGCCGAAGTGACATTCAGGCGTACGAAGCGTTCGCGCTCGAGCCGCTCCAGGGTGATGCCGTCCAGAAACCGGTGTCCGGAGCCCAGCAATCCGCGAATCATGTCGTCTTCGCTCTCGTCGAAACACGGGTCTTGAAATCCCATGCGGCGGGCCAGGGCGCGGAAGATCTGCACATTGGAGCGGCATTCGCCGGGCGCCGGCAGCGCGGGGCGCGCCAGCTGCAGATAGTAGTGGCCGTAGGCGAGGTAGAGATCCGTGTGCTCCAGAAACGTCGTGCACGGCAGCAGAATGTCGGCGTAATCCGCCGTGCCGGTCTGGAGTTGCTCCAGGACCACCGTGAACAGATCCTCGCGGGCGAGCCCGCGCAAAACCGCATTTTGATCGGGAGCGATCGCCGCCGGATTCGAACAGTAGTTGACCATCGCTTTTACGGGCGGATCGGCCAACTCCGTGAGCGCCTGGCCGAGAAGCGACATGTTGACGACGCGCGCTTCGCGGCCGAGGGGGATATGTTGCAGCCCCGGCAATTCCAAACTGCGCCGATCGAACTGGAAAGCTCCGGAGGTGGAAAGCTGCAGGCCTCCGCCCACCTCGCGCCAGGACCCGGTCAGGGCGGGAAGCAGCGCGATCAGCCGGACCGCCATGCCGCCGCGTTCGGATCGCTGCACGCCGTAGTTCAGCCGGATGACGCTGGGCCGCGTGGCGGCGTAATCGCGCGCCAGGGAGACGATCTCTTCCGCGGAAAGGCCGGTGAGCGCGGCGGCGCGCTCGGGCGGAAACTGTTCGGCTTTGCGCGCCAGTTCGTCGAACCCAGTGGTGTGATCGCGAATATAGGCGGCGTCGTAGAGCTTCTCGGCGATGATGACCTGCATCATCGCTAACGCGAGCGCGGCGTCGGCGCCCGGCTGGATGGAAAAGTGCCGGTCGGCGAGGCGGCCGGTCTTATGGCGAACCGGATCGATGGTGTAGAACTTCGCTCCGCGGCGCCGGGCTTCCACGATGAACGGCCACAAGTGAACATTGGTGGCGAGCACATTCGCGCCCCAGGCGATGATCAGCTTGGAATGCACAAACTGCTCGGGTTCGGTCCCGTAGCGCGCGCCCAGCGCCTCCACGAGTCCCGCTCCGCCGGCGGATGAGCAAATGGTGCGATCCAGCCGCGACGCTCCCAGGCGATGGAAGAAGCGCCGGTCCATCCCGCTGGCCTGCAAAAGACCCATGGAGCCGGCATAACTGTAGGGCAGAATCGACTCCGGCCCGTGCTCCGCGGCGATGCTTTTCAGGCGATGCGCGATCTCATCCAGCGCTTCATCCCAGGAGATGCGCGCGAACTGGCCGGAACCTTTGGCGCCGGTGCGCCGCTGCGGATAGAGAAGCCGTTCGGGTGAGTATTCGTGTTCCAGGTAGCGCGCCACCTTGCCGCACAGAAAACCTTGAGTAATGGGGTGAGCGGGGTCTCCGCGCAACCTGGCGCCGCGGCCGGATTCGTCGACATTGATCAGCAGCGAACAAGTGTCGGGACAATCCAGCGCACACACGGAATGGCGCACCTGGGGCACAACTCAGTTTAGCCGGATCGCGCGCGGTCCGGCGGACTAACTCTTATGCGGCTTATAGGTCAGATCGTACTCGACTTTGTAATTCCGGCCGCCGTCTTTCGATATTTCGGCCAGCTGCCGCACGGAGTGGTTGCCCAGATCAAAGAACGTCAACCGGCGTTTCACCGCTTCGCCGCCGTTGGTGAAACCTTCGGTCAGAAACCGCATTTCACCGCCTTCGAAGTGGCCCGTGAAAAACATGCGCGTGGGACCTTGATCCACCCAATACTGCTCCCACTGTTTCATGGGCGCGTTGTACTTGCTGAAACTCCGCCCTTCGGCGCCGAGCGCGTCCGTCCAGCTTTCCGAAATGACGCAGCTTTTCAGAATCAACTCCACCTTGTCGCTGCCCACCTGATTGCCGTTGGGGTCGAAGACATCCCAATCGCCCACCCAGAAATCGAGCTGGCGGAACTCGGGCGTCTTAGGATTCTTGCAAGGCGCGCCGTTGATGTCGATGCGTTCGAGGATGGCTTTATAGCGCGCATCGAGCTGGAGCGCCGCGAAGCGGGATTCGTCGTCGACCACCTGCTTCAACGGAAAACCGCTGGAGGCGAGTTGATCGAGGATGGTCAGAGCCTGGTCGGGCTGGCTCAATGCGGCGAAGCAGGCCGCGATCCGAACCTTGGTGAGCGCGGGCTGAAACCCGAGCGCCGCCGCCTTTTGGAAGGCCGCCAGCGCTTCGGGGAAGCGCCCCAGCTCTTCCTGGCCGCGGCCGAGACGATACCATGCGCCTCCGTCCTTGGGATCTTCGGTCGTGATCTGCTTATAGGCGTCGACCACCTCCGACCAGTCCTGCGACTGAAACGCCTGCTCCGCGCTGTTGTTCGGCGGCGCCACCTGGGCCTGCGCGGAGACGGCCAGCAGCACGCACGCGCAGACACTCAAAAACGGCGATGTGCTGTATTTACTTCGCATTAGCTTGTTTAGCAAAAAAGAAAAGGCTTCTTTTATCAATTGTAAATCGGGCAGAATCCGAGAGGGGCACGTACAATGCCGCCCGGCGGTTCCCGTGCGATTCCCGGCATTCACCGGCGTTCAGGCGGCGCTGGCCGAATAACCCGTGAACCGGCGCGGCATTCCCGGTAGCATCGGAATCGAGGACAGAGTGATGAAGACGTACAGTTCCCCAACCCGATCGCTGGACCGCACCCAGACCGGGTTCACCATTTTCCTGATCGCGACCGGCCTCGCGCTGCTCATCGGCAGTTATGCCGGGGTCGTTTCGCTGGATCATATCGAGAAATTCTGGCCCGTGTCGATTGTGGCGGCGGGTCTTGCCCAACTGCTGGCGTCCAATGACGGCCAGCGTACGTAAGCGTCGATCGTAAAGAAAGCGAGAATTCCCATGCCAGCCGGTTTTGAACCACGCGGACGCGAGCGCCGGTACCCCAACGGCGAAAGAATGCCGGACGACGCCGATCCCTTGAAAGCGGGCGGCGAAGAAGCGGCCGGCGCCTACCGGAAACCCAAGAACTGCGGCAGCAGCCCCGGTTTTGTGATCGCCATGGTGCTGATTGGGCTCGGCGTTGTTTTCCTGCTGAACAACATCGGTTTCGTGCACATCCGTATTTTCGATATATGGCGCTATTGGCCGCTGATCCTGATCCTCAGCGGGGTGACCAAGCTCGCCAGTGCGCGCGGCCCGCTGGGGCAGATGCTGGGCGGCTTAATGATCGGGTTAGGCGCTCTGTTCCTTCTGGCGAATCTCGGGCTGATTCACTTGAGCATAGTTGTGATCTGGCCGCTGGTGCTGATCGGGGTGGGCATTTCGCTTCTTCTCAGACCGCTTTCGCGCGCTGCTACGTCGCCAGCCCGCTCGGCTTCACCGAGGCCGGCCGCGATTACTACGCGCGCGTCTATCTGCCGGCGCTCGCCCGGGTGGTCGAGCCCGTCGACCCGTGGACGCTGACGGCGCCCGACGAGTTCGTCGCGGCCGCCTCGGTCGGCGTTGCCGCGCAGCGCACCCTGGCGCTCGAGGTTGGCCGCCGCAACGCCGAGGCGATCCGGTCCTGCTCGCTGCTGGCCGCATACCTGGAGGGCCAGGAGCCCGACGCGGGGACGATCGCCGAGGTCGGCTATGCCTGTGGCCTCGGGTTGACCTGCTTCGGGCTGCGCTCGGACCTACGCCAGGCCGGCGAACCCGGCGTCGCGCTCAACCTCCAGGTCGAGACGCTGATCGTCGCCAGCGGGGGTGAGATCGTCGCTTCGCTGCCCGCGCTCGTTCAAGCGCTCGCTGGATCGGGCTGAGCTGCGGCGGCGCTGGCCAGCTCAGGCGGGCGAGGTGACGAGCTTCGTCTGCGGCGAGATGTAGGTGCCGCGGTTCTCGCCGCGACAGATCGCCGAGATCGCGCCGTCCTCATCGAAGTCGAACACGTGCAGCGGCAGACCGTGGTCACGCGCGAGCACGATCGCGGCCTGGTCCATCACCCGTAGATCACCGGCGAGCACGTCGGTGTACGCGAGGCTGTCGTAGCGGACCGCGCTCGGGTCCCGCCGGGGATCGCGGTCATAGATGCCGTCGGTACCGTGCTTGGCGAGCAGGATCGCCTCGGCGTTGAGTTCGATCGCCCGCTGCACGGCCGGGTAGTCGGTGGTCACGTAGGGCTGGCCGATCCCGGCCGCGAGCAGCACCATCTGCGCGCGTTTGAGGTGCTCCAAGGCCTTCAGACGGATGTAGGGCTCGGCCATCGAGGTCATCGGCAGTGCGGTCATCAGTCGCACGTCTTCGAGGCCGCGGTGCTTGAGCACACCCCGCAGCAGGATCCCGTTCATGACCGTGCCGAGCATCCCGATGTTGTCGGCCTCGGCGCGCTCGATCTCCCACTGGTCGGCGACGTTGCCGCGGAAGAAGTTGCCGCCGCCGACGACGACCGCCTCCTCGATCCCGAGCTCCCGTGCGGCCAGCAACTGGTCGGCGACATAGCCGAGCGCGTGGTTATCGAGGCCGAAGTCGGCGTCGCCCGCAAACGCGCGCCCGCTGAGCTTGACCACCACCCGGCGGTAACGGAGGGACGACACGCGGCAAGCGTAGCGGGTCACTGTGCCGCCAAATTTGGGAGGCTTGTGCCGCAGACCACACCGCCGATCCAGGAGCCGCAGATGGACGGTCGTCGCTGGTCCTCCTATCAACCCAATGTCCCTGGCCGCGGAATCGTGGCCGGCTACACGGCTCGCTTCTGGGCGATCGTGCTGCTGCTCGGCGTCGTCACCGGCGTGCTGGCGTCGGCCTTGGTGGAACTGCTGCGGCTGGTCGAGCACATCGCCTACGGGTACCACCGCGGTCCGTTTCTTGACGGTGTCCAGGCGTCCGTCGGCTGGCGGCACTTCGTGGCGCTGGAAACCGCGGCCGTGATCGTGATCGTGAGCGGGCTCGTACTCGGACGCCCTCGGGGCTCGGAGGCGACCGAGGTGTCGCAGTCGCTGTGGCTGTCGGAGGGCCGGCTGCCGCTGCTGTCAAGCCTGGCCCGTGGCGTGGTCGCGATCGTGACCGTCGGGCTCGGGTCGTCGATGGGCCGCGAATCGGCGCCGCAACTGGCGGGTGCCGCTGTCGCCTCGTGGCTGTCGGAGTTCGAGCAGCTGCCGGTCTGGCAGCGGCGACTGCTGGTGGCGTCCGGAGCGGGCGCCGGGTTTGCCGCGATCTACAACGTGCCGCTCGGCGGGGCCCTGTTCGCGCTCGAGGTGCTGCTCGGCACTGTCGCGCTGCCGTTCGTGCTGCCGGCGCTCGCCACCTCGGTGACCGCTACCGCGGTCGCCTGGATCATGCTCGGGACTCGGCCGACCTATGACCTACCCCACTACCTGCTGCACCCCGGACAGCAGCTCGTGTTTGCGCTGTTGACGGGACCGATCATCGGGCTCGCCGCGGTCGGCTGGGTGCGGGCGGTGAAGCTGGCGACGCGGCTGCGGCCGAAGCGATGGGGCCGGTTCGTCGCCCCGGTGGTGGTGTTCGGCACGCTGGCCGCGGTCTCGGTGCAGTACCCGGAACTGTTGGGCAACGGCAAGGGGGTCGTTCAGGCCGAGGCGCTCGGCGGCTACTCCTTCGGTCTCTTGGTGGTGCTGCTGGCGCTGAAGCCGCTGGCGACCGCGGCCTGTCTGGGCGCCGGCTCCCCGGGCGGCCTGTTCACGCCGAGCCTGACGATCGGGGTACTGCTGTCCGGGGTGCTCGGCACGATCTGGGGCCACGTCTGGGGAGGTGTCCCGGTCGGCGCCTACGCGGTGATCGGTGGTGCCGCGTTCCTGGCGGCGGCGATGCAGGCGCCGCTGTCGGGGGTGGTGCTGATGCTGGAGCTGACCCGCAACTTCGACTCGCTGATGGCCCCGACGCTGCTGGCGGTGACGATCGCCACCGTGATCTCGCGGCGGCTCGGCGCCCCGTCGATCTACTCCGCTCGGTTGCGACCCGACCCCGACGCGCTGACGGCCCGCTCAGCCGGCGCGGCCGCGATCAACACGTTGGACCGGTCAGGCGTGGTGCCGCCGGACGACGAGTCGGCCGCCTAGGCACCCACAGGCCGATCGCGGCGCCCGCGGTCGCGGTCGAGACGAACGTCGGCCTCTGGACCGATCTGATCGCCGGCCACCCGGCTGACGCGACAGCCTCTGGGGACGCCACAAGTTCCCAGCTGGAAGCCGAGTCCGCCCGGGTCAAAACCCCGGCGCTGCCACGGTCGGGTGCATGCGACGCAGTTTGGGCCCGGTCAGCGGGTCAAAGCTGCTTCGCTGCACCGCTTGCACAACTCAAACCCGGATTTGACCGGGCAGTGAACCACGCGGATGGCGACGCGCGGCGCACGGTCCAGAGGGCGAGTGGCGGCGCAGCGGCGGACTGGGCAGAGAGCGACGCGGCGAGGATGTCCGGCACGGAGCGCTCGCGCCGCCAAGGCGGCGCGTGCGCACGGCGTGTCGCCAAGGCGCGCCGCGCTCCGGGACGGTCGTCGTCGGACCCTTAACGACAAAGCGCCGGCCGCACCCTCAGGTGCGACCGGCGCTCGTCACAGTTCCCGTCGGACCGATTACGCGGCCCGGCGAAGCTCCTCGAGGCTGGAGCTCTTGGCCAACCGGGTCAGACCCTGCTGCTCGAGCTCGCGCGCCTTCGACAGCGGGATGCCCAGTTCGATGCCGGTCTGACGCAGGTTCAGCGGCTCTGCTCCCTGAAGCCCGAAGCGCAGTGCGATCACGTTGCGCTCGGCCTCCGGCAGCTGTGACACCGCGCCTGAGATCAGTTCCTGGCGCTCGGCCGACTCGACCTCTTCCTCCGGCTCGGGCCGGTCGGATGCCAGCAGGTCACCGAAGGCGGTCTCGCCGTCCTCGCCGACTGGCTGGTCAAGGCTCGTCAGGCCACGGGTCAACTCACGCAGCTCCGCGACCTCCTCGACGTCGATCTTGGCCTCGGCCGCGATCTCCTCGTCGGTTGGCTCCCGGCCGAGCTTGGTGCTCAGCTCGGACTCGACCTTGCGGACCTTGGTCTGGCGCTGGGCAACGTGCACCGGCAACCGGATCGTGCGTCCGTGGTTCTGCAGTCCGCGCTGAAGCGCCTGGCGGATCCAGAGCGTGCCGTAGGTCGAGAACTTGAACCCGCGCCGCCAATCGAACTTCTCGACCGCGCGAATCAGCCCAAGCATCCCCTCCTGGACCAGGTCCTCCATCGGAAGCCCGTGACCCTGGTAGCGCCGTGCCTGCGAGACGACCAGCCGGAGGTTGGAGTTGATCATCCGCTCCTTGGCCTCCAGGTCGCCCTTCTCGATCCGCTGGGCGAGATCCACTTCCTCTTCGGCGGTCAGCAGCGCGTGCGCGCGGGCTGCCCGCAGGAACAGGTCCAGCGAGTTCTCGGTCATCGCTCCGGTGCTGCCGGGGGTCAGACGGGGGTCAGCGTTCGTTGCGCGTCGCTCCGCTGCCCGTGTCGCTGGGCGACGACGGGGCTGACGGCGGGCTGACGGCGCGCTCGCAGCGCTGCCGTGCTGACCGCGGGCACGCGGTCGCTTCGAATCTTCATGGTGTTCGTGGCCCTGAGGCTGTGCGTCTCGGGCCTCATCAAAGCTCTTCAGGACGTTCTCCGTGTTCGTGTCTGTCATGAGGTTTCTCCGCAAATAATAATAGCACTTGTTCGATGGTTGTCGAACAATGCTTAGAAAGCCCTTATGGAGGGCCGCAGCAGCCGAGATCCCGGTTCCTGCCCAGACATCACGCCGCTCGGCGACCCTATCGGAATGACGATTCCGCTGGCCGCATCATTTGTACCCCAAATCGGCGATTTTGATACGTCAGTCTCAGAGGTAGTCGATCGACGCGGGCACGCTCTGGGCCAGCGTCTCATCGGTGAACGTCTCACGCGCCAGTTCGATGAACGCCTGGGCGGCGGGGGAGTGGCGTCGCCCGGCGCGCCACGCGAGCGTGATGTCACGCCGCAGCTGGGGCGCCACGAGTCGCGCGACGGCAACCTCGGCCCCCTGTCCGATCGCGTCCGAGCGCGGGAGGATGGCGACCCCGAGGCCGCGTGAGACGAGCGTCCGGATCCGGTGGCTCTCATTGGACTCAAGCGTCACGCGGGGCTCGAACTGGGCGTCGCGACCGGCCGAGAACAGCAGCTCGCGCAGACGCGCGCCCTGGCGGAAGCTGATGAACTGCTCGTGAGCGAGCTCGGCCATCCGCACCTCCTCTTGGCGCGCCAACGCGTGATCGACCGGGAGCAGCACGAGTAGCTCCTCGGAGATCAGCTGATGCAGCCCGAGCTCATGCGATTCGACCCGCTCGGTGACCGACAGGAAGGCCAGGTCCAGCTCGTCGATCCGCAGCAATTCGGCGCATTCCTCGCTGGTCTGCTCCCGGACTGACAGCGCGATGTGGGGGTACATCGCGTGGAACTCGGCCAGCGCCAGCGACAGGTCGATCGGTCCCATCGTGTGGATCGCGCCGATCGTCACGTGGCCGCGGTCGATCCCGCGCAACGCTTCGAGCTCTGATTGTGCGGAGTCCAGCTCGGCCAGGATCCGGCGCGCGCGGACGACCAGCAGCTGGCCGGCCTCGGTCAGGCTCACGTGTCGCGTGGTCCGCTCCACCAGCGCCACTCCGACCTCATCCTCGAGCTTGCGAATCTGTTGTGAAAGCGCCGGCTGGGCGATGTGCTCGGCCGCCGCCGCGCGGGTGAAGTTCAGTTCCTCGGCCAGGGCAATCAGGTAGCGGAGCTGTCGGAGTTCCATACGCCTAGCTTATATATACGCGTGAATACTCATCTTGGACTTCTAGCGTGCCGATAGTCAACATGCAGAGCGCAGTACCTCTCCTCCCTCGAGCGCGCCCCGAGTCCGGCCTCATATCCCGCCGGTACCGGGGCGCTCTCATTTAAACACCCTGGGCTGGCGTTCCGGCGCCGGGGCGGCCGTTCCAGAACCGGCAGCGCTGCCGCAGCTGCGGGACGGACGCGCTGCTTCTGGTCCCGCGACCGGTTCTGGAACGACCGCCCCGCCGCCTCCGCGGCTCAGGGCCGCTCATGTTCGCTTTGCTCTTATGGGGGGAGGTTGGTCGGCGTCCGGTGGTGATCGCTCGCGGTGGGCGGCGTATGGTCCGCGGCGTGAGGGGCGAACGGTCGACGGCGGCGCGAGTGGTCGGAGGCGGGAGTTGGCGTGGCTGAGATGAAGTGGTGGGGTGGGGCGCGGAGGGCGCGGAGTTCACGGATGCGGATAAGCCCGGGTTCGCGCCGTTCATCCAGATGAAGCTCGGGCTCGATGTGCGCCGTGTGTCGGCCCCCGCTCCGAGGTTCGCGTCGCTGCAGATTCCAGAGCCGCTGCTGCCGGCAGCGCTGCGCGGCGAGTTGGACCGGAAGCTCGGGGCGGAGCATGTACTCGAGCGACGCGCTTGACCGGGTGGTGCATGGCCGGGGCAAGTCGCTGCGTGACCTGATCCGGCAGCGACGGGGTGACCTGCCGCGGATCCCGGATGTCGTCGTGCGGCCGGCGAGTGAGGCGCAGGTCAGCGCCGTCCTGGAGGCGGCGATCGCCCACGACGCGGTGGTGATCCCGTACGGGGGAGGGTCGTCGATCTCGGGTTCGCTGGAGCCGGAACCGGCAGAGGCGCGTCCCGTCATCTCGGTCGACCTGTCGCGGCTGGCCGCCGTGCTGGAGGTTGACCGGGGGGTCGGGCCTGGCTCGGATCCAGGCCGGCATCCTCGGCCCAGCACTGGAAGACCAACTGCGAGCCCACGGATTCACGCTCGGACACGTTCCCGACTCGTTCACCCACTCCACGCTCGGTGGCTGGATCGCGACCCGCTCTTCCGGGATGCAGTCTGACCGCTATGGGGATATCGCCGATGTCACCAAGGGCCTGCGGGTCGTCACTCCCACCGGAACCCTGGTGGTGCGGCCGATCCCGGTGATGTCGACCGGACCGAGCATTCGCGAGATGATCCTGGGTAGCGAGGGCCGGCTGGGGATCATCACCGAAGCGACGATGCAGGTTCGGCCGCTGCCGCAGGAGCGAACCATCCTGGGGTTACCTGTTTCCGCGGTTCGGTGACGGCCTGGCGGCGATGCAGGAGATCGCGCACAGCGAGTGTTCGGTGTCGGTGACGCGGGTCTCCGACGCGAACGAGACGCAATTCTCGTTCGCGATGCGCAGGCCGCAAACGGTGTCGGACCGGGCGCAGGTCAGCCGCGCTGCAGCTGTATCTCAAACGCCGGCTCGGCTGGGACGTCGGCCAGATGTGCCTGTCGTTCATCGGCTACGAGGGCAGCCGCCGGCATGTCGCCGCACAACGACACGCCGTCGGCCGGATCGTCAAACGCCACGGTGGCGTCTGCATCGGCTCGGGTCCCGGCGTCCTGTATGACCAGAAGAAGTTCGACACGCCCTACATCCGCGACTACCTGTTGGACCGTGGCGCGGCCGGCGATGTCTCGGAGACGGCGATGCCCTGGAGCCGGCTGTCGCCCGTCTACGACGCGGTCACGACCGCGGCCCTCGGCGCCTTCGGATCCCTCGGGGTGCAGGGGGTACCTGATGTGCCACCTGTCTCACAGCTATCAGTCGGGGCGCGTGCCTGTACTTCACGTTTGCCTTCCGCTCCGGCGCGGGCGAGGACATGCTCGTCCAGTACGACATCGTCAAGTCGGCCATCCAGCAGGCGTTCGTCGACAACGGCGCCACGCTCTCTCACCATCACGCCGTCGGGACCGAGCACGCCCAGTGGCTGGAGCAGGACATCTCCGCCCCCGGCACCGAGATGCTCCGTGCCCTGTTCGACGGCACCGACCCCGACCACCGCCTCAACCCCGGCAAGATCCTCTGACTCCCGCGGCCCCCGGCCCTGACCCCGGCGCCCAGGTAGCCGCCCAGCGAGGACGCCCAGCGAGGCCGCCGACGCCCCGAACCCCTGACACGCGCAGGCGGGTAACGGAGGCAGACGCCCCCACCACCCCCCAGGGAGGCAGACGCCCCACCACCCCCAGCGACGCGTCCGACTACGCGTACATGCGCACCAGGGCATCTGCGACCATCGCCGGACGCTCCGAGCCCTCCACTTCGATCGTGACCCCGCACCTTCAGCTGTGCGCCGCCGTCGATCTCGGTCACCTCCAGCAGTTCCTCCGCGCCGCCACGCCAGCGCATTCCGACCGGCAATGGTGCCGGGAAGCGAACGCGGTCCAGACCGTAGTTGACTCCGGTGGTGGAATCGGTGACCCGAAGGAGTTGGCCCATCACGGGCGCGGCCAGCGACAGCGTCAGGTAGCCGTGCGCAAACCGTTCCCCCCAAACGGCGACTGTTTGGCCTTCTCAGGATCAACGTGAATGTACTGATGGTCGTCGGTGGCGTCGGCGAACAGATCGACGCGGGGACTGCTCCATCGGCTCCCAGTCGGTGTAGCCGGCGTGCCTGCCGACGAGCTGCGGCAGTCCCCGCGATGTCGGTCGTCAGGCCGCGGCTCTCGGTGCTGCTCATGGTGATCGGTCTCCTCCCGGTGGCGTGGCGGTCGCCAAACGCTAGCCGGACACGGGGGATCGGTGCCACCGGTGCGGGGCGATCGGTGGTCTCTCAAGCTGGCGCGCTGGAAGTCCGATACAGACGTATGCACATCACGAGCGTGCTGGACGATCCGGCTGAAGCGGTGACGCGCGCGCTTGCGTTCGCTCGTGATCCGGCGCGGTTGGCCACCGTCCGGCGAACGGGTCTGCTCGACGCGGGCCTGCAGGAGTCACTGCAGCGGTACACGCGCCTGGCGGCCAAGCTGACCGGAGCGCCTCAGTCGATGGTCTCAGTGATCGACATCGACCGGCAGTATTTCAGCGGCGCGTTCGGAACCGAGCTTGAGCAGACGCCGCTTGAGTCCTCGTATTGCAAGCACGCGGTGGCCGACGGGACGCAACTCTGCGTGGACGACTCGTGGCGAGACGAGATTCTCGTGCACAACGGCGCGACGTTCGGTTTGGGCGTTCGTGCCTACCTGGGCTCACCCTTCGCGGCCGGCGGCTCCCGGATCGGAGCGCTGTGCGTGATCGATGAGCAACCTCGGGCGTGGACGGGCCGACGATCGCCAGGTCATCGAGGATCTCGCGATGGCCGTGTCCGCCGATATCGAACTGCGCTTGCAGGCGGCCACCCAGAGCGAGATGGCTGTCACGGATGCGCTGACTGGCCTGGGTAACCGGCGCGCGCTGGCGGCCGCTCTGCGAGAGATGCGCGACGATCTTGGCCGGGCGTTTGTCGGGATGTTTGACCTTGACGGCTTCAAGGCCTACAACGACACCTTCGGCCATCCCGCCGGCGACGACCTGCTGACCCGGATCGCCGACCGGTTCAGGCGGGGTCTGCCAACGCGACGACGCGGTGTTCCGCATGGGCGGCGATGAGTTCTGCATGATCTCGCCCTGACCCCGACAACCTGCTCGCGGCCCAACGCGCGATCGAGGACCGCGGTCGCGGCTTTTGCATCAGCGCGTCGCTCGGGATCGCGAACATCCCCGACGACGCCTCCGACGTCACCGCCGCCATCGGCATTGCCGACCGGCGGATGTACACCTCCAAGCAGGCACGCCCGGGATCGGTCGATCAACAGGTCGCCAACGTGCTGCTGCGCGCACTCGCCGAGCGCCACGGCCCTCTCGGCGGACATTCGGACCAATGTCTCCAAGCTCGCGCGCCAGACTGCTCAGGCGCTCGACGTCGGCGAGGAGGCCATTCAGGCGATCGAGATCGCCAGCCGTCTGCATGACATCGGCAAGATGGCGATCTCTGATCAGATCTTGCACAAGCCGGGTCCGCCTCCCCCCGAGGAGACCGACCAGATGAGAGCCCACACGCTGATCGGCGAGCGGATCATCGCGACGGCGCCGTCGCTGACGCAGGCGGCTTGGCTGGTGCGCTGCAGCCATGAGCGCTACGACGGCGGCGGCTACCCCCACGGTCTCGCCGGGGAGGAGATCCCCGCTCGGGGCGCGGATCATCTTTGCCTGTGACGCGTATGACGCCATGGTCAGCGACCGTTCCTACCGCGCCGCGTTGAGCGAAGCCGACGCCCGCGCGGAACTCGAGCGTCACGCCGGCACGCAGTTCGATCCCCAGGTCGTGCAGGCGATGCTGAGCGGCGCCCTCTCGGGCTCCCCGCCAGCCTGACGACCGTCAGCCGGCCGCGCGCCTGACGCGCCGGTGGCGCAACCCCCGGCCCCTATACTCAGCAAACCCCGACGAGGAGCCGATCTGTGCAGGAGATGGTCATCTACGGCGTCAGCTTCGACATGGTCGGCAAGCAGCCGATCGTTTTGTTGAAGACGGTCGACGAGCAACAAGTTTCCTGCCGATCTGGATCGGCCACCCCGAGGCGGCGGCGATCCTGATGAAGCTGCAGGGCGCCTCGACTCCGCGGCCGATGACCCACGACCTGCTCTCCGACGTGCTCGGCGACCCTCGACGTCGAAATGCGAGCGGCGTGTCGGTCACCGAACTGCGCGACAACACGTTCTACGCGTCGATCAGCCTCCGCTCGGGCGCCCCGCGAACTCGAGATCGATTCGCGCCCGTCCGACGCGCTCGCGCTCGCTGTCCGGTCCGGCGCCCCCGATCTTCGCCGCCGATGAGGTGATCACCGAGTCCGCGATCGAGTTCGAGCACGAGGTCGAGGACACCGAAGAGGGTCGTCGAGAAGTTCAAGGACTTCCTCGACCAGGTCACGCCCGAGGACTTCGCCTCCGACGAGTAGTTCGCAGTGCTCCCCACGGGGAGGTACGTCAGGCGCGCTTGCGCAGCCGCAGGACCTGTCCGAGCTCGGACTCTTCATCCTGGGACGGGCGCGGCGCCTGCCCGATCCGGTTGCGCGGGCGGCGCTCCGGTCAGCGTTCCGTACATCGCCACCTGTTCGTGCACGACCTCGCCGATCCGTCGCACGCCCCTCGCGGATCGCCGACTCCGGCACACCGGAGAAGTTCAGCCGCATCGACGAGCCGCCGCGGCCGTCGAGGTAGGCCGCGCGTCCAGGCACGAACGCCACCTTCTCCTGCAGCGCGCGCGCCAGCAGGTCGGTCGTGTCGATGTAGTCGGGCATCGTCGCCCAGATGAACAGGCCGCCCTGCGGGTGCGTCCACCGCGCTTCACGCGGAAAGTGCTCGGCGAGCGCATCGAGCATCACGTCGCGCCGACGGCGATAGATCTCGACCAGCGACGCGACGTAGTCGCCCCACGGCCCGGCGTCGAAGTAGGCGCGCACGAAGTACTGCGAGATCGATGACGAGCACAGGTCAGACCCCTGCTTACCGACCTGCATCTTGTCCAGGATCGGCGCCGGTGCGACCGCCCAGCCGAGCCGCACCCCCCGGCGACAGGATCTTCGAGAACGTGCTCGTGTAGATCACGAACTCGTCGTCGAGCGAGTGCAGCGTCGGCAGCGGCTCGCCCTCGTAGCGGAGCATCCCGTACGGGTTGTCCTCCAGCACCAGCAGCTGTCGCTCGGAGGTGATCCTGACCAGCTCACGGCGGCGCTCCAGCGACATCGTGACGCCTGCCGGGTTGTGGAAGTTGGGCACCGTGTACACGAACTTCGGGCGGCGGCCGTCACGCTCGAGCGCGTCCAGCGTCTCTTCCAGCTCGTCGGTGAGCATCCCGTCGCGGTCCATCGAGATCTGGACGACGTCGGCCTGGTACGAGCAGAAGGTCGGGATCGCGCCGGGGTAGGTCGGGGCCTCGGCGACCACCACGTCACCCGGGTCGACGAGCGTCTTGCAGACCAAGTCGATCGCCTGCTGGCCGCCGGTCGTGACGAGGATCTCGTCGCTGTCGACCCGCATGCCCTCGGCGGCCATCACGTCGGCAATGCACGACTTGACCAGCATCAGGCCATCGGTCGGTCCGTACTGCAGCGCCCGCGCGCATGACTGCACCGACACCGAGCTCATCAGTGACGCGTACGAGTCCGGCGGGAAGGTGGAGGTGTCGGGCAGACCGCCGGCCAGCGAGATCACGTCCTCGCGCTCGGTCAGTGCCATCAGGTCGCGCATCGCCGAGGAGCGCATCACCTTGGTGCGGTCGGCAAACAGCGCGGCGTAGCGTTCGATGTCCCGAGTCTTCGGCCGCGGTTCCGCCGGCTGACGGTTTCCGGCGTTCACGTCGAGGCTCACGCTTGGTGGGCGGAGGCCGATATCGTCACGCTTGCTCAAGGTACAGCACGATGCATCTCGCCTTTGACATCTTCCAGGGGATCGGCGTGGCAGCAGCAGTGGGTATTCGCCCATTTCTGCCCGCGCTCGTCGCCGGCGCGCTCGCTGCCGGCGACGTCGAGTTGAGCTTCAAGCACACTGACTTCTCTTTCCTGCAAAAGCCCGTGTTCCTGCTGATCATGGTGCTCGGGGTGGCGGCCCTGGGGCTGTTCGAACGGCGGTTCTCCGGGAGCACCGAGGAGCCGCGGTGGCTGACCTACGGGCTGGCCGCGGTGTCGCTGGCGCTCGGGGCGCTGTTCTTCGGCGCCGAGCTGGCCCGCCGACATGACCCGGTCGTGATCGGGATCGTCGCTGGCGTGATCTGCGCCGGTATAGGCGTGCTGGCGACGTTCCCGCTGCTGGCGAGGGTGCGGGCACGCCTCGACCGCGACGCGGTCACCGCGCTGCCGTTTCTCACCGGGGCCGTCGCCGCTATCGGCGCGGCGTTGTCGATCATCGCGCCGCCGTTCGGCGTGATCCTGCTGCTGGCGCTGCTGTGGCTGCTGATCGCCGGCCGCGGACGTGCACAGCAAAAATACGCCGGCCTGCGGATCCTCCGGTAATCCGTCACGCGAGCTGATGACCTGATGCCCAGCGAGCCGCGCAAGCTCGTGCTCGTCGTGGTGGACGCGATGAAGCAGTCGATGCTGGAGCGCGCAATCGCCGCGGGTCGGGCTCCGGCGATGGCGCTCGTCCGCGAGCGTGGGGTCTACGTCGACGACTGCGTGGCCGCGTTCCCGTCGGTCACGCCTGTCTGCGCCGCGACGATCACCACCGGCGTGGGTCCGGACGAGCACGGAATCCCCTCGATGAACTGGTACCACCGTGACGAGTCGCGCTACGTCGAGTACGGCTCGAGCTTCTCGGCCTCACGTCAGTTCGGAGTGCTGCGGTCGCTCACCGACACCGTCTACCGAATGAACTCCGAGCACCTCTCCCAGGACGTCGAGACCGTGTTCGAGTCACTCGACGACGCCGACGTGCGGACCGCCGGGACCACCTACCTGATCTACCGAGGCCGCCACGAGCATGAGGTCGCCCAGGAATCGGCGCTGGCGCGGATCGTCACCTCGACCCTGTTTCGCCGCACGATCCTCGGACCCAAGGAGCTGTTCTACGCCGATCTGTACGCATCGCGCAAGACCGGCTGCAAGGGCCAGCTGGGCCTGCCGGGCGCGCGCGATCAGCACACCGGCTGCGTCGGCTCCTACCTGGTCGAGCATGACCTGTTCGACTTCATGTTGTTTTCGCTGCCCGACAACGACGCCTGGTCGCACCGCAACGGGCCCCATGCCCAGGTGACCTCGCTGGCGGCGGCCGACCGCCAGCTGGAGCGCCTGTTCCACGCCGGCGGTGGCGCCGATCAGTTCCTCTCCGAGCACGCGGTGGTGATCTGCTCGGACCATTCACAGGCGCCGGTCGAGGAGCGGATCCGGCTCGACGAAGCGTTCGCAGACTTCGTCGTCGCGACCCCGGGCGCACGCGGGACCGGACCGGAGGTGCCGGCGCCGGAGGTGGCGCTCAGCCCCGCGCAACGCTCAGCGATGATCTACGCGCTTGATCCCGACCACCGTGAGCAGATCGTCCGTCGCTCGCTGGATGCGATCGCCGACGTCGACGGCATCGACCTGGCGATGTGGCTGGATGGCGACGAGGCCGTGATTCGCGGTCATCGCGGCGAGCTGCGGTTTGCTCCGGGCGGCGAACTTCAGGACCTGCGCGGGCAGCGATGGAGCGTCACGGGCGATCTTGGCGCGCTGCGCGCCGAGATCCAGGACGGTCGGTTGCTGTGCACCGAGTATCCCGATCCGCTCGGGCGGGTCTGGTCGGCCCTGCGGTGTCGCCACGCCGGCGACATCCTGCTGTCGGCCGCCCCGGGCTACGAGTTCGTGGGACTGGGGAGGGTCGGCCCACGTCGGCGGGCGGCTCGCACGGATCCTTGCACCGCTCTGACTCGCTGGCGACGCTGCTGTGGTGTGGGACCGGCCCGGACAGCCGCGCGGCCCGTGAGCAGTGGTCACTGCGCGACATCGCGCCGTTGGTCCGTGGTCATTTCGGGGTATCTGGAGAGCGCCCGACCGATTAGCGGGCCGTTAGCTGCGGCCCGATACTCACGACGATGCCTCAGACGAGCGATAGATTGGAAGAGATGCCCGCTGAGGAGTTGACGACGGCAGTCATTGAACTGCCGTTTCATCACCGTGTTCGTCTGGGGATCCGCAAAGGCCAGAACTGGTTGCAGCTCGTGCGCTTCGGCGCGGTCGGCGCCAGTGGCTACGCGGTCAACCTGATCTCGTTCGCGATCCTCGTTCACCTGCTCGGGGTCACGTACTGGGTCGCCTCGCCGATCGCCTACCTGCTGGGGACGGCGAACAACTTCTACTGGAACCGGCGCTGGACCTTCAGCCACGCTCGCGAGGTCCATTACCGCCATCAGGCGTGGAAGTTCTTCGCCGTCTCGCTGCTGTCGTTCGGGGTCAACTACGCCGTCTTGATCACGCTGGTCAAGACGACCGGCATGGAGCAGGTGCTCGCGCAGGCGATCGCCAACGCGGTCGGAATGCCGGTCAACTTCCTCGGCCAGAAGCTCTGGAGCTTCAAGCTCTAAGGAACTTCAGGGCTGCCGTGAGCACGCCGCGGAGGTTGGCGTCGCTGTTGGTCTGTTTCGTCGTGCTGGCGCTCGGCTGCGGATTGAACGCGGGACCGGCGTCGGCAGTCGGTTCACCGGCCGCGCCCGCGTCAACGACGGTCACGCACACCGACACGGTCACGACCACGGTCGCTGCGGGAACGCCGGTACTGGTCACCTCGCAGACCAAGCCTCCGGCCGGCTACCGGCTCAGTGCCAACCAAGTGCTGGCGATCGCCTCACGCAGCCCGGTCGTCAAGGCCGAGCTGCGCCGCCACCGGCACGCGGTGCCCTACGAGTACACGAAGGGCTACCCGGAGTGGCAAGTCAGCTGGTTCTCCGATCAGAAGCCCGCCCGGGAGCTGATCCAGGTCTACGTCGACGACCGGACCGGCAAGGTCACCCAGAGCTGGACCGGCTTCCAGGTCGCCTGGACGATGGCCCGCGGCTATCACGGCGCGTTCGGCCGCGACGTCAACGACTGGTTCATCTGGATCCCGATGTGCCTCGTGTTCGTGGGCCCCGTTCATTCCCTGGCGCCGGCGGCCGACGCTGCTGCATCTGGATCTGCTGATGCTGCTCGGCTTCTCGATTTCGCTGGCGTTCTTCAACCACGCCAAGATCGGGATCTCGGTCCCGCTCGTCTATCCGTTCCTGCTCTATCTGTTGGCGCGAATGCTGGCGCTCGGACTGGGCAAGGGCATCCCGCGTGAACCGTTGCGCACGATCGTCCCGATCGGATGGTTGGCGGTCGCGATCGTCTTCCTGATGGCGTTCCGGATCGGACTCGACGTCCTCAACTCGAACGTGATCGACGTCGGCTACGCGGGCGTGATCGGCGCGACGAAGCTGATCCACGGGCATCCGCTGTACGGCCACTGGCCGGCCGACAACGCCTACGGCGACACCTACGGCCCGGTGTCCTACTACTTCTACGTTCCGTTCCGGCTGATCTTCGGCTGGAGCGGCACCTGGGACTCGCTGCCCGCAGCGCACGCGGCCGCGATCTTCTTCGACGCGATCACGCTGGTGGGCCTGTACCTCGTCGGACGCCGGTTGAAAGGCAACGCGCTCGGGATCCTGCTCGCCTATGGCTGGGGCCGCCTACCCGTTCACCTTGTTCACGTTGAGCTCCAACACCAACGACGCGCTCGTCGCGGCGATGGTCACCTATGCGCTGTTGGCGATCACCTCGGCGCCCGCCCGTGGCGTGTTCGCCGCGCTCGCCGGACTGACCAAGTTCGCGCCGTTCGCGCTGGCGCCGCTGTTGCTGCGGGGGATCGGCGACTGGCCGACCCGCCGTGCGGTGCTGCAGTTCTGCGTCGCGTTCGGACTCGTCATCGTGATCTGCATGGTGCCGGTGCTGGTCAAGCACGACCTGCACGCCTTCTGGCACGACTCGATCGCCTATCAATCAGACCGCGTCACCCCGTTCTCGATCTACGGCCTCTGGGGCGGTCTCGGCCTCCTGCAACACCTGCTCCAGGGCGCCGCCGTAGCACTGGCGATCGTGGTGGCGATACTGCCCGGTCGCCGCGGCACGATGCAGGTCGCCGCGTTCGGCGCCGCTGTGCTGATCGCCCTGCAGCTGACGGTCAACTACTGGCTGTACCCCTACATCGTCTGGTTCTTCCCGCTCGTGCTGGTGGCCCTGTTCGCCTCGCACCCCGAGCCGGGCCAACACCTCTACGCCGCCTGGGACCCGGTCGACGAGCCGACCCCGGCCGGAATGCCGGTGGTGCCCAGCGTGGCCGGCTTGTCGCCGCCGCCGCCGTCATCGAGCTGACTCGGTGTTTGGGGTGGAGGCCGGTGGGCGCGTAGGATCCGGTTCCATGCCCAGATGGCTCCTCCCATGGTTGTTGCCGCTCGGCATGATCGTCGCCGTGGTCGCGATCGCGATCTCGACGATCGTGGCGGTCGTGCTGGCGGTCGTCGGCGGCTTGGTTGGCATCCCGCTCGTCTACCGCGCCTATCAGGACAATCGCCCCGGGCGGACCGGTGACACCCGTGGACCGGCGAGCCGACCCTCCGAACAACCGCAGCCTGCTGCGCTGACTCCGCGTTCC
This sequence comes from Bryobacteraceae bacterium, assembly GCA_965226755.1. GTDB lineage: Bacteria > Acidobacteriota > Terriglobia > Bryobacterales > Bryobacteraceae > Bog-113. The sequence continues at coordinate 20,468 of CBDDDT010000002.1, read as the reverse complement.
GCCGGGCGGTTGTGCTCTGCGAACGCCGCGGGGGGTGTGTCGAGAAACCCGCCGCATGCGACGGAAATCTGCATCACCTCTCAAACGCGCTCACGCCGCCGGCAGCAGCACCTGTTCGATCGCCTCGGCCCGCCGGGGCTCGGATGCCGCCCGGATCAGCACCGCGTTGAGCCACGGATCCTCGTCTGAGGTCTCGAACCGGACTGGCATCTTGGTGGCGATCGACTCGATCGCCAGCTCCCGCCGGACGCCGATCACGCCACCGCGCGGGCCGGTCATGCCGACGTCGGTGATGTAGGCGGTGCCGCCCGGCAGTACTCGCGCATCGGCGGTGGGCACGTGCGTGTGTGTGCCCACCACGGCGGTGACCCGGCCATCGAGGTACCACCCGAGCGCGACCTTCTCGCTGGTCGCCTCCGCGTGCATGTCGACGAGCACGTGGTCGGCCTGGTCGCGGAGCGCGTGCAGCGCGGCGTCGGCCTCGGCGAACGCGGGCCGGCCGGCATCCATGAACAGGTTGCCCGACAGCGACACGACTCCGAGCCGGACGTCGCCGCGCTTGACGACGCACCAGCCGTGGCCGGGCTGGGAACGCAGGTAGTTGGCCGGCCGCAGGATCGCGTCATGCTCGTCCAGATACGGGTAGATGTCACGCTGACGGTAGGTGTGGTTGCCAAGCGTGATCACGTCAGCGCCGCCGTCAAACAGTTGATCGGCGAGCTTGGGCGTGATCCCGATCCCGCCGGCGATGTTCTCTCCGTTGACGACGACGAAATCGACCGCGAGCCGCTCGCGGAGCGACGGCAGCAGGCCGAGCAGCGTGCGCTTGCCGAGACCGCCGACGACGTCGCCGACGAACAGGATGTTGGTCACCATCGGCAGGGATTGTCGCGGCCGCGGCGCAAAGGCGTATATGAGCGCAGGAGAGCTGCCCGAGCCGGGGGCGATGGAGCACGGCGTCGCGGTGGGCACTGAGCTGCCGGCGGGGCCCGCTGAGCCGCCGGCCGGACCCACGGTCGAGCGGGTCGTGATCCGCCGCTGGGTGCAGCTGGTGCTGCTGCCTTTGGCGCTACTCGGTCTGTGGGAGCTGGCCCGCGCGTCGGGAACGCTCTTTCTGGTGCTCGTGATCGCGTGTCTGGTGGCCCTGATCCTGGCGCCCCCGGTGCGGATCCTTCATCAGGTAATGCCGAGGGGTCTCGCGATCTTGTCGGTCTACCTCGGCTTGGTGGCGGTCGTGGTCGGCATCGGCTTTCTGCTGGTGAGCCCGGTCTCGACGCAGATCCGCCATTTCCAGCACAACCTGCCGGAGCTGACCCGCCATGCCAACCGCGACCTCACCAACCTGCAGACGTTCCTGAACCAGCACGGGATCAAGGTCCATCTCACCAAACAGGGCCAGAGCGCCCTGAAGACGCTGCAAAAAGACGTGCTGAAGCGATCGGGCGCGATCGTCGACTTCTCCCGCGGCCTGCTGACCAAACTGGTGACGATCGGCTTCGACCTGGTGCTGATCCTCGTGCTGTCGATCTACATGCTGGTCTACGGCCGCCAGATCGGCCGGCTCGTACGACGTGTGATGCCGCCGAGCGACGGCACCGTCGAGGACGACTACCCGCGGTTGGTCCAGCACGCCGTGTCCGGCTACGTCCGCGGACAGGTGATCTTCAGCCTGGTGATGGGTGGTTCCGCGACCCTGATGCTGTACATATTCGGCTGGCTCGGGATCTTCCCCGCCCGGCAGCAACTACGCGGCGTTCTTCGGCGCCTTCTACGGCCTGATGGAGTTCATCCCGTACGTCGGACCGATCATCGGCCCGATCCCGGCGCTGCTGGTGGCGCTGTTCGAGAACCCGCTGTCGGCGGTGTGGCTGCTGATCGGGTTCATCGGCCTGCAGCAGCTCGAGGGCCACGTCGTCTCGCCGCAGGTGTTCGGCCACGCGCTGCGGATCAACCCGATCGTGATCATCGTGTCGCTGCTGATCGGGGACGCGCTGTACGGGATCATCGGATCGCTGGTCGCGCTGCCGGTGGCGGCGGTGATCCGCCAGACCATCCTCTACCTGCGGGACCACACGATCTTCGAATCCTGGGGCCCGCCGAACCTGCCGGCCATCGCCACATCCGCCCGGCCGGACGCTCCAGGACCGGACCCTCCGGAACCGGAACCGAAAAGCCGCTAACGCTTGCCGGTGGTGCGCATGAACCCGTAGGCGCACAGCGCGGCGATGATCAGCAGCAGCACCGGGATCGTGAACGAGATGATTCCGACGACCGAAAGGACGAGCGTGACCACTCCGAGGCCGCCCGCGCCGGCGCCGACCGTGGCCAACCGGTAGGCGCGCTTTTCACGTACGTGTCGCGGGGTGTAGCCGCCCCGGCGGTCAAGGTTGCTCATGCAAGCCACAGCCTACAGGCAGAGACGATTGGCGTCGACCGGGCCGGCCGCCGGCGGGCCGGCCGCGCGGGCGGTGCGATCGCGCCGTTATCCTCGAATACACGCTATGTCGTTCCGCAGACCCGCCTACGCAGGCTGCGCGCCAATCGCGCGCTGCGCGGCCTCGTACGTGAAACGCGGCTGACGCCGGCGGAGTTCATCTACCCGATGTTCGTCGCCCACGGCGTCGACCGTCGTGAGCCGATCCGGCGATGCCCGGGATCGACCACCTGTCGATCGCCCACGCCGTCGAGGAGGCCGGGGAGGCGCGCGCCCGGGGAATCCCGGCGGTGCTGCTGTTCGGCCTGCCCGCGGCCAAGGACGAGTTCGGCACCGGCGCCTACGACGATGAGGGGATCATTCAGCTCGCTACGCGTGCGATCAAGGACGCGCACCCGGAGCTGTTGGTGATCACCGACCTGTGCCTGTGCGAGTACACGAGCCACGGTCACTGCGGCGTCGTCCGGAGGGGGTCCCACCCACCCTCCGTCGACAACGACCAGACGCTCGAGCTGCTGAACCGAGCCGCGATCTCCCAGGCGCAGGCCGGCGCGGACATCGTCGCGCCCAGCGACATGATGGATGGACGCGTCTCGACGATCCGGCGGGCGCTCGACGACGACGGCTTCACCGACACGCCGATCATGGCCTACAGCGCCAAGTTCGCCTCGGCGTTCTACGGCCCGTTCCGCGAGGCGGCGGACTCCGCGCCCGCATTCGGCGACCGCCGCGGTTATCAGATGGACCCGGCCAACGCCGGCGAGGCGCTGCGGGAGGCGCGCCTTGACGTGCAGGAGGGCGCCGACATCCTGATCGTGAAGCCGGCGCTGCCATATCTGGATGTGCTGCGCACGATCAAGGACGACACGGGCGTGCCGGTCGCCGCGTACAACGTTTCCGGCGAGTACTCGATGTTGAAGGCCGCGGCGGCCGCGGGCTGGCTGGACGAGCGGGCCGCCGTGCTCGAGGCCCTCACTTCGATCCGGCGCGCGGGCGCCGACATGATCATCACCTATCACGCGAAGGAGGCGGCGGAATGGCTTCAGTAGACACTGCCGATGGCGTTCAGGATGCCAACGCCGGCAATCACGGCCCCAAGCTGCGCAGCCGCAAAGATGGCGCGGCGATCGCGCTCGACGACCTCGACAAACGGCTGCTGAACCTGATGCAGGGCCAGTTCCCGATCACGGCGAGGCCCTACGAGCACGTCGCGCAGCAGGCGAGCGTGTCCGAGCAGGAGGTGATGCAGCGCGTGCAGCGGCTGCTCGACGAGCGCATCATCCGCCAGGTCACCCCGATCTTCGACACCCGTGCGTTGGGCTACGAGTCGATGCTGGTCGCGGCCAAGGTCGATCCCGACAACCCGTGGCGAGCCGCGAACATCATCAACGCCCATCCCGGCGTGTCGCACAACTACCTGCGCAATCACGAGTTCAACATCTGGTTCACGATCGCCACCGAGCCGGATTCGAAGCTCGGGCTGCAGGGCACGCTCGACGTGCTGGCCACGGAGGCGGGCGCCGAGTCGGTCCGTCAGCTGCCGACGCTGAAGCTGTTCAAGATCCGCATGGACCTGGAGATGGAGGGCGGGACCGAGGCGCTCTCAAAGACGGTCGAGGCGGTGCCGCCGGCGGAGACCGAGCGCCAGCCCTACGACGAGTTCGACAAAGCCGTGATCCGCGCGACCCAGGGCGACCTGCCGGTGATCCCCGAGCCGTTCGCGCCGGCCGCGCACGAGCTTGGGATCGATCAACAGCGGCTGCTGGACCATCTGCAGAGCATGCAGGAGCGCCGACTGCTGCGCCGCGTCGCCGCGATCCTGTTTCACCGCCGGGCGGGTTTCAGCGCCAACGGCATGGGCGTCTGGAAGGTCCCGGACGACCGGATTCTGGAGCTCGGCGCGAGGATGGCATCGTTCCGGGGCATCTCGCACTGCTACCAGCGCCCGACCTACGCCGACTGGCCCTACTCGGTGTTCACGATGGCCCACGGTCGCTCCAAGGAGGAGTGCGACGCGATCCTCGATTCGATCGCCGAGGACACGCAGATCACTGACCGATCGACGCTGTATTCGTCGACCGAGTTCAAGAAGATCAGGCTTGAGTACTTCACCTCCGCGCACCGCGATTGGGAGCGCGAGCACGCCGGAGTGTGAAGACCACCCGCTCTGAGCAGTTATACGAGCGAGCGCTGAAGCGGTTGCCGGGTGGGGTCAACTCGCCCGTGCGGGCGATGCGCTCGATCGGTCGCGATCCGATCTTCATCGCCTCGGGCAAAGGCTCACGGATCCGTGACGTCGACGGCGACGAGTACGTCGACTACGTCTGCTCGTGGGGGCCGCTGATCCTCGGACACGCCTACCCGAGCGTGGTCGAGGCGGTCACCCGCGCCGCGCGCGACGGCACGAGCTTCGGAGCGCCCACCGCCGGCGAGGTGGAGCTCGCCGAGCAGATCGCCGACCGCATGCCCTCGATCGAGATGGTCCGCATGACGTCGTCGGGGACTGAGGCCACGATGAGCGCGCTGCGCCTTGCCCGCGCCGTCACCGGCCGCTCGCGCGTGCTGAAGTTCTCAGGCGCGTACCACGGCCACGTCGACGGTCTCTTGGCCGAGGCCGGGTCTGGCCTGGCGACGCAGTCGATCCCGGCCAGTCCAGGTGTGCCCGAGGTGGCCGCGGCCCAGACCGTGATCGCGCCGTTCAACGACTTCTCGAAGCTCTGGGAGCTGATCGAGGACCCGGACCTGGCGGCGATCATCGCCGAGCCGATCCCGGCCAACATGGGCCTGGTGCCGCCCGCCGATGGCTTCCTGGAGCTGTTACGCGAGGCCGCCGACCAGAACGGCGCGCTGCTGGTCTTCGACGAGGTGATCTCCGGATTCAGGGTCGCGCGTGGCGGCGCGCAGCAGCGTTACGGCGTCGTCCCGGACCTGACCGTGCTCGGCAAGATCGTCGGCGGCGGGCTGCCGGCGGCTGCCTACGGAGGCCGAGCGGACCTGATGGAGCGGATCGCTCCCGCCGGCGACGTCTACCAAGCCGGCACGCTGTCGGGCAACCCGCTGGCGGTGGCGGCCGGGCTCGCCACGCTGGCCCAGCTCGACGAGCCGGCCTACGAGCGGCTCGGGCAGACCACCGAACAGCTGGCCAGCGGCATCCGGGCCGCGGCGGCCGCGGCCGGCGCCGAGGTGCAGGTCCAGAGCCTCCCGGGCCTGATGACGGTGTTCTTCGCCGCGGAGCCCGTCCACGACTTCGTCGGCGCCCAGGCGTGCGACACCGAAGCCTACGGCGCCTGGTGTCGCGCGCTGCTGTCCCGCGGCGTGTATCCGCCGCCGTCACAGTTCGAGGCGTGGTTCCCGTCGCTGGCGCACTCCGACGGCGACATCGAACTCACGATCGAGGCGGCGGGGCGGGCATTTGAGGTTTGTGAGCGGTGATCGGCCGCGAGCGGATACACATCAGGTAATGAGCACCGAGTCGCTGTACAACGCGCTCGCCGCCCGGGGCGGCACGCTGGCCGCGCTGTTGGTCGCCGGTGGCGTCGATGGCGACAGCGACCAGCCGGGCACCGGAGCCCCCACACAGGCGGCGCGCGGGCCGCGCGCGATCGGCCGGGAGGCCGAGTACGAGCTGCTGCTGGAGATGATCTTGGAGGGCTCGCTGCTGCACTACGGCCGCCCGCGCGTCGTGGTCACCGATGACCGCGATCTGGCCTTGCTGCTCGGCGACCAGCTGTACGCGCTGGGGCTGTCACGGCTGGCCGAGCTGGGTGACCTCGAGGCGGTCGCTGAACTCGCCGACGTGATCTCGCTGCTCTCGCAGGCACAGCTGTCGCAGGACACCGCGCTCGCCCGGGCGATCTGGGACGCCGGTGCCGTCGCCGTCGGCTGGGGTGCGACGCCCGAATACGAGGCTGCGAAAGCGCTCGCGCGCGGTGGCGACGCAAGCGCCGGCGCCGCACTCGTAGAATGCTGCGGCCGCGCTCTCGACAGCGCCTCTGAGGCCCCGGCGAACTGACTGCTTGAGCCCCGGATCACTGTAGACTTAGCGTCGCGTTCGGCCCCCTTTACCCGCCGTTGATGGAAGACCAAGTGGCAGATCGACACACAAAAGGCGCGAAGTCCAAGTACACGGCCGACCGGCGGATGCCTGGCGCCTTCGAGGGCGAGACCGTCACCCGCCGGCGATTCATGAACGTGGTCGGGCAGGGCTCCGGCGCTGTCGCGGTGCTGGCGTTCACGCTGCCGGCGCTGGGGTTCGCGCTCGGACCGATCTTCAGTCGCGAGCCGTTCGACTGGCAGACGGTCGGCACGCCGTCGGACTTCACCGAGCTCACCTACACGACGAAGGTGATCACGATCGTGCAGGGCATCGGCAACGCCGGCAACACGATCGCCTACATGCGCAAGCGCGATCCGGCGATCGACACCGAGCCCGCGGACCAGTACAACCAGTACGTCGCGCTCTCCTCGCGGTGCATGCACCTGGGCTGCCCGGTGCGCTACGTCGCCGCCGCCGAGCGCTTCATCTGCCCGTGCCACGGCGGCGTCTACGACTTCCGCGGGATGGTGGTCGGCGGTCCCCCGGTGCGCCCACTCGACCGCTTCTACACCCGCGTTCACAACGGACTGGTGCAGGTCGGACCGCGCTACTCGGTGAACTTCGAGCTGCACCGCTTCTCGCCGCGTGACCCCGGCCAGCCGCTCAACGGCATCGGCCAGTACCTGTATCCGAAGCGCTTCGACACCTCGATCCTTCCGAAGAACTAAGACCTCATCCCACCGCTCACCCCCAACACCTGACCATGCCCAAGCTCCCCGCGCCACCGGTTCCCAAATCGCTTCTGCCCCAGCCCAAGCGGCCGGGCGAGAACGGCAACGGCAACGCGACGCCGCTCGAGGTTGGCGCCGAGGCTGGGATCACCGTCGTCGACTGGGTCGACGAGCGCATGCAACTGTCCGGCGGCGTCCGCTGGCTGCTGTTCCGCAAGGTCCCCAAGGGGATCAACTGGTTCTACACGCTGGGCTCGGCGACGATGTTCGCGTTCCTCAACCAGGCGGTCACCGGCGTCTTCCTCGCCATGTTCTACCGGCCGGATGCGTCCGGCGGGGCGTACGAGTCGATCCGCTACATCACCGATGACGCGTTCCTCGGACAGTTGGTGCGCTCGATGCATAAGTGGGGCGCATCGGTGATGATCATCCTGATCTTCCTGCACATGGCCCGCGTGTTCTTCTTCGGCGCCTATAAGTACCCGCGGGAGCTGACCTGGATCATCGGCGTCGTGCTGCTGATCCTGACCCTGGCGATGGGCTTCACCGGCTACCTGCTGCCGTTCGATCAGCAGTCCTACTGGGCGACGATCGTGGGCGTCAACATCAACGGCACCGGCCCGTTCATCGGGCCGTATCTGTCGGACTTCCTCCGAGCGGGACCGGAGTTCGGGGCGACGACGCTGTCGCGGTTCTACGCGATCCACATGATGCTGATACCGGGGCTGATCGCGGCATTGATCGGCGCTCACCTGTACCTGATCACCAAGCTCGGGATCTCCGCGCCGCCCTGGATGAAGGCGGTCGAGGAAGAGGCGCCGGAGATGCACGAGACCCGGGTCTGATGATTTCGATGACGCCCACCCAGACCGCACCATGAATCAGCAGGAAAAAGAGCAGTACCTCCGCGAGTACTCGATCCTGAAGGCTCAGGGCAAGCCGTTCTTCCCGTACGCGATCGTCAAAGACTCGATCATGGCCGTGATCGTGATGGCGGTGATCATCTTCCTGGCGCTGTATTTGGGAGATGACCTCGGGCCGAAGGTCGACCCGACCACGACGACCTACGTGCCGCGCCCGGATTGGTACTTCTACTTCCTGTTCGAGGTCCTTCGGGTGATGAAGAACATCCCCAAGTTCACGGACCTGGCGACGATCGGCGTTCCCACGATCTGCATGATCCTGCTGTTCCTGCTGCCGTTCTACGACCGCAGCCCCGAGCGGCACATCGCGCGTCGTCCGGTGGCGCTCTCGGCAGGCGTCATCACGATCCTGGCAATGGCGTTCCTGACCTACTCCGGCGCCAACACCGGCTCGCCGAACTCGGTCTCGCTGAAGCCGCCGTCGTCCCTCACCGCTGCCGAGGTATCCACCTTCAAGGCGGGCGAGCTGGTCGTCGGTCAGTCAGGCTGCGAGGCCTGCCACCAGATCGGTTCGAACGGCAACAACGGACCCGGACCCAACCTCACCCACATCGGTTCGATACTGCGCCCGGCGGCGATTGCGTCGACGCTGCGCAACCCGACCTCGCCGATGCCGTCCTTCGCCGGCCTCGCCAAGTCAGAGCCGCAGAAGTTCTCGGACCTGGTCCAGTTTCTCGGGATGCTCCAGTAGCCCCGGGTCTGGGTCTGCTTTCGTACCCCATATGACCGGGGCGACGCCGGGGACCCTCCCGGAGCCTGAAGTGCAGGCGATGTTCGACCGCATCGCCCGCGTCTACGACCGCCTGAATTCGGTGATGACCGCCGGGCTGCACCACGCGTGGCGCCGCCGGGCGGCGCAGCTGGCGGGGCTGGCCCCCGGTGACCGCGCGCTCGACGTCGCGACCGGCACCGGCGACCTGGCGCTTGAGCTGGGGCACCGGGTCGCGCCGGATGGCACCGTGATCGCCGTCGATTTCTCGGAGCAGATGCTGAAGCTCGCCCGACAGAAGCTGGTGGACCGGGGGCTGCGGACGAGCTCGCCGGTGGACGTCGCGATCAGCTTTCAGCACGCCAACGCGATGGCGTTGCCATTCGAGGACGGGGAGTTCGACGCGGCCACGGTCGGGTTCGGGGCACGTAACTTTGCCGATCTGCCGCTTGGCCTGGCTGAGATGGCCAGGGTGGTGAAGCCCGGCGGCCGGGTGGTCGTGCTGGAGCTGACCACCCCGACCGAGCCACCGCTGTCGACCTTTTTCGACCTCTGGTTCGATCGGATCATCCCCGTGCTTGGCCGTGTCGCCGGCGATTCGGCCGCGTACTCCTACCTGCCAAGCTCGGTCCGGCGCTTCCCCGGGCCAGAGGCGCTCGCGGCCGTGATGTCAGAGGTAGGGCTGGACTCGATCACGTACCGGTTGACCGCAGGTGGCATCATCGCGATCCACGTGGGCGAGGTCCATACATGAGCTCGGCGGTAACCGTCGACGCTGTCCGGGCGGCGGGCGGCGAACCGGTCGCGAGGCTGATGGACAGGCTTGAGCTGCGCATGCACGAGCTCGCGACCGGCTACGGCGACGAGCTCGGCGCCCACGCCGGTTCGACGATCGCCGCCGGCGGCAAGCGGCTTCGGCCGCTGCTGGTGTTCCTCGCGGCCGGTGTGCCAACGCCCGAGCGCGAAGATCTGCTGTCGGCCGCGGTCGCGGTCGAGCTGGTCCATGCCGCGACGCTCGTCCACGACGATGTGCTCGACGGCTCCGCGCTGCGGCGCGGGCGTCCGACGGTCGTGGCCACCGGCGGTCGGTTGGCGGCGACGAGTACCGGTGACCTGCTGTTCTCACGCGCGTTCTCCGAGCTCTCGCGGATCGGCTCGGCCGACTGTGTGCGGGTTCTGTCCCGAGCCAGCTCGGAGCTCGCCGCGGGCGAGCTGATGCAGCGCGCCGACGCATGGTCGCCCGTCGTGGCGTCACGGTACTTCGATCGCTGCCGGCTGAAGACCGCGGTTCTGTTCAGGGCCGCATGCGAGCTCGGTGCGATCACGTCAGGAGGTCCCAGCGACGCGCTGGCGCAGTTCGGCGAGCGGATCGGGATCGCGTTCCAGGTGTTCGACGATGTGCTCGACGTGACCGGTCCGCCGGAGCTGACGGGCAAGCCGCGCGGAGCCGACCTGCTGGACGGCACGGTGACGCTGCCGCTGATCCTCGCCCGTGACCGTGACCCGACGCTCGCGGCGCTCGATCTCCGCGCATCAAGACCGACGAGCAGGCCTCGGAGGTGTGCGCACGGATCGCGCGGACCGACGCACTGGAACTGGCTCGGGGTGAGGCGCTGGAGCTGGTGGCCGCCTCCAAGCGGCTGCTGCCGGAGCTCCCCGAGCGCCAGCGATGGGCGCTCGAACTGGTTGCCGACGGCGTCGTCGAACGGTATTCGTGATCCGCTGGCGCTGCCGGCGCGTATCCCCTTGCATGCCTCGGCAATCGATCCGTAACACCCCACCGCTCGCGATCGGTACGCTTGACGACACCCCACACGGAGGCACAGCTAGTCATGTTTCGCAACCCACTGGCGGACGCGCTGATCGTTCTGGTCGTCGTCCTTCTCTTTGTCGGACCCAAGAAGCTCCCCGCCCTCGGCAAGGGACTCGGCCACGGCATGCGCGAGTTCAAGGACGGGATTACCGGTCAGTCGAAGCCGGACCACGAGGACACGCCGGCGATCAACCAGGCAACCGCGATGCCGGGCACCGGAGCCCAGGCCGGAGCGGCCGCCGCCGCGGCGCAACATCCGACGCCCGAGTCGCAGGCCACGGCCGGCTCAGCGCCAGCGGATTCGCAGCACCGCGCCTAACGTTGGCAGGCGGGTAATCAGATGGCGAAGCGCCTTCGGCCGATCGGCCACGAAGATCGTCTGAGCGTCGTCGATCACCTCGACGAGCTTCGCCACCGGCTGATCATCTGCGCGGCGGTACTGGCCGTCGCGTTCGGGTTCTGCTTCTGGCAGAGCACCCATCTGCTGCATCTACTCAACAAATCGTTGCCGCCAGAGACCGCGAGCGGTCAGTCGAACAAGATCGGCGGCCTCGCTCATGACAACGTCTCGACCGGCAAGCACCTCGAGCGTGTCGGCGGCGATCTGAAGCGGCTCGCGCTGCTGCCCAAATCGGGCCTGTCACCGGAGGCGCAGGCGCTGCTGGCCACGAGCGCGCAGGAGGTCACCGACGCCGGTGAGTCGCTGCCCCAGTCCAGCCCGAAGGCCCTGCCGATCACGATCGGGGTGGGCGAGCCGTTCACGGTATCGATCACCGTCGCCTTCTACTTCGCGCTGCTGATCTCGTTGCCGATACTGCTGTACCAGGCGTATGCGTTCGTGATCCCGGCGATGCGGCCCAACGAGAAACGGGTCGCGATGCCGATCATGATCGTTGCGCCGCTCCTGTTCGCCGCGGGCGCTGTCTTCACCTTCATCGTCGTCTTACCGGCGGCGGTCAAGTTCCTGCAGGGCTACAACTCGACCCAGTTCCAGAACCTCGTTCAGGCGAAGCCGTTCTATTCGTTCGAAGTGATGACGATGGCGGCGATCGGGCTGGCGTTCGAGATGCCGTTGATCCTCCTCGGACTGCGGGCCGCGGGGGTCATCAACGGGCGCACCCTGACCACGCACTGGCGCTACGCTGTGGTCATCATCGCGGTGATCGCTGCCGCGATGCCCGGTGCGGACCCGGTAACGACCGGGCTCGAAACCGCCCCGCTGGTGATCCTCTTCCTCGTGTCCATCGTGTTGCTCAGGCTCGCAGACCGTCGTGACGCTCGGCGCGCCGCCGCCGAGCTGCAGCGCCATCCGCTCGGGCTCGGCCCGGACGACGACTGAGAACTGCAGGTTCGTCGTTGCTGTTCGATCTGCGTAGCAAAGGCCGGCGTCGCACGATGCAGGTGGTCTACATCGGTCTCGCCATCCTGCTCGCGTCCGGCCTTGTCCTGTTCGGCATCGGCACCGGCACGGGCGGCGGCGGCCTCCTCGGTGGCCTGTCGGGCAGCGGTAGCTCCAACAACCAGTCGGGCGCCGTCGGCATCCACCGTGAAATCCCGCATGTAGCGGGAGATGAAATCTTCATCGGTTGCGCCTTGCGGGATCGAAAGCCCGTCCAGCAGGACCAGGGGAGGCGCCGCCGTTGCAGCAGCATAGTGCAGCGCGATCTTCGCACTTGTATGGGTGGCATAAAGCGGCGCGTCGCGCAGTCCGAGTGCCGCGAGTGCGTCGCCGAGCGCCTGCGCAAAATCGGCGATCTCGAGACGAGCCCCTTCGAGCGGCTCTGAATTGCCATATCCCGGCGTATCGAGTGCGAACACCTGGAAGCGTTTGGCCAAATGCCGCATGGTCTGCACATGCAGGCGCGACGACCGCGGCGAGTCGTGCAACATCACCACGGCGGGCCCCTGTCCCGCCACACGGTAATGCACAAGGCGGCCCGCCACGCGGATGAACCGCTTGCGGAGGGGCGTTGTGGCCGCGCCGGACATTTCGGCATCGCTCATGGCCCACAATTGCCTTCGGGCTCGCGTCGTCTCATGCGCATCGGCGCGGCGTGCCTTTGTTCAACGCGCCCATTTCTGCTCGAAGGCCCATACGTCGTCGAAGCCGATCAACGAGCAGAAATGCTTGAAATTGGTCATCGGCATATCGGCAGGCTCGCAATCCCCGTCCCGCTTCAGGCGCACCAGCGATTCGCGAATGGCGGCGGCCGCGATCAGCGAGGTCATGGAGGGGAAGATGGCGATTGCATAGCCGATTTCGCGCAGCATCGGGACCGTCAGGATGGGCGTAATGCCACCATTGGCCATGTTGGCGAACATCGGCTTGTCGAACGATGCGCAGGCGATGCGCATCTCCTCTTCCGATGTCAGCGCCTCGGGAAACAGGATATCGGCGCCCGCTTTCGCGTAGGCCTCCATGCGGCGCATCGCGCCATCGAACCCCTCGGATTGCCGCGCGTCGGTACGGGCGATCACCAGAAAATCCTCGCTGCTGCGGGCGTCCATCGCCACCTTGATCTTCTCGACCATGTCCTGCACCGGCACCAGGCGTTTGAACGGCGTGTGGCCGCATTTCTTCGGAAATTCCTGGTCCTCGATCTGGATCGCGGTGACCCCGGCCGCCTCGAACCCGCGCACCGTATGATGCACGTTGAGCAGGCCGCCATATCCCGTATCGGCATCCGCAATCACCGCCGCATGCGAGGTGCGCACCAAGGTTGCCATGCGGTCGACCATCTGCGTGTAGGTGGCGATGCCCGCGTCGGGCAGGCCATAGGCGGAGGCGGCGAGCCAATAGCCGGAGCCATAGACGATGTCGAACCCGACTTCGTTCGCCATCACCGCGGCAATCATGTCGTGAATCCCGGGCGCTGCGATGAATTCGCCATCGGCGAGTTTCTGACGAAGGATGGGATTGGCCATGGCGTGCTCCTTAAAGCAAGAAGTTCTTTTTTGAAAAAAAGAACCAAAAAACTTTTTGTCCTAGGTGTGCGCTGGGGGTCTATACGTGGCCGCGCAGATCCACCGAGACCTTGCCGATGGAGCGTCCGGAGAGCAGATGCTCGACCGCATCGAAAACACCGGCGAGGCCGACGAAACGCTCTTCATCGTACACCACACGCAATTTTCCGGCCTCGTAGAGGCCGAACACCCGTGCGCGGGCTTCCGGCCACAGATCCGTGAGCAACCCGTTCATGAAACCGCGTACTGATGCGCCCTTGTAATAAAGCTTGTGGGCGATGCGGGGCCCGGTGACGATCTCCGGCTGGCCTTCGAGGTCGGCGGCGGCACCGCCCACCACGAGGCGTCCATGCGGCGCGATATTGTCGAGAAAGGCGTCGAAGATGCCGCCGCTGACCGTATCTATCGCGACGTCCAGCTTGTCCTTGTATTCGGCAGCGAGAATCTCGCCCACCGACTCCGTGCGGTAATCGATCACACGATGCGCGCCGAGCCCGCGCAGGAACGCCCCCTTACGCGGGCCGCCGCACAGAGCGACGACATGGCAGCCACGTAGCAAGGCAAGCTGCACGAGGAAATGCCCGAGCCCACCGGCGGCCGCCGAAATGGCCACCGTTTCGCCGTCGCGCAGGGCGGCGACATGGTCGAGGGCGATGCTCGCCGACACGCCGGTAGAGGCCAGCGCCAGCCAGTCACGATGCTCATTCGGCACGCGCACGAAATGCGCTTCGGGGGCGATATTCCAGTCGCGATAGCCGCCCGGAAACCGCGTCGTCACCACCGCATTGCCGGGGGCCAATCCGGTCACCCCCGCACCGCAGCAATCAACGATCCCCAAGGCCTCGACTCCGGTCAGCGACGGCACGCGGATCTTCACGTAGTCCACGGCATTGCGCGCGATCTGCGTGTCGAAGATCGCGTTCACGCCGCAATAACGGTTGCGCACGCGCACTTCGCCTGCGCCGGGCGCCGCGAGATCCATCGCCACGATTCCGGCGGCCTCGCGAAAACTTGGTGCGAAACGATCCATCCGTATGGCACGGAAGGTCTCCCTCATCGCGCGTGGTCCGGGCCCGCAAAGCCCAGAACGCCCGGGTTGAGCTGCACCGACGGGTCGGCAAAATGCTTGATGGCGTCGAGCAGACCGATCGAAGCGGCATCGCGGCTTTCGCGATACGGATAGGTGCGGCCGATCTGGAAATGGCCGGCGCCGTGGCGGGCGAAAATCGCCAGCACCGCGCGGCGTGTCTGCATCACCACCTCGCGCGCCTGCGGGTTGGGTGGGCGCTGCGTCAAGCGCGCCAAATGCGCGGGCGTAATGGCCGCGGCATGTATGTCGCGCCAGCCTTCGGGCCAAAAGAACACAGGCTCGATGATGATGGCGTTGCTGGACATGGTGGTGAACAAGAAGCCGGTCTTGACCCCCGCGGCCGCATGCGCCGCCGCCAGTTCGGCATAGACAGCGTGTATCTCGGCCAGGATACGCGGCGCGCTGGAGAGGGAGACCACGCCGTGTATGGGCACCCAGGCCTCGCCGGTCGGCCCCACCATCGAATTCATCTCCGGAAATGGCATGGCGCGTATCACCTTGGCGATGGTGTTCGCGATCTCCACCCCACCTTCGGCGACCGCGAGCCGGCGAAGTGCCGCCATGTCCGCACGCACCCCGGCGGCCGAGCGGCCTTCGCACACCACATGCAACGGATATTCATCCGCCTCGACGAATTTGCGCCCGCCCAAAGCCATTTTCGCGGCTGCGAACAGCCCGTGCGCAATCGACTTTTCCTTGGAGATCACGGCACCCAGGGTCTTCACGTCGGCAGAGAGCGAGGCGCGCGCAAGGCGCACCGACGTCAGGCCCGGATCGAAGGCGCAGGTCTCGCAGGCGATGCCCGCCCGCGCGATCGCCGCCATCGCATGCAGCAGGCTGCCACCGGTGGGGAACGAAAACGATGCATGGTCTTCATGGGGGGGCGCTGCCATCAGCCGCAGGGTGATCTCGGTCTTCACCCCGAACACACCGCAATCGCCGCAGAACAATCCGGCCAGATCCGGCCCGAAATGGCGGTAGAACGGCGTATCTCCGTCAGCGCCACGCGCGCCGGTGCGCAGCACGCGGCCATCTGCCAGCACCACCGACAAGGCCACCAGGCTCTCGCTCGACGTGCCGTACTGGCCGGCGCCGAACATCGCGTTGAGCTGGGACACCCCGCCGCCGATGGTGGATTTCAGGCCCGACATCGGCCCCCAGAACGGGGTGCGCAGCCCGAGCGGTGCGAGGGCCTCGCCGAGTGCCTTCCAGGTCACACCGGCCTGGACGGTCACCACCATGTCGTCACGGCTGACACGCAGAATGCTGTTCATACGCGACATGTCGAGCGACACGGTGCGCTCGCCCGCGGGCACATAGCCGCCGGTGTAACTCATGCCCGCGCCGCGCGGGGCGATCGCAAAACCCGATTCATGGATGGCCCGCACGATCTGCGCCGTCTCGTCCGTGGAGCAGGGTGCGACCACGAGCGCCACCACGGCGCCGGCCTGCTGCCAGATATCCTGGCTATGCAACCGCCGCCGCGTTTCATCGAGATGGACGTTCTGCGCGCCGACAATGCGGCCGAGCACCTCGGCCAGCTCCGCCGCGGCAGTTTCGGTCAAATGGGTGATCGACGCCGTCTGCATGGCGGTCCCTCAACGGCAAGACTATTAAGTCTTAATAATATAACAAATAGAGCCAGCCTGCAAGGCCAAGGACGAAGACCGCGCCGATCGCCGGCATATTTACCGAATACGCGAAGCTGCGCGCCGTCCGACTGCAAAAGTCGCTTTCCTTGAATTGGCATACCTATATAACATATCGTTGCCGCGCAGGGTGGCTTGCCGAGAGGAAAACAGCATGACCCGCATCATTGTCCTGGTGACCCTCAAACCGGGAAAAAGCCGCGCCGCCTACGAAGCCTGGGCTGCGCGCACCGACCTGCCCACCGTCAATGCGCTCGGCTCCGTCGACCGCTTCGAGCTCTTCGCGGCGACCGAGCTCTTTGGTGGCGGCAAGCCGCCCTACGACTACATCGAAATCCTCGACGTGAACGACATGTCCGCATTCGGCACCGACGTCTCGACGCCGCGAATGGCCGATATCGCCGCCCAGTTCCAGGAATGGTCGACACCGATCTTCATCATGACCCGCCCGGTGACCGCACCGTGAGCGGGACGCTGTCAGGTCAAGTCGCCGTCATCACCGGCTCAGGCCGTCGCGGCGGCCTTGGCGAAGCCATCGCGCTGCGCCTCGCGCGCGAAGGTGCCTCCATTGTGCTGTCCGATATCGGCCGCTCCCGCGACGCCGCGACGCCGGAATCCATGATCGGCGCGTTGCCGGAGCTGGAAGCCATCGCGCACGACATTGCAGCCCTGGGCGTGCAGGTCAGCTGCCAGGCCTGCGACGTGCGGTCATGGCCGGAAGTGGATGCACTGGCAGCCCATGCTGTCACCACCCATGGCAGCCTGGATATCTGGGTAAACAATGCCGGCATCGGCTACATCATGAAGCCGCTGATGGAGGTCTCGCCCGAAGACTGGGGCGCGGTGATAGATGTGAACCTCACCGGCGCCTTTTACGGCTTGCGCGCCGCGGCCCAGCGCATGATCGCCCAGGGCAAAGGCGGCCGTATCGTCAACATCGCCTCGCAGGCCGCCAAAAGCGGGTTTCCCTGTGCGCAGGCCTATAGCGCCTCCAAGCACGGGCTGGTGGGGCTGGCACGCTCGGCGGCGATCGAGCTGGGGCCCCACGGCATAACGGTGAACAATGTGTGTCCCAACCACGTCACCACCGGGCTGGGCGCGTGGCAGAACAGCTATTTCGCCGAGCGGCAGGGCAAGACGGTGGAACAATATCTGCTGGACATGGCCGGGCGTATTCCGATGGGGCGGCCTGGGGTGCCGGCGGACACCGCCAACGCGGTGGCGTTTCTGTGCCAGCCGGAGAGTGGCTATGTCACCGCGGAATCGATGAATGTGTCGGGGGGCGAGGAGCCACACTAATCCGAGGAAGCAAGAGTGTTCTTTTCTGAAGAAAAGAACCAAAAGACTTTTATGTCATGCGCCTGCAGCGAGATTGCTGAATTCGCCGGAGAGGCTGTGCCGGCAAGAGGAGTTAGGAAATGACGCAACAGACGGCTCTTATCGTCGGCGCCTCGCGTGGGCTCGGATTGGCGCTGGCGGCGGAATGGCTGAAGCGTGGCTGGCGCGTGATCGCCACCGCGCGCGGCGAGTCGCCGGGACTGTCCGCGCTCGCCACGCATTTCGCCGAATCCATCGAGATCGAGACGGCGGATGTCGACAAGGCCGAAACGGTACGAAGCCTCGCGGCCCGGCTGCAGGGACGCCGCATCGACGTGGTGTTCATCAATGCCGGCATCGCGCGCGCAACCGATGCGAACCCAGCCACCGCCGATGAGCGCGACTTTCTCGACATGATGCTCACCAATGCGCTCGCCCCGGCCCGCAGCGCGGAATGGCTCGCTCCTCTGGTGCCCGAAGGCGGGGTGATCGCGATCATGAGCTCCGAGCTGGGCAGCGTATCCAGGAATAACGGCTTCTGGACCCTGTATTCGGCCAGCAAGGCAGCCCTGAACATGTTGATGAAAGGATTTGCCGCGCGCTTCGCGTCTCCGCCGCGCGCCTTGCTGCTGGTGGCACCGGGCTGGGTGCGCACGGAAATGGGCGGTTCGGCGGCCCTTCTTTCGATCGAAGAGAGCATTCCGAAAGTGGCTGACATGATCGAAGCCAATCGTGGCCGGGCAGGGTTGCGCTTCGTCGATCGTTTCGACGCCGATCTGCCCTGGTAAGCGGCATTGTCGTGCATGACCGGGCGCCGTGTGGTGGTTTTTCTGCTTCAGGCTGCCCGATCTTCAACGTGACGGTGAAGTCGCTTCACAATGGCTTGGCGAGCCCGAGCAGGCTCGCCGCCAGCACCAGCACCCAGATCAGCAGCACCGCCGGCCGGGTGCGTGCGATCACCCCGGCGATGGTGCGATCGCCCTCCAACGTGGACGCGCCCTCCCGGCGCATTGCTGCAATGGCGCAAACAGCGGTATCAGCAGGCGGCGCACCAAAAGGCCGAGCGCGATGGCAGCGGCGAGGAGAAGAAGCTTCAGCGCAATGAACAGCGGCAACGCGATAAGATGTGCGACGCCGAGCAGACCGATGACCACAAGCGCCGCGAGCACGGTCCAGCGGATAGCGAGGTCTATGCGCCTGAGCCCTCCGGCGGGGGCGCCATGCCTGAGGTGGAGCGCCCAGGCGATCGCGAGCCAGGTCAGCGCGCCGATGCAGACGGCCAACACAGCAAGGCCCGGTAGCGAGACCCAGCCATTCGCCCAGGCGAGCAGCAGGCCGGTCGGCAAGGCGAGGATCAGTGTCGTGCGCGGCGCCATGTCGATATTGTTCAGGATGGTAAGCGCCAGCATGCGTTCGGCTACGGTTCTTTTCGGGTCGATCAGGAACCCCGAGCTGTAGAAAGCGCCAAGGTCGCCGCCAAGCCAATAGATCGGCACCAGAATGTGGAGCAGCGTCAGCAAGGCAAGCCCCAGCATCTCAGCCGGCCGCCGGGTTGTAGGCCTGTCCGGCCAGGAAGGCCTCGATCACTGCGAGACGGCGCACGCCGAACTCCGGCGCATCGAAGCGGGGAAGGGCTACGAAGCGTCCGTCCGGAAGTGCCTTCGCCGCCTGGCTTGTCTCCTCGGCCAAAGGGTCGTTCGCGGCGGCGATGACGAGCGTTGGCAAGGTCACCATCGGCAACCGCGTCAATGCCTCCCATTGGAAAGCTGCCCGGTAGTTAAGGTGGTAGGTCTCGTTCGCTTTCAGGACCTCGACCACCCAGTTATGCAGGTCGTTGGGCTTCGGCAGGCCGCCACGTCGCTGGCCCTGCCTGGTGCGATCGTACCAGGGATAGAAGAGATACTGGTCGCGGCAGAACTGGAAGACACGCATCAGATAGGCGCCGTCCAGGTCTGCCGGAAACGGAAAGGCGTAGCGCGCCATGATCTCCTCACGCGCCTCCGGCGTCAGCACCTGAACGCCGTCGAGCACCACGCGGCGGATACGGCCTGGGATCAGGATGGCGAGTTCGGCGGCGATCGCGGCCCCCGTGTGCGAGCCGTACAGGTCGACCCGGTCGAGCTGCAGCGCATCGAGGAATCCGGGGAGCACGGCTGCCAGATCTTCGATACGTGGTGCATCCAGCGGCAGTCTTTCGCTGTCGCCGTTACCTGCAGTGTCCGGCGCAATCACCTGCCGGGCGCCGGACAGGTCGCCGATGAGAGTAACGAGCTGTTTCGAACTGCCTGGCGACGCATGCAGCGCCAGCAATGGCGTGCCGCTACCCGCGCTGCGATAATGGATCTGGCCGTGCGAAACATCGGCAAAAGCCCGGCGGATCGTGGCTTTTTCAGAAAGGATCATTGCCGCAGGCTCCGTCTTGTTGCCTCGCCGAGCTGGCAGCGGCCTCGGCCTTAATATGATATAATAGCATGACAAATCGCAAGGGTTTTTGCCGGGCGGGCACGCCGGGCCTCAGGCAGCGCGTACCCGCTGACCTTTGGGCCCGTCGAGAACCGGCAAACTCCGGCAGAGGCGGACCGCAGCGCAAAATCATTTGTCATAGAAATATAGTTTATCTTGCACTCGGATCACGAAAATTCATACACTTCGGCCGGAACGAGGTGGCAAGGAGATGGAATCGTGAGCGGTTGAGGGTATCGGTACACGGCTTGCATACACATCTTGCATTTATGCCGTGCATGTAGATGCTGCACGATCTTCGTGGCCGCAGCGGAGTGAAGCCGTTGCCAGCGTGAATGT
>CBDDDT010000001.1:0-467296 GCA_965226755.1 Bryobacteraceae bacterium | reverse complement strand
TCGTTCTGTTTGCCGTGCTGTTTCCGGAACGCGCGAGGTTTGATGTCCGCTGGCCATGGCTGAAATGGATTGTGCTGGCGCCGCTGATCGGCCTGACGGTCGTTTTCTTTCTCTTCGAACTGGGTTCGGATTACGACTTTTCGGCGATCCGCTGGCTGTCGCCTGTACTGCGATTTATGATCCGGTACCCGCTGATGACCTACCTGAGCTTCGTGGCCATCAGCGCCTTCTTCGGCACGCTTTGGTATCAGGGCGCCGTGGCCACCAGCGCCGATGCGCGCCGCCGTCTGCGCATCCTTTACTTCGGGACGGCGGCCAGTCTCACGCCGATGTTTATCGTGGCGGTCATCAGCGTGGTTCGCGGCGAAGACATCTTCCGCGGTCTTCCGCGGTGGGCCGAGGCTACGACGCTGGTCATGCTGCTGCTTTTTCCTCTCACCATGGCGTACGTCATCGTTGTGCAGCGCGCCATGGCCTTAGGAGTGGTCCTGCGGCAGGGCATCAAATATGCGCTCGCGCGGCGGGGCTTGCAGATTTTCCGCTCCGCGCTGCTGGCTCTCGCGATCTGGGCGGTATCGGTCGCGTTTGCCGATTCGGATCCGCGTGTTTCGGACCGTGTGCTTGCGTCGCTTCTGCTGCTTCTCGTGATCGTTTCCCGCAAACGCTTCTATGAGCGTCTGTCCGGATTGATCGATCGCCGGTTTTTCCGCGAAGCGTACAGCGCGGAGCTCGTCCTGAGTGAACTTGGCCAGGAAGTGCGGCTCTTCACCGAGGCCCAGCCGCTGCTGGCGAACGTTGCGCTGCGCGTTTCCGAGACGCTCCATGCTTCGCGCGTCGCCGTGTTCATCCGCGACGAGGATCGGTTTTGCGTGGCCGAAACGATCGGCTTCGGGGAATTTCCGGTGACGTGCCTTTCACCCCAGGGCCGGTCGGTCGGCCTGCTTGAAGAAGCGAAAAAGCCGGAGTTGGTTTACTTCGACGACCCGCGAAGCTGGGTCCACGGCGCAGCTCCGGAGGAACAGCAGAAGCTTCGCAGCCTGCATGCCGAGCTGCTGCTGGCTCTGCCCGGACGCAATCAGATGCTTGGACTGATTGCGCTGGGACCGAAGCTTTCCGAGCAGCCCTACTCGCCTTCGGACCTGCGGCTGCTTCAATCGGTCGCGATCCAGACCGGGCTCGCGCTGGAGAATACGCAACTGCTCGCCACGGTCGCCCGGGAAGCGGGCCAGCGCGAACGCCTGAATCGGGAAATGGAGATCGCCCGCGAAGTGCAGGAGCGGCTTTTCCCGCAAACCTGCCCGCCGGTCGCGGGACTGGATTACTTCGGCGAGTGCCGTCCCGCCCTGGCGGTGGGCGGCGATTACTACGATTACATCCCCCGCTTGGACGGGCGCATCGGCGTCGCGCTCGGCGATGTATCGGGCAAGGGAATCTCGGCGGCCCTCATGATGGCCAGCCTGCAATCGCTCATGCGCGGCCAGATCGAGGCCGGTCTCGATGACGTTTCCGCCCTGCTCACCAACACCAACCGCTTGATCTACGAAGTTTCGACATCGAACCGGTACGTCACGTTCTTCTACGGCGAATATGACCCCGTGACGCGCCGTATGATTTACGTCAACGCCGGGCACAATCCGCCGATCGTCCTGCGGGGCGGGGAAGTGATTCGTCTGGAGGCCTGTGGTCCCGTGGTCGGCCTGCTGCGCGCGATCCGCTACGAAAGCGCCTGCTTCCAGTTTGAACCGGGCGATCTCTTCATCACGTTCACCGACGGCATCAGCGAAGCGATGACGGCGGATGATGAAGAGTGGGGGGACAACCGGCTGATCGAAGCCGCCCGTGAATGCCGGGACCTCTGCGCGCGGCAGATCACGGCCTCCGTGATGGCCGCCGCCGACCGCTTCACCGCCGGCGCCGAACAGCATGACGATATGACGCTGATTGCGCTTAAGATCTTGTAGATGGCTTTCCGAACTCGCGCGGAACTTTCGAAAGGGTGTACAACGACCGTTCGTGGCGGGTATCCTGCGTCGCGGCCGCTATATCAGCGGCTCACCTGATCGCATCGTCTTACCGGGCACTGATCGCGCTTAGGCTCTTGTAAACAGCTTTCCAAACTCGCGGAGAACTCCTCGAAAGAAGGATCCTCCGAAGAGCCCGATCGCCAGCAGGCCGCCGAACAGTCCGATAGCCTCCAGGCTTTCGCGTCCTTCGCGCTGCCAGTACACGTCGCTCAGATTCAACCATAAGGCGAACTCATCCAGCGTGAGCGCGGCCGCAACGCCATAGAGCATCGACGTGAGCCGCCCGATCCAGTGAGCGGCGTCAATTTCGATCAGCCATACGTATCCCACCGTCAGGAGCAAGAGAATCCCCCACACTAAGTGGTGGATGTGCCGTCCATGCATAGAGACGTCGTGGAATGGCCCGATATCGTAATGAATGGCCAGAGTGATGCCGCGGACGACCAGCACCGCCGTGAAGAATCCAACCGACGCCAGGAAGAGGCGCTCTTTCCGGTCATTCGGGAAATGCGCCCGGTAGATTTCGCGCAGACGGCTTCGCCAGACGATTGCGCTGAAGATCGCCAGAATCGAGCCAATCAGAATCGGGAGGAGCCAAAAGCTTCGGTGAGTCCACGGCATAATGACAAGGATGAACCGCTTCCTGCAACTCGGCTTCCTTCCCCGTCACATCGACACGGCTCTGCTGGTGGTGCGCGTCTGGCTTGGCCTGGGCCTCTTCTTCGCGCATGGCCTGGGAAAGCTCCAGCACTTCTCGCAGATGAGCGCGCACTTTCCCGACCCGCTTCATATCGGCGCGCTTCCGAGCTTGCTGTTCGCGGTGTTGTCGGATTCGATCTGCTCGCTGCTGGTGGCGATCGGGTTCGCGACGCGGCTGGCCGCCCTGATCATCGTGATCGACACCGCGGTGGCGTTTGTGTTCGTGCATCACCTGGCGATGTCCGGTCCGGGGAGCGGTGAGCTCGCGTGGGTTTACATGGGCGGCATGTTCGCGCTCGTCATCGCCGGGGCGGGACGCTTTAGCATTGATCGCCGTTAACTCGCGATCAAGGCTCGGACGGTTTCGATGGTGTCCGCGTCTTCCGGCTTTTTATCCGTGCGCCAGCGCGCCATGCGGGGGAATCGCACGGCGATCCCGGAGCGATGGCGCGGGCTCTTCTGAATTCCTTCGAACGCCAGCTCGAAGACCAGTTCCGGTTTCACCGACCGCACCGGCCCGAACTTCTCCACCGTGTTGCGCCGGACAAAAGCATCCACCTTACGGATTTCTTCGTCCGTCAACCCCGAATAGGCTTTCGCGAAGGGCACGAGTTCGCCGTTGTCCCAGATGGCGAAGGTGTAGTCGGTGAACAGCGAGGCGCGTTTGCCGTTACCCGGCTGAGCGTAGATCAACACGGCGTCGACTGAATAGGGCTCGATTTTCCACTTCCACCAGTCGCCCCGCTTGCGCCCGACGCGGTATCCGGAACCGAGGCGCTTCAACATGAAGCCCTCGACGCCGCGCTCCCGCGAGCCGCGGCGGAGTTCGGTCAGCGCTTCCCAATTTTCCGCTTGCACGGCAGGCGAAATGACGATGTGCCCGGAACCTGCGGCGGCGCCCACAATCTGTTCCAAGCGCGCGCGGCGATGCTCGATGGGCTGTTCGCGAATATCGGCGCCGGCATCCTCCAGAAGATCGTAGGCGATGATTACCGCCGGGACATCCCGCAGCAACTTGTCGCTGAGCGCTTTGCGGCCAATGCGCCGCTGCATCTGCGCAAACGGAAGAGGCTGGCCATTGCGCCATGCGAGCACCTCGCCATCGATCACGGTGCCTTCGGGCAGAAGGGCGGCCAGCGCCGCGAGCTCGGGAAAGCGTTCGGTGATCAGTTCCTCGCCGCGCGACCAAAGGAACGATTGCCAGCGCCGCCGGATGAGTTGCGCGCGGATGCCGTCCCACTTCCACTCGATCTGCCATTCGCGCAATTCTCCGAGCTGCGCGATATCGCCGTCGATCGGATAGGCGAGGCAGAACGGGTAGGGACGGCTGACATCGGCATCGCTTGAATCCGGCCCCAGCAACTGCGCGTGGAAATCGGCGGTGGGCTGCCAGTCGCCCATCAGGCGGTGCGCGATCACATTCGCGTCGATGCTGCTGACCTTGGCCATCGCGCGGACCACGAGGTTCTGTGAAACGCCCACGCGAAACGCTCCGGTGATCAGCTTGTTCCAGACAAAGCGCTGCGTCTCATCCATCTCCCGCCACGCGCCGATCAGCGAATCGCGGCGCCGGGCGTCGTCCCATTCTTTGAGCGGAAGCAGGCGCTGTTCCACCCAATAGTGAAGCGGGCGATCGGTTGACGCGGTGGGCGGCGGCAGCAAGAGCGAGATAGTTTCGGCGAGATCGCCGACGGCCTGGTAGGATTCGTCGAAAATCCAACCGGGCAGAGCGGTTTCTTCGATGGCCCACTCCACCAGCTTGCGGGTCTCGATCAGCCGCTTGGGGCGGCGGCCAATCAGGAAATGGATGGCCCACGCGGCGTCGGCGGGCGCGGCGACTTCCAGGTACGCCGCGATAGCGTCGACCTTCCCGTTGGTTTTCGTGGTTTCGTCGATAGCGGTGTAGAGTTCCGCGAAGCGTCTCATTCTTCCGTCTGGGCCTGGGCCTCGTGCTCCTGCGTCTCCGACTCTTCCGCGATGTCGCCGCTTTCGTCGCGTTCGCCTTCAAAGCGGGTCTCGAGCGCTTTGGCGTCCAATCCCTGTTCACACAGCCAGCGCACCAAGGGCGCGCGATAACCGTGCGTCACCATCACGGATTCCGCGCCGGTGGCCTGGATGGCGCTGAGCAGACCCGGCCAGTCCGCATGGTCGGAGAGAACGAAACCGTGGTCGATGGAACGGCGGCGCCGCGTTCCCCTAATGCGCATCCAGCCGGAGGCGAAGCCGGTGGAAAGCGGTCCGAATTTGCGCAAATAGGGATTGCCGTTGGCGGACGGCGGCGCGAGGATGAGAGCGCGCGTCCAGTCGAACCCCTTTTCTGCGCTGCCTGCGTAATCGGTCTGGGGCAAGCTGACCCCGCAGGCGCGATAGACGCGATTCAACTTCTCCACCGCGCCGTGGCACAGAATGGGTCCGGTTCCGGCATCGAGCCCGGCCAGCAGCCGCTGCGCCTTGCCGAGGGCGTAGGCAAACAGCACGCTGGCTTTCCCGGCTTCCTGATTGGCGCGCCACCAGGCGTTAATCTGGGCGAAAATCTCCGGCTGCGGACGCCATCGGTAAATGGGAAGGCCGAAAGTGGATTCCGTGATGAAGGTGTGACAGCGCACGGGCTCAAAGGGCCGGCAGGTGGGGTCGGGTTCGAGCTTGTAATCGCCCGAGACGACCCACACTTCGCCGTGGGACTCGACGCTAACCTGCGCCGACCCGAGGATGTGGCCGGCCGGGTGAAACGAAACGCTCACTTCGCCGAACGGGACGCGTGTTCCCCACGCGGCGGTTTCAATTACGGCTTCCCGTCCCATGCGGGCCTGGAGGACGCCTTTGCATTCCTCCGCGCAGAGGTATGACCGGCAACCCCAATGGGCGTGATCGGAGTGCGCGTGGGTGATGACGGCGCGGTCCACCGGACACCACGGGTCGACATAAAAGTCGCCCGCCGCGCAGTAAAGGCCATTGGCGGTTACCTGAAGCGTCATCTTTTACCAGCATAACGGCGGGGCCCGACGGCGAAGACTCTGCCACAATTACCTTATGAACCGGCTTTTTCCCGCTGCGCTTCTGCTGGCCCTGGGGTTTGCTTCCGGGGCGGCGGCGCAGATCCGGACGCGCAGATCCGACGCCAATCCCACGGCGTCCACGGGCGGATACAAAGCGCCCGCGGCGACGATGCACGGCGTCCTGCACCGGCTCACCAGCAAAGAGGTTGTGATCATCACCGACGGCGAAGAGTCGGTTTCCATCGTGCGGACGCACAAGACGAAGTTCCTCCGCGACGGAAAGGAGATCAAGCCGTCGGAGATCGCCATGGGATCGATCGTGTCGGTGGATGTCGGGCACTTCCCGGATCTGAGTCCGCAGGCGGTCAACGTGATGGTGGACTCACCGCCAATCGAGGGGGAAGCGCCGACGGCGGCGAAGTCGCAGCCCTCCGCCGGCGAGATGGATAAGGAGGAGCCGGCGGAAGCTTCAGCGGCGCCGGCGGCGAAGGCGGCAGAGAAGGCGTCAGGGCCGATCCCGAACCCGCCGGACGCCAAGCCGGCGGCCGCCGCTAAGTCGCAACCGGCGCCGGCGCAGATGGATCAGGAGGAGCCGCCGGAGGCGTCGCCGGACCCGAAGCCGGCTGCAAAGCCTGAAGCACAGCAGTCCCGATAGGGCTTCCCAGGCCGGTGCAGGGATCCCAGCCGGGACCCGCCGAGTAGGCGCCGTTATTGCCCTGCGTGATGTCGTTGAACGCCGAGGTGTTTTGATAGAGCGCCGGATTGACGAAGCCCGCCTTTTTGCCGGTCTGCTGATTCACCAGGGCAATAAGCCCGGCCCACAGCGGCGCCACCGCGCTGGTGCCGCCGACGACAATCTGGCTGCCGTCGACCAGGACGTTATAGCCGGTGGCCGGATCGGCATCTCCGGAGACATCGGGAACTCCGCGGCCGTTAAACGCGGACGAGTTGGCCGACGGCGGCACGCCGGCGTTGGCCTGAAACGCGGGGACCGGAAAAGTTTCGCTCACGCCGCCTCCAGTAGCGCCGCCATTAGCGCCGTCATTCCACACCGTCTCACTCTGGATAGCGCCGCCTGGAGCTTGCAAACTGGTCCCGCCGCAAGCGAGCACGTGCGGGCTCGACGCGGGAAAATCCACGTGCTGATTGCCGTCGGTCTCGCCATCGGTGGATCCGGAATCGCCCGACGCGATACAGACGGTAATTCCTAACGCGCCCGCGTCCTGAAACGCCTGATCGTAGGAGGTGAGAGATTGGCCGGTGTAGGTGTCCTCGGGACCTCCCCAGCTGATCGAAATCACGCTGGGATTGTTCTTTGCATCGTGGACGGCGGTGGTGATGGCGTCCAGGAATCCGCGGGTGGTGTTGGGCGCGAAGTAGACCGCGATGTCGGCGCCGGGCGCGATCGAGCCCGCGACTTCGATATCGAGCTCCACTTCCCCGTCGGCGCTGTTCGGATCGCCGGAAGGCGAATTCTTTCCCTTATCCACCGCGACGGAGGTCACTTTCGGAGCGGGGTTGACGCCCAGCCCGGAGAAATAGGTGCTAAGGTCCGAATCGGAATACCCTCCGCCGAGCTCGATGATTCCGATGGTCTGGCCCGCTCCCGTGCCCGCCGGGAACTGATACAGCTTGACGAGGTCGAGCGGCGAAAATGAGGAACTCGCCGCCTGGGCCAGAAATTCGCCCTGTTTGATCGGACGGCGGCGGCGCAGACGCGAGCGCGCTTGCGGGCGCTCATCGTAACCAAAGATTCCTTCGATGATCCCCTGCAGGTTCGCTGGTATGGTGAGGACGCCGCTTCTGGCGTTGAAAGTCTGACCGTCCTGCTGGTAGACGCTGATGTCGGCGTCGAACGCGGCGCGAATCTGGTCGAAGCTTCCGGAGACGATCACCACCCTGCGCGACAAATCGGAGCTTTCCACGGTGAGCCCTTGCGACGTAGCGTAGTCTTCGACCAACTGCACGTCGGCCGGATCGGCTCCGAACTGCGCGGCGAAATCCGCACGGCTGAATTGCATTCCGGCGGCGATGCTCGCGGCGGGTTCAGCGGCACGGCGGCGCACTACAATTGTGAGTTCGGCGGGTTGGGAGGAATCGGGTGCGCCTGCGAGCTGAGCGCCGGGGGGAGCGGGCCGCTGGCTGCCCGCGAGAGTTACAGTGTCCTGTGGCATGCAACGAATTTATCTCACTCGACGCTGCTATTTTTGGCGAATGCGCCTTCTGATTTTTTTGCTGATATCCGGGAACTGCGTGTTCTGCCAGAATTTTGACGTGGTGATTTCGGGCGGACGGGTAATGGATCCTGAATCGGGTCTGAATGCGGTGCGAGATATCGGAATTAGCGGCGGAAAAATCAGCGTTATAACGAGCGAGAGTTTGACGGCGGGACGGGTGATTAACGCCCGGGGACTCACCGTCGCGCCGGGATTTATCGACCTCCATTCCCACGGCCAGACCGACGAGAATTATCGCTTCAAGGCGCGCGACGGAGTTACGACGGCTCTGGAGATGGAGGTTGGCGTGAGCCCGGTTTCGTCTTGGTATGCCGCGAGGGAAGGGAAGGCGCTGGTGAACTTCGGCGCATCTTCCGGTCATATTCCCGCGCGCATGGCGGTGATGGGGGATTCAGGGACGTTCCTTCCGCGCGACCGGGCGGTGACGGAGCGCGCGACGCCCGCGCAGGAGGCGCAAATCCGCGGCCTGGTGCGACGCGGGCTCGACGAAGGCGGGTTGGGGATCGGACTCGGCATCGCTTACATGCCGGCTGTCACGCGCGAGGAGATACTGGACCTGTTCCATCTGGCGGCGGAACGCCGGAGGACCTGCTTCGTGCACATGCGGAACGCCGGTCCCGTAGAGCCGGGAGTGATTGACGCGCTGCAGGAGGTGATCGCGGATGCGGTGATCACCGGCGCCGGTCTCCACGTGGTGCATCTGCCGAGCATGGCGTTCCGGCAGACCGGCGCGTGTCTGGACATGATCAAAGGCGCGCGCGCCCACGGCGCCGACGTGACGGTGGAAGCGTACCCGTATACCGCCGGGATGACCAACCTGGAGACCGCCATTTTCGATCCGGGCTGGCAGGAGCGGCTCGGGATTGGCTTTCACGAGCTGCAATGGGTGGCGACGGGCGAGCGGCTGAACGCCGACACGTTCGAACGCTACAGGAAGCAAGGGGGTACGGTTATCCTCCACCACATGCCCGAGGAGGTGGTTCGCGCGACGATCGCCGATCCGCTGGTGATGATCGCCAGCGACGGCTGGTTCGTGAACGGCCAGGGGCATCCGCGAGCCGCGGGGACGTACGCGCGCGTGCTCGGTCATTACGTGCGGGACGAGCACGCATTGACGTTGATGGACGCCATCCGCAAGATGACGCTCATGCCCGCGGAGCGGCTCGCACAGGTAAGCCCCGCGATGCGCAACAAGGGGCGGATCCGCGCGGGCGCGGATGCCGATCTCACGATCTTCGATCCCGACACGGTGACGGACCGCGCAACTTACGAGAAACCCGCGCAGTACTCGACCGGGATCCGCTATGTGCTGGTCAACGGGCAGCCGGTTGTGGCGGATGAGAAGCTGGTCGAGGGAATCTATCCGGGGCGCGGCGTGAAGGCGAAAAGCGGGTTGTAGTTTCGTCTTATACTGTTGAGCAAATGCCGAGTCCCCGTCTGTCCCTCTGTCTTTTGGCGGCTTCCGCCCTGGCCGCTCACGTATATGGCGCCAGCTCCGACGCGCCCACGCGACCGCCGATCATCGGCGTCGCGCATATCGGTCTGCGCACCGCGGACCTGGCCGCTTCTCGCCAATTCTACGGGCACGAGCTGGGGTTTGCGGAGCCGTTTACGATGGATCAGACATCCGCCGGGCCGATGCTGACTTACTTCAAAGTGAACGATCATCAATACATCGAAGTGTTCCCGGATACGACAGGACCTATCCTTTCGCACATCGCTTTCGAAACCACGAACATACAGCAGCTGCGCGACTACCTGGCGGCGCGCGGGGTAAAAGTGCCGGACGCGCCTAAACGGGGACGCGACGGCAATCTGAACATGATGTTGCAAGACCCGGACGGACACAACGTGGAATTCGTGCAGTATATGCCGGGATCGCTGCACACTAAGGCATTCGGGAAGTATCTCCCCGATACGCGCGTATCAGACCATATCATTCATGTCGGATTCACCATAAAAGACAAGGAGTCCGCGGATCACTTTTACCGCGACATCCTCGGATTTCATGAATTCTGGCATGGCGGGATGAAAGACGAACGGACAGACTGGGTGGATATGAGGGTTCCGGATGGGACCGACTGGCTGGAGTACATGCTGAACGTGCATAACCCCAGTCCGAAGCAGGCCGGGGTGATGAACCATCTCGCGCTGGGTGTGCCTAGCGTTGAAAAGGGATACGAGATTGTTAAATCGCGCGGACTCAATCCGGATAAGGGCCCGCAAATCGGCAGGGACGGTAAGTGGCAACTAAACCTTTACGACCCGGATTTGACGCGGGCGGAGTTGATGGAACCCCGGCCCGTGCAGACGCCATGCTGTTCGCCGATGGAAACGAAGTAGAGTCTCGGCCGGCGTAATCCGGGCCGGTGCGGCGGATGGCTCGTTAGTGCATGTGGCTGAATAGAAACCACAACAGGATCAAGCCGCCGGGCACTCCCAAAATCCATGCCAACAGATACTTCATTGTTCGTTCCTCCGCGACTCAATCAAGCAACCATCGTTCCAAACGTGTGAACGCGTGCGAATCGGGTTCGTGAGACGCGGCATCAGGGGTGCATCATGGCATCGCGCTTCGCTTTGAATTCATTGCCCGGCTTCCATTCCGGGAAACTCTCGCCATTGGCGATCTTCAGACCAACGCCGAACAGGAGCTGCATATCCTGGACTTCGCCGGAGAGATCCCATCCTGGCTTCGGCTCGTCAGTCACCTTGTGATAGTCGTTGGTCGTGTACTCTTCTTCTTTGTCATGACCGAAGTCGGCCGGCTTGCCGATAAAATCCGAGCCGGGGTGAACGTCCAACGCGGGGACACCCTGTTTAGCGAATTCGAAATGATCCGAGCGATAGAATCCGCCGCGCTCCGGGGTGGGATCCGGCTTCAGCGCGCGGCCGCCCTGTTCATCGGCAACCTGCCGGGCGACATCGTCGAGAGTCGAGTTGCCCAGTCCCACGATCACCATGTCGCGGGTTTTCCCCCAGACGTTCATGGAGTCCATGTTGAGATCCGCCAGCGTTTGTTTTAGCGGATAGAGCGGATTCACGGCATAGTATTTTGACCCGAGCAGCCCCTTTTCTTCGGCCGTCACGGACAGGAACAGGATGGAACGGC
Organism: Bryobacteraceae bacterium; assembly: GCA_965226755.1. Lineage (GTDB taxonomy): Bacteria > Acidobacteriota > Terriglobia > Bryobacterales > Bryobacteraceae > Bog-113. Next base: position 456,228 of record CBDDDT010000001.1, on the reverse strand, counting down.
GGGGCGCGGGCGTCAGCTGAGAGAAGGCGCGCGCCAGTTCGAGCAGCCCCGCGCAGCCGGACGCGTTATCGACAGCGCCGTTGTAAATCTGATCGCCTTTCAGGTTGGGATCTTTGCCCAGATGATCCCAATGCGCCGTGAAGATGACGAATTGATTGCGGACTTTCGGGTCGCTGCCTTCAAGCTTGGCGACGACGTTCTTGGAGCGAACTTCACGCGTCGTGGTGTGGATATCAAAGGTCCACTTGGCGTTCAGGCTTACCGGATGAAAGGCCTTGGTGGCGGCGAGTTTCTTCAGTTCGGCGAGATTCTGCCCGGCTGCCGAGAAGATTTTTTCGGCGGTCGAGTACGGGATCCAAGACCGCACGGGAACTTCGGAAGCATTGCGTCCGGGCGTCTGGATATCGAAGTTCTCGTGCGTGTTGCTGCCCACCACGACTTCGAACGGATAGCCCGCGGGTCCCGTTTCGTGGATTATGACGGCCGCCGCGGCGCCCAGTTTCGAAGCGATCTCATACTTATAAGTCCAGCGGCCGTAGTAGGTCATGACCTTGCCTTTGAACATGTTCGGATCGAGTTCGCCGGGATGAGCGGGGTCGGGGACGGGCGGATCGTTCACCAGCATGACGATGGTCTTGCCCTTGACGCTGACGCCCTTGTAATCGTCCCAACCGTACTCGGGCGCGATCACGCCATAGCCGACGAACACCACATCGGAATTGCTCACCTTGACCTCGGGCACGGGTTGGATGGTCCAGGCGACGTAGTCTGTTTTATATTCGAGTGGAATCGTCTGGCCTCCGGCGGTGACGCTGGACACGGGCGTGGACTGAATTCCAAACAGAGGGACGTCCTGCACGTAGGTCCCGTTCGGATTTCCGGGCTTCAGCCCGAAGCTTTTGAACTGATCGACCAGATATTTGACGCTGAGTTCTTCGCCTTTGGTGGACGGGGCGCGCCCTTCGTACTCATCGGACGCCAATATCTTTATGTGAGACATCAGGCGATCGGGCGTAATCAGGTTTTGGGCAGCGTTCGGGTCGAGTGCAAACGCCAAGGCCGAGGCCGCGCAAGCCACCGGGAAGATTCGTTTCATCCATGCAAGTGTAGCCGGAAAAAAGCGGCGAAACGCGCGCAATCCTGCGTATCGTCTCAATTCGCTCTTGCGGGAGGGTGAGCGGTGTAGTCTAATGGCGGTGCCATATGCAACTACGGATTCTGGGTATCGTGCTGGCGGGCGGCAAGGGAACCCGTCTTTATCCTTTGACCAAAGAACGGGCCAAACCGGCGGTTCCGTTCGGCGGAAAATATCGCATTGTCGATTTCGTTCTCAGCAACTTCATCAACTCCGGGATCTACTCCATCTACGTTCTGACGCAGTTCCGGAGCCAGTCTCTTCTGCAGCACCTCAATGAGGGCTGGCAGTTTGGAAGCCTGCTGAAGAACCAGTTCATCATCCCGGTGCCGGCGCAAATGCGGTCGCCCGGGGAGACGTGGTACCAAGGCACGGCGGATGCGATTTTCCAGAATCTGAACCTGCTGGAACAAGCCAACCCGCATGCGGTCGCGATCTTCGGCGCGGATCATATTTACCGCATGAACATCATGTCGATGATCGAATTCCACGAGGAGCGGAAGGCGGCTTGCACGGTGGCCGCGATCCCGGTTCATAAGCAGCATGCTTATGAGTTCGGCGTGATTGAAACGGATGAAAACAACCGTATTCTTGACTTCCACGAGAAGCGGGCGGACGCGCCGACCATCCCAGGGCGGCCCGACCATGTGTTCGCCTCGATGGGAAATTACATCTTTTCCACCAAGACGCTGATCCGCGAGCTTCTGGAAGACGCCGAGAACGAGGACAGCACCCACGATTTTGGCCGTGACATCCTGCCCAAGCTGGTGAAGAAGGAAGATGTCTACGCCTACGATTTCCAGACGAACAAAATCCCGGGCGAACCGCCCGATCAGCCGGTGTACTGGCGCGACGTGGGGACGATTGACGCATATTACGAGGCGAACATGGACCTGAAGTCGGTTTCCCCGGCGTTGAATCTGTATAACCGGCAGTGGCCGCTGCGCACCACGGGGTTTCCCGATCCGCCCGCGAAGTTCACGTTCGACATGGAAAATCGGCGGGGTCTGGCGATTGATTCGGTGGTATCGGGCGGATGCATTCTTTCCGGCGGCATGGTGCGCAATTCGATTCTGTCGCGCGGCGTAAAAATTCACACGGCGGCCGTGGTCGAGAATTCCATCATTCTGGATAACTGCGATGTCGGGCGCCGGGCCAAAGTGCGCAACGCGATTCTCGATAAGAACGTGCGGATTCCGGAAGACGCGATGGTGGGCTACGATCTCGAAAAGGACCGCAAGCTTTACCACGTGACGGAGAGCGGGCTCGTGGTGATCGAGGGACTCCGGTCCAGCGTGGATATCGGCAGCGTGATGATCTGAAACGCTAGCGTTTGAAGCCGGTTTCGGCTTTGAATGCCTCGAGGGAGTTGTAGACGATCGGGCAGTAACAGGCGCGATCCACAAACTCCCACATGCGGCTGGCGATGGAGCCCGCGCCGCGCACGACATGGGGGAAATCCTGGCAATTGTCCGGGCGGGAATCGTAGATGAGACAAAGATTCCCGTCGAGGAACACGCATCCTTTTTCCGACCGTTTGAGGATCAGTCCTTCTTCTTCGCTTTGCTGCGTGTAGTCCTCCAGAAAGCGCTGGGGGGTGGTGCGCAGGGAGCGGGAGATGTTCTCGACGTCGCGGGTTGAGAGGCGCACGGTGGCCACGCGACAGCAGTTGGCGCACTCCTTGCAATCGATCGCGTCCTGTACGCCTATGGCGATGCGGCGGAGAATGCGGTCGGAATGGTCGTAGGACTTGAGGTGACGCCGGAAACGCTCATTCTCATGGCGCTTCTTTTCGCCCAACGTCTTAATCTGGACCAGGTCGGTCAGCACTACTCACCAGATTAGCGAAGCGCGTTTCCGGTACGGCGCGGGCGGGAAGGATCGTCAATCGTCGGAATCCGAGTTCCCAACCTTCAACACGGCGAGGAAAGCTTCTTGCGGGATATCCACGCTGCCCACGCGCTTCATGCGCTTCTTGCCTTCCTTCTGTTTCTCCAGGAGCTTCCGCTTGCGCGAGATATCTCCGCCGTAGCATTTCGCCAGAACGTTTTTGCGCATGGCGGCGATGGTTTCGCGCGCGACGATCTTGTTACCAATGGCCGCCTGTAAGGCGATCTCGAACATCTGGCGGGGGATCAGCTTGCGCATGCGCTCGATGAGCACCTTGCCGCGCTCAAAGGCGAAATCCCGATGCACGATGATCGAAAGCGCATCCACCGGTTCGCCGGCCACCAGCACGTCCAAACGCACCATGGGGGAGACGCGGAACCCGGCAAGATGGTAATCGAGCGAAGCGTAACCGCGCGATACGGATTTGAGCCGGTCATAGAAATCGAGCACGACTTCATTCAGCGGCATTTCGTACACCAGCATGACGCGGCCCGCGCCGATGTACTCGAACTTTCGCTGGATGCCGCGCTTCTCTTCGAGCAGCGCGAGAATGCCGCCCAGGTATTCCTCGCGCGTGATCACGCTGGCTTCGATGATGGGTTCTTCAATCTGCTTGATGTTGGACGGATCCGGGAACCGAGTGGGATTGTCGACTTCGATGACATCGCCCTTGGTGGTGGTGATCTTGTAACGAACTCCGGGCGCGGTGGTGATCAGATCGATTTTGAATTCGCGCTCCAGGCGCTCCTGCACGATTTCGAGATGCAGCAGACCCAGGAAGCCGCAGCGGAAGCCGAACCCCAGCGCGACCGAATTTTCCGGCTCGAAATTGAACGCGCTATCGTTCAGGCGGAGTTTCTCCAGAGCATCGCGCAGTAATCCATGCTCGTGAGATTCCACCGGATAGAGCCCGGCGAACACCATGGGCTTAATCTCTTCAAAGCCGGGCAGGGCTTCCGCCGCGGGGTTTTCGTGATCGGTGATCGTGTCGCCGATCTGCGCGTCGGAAACGGTCTTGATGTTGGCGAAAACAAAGCCCACTTCGCCGGCCGAAAGCTCCGGCGCGGGAATTGCCTTCGGCGACTGATATCCGAGACCTTCCACCTCGAAGACCTGGCCCAAGGCCATCAGGCGTATTTTCTGGCCCATGCGGATGCGGCCCTCGACCACCTTCATCAGGATGATCACGCCGCGGTATGGATCGAACCAGGAATCGAAGATGAGCGCCCGCAGCGGCGCATCCGACGACCCTTTTGGCGGCGGCACGCGGTGCACAATCGCTTCCAGCGTTTCATGTATGCCGATGCCCTGTTTGGCGCTGACCAGAAGCGCGTCGCTCGCGTCGAGACCGATCACCTGCTCAATCTGTTCGCGAATCCGCTCTGGCTCGGCAGAAGGCAGGTCGATCTTGTTGATGACGGGAATAATTTCCAGGTTGTGATGCAGGGCCAGGTAGGTATTCGCCAGCGTCTGCGCTTCCACGCCCTGGGAAGCGTCGACCACCAGGAGCGCGCCTTCGCACGCCTGCAAGCTGCGGGAGACTTCGTAGGAAAAATCCACGTGGCCGGGAGTGTCGATCAAATTCAGCTGATAATCCTGGCCGTCATCGGCGCGATAATTCAGGCGCACGGCATGCGCCTTGATGGTGATGCCGCGTTCCCGCTCGAGATCCATCGAGTCGAGAACCTGCGCCATCATTTCGCGTTGCGAAAGCGCACCCGTGGTCTCAAGCAGGCGATCGGCGAGCGTGCTTTTCCCATGATCGATGTGCGCAATGATGGAGAAATTGCGGATGAATTCCCGGTCCATTGCGGTATGATGAGGCTCTGTAAACCCAAGTATCCCATATGGATTTCAATCACATACAGTTTTCGGTCGATGCTTCGGGGATAGGCGTGGCGACCATTGATCGGCCGGCCAAACTGAACGCGCTGAACAGCGGCGTGATGCGTGATTTGAAACAGGTTTTTGAATACGCGGCGGGCAGCCCGGACGTGCGGGGACTGATCGTGACCGGGTCCGGCGAGAAAGCTTTCGTGGCCGGCGCCGACATCCAGGAACTGGCGGACATCAACCCGAGCCAGGCGGAACTTCTCTCGACGCGCGGCCAGGCGGTGTTCCGCCTGTTGGAGACGATGCGGAAGCCGTCGGTGGCGGCCATCAACGGCTTTGCGCTCGGCGGAGGCATGGAGTTGGCCATGGCATGCACCGCGCGGATCGCGTCGCCGAACGCCAGGCTCGGCCAGCCTGAAGTGAAACTCGGGATCGTGCCCGGGTATGGAGCGACACAACGGCTTCCGCGCCTGGTGGGCCGCGGCGCCGCGCTGGAAATGCTGCTCACCGGTGAATTGATCGACGCCGCGGAAGCGTATCGGATCGGCTTGGTCAACCATGTGGTGCCGCAATCGGATCTGCTCACGTTCAGCGCCGGGTGGCTGCGGAAGATCCTGGCGAACGGACCGCTGGCGGTGGCGCTCACGCTGCAAGCCGTGGAAACCGGCTACGACGCGGGCCTGGAGACGGGACTGCGCTTCGAGGCCATGGCGTTCGGGCTTGTGGCCGGCACGGAAGATCGCCGTGAAGGCGCGCGCGCCTTTCTGGAGAAGCGCGCACCCGTGTTTACAGGAAATTAGAACGGAACTGAGGAGCTTGAATCTTTGACGCCTAACGTCACGGAAGGACAATTATCGTCGGGCGGACTGCATTTCGCCATCGTCGTGGCGCGGTTCAACAGCTTTATCACGGACCGTCTGCTCGCGGGCGCTCTGGACGCACTGAAGCGCACGGGGAGCGAGGAGGGAAACGTGGATGTGATCCGCATTCCGGGCGCCTGGGAGTTCCCCGTCACCGTCAGAACAGTGGCCGGGCTGAAACGGCACGACGCGATCATCTGCCTCGGCGCCGTTATTCGGGGAGACACTCCACATTTCGACTACGTGGCCGGCGAGGCGTCGAGCGGATTGGCGCGCATCGCCGCGGATACGGGCGTGCCGGTGGCGTTCGGCGTGCTTACCACGAATACTGTCGACCAGGCGGTGGACCGCTCCGGGGCCAAGAGCGGCAACAAAGGATTTGACGCGGCCATGACAGCGATCGAAATGGCTAATCTGCTTAAGCAACTGCGCGCTTCCGGACAGACCTCGGGCGGATAAGATGCCTTCGAGACACAAGGCCCGTCAGCGCGCTCTTCAGATCCTTTACCAGTGGGACATGCGCAAGCACCCTGTCAACGAATCGATCGAGGGCTTCTACCACTCCCTGGCGCGCGAAGAAGGCGAGCCGCGCCTGCCGCATGACCGTTTTATGGAATCGCTGGTCCGCGGGACCGTGGAACAGTCGCGTTCCATTGACGAAGTGATTCAGCGGCACGCGGAGAATTGGCGCCTGGAACGGATGCCCATCGTGGATCGCAACGTTCTCCGGCTGGCGGTTTACGAGATGATGCACACCGACACGCCGGCCGCGGTGACCATCGACGAAGCCATCGAACTGGCCCGTCAGTTCGCGGGAGAAGAGTCCGTCCACTTCGTGAACGGCGTGCTGGACGCGGTGCTTCGGGACCGGGTCGCGGCAGGTCAGCCCTGATCAGCGATTGAGGGGCGAAGGTAAAGGCCGCTCGTGAATGAGCGATTGTCCGGGCGGCGCCTGGAAACGAACCAATCGAACACGCTGGTTGCCGGTGTCGGCGACATAGAGATCGCCGAACTGGTCAAACGCAATACCCAATGGACGGTAGAACTGCGCGTCTAGCGCGGGACCGCCATCACCGCTAAATCCCGCCACGCCGGTTCCGGCGATCACTTCGACCGCGCCGCTCTGAAGGTTCAGGCAGCTGACCCGATTCGCGCCGGTTTCTGAAAAGCAGAGCCGTCCGTCGGGGTCAAACGCGAGGCCATCGGGCTCGGCCAGTCCGTCCAGAACAGTCGTGATCGTGCCGGAGCCGGCCTGCACGCGTCGAATCTTGCCGACGGACGGACCAAGATCGCTGCCGGCTTCGGCGATGTAAATATCTCCGGCGAGATCGCTGGCCAGCCCAGAAGGCATGGAGATGGCGGCGGATGCGGCGGGACCGCCGTCGCCGCTGCTTGATTGGACCCCGGCGCCCGCGAATCGGGAGAACGCGCCGGTGGACTTCGGGATGCGCCAGACGGTGTGATTATCCGGGTCGGACAGGTAGAAGGAGTCGCCGCTGGCGATCAGCGCGGCAGAGTGAAACAACTGCCCGGAACCGCTGCTGAAGGTTTTGGGGCTCTCCGAAAAAGCGTCGACGATACCGGTGGCGGCGCGCCAGCGCCCGAGAACGAAGTTGTCGGAGTATGAGAAAAAGAGCTCGTCATAAGGACTGCCCCACATTCCCTGGGGCACGTACAACGAAGCCTGTGACGCCGGGACGGGCACGCCAAACGGCTGCGTCGGGGAGCCCCCGCCCGCGACGCTGACCACCGATCCGTCGGGAAGCACGCGGAGGATGCGGCCGGCGAAGCTGCTGGTGACGAGAAATCCCCCATCCTGCACAGGCAGGACATCGGCTGGCTCGAAGAGCTGGACCGCCGTGGCGAGATGGCCGTCGCCCTCATATGAGAGGAGCCCGTTGCCGGCTATCGTGGTCATCAGATCAGCTTGCAGATCGATGCGGAGCAGCCGCGGATTCAAGGTCGAGCCCACCAGGAGATTGCCGGCCGCATCCACAGCGACGCTGGTGGGCGATGGAAGAGCGGAGCCGGAGTTGAACGGCCCGTCGCCTGAATAGACCTGAGAGCCCGTCCCGCCTAGAACCTCGGGTGTTGAACTTCCGGCCGGGATCATGATCACCTGGGACTCGTTGGGCAGCGCGGCAAACACATCGCCGCCCGCGTCGACGGCCAGGCTGTAAGGAATCGCGTAGTCCGATCCGGTTCCGTTGGACACATCGACGGCGCTGAGAATGCCGGACTGGGGATCGATGCGGAAGACAAACGGCTCTTCATCGGAAAAGTAAACGGCCCCGTCCGGACCCAGAGCGATCGCGTTGGGGTAGCTGAAAGGGCTGTTCACGGCGAGGACGCCAGGAGTGGCCTCGCCTGTAGTTCCGTTACCGGCGAGCACTGTAATGCCGCCGGTGCTCGGATTGAAAACCTCGATGCGCTGATCCGCATTATCGGCGATGTAGTAGTTTCCGTTGGGCGCCGCCACGAACTGGCTGATCGCCGCGATGGAAGCCCCGGCATTCCAGTAGGGATAAGTAAAGAGAACGGTGATGATCCCCGTGGCGGAATCTACGCGAAAAACGGAAGATGTGTCGCGGATCACCAGGTTGCCTGCCCCGTCGACCGCCAAGGACACCGAGCCCGCGATGGGAGAACTGGCGGCGGGCGCTCCGTTCCGCGCTTCGCCCCAGAAACCGTTTCCGGCGAAGATCGTGAGGACGCCGTCCGGAGCGATCCGATAAACCTGATTGCGTCCATTTTCGGCGAAGAAGATGTCGCCGGACGGATCTGTGGCGAGAGCGGTGATTGAGTTCAGGCTGAACGAGGTGGCGGGAATCCCGGTGGGATTGCACCCGATTACGGTCTGCACCATGTTCTGGACTGGCGCTTGGCCGGGGATTTCCTGCGCAAGAAGACTGCCGACGGCCGCCAACAGAACAAAGAGCGAAGGCCGGAGGGAGGACATGATGGCGCCGGTGCTTAGTCTCTCACGAAAGACGAGTGGGGCCAGCGTAAGAAAACCCGCTTCACCCCTTGTCGCCAACATGCTATGGTAAGGGGCAGTTCATTATCCTGCACGTTTCCAGATTCTGTTGAATGTACCTCAAGGTAATCCCCGTGATCTCCGCTGGGCCATTCTCAATGAAGTACGTCAGGGGATGAGTTCAGAAAGAGAGAGTAAATGAGAGAAACAGGTACAGTGAAGTGGTTTAACGCCGCTAAAGGCTTTGGTTTCATACAGCGGGATAATGGCGAGGATGTTTTCGTGCATTTTTCCGCTATCGCATCGAGCGGATATCGGTCGCTCGATGAAGGCGCGCGCGTGTCCTTCATTGTGAAAAAGGGGCCGAAAGGTCTCCAGGCTGAAGACGTCAGCCTCGCCTAGTCCAAGGCTGCGCGGCTGGATTTAGCAGCCCACACCAATCAGCGCTTCGTGGCGGAAACCCCGCAACGAGGCGCTTTTTTTTGCGCCGACGGTGTTTTCTTAGAACAAGCGGCGGCGGCCTCGCGTACATCCCGGTGAACGACTCGGAGGTTCTTATGTTCTGTGACCGTTGCGGCGCGAAGATCGGGGAGCGCCAGAAATTCTGCGCATCCTGCGGCCGATCCATGGCCGTCGCGCCCTTGATGCCCGTGCAGACGCGACTGGCCGGCCACATGCGGTTGCTGGCGATCTTCTGGTTCGCCATCTCCGCCTTCCGCTTCATCCCGGGCCTGATCCTGCTGGCTCTCTTTCAACGAGGTCACGGAATTTTCCCGATGGGCGGTCCTATCTTCATTCCCGCGCTTCTCCACGCTCTAGGCGTTCTGTGCATCATAGTCGCGGCGCTCGGCTGCGTGGCGGGTTGGGGATTGCTGGAGCGCCGGTCGTGGGCGCGCATGTTCACCATTGTTCTCGCCGGCTTCAATCTGGTGGATATGCCGTTTGGCGCGGCGCTCGGAATCTACTCGCTGTGGGTGCTGCTTCCCGCGCAATCCGAACAGGAATATCGCCAGATCTCGCGCGCGGCCTGAGGCGGATCGCCGCCTCGCGCCGTCAGTGCGACGTAAGATGGAGGGATGCATCGATTCATCCCTTGTTTCCTGGTTATCGTCGCGGGAGTCTTGGGCGCTGCCGATCCGTGGGCCAAAGTTCACGATCTCAAGAGCGGCACGGAAGTGCGAATTTTCAAGAAGGGCGTTCACCAACCGGTGCTCGCCACCTTTGAAGAGGCGACTGACGACGCCGTGGTGATCGCGACCAAGAAAGAAGAAATATCGATCGCGAAGGAAGATATCGAGCGGCTGGATTATCGGCCGCCGGCCGGAAGCCGAGTCAGCAAAGAAACAAGCACGACGACCACCGCTCCGGACCAGTCCGGTCCCCCCACGCAACGCAGCGAACCCGCGCCGACTACTTCGTCCTCCACCAACGTCAGCTTCGGTTCCAAGCCCGATTTCGAGACGATCTATCGCGGTACGTCGGCAGGGCCCCGGAAGTAGCCGGCCCACGGGCGGGTGAAGGGAACTTCGCGCCGATTTCCGCGTATAATTCTTCGAGATGCTCGCCTTTCTGTTGTGGATCCTGCTGTTTATTATTTGCTGGCCGATTGCGCTGATCGCGCTGATTCTTTACCCGTTCGTGTGGCTGATCCTGCTGCCCTTTCGCCTGGTGGGCATCGCAGTCGGCGGGGCTTTGGAAATGGTTGGCGCGATTCTTACGCTCCCTTTGCGGGTGCTGGGCTGGCGTCCCCGGTAAGCCCCAGCAGTTTCCGGGTGTACGCGAGGCTGGCTTCCAGATCTTCGCGCTCACGCGCCGCCTCATCCGGACGATCCCACGGCGCTTCGGGTTGGGGGCGGCCATTACGGGCCAGCGCCACGAAACTTTCAAAATCCCAGGCCGGCACATCGCGATAGGCATCCCAGAATTTCGGGTCGCGGTAGGGAAACATCTTGGGCCCGAATACGATTGATTCCAGCGAGAGAGCGCGTCCGGGGCACTGGGCCGCGTACTTGCGCACATAGTCGTCGATTCCCACGTTGCCTTCGCCCATGCGCACCCAGGTCACCGCGGCGCCTTCGGGAGTTTCCCAAACGGCGCTGTCCCGAACGTGGCTGGTGAGGACGTAAGGCTGCAGCGCGGCGAGCGTCACATGCGGATCTTCCAGGGTCCACAACGGATTTCCGGAATCGAGGCAGGCGCCCACGAAATCGCGCCCCGCTTCTTCGATCAAGGTTTTCAACTCCCACCCCTGCATGTCGCCGGCGTGATTCTCAATGGCGATCCGGATCTGGTTGTCCATCGCTTTCGACCGCACCTGGCGCAGAACCGCCGCGGTGGTCTCGATGTGTTTGGCGATCGGCGCGGTATGGCGGTCGTCCATGCCGCCCAGCACCGCGCGAACGATCTTGGATCCCACGATATGGGCCGAATCGATCATGCGCGAAAGCTGCTCTGGCGCGGAGCCCAGTTTCGGGTTGAACATCTTCGAGTCGGGACAAATCGACGTCATCCCGATCTCGATCTCGATTCCCAACTGTTCGGCACGCTCCCGCACGCGCCGGAGGTTCGCGGGCTCCAAGCTGCCGATAAACCGCACTTCAGAGAAGTGCACCACCTTCGCCTGCTGGCGGGCGCAATAATCCAGGTATTCGAAAGGGGTCCACTTTTGCGACCGCAAACTGAACAGATCGATTCCGAGCTTTACCGGCGCCGGATTGGGCGCGGACAGGAGCGGCGCCGCGGCCGCCAGCGCCAGAAAATCTCTTCGCAGCATTGGCCAGATTGTAACAGCGGCGGCTATGCGCGCGATGCCTATGGCAATGGCATAAACCGTGCCTGATTCGTTTCATGCGATCCAGACTCATCCAGGTGACTGACCCACGCACCTACGTGCTGGTTTTCGAAACGGGCGATGAAATCGCGACCGGATTAAAGGAGTTCGCCGAAGAGAACCATTTATCCGGAAGCAGCTTCAAGGCGATCGGCGCGCTTTCCGACGCGAAGGTGGGTTGGTTCAACTGGGAAACCAAGAAGTATGAGACCGCCGCCGATATTCGCGAGCAGGTGGAGGTCTTATCCCTGATCGGCGACATCGCGTTGGAAGACGGCGCACCCGAAGTTCACGCTCACATGGTGGTCGGAAAGCAGGACGGAACGGCGCACGGAGGGCACTTGATCGCCGCGCACGTCCGGCCCACGCTGGAGCTGATCCTGACCGAGTCTTCTCAAGCGCTGCAAAAAGTGCACGATCCCGAGTCGGGGCTGGCGCTCATTCGGCCTCAAGAGACCTGACGCGCGGCATCGATCCGAATATACGAAGATATGGCATGACTCGAGTCTGGACCTTTATCGCCCTCGCCGTTTGCTTATTGACCCTGTCTTCCTGCGCGGTCACCCGAATCGGGCAGATTGAGGCGCATCCTCTGTATTTTCGAAATCGCACGGTTCACGTGGAAGGAATCGTCACCCAATCCGCGGGCGCGTTCAATATAGGGGGCTATCAGATCGCCGACGGCTCCGGAAGAATCTTCGTTCTCTCCACACGCGGAGTTCCGCCGAAAGGCTCGCGCGTGCGCGTCACGGGGAACGTGGTGAACGGCGTCTCCATCGGCCCGCGCGCATTCGGAACCGCTATTCAGGCGCACGATCAGCGCGTGAGATATTAGCCCGATGGCGAACCGCACGCGCCGCGAGTTCCTCGCCGCCGTTCCGCTCGCGCTGGGAGCCGCAACGCTGGAGGGGCAGCCCGCGGAAGCGGAACCCGACCTGACTTTGCGCTTCGACCAGCCCGCGCGCGAGTGGTCCGAATCTCTGCCGCTCGGAAACGGACGTCTCGGCGCGATGGTCTTTGGCGGCGTTGCGGCGGAGCGGCTTCAACTGAACGAGGACACGCTCTGGTCGGGCCATCCCCGGGATTGGAATAACCCCGACGCAAAAACGCATCTGCCCGAAGTGCGGCGGCTGGTCCTTCAGGAGCAGAACTACGTGGCCGCCGACCAGGTCTGCAAAAAAATGCAGGGCCCCTTTAACGAGTCTTACCAGCCCCTGGCGGATCTGCACGTTGAATTTTCCGACCACACCGAGGCCGCCGGTTACGAACGCATGCTGGATCTCGATCGCGCGACGGCTACCGTTCGCTATCGCATCGGCGCGGTCGAGTTCACCAGGGAAGCGTTTGTTTCCGCCCCGGACCAAGTCATTGCTATGCGGATCCGCTCGAGCGAGCCGGGGCGGCTCAACTTCGTAGTCTCGCTGGACAGTCCCGTTCAGAGTGAAACGAACTTTACCGGAGAAGCCGAACTCACGCTCGCCGGGAAAGCTCCCGCGCATGTCGATCCCAATTACCATGGCGCCGCCAATCCGGTCGTCTATAGCGAGGAAGAAGGGCAGGGAATGCGCTTCGGCGCGATCCTGCATGCGTCGGTGGAAGGCGGCGCGATTCGGCCGCATGGGAAGCAGCTTGAAATCGCGGCCGCCACGACGTGCACGATTCTGATCACCGCCGCGACCGGCTTCCGCGACTTCGCCACGGCGCCCGATGCGCCCATCGCTGCCGTGATGCGCCCGGCCCGTGAGCGCCTGATCGCCGCGCGCCGGAAATCCTGGGAGCAGATGCTGGCCGACCATATCCGCGATCATCAAGCTCTGTTTCGGCGCGTGCGGCTCCAACTGGGCCCCCCGAACCGCGATGGCCGGAGCACGCCCGAGCGGATTCGCGCCACCGGCGGCCATGCCGATCCAGCCCTGCTCGCGCTTTACTTTCACTTCGGCCGCTATCTTCTCATCTCCAGTTCCCGCCCCGGTACGCAGCCCGCGAATCTGCAAGGGATCTGGAATGGCGAGGTGCGCCCGCCCTGGAGTTGCAACTGGACGGCGAACATCAATGTCCAGATGAACTATTGGCCCGTCGAAACCTGCAACCTGACGGAGTGCCATGAGCCGCTCTTCGATCTGATCGCCGGAGTGAGCCGGAACGGAAGCGAAACCGCGAAGGTGAACTACGGACTGGATGGCTGGGTGTCGCACCACAACATCGATCTTTGGCGGCAATCGGGCCCGGTGGGTCTCGGCACGGGTTCCCCGACGTGGGCCAACTGGCCGATGAGCGGACCGTGGCTCTGCGCGCATCTCTGGGAGCATTATCAGTTCACCGGGGACCGCGCGTTCCTGCTCCGCCGCGCCTACCCCATCATGAAGGGCGCAGCGCAGTTCTATCTCGGCTGGCTCATCGACGACGGTCAGGGCCGCCTCACGACTTGCCCGTCTTTTTCCACCGAGAACAACTTCCTCACGCCGGAAGGCAAAACGGCTGAAACCAGCGCGGGATGCACCATGGACATCGCCCTGATTGGGGAACTCTTCCGCAACTGCCTGGCGGCGATGGACGTTTTAAACATCCAGTTTGGAAGCGATCCAGACCTGCGCGCGCAGATCCGGCAGGCGCAGCGGAAATTACCGGCTTATCAGATCGGCCGTTACGGACAGTTGCAGGAATGGCGGGAGGATTTCGCCGAAGCGACGCCCGGGCAGCGGCATATGTCGCACCTCTACGGTCTATATCCCGGAAGCGACATCACTCCCCGGAAGACTCCCGAACTGGCGAAAGCGGCGCGCATCTCCCTGGAGCGCCGCCTTGCCAATGGAGGCGCTTACACGGGCTGGAGCCGTGCCTGGGCTATCGCGTTCTGGGCGCGGTTGGGCGACGGCAAGATGGCGGAAGAATCGCTGACCATGCTGATGAAACACAGCACCGGGCCGGCCATGCTGGACACGCATCCGGCCGAGAAGGGGAGCATCTTCCAGATCGACGGAAACTTCGGCGCGACGGCAGCGATCGCCGAGATGCTGGTGCAGAGCCACGAGGGCGAAGTGGCGCTACTCCCCGCGCTTCCGCCAAACTGGAGCGAAGGGGCGGTGAGCGGCCTCAGGCTTCGCGGCGGCCTTGAGCTCGATCTGATCTGGAAGAACGGCAAGGCCGTGTCAGGGGAACTGCGCTCGGCTCGCGGCGCCACGGTTCGCGTTCGCGCGCCCCAGGGGCAATCCATCCGGAACCGCGCGTTCGCGGATCTCACGGTTCCTCCCGGTCAGCCGGTGCGCCTCACGTTCTGAATCGCAACCCGAATCGCATCGAGGTTCGATCGCCAGGAAACGCGGCTTAAACTGGTCTGGTGAAAGCTGCTGTGCTGGCCGCTCCCCATGATCTGCTTATTGAGGATGTCGCCGTTCCCAAACCGGGCGCGGGACAGATCCTGCTGCGGGTGCTGGCGTGCGGGGTGTGCCGGACGGACCTCCACATCCTCGATGGCGAACTTCCTCCGATCCGCGACCGCGTCATCCCAGGACACCAGATTGTCGGAGAAACTCCCGACGGACGTCGCGTAGGAGTTTGCTGGATCGGGGGCGTGGACGGAACTTGCCCTTACTGCCGCCGCGGCGAGGAGAACCTCTGCGACCACCCGACCTTCACGGGCTACACAGTCGACGGCGGCTACGCCCAATACGCCGTAGTGCGCGAGGATTTCACATTTCCTCTGCCCGAAAGGCTTGATCCGCTGCATGCCGCGCCCCTGTTATGCGCGGGAGTCATTGGATTCCGGAGTCTCCGCGTGGCGGGCGTCGCGCCGGGCGAACGCGTCGGGCTGTTCGGATTCGGCTCTTCAGCTTCTCTCGCCATCGCGGTGCTCAAGGCCTGGAAATGCGAAGTTTATGTCTCCACGCGGGGCGCATCGCATCAACAGATGGCGCGCGATCTTGGCGCGACCTGGGTGGGCAGCGACGCCGATAAGCCGCCCGCCGAACTGGATCGCGCGATCACCTTCGCCCCCAGCGGGGACGTGGTCGTCGCCGCGCTCAGCAGCCTGCGCAAAGGCGGCGTGGTGGCGATCAACGCCATCCACCTCGACCGCATGCCGGAGTTCGATTACGACCGCCTGCTCTGGGGCGAGCGCCAGATCCGCAGCGTCGCCAACATGACTCGCGCCGATGCACGCGACTTCCTCGCACTGGCGGCGAAAGAAGGCATCCGGCCCAAAGTGACGACGTTCCCGCTCGATCGCGTGGGGGACGCGCTGGAAGCGATCCGCAAAGATGCGATTGACGGCGCCGCCGTGGTGGTTTGCGATCCGAGCATCTCCACCGGCTAGCCTCTACCAGCGATGACCGCCGATACGATGATGGAAAGGTGAAGTCCTTCTCCGCAGCGCGCGCCGCCGTCTGCCTCGCGCTGCTTTCCGCGCTGTTTGCCACGCTCGCCCCGTGGAGCGCCGCCGCGCCCCGGAACACGCTCGCCTTCGCGCTCATCGGCGACCGGACCGGTGAACCCGTTCCCGGCATATACACCGGCGTGTGGCGCGAACTGGCGGCCGAGCACCCCGCCTTTGTGGTTAGCGTGGGGGACACCATTCAAGGGCTCAACGATCAAACGGACGCCGCGGAATGGCAGAGCATCTTCCACGTTCTCGCGCCTTATCGCCGCCTCAGGCTGTACCTTGCGCCCGGCAATCATGACGTCTGGTCGGATGCGTCGGCAAGCATTTATGAGCAGTATGCGCGTCATCCGCTGCATTACGGATTCGACCGCGGCCCGGCCCACTTCACCATCCTCGATAACAGCCGCTCCGATCAGTTATCGCCCGAGGAGCTCAGTTTCCTCGAATCCGATCTCAAGGCGCATGCCTCGCAGCCGGTCAAGTTCATCGTCTCCCACCGGCCCTCCTGGATCCTGCCGGTGACGCTGAAGAATCCCAGTTTCCCGCTGCACCAGATCGCCAAGAAATACGGCGTCCAGTATGTCATCGCGGGTCACATTCACCAGATGCTGCACCTGACTCTGGAAGGCGTCACTTACCTGTCGATGCCCAGCGCCGGCGGTCATTTGCGCGACTCCAAGCAATATCAGGACGGCTGGTTCTTCGGCTACACGATGGTCACCGTTAACTTATCCGGCGCTTCTTTCCGCATCAAAGAGCTGGACGCGCCTTATGGTAGGGGCCGCACCACCACACTCGCCAACTGGAGCGGAATGACTTTCCTGGAGACCGTCAAAGCCGCCGCTGCGGTCCTAGAGCGGTGATGCCTTACTTCTTCTCTAACTCCTCGATCAGAATTTCCGAAAGGGACGACATCAGCAGGTACGCCGGATTATCATCGGTCCAATCGGCCGACGGCATGTCGTCGACCGTAATTGAAATGGCGATTGGTCCCTTCGGGGCGTAGACAATAGCCGCTTCGCTGCGCAAGGCGTCCAGCGCGCCCGACTTACTCGCGATCTGGACGTCTTTCAAATCACGGCCAATGCCGTGGTGATCCTGCTGGCGCTTCAACACCGCGATCATCTCCCGCGAAGCCTCCGCGCTCACCAGGTCGTTGCGGTAGAGCTTTTCCAAAATCCACACCATCTCGCGCGGCGAACTCCGTCCGATTCCCCACTTCTGGTTCTCCGGCTTTGCGCCTTCTTTCGTGACTCCGGCCGGCAGGTTATCGGCGCCGCGCAGAATTTTGCGCATGTTCCTCGTTTGCTTGAGACCCAGCGCCTCCATGCGGGCATTCACCGCGTCTCCCGTGACCCGATTCAGAATCAGATTCGTCGCCGTGTTATCGCTGACTACGATCATCAGATGCATCAGATCCTGCAGCGGCAGTTGCACGCCATCGGAAAACTCTGTCAGCACGCCTGAGCCGGTCACCTTCTCGACGGGAGCAAGGGTCACCGGCTCGGTCCACTTCAATCGCCCTTCATGGGCCTCGAAGAAACACTCGACCATGATCGGCAGCTTGATCGTGCTCGCGGTGCGGACGGGATCGTCAGCCGACAATCCGTAACTCGCGCCGGTTTGAAGATTTTTGGCGAAGAGACTGACGTGGCCGGCGAACCCGGAGATTCGCGCGCGCACGCGGCTATCGAGATTGGGCGCTTGCGCCGGCCGTCCGTCGGCAATTATGGTGGCGCCGAGCACGAGGGTCCACAGAATGCGCCGTAAGGGGGTCACGCTCGTCCTCGCAGGCGCTCGAATTCGCGGCGGTTTCGTTTGGACAGCTTACCGGCTCGCGATGCGTCGAAGCGCGGCATGGCTTTGCGATCTTCCGCTAGTTTTAGACGGGCTTCCCGGCTGGCCTCGGTCTCACGATAGAGCATCTGGGCCGCCGCCGCCGGTCCGCGCGTCTCGCTGAGAGCCAGAACGTGCACCTGAAAGTCGCCGCCCTCATTGCTCACTTTGAGTAAGTCTCCGGTCCGGATCTCGCGGGAAGGTTTGACCAGCTGACCGTTGGATTCAATCCTGCCGAGTTCACACGCATGCGCCGCGAGCGAACGAGTCTTGAAGAATCGGGCAGCCCAGAGCCACTTGTCTATGCGCACGCGAATTATAGTTTCTCATTCTCTCGACGAAGCGGAGTCTCAGGCCTCGCGCGTTATATAGTAAGGGCAGCGCGAGGGGCGCATCCAATCCGCGGAAAGGGCGCTGCCCACCCACTTCGATCCACGAAGGTTACGAACCTTCTTTCAGCCTGATTGGGCGGATTCCAGGCAAGCAGTGAAAGGAGTTTCTTTGTTTCCCAACCCGCACTCCGCGCTCCCGCTTCCGCCGCGCTCAAACCTGGAGCGTTACAGAAAACTCGCAAAAGAGCTGACTGCCGCTTGCAGATCAGGAAATCCGAAAGCTGTCGGCGATTGGGCCGAACAGTGGGTGGGCAGCCTCATGGCGCTAAAGCCGTCGGAGAACTCGGGACAAAGCCGGGAGCGGATCAATAGCTGGATCCGTGAAGTTGAGGATTTCGCGAGGCGCAAGTTGCTGGAAAGCGCCGACGGATGCTCACTGACTGGCGCCCAGTTCGTAATCGCGCGGTCGCATGGCTTTGAGAGTTGGCCGAAGTTCGCCACGCATTTAGAGGCGCTCGCGCGCGGCAGTTCGACAGTCTCCAGGTTTGAAGCGGCGGCTGACGCGATCGTCGCCGGTGAAGTCGGGACGCTGAAGCGTTTGCTCAGTGAGGACGCGGCGCTTGTCCGCGCAAGTTCCACGCGCGAACACGGCGCCACGCTGCTGCACTATGTTTCCGCGAACGGCGTGGAAGACTTTCGGCAGAAGACGCCCCGGAATATCGTCGAAGTAGCGGAGATTCTGTTGCAGGCCGGCGCGCGCGTCGACGCCACCGCGAACGTGTATGGCGGTAGATGCACCACGTTAGGTTTGGCGGCCACCAGCGGCCATCCAAAGCGCGCCGGCGTACAGGAAGCGCTGCTCCAGAAACTCCTGGACCATGGCGCGAAAATGGAAGAGCTCTCAATCTCCGGGAACAGCCTGTCCATCGTGATCGGCTGCGTGGCGAACGGGTGTCCGCAAGCGGCCGCGTTTCTCGCCAGCCGGGGCGCTCCGTTGAATCTCGCGGGCGCCGCCGCGCTGGGACGGCTGGATGCCGTCAAGACTTTCTTCGAGGAAAACGGGAGCTTGCGGCCGGACGCCGCCAAAGATCAACTGGCGGAAGGATTTCTCTATAGCGCCAGCTACGGTCACACCAGCGTTGTCGCTTACCTGCTCGGGAAGGGCGCGGATCCGCTAACGCAGAACCGGGAGGGCCAAACCGCATTGCATCTGGCGGCGATCGGCGGACATCTGGGCACAGTCGAGCTGCTGTTGCGCCATAACCCGCCGCTGGAGGCGCGGAACCGGTACGGCGGAACCGTGCTGGGACAAACGCTATGGTCGGCTGCGCATGGCGGCGATCCCGACGTTTACATCGCGATTCTGGAATTCCTGGCCGCGGCGGGCGCGGCCGTGCCGGAACGACATGTTCCGGTGAACGCGCGCGTGGATGCGTGGCTGGCGCGGCACGGCAGCCGCCCCGAGCCAGGTTGGAACTGGTATGGCGAAGGACCCCGCCGCGAGAAGTAGGCCGTTACCAAACGACCACTAAACTGGTCTTCATGTTTCGATTTTCTCTGCTCTTAGTTCTTCCGGCCATCATGCCCGGCGCGGATTACAGCCTGACCATGAAGCAGGCTGTCGATCGCGCTCTCAACGAGAACCCCGATGTCGTGATGGCGCGGTTGGACGAGCTCAAGGCCGCCCAGGGCATTCGCCTAGCCCGCGATCCGTTCATCCCCCGTCTGGACGCTGGAAGCGGTCTGGCTTACACCAATGGATACCCGCAGAGCGTCGAAGGATCGGCGCCGGCCATCTTCAACGCCAAGGCCTCTTCCTTCGTGTACAACCGCCAGCAAACCTACATTCTGGCGCAGGCTCGGGAAAATGCGCGCGGAGCCGCCATAGGGACGGCTTCCAAACGCGACGAGATCGCGTTCCGCACCGCGTCGCTGTACCTGGATCTGGAACGCGCCGCGCGTCTCGGCGATGTCGCCCGGCGGCAAGTGGAAAGCCTCACCAAGGTTGCCGCCACGGCCCGCAGCCGCGTGGAAGAAGGGTATGAACTGCCTCTTGAAGAAAAGCGCGCGATCGTGGAGTTGAAACGCGCCGAGCAGCGCTCGCAGGATATCGATTCAGACCAGGACGCCTCCGAGCGATCGCTCGCCGTCGTGCTCGGCTACGGGGCCGACGATCATGTGCGAACCTCCGGTGAAGAAACGTCCCCCGGCCCGCTGCCGGAGTCTGAAGAGGCCGCCGTGACCAGCGCGCTCGCTTCGAACAAAGACCTGCGCCGCATGGAATCCGCCCTTATCGCGAAGGGTCTCGAAATCAAGGGAGATAAGGCGCAGCGGCTTCCGCATGTCGATCTCATCGCCCAATACGCGCTGTTCTCGCGCTTCAATCACCTGGATCAATATTTCGTGAAATTCCAACGCAACAACGAGGAACTGGGGATGGCGTTCGCTCTTCCGCTGCTGCCCGGGCCCGGGATCAACGCCCAAGTCATGCAAGCGGAGGCCGATCGATCCAAGATTCGCGTCCAGTACAATTCCGCGCGCAACCGCATCATTCTCGATATCCATCAGGCCTATCAGGATCTGCAAAAAGGGCAGATGGCGAAAGACGTCACGCAGGCCGATCTGGATCTAGCTCGCGAATCGCTCAGCGTGCTGCTGGCCCAGATGACGGAAGGCCGGTCCGGGCTGCGGCAGGTTGAAGAAGCCCGCATTGTCGAAAATGAAAAATGGCTGGCCTTCTACGACGCGCAGTACGCCGCTGAACGAGCGCGCCTGACCGTGCTCCGGGAAACGGGCCAACTGGTGGCTTCGCTGAATTAAGACAAGGCCGGGGCGATCGATTCAGTTCGCGAAGGCCACGTGCTTCGCCAGCAGGTTCGCCACAAATTCGCGGCTCGATTCCACCAGTTCCCAGGAGCCCGCCCAGAAGCACATATCGATGGTCCACCACTCGATATTGGGCACTTGCAGGAGCTTTGGGGTCAGCGCCTGGAAATCGACATAGCCCATGCCGAACGGCGCGTGCGTGCTGGTTTCGTCGCCATGCAGACTTCCGTCGCTGTCGATCAGGTGAATGGCCCCGATGCGTCCGCTCAGTTTATCCAGGAACTCCGCGACGCCTCCCAGCAGCACATCCTTGGGCCCATGCTGGCGCGCGGCCACCACGCCGCACATATAAGCATGCGAAGTATCGAACAGGATCATGAAGTTCGGATGCCCGACTTCCTGATGCATCCGCAGCACTTCCGAGGGCTTATTGAACAGGAACCCCGGCTCGAATTCCCACACCATGCGGATTCCGGCGTCCTGCGCGATCCGCGCCGCTTCGCGCCACAGGTCCGACACTCTGCGGAACGCGGCCGCGTATTGATCGTCGGGAACCGAGCCCGGCGCCGCAATCGTGTCCACCCGGATGGTGGGGCTCCCGAGATCCACGCACATGTTCACATTGCGCCGGAATAACTCCAAATACTTTTCGCGGCTGCCTTCGGTGACCGGATTCACGCCGGAAAAATCAGCGGCGTAGCCGGAGACGCCCAGACCGAGATCACTAAGAAATCGAACCAGGCGCTGCCGGGACGCCGCGTCCGGATACGCCTCCAGGGTGATGTGCGGCGGAAAGCCGCAAATCTCGATTCCGTCATAACCCGCGCTCGACATGCGCTTCGCCGTATCTTCAAACGAGACCGGATTTTCCGAATATGGGCCGAACGAAAACGCCCAGCTTCCCAGAGAAATCTTCATCTTGTTTCGCTCCCCCCTGCTTCCATTCTCTCAACGGTCACCCACCGATCTGTAGCGCAAGCCTCCAGCACCGCGTCCAGCACCAGCTGGCAGCGCAGCCCGTCGTCAAAGTCCGGCTGCATGGGCCGGCCTTCGGCGACCGCGGTCACCAAATCGGCCGCCTGATTGCCGAAGGTGTGCTCGTATCCGATGGCGCATCCGGGCACCCACCATTGCTTCATATACGGATGGACTTCTTCCCACACGGAGATCTTACGCCAGCCCTGGACGTGTTTCGCCTCGCGCGAATCGAAGTACCACAGCCGCGACATGTCTTCCAAATCGAAGTAAAGGCTGCCGTACTCGCCATTGACTTCAAACGTGTTCCCGTTCTTGCGTCCGTTGGCGAAACGGGTGGCCTCGAAATGGCCGATCGCGCCATCGGCGTAGCGGGCTACAAAAACCGAAGCGTCCTCAATCTCCACCTTCGCCTTGCCGCCCTCGGGAAGATCGCGTTCGGGGATGAAGATCGCGCTTGCGCCGGCTACGGCCGTGATCTCGCCGGCAAGGTAGTTGGAAAGGTCGACGATATGCGAATGCAGGTCGCCGGTAACGCCCGAACCAGCCACGTCTTTGTCCATGCGCCAGAGCAGCGGCACGGATGGATCCAGTGTCCAGTCTTGGAGGTAGAGCGCGCGGAAGTGGAAAATGCGTCCGATCCTTCCTTCGTCGATCAACTGGCGGGCAAACGCGATGGCGGGCACGCGCCGGTAATTGAACCAAACCGTATTGATGTTGCCATGGGCGCGCGCGGACGCGGCCATCTCCCGGGCCTGCGCGCCGTTCATCGCCAGCGGCTTCTCGCACGCGACCACCTTGCCGGCCTCAAGCGCCGCCAGCGCGATTTCCAGATGGGTATTATTCGGCGAGCAGATGTCCACAATCTGAATTTCGGGGTCGTCCACCACGCGCCGCCAGTCGCTTGTGGAGGACTCCCATCCCCAGCGCTCCGCCATGGCGCCCACCTTGGCCGGATCGCGCCCTACAATCGTTTTCAGCCGCGTTCTGAGGGGCAGGTCAAAAAACTGATTGATCTGCCGGTACGCGTTCGAATGAGCTTTGCCCATGAACTTATACCCGATCATGCCGATGCCAACAGCCGGTTTCCCGATCATCCCCAACAGTCTACTTCGACTGGCGGAGAATTTGGTCTGGTCAAATGCGCGGAAATTCGGGGCGAGACGGAGGCGGCCAAAATGGGCTTCCTGATAACATATTGAATACCTGCCACGCTCAATTCAAGAAAATACACCTAATCCGCTTCCGAAATCTTTTTCGAATTTCGTTCAAATAGGAACACTTCCGGCTGAAGGCGTAGTGAATATTCCGAAGGGAATGCGAGTACGTTTGATCAATCCGAGCGATATGTCGTTCGGAACCGCCGTCATCACTCCCCGGTGGCTGTATGTTCTGGCGGCGGCAACGCCGGAACCCTTCGGGGATGCCGTGATCTGCGACGAGACGCTGGAACAGCTAGTCCCGGAGACAATCCAGGCAGGCGACATCGTGGGCATTGGCATTCACACCGGCAATGCCCTCCGCGGCTATGAAGTGGGAAAGATCGCCCGCTCGCGCGGCGCCTGGGTCATCTACGGCGGCATCCACGCGACTTTATTTCCGGAGGAGAGCATGGCGTTGGGCGGCGCTCACGCCGTGGTCAAGGGCGATGGGGATGTCATCTGGAGCGAAGCTCTGTACGATTGCCTCAGCGGCTCCCTGCGGGCTATTTACGACGGCGGCCGGATCGAACCGGATGAGTTTCTGGCGGCGCGATGGGATTTAATGCCGCCCGCGAGCTACATGTGGGCCTCGGTCCAGACGGTGCGCGGGTGCGCCAAGCACTGCTCGTTCT
Organism: Bryobacteraceae bacterium; assembly: GCA_965226755.1. Lineage (GTDB taxonomy): Bacteria > Acidobacteriota > Terriglobia > Bryobacterales > Bryobacteraceae > Bog-113. The sequence continues at coordinate 432,522 of CBDDDT010000001.1, read as the reverse complement.
GTTCCGTCTGGCGCACGGACGGGCAGAAGCCGCGCCAGCGCGCCTCCGACGGAGTCATGCAGGAGATCGTGGCGCTGCGGCGGCAAGGCTTCCGCTTCATCGCGCTTGCCGACGACAATTTTTATCCCGTCACGCAAACCGACCTGCGCCTGGCCAGACAACAGGGCAATGCGGAACGAACGGCCACGCTGGAGGCCATTCGGGATGAGCGTTTCGTCCTGATGGCGCAGCTCGCGAAGCTTCCCAAGGATATGGTGTTCTTCACCCAGATCACGATGGAAGCGGCTGAAGATCCGGAGTTTCTAGACGCCATGAGAAATGCCCGAATCAAGGGCGCCCTGGTGGGAGTGGAAGCCGTGACTCCGGAAGGACTAAAGGCGGTGTTCAAAGACTTCAACTATTCCGGCGGCAGTCTGGTCAAACAGCTGCAAACGTTTCGGAAACATGGCGTCCATGTGCTGGGTTCGTTCATCTTCGGACTTCCCACGGACAAGCCGGATACTTTCGAAGCCACCGCCGCGCTCGCCAAGGAAGCGGATATCACGTTCGCTCAGTTCGTAATGATGACGCCTTTCCCGGGTACGGTCGACTTCGACAAATGGGAGAAGTCGCAAGCGCAAAATCCGCAGATGATTGACGGGGTGCCGCTCACGCGCTTCTGGTTGATTCCGCCGCAGTATCGGCCAAAGATGCTGACGCCGCATGTTTCGATGAGCTCCGAAGAAATCCGCGAGCGCACGCAGGGCGTCTGGGACAGTTTCTACACAATGGGGGCGATCTGGCATCGATCGCGATGCGTTCCGACGCTGCGCGGGCGCATGGCTTTTGTGCTGATATCCAGACTTTACCGGCAGATGTACGCGAAAACAGGAATCTCCGCCGATAGCGCTCGAAAAGCGAATTGGCTGGCGCGCGCCATCGCCAGGCCGTGCCGTCTGCTGTTCCAGGCGAAGCCGATGCCGGAATTGCAAGTCCCACCCGGCAGAGGCGTCTGCGAAACGCGCGCCAAACTAGCGCACTCGTAGGGAGGCCGGAGCAGACCGGGAGCGGGGCGCGCATCCGACCGCGCCCACCGACGCAAGCACCATCACCGCGGGATCCACCACCAGCCGGTACCGTGCCGAAGCCAGCGTTAAATAGAACGCGCAAGGCACCACGATCGCGACGATCGCGACCGGAAAACCATTCGGATTTCGCCGCTGTAACAATCGCACGATCCCAACCAAGCCCATCAGGGCCGCGGCCAGATTAAAGAGCAGCACCACGCGAAACCAAAGCGACCCGTTCCGCACAAAGGCGCTCAGCGGATGCATGGCGCCGCCCGCCCAAAGCGCCACGAACCGCTGGGCGCTCAAGCGTAGCTCAGTGCCCGGATGGGCGGCGATGAAAGCGAGCGCGACTTGTTCTTTCTCGCGCATGTACGCGATCTCGCCCATCTCCAGAAATCGCGCGCGTTCGCGCGAATCCGCCAAGGGGTGGAACGATCCCGGCCATCGCCCCAACTCCGGATCGATGGTTCCCATCCATAAGGAGACGCCGCCGACCGAACGCAGCGGCACAAACGCGTGCATCGCCACAAAATTGCGCACGGTCCAGGGCGCGCAGCAAAGCACAATCATCCCGGCCGCCACGCCCGGCAGGAGCAGGGCGCGCGTCCGCCAAACCATCCAACCCAGAAGAAACGGGAGCGCCAACCCCAGCGTGGCGCTCGTCATCAAGGCGACGCCCCACAACGCGCCATAGGCCGCCCAGGCCCGCCATCTTCGCGAGGCCGCCACGCGCAGGGTAAAGAAAAGAATGCAGGCCCCCAACAACGCCGCGAGCGACGCATCCCAGATCGACTCCGCCGGAAGGATCAACGCATTCGGGAACAAAGCCCACAACCACGCCGCCAGCGCGCCGGCGTCCGCGCCGCCGACACGCCGCCCCGTCAAAAAGATGGGAATGCACGTCAGAACCCCGAACAGGATGTTCAAAGCGACCGCCGCTTCCCAGGCGTGGAATGTATACGCTCCAAAGACCCGGAACACCCCGGCCAGCAGAAGCGGATAGAGAGGCGTCATCCACGCCGTGGGCCCGCTTTCGACGCGGAGCGGGGAACTGAACCCCTTGCCGGCGGCGACGGAAGCCGCGATGTTCCCCGGCTCAAAAAGAAAGGGGACGGTACTCAGCGCGCGCTCGGAATGCGTCTCCCGATCATTCCAGGCGTATCCGACGCGGAGCGCCAGAGCGAGGAGCACAATAACGGGGAGGGATCGAAAAGCGGTTCGCAAGCGTCGTCTCAAACTTCGATGAAGGTTTCCATCATCATCCCCGTTTATAACGAGTTCCGCACCTTCGAACAGGTTCTGGCGCGCGTTCGGCAAGCGCCGCTTCCGGAGGGCTGCACCCGCGAGATCATCGTGATTGACGACGGTTCGACCGACGGAACCGGTCCCATGCTGCGCGAACACGCGCGCGCCGGACTCGTCGTCGCGCAGCATGAACTCCGCAACGCCGGAAAGGGAAGCGCGATCCGCGCCGGAATTCTACGCGCCACCGGGGACATCATTCTCATTCAGGATGGCGACCTGGAATACGACCCGGCCGACTACGGACGGCTGCTCGCGCCCATCGTCGATGGTACCGCCGACGTGGTGTATGGCTCCCGCTTTCTGGGAAATCCCCACGGGATGGCGCTGCCTAACCGCGTCGCGAACGCCATCCTCACGGCCGCGGCGAATCTGCTTTTCGGCGCCCGCATCACCGACGAAGCCACCGCGTATAAAGCCTTTCGGGCCTCCGTGCTTCGCCCGCTTCGTTTCCACTGCCGCCGATTTGAGTTCTGCCCCGAAGCCACCGCCAAGCTGCGCCGGCTTGGGTATACGATCCACGAAGTCCCCATCACGTACAACGCCCGGGGCATCGCGGATGGCAAGAAGATCCGGGCCCGCGACGGCTTTCACGCGCTCTGGACCCTGATCCGCTACCGCTTCGCCCCGCGCCGCTCCTTCCGGTCCGCGTGTTAGCCTAAACGCACCGTCCGCGAAATGTTCCGGAGCCGCAAAGCCGAGCCGCAGCGACCTGGATTTCGAGGCGTTTGGGCCGCCGCCGTCACCCCCCACCGCCGCGAAGGCTATGAGGCCGACTTCGCCGCGATGCTCGAATTGGTCGACCGCCTGGGCCAGTCCGGCATCGACGGGATCGTCCTTCTCGGGGCTACCGGGGAGTTCCTCAACATCAAGAGCGACGAGCGTCAGCGCCTCGTGCATCTTGCCGTGAAGCGCAGCCGCGTTCCCATCATTGCCGGCGTCTCTCACTCCACGCTCGACACCGCCGTGCAGCTCGCCGACGCGGCAGCCGATTCCGGCGTTGCCGGGGTTCTCCTCATGCCGCCTTATTTCTACCGCTATGGAGATCCCGAGATCCTCGAGTTCTACCGTCTCTTTGCCGTGGCCATCGGCCGTACGGTTCCCATTCTTCTCTACAACATCCCGGCTTTCACCAACCCCGTTTCCCCGGACGTCGCCCGCGAACTTCTCTTGAGCGGCGAGTTCTCCGGGATCAAGGATTCCAGCGGCGATCACGCGTATTTCGACACCCTCGCCACGCTCCGCCGCGAACGCGAGTTTTCGCTTCTTTGCGGCAACGACCGTCTGATGTCGTCGGCCTTTCGCGCGGGCGCGGATGGAATCGTTTCCGGCGTCGCCTGCGCAGTCCCCGAACTTATCGTCGCGCTTCATCGCGCCCTGGAAAAAAACGACGAGCCCTTAATCGCGCGGCTCCAGGAACAGCTCACTGAGTTCATCGCCTGGATCGAGCGTTTTCCCGTTCCTGTCGGCATCTCCGCGGCTGCCGAGGCCCGAGGCCTCACCGTGGGGCCGCCCGCCATCCCGCTTACTTCCGATCAGTTCGACACACTCGAGGAGTTCAAGTCGTGGCTTGCCGCGTGGCTCCGGAACATCCAAAACCTCACCCATGCCTGATCTATCCCCCGAGCAATTCCGCACCCTTGGTCACCAACTGATTGACTGGATCGCCGATTTTCTGAATGACCCCGAGCAGTATCGAGTTCTTTCCGCGAGCAGGCCGGGGGATCTCATCGACGCGCTTCCGCGGCGCGGCCCGGAGCTGGCCGAAAGCATGGAAGCCGTTTTCGCCGATTTCGAACGGCTGATACTCCCCGGCATCAGCCACTGGAATCACCCCGGCTTCCTCGCCTATTTCGCCACGTCCGCGTCGGCGCCCGGGATTCTCGCCGAGTTGCTGATCGCCGCGCTTAACGCGAATGGGATTCTTTGGAAAACCTCGCCGGCCGTCACCGAACTGGAACTCGTGGTGCTCGGCTGGCTGCGTGACTGGATGGGGTTGCCGCCGGACAGTTTCGGCTTGATCTTCGACACGGCCTCCATCTCGAGCCTGCACGCGATCGCCGCCGCCCGCGAACTCGCCGCCCCCGAGATTCGCGCCACCGGCCGCTCCGAAAAGCCCCTGATTCTGTATTGCTCCGACCAAGCCCATTCCTCAATTGAGAAGGCCGCGATCGCGCTCGGAATCGGTCAGAACAACGTTCGCAAAATCGCCTCCGACGGCAATTTCCGCATGGTCCCGGAACAGTTGGAACAAGCGGTTGAGCGGGATATCCAGTCTGGCGCCAAACCATTCTGCGTGGTCGCCACAGTCGGCACGACGTCCACCACCAGCATCGATCCGGTTCCGCGGATCGCGAAAATCGCGCAACGTCATGGGCTCTGGCTGCATGTGGACGCCGCCTATGCCGGTTCCGCCGCGATCGTCCCCGAACTCCGCCACATTCTGGAAGGGATCGAGCAGGCCGATTCGCTCGTCCTCAACCCGCATAAGTGGCTCTTCGTCCCGATGGACTGCAGCGTCCTGTTCACCCGCCGGCCCGGCATTCTGCGCCGCGCATTTTCTCTGATCCCCGAGTATCTCCGCACCTTCGACGATGCGCGCATGATCAACCTGATGGAGTACGCCATCCCGCTGGGCCGCCGTTTCCGCGCGCTCAAACTTTGGTTCATTTTTCGCGCGTTCGGACGCGACGGTCTGGCCGGCCTCATCCGCAATCAGATCCAATTGGCCCAGGAGTTCGCGCGATGGGTGGAGACCGATGAGCGGTTTGAAGTTCTCGCGCCCGTCCCGTTCTCCGTCGTCTGCTTGCGCCTGCGCGGCAGCGACGACGCGAACCTGAAGCTCATCGACGCGATCAATGCCGAAGGGCGGGCGTTCCTGTCGCATACCGTGTTGAACGGCAGGGTGGTCATTCGCGTCGCCATCGGCAACCTCGGCACGACGACAGAGACTCTAAGCCACGTCTGGAACCGTCTGCGCCTTCTGAGTGATACCCTAGCTTAAATTCATGGCGTCCTCCGCAACCTGGTTCGGGCATCCCCGCGGCCTCGCGACCCTCTTCTTCACCGAGATGTGGGAGCGCTTCGGCTTCTACGGAATGCGCGCCCTCCTGATCCTGTTCATGACCGCTCCGGCTGTCTCCGGCGGTCTTGCGCTGCCCGTATCCCAAGCGGGAATGATTTACGGGATCTTCACCGCCATGGTCTATCTCCTGAGCGTGCCTGGCGGCTGGCTCGCCGATAACATCTTCGGACAGCGGAATTCGGTGCTTTATGGCGGCATCCTCATCGCCGCCGGCTACTACACGATGGCGCTGCCGGGTTATACCGCCTTCTATACCGCCCTCTCGCTGGTCGCCTGCGGCACGGGACTCCTGAAGCCTAACGTCAGCACCATCGTCGGCGGTCTTTATGCGGAGAATGATCATCGCCGGGACGCGGGGTTCTCCATCTTCTATATGGGGATCAACGTCGGCGCTCTCATCGCTCCGCTGGCCTGCGGGTATGTCGGCGAGGGGATAAACTGGCACTACGGATTCGGTCTCGCGGGGATCGGGATGACCGCCGGCCTGATTCAGTATGTGCTGGGCGCCAAGTACCTGGAAGGCGCGGGTCTTCCGCCCCCCAGGAATGCAACGGCGCGCCGCCATGGATGGACCGGATTGGCGGTGATCGTCGGGTTGTTCGCCCTGGTCGTGCTGCTTTCCCGCGCGCGCCTCATTAGCATCTCGACGGCGAACCTATCCGACGCGCTCGGCCTGTTCCTGACCTTCGTGGTCATCGGCATTTTCGGCTGGCTGCTATTCGCGCGCGGCTGGACCGTGGTGGAACGCAAGCGCCTGGGGGCCATCCTGATTCTGTTCATCGCGTCCGCCCTTTTCTGGTCGGCGTTCGAGCAAGCCGGCTCCACCCTGAGCCTCTTCGCGGAGCGCAATACCCGGCTCGCGGTGGGGAACGTGGCGTTTAAGGCCAGCTATTTCCAGAGCCTCAACTCCCTATTCCTGGTGCTGCTCGCGCCGGTATTCGCCGCCGTTTGGATCAAACTCGGCAGCCGTGAACCATCCACCACTCTCAAGTTTTCCATGGGGCTGCTCTTCGTCGGCTTAGGCTTCGCCGTGCTGATTCCGGTGGCCAACGGCCAGGCGGTCAGCCCGTTCTGGCTGGTTCTCACTTACTTTTTACACACGCTAGGGGAACTTTCGCTCAGCCCGGTCGGCCTGAGCGCCATGACCAAGCTGGCCCCGCACCGAATCGTATCCCTGATCATGGGAGTCTGGTTCCTGTCGATTTCAGTGGGCGAATGGATTGGGGGGCGCGTCGCCGCCGTTTACGAGCAGTTTCCGCTACCTGCCTTGTTCGGCGTTGTCGCCCTGTTCTGCATCATCTGCGCCGTCGCGCTCACATTTTTCAATAAACCCATGAAGAACCTGAGCGCGGGCGTCAATTGATTTAAAGCGGCAGTTCCTCAGCTTTGGGGAAATGATGCTGCTCGCGACCGAGATCGCCGTCGTATTTCTTGGTGGTTTTGAATAGCTCAAACCGCCCGTCCGCCGCGAAAACGGCGGCCCGGTCTCGCAACTGCGACATCTGATGCGCGGGCATCGGTTGGAAGCCCTTGGCTACTTGCAAATTCTGATGAAGATAGTCGATTGATTCCATGCCGCTGATGGTGGTCGCCACGCCCGGCACGCTCATCGCATAGCGCAGGCCCTCTTCCGCGGTGAATGCGCCATTCAGCACCGGTTCGCCGCTGCCGCAAAGGCTCTTCATGCCGAGCGGGGCGATCCCGCGCTTCAGCAGTTCCGGCAGCACCATGCGCGCGAAACTTCGCGCATACGTGCCGTCGAGGATGTTCAACGGCATCTGCACGGTATCGAATGGATAGTTGTGCGAGAGCATCTTCAGGTGGATGTCCGGGTCTTTATGGCCCGTAAATCCAACGAACCGCACTTTCCCCTGCTTCTTCGCCAAGTCGAGCGCCTCGATCACGCCGTTCGGGCCGAAAATTTTCTCCGGGTCATTGTCGTAAATGACCTCGTGAACCTGCCACACGTCCAGATGATCCGTCTTCAGGCGGGTGAGCGACTGTTCCAGCATCTGCATTCCGACGTTCTTGTCGCGCCCGTGAGTGCAGACTTTGGTCATCAGGATGACTTGATCCCGTTTGCCTTGGAGAGCGACTCCCAGCCGTTCCTCACTCACGCCCTCGTGGTAATCCCACGCGCAATCGAAGAAGTTGATGCCGGCATCGATCGCCTCATGGACAATCTGCGTGGATTCCGCCTGTGTTTCCGCCGTGCCCAGATGATAACCGCCCACCCCTAAAACCGATACGCTCAGGCCGGTCTTGCCCAGCGGCCGTTTTGGAACTTCGCTTCCGTTTCCGTTCTGCGCCATCGCCATTCCTGCCCCCGCCAGCGCCGCCGTGGTCTGCATGAAGGTGCGACGCGTTGCTTTCGAATTCAATCCCATTTCTGTCGATTCCTCTTACTTCCGCGGCTTACTTCTGCGGAGGCGGCATCGTCTTATATGGCCTGCCCGTGTTCTTCGCCGCGGCCAGCATCTCCTGGACCTCTATGCTCTTGGCGTCCAAAGGAAATTCGTGCGGCAACCGCGTCCACGGATTGTCGTACTTGATGGATGTTTTATAAAGTTCGAAATGCCCGTCCCCGGCAAACTGTTGGGTCCGGTCACGCAGCGCCTGCATCTCCTGAGGCGTCATCGGCTGGAAGTTCTGACCCACTTTGAGGTTCTGGTGCAGCACCTCCAGCTTGTCCACGCCCGCGATCGTGGTGGCGACTCCCGGCACGCTCATCGCGTAGCGCAAAGCCTCCTCCGCGCTCAAAGCCCCCTGCGTGATCATGTCCCCGGCGCCGCCCATCGGCTTCATGCCCAGAATTGCGATCCCCCGCTTCTGGCACTCCGGCGCCACGGCCTGCTCAAAGCTTCGGAAATGCGCATCCATCGCGTTCAACGGAAATTGGCAAGTATCGAAAGGGAAGTTGGTTTGCAGCATGGCCAGATGAATTTTGGGATCTTTGTGGCCCGTAAATCCAACAGCCCGAACCTTTCCCTGCTTCTTGGCCAGCGTTAAGGCTTCAGCCGCCCCGTTCGGACGGATAAACAGCTCCGGATCGTTGTAATAGCTTACGCCGTGAATCTGCCAGATATCCAGGTGATCGGTTTGCAGGCGCCGTAAGGACTGCTCGAGCATCTGCATGGCGAGCGCTTTGTCGCGCCCGTGCGTGCAGACTTTGGTCATCACGACCGCCTGATCCCGCCTGCCCTTCAGCCCTTTGCCGAGCATTTCCTCGGTCACGCCGAGATGGTATTCCCAGCAGTTGTCGAACATGGTGATTCCACCGTCCAACGCTTCGTGGATGATCTGCAGCGACTCCTGCTCGTTTCTGGTCTGGCCGAGGTGATGGCCCCCCAGGGCGAGCGCGGAGACTTGTATACCGGTGCGCCCCAGCGGACGTAAGGGAATGAAGGATTCGGGCATCGACTCAACCGATGCAAGCGAAACGCCGATCGCGCTCAAATCAGGTTTGCCACTTGTACGCCCTATCCCGGTTTCCAGGGAGCTCGCGATTTGACCGGGACTAAAACGTAAGCTTCACCGCTGCCTGCACCAGGCGCGGCGGCGCGGCGCTCACCACATCCCCAAACGAGGAGCTTCCGAGCACGCCGTCCACCGACAGCGGGCCGAAGAACTGAGCATGATTGAAAACGTTGAAGGCCTCCAGGCGGAACAGCAGAGCCGAATTTTCCGTTAACGCAATGCTCTTGCTGATCGCCATGTCAAAGTTCTCCGCGCCCGGTCCATAGAGAAACCGCCGCGGGCTATTGCCCGGTGTTCCGAGAGGCTGCAGGCTGAAGAGGGAAGTATTGAATACACTCCCGCCATTACGGGGGTTCAGGTTGATTTCAAGCGGCCCCTGGGCATATTCCGGCTCATCGATGCTGGCGTTGTTGACCCCGTTGGGATTCGTCCCAAGCAGCGAGTTGTCGCCGTTGTTGACCATGGTGATGGGAAATCCCGTGCTTAGGTGGGTGATGCCGGAGATCCTCCAGCCTTTCGTCCAACGATTGGATGCGTGGAACGCCACGTCAAACGGCAGCTCATAATCGTAACTCACGACGACATTGTGTTTGATGTCGAACGAGGATACGGCGTAGCTTAGCGCGGCATCGATAGGATTAACTTCCTCGCCCGGATTCGACGAATGATCGAGCGACTTTCCATACGTGTAGGACGCGAAGAAATCAGCGCGTCCGCTCGTGTGCCGCAGGCTGAGTTGCAGGGAGTTGTAATTGGAGTTGCCGGTGGTCGATTGGTAGGCGTTGCTGCCGAAGTTCGAACCCAGAGAAGTGCGCGTTCCGTTCACGGTCTGCCCCGAGGAAGTGGTGTAGACGTTGCCTTCGCCGAATGGCCCGCAGGTGATCGTCCCCGAAGCTACTTCACTTGGCTGGCTCAAGCTGAGGCACAGCGCGGGATTCCCGGGATTCGCGGCGGTCAGCACCAGTAACCGATGCCCTTCATTGCCCACGTAATTCAAGCTCGCCAGCGTGTTCTTGCCGATCTGCCGCTCGATAGAAAGCATGTACTGTTCGGTATACGGAATCCTATTGGAAGTGAGATATACGGGGATCCCGCTGATCGGCGTGTATTGGGACCAGTCCACGTTCGGATCCGGATTGGACTTGGTGACGTTGAGCGGCGCGAGGCCGACCGGGAACGGCTGCCCATAATTTGTCCCTGTGGAAGCGGTGACAAAGGGATCGCTGAATAAGGGCGGCGCGGGGCTCGTATAGGTGGTGCCGTACGGGGCGTTTCCCGCGGCCACCGACACAGAGAGCGCTTCGATCCCGGTATAGAACATCCCGAAACCGGCGCGAATGCTGGTCTGGCCGGAACCGCCGATCAGCCTGCCGAGGAAGCTGTTCGCGTCTCCGCGGGGCGAGAAGGCGATCCCGATCCGCGGCGAAAACTCCTCGCCAGGCGGCGCGATCGTACGCCCCACCCCCGGATCAGTCGGATACAGAATGCCCGCGGGAGCTCCCGGGAATGCCTGGGATTGCTGACCGGCTTCAAAAGTCGAGATCTGATTGTATTTCTCGTACCACGGCTCGATCCGGTCCCACCGCAGTCCATAATTCAACGTCAGGCTTGGGCTTACACGCCAACTGTCCTGAACATAAGATCCGAAATATTTATTGCGGCTGTAAAAGAAGTTCAGCTGGCTTTGGTTGTATTGACTCGGCGCCCCGAGAAGGAAATCCGCAAAGTCGTCTCCTGTCTCGCTGCCGGTGAAGGAAAAGCTGCCATTGAACTGTGCGATCGGATTTGCGTTCACCTGGTCGTAATGAGACTCGCCCCCCAGCTTTAAGGTGTGCCGTCCCAACACCCAGGAGAACCCGTCGGACACCTGATAAGTATTGTTCACCTGTTTCAGCTCATTGGTGTTGGTTCCGATGGAGAAGCTGTTGAAAACAACGTTTTCCACCCCTTCGATTTGCGGCGCGAGGGGAACAATGCTCGGCGTGCCGGCGCTGGTCAGAAACCCTTGCGACGCCAGACTTACCCCGAGTCCGCCTTCCGGCTTGCCCAGGATGTTGTTATTCCGCATGAAGCTCAGGTTCAGTTCGTTCACCGTGGCGGGGCTGAATGACTTCGTGTCGCCGAGGCTAATGAGCTGCGCCTGGCCCGTTGATTGCGCGTTGAATCCAGGGACGCTGGCGCCGCCTTGCGCAACCGGGTAGGGATTGTCGAGCGCGTGGTTATCCAGGAAGTAGTAGGCTGAAATTGTCCCCAGGCGAGTATTGGCGTCCATTCTCGCGCCGCCCTTGTTGTCGCCTAATGTCTGGTCGTAAGAGGACGTGGAATAGGTGTTGGTCCCCAGGTTCGGAGAAGGAATGTACTGCAGGAGTTTCTGAGCCGGCGCCGACCACGCGCGCTGAGGGATGACCGCGTTCGGAAACACGCATTGGTTCGTACTCGAACAGCCGGGACTGTAGTAGCTCTCCCCGGCGGACACGTTATACCCCAGCTTCTGCGACAGAAGACTGGCGAAGTAAGGTCCGCTCACCGTCCCGGTCAGGGAAGACGCGACGTCGAGGAGGTTGCCGGCGCGATCCTGCGCGGAAGGGACGGGGATCGATCCGGTATCGATGCCTTGCTTTTGGCCCGTCCCCTGATAATCGAGGAAGAAAAATACCTTATCACGGTGAATCGGGCCGCCCAACGTGCTCCCATACTGGTTCTGCTGAAACTCTCCGCGTGTCGGCGAGAAGTAGTTCCGCGCATCCAGATCCGTGTTCCGAAGAAATTCGAAGCCATCGCCGTGGATCGCGTTCGTCCCCGACTTCGTCACGATATTGATCTGGCCACCGCTGAATTCCCCGTACTCGGCGTCGAAGTTACTCGTCAAAATGCGAAATTCGGCAATTGAATCGAGGTTAGGAATAATGGAGGTGCCCATGTTGACGTCTTCCTCGGCGTCACTGCCGTTGACGATGAAGGCATTGGCGAATTCGCGCTGACCATTGATGGAGATGGTGCCGGGATTCAGATTGCCGGAAGGCGAAAACACGCTGGCGCCGACGTCCTGAACGGTGTTGGCGTTAATCGAAGTAGCGGGCGCCACTCCCGGCTGCAAGGAAAGGAGATCGGTAAAACTTCGGCCGTCGAGCGGCACGGCAGTCATCTGGCGGCCCGAGATCACCGCTCCCAGTTGCGTGCTGCTTGTCTCGGCATGGACGGAGCTATCGTTGACCGTGATGCTTTCGCTCTGTGCTCCGGATTGCAGGGAGGCGTTGATGATAAGCGCGCTATTCGCATCGACGACAATCCCGTTGCGCGTATACGAAGTGAAGCGCGGAAAACTGACGTCGATCCGGTAGGCGCCCACGGCCAAGACCGGAAATTCATACGTTCCGTCGTTGCCGCTCGTAGCCTCTTGCCTCACGCCGGTGCCGAGGTTTGTGGCGACTACCGCGGCTTTGGGAAGAACCGCGCCCGAAGAATCCGTCACGGTTCCCGCGATGCGGCCGCCTGGACTCGCGTGAATGAGACACGCGCTGACCAGCGCCATAAAAACGGCTCGCCAGAAAACACATTTCGTACCCTGCTCTAAAATTGACACACTTCTCCCCCAGCTCCCGCACGCATTTCTTCGCGGAGAATTCTAAAAAAATGGAACTAGAAAGCCGCTCAATAGATGACGGCCTAGCCCAAGATATACGACCGAATGAGTCTTAGTTGAGGATAACGCACTGGCTGGCCGAAACTGGCCTTCGAACGGTCAATATTCCCGTCGGGAAGGCAGGCGCGATGACAAGATCTGTCCCTTTTCCATGCAGATTCCCGCCAACTCGCATAGAATGTCACCAAAAACCATGCACCTGCATCCCTCTCAGCCTCTCGAGAACTCGCCTGTAGACCAAATGCCGGCCCAGGGAGCGCGGGCCGCCACGTCTGGTTTTAGCCTAAAAAGCTTTCTGATTCTGATCTATATGGTCCGGGTGCCGATCATCGCGCTCGCCTCGATGATCGGCCTTGGTGTTCTCGCCAATACAATCGCAGCCTCGGTGTTCGCGAACCTCTTCGATCAGGGGACGAGCTTCTGGGGCGTGTGCGCGGTTTGTTTCTGCGGCTTCCTTCTCTCGGCGGTTTCAATCGTCTGCATCAATAACGTGCTCAACTATGGCGCGGAACGTTGCGGAGACGATCTGATCGCCATCAATAACCACTCTCCCCAAGGAGTTCGAACGGGCTGGATCGTCTTTGCTTTGGGCGCCGCGCCTTCCTTTGTCTTCGCCGGCTTTGTGTGGACCCACACGACGCAGCTCGACGCCCTTTCCAAGCTCGAGCCGACGGCGCTGGCTTTGGCATTCACATTCCTCGCGGGGATCATCGCAAAAGTGGCCCAGCTGAGCTTGTGGGACGGCGCTGATTCCAAGCAGCTGTTTCCCCCGGATCTGGTGATCCCGCTCTATCCGTACATGCACGATTTTGTCTTCTACAGACGGCTGGCGAATTGGGCGCCGGCTCGCGGAATCAACAATTGGCTGCAACCCTGGATGCGGCGCCTGGCCAACCGCGTCGGCCCTGGTTATTTCCACGAGGACGCTTGCGACCCGCCGACGCTCCAATGGAACTCCGGGCACATCTATGTCATCGGCATCTATGCGATTACGTTCCTGCTCTGGTTCGTCTTCGGCAAATGCAAGCAATTGGCGCTGGAACACGGCGACGTCTCGGGCATCGTCTTCTTTCTCGGCGCGCTCCCGCCGCTCGCCTGGGTGATGATCCTCTTCATGGTCGCGAGCATGACGCTGGCGGGAATGGCATTCTTCCTCGATCGCTATCGGATCCCGTTTCTGTGGCTCCTCGCGTGCCTCGCGTTCGTCACTGGACTCACTTCGAAATCCGATCACTTCTTTGCGGTGCAAAAGCTTCCGCGTAACGAGATCGGGAGCTATTGGACGCCGGGCCAAATCCTCAAATCGCGGATCGCGCGCGGAGGAAAGCGATTCGTGGTGGTGTCTACTGCGGGCGGCGGAATCCAGGCGGCTGCGTGGACCGCGAAAGTCCTGGACGGTTTGGGGAAGGATTCCCCGGAGTTCCGCAACTCCGTCCTGGTGATCAGTTCCGTTTCCGGCGGGTCGGTGGGCGCCATGTCGTACGCCCGCACTTTCGACAGGACGCATCCGCCGAACGCGAATTTCGATCCCGTGGAACAAGCCAAACAAGGAGCGCTCGACGCGGCGGCCTGGGGCTGGACCGTGCCGGATGTATGGAGAGCCGTGGAGCCCTGGACCAGACGAGAGTTAGTGGACCGCGGATGGGCCATGGAACGCGCGTGGACACCGATTTTCCAGCTTCGCTCAGGGGACCACGAAACCCGGCTCACCGATTGGGCCCTGGAGACGCACAACACGATGCCGGTCCTGATTCTCAATTCTTCAGTGGTGGAGACCGGGCATCCCGTTGTGTTTACGACGTCACGATTCGCGGACGAAAATACCCGGCGCGGCGCGACGGCGGCCATCTATAACTTCCACAGCATTTACGATCATCGGCGTCCCTACACGTATGATGTCTCGATCGCGACGGCGACCAGATTATCCGCCGCCTTCCCTTACGTGGCGCCCGCGGCGCGGCCCGACTTATTAAATCGGGCGACTCCCGACTTCCATTATGTCGATGGCGGCTATTACGATAACTTCGGAATCACCACCCTGTTCGCGTGGCTGGAGAAGGCGATGGATGAGGCGAGATGCGCGGACTGCGAGTTCCTGCTTCTGCGCATCACCCACTTCCCGGATCCGGCGAGCCTGTCTACCGCCCCGCATGGCTGGCGATTTCAAGCGTATGCTCCTTTGCAGGGACTCTACGATGCGCGCGATGCCGGCCAGCTCGCGGGAGACAACAATCAGGTGCGGCTGGAAGCGGGCCTGCGTCCGCAAATCACCGGCGCGGCGATTCAATTCCAGTCCTCCGATAAGAAGTGCAGCGACCCGCCCTTGTCCTGGCAGCTCACCCAGGGCCAGAAGGATTGTATCGATGAGACCTGGGCGGCCGGATCCACAAGCGCAACGAATCCGAGCTTAAGCAGTGCGCGGCAATGTATCGCCAGCTTCGTATCCGGAAAGAGTCCCACGACCTGTCAGAATCTGGCGGTCGAGGGATTGGCGCCGGAAGCAAGTCTGGTGGCCAAGCACTCCCAAAGCGAAGAGTGATCCTGGCAGACGCTGTTCAGTTCGCAACGGAATGGGGACTGGCGGCGATGGGCCGCGCAATCAGAGCGGAGCGATGCTTTTCGGCTTGGGAAGAGGCGAAGTCGCGAGGTACCGGATGAGGCGGACAATCAAACTGGAATGAGCTGACCAGGCGCTGAAAGACACGCTCGAACCGGGCGGATTGATCGGCGCGGCTGGCGACCTCCAGGCGATACAGCATGCCGCCATGTTCGGCGAATAGAACCTCCTCCACCATCGCGGCGGCGTTCTGAGGGTCATAGTAACTGTCGCTGGTGAACAGAGCGGGACTGCTGAACAGCCGCGTTTCATGCTGCTCCAGGAGGCGAACTTCCTCGGCGAGTTCAAACTTCCGAAGGCCGTCCAGGTGTAACTGCGCCTCATCGAGAAGCGTTGCGCCGGCAATGCGGTCCGAAATCACGCCGACATCGATTTCGGCAAGCGATTTCCAATGCGCGTCCGGAACGGGCTTAAGAAAGAAGCCCGTTCCCTCGAACGCATCTCCGGAAACCCAGCGGGAAGGGTAATCGACGCAATAGCTTCCCCGCGGGTTGTAGTAGTTCTTCCAGGATCGATCCTCTTTGGGAGGCGAACCCGCGAACGCGGATTGCGCCAGGAACGCGGCCATGGCGCAGAGGGCCGGTCCTTTTCCCCGGAAACGGTGTCGGAACACCGCTCCAGGGTGGCACAAATGAGAGGGCTTTCGCCAGTTGACAGTCTCTGCCGCCGGGTGCGATCAGAGATTCCGAAGGAGAGGTTGCGGCGCGGGCCGTGAACGATCGCCAGTCACCCAACCCAGCCGCTCTTCCAGTTCCTCCCGCTTGATTTCGCCCTGCACCCGAGCGAAGACCATGCCGGTTTCGTCCAGGAACGCGGTGGCGGGAATGGCTTCGCCCATCCCGAGCCTGGCCAGGTCATCTCCGTTGGCGCCCACCCAGACTGGAAAATCGACTTGGAATTTCTTCAAGAAGTCAGGGATGGTGTTCCGCGTTGTCTTGTCATCGAGCGACGCCCCTGCGAAGATGACGCCCCGGCCTGCCCATTTCTTCTCGACGTCCACCAACATAGGCATCTCGTCCTTGCACGGACCGCACCAAGTCGCCCAGAAGTTCAACACAACCACTTTGCCGCGATAGTCGCGCAGGCGAACGGTCTTGCCTTCCAGGTCCTTCAGAGTCAGTTCGGCGGGCGACGCCCTTTTGGGTGCGCTGATCAGGGCCGGGGAAGCAATGACCACCAGCATCAGTGGAACAACAAGCATGTGTTTCGTTACACGGATTCGCATCGGCTTTTCCCTGGCGGCATTTTCATGGGCGCGCAACGATGCTAATTGGTGGCCGTGGCCTGCGTATGAGCCGGCGCCACGGAAGCATGATGGGCGCTGGCGCGCGGCGAGAAGCGGAACGAGTAGCTTGCCAGCCAGACCCAATTGGCGAACGCGGCGTCGCCGTGTCCCCCGGTCAGTTCGTCGGGAACGCTTACCGTGCGATCACGATAAATGGCCCTGCCGACTTCGGCGGTAAACACGGAGCGGCCCCGGGCGTATTGGACTCCCGGCTCAAGGGAGACAGCAAAGCCCGGACGGCGAAATCCGAGATTGTCGCCTACCGGAAGAAGGTTGCGGGCCGGCACGCCTTCCATACGGGGTCCGAACGTGACCGTCAGGCCCCGCACTCGGTTGATGGGGTGAGCCACGCCGCCTTCCATCAAGTACTGGTCGGAAACGGCGTTGTACTGCGTCAAGGTGAGCGGGTTCGGCTTAGCGCCCGTCCGCAGAACGTCGTTGATATCCTGCAGCATCATCACGTAACTTCCGTTGAAGTAGAGCTGATTGCCCGCGACGTTCTTGTAAGTAACCCATTGCAGCGGAATGCCCCAGCTGCCCTGGCCCGGTTGAATGGAGTAATCCACGATCGTGGATACCGGTCCCTTGCCGGTTTGGGCGTCGACTACATTCGCGACGTTGTCCTTGCCCGTGGGCGCCAGCAGTCCGAAGCTCAGCTGGATGTTGCCGCGGGTGTTTTCCTTGGGATTCCAGATCCAACCCTGCGCCATGAAGGAACTGTCGCCAATGCCCGAGGACGTGTAGATGATCGGCGAGTCGTTGGTGTGGCGGCTGGCAAGCAGAACAGGAACGTCGGCGGTTATGCTGAAGCGCGGAGAAATCTGGTAGGTCACCGAGAAATTCTCCAGGTTGATCTTATTCTCCACCTCCGTGCCGTCCGCGACCCGGTACGATTGCTCCGTCGGACCAACGAAATGGATGAAGGAGAACTGATGGCGGTACCCGACATTGAAATCGAAGTCGCCGGGTTGGAGATATCCGCCTTCGCTCTCCGGTCCGCCTACTTCGCCATTCGATCTGGCGACGATACATCCCTGGCCCCATGCCGGGGGAACGGCCGCAAACAAGGCGAGCGCGAAGCATGCCGCCGCGGTTGACGCCCTAAAAGGCTGGATCCTGCCTTGCCGATTTGCCGTAAGACGCAGCAATAGCGTTTGACTATTCATTCGTTTCTCCTCTATTTGAACTAGCGGCAGAAGGTTATCTGCCGGCCCCCTGATCGAACACTAGATGATGCTACTGTTCTGATCAGAACAAGACAATAGTAAGAAGAAGTTATTAAGTCGGAATTCTTAAGCGGATTTTCGCAGCCCGTACTTATCTAAATCAACTATGTGCCGCGGATGCTTGCGTGATGTAGAGGAAAAGGAGGAGAAAGCCAGCGGAAGGAGCGCGGCCGAAACGGGTCCGGCCGCGCGGGAAGGGAACTACGCGAGGTCGAACTTGGTCTGGTGCAGCAGCGGATCGCTCTTGATCATCACCGATTTGCCGAGAATGGTCTCGATCTCCTCCAGGTGGTCGTTGTTGTTGCTCTTCAGCACCTTGGCGACCTCCGGATTCACCCGCAGCATCACGTTGTCGCCTTCCACTGCCTTGACGATCTTGTGCGCTTCCTGAAGGATCTCGCTGATCACCGTCGTCACGCTCTTCACGTAACCCGCGCCTTCACAATAGGGACAGGGCGCGCATAACGTGCGCTCGAGCGACTGCTTGACGCGCTTGCGCGTTATCGCGACCAATCCGAAATCGTTGAACTGCAGAATCTTGTACGGCGCGCGGTCCACCCGCATGGACTCTTCGAGAACCTGCATCACTTTCTGGCGATTCTTGCGCTCGTCCATGTCGATGAAATCCACCACGATGATGCCGCCCAGATCGCGCAGGCGGATCTGCCGGACAATCTCTTTGATGGCGTCCGTGTTGATCTTGACGATCGTGTCTTCGAGGCGATTGCTCCGGCCCACGTACTTGCCCGTATTGATGTCGATCGCCACCAGCGCCTCGGTTTGATTGATCACGATGTATCCGCCGCTCTTCAACCACACCTTCGGGCGCAGCGCCTTCTCGAGTTCCAGGGTGATGCCGAACTCGTCGAAGATCGGGACGGGCCGCGTATAGAGCTTGATCCGGCCCACCATGGCCGGCTGGAAGCGCTGGACGAAGCTCAGAACGTTCTCATACACCGTTTCGTTATCCACCCATATGGTCTTGAACGCGCTGGTGAGCTGATCGCGCAAAATGCGTTCGACCACATCCAGGTCATGATGGAGCAGAAACGGACCGGGCTTCTTCTCGGCCTTTTGCCGCATGTCCATCCACATGGTGTAGAGGAACATCATGTCGGCGCGAAGCTCTTCTTCCGACCGGCCGTCGCCCGCCGTGCGCACGATGAATCCGCCCGGAATCCCTGTCCGATGCGTCTGCAGCACGCGCTTGAGCCGCTGCCTTTCTTCGTCGGACGGAATTTTCCGCGACACGCCGATATGATCTACGGTCGGCATATAGACCAGAAAACGCCCCGGCAACGCGATGTGCGACGTGATCCGCGCGCCCTTTTGGCCCAACGGCTCCTTCGCGATCTGCACGATGATTTCCTGCCCGGCATGCAGCAGGTCCGTGATGGACGGAATGGCCGGACGGGCGTCTTCACGCACCTCGCGGGGCCGTTCTTCGCGGGAGCGCTCTTCTCTGGGACGATCCTCTCGAGGGCGTTCCTCGCGCGGGCCGCGCTCTTCGCGAACACGCCCGCTCTGACGCCGTTCCGAGGGCGCCTTCACCTCTTCCACCGCCGGGGCCGACGGCGCGCCGTCGACTGGTGCTTCAGCCTGGACAGTCTCGCCATCCTGGGGATTCCGGTCTCCCCGCATGCGCCGCCGCATGCGTCGCGACATGCGATGCGGCAGCCGGTTGCCCTGCTCGCGCAAAGCCGCCGTCAGGCTCTGTGGAATGCGCGCGGGTTCGGGTCCCTCGTCTTCCGCGGGCGCCTCGGCGGACTCGGATTCGTCGAGCGGATGCACCTCCGCCGCCGCGATCGGTTCGGGAGCTTCCCCTTGCGTGGTCTCCATGGAATCGGACGCGCTTTCGGACGAATCGACCTCACCGGCTTCCAGTTCGACCGGCTCGATTTCGACGGTCTCGACCTGGATCATCTCGACGGTTTCGATCTGAGTTTCAGTTTCGGCTTCGGCCAGAGGCTCTTCGGATACTTCCACCGGCTCGGAAAACGATGCGGCTTCAGCCTCTTCCAACGCCGAGGCTTCGTAGGGAGTCTCTTGCGTTGGGCTTTCCTCCGGCTCGCTTAACGCGGCATCGTGCTCCGCCGCGACTATTTCCGCCGCGAATTCGGAGGTCCCGTGATCCGGCTCGTCGTCTTCCCGCGAAGTCTGGCCCACGTACTTCGAGATGGATTCTCCCGGCAGCACCATCAACCCGCCGGCAGGCTCGGCGTGCATCTCCGGCACTCCAAAGGACGGGCGGCTCTCGCGCGGCTCGCGAGATTCGCGCGGCTCACGCGGTTCGCGAGGTTCCCGACTGTGAGGCCCGGAGCCTTCACGACCGCCGCTCTCGCGTCCGGAGGTTGGCGGCGCGGCCGTGTCCCGAGGCGAAAAGAACTTGGATTCCGGAAGTCCGCCCGGACCCGGACGCCGCCGGCGCCCGCGCCGTCCGCGGCCCCCGCGGTTTTGATCCCGATTGCCGTCTCGATTGCCATCGCGCCCATCGCGACGCGGCTCAGCCGCCGACGGGGGCGCGACGGCCGCCGCGCCGGGCAGCATCGCACCGGGCACGGCGCCCAGAACCGCGGCCATCTCGGGTTCAATGGGGGTCGGGACATGCACGGGAGCCGTCGAAGGAAGTCCGCCCTTTTCAAGTTTCAGGACCTTCTCTTCCACGCCCGAAACAATCTTGTCGTACTCTTCGTTATCTTCGAAAAAGTCCGACACGTACAGGAACGCGTCGCGTTCCAGTCCGATGTCCACAAAGGCGGACTGCATGCCGGGCAGCACCCGCGTCACGCGTCCTTTATGTATACTCCCCGCGAGCGAATACTCCTGCTCGCGCTGGTGAAAAATCTCGACCAGTTGGTCATCCTCGAGGATCGCAACGCGTGTTTCATGACGCGTCGCGGAGACGATCAATTCCTTCGACATTTTCTCTCTCCGTCGGGCTCCCTATGAAGAAGCTCGGCGACGAAGAGGAGTGTTTCACCCTTGCGTGCCTTCCGCCAAGCGCCGTTTACTTCAGCGCAAGCAGGTAAACCTGTCAGCCATCACGCTTGCCGATCCGGATGGATCTTGTTATTGGCAGCTACATCAAAAGCTTCTCTGACATCCGAACCAAGCCGGGGAACCGCTCCTTCATTCATCAGCGGCATAAAGCCATCGCCGAGAGTTCTTACGGGCTCCCAAATTTCTAATTCACAAATCTGCGCAACCGAACGTTATTGACCAGCCCCAGCATCATGAAAACAGACCATAGACTGGAGCCACCGTAACTCATCAAAGGCAGTGGGATGCCCGTAACCGGCATGCGCCCGACCACCATCCCTACATTCACCAGCAAATGAAACAACAACAGGGCAGCAACGCCCATGCACAAGAACATGCCCGCCCGATCGGGCGCGGTTTGAGCGTTCTGCACGATCTGCATCAACAGAACGAAATACAACGACAAAACCACAATAACTCCAACAAACCCATGCTCCTCCGCAAAAGCGGAGAAAATAAAATCCGTATGCGGGATCGGCAGGAAACCCAACTGTGTCTGCGAACCCTTGGTGACGCCCTTACCCCACATCCCTCCGGCGCCGACCGAGATCCGGGATTGAATCAACTGATAACCGGAACCCTTCGGATCACGATCCGGATCCAAAAAACTCAAAATCCGATTCCTCTGGTAATCCTTCATTACGGAAAAACCCAGAGGCACCACAATCGCGACAATCAGCGCGATCGCCGCCCAATACTGCCATCTCAACCCGGCTAAAAATACCCCTATCCCGAGAATGGGAAGGTAGGTCAACGCCGTGCCGAGATCCGGTTCGGCCGCAACGAGCCCCATGGGAACCACCACCAGAATAGTGATCCGCAGGAGATCCCGAAGCTCCAAAACGTCGCTCGAGAACCGCGTCAATTGCCGGGCTACGATCAATAGTATCACCAGCTTGGCGAACTCCGATACCTGTAAATTGAATCCGCCGGGCAGGGGAATCCAGCGTTTCCCCCCCAGCACGGTCTTCCCGATCACCAGAACGCCGAACAACCCGGCGACTGAGATCCCATACAAGACATTGGCCTGTTCAAGCAGGGTATGGTAGTCGATTGACGTGGTAATCCACATCAGGACCAGACCCATCCCGATGTAAACAAGCTGTTTCCACCACACGTCCTGAAAACCGGTCTCGCGCGTGGCGCTGAAGATTTGCACGACTCCCACGCCGCAGATGATGAAAACGATCAGCAGCATCGGCCAGTCGAAATCGCGGGTGAACCGGCGAAGCGGCATTTAGCGATCCTCGATCGGGTTTTCCGGTTCCGTGGTGGGCATTTCCATCCGAATCGGCTGCGGCGGCTCTCCATGCCGGGCAGCCTTCTTGTCGAAATAAGCCTTCATGATGTCGCGGACAATCGGGGCGGCCACGATGCCGCCGTGGCCCGCGTTCTCCAACATGGCGACGACGGCAATCTCGGGGTTCTCCCGCGGAGCGAAGGCGACAAACCAGCCATTCGTTTTGATATGTTTGCCCGCCAGGAACTTATTCGACGCCACCTGGGCCGAGCCGGTCTTTCCGCATACTTCAATCCCCGGCAGCCTGGCTCGCGAACCCGTCCCGCCCGGTTCGCTGACCACGCCGCACATCCCGCTGATCGAATCCGAGATGGCGCGCTCCGACGCCACGATCACCTTCGCCGTGACCTTGGGCGTGTCCACGCGCAGCAGATGCGGACGGTACCACTTGCCGCCGACGCCGATCGAGCTGATGGCCGACACCAGTTGCAGGGGCGTCACTATGGTGGCCCCCTGCCCGATTCCCACCGAGATGGTCTCGCCCGCAAACCATTTCTCGCGCTGGGTGCGAATCTTCCAGGCCGAAGACGGCACCAGACCGGCGGCCTCGTTGGGCAGATCCACGCCCGTTTTGTGCCCCAGGCCCATCATCTCGGCGTAGTGATTGATCGGATCAATACCCAGCCGGTTGGCGACGTTATAGAAATACACGTCGCATGATTGGACGATTCCGCGATGCAGGCTGATGGCGCCGTGATGCTCCAGGCAGGTGTAATAGTGCCCGTAAAACGATTCGCCCCCGTAACAGTGGAAAATCGTATCTTCCTCGATCACGCCTCTATCTATCCCCGCCACCGCCATGATCGGCTTGAAGGTGGACCCGGGCGCGAGCTGGGCCTGGATCACACGGTTAAAAAGAGGACGGTCGGGGTCGTCGGCATACTCGCGCCAGTCTTTGGAGCGAATGCGAACGGTGAACTTATTGGGGTCGAAAGTGGGCCGCGAAACCATGGCCAGGATCTCGCCGTTCTGCGGGTTGATCGCGATCGCGGCGCCCTGACGGCCTTCCATGGACAGTTCGGCTACGGACTGCAGATCCAGATCGAGCGTGAGTTGCAGGCGCTGCCCTGATTTGGCTTCCTTGGTGCCGATCACCTGCCGCTCATTGCCGCGGCTATCGACCATCACCTGACGCTGTCCGTCAACGCCCATGAGCATGTCGTTGTACTGGCGTTCGATGCCGAACTTTCCGATCACGTCGCCGGGATGATAGTTGGCATACAGCGGGTCGTCCAGTTCGGCCTCGCTGATCTCACCCGTGTACCCGATGACGTGAGCGGCAAATCCGTTCTGCGGATAAAGCCGCCGCTGAGCCTGCAGCAGTTCGAGCTCCGGATAAAACTCCGGGTCGCGATGCGATTCGACGAACGCCAGGTCTTCCGGGCTGAGATCTTCTTTGATGATGACCGGCACGTAAGCCGGCTGCTTCCGGAACCGGCCCAGCTTTGTCTTCAGATCTTCCAGGTCCAAATTGAGGCCTGCCGCGATGCCGGGCAGATGCTCCGGCTTCAGGTTCTCGCGGGCCAGCAGCAGAGACCAGGTGAGGTGGTTATCGACGATCACGCGGCCGTCCCGGTCCAGAATCTTGCCGCGCGGGGCCACGATGGGCGTCGCTTTGATCCGGTTGCGTTCGGCCATCTCGCTGTAGCTCTCGCGCTGCTTGACCTCCAGCTCCCAGAAACCGCTGATCAGGAACAGGAAGATCGCTACGGAAAGATATTGAAAGAAAGCGACTTTCCCCGAAGAAAGCTTGGGATCGTCCCGAAGCTGGGGATGCTCCGCGGGAGCGACGATTTCAGAAGGAACGATGGGATTTGCCACGAACTCCCGGAACTGGTTATCAGTCCCGTGCTATCAGCTTATCAAGAAAGTGGAAAAGCGCTACGCCGACAACGGCGTTCAACGCTCCGACGACCAGCGTCTCACGCCAATCGAAAGCCATCTGCTGGGCCAGCAGCGCCCGCGAGATCAGCCAGTAAAGAAACTGATGAAACAGGTAAAAGATGAAACAGGCCAGCAGACGCACGAACGGCGCGCTTACGTCGATGCGCAGCCCAATCGAAGCCGCGAAGAAACCCACCAGAGTCTTGGCGATCCCATAGACGCCGAAGTAATTGTGAGCCAGCGCATCCTGGGCGAGACCCATCGACATTCCGACCAGAATGCCGTTCACGGGCGAATGCCGCATCATCGCGAAATAGATCGTGACCAGCAGGGTCGCTTCCAGGTAAGCGAGCGGCTGATAGAACAACGGCACGTAAGCCTGGAACACCAGGGCGGCCAGCGGAACCGCAACCAGCACCCAGCCGCGAAACTGGGCAATGCGGCTCTCCCTTTGCGTCGCCAGGATTCTGTCGCCGGAAGGACTCATCGGATTACCGTTGCTGCGCCGCCGCGGCGGGCCTGGGTTCTGTCGGGGGCGCGGTTGCGGGAGGCGGCGTCTGTTTGGGCGCCGCCGGGCGGGGCCGTTGTTTCGATAACGGCACGGGCTGATCGCCGTCTACCCCCGCAGCGGCGGGAATCTGCGTGGCTGGGGACTTAACGGGCACGGGCTTGGCGGCGGCCGGGCTGCCCGCCGGCGCGGACGGCGGTTTAGCTCCAGCCGCGGGAACCGGCACGTTGAAATTGGGCATGTTGCCCTCGCCGAATTTGTGCCCTTCCATCGTGCCGATCTGCTTGTACCGATCGACCAAACGGTCCGCATCCGTGCAAGCGGCGGCCGGGGCGCCGGGCCGCTCTTGCCCGCGGGCGGGGGACTGCCCATGTAAACCTCCTCCCCGCCAGCCGTCTCCGGGTTTTCCGGGATCAATTGATGCACGCCATGCAGCACGATCAACACTTCTTCGGGTCCATTCTGCAGCCCCGAGGGATACAACAGAATGTCTTTGAACTGAGCGCCGTCACGCACCACCGCCGCTTTGCCCACCGGAAGCCCGCGCGGAAAGATGCGGTCGTCGCCTGACGTAAAAAACGCTTCCCCGACATCCACTTTCTCTTCGTTCTGCACCATGTCGACCTTGCACTTGCCCGAACCGACGCCGCGCAGAATGCCTCGCACGTGATTTTTTTGGGACACCACGCCGGCCGCAAACCCCGGATCGGTCGCCAGCAGCGCCTGGGAGGCTGTCGGGTAGGCGTCCAGCACTTTGCCCACGATCCCATCCGGCGTGATCACGGCCATCCCTTTTTCCACTTCCGCGTTGGAGCCGCGATCCAGGAACACGATTCGGCTCGCCGAACTGGTCGCCGTCCCGATAATCCGCGCCGCGACCAGGCGCGAGGGAGTCTGCTTTTCAAAGGCCGACAGTGCTTTGACGCGGTCCGCCGTATTCAACTGCGCCTTGAGAAACTGATTTTCCAGTTTGAGCTTGTCTATCTGCGACCGCATGTCGCGATTCTCGTCGCGGGCGTTGTGCAGATCGAAGTAATTGTGGAACACGCCATAGATGGCGCCGCGCGTAGTTTCCGCGATCTGCGCAATCGGGGTAATCACCGTGACCGCCCAGACGCGGATCACCCGGACGTCGTTTTCCGTCTTGACCTGGTATGCCAGGAAGATCAGTTGCGCGACAAGCACCACCAGCAACAAAACGATGCTGCGATACCTGTTGAGCAAAGAATCCATGGTTTATTCAGCTTAACCGGCGGCCGCTCGCCGGAACGAGAGCTTGCAGACCGGGCTAATCGATCGAGATCTTGCGGAGCAGCCGGAAATCGCTCAGCATCTTGCCGGTTCCCAATACGACCGAAGCGAGCGGGTCGTCCGCAATGGAGACGGGCAACCCAGTCTCTTCGCGAATGCGCTTGTCCAGATTCTTGAGGAGCGCCCCGCCGCCGGTCAGCACAATTCCGCGGTCGCTGATATCCGCGCTCAATTCCGGGGGAGTGCGTTCCAGCGCCACCCGGATGGCGTTCAGAATGGTTGCGACATTTTCCGAGAGAGACTCGCGAATTTCCGCGTCCTCGATCGTGATCGTCTTGGGAACGCCCTCGATCAGGTTGCGGCCCTTGATCTCCATGGTCAGGGGACGATCCAGCGGGTAAGCGGAACCGATCTCGATCTTGATCGCCTCCGCCGTGCGCTCTCCGATCAGCAGATTATATTTCCGCTTGAGGTACTGCATGATCGCGTCGTCCATCTCATTGCCCGCCACGCGCACGGATCGGGAGTAGACGATTCCGGAGAGCGAGATGACCGCTACATCCGTGGTGCCGCCGCCGATATCGACGACCATGTTGCCGGAAGGCTCCGTAATCGGCAGACCCGCGCCGATGGCCGCCACCATGGCCTGTTCCACCAGATGAACTTCGCTCGCCTTGGCGCGGTACGCCGAATCCATGACGGCCCGCTTTTCCACCTGTGTGATTTCGCTGGGCACGCCGATTACGATGCGCGGGTGCACCAGCATCTTCCGGTTGTGCGCCTTCTGAATGAAGTAATTCAGCATGCGCTCGGTGACTTTAAAATCAGCGATGACGCCGTCCTTCATCGGGCGGATCGCAACGATGTTGCCCGGCGTGCGCCCGAGCATCTCCTTCGCTTCCTTTCCCACCGCCTCCACTTCGCCCGTGTTCTTGTTCAGCGCGACGATAGACGGTTCATTTACGACAATGCCTTTGCCCTTGGCGAACACCAGCGTGTTGGCCGTTCCAAGATCGATGGCAAGATCAGACGAAAAAGGCTAAAAAGCGAACGAAGATTCATGAATTAAGAAGAAACCGGCCAGAGGAGAACTAGCGTTCATCGTAGCACGCAGTTTGGGTTTCTTCCTTATGTTTCACGGCTTTGCCAGCCAAACCCGGTAATCCGTCGCGTCGGCAAAAGGCACCAGGACCAAGGGCGGGCCGGATTTACTGTCCACCGCGAACGCCTCGTGAAACGGCCACGAGGCCGGCAACTGCGCCGATGCGTCATGCAGATTCAAGCTCGCGATCGCCGCGCCCTTGGGAGCGGCTGCTTCGGGATGAGCCAGCAGCGGGTTCAGAACCGATTCGAGCGCCAGCACCTGGGGACCGCGCTGAATCGCGACGGAATTCGGATAGGTCTTTCCGCCCGAAATCAGATCGACAGTCATCTCCATGTCGATTTCCACGCGATCTCCCGGCCGCCAGGCGCGGGCAATCGGAAGAAACTCGCCGGGATGCCCCACGTAGGACGCATCTCCCACGGTCGCCACGAAGCGCCGCGTCCAATCCGGGACACGCAGAAAAAGGGGAAAGTTTGAACGGGAACCGGGATGAACGGTGAGGGTGACGTGTCCGCTCGCCGGAAAGCCGGTGGCCGAGTCAATGGCGGCGACAGACGTTTTCAAGTGGCCCGGCACGTACTGAATGACGGCTAAACCGCCGCCGCGGAGACCCCACGCTGTTTTCGGGATGAGCGAAATCCCGCGCGGCTCGCTTGATACGCAGCAGCTGATTCCCGGGCCCGGCTTCTTCCGCCCGTTCAGCGGAGTGAAGTAGCAGATTTGCCCGTTGGCTGGATTCTGCGCGGCGAGCAGCTGATTGAAAACCGTGCGCTCGAGTTGGTCGCCATACTTCGATTCGCCGGTGAGACGAAGCAGTTGTAAGTTCAACTGCATCCAGGTCACGGTTACGCAGCCTTCGCCCACCTCGGCTTTCTCATCCGCCGGAAGAACGTCGTTATCCTGGAAGTGTTCGCTCGAGCTAGCGGTTCCCGATATATACAGGCGGCGCGCGGCGATATCTTCCCACGCGATCTTAATCGGCGACAAAAAGCGCACTTCGCCCGTCGTCCGATAGAGTTCGGCAAGTCCCACGAGATTGGACAACATCTCATAGGCCTTCGCATTGGCGGTTAGAAAGACGCTGCCGTTGGTCATGAGCGAATCGATGATATGCGGCCCGTTCGGCTGCTGCCAGGCGCGGGTTATGTAGTAACAGAAGTCAAGGTAAGAACGTTTTCCGGTATAGCGATACAACAGCACCATCGGTTCCAGAACGCTGGTGGACGCCATGCCGGCCTGCGGATCCCCCGCGATGATGTCTCGTTGTCCCGGCTGATCGCCGAAGGTGCGCACCAGCAGATCGCCGATCCCGCGCGCGGCTTGCAGGGAGGCGGCGTCGCCGGTGACGCGGTAGTAACTAAGAAGCCCGATCAGGTCGTACTTATGCACCCACACATCCCAGCTCGTCCAGCGCTTGTCGGCGGTGTAAGTGCCCAGGTAGCCGTCGGGCATCTGGGCGGCGATCAGTTCGGCGGCGACGCGGTCCATCAGCGTCTTCAGCCGTGCGTCGTGCGTATACTCCCATGTGTTGGCGGCGGCGTCCAGAAACTTACCGGCATGCTCGCCGATCCAGTCCTGTTTCCCCGGCCGGTGCTGAAACCCCTCGATGACGCCCGTTTCGTCCAGATGGAGGAGACGATCCTCCAGATTGACCCGCATCCGTTCCGCGAGCAATCCGCCGATTTCCTGAGCGCCAAACGGCGCCGGAGTGAAAAGATCGGGAACTTTGTCCGGGACCGCGGGCTTGGGCGGAGCCGCCGCCAGCAACGCCACGGAAAACAAGAGCAGGACCGCGCACTTCATGTGGGCAGTATAGTAGCAGGAATCGAACCGATGACTCGCCGAGACTGGCTGCGCTCCGGAATGGTTTCTCCCGCTCTCGCGTTTTTCGGCTGCGGGCGGAAGAAATCGCCGCGCTATCAAGGCTACGCGCTTATCGCGATTCATGACAGCCACAATGTCGCCGTCATCGACTTGAGCCGGTTCGCGCGTCTCAAGGAGATCCCGGTAGACGCCGCCCCGTCGTGGCTTCTGGCCGCGCCTTCGCGATCGCTCGCCTTCGTGCTTAGCGCCGATTCTCCGTCGATGACCGTTCTGAACCTGGACACGCTGCGGGTGGAAAGATCGGTCCCGCTCCGCGGAAAGCCGCAGGCGGCGTGTGTGGACGCGGCGGAGAGTTCGCTCTGGATCCTGCTGCGCGAGCCGGACGCGCTCGCCGAGTTCCGGATCGGCTCCGGCGCGCGCCAGCAGAGCGTCCGGCTGCCGGCGCAAGGCGCGGATTTCGACGTCATGGAAAATCAGATTGTCGTAGCCTTTCCGGAGATCCACGCGATTGGCCGGTATGCGCCCCAAAGCCGCCAACTCGCGGTGTCGCCGCGGCTTTCGGCCGCGCCTTCGCTGGTGCGCCTGCGGCGAGACGGCGCAGTCATCCTGACCGGGAACACCGCCGACCGGAGCATCACCACGCTGGAGGCGCGCACCTTGCGGACTATGGTTGAACTGCCCTTGCCGCTGGCGCCGCGCCACTTCTGCTTTAAGAACGACGGCGGCCAGTTATTCGTCACCGGGGACGGAATGGACGCGGTCGCCATCGTGAGCCCTTTTACGACGGAAATCGATCAGACCATCCTCGCCGGCAACGCGCCGGGCAGCATGGCCGTCACCACCGCCGGTCCCCAGTATCTCTTTGTCGCCAACCCCCGCTCAGGCGATGTGACGGTCATCAACATCGACGACCGGCGCGTGCTGGTTCAAATCGCGGTAGGCGAGGAACCGCGCGCCGTTCTCATCACTCCCGATAACGAATACGCTCTCGTGTTGAACGAGCAGTCCGGGGATGTGGCCGTGATCCGGCTGATGAATATACGACAAGCTAATCTGATCACCCGCCGCAGCCGCATCGCGTCGCTATTTACGCTCATCGCCGTCGGCTCCGGCCCGGTGAGCGGCGCGATTTCCCCGCGAGTGATATAGCATTCTCTTTCAGCCGACCCTTTCAGCCGACCCCACGCGCCGACCTCACGCTACGATAAACCCATTCATTTCCGGACATTCAACCATGCGCCGACTCTTTTGCCTGCCTTTCCTGATGTGCCTCGCGTCGACCCGGATTGTCGCCCAGGCCGCGCCCGTACCGCCTGAAGAATACGAAAAGCGTATTCGAGCGCTGGAAGACCGGCTCGCGACGGTGGAAGCGCAACTGGCCGTTCTCGTCAGCGAACGCGGACATTCCGTGCCGGAAGCGGAACCGGCGCAGGTCTCGCAGTCCGAGCCGATTGCGCCGCCGGCGGCGCTGGCGCCCGCGCCCCAGCGGCATCCGTTTGAAATGCCGCCCGAGCTGGTTCCGGAAATCGGGAAGATCGGCGCCGAAGTCGGCGTGCTCGCCTCGGATTCCGGCAGCCCATTCAAACTAAACTCCGGCCAGTTTTACGGAGGGTTCATCGATCTTCCTCTCATCGACCGGCCGAACTGGCTGCACGGGCGTATCTCGTACGAGATTGTGGTCGGCCTGTCGCGCTCGAAGTCGCAAGTGCAGACCACCTCGAATGTGGCGCAAGTGGCGAACTTGGCGGTGCTGAATACCCTGTTTCCGAACGGAGGTCTGACCAACGTGAACAACGCATTGACGGGTACCGGGACCGCGCCCTTTCCGGTCACGACCTCAAGCCAGCTGAACATGCGGCTGCTCCAGGTCGTCCCGTTTGCGCTCAAGTACAGCACCACGGCTCTGGATCGCTGGCGGCTGCGGCCCTATTTGGTCGCGGGTTTCGGAACGTATGTCACGATTCACGACGAGGTTCCGGCGTCGGCGGGCGTGCGTCTGAACGCGGACCTGCCGCCCGCCATTATCAGCGCTTTGAACGCGGCGTTTGGGGGGCAGGCGCCATTTGGGACGGCGCTCGTCGCCGGACAGATCGGCCAGTCGCCCGAACTGGTCGCGCGCGGTCTGCCGGGCGGGAACGGCAACCTCGACATCGGTTTACAGACGGGCGGCGGGTTTGAGTTCCGGCTCACGAGAACTTTGTCCATCGGGTTCGACGGACGGTTTAACAAGATATCCGGATCTGACGCTAGTTTCGCGACTTACGGAACGCGCATCGGACTGCATTTCTAAGTTCCTGAAGTAGCGATTTAGCGGGCGTTCAGCGAATTCTGGCGGCGGAGCCACTGCTTGCGCTTGATGTCGGCCATGGGGCCGGTGAATTGGGGCATCGGCGAAGGGGAGGCTTGGGCGCTGACCGCGGGTTGCGCGGAAGGCGGCGAAACAAACCCATTCGTCCGGGCTGGGGCGGGGCGATCCGGTCGCGGCGCGATCGGCGGGGCCGGCGCGGGGACTTGCAGGAGCGCGAGTTCCTTGCGGGTGCGGTCATGCAGGCGGCGGAGGCGCGCTTCCTGGCGCGCGAGCTGGTCGAAGGCGCGGGCGTTGGTGCGGAAGGCGAGAACCTGGGCGAGCGCGTACCGGGAACTATCGTCCATCTCTTCCGTGAAGCAGGCGCGGAATTCAGACTCGGCCTGATCGAGATGCTGGGCGGCGCCGACGGCGTGGAGATTGTGATCGAGTGCGATGACGCGATCGAGGCGCCACTGGGTGTCCTGAAGGACTTCGACGAGGCGGACTTGCTCGGGCGTTTGGGGGTTGAACTCGCGGGTATAGCGCTCGCCGAGAGCGAGAAAGGCTTCGCGATTCTCTCCGGGGAGCACGATGGTTTTGGAGAAGAGACCATGCTTGAGGGCGTTGAGCTTGACGGCGTCTTTGCCGATGACGGTGCGAGGACCGGTGGAAAGCTGCGCGTTGTCCCGATTGGCGATTTCGCGGGCGGTGGAAGCGGCGGGGTGCATAAGAGCTCCTTTGCGATTTCAGGGTACAGGCGGGAAATGGGGCGAGCGGTAGGATTGGGCGGTAAGTGGTTTGTTTGCAGCGGAAAAGAAAGGTTGGGGGTTGGTGAATGGGTTTTGGGAGCAAGAAAATCCCCGGCTTTCACCGGGGAATATGGGGGAAAAGCTCCTGAGCCTCTAAGCCGGTCCGGCGGAGTTAGGAGCGGGGAAGCCCGACCAGAATCTTGTGGCCGGTCGGCAGAGGACTGCCGCCCGCTTGCCGCAGCAAAAGCCAAAGGTACGAAGTTAGGGAACCCACGCGCAGCCGAAGCGGCCGCGATTGCAAGAGCCGCGAAGAACACCCAAGCGCCGCCGCCCGAAGTGCTAAAGCTCATGGCCGACTGGAAACGGCAGGGCAGGGGCTTGCGCGATATCAGCCGCGAGCTAAACCGCCTCAATATCCGCACACCTCAGGGCAACCAGTGGTATGCCAGCACCGTTAGAACCCACGTTTAAACCCGCCCTTGGTTGATGTGTAAAACCCTATGGCTCTATTAAATTTATTAATACATTCGCTTGTTTATATAAAACGGAGCTATGGTGGTGTTAGGAGGTAAGTAGTTGATGAAACGAGTCACGTGTCTCACTTCGTTGGCTTTCGCTCTGCTGGTTATCCTCACATCAATACCGGCAGCTTCAGGTCAAGTATTAAACGCTGAATCCTCAGCTCAGGTTGCCGGACATGGTTGCACTGCTGTAAGTCCGTTCTGTGGTGCGCAGGGCGCAGACCCTGATTGTGGTTCACAAGGCGCGGCATGCGGTCCGGTGAACATCACCATTCCACAAAATGCCCAAATTGTTCGCTACGAGGTTTTCGCCCGAAAAGTAGGCGTGAGCAATTGGGTTACTTGCCCAGCAGTTCCGAATGGAGCTGTATATCCTTTCATGGACTGCGCAAGAAATACAGGATGGATTCGGTTTAAAGGCACTACGCCGACCGTTAACACGGATGCGGGCGGAAAGCATATTAGCTGGACGATAATCAACTGGGCGAGCTTTGCTCAAGAGGGCAAAGTAGTTGTTTATTACACTCTGCCGAATTAACTAGGTTCCCTTGCATCAGGGTACGCCGGATCATCTCTTGGCGCACCACTTCTTACCGTTCGCCAGAACATAACTTCCTTTACGTTGTAATAAACTCAGGCGAACTCACTATATGCGCTTTCGCTCGACCAGCCTTCGGTAATGCTCGCCTATCCTTTCTCTCATTTTCTACCACCAGGCCCGCTGACTGCGGGCGTCTTTGTCGCGCCGAGTGGCTTAACAGCGGTCGGTGACGGCCGCAGCACAAGCCCGCCCTTTGCATAGTCGAGCCTTAACCCCGGATACACGGCACGAATCTTCCGAAAGGCCGCTTTTGCTTTCCGGGCAAATTCATCGACGCTCTTATACTCTGCGCCCATTTGCGGCTTAAGCTGCGCCCAGGAAATGAACTGCGACCCGCCTTTACGGTTCACCTGGAAGACACGGTATGTTGCCCAGACGTAGAGGTCAAGCGCCAGGGGAGAACGTTTCAATGCCCGGAGCGCCCGCATATCCGCAGGAATCGGCGCGGCGGTGATGGCCTTGAAAAACTCTTCTCCCAGCTCTATCCAGCTTCCCCATAGGGCCGCCTGGTCGGGCTGCTTCGTGTCCCACCAAAGCTCGCCTTTCGGCGCAACCTGCATATCAAGCCAGCTATTGCCCTCAGCTCCGCTTTCGTCGGTCGTCGCCTGGTCAAAACTGATGCGGCATCGGAACAGCCTTTCCATCTGCCCGCGTAGGCGCTTCGCATCGCTTCGTTTGCCGCCCCCCGAGCTTGCGGGAATCAAATCCAGTTCGCGCATGAAAGATGAAAGACTGTCGCCAAGCTCCAAGTGTCGGCTTTTCGTCTGTACCGCAGCGGCCGTAATCCAGAACAGCACCAGCCGGGGAAGCAAAAGCCCTGAACCTCTAAGCCGGTCCGGGAGTTAGGAGCGGGGAAGCCCGACCAGAATCTTGTGGCCGGTCGGCAGAGGACTGCCGCCCGCCGGCTCTTCCGTCACGGCGAGTCCGGTGACGCCGGCGAGCAGCCTTGCGTCGTTCACCTCGACAACAGCGGTCTTGGAGGGATCCGGCTGAAAAACGCCGCCGCTGACGATCGCCGGGGCCGAGCCGCGCATGAGCCACAACTGGTACGTGCGACCGCCGGGCAGAGCGGGGAGCTGAGTGGCTACGAAAACGGCCTTCCCGTTGCGCGAGAGAATCGCGCGAGCGCTCGAGCCCCCGCCGCGCTCGGTGGATTGCAGGTTGACCACCTTCAAATCCGGCGCGCTCAGAAGCGAGACCAGTTGCTGATTGTGATCGCGGTCGCGGTGTTCCTGGTTGAATGCGGCCTTATACAGGGCGACCTGCCGGCTGAGTTCTTCAATGCGTGTCTGGGCGTCAACCAGTTGCGCGCCATTCGCCCGCGCCGTCTCCAGATCGTGAGTGGCGGCCGCGTAATGGGTCTGCGCCTGGTTCAACTTTTGCTGGGTCTCGGCGATCTGTTGATCCTTGCCGCGCAAGTCAGATTGCAGCGCCGTCATGATCGCGCGCGAGTCGGCCAGTTCCCGCGAAGTGGCGTCGGCG
Source organism: Bryobacteraceae bacterium (assembly GCA_965226755.1). Lineage (GTDB taxonomy): Bacteria > Acidobacteriota > Terriglobia > Bryobacterales > Bryobacteraceae > Bog-113. The sequence goes on along the minus strand of CBDDDT010000001.1, from coordinate 398,287 downwards.
GAAACTCGGATACGGGCGAGCTCCCGCTCGGCTTCGTCCAGAGCCCGATCGCTATTGGGGAGCTTCGCGGATGCGGGGATGGGAGTCACCGCCGGCGCGGGCAGTTGCACCGTCGGAACGGGCGGGGCGCTCCGTTGAGCGACGATCGCCGCGGCCGGCTTCACGCGTTCCTGCGCCAGCCAACCGGCTCCGAGCCCGACGGCCAGCGCCAAGGCTGCTAAAGCGAAGGCGGGGGAACCGAGAGGCGACGCCGCCAGCCATCCGCGCCACCCAGGGCGCGCGGGCGTCACGCTGCGGACCACCCGTTGCCTCAAGTGACGGGGCGGCGCAACCGCAGGCACGAAAAGCGCCATCTCCGTAACGCGGGCCAAGCTGTCGCGCATGCCGTCGCTGCAACTCAGGCAACTCTGCCGGAGGTGGTCTCGGATTTCGCCGGATTCCGGTTCGTCGAGAACCCCGAGAGCGAACAGGTCATACACTTCAGACGGAAAACTGCCGCATTTCATATATTTAACGTCTTATGTACTGGTACGGAAAAGTGTGTGCATCTGGATTGCAGATTCTCAAGAAAATGTCGGAACAGCCGTTCCGTCCGCGGACGCCGATCACCGTTAAATTCTTGCTATAATACAACTTACACGCAAAAACATGGCTGAACAGGAACCGCCTCAGAATCCCCCAGCGCCACCGCAATTGCCCTTACCTGGGTCTGGCGATGGCGGCGACAAATCAGTAATTTCCATCAATATCGAAGACGAGATGCGCCGGTCGTACCTCGACTATGCCATGAGCGTGATCGTCGGTCGTGCCTTGCCCGATGTTCGCGACGGTTTAAAGCCGGTTCACCGGCGCATTCTCTGGGGCATGCACGAACTGGGGCTCGCGCCTAACCGGCCGACGCGCAAGTCCGCCAAGATCACCGGCGAGGTGATGGGCAAATATCACCCGCACGGCGACGCTCCCATTTACGATTCGCTGGTGCGCATGGCGCAGCCCTTCAACATGCGCTATCCGCTGGTGGACGGCCAAGGGAACTTCGGTTCGATTGACGGCGATCCTCCCGCCGCGCAACGGTACACCGAAGCGCGCTTGTCGCGCATCGCCACCGCCCTGCTCGAAGATATCGACAAAGAAACGGTGGATTTCCGGGCCAATTACGACGACAGCGAACACGAACCCGAAGTTCTGCCGACGCGCGTCCCCAACCTGCTGATCAACGGATCGGAAGGCATCGCCGTGGGGATGGCCACCAAGATTCCGCCGCATAACCTGACCGAGATCGTGAACGCCACCATCGCGCTCATCCAGGATCCGCACACGACGCTGGCCACGCTCATGGAGATGGTGCAGGGTCCCGACTTTCCGACCGGCGGATTCATTCTCGGGCGCCAGGGAATTCTCGACGCCTTCACGCGCGGCCGCGGCTCGCTGAAATTGCGCGCGCGCGCCACGATCGAACCGATGCCGAAATCGAAGGATCGCGAGCAGATCGTGGTCACCGAGATCCCGTTCCAGGTCAACAAGAGCAAGCTCATCGAGTTTACGGCCGCGATGGTGAACGAGAAGCGCCTGGAAGGCATCGGGGACATTCGCGACGAAAGCGATCGCGACGGCCTGCGCATTGTATACGAGCTGAAGCGCGGCGAACAGGCCGAAGTGGTTCTAAATAACCTGTATAAGCTCACCCAACTTCAGACCAGTTTCGGCATCATCAATCTCTCCATCGTGAACGGCCAGCCGCGAGAGATGGGCCTGATCGACACGATCAAGTGCTTCATCGAGCACCGCGTGGACGTGGTGCGCCGCCGCACCGACTACGAACTGCGGAAAGCGCGGGAACGCGAACACATTCTGCTCGGGTTCAAGCTCGCTCTTGATAATATCGACGAAATCATCCGGCTCATCCGCTCGGCCAGGAGCCCCCGCGAAGCGCGCGAGTCCCTGATGACCGCCCGCTTCCGATTCCAGGAAGAGATCGCCGCGCTGACAGTCCGCGCCGGCCAGGCTTGGGCGCCGGAGCAGGGTTTGACCGAGCGCCAGGCGCAGGCCATCATCGAGCTCCAGCTCCAGCGTTTGACCGGCATGGAGCAACAGAAGATTCTCGATGAGCTGGCCGACATCATGCGCCGCATCGGAGAGTACCTGGAAATCCTCGGCTCCGAGAAAGTCCTGCGCGACCTCATCATCCGCGAGCTCCGCGAGGTGCAGAAGCTTTATGGGGACGCCCGCCGCACGGAGATCATCGAAGACTCGGGCGAAATCCGGCTGGAGGATTTGGTTGCGGTCGAAGACGTCGCCGTCACAGTCACGCACGGCGGCTATCTCAAGCGCACGTCGATCGATACGTATCGGCGCCAGACGCGCGGCGGACGCGGCCGGATCGGCATGGGAACCCGGGAATCCGACTTTGTCGAGCACTTCCTGGTCGCCTCCACGCACAGCTATCTTCTGCTGTTCACCAACAAGGGCCGTGTCTATTGGCTCAAGATCTACGAAATACCCGACGCCAGCACCACGGGCAAAGGCAAGAACGTTTCGAATCTGATCAACCTGCAGCCGGATGAAACCGTGCAGGCGTTTCTGGCCGTTCGGGAGTTCACGCCCGACCGCTTTATCGTCATGGTCACGAAACGCGCCGTGATCAAGAAGACCGAACTAACCGACTTCTCCAACGTGATGGCGCGGGGCATCATCGCCCTGGGGCTCGATGAAGGCGACGAGCTGCTGGCGGCGCGCTTGAGCGACGGCAAGAGCTATATCTTCCTGGGCACGCGCGGAGGCCAGGCCATTCGTTTCAAAGAGGATGCGGTTCGGGCGATGGGCCGCCCGGCTCGCGGCGTAGGAGCGATGGATCTGGCCGAAGGCGATGAAGTGGTCGGGGCCGAAGTTGTTCCCGAGGACACCCTAATCCTTTCCATCTCCGAACACGGTTACGGCAAGCGCACGAAGCTGAGCGAATACCGCCTCACGCACCGCAACGGCAAGGGCGTCATCAACATGAAGGCCACGAATAAAATAGGCCGAGTGGTGGAAGTTCTGTCGGTCAAGGACGATTCCGAACTGATGATCGTCACCAAGAACGGCCAGATGATCCGCATCGATTCCGCGGAGATTCGCAAGACCGGCCGTTCGGCTTCCGGCGTGCGTCTCGTCAAAATGGATGACAACGACCGCATCGCCGCGGCAAGCCTGGTGCCTGAAGAGGTTCCCGGCAAGAATGGTGATGGCGGGGACCAACAGACGGACCTGCTTCTTCAATAACTGCGCTACGATGCAGTCATGAGCGCCCTTTTCGTGCAGCTGGAGCCGTTGAAATCCACGGCTCCGGAACACCTGGCGGCAAAGGAGCAGCGGCTTTTCAGTCTGCTGCGGGATATGGGCAGCGTGATCGTCGCCTACTCCGGCGGGACCGATTCCGCATACCTCGCCTGGGCCGCTCACCAGGCGCTTGGAAACCGGGCGATCGCCATCACGGCGGATTCAGCCTCCATCCCCGCGAGCCACAAGCGCGACGCCGAAGCCTTTGTGCGCCAATTCGGAATCGCGCACGAGTACATTGAAACGCGCGAATTTGAAAATCCGGATTACGCGCGCAACGATAAGAACCGCTGCTTCCACTGCAAAGACGAGCTCTTTACCCGTTTGGACGAATACGCGAAACGGCGCGGCCTTCGCAACATCGTTTATGGAGTGAACAAAGACGACCTGGGGGATTACCGTCCGGGCCAGACGGCCGCCGCGAAACACCAGGTCCAGTCGCCTTTAGTGGACGCCGATCTCACGAAATCCGAGATCCGGGAGCTTTCCCGTCGCGCGGCATTGCCAACGTGGGACCGGCCCGCGGCCGCTTGCCTGAGTTCCCGAATCCCTTACGGGACCGCCGTCACGCTGGAAAATGTGAAAGTCGTCGAGTTGGGGGAAGAAGAGCTGAAGGATCTTGGATTCCGCCAGTTCCGCACCCGCTTTCACGGAGAGCTGGTGCGGATTGAAATCGCGCCGGAGGAATTGCCGCGCGCGCTCGATTCCGGCATGATCGCTCGTTTCAGCGCTATCTTCCGCCGTCTCGGGTTCAAATACGTGACGCTGGATTTGGACGGCTATCGGCAGGGATCGCTCAACGAAGTTCTCGAGCTCGACAGCAACCCCGCCTGACTCTATTTTCTCGCCTCCGCTACCGGATCGAGACTTTGGGCTCGACCGACATGCCCGGCCGCAGCCGCTCCAGCCCCGGCTGATCGGACTTAAACCGGATCCGGACCGGCAGGCGCTGCACCACTTTCACGTAATTTCCCGTTGCATTTTCCGGGGGCAGCAGACTATACATCGCGCCGCTCGCGCCGGGAAGCGATTCTACCTGGCCGTCAAAGTCCGCATTGATCGAATCCACGTGAATCTTGACCGGCTGGCCTGGCTTCACGTTCCGCAGCTGCGTTTCTTTGAAGTTGGCCGTCACCCAGATGTCTTCCAGGTTCGTCACGCCCATCAGTTCCTGCCCCGGCGCAACCTGCTGGCCCACCTCGACGCTGCGCCGTCCGATGACTCCCGTGACAGGCGCCGCAATTTTGCAATAGCTCAGGTTGAGAAGCGCCTGATCCAACTGGGCTTTATAGCGCTGCGTATCCGCCTGCCGGCTGACCACTTGCGCCTGTTGAATAGCCACCGCCCGGGGCGCATTCACCTGCGCTAGCCGCTCCTGCGAGCGAGCCTGCGCCAAGGCTGCTTCCCGCTGCGCGATGGTGTCCTTCGCCGCATCGGCGCTGGCCCGTTGCGCGTCTACAACGGCCTGCTGAGAAAGCTTGGCGGTCAGTTTGGCGTCGTACTGCTCTTTGGATACTTCTTCCTTTGCGACCAGCACCCGATAACGCTCTTCGTCATTGCTGGCGTTCTGGTAATTGGCCTCCGCCTGGCGCAGTTGAGCCACGGCGGATTCATAAGTCTGCTTGGCGGCGGAAACTCCCGCCTGGGCGTCGGTGACCTGCTCGCCGGAGGTGGTGATGTTGGTGGACTGGGAGGTCTGGGTGATCGGAACGTTCGGATTCTGCGCCTGAATGCCGGCTTGCGCCTGGGCTAGCTGAGCTTGGGCTTGTTCGACGGAGACCTTGTAATCGCGCGGGTCGATATCGATCAAGGTCTGGCCCGCCTTTACGACATCATTGTCTTCCGCATACACGCCCACCACCGTCCCGCCAATCCGGCTGGTGACGGCATTGATATGCGCATCCACTTCAGCGTCGTCGGTGCTCACGTAAGAGTCGAGATATTGCATCAGAAGAAAGCCGCCTATGCCGGCCACAATCAAAAGGACGATGATCGCGATCAGCGCGATCGGGTGCTCCCGCACCCACGGACCCTTCTTCTTTTCAGGCTCCTTTTTGTCGTCCTTCTTAGCGTCTTCCTTCTGGTCGGGTTGCTCTGGACCCGGTTGAGCCTGTTGCTGCTCGCCCGGCTTCGCTTCCTGTCCCTGCGCTCCGGCATTGTTCTCCGAGCGCTCCCGCAGCCGATCCTGCTCGTGCCGCAGGCGGTCCTGTTCGTCCCGCAACCGCCGTACTTCCTCGCGTAAATCCAGATCACCGGCCACGCTGTCACCCATATGCAGATCGGTCCTTAAGCCCCCTCAGCTGTGCGCAAAACGCGCCAATACTTTGCATAGATGCTTCGAGCCGGGGTTGGATTCATCCTCGCACTACTGCTCGTGATAGTTCCACAGCAACCCACCATCGACGTAGAATGTGGAAGCCGTAACGTAATCCGATTCGGAGGAAGCCAGGAAAACAGCCATCCCCGCTACGTCTTCCGGCTTTCCCAATCGCCCGAGCGGGATATTCTTCTCCAGCGCGGCCAGCAGCTGAGGATCGCTGAGCAGCTTGGTATTGATAGGCGTTTCAATGGCGCCTGGCGCGATGTTGTTCACATTGATTCCCAGCGGGCCCAGTTCGATCGCGATGTTCCGCATCATCATTTTCAGCGCGCCTTTGCTCATGCAATAGGCCGTGAAGTGAGGGAAGGGAAGTTCCTCGTGCACGGAACTGATGTTTACGATCTTGCCGCGCCGCACCGGGCTCGAACCATCGCCCCGGAGCTGCTGCACAAAACGCTGAGTGGTAAAGAACACGCCGGTCTGATTGACCCCGATCACCGCGTTGTAATCTTCTTCGGTCACATCCCAGAAGTCGGCGCGCTTCTCCACGCCCGCGTTGTTGACCAGAATGTCCAGCTTGCCGAAATGCGCCACGGCGTCATCCACCAGTTTGCGCGCCCCATCGACCTGCCCGACATCGGCCTGGACGACGAAGCCCTTTCGGCCGGTCGCCTCGACTTCCTGCAAAGCCTCCTGGGCATGGGCTGCGTTGCTGCGGTAATTGATGACGACATCCGCGCCTTCCTGTGCGAAACGCACGGCGATCGCCTTCCCAATTCCCTGGTCGCTGCCGGTTACTAGAGCCGTTTTTCCTTCAAGTCGCATGGGAACATGGTCGCTTGTTCCCCGCCGGTACGCAATCTCGAAGGGTATGAAAAATCCGCCTCCATACGCCGCGGCGCGGACGCGTTGGAGACGCCGGCCCAAAACAACCCACAGCCGTCCACCCCTTATGCACACGTTTCAAACAGGCGCCGTGCGGCCAACTGGTTGAAAACATGCGCCGACAAAGCTGTTGAAAGATGCGGCGGAATCCGCAGTTTGGCCTGGCGCGAGGGCGCGTCTCGGAGTACAAGATAAAGATCGTCGAAAGGGCCGTGGCGCGAGGCGCAGCAGGCAAATCTCGGGGGAGGTGGCAGGCTGCCCTCGCCCCACGGTCGCCCAAATTAGTTGATGCGGGCGCGATCTCTTAAGAGACCGTCTGCCGGACTTCCACCGGCGAGAGCCAGCCGTGAGGATCCGGCTTGGTCCCGTTCACCACGCCGAAGAATTCCCGCTGCAATTGCTCGGTGACAGGTCCGCGCGAGCCTTTTCCGATAGGGATACGGTCGATGGATCGAATGGGCGTGATTTCCGCGGCCGTGCCCGAAAAGAAGACTTCATCCGCGATGTAAAGTAGCTCGCGCGGCACGATCCCCTCGACCACCGGGATGCCGAGATCCCGGGCGAGCGTCACCACGGTGTCGCGCGTGATCCCCGGCAGGACGGAAGAGCTGAGCGGCGGCGTGAGCAACCGGCCGTCCCGGACCACGAAGATATTCTCGCCGGAGCCTTCGCTCACGTTCCCCGTCGAATCCAGCCCGATTCCTTCGCTGTATCCGTTGGCCACCGCTTCCATTCGAATCAACTGCGAGTTCATGTAGTTCGCGCCGGCTTTCGCCAGCGCCGGCAGTGTATTGGGCGCCATGCGCGTCCAGCTGGAAACGCAGACGTCGGTTCCGTTCGTCAGGGCTTCGTCGCCCAGATACTTGCCCCATTCCCAGCAGGCTACGTACACGTCCACCGGATTTTTCATTCCGTAAACGCCGAGATCGCCATACCCGCGCAACACGATCGGCCGCAGGTAACAAGACCGCATTTGATTGACGCTGACGGTCTCCAGCATGGCGTCCGCCAGTTGGTCCGCCGAGTAGGGAAACGTATCCATCCGGTAGATCCGGGCCGAGTCGATCAGCCGCCGGACATGCTCCCGAAGCCGGAAAATAGCCGGACCCGAAGTCGTCTCATAGCACCGGATTCCCTCGAACACCGAACTGCCGTAACTCACAACATGCGACAGAACGTGGATATTGGCATCTTTCCAATTGATAAACTCACCATTTCGCCAGATTTTGTCGGTGGGCGTCATTATGCCGCCAGTATAGCTTGCGCTAGAACGGGAACGACGACTCCGATGACGTGCCGCTTTTGCAAGATCCCGATGCAGGAGATCAAAGGCCACATTTTCCATAAGCAGAGGAAGTGGAGATGCGGCCAATGCCGGCGCGTCAGAATGCAGAAACAAGCGCAGAAACGAAAATGAACGCGGCCGCCGCGCTGATACAATTTCGCTCCATGCGCATGTGCATTTTCCTTCTGACTACCTTGGCGGCGGCTTTGAGCGGCGCACCCGTCGAACAGACGAACGTGGAGTTCGCGCACCCTGGCGGGAAACCTTTGTTTCTCGACCTGCACGTACCCGATGGTCCGGGGCCGTTCCCCGCCGCGATTCTCGTTCATGGCGGAGGGTTCGACGGCGGCAGCAGGAGCACGAATGTAAAGCCCCTCTTCAGCGTACTGGCGGACGCCGGATACGCGTGGTTCAGCATCGATTACCGGCTGGCGCCCGAGTTCCGCTTTCCCGAGGCGATCGCCGACCTGAGCAGCGCGATCGAGTGGGTCAAATCGAACGCCGCGACGTACCACGTCGATAAAGGCAGAATCGCGATCATCGGCGAATCGGCCGGAGGTTTTCTGGTCAATTACGAGGGCACACACGAGACGCCCGCCACGAGAGTAGCGGCGGTGGTGGACTTCTACGGGCCGGTGGATTACGGCAAGTTAGCCGAGCTGCGCCGGGATCATCCGGAACGCTTCAACATGGACGTCATCAACCGGCACGCTGCAAACGGGGGCGGGATTCACTTCTTCGGAGCGGAACATCTTGACGCGCCGGGTCTCGCGAAGCTGCGCGCGATATCGCCCATCGCCGGCGTCCACCACGGCATGCCGCCGTTCCTGTGCATTCAAGGGACAAAAGATGATCAGGTCGCCTATGAGCAATCGCCGGCCATGTGCGAAGCCATGCATAAAGTGGGCGCCGGCTGCGAGCTGATCACAATTGACGGCGGCGGCCACGGAATGTCCGGGTGGCGGGCGCCGGAGATGCAGCATTGGAAATCCGAGATGGTGGCCTGGTTGAATAAAACGCTGCGACCCTAGATCCTGGAACTCCGGTGATTCGATTCTGATACCATTCTGACGCCGTGCACAAACGCACCTTCCTCAATCTGCTCTCGACCGCGATCGCATCTCCTGTCCTCGCGCCCCTCATGGCGTGGGCTTCGGATGGGAAGCTCACCAACTGGTCGGGCAACATCACTTACAGCACCAGCGACGTTCAGGAGGCCGCCACTCTCGCGCAGATCCGCGCCGTTCTGCGCTCGCGCGATAAGCTCAAAGTACTCGGCACGCGCCACTGCTTCAACTCCATCGCCAATAGTTCGCATAGCCTGCTTTCTCTGAAGCCTATGCATGAGGTGGTCTCGCTGGACGCCGGCGCGCGCACGGTGACGGTGGAGGCGGGAATCTCCTACGGGCAGCTCTGCCCGTATCTCGACAGCAAGGGATTCGCGCTGCACAATCTGGCTTCGCTTCCGCACATATCCATCGCGGGAGCGTGCAGCACCGCGACGCACGGCTCGGGCGAGAAAAATAAGAACCTCGCCAGCGCCGTCTCGGCTTTTGAATTCGTGACCGCCGGCGGAGACTTAGTGAAACTCTCTCGCGAGTCCGGCGGCGACGCGTTCCACGGCGCGGTGGTCGGCTTGGGCGCTCTCGGCGTGATTACTCGCATCACGCTCGACATAGAACCCACTTACACCATGCGGCAGTACGTCTATGAAAACCTGCCGCTCGCAGAGGTGAAGGATCACTTCGACGACATTCAGGCGAGCGGGTACAGCGTTAGTCTGTTCACCGATTGGCAGAAGCAGCGCTTCAACGAGTTATGGATCAAGAGCCGCGACGGACAAGGCCGGCCGTTCGCCGCGCCTCCGAAGTTATTCGGGGCGACGCTGGCGACCCGCAACCTTCATCCGATCGCCGAGCTTTCCGCCGAAAACTGCACCGCCCAGATGGGCGTTCCCGGCCCCTGGTATGAGCGGCTCCCGCATTTCCGCATGGGCTTCACTCCCAGCGCCGGGAAAGAACTGCAGACGGAATACCTGCTCCCGCGCAGCCATGCGATCGAAGCCATCCTTGCCGTGGAGCGTCTGCGCGATCAAGTGACTCCGCTCCTGCTAATTTCCGAGATCCGCACCATCGCGGCGGACGACCTATGGATGAGCACCTGTTACCAGCGGCCCAGCGTAGCCATTCACTTTACGTGGAAGCCGGACTGGCCCGCCGTCAAACGCGTGCTTCCGGTGATCGAGAAGGAACTCGCCCCGTTTCAGGCGCGTCCGCATTGGGGCAAGCTATTTACCATGCCGCCGGCCGTTCTCCAATCCCGATATGAGAAACTGCCCGGCTTCCTGCAACTGGCCGCTAAGTTCGACCCCAGCGGGAAATTCCGCAACGATTTTCTGAACACGAACGTGTTTCCGGCCTGACGCGTACCGGCTGCTCAAAATTCGTTAAGCTATCATGAACTAAGGCTCCTGGGCCTGCACCACACGAAGCATCGTGTCCCATGTGGATCGTAAAGATCGCGCTCACGCGACCCTACACCTTCATTGTTTTGGCAATCCTCATTCTGATTGCAGCCCCTGTCGTCATTCTTAATACCCCAACCGACATTTTCCCGAGCATCAACATCCCGGTCGTCTCGGTGGCGTGGTCTTACACGGGCCTTAACCCCGAGGAACTGGAAGGCCGGCTCACCACCCCGTATGAGAAGACCCTTACCGTGTTGGTCGACAACATTCAGCACATCGAATCGACCACTGTCGCGGGGCAGGTCGTCATAAAAATTTATCTCCAGCCGGGCGCCAGCCTGGATACGGCCAACGCCCAGGTTTCCGCCGCTTCCGAATTTCAGCTTCGAAACCTCCCGCCGGGTCTTCTGCCGCCGCAGATCATCAATTTTTCGGCCTCGAGCGTGCCCATCTTGCAGCTCGGCCTCTCTGGCCAGGGGCTCTCCGAGCAGCAGTTAAATGATCTTGGACTGAATTTCGTCCGTCCCGCTCTGGTCACGATCCCGGGCGCGGTCATCCCGAATGTTTATGGAGGCAAGCAGCGGACCATCGTCATCAATCTGGACCCGAAGCGCCTGCAGGCCTTGGGGCTTGCTCCTGCGGAAGTGCTGACCGCGCTATCGGAGCAGAATGTCGTCCAGCCGGGGGGCACCGCCAAGATCGGAAGCCAGGAGTACGACATTCACCTCAACTCGTCTCCGTTCACTCTTGAAGGCATCAGCAACCTGCCCGTGCGCCAGTCTGCGAACGGCGTCATCGTATATATGCACGATGTCGCAACCGTCGCGGACGGGAACATTCCGCAGACGAATATCGTGCGCCAGGATGGCCGCCGCGGCGTGCTGGTGACCGTACTGAAATCGGGCACCGCTTCCACGCTTACCGTAGTCAATCAAATTCTCGGGATTTTGCCTCAGATCAAGCTCTCGCTGCCGCCGTCGCTCCAGATCACGCCGATTGGAAATCAGGCGACTTTTGTGCGCGGGTCGGTGGAGGGCGTCATTCGCGAGGCCGTCATCGCCGCCGCGCTCACCGGGCTGATGATCCTCCTGTTCCTGGGAAGCTGGCGCAGCACTGTCATCATCGCCGTCTCCATTCCGCTGTCAATTCTGACATCTGTCATCACGCTCAGCCTGATGAAACAGACGATCAACATCATGACGCTGGGCGGCCTGGCGCTCGCGGTCGGGATCCTAGTCGACGACGCCACCGTGACGATCGAGAATATCGAACGGTATCTCGAACAGGGCATCGAGCTGACGGAGGGCATTCTGCAAGGCGCCGCGCAGATTGCGGTTCCGGCGCTGGTCTCGACGCTTTGCATCTGCATCGTGTTCCTGCCGATGTTCTTCCTCTCCGGAGTTGCGCGCTATCTCTTTGTGCCTCTGGCCGAGGCCGTAGTGTTCGCCATGCTGGCGTCCTACATGTTTTCGCGCACGCTGGTTCCCACCCTGGCGATGTATCTGCTCAAAAAACACGAGCATAACGCGGTGAAGTCGCGCAACATCCTGGCGCGCTTTCAACGCGGGTTTGAGCGCTTGTTCGAGCGCGTTCGCGCCGCTTACCAGGACCTGCTGGGACGACTGATGGACGCCCGGGTCATCTTCGTTCCCGTTTTCATCGTCGTTTGTCTCTCGGGGTTTCTGCTGCTCCCGTTCCTGGGCCAGAACTTCTTCCCGAGCACGGACAACGGCTCTTTCATCCTGCATATGCGGGTGAAGACTGGAACCCGCATTGAGGATACGGCGAAGCTTTGCGATGAAGTCGAGCAGCAGATCCGCAGAATTGTGCCTGCCGATCAGATGGACAACATCCTCGACAATATCGGATTGCCTTACAGCACGCTGAATTTCCAACATGCCACGTCGGGGCTGATCGGCGCCGGGGACGCGGACATCCTGGTCTCGCTGAAAGAAGATCACAGCCCCACGCCGGATTTCGTCCGCACGCTGCGACGCGAGTTGCCGCGCCAGTTTCCCGGAACGATCTTCTATTTTCTCCCGTCGGACATCGTGACCCAGATTCTGAACTTCGGGCTGCCGTCGCCGATCGATGTGCAGATCGACGGCGCGGACATCGCGGGAAATCGGGTGGTGCTCGATCGCATCCTGGATAAGCTGCGCGGCGTGGCGGGACTGGTCGACCTTCGCGTGCAGCAGCCCAACGACTATCCCGTGCTGAACCTGGCGGTGGATCGGACCAAGGCGGCGCAGGGCGGATATACCGAACGCGATGTCGGCACCAGCGTTCTGAATATTCTGGGCGGAAGCACGCAGCTTTCTCCGGAATTCTTCCTCAATCCGAAAAACGGCGTCATCTATAACATCGTCGCGCAGACGCCCCAGTATCAGATTTCTTCTCTATCGGACCTGCGGAATATTCCGCTCTCGTCGGTTTCGGCGCGGCGGCCGGAAATTCTGGCGGATGTGGCGCGCATCACCCGGCAGGCCGAAATGCAGGTGGTCACCCATTACAATATTCGCCGGACGCTCGACATCTATGGCAACGTGCAGGATCGGGATCTCGGCGCGGTGGCCACGCAGATCGACAAGATCGTTCAGGAAAACACGAAGTCGCTGCCCCGCGGCAGTTTCCCCCATGTCCGCGGCCAGATCGAGACGATGCGCTCTTCGTACTTCGGCCTGCTCTCCGGGCTGGCGTTCGCCATCGTGCTCGTTTACCTGCTGATCGTGGTGAACTTTCAATCGTGGCTGGACCCGTTCATCATCATCACGGCGCTTCCCGCCGCGCTTGCCGGCATTGTGCTTTTCCTGTTCGCGACCCGCACGACGCTGAGCGTTCCGGCTCTGATGGGGGCCATCATGTGCATGGGCGTGGCGACGGCGAACAGCATCCTGGTCGTCTCGTTTGCCAAGGAAAGGTTTGAAGAGCACGGCGACGGGATCATGGCGGCGCTCGAGTCCGGCGCAACCCGGTTCCGACCTGTCATGATGACGGCGCTGGCGATGATCATCGGCATGATCCCGATGGCGCTCGGAGCAGGGGAGGGCGGCGAGGAGAACGCGCCGCTGGGACGCGCCGTGATCGGCGGCCTTTGCGCGGCCACTCTCGCCACTCTGGTCTTTGTCCCCGCCGTGTTCGGATTGCTGCATGGCCGTCGCTCCGGCGACCCTGACCGGGAAATGCTCCACGCTCACGAGCCCGTGCTGGAGGCTCATCGATGAGCAACCGCGAAGACGAGCGGGAGAGAAATAAAATAGAGAATGCGCACTTGACTCATCTGGATGACGACCGCCTGGATATTGGGGTATCCGACCCCGCCGGGCACTCTCACGTCCACGATCCGGCCGCGTTGCCCCCCGCGGCGCCGGATCGTCCCCGCAAGCGCGGTTTATCGGCCGGCGTGTGGATCGGGATTTTCGTGGTCGCCCTGATCATCGCCGGGGTCATTGTCGCCGGAGTCCTCTCGCGCGCCGCGGCCGAACGCACGCTGATTGGCCAGACCAAAGAGGCGGCCACTCCGTCCGTGAACGTGACCCATCCCTTCGCCGCCCGCCTCTCGCCGGACATCTTGCTGCCCGGCAGCGCGCAAGCCTATGTCGACACCCCAATCTATTCGCGCACCGACGGGTATCTAAAGAGCTGGTACTTCGATATCGGCGCGCGCGTCAAGAAGGGCCAGCTCATGGCCGTTATCGAAACACCCGAACTCGACGAGCAATTGCAGGTCGCGCAGGCGCAGTTGAAGAGCAGCCAAGCCAACCTCGATCTTGCCAACATCACCTCCGCCCGCTACCAGAACTTGTTGAAGAGCAACTCGGTCTCGAAGCAGGAGACGGATCAGGCGATCGGCGACGCGGCGGCGAAGTCGGCCGCGGTCGAAGCTTCCAACGCGTCGGTCCGGCGCCTCGAACAGTTGCAATCATTTGAACGTGTGTACGCCCCGTTCGATGGCGTCGTGACGGTGCGCAACACGGATGTCGGCCAGTTAATTCAAGGCGGCTCTTCGCCGAATTCGCTGTTTCACCTTGCCGACATCAGCACTATCCGCGTATTTGTGCCGGTGCCCGAGCAGTACGCCGCGGCCGTTCGCGACGGCGGCGTCGCGACCCTCACGCTCGACGAATACCCGGGGCGGGTCTTCACCGGTCGAATCGCGCGGAATTCGAGCGCCATCGATACCTCCACCCGCACGCTCAACGTGGAAGTAGACGTCCCCAACCCCAGGGCTGAGATTCTGCCCGGCGCCTACACCTTCGTCCACTTCACCCTTCCGCACCAGAGCGGAAACTTGACGCTCCCCTCGAATGCGCTGCTTTTCCGCAGCGCCGGTTTGCAGGTGGGCGTCGTCCGCGCGGGACGCGTGCAGTTGGTCCCGGTCACCATCTCCAACGACGGCGGAGCTTTCGTTCAAATCTCCTCCGGGCTCGAACCCTCCGATCTCGTGATCCTCGACCCTTCGGATTCGCTGACCAGCGGCCAGCAGGTGGAGACCAAGCTAGTCAGGAACCCGGCGGAGAAATAATGCGTTACATCTCCGCTGCCGCGCTCGGCGCAGCCGCGCTTCTCATGGCCGGATGCATGGTGGGTCCCAAGTACGCGAAGCCCGTTGTCGCCACCGCGCCGGCGCCGGACGCCTATAAGGAGACGGACCCCAACTGGAAGCCGGCTCATCCCTCCGACGCCGCCCTCAAGGGAGACTGGTGGACCGTCTTCAACGAACCCGTCTTGAGCGATCTGGAGACCAAGGTCGCGATTTCGAACCAGAGCTTGAAGGCGGCCGAGGCGCGCTTCCGGGAGGCGCGCGCGCAGATTCGCATCAATCGCGCCGATTTGTACCCCACCATTGGGACCACGCCCTCCGCCGTAGGCGAGCGTTACTCGGCCAACCGCCCCTATTTCAACCCGCTCCTGGCGAACAGCGGCGACGCCGACCTGCAACTGCCGCTCGACTTCAGCTATGAGATCGACCTTTGGGGACGCATTCGCCGCAACATCGCCGCCGCCAAAGAAGAAACCCAGGCCAGCGCCGCCGATCTGGCTACGGCGCTCCTCAGCCTGCAGACCGAAGCCGCCATGGATTACTTCGAACTGCGCAGCGCCGACGCGCAGAAACAACTGCTCTCCGATACCGTAAAGGCTTACGAGGAAGCGCTGCGCATCACCACCAACCGGTTCGAAGGCGGCGTCAGCGCGGAATCCGACGTGTTTCAGGCCCGCACGCAGTTGCAAGCCGCGATCGTGGCCCAGTCCGATATCGCCATAGAGCGGTCCGAGTATGAGCACGCCATCGCCGTCCTGATCGGTCTGCCGCCCGCGGGTTTTACGCTCGCCCCGATGCCGCTAGGGGATGCGCAGCCGCCCTATATCCCGGTCGGGCTCCCTTCGCAATTGCTCGAACGCCGCCCGGACATCGCCGCCGCGGAACGCCGCACGAATGAGGCGAACGAGCGGATCGGCATCGCGCGCGCGGCGTTCTTTCCGTCTTTGTCGCTGAACGCCGCGGTCGGGTTTGAGAGTACGGCGATCAGCAACCTGCTCAGCGCGTCCAACTTCGTCTATTCGCTCGGGCCATCCCTCTCCCAGACGTTCTTCGACGCCGGAAGGCGCGCGGCGATCTCCCAACAGGCCTATGCCGCCTTTGACGAGGCTTCCGCCAACTACCGGCAGACGACTCTCGCCGCCTATCAGCAGGTGGAGGACAATCTCGCAGTCCTCCGGATCCTGGCGCAGGAGTCGGTCCAACAGCACGAGGCCACCATCGCCGCCCAAGGCGCGCAAACCATTTTCAACAATCGATATGTCGGGGGCATCGACACCTATCTTCAGGTGGTAACCGCGCAGAACGCCGCGTTGGCCAATGAACGGAATGAACTGGATATCATGCGGCGCCGCATGGACGCGAGCGTCCTTCTGGTCAAAGCCCTCGGCGGCGGCTGGAACACCGGAAAGCTTCCAAAAATTTAAGCGCGTGAGGCAGACCTTCGGTGAACCCCGGAGAGGCGGAAAACAATCAGATGAATTTGAAAGAAGCCTTCCCAGGGAATTGGTCCAAAGTGTATGAAACAAATCCGGATCGGAAGGTCCGGCCGGGTGAAAACACGCGTAACCAGCGCTCCTCCCGGAACGCCAGATCGGTAACCCCTTTCTAGCACCCCGCGCGTCGTGCGATTCTTTTCAATTAGCAGTTCAGGAGAAAACAAACTTTGTGGATCGTAAGGCTTGCCCTTCGGCGGCCCTATACGTTCGTTGTCATGGCGGTATTGATGCTCGTGCTTGGCGTCGCCGCCATCCTGACGATGCCGACCGACATCTTCCCGAACATCAATATTCCCGTTGTTACGGTGGTGTGGACCTATACCGGCCTTTCTCCCGACGAGATGGAAAAGCGCGTCGTAACGGTCTGCGAGCGCGCCATGACCACGACGGTTAACGACATCGAGCACATCGAGTCCACGTCCTACAACGGCGTCTCGGTCATTCGCGTGTTTTTCCAGCCGACCGCGAAAATCGAACTCGCTGTCTCCCAGGTGACGTCGATCGTCCAGACCATCCTGCGCGTCCTTCCGCCGGGCATTTTCCCGCCCATCATCCTGAAATACGATGCATCGAGCGTGCCTATTCTGCAGCTCGCGCTCGAAAGCGAGACGCTGAGCGAGCAGCAGCTTTTCGATCTGGGGCTGAATTTCATCCGGACGCAGCTCGCCACGGTGCAGGGCGCCGCGCTTCCTCTGCCTTCCGGCGGCAAGCAGCGCCAGATCATGGTCGACCTCGACCCCAACGCTCTCTACGCCAAGAGCCTTTCCGCCACCGATGTTTCCAACGCTCTGAACCTGCAAAACCTCATCCTTCCCGCGGGCGACGCCAAGATCGGGGATCGCGACTACTTCGTCCAGATCAACAGCAGTCCCAGTGTGGTCAGCGCGATGAACGACCTGCCGATCAAAACCGTCAACGGGGCGACCGTCTACATGCGCGACGTGGCGAACGTTCGCGACGGTTATGCGGTGCAGCAGAATATCGTGCGCGTGAACGGCCGCCGGGCCGCGCTCCTGACCGTGCTCAAGAACGGTCAGGCCTCCACGCTCAGCATCGTCGCCAACGTAAAGAAAGCCCTCATACGAATTCAGGCAGGCCTGCCGCCTGAACTGAACATTCTCCAACTGTTCGATCAGTCGATCTTTGTGCGCGCCGCCATCAGCGGAGTGTTGCGCGAAGGCGCCATCGCCGCGGCCCTCACCGGGCTCATGATCCTACTGTTTTTGGGAAGCTGGCGCAGCACGGTCATCGTCTGCATCTCGATTCCGCTGTCGATCCTGACGTCGCTCATCGTACTGGACGCTCTCGGCCAAACCGTCAACGTGATGACGCTCGGCGGGCTGGCTCTTGCCGTCGGCATCCTGGTGGACGATGCCACGGTCGAAATCGAGAACATTCACCGCAACCTCGGCATGAAGAAGCCGATTGTCCGCGCCATCCTCGACGGCGCTCAACAAATCGCGGTGCCCGCCTTCGTTTCCACGCTCGCCATCTGCATCGTGTTCGTCCCGGTCCTGTTGCTCACCGGCGCCGCCAAATATCTGTTCACTCCGCTGGCCGGCGCCGTCGTGTTCGCGATGCTCACCTCCTACCTGCTGACGCGAACCCTCGTCCCCACCATGGTTCACTTCCTTTTGCCGCCCGAGGTGGAGCTTTACCAGCAGGGCGAGGAAGGGAAGCCCGCGCACGCCCCCGGCGTGATATGGAAGGTGCATCACGCCTTTGACGATCGCTTCGAAAGGCTGCGGGAACGCTACTCCGGGTGGCTCACTTATGTCCTGGTCCACCGCGGCATCGTGGCCTGCGTCTTCGGTCTGTTCTGCCTGGCTTCCCTGGCTCTGGCGTTTTTCGTCGGCCGGGATTTCTTTCCCTATGTCGATTCCGGCCAGATGCGCCTGCACGTCAATGCGCCCCAAGGCACGCGCATCGAGGAGACCGAGCAGATCTTCGCCCATATAGAAGCCGAGATCCGCAAGGAGATTCCGAATCAGGAGGTGCAGACCATCGTGGACAACATCGGTCTGCCTTCCAGCGGCATCAATCTCGCGTTCGGCGACAGCTCCACTATCGGGGTGTCGGATGGCGAGATCCTGATCGCGTTGAACCCTGAAAAGCACGGGCCCACGGAAGAGTACGAAAGGCGGCTCCGCGCCCGCCTGAATGAGAAGTTTCCGCAGGAGACGGTCTATTTTCAGGCGGCGAACATCACGAATCAGATCTTGAACTTCGGCCTTCCCGCTCCCATCGACGTGCAGGTGGTGGGACGCGACGCCAAGAACAACTACCGCATCGCCAAGGAGATGGAGGGTAAAATCGCAAGTGTTCCGGGAGCCGTGGACGTTCATCTTAAACAGGAAGTCGCCTATCCGTCCGTCATGGTGAACGTGGACCGCACCAAGGCTGACCAAGCGGGTCTGACGCAGCGGGATGTCGCCAACAGCTTGCTGATTTCGCTCATTTCGAGCGGCCAGGTCGCACCCAATCAGTGGCTCAACCCGGTCAACGGGGTGAACTACAATGTCGCGGTCCAAACGCCGACCTATCGCATCGACTCCTTCGACGCCCTGAAGCGCACGCCCATCACCTCGGCGAACGGCGGCCAGCAGCCCCAGCTGTTGTCGAATTTAGCCACGCTGCAGCGCACCAGCACCGTCGCGCTCGTCAATCACTATAATGTTCAGCCGACTTATGATGTCTTCGCCAACACCGATCTGCGGGACCTTGGCGGCGTGGCCTCGGACATCTATAAAATCGTAAACAGTTATCGCGGCAAGATGGCCAAGGGGAATTTTCTGGATGTTCGCGGGCAGGTGGACACCATGAACTCTTCGTTCCTGCGGCTCGGGCTCGGCATCATCTTCGCCCTGCTCCTGGTCTACCTTCTGATGGTGGTCAACTTCCAATCCTGGGTCGACCCGTTCATCATCCTCATGGCGATTCCAGGCACGCTTTCCGGCATCCTATGGATGCTGTTCATCACTCAAACCACTTTGAACGTGCCCTCGCTGATGGGTTCGATCATGTGTATCGGAGTCGCCACGGCGAATTCGATCCTGCTGGTCACGTTCGCCAACGATGAACGCGTTTCGGGGAAGAACGAAATCGACGCCGCGCACTCGGCCGGCTACACCCGCATCCGCCCCGTCATCATGACCGCGACCGCCATGATGATCGGCATGCTTCCGATGTCGCTGGCGCTCGGAGAAGGCGGCGAACAGAACGCGCCGCTGGGCCGCGCCGTGATTGGCGGCCTGCTGATCGCCACGTTCAGCACCCTGTTCTTTGTTCCGATCATGTACTCATTCCTTCGCAAGGGCGCGCCCGTCGATTGGGAAGCGCAGATCGACAAGGAAGCCCACGAGGAAATACCCGGCGAGCATCAGGCTCGGCCGCGGGAACCCCAGCCCGCTTAACGGCATCCGATGCAAGAAAGAAGCCCTGAAATAGACCCGATGAGTCAGGAACAACATCTGTTACCGATCGAACCCGACCAGAAACTGCTGGACCGGCCGGCCGAAGAGCGCCTTCGGGAAGAATTGGATCACAAAGCGACCGGCGGCGGCGCATCCCCCAAGACGACGAAGCACGACGAACCGCCTAAGCCTTCGCGAAAATGGCTTTTGATAGCCCTGTTCGTCGGTTTGGCGCTGGCGGCGCTCGTGTTCTTCCT
The DNA here is from genome assembly GCA_965226755.1 of Bryobacteraceae bacterium. Lineage (GTDB taxonomy): Bacteria > Acidobacteriota > Terriglobia > Bryobacterales > Bryobacteraceae > Bog-113. The sequence goes on along the minus strand of CBDDDT010000001.1, from coordinate 378,303 downwards.
GGCGGAAATCCCGCGGCAGAACCGTCAAAAGGCCACCCAGAAAGCGGCTTTGCGCGAGCAGGAAGGGCTGGCCACCGTGGACGTCGCCCCCGTGAAGCGCTCGCCGCGGATCACCCGGCTTCTGCTCCCCGGGAACATCACGCCCATTACCGAGGCCCCTATTTACGCGCGTGCGTCGGGCTACATCACGAAGCGGTTCGTCGACATCGGCGACCGGGTCCGCGCCAATCAGCTCATGGCCGTGATTGAAGCGCCCGATCTCGATCAGCAGGTCTCTCAGGGACGCAGTCAGCTCTCGCAGGCTCGCCAGCAGTTGGGACAGTCCGAGGCCGCGCTCCAGCAATCGCAGGCGCAACTCGAACTCGCTAAAGTGACCTGGGACCGGTATGCCATTCTGGTGCAGCACGGCGCCGTCGCCCGGCAGGACGCCGACATTCAAAAGGCGGGCTACGATACCGCCGGCGCCACCGTCAGTTCCTCCAAAGCCAACGTTCGCGCGGCGGAAGACAACGTCAAGTCGGCGCAGGCCAATCTCGATCGTCTAATCTCATTGCAATCCTATGAACAGATCCGCGCGCCATTCGCGGGAATCGTCACCGTGCGCAACGTCGATCTGGGCACCTACATCTCGACCACCGGCGGCCAGTCCGGCTCCACTACGTACAACACCAGCCAGCAGGTCGGCTCGAACGCAACCGCGCCCCAGAATGGGGAGATGTTCCGGGTCGCGCAGATCGGCCGCCTCCGCATCCTCATCAACGTTCCCCAAACCGATGCGCCCAGCGTGCATGTCGGCATGGAGGCGGACGTTCTGGTGGCCGAATTCCTCGGCCGCCGCTTTCCCGGCAAGGTGACCCGCACCTCGGAAACGCTGGACCCCAGCAGCCGGACCCTGCTCACCGAAGTGCAGGTCGATAACGCCAAGCAGGAGTTGCTGCCGGGCATGTACTCCGAGGTGCAGTTCGCCAGCCAGCGCTCCAATCCGCCCATCCTTGTCCCCGGCGACAGTCTGATCACCCGCGCCGACGGGCTGTTCATCGCGGTGCTTCGCAATCCGGACCCGCAGAAACTCCAGGCCCTGAAGAAAGAAAACCCGGAGGCGACGGGAACCGCGGAGCATCACGAGCAAGTCAAAGAAATTCATCTTGTGCGGGTGGAAGTCGGCCGCGATTTCGGGACCGACACGGAGATCACCTCCGGCCTGGCGGGCTGGGAGTATGTCGCCACCAATCCCAGCGATCAGATTTATGAAGGCGCGCTGGTGTTGCCTACGACCGCTCCGGTCGCGCAAGCCGCCACGCCCGCGGGCGGACCCACCGATAAGCATCCATCCGGTTCTGGCGGCAGCACTTCGGCCGGGGGCGGCCCATCTTCGGGAGCAGGGAAGCCGGGGCAGAAGAACTGATGCGCCGATTGATGGGTCTGCTGCTTGCTTCCACTTTGGTGGCGCAGGCGGCCGAAGATCAGATCTCCGCGTATCGCCGGGGTCTTTACCGCAGTCCCGAGGTCGCGCCCGTTTCGTTCGGCGATTCTCCGCGGATCACCTCCCTGATTCGCGCGGGCAACCTCTACATCTCTCTCCAGGACGCGATCGCTCTCGCCATCGAAAATAACCTGGATGTGCAATGGGATCGTCTGAATACGCCCATTTCTCAAAGCGATACTTTACGGGCCAAAGGTGGCGGGACTTTACGCGGGATTTCCACCACGGTGTCGGAAGTTCCCGAGGGAATTGGCGGCCCGAACGCGCCGCTCATCACTGCCGCCGCCACGGGCACGACATCCAGCAGCACGCTTCCTGGCTACTCTTCCGATCTCGCTTTGATCACCGAGGCTCAAACCGCCAGCAGCCTGACTCCGAGCACATTGTTCGCTGCCGGGCCTCCGATACCCGCATACGATCCGGCCATCGTCGGGCAGGTCAATTACGCGCGGGATTCCACGCCGCAGCTCGATCTTCTGAGCGCTGGCGTTCCCAATCTGACCGAGCGGAACGTCACCGCCGACGTGGGTTACCAGCAGGGATTCAGCCCTGGCACGCAGATCAATACGTACTTCGATAACAACTTTATAAAAACGAACGCATTGAACACATTCTACAATCCTTACGCCACTTCCAACTTGGGTCTATCGGTGACCCAGCCGCTGTTGCGGGGATTTGGAACGGCCGTGAACCGCCGGTTCATTCGCATCGCGAAAAACAATGAAAAAGTTTCCGATTTGGTTTTCAAACAGCAATTGATCGATACGGTTTCGGGCGTCATCCGCCTCTACCAGGATCTGGTGGCGCTCAACGAAGATGTGGTCAATCGCCGGGAGACGTTGTCCCTGGCTCAACGCCTGTACGAAGACAACAAGAATAAGGTGGATGTTGGAACGCTTGCTCCGGTCGAATTAACCCGTGCTCAGGCGCAGGTCGCCGCGGCGCGGCAGGATCTGATCAATGCCGAGGGTTTCGTGCGCCAGCAGGAGCTGATCCTTCTCAGCGTGCTGACGCGGCGGTTCACGGCGGATCCGATTCTCCACGCCGTTCGTGTGATCCCAACGGATCCCTTGATCACGCCGGGAGATACGTCGTTGCCGCCGGCTTCGGACCTGATCAATGCCGCCAACGCGAATCGTCCGGACCTGCTCTACACAGGGATTCAGATCGATAATTCCAATATCGCTTTAGAAGGTTCACGAAACGAGCTCCGGCCGGAAGTGGACTTGGTCGGCACATACCAGCAGACCGGTCTGGCCGGCGCCGCGAACTCCTCATACACCTCGGTGCTGGCCGAAGCGCTGCCTCCGACTCTGGCGTACCAGGGCAATTACGGAACGGTTCTCAACCAGATTGTGCATCAGACATTTCCGACATTCACGGTGGGCGTGAACCTGACCATCCCGCTGCGCAATCGGGTCGCCCAAGCGGATGTGATCCGCGACGAGCTGCAACTTCGCCAGAACGAGATACGGCGCCAGCAGTTGATCAATCAGGTTCGGTTGGAAGTGGAAGACGCGCTGGTGGCCCTCCAGAGAGCGCGCGATTCCTACGACGCCGCCGTGGAAGTTCGCAAACTGCAGGAACAATCGCTGGCGATTGAGCAGGAGCGTTACGGCGTGGGGTTGTCGACGACATTTCTGGTGCTCCAATACCAGAGCTATCTCGCCCAGGCGCGCACGACCGAGATCGCGGCGAAGGGAATTTACGCCAAAGCCAAGACGGCTCTGGACAGAGCGGTGGGAACGACGCTTACGCAGAACAACGTTTCAGTGGCTGAATCCTACGCTGGGCGGGTGCAGCACTAGAAGTTTACATAATATTTGTTATCGGAAGTTGACGATCAGGCAGGAAATGACGACGCAGGGATGCGACCAGAGCGCCGCCGACTGAGTGGCCGGAATGAAGGGCGAGTGTCGGTCGCCCTCACCCGCACACACACCCGCGAATTCGCGGCATAATCTTGCGAGGGGGTCCTGCATGCGCGTCTGGTTTCTTCTCTTAATGCCCGGTGTGCTGGCGACCGCTCAGACGCACGATGTGCATTTACGAGGCGGGTTGACTCCCCTGGTCATGACGCCGACATTCGATCACGGGAACTTAGTCGCTTATGACCGCGACCTGAGTAATGTGGAGGTTTACGCCTCGGACGGCTCTCTGCGCTACAGGGCCTCCGCTCATGGACCAGATGGCAGCCAGGCCCAGATCGAGAACGCAGCCGTTGATGCTGATGGAACACTCGCCGCGTAGTTGAATATCCGCTGTCGTGCAACCTCCCGGCGCGTGGTCTCAGTCCGCGGCGCGGCGGAGGAATCGCTCTTTTCGACCAATCTGGTGAAGAAGCTCGGTTCATCGAAACTGGCTGCGATTATCGGACCACACAAGTTGCATTCGGCGCGGATCACTCAATCTGGACGATGGGCTATTTGGGCCAGGCCACGGCCAGCCTGACAGCGGATTATCTTACCTTGCGGCACTATTCGCAGAATGGGCAACAAATTGGCGCCTTCCTCTCCCGTGCTTCTTTTCCGCATGATCCCCGGACGGAGCCGCTGATTCTGCCTACGATCGGGATCTGGGAACTTCGAGTTGCGAATGAACGGGTTGAAGTGATGCTGCATCGACCACAGCTTTGGGTCGAAACTGATCTGAATGGCCAGGAAACAGGCCGATGGAACACCGGGAGTGACGACTCCCGCCCGATGGCATTCACAATGGACGGACGGGCATGGCGCCAAGCGGGGAAGCAGGTCATGGTATTTGACCGCTCTTCCGGCGTTTGGAGCCGGCCAGTGTTCCAGGTAGCTGAGGGGTGGCTGATCGGCGCGGACGGGAACAGTTTGGTTTTCCTCATGCCGCATCTAGAAACGCTGCGATGGATTGCAGCGCCTGCCACGACTCTTGAAACAATGACGCCGAAGTAGCCGGAGGCGCTGAACCGTTCGTACCGCCGCATGACGATCTCCAGCAGATCCTCGGCGGCCAAGTCGTCGATGATGAGCAGAGGCACAAGCAACCGATTCCATGCACTCCTTCATGTCCGGCTCAACGACCCAACCGTTTTCCGCCCGTCACCGGCTTCACTTCCTAATCCTGATGTTCCTTGCGATCACCATTACCGCCGGGATTCAGCCGAGCGATCGAACGGAATGGTGGGAAGGCAACATCCCGATAATCGCAATGCTCATACTGCTGTGTGTAAGTTATCGCTGGTGGAGTTTTTCCGACTTCTCGTCCTCACTTGTCCTCCATCGTTAGCTCGGGGTGCTGGGTCATAACCTCGGTTAGCGACTGAAGCTCGTCAGTGCGGCGGTTGACGAAAGCCGCCCACCTTGCCGGGTCGTTCGACAGGTGGGCTTTGTTCTCCAGCCAAAACGCGCGGACGGCGCCTTTTAGCGATGAGTCTGGGTCGCCAACGAGGATCGCTTTCGCGTCCTCCAGGCGGGCAATCGGGGCCAGCAACTTCAGCTCCGTGGCGAACTGCTGAACCAATTTCTTCCTGCTTTCTTGTACCCAGGTGACCCAGGATGCATCCCCCACCGCGGTTCCGTCGCGGAAAATCAGGCCACGCACCTTAACGGTGAGCTCCAGCGGACGGGGATCGTCCTCTGGCTCCCCGCTGACGCCCCAGTCATCGTACGGGAACCCGGTGCCGGCCGCTGGGATCTTCTGGTTGTTAGGCCGCGCGAGGTGGCCTAGCATGTCTACCGACCGATTTTCCTGTTGAGGGACGGGCGATTTGATATCTGCGTCGAGCGCGAACGCCGTGATGTCGACGGAGCAGACGTCGGTCAGGATCATGTGCAATGGGCGCCTGCCCGGGGGAAACGGCACTGGGTTGGCGGCGCGTTCGGGGTCGGCGGATTGCGGCACCACCGACACCAGAAGACAATCGACCGTCTTCAGCGGGCCCGCCGCATACACGCCGGGGAGTGCCGCGGAAAAGAACAGAACCATCGCGAAATGTAAATGACGCATTCCTTCTCCTCGCTTCCCGCGACTACTGCTTGCCGGTCCGGCCGGCGGATCGCCGTGCGGATGTAAGCGTAACTGTACGCCCCCAAAAAGGGAGAATGCAACCGATTTTCGTTCGGGCCAGCTCAATTTCGACCGAGTCCCTCGATGAATGACGAATCTCCGAGTTTCAGGTTTTCGAAAAGCTCGGCGCCCCAGACGGACTTTTTAAGCATGACGAGCCCGCGTTTCCCGGCAAGGCTTTGTAACGCCACGACTCTTGCAACCATGACGGCGAAGTAGCCCGAGTCGCCTTGGCGGGGCGGCGAGGGTGCTGAAGCGTTCGTAACGGCGCATGACGATCTCCAGCAGATCCTCGGCGGCCAAGTCGTCGATGATGAGCAGAGGCACAGGCAACCGATTCCATGCACTCCTTCATGTCCGGCTCAACGACCCAACCGTTTTCCGCCCGTCACCGGCTTCACTTCCTAATCCTGCTGTTCCTTGCGATCACCATCACCGCCGGGATTCAGCCGAGCGATCGAACGGAATGGTGGGAAGGCAACATCCCGATAATCGCAATGCTCATACTGCTGTGTGTAAGTTATCGCTGGTGGAGTTTTTCCGACTTCTCGTATGCGTTGCTGGCGATCTTCCTCATCATGGCCACATTAGGATCTCACTACACCTATGAGCACAGCCCATTAGGTGAGCGACTGGGCGCAGTGCTAGGAATCGCCCGTAATCCCTACGACAGGCTCGTCCATCTTTGCGTCGGTCTCTTGATTTCCTACCCGGTCTACGAAAACCTGCCCCGAATCGCTCGATCCCGAACTCCCTGGTCCTATCTTCTATCGATCGCGATTATCCTGGCGGCCTCCGCGGTTTGGGAAATTGCGGAAGTCTACTACGGAATAGGTTTGCACCACAACCCTGGTTATGCCGGAACCGACGATCCGTTCGATTCCCAGCACGACATGGCCGCCGCGCTTATAGGCTCAGCGATAACCATGTCCATCACCGCCGCATCCGGATTGTTTCGAGGCCGTGTCCAGCTTCGCTCGCAGGGCGGCGCCCCGCGGACACCACCCTTTACGCCGAACTCCCAAAACTAGGCTGTCGCGGCTTGTCCCTTGATGAACTCCAGCTCCAGCTCGATCTTCAAATCGTCGCCCAGCATGATCCCGCCCGTCTCGAGAGCCGCGTTCCAAGTCAGCCCGAAGTCGCTCCGCTTGATCTTGGTGGTCGCGGACGCGCCGGTGCGAATGTTGCCCCACGGATCTTTGCCCTCCGGCGTCGGGCCTTCCACATCCAGCTCGACTTCCTTGGTGATGCCCCGCAGCGTCAGGTCGCCGATCAGCTTCAGTTCTCCACTTTTGGACGGTTCCACGCGTTTGCTTTTGAACGTCATGGTCGGGAATTCGTCGGTGTTCAGAAACTCCGCGCTCTTCACGTGCGCATCGCGCGCTTCGTCCTGCGTGTTCAGCGTAGTTGCATCAATGGTTGCCTGCACGCTGGCGCCGGTTGGGTTTTCCGGATCGTAGACTAACGTTCCGCTCACTTTGCTGAATCCGCCTCGCACATTTGAAATCATCATGTGACGAATCGAGAAATGCGCGCTCGAGTGCGCCGGATCGATCTGGTAGGTGTTCTTCATGCTTTCTCCTCTTTGACGGTGGTGTCAAAGCTACAGAGATGCTACAGCACGCCTGGAGGAGTCAACGGACCTAGCGGTGCGATCCGCCGCTCGAATGGGAGCCGCCGCCGCCCGAGTGACCGGCCGGGGCGGCATGCCCGCCGCTCGGCGCGGCCGCGTGCGAAGCGCCGGTGGAACGCGGAGCGCTATAGGTCCGCTCCGCCGGGGCGCCCGATGGCTGGTACGTCCGGTTATACCCCTGGCTCGTGCGGTTATAAACAATGCTTGGAGAGATGCGGAGCGCCTGCGAACTTCCCTGCCCGTATGCTCCCGACTGCGCAAAGCCGCCGGGTTGCCCGAAAGATCGCCCCGCATTCACTTGGGCGTTGTTGAAATGCGGATACCCGCCGCTTCCATACGCCGCACTTCCTGCATAGTTGGCCCGAGGGGACTGGTTTGGCGTCCCGAATCGGCTCCATCCCGGCGCCGATTGCGAACCCGCGCTCGAGCGGTACTGGCCGCCTGCCGGAGAACTGGCGACCCCAGCTCGCGAAGGGCTGCCGAAACGCCCCCAACCGGACGCGGCGGCGCTGCTGGTCGATTGCTGGATCGCTTGCCGCTGCTGATTGAACGGAACGCGCCCCGCGGCGGGACTCGAGCCCGCAAACCGGGAGTTCGCGAACGAATGCGTCACCGCTCCAGGCGCGCGATCGCTATACCGGAGATTATTGGCGGTGGGAGCGATCGGCAATGCGCCGCGGACCAGGCCCGCATTGCGCACCTGCTCCGTACTGACCCGGCCGATACTTGAAAAATGCCCGCTGCTGAACGCGTTCGCTCCAACGCCGCTCATCGCTCCGTTCACGCGCGCGTTGCGATACATGTTGGTGATGTTGACGTTCGTCAGGCGGAAGTTATTCGCAGCGTAATATCCTCGCCCGAAGCCCGCGCCGAAGCCCCTGCCATACCACGGGTGGAACGCCTCGAAGGGCGCGAGCGGAAGCCAGCCGACGCTGCCCCATCCGCCAAATCCGAGACCGACTCCAAAACCGCCGAATCCGAAGAACGCCACCAGCGCCGGACGCCAGAAAACCGGCCGCGCAAACACGCCCGGATACCAGCACCATCCAGCCGATCCGTAATACCAGTTTCCATAGTGATAAGGCGCCCAGCCCCACGGGTCCGTGCTCACCCAAGTCCAGCCATAATAGTCTTCCCAGGCCCAGCGACCCTCGCGGTAAGGCGCCCAGTCCGGATCGACGCGCGGCGACCACACTTCGCCGTAGGCCGGATCATTCACCCATGTCCCATTCGCATCCAGCTCTTCCCCGCCCGGAATCTCGGGATTCAGGTACTTGTAACTGTTGATGTTGCTCAGGGATCGGTCGCGCTGCTCGTTCCACGTATCCCACTCATCCTGCTGAATGGCCGCTACAACCTGAAACTCGGGATCGTCGGCAGAGCCGCGCACCATCATGGTCTGGCCCTGATCCAGTTTTTCGGTGCCGCGCTGCGTGTAGATCTCCGCCTGGCCGTAACGCACCGTGATCATGGTTACGCCGTCGTCGCCCACCGTGATGCGGTAAAGCCCGCGTTGGGTGGGACGCATAGAGACGTTCGGGGTGCTGATCTCCGCCTGCGCGCGAGTGTCGCGCAGAACGCTCAGGCTCACCGTCCCGTGAGCAAGTTCCATACGGAAATGCCCCGGTTGCAGATCCGCCAACCGAATTTCCACCTCGCTAGCGAGACGCACCCGGCTGGCGATGTCGAACTGCACTTCCGCCCGTGCCGCGGGGCCGGTCGCTAAGGCGTCGCCGACCAGCAAGGGAGCATTCATGGCGGCGGCGACCGCATCACTGGCGTCCCCGCGCTTCACCGAAACGTCACCACCCACAAAGCTCAGCCGCGCAACACCGGGACCCGCCACATCCGGAGGCGCCGCGCCGTTCTCCTGCGATGGCGCCGGAACGCCGGCTTGGGCCATCGGCAACTGCTCCGACCAAGGCGGGCGCTGCTGGGCTACAGCCAAAGTGGATATCAACCCGGACGAGATGAGAAATAAGAAAATCGAACGCATAAACAGGCCAACGCGCGGGATGCGCGATCTTTCCTCTTGCATCGACGCTGCCATCTCACAAGTGGTTTCATGGCAATCGTTTAGCTTCGATATCCGCCGCGGGGAATGGTGGAATTGCACCACTGTGATCTAAATCCAGCGATTCCGCAAGTATAATCGTGCGGTGCATGGGCGCCTCATTCTGATTCTCTGGAGCGCAAGCGTGGCCGCAGCCGCCGATCCGATCCAATATGTCGTTCGCTTCCCCGTTCCGGCGACTCACTACGCCACGGTCGAGGCCGCTATTCCGCTTTCCGGCGACGCTTCCACGGAGTTGTTCCTTCCCGTATGGACACCCGGCTCTTACCTGGTTCGTGAGTATGCGCGCAACCTGGAGGATCTCACGGCTTCCGTTCCGGGCGGCGGCGCCGTTGAATTAGAAAAGACTCGCAAGAACCGTTGGCGCGTGGCCGCACGGGGCGCCACGTCAATTGTGGTCCGCTACCGCGTGTACTGCCGCGAACTAACCGTAAGGACCAACTGGGTCGACGAGAACTTCGCGCTTCTGAACGGCGCGGCCACTTTCCTGGCGCCGGTGGACCAGCTTCATCGGGAGTTCCGCGTCCGCCTGGAGCTTCCGCCCGGCTGGAAGCTTTCGATCAGCGGCATGGAGGAAACCGCGCCCAATTCCTTCCGCGCTCCCGACTACGACACGCTGGTGGATTCGCCAATTCTGGCCGGAAGCCCGGCTGTGCACGAGTTCGAAGTGGCCGGCAAGAAGCATTACCTCGTCAACGAAGGCGAGACGCCTCTCTGGGACGGCGCTCGCGCGGCCAAAGATACGCAGCGAATCGTCGAACAGAACCTCAAGATGTGGGGTTTCCTTCCCTACGACAAGTACGTGTTTCTGAACCTCATCGTCGAAGGCGGAGGCGGACTCGAACACAAGAGTTCGATGACCATCATGAGCAGCCGGTACAGCACGCGGACCCGCAAGAGCTACCTGGGGTGGCTCGCCCTGGTGAGCCACGAGTATTTTCACGCGTGGAACGTGAAGCGCTTACGGCCCGTGGAGCTGGGACCGTTCGACTATGAAAACGAGGTCTATACGCGCAATCTATGGGTGGCGGAAGGGTTTACCGACTACTACGCGGGCGTAAATCTTCGCCGCGCCGCCCTGATGACCGACGCCGAATTCCTCGGCGCCGGCGCGCCCAATGACGTCCCGCGGAACTCGGTATCGGCCCAGATCGAGACGCTCCAAACCACGCCGGGACGCCTGGCCCAGCCTCTTGAGATGGCCTCTTACGATTCCTGGATCAAGGCCTACCGGCCCGACGAAAACTCGGTGAACAGTTCGATCAGCTATTACGTCAAGGGGGCCGTGACGGCGTGGCTGCTGGACGCGCACATTCGAGAACTCACCAGCGACCGCAAAAGCCTTGACGATCTGATGCGCCTCGCTTACTCCCGCTACTCCGGCGCCAAAGGCTATACGACCAGCGAGTTCATCGCCGCCGCGGGAGAAACGGCCGGGCAAGACCTGGTTCCCTGGTTTCAGAAAATCCTCGCAACCACGGACGAACTCGACTATTCCGAGGCGCTGAACTGGTTTGGGCTTCAATTCAAGAAGGCTGAACCTCCGAAGATCGACAATCGCCCCAAGGCCTGGACGGGACTGGAGACGAAGGCGGCCAACGGACGTCTCCTCATCACGCAGATCCGGCGCGGCACTCCTGGCGAACAGGCGGGTTTGGGCGTGGACGATGAAATCCTGGCCGTGGACAATTGGCGCGTCTCACCCGAGGGCTGGGCGCAACGGCTGGAGCAATATGCTCCCGGCAACACCGTTGAGCTGCTGGTGAGCCGCCGCGATCAGATTCTGCGCGTGCCGTTGAAACTCGCCGAAGAACCCGAGCGCCGCTGGCAGGTTGAGGTTTCCCCGAAGAGCAGCGCCCAACAGAAACAAAACTTCGCCGATTGGGTGAACGGGATTCCTACCGCTTCAGCGCCTTCTCGATAGCCAGCGTGACTTCCGGCGAGTCCGGCTTCACCGCGGGTTCGAAGCGCGCCAGGATGGCGCCGTCCCGGCCGATCAGAAACTTGGTGAAGTTCCACTTGATATCGCCGCCCTTGGTTTTCGTCAGGTATTGATAAAGCGGGGTCTCGTTGTCGCCTTTGACGTCCGACTTCGCAAAAAGCGGAAAATCCACCTTGTACGTGCGGGAGCAGAACTGCTGGATCTCACTGTTGGTTCCGGGTTCCTGCGACATGAAATTATTGGCCGGAAATCCAAGCACCACAAAACCTTGGCTCTTGTACTTCGCATACAGCGACTCGAGCGCGGTGTACTGCGGCGTGAAACCGCATTTGCTGGCGACATTCACCACCAGCAACACCTTGCCTTTGTACTCCGATAGCGGCGTCGGCTTTCCGTCGATCGCGTTCATCGAATAATCGTAGAAGCTGGCGGCGTGCATCGCCGTCGTGAGCGCGGCGCTCAGGAACACCGCGGCGGCAAACGTTTGGATCTTCATAGTCCCTCAAACCTAAGTTTATGCGAGAACCCGGCCAATACCCGATCCCCTACTCGTTTTTATACGAAACCATGCTGACGCAGGTGATGCGGGCCGTCGAAATTGGACGTGCTCTTGAACTGCTCGCACCGGCCGTCGGTGGCGTATTCCCGCACACGCGCGATCAACCTCGCCTGTTCGTCCGATCCCATGGTGACGAACGGCTGGGTCACGGCCACATTGGCCCGCAATTGCTCCACTGAAGTGATCCCCATGACTTGGGTATCGACGTTCTGCGACAGGGCGAAGCGATAGCATTCGGCGGAGGTCAGATCGGTCTTTTCCAGAATGGCGCCGCCCGGATAACCGCCGCCCAGGCCTTTCATCCCGATCACGCCGATCCCGCGGTCGCGGCAAACCGGGATGACCTGGTGGATGAAGCTGCGGTATTGCGAATCCATGACGTTGACGGGCATCTGGCAAGTGTCCCAGAGGAACGGCCGGTTCAGCATATCGAGGTGAATGCGCGGATCCTTATGCCCGGTAAAGCCCAGGAAGCGCACTTTTCCCTGCTCGCGCGCTTTGATGGCGGCTTCGATGCCGCCGCGCGTGAAAGCCCACTCGGGGTCGTTGTCGAAGTTGATCTCGTGGAACTGCCAGAGATCGACATGATCGGTCTGCAGCCGGCAGAGCGAATCTTCCAGGTTGCGCATGGCCCCGTCGTAGTCGCGGTTGCAGAACTTGGTCATGAGGAAGACTTTCTGGCGAAGTCCCCCGGCGAGAGCCTTGCCCATGCGCTCTTCCGAACCGCCGTCGTGATAATCCCAGGAATTGTCGAGGAAGTTGATGCCGAGATCGATGGCCTCACGGATAACGCGGAGCGAATCCCGTTCCTCGGGGATGGAGCCCGGGCCGATGTGCCACCCGCCCAGACAGACGGTCGAAACCGACTCGCCGGTGTTGCCAAGCTTGCGCTGTTCCATTCCCGACGATGGTAGCTGATCCGGACGCCATTTGCTGACCCTGATGACGCCCGGCGGCCTGCGAGCGCGGATCGAGTCGTCTGAACGCTAATCTAGTGGGGAAACGATCATGGCCGAACAGCCTTCCCAGCCGTTCATCTTTTACGACCCGACCGGAAAGCGGTGGTCGCGGTTCCGGCGCGCGATACAGACCTGCGGCATCCTTCTGTTTCTGCTGCTGATCGTCTTCTTTCTGGCGTTGTTCGCGAACTATAAGCTGCCGATGATCGGGCTGCCCGAGAATCCGATTGCGGCCACCCCTAACCAGACCGAGATTCGCTCCATCATCAAGGGTCAGCGGCCCGAGATGAACGTTCCGTTCAAGACCCGCAAAGACATGCGGAAGGACGCGAAAGATCTTAAGTACGTCCGTTCCATCTCCCCGGTGATGCATCCGAAACAGGCCGCCAGACCGGGCGCGGAGAGCCCGTATGTGTTCGGGTTCTACGTAAACTGGGATCGCGCCAGCATCGTTTCCCTGCGCATCAATCTGGCCCACCTGACGCATCTGGTTCCGGAGTGGTTCATTGTCCAGGATGATAAGGGCGGCATCGATGACCAGAGCGATCCCGAGGTCGTCACCATCGCGCGCCAGGCCAACCTTCCCATCATCGCCATGCTGACGAACTACCGCGACAGCTGGCAGGATGGCGACGTCCGGCGCATGCTGAACAGTCCGCAACTGCGGCGCACGCTGATCGAAAACATTGTCAGCAACCTCCAGGAACATAAATTTCAGGGCATCAACATCGATTTCGAACAGCTCAACAAAGGCGATAGCGAAGTGCTGGTCGCGTTCATGCGGGAGTTAAAGGCGAGGCTCGGGCCGCTGGGGCTGCTGGTGACCGAAGACGCGCCGATTGAAGACGAAGCCTACGACCTGAAGAAACTCGCCGAAATCAACGATCTTCTGGTCCCGATGGTTTACGACGAGCACTATCAATCGGGAACTCCGGGGCCGGTCGCGTCGGAGAGCTGGTTCGAAGATCACATGGCCGCATTAGCCAAGATCGTGCCTCCCGAGAAGATTGTCATCGGCATGGGCGCGTACGGGTACGACTGGATCATCGGAAGCACAACCAGCACCGAGAGAGGCTTCAACGAAGTGATGTCCGCGGCCGTCGCCAACTCGCAAAACGCGAAAGTGGAATGGGACGTCGACCAGGGCAACCCGGTCCTCCGCTATGTGCACGATAAGGAGCAGCACGAAGTCTGGTTCCTGGACGGCGTGACCGCGCTGAACATGGCGCAATCGGTCCACGATAACGGCTTCAAAGGCGTTGCCGTTTGGCGGCTGGGCGCGGAAGATCCGGGGGTGTGGAGCGTCCTCCAACGCGAGTCCTGGCCCAGCGATGACTATGATCCGAAACAGCTGGATCTTCTCACCGCCAGCAAGCAGGTGAATCCCTATTCCGGCGGCGAGTTCCTCCGCATTCTGCAGACTCCGCACGACGGATCGCGCACCGTAAGCATGCCGGCTTCGCCGGACGGCGATTACACGGAAGTGTTCAAGGTATTTCCGACTTACTACGTGGTCGAGGACTCGGGTCTGACGACCGATAAAGTAATGGCCTTGAGCTTCGACGACGGTCCCGACCCCAAATACACGCCCAGGATCCTCGATATTTTGGCGAAGTACCACGTTCCGGCGACATTCTTTGTGATCGGCGTCAACGCGGAGCAGAATATCGGCCTGATCAAGCGCGAGTACCGCGAGGGGCATCAGATCGGAAATCATACTTACTCGCATCCGAATATCGCGACCGTCTCCGAGTACCGGACCGAACTGGAGTTATCGGCCACGCAACGGATTCTGGAGAATGCGACCGGCCACTCGACCACGTTATTCCGGCCGCCTTATAACGCGGACAGCGAACCCCAGACTCCGGCTGAGCTGAACCCGATTCTGCGCGCGCAGCGTTTTGGCTACGTGACCGTCGGAGAGAGCATCGACCCGCGCGACTGGCAAACTCCCACTACAGTCAAGGCCATTCTGGACGAGGTGGAAGCCGAGCAGGACAACGGCCATATCATTTTGCTGCATGATGCCGGCGGAAATCGCGAAGCCACCGTGGAAGCGCTCCCCCGCATCATCGAGTATTTTCAATCCAAAGGTTACCGCTTCGTTCGGGCCGGCGACTTGATCGGAAAGACCGAAGCACAGGTGATGCCGATTCCTTCGGCCGAGGAGATGCGATGGGCGCGGATCGAGGGCCAGGCCTTTGATCTCAAAAGCAACGTGCTGGGACTTCTGGGGATTCTCTTCCTCTGCGCGATCTATCTGACCGTGGCCCGATCGTTGATCTATGGCGTACTCGCTGTCGTTCAAAAGATTCGGACTCGCACCATGACTTTCGATCCGGGCTTTCGGCCGCGGGTCACCGTCGTGATCGCAGCCTACAACGAGGAGAAGGTCATCGCGCGAACCGTTCATTCCGTGCTGTCCAGCGGATACACCGATCTTGATGTCGTGGTGGTGGATGACGGTTCGAAGGACGGCACTTACCGGGTGCTGTCGGAGAACTTCGCCACGCATCCGAAAGTTCTGATCCTGACGCAGCCCAACGGCGGCAAGTCGGCCGCCCTGAACAACGCGATTCTCCACGCAAGCAACGACATTCTCATCGCCGTCGATGCCGACACTATCTTTACGAAAGGCACCATCGGCTGCCTGGTGCGGCACTTTGCCGATCCGAAGATCGGGGCGGTTTCAGGCAATGCCCGGGTGGGCAACCGGAAGAAGCTGATCACCCGTTTCCAGTCCATCGAGTATATCTATGGATTCAATCTGGATCGAAGGGCGCTCGATCTGCTGAACGCAATCACTGTGGTGCCGGGCGCGGTGGGCGCGTGGCGGAAGGGGCTGATTCTGGAACTGGGCGGCTTCGGTCATGACACCCTGGCCGAAGATACGGACCTGACGCTGGCGATTCGCCGGTTGGGCTACAAGATCCGTTATGACGAGAAAGCCATCGCGTATACGGAGGCGCCGGAAGACACCGGGGGATTAGCCAAGCAGCGCTTCCGGTGGGCTTTCGGCACTTTGCAGGCGGCGTGGAAGCACCGCGACGCCATGTTTGTGCCGCGTTACGGAACATTGGGTTTTGTGGCGCTGCCCAGCATCTGGCTCTTCCAGGTGGTGTTATCGGCGCTGTCCCCGTTTGCCGACATCTATCTGGTGGTCTCTCTGTTTGCCGGCAACGGCGCCATCGTGCTGGTTTACTATCTGGCGTTCTTCCTGCTCGAGCTGCTCACGGGCTTTCTGGCTTATGGACTGGAAGGCGTATCGCCGCTCGATCTCTCGCTGCTGTTCTTCCAGCGCATCTACTATCGCCAATTGATGCATTATGTGCTCGGTAAATCCCTGATTTTCGCGATGCGAGGCCGCCTGGTCGGCTGGGGTAAGTTGGAGCGCCGCGCCACGGTTTCGCAGGCTCATTAGTAATGGAACCGGTAGCGTAGCTGCGCGTAAATCTGGCGAGGATCGGCATAGTGCGTTCCGCCGAAAGTCACGCTGTTATCCAGCAAGAACCGCCGATTTGTCAGATTGAGCGCCGTGACCGAAAGCGTAAAGCGCTCCGCAAATGACTTGCCGATGGACAAGTCCGACGTCGTATGGCCTTCGAGGTGACCGGCGTAAGGCAGCGTTCCGTCCGTAAAGCCCGAGCCATAGTAGAGGTTGCCCCCGGCTATGACGGAACCCGGCAGCGCAAAGTTGAAACCCGTATGGAAGGTGTGCCGCTGGTCATGATCCAGCAGGAAATAGCCGCTGGCGGGAGGAGAGAAATCGGTCAGCCCGCCTGAAATCGCGCTGGCCCCTTCGGCATGCGCATAGGCATAGGCGAGGTACACTTCCCCGCGATGAAAAAGCTGAGGGGAACGGACCGCGACTTCCCACCCGTAGAGACGGGCATGATCGATGGTGAGCGGGAAGAACACATCCGAATTTCCGATATTGTTGTGGTCGAAGTAATTGCGCGCGCGCTGGTGGTAGTCGTTCACGTCGAAAGACCATCCGCGCAGGGGCACGGTAAGCCCGAACTGATGCTCCTCGTCGCGCTCGCCCCGCAATGGAATGAAACCCAGGCCCTGGGTGACGGCGTAGTTGAGAAGTGGTCCGGAAACGGTGGAGAGCGGCGGCGCCTGGTAATACTGGCCCCAGAAGCCGCGGAGAACCCAGTGCAGGCGCGGGATGCGGATCGAGCCGCCGAGACGCGGATCGGCCGCGTTCTCGGAGATGCCGCCGGAGAAATGCGTCATGCGGAGACCCGCGATCAGCGTCAGCCAGGAAGCCGGCTTATAGTTATCGGAAAGAAAAAGCGCTTCCAGGTTTCCCGAGGCGGGCTTGTCTTGGAACAGCGTGCTGCCGTCTGAAATGAGGTCGACCGATTCGTCGTCTTTCTGGCCGAAGCCATAAACGCCGATCTGGGCATTGTGGCGAGCCGTCACCGCCGATAAGGCGATCTGCGCGCCGGCATATTCAGACCCGCGGTGCTGCGTGGTGCTGATGGGCGTCTCGTCCGGGTCGCCGTCATAGTTCGCCCGGTTGTAATGATAGAACGGCGAAGTCGTGAACAACACGCCGGGGAGAATGGTATGAACCCACGACATGTTGACCACCGCGTCCCGCTCGCGCTCCACGTCGTTCGTATCGGGAACCTGGTAATCGTCGTGCCGGAGCGTGGAGACAAAACGGAGCTGGTCGTCCGCCCCCGCGTTATAGATCAGCGTGGCCATTCCGCCGAGCCCCCACACGCGGTCATGCTGAACTTCGGAGCCCGGCGTCTCCAGGCCATAGTCGCTGCGGTTCCCGTCGATGCTCCCGAAGTAAGCGAACTTCGCCGTGTGGCTGCCCAGATTGATTTGGTCATTGGTCTGGTTGAATGAGCCGTAAGTGGTGTATAGCTCAGCTTCGTTGTTGCGCTCAAATCCAGTTCGGGGCGTGACATCGAACACGCCATAAGTGCGATCCCCGTAAGCGGCCGAGTAACCGCCGCGCTCGGCTTCCAGATAGTCGATGTCTTTGGGGTCGATCTGCGGACCCACGTTGCTGGCGATGTTGGTATTGGGAATCGGCACGCCGTCGATGGCCCACGTCACCTGATGACCGCCGCGGACGTGAAGCTGGTCGTGCGTGACCCAGGAACCCGGGACGTAGTCGGTGATCATGCTGAGACTGTTGCTGAGGTCAGCGCCCGGCGTTTGCTGGATTTCTTTCCGGCTGATGATGGTGGTGGGCGTCACGACATCGGGACTGACCGCGAGAGCCGATTCGTCGACCGTCACGGATTGGGCGGCGCTTCCCAGCACCAGTTGAAAATGCACCACCGGCGCCGCGCCGGACGATACGACGAGCGTCTGCGATGCGGTCGCGAAGCCATCATGCGTAACCGTGATCCGGTAAGCGCCGACGGGAACGGAGGCTGTTTCGAATGCTCCGTCGGACGCGGTCGAGAGCCTTCGCAAATAATCCGACGTGGCGGATTTGATCTCGATCTGAGCATCGGCTACCGGCCGGTGATCCGGGTCGTGAACCACTCCGCGAATGGAGCCGAAAACGGCCGCGTAGATGGTCAATGGGGCTGCAAGGACGCAGCAAAGCAACGTTCTCGATGGTGCTGGCACGTAAGGGTTCCTCTCAATCTTCTTGTCTTCTGGGAGTTACAGAGCAGACAGGAAGGCCGGAGGAGCGCGGCTTTTCGAACGCAGGGGTTCAAACTTGGAGACGGTGGAATCGGCGGAGAAAAGCGCGGACGAGTCGGTGCGGAGTGAAACAGCAAATACGCGGCTGGACGCGACGGAAGAGAATTGCGTGCCGCCCGGAAGCGCGGGGACTTGGTAAAGCGGGCAGGCGCTCGGGCGGACGCTGACGCCCCCTGGCGGCGTCATCCCGCAACGGTGCGCGCCGTACTTGCGGCAGCAGGCGGGCTGGCGGGATTCCGGCGCCGCGGCGGTCAGCGGCGTCAGCAGTCCGGAACTGATGACGAACAGCAGCGCGACTGCGACGAACCGGGGCAACTCCTGATTGTATACACTTTCGGGAATGGCGTCGAACGGCAAATTTTTTTACGGCTGGTGGGTGACACTCGCGGTCTTCCTGACATTCGGAATTTCCGTGGGCATCCCCTACTACAACATGCCGTTTTTCTACGACTATTACGAGACCGCCTTTCACTGGCCGCGTCACAACATCACTCTGGGCTTTCCGGTCGCGGCCGTTTTGACGCTATGGGTAGGTCCGCTGCTGGTCCCGCGCTTCGCGCCGCGCAATCTGATTCTGGCGGGAACGGCATTTACTTTCCTCGCTTTTCTCGGCTTTAGCCGCATGACCGGTTCGCTGTGGATTTATTACGCGCTCTGGGTCTGCTACACGGTGGGTTATATCTTATCCGGTCCTATTCCTCACCAGATTATTATTTCGCACTGGTTCCGGCGGAAGCGGGGGATGGCGATGGGGATCGCCTATGTCGGAGTCGGGCTGTTGGGCGCGGCGTTTTCATGGGCCGTCAAGCCCCTGGCCGAAGGATTTGGATTCCGGACGGCTCTGCTGGTGCTGGGAGCGTTGATGTTTCTGGCCTGGCCCATCGCAATCCTTCTTATCCGGAACAGGCCCGCGGAGATGGGGCTGCATCCTGATGGCGATGCGCAATCGCCTGCTGATCAGGCCGCCCCGGCGCATTCGTTCCGGTTTCTGCTGAGCCGTTGGGAGTTCTGGCTGCTCCTCGTCGGCAGCGTCTGTTCCATCGGCGCGATCGGCGCGATCAACCAGCACATGAAGCTGGTGTTCAAGGATGCGGGATTCGTGGATCAGTCTTTATTAAACTCAACTTGGCGAACGGCCTCGATCGTGATCCTGATTTCAAGTATCGCCGGGCGCCTTCTGATCGGCTTCCTGGCCGACCAACTGCCGATGAAGTATGTAATGACCGCCACTTACTTCGTCGTGGCCGGGACCATCCCCATGTTGCTCATGGTGCGTCCGCCTCACTCCCCCGCCCTGTTCGCGGTGATCTTCGGGTTTGCGATGGGCGCCGACTACATGTTGATCCCGTTGATGGCCGCGCGGCAGTTCGGAGTGAACTCGCTGGCGCGAGCCATGGCGATCCTTCTTCCGGCCAATACGATCGGGCAGACGTGGGCGCCTGAAGCGGTTTCCGTGCTGCGCGAACGGTTCGGGAGTTACGGCGTGGCGATGAACGCGGTGCTCGCGCTAGCCGTCGTGGGGGCGATCGCAATAGCCCTTCTGCCCAGGCAAAGGCGCTTGGATGAGGAACTCCAGCCGGCTTTGGAGCGTAGGTAACACCAAATGATCCGATATTGCATAATCCTCGCCGCCGCCGTATGTTTCTGTGCCGCGGCATCCTCGTTGGCGGAACGGCCTTCGCCGGACTCCATCCGCCGCCTGGACGGCTCGCGCATTTCGATCGCGGACGCGGATGCCTTCGCCCGCAAGACGCTGGCCGCCGCCCATGTCACGGGAGCGCAGGTCGCCGTGATGGATAAGGGCCGGCTCGTTTGGAGCGGCGCCTTCGGCTTGCGGCGGCGTGATCCCGCGCTGCCGATGGATCATGAGACCACCACCTGGGCGGCTTCCATCACGAAAAGCGTCTTTTCCACCTACGTCATGCAGTTAGTCGAGCGCGGGGAATTTGACCTCGATGCGCCCATCGCCAGCCAGCTACCCAAACGGCTGGATGAGTATGAGCCTTATCGGGAGTCGGCCTCGGAAATTGTGCGGGACCCGGCGTGGCAGTCCGTAACGCCCCGCATGCTGCTGGCTCACTCGTCGGGCCTCCTGAACTTTGCCACCATTGAGCCCGGAAAGAAAATGCGCCTGCACTTCAAGCCGGGAACGCAGTTCCAATATTCGGGCGAAGGCATCAATCTGGTCCAGTTCGTCATCGAACAGAAGAAGCACGAGACTCTGGACAAACTGTTGCAAGACGCGCTTTTCACGCCATTGGGGATGGCGCGCACCGGCATCATTTATCGAAAGGACTTCGAGGCCGACGTGGCGGACAGATATGATTTCGCCGAGAACTTTCGATCGCAGACGCGCCGGTTTCCGGCACGCGCGGCAGGTTCCATGACAACCAGCGCCGATGATCTGGCCCGTTTCTTTACCGCGTTCTTCGCCGGACAGATCGTCAAGCCGTCCACCCGGACCGCAATGTTTCGCCCTTACCTGCGCATCAACTCGCTGCATCAGTTTCCCTTGCACCCAAATGAAGGTCTCGGACAAGAGGCGGTCCGGGCCGGCTTGGCGTACGGTATCGGGTGGGGCCTGCTGACGAAGACGCGTTTCGGTCCCGCCTTTTTCAAGGAAGGCCACGGGGACGGAGCTCAGAACTATGTGATCTGCTTCGAGCGGCGCAAAACCTGCATGATCATTCTGACCAACAGCGATAACGGTGAGCTTGCCTTTCGTCCCTTGCTCGAAACCATTCTCGGCGATACAGTCACGCCCTGGGAGTGGGAAGGCTATACACCGGAGTTTATTGCGGAGAGCCGAAAAAATCCTTAAAATCCGTTCCTAAGATGGGTTCTCGATCTTGCGCTCACGGCGCGTTCAAGAATTCTGTCCCGATTCGATGACCATTTCCGCGTATACTCCGGAGTGCCCGCGTAGACCCGCGTTTGAAATCCGTGAAACGCGCACTGACCAGGCAGTTGTCGAACGCCCCATAGGGTAGGAGGATCTTCAAATTGGTTTCAACAGGGCCATTAGCGCCGGAGGACTTGGCGGCCCGGCGCCCCGCCGGGGATGACACCGCACATGGAGCGTGCAGCCAGGAGCCGTCTTCCGCTGTCGGCTCTCGCGATTTTGCCTTGCGAGCTCTCGCTCCGTTAGCGGAAAAGATTGCGAAACAGCAGGCCGTGCTTTACGTCGGCGCTGGAGCATCGGTAAGTTCTGGATTTGATGGCTGGGATAAGCTGCTTGCCGTCCTTCAAAAGAATGCGGAAAACGAACTGCAAAACGAAGACGAAGTAGCCCGGGCCTATTTCCGGGGACTGATTGCAAAGTCCAAGAATCTGGAAGCCGGCGATTGGCTGCACAAGCTTCTCAACAACACCCTGGGAAGTCTCGTCCGCACGATTTTCGGCGACGGCTCCAAAGTCCCGTCCGTAATTCATCATACGCTGGCGCGTATGCCGTTCACCATGGCGGTCACCACGAATTACGATAAGCTGCTCGACTCGGCCTTTGAAAGCGCCGGAAAAACTTTCACGCCCTGGACATGGCTCGAGACGCCAAATGTCCTTCCCGCTCTCAAGAATGGCGATTTTGGAGTGCTTCACGCTCACGGCATTTTCGACAAGCCAGATTCGATAATACTGACAGGCCGGCAATACGGCGTTTTGGGACATTCCGCGCCACGTTTTGGAGAACTCCTGAAATGGCTGCTGATGACCCGGACTTTTCTCTTCGTTGGCGCCAGTCTGGATGACCCTGATTTAATCTACCAGTTGCAACAGGGGTACGCAGAGTACGGACCGGCATTTGGCCCGCACTACGCATTGGTTCCTTATAACGAGGCGCCTCGCCTGCGTCAAGATATACTTCTGGCGAGTCTCCAGATAAAGCTCATACCGGTGGGCGACGCAGCCAAGGCCGCTGCTGGTGACAAACATTGGTTGACCAAAGAAACATCCTCATTGCTGAGGGATCTCTCCGGCAAAGTTTCTCTGGCGCAGTACACGCTCCAGCGTTTTACTCTCCCTACATCTGACGATCCATGCTTCGCGCTTCTGAGCACTCTTCAGGTTGTCTTGGATCAGGCCGTGGCGCTCACAGGCTCCTTTCGGGGCGACATCTGTTTATCTCCGGACGGGCTCGGCAGTCACCTTTCCGGACGGATCTCTTATCTGCTCCACACGAAGGACAAGACAAACGAAAACATACGCAGTTGTCCCCCTGTTAAGGCCAACAGCATCTGCGGTATTGCCTACTATCAATCAACAGTGGAGCACGGAGTTTACTTGAAAGATGTAGGTCTCAAGGTAATCGCGGAGGAATCCCGGCTGGGGCATTATGGAGATATAGACTACGTAACTGGGCACGATGACGTTAGAAGCGAACTTGCCCTTCCCATCGAAGCGGACGGAGTTCGAGTTGGCGTTCTAAACCTTGAGTCGAAGCTGATCGCTGCATATAGCGCCGATCACAAGCAAGTTGCGCGGCGGTTTGCCGAAAAAGTCGGCCGCCTTTATGCCACGACCTTTGAGCGGCAGCGGCGGGGTAACCGGCTGGATCCAAGTAATACTGAGCCGGCATATGAAGCCATGCAGGAGCTTTTCAAGCGGCTTTGGAGCATTGCTCGAAAAGGAAAACAACATTCCGGGAATTTAGCGTTTCTCATCTACAAGGCTGATTACGAACACGGAAGCCTGAAGGCTCAGAATCCCGGCAAGACGATTTTCCGGAAACGGAGCGACGTTCCCCCTGGGAAGCGGGGAAACTCGGATGGTTTCCCCACCCCTGAGTTCACGTTCCAGGGCGGCTTGAGTACCGAGCAGTCGCTTGTTGCGCAAGTATTCTCCGACGGCCGTCCGCGAGCTTACCCGGATGTTGGTGAAGCGATTCGCGAAGGGAAGATCACTGACCGGTATAGCGCCGTTCTCAAGCTGGCCGGACCAATCATCGGGTTTCCTGTTCTCATCCACGGCCACATCGCGGGAGTTGTTGTTTGCTGGCATCTGGACGGCGCTCCGAATGATTTTGATGGCCGGGACATCGAATTGTTCCGACGCGCCTGCCATTTAGTAGCAAACATCGGCGCCGATCAACGGGACAAGGGGAGCTTATTCGGCGGGCAGCAACAGCCGCCCCGGAATGAAAAGGCCGCTGATGAGCCCCGGCCCATCGATGTTAGCGGCGCGCTTCGGATCGTCAGTACTCTCGATGAAATGCCGTCGCAAGCCGCTCCTGTTGATCGCGGCTACTTAAACCCGCTCGGGCTGAACTATCAGTCGGCGATTGGTCCGGCTATCCGGGAGTTTCTGAAGATCCTGAATGAACACGAGACCCGCTTTCAACCTGACGAGCCTCGGCCAACACTGTGGGTTTCGCCCCGGCGATGTCGCGTGTGGATTCGGGCTTGCGACGCATCGAATGGCAAGCCGCGGTTCGCACTCGCGCTCCAGATCTCGCTCGCCCCTGACGACCCTGACAAAAATACCTTCCAGCGCAAACCCCAGGAAAGGAAGCGGTTTGGGTTGGCCATGGAACCGCTGCAACGGCCTTTTCCAGGCGCCCGTCACGATGGCTCCGCGTCTCACGGCGAATTCGCGGATCAAAACAACGGACCGACCCCGCCGCCCCGCGTGGGTTCCGTGAAAGTTAAAGGGTCTGGTGAATTCCTGTCCCTTATCTATGACAACAATCCTCACTTCAGCTTCTTGCTTTCCAGGATCTCGGCATATCGCTTCGCCTTTCAACAAAGGCCCGGTCCTCTGGGCCCAGATGTAATGGCTGAGGTGCTTGATAAGGATCGTAAGCTTCCGTGGTTTGTGGCGCCCCTCATCGTAAACACTCCCGACGAGTGGCGCGTCGATTCCCCCGTGCCCGTGAAGAGCATACAGACAAGACTCGCCGGTTACTTAACGTTTGATAACGGCCCCGCAAAACAGAATAATCGCGGGGCCGCCGTTGAAGCGAAGCCGAACATTCCAATCACCGAGCGTTGGGCGTCCGTTCAGAACGAACTTTTGCATGAGATGGAACTATTCACTTCTTGCCTTGCACAGGCCCGATGCTTTGAGGATCTTATTGAAGAAAAATGACCAACGAAGACTGCCGTCGCGAGCTGTCCTATTCGTAGCGCAACGCTTCAATCGGATCCAGCCGCGAAGCGCGAATCGCGGGAAGCAGCCCGGAGACCAGTCCCACCAGTTCCAGCATGATGGTGGAGGTAAGGACGGCGAACCGGGAGACGGTAAGATGTATGTCCCCCGCCCCGGTCGTGTCCTTGAAAAGCGGGCCAAGCAGCGGGAGCGTCCCGACGCCGACCGAAATGACAATGCCCAACAATACGCCTAATACGCCGCCCGCGGTGACGATCGCCATCGCCTCCAGCAAAAACTGAAGCAGAATCGATCTGCGGGTGGCGCCCAGGCTCTTGATAACGCCGATCTCGCGCGTGCGCTGGGTCACGGAAACCAGCATGATATTGGCTAACCCAATGCCGCCGATCGCCAGCGTCAGAGTGCCGATAAGTCCCAGCAACACGCGCAGAGCGATCGACATGCCGTCAATCTCTTTCATGAACTCGTTGAATACGATCATCTCGACGGCGCGATCGTCATTCGGGGAAAAATTATGGATGCGCGCGAGCGTGGCGCGTACCTGCTTCACCGCGTCCGCGCGGAAGATGGGATTCGCGGGCGACCAGACGATGTCTTCCGGGTACTTGACGTCGTGCAGCAGCGACATTGTGTCGTAGGGGATGAAGACGCATTCGTTATCGGGAGTGTTGTAGTTGGAAATCTGGATCTTGGTTTTCAAGACGCCCGCAACCAGGAACTGCATTCCGGCGACGGTGATCTTTTCGTTCTCGGGCGGAATTTCGCCGAAAAGCTTTTCGGCCGCCTTGGCGCCGAGAACCGCGA
Organism: Bryobacteraceae bacterium; assembly: GCA_965226755.1. Classification (GTDB taxonomy): domain Bacteria; phylum Acidobacteriota; class Terriglobia; order Bryobacterales; family Bryobacteraceae; genus Bog-113. The sequence continues at coordinate 353,027 of CBDDDT010000001.1, read as the reverse complement.
TGCGATCCTTTTGAAGGTCGTCTTCGGCAGTCAGCCAGCGGCCCGTGGAGACGTTCATATTGCGGACGCGCTGGTAATCGCCCGGAACCACGCCGCGGATGGTCATATTCTGCGAGCGATATTCGCGCGTCACGGTCGTTTGGCGCATCAGGACTTCCGGCGAGATCGCGCCGACCAGCGGGACGGCGTCGCGAATCGCATCGACATCGCCGCGCTCCAGCCGGATCACGCGGCCCGAGCGTTCGCCGCCCGCCTGCGCGGATGTCTGGCCGCCGAACATCAGGATCAGATCCTGCCCCACGGCTTTAAAGGACGTCGTTAGCGCTATGTTGAAACCTTCGCCATACGAGTAAAGGACGACGAAGCAGACCACTCCCCACGCCAGGCTGACCATCGTGAGCGTCGACCGCTGCCGGTTGAACATAAGCGCGCCCCAGGCTTCGCCAAGAATCGAACGAATTCTCATCTCTCATACCTGAGCGCTTCTACGGGGGTCAGCGACGACGCGCGCCACGCCGGGAACAGCGCGGAAAGCACGGCTATGATTCCGAGCGCGCAGAAGGTCCAGATGGAAGTCTCCACGCTCACCGGCAGACCGGGGAACGCGTCGGGCATGGGGACAAGTTTCAGCAATGAGGACAGTCCGAACGCGATGCCGAAGCCGACGACGCCGCTGACCACGGCAAGCAGGCAGCCTTCGACAAGGAAATCCACGAGGATGCGATTGCGGGTGGCCCCCAGAGCCTTGCGAAGACCGATCTCCCGGGTCCGCTCGCTCACCGTGACCAGCATGATGTTCATGACTCCGACCCCGCCGAGGCTGAGCGTAACCAGTCCGATGATGGCGAGGAACACCGTCATTGACTGGAAAATGGAATCGATCTCTTTGGCGTTTTCGACCGTATCCCAGACGCTGAGCGCGCCGGTGTCGGTGGAATCGAAGGCGTGGTTGCGCGCCAGTAGCTGCGTGACCTGCTTACGGGCCGGCTCGAACTGCTCCAGCGACCTCGGCTTGTAAATGATGTCGTCAAGAAGTCCGGCAAAGTAAGATGCCTCCTTCGGCGGAATGTCGCGGACGGCGGTCTGGTACGGGATGAAGATTTTGCTCTCGTCCAGACTTCCGTAGCTGGAATCCTGGTGTTTGTCGGATAGGATTCCGATAATCTCGAACGGCAGGGAGTTAATCGCGATCGACCTGCCGATCACTCCCGTGCGGGCCGCGAAAAGCTGCTTCTTCACTTTCTGACCGATGATGGCCACGCGCCGCGCTTCGGTGTTGTCCGCCTGAGAGAGCCAGCGTCCTTCCGCCAGGGGAACCGCGCGCAGCTTGTTAAAGTCCGGCTCCACGCCGTCGGTGTCGAAAGCGCCGCTATTGAACGAACTGGTTCCCCGGTTGGTGCTTTCGATTTCTCCCACGACGTATTCAACCTGCCAGCATTCCGAACGGATCGCTTCGACGTCGCTGTAAGTAAGCCGGACGCGTTTTCCCGCGCGCTGGCCGCCTGCCTGCTTCTCCGTCCGGCCGCCGAACAGAATCACGATGTTTTCGCCCAGGCCTTTCATGTTATTGCGCTGACCGGCCTTGAAGCCGTCGCCCATCGCCACGATGATGACGATGGACGCAATGCCCCATGCGATGCCGGCCATGGTCAGGAAGCTGCGCAGCTTATTGCGCAGTAAGCTGCCGAAAACCTGCCGGAAAAGCTCCTTGAGATAAGTCATTTATTGCAGGATGACTTGCTGGCCGTCGTTCAGGCCTTTCAGAACTTCCGTGCGCGCCCCGTTGCTGATTCCGGTGGCGATGTGAACGCGCCGCTTCCCCTTCTCATTCGTCGCGTCCGGAACCTCTACTTCGGTCGATTTGTCTTTGGCGTAAAGCACCGCGCCCTCGGGAATGGTCAGAACCTTCTTATGTTCCTCGAGAATGATCTCCGCATTGGCCGTCATGAGCGCGCGCAGCTTGTGAGATTCGTTGGAGATGGATACACGCACTTCGAACGTAGTGACGTTATCTTTCTCGGCGCCCATGGGAGAAATTTTGGTGACTCTTCCGTCAAATTTCTGGTCTTTGAAGCTTTCCACGGTGATGCGAGCCGGCTGGCCAAGATAGACCTTGCCGATATCGCTCTCGTCGACCTTGCCTTTCACATAAACCTCGTTGAGGTCGCCGAGCGTCATGATCAGGGTCGCGCTGGAGCCGACCACCAGGATGGAGCTGACCGCGCTCCCGACTTCGCTGTCCCGCGACAAAACCACTCCATCCAGCGGAGAAACGATCGTGGCGTTGCGGAGATCCTCTTCCGAACGCGCCACCACGGCGGCTTGCTGATCATATTGCGCCTGAGCCTTGGCGATAGCGGCGCGCGCGCTTCCCAGATTCACTTTGGCCGAATTCATCTTCTGCAGCGCCATCTGATAGTTCTTGTCGGCTTCATCCCGGGCGTTCTGCGCGATCAGGTGCTCGTTCAGAAGCGTCTGCGCGCGGTCCAGGTCCTTCTTGAGAAACGGAACATCCGGCCCTTCGGCGTCAACCTTGTAGCGCTCCAGGTCGGCGCGGGCGGTCTGCAGCTGCGCTTCCATCACCGCCAGCGCGGCCTTGGATTCGTTGAGGCGCGGCAGCAGATCGTTCTTGTCCAGTTCGCAAATAACCTGACCTTGGTGGACCATGTCCCCGAAGTTGAACGGGAGGCTCTGGATGATGCCGCTCGCTTTGGATTTGATCTCGATCTGGCGCACGGGCTCGATCTTGCCGGTGGCGACGACGGAGCGCGCCAGATCCACCCGTTGCACTTTGGCGATCTTCTCGGGATCAATCTTTTCCGGCGTGTGGCCCAGAGCTTTGATGGAGAAGAACGCGCCCAGCCCCACTACCGGGAGCAGCAGGAACCAGAGAAAGCGTCGGCGTTTACGATTGGACATATGAATCAGGAGACCTATCGCTTATACGCGGGAGCGCCGCAAAGGGTTCGTGAAAATTGATTCGCGCTCGTCTGCTCGGGTAACGCGGGTAACCTTAAACCAATGGCGATGATTCTGGACGGCGCGCGTATCCGCGAACAGATCAAGAGTGAGTGCCGCCCGCGGATTGCGCGGATCGTCGGGGCCATCGGGCGTCCGCCCGGACTTTCCGTGGTTCTTGCCGGCGACAATCCGGCATCGCAGGTATACGTGGCGGCCAAGACGCGGACCGCGCGGGAGTTGGGAATCTTCAGTGAAACGTTGAGCCCCGATTCTTCCGTCGCCACGGACGAGTTGCTCGATCTCGTCGGCTCGCTAAACGCCCGGCCCGAGATCGATGGAATTCTGGTGCAGCTTCCTCTGCCGCCCCAAGTAGACGCGGCGCGGGTTCTGATGGCCGTTTCGCCGGCCAAGGATGTGGACGGGTTTCACCCTTGCAATGTCGGTGCGCTTTCCACCGGCCGCCCCGGGCCGCGCCCTTGTACGCCGGCGGGAATTATCCAGCTTCTAAAACGCAACCACATCCCCATCGAAGGCCGGCGCGTGGTTATCGTGGGTCGCAGCGATATCGTGGGCAAGCCGATGGCGATGCTGATGCTGGCCGAAAATGCGACCGTCACCATCGCGCATTCCCGCACAATTCATTTGCCGGAAGTGTGCCGCGAAGCCGATATTCTGGTCGCGGCGATCGGCCGCCCGGCCATGATCACGCGCGAATATATCAAGCCCGGCGCCACGGTGATCGATGTGGGAATGAACCGGCTTACCGATCGGCGGGACGTGAACCGTCTGTTTGCTCATGAACCCGCGCGTCTCGCGCAGTTCGACGCCAAAGGCAGTACGTTGGTGGGGGATGTGGATCCCCTGGCGATGGCCGAGATCGCCGGGGCTTATACGCCCGTGCCCGGCGGCGTGGGTCCGCTCACCATCGCGATGCTCATGGTCAACACCATCGAAGCTTGCGAGCGTGGCCGCGGTCTATGTTGAAGGTCGGGCTAACGGGCGGCTTGGCGTGCGGCAAGTCCTTTGTCGCGCGGGAACTGGAGGTTCTGGGTTGCTATGTGATTCATGCCGACGCGCTGGGCCATGCCGTTCTGGCGCGGGGCGGCGAAGCGTTTGAACCAGTGGTCGCGAGCTTCGGAACCGAAATCCTGGATAGCGATGGCGCGATCGTGCGCGCGCGCCTTGCCGCCATCGCCTTTAGCGATCCCGAGAAGCTGGCCACGCTGAACGGCATCGTGCATCCCGCCGTGCGGCGACGCGAGGACGCTCTGATCGCGGAGATCGCGCGGTCGGAGCCTTCAGCCATCGCCGTTGTGGAAGCGGCCATCCTGATTGAAGCCGGCCTGCGCGAGCGCTTTGACGCCATGGTGCTGGTGGCTTGCGGCGAAGCGCGGCAGGTCGAGCGCGCGCTGGCGCGGGATCCGAAAGCGACTCGCGAGGACGTCCTCCGCCGCATGCAGCGCCAGATGCCTCTCGCGGAAAAACGCCGCTTCGCCGATTTTGTGATCGATAGTTCCGGTACCCAGGAGGAAACGCTGCGTCAAACCCGGGAGTTGTATTTCTCGTTGCTGCAGCGGGCCGCTCAGATCGGCGTCGCGGACTTGTCAAAATAGAGGGACGGTATGAGGGGAAGAACTCTGGCTTTAGCCGCGCTTCTATCCGGCGGCTTCTTATATATCACTTCGTGGACAGATCTGCGCGTCGGCCCTTTGTTGCGGCCTATCGCCGAGACGGGCCGTCTCTGGTCCTCGCCGAGCACCGCCCACGGTTCCGGCTATTCCTCGGACGAGCAGAACAATATCGACATCTATAAGGCGGCGCGCGCGGCGACGGTAAACATCACCAGCATCGTCTATCAGCGCAATTGGTTCATGCAGCTGTATCCGGCGCAGGGCATCGGGTCCGGATTCCTGATCAATCAGGAGGGCCAGATCCTGACGAACAATCATGTGGTTCGGGGCAGCCACGAAGTCACCGTCACCCTGGCGAATCACAAGCAGTACCGCGCGCGGGTGCTGGGGACGGATCCGCGCAGCGATCTCGCGCTCATCCAGATCAAAGCCCCGGGCCAGCTTCCCTTCCTGCATCTGGGCGGTTCGGACAGTCTGCAGGTGGGGCAGAAGGTGCTGGCCATCGGTAACCCGTTCGGGCTGGAGGGAACGCTCACCACCGGAATCGTGAGTTCCCTGGGCCGGTCCCTGGGCGGTTCGGATTCCGAGGATGGCAGCGGGCGCCTGGAAGATCTGATTCAGACTGACGCCGCGATCAATCCCGGCAACAGCGGCGGCCCGTTGCTCGATTCGCATGGAGACGTGATCGGAATCAACACCGCGATCCTGGGCCGCGGCGGGAGCGCCGAGGGCGGAAATATCGGGATTGGGTTCGCGATGCCAATAAACAAGGCGAAAGCCATGCTCGACGAGTATCACACGCACGGGCGCATTGCGCGGCCCGTACACGGGTTGACCGTGGTCTTCATCCGGGGCGATCTAGCGCGCGAATTGGAGCTTCCGTCGGGCGGCCTTCTGGTTCAAGCCGTGGAGCCGGGCACCGCGGCGGAAGAGGGCGGCATTCGCGGGCCGCGGCAGTCTGTGGTGGTAGGGAATTACCAGTTGGGCGTCGGAGGAGACCTCATCACCGCGATTGATGGCGAGCCGGTCGAGTCGAGTGACGCTTTGGAGCACGCCATGTTGCGCAAACGGGCCGGCGACAAGCTCCAGCTAACCATCATCCGGAGCGGCAAGCAGCAGACGGTGACGCTCACGCTGGGCGAAGGCGCCGAAACGCTTTAAGTTTCAGGCGCCGCGCCATTTCATCCGCTTCCGCCGATCAGGGAATCGAAACCCAGGCGTGCTTCGCTGAGCTCTCCAGAACCGTGTCCAGAATCTGAAGCTGGCGCAATCCGTCCACAAACTGCGGATATTCCACCGGCGCGCTGCGGTCGGCGACCGTGGCGTAAAAACGCCGGAACACCTGTTTGAAGGTATCGTCGTACCCCTCGCTATGGCCCCCGGGCAAATCGGCGTAGGATTTCGCGCCGTCGGCCAGCAACGACGGATCTTTGATGAGGATCCGATTGGGCTCGTTACGCTGGCCCAGCCAGAGTTCGTCGGGCTTCTCCTGATCCCATGCGACGGAGCCCTTCGTGCCGTAAATCTCGACGCAAAGCCGATTCTTGCGGCCTGCCGAGATCTGGCTGACCGTGAATGCGCCCCGTGTGCGTTCGCCCATCCGGATCAAGACGGCGGCGAAGTCTTCCGTATCAATCGGCACTTCCGTGTAATCACTGGGCTGCAAGGTCTTGCCCGTGAATGTCTCCACCGATCCTTTGGGTTTCTTACGCGTCTTGTGGAAGGTCTGGAGATCGGCGCAGAGCTCGGTGATCCTTAGGCCGGTCAGATGCTCGATCATGTCGCACCAGTGCGTTCCGATATCGGCGAAGGCGCGGGACTTCCCGTTTGCCGAAGGGTCGATCCGCCAGTTCCAATCGGTGTCGTAAAGAAGCCAGTCCTGCGAGTACGTGCCCTGAACGGCATAGATGTCGCCCAGTTCCCCGGCTTCGCGCAAACGCCGAATGTGCTGAACCAGGGGGTAATAGCGCAGATTGTGAAAGGTGCAGTTCGCCGCGTTCTTCTCTTTCGCTAAAGCCACCAGTTCGGCGGCCTCCGCGACCGAAGTGGCCAGCGGCTTCTCGCAAAGAACCTGCTTGCCGGCTTCCAGCGCGGCCTTCGCCATGGGGAAGTGCATCACGTTCGGGGTGCAGACGTGCACGGCTTCAATGGTCGGATCCGCCAGCAGCGTCCGATAGTCGCCGGTCGAGCGTTCCACCCCGATTTGGGCGGCAAACTCGCGGGCCTTCGCGTCGGTCGAACCGGCGATGCCCGCGATCTCGACGTTCCCCAGACGCCGTATTCCTTCCGTGTGCACCTTGCCCATAAAGCCGGTGCCAAAGACAGCAGTTCGAATTTTTCGCATCAGTTTTGAATTGGTGAATTTTCCGAGTCCTACTTTATCGCAATTGCTGGTAGATTGGAGATCACAGGGGCATCCGAAGAACTGTTTCCATGGTTGTAAGGTTTCGCTTCCCGTCAGGCGCAAACGGCGGTGAAGGCTTCGTCAGAGTTGCGCCTTTTGTTTCCGTCCTCGGTGGTCTGATGACCATGGTCGCGGTCTCTTGCTTGATGTTCGCGCTCTGGAGGCTGACGTCCGACCTGGGGTGGACAGACACCTTCGTGATTTCCGACGGGATTCTGTCGCACTGGCAGGTATGGATGGCCATGACGATCGCCTTCGGCGTGATCGCGTTTCGGCTAGCGCGTTATGGACGGGCCAAGCAAGCCCGCCCGGATTCCGTTACCCCAGACATTGCCGTGCCGGGCGCGGCTTTGGCCATGGCGGATAGCTCGCCCTTGCCCATCGAAACTCTGGGCGACAATTAAACACGATGATATTCTGGCGATAGGTTTTCGCCGCCATGCGTTATAACACGCGGTCCAGATACGGTTCCGGATTTGGCTCTTCTCTTCCTCTGGGAGTGAGATGGCTGCTGATCGCCAATGTGGGGCTGTGGCTCCTGAACTGGATCTTCTCGCTCGTGGGACTCGGTCCGCTGTTTTTCCCGCTGGCGCTGACCCCTACGCTGGTTGTCCATAACGGGTACATTTGGCAGCTCGTTTCCTACATGTTCCTGCACAGCCTGCGGGATCCGTTGCACATCCTGTTCAACATGCTGGCGCTATGGATGTTCGGGGCGCAGATCGAACAGGCGTGGGGAACCCGCCGCTTTCTCAAGTATTACTTTATTTGCGGGATCGGCGCCGGAGTCTGCGTCGTCATCATCGCGCTTCTGTTCGGGCAGGGCGCCGTTTCCACCATCGGCGCCAGCGGCGCCATTTACGGCCTGCTGCTGGCGTTCGGCCTCATGTTTCCGGACACCACCGTTTTCTTCATCGTCTTCCCGATCAAAGCCAAATACCTGGTGATGATCATGGGCGCGCTGGCGTTCTTTTTCAGCGTCAGCGGAGGCAACAGCGGAGTCAGCAACGTCGCGCATTTGGGCGGCCTGCTGATCGGCTATATTTACCTGCGCGCCGGCGTAGCGGGAATGGATACGGTCTCTCTTCGGCGCCGCTACGACAAGTGGAAGCTGGAGCGCGCCAAGCGCAAATTTGAGGTCTATATGCGCAAGCAGGACTCCAAGCGCGAGCCCTGGGTCCACTAGCGCGCGGTTCGGAAGGCTGCTCCTTCACACTCCGCTGTAACCCAAACTCGGCGCTTCTCCGTCTCAGGAGATATCATCTAACCGGAAGATCTTTTTCGCGCGAGGATCAATCATAACCCATGCGTAGTAATCCCGCTTTTCTTATCGCCGCGCTGGCTGCCGGATTGCTGACCACGCTCGTCGTGGAGGCGCAGGACGGCCCGATGCACGAGGGCGGCCCCACGGTCTCAAGACCGCGCAAGCCTGCCTCTGATTCAACGACCCCCGATTCCACCACGCCCGACTCAAATTCCCAGCCCAGCAGCGACGACAACGCTCCCATCCCGTCGAAGCTAAGCCCGAAGAATAAGCCTCCGGCCGCCGAGGAGTCCGCCAGTTTCAAGGTGGAATCCAACCTGGTGACTCTGGATGTTTCGGTGATCGATAACCGCGGGCATTTCATTCCCAATATCCCGCGCGGCAACTTCCGCGTCTCCGAAGACAATGTTCCCCAGCAGATCAAGAGCTTCGGAATGGGGGAAGCTCCCATGACCGTTTGCCTGCTGATCGAATTCAGCAACAAATATCAGTGGTACGGCGGCCAGGCGTGGTACCAAACCCTCACCGCTGCGTACGGTTTTGTCCAGACTCTCAAACCGGATGATTACGTCGCGGTCATTGCTTACGATATGCGGCCGGAAATCCTCAGCGACTTCAGCCAGAACCGCATGAAAACACAGGAGGCGCTGAGCCGTCTCCGCATACCCGGATTTTCTGAGTCGAACCTGTTCGACGCGCTCGTGGACACCCAGGAGAGGATGAAGGATATCGAAGGCCGCAAGGCCATTGTCCTGCTTTCCTCGGGCGTCGATACGTTCAGCAAGCTCACCTTCGACAAAGCCCGGAAGACCATTCAGGAAGACGCGGTGCCCATTTACGCGATCGGGCTCATGCAGGCGATGCGCATTATGTCCGAAGGCAGCATGGGCCCTCTTCAGGAAATGACTTTTCTTCAGGCCGACAATCAAATGAAGACGTTCGCCAAGGAAACCGGCGGGATGAGCTTCTTCCCCAGGTTTTACGGGGAATTCGGAAGCATTTTCCAATCCATTCAGCAATCCCTGCGCAACCAGTATTCCCTGGGATATGCGCCCACCAACGTGGCGCGCGACGGCAAATTCCGCAAGATCAAAGTCGAATTAGTGAGCTCGAGCGGAGACCCGCTCAAAGTCACCGACGACAAAGGCAAGCCGATCAAGTATCAGATCATCTGCAAGGCCGGATACAACGCGCCGCACACGGTCGAATAGTGGTCCGTGCAAAGTTTGGTTACAAAGTCAAGAACTGCATCTTCCCGGATTTGAGAGCGATAGCATCCCGTTGACACGTTGTCACGGCTTTGTTACTCTCGCTCGGTCCACGATGACCTCCGCCCGATCCCGCTCGCACGCGCGCATTCTTTTGGTGGACGATAACCACCATGGCAACTCCGCGCGTAAGAGCGTCCTTCAGGAACACGGCTATCAGGTGGAGTGCGCGTTGAGCGGTGAGCAGGGGCTGAACATGTTTCTTGGCGCGCCCTTCGATGTCGTCGTCACCGACCTGAAAATGGAAAAGATGAGCGGTCTCGACCTGATTGCGCACATTCGCAAGAGCGGCCGGGCGGCGCTGGTCATTCTCCTTTCCGGCTGGGCCGGATGCCTGGGAATTACGGAAGAGTCCAGCGGCGCGGACGCTGTCTTGTGCAAGAGCAATCACGAACAGGATCAGCTATTGCGGACCGTCCGCCTGTTGCTAGCGCGCCGGACGCGCCGCAAGCCCGCCGCATCCTCTGTGGCAAGATCGGGTTAAGTGCCCCAACAGATCCCGCAGTGGTCGTTCCGGCTCGCTGGCATCCTCATCCTGGCGAGCCTTTCTGTTTCCGCTCCCGGATTTGCGCGGCGCGCGCGGCCAGCAAAGCCGGCGGCGGCCAATCCGGTCTATACGATCAACGACCCCGGAGTGCCCGCGGCGTGGCGGAAATGGACGCTCCGCGACGAGGTCGCGCAGTTGGTCGTCGTGCCTTTCACGGGACAAACGCTCAAGAAGCGCTCCAAGACGTGGCTGGATCTCGCGGCGCTCGTCCGCACGCAGCATGTCGGCGGCCTGATCCTGGTCAACGTTTCGCAGGGACACTTGGTGCAGCGCGCCGATCCGGTGGAAGCGGCCAAAGTCATCAATGATCTGCAACGCCTGGCGAAGGTGCCGCTGGTCGTGGGCGGCGATCTGGAGCGCGGCGCATCCATGCGCTTCAACAACACGACCGTATTCCCGCATGCCATGGCGTTCGCCGCGGCCGGCGACCCCGCCGCCGCCCGTTATGAAGGCATGGTGACCGCCCGCGAGGCCCGCGCCATCGGCGTCAACTGGGTATTCTTCCCGGACGCCGACGTCAACAGCAATCCGGACAACCCCATCATCAACATACGTTCCTATAGTGAAGATCCCAAACAGGTCTCGGCTTATGTGGACGCGTTTCTGCAGGGCGCGGCGTCCAATCCGAAAACCCGCGTCCTCACCACGGCCAAGCACTTCCCCGGACATGGCGATACCGCCGTGGACACGCATCTGAATCTCGCCACGATCCCGGCCGATCGCAAGCACCTGGACGAAGTCGAGCTGGTGCCTTTCCGCGCGGCCATCGCCCAAGGCGTGGATTCCGTCATGACCGCCCATCTCGCCGTGCCGGCGCTGGGAACAGGCGATCTGCCCGCGACGCTGTCGTCCGAGATCCTCACCAAGCTTCTTCGCGGGGACCTGGGGTTTAAAGGCATCATCGTGACCGACGCGATGGAAATGGGGGGCATCGCCAAAGGCTACGCGCCCGGCGATGCGGCGGTGCGCGCCGTGGAAGCCGGCGCCGATGTTTTGCTGATGCCTTCTGATCCCGTCGCCGCCATTGACGCCGTGGTTGCGGCCGTGAAACAGGGGCGCATTTCAAAGCAGCATCTCGATCAAAGCCTAATCCGAGTGCTGAAGGCCAAGGCGCGCGTCGGGCTGCCGGCCGGCCGCTTCGTGGATACCAAAGCCATCCCGCGCCTGGTGAATCAACCCGATTCGAACGCGCATGCCTTGGATGTCGCCCGGAAGGCGGTCACGCTGGTGAAGAATGACTACCATCTTCTGCCTGTGCAGCCGGCCGTTCCCGCGTGTTTTGCGATCTTGCGCGAAGGCGCATCCAGCCAGCAGGGCCAGGCCATGCAGCCGGAGATCAACCGGCGCGCGCCGGGGCGGCCCGCCTTGATGCTGGATTCCGGCATGTCCGAGGCCGACGTGAACCGCGCGGTGGACCAGGCAGGCGACTGCCAGGCCTGGTATGTGGCCGCGTTCGTATCCGTGGCGGGATATCGCGGAAACGTATCCCTCGGCGGCAGCTACCCCGCCCTGCTCGCGCGGCTCATAGGATCCGGAAAGCCCGTGATGCTGATCTCGCTCGGCAACCCGTATCTGCTGCGAAGCTTCCCGAATGTTTCCGGATACATGACTACCTTCAGCACGGTGCCGCCCTCCGAAATCGCGGCCGTGGAAGCGCTATACGGGGAAATACCTATTCGCGGCCATCTTCCGGTCAGCATCCCCAACCTGGCGAAGTTCGGCGAAGGCATGGACGTCGCCGCCGCGGCCCCGGCCACTCAGGTCGTCGCATCGCCAGCCGGCCGGTGAACGTTGCCATAATCGGCTCATGCAGATCACATGGCTGGGCCATGGCACGTTTGAGATGGTATGGGGTTCCGGGAAGACGCTGGTGGCTGATCCGTGGACTTCGGGCAATCCGAAGTTCCCCGCCGCGCATGAGTTTCGCGCCATCGATCTGATGATCGTGTCGCACGGGCATTTCGATCACATCCACGACGCCGCGCCGCTCGCCCTGCGGTTCAAGCCCCAAGTGGCGGCCATTTTCGAGCTCTGCCACTGGCTGGAATCGAAAGGCGTCGAAAATACGCGCCCCATGAACAAAGGGGGCACGCAAAAATTCTTTGAGGGCGCCGACGAGATTCAGGTCACCATGACCCATGCCGTCCATAGCTGCGGCATTCTGGACGACGGCAAAATTATCTACGGCGGCGAAGCGGCTGGCTTCGTCCTGCGCTTCGCCGACGGCCGGGCCGTTTACTTTGCCGGGGACACGAACGTGTTTACCGACATGGAACTGATCCGGGAGCTTTATGCGCCTTCGCTGGCCTTTCTTCCCATCGGCAATCTCTTCACGATGGGACCCCGCGAGGCGGCGCGAGCTTGCAAGCTGCTCGGCGTCAGGAAAATCATCCCCATGCATTTCGGAACCTTCCCCGCCCTGACGGGAACGCCGGACGAACTCCAGAAGCTGGTGTCCGACGAAGCGGAGATCCTTCGCCTCACGCCGGGTACGCCGGTGGAGTGGTGATGTTCCGAAAAGTTCTGGTGGCCAATCGTGGCGAGATCGCCATTCGCGTCATGCGCACTCTTCGGGAGATGGAGATTCCGAGCGTCGCCGTTTTCTCGGACATCGACCGTGCCTCGCTGCACGTCCGCCAGGCCGATGAGGCGGTCGCCATCGGGCCCGCTCCGGCGCGCGACAGCTATCTCCGGATCGACCGCATCCTGGAAGCCGCTCGCGCCGCCGGTTGTGACGCCATTCACCCCGGTTACGGATTTCTCAGCGAAAATGCGGATTTCGCGGCGGCGTGCGAAGCGGCGGCCATTCAATTCATCGGGCCTTCCTCGCGCGCCATTCGCCGTATGGGCTCGAAAACGGAAGCGCGCAAGACCGCCGTCGCCACCGCTGTTCCGGTTATCCCCGGAACGGCCGAAGGGCTCGACGATCCGGCGGAAGCCTTCGCTTTTGCTGCCGACATCGGCTACCCCGTCATGTTGAAAGCCGTGGCCGGCGGCGGCGGCAAAGGCATGCGGCGGGTGGATCGCGCCGGCGATTTCCACGCTTCCTTCGCGACCGCCTCGAGCGAAGCTGCCGCCGCGTTCGGAAATCCGGCCGTGTATGTCGAGAAACTAATCGAACGTCCTCGCCACATCGAAATCCAGGTCCTCGGCGACGAACACGGAAATCTCGTCCACCTGGGTGAGCGCGAATGTTCCATCCAGCGCCGTCATCAGAAAATTATCGAGGAATGCCCTTCCCCATTGATGGCGGTGGATCCCGGGCTGCGTGATCGGATGGGCGCCGCGGCCGTCACCGCCGCGCGCGCGGCTGGCTATTACAACGCGGGCACGGTGGAGTTTCTGGTGGATGCCGACGGCAAATTCTACTTCCTCGAAATGAACACCCGCTTGCAAGTCGAGCACCCGGTGACGGAACTGGCGACCGGGCTTGATCTGGTGCGCCTTCAGATCGAGATCGCGGCCGGCCGGCCGCTGCCGTTTAGCCAGGAGGAAATTCGCTGGCAGGGCTCGGCGATCGAATGCCGCGTCTATGCGGAAGATCCTGAAAATCAATTCTTTCCTTCCCCCGGCCGCATCGTTCAATATGCCGAGCCCGCCGGACCGGGAGTGCGCGTGGACGGCGGTGTCTACGCCGGATGGACGGTTCCGCTGGATTACGATCCCATGCTCGCGAAACTCGCCGTCTGGGCGGCCACCCGCGGCCACGCCGCCGCGCGGCTCAGCCGGGCATTGAACGAATTCCACGTGCTCGGCATCCGCACGAACATCGAATTCTTCCGCGAACTTGTGCGGGATGCGGAGTTCCTCGCCGGCCGGCTCGACACCGCGTTCCTCGATCGCTACTTCCAGCGGCGCGCCAAGACTGAGCCTCCCGCCCAAGAAATCGAAATTGCGACGGAGGTGCTGGCGCGCGGTCGCCGTGTCCAGGATTGCAAACCCGCCGCGGCCGTTTCGCAATGGCGCGCCGCCGGGCGCGCGGAACTTCTCCGGTGAAGGACTTTCTTGAAATCCAGCCAGGCGTCTGGTCCGTTCTGGATGGCGCCCGTTCCTTCGAGGTGCGCGTCACCCCAGGCGAAGTTCGCGTCAACGGACGCCAGCTCGACATTCGCCTGGAAGACCCGCGCGCGTGGAATCCGCAAGCCCTTCGCGGCGCTCTCGCGGGCAGCGCGCAGATTAAGGCCCCCATGCCCGGCAAAGTGGTGCGGATCCTGGTCGCGCCCGGCGAGGAAGTTCGCGCCGGACAAGGCGTCATCGTCGTGGAAGCGATGAAAATGCAGAACGAATTGAAGAGCCCTCGTGACGGGCGCGTCACCTCCGTCGCCGTGAAGGAGAATGACACGGTCAATTCCGGCGCCGTGCTGGTCACCATAGAATAAGGGAATGGCAACCGCTGTTTGTTCGGACTGCAACGGCACAGGGTGGAAAATCGTGCGGCAGGACGAGCTTTCCGGCGCCGAACGTTGCCACTGTCAGGCGGAAGGCCGCGCGGAACGGAATGAGGAGATGGCCCGGATTCCGCCGCTTTACCGCGCCGCCTCCATTGAGAACTTTTCCACGAAACGCGCGCACCGGGAACTCGCGTCCGTAATGACGGCGGTGAAAGCTTTCGTGCGAGAATTCCCGAACGATCAGCGGCCCGGACTGCTCCTGATGGGCGACCCCGGATCGGGCAAGACCCATCTCGCCGTAGCCGCCTTCCGCGAGTTGTTGAAGCGCGGCTTTGAAGGCCTTTTCTTCGATTACCAGAACCTGCTGGACCGCATTCGCGCCAGCTTCGACTCCGCGGCCGGCGTCAGCGATCGCGAAGCCTACCGCGTCGCCTTGGACGCGGAAATCCTGCTTCTCGACGATCTCGGAGCCCATCGCGTGACCGACTTCGTGGAGGATACGGTCACTTCGATCCTGACGCACCGCTGCAACCACCGGAAGCCGCTGATCGCCACCACCAATCTGGGCGATGCCGACGCGAGTCCGGCCAGGCGTGATGAGGCCACCGGGAAGATCGATTACCGGCTGAACCTGACGGACCGGCTCGGCCCCCGCGCGCGCTCGCGGCTGTTCGAAATGTGCAAGGTGGTCAAGATGCCGCTGGTTGAGGATTACCGGCTCGGTAACTGGGGAAGGCATTGAGCTTTCGCTTCTTCCCTGCCCTATTCATTTCCTTGAGTCTGAACGCCGTTGCGCCGCCTCCTCCGCCGCTTTTATCCGTAGATTTCCCGCCGGACCGCATCCCGCGGCGGCTCTGGGCCCGTGAGCTGATCTGGCTGAAGAACATGGGCTTTGACGCGGTCGCCGTCGCCAACGCGGGCCCGGAATTTCGATCGCTTGCCGGCGAGGCGGGTCTCACCATCGCGCCCGCCTCGGCCGCCGCGAAAATCTCCGTTCTCCAGAACGGCGCTCTCTTGCGAGGCCGCGAGCAGCTTCTGGCCCATCGTACGGTGATCTGGAGCGACGTCGAGTCCGAAACCGCTCCGGAGTTTCACCGCGGCGGCGTGGATTTTTCCGGAGAGGAAGATCCCGCCTTGCAGACCCTCCGGCGCGAAGCCGCGGTGATGAATTATTGGGGTCCGGTGCTGGCCTCCCCGGACGCGCCGAGCCCTCCCAACAAACTTCCCGACAGCCTCCATTTCCAGCAAAAAGCCATTCCCGAAGCCTCCGCTGTCAGCCTCATCAACAAGTCCAGACAGAGCTGGCACGGCGATCTCCGAGTCGCGTTCGCTTCCCCAAAGCGCACGCTTCAGATCCCCAACGTCACCGTGCCCGGCCAGGACGCGCTCCTGCTGCCCGTTGATGTCGCGTTCGCCGATCCCCGGTTTTGCCGTTCCTGCTTCGGCATGAGCAATAGCGAGCGGCTGCTCTATGCGACCGCGGAACTCACGGCCATGGAATACGAGAACGGCATTCTCTCGTTCGAGTTCTACGCCCCCGTCGCGGGCGTCGCCGTGTTGCGGCTGGAGCGCGAGCCGAACGGCCCCATGCTCGCCGCCGGCCACCCCATCGCGTTCGATTGGGATGCGGAGAACAAGCGCGCGCGCCTTCCCATCCCCGCCGGCAAAGGCGCCGGCCGCCGCGTCCGGATCGCCATCACCATCACCGCCCCGGACGACGTCGCTTCCTTCGTGGACACCCACATCCTGATCATCGGCCAAACCAACCGCGTTCTAACCGATTACTCCTCCGATGCGTTCGCCCGGAAATCCCGGCTCCTGCTGCCGGACGGCTGGAAAGCGTCCGCTGAATCGAAATCGCCTACCCAGATCCTGTACTCCATCGCGGTTCCGCCGAATCGATTGCACGGCGATCATGCCGAACTCAGACTGGAGGCGAACGGGGTCGGTATGAGCCACGTCCGCGTCCAACTGCTTCGCCCCGTCTCCGTCCACATCGCCGAAAACTCCGCCCTGCACTTCGGCAGCGCGTCCGAGCTGGCCAGCGATCCGCCGCTGCTTCCCGTGGAGAACCCGAATGGCCGCGCCTTCACGATCCTGCTTCGCAACAACGCCGCGGAAATTCGAACGTTTAAAGTCACGCTCTCCGGCGGCGGTCTGGAGTTCAGCCCATCCTCGCAGGAAATCAGCATCGGCGCTTCGATGGAGCGCGAAATCTCCGTGCGGGCATTCATCAATGGCGCGGCCCCCGGTCTGCACCATGCCATGCTCCAGGTCCGGGGAGTCACCGATTTTGACCAGCCGGTCTCCTTCGTGGTGATTCCCCGCGGCGGCGCGGTTCGCTATGCGGCGGAGCTCACCGGAACGGCAGGCGCGCAGACCGTTCTGGAGAACAGCCGGATCCGCGCGGTGTTTTCCCAGCCCGATGGCGGCAGATGGATCGAGTTTTATTGGAAAGAGAGCGGCAAAAGCCTCTTGCCTCCCGAAGGCGTCGCGCTCGCCAGGCCGGTCAAAATGGAGTTGGACGGCGACAGCCTGCTTCTCGCGGGGGCCACAAACCTTCCCCGCGGTGGACACGCCGGCAATGTGGAGTGGAAGGCTGAGCCGGAAGGCGGCGGAATGCGCTACCGCGTCACGGAAAGCACTCGAAAAGCTCCCGGCGCCGGAACGCCCTAAGTGAATTCTCAGGAGTTCACCCGCGCCAATTACGGTCGCGCGGCGGGAATTTACGACAAGCTGGAATTGCTGCTCGGCGGTTCCCTCGAAAATACCCGCAACGCTTTCCTCGGAAATCTTCCTTTCGCGCCAAAAAACCCCATCATCGTGGGCTGCGGCCCTGGTTCCTTTCCCGTGGCTTTTGCACGCGCGGAAAATCCGGATCGCCTGACCATCAATGACATCGCTCCTGAGATGCTCGCCCGCTCGCGATCGCGTCTGGCCGCTTCCGGCTGGCGCGGGACTCTCATACATCTCCAGGGCGAAATCACCAGCCTGGGCCTGCCCCGTCAATATGACTTTCTGGCTGTCCAGTTTCTGCTGGACTGCTTCCCGCAGGCCTCGCGAGTGCATATGCTGGGAGAACTCCAGAAGCTCCTGACTCCGGGAGCCATCCTCCTCGTATCCGGCTATTCGCGCCCGAAATCCCGCTGGCTGCTTCCGCTTTTCTACTTGAACTACGGCGCCGCGCTGCTCGCCTTTCGGGTTCTCGTCAACCATCCCCTGAACCGCCCGGGCAACATCGAACAGGCCATTCTCGATAGCGGCCTCACCATCCATGCTTCGCGCTCTTTTCTGTTCGGCTTGTTTTCCTCGTGGCTCGTCCGCCTGGACTAACCCACCCCGGCGCGCCTGGAGGTAATAGGCCCCAAAAAATATTTATTGCTATTGGAACCGGTTGAAATGCGTTAGTGTCTATGTTAGTACCTGCCTTCAGGCAATCTCGCTTTGACCCAACTTATACAGCATGACTCCCACCTCTCCGGAATTCTTCGGATTCCTCGCGATCGTTTTCGCGAGCTACTGGCTCTGCCAGCGCGCCCAAGCGGCCGGTTTGGCCGTTCTTCTTATCGCCAACTGCCTGTTCCTCGCCAAATGGGGCTGGATCTATCTCCTTCTCATTCCCGCCGCTTCCACGATTGATTTTCTGATCGGAAACGCTCTCGGGAGGAATGCGGGCGCCAGGCGGCGCCGCTTTCTGGTAACCGCCAGCATTCTCATCAATTGCGGGCTCATCGTATCTTGCCGCTATGTGCCGTTCTTCCTCGGGGGCGCAGCCATGCTTGCGGGGCGCGTTGCCGGAAGCCCGGTAAGTACGCCCGCCGGTTGGATCCTTCCCCTGAGCCTTTCCTTCTACGCCTTCCAGGCGATGACTTACACCATCGACATCTACCGTGGCGACGCCCGCCCGGCCGGGAATCTTCTGGTCTATCTATCCTCGGTCAGCTTCTTCCCCACCCTGCTGGCCGGACCCATCACGCGGGTCGCTTCGCTCGCCAGGCAGTTGACCCGGAGCGCCCCTGTTCTGACCGGCGACGAAGGCGGCCGCGCTCTTTTCCTCATCTGCCGCGGGCTGGCGAAAAAATTCCTCATTGCGGATTACCTGGCCAACAATCTGGTTACTCGCGTCTTTGACTTGCCCACGCTATATTCCGGCGGCGAAGTCCTGGTCGCTGTATACGCCTATGCCTTCCAGCTCTACTATGATTTTTCGGCTTATACCGACATCGTCCGCGGCGCTGCCGGGCTCCTGGGGATCAAACTGCCCGTCAACTTCAACCGTCCTTATACCGCCTCCAACATCGCCGATTTCTGGCGCCGCTGGCATATCTCCCTGTCAGACTGGCTCAGAGACTACTTATTCTTCTCGCTTCCCGGAAAACGATCGAAACCGCTGGCCTATCTGAACCTGGTGATCACCATGTCCATCGGCGGCTTCTGGCACGGCGCCAATTGGACGTTCCTCATCTGGGGCCTGCTCCACGGGTTGGGGCTGGCCGCCTACCGGGGCTGGCAAGCGCTGCGCGGGAATCCGAAGCCGTCCGCTTCCTGGCTTAGTCACGCCGCGGCCGTACTGGTTACTTTCCACTTTGTCGTCTTCGCCTGGATCTTCTTCCGCGCCGCGAATCTGACCACTGCCTTCGCGATCATAGGACAGATCGCCTCTCTAAACTTCACCTTCGACAACGTCACCCGATCTTTCCTGTTGGTGCTGATGATCGGCGTCCTGGCGCAATTCACGCCCCGTAACTGGGCCGAAACGCTTCAGACGCGGTTCGCCCAAACGCCCGCCCTGGTGCAGGCCGGCCTGATCACGGCTCTGGTCGTGGCCATTCAATACATCGGCGCCGCCAAAGTCGCGCCATTTATCTACACGAGGTTCTAATGCCCATGCTGGAAAACCACGTATCGCGGCCGGAATCTACGCCCGCGCCGGCAGCGGATCTTCCGCTGAAAACATCGCTCACCATCGTCCTGACCGCGGCGATGCTATGGGCAGTGCCGCACCTTCCTCGCTTCGCGAAGCTGGGTGGCTTCGACCCCGGCTCGCAATTCCACGCGCTCGCCCGGTTTCCCTGGCCGGCGCCTTCGCCCGCGGTTTCCCGCGCCGCGCCCCGCCCCGTTCCTGTCGCCATCTCCCCATCGCGGCCGCGGGATTTCAATCCACCCTATGCCGCCGGCTTTGATCCGGCCATGCGGCGCTTCGAGCAAGCTCTTTCGCGAACCGACCGGAAACTGCCGGGCGCCGTCACGCGCATCCTCCATTACGGCGATTCACCCGTCACCGCCGACTCCATCACCGCTGACGCGCGATCTCAGATGCAGGCCCGGTTCGGCGATGCCGGCCACGGCTTTCTGCTGATCGCCAAACCGTGGGCCTGGTACGGGCACCGCGGTGTGGATCTCCGCGCGCAAGGCTGGAAAATCGAATCAGCGACGCTATCCAGAGCCCCCGACGGATTTCACGGGTTAGGAGGCGTGAGCTTCCGGGGCTCCGTCGGCGCCGTTTCCACCGTGCGGCTTCCCGACCGTCTCCACACCAGCGTGGAGGTCCAGTATCTGGAACAACCCGGCGGCGGCTCGTTCCGTGTGAGTTCAGCGAATCAGGTGCTCGGCGTCGTCACCACGGATGGACCCGCGAAGAAGCCCGCCTTTGCACGCTTCCCCATTCCGGCCGGTTCCGATAACATTGAACTCGCGGTCACCTCCGGCGCGGTACGAGCGTTCGGGTATGAGTTCGAGAAGCCCGGTCCCGGAATTATCTACAGCAGCCTCGGGCTCAACGGCGGCCAGGTCCAGGCCGTGCTCCGCTATTTCGAGCCGGATCAATGGACCGCGGAACTTCAGCACGCCCATCCCGACCTCCTGATCCTGAACTACGGGACCAACGAAAGCGTCTATCCCGCGTATATCGTCAAAGACTATGCGGGTGAGCTGAGAAAGGTGATTGCGCGCATCCAGGCCGCTTTACCCGACACCTCGATTCTGATCATGAGTCCCATGGACCGCGGCGAACGCGAAGGCGACGGAGAGATCGTCACTCCCGAGGTCCTGCCCCGTATCGTAGAGATCCAGAAGCAGGTCGCCGCCGAGACGGGCTGCGCGTTCTTCGACACATTCCAAGCCATGGGCGGCGCCGGCACAATGGCGCGCTGGTACTCTCTGCAGCCGCGGCTGGTCAGCGCTGACTTCATTCACCCCTTCCCCGCCGGCGCGGCTAAGGTCGGCACGCTGGTGGATCAGGCGTTAGTCGATGGCTACGAACGCTTCGCCAAGCCGGCGCCTGTTGTAGCGAGAAATGGTGAAGTAGGAAGGTGAAGTTCATGGCGGCTTTGGTCGCGATTCTTTCGCTGGTAAACGGGGCCGCCCACAAGCCTCCGCCGAAGAAGCGTTCGAAGAGCGCTGTCCGCCGCGCGGTTCGCCCTGTCTCGCCCGCGCTGCGCGAAGCGGCTCTCGCCCGCATTTCCGCCCGTCTGACGCCCGCGGCGGGTCATTTCTCCAACCCCGCCGCGCTCCAGCCGTTCTTCGCCCTTTTGCAGGACAGCCGCGCCACCGGACAGCCCGTTCACATCCTGCAGTTCGGGGATTCCCACACCGCCTCCGACGATTGGGTCGACGCCATGCGCCAGTTCATGCAGGCGAAATACGGAAACGGCGGACCTGGGTTCGGAATGGCTGGACGCCCTTATCGCGGCTATCGCCGTTTCGACCTCGCCGGGAACAGCTCCGCGGGTTGGGAAACAGCCGGCACCGTGGGTCGCCCCGGCGACGGATTGCTGGGATTGAGCGGCGTCGCCATCACCTCCCGCTCCGCCGGACAAACCGCTTGGATCAATACTGCGGCCAAAGCCGTGGAACTGTTCTATCTCGCCCAGCCCGGCGGCGGCGCTTTTTCCGTCGATATGGACGGGCTGCCCCTCCAGACCATCGAAACCGACGATCGCCTTTCTACCGGCATATTCTCCTACCAGCCCCCGCCGGGCGACCATGTTTTCGCGGTCACTACTCTAAGCGCCGCTCCGGTCCGCCTCTATGGATGGGTGGCGCAAAATCCTTCTGGCG
Organism: Bryobacteraceae bacterium; assembly: GCA_965226755.1. Lineage (GTDB taxonomy): Bacteria > Acidobacteriota > Terriglobia > Bryobacterales > Bryobacteraceae > Bog-113. The sequence goes on along the minus strand of CBDDDT010000001.1, from coordinate 331,502 downwards.
TCACGTGGGAAACGCTCGGCATCAATGGCGCGCAGGCCAGCTTGCTTCTGAACGGAGACGATGCGCTCTGGACACAGCAAATCAAGAGCCGCAACCCCGCGCTCTGCGTCCTCGCCTATGGAACCAATGAGGCCAACAGCCGCTCTTTCGACCCCGCGTCTTTTCGCGCCGATCTGCTCCGCGTCATCGCGCGTTTCCGCGAAGCCGTGCCCGCTTCTTCCCTGTTGCTGGTCGGCCCTCCGGACTGCGGCCGCGATCGCCCCCTGCTCCACCTGGACGAAGTGATCGACGTCGAGAGGCAAACCGCCGGCGAGGCCGGAATCGCATTTTGGGACTGGCGCGACCGCATGGGCGGCTCGCGCGCTACCGTGACCTGGGTGCGCGCCGGACTCGGCCAGCCCGATTACATCCATCTAACCGGCGCCGGTTACCGTGCGCTTGGGCAAGCCCTGGCCGGCGATCTCGATCTCGAGTCCCGCGCCGTTTCGTCCGGAACTCAGGAATCTCCATGACCACCCAGCAGAAAATTATCGGCATCGTTCAAAAACATGCGCGCAACACCACCACTCCGGATCCCGAAGATTTCCTCTTCGAATCCGGATACCTGGACTCCTTCGGCCTCCCGGATCTGATCGCCGATCTCGAAAAGGAATTCGGAATCCGCATTCCCGACACGGATCTGAACCCTCGTAAGTTCGCGTCGATCGCGCGCATCGAGAATTACATCGAGTCGAGGTCGTAACGCTTGGCGAGCATCGGCGCCTTCGGCGCTTACCTGCCGGAGATTGTTGTGGGCAATCGGGAGCTGGCCACCGAACTGAATGTCTCCGAGGAATGGATCCAGCAAGTCTCCGGCATCAGCGAACGCCGCATGGCCGGGGCCGGCGAATCCGTCTCCATCCTCGCCGCGCGAGCCGCGGAAGCGTGTCTCGCCAAGGCGGGTGTGCCCGCCGGCGCAATCGACCTGCTGCTGGTCTCCTGCGGCGTCCCCCAACAGCGCTTCCCCGGACCCGCCGCCGCCATCGCCCATGCTCTTGGCCTCTCCGGCACGCCCGCGATCGACATCCCCATGGCCAGCGCCGGCTCCATTTTCGCCCTTTCGCTCGCCGGCCGTCTCGCCGCCATCTATCCCCGCATTCTGGTGATTGCGGCCGAACGCATGACCCCCGTCAGCCTTCGCCGCCCGCTCGAAAAGAACACCGCCATTCTGTTTGGCGACGGCGCCGGCGCCTGTCTGGTCACTCGCGACGGTCCGGGTCTGCGCATCCTCCATTCGACGCTGCATTCCGACGGCGCCTACGCGGACGATCTTCGCTTGGGCCTGGAGCATGGCATCGAGATGAACGGCTATTCCGTCATCCTCCAGGCCTCGCGCAAACTTCCGGCGGTCATCTCGGAGGTGCTCGCCGCCTCATCGATAGACGCACAGGACGTCCGCGCCTTCTTAATTCATCAGGCCAATCAGAACCTCATCGATCGCGTCGCCAAAGCTCTGGCCGTGCCTTCCGGGCGGTTCTTCTCCAACATCGGCCTGCGGGGCAACACTTCTTCGGCTTCCATGCTGATCGCCGCCTCCGAATATTTCGCCGTCACCGAGCTTCCTCCCGGCGAACACGTGTGCTTCGCCGGCTTCGGCGCGGGATTTCATTGGGGTGCGCTATTGGCCGAAGCCGTCTGATCCTAACGAACCAACAAAAGGCCGAAGGCAAGCATGCCGGGAAGAATACAACCCCGCACCAAAGTCCTACCGGAACTCCCGCAACTCCTCCAGCTTGAGCCGGCCCGTATAAATCGCCATGCCCACCGCCGCGTGAATCCGCATCGCGCCTAGCGCGCGGATATCCGCTAGCGTAGTCACGCCGCCCGCCGCCGTAATCTCGTGCCCGGTCGCTTCCCGCAGAGCGCCAAACCATTCCAGGTCGGTGCCCTGCATCATCCCTTCTTTATCCACATACGTGCAAAGAAATCCCGAGCAGTAAGGCTCCAGAGACCGGATCACATCCCGCGCCGTCAGCTTCGTCGTTTGCCGCCAGCCCCGCACCACAATGCGGCCGTTTTTGGAATCGAGCGCGATCACAATCCGCTCCCGCCCAATCGCCCCTACGAGGGATTCCAGAAAGTCCGCCCGGATTCCGTCCGCGTCGAAGGCCGCCGTGCCCACGATGATGCGATGCGCTCCCTGTTCCATCAGCGAGCGGGCGCGCGCCAGCGACCGCACCCCGCCGCCTACGCGCGTCACCGCTCGCGACGCCAGTTCCTCCACCAGATCGTCATTCGCTCCGCGGCCCATCGCCGCGTCCAGATCGATGATCTGCACCTCCGCGAATCCGGCGAAGCGTTCCAGCACCTCCAGCGGCGAGGCCTCTTCCAGCGCTTTCTCGCGGCCTTGCACCAGTTGAACGGCCTTGCCGTCCATCAAATCGATACACGGGATGATCAATAGCCAGTCCTGACGGGAATGCCCTGCTTATCCAGAAACTCTTTCAGCTCGTGAATCCGGATCGTCCCGAAGTGAAAAACGGAAGCGGCCAGCGCGGCGTCCGCCAAACCATCCGTCAGCACGCGCGCGAAATCCTCCGCCTTCCCCGCCCCGCCCGAAGCGATCACGGGGATTCGCGTGGCTCTCGAAACCGCGCGCGTCAGTTCGCAATCAAATCCGCCCTGCACTCCGTCCGTGTCCATCGAGGTCAGCAATATCTCGCCCGCGCCGAGTTCTTCGCCCCGCGCCGCCCAACCCACCGCATCCAGGCCTTCGTCATCCCGTCCCCCTCGCGTGAACACGTTCCAGCAACCGGGCCGCAACCGGCGAGCGTCGATCGCCAGCACCACGGCCTGCGCTCCAAACTCCCGGCTCAGCACGGCGATCAGTTCCGGATCGCGCACCGCCGCCGTGTTCACCGATACTTTATCCGCTCCGGAGCGCAGGATCTTGCGCGCGTCTTCAACCGACCGGATGCCGCCGCCCACCGCCAGCGGAATGAAAACCTCGCGAGCCGTGCGCGCCACCACCCCGGCCATGATCTCGCGCGCGTCGCTCGACGCCGTAATATCCAGAAAGACCAGTTCATCCGCGCCTTCGCGGTTATAGCGGGACGCCAATTCCACCGGATCTCCCGCGTCGCGCAGCGCCACGAAATGCACGCCTTTCACCACCCGCCCGCCCGTCACGTCAAGACACGGAATAATTCGTTTGGCCAGCATGGCTAAAGCCGCAGAAACGCATCCACCAGCGCCTGCCCGGCAGCCGCCGACTTCTCCGGATGAAACTGCACTCCGAACGTCTGACCACGCTCGATCGCGGCCGAGTAAGTGACCGAGTAATCGCATTCGCCGGCGGTCACCGGCGCGCGCGGAACATAGTAACTATGCGCGAAGTAAAACCACGGGTCGCTGCCCAAATCTCGAAACAAAAGCGAATCAGCTCTCGCGCGGACCTGATTCCAGCCCATATGAGGCACGCGCAAAGCCTCCGGAAACCGTTGCGCTCGCCCGGGGAAGATGCCCAGCCCGCTCACCCCCGGAGCTTCGTCGCTCCCTTCAAACAGCGCCTGCATGCCCAGGCAAATGCCCAGAAAGGGAACTCCGTCCCGCACACGCCCGGCCAGCGCCTCGCGCACTCCCATGGCGTCCAATGAGCGCATCATCTGTCCGAAATGACCGACGCCCGGCAGAATGATCTTATCTGCCCGACCCAGGTCTCCCGCGTCTTCGACCAGTTGGAAGGAAGCGCCCAGCGCGTGCAGCGTGTTGGCCACGGAGCTCAGGTTCCCGGCCCCGTAATCCACCAGCGCGATCACAGCAAACCCTTCGTGGACGGAAGCTGATCGCGCAGCCGGTCGTCATAGGAACACGCGTAGCGCATGGCCCGCGCCCAGCACTTGAATATCGCCTCGATCTTGTGGTGATTGGATCGCCCATACAGCACTTTCGCGTGCAGATTCGCCGCCGCGTGCTGCACAAAGCCGCCGAAGAAATCCGGGAGCAGCTCCGTCTGCAGTTCGCCTACCTGCGGCGCCGTGACCCGATCCTCATACACCAGCGCGGCGCGTCCCCCTAAATCCACCGCGACCACCGCCAAAGTCTCGTCCATCGGCAGAACGAAATAACCCGCCCGGTTGATTCCCTTGCGGTCGCCCAGCGCCTGCGTAAACAGCTGACCGATTACGATCCCGGCGTCTTCCACCGTATGATGCTGATCCACATCCAGGTCGCCTCGCGCCTCGATCGTCAGATCGAACGCGCCATGCCGCGCAAACAGCTCCAGCATATGGTCGAGGAAACGAATCCCGGTCGTCACCTGGTAAGCGCCCCGCCCGTCGATCTCCAGCGACGCTCGGATCTGCGTTTCCGTCGTATGCCGATTTATCTCCGCCCGGCGGCTCATTGCCTGCTCAACTCCCGCTCCAATTCGTTGATGCTGCTCAGAACAGCGACCGCCCCGCATTCCATCAACACGCGCACGGATTCTTCCCGCCGCGGCGTCCCTTCGCTCGTAATCCCGATGAAAGGAACTCCCGCCGCCCGCGCGCTGCCCGCGTCATCCACCGTGTCCCCGATGGAAAAAACGCGCCGCGCTTCCACCAGAGACAGGATCTTCAGGATTCCGTCCGGCGCCGGCTTGCCCGCGGCCACGTCGTCCGTCCCCACCACGGGATCGAACACGCCCGCGGCAAAGCGCTGCAGCGTCACCTCCGCTTCTTCGTGAAGACGCCCCGTGAACACAGCCAGCCGGTAAGCGCTCGCCAGGCGGTCGAACAATCCCGCCTGCCCAATCCATTTCTCCCGCTCGATCAACCCCCCGCGCCCATTCTCGCCGCGGAAATACTTCTGGAACTGTGTCACCACGCTGTCGTAACTGGCGTCCACTCCCGCATCCCGGATCAGCTGAACGGATAGCGCCCAATCGTCATTCCACCCGCCCCGGTTCTTGAATTCCTGGATCCGGTCGTGCGGCGTCGCCGCTCCCGTGAAATGCTCCACCGTGCGGCGGATCGTCTCCCGATACGACTCCCCCACGTCCACCAGCACCCCGTCCATGTCGAAAATGAGCAGGTCTTGCGCGCTCACCAGATCCGCTCCAGTTCGGCGAGCGCGCGAAGCGTCTGCTCGCGCGTACCCGCGGTCACGCGCACCGCGCCGGGTATTTCATAGCTGCGGTCGCGCACCAGAATGGCGCGCTCCCGAAGCGTCTCGCAGACCTGGGAAGCGCGCGCGCCCGCGTAGATCAAAACGAAATTCGCCACGCTCGGAACGTACGCGATCCCCAGCCGCTCCAGCCCCGCGCACAGCATCTCGCGGGCCGCCAAAGTCTCCCGCACCGTATTCTCGATAAAACCCGTGTCGTCAGCCGCCTCGGAAGCCGCCATCGCCGCCAGCATATTCACGCTGTACGGCGATTGCGCCTTATGAAGCAGCTCGACATTCCGCGCCTGCGAGAAGAGAGCCCCGATCCGCATCGCCGCCATTCCGTAAACTTTGGAAAACGTCCGGCTCACAAACAGATTTCCGTGATCCCGAAGCAGCCCCAGCGCGGTCACCCCCGAGAATTCGAAATAGGCTTCATCGATCAGCACCGCCGCGCCCGGCGCAGCTTTCACAATTCGTTCGATCGAAGCGAGCTCGATCCCCACGCCGGTGGGATTATTCGGATTGGAGACGATCACGGCCCGCGGACTTTCGCTCAGCCGCTCCAGCAGTGTTTCCAACGGAAACGCCAGCTCGGGCGGCACGTAGTCGGCTTCAACGATGCGCGCGCCCGCCAGCTGAGCATAAAAGCGGTACATCGCATACGAAGGCCGCAGAAGCAGCACTTCGTCGCCATCGTCCACGTACGTGTTCAAAAAAACCTGGATCGCCTCGTCGGTCCCATTGGTCAGCAGCATCTCCCCGGATGAAACGCGAAAGTGCCGCGCCAGCCGCGCCTTCGCTTCCGTGTAATCGGGATACACCGACAAACGCTCCGCGTTCAGTTGCGAACGCAGAAACTCGATCACCCGGGGCGAGCATCCGGTCGTATTCTCGTTGAAATCCAGGCGCAGTTTCCCGTATCGGCCGCCCGTCGGCGGTGCGTAGGGCGTCATCTCACGCACCGCCCGGCGCGGCTGCGGAACCTCCGTCACTTCGCGCACCGGATCTCCACCGATCGGGCATGCCCTTCCAGACCCTCCGCGCGCGCCAGCGTCGCCACCGCCGGCGCGATCGACTGCAATCCATTTGCGCTCAGACGCTGCACCGAAATCACTTTCACGAAATCCGCCGTCGACAAGCCCCCACGCAGCCGCGCGTATCCCCCTGTCGGCAGCACGTGATTCGGACCCGCCGCGTAATCGCCCGCCGCTTCCGGACTGTACGGCCCCACGAACACGCTCCCCGCGCTCGTGATCTCCGGGAGAAGCCGTTCGTCATAAATGCTCAGGTGCTCGGGAGCGAACCGATTCGCCAGCGCCACCGCTTCCGCGATGGAACCGAGAACCGCGATCGCGCTGTTGCGGGCGATCGCCTCCCGCGCCACTTCCCGCGTCGTCAGCGTCGCCAGCTGCCGCGTGATCTCCGCCGCCACTTTCTCCGCCAGCGCGCGCGATGTCGTCAGGAGAATTGCGCTCGATTCCGGATCATGCTCCGCTTGGGCCAGCATGTCCGCCGCGAGATGCCCCGCGTCCGCCGCATCGGCAATGATCAGGATCTCCGTCGGCCCCGCCACGAAATCGATCCCCGTCTGTCCCGCCAGCAGCTTCTTCGCCGCCGCCACATAAAGATTGCCCGGACCCACGATGCGGTCCACCCGCGGAACGGTGCCGGTCCCAAAAGCGAACGCCCCAATCGCGTGCGCGCCGCCCAGCCGGAACATGCGCGTCAGCCCGAGCAGATGCGCCGTTCCATCGATCTCATCCACCGCTCGCGGACAGCTCACGCAAATTTCCCTCACGCCGGCCACCGCCGCCGGAATGGTCGTCATCATGAGCGTGGACGTCAGCGGATACCGGCCCGCGGGAATATACGCCGCCACCCTGTCCAGCGGACGCACCATCTGGCCCGCTTCGATGCCCGGCGCGATCTCCGTCATATGCTCGCGCGGAAGCTGCAACCGCGCAAACGCCCGGATGTTTCCCGAAGCCTGTTCCACCGCCTTGCAGAATTCCGCCGGCAGCCGCGCCGCCGCCGCGGCCAGATCTTCGGCCCGCGCCCGGAAGTCCTGGCCCGCGAAGCCGTCGAACCTCAGCGCATACTCATGCAGCGCCGCGTCGCCCCGCCGCTGCACGTCTTCCAGAATCGGCCCAACCGCCGCTTCCGCCTGCTCCAGGCGCGCGCCGCGCCGCTCCAGCATCGTCCCGATTTGTTCCGCCCCGAAGATCCGGATCATCGTCACATTACGATCTTGTTCAGCGGGTACTCGACAATTCCCTGCGCGCCCGCCTTTTTCAGTCGCGGAATGATGTCGCGCACCGTCGATTCGTCCAGAATCGTATTCACCGCCAGCCAGTCCTCTTCGCTCAAGTTCGAGATGGTCGGACGCCGCAGCGCGGGCAGTTCCGCGATCACCGCTTGCAGCGCGTCCCGGTGCACATTCATCATCAGGCCCACTTTGCCCAGCGCGTTGATCGCGCCTTCCAGCAGCATCCGCAAATCCTCCAGCTTCTGCCGCTTCCACGCGTCCCGCCAAGCCTCGCAGTTGGCGATGAATTGCGTGGTCGATTCCAGCACCGTGTCCACGATCCGCAGATTGTTCGCCCGCAGCGAAGACCCCGTCTCCGTCACCTCTACGATGGCGTCCGCCAGAACGGGCGGTTTCACCTCCGTCGCGCCCCAGCTGAATTCCACTTTGGCCGTGACCCCGTGCTTCGCCAGATACCGCCGGGTCGTATTCACCAGTTCGGTCGCGATCACCTTGCCCGCCAGATCCTGGACGGACCGAAACGGCGAATCCTCCGGCGCCGCCAGAACCCACCGCACTTTGCCGAAACTCTGTTTGGCGTACACCAGGTCGGTCACGGTCTGCACCACCGCCTCGTTCTCTTCCACCCAGTCTCGCCCCGTCAGCCCCGCGTCCAGGATGCCGTCCTCCACATACCGCGCCATCTCCTGCGCGCGGATCAGCATGCACTCGATCTCGGCGTCGTCGATCGCGGGAAAGTAGGAACGGCTGCTGGTCGTGATGTTGTAGCCCGCCCGGCGGAACAGGTCCACGGTCGCGCTTTCCAGACTCCCCTTGGGAATTCCCAGCTTCAGCTTCACTTCGAATACACCTTCGACGGATCGAATGCCGGCGCTTCGACCCTGCGCCACGCGTCAGCTTCCCAGCGCCAGGAAAAACAACTCTCGAAGCCTTCGTGGCAAACTCCCGGGCCGATCGCCGTCACCCGGAATTCGACCGCGTCAAAATCGCAATCCGTCCGGATCTCGCGAATCTGCAGCCTATGCCCGGAAGTCTCCCCCTTGGTCCACAGCCGGGCCCGCGAGCGGCTCCAGAACGTCACATATCCCGATTCCAGAGACGCGGCCCACGCCTGTTCGTTCAGAAAGCCGAGCATCAGCACGCGCCGGCTGCCCGCGTCGGTGACCACCGCGGGTAGCAATCCGTCCAGCTTTGAGAAATCCAGTCGCATGTTTCTTCCAAAAATGCCTGCCGCAACAAAAAACCCGCCGGTTGAGGGCGGGCTCATTTCAATTCTGTTTGTAACGCTGCGACGCCCGATCCCTAGTTGTCTTTCTCCTGGTGATGGTGATGCAGATGGGCGCGGCGCAGTGTCATGAAGCCACAAGCATAGCATGGCCTCCGTCTGCCCAATCGCCCGGTAGTGTCCGAAAGGAAAACTGCTGGCGTGGTTTATGGGGCCATAAGAAGGCCGTCGAGGCGAATAAGGCACCTCCCTGGAGTTTGGGTTGACGAGAAGCTAACCACGACGGTTCCGGTGCCCGTGACGCCTTGAAACTTACCAGTTCCCTGCTTCACCAGGTAAGACCCAGTGACCGTGTTCGGTCCCACCGACCCATTACTGTTGACATTGCACGACATGCCCGCTTGGCTCATGCTAATCGTTCCCTGGTTGGTCGTCAGTTCGAGCGTACCGCTTTGGAGGCTGCAGGTTCCAAAACCACCGGCGTTATCCCCCAAGAACTTGCCGTTCACAAAAGTATAAGCGAACGTGGCTGCTCCGATTAGATTGGTTTGGCTTACGCCCTCTATAATCCCTCCGGTTCCGTTGTCTGTGCCTGTCCCTTCCCCCCACAGCGTGAACAGCGCCGAAATGCTTGGTGGATTTTGCGTTTGTGCGCCCGCCAGCATCGCGACCGCGAATGTCAGGAAGAATAGACGTTTCTTCATTGTTGCTCTCCGATAGCCCAGAGTGTATCCCAAACCATCAACACAGTTTTGGGACACTACCCGATCGTCAGGCTCCGGTTATTGGCTGTCGGGGTTGCGATCGCTCGGATGCCGCGGCGCCGTATCGTTGCTGTTCACTTCCTTCTTCAGCTTCTTGACGTCTTTCTGCGTCTCCGCTCGCGCTTTCAAAGCCTCTTGCTTCAGGAACGCCGCGTCATTTTTCAGCTCCTTCTTGACCGCGTTCCCGCTCTTCCGCAAATCCTCGCGCGTCTCTTGTTTATCGCGCGGCGTACAGGCGCCCAGGCACAATGCCAGTGCGATCAGTCCGGTTATCTTGAACACATACCCTCCGCCTCTAAGCTAACAACGCTTGTTCCAGATCCAAAACGATGTCGTCCACCGCTTCGATCCCGACCGACAGCCGCACCAGGCTGTCCCGAATCCCCATCCGCTCGCGCTGCCGCGGCGATAGATCGCGATGCGACGCCATCCGGGGGTACAAAATCATGCTGTGGACATCCCCCACGCTGGTCGCGGGAACAATCATGCGCAGCGCGTTCATAAACCGGAAAATCCGCTCGCGGTCCGCGTCGCGGATTTCAAAGCTCACCACCGCCCCGAAAAGTCCCGGAGCGAACAGCCGCCGGATCGCCGCCGCGTCCGGATGCTTCGGATCGGGAAGCGCGAAAACCTTCTCCACCTCCGGCCGCGACTCCAGCCACTGCGCCACACGGCAGGCATTGGCGCACTGCCGCTCCATCCGCAGCGGAAACGTCTTGATTCCGCGCAACGTCAGGTAGCTCTCGAACGGACCCAGCACCGGCCCCGCCAATCGTCCGTACCCCCGCAACCCGGGCAGATGCTCCGCATCGCAAATCACCGCCCCGCCGAGCACATCGCCATGCCCCGCGAGATACTTCGTCAGGCTATGGACCACCAGGTGCGCGCCCCATTCCAGCGGACGGATCAGCAGCGGCGTCGTGAACGTGCTGTCGACCACCAGCGCCGCCTTCGCCCCCCGCGCGATCTCCGCGATCTTGTCCAGTTCCGCCACGCGCAGCACCGGATTCGAGATCGTCTCCATCAGCAGCACGCCCGGCTGATGCTGCTCCACGCTCTTCCCCAGCGCGTTCAGATCGTTGAAATCCACGAACTTCACCTGCACGCCCTGCGGCTCGAAGATGTTCATCAGCATGTTGATCGAAGCCCCGTACAGCGCCTGCGCCGCGATCACCGAACGGTTCCGGTCCGCCAGCCCCACATGAATAGCCGTTTGGATCGCCGACATCCCGGAGCTGGTGGCCAGGGCCCCTGCCCCGGATTCCAGATCGGTCAGCACCTCTTCGAGCGCCCGGTTCGTCGGATTCGAGTAGCGCTGGTAGGATTCGCCCTGCCGCGTCTGCGCGAACACCTCGTCCAGCTCCGCGATGTCGTCATAAATGAAGCTCGCCGCGGTATAGATCGGCGTCGTCACCGGCGTCGCGCCGGTGCCGCGCTTGCGTTCCCCGGTGTGTACTGACCGGGTTTGAATTGCTACTTTCTTTTCCATCGCACACCGTCCCGGGTGTCTTCCAGAATGATGCCACGCCCGGTAAGAAACTCGCGGATCTCGTCGGAAAGGGCGAAATTGCGGGCTTTCTTCGCCAGCCTGCGCTCTTCGATCTTCGCCTCGACCTCTTCGTCCGTAAGATCGCTCGCGGTCCCGGTCGGCCGCAAGACGTCAAACACCGAATCGAACAGCGCCAGCACCGCCCGCGCGCCCGCGATATTGCCCGCCCGGAACTCGCCCCGGTCCATCGCGGCATTTGTATCCCGGATATATTCGAACACCGCCGCCAGGGCTTCCGCGGTATTCAGGTCGTCGTCCATTGCCGCGCGAAAGTCCGCGACGGCTTTCTCCGACCGCTGGTCCCATGCCGCTTCGGCGCCTTCTTCGAACCGATCCGTCCGCAGCCGCAGGTCGTAGTTGCGCACGCGATCAATCGCCGTGGCCGCCGACTTCAGCCCGTCAAAAGTGAAATTCAGCGCTTTCCGGTAGGGCACCGCAGCCAGCAGATACCGCACCGTTTCCGGCGCATATCCCTTCTGCAGAATGTCCCGAAGCGTATAGAAATTCCCCAGGGATTTGGACATCTTCTGCCCGTCCACCAGTAAGAATTCCGAATGGCACCACACCCGCGCGAACGGCCGATGCGTCAGGCTCTCCGATTGCGCAATCTCGTTTTCGTGGTGCGGGAACACCAGGTCGATCCCGCCCGCGTGCAGGTCCAGCGTCTCGCCCAGATACTCGATCGCCATCACCGAACATTCGATATGCCATCCGGGACGGCCCTTCCCGATCACCGTGTCCCACGAATCGGGCTCGCCTTCTTTAGGCGCCTTCCAAAGAACGAAATCCCGCGCGTCGTCCTTTTCATAATTGTCCACATCCACGCGCGCCCCCGTTCGATTTCCGCTGAAATCTAAATGGGAAAGCTTTCCGTATTCCGGGAATTTCGCGATCCGGAAGTAGATGGAACCTTCGCTCTCGTACGTGCAGCCTTCTTCGCCCAGCTTCTGGATCGCCGCCGCCATCTCGTCGATGTGATCGGTCGCGCGCACCGCCCGCTCGGGCGGCTCCAGCCGCAGCAGCCCGGAATCCTCGAAAAACGCCTCCGTGAATTCCGCCGAATATTCCGCGATGCTTTGACCTTTTGCGGCCGCGTTCCGGATGATCTTGTCATCCACGTCCGTTATGTTCATCACGTGGTTCAGCCCGAATCCGCTGGCCCGCAGCCAGCGCCTCAGAATGTCGTAAAACACGAACGTCCGAAAATTGCCGATATGGGCGTAATCGTAAACCGTGGGCCCGCACGTATACATGCGCACCGTGTTATCGCGCTCCGGCGCGAACGGCTGTACGTCGAGGGTGAGCGTATTGTGAAGACGCAAAGACATTTGGATAGGATCTGAACAGACGGAACTTTCTATCCTAGCAATCCGGTCCGGCGCCGCCGCCGCGCGCATTTTATGCCGCGCCGCTATCAGGAATTAACTTCAAATTACAAGGTATTTACTATTGACTTGTCCTCGATCCGCTGCCAATCTGTAGCTATCGCCGCTCCTCGAAGAGAAAATTGCGACAAGGAGACGAATTGATGCCTAAGATTGTTTTAGCGGGCCTCGACGCGGCTACGGCTCTAGACTTGTCCCGCAAGCTGGGTCTGCTAGGGTTCGAAACGGAAAACCAACCCTGCGAAGCTCCCCTTCTGCTTTCCGCCGACGCCTCGGCGATTTTCGCCTCCGATGACGGGGTCGAGGGTTCCCGAGCGCTGGCTCGCCTCCGCCGCGAGGGTTCACTCAAGCCATTCATTCTCGTCAGCCGCGTCGCGGAAGAGGAGAAGTGGCTCGCCGCCCTTAGCGCCGGCGCCACCGATTACTGCACGCCCGGCATTGACGTCGCCAATCTCCGCTGGATCGTTCAGAACGCTCTCGGGCGCCAGGCGCTGACCTGCGCGGCCTAACGAATCGGAACTTGCCGCGTGATATTCTCGTAGTTTCTCTACGATGGCGGCTGAAATAGTAACAGAACCGGCGAAGGCTTCCTTCCCGCCCCTGAAGGTCTGGCTCGCTCCCGTGGCCCTGGGCTGGCTGATTCCCGGCGGGGGTCACCTGCTGCTGCGCCGGCGCGGCCGCGGTTTTCTGCTCCTGATTTCCATCTCTTTGATGTTCATGCTCGGCCTCGCCATGCGCGGCGCCATGTTCCACCCCGAAGGGGGCGACCTGCTGAACACTCTCATCACTTACGGCGGTTTCCTCGGAAATTTGGCCTCGGGAGCGCTCTACCTTCTCGCCGTCATGCTTGGCTATAACCAAGCCGATATGGCCGGCGACGTCCATGATTACGGCACGAAATTCCTTGTCACCGCCGGGCTGCTGAACATCCTGGCCATGGTTGACGCCTTCGACATCGCGTCTAAACGCAAGGATTGACCATGCTCACCATGAACCTCTCCAACTTCGAAGCCGCGCTGCTCTTCGCCCTGAGCGCATCCGTCGTCTTAGGCGTGGTGACCCGTAAAACAGATGCGGAGCGCTTCCGCTACGGGGCCAAGTGCTTCGGCTACTTCATGCTGGCGTTGTTCGCCATCGGCTGGGCCATGAAACTCGGCCACGGCTGAAGCGATCAAACCCCTCCCCGCGGCCTCGCAAATCCGTGCCCCACAATGCGCAATTTCTCCCACGTCGATAAAGAAATTCGCCGGCTCAGCACATCGTAATTCGCCGCGCGAATCTTGTCCAGCAGCCGCGAATAGATCGTAATTAAAACCCACAAAGACGACCGGCTTCGGGGATCCACCATCCCGATTAACGGGCGGGATTCTTCATAGAACCGGCGCGCCCGATCCCCTTCAAACGTCATCAGACGCAGAAACGAATTCGTGCCTTCCGCCCGCGATAGCTCCGCGCGCTCCACGCCGAATCGCTCTAAGTCTTCCCCCGGCAGGTAAACCCGCCCCAACTCCGCGTCCTCTCGAACATCCCGCAAAATGTTCGTAAGCTGAAACGCGATCCCGCACTTTTCCGCCAGCATCAGCGCCGCCGTATCGCGAAATCCAAAGATATGAACCGTCGTCAATCCCACCACGGAAGCCACCCGGTAGCAGTAAGCGTAAAGATCCACAAACGTTCGGATCTCGCGCGGCGCCAGATCCGATTCCACGCCGTCGATCATGTCGAAAAAGTATTGATGCGGAATCCGGTACCGGCTCACCGCGTCGAAAAACGCCGGCCACAGGGGATGGCCGTCCGGTTCGCCCCGAAGCGCGGCTTCCAGCGCCGCGCGCCACTGCCCCATGGCGCCGCGGTTTGCGCCCGGCTCATCACTGAGATCGTCGCAGTACCGCATGAAGGCGTACATCGCGCACATCGCATTCTTCTGCTCGCTCGAGAGCAGCACGAAGGAATAGTAGAAATTTTTCGCCCGCTTGCGAGCTACCTGCCGGCAATACCGATATGACTTCGCGACCTCCGTCATGCCGCGCGCACGCTCCCGAAACCCCGCAGACCCAGGCGCACCAGCGCGCGCATCAGCAGCGCCGCCCGTTCCATCTTGGAAACGTGCGGCCGCCGCGCCAGCACGTCGTATCCCTGTTCCCGGATCTTCGCCAGTATCAGCATGCCGCCGCGGCTGAACAGATCGATATCGAGCGCAAGCGCGCGGTCCACTCGCCCCGCGAGCGGCAGCCCCTGCGTGAAGAATGCCTCCGCCAACCCGACGCACTCGATCATCACGCTGCGAAACTCCGGAGCGAAGCGCCGCGCGAACAGGCTTTCCAGCGAATATCGGTTCCGCGATAACACATCCAGAGGAATATACACGCGGTCTTTCTCTAAATCCACCGCGACATCCTGCCAGAAATTCGCCAGTTGGAGCCCCGTGCACGTCGCATCGGACATCCCCTGGCGTTCCGCGTCGGAATAGCCGCCCAGATACAGAATCAACCGCCCTACGGGATTCGCCGAATACCGGCAATATTCGAAAACTTCCCCCCAATTTTGATAACGGGAAATATGCTGATCCTGCACGAATGCTCGAATCAAATTCGCAAAAGGATCCTTCGGGATTCCGTGCTTCTCCACCGTCCCCTTTAAGGCGACAAACACCGGATGCGCTGCGTTGCCCGCATACATCCGATCCAATTCCCCGCCCCACCACGCCAGCAGCCGCAGGCTTTCTTCCTTCTCGCCGATCTCGTCTCCCAGATCGTCGGCCCACCGGCAATACGCGTAGATATTGAAGAAATCCTGATGCAGGCGCTTCGGCAGCAGCAGACTGGCGATATGGAAATTCTCGTAATGGGACGTGGCCAGCCATCGCGTGTACGCTTCCGCTTCGGAAAGCGGCCACTCGCGTTCCCGCGCCTGGGCGCTCGCGAGGAAATCGCGTGGCCCGAGCCGCCGTTCCAAACCAAGCGCCTCGCCCATGTTACGGAAGGATAGCCGTTTTGAGAACGCCGTTCTCCCGCGAGAGCCGGCGCAGCACCTCGGGGACCGCCGAAAGCGGCTCTTCGCCTCCGACAAAATCGCGCGCGGCCACGTGACCCGCCGCAATCACGGCGAGCGCGTCCCGGTTCGTCTCCGGCGTGTGATGGAAACTCGCCAGGCAAGTGAGACCTGAGTAATGAAGCAATTCCGTCGGCAGATTCACTTCCGCTCCGCGCGGGCAGCCCCCGAAGAAATTCACTTTGCCGCCGCGCCGCAGCATCCGGGCCGCCGCCGACCAAAGCTCCGGCTTCCCCACCGCCTCGATCGCGATGTCGGTCCCGCGCCCCGTCAGTGCGCGCACATGTTCCACCACTTTTTCGCTCTCTCCGGACACGACTCCGTGATCCGCGCCCATGAACATCGCGCGATCCACCTGCGTCTTGCGCCGGCCCACCGCGATCACGCGCGCGCCGCGCTGCTTGGCCAGTTTGATGAACATCATCCCGATCGGCCCCAGCCCAATCACGGTCACCGTGTCGCCCGGCTGCGCGCCCGTATCGTTCAAGCCCTGCACCACGCACGCTAAAGGCTCCATCAGCGCCGCGTCCGAATAGGAAACCCGCTGCGGAATCAGGTACGTGTTGCGCTCCACGATTCGCGCCGGAATCCGAATATACTCCGCATACGCGCCATTGTTGAACAGCAGATCTTCGCAGAGATTCGATTGGCTGTGCAAACAGTAAAAGCATCTGCCGCACGGCGCCGAATTCGACGCCACCACGCGATCCCCGCGCCGGAACTTCACCACCTCCCGGCCGCACTCGGCGACTTCGCCCGCCACTTCATGGCCGAACACGGAAGGCGGCACGATCATGCGCGCGTGATACCCGCGGCGGAATACCTTTACGTCCGTCCCGCAGGTCAGCGCGGCCCCCACGCGAACCAGCAGATCGCCAGGCGCCAGCACCGGCACCTGAATTCGCTCCACGCGCACGTCTTCCTTGCCGTACAGAACGGCCGCCTGCATCGTGTCAAGCATGAGGGTTCACCACGATCTTCAAAGATTCGGAAGTGGGATGAGTCGCCAAATGGAACGCGTCGCCAATCCGGTCCAGCGGCACGCGATGGGAAATCAGAATCGCCAGCGGCAGCCCGCCGTTGAACACCAGATCGGCTGACTGCTTCTGCAGATCCACCGACGCGCTATACGAACCGAACAACACGCGCTCGCCCGCGCACACGCTTGCGCCCGAAAACTCAATCCGCTCGGTCGGCGCAGTCTGCGCAAACAGCAGAATCCTCGCGCCGGGGCGCGTACAATCCAAAGCCTGCTGCACCAGCCCTCCGGCTGCGGTAGCCAGCACCGCCGCATCCGCGCCGCGCCCATCGGTCCGCTCTTTCGCCGCTTCCGCCGCGCTGCGCTCGCGCGGATCGAACGCTTCCGCCGCGCCCGACAAGCGCGCCAGTTCCAGCCGCCGCGGAATCGTATCCGTCGCGATCACCTGGACCCCGCGCTTCGCCAGGATCATCGTAAAGATCAACCCGATCGGCCCCTGGCCCATCACCACAACCACATCGCCCGCGTGCGGCGCGAGCTGCTCCACGCCCTTCAGGCACGTGTTCACCGGCTCCACAAACGACGCCACTTCGAAAGAAACGCCATCCGGGATCTTCTCCACCCCGCGATCCACGATCCAATCCATCACGCGCACATACTGCGCGAATCCGCCGCCGGCCGGCTCAAAACCCGCCGTCACGCCCACCCGCTTATAAACCGGGCATTGCGCATAGAGCTTGCGCTCGCAGTAGAAACAATCTCCGCAAGGAATATGGTGGAATACAATCACCCGGTCGCCCGCCGCCAACCGCGTCACTCCCGGCCCGGTCGCCGCGACGACTCCCGCCGTCTCGTGCCCATAAACGCGCGGCGGCGGCAGAAGGTTGTATTCCACTTTCTTCAGATCCGTGTGGCACACGCCGCACGCCTCCACGCGGATCAGGATTTCTCCCTTGCCGATCTCGGGGGTCGCGATCTCCTCGACCGCCACCACGCTATTTCCCTTATAAACTGCGGCCTTCATGAAAATTCACAACCGGCAAGAAACTCCCCCAACCGCTCCGACCCGATCGCCGCCCGCTGCCGCAGCCTCATCAGTTCCGGCAGGCAGGTCAGCGGATGCCGCAACGCCTCCATCGCCAAACGAGGCACGCCGAACCTTCCATCATCTCGCAGCGCCCGGTTCAAGTCGCAATGCAGCGTCTCTTCCGCGCCATCGCTCACCACCCGCACCGCATAAAACGGAACGCCCAGCTCTTGCGCCCTCTTCAAGGCTCCCGCCGCTTCCATCTCCACAGCCGTGGACCCTGCCTCATACAACGCGCGCTTCTCCAGCGAGGTTCGCGCTATATGATCGATGGATGCCAGCGGCCCCGAAACGGCTGCATTGCTTGTGCGCGGAACCTGAATTTCTTTCCCGTTCACCCGCGTCGCCACAAAAACGTCCCCCACGGCCAGCGCCGGGTCCAGCGCTCCGCAAAATCCGATGTTGCACACCGCTTCCAGATCCGGCCCGCCCACCGCCGCATAAGCGCGCCTCGGCCCGGCCCCATTGGCGATCGCCAGCATTGGCTTCGCGCCCAACAATCCCGACCGCGCCCAATGCACCGGCAATCGCTCCCGCCGCGCGTTCGTGCAGCGTTTCAACAGACCGCTGAATTCCTGCGGAACCGCTCCCACGAAAAGCACCACCTCAGGCGTGTCCGTTGGCGCGGAACCAGTCCACCGCCCGTCTCAGCGCCCCGTCCACCGGCCCCGGCGAAAAGCCCAGTTCCCGCCGCGCTTTCTCCACCGAAACGAACATCTTCTTCCGCGCCATCTTCACCGCGTCCAGCGGCGCCATCGGCGGCTTGCCCGACACCTGCGCCCATGCCGTCGTCACTACCCCCGCCAGGTAGGCCACCGCATACGGCAGTTTGATCGTCGGCGCGGGCCGTCCCGTAATCGCCGACAATCGCTGCAGAATCTCGCTCAGCGTCAGATTTTCCGCGCCCAGAATGTAGCGCTCGCCCGGCTTGCCCCGCTCGCAAGCCAGCAGATGCCCTTCCGCCGTATCCCGCACGTCCACCAGGTTCAGCCCGGTGTCGATATACGCCGGCAAATTGCCCTTCAGAAAATCGACCACGATCTTCCCCGTCGGCGTCGGCTTCGTATCGTGGTCGCCGATCGGCGCCGTCGGGTTCACGATCACCACCGGAAATCCCCCGGCCGCCGCTGCCAAAGCCGCCTGTTCGGCCAGAAACTTCGAGTGCTTGTAAGGCCCCGGCATTTCACCGGAAGGTACGGATTGCGCCTCGTCTCCGATGCCGTTTTTCGGAACTCCCACGCACCCCACCGTACTGGTATATACGAAGCGCTCCACCCCGTTCCGCTCCGCCGCCGCCAATAGGTTGCGTGTGCCGTCCACGTTGGACGAATACATCTCCGCCGGATTTCTCACCCACAGCCGGTAATCGGCCGCGACATGGAAGACCAGCCCGCAACCCGCGACCGCGCGCTCCAGGGATGCGGCGTCGCGCAGATCCCCGTCCACCCTCTCGACATCCAGGTCCGCGATACGGCTCCCCGGCCGCGCCAGCGCGCGCACCCGATGCCCGCGTTCCCCCAGCAGACGAGCCACATGCCACCCTATAAATCCGGATGCGCCGGTGACCAGCGTCGGTTTCAATCGGTTTTCCGGAAACGCTACCGCAGGATCCAGCCGAGCGTCTTGATGTTGTCCCCCAGCGTCTGGTTGATCCCCAGCGCCGCCGAGGGCTCGAAGCCCGAATGCATCATGCAATGCTCACAGCGCGGATCGCCGCCCGGCCCGTAGTTCTGCCATTGCGTCTGCGTCATGAACTCTTCAAACGTCTTATAGTGCGCGTCCGTGATCACGTAACACGGACCCTTCCATCCCTTGGTGTTGTAAGTCGGGGTCCCCCACGCCGTGCAGGGCAGTTCCTTCTTGCCCTGGAGAAAATCCAGGTAACTCGGCGTATGCGCGATCGGGAAGCGTTTCGCCATCCGCTCCACGTCCTGGAACTTCACGTGAATATCGTCGCGCGTCATGAAGATTTCGCGCTCGTTCACCGCCGAATATCCATACGCGGGCGAAAGCTGGTGCACATCGACATCCAGGGTCTCGAGAAACTCGAAGAGCTGCTCGATCTCCTTCATGTCCGTTTCCATGTAAACCGTTGTGTTCGTGGCGATCTTGAATCCCTTCGCCTTCGCCGCCTTGATCCCTTCAATCGCTTCTTTGTACACTCCCTCGCGCTCTACGCAAAGGTCGTGCGTCTTCTCCAGCCCGTCCAGATGGACGTTGAAGTAGAAACGCGAATCCGGCTTGAATTCGTGCAGCCGCTTTCGGATGAACATGCCGTTCGTGCACAGGTAAATGAACCGGTCGCGCTCCAGGATTCCCGCCGCCAGTTGCCCGATCTGCGGATACATCATCGGCTCGCCGCCGCAAATCGACACCATCGGCGCCCCGCACTCATCCACCGCCGCCAGGCACTCTTCCAAAGGCACGCGCTCTGAAATCGTGGACTCATACTCGCGAATGCGTCCGCACCCCGTGCACGTCAGATTGCACGCATGCAGCGGCTCCAGCATCAGCACGATCGGAAACCGCTTCTTGATCATGGGATGCGGTTCGCGGTCGGCCACCGTATTGAAGTTCGACGAAAGAATCAGAAACGGATTGGCCGCGTCCGCCTTCGGCGCAACCGTTTTCTGCCATTCCGGCCGCGGCCGCATCCGATTCTTGTATACGTAGGAAGCCAGGCCCGCCGTCATAGCCAGAGGAAATTTCATGCACGCTCCGTTTCAGATGTTTTCCCGAATTCCGCCAGGGCGATCAACGGGAAAGAGATCCGATAGTTGTGATAAGTCAGATAAAAAACTTTGGGAAAGCCGGTTCCGGTCGAAAGATCTTCGTCCCAGTTGCCGTCCGGCCGCTGCGTTTCAAGCAGGTACCGGATCCCGTTCAGCACGCTCGAACTATACGTGTCCCCGCCCGCGATCAATCCCATAAGCGCCCATGCCGTTTGGGAAGGCGTCGAGTGCGCCGGCGTAAAGATTCCGTTATCGTAGCTGGCGCAGCTCTCGCCCCAGCCGCCATCCGCATTTTGGATGGAACGAAGCCATTCGTTCGCGCGCTGGATATGCGGCTCGTGATTGTCCTCATCCGCCGCCGCCAAGCCCCGCAACGCGAAACATGTGCCGTATATATAAGCCACGCCCCAGCGTCCGTACCAGCTGCCGTCGGTCTCCTGATTGCGAACCAGCCACTCCACCCCGCGCCGCACCGCCTGGTGATCGCGCGCCACGCCATGCGCCGCCAGACCCTCCAGCACGCGCCCCGTAATATCGGCGCAATTCGGATCCAGCATCGCGTTATGGTCGGCGAACGGCACGTTATTCAGAAACACCCAGTTGTTGTCCACGTCAAACGCGGCCCAACCCCCGTCACGCCCCTGCATGTCGAGGAGCCACCGAATCGCGCGCTCCACGCACTCCCGCTGCGCCGCCGGCTTCTGCCCCTGCATCTTGCTGAGCGCCAGCAGCACCATGGCCGTGTCGTCGATGTCGGGGTAATGCTCGTTGTTGTACTCGAAGGCCCAGCCGGAAGGCTCCGTATTCGGCCGCTTGACAGACCAGTCGCCCTGCCGCCGGATTTCTTTCGAAAGCATCCAGTCCGCCGCGCGCTTCAACGCCGGCGCCGATCGCGACCCCGCTTCAGCCAGCGCGTAACCCGCGATCGCCGTATCCCAGATCGGCGAATAGCACGGCTGAAAGTAAAACCGCTCGCCGTCATCCACCATCAGGTCGTTGAAGTGCCGCAGCGCTTCCACCCGGAGCGGATGCGTCTCGTGATAGCCCAGAACATCCAGCGCCATCACCGCGTACATCATCGGCGGATAAATCGCGCCCAGCCCATCGGAATACTTGAACCGCTCCAGCATCCAGTGCTCGCACTTCCGGATCGCGATTCGCCGGATCCGCGAAAATCCGTAGTTCTCCCAGAGCTTCAGAATCTTGTCCGAATGCACGAACGCCTTGCGCCAGGTCAGCCAGGAATCCTCGCCGGCGAACTCGTAGCTCATCCCCGGCAAATGCAGCTCGTCGAGATCGAATCCCTTCGGCACCGGCCGCTGCGGATTATGCGAATGCACGATAGCCAGCGACACGATGATCGCCCGCGTCCACGACGACATCTGGTAAAGCAGCTTGCCCGGAAGCAGCATGATCTCCGGGGGAATGCTCGGGCAGCAATCGCGCGGATAACACCCGAAAAGGCTCAGGTTCACCTTGGTGTAGCTATTCGCCGACTGAATTCCGCCTAACGCCAGAATGCGGTCGCGCAGCGCGATCATCCTCGCATCCGCCACCGGAACGCCGCCCAGCTTCAACGCGAAATAAGCCTTCACGCTGGCGCTGATCTCCGACGGACCCTGCGAGTAAATATTGAATCCGCCATCCGGCAATTGCCCCGCCAGGATGCGCGCCACGGCCTTATCCACCTGCGGCCGCGACTCCGGACGCCACACGCCGTCCACCGGCGGATACAGCCAAAGCTGAAACAGAATGAAGTCCGACTCGAGCGTCGTATCCGCCGTCAGCTCCGCGCACCAGTGCCCGTCCGGCGCCTGGTTCGATTGCAGGAACTGCGCCGCGCGATCGATCGCGGCCGATGTCGACAGCCGCAGAATATCGGGTCTGGATAAGGTAGGCGTCATCGTGCGGCGGCTGGCGATGCGGTCACTGGGGAATAACCGAGCGTCGAGGCATGAATCAGTTCCCCTGGCAAAGAGAAACGCACGTCCTCTTCGATCAGTTCCACCTCTTCCAACTCTCCGAACCCTTGTTCCTGCAGGGCCGCGACCAGTTCTTCGACCAGATGTTCCGGCGCCGAAGCCCCCGCGGTCACCCCTACGTTCCGCACGCCCTCGAGCCATGCCGGATCCACTTCGTTCCAGTCGTTCACCAGATAGCTGCGCACGTCGAAGTTATTGCCCACTTCCACCAGCCGCTTGGAGTTCGAGCTGTTCGAGGAACCCACCACCAGCATCAGTTCGCAAAATTCCGAAACGCCCTTCACCGCCATCTGCCGGTTCTCGGTGGCGTAACAAATGTCCTGCGATTTCGGACCGCGAATATTCGGGAACCGCTGCTGCAGCCGCGCCACGATGTGCCGCGTCTCATCCAGGCTCAGCGTCGTCTGGGTGAGGTACGAAACCTTATCCGGATTGGCCAGCTGGAGCGCGTCCACATCTTCCACCGACTCCACCAGAATCGTTCTATCCGGAGCTTCGCCCAGCGTCCCCGTCACCTCGTCGTGGTCCTTGTGGCCGATCAGGATAATCGTGTACCCCTCCCGTGCGAACTTGACCGCCTCCAGATGCACCTTGGTCACCAGCGGGCATGTCGCGTCGATCACTTGCAGCGACCGTTCCTTGGCTTCTTTCCGCACCACCGGCGAAACGCCATGCGCGCTGAAGATGGCCCGCGCCCCGATCGGCACTTCTTCCACTTCCTCCACGAACACCGCGCCCGCTTCCCGCAGCTCATCCACCACGTGCTTGTTGTGCACGATCTCTTTCCGCACGTAAACCGGAGGGACCGTACAAATCGAGCGCGATCTTCACCACGTCGATCGCGCGCACCACCCCGGCGCAAAATCCGCGCGGCTTCAATAGATAAATCTTCTTATCGGGTCCCGCGTTGGCGGAAATCGGTTTCAGCGGCATAGACTGGGTCGGAATGGTTAATTATACCAGTGGGTCGTATTCGCGGTTAACAATGTGATGCGCCCGTAAGGAATTGGTTTCGATGGAATTAGGGTGACTCCGCCACCCGTGGAATCAGCCCGTCCAGGTATGTCCTGTCGCGCTGGAAAATCGGAACATTCCGGTCTATTTCCCACGCTTCCGTCCGCCTTGCCACCCGTCCGCGCTTGAAATCCGGCAGTTCCTTCGCCCAGTTCACGTCCCGCTCGCGCAGCATCTCGTGCTTCTCCGCGTTCGTCTTCCCCAGCAGTTCGGCATGTGAGTAGTGCGCCGAAGCCAGCATGTTCAAGCTATTTGCCGAAGCGTCGAGCTGTCTCCACACGAAGTAATTCTCCACCTCGCTCCGTTGCGCGATCACCATCACGCGCGCATCGAACGCCGCCGGCTTCTCCGCCCGGAACGCGCGCTGGAAAGCGCCCGTAAACACGCTCGCCGCCACCGACACGATCTTCTGCACGTTCCCGTCAAACCAGAGCGGGGCATCTTCCCGCTCAAAATCCGTCAGCAGAAAGGAAAATTCGTCGCTCTGCCCGAAAGCGAAACGGCACCCGATCATCTCCTGGCAAAGGTGCAGCGCCGCCTCGTCCAGCGCATTCGCCAGATCCCGCGAATAGGGCCGCTCCAGATCGCGCGTGAACGCATGGAAAGCCCGGCCGTCCACACGCACCACCACATACGTGCGCCGCGGCAAAAACAATCGCAGCGCGTCCTCATAATCGCGCTTGATCCGCCGCCCCTAATGCGTCCTTCATCCCCGACGATTGTGCCAGACTCGAAACACCGTGCGGGTCGTCCTGGACACCAACATCCTCATCTCCGCATGCTGGAAACCCGGCGGTCTCGAAGACCGCACCGTCCAGCTTGCCTCGTCAGGCGCCGTCGAACTCTGCGTGTCAACCGTAATCTGGGCCGAGTACGCCGAAGTCTTCTCCCGATCCAAATTCAGCCGCTTCCAGGAACACGCCGCGCGCCTGCTGTGCGGCTTGCATGCTCGCGCCCGGTTCGTGGAGCCCGCTTTCGCACTAAACGGCGCATCCGACGAAGACGATAATCGCCTCCTCGAATGCGCCGCCGCGGCCGACGCCTCTTACCTGGTAACCGGCAACCTCAAACACTTCCCCACTGCGTCCGGCCGCACGCAAATCGTAAACGCCCGTCAGTTCCTCCAGCGGGAATTTCCCGCCGGCTGAACGTCCGGCTTTACAAACTCGCGAACCGCTTGGAAACCTCCGGCCAATTCACCACGCTCCACCACGCCTTCATATAATCCGGGCGCCGGTTCTGATACTTCAGGTAATAAGCGTGCTCCCACACATCCAGCCCCATCACGGCCTTGTTGCCGTCCATGATCGGGTTGTCCTGATTCGCCGTCGACAGAATCTCCAGGCTCGAACCGTTCTTGATCAGCCACGCCCAGCCCGACCCGAATCGCGCCGCGCCGGCCGCGCTGAACTTCTCCTTGAATTGATCCAGGCTCCCAAATGAACTCTTGATCGCATCCGAAAGTTCCCCCGTCGGCTCGCCGCCCGCACCTGGCGCCATAATCACCCAGAACATCGAGTGGTTCATATGGCCGCCTCCGTTATTGCGCACCGCCGTCCGCGCGCTCTCCGGCACAATCGCGCATTGGTTCGCCAGCAACTCCTCGATTTTCTTGTTCTGCAGATCCGGGCTCTGCTCCAGCGCCTTATTCAGATTCGTCACGTAAGCCGCGTGGTGCTTATCGTGGTGGATCTCCATCGTCATCTTATCGATGTGCGGTTCCAGCGCGTCAAAAGCATAGGGCAGCGGCGGAAGTTCAAACGGCATGTTTCGTCCTCTTTCTTGCAGCTCCTATTTTACCGGACCATCCAAAGCGATCTACGCCGTCGCCGCTTCCAGCGCATGCGCCAGCTGGAACATCCGCTCTTCGTCGAAATGCTTGCAAAGGATCTGCAACCCGACCGGCAAACCCTCGCTCGTCGCCCCCGCACGGCACGCTCATGCACGGGATCCCCGCCAAACTTCCCGTGATCGTGAAAATGTCCGCAAGATACATCTGCATGGGATCGGCCACCTTCTCGCCCAGCTTGAAAGCCGGAAACGGCGAAACCGGCGCCACGATCGCGTCCACCTGCTCGAACGCCCGCGAGAAATCCTGCGTGATCTTCGCCCGCACCTTCTGCGCCTTCAGATAATAGGCTTCGTAATATCCGTGGCTCAGCACATACGTGCCCAGCATGATCCGGCGCTTCACCTCCGCTCCGAATCCCGCGCCGCGCGTAGCCCGGTACATCTCGGTCAGCGACCCGCCGTTCACATTCGCCCGCATCGTATACCGCACGCCGTCGAAACGCGCCAGGTTGGAGCTCGCCTCCGCCGTCGCGATCACATAATAGGTGTCGATCGCATAACTGGTCGAAGGCAGCGAGATTTCCCGCACCTCGCAGCCCAGCTTGCGGAATCGCTCGATCCCCTCTTCGATGCGCGTCGCCGTCTCGCCCGTCGCGTCCTGCATGTATTCGCGCGGAATCCCCAGCTTCATCCCGCGAACGTCTCCGCCCAGCCCCGCCGCGTAATCCGGAACCGGCGCTCCGGCCGACGTCGCATCCCTTGGATCGCGCCCCGCCATCACCGTCAGCAGCGTCGCCGCATCCCGCACGTTCCGCGCAAACGGGCCGATATGATCGAGCGAGCTCGCAAACGCCACCAACCCGTACCGCGACACGCGCCCATACGTCGGCGTCACCCCCCACCACGCCGCAAAATGAAGCCGGCTGCCGGATCGAGCCGCCCGTGTCCGAGCCCAGCGACACCACCGCCGTCCCTTGAGCCACCGCCGCCGCCGACCCCCGCTCGATCCGCCCGGCACACGATCGAGCGCCGCCGGATTCCGCACCGGCCCGAACGCGCTGTTCTCGTTCGACGACCCCATGGCGAATTCGTCGCAGTTCGTCTTCCCGATCACGATCCCGCCCGCCGCTTCGATTCGTTCCACCGCCGTCGCGTCATAAGGCGGCACATACGTCGCCAGCATGCGCGAACCGCAGGTCGTCACCAATCCTTTCGTGACGATCACATCCTTCACCGCCACCGGAACTCCGGCCAGCGCGCCCAGTTCAGCGCCCGCCGAAATCGCCGCGTCCACGCGCGCCGCGCCCGCCAGCGCCCGCTCCGGCGCCAGCCGCAGATACGCATTCGTCGCCGGGTTCTCCGCTTCGGCGAATCGTAGCGCTTCCTCGGTCAGCTCGCGCGCCGAAAACCGCTTCGCGCGCAGCCCCTCCCGCACCGACGAAATTGTCAGATCCCGAACTTCCATGCCTGGCGTCTCCCCTTTTACCGCTCGATCACGCGCGGCACGCGAAAGTAACCCTGCGCCGGATACACCGCGTTGGCGAGCGCTTCCGCGTTCGTCAGCGTCGGTTGCGGCTCATCCGCCCGCAGCGTGCTCGCTTCCGCCGCCGGGAACAGCACTTGCCGCATCGGCTCTACGCCCTCGGTATCGATCTCGCCCAGCCGGTCCATATGCTGCAGAATCGCGCCCAGATCCCGCACCATGCCGGCGATCTCGTCCGGCGTCAGTTGCAGGTTCGCCAGATCGGCGACGTATCGAACTTCTTTCTCGGTCAATTTCAAGCGCTTTCCTTCAGTCTCGCCGCGCGGTACAAGCGCCGCATCCCCGGATCCCCGATCGCGTCGGATTCATCCCGCGCCCCCGACAGCGCGGCCTGGCTTTCCGCGGCGCGTTGCGGCTCCCGGCGCGGCGGCGCGATCCGAAATTCGATCTCGCCCACCATCCCCGGCCCCAGCGCTTTTTCCAGGTTCGCCAGAACGTGCCGCGTCAAAGTGAACAGATTGCGCTGCCACGTCGCGTCTTCCACTTCCACCACCAGCCGCCCGCGCACCAGCTTCGCCGCCCGCGTATGCTGCGCGATCGTTTTCCCGACCGCCCGAGCCCACGCCGCGCACGCAATCTGCTCCGCATCGAGCAACGGATCGGCTTCTTTCGATCGCTTCGAAGCAGCCGACGCTTTCCCGAAAATCAGGCTGGCTTGTTGCATGGGAGGTGGGGAAACACTGGAGAGTCTAGCATGGCGCCCGCCGGGAGCCATTCGGATTCGGAAAACGCCTCTAACGCCGGGGATTTTTGAGCCCTGTATCGAGCTTATTGCTGACCTCGCGCTTCACCCGAGTCGCCAATTCGTCGCGATGAGCCGAGAGAAAGAGTTGGACGCTCTCCGGATCGCGCTTGCCAAGTTCGCGAAGCGCCCACGATAGAGCCTTCACGACCAGATCTTCGCGATCGCTGACGAGCATGTCGCAGATCTGCAAAGTCCGTTTCACATCCCCTGTTCCGCCCTGCGCCCGGGAGTTAAGAGGCACTGTGCTGACCAGCGCCACCCGGCGCCAGCGCCAGTCCTTGGATCGAGCCCAAGCCCGCACCACACGATCCGGGAGCCGGCCAGCGCGCCATGCGGGGCCCGCGACATAACAGGAGAAGGCGTCAATGTCTCCCCACCCGGCGACGCCTTCACCCAGTCTCGCCACCTCTAAGGGAGTGACCGACTCAGCGGTCGCCCGATGATTCAGAAATATTTCGTAGGCCACGAAACGCACAATCCCAGACTCAATCAAATGGAAGATCAAGCCCAGCACCGCATCGCGATCCAGCGCCTGGACTTCCGCGGAGATTCGTTTTCGTTCGGCGCGCAAAGAGGCGGTGTCCGCGGGTACGGCGCGGAGACGCTCGACGAAGCTATTGCGATCCAGCACAGGCTGACCAACGCGCGTTCTTGCCATTCTAATCGCCCTTTCCCGCCAGCTAACCTGCGCGCCCGTACGCCCAGGTTTAATTAGGCCGGAGCCGGTCGGCTCCGGAAACACTGCGGAAGCGCCACATTGCCGTCCATCCAAAACGGCTTCAATTAGGCCGGAGCCGATCGGCTCCGGAAACGGCAATCTCACGCTAAGGACGGTTCAAATTGTTAGAGCTTCAATTAGGCCGGAGCCGATCGGCTCCGGAAACCGCCGGAAGGAAGTGGCGATGGTATGGGCCGGATTGCTTCAATTAGGCCGGAGCCGATCGGCTCCGGAAACTTCCCGTGGGGAACTGCCCAGCCCACGATTCACCCGCTTCAATTAGGCCGGAGCCGATCGGCTCCGGAAACAGGCCACCCAGGCGCGCGTTGTTCACCAGGTCGCCGCTTCAATTAGGCCGGAGCCGATCGGCTCCGGAAACGACATCATGATTGATCAAGCGGAACAGTTTGCAGAGCTTCAATTAGGCCGGAGCCGATCGGCTCCGGAAACACAACCGGCGAAGCGGCGTTCATGGGCGCGAACTTGCTTCAATTAGGCCGGAGCCGATCGGCTCCGGAAACATCGCGAGCGCCTCCGGACGCTGCGCGTCAAGCCCACGCTTCAATTAGGCCGGAGCCGATCGGCTCCGGAAACGCGCTCAAAGTTCCCAAGTTGATCCGAGTACACACGCTTCAATTAGGCCGGAGCCGATCGGCTCCGGAAACTAGACTAGGGCGGCGAGTGCCAATCCCAGATGAGTTGCTTCAATTAGGCCGGAGCCGATCGGCTCCGGAAACCGGCGTACGCGCCGCAAATGCTCCTCTCCGAGAACGAGCTTCAATTAGGCCGGAGCCGATCGGCTCCGGAAACTCCCAGAGCCAGCGCAATGCCATTTTTGTACTAACCCGCTTCAATTAGGCCGGAGCCGATCGGCTCCGGAAACTCCCAGAGCCAGCGCAATGCCATTTTTGTACTAACCCGCTTCAATTAGGCCGGAGCCGATCGGCTCCGGAAACGCGGGTTGGTATCTGTAAGGAGCAGCGAGTCAGATGGGCTTCAATTAGGCCGGAGCCGATCGGCTCCGGAAACGCGCTTTTACGAGCGCGGCTACCAGCATATTTACCAGCTTCAATTAGGCCGGAGCCGATCGGCTCCGGAAACGGGCACACTGCCGAAAGACGGCGGCGTTGAAGAGGTTCGCTTCAATTAGGCCGGAGCCGATCGGCTCCGGAAACTTCGTCGGGAATGGGCTGCCCAATCCCATGGGCTGGCTTCAATTAGGCCGGAGCCGATCGGCTCCGGAAACATTGTGCTGCTTTGTGCGTGAAGGAATAGAGGCACGAGGCTTCAATTAGGCCGGAGCCGATCGGCTCCGGAACGACGACACTCACGCCAGCGGCGCTCACTGCCAACCAGCTTCAATTAGGCCGGAGCCGATCGGCTCCGGAAACCCGTGCCGCACCTGTACACCATGCAAACCGCCATCACGGGCTTCAATTAGGCCGGAGCCGATCGGCTCCGGAAACAGGATCTCACCGCCGCATGGGAGGCGCGCGTTGAGGCTTCAATTAGGCCGGAGCCGATCGGCTCCGGAAACTACGCATCCCCGAGCGACACCTTGTCGGGAATATCGTGCTTCAATTAGGCCGGAGCCGATCGGCTCCGGAAACAGGACTTGCGCGGTGGAGGATCCACGAACCAGCGGGCTTCAATTAGGCCGGAGCCGATCGGCTCCGGAAACCAGAAAACCGCCAGCGGATACGCGCAAGCCCGCGCTGCTTCAATTAGGCCGGAGCCGATCGGCTCCGGAAACCGATGACGGGAGGCACGCCGAATCGCGCATGTTCTTGCTTCAATTAGGCCGGAGCCGATCGGCTCCGGAAACAGATAGAACGAGATCAATTTATCCTCGGCTTGTTTGCTTCAATTAGGCCGGAGCCGATCGGCTCCGGAAACACCAGGCGACGAACTGGATTATCACGGCCTTAGTCGCTTCAATTAGGCCGGAGCCGATCGGCTCCGGAAACGTAGCATCACTGAGGGCGCTGTCGGAGATTGTCCAGGCTTCAATTAGGCCGGAGCCGATCGGCTCCGGAAACTCGATACCGCATCCTGTTTGACGCTGACGATGTTCGTGCTTCAATTAGGCCGGAGCCGATCGGCTCCGGAAACGAGAGCGATGCAACATTCGAGTCGCGGTACGCCTGGCTTCAATTAGGCCGGAGCCGATCGGCTCCGGAAACCGAACTCGATCGACCGCATGGCCGATATCGTTTCGCTTCAATTAGGCCGGAGCCGATCGGCTCCGGAAACCGACTGGCACCGGCAAAGGATTAGTCATCGCTGAGCTGCTTCAATTAGGCCGGAGCCGATCGGCTCCGGAAACTGACGCAGGCCACGCCGAAAATGAACAATCTGGCGAAGCTTCAATTAGGCCGGAGCCGATCGGCTCCGGAAACAGGCTTCCGTGGTGTGCGCCAAGGGCGATATTTTCGTGCTTCAATTAGGCCGGAGCCGATCGGCTCCGGAAACGGCGATCGCGCTAGTAAGCAACCTTGGGCAGCGTTCGCTTCAATTAGGCCGGAGCCGATCGGCTCCGGAAACAGCGGTAGCCCACGAAGTCCGCGAATGGGCCATTGCGCTTCAATTAGGCCGGAGCCGATCGGCTCCGGAAACGGCCGCGTTTGCCGTGAGATAGGCGCGGACGGCAGGCTTCAATTAGGCCGGAGCCGATCGGCTCCGGAAACTCGACGAGTTCGAGCGCCTCGACGAAGAACTTGGGGTGGCTTCAATTAGGCCGGAGCCGATCGGCTCCGGAAACCGAGCCGCATGTCCGAGATGTTGGCGGGGTTCGTCGCTTCAATTAGGCCGGAGCCGATCGGCTCCGGAAACAGCGCCTTCAACTGACGAATGGAATAAAGAGCTTCCGGCTTCAATTAGGCCGGAGCCGATCGGCTCCGGAAACACCCGGATTTTAGAGGACATGGGAATCTACCGCAAGCTTCAATTAGGCCGGAGCCGATCGGCTCCGGAAACAAGAGAATTGCTTCATGCACGTCATGTACTTTCAAGCTTCAATTAGGCCGGAGCCGATCGGCTCCGGAAACCCCCCGCCACTGCATCTTGCGCTTCCGCAGTTGCGTTTGTGCTTCAATTAGGCCGGAGCCGATCGGCTCCGGAAACGGACGGAAAAAGGGCGGGCGTAAGCACGGCCGCGGTGCTTCAATTAGGCCGGAGCCGATCGGCTCCGGAAACGGGCAGGAAGAGCTTCCTCCCGAAACTTATTGATCGCTTCAATTAGGCCGGAGCCGATCGGCTCCGGAAACCGGATGTTCGTGAACGACCCTTCCAGCGCCGTCTCGCTTCAATTAGGCCGGAGCCGATCGGCTCCGGAAACAAACCTGCTCATCGAATGGCAGGACTTCTACCGCAGCGCTTCAATTAGGCCGGAGCCGATCGGCTCCGGAAACGGCATTACTGACCACCTTAGCATTAGGATACTTCTGGCTTCAATTAGGCCGGAGCCGATCGGCTCCGGAAACTCCTTCCCGCTCGATTGCAATCCCCGAGATGTGGTCGCTTCAATTAGGCCGGAGCCGATCGGCTCCGGAAACCGGGCAGAGAAGCGGCGGCGGCGGCATGTGTGCGCTGAAAAAGCTTCAATTAGGCCGGAGCCGATCGGCTCCGGAAACTAAACGGGCTGAATCCTCCAGACGGAAACATGCCGCGCTTCAATTAGGCCGGAGCCGATCGGCTCCGGAAACCCCACGATGGCCACGCGCTAAGCGCGGAACGTCACGGCTTCAATTAGGCCGGAGCCGATCGGCTCCGGAAACGCAGAAATGGAGAATAAAGGCGATGGACAGTGGATTCGCTTCAATTAGGCCGGAGCCGATCGGCTCCGGAAACGTCTCAGCGTAGCGAGTTGTTTATGTCCCGGTTGATGCTTCAATTAGGCCGGAGCCGATCGGCTCCGGAAACACGACGGCGCTAATCAAATCCGTCTCGGCTACGCGCCGCTTCAATTAGGCCGGAGCCGATCGGCTCCGGAAACCGGCGGCCAAGACTATCCTACGGCGCGTTGGCACAGCTTCAATTAGGCCGGAGCCGATCGGCTCCGGAAACCATCCAGGAAGATCGAATTGTAAGGCAGGTTCGCAAGGCTTCAATTAGGCCGGAGCCGATCGGCTCCGGAAACGTTCTGCGCGGACGGCAACATGAACGAGTTTATCCGGCTTCAATTAGGCCGGAGCCGATCGGCTCCGGAAACGGCACGCTGGCAGACATCCCGAGCATGGCTTACGCGCTTCAATTAGGCCGGAGCCGATCGGCTCCGGAAACCTACGATGGCGGATCGCTTCCCGGCGCGAAGGCTGGCTTCAATTAGGCCGGAGCCGATCGGCTCCGGAAACAAAAATCCGGCGGTAAGCGCCAAGTGCTTGCAGCGGCTTCAATTAGGCCGGAGCCGATCGGCTCCGGAAACGGGCCTGTGAGGGTGGCTTGGTGCGTGGTCGAGTTAGCTTCAATTAGGCCGGAGCCGATCGGCTCCGGAAACCCCCCATCCTCCTTCTATCCAATTGTCAAAGACCCCCGCAACGTATCGCGAGCGGTCCCCGAACTCAAAGCCCCGCACGCCCGGTCGCACTCTCAAGATTAGCGCGGATCCACTGCACCTGCTGCTCGCGAGCGTCTCCCGCCCTTTCGCAACCGCCCGACCGCTCGCACTGGCCCTACCGCGTAACAAAGACCGGATATTCATGAATCTCTCCCTCTAAATACCTCGCCAGCAGGCGCGCTTGAATTTCGAGCATGCGCCGATAGCTCACCCGGTACCCAAACAGCGGGTGCGTAACCAGTTGATCCATACGCAGCTCATACGCTCGGAAAAAGGCCTTTCGCCCGCTCGCCGTTAACGACACCGCCGGACCCGCCTGCACGAAATCGTTCAACGTGATCATTCTCGTGTTAATCGCGCTCAGCACCGCCGAATCCGCAATCAACGGACGGAACGGCTCCATCAGATCCAGCGCTAAAGCGGCCCTGCCAAATCGCGGCTTGTGATAAAAGCCCATCAGCGGATCGAACCCCACGGCGTAACAAGCGATCGTCAAATCCCGGGCCAGCACGCTATATGCAAGAGACAAGAGAGCGTTCACCGGATCCTTCGGCGGTCTCCGGTTTCTGCCGTCAAAATCGAAACTGAATCCCGGGACGCTCCCATCCTCGTCCTCCTTCAGCATCCCCGCGAACCGGCTGAAGTAGATCCGCGCCGCGTTACCTTCAATCCCCAAAAGCGTTTCAAGCGAGTCCGCCCGCAGTGCGCGATCCGCCCACTGCTTCAACTCAAGAAGATCAGCGGCCCTCGGTTCCACATGATTACGCTGCAATAAGACCCGCTGATTTCGAATCTTCCCCGAAACGATCTGCCTCGCCAGTTCCCGCGAAAACCATTCACTATCCGCCATCCGAAACTGGCGCTGCCGCAGAAAAACGTTCTTCGTATTCATTCCCGTTGCTATGCCATGGAACCAGCCGCCATAGCTGAAAAAACAGACGGGTACTTCCATATCCATTAACGTTTGCAGTGCCTGCGTGGACACTTGTATATTGCCCATCACATTGACTTGGCAGATCTCTCCGATCCGAACTTCCTGCACCAAAACATCCTTTTCTTTGATTTGAAGCACCTCGCCGCTCTTCCCTACCCTTAAACCCTGTGCGTTCAAATACAGCGGCCGTTTCTCCTGCCGCGCCGTAACCAACTGCCGGACTTCGCTCCGCTCTGGCCGGCGCGTAACCTCTTGCTCAGGGAATAACGATAGCTGTTCCCCGCGCGTTCCCGCCTGCAACCACGCGGTTTCATCCGGAAGACAGATGCCTACCAGCGAACAGCCGGGACACTTGGGCGAATCGACCAGCGGCGCGGGCTTCAACCCGCTTGCCGCAAGGTCCCACGCATCGCGAACGGCTCTCTCAGCTTCTTCAACAATTAACGCGGTGAACTCGACACGTACTCGTTGTCGCGTCTTTTGATAAAACACAACGCCTTCTTCGCTGCGATACCCGTTCTCGCGGAGAACCAGTCCCTGTAGTGCGAGCTGCACTCGATCCTCGGGCCACAGCTCAAGGCCCTCCGGCGTTTCTCGCGGGCGCCCATGTTTGTAGTCGACTGGAGTCGCGATCCCGCCCTCGGCTTCTACCAGATCGAGCTTCGCGACTACCTTCAGCCGCTCGCTTGTCAGAGTAATCGATCGCGCGTGAATGCGATCTTCGTCTCCCAGATCGCCTGCCTGCGGAAGTTTGGTCGCCTTCTTATCCACGCGACGGTGCTGCGCTTTTCCTTCCACGGTATCTGCGGACTCGACGAACAGCCCGTCTACCCACTCGTAAAAGTAAAGGCGCGGACAGTAAACGAATTCGTTCACCATCCGAGCCGGAAGATAATCGGGAAGCTCCCGCCTGGCGCTCAGTGGGAGAATCGGCGCTGCGGCCATAAAGGCGACTCCTTTTGTGCTTCCGACTCTGACTAATTCTAAACGATGATGCACGGGGCGTCGATTGCCGAGTAAGGCAGACCCATCGACGTAATCACCCGTTCCCCGCGTCCTTCCGATGGACCGAGATCTACAAAGAGCACCTGATCCTCGCTGGGCTTGATAATCTGCGACAATTCTGCCCGGCAACGCGCCAAATCCTGTGCCCGCATCTGGCACTCGAACACAGAGTATTGCAGATGGTCGCCGAAGTTACGCATTGTCTTAAACACCTTGCGTAGACGCTTGTCGTCAGTGATGTCGTAGCAGACCAGATAGGTCGTTCGCATGTGGCTCCTTAAACGGCGCGCGCCATCCGGAAACTAACTTTGAAATTCGCCCCTTGCCCGATACGCACCCGCTGCGCTCGAAACACCTCGCCGACGCCCATCGCGGACAGACTGTCTCGCTCAGGCTGAGCATCCTGAAGTTGCTTGAGAGACATGAGCGATCGCGTCGTATCGAAACCTATAGCCTGCGTCCAGATCGGCCAGGTGAATTCGGTCTGACGATCACGCCTGCTGAACCCCGTCGTTTTCAGCTTCGCACCGGCCGGCATGGCTGGGAAAAGCGGCAGCGCCTCAATGGCCAGCCGATTAGCCCCCCATACGGCCCACGCCCCCTTCGGTCCTGGGTCGTCCCACTGCAATGCGTACTCCGCCGCGTCCGAAGGGTCCCACCGCATTGAATAACCTTTGCTCACTCTCCATTCGCCAAACAGCGCATCGCTCAGGTGTTCTGCCGTTACGAGCTTCCGAAGCACTCCCATCGTTCCGAGAAAATCTTGATGTCCAGAGCCTGTGATGAAGCAAAGGTCTGTGTATTCGATCCGGCCCTTATCCGGGTCGTCGCAAACCTCGGAGCCGAATGACGCGGCGAAATCCGCGGCTCTGCTGTCCTGCTTCGCGTCGTTATAAGCCTTCTTAATAAACGGAAGAAACTTATCCTTGGGTACCGTCAGATTTTTCCCGATAGCCTCAAAGTCCTCAATGGGCGCCCACGAAGCTTCCATCAATCTGTCACAAACCTCGCCCCGATCCCACTCGGGTCCTGTTAGGACCGGCCGCCAAAACCCGGCCATACGTTCCCACTTCATCCGAATCCCCGCGTCGGGATGACTCAGATTCAGCAGACGGAATGTCCCCAGCGCCGCCAAAAACGCCAAAGGGTTCGAGCCGTCAAGCGCGCTCAACACAAGTCCCCCGCTCATTTCCGCACCTCCGCACACAACGTCCTCGGCTCACGCTCGTTCCCGCTCGCTCGCCAGTCCGCGAGCCGGAATAACCCTTCGAGATACGCCAGCCCCCACCAGCCGTACATCCGTGTCAACATCCAAAACCGATCCGCAATACCGCTATCAAGCCGATAGGGCGATTGCTCCAACCGATCCTTCCTGCAGATCGAGATCCCCCCGAATGATACGCAATCAGCCTTCTCGTCGGGGACTACAGGAGCGAATGGTCGGCACTTTCCGTGATGGCTGGCGATCAAATGCAAAATCAGGTCCCTGTGTTCAACACCCGCCTCCAAGCCTCGCTCGGCAAACTGGAAGGAAAGTAATTCGTGTCTGAAACCTTTCGGCAACCCGACCGCCGTTTGTCTGCCCAGCGTATTGCTTCCGCTTTTCGCTAGAGGCCTTGGCGCATACTGAGCAGCAAGAAGATCGCCCCCGCGGAGCCACGCTTGATACCGCATATCGATCTTTCCGTAATCGTGAAACCTCGCCGTCGTTTCCAAAGCGCCTTCAAACTCGCCAGCAAGCTTCACCGCGATCCGCGCAACCGCGCGTTCCACGTCCCCCAGATGATCTTCCAATACCAGGGTTCCGGTATCGCGTGCACCCGCGCTCCGCAGCCGCGCCTCAAAGACATGCGCGTGATTCCGGTCCGGGTAGGCGTTCAACTCTTTGGCCCTAAGCTGACCCGATGCTAACGAGGTAAGGAAAGCATGCGGCCATTTTTCACCGTCGGTCCCTGGGATTGCATTTAGCTCGGCTAGATAGGCTTTCAGCAACTCCTCTAGCGTTTTCGATTCGGCATCTTCGGTCGCTGCATAAGTTTCAACCGCCGCTAGAGCCGAACGCACAGGCCAATATTTCATCACCTCCGGATGCAATCGCAAAGACACGCTTTTTCGAGCGCCAAAGGCCGCTCGATCGCCCACATCGATCGCCGCTCCGTCCGGAATATGTCCAAGTTCGTTCCACCCCCCCGCTGTTTCCGACAAGATCAACGTCTGGCCTGGTTTAATCTGACTGGCATGGGAAATCAGTCCGCCGCCTCCATCGCCTCCCCATGCCAGCGCGCGCAGCCCAGAGTTGGTTTGCCTCGGCTCGGGCTCCTCTGATCCAGTTTCCAGATCGGACTCATTCGCGTCCGCGTTCTTCTCGCCCGCAAACCACTTCTTGAACGCGTAGATCTGTACCGGCATGGTCTCCCGTGACGACGGCGGGCACAGAGCCACGATGTCTTTCCATTTGCTGGGATCAGCTCCCAAATCGCTTCGCCAGAGAACCTGCACGTCGGGAGCGCCTCGTTTCGGCCCATGAAGAAACAACTCAACGAGAGGGTCTGGCTCGGGCGCCGGGCTCGTCTGCACGAAGGCATCCACGTGAGCCGGTAGCAGGATCGGAGCGGACTCCCCTTGCATCCGTAGTTCGCCCGAATCGGCAAGCTTTAGTTGCTCCGCCACTGTCGGGGCAGTAGCATCGGGAGATTCTATTCCCATGTTCACTTCTAACGCTGCGCCGCCAATGCTCTTTAACCATTCCCAGGTTTTCGCAAGAGCGTCCCCATAAACCGGGTCCGGCTGCTTTGGGCTCACCTGCCAAGAACCCATCACGATCGCTCCCGCCGCCCGCCCAAAGTCTCCCAACCGGTCTAACCTGCCAAAGCGCTGCTGCAACGCGTCGATGCTGGCGCACTCGCTCACCACGACGTCGAAATCGAGATCCGCTCCCACTTCTAAGCACTGCGTGGAAACTACAAACGTGAGCGGGTCTTCATCCCTGCGAGGCTCGCCCGACTTCAACCTCTGGAGCTTCGTGCGATAGAGTTCGTCGCGATCCAAGGCCCGCATGCGCCCAATCACCAATTCCACTGATGCGGACGCCAGATCTTTGCAAAGCTTCTTATAAATAAGTTTTGCCGTACCCACCCGATTGACGAAAATTGCGATCCGTTTCGCCTGCGCGGATTTTGACAACTCGATCGCCTGCGAAATCAGTTCCTCGCCGAGATTCGCGAAATCGTCTTTTCGCCCCTTGACTTCGCGCAACCGCGTCGGCTTCAGGGCTCGCAAGCGACGCTGAAGAGTTTCGTTGCTCCTATCTCGGTCCCTTAAAACGAAGCGTTCGGAATCGCTCGTCGTTCTTGAAGGCGTCGCGGTCATCTCCACAAAATGAAACGGTGAAGACAACGCATTGGTGGCCCACGCCGCGCTGCGATATTGCTCGATGCTTTCTAGAGTCTGAGCGAAAGCCTTCGAGCAATGCGCCTCATCCAGAATGATCAGCGCATCGTTCCCGATCAATCCCGCGTGGATCGGCCACGTGTCCTCACTAACGCCATAGCCCCGAAACAGCAGCCGCGACCCCACTTGGTCCACAGTGCTCGCAACAACCGTAGGCTGTAACGGATTTCGCACCCACGTCTCATCTCGGTACGCGCCGCCGCGCATCTCATACACATCCAGCGGCGAATCTTCGGACGCTAGATCGCGTAACCGTCCCGCCGCAGCGCCCAGGACCCCGGTTCTAGCTTTCGCCAGCTTGTCGCGGATCGAGCACATCCGAAGATACGCTTCGTTCACTACCACGCGCCGATCCACCACAAAGAAAATGCGACGCGGCGCATCCCCGCCCCGCAGCGCCAGCGCAAAAAGAGCGATGTCGATGCAGGCTGTCTTTCCACTCGCCGTGGGAAGGTCGATGACCTGCGGCCAGCCACCCTTACAAACCTGTTCCGCCAGCGCCCGCTGCCAGGGGAAAGCTTCTCGTCCGTGCAGCTCGAAGAAAAATTGCGGAAATTGGTCTACATGTAACTCATCCATGCTTCACCTCCATCGGGCGCAGAAGACCGTAGCCCCGGAAACGGCCTCGCCCCACAAGCATCGGCCCTTGCACCGGATCGCGAAACCGCACCACCACATGCACCTGATACCGGCACATATTTTCGCCGCCCTCGCTGAACTCGGGCATCTGCTTCACATGTCCCGCTCCCTCGAAAATGGATTCGGGCTGCGTTCTTAACTCGACCGGCTGCGGGAACCCAGCGGACTCGAACGCCTCTAGAACAATCCTTTCAACATCGTTCTCCCGGTTGCGCTTCGGGTAATGATGGAGAACAACCGGAGTTACGCTTCCCCATGCCGAAGACGGTCCGGTCCACGTCTCCTCACGCAAGTTGATGGGAGGGTATTCTCTCGTCTCGCGCTCCGCGTTCCATTCCCACGCGTCCCCGCGCCAGAGCCGAATATTCTTCTCCTTTCCTGTGTCCCGAAACAGCAACGGTTCGAGCACCCTGCGAAGCGAAGCGTCGCGGCTTTCGTCCGAAGGCTCGATCTGCCGCGGAATCGCCATCGCCAAACCCATCACGTGACCATCAGCGTGCCTGGCTCCCACGAACGGCAAAGGAAAAAACGCCGCGTGCGGCCTCAGGCTGGGGCGCCCGTCCGGCTGGTGGCCGCTCAGCCACTCCGGCACGTTCACTCCGGTCGCTTTCATCGCTGCATCTCGAAGCGCCGACGTCAACTGCAACGTCGCTTCAAGTCCGAATATCCGCTGCTCCTCCTTACTCCTGAAAACAATGAGCTTTGGATCGAACGGTCCAAGCGAGACCTTCTCTTCGGCACTCTCATCCGTCGCATTGAACTTGTATGCTTGCCAGCGGGTTAATACCGGACGAGTCGTCTTCGGCTTCCCCGCCGGAAAACGCTCATCTATCTGCTTCTTGAGCGCGGCGCGAGATTTCCCTTTCGAAGCCTCGAACTCTTCAGACAAGCGGTTGTACTCTTCGATTTGTTTACCCTTGAACGCCCGCTCCAGATACGCAAGCGTGCCTGGCTCAGCAAGTCGCATTTGCTCATCGGCAACGCGACTGCTCGGGACCCAATCCGGACAAATCGCATCCCCCTCGTCGGTGACCCACATCTGCACCAGCGAGGAAGAATGCCCGAGTCGGGTGACTTTATTGCAAAGCCTCTCTAACCCGCCCCGAACCATCTCCGGGGGCTTTGCGTCCCACACCATATACACAAACGGAGAATCCGGGCGTGTCGTCGGAAAAGAACGGGGCTGGCGGCTTCGCCCCCCGATCCCGCCGTGTTTGTCGTTTACGGGTACGTACGTTTCCACGAACGACCGGGCGTTAAGCTTACTTGCGCTGATCGAAGGCGCTCCAGCACTTTCCAGCCACTCAAGAGCTTCTCGCTCCCGTTCATCCCCGCGTGTCTCGAAATAAGTCGCAGCCAGCGCCATAAAAACGCGTCCGAAATGCGGAGGAAATTCCGGTGTGCGCGGCTTCGCCAGATTCGTCGCCACCGAGCACCCGGTTAAATACTGAATTCCAAGCACCGTCATACCGCATCTCCCTCGGCCTTCTCCTTCGCGGCAGCTTCCTGGCTTTTTTGAACGAGTTCGACCAGTTCCGGCGACGGTGTTAAAAGGAGCTTCTCTTCCATCCAATGCAGGCCCGCTTTTCTGGCCGCAGCCACCGCTTCGTTCAAAAGCGCAGTGGACTCATCACCGTTTAAGCGAAACACGCGCGGAGGATGACCTGGCGTTTCCAACAGTTCCCATTGCCGGTCTTCGACCGGCCAGAGGTGACAACGCGATCGCAAGCTGGTGTTCGCCTCAGAAGCCAGCACGCCCGCGCAAAGCCCTAGCGCCGCGAGAACCGTGCGCCCGGCGTCATTGACAGCGGGATCGTCTACCCCGCCGAGAGGAAATCGCAGCTTGCGCAGAGCCCCTAACGAAACAACCGTGGTCTGTTCGGCATAGCGGAACCGAATACCGCTGTTCCCGCTCTCGAACGGAATGTTTCCGTGATTGATTTCAGATGGCCGCAGCTTCCCGCCCAATTGAAATGAGCCATCCTCGTTTTGCTTAACTGGCACAACCTTGCTTGCGTTAAGCGGATCGATGCGAAATCCAGCCCGTTTGTTAACCAGATCCTTCCGCACGATAGAAACCTTGCCCGAATCCTTAGGCGCGGGCGAATTCTCTCCCTCTGTTTTCTCGCGTTCGTTACGAACTACGTCGACCGCGATAATTTCGGAGACGAATGCTCTTTCGAATTTAGCCCCAAGGCCGCCCGGTTTAT
This sequence comes from Bryobacteraceae bacterium, assembly GCA_965226755.1. GTDB lineage: Bacteria > Acidobacteriota > Terriglobia > Bryobacterales > Bryobacteraceae > Bog-113. The sequence continues at coordinate 290,751 of CBDDDT010000001.1, read as the reverse complement.
CGGGCGATCCCCACATTCCAAAAACTAGGGCCGTTGGACACAGCTCATACACAGCGGTGGCGTTCCAGAGATTCGACCTGCCCCAACGCTGGGCATATTGCGATTTCGAGAAGCGCGTCCCATCCGCCAGAACGCTATCGCGCAGGATGGCGTCCGCGAGACGGTGCGGCACATCGAGACTCGTCAAGTTCGGGATGTCCGTCCGAAACTTTCCGTTCGCCTCACGAAAGTCCACTTCGATTAGAGGCAACTGGATGCGGCCCCGTTCGATGGCAACCTTGAGGGCCTCTTCTCCTCGGTTTGCCTCAGCCTGCACGGAGTCGATCAGTGTGCAATCCACCGCCTCGCCGTCAATCCTGCGGCGCTCCGTCGCATATGCCCCGCCCGCGTAAGTGGCCGGGAAGACCTTATCGCCTTCCCCACCCACGGGCTGCAACTTCGTCACCGACCGGAATGCTGCCGCCGACCCGGCAACCGCGGTCATCAATTCGTTCAACGTCAAACTCTTCGACATCCTTATCCTTCCTCTCTGGAAAAACTCCCGCAAATCACGTAGGCACGCGCGGGGGCGCACGTGCCCAGACGAGGAGCACGGGCGCGCCGCTTGGTTAAGTTATCTCTAATTGAGCTGCTTCTTGGGAAACCAAAAAGCCAATTGTCGATCTCGCGTTTTCGGCCTTCGGAGCCGTAGCTCTTCAGAACAGCCGGGCAAGTGCGGTACGGTTTTGATGCGTCTTTTCATGACTCTCCTATTCGAATTTGGAATAGCGAGCCCGAGAGGTAAGATAGAAGTGCGGTTCGCCTCTCGGGGCTCTAGCCAAGAGATCGCTGCCAGCGATCTCTTGGCCGTGACAACAATCTATCATAGTAGAAGCATTCGCGGTAGATTATTTTGGTGCGCTTTTCGGTTTTATATATATAAGCCCTTAGAGCGCCTCCATTGCAGGTATATTTAGAAACGCCGCAGCGCTCGATGCGTGCGCAATTTCCGCGACCCTCAAGTCGCGGCCTCATTTCGTCGGTTGCCACCCGCATCCGGGGCCGTTCACAGCTTTTCAAAGTCGCCATATCCATGAAAATAAAAGCCTGAGCCCCGATCAGCCCTCCATCCACCTCCATCCCCGCGATAAACTGACCACGGGAATCGCGAATCCGATCCCACCGATCCAACCAAAAAACGAAGCCAATCGAAAATCAAAAAACGAAGCCAATCGAAAAATCAAAAACGAACCCAATTCCGCCCAAAAACCCCGCCCGGCGCCGCCCGGCCTGCCCATCCGCGCCGACGCGCGCCGGAACGCTCGCGTGCTACAATCCGACGTGGAAGCGCACGTCCGCAAGCGTGATAGCGCCCGTCCGCAAAAGATGTCCGCAAGTTTTCGGTAAGCCTCATCGGTAAACCCCGGGAAAAGGCAGAGCGGTAACCCACGAATGAATCGCCCCGTCGCGGGCGGTCGCACGACGGACTTATCGCCAACAGGAGAAAAGAAGTGAGATCAACGACAGTGGTTCAGGCCGAAGTGCGGGAAACGCGGGGCAAGAACGCCGCCCGCCGCACCCGCGTCTCCGGGAAAATTCCCGCCGTCATGTACGGCGCGTTTCAGGATCCCGTTTCCCTCGCGCTCAATCCGCGCGACATCCAGGGAATTCTGCGCAGCCGCGGCGGGCACAACTCCATTTTTGATCTGGACATCGCCAGCTCGGAAAAAACGCCCGTCATGGTCGTCGACGAGCAGTACGATCCCGTCAAAGGTCACCTGCTTCACGTGGACCTCAAGCGCATCGATCTTTCCAAGCGCATCCGCGTGTCCGTCCCGGTCGTCACCGCGGGCGAAGCCAAGGGCATCAAGCTCCAAGGCGGTCTCCTCGAAATCATCACCCGGCAAGTGGAAATCGAATGCGTGCCGGATTCCATTCCGTCGCAGTTCGTGCTGGACGTGGGTGAGTTGATGCTCGGCCAGTCGAAACGCGCCAGCGATATTCAATTGGGCGAAGGCGTCCGCCTGGTCAGCGCTCCGGAATCGGTCATCGCGCACGTCGTCGGCGTCAAGGCCGCCGATGAGCCGGTCGCCGGCGATGCGGCCGCCACCGCCGAGCCCGAAGTCGCCGCTAAGAAGGGCAAGAAAGAAGATGAGGCCGCCCCGGCAGCCGCTCCCGAAAAGGGTAAGAAGAAGTAAAACCCGGGAAAGACAAGTTAGTTGTTTTTGGTCGCGGGGTTGGGGAATCCGGGTGAGCAATATGCGTGGACGCCGCATAATCTCGGTTTCCTGGTGATCGATCGGCTGGCGGAACAGCACGGCATCCGTGTCTCCCGCCCTGATTCGAAAGCCTTCACGGGTGCGGGCCAGATCGAATCCAAACCCGTGCTGCTGGCCAAACCGCAAACGTTCATGAACTTGAGCGGAGCGGCGGTCCAGCCCCTGATGAAGAAGCACGAAATTGAGCCCGCGGATCTGATTCTGGTGTACGACGAGCTGGATCTGCCGTGGGGAACCCTGCGGATTAAACCGCGCGGTTCCGCCGCCGGTCATAATGGTGTAATCAGCGTGATCGGCAGCTTGGGAACACAGGATTTTCCAAGGGTGCGGCTGGGCGTGGATCCCGGGCATCCGATCCGCGATGGCGCGGAGTATTTGCTGGCGCCGTTTAAGCGCTCGCAGGAGAAGGAATTGGACGCGCTGATCGGCCTCGCGGCTGACGCGGTGCGATCCATAATCGCGGAGGGCGTCGAAAAGTCCATGACGAAATTTAATCGTCGCGCCTGAGGCTTAACTTGAAGGAAGCAATGCGAATTTACGAAGAGTTGTTTATTGTGAAGCCGGACGCCACCGAAGAGGAGGTCGATCAGCTCATCGAACAGATGAAGGGGATCGTCACCAAAGCCGGCGGCGTCATCAACAAGGTGGATAAATGGGGCAAGCGCCGGCTTGCTTACAAGGTCGATAAGTACCGCGAAGGCGAGTACGTCCTCATGGAATTCCAAGCTGAAGCCGAGGCCGTCAGTGAATTTGAGCGCCGTCTCCGTGTCCAGGACATAGTGATCAAGTTCCTCACCGTGCGCATCGATGAAACCATGAAGCGCATCGAGAAGCGCAAAAAGCATCGCGAAAAGCGCGCCAGCCGCAAGGCCAGCGCCGCGCCCGCGACGCCGCTGCCCTCCGTGGCCCAGCAGATGTTGGGCGAAGGCGCGCCGCCGGTTCCCGGAGCCCCTGTTCCCGGAACTCCTGTTCAAAGCGCCGCGCCCGCCGCTCCCGCAGTCGCAGCCCCCGGGCTGCCGGTTCAATCGTAAGTAAGAGGACATCATGGCAGAGAGCAAAGGACGACCCGTAAGCGCTTCCCAGCGGCCCACCGGCGGCGACAAAGCGCTGGCTACCGGCAAGAAGCAGTACTTTCGCCGCAAGAAAGTTTGCCGTTTCTGCGTCGAGAAAATCGACGATATCAATTACAAGGATGTGCGCCTGTTGAGCGCGTTCATCGCCGAAAAGGGCAAAATCGTGCCCCGGCGCGTGTCGGGCGTTTGCGCCCCGCACCAGCGTCATCTGAGCGACGCCATCAAGAAGTCGCGCAACATCGCCCTGCTGCCGTTCGCGTCAGCGGTCTAGGAGGACATCAACATGGAAGTCATCTTAAGAGAAGACGTCGATAAACTGGGCGGCCGCGGCGAAGTGGTCAAGGTCGCCGCCGGGTACGCGCGCAATTTTCTCCTGCCGCAGCGCCTGGCCGTGGCCGCCACCGAGTCCAACAAGAAGATTGTGGCGCTCGAAAAGCAGTCCTACCTCAAGCGCGAAGCCAAAGCGCAGAACGAATCCGAAGACCTGGGCAAACTGCTCCAGGCCCAAACCGTGACCATCTCCCAAAAAGCGGGCGAGAACGATCATCTCTTCGGCTCCGTCACGAGCAAGGATATCGCCGACGCGCTCGAAGCCAAGGGCTTCTCCATCGATCGCCGCAAGATTCAACTCGACGAGCCGATCAAAACCCTGGGCGAATTCGACGTGCCCCTCCGGCTGCACCGCGCCGTCACCGTGAACCTCAAGGTTCACGTCACGCGCGAAGAGTAAACTGGTCCGGTGGCTTTCGAACTCACCGGTCAAATCGCAATCGTTACAGGCGCGGCTACAGGCATCGGGGAAGCGATCGCCCGGCGCTTAGCCGCGGCTGGCGCTTCCGTCGGCATCGCCGACCTGGATCTGGCCGGGGCTAGCGACGTCGCCGGCTCAATCCAATCCGCTTTCCCCCTTGTCGTCGATATCACGGATCCCGAAGCGGTCCGCGCCGCCGTCGAGAAGACGGTGACCGATCACGGCCGCATCGACGTTCTGGTCAACAACGCCGGCATCGCCGGTAAAGCCGCTCCGGTGTGGGAAGTCTCCGACCAGGAATGGCGGACCGTTCTCGACATCAACCTCAACGGCACGTTCTTCTTCTGCCGCGCCGTCATCCCGCAAATGCGCGATCAGAAATACGGCCGCATCGTCAACATCGCGTCCATCGCCGGCAAAGAAGGCAACCCGAACATGTCGGCCTATTCGGCCAGCAAGGGCGCGGTCATCGCTTTGACCAAGTCGCTCGCCAAGGAAGTCGCCGCCGACGGGGTCTGCATCAACAGCGTCACCCCCGCCGTGATCCGCACCCGTATTCTTGAGCAGCTGACCGATCAGCAGATCGCCTACATGACCGAGAAGATCCCCATGCGGCGCACCGGCACCCCGGAAGAAATCGCCGCCGTGGTCCACTTTCTGGCCAGTCCGGATTGTTCCTTCGTCACCGGCCAGTGTTACGACGCCAGCGGGGGCCGCGCCACCTACTAAACTCCCCCCAGGCTAAACTCCCCCAGTGGCAAACTCCCCCAGGGCAAACTCCGATTGCCTTCCCGCTCCGAACCTGTTAAACATAAAATGACCAAAATGTTTCCTTCTCCGGAGCGCGGGTCATGGTGAAGTTCTGCGTGCTGGCGAGCGGCAGCAGCGGCAACGCCTCATTTCTGTCGACATCCCGAACCCGCATCCTGATCGACGCCGGGCTGAGCCTCCGCGAGTTGTGCAAGCGTCTGGCCGCCATCGAGGAGTCTCACGAAACGCTCGACGCCGTTCTGATCACCCACGAGCACTCCGACCACATCTCCGGCCTGATGCGGCTGCTGCGGAAGTGCCGGTTTCGGGTTCCTGTGTACCTCACCTGCCTCACCGCCCCGGAGATCGATTGGGAAACCGGGGATCCGCGCCTGGAGCGTTTCCAGGCCGGCACGGCCTTCACCATCGGCGATATCGAGGTCTCCAGCTTCAGCATCCCGCACGATGCGCGCGACCCGGTCGGGTTCTGTTTCCGCGCCGAAGGCGTCCGCGTCGGCATCGCCACCGATCTCGGGTATATCCCGGATTCCATCCGCTTCCATCTGCGCGGCGTGGATGTTCTGTTGCTCGAGTCCAATCACGATCTGGAGATGCTGAAGGTCGGGCCCTATCCGTGGGTCGTGAAGCAGCGCGTGATGGGGCGGCGCGGGCATCTGTGCAATGACGTCGTCTGCGAATACGTCGCCGAGCATCTGGATCGCTCCACCAGCGCCCTGATTCTAGGGCACCTGAGCGAGCACAACAATCATCCGGAACTGGTGCGCATGGGCGCGGCGGGCGCGCTCGAAGCCCGCTCCCATCCGGCCCGGCTGGTGATCGCCGAACAGGCTCGGCCCTCTGAGGTTTTCGCTTTTTGATCGCGCGTTACACGCGGCCCGAAATGGGCCGGATCTGGAGCGACGAAAACAAGTTCCGGCAGTGGCTCGAAGTCGAGCTCGCCGCGTCGGAAGCGCTGGCGGAAATGGGCGTCGTGCCGTTTGAAGCGGCCGAACTCCTGCGCGCGCACGCCGGCTTCGATGTCGCGCGGGTTCACGCCATCGAGCGCGAAGTGAAGCACGACGTCATCGCCTTCACGACGGCGGTGGCCGAGACCATGGCCGCCGCGGGATACGCCGCGCAATCGCGCTGGCTCCACTACGGGCTCACTTCCAACGACGTCGTCGATACCGCCCAAGCCTTGCAGATCCGGCAAGCGTCGGCGCTCATCCGCGAGGGGATCGTGCGGCTCCGCGAGGTGCTGAAACGCCGCGCCTTGGAATTCCAGCACACCCCGCAGATCGGCCGCACGCACGGAGTGCACGCCGAGCCCATCACGTTCGGGTTGAAGCTGGCGATCTGGTACGACCAGGCCGGGCGCGACCTGGCGCGCTTCGACCGCGCCGCGGAAGAGTTGCGGGTCGGCAAGGTGTCGGGCGCGGTCGGGACCTTCGCCCACATCAGTCCGGAGGCGGAAGAGAAGATCTGCGCGCGCCTGGGCCTCGCGCCCGCTCCTATCGCGAGCCAGGTGATCCAGCGCGACCGCCACGCCTATTACCTTTCCACGCTCGCCGTCCTGTGCGCGCTGCTCGAGACCATTGCGCTCGAAGTTCGCCACCTGCAGCGCACCGAAGTGCGGGAAGCCGAGGAATTCTTCGCCAAAGGGCAAAAGGGCAGTTCCGCGATGCCGCACAAGCGCAATCCGGTGACCTGCGAACAGATCTGCGGCCTCGCGCGCGTGGTGCGCGCCAACACCGTGGCGGCTCTGGAGAATGTCGCTCTCTGGCATGAACGCGACATCTCGCATTCCTCGGCGGAACGCGTGATCCTGCCGGATTCCACCACGCTGTCGGACTATCTGCTGCACAAGACAATCGCGCTGGTGGATCAGCTCCTGGTCTACCCCGAGCGGATGCGGCGCAATCTGGAAATGACGCGCGGGCTGGTTTTCTCCGGGCAGTTATTGCTCGACCTCGCGGAAGCGGGCATGCTGCGGGAAGAAGCTTACCGGCTGGTGCAGGCGCATGCCATGGAAGCCTGGGAAAACGAGGGCGACTTCCGCCAGGCCATTGAAGCCGATCCCGAGATCCGCAAGCGTCTCGCCCCGGAAAAACTCGCGGCGGCGTTTTCGATCGAGCGCCAGTTGCGCCATGTCGGCGCCATCTTCGCGCGCGTCTTCCCGAACGAAACCTGAAACCTATAATGGGTTGAATGTCCGCCCCCACGATTGCCAATCCGCTCGCCTACCTGAGCGAGCAGCTCGATCAGTTCCGCGCGAACGGCACTTACCAGCGCCTTCGCATTCTCCAATCGGCCTGCGCCGCGGAAGCGAAGTTCGACGGCAAAGAAGTCATCAACCTGGCCTCCAACAATTACCTGGGACTCTGCACGCACCCCAAACTGATTGAAGCGGCCATCGAGGCGGCCCGCACGTACGGCGCGGGCTCCGGCGCCGTGCGCACCATTTCAGGCACCATGAGCCTGCATATGGAGTTGGAGGAACGCATCGCGCGCTTCAAGAGCGTGGAAGCCTGCGTGGTCTTCCAGTCGGGCTTCGCCGCCAACGCGGGCGTCGTCTCCGCGATTCTGACGCCGGAAGATCACATCATCTCCGACGCGCTGAACCACGCCAGCATCATCGACGGCTGCCGGCTTTCGCGCGCCAAAATCCACGTGTTCCCGCACAAAGACCACGCCGCCGCGGAGAAGATTCTGGCGGGGCTGGCGGACGCGCCCGGGCGCAAACTGCTGATCTCGGATGGCGTGTTCTCCATGGACGGCGATATCGGCCCGCTGCCCGAGCTGGTCGCGGCGGCGGAGAAGCACGGCGCCATCATGATGGTGGACGACGCGCATTCCTCCGGCGTCTTGGGCCGCAACGGCCGCGGCACGGTGGACCACTTCGGGCTGCACGGCCGCGTGGATATCCAGGTGGGCACGCTCTCCAAAGCCGTCGGAGTGCTGGGCGGCTATGTCTGCGGCACGCGCGACCTGATCGATTTCCTTTACCACCGCGCGCGTCCGTTCCTGTTCTCCACCTCGCATCCGCCCGCCGTCGCCGCGGCCTGCATCGCCGCGTTCGACGTCCTGGAAAATGAGCCGGAGCGCATCGAGAACCTCTGGGCGAACACGCGCTATTGGAAAGCGGCGCTCGACCGCGAAGGCTTCAATACGGGCATGAGCGAGACGCCGATCGTACCGGTGATGGTGGGCGAAGCGGACCAGGCGCACCGGTTTTCGCAGGCCCTTTTCGCGGAAGGCGTGCTGGCCACGGGAATCGGCTTTCCGACGGTGCCTAAAGGCAACGCCCGAGTGCGCACGATTCTCAACGCGACCCACACCCGCGAGGAGCTCGACCGCGCGCTCGAGGCCTTCCGGAAAGCCGGCAAGGCGCTCGGTTTAATCTGACAATCGATCAATCCTCTTTGAGGATGTCCGTGATCTCAGCGGCCACCTTGCGGGCCTGATCGAGCGCGCCCGGCGCCAGGCTGATCGCTCCGACCTTGGAATGTCCGCCGCCCCCGTAGCGTTCGCAGATGGACGCCAGGTTGTGGGTGATCTCCCGGGGCGACCAGGGATTTGAGCCTACGCTGATCTTGGTCCGGTAACTGGTCGGAAGCACCGAGACCGTATAGCTGCTCTTCGGAAACAGGTAGTACGGGATAAACTTGTTGTAGCCTTCCAGATCGAAGCCCGTGAGGTCGAACGTGACGACGGAATCATCCTGGCGGGCGCGCTCCCGGATCATGTCGACGGATTGGACGTGCCTCTCGTAAAGCGGCGCGAACAAGTCCTGCACTTCGGGCTGCTCGACAATCGCCTCCAAAGGCATCTCGCGCATCCAGCCGATCATACGGCGCACGACATCCTCGCCTTTGGCGCCCTCGATCACCAGGGTGAGCTTCATGGCCGGCGCCGGCATCTCGACCGCCGTCTTGGCGTCGCGATACTGCGCGCCATCGACGATGTCGGCCCATTCGACCAGTTCGTCCAGATCGGGCGCGGTGAAGCCGAAGCGCTCCCGCGCGATGGTGGAGATGAACTTCGTGCAGGACTTGTAATTGGGGTCGTACATCTTCTTGCCGCTGCGGTCGCGGGAGAAGTGGCTGGCGTCTTCAGGCGTGAGAAAAGCGCTCTGATGATGGTCAAACCACCAGGAGAGCTTGGGATTGTTGGAATACTTGAAATCCACAATGGCGTTCTCGTCGCCGTCAAAAAGCGATTCCGGGAACGTTTGCTGGGGCTGATGAACCATCCCGGTGAAGCGGAATTCAGCCTTCGGGTAAAAGGCCGACTCGACGAACCGGCTGAAGAACGCGGCGGAAGCGGCGCCATCGAAGCAGTGGTTATGGTGCAGGACGCGAACGAGCATGAGGGGTCGAAAACCTCCCAGCTTGACTGAAATAGCTCCGGTTTGCAAGTTTCGGCGGCGCCGCGCGGCAGATCAGGTGCCTTGCGAGGTGTAGGCGTTTCGCGATACCATTTCTTTGCTCTGATCGGAAAAAGCGGTCCGAGGCGTACACCTGATGGAAGATCTCCCGCATGGCGATGCTTTATCAAAACCATTCAACCCGGAAGCGTTGAAAGAGTTTACGCGCCGGGCAGAATTGATTCGAACCACGCAGCCGCTCCCCGAATGGTTTTTCGTGTGCGGAAACGCCACGGGAATTTTCACGTTCCATATGGGAGCCGCGTATGGCGTCGCCATGTTGCTCTTCACCTCCCGCTATGCGGCGCAAGACTACATCCGGGCGACTAACATCGCGGCCGGAGTCAGGGCGGTTCAGTCTGAATCATTGCCGGGCGCCGCCGAAACCTGGGCCGAGAAAGGCGTCCGCGGATTCGCTCTGAACCGCTGCCCGCGCTGCAATACGATGAACGCGATACCACTCGACGCAATGAAGGACAAGGATCGCTTTCATCGCGTCTGGGCAATCCGACGGGCGCAGCAGTTATGGGCTGGTGTGCCCAAATTTCAAGAATTTCTGCATTTTCAGAGTACCTCGCGGCCGCGGGCAAGAGCCGCGCTAGAGGCCATTCGCGATCACGTCGATTGCGGCACTCCGTATGTGCACGAGCTGATCGCGTTCTACGCCGCATTGGATTCTGACGAAGCGGCCAGGGCTGCCGCCGTGGAACGCCTGCAGGAATTCGGCCCTCCGTTTTCGGACTGGGAGTCAAGGTGGGTTAGACGTTCTGACGGGTCTTCCCCGGTCACCAACTCTCTCGCCGAGGCGTTCGCCGGCATGGCGAAGAGCTTAGGCTTGACGCCGCGCCAGAGTTAGCGCCCGGAAGTTCACTCGACCTTCGCGAGCACGACTTTATCGGTATCAGCCTGCGGCACGATATGCTCGATCTCGACGCTCATCGATTTCTTGTCTTCGCTTAGTTTCATGCTGCTCTTGCTGATCACATCGGCGCCCGCGTCCATCTCGACAAGAACAGGGCCGTTGTACCAGAGCGAGATCTTCACGCCGCCCGCGTCGCACTCCTTGCCGTCGGTGCTGCACTTGAATTCCGTTTTCGCCTCCTTGCCGTCGGCTGTTTGAAACGTCTTGGCGAAGTGGAAAGCGTTGCCCTTCTGCTCGATGCTCATCGTCATCCCGGCCGTTCCGGGCGCATGGGTCTCGCTCTTCGCCGGGTCGAGCCGCCAGGTTCCGCTGATGTCAGGTTTCCCCCCGTCGCCCCACACCGGCGCGACTCCGAGCGCCAGAAAGCAAGCCGCTGAAAGAACCACGTAACGCATAAATCCCCCAGACCCTTATACTCCTTTCCGCGAAAAATGCAACTGCCGTCGTTTGCCGGCGGACCCAAACACCGCTTATCGCGCGCGCAAAAAGCGATCGCGATCTGATAGGAGTAAGGTATGGAACGAATGAAAATCAGGCCCCAGTTTATTTCGTTGCTGCTATCAGGACTGGCGATAGCCAGCGCGGGTGCACAAAATCCGCTGCCTCCCTTGCCGCCTCCGCTCGGAGTGCCGCAACCGGGACCGGCGACCGATGCGCCCTATGCGCCGCAGCCGATCCTGCCCGGCGGCGTGGTGGTCCCTCTCTATCCGCCGGGCTCGCCATTCCTCAAGAGCGAACGGGTTCGCGAGCCCGAGCAATACAGCCTGAGTCAGAGCGTGCCGGGGCGCATCAACAGCATCATCAATATTCACAATCCCTCCATCGAGGTCCATACCGTCGATCGCGGCCTGAACACCGGCGCGGCCGTAATCCTGGTGGCGGGCGGGGGCCACAACACGCTGAACGTCGGGAGTGAGAGCGCGGATTTCGTTCCGTTCTTCTATAACTACGGAGTCAGCACTATCATTCTTCGGAATCGTCTCCGTCACGACGGCTACAACCCGCAAGTCGACGCCGTGAACGACGCGCTCCAGGCAATCCGGCTCGTCCGCGCCTACTCCAAGCAATGGAACATCGATCCGAATAAGATCGGGATGATGGGTTTCTCCGCGGGCGCGGAGCTAACGGCGGCGGCCGCGGTGTTGTACGATGACTTCGATAAGAAGAATAATCAGCCCGGGGATCCTCTGGCGGGAATTAGTTCGCGTCCTGACTTCGCCGGCATCATCTATCCGGGTCCGTCGCCCTTCGCGCGCAACCGCACTCCCCCGCCCATCCCCCGCGACGTTCCTCCGGCTTTCATCGTGTGCGGCGGCTCGGGCGACCGCGTTCACGCTGTCTGGGCCGTCGAATACTTTAGCGCCATGCTCGCCATGAGCGTTCCGAATATCGAACTCCATATCTATGGAAACGGCCGTCACCCCGGCGACGCTTTGCCCGACGGCAGTCACATGACCGGCGGCCTGACCGATCGAAATAACACTCCTTTCGGCTCCTGGCAATTTCGGTTCATCGACTGGTTCCGCGATCTGGGCTTCCTGCAGAAGCCCGGCGTGGAAACCCGGGCCGCCAAAGATGTGGCTCTGTTCAAGACTCAGCCTCCAGCCGCGAATCACTAAGCTGACACAAGCGCGGAACCCAATAGAAAAGGGAGCCCCGGAGGACTCCCTGAACTCACTCTGTTCGTAACTGGCGGCCTTAGAAGTTAAACCGTCCCGTGAGCACAATGACGCGACCCGCCACCCCGGAGCCCTGGAATGACCCATACGGACTGGTCGGCGGAGAAACTACGCTTTGAATATAACCAAGCGCGGGACTCGCGACGTCCCCGCTCGGGTTCGCGAAGTTGGCATGGTTCAGCAGGTTGTAAGCGCTGGCCCCGACCATCAGCCTCCCGCTCTCGCCGATGCTGAACGTCTTGTAGACGGATGCATCGACGTCCTGGTACCCCGGTCCGCGGAACGCGTTCCGCGCCAGATTGCCGAACCCCGTCTCCTGTCCGCTGGCGACGAAATTCGCGGCGGAGAAGCAGGGTGTATCCACGGCGCCGCTCCCGCATTGTGAATTCGTGGGAGCGATTTCGGTGGCGGTGATCGATCCGCTGACGGTTGAGGAAATCAGACCCGGAAGCTGGCTGTCGATCACGCTAAACGGCGTCCCGGTCCGGAAGTAGAACTTACTCGCCACTGTCCAGCCGAGGAACTGGGCCAGTAACTTATTGCTCGTCTTCCAGGGCGCGTCCCAGACAAAATCGGCTTGCAGGCTATGCCGTATGTCGTAATCCGCGTTGCCGTAATTCTGAGAAAGAACCGGGTTCTCCAGAGCCGTCAGGGACGATCCGGAATAGAAAAGGCCCGATCCGCCGTTCGAGATGTCGTCCAAAGCGTGGCTCCACGTATAGCTGATCTGTCCCTGGAACCCATACGTCAAGGCCCGCCGGAACTGCACGCTCAGACCGTCGTAGTTGGAAACTGCGTTATTCAGAAGAACGTCCGCGACATTGAAGCGCGGATCCGGGCTGCTGGCCGGCAGTCCGCCAAATCCATTCGGGAAGTTCGCCGCGTTATAGTTCGCGTTGGCGAAGCCGTTCTGCGCAAAGAGATCGTAGCCGTGGTTCCCGCTGTAAGTCGCCACGAAGACACTCTTTTGCCCGAGGGGTTGTTCAATCTCGAAGCTCCATTCGACATACTTCGGGGACTTCAGTTCAGCCGGCGGCACAAAAACTCCCGGAGGACCGAATGCCCCTCCCGGAACGTTATTCGAAAGCTGCGTGACCGTCTGGCCGCCGAAGAATCCGCCGCGGAACACGGAGTATTCGGCCTGCGCAAGCGAAGCGGCGCTGCTTGGGTCGCCCGACGCGATGGAGTTCACCGTCTGCCCGCCGTTCACAAATGCCGCGAACGGATTGGGCGAGTTGCTGAACACGCTCGCCACCAGGAAGCCCGGCGGCAGATCCGCGAACATTCCGGCGCCCGTCCGAATCACCGGGCCTTTTGCGCCCAGCGGACTCCAGACAACGCCTAGCCGGCCTTCCGGATTCGCGAATTCCGTGGATCCATATGCATACCGCAAGCCGGTTTCGACGGATTGGTCGTAGGGCACGCTCGCGCTGGTGGGCTGAAATCCGTTCGCCAGCCGCGAGAAGCAATTATCCAGGCAGCTCGGATCGCCCGTGCGGTCGAACCGGATTCCATAGGTGACCTTCAGGTTCGGCCGCACGTTCCACTCATCCTGGGCATATAAGCCGAGGTTGTAGAACCGGATGTGCGCGACATCCAGGGTGGTGAAGCTTTGCGTGTAGTTGCTTCCCGTGCTCGGGTTGGTGACTCCCGCGGCGAAATCGCCGAGCGATCCAAAGCTATACGCGCCGGCCGTGTCAACGTTCAGGCCATGATCGCTAACCCGGTTCTTCCGCATATTGACGCCGAATTTCAGCGTGTGGCTCCCCTTGATCGCGGAGAAGTCGTCGATCAGCTCAAGCTGCCCGACGTTGCGGCCTTGCGGATAAATCTGCCAATCGACCCCCAGCGGATAATAACCTCCGCCGGTCACGCCGCCGTCGTTGAATTGAAAGTAGGTCGGAAAAGCGGCAAGCGACGCGGAAGGGTTCGTCGGGCCGAAAAGAGCGCTGTACCAAAGCGCCGAACCGATGAAGTTATTCACCATGCTCGGGCTGAGTACGTAGGTGTAGTTCAACTGCCCCTCATATTCGGGCTGAACGCTGTCCGTATTGAACGCCGAATTGATGAGGTTGGTGCCGGTGGCCTGCACTCCATGGTCGGTCTTATACCGCATATAGAGCTTCTGCTTGTCGGTGATGTTCCAGTCGCCGCGCACCGTGGTGAGCCATTCGGTATTCAGATTCGGAGCGCTGGCGCGCCAGGCGTTGGCGCAGGCGACGTTCTGGCCGAAGACGCCGCCGTTGGGCGCAATCACGCCGGAATAGCCGTTGCCCGTGTTGGAAAAGTAGTTCCCGCAGCCAAGCTGGCCGCTGGGATCCTGAAGCAGTCCGTTCCCCGTCGTGGCCGGCTGGCTGGTGGCGTACCCGGAAGCCGAATCGTAAAGCTTGAACGCATTCTCATAAAGCGGAAGCTGCGCCGCCGGCAGGGTGTTCAGGATATACGTCTGGAGCTGTTGCGAGGGCACGACCACCGTTCCGCTGAACGGCAGAATGTACCGGAGACCTTCCGTGTCGGCAAAGAAAAATACCTTGTCCTTCTTGACCGGACCGCCAAGGGAAGCGCCCCACTGATTGGAGACCGACTTAGGCCGCGGCGCGCCCGCTTCGTTGTTGAAGAAGGTGTTCGCGTTGAAAATGTCATCGTTGTAGTTGTAAAGAAGGTTGCCGTGTACGCGATTCGTGCCGGATTTCGTCACGAAGTTCACCTGCGCCCCGGCTTGCCGTCCGAATTGAACGCTATACGCGTTCTGCACCACCGACGCCTCGGAGACTTCGTTTTGTCCCAAAAGCAAGTTGCTGGCGCCGGAGTTATTCAGATTCAGATAAGGATCGTTGTAGTCGGTCCCGTTGATGGTGAACAGATTGGACACGCCCGGCAGTCCGTGAGAACTGAAATTGCCGTAGCCCATGCCGGTGCTGAGCGAAATGCCAGGGACGCTGAAGGCGACCGTCGTCAGGTCGCCTCCCGGCGCCGGCAGTTCCTGGATCTGCCGTTGGGAGAAGTTAGTCGCCAGGTTTGCGGTTTCCGTGTCGACCAGCGCGGCGTCCGCGCTCACGTCGACAGTCTGCTGCGTCGCCTGGATCTTCGCGACCAGGTTGATGTTCAGCGCCTGGCCGATCTGAACCGTCACCTTCGTGAGGTCTGACCGCAAGCTCGCCGCGCTCACCGAAATGACGTAGCTTCCGGGATGCAGGAACGTGAACCGAAACTGGCCGGAATCGTTGGCGGTCGCGTTCCTTGTCTCATCTGTTGCGGGAAACGTGAGCGTGACGGTGGCCCCGGCGACGACAGCGCCGGAGGTATCCATTACGGTCCCGGCGATATCGCCGGTTGTTTCCGTCTGACCAAACGTCCTTGGCGATGTGAAAATGACCATCGCCGCAAGAAGTAAGAGTGTCCAAACGTGATGAAGCTTCATCGAGTCCCACCTCTGCGTGAAATAAAACCCCTGCTAAGCCATCTTGGGACCGGCGGTGGGATGCCGTCGCGCAGGTTCAGACGGAGATGAGCAGAATCAGACCGGAAAGTTGCCCGGTTACTCCGCCAGCTTACGAATGGCCGTTGGGGAATAGCCCAGAATGCGCCGCATGTGGTGGGCTAAGTGGCTTTGATGCGCGAACCCGGTCTCCTGCGCAATCTGGATCACCGGCAGCGTGCTCGCGCGCAGCAGCGTTTCCGCTCTCTCGACTCGGCGCCGCAGAACGTATTGATGGACCGGAATTCCCATGCTCTGCCGGAACATCACTTTGAAATGCGAAATGCTGACGCCCGCGACTGCCGCAATCTCTCGAAGCGATAAATCCCGAGCCAAATCGTCCTCGATGAAACCCAGGACGCGCTTCAGCATGCGGGCGCCCATCCCGGCACTCGCGACCTCCGGAAGTCCCGCCGAACTGCTATGCCGATTCAGCAGGTAAGCCGCCAGAGCGGTTCCCAAGCTGTCGCAAAAGATGCGGCCGCTTGGATACCCCGCTTCCATTTCCGCCTTCAAAATCCAGGCGATGCTCTCCATCTGAGCATCCCGAATTTGGAAGCGGTTGAGAATCTCTACGCGGTCTGCACGCTTTCCGACGTCTTCCGCCAGCCGCGGGAACAGACCGGGATCCAGCGCGAGTATCAGCGCGGTGTCTTCGTCCTTCGGCTCCCACACGCAGGACGTGAAAGCCGGAATCACGTCGATGTCCGCATGAACGCCCCATCCGGAGTGTTTCTGGCCACCCCGCTTGCACTCCATGTAGACTGCCCGGCCGACGTGAACCGCCACGCAGACCTTGGATAACGCGGGCGTTTCACTTTTGCCGGCCGGATCAGTTATCATCCGGACCGAAACTGCGTGAGGCTCCGCCTGACGAGCTGCTCTATTTCGCAGTGCTGTATTAATCGGCACGCTCATGACTGCATGACCCCCTCCATGCGGCGCTGAAGGCCGCGCGGACTAACTTTTGCAGAATGGACGCGCGAACGGCGCGCCAAGTTTCGGGAGTCAGCCGAAATCCAATGTACCCGCTCCGTCAGGGCGCCGTGTTGAGAAGCAGCGTGTAAGTCGCGGTGGAGACGAGATGTTGGCCCACCTCGTAATTCGCGTTTTCCAGAGTCATCAGATCCGGCTTCCCATCGCCGTTGAAGTCCCCCGCGACGATCACGCCCGGACTGCGCCCCGCGCCGTAGGCGATCTCACGCGAGAAGTTCCCGTTCCCGTCCCCCGGCAACACCGAAATGGCGTTCGAAGCATAGCCCGCCGAGGCCAGATCCAGCTTGCCGTCTCCGTTCAAATCGACAAAAAGGAAGCGCGCCGCCTCTAAGTTGCCCTTGAAATACTTCGGCGACTGGAAGGTTCCGTCGCCGTTTCCCAGAAACCCGTAATAGAAGCCGCCGATTGACTGGAAAACGGCGTCCAGGTTTCCATCTCCGTTCACATCCGCCAGCACCACCCGTACGAATAAGCTCGCGTTCGTTATGGTGACGGGAGCCTGCAAAGTGCCGTCCGGATTCGCGAATAGAATGACTCCGCCGCCCGGCGTCTCCGCCGCGATCCCCTCCGCCACCACCAGGTCCGACCGCCCGTCCCCGTTGAAATCGCCGGCCGCCACAAACGTCGCATAGTTCGGAACGTGATAAGTTGCGGGCGGTCCGAATGTCCCATCGCCTTTTCCGAGGTAAACAATCACCGCGGAAGAGGATTCGTCTCCGACCGCCAGATCGGGATTGCCGTCGCCATTGAAGTCGCCGGTCGTAATCGAGCCGGGCTGTCCCGCCGCAAGCAGGCTTTTGCCGATCCGGAAAGTCCCGTCCCCCTTGCCGAGGAGAATCTGCACCGTCCCATTGAGATCGGCGACCGCCACGTCGGGCTTGCCGTCGCGATTTAGGTCCCCGGCGGCGAGGGCGACCGGAATCGTCCCCGGCAGCGAAATGTTCACGGCGGTCTGGAGCGCCGCGCCGCCGTTTCCGGTCCCTAACAGAACTGACACCGCGGCCGCATTCTCCGACGTGACGACGTCCGGTTTGCCATCGTTGTTCAAGTCCAGCGCAATCGCGTCCGTCGGCTGCGCCGGGATTCCCGAGGCATACTCCGGCGCCTGCAGCAGTCGTCCTCCCGCACCCGTGAAGAGGACCGAAGCATAGGGCGTCGTGATTTCCACGGTAGCCAGATCCGGACGGCCGTCTCCATTGAAGTCGGCCACGGAGACCGGTCCGGGGTCATAGCCCAGCGTCGCCGCGGACGACTTGGTGAAACCGCCCATGCCGTCGCCTAACCACAGCGACGCCGATTGCACATTGGTGACGAGCGCAAAATCGAGTTTGCCGTCTCCGTCGAAGTCCGACAGCGTCAGGAATACTCCAAATTCCACGCCTTTCACAAAGCTGGGAGGTTGGAAGCTTCCATCCCCGTCGCCCAGCAGCACCGCCACGCCTTCCCCAGACACCGCCACCAAATCCAACTTCCCGTCCCCGTTCACATCGCCCACCGCGAATTGACCTAAACCGCTCTGCAGGTCGTATTCTTCAGCCGCCTGAAATTTCCCGTTACCCAGCCCCAGAAGGATCAACAGGTTAGCCGGCCCGCTGACCGTCTGCGCCGCAACGTCCACATTGCCGTCCCCGTTGAAATCACCCACGCGGAGCTGCTGGACGCCGCTCGGTACCGCGGTCTGAAGCGCGGGACCGAAGCCGCCGCCTCCATTCCCCAACAGAACGGTGACGGTCGTATCGGTAGCCGTCACCACGTCCAGGTTGCCGTCGTGGTTGACGTCCGCGACCGCCAAACCGTAGCTGATTGAACTCAGCGGCACAACCGGGAGCGCCGTAAACCGGCCGTGCCCGTCTCCCAGAAAAATCGCGATTCCGTTCGGCTGGGCTGTCGCCGCCAGATCGAGGTTGCCGTCACCGTTGAAATCCCCCACCACGGCCCCGAGGTATCCAAGGTCCTGGATCGTGGTGGAAACGGGCAGCGCGAAACTCCCATCGCCTTTCCCCGCCAGCACGGAAATCTCAAAATCCCCGATCGCCACGATGTCCGGAATGCCGTCTCCGGTGAAATCCCCCACCACGCCAAGTTCAGGCGAAGAAGGCAGGACGTGATCCCGGGGCGGAGCGTCAAAGAAAAGCGTTTTCTGGGCCCAGGCTGAAGTTCCCAGCAGGAGCACAAGAAGCAGGCGCGGGCAGCGCGAGGAAGCCATAGGATTCTCGAAGCAACTATCTAATCAGGAAAACTTCGCGGCAGGGCAGAAATTGAGCGTGCGCCGACAAATCGCTACAACTCTCTTGCCGGAAGGCGGCATTTGTTCGCCATCACCGCGCGAAACAACGGAGTTGAAAAAATCGATTAATTGCGAAGCGCGCATACCTTCGAGGATTACTTTGTCGAATACGACACGATTCATCCTGATTAGCGACTGAATCCTTCAGTTAACGTCTGTATACTCGACCAGATGGATTACTTCTTATGAAAGCAAAGGAAATAATCTCATTCGATCCCGCGGCATTTCTGGCCGAGCCGGGTCCCGGGAAATTGCTGGCGGACTACCAGAAAAACCAGCAGATTTTTTCGCAGGGCGATCCGGCCGACTCGATTTTCCATATCCAGAAAGGGAAAGTCAAGCTCTCGGTGGTTTCCGCCCGAGGCAAAGAAGCCGTAACCGCCATCCTTGGGCCGAACGATTTTTTTGGCGAGAGTTGCCTGGCCGGCCAGACCCGCCGCACGGCCAGCGCCACCGCCATGTTCCATTCCGCCATCATGCGGCTGAACAAGGATGACGTGGTCGCGCTGCTGCACGCTGAACCGGCGTTCGCGAAGGTCCTCCTGCATCACGCCCTAGCCCGCAACATCCGGATCGAGGAGGATCTCGTCGATCAGCTTTTTAACTCCAGCGAAAAACGCCTGGCTCGGGTTCTCCTTCTTCTGGCCAACTTCGAACACGAAGGTCAAACCGAAGTCGTCATTCCGAAAATCAGCCAGGAACTGCTGGCCGAGATCGTCGGAACCACTCGTTCGCGGATTAGCTTTTTTATGAACCGGTTTCGCGATTTGCGCTTCGTCGAGTACAACGGGCATCTCCTCGTGCGCAGCTCTTTGTTCAGCATTGTGGCGTAACTAAAAATAATCCCCTCGAATTTTATTACTTCTCAATAATTAATATTCAATTGTGGTCAATTTTGACCAGACAACGTCTCACAGCCGTCATTACCCTGTATTCAACGCGGTAATACGAGACATTTGTTAGCGCAAAATCGAGGAAGCAGAATGAAAGTTCGCAGCATTTTTTTAATGGCGCTCCCATTTTGGGCAGTGAGCGCATACGCCGGGGCTATAAACGTAGATCTTGGCATCGCCGACGACTTCGCCGTCCTCGCCGGGTCGACCGTGACCAACACCGGACTGACGACCATCAATGGAAATTTGGGGGTCTGGCCCGGAACCGCCATCACCGGATTCCCACCCGGAATCGTCACGGGGGGGACAATGCATTCCGCCGACGCCATCGCAATGCAGGCGCAAACGGATCTGACCACCGCCTACAACTTCGCCGCGGGCGAGGCCTGCGGAACTTCCCTGACCGGTCAGAACTTGGGCGGTCTCACTCTCACCCCCGGGGTGTACTGCTTTTCTTCCTCCGCTCAGCTAACCGGACAACTCACGCTCAACGACTTGGGCGACCCCAACGCTGTCTTTGTCTTCCAGATCGGCAGCACTTTGACAACCGCCAGCGACGCTTCCGTCCTTTTTAGCGACGGCGGAGAAGGCGACGACGTGTTCTGGCAAGTTGGAAGTTCCGCGACCCTCGGCACTGACACGCAGTTTGCCGGCAATATCCTCGCGCTCACCAGCATCACTATGAACACTGGGGCCGACATGCCGTGCGGCAGGGCATTGGCGGTGAACGGCGCCGTGACGCTGGATACCAATAATGTTTCCATCGGCACCGTGGGTTGTGAAGCCTTCGGCGCGGTTCCCGAGCCCGGAACTGCCGCGCTGTCCAGCGTTGTTCTCCTGCTCGGCCTGGTAGTTGGCGGCCGGCGCCTGAAATCTCGATTTCTGCCTTGGGCAGCAAGACGTTCGCCGGTCGCGTAAGCGCGGCGACACGCAGCACCTCAGAAGCTTTCTGGCGCGCGCCCGCGCAGCGAGGAACCTCTGAGTGGAGGGAGTTGCGCAGGGGTTCCAGGAACACCGGAAATCCCCTGCGCAACTCGCAATTCTTCTCTGTAATAATCCCAAAAGCAAAAATCGTGGAGAATAAGCCGGGCTTCTCCCGCTCTACTCTTTTTTGTGCCATCTGTGTTGACCACTCCGGCGCAGCCGCGACCCTGCTGCGTGCCGAGCCTCGTTCGCGGCTCCATTCTGCACTCTTCGCAACTCCGCTCGCAAGCGCGGGAACGCGCCACGCGGGGGTCCGCCGAGGACATGCTCAAGCTCGATTCCTCCCGTTTTCTGATGGGCGCCGAGATAGCGGAGGGCTTCCCCGCGGATGGCGAAGGCCCGATTCGCGCCATACAGCTAGATAGCTTTCATATCGATCGCGCCCCCGTCACCAACAGCCGCTTTGCCGAATTCATCCGCGCCACCGGGTATGCGACCGCCGCGGAGCGTTTCGGTTGGTCGTTTGTATTCGCCGGGCAATTGCGGAATGCGGATCAGACGACGGAATCACCGGCGGGCGTCCCGTGGTGGCGCCGCGTCGACGGCGCGGACTGGCGGCATCCCGAAGGCCCCGATTCCTCCATCAACCAGCGTCAGAATCACCCCGCCGTTCACGTCTCCTGGGACGATGCGGCCGCCTACGCGGCGTGGGCCGGCAAGCGCCTCCCCACCGAAGCCGAGTGGGAATTCGCGGCCCGTGGCGGCCTGGAACAGAAACTCTATCCTTGGGGCGACGAACTCACTCCCCTTGGACAGCACCTCTGCAACATCTGGCAAGGCGAGTTCCCCGTTCTTAACACCGCCGAGGACGGCTACGAAGCCGTCGCGCCTGTCGACGCGTATCCGCCCAATGCGTTCGGCCTTCTTTCCATCACCGGAAACGTATGGGAGTGGTGCGGCGACTGGTTCTCGGCGGATTTCCATCTTTCCGCCACGCGCGACAATCCGGTCGGCCCGGATAACGGCAGATCCAAGCTACTCAAGGGCGGCTCCTTTCTTTGTCACGCGTCCTACTGCAACCGATACCGCGTGGCGGCGCGCACCTCGAATACGCCCGACAGCTCCACCAGCAACATCGGCTTCCGCTGCGTGCGGGATTAGCCGCGTGGCCATCCTCAAAGTAAACGGGTCACCGATAAGCGCCCAGGCGATTCGCGCCGAAGCCGCGCGCCTGCGCGAGGAAGGCTTATCGAACGGCGGCGAAATCGGTCCCGACGCGGCGCTGCGCTGCCTTGCACTAGCCGAAGAGTTGCTGATCGAGCGAGTCCTTCTCGAACAGGAAGCTGCGCGTCTGGCCATCCCGGTCGCGCCCCGCGAAGTGGGCGCCGCGCTCGCTCAGCTGCTGCCCCCGGGAAATGGCGCTGGCGCGTGTCGCGCCGGTATGGATTCGGCTGAGACGCGCGCCGAAATGGAACGGCGGCTCAGGATCGACAAGCTTGTGGAGCTGTGGACCGCCGGCGTGCAAGACCCTCCCGCGCGAACCGTCCGTCAGGCTTACGCTGCCTACCGCGACCGCTTCTACCTTCCCGAGTCATTGTTCGTCGTGCAGATCGTCAAGAACGTTCACCATGCGGATGAGCGCGAGGACGCCCGGCGTCGGATGTATCGAGTCGCCCAGGAACTCCGTGACGGTGCGGATTTCTCCGCGCTCGCCCGGCATCACTCGGATTGCCCCGGCGGCGGCGGAACGCTCGGTTTTCTCTCGCGCGGCGAGATGGTTCCTGAGTTTGAAGAGATTGTATTCGCTCTGCCGTTGTATCGCGCGTCCCCGGTTTTCGAGACTCGTTTCGGCTTTCATATCGCGAAAGTGACCCAGCGCCGTCCCGCCGGTTCCCTTCCCTTTTCCGAAGCCGCGCCGCGCATCGCGAGCGCGCTGATCACCCAGGCGAAGCAGCGGGAAGTGGAAGCCCGCCTTCGCGCCCTGCGCTCTCGAGCCGATGTGCGCAGGGTGGACGTTTAGAACCGGCGGCTTCTCGCTAATTCATCTTCATATCCGGCATATTCATCCCGGACACGGGCGATCGGTCCATGTTGTCGTGCCCTTCATCGTCATCCTCCACGGACCAGATCTTCTTCGGGTCGGTTTCGAACGGATAAATATGCACCATCCAGCCGAATAGATGCGGGCGGAACGTGCCGCCAGCGGCGTCGCAGGCCTGTTTCGTCGTGATGGACCCGCGCATGCCGAATTTCGGGTCTGCTCCAACCCTCGCGTTTGCCCTTTCGCTCGGCGGCGCCTGGCACAAGTTGACGTGCTGGTGCCAGCGCGCCACGCTGAGCGGAACCCGCTGGTTCAATTCGTCCTCGGTGGCGTTTACGCGATCGGTGTACATCGCGCCGACCAGGGTGTACTGGTCCGCGCCGGTCTTCTTATAAAGAAGCGATGTCGGTTTCGAAGGATCGAAGCTCATCTGCGCCGCGGCCGCGTATTGACGTTTGGTGAAGTGATATTGAGGCTGCTGAACGTTCGGCAGGAAGATTTTAAAGCCGTCCGCGAGAGCCTTGTGGTAGTCCCGATAGGGAGCGATCGCCGTCCGGAGCGCCGCCAGAATGGCCGCCGCCTTCTGCTGATCGGCCGGGTTCGGCGGCCGGAGCTTGGTCATGTACATGTGGTCGCCCATGTGCGCCATGCTGCCCATGTCGCCCATCCCGCTCTGCTGCGGCGCTCCGGCAGCGGCCGCCATGCCCAGACCGGCGGCGACGGCCACCAGGAGTAAAAAACTGCACCGCCCGAAACGGCTTTTCATTTACAGACCTCCATAGTCCTCATCTTAAACGTGCGTCGAAGACCCGACAACAAAGCCCGGGGTATTGGTTCGCGGGTATATCATAATCGGTCGCGGAGACATTCATGCCGGCCAATAAAATCGTTCTGATTCACGGATATTCCGATCAGGGGAAGTCGTTCGATACCTGGGCCGCGAAGTTAAGCCGGCGCGGAATCGACGCCGCTCTCATCAACATCTGCAATTACATCTCCCTCAACAACGAGATCACCATTCCCGATCTCGCCGAAGGGCTGAACCGCGCTTTCTTCCTTCTCAAGTGGCCGGCGGATGAGCCCTATGACGCCATCGTCCATTCCACCGGCATGCTGGTTCTCCGCGCTTACCTGTGCAACGACGCCAGCCGGTCGAAGAACCTGAAGCATCTCATCGGCCTTGCGCCCGCGACCTGGGGTTCGCCGCTCGCCGATCAGGGCCGCAGCTTCCTGGGCGCCCTCTTCAAAGGCAGCAAACAATTGGGTCCCGACTTCCTGAATGCCGGGGACCAGATCCTGGACGGTCTCGAATTGGGCGGCGAATTTACCTGGGACCTGGCGCATCGCGATCTGCTCTCCGCTAAGCCCACTTTCACGACCGGTTCCGATTCCCCATACGTGGCCGTGTTCATCGGCAACCAGCCCTATGAGGGAATTAAGGAACTTGTCGATAAGCCGGCCACCGACGGAACCGTGCGCTGGGCCGGTTGCGCCCTGAACACCCGGAAGTTCATCATTGACCTTCTGCGGAACACTCCCGACGCTCAAAGAGTTTCGATCCTCGACTGGGCGGAAGGCAGGCAATCCATCCCCATGTTCGCCGTGGACGGCAAGAATCACGGCACAATCCTTTCCGATCCGGAAGATGATCTGGCGGACAAAGTCGCCAGTTTTCTCCAGATCGACTCCCCTGAAACTCTCGAAACCTGGCTCGGGGAATCGAGATCTTGGAGCCAGCCCGCCCTCGAAAAGATGAAGGCGGATAAGAGCGGTCCCAACGACGGCTGGCAGCAGTTTGTGTTCCACGTGGTCGATGAGTACGGCAGCCCGGTTCCGGATTATGTCGTCGATCTATTCAGCGCCAATCCCACGGGACTGGAAGGGGACGCGCTGAGCGCCATCAACCTGACGAATTTCGATCTCGACGTTCACGCCTATGCCGCCGACAAGAGCTTTCGCTGCTTTCACGTCCGGCTCCCGTCGGGCGTAGTCGCCCACGGCGCCGGTACTCTTTGGCTGCGCCTGATCGCCTCGTCGGGCACGGAACTGGTCGGCTATCAAGGCTATGGCCTCGGCGCCGCGCCCCTTTCGGAAGTGTCGCCGGTGCTGCTCGATCTCTCGGGGTACGCGAACGGCGCGGACGCGCTCTTCTGCCCGTTCACCACTACGCTCGTCGAGATTCGAATCCACCGCGAGCCGCTGCCGTTGAGCGGCGTCACCCCGCTAATGACGACAACCGTATATTCTGCGCAGCGCTTAGCGAACTGAAGGTTGACGCCGCTCGCTATTAAACTGTGCGCGCTAGAAGAGTCGGACAAGCACCATCGGCCTGACTTCGAGCTAGATCATTCCGGAACAAACGGTTGTCCAGTCCACTAGCATGCGCCACGCGCTCCTTGCCGCGGTGGACACCGCCTTCCGCGAGCACCGCCCGCTAACCCTCTCGCCCGATTCCATCTGGCTCACCATCGCGCAAGGCTTCAGCCTTCACATTCTCGAAAACGCCGAAACGCTGCGCGGCCGTCTGGTCCGTCACCAGGGTTCCCGCGAACTGACGGCGTCTCTCGTGGTTTCCAAACCACAAGCCTTGCCGCGGCCATCCATTCGATCTCCTCGCAGATCCGCGACGCCTCCGATCCGGTTCTCCACGAATCGTTGATCTGCGACTTCTCCACTACCACGCCCGTCATCCGCGCGGCCAGCGAAATCGTTCTGATGGATAGTTACTCCACTTACTTTAGCTATCGGTTCATGTGCGTCTGCGGCATTCCTCAAATGACATTAGAAGGATCGCTTGAGGACTGGGAGCGCGTCCGGGCGCGGGTGGAAGTGCTCGAAACTTATGGTCTGGAGTGGTGGGCGGCCCGGCTGCGCCCGATTCTCGATGAGTTTGTGCGCACCGCTGCAGGCACGCCCAACCGGACCTTCTGGCAGGCCATTTACAAGCCGAAGAGGGCCTATGGAACCTTCAGCGTGACCGGATGGATCGCTGACCTGTTCCCGTATCTGGGCGACGCTCCGGGCAAGCGCGAGCGCAGCCACGTGTTTAGTCATGTCCGCGAGGACTGGGCATTACCGGTCCCTCAAGGCGTCTCCTCAACGCGAATGCGTGAACCCGGTTGCGAAAACGGCGTGTACATAAGAACATTCCCCTGAGGATGCGCGGGCAGGGGCAAAACCGCTACGAGGAGCCGGACTCTTCCGAAGCGAGTGCACAGGCATCCATTAACTGCCGGGGCGTGACGATGAAGGTCTCCCGCCATCGTTCGGGAAAATGCTTTATGTTGCCCGTTACCAAATAATGGGCTTGAGCGGTCTCGGCGCATTCAAGGAAGATATTGTCATCGGGATCGCGCGCTGCGGTGACCTTGGTGGCGGGCCGGACAAATGAAGCCGCGGCGCGGATTCGGGCCAGCGCAATGGTGACTTTCTCAGGATCGATGGCGAGGCGGGGCCGACGCAGCACACCCTCGTATTCGGAGAATATCGGCTCCGAGATGAAGCTCTGCACCTGTCCGGACATGGCGAGAATAAAAACGGCCTCCGGCAGGCCGCCGGAACGCAGCATCGCCGAAACGACGACGTTCGTGTCGATAACAACCCGGATCATTTGCCGGTGCGTTGATCCCGCTCGCGGCGGGCCGCGGCAATCTCGGCGTCAATGTCCTCAGGCGTCAGGCAATCGAGCCCTCTGTGTTTCGCATCCTGCTGGATGGCCCGCAGCCAATCGGGAGCCGGGGGCAGGGGCAAGGTGCGCAGGCTTATCTGCTCCGCTTCCGAGACCGGGCGGCCAAGAAGGCTTTCGATAGCCATCTTTTGATCGGGCGAAAGGTCTTTCACGCTGTGAATCATACGGCTCATGGCCCTAAAGAGAGGCCCCTCGTTAGTTATTATGACCGCTTTATAGTAAGCGATCCACCACGTATTGTCACGCGCATTTGAGCGGCTTCCGCGGCAGTTCACAGATGGGCGTTGGCGTCTCCGGCCTTTCCCGTCAATCTACTCGGCAGCACTTCTGGGGGGTCAAGAGCGACGGGATAGAAATCCGGGCACTTTTTCCAGCGCCACAATCATTGCCTCCCACGGGAGCCGTGGTCGTGGCGGCAGCCACGCGGCACGGTTACGGCTTGCGCCACTGGTCGGGTTTTCCGGCGGACGTGTGGCGTACCCGTTCTAACAGAGGCCTAGGCTAGTGTAGAGAAACTCATGGTTACGGTAAGAGACCCCACATTATCCGCGTAGCCAAGGTGCCCGACATTTCCTTGCGGTTGAGGCTCATCGTTCGCTATAAACTAAATTCTGCCGGGCGCATGAACAATTACAGGGTCCGAGCCTAAACCGGGCGGCCCAAACGCCTGGACGAATCCAGTCCCGTCCTGGACTAACAGGCAGCCCTCAACCGCACCTGGCACGAGGTATCCCCCGCTTACCCATGGGACGGAAGGAGGATACGGGCTGGGAGTGGGCCCATACGCAGGGATGCCAGCGTGTCCTTCCGGTCCAGTCCAATTCGGAGGTATGACTTGCCACTGCCCTTGCGCCGTTATCAGAGCGGTTTCACCCGCCGCGAGCACCAGAGGCGAAGGTTGCCATCCATCAACCTTCGCCATTACCGTTACAGAGATGCTATAGACGTTTGTATCAGCCCTTGCCCTACTTCCGTCAGCTAGCAGTTCGCCAGATCGAACAATTCTCCGAGCGGCAGGACTTGTGACAGTCGTCGGTAGATGCGCTTGTTGGGCACCCCAGCCCGACTCCCAAGGTTGGATGATCCTTACAGGGTCAATTTTTGCCATGACAGATGAATATAAACCGATTCGATCGATCTGGTAGGCGGCTTTCTTGCCGTCGACCAGCACGCGGAGACTCTATCGCTCGCCCCGGTAATTAGCTGGTGCATGACCGAACCCAAGCCCGCTAAGCCCGTGCTGCTGTCTCCTTTTTAATCCCGTCCCGCCAAGCCCACCGACGGACTAAAACCGCCTGATCTCCCAAACCCGAATCACCGCTTTGTGATGAAAAGCGCTCTCCACATTTTTGTGTTTCAACGGCTCACCGATTTCGGGTTGATTTTTTACGAACGAACGAGTAAAAACGAGGGCGATACAGGTGGGTTGGGCGCATGCCAAAAACCGCGACGATTCGAGTGGGCAAACCACGTCAGCAGGTCGAAGCTGAGCTTTTAGAGGAAGTGCGGGCACGGCACGAAGAGTTTAGGTCTGCTGAAGACGGGGACCGGATCGCGGCGCGCGACCGCTTCGCTCTTGCTCTGCGGGCGTTCAACAGATACGTTCTGGACGGACGGGTTCCCGACGAGAATGGCCGAATCGCGCCGACGCACTTCTAGAAACCCCGCTTGACATGTAAGTAAGTATTTACTTACAATCATTTCTTGCGCCCTCACCCCGCCGAAACCACCCCTCCCGACACCCCGCCCCGCCTCCACGCCGAAGCGCGCCGCGAACAGCTCATCGACGTCGCCATCGATCTCTTCTCCCGCCGCGGCTTCAAAGGAACCACCACCAAAGAGATCGCCTCCGCGGCCGGCGTCACCGAGGCCATCATCTTCCGCCATTTCGCCACCAAGGAACAGCTCTACACCGCGATCCTCGAACGCCGTCAGAAATCCGGCAAAGAGGTCTGGCTCAAAGCCCTGCAAGACCGCATGGAAGCCAATGACGACGAAGGCATTTTCCGCGAAATCCTCACGAAAATCGTCTGCATTTTCCGCGAAGACGCCAAATTCGAGCGCGTCATGCTCTACGCCGCGCTCGAAGGCCACGAGATCGCCGCCATGTACCACAAACAGTTCGCCCTCCAGATCATTGAAATCCTGCGCGAGTATATTGCGCGGCGTCAGCGCGAAGGCGGTCTGCGGGAGATGAATCCATCGGCGGTCATCTTCGCCCTCGCCGGAATGGCCCAGCAGTACGGGATGCATACCCATCTCTGCGAGTACCACGATGCCGGCTTCACCGACGAGCAGGCCGTGGAAACGTTCACGCAGATCATCTTGGGCGGCGTCTTAGCCCACCCGAAGGAGAAGCAATGAATCGTCGCATTCTATGGGGCGTCTTGGCCGTCGCGCTGATCGCCGCCGGCTGCGGACCCAAGAACGATGCCGCTTCCACCACCCGCGCGGCCGCTCCCCAGTCCATCCCGGTCGTCACCGCGCGCGCGCAGCTCCGCAACGTCCCCGCCGCTTTTCAGGAGACGGGCAGCTTTGTCCCGGATGAGTCTTCCGACATCGCGCCGCCGGTCGCCGGACGCATCCTCTCGACCCCGGTGGATGTCGGGGCCTTCGTGCGCCAGGGCCAGGTGATCTGCGAGCTCGACCACCGCGACGCGAATCTGCGGCTCCAACAGGCGAAGGCCCAGATGGAAGAGGCCAATGCGGCCGTTCGCCAGGCGCAATCGCGCATCGGCCTGACCACCGGAGCGTTCGATCCCAACAAGGTTCCGGAGGTGGCCGCCGCGCGCGCCAACTACGAATCCGCCGAAGCGCAGGCCAAACTCGCCGCGGCCGATTCCAAGCGCTACGCCAATCTGGTGAATACCGGCGACGTTTCCCAGAGCGCCTTCGAGAAAGCGCATACGCAGCAGGAAACGGCCGAGGCGCAGGCCAACGCCGCGCGCCAGCAGTTTGAAGGAACGCTCAACGCCGCCCGGCAGAGTTACCAGGTGATCAGCGGTTCCCAAGCCTCGCTCGACAGCGTGAAGGCGCAACTGGAACAGGCCGAGAAGGCGGTGGCCGACACCACCATCCGGGCGCCCTTCGACGGATACATCACCGCGCGGCCCGTGGCTGCCGGAGAGTATGTCGCGCTGACCGCCAAAATCGCCACGCTGGTGCGCATCGGCACGCTCAAACTGCAGCTGCAAACGCCGGAACAGCGCGCCTCTCGCGCCAAGGTCGGCATGACCGTCGTCGCTCGCGTCTCCGCTTACCCCGATCGCGATTTCACCGGCAAAGTCTCCGCCGTAAATCCCAGCGTGGACCCGAACTCGCGCGTCTTCATCCTCGAAGCGCGCTTCCCCAACACCGACAACGCGCTCCGGCCCGGCATGTTTTCGACCGCGCAAGTGCTCCTGCCCGGCGGCGAAGATGCCATCTTCGTGCCGCGCGCCGCCGTCATCCGCGATAAGACTACGGATTCGTTCCAGGTCTACGTCATCGAGAATGGCCGCGCCCGGCTCCGCGTCGTTCTCCCCGGCGATGCCGAAGGCGACCAGATTCGCATCGTCTCCGGCCTTTCCTCGGGAGACGCTGTCGCCGTCACCAACCAGGCCGCGCTTTACGACGGCGCGCCCGTTCATACCCAGTCCGGAGGAAGATCCTAAATGCACGGCCTCGCGCAGCTTTGTATCCGGCGTCCCGTTTTTGCGACCATGCTGATTCTGTCGCTGGTCGTCGTCGGCGTCTTCTCGTACTTCAGCCTCGGAGTCGATCTCTTCCCGAAGGTGGACATCCCCACCGTCTCCGTAATCGTGCAAAATCCCGGCGCTTCTCCCGAAGAAGTCGAGACGGAGATCACCAAAAAGGTGGAAGACGCGGTCAACGTGATCAGCCAGGTCGACGAAGTGCGCTCCACGTCTTCGGAAGGCCAGGCCCTGGTCATCATCACGTTTGAGCTTTCCAAGAACGGCGACGTGGCGGCCCAGGAAGTCCAGAACAAGGTCAATCTGATCACCAATGATCTGCCGCAGACCGCCAAAACGCCGGTCATCCAGAAATTCGATCCCGACGCCGCGCCCATCCTGCGCATCGCCGTCTCGGCGCCCCGTTCGTTGCGCGACGTGACCATGATCGCGGACAAGCAGATCAAGCAGAAGCTCGAAAACGTGAAAGGCGTCGGACAGATCGATATCGAGGGCGGCGCGCGGCGCGAGATCCACGTCCTGGTCGATCCCGATCGTCTGCGCTCTTACAACCTCACCGTGACCGACGTCTTCAACGCCCTGCGCACGCAGAACCTCGATCTGCCCGGCGGGAACCTAAATGCCGGCACGCGCGAGTTCACCGTTCGCACCACCGGCAAGATCACCGATCCCGCGCAGTTCAACCAGATCGCCATCGCCAATCGCGACGGCTACACCATCAAGGTCGCGGATATCGGCGCCGCTGAAGACAGTTATGAGGAACCGCGCACATCCGCGCGGCTGAACGGCGTCGCCGCCGTAACTCTCGTGGTCGCCAAGCAATCGGGAGAAAACACGGTGGCCACCGCCGAGGGAGTCGCCGAACGCCTCACGGAAATCCAGGCTTCGCTGCCCCGGGATCTGCGCACGGAGATCATCGGCGATCAGTCCGTCTTCATCAAGGCCGCCGTCTCCAACATCAAGCACCATCTCATCGAGGGCAGCATCTTCGCGTCCATCATCATCTTTCTGTTTCTGGCGAATATCCGGACCACCCTGATCGCCGCCATCGCCATCCCCACATCCATCATCTCGACGTTCGCGCTCATGGCGGCCATGGGCTTCACGCTCAACCAGATCACCATGCTTGCGCTTACCCTCATGGTCGGAATCGTGATCGACGACGCCATCATCGTTCTCGAAAACATCTACCGCTTCATCGAAGAGAAGCACATGTCGCCCTTTCAGGCGGCGATGGAAGGCACCAAAGAGATCGGTCTGGCCGTCATGGCCACCACGCTCTCGCTGCTTGCCGTGTTTCTTCCCGTCGGATTCATGGGAGGCATCGTCGGCCGTTTCATGAGTTCGTTCGGGTTCACCTCCGCTTTCGCCATCGCCGTTTCGCTGCTGGTGTCCTTCACCCTCACGCCGATGCTCTGCTCGCGCTTCGTGAAAGCTCCCCAGCGCGATCAGCCCGGGCACGATTCGCCCGCGCATAATTCACCCGCGCATAATTCAAAAGACTCCCGCATCTTCCACTTCCTCGACACCCATTACACCCGCATGCTGAAGTGGTCGATGGCGCATCGCCGCGTCATCCTCGGCCTGAGCGTCCTCACCGTCCTCAGCATCGTCCCGCTCTTCATGTTCGTCGGCAAGAATTTCCTGCCGGTCGATGATCAGTCGCAATACAACGTCCTGATCCGCACTCCGGAAGGCACGTCGCTCGCCTCCACCACCTCCGTCGCCGAGCGCATCGCCCAGGACATCCGCCAGATGCCGGGCGTGGCCGACACTCTGACCACGGCGGGCGGCAGCGCCGACCGGTCCGTCAACAGCGCACAGATTTACGTGAAGCTGTCCGATATCGATCAGCGCCGCGTCTCTCAGGAAGACCTGATGCAGAAGACGCGCGCGCTCCTCAAGCAATACCCGCCGGAGATTCACACCGGCGTCGAGCTGGTCAGCACCATCGGCGGCAACCAAAGCAATGCCGACGTCCAGTACTTCATCCAGGGACCGGATCTCGACAAGCTGGGCAAGTATTCCGATGAGCTGCTGGCCCGCATGAAAAAGATTCCGGGAGTCGCCGACGCCGATTCCACGCTGCGCAGCGGAAAGCCCGAAGTGCGCCTGGAAATTGATCGTCCCCGCGCGGCGGATCTGGGCGTCTCGGTCATGGACATCGAGCAGGCGCTCAATACACTGGTGGCCGGTCAGGTCGCTTCCACCTTCAACGCCGGCGAAGATCAGTACGACGTGCGGGTTCGCGCCGCCGAGCAGTTCCGCGGCGGCGTCGCCGGCCTGAACAAGATGACCGTCCCTTCCAATAAACGCGGCTCCGTCGGCCTCGACGAAGTGGTGCATATTCTCCCCGGCACGGGTCCTTCTTCGGTCAATCGCATCAATCGGCAGCGCCAGGTGACGCTGACCTGCAACGTGCTGCCCGGCGGCTCGCAGGCGACCATTCTGAAAGACCTCGGTCAGGCGGCGGCGGAGATGCACATGGATCCCGACTACCGCACCGGGCTTACCGGCAGCTCCAAAGAACTGGGCCGCACGGGCTACTACTTCATCCTCGCGTTTTCGCTGACCTTCATCTTCATGTATATCGTTCTCGCCGCGCAGTTCGAATCCTTCGTCCACCCCATCACGATTCTGCTGACGCTCCCGCTCGCGGTGCCGTTCGGAATCGTCTCGTTGCTCATCGCGCACCAGACCGTGAACATCTTCTCCGGCCTGGGCCTGTTGCTTCTGTTCGGCATCGTGAAGAAGAACGCGATTCTTCAGATCGACCACACCAACGGTCTCCGCCGCGCCGGGTTCACCCGCTACGACGCCATCATTCAGGCCAATCGCGACCGGCTCCGGCCCATTCTGATGACCACCATCGCCCTCGTCGCCGGGATGCTTCCGCTCGTGGTCTCGGGTGGCGTCGGCGCGGCCACCAATCGCTCCATCGGCGTGCTCGTCGTCGGCGGCCAGTCACTCTGCCTGCTGCTCACGCTCCTGGCGGTTCCGGTCTTCTACTCCTTCTTTGAAGATCTCCAGGATTGGCCGGTGCTCCAGCGCGCCAGCGGATTGGCGGCTTCCTTGCGCGGCCGTTTTCCCAAACGGCGCGGAGCGCATATGCCCGCGCTCGCCCCGCGCTTGAAGGAAGTCGAATAATGCGGCGTTCCTTGCTCGCGGTCCTCTTCCTATCCATTCGTTTGGCCGCGCAAACCAGTCCGGCGCTGCCGCCCCAGGAGCCGCTCGAAGTCCCGCAGCGCATCGGCCTGCTCGGCGAAACCACCATCAGTCTTGCCGAGGTGGTGCAGCGCACCCTCGCCAATGATCGCGACATCGCCATCTCTCAGATCGCGCGCGAGGAAGCCGTCTACAACATCCGGGGCGCCAAGGGCTACTACGACCCGCGCCTCGGAATGAATGCCTACCGCGTGAAAAACGTCAGCCCCGTCAGTTCCCTGATCGGCGGTGCGGCGGACGGAAAATTGACCCAGAAAGAACTCTATGCCGATCCCCAGCTCAGCGGCAATTCTCCCTGGCTGGGCGGCACATACAAATTGGATTTCGCCTCCGCGCGCCAGTCTACCGACAGCGAATTCGTCACCCTGAATCCGCAATTCCCCGCGTCGGTCAATCTCAACCTGACCCAGCCCTTGTGGCGCGGCCTGCGCTATGACGATAACCGCCACCGTCTCGAAGTCGCGCGCAAAAACCAGGCGCTCACCGACCAGCAGTTCCGCCAGCGCGTCATTGAAGTCACCACCCAGGCCATCAACGCTTATTGGGAGCTCGCCTTTGCGCATCTGAATCTCACCGTGCAGGTGGAAGCCGTGCGCCTCGCCGAGAAGCAGGATTCGAGCAATCGCCGTCAGGTCGACCAAGGCTTGCTGGCGCCCGCCGACGTCATCCAGACGCAAACGCAGATCGCGACCTTTCAGCAAAACATCTTCACGGCTCAGGAAGCGCTGACCCGCGCCGAGAACAATCTGAAAACCCTGATCCTTCCCAACCGTCAGGATCTGCTGTGGGGCATCGCCCTCACGCCCAATACCCCGCTCACCAGCACCGCCGACACGCCCAGCCTGCCCGAAGCCGTGCAGAAGGCCTTGGCGCAGCGGCCTGAACTGGCCGAAAGTAAAGTAACCATCGAGGTGAACCGTTTGGACGCGCGCCTCAGCCGGGAGCAGGCCAAGCCGCAGATCGACGCCGTGGCGACCCTCAGCCTTCAGGGTCTCGCCGGCCGGCCCGTTCCCGCCGGGCCTGATCCGTTCACCGCCGGCCTCGCTCCTTTCGCCGATCGCATCAACCAGCTCTCGGCTCTCGTCGGGCTGCCGCCGATTCCGTCCATCGCCATCGGCAGCACGCAGATTCCGGCGATCCTGGTCGGCGGTTACAGTCAATCGCTCGGCGCTCTCACCAGCGGCACTTTCCCCATTGCTCAAGTCGGCGTCCAGATGAGTCTGCCGATCCGCAATCGCACCGCTTCGGCGAACGCGGCCGTCGCCGCGCTCGAAGGAAAACGCCTCAAGGCTCAATATGACCAGATCGCGATGGCGGTCGAATCCGACGTCCGCAACTCCATCCAGACCGTCTCCTCCGCTCGCGCCCGTCTTCGCGCGGCCGCGCTGGCCAGGCGTTCCGCGGAGGATCAATACGCCAGCGAGCAGCGCCAGTTTCAGGCCGGCACTTCGTCCGTCTTCCTCGTCCTGCAACGGCAGACGGATCTGACCGCGGCTCGTTCCCGCGAGATCCGCTCCCAAGCCGATTTGAGCGAAGCCCTTGCCGATCTGGATCGCGCCACCGCCCACACCATGGAAGCGCAGAACATTCATATCGCGGGAATCAACTGAACACCGTTATAATCGGCCCGATGAAACCCTTGTTGTTGTTCGTTTGCCTGGGTCTTGCGGCCGCTTTCGGCGGGGCCATCCACGACTCCAACCCGGCCGCCGGACTCAATCCGGCTCTTCTCGATCAGATTCCCGTCCGCATGAAACACTTCGTGGACCAGGGCGCGGCGGCGGGCGTGGTCACCCTGGTTTCGCGGCACGGCCGGATCGCGGAATTCGACGCCGAGGGCATGGCCGATATCGAATCGCACCGCCCCATGCGCAAAGACACCATCTTCCAAATCATGTCGATGACCAAGCCCGTCACCGCCGTCGGCATCATGATGCTGGCCGAAGAAGGCAAACTCGCCTTGCGCGACCCCGTGGAACTGCACCTTCCCGAGTTTCACAGCCAGAACGTGGTCACCGGCGACAAAGCCGCGCGGCCCATCACCATACGCGACTTGATGACCCACACCTCCGGCATGTTCGATGCGGCGCCGGCGGAGATCAAAGACTACAACCAGCAGATGAATATCCCGCTGGCCGATCTGGTCAAGGTATATGCGCGCCAGCCGCTGCTCTTCCAGCCCGGAACCCGCTGGAGCTACTCGAGTCCCGGAATCGACATCCTTGGCCGCATCATCGAGGTCTGCTCCGGCCAGAAGTACGAGGACTTCATCGCGCAGCGCATCCTCGGTCCCCTGGGAATGAAGGACAGCTTCTACTTCCCGACTCCCGAACGCATCCCGCGCATCGCCATGGTTTACGAGGGTCACGACGGCAAACTGACGCGTTCGCCGGGCACGATTCTCGCGGGCGATCCGGCTAAGTATCGTCGCGGTTCCGTCTATGCGGCGCCGGGTTGGGGACTCTATTCCACCGCCGAAGATCTTTCCCACTTCTACCAGATGATGCTGAACGGCGGGACTTACAACGGCCGCCAGTTCCTTTCCCGCTTCTCGGTGGAATTGATGCCCCAGGTGCAAACCGGCGCGCTTAATCCGTCCGGCTGGTTAGGCGGCTCGGGCTACGGTCTGGCCTGGGAAGTCGTGAAAGATCCGCTGGGCGAAGCCGCTGGCCATTGGATCGGCACCTACGGACACGGCGGCGCGTTCGGCACCCAGGGCTGGATCGACCCCAAGCACGACCTCATCCGCATCATGCTGATTCAGCGCTCCAACGGCGGCCACGACCCCATGCGCGACGCGTTCATGACCATGGCCGCTTCCGCTGTTGTCGATTGACTTGCCGGGCTAACGAACAATCGGCCGCGAAGCCGCGTTCACGCCCGGCAGAATCGCATGCCCAAACTCACCTGCGGCGCACTCCGGCAACGGAATCACCGCATAGTAATTCAGCCCGTAGCGCCACGACCGGCTGATAGGTCCCGCGCAGAACTGGCGCTTCGGCTCCGGCAGCGCCCGCCAGACGCTCCGTGCCGACGCGGTTTGATCCACCCACGGGAGCGCGGCGTATTCGACGTAAACCCATCCGCAGCAGACCAGCCCGAACCAAAGCGCCAGCGCTCGCTCCCTGCCGAGAAAAAAGCTCCCCAGCGCGGCCGTGATCGCGATCGGCATCACGTCGGCCACGCGGCTGATCGTGATCAGATCCAGCGGGAAGGCATTGCGCATATCGCCCCCCAGCGCTTTCGGCAGCAGCCCCCCGATCACCATGAAAAACGGCAGCAGCAGCATCGAGCCCGCCGTGGTCATGGCCAGCGGTTTCGGCCAGAAGCGGCGGGCGGCATCCAATCCCGCCGCGATCAAAATACAAACCAGCGGAAGCATCGGCAGCAAATATCCGGGCAGCTTGTTCTTCGAAACCGAGAAGAAAACAACGCCCCAAATAGCCGTGGCGAGCAGGCATTGCCTGCGCCGGTCATGATACAGGAAGCGGACGCACCCGAATCCGGCCAGCAAAACGGAAGGAAACAACGCCGCCAGCAGCCAGGGCAGGTAAAACCAGAAAGGTTGCACATGCTGCAGCGCGGGTGACGTGAATCGCCCAAATTGGTGTTCCCAGAAGAACACGCGCAGAAACTCCGGGCCGTTGCGCCACGCGCAGGCCACATACCAGGGCAGCGCGACCGCCGCGAACGCCGCGACGTTCCACGGCCGCAGCCAAAGCCGCCAATGCCGCCGCGCGAACCACAAAACCGGCAGCACGAGCACTAAAGGCACCAGGCCTTTGGCCAGAACGCTCAACCCTAGCAACGCGCCCGCCCAAATTCCGCTGACCGAACGCCCTTCCACCGCCGGCAGCAGCAACAGAACCGCCGCCGCGAAAGCCGCCGTGAGTGGAATATCCGTCACCGCCGCATGGCTGAACCCCAGCCACATGGCCGACGTCGCCAGCACAGCCGCCGCCACGGCGCCCACGAACAGATTGAACTCGCGGCGCAACCACAGAAAATAAAACAGGACGAACGCGATGGAAACGACCGCCACCGGAACCCGCGGCGCCGTGTCCTCGCCCAGGCCGGCCTTGAACGCGCCCCCGATCATCCAATAGAGGAGCGCCGGTTTTTCAAACCACGCGTGGCCCCAGAGCCGCGGCGTCACCCAATCGCCCGACCGCGCCATCTCCCTGCCGATCGACGCGTATCGCGGCTCGTCCGGACCCTGCAATCCGAAGCCGCTCACGCCCGCAAAAGAAATGAACACCAGCGCCAGCACGGCGGCGATTCCGAGGAGGCGCGACACTCAGGCCATTATAATGACGGAGTGCTTCTACCGCTGATTCTGCTGGCGATCGCAGCCGATATTCGCGGTTGCGTTTGCGATCCCGCGCAACCCGGCACCCTGCAGGATCGCGCGTGCAGCCTCACCCGCGTCGCCATCGAACAAACCGGCGCCGCGCCCGTATTTTTCGTGCGCGACGCAAATCCCGCCAAGCCCAACCGCTGGCTCGCCATCCCCCGCACCCTGCATCAGTCGCTGAATGAGATGACGCCCGCCGAACGCAACGTCTATTGGGCCGCGGCCATCGCCAAAGCGCGCGACCTGTGGCCGGACAATTGGGCTATCGCGATCAATGGAGACGAGCGGCGCTCCCAGTGCCAGCTCCACGCGCACATCGGCAAGCTTCTTCCCGAAGCGGACCGCTCCGGAGGCGTGTTGGTGGATCGCGTCGAGGAGATTCCCACGCCCCCCGCGGGCTCGGGCATCTGGATTCAACCCGAGGGGAATAAACTGAGAGTGCACCCTGGCGTCATGGCGGGCGAAACAAATCTGATGCGCTAAGTTGGTGAGGTAAATATGGAACTGCTCGAGATCGCGCCCTTGCCGACCGCGGAAAACTCCGCGATTCATCTCCATCCCTCCGACAATGTGGCGATCGCGCGCGTCCCCATCTCCGCCGGCGCGCAGCTCCGTATCGACGGCCGCTCCGTCACCGCCAAGGAGAACGTTCCCGCCGGCCACAAAATCTCGATCGCGCCGATCGCCGCCGGCGCCGTGGTTTCCCGCTACGGCCAGAACATCGGCCGCGCGCGCATCGCCATCGAACCAGGCCGGCACGTCCACACGCAGAACTTGTCTTTTGAAGAGCTGGCCTTCGCCTATGAATTTCCGGCGGGCGACACGCCCTTCCCTGCCCCGCCCGCGAACATGCCCATGTTCCTGGGATACCAGCGAGAGGATGGGCGCGTCGGCACGCGCAACTACATCGCGATCGTGGCCGCCAGCAATTGCGCGGCGCACACCTCCGAACTCATCGCGGCGTCCTTCGCCGGCGAAAAGCTTCCGCCCAATGTCGATGGCGTGGTCGCGTTCCCCCACGGAGAGGGCTGCGGCATGTCGATCGGCCCCGATTCCGCGCAGTTGCAGCGCACCCTCGCGGGCGTACTCGATCACCCCAACGTATCGGCCGCCTTGATCCTGGGCCTCGGCTGCGAAGTGAACCAGATCGATCATTACCTGGGCCCGGACGCGCCCAAGTCCAACCGGCTGGTCGGAATGACCGTGCAAGGCAGCGGAGGAACGCGGGGCACGGTCGAGCATGCCCGCCGCGAAATTCGCCAGCAGATCGAACAGGCCGGCGCGGAAAAGCGCGTCGAGATGCCCGCGTCCAAGATCATGCTCGGGCTCAACTGCGGGGGTTCGGATTCGTTCTCGGGAATCACCGCGAATCCCGCGCTCGGCGTCTGCTCGGACATGCTCGCGGCGCTCGGCGCGACCTCGGTTCTCGCCGAGACGACCGAAATCTTCGGCGCCGAGCACCTCTTAGTGCGGCGCGCCCGAAATCGCGCCGTCGGCGAGCAGTTGCTCGGTTTTGTCGATCAGTACAAGCGCTATCTGCGGCAGTTCGGGGGCAGTTTCAACGACAATCCGTCGCCCGGAAACAAGGAGGGCGGCTTGACCAACATCCTGGAGAAATCCCTGGGCGCCGTGGCCAAGGCCGGCACGTCGCCGCTCACCGCCGCGGTCGATTACGCCGAGCGCATCCACACCCCGGGCTTCGTCTTCATGAATACGCCGGGCTACGATCCCGTTTCCTTGACCGGCCTCGCCGCCGGCGGGTGCAATCTCATCGCCTTCACCACAGGCCGCGGAAGCGCCATCGGTTTCCCATCCATTCCCGTGATCAAGATCGCCAGCAACTCCGTCACTTACAACCGCATGCGCGACAACATGGACGTCAATGCGGGCGCCATTTCCGACGGCGACCGCACGGTCCGCCAGGTCGGGCAGGACATCTTCGATCTGGTGCTGCGCGTCGCCTCCGGCGAGCGGACCCGCAGCGAACTGCTGGGCCACCAGGAGTTTGTTCCGTGGCGCATCGGTCCCGTCATGTAATGGCGAAACTTCGCGCTGGTCTCTTCCTCCTCTGCGCCGTCCTGCTGGCCGCTCAGACCCCGCAAAAAGCAGCTTCGTCCAGGCCGTCCGCCCTCGATAAGAAGCAGTTTGAATTCTATCTGCGGCATTACTTTGTCTGGCCGCCGCCGATTGAAATCCACATCGCCGATCCCAAGCCTTCGCCCATCCCCGGCTTCTTCCAGGTCGACGTCCGCGCCGTGCAGGGCGCCGCCAGCGATGAGGAGAGATTCTTCATCTCCAAGGACGGCCGCCAGATCATTCGCGGATCGGTTTCCGAGATCTCCCGCAATCCCTTTCAGGAACAGCTTTCTAAACTGAAAACCAAGGGTCATCCCTCGTTCGGAACGCCGGGCGCCCCGGTCGTCATCGCCGAATTCAGCGACTTTCAGTGCCACTACTGCAAGGAGGAAGCCAAGATATTCCGCGAGAACCTGCTCAAGGAATATCCGTCGCAGGTCCACTTCTATTTCATGGATTTTCCGCTCGAAGGGATTCATCCCTGGGCGCGCGCCGCCGCCATCGCCGGCCGCTGCGTGCTGCGCGAAGGCGAACTCGCCTTCTGGGATTTTCACGATTGGATCTTCGAGCATCAGGAGCAAATGACGCCCGAGAATCTCAAAACTCAGATCCTGGATTGGGCCAAGGGGAAGAGCCTCGACACCGGGCGCATCGGAACCTGCATGGACACCCGCGCCACCGAGCCCGAAGTGAACGCGAGCATCGCCATGGGACATGCGCTGGACGTCAACTCCACCCCCACCGCTTTCATAAACGGCCGTCCCAAGGCAGGAGCGACGCCGTGGCCGGATTTGAAAAGCGTGATCGATTTCGAGATCGGGTACCAGCAAACAGTACGGAATGCCGGTGAAAAC
The DNA here is from genome assembly GCA_965226755.1 of Bryobacteraceae bacterium. Classification (GTDB taxonomy): domain Bacteria; phylum Acidobacteriota; class Terriglobia; order Bryobacterales; family Bryobacteraceae; genus Bog-113. The sequence goes on along the minus strand of CBDDDT010000001.1, from coordinate 250,384 downwards.
TGCGGCTGCGACCTGACCTTGCCCAAACCCGGCGTAAAATAACTGTACCCTGAAGTTTTTCGGCCATTCTTCCGATGGAAGTGTTGTAAAGAATGCGAGCGTTGGCGTTGCAAGCTTCGGTTTCAAACATCCAAGGGCAGTGGACGCTCCCCCCGCTGATTCTGCATCCCTTCTCCGGCGACGACACCGCGGAGAAACTGCTGGAAGGTTCCAAAGCATCCCTGATGCTGCACGGCCTCATCCCCATCCAGGGGAATGATCCGGAACTGTTGAATGAAACAGTGCTGCGCGCGCGCGTGCAGGAACTGCGGATGCTGTACTTCGTCGGCAAAGACCTTCTCCGCTGGATTGAGCAGTGCGTCGACTTCGTCAATCGCGATCCCGAATTGAAAGATCGAGGCATTCGCGCCCAGAGTTTCGCGGCCTTCCTGGTCGAGCGCACGCCCCCATCGATTGCGCGCAAGCTGGAAGTCTGGGGAGTGACCGATCAACGCTCCGTCTTTTCGCGCGCCTTGGGCGTCACCTGCTCCCTGAACACGCCGCCTTCCTCGGACACCCTTTCCCCGCTCTTCCTTAGCCACTATCACCGCTTCGTCGACTATATGTATGTCTGCTACCAAAACCTGGAGCCCTTCACCGAAGTCTTCACGGACAACTTCGTCGTCGATATTTACGCAAGTGCGGAATATTCGCAAATGCTCTCGGAACAATGGGCGAAAGAACTCTGATCCCCGCTAGTCTCGTTTGATCGCTCACCACTCTTCTCCGGACATTCAACCGGCCAGATCCGCTTGCTTTCACCGGTCGATAGAGGCGAGCTCAACAACGGCTCTACGACACTCGATCTGACGCAGCTTCCAACTTTGGCCAACTGAACTGAATATTCGCTTCTACGGCAGGCTGCCGGCCTGCCCTAGAGCGACCTTGTAGATCACGCCATAGTTCGTCGGACCGCCATCTGACGTAGCACCATAGACATTCCCCTCATCATCCACAACAGGCGTGCAGGATGGGTAGGCTCCGTCCTCAGCGCCTCCCGTGAATGCGTGGAGGACCGAGTACGATCCGGCAGCCGAAAACTCAAAAACCACCCCGCAGCCGACCGCAGGGCCGCCGATTAAGGGCGAACAGCTCAGGTCGCCGCCATACGGAGTGGTGCCATACAGGTCGCCCTTCGCGTCGAGGGCGACTCCCGTCAAAGGGCCGCCGCCTTCCTCGCCTCCGACGAACGCATAGAGAACTTTATAAACGCCGCGCGCGGACAGCTTATATAGCACTCCTGCCGAGTTCGGGCCGTATCCCGCCGTGGCGCCATGAGCGGGGATGGGAAACGGGGCGGCGATCACGTCTCAGTGCCCGCGCCCATCTTCGGCTCTACCTGCCCCACTTTGTGGATGCTTCAGCGGGTGTCAGTGTGTTGGCTGAATGTGCCCGTGGCCTCCTGGCGTATCCCCGCGATGAAATCGCGCAGCCGCTCCACGGTCAGCTCCCCTGCAAACTTCCGCCCATTGACGTAAACGGACGGCGTGCCCACTACGCCGTTGGCGTTACCCAGGTCGATATCCGCCTGAATTGCCCTTCTGGCGCCGTCATCCGAAAGGCAGGCATTGTATCGAGCCAGATCGAAATCTGGAATCCCGCCAAGAAAACTCCTGGCCTTGTCGTCAACGTTCCCCACTGTAATCTCGCCTTGCTTGTCGAAAAAGAAATCGTGGATTTTCCAGAAGTCGGCCGGGCGCTGCTCACCGGCACATCGTCCGGAAAGAGCCGCGCGAAGGGCCCACGGATGAAAAGAGAGGGGATAGTTCCGAAAAACGACACGCACGTCGTGTGTTTCTAAATCGAGCGCGTCTTTGAGGACCGGAACCGCGCCTTTGCAATACGGGCACTCAAAATCCGAAAATACGACGACAACCGCGCGGGCGTTCGGCGGGCCCGCCGATGGCGGATCTCCCCGAGTCAGGTCGTCGTGACGAGCGGCTTCCACCCTCTTCTGGACAAGAACCGGGTCGGCCCGCGAGTCGTCCAAGCCGGTGACCAGGAACACCTGGTCCGGCGCAAGAGTGGCGCTTAAATCGAAGAACTGTGCGCTCGCGACGGAGAAGAATCGAACTTTACGATAGCATGAATCCCCGATGAATCCCTTTTCTTCCAGGCGGATGGTTAGTTGGGGCGGCAATTTGTACTTCTTAGCGATATAGGAGACCAATCTCTGCCGAGCGTCCGCTTCAATGGGTCCGCAGGTTTCCGCTCTTAAGCCTGCCGCAACAAAGCAGAACACCCACAATGAAACGATCGCCGCCACCAGCGCACTCACCGGACATTTGGCCCGCGGCAAAACGGCCCTCACTTCACCGCCGTGTAATTCAAGACGACGTCATAGCACCGATCGTGCGCCACGCCCGCGTCATCGAGGATTTGGGCCCGATACCGAAACCGGTTGCCGAACTGGTCAACATATTGGGAAAGGGAGTAATGGAGCGAGATGACGGACACCCCAACGTCTCGCAGCGAATGCAGTTCGGAGGGTTGGCTGATTCCGTCATGGTTGCTGTCGATCCAGACCAGAAGTTTGTCGAAAATCTGATCCCCGGGGTCGATCATGCCGTTGCCGTTCCCTCCGTTTGCCGGATCGTCAAAGACAGCCAGCGCAGCGTACCCATTGGGGTTTGCGGAGGGAGGTTGAGGCGTCAGGTTTCCGAACAGCTCGGCGCCGCTGTCAATCCTGCCGTTCCCGTTCCGATCCAGGGCGAGCCATCCGTTGCTGTAATTGGCATCCGTCCAACTGATCTGAACGGGGGGCTTGCCGGGAAAAAATGGAAATTGTACGCCGCCGGGGACGCCCGTCAAATGGAAGCCCTGGCCCTTTGCATCGATAACGATGGGGGTTCCGGATTGAGATACGTACTCGCAGTCCCAGCCGCCAGCAGTGCAAATCCACTGGTAGCCATTCTCATAGCATCCCTGGGGAGGAGGTGTTATGCAGGGCGTGTCCCCGTTTGAGCAGGCCCAAGTTCCCTGAACGCAAGCTGGAGTGCCGTTATAACACTCGAAATTAGGCGATCCCGCGCAGGTGACTTGCAGGATGGTGGAGGCCACGGAGCAGCCGGTAGCGACGTAGCCGCTCGTCGGGCTATAAACCATCTCCGCCGAGCCGATGAATGAGCTCCCCACTGCAACCCCGCGGGCCGCTGTGGCACTGATTGTAACGGCGTTCGGGTTCGACGAGGTATATGCCGAGGTCCCCGAGACGTAGCTAAACCCGCTCGGGGGGCTTATGGCCGTGGTCGTGCCACTGATAATGGGCGAGGCGGGGTTGAACGTAAGCGTCGGGCCAGGAGCGGGACACGGGCAGGTGCAACCGGGCGTGGAGGCGGATAGTGTCGTGGTGGGCTCCTCCACGACCTTTTGATATTCGCACGAGATATCGCCGGGGCTCCCCGTTTCCACGAAGACTTCGTAAGAGAAGGATGTCGTAACTGAATCGGAGACGTTGCTTGACGAGTAGCTCGGGATCTGCGGCATACATGTAACGGGCTGCCCCTGGTTGGTCCCGCCGCACTGGCCCGAAAGGTCGAGGGTGACGGTGTCTACTGTGCATTGCGTGTCGTTTCCCTGATACGGGTAAACCAAGCCACTGTAGTTCTCCGACGCGTTGACCTGGAAGGGAGTGTTGGCCGGAGTGTTCGCCTCGCACGTCACAGTCGGGGGCCCGAAGTATGGCAACCCGTTTGGGACCCACTGGTGGTTGCAGACCGGCTGCGGCGGTTGTTGCCCAGAGGCCAGCGCCGCCGCCCAGAGGAGGATGGCCGGCGCGGCGGGTCGCTTAATTGCGTTCTTCACTTGCTCTCCATCGTTAGCTCCGGGTGCTCAGTGAGAGCTTCGGTTAATGACCTAAGCCAGAACGCGCGCCGATTGACGTACGCTGCCCATCTTGCCGGGTCATTCGACAGGCTTCGCTGGCATTCCAGCCAATACGCGCGAACGGGGCCTTTTAGCGATGGGTCGGGGTCGCCTTTGAGGATCACTTTCGCGTCTTCCAAGCGAGCAATCTGCCCCAGCAATTTCAACTCGGCAGCGAACTGCTGAACCGTGTTCTTCCTACTTTCTTGGACGTGGGTGACCCATGTTGCGTCTCCTGCCGCAGTTCCGTCGCGGAAAATTAAGCCGCGCGCTGTAACGGTGAGCTCCAGCGGGCGCGCGTCGTCCTCCGGCTCGCCGGCGATGACCCAGTCGAACGGAAACTCGGCGCCGGCCCGCGGGATGTTCTGGTCGCCAGGCTTCGCTATGCTTCCTTGCATATCTACGCCGGGATGACGCTCCTGAGGGACGGGCGACTTGACCTTTATATCGAGCGTGAATGCCGTGACGTCGACGGAGCAGACGTTGGTGAGGATCATGTGCAGGTGGCGAATCCCCGGCTGCGGCTGCGGTGGGTTAAGGGCCAGCTCCGGATCGGCGGATTGCGGCACTACCGACACCAGAAGACAATCGACCGTCTTTGGCGGACCCGCCGCACACACGCCGGGGAGTGCCACGGAAAGGAACAGAACCATCGCGAATTGTAAATGACGCATTCTTTCGCCTCGCTTCCCGCGACTGCTGCTTGCCGGGCTTGCCGACGGGCCGCATCACGCATGTGGGCTGACTATAACCCAAAAAAAAACAAAATGCAACCTATTTTTTAATTCGAGCGGGCTTAATTTCGGTTAAGTGAGCGGACTGGGCGTCCAGCCGCCAGCGGTGCAAATCCACTGGTAGCCATTCTCATAGCATCCCGAGGGCGGAGGTGTTATGCAGGGCGTGGGCTGAGCTTGGGCGTGGGCCAGCGCAACGGCCAAGAGGAGCATGGCCGACGAAACGGTGCACTGCATTCCGCGTCTCACTTGTCCTCCATCTTCAGCTCCGGGTACTGGCTCATCAGTTCGACCAGCAATCGGAGATTAGACGTGCGAGAGGTGATGAACGCCGCCCACTTTGCCGGGTCATTGCCCACGTTGCTCTTGTTCTCCAGCCAGAAGGCTCGAACGGCGCCTTCCAGCGAAGGGTCCGGGTCGCCCTTGAGGATCGCTTTCGCGTCTTCCAGGCGAGCAATCTGATTCACCATCTTCAGCTCGGTGGTGAACTGCTGAACCAGCTTTCTCCGATTCTCTTGGACCGAGGTGACCCACGAGGCGTCTCCCGCCGCCGTTCCGTCGCGGAAAATCAAGGCACGCACCTTAACGGTGAGCTCCAGCGGGCGTGGGTCGCCCTCCGGTTCGGCTGAAATGGACGAGTCGTACGGAAACTCGGTGCCGGCCCACGGGATCTGTTTGTCTCTCAACTGCGCGACAGGTGGTAGCGCGAGTCGTCCTAGCATGTCTACGCCGGGATTGCGCTCCTGAGGGTTGGGCGATGTGACACTAATATCCAGCTTGAATGCCGTAACGTCGACAGAGCAGACGTTGGTGAGGACCATGTGCAGCGCTCGACTACCCGGCTGCAGCGGCGTTGGGTTGGCCGCCAGCTCCGGATCGGCGGATTGCGGCACTACCGACACCAGAAGACAATCGACCGTCTTGGGCGCTCCCGGCGCGCACAGGCCGGGGAGTGCCGCAAACAAGAACAGAACCATCGCGAATTGTAAATGACGCATTCTTTCGCCTCGCCTCCCGCGACTGCTGCTTGCCGGGCTTGCCGACGGGCCGCATCACGGATGTGGGCTGACTATAACCCCAAAAAAAAACAAAATGTAACCTATTTTTTAATTCGAGCGGGAGATTAGCATCTCAGCGGACAGCGCCCTCGGTCCCAAAACGCTCCGTTCCGCCGCTCCGGCATGGAGGCAAACCCGCTCACCCCCGCGCGCACACCTGCTATGATCTCCGCCATGATCCACGTCCTTACCGCCAATTGGTGGGCGCTTGCGTTACGCGGATTGCTCGCCATCGTCTTCGGCGTCCTCACCTTCATCCAACCGGGCATCACCCTCACCTTCCTGGCGTTGATCTTCGGCTGCTACGCCCTGCTCGACGGCGTCTTCAGCTTGATCGCGTACCCGGCGATCGCTTCGTTTCAGGAAGGCTCCCGGGAGCGGCATAGCGCGCTGGGCGGAGACACGCTCGGGTTCTCAAACGGCGAAGACGCGGCATTGCCGCCGCATCGCGAGACTGGCGCCGGAAAGCGGTGGATCAGAGGTCGCTCTTCGAGAGCATGGTGGCTCGCGACGAAGCCGAAGGCGAGGCGCTCGACGAGATCGAGGACGCGCCGGGGCGCATGCGCTATCGCTATTTCCTGAGCTCCGTGCCCACGCAGGCGATGCAGGCGGCCCAGGCGGGCGAGAGCGCCGCGGCGCTGCTGGCTAGATTTCGGGATTGGCGCAAGCGTCTGGCGGAGAGTAAGCCGGACGTGAAGTAGCGCAGTGGCTTGGGATGATAACTCGGAAATCGACGTTTGAGGAGGATTCGCGTGCGACCAGAGCAAAGGACGCTCGAACAACTTCGCTTTATTCAGATCCTATCTGCATTGGTGTTCTTATTCACCGCGGCATCACAGACCCTGCAGGGGCAAACTTACACGGTGCTCGACAGCTTCGACCGCACGGATGGGTCAGAGGCTGGTTATGACCTCGTTCAAGGCGTCGACGGCAACCTTTATGGCGTTACAGCCGCAGGCGGTGAAACCAACAACGGCACGGTGTTCAGCGTCAGTCCCAGCGGCGTCCTAACGACAATCTACAATTTTTGCGTGCGAGGCCTGTGTCCGGACGGATCATATCCAACCTGCGTGCTCGTTCAATCGGATGATGGGAAACTTTACGGCACGACCCGAGATGGCGGAGCGAATCACGCGGGCACCGTCTTCAGCATCACGACGGCCGGCGTTCTTACCACCGTCTATTCATTCTGTTCCTTACCTGCTTGCCGAGACGGTTCCCACCCATTTGCAGGCGTGATCCGAGCGCACAGTGGGAGTCTCTTCGGAACCACATTCAAAGGAGGAACGCACGGGGGAGGAACTGTCTTCGAACTGAAACCTGGGCAAGGGCTGACGACAGTGTACAGCTTTTGCGAAACGGGTGAATGCGCGGATGGCCTCCAACCCGAAAGCACCCTTCTCGAGGCGCCGAACGGGAATTTGTACGGGAACACCTCGTCGGGCGGAAACGTTGCAGCCTGTGCGCCGACAGGGTGCGGAACGATTTTCGAGATGACGCCCTCCGGGCTCCTGACAACCCTTCACACATTTTCCGGGCAGGATGGGTCCAGCCCGACCGGAGCCTTGATCCAGGCGCGCGACGGCAACTTATACGGCGCCACCTACGGCGGGGGAACCGGCGCCTATGAGCCTGGCGGCACTTTTTTTCGGATCAGCCAGGATGGCGTGCTGACGACGCTCTACAACTTTTGCAATTTTGATTATTGTGAGGATGGAAGCAATCCAGAGTCCGGCCCGGTTGAAGGAACTGACGGAAACTTCTATGGAACCACCTATCAAGGCGGCGCGCTCGGTGTGGGCTCGATTTACAAGATTACTCCGGGCGGAGCGCTCACAACGCCGTATTCGTTTTCTTGCTCGCCACCGGAGGGGTGTATCGACGGCGCGTATCCCCGCGCAGGTCTCACACAGGATACTAGCGGCGTGTTCTATGGGTTGTGCAATTTCGGCGGCGTAAATGGCAACGGCGCAATTTTCAGCCTCTCTGACGATCTCGCGCCCTTCCTCGAACCGCGTCCGAACTCGGGAAGAGTTGGGGCGTCCGTCGACATTATCGGCGCCGGCCTCACCGGGACGACAGAGGTGAGCTTCAGCGGAATCGCAGCGACGTTTCAAGTGCTCTCGGATTCCTTAATAGAAGCCACGGTTCCCATTTCAGCGACGAGCGGGCCCGTTATATCGCGAAAGCCTGGCGCCCGCGAGCGGAGCAAAGCGCCGTTTCAGGTTTTGCCGTAGATGTCACTCCGCCACGACAAAGTAGAAAACTATCCTAACGAATAGTCGCCTTTCGCCACATCGGGATCGCTTTCGCGCCAAAGGCGAGCGCTCCTAGCGTCGTCGAATGTTGTTCCTGCGCCGCTACTGCCGCGCCGGCTTCGTCGCCCGCCGCGATGGCCCGCCCCGGAACTGTTTCATAAGCCAAGCCGGTTACCCAAGCAAAAAGACCCTCGTTTCCGAGCCAGTCCGTCTCGGTGGTCATTCGAGCCCATCCGTAGTGGATTCGCCCTTTGATTTCGAATCGGAATCCCAAGTATCCATTTGAAACGGACTCCCAGTCGCCGCGATAAATACCGCCGAAACTGGTAATCATGAAAGATTCAAAAACGCCCTGCTGACTAAAGACTGCACTTGGCCCAATCAACTGGCCGGCCGCAAGGGCAGGCACAAACAGGGTAGGCACATATAGGGAGGAGACGGCCATTGCCTCTCCGCCATTAATGCCCGCTGCCTTGAGCGCCTCAAAGAAGTAACTGCCCATTACCGATAACTCGAGAGCGGGATGAAGGCCGTCAGGCCGCAAAACACAATGCCCACCGCGAGAAAGATAATAATTGAAGGGCGTATATACAACTGCGGCACTCGCGGTTGCAGGCGCGCCGAGCCAAGCGATCGCCGCGCTGGCGCAATAAGATGAGAGCCGGTCGTTAAGGCCGCGACGCTTCAAGACCGCCCGGGCCCGTTTGCCGTCCGATCCGGCACCAGCTTCGCTCATACTATCCTCTCCTAAATGTCCAGCCATTCTAGCATGACCGCACTTTTGGTCTTTTAGGACCGTTCTGTCGCAAACGGAGCCCGTTAGCTTCAGCCGATTCGTCGCCGGAGGTTCCTCCTCCGGCCGACGTCTATGCGGGTCGTGCCGCACTAAGCCGAACGCTCCGCGTCAAGGCTCCGAAACAACCGCGATGCCCGTCGATGAATAAGGCACGATGAACTACTAAGGCGTCCGGTTCCCGTGCATCTGCTATGATCTCCGCCATGATCCACGTCCTTACCGCCAATTGGTGGGCGCTTGCGTTACGCGGATTGCTCGCCATCGTCTTCGGCGTCCTCACCTTCATCCAACCGGGCATCACCCTCACCTTCCTGGCCTTGATCTTCGGCTGCTACGCCCTGCTCGACGGCGTCTTCAGCTTGATCGCGGCTTTTCGCGGCGCCGGCAAGCACTCCGCCACTGCGCCCGGCCGCTGGTGGCTCCTGCTGCTTGAGGGCGTTCTCGGGATCGTCGCCGGCGTGTTTACCTTCGTCGCCACGCCCGTGACCGTAATCGCCCTGGTCTATCTCATCGCCGCTTGGGCCATCGTGACCGGCGTCCTCGAGATCGGCGCTGCCATTCGGCTCCGCGCATACCTGAAAGGCGAGTGGCTGCTCGCGCTAATGGGTTCCGCCTCGGTGATCGTTGGAGTCCTGCTGCTCACCGCGCCGATAGCCGGCGCCGTGGTCATCGCCTATTGGATCGGCGGCTACGCGATCATATTCGGCGTTTTGATGCTGCTGCTCGCCTTCCGGCTGAAGTCGCACCCCCGTCTGGCCGCGCCGCCTGCGTAGTGTCCCAAAAAACGCCCGCTACTTATCGTCGGCAGCGTCTACGGCTCTAATACTTACGCCTGAAAGGAACGCCGTCTGATCACCTACGCCTGCACCGACGAACCTCAACAAGTGCGGTCCGCTGGCCGCGACACTAAAAGGCACGATGCGGAGTGTGAAAGGTGTAGAGTCAGCCAGACTCCAAGCACCAACTGATTGATCGTCGATATACGCCACAACGGTCTGATTTCCAGCATTGCCAGTTCGCGAACCGAGGTAAAACGACAGACTGTATACCTGTCTGGCGACAAATCCGAGAATAATCTGGGAGACTTCGCTGCCGGCTGACTGTAAGAACGCGGCGCGTCTAAAGGGTAATCCGCTAAACGAGGGCGGACCGAATCCCGAACGTGGATCGGTCAGGCCGGAACCAGCGACGCCCACTATGTGAGGACCAAACACCCATGCCATTCCCGGCGTGCCGTTGAATGCCTGCGCGGGGTAAGATCGGTTGGTGCATGTCGCCCCCCCTGAAGTTTGGTATGCGAATCCAGCCCTGCACTCTATAGCAACGTCGGCGAAATCTGGGTTGCCGACCGGAAGCTTTTCCCCCGCGGAAGCGACAGACGTGGCGGAGAGGGCGACGAGCAACAGGGGCGCGAAACTGTTCAATACTTTCATTCGGTCCTCTGCGCCTTAGCAATGCGCGGGTTGTGTGGAAAATAGTATACGATACCAATCCGCGGGCGGAATATCCGGGTGTAATAGAGATGCCTGACCGTGTCGGCGGCAAGCCGACTCTGGGCAACTCCCCCGTTCCGCCGAGTTGGTGGCGGACTACGATCTCAAGCTGACTGACGTTCTCAAATTCAAACTCTACAGGGACAGCAATAAGCCTGCTGCCGTGCAGCCCTGAAAGTCCTGTTCGATCAGAACTCGCCCGGGCCATACTGCGTCTCTAAAGCGGAATCCGCTGAAGTGAAACGTTGTGGCTGCACACGTAAATCATTCGGCCCTGGAAGGCTCCGCTCCTGATTTGAGCGCTTTTAAGTTGGTAGCCCCCTTTTGGAGTTTTAGCGACATCATTGTTTATGATTCGGATTGGGGTCTCATCGGGCAGAACGATAAGTTCCCCACCAGCCACCCACAACGGCGGATCCCCTTGAAAGATGTCTTGGGCCCCAACGCAAACGGCGTCCATTCTCCGAAGGGTATCCTGGTTCAGCGATAGCGCAACGATAACAGGATTCGAGTACTTTCCCGCAAGAAGGGCATCGTTCGGCCCGACACAACTGACCATGACCATCGTAAGAAATAATAAGACAGATTTGGAAATTAGCTTCGTCGCGGTCCGTCCTTTGAGGGCGTCGTAAGAGTGCCCAATTCTCTATCCCAGGCTCGGGCCCGCCCGCGGAACCGGGTACCCGTTAATCCGCGAGCGGGTGTCGATTTCCGAAAGCTGGTTGAGCTGGTTATATTGCCGGGCATCGTTATAGTAGGCCTCGCTGGTCCCGTTGCATGTGGCGTTGATTGCGCCCATGGGCTGCAATCCGGTTAGCTTCCCTCGAATTGGGTTGAAAATGAGAGCGCAAAGCGCACGAAGTTCACTGCGATGACCGAACGAATCAACCAGGATCCCATGTTTTTATCTCTTTTTGCTTGTTGTATCAGCTGGTTTTCCGTCATCGTGTTGAGCCTCATGAATTTGCATCGTCGTTTAGATTTGCCTGTCCTTAAGGGTTGCTACGAGGGCATGCTGCAGCCGAGAAGATCGCCGACAACTGCGATCTCAAGCTGACTGACGTTCTCAAATTCAAACTCTACAGGGACAGCAATAAGCCTGCTGCCGTGCAGCCCTGAAAGTCGTGGTCGATCAGAACTCGCCCGGGCCATACTGCGTCTCTAAAGCGGAATCCGTTGGAGTGAAACGCTGTGGCTGCACACGTAAACCGTACGACCCTGAAAAGCGCCCCTCCTAATTTGGACACTTTCCAAGCGGAAGCCCCCGCTAAGGGTCCTTGCAACGTCATTGTTTATGATGCGAATCCGAGTTGCATAAGGCATAACTTCGAGTTCTCCGCCTGCTATCCATAATGGTGGCTGCTGGCGGAACACCTGTTGGGCCCAGAGGCAAACAGTATCCATTCTTTGAAGAGTATTCTGGTCAAGCGAGCGCGCAACGATAACAGGAGCCCCGTAGTTCCCCACCAAGACGGCATCGTTCGGCCCCACACAGCTCGCCATCAGCATCGTAAGACATAGTGTCACATCTTTCCGAAGATGCCGGCTCACACGTCTCACTTCAATTGCTCCTGATCACTCATTGCGCTTTCGGCAGCCCAGGCTGATACCAAAAGGTCGAGTCCCAGCCAATGGTAAGAGGCGGCCGGTTAAAGAGCGAACTCACCCCGCCAGCGGACAATAAATAGCTTGTCAAAGTGTCGCTGTTCGAAAAGGTCCCGCCGTAAAGAACGTCCTGGGAAAAATTGGTCGCAGCCCGCACAATGCTAGTCAATGTACTACAGGAAAGTGAGCGAGTCTCCTAGGACTCGCCGCCATACGCGCTGCCGCCCGAGCCGGTTTGTGGCCTCGTCGTCAGCCGGCGTGACGTTCACCCACCCGACGCACCCCGCCCGCTCCGCAGCCGCTTAGCCGCACCGTGATCGCGCGCCAGCGAGGGCAGCATTTCTTCCGGATCTTCCACCGAGTAAAGCAGCGCCGCCAACGGCGACCTGGTCAATTCCGGGCGATGGTGGTATCGCACTGCTTCGATGACGGAACCGGGAAATCCCCACCCCCGGAGCATCTCCGCGCCCACCGCCGCATGGTCCGTGCCCGTCGCCAGCAACTCCGCGTAAGTCACGGGAAACCCGGACTCCCGCCATACTTCGAGCGCGCTCCCGGCAGCCGACAGTTCCATGGGCAGCCGTCCGATATCGTGAACCAGCCCCGCCAGAAAGGCTTCCCCCGATGACATTCCGCCAATGTCAGCAGCCCTCGCGGAAGCCTCCCGCGCCGTTTGGATCGCATGCTCCCGAAATTGCTCCCCCGCGTCTTCCCAGCCGCGCCACGCATCGAAAGCTCCCCTCTGCGCCACTTGCAAGGCCGCAGCGTCCGCCTCGGAAATTCCCGGAAGCCGTTCCGCCCAAGCCAGCAAGCCCGCCTCATCCATAACGCGGAAAGCGGCCAGCGCGCGCGGAAACTCTCGGCCGCTCACCCCGCACTCGACGAACTGTCTCACCACGTCCGCGGTATCGGCGTCCTCATAAGGAAGGTTCTCCATCTGTTCATCGAACAGGTTCGCGGATTCCACGCATGCGGCGGCATTCGCGGTGAATCTGAGATCTGAATCGCCTTCCCGCAACGCCGCCGGCCAGCGCAGACCCAGATCCGCCAGCAGCCGCGCGGGAACGCCGCCCGCATCCTCGTCAAAGCTCCAGTGGTGCAGAAGCCCTCCGGCTTCCGCCGTCAACGCAAGATCATGGCTATAACCGAGCGCCTCGGCAGTCCGGAACGCCAAAGCTCCCACCCGGATGACATGCGCCCGCAAACCCGGCTCTCGCGGAAGAAAGGGGACAATCGATTCGAGATCGCGCCTGCGGCCCACATCCATAACTCTTTGACTGCTTTGCTATCGGCCTCTCGCCGCGAAACGTTAACTCGAATTGTATCGTTCCGAGCGCTGTTTCAAGCGCTGTTTCAAGCGTGTCCGGCGGCTTCGACGAACCTGCTACGATTGTGGGTTGTCAGGTTCCGGGCTTCGTGCAACGGATGGCCGCAAACCCCGCCAGATCCGGAAGGAAGCAACGGTAGTGGTTTTCTCCGTGTGCCGCGGATTACCCGGGGCCTGGCACTAGATTCCCCTTCCCCCCATGTACCAGGTCATCGCGCGCAAGTTCCGGCCGCAGTCTTTCGAGGATGTCATCGGCCAGGAACATGTCAAAACCACCCTGCGCAACGCCATCGTGCAGGGCCGCATCGCGCACGGATACATCTTCTCGGGTCAGCGTGGAACCGGCAAAACCACCATGGCGCGCATTATGGCGCGCTGTCTGAACTGCGTGAACGGTCCCACGCCCGCTCCCTGCGGCGTGTGCGCGAGCTGCCTCGAAATCGCCTCCGGATCCGCCGTGGACGTGATTGAGATCGACGCCGCTTCCAATCGCGGCATCAATGAGATGCGGGAGTTGCGCGAGAACGTTCGCTATCAGCCCGCGCGCGATCGCTACAAGGTCTTCATCATCGACGAAGCGCACCAGATCACTAGCGAGGCTTTCAACGCCCTCCTCAAGACAATCGAGGAGCCGCCTTCCTGGGCCGTGTTCATTCTCTGCACCACCGAATCGCAGAAAATTCCGTCCACCATCGCTTCCCGCTGCCAGCATTTCACGTTTCGTTCGGTCGGCTTTGAAGAATTGCTCGAGCGCCTGCGCTGGATTTGCCAGCAGGAAGGCGTCGATGCGGACGAGGAAGCGCTTTCCATCCTCGCCATCGCCGGCGAAGGAAGCGTTCGCGATTCGCTCTCGGCGCTCGATCAAGCGATCGCCTGTTCCGGTTCACGGCTGGAAGCGGCCGATGTGCGCGACCTGCTCGGCGCTTTCTCGCTCGAAGCGCTGGCCAAAATCTCGCAGGCCCTGGCGGAGTCCGATGGCGGCCGCATGCTCGATCTGGTGGATGAACTCGAGCGCGGCGGTCAGAACCTTCAGCACTTCGCCCGCGAGCTCTCGCGCTATTTCCGCAATCTCCTGGTCTCCAAGGTCGCCGGGGAAACCACGCGTCTGATCGCGGCCTCCTCTCGCGAGCGCACCGAGATGGCCCGCATCGCCGCGCAGTTCTCCGAGGAAGATCTCACCCGCTACCTGCAGCTCACCCTGGATCTTTACCGGGATCTGCAATTCTCGCTGCAGCCGCGCTTCCACCTGGAGATCGGGCTTCTCCGTTTAGTCCACGCTGGGCGTCTGGTTTCGATTGAACAAGCGCTGGCCGGCGTAGGCCAGGATCGTCCGCCCGCTCCGCCCGCCAAACCTTCCATCCAGCCGCCGCCAGGTATCGCTCCAACCAATATCCGCGCCCCGCAACCCCCGCCGGCGCCGGCGCGCAAAGGCCCCACGCCCTTTGAGCTGGATCGGCTGAAAAAGGCCGGCCCCCCGGATCCCCAGTCCTCCACGCAAATGCCGGTGATCGCCGCCGCCGCGCCCGCAAGCGAAATCGACTGGCGGGAACAGATCCTCGAAGGCCTCACCGCCCTCGGTCTCACCTTCACGGCGGACGCCATCGCCCACGCCGAAATCGAGGCTGCCGGAAACGATCTAAGCATCCGGATGCCCCCCGAATTCAAGCTGGTCGCCAGCGCCGACGAGCTCCAGAAAGCCGTCAAGCGCCAGGGTCTCGGCCCGGTTCGCATCAAGCTCGCTTTCGGCGAATTATCGTCGCGCCCGGCCGCGCCCGCTCGCGAACGCGTTCAAAATGAGGACGAGACGGCGCAGAGAGCGCTGGCGCATCCCGAAGTGCAGCGGTTCCGCGACGTTTTCGGCGGCGAAATTCGCGGCATACGGAATCTAAAGGAGCAATAACGAGTGAAGCTTCCCGGGAACATGCAGAACATGATGAAGCAGGCGCAGCAAATGCAGGAGCGCCTTGCCGCGGAGGTCGAGAAAATCCGTGTGGAGGCTTCCTCCGGCGGCGGAATGGTCACCGTCAAAATGGACGGGCATAAGAATGTTCTCGGCGTGCTGATCGACCCCGAAGTTGCCGGCGACGTCGAAATGCTGCAGGACATGATGGTCGCCGCCTTTAATGAAGCCGCCCGCAAAGTGGACGAAGAATCCAAGGGCAAAATGGGCGGCATGCTCGGCGGCATGGGCTTGCCGCCCGGGCTGTTCTAAGGACGCCTCGCCATCATGCCTGATTTCGCCGAGCCGCTCGCCCGGCTCATCACCGAGTTCAAACGTCTGCCGGGAATCGGTCAGAAGTCGGCGCAGCGCATCGCCTTTCACGTCCTTCGCACCAGCCGTGAAAACGCCCTGCACCTTTCCCAGGCCATCCTGGACGTGAAGGATAAACTGGGTCTCTGCCGCGAGTGCGGCAATATCAGCGAATCCGAATTGTGCCCCTACTGCTCGGATCCCGCGCGCAATCGCCGCATCATTTGCGCGGTCGAGGAAGCCCACAACATCATCGGGATTGAGACCACGCGCCAGTACGACGGCCTCTATCATGTCCTGCACGGCGCGCTTTCGCCTTTGCGCGGGATCGGCCCCGAGCAGCTCAATATCCGGAGCCTGGTCGCGCGCATCGCCCAAGGCGGCGTCGAGGAAATCATCGTCGCCACCAATCCCAACGCGGAAGGCGAGGCGACGGCGGTCTACCTTTCGAAATTGCTCAAGCCCGCCGGCATGAAGGTTTCGCGGATCGGGATGGGAATTCCCGTCGGCAGCGATATCGAGTACGCCGACGAAGTCACCATGTGGAAGGCCATGGAAGGCCGCCGCGAAATCTAAATCCCGCAGCGCCTACCGCAGCACCGGAAGCGGCATCTGTTCGCGCATCCCGCCCGGCGCCATCGCCGCCGGCATAACGTTGATCAATCGGTTTGGGCCGGTCCAATCGGCGACTTCCACGCGCAGGTAATTTCCGGTCATCGCATACGGGCGCTGCTCCAGCGTCACCGCCGAGAGCGTTCGTCCCAGCATGCGCATGCGGAACTCCCGGTTCTTGGCTTCCGCCAATTCCCGCAGGATGCGATTCCGCTCGCGCCTTACCGGAACCGCCACCTGATCCTGCATCGCCGCGGCCGGCGTCCCCTCGCGTTCCGAATAGGTGAAGACGTGCAGGTACGTGAAAGGGAGCCGCTCGATAAACGCGCGCGACTCTTCAAAGCGTTCCTCGGTTTCCCCCGGAAAGCCCGTCATCACATCCGCCCCGATGGCGGCATCCGGCATCGCGGCCCGAACGCTCAGAATCCGATTCTCATAATCGCTGGCCCGGTACTTCCGGCGCATCCGCCGCAGAATCCAGTCCGACCCGGATTGCAGCGGCATATGAACATGCGGCGCCAAACGCGGCGTCGAAGCCATCAGCTCCACCAGTTCATCCGACCAGTCCATCGGTTCCACGCTGCTCAGTCGAATCCGCTCGATCGCGGTCTCCGCGAGCAGGCGGCGCAGCAGATCGATAAATCGCGCGCCCTGTCCCTCATCTCGTCCCCACCGCCCCAGGTTGATCCCCGTCAGAACAATTTCCCGGTTTCGCAAGCTGAGCTCTCGCACCTGCCCAATCACCTCGGCGAATGGGACCGAGCGGCTGGGTCCGCGAACGCTCGGAATGATGCAGAACGAACACCGGCTGTTGCAGCCATCCTGAATCTTCAGATTCGGGCGCGCCCGGTCGGTTACGCCCTTCCCCGCGACGCCCAAACTCGCGGGCGGAAAAACCGGGCCGACATAAATTCCGCCGTGATAATCAGCCGCGGTCACAATCTCCGCGATTTCGGCTTTGTGCGAATTGCCCACCACCCACGCGACGCCGGGCAACTCCGCAAGCTCCGCCGGCGCGCGCTGCGCATAGCAGCCGGTCACCAGAATGCGGGAAGTTGGGTTATTCCGATGAACGCGCCGAATGGCGGTCCGCGCATCCGCGTCGGCGGAGGTCGTCACGGTGCACGTGTTCACCACCACCAGCTCTGCCTCGTCCGCCGTCTCTGAACTGAAAAGACCGTGATTCTCTAATAATGATGCAAGGGCCGCGCCATCGGCCTGAGTGGCGCGGCACCCGAAATTTTCAACGAAGAAGGTGCGCATCGAACCGCGCGCCCCCGGCTACTGCTCGATAATGCCTTGTCGAAGCAGCTCCGCTTCCTCGACGGACATGATCTCCGGCCCTTCCCCCTCATTGCCCTTCACTTCTTTTCTTTGCACTCGTTTCGCAGCCTTGTCTCGCTGTTTCTCTTGTCGGGCGAGCTCCTTCTGCCTTTTTTGGAACGATGTACTGGATCGACCGGCCATAGTTCTTCCTCTTGCTCTATACTCTCAAAAACCTTGGATGCTCGGCAAATCTGCTGCGTTCCGCAACGTTTTGGCCGCCCCCTCCCCTGGACGGAAATGGCCGCAATTGTTACGTTAGTGGTGGGTTGAGACTGGCTAATCGCTCATCCGGCTCGCAATGTCCGATCGTATTTAAATCGGATCGTCACCGCTTCATATTGTGTGCGGCCCATCGAAAACGGATCACTTCGTATAATCTATCCATATCATATATAAGGAGATAGGCAAATGGCTACATTTCGTAGAGGTTTGGACGCGGAAGACCGCATCTGCACCAAGCTGGAAGGCTTCGGTTGCCGCATCCAGCGGGACCCGAGGCTCGATCATAAACATAAGCTCGATTTCGTCATCACCAATTACATCGACAATCCCAATTTCTACTCCCTCGGCGTACAGATCACCACCAAATTAGATTTGCTCGATAAGCAGGAGGAATTTCTCCGCGCCAATCACTCCAGCCGCGTGACCACCAAGGCTCTCTATCTGGAACTATCCGATAAGCTGGACCTCGACGATGGCGGCGCTCTCGCCGTCTTATCCGTCATTCTTGAGTTCCAGTTCAACAGGAGCTATGCCAGCGTAAAGATATCAGCGGGAAGAATTTATGAAGACATGACCTACCAGTTCTATGATCTTCCCGCGCGCGTGAAGCAGCTCCGTGAACGCTTCGAAGAGCAGCAATGGCGCGAGGGCGTTTCCGCCACCCCATTCTCCCCTCGCGACAAATTCTCGCCGTCGTCCCCTGCTAATCCCATGCCCGCGTCCGCCGCCACGCCTTCGGGACCCGCAGCTCCCGCCAGTCCCGGACCTGTTCTGGCCTCGCGCCTCGAAGAATTCGAAGGGCTCGTGGATTCCTATGTACGACAGGGCGGGCACGGGATCATCCAAGGCGCCGGGGAAGACCGGTACTTCTTCCACATCAGCCACGTCGCCGATGAGGATTTGCGAGAGCAGTTGAACGCTCTGCCCTACTCCACGTCGCCCGCGCGGCTCAACGTCGCCGTCGATTTTCACAACGCCGGGTTCACCAAACCTGGCGCTCGTTATCCCGAGGCTCGAAACGTTCGGGCCCGCAAGTAGTCAAAGCACAAGAAAGGCAATTGGATGGAAAATCATCGAGATCCCTGGCAACTCAGTGTCGAAGACCAACTGGTTTTCGATATCCTCCGGCTCTTAAACCGGGTTCCCTTGTCTCAGCGCGAGTCGATTCTGGCCACCGTCTCCGGCTTCGTGTCTTCCGAGCAGGACGCGCTCGAGGAAGAAACGAAGCGGAAAGTGATGCGCAAATTAACCGATATGGGGTGCCGTCTGGAATCTCGCACGTAATCCGCGGGTGCGCACACGGCGCGAGGCCGCGCCCCGGCGATCCGGATTGCTACAATCTGCCCCATGCAAACTCCCTTTCGACTGGACGGAAAGACGGCGCTCGTCACGGGCGGGGCCAGCGGAATCGGGGAATCCGTCGCGCGCGTTCTGACCGCCGCCGGCGCCCGCGTCGTCATCGCGGATGTCGATCAGGCCCGCGCTCAAAACCTCTCGAGTGAACTGGCCGATAGCAAGGTGCTTTCCTTCGACGTCACCGACGAGGCCGCCGTCATGCGCGCCATGGCGACCCTCAGCCGCCTCGACATTCTCGTCAATAATGCGGGCATCGGCCTGGTCGGCAGCGTGGATGAAACCGCTTCAATCGATTTCCAGCGCATCTTCCGGGTGAACGTCGAAGGCGTGTTTCTGGTCACCAAACACGCTTTGCCGCTGCTGCTCGCCTCGGAAGCGCCGCCTCGCGGAACCATCGTGAATATCGGTTCCGTCGCCGGCCTCATCGGAGTCAAGCGCCGGTTCGCATACTCCGGCACAAAAGGCGCCGTGATCGCCTTCACCCGCCAACTCGCGGTGGATTATCCGACCCAAATCCGCGTGAACTGCATCTGTCCCGGAACCGTCGATACCCCTTTTGTGGATGGCTACTTGCAGAAGTATCATGCGGGCGAAACCGAGAAAGTGCGGGCGGAGTTGAACGCCCGCCAGCCGATCGGAAGACTCGGCAGACCCGGCGAGATCGCGCATCTCGTCTTATATATGTGTTGCCCGGAGGCGGAGTTTATGAACGGCGCCGTCGTCCCTATCGACGGAGGCTGGACAGCGGCATAAATTGAGGACAGATAAACAACGGAGAGAAAAGAAATAAACGATTGAATTCTCCCTATTCTGCTTGTGGGATATTGACGGGAGCTGTGTCTTTCCGACACACTGAAACATCCTTGGCTGCTCCCCAGGGATCTTCCGAGCTCTGGCGCTCGCGATTTCTCGCGGCTTTTTCGATCCGAACGCGCGTATCACCATGGGACAAAAACACGCTTCGCCAGCTATTCGCAGAACGTTTCAGATCGCCCTCGCGCTGATCTTTTTGACGGCGTCGGCTCACGCCGCCACGCAGCACAAGAAAAAGACCGTGCATCACCGGTCAGCACACACCGTCGCCGCAGCCCGCCGTTCGCATCACGCCGCCCTGCAAGCGACCGCCGTTTCCCGCCGGGGCAAACACGGCCGCCGCACTCTCACCGCGCGCGGCAGGCGTGGAAGACATGTTTTGGCCCAGACCTGGGATGAGCCGACTTACGCCAATTCCACCAGCGGCGACAGCGTCGACGGAGAAGACCTGAACGTCCGGCGCGCCGCCGTGGAAGCGCTAGGGCAGTTCAACGGTTCGGTGGTCGTGGTGGACCCCAATACCGGGCGCGTCCTCACCATGGTCAATCAGAAATTGGCCTTGGGCGCGGGATTCCAGCCCTGTTCCACGATCAAGCTCACCGTCGCCCTGGCGGGCCTGAAAGAGAACCTCATCCACAACTCGCCGATCATGCGGGTTTTTCACCGCAACACGATGGAGCTGACCCCCGCCATCGCCTATTCCAATAACTACTACTTCGCCACCCTGGGACAGAAACTCGGCTACGAGAAGGTCGCCTACTACGCGCATCAGTTCGGTTACGGCGAAAAGGCCGGGCTCAACATCGCCGGCGAACAGCCCGGTTCCTTTCCCGACGCTCCGCCCAAGAACGGCGGCGTCGGCATGCTGACCAGTTTCGGCGAAGAGATCCACCAGACGCCGCTCGAGCTCGCCGCTTTGGTGAGCGCCATCGCCAACGGCGGAAAGTTGATGTATCTTCAATACCCGCGTTCCGAGAAAGAGATAAAAGACTTCCAGCCGAAGCTGAAGCGCACTCTCGATATCGCGACGTTCATTCCGGAAATCAAGCCCGGCATGCAGGGCGCCGTGGAGTTCGGAACCGCGCGGCGGGCCAAGCAGGAAGCGCCCATTCTCGGAAAAACCGGCACTTGCAGCGAAGGCCGCACGCGCCTCGGCTGGTTCGGATCCTACAACGACACCGGCCAGAACAAGCTCGTCGTGGTCGTCATGCTCACTGGCGGCCGCCCGTCCATCGGACCCATGGCTGCGGGCGTTGCGGGCGACGTGTATCGGCATCTCGCGGAACAAAAGGTGCTGTCGTTCGACAAGCCGTTCTCGCCGACCTCTCTGGTCGCCACCCAGATATGCTGCGGAGCCGGTCATTGAAACTCCGCCGCGGCGGATATCGGTATCGCGCCAGTCTCCTCTGCGGCCTGGCCTTGCTTTTCGCGGGATCCATGTGCGCCGCCGACGTCACCGGCAAATGGACCTTTCACGTCAAATGGATGCTGCACAAAGGCGACCCCTGGTTCCAGTTCCAGCAAACCGGGGAGAAACTCGCGGGCATGTATCACGGATATTTCGGCGACCTGCCTTTAGTCGGCACCGTTAAAGGCGACCAGCTCGTCTTCACCATCACCAGCGATCGCGGCTCCGGAACCTACACCGGAACCCTGTCCGGCGACACTATCAAGGGCGTCGCCAAGTACCCGTTCCCGCTCGGCAGCGGTAAATTCGAAGGCAAGCGCGACAAGTAGTTTCCGTCGCCCTCATTCGGTCGTTCCCCTTACATAACTATTACAACGGCCTGCATCCGCGGTTGCTAGTTTGAAGAGGAGTCCACCTTCAAACAAAATGATAGAAACTGTTCCCGCTTCCAGGCGAAGCGAAGCGCCCAATTGGGCGATGATCGGGTTCCTCGTTCTGTTCCACGCCGGCGCCATCGCCGCCTTTTTCTTCTTCAGTTGGAAAGCCCTCGCCGTGGCTTTCATCCTGAACTGGGTCGCCCTTTGCCTCGGCATCGGCATGTCCTACCACCGCTTGCTCACGCACCGCTCCTATCTGGTGCCCAAGTGGATCGAATACTTCCTCACCATCTGCGCGACGCTGTCGCTTGAAGGCGGTCCCATTTTCTGGGTCGCCACGCACCGTCTGCATCACCAGTTTTCCGACCGTCCGGGCGACCCGCATTCCCCGCGCGAGGGCGGCTTCTGGGCCCATGTCGGCTGGATCCTGGTCGGCGAATCCAAGCATTCCAACTCCGCCGTGATGGGTAAATATGCGCCCGACCTGGCGCGCGATCCCGTCCATCGTTTCATCAACAAGTGGCATTACATGCCGCTGGTGATCCTCGGCGTGGTTCTGTTCCTTCTCGGCGGCTGGCCCATGCTGCTCTGGCCCATCTTCTTCCGCGTCACCATGGGCCTTCACTTCACATGGCTCGTGAACTCCGCCACCCACATGTGGGGTTCGCGCCGCTTCGAAACGCGCGACGATTCCCGCAATAGCTGGTGGGTCGCCATGCTCACCTTCGGCGAAGGCTGGCACAACAATCACCACGCGCATCCCGTATCCGCCCGCCACGGACTCGCCTGGTATGAACTCGACATCACCTGGCTGCACATCAGTTTCCTGAAGAAGCTCGGATTCGCGCGCGGCGTCAAAGTCGCCAGCGTGAATGAGCGCCTGGTCGAAAAAGCCGCCGCTTAGCGCTTCCTCGCTCTCGCGGCGCCCCCCAGTGCGCCGGCAAGCATGACACACCTCGCATGACACACTAAGTCTCATGGTGTTTCCAGGGCAGCGCCGGTCGAAAATCGGTTTCCTCGCTCTCGGCATCGTCCTGGTCGCGCTGGCGGTCACCCTCAACGTCGGGTGGATCGTCCTCAACTGGAAGACCGGCCTCCTGCTCGTCTCGGGCGTCCTGTTCTTCGCGGTGATCATCACCGGCGTCGTGCTCAACACCATCTTTCTCCTCCGGGAAATTCGCCGCAATGAGCAGCACGACGCTTTCATCAACTCCGTCACGCATGAACTGAAAACGCCCATCGCCTCCATCCGGCTCTATCTGGAAACCTTGCAGAAGCGCCCTCTTGACGACGCGCGCCGCCAGGATTTCTACCGCATCATGCTCGAAGACAGCGGCCGCCTGCTCAACACCGTCGAGCAGGTTCTGCGCGCCGGCCAGACCGCCCCGCGCCGTAAGGCCAATCGCGAGCGCATCAACCTTCCGGAACTGGTTTCCGAGTGCGTCGACCTGGCTCGCGTCCGTCACCACCTCGCGCCGGAACAGGTCGAGTTTGTCCGCCAGACGCCCCGCGCCGAGATCCTGGGCGAATCCGATGAGCTTAAAGCCGCCGTCACCAACCTGCTCGATAACGCCATAAAGTATTCCGGCAAAGATCTGCGCGTGGAAGTTTCCTGTGAAAAACCCGACGACAACCACGTGCTGGTCCGCGTCAAAGATCAGGGCGCGGGCATCTCGCGCGAGGAATTGAAACGGATCTTCGGACGCTTTTACCGCATCCCCGGCGCCATGTCGCGGCGCGTGAAAGGCACCGGTCTCGGGCTGTTCATCGTGCGTTCCGTGGCGCGCCGCCACGGCGGCAAGGCTTATGCGGAAAGCGCGGGCCTGGGTTACGGCAGCACGTTCACGTTGCAACTCCCCACGGCGCCTCCTCTATGACCGATCGCAGCGTCTCATCGGATGCACGCGACCCGCTTTGCCCCGCGCGCATCCTGATCGTCGAGGACGAAGTCCACATCGCGGAAGCCCTCCGCTTCAACCTGGAGGCTGAGGGCTACCACACCGATGTGGTCGATACCGGAGAAGCCGCGCTCGATCGCGCCGCGTCCTTCGATCTGGTTCTTCTCGACGTCATGCTCCCCGGCATGGACGGATTTCACGTCGCGGCGGAGCTGCGGAAATCCGGCTGCTTCGTGCCCATTCTGATGCTGACCGCGCGCGGCCGCGTTGAGGATGTGCTCACCGGGTTCGAAGCCGGCGCGGACGATTATCTGCCCAAGCCGTTCGACCTTTCCATCCTACTGGCCCGCGCCGGAGGCCTTCTGCGCCGGTCCGTTTGGCTCCGGCAAACCGGCGAAAACGGCCCCGAACAGGTGCGCCTGAACGACCGCGTAATCGACTTCCGCGCCATGGAAATCCGCACTCCCGACCGCGTCTTCCCCCTCACTCTGATGGAAGCCAACCTCCTCCGCTTCCTCGTGAAGCACGCCGGCGAAGCAATCTCCCGGGAAACGCTTTTAGAAGACGTTTGGGGCGTCCGCGAAGACACCGACACCCGCGCCATCGACAACTTCATCGTGCGCCTCCGCCGCTATCTCGAAGACGAGCCCGCCGCCCCAAAGCACCTCTTAACCATCCGCGGCGTCGGCTACCGCTTCCTGCTCACCGGGCCGTAGCCTGCCTTATCCGAGTTAATCCGAGTTAATCCGCGGCCAGCAGCCCTTTTCCCCGCCCCGTCAACTATCCTCGATAGCCCGGATGCACCCCGCGCGTCAAACCCTGCTGATCAGCCACTCGCTGCAGCAACTGCGCCAGCGTCTCGCGTTCATCTTTACTCAGCGCGCTAAGCAGCGCATCGCTATGCTGCCGCGCCGCTTTGCCGATCTCCGCCAACACACCGCCCGCTTTGTCCGTAACGCGAAGCGCATTCGCGCGCCGGTCCTCCGCGCTGCCTTCGCGCACGATTAGACCCAGCGACTCCATCTCGTCAATGAGCGCCACCAACCGGCTCGCGTGCATCCCCAGCCGCGTGGCGAGTTCGCGCTGGCTTAGCCCGGATGAGCGGCTGAGCATCCGCAGAATTCCGGCGTGCGCCGGGCTTAACTGCAAAGGCGCAAGCGATTCGGCGAAACGTTTAGCGGCATGCGCGCCGACCTGGGCCAGCAGAAACGCGGCGGATGACGGCGGGGTCGGGCCTGAGTGCATACAAATATTATGCCACCAAATAATCGTTTACTGCAATAATGATAATATGTCGTATCGAAATCCTTCCAGCCAACCCCTGCGCAACCCAGGCCCGCCACTTATGTTTGTGGCGCTTTCCTATACATTCCTCGTCCTCGCCGGCATCATCGCGGGCGTCCTCCTTTCCCCCCGCGCCGCGTTCCCCATGCCTTACCAGCCCGTTGAAAAAGCGATCGCCTATGTCGCCGCCTTCCCCACCGGAATTCGCGTCGGTTCTTTCTTCCAGTTGGCGTCCGCCATGCCGCTAGGTGTATTCGTAGCCACCGTCATCAGCCGGTTGCGGTTCCTCCGAGTCCGCGCCGCGGGAGAGTTGATCGCGCTCTGCGGAGGCGTCGCCGCCATGGTCATGCTAATCGTCTCCGCCCTCGCGGATTGGTCGCTATCCACGCCCGGGATTGCCGAATCGGCCGGCGCCGTGCGCGCCCTTCAGTTGCTCGGATTCACAGCGGGCGGCCCGGGCTTCGTCGCGCCCCTGGGATTATTCTTCGCCGGGGTATCGCTCACCGCCGGCTTAAATCGCCTGATTCCGCGGTGGCTGATGTGGCTGGGAATGGCGATCGCGCTTTCTGGCGAGTTATCGACCTTCATGCTCCTATCCTGGACCGCTTCCCTCTTCATCCCCATCGCCCGGTTCATTGGCATCGTGTGGATGATCGGAATCGCCGCCACGCTGCCCCAGAGCCTTACTCAGGGAGATACAATTGCTTCCGAGGTATCCTCCATTGATCGATCCACCTAGACCGAATCGCCGGCGCTTCCTGCGGGCCGCCGGCTTAGCCGCGCTCGTCCCCGCCGCGGCTTACTCGGCCGATCCCGAACTGAATGCCCTTGGTCCCCGGCCGGGCTTTTCTCCCCAAATCGGCACGCTCGTTTCCCAGATGACGTGGATGCGGCGCGCCGTCGTCGGACCGGTAAAAGGCCTGACCGCCGAACAGCTCGACTTCCTCCTCGACAGCAAAGCCAATCGCCCCGGCGCGCTTCTCCTGCATCTCGTCGCCACCGAAAAGCTATACCAGATCAACACCTTCGACAACGTCGGGCTAAACGATCTGTTCACGAGCCCGGCCTTCAAAGACTGGCAAGTCGCCATGAACCTGGGCGACCCCGCCCGCGAAGCGATCAAAGGCCACAACCTCGATTACTATCTCAACTTACTGCAAGACACCCGCGAGAAAACCTTCGCCGAGTTCCGCAAACGCGACGACGCCTGGCTCATGGCCGTCGACAAGACCTGGCCCTGGGGACCCACCAACAACTTATGCAAATGGTTCCACGTCTGCGAGCACGAGTCCCACCACACCGGCCAAATCAGCCTCATCAAAAGCAGAATCCCCGGCGTCAAAGCCGAAAACGGCTGAAGCCCCGCGCGGATCGTCACCCTCTGCACTTACGCCAGCGTCACAATCTTTCGCATCGGGCCGACGGACCGCTATGGAATCGCATCTTTCGCCGCCTTATCGAACTTCCGGTACATAGCGTCCGTCATCTTCCCGTCGACGAAAATAATCTCAAACGGGCCGCCCGCCTGGTGCTCATAGACAAAGACCGTTCCATTGGCTCTGTGCTCAACCGAATCCGGATCACCCCACTCATAGCGCACCGTCGCCTCGTTGTCGCCTGGCTTGATCCCTGAGATACCCGCCGATACCTTCTTGAATTCGATCCTGTTCTGGCTATTCCCTTTTGCGCCCGAGACGCGGACCCTTTTGATCATCGTTTTCCCGTCGTCCGATAGCGAGAGTTCCTCGCGCTTATCCGTGATATCCACGCCCCGCACGAAATGAGTTTCGAGAACCAGCGTTTTGCCTTCCCAGTGAGCCTTCCGTTCCACCCCGCGCAACCCGCGCTCCGGCTTCGGATCCTGTCCATCCGTCCGGTAAGTCAGCGTGTAAATGACATCGGCGCGGCCGGCCGCCTCAGAGATCGATACATCCGGCTCCTTATGCGCGATTTTGTCCACTTCGCGGTCCGTCGCGAAAGGCCTGGTCTCGTACTTCCATGTGCCCGAAAAGTCGGGCTTCGCATCTTGCGCCATCGCCCCTGAAACGAATAGCACGAGCAGCGTGACCGTTCGAAACGTCATCGCGCGGGCCTCCAGCCGGATGTCTGGTTTTCGGAGTATGATAGCTGATAAAGTTGGAAACCAGCCATGACGAACCTCGCGTCCCTATTCGCGGGTCTATTTGTACTATACGCCGCCACAGCCAGCGCGCAGGTGTCCCCAAAGTTCCTAGCGCGCCAGGATGTCACCGGCCTTTATTCGCAATACACGGGAATCGGCGACACCAATGGCGACGGGATCCCGGATTTGATTGTCTCTGCAGAAAGTTATATAACGGTTCTGTTCGGCAACGGGGACGGCACATTTCGTATCGGCCCCAGCGAGAATACGTATCTTGAATATCCGACTATCACTCTGCCCGTCGATATCAATGGGGACGGGATACTCGACTTGGTGTTCGGGGGCTATCAAACTGAATCCAATTACGACTCTGGAATTACCGTTGCGCTCGGTAACGGGGATGGAACATTTCAATACGGGGACTTCTATCCGGCCGGTACCGATACGGGTGGCGGCGGGGGGACGATTGCTGCCGACTTCAATGGCGACGGGAAGCTGGACGTCGCGTTCGTTGCGGCCAGTGGGGTCTGGATGTACCTTGGCAAGGGTGACGGGACCTTCCACACTCCTTTTATCACGGTTCCGCTCGCCCCTGGGGCCGGGGGCCTAGCCGCGGCCGATTTCAACGGCGACGGCAAGCTGGACCTAGTAATCACGCTCCCTGAGGAAGGATTCGAAGGAACCGGAAACGGCTTTGATGTGGCTTTCGGCAATGGTGACGGAACGTTCCAGACGCCGGTGCATTATGCCCAGCCGATTGACGCCTATTATGTGACCGCAGGGCCTGTGACGAAGGACGGTCGTCCCGGCTTCGCGCTCACCCAGCTAGATATCAACTACACCCTGGTCTACACCAGCGACGGCGCTGGCGGATTTACCGGTCCCCGAATTGCGGACGTCTCCGGTCTGAAGATCGTTCTGGCTGATGTGAATGGCGATGGATATCCCGACGTGGTCGCTTCTAGCGGCGCAGTCGCCTACGGGTCCGCAAGCGGGCAGTTTACGAAAACGGTAACTTATCCGGCATTGACTGGGTTCACCGTCGCCGTGGGAGATTTGCGCAACAACGGGCGTCAGGACATCGTCACCGACGCGCACGACGGCATCTCGGTGCTGCTGAACGAAGGCGGCGATCAATTTCAAGAGGGGAACTTTACTCCGCTGACCGGCGGCGCGGGCTGCACGGTGTCGGCGGACTTCAACGGGGACGGAAAACCCGACCTTGCCGTAAGTACAGCCAGCGGCGTCACGATAGTGCTCGGCACGAGTTCTCTATCCAAACCTCTGCAGCAAGGTCCGACGGTGAGTCTTCCAAACGCGGGCTGCGCGATCGCGGTCGACTTGAATAAAGATGGCATCGAAGACCTATTGGTGCCAACCCCGACGGCGGTGGTCACGCTGATCGGGAACGGAGACGGCACATTTACTCAGACGTTCTCGACGGCGACATCCTACGAAGGTTATCTGGCTGTAGCCGATTTCGATCACGACGGCAAGCTCGATTTCGCCACGTCCGCGAACCTGATGGCCTTCGGCAACGGAGACGGAACCTTTCGGAAGGCAAAGGCGATAGTGGCGACCCCGCCTTCGGGCGGGTTTTCCGCGATCGCGGCTGGCGACATCAACAACGATGGATGGTCTGACCTAATCTTGACGAGCTCAGCGTTTCCATATGTCAACGCCTATGTGCTTTTGAACAACCAGCATGGCGGCTTTACTCAGGTGCCTTCGAGCATGGGGGAGTTCACCGACCAAGCTATCCTCGTCGATTTTAACGGCGACGGAAATCTGGATGTCGTTTTCGCGGGAGAGGATGCGGCGGGCGCGTACATCTATCTGGGCGACGGAACGGGCAACTTCACCAAAGGGACCGTACTTGGATCTTTCATAGGCGGAACAGGAGTGAATGTCGTTGCGGATTTCAACGGCGACGGCATTCCAGATATCGGTGTGCAGTCCAGCCCGTCGGTGGCGCTGTTCTTGGGAAAGGGCGACGGCACGTTCGAGCAAGGGGAAGAGGTGGGAACATATTTCTCACCTGGCTTCCCGCTCGTCGCCCGCCTTCACGGCCAGCACATAGGAACGCCACCCGACCTCGTCGTCCCCGACTACTCAGGCGGCATCCTGGTCCTATTCAACGAAACCAAGTAATTCACGCCCACCCCTACCGAACCGCGCCCGAAAACACCTTATATGTATAACTCACCGTAACCTCATACGCATTATCATAAGTCAACTTACACGTCACCTTAGCCCCCGCGGCCATCGCCTTGACCGTCACCACGGCATACGGGCTCCCTAAAGGGGCCAGTCCCGTGCACGCCGTAAGTCCCGCCCCCGCATTCGCCAGCGAAATCCCGGAACCCAGCCCATACAGCGAAATCGAAACCGGACCCGCGATGCTCGCGCCGCCCGTATTCTCCACCACCGCCAGTTGAGTCTCCTGATCGTTCCCCGCCACCCGCGTAACCGGTCCAAACGAAACCTTCACCCGGCTCGTCACATCCAAGGCGCAAGTCGCCGGCGATGCGAGTAACGCCCCCGTTCCGCCCGCGTTCGTCCCAAAGATGATATCCCCGTTGCCGCTCGGCCCCAAATAGAGGTCATATCCCACCACGCCGCCAAAGAAGGCGCCTCCTGGTTCCGCTATCCGTGAGAACGTATCGTTCGAGTAAGCGAATATCCCCGCGCTCGTGTTGCTCCCGATCACGGTATACGCCTCGATTGCGGCCACCCCATACTGCGGCCAGCGAAGTAATCGTATAAGGT
Source organism: Bryobacteraceae bacterium (assembly GCA_965226755.1). GTDB lineage: Bacteria > Acidobacteriota > Terriglobia > Bryobacterales > Bryobacteraceae > Bog-113. Next base: position 220,772 of record CBDDDT010000001.1, on the reverse strand, counting down.
GGCGCGGGCATCCCCGGAAGCTGCTCGTTCGGCCCAAGCAGAAGCGCCGGGCTCGAAAGATGACTAAGACTGACGGCGAACAGAGCCTGATTCGTGTTATCCGTGAAATAGATATTTCGTTGTCGATCGCCAGCAGCGAATCTCCCCCGAACACGGCTTACGATGCCCAGCGGCATCCCCATCGTGCCGCTAACCAACGATCGTTTTCATCCCTCGTTGTGGGCTAAGCGAAGCGCGCCCGTGGGTGAATCATGAAGTGAACCCCTGGAGTGAGACAACCAGTTAAGGGGGTAATCGCCGTTCGCTGAGAAATCATTGCACGGCTTGGTTGATGTTGTCCACTCTAGAGGCACCTGAGCGGAGGATAGGGCAACGCAGGGATGCGACCCGAGCGTCGACTCAGCAGCTGGAATGCTCGGAGCGGCGTTAGTCGCTCCGAGCTTTAACATCCATTCCGGCCCAACTGCGTTAAATCCTGGGGTCGCAGGGGCAAAGCCCCCGGTATGCCCGGTTCCCAAGGAATTGCCGTTCACCCGTTCGCACCTCGTTCGAATTCCGCTGGCGGAACATATCCCAGCGCAGAGTGTAAACGTCTTTCGTTATAAACCCGCTCCAGAAACTCGCTTATGCTGGAGAGGGCGTCCTGAAAATCGCAGTATTCGTTCCGGTAAACCTCCTCATATTTCAACGTCTTCATGAATGACTCGCAAGCTGCGTTGTCGTACGGATTACCTTTACGGCTCATGCTGATCGTGGCGCCGCGCTGCTTCAATATGTCGGTGTAATCCAACGAAGCATACTGCACGCCGCGATCGGAGTGATGCACCAGACCGGGCGAAGGTTGCCGCTCGACGAGTGCCATCCGCAAAGCCGCGACCGCGAGCCCCGCTTCCAGCGATCGACCTAACGCCCAGCCGATCACCCGCCGAGAAAAGGCGTCCAGCACCACGGCAAGATAGATGAACTCGTGGCGCAATCGGATATAGGTGATGTCGGAAACCCACAGCTGATCGATCTCTGTGGGCTGCATCTCTCGCGCCAGATTCGGATAGATCGGGAGATGATGACGTGAGTCAGTCGTGGCGCGGAAAGCGCGGCGGCCCACGCACAGCAGGTTGTCTTCGCGCATCATCCGCAGCACGCGCTTCTGATTGACTTCGAAACCACGACGACGTAGTTCCAGCGCAATCCTCCGGTAGCCATAACTGGGCCATTCCAAAGCCACTCGCTGCATCTGGTCGCGCAGTTCCATTTCTGCCGGTTCGGTCCGTCGAGGCACACGCCAGCGATAAAAACCGGCTCTACTCAAGCCGGTCATCTGACAAAGAGCGCTCACGGCTTCGCCTTTCGAGGCTTGCTGCTGGACTTCTTCAAACAGACATCCTCGCCACTGACGACGGCTGGCGGGTGATGATCCCTGAAATGCTGTAAGGCCTTTTTTAAAAAGTCATTTTCCATGGTGAGCTGGCCAATCTTGCGCTCCAGTTCGGCCACGCGGCGCCCCTCATCGACAACCGCCAGGTCGCCCATGGCGCGCCGGCCGAGGCCCGGGAACGCCGCATCCCCTTTGGCGCGCCACTCGCCCCGCCAACGTTCCAGCAGCTTGGGGCTGAGTTGATATTTTCGCGCTATTTCACCGGACGTTGAGCCCGCATCGAGTGCGCGCATCGCCGTGATCTTCAAATCGCGGCTGTAAACAGCTCGGGACAAATCCATTCCTCACTCCATTCAATGTATTTGCTCCCTTAACTCGCTGTCTCATTTTTGGGGTTCACTCCAATCACGTTCCCTCCAACCCCGCCATCTCCCGCCCAATCAACAACTTACACCCCCCGCGCCCATCGCCCGCCCATTCCGTGTGTCATAACTCAATAGGGGAAAGAAATCCCGTCATTCACTTATATGCGTTCTCCTCTCGATAAAACCACCGCGCGAACCCCGGCCAAGGCCGCCAGCGCGCCTGATGCGGCCAAAGCGATCGTCAAAACCGCTAAGGACCGCCAAACCACCATCACCATCCGCCGCGATGCAAGCCGTCCGACGCCAGCCGGGAAAGCCGGGCAACCAGCCAGTCAGCCCGCCGGTCAGCGCACCCTTCGAATCGACCTCGTCCGCGGGACGGCCCAGATGCAAAACGAACCCAATTCCGCAAACGAAGCCAATCGCTCCGCCGCGCCGGATTCCCGCACCCGCAAGAGCGCGAATTCCAGCCAGCCGCGCCAACAGCAACAAAACAAAGACGTTTCCGCCATCGATTCCCCGGACCGGCCGCCCGCTCCTTCCGTTCCCGCCCCCGCGAAACGAAGCCAATCCGTTCAAATAATAATCAAAAAACGAAGCCAATCTCGCCGCAAGTCTCCCCGGAAAACGGCCGGGCCAAGACGCCTGAATGTTATCTTGAAAACACCCCTACCATGACCTCCGCAGCCGCCGTCGGCGCCAGTTTTGAGCGCCTCGTCGAGATCATGCGCCGCTTGCGCGCTCCCGGCGGCTGCCCGTGGGATCGCGAACAGACCTTCGACTCCATAAAGCCCTTCCTCCTCGAAGAAACCTATGAGGTCATCGACGCCATCGACCGGCGCGATTGGGAAGAACTCCGCGGCGAATTGGGCGATCTGCTCCTCCAACCCGTCTTCTTCGCGCAAATGGCCGAAGACGCCGGCTACTTCTCCATCGCCGATGCGGTCGACGCCATCATTCGCAAGCTCATCCGCCGCCATCCCCACGTCTTCGGCGACGAACAGGCTTCCACCGAAGCCGATGTCCGCAAACTCTGGAGCGAGATCAAGGCCGGTGAAAAGGCCGGTGGGAAGAACGACAGCGGCGATCCTGGACTTCTCGACAGTGTCCCGCGCATCCTCCCCGCCCTCGTCGAAGCCCAGCAGATCAGCTCCCGCGCCGCGCAGGCCGGATTCGACTGGCCCGATATCGACGGCGTCCTCGCCAAGCTCGACGAGGAACGCGCCGAGCTCGCCGCCGCCCAAAACGCATCCGAACGCGAGCACGAGATCGGCGATCTCCTCTTCGTCCTCGTGAACCTCGCCCGCTTCTCCGCGGTCGATCCTGAACAAGCCCTTCGCCGCTCCAACGCCCGCTTCCGCGAACGCTTCGGCTTCATCGAGCGGAGCCTCGCCGCGCAAGGCAAAACTCCCGCGCAAAGCAGCCTCGATGAGATGGAAGCCCTCTGGCGCCAGGCCAAGCTCCCCCGCGCTCCGGAAACGCCGGCGCCATGACGGACGCTCCCTCCATCGCCGTCCTTCCTCTCACGGAACAGGATCAGTTCCGGGACGCCGTTCGCCTCCAGAAAGATATCTGGCAGTTCGATGACGCCGACCTGCTACCCGCGCGCCTGTTCGTCGTCGCGTCCAAAGTCGGCGGCCAGGTCTTCGGCGCCTATCATGATCGGCGAATCGTCGGCTTCGCCCTGGCCGTTCCCGGCATCAAGCCCGGCCATGGCGCCTACCTGCATAGCCAGATGGTCGGCGTCGCCGCCGCCTATCGTAACTATGGCGTCGGCCGCCTGCTGAAGCTCGCCCAGCGCGATGACGCCCTCGCGCGCGGCATCCATCTCATGGAGTGGACTTTTGATCCGCTCGAGATCCGCAACGCCTGGTTCAACATCGAACGCCTCGGCGCCGTCATCCGCCGTTTCGCGCTCAATCAATACGGCAAATCCACCAGCATCCTGCATAGCGGGCTGCCCACGGATCGCTGCATCGCCGAGTGGTGGATGGATGGCGATCGCGTCCGCGCGACCCTCGACGGCCGCTCCGCGCCCCGGCCCGAAATCATCGCCCGCATCCCCGTGCCCAACAACATTCCCGCCTTGCGGGAAACCGATCCATCCGAAGTAAAACAGATTCAGGCCCGCGTAAGCGCCGCTTTTGTCGAAGCCCTCGGCCGCGGCCTCGCCGTCATCGGCTTCGAACGGACCGCCGCCGCCGGCCACTACCTGCTGGGGAAAATGGAATGAAAATCGATAGCTTCGTCATCCGCCATGTGCGCATGCCCCTGGTGCACTTCTTCGAAACCAGTTTCAGCCGCACCTTTGAGCGCGACATCGTCCTCGTCGAAGCCCGCTCCCAGGGCGTCTCCGGCTGGGGCGAAATCACCGCCGGCGAACACCCCTTCTATAACGAGGAGTGGACCGAAAGCATCTGGGGCATCGCCAACCGCTACGCCGCCCCGCGTCTGCTCAACCGCGATCTCGCCAGCGCCGAAGAAGTCTACCCGCTCATCTCCCATATCCGCGGACACAACATGGCCCGCGGCGGCATCGAGGCCGCCGTGTGGGATCTTCAGGCCCGCATGCATGGCGTTCCCCTCTGGCGCGAAATCGGCGGCGGCGCCCGCCAGCAAATTCCCTGCGGCGTCTCCATCGGCATCCAGGATTCCGTCGATCAGCTCTTCGCCAAAATCGACACCGAGCTCGCCGCCGGCTACCAGCGCATCAAGATAAAAATCAAGCCCGGTTGGGACGTCGATGTCGTCCGCGCCGTTCGCGAGCGCTTCCCCGAGATCCGCCTCATGGCCGACGCCAACTCCGCCTATACCCTCGCCGATCTCGATCGCCTCCGCGCGCTCGATGAGTTCTACCTCATGATGATTGAGCAGCCCCTCGCTCACGACGACATCATCGATCACGCCGAGCTGCAATCCAAACTCAACACCGCCATCTGTCTCGATGAGTGCATCCGCTCCGCCCACCACGCCGAACAGGCCATCCGCCTCGGCGCCTGCAAAATCATCAACATCAAGCTGGGCCGCGTCGCCGGATTCGCCGAGGCCAAACGCCTCCACGATGTCTGCGAAAAAGCCTCCATTCCGGTCTGGTGCGGCGGCATGCTCGAATCCGGCATCGGCCGCGCCCACAATATCGCGCTCTCCACGCTTCCCAATTTCCTGCTCCCCGGCGACGTCTCCGCCAGCAAGCGCTACTGGAAACGCGACCTCATCCACCCGCCCGTCGAAGTCGATTGCGACGGCCTCATCGCCGTCCGTGACCAGCCCGGTTTCGGCTACGATCTCGATCTCGATTACATCCGGAGCATCACCGTCCGCGAAGCCGTGGTGGACGGCGCCGCCGCTTCCACATGACCGTCCCCGAACTGCTCCGCTCCAACCGGAACTACCGCCGCTTGTGGACCGGTCAGATCGTCAGTGAAATTGGCGACCACTTCAACAACATCGCCGTTCTGAGCCTCGCGCTCGAACACACCCACTCGGGAACTTCCGCCGCGCTCGTCATGATTGCGCGCGCCGTCGCCGCCGTCATGGCCGGTCCCTTGGCCGGCGTTACGCTCGATCGTCTCGACCGCCGCCGCGTCATGATGTCCAGCGACCTGGTTCGCGCCGTCATCGCGCTCGGCTTCATCTTCTCCATCGCGCATCCCCAGAATTGGTGGATCTACGGTTTCAGCGCGCTCCTCATGTTCGCGTCCCCGTTCTTCACCAGCGGCCGCTCTTCCATCCTGCCGACCATCACCAATGCGGAGGAGCTCCACGCGGCCAACTCCGTCACCCAGATCACCGGATGGATGACCCTCACCATCGGCGCCGCGCTCGGCGGCCTCACCGTCAGCAGCCTCGGCTACCAGTGGGCGTTCGTCCTCAACTCGCTGTCTTTTATCGTCTCCGCCTGGTGCGTTTCCGGGCTCCGCCTCACCACCGGATCGTTCCGCGTGGAGCGCGTCGTCCTCAGTGAGAGCGACGTCGTCCGCCCCTGGCATGAGTATTCCGAAGGCCTGCGTTACATGCTTCGCACGCCGCTGATCCTCGGCATCGCCCTGGTCGGCGTCGGTTGGGCCACCGGCGGCGGCGCCGCGCAGGTTCTCTTCAGCCTCTTCGGAGAGCTGGTCTTTCATCGCGGACCCTCCGGCATCGGCATCATTTGGAGCTTCGCCGGCATCGGCCTTCTGATCGGCGGAACCATCGCTTTCTATCTCGGGAAGCGCCTGAGCTTCTACGCCTACAAAACCACGATCGTGTTCTGCTACATCGTTCACGGCGCCGGTTACATCATCTTCAGCCAGATGCGCAGCTTCCGCCTGGCGCTGCTGTTCATCGCCATCTCCCGCGCGGGCGTCGCCGTAAGTTCCGTGCTCAACCAGAGTCAGTTGCTGCGCCACGTCGATAACCGCTTCCGCGGGCGCGTCTTCGCCACCATGGAATCCATGCAGTGGTCGGTCATGATGTTGTCCATGGGCGCCACCGGGCTCGCCTCCGCTCATGTTCCCATCCGCACCATCGGCATGGTCGCCGGAATCGCCAGCTCCACCACCGCGCTGTTCTGGGGCTGGGCCCATTTCACCGGCCGCCTTCCCGAGCCCGCCTTGCAGCCGGAAGTCGAGATCGAAATCCACGGAGACCCGGTCGTATGATTCCCCTCGCTGGCCAGACCGTTCTCGTCACCGGCGCCGCCCGCCGCATCGGACGCGCCGTCGCCATCCATCTCGCGCGCCGCGGCGCCAAAGTCCTCATCCACTACAACTCGTCGGAGGTCGAAGCGCGCGCCACCGCGAGCGAATGCGGCGATGCGCCGCTCTATCAGGCCAACCTCGAGAGCGTACCCGAAATCCGCGCCATGTTCCAACAGATCGATCGCGATCACGGATGCCTCGACGCGCTTGTCAACAACGCCGCCCGCTTCACGCGTTTCAATGTCATGGACATCGAGGAGGCGGATTGGGACTTCATCCATTCGGTCAACTTGAAATCCGTTTTCTTCTGCTGCCAGGCCGCCGCCCGCATCATGCGCCGCCAGGGCCGCGGCCGCATCGTGAATTTCAGTTCGCTCGGCGGCATCCGGCCCTGGGCCGATCACGCGCATTACTGCGCTTCCAAAGCCGGCGTCATCATGCTCACCAAGGCTCTTTCCAAGGCGCTCGCGCCGGAGATCATGGTCAACTCGATTGCGCCCGGCGTCTTCCCGTTCAGCGGCGGCGAAGAAGCGGGCGACGCTGCCCAACCGCTGATTCGGCGCACCCCCATGCGCCGCGCCGGCCACCCCGGCGAGATCGCCGACACCGTGGAGTTCCTGCTCACCGCCCCGGGGTTTTTAACCGGTCAGACCTTGGCCGTCGACGGAGGCTTGAGCCTTGCCTGAGGAATGCGGCCGAGATAGCGAATCCACATTTCTTCCTGGCCCGGCGCGTCGAACTCCGCGCTCCAGCGGCGGTGAAATTCGCCAGCCTTCTTCGCCGCGCGCCGGTTGAGATACGCCCGGAACGGCTTTCCCGCCTGGAAAGCGCTTTGCGTCGCGACCGCGTCGTTGACTTCGCCAAGCGCGTCCTGCACGGGCTTCAGCAGCTTGAGCTTCGCGTCCATCGACTTTCCGTAAACATCGCGGAAGATCTCGAGCGTATACCGCAAGCGCTTCGTCGCCAGCCGGAAGGGATGCAATTCCGCGGGATCCGGGCGGCTCGCCGCGATCTTTCGGCCGGCGGCGAAATATTCGCGCGCCATCGCGGGCAGCACTCTTCGCGCGTTGGTCTCCGGGCTCTCTTCGGGCCGCCAGATGCTGGCTTTAGACATGCAGCCCTTCGCGCCACGCGCGTTCCGCCGCGTCGCGGTTCCAGGCGCGCAGCACCTTCGCCAGTTTTACGGCGGCCCGCGCGCGGCCCGCGGCGACATCAGGCTTCGCGGGGACCTTCGCCCGCCGCATCAATTCCGCGGCGATGTCGTGGTTGCGCGCGTCTCCGGCCAGGCGCATCGCGGCCCGCAACTCTTTGCGGACTTTCTTCGCCGCGCCCCGCGGAAACAGATCTTCGAAGACGCGCAGGTTCTCCGCGAGTCTGCGGATCGCCACGCGGAGATCGTGAACGCCGTCCCCGGTGGTGTCCGTCTCCGCCAGGCGGCCCTGTTCGGCGACTTTGTCGATGAGCCCGGATATATGTTGCTTCACGTAGTCGGAAAGCGTCATATCGCGATGTTCCTCACCGTGAGCGGCCGGTTATAAACCGACCGGAAGAACTCGCCGGTCCGCTCGGTGGCCCAGACTTCCAAGTCGAGGTCTTTACTGGAAGAAAGCTCGATCAGCACGTCGGCGTCCCGGACGATGCAGGCGATTCGTTCGATCCGTTGATCGCGCGTGCGGTCGATCGAATCGGCCAGCCGCAGAATGGGCGCCAGCAGCAGCACGACGCGCCGCCCTTCCGCGTCCAGCGTCTGCCAGTTGGGATGCTCCGGAACCGGGGGAGCTTTCCGGTGATAGCGGCACAAGTTGGCGATGATCTGCCGCTCGTGCTCATCGAAGCCCGGCATGTCCGAGTTACTAATCAGATAGTAGGAGTGCTTATGATGACGTGTATCGCTGATGTAATGGCCGATGTCGTGGAGGTAACCCGCCGCTTCCAGCAGCGCTCCGCAGGGCGGCGGAAGTTTATGGAGCGGCGCGAGCGCGCGAAACAGTTGAATCGCCACCTGCCCCGTTTTGCGCGCGTGCTTCAACGGAACGCTGTAGTGCTGCGCGAGCTCCTCGACGGCGGAGCGCCGGTCCTGCGAAAGCTCCAGGCTCTTGTTGGAGTGCCCGCGTTCCATCAGGTCGGCGATGATGCCGTCGCGCACGCCCGCTCCCGAATAATAAAGCGCCGGCAGGTTCAGGCCTTCCAGAGTCCGGAGCAGCACGGCGCAGCCGGGCACGATGATTTCGGCCCGCCGCGGCCCGATCCCGGTGATCTTTTGCCGCTCCGCCAGCGAGCTTCGGCTGAGCTCGTTATAAAGCTTCCGAATTTGCGCCGTCGGCGCGCGGAGTTTGTCGGCGTCCTCCCGGCGCGATCGCGGAATCTTGTTGATCGCGCACACCACCGCGGAGGCCGTCGCCGAGGTTCCAATCACGCGGTCGATGGTCTGGTCGCCAATCGTGCGGTTGATCCTTCGCACCGCCGAGTCAATTCGTTCCTGGATGAACTCCTCCAGCCGGTGAAGATCGCGCTCGCGCGGCGGATCGGATTTGAGAAACACCTCGTTCAGCCGCAGCGCCCCGAGTTGTTTCGAGACGGCGAATTCGATCCGCTGGTCCTGGCTCAGGATCAGTTCCGCGCTGCCTCCGCCGATGTCGATCATCAACACGCGCTTGCGGGGATGCGGCCAGCTCATCTGCACGCCGAGGTGGATCAGGCGCGCTTCCTCCTGGCCCGAGATCACCTCCACATTGGCGCCGAGCGCGGCCGACGTGCGCGCCAGAAACTCCTGCTGGTTGCTGGCGTCGCGCACCGCGCTGGTGGCCACCGCGCGCACGATGTCCGCATCCATGCGCCGGTACTGCAACGCGAAGCCGCTCAAGACCCCGCACAGGAAATCCAGCGCCTCCTGGCTGATGCGCCCGGCGCGGAACACGCTGACGCCCAGCCGCGTCACTTGCCGCTCCGACGCCAGACTTCGGGGAGGCTGGTTCGCACTCGTCTCCGCCACTTCCAGGCGGACGGAATTGCTGCCGATATCAACAGCCGCGTATCGTGGCATATCCAGCTATCATAAGAGCGGCTTACCTGCCGCTTATGATCTTGTACCTTCTGCGCCACGGGATTGCGGAAGAAGTTTCCCCTGGCGGCCGCGACGAAGAACGCGAGCTGACCGACGATGGCCGCGCCAAATTGAACGATCTTTTGCGCCGCGCCGCCAAGGCCGGCGTAAAGCCGCGCGTCATTCTGTCCAGCCCCTATCAGCGCGCCATGCAGACCGCGAAGCTCGCCGCCAAGCTTCTGGGCGGTCCGGAGCCGGTGGAAGCGAAAGTCTTGACGCCGCATGGCGATCCGCGAGCAGTTTGGGACGCCGTTCGCGGTTATTCCGACACCAGCGAACTTCTGCTGGCCGGGCACGAACCCCTGCTCAGCAGCACGGTCAGCCATCTGCTCGCTTCCCCCGCGCTGCAGCTCGACATGAAGAAAGGGACCATGGTCGCGATCCAGTTCGAATCGCTGCGCCGCGAACCGCATGGCGTGCTGCGCTGGATTCTGACGCCCCGGCTGTGCGTATGAACATCGTCCAGGCTACGGCCTCTTACGAGAACTGGCTCGGGGAACAGCTGACGATCGTGCCGCACGATCTGGAACTGAAACACGAGGCGATGCGGCAGGCCGTTTTTCCGTTCTTCCGCGCTACGTTCTACCGTTTCATGCAGTTATGGAAAGCGCATGGCGGGGACGCGATCCGCGCTCCCAAAGTGCTCGCCGTGGGCGATCTCCACGTCGCCAACTTCGGCACTTGGCGCGACATTGAAGGCCGCCTGATCTGGGGCATCAACGACTTCGACGAGGTCTACCCGCTGCCTTACACCATCGACCTGGTGCGCCTCGCGCTCAGCGCCCACATCGCGGCGGACGAAGACCACCTCGCCATTGCGGCCGCCGACGCCTGCGAGTCCATTCTCGCCGGCTACCGCGAAGGCATGGCCGGCGAAGGCTGCCCTTTCGTCCTGGCGGAGCAACATCGCTGGCTTCGGGACACCGTGACGGGAGACCTTCGCGATCCGGTCGATTTCTGGCGCAAGATGAACTCGCTGGACGATTGCTCCGGGATAGTTCCCAAATCCGCGGTGCGCGGCATCGAGAAGCTGCTTCCCGCCGGCGCGCAAGTGGAACGAGTGACGCTCCGCGTTGCGGGCCTGGGCAGCTTAGGCAGACAGCGCTACGTCGCGCTGGCGCGCCTGCATGGAGCGCAGGTCGCGCGCGAAGCGAAAGAGCTGTGCGCATCAGCGTGCGTCTGGGCCGGAGCAAAGGGCGGCGGCGATTCCCCCCTGTATGCGGACGTTTTAGCCGCATCGATCCGCGCGCTGGATCCGTTCGTCCGCGTGAAGCACGGCTGGATCTTTCGCCGTCTGGCGCCGTATTGCTCGCGCGTGGACCTGGCGTCTCTGCCGAAGCAGCGCGAAGAAAGCAGGCTGCTGCGGGCGATGGGTTTCGAAATCGCGAACATCCACCTCGGAACGCCCGGCGCCCAGAAGAAGATCCTCGCCGATTTGAAGGGCCGCCCGCGCAAATGGCTGCATCATTCCGCGGCGTCGCTGAAAACGGCCACGCTGAAAGACTTCAACGCATGGAAAGCGACGGCGCACTGACTCAGGCGAAGTAGCGCTCGATACCCTCCGCCGCCTGGCGTCCTTCGGCGATCGCCCACACGACGAGCGACTGGCCGCGCCGCGCATCTCCCGCGCTGAATACGCCGGGAATGCCGGTCATATACGAGCCGTCCACGATGACGTTTCCGCGCACATCGAGCGGCACGCCCAGATCTTCGAGCAGCCCGCGGCGCACCGGCCCCGAGAATCCGGCCGCGATCAGAACGAGTTCGACATCCAGCGTGAACTCGCTTCCGGGAACGTGCCGCTGCTCCGGTTTGGGACCGACCCGGATGCCGTGCAACTGCCGCACCCGGCCGTGTTCGTCACCGGAAAAGCCCAGCGTCATGGCGGCCCATTCACGGAAGCCGCCTTCCTCGTGCGAGCTTTCCGTGCGCAACTGGATCGGCCACATCGGCCAGGGCGTCGAAGCGTCGCGCGTCGCCGGGGGCGCATCCTTATATTCGAGCTGATAAATGGAACGAGCCTGCTGGCGGTGGGCCGTGCCCAGACAGTCGGCCCCCGTATCGCCGCCGCCGACGATAGCCACCGCCTTGCCGGTCGCGACGATCTGATCCGGAACGCGGTCCGTCTCGCACACGCGGTTTTGCTGAGTCAGGTATTCCATCGCGTAGTGGATGCCTTGCAAATGCGCACCGGGCACGTTCATGCGGCGCGGAGATTCCGAGCCGGTGGCGATCAGAACAGCATCGAAATCGCGGCGCAAATCCGCCGTGCTGATGTCGGCGCCGACATGCGTATTGGTGACGAATTCGACGCCTTCGGCGGAGAGTTGCGCGAGCCGCCGGTCGATCAGATGCTTCTCCATCTTGAAGTGGGGAATCCCGTAGCGCAGCAGGCCGCCCAGGCGATCGGATTTCTCGAAGACGGTGACCCAGTGACCCGCCCGGCAGAGCTGTTGCGCGGCGGCCAGACCGGCCGGACCCGATCCGATGACGGCCACGCGCTTGCCCGTGCGCGTGCGCGGCGGTTCGGGGACGATCCAGCCTTCCTCGAAGCCCCGGTCGACGATCGATTTTTCGATCAGCTTGATCGAGACCGGGGGATCGCTGATCCCCAGAACGCAGGCCGCTTCGCAGGGCGCCGGACAGATGCGCCCCGTGAACTCGGGGAAGTTGTTGGTGGCGTGCAGGATGCGTATGGCGTCGTGCCAGCGCCCGGAATGCACCAGGTCGTTCCAGTCCGGAATCAGGTTGTTGACCGGACAGCCGGACTGGCAAAAAGGGATGCCGCAGTCCATGCAGCGGGCGCCTTGGATCCGCACCTTCTCTTCGGGAAAGGGCTGGTAAATCTCAAACCAGTCGTTGATCCGCTCGGGCACGGGACGGCGGGCGGGGACTTCGCGCGCGTAATCGAGGAAGCCGGTGTGTTTAGGCAACGATGGCCTCGTGTTGCTTGAGCGCGGCGGACTGCAGCGCGCGCTTATATTCGTGGGGGAAAACCTTATAGAAGCGCGGCAACATATCGGCCCAGTTCTCGAGGATCCACTTGGCGCGCGGGCTGCCGGTGGCGCCGAAGTGTCTGGCGATCGTGCCGCGCAAGATGTGCTGGTCCTCCGGATCGAAGACGCGCTCCAGGTCCACCGACGCGCGATTGCACCGCTTGTCGGCGAAGTCGCCGCGTTCATCCAGAACGAAGGCGATGCCGCCGGACATGCCGGCCGCGAAGTTACGCCCGGTCTTGCCCAGCACAACGACTAAGCCGCGCGTCATGTATTCGCAGCCGTGATCGCCCAAGCCTTCCACCACGGCGGTCGCGCCGGAATTGCGGACGGCGAAGCGCTCGCCGCCCATGCCGTTGAAGTAAGCTTCGCCGCTGGTGGCGCCATAGAGAACCACGTTCCCGACCAGGATATTTTTCTCCGGCAGGAAGGTTGAGGAACGCGGCGGATACACGATAATCGTGCCGCCGGAGAGCCCTTTGCCCACGTAATCGTTGGAGTCGCCTTCAAGTTCGAGCGTGACGCCGCGCACCAGAAACGCTCCAAAGCTCTGTCCCGCCGAACCCTGGAAGCGGAACCGGATGGTGTCATCCGGGAGACCGGCCGATCCGTGCCGTCGGGCGATCGCGCCGGAGAGCATCGCGCCAACCGTGCGGTGCACGTTGCGAATGGCCAATTGGAATTCCATCCGCGTGCCGTTCTCGATGGCGTCGCGCGCGTGATCGATGAGCTCGTAATCGAGAACCTCGCGAAGGCCATGATCCTGCGCTGTCACGCAGCGGCGGGCGATGCGTCCCGGCGTGGGCGGGTCGTAGAGGATGGTGGAGAAGTCGAGGTCCTTGGCTTTCCAGTGCGCGCGGGCGGCGCGGAAGTCGATGCGATCCACGCGGCCTACCATCTCGTCGACGGTACGGAAGCCGAGCTTGGCCATGTAGAAGCGCATCTGCTCCGCGAGGAAAAAGAAGAAGTTGATGACGTCTTCCGGCTGCCCGGTGAACTTGGCGCGCAGAACAGGGTCCTGGGTGGCGATTCCGACGGGGCACGTGTTCAGGTGGCACTTGCGCATCATGACGCAGCCGAGAGCGACCAGGGGCGCCGTGGAGAAGCCGAACTCTTCGGCCCCCAGCAGGGCGGCGATCACCACGTCGCGGCCGGTTTGCAGCTTTCCATCTACCTGCAGCCGGACGCGCCCGCGCAGATCATTCATGATGAGAACCTGCTGCGCTTCCGCCAGCCCGAGTTCCCAGGGGATGCCGGCGTGCTTCAGCGACGTCAGAGGCGACGCCCCGGTGCCGCCGTCATAGCCGCTGATCAGGATCACATCGGCATGCGCCTTGGAGACGCCCGCGGCCACCGTGCCGACGCCCACCTCGGCCACCAGTTTCACGGCGATGCGCGCGCGGGGATTGACATTTTTCAGGTCGAAAATGAGCTGGGACAGATCCTCGATCGAGTAGATGTCGTGATGCGGCGGAGGCGAGATCAGACCGACGCCCGCGATGGAATGGCGCACGCGGGCGATGACTTCATCCACCTTGTGACCGGGCAACTGGCCGCCTTCGCCCGGCTTGGCGCCCTGCGCCATCTTAATCTGCAGTTCGTCCGCATTGACGAGGTAATTGGCGGTGACGCCGAAGCGCGCGCTGGCCACCTGCTTGATGGCGCTGCGGCGGTCGTCGCCATTGGCGTCCCGCACAAAACGCGCCTCATCTTCCCCGCCTTCGCCGGTGTTGGACCGGCCGCCAATGCGGTTCATGGCAATGGCGAGCGTTTCATGCGCTTCGCGGCTGATGGATCCGAACGACATCGCGCCCGTGGCGAAGCGCTTCACGATTTCCTGAGCCGGTTCGACCTCTTCCAGCGGAACGCTGGACGTGTATTTAAACTGCATCAGACCGCGCAAGGTGCAGAGATGGGCGGCCTGTGAATCGATGAGTTCGGCGTACTCCTCGAACGTCGCGAATTTGTTCTGCCGCACCGCGTGCTGGAGCTTCGAGACGCTCTGCGGATTGTACAGGTGGTACTCGCCGCCGATACGGAACTGATAGTTGCCGCCGATGGCGAGCTCGGCATCGGTTTCGCGAATGGGCAGGTACGCGAAATCGTGCTTCATCACGGCTTCCCGCGCGATCACCTCCAGGCCCACGCCTTCGATGCGCGACGGGGTTCCGGTGAAGTATCTCGCCACGAATTGCTTATTGAGGCCGATGGCCTCAAAAACCTGGGCGCCGCGATAGCTTTGGAGCGTGGAGATGCCCATCTTCGAGAAGACTTTGAGCAGACCTTTATTGATCGCTTTGATGTAATTGGCGGCCGCCGCTTCGACGGTGATCTTCTCTGGAAGGCGGCGATCGATCACCAGCTCATCGAGCGTCTCGAAGGCGAGGTAAGGATTGACGGCGCTGGCGCCATACCCGATCAGCAGCGCGTAGTGCATGACTTCGCGCGGCTCGCCCGACTCGATAATCAGGGCGACCTGAGTGCGGGTTTCTTCGCGGACGAGGTGATTGTGAACCGCGGCGAGCGCCAGCAGCGAAGGGATGGGCGCGTATTCGGCATCCACACCGCGATCGGAAAGAATCAGCAGCGTGTAGCCGGAACGCATGGCCCGCGAGGCGCTGCGACAAAGGTCGTCAAGCGCGCGCTCCAGCCCTTTGGCGCCGTCCGCGGCGCGAAACAGCGTGGGCAACGTCATGGCGAGGAAGTCGCCCTGGGAAAGCCGGCGCAGCTTCTCCAGATCGCGGTTGGTCAGGATGGGGTGCGGCAGTTTGAGCGTGTGGCAATGCTCGGGCGTTTCATCGAGGATATTGCGCTCAGTGCCGATGTAGCTGACGAGCGACATCACCATCTCTTCACGAATAGGATCGATAGGCGGGTTGGTGACCTGCGCGAAGAGCTGTTTGAAGTAATTGAACAGCGGCTGCGCTTTGTCGGAAAGACAGGCAAGCGGCGTATCCGTGCCCATCGAACCGATGGGCTCTTCCCCGCCCTGCGCCATAGGCGTCATCAGGAGACGCAGGTCTTCATCCGTGTAGCCGAAGGCGCGCTGGCGGCGGAGGATGGTGGCGTGATCGGACCCATACACTCGCGCCGGCTCAGGCAACTCGTCGAGCGTGACCTGATAGCGCTTCAGCCAATCCGCATAGGGGCGCCGCGTCGCCATGGAGTGCTTAATCTCCTGGTCGGAGATAATGCGGCCTTCCACCAGATCGACCAGCAGCATCTTGCCGGGCTGCAGCCGCCCTTTGACCCGCACGTCTTCCGGCTTCACGGGCAGCACGCCCGCTTCGGACGCCATGACGATGAGTCCGTCGTTCGTGATGAGGTAGCGGGCAGGGCGAAGACCGTTGCGGTCGAGCGTTGCCCCAATCACGCGGCCGTCGGTGAAGCAGATGGCGGCCGGACCGTCCCAGGGTTCCATCAGCGAGCAATGGTATTCATAGAACGCCTGTTTTTCCGCCGCCATATGAGGATTTGAGGCCCACGCTTCGGGAATCAGCATGGAGATGGCATGCGGCAAAGATCGCCCGCTCTGCGTCAGCAACTCGAGGACGTTATCGAACGAGGAGGAATCGCTGCCGTTGGGCGGGTTGATCGGGAAAAGCTTGCGGATGTCCTCGCCGAACAGCGGCGACTCGAGAATCGACTGCCGCGCGTGCATCCAGTTGACATTGCCGCGCAGGGTGTTGATTTCGCCGTTGTGGGCGATATAGCGGAAGGGATGAGCCAATTGCCAGGTCGGGAAGGTGTTGGTGGAGAAGCGCTGGTGAACCAGGCAGAGCGCGCTGATGAACTCGGGGTCATTCAGTTCGGGATAGAAGCGGGCAATCTGGGGCGCGAGCAGAAGGCCCTTATAGATGATGGTGCGGCTGGAAAGCGAGGGGATGTAGAAGTCGCCCCGGTTAGGCATTTCGGATTTGGCGATCTCAATCTCGGTGCGCTTGCGAACGATGTAGAGCTTGCGCTCGAGGGCGTCGCCTTCGAGCGGAATCTCGCCGGGACCGAGGAAGATCTGGTGGATGTAAGGCTGGGTGCTGCGGGCGACGCGGCCGATCGCATCCCCATTGACGGGGGTGTCGCGCCAGCCCAATACGGTGAGACCTTCTTCGCGAGCGATGCGCTCGAAAATTCCCTCGCAGACCAGGCGCTGATGACCCTCCACGGGAAGGAAAACCATGCCTGCGCCATATTGCGAGGCGGCAGGCAACTCGAACCCCAGAGCGCGGCATTCGCGGGCGAAGAACGCATGCGGAATCTGCACCAGGAGGCCCGCGCCGTCCCCGGTTTCGGAATCGCAGCCGCAGGCCCCACGGTGCGTGAGGTTCATGAGGATCTCAATGCCGCGGGTGATGATGTCGTGCGACTTCCGGCCTTTGACATCGGCGACGAATCCGATACCGCAGGCATCGTGCTCGTTCCGGGGATCGTACAAACCCTGCTCTGACGGCAGGCCGTTGCTGACGAAGGAATCGGCCATGATTACTCCAGGGTAATTTTCACAAGCATAGCAACGGCGGCAGTATGCGGCAATCGGATTTTCCAATTTATCTGTATCAGTATTTCTTATGATACAATCCGGTTGCATGTTCCCCGAGTGCAAGCTTTTCCGGGACGTAGCAGTGCAGCGCAACATGAGCCGCGCCGCGGCGGCAAATGGAATCAGCCAGTCCGCCGCAACGCAGCAAATCCAGGAGTTGGAGCGGCGGATTGGCGCGGAATTGCTGGACCGGCGGACTCGGCCGTTGGGACTCACGGAAGCCGGAAAGCTCTATCTGGACGTCTGCCGCGACGTCGTGCGGCGCGCCGAAGAATTCGAAACCGCGCTGGAAGAAGTTCGCGAATCGGAGACGACGGGCGAATTAAAGGTTGCGTCGATTTATTCGGTGGCGCTGACGGAGATGACGCGGGTACGGGATGAGTTCGCGGCGCTCTGCCCGGGCGTCAGCCTGCGGGTGGATTACCTGCGGCCGGATCGGGTGTATGAGGCGGTGAGGAACGAATCGGCGGATCTGGGATTGGTAAGTTATCCGGAGGCGAGCCGGGAGGTCGCCGTGATTCCGTGGCGGCAGGAACGCATGGCGGTGGCGGTTTCGCCAGCGCATCGGTTTGGAAGCGGTACGCGGTTGCGTCCGCAGGATCTCGACGGCGAAGACTTCGTCGCGTTTGATTCCGACCTGCCCATCCGCAAAGACCTGGACCGTTTTCTGCGCGAACAGGGCGTGAGCGTGCGGGTGACGATGAACTTCGATAATATCCAGATGATTAAGGAAGCTGTCGCGCTGGGGCACGGCGTGAGCATTCTGCCGGAGCGCACCATGCAGATGGAAATTGAGCAGGAGCGGCTGCGGTCGGTCCGGCTAGATGCGCCGGGTCTGGCGCGCCCGGTGGGAGTGGTGCATCGGAAACGGAAACCGTTCAATCGGGCCGCAAACGCGTTTTTGAAGGCGCTTCATGTGAAGCGCGATTGAGCGGCGATGCCGAACGCGTAGCGCCGGCATCTGCCGTCACGTTCGATATCGAACTCTATTTGGTTTGTTTTGAGAGGATTGCCCGTCAAAGCGGATTTTCGGCGCCGGGAGAAGGTTAGGTTGAGGTCGGGAAGAGGGAGTCCGGTCCTGCAACTATATCCTCTCGGCTGACCATGACATCTCACCATCAAATCCTACCCGCTTCCATAGAGAAGCGTACTTCCATAGAAGCTGGATTCCCTCTTATCTCACCGAAAAGGCCTGAAGCGAAGGTACGGCAAAAGTCAGGTTCGGAAATTTTTGGCCGCCGAGTGAGAAAGACGTCCTTTTCTGAATACACTACGGATGTATGTATAAGCCTTGGCAGAAGGCGTGCTTGCATCGGGGGAGTGACGGATCATGCAAACTTTGTTAATCGGTCTTACCCTATGCGGGTCGCTCGCGTGGGCGCTGGTCCTTCAAAAAGCCCTGCTGCGGGCGTGGCTCTTCGCGATCGACCCAAACCGGCGCGGCAAGTAACTATTTGCGGGATCCGCGACGGGGGTTGCGCAGCTCGGTCTGACGCATCTTTATCTTCTTGCGTTTGGGCTTAGTAATCACGAATGTGCCGCTGCCCAGATTCTCCGCTTTGTACAACTTGCTGTCGTCTGCCAAAATCTTCTCCTAATCGTGTTTCGCCTTTCAGTTTAGCGTGTTGCATCGTGCTCTCGCTAGTGCTGGCGGCCGTTGGCGCCGCGGCGACAGCTCCCGCGCTACCTTCGCGAGCCGCCATCGACGCGGCGATGTCGAAACTTTCTCAGATTACGGGCATGCCGGTTCGGCGAGAGTTGAAATTCGAATCGATCACGCGAAACCAGATCGCCAGCTATCTGGATGATCGCTCCGGGGAAACCGACGATGCCGCCGAAATCGAGCATGAGCAGTCCGCCTTAGAGTTTCTAGGCTTGATTCCGCGTGGCTTCGATCTGCGAAAAACAACGCTCGCCCTGATGGCGGAGCAAGCCGCGGCCTTCTACGATTTCGATAAGAAAGCGCTGTTCCTGGCCGATTGGACTCCGGTCTCAATGCGGGACACCGCCGTGATTCACGAGCTGGCGCATGCGCTGGCCGATCAGAATTATCACCTGGGCCGCTACTCCCGAAAAGTGCAGAACAGCGATGAAAAGTCCGCGGCGCGGCATGCCGTGATGGAAGGACAAGCCTCCTATCTCATGCTGGCGTATGCGGCGGCGGAAGCCGGCCAGCCCGCGCTGAGCATCCATCCCGATCCCGCGGCCTTCGACGAGTCGGTGGCGCCGACGGGGGAGTATCCGGTGTTTGACCACGCCCCGCTGTATCTTCGGATGAGTCTCGTGTTTCCCTACACGTGGGGAACGGCGTTTCAAGCGGCGCTGGTCGGTCGGCTTGGCCGGCAGGCCTTCGCGGCGCCGTTTCTGCACCCCCCGGTGTCGACCCGTCAGATCATTCATCCCGAGTTGTACCTGGCAGGCGAAAAGCTCCCGCCGCTGCGACTGCCGAAAGTGCCGCACGGGTATAAGTCGATCTTCGAAGGCGATCTGGGAGAGCTTGATCACCGGGTGCTGATCGAGCAATGGATTTCTTTAGCCGAAGCCAAAAGAAGAAGCCCGGCATGGCGCGGAGGAGGATTTCGCCTGATCGAGAACAAGCGCGATCACCGGCGCATGCTTCTGTATGAATCCGAGTGGTCGGACGCGGAAAGCGCCCGGGCGTTTCTGAAGGTATATCGGAAGTGCCTGGCCGGAAAGTCGAAAAAGCTGACGATCACCGCCGAAGACGCGACGGGATTCGCGGGACAGACCGAGCGAGGATACTTTCGAGTCGCCTTGCAGGATCGGCTGGTGACGTCGACGGAAGGCTCAAAAGATCCGATCTAAGGAAGCGGCGCGCGTTTGGTTGGCGCGCCGGTCTCATTACATGAGATCTTCTTTGTATTCCCGGGCGACCAAAACCGGCTTGTCGCTTTCTTTGCGGTTGAGTTCGTCAGCCATGATCACCGCTTCGGCCAGATCCCGCATAGGGCGGCGAAGGCGGCGGCTCTCATTGCGCAACCGCAAATAGGCGTCTTCTTCGGTCAGATGATGCTTGTACTGGAGAATGCCCTTAGCGCGCTCCACGAGCTTGCGCGTTTCCAGAGTTCGCTTCATCTCCAAGGTCTCGGACATCAGGCGCGCGTTCTCGATGGCGCTCGCGGCCTGGCCGGCGACGATCTTGACGAAGCCGATCTCCTCTTCGGAAAACACGCGAGGCTCGCGGGTGTAGATGTTGATGGTGCCGATGACCTTGTCGCGCGAGGTCAATGGAACAGACAGCAGCGAAGTCAGCCCGGTTTTCCGCGCCAGTTCGGGATACCGATACTGCTTCTCTTCGCGCACATCGGGCACCGTGAGTTCCCGGCCTTCCCGGACGACGCGGCCGATCAAAGAGTCTTCGATCTTCAGCGGCATCTTGTGGAGGTAATCGGGTGAAGAGCAGCGCGCCGCGCTGATGGTGAGTTCTTTTTTCTCTTCATCGACCAGCATGATGGAGCAGACGGGCGAATCGAGGGTCTCGGCCACCATTTCCGAGATGGCCTGGAGAATGCGGTCCAGGTAGCTCTCGACGCTGATGGTGCGGGCCACCGCGGCCAGCGTCTCCATCCGCTTCACCGCGCTGAGGCTCTGCTCGGCCAGACGCGACTTCTGGAGCGCGCCGCCCATTTGTTCCCCGATGAAAGTGACCAGGGCCACTTCGTCGCTGGTGTGAGGATGAGTCGCGCGGTGATGCACGTTGATGACGCCGGTTAGTTCGCCATCGGCGACCAGCGGCACGGACAGGAACGCCTCGTACGTATCTTCCTGGAGACCAGGGAACGATTTGAAGCGCTTGTCAGACGACGCGTGATTCGAAAGAGCTACAACCGACTGGTGCTGCGCCACCCAACCCGTAATGCCTTCGCCCATGCCGAGACGCAGATTGCCGATCTCGTCGTTATGCGGCAGATGCGAGGCGCGAAGCACAATCTCGTGACTGACGGGATCCATCAGGTAAACCAGGCAGGCATCCGCATCGGTTACGGTCAAAATCATATCCACCAATTCACGCAAGATCTTGTCAAGTTCCGTGCCGGAACTAACGATGCTGCTGATGCGATGGAGAAGCGCTACGTGGCTGCCCGTTGGCTCGCCCTGTGTGTGAATCGGGTTGGTCATTCTGGTTCACCTCAGGCCCCGACTTCGCGGGGAAAGTTGATTTCCGCAGAACTTGCAGATAATACAAGCTTAAGGGCGATGTTGGGAAGCGTCCAATTGAATTTTTCTATTTCAGGGATGACGCGCATGCGCCTTTAAGGGGTTTCTCCGCATCCGAGAGGGGATGGAAAAACCTGCAAATGCTGAACAGCCGATTTTGGATCTCATACGACGGCGCTGGAGTCCCTTGGCTTTCGATCCCCGTCCCATTGAGCGGCCGGTGCTTTTGCGCCTGTTTGAAGCGGCGCGGTGGGCGGCTTCTAGTTTCAACGAACAGCCCTGGACCTACTTGATCGGTTCCCGGGAAGACGATCCGGAGCAGTTAGAGCGAATTGCCGGCGCCCTGGTTCCGCAAAATGGATGGGCGAAGAACGCTCCCGTTCTGGCTCTCTCGGTGGCGCGTATGACATTCACGCATAGCGGCGCTCCGAATCGCGTTGCATTCCACGATGTCGGGATGGCTACGGAGAATTTGGTTTTGGAGGCGATGAGCTTGGGAATTTTCGTCCATCAGATGGCTGGGTTTGACGTGGGAAAGGCTAAGGAGCTTAGCGGGATTCCGGAGGGCTATGAACCTGTCGCGATGATCGCGTTGGGCTATCCCGGGGACCCGGAGAAGCTGGACCAGAAATCCAAAGAGCGTGAAGCGTCCGAGAGAAAAAGAAAGCGCGTCGGGGAGTTTGTGTTTCAGGGCCGCTGGGGCCAGAAACCGCTTTAGAAAAGGGTGATCGGGCAGGATTAGCCAGTCCTGCCCGAAAATCGTGTTACGCGTGCTGGGTGCGAATCTCGAGGGCTCGAACTTTGTTGTGGGTTTCCTGCACTTCGCGAGCCTGCTGCTCAATGATCTGCCGGACATCGGTCGGGAGATCTTTGGTCAGGGCCTCGCGGTAGCTTTTAACGGCGACATCTTCGCCGCGCTCGGCTTCTGAAATGATAGCCGCATCGTCCTGGTGAGCGACCATGGCTTTCAGATTGATCCAGCCGCGATGGGCCGCGCCCGCGAAAGTGCCGGACTGGCTGGGCGTGCCGCCGAGTTGCGCGAGCGTCGTCTGGAGCGTCGCGGCGAAACGGGCGCGCTGAGAAGAGTATTCAAGAAAAAGCGTTTTGAGATCGGTACGGGAAACTTTTTCGGAGGATTCTCGAAAGCCTTCCTCGCCGTCTTTGCAGACCTCGGCAAGATTGGTGAGGATGGAGCGAACTTCGTCTGTACTGATAGCCATTTGGAGTGGTTCCTTTCGGGACTTAGTTCCCACGAGCGGGATACGAGTCACTATAGGGGTAAGCACGCGGGATGCCACTCCAGCATCCCGCGCGCGGACGTTGGCTACTTCAACGTCGCGTTCAAACCGTTCAGGACGATGCTGTTGGCGATACTCACGTTGGCGTTGCTGGTGAAGGTGTTGCTGACATTGAAGATACCGGCCAAAACTGCGCCGCCGGCGACATTGCCGAGACCGCCGTACGTGACGGTGCTGCTGGCCGGGAGAGCGGTAAGGAGCCAGGACGGGATGGTGAAGGTGCCCGCGCTCGCGTTCGGCAAGCAGGTGATCGTGGAGGAGTTAACCTGGCCGGCCGGGATCGTGTTTACATCGGTCGCGGAAGTCACCGAAAGAACCACGTAGTCGCTGGAGCTTCCAGGGGCCCAATTGAAAGTCAGATCCGAACTGCGGCTTACCGTTCCCAAGGCTGCGAGGGCAGGCGATGTGGTGAACGCTAAGGGCGCCGGGACCGCGATGGAGGCCGAGAAGGCGCTGATGTCGGTCCCGCCCGGTCCGGTGAACGTGAAGGTTCCAGGCTGCAAATAGTTGTCCGGAGTCGCGGGGAAACCGGGCAAGGCGACAGGGTAGCTCCCCAGCGGGGCGGAATAAAAACCGTCGGTCTGTTTCGGAACGGAGACCGTGGGAGACGAGACTGAAAGCGCCGCGCCGGCATCCAGATGCGGAACGCTCAAGGACTGCGTGCTGGGCACGCATGTCGAGGTGTTGGCGCACGATGTGATCTGGCAGGAACCGAACGACGATAGGCCGATGAAGTCGGTCAGGTGCTCGGGATTGTAATAGTAATTGGTGCCGTCGAACTGGTAGAACTTCGCTTCGGCATTGTCTTCGGTCAGCGTGAGCAGCCCGATATTCACTGCCAGCCGGGTGAGCAGAAGCGAGGCCACGCTCAATTGGCCGGTGGTCGCCTGGGAGATTTGGGAGGTCGTCAAACCATACGGATCGGAACAGGTGGCGCCGTTGGGATCGGTGGAGATCGTGCCGAAATTGCTCACGACGCTGCCGATGCGGACGACGACGGGAACGTAGCAGCCGGTCGGCGCGGTGGTGGGGATGACGAAGTTGATCTGATCGAGGCCGACATAGGCGGTTCTGCCCGCATAGGTGACGCTCGATGTCGCGTCAACGCCGCCGACATAGAGGTGGAAATCCAAAGAACTCAGAAGGTTGGATTGCGGAACCACGCCGCTGGAATTTTGGTCTCCGCCGGGGTTGGGGCCAAGACCGGTGCCGTACAGGATTTCAACTCCACCCGGTTTCGCGGTGGCGAGCAACGTCGTCAATGTGTAGGTGTTGTTCAAAAAAGCCTGGGCGTCCACCGGACCGGTGCCGCTGGCATTCTGGGTAAATGCGCCGAAGTTGCTGGTAACGACAGTGACAGGCGCGGTCGCGCTGGGCGTGCCGTTGTAGGTGACGGTCGCGGTGCCGGTGCCGAGCGCGGCGCTCGAGGGAAGCACGCCGTTAATTTGGTCGGCCGAAGTGTAATAGATCAGGCCCGCCGTGATCGTTCCATTTACGTTGAAGGAAACGGACGTCCCGGCCACGGAAGTGGGGAAAGCGCCAGCGGCTGCATACGTCCCGGTAGCGGGGCCGAGGTTCGTGCCGAAGATGGTGAAGAACGAACCCTGGGCAATTCCGCCGTTGGGAAATCCGGTGCGCGCGTAGGTGGCCGCGGGCAATACCCCGTCAATGCCAATCGCCGGGGCCTGCGCGAAGGCGGCGGCTGAACTCAAGGTACACACGGCAAGCGCAGAAAGAAACCTTCTCATTAAAACTCCTCGGGATATTATTATGAGACAAAATCCGGCGAATCGGAGAACCAGAACCGGCCGCGCCGCGGGGCGCCGCCAATCGAAGCTACTTCGTCGCCGCACCCGGCATGGTGACAACCTGGGTGATCAGGCGAAATTCCGTCACGGTGGTGGCGGCCAACTTCTCATTCACGGTGACCGTATGCTGATCAGAGGAAATCGTGATCGAATCGGTGCCGTTAGGAGAGAGGTGGAGACCGTTTTTCGCTTTGGGTCCATTATAAGTCGTGGCGGAAAGACCGACGACGGGAACGCCCACGGCGAGATCGGGAGGGATCAGTTCCACGCCGATCACAATCTCATCCGTGGAAAACCCGATCGCTTCCGCGGTGAACGTGAGCTGACCGCTGGCCGGGTTGGCGTGAAGATAATACGAATTCACCTTCGTGCCGGCGGGTATCGTCAAACCGCCCGGGAGCTGGGAAGTGGTGGTGTACGTTCCCGGCGCCGTAATATCGACTGCGAGGGGGCTGGTCAGGGTCACCCCTTGTTGCTCCAGAAATAAAAAAATGTAGGTGTTGCTGGTGAGTTTCCCGCGCAACAAACTGGCCGGAGGCATGGGAAGAAGACCGATCGCATACGAGATCGTCTCCAGCGTCGCGTGGGCGGGCACGGCAAACGACAAAAGAGCAAGGACGCCAACAAGGGTGATCTGTTTCACGTTGACCCGTTATAGCACTATTGACCTAATGCCTCCAAGTGCTTTGCAGGCAAAGAATTGTAGTTCCGGCGGACTACTTGCGGGTGAGGCTGAAACGCGCCCAGGCGAGCTGGCTCTTGGCCACTTCCTTCAAGATTCCGAGAGTAGTCACCTTGTCCGGGGGCGTCAGTTCGCCGGCCAGGAACTGGCGGAGCGCTTCACTGCGGCGCAATTTCCCGGAGGACGTGCGCGGCAGGGTTCCCGGTTCGAGCATCTCGACGTGCCAGGGCTCCATGGAGACCGCGGCCAGCAGGCGCTTGCGGATCTCGGCCACGATGTCGGCGTCGGGGCGGTCCGAACGGCTGTCCTTCTCCGCCAGGATAATGAGCTGTTCGCCCTGCCCGTCGACGGTGGTGCTCACGGCCACGGTGCAGCCGAGGCGAATGCCGTCAACTTCGTAGAGCGGATCTTCGAACTCCTGAGGCGCGTAGTTCCGGCCGCGAAGAATGATGAGATCCTTGGCGCGTCCGGCGATATAGAGCTGTCCTTCGAACAGGAAGCCGAGGTCTCCGGTGTTGAGCCAACCGTCCGCGCCCAGAATGCTGGCGGTCATCTCGGGATCGTTGTAATAGCCTTTGGTGATGGACGGGCCGCTCACGAAGATGCGACCCACCCAGCCCTCGGGAACGGGATTCTCCTCGGGGTCGCGGATCTCGATATGAAGGCCGGGTAGCGCGCGTCCCACGGCGGGAAGCTTGCGTCCCGAACCGCGTTCGGCGCGGCCGTCGGTGGACAGAAGATCACGATCGAATTCGGTGACGACTGGCTCGACGCCGATCGCGGAGAAAGTGACGCCTAAACCGGCCTCGGCCAGGCCGTAAACGGGCGTCATCGCATCGCGGCGAAATCCCCAGCGGGCGAACCGGTCGGCAAACCGGTTCATGGTGTCGGTATCGATGGGCTCGGCGCCGTTCAGGGCCAGCTGCCAGTGCGAGAGGTCGACGCCTTCGAGTTCTTTATCCTTCACCTTGTGCAGGCAGAGACCGTAAGCGAAATTGGGCGCCGTGGAGATGATGGCCTTGTATTTCGACATGGCCTGCAGCCACATGGCCGGAAAGCCGACAAACATCTCCGGCCCCATGTACGTGATGGTCGCCGGGTAGGACAGGCCCAGGTAGAGACAGCCGACCAAGCCCATGTCGTGATAGAGGGGAAGCCAGGTGACGCATCCGCGATCGGCCTCGGTCCCGTCCTTCTGGACATGATCCAGGGTGTTGCCCATCATCTTCAGGTTTTCGATGAGATTGCGGTGGCTGACCTGGACGGCCTTGGGTTTCAGCGTCGTGCCGGAGGAGAATTGCAGGAATACGGGATCATCGTCGCGCACGGCGATCTCGCGCCAGTCGGAGGCGGTGGCCGAAGCGTGGTCGAACAGATCTTTGGCGTCGATGACGCGCTCCAGAGATTCCACCGTCGTGGCCGCGCCCAGCAGCTTCTTGATGCGGCTGTCGGTGATGAGAAAGCGGGCGCCGACGCGATTCAACGATTCGCGGAGACGGGCGAAATACTCGTCGAGCTTGCCGAGACGAAACGGCGGATAGAGCGCCGTGGGCAAACCGCCGGCGAGCTGCGTTCCCAGAAAAGCGTCGAAGAACTGAATGGACGTGGGAAGAATGACGGCCACGCGATCGCCGGGGTTTACGCCGTTCTGCTGCAGCACGGCGGCCGCGGTCTTGATCCGCCTCAGGATGTCGGAATAGGAGTAGAACGTTTCGGCAAATGACGGGGTGACGAAGCGGGCGCCGCGCGTGGTGACCGATTCGAGCGAGAGCAGCATGTCGAGGACAGTGCCGCTCTGGGTCTGAAAGCTCATGCGCTGGCGCTCCGGGCTTGCAACCCGCCCTGGATCATGCTGACCAGATCCTTGATGGAGGTGAGCTCCTGCCATTGTTCCGGCTCGAAAGTCAGGCCGAACTCGCGCTCGACGCTCGAGATCAGGACGACAGTCGCCAGAGAATCGAGCCGCAGGGCTTCCATCACCGGGGAATCGGGCTGAATGGAGGCGAGTTGCTCCGGCGTCAGGTTCAACTGTTCCTGAGCGATCTGTTTCAGCTTGAGAAGAATCTCTTGTTGTGACATTAACGTCGATGGCGGCTCAATCATGAAAACCTCTTAGCGGGCTATGGGAACGGAAGAAACGGAAGCTCCGGGCGCGTTTGAACCCGGAACCAAAGGCGCCACGCCCGGTCCCGGAATGACGAAGGGCTTGTCCTGGCGGTAAAGCTGGTCGATCCATTGGGCGTACTTGCGCTCCAGCACATTGCGCCGCACCTTCTGGGTGGGCGTGACCAATTCCAGATCGAGCAAGGCCTCTTCGTGGAGGAAACAAAAGCGCTTAATCTGTTCAAACCGGGAAAACTCGGACTGCAACGAGTCGATCGATTCGCGGAACAACTCGAGCACCGTCGGCGACAACAGAATTTCTTCGTCCGAACTGACCAGTATGCCCCGCTCGGCGGCATGCTGCAACACCGCGGCCATATTCGGCACCACGATCAAAGCGGTGTAATTTCGTCCTTCGCCGACCACAAACGCCTGTTCGAGGTAGCGGGATTGGCGGAGCGCCTGCTCGATGGGCGCGTAGTAAATATTTTTACCGTTGGAAAGCAGGAGCATTTCTTTGCGGCGGCCGGTGATGACGAGGAACCCTTTTTCATCGACGCGCCCCAGATCGCCGGTGACGAACCATCCGTCGCGGAAAACGCGGGCGGTCGCGTCGGGATCACGGAAATAGCCCAGCATGACGTTCGCGCCGCGGGTCAGGATCTCGCCCTCTTCATCGACGCGAATTTCCACACCTTCAATCGCCTGGCCGACACTGCCGATCTGTTCGGCGCCGTGCTGGTTGCAGGTGATGACGGGAGCGGTTTCGGTGAGGCCATAGCCCTGGAGAATCGTGAACCCGAGCGCGCGGAAGTAGCGCTCGAGCTCGGGATTGAGCCAGGCGCCCCCGCAGACAAAAACCTCCAGGCCGCCCATCTGACGGCGCACCTTCTGGAACATCAGCAGGTCGGCCACGGGATACAGGATGGATTTGGCCGTTTTGATTCGGTCCACGCGTTCGTACCCGATGCTGAGCAGGAACTTGGAAATGCGCTGCCGGTAGCCCGGCATTTTGGCGACGGTGGCTTCAATGGTGTCGCGCATCTTTTCGAGAATGCGCGGCACGGCGCCCATGACCGCCGGGTGATACAGAGCGAGCAGTTCGCGAAGTGCGTGGGGGTCGCCATAGGCGATCGGAACGCCCCGGTAGAAGTAGCCGTAGCAGAGGACGCGCTCGAGCACATGCGAAAGCGGGAGCACGGATAAGGCGGACGAGACCTGGCCGGGCGGCAATTTCCGGATGGAGCTGAGGAAATCAAAGACGATGTTGCCATGCGAGAGCATCACGCCTTTGGGAGATCCCGTGGTTCCGGAGGTGTAGACGATCGTCGCGAGCGTGCCGGGGTCTTCCGCGGAAACGCGATCCCGAAAGGCTTTCCGCTCCTCAGGGGAGACGGCTGGGACCCCGGCGAGCAGCGCTTCCATGTTCTCCGCGCCAGCCGACGGATCGAGCGCGATGATGTGCTGGAGTTCGGGCAGGCTGGCTTGCACGCTCCGCAGGCGTTCCATTTGCGGCGCTCCACAGAACGCGATTTGGGCGCCGGAATGCTCGATCACCTGTTCCATCTGGTGCGCGGCCAAGGTGGGATACACCGGCACCAACACAAATTGCGCGAGGTGCGAAGCAAAATCCACGATGTGCCATTCCGGGCGATTCTCCGCGTAAAGGGCGATGCGGGCGCCGGCCGGCAGACCGGAAGCAGTCAGCCATTTGGCCAAGCGCAGCACGGCGTCTTCGAAAGCCGCCGTGGAGTAGTTGACGACGCGCTCGCCGTCTTTCCACCGCAAAAAGCGGTCAAACTGGAACCGCTCCACGCTCCAGAAAAAAAGACCTCCGAGCGTTTGAATGTTCGCGTTATCCACCGTGCCTCTCCTCGGATCTTAGCGCCCGGGCGGCAATCGCGGCTACGTGCCCGCCGAAAGTGGACGATAGAAAAATGCCGGACGCTTCCGGGGAATGCAAATGCGCCGGTTCGGCGCGGACAAGTTTCAGGGCGATCCGAGGGTCCGGGCAGCAAAGCCCGTGCACGGGCGGCACGACACCCTGACGCGCGCTAAGAAGGCCAATTCCCAACTCCACGACGGCGCTCGCAGCGCCCAGAAAACCCGTGCTTCCTTTCAAAGCAGTCACCCAGGCCTCCGGCGGCACAACGGGTTGAAGGGCGTCGGCCTCGGCGAGATCGTCGGATTCGGTCCCCAGTCCGCGGGCCACGACGAAGTCGGGTCGCGCGTCACCGGCGGCGGCGATGGCGGCCTGGATATCTTCGGCGTCGGCCGTGAACCCGGGGCCGTCGGTGGTGCGGGAGGCAAACCCGACGCCGTCGATTTCGGCGAGGATGGGAATTCCGCGGGAGGCCGCGGTTTCAAGCCGCTCCAGAATCACGCACCCGGCGCCTTCCCCCAGGACCAGCCCGGGGCGGGCGGTATTGAAAGGCGTGTAAACCGGATCAAAGCCGCCGCCGCTCAATAAATCCATGTTGCGAAACGCAAGCGCATTGGACGGAATCAGCAGGGAGTCATACCCGCATACGATGGCGGAATCGCAACGATCCTCCATCAGATCGAAGCAGGCGTTGGAAATGGCCACGGCGGGGGCAATCTCACCCTGTACATAGTTATTGCTGGGCCCGCGCGCGCCGAACTCGGTGGAGATGGCGCCGACGCCGGCGTTGGCGAGCGTGCGCAGGGAGAAGTACCGGTCGATCAAACGCGTGGGCATTCCGCCCAGAAACTTGAAGTCTTGCGCCCGCCCCGCTTCCCAGGCGACGGTGAGAGCTTTGAAGAACTCGTCGTACTCCAACCCGGTCTGGCCGGAACCCACATAGACGCCGATGCGCTCGCGAGCGATGGAGGCGCCGGCGAGGCAACTTTGCTCGGCCGCTTCGCGAACCGCCAGCAAGGCGATGCGCACGGACCGGCCCATGAGCTTCAAATTCTTGGGATGGCGCAGAAGGGGCGTGAGATCAAAGGGAGATACGACAGCGGAAGCGATTCCGGCGCCGGGGTCGTCGCCGGCCGTTGCCGACGGGATGGCCACGCCCGATTCTCCCCGGAGCGCACGCGCGACAGTTTCGGATGCGGAAAGAGCCAGCGGCGTGACTAATCCGATTCCAGTTACCGCAATGCGCCAGCGGCTTTCCGCCATGCGTCTCCCGAGAATAGAAAAGCCAAACGGTTGCCCCTGATCTCCGCCAGAATTCCGCCAATGAAATGGAAACTGAGTTTAGCATCTTTTCAAGGCATCCCGCTTATTGCTATCCTCTCTGATTACTTTACAATCGGAGATAAAGGGGATCTGTTTGAAAACTCTGGTCATAGGACTCGATTGCGCGGCTCCGGAGATTCTGCTGCGGCAGGAAAATCTCACCAATTTTCGCAAGCTGATGCAGCGTGGCTGCTTCGGCAAACTGGAAAGCGTAATCCCGCCGATTACCGTCCCGGCGTGGATGTGCATGTCAACGAGTCAGGATCCGGGTTCGCTGGGCGTATATGGCTTTCGGAACCGGACGGATCACACTTACAAGGGACTTGGCGTGGTGAATTCCACGTCGTTCACGGCCCCGGCCATCTGGGACGTGCTGGGCGCGCGCGGCAAGCGCTCCATTGTAGTGGCCGTGCCGCCGAGTTATCCGCCCCGCAAGATCGAAGGCATCAACGTCGGCTGCTTTCTGACTCCGGACACCAAGTCCAGCGAATACACGTGGCCGCCGGAGATCAAGCAGGAGATTGAAAGCGTCGTCGGGGATTATCCGGTGGACGTTCGCGGCTTTCGCACCGACCAGAAGGAATGGCTGCACGACCAGATCTATGACATGTCGCGCAAGCATTTCGAGGTGATCAAGCATCTGCTCGAGACCAAGGATTGGGATTACTTCCAATTTGTCGAGATCGGCTTGGACCGGATTCATCACGGATTCTGGAAATACCACGACAAGTCGCACCGTCAATTTGAAGCGGGCAACAAGTTCGAGCACGCGATTACGGACTATTACACATACCTGGATGGCGAGATCGGCGAGCTGATGGACATCGTCGGGGAGGACACCACGATTCTGGTCGTCAGCGATCACGGCGCCCAGCGGCTCGACGGCGGATTCGCGGTGAACGAATGGCTGCGCCGCGAAGGCTTGCTCGTCCTGAAGAAAGAGACGCAGGGACCCACTCCGTTTTCCCCCGCTCTGGTCGATTGGGGCAAGACCAAAGTGTGGAGCGAAGGCGGTTATTACGCGCGGGTTTTCTTCAACATGCAGGGCCGTGAACCGGAAGGGATCATCCCGCAGTCCGAGTACGAAGCGTTTCAGGATGAAATGAAAGCGAAGTTCGAGGCGATCCCCGACGATCTGGGGAAACCGATGGGCACGCTTGTGTTCAAACCGCGCGAGATTTATAAATCGGTGAAAAACGTGGAGCCGGATCTGATCGTGCACTTCGGGGCGCTTTTCTGGCGATCCATCGGACAGTTAGGGACAGAAAGCCTGTATATCCAGGAGAACGATACGGGTCCGGACGATTGCAACCACGCCCAGTTCGGCGCTTTCATTCTCGCGGGACCGAAGGTTCCGGCCGAAGGGGAAGTGCAAGGGATGCGCTTGCTCGATATTGCCCCTACCCTGCTGGAAACCATGAACCAAAAGGTTCCGGCGAGCATGCAGGGGACGAGCCTGCTGCAGAAGATCGCGCAGAACGTGACGAAGTAGACGGCGTGGGAATGCTGAGGAATCGCTCCGTTCCCGTGGATACGGTGCTGCCGCACGTCGCTTATCAGGATGTCGCGGGCGCCATCGAATGGCTGCGCCGCGCATTCGGATTTGCCGAGCACTATCGCTATGGGGATCCGGTCAGCGGCGCCCAAATGCGTGCGGGGGGCGCCTGGATCATGGTCGTGAGCGCGCGGGGGGAATTCGCCACCCCGGCGCGGCTCGGCTTTCGAACGCAGAGCATAACCGTGTTCATCGACGGCGTGGACGCGCATTATGAGCGCGCGAAAGCGGCTGGCGTCAAGATCGTGGAAGATCTCCACGAAACCGTGTATGGCGAGCGCCAGTATGGGGCCAAGGATCTGGACGGGCATCTCTGGTTGTTCTCGCAACACGCCCAGGACCTGAGCCCCGCGGATTGGGGCGCGACGATCGCCGCCGACTTCCCTCATTAACCGGGCGTTGCGCGCTTCGGTTAGGCGGCGGAATTGCGCGCGGCGGCGGCTTCCAACTGTTCGAGGCGATAGGTATCGAGCGCCATCTGCTGGACCAGGCGAGCCATGCGCAAATCCGTGTTCCTGAGGTGCAGGTAAAAGACAGTGAGCAGGTACGCGCCGACCGCGATGCAGAAGTAGGTGATGAGGTCCGCCCCGCGACCCACCCCGAACGCCCGGGCCACCCGAGTGCTGAGATCCGGGACGACCACGACGACCGATGCGACGGTGACGACGATAACCGCGAGCGCTTTCGTCCAGAGCGCGACGGAGCTTTGCCGCAACACGCGGGCGAGCAGCAGAAGCAGGACAGAAATCAAAAAGATTTGGATCAACATCTTCGTTCCATTTTTTCGAAGCGGTTATTTCACAAATCGTCCGATGACGAGGTCCGCCACGATCCGGATGGAGCCGAGGCTGTTCTGGCCCTTGTGCTTTGAATAGCCGGTGTAGTTGACCGTCACAGGCGCTTCGCAATATTTAAATTTGTGCAAAGCGATCTGATCAATGATCTCCGAAGCGTGCGCCATGCCCATCTGTCTTAGCGCGAGTCGCGCCGCGGCATCCGCGCGGAACATACGCAACCCATTATGAGCGTCGGTCAGCTTGAGCCCGGAGTGCAGCCGCGTGAAAAGCACGGCGGCCTTCAGCAGCACCCGGCGGGATCTTGAGATTCCATGAGCTTCGCCTAGAAAACGCGACCCGAGCACGACGTCAACATCCTTTTCGATGAGCGCGGCGGCCACGCGCGCGATGTCGTCCTCGGCGTGCTGCCCGTCGGCGTCGAAGGTGCAAATCAGGCGTGCCCCGGATCGAACGCTGAAAGCGATTCCTGTCTGCAGCGCCCCGCCCTGCCCGATATTCATGGAGTGCCGCAACACGATCGCGCCAGCAGACCTGGCTTGTTCACCCGTGGAGTCGGATGAGCCGTCGTCCACCACAACGACGGTGTACCCGCGGGTGCGGAGACGCCGGACAACGCCGCCGACGGCGGATCCTTCGTTAAACGCCGGAACGACCACGAACACCGATTGGGGCTGCACGACTTGGGCAGTCATTTCACCGATCACTCTCTAATCCTATTCTCTCAGACGCGCGCGAGGTTTATTGGATCGGGACGTTTTGACGAATTTCGCCGGAAGTCAAGATAATTTTAATGCCAGACTGTTGATTAATCCACAATTAAAGCGTCTTAAATCATCCGAGCCGCGGGAGACATAGGCGGAAAATATCGAAATTCATGTGACAATCTCCGCATGCTGGGGCAAGTCTTTCTCTTATTTCTTTTTTGTCTCGGGATGGTGTCGTCCGCTCAAGCACAGAACAGCATTCAGATTGAGAATGCAAATCCGGGTACTCCGGGATGGCAGCTGGCGAACCCCGCCACGAACCGCGAGATTGAGGGCTACGCCTCTTTGACGAGCGTCAACGTGGGCGCCCCGATTCGTTTTTTCGTGAGCACGGCGGATTCGACATTCACGATTGACGTGTTTCGCACAGGCTGGTATCAGGGCATCGGAGCGCGTCTGCTGACCACGGTCGCGAACCTTCCCGGGACGCTTCAGCCGACGCCCGCACCGGATCCGACCACGGGTCTTATCGAATGTCAGTGGACGAGCGCATACACCCTGAACGTGCCGCCGAGTTGGACCACCGGCATCTATCTGGCTCGATTGACCGGAAATCCAAGCGGGAAACAGAGCTATATGATCTTCGTGGTTCGGAATGACGCGAGCGCGTCGGAGCTCGTTTTTCAATCGAGCGCGACTACTTTTCAGGCCTACAATTTCTGGCCGGGCGGCGCGACGGGGAAGTCCCTTTACAGTTGGGCGCCGGGCGGGCGCGGCTGGATGGTGTCATTCAACCGGCCGTACACTTTGGGGTTCAGCTACGTGGCTGGAGTGAATGAGGACGCCGCGTCGGGCGTGGGCGCAGGAGAATACCTGACCAACGAGCAACCGGGTCCGAATACGCAGTCGGACCCCTACCCGATTTACGCGGCGGCCTGGGAGTTCAACATGGTCCGCTGGCTGGAACAAAACGGATATGACCTCACCTACGTCACCAACATCGACGTCCACGAGAATGCGAGTCTGTTACTGAGTCACAAGGGCTTCCTCTCGGTCGGGCATGACGAATACTGGTCCATGCCGATGCGGCAGAACGTCCAAAACGCGCTCAGCGCCGGGGTGAATCTGGGTTTCTTTTCCTCAAACGCCATTTACTGGCAGATTCGCTTGCAGCCGGGCTATGACGGAACGGCCGACCGGACGATCGTCTGCTACAAGTACGACGCCGCCGCTCAGGACCCCGACTACTACACCAACCCGCAACTAGCGACCACGGAATGGCGGGATACGCCGGTGAACATGCCGGAAGCCGCCCTGGTCGGGGGCGAGTACGTGGGCGATCCCTGGAACGCCGACATTCTGGTGAGCGAGGCTTCGCACTGGCTCTTCAACGGAACCGGATTGGAGAACGGGTCGCACCTGACGGGGCTATTGGGCTACGAAGTCGACAGCTTTGTGCCGGGCACATCCCCGGCGGACACGGTGATTCTGACCAGCACGCCCGTGGGTCCTTTCGTGGATACCGATGACCCCGGACTGGGCTGCTCCACCGGATGCTTTTCGAACGTCACCTGGTACGCGTCCGGGGCTGGATCAGTCTTCAGCGCGGGCACGTTTCAGTGGGCCTGGGGTCTGGACGACTATAATGCGCCGGCTCTGCGGCCAGTGCTTTCCTCAGCCGCCGTGCAGCAGATGACGGCCAACGTTCTGAGCGCGCTCGTCAATCCCGCCACCATCGCGGTCGGGAGCGCGCTTCCGCCTGGAACAGCAGCGCAGCCTTACCAATTCACATTCGTCACCGAAGCCGGAACCGCGCCGGTCGCGTGGACCGCGGCGGGTCTTCCAAATTGCTTGTCGATGTCGGCCGCGGGCGTGCTCTCCGGGGTTCCCGCGAGTCCGGGACCGATCAGCTTTTCGGTGACAGCCACGGATGCCCAGCAGCACACCGCGACCGGCAACTTTAATCTAGCGGTGAATGCGGCGCCATTGCAAATTACCTCGACCTCACTGCCAGGGGGAAGCGCGGGAGCGGCGTATTCCGCGCAACTTACCGCGACCGGCGGAGCGCCCCCCTACCTGTGGTCGGCGACGGGGCTGCCGGCCGCGATCACGGCCAATTCCGCCGGCCTCCTGAGCGGCGTTCCGACGGCCGCGGGCACCTCGTCGGTAACAATTTCGGTCTCCGACACCGCCCAGGCCAAGGCGACGGCGACCCTGCCTTTAGTCGTGACGGGTTCCGCGTTACAGATCTCGACAACATCCCTGCCCAACGCGACCGTTTCCGTCAACTACTCCGATCAGCTGACCGCGACGGGCGGCAGCCCTCCGTACAAGTGGAAAGTTACGGGGTTGCCGCCCGGCATGCAGTCCGCTCCGGATGGAAGACTCGGGGGCGCGCCTAGAGTTCCCGGCATGTTCAGCGAAGTTCTGTCGGCGACGGATGCCTCGAACTCAACGGCGTATTCGACGCTTCCGCTGCAGGTTGTGAGCGCACCGCTGGTGATTACGAACGCCGGCCAGCTTCCTCCCGGGCTGGTGAATGTGGGATACGTGTACCAGTTTTCCGCGGCGGGCGGCGTTCCCCCATACTCGTGGGTCGGAATCAATTTACCCGTGGGATTCGCACTGAATATGAACGGAAAGCTGGCCGGAAAACCGACGGCCCCCGCCAGTTACACAGGTTCCGCCAAGGCCACGGATTCCGCGTCGAACACCACGACCAGTTCGTTTTCGCTCGTGATCCAGGCGACCGGGGTTTCGATTGCGGGCGCGGGACAGCCCTTGCCGTCCGGGAAGGTGGGAGCGAACTACCTCTATCAGTTCAGCGCCACGGGCGGAGCGCCGCCGTACAAGTGGACCGGCGCAAATATTCCGGCGGGACTGCAAGTGAGCGCGGCCGGGAAGCTGGGCGGCAAACCCGCGAGCGTGGGAAACTATTCGCTTTCCATCACAGCTACGGATTCGCTGGGCGGAAGCGCGCAGGCGAATTTCAAACTGGTGATCGACTAGCGCTCAAAGACGACGACGGTGAAGCCGTTCGGAGTCACCGATCTGGCTTGATAGCCGGCCGCGCGCATGCGTTCGGTCATCCACTCCTGGCCGAGCCCCCGGAAACTGATCCAGAGCACCTTTGGCACGCCCGGCAGTTCGGTTCGGATCACTTCGGAGATGTGCGCCTTCGCGTCCGCGGAGAGCGTGTAAGGCAGAGGCAGAAGGCGGTTGCTCATGGGATAGGCGACAAAGGGCGCATACAAGTAGCTGTTCGGCGCCAAGCCCGCGCGCCAATCGTAGAAATCGGATTCCGGGAGTTCGCTCCGGAAGAAGACGGGCGGCGTTCCGTCAGCCGACTCGGCGCGGATGACGCGCATAAAAGGCATCAGCTCCGTAAATCCGGCGAGGCTGCCGGCCCGAATTGTGCTGGGAGCGCCGGTGGTCAGGAGAATCGCGACGAGGATCCAGACCCGCGCCGCGGCCGCGCCGAAGAGCGTGTATCCCGCGTAGGCCAGCAGCAGCGATTGGCCGAGCAGCGAATAGGTCAGATATCGCGGAACGAACATGTGCATGGCGCTGCGCTTGGAAAGGATCCAGAGCATTACCGGGCCGGCAAGCCAGAGGAGAAGCAGCAGAACCTGCAGGGATCGCGCGAGCGCCACGGGTTTCCGCATCGAGCCTGGCGCGATCCACTGCACCAGGAAAGCGCTCAACAGGAGGCCCGCCGAAGCGAAGGAGGGCAGCAGCCAGTCGGTCAAATCGGCGGGCGACGGCGGCGCGGAGAACGGGAGCGTGTGCGCCTCGTGGAGGAGAAGGCGAAGATACGGAATGAGAGGCGCGACGAGCAGCGCCACGGCCGCCCATGCCGCGATCAGTTCCGGCCAGCGGTGCGTGCGGCGGTCCACGGCCATGACGAAGAAAACGTAGACTGCCTGGACGAGGAACACGACCGCGAAAAGGTAGTGCAGGTAGACGATCAACGCGGAAGCGATCACGTACCCGAGCAGATCCGTGCGGCGCCGGTTTTCGATCCATGCGTATAACGCGAACAAGGAAGCGGAAACAGCCGCCAGGGCCAGGGCGTAGGGGCGCGCCTGCGAGCAGATCTCGAGGCTCACCGGGTTAAAAATGAACAGCGCTACCGAAAGAATTCCCGCGCCTCGGCCGATAGCGCGTTGCGCTAACCGGTACAAGAACCAGGATGCCGCGCACATTCCGAGAATGCTGGGAACGCGCAGCAGAAGTTCCCGAAACGGCCCCCCGCTGACCGCGAAGAACGACGCGATCCAGGAATAGAGAATCGACTGCCCCGGCCAAAGTTGAGTTTTCCGGACGGCGGCCCAGGCTCCCTCATGCGCCATCCAGTAGGTTCCCGCTTCGTCTACCCAGAAGCTGCGCAGCAGATGCGGCGTCCAAAGAAGAACCGCGAGGAGGACGAGCACTCCCCAGAGGACGCTTTCGCGATTGATCAGACGCAAGCGGTCCCATGGAAAGCCCGAGAAGCGGACACGGTGCTCGCCGGACGGCGCCACGACACCGGAAGCCAGGGGGAGCGGCATCAGGATGACAAGAACACTATACAGCTTAGGGCGCGCGCCGGCAGGTCGCTGTCAATAATGGGTGAAGTGAATGAGAACTCAATTTCGAGGAAGCGGCTGATTGTTCATTAGTCATAGCAGCCCGGACACGTGGGTGGCCAGGCAGATCGCGCGCGAGTTCCGGTGCTCCTCAGGAGACGAACCCTTCTACAATTGAACGAGATCGAGATCTACTGTAATCAGTTGGGCGCAGGCATTTCACACGCGCGGCGTATCCGTGTGGTTCGACGAGTTTGAAGCGCAAGGCGGGGAATCCTGGCGTGAAGCATTGGAAGCTGGATTACGCGGTAGCGACGTCCTCGTGGCGTTGCTGGACGCAGATTCTGCGTCCCGGGCCAACGTTTTTTTTTGACCTTGGGCGGCCATTGGCATGGGCGAGCGAGTCGTGTCCATCGTGCCCCCAGGATTGGATCCAGGTGCTCCGCTCACCGCGGAGCAAGTTTCTAATACTTTGCAAGCTGCTTGAGGAATTTCATGGTCCGCCGGCGAGCTTCCGACGGCCCGGGGGCGAAGTCTGCTATAGTGAATAAGTCTTCTGCCCGCATTCGTCCTTTCGTAAGTGGTGCTAATCCACTTCCTCCGAATCTCTTAGGCTTCTCTGACTTCTAAGCTCTGGTTCGTTTTCTGAAGGACGGCCTGCCGGTAATCGGCAACAAGTCTTCTAAAACGATATGAACCAGTTCTCTGAACTTACGCTACCGACAACCATCCACCAAAATCTCGTCCGCAATAGCTTCGTCACACCGACTCCGGTGCAGGCGCAGTCGATTCCCGCGGCTCTTACCGGCGTCGACCTGGTCGCCACTGCTCAAACAGGTACCGGAAAGACCCTCGCGTTCCTTCTTCCGCTCGTCGACAAGCTTCTGAAGTCGGCGCCCAACGGCGTGCAGGCGCTCGTGCTGAGCCCCACCCGCGAACTGGCGATCCAGATCAACGAAGCATTCGCACTCATCTCCGCCGGAACCGGCCTTCGGGCGGCTGTCGCCGTGGGCGGCATGAGCGAGCAGACGCAATTAAACGCCATCCGGCGGGGCGCACGGCTGGTGATCGCCACGCCCGGGCGCCTCGAGGACTTCCTTGGCCGGCGTCTCGTAAACCTGAGCCACGTGGAAACGCTGGTTCTCGATGAAGCCGACCGCATGCTCGATATGGGTTTCCTTCCGGCCATCGAGCGGATCCTGTCCGTTTTGCCGGCGACCCGGCAGAGCATGTTCTTTTCGGCGACGATGGACCCGTCCGTGGCCCGCTTGATTGAGCGTTATTCCAAAAACCCGATCCGCATCGAAGCCGGCGGTTCCACCGCTAAGGCGCCGACTCAGATCGACCTCCATATCTACGAAGTGGAAAACGACCGGAAGCTCAGCCTGCTGCGGCACATGCTGACCAAAGAGCCGGGATCTTTCCTGGTCTTCGCACGGACCAAGCACGGCACCGACAAGCTGGCCAAGAAGCTGTCGGCTTTTGGGCTGCGCGCCGTCCCGATGCACGGGGATCGCACGCAGAGCCAGCGCAACCAGGCCTTGGCCGGTTTCCGCGACGGCTTCTACCGGGTTCTGGTGGCGACCGATGTGGCCGCCCGCGGGATTCACGTGGATAGCGTCGCGCACGTCATCAACTACGATCTTCCGCAAGCGCCGCAGGATTTCATCCATCGCGTCGGCCGCACCGGCCGAGCCGGACAGCGCGGGACCGCTTCCACGTTCAGCACGCGCTCCGAGCGCAGCGAAATCCGCCGCATCGAGAAAGAGTGCCGGGTCCGGCTCATCAAGCAGGATGTCAGCTCGCAAGTGATGAGCGAAAAGGACGAGATCGCGACCACGCCGTTTGTGGATACGAAGATGTCGCCGGATCGCCAACCCCGCGCGTACAGTCCCGCCAAGGGCAACGGCGGCGGTTTCGGGTTCAAAGGCAAACGAACCTTCACGCCTCGCAACCGCCGCGCGGCCTAGCCTGCTTATTTGTCGAACGGCGGCTCAGCGAACCTGAGCGGGAGCCGCCCGAAGGAAACCTTCAGCGCGCGAGCGCTTCGAGAACGGCGGCCGTCGAAGCCACGCGGCCGATTCGCGGGAAAATAGTCTTCACGGCAAATTCGTGGGCTTCCGCGCTGACGCTCGTCATCGCGTCTTCGACGAACACCTGCTCATAGCCGCGTTCGTAGGCGTCACGGGCGGTGGATTCCACCCCCAAGTTGGTGGCGATACCCGCCAGCACGATCGTGCGAATGCCTCTCCGGCGAAGCTGCAAATCCAGTTCGGTTCCGTAGAAGGCGCCCCATTGGCGTTTAACGATCACGATGTCGCCGGGCGCGCGATTCAGCTCCGGCGCGAAATCCGCCCAATCGGGTGGGAATTGCGTGCCGGGCGGGAAGGCCGGCGAATCGACTTTCGCGGTGAGGATGTCGTGGCGGTCGGGGTGAAAATCGACGTGGACCAGCACAACGGCCGCGCCCGCTTCGCGAAACTTCGCGGTCAGCGCGGCGGCCTGGCGCACGACCTCCGCACCGGTGCGCGGGCCCGCTCCAGGACGTCCGATGATCATCTTCTGCAAATCAATTAGAACGAGCGCGGTCGTGCCCGGTTCCAGCGTTAAATTCGGCATAAGTCGCACTGCGTAGAGCAGTCGCTGTGCCAATTTCTGCTTGCGCGATAATCGCGATATGGCGATCCACCGTTTCGTGCTGCATAACGGGCGCGTCCGCGACTCCCACGATCTTTTATTGAGCCCCGGTCAACTGGGATTACTTTCGGGCTGGGGCGTCTTCAGCACCTTGCGCGTCGCCGATGGCGTGCTCTTCGCATGGGAGCGGCACTGGGCGCGAATGTCCCGGGACGCGGCACTCATGTATGTTCCAATGCCGCCGGATTCCGAAGCCGTGCGCCGCGACCTGATGCTGCTGACAGAGGCGAACGAAGCCTTCGACGCAACGCTGCGCATCGTGATCGTGCGCAACGGCGGCGGCATGTGGGAAGGCCCGCAGACCGAAAACAAGTGCGATGTAATAGCGCTCACCGCCGACAACAACAACTGGGGCGAAAGCGTGCGCCTGGTGTACCAGCCCGAGGGACGTCACTCGCGCTCGGACTTCGCGCGGGCCAAGATGATCTCGTGGGCGCCTAATCTCTGCTGGCATGAACGCGCTCACGCCAATGGCTTCGATGAATGCGTGCTGCTGAATGAGCACGGCGAAGTCACCGAGTGCACCTCGGCGAACATATTCGCGGTGCACGGTTCGCACGTCTCCACCGCGCCCCTGACGGCAGGTTGCCTGCCCGGCGTCACCCGTGAGGTGCTGCTCAGCGAGATTCACGCGCCCGGGATCGATCTGGGAGAGCGGCCGCTTCGACCGGAAGACCTGGAATCGGCGGACGAAGTGTTTATCACTTCCACCACGCGCGATCTGCTTCCGGTGTCGCATATCGGGGATATCGCGCTCGGGACATCTTCGAAAGTGCGCACCGTTTTGCTGGCGGCGTTTCGCGACTACCTGGACCGGTATGTCCGCGACCACCGGGAGCAAGCACGAGCCGGCGCGCGGGCGAGAATGACCGTATAAACGTTCTTGAATGCCCTACGCCGATAGCAAGGGAGTGAAAATCTGGTGGGAAGAGCAGGGGGGAGGCGAGCCCGTGCTCGCGATCATGGGACTGAGTTTTCCGCTCAGCATGTGGCATCGAACAGCGCCGCACATCGCTCAAAATTTCCGGGTGATTTTATTCGATAACCGCGGCGCGGGCCGCAGCGATTCGCCGCGCGGACCTTATACGATAGCCCGCATGGCCGCCGACGCCGCCGCCGTGATGGATGCGGCTGGAGTGCCGAGCGCGCACGTCATGGGCGCATCGATGGGCGGGATGATCGCGCAGGAACTCGCGCTGCAGTTCCCGCATCGTGTGCGCTCCCTGATTCTGGGGTGCACCTGGTGCGGCGGCGTGCGCGCCATCCGGCCCGATCTGCGCACTTTCCCTAACTTCCTGAACTTCAACGCGCTGAGCGCCGAGGGCAAAATGCGCGCGCTTATCCCGCTGCTGTATACGCCGGAAACGCCCATCGCTCGGATCGACGAAGATATCGCGCTTCGCTTGCAGAGCGTGCCGACTACTCGCGGCTACTACGCTCAATTGGTGGGGACGCTTTTGTGGCAGTCGTGGAACCGGCTCCCCCAAATTCATCAGCCCGTCCAGATTCTTCATGGCGAACTGGACCGGCTGATTCCTCCGGCGAACGCGAAGCTGCTCGCGAAGCGCTTGCCCGACGCCCGGACGGCCATCCTGCCGCGAGCCGGCCATGTGTTCACCACGGACCAAGCCGAACTCGCGAACGCAACGGCGCTTGCATTCCTGCTCGAAATGGAAGACGGGCAGAGGACGCTGGGCAAGCTCGCGTGAAGCTAGCTTGATCCAGGCCACTCTGCCCGTCTGAAGAACAGCCGTAAGAAAAACGGCTTTTACTTGGCTTTCTTCTGCTTCTGCTGACCGACGCGGACTTTATACTGCGCGGCCAACTGGTCCCGGTGAGCCTTCCAGTCATAACGCGCGGTCGCTTCGGTGATGTAAGCATTGACGTCGGCGCCCCTGGGGAGAACGGCCATCAGGGTGGCGTTCATGGTGCCGTCCGGACTGTTGATGCGGAACCGCTTTACATTCGGAATTGCCATTTCGATATTCCTTTGAATTTTCGAGCACACGCCGGAAACGCCGGAGCGTGACTTCTCTAAGATTGTAGCAACTTACGGGCGTCAGGCGAACGAAAGCCGCGGCCCCCTTCCGGGAACCGCGGCTTGGTGTCTTTCTCGGAAAGAATGGATTAGTAATCCATTCCTTCGGGGCCGTGGGCGCCAGGACCGGCCGGAGCAGCCTTCTTCTCCGGAATTTCGCAGATCATCGCTTCGGTCGTCAGCATGAGGCCGGCGATGGAGGCGGCGTTCTGGAGAGCGGAACGGGTCACCTTGGCGGGATCGATCACACCGGAAACCACCAGGTCTTCGTAAGTGTCGGTGGCGGCGTTATAGCCAAAGTGCGGGTTCTCATTCTCACGGATCTTGCTGAGAACGATCGCGCCTTCGGTGCCGGCGTTGTTCACAATCTGGCGAACCGGCTCTTCGCAGGCGCGCTTGATGATGTCCACACCGATCTGTTCATCGCCTTCCAGCTTCATGGTCGCGAGCTTCTTGCCGGCGCGCAGAAGAGCCACGCCGCCGCCCGGAACAATGCCTTCCTCGACCGCGGCGCGCGTGGCATGCAGAGCATCCTCGACACGAGCCTTCTTTTCCTTCATTTCGGTCTCGGTCGCCGCGCCAACCTTGATCACCGCAACACCGCCGGCCAGCTTCGCCAGGCGCTCCTGCAGCTTTTCACGGTCGTAATCGGAGGTGGTTTCATCGATCTGGGCGCGAAGCTGCTTGATGCGGCCTTCGATGCTCTTCTGGCTGCCCGCACCGTCCACGATCGTGGTGTTGTCCTTATCCACGGTCACGCGCTTGGCGCGACCGAGATCTTCGAGACGCACGCCTTCCAGCTTGATGCCGGTTTCTTCCATGATGGACTTGCCGCCCGTCAGGACAGCGATATCGTCCAGCATCGCCTTGCGGCGGTCGCCGAAACCAGGCGCCTTCACCGCGCACGCGTTCAGGGTGCCGCGCAGTTTATTCACGACGAGAGTCGCGAGCGCTTCGCCTTCGACTTCTTCGGCGATGATCAGGAGCGGCTTACCGGCGCGAGCGATCTGCTCCAGCACGGGCAGCAGGTCTTTCATGTTGCTGATTTTCTTCTCGTGAATCAGGATGTAGGGATCTTCGAGAACCGCTTCCATCCGGTCGGGATCGCTCACGAAATACGGGGACAGATAGCCGCGATCGAACTGCATGCCGTCGACCGTGCTCAGCTCCGTCGTCATGGTCTTGGATTCTTCGACCGTGATGACGCCATCCTTGCCAACCTTCTTCATCGCGTCGGCGATGATTTCGCCGATCAGGTGATCACTGTTGGCGGAAATGGTTCCGACCTGCGCGATCATATCGCCGGCGATATCTTTCTTGAGCAGCTTGATTTCGCCGACGGCCACTTCCACGGCCTTATCGATGCCGCGCTTCAGCGCCATCGGGTTCGCGCCGGCCGCAACGGCCTTCACGCCCTCGCGGAAGATCGCCTGCGCCAGAATGGTCGCCGTCGTCGTGCCGTCGCCCGCGACATCGCTGGTCTTCGACGCGACTTCACGCACCATCTGCGCGCCCATGTTCTCGAGCGGATCCTTCAGCTCGATCTCTTTGGCCACCGTCACACCGTCTTTGGTGATGTTCGGGCCGCCGAACTTTTTCTCGAGGACGACATTGCGTCCCTTGGGCCCGAGGGTCACCTTGACCGCATCGGCCAGTTGATTCACGCCCCGCAGGATCGCCTGCCGGGAATTCTCTGCATATACAATTTGCTTCGCCATGGATATATCTCCTGACTTCCGTTCTTCTGGACTGCTTAGCTGGCCTTCTTGGCCGCTACGGGTTGGTTATCGAGAATGCCGAGGACTTCGTCCTCGCGCATGATGAGGAATTCATCGCCGTCGATCTTGATGTCCGAGCCCGAATACTTGCCGAACAGAATGCGGTCGCCGACCTGCACGTCGAGCGAAACCACTTTTCCGTCTTCGAGGCGCTTGCC
Source organism: Bryobacteraceae bacterium (assembly GCA_965226755.1). Classification (GTDB taxonomy): domain Bacteria; phylum Acidobacteriota; class Terriglobia; order Bryobacterales; family Bryobacteraceae; genus Bog-113. The sequence goes on along the minus strand of CBDDDT010000001.1, from coordinate 176,147 downwards.
CTTGCCGGCGGCGACGACTTCGCCTTCCTGCGGCTTTTCTTTCGCGGAATCCGGAATATACAAACCACCCTGCATACGTTCAGTCTCTTCAATGCGCTTGACCACAAGGCGGTCATAGAGCGGACGAATCTTCATAGAGTTGTTCTCAACTTTCCTGCGTGTTTTGTGTGTTGGGGCCGGAGTTCAGAATGTTTGGGCTCCGAGGTTTATTATTAGCACACTCGCCGGGAGAGTGACAAGTTTTGTTCGTAAATGACTGAAACGATTGTTATTTTTCGACTTGCGTTCGATGTCGCTCTGGCGGCTGCTAGGACGACCGGTGCTCTTCCGCGCCTGGCGGCGTAATCCAGTATTGAAGAAAGACGAGATCGAGAAACCGGCCGAACTTATAGCCCACTTCGCGGAGCTGACCCATTCGCTGGAACCCGAAGCGCTCCAGGAATCGCAGGGACGCGGTGTTTTCCGAATCCACCCCGGCAATCATCGTGTGCTTTCCCATGCCGTCCGCGCGCGTGATCAGCGATTTCAGAAGCTCCGTTCCCACGCCTTGGCCGCGGGTCGAGGAGTGGATGTGGATGGTGCCTTCCACCGTGAATCGATACCCGGGCCACGGCCGGAAATCGCCAAATGTGCCGAATCCGGCGATGGATCCGCCGTTCTCCGCCACCAGGACCGGATAGCCTTGCTCCTGCCGCGACTTCCACCACGCGATTCTATCTGCGAGCGTTACTTGACGCTCGTTGTAAATAGCGGTAGATGTCGCGACCACGTCGTTGTAAATGGCGGTGATCTCCTCGAAATCCGCTTCGACCGCATCCCTGATGAGCATTCTTCACCCCCGCGATTCAAGAAGAGCGGCGATTTTGGCGTCGACGTGGGCCAGCGCCCGGGCCTTCAAATCGCGGAAACGGGGATTGCCGCTGGCTGCCATTTCAGCGAGCAGGCGCTTGCGGGTGTGCTGGAGCGCGGCGAGCGCTTGCTCGGCGTCTGTCAGAGGCGCACGCTCGGCGGCTCGGGCGGCAGCGGCATCCTGCTGCGACTCGACGGATTTGCTCTCCCATCCACGAGCCATACTTTCCCGATCATCGCAGATTTTCGCTCTTATGGAAGAATGTGATGGTGATGGAAAAGCTTCGCCCCGGCGCAACCGCGGCGCGCGCCAGGGTCGCGCTTTTTGATTTTGACGGCACCATTTCGACCATTCGTTCAGGGTGGATGGACGTCATGGTGCCGATGATGGTGGAGATCCTGGCGGAGTGCCGGAGCGGGGAGTCGGAGGCCGAGCTCACGGAAATCATTCGGGAGTTCGTGGGCCGGCTCACCGGGAAGCAGACGATGTACCAGATGATCGAGCTGGCGGAGCACGTCGCCAGGCGCGGCGGCGCGCCGCCCGATCCGATCGAGTACAAGAGCTTATACCTGCGCCTCTTGAACCAGAAAATCGCGGGGCGTCTGGAGGAGTTGCGCTCAGGCCATGTGGCGCCGGAGACATGGATGGTGCCGGGAGCTAAGTCGCTGCTCGAGACGCTGCGCGAGCGCGGGCTGAAGATGTACCTGGCGAGCGGGACCGACCAGATCTACATGCGGGAAGAGGCGAACCTGCTCGGCGTCACGGAATATTTCGATGGGGGCGTATTCGGGGCGCTGGACGATTACAAGAGCTTCTCGAAGCGCATCCTCATTCAAGGGTTGATCGCACGGTCTGAATTCCGGGGCGATGAGTTCCTGGGGTTCGGGGACGGGTATGTGGAGATAGAGAACGTGAAAGAGGTAGGCGGCGTCGCGGTGGGCGTGGCGACCGACGAGCCGGAATGCCTCCGGGTGGATGCGTGGAAGCGCGAGCGGCTGGTGAAATCCGGCGCCGACTTCATCATCCCGAACTATCTCGACCTGGACGAGTTGCTGGAGACGCTGTTCTCGCGTGAGCACCAGATATCCCGCGTTTGACCGGTCTCGCTTGCGCGTGCGGTCTCTCGGAGATCGCGTAAACGATCTGGAGATTTCCGCCTGGCTGGAGTTAGGGGCGAAGACTCCGGAATTCGACCATGCTGATCTGTCCGCGGTGGCGGAGCGGCTGCGGGCGGCGAAGCAGTCCGGCCGGGCGCGCATCCTTTTCATGGGCGCGCATCTTCTGCGGGCGGGCGTGTCGCGGCATCTGATCGATCTAATGGAGCGCGGATTCATCGATCATGTGGCGATGAACGGCGCGGGAGTCATTCACGATTACGAGCTGGCGCGGATCGGGGCGACAACCGAGAGCGTGGCGCGTTATATCCAGACGGGCGAGTTTGGGCTATGGCGCGAGACGGGCGAGTTGAACGACTGGATTCGGGCGGCGGCGCGCGAAGGCAAGGGTTTGGGCGAGTTCGCCGGGGAAACCCTGGCGGGCGGCACGTTTCCATTCCGCGAGTGGAGCGTGCTGGCGGCCGCATGGAAGGCGGGCGTGCCGGTGACGGTGCATGTGGGAATCGGGTATGACATTCTCCATGAGCATCCGAATTGCGATGGGGCGGCGTTGGGCGAATCCTCCTATACGGACTTCCTGATTCTGGCGGCGACGGTGGAGCGGCTGGAAGGCGGCGTGGTGCTGAGTTTCGGGTCCGCCGTCATGGCGCCGGAGGTTTATCTGAAAGCTCTGGCGATGGCGCGGAATGTGGCGTTTGCGGAGAGTCGCGAGATTCGGCATTTCACGACGGCGGTATTTGATCTGACGCCCATTGCAGGCGACTTCCGGCGGGAGCTGCCCAAGACGGACCCGGGCTATTATTTTCGGCCGCACAAAACGATGCTGGTGCGGACGGTGGCCGACGGGGGCGCGAGCTTCTATTTTTGCGGCGCGCACCGGGCCACGCTTCCGGCTCTGCGGCGGGCGCTGCTCGCCGGGGAAAACTCCGCATGACGGATGAGTCGATACTGCGGGAGCTGCCGCGCCTGCGGGCGTTAGTGGTCGGGGACATCTGTCTGGATCGGTGGTGCCGGTACGATCCGGCGCTGGCCCTGGACTCGGCCGAGACAGGCATACCGCGTATTGCGGTGACTTCGGCGGAGCGAACTCCGGGCGCGGGGGGAACGATCGCGAACAATCTTGCCTCGCTAGGTCTCGGCCGGGTATGCGTGCTGGGCGTGATCGGCGATGACGGACACGGGTTCGAGCTGCGGAATGCGCTCGCCGCCCGCGGAATCCGGGATGAACTTCTGGTGGAGGCGCCGGGCCATCAGACGTTCACCTATACGAAATTTCTCAACCGTGTGAGCGGGCGGGAGGATCTGCCGCGCGTAGATTTCCTGTTTGAGCCGGCACCGGCCGCCGAGCGGGCCGTGCTGGACCGGCTGGTGCAGGCGGTGGATGATCACGACCTGATTCTGGTTTCGGACCAGGCGGAGACCGACGCGGCGGGGGTGGTGACCGCTCCGGTGCGGAAGCTTTTGGCGGAGATGGCGACGGTGTACCGGGAAAAGGTGTTTCTCGCGGATTCGCGGCGCCGGGCGCACCTGTTCTCGCGGGTGCTGTTGAAGTGCAACCGCGCGGAGGCGGAAGCGGCGTCGCATGCGGTATGGGGAAAGGTGGACTTCCCCGCCCTGCGGGACAAGACGCGCGCTCCGGTTTTATTTGTGACCGAAGGCGGCGATGGAGTTCGGGTGGTGGAGAGCGGCGGCGAGTCGCGCGTGACGGCGCGGCGGGTGGAGGAACCGGTCGATATCTGCGGCGCCGGGGACAGCTTCGCGGCGGGCGCGGCGGCGGCGCTGTTTCTGACGGGCTCGGCGACGCGGGCGGCGGAGTTCGGGAATCTGGTGGCGCGGGTGACCATCGGGAAGCCCGGGACCGGGACGGCTACCCCAGCCGAGGTGCTGGAGGCGCGTTTTTCGTGAGCGTGCTGGCGGTCGACATCGGCGGGACGAAGTTCTCCCTGGCGGTGTTTGAAGACGGCCGCATGGTGCGGCGGGAGCAGCGCGAAACGAATTCCGATTTGGGCGGCCCGTGGATCATGGCGCGGATCGAGGAAGTAGTGGCCGCGTGGCGCCGGGACTTCCGGTTTGAGCGGTGCGGGATCGGATTTGGGGGTCCGGTCCATTTCGCCGAACAGCGGGTGGCCCTTTCGACCCATGTGGGCGGATGGAAGGACGTCGAGCTGACGGCGTGGCTGGCGCAGCGCGCGGAAGCGCCCGCGATTATGGATAATGACGCCAACGTCGGCGGGTTGGGTGAATTCCGGTATGGCGCGGGGCGCGGAGCTTCGCCGCTGTTCTACATGACGCTTTCAACGGGCATCGGAGGGGGAATCGTTTGGGATGGCCGCCTGCTGCGCGGGCCGGATTCGTGGGCCGGTGAGATCGGGCATTTGAACGTGGCGCCGGACGGACCGGCGTGTTTGTGCGGTTCGAACGGATGCCTGGAGCGGATGTGTTGCGGACTATGGCTGCGGCGGGATCACGGAAGAAGCGCGCGGGAACTCATGGAAGATGCGGGATTCGTGGCGGGCTACGTGATACCTCTGGCGCGCGGATTGAAGGCTGCGATCATGCTGCTGAATCCGGCGCGGATCGTGATCGGCGGGGGAATCAGCAAGGCGGGAGAACGGCTATTCGGACCCTTGCGGGAGGAACTGGCGCGGCAGATGCCGCCGTGGTCGCAGGCGCGCGTGGACGTGCGGGCGGCGGCGTTGGGGGATGACTCCGTGCTGTGGGGAGCGCTGGCGCTGACGGAGGAACTCGGATAACGAGAGGCGCGTCTATCGCCAGGGGTTATTGCCGCGAGGAGTTATGGCAAGCCGGCGGGCGTTTTTGTGGGGACTGGCGGGGGTGCCGCTGCTCGGCGGCGAGGAGTCGATCGCGAGCATGGAGCAGCGGGTGTTCGCGGCGATTAATTTCCAGCGCGTTTGCGCGGATGCCGAGCCGCTGGTGTGGCGCACGGCGCTAGCCGATGCGGCGCGCGCCCATAGCCGGCGCATGCTGGAGGCGCGGTTTTTCGGACACCAGGATCCGCAATTGGGAGATTTGCGCGCGCGGCTGGATCGGGCGGCCATTGCATGGATGAACTGCGGCGAGAACGTGTTCCGGGAGAAGGACTATACGGATCTGGTAGCGATCGCGGTGGTGGCTTGGATGTATAGCCCGGGCCATCGGAAAAACCTGTTGTCGCCCGCGTTTACAGCGACCGGCGTGGGGATCGCGACCGATGGCGCGGGGACAGTCGCGGTCACGCAGGAGTTCGTGGGAATGGCGGGAGTCGTCAAAGGACAGCCCCGAGAATAGCTCCGAGCAGAAGCGGTCCGACGTGGAGCATGGCGAGCGCGACGCCGCCGGCGCCGGCGACGAGTCCAAACAGCGGAATACCGGTGAACAGGGTGGCGAGGAAGAAGAACGCGACGCCAAAAATCACGGCTGGAAGGAAGACGGCGACGATGGCGTTGCCCAAGGTGCCGGATTTGCGTCCCCCCACAAAACCCGCGGCGAGCGGGCCGATGACGGGCAGCCAGAACAGGGCGAGCGAGAGCAGAAACATCCACAACATTCCACTGACGATTCCGCCGGACCGTTGAGCCATGAAGTCAGATTCGCACAATCAGGCACTGCATCATCTCGCTACACTGAGCTGCTCCCACGCGGTACCCTGATCCCAGATGGAACCGGACGCCGAAGCCGAATCGCTGCTCTCATTGCTAGGTGAAGCGGATTGCCTGCAAGAGCGATTGCGCGGCTTGGCAGCAGACAATGACGCGCTACGCTTCGCTGCCCGTGCGCGATTGGCCGAACTCCTGGAGCGCATTGAGCCGTCTCCTGTTTTGGCCGTGGTCGCGCAAGGGCAGATTCTCACGCCCGGATTAGCCCAGATGTTTACGGTGCTCCAGATGAACCGGATGGAGCTGAAAAATTTGGTCGCGCCAAGAGAGGATCAATAAACGCGCACCGGGAGAATCCTCGAATTCCCTTCAACGCACCTTCAGGACACTGCCGTCTTTCTCAAGCCATTGATTTCAGTGCTATACTGATGGTATTCGGTCCTCATTGCATCTCTCCCGCACGCCGCGAGCGTTTTCGCGTTTGGCGTTGTTTGGATGGCTTGCGATCAAACCAGGAGCAAATAAAAAATAATATGGCGAATTACGCGAAGGGCGCCCAAGTGGAGCATTCGAAGTTCGGGTTCGGGACAGTGGAGTCCCATACGGACGATAGGATCGAGATCAAGTTCGATGACCATGGCACGAAGAAATTCGTGACGCAGATGGCTCTGGGATCTCTGAAGAAGAGCGACCGGACGCCTCCGGTGGAAAAGCGGGCGACGCGGGCGCGGAAGCCGAAGGCTACTCCGGCCGTAGCGGCGCAGTAGAGGTCCAAAAGGAATTTTTTTGAACGCTCGACAAAAACGAATGTTTGAGGAATCCCGGAAGAAGAATCCGGACCTTAAGATGCCGACCGAGGCAGCGCGACCGACTGCCGAACTCACTGACGAAGATCTAGCCCTTATCAAGCAGGGCGTGGGCGATAAGACCTCGCGCCCGCAGCAGGCCGCGAGCGGAGGCGGGGACGCTTCCGAGGAACGGGCTGAGCAGATCGGGGCCATCATCACCTATTTCGAAGAGAAGGGCTTTGGATTCCTGCGGCCCGAGAGCGGCGGACGCGATGTCTTTTTCCATATCTCCCGCGTGGTGGAAGCGCAGGCTTCGGATCTGACGCCCGGGACGCGAGTGGCTTTCGAGCTCGGCATGGACCGCACGGGCAAGATGGCCGCGAGCATGGTGAAGCTGGCGCCGGCGGAGCCGGTCGCGCCGCCCGCCTCCTGATCGCCTTTCCCATCTCGTTTTCTACTAATTTCTTCTCGTGCTGATTCAGCGGACCGAAATTGCCTCTTTCGGTCCGCTAAACTTTTTAGGGGAATGGCCCGAACCTAACCCCGGGAGCTTTTTTGTTTTCTGAGCGCATCACCAGCACGGAAGAACCGCTGGGCGGTTTGAACGCGACCGTCAAGATCGCGCACCGCGGCTTGTGGCGGCGCGCGTTTGCGTTCTCCGGCCCGGCTTACCTGGTCAGCGTGGGCTACATGGATCCTGGAAACTGGGCGACCGATCTGGGCGCCGGAGCGGGTTTCGGATACCGGCTTCTCTGGGTGCTGGTGGTTTCGAATCTGCTGGCCATTCTGCTCCAGACGCTGAGCGCACGGCTGGGAATCGTGACCGGCCGGGACTTGGCGCAGGCTTGCCGGGAGAGTTACTCGCGGCCGGTTTCCTTTGTGCTCTGGGTGCTGTGCGAGATCGCGATCGTAGCCTGCGATCTGGCCGAAGTGCTGGGCGCGGCGATCGCGCTCCAACTCCTTTTTCACATTCCATTGCTGGTGGGAGTGCTTCTCACCGCCTTTGACACGCTGCTGCTGCTTTGGCTGCAGCGGTTTGGCATGCGTATGATCGAGTCGATCATTGTGTCGTTGATCGCGCTGATCGCCGCTTGCTTCCTGATCGAGATCATCTGGGCGCGGCCGGAGATGGCGCCTCTGCTGGGAGGGCTGATTCCGCGCATTGGACCGAAGACGCTGTTTCTGGCGGTGGGAATTCTGGGGGCGACGGTGATGCCGCACAATCTGTTCCTTCATTCGTCGCTGGTGCAGACGCGGCGGATCGGAAAATCCGAGGCGGAACTGCGGCAGGCATGCCGGTTCAACCTGGTGGATTCCGCCATTGCGCTAAATGCCGCCATGCTGGTGAATGCGGCGATTCTGGTGCTGGCCGCGGCGGTGTTCTTCAAAGTAGGGAAACAAGTGACGGAGATCCGGCAGGCTTACGAACTGCTGAGCCCGCTGCTCGGGGCGACGGCGGCGAGCATTCTGTTCGGAGTCGCGTTGCTGGCTTCAGGACAATCTTCGACGATCACGGGCACGCTGGCCGGGCAGATCGTGATGGAAGGATTTCTGAATATCCGGGTGCGGCCGTGGTTGCGGCGGCTGGTCACGCGCTCGCTGGCGGTGATTCCGGCGGCTGTGGTGGTTTGGTTATGGGGCGGCAGGGGAACCTATTCGCTGATCCTGATCAGCCAGGTTGTGCTGAGCGCGCAGCTGGCTTTCGCCATTGTTCCGCTGATCCATTTCACGAACGATCCTGGCCGTATGGGAGCGTTCGCCAATAAGCCTTGGCTGCGCTATCTCTCCTGGGTTTGCGCGGCGCTGATCGTCGGCCTGAATGTCTGGCTGGTTACGCAGATGCTGACGGAACTAGCCGGATACACCGGGCGGTTGGCGACCCTATTCTGGGCGGTGGCGACGATGATTTCGGCGGGACTTGTGGGTTTGCTGGGCCACATCACGTTCGCCCCGGCCGTCGAGCAGTGGCGGCGCAACCAGCGGAATCCCATGGGAATGCAGCAGGCGCGCGTCGAAGAACTTCTGGTGCCGCAATACACGCGCATCCTGGTCACCCTGGATCACTCCCCGCTCGACCAGGAAGCGCTGGCGCACGCATCGGCGCTGGCGCGAGGCCATGGGGCGGAGCTCTTCCTGCTCCACGTAGAAGAGGGCGCGACGAGTCAGGTATACGGGTCGCTGTCCTCTACGGCGGAGGTGGAAGCCGGCAGGGAGTATCTAGACGGATTGGTGGCGTCGCTCCGCCACGAGAGTCTCCGGGTGGAGACGGAAATACGGCATTCGCCCGATCCGCGTCGGGAGATCGTGCGGTACGCGCGCGAAATTCGTCCGGATCTGCTCGTCATGGGAGCTCATGGGCATGGCGGCCTGAAAGACCTGATTTTCGGAAATACGATCGACCCGGTGCGGCACCAGCTCGACGTGCCCATTCTGGTGGTGAGGGACAAAAGGCGTCGGTAGTGGCCGGGTTTGTCACACCGGCGTGTCGGCCAGCCTCATCCGGATCACCCCGCGGCGGCGTAAGCCTACTGGATTCAGCACGGAAAACTGGTAAAATTCATGCTTCGTCTTTTGTCATCGAGTTGTATGCGGAATTCTACTAGAGCTTTTTCAGGAGCCGCGGGAACGGCGTTCGCCGCCGCGCTGTTCGCCCTTCCTGGACTCGCGGCCGTGCTCCAGCAAATGAGCCTGGAGCAGATGACGGCGGCGAGCACGGAAATTGTGCAGGGAACGGTGACCGGATCGTACGTGGCGATGAGCGGGAACACGATTTTCACGCATTACGCGGTGCAGGTTTCCGAGCGCTTGAAGGGGCCGAACAACCCGACGACCGATGTCGCGATTCCAGGCGGGTCGTTGAAGGGCCTGCGCCAGAGCTTTCCGGGACTCCCGGTGCTGCAGACCGGCCAGCAATACATGCTGTTCCTATGGCAGGGCGCGAAGGGACCGAATCAACCGGTGGGGATGAACCAGGGAATTCTCCAGGTCGGCGCGGGCGAAGACGGACAAATGGTGGCTTCGCGGCACGCCAGCGGTGAAATGATGTTCCGCGGGGACGGCAAGCCAGTGGCGGACCGCGCGGTGCGGATGCGCGTGCCGGATTTGCAGGCGCGCATATCGGCGCTGGTTGCGGGCGGGAGCCGAGCACGGTGAGAAAGGCAGCTAGAGCGCCGCGGCTGGCTGGATGGTTGAGCGCGTTCGCGCTTGTCGCTCCGCTGGGCGCGTATACGCATTTTCTGCATTACGGGCCGAATGGCGCGGTGATCCCGGAAAAGTACAACCTTCAGCAGGTTTCCGGCGGCGCGGTGACGTTTTTCGTGTCTGACGCCGGTCCGACGAGCTATGCGGGCGGAGACAGTTTTCCCTCGGTGTTGAATCAGATCCGGCAGGCGACGCAGGTTTGGAACGGCGTGGGAACGTCGGCCTTGCGGGTGGCGTTCGGCGGCCTTTACACGGTGGGGACGAGCGATAACAGTCCGGGCGGCAATGTAGTTTTCGAAGATCTTCCCCCCGGCGTGCTGGCCTATAGCGGACCGACGGCTTGCGAGGACGTGACGGCCAACGGGCCTACGGGATGCCAGGCGCAGGCCCCTTTCGCGGGTGATCAATACCTGCCGATTCTGAACTCCACAATGCACATGAGTCAGAACCTGACGTTGATCCCGGGCCCCAGTTCGAGTGAATTGTTCTTCCTGGTGTCGGTGCACGAGATGGGGCACGCGCTGGGGCTGCAGCATACTTTCACGTCCAGCACGATGTCGACGATTACGACGCGGGGAACATCGCTGAGCAATCCTTTGGACGCGGACGATCGCGCGGGGATCTCGGATCTTTATCCCGCGGCGGCATTTACGTCGCAGTTCGGATCGATCAGCGGGCAGGTGACATACGCGAGCGACGGTTCGGCGGCGCACATGGCTTCGGTGGTGGCCTTCAGCGCCACGGCTCCGGCGGTGAGCGCGTTAACGCTTCCGGACGGAACCTTCCAGATGAACGGCGTGCCCCCCGGGCAGTATTTCCTTTATGTGCATCCGTTGCCGCCTACGGCCGATATCGAGTCGCCCACTGACAGCAACGGGAATGCCGTGAATCCGACGCAGCCCTTCGGCGCGGTTTTGTATCCGGGCGTGTTGAATACGGCCGGCGCGCAGCAGGTTACGGTGACGGCCGGGAATACGAGCAGCGGCTTCAACTTCGCCGTGAATCCACGGATGGACGTGCCCATTTACGACGTGGCGATGTACAGCTACTTCTCGGGAAATGGCTCGGCGGAGAACGCGGTGCATCCGGCGTACGTGAATATCAATGCAAACCCGGGCACGGTGGTCGCCGACGGGGTCGGCATTGCCGCCAACGGAAGCACGACCAGCGGATTAAGCGTTCAGCCGCTCGGGGGCACGGCTCAATTTTCTAGCATGACGCCCTATTCGGACGGGAACGGGAACACTTTCCTGGCGGTGTATCTGACGTTCTCGACGTTCGGCGCGGCGGGTCCGCAGGATCTGCTGTTCTCGACTCCGGACTATCTCTATCTGCTGCCTTCGGCGTTTCATGTGACGACGGCGCAGCCGCCGGTAATCGCGTCGATCACGGCGAATGCGGATGGGACGGCGACGGTGGCGGGCCAGGGGTTTGCGCCGGATACGCAGGTTTATTTCGATTCGCTTCCGGGCGCCGTGGTGAGCCGGGATCAGACGAATGGGCTGATTACCCTGACCCCGCCGGGCGGCGCTTCGGGGCAGACGGCGACGATGACGGCCTTTAACAGCGATGGGCAGAACTCGACGTTCGTCCCGGCGCCGGCGCCGGTCACGTATTCCTATCCCACGGCGGCTGCGCCGGGGCTGAGCGTTTCGCCCGCGATCCTTCCGGCGTATTCCGAAGCGATGGTGACGGTGACCGGAACGAATACGAATTTCGTGCAGGGCCGAACGGCATTTGGGTTTGGGACGCACGATGCGGTCGTGCGGCAGGTGTTTGTGCTGAGCCCGACGCAGGCGGTGGTGGATGTGGGCGTTGCCTCCGGGGCGGCGCAGGCCACCACGCAGGTGACCGAGTTGACGGACTTCCAGCTTGGCGTCGCTCCGCTGGCCTTTCAACTCGTCGCTTCACAGAGTGGACTTCCGGCGGCGTTTCCGATCCTGATCAACGGGGTTCCGGAGCAGACCGGATCGTTTGCCGGCGCCATCGTGAGCCTATACGGGGTGAATTTGCAATCGCCGCCAAACGCCACGCCCATAGTCGCCATCAACGGACAGCCCGTAAACATCCTTTACGCTTCGGCGGGGCTGATCAATTTTCAGATCCCCACGGGACTTCCGCCGGGGATGGCGACGCTGGTGGTCAACAATGGCGCCGTCAACAGCTATCCGGTGGCGATCAACATCGATCTTCCGGAGCCGGTGATCGTCAGTCTGCAGCTTGGACCCAACCAACCGCTCGACAACAGCCGCGGCGCGCAACCCGGGAATGCGATTGATGCGTTTGTGGCTGGATTCCCGAATCCTGGTTCTACGATCGATCCAACGCGCGTGCAGGTCAACGTGGGCGGCGTCAACATTCCCGCTGCGTCGGTCACCCAGGTAGGCGCCAGCGCGGTTTACGACGTGAACTTCGTCCTTCCCTCGACGGTTTCGGCGGGAACGCAAGTTCCGGTCGTTGTGTTCATCGACGGACGCAGCAGCGTGCCGGCGACGATCATGGTCGAGGCGCCGCCGTCAAGTTAGCTGCCCGTACTGAGCCGTTCCCGCGCTAAGTCGCTCACATCGCAGTGTTTAAACCGGAGGCCCTGCGCTTCAGGTCACGGAAAGCGGGCGGAAGCGCGCCGGAACGCAGCGGTCGTATCCCTGAGAAAGCGTGAAGAAGATGCCCCGCGTACACTTCTTATAGAGATTTTTCTTGACCGCACACTACATCTTGGGTCAATATTGCAATTGCGCAACTTAAGGAGCGCCCCACGATGGAACAGAATCAGGCAGGACGAGCGGCTATAGTGGAAGAGTTGCAGACCCAACCGCCACCCCAGAAAAGCCGCGCCGGGATCGAGTTTTCCCGGCATTTTACAAGCCGGCAGGATGCCCGCGGCAATCCCTATGACGCCGTTCTATGGGAAACGCGCAATGCCACGATCGGCAACGACAAAGGCGCGGTCATTTTCGAACAGCGCGATGTCGAGATGCCGACCGGGTGGTCCCAGACGGCGACCAACATCGTGGCCAGCAAGTACTTCCACGGGAAGCTCGGATCGCCCGAGCGGGAGCGCAGCCTGGCCGATCTGGTGCACCGCGTGGTGGACAACATGGCCGATTGGGGACTGGCGGGCGGCTATTTCGCCACCAAGGAAGACGGCGAAGCGTTTCGCGATGAACTGGCGCACCTGATGTTGAATCAGAAGGCGGCGTTCAATTCGCCCGTGTGGTTCAACGTCGGGGTGAAGGAATCGCGCGGCTATGGCTGGTTTCATGACGCGGCCACGGACCGGATCAAAGCGCTGACCACCGAAGCGCGTCCGCAGTGTTCGGCGTGCTTTATCGTTTCAGTCAAAGACTCGCTCGAGTCGATTCTGGACTTGGCGAAGACCGAAGGCATGCTGTTCAAGTGGGGCTCGGGGACGGGCTCAAATCTTTCGTCGCTGCGGGAAGAGAACGGCATTCTTTCCGGCGGTGGACGGGCTTCCGGGCCGCTTTCGTTCATGAAGGGCTTCGACGCGTTCGCGGGAGTGATCAAGAGCGGCGGCAAGACGCGCCGCGCCGCGAAGATGGTGATTCTGAACACGGAACACCCCGACATTGAGGGCTTTATCTGGTGCAAGGCGAAGGAAGAGAAAAAGGCCCACACGCTGATTGAAGCGGGTTATGATTCCTCGCTTGATGGCGACGCGTATAGCTCGGTGTTCTTTCAGAATGCCAACAACTCGGTCCGGGCCTCGGACGAGTTCATGCAGGCCGTGGTGGAGGATGGCGAGTGGTGGACGAAGTCGGTCCGGAACGGCGAAAAGGTGAAACGCTACAAGGCGCGTGAGCTGATGGGCGCGCTCTCCGAAGCCACGCACCAGTGCGGCGATCCCGGGATGCAATTCGATTCCACGATCAACCGCTGGCACACGTGCAAGAACACGGCGCGCATCAATGCTTCGAACCCCTGCTCGGAGTACATGTTTCTGGACGATTCGGCGTGCAATCTGTCTTCGCTGAACCTCATGAAGTTCGTGGACGCCGGCGGCCACTTCGACGTGAAAGGTTTCCGGCACGCGGTGGATACGCTGATCGTCGCCCAGGAAATCATCGTGGACAACGCCAGCTATCCGACGGAGAAGATTGCGAAGAACTCGCATGATTACCGCCCGCTGGGGCTGGGCTTCGCCAATCTGGGCGCGCTTTTGATGAGCTTCGGCATTCCGTACGACAGCGATCGCGGACGCGATTACGCCGGCGCCATTTCGGCGGTGATGTCCGGGCAGGCCTATCTCACCAGCGCGCGCATTGCGGGTTCGGTGGGCACGTTCCCCGGCTACGAGAAGAACGCCGAGCCGTTCCTCGACGTGATCAGGATGCATCGGGAGTCGGTGACCGGAATCAACAGCCGCAATATCCCGCTCGATCTTTATGAGGGCGCGAAGGATAGCTGGAACGGGGCCTTGGAGCTGGGCAGGATCAACGGGTTCCGCAACGCGCAGGTGACGGTGATCGCGCCGACCGGCACGATCGGCTTCATGATGGACTGCGACACGACGGGGATCGAACCGGATCTGGCGCTGGTGAAGTACAAGAAGCTGGTGGGCGGCGGCGTGATCAAGATCGTGAACAACACCGTTCCCCAAGCTTTGATCAAGCTGGGTTATTCGCCGGAGCAGGTCGAACAGATCGTGCAGCACATCGATTCGACCGGAACGATTGAAGGCGCGCCCAACCTGAAAGCGGAGCACCTGGCGGTTTTCGATTGCTCCTTCCGTCCCGCGAACGGGACCAGATCCATCCACTATATGGGGCATTTGAAGATGCTGGGCGCGGTGCAGCCGTTTGTTTCGGGAGCCATCTCGAAGACCATCAACATGCCGGAAGAATGCACGGTGGAGAACGTCATGGACGCCTACATCGAAAGCTGGCGGATGGGGCTGAAGGCCGTTGCGATCTACCGCGACAACTCGAAGAAAGTGCAGCCGCTCAGCTCGGGCAAGAAGGATGAGAAGAAGCCCGAGGCCCGGGTGGAGACGGCGGTCGCGCCGGTGGAAAGAATCGTGTACCGGCCGGTGCGGCGGAAGCTGTCCGACGAAAGGAATTCGATCACGCACAAGTTCTCCATCGGCGGCCACGAAGGCTATATCACGGTCGGAATGTATGATGACGGAACGCCGGGCGAGATCTTCGTCACCATGGCGAAAGAGGGTTCCACCATCTCCGGTCTGATGGATAGTTTCGCGACGGCGGTCAGCTACAACCTGCAATATGGAGTGCCGCTGAAGTTCCTGGTCGACAAGTTCGGGCATGTGCGCTTCGAACCGAGCGGCTGGACGGGGAATCCGCAGATTCCGTACGCCAAATCGATTCCGGATTATATTTTCCGGTGGTTGGGCGCGAAGTTCCTGGGCAATGAATACCGGGCGAATGAGGCGGGTGAATCGTCCGTGCTCCGGGCGACCGAGCCCAGCGCGCAGGAACGACTTCCCTTCCCCGCGGCGGTGGCCGACGCTCCGCTCTGCGCGGAGTGCGGCGGAATGATGACGCGCAACGGGAGTTGTTACAAGTGCGAGAATTGCGGCGGAACCAGCGGTTGTTCCTAGAGCGCGCCTTACTTGCCGGCGATTTTTCAGGCGGAGCGAGTCCTTTCCCGCAAAGCGGTGTTTGACAGATAAGAACGCTTTTCCATCTTGGATTTTTATTCGTGCCGCTCGTTAACTGACGAGCGGCACTTTTCATTTTGGCCCTGCGGCGGCGCTGTTTCAAAAGCCGCGCGACGCGGAAATGCTGCTAATCTCGATTTAATATGCGGCGATTCTTCTTCGCTTTTTTGCTTTTATCGCAAGCGCTTTTCGCACAGGCGTGGAAGGACGATCTAACCGCTGGGATCCGTTCGGCGACGGCGGGTGACTACGCGGACGCGGAGATGTGGCTGTTGCGGGCGGTCGCGGAGACCGAAAAACTCGGGCCGAACGATCCAAGGCTGGGGACGGCTTTGAACACGCTGGGGCTGGTATATGTGAAAGCCGGGAAATTGCCGGAGGCCGAGACCTGTTATCGCCGGGCGTTGATGATCCTTCAGAAGAGTTATGGAACGGATAGCCTGGATGTGGCGAACGTCGAATACAATCTCGCCGGTTCGTTGTATGAGGCCAAGAAATATGATGCGGCGATTGATGCTTATGAAAAATCGCTGCCGACCTTTCATCGTTGGTTTGGCGCGGATGGCGCCAAAACCGCCCGCGTCTTAAACAATCTGGGCGAGTGCTATCGCCGGCTGGGGAATTATGCCGAAGCGGAGAAATATCTGCGGCGGGCGGCGACGATGACTGAGGAAACGTCGGGGATCGACAGCCCGGATCTGGCGGAGACCCTCGACAACCTGGGTCAAGCCTTGACTGCGGAAGGCAAGTATCCCGAAGCGGGGCGCTCTTTCCGGATGGCGCTGAACATCCGGGAAGCGGCGCTGGGCTTACAGAGTGAGCCGGTGAGGACCACTCTCCAGGATTATGCGGCGATGCTGCAGAAAGCGAACCGCGGAGAGGAAGCGGCGAAGATGCTGACCCTGGCGGAGGCGATTCGCCAGACGTCGTCCGCCGCGCAGGAAAATCACCGCCGATAGGGGCGGCCAGCGCATCGCTGATACGACGAAGGCCGCGCTGATAAAATGCAGGGCTATCGTGTTGAAGCGGACTTCAGCCCATGCATATTCCTCTGACTCCTCTGCGCTGCCTGTACCGGGCAGCCGATTTATACGGCCCGAAAGAAGGCGTCATCTGCGGCGCCCAGCGCTTCACGTATCGCCAATTCGCGGAAAGGTGTGAGCGCCTGGCCTCCGGCCTAGCCAGCGAAGGAGTGCGGTCCGGGGACCGCATCGCGTACCTGAGCTTCAATACGCACCAGTTGCTGGAGGGTTATTTCGGAGTCGTGCAGGCGGGGGCTATCGTGATGCCGCTGAACGTGCGGCTGACGCCGTCTGAGCTGGTGCAGATCCTGAATCATTCCGGCGCGCGCATGCTGTTGTTCGAACCCGAATTTGCCCCCTTGGCGGAACAGTTCCGAAACTTCTGCCCGGCGATCACGCGGTACGTGGGATTGGACGGGCCGCATCCAGTGGCGGATTTTGCGTATGAAGATCTGCTGGCGCGCGGGCGGACAGGCCGCCCGGATCTGCTCCAGATCGACGAGACCGCGCCCGCAGAGCTTTTCTACACCAGCGGAAGCACGGGCGCCCCGAAAGGCGTAATCCTCTCGCATCGCACCCTGTATCTCCATGGGTTAAATCTGGCGGCGAGCCGGCCGATGTCGGATACCGGCGTAGACCTCCACACGATTCCGCTGTTTCACGCCAACGGATGGGGACAGCCGCAGATCTGCACCATGACCGGGCGTAAGCAGGTGATGATGCGTCGTTTTGATCCCGCGACGGTCTTCCGGCTGATTGAGGAAGAGCGCGCGACCTGCATGCTGCTGGTGCCCATTATGGCGGGGGCGCTGCTGCTATCGCCCGAGCGCGGCAAATTCGATCTCTCGAGCTTGCGGGAGATTCACCTGGGCGGGGCGGCGTCCTCCCCGGAATTGATCGACCGGGCGGAGAAAGCATTCGGCTGCGAGGTGACAGCCGGGTATGGATTGACCGAGACATCGCCGGTGGCGAGCGATCCGCGGCGCAAGAGCACGGTGGTGTACCGCGACGAAGCGGACCGGCTGTACCATCAGTCCACCACGGGATGGGCGCTGATTGGAACCGAGATTCGCGTGGTGGACGCGGAGATGCGGGACGTGCCTCGGGACCTGAGCACGATGGGCGAGATCGTCATCCGCGGGGACAACGTGATGGACGGTTATTACCTGGAAGAGGAGGCGACGCGCGCGGTGATGTCGGGGGCGTGGCTCCGCACCGGAGACATGGCCGTGTGGGACGCGGAGAGCTTCGTCCATATCGTGGACCGGCGCAAGGACATCATCATCAGCGGAGGCGAGAACATCTCGTCCATCGAGGTCGAGCGCGCGATTGCGGCTCATGAGGCCGTGATGGAATGCGCCGTGGTCGCGGCGCCGGACGAGAAGTGGGGCGAAGTGCCGGTCGCTTTCGTGGTGGCCAAGCCCGGGGAAGCGCTCACGGAAGAGATTCTGACCAGCTATCTCACCGGGCGTCTGGCCCGATTTAAAATGCCGCGCGCCTGGTATTTCCTGGCGGAGCCTTTACCGAAAACGGGGACCGGGAAGATTATGAAGCGGGATCTGCGGGAGCAGTTCTGGAAACACAAAGCGCAGCGCGTTCAGGGCTGAGCATTTTCCGCGTGTTTCTGAAGCTGGGCTGCGTGTGTTTCGGCGGCCCAGCGGCGCACGTGGGTTATTTCCGCGAGGAGTTCGTGGTCCGGCGCCAATGGATCAGCGAGATCGCGCTGGCCGAACTGATCGGGCTGACGCAGTTGCTGCCGGGACCGTCGAGCAGCCAGACCGGATTCTATATCGGGATCGTACGCGGCGGGCTGGCCGGCGGAGTTTGGGCGTGGCTCGGCTTTACGCTGCCTTCCGCCATCCTGATGATCATCTTTGCGGCGGGGGTGACGCGGGCGCATGGCGCCGGGTCGCGAGGGGCGATGCATGGGCTTGCGGTAGCGGCCGTGGCCGTGGTGGCGAACGCTGTGCTGAGCATGTTTCGCCGGCTTTGCCCCGATCTTATCCGGGCTCTGATTGCCGCGGCCGCCGCGGCGGTGGTCACGGCGAGCGGCGGATCGTGGTCGCAGATCGGGGCGATCGTCGCCGGCGGAGCGATCGGGTGGCTGGTTCTTCCGGAGCCGGAGATGCCGGCCTCGGAAAACGATCTGTTGCGGGTCTCGCGGTCGGTCGCGGTGATCGCTCTCGCTTTGTTCGTGGGAATTTTCGCCACGCTGGGATTTTGGGCTCGCCTGGGGGCCGATCGAGGCGGCCAACTCCTCTACGCGTTCTACCGGACAGGCGCGCTGGTTTTCGGCGGCGGCCACGTGGTGCTGCCGCTTCTTGAGCAGGCGGTGGTAAGGCCCGGCTGGATCAATCAGAGCGATTTTCTGGCCGGGTATGGGGCCGCGCAGGCGCTGCCGGGTCCGCTCTTCACGTTCTCCGCCTTTCTTGGGTTTGTTTCGCGCATTCCGCCCTCCGGCGCGTGGGGAGCGGCGCTCTCGGTGATCGCTCTTTTTCTGCCGGGGCTCTTGCTGGCTTTAGCGATTACTCCTTTTTGGCGGCGATTGCGGCGCGTCGAGCGCGCGGGTTCGATGATGGCCGGAGTGAACGCGTCTGTCGTGGGACTGCTGGCGTCGGCGCTCGTCCACGCGGGGGTCTCCGGCGCGGTGGCGAACTATCTAGACGCGGCGCTGGCCGTTCTGGGGTTTATCCTGCTGGTGAAGACGCGGGTGTCGCCGGTGCTGGTGGTTCTGGGAATCGCGGCGGCATCCGCGGCGCGCGCGGTGATAGTCTGATCGGCATGCGCCCTCCTGTCGCGTCCGCTGCAATGGCTTTGTTGATGTTGGCGGGCGGATGCTCCCGGCCGGCTTCCGAAGCAAAGCAAGAGGTCCCCAAAGCGAGCCCCGCCCCGCCGCCGGACGAGTCCGCGCACTTCCCGCGCGCCGGGTTGTTGAAAATGGAGGTGATCCCCGATCATCTTCTCGGAAAAGAGTTCATGCCCGGAGGAAATTTGGCGACTTATCAAAGCGGCGGGTCGGAGTACCAGCAATTTCTGGTGAAGATGCCAGATGCGCAGACAGGGGCTTTTCTCCTGGTGGACTGGCAAAAAGCGCTGACGGATCCGCAGTACCTGGCTCACATGGGCGGCTTTTTCGGCATGGACGCGGGTCGTCCGGTGTATGTATTTTCCAAGGGCGTCTGGTTCGCGGGCGTGATCGGATCGCCCCGGCAAAAGGCGGATGTGATCGCGCGGGAGTTCGCCGCCCGCTTATGAGCGCCGTGGTGGAACCGGTTCAGAAAGGTGAAGTCCGAGGGTTTCTGCATCACCCCGAGCGCGCCAACGGCAGCGGCGTCGCGTTAACTCATGGCGCCAGCGGACACGCGGGCTCGCCTCTGTTGACCCGCGTGGCGGAAGCTTTTTCCGAGGCGGGCTTTGTGGTTTTGCGATTCGATTTGCCCTATCGACAGAAGAGGCCGACGGGTTCGCCCCCGTTTGGATCCGCGAATAAGGATCAGGCGAACATACGGGAAGCGGCGGATTTTCTGCGGTCCCAGGCGATCCATCGTGTGTTTCTGAGCGGTCACTCGTACGGGGGCCGTCAGGCAAGTCTGCTGGCCGCGGAAGATGGCGGCTGCGCGGATGGCCTGGTGCTGCTGTCCTATCCGCTGCGTCCGCCCGGGAAAACGGAGATGCGCGTTGCTCACTTCCCCTCCCTGCGGATGCCCACGCTGTTCGTGCATGGGACCAGGGATCCTTTCGGCAAGCCGGAGGAGGTGCGGTCCGCGATGGCGGAATTAGGAGGAGTTTCGAGCCTTTCGATCGTGGACAAGGCAGGGCACGATCTGCGGGCCGGCAATTTCGACGTACAAGTCGCCGTGGTCGAGGCGCTGCGGAACATTGCGGCAGTCTAGAGCAAAAAAAAAGTGAGCGGACAGCGCTGTTTCGCTCTCCGCTCACAAAGGAACTTGGATCAATACGCCCGGGGTTAGGCGAGCAGCTTGCGGCCTTTCCAGCCAAGCGCCATCAGGCCGGCTCCGAGCATGAGCATCGAGGCCGGTTCCGGCACGGCCACGGGAACCTCTTCCGGTCCGCCGCCGTAATCTCGTCCTCCCGCGTCATTCGCGTTCTTTGTGGATTGCTGGGAGAAAAATCCGCCGACCCCGACATATGGATAGGTGCTGGCGGCGCCAAAGCCGGTGAAAGTCTGGCCGGTTCCGATGACCGTCTGCGCTCCGATATAGGTGAATGTCAGATTTTCGAGCGTCGGATCGTCTGGAACAGTCACGCCGACAGGAGTGATTCCGACATCTTGCACGGACACGGTCCAATTGACGGGCGCGAAAGCCGATCCGGGAACATACCCAAGAAAATCATAAATCGTAAAGAAAGCGGTGTAACCGGTACCCGCTCCGTCCATGCGTTCGTCATCGCTAAGCGAGACAGCATAGTTGAAAACGGTTGCGCCGGAATTCCCCGCGGAGGTGGAGACGAAATAAGGAAGCAGATTGGCGCTGGCGGGCTTGCCAGCAATCGCCAAAAGACAGATTGCGGGTACAGCGAAATACAAAAACCTTCTGATGCTCATTAAGCGAACTCCCGTGGCAAAGCGCATTGTCATCGTGAGTTTAGGTTTAAGCGGGACTAAAATCAATCGAAATTACGAGCGGGAAGTTGGCGCTTTTGGGAAAGCGTATTACATCTCACTGAATTCGGAGAGTAGTACCGGGTACTCGGTTAAGGGGCACTAATTGCGAGGTGCGGCGAGTGCGTTTGTGCGACGGACCGCGCTGAAAATACGACTGAAAATACTCGAGGTTCAGACCGCGTCTTGAACATGGGGTGGGTGGAGGGGTTCGAACCCTCGACCACCGGAACCACAATCCGGTGCTCTACCACCTGAGCTACACCCACCACGACACCAGAGCGATTTTCAGTCTAACAAATCAACGCCGATCCATGCCGGCGGAGCGCCAGAGGACGTCCACCCGCTGCCTGACCGCATCGGACATGCGGATGACGTCGGGCCACCGCCGCGTGAAGCCTTCTCCCGGCCATTTGCGGGTGGCGTCAACGCCCATCTTAGAGCCGTAATTGAGCAGGCGGCTCGCGTGGTCAAGCGAATCGACCGGGCCCAGCGTGAACTGGATATCGCGCTCGGGGTCGATATTGTTCAGCGCTTTCCAGGCGACTTCCGAGACGTTCTGGACGTTTACCTCCTCGTCCACCACAACGATGCACTTGCTGAACATCGCCTGGCCCAGACCCCAGATGGCGCTCATCACTTTGCGCGCATGACCAGGGTACGCCTTGCGTATGGAGACCAAGATGAGGTTATGGAAAACGCCTTCGGCAGGCATGCAGATATCGCGCACCTCGGGAAGTTGCAGGCGCATGAGGGGCAGGAAGATGCGCTCGATGGCTTTGCCCATCCAGAAATCCTCCATGGGCGGCGGCCCCACGATGGTGGCGGGATAAATCGGGTCTTTGCGCTGCGTAATAGCGGTGAGGTGGAACACGGGGTACTCGTCCTCCAGCGAGTAGAACCCGGTATGGTCGCCAAACGGGCCTTCGGTGCGGAGTTCGCCGAGGCTCACATATCCTTCCAGAATGATCTCGGCCTGCGCGGGAACTTCGAGATCGATGGTGCGGCATTTGACCATCTCGACAGGACTCGAGCGCAGGAAGCCGGCGATCATCATCTCGTCGATCTCGGGCGGAAGCGGGAGGATGGATGAGAAAATCGTGGCTGGATCGCCGCCCAGCGCGACGGCGACGGGCATCTTCGTGCCGGCGCCTTGCCCTTGCAGCGTGCGATAGTGATCCGCGCCCTGCTTGTGGGTTTGCCAGTGCATCCCCGTGGTGCGCTCGTCGAAAACGTGCATGCGGTACATGCCGCAGTTCCGTTTTCCGGTTCGCGGATTGCGCGAGAAGACCAGGGGCAGCGTAATGAACCGGCCCCCGTCGCCCGGCCAGCATTGGAGGATGGGGTAATCGGAGAGCGAGAAGCCCTCCGTTTTGACGATCTCCTGGCACGGCGCTTTCGTCACGTTTTTCGGAAAGAATCCGCCGACCTCAGCCAGCTTCGGAAGCATTTTCAATTTGCCCAGCATGCTTTCGGGCGCCTTCATTTCGAGGAACTCGACAATGCGCGCGGCGATCTCATCGAGCGAATCGACTTCGAGAGCGATGCGCATACGGTCATCGCTGGCGAAGGCGTTGATCAGAACGGGGACGGAACTCCCTACGGGATTCTCAAACAACAGCGCGGGTCCGTTGCTCTTCACCGCGCGATCGGCGAACTCCGTGATTTCAAGAACCGGGTCGATCGGCTGCGAGATGCGGCGCAGTTGCTTGTGTTTTTCGAGCGCTTTCAGGAAGTCGCGAAGGTCCGTGTACGCCATGCGGGTCTATTATGATGGTCTCTCAATGGCCAATCGAACTGCTTTTGTGACCGGCGCGAGCCGGGGAATCGGACAGGCTTGCGCGCTGGCGCTGGCCGGGGCAGGCGCGCGGGTGGTTCTGGCGGCGCGCAATCAGGAACAGTTGCAATTGGTCGCCGGGCAGGTGCGGGCGCTGGGGGCTGAGGCGTTCGTGGTGGAAATGGACCTGGGGAACGCGGAGTCCGTGCAGACAGCCTTCCACCGGGCGAAAGAATTCGGCGCGATCGACATCCTGGTCAACAACGCGGCGATTACGCGCGACGGGTTGGCGGTGCGCATGAAAAAAGACGATTGGGACGCGGTGATCAACACAAACCTCTATGGGTCATTTCTGGCGGCTCAGCAGGCGCTCCCTTCGATGATGAAGGGGCGTTGGGGCCGGATTGTGAATATTACGTCCGTGGTGGGGCTGTCGGGCAACCCGGGGCAGGCGAACTACGTAGCCTCGAAAGCGGGCTTGATCGGACTGACCAAATCGCTCGCCCAGGAGATGGCGCCGCGGAATATCACCGTAAACGCGGTCGCTCCGGGGTTTATCGAAACGGATATGACGGCTGTGCTTTCAAGCGAATTGAAGGATAAAATTTTGCAGGCGATTCCGCTCCGGCGTCTCGGGTCGCCCGGGGACGTCGCCGCGGCCGTAAAATTTCTGTGCGGTGAAGAGGCCGGGTACATCACCGGCCAGGTGCTTAGCGTCAACGGCGGAATGTATATGTAACGGGAACGAAGTCAGTCAGCCTTTTTCACCAGCACGGCCGTGCCGCGGTAGAAGCCGAGCGTTCCCAGTTGAGAGGCGGTCCAATCCACCCGCAGGGCGTGGTCGGCGGTCAGCTTCAATGTGACTTCGCCGCGCGCTCCGCCCGTGCCGCTCCAGGGAAGAATGCCCGAATCCCCGCTCACCCGTCCCGCAAACTGGAAACTCACGTCCGGGGACACCGGGCGGTTGGGAACGTGGTAGCGGGCGCGGTAGGTGCCGTGCACCTGGCCGTTCTCTTCGGTGATGACCGTCTCGATGAATTCCGGCGGATAGAGATCTTTGTTCTTGGGAGGAACCGCGGGCTTCTGGTACACCCAGCTGCCGGCGATAGGATTGCGCACGACGACGGGAGGCGCGGGCGCCGGAGCGGGAGATGGAGGCGGAGTCGATTTCGCGACTGCCACGGGCTGTTCAGGCGGCGCTTTAAATTCCTGCTTGGGCTCAGGCCTGGATTCGGCGACTTCTTTTTCTTTCTGTCGAGACGCGCGGGCGGTCTGCGAGTTGGAAGCGGAATGCTCGGCGGCTTTTTCCGCGGCCAGGCGAGCCTCCAGGCGGGTTTGCAAACGGGCGACGTCGGCAAGCGCCGCGTCGCGTTCCTCCAAGGCCTGCGCCAGATGCATCCGCAAACTCTCGGCGTCGCTGCTGGATTGTTTAGCGGTGTTGGCCAAGGCCTGAAGCTGCACCGCCTGCTGGCCGGGAGGAATGGGGAGCGGCTCGCCAGCGGGGGGCGGCTCGCCAGCGGGGACGGGCTTCCCGGGATTTTCCACGATGCTGGCGCCCGAGTCATGCGTGTACGAAGGAACGGCGGGCGTGGGACGCGACGCCATCCAGATCAACAGGAAGGCGAAACACGCCACGGCGATGACCCAGGCGACGGAATTGCGGTTGACCACAGACGGGCGCAACGGTGCGGGCGGCGCGTGAATGATGATGGGCGTCGACCGCTCGACGCCCTCGGCCTGCTGGCGATCGTAAAGCTTGCGGCGCTCCGGATCAGACAGCACGCTATAAATCTTGTTGAGCTTCTTGACCTGCGGTTCGGCGACGCGGCGCAGCTGCGGCTCCGAGTGGTAGTCCGGGTGAAGCAGCCGCATCAGCGCACGGTACGCTTCTTTGATTTCCTCGGCTGAAGCGCTCGGCGCAAGCCCTAATTCCTCGTAGTAACTCATTGCGTCCGGGGGTTGATCCGATTATCCGACCACGAGGAGCGTGGGCGCAACATTATTGAATTAGAGGACGAATTCTGTCGCCTTCTTTTACGGCGATGTCGGTGGGGAGAAGAACGAGTTCGCCTTCTTTGAGGCCTTGCACGATGGAGGCGCTGCTGACGTCGGAGGTTCCCGTCTTAATGGGCTGCCACGCCAGCCGGCCCCCGCGGACGACGTAGACGCCAACCGGACCCCGGTCTCTGCGCAACGCGGCTTTGGGGATCACGAGGGCGTTGGGGGCGACCGCGGTGCGCACTTCCGCGTTCACAGTGGTGCCGGGAACGAGGTCGCGCTGGGAATTGGGGATGGTGACCCAAACCTCGCCGACCTGGCGGGAGCCGAGCGGGACGATCTCGGTGGGAAGGCGCTCGACGGAACCGTCCCAGACGCGACCGGGCAGACCTTCCCAGTTAATGTGGACGGGCATGCCGACGCGTATGCGCCCGAGATCGGGCTCATCGACGAAGACGCGGACGCGGAGTTGGTCGAGATTGCCCACGTTGGCGATGAGGCCTCCGGCGTCGACGTAATTTCCGGCGCGGGCGGGCAGGCTGTAGACCGTGCCGGCCATGGGCGACCGCACGATGCCGATCGCGAGCTTCGCGGCGGCCGATTCCTGATCGGCTTGCGCGGCGGCCAAACGGGCGCGTCCGGCCGCGATGTCGCTCGCGCTCACCAGAGACTGGCGGCGCTGCGTCAGATTTCGAATTGAAAGAGTTGCGGCGTCCATTCGCTGCTTGGCCAAAAGCACCTCGCTGTTGGTGGCGGCCTGTTTCTGGACCAGGCGCTGCAGCAATTCGTAGTCGTGCTGCGCCACGTCGCGGTCGAAGGTGGACTTGGCGATGTTGGCGTCGATATCGGCGAGCTGCTCGGATTTACCGCCATGGCGAAGCGTATCGAGCTCGCTCCGGGATTGCGAAGCGCGAGCTTCGGCGCCGGCCAGATCCTCCATCGCGCCAGGCTGCGAGATGCGCGCGATCACCGCGCCCGCGGGCACATTCTGACCCTCTTTTACGGGGACGGCGCTGATCAGACCCGAGGCCTCCGCGCGCACGGCCCGCCATTCCAGCGGCTCAATCTTTCCATTGGTGGGCAGGTTGCTCACCAGAGTCTGGCGCTTCACGCGGGTTACCGGAACCTGGGGAGGCTCATGTTTGCGCAGCAGCGCCAGGAGCACCAGCGCCACAATACCCGCGACGATCCATAACCAAAGCCGCTTCAAGGACGAATCACCGTCTTTCCACCCCGCATTTCACGCACATTCTCCAACGCTTCATTCGCTTGCTCCAGGCGGAAACTGTGGGTGATGGCGCTTTCGAACTTCGCTTTCCAACCGCCGGCGAGCATGTCGAGCGCCCGGCTCACATGGCGCGGCTCAAATCCCCAGGATCCGATCATGCGGAGCTGCTTGCGCGTGACCGTGTGGGGATTGAAGGAGATGTTTCCGGTATTGCCATACTGGCCGAGCACCAGGAACTGAGCGCCGTCCCGGCAGAGTTCGAGCCCTTCGTTGACGGCTTCGGGACGGCCGACGCATTCGATGACGGCGTCGGCGCCGTAGCCTCCGGTTTCCGCGAGAACAAGCGTGCGGCGTTCTTCAATGGAACTCACCTCATCGATGTCGATGACCAGATCGGCCCCGAAGTTGCGGGCGAGCGCGAGGCGGTGCGGCGGTCCGCCCAAGGCGATGATGCGGGAAGCGCCGGCGTCGCGGCACACGGCGATAGCGGCCAGACCGACCGGACCGGTCCCCTGAACGACCACGATGTCCCGCCAGGCGATCGGGGCTCGTTCGAGGCCGTGGATCGCCGTCGTGAGCGCGCATCCGGCCCCCACCAGAGCTTCTTCTGAGACCTCGTCGGGAAGGCGGAAAATAGCCGTCCCCGGACGGAGTAAAATTTGCTCCGAGTACCCGCCGCGCAAGTACGGCGCTTCGTCCGCGCTGTAGCTGATTCCATAGGCTTTGCGGGAAATGCACCGGGTGGGTTGCGCTTTCATTCGGCAGTAGAAGCATTCCCCGCAGGAGATCGAGCTGGCCCAGGTGATGCGATCTCCGACGGCCAGCGGATGGCCGCGCCAATCGCGCTCCAGGCCGGGGCCGGTCTGCTCGAGGATGCCGGCGGTTTCATGCCCAAGGATGACCGGCAGCGGGATGGACAGTTCGCCGCGCCACAAGTGGATGTCCGTGCCGCAGATTCCCGCCAGGGTGACTCGCGCGCGGGCGGCGCCGGGCTCAAGCTCGCCGGGGAGCGGAAATTCGCGAAAGGTGAGCGGCTGTCGGAACGTTTCGAGAATGGCGGCCCGCGCGGTATTCAACTGTGTTTGCTCCGCGCGCAATAGCTCAGAAGCGACCGCCATTCGAAGTGCTGCACCTCGCGGACGGCGGTCTCGCTGGGCGTGCCGGTGGCTCCCACGCAAACGTCGACGAAGCGGGCCGGATCCCACGGTCCCCGGTGAATTCGGAAAGCATGGCGAAAACAGGGTGCTCTCCAACCTGGCGAAACCAGTATTTGGCGTTCCCCGCATCCGGCTCCTGACGGTGCACAATGGCGTGCCAGTATGCGCCGTCTGGCGTTGCGACATCCTGCGAAATCTCATGGGCGCGATTCCAATTTCCCGCGGCGAGCCAGAGTCCAGCCGCGGCCAGCGCCGGTGAAAAAGAATTCGGGAACAGAGCGTCAGGCGTTTGTTTCTCGATCAGATCGAGCGCCGCCGGTACGCGGGCGCCCCGGACCAGCGGCATCGGATGGGCAGACAGCATATCGTAAATGGACGCGGCGGCCGCGCCTAGCGAAATCGTATTTAGCCCGGACACATTTTCATTGTTCCATGGTCGGCTCTCGGTCACCGCTGAAGGGCCGGTTTTCTGGGCAGACCGCTATTTGGCCCAGCTATTTAGCAATGTTGCGGCCGAAATGGAAAGACGGGCCGATCGAGGCACGAATGGTCCAGCGTCCGTTGGCGAGGAGATCGCTGAAAAGGTGATCCCAAACCACGTCCGTCGACATGCGGATGCCGATATGCCGCGTAACGCCGACGTCGATCGCGCCGCCCACGCCGTAGAAGCCTTGCCAGTCCAGTTTGTTCGGGCCGGGGATGAGCAGCGGAACAGCGATCGTAGTGAGGGCGTCATTCGGATGCGGCGTGGCCAGTTCACGGACGGCCCCGAGCGAGGGATGAAGGAGGATCGCGAAATGGTGAAAGTGCCGGATGACGAGCGTCGGTCCAAGCGCAAACGTCTGTGTGAAGGTGTGGGTGGGAACGGCCGGATGGTAATCGGGCCCTTGCAGAGACAGGAGCGGATTGAGTTCCAGCTGGAGAGCGTTCGGCAGGTAGCTCGGGAGAAGATCCAATGTGCCGTTTACGTTGGAGTAGTCGAACCCCATCGCGTACCAGCTTTTCACGTTGTACCCGGCTTGCAAATGATATCCGCGTTCGGCAAGGTTGATTGCCGGGCTCTCAAAATAGGAAAACCCGCTGAAGAAATCGAATCTCCCGACATAATCCTGCTGAGCCGAGGCGCACAGCGGCGCAAGGCATGCGAGGAGAACAAGAAGGAGCGAACGCGGGAAGCGGGCGCGCATAAGTCGAATGAGTGATTTTGACATGAATGCAACTTGACGATTGTAATTCATCGTCGCCGGGGTGAAAGCCCATCCGTCGCGGCGCCTGTTTACAATAGGCCGCGCCTGTTTACAATAGAAAGGCCAATGCCGCAATTCCGCATTCACCGCATGAAGGAGCAGACTCGCGAAAACTTCCGCTGGGCTGCGCACGTTTCCGCTCAGGCGATCGTTAAGCCCAAGGACTATGAGCCGTCGGGCGAGGTGGAGGCGCTGCATGAGTACGAGGCTTGGTCCAATCTGCGAGGCAGTGAGCGGGCTTTGCAGCTGGGCGATCTGTTAGAAACCGAAACCGGCGAGCTGCGCATCTGCAAATACGTCGGTTTCGAACCGGCTAAGTGGTTTGTGCCGGATCCTCCGCCAGCGGCACAGGCAGGGAGCGAGGCCAATTAAATGGAAACGCGGCTGGGCGACATCATCGACGACTACTGCGTGAAGTGCAAGCGGATCACGAACCATGCGGTGGTGTCCATGCTAGGGGCCGAAGCGGCCAAGGTGCGCTGCCGAACCTGCTATTCCGATCACGATTACCGGCATGAGCAGGCGCCTCCGCCGAAGGTGGATCCGCGCAAGGCGGCGTTGTTCAACGAGGTGCTGGAAAAGCTGAACGTTCCCGCCGCGCCTGAGCCGCCAAAGGACGATCCCCCGCCGGAGCCGGCGAAATCAACTCGCGCGAAGAAGTAGTGAACTTGCTCGGGATCACCGGGTGGGCGAACTGGTAGAGCATCAGGTAGACCACCACGCCCGTCACGCTGACATAGAGCCAAATGGGGAAGGTCCACCGGGCGATCTTGCGGTGCTTATCGAACTTGCCGCTGAGCGCGCGGCTCAGGGTGATGATGGCGAGCACCGGGACGGTGAAGGCGAGAAGCACGTGCGTCAGCAGGATGGTGTAGTAAACATAGCGGATCAGGCCCGGATTCGGGTACTTCACCGAACCGACGTGCGCGTGATAAATGAGATAGCAGGTCAGGAACGCGATGGAGACCACGAACGCGGAGAGCATCACGCGTTTGTGAGCGTTGATGCGGCGCTTGCGGATGAGCGAGAAGCCCCACAGCAGAAGGATGGTGGCGAGTCCGTTGAGCGTGGCGTTGATGGCGGGAAGCGCCCGGATGGGAATCAAGAGTTCTCCTTGTCAAGTTGCATTGCGTCGCGGACGATGTGGTCCACCATGTCCGCGTCGCTCATGGTGTAGTAGCCGCGAATGCGGCCGCGGGCGTCCACCAGAACGAAGCGCGTGCTGTGATTCATGGCCGCGTTCAGATCGCCCAGTTTGAAAGCTTCGCGGTCGAGCATTTCGAGCGTTGCCGGATTTCCCGTGAGAAAAGTCCACCGCGCCGGAGAGGCGGCGAAACGCTGCGCGTAGCGGGTGAGGACGGGCGGGGTGTCGCGCGCCGGATCAACTGAAAACGATACGAGCCGGACCGAAGAACCGGATGCGGTGCGAGTCTGGATGCGGTTCATGCGCTGCGACATCAGCGGGCACGGACCGGGGCAATTCGTGTAGACGAAATCGGCGATCCAGACGTGGCCGCGCAGCGACGAGCCGTGGAACAGGGCGCCCGTCTGGTCGGTGAGGGTGAAATCGGGAACCGCGCCGAGATCCGGGAGCGGTTCGCGCCGGGCGCAGGCCGAGAGCAGAAGAATGGCGGGCAGCACGCCCAGGCGGCCAGTCACAGCCGCGTGTGATCCAGAATCATGAGCCCATACATGAGCGGCAGATAGATGACCGAAACCAGCAGCACGGTGCGGGCGCGCAGAATGGTGCGGTCGAAGGCGACACGCACCCCGGAATAAAGGAACCAGCCGCCGAGCAGGAGAGCCCCGAAGAGGTAGATACGCCCGGTCATGCCGAGAATGGTGGGAAACAGGCTGACCGGAATCAGCGTGGAGGCGTAGATGACGATCTGGCGCGAGGTGGATTCGCCATCCGGCTCAACCACGGGAAGCATGAGGATTCCCGCTCGCGCGTAGTCTTCGCGATACATCCAGGCGATAGCCAGAAAATGGGGAAATTGCCAGAGAAACAGGATGGCGAACAGCGCCCAGGCGTCGGCATTCAGATGACCGCTGGCGGCGGCGTAGCCGATCATGGGCGGCATGGCGCCGGGCAGCGCTCCGACCACCGTCGAAAGCGATGTGCGCTGCTTGAGCGGCGTATAGATGAAGAGGTAGCTGGCCAGCGTGAACAGGCCCAGCAGCCCGCTGAGAACGTTGACGAACAAGGCCAGGTCGGCAAATCCGGCGGCGGCCAGCGCGATTCCGAACCAGAGAGCGGATGCCGGGCTGAGCGCGCCGGTCGGCAAGGGCCGCTTCTCGGTGCGCCTCATTTTTTGGTCGGACTCGCGTTCATACCACTGGTTCAGAGCTGCTGTGCCCGAGGCGATCAGCGCGGTTCCCAGGATGGTGTTGAGCAGGGTGATCAGTTCCATCCAGCCGTTCCACCGGTGCTCCAGTCCGAAGAAATAACCCACCCCGGTGCTCATCAGAATGAGCCAGGTAATGCGGGGTTTCGTGAGCGCGATGTATTCCTTCATCTGACTTCGACCGCGAACACCACGCTCGCCGCCATCACCAAAGCGCCGACGGCCACATGCAGCACGGTGAAGCCGACCATCACGGGCTCGGGTTGGATAGCGTCGACCGTGGCGAGCCGGCTCATATAAGCAGCGATCCCCAGAAAGACCTGCAGGAATGCCAGCGAGAGAAGTGCCAATGCCGATCGTCGCATAGTGCGGTGAGCGGGGTGGCGGAGCAGCACCCGCACTGTCGCCCAAAGGATCACGCCGGTCACGAAAGCCGCGTCCGCGATGTGCCAGATATACCCGATCGCTTTATGACGCGCCAATGCGCCGAGCGCGACCTGAATTGCCACGAGCACGGGGACGGCGATCGCGAGAGGGAACGAACCGCGGGCGGAAGGCGCGCCAAGCCTGGCGGTGAAGGTCGCAATCAGAACGGTAAGGCAGAAGAACAGCTCCGCGATGCAGGCGTGGAGCGTGCTGACGATGGGCGGAAGCAGAGTCAGAACGGCCAGTCCGCCCAGCAGAATCTGCAGGAACAGAAGGCCCAGGGCGAAGAAGCCAAGCGGGCGCATCCAGTGACGATCCTCCGCTCGCCAGATCCACACAGCGAGGATTCCGGTCAGCGCCGTGACCAGAACCGCTAAGATGCGATGCGCGAACTCGTAGGCGATTCCGCCGTCCAGCCGGGGAATGAGCCTTCCGTAAGCCAGAGGCCAATCGGGTATGGAGAGCCCGGCTTCGCGGCTGGTCACGAGCGCCCCGACTACAAGCTGGCATAGCGTGGCTCCGCAGACCGCGAGGCTGAACGCATGCAGGGGGCGCCGAGCGGATTCACTCGGCATAGGTGAAATCCGCGATAGCTGTTTGCCGGGCCGTCACGGTGACATGCTGCTGCTGGCGGCCGTACTTTTCCTGGATCGTCTCGACGACATAGCTGCCGGGGGGAACGCCGCGAAGCTCGTAAGATCCGTCTGTCCCCGTCACGGCGAAAAACGGGTGAGCGACCACGGAGATGTAGCTGCGCATCCACGGATGCACGCTGCAAGTGATGGGAAACCAGATCTCCTGAACGGCGAAGCGGCGCTGCAGAGTCTCCGCGCGCGGCGGTTCGGAATCATTTGAAGCGGGATTGGCGCTGGCCTCCACGTGAACGTCGTGATTCACCGGATCGCTGTTGGCGATGTCGAGTTGCTGATCCACCATCAGGGCGAGTACGTGCGGCTTGTAAACGCAACCGGATTGATCCAGTTTGACAGCTTGAGCCGGCGCCGCCCAGCGCGCGGCGGGCAGACCGCTTTTGATCCAGACCAGCGTATCGCGCAAAGTGCCGTTCGAATTGATGACAACCGTCTCGGCCTTCACGGGTTTTGGATGCTCGCGCTCGCACTGCGGATTGGAAGAGAAGTCGACCGTCGCCATCTCGGGCGGCCGGCCCTGAAAGCGGATTGCGCCGCGGATCACGCCGGCGGTGGCGGGGTCAACGTGCGCGAGGGGAAGCTGCGCGACGCCCGGTTCGGCCGGTCGGGAGCCGCTTCCGCAGGCGTTGAGAAGAGCCAGACACACGAGTAGGCCGGGAGCGGGAGCTGATTTGGACATCCGGGAAGGCTCTTATTGTCGCATTCCAAGGTGCCGCTGATTTTTCCGAACCTGCATTTTTCCGAACCTTTTTGAGCATTGCACGTAGAACTACAATTACGGAGCAGATATGAATCGACAGGTTCTCTTTTTCATCCCGGTGCTGGCGCTGGCCGGGGTCAGCTTTGGGTGCGATGACATGGACGTGGATTTCGGCGGCGGGTCGCGGGTGGAGGCGCCATTCCATTACAGTTACGACTTCAAGCCGGGCGGACGGCTCGATCTGGAGACGTTTAACGGCTCGGTCGAGGTCCGGTCCTGGGACCAGAACAAGGTCGATATCAGCGGCGTCAAGTACGCCAACTCGCCAGCGCTGCGGGATTCCATCCGCATTGAGACCAACGCGACCCCGGGCAATGTGACGGTGCGCGCGGTGCGGCCGTCAGAGCACCGCGGCAACATGGGCGCGAAGTTCGTGGTCCGCGTTCCCCGGGACATCACTCTGGACCGCATCACGAGTTCGAACGGCGGCTTGCGCGTGGAACAGGTGAATGGGCCGGTGAGCGCGCACACTTCGAATGGAGCGATTAACCTCACGCAAATTCAGGGCAAGGTGGACGCGGAAACCAGCAACGGCGCCATTGAGATTTCGGAACTGACCGGGAACGCGGTCCTGAACACCAACAACGGGCACATTCACGCCGATCATATGGTGGGACCGGTAGAGGCGACATCCTCCAACGGCGATATCACCATTGCCTTCGATAAGCCGCCCGCCAGCGACATTCATGCGACGACGTCGAACAGCAGCATCGAGATCTCCATGCCGGCGAGCAGTCCGGCGCGGATCAGGGCGAACACCTCGAACGGCAGCATCACGACCGATTTCGACGTCGCCAAGCAGGGCGACGCCTCCAAGAATCACCTGGAAGGCGCCGTGAACGGCGGCGGCCCGCTGCTGGATCTGGATACTTCCAACGGCTCCATCAAGATCACGAAGCCGTAGTCTCCGGCGGCGCCTTCCGTAAGTAGGTATCGTCGCCGTCGATCCAGTCCTGCCGCCGCGGCGAGAACAGATCGGTGGCGACGGAATCTTCGAGAGCCAGCACCTCGTGCGGAAGATCGGGCGCGATTTCGAGCATTTGACCGGGTTCCACCAGGATTTCCTGCCCGTCCATGCGAAAGAGGAGCTTCCCGCTTTCGAGCATGGTGATCTGTTCGCTGAGGTGATGATGCAGCGGAACCACCGCGCCCTTCTTCAGCACGATCTTGGCGACCGTCAGGTTGCGCGTGTTCAGCATGCGCCGCGTCGCCTGGGCGTTCAACCGTTCTTCCGCGACATCCTCCCACCTTCTGGGGTTCATTGGCTTGCGATATGCTAACACTTTGACTCCATTGAGTTTTCTATGAAAGGTATCGTTCTCGCCGGCGGTACCGGAAGCCGCCTGTTTCCGCTCACCAAAATCACCAATAAGCATCTGCTGCCTATTTACGACAAGCCGATGGTCTACTACCCGATCCAGACGCTGGTGGATGCCGGGATTGAAGACATCATGGTGGTGACCGGCGGAAAGAATTCCGGAGACTTCCTGCGGCTGCTGGCGAACGGGAAGCAGTTCGGGCTGAAACACATCGACTACACCTACCAGGAAGGCGAGGGAGGCATCGCGGACGCGCTGGGCCTGGCCGAGCATTTCGCCGACGGCCAGAAGATTTGCGTGGTTCTGGGAGATAACATCATCGAGCGCGACATCCGGGCCGCGGCGGACGCGTTCCGCGCACAGGATTTCGGGGCGCGCATTCTGCTGAAACACGTCGAGGACGCCGAACGGTTCGGGGTCGCTGAGTTGTCGGGGAATCGCATCCTGAACATTGAAGAGAAGCCGCGGCGGCCCAAGTCGCAGTACGCCGTGACCGGAATTTACATGTTCGACGGAACCGTCTTTGAAAAAATTCGGGCGCTGGTGCCCTCGAAACGGGGCGAACTGGAGATCACCGACGTGAATAACGCCTATATTCGGGAGGGGTCGATGGCCTTCTCGTTTCTGGAGGGCTGGTGGACGGACGCCGGGACTTTCGATTCGCTGCTGCGGGCGGCGAATCTGGTCGCCCGAACGCACAACAAGCAGATGGAAGCGCAGGTCGCGGAAGACTTCGACGTGATTCTCGGGCAGGCGGATTAGCGGGCCGATGCGCGTTGCGCTGGACGCGACGCCCCTCAGCCTGTCGAGCGGAGGACTGCGCCGGTACACCGAAGAACTCGCCGGCGCGCTCGCTCGCGAATATCCCGAAGATGTGTTTACGCTTCTCAGCGACCAGGCTTTTACGGCCCCGGCGCCGCATCTCGGGAACTTGCGTGCGGGAACGCTGCCGCACACCCGGGTGGAACGCAAGTGGTGGCTTTTGGGCGCTTCGCTCGCCATGCGGCGCGTGCATGCGCAAGTCTTCCACGGAACCAACTTCGAGGTGCCCTACCTCAATGCGCGGCCTTCCGTTCTAACCCTGCATGATCTTTCCCCTTGGAGGAACCCGGGCTGGCACGAAGACGCGGAACGGGTGCGCCGTCGTGCGCCGTGGCTGCTGCGTCTAGGAATCGCGACGATGTGCGTGACGCCCACCGAGGCTATTCGCAGGGAGGCGATCGAACACTTCGGACTGGCGCCGGAGCGCGTCGTCGCGGTCCCGCTCGGGCCCATGCCCGCGCCGTCCCCGGCAACGGCGGCCATGCCGGCGGACCAGCCTTATTTCCTTTTTGTGGGTACTCTCGAGCCGCGGAAAAACCTTCCATTGTTGGTGGAGGCTTGGCGCGGCATTCGCGCCGCGTGCGGGGTGGATCTGGTGCTGGCCGGGCGCAGGCGCGCGGACGGGCCGGTGTTCGAGGACGAGCCCGGGCTGCGGCTGATCGGTGAAGTGAGCGACGCGGATCTCGCCGGGCTTTACGCGGGCGCGATCGCACTGGTTTATCCGTCTCACTATGAAGGGTTCGGGTTGCCGGTGCTCGAAGCGATGCAATGCGGGGCCGTGGTGATCACATCGAGCGATCCGGCGCTGGTGGAAGTCGCCGGAGATGCCGCGCTGCGGGCGGATTCGCCCCGGGAACTCGCCGCGCTGATGCGCGCATTGGTCGATTCGCCGGGGCTGGCCGAGGCGCACCGGAGCAAGAGCCGGAAACGCGCCGCGCAGTTCTCCTGGGCCGCCACGGCGCGGCAAACGCGCGCGGTTTACGGAGAGTCGCTTGCGCGGTTCGGATGAAGGCGTGCCCCGCGCACTAATGATCTCCCCGGAAGCTCCTTATCCGCTGGACGGCGGCGGAGCGCTGCGGACCGCTTCCCTGCTCCAGTACCTGGGCGCACGGTACGAATTGGATCTGATCGTGTTCCAACATCCCGGCCAGAAAACCTTGGAAGCGCTTCCCAGTGGGCTCGTGCGCCGCGCGCAGGCGGTGCCGCTGCATCCGCACCGCGGCGACTTCGCGGCGCGCGCAGCGCGGAACGGAATGCGCATCCTGAAAGGCAGACCTCCGCTGGTCGATCGCTTCGGAGGATATGACGCCGAAATCGAGGCGTTGATCGGGAGCAGAACCTACGACCTCGCGGTTCTGGAACACTTCTGGTCCGCTTCCTATATCCCGTTAATCAAACGATTCGCGCGGCGGGTCGTGCTGGATCTGCACAACATCGAATCGGAGTGGCACGCGGGCTGCGCGCGGGCGTCGGCCTTCCCGGGATCCATCATGCACCGGGCGTTCGCCGCGGCGGCGCGGCGCGAAGAGAAGCAATGGATGCCGGAGTGCGATCTGGCCCTGGCCACGTCCGAGGAAGATGCCCGTCGCGTTCGCGGGCTCGCGCCGTCGCTGCCCGTGTGCGTATACCCCAATGCGATTCCCTGGCGCGAACCGCTCGAGCGCACGCCCGACCAGGCCATCGCATTTTCGGGCAATCTGGAATATGAGCCCAACCGGAGCGGCTTGCGCTGGTTCTTGAAGCGCGTATGGCCCGCGCTGAAGCTTCACTTCCCGGCCCTCGTCTTCCGCGTCATCGGAAAGAACGCTCACGCGATCGCGGGAGACGTGCGCGGCATGGAGGGGGTCGAATGCACCGGGTGGGTGCAAGATCCGTTTCCGCATCTCGCGTCGGCGCAAATCTGCATCGCGCCCTTGCGTTCGGGAAGCGGGACGCGGCTGAAGATTGTCGAAGCTTGGGCAGCGCAGCGGGCGGTGGTGTCGACACGGGTCGGCGCCGAGGGCCTGGAGGGCGTGGATGGGGATTCGATTGTGCTCGCGGACACGCCCGAGTTTTTTACGACCAGCATCGCGCGCCTGCTGATCGACAAAGAATTAAGACAAAAAATTGCAAATTCCGGCAGAGAACTGTTTGAGCGTAAATATACATGGAACGTAGCGTGGAACACTCTTTCGCGGCGCCTGGAAGACTGAATTCAATAAAGATAGCGTGAGATTATACTGATATGGTCCGGATGCGATATGCCTTCGACGCTCACGCCATCGGCCAGCGGTTAACCGGGAACGAAGTGTATGCCCGGAATCTGCTGGGGGCGTTCGCAGCTGTGGACAAAAAATCGGACTTCTTCGCGTATGTCGCGGTGAAGGAAGCCGAGGCCTGGATTCCGGACCGCTTCCACATCCGGCATGTTTCGCGCAATCCGTTCGCGCGGCTCGGCTACGGTTTGTCGCGCCAACTGCGCGGGGATCGCCCGCACCTGTTGCACGTCCAGTACACGGCGCCGCTGCTTTGCCCCGTTCCCGTGATCGTGAGCATTCATGACGTCAGCTTCCTGGAGCGGCCGGAGTATTTTACGGCGTTGCGGCGGAAGCAGCTCGAGTTCACCGTGGCCCGCACGGCCAGAATCGCGGCGAAAATTATCACGGGCAGCGAGTTTTCCCGCGATTCCATTTTGCGTGCCTACAACGTTCATCCCGACAAGGTGGTGGTGGTGCCGGATGCGGCCAGCCCGTTTTTTCGGGTCGTGAATCGTCAGGCGGCGGCGCGCCATGTGAAGAACGCGCTGCACGTAAAAGGGTCTTTTGTTCTTTCGGTGGGTGATCTGCAGCCGCGCAAGAATCATATCGGTTTGATCGCCGCCTTCGCGGATCTGGTCAGGCAATGCCCGCAGCTGCCTCACCAGTTGGTTCTGGCGGGACAGGACACATGGTTCGGCGGACGCGTGCGGGAAGCGGCCAGGCACTCCGGGATTGAAGACCGGATCCGCTTTCTGGGCTTCGTCACGGACAACGATTTACTGCAGCTCTATAACAGTTGCGACTGTTTCGTTTTTCCGTCTTACTACGAGGGATTCGGAATCCCCATTCTGGAGGCGATGGCGTGCGGACGCGCGGTGGCGTGCGCCAATACTTCCTCCATGCCGGAAGTGGCGGACGGCGCGGGTCTGCTGTTTGATCCGCACCGGCAGGAGGAGATTGCGCGGGCGCTGAAAGACATCCTGGTGGATCACGAGTTGCGGGCGCGGATGGAGCGGCTCGGGCAGCAACAAGCCGCCGGGTTCACGTGGCAAAAGACCGCCCGCATGACGCTCGGCATTTACGAGGAGGTTACGGAGGCGCGTCAGGGAGCGGTCGCGGCCGTATCCGCGACGCCTCGATCCGGTTCAGGACGATGAGAAGCTTTGCGGGCCTGGGCGTAATTCTCGGCCTGGCTTCGATGGCGTTCGCTCCCGCTCTTGGGGCGGCCTCGGCGGCGCCAGCGTTTCCCAATGAGAGCCTCGACTACAACATCAACTGGCCCAGCGGACTGACGCTCGGCGAAGCTCACTGGAAAGCGCGCAATATCGGTTCGGCGCAGGCCCCGGTGTGGGACCTGGATCTGAGCTTCGATGCGCGCATCCCTGGCTTTACCCTTATCAACTCCTATCACGCGGTGACGACCGGCAACTACTGCATGGACCGGCTTACGCGCGACCTCGAACACGGTTCCGTCAAAACCGGCGAGACGGAAATCGTAGATCAGAAGGCGATGACGGTCACTCGCAAGACCACCACCAACAGCGGCGGCGAAAGCACGTTCGCTGTGCCGGAATGCGTGCGCGACGCCCTTGGATTCGCGTTCCTGACCCGGCGCGAATTGACCAGCGGGCGCATTCCTCCGAATCAGACCGTGCTGTTGGGGTCGAAGTATGAAGTTCGGTTGAGTTATCTGGGCGCGCAGAAGGTGAAATCGGGCGATCGCATGATTGACGCGGATCGCGTGGGCGCCGAGATAACGGGACCGTCGGTCAGGCAGACTGTGGAGATTTACTTCGCGCGCGATGCGGTGCGCACGCCGGTGGTGGTGCGGGTGCCGCTCACCATGGGGACATTCTCCATGGAGCTGGCCCACTGATTCAGAATCTGCGGATCGCTTTCTTCTCCCCTATGCCGCCGGCGCGCAGCGGCATCGCGGATTACTCCGCCGCTCTGTTGGAAGAGCTGCGGCGGATTTGCGCCGTAACGCCATTCGATCGCGCGGAATTGGAATTCGACCCCGCGCATTTCGATGTCGCGCTGTATCAGCTCGGCAACAATGCCGACCATGATTTCGTGTACGAGATGGCCCTCCGCTATCCGGGCGTTGTCGTCATGCATGAGGCGAATCTTCACCACCTGGTGGCCGACCTGACGATCCGGCGGGGCGACTGGGCGGCCTATGTGCGCGAATGCGAGTTCGCGGGCGGCGCTCCCGCCCGGGATCGCGCGGAACAAGCCCGCACTCTTGCCGTGGGACCGGATTACGATGGCGTTCCCATGCTTCGGCGCGTGGCGGGAACAGCGCGCGGCGTGATTGCGCATAGCGAGTATGTGATGAGCCGGATGCGCGATGCCGGATATCAGGGGCCAGGCGCGGTCATTCCGCATGGCGCGTGGGTCGATGCGCCGCCGTCCGCCGACGGTCATGTGAACTCCCGGAGCGCCATCCGGTCGCGTCTGGGGCTGGATGAGACGACGCCGCTGCTCGGCGCCTTCGGCTATATCAAACCCTACAAAAGAATTGCGGAAACCCTGCGGGCGCTCCGGCGGCTGGTGAGGATCGACCCTCGCGTGAAGATGGTGCTGGGCGGCGAACCGCATCCGGACCTGCCGATCCTTGAATTGATCCAGACGCTGGATCTGGAGCCGCATGTGCGCCTGCTCGGTTATACGCCGGAAGCGGATTTCGCGGCCTATATTAACGCCTGCGACGTGATCGTGAATTTGCGCTATCCGACCGTGGGCGAGTCCTCGGGCAGCCTGATGCGCGCGTTCAGCGCGGGCCGGCCGGCGCTGGTGAGCGACATCGGCGCTTTCGCCGAGCTTCCCGACGACACGTGCCTGAAAACTCCTGTGGGACCGGGCGAAGAGGAGACGATCTTCGAGTATCTCCATCTGCTGGTTACGCGCCCGGATGTGGGCCGCCATATCGGCGCGAAAGCACGCGCGTGGGCGGTGCGCGAATGCGGTTGGCGGACGGTCGCCCGCGGATATGCGAATTTTCTCCAGGAGGTCGTTTCCGGGCTTACGCCTGGTTCGCTCGGCGAAGTCGTCCCCCCGGCGCCGCCAGCGGAGCCTCCGGCGCCGATCGTGGATCGCGAGTATGTCCGGGGTTGGGCGACCGATCCCGGGGCGCGCGATTACTTCGAGCAGCATTCTTCACGGCTGATGCGCACCCTGGAGATCACGCCGCCCGGCGACGCGTCGAAATCGATCCTGGAAATGGGCGCGTACCTGCAAGTCACGCCCGCGCTGAAGCATAAGCTCGGGTATGGCACGGTGCGGGGATGTTATTACGGCCGGTCCGGCCGGGCGGACCGGAGAGCGATCGTTGCCGAGGACGGCGACCGTTTCGAGTGCGTCCTCGACCATTTCGACGCCGAGCAGGATCCTTATCCCTACGAGAACGAAAGCTTCGACACCGTGCTTTGCTGCGAACTGATCGAACACTTGTTCAGCGACCCGATGTTCCTGATGAGCGAAGTCAACCGCATCCTGAAGCCGGGCGGACACTTGGTCCTGACGACGCCAAACATCGTTTCTTATCGAGCGGTTTCGGCGATCCTGGGGAGTTACCATCCGGGTTTCTTCGCCAACTATCTGAAGCCCGACGCCAACGGGGCGACCGATGCGCGGCATAACCGCGAGTATTCGCCCGGAGAGATTCAGCACTTGTTCACCAACGCCGGCTTCGAGGTGGAACGGCTGGAGACCGGCCCTTTTCGAGATGAGCCGCACCCGGAATTCCTGTGGATCAAGTTGATGCTGGAGAAGCTGCAGGCGCAGACTTACTGGCGCGGCGACGGAATCTATGCGGTGGGACGCAAGATCGGGCCGGTGCGGGAACGCTGGCCGGACTGGCTGTACGCGTGAGAGCCGCCTATTCGTCGCCGGAGATATCCAGCCAGGGCGGCCGCCATATCCTGCGCTTCGAACTGGAAAAGCGGTGGAGTTCCGGCGGAAGCGTTTGCGCCAGTTACCAGGTCTTCGATTCCGGCACCGGCGCACTGTTGGTGGAAGGCGATCGGACCGCGCTCCGCGACGGCTCCGCAGGCGGGGAAACAGAGCGCGTTGAACTTCCGCTGACGTTGCCGCCCGAAGCGGGCGCGTACCGCATCTACGCGTCGCCGATGACGGAAGGCGAGGCGTGGGCTTATGAGCGCGGGCTTCCATTCATCCTGGCGGAGGTCACGGTATCCGGCGAACAGCAGGTGCGCGTGGACCGCCTGCGGGTGACGGATCTGGCCGCGATCCGCCGGCGCGCGATCTGGTGGAGCGTTCCGCGCGCGATCCTGCTTCCGTTCCGGACCGTGTGGCGCAATCGACGCCTGAGTTATACCCTGACCCGGCGGGAGATTCTGAGCCGGTCGCGCGGCTCGTTCGGCGGATCGCTATGGACCATTCTGAATCCGCTGCTGCTGATGGCGACCTACTTCTTTGTATTCGGGCTCGTCTTGAAATCGCGATTCGAGAATGATCCCAGCCCCGTGTCGTTCGCCCTCTATTTCCTGGCCGGCATGCTTCCGTGGCTGGCGTTCAGCGAGGCCGCCGGGCGCGCCCCGACGGTGCTGGTCGAATATCGCCAGTTGATCCGGAAGCTGGTGTTCCCGATCGAAATGCTGCCGGTGAACCTGGTGTGCTCCGGGCTGGTAGGCGAGGCTTTCGGACTTGCGTTGTTCATGGTGGCGTTGCTGCTCATCCGTGGACATCTCCCCTGGACCCTGGTGTACTTGCCGGTATTGCTGATCCCGCAAATGATTTTCACCGTGGGATTCTGCTGGTTCATGTCGGCGCTCGGGGCGTTCCTCCGCGATTTGGGCCAAGTGAACGGTTTCCTGATGACCATCTGGTTTTTCGTCACGCCGATCTGTTATCCGCCGAGCCAGGTTCCCGCTGGATTGCGCCCGCTCCTGACCCGGAATCCTATGTTTATCCTGGTCAACGGGTATCGGGACATTCTCCTTCAGAACCATGCGCCCGCCTGGCGTCCGCTGGCCGAATTGACCCTGGGATCTTTGGTGCTGGCCATCCTTTCGCACACTTGGTTTCACCGCTTGAAGAAGTCATTCGCGGACGTACTGTAGACTTCAGATTTGCTGAAAGAGCTTACGCAGGCGCTGGTGGGAATAGGTCCCGTGGGCGTTCTCGCCCTGACTTTTTTGGATTCCACCGGAGTTCCCGTCTCGGCTGGCGTGGATGCGCTTGTAATTTTTCTGGCGGTGCATTCGCCCGGATCGGCGTGGCTCTCGGCTGTGCTGGCGGTGGCCGGATCGCTAGTCGGAAATCTGGTTTTGTTCACGGCGGCGCGGAAAGGCGGCCGGCGTTTTCTGGAGCGCTCCGCCAAGCCGGGACGCGCGCAGCGGTTTCGAGACTGGTTCGCGCGTTACGGGCTCGTCACGGTGTTTGTGCCGGCGCTCATCCCGTTTCCGATGCCGTTGAAGCTGTTTGTCATTTCAGCCGGGGTGCTGGGAACCAGGCGGACGTCGTTTGTGGGAGTCGTGCTGCTCGCGCGCGTTCTGCGGTATGGCGGCGATCTGTGGCTCGGAATGGCTCTCGGCGCGGCTTCCGCGGGATTTTTGAAAGCGCATGTCTGGCACTTTGCGCTCGGGGGCGTTGCGCTGTTTGGAGCCCTTTATTTACTGGTGCGATTCAGCGATTCGACCCGGCGCGCGCTGCATTCCCCCGCTGGTTTGCCGCCGGCGTGAACCGGACGGATCGAGCTGGCTCACGGTAAACTGAAAGCTCCCATGTCGAAAAGGGTTGCCGTGGTTGAAGACGAGGCCGAACTCGCCTCGTTGGTGGAATACAACCTGGCCAATAGCGGCTTCCATTCGAAAATCCTGACCGGTTCGAAGGGAACGCTGGACCAACTGGTGGATTGGCGCCCTGATCTGATTATTCTGGACGTCATGCTGCCGGACGGCGACGGGTTCGATCTTTGCCGGCAAATCCGCAAGAGTCCTGGCATCGGACGCACCCCGATTCTCTTTTTGACCGCCCGCTCCGATGAGGTCGACCGCGTGTTAGGGCTCGAAATCGGCGGCGACGATTACATCACCAAACCCTTCAGCCCGCGGGAACTGATCGCCAGGGTAAAAGCGCATCTGCGGCGCGGCGATCCGGATCAGGACGCGGGCATCCTGAAGATCGCTCCTTTCCGTCTGGATCGGGAAGGCCATCGCGTCTTTCTGCGCGACAAGGAACTCTCGCTCACCTCCACCGAGTTCCGGCTGCTGGATTTTTTCCTCATGAATCCCGGGAAAGCTTATAGCCGGGAGCAGCTGCTTGCCGAAGTGTGGGGCGAGCAGCATTACGTCACGCCGCGCACGGTGGATGTGCACGTTCGGCGGCTGCGGGAACAGATGGAAGACCAGCCCGACGAACCGCGCTATCTGGTCACGGTGCGGGGATTTGGATATCGTTTCGAGGGCAGCGGGGTTGAAGGCGAATGACGTCCCGCATTTTCCTGAAAATACTGGCCGGGCTCTGCATCCTGATTGCGCTCGCTCTGCTGGCCATCGATACCCTTACCGCGCGCGCCGTCGAGTCGGCTTATACGGCGAATCTCTGGCGCGAGCTGGAAGAGAAGGCCGGCGTTCTCGCGTCGGGCGGCGCGCCCGCGTCCGGCGAACGGATCACATTGATCGCGCGCGGCGGGAACCAAGCCGGGCGCCCCGAAATCGAAGAGGCGCTGGCCGGCCGGCGGGGATCGAACGTCCGGGATAGCGCGACATCGCGGCAGCCCTATCTCTATCTCGC
Source organism: Bryobacteraceae bacterium (assembly GCA_965226755.1). Classification (GTDB taxonomy): domain Bacteria; phylum Acidobacteriota; class Terriglobia; order Bryobacterales; family Bryobacteraceae; genus Bog-113. Next base: position 132,585 of record CBDDDT010000001.1, on the reverse strand, counting down.
CATGCCGGTTCCGCAAGGCGCGCTCGCTTTGGGCGTGCCGGTAGCGCAGATGCGCCGCGATGTCTGGGCCTTCCGCGGCCGTACACTGCGTATCGCGATCCTGGCCTTCATCCCGGTCGTGCTCATCGCCCTTTACCTCGCGCGCATGACCTCTCTCCGGCTGGGGAACATCATTGCCTATGCGGGTGAACTGGCGAATGGAAATTTCCACTCGCGGCTGCCGGATTACCGTTCAGGCGAACTGGCCATCCTGGCGCGCAAGTTGAATGAGACCAGCGCCAAGCTGGAGCGCACCGTTCAACAGCTGCAGGCCGAACACACGGAACTCGAGAAGCTGGAACGGATCCGGAAAGACTTCGTGATCAACGTCTCGCACGAGCTCCGCACGCCGCTCGCGTCCATTCAGGGATACACCGAGACGCTGATGGATGGCGCGCTTCATGATCAGGCCAACAACATGCGATTTCTGACCATCATCCGGCATAACGCGGAGCGCCTGGCGCGCTTGACGGCCGACCTGCTGGCGCTCTCGCGGATTGAGATGAAAGCCCAGGAATTCCGCTTCGCCCCCTATCGCTTTAATGAGCTGCTGGCCGACGTGCTCGATACGCTGCGGCCCATCGCCAACAAGAAACAGATCGCGCTTACGCAGGATCTCGCGCCGGCGGCCACGGAGGTCTACTGCGATTCCGAAGCGTTGTATCAGATTCTGAGCAACCTGGTGGATAACGCCGTAAAATATACGCCAGAGCGCGGGACCATCACGGTCGGCGTCCGGTTGTGCGCGCCGGTTTCCGCCGGCCCCAGAATGCTGGAAGTGTACGTCCGCGACACCGGGGCAGGCATTCCGCCGGAGGATCAGCCGCGCCTTTTTGAAAGGTTCTACCGTGTGGATAAGGCGCGGTCCCGCGAGTTGGGCGGCACGGGGCTCGGGCTGGCGATCGTCAAACACCTGGTGCGCACCCACGGCGGCGAAGTGCGCGTGGAGAGCCAGCTGCACGCGGGCTCAACGTTTTTCTTCACGCTTCCGATGGATGAGTTGCGGTCGACGGCCGGCCCGGAACTTCATCCAGAGTTTACGGCGTCGTAACGGTTTCGTAACCGAACGGCAGCTAATCTGATGAGCAAGTGGTGACAGCGATGAAGAAAATAGTCCTGATTGAAGACGACGCCGATCTTTTCTCGCTCCTCAAGTACAACCTCGAGAAGGAAGGGTTCAGTCTGACCGGTTCGCAGACCGGCCGCGGGGCTCTCGAGTTGTGCCGGCGGGTGCGGCCGGATTTGGTTCTTCTCGACATCATGTTGCCGGATTCGGACGGCTTGGATATCTGCAAAGGAATCCGAAATGATTCCGACCTTGCGCAGGTCCCCGTCATCTTCCTTACGGCGCGGGCTTCGGAGACTGATCGCATCGTGGGCCTGGAACTCGGCGCCAACGACTATATTGTGAAGCCGTTCTTCATTCGCGAGCTCATCGCGCGCATAAAACTGCAATTTCGGGCGCAGCAAACCCCTGTCCGCGTGTTGAAGGCCGGCGGCGTGGAGCTTGATCGTTCCAGTTGCCAGGCGCGCCTGAACGGCGCCTTATTGTCTCTGACCGCCACGGAGTTCCGTCTTCTCGAATTTCTGATGAGCCGGACCGGCGTGGTCTTCAGCCGTGAACAGCTTTTGAACGCGGTATGGGGCCAGGATCGCGCGATCACCGATCGAACCGTGGACGTATACATTCTGCGATTACGCCAAAAAGTGGAGGCTGATCCGACCAACCCCCGCATCATCCACTCGGTCCGCGGATTCGGATACGCCTTCGAGCCGCGCTTGCAGCCCGAGCGGCCGGCGCTTGCGGAAGCCACTCGCGTCACGGCATAAAATCGCGTGCTACGCTGACCGGGAGTGGCCACGGATCTTATCGAAGTCGATCAGGAATCGCCCGCGGAAGCGGCGATTGAACGCGCGGTCAGCGCGATTCGGCGCGGAAAGGTCGTAGCCATTCCGACCGAGGCTCTCTACACCCTGATTGCCGATCCGATGAATCTGCATGCGGTGACGCGGGTTTTTCAGGCCAAAGGGCGCGAGAGCGTCAGATCGCTTCCGTTTCTGGTTTCCGACCCCATGATGGTGGAAGAACTGGCGCGGGAAATTTCCATTCGCTTCCAGTTGCTGGCGCGGCGTTTCTGGCCGGGGCCTTTGTCGATCATCATGGCGGCTTCTTCCAAAGTGCCTCTGAAAGTGACCGGGAACACGGGGCGTCTTTCGGTGCGCCAGAGCCGTTCCCGGATCGCTGGAAAGATTATCGAGCGGATGAACCAGCCGGTCATCGCCACCAGCGCCAACATATCGGGCCAACCCACCTGCACCAGCGGCATCGAGGTGTTCGGGAACATGGACGGCCGCGTGGACCTTGTCCTGGACGGCGGCGTCTGCACGGGCGCGGGTTCAAGCACCGTGGACATCACCGAGCCTTACTGGAAGATGATCCGCGAAGGCGCGGTTCCGGAGAAGGAAATCGCCGACTGCCTGCACGGGACGTAGCGATCCCCCGCTTTTCCCGCGTTCCGTCCGTGAACTTTGTGCGTCTTCCCCGGCGCGTCGCCCGTATACAGGTATAGACAGGCGGCATTTGAGACCCCGGATAAGAGAGAAGTTTGAGCCGCTGCTGCTCGAACACCAGTCGATGGTGTTCAGCATCGCGCTGCGTCTGCTCCGGGATCGCGAGCTGGCCGAGGAAGTCTCTCAAGACGTTTTCCTGCAGCTCTATGAGAATCTGCCGCGGTTGGAATCCGAGGATCACGTGAAATTCTGGCTCAGGCGCACGACTTACCATCGGTCCATCGACGAAATAAGGCGCCGGAAACTGCGGCCCAATACCAGTCTGGAAGAAATTCGGGAACCCGCCACGAAAGCAGAGAACCGGGATCCCCTCTTGAGCGAAATGCTGCGTAAGCTGGTGGCCGCGTTACCGGAAAAAGCCCGGGCTATCGTGGTGATGCGTTTCCAGGAGGACCTGGAGCCCACCGAGATTGGAAAAATTTTAGACATGCCGGCGAGTTCGGTCAAAAGTCTTCTGCATCGCAGTTTGAGACTGCTCAGGGGCAAGGTGGAGCGGGCCGGAAACCTTCCGGGAGTGGAGATCAGGGCATGAACCCCGACGCGAAAAAACTCGAAGACGTTCTGGCTCGGGCGCTTGAGCGCGAACCTGCGCCCGCCGGTTTCGCGGAACGGGTCAAGTGGCGCGTGACACAGTACGAACTCCAGCGTGAACGGGAACGAAAACGCTCGGCCGCGTTGCGGACGTGGCTTGCCATCGCCGCCATGCTGCTCCTGGCGGTCATTACGGCCACGTCCGTTCGGCGCTACGAGGCACGGCAGCGGATCATCGCGGCCAAGGCGGGGCGTGAACTCTTCATCGCCCTGAAGATTACCGGGAACAAGTTACAGGCGACACAGAGAATGATTCGAAGGAAAACCAATGGAGCTTAAACGACGCACGCATTCCGCAATCATCCTGGGAGCGCTGATTCTGGCGGTCGCGGCGCCGCTGGCCGCCGATCCGATCGACTTACGCGACCTGGACAAGAGCGTCTTCGACCGGCTCAAGGCCAAGGCTACCGACACCGTCGATATCACCCTGGACGGCAGCATCCTCCGGATGGCGGGCGGGTTCCTGGCCGATAGCGGGGACGAGGACGCCGCCAAAGTGAAGAAGCTGGTGGAGGGATTGCGAAGCGTCACGGTCCGCAGCTTCGAATTCAAGCACAAGGGCGATTACACCGCCGCCGATCTGGACGCCATCCGGGGCCAGATCAAAGCGTCCTCGTGGACTCGCATCGTCGATGTGCACAGCAAAGAGGATGGGGACCACGCGGAAATCTATATCCTTCCCGGAAAAGACAAGCCGCAGGGCCTGTTCATTCTTGCCGCGGAGCCGCTGGAATTGACCGTGGTGCACATCGAGGGCGCCATCGACCCGAAAGATCTGGGAGCGCTCCGCAACCTGGGCGTTCCGGACGTCACGCACCTGGGCGGCGATAAGGAGGGACGGTGAAAGGCTGCTTCCTTCTTTTGATTTGCGCGGGGTTGCTGCCGGCCGAGACGGCGGACGAGATCATGGCGAAGGTGGCCGCGAACCAGGACGCCGCTGTGGCCGCCCGGTCCCAATTCGTCTATCACCAGAATGTTCTGGTGCGCATGAAGCGGGCGAACGGGAAGCTGGCGCGGGAAGAAACCCGCGATTACACGGTCACTCCCGGAGCGGGCGGCGTGAAGCGTGAACTGGTCGCGTTCTCGGGCTCGATCGGCAAAGGGAAAGACGTGATCTCCTACGATAAGCCCGACTTCCGTTACAAAGGGCTGGATGTCGATGGCGATTTGGTGCAGAGCTTCGCCGATGATTTCGGAGTGGATGAGAAATCCAAAGACGGCGTCAGTCACGACTTGTTTCCGCTTCGATCGGAGTCCGCGAAGAAGTATCATTTCAAGCTCACCGGAACGGAGAAGTGGCACGACCGCGACGTTTTCCACGTCGAGTTCGCGCCTAACGGCAAGCCCGGCGTCTTCGACGACAACGATGATTGCTGGACCGGAGAGGCGCTCATCGACAAGGCTGAATATCAGCCCGTGCTCGTCACTTCGCACTTCGATTGCAAGATCCCGGTGCTCGTGAAGACCATGCTCGGGACCAACGTGCAGCAGATCGGTTTCAAAGTCACTTATCAGAAGTTCGATGAGGGAGTGTGGTTCCCGGTGACTTACGGCGGCGAATTTCGGTTTCGCGCCGTGTTCCTCTACGCCCGGAGCGTGGGAATCGGCTTGGTGAATTCTGATTTTCACCGCACCCGCGTGGATACGGCGATCAAATACGAGGGGCAGTAAGCGGCAGCGTCTTCAGGAACTGGGGCTCGCGCCGGGCTTTGGTGGCCTGTTCAAAGCCGTAAGCGATCTTGAGCAGGGTGGGTTCGCTCCAGGCGGCGCCGAAGAATGAAAGGCCAATCGGCAATCCGTTCACGAAACCGCCGGGAACCGTGATGTGCGGATATCCCGCGACGGCGGCGGGCGTGGAACAGCCGCCGGTGTCCTGGTCTCCGTTCACCCAATCCGTCAGCCATGCTGGTCCCGCCGTCGGAGCGATGAGGGCGTCGAGTTTGTATTTCGCCATCACGGCGTCGATGCCTTCTTCACGCGCCAGCCTTTTCGATTTGGCGAGCGCATCAGTGTACGCCTTATCTGACAAGGGGCCTTTTTGCTGGGCCTTCAGCAGAAGTTCCTGGCGGAACCAGGGCATCTCGCGGCCGCCATGCAGGTCGTTGAAGGCGATGACGTCGGCCAGCGATTTGACCGGCGCGTCCGGACCCAACGCGGCGAGGTAGGCGTTCAGATCGGCCTTGAACTCGTAGGACAGCACGTCTCCTTCGGCGTCGCCGATCCCGGTGGAAGGCAGATCCGCGGCGTCGACGACTTCCGCGCCCTGTTTCTTCAGGACGACGATGAGGTCTTCCACGAGTTTATCCACCGCGAAGTTCATCCCCATAAACTTTCGGGCGACGCCCAGCCGCGCGCCGCGCAATCCCTGCGCGTCCAGAAACTTCGTGTAATCCGGCTGAATGTGGTTCTGGCTGTCGTTGGTGGCTGCATCCAGAGGGTCCACTCCGGTCAGGGCGCTCAGCAGAATGGCCGCGTCTCGAACCGTGCGCGCCATGGGACCCGCCGTGTCCTGGCTGTGTGAGATGGGGATGATGCCGGAGCGGCTGAGAAGGCCCAGGGTCGGCTTGATGCCCACGATGCCGTTCATGGCCGACGGGCATACGATGGAGCCGTCCGTCTCCGACCCGATCGCCGCGGCGCATAGGTTTGCGGAGACGCCGGCCCCGGAGCCGGAACTGGATCCGCACGGATTGCGATCGAGCGCATACGGGTTTCGCGTTTGGCCGCCCCGTCCGCTCCAACCGCTGACCGAATGCGTCGACCGGTAATTAGCCCACTCGCTGAGATTGGTCTTGCCCAGGATGACAGCGCCCGCCGCGCGGAGCCGTTCCACGATGAAGGCGTCGCGCGGAGCGATGGAGCCCTCGAGCGCCAGCGATCCGGCCGTCGTCATCATCCGGTCGTGCGTGTTGATGTTGTCCTTGATCAGCACCGGGATGCCGTGCAGCGGACCGCGCGGGCCTTTCGCCCGGCGCTCGCGGTCCAGCTCGCCCGCGATGCGCGGCGCGTCTGGGTTCAGCTCGATGACGGCGTTGATCGCGGGCCCTCTTTTATCGATCGCCGCAATGCGCGCCAGATACCGGGACGCGATAGATGCGGCCGTGTCGCGCCCGGTTTGCATGCGCCGGGAAAGATCGGCGATCGTGGCTTCGGGCAGATCGAACGCCGTGCGAGGCGCCGCGGAAGCCTGAGCGGCAGCCAGAGCGCCGGCGCCGATAGAAACGAAGTCTCGACGGTTCATGTCTTCAGACGCTCGCGGCCAGCCCGCGAGCCATGCGGATGTGGGCGAGGTGATGGCGGCCATGCCACGCATACAATCCCGTGGTCTCGTTCAACGTGCGCGGACCCGATACGGGATGCACGAACTTACGCTGGTAAGCGGCGTCGTCCATGGATTTCAGAAGCGCTACCCAACGCGTATGCAGCGCGCCCAGCAGTTGGAGTGAAACATCCAGCGGGCCCGTGCTGGCGTCCGGAAGCTCTGCCCAGGCGGCTTCGTTATAGGGCTTGATCACCGGCTCATCCTCGGTCAGCGCGAGGCGAAAACGCACGAAGCTGTTGATGTGGCTATCCGCGATGTGATGGATGATCTGGCGCACCGTCCAGCCGCCCTCGCGATACCGGGAATGAAGCTCCTGCTCGGACATATCGCGGATGATCTCCTGCAACTGCCGGGGCAGCACCGCGATGGACGTTATCCACTCGTGGCGAATCTGATGGGTGAAAACGGCGGGCGGCTCAAAGCGGCCGATCGGGTAGCGCGCGTCGAGGGTCATTGTTTCTCCAAAGCGGACTACCCAGTGTACCCGCCCTTCTATTCTATTTGCGCCGCGGGTCGGGCTTTTCAAAATGCTGGTAATCGGGATCGGGCCATTCCCCGCCCCACGTCCAGCCGCGCGATCGGAACAGTTTCACGATGAAACCGCCGTCCAGGATGGATCCGGGCGAGGCTTTGGTCCGATCGAGATAGCGTTCCCCGGCCGGCGGAAGCGACCGCCCATGAAGCAACATGGGATTGGTGAGCGGGTTGATGTCGATGGCGCGGCCCCAGCTGTGGTTCGAGAAACGCCCCGGCTTTCCCGTCACGTCGCGGCAATTGAACGCCGAAGTGTTGTTCGCCGCCATGGATCGATCGTCGCTCCCTTCGTAGTCTTCCACTGGCGCCATGCGTTCGATGAGAAACCCGTGCAGGAAAAGTTGTTCGAAAAAGTAGCGGACGTCGCTGGCGACCGCGCGGTTGACGATCAGCAGCCCCTGTCGCGGAATTCCAGTGAAATCCCAGTAAGCAAGACTCAAAAGCTGGAGTTCTTCGAGCGGCACGGGACAGCCGGAATGCCACGTCACCGCCGGCATGCGGGCCAGCAGCGGAGCGGGAAAATCGACCGCCGCAAAAGTTCGTGCTTCAGATGGAGCGGAAGACGTCAGCGCCACAATTTCCGGCGGTTCGCCCGCGCTGGCTGTAAACCCAGCGCCTAGAGCCAAAGCAGTCCAAAGGAATACAGACTTAGTTCGCTTTCGCACCTTGCTCCCATAGTACCCATTGCTAAGTACTCGTCCGCAGACTGACAATGCCCCCATCGGGGTTGACCATGAAGTCACTTTCGTTTGTTTGCTTTGCCATGCTTTTCGCCGCGCTGCCCCCCGTCTTCGGGCAGTTTCAAGGGGCTATCGAGGGCACCGTTACGGATGCGTCCGGGGGCTTGGTCCCCGATGCCGCCATCACGCTGACCAACGTGGAGACGCAGCGCGTATTGACCACTCAGACCACCGGGGACGGTTTGTACCGCTTTAACGGGCTCGCGCCGGGCCTCTACACGGTGCAGGGCGCCAAGACCGGATTTCAATCCCAAACCGTCGACGGCATCCGCGTCAATCAGGAAGTGCAAGGCACCAACCTGACGCTGACCGCCGGAACCGTCGCCACTACCGTGACGGTGTCATCCGGCGATCTTCCCGCGATCTCGACCGAGAACGCCGACATCGGCAGCACCATCACCGCGCAGCAGGTGCGCACGCTCCCGCAGTTCGGCCGCGATCCTTACAGCCTGCTCCGTTTGACCCCGGGCGTCTTCGGCGACGAAGCGCGCAGCAGTTCCGGACAGGCGGTCAACCTGGTCAACACCACCGGCCCGGGCGGAAGCAATAGTTCCATCTTCCAAACCGAAAACCAGGTTCCCATCTCCGCGAACGGCCAGCGCGTGGAGAATAACAACTTCGAGATCGACGGCGTCAGCGTAAACAGCTTGCAGTACGGCGGGGCCGCGGTGATCACCCCCAACCAGGAATCCGTCAAGGAGATCAACATCAACTCCGCCGCTTATTCGGCGCAGTATGGACGGAACTCGGGCGCGCAGATCAACGTGATCTCGCAGAACGGCACCGATCAGTTCCACGGCTCCGGCGTCTTCAAGTACGATGATCCCAATTTCAATGCTTATAACAAGTTCGCCGGCATCGGTCTCCCCGTCACCAGGGTGGATCAATACCTGCGCCAGTTCGCCGGCAGCATTGGCGGTCCCATCGTAAAGAATCACCTTTTCTTCTTCTTCTCTTACGAAGGGCTGCGCAACAGCACCACCAACTTCACCAGCCAATGGGTGGAGACGCCTCAATTTCTCTCCGCGGTGTTATCCGCGCGGGCGGGCACGCCGGTCGCCGCCGCGTTGGGCGCTTCGGGAACCGCGCCGCGCGTCATCGCGACTTCGGCGCAGCCCTGTCCTTCCGGTCTCACGCCCTGCCAGGAAGTCTCGGGAGGCCTTGATCTCGGATCCATTACGGGTGCATATGGGCAGTACACCGGCACTTCCGGCGGAGGATTGGACGGCATTCCCGATGTCATGTTCGCGCAGATCGCGCTGCCCCAGACATCCCAGGGAAACCAATATAACGGCCGCATCGATTACACGCGCGGCAACGATAGCTTCATGGCCAGCACATACCTGACCATGCTGAGCAATAACAGCGCGAACCTGCAAGGCCGCCCCAATGAAGACGTGCCCTTTAAGCCCGTCAATGAGCTGATCACGTTGAACTATAACCGCATCATCTCGCCCACCATCCTGAATGAGGCGCGCGCCAACTTCACGCGCTTCTCGGATAACGGGCTGACGGATTCCCCCAATACGCAGTGGGGCATCCCGCTGATCGACGTGCAGAATTATGGACCCCTGGGCAATGACGTGGAGTTCGGCGCGCCTCAGGGCGGAACCACCCCGGGCATTCTGGCGCAGAATACGTATGAAGCGCGCGATACCGTGAGCATCGTATCGGGACGGCAATCCATCCGTGCCGGCGTGGAATATCGCTGGGAACAGAACAACAATAATCTGCTGGGCGGCGCTCGTCCGGTTTACTCCTTTGCGGGTCTCTTCAACTTGGCGAACGGAACGCCCGTGTACGAAGGCATCAATGCCGACCCGGTCACCGGCGCGCCCACCACCGACCAGCGCTATTACCGCACCACCGATTTTTCGCAGTGGGTGCAGGACGATATCAAGCTGCGTCCGAACCTGACCATCAATTTGGGCCTCCGGTGGGAATACTTCTCGCCGCTCTCGGAAACGCGCGGGCTCCTCAGTAATGTCTTCTACGGTTCCGAAGGACTTCTGAACGCGACCGTGCAGGAGGTTCCCGGACAGCTTTACAAGCCCGACCGAAACAATTTCGCGCCGCGATTCGGCATGGCCTACAGCCCGTTTCCCAAGATGGTGATCCGGACCGGCTTCGGCATTTACTACGACAAGATTCCGGAAGTGTTGCTGGCGAACAACGCCGGAAACCCGCCGTTCTTCGCCAGTTATGGATTGTGTTGCGGCAACGCCAGCAACCCTTTCGCTAACGGGACCATTCTTTTCGCGACCGGTTCGAGCAACAATCCGGCCAGTTACCCGGTGAACCCGGCCCTGGCGCAGGGCTTGAATCAATATGGCATTCCCATCGCGGGCGCCGCCACGGTATACGGGGCGCAAACCAACTCGATGCCGAATCCTTACGCCTACATCTACTCGCTCGACATTCAATACCAGCTTCCGGCGCAGTTCGTGATTGATCTCGGTTATTCCGGAAGCGCGGACCGCAAGCTGATCCGGTTGGTGGACGAACTCTACTTCTACCCCGCGAACACCATCACGGGATTCAACGGACTCTATATCCCGCAGCCGGACGTGGATTCGAATTTCAACGCACTCCTGGTTACGCTCTCCAAGCGCGCCAGCCACGGTCTCTCGTTCACGGCGAACTACCGGTTCTCGAAGAGCCTCGACAATCTTTCCTACAGCGGCCCGGGATTCGTCACCAACCAGACTTACCCCTTAAATAACAAAAGCGAGTACGGACCCTCGGATTTCGACACCACGCACAACTTCGTGGGCGCGGCGGTCTGGGAAGTACCCTTCACGCGCGCGACGGCGGCCGGGTGGAAGCGGGATGTCCTGGGCGGCTGGACGATCAGTCCTATCGTGACTTACCACACGGGCTTTCCCTGGACTCCGGTTTCCGGAGAGTCGGTTCCCACGCCCGCGGGTCCCTCGCTGTCGCCCATCCGTCCGATCGCCTATTACGGCGGCGCGGGGGACGACACGTCCAACAGCACTTTCCTGCAGACCAACGGAAATTTCCCCGGCGGCGGCGCGAAATATTTCGATATCAATCCCGGCCCTCCCGGAATCGGCCGGAATACGTTCCGCGGACCCAATTACTTCTCGACGGATCTCAGCATCGCCAAGGTCACGAAGGTGCCGTGGATGCACCTGGGGGAAGCCGCCCAACTCGATATCCGGGCGAACCTGTTCAACGTCTTCAACCAGATCAATCTGGCCCCGTTCGGTTTCGATAGCCCCAGCACGAACATTCAGAACAACGAATTTGGTCAGGCCACCACCGGACTGGCCGGGAGAGTGGTTGAGTTCCAGGGCCGTTTGAGCTTCTAATAGCGGGATGAGGCCGAGCGCCGTAATTTCTCCAGCAGGGCTGCTGATCGTTACGGCGCTTTTGGGCTTAGCCGCCCCGCAGGCGATCGCGCCGCCCACCGCGCAATCCAGCCCGGCGGCCGTAAGCGCGCCCGAGACGATCACCATCGACGCCGACGCGCCCACGCATCCTTTTCCGCATTTCTGGGATAAGGTGTTCGGATCGGGGCGCGCCGCGCTTTCCCTGCGTGAAAGTTACCGCAACGATCTGCGCAATCTCAAGAGCCACACCGGCGTTCAATACATCCGCTTCCACAACATCCTCAGCGACGAAACCGGCTTATACGATCTCGACGCCAACGGCTTGCCTTCCTATAACTTTTCCTATGTGGACCAGATCTACGACGGCCTGCTGGAACTGGGCGTGAAGCCGTTCGTGGAACTGAGTTTCATGCCCGCGAAGCTGGCTCTGAATCCGAAACCGCATCCCTTCTGGTACAAGCCGATTCCTTCTCCTCCCAATGACTATCGCCGCTGGGACGGGCTCATTCTCGCGCTGACGCGGCACCTGATCGATCGTTACGGCGTGGGCGAAGTCGCCACCTGGTATTTCGAAGTCTGGAACGAGCCCAACCTGGATTTCTGGGACGGCGTTCCGCCCGAAGAAACCTACTACGAGCTGTACGACCACACCTCGAGTTCCATCAAGTCGGTGAGCGCGAAGCTGCGCGTGGGCGGTCCCGCGACCGCGCAGGCCGGGTGGGTCGACCGCTTCCTGGCGCATTGCGCCAAAAACCAGATTCCCGTCGATTTCGTTTCCACGCATGTCTATGGAAACGACACCGCGAAAAATGTGTTTGGAAGCGACGAGATCATCCCCCGGTCCGAGATGGTGGCGCGCTCCGTGAGGAAAGTCTACGACCAGGTGAAGCACTCTCCGCTTCCGGACGTGGAGATTCACTGGACCGAATACAACGCCACCTACATGAACGAGATTCAAGTGACCGATTCGCCCTTCATGGGGCCGTGGCTGGCCCACAACATCGCGGAGTGCGACGGGCTGACGACCACCATGTCTTATTGGTCTTTTTCTGACATCTTCGAGGAACAGGGCGTGGTGAAGCAGCCTTTTTACGGCGGATATGGGCTCATCGCCGCGGGCGCGATCCCCAAGGCGGCCTTCAACGCTTTCGCGCTGCTCGGACGGCTGGCCTTTGACCGCATTGACAATCCCTCCGCGAGCGTCCTGGTCACCAAGAGGCCGGACGGCACGCTGATGATCGCACTGTGGAATTACGTGGAAGCCGATCAGCAGGGAACCGATCGGGCGTTCCTTCTCGACCTGCGGAATGTACCCGCTTCGTCCAAGGCGCGCATCACAATAGTGGATCGCGACCATGGCTCGCCGTTGCGCATTTGGGAGGAGATGGGCAGTCCGCGTTTTCCCACCCGCGAGGAACAGGCGCGTCTCCGCCAGGCAGGCGCGGTACCCGAGTCGACAGCGATAACCTATCAATCACAGATGCCCATTACTCTCGCCCCCAAAGCTCTCGCCCTGATCGAAGTCGTCCGTTAGCTATTCATCGTGTGCACCCGTGGGATCGCCGCTCTATTAGCGGCGCTTGTGATGACCGGCTGCGCGGACGTGACGAAGCGCGCTGGTCCGCTAAAGTTCCTTACGGCCCGCGGCGCGCAGTCGGATCGCGCCTTTCTGGAAGACCTCCAGCATCGGGCGTTCCTTTACTTCTGGGAACAGGCGGATCCCCGCACGGGGCTGGTGCGCGATCGCTCCCTCACCGACGGTTCGACGCCTCCCAGCACCAACCGCTACGCCGCCAGCATCGCGGCCACCGGATTCGGTCTCACGGCCCTGGCGATCGCGGCCGATCATCACTGGGAAACCGAAGCCGCGTTGCGCGAGCGCGTTCGGGGAACGCTCCAGTTCTTCGCTTATCAGGCGCCGGGGAAAAACGGCTTCTTCTATCACTGGCTGGATGCCCAGAGCGGCGAACGAGTGCGCGATTCGGAAGTCTCCTCCATCGACAGCGCGCTGCTGCTGGCCGGCGTGCTGACCGTCCGCCAGCGTTTCGCTTCCGATCCGGAAATAGCGGCGCTGGCCGACCGGATCTACCGCAATATGGATTTCACCTGGCTGCTCGATAAACGCGGAATCCTGTCGCACGGATGGCGCCCGGATGTCGGGATGCTCAAAAGCAATTGGGATACGTATAGCGAGCACATGATCCTCTATATGCTTGCGATTGGGTCGCCCACGCACGCGATTCCAGCACAGTCCTGGTACGCGTGGGCGCGCCCCAAGATCACCTACGGACACTACATCTACATCAGCGACGGACCCTTATTCACGCAGCAGTACTCCCATGCCTGGATCGACTTCCGCAATCTCGAGGAAGGTCCGCCCACCAACGTGAACTGGTTTCAGAACGCCGTGGTGGCGACCCAGGCCAATCGCGACTTCTGCATCAACCTCCATTCGCGGTTTCCCGATTACAGCGCGGACTTGTGGGGCATCACCGCATCCGACAGCGTCGGCGGCTACCGCATCTGGGGCGGCCCGCCGGCCGACAAGCGGATCGACGGAACCGTGGTGCCTTGCGCGCCCGGAGGCTCTCTGATGCTGACACCGCAGCTCTCCATCGAAACCCTGCGCTACATGCGAGCCCAGTTCGGCGCCCGCGTCTATGGCCGATACGGGTTCACCGACGCCTTCGATCCGCTGACCAACTGGGTGGATCCGGAGATCGTCGGGATTGATCAGGGCATCATTCTGCTCAGTGCCGCCAACGCCCGAGACGGCGGCGTCTGGAAGTGGTTCATGCGCAATCCCGAGATCGCCGACGCCATGCGCCGTATCGGATTTCATAAGGCAGGTTGACGGGCCGCCGTAATTTTTCTAAACGAAGTGCCCGCTCCGCCGTCAATCCTGATTACGGCACAGACAATGACACTTCCGCGGGATGTTCGCTTCGCGCTTCGCGCCTTCTGGAAAACTCCCGGCTTCTTCGCGCTGGCCGTGACGACGCTCGGACTCGGGATTGCGGCGAGCACCGCCATCTTTTCGCTCTTCTATCAGGTGGTTCTGCGGAGCCTTCCCGTGCCCGATCCTCAACGTCTGGTGGCCTTCCATGCCGAAGGATTCGGGATGCCGGGCAATTCCTCGAGCGATAGCTACGAGAACTCCTTTTCCTACCCGATGTACCGCAGCCTGTCCGACGGCGTTAAATCCTTCCGCGGCGTAGCGGCGCGCTCCAGCTCTCAGGCGGAGCTGGACGTGAACGGGGCTGCCGAGCGGGTGCGCGCGGAAGTGGTCTCGGGCAACTTCTTCGATGTTCTGGGCGTCCGTCCGCGAGTCGGAAGGTTGATCGCCGCCGCGGACGATCAACAGGGCCGCGGCAACGCCGTGGTGGTTCTCTCGTTCGACTACTGGACCACTCACTTCGGCGCGCAATCATCCATCCTGAACCAGGCCGCCTCGCTGAACGGAAAACCTTTCGCCATTGTAGGTGTGGCGCCGGCGGGTTTTCGGGGCGTGCTCAGCGGGGACGCGCCGGATCTCTACGTGCCGATCGCGACCCGCGGATTGCTGTCGCCCGCGTGGGCCGACTATGACCGGCCGGATCTTTCCTGGCTGACCATCCTGGGGCGCTTAGGTCCCGGAATCGACCGCGCCCGCGCCGAGGCTGAATTGCAGCCGCGCTTCGCGGCGGCGGTGAGCGATCAGTTGACGCGGTTGAAAATTCATAGCGCCCACTCGCGGCGGCGCAGCGAGGGCAAGCGGCTCGAGTTGAAGGCCGCGGCGCAGGGGCTGAACGAGCTGGAACGCCAGTGGCGCAAGCCTCTGCTGGTGCTGGCCGCGATGGTGGGGCTTCTGCTCTTGATCGGCTGCGCCAACCTGGCGAATCTCCTGCTCGCGCGCGGCATGAACCGCTCCCGGGATTTGGCCGTCCGCGTCGCGCTCGGCGCCAGCCGGCGGCGCATCGTGTCGATGCTGCTGGCGGAAAGCCTGGTGATCGCATGCGGCGGCGCGCTGCTCGGGCTCCTCGTAGCCCCGTGGCTGACTGGCGCGGTGCTGCGCATTCTGCCCTCCGGGGAGTTGGGCGGCTGGCTGACCGGGGGAATCAGTCTCCCGGTATTTGGGTTCTGCACGGCGCTGATGGTCCTAACCGGAGTGGCGTCCGGTCTCGCTCCCGCGTGGCAATCCGCCCGCGTCGGGGCAGTCGCTGTTCTCGGCGATCGCACGGCGGCCACCGCGGGCGCCCACATTTCCCCGCGCGTGCGGCAGGCGCTGGTCGTCGCGCAATTGGCGCTCTCCCTGGTGTTGCTCTCCACTTCGGCTTTATTCGGAAAGAGCCTTGTGAATCTGCTGCGGCAGGATCCCGGCTTTCGCGCGGAACAGTTGCTGTCGTTCTCGGTGGACGCCGGCGGCCGCGGCTATGCGCCTCGGCGGGGGATTCTCCTCTACCGGCAAATCGCGCAAACCCTCGCCGCGCAACCCGGAGTGGAGTCCGCCTCTCTATCCCAGTTCTCTCCGCTCTCCAACTCCGACGCCAGCACGAATGTGTCCGTCGAAGGCTATACCGCCGCCGAAGGCGAGAACACCGACGTCGACGTCAATGAAGTAGGCGCCGCGTTCTTCAAAGCGCTGGGAACGCCCCTGATTGCCGGGCGTGAGTTCGATCTCCGGGATGGCGGCGCCCCGAAAATTGCGGTGGTGAATCAAGCCTTCGTCCAGCGCTTTATGGGCAGCCAAGCCGTGCGCCGG
Source organism: Bryobacteraceae bacterium (assembly GCA_965226755.1). GTDB lineage: Bacteria > Acidobacteriota > Terriglobia > Bryobacterales > Bryobacteraceae > Bog-113. The sequence continues at coordinate 116,694 of CBDDDT010000001.1, read as the reverse complement.
AACCCCGTGGGCATGCATATGGCGCAAGGCTCGGGCGGCAAACTGGATATCGAAATCGTGGGCGTCGTGGCCGACATTCGGAACCGGTCGCTGCGGGAATCGGTTCGCCCCGGCTACTACGTGCCGTACGAGCAAGGCGAAGCCGGAGCGCCCCGCGTGAGCCCCGCCACCTTCCTGGTGCGGGCGCGCGGAAGTGAAAAAGCGCTCGAGGCGTCGGTGCGCGGAATCGTGGCTGGGATTGACCGCGGACTCCCGCTATACGACGTGGAGACCATGGCGGGAAGGATCGACGATTCGGTTTACACCGATCGGCTGCTGGCCGCGCTGACTCTGGCTTTCGGAATTCTGGCGCTGCTTCTCACCGCCATCGGGCTCTATGGAGTGATCGCCTACGTCGTGGGGCGGAGGACAAGCGAAATTGGAATTCGGATGGCGCTGGGAGCCACGGGCGCGGATGTGATCCGGCTCGTTCTGAGCGAGGTGGGTTGGCTCACGGTGGCCGGGGCGGTGTTGGGTTTAGCCGGCGCCGTGGCGGCGGCTCGCGTCGTGCGGTCGCAACTCTTCGGGTGGCAGGGATTCGACTGGTGGTTGATGGCCGGCGCCATCGCGATCCTGGCCGCCGTGGCGCTCGGGGCGGGCCTCGGGCCGGCGTGGCGCGCGGCGCGGATCCAGCCGCTCGCGGCGCTGAGACACGAGTGACTGAGTTTCATATCCGCGCCGCCTCGCCGGACGACATTCCGGCATTAGAGGCCCTGATCGAGAAATCCGTGCGCGCGCTGCATGTGGCGGATTACTCCGCCGCCCAGATCGAAGGCGCTCTCGGAACAGTCCTCGGTTTGGACACCCAGCTGATCGCGGACGGAACTTACTTTGTCGTCGAAGCGAGACGCGAAGATAACGCGGCGACCATCGTCGGCTGCGGAGGCTGGAGCCGGCGCAAGACGCTCTTCGGGAGCGATCACCGATCCGGCCGCGAAGATCGCTTTCTCGAACCGCGAAGCGAGCCGGCCAAAATTCGCGCCTTCTTCATTCATCCCGATTGGGTGCGGCGCGGCTTGGGAACCCGGATACTCGAAGCCTGTGAGGCGGCCGCGATGCAGTCGGGTTTCCGCGCGTTCGAATTGGGCGCGACCTTGGCCGGCGAGCGCCTGTTCCGCGCAAGAGGCTATGCGCCGACTGAGCGCATCGAAGTGCCGCTGGTGAATGGGGAGTCGGTCCCGGTCATCCGCATGCACAAGTCCGCTCTCCGCTAGGCGCAACCCAAGTGGTACGGTTCCAGTATGGAATCCACCAGGGTGGCCCGCGCGTGAAAACCGGACGTCGCACCTTTCTGAAGACCGTCGCTGCGGGCGGCGCCGCCGTCGGGCAAAGCGGAGCTCGCGGCGGCGGCGGGCAAAGCGCATCCCCACGCGCTGAGGACGCCTACCCGCGCACCTACACCGGCGAGGGACTGCGCATGATCGCATTCCCGTTAGGCGGGATCGGCGCGGGCACGGTCTGCCTGAACGGGCGCGGGAGTCTGCAGGATTGGGAAATCTTCAACCGCCCGGATCGCGGCGCGCGCCCGGATTACGCCTTTGTCTCCATCTGGGCGCAGCCCGCGGGCGAGAAGCCGGTTTCGTTCGTTCTGGAGTCGCAACTGCTTCCGCCGTATGAAGGCTCGTCGGGGCTCGGGTCGCATAACGCGCCCGGATTGCCGCGTCTCCAGAAGGCCCGCTTCACCGGGGAATATCCGATGGCGCGGATCGATTTCGAAGATGCGAACCTGCCCGTGGAAGCATCGCTCGAAGCCTTTACGCCCATCGTTCCGCTCGATGTGGAATCCTCCAGTCTGCCCGCGGCCGTGCTGCGCTACCGCGTCCGCAACCCGCGCTCCACGCCGACGACCGTCAGCCTGGCCTTTTCGCTCGATAATCCGCTCGGTCGCGCGGGCCGCTCGTGTGCGTATCGCAATTCGCCCGGCATCGCCGGACTGGAGTTCACCAACCCGTTCCTGCCCGGCGCGGATCCTCTGTCCGGCTCCATCGCCGTCGCCGTGCTGGATCCGGAAAGCGCCCAGGATGTTTCCTATGTGCGCGGATGGGTCGGCGGAAAACCGTGGCTCGTCGGACCGCTGCTGTTTTGGGACGCGTTCTCCGTGACTGGAACCCCCGGACGCGAGACCACCGAGCGCGGCACCGTCGGGTCGCTCGCGGTCAAGCGCGAGATTCCCGCGGGCGAGAGCGCCGCTTTCACGTTCCTCCTCACTTGGCGGTTCCCTAACCGCACGCCCAAGAGATGCGGTTTCAGCGCGGCGGACGGAGACGAAAACCTCCTCGTCGGCAATCACTATTGCACCCGGTTTGCAAGCGCCTGGGCCGTCGCCGAGCACGCCGCCCGGCGCCTTGGCGAGGATGAGCCGCGCACCCGTAAATTCGTCGAGGCCCTGCGGCGCACAACCATGCCCGCCGCCGTTCGCGAAGGCGCGACTTCCAACCTGGCCACTCTCGCTTCGCAGACCTCGTTTATGACCGCGGACGGGCGGTTCCATGCGTTCGAAGGCTGCAACAACACCGACGGCTGCTGCTCCGGCAGTTGCACTCATGTGTGGAACTATGAAGCCGCCACCGCTCATCTGTTCCCTTCCCTTTCGCGATCCCTGCGCGAAACCAGTTTCATGTTCAACACCGCACCAAACGGCCGCATGGCGTTTCGGGAACTGCTGCCGACCGGCAAACAGCTGACTCCCTCGGCGGCGGCCGACGGCCAGATGGGCCAGATCATGCACCTCTATCTGGATTGGCGCCTGTCCGGCGATACCGAGTGGCTGCGGACGCTCTGGCCGTCCGCCCAACGCGCGCTGGAATTCGCCTGGGGCCCGGGCGGTTGGGACAGCAATCGCGATGGCGTGATGGAGGGCGTTCAGCACAACACCTATGACGTGGAGTTCTTCGGTCCCAACCCGCTGTGCGGCGTCTGGTATCTGGGCGCGTTGCGCGCGGCGGAAGAGATGGCCCGGGCCGTGGGCGACGCGGGCGCGGCCGCGGAATACCGGCAGCTCTTTGAGAAAGGCAGCCGCTGGATCGACGCCAATCTCTTCAACGGCGAATACTACATCCAGAAAATTCAGGGAAGCGCGAGCGCGAACATCGCGGCCGGACTGCGCGTCGGAATGGGCGCGAGCGACACCGAACATCCGGACTTTCAAATGGGCGAAGGCTGCCTGGTGGACCAACTGGTCGGCCAATACTTCGCGCACTTATGCGGATTGGGCCTGCTGCTCGACGAGAACAACATACGCAAAACCCTCGAATCCATCTACCGGTACAACTACAAGCGACGGTTGGACCAACACCCTTCCGTCCAAAGAACCTACGCGCTGAATGACGAGGCCGGACTAATCATCTGCGACTACGGAAGAGTCGCCCGGCCCGAGATCCCGTTTCCTTATTTCGCCGAAGTGATGACCGGATTTGAATACTCCGCGGCAGCCCTGATGATGCATCACGGCATGGTGGATCAGGGTGTCGAGTGCATCGCCAATATCCGGAGACGTTTCGACGGCGCGCGCCGCAATCCGTGGAACGAGGCCGAGTGCGGTTATCACTACGCGCGGGCCATGGCGAGTTGGAGCGCCATACCGGCGCTGTGCGGCTGGAGTTACCACGCCGGCGATCAGGCGCTTGTCGTAAAACCGCGCGTGAATGAAACCAACTTCGAAAGTTTCTGGTCCTGCGCGAAGGGCTGGGGCAGCGTCAAACAGACGCTCGCCGAGCGCAAACGTTTCACGCTGAGCGTGGAAGAAGGCGCGCTGGCGTGCCGGGCCCTGGAATTGACCTGGTCGGGCGAAGTGAAGAGCGTCGCGCTGGGCGATCAGCCGGCGGCCTTTCAGGTGAGCGGCGATCAGATCCTGCTGAGCCCCGGCGTCCTGGTGAATCCGGGCCGCGTTTTGGCGATTTCCAGTTAGCGAGCCGCTGGCCGAACGGGGAGGCGACAAACGCTTTTCCGGCGCCTCACAATAGTTGTAGAACAACTATGGAAAAGCTTGCTCGTTCGGAGCGTTTGAAGACGCTTCTGCCGGAAGTCTGGGCCCTCATGAAGCCGCGCCGCGGGCTGCTCGCTTTGGGCGCGGTGCTGATGGTGATCAACCGGGTCTGCGGCCTGGCGCTGCCGGTAAGCACCAAGTACCTGATCGGGAACGTGATGCGCGAGAAGCAGTTCAGCCTGCTGCTTCCCATCGTGTCCGTCGTCGCCGGCGCCACCATGATCCAGGCGGTTACGTCCTTCTCCTTGACCCAGCTGCTTTCCAAAGCCGCCCAACGCCTCATCACTGAAATGCGGATGAAGGTACAGGAGCACATCGGCCGCTTGCCGGTCCGATTCTATGACGCCAACAAGAGCGGCACGCTGGTGGCGCGGATCATGAGCGATGTCGAGGGAATCCGGAATCTGATGGGCACCGGACTGGTCGAACTGGCCGGCGGACTGCTGACGGCCGCCATCTCGATGGTCCTGTTGTTCCGCATCAGCGTGCTGATGACCTCGCTGACTCTCGTCATCCTGATCGCGTTCGCTTCGGTCTTGCAGATCGCGTTCAAACGCGTGCGGCCGATCTTCCGCCAGCGTGGGAAAATCAACGCCGAAGTGACCGGACGGCTGACCGAAACCCTCGGCGGCGTCCGCGTGATCAAGGGCTACCACGCCGAAGCGCGCGAAGCTTCGGTTTTCGCGAAAGGCGCCGAACGCCTGTTGAAGAACGTGTTCGATTCCCTGACCACGATCTCTCTGATGACGCTCGGATCCACGGTTCTGATGGGATTAGTCGGAGCGATGATCATGTTCCTCGGCGCCCGGCAGGTCCGCGCCGGTCAGATGCAAGTCGAGAGCTTCGTCGAATATACGGCCCTGCTGGCATTTATGATTGCGCCGGTGGTGCAGATCGTCAACATCGGGACCCAGATCAGCGAGGCCATGGCGGGGCTCGAAAGAACCCGCGAAATCCTCCGCGAGCGCCCGGAAGACGAGGATCCGGAGCGCACCCAGGATATCCCGGAGATCCGGGGCGTGGTCGAATTTGATCATGTCGATTTCTCTTATGAGCCGGGAAAACCCGTTCTCCACGAGATCAGCTTCGTATCGCAACCCGGCACGGTGACCGCTCTGGTGGGTTCGTCCGGATCGGGGAAGTCGACCTTGATAGGTTTGATCACGGCCTTCCAGTCGCCCGATGCGGGAACGGTTTGGGTGGACAATCTGGATCTGTCCAAAGTGCGGCTGAGCAGTTACCGCGAGCAATTAGGCGTGGTGCTGCAGGAGTCCTTCCTTTTTGACGGCACCATCCGGGAAAACGTGGCGTTCTCGCGTCCGGCGGCAACTGAAGAAGAGATCATGCATGCGTGCCGCATCGCCCGCGTGGACGAGTTCGCCGGGAATTTTCCGGATGGGTTCGGCACCATTGTCGGCGAGCGCGGCGTGAAGCTCAGCGGCGGTCAGAAGCAGCGCGTCTCGATTGCGCGCGCGATCCTGGCCGACCCGCGCATTCTGATCCTGGACGAAGCGACCTCCAGCCTGGATTCGGAATCGGAAGCTCTCATTCAGGAAGGCTTGTCCTATCTGATGAAGGGCCGCACCACCTTCGTCATCGCCCATCGCTTATCCACCATCCGGCGCGCTGACCAGATTCTGGTCGTGGAACGCGGCCGCATTGTCGAGCGCGGAAACCACCAGGACTTATATGCGCTCAAAGGGCGCTACTACGATCTCTATACGCGCCAGCACGGCCTCGAAGCCAACCTGTTTCTCGCTCCCGGCGAGGGCGATAAAATCGAGCTTTTCTCGCGAAGCTGAAGCACGTCGGCCAGAAAAGCGCCGCAAGATATACTGTCTCCCGGAATGACAATCTCCAGAAGGCAAGCTTTGGGCGCAATCGCCGCCGCGACCACGCTGGGCCGCGTTTCGGCGCAGACCGGCATACCCCCGATTGAAACGGGTCCGTTCGCGGGCACGCGCGAATCGCTGCAAGCGTATGAGGTTCCGGAATGGTTTCGGGACGCCAAGTTCGGCATCTGGGCTCACTGGGGTCCGCAGTCCGCCCCCGAGGACGGCGACTGGTACGCCCGCAACATGTACATGGAAGGCAGCCCGCAGTATAAGTTCCATGTCGCGCGTTACGGCCATCCCTCGAAATTCGGCTTCAAAGACGTCATCGGGACCTGGAAGGGCGATCAGTTCGACGCGGAGCATCTGGTCGGCCTCTATAAGAATGCCGGCGCGAAATACTTCGTCAGCATGGGCGTCCACCACGACAACTTCGATATGTGGAACTCCAAGCACCAGCGTTGGAACGCGGTCAACATGGGTCCCAAGAAGGATATCGTCGGACTGTTCCACGCCGCCGCGCGCCGCAATGGAATGAAGTTCGGCGTCAGCGAGCACCTATGGATCAGCTACAAGTGGTTCGCCGTCAACCATGGCGCGGATAAGACGGGACCGCTGGCCGGAATACCCTATGACGGCGTCGACCCGAAATTTGCCGACCTTTACCACGATTACAGCGGCGTGGACTATCAGAAGTTCATCCGCAAGCTCGATTGGAACGACGACGATATCCCGGAGCGGTGGAAGCTTCAGTGGTTCCGCCGGATCAAGGATCTGGTCGATAAATATGAGCCCGACCTTCTCTACACCGACGGCGCGCTTCCTTTCGAAGGCTATGGACTAAATCTGGTGGCGCACCTCTATAACAGCAACGCGCGGCGCAACGGCGGCCGCACCCAGGCGATCTACAACAGCAAGCGCCAGGAAGACTGCGCCGCCGGAACCTGCGTGCTGGATGTGGAGCGCGGCGTGGTCGACAAGATCTGGCCCGCGCCCTGGCAGACCGACACCTGCGTCGGCGACTGGCATTACAAGAAAAACATCCAATACAAGACGCCCAAGACCGTGATCGACATGCTCTGCGACATCGTGAGCCGAAATGGGAACCTGCTGCTGAACTTCCCTTTGCCGAACAGCGGCATGCTGGATTCCGCCGAACTCCAGATCGTCGCCGGCATCACGCAGTGGATGAAAGTGAACAGCGAAGGCATTTACGCCACGCGTCCCTGGAAGATCTACGGAGAAGGTCCCAGCACGACCGTAGTCAAATCCGAGACGGCCTTTAACGAGAACAAGCGCACGGCGCTCACCGCGGAGGATATCCGGTTCACCACCAAGGGACGCGTTTTATACGCCTTCGTGATGGGCTGGCCTTCCGGACCGGCTGTCGTCAAGTCGCTCGCGCAAGGCAGCGCGGATAAGATCGCCAATGTCCAACTGCTCGGCCACGGCGCGGCTGTCAAGTGGACTCAGGACCAGGCCGGCCTTAACGTCCACTTGCCCCAGGAAAGGCCGTCCGATCACGCCATTACGTTGAAGGTGACCTGGGCCTGATCAACTCGGACTAATCAAGGAAGTATCTGTACCTCGATTTTGGAATCGGCGTACACGTGCTCCGTCGCCTTTTGAAAATCGGCGGGGTGCATGTAAGGGATGTCGCCGAATTTCTGAGGGTTTCGATCGGTCAGAGGGAACCAGGAGCTCTGCACCTGCACCATGATCCGGTGACCCCGCCGGAAGCTGTGCAGAACATCGGGCATGGTCCACGCGACCGCATCGGGCACGTTCGGCTGGAACGCGACCGGCTTTTCGAAACTCTTGCGGAACTTGCCCCGGAACGGCTCGCCGCGCACCATTTGCTGATAACCGGCCATATGCACTCCGGTCGGATTCGGCTCGGGATCCGGATAATCGTTGGGATACACGTCGATCAACTTCACCACGAAATCGGAATCCGTTCCCGAGGTGGACACCCGCAAGTTCACCTGGATGGGCCCGGCGACCACGACATCGTGATCGAGCGGCTCGGTCTCAAACACCAGCACATCGGGCCGCGCGGCGGCAAACCGCTGGTCGGCGTCCATGTAGTCCTGCGGCACTTCGATATCGGTATGCATCGTGAACGGGACGGGCTTGTTCGGATCGCTCGTATATTCGCTGAAGGCGCTCGGCGAGCCGGCCGCCGCGGCCAGCTTTCCGCCCGGCGCAAGATAGAAGGATTGCTTAGTCGTGTTGGACGGCGGCCACGCGTCGAACTTCATCCATTGGTCCGTGCCGGTCTCGAACATATAAGCTTTGGGCAGCTTCTCGCCGGCTTTGCCCTTCAGCATCTGCTCGAAAAACGGGAACTGAATTTCATCGCGGAAGAACTCCGAGGTATTCGCCCGGAAACTCACGTCGCCCAATTTGCTTCCGTCCGAACGCGCCCATCCGCCATGCACCCACGGACCCATCACGATGCGATTGTCGGTCTTCGCGCTGTGCGCATTGATGGTGCGGAACAGCAACAGAGGCCCTTGCAGATCCTCCGCGTCGAACCAGCCGCCTACGGTCAGCACCGCGGGCGTTATGTTCTGAATATGCGGCGCCACCGCCCGCTCTTTCCACCATTCGTCATAGGTCGAGTGCCGCACCTGGTCGGTCCAGTAATGGTTCTTGTTTTTCAGGTATAACTCGTCGCCGTTCGACAAAGGTCCCATGCGCAGGTAGAAGTCGTAGCCGTCCGGAGTCCCGAACTGAAACTGCTCTTCGCCTTTGCGGGGCCGCGCCGGCTCGTCGCGCACTTTGAAGAACGTGTAGAAACCGAAGTTGGCGGCCAGCATGAACGCTCCGTTGTGGTACGCGTCGTCGCCAAGAAACAGATCCATCATGGGCGCCTGCGGAGAGGCGGCCACCAGAGCCGGGTGCGCCGCTAGAATGCTCGCGATTGTGTAGAAGCCCGGATAGGAAATGCCATAGATTCCGGCTTTCCCGTTGTTGCCGGGCACGTTCTTCAGCAGCCAGTCCAGCGTATCGGAAGTATCCGTGCTCTCATCGACGTCTTTGGGCGATTGAGGATGGTCATGGTGCGGCGTCATCTCCACGAAGCTCCCCTCCGACAAGTAGCGGCCGCGAACGTCCTGCCGGATGAAGATGTAGCCTTCCCGCGCGAACTTCTCCGACGGACCCAGCGTGGAAGGATAGTTGTCCACGCCATACGGGCCCACGTCGTAGGGCGTGCGGTTCAGCAGAAAAGGATAGCTTTTCGAAACGTCCTTGGGACTGAAAACCTGCGTAAACAGCTTCACCCCGTCGCGCATCGGAATGTTGTATTCGTACTTCGTGTAGTGAGACCGGATAAAGGCGGACAGGGAATCGTCCGGCTTATCGGCGGCCCCGATCGGGGCGCAGAGCGGCAAGGCGGCGAGAACAATCGTGATCAAGCGAATGCGCATCGTTGTTAGAATACAGGTTCGATGCAGGTACTCCAGGCTGGCCGTCACAAATTCATCTTGCTCGAGCTGGAAGCGGAGACCGTGTCCGAAGTTGCGCGACAGGCCGGTTTCGAAAGCCGCATCCGCGACGGCGAGCGCAGCATTCAGCTCGATTTGACATCCCTCAATCGTCAAACGCCGCTGTTGCTTTTCGATGCGTCGGACCCGGCCAACCTGGGATGGTTCTCGCGATGCCAGTTCTATGTGGATGGGCGCACCGGCGGAGTCATGCAGACGCCGATCTCGGTCGAGAACCGGCGCGATCGCGGCGGCAAGAGCCAATCCAACGCCGTGCGCATCCGGATCTCGAAAGAGCTGCCCGTGAGCTTCCGTCTGCCGGGTAAACAGCCGATCACCGAGCAGGTCTTCTACGCGCTCTTCCAAAATTTCCTGAATGCGTTGATGAAAACGGGGGTGGCGGTATGTGGCGGAACCGTGGTGCAGCCTCTGGCCGGCCGAGGCGAAGGCATCGGCCCCAGAAACTGAATTGGATGCGGCTGGGGTTTTCCGTCGTGTCAGCAGTCTTGCTGGCCGGCTCGCTTCAGGCGCAGAACTCCCCGCCCGCGGACCCACAGCCCGCCCCTGATCTGGTCCTTCACATAGACGTCAACCTCGTCCAGGTGGACGCGGTGGTCCACGACCGCAAAGATCGTCCCGTCACCGGCCTGCAAGCGGAAGACTTCGAGGTTCTGGAGGACGGAAGATCGCAGAAGATCACCCACTTCTCCTATGTCGATCTCACGCCCGCGGGCGGCCCTTCGATCACTCATGGGGGCTTCCGCGAGAAGCACAAGACCGCCGCCCCCGCGCCGCCGGAAACGCTTACCCCAGGCACGGTCAAGCGCACGGTCGTCATCGTCGTCGACGATCTGAATCTGTCGTTTCAGAGCACGGCCTATCTCCGCTTCGCGCTGAAGAATTTCGTCGCCGCGAAGGTGGGTCCGAACGATCTGGTCTCCATCGCCCGAACCAGCGCCGGAATGGGCATGCTCCAAAACTTTACCAACGACAAGATGCAACTCTTCGCCGCCGTCGACTCGGTGAAGTGGAACACCATGGGCGGCGGCGGGATCACGCCGGATTTCGGACCGATCACCGCCGCAAGCTCGTTCGCCGCGCTGGGCGGCGCCGGGGAGGATGACAACCAGTCGTACCTCTACGTGCAGGCCACGATGAACGCGCTGATCTCGATCGTCCAGGATATGCGCGGCATGCCCGGACGGAAGGAAGTCATCTTCTTCTCCGACGGCGTCCCGGCGCCCCGGGCAGGCGATTTCGATCTCGTCCTGAAGCTTCTCCGCCGCGTGGCGGACGCCGCGAATCGCGCCTCGGTCGTGGTCAATTGCGTGGATGCCCGCGGGCTGCAGAGCACGGCGCCGTCGGCGGCCGATCATGTGGGCGGCGACGCGGCGGGGAACCGGATCGCCTATGCCGCGGCCGCCCGCACTCTGAACCTGGAGAATGCGCAGAACGGCCTCATTTATCTCGCCGCGCAGACCGGCGGCCGGGTCGTTCTGAACGGCAACGACTTGTCCTGGGCGATCGATCGCGTCATTGACGATCTGGATGGCTACTACCTGATCGGGTACAAGCCGCCCGCCGGAACGTTCGGAAAAGACGGAAAGCGAACCGATTTCCATCGTCTTCAAGTGCGCGTCAAGCGGAAGGGACTCTCGGTGCGGTCGCGGTCGGGATTCTTCGGACTCACCGATGCCGAATCGGTTCCCCGCCCCGCCAGCGACGGCGAGAAGATGCTGGCAGCGATGCGCTCGCCGTTCGGCGCGAAGCAGATTCCGTTAAAGCTCACCGTTCAATTCCTGAGCGACGGACCCGGCCAGAACAGCCTGTCGGTGATGCTCCATATCGACGCGAAAACGGTTTCGTTCAAACCGCCCAAGGATGGGATTCACCATGCCGAGCTGGAGCTGCTGCTCACTGGCTACGATCAGACCGGGCGCGCGGTCGAGGGCGCCGACAAGGTGATCGAAATCGATCTCCCGGAGCCGCAATATCAGGCGGCGATCGCGAACGGGTTCGTGTATACGGAAAGAGTTCCGGTGCAGCGTTCGGGGTTCGCCCTGGTCCGCGTCGCCGTCAGGGATGTGGCGAACGGCCAACTCGGGGCGGCGAGCCAATTCGTGGTCTTGCCCGATCTCGCGAACAAGCGGCTGGTGGTCGGCGCCGTCGTGCTGGGGCGCACCGACAACGCCACCGCGCTGAACAACGCCGCGGTACGAGTCTTCAAAGCCGGGCAGCCGATCCCTTACCGCTTCTCCATCTTCAACCCTCGGGTCGGGACAAATCAGATGTCGGAACTCCAGACCCAGGTGAAGCTGTTCCACGAAGGCAAAGAAGTGTGGTCCAGCGCTCCCATGACCACGCAGGGGCAGCCCGGAGAGCGCGCCCGCAAGCTGATCGCCAGCAGCGCTTTGCATCTGGGAGACAGCTTCGAACCGGGCGAGTATTATTTGCAGGTGCTGGCGACGGATCTGTTGGGGAAGGGAAAAACTCCCGCGACCCAGTGGATCAGCTTTGAGCTCTCGCGCTGAGCACCGCCGCTTCCACCTCGGTCCGGTAGCGGTCCAGCAACTCGGAGCTGGCCGCTTCGAACCGCAGCACCAATACAGGTTGCGTGTTGGATGCCCGCACCAATCCCCACCCTTGCGGGAAGTTGATGCGGACGCCGTCTACGTCCAGCGTGTCATAGAGGCCGGCGAAGTGTTCGCGGACTTTCCGCACAACTTCGAACTTGGTTTCATCCGGGCAGTCCACGCGAAGCTCGGGCGTGGACACCGTCTTCGGCAGATCGGCCAGTTGCCAGGAAAGCGGCTTTCCGGAGCGCGCCACGATCTCGATCAGCCGGCATGCCGCGTAGAGCGCGTCGTCAAAGCCGTAGTAGCGGTCCGCGAAGAACATGTGCCCGCTCATCTCGCCCGCCAGTTCCGCCTTCTCCTCTTTCATCTTGGCCTTGATCAGCGAGTGCCCGGTCTTCCACATGATCGCGTTGCCGCCGTGCTCGCGGATGTCGTCGTACATCGATTGCGAGCATTTCACCTCGCCGATGACGGTGCTGCCCGGCTTGCGCGCGAGGATCTCGCGGCTGTAGACGATCATGAGCTGATCGCCATATACGATCGCGCCCTCCTCGTCCACGGCGCCGATGCGATCCGAATCGCCGTCGAAAGCAACCCCCAGTTCCGCTTTGTGCTTCTTCACCGCCGCCACGAGCTGCTCCAGGTTCTTCGGCACGGTGGGATCGGGGTGGTGATTCGGGAAGCTCCCGTCCATTTCAAAGAACAATTCCACCGCGTCCACGTTCAGCTTCCGGATCATCTTCTGAATCACCGGGCCGGCCGCTCCGTTTCCCGCATCGAACACGACCTTGACGCGGCGGTCGAAGTGGAATTGGGACGTGATCTCGTCCACATAGGGCGTCACCACATCCACGGACCGCACGCTGCCCCGCCCCGATTCGAAATCCCGCCGCTCGATCATGTGCCGGAGTTGCTGGATATCTTCTCCGTGGATGGTGGATTCCCCGGCCATGATCTTGAATCCGTTATATTCAGCCGGGTTGTGGCTCCCGGTGATCATCACTCCGCCCTGCGTTTTGAAATGAAAGACCGAATAGTAGAGCAGCGGCGTGGGAACCGTGCCGAGGTCGAGGATTTCCAGGCCGGTCGCCATCAGGCCTTCCAGCAGAACGCCATGCAGGCGCGGGGAACTGAGGCGGCAGTCGCGGCCTAGCGCGAACGACGTCGCGCCGCGGCGCACCAGAGCGCTGCCAATCGCTTGGCCGAGTTCGAAGATGCCGTCATCCAGCAGTTCGTCGCTAGCGATGCCGCGAATGTCATACTCCCGAAAGATCGTGGGTTTCAACATAGAAAGCGTAAGTTTCGCACAGCGCCTGAAGGCTTTGCCGCGTCGGTCAGCGGGCCTTCCGAAGACGGCACAGCGGGTCGCCGAGTACGACATTCTGCCAGCTCAAGGAACGGATTCCAAGATAGAAGCTTTCCGCCAGATTGCGTCCCGCGAGATAGGCCGGAATCACCGCGTCGGGCCGCGGCGTGTACGGCAGAAACGGCTCGGCCACGTGACCGGACGCGCCCGTGACGCCCGCCTGAATCTCATCGGCCGCCAGCGCTTGGGGTGATCCGGCAAACCAGGTGGAAGGTTCTTTCCATGTCCCGATGGTCCAATTCGCCGGCGGACGGGCGAACGTCCGCGCGTCGGTGGATACGAATTCGGTCATGATGGCGCCGGGGAGCCACTCGAAGCCCAGGGTGCGGCGATGCCGGTCGAAATCGTTGGAGCCCCAGGAGGCGTACGCGATCACGTCCTTCTGGTCGTAGAGCACATTGCCCGTTTCTTCGAGCACCAGCCGGTCTTTGGGGATTTTGGCGGCGGCCGCGCGCAGCCACGCATTACCTCCGTCCGCATCTTCCGCCCGGAGATCGATCACCACTTTGCCGCGGTCCACGGCGTCGATCGCGTGATCGATCATGCGCGCCACGTCCTCGTAGTCATATGCGGCCAGGCGCGTCACCATGTACATCGGAATGGCGGGGTGTTGAAAAGGCGTCGTAAGCTTGCCGAATATCGGATTCGGCAGCGGACCAGCCAGCGGCAGTTTCGCTCCTTTCAGCTTCTGATAAAGGATGGCCAGTTCCGAATCGACGGCAGCGCCGGTGGTGTACTGCGCGGCGCCCACGCCGGAAACCCGGAGAGGCATCTCAAGCGTGGTGACGAGATAGAGAATCTGATCGGTGAGGTGATGCGACCGGAGGAATTTCGCGACCGGCTCTTCAATCTGCGCGACGTAATCCTCCCGCGAAATCTCTTCCTCGCGCGCCACGAAGACCCGGCACAGGTTGCTCTTCGGGATTCCCCGCCGCCGCATATAGTAGTCGCCGATCTTCTGGGAGACCGCCGACTGCCGGTTGACGATCACGAGCACATTTTCAGGACCCTGCGCGCTTCCGGCTCCCACGCCCATCAGGAACGCAACCGGCACAGCCGCTAAGGCAACGAGACGCATCGAACCAATTATGCGCGGCGCGGCAGCCGTTCGCACGGGCCATATTTTGCTATAATTCGGACTCAAACAGCGCGTGGTGGGAAATCGTTTCTTTCGATCGTCCTGATTATGGATTTCGATCAGATACATACATTCCTTGAGATCGTTCGTCTGAAGAGCTTCTCCAAAGCCGCGCAGACATGCTTCCGCACGCAACCCGCGATTAGTGCGCAAATCCGCCAATTGGAGCAGGAATTAAAGGCCGATCTCTTTGAACGTTTCGGCAGCCGGATCTCGCTGACCGTCGCCGGAAAGCTGTTTGCCGAATACGCCGAGCAGATGATGGATCTGAAGCGGCGGGCGCAGGACACCCTGGATGAACTGCAAGTGGTCCCGCGCGGCGAACTGGTCATCGCCGCCAATGAGGCGACGTGCATGTACATGCTGCCCGCAGTTTTCTCGGCTTACAAGAAGCGATTCCCGGCTGTGCAGCTGCAAGTGAACCGGTCCTACGGCTCGCGCGTGGTGGAAGCCGTGATGGAGAATGTGGCCGACTTCGGACTGCGCCAGTTCCCCGTCACCGAAAAGCGCGTGCAGGTGATCGACGTTTTCACGGATGAAGTGCGCGTCATTGTTCCCGATGACAGCCCGCTCGCCGGGAAGAAGTCCGTGACGTGTGAAGACGTGGTCGTGTTTCCGCTGCTATTGCCGCAATCCGGCACCACGCGGACGCGCCTGGATACATGGCTCGAGCCGGTCCAGAACCAGATCAAGATCTCCATGGAGCTGGACTCCACGGAGATGATGAAGCGCTTCGTGCTGGCCGGGCTGGGGATTTCCTTTCTCGCCATGTCGAATTGCCGGGAAGAGCTTGAAGCCGCCCGGGTTTGCGCCCTTCCGCTCGCGCCCGAACCCATGGTCAGGCGCACGGGATTGGTGTATCGGAAAGATAAGGCGCTCTCCAAGGCCGCGCAGGGATTCATCGATGTGACGCTGGCTCACTTCGGCGCCCAGCAGCAGAGCGCGAGTCCGGCCGCCGGACCGGCGCTCGTCTCTAACTGA
This sequence comes from Bryobacteraceae bacterium, assembly GCA_965226755.1. Lineage (GTDB taxonomy): Bacteria > Acidobacteriota > Terriglobia > Bryobacterales > Bryobacteraceae > Bog-113. Next base: position 101,286 of record CBDDDT010000001.1, on the reverse strand, counting down.
GGAACGGCGCCATTGTGAACTGCCCGTCTTGTCAGGAGAATCTCGGCGCGTTGATGAATCGTTGTCCCCGCTGCGGGACGCGCATTTTCCGGATGCAGTCGGGAGTGGTGAAGACTTCCGCGGTGCTGATCTCTTCAGACGGCATGCAATCCGTCTATCCTTCCATTCGGGAAGTTCCGGAGCCCCTGCGGACAAGGCTGGTGGAATCGACCACCGGGCGAAATTCCGGGACCATCGTGATTGCCGACCGCCGCGGAAAAGAAGAGATCGAAAAAGCGGAACGGCTGGAGCGCCTTCAGCCGAAAGGCGATGAACCTTCCGCGACCGCCATCACCTGGCCGCGCGTCTGGCCGGCTCTGGTGGCGTTGATCGTCGGAGCAGCCGGCGCATGGTTCGCATTCGTGGGGCGCTGGTGACGCGATGGTGAAACCTTCTTCGTCTCTGCAGCCGGAGCAGCGGCAAGCCGGAAGCGGCAGAATTACGGGCGCCACGACAGGCATCGGGGGCCATTGCACCTTCGTCTCTCTGGAAGGCCACTCTCTCAAGCTGGAATCGGAGATCCCCTTCGCTCTGCGGGCGTTCGTGAAAGTGGAAGACGGAAACCGCATGTGGATGGGAGAAGTCTGGGCCTGCGAACCCGGCCCGGGCGGCTTTTCCATCCTGGTGGACGCGCGCATGTGTCTCAACGATGTCGCCAGCGTGGAGCGCCTGGCCAGCCGCTTCCGGCACGGGCGCGCAAGACAAGCCATCCTCCCTGGAAGGGATTCCCCGAACAAGATCGCATGACGTCAAAAGCACTCGTATTTGGCGCGTCCGGGCAACTGGGCGTGGAGATTGGACGCGCAGCCGCCGCGCGCGGCTTGCAGGTGGAAGGTTTCGACCGCGCCGACGTGGACATCGCCGACGCGGCCCGGGTGGAGCAGACCATCGCCGCCGCCGATCCCGCGTATGTGTTCAACTGCGCCGCGTATAACCAAGTCGATGTGGCGGAGGCCGAGCCCCAGATCGCGTATACCGCCAATGCTCTGGGAGTGCGCAACCTGGCAGTGGCCTGCCGCCAGAACGACGCGGTCCTCATCCATTTCTCGACCGATTACGTGTTCGACGGCGCGGCCGGCCGTCCTTACACCGAGTCGGATGCGACCCATCCGCTAGGCGCTTACGCGGTTTCGAAGCTGGCCGGAGAGCTGTACGCCCAGGCTTATCTGGATCGGGCTTTGATCATCCGGACATCGGGCGTATTCGGGCCGGCCGGGTTGGAGACCAACCGCGGCAATTTCGTGGAACTGATGTTGCGGCTCGCCGGAAAAGGCCAGCCGATTCGCGTGGTGGAGGATCACGTCGCATCTCCGACCTATGCGCCGCTGCTGGCGGCGCGCTCTCTGGATTTGGCGCTGCGCGGCGAAGCGGGCGTGTTCCATGTGGGCGGCGGTACGCCGATCTCCTGGTTTGACTACGCGCGCCTGATCTTCAAGCTGGCCGGCGTGCATCCCGAGCTGCACGCGACCAATGAGCGCGAATACCGCTCGCCCGCCCGGCGGCCGCGCTACTCCGCGCTGGCCAATGCCCGCATGAACGCGCTTCCCATTGAACCCATGCCACCGCTCGAAGAAGCGCTGGCCATCTATATGGAAGCGCGGAAACCCTATCTGCAAAGCTGACTACTGCGCTTCGGGCGGTGTCGCGTAGTATCCCTTACGCGCCTGGACTTTCAGATCTTTGTCCTTGGTTCGGATCTCGAGCTTGCGGTAAGATCCGTCGCGCTTGGGATCCGTCGGGGTGTAGCCGATCATATACTGCGTGCGCATCTCCTGCTGCAGTTCATCGAAGATCTTGTCCAGCGTCTCCTTGCGGCTGACCTCATACACGTGGCCGCCGGTTTCGCCGGACATCTGCTGCAGGTAGCCGCGGCCGCCGCCGCCGAAACTGAAGCCCCCGCGTGAGTAGAAGTACGAATCCACATAGTAAATGCTGTAGATCGTAACGTCGGATTTCTGGGCGTACTCGATCGCTTTCTTGATTGGGACCTGGCTGCCCTCGTCGTTGCCGTCGGTGATCACGATGATCGCCTTCCGTCCGGCCTCATGCGCCAGGCGGTCCGAAGCGGCCAGGTAGACGGCGTCGTAAAGAACCGTTCCAGCCTGATGCGTAGCGGTCGGCACCGGTCCGGCGTTGATGCCGGAGAAGCCGAAATTGGGTTTCAACTCGGCCAAGCCTCGCTGCAGCATCTTCTTCGAGCTGGTGATGTCCTGCAGCAGTTCGGTGTCCGCTCCGAAGCTCAGCACGAAGGCTTCATCCTTGGGCCGCAGCACGGAATCCAGAAAGGCCGAGCCGGCGCGCTGCTCGATGTTGATGAGGTTCTCCTGGCTCTTGCTGACGTCGATGAGGAGACCGATGGTGAGCGGCAGGTTCGATTCGCGCGAGAAATACTTGACCGTCTGCTCCTGGCCGTTCTCATAGATCTCGAAATCATCCTTGGTCAGGGTGGGAATCAGGGTGTTGTGCTTATCCCGCACCGATGCCATCACGCTGACCACGTTGACGCTGACTTTGATCGGCGAGTCGTTGTCCATGGCGATGGGCTGGTTCTTGTCCGAATCCGCGGTCTTGGAGTCGTCGTCGGCGGCCGTCCGCGCTGGATGTTCGCTGCCGCCGCCGAACAAAGGACCGTTGTGCGAGCCTGATTGGGCGAGCAGCGCGCCCAGCAAAACCAGCGTGCCGGCGATTCCGAATGCCAGTGGCTTCATATAATTATGTTTTCACAGACGCCGCCCGTGGCGCATCTGTTTCATCCGAGGCGGCCGATATATGAGACAGGCTATCGAAAGACTAAGCGAAGACCCGGTGATGGCGGGGATTATCGGCCAGGTGGGCGATTACGGAATGGCGTACCGCGATCCGCAGTTCGAGTCGCTGGTGCGCTCCATCGTCTCCCAGCAGATCAGCACTAAAGTCGCCCGGGTCTTTGTGCAGCGGCTGGTGGCGCGCATGCCGGACGGCAAGATCACGCCGGAAGCGATCCTGAGAATGCGGGTTTCCACCTTCCGGAAGATGGGCTTCTCGGGCGCAAAGACGGAGTACATCCGTGATCTGGCGCGTCAAACCGCCAGCGGAGAGCTGGCCTTCGAGGCGATGCCGGGCATGTCCGATGACGAGGTGATCGCGCATCTGACCAAGGTGAAAGGGATCGGCGTCTGGACCGCGCACATGTTTCTGATGTTCGCGCTCCGCCGTCCGGACGTGCTGCCCACCGGAGACCTGGGCGTGAGAGCGGCGATACGCAAGGCGTATGCGCTGGAAGAGCTTCCCACGCCGGCCGAGATGCATCAGATCGCGGAGAAATGGCGGCCCTGGTGTTCGGTGGCGAGCTGGTATCTCTGGCGAAGTCTCGACGGGACGGCCCAGATCTGATGGGCGCCGATGAATTGCCCGTTGGAGACTTGGTGGACACCGCCCCCGCGCGGCGGCCGGCGCGCGAGATTCTCACCGGATCCCGCGTGCGGCTGGAGCCGGCCGATCCGCGGCTGCATGGCGATTCGCTCTGGAAAAGCGTGCGCGGGCCGGAGAACGACGGCCTCTGGCGATATCTGTTTGCCGGACCATTTCCGGACCGCGCGGCGCTGCTTGAGCACCTCGCGACGAAGGCTGCCTCCGACGATCCGTTGTTGTTCGCCATCGTCGATCAGGCGTCCGGGAAAGCGGTGGGCCACGCCGCTTACATGCGCATCGAACCGGCGCACCGCGTAATCGAGGTCGGCAACATTCTCTATGCTCCCGCGTTACAGCGCACGCCGGGCGCGACGGAGGCGATGTTCCTCATGGCGCGCCATGCGTTCGAGGATCTCGGCTACCGCCGCTACGAATGGAAATGCCATGCGTTGAACGAGCGGTCCCGCCGCGCGGCTCTGCGGTTCGGCTTCACGTTCGAAGGGGTCTTCCGCCAGCACATGATCGTGAAAGGCCGCACGCGGGATACGGCGTGGTTCTCCATGCTTGACTCCGAATGGCCGGCGCGCAAGGCCGCATTTGAGAGCTGGCTTGACCCGTCCAATTTCGACGCGCAAGGCCGGCAAAAGCGTTCGTTCGCGGACTGTCGCTGACGGCGTCCATAGTCTACACTCGTTCGATGGCAGTTCCTTTGGTTCCCGGTCCTCTGGTTCCCGGTAAGAAGCCCCGCATCGACCCTCGCTATGCGGAGTTCAAGCTGGTGATCCGCAAGTCCAAGATCCACCGGGTCGGCATCTTCGCCGCAGAGGACATTCCGGTGAACCGCAAAGTGATCGAGTACAGAGGCGAGCGGATCAGCCGTAAGGAGACGCTGAGACGATCGAACGAGCAGGCGTCCATGATCTATCTCTTCACGCTGGACAACTACTGGACGCTCGATGGCGCGGTCGGCGGGAGCGGTGCCGAATATATCAACCACTGCTGCGACCCCAATATCCGGACCTGGATCACCAAGGGACATATTCTTTACATGTCCCGCCGCATGATCCGCAAAGGCGAAGAACTGACCGTCGACTACCACTTCGCGAAGACCATCGAGCGCGTGCCCTGTTTCTGCGGAGCGGCTACGTGCCGGGGAACGATTAACGTCAAGTAATCGCTCCAAATTGTTGAGAGCCGCCCGGGCACGCGGCGACTTATGTGTTTCAGCCGCTCTGCAAACGTCTTATATCCAGGGCGCAAGGCACACATGTTTCATAATGGAACCGCTAAGACTGTGGTAGTCTGCGACACCCAGCCCCTGGCCATCGAAGGATTGCGGTCCGTGCTCGCGGATATTTCCGGATTCAAGTTCGCCGGCGGTATGACGACATTGACGGGCGCGGTGGACTTGGTTCGAGGCATGAACCCGAACGTCGCCATCCTCGACCGCGCGTTCGGGTCGGCCTGCATTTTGGAGGCGCTGGCGGACCTGCGCAGTTCCTCACGCACCGCGGTGATCATCTGGGGAGCGGGGCTCAGCAACGCCGAAGCGCTCCGCATGGTGCAATCGGGCGCGCGCGGGGTCGTCCGGAAGACATCGGATACGCACGACGTGCTGAACTGCATCCGGGCGGTGGCGGCCGGGCAAACGTGGATGGAAGACACCATTCTGCAGGATTCCGAGCGCGTGGTCTCCCCAACGCGGTCGAGTCTGACCGCGCGGGAGCATCAGGTCGCGGAGCTCGTCGAAAGAGGCCTGAAAAACAAAGACATCGCCCACAGCCTCGGGATCCAGACCGGAACCGTGAAGATTCATCTCAAGCACATCTTCGAGAAGACGGGCTGCCGCGGCCGGTACGGACTGGCGCTCACCGGGCTGCGCGAAAAGGGCTTCATCCCGGTCATGTTCTGAGGCGCGAGCCGCCTGTCGGCGTTTGTTCCGGATGCTATCTTGGAGTGGCGTGAAGCGCTCACGATCGCATCGGCATCTCTTCCGGCAGTAGATGAAGATCCTCAGCCGATACGTCTTTCGTGAGATCGTCAGCAGCGCTTTGCTCGGGACCCTGCTGGCGACTTTCGTGGTCTTCCTGCAGAGCCCTGGCCGGCAGCTTTTCGAGCTTCTGGTGCGCAGTCCCGCGACGCCTCTTACGGTGGTCCGCCTGTTCCTGCTCACGCTTCCGCCGATTCTTCCCCTCACGATTCCCTTCGGCGTTCTCGTGGGGATTCTGATCGGGCTGGGACGGCTGGCGAGCGACGGAGAAGTCACGGCGATGCGCGCGGCCGGGGTAGACAGCCGGATTGTGATTCCGCCGGTACTGATCTTCGCCGTGTTCGCGACGGTGGCCGCCGGCGCGGCTTCGCTCTGGCTGACGCCGATCGCGCTGCGGGCGAACGTCAAGGTGATGAACCGTCTGATCGCCGCGCAGCTGACCGCCGACGTGCAGGCCCGCATCTTCGACGAACAATTCCCGAACACGATTCTTTACGTGGCGGACGTGCGCACCACGAACCAGAACTTCGCCATTTGGCGCAACGTGTTTCTGGCGGACGTGAGCCCGCCGGAGCAGCGCCAGAACGGGACGAAGATGGAAGTGGACGGGCCGCGGATCACGATCGCGAAGCAGGCTTTCGCGATTCCCGACATCCCGCACAACCGCATCCAGCTGAGCCTGGTGGGGGCCAGCGTTCACGAGATCGGCAAAGACGTGATTACGGGGACGCACGTCACGTTTCCGACCGGGAACCAGGTGCTGCAGGCGAACCCGCCGCAGGAGAACCTGGGCAAGCCGTTCAGCCGCATGGACACGCCGGAACTGGCGCGGGCGGTGAAGGCAATTCCGCGGAAGGCGCCGGAGAGCGTCGAATCGCGCATCGAGCTGAATCGCCGCCTGGCGCTTCCGGTGGCTTGTCTTTGCCTCGGGCTGGTCGGGATCCCGCTGGGCATCACAACGCGGAAGGGCGGCAAATCGAGCGGCTACATCATGGCCATTCTGCTCGCGTTCTTTGTCTACTACCTGGCGTATATCACGCTGACCGGAATGGCCCGGCAGCGCACTCTCTCGCCCGAACTTTCGGCCTGGCTGCCCAATGCGTTCTTCTTCGTTCTGGGCGTCATCTTTCTGAGCCGGCTGGAATTACCCGGCGATCGGGACATGATCTCGGTGATGCGCGGCGGAGTGGATCGGTTCGTCGCGTTTCTCAAGGGTTTGACAGGGCGCGGACGCTCGATGGCGATCCGGAGCAATGACGCGCCGCGGATGCGCCTGTTCACCTTTCCCGGCGCGCTGTTTCAGATTGTCGACGGCTATATCCTGTCCAATTTTCTGTTCTACTTTCTAGTGCTGCTGGCCAGCTTCGTCGCCATGACGGAGGTGTACAACTTCTTCGAATTGCTCAGCTTCATCGTGAAGAACTCGATCCCGCTGACCAAGGTGTTCTCTTATCTGTTCTTCCTGATCCCAAAGCTGATTTACGAGACGCTGCCGATCAGCGTGCTGGTGGCGGTGCTGGTGACGTTCGGCATTCTGACGCGGCAGAATGAGATCACGGCGTTCAAGGCGTGCGGAGTGAGCGTGCACCGCCTCGCGGTTCCGGTCCTGGCGATGAGCGCGGCGCTGAGCGCGGGTTTGTTCGCGTTTGACCACTACTACATTCCGGAAGCGAACTTGCGGCAGGACGCGCTGCGGGCGGAGATCAAAGGCCAGCCGGTGCAGACGTACCTGCGGCCGGACCGTAAGTGGATTTTCGGTCAGGACCCGCTGCACCCGCGCATCTTTTACTACAAGTACTTCGAGGCGTCGGACCGTTCGATGCTGGGGGTGAGCGTTTACGAGATCAACCGGGTGTCATTTGCGCTGACGCGCGAGATCGGCGCGGAGCGCGCCCGGTGGGATCCGTCGCTGGGGACATGGGTCTTCGTAAACGGATGGAGCCGCGACGTGGACGGAGTGATCGAGCGGAACGTCAAGCGCTTCCAAGCCACGACGTTCCCGGAAGTGAAGGAACGCCCGGATTACTTTCTGAAGGAAGTGAAGCAGGATAAGCAGATGAACTACCTGCAATTGGGCGCTTATATCACGGACCTTCAGCAGAGCGGTTTTGATACGGTGAAGCTAAGGGTGCAGTATCACAAAAAGTTTTCCGTCCCGGTGTTCGCCCTGATCATGGCGATGCTTTCGATTCCATTTGGCTTTCTCATCGGAAACCGGGGAGCGATGACCGGGATCGGAGTCAGCATCGCGATTGCGATGACGTATTGGGGCGTCAGCCAGTTCTTCGAGCAGCTGGGGGATGTGAATCTTCTTCCGGCGGCGGCGGCGGCGTGGGCGCCAGACGCTTTGTTTGGATTAGCCGGATCTTACTTGCTGTTACGGATGCGTTCTTAATATGACTCAAAGTTTCGATGCCATTTTGGTCGGCGCCGGGCAAGCCGCGCCTTCGCTCGCCGGAAGACTGGCCGCCAGCGAGATGAAGATCGCTTTCGTGGAGCGAAGCCGCTTCGGCGGAACCTGCGTGAACACGGGTTGCACGCCGACCAAAGCATGGGTGGCCAGCGCGCGGGCCGCGCATGTGGCGCGCCGTGCGGCTGACCTGGGAATCGGAGTCTCGGGACCGGTTCGGGGCGACATGCGAAAGATTAAACAACGCAAGGACGGGATCGTTCACGATTCTTCTTCCGGAGTAGAGAAAAGATTGCGCGAGATGAAAGGATGCACCGTTTTCAAAGGAACCGCGCGCTTCGAGAGTCCCCACTCCATGAGTGTGGGAGATACGCTGCTGGAATCTCCAAAATCTTTCTGAACGTGGGAACGCGGCCTTTGATACCGGACATCCCCGGATTGCGCGATTCCGGGTACCTGACCAACTCGAGCATTCTCGAATTAGAAGAGCTTCCGGCGCACCTGCTCATTCTGGGCGGGAGCTATGTGGCGCTGGAGTTCGCGCAAATCTTCCGGAGGTTCGGAAGCGAAGTGACGATCCTGCAGCGCGGCGAGCGGCTGGTGACGCGCGAGGACGCGGATATGGCGACCGCGATCCAGAGCATTCTGGAGGGTGAAGGGATTCGGGTGGAGTTGAATGCCGGCGTCAGCGCGGTGGAGCGGACCGCGACGGGGATAAAGGCAAGCTGGAAGGGCGGCGAAGCGAACGGTTCGCATGTGCTTGTAGCGACCGGCCGAACGCCGAACACGCAGGATCTGGGATTGGAGCGCGCGGGAATCCAGCCGACCAAGGAAGGATTTATCCCGGTGGACGATCACCTGCGGACGCAAGTGCCGGGCATCTGGGCGCTGGGCGACTGCAACGGAAAGGGAGCTTTCACGCACACGTCCTACAACGATTACGAGATCGTCGCGGCCAATCTGCTGGACGGAGAAGACCGGAAAGTGTCCGACCGCATTACGGCTTACAACATCTACATTGATCCGCCGCTGGGACGGATTGGAATGACGGAAGACGAGGTGCGGAAGTCCGGACGGCCGGCGTTGAAAGCGTTGCGGCCGATGACGAAAGTGAGCCGGGCGACGGAGCGCGGCGAGACGCTGGGGTTCATGAAAGCGCTGGTGGACGCGGAATCCGGGATGATTTTGGGAGCGGCGCTGCTGGGTATCGAGTGCGATGAAGTGGTGCAGTCGCTGCTGGACGTGATGTACGCCCGGAAACCCTACACGCTGGTGACGCACGCGGTGCATATCCACCCGACGGTGACGGAGCTGGTCCCGACGCTTCTGGAAGACCTGAAACCGTTATAATGAACGGCTAGGAGCCCGCTCAGTCGTTCGATGAACGATATTAGAAAGAAACTGCAGGAGGAAGCCGCGTCTCTCGAGCATGAGCTTCGCACGGAGCTCCCCCGCGAGATCCTCACGGCCAGAGCTCACGGCGATTTGAGCGAGAACGCGGAATATCACGCCGCCAAGGAGCGCCAGGGGCTGGTTAACGCGCGCCTGAACAAGCTCAAGCAGCGCCTGGCTGAACTGGCGATGATCGACTTCTCCAAGATTCCGCATGGACGTGTGGGTTATGGCTCCAAAGTCAAGGTTTTAGATATCGGAAAAGACGAGGAGATCACTTACAATCTCGTCATGAGCGAGGACGCGGACGCGGCGAAGAACATGATCTCGACCAGTTCGCCGATCGGCCGGAGCCTGCTGGGGAAAGAAGTCGGGGACACGGTGAAGGTGAACAGTCCGGGCGGGAACAAAGAGCTCGAGATCGTCGGGTTGACGACCATACACGACGCACGCATGGAGTGAAGCAATGACGTACACCAGAGCGCTCGGCCTGGGCTTCGGCAAAGTCATCGAGAGGATTGTGAGCGCGCTGGCGCTTTCCCGCATTCACCCCAATGTGCTTACCTTTCTAGGTCTGGTCATCAATATCTGGGTGGCGGTTCTATTTTCCGGCGGGCGTTTTCGAACGGCGGGGCTGGTGCTGATCGGCGCGGGCCTGTTCGACATGGTGGACGGCCGCGTGGCGCGCGAGACGAACCGGGTGACGCGTTTCGGCGGATTCTTCGATTCCGTGCTGGACCGCTATTCCGACCTTGGCGTGCTGATGGGCCTGCTGGTGTTCTACGCGTCGATCAACCGTTTCTTCTATATCGTGCTGACGGCGCTGGCGATGACCGGCTCGGTAATGGTGAGTTACGCGCGAGCCCGCGCGGAGAACGCGATTCCCAAGTGCAAGGTGGGATTCATGGAACGGCCAGAACGCGTGGTGCTGCTGATCCTGGGAGCGCTGGCCAATCGGATGGCGCCGGTGATCTGGGTGACGGCGGTGATGACCAACCTGACGGTGGTGCACCGGATGATTTACACGTACCAGGAAGCCCGGCGGCTGGAAGACGCGCAGCTTCGCGCGGTTCTGGAACGGGCCATCAAGCAGTAACTCTCCCGGTTTCTACAATCCCCCGCCCGATGAAGTAATGGTGAGCCGGCCGTGTTTGACGCCCTTGGTGCTGATCAAGGCGTCGGACAACTGACGGACCATGGCGGCTTTGCCCTTGACGACCAGGACTTCGAGGCAGTTGTGGTGATCGAGATGGACGTGCATGGTCGATAAGACGAGGTCGTGGTGGTCATGCTGCATCTCGATGAGCTTCTCGGTCAGCATCCGGACGTGGTGGTCGTAGACCATGGTGACGGTGCCGACGACATCGGCGTCGGGAGAATCCCAGGTGGCCTCGACGAGCTCGTCGCGGATCATGTCGCGGAAGGCTTCCGAACGGTTCTGGTAGCTGCGGCGGGCGATCAGTTCATCAAACTTGGCGAGGAGATCGGAGTCGATGGCCACTCCGATGCGGCTTAACTCACTCATGCGTATACATGGTAGAACGGATCGTGGCACGAAATGGATGTACGTGCTATTTTTGAAATCGACGGATGCATATTCCTGACGGGTTTCTGTCGCCTCCGGTGTGGGCGTTGATGGATGCGATTGCAATTCCCGCCGTAGCGTGGGTGGCGAGGCGCGCACAACGAGGTTTCGAAGAACATCAGGCTCCGCTGCTGGGCGTGATGGGGGCATTTGTCTTCGCGGCGCAGATGATCAACTTTCCGGTGGGGATCGGCACCAGCGGGCATTTGGTGGGCGCGGCGCTGCTGACGTTCACGGTGGGGCCGGCGGCGGCGGCGATCGTGATGACAGCGATCATCGCGCTGCAAGCGCTGATCTTCCAGGATGGCGGCGTGCTGGCGCTGGGAGCGAACGTATGCAACATGGCGCTGGCGGGCGTGCTGGCGGCTTACCTGCCGATGCGGATTCTGCCGGCGCGGAGCAAGAAGCTGGGCTACTTTCTAGGCGGCACGCTTTCGCTGATGGTTAGCGCGACGCTGGCGTTATCCGAGTTACTGCTCTCCGGAGTCAGAATGCCGGGACCGGTGCTGGCGCTCTCGATGGCGCTGTTCGCGGTGTCGGCAATCATTGAAGGCGCGATTACGGTGGTGGTGATCCAGTCGCTCGAAGCGATCAATCCGGGCTTTATCCGCGCGGGCGGACCGCGGCGGCAGACAGCGCTGAAGGTGCTGCTGCTGGCTTCGGTGGTGATGGTGACGGTGGGGTTTCTGGCGGCGTCCGCGCAGCCGGACGGCATCTGGAGCCTGGCGGGAAAGATCGGCCTGGACGCGCATGCGCAGGCGACGATCCATTCCCCGTTCGCGGATTACAGGACTTCCTTTCTGGGGCAGGCGTGGTTCAGCCGGGCGGCGGCCGGGATCGGCGGGCTTGTCCTGATTTACGTGCTCTGCCTGGTGGTGAGCCGCGTATTGGTGAGGCGCCGTGTGCAGTATTCGCGGGGCGCCTGATTGCATCACGTTACGATCGACGACTGGAGCCGGCGCGCGAGCTTCCTTCACGAGCGGGACGCACGAGTGAAACTGATCGCGCTGCTGGCTTGCCTAGCGGCGATCTCGACGAGCGGCGCGCGGGCGATCTTGACGGGAGGCGTCGCGTTCCTGGTGCTGGCGGCGCTGGCGCGGGCGGCGCGACTGCCGTTATGGGGCGTGATTCAGAAGTCGGCGCTGGTGCTGCCTTTCTGCGCGATGTTCGCGCTGGCGAGCTTACTCGGCGGCGATGCGGGCGGCGCGATGAGGCTGGTGGCGAGGAGCTACGTCTCGGGGTTCGCGGCGCTTCTCTTCATCGCGACCACTCCGCTTCCCGAACTGTTGCACGGACTGGAACAGTTTCATGCGCCTCGGTTCCTGCTGACCGTCATGCAGTTTCTCTACCGGTATCTGTTCGTGCTTTCCGAGGAAGCGCAACATATGAGAGTGGCGGCGCTGAGCCGCGGCGGCTTACGGGGACGGGCGGGATTCCAAGCGGCGGCGGGAGCTTTGAGCGTGCTGTTCGCACGGTCCCACGCGCGCGCCGGGCAGATCAATCAAGCGATGCTGTCGCGCGGTTACACGGGCCATCTGCCGCAGGACCGCAAGCACCCGCTGGATGTGTCCGACGGGCTGCTGCTTTGCGGCGCGATGGCGTTCGCGGCGGGACTGCGTTGGATTTAGCGGCGGGCAGGTCTGACTCGGTGCTCCAGGTAAGAGACCTGCGATTCACTTACGCGGATGGAACGGCGGCGCTGAACGGGGTCGATTTCGACCTTCACGAGCGGGAGAGCGTGGCCTTACTGGGAGCGAACGGATCGGGTAAGACCACATTCGTGCTTCATCTGAATGGACTACTGCGCGGCGAAGGATCGATCCAGGTGGGCGGATTGGAACTGACGCCGAAGACGGCGGCGACGGTGAGATCGCGGGTGGGGATTGTGTTTCAGGACTCGGACAATCAACTATTCATGCCGACCGTGGCCGAAGATGTCGCATTCGGACCGCGTAATCAAGGGATGTCAATCGAACAAGCGCATCAGACCGCAATGGAAGCGCTGGAACGGGTCGGCATCCCCGAGTTAGCCGCGAAGGCTCCGTTTCATCTAAGCGCGGGACAGAAGAAACGAGCCGCGATTGCGGGGATTCTCGCGATGAGCCCGCATATCCTGATACTGGACGAGCCCACGACATTTCTGGATCCTCCCGCCAGAAAGAGCCTGGTGAAGCTGCTGCGAGAACTGCCCCAGCCGAAGATAATGGTGACTCACGACATTCCTTTCGCACTGATGGTGGCGCAAAGCGCGGTGTTTTTTGACCGCGGGCGCATTGTGGCAAGAGGGACGGTTCGAGAGGTAGCCAAACAGGCTGGCTGGCTGGATGAGACAGAGGACCAGCCGTTGTAAGTGCGGTGACGAACTACTCCTACCCGGCGGCCACTTTCTTGCGATGCTCGGCCCAGCGCTTCTTCTGCGCGGCGGCGATACGCTTACGAGCAGCGGCACTCAAGGTGCGGCGCTTGGGGGCTTCTTCGGAAGGCGCGGGGGCAGCGGCAGGAGCGGCCTTCCGAGCGGCCGGGGCGGCTGCAGGAGCAGCGGGACGGCTTCCGAGGCGTCCGCGGAGCTCCGCGATTTTCTCGTCAATGCGTTTTTTTTCCGACTCATATCCGATCAGAGCCATGCTTATCAATGATGTATCTTCGTGACTTGTGCCTTTTGGCATAGATTCTCCCACGGACACTATAACAAATCCGGTCTGAGAAACTAACACGATGCGAGTGATTATTCAGCGCACAAGTCAAGCCAGAGTCTCCGTGGAGGGTAAGATAACGGGCGAAATAGGCCGGGGAATGCTGATTCTGGCGGGAATACGCAAGGGAGATACAGAGTCACACGCGGAGTACCTGGCGGACCGAATCAGCAAAATCCGGATCTTCCGCGACGCCGAAGGAAAGATGAATCTGGACTTGCGCGAGGCGGGCGGAAGCGTATTAGTGGCTCCGAACTTCACTCTTTATGGCGATTGCCGGAAAGGACGCAGGCCGGGATTCGAGCAGGCGGCAAGGCCGGAAGAGGCGCGACCGTTATTCGAATTTTTTGTAAACAAGCTTCGCGAGAGCGGCATCCGGGCGGAAACGGGAGTATTCGGGGCGGACATGGAAGTGAGTCTGGTGAACGACGGCCCGGTGACGTTTGTGCTGGACTCGCTATAATAAGCCGTTTCATGGCGAAATCCCGCAGTTATTCCTATCAGGACGCCGGCGTCAGCATAGATGAGGCGAACCGCGCGGTGGGCTCGATCAAGCGCATGGCGCGCGCTACGTTCACCGCGGGCGTGCTGACGGATATCGGGTCATTCGGCGCATGTTTTGAACTGCCCAAGACGAAGAACCCGGTGCTGATCAGTTCGGTGGATGGAGTGGGAACCAAGCTAAAGGTGGCGTTCCTGACCGGGAAGCACGACACGGTGGGGGAAGACCTGGTCAACCATTGCGTGAACGACATAGCGGTGCAAGGCGCGATTCCGCTCTATTTTCTGGATTACTTCGCGGTGGGCAAGCTGGACGCGAGCGTGGCGGTGGCGGTGGTGTCCGGCATGGCGCGGGGGTGCAAGCAGAACGGATGCGCCCTGATCGGCGGCGAGACGGCGGAGATGCCCGGGCTGTATCAGGAAGGCGAGTATGACCTGGCGGGGACGATCGTAGGAATCGCCGAAAAGAAGAAGATGATTACGGGCGCGACGGTGAGGAAGGGCGATGTGCTGCTGGGATTGCCGTCGACGGGACTGCATACGAATGGATACTCACTGGCCAGGAAGCTGCTGTTTGAAGTGGCCAAATGGAAGCCGGACAGTTATTCGGAGGAACTGGGAAGAACGCTGGCCGAAGAACTGCTGACGGTGCACAGGAGTTATCTGAAGGGAATTCGGGCGCTGCATGAAGCGGGGCTGCTGCGAGCCGCCGCGCATATCACGGGAGGCGGAATTACGGAGAACCTTCCGCGCGTGTTTCCGAAGGGCCTGGCGGCGCGGATCGATACACATGCGTGGAAGATTCCGCCCGTGTTCGAGATGCTGCGGCGGATTGGAGACGTGCCGATGGACGATTGGCGGCGGACATTCAACCTGGGAATCGGAATGATTCTGGCGGTGCGCGAGAAGGATGCTGCGGCGGCGGAAGGAGTGCTGCGGAAGATGCGCGAGGAACCAATCCGTCTGGGCCAGGTGATGGTAAGTAAGCGGGCGGGCGCGCGGGTGGTTTACGAGTGAAGCGGCTGGGGATTTTACTTTCCGGGCGCGGATCGAATTTCGAAGCGATCGCGCGGAACGTGGCGGCGGGGTTGATCCCCGCGGAGATCGGGATCGTGATCAGCAGCCGGAGCGCCGCGCCGGGATTGCAGAAGGCGCGAGAGCTGGGGCTGCCCGCGATGGCTCTGCCTTCGCAGGGGCTGGACCGCGAAGTCTATGACGCGCAGTTAGCAGCTCAATTGAAGGAGGCGGGCGTGGACTTGGTGTGCCTGGCCGGCTATATGCGGCTGCTCTCGGCCAACTTCGTGCGGGCGTTCGAAGGGCGCATCCTGAATATTCATCCCGCGCTGTTGCCGGCGTTTCCGGGATTAGATGCGCAGCGGCAAGCGTGGCAGCATGGCGTGAAAATCACGGGGTGCACGGTGCATTTCGTGGACGAGTATCTGGATGCGGGGCCGATCGTGATGCAGGCCGCGGTGCCGGTGCTGGATGAAGATACGGAAGAATCGCTGTCGGCGAAAATTCTGTGCGAGGAGCATCGGATCTTTTCGCTGGCGATCGCGCGGGTGGTGTCTGGAGAGTTCCGGATAGAAGGGCGGCGCGTGCTGTCCCGAGGTTAAGACACACGCCGGGCGTTCGAGACGGCGGAGCTTTTCAAGCGGATGTTACCGGATGTGTTTTCGGGTTAGATTTCACCTTCGGAAAGGCCGTCAAGCGGCCCGAAGGCCGCATCCGGCGAGTTATCGGCGACGTAATCGCACATTTCAGAGGGGACGAAGCAGGGCTGCAGAGGTGAAACGGCGGCCGGCTCGCAAATCAAAGCCACCTCGCAAGTGGCCGCAGTTTCTTCGAGTTGCGCGGCGGCGGCCTCTTCGGCGTCGCGCTCCTTATCGCGCAGCGAGAGATGGTGCGCCAAAGAGTCGTTATAAAACTGCCACGCGCGGCTTTCCTCCAGGACAAAGGTGTTACGACCGTCGGTGAGACGCAAGCGCTTAGTCTGGAGCTGCTCGAGTTCCTCTTCCATTTTCTGCATCATGCGGAAGATGCGGGTTTCATGGCGGCTGAGCGCCTCGAAGGCTTTGGCGCCGGTCTGCCAGGCGAGAGCCTGGCTCATCATGGCGACGTTATCGTCGTCATCGCCGGCATTGAGCGCGTCGTTATCCTGCTCCAGGGTTCCGGTGGATAGGAGATTGTTCTCCATGGCGGCGCAACGGTTGAGGCGCCAGTTGGAATCGATGATATGTTGCGTGAGCTGCTCTTCGCGGACGCCGACGGGCGCGAACTCCCCGATATATTCGGAGGCGAGTTCGAAGTAAGGAACATACTCGTCAGCCTGCAAGAAGAGCTTTTGTCCGGAGAGGCCGTGTTTGAAGGCGTTCATGGAGACGCGTTTCTTGCCGTTTTCGGACTTGGGACCGGTGGATCTGAGCGCGTTCCGGCGATTGGCCAGAGTGCGTTTCGAGATGTTTTGAAGCTGTTCGATGAGTTGCATGGACTACTCCTGGCATGATTATGCGAGGCGAGGAGCGGCGACGAAGGGCACGGGGCGGGTAAGTTGTTGAGAGCGCGGGGAAGACTTATTTTGAAAAACGTGACTCACTCGAATAGGTCCCAGACTACGCGAAAGCCGACATGGCCCGTCGCGGCCGATGAGATCCGGGGTGCCGTCGCCGTTAACGTCGGCAACGATGACGAAGCCGTTGCCGGGTAGCGTTACCATGCTTGGACTTGCAAAGGTTCCGGAGCCGGCTCCTAGGTAGACGAGAACGAACGTGTACTCGTTTGAAACCAGCACTAGATCTGGGTTTCCATCCCCTTTCAGATCCGCAACCGCTATGGATGTAAACACGCCGACCTTGAACCCCGCAACCGTAATGACGGGATTCATGAAGGCGCCGGTCCCGGTTCCGAAGAAAACCGAAACGCCTTCAGTGGTGCTCACCACCACATCAGGAACGCCGTCGTGGTTGAAATCAGCCGCTAAGACCTGAAAAGCGGAGTCTGGTACGTCTGCCACAGGAGTAAGGACGGGAGCATTGAATCCTCCGCTGAGATTCCCGAGAAACATGTAGATGCCCGCGGACCCGAGCGTCACAATGTCCGTGATTCCATCGCCGTTGAAATCGCCCACTGCGCTCGTCTCGATCTCAGCATTCTCCCCGGCCGAGAACGAAATTGCCGTCTCGAAGGTTCCGTCGCCATTTCCGTAGCTAATCGCCACGCAACATCCCGGAACGTCGGGTCCGCCGGTCATGAGCAGGTCAATTGCGCCGTCGTGGTTAAGGTCCAGGACGTGGATGCCCGACGGCTGGAAACTTATGGTGGAAGTCGGCCCAGGGCGGAAGGTACCGTCGCCGTTGCCGAAAGTGACGTAAATGCCGTTTGCGTTACCCGCGACTAGATCAGGTATGCCGTCGCCGTTTACATCCGCGACTACGCTGTCTTCGACCGCGAAGTCCAGCCGGCCGCTAAAGGTGGGGTTGGAAGCGCCCCGTGCGCTTCCAACCAAAATGACCAACGCCACGACGGCGACAACAGGTAGGAAATTCATAGGCGCCCTAATCGGCTTTCTGAATGATGGCCTGCTCATCATAAGGGCCAGCCGCACGAAATGCAAGGCAGTCTTGCTCTCGCAAGACATCCGCAATATCTCGCTAAACCACCGAACTGCTTAGAGTCCGAGTTGCTTGCGCGCATGGTCCGACGTTTCCTTTGGGGTGATTTTCAGGGATAGGGATGTCCGCTCGCCTTCGCCAATCTTTACTTCGGAGTCCGGGGTGCGCATGAGTTCGAGGAAATCGTGGTTGATCCAGAGGTCAGGATCGGTCTCTTCGGCGGCAAACACGGAGTAATGGCCGGGCGGCAAGCCGGTCAAGGAAAAATGCCAGAACTGGTCGAGATCAGCCGTTCGAAGCTTGAGCGGCTCCGGGGCTATCTCATCAACCACGAGCACGCTGAAGGGACGCTTGGGGGAATCATGGGCCACAACGACGTCGCCGACGATAGTCGCGACTTTCCTGCTGAAGACCAGTTGCACATCGAGGTCAGCGCCTTCCGGAACCTCTAAGTAATCAGGCGAATCGGCTGCGTGTCCCGCCACGAAGATCGACTTTAGAAAAGTGCCCGGAGCCCCGTTGAACATAGGCAGGTAACGGCCAGGGGAGACGTTCGGAAAGGCATACACGCCATCGTGCTGTTCCCATTGCGAATACGCCAAGCCGCGCTCATCGCCTGTGTGACCCAAGAAAACGGAACCCCTAGTAAGCGGCTCGTCTTCTCCGTCGAGCGACAGGCGAATGCGCAGCTGCGACGGCTTGAAAGCGGCGATCTGGATACCGGTTAGATCCTGGTCGAGCAGATCGACATCGGTGCGGCCTAAGAGCCGCTCGCTTGCGCGCTCGAACAAGTTAAGAGTGGCGTGGCCGGGCGGAATGCCCGAAATGGTGAAGTCGCCATTGGGGAGAATCTTGCCCATGGCCGACATACTCAGGCCGCCGTCGTGAAAACTGGCGCTTACGCTGTATTGAATGGAAGGTTCGATGCCGGTTGCTTTTCCGGTGACGGCGAGGAACGGAGCGCGCCGGATGCGGATATCGATTCCAGAACGTTCGTGACCGCGCTCGACCAGAATCTTGCGGGCGCCGGCGGGTACGACCGCATCAGGATAGTAAGTAGTGATCTCGCGCACCTTCGTGGGTTTGCCGGACTGATCGACCGGAACCGCGTCGGCGAAGGTCCCATCCGGATCGCCCGTGGCTGAAACGAAGTAGGCGCCTGCCGTAAGTCCGACGAACTTGAATTCGCCGTTTTCGCCCGCGACGGTGTCGTCCAGCGTTCCCTTGAAGGGAGCAGGGCGAGTAAGCACAACACGAGCCTTGGGAAGCGCATCGCCATCCTCGTCGAGAATGCGGCCCGAGATGGCGCCGGCGGGGAAAAGACGAAGCGTTAAGTCCGCGGGGGGATTCGCGGTGCTCAGGTTGAGGATCAGACTGTCATCATCCGGGTTCTCCTTGCCGTATGCGCCGTCAAGGAAACCTCTTTTTTGCACCGTCAACCTGTACCCGACCGGATCCACCTGGGCAAAAGCGAAACGGCCCGCGGAGCTAGTGGCGGCGAGCAAGGCCGGCTTTGTCCTGCCAGCCGCGTCCTCAAGAGAAACGCGGGCTTTGGCGACGGGCTCTCCCGTGTCGCCGTTAACAACCTTTCCTTCCAACAGGATCTGTGGATTGTTCGCGCCGGCGTCCTGCTGGGGATAGGAAGCGAGAGCGATGAGGATCAAGGCTGAAAGGCTCATCCTATGTGCAATCTTACTTCCCCGCGCCAGAAGGCTTGATGACGGGCGCCGATGGCGGCGGTGATCTAACT
Source organism: Bryobacteraceae bacterium (assembly GCA_965226755.1). Taxonomy (GTDB): domain Bacteria; phylum Acidobacteriota; class Terriglobia; order Bryobacterales; family Bryobacteraceae; genus Bog-113. The sequence goes on along the minus strand of CBDDDT010000001.1, from coordinate 81,925 downwards.
TTGGCCATGATCATGAGAACATCGACAATTCCCACGGAACTGAGAATCGCCTTCCCGGCGGCGCTTTGGTTGCCGCTGTTTACTACGACGGCTGCTGCCCAGATTGCAGCAAATTCATGCGCGACGTTGACGGCGAATGGTTCCGCGACCGTTGTGGCGGGGCGTAACTGCGAGTCCCCCATCCTGCTGCTTACGCTAGCGCAGGAGAACCAGGCTGGTTCGGTGTTCACTTCGAGTCCGGTGGCGTTCGATTCAAAATATGAGTTCCGGACTTCGTTTCAGTTCCAAATGAGCGACCCGGTTTACCAGGCGTCCGATGGAATGGCGTTTGTGATCCAGGCGGAAGGACCAAACGCGCTCGGTACTGTCGGAGGCGGCTTGGGTTACGGGGGCATTACGCCGAGCGTGGCGATTGAGTTCGACACCTTTCAAAATGCCTGGGACCCGAACGACAATCACGTGGCGTTCCTGCTGGACGGCGTCTTTCATGATATCGATCCGCAGACGCCTTACGGAGTTACCGCCTGCCAGCCAACGGGAGGGTTCGGCTGCATGAACAATGGCGACGTGTGGACGGTTTGGATCGACTATGACGGCAGACTCATGAACGTGGCGATCGCGGATAACTCTACATTGCGCCCCGCGAACCTCATCAGCTTCCCGATTGATATCGCATCAATTCTGGGGGGAAGCCTGCATTCGCAGGCTTCACGGGCGGCACGGGGTCGGGCTCCGAGCGGCATGTCGTTTCCAATTGGCTCATCTTGTAGCGACTAAGGCCGCGCGCCGCGGACGGCCATGCGGGCGCCGGTTCCGAAGGGCACGCCCATGACGGTCAAGGTTCCGCCGGAAGTAACCGCGGTCACAAGCTGGGCATGCGTGAACGGCCCGAAACCGGCGACGTTGGATTGGTAGTTCGCGGCGGCGACGTTGTAAAGCAGCGCGGCGTTCTGGCCGTTGATAAAGCCTAAGGCGATAAGATCGCAGTTGGCGACGGACTGAGTCTCCAGCGTTGACCAGGCCGTGAGGTAGGCGCCTACGCCCACCGAAAACGAGTTGAGCGTTTCGGCGTAACCGACGGCGGGCGCGGTTCCGGTGTCGATGGATAAATTGAACGCCGCAAGGTCGTTTTGGACCTGTTTGTTGCCCTCGAGCAGCGGGAATAGCGGTCCGGACAGGAAGGTGTGGATGTTCTGTTCGCTGCCGTCATGGATGATCCCGAAGCCGTCAATGGTCTGGCCGATCTTGCTGAAGAGCTCCTTCTGGTAAGTAGCGCGCAGAAGGGTGGCCTTCATGGGCTGCTTCTCCGCGCCCAGGATGAATAGTTCGAGATCGGAGCCGTAATTCCTGGCCGTGTGACAGGAGTTGCAGGTGACTATAGTTCCCGTGACAGGGGTGAAGGAGAAGTCGATCTGGCCGTTTTGAGCGTTTCCGCCGTTCAGGTTCGCCGGGTAAGTGCGGTCGAGGTTCTGATTGGGATTCGGCATCCAGGTGATGGTGTTGATGAAGGCGGTATAGGCGGTCATGTCGGAATCGGAGATTTGATTGCCGCCCATGAGCTGCTGGAATGCTTCATTGAAGTCGGAGAAAACCGGCTTGTCGCCGCGCCAGTGGTAGGGAGCTTCGTCCACCAAGCCGCGAAGGGTCAAGGTGTTCATGGGTCCCTTCATGGGGTGCTCCAGGAATTTCTGGCCTGTGTTCAAAGTTACCTCGAACATGTTGCCGTCGGGATTTCCCAAGTCCCAGGAAAGATGATCGTTCTCTCCATCGAGATGGCAGGACGCGCAAGAGCCGGTTCCGTTGCCGCCGAGTTTGGCGTCGTAAAGGAAGCCGCGGCCGGCGCGGATGACCGCCGGGGTGGGGTCCTGGCTCCCGGTGGGGAGCTCCGACGTGACGGAGTTAGTGGCGGTGTTTACGACCGAGATGCTGTTCGAAATACGGTTCATGACGTACAGGGTATTGGTGGCGTTGTTAATAGCCAGACCGCGAGGACCGCGTTTGCTGGCCGAATTGACGACCGGGCCGATCGTTTGCGGATCGACTTCGATGCGGGTCAGGACGTTGCCGTTGGGATCGACCAAGGCGACGCGGTCGGTACCGAAAGCCGCGACGTACATATTGGTTCCGGTGGCGTCGAAGACGATTCCGGAAGGCTGCGCGAGCGCGACGGTCAGCGACGCGGGGTCGGGAACGCCGGTGTATGTAACGGTCGGGTTGAGATCATAGGCGGTCACCGTGCCCGAGGGCGTGATCTTAGTAATGCGATTGTTAACGAAGTGGTCGTCCAGGGCGGTCTGGAAGCGCACGAGATTCAGCGAGTCGGTATTCGCGACATAGAGGGTTCCCGTGCCGGGCTGAACGGCAATGCCCAGGTTGGCGGTGCCGACGCCGGAGTAGTATTTATTAATGCTCAAGGTAGAGGAACTGATGGCGACGACGTCGTTATCCGGCATGGTGTAGTGGATGATGCTAGTCCAGGCGGGGTCGTTGTAGAGAACGATGATGGCTTGCTGAGGCGCGGGCGGAAGCAGGGGGTTGACCGGCGGCGGCGGCGGGGGCGCATCGCCGTTGGGAATGATGGTGGTCTGGTTTCCGGACTGGGCGAAGGCCGCGTACACGGTGGATCCGTCGGCGCTTACCGCCATCTGGCGCGGACCGCCGCCGAATAGCGGGATGGATTTCACGCGCACGTGCGTAGTGACGTCGAATACTTCGATGGTGTTCGTCCGGGCGGTGGTGACGAAGGCGTACGAGCCCGCGAAGACGACGTCGGAGGGCTCGTCCGGGGCGGCAATGGTATCGGTTACAATTCCCTGCGACACGGATACGACGCTGACGTTATCGGATTCCTCATTTACGACCCAGACCTCGTCGTCGGTGCGCGGGTTGACGGAGACCGGGTCGATGCCGACGGGTATCTCGGCCAGCAGCGCGGGCTTAGCGGGGTTTGTCGCAACATCAAAGACAGATACAGTGGCGTTCGGGTTGTTGACGCAAAAGAGGCGCGTGCCGTCGGGCGAGAGCCGAATGGGGCTGGTCAGCGCTGTTTCGAAGTTGACGAAATCGTTGTCAGGGCCGCTCTGCGTCATGGAAGGCAGGGCGAAGAGGCAGAGCAGCGGGAGCGCGCGAAACGCCAAATAGTTCAGGTGACACCTCATGGGGATACGCCAATCCTTGATCACCTAGCGTACTGTGAAATCCTGAAAAAAGGCTGACGGTGCGAAACATAATTTTCGCCAGCGGGTTGCGAGACGGCGATTAGGGACTTACTTTGGGACGTAACTCCAGGGGTTCCCTGAATCATTCAGTGATACTGAAGGCAGGGCGTATGAGGGCTAGATTACCAATCTTTACAATTGGGGGCTTCGGTTTGGAGGCCTTCTAGTACTATTTAAGGGCCGCGAATATGGCATCGACCTTTCATTCATCGACTTGGAAAAAGCTCAACCTGAAGGATCATAACCAGGTTGCGGTGTTCAACGCGCCGGAGAGTTTTGAACCGGAACTCGCGGCGCTTCATGAGGTTCGCGTCTTTCGAGGGCTTCCGAAGGCGGGGGACGTTCCGTTCTCGCTGGCGTTTGTCACGAAGCAGCAGGAGGTGGAGATGCTGGCGACGGCGATCGCGGGAAGAGCGGCGGGCGACGCGATCGTGTGGTTCGCGTACCCGAAGGGGAGTTCCAAGAAGTATAAGAGCGAGATTGCGCGCGACAACGGCTGGGAGATTCTGGGGCGACTGGGATTCGAGCCGGTCAGGGGCGTGGCGATCGATGACGATTGGTCGGCATTGCGGTTCCGCCGCGTGGAGTTCATCCGGACGATGACGCGGGCGAAAGAAAGCCGGATGACCGAGCAGGGCAAGGCGCGGGTGTCAAGATGACAGTCAGGCTTTTGCCGGGAATGCGCACGGCGCTGTTGTGCGGGATGCTTGCTTCGCTGGTCATCCCTTTGCGCGGGGATTTGTCGGGTGTCCAAAAAGAGATTCTACATCTGGAAGACGTTCTTACCCAGGCGTGGCTGAAGCGGGACGTCGCGACGATAAGCCCGATCATCGCGGATGATTATCAGGATTGGTCCGAAGCGGGCGTTCGCGTGGGCAGGCTGAGTTGCTGGAGGCGGTTCGGAAGAACGCGGGGGAACATACGCGGGTGGAGGATCCCCTGGTTCGGGTCTATGGCGATACGGCGATTTTCACAGCCCGCGTGGTGGAAACTGGCAAAGCGTTGAATGGGCGGAGTCCTGTGACGACCACCTGCACTACTGATGTATTCGTCCGGCGGAACGGCAAGTGGGTGGTCGTCGCCAGCCAGGAAACGGCGCTGCCGAAATACTGAGCGCCACGCGGCAATCTTAGTAAGGCAAGAAGTAAGGGCTGAAGAATTCGACGCGCAGGCCGGTGGGATTTTCATCCACAGGAAACGCGAGATACGAGTTGTCCACGACGAAGTATAAGAAGGCGCGCGTGCCGGGGATCAGGCGGGTAGCGCTGAGGTGGAAGCTGGTCCAGGAGCTTTCCTGACCGAGAGAGTTAAAGGTGGCGAGAACACGGCAACTCCGGCGGTCGGAGGCCGGGTTCTCCAGATAGATGGCTTTTACTCCGTCGTCGACCGTAAGCTGGCCTTCGGTCTCAAGGCGGTAATAAGAGTTGAAGTTTTGAGCGGCGGGGACATCGAAGTATGTCCGGTAGATATACCAGCCAGCCGGGGTTGCGCCGCCGCCTAACGGCTCGATCCACTGGGATCGCGCGTCGACCGGATTGAACCAGGTGTACCAGGGCACATTCACCGGGGCCGAATCATACAAAGTGTTGATGGTGCACGGATCGGGCGGGCCTTCGGTATAGGGCGCGGAGGGGAACGGGAAAGCGAGGCTCCAGTTTCCGTCCGTGAAGGGGCCGCCGTTTAAGGGATTGATCGGGCTGACCAGAGAAGTGGTGGTGCAGCCGAGCGGCTGGGGGCTTTGCGGCGTGCGGCCGGTGTCGCAGAGACCAGTTGCGGGCATTTGGGCGGATAGGAACGGGGCAGTGAGAAACAGAGCCGCGCCTAATTGGAGAAGTGTTGAGGCGGATGGGATTTTCATAACGGGCTCCTTGAAGGGTGATGGGCAATCTACAATCTGCATGCGCGATGCAGGCGGGTTATTTAACAAAACTTATTCGACCAGGATATTCCCGAATCCGATGGCTTGCGTGGTCACGCCCACGCCATAGAACTCGTTGGCGCCCCGGGCGGCGTCAAGCGGGACAAGGATGGATAGCGCGCCGGGACCCACGAGGCTGCCGAGCGCGTTGGCGGTGGCCGTGCCCACTAACTTCTGCGGGTTCTGCAGATAGACGGAGACGGTCTCCCCCGCCCCGAAGCCATAACCACGGAGGGTGATGGTTTCGCCCGGCACAACCACCGCCGGCGACGCTGCGACAGAGGGCGTGATGGAGAAACTTGTAGCTCCTAAGTAACCGCTGGAAATGCCGAGACCGAATAAGTCGATGGGGCCGAAAGGCTCTTGAGGAACGGGCAGCCTGAGCGAGAACGTGCCGGCAACGTCAGCGGTGACGGTTCCGATGGGAGAAGAAGGGATGCGATTGGCGTAGATTGTGACCGTTTCCCCGGGAAGGTACCCGGTTCCGCGCAAAGTGAATTCGGTGAAAGGCGCGCCGCTGGGCGTGGCGGCGCCGAGAAGCGCGGCCGGAAACACCTGCAAGGTCAGCGACCCATAGGAGCACTGGCTGCCGGGCTCCGGGTAAAACTCCTGCGGCTGGCAGGAGTTCAGGGGCGCAGGCTGATATCCGTACCAAATGAACTCGGTCAGTACGGCGACCGCGCCCGCATGGCTGTAGAAGGTGCTTCCTTTGGACGGCGTGTCGTCTCCATATAGCGACAGGGTGGGGGCGCTGTCACGGACGAAAAGAGGCTGGTTGTCCAGGCCGAAGACCGCGATGTTCGGCGTGGCGCTCGCGCCGTCGAAGTAAAGGTTGAGGCCGGTATAAGTCAGCCCGCAGCAGTTACTGAACATATAGTACTTGTAAGTGTTGCCCGCGGTGAGGGGGAACGAAATGGGGGCTTGGGCGTTGGCCGGGCCGTTCAGCGGAAGCCGGGCGTCCCGATCGAGCGCGAACCAGAGATTGAACCAAAAGTCGCCGCCAATGGTGTTGGAAAACTGGTCCTCGATGCCTTGGTTGTAATTGGTGCCGCCGCCGGAGTTTGTGCCGAAGATGGTGGCGCCGGTGAGCGTGACTTGGGCGCTCGCGAGTCCGGGGAGCAATAAGGAAGCGGAGAGGCAGAGTAGAGCCCCGCGCAAAGGGCGCAACGAATTCCAGCTAGTCATGCGATCGCGTGCCTTCTTTCGGCGGGCAAATCTGTCCGCGGAAGAGCCGACTGTACCACAGTTTTGGGGGTTTTAACTGCAACACTGGTGAAGCGTGTGGCGTTCAGAGCTCAAACGTTATACTTTCGACCATGAGCTCTCCCGGATTCCGACTGGCTTTGGCGTGCAGTGTTCTGGCGGCGTGCGGCTCGATTGCGGCGGCGGCGGGGAAGACTTCGCGGGTGGTCATTCGCGTGAGCGATCCGTCGGGAGCCGACGTGCCACACGCGCGGATTCGGCTGGCGCCGATGCCCGATCCGGCGCCTTCCGTGATGGAGACAGATGGGAGCGGCCGGCTGTCGCTCGACCTGAAGCCCGCGGGTTATGCGCTGTTCGTTCGCACGCCTGGATTCAAGGGCGTGGCGATGCATATCGACGTTACGGCATCGGACACGGCCCAGTCGATTCCGGTGGTGCTGCAAGTTGGATCGCAGAACTCGCCTGTGGTCCATTCCGCGGCCGAAGTAAAGGATAGCGTCATGGTGTCGGCGTTTCCTTATCACGCGGACGTGTTCCTGAAGGCGGCGGACTTGCAGGCGATGACGCATACGACGGTGACCGTGCATAACCCGCACACCGAGGCTGACGAGACTTATGCGGGCGTGCGCGTCGCGGAGATCTTCAGCAAGTTAGGAGTCACGCTGGGCAAAGGTCTGGATCTGAATTCCTATTTGATCGCCAGCGGATCGGACGGTTACTCGGTTGTGCTCGCGATGGCGGAGGCGGACCCGAGTTTCCACCCAGGGGACGTGATGGTCGCCGATAGCATGAACGGGCATCCGATGGATGCGAAATCGGGACCGTTCAAGCTGGTGGTGACGGAAGATAAGCGGCCGGCGCGCTCGGTGCGGAATTTGGTTTCGCTGGTGCTGAAGTCTACGGCGTATTGATGGTTGGCCGGGACGGATAGTCCTGACGTCCGAGAAAAGGCGGGGTGGCCGCCTGCGCATGCGCGACGGCGCTGAAAGCCGTCCACAAGAACAGCAGCGACACAGCGGGCCGAAGCAGCATGACGAGATCTCCAACCCACACTATGTCGCCAAGGCGCTTGAGAGACGAGGGTCGGTTTGATCTCCACATCTTGACATTCAACCCAACCGTGCTAGTGTAAGGAACGACATGAACGAGCAAAACACCGACGTCATCCAGGGCACGCTGGACATGCTGATCCTGAAGACGCTGAGTCTGGAGCCGATGCACGGGTTCGGCATCACGCGCCGGATTGAGCAGATTTCACGGGGGGTTTTCAAAGTAAATCCTGGATCGCTGCTGACCGCCTTCCAGCGATTGGAGCGCGTCGGATGGCTTGACGCGGAATGGCGGCAAACGGAGAACTCGCGGCGCGCGAAGTTCTATTCGCTGACGCGCGCGGGGAAACGGCAGCTCGAAGTGGAGACGGCGGATTGGGCGCGCCGCGCATCCGCGATCGCGCGCCTGTTGAAGGCGGAGGTTTAGTTTCATGTCGATCTGGCGGCAACTTACTCACGGTCTTCGCGCGCTGGCAAAGCCCGCGGCCGCCGATCGGGACGTTACAGACGAAGTGCAGCACTATCTGGAACAAGCGGCCGCGGCGTTAGCGGCGCGCGGACTCACTCCGGAAGAGGCCTTGCGCGCGGCCCGCGTGGAACTCGGCAGCGCGGCTGCCATACGGGACGAGGTGCGCGGCTATGGATGGGAGAACGCCCTGGGAACGTTCTACTCGGATGTGCGTTACGCGGCCCGAAGACTGCGCCGGAGCCCTGGATTCGCGGCCGTCGGCATACTCACTCTGGCTCTCGGGATCGGTTCCAATACAGCGATCTTCAGCGTGATCCGCGGGGTATTGCTGAAGCCTCTGCCTTATCCCCAGCCCGAGCGGCTGGTGGCGCTGTGGAACACCGCGCCGGGCGTCAGCATTAAGGATCTGAATATGTCGCCTTCGCTTTACTTCACGTATGGCGACGAGAACCGCGTCTTCGAGGACGTCAGCCTCTGGAGCACCTCGACATCCACCATAACCGGCGCCGCGCAGCCCGAAGAAGTGCCCGTGCTGATGGCGACGAACCGGCTTCTGCCGATTCTGAAAGTTCATCCCGCGCTGGGCCGCGGCTTCAGCGTCAGCGATGAGAGCTCGAGCAGCGCGCCCACGGTGATGCTCACGGACGGCTACTGGCGTTCGCGCTTCGGCGCCGACCCCTCGGTGCTGGGCCGCAAGATCACCATTGACGGACGGGCGAGCGAAGTGATCGGCGTGCTTCCCCGGTCGTTCGAGTTCATGGATCAGAAGTTTTCCCTTGTGATGGCGCTGCAGTTCGATCGCGCGGCGACCTTTATTCTCAACTTCGGGTATCAAGGCGTGGCGAGGCTGAAACCGGGCGTGACGATGGAACAGGCCAGCGCGGATATCGCGCGCATGCTGCCCATGGTTCCGGGTAAGTTTCCGCCTAACCCAGGTTACAACGCGAAGGCGTTCACCGATGCCCGGATAGCGCCCAACTTACGCTTCTTGAAAGACGATCTGATTGGCGATAGCGGCGCAACGCTGTGGGTGCTGATGGCGGCGGTGGGCCTGGTGCTGTTGATGGCGTGCGCCAACGTCGCGAACCTATCTTTGGTGCGCGCGGACGGGCGGCAGCAGGAACTGGCGGTGCGCGCGGCGCTGGGCGCTGGCTGGGGGCGCATCGCGCGCGAGCTGCTGGTGGAAAGCCTCTTGCTCAGCGCGGCGGGCGGAGCGCTCGGATTGGGCGTCGCGTATGCGGCTCTGCGCGTGCTGGCTTCCTCGGAACTTTCCCCTCTTCCGCGCATGGCCGCGGTTTCTATCGATCCCTGGGTTATCGCGTTCACCATCGGCGTCTCCGCGGTTTCGGGCGTGCTTTTCGGTTTGATCCCGGTATTCAAATACGCGCGGCCGCAGGTTCAGAACGCGCTGCGCAGCGGAGGACGTTCGCTGAGCGCCAGCAAAGAGAGGCATCGCTCCCGCAATGCTCTGGTGGTGGTTCAGGTTGCGCTGGCGCTGGTGCTGCTGGTCGGGTCCGGCCTGATGATTCGCACCTTCCAGGCGCTGCATCGCGTCGATCCGGGATTCTCGAACGCGCAAGACGTGCAGACGATCGGCATCTCGATCCCCGACTCGCAGGCTAGGACGCCCGCGAACGTAATCCAAACCGAGCAGCGGATCCTGACGAAGATCGCGGCTCTACCGGGCGTTTCCGCGGTCGCGATCACAAGTTCAGTGCCGATGGACGGAGGCTCGAACGACCCCGTCTATGCGGAGGATCACGCGTACCGCGCGGGAACGCTTCCGCCCATTCGCCGTTATAAGTATGTTTCCCCTGGCTATGTGGCCGCGGTGGGGAGCAGGCTGATCGCGGGCCGCGAACTTACGTGGGCCGAGACTTATGATGAAGCGCCGGTCGCACTTATTTCAGAGAACATGGCGCGCGAATTGTGGAGCGATCCGCGCGCGGCTCTGGGCAAGCGAATCCGCCCGACGCTGAAGGACGATTGGCGGGAAGTGGTGGGCGTGCTGGCGGACCTTCGGGACAAGGGCGTGGATCAGAGCGCCCCGGCGATCGCCTATTGGCCTCTGCTGGCGAAGAACTTCGAAGGCCATGATATCCAGTTATGGCGCAATGTCGCATTTCTGATCCGCACGCGGAGAGCGGGCACGACGGGCCTGCTGAACGACTTGCGAACCGCCGTTTGGAGCGTGAATGGGAACCTGCCGGTGGCGAACGTGCGGACGCTGCAGGCCGTCTATGACATGTCGATGGGGCGCACGTCGTTCACGCTGGTGCTGCTGACCATCGCGGGCGGGATGGCGCTGCTGCTCGGGGTGGTGGGCATTTACGGCGTGATCTCTTACTCGGTTTCGCAGAACGCGCGGGAGATCGGGATCCGGCTCGCGTTGGGCGCGCCGCGTGATAACGTGACGAGAATGTTTGTGCGGCACGCGCTGGTGCTGGCGGCGATCGGCGGGGCGTGCGGGTTAGCGACGGCGCTGCCGCTCACGCGGCTGATGAAGTCGCTGCTGTTTGATGTAAGTCCTACCGATCCACTTACGTATGGGGCGGTTTTGGGCGGTCTTATTGTTGCGGCGGCGGTTGCTAGTTATTTGCCGGCGCGGCGGGCGGCGGGAGTTGACCCGGCGAAAGCTTTGCGGGCGGAGTAAGGGGAACGGCAACAAAGGGCGGTTTCATCGACCAGCAATGGCATAGGCTTTTACTGCGTCTCGTTCACCAGATCGTAGATGACTCCGCTTTCATCGGTAACCACCAAGTCCGGTGTGCCCGTCGTGGTTTGTTTGTGGGAGTTCAGCATGTGGAAGTCTTCCGTCGCGTTACCGGTGCCCAGGAAGATCGGCGAGGCGAACTTTCCCGCTCCCTCACCGAGCCACACCACCACGTTGCCTGGTTCCGCTACCTCCAGATCGGCAATGCCGTCGCCGTTCACGTCGGCGATGGCAGACACGCTAAGGTATTCGGAGAATGGCTCGTCCAGAATAGTCGGCGCGGCCAAGCTCCCGTTTCCTTTGTTCAGGTACAAGCCGACCTCTGCGAGGCAACTGAGGATTACATCGGGTTTGCCATCCCCGTCCGCATCCCCCACGCCGACATAGTAAGCGTCTTCGCACGACGCTGTCGTTGTCTCCCGAAATGTTCCATCGCCGTTATTCAGCAGGACGTCAAGCAGGTTTCCGCTCTGCGTCGCAATGATGTCGGGCCGCCCGTCGCCGTTCATGTCGGCTGTGGCGACGAACACGAAAGACTCGCCGGGGACTAGCGTGACCGGCGTGCTGAAGCTGCCGTCGCCGTTGCCGTAAGCGATCAGATTTGTGCTTGTGACGAAATCCAGTATGCCGTCGCCGTTGAAGTCCGCGAGGCTGAAAAGGCACAACTCCGTAAGAGGAGTCGACGGACCTGCCTGGAAGGTTCCGTCACCGTTGCCGAGATACGCATACGCCGCGGTCGGAGAGCCCGCGGGAATGAGGATGTCGATCTTCCCATCGCCATTCAGATCGCCTGCCACGGGACATCCGTCGCTCGCCAGCGGGTAGGTCGCTCCGGCTTTATAGGGCGCCGCCGCTTTTCCCGTCCCGAGATAGATCAAGATGGAAGAGTTGGTGCTGAGCGCGAGGTCGGGAATGCCGTCGCCGTTGAAGTCGCCCGCCGCCGAGCACGCGATTCTGCCGCCCGGAACTGTTGTCGGCACGCCGTCGATGAATGTGCCCTTTCCGCCATTGAGGAGTATCGATAGGCCGTTTCCAGCTTGAATGACCAGATCCAAATGGCCATTGTTCTGGAAGTTACCCACCGCGATCCCCCCGCCGCCTGCGAGGAGGGAATCCCCGTTCACCGGATAGTAAACCGCTGGAGCGAAGGCGCCGTGCCCCTTGCCCAGAGCGACCTCGGCCAGAGCGTCCACCAAATCCGGGATTCCGTCCCCGTTCAGGTCCGCAATGGCGAGCGCCTGAGCCGGTCCATCGCCCGGCATGTTCAGGGCCTGCGCGACGCGAAAGGTGCCATCGGCCTTGCCAAAATACAGGTTAACGGTGTTCTCGTAAATTTCCTGCAGAGCCACATCCGGGATTCCGTCCTGATTCAGATCTCCCACTGCCATTGCTCCAAAGCCGAATCCAGAGGGAATGTTGGTAATCACGGGATTTCGGAACGCGCCGCCGCCTTTCCCGAAGTCCACCTCGATTGCGAATTGAGCGTTGATCACAAGGTCCAGGCGCCCGTCTCCATCTACATCAGCTACCGCTAGCCCAATCAGCTGGTCCCCGCCCGTGAGGGTTACCGGCAAGGTGCCTGCGACATGGAAGGATCCGTCTGCTCGTCCCAGGAAGAGGAAGATCTGGGTCTTTCCAAGCAGCACGGCGTCCGTGACCCCGTCGCCATTGAAGTCGCCAAAGACAGTTACGTCTCCCTGAGGCGCGATGCCGGTGTCGGTAGAACTTGAGGCGTAGAAATTCGGAGATTGAAACGTCGCGTCCCCGTTACCTAACATAACCGAGATTCCTAAATGGCCATGCTGGTAATCGGGGTACACCGCATCCGCTTTCCCGTCTCCGTTTACATCAATCGCGGTCGCTGAGCCTTTGGCTGTGTAGATCACAGGAAACGCCGGCCCCGGCCGGAATGTCCCATCTCCGTTGCCCAATTGCATCGTGCTGCAGAGCAGGTCCGGTATGCCGTCGCCGTTGAAGTCGGCGACTTGAACTACACCCTGCGGCTGCTGGCAAACGATGTAGGAGTCGAGATCTCTTCGCGCGTAGAAGTTCGGCTGTAGTTGGGCCGATGCGAGCCCTCCCAATGTAGTCATCAGCAGCACGGCGGTGAAGATTTTCATATGGCCTCTTACTGCGTCTCGTTTACCAGGTCGTAGATGACCCCAGATTCATCCGTAACCACCAGGTCCGGTGTGCCCGTGGTGGTTTGCTTGTGGCTATTCAGCATGTGGAAGTCTTCCGTCGCGTTACCGGTGCCCAGGAAGATCGGCGAGGCGAACTTTCCCGCTCCCTCACCGAGCCACGCCACGATGTTGCCCGTTTGCGCCACCTCCAGATCGGAAACGCCGTCGCCGTTCAGATCCGCTATCGCGACTTCTCCGATGTATTCCCCGCCCGGCTCGTCAAAGAACGCCGGCGCAGCCAAGCTCCCGTTGCCATTATTTAAGTACAGGGCGACCTGGTCTATGCAGCTAAGGGCCACATCCGGTTTGCCGTCGCCATTCGCGTCTCCTACGCCGATGAGGTACGCCTCGTCGCACGCCGCCATCGTGGTTTGCTGAAACGCTCCATTCCCGTTGTTCAGCAGAACGGCAAGCAAGTTTCCGCCCAGCGTCGCGATGATGTCGGGCCGCCCGTCGCCGTTCAGGTCGGCGGTGGCCACGGCCAGAAAAGAGACGCCGGGGACTATAGCGACCGGCGTGCTGAAGCTGCCGTCGCCGTTGCCATACGCGATCAAATTCGTGTCTGTGGCGTAGTCCAGTATTCCGTCGCCATTGAAATCGGCCTCCACCAGGTGGTTCGTGCTCGAGATCGGATTCGCCGGTCCTTGTTGAAACGTCCCGTCGCCGTTGCCGAGATAGGCGTACACCGTGCCCGGGGAGTTCACATCACCGGCCGGGGCGAGTAGATCGAGCTTTCCATCGCCGTTCAAATCCCCGGCTACTGGGCACCCGACGTTCGTCAGCGGGTAGGTCGCTCCGGCCTTATAGGGCGCCGCGGCCTTCCCCGTTCCGAGATAGATCAGGATGGAAGAGTTGGTGCTGAGCGCCAGGTCGGGAATGCCGTCGCCGTTGAAGTCGCCCGCCGCCGAGCACGCGATTCTGCCGCCCGGAACTGTTGTCGGCACGCCGTCGATGAATGTGCCCTTTCCGCCGTTGAGGAGTATGGAAAGGTTGCTTGCGGTACTCTCAAGCACGAGATCCAGGCGCCCGTTACTCTGGAAATCACCAATACCGATCCCCCCGCCGCCTGCGAGGAGCGACCCCCCGTTTACCGGATAGTAAACCGCTGGTGCGAAGGCGCCGTGCCCCTTGCCCAGAGCGACCTCGACGAGATCGTCCACCAAATCGGGGATTCCGTCCCCGTTCAGGTCCGCAATGGCGATCGCCTGAGCCGGCGGGTCTCCAGGCATGTTCAGGGACTGAGCGGCGCGAAAGGTTCCATCGGCCTTGCCAAAGTACAGGTTCACCGTGTTCGAGTTGTACGTCTGCAAAACCACGTCCGGGATGCCGTCCTGGTTCAGATCTCCCACCGCCATTGCGCCCATGCCCGCGCCACTTGCAATTCTGGTAACTATGGGGCGCTGAAACGTGCCATTCCCGTTGCCTAACAAGACCTCGATGGCGCTTGAGACATCGACCACCAAATCTAAGTCCCCGTCTCCATTCACATCGAGTGCCGCCAACGCCACGGGCGAATAGCCGGCCGGCAGGCTCACGGGTACCGGTCCCGACGCCTGAAATGCTCCGCCCGGACGTCCCGCGAAGAAAATAACCTGCGTATCACAGAGCAGAACGGCATCCACGATGCCGTCGCCCTTATAATCGCCGAACGCCATCGCATCGCCATCAGGCGGGACATCGCCGTTCGTGGAACTCGACGGATAGAAAATCGGAGATTGAAAGGTGGCGTCCCCGTTGCCTAACATGACCGAGATTCCTAAATGGCCATGCTGGAAGTCGGGGTAAACCGCATCCGCTTTTCCGTCTCCGTTTACATCAATCGCGGTCGCTGAGCCTTTGGCTGTGTAGATCACAGGAAACGCCGGCCCCGGCCGGAATGTCCCGTCTCCGTTGCCCAATTGCATCGTGCTGCAGAGCAGGTCCGGTATGCCGTCGCCGTTGAAGTCGGCGACTTGAATGATACTCTGCGGGGCCTGGCAATCAATGAAGGAATCGAGATCTCTTCGCGCGTAGAAGTTCGGCTGCAGTTGGGCCGATGCGAGCCCTCCCAATGTAGTCATCAGCAGCACGGCGGTGAAGATTTTCATATGGCCTCTTACTGCGTCTCGTTTATGAGATCGTAAATGACTCCGCTTTCGTCGGTAACAACCAAATCCGGTGTGCCCTTCGTGGTCTGTTTGTGGGAGTTCAGCATGTGGAAGTCTTCCGTCGCGTTACCGGTGCCCAGGAAGATCGGCGAAGCGAACTTTCCCGCTCCCTCACCGAGCCACACCACCACGTTGCCTGGTTCCGCTGACTCAAGATCGGCGATGCCGTCGCCGTTCAGATCGGCAATCGCGAGGACTCCGATGTATTCTTGGGACGGCTCTTCAAAGAACGCCGGCGCAGCCAAACCCCCGTCCCCATTGTTCAGGTACAGGCCGACTTCGTCTGCGCAGCTGATGGCAACATCTGGTTTGCCGTCGCCGTCCGCGTCTCCCACGCCGATGTGATTTGCCTCGTCGCACGCCGTTGTCGTGGTCTCCTTAAACGTCCCGTCGCCATTATTCAGCAGAACGTCCAGCAGGTTTCCGTGCTGCGTCGCGATGATGTCGGGCCGCCCGTCTCCGTTCATGTCGGCTGTGGCGATATCCACGAAATAGGCGCCGGGAACTATCGTGACCGGCGTGCTGAAGCTGCCGTCGCCGTTGCCGTACGCCATCAGATTTGTGCTTGTGACGTAATCCAGTATTCCGTCGCCGTTGAAGTCCGCCAGGCTGAAAAAGCAGACCTCCGGAAGAGAACTCGCCGGGCCTGCCTGGAAAGTTCCGTCACCGTTGCCGAGGTACGCGTACGCCGCGGTCGGAGAGCCCGCAGGAATGAGGATGTCGATCTTTCCATCGCCATTCAGATCGCCCGCCACGGGGCATCCATCGCTCGCCAGCGGGTAGGTCGCTCCGGCTTTATAGGGCGCCGCCGCTTTCCCCGTTCCGAGATAGATCAGGATGGAGGAGTTGGTGCTGAGCGCGAGGTCGGGGATGCCATCGCGGTTGAAGTCGCCCGCTGCCGAGCAGGCGATTCTGCCGCCCGGAACCGTGGTCGGCACCCCGTCAATGAATGTGCCTCTGCCGGCGTTCAATAGGATGGAGAGACCATAACTATCCTGAATCACCAGATCCAAACGCCCCGTGTTCTGGAAGTTCCCAACCGCGATCGCCCCGCCACCTGCGAAGAGGGAAGCCCCGTTTACCGGATAGTAAACCGCTGGAGCGAAGTCGCCGTGCCCCTTGCCCAGAGCGACCTCGACGAGATCGTCCACCAAATCGGGGATTCCGTCCCCGTTCAGGTCCGCAATGGCGATCGCCTGAGCCGGTCCATCTCCAGGTATGTTCAACGATTGCGCGGCGCGAAAGGTTCCATCGGCCTTGCCAAAGTACAAATTTACCGTGTTCGTGTTGTACGCCTGCAAAACCACATCCGGGATGCCGTCCTGATTCAGATCTCCCACGGCCATTACTGCAAAACCCGAGCCACTTGCGATTCTGGTCACTATGGGGCGCTGAAACGTGCCATTTCCGTTGCCGAACAACACCTCGATAGCGCTTGACACATCGACCACCAAATCTAAGTCCCCGTCTCCATTCACGTCGAGTGCCGCCAAAGTCACCGGCGAATAGCCGGCCGGCAGGCTCACGGGAACCGTGCCGGACGCCTGAAATGCTCCGTCCGGGCGTCCCGCGAAGAAAATAACCTGCGTAGAACAGAGCAGGACGGCATCCACGATGCCGTCGCCATTATAATCGCCGAACACGATCGGATCGCCACCAGCCGGGACAACGTCGTTCGTGGAACTAGACGGATAGAAAAGCGGAGATTGAAAGGTGGCGTCCCCGTTGCCTAACATGACCGAGATCCCTAAATGGCCATGCTGGAAGTCGGGGTACACCGCATCCGCTTTGCCGTCGCCGTTTACATCAATCGCGTTCGCTTGGCCTTTCGCTGTGTAGGACGCTGTAAACGCCGGCCCCGGCCGGAATGTCCCGTCGCCGTTGCCCAGTTGCATCGTGCTGCAGAGCAGGTCCGGATTGCCGTCGCCGTTGAAGTCGGCGACTTGAACTACACCCTGCGGCTGCTGGCAAATGATGTAGGAGTCGAGATCTCTTCGCGCGTAGAAGTTTGGCTGCAGTTGAGCCGATGCGAGCCCTCCCATGCCTATGGCGAGAGCCAGCAAAGTGAGAATTTTCATAGACGTCCTGAATTAGCGCTGTCCAGGCGCGCTTGCGACGCTATCAGAAGCGCCGGCAAAGCTCGTGTACTCAGCATCATTTGACCTATCACTATACCGGGCGCGGAACCGCGGATTCAAGCGGGTGGCGGCCTATCTCGGCGGCGATCAGGTTCATCGTGTCCGCCAGATCGTTCGAGACGGGAATGATTCCCACGGAGCGGTCGACAAGGGAGCAGACGGCGCCGTCCCATGTCCAGATGTCGTATCCGGCGGCGCGGAAGGTGGGGATGACTCCGGCCGCGCCCGTCCCCAAGCGGGTGGAGTTGGCGGGGGAATACTCGAAAATCCAGACAGGCCGGCGGAGTAAGCCGGTAGTACCTTTTACAACCGACTCTTCCGCGCCTTCCACGTCGACTTTGATGAGATCGATGGGCTTGGCGCTCTCCCGCCAATAATGGTCGACGCGCATGCAGTCAACCTGGATGGTCGAGGCGTCCGAGTGGAGTTGAACGGAACTAAGAGCGGGGTCGTCTCTTTCCTGAAAGTGGATGACGCCGTCGGAGTCGGACATGGCCAGGCGGTTCAGCTTCACGTTGCGAAGCGCGTTAGCTTCAATGTTGCGCGCGAGGTAGGCGTGGATTTTCGGCGCGGGCTCGAAGGCGTGCACCTCGCCGGAGGGACCGACGCATTTGGCGGCTTCGAGGACGTGCTCGCCGAGGTGAGCGCCGATATCGAAGTAAGTCATGCCGGGACGCAGGAAGGCGCGGAGGAATGCGGTGATCTCGGGCTCGCTGAATTGCTGGAAGTAGATGAGGGCGCCGGGTCCATGGCGCGGAACGAATAAGCGGGCGCCGCCGGGGAGCGGGACGCGGAACGGCTGCTGGTTGAACTGCCATCGAAGGCGCCAGAAGAGGCGGCGGTAGAGAGCGCGGGCGGGGTGGCGGCGGAAGTCGGGACGGCGCGCCAGGATTCGGCACTTACGGATAAGCCGGTTGAGTCGGTCGATCAAAAAGAACTACCTCGGGTGGGATGGGCGCCGGTCCGGCGGAAGGCGCGGCAATCTCATTATGCCGCCTTCCGTGCCGCCCTCTGAAATGGGGGGCGGCTCGATCTGGCGGCTCGATCTGGTAGGCTGCGGGCATGGGCGACGAGGCGTTTCGGATCGACAAGGATGCGCTGGGCGAAGTGCGGGTTCCGGCGGAGCATTTGTGGGGCGCGCAGACGCAGCGTTCGATTGACCTGTTCAAGATCGGGGTGGACCGTTTTGTGTTCGGGCGGCCGGTGATTCGGGCGCTGGGAATCCTGAAGAAAGCGGCGGCGCTGGCGAATGGGGAGCTGGGCGAGCTGCCGGCCGAGAAGGTCGCGCTGATCGTGCAGGCGGCGCAGGAAGTGATCGACGGGAAGCTGGACGCGGAGTTTCCGCTGGTGGTGTTTCAGACCGGATCGGGGACGCAGACGAACATGAACGCCAACGAGGTGATCGCGAACCGGGCGATTCAACTGGCGGGGGGCGAAGTGGGGTCGAAGAAGCCGGTGCATCCGAACGACGATGTGAACCGGTGCCAATCGTCAAACGACACGTTTCCGACGGCGATGCATGTGGCGGCGGCGGAGGAGATCAGCAACCGCACGATTCCGGCGGTGAAGGCGTTGCGGGAGATGCTGGATGCGAAGGCGCGTGCGTTCGCCGGGGTGGTGATGGTGGGACGCACGCATCTGCAAGACGCGACGCCGATCACGCTGGGGCAGGTGATTTCGTCGTGGGTGGCGCAACTGGATCAGGGGATGGAGACGATGGAGCGGGCGGTGACGGGGCTGTATGAACTGGCGATCGGGGGGACGGCGGTGGGGACGGGTTTGAACGCGCATCCCGGATTCGGGGACGCGACGGCGCGGTACATCGCGGCGGAGACGGGGAAGCCGTTCGTGGCGGCGGCGAACAAGTTCGCGGCGCTCTCGGCGCATGATGCGATGGTGAACGCGAGCGCGTCGCTCAGGACGCTGGGCGGGGCGCTGATGAAGATCGCCAACGATGTGCGGTGGTACGCGAGCGGGCCGCGGGCGGGGATTGGGGAGCTGCGGATACCGGAGAACGAGCCGGGTTCGTCGATCATGCCGGGCAAGATCAATCCGACGCAGTGCGAGGCGCTGACGATGGTGGCGGTGCGGGTGTTCGGGAACGATGCGGGGGTGGCGTTTGGCGGGTCGCAGGGGAATTTCCAGCTAAATGTGTATAAGCCGGTGATGCTGGATGGAGTGCTGGAATCGGCGCGGCTGCTGGCGGACGGGTGCAGGTCGTTCGAGGAGCATTGCGCGCGGGGGATTGAGCCGGAACGGAAGCGGATTGGGGAGCATCTGGCGGATTCGCTGATGACGGTGACGGCGTTGAATCCGCGGATCGGTTATGAGAAGGCGGCGAAGATCGCGCTGCTGGCGCACCGGGAGGAGCTGAGCTTGCGCGAGGCGGCGCTGCGGCTGGGATTCGTGACGGGGCAGGAGTTCGACGAGTGGGTGCGGCCGGAGGAGATGACGGGCGCCGCGTAGTCTTTTTTGGTGAGAGGGATGGGACAAATCTTAACCGCGTGAAGGTAAGTGCTGTGCGGAAATAGGATTAAGAGGCGAAGCAAATGACCCACTCCAATTTAGTCCAGACCGCGACCGATATGATGGCCGAGAGCGTGAATCCGATGGGATGGCTGGCGGATTATGATAACGCGCTGGCGAGTTCGTCGGATAGCGAATTGTTGAATTTTGTGCAGGCGATTCGGGCGGAGACGGCGTTTCGGGGACGCGCGGCGGCTTAGGCGCGGAAAAGGCTATTCGCCGCGATTAACGCGGATGAGGCGAGCGCAAGGGTTTGGTTGTCGTTCGTTTCGCGCTTTACTCTTCGAGCTTGCCGGCGACGAAAATCAGAAACGCCTTCGCGCGTGCGGAGGCTTCGCAGACGCGAAGGAAATCGAGACCCGACAGGATTTCGAAACCGTGTTTGGTTTTATGGTAGCTGCCCTTTTTACTCTTTCTCGAAGCCTTGTATAGACCGCTCAAGACATCCTGCTTCGGGATTTTTTCGATGTCGGGATTGCCCGGCAAAGAGCCCGCAGAAAAACCCGCTCCATAGAACTTTGCGAGACAGGCTTCGTCCGCCAGGAACCAGGATTCCATCACTTGCACCATGAGATGGAATTGCTCGTCCGAGCTGCCTGGCGGCCTTTGCCAGGTTTCCCTTCGTTGCAGGTGGTCCCAGGCGGTGTCCTGGTCATTCACGGTCTCTTCCGCGTCGACCAGAAGAACGCTGCATGCGGCGTCAGTCGCCACCGATTTGCTGAAATCTTTGAAGGCTTCGTGGCGCGATCCGCTGGCGACAATTTTCGGCTTCCGAGAACAGTGCGGGTCCAAAAGGTCGTGGAAGGCTTTTCTGCATTTCGTAAGAGTTCGGTCCTGATCGCCGCCGCCTTCCACATAGATTTGGACGCTCACCACCGATTGCCCCCGATCTCCCCTTTCCTCCAGAGCTGGCCGAGACTATAGTCCTTTAGCCACGCAGATAGGGAGCCGCGATCCAGGCGGGCCACTTGGGTTTGGCCGGAGCGCTTTTCACAGACAAGCACTGCTTCCGGACATTCGGTAAACGACTCGAGGAGGATTTCCGAGTGGGTGGTCACTACTAATTGCATGCGCTCGGAAGCGGCAATCAGCAACTTTCCAAGCTCGTGGACCATGTCGGGATGCAGCCCGAGTTCGGGCTCCTCGATGCAGACCAATCGAGGAGGCGTGGGATTTAGCAGGATGGCCAGAAGCATCAGCCAGCGGATCGTGCCGTCGGAGAGACGTTTGAGAGGAATGGCCGACTTTAGAGACCGTTCCTCCAAGATTACGTCGACGAGCCCTTGTTTGGGAACGGCTTGCAGGTCAACGGCATCTTCATAGAAAAGCTTGAGGCAGCGGAGAAGATCCCGTTTTACTTCTATTTCGGAGAGCAGCCTGGAGAGGACCATCCCTAAATTGCTGGCGTCCTCTTCGAGTTGATGGCCCGGAAGATCAGCGGCGCACATATCGCGGACATTCGATAAGCTTCCAAACTCCCAGTCCCGATAAATGCGGATATCGTCAAAGGCGCGGCCGACATAGGTCAGCTCCGGATAAGTCTCGGGAGCTTTTCTTTGGGATAGCACCGACATCCCGGGGTCCTCTTCATCGCGCTTCAGCTCTCGCGACTTGCCATTCGTGTTTATATAAGCCCGGCCCTTCGAATGGGAGTAGTAGGTGTGAGGAATTTTTTGCCCATTTAACGGTTGAGCGCTCTCGATGACCTCGTCAACTACTTCAACCTGGTATTCCGCGCGACCGAAGCGTATGCTGTAGCGGATCGGAACGGCGCCTTTCAGAGGGCTGATGGTCGCATCCAATTGAGCGTTGACGGGCAGCTTCGAGGCGCCTTTCCAAAGCCATTCCGCGACTCCTCCACCCAGGCTCACCGCATGCGACAGGTTCTTGGGAAGGTTGTGAAGAAGTCCGAGGCATTCGATGATATTGCTTTTGCCCGAGCCGTTGGCTCCGATCAGCACGTTGAGCTGTCGCAGTTCGATGGGCTGGGAAGACTCTCCGAAGGATAGGATGTTTTTCAGACCGAGGGTTTGAATCAGGCGGCGATCCTTGGGAGCCTTTGCAGCCATCTCGTCATCTTACCTGTTCGTAAAAAAGGCCACCGGGTTTGAGCCGGTGGCCTTTTCTCTGCTTGTGAATGGAAAGCGATTTACTCGGCTAAGGAACCGCCGCCGGTGTCTTCGCTGAGGCCGCCGGTGTACTGGATGCGGGCTTCGTCCTCGTAGCCTTCCATGGGGACCAGGGACGGTTCCGGGATCGGCTCCTCGATGACGTCCTCGCCGGCGATTTTGACCTGGCGGTAATAGGCCATGCCGGTTCCCGCCGGGACGAGGCGTCCCATGATGACGTTTTCCTTGAGACCCTTTAAGTAATCGACCTTGCCGCTGATGGCGGCTTCGGTGAGTACGCGGGTGGTCTCCTGGAAGCTGGCCGCCGAGATGAACGAATCGGACAGCAGCGATGCCTTGGTGATTCCGAGGAGGACGGCTTTGCCTTCCGCCGGCCGCTGGTTCTGGTCGATCGCGCGCTGATTCTCGGCGCGGAACCGGAACTTGTCGACGACTTCCTCGGGGAGGAACTCGGTGTCGCCGATGTCCTCGACTTTGACCCACCGCATCATCTGGCGGGAGATCACTTCGAGGTGCTTGTCGTTGATGTTGACGCCCTGCAGGCGGTAAACCTCCTGAATCTCATTCACGAGGTACTTCTGCAGTTCCTTCTCGCCAAGGACGGCGAGAATGTCGTGGGGGTTGCGCGGTCCATCCATGAGAGGCTCGCCGGCCTTGAGGCGCTCGCCTTCCTGGACGTTCACATGAACGCCGCGGGGCAGCGAGTATTCGCGCTCTTCGCCATCGTCGCCGATGACGTAGACCTTGCGCATGCCTTTGCTGACTTCGCCGAACTTCACGACGCCGTCGATTTCCGCGATGATGGCCGTCTCGCGCGGCTTGCGCGCTTCGAACAGCTCGACGACGCGGGGCAGACCGCCGGTGATGTCCTTGGTCTTAGTGGTCTCGCGCGGAATCTTGGCGAGCACGTCGGCCGCATGGATGGTGTCCCCGTCGCGCACCATAAGATGCGCGTGGGTGGGCATGAGGTACTTCTTGTTATCGCCGCCGCGGGCGGTGCCGCTGGCGTGATCGGGGCGGACCAGGATCATCGGCTGGCGCTTCTCGTCGGGTGAATCGGTGACGACGAGCTGCGACATGCCGGTGACTTCGTCCACGCGCTCCTGCATGGTGAGGCCTTCGAGCAGATCCTTGAAGTGGATGACGCCCGAGACTTCCGACAGGATGGAGAACGTGTAGGGATCCCATTCGAGCAGGATCTGGTTGTTTTTGACGGGCGCGCCTTCCTCGATGAGGATCTTGGCGCCGTAGACGACGGGGTAGCGTTCTTTCTCACGCTGCTTATCGTCGACGATGGCGATGATGCCGTTGCGATTCATGGCGATGAGTTCGCCCTTATCGTTCTTGACGACATGGATGCCGAGGAACTTGGCGAAACCGTCGGACTTGGCGTCCTGGGTGGATTGCTCGGAGACCCTGGTGGCGGCGCCGCCGATGTGGAAGGTGCGCATGGTGAGCTGCGTGCCGGGTTCGCCGATGGACTGCGCGGAGATGATGCCGACCGCTTCGCCGCGTTCGACGAGACGCCCGGTGGCGAGGTTGCGTCCGTAACAGGAGACACAGACGCCGCGCTTAGATTCGCAGGTCAGGACCGAGCGGATCTTGACGCGCTCGATGCCGGCGGAGTGAATCTGGTTGGCGATGTCTTCGGTGATCTCCTCATTGACGCCGACGATGAGCTTGCCTTCGAAATCGAACTGATCTTCGAGGGCGACGCGGCCGACGATGCGGTCGCGGAGCGGCTCGATGATCTCGCCCGATTCGATGATGGGCTCGACGTAGATGCCTTCGGTGGTGCCGCAATCGTTCTCGCTGACGATGACGTCCTGGGCGACGTCGCAGAGGCGGCGCGTGAGGTAACCGGAATCGGCTGTTTTGAGGGCCGTATCGGCGAGGCCCTTACGGGCGCCGTGGGTGGAGATGAAGTATTGAAGAACGTCGAGACCTTCGCGGAAGTTGGCTTTGATGGGGGTCTCGATGATTTCGCCGGAAGGCTTGGCCATGAGACCGCGCATGCCGGAGAGCTGGCGGATCTGCTGTTTGGAGCCGCGGGCGCCGGAATCGGCCATGATGTAAATGGGGTTGAGGTAACGGCCGGTGCGGTCGTCCTCTTCCATGGCGGAGAACATCTCGTCGGAGACGCGCTCGGTGACCTTGGACCAGATCTCGATGATCTTGTTGTAGCGTTCGCCGTGGGTGATGGCGCCGTCCTGATACTGGCCTTCGACGGCGACGACTTCCTTTTCGGCGTTGGCGACCAGCATGGGCTTGGATTCGGGGACGACCATGTCGTCGATGCCGATGGAGATGCCGGCGCGGGTGGCGTAGTTGAAGCCGAGCGACTTGACTTCATCGAGCATGGCCACGGTGGTGTGCAGGCCGAACTTGAGGTAGCAGTACTGCACCAGCTGGCCGAGACCCTTCTTCTTCAAGAGGCCGTTGATGAACGGCATTTCTTCGGGAAGGTGGTCGTTGAGGATGACGCGGCCGACGGTGGTCTCCATGTACTGTTTCACGAACTCGATCGGCTCGGTGTGGACGATGTTCTGGGAGTCGAAGGCCTTGGACAGATCGATGACCTTGCCGGTGTGGCGCAGCTTGATGGGCGTGAGGGTTTCGACCTCGCCCATTTCGAGGGCGATGAGGACGTCGTCGGTGGAGGCGAAGGTGCGGCCTTCTCCCTTGGTTCCGGGGCGCATCTTGGTGAGGTAATAGCAGCCGAGGACCATGTCCTGAGTCGGAATCGCGATGGGTCCGCCATGCGCGGGCGACAGGATGTTGTTGGACGCCAGCATCAGCGTGGAAGCTTCGATCTGGGCTTCAGGCGAGAGCGGGATGTGCACGGCCATCTGGTCGCCGTCGAAATCGGCGTTGAAGGCGGTGCAGACCAGCGGATGAATCTTGAGCGCTTTGCCTTCGACCAGCACCGGCTCAAAGGCCTGGATGCCGAGGCGGTGAAGCGTGGGAGCGCGGTTGAGCAGGATGGGATGGTCTTTGATGACTTCTTCAAGGATGTCCCACACGACGGGATCCTGCTGCTCGACGAGTTCCTTGGCCTGCTTGATGGTGGTGCAATGGCCGCGCTGTTCGAGGCGGTGATAGATGAAGGGCTTGAAGAGCTCGAGGGCCATCTTCTTGGGCAGGCCGCACTGGTGGAGCTTCAATTCGGGTCCGACGACGATCACGGAGCGGCCGGAATAATCGACGCGCTTGCCGAGAAGGTTCTGGCGGAAGCGGCCCTGCTTGCCCTTGAGGGTGTCGGAGAGCGACTTAAGCGGGCGATTGTTGGCGCCGCGGAGCACGCGGCCGCGACGGCCGTTGTCGAACAGAGCGTCGACGGCTTCCTGCAGCATGCGCTTTTCATTGCGCACGATGACGTCGGGAGCGTGCAGCTCCATGAGCTTCTTGAGGCGGTTGTTGCGGTTGATGACGCGCCGGTAGAGGTCGTTGAGATCGGAGGTGGCGAAGCGGCCGCCATCGAGGGGGACCAGCGGACGCAACTCGGGCGGAATGACGGGGATGACGTCGAGGATCATCCATTCCGGTTTATTGCCCGACTTGCGGAAGCTTTCGACGACGCGCAGGCGCTTGGCGTACTTCAGCTTTTTCTGCTGCGAGGTCTCGGTCTTCATGCGCTCGCGCATTTCTTCGGAGAGCGCTTCGACGTCGGCTTTCTTGAGAAGTTCCTTGATGCCTTCGGCGCCCATCATGGCGACGAACTTACCGGGGAATTCCTGGTCGAGCTGGCGCTTGCGCTCGTCGGAGATGACTTCGCCCATGCTGAGATCGGGCGCGTCGCCGGGATCGACGATGACGAAGGCTTCGAAGTAGAGGACGCGCTCGAGTTCGCGGAGCGTGATATCGAGCAGGTGGCCGATGCGGGACGGCAGTCCTTTGAAGAACCACACGTGCGAGCAGGGGCTGGCGAGCTCGATATGGCCGAGGCGCTCGCGGCGCACGCGGGCGAGCGTGACTTCGACGCCGCACTTATCGCAGATGACGCCGCGGTGCTTCATCCGCTTGTACTTGCCGCACAGGCACTCCCAGTCCGTTACGGGACCGAAGATACGGGCGCAGAAGAGACCGTCGCGCTCCGGCTTGAAGGTGCGGTAGTTGATGGTTTCCGGTTTGGTGACTTCTCCGTGGCTCCAGCTCCGGATCTTTTCGGGGGATGCCAGGGAGATGCGGATGCTGTCGAAGTCCGCAATCAAATTCGCTCTATCGTAAGGTGAGGATCGCAAAATTGGCTCCTGTAAAATCCTTTTAACCCGCGTCGGACGGCGCGTGATGAGCGCGCCGTCGTCGGCCAGTGATTCCGCTTAATCGGCTGCGAGCGCCGTATCGGGGACGTCCTGATGTTTCTTCATCAGCTCGACGTCGAGACACAGACTTTGCAGCTCGCGAATGAGAACGTTGAACGATTCGGGGACGCCCGGTTCGATGGCGGCTTCACCCTTGACGATGGCCTCGTAGATTTTGGCGCGGCCATACACGTCGTCGGATTTCGCCGTAAGCAGCTCCTGCAGGATGTAGGCGGCGCCGTACGCTTCGAGCGCCCAGACTTCCATTTCGCCGAAGCGCTGGCCGCCGAATTGGGCCTTGCCTCCGAGAGGCTGCTGCGTGATTAACGAATACGGTCCGATGGAGCGCGCGTGGATCTTATCGTCGACCAGGTGCGAGAGCTTGAGCATGTAGATGTAGCCGACGGTGACCGGCTGCTCGAACTCCTGCCCGGTGAGACCGTCGAAGAGCTTGGTCTTCCCGGAGGTGGGCAGACCGGCTTTGGTCAGCTCACCCTTGATCTCCTTTTCGATGGCGCCGTCGAAGACCGGCGTGGCGTAGTGCAGGCCTAAAGCCTGGGCGGCCCAGCCGAGGTGGGTTTCGAGGATCTGACCCACGTTCATACGGGAGGGGACGCCGAGCGGGTTGAGGACGATCTCGACCGGCGTTCCATCGGGAAGATAAGGCATATCTTCTTCCGGAAGGATGCGCGAGACGACGCCCTTGTTGCCATGGCGGCCGGCCATTTTATCGCCGACTGAAAGCTTGCGTTTCATGGCGATATAGACCTTGACGAGCTTGATGACGCCGGGAGGCAGTTCGTCGCCCTTGCGGAGCTTGGCGATCTTCTCGTCGGTGATCTTTTCGAGGACGGCGACCTGACGGCCGGTCATCTCTTCGATGTCGTCGATCTGATCGTTCACACGGACGTCTTTGTCTTTGAGGCGGGCGCGTTTCAGATCGCGGGAGCGAACTTTCTCGATGGTGTCGCGATCCATGAAGGCGCCCTTGGAGAGAAGCTTTTTGTTGGTCTTCTCGTCGTGGAGGTCGGCCAGGATTTCGCGGCCTTCGAGCAGCTTGGTGAGGCGCTTGGCGCGCTCGTCGGTGAGGATGCGGATCTCATCCTGCAGGTTGCGCTGCAGGCGGGCGATCTCTTCGTCTTCGATGGCGCGGGCGCGTTCGTCCTTCTCCTGGCCCTTGCGGGAGAAGATCTTGCAATCGACGATGGTGCCTTCGATGCCCGGCGGGCAGTAGAGCGAGGCGTCCTTCACGTCGCCGGCCTTTTCGCCGAAGATGGCGCGGAGGAGCTTTTCTTCCGGAGTGAGCTGGGTTTCGCCTTTGGGGGTGACCTTGCCGACCAGAATATCGCCCGGCTTGACGGTGGCGCCGATGCGGATGACGCCGGATTCGTCCAGGTTGCGCAGGAAGGAATCGGCGATGTTGGGGATGTCGCGAGTGATCTCTTCGGGTCCGAGCTTGGTGTCGCGCGATTCGATCTCGAACTCTTCGATATGGATGGAGGTGTAGTAGTCTTCCTTGACGAGCTTTTCGCTGATGAGGATGGCGTCCTCGAAGTTGTAGCCGCGCCATGGCATAAAGGCGACGAGCACGTTGCGGCCGAGGGCGAGTTCGCCGAAATCGGTGCAAGGTCCGTCGGCGAGCACGGTGCCTTTGGCCACGCGCTGGCCCTGATGAACGATGGGCTTCTGGTTGATGCAGGTGTTCTGGTTGGAGCGCTTGAACTTAGTCAGCGTGTAGATGTCGGCGCCGACTTCGCGGGAGAGCTGACCTTCGTGGGCGGCGCCGTCGACGCGGACGATGATGCGTTCGGAATCGACCGAATCGACGATGCCGGAGCGTTTGCAGAGCACCACGGCGCCGGAATCGCGGGCGGTGACCATCTCCATGCCGGTGCCGACATAAGGAGCGTCGGCGCGCAGCAGGGGAACGGCCTGGCGCTGCATGTTGGAACCCATGAGCGCGCGGTTGGCGTCATCGTTCTCGAGAAACGGAATCAAGCTGGCGGCGACCGAGACCAGCTGCTTGGGGCTGACGTCGATGTACTCGATCTCATCGCGATGCTTCAGAACGAAGTTGCCGGCCTGGCGGGCGTTGGCGAGATCGGTGACGATGTGGCCGGTTTCGTCGAGTTGGACGTTGGCCTGGGCGATGGTGTATTTGTCTTCCTCCCACGCAGAGAGGTAATCGGAGTGGGCTTCGAGTTCGGACTTCTGCTGATTAGGTCCGAGTTTGGCGTTCGCGGCGTCGGCCGCCGCGCGCGGAATGACGTCGCCCACCTTGCCGTCGGTATCGCCGGGGTTGAGGATCCGGACTTCATCGACGACGGTGCCTTCGACGACGCGGCGATACGGGCTTTCGATGAAGCCGTAATCGTTGATGCGGGCGAAGCAGGAGAGCGAAGAGATGAGGCCGATGTTGGGGCCTTCGGGCGTTTCGATGGGGCAGATGCGGCCGTAGTGAGTGGGATGCACGTCGCGGACTTCAAAGCCGGCGCGTTCGCGCGACAGACCGCCTGGTCCGAGGGCCGAGAGACGGCGTTTATGCGTGATCTCGGAGAGCGGATTGGTCTGATCCATGAACTGCGAAAGCTGACTGGAGCCGAAGAACTCGCGAATAGCCGCCATCACGGGCTTGGCGTTGACCAGGTCATGCGGCATGGCCGTGGACATTTCCTGATAGACGCTCATCTTTTCTTTGATGGCGCGTTCCATGCGGACCAGGCCGATGCGGAACTGATTTTCGAGCAGTTCGCCGACGGCGCGGACGCGGCGGTTGCCGAGGTGGTCGATGTCGTCGACGGAGCCGTGACCGCGGCGCAGCTTGAGCAGATAGGTGATGGTGTCGATGAAATCCTTCTGGGTGAGCGTGCGATTGTCGAGCGGGGTGGCGTCGGCTTTATCGTGCAGCTTGATGTTGAACTTCATGCGGCCCACGCGCGAGAAATCATACTTGCGGTGGTCGAAGAACATGCCCTGGAAGAGCTGGGTGGCGGTGTCGACGGTGGGCGGATCGCCGGGGCGAAGCTTGCGGTAGATCTCGATCAGCGCGTCTTTTTCGATTTTGACGGGATCTTTCCGGAGGGTGGCGGAGATGACGGTGCCGACGTCGTCGCGCTCCGGGAAGAAGATTTCGAAGCCGGGGATGCCGTTCTCGATGAGGCTGGAGATCTTGAGCGGGGTCAGCTCGTTATTGGAGTCGATCATGACCTCGCCGGTGTTCATGTCGACGACATCGGAGGCGATGTAAGCGCCTTCCAGATCGTTAGCGGCGACTTCGAACGATTCGACCTTGTTCTTCTCGATCTCGCGCTTGAGCGAGGTGGTGATTTTCTTACCCTGGCCGACGACGGTTTCACCGGCTTTGTTCAGGATGGCGTGAGAGAGCTTCAGACCTTCGAGACTCTTGTCGAGGCGGCCTTCGCTATCGAGAGCGTTCCAATACAGCTTGCCGTCGCTGATGGAGATTTTGGATACGCGATAGAAGGTGCGGAGGATCTGCTCGTCCGACTTCAGGCCGAGCGCGCGCAGGAATACGGATCCGTAGAATTTGCGCTTCCGATCGATGCGGACATAGAGGAGGTTCTTGATGTCGTACTCAAACTCGACCCAGCTTCCGCGATACGGGATAATCTTGCCGAGAAAGTAACCTTGGGCGGGGACGCGCTCGAAGAAAACGCCGGGCGAGCGGTGCAACTGAGAGACGATGACGCGCTCCGTGCCGTTGATGATGAAGGTGCCGTTTTCAGTCATCAACGGGATTTCGCCGAAGAAGACTTCCTGCTCTTTGATGTCGCGGACGCTTTTGACGCCGGTGTCGGGATCTTTGGAGTAGACGGTAAGGCGGATGGTGACTTTGAGCGGGGCGGCGTAAGTCATGCCGCGTTCCTGGCACTCCACCATGTCGTACTTCAGCTGGAGGCCGACGGGGTCGCCGCACTTATTGCAGAAGGTGACGATGTTCTTATTGAAGGTGCCGCACACATGGCACAGGACGTCGCCGGGGTGGAAGGGATCGGTCTTGATGGTGGCGCCGCAATGGCGGCAGGTGGAGCGGAGATGGTGCAGGCCTTTCAGGTTGCCGCACTTGCACTCCCAATTGCCGATGGAATAATCGACAAATTCCAACTGGCTGACGCCGCGGAAATCCGAGATGGGGAAGACGGAACTAAATACGGTTTGCAGGCCCGCATCGTCGCGCTCATTGGGCAGCAGGTCCATCTGAAGAAATTTTTCATACGATTTCTTTTGGACCTCAATGAGGTTGGGGATGGGGATGGACGTTTTGATCTTGGAGAAATCAACTCGCTCGGGGGTGGTCTCTAGCTGATTCGTCATTCTTTTCAAAAACTCCTGGGGAGCCTTTCGTGCGCGGGATGCAGGCGCGTCGAGCCCTAGGCTAGGCTCAAGCCCGCGGAAAACAGCAAAACTGGCGGCCGAACGGGGCTAAAACCCGAACGAGCCACCGGGGAGTGACTAGACAATCCAGAGGTACGCGACGGGGAAGGCGAAACTCCTGTCGCGCGCTGGAGAAAAATTCTCGAAAAACAATTTGGAAAAAAACCAGGCCGGGGGAACCGGGACACGAGGCGCGAAGAACGGAGAGCGGAAAGACGAAAGGAGAAAGCTCCTTGAGACACGCACGCGTAAACAAACGCGTGAAATACAAAAAAGCGCAGGACTAGCCCACGCTCGGCATCTACACCGACGCAAATACCCAACTCACGCTCCGACGCTACAATCACCAGCCCGGCCGCCAAACCAGGCGAAATAATTCCCAATACCCAAACTTTACCAGACTTGTCATCAAAGCACAAGTCCGCTCGAAAGAAAAAGCCGGACGGCGCGAGCGCTCCCGTCCGGCAGGTATCGCAAAGGATGTGGATGCCGGCCGAAGCCGGCTTGGGAACCTACTTGACTTCGACGGTCGCGCCGGCGTCGGAGAACTTCTTCCGGATGGTCTCGGCTTCGTCCTTGGAAACGCCTTCTTTGACGGGCTTGGGGGCGCCGTCGACCAGATCCTTGGCTTCTTTCAGGCCCAGGCTGGTGACTTCGCGCACGGCTTTGATAACGTTGATTTTATTGGCGCCGACCGCTGTGAGAACGACCGTGAATTCAGTCTTTTCTTCCACTGCCGGGGCCGCCGCGGCCGAGCCGCCGCCGCCAGCCGCCATCACCGGGGCAGCCGCGGCCGCCGAAACGCCGAGCTTCTCCTCCAGGAGTTTCACCAACTGAGAGGCCTCAAGCAGCGTCAGGCCCTGAATTTGTTCCGCGATCGAATTGATATCCGCCATGATTCTTATCCTTCTAAAACCTTTCTAAATTCGTTTGAAAACTTAAAAAAACCCTTGCTGACCCGATGGGGCCGGGAGCCTAACTGCTGAACTTGTTGGCCTGAACGGCCTGATCCACAACGACGGCGAGGTTGCGGCCGGTGGCGCCGATGGTGGTGACGAGCCGGGTGGCCTGCGCGTTGATGAGATACAGAAGCTTCGCGAAGATTTCTTCCTTCGGCGGCATGGTGGCGAGTTCGCCGATCGCCTTGATGTCGATGACGCGCCCCTCGACCAATCCCGCCTTGAAGGTGAACGCCGGGTTGATCTTGGCGTAGGCGGTGAGCGCCTTGGCGAGAGCGACCGGGTCTTTATCGGTGAAGGCGATGGAGGTCATGCCCTTGAGATCTTTGAGCGCGCCCGCGGCGGCGGTGCCTTCACTCGCGATCTCGGCCAGGTTATTTTTGACGACCTTGTAACGGCCGCCCGCCTCGCGAACCGTTTTGCGCAGCTCAAAATCCTGACTGACGCGCAGCTTTTCATAGCCGGTCACAAAGAGGTTTTTGACCTGCTCGAGATCGGATTTGAGAGCGTCGAAGTCTTTTTTCTTTTCGTCTTTCTTCTTCATTGAATAAGCCTTATCGAACGATCGGCAGCCGGGAGGCTACGATCGATCGCCCTTCTCACCCTTTTCGCCCATCTCGGTGGTGTCGAGATCGACGCCTGGGCTCATCGTCGAACACAGGGTCGCGCTCTTGACGTACTTGCCCTTCGCCGCCGAAGGCTTCGCTTTCACCACGGCGTTGATGAGGGCGGAAGCGTTCTCGATGAGCTTGTTCTCGGCGAAGCTGATCTTGCCGACCGGGGCGTGGATGATTCCCGTCTTATCGACGCGGAACTCCACTTTGCCGGCCTTGACTTCGAGAACCGCCTTGGCGACATCAGTGGTGACGGTGCCGGTTTTAGGGTTCGGCATGAGGCCGCGGGGACCAAGAATTTTGCCGAGCTTACCGACGGAACGCATCATGTCCGGGGTGGCCACGACGGCGTCGAAATCCGTCCAGCCTTCGGACTGGATTTTGTTGACCATGTCTTCGCCGCCGACGAAATCGGCGCCGGCTTCCTGGGCTTCGCGAAGCTTGTCGCCGCTGGCGATCACGAGCACTTTCTTCGACTTGCCGAGCCCGTTGGGCATCAGCACGGTGCCGCGCACCATCTGATCGGCATGTTTGGGGTCGACGCCGAGGCGCATGTGCACCTCCACGGTCTCGTCAAACTTGGCGAATTTGATTTTTTTGAGGAGTACGACGGCGTCCGTCAAGCGATAAGGACGCGTCTCGACCTGTTTTTGCGCAGACTGGTATTGCTTACCTGGTTTATGTGCCATCAATCCTCCGTGGTGCTAGCGGTCTGAAAAGCGCTCAAGCCAAAAAAACCTGAGAACGCAGACCTCCCACCGGGTCCTAACAAAGGGAACATCTGAAAGGCTACCACACTCCCAAATGCATTACAACCGCGGCCATTTGGACATGGGTAGACGAGGGCGGCTCAGCTTCGGTAAACTGCGGTACCTCGGAAGCGCGATTGCTGGCAAGATTCGCAACCGCGCTTCTTGTATAAAGAAAGTACGTTAAGGAAACGAATCAAGGAGATCAGATGACTTGTCCAACCTGCTCGGCGGCGATCGATCTGGATGAAGAGGAAGTGGACGAAGGCGATCCGGTGACTTGCGAGGAGTGCGGGGCCGATCTGAAAGTCGCGAGCGTGCACCCGGTGGAACTGGAAGCGGCCGATGTCGATAAGGATGAGGAGGACGAGGACTTCGACGAGGACGACGACGAGGAGGATGAAGACGAAGAACCCTTCGAGGAAGAGGAAGAAGAGAAAGACGACGAGTGGTCGTGAGGCGCGCGGGATTAAAGTTTGGGCCGGGCGGTAACGGCAGCGCCGCAAGGTACATCCAACCGAAGAGGTATCACATGATGCGTCACGCAGGCACACGTTTTCTACTGGTTCTCACCTTGGCGGCGCTCTGCACCCAGGCCGCGCCCGGCCAGAAGATATCGAAACAGGAACGGGCCTTGCGCGACTTGCAGGGGATGGTTTCCGACGAAGCCGGCAAACCCGTGGCGGGGGCGGTCGTGCAGCTCAAAAACCCGAAGACGCTGGAGATTATTTCCTTCATCACGAAGGACCAGGGAGATTACTATTTCCACGGTCTGAGCCCGGATATCGACTTTCAGATTACGGCGCAGCAGGGCAATAAGGTGAGCGCCGTGCGTACGCTGAGTTCGTTTGACACCCGAAAGCAGGCGATCATCAATCTGAAGCTCGACAAAGAAAAGAAGACGTGATTGGGAGCCGGGCGCGGACGATTCATAATTTAGGCCGCAACCCGTGACTTTGAGGGCTGTCGCTGGAGGCTTATCTGGACCAGGTGTTGCGGATTGCCGCCGCGGTTCCAAGTGCAGTGGTTCCGACCGAAGAAGCCGCCGGCAGGCCTGGGGGACGGAAGAGCCTTGCCCGGCTATTTGCGGATTCGCCTTTCAGCGGCCTTGACCTGCAATTTGAAAGAGATCCCGATACCGGCCGATCCGATGCCTTATGACCAGCGTCGTCTCGCTCGGGGGTTTTTAAAGGCCTCACAGTGTTGCCTGAGAGCAAACGCCGTGGGGACTTGCAGCGTTGGATAGACGAGATACTACGCCCCCGTGCGGGACTTCGCGGACCTTGGCGCAGAGGTCTTTGACCCGCGCCAATCCGCCACCGGGTGGCGCGAGCTGCCAAAATCGGGCTGCCCGACCGTCAGCCGTTTTCTACCGACCCGGCGCGCCGGCGCGCAGTTCGCGAATCAAGAAAGCGTCGGCGTCGGCAATCTGGGCGAAGGCTTCGTTCCGAGCGGTTCCGAAGCCATGTCCGGCGTTGGACGAGGTGCGGAGAAGCACGGGGCGCCGGGTTCCGGAAGCCTGAAGCCTCGCGGTCATCTTGCGCGAGTTCATGGGCTCCACGCGCGGATCGTTATCGCCGGTCATGAACAAGACCGCGGGATAAGGGACGCCATCCTTCACGTGGTGGTAGGGCGAGTACGCCAGCAGAGCGCGGAACTGGTCGGCTTCCTTGACCGTGCCGTACTCGGTGACGTTGAAGGCGCCGTTGGGCGAGAGTTCGAGGCGCAGCATGTCGTAGATGCCGACCTCGGCGACGACGGCGCCGAACAGGTTGGGGTGCTGGGTCAGTTCCGCGCCCATCAGCAAGCCTCCATTGCTGCCGCCGATGATTCCCAGGCGGGCCGGCTCGGTGTATTTGCGATCGATCAGATATTGGGCGCAAGCGGCGAAGTCGTCAAAGACATTTTGTTTGCGGGTGAGCCGCCCTTGGTCGTGCCACTGTTCGCCATATTCGCCGCCGCCGCGAAGATTGGCCTCGGCGACGACGAATCCGCGGTCGAGGAGGACGAAGTCGGCCATCGAGAAGCGGGGCGAGATACTGATGTCGAATCCGCCATAGCCGGTGAGGACGGCGGGATGCGATCCATCGAGAGGGATGCCGATTTTCCGAATGATGTTGAGGGGGATTTTCGTGCCGTCCTTGGATACGGCGAAGTCGCGAACCACTTCGTAACCGGCGGTTGAGAACGGAGACGTCTCCCTGAGCGCGGTGGGGGAGAGCTGACGGCGGGCGGGGTCGAAGCGGAACCAGGACGGAGGAGTGAGGTAGCCGCCGATGTTGAACAGGAGCGCGCCGTCATCGAGCAGCGCCGCGCCGAAGATCGCGGAAACGGCGGGAATGGGAATGGGTACGGGTTTGGATTGCGGGGCAGGAAGGAAGCGCACCTGGGACGGACCGCCTGCCATGTCGAGAACACAAAGTCCGGAGCGGGCGGGGAGAATTCCTTCGATGACGACGCCGGATTCAGGGACGAGCACCGTGGCGCCGGCCATTTTTGGATTCGCCGCGAATTGCGCAAGGGAAAGGTGAAGGATTTTTCCGCGCTGGGCGCCTTGAGTGGACAGGAGAAAGACATCGTCATGGAAGCCGAAGGCGATTTGCTTCACTTCGTCGGAGATGGCGGCGAGCTGACGCCAGGGCTGGCCGGGCGTGAGAATCCACTGCTCGAAATCGCCGCCGTCGCCGATGCCGACCGTGGCGCCGATATTGCGGCCGTCCCGCGAGGAATGGAGCTGGATCTCGGCGATGCGGGGGAAGTTTTTGCCGAGCGCGTAGGTATCCTCATCCGTCTTCGTGTTGAGCCGGTGAAACCAAACCTGCTGGAAAAAGTCCATGTCGGCGGGGGCGCGCTCGGCGCCGCGGGGATACCGGGTGTAGAAGAATCCGCTGTTATCGGCCGCCCAGGCGACGCTTCCGCCGGCAGTGCCGCCGTTGACGCGGGGGACGACGTCCGCGGTCGCTTGGCCCGAGGCGGCGTTATAGACGTGGACATCGCCGTTTTCGCTGCCGCCATGGGAGAGCGAGACGGCGACAAAGCGGCCGTCGACGGAAGGCATGTAGAAATCGATGGCGGTGGAATGGGTGGGGTCGATCTGGTCAGGATCGACCAGTACGCGCTCGGAGGCGACGTCGCCGGGACTTTTCAGGGCGACGAGCAGGGGATGCTGGTTGCGCGGATCGGACTTAATGGCGAAGATGAGTCCGCGCGCGATGATCGATCCATAGCGGGGACCGGTCTTGCTGTCCCAATCCATGAGCTGGCGATAAGCGGCTTGGCGTTCGGGGATCTGATCGAGGTAAGCGCGCGCGGCCTGATTCTCGGCGGCGGCCCATTGCTTGACGGCGGGGTCGCGGAAATCTTCGAGCCAGCGGTAATCATCGACGACCGCTACGCCGTGATAAGTATCAGTGACGGGGCGCTTGGGGGTGGGAGGAAGCTGGCTCTGGGCGGGAAGGCCGCACAGGCATATGAGAAACAGAACGGTTGCGCTACTTCGAAGACTCACTGGGCTATCCTCTTGCTATTCGATCATTCCAAGGATCCCATGCAGACTATAAGTGAGCAGGTCTATTTTCTCCTGATTTTGGCGATTCCGATTGCGACCGTGGCGTGGACGGTGACGCACGAGGAGATCTTCCGGGAGCCGCGGGAATGGTGCAAATCAAAGAGCGAGAGCTGCGCCAAGCTGACGCAGCGCAAGTTCTTTTATCTGTTTACGTGCGAATACTGTTTCAGCCATTATGTGACGGCGCTGTTCCTGTTGATCACGCGGTTTAAGATGCTGTATCCGGACTGGCGGGGCTATGTGGTGTCGCTATTCGCGCTGGTGTGGGTGGCCAACACGTATATGGGCATGTTCGGACGGTTAAGGCTGGAGGTGAAACTGGAGCGAGCGGAGATCGAGGCGAAGGAACACGGCGTTGCGGGGCCGAAGTAAGCGCTTACCCCGCGGAGAGATTTTCGCGGGGTAAGCGCAGGTTTGCGGAAGGAATGCGGACCGGGTCGAGGAGCTACGACTGATCGTCGCCGTCTTCTTCCCTGCCCTCTTTTTGAGCCTTGAGGCGCTCTTCGCGGCGCTTGGCGCGGTCGGCGGCGCGCTTTACGAGTTCAGTGCCGACCAGTTCCAGCTTGCAGAGTTCGGCGCCGTCGCCTTTGCGGAAGCCGAGACGCGTGATGCGCGTGTAGCCGCCGGGGCGCTGGCCGAACTTGGGTCCAATGGTGTCGAACAGTTTCTTGACCGAAGCAGGCGTTTCGAGGAACGCCGCGGCCTGCCGGCGCGTGTGGAGCGTGTCGCGCTTGGCGAGGGTGATCATTTTCTCGACGAGCGGCTTGGCGGCCTTGGCCTTGGGAACGGTGGTCACGATGTAATCGGTGGTGATGACACTGGTGACCAGATTCTTCAGCAGGGAGTTGCGCGCGCCGACGTCGCGTTTGAGTTTGGCGGTACCGACTCTGTGTCTCATACTTTATGCCTTAGGTCGTCTTCCTGGTTTGATTCTGGCTGGACTACTGCTCGGCCGGCAGATCGTCGTCGCCGCCAAAGGTGGTTTCGGGCGATCCGGCGGGGGGCGCCTGCAAACGACCGTGGGCATCCGGCTTCATGCCGAGGGAAAGACCCATGCTCTGGAGAATTTCTTTGATTTCATTAAGCGACTTGCGTCCGAAATTCTTAGTGCGGAGCATTTCGGCTTCGCTTTTCTGCACGAGTTCGCCGATGGTCTGGATGTTGGCGTTCTTGAGGCAGTTGTAAGAACGCACGGAAAGCTCGAGCTCTTCGACGGAACGATTGAGCTGATCGCCGCCGCGTTCCAGGCCGCGCTCCGGCTGTTCTATTTCCGATTCGGGAAGCTCTTCGAAGTTGATGAAGATCGTCATGTGATCTTTCACCAGCTTGGCGGCGAAGCCGATGGAATCCTGCGGCGAGACGGCGCCGTTGGTCCAGACTTCGAGAGTGAGTTTGTCGTAGTCGGTCATTTGACCGAGGCGGGCGGCCTCGACGGTGTAGTTGACCTTGCGCACGGGGGAGTGCACCGAATCGATCGGTATGTAGCCGATGGCGAGATCCTCGTCGAAATTCTTATCGGCGCTAACGTAGCCCCGGCCGGTTTTCAGGCGCATTTCGATTTCGAGGCGGCCGCCTTCGCTGACGGTGGCGACGTGCAGGTTGCGATCGAGCACTTCGACATCGGCGTCGGTTTGAATCTGACCCGAGAGGATGTCTCCGGCCTGATCGGCCACGAGGCGGACGATTTTGACGCTATCGCCCATGATCTTGAACGGGATCTGCTTGAGATTGAGAATGATATCGGTCGCGTCTTCGACGACGCCGGGAATGGGGCTGAATTCGTGATCAGCTCCGGAGATCCGGACGGCGGTGATGGCGGCGCCTTCAATGGAACTGAGAAGCACGCGCCGAAGGCTGTTGCCGATGGTGGTGCCGAAACCGCGCTGAAACGGCTGCGCGTTGAACATGCCATACCGCTCGGTGAGCGTATCGGTATTGGCGACCAGGCGTTTGGGTTTCTGAAAGCCCTTAAACATAATTAATTGGATTCCTTCCTGCGGCCGAACGTTGCACACCCTGGCGCGACGACCCGGCCCGACCCGGCAAATTCTTCACCGCTTACTTGGAGTACAGTTCGACGATCAACTGCTCATTGATCGGAATCTGCACGAGTTCCTCACGCCGCGGCTGGCCTGAGATTCTGCCCTTGAGGTTATCGCGATCGACATCCATCCAACTGGGAGACGGCGCATGCGCGGTGGCGTCGCGGGCGGCGAGGATGGTGGGGTTCTCGCGGCTGGATTCCCGCACCGCGACTTCGTCGCCCGGCTTCACGATGAACGAGGGGATATTGACCTTGCGCCCGTTCACGTTGATATGGCCGTGTTTGACGATCTGGCGGGATTGCGCGCGGCTGGTGCCCAGCCCCATGCGGTAGATCACGCTGTCGAGACGGCGCTCCAGAAGCGCGAGCAGGTTCTCGCCGGTGATGCCCTTCATATGCGCGGCTTTTTCGAAGCCGTTCCGGAACTGCGTTTCGAGCAGGCCGTAGATGCGCTTGGTTTTCTGCTTCTCGCGAAGCTGGAGACCGTAGCCGACGATCTTGGCCTTGCGGTCTTTGCCGTGCTGACCGGGGACAAAGTTGCGCTTTTCAATGGCGCACTTCTCGCTGTGGCAGCGCTCGCCCTTCAGAAATAATTTCATGCCCTCGCGCCGGCAGAGCCGGCAAACGGGACCTCGATAACGTGCCAATTTATTTCTCCTTCTTGCCTTGTTGCACGTGCGGTTTACGGATCATTTACAGCGTTTGCTGATCAAGTGACCCTTCGTCCCGCTTCCTTGACAGAAACTGAATGAAACCAGCCGCGATCAGACGCGGCGCTTTTTGGGCGGCCGGCAGCCGTTGTGCGGCATGGGCGTGGTGTCGCGAATGGAGCGAACCTCGATACCGGCGGTGGCCAGCGCGCGCACGGCGGACTCGCGGCCGGAACCGGGACCGGAGACGCGCACTTCAACCGAGCGCAATCCGGATTCCTTGGCTTTGCCGGCGGCGGTCAAAGCGGCCTGCTGGGCGGCGAAGGGCGTGCCCTTGCGGGAGCCGCGGAAGCCGAGCGAACCGGAACTCGACCAGGAAACGGTGTTGCCGTCGATGTCGGCGATGGTGACGATGGTGTTGTTGAAAGAAGCCTGTATATGCACAATGCCGTTGTGCACAACTTTCTTTTCGCGCTTCTTGTAATTCTTCTTTTTGCCGGTCTTGGCTGGAGCTTTGGCCATTAAGTCTTACCCGTCGCTTTCTTCTTGTTCGCCACCGTGCCCTTACGCGGTCCCTTGCGGGTGCGGGCGTTGGTGTGGGTGCGCTGTCCGCGCATGGGCAGACCGCGGCGGTGCCGAAGACCCCGGTAGGAACCCATCTCGATGTGGCGCTTGATGTTGAGCGAGATCTCTTTACGGAGATCGCCTTCCACCTGGCCTTCTTCCTCGAGCAGGTTGCGGACGGCATTGACCTGCTCTTCGGTGAGGTCGCCGATTTTGGTGTCGAAATCGATCCCGCAACGATAGAGCAGCGACTTCGAGCGGGTGCGCCCGATGCCGTAAATATAGGTGAGCCCGATTTCGGCTCGCTTTCTTGGCGGTAGATCTACGCCTGCGATACGTGCCATAACTTCTCCCTAACCTATCCTTGCCGCTGCTTGTGCTTGGGATTCACGCAGATGACCCGCACCACGCCCTCGCGGTGGACCAGTTTGCATTTATCGCACATCTTCTTGACCGACGCCCTTACCTTCATGACTGGCTCTCCTTCAACCTCTTCGATCCGACTTAGCCGGCGTTGCGCAGTTTACGCACGATACGCCCGCGGAAAGGATCGTCGCGGCTCAATTCCACTTCCACCCGATCCCCCTTGAGCAGGCGAACGAAATTCCGTTCCGCGCCGCCCGCCGGGTGACCCAAAATATTCTGCTGGCTCGCTGTCCGGAGCCGGTACAACTGGCTCGGCAGTTCCTCGATCACGTCCGCCTCGACCCTCACCGGCGGGGACGCCGTCAAGGCCTGGTGAGAACGTATGGCCCGTCAGCAGTAACGGCCACGCAATGCTCAAAGTGGGCCGAATACGACCCATCCTTGGTGACCGCGGTCCAGCGGTCCTTCAAAACCTTTGTCTCCGGCCGGCCGGAATTGACCATAGGCTCGATGGCGAGCACCATGCCGATCCGCAGCCGCGGATTTTCGTTGCGGCGGTCCACGTAATTCGGCACTTGCGGCTCCTCGTGGAGCTGCGTTCCGATGCCGTGGCCGACATACTCGCGGACGATGGAGAAGCCATTCCGGAGAACGTACTTTTCCACGGTGCCGCAAATATCAAACAGCCGCTTGCCCTCGCGCACCTGATCGATGGCGAGTTCGAGCGACTCCTGCGTAACGTTGAGAAGGCGGCGGGCCTCCTCATTAATTTCCCCGATCGGCACGGTGAGAGCGGAATCCCCGTACCAACCTTCGAGCGAAACGCCCGTATCGATCGAAACCAAATCGCCCGATTTCAGCACCCGCTTCGGCGACGGCATGCCGTGCACGATCTCGTTATTGACGGACGTGCAGAGAACGTACTTATAGCGCTCGCCGGCCGCGGGCACATAATAGCCCTTGAAGGCGGGTTTCGCCCCGGCATCGCTCATCATTTTCACGGCAGCCTGTTCGAGATCCCAGGTGGAGACGCCAGCGACAGCCATTTCGCCGACCCTGGTCAGGATGTTATGCACCAGGAGACCGGCGCGGCGCATCTTCTCGATTTCCGACTGCGTCTTACGAACGATCATTTATCCACTTTGCCCGGCCCTTGCGGGCTGGGGCACTGCAACAACTCACAAATGCGATCCGACAACGCCCGGGGCGCCATGCCGCTGGCGTTCAATTCGTACAACCTCCGACCTGTTTTCCGGAAAAACTCGATCAAAGGGCGGGTCTGCCGCTCATAGGCGTCCAGACGTTCCCGGACGACGGTCTCGCGATCATCCTCGCGAACGATCAGCGTTTCCCCGTCCAGATCACAAATGCCTGGAACGCGGGGCGGACGTGAGAGCAGATTGTAAAGGGTTCCACACTTCGGGCACTGACGACGGCCCGTAATCCGCGCAATAATCACATTGTAATCCACAATCAAGTGGATTACCACCGCTTCGGCATGATTTCTGTCCAGCAAATGGAGCAGAACCTCACCTTGGGCGCTGGTCCGGGGATAACCATCGAGGATAAAACCGGTTTCGGTGTCGGGCTGCTCGAGCCGACGGGCGACCAATTCATTCACCAGTTCGTCGGGAACCAGGGATCCGGCGCGCATCAAGGCTTCGATGGATTGTCCGATATCGTCGCCGATCCGGATGTGTTCGCGCAGCATGTCGCCGGTCGAGATCTGCGGAATTCCCATGCGCTCGACCAGGAATTTGGACTGCGTGCCTTTGCCGGAGCCGGGCGAACCGAATAGGACTACGGCGACTTTCGGCTTGACTCCCGATTTTTGCAGATCAGGGTTCCGGGCGGATTCAGGTTCAATGATCGCGGAAGGCGGCAAGACTTAGATGGAGCTCCGGCGGCCTTTGATGCGGCCGGCGCGCGGGCTGAATCCCTCATAGTGCCGCATGATGAGCTGCGCTTCAATCTGGTTGACGGTGTCCATGGCGACGCCGACGACGATCAATAGGCTGGTTCCCCCGAAGTAGAAGTTCACTCCCAGGCCTTCGAGGATGAAGCGCGGGAAGTAGGTGTCGATGAAGTTGCCGACCAGCGGAAGGTGCTGGAGGTGGATGCCGGAGATCATGATGTCCGGGATGAGGCACAGAACGCTGAGGTACAGGCCGCCCACCACGGTGATCTTGGTGAGGATGTTGTTCATGTAGTCGGAGGTGTTCCGCCCCGGGCGGATGCCGGGGATGAAGCCGCCGTACTTGCGCATGTTGTCCGCCGCTTCGTTGGGATTGAAGATGATGGACACGTAGAAGAAGCAGAAGAAAATGATTCCGGCCACGAACAACAGCATGTAGAGGGGCTCGGCATGCCGGATGGAGCCGAGCGTGTTGCTGAGCCAGGGCGTGTTCTTGACGAACGGGAAGCCGGCGACGGTTTGCGGAAACGCCAGGATGGAAGAAGCGAAGATGACCGGGATGACGCCGCCCGCGTTCACCTTAAGCGGCATGTGGGTCTGCTGGCCGCCCATGACGCGGCGGCCGACCACGCGCTTGGCGTATTGGACCGGGATGCGGCGCTCTCCGCGCTCCACCAGAACGATGAAAGCGACGACCGCGACCATCATCACCAGGAGCACGATCAGGGTAAGAATGCCCCAATCGCGGGTGACGAACACATGGGTATAGACGTTTTCGATGCCGCCGGGCAGTCCGATGACGATGCCGGCGAAGATGATCAGCGACATGCCGTTGCCGATGCCGCGCTCGGTGATCTGCTCACCCAGCCACATGATGAAAGCCGTGCCGGTGGTGAGCGAGAGAACGGTGAGGAAAGTGAAGCCGATTCCGGGATGGACGACGATGTTGCCTTCCATGGCCTGGAGTCCGGTGGCGATGCCGATCGACTGCATGATGGCCAGGCCGACGGTGAGGTAGCGCGTCCATTGGGTGATCTTGCGGCGGCCGAGCTCGCCTTCTTTTTGCAGCTTTTCGAGCGTGGGAACGACCACGGTCAGCAACTGCAGAATGATGGAGGCCGTGATGTAGGGCATGATGCCCAGGGCGAAGATGGTCAGGCGGCGGACGTTGCCGCCGGCGAAGACGTCGAAGAAGCCGAACAGCCCGCTGAGGTTGCGCGCGAAAAACTCCTCCCAGCGGAGGATGTTGATGCCCGGGGTCGGTACAAAGCTGCCGATGCGGTACACGGCGAGCATCAGGAGCGTAAAAGTCACGCGCCGGCGCAGGTCCGGGATGCGGAAGACGTTCGCAAAGGCTTCGAAAATCTTATTCATAGCGGGCTGTTTTCGTCTGGATCGTCGTCTGGGATCGGGGACACAAGGGGCGGATTACGCCCCTAGAACTTTAACACTTCCGCCGAGCTGCTGGATTTTCTCAGCGGCGGCTTTGGAGAAGTGATGGGCTTCGACGGTGATGGCGCGCGTC
Organism: Bryobacteraceae bacterium; assembly: GCA_965226755.1. Taxonomy (GTDB): domain Bacteria; phylum Acidobacteriota; class Terriglobia; order Bryobacterales; family Bryobacteraceae; genus Bog-113. Next base: position 38,582 of record CBDDDT010000001.1, on the reverse strand, counting down.
AGTTCGCCGTCGGCCAGAATTTTGAGGCCGTCGCCGAGCTTTTTCACTACGCCCAGCGCCATCAGCGATTCGGCGGAAAACTCGGCGCCCTGGAGCAGTTCGAGCTGTCCGAGGTTGACGATGGCGAATTCCTTCTTGAAGATGTTGGTGAATCCGCGCTTCGGCAGGCGGCGGTGAAGCGGCATCTGGCCGCCCTCAAAACCGCGCATGATGCTGTAGCCGGAGATCGAGCGGGCGCCTTTGCTGCCGCGCGTGGAGGTTTTGCCGCGGCCCGAACCCATGCCGCGCCCGACGCGCTTGGCTTTATGGTTCTGGCCCTTAGGCGGTTTCAGATTGCTTAAATCCATCGTCTTTTTCCTGTTCCGAATCCCTGTGCTGCCTGTGCGCCAAACTTGCTCAGCCTTCGACTAAGGCGAGCAGATGCGGCACCTTCTTGACCATGCCGCGGAAGCCCGGGGTGTCCGGCTTCACGACGATCTGGTTCATTTTGCGCAAACCGAGCGACCGCACAATCACTTTATGTTTCTCCGGCGTGCAGATCGGGGAGCGCACCAGCTTGATGCGAATGTTCTTGAGGGGCGTGATCTCGGCCATTTTACATCTTCTCCACGGCGATGCCGCGCATATCGGCGACCGCGTTTTTGTCGCGCAACTGCACCAGCGCGTCGATGGTCGCCTTCACCACGTTATGCGGATTGTGCGTTCCGATGGACTTGGTCAGCACGTTGGGGATGCCGGCGGCTTGAATGACGGCGCGCACCGGTCCGCCGGCGATCACGCCCGTTCCGGCCGGGGCCGGTTTGAGCAGGACCATGCCGGCGCCGAATTTTCCCAGCACCTGGTGCGGGATGGTGTTCTCGAGCAGATGAATCTTGCGGAGGTTCTTCTTGGCGGCTTCAATGCCCTTGCGGATGGCCGACGGAACTTCTTTGGCTTTGCCGACGCCGAAGCCCACCACTTTGGCCTGGCTGTCGCCCACGACCACCAGCGCCGAGAAGCTCATATTCTTACCGCCCTTGACCACTTTGGTCACACGGTTGATCGACACGACCTGCTCTTTCAAATTGAGCTGATTGGGGTCGACGCGTTTCTGAATCGCTACTGCCATTGATTAGAACTCCAGTCCCGCTTCACGCGCCGCATCGGCCAGCGCTTTGACCCGTCCGTGGTAGATGTAGCCGCCACGATCGAAAACCACCTTCTTGATGCCATGCTCGATGGCTTTCCGCGCCACCTCGGCGCCGATCTTCTTGGCCGCCTCGACATTGCCGCCCTGCTTGGACCCGGAAGTGGACGCCGCCACGATCGTCTGGCCCTTGGAATCGTCGATGATCTGCGCGTAAGTATGCGACAGGGACCGGAAGACGGCCAGGCGGGGACGTTCGGTAGTGCCCTTCATCCGGCTGCGAATGCGCTTGTGAATGCGCTCGCGGATTTCGTTTTTGGAAGTCCTGGTGATCATGGATTACTTTTTGCCTCCGGCGCCGGTCTTGCCGACCTTCTTGCGCAGCACTTCCCCGGTGTAGCGGACGCCCTTATTCTTGTAGGGGTCGGGCTTGCGCAGGCTGCGCATGTTGGCCGCGACCTGGCCGATCAACTGTTTATCGTAACCGGTGAGAACGATATGAGTCTGCTTGTCCACCTTCATGTCGACGCCATCGGGCAGCAGGAACTCGATCGGATGCGAGTAACCGAGCGTGAACAGGGCGACTTTGCCCTTCATGTCGACGCGGTAGCCGATCCCGACGATGTCGAGCTCGCGCGTGAAGCCGCCGGAAACGCCCTGGACGGCGTTCGCGGCCAGAGCCCGGGTGAGCCCGTGGAGCGCGGCGTGATCGTCGGATTCGCGCTTCACTTCGAGCGTGCCGTTGTTCTGCTCCAGGCGGATGCCGCTCGGAATCGGGACCGTAAGCTTGCCTTTGGGCCCTTCCACTTTCAATTCATCGCCGATCTGAATCCGGACGCCCGCCGGGACCGGGATTGGTTTCTTCCCCACTCGTGACATGATTTTCTCTTCCCTGGCCTTCTCTTACCAGACGCGGCAGAGAAGTTCTCCGCCGACGCCTTCCTTGTGGGCCGTCTTGCCGGTCATCACGCCCTGGGGGGTGGTGAGAATATTGATTCCGAGGCCGCCCTGCACGCGGGGGATATCGCCTTTGCCGACATAATGCCGGCAGCCGGGACGCGACACGCGCTCGATCGCGGTGATTACGGGCGAATTGTCCGTCTGGTACTTCAGATAGATCTTGATGACCTTCTTGACGCCCTCTTCGGCCACTTTGAAGTTGATGATGTAACCCTCTTCTTTCAGAATGCGGGCAATCTCAACTTTCAGGCGCGAAGCCGGAACATCCACTTTCGGATGGCGCGCCTGCATGGCGTTGCGCACCCGAGTTAGCATATCGGCGATCGGATCACTGGTCATGAACTTCCCTTTGCAACCTTTCCTAACTTTTCCGTGCTGCCCGCGAAACTTACCAGCTGCTCTTGGTCACGCCGGGAATCTCGCCGTTGAGGGCGAGCTGGCGGAAGCAAAGGCGGCAGATGCCGTACTTGCTCAAGAAACCGCGGGGCCGTCCGCAGCGCCAGCAGCGGTTGCGGTGACGGCATTTAAATTTGGGCTTTTTCTCGTCTTTTGCGATCTTGGCGGTAGTGGCCATGTTGTTTGCTCTGAAGCCTCTCTCTGCAAGCTGCCTTGTTTACTGGCGGAACGGCATTCCCATGTTCCGGAGCAGGCTCATGCCTTCGGCGTCGGTCCGGGCGGTGGTGGTGATCGAGATGTTCATGCCCTTGGTTTTATCGACTTTGGAGTAATCAATCTCGGGAAAGATGAGCTGATCGCGCACGCCCAGCGTGTAGTTGCCGCGGCCGTCGAAGCTCTTGGGGCTGACGCCGCGGAAATCGCGGACGCGCGGCAGGGCGACGTTCAGCAAGCGGTCGAGGAACTCATACATGCGGTCGCCGCGCAGCGTCACCATGCAGCCGATGGGCATGCCCTCGCGCAGTTTGAAAGCGGCGATGGACTTCTTGGCTTTGGTGATCACCGGCTTCTGGCCGGCGATGGCGCCGAGCTCGTTGACGGCGGCATCCATGATTTTGTTGTTCGAAGTCGCTTCCCCGAGACCGACGTTCACCGAGATCTTATGGATCCGGGGCACGGCCATCGGGTTCTCATACCCGAATTCCTTCTTGAGCGCCGGGATGGCGGTCTTGATGTAATGTTCTCTTAATCTGGCAGCCATCGTCTAACGTCCCTTACTTCTTGTCTAAAACTTCGCCGTTTTTGCGCGCGACGCGCAGGCGGCGGATCTTCTTGCCCTGCGTTTCGACCTTGGTTCCGATGCGGGTGGCGACGCCGCCGGCGGTCATGACCATCACGTTCGACACATGGATGGGAGATTCGCGCTCCGCGATGCCGCCCTTGATCTGCTTAGCCGGGTTGGGGCGCGTGTGGCGCTTGATCATGCCGCAGTGCTCGACCAGCACGCGGCCGGTTTCGGTGATCACATCGAGGACGCGGCCGGTCTTGCCCTTGTCGCGGCCGGCGATCACTTTGACCATGTCGTTCTTCTTGATGCGGATCCGCGACGGAACGCCGTCGCGCTGACCGGGAGTCATTTTGGCGAGCGACATAAGCTAAATTACCTCCGGCGCAAGCGAAACGATCTTCATGAAACGCTTGTCGCGCAGTTCCCGAGCCACGGGACCGAATACGCGGGTTCCCACCGGCTCGCCGACCTCGTTGATCAGCACGGCCGCATTGGAATCAAACCGGATGTAGCTTCCGTCCCGGCGGCGCGTTTCTTTGCGCATGCGCACGATGACGCAGCGCACGACCTTGCCTTTTTTGATGCTCGACTCGGGCGCGGCCTCTTTGACGGCGGCGGTGACGACATCGCCTAGACCCGCCCGCAGACCGAGGTCGCCTCCGCGAGGCAGAATACAACTCAGCCGGCGCGCGCCGCTGTTGTCGGCCACCTCGAGGATCGTTCTCATTCCAACCATAAAATTGCTCCTAAACCCCGCTCAACAAAGCTTCAACTAAAACACGTCAGCCGGACGCCCCGGACAGCTTAAGCGCTGATGTCTTTGGGCTGCACCGAAACCTGCGCCGCGCGCCGGATCACTTCGCCCAAACGCCACCGCTTCAGCTTGCTCAACGGGCGGCACTCGATGATGCGCACCACATCGCCCATTTTGGCCGTGCCTTCCTCGTCATGCGCGTAGAACTTCTTGCGCTTGCTCATGATGCGTTTATAGAGCGGATGCGGGACGCGCCGGCTGACTTCGACGACGATGGTCTTGGCCATTTTGGTCGAAACCACTTCGCCGACTTTCTCGTTCTTATGCTCGCCTTCGTGAATCTCGATCGCCATGGTTAAACCTTCGCTCCCGCTGTTTGCAGTTCCCGCTCGCGCTGAATGGTGAGCAGGCGCGCGCGGTCTTTACGCATCTCGCGGACGCGCTTGACGCCTTCGGCCTGACCCATGGCGAGCTGGAACTTCAACCGGAAGCTCTTCTCCTGCATTTCCTTCAACTGGGCCGCGATTTCGCGATCGTCCAGGTCGCGCGGATTTTTCTTTTTCGCCTTCTTCGCCATTTTCCTAAGCCTCTGCCGACGCAGTCTTTTCGCGTTCCACGAAGCGCGTCCGAATCGCCATCTTGTGGGCCGCCAGGCGCATGGCCGCCGCCGCGATCTCCGGCGTCACGCCTTCCATCTCGAACAGCATTTTGCCCGGCCGCACCACGCACACCCACTCTTCGGGCGCGCCTTTTCCCTTACCCATACGGGTTTCAGCGGGCTTCTTGGTGATCGGCTTATCGGGGAACACCCGCACCCACACCTTGCCGCCGCGCTTGATAAAGCGGGTCATGGCGATACGGGCGGCTTCGATCTGCCGCGCCGTCACCCAACCGCACTCCATGGCCTTGAGCCCGTACTCGCCGAACGAGATGGAGCTGCCGCGCCACGCTTTCCCCGTCATGCGACCGCGCTGCTGCTTGCGGTATTTGACCTTCTTGGGCATCAACATGATTGGTTTCCTCTAGCCCTCTTCGCCCTTACTGATTGTCTTCCGAAGTTCCGGCGGGAGGCGCCGGCAATTCCGGCGAATCACTCTTCGGAGCTTCTACTTTCTGCACTTCCGGCGCTTTTTGAGCCTCCGGCCGGGCTTCCTGCTTCCAGGAAGGCGTGGTCGGCAACGCCATGGGAGGCATCAAAGGACCTCCGGTGCGGCGCGGCAATTCACCCGGCGCGGCCTGCACGGCGGGCCCTTCGGCGATCGGTGCCTGTTGCGTGTCGCGATGCTCGCTGGGCGGGGGTCCTGAAGGACCGCCAGGAGGCGCGCCCATGGGACGATCCCGGCGACGATCGCCGCCGCGGTCGCCGCCCCGGTCACCCCCGCGATCCCGATCCCGCTCGGGACGATCCCGGCGGCGCGGCTCCGGCTCGGCATTGTAAGCCCGCCGGCGGCCTTCCAGAATCTCACCTTTATAGAGCCAGCACTTGATCCCGATCACCCCGTAAGTGGTGTGCGCTTCGGTGAACCCGTAATCGATATCGGCGCGCAGCGTGTGGAGCGGCAATTGCCCTTGCAAGTACCACTCGGAGCGCGCGATTTCGGCGCCGTTCAGACGGCCCGACACGCGGACCTTGATCCCGCGGCAGCCGAACCGCAGCGCCGAATCGACCGCTTTGCGCATGGCGCGGCGGAAGGCGACGCGCTTCTCGAGCTGCAAGGCGATCGATTCCGAGACCAACTGCGCGTCGAGCTCCGGCTTGTGCACTTCCTGAATATCGATGAACACCTCGCGCTTGGTGCGCTTGGCGAGATCCTGCTTCAGCTTTTCGATCTCAGCGCCTTTGCGGCCGATGATGATGCCGGGGCGCGACGTCCGAATGGTGACCCGGAGCTTATTGCCGGGCCGGTCGACTTCGATGGAGCTCACGCCGGCCGATTTGAGCCGTCCGCGCAGGTTCTCCTTCAGCTCGAGATCTTCCCGCAGCAGCTTGGGATAATCGTGCCCCGCGAACCAGCGCGAACGCCACGGCTTGTTGAATCCCAGCCGGAAACCGTATGGATGTACTTTCTGTCCCATCGAAACCCTTTTCCCTTTTGCCCTTTATGCTTTGAACGGCCGCACTTCGTCGGAAACCTTCACGACGATATGCGACATGCGGCGCTGATAGCGGTAAGCGCGGCCCATGGGAGCGGGGCGGATGCGCTTCATGCGCGGCCCTTCGTTCACATAAGCTTCCGAGACCACGAGCGAATCCACATCCACTGCCTCATCGAGATTGGACGCGTTCGCGATGGCCGATTTGAGAACTTTTTCGATCGACGGCGCAATCCGTTTATTGGTGGTGCGCAGAATGACGAGGGCGTCGCCGGCGCGCTGCCCGCGCACGAGGTCGATGACCAGGCGCGCTTTCTGGGCTGAAATTTTGACGTATCTGGCTTCTGCTTTGGCGAGCATGGATGACTACCTCGCGCCTTTCTCGTTGGCCTTGGCCGAGTGGCCCTTGAAGGTGCGGGTCGGCGAAAACTCGCCCAGCTTGTGGCCGACCATGTTCTCGGTCACGTAAATCGGAATGAATTTCTTGCCGTTGTGCACGGCGATGGTGTGGCCGACGAATTCGGGGAGGATGGTCGACCGGCGGCTCCACGTGCGCACGACCTTGCGGTCGTTGGTCGCGTTCAGAGCATCCAGCTTCTTCTCCAGGTGGTCGTCGGTAAAAGCGCCTTTTTTTAGTGATCGTCCCATCGAATGTCTTCCTTAACGCGCTCTCGTTATCGCTTCTTGGCCTTGCGGCTCACGATGAACCGGTCGGTGCGCTTGTTGTTGCGCGTCTTGAACCCGCGCGTGGGCTGGCCCCAGGGAGTGACCGGGTGACGGCCGCCCGAAGTTTTGCCTTCGCCGCCGCCGTGAGGATGGTCGACGGGATTCATGGAAACGCCGCGGTTATGCGGCATCTTGCCGAGCCAACGGCTCCGGCCGGCTTTGCCCAGCGAAACGTTCTCATGGTCGGAATTGCCCACCGCTCCGACCGTCGCCATGCAATCGGTGGAGACGCGGCGCACTTCGCCCGAGGGAAGCTTGAGCAGCGCCACGCCGCCTTCGCGCGAGACCAGCTGCGCCTGCGTGCCCGCGGAGCGCGCCATTTGAGCGCCTTTGCCCGGCCGCAGCTCGATGGCGTGAACGATGGTGCCCGCCGGAATGTTCTTGAGCGGGAGCGAATTGCCCACCAGGATGTCGGCCGCGGGACCGGAGGAAACCGTCATCCCGACCTTCAAACCGGCGGGCTGCAGAATATAACGTTTCTCCCCGTCGACGTAGTTCAGCAGCGCGATGCGCGCCGAACGGTTGGGATCATATTCAATGGAAGCGACGGTGGCCGGAACGCCGGCTTTGTCGCGCTTGAAATCGATGACGCGATAGCTCTGCTTATGGCCGCCGCCGATAAAGCGGCTGGTCACGCGGCCCGTCGAATTGCGTCCGCCGCTCCGCTTCTTGGGCTCGAGCAGCGATTTTTCCGGTCCGTCCTTGGTGAGCTCCTCGCGCGTCACCGTCGTCATGTAGCGACGGCTGGGAGTAAACGGCCGATAGGTTTTAATTGGCATGATTTCTTCTCGCGATCTCTCGAGTCCGGGACTAGATTTCGGCGAACTCGGGCACCTTCTCGCCCGCCTTCAGTTTCACGTAAGCCTTCTTCCAATCCGAGCGGTAGCCGGAGAACTTACCGCGGCGCCGCAGCTTCCCCTCGAAGTTGGACGTTCGGACGTCTTCCACTTTTACGCCGAACAGCTTCTCGACCGCCTGGCGCACCTGCGTCTTATTGGCGCCGGGCGCCACTTCGAAACAGAGCGTCCGCTCCTCGTCTTTCTTGGCGACGCCCTTTTCGGTGACCAGAGGGCGCTTGATTACGTCGTAAATCGTCATTCCGCCTGCTCCGCATTCGCCGGCTTAGCCCGTTTCGGATCGAGTCCGTTCGACAGCTTCTGCGCGGCCTGTTCACTGATCAGCACCCGGTTGGCGTCGAGCAGATGATAAACGCTCATCTGACGGCTGTTGAGCACCGTCACGCCCTGCAGATTGCGGGCGCCCAATTCCAGGTTTTTGTTCTCCCCGGCTTCCACGAACAGCACCTTCTTGGGAGTCTCGAACTTGCCGAGCACGCCCAGGACGTTCCGGGTCTTATGATCGCGGAACGCAAACTCACGCACGATGGTGAGTTGTCCGTCGCGCAGCTTGGCCGATAACGCCGAGCGCAGCGCGCCGGCGGCCATCTTGCGCGGAAGATCATAGGAGTAATCGCGCGGCTGCGGCCCGTGCACGGTGCCGCCGTGGCGCCAGATGGGGCTGCGAACGCTGCCTACGCGCGCCCGGCCGGTGCCCTTCTGCTTCCACAATTTCTTGCCCGAACCCCGCACGCTGCCGCGCACCTTGGTCGCATGGGTTCCGGAACGCAGGCCGGCGCGATGATGCCGGACGGCTTCATAAATCAGGGCGTCGTTCACTTCCGCCGCGAACACCGCGTCGGCCAGCTCCAGCTCGCCGACTTTGGCGTTGGTCAAATCCACTACATCCACAACGGGCATTAGCGCTTGGCCCTCCGCACCACGACATAAGATCCGTTCGGGCCCGGAACGGCGCCCTTCACGACCAGCACATTATCTTCGGTGTCGATCTCGATCACTTCCAGGTTGCGCACGGTCACCTGCTCATTGCCCATCTGTCCGCCCATGCGCATGCCGGGCACGACGCGGGACGGAAAGCTCGAAGCGCCGATGGAGCCGGGCGCGCGGTGGTGCATGGAGCCGTGGGTGGCGTCGCCGCCGCCGAAGTGATGGCGCCGGACGACGCCCGCGAATCCGCGGCCCTTCGATACGCCGGTCACATCCACTTTGTCGGACGGCTTGAAGTCGCTGACCAGCACCTTATCGCCCGGCTTCAGATCGTTATCGCCCGGCCGCATGCGGAACTCGCGCAGAAACTTCGCGCCATCGGTCCCGGATTTCTTGAGGTGGCCGGTCAGCGGACGGTTGATCCGCGAGGCTTTGATGAATTCCATCAAGCCGAGCTGCACGGCGTCATAGCCGTCGCTGGTGGGCGTCTTCCGCTGCGTCACCATGCACGGACCCGCCTTCAAAAGCGTCACCGGCACGGCGACCCCGTCGGGCCGAAACACCTGCGTCATTCCGATTTTTTTGCCCAGAATTCCTGGAATCATCGTTCACCTGCCGCCAAAATCAACCTGCCTGTCATTGCCGCCAGCCAGCTCACTTGCTCTGCTGGCCCTTGCCGAACGCCTTGATTTCCACATCCACGCCAGCCGGAAGATCCAGCTTCATCAGCGCGTCCACGGTTTGCTGCGTCGGCTCCAAAATGTCGAGCAGACGCTTATGCGTCCGGATCTCGAACTGCTCGCGCGATTTCTTATCGACGTGCGGCGAGCGGAGAACAGTCGTCTTCGAAATCGACGTCGGCAGCGGAATGGGGCCCGCGACGGTGGCCCCGGTGCGCTTGGCCGTATCGACGATCTCGGTGGTGGACTGATCGAGCACCCGGTGATCGTACGCCTTCAACCGGATGCGAATGCGGTCTTTTAATGCCATGGTGTTTTGTCCGGACGCGTTAGTCCAGGATCTCCGATACGGTGCCCGCGCCGACGGTCCGTCCGCCCTCGCGGATGGCGAACCGCAGACCCTTATCCATGGCCACCGGCGTCTGCAGCTCCACTTCCAGCTGCACGTTGTCGCCCGGCATCACCATCTCCGTGCCTTCCGGCAGCATCGCCACGCCCGTCACATCCGTCGTCCGGAAATAGAACTGCGGCCGGTATCCCTTGAAGAACGGCGTGTGCCGCCCGCCTTCTTCCTTCGACAGCACGTAGATCTCGCCCCGGAACTTCTTGTGCGGCTTGATCGAATTGGGCTTCGCGATCACCTGACCGCGCTCCACTTCATCCTTCTCCACGCCGCGCAGCAGCAACCCCACATTGTCCCCGGCGCGCCCTTCGTCGAGCAGCTTCTTGAACATCTCGACCCCGGTCACCACCGTCTTGCGCGTGTCCCGGAACCCGACGATCTCCATCTCTTCGCCCACCTTGCAGATGCCCTGCTCGATGCGCCCCGTCACCACCGTCCCGCGGCCCTGGATCGAGAAGATGTCCTCGATCGGCATCAGGAACGGCTTGTCCATCACGCGCTCCGGAACCGGGATGTACTTATCCACCTGCTCCATCAGCTCGTCCACCGTCTTTTCCCACTGCGCTTCCCCGTTCAGGGCGCCCAGCGCGGAGACGCGGCACACCGGCAGATCGTCGCCCGGGAACTGGTAGCTCTTCAGCAGCTCGCGGACTTCGAGCTCCACCAAGTCGAGCAGTTCGGCGTCGTCCACCATGTCGACCTTGTTCATCGCCACCACGATGTAGGGCACCCCGACCTGGCGGGCGAGCAGGATGTGCTCACGCGTCTGCGGCATGGGGCCGTCGGTGGCGGCGACCACCAGGATCGCGCCGTCCATCTGGGCCGCGCCGGTGATCATGTTCTTGATGTAATCGGCGTGCCCCGGGCAATCCACGTGGGCGTAATGCCGGTTCGCCGTCTCATACTCGACGTGCGAAGCCGCGATCGTGATGCCGCGCGCCTTCTCTTCCGGCGCGTTGTCGATCGAATCGAAACTCCGGAACTTGTTCTTCGGATTGTGCTTGGACAGCGTTTTCGTGATCGCCGCCGTCAAAGTCGTCTTGCCGTGGTCGATATGGCCGATCGTTCCGATATTGACGTGCGGCTTGCTGCGGTCAAACTTTTCCTTTGCCATTTCGGTTCAAACTCTCCTGGACTGAATCCCGTTGCTGCCCGCGCTCTAGCGGGCGACTTTTCCCTGTGAGCGGCTCACGATTTCCTCGCCGACGCTCCGCGGCACTTCTTCATACCGCCCGAAGTGCATGGTGAAGCTTCCGCGCCCTTGTGTCTTGGACCGGATGTCGGTCGCGTAACCAAACATTTCGCTGAGCGGAACGCTGGCCTTGATAATCTGCGTGGTGCCCCGAATTTCGGTGCCCTCGAGCTGGCCCCGGCGCGAAATCAGATCGCCGTTCACCGGTCCCATGTATTCGTCGGGAACCACCACTTCGACCGCCATGATCGGCTCGAGCAAAACCGGCTTAGCCTTGCGGCAAGCTTCCTTGAAGCAGATGGAAGAGCAGATCTTGAACGCCATTTCCGACGAATCGACGTCATGCGAAGCGCCGTCGATCACGGTCGCCTTGACGTCCACGAGCGGGAAGCCGGCCAGAATGCCGCCCTCGAGCGCCTCGTGAATTCCCTTCTCCACCGCGGAGATGAATTCCTTGGGAATGGCGCCGCCCACGATATCGTTCTCGAACTCGTAACCCTTGCCCGCGTTGGGCTCGACGCGCAGCCGCGTGCGCGCATACTGGCCCGAACCGCCGGTCTGTTTCTTGTGCGTGTAATCGTATTCGGCGACCTGGCGGATGGTTTCGCGATAGGCCACCTGCGGCTTGCCGACATTGGCCGCGACGCCGAATTCGCGCATCATGCGGTCCACGATGATCTCCAGGTGGAGTTCGCCCATCCCCGAAAGGATGGTCTGCCCGGTATCGGGGTCGGTCGCCACCTTGAACGTGGGGTCTTCCTGGGCCAGCTTCTGAATGGCCATGCCGAGCTTTTCCTGGTCGGCCTTGGTCTTGGGCTCGACCGCCAGCTGAATCACGGGAATGGGGAAGTCGATCGATTCGAGCACGATCGGATCCCGTTCGTCGCAGATGGTGTCGCCGGTGGAAACCGTCTTGAGACCCACGGCGGCGCAGATATCGCCGGCCATGATGTCCTGAATGTCTTCGCGCTTGTTGGCGTGCATGCGGAGCAAGCGTCCGACACGCTCCTTACGGCCCTTGGCGACGTTGTAAACCGATTCGCCCGCCGACATTTTCCCGGAATAGACGCGGAAAAAGGCGAGCTGCCCGGCGTAGGGATCGGTCATGATCTTGAAAACCAGCGCCGAGAACGGCTCCTCGTCGGAGGAATGCCGGACCATCTTGACTTCCTTGTCGTCGATGGACGTGCCTTGGATGGGCGGAATGTCGAGCGGCGAAGGCAGGTAATCCACCACGGCGTCGAGCATGGTTTGGACGCCCTTGTTCTTGAACGCCGATCCGCAGATCACCGGGAAAATCTTCAGCCCGATGGTCGCTTTGCGAATGCCCGCCATGATTTCAGCCTGGGTGAGCTCTTCGCCGAGAATGAATTTTTCGCCGAGCTCATCATCCACTTCACTAATGGCTTCGATCATCAAGGCCCGATACTCTTCGGCCTTTTCCTGGAGGTCGGCGGGAATTTCCGTTTCGTCGAACTGCGCGCCCAGCGTTTCGTCGCGCCAGATATACGCCTTCATTTTGACGAGATCGACGATGCCTTTGAAATGCTCCTCGGCGCCGACCGGAATCTGGATCGCCACCGGCCGCGCTTTCAGACGATCGACGATGGTCGCGATGGAGTGGTAGAAATCCGCGCCCACGCGGTCCATCTTATTAATGAAGCAGATCCGCGGGACTTCATACTTGTCCGCCTGGCGCCACACCGTCTCCGATTGGGGCTGTACGCCGGCGACGGCGTCGAACACCGCCACCGCGCCATCGAGCACGCGCAGCGAACGCTCCACTTCAGCCGTGAAATCCACGTGGCCGGGGGTGTCGATGATGTTGATCTGCATGTCCTTCCACTGGCACGTGGTGGCCGCGGAAGTGATGGTGATTCCCCGTTCCTGTTCCTGTTCCATCCAGTCCATGGTGGCGGTGCCTTCATGGACTTCCCCGATTTTGTGCGAGCGGCCCGTGTAATAAAGAATGCGTTCGGTCGTGGTGGTCTTCCCGGCGTCGATGTGAGCCGCGATGCCGATGTTCCTCATCCTTTCGAGCGGTACCAGGCGTGGCATGAAAATTTCCCTTTTCGTCCTTTACGACAACCCTTGTTCCTGCGACAACTTGCTTACGAAACGCTACCAGCGGTAGTGCGCGAACGCCTTATTGGCTTCCGCCATCCGGTGCACGTCATCGCGCTTCTTGATGGCGCCCCCGCGCATGTTGGCCGCATCGTTCAGCTCATTGGCGAGCTTCTCCGGCATGCCTTTTTCGGCCCGTCCGCGCGCGTTGCCCAAAATCCAACGAATGGCGAGCGAGGTTCGGCGGTTCTGCGGCACTTCGATGGGCACCTGGTAGTTGGCGCCGCCCACGCGCCGGGTCTTCACCTCGAGCATGGGCTTGCAATTCTCGACCGCTTTTTTGAAAACCTTCAACGGCTCATCGCCGGCCTTATCGCCCAGACGCTTCATCGAGTCATAGAAGATGGTCTGCGCGGTGTTCTTTTTTCCGTCCCACATCATCGAGCAGATAAACTTCTCGACCATGGTCGATCCGAAAACCGGATCGGGCGGAACTTCACGATTCTCAACATGTCGTCTGCGTGGCATCTCGAAACCTGGCTACCTTTACTTTTTACCTTTGACCGCGGGCGCCGCGCCGGCTTTGGGCCGCTTGGCCCCATACTTCGAGCGGCTCTGCTTGCGATTGGCCACGCCCGCCGTATCAAGAGCGCCGCGGACGACGTGATAGCGGACTCCGGGAAGATCCTTCACGCGGCCCCCGCGGATCAGCACGATGGAGTGCTCCTGCAGGTTGTGGCCGACTCCGGGGATATAGGTGGTGACCTCTACGCCGTTGGTGAGCCGCACGCGCGCGACTTTCCGGAGCGCCGAGTTCGGCTTTTTGGGAGTGGACGTATACACACGTGTACAAACACCGCGCTTCTGGGGACAAGCCTGCAGAGCGGGACTCGCGGTCTTCCACTTAGGCGGTTTCCGCCCGTTGCGCACAAGTTGATTAAATGTCGGCACGAAAATTCCTTCGAACAAGAAAACAGAATCAATAAAACTACGCAAGCCGCGGAATACCCGCGACCCGCCAAGTGCACCGGAACAAACCGGATAGGGGAAAGACAGCTCGCCGGATGACTTCACGATCTTGAAAGCGGAAGCTTTAGTAATGCAAAGCGACTACCCCGCGGAGCGCACACCGGACAACTGCGAGGACTTCGGACTAGCCCATGCGTTCAAACGATGCAGACGACCGTTTTCAGCCTCGGGGCCGGCCCCCAGCCGGATCTCCACAATGAAGATGGTAGCCAGGGACAGAAGAGCTAACTCGCCAAACCCTCTCATCGTACTGTATCCATGAATTTTCGTCAACAAGCGGGTGGTGGGGGTGGTGGTCTAGTTTAGATTTATTTCCTATTGAAACGCCTAGCGGGCGGGTTTCTCGGGCCGGGCCGCTTGCGCGGGAGGCGGCTGCGCGCAAAAATTCGGTGCGCCGCTCCCGGGAAGGCACGTTCATATTCCAGAAAAAGTTCCGGGGGCGGGAGTGGTCCCTCGAAATGGCTGGCCTGCAACAACTCAACCGTTTTACTTTGTTGCGAGGTCGGCGTCGTGCCGGGGGCGCCCGGGTTCCGGCCCTTCTTTGGATTTCTCGGCGGTTGGTTCGGTATGTAGCGTGAGCATTCTAAAATTCTCGAACGCCGCGAACAAGGTTTTGCCTAGGGTATCCCAAACAGACGATGCGCCCCTCGACCAATAACCAACACCGGCCCGATCTGTGCCGTCGTATTCGCTTTTGTGGTTGCCCCGCCCGCTGTGCAGAGACTTGCCGACGATTGCTTGCGCGCATTTTTGACGAATTTTTGATGTTTTCCTTGCGAAAATGCAAGCAACGGTAAAGCGCCGCATCCACGGCGAATTGCCCTGGAGGAGCGGCGGTTGGATGGGGAACGTGATGAACCTTGATGAAATGCTTAGCGTTCTGAGGCAAGACCGGGACCGCCTCAGGGAAGCCATAGAGAAATTGGAGCGGCTGGCCCGGTCTCAGGAAAATGTCCATAGGGGCCTCTCGCTAGTGAGAATGAGGGCACAAAGCCGGCTTGGCCGCCCGCCCGGAAGCAAGAACAAGCCGAAGACTTTGGCCGCGTGCGGATAAAAGACCAGTTCCCGGACCAGAACAATCGATTCCCCCCTGACGCACCTCGATCTCGCCCGAGTTGGCGCGGAACGGACGTTTAGGCTCAAAGTGTGAGAATCAGTTTGCAGTCCTGGTGAATAATATGCATCGCCGGAAGAATGCCCATCGGACGGGAGCAACCTTCGGTATCGTGTCCGGACTGCTTTGAAATTCTTGCGCGCCTGATCTCACTGGGGTTGATGCTATCAGCCGCTTTACACCGCGCACACAGCGCCGATGTTCACGCGGGGTTGAGCGCACTGCAGGAAGTCAGGGCTATTCGCGACCACATGCGGTGTTTGCATGCAGAGTATATAGAGTGCAGGCAGAGGGCGCGCCGATCCGGAGCAGCGCATTTCTAAATGGGCGCCGCCGCTCTAAATGGGCGCCGCCGCTCTAAAGCGGCGCCGCGGCTCGAAGCGCCATCAATCCAGCAGATACAGTGAAACCATCCGGTAGGTCCGATAATCGTCGTCGGCCGACTGCATCGCATAGCTCAGCGTGCCGGCGGTAGTTCCGGGAACCGGAACATACTCGGCGGATTCCGCATCCGGGTCTTTTTGAGTTCCGAAGAAAGAACTATTGAAGTGCAGGTTCCCGTTGTCGAGCAGTTGCGCGCTTCCGCCGGCGACGCTGAATTGCCCGAGGTCGATCAGGGAGACCGGCGTGACGATCAGGTTCGCCTCATCGACGCTATAGTAGGCGCCCCGGCTGTTTTCCACTTTTCCGGGATTTTGCGCCTTGCGCAAATTCCCGTTGTCGTAAATGGATAGAAATTGGGTGCCTCCGAGCTCGTATTCCACGTCATGCTGGTGCGTGAACCACGGGTAAGCGTCGTTTTTCACGATGGTGAAGCTGCCCTCGAGGCCCATCTTCCAGACGATGCTGCCGTCGCCCGCGCCGTTGGCGTAATTGAGGCGCAGCACCCAATCCTGATTTCGGGTCGAAAGGAGTATGTCGCCATTCGACGGAATATAGTTCAGCGAGTTGCAGTGCAGCCAGTCATTCGCGACGGTCGCGAGAACCAGGGGAGTGAAACCGCGCCCTTCTTGAACCGTCTCCCCTAAGCTCGCCGCGCGGTTGATGTTTAAGTGGTCGTAGCCGCTCCAATACCAGGCGAGTTGCAGGTTCGTATCCAGGTCCACAACGCCGTCGCCTTCGATATCGACAGGCGCCGTCGAGCCCTGCGTCCCGGCGGGGTAGATTCGCTCCTGAGTGCAGATGATCATGGTGTGGCCGTTGGGAAGCCGGATGGCGTCGTGCGAAAACGACGTACACCCGATATAGCCGGCGGCGTTGATCTGCTCGTTCACGCGGGTGACGTTGGTTTGCCGGATGGTGTTTCCGGCCAGGTCGATCTCGCGCCACAGCTGGTTATCCACCCAGGCGCTGTCCGGATCGTTGGCGTGCAGCATGATAGTGCCGCCCTGGACCGGACGAATGAAGAACGCCTCGTTCTGGGCAGGGTCGGCGAGCGCGGGATAATACCAGATCACCTTCCCGTTCAGGTTGTAAGCGGTAGGGAAGAAGGCCGAATTCGGGCCCGCCTGGCCGGCCGAACTGACATGGTCCATCAAAAGCACGCTTTGGGAGACATCGGTGGAGGCCGATTCGGGAGATATAACCTGAAAAGCCGGAAAAAGCAGGTCCGCCGGAATCACGCCGGTCGTGAAGTACTCTAGCGGCCCCAAAAACTGTTTCGATCCCGTGGTCAGGACATAGTGCATTCGATAGCGCGTGGATTCCGCCATGCCGCCGACATAGAAATTCATGCTGGTGGCGCCGTTGCAGTTCTGCGTATTCGTATCTACTGAAACCGACCCGACCCCGAAGGCGACGTACATGGTGCTGCCCACCGGACAGGATGGAGCGCTATATAGCGCGACCAGCGGGTTCGCGGTAGCCGTAATCACAGGAGTCCGCCCGGTGACCCGGGACACGACCGTATAGGGCGCCTGCGCGGTCGCCGACTCGCCCGCCGTCTTATTGCGCGCAATCACCTGAATGCTAAAGACGCCTTCGCTGGTCGAAGGCGCCCAGGTCATCGTGGCTGTCTCGCTATAGTCCTGCACGACCTGATAGACGCCGCTCGCGTCCGCGACGCTGAACTGATAATCGAGGCTCCCCGCCTCGCCGTCTTGCGCCGTGGCGGTCCACGTGACCGGCGTTCCCACCGGTTGCGGAGAAGCCGGGGATGGCGCGAGTTGGACCGTCAAAGCCGCGAAGCAAGAAACGGCGCAAAGACTGCTGCCGATAAGACGACTAAACAATTGGATCAAGAGATTCTCCTTGGATTCAGGCGAGGTATTCAGGTGAAGTTGAACGGGCAGTAACGGACCACGTCGATGTAGCCACGCTCCAGAGATATTATCCCGAACGGCGGCCGGGCACAAGCCGCCTCGACGCATATTTGTTCAATGCACTTAGGCTGGCAAGCGCGAGCCCGCCGCTGAATTGCGGGGCCGAGCCAAGCGGTCAAGAACAATCCGGTCCCTCAAAATCGGGGCGGCTTGGGCGGGTTCGCACGGCTGGGCGCGAGTCTCGTTGGGCGGATGCGGCGGATTACTGTTTCTTCTTCGCCGCCGCCCAGCGCTTGCGTTGCGCTTCCGCGATTCTGGCGCGCGCCTCCGCGCTCATCGTGCCTTTTTTCCGCGCCGGAGCGGCAGCGCTCTTCTTGACAGGTTGCGCGGCGACAGGCTGTGCGGCCGTTCCGCGTTGGGCGGCCCAACGGGCTCTTTGCGCGGCGGCGATGCGCTCGCGGCCTGCCGCGCTCATGCCTTTGCGAGCGGCCGGAGCCTTCTGGGGGACATCGGCCGAGGGTCCTGGCCCGCTTCTTCCGCGCAGCTCTAAGATCTTCTCGTCAATCTGGCGTTTCTGTTCTTCTAACCCGATGAGGGCGTAGTGGATGAGTTCTTCGTCTTGTTTCATCATCTTTGACTTTCACCTTAGCACTTACCGGAACAAAGGGGCGAACCGAAGCTGCTAATAGGACGGGGCGCCGCTCTTCCGAGAGCGATTTGGCCGCGCGCCGGTAGAGCCCTGGGGGGCGACGGCTGGATTTTCCCTCGAACCTAGCGCCCGACCCTAAAGTCCGGCGTCCCATCTGTCGAACCCCTAAGTGTTGCGTGAGGATCCCATTGGAAACAGCTTATCAACAGAAAACCAATTTCAACGAGGCTCTGTCTTCCTTAAGCCTCTTACAGGAGGGTCAGCCGAGCGTTACAGCATTGCGCGTAGCTCTTAGGCGCGCCGCGCATCAGGTGCTCGATTCCCCGCGGGTGTTCGAAGATCTTCTCGCCGTGCCGATTGTAGGCCGCGAGAATGCGCTGACGCTCGCCTCGCCCGACAAATACGGCGACTTCGAATCGCGGTTTATCCGCGCGTTCATGGTGTCGCGAAGCCGGTATGCGGAGGACCAGCTCGCACGCGCCGTGGATCGAGGGTGCGCCCAGTATGTCGTGCTGGGCGCCGGGCTGGATACTTTCGCCTACCGCAATCCTTATAGCGCGCAAGGTCTGCGCGTGTTCGAAGTGGACCATCCGGCCACGCAAGCCTGGAAGCGCGAGCGGCTGGCCGCCGGACAGATCAGCATCCCGGCGTCGGTCGAATTTGTGCCGGTCGATTTTGAGAGGCAATCGCTCAGCGATGCGCTCGCGGAACGAGGCTTCGATCGGCGCTTGCCGGCGTTTTTCTCCTGGCTCGGGGTGACGCCGTATCTGACCGCGACAGCGTTCGAGGCGACTCTCGAATTCGTCGCCTCCATGCCTCCGGGCAGCGGCGTGACCTTCGACTATGCCGTCGCCCGGTCGGCGCTAAGTCCCATGGAACGATGCGCTTTCGATATTCTGGCCAAGCGGGTAGCGGACGTGGGCGAGGCATTCCAACTCTTTTTCGAGCCGGATGAGATGGGCATGCAGTTACGAGATCAACGTTTTCGGGAAGTGGAGCAACTGGGGTCCGCCGAGATCAACGCCCGCTACTTCAGCGGCCGGCTTGACGGGCTTCAGGTTTTCGGCAACTTCGCGAATCTGGTGAATGCTCTGGTCTGAAAATTACTTTCGGAACCGAGCCGCATTTCCGCATGAGGCTGGGCTAGCGGACCCGGGCATAAGCAGGAAAAGAGTTCTTAAGATGGTCTGTTTTTTATGATGGCTCTAAACCGACTGATCCCTTGTGCGATCTTGCTGAATTTGGCGGCGGCGCCTTCTTTATTTTCGGCGCAGATCACCCCGCCTGGACAGCCGTTGAGCGGGCCGGGCGGATCGACATACCTCTATTCCGCGACGGTTCAGGCCGGTCCGTTTTATTCGACGCCGGGCAACGGAGCGCAGGGCGCGGGTTCTGCTTCGCAGGCCTATTACATTTTTCAACCGTCGGCCAATCCGGCGCCGTCTTCTCTGCCCGTAATTCTCTTTCTCCATGGCTACCTGCTCGATCAGGAGCCCGGTTCGGGCGACAGCCCGCAGAACTACATCGGCTGGATACGCCATATCGTCAAGAACGGATACACGGTCGTGTTTCCGCTTTATGATCAGGGCGCGGCGCCGAACCAGTTCGCCGTCAACATACAGGCGTCGTGGCAATCCGCCCTGAGTAAATTATCTTCCGGAGGATTCATACCGCCGCAGAGCGACGGGCAGGGTATGCTGACGGCGTTTGTGGGGCATTCGATGGGCGCGGTGGAGGCTCTGACGGTAGCTCAAACGCTGAACGGCGGGAATGCGCCGGCCGGATTGCCGCGGGCCATCGGGGCTTTCACCCCGGGCGTGGGGAAGACTAATCTATCGCTCAGCTTCAATAACCTGAATGCCGACACCAAGCTCATTCTGGTGGAGGGAGATGAAGACACAAGCTCCGACCTGGCGACCGCGCAGGCCGTCTGGAGCTCGGCGGTGGCGGCGCTTCCGGCGCCCAATCGGGACTTTCTGGAGGTGATCTCCGACAGCCATGGAAGTCCGGCGCAGCTTGGAAACCACTGGTTTCCCCTGACTAACGGCCTCAACGACACGGCGGCGATTGACGACCGGGACTATAACGTGACGTGGAAGCTGAGCGTCGGCCTCTTGGACTGCACGTTTAAGGGAACCAATTGTTCCTATGTGCTGACGCATGGAAGCTCGCAAGAAGTGGATATGGGGCTCTGGAGTGATGGAACCGCGGTCCAGCCATTGCAGGAAATCCCCTGAACGGACGCGGGGCTCACGCGAGGGTCGCGAACGGGGCGTTATAGATTGGTTGCATGGATTTGACCCGCCGCGAGCTTGTGGATCTCGCTCTGAAGGCCGCCGCATTGCCCGGCGCTGCGGAATTTTTCGCCGCCTGGCTGAAGGCGGCGCCGGACTCGGAGGACGCGCAGCATCTGCATCACGCCGGCTCGCAAGCTCCTCCGCAGCCGCCCCTTCTGGTTTCGTACCAACCGAAATTTTTCGATGCGGACGACTTCGCAGCGCTGCAATCCTTCACCGAAATTCTGATCCCGACCGACGAGATGCCGGGAGCGCGCGAGGCCTACTGCGCCTACTTC
Source organism: Bryobacteraceae bacterium (assembly GCA_965226755.1). GTDB lineage: Bacteria > Acidobacteriota > Terriglobia > Bryobacterales > Bryobacteraceae > Bog-113. The sequence goes on along the minus strand of CBDDDT010000001.1, from coordinate 17,988 downwards.
ATCGATTTCATGCTGCAGTCCGCCGAGCAAGTCCCGGACCTACAGAACCGCTGGCGCGCGGCGATGGCCGCCTTGAAGCTAGCCGGTTTCCACGCCGCCGACGCTAAGGGACGCGCCGCATTGATGGAAACGATTTCCAGGCCGGAACGCGACGCCGCCGCATCGCATCCCGCTTACGCCGCCTATAAGCTGATCAAACAGCTGAATACATTCGCGTTTTATACGTCGCGAGCCGGGATGATCGACACGCTCGACTACCGGGGCAACACGTACAATGCGGAGTTCCCGGGGTGCAATCACCCGGAACATCGCGCCGTCCCCATGGAGGGTCAGACCCATGCCGGTTAAATACGACGCGATCGTAGTGGGCTCGGGCGCATGCGGAGGCTGGGCGGCGATGGCGCTGTCGCAGGCCGGGATGAAAGTGCTTCTGATCGAGGCGGGGAGCGCGGTCAGCCAAAAAGACTTTCACCATACGTTTCTGTATCAGATGGACTACCGCGGCCGGGGCAAGCCCGGATTTCTGCGCAGATACACCGGAAGCGAGCGGAATTACAGGATCATGCTGGATAGCCAGGAGAATCCTTATACGACAGCGCCGGGCACGATGTACACGTGGTCGCGATCGCGGTGTCTGGGCGGTCGAACGCTTCACTGGGCGCGCGCCAGCGACCGCATGGCGGATTACGAATTTAAGGCCGCATCGCGCGACGGCTACGGCATGGACTGGGCGCTGAGTTATGCGGACATCAAGCCTTATTACGACCGCGTGGAGACGTTCATTGGCGTCAGCGCCGCCAAGGAAGGGCTGGCGCAATTTCCGGACGGCGTGTTCTTGCCCCCGATGCCCCTGAACTGCGCGGAAACGATGTTCGCGGCCGCGGCGGGCAGCCTGGGCTGGCGAGCGACTCCGCGCCGTCTGGCGCAGCTCACGCGCTCGCTCAATAACCGCCCGGCGTGTCATTACTGCGGCAATTGCGTGAACGGCTGCGATGTCGGCGCGATGTTCAGCACCGTCTCGACGACTTTGCCGCCGGCGATGAGGACGGGCAATCTGGACGTCATGACGGATAGCGTCGTGGCGCAGGTCCGGATGAACGGGGAGAATCGCGCGCAGGGCGTGACCTATATCGAACGGTTCACTTTGAAATCCGTGGAGGTCGACGCGCGGTTCGTTGTCCTGGCCGCGTCCACGTTGGAGAATACGCGGCTGCTGCTGCTTTCGGCCAAAGGCGGTTTGGCGGATTCGAGCGGCACGCTCGGCCGTTACATGATGGATCAGATCGGCGGCGGCGGCGTAAGCGGGTTTCTGCCCCGGCTGAAGGGCGGTCCGAGCCGCCTCGATGACGGGAAGGCCGCCGGCGTGAGCGTGCCGAACTTCCAGAACATCGACGCGAAAACGGCGCGCAAAGAGTTTATCCGCGGCTATGTCATCAACGCGACCGGAGGGCAGACCGAGTTTCCGCAATATGCGGCTTCCCTGCCCGGCTATGGTTCCGCGTGGAAGCGGGAAGTGAAAAGCCGGTATGTGGCGCAGGCGCGCGTCTGGATCGCGGGCGGAGAGATGCTGGCGCAGAAAGAAAACTTTGTGGAACTCGATCCGGAGGTGAAGGATCACTGGGGGATTCCAGTTTTGAAGATCCACTTCGAGCATCACGACAACGATCGCCGGCTGCTCGCCGATTTTCAGGAGAAGGCCGGAGAGCTGTTTCGGAAAGCCGGCGGAGAGGTGATGCCGGGGTTCGGGGAGGCGAGTCCAGCGGGATTTCCGGGCGGACCGGGATCTCCGGATGCGGGACGGTCAAGCGTGGGAGCGGGCGCCGCGCGCGAAGGCGCTCCGCGATCCGACCCGGGACGAAAAGACAGCTTGGGGGGTTCGATTCATGAAGTGGGGACCGCGCGGATGAGCTCTAACAGCCGGGATGGCGTTTTGAATTCGTTCTGCCAGACGCACGACATTTCCAACCTTTATGTATTCGGGGGCAACGCGTTTCCCTCCACGGGGGATAAGCATCCCACGCTGACCATGATGGCGCTGACGGCGCGCGGCTGCGATCACCTGCTGGAGCAGGCAAGCGGCAGAAAGGTCTAGTTTTTTAGCGGGTCGCGATCGCCCATTCCTGCCTGGCGCGCTCGACGATGGCGGGAATGTCGCGATCAAGGACGAGCCTTTGGTCGACAAGGGCCTTGGCTGCCGATTGCACTCGTTCCAGATAAACCTTCGGGCCCGGGTACCGTTCCGCAATGGAAGGACGCGGGTCATGATTCGCCGCGCGCTCGGCAGCTGTCCGGGAAAAGCGGAAGTAGGAGCCGATGAACGAGGCCATCTCCTCGGGCGCTTTGATCTGGGGAGCACGGAAGTTCCAACCGGTGTAAGTTCCCAGCGGGACTTGGATTTCGGGCAAGCGGATGCCGCCCAGGTCGTTTCCATCCGCATCCACTTGAGGCACAAGCGTGGCGAACGCGGCGCCGACCCTCGGCGGCTCACTCACAATACCTTGCGGCACGAACTCCGGACCGTAGTCCACGCGATAGGCCTTGTGGTAAGTCGTGGGCGGGCGGACTCCCGGAAGACCGGGGAATCGCAAGCCGGACACCGTCGTCAGTTCTCCCTTCGCCAGAAGCGGATACCGGGAGGCAGGCGGCTCTTCGCCGTCTTTCAACCAACTCTGAAAGTCTTGCAGCAATGCGCGAAGAACGTAGCGGTAGTCTTCAGGATCCGCATCGTTGGCGGTGGACGCCTTAGCGGGCGGCAAGTGACCGGGACCATGCTGAGCGCCCGCGATGAAATAGATGCGGGTGTCGGGTGACGGAGCTATATCGTTCTGCCCTTCGGTACCCGAATGAATCAGAGCGGCGGCGCGTCCCCAGTACTCGTAAGAGCCGTGCGTGTAGAAGATTTTCGGAATAACCTGTTGCTGCGCGGCGCGATCCAGCAGACCGGCTTTCACGCCGGTCATAGAATCCTTTTCCGGCATGTCGGTGAACGGGAAGATATCGACCGGATAGAAGAAGTTCAAAAAGGGCCGTGCGTCGCGCGAGGGCTGGGCGAAGCGGAAGTTAAAATTGCCGCGGCCCGCGCCGCCTACGTGCGCCCACACGCCGTCGAACACGCGCCGGCCTTGCTCATCGGCGTTGAAACCCTCGTAAAGAAAGTCGCGGAGGAAGCGGCCGCTTTGCGAGATCCCGAAGCCGAGCGCGCGCTTCAAGTAAATGTGCTGATCCGAGAGCAGGGTGTCCGCCCCGCCAAATTTGAGAAACGAAACGAAGTCTCGCACCGCCGCGGGACCGAGGCCGGTCACCAGCGGATCTTTGGCGGTGTAGAGAACCTCATAGATCTTGCCTTCACTTAAGCCGCCTTCCCGATACACGGAGCCTGCGTCCGGGATCGGCTTGCCGTGGTCGTCGCGGGCGAACTGCCACTTATCGCGAGGAATGGGCCGGCGCGGGTCTTCAGGATGTTCGCGGACGGTGAGGGTGGCCGTCAGATCGTGCAGATCGGCGGCGAGATAAGGCGTGTGCCCCATGTCGCCGAGCGAGGCGCTCATCGCCGGGAAATCGAGAACAAAGTCGGAGCGCACCGTGCCCTGGATGCTGCTGCCGTCGGAGTTCCGGGCGATAGGCGTCCGCAAACGAAGCACGCCAGTTTCGGCAGGCGCGTCGGCTTGCCAGCCGAGCCAAACCAGCGTGTAGCCCTGTTCCAGAAGGTAGGCGTCCCCGAGATCCCCGGAGACGACGCCCGGGTTGCGGCCGCCTGGGCCGAAGTCGAAAGATTGGATCAAGCCTTTGCCGCCCCGGTTCGAGACTTCGAAGAGCAGCGTTCCATTGCTTTTGGCTGGATCGCGGGGCTTCAGCACGTAGAAGTCGGCTGAGAATGCCACGTGGTGCTGCTCGTCGCGCGGCGCGAGCTTGAGGTCGTGAACCAAGCGATTGGCGGGAAGTTCAGGATCGACGGTGAATTGGACAGCGCCCGTGATGCGCTCATAGGGGCCAGAGGTTCCGAAGTTTCTGCCTTGCTCGACGTCCGTCCGCTCGTCTACCTGAACGGATTTGACTGCCGCGGGTGCGATGGAGATGGACGCGAGCGCAACGAGCACAGGAAGGCGTAAGTGCATCGCCTCATTGTGCAACGGCTTGCGCGTTTACGCGCGTTCCTTTGAGCCAGCGAGCGCGCTCAGCCGCATGGCTTCTCTCTTTTGCTTCTTTTTCAGACGGCGCGGGAGCCGCGACTTGTTCTTCTTGGGGAATTTGCCGTTCACGGGGGAAGCGCCCGGAACCGCGGCGGGGGCTGGCGCGACGGTTTTCCCAAGCGCTGCAACCTTTCCGGCGGCGCCGCCGATAGCTTTCGCGGCTGCGACTAACAGACTACTTGTGTTTTCTTCCATGACGTTTGTAAGCAGGCAATCACGGCGCCACTCTCGACACGTACATCCGGGCGAAAGCATACATAAGACCGTTGCGTGCAGCGTTTTCAGCATGACGAGCTTCCACAAAAGTTTGGCTGTCGGACTGATGGGCTGCGCATCGTTACTGCTTGGTGAGCAAGCGCCGTCTACCATCACGCCTCCGCCGGAACCAGGAGTTTCGGCGCCTCCGCCCGCGGTTTCTCCGGAGCAATCCGGACCCGCCCGGCAGCAAGGACCCGGCGCGACTCCAGACGCCAGGATACCGGCGCCGAAGACAACGGCCCCGGGAACGCCCGCGCCTGGTAAATCAACTAAATCGCACAAGCGCGTAAAGCCCAGCACGGCGCCGGGCGCGCCCGCCAATCCGTCAACCGCGAAGCAACCGCCTCAACCGGCGGCTTGACAACGTCCGTTCCACAATTCAAGAAATACGGCCCTGTACAATAGAGGGTTTACATCGGAGTGTGCTATTGACAGATAAAAAGCTTCACGTCATTCCCCTGGGCGGCCTCGGCGAATTTGGAATGAACGTGATGGCGATCCGGTATGGCGACGATATTATCGTCGTGGATTGCGGGATGATGTTTCCGGATGCCGAACTCCTCGGCGTGGATTACGTCGTTCCCGACCTGACTTACCTGAAAGATAACCGGCAACTGGTCCGGGCTCTGCTGCTGACCCACGGCCACGAAGATCATATCGGCTCGGTGGGCTATTTCCTCGAAGATTTTCCCAAGGTGCCGATCTACGGCACGGCCTTTACGCATGCCCTTGTGGAACGGAAGCTGGAAGAGTTCGATCTGGAAGAAGACCCGGATCTCCGGCCCGTCAAGCCGAAAGATATTGTCGAGATCGGTCCGTTCAAAGTCGAGTTCATCCACGTCACGCACTCCATCGTGAGCTGCGTCGCTCTCGCGATCACCACGCCGCTGGGCGTGATCATCCACACGGGAGATTTCAAAGTCGATCCCACGCCCACCGACAACGAGCCGTTCGACCTGCACACGTTCGCCGAATATGGAAAGCGCGGCGTGCTGCTGCTCATGTCGGATTCGACCAACGCGGACCGCGCGGGCTACACCGATTCAGAGCGCGCCGTGCGTCCGCGCATGGAAGACATCTTCAATCGCGCGGACCGGCGGCTTTTCGTCTCCTGTTTTAGCTCCTCCATTCACCGCCTTCAATTGATTCTGGATTTATCGGTCGAATTCAACCGGCGCGTGGCGATTATCGGGCGGAGCATGACGTCGGTGACCGAGATCGCTCATAACCTGGATTTTCTAGACATCCCCGACGGTGTTTTGATCCGGCCGCAGGAAGCGATGACCTTCCAGCCCGACAAGCTGACCGTCCTGATTTCCGGGACGCAGGGCGAACCCATGTCCGCGCTGTCGCGGGTGGCCGTCGATAACCACAAGAACATCTCGGTTGAGAAGGGCGACACGGTGGTGCTCAGTTCACGCATCATTCCGGGGAATGAGAAGCCGATCTTCCGCATGATCGATCACCTCTCGAAGCGCGGAGCGGATGTCATGTACGGCAGCATGAGTCCGCCGCTTCACGTTTCCGGTCACGGGAGCATCGAGGAGCTGCGGCTGATCCTGAATCTGGTGCGTCCGCGCTATTTCATGCCCGTGCATGGCGAGTTCCGGCAATTAGCGAAGCACGCCCGCCTGGCTGAGCACCTTAAGTTCTCGGGGCTCGAAGAATCCTTCCTCATGGAGACGGGAGACAAGCTGGAGATCGACGTTCGCGGCGCGCGGAAAGCGGGGAAGGTTCCGGTTGGACGCGTGTGCATCGATTCGGGGCTGCTCGATGAAGTGGTCGGTGAAACCGTGATCCGCGACCGGCGCGCGTTGTCGGAAGACGGCATCGTGGTTCCGATCGTGGCGATCAACAAACACACCGGGCGCGTGGAGGGAGTTCCGGAAATCGTGAGCCGCGGATTCACGTCGGAATACGGCGGGTCGGAGCTCCTGGCCGAAGCCAGGCTGGTGATCGGCCGCACTCTGGAGGCGGCGAGCACCGAGGAAAAGACGGATTGGGGCGTGATCAAAGACAAGATCCGCGCCGATTTGAAGCGCTATATTTCCAAGCAGACGGCGCGCCGCCCGCTGATCATGCCCGTGATTCTCGAAATCTGATTCCAAGATATCTGTGGCGCGCACGGATCCAGCAACCAGGGGCGGTCACGGCGCCGCCTTGTACCTGATCGGCATCTATAAGCTGCTGGAAGGCACGCTGCTGGTGCTGGCCGGACTTGGCGCCTTGCGGCTGATGCACCGGGACATTCAAGCGGCGCTGGTCCATTGGGTGCATGTCCTGCGGGTAGATCCGGACAACCATTACATCCACGGCCTGCTGGAGAAGGCGTTTTCGATCAATCCGAAGCAATTGCGCGAATTGAGCGTCGGGACGTTTCTGTATGCGGGACTGCGCTATGCGGAAGGGGTCGGGCTGGTCCTCAAAAAAAGGTGGGGCGAATACCTGACCGTCGTCGCGACCGGCGTATTCATTCCGCTCGAAATTTACGAGATCTTCCGCCATACGACTTGGCTGAAGATCGTGATCTTCATTCTGAACGTTTTGACGCTGGTGTATCTGATTTACAACTTACGCAAGCGGTCTCGCTAAGCCGGATGCTTATGATGGGGCCAAGCGAGGCCGCCTAGAAACCAATCCACGTGCTTGCCGCTGCGAGCCAGCAATTGCGAAGGGAATCTCTTGGGGTCGAGTTCGCCGATGAGGACGCTGTCGAGAGCAGCGCTTTTATCTTCTCCGTCGACTAGAAACACGGACGCGCGAGAGACCAGCAGCACTCCGGGAAGAAGCGTGACGCGGTCCGGCGGAGGTTTCGGGGCATGCACGGCGGCGGCGATGCCGGTGCGGTCCTCAATCAGCGGATCTCCCGGGAACAGGCTGGCGGTGTGGCCGTCGGGACCCATGCCGTGGTGGATCACATCAAAGATGGGGATTCCGCCGTCGAGCAGTCCGAAGCTCGCCCGGATCGCCTGAGCGTAGCGGGCGGCGGCCTCGGCGGGCGCAAGTTCTCCCTCGATCCGGTGGACATTGTCCCGAGGAAATGCGAGCGGCGCGAGGAAACGCTCGTTGGCCAATCGAAAATTGCTGTCCGCATCGCCGGGCGGGACGGCGCGTTCATCCACAAAGAAGAAGTCGATGCGATCCCAGGGAAGATGGGAGGCCCGCATCCGATCGAACATCAGGCCGGGGGTGCGGCCTCCGGAAACAGCGAGGGAAGCCCGGCGGCGCTCATCCAGAGCCTTGGAAAGACGGTCAATGATGAAATCGCCGCACGCGGCGGCCGCGGCGGCGGCGTCATCGAACAAGTGGGGACGGTTATTGTTCATCGCGGGGCCGGAACGATAAGGGATGGGGCCAGCGCGAGGGCGGCTTCAAATGCATAGTCGCGCGTGGTGATCGAGAGCTCTTCCTGCAAAGCGAGATCGTCCGTCATTTTGGGGAAGAGCGTGCGCGTCTCCAGCTTATTGGTCATCACGTGCACGCTGCCGGAAGAATCGGACCGAATGGACACGCCGCATTCGCCGGGGCCGGAGAGCGTCAAGGCCGTGACCGCGGGGCCGTCGCCACGAATCAGCTTAACGGCGGCGTGGTTGCCCGCGCGCTCTAATCCGCTCTGCAGCCACGCGGCCAGATAGAGAGCTTCGGTGGCGGGTTGCGTTCCACCATACTCCACCTGCGCCGTCTGAAGATGCGGAAGGGCGCTGAGGCATTGCTGGTTCACGAAAACCTGCGAAAGCGTTTCGCGCCAGCGGGTGATCCGGGCCCAAGCCAGATCCGCAACCAGCCGTCCGGTGCCGACCTGCCTGGCGAGCAGCGCGAGCGCCTGCGCCGGATCGCTGAAAGCGGCGGTATCCACGATCAACTTATCCGCGATCACGGCGATGCGGGGAAATGCCTCGGTGTCGAAAAGCCGCGGATTCCGGCACCACAAGATCACGGGCAGATCGGGAACCGCGAGCGGCAAGACAACGCCGGGGACGTCGTTGAGACTGGCGAGCGACGCGGTGATTTCAATCTGCTCGCAGCAGATCTGGCGCGCATGGCCGAGCGGCATCCAGCACTGGGCGAACACGCGCGACTCCAGGCATTCCTCCCCGCTCGAACGGACGCGAATGAGCACGGACCGGCTGGGGTGCTCCTTCATCAGCAGAGCGACGGTTTCGCCGAGATTGGTGGGGTCTTCCGATTCATCGGCGATGGTGATCAAGGTCATGGCGCAGGCGCGCACCACCCCCGCGCCCGGCTCGCCCGGCGCCGCGACACCGTTATCCTCATGCCCCAGATCGATCCACAGCCTGGAGAGTTCTTTCAGGACCTGCTCGGGCCTAACCATATATAGATGCTCCTACGGCCTTCGCCAGACATGGCCGTAACTGGCCAGCATCTGGTCCGAAGCTTGCGGTCCCCAGGTGCCGGCGGCATAGTTGGGGAAGTTGAAGCGCTGATTTTGCCAGACTTCCAAGATGGGTTCCACCGCCGCCCAACTCGCTTCCACCATGTCCTGGCGCGTGTAAAGAGTTGCGTCGCCGGTGATCGCATCGAGCAGCAACGTTTCGTAGGCCGAAGGCGAGCGCTCTCCGAAGCTGGAACTGTAGTTGAAATCCATCGAGACCGGGCGCAGCGTCATCCCGGCGCCAGGGCGCTTGGAGAGCAGCTTAAGCGACACGCCTTCCTCCGGTTGGATGCGCATGATCAGAAGGTTAGGCATCGCCATTTCGGCCGCGCCGCTTCCTCCGAACACCGCGTGAGGCGCTTCATGGAATTGGATGGAAATTTCACTCACCCGTTTCGGCAAGCGCTTACCGGATCGAATAAAGAACGGCACGCGGGCCCAGCGCCAGTTATCCACGAAGAAGGTAGCCGCGGCATAAGTGTTGGTTTGGGCTTGCGGATCCACGCCGGGCTCCTGCCGAAAACCGGGAACATCCTGACCGCCGATGCGCGCGGGACCGTACTGGCCGGCGATGGCGTTCTTGGCCACATCGCCGGGCTTCATGACACGGATGGAACGCAGCAGCTTGGAGCGCTCATCACGGACCGCATCCGGAGAAAAAGTCGCGCTGGGCTCCATGGCGACGGTGGCCATCACCTGAAGCAAATGGTTCTGGATCATGTCGCGCAGAGCGCCCGCTTCCTGATAGTAAGCGCCGCGCCCTTCCACGCCAATCGACTCAGCCGCCGTGATCTGCACGTGATTGACATAGCGGCGGTTCCATAAAGGCTCGAAGATCCCATTGCCGAAACGCAGCGCCAGGATGTTCTGCACCGTTTCCTTCCCCAGGTAGTGATCGATGCGATAAACCGAGTCTTCGCTAAAGACCTCATGCAGTTTTTCGCTGAGGTCTTTAGCGCTCGCCAGGTCGTGACCGAAGGGCTTTTCGACAACCAGGCGGCGCCACCCGGTGCCGCGATTCAGTCCGACTTTACCGATGCCGCCCGCCGTGGGCGCATACTGGCTGGGCTGCGTGGAAAGGTAGAACAGGACGTTGCCGCCCGTCTGCCGTTCTTTCTGCACTCCCTCCAGACAGTCCTTCAAGTCCGCGTAACATTTCTGATTGTCGACATCGCCGGCCATATAAAAAAGACCCTTGGCGAAGCTCGACCAAATGTCGTCGTCGAACGGGGAATCCTCCAGAAATTTCTGGACTGATTCGCGCATCTTCTCGCGGAATTGCTCGTCGGACATCGGCGTGCGAGAGATTCCGATCACCGCGAAGCCCGGCGAGAGCCGCCGCTCAAAGGCCAGCCGATAAAGCGCGGGCATGAGCTTGCGCCTGGTCAGGTCTCCGTTCGCTCCGAAGATGACAACCGCGCATTCGGGCACCTTACGCTCGAACCTCAGGGCGTCATGGAACGGATTCTCGGCGAGCATTGGCCCAACATAGCATGCAGGGCCGCGGCCAACGGCATCGCGAGCCGTTGCGATTTGCGGCGCGGATGGGAACTATCGGATTCGACTATCGTTGCATCTGCGCCGCAAACCAGCTACTCTCGTAATTCCCTCAATCGTCAGATATTAAGGATGCGCCCGTCCCCGTCCTTCATACAGGAGCGCGCTTCTTTAAACGTCCTCTAAACTCGTCCGCTAAAACAAACATGCCGAGACAGGCCAACAACCGAATGCTGGTCGCTGTAAGCGATCTGTTTTTCACCGTAAAAATTCTGGATGCCGCCAAACGCGCGATGATGCAGGCGGAGATTGTCAAAACCCAAGAAGATTTACTGGAAAAAGCGAAGACGATTCCGGCGCTTATCATCTTCGATTTGAACTTCGAATCGATAGAGCCGGTCAAAATGATCGATCAACTAAAAAAGGCGGTGGAGATGAAGGGCACTGGAATGATCGCCTTCGTATCTCACATACAGGCGGACCTGAAGCGCGAAGCGCATGACGCGGGCTGCGACATGGTGCTCGCGCGATCCGCCTTTTCCCAGAATTTACCCCAAATTCTCAGGCGTTATAGCGGCGTGGTGTAGATTAGGCGCGCTAGCGGGCGCCGAGATCCTTCAAGTGTTTCAACTTTTCGGCCGCGCTCCCGGAATCGATCGACGCGCCCGCGAGCTGCACGCCTTCTCGAATTGACTGGGCCTTGCCGGCCGCCATCAACGCCATAGCGGCGTTGGCCAGCACAATGTCGCGTTGAGGGCCGCGGCCGCCGGCAAGCACGCGCTCGGTGATGCTCGCGTTTTCCGCCGGGCCGCCGCCACGCAGTTCCTCGATTTCCACGCGCGCGATTCCAAAATCCTCAGGCGCAACGCTGGTCTGCTCGACGCGCCCATCGCGCACGGCGAAGACAGCCGTCCGGGCCGTGGAGGTGACTTCGTCGAGCCCGTCTTCCCCATGCACGACATATCCGCGGCCGAGACCGAGCGCGGCCAGGGCCGCGGCGATGCGCCGGGCGGATTCGAGCGAGGGCGTTCCCACCACTTGCGCGCGCGTCGGCGCCGGGTTCGAGAGCGGCCCCAGAAGGTTGAAGACGGTGCGCATCTTGAGCTCACGGCGGACGGCCTGGGCCTGCTTGAGTCCGGGGTGAAACGCCGGGGCGAATAGGAAGCAGATTCCGACTTCGCGGAGCGCGCGGGCGGCCCAGTCCGCGGAAACGGCGATGGCGACGCCGAGATGCTCCAGCACGTCGGCGCTGCCGGAAGAGCTTGATACTCCGCGGTTTCCGTGCTTGGCTACTTTCACGCCGCATCCGGCCACGACGAAGGCGACCGTGGTGGAGATGTTGAACGTGTTTTGCCCGTCGCCGCCGGTCCCGCAGGTGTCGAGCAGCGTCTCGCTTGGGCCCGGAACAAATGGAACGGGGACGGCGGCTTCCCGCATGGCTCTCGCGAAACCAGCGAGTTCTTCGGCCGTCTCGCCCTTGAGGTGCAGAGCGATCAGGAACGCGGCGATCTGGGCGTCGGTCGCTTCGCCCCGCACGATCGCGCGCATGGCGTCGAGGGATTCCGCGGAAGAAAGGTCCCGCCCCGCCGTGACCAGGTGAAGAGAGCGGAGCAGAATCTCAGACACGGCTTCAGCATAGTAGACGGTGGCGAAGGGCCGCAAAAACAGGCGCGTGATATAGTTCTAGGTCGGACCGGTCGCCGCGCGGCGGCGCGATTCACGCACCCGACCTAAGCGCCCGGCCTAAGCGAAATATACATGAAAATTCATGAGTACCAGGCGAAAGCGCTCCTGGCGAAATACGATGTGCCTGTGCCCCGCGGCGAGGTAGCTTTCACCGTGGCCGAAGTCGAGACGGCGGCGAAGAATATCGGCGGGAGCGTGGTTCTCAAGGCGCAGATTCACGCCGGCGGCCGGGGCAAAGGCGGCGGCGTCAAGATCGCCAAGAGTCCCGAAGAAGCCGCGCTGCTCGCCGAGAAGATGCTCGGCATGACGTTGATCACGCACCAGACCGGGCCCGAGGGCCGCGTCGTGCAGAAGCTGCTCGTCGAAGAGACGCTGCCGATCGAGCGGGAGCTTTATCTGGGCGTGGTGCTCGACCGGTCCGCCAGCAAACTGGTCTTCATGGCGTCGGCCGCGGGCGGCATGGAGATCGAAGAAGTGGCGGCGAACGATCCGGAGGCCATCTTGAAAGAGGCCATCGAGCCGGGTTACGGACTGCTGCCGTTCCAGGCCCAGAAACTGGCGTTCGGCATCGGCGTCCCGGCCGCCAGCGTGAAAGCCGCCGTGGCGGCCATGATGGCGCTGACGCGGGCGTGCGAGGCGAACGACGCCACGCTGGCCGAGATCAATCCTTTCATTCTCGCCAAAGGCGGCAAGGTATACGCGCTGGACGCCAAAGTGAACTTTGACGACAACGCCATGTTCCGTCACAAGGATCTGCAGGAGTTTCGCGACCTGAATGAAGAAGATCCGCTGGAAGTAGAGGCTTCGAAGTTCGGCTTGAATTACGTCAAGCTGGACGGAAATGTCGCCTGCATGGTGAACGGCGCGGGTCTCGCCATGGCGACCATGGACATCATCAAGTATGCCGGCGGGAGCCCGGCGAACTTCCTGGACGTCGGCGGCGGCGCAAACGCGGAACAGATCAAGAACGCGTTTCGGATTCTGCTCTCCGACCCCGGCGTGAAAGCGGTTTTGATCAACATCTTCGGCGGCATCCTGCGATGCGACGTCCTGGCGAACGGGGTGCTGGCGGCGGCGCGCGATTTACACATCAAGGTTCCCATCGTGATCCGGATGGAAGGCACCAATGTGGAGGAGGGCCGGCGCATTCTCAAGGAGTCGGGGTTCGACTTCACCGTAGCCGAGGACATGCGGGACGCGGCGGAAAAGGTCGTACGACTCGCGAGGGGTGGAAAGTAGATGAGCGTACTGGTTGACCAGAACACGCGTTTGATGGTGCAGGGTTTCACGGGGCGTGAAGGAACGTTTCACGCCACGCAAGCCATCGCTTACGGAACCAAGGTGGTCGGCGGCGTAACTCCCGGCAAGGGCGGATCGAAACATCTGGATTTGCCGGTTTTCGATACGGTCGCGCAGGCGGTCAAGGAGACGGGCGCGAACGCGTCGGTAATCTTCGTCCCTCCGCCGTTCGCAGCCGACGCGATCATGGAGGCGGTGGACGCCGGCGTTCCGCTGGTGATCTGCATCACTGAGGGCATTCCATCGCTCGACATGATCAAGGCGTGGGAATTCATGCGGGGCAAAACGTCGCGGCTGATCGGCCCGAACTGTCCGGGTGTGATTTCACCGGGCAAGTGCAAGATCGGGATCATGCCGGGGCACATTCATCTGCAAGGGCACGTGGGCGTGGTGTCGCGCTCGGGCACGCTGACGTATGAAGCGGTGGGACAGCTGACCAAGCTGGGAATCGGCCAATCCACCTGCATCGGAATCGGCGGGGACCCGATTATCGGAACGTCGTTTACGGATGCGATGCGGATGTTCAACGAAGACGCCGATACGCACGCGATCGTCATGATCGGCGAGATCGGCGGCGACGCGGAAGAAACCGCGGCAGCCTACGTGAAGCAGCACGTGAAGAAACCGGTGGTGGGTTTCATCGCCGGGCAAACCGCGCCTCCGGGACGCCGCATGGGACATGCCGGGGCGATCATTTCCGGCGGATCGGGCGCGGCGCCGGATAAAATTCGCGCCATGGAAGACGCGGGAATCACCATGTGCGACTCCCCCGCGGAGATCGGCGCGAGCATCAAAAAACGTCTGGAAGCGAAATAACAACCATGGAACGAACGTTCTCGATCATCAAGCCCGACGCGGTCGCGTCCGGCCACGCTGGCGCCATTTTGGCCCTGCTGGAGAAGGAAGGCTTCAAGATTGCGCGGCCTGCGCATGACGCGGCTGGCTAAGGCGCAGGCCGAGAGCTTTTATGAGGTGCACAAAGAGCGTCCGTTCTACGCGAGCCTGGTCACGTTTATGACGGAAGGTCCGGTGGTCGCAATGGTTCTGGAGCGGGAAGACGCGGTGAAGAAGCTGCGCGAAGTGATGGGCGCCACGAACCCCGCGAATGCGGCCGAGGGCACAATTCGGAAGCTGTTCGCGGAGAGCATTGAACGCAACTCAATCCACGGTTCGGACGCGCCGGAAACGGCGGCTGAAAGAGATTCCGTTCTTCTTTTCCCGAGCGGAACTTCTGTAGCTTCGATTTAGAATCTGATACCTTCCCACTCAAATAAGTTAAAGGCCCGGTGGTAAGCCGGGCCTAGGCCGATCCCACTCAGGATCGGCATTCGATGGGAGAATCATCTTTCAACGGTTTCGCAACCGCCAAAAAACTTTCAAGTGATTGGATAGTAAAGTCTGGCGGGGGTATCGCGTCAAGCGAAATCCGGACCCAAAATTTTGGCCCGTAAAGCCTTCCAAAAAAGGAAACTTACAAGCACGTTAACTTTTTCCACAGCCGATCCCGGCGCATTGGGAAAAGGCCTGTTTTGGCGGTCCAAATCGATCACCTAAACGACTCGAAAGACTCTACTTACCTGCCTTCCAGGTGCAGCGCGAGGATTTCTTCGACCGTCCCCGGACGGGCGCTGCGCGACGGAAAACCATCCGGAATAAACCGAACATTACGCCGGAAGCCAGACAGAATCCCATCAGTATCACTATGAGATAAAAGACGTTAAGCAGAAGGTTTGCCGGGGTTGTCGCGTCCGCGTGGCGGGTTTCTGCCCGGTGGTGACCGTCGCCCGGTAGTGAACTTGTGAGAGCAACGTCTCGGCCGCGTTGGCGTCTTGCGGATGCAATACAACCGCGACCAGTGTACCGCTTCTTTTTACAATCGCACCCGGAATCTTAGCCAGCTCCGCTTCCCGATTGCGCGCGATGGAAGGCATGGGGTAGGAAAACAAAGCCAGCTTCAAACCGGGTTTGTACTCCGCTACCGCCGCTTCTCCGCCCAGATGAAATCCGGCGGCGGAGGACGGGATGCCGGGGAAGAATTCGTTGAGCGCTACCGGCCCGCCGACATACCGTTCCGAGTTGGGGAGCTGCCCCGGCGGCAGGTAGGTGGGGGAAGGTGGGAAGGCTCGAATGCTCATAGCGCGCCAGGGAGCGGAACATATTGGCCACGGCGTCCGGCTCCGGAACGCCGCCGTCAAACCGGACCAGGTAATTCCCGAGCGCGAATGAGCGCCCCGCGCGGGAGGAGTGCGGCGGTCGGGGAAAGCTCGTCGTATTTGGGCGCGGGCTTTGACGCCGCCCCGGCGTCCCGTTCCCCGGAGATAGTCGAACGCCGCCATGGAGGGCCGTGGAATCGGCGAGCCGCCAAACATCACACCGTCATTGACGCGCCAGCCTTCTGGTACACGCCTTCTTCGGCGTCCTGCAGGCCGTACTCGTTCCAGAGCGCTCGTTTGGTCTGTACGTCCAGGGGCACGCTGGAAACGAGCTTCCAGGGGCCGATCACCCCCGGCAGCACGGCCGACTGCAGTCCGGAAGCCGCGAGCGTCGCTAATGCCAGGGTGGTGATGCAAAGGGAAAACCGATTTTCATGATTTGGCCAATCATTTAGACGCTGGAATCGGGCGGAGCGGGTTCCAAAGAAAACGCCGGCGAAAATCCGCTCAGACCTGCCCGCTACCGTGGCACTTCTTGTACTTCTTGCCGCTCCCGCACGGGCACGGATCGTTGAACGCCGACCTTCTTGCCCTTGACCACCCGTCTTAGTGGCCGTGGAAGCGCCGTCGCCGCCGACAAACTGCAACCCGGCCAGTTCCCGCTCCTTTTTCTTCTGGATGTTCCGGGTCAGATCCTCCGCCGTGCTTTGCGCGGCGGCTTGCGCGGCCTTCTGCTGGCGTTCCTGCTCGAAGCGGGCCTCCGCCAGCGCCTGTTCGTCCTCGTCTTCCTCTACCTCTTCGTCGAAGTCTTCCCGCGGCCCGGGCAGGTCCGGCGGCGCGCCCGCTCTCGAAACGCAGGAAGTAGAGGTACCGGACGGTCTCATCCTCAATCCGCCCCATCAACTCCTGGAACAGCGTGTAGGATTCCTTCTTGTATTCGACGAGCGGATCTTTCTGGCCGTAGCCGCGGAGCCCGATGCCTTCCTTCAAGTGATCCATCGACAGACAGGTGGTCTTTCCATTGGTTATCGATGACGTTGAGCATGATCCATGCGCTCGGTTTCGCGCATCAATCTGCGGGTCCGACCAGGGATTCCTTTTCGTCGGTATTTCTTGACTAATAACTCATTCGACCAGCTCCGCTTCCATCTGCTCGCGCGAAAGCCCGATCAGATTTTGCAGCTCGTCCGGACGGATTTTGACGCCGAACTGGGTCAGAATATCGGTCTTCGAGGCCGCTCCAGATCCCAGGTGCGACGGATTGCGTTTTCTCCGGGCAACGCGTCGTCGATGAAGCCGATCCGAGCATGCCGCCGATCGCCATTTCGACGATGCGTTCCTGCTGATCTTCGCCCTTCGAGCAACGCTGCGACGCATGCCATAGACCGCCTGAACGTTGCTTGTTCATCACGTCGTCGTATTCGATCAGGATGTGTTTGCGCGATCTCGAAGTTCTGCGCCTCCACCGCTTTTTGCGCGGCCGCGATGCGCTTCGTGATCAGGCTTGCTTTCGATGGGTACATCTTCTTCCATGCCGAGACGCAGCATCAGGTTCTGCATGCGCTGGCCGCCGAAGATGCGCATCAGGTCATCTTGGAGAGATAGGTAAAAGCTTTGCGCTACCGGGATCGCCCTGGCGACCGGCGCGGCCGCGGAGCTGGTTATCGATGCGGCGGGATTCGTGACGCTCCGTGCCGACGATGTGCAAGACCGCCGAGCGTCCACCACCTCGTCATGCTCGATATCGGTCTGCCATTCTTGAACTTAAAGCCTGGATAAAACCGCATCCCATTCGATGCGTTCGGGACTGCCGGAAACCACGATCAGGTCTGCATGTAATCCGGGTCTTTGTTTTCCTTGCGCAGGATGTTCGCTTGCGCGGTCGAATTCGGGATTGCCGCCCAGCAGAATATCCGTGCCGCGACCAGCCATGTTGGTGGAGACGGTAACGGCGCTCCTTTGCGGCCGGCCTGCGCGATGATGAAGGCTTCCCGTTCGTGATTCTTGGCGTTCAGAATTTCATGGCGGACGCCGAGCTTCTTTAGGACGTCGCCCAGAGAGCACTTCCGACTTCTCGCAACCGAGACGGTACCGACCAGGACCGGCTGTCCCTTGTCGTTCATCTCCTTAATCTCTTTGGCGGCGTTGCGGAACTTTTCTTCTTCGGTGCGATAGACCACGATCCTGCAACTCGTGCCGCAGCATAGCGGACGATTGGTCGGGATCTGACCGTGACTTCTAGCTTGTAGATCTTGTCGAAACTCGGCGGCTTCCGTGTCGGCCGTACCGGTCATACCGGCCAGCTTCTTATACATGCGGAAGTAGTTCTGGAAGGTGATGGTGGCGTAGCGTCTGATTCTCGCTTCTCGAATCTTGACGCCTTCCTTGGCTTCGACGGCCTGATGCAGCCCATCGCTCCAGCGGCGGCCCGGCATCAGACGGCCGGTGAACTCGTCGACGATGGTCACCTCGCCGTCTTTCACCACGTAGTCCTTATCCACATGGAAAAGCA